>NZ_CP142524.1:0-4800000 GCF_046113285.1 Janthinobacterium aestuarii
GCTCCGGCAATGGCCAGATGGCTTCCGCCGCTTCGCTCAGCTGGCCGCGCATGGCCAGATCCTCGGCCCATAGCAAGCGCATCTCCGGTGCCTGCGGACTCTTGCGCCGTTCCAGCAACTGGACCGCCGCGGCAAACGCTTGGCCGAGCCGGGCCAGCTTCACCGCCCGTTCGACGTCGCCTGCCATGCACCACAGGCGCACGGCGACTTCCGGCGCCAGCTCCATGGTTTCCGCCAGCTGCGCGGCTTGCTTGATGCGGCCCTTTTTCTCCAGATAGTCGACTGCCTCGCTACCGCACTTGAGCAGTTCCGCCAGCACGTAGGTGGCTTCGTCGATCTTGCCTTCACGATCGAGCCGCTCAAAGGTGGCGCGGTAGGTCGCGCGCAAGTATTGCTCCAGCTCGCCGCCGAGGCTGATCGAGCTGCTCGCCTGGCCGGGGCCGGAAATTTCCAGGCTGGTGCGCGGGCGCGGCGTGCCGAAGGCGGGACGGCGCGCTGGCGACAGGGTGTCGAGCGGGATCGCATGGCGCAGGGCTTCTTTCATGTCGCCCTGTTCCAGCAGCTGCATCATCTTGCGCAGATAAGCGGCCTGGCGCCAGCCGATCACCGTGGAGGCGCGCGTCGTGATCGCCAGCCGGGTCGCCAGCGCGGCCAGGCGCTGCTGCAGCGCCGATGGCGGTCGCTGTTGCCGGCCGCTGTCCGCCTGCGCGGATGCGGCCTGCTTGCCGCCGCCGAACAGCTTGATCAAGCCCAGCGGTATGGCGCCCAGCAGGACGGCCGCCACGCCCGTCACCGCCAGCGCGATGCCGGCGCCGCGCCGCATGGCCTTGGCGCCGTGCTGCGCCTTGTCCATCTGGCGTAGAAACGCTTCGCGTTTGTCGCTGGGCGGTGCCAGCGCGCCTGCGAAGATGTCGCGCACGGGCAGCGTTTCCAGCAAGGCCGCAGTTGCCGCAGCCGCAGCGGCTGGCGGCGGGCGCAATGGCGCATGCAGGGGAATCGCGCGCAGATCGAGCCAGGCGGCCGGGTCGATACGCGGCGCCGCCGCAAGGCTGATCAGCTGCGCCTGCGCCGCGCGCACCAGCCAGATGCCGGACGGAGGCGTGACCGCCCGTTCGTCCGCCGCCAGTGGCGCGCTGCTGAGGATGCCCGCCTGTTCGCACAGCGGCAAGCCGTCCAGCGCGGCGCACTGGCCGTAGCGCGGCGTCGCCAGCAACAACAGGAAACCATCGTGCACCCGGTGCAGTCGCGCGCCCGGCGCCCAGTGCCGCAGCACGCGGCGGCGCACCTCGGCCTCGCCCAGCAGGGCCAGGTCGAACCACAGCGCATGCACCAGCTGCATGCCGTCATGCAGGGGGCGGCGTATCTTATGACTCATCAATGTCTCGATCGCAGGAAATTTGCAACAGCGGCTGCTCGTCATCGATATGGCGCACGACGAGGGTGCTGCTCTTGGCCGTGATCCAGGCGATGCGCGCGCTGGCAGGATCCATGCTGGCTTGCTGTATCGCTTCGGGTGACGTGGCCAGCGTGTAGCGCAGATGGCCGACCCGCAATTCGATGCGGTAGCGGCCCGGATGCAGCACCACCAGGCCGGGCTTGGGGTGTTTTTCGCTGATGGCCACGCCCAGCACGGCGGCGTTGTCGTCGATGTCCATCGCTTCGCCCATGGCGTGGCTGCCGACCCACCAGCGGCTCGGGCCGGTTTTGAGCGCCAGCAGGTTGCCGCTGTGCCCGGCGTGCTCGCCTTTCAAGGCGCCATGCAGCAGCCTGCTGCCTTGTTGCGCGATCCGTTGCATCTTGTACGGGGTCGCATTCTGGCGATGCCAGTGATACAGCTGCACGCCGTCGCCATCGGCGCAGCCGATATACAGCGAGTCGCCCAGCTGGTCAGCGCCGATCACATTGTCGAGCACAGCCCGGAAGGAAACCGTGGACGCCACCTTGTGCGATGCCGCCGGAGCCGCCTGCCAGCAAACCAGCCGTCTTTTGGTATCGAGTACAACGACATGTTCGTAGCAATTGACGTTGTGGTTGGCCAGCAGATAGAACGTCTGCAACCATCGTCCCATGCCGGGCGGCGCATGGAATTGTTCCAGCGGCGGCCGGTCGCACATGATCGGTTTGCTGGAAAACAGGGGACCGGGAAAGTTGTGAAAACCCAGCGTGCCGCCGGCCGAGGTAATACAGGACAGCGCCGGCTTGAACACGCCGGCTGCCAGGATGGCGCCATGCTTCGGCGCGGAGATGATGCGCGGCTTGCCGGGTTTGACGGACGCCGACTGGGGCACGTGATAGACGATGGCGCCGCCATTGAGTTGCGGCGCGCACACGAGATTGCCGCCGCTGGCGAAGCGCGGCGCCTGTGCGCGTGACGGCTGGTGGCCGTGGTGATGGATCACGCCCGCTGGCGCGCGCGGCGCAAACGGTTTTCGCAGCAGGCGCACGCCTGTCGGCGCGTCGGGCAATTCCAGTTGCACCGTGCGGTAGTCATGCCGCTGCCGCAGGCTGACATTCAGATGGTTGCCGCAGAGGGCGCGGCGAATCGCCACCCGCTCACGCGCCTGCCTGGGCGCCTCGCCGGCAACGCCGATCAGCCAGCAGTCGGCCAGGTCGCCGCCAAGCCTGGTTTGCCACTGCTCGCGCGCGTTGGCGGGCGCTGCGTGCAGGGTGCGCGACTGGATCAGCTTGCGCAAGCCTTCTTTTTCCGTGTCTTCGGACAGGATACCGGGCAGCTGCCAGATGCCCCAGCTGAACCGGGCGCCAGCCTGCTGCGCGCGGCGCGCCAGCAGGATGAACAGCGCCAAATGTGCGAGACGCGGCTCGCCCAGCTGGGATGGCCCCGCGTCGAACAGCACCACGCTGTGCAGCGAGCGCTGGTGTACCGCCGGCTCGGGGCCGTTGAACAGCAGCTCGCCACTGGCGGCGCGGCGCAGGAATTCATCCGGCTCGGCATCGGCATACACCCATTGCGTCATCAGCAGGCGCTCGTACTGGCCGCGCCGCACGATGTTGCCGATACCGGCCGGATCGGCACCGCGCTCCAGGGTGGCGGTACTGAGTTTGCCGACCAGCGGATGCAGGCGCAGCAGCAGTGCGCCGACGGCGGGCGCCAGGTCGGGCGGAAACAGCGTGAGCCATGGTGCCCACGGCTCGAGTGCGGTTGGCAGCGAGGTCATGCCAACTCCTGGGCCAGCCAGTCCAGCAAGGATGGTGTCAGTGTCTGGGCCGCAGCCAGCGGGAGCAGCAGCTCCGGCGCGGGCCACAGCAGTACCGGGCTGCTGCCGGCCCGTTCGATCAGATTGGTTTGCACCAGGTCTGCCGGCAGCGCCGGCTCCAGATGCGTGGGCGTCCACAGATTCGGGGCTTGCGGATGCGGGGCGCAGTAGCGCGCGCCGTCCACCCATGGCAATGCATCGTTCGCGCCCAGCAGCACCATCAGGTCACGCGTCGCCACCACCGACAAGGCCAGCAACTGGCTGGCAGTGCAGGTGCGCAGGCGCGCCAGCAGCACGGGGGCCAGCGTCGCTGGCGCCACCATGCCGGCCGGCGCCAGCGCGGTGACGCGCGTTTGCCATGCCATCACCGGCATCAGACTGTGCTCGCCGCGGCGATCAACTGCTGGCGGCGCTGCGCCAGTTGCTCGGGTAGTTGCGCGGCATCAAAGTTGGCGTCGATTTCGCGCAGCAGCGCTTCGATGCGCGGGCGGGTATCACCAGCGCCGCTGTTCGCCAATAGCAGGTCGGCGCTTTCGGCCAGGCGCGCCAGCCGCGCCATCGGCTGCTGGGCGGCCTGCTCGACCACCGCGTGCAGCAGTGGATGGCTGGCTTCCGCCAGCAGTTCGCGCAGGATTTCGCGCGCGCTGAGCTGGCCTGCCGCCGTCGGTATCACGTACAGCAGCGGCCACAGGTCGGCGCGGGTGGCCGCCTTGCGGCCGGCCAGCACGGCCGCCGCCGCGATCAGCTGCTGGGCCTTGACGATGCGGCGGTCCGACAGTTGTACCTGGGCCTGGCGCAGCAGGCGGATCGCCTGTGCCAGCGCCAGCCGCACGCCCTCCATGTCGACCTGCGGCACGGCCTGGTTCAGCACGTCGAGGCTGGACAGGTCGAGCATGGCCGTCACCTGGTGCTGGCCGGCAGCCCAACCGCCTGCCAGCAGATCCTCCAGACGGTTGTCGGGCACCGGCTCGACAAACACGTGTAGCAGGAAGCGGTCGGCGAACGCTGCCAGGCCCTCATCCTCGGGTAGCGCGTTGGCGGCGCCGACACAGACCCGCAGCGGGCACTCAATGCGCGTATGGCCGCGCCGGAACTGGCGTTCGTTCAGCAGTCCCAGCAAGGTATTGAGGATGGCGGTCGAGCCAAGGAAAACTTCGTCGAGGAAGGCGATTTCCGCTTCAGGCAGCATGCCGGCGATATCGGTTTCCACCTGGCCCACGCGCAGTTTGCTCAGGTTGACGGGGCCGAACAGCTCGGATGGCTCCGTGAAACGGCCCAGCAGATATTCGAAATACTGTCCGCCAAGGCTCTGCGCCACGCGCCGTACCACAGCGCTCTTCGCCGTGCCGGGGGGACCAATCACCAGCAAATGTTCCCTTGCCACGGCCGCCAGGATCATCAGTTCGGCCAGTTGTTCGCGATCGACCAGGCCTGCGGTGGCCTCACGAATGGCGGCTCGTAAATGCTGCGCGGCTTGATTCAAAGGCAATGTCATGGGTGCTCGCGTTGATATAGAGAATAATTTAATATTTTAACAAGAAGCTGATATGTTGTCTTGTGGAAATTTTTTGTAAACATCAAGACCATTGCGGTCCCCTGGCCGCCGCTTTTGCGGGCCGCCGGACGGGCATGATACGGGATGGAAATGGCGCCCTGCGGCCGCTGGCTGGCACGGGCTTGCTCTTGCCGCACGAAAATATCCGTCAGCGATCGCAGGAGTGCGCTAGTCTGTCGATGTTTGCCGTACAGTTCAGCAACTCCCGTACTACCCGTCGTTTCCGGCCCCCTGCAGAGGCATTTCACAGCCGCGCACGCCGGTGCGATGCCGTCTTGATACCACTTGTCTCACCTGGCCCATAGGACCGCATGATTTCATTCCGTACCCCCCACTGTTTGTCCGCGCGCCGGCGCGGCTGGCTGCTGCCGCTGCTATTGAGCCTGCTCCTGGCTTGTTCCTTATCCACACCTGCCGCCTGGGCGCAACCCGTCGATGACGCCGCCACGGCCGACCAGCGCCTCGATGGCTTGCGCAAGCAGATTACAACCATCCAGAAGGCGCTCGATGGCGAGGCGGAACTCGATGACGCGACCCTGTCGCAGATGCGCGCCGATGCGCTGGCGGCCAGCGCCGAGGCCGACAAGGTGGCCGATGCGCTCGTGCCCACGCTGTCGAGCGTGCAGGCGCGGCTGGCCGAGCTGGGCAAGCCGGTGGCGGGCACGAAAGACGCCCCCGACGTGGCGGCCCAGCGCAGCCAGCTGGACCGCACCAGCAGCGCGCTCGATGCGCAGGTGAAATTGGCGCGCTTGCTGGCCGTGGAAGCGACGCAGGCGTCGGAGCAAGTGTCGACGGTGCGCCGCGCGCAGTTGCAGGCGCGCCTGGGTGAACGCACGGCGTCGATACTGGCCGGCTCGTTCTGGAAGCAACTGCATGCGGAATTGCCGCAAAATCTGCAGCGCCTGCGGGCGCTGGAGGGGGAATTGACGAACGCGGCAAGCGCCACGCCGTGGTCGGCCTGGGGTGGCTTGCTGGCCGGCATCGTGGCCGTGTTCGGCGCCAGCGTCTGGGCTTCGCGCTATCTGCTGGTGATCACGGCCACGCGCGTGCCGCATGGCCGTTTGCGCCGTTCGCTGCATGCGCTGGCCGTGCTGGTGCTGGCGGCGGCCACGCCGGGCCTGGTGGCCGAATTGCTGGCCATGGGGCTGCGCTGGGATGGCGGTCTGTCCGAAAAAACCTCGACTTTCCTCAGCAGCTTGATCGGCATCATCTGTTTTGCCGGCTTTACGGCAGGGCTCGGCCACGCGCTGCTGTCGCCGCGCCGTGTATCGTGGCGCTTGCTGCCCCTGCCCGATGCGCTGGCGCACCGCATGCGCAATTTTCCATCGATGTTTTCCTTCATCGTCGTGCTCGTGTGGGCCACGGAACGGGTCACCATCGTCATCAATGCGGGTTTGTCGACGGCCGTGGCCGTCAACTGCATCGTCGCCCTGGTGATGAGCACGACCATCGCCTATGGCCTGATGCGCGCCGAGCGCTGCTGGCGCCAGTTGCGCGAGGCCGATCCCGCCACCCTGGTCACGCCGCTGTGGCTGCGCTGCGTCACGGTGCTGCTGTGGCTGGCGCTGGCATCGAGCGTCATTAGCTTGCTGGTCGGCTATGTGGCGTTCGGCAGTTTTATTGCCAAGCAAATCGCCTGGGTCATCGTGGTGCTGTGCAGCACCTATCTGCTGACGGTGCTGGTCGACGATATCTGCATGCTGCTGGCCTCGACCCCGCCGCCGCCGGACGCCGCCCATCCTGTGCTGGCCACGCCCAAGGCGCGCGACCAGGCGGCCGTGCTGCTGTCGGGCATCGGCCGCGCCATCGTCGTGCTGCTGGCCCTGATGCTGCTGCTGGCGCCGTTTGGCGAAGGTCCGGGCGAGCTGTTCCAGCGCGTGGGCAAGCTGCAGGATGGCCTGGCCATCGGCGAGGTGGCGATCCGCCCGGCCGCCATGATCCAGGCGCTGCTGGTGCTGGTCGTCGGCTTTATCGCGCTGGGCCTGTTCAAGCGCTGGCTGCAAAACAGTTATTTGCCGACCACCAATCTCGATACGGGCATGCAAGTGTCGTTCATCACCCTGTTCGGCTACATCGGCGGCGTGCTGGCCGTGGCGCTGGCCCTGTCGGCGGCCGGCATCGGCCTGGAACGCATCGCCTGGGTGGCGTCGGCCTTGTCGGTGGGTATCGGTTTCGGCTTGCAGGCGGTGGTGCAGAACTTCGTTTCCGGCTTGATCCTGCTGGCCGAGCGCCCTGTGAAAGTGGGCGACTGGGTCTCGCTCGGCGGCGTGGAGGGCGATATCCGCCGCATCAATGTGCGCGCCACGGAAATTCAGCTGAGCGACCGTTCGACAGTGATCGTGCCGAACTCGGAATTCATTACCAAGACGGTGCGCAATGTCACGCTGGCCAATCCGCTGGGCCTGGTGCAAGTCAAGCTGCCGCTGCCGCTGGGCACGGATGCGCAGGAGGCGCGCGCGCTGATCCTGTCCGTCTTTGTCGACAATCCCGACGTGCTCGATACGCCGGCGCCCAGCGTACAGCTCGATGGCATCGACAATGGCCTGTTGTTGTTCAACGCCACCGGCTTTGCCTCGTCGCCGCGCCTGACATCGGGCATCCGCAGCGCGCTGCTGTTCGAACTGCTCAAGCGCCTGGACGATGCGCACATCGCGATCGCCAAGCCCAGCACGATGGTGCTGAGCACCTTGCCGGCGCAGCCCGAGGCGCCGGCCATGTCAGCGGTGGCCGCCGCACCGGCACCGGCGCCCGTGCCGCCGCTGACGAGCTAGTCGGCACAAGTCAGCGCACGGTCGACCACAGCAGGGCCGCCAGGTACAGGCCGATGCCGAACGCCGTGTGCGCCATCAGGCTGCGCAGGCGGGCGGCCGCCGGATGCGGCGTTTTGCTGGCGGCCAGGCCGGCGCCCATGCCCGGCTGCAAGATGCAAAACGGCGCGGCCACGCTCACCAGGCCCGCCAGCAAGGCCGGCGCGAACGTCGGCCCTTGCACCCACTCCCGTCCCACCAGCGCCAGCAGCACGGCCGCAAACAGCACGCCGATGGCGTAATGGGCCGTCCAGCCCAGGATGGCTTCATCGCGCACGGGCGCCGCCTGGGCGATGTTGACGTGGGTGAAGGTACCGCGCGGAAGATGGCCGAGCCAGCGCCCCACCATCGCCAAGTTCAGTGAGGGTATGCACCAGAAACGTTTTAACGCCACCGCCCACACGTCCATCACCGCCGTCGCGCCCACGCCGATCGCCAGGGCATCGAGCCAGAGTATTTGCATCGTGTCTCCCTTATAACATTCAATTAATTGCTTGAATGTTATAAGGGTGCTAGCATCGTGTCAATGAAAAATGCCGATATTGAATTGCTTGCCGGTTCTGCCGGGTTTGCCCATATTTTAGGCAGCGCGCCGCGCTTGCGCCTGCTCGAGCAGATCGCGCACGGCGAGTATGCGGTGGAGCAGCTGGTGGAGTTGACAGGCTTGTCCGTGGCGAATACCTCGCAGCATTTGCAACAGTTGCGGCGCGCCGGTTTCGTGCAGGCGCGGCGCGACGGCAAGCGGGTGCTGTACCGGCTCGGCAACGGCCCTGTCATGCAGTTGCTCGCTGCGCTGGACGTGTATGCGCAGCACCAGCGCAGCGAGCTGCAGGCGCTGGGCCGGGGCGACCATGTGGAAGCGATCACGGGCGACGAACTGCGGGAACGCATGCAGGAAGCCAGCATCACCGTGCTCGACGTGCGGCCCGCGCAGGAATTTGCCGCCGGTCACTTGCCCGGCGCGATCAATATTCCGTTTGACGACTTGCAGCGCCGCCTGGGCGAATTGCCCGCGAACGCGGAGATCGCCGCCTACTGCCGCGGCCCGTACTGCGTGCTGTCCGTGCAAGCCGTGGCGGCCCTGCGCCAGCACGGCTTGCAGGCGCGCCGTTTGGGCAGCGGCTACGACGCCTGGCAGGCGGCCGGCTTGCCTGTCGTGAAGGCGGCATGATGGCGATTCCGAACAGCAAGCAGGAACTGGTCGACGCCATCAACAGCACGTACGCCAAGCTGATGCAGGAGCTGGCACGCGTGCCGCCGGCCTTGGCGCGCGATCCCGTGCTGGAGGGGCAAGTGAAAGGCACGCGCATGAGCGTGTGTGATCTGCTTGCCTATCTGGTGGGCTGGAACGAGCTGGTCTTGCACTGGCACGCCCAGCTGCGCGACGGCAATCGCATCGAGGATATCGCCTTTCCCGCCGAAGGTTTCACGTGGAACGCTCTGGGAAAACTGGCGCAGCGCTTTTATGCCGACTATGCTGAACTGGGCATGGACGACTTGCTGCAGCGCCTGGAACAGGCGAAAGACCAGCTGCTGGCGCTGATCGATGCGCATGACGATGCGCAATTGTATGGCCAGCCCTGGTACACGCATTACACGATGGGGCGCATGATCCAGTTCAATACGGCGTCGCCGTATGCGAATGCGCGCACGCGCTTGCGGGCCTGGCGCAAGACCTTGTAGCGCAGCGACTGGCAGGCTTGCACGATTGCATCAGTACGCTCAGAAAACTTTTCAGGCAGGATAGTGGTTTCAAGCGGAACCAATTGAAGGATCACCATGCTGACCATCGCCCTCGCCCAGATGAATCCCACCGTGGGCGACTTCGACGCCAATGTCGCCGCCATCACCGCGCGCATGGCCCGCGCCAGCAGCGATGGCGCCGACTTGCTCGTGTGCCCCGAACTGTCGCTGTGCGCGTACTACCCGGGCGACCTGTTCGAAGATGCCGCCTTCCTGCGCGGCCTGCAGCAGGCGCTGAACAAGCTGCTGGAAGCGTCCACGCGCTGGCCGGCGCTGGTCACCGTCATCGGCACGGCGCGGCCCAACCCCGGCGTCGGCAAGCCCCTGTACAACGCCTTGCTGGCCATCCGCGACGGGCGCATCGTCGCCGAATACTACAAGCAGCTGCTGCCGACCTACGGCATCTTCGACGAGGGCCGCCATTTCGAGCCGGGCCCGCCAGGTGCCTGCACCCTCGATATCGCCGGCTGCAAGGTCGGTTTCATGATTTGCGAGGATGGCTGGAACGACGACGGCCGCACCTACGCCGTCAACCCGTTTGAAACCTTGCATGCGGCGCGGCCCGATCTCATCGTCAGCATCAACGCCAGCCCGTCCGACATCGGCAAGCGCGCGCAGCGCCACGCCGTGTTTGGCGCCGCCTGCCAGCGCGTGAATCTGCCCCTGCTGTTCGTCAACCAGGTGGGCGGCCAGGATCAGCTCGTGTTCGACGGCGCCTCGTTCGCCATCTCGCCGGGCGTCGGCGTGCAATTCGAGGCGGCCCGCTTCGTCGAGGATTTTCAATTGCTGCGTTTTGCCGATGGGCGTTTCGCGCAGAAGGACGGCGCGGCGTTTCCCGTGCCGGACCCGGACGGCATCCCCGCCGTCGAATTTGCGCGGCGCCAGATCGTACTCGGCTTGCGCGACTACGCGCGCCGCTGCCGTTTTACGCAAGTCGTTGTCGGCTGCTCGGGCGGCATCGATTCGGCACTGACCCTGGCGCTGGCCGTCGAAGCGCTCGGCGCGGACAACGTGGTGGCGATCACCATGCCGTCCGTGTTTTCCAGCGCCGGCTCCGTCACCGATTCCGTCGCCCTGTGCGCCAACCTGGGCATCGCCCTGACCACGCACCCGATCCGCGACATCGTGGCGCAGTATGAAGCCGGCTACGCGGCGGCCTTCGACGGCAAGCTGCAGGGACTGCCGCTGGAAAACCTGCAGGCGCGGGTGCGCGGCACGATATTGATGGAATACTCGAACGCGTTCGGCGCCCTGCTGCTCACCACCGGCAACAAGAGCGAAATCTCGGTTGGCTACTGCACCCTGTACGGCGACACGAACGGGGGCCTGGGCTTGATCGGCGACCTGTATAAAACGGAGGTCTTCGCCCTGTCGCGCCACCTCAACGCCAGCGCCGGGCGCGAACTGATTCCTGTGGCCGTGCTGGAGAAACCGCCGTCGGCGGAGCTGGCGCCGGGCCAGCGCGACACCGACAGCTTGCCGCCATACCCGGTGCTCGATGAAATTTTAAAGTGGCATATCGAGGGACGGCGTTTGCCGGCGGCCGAAAGCGCGCAGGCGTTGACCCTGGTCAACCAGCTGCGCGAGACGGACGAGGGGCGCGCGCTCGTGACGCGCATCCTCGGCATGGTCGCCCGCAACGAATACAAACGGCGCCAGGCGGCGCCGATCATCCGCGTGCGTTCGCGCGCCTTTGGCAGCGGCCGCCAATTGCCGATCGCCGCCCACTACCCGACCGGAGACGACGCATGACCTTATCCTATTGCGCCGACGCGGCCATTCTGATCGGCCGTTTCCAGCCTTTTCACAATGGCCATGCCGGCTTGCTGCAGAAGGCGCTGGCGACCGCTGCCCAGGTGGTGGTGGTGCTCGGTTCCGCCTTCCATGCGCGCAGTCCTAAAAACCCGTTTACGTGGCAGGAGCGGGCCGCCATGATCGCCGCCACCCTGCCCGAGGATCAGCGCGCGCGCGTGCATTACGTGGCCGTGCGCGATTACTACGACGATGGCCTGTGGGCCGACGCCGTGCGGCGCGCCGTGGCGGGCGCCGTGCCTGCGGCGCAGCGCATCGCCCTGGTGGCCTGCTTCAAGGACGCCACCAGCTATTATCTGCACCACTTCCCGCACTGGCAGCTGCTCAATCTCGAGATCGATCCTGGCGCACCGATAGGCGCGACGGCCATCCGCAACGTGCTGTTCGAGGCGGAAGACGTCGACGTGTCGCTGAGCGCCGTGGCGCAGCTGTTGCCGGCGGCCATCGGCCAATATCTGAAAGCGTGGACCTTGCTGCCGTGGTACGCGCCGCTGGTGCAGGAATACCGCGCCATTGAGGCCTACAAGGCGCGCTGGAAAGTGGCGCCGTATGCGCCCATCTTCACGACCGTCGATGCGCTGGTGCAGACGGGCGGCCACGTGCTGCTCGTGCGCCGTGGCGGCTATCCGGGCAAGGGCCTGTGGGCCTTGCCGGGCGGCTTCCTGGAGCCGCGCGAACGGCTGCTGCAGGGGGCGCTGCGCGAGCTGGCGGAAGAAACCCAGCTGGGCGTGCTGGCGCCCACCCTTGTCGAGGCGCTGGTGGGCGTGGCCGTGTTCGACCACCCGGACCGCAGCCAGCGCGGGCGCACCATCACGCATGCGCATTATTTCGACCTGAAGACGCGCCAGCTGCCAGCCGTGACGGCGGCCGACGACGCGGCGCTGGCGCAGTGGGTGCCCGTGGCGTCGCTGCCGGCCATGGAAGAGCAATTCTTCGAAGACCACTTCCACATCCTGAACCACTTCCTCAAGCTCACGCACGAGGGGCGCTGAGGGGCGCAAACCCCTCAGCGCGTCAGGACGTCACGCGTTCCCAGCCATGCTTGATGGCCGCCTTGAAGTTCTCCCACGCCGACTGGGGATACGTGTGCTCCCACGTGGAACGCAGGTCCGCTTCCACCTCGTCCCATGGGCGGCCCCGGTAGCTGTCGCTGTTGGCCATGGAATGGCCATAGCGGTAGGCAGGATCGTAGTCCTCGAAGCGCGCGCCGGTGGCGACATAGGTGGCGCTCCAGTGGCTGCGGTAGTACTGCTCGTCGTCGTAGCTGGTGCCGGGCAGGTTGTCGGCGCCGGGATAGCGGCGCACGTTGGCGCCCGCGCCGGACCGCGGCGGCGATGCCATGTCGCTGGCAAACTGCTGCGACCCTGGCGCCTCGTTCATATAGCCGGCGGACGTGCCTTGCTGCGATGGCGCGCCGGACTGCATGCTGGCGCCCTGGCGCATCGCGCTGTCGTTTTGCGGCGCGCCTTGCCAGCCGCCGGCGCGCCAGTGGTCGGCGTGCGCATCGATGTCGAGCGGCGCGTAGCGCTCGACGAGGTCGGTGGCGCGCTGGATATCGGCGTCGCTCGCTCCCTCCAGCGTCAGCACGACATGCCCGCGCCGCACGGCTTCCGCATAGATGTGGCGGTCGGCGTGGCTGCCGAACAGGTCCGTAAAGAAATGCTTGATGTTGTCGAGCAGGCTGTCGCTGTCGTCGCGGCGGATATTTTCCGTGGCGGAAAATTCGTCGCTGCCCGCATCGTGCAGGCGGATGTTGGCGCTGGGAAATCCCGCCGTGATCAGGTCGTGCCGGGCGCGCTCGGCCATGTCGCGCACGGCGAAAACTGCTGCCAATGTATGTGCCATGATGGTCTCCATTCGATGAACAACGTCCTTCCAGTGTAGGCCGTGAAAACCGAAAGGGGCGCCCGTTTGCCCCTTGGAAATCGTTGCAGTGATCAAATATTGACGAAGTGAAATCTCAGTCCGGCGCACTCACGAACGCGCGCAAGAAGTCGATAAAGGCGCGCACTTTTTCCGCGATATGCTGGGTGTTCGGATACACGGCATACACGCCCTGTTCCGGGAAGACGACGTCGGGCAGCAGGCGGCGCAGGCGTCCCGCGCGCACCTCCCCTTCCACCAGCCACTGCGGCAGCAGGGCCACGCCGCAGCCGCCCAGGGCAAAGCCCAGCAGCGCCGAGGCGGAGTCGGAATGGATGGCGGCGTCGTCCTGCACGGCGAAGGCGGCGGGGCCGTCGGGTGTCTGCACGTCCCAGCGCAGGGGCGAGGCCAGGCGGCTGTGCGCCAGCCAGCGCGCGCGCTGCAAGTCGTCCAAGGTGGCGATCTTCGTGCCGGGCCGGCTGGCCAGGTAGGCGGGCGAGGCGACGGGCCAGATCGCGTACGGCTCGATCAGCGCGGCGCGGTAACTCGAATCGTTGAGGGAACCCATGCGGATGGCCAGGTCATAGCGGCCCGAGATCAGGTCTTCGTGCGACGATGAAGACGAATGCTGGATCTGCAGCTGCGGGTGGGCGGCGGCGAAGGCGATCAGTGCGGGAATCACCGTGCGGCTGCCATATTCGACGGTGGTGGTCAGGCGCAGGGTGCCGCGCAAGCCTTGCTGGCCCTGGCGCGCCGTCTCGATGGCGCCGTGCGCTTCGCTCAGCACGCGCTGGCAATCCTCGTAAAAGCGCCGCCCCACGTCCGTCAGCGCCAGGCTGCGCGTGCTGCGCGTGAGCAGCGACACGCCCAGCTCCGCCTCCAGCTGTTTCAAATTAAAACTGACGACGGCCTTGCTCTGGCCCAGCACGGCGGCGGCGGCCGTCAGCGAACCGGCATCGACGATGGCAATGAAAATACCCAGGCGGTCAAGACTGATCATAAATAAGAAGAGATGCGGGTTGCGGGGCTTTGTCAAAATAGGTTTGACAGTATAATCGGCGCTGGCCCGTTACGCAAATGACGATGGGCGCTTAAGCTGGCCGTTTGCCATTTGGAGCACCATGGACTATCGCAAAAAAGTGGCGGCCATCTATCTGCTGGGGTTTTTCGTCGACCTGATCAACATGTTCATCACCAGCGTCGCCTACCCCGACATCGGCCATGCCCTGCACGCCTCGGTGGCGCAGCTGGCCTGGATCAGCACCGCCTACATCCTCGGCCTGACCATCGTCATCCCGGCCAGCGCCTGGCTGGCTGCCTATTATGGCAGCAAAACCGTGTTCATGGCATCGTTGCTAACTTTTTTATGCGCGAGCATCGGCGCCGGCCTGGCGCCCTCGATTGAGGCGCTGATCGCCTGGCGCTGCGTGCAGGGCCTCGGTGGCGGCCTGCTCATTCCGCTGGGGCAAAGCATGACCTACCAGCTATATCAACCTGCGGAGCGCCCCGGCCTGTCCTCCGTCATCATGCTGGTGGGCTTGCTGGCGCCCGCCCTGTCGCCCGCCCTGTGTGGCGTGATCGTCGACAGCCTGTCGTGGCGGGCGATTTTCTATTTGAACGTGCCGTTCGCCGCGCTGGCGCTGCTGCTGGCCGCCTGCTGGCTGCGTCCCGATCCGCCGCGCGCGGCCGTGCCCCGTCTCGACGTGGGCGGCCTGCTGGCGGGCAGCACGGCGGTGTTGCTGCTGCTGCTGGGCTTGACCATGCTCGGTACGCCGGGCGAGTTGCTGACCGGCGCCGGCGTGCTGGCGCTGGGCGCCGCCTGCGCGTGGGCCTACGTGCGCGGCGCGCTGCGCAAGTCGACGCCGCTGCTCAACCTGCGCCTGGCCGCCGAGCCGCTGCTGCGCATTGCCATGCTGATGTATCTGCTGGTGCCGGGTGTCTTCATGGGCGTGAGCCTGCTGGCCATGCTGTATCTGCAGGGCGTGCTGGGCATGCCGGCATCGACGGCGGGCGCCTTGATGCTGCCGTGGGCGCTGGCCTCGTTTGCGGCCATTTCGCTCACCGGTAAAAGCTACCGCCGCGTGGGGCCGCGGCCGCTGTTCATCGCGGGCGCCCTGCTGCAGGCGGCGGGCATGCTGATGCTGCTGCGGGTGGACTCGGCGGGCCAGTTATTCTGGCTGGCCGGCGCGTATGCCGTGATGGGTTTTGGCGGCGGCTTGTGCAGCAGCACGGCGCAAAGCACGGCGTTTTTGCGCACGCCGGACGCGCAGCTGAGCCAGGCCAGCGCCGTGTGGAATATCAACCGCCAGCTGGGCTTTTGCCTGGGCGTGGCGCTGCTCAGCGTACTGCTCAATGGCTTGCTGGCGGCGCACGGTATCGCATCGCTGGACGACCCTGCCCTGCATGCGCGCGCGGCGCAGGTGTTTCACTGGTGCTTTGCCTTGGCCGCCAGCGCGTGCGTGCTGCCTTTGGCGCTGTGCCTGCGCATCGACAACCGCGCCGTTCTCGACCTTTTACATCACCATGGAGCAAGCAAAAAATGAATGCTACAAATCTTTATTTTGACGACGTTTTATCCACGCATGTGCTGATCCGCGAATGGCTTTCCGGCGCAGCCGCGGCGCCCGAACATTGCGCTGATTTGCTCGCGCGTTTCTCGCCTGATTTCACGATGGTGGCGCCCGGTGGCAAGCAGCTCGATGGCGCGGGCCTGGCGGCGTTTTTCCGCGCCGCCGGCGCCAGCCGTCCTGGCTTGCAGATGCGCATTTCGGATCTCGTTCTGATACAGGAAAGTGCGGCCGGCGCCACCGTGTCCTACCGCGAATTCCAGTCGCTGCCCGGCGCGGAAAACACCGAGCGCTGGTCCACCGTCGTGTATGAAAAAGCGGCCAGCGGCACCCTGCTGTGGCGCCATTTGCACGAGACATGGGTGGCGCCGGCGGCCGCGTAAAGCAGCACCGCGCGCGGCATTTTCCTACAGGAAGACTAGCCGTGCGCTGGATGCGCAGTAGGAATTATCGGTTCAAGATGGGATTTTATCGACTATTGGCAGGAGAAGAGCGATGAACGATACCCCCTCGAAGCCCGCAGACCAGGCCCGCAATAGCGGCATGGACAAGACCGCTGCCGCGCAAGCGGATGGCGACGCCTATGCCAACCAGGGCGGCGGCAAGCCCGCCAGCGGCAATGTCGCCAGCGGCCACTGGGCGAACAATGTGATTACGCCACAGAGCCCGCCCGATGCCGTGGAGCAGGAAAACCTGCCTGGCCTGGGACAGCCGGAACACCGCGACCACGTCAAGGGCGTGGCCCAGCAGCCGCACAGCGAAGCGGGCAAGCTGGCCGATGACAGGCCGGGGCGCAACGAGTCGAAAGACGTGCACCGCTCGCTCAACCAGCACGAATAAACAGCCGTGATTTTATGCTGGAAAATCAGCTTAAATCATGCAACGCTTTTTGCAGCGCAGGACCGGTGGAAAACTGCGAAAAAACCACTTCCAGGCCACCGCGTTCCGGCGTGCAGCACATGGGCCCCACGCGGTAGTGGCTGGTCTCGGGAAACGGCGCCAGGCGCAGCAGCGGCCACAGCTTGCCATCGGTCGAATACTGCACGCGGATGACGCCCTTTTCCACCGTCACGCGCAGCCAGAAACCGTCCGGCATGGCGGGCGCGATGCTGACGGCCCAATCCGATTTGTCCACCGTCAGCACGGTGCTCAACAGCAGCTGGCCGTCGGAAAATTCGACGCCGCATTTGATCCAGTGTTGCTCGTCGATGCGCACCATCATGCCGGCCTGGTCGTACAGCGCCGCGTACTGCGCGGCCACGTGCAGCTGCACCGTGAAATCGCCGTCGACTTCCGTGCCGAAAAAGTGGCCGCTGTCGCGGATAAAACCATACGAGGTCTTGCGCCAGAAATCCGTGTTCGCATCCGTCGTCACGCGCAGCTGCGCGGCGTCGGCGGACCAGTTTTCCGGTGGATTGAGCCAGCTGCCTTGCGTGAACATCGGATTTCCTCCTGATCGAAAAATGCTACATAGTTTGCCCCCATCCCAGCGCCTTGTACAGGGCAATCGCATCGATGTAGGACGCCGTCTCCGCCAGCAGCGCTTCGCGCCGGATATCGTACAAGGCGCGCTGGTTTTCCAGCACGGCCTGATAGCTGCCGGCACCGCCCGCATAGCGCGTGCTGGCGATGCCGAGGGCCGCGTTGCCGTGGCGCGCCGATTCCAGCAGGGAGGCCAATCGCGTCTGGTTTTCCGCCAGCTGCGTGACGGCGTTTTCCACGTCTTCCTGCGCCAATAACATCGTGTGTTCATAGCGTGCCAGCGCGCCCTGCGCCTCGGCCTGCGTGCCGCGCAAGCGTGCCCTGACGCTGCCCAGGCGGAAGGCCGGATAGCTGACGGAGGGTGCCACCTCAAAGGCGCGCGCGCCGCCGTCGAACACGCCGCTGCCGCGCAGTGCGAAGAAGCCCAGAAAGCCGCCGAGACTGAGGCGCGGATACAGGTCGGCCGTGGCGGCACCCACGTCTTCGCTGGAGGCGGCCAGCAGGCGCTCGGCGCGCACCACGTCGGGCCGCTGCTTGATCAGCTGATTCACGTCGCCGAGGGGCAGCTGGCCCGCCAGCGGCGCCTGTTGCTGGGGCTTGGTGGCCAGCGCGATGGCGCCAGGCACTTGCCCGCTCAGCACATCGAGCCGGTACTGCGCCTGGCGCAGGCCCGCCTGCAACGGTGGCAATGCCGCCTCGCTGCGCGCCAGGTTGGCCAGTGCGTTGTGGCGTTCTTCCGGCAAGCCGCTGCCGGCACGGATGCGCGCGTCGATCAATGCCACCGTGTCGCGCCAGCTTTGCACCTGCGCCTGCGTCAGCGCCAGGTTTTGCTGGTAGCCCAGCGCCTCGTAATAATTGCGCGCCACCTCGGCGGCGATCGTCAGCCGCACTTGCCGCAAGTCCGCCTGCGCCGCATCGGCGCGCGCCTGCGCCGAACGGCTCATGTGCGCCAGGCGGCCGAACAGGTCGATCTCCCATTGCGCGTCGAATCCCACGCGCGTGCTGGCGCTGGCGGTGCGGCTGTCGGGCGTGTTTTGCTGCACCGTGCGCTGCCAGCCGGCCTGGCCCGTGACAGTGGGCAGTTCGTCGAGCCGACGTTCGTCGAAGACGGCGCGCGCGGCCAGCAGGTTGGCCTGCGCCTGGGCGATATCGAGGTTGTGTTCGAGCGCGCTGGCGATCAGCTGCGACAGCCGTGCATCATCGAAAAACGTCCACCAAGCGGCCTCGCTGACGGCGCCCGTGCCAGCTGCGAATTGCGCTTGCTGCGGGCTGGCCAGGGTGATGGCGGGCGTGCCCGGCATGACGTAGGCGGGGCTGACGGCGCAGCCGGCCAGCACGGGGAAAAGGGCAATAAGATAGCGGTAATTTTTCATACGGATTCCTTCAGCGCCTGCGACAGGTCGCGGGCGCGCGGCGTGGCATGGTCGGCCGTGTGGCGGCGGGCCAGAAAGGTGTACACGGTGGGCAGCACGAACAGGGTGAAGAAGGTGCCGATCAACATGCCCGAGACGATCACGACACCGAGGCCGAAGCGGCTGTTGGCACCCGCGCCGGAAGCGAACAGCAGCGGCACGAGGCCCACCACCATGGCGGCCGTCGTCATCAAGATCGGGCGCAGGCGGATCTGCGCCGCCTTGCGGATGGCCGTGATGCGGTCGAGCTGTTCATGCACCTGCAATTCGTTGGCAAATTCCACCATCAGGATGCCGTGCTTGCTGATCAAGCCGATCAGGGTCACCAGGCCGATCTGCGTGTAGATGTTGACGGTGGCGTAGCCGAGCGCCAGCGGAATCAGGGCGCCGCAAATCGACAGCGGTACCGTGATCAGGATGATCAGCGGGTCCGTCAGGCTTTCGTACTGGGCCGCCAGCACCAGGTAAATCACGACGACGGCCGCCAGGAAGGCCAGCAGAAGGGCATTGCCTTCCGTGGCGAACTGGCGCGCATCTGATTGCCAGTCGTAGCTGAAGCCGGGCGGCAGGGTTTTCGCCACGCCATCGAGGAAGGCGACGGCGTCGCCCAGGGTCACGCCGGGCGCCGGCACGCCCTGGAAGGTGGCCGCGTTTTGCTGATTGAACTGCGTCAGCATGTTCGGCTCGATCTGTTCGCTCACCGAGACGACGGCGGACAGGGGCAGCAGGCTGCCATCGTCGGCGCGCACGTACTGCTGCGTCAGGGCTTGCGCCGTGAGTCGCTGTTCGCGCGGGCTTTGCGCGATGACGTCATAGGCGCGGCCATCCATGCCGAAGCGGTTCAAATAATTTTCGCCCACCAGCACGGCCAGCGATTCGCCGATGTCCTGCATGCGGATGCCCAGGCTGTTCGCCTTCGAGCGGTCCACGCGCACTTTCACCACGGGGTTGTTGTAATCGAGGTCGCTGTCGACGACGGCAAACAGGCCGCTGTCGCGCGCGCGCTGCTTGACGTCTTCCATGGTGCGGAACAGGGTGGCGTAATCCTGCGCGCTGCGCAGCACCATCTGCACGGGCAAGCCGCCGCTCGATCCGGGCAAGGGCGCTAGCTGGAAGGCGAAGATGCTGGTGCCTTCCACGTCGCCCACGGCGTGCTGCAATTCCGCCTGGATGACGGCCGCGTTGCGCGCGCGTTCGGCCCACGGCGTCAGGTTGATGCCGCCGATGCTCGATGCCGGACCTTCGCCGCCGTTGATGATCCAGCGCGAGTGCGTTTCGGGGATATGCTTGTAGATGGCATCGAGCTTGTACGAAAAGCGTTCGACGTAATCGAGGTTGGCGTGCTGCGGCGCCTTGATCGCCGTCAACACGCTGGCCTGGTCTTCCGCCGGCGCCAGTTCGCGCTGCGGCAGCAGGTACAGGAACGGCAGACTCACCATCACCAGCGCGGCGAAACCGGCACTCAGCCAGCGGTGGTGCAGCGAGCGGTCCAGCAGGCGCGCATAGCGGCTGGTCAAACCTTCGAAGAAATGCTCGGCGGCGCGCGCCATGCGCCCTTCCGATTGTTTCGGCTGCAGCAGCAAGGAGCTCATCACGGGAGACAGGGTCAATGCCACCACGCCCGACACCACCACGGCGCCGGCCAGGGTCAGCGCGAATTCCTTGAACAGCGCTCCCGTGAGGCCCCCCATCATGCCGATGGGCGCATACACGGCCGCCAGCGTGATCGTCATGGCGATCACGGGGCCGGCCACTTCGCGCGCACCGACCAGCGCGGCGGCCACGGGCGTCTTGCCTTCCTCGATATGCCGGTGCACGTTTTCCACCACGACGATGGCGTCGTCGACCACCAGGCCCACGGCCAGCACCATCGCCAGCAGGGTGAGCAGATTGATGCTGAAGCCGAAGGCCAGCATCAGCGCCGCCGCGCCCAGCATCGACAGCGGAATCGTCACGACGGGAATCAGCACGGAGCGCAGGGAACCCATGCACAGATAGATGACGATGACGACAATGAGAAGCGCTTCGAGCAGGGTGTGCGCCACCTCCTCGATGGACGACTGGATGAAGCGCGCCGTCTCGAACGCCAGCTCCACTTTCACGCCGGGCGGCAGGGTTTTCTGGATCTCGGGCAGCAGCTTCTTGATGCCGTCGACGATCACCAGCGGGTTGCCGCCCGGCGTGGGCGACAGGCCCAGGTACACGGCCGGCACGCCGTCCATGATGCCGCTCGTTTCCGTGGCGGCCGCGCCCAGTTCCACCGTGCCCACGTCCTTCAGGCGCACGAGCGACGCGCTGTCATCGCCGCCCTTGCGGATGACCATGTCGCGGAACTCGGCCACGCTGGTCAGATCCGTGTTGACGCTGATGTTGGAGACGACGAATTGTCCCTTCACCTTGCCCGGCGCCGCCTGGTAGTTATTGCGCCGCACGGCGTCGGCCACGTCGGCTGCCGTCAAGCCGCGCGCCGCTAATTTTGCCGGGTCGATCCACAAACGCATGGCCAGCTGCTGGCCGCCGTACACGTCGACCTTGGCCACGCCGTCGATGGTGGCGAACATCGGCTGCACCACGCGCGCCAGATAGTCCGTCAGCGCGGGCGCCGAGACGCTCTCGCTGGCAAAGCCCACGTAGGCGACGGCCGAGGAATCGCCGGCCGAGCGCTCGATGACGGGGTCAAAAGCACCTTCGGGCAGCTTGTAGCGCACCTGGTTGACCTTGGCCATCACTTCCGTCAGCGCCTGCGTGGAATCGCGGTTCAATTCCATGCGCACGGTGACCGTGCTGCTGCCCTGCACCGAGGACGAGGTCAGATAATCGATGCCTTCCACCGACGACACGGCTTGCGCGATCGGCTGCGTGACAAAACCCTGCATCAGTTCTGCCGAGGCGCCCGGATACGTGGTTTTCACCGTGATGGTCGATGATTCGAGCATCGGATACTGGCGGATCGGCAGCTGCAGGATGGCGACCACGCCCAGCATCAAAATCAGGGTACTGATCACCAGCGCCAGCACGGGGCGGCGCACGAATAAATCGGTAAATTTCATTGTGTGCGCTCCTTAGGAACCGGCCTTGGGCGCGGCGCGCTTGGCCTCGTCCAGGGTATTGGCCACGGCTTGCACGGCCATGCCGTCGGCCAGTTTCAGCTGGCCCGAAGCGACCACACGCTGCCCTTCGCGCAAACCGTCCAGGATGGCGACACGGCCCCCTGCCCGCTCGCCCAGTTTGACGCCCACGCGCTTGACGGTGAGCGGCTGTTTGCCCTCCTGCTGCGCGACAAACACCGTGTCGCCGTAGGCGCTGTAGGTCACGGCCGTTTCCGGCACCGTCAGCTGCTGGCCCGCTTCGCGCGCCACGCGCACATTCGCGTACATGCCCGCTTTCAGGGCGCCGCGCGGATTGGAGAGCGCCGCCTGCACCTGCACCATGCGCGAGCGGGCGATCAGCGGGTCGATGGCGTTGATCTTCGCTGTAAAAACGTCGCCCGGATAGGCGTCCACCAGCACTTGCACGGCCTGGCCCGGCGCCAGCTTGGCGCTGCTCTGCTCATCGAGGGCGAAGTTCACCAGCAGCGACTTCGTGTCGATCAGGCTGGCCACCGTGTCGGCCGCATTCAGGTACTGGCCCGCGTGCACCTTGCGGATGCCCAGCTGCCCCGCGAACGGGGCGCGGATGGTCTTTTGCGCGATCAGCGCTTCCGTCTGGCGCACGTCGCCCAGGGCCGCGTCGCGCGCGGCCAGCGCAGTGTCGAGCTGCTCCTGCGTGGCCGCCTTTTCCTTGACCATTTGCAGCGTGCGCGCATGGCTGCTTTCCGCGTTTTTCAGCTGCGCGCGCTGGCGCAGCAGCATTGCCTGTTCTTGGGCGTCATTGAGCTGTACCAGCACGGCGCCGGCCGCCACGGTTTGCCCCGATTCGAAGCGGATCTGCGTGATCCGGCCGCCCGTTTCGGCCGCCACTTGTACTTGCCGCGCCGCTTCCAGTTCGCCCACGCCGGCAAAAAAGCGTTCCTGCGTGCCCAGCACGACAGGGACCAGCGCCACCTTGGTGGCCGGGTAAGCGGCGGCATCGGCCGCATGCGAGTCGGCGCGGGGGTATAGCGCGGCACCGGCGACGGCCAGGGCGATGGCCAGCGCGGAGGCGCCGACGATTTTCGTATTCATGATGAAGTCCTTTACAGCAGTACAAAGGGAAAAGTACAAAGAGGGAAAAGTACAAAGGGAAGAAGAGGCGCAGCGGAGGCTGGTCAGGTCCGCTGCGCGTTGAAGAGTACAAACAGGGCTATGGTCCACAGCAGCAGCACCAGGTGCGTCGTCTGCAAGCCTTCCTGCGCGATCCAGTAGCCGAACCACAGGCCGCCCAGGTGCATCAGCAGCAAAAAGGCGGCCATGGCGCACAAGGCCAGGTTCAGCCAGGGCAAGCCAGCAGCCAGGCCGCCGCCGAACAACAGCGCCACGCCCGTCCAGGCGGCGATGGCGGCCAGCAGTTGCAGCGCCAGCACCACGCCCAGCGAGAGCCGATGCAAGGTCAATGAGGTGAGCGCGCGGCGCAGCAGCGGCGTCTGGATGGTCGGGTCCTGGCGCAGCGGGTCCATGCGCATGGTGTTGCCGATGGCCCAGACGGAGCCGTGGAAGGCGTGCAGGTTGTTGATGGCGGCCAGGGTGAGCCAGGAGGCCAGGCCGGTAGCGAGGATGGCGTGAAACAGCCAGATGGAGTGAGACAGTTGCATGGGAAAATCCTGTCAAAAGAGTACCTTGCCGGCATGCAGGCGTGGAAACTCCTCGACAGCGGGGAGCTACCGGCCTATTATGCAAGCAATTAGTTGGTTAACTGGCCCCATGATAGTTGAGCGAAATGAATTACACAAGTAAACGTTTGGATAATAGCGAAGCGCCGCAAACGACGGAGCGCATCCTGTATTTCATCAAGACCAAGGGACCCGTCTCCACGGCGACCCTGGCCAAGACCCTGGACATGACGGGCGAGGCGGCGCGCCAGCAAGTGCAAAAGCTGGTGGCGGCAGGCCTGATCGAAGGACGCCAGGAAGCGCAGGCGGGCGCGGGACGGCCGCGCCAGAACTGGGTCTTGACGGAAGCGGGCAATGCGCGCTTTCCCGACACGCATGCGCAACTGACGATCAAGCTGATCGGTTCCGTGCGCCAGCTGTTCGGCGAGGCGGGGCTGGATAAACTGATCACGCAGCGCGAAGAGGAAAGCCGCAGCGCGTACGCCTTGGCGTGTTCGGCGCCGGACTTGCCCACGCGGCTGCAGCAGTTGGCCGCCGTGCGCGATGAAGAGGGGTATATGGCGCGCGTGGAAGCGGACGGCGACGACTGGCTGCTGATCGAAGACCACTGCCCCATCTGCGCCGCGGCGCGCACCTGCCAGGGCTTTTGCCGCTCCGAACTGCAGCTGTTCCAGGAAGTGGTGGGGCCAAGCGCCAGCATCGTGCGCGAGCAGCACGTGCTGGCGAACGCGATGCGCTGCGTTTACCGGATTTCGCCGCTTTCTTAAGGCTTCGGAAACAGCGGCCAGGTCAGTAGCGCCACCAGTCCCGCCAGCCACCATACGACGGGCCAGTTGCTGGCCGCCAGCAGGTGCGGGATGGCCATCGGCGTGAGGAACAGCCCCACGTAGACGGCCGTGTTCGCCATGCCCAGGGCCGTGCCCGCGTTGGCGCCGCCCGCTTCCGTGGCCAGCTCCGTGTAGGCCACGCCATGCCAGGCGGACACGGCGATGCCGGCGAGCACCACGGCGGCCATCAGCAGCCAGCCCGGCGCCTCCAGCCAGGCGATGCATCCCAGCAAAATGAATGCAGCCAGCGCCACCAGGGCCGAGCCGCGCAGGTAGGCGGGCCGGTTCGCGTGGCGGTCCGTATGGCGTCCGCTCCAGATGCGCATCACCATGGCGCCCGCCTGCAGGGCCACCATCACGGCCGTGATGGCCGCCAGGCCCAGGCCGCCATGGTCGTGCAGGAAGACGGTGGCGTAGCTGAGCACGGCAAACTGGGGCACGCACAGCAAGCCGATGGCGGCCACCATGCGCCAGACCTTTCGATTGCGTAACGGTGGCAGTGGCTTGATCCCGGACAGGCTTTTGGACGCATTGTGCGGCCCCTTGGCGGCCTCGGCAGAGAAATCGGGCTCATGCATCCAGCGCCACGTAAAAAACGCCGACAGGCCGCATACGAGGGCCAGGGCGCCAAACACGGGCATGAAGCCGTAGCGCGATGCCAGGCTGGGCAGGATGAGGGCGCCGAGGCCGCCGCCCAGCGGCACGGCCGTCTGGCGGATGCTCATGGCAAAACCCCGTTCGCCGGGGCCGAACCAGCGCATCACGGCGCGGCCGCTGGCGCCGTTCACGCTGCCTCCCAGCACGCCGACCAGCGCCAGCCCCGCCGCTAGCGCCCATAACGGCGGCACGGACCCGCCAGCGGGCGTAATCCACAGCAGCAAGGCCAGCAGCGCCAGCATGGTGCCCAGCAAGCCGGTCAGCAGCACGGGACGGTCGCCCCAGCGGTCGGTGGCGATGCCCCATGGCAATTCGGTCAGGGCCACGCCCAGGCCCATGGCGCCCAGCGCCACCCCCAGTTCTGTATTGCTCAGGTGATAGCCGCTGCGCAGCCAGATGGCCGTGGTGGGCATGCCGTTGGCGGCGGCGGAAAAGCTGGCATTGGCCGCCACGCCGACGGCGAGCACTTTCCAGCGGTGGGCGTCGCCCAGCACGGGCGCGGTGACGGGGACAGGAACGGGAATGGCTTGGCAACTGGTGTTCATGGCAGGGAGAGAAAAGTGGTTGACCCTGACAGTGTCGCGCGCTACGATCATTCTGAATATCAGATAATTTGTGCTACACCATCCCATAAAACCGGACGATCACCGCCACGCCATGAGCCTGCTTAATTTCGACATCGCCTTTCTGCGCAGCTATGTGGCTGGCATCGAGCTGGGCAGCTTTGCCCGCGCGGCCGACAAGGTGGGCCGTTCCACCTCGGCCGTCAGCGCGCAGCTGAAAAAACTCGAGGAGCAGGCGGGCATGCCGTTGTTCCGCAAGGATGGCCGGGGCCTGGCGCTGACGCCGGCCGGCGACGTGCTGCTCGGCTATGCGCGCCGCCTGCTGGAACTCAACGACGAGGCGGCCGTCGCCTTGCGCGGGGCGGAGCTGGAAGGGTGGATCCGGCTGGGCTTGCAGGAGGATTTTGGCGAAGCCTTGCTGCCTGACGTGCTGGGGCGTTTTGCCCGCGCGCATCCGAAAGTGCGCATCGAGGCGCACGTGGCGCGCAACACGGCCCTGATGGAAGGGCTGGCCATGGGCCAGCTGGACCTGGCCCTGCTGTGGGGCGGCGCCTGTATCGCCGACGTGGCCGAATATCCGCAGCAGCAGCGCCAGCATATTGCCCAACCGTCCATGCGCTGGATCGCCTCGTCCAGCCTGGCCTGGCGCCCCGAGTCGGGCGAGCCTTTGCCGCTCATTACGTTCGACCGCGAATGCCTGTTCCAGCGCTGCGCCACGCAGGCGCTCGATGGGGCCGGCATCGCCTGGCGCACGGCGTTTACCAGTCCCAGCCTGGCGGGACTGTGGGCGGCGGCAGCAGCCGGGCTGGGCGTGACGGTGCGCACGGGCCTGGGCTTGCCCTCGACCGTGCGCGCGCTCGATCACGTGGAAGCGGGCTTGCCCGCCCTGCCTCCGCTGTCGCTGGAATTGCTGCGCGCCTCAAGCGTGTCCAGGCCGCCCGTCGAGCGCCTGGCCGGCTTGATCATCGAGTCGCTGCAACAGGATGCCGCTTAAAACGCCTGCGCCGTCGGGCGCAGCACGATCTCATTGATAGCCACGTCGGCCGGCTGCTCGATCGCATACGCGATGGCGCGCGCCACGGCATCGGCGGGAATGGCGATCTGGTAGAACTCCTTGACGGCCTTGGCGCTCTCGGCGTGGCTGCTGCCCTGGCTCAATTCCGTGTCGACGGCGCCCGGCGCAATGACGGTGGTGCGGATGGTGCCGCCGCTGGCCGCCAGCTCGTGGCGCAAGCCTTCTGAAATGGCGCTGACGGCAAACTTGGTGCCGCTGTAGACGGTGCCGCCCGGGCTGAAGACTTTTTGTCCCGCCACCGACGAGATATTGATGAAGTGGCCGCTGTTTTGCGCCTGGAAGTATGGCAGGACGGCGGCGATGCCGTTCAACACGCCTTTGATGTTGATATCGATCATGTTGTTCCACTCGTCGACTTGCAAGGCGCTCATCGGCGCGATGGCCATCAGCCCCGCATTGTTGATCATCACATCGACCTTGCCGAACACGGCCAGGGCCGTGTCGACCAGGCGCTTCAGGTCGCCCGCCTGAGTGACGTCGGTCTGGGCAATGGCGGCCTGGCCGCCGGCGGCCGTGATTTCCTCGGCGATGGTATTAAGCAAATCCATGCGGCGCGCACCGAGCACGACGCAGGCGCCCAATGCGGCCAGATGGCGCGCGGTGGCTTCGCCCAGGCCGCTGCTGGCACCGGTGATGAGGACGACTTTCCCTGCAATAGCTTGACTCATGATGGGTTCCTTGTGAAGGCAGCACAGTGCTGCGGATGACATCGATCAATGCCGGCACAGCTTAGCGCATTTGCGTCCTTTTTTGCTATAAAAAAGATAATTGCTAAATGGTAATTGTTAGGCACGAGCAATCAGCACCTGCACGGGGGCCATGGGAAAATCGCTGGCGCCGTATTGCTCCACTTGCCGCCAGCCCGTGTCGCGCAGCAGCTGCGCCAATTCACCGTGCCGTGTCACCGTGCGGCCCAGCATGCGCATCGGCAAGTAATACGGCAGCACGCGCGCCGCGTCGCCCGGCGCCGCCGCGATTTCCGCCTGCACGCAGACGAGCACGCCACCGGGCTTCAAGGCCGCCTGCATCTTGCGCAAGGCAGCCGCCATGTCTGGCACGAAATGCAGCACGGACGAGCACCAGATGAGGTCGTAGCCGCCGCCGATATCGTCGCTGTCCAGGTCGCCGCCCAGGGTCTCCAGGCGGTCGGATAGCTGGGCATGGGCGATGTTCGCGGCCGCCACGGCCACCGTTTCCGGCCAGTCGAAAACGCAGCCATGCACGCCCGCATGGGCTTGCGCCAGCGCAATGGCAACCCAGCCGGGACCGCCGCCCGCGTCGAGCAGGCGCAGCGGCGTGTTGCCGTCCGCAAACGGGGCGACGCGCTGCATCACGCACAGGGCCGCGCGCATGGTGACGGCGCGCTGCTCCTGGCCGATCTGCTGCTGCGCGGCGGTGGCCCAGTTGACCCCGCTCGCCGTGCTGTAGGGCGTTACTTTTCCGCCGTCGCGCACCAGGGTGTTGAGCTGTGTGGCGAAATGGCGCAGCGCGTGCAGCCGGTATAGCCAGGCGTCGCCGCAAAAGGCAACAGCGTCGCGGCAGAAATACTGCAAGGTGGTGGCCGTGCAGCGGTAGCGTAGTGCCTCAGTATCGGCGCCGTCGCGCTCCAGCACCTGCATGCTCCAAAGCAATTCCAGCAGCAAGGCCGTGTGCGGCCCATGTAGCGACAGGACGTCCGCCAGTTGCGCCGGCGTGTGCGGCGTGGCCAGCACCTCGAAAATACCCAGTTCCAGGGCGGCGGCCAGTCCATCGGCCTGGACGGGCGCGACGGCCAGGTCCCAGTACGGTTGCAAAGCGTGTTGCGTATCGAATGACATGATCTTCCTTTCGGCGAGGTGGGCATCAGCATCATTTTATGCAACAATGAGAATAATTATCATTTGCATTTGTATGCGCGGCGGCGTATTTCGTATGCGGGACGGCGCGCGGGAAAACGGGGAGGAGCGATGAGGGGACAGGAGAGGGAAGCGGCAGGCTGGACGCGGCGCCAGCTGGACCCGGGGTTGAAAGAGTGCCGCGCCGACCAGCGCCAAGTCGACCAGGGTTTGCTGCTCGTGCATTCCGACTACCGGCCACGGCTTGCGCTCGTCGAGCAATCGCAGCATGACGACGGGGGCGGCATGGTGATCACCATCGGCCTGGAAGGCGCGTCCGCCTACGCCACGCGCGATGGCGAACAATTGTGCTTCCAGGGCGGCCATACGACGATGACGGTGTTTCGCCACGTCAGCGGCGAGCGCCGTTTCGAGGCGCATCAACGGGCGGCGCAGTTGCGCGTGCTGGTCGATGAAGACGCGCTGGCGCGCTACTGGCCGGAGGGATTGGCATCTCTGCTGCCCCACGGCGGCGCGCGCCAGCTGGCGCATGCGGCCACCACGGCGGCCGCTACCCTGCACGCCCGCTCGCTGCTGCGCGCGACGGACCCGCTGGCCGTGCATATCAGCGTGCTCAGTATCCTGGCGGAACAGCTGCGGGGACTGCGGCCTGCGCCCGTTCTTGTACCGCGCTGGTCCGAGGCCGACATCGTCAAATTGGAACGCGTCTACGCGCTGATGCAGGAGCAGATGGCGCAGGCACTCACGCTCGATTACCTGTGCGCGCAAGCGGGCTTGAGTTTGTTCAAGCTCAAGCAGGGATGGCGCTACCGCTACAACGACAGCCCCCAGCGCACCCTGCTGGCGCTGCGCATGCAGCGGGCAAAGTTACTGCTGGAAAATGGTTGCCAGGTGGCGCAGGCGGGCTGGCAAACGGGCTACCGTCACCCGGCCAATTTCAGTGCCGCCTTCAGCCGCTATTTCGGCTACGCGCCGAAGACCGTGGGACGCGCGGGCGCGTAAAAAGCCGGTGTAGAATCGGCGGGAAGCATCCATAACTACGACCCACAAGGAGACATGATGGCCCGCAAAATCTTTGTCAATCTGCCCGTCCAGTCGCTGGAACGCTCCGTGGCGTTTTTCACGGCGCTGGGCTTCAGTTTCAATGCCCATTTCACGGATGAAACGGCGACGTGCATGATCGTTGCCGACGATATCTTCGTGATGCTGTTGACGCACGACAAATTCAAGCAATTCACGCCCAAGCAGCTGTGCGATACCAAGGTGGCGACGGAAGTGCTCGTGTGTTTGTCGGCCGAGAGCCGGGGCGAAGTCGATGCGCTGGTGGCAAAAGCCGTCCAGGCGGGCGGCAGCATCTACAAGGAGCCGATCGATTTCGGCTTCATGTATGGCCACAGTTTCCAGGATCCCGATGGGCATCAGTGGGAATTGATGTACATGGAAGCAGGCGCCGTACCTGGCTGATCGGTGGTGGTGTCGGATTACGCGGCGTGCCGCCGCTAATCCGACCTACGCTACGGCTCAGGCAGATCGGGTAGGTCGGATTAGCGCGGCAAAGCCGCGCGTAATCCGACGTCTCCGGCCAGCTTAGGAAGCCAGCGCCAGCAGATCGACCACGTCCAGCCCGGCCAGGTCTTGCGTCGTATTGCCCGCAAACGCGGCGCGGCTTTGCTGGCCGTTTTTCAGCCAGGTGCGCGTGACGTCCTTGATCTGCGCCAGGGTGCAATTGAGCACGCCGGTGCGGAACTGCTGGCGCACGGCTTCCGTCGTGCCCCGCTGTTGCATGTTCCACGCCGTCAGCGCTTCCGCGTACGGCGAGTGCGGCTTGTCGAGGCCCTTGATGACGCAGATGATGGCTTCTTCCACCTGCTCTTGCGAGAAATCGCCGTCGAGGATCTGGTCGAGCGTCGTGCCGAAGTCGGCGAACGTGCCGGCCAGGCGCGGATCGCGGTAGGAGCTCAGCGTGAACGTGCCGGCGCCGGCCGCATAGCTGGCACTGCCGCCATACGCGCCGCCTTTTTCGCGCAGGGCCGTATGCAGCACCTGGTTGGTCATCAGTTCGGCGGCCACGGCCAGGGCCGAAGCGTCCGGATTGTGCACGCCTGGCACGGCCCAGGAAACGAAGCAATGGTTGATCTGGCTCGTCGCATGCAGGGCCGTGTTGGCCAGTGGCAAGGTAGCCGGAGCGGCGGCAACGGCTGGCGCGGCCGCCTCCGTGCTGGCGGCCGGCAACTCGAGCAGACGTGCCAGGGTGATGCCATCCTGCTCCAGGCCCGCGCACAGCACGGTCGGCTGCTGGGCGATGATGTGCGCATGCAGGGTGTCGAGTTCGCGCGCGATTTCCTGCAAGCCTGCCGATGTCTTGCTCAGCTGCTGCAAACGGCGGTAGAACGGCAATGCTGCCGGGCCGCCGACGATGTCGTCGAAGCGGCGCGTCGGCGACAGCGGCGCTGCCGAGGCCAGCATGGCGTAGCGGTTGCCCGATTCGGCCAGGCTGGAGAGTTTGTCCTGCACCAGGCTTTCGATCAGGAAGGCCAGGCGCTCTTCTTCATCGAAGCGTGGCTTGGCGATCCAGGCCGACAGCACGGCGGCGATCGCCGCATGTTCTTCGCGCAAGCCGCTGGCCGAGAACGACAATTCCACGCGCATCGCTTGCTGCGGGCGGGGAATGGCTTCCAGGCCGATGTGGAACGACGGCACCATGCTCTGGCGCCAGGCGCTGGCGTCGTCGAACGACATGTCGCCCACGCCCAGTTCCGGCGCCAGGTCCGTGTACAGGCGCAGCCATGGCCACGACGCTTCCGGCAAGCCCGACACGTCGTACAGCACGTTGGCATAGCTGATGCCGTTCGAGGCAATGCTGAACGCCACGGCGCCATCGACGGCCGGTGGAATCGGCAGGGCCGGGCGCGGCGCGGCGCTGACATCGCCAGGGCGGATGCGCGGCAGCACTTCCGAATTTGACGGCAGCTGCTGATGCGCTTCCAGCGCCGCCGACTCGGCCACGATGTGTTCGCGCTCGGCATCCGTCAGCTTTGCCTGCAGGGCCGCCAGTTTGGCGTCTTCCTGCGCGGCGCGGTCCGTGAAATAGGCGGCATCGGGCACCACGTGCGTCGTCAAACGGGTCGGGTTGGCGATCAGCTCGCGTACCAGCTGCTTGAAGAAGGCCGGGTCTTCGATCTGCTGTTCCAGGGTTTCCAGGATGGCCGCATTGTCGAAGGCATCCATCACGTTGCCGTCGTACATGGCCAGCGGCAAGGCGTGCAGCAAACGGCCCAGGCCGTAAGGCATGCGGCCGCTGCTGATTTCGCGCTGGCTGTATTTGATGTCGCGCAAGGCCGCGTGCAGCACGGCGGCGGGTATGCCCTCTTCCGCCGTTTCTTCCAAGGCCGTCCAGATGCGCTGGTGCGCATCGGCGATCTGTTCCTGCGTCAAACCTTCCATGCCGATGTGGAACACCATCTGGCGGATGCCCGCGTCGCGGCCATTCATGTCCGATGGGCGGCCATAGCCGGCCGATTCCATGGCGCGCATGACGGGCGCCGACGATTCGCCGAGCAAGCCGTGCGACAGCAAATGCGCGTGGTAGTAAGCGATGGGGTCGCTCGACTCGCCCATCAGCCAGGCAAATTGCAGGCCGAATTCATCGTCGCGCGCTTCCTGCGACGGAATCTTGACGATGTTTTCCTGCGGTGCCGTCCACGCGGGCGCCAGCTGCGGCAGGCGGCGCGGGCTAAAGCCGCTGAGCTTGGACAGCACGCGCTCGGCGACCTGCTCCTGCACGGCCGACGCTTCGATATTGCCGGCGGTCATGATCACGGCTTGCGAAGGATGGTAGTGACTGGCGTGGAATTCTTTCAGCATGGCATGCGTCAGCTCGGGGATGTCGAGCGGATCGCCGCCCGATTCCACTTCATACGTCGTGCCCTTGAGCAAGGCGCTGGCGATGCCGCTGTCGAGCGCACGCATGGGGCTGTTGAAGGCGCCCTTCATTTCATTGAAGACGATGCCCTGGTACACCAGCTTGTCGCCTTCGAACGCATGGCGCCAGCCTTCCTGGCGGAAATTCAGGTAATCGAGATTCGGGAAGAAGGCGGCGTCCAGGTACACGTCGAGCAGGTTGAAGAAATCCTTGCGGTCGGTGCTGGCGAACGGGTACACGGTGCGGTCCGGATAGGTCATCGCATTCATGAAGGTGGCCGTCGAGCGGCGCAGCATCGAGAAGAACGGGTCGCGCACCGGGTAGCGCGACGAACCGCACAGGGCCAGGTGTTCGAGGATGTGGGCGCGTCCGTCGCTCACTTCCGGCACAGTGGGAAATGCCACCAGGAACACCATCTCAGCCTGCTCGGTATGCATGTGGATATGGCGCATGCCCGTTGCTGGCTCGACATATTGCTCGATGGTTGCCTGCAAGACTGGAATGAAGTTGCTGCTGACTTTTTCAAATGTGCTCATGCGGTATGGGATCTCTTCGGTAGGTGATTCGGAGTGTCGGTGGGGCTGCATCACATGTGGGGGCAAAGTGGCGCAATGCCAGGGGCGGGGCCACTTTGATGCCTGCGTGAAGTTTTTCCCTATTGTACTAGGAGTATTCGTGCGCCGCCGCCGGGGCCTTGCTGGCGGCCGGAAAAGCGACAGTGTTGCAAAATTGATCATTGCAAGGTGGGTGGCGTCTCCGAATGAAAGCTTAGCGTACCATGCGCCTTTTGCACTCCAGACTGAACCGAAGGCGCCTACCTTGTCACGACTTTCCTTTCGCCAACTGTTATTTGCCGCCTTCATTTTGACGACGGGTATCTTGACGGCTACTTCCGTGCAAGCCCTGCTGACCCTGGAGCACCTGGCCCGGCTGGGGCGCGAGACGGCGGCGCAGGCGATTGCCCTGACGGAACAGTCGCAGCGCCTGTCCGAGCGTACCCTGGCCATGGAGCGCAGCGCGCGCCAGTTCCTCGTGCTGGACGACCCCGTGTTCCGCGAGCGTTACGCGGCGGCGCGCGAGGAAGCGACGGCGGCGCTGCAAGTGCTGAACCGCGCCACGCCCGAGTTCGCCCCCCAGCTGGCCGACGAATGGACGGTGCAGGCGCAATCGGCGTGGGAAGTGTTGCAAGCTGGAAAACGCCGCAAGCGCGATGGCCACGCCGTCGTGTACCGCGCGTTTGCCCGCATGGCGCAGATCAATGACAGCCTGGCGCGCGAAAGCAAGACGGAAATCGGCAGCCGCAATGACGCGCTGCTGGCCGAGCTGGAGCGCCAGCGCCGCCTGCTGGGCCTGCTGGTGGGCGGCGCCGTGCTGCTGGCGGCCGTGCTGGCCACCTGTTTCGGTTTTTTACTCTCGCGCCCGCTGCGCCGCATCGAGACGGCCATCGAGCGCCTGGGCGAGAAGCGCTACGACCAGCCCATCGTCGTCGGCGGCCCGGCCGACACGCGCCGCCTGGGCCAGCAGCTGGACTGGCTGCGCCAGCGCCTGGCGGACCTCGATGCCGACAAGGAACGTTTTCTGCGCCACATCTCACATGAGCTGAAAACCCCGCTGGCGGCCCTGCGCGAAGGCGTGGCCTTGCTGGAAGACGAGGTGGCGGGCAAGCTCAGCGACAGCCAGCGCGAAATCGCCGGCATCCTGCAGCAAAACACGGCCTCGCTGCAAACCCAGATCGAAGACTTGCTGCGCTACAATACCGCCGCTTTTGACGCCCAGCATCTGGCGCACAGCAAGGTCGACTTGCTGGTCTTGCTGCAAGATGTGGTGGCCGCGCAGCGCCTGCAATGGCTGGCGCGCCGTTTGACGGTCGAGGTGCAGGGCGAGTCCCTGATCGTGCAGGCCGACCGCGACAAGCTGGCCACCGCCCTGGCGAATTTGCTGTCGAATGCCGTGCGTTTCAGCCCGGAGGGCGGCACCGTGCGCTTCAGCCTGTCTTGCGAAGGCGGCCGCGTGCGCATCGATTGCATCGACGAGGGCGCCGGCGTGGCGCCCGAGGATGCCGCGCGCATTTTTGAACCGTTTTACCAGGGAGTGCGCCAGGCGGCCGGCGCGCGCAACGGCAATGGCATTGGCCTGTCCATCGTGCGCGAATATATCGCCGCCCACGATGGCAGCGTCACTCTTTTACCGCGCCAGGCTGGCGCGCATTTTCGGATAGAACTGCCCTTATGATGACGAGAACTTCCCTGGCCGGCATGGCCGCCTGTGCGCTGCTGTTGGGCGCTTGCGCCGCCAAGCCCCCCACCCAGACGCCCGTGCTGGTGCAGACGCCGCCGCGCGTGGTGGTCGTGGCCGACCCCCAGCTGGCCGAACTGCTCGCGTATCAGAGTGCCTTGCGCCTGATGACGCCGTCGGAACTGGCGAAAGCGCAGCTGGACCAGGCCAAGGCCGACCACGCGCCGCACAACACGATCCGCCGCGCCATGCTGCAGGCGACCGTGCGCGGCCCCGGCGACCTGGCCCGCGCGCAAGCGTTGCTGGAACCGCTGGCCACGGCCACGGGCAAGGATGCGCAGCTGCTGGCGCCGCTGGCGCAATTGCTCGGCAGCCAGTACGCGGAACTGCGCCGCCAGGAAGACAGCATCGACAAGCTCAACACGCAGTTGCGCGACGCGCAGCGCCGCATCGACTTGCTCAATGAAAAACTCGAGGCACTGAAAAACATCGAGCGCAGCCTGTCCGTGCGCCCTGCCGCGGGAGCGGCGAAATGAGCGAGCACGCCCACATCTTATTGGTCGACGACGACCCCGACCTGTTGCGCCTGCTGACCATCCGCTTGAAGGCGGGCAACTACCGCGTGACGGCCGTGGGCAGCGCGGAAGCGGCGCTGGCGCGCCTGGCCGTGGAATTGCCGGCCCTGGTCATTACCGACGTGCAATTGCCGGGCCGCGACGGCCTGGCTTTGTTCGATGAAATCCGCCGCCAGCACGCGGCCCTGCCCGTCATTCTGCTCACGGCGCACGGCACCATTCCCGACGCCGTCGACGCGACGGCGCGCGGCGCGTTTGCGTATCTGACGAAGCCGTTCGACGGCAAGCTCTTGATGGAAAAGGTGGCGTACGCCATCAACTTGTCCACCGTCATGCCGGCGCCCGCGTCCGGCGACGAAAGCTGGCGTGCCGAACTGATCAGCCGCAGTGCGCAGATGGCCGAGCTGCTGGCCGAAGCCAAGCTGGTAGCGGGGTCCGACGCCAGCATCCTGATCCGCGGCCCCAGCGGCACGGGCAAGGAATTGCTGGCGCGCGCGCTGCACAACGCCAGCCGCCGCGCCAAGGCGCCGTTCATCGCCGTCAACTGCGGCGCCATCCCCGAACAACTGCTGGAATCGGAACTGTTCGGCCACGTGAAAGGCTCGTTTACGGGCGCCGTGGGCAACCGCGAAGGTTTGTTTCAGGCGGCCGATGGCGGCACCCTGTTTCTGGACGAGATCGGCGACATGCCGCTGCCGCTGCAAGTCAAATTGCTGCGCGTACTGCAGGAACGGGCCGTGCGGCCCGTGGGCGCCGACCAGACGCGGCCCGTCGACGTGCGCTTATTGTCCGCCACGCACCGCGACCTCGATGTGGCCATGGCGGAAGGGCAATTCCGCGAAGACCTGTATTACCGCCTCAACGTGGTGACCTTGACCCTGCCGCCGCTGGCCGAGCGCCGCGAAGACATCGCCTTGCTGGCAAACCATTTTCTGCAGAAACTGGCCGCCAAGTATCAAAAAACCCTGAACGGCTTCGCGCCCGACGCCCTCACGGCGCTGGTGGCCGCGCCATGGCCCGGCAACGTGCGCCAGCTGGTCAATGTCGTCGAGCAAGTCTGCGCGCTGGCCACGGCGCCGCTGGTGCCCTTGTCGCTGGTGCAACGGGCCTTGCGCGTGCCGTCGCTGGAAGCGCTCAGCTATAACGAAGCCAAGCAGCGCTTCGAGCGCGACTACCTGATCCAGCTGCTGCGCCTGACGGACGGCAACGTGGCCGACGCGGCCCGCCTGGCTGACCGCAACCGCACGGAGTTCTACCGTTTATTGCAGAAATATGAGCTGACGCCGGCCCTGTTCCGGGCCGACGGCGACCCTGTCGCTGATTAGCGACAAAAATAAAGCGTTAAAAATCAGCGGCTTAGCCTGAAACATTGATATTGTTGCCACATTCTGTCGCTGACAGGCGACAAAAAGCCCCGTTTTTCGGGCCATATCCGGCGGAAACGGCCTGGAAAAATCGAGTTTGCATGTAAGTCGTTGATTTTTAATGAAATTTAAAAGCTGGCACGGTGCTTGCTGTATGGGTAGATGTGACGCTTCAAAGTGTTGCTTTATCCAAGTAAGAAGCTTTTAACTTCATTGAGAGGAACTACCATGCAAACATCGAAACTGTTCAATACCCTGGTCGCCGCTATCGTACTGTCGGGCGCCTCGATCACCGCTTCGCATGCAGCTGACTCCGCCCCAAAAGCACAAGCTCCTGCTGACACCGTCGTGGCCGCCAACGCCGCCGCTGCCGTCCCTGATGAAACCATCACTTCCTCGGCCAAGGCCGCCCTGAGCGCCGATGCGCAAGCCGCTGCCCTGCCAGTCAAGGTAGCAACCCAGCAAGGTGTGGTCGTCCTGTCGGGCGACGTGCCGAGCGCCGAAGCGGGTGACCGCGTCGTGCAGATCGTCGCTTCCGTGAGCGGCGTGAAAGAAATCAAGAACGAGCTGAAAGTCAAAGCCGCCGGTTAATCCCTCGCGCTGTACTTTACTCCGGGTTGCCCTGTCTGCGGACAGGGCATTTTTTTTGTGCCATTGTGTCCACAAGCCACGCTTGCTTCCAGGCAGGTAGTCCGGCGATAGGGTTAGAATAGCCAGCACTGGCGCCGATTCCGGCGCTTTTTGTCATCCATGGCGCAGTGTTGCAAGGCTGGGCCGCTACCAGGCCACCGCATGTCTTCTTTTTCTTCCGCCGCCCTGCTGCGCAATCTGAAACCCGACAACTTCACCATCGCCCTGCTCGTCACCGTGGCGCTGGCCAGCTTCCTGCCCTGCACGGGCCAGACGGCCGTGGTCTTCGGCAATATCACCACTGTTGCCATCGGCGCCCTGTTCTTCCTGCATGGCGCCAAGCTGTCGCGCGAAGCCGTGGTGGCCGGCATCATGCACTGGCGCCTGCATTTGCTGGTGCTGGCCAGCACGTTCATTTTGTTCCCCCTGCTGGGCCTGGCCCTGCGGCCGCTGGCGCTGACCTTCCTCACGCCCGAGCTGTACGTGGGCATCCTGTTCCTGTGCGCGCTGCCATCGACCGTGCAATCGTCGATCGCGCTGACGGCCATGGCGCGCGGCAACGTGCCGGCCGCCATCTGCAGCGCCTCGGCCTCGAATTTCATCGGCATTTTTCTTGCGCCCATCCTCGTGGGTTTGCTGGTGGCGAAAGGCGCGGAAAGCAAGTCGTCGGTCGACGCCGTTTTATCGATTGTCATGCAATTGCTGCTGCCCTTCCTGGCCGGCCAGTTCCTGCGCCGCTGGATAGGCCGCTGGGTCGACCGCCACAAGGCCATGCTCAAGTTCGTCGACCAGGGCTCCATTTTGCTGGTGGTCTACACGGCCTTCAGCGAAGCCGTCAGCGAAGGCCTGTGGCACACGATCTCGGTGGAAACCCTGGTCGCTCTGGGCGTGTTCAGCATCGTGCTGCTGGCCCTGGTCCTGGGCCTGATGACGTTCATCAGCCGCCGCCTGGGCTTTAGCAAGGAAGATGAAATCGCCATCGTTTTCTGCGGTTCCAAGAAAAGCCTGGCCAGCGGCGTACCGATGGCCAAGGTCTTGTTTGCCACGCACTCGCTGGGCATGGTGATTTTGCCGCTGATGCTGTTCCACCAGATTCAGCTGATGATTTGCGCCGTGATTGCGCAGCGCTATGCGCGGCGTGATGAGGCGCAGGAAGTGCCGGCGGCGACGCCGTGATGCGGCTCCTGCAGTAGCCGCAGCGCCTGCCGCAAGCCGCTGACGATCGCCGCGTACGCCTGGCGCCGGCTCCCTTCGTCCCGTGCGCGCAGCACATATGACGGGTGATACACGGTCACCACCCAGCGCCCGTCGTGTTCGATGGGCGTGCCGATCAGCGGCGTCATGCTGGCCGCGCCATCTTGCAGCACGGATTTCAATGCCGTGCTGCCCAGCGCCACGACCACCTGCGGTTGCACGCTTCGTAGCTCTTCCTCCAGCCAGCCGCGGCAGGCGAGGATTTCGCGCTGCGCAGGCGTCTTGTGCAGGCGGCGCTTGCCGCGCGGTTCCCACTTGAAATGCTTGACGGCATTGGTCAGATAGATGCTGTCGCGCGCCAGGCCCGCTTCCTGCATGGCCTGGTCCAGCAGCGCACCGGCCGGGCCGACGAACGGCAGTCCGGCCAGGTCTTCCTGGTCGCCCGGTTGTTCACCGACGAGCATGATGCGGGCGGTGAGCGGGCCTATGCCGGGCACGGCTTGCGTGGCGTGCTGCCACAGTGCGCAGCGTCGGCACTGGTCCAGGGTAGTCGCTACCTCGCGCATCGGCTGGGCCCGCTCTGCGCTGATCGGGATCATGGCGGCGCCCTGCCGCTGTCCCACGCTGGCCGTCTGGCCCGTGCGCCGCTCGCCGTTGGCCGCGCCGCTCAGCATGGCGGGCACGATGGCGCCTTCGGGTAAATTTTTCCAGAAACGCGAGGGAATATGGCTGTGCAGCAAGTTCGCATTCACGCGCGCGGGGTTGAAGATGCTGCGGTAGTACGTCAGCCATAGCGCTTCGCCCGCATCGTCGATGTCGGCCGCGCCGCGCAGCAGGGCCGGTCCCGCGTGCAAGGTGGCGCCATCCCACAGCATGCTGGCGCCGGGCGTGGCGATCATCCAGCTGGCCTTTCCCATGCGGCGCGCGAAGTGGCGCGCCACCTGCGGCAGCACCTCGTGCGTGGGCTCGAACCAGGCGACAAAACGGGGCGCGCCGTCACTTTCGGCCCGCTCGCGGAAGCGCACATACGCATGCATGTCGTGCTCCTCGCGGTGCACGGCCTTGACCATGGCGTGCAGGCGCGCGCCGTCCGCGTCGGCCGGGGACACCACGTCGTGCTGGCCCTGCTGCCAGCGCCACAGCACCTGGTACAGGAAGGCCCAGCGGTCATGCACGTTGAAACAGGCGGCGCTCTCCAGCAGTTCCACCAGCTGGCGGGGCAGTCGCAGCGGTGGCGCGCCGGTATCCGTGGCCTCCGGCGTAGAGGAAAACAGGTCGCCCTCGCCGGGCTGCGATTGCCAGGCCACGTCGGCAGGCGGCACGCCGCGCGCGATCAGTTCGCGCGCGGCCGCGCGCCACGCGTCGAACGACTGCGCCAGCCGGACGACACTGCTCATGCCGCCAGCAGCTCCGGCCATAAGTTCAATTGCTGCGGTGCGTCCGCCATGGCGCGGCGCAAGTGTTCCGAAGCGGTGGTGTCGCGCGCGGGAAAGTAATCGGCCGTGATGATGAACGGGGCAATCTTTTTCATGCTGCAGCGCAGGCGCGACAGGTCGGCATAGCGCACTTGCCGCAACCGGCGCAGATCGACGATACGCTGCGCGTTGCGCAGACCGATGCCGGGCACGCGGGCAATCATGTGCTGCGCCGCGCGGTTCAAGTCCAGCGGAAAATGTTCGCGGTGCGCCAGCGCCCACGCCAGTTTCGGATCGATGTCGAGCGCCAGGTTGCCGCCGCTGGCGGGCAGCAATTCGCTGGCCTGGAAACCATAGCTGCGCAGCAAGAAATCGGCCTGGTACAGCCGGTGTTCGCGCAGCATCGGCGGCGGGGCCAGCGGCACGCTTTCCGGGCTGTCGGGGATGGGGCTGAAGGCCGAGTAGTACACGCGCTTGAGTTTATAGCTGCCGTACAGGGTCTCGGCCGTGGCGAGGATCTGCTGGTCGTCGCTGGCGTCGGCGCCGACGATCATCTGTGTGCTTTGCCCGGCCGGCGCGAAGCGGGGCGAGCGCGGTTCCTCCGCCTTTTCATCGAGCTTGCGGCGGATGGCGCCCATGGCCAGCTTGATCGTGTGCACGCTCTTTTCCGGCGCCAGTTTCTGCACGCTGTCCTGGGTCGGCAGTTCGATATTGACGCTGAGCCGGTCGGCATAGCGGCCCGCCTGCGCGACCAGGGCCGGGTCGGCGTCGGGGATGGTTTTCAGGTGGATGTAGCCGCGGAACTGGTGCACCTCGCGCAACTCGCGCGCCACCTGCACCAGTTGCTCCATCGTGTAGTCGGCCGACCGGATGATGCCGGAACTGAGGAACAGGCCGTCGATGTAGTTGCGCAGGTAAAAGTCGGCCGTCAGTTTCACCACTTCGGCCACCGTAAAGCGCGCGCGCGGCACGTTCGAGGTACGGCGGTTGACGCAGTACTGGCAATCGTACAGGCAGTAATTGGTCAACAGCACTTTCAGCAGCGAGACGCAGCGCCCGTCCGGCGTGTAGCTGTGGCAAATGCCCATGCCCGAGGTGGCGCCAAAACCGTCCTTGCCGATGGAATCGCGCTTCGGCGCGCCGCTGCTGGCGCAGGAAGCGTCGTACTTGGCCGCGTCGGCCAGGATTTCCAGCTTGTCCGTCAATTCCATGGTGCACCTCGATATACTGTGTTTATATACAGTATATCAGGGAATCGGCCTGGTACCGGCTTGATCTGTGCAATGGCAGAACGCTATATATCGGTGTATATTACGGGCCTGGTTCTCTTCTCATTCAGGATACGCTCATGTGCCTCACCTTGCGCCTCACCTCCCTCGCCCGCCTGCTTGGCGTCACCCTGCTCGCCACTGCCGCTACCTCCGCCCTTGCCGGCGAAGTGGTCGTGTCGGCCGCAGCCAGCCTGACGAACGCGTTCAAGGATGCGGCGCAAAGCTACGAGGCGCAGTATCCGGGCAGCAAGGTGTCCCTGAACTTTGCCGCCTCGGGCGTGCTGCTGCAGCAGATCGTCAAGGGCGCGCCCGTCGACGTGTTTGCCTCTGCCGACCAGGAAACCATGGATGCGGCGCAAAAGCAGGGCCTGGTATTGCCGGCCGACCGCATGGACTTCGTCGGCAACAGCCTGGTGCTGATCGTGCCGCACGATAGCAAGCTGGGCATCAAAGCTTTGGCCGACCTGACGCACAAGGGCGTGACCCGCGTGGCCATCGCCAACCCGGCCAGCGTGCCCGTCGGCCGCTATTCGGAAGGCGCGCTGAAGAAGGCGAAGCTGTGGGAAGCCGTGCAGCCGAAAGCCATCGGCACGCAGAACGTGCGCCAGTCGCTCGACTATGTGGCGCGCGGCGAAGTCGATGCGGGCTTTGTCTACGCCACCGACGCGGCCATCATGAAAGACAAGGTGAACGTGGTGCTGGACGTGCCGCTCGACGCGCCCGTGCTGTACCCGATCGCCACCATCAAGGGCAGCAGCAATGCCGCCGAAGCGAAGCGCTTCGTCAGCTATTTGCAGACGGCGCCGGCGCAAGCCATCCTGGCCAAGTACGGCTTCAAGAAACCCTAACGCCACCGCGCCCGCATGGATATCGCCTTGACCGCGCTGGCCCTGTCGCTGAAAGTTGCGGCCTGGGCCACGGCGCTCAATTTGCTGTTCGGCATCGGTACGGGCTATCTGCTGGCGCGCACGCGTTTTCCCGGGCGCGAGCTGCTCGACGCCCTCTTGACCCTGCCGATGGTGATGCCGCCCACCGTGCTCGGCTATTACCTGCTGGTGTTGCTGGGCCGGCGCGGCACCTTGGGCGTCTGGCTGCAGGACAACTTCGGCATCAACCTGATCTTTACGTGGCAGGGCGCCGTGATCGCTTCCACGGTGGTCGCCTTTCCCCTCGTCTTCAAGCCCGCGCGCGCCGCCTTCGAGGCGGTCGACGGCCAGCTCGAGCAGGCGGCCCGCGTGCTGGGCATCTCGGAGCTGGCGATTTTCTTTCGCGTCACCTTGCCGCTGGCCTGGCGCGGCATCCTGGCCGGCGTGCTGCTGGGATTCGTGCGCGCGCTCGGTGAATTCGGCGCCACCCTGATGGTGGCCGGCAGCATTCCCGGCAAGACGCAGACCCTGTCGGTGGCCGTGTATGAAGCCGTGCAGGCGGGCCAGGATGAGGTGGCCAATACGCTGGTCGTGATTATCTCGCTAGTCTGCATCGTGGTGCTGCTGTCGGCTGGCCGCCTGGCGCCCGGGCGCGTCGCGCACAAATGAGGCCTATGATGACGCCCATGCAACTCGACCTCGACATTCGCGCTACCTTGCGCTCCGGCAAACGCCGTTTCGACCTGCACGTGCAATGCACCTCAGGCAGCCAGCGCATCGCCATGTATGGCCCGTCCGGCGCCGGCAAGAGCATGACCCTGAAAGCCATTGCCGGACTGTTTACACCGGACGCGGGCCATATCCGCCTGAACGGGCGCACCCTGTTCGATTCGGCCGCCGGCATCAACTTGCCGCCGCAGCAGCGCAATGTCGCCTACCTGTTCCAGGATTACGCGCTGTTCCCGCACCTGACGGTGCGCCAGAACGTGGGCTTCGGCCTGGCGCGGGGCTGGTTCAATCCGCGTGCGCGCGAAAAATTGCAGACGGTCGAGCATTGGCTCGATGCCTTCCACTTGCAGGAACTGGCGCACCAGTTTCCCGACGAGTTGTCCGGAGGCCAGCGCCAACGGGTGGCGCTGGCGAGGGCGCTCGTGGCGGAACCGGCCGCGTTGCTGCTCGACGAGCCGTTCGCCGCCCTCGATCCGGCCCTGCGTGTCAAAATGCGCCTGGAACTGAGCCAGTGGCAGCAGCGCCTGGACGTGCCCATGATCCTGATCACCCATGATCCGGAAGATGCGCGCATCCTGGGTGAGCATGTGCTGTACTTGCGCGACGGACAGATCGATAACAGGGAAGAACACATGGCATTGGATGAACGCATTGGATAAATCAGCGGCAGCGGAAATCGGCCTGCAAGGTTCGGTATGGATGACGGTGGGCGGAGAGCACCTGGGCGGCGCCGGCAGGGTGGAATTGCTGGGCGCCATCGCCGAGTGCGGCTCCATCACGCAGGCGGCCAAACTCGTCAAGATGAGCTACAAGGCGGCCTGGGACGCGATCGACGCGATGAACAACCTGGCCGGCGAGCCGCTGGTCGAACGCCTGACGGGCGGCAAGGGCGGCGGCGGCACGCGGCTGACGCAACGGGGACGCCAGCTGGTCGACAATTTCCGCATCATCGAGCGCGAGCATGCGCGCTACCTACGCCAGCTGGGCAGCCAGGCCGAAGGCATCGCCGACGATCTTTTACTCATACGGAGAATGGCCATGAAAACCACGGCACGCAACCAATTCCTGGGCAAGGTGGCTGAACTGAAACAGGGCGCCGTCAACGACGAAGTCACGCTGGAATTGCCCGGTGGCCAGCACATCGTGGCCATCGTCACGCAAGGCAGCAGCGCAAGTCTGGGCCTGGTGCCGGGCGCGGAAGCGTTTGCGCTGATCAAGGCATCGTCGATCATCCTCGTGGCCGACAGCGCAGGCGCGCGCTTTTCCGCGCGCAATCAGCTGGCCGGGCTGGTGACGCGGGTGCAGACGGGCGCCGTCAACACGGAAGTGGTGCTGGACTTGCCGCGCGGCGGCACCATCGCCGCCATCATCACCAACCAGAGCAGCACCGAGCTGGGCATCGAGATCGGCAGCAGTGTGACGGCGATTTTCAAGGCGTCCAGCGTGATCCTGGGCGTGCCAGCGTAAATGGGGTAGGTCGGATTAGCGCGCAAGCGCGTAATCCGACAAGGTTCCGGGGTCAGACCCGGCGGGTCTGACCCCAGTTTTACGTTGCAGGCTTAATCCTTCAGCCTGGACAACCAATCCGCTGCCGCCGCCAGCGCCTGCTCCAGCTCCTGCGCCGTCTGCGCCAGCAGCGCCGGCACCTCGTCCAGGCGGCCCGCATCGATGGCTTCCTCGGTGGCGAACGCGGTGCGGATCAGGCGTTTCGTGCCCAGGGTGCCGACGGAGCCGCGCACGCTGTGCAGGATGCGCGCCACGTCGCTGTGGCGGCCTGCCTGCAATGCTGTTTCGGCGTCGCGCATGGGCGTCATGCCCTTGTTCAGCGCGTCTTCCACCATGCGCCGCAGCACGCCGCGCCCCTTCGCGTCGCGCCCCATCACGCGCATCAGCGGCGCCATGGAAAACACTTCCTCATCGGCGACGGGCGCCGGCCCCGCCGTCTGCACTGGCGGGCGCTTGGGCAGGTGGCGCAGGATGACTTCCATCATCTCTTCCACCACCACGGGCTTGGCGATGAAATCGCTGATGCCGGCCGTCATGCAGCGCTCGCGCTCGGACGCCAGCACGCCGGCCGTCATGGCGATCACGGGCAGGCTCAAGCGTAGTTCCGTGCGGATGATGTGGGTGGCGCTGAAGCCGTCCATGACGGGCATCTGCATGTCCATCAGCACGATGTCGTAGCGCAGCGCTTCCGTGCGCAGCCGTTCCACGGCTTGCAGGCCGTCGCCCACCACGTCGAGGGTAGCGCCCATGTGTTCGAGGATGCCGCGCGCCACGGCCTGGTTCAAATGGTTGTCTTCCACCAGCAGGAAATGCACGCCGGCCAGTTCCGTGCCCAGCGGCTGTTGCAGCATGCGCTGCTCGCCGCCGTCGTGCTTGGCAATCAGCGCCTGGTGCAGGGCATCGAACAGGCTCGAGCCCGTGATGGGCTTCATCAGCACGACGTCGGCCTCGGCCGCGCTGGAGATTTCCTCCAGGTGGTTGCGGGCGAAGGCGTTGACCATCACCACGATGGGCTGGCGCTGGCCGCTGGCCGCCTGGCGGATGGCCTTGGCCGTGGCCAGGCCGTCCATCACGGGCATGTGCCAGTCGGCCAGCACCACGTCGTACGGCTGCTGCTGCGCCAGGCGCTCGCGGTACAGTTCGATGGCGGCAAAGCCGGAGTCCACTTCGTCGGCCAGCCAGCCCCACGCCTCGATCAGCTTGACGATCAGTTCGCGCGTGGTGCGGTTGTCGTCGGCCACCAGCAGGCGCAGCTGGCCCAGGGTGGGCGTGCGCCGCGTTTCGGCCGGCTGCGCCAGCATCTCGAACGGCACGCTGAACCAGAAGCGGCTGCCCTTGCCTTCGCTGCTGGCGACGGCGATGTCGCCGCCCATCATGTGGATCAGCTGTTTGCTGATGGCCAGGCCCAGGCCCGTGCCGCCGAAGCGCCGCGTGATGCTCTGGTCGCCCTGCGAAAACGCGGCAAACAGCTGCTGTTGCTGCAACTCCGTCATGCCGATGCCCGTGTCGCGCACTTCGAAGCGCAGCCAGGCGCGGCCCTTGTCTTTCTCGGCCAGGCTGACGGCCACCACCACTTCGCCGCTCTCGGTGAACTTGATCGCGTTGCCGGCCAGGTTGACGAGAATTTGCTGCAGCCGCTGGGCGTCGCCCATGAGGCGGCGCGGCACGTCGGGCTCGACGGCAATCGCCAGTTCCAGCTCCTTTTCGCCCGCATTCATGGTCATCGTCGTGGCCAGCGTGTTCATGACTTCGTCGAGGTCGAATTCGACGGGCGACAATTCCATGCGGCGCGCCTCGATCTTCGAATAATCGAGCACGTCGTTGAGGATGCCCAGCAGCGACTGGCCCGCCACGCGCACCATGGTCAGATACTTGCGCTGTTCCGTATCGAGCTTGGTATTGCCCAGCAAATACACCATGCCCAGCACGGCATTGAGGGGCGTGCGGATTTCATGGCTCATGTTGGCCACGAAATCGCTCTTCGCGCGGTTGGCCGCCTCGGCCCGGTCGCGCTCCTGTTCCAGCTCCGCCGCGCGCGATTCGAGCTCCTGCTGCAGGCGGTCGCGTTCGCTCATCAGGCCGTTGAACGCTTCCGTCAGCTCGCCGATCTCGTCGCGCTGCTGCACGGGAACGGGGGTGAAACGGCTGCCGCTGGTGCGCAGCGCCTGCAGGGTGTCGCGCAGGCGCACCAGGGGCGAGAGCAGGCGCACGGTGACCCAGCCCAGCACGGCTGCCGCCAGCAGCGAGGCGAGGATGCTCCACAGCACCAGCCGGTACAGCACGCCGTCGAACGGTTCGAAGGCGTCGTCGAGGGGCAGCGAGGCGGCCAGCAGCCAGTTTACGGATTTCAGGCGCTTGAAGCTGTTGACGGCCGTGATGCCGCGGCTGTTGGTGCTGACCATGGTGCCTTCGCCATCGTCCTTCAGCAGCCGGGTGGTCGTCAGGTTGGCGTTCGGCAGGCGCGGCTGCAGCAAGCGGCTGGTGTCGGGATGCAGCACATAGCGCGGCACGGCGCCGCGCGTGAGGACGAAGTAATAGCCGCTCTTGCCGATCTTTTCCGAGCGCAGGCGCCCCAGCAGGTTGTCCTTGTACAGGCGCAGCACGCCGATCACCACGCCGGCCACCTGGCCATCGGCGCCCAGCACGGGCGCGACCATCTGCACGATGGGCATGCCGCTTGATTTGCCCAGCATCGGCTCGGTGATCATGGGCTGGCGCGTGCGCAGCACGGTCTGGAAATACTCGCGCTCGGCGACGTTGATGCCGGCGCGCCCCGCCACTTCCGGCATGTCGGCCACGACGGCGCCGTGCGCGTCGAGCACCAGCACGTCGTCGAACAGCACCAGCATCGAGCGGCGCGAATAGTATTCGCGCAATTGGGCGGGCTGGGCGATCAGTTCCGGCGGCTGCTGCCGGGCCGTCAGGGTGACGATCTGCAGCAGCATGCCCAGCTTGTCGTCGAGCTCGGCGGCGGTGCGGCTGATCAGGGACGACTGCTGGCTCAACAGTACCTTGGTGAAATCGTCGCGCATGTGCTGCACCTGGATCATGGTGACCAGCGCGATCATGGCGATCGAGGTCAGGCTGGTGGCCAGCGCGACTTTTGCTTTGATGCCGAGAGGCTTCATGATTTCCTTTTCAGTACCGGGCGGCACAGGCGGCAGATAATGCTGTCAGGAATTTTCCTATCAATACCCCAGCTTGGCAAGCGCCGCCACGCAAATTGCCCTCTCCGCATGGGCTTTTGACGATGTTGCCATATAATTAAAGTCGGAACGTCGTTTATTCAGCGAAATTGCGGTGAAATTGGCACACGGCAACCCTGTATGCAGTAAACTTGTTGTTGCATTTTCTAAAAGGTACCGACATGACTGAAGCGCTACTCACTCCAACCTCGCCCACAGTGACCGTGGAAGCGTTGCGTGCGCGATGCTCGACCTGCAGCATGCATCAATTGTGTCTGCCGATGGGCCTCGACGTGGGCGACATGGACAGACTGGACCAGATCATCGGCCGCCGCCGCAAGATCGTGCGCGGCGCTTCGCTGTTCCGCATCGGCGACTCGTTCCAGAACCTGTATGCGATCCGTCTGGGCCACTTCAAGACCTACCAGATCAATCCGGGCGGCGAAGAGCAGGTGACGGGTTTCCAGATGGCGGGCGAACTGCTGGGCATGGACGCCATCAGCGCCGACCGCCACCACTGTAATGCGGTGGCGCTGGAAGACAGCGAAGTGTGTGAAATCCCGTTTTCCAGCCTGGAACAATTGCTGGGCAATATGCCGACCCTGCTGCGCCATTTCCACCGCATGATGAGCCAGGAAATCACGCGCGAGCAAAGTGTCATGCTGTTGCTGGGCAATATGCAGGCGACGCAGCGTTTTGCCGCCTTTATCGTCAACCTGGCGTCGCGCTATGAAGCGCGCGGCTATTCGGCCAGCAAATTTCAGTTGCGCATGTCGCGCGAGGAAATCGGCAACTACCTGGGCCTGACCATCGAAAGCGTCAGCCGTTTATTGTCGAAATTCAAGAAGGAAGGCTGGCTGCGCGTCTCCAACCGCGAGATCGAGATCTTGCAGCCGGCCAAGTTAAAAGCCATTACAGCCGGCACCGACGTCTGCAAGTAACAGCACCGTCAAAACCTACTGCGCGTCGTGCTTTGCGGCCTGCGATGCTCGCTGTGCTATAGCACAGCTGTGCTTCTCAGCCACAAATCACTGCCGCTCGCTACGGTTTTTTCCCGGCGCTGTACGTTATAGCTCTTCATCCGCGTGCAGCGCGATGCTGCGTTGCACGGGCCAGGTCCAGATGCCGGACAGGCGCCACTCGCGTTTGTCGTTTTCCACCAGCACTTGCCAGCGGCTGCGCTCGAGCATCGGCAGCGCCACGGAAAAATTGCCGGCCGCATCGGGCTGCACCAGCAGCTTGATATCCTTTTCCGGCAGGGTCGCATGCGCCAGGTGCAGCTGCAAAGGCCCCTGGTACGCCTTGCCGAAGCTGTGCACGGAGCCGCTCAGGCGCGCTGCAGCGACGTCATACGACAGGGTCGTATCCATGGCCAGGTCGCTGGCGATCGTGTCGCGCTTCAAATCCTGGTTGATCGCCTTGCCCTGCTTGTAATAGTCGCCCACCACCAGCGCGTCGGGCTGCGTAAACGCGATATAGCCCATGAAGCTGCCGACGACCACGGACAGGCCGGGACCGATCATCAGCAGCCATGGCCAGCGATGCTTGTACCATGGGGCAACGGGAGGTTGCAGTTTCAGACTGTCGGACATTGTGTTCTCCTTGGGGGCGGACCCTTTGGGTCCGACCCCAGCTTTTGCTTCCGGGTTGAAAATCAAGTGACCCTAACGCATGATTGATGATACCCCTACGGCGAAATACCGGGGTCGGACCCGGAGGGGCCGACCCCAAATCAACATCACCGCGGCACGATGAACACCGCGCTTTCGCGCACATGCAGCGACGGGTCGTCCAGCGATTGCAATTCGATCGCAATCTTGTTCGAGCCCTTCTCGCCCACGCCGTGCGGCACGCGCAGGCGGATCGGCCAGCCCAGCGTTTCCGTCGGCTGCAAGGTCACTTCCTCGCGCGTCAGCAAGGTCAGGCCCGGCAAGCCGGAAGCGCTGATTTTGAAATGCTGGCTTTGCTCCGAGGTGTTCATGATCTGCAGACGATAGACGTTTTCGATCATGCCGTCTTCCACTTCGCGTCCCATCGAACCGCGGTCGCGGATCACGTCCATCTTCAGGGGCGTGCGCAGGGCCAGCGACGTACACACGGCGATGATGATCAGGGCCAGGATGGACGTGTAGATCAGCACGCGCGGGCGCATGGCGCGCTGGCGGATCTGCTTCGAATTGAAGTTGTTTTCCATCGCATGGTCGGTGCTGTAGCGTATCAGGCCACGCGGCCGCTCGACCTTGTCCATCACGGTGTTGCAGGCATCGACGCAGGCGGCGCAGCCGATGCATTCATACTGCAGGCCGTTGCGGATATCGATACCGGTCGGACACACCTGCACGCACAGGGTGCAATCGATGCAGTCGCCCAGCTTGTCGTTGTTGCCGGCCTTCTTGCTCATGGCGCCGCGTGGTTCGCCGCGCTTGGCATCGTAGGTGATGATCAGCGTGTCCTGGTCGAACATGGCGCTCTGGAAGCGCGCGTAGGGGCACATGTATTTGCACACCTGCTCGCGCAGCCAGCCCGCGTTGCCGTAGGTTGCCAGGCTGTAGAACAAGACCCAGAACCATTCCCAGGGACCGAAATTGAGGGTGGTTACTTCGCGCGCCAGTTCCTTGATCGGCGTGAAGTAGCCGACAAAGGTAAAGCCCGTCCACAGGGCGATGGCGCCCCATACCAGGTGCTTGGCCGTCTTCTTGAACGCCTTGCGCACGGAGGGGCCCTGCTTGTCGAGGGCCATGCGCGCGCTGCGCGTGCCCTCGATGCGGCGTTCGACCCACAGGAAGATTTCCGTGTATACCGTTTGCGGGCAAGAAAACCCGCACCACACCCGCCCGGCAATGGCCGTGACGAGGAATAACAAATACGCACAGATGATCAGCAGGGCCGCCAGATAGATGAAATCCTGGGGCCACAGCACGACGCCGAAAATGTAGAACTTGCGCGTGGTCAAATCGAACAGCAGGGCTTGCCTGCCATTCCAGGTCAACCACGGCAAGCCGTAGAACGCGAGCTGGGTAAGCCATACGCATACCCATCTCCAGGTAGCGTAGCGTCCTTTGGCCTCGCGAGGGTAGATTTGCTCGCGGGCCGCATACATCTTGATGACTTGAGGTTCCATTACATCATTTCACGGGCGTCTGGGGATTCGACAGGCTCCAGACATACGCCGACAGCACGTGTACCTTGGATTCGCCGAGGAAATCGCTGAAGGCCGGCATGGTGTTGCTGCGTCCCTTGCGCACGGTTTCCATGATGGTATCGGCGCTGCCGCCGTACAGCCACACCTTGTCCGTCAGGTTAGGCGCACCGAGCATCTGGTTGCCCTTTGCATCGGCGCCGTGACAGGCCATGCAGGCGCCGAACTTGGCCTTGCCCAGCACGGATTTGACAGGGTCCGAGGTGGAACCGGACAGGCTCAGCACGTAGTGGGCCACGTTCTCGACATCTTTTTCGGAACCGAGCGCGGCGCCCATCGGCGGCATCTGCCCATTGCGGCCGTGCATGATGGTGGTCTTGATGATGTCGGGATCGCCGCCATACAGCCAGTCCTTGTCCGTCAGGTTGGGGAAGCCCTTGTTGCCGCGGGCATCCGAACCGTGGCACTGCGCGCAGTAGGTCAGGAACAGACGCTGGCCGATGGCTTGCGCCTGCGGATCGGCCGCCACCGTCTTCAAGTCCTGGCTCAGGTACTTGTTGAACAGGGGGCCGTAGTCGGCTTCCGCCTTCTTCAGCTCTTCCTCGTACTGGCCCGTCGATTTCCAGCCCAGACTGCCGGCGTAGGTGCCCAGGCCCGGGTACAGGAACAGGTAGGCCAGCGCGAAGACGATGGTGATGTAGAACAGCCACATCCACCAGCGCGGCATCGGCGTGTTGAGTTCCTTCAAGTCCTCGTCCCACACGTGGCCCGTGGTGCCGTCGGCGGGGGCGCCGGCGGCCACTTTCACTTTCGACTGCGAGTACAGCAGCACGCCGCAGCCGATGATGCCCAGCAGGGACAGCACGACGATGTAGATATTCCAGAAGCCATTGGTAAAGTCAGCCATGGTTGCGCTCCCCTTGTGCCGGCGCGGCATCGGCCGGATAGTCGAGCGCCTCGTCGGCGAACGGCAGGCGTGCCGCCGCGTCGAAGTCGCCATTGCTGCGGCTGAACGTCCACCACAGGATGCCCACGAATGTCATAAAGGAAACCACCGTCATGACGCTGCTGGCGCTGTCAAACAGGTTTTCGATTGCCATGCTAATTCCTTGTTTTGATTAATGTACCGAGGCCTTGCAGATAGGCGACCAGGGCGTCTTCTTCCGTCTTGTCCTGCAGCTGCGCGGGGCCGGCGGCGATCTCTTCGTCGCTGTACGGCTGGCCCAGGCGTTTCAGGGCGCGCATCTTCGGCATGATGTCGTCAGGCACCAGCTTGGTCTTCGCCAGCCATGGGTAGGCCGGCATGTTCGACTCGGGCACCACGTCGCGCGGGTTGTTCAAGTGCGTGCGGTGCCATTCGTCGCTGTAGCGGGCGCCCACGCGGGCCAGATCCGGCCCCGTGCGCTTGGAACCCCACTGGAACGGGCGGTCGTAGACGAACTCGCCGGCGACCGAATAGTGGCCATAGCGTTCCGTTTCCGCGCGCAGCGGACGCACCATCTGCGAATGGCAGTTGTAGCAGCCTTCGCGCACGTAAATGTCGCGGCCCGCCAGGCGCAGCGGCGAATACGGCTTCAGGCCGGCGACGGGCTCCGTCGTGCTCTTCTGGAAGAACAGGGGGACGATCTCGACGGCGCCGCCGATGCTGATCACCACCGTGACCAGGGCGATCAGCAGCCAGGGGTTTTTCTCAATCCATGCATGTGAAAATTTCATTTGCTTTCGCTCCTATCAGGCGTGCGCCGCGTTCAGTTCCGGAATGCGGGCGACGGGGAGTTTGCTGCCGCGCAGAGTCATCCAGGTGTTGTAGCCCATGATGCACATACCCGACAGGTACAGCAGGCCGCCGGCCACGCGCACCACGTAGTACGGATACGTTGCTTTCACGCTCTCGACAAAGGTGTAGGTCAGGGTGCCGTCCGGATTGACCGCGCGCCACATCAGGCCCTGCATCACGCCGGCGATCCACATCGCGGCGATGTACAGCACGATGCCGATGGTGGCCACCCAGAAGTGCACGTCGACCAGGCGCGTGCTGTGCATCTGCGTGCGGCCCGCCAGGCGCGGCAGCAGGTAGTAGATCGAACCCATGGTGATGAAGCCCACCCAGCCCAGGGCGCCCGCATGCACGTGGGCAACGGTCCAGTCGGTGTAGTGCGACAGCGAGTTGATGGTCTTGATCGACATCATCGGACCTTCGAAGGTGGCGATGCCGTAGAACGACAGCGAGACGATCATGAATTTCAGGATCGGATCGGTGCGCAGCTTGTGCCAGGCGCCCGACAGGGTCATGATGCCGTTGATCATGCCGCCCCAGCTTGGTGCCAGCAGGACCAGCGAGAAGACCATGCCGATCGATTGCGTCCAGTCAGGCAATGCCGTGTAGTGCAGGTGATGCGGGCCCGCCCACATGTAGGTGAAGATCAGCGCCCAGAAGTGGACGATCGACAGACGGTACGAGTACACGGGGCGCTCGGCCTGTTTCGGGATGAAGTAGTAGACCATGCCCAGGTAGCCGGCGGTCAGGATGAAGCCCACCGCGTTATGGCCGTACCACCACTGGATCATGGCGTCCTGCACGCCCGCATACGCGGAATACGACTTGGTGAACGAGGCTGGCATGACGGCGCCATTGACCACGTGCAAAATCGTCACGGCCAGGATGTAGGCGCCGAAGAACCAGTTGGCCACATAGATGTGCTTGACCTTGCGCTTGATCAGGGTGCCGAAGAAGACGATGGCGTAGGCGATCCAGACGACGGCGATGAGGATGGCGATAGGCCATTCCAGCTCGGCGTATTCCTTGCCGCGGGTCAGGCCCATGGGCAGGCTGACGACCGCGCACAGGATTACCGCTTGCCAGCCCCAGAAGGTAAAGGCGGCCAGTTTGTCGGAAAACAGGCGCACCTGGCAGGTGCGTTGCACGACGTAGTACGAGGTGGCGAACAGGCCGCAGATGCCGAAGGCGAAAATCACCGCATTCGTGTGCAGCGGACGCAAGCGTCCGTATGTCAGCCATGGTATGTCGAGGTTCAGGGCAGGCCAGGCCAGCTGAGCGGCGATGATAACGCCAACCAGCATGCCGATGATGCCCCATACCACAGTAGCGACCGCGAATTGCTTCACGATCTTGTAGTTATAGTTCAGCGATTGATCCACAAAGACTCTCCCTGGAATTACTATTTATGATGGTGGCCAGAGAGTAAGTGTTTGACCGCGAAAAAACTTTGATGTGGATCAAAATTCCCCGGATGAAATAAGCGTAGCGAACTGGCATCGAAATAAAGTGATATTTCGATCAAAAAAGCCGTACAAGATCCCTGCAAAAAGGGCATGTGGAGCAGACGCGCCGGCCATGGCGTGCGGGACGCCGGCCGGGCGGTGAGGTCAGGGATGCGGTTCGCCGGGCGCCGGCTTGACCGTCGTATCGTCGTCCTGCAGCACGCGCAGGCCCGGTCCGACGAGGTCGTCGAACTGGCCGCTGTCCGAGGCCGTGAAATACACCCACAGGGCGATGAAGACGACCACGACGCTCAGGGGGATGAGGAGATACAGTGCTTCCATGTTCAGGCTTTCCGCAGGCGCAGGGCGTTGGCGATGACGACGGCCGAGCTGGCAGCCATGCCGACGCCGGACAGCCAGGGGTTCAAGAAGCCCAGCGCGGCGGCCGGGATGGCCGTCAGATTGTACAGCGTGGCCCAGCCCAGGTTCTCGCGGATGATGCGCATGCTGCGCGCGGCCGTCTTGGCCGTGTCGAGCACGGACACCAATTGGCTCGACAGCAGCACCGTGTCCGCATGCGCTTGCGCCAGCGCGGCGCCGGAACCCATGGCGAAGGATACGTCGGCACCGCTCAGCACGGCGGCGTCGTTGATGCCGTCGCCCACCATCGCCACCACGGCGCCCGTCGCCTGCAATTGCTGCACGAAATCGAGCTTTTCATCGGGCAGGCATTCGCCGCACGCCGTGGCGATGCCCAGCTCCGCCGCCACGCTTTGCGTCAGCGCTTCCTGGTCACCGCTCAGCAGCACGACTTGCTTGCCGTGCCGGTGGAAATACGCGACCACGTCGCGCGCTTCCGGGCGCAGCGCGTCGCTGAGCAGGAAACGCGTCAGCCAGCGCCCCTGCGTGCCCAGGTATAGCGGCGTCATGCCCTGCATGCCGACGGCCGTGTCACCCAGCGGCGGACCCGCGATGGCGGCGACAAAGGCCGCATTGCCCAGGCGGTAGCGCACGCCGTCGACGATGCCTTCGAGGCCCTGGCCCTGCACTTCCTGCAGGTTTTCCGCATGCGTGCGCGGTGTTTCTCCCGCTGCTGCCAGGATCGCCTGTGCCAGCGGATGGGCGCTGCCCGCCTCCAGCGCGGCGGCCACCTGCAGACAGTCGTCTTCCGTCATGCCGTCCAGGCCCTCGATCTGTTTCAGCACGGGCCGGCCCAGGGTCAATGTCCCCGTCTTGTCGAAGACGATGTGGGTGGCGCGGTGCAGGGTTTCCAGCACGTGCGGCTGGACGATCAGCACGCCGCGCCGCAGCAGGCTGTCGGTGGCGGCCGCCAGCGCCGTCGGCGTGGCGAGAGACAGCGCGCACGGGCACGACACGACCAGCACGGCGATGGCCACGGGCCAGGCCTGCGACGGGTCGTGCCAGCTCCAGAAGGCGAACACGGCGACGGCAAACAGCAGCAGGCCCAGCACGAACCAGGCGGCGACCTTGTCGGCCCACTGCGCGATCTGCGGCTTGCCGCTGCCGGCCCGCTCGATCAGCTTCAACAGGTCGGACAAGGTGCTTTCGCGCGCCGGTTTCAGTACGCGCAAGATCAGTGCCGCGCTGGCATTGATTGCGCCGCCCGGCACCCGCTCGCCCAGTTTGCGGCGCTGCGCCGCGCTCTCGCCCGTCAGCAGCGATAAATCGAGCGCGCTCGTGCCTTCGATGATGACGCTGTCGGCGGCGATCGCCTCGCCCGGCTTGACCAGGATGATGTCACCGACGGCCAGGCTGCCGGCCGGCACCAGGGTGGTGGCGCGGTTGTCCGGAAAGCCCGCCATCAGCGAGGCGGACGCGGGCAAGGCATGCTGCAAGCGCTCGAGGGCCGAGGCAGCCTTGCGGCGCGCCTGCAGCTCGAAATAGCGGCTGCACAGCAGCAGAAAAATGAACATCGTGGCCGAGTCGTAATACACCTCGCCGCGGCCCGTAAAGGTTGCCACCACGCTGCCGAAGAACGCTGCCAGGATGCCCAGCGCCACGGGCACGTCCATGCCCAGGGTGCGCGCGCGCAGGCTGGCCCAGGCGCCCTGGAAAAACGGCATGGCCGAATAGCAGATGGCGGGCAGGGTCAAGAGCAGGCTGGCCCAGCGCATCAGGCTGGCCATATTGTCGTCCAGCGTGCCGTCTTCGGCCGCCAGGTAGGCGGGTGCCACGTACATCATCACCTGCATCATCGACAGGCCGGCCACGAACAGCTGGCGGCCCAGCGTCTTGCTGGCTTTTTGCAGGCGTTCGCCATGGCGCACGGCATCATACGGATAGGCCGTGTAACCGACTTGCCGCACGGCTTGCAGGATGTCGCCCGGCTCGCACTGCGCGCGGCTCCAGCGCACGTACAGGCGCTCCGTGGCGACGTTCAGGCTGGCCGCCTGCACGCCGGGCAGGCGCGTCAATTGACGTTCGATCAGCCAGACGCAGGCGGCGCAGCGGATGCCTTCGACAGACAGGGTCGCTTCGCAGCTGCTGGCGTCGCGCGCGAATTGCGCGTCGTCATTGCTGTACAAACGCAGTTCGGGCGGCACCATGGTGGCGTCAGCCGCGTTGACGGCGTATTCGTCGCGGTCGCGGTAGTAGGCGCTCTGGCCGATGTCGACGATGGTTTGCGCCACCGCTTCGCAGCCGGGGCAGCACATGGCGCGCGGCACGTCGTCGATGGTGACGTGCCAGCTCGAGCCGCTGGGCACGGGCAAGCCGCAATGGAAGCAGGCGGAGGGTTGTAAAACTGCATTCATAAGTTTGTTTTCATGCGTCTTTTCATGGATGGCCCGTGACGCACAGGGCGTCGAGCCAGCCCAGCGAGACGCCATTCGCTGCGCGCAGCAGGCCCAGCAAGCCAAAGCCCAGCACCAGCACGCCGCTGGCGATGCGCACGGGGCGGCGCTGCATCTGTGCGCGCAGGCGCGTGCCCAGCAGTCCCATGCCCAGCAGGGTGGGCAGGGTGCCCAGGCCGAAGGCGGCCATCGTGGCCGCGCCGCTCAGGGCCGAGCCTTGCATCATGGCCGTCAGCAGGGCGCTGTAGACCATGCCGCACGGCACCCAGCCCCACAGGCCGCCCACGGCCAGGGCCTTGAACGGCGTATCCATGGGCATCAGCGGTTTCAGCAGGGGGCGCACGCGGCGCCAGACGACGTTGCCCGCCGCTTCCAGGCGGGCCAGGCCGCGCCAGGCATCCATCAGGTACAGGCCCAACGCCACCAGCATCAGGTTGGCCAGCCAGTAGCCGGCCACTTGCAGTGACGCCATGTGCAGCATGCCCGCGCCGGCGAGGCTGCCGGCCAGGGCGCCAGCCAGCATGTAGCTGCCTATGCGCCCGCCGTTGTAGGCCAGCACGCGCAGCACATTGGCCTGCACGGTTGTCTGCAATGCCGGGCGCGCCACGGCGATGGCGATCACGGGGCGCGCTGGCGCGGAAGCGGCACCGCCGCTGATCGACAGGGCGCCCACGATGCCGCCGCACATGCCGATGCAGTGCACGCTGCCGGCCAGGCCGACCAGGAACATGGGCACGAGGCTGAGGGCGTCCATCGGGCGGTGTTACACCGTTTTCGAGTAGCGCAGCGGCTGCACCGCGTCCGGCGCCGCGTTGGCGCGCGCCATGGTCAGGTAGCGGTCGAAAACCATGCAGATATTGCGGATCAGCAAGCGCCCTTTCGGCGTCACCGTCAGCCAGTCTTCCTCGATGACGAGCAAGCCGTCACGCGCCAGTTCGCGCAGCTTTTCCAGTTCCGTGGCGAAGTAGCTGCGGAACTTGACGGGGTGCGCCTGCTCGATGGTGGCGATCGACAATTCGAAATTGCACATCAGCATCTGGATGATGATACGGCGTAATAAATCGTCCGTATCGAGCTTGATGCCGCGCGCGATCGGCAGCACGCCTTCGTCGAGCTTTTCATAGTACGCGTCGAGCGTCTTTTCATTCTGGCTGTAGACGGCGCCGACGGAACTGATGGCCGACACGCCGCAGGCGATCAGGTCCGCTTCCGCGCGCGTGGAATAGCCCTGGAAATTGCGGTGCAAGCGGCCCTGGCGCTGCGCCACGGCCAGGTCGTCCGTCGGCTTGGCGAAATGGTCCATGCCGATGTAGACATAGCCGGCGGCCGTCAGGCGCGCGATGCACAGGCCCAGCATGGCCAGCTTGGTGGCGCTGTCGGGCATGTCGGCGTCGAGGATGCGGCGCTGCGGCTTGAACAGGTGCGGCATGTGCGCGTAGTGGTACAGGGCGATGCGGTCGGGGCTGGCGTTGATCACCTTGCGCAAGGTTTCCGTCATCGTGTCCAGGTTTTGCTTGGGCAGGCCGTAGATCAGGTCGATGCTGATCGAGCGGAAACCGGCGTCGCGCGCCGCCTGCATGATGGCCACCGTTTCCGCTTCCGGCTGGATGCGGTTGACGGCTTTTTGCACGTCCGCGTCGAAATCCTGCACGCCCAGGCTGATGCGATTAAAGCCTTGCGCGCGCAGGGAAAACACGCGCTCGCGCGACACGGTGCGCGGGTCGATTTCGATCGAATATTCGCCGTCTTCATCGGCAGCGAACTCGAAATGCTGGCGCAGGTGCGCCATCAGCTCGTCCATCTGCTTTTCGCTCAGGTAGGTGGGCGTGCCGCCGCCGAAGTGCAATTGCTCGATCTGGTTCATGCCGGCAAACAGCTTGCCCTGCATGGCGATTTCCTGTTTCAGGTAGCTGAGGTAGGTGGCGGCCTTGCTGCGGTCTTTCGTGATGATCTTGTTGCAGGCGCAGTAGTAGCAAAGGGTGTCGCAGAACGGCACGTGCACGTACAGCGACAGCGGACGGCGGCCGCCGCGCATGCGCAGGGCGGCCAGCGCTTCGAGGAAATTGCCGTAGCCAAAGTCGGCACTGAAACGGTCGGCGGTCGGATACGACGTGTAGCGGGGGCCGGACTGGCTCATCTTGCCGATGATGACCGGGTCGAATTCGACGACGGCGTCCAGGTCGGCGGAAGCACTGCTGAGGAGTGTAGGCATGATGTGTTTTGATGTCTTGAAAGGTTTAGGCGGCCAGGCGTTTCATGGCGGGTTTGCCGGCGTTCGCGGCGCCGCCCTTGCCGCCGGGCATGGCGACGCGGCGCGGTGGCGGCATCTTGCCGAAATTGAACAGGCTCACGGCTTGCGACAGGCTGGCTGCTTCTTCCGCCAGGCGCGTGGCGGCCGCGGCGGCTTCTTCCACCAGGGCCGCGTTCTGCTGCGTCACCTGGTCCATGTGGGCGATGGCCTGGTTGACCTGGTCGACGCCGATGCTCTGCTCGCGCGAGGCGATGGAAATTTCCTGCATGATGGCCGTCACCTGCTTGACGGAGCTGACCACCTGCTCCATGGTGGCGCCCGCGCGGTTCACCTGCAGCATGCCGGCGCCCACCTTGCCGACGGAAATTTCGATCAGTTGCTTGATGTCCTTGGCCGCCACGGACGAGCGCTGCGCCAGGTTGCGCACTTCGCCCGCCACCACGGCAAAGCCCCTGCCCTGCTCGCCGGCGCGCGCCGCTTCCACGGCCGCGTTCAGGGCCAGGATGTTGGTCTGGAAGGCGATGCCTTCGATCAGGCCGATGATGTCGACGATCTTCTTTGACGAGGTGTTGATGTCGTCCATGGTGGTGATCACTTCGGAAACGATCTCGCCGCCCTGCACCGCCACTTTCGAGGCGGCCACGGCCAGTTCATTCGCCTGCACCGAGTTGTCCGCGTTCTGTTTCACGGTCGACGAGAATTCCTCGATGCTCGACGCCGTCTCTTCCAGGCTGGCCGCCTGCGATTCCGTACGGCCCGACAGGTCCATATTGCCGACGGCGATTTGCTTGGTGGCCACGGCCATGGTTTCCACGTTGATGCGCACGTCGCGGATGGTGGCGATCAGGTTGCTGTTCATCTGTTGCAGGGCGCGCAGCAGCTGGCCCATTTCATCCGTGCTGTCCGTTTCAAAACTGCCCGACAGGTCGCCGGCGGCAATGGCCCGCGCGCCGTTCAGGGCCTTGCCCAGCGGCTTGAGCACGGACATGCGCAAGGTGTACCAGAGGAAGACGTTGATCAGGAAACCGAACAGGGTGGCGCCGAAGATGGCGTAATTGGTGATCTTGCCGCCGCTGGCGAACAGGCTGATGATGCACACCAGCAGCTGCAGGCAGTTGACGATGGAGGTGGCGGCCCAGATGCGCAGGTTGAGCGACATGTGCGTCAGGTTGTGCAGCAGGTGCGCCAGGCCCGGGCGCACGATCTGGCCATGCTTGATGACGATGTTGCCGCCTTCCTTGTTGCGGATGGCCGCGTAGGCTTCCTCGGCCGCCTTGACCTGGTCCTTGTCTGCCTTCACGCGCACCGACATGTAGCCGATGGTCTTGCCCGCTTCGCGGATGGGCGTGACATTGGCGCGCACCCAGTAAAAATCGCCGTTCTTGCAGCGGTTCTTGACCAGGCCCGTCCAAGGTGTGCCGGCCTGGATCGACGCCCACAGGTCGGCAAACGCCTCGGCCGGCATGTCCGGGTGGCGCACGATGTTCTGGGGCGAACCGAGCAGCTCTGCCTCGCTGAAGCCGCTGACCTGGCTGAAGTACGGATTCACGTAGACGATATTGCCGTTCATATCCGTTTTCGACACGATGGCCTGGTCGTCCTGGACGAGGACTTCACGGTTAGTCACTGGCAAATTTTGTCGCATGGTCGCGGCTTCCTGGTCGGTTAAATGAGCAATTGGTAAGTAAGACTTGCACGATTGCAAGAATGGAGATCAGTGTAAGGAGTCGCCTGCGCAAATTTATTGATGTAGATCAAAATCCTCCAGATTGGCTCGGGTAATTTGCCGCAGCTCTCAAGCCAGTCCCATTTCGTCCCGGCAGCTTTCCGTTTATAGTGCCAAATTGGCTATTTCTTTTGCTAATTGGCACTATTTGCCTTGGCGGCTTTCTTTGGATTCAGGAGACCCATGGGTTTATTCGATTTTTTCCGCAGCCCTCCCTCGCGCGATGCCTTTGCGCAGCTCGTCCTGCGGCAGATCGTCCAGGATGGCCTGGCATCCGACAGCCGCTATGAACGGGAACAGTTTCGCATCGTGTCGGGCAGCGACGACGGGCATGTTTTCAATCTGGACAATGCCTACCGCGACTATTGCGCCGCGCCGCGCAAGCAGCGTGCACACGTCGTGCAGCACTACCTGAGCATCTACTCGGCTCCCGGCGTGCCATCCAGCTTTGCCGACGCCCGCGCCAGCCTGATGCCCGTACTGCGCAGCCGCCGGCAGGGCGACCATCTGCGCCTGCTGGCGCAGACCGAGCCGCAGCGTCCTGCATTTGCCACGGCCTGCCAGGACTTCAGCGAGGATGCGGTCGTCATGCTGGCCTACGATACGGAAGCGAATATGGCCACCATCGGCCAGGCTACGCTGGCGCAGTGGGGCGTGACGTTCGAACAGGCGCTGGCGGCGGCCATGGACAATTTGCGTGACCGCACGGCGCACAGTTTCGTCGCGTTGGGCAACGGCTTGCTGCTGGGCGACTGGAACGACGCCTATGATTCTTCGCGCCTGTTGCTGCCGGACTTGCTGTACCGCGCCTGCGAAGGCGGCGAACCGCTGGTGATGGTGCCCACGCGCGGCCGCTTCCTGCTGGCGTCGTCGCACCATGCGGCAGGACAGCTGGCCATGGTGGCTCTGGCCGACCAACTGGCGCGCGACGAGGGGCGGCAGGTCTCGACCGCCCTGTATGGCGTGCGGGACGGGAAAATCGTCGCCTGCGAACCGGCCGATGCGGCCGTCGCCACGGCGCTGCGGCGTTTCCAGACGATCGTGCGCGCCGATCTCTACAACCAACAGAAGGAAGAGTGGGAGCAACTCAACACGAGCACGGGCGAAGATGTCTTCGTCGCCAGCTGCCTGCTGATCGAACGGCAGCCGGGCGAGCGCGTCGTTTCCGTGAGCAGCTGGGCCCGCGACGTGCATACCTTGCTGCCGCGCACCGATGTCGTGGCGCTCGAGGTGCGCGACGAGCATGGCGAGCGCAGCGGCAGCAAGCTGCTGGCGTGGGACGAGGCGCAAGCCATCGGCGGCGGCCTGATGGAGCAAATCGATTGCTACCCGGTGCGCTACCGCGTGCGCGCGTTTCCCGATGCGCAGTGCGTGGCGGCGGCGCCGGCCTGCGAGCTCTGAAGCCTGGCCGCTAATCCACGCCCGCCGTCAGCGGCCGCAAGCCGCCCACGGCGTAGCCTTGCGCATAGTCGATGCCCAGCTCGCGGATGACGGCCAGGGTGGCTTCGTCTTCCACGTATTCGGCCACCGTTTGCAGGCCCATCACGTGGCCCACTTCATTGATGGCCTTGACCATGGCGCGGTTGATGGCGTTGGTGGCGATGTCGCGCACGAAGACGCCGTCGATCTTCAGATAGTCGACGGGCAGGGCCTTCAGGTAGCCGAATGAGGAAAAGCCGCTGCCGAAGTCGTCGAGCGAGAAGCGGCAGCCCATGGCCTTGAGCTGGCGCATGAATACTTGCGCCTTGGGCAGGTTGGCGATGACGGCCGTTTCCGTGATTTCAAAACAGATTTGCTCGGGCGCAATCGCGAATTGCACGAACTGCTCGGTAATGTAGTCGTGCAAGCCCGTGTCAGCCAGCGACATGCCCGACAGGTTGACGGAATACAGGGCCGGTGCGCGGCGCCGGCTTTCGGCCAGCGCCTCGAGCGGCGGCAGGCTGTCGCGCACGCTTTCGATATGCGCGCAGACGGCGCGGATGACCCAGCGGTCGATGGGCAGCATCATGTCGTAGCGTTCGGCGGCGGGAATGAAGGCGCCGGGCAGTATCAGGTCGCCCTTGCTGTTGCGGATACGGATCAGCACTTCGTCGTGGTGTTCCTCGCGGTCGTGCAGGTGCACGATGGGCATGGCGTACAGGCGGAAATAATCGTGTGCGAACGCTTCGTTCAGACGCGAAATCCACAGCATTTCGCCGTGCCGCTGCGCCAGCATGACGTCCGATTCCTGGTAGACATGGATGCGGTTGCGGCCCTGCTCCTTGGCCAGGTAGCACGCCTGGTCGGCAGCGCTCAGCAGCTCGCTCATGGACTTGCTGTCCTGGTTGATTTCCACGATGCCGATGCTCACGCCCAGCTCGAAGCTGCGGTTATCCCAGGCGAAGCGGAAATCGCGGATGGACTGGCGCAGCTGTTCGCCGATCTGCCGCGCGTGATCGAGCGGGCAGTGGGGCAGCAGCACGCCCAGTTCGTCGCCGCCCAGGCGCGCCAGGATGTCGCTGTCGCGCATGCGCCCCTGCAGCATCTTGGCCAGCAGCTGCAGCAGCACGTCGCCGGCGCCGTGGCCGCAGGTGTCGTTGATGACCTTGAACTGGTCCAGATCCAGGTACAGCAGCGCATGTGTGTGGCCGTCCTGCTTGGCCGTGTGCAGGGTGCCGGCCACCAGATGTTCGAATTCGCGCCGGTTGATCAGGCCCGTCAGGGCGTCGTGCGTGGCTTGCCACGACAGCTGCTGGCTCAGCTTGCGTTCGTGGCTGACGTCGCGAAACACGACGACGGCACCGAGGACCTCGCCGTCGCGCGACCAGATGGGCGCGGCCGAGTCTTCCACGGCGATATGCCGCCCTTCGCGCGTGACCAGCTGCGCATGCGTGGAAATGCCGATGGCCTGGCGCTGGCGCAAGCACTTGATGGCCACGTGTTCGAGCGGCGCACCCGTGTGTTCATCGACGAGCTTGAGGGTTTCCCAGATGTCCAGGCCCTGCGCCAGCTCGTTGCTCCAGCCCGTCAATTGCTCGGCCACCCGGTTCAGGTAGCGCGTCTTGCCCTGAGGATCGGTGGTGATGACGCCATCGCCGATGGAGCTGAGCGTCACTTCGGCCAGTTCCTTGCTTTCGGCGATCAGAAGTTCGCGCTCCATGTGCTCGGTGATATCCCAGATGATGCCCAGGGTGCGTTCGGGATGCCCGTCGGCATCCATGAAAATTTGCGCCTTGGCCGCCAGCCAATGTTCGCTGCCGTCGGGCCAGACGACGCGGTATTGCAGGGCGTAGCCTTCGCGCCGGCGCACGCCGTCCTGCAGCACGGTCATGACCTTGTCGCGGTCGCTGGCGCGCACGCAGTCGAGAAAGGCGCGAAATGGCTGCGTCAGCGCGCGTTCTTCCAGGCCCAGCAAGGCAGCGCCCTTGGCCGACCAGCTGACCGTGCCGTCGATGACCTGGCCATCGACGATGCGCGAATCCCAGATGGCCATGTGCGCCGCCTCCAGTGCCATCTGCAAACGTTTCTGCTGGTCGCCCATCATCCCCTCCCGACATGGATACGGAGATAGACGGGGCGGTGGCGTTTAAGTTCCCGGCACGTCCTGCGGCGCGAGCGGCGTGGCGCGCGCCACGTCGCGCACGTTCTTTTGCACGGCCACGGCGGCGAAAAGGCTGAGTAAAAACGCCATGGCATAGAACCCTTTTTCGCTGTTTTGCAGGGTGGCGTTCCACAGGCCCACCGTCAGCAGCAGCAAGGCCAGCAGCACGGAAATCCAGCACAGGCCAAAGTAAATCCCCGTCACGGCGATGCCTTCGGCGCGGTCGCGCACGGATTTCTGCAGCGAGATGGCGGCGAACAGGCCGTACACGAGAATCGTGAAGTAATAGCCCTTCTCGTTGAGGGCCATGCTGGCGTTCCACAGGCCGGACAGGTAAGTGACGATGCCGATCAGCAATGCCGCCCAGGAAGCGCCGATAAAGGCGCTGCTGGGGCGTGGGGCGGGGGAAGTCTGCATAAGGTCTCCATGGGCAGCGGGCGCCGCCGGCATGGCCGGGGCGGCAGGCACGGATGCGCCTGCCGCCTCATCAGACCAGAAAGTTTATTTGCTTGGCTTGATCATGCGCAACAAAGCGGACACGGCGGTGACGCCGGCCAGCACCAGGCCGCCGGCGATCAGGCCGGCCACCGCATTGATCAGGCTGGGCGTGACGGCGGCCAGCACGGGGCCGATGCCGGCCACGCTGCCCACCGCTTCTTCCGCATGGTGCAGCATGGCGCTGGCCCACGGCCAGCCGTGCGTCAGGATGCCGCCGCCGACCATGAACATGGCCAGCGTGCCCACGACGGACAGGAATTTCATCAGTTTCGGCGCCGCCGACACGAGCATGCGGCCCAAGCCGCGCACGCCATCCATCAGCGCGCCGGCACCCTTGCGCGCGGACAAATAAAAGCCCGCGTCATCGAGCTTGACGATGCCGGCCACCAGGCCGTACACGCCCACCGTCATGATGATGGCAATGCCGATGACGACGGCCACCTGCTCGGCAAAGGTGGCCGCGGCCACAGTGCCCAGCGCGATGACGATGATTTCCGCCGATAAAATAAAATCGGTGCGGATGGCGCCCTTGATCTTGTCCTTTTCCAGGGCGACGAGGTCGACCTGCGGGTCGCGCAGCGCCTGCGCCAGCTCGGCCTTGTGGCTGTCGTCCGGATGCAGGTATTTATGGGCAATCTTTTCGAAGCCCTCGAAGCACAGATAGGCGCCGCCCACCATCAGCAATGGCGTGATGGCCCACGGCGCAAACGCGCTGATGGCCAGCGCGGCGGGCACGAGGATGGCCTTGTTCTTCAGCGAACCGACGGCGACGGCCCAGACGACGGGCAGTTCGCGTTCGGCGCGCACGCCGGCCACTTGCTGCGCGTTCAGGGCCAGGTCGTCGCCGAGCACGCCGGCCGTCTTCTTGGCGGCCACCTTGGTCATCAGGGAAACGTCATCGAGGATGCTGGCGATGTCGTCAAGCAGGGCCAGCAGGCTGGAGCCGGCCATCTCAGCGCGCTCCCATGGCGGTGGCAGGGAGTCGTGGAGCGAAGAAAGTGTTGTTTTTCATGATGTTATTCTTGGTTGTACGGCAAGGAAGTGTGTGACTGCGATCTTACCTCAGGGCGGGCCGGCAAGGCCGCACTGCGCGGGTTAAAATTGCTCATCATCACCATTTTTGGGACACCGCATGCACTTCGCCACCTGGATCACGTTTGTCATCGCCGCTTCCATCATCGCCGTCTCGCCCGGCTCGGGCGCCGTGCTGTCGATGTCGCACGGCCTGTCGTACGGGGTCAGAAAGGCCAGCGCGACGATTCTGGGCCTGCAGCTGGGGCTGCTGGTGGTGCTGGGCATCGCCGGCGCCGGCGTCGGTTCCCTGCTGCTGGCCTCGGAAGTGGCGTTCAATATCGTCAAGACGGTGGGCGCCCTGTACCTGATCTATTTGGGCCTGTCGCAATGGCGCGCCAAGGTGGCCGTCACGGGCGACCTGCATGCCGACGCCGTGGTGCCTTCCATGGGCCGGCGCGTGCTGACGGGCTTTCTGACCAACGTGACTAACCCGAAAGGCATCATTTTCATGGTGGCGGTGTTGCCGCAATTTATCAGCCCGGCAGCGCCGCTGCTGCCGCAGCTGCTGATCCTGGCCGTCACCATGTGTACGATCGATCAGATCGTCATGCACAGCTACGCCTTCCTGGCTTCCTCGATGCAGCGCTTTTTCCGCGATGCGCGCGCCGTGAAAAAGCAGAACCGCTTCTTTGGCGGCTTGCTGATAGCCGTCGGCGCGGCCCTGTTCTTCGTCAAGCGGGGCAGCCAGGCGGCAACCTGAACGAAGTCAATATGCAAACATTTGTAAGCCCGCTTGCGAGGTCCGTCGAATGCGGATGTAATCGGTGGCAATCATCCCTGTAAGTCCTGCCTGGAGCGCTGCCATGCGTCCGACCCTGACCCTCCCCTTCCTGCGCACCGTGTGCGCCGCGCTGCTGTCGTCGGCGTGCGCCTTCGCCCTGGCGCAGGACCCGCCCGCCCGCGTGGGCCGCATTTCCACCGTCGAAGGGCAAGTGCTGGTGCGCGCCGGCGATGGCGACGCGCAAAACGCCCTCTTGAACTGGCCCGTCACGACGGATAACCGCTTGAGCACCCTGCGCGGTGCGCTGGCCGAATTTCGCGTGGGGGCGGCCGCCGTGCGCCTCGATGGCGATTCCGAGCTGGAAGTGAGCGAACTCGATGACGACAGTTTCAAGCTGCACCTCAGCTATGGCACGGTCAGCGTGCGCGTGCGCAACCCGGACGCGCTGCGCGGCTTCGAGCTGACCACGGCCCAGGCCCGCGTGATCCTGACCCAGCCGGGCTGGGTGCGCATCGAGGCGGGGCGCCAGCCCGGCACCAGCGTCGTCAGCGTGCTCGACGGCGCGGCCGATGTGGATGGCGCGACGGGCAGCGTGACCTTGCGTGCCGGCAAGCGCGCCGAGTTGACGGACGAAGAATTGCGCACGGGCGCGGTGCAGCGCGTGGCGTTCGACCACTGGCCCGAAGCCTTGCCCGCCGCCGCGCCGGCCTTGCGCTATGTCACGGACGATACCACCGGCTATGAAGAGCTGGACCGCTACGGCGCCTGGCAGGAAGACGCGCAATACGGGCCCCTGTGGCTGCCGAGCAGCGTGCCGGCCGGCTGGGCACCGTACAGCGACGGGCGCTGGACGTGGATCGCGCCGTGGGGCTGGACCTGGGTCGACAATGCGCCGTGGGGCTATGCGCCCTCGCACTACGGCCGCTGGGTGCTGCTGGGCCACCGCTGGGGCTGGGCGCCGGGCCGCGAGCGCGTGCGCGCGCCCTGGGCGCCGGCCCTGGTGGGCTGGGTCGGCGGCAACCATTGGCAGCAGCACGGCCAGCGGCCGGGGCCCGGTATCGGCTGGTTCCCCCTGTCGCCGCACGACCGCTACGTGCCCGGCTACCGCGCCAGCGCGGACTATGAACGCCGCATCAACCGCGTGGCCGAGGGGCGCCGTTTCGTGGCGGGCGAACGCGAACGGCGCGAAGGCATGACCATGCTGCCGGGCGAGCGTTTTGGCGCCTCGCGCACGGTCGACGTGCCGCGCCGCAACCGCACCACCATGCCGCCGCCCGTCATGCAAAGCTTGCCGCTGAGCACGGCGCCCGCGCCGGCCGGCAACTGGCAGCGTCCCGTTGAGGCGCCGCGCGGCGACCGGGAGCCCCGGCGCGACTGGGGCAGCCGCCCTGGCCGCCTGCAGACGGACGACGGCCAGACGCACCTGGCGCCGCATCCGATGCAGCCGAACCGCCCGCCCGTGCCGGCCCAGCCGCAGCAGCCCCCCATGCCGGCGCAGCCCGTGATGCCGGCGATGCCGGTCTTGCCACCGGTGCATGACCATGTGGCCCGTCCCGGCTGGCGTGGCGAGGAGCGGCCCCGCGCCGACTGGCCCCGCGCCGAGCGTGGCCCCCGCCGCGAGGTGCTGCAGACGGCGCCGCCGCCCTCCCTGCCTGCGCCGCCGCCCGTGGCACAGCCGCGCCCTGCGCCGCCGATGCCGGCCCCTGCCGCCCGTCCGCCCCAGGAAGCGCGCAGCGCCGAGCGTCCCAATCCGCCCCGTGAACGCAACATTGAGCGCAACAACGAGCGCGGCGGTCCCGGCCGCAATGGCCGGATGCAGGAAGCGGAGCGCTGACGGCCGTGCCGTCTGTCGCGCCGTATCGACGTTCAAGCCGCGAAATGCGCAGTTCGTCACATACCGGAGGTAAAGCTGCCGTGGTTTGGCTACAGTACGGCCACTGCTTATCCTCCAAGTGACAGCATCGACTTTTCCGGCTATTTTGTCCAAACGAAATAGTTTTCGCCAGCTTACCCAGCTGGCTTTTTTTTTCCGCGCCCCTGGGGCCATGGCGGCCGGCGCAGGCGCTGCCAAAGTTGGCTACAATACGCCTTTATGCAGCCGCCGCGCGATAAGCGCTGCCTGTTCTGACCGGCACTGATTGGATTTCCCATGCAAACCACCCCACCGACCGAAGTGACGATTCCTCCCAGCGAATCGCTGATCGAATATCCGAGCGACTTTCCCATCAAGATCATGGGCCCGACGCATGTCGATTTCGCGCCGACCATGCTCGAGCTGGTCATCAGCCACGATCCGACCTTCCATGCGGGCCGCATGGAAGAGCGTCCATCGGGCAAGGGCAATTACACGGGCCTGACCGTGACCGTGCGCGCCATCAGCCGCGAGCAGCTCGACGCCCTGTACATGGCGCTGTCGGGCCACCCGATGGTCAAGATCGTCATGTAAGGCTGGCTGCCGCCACGCTGGCCCGGCTCTTCGTGAGCAGCCAGACGGCGGCAAAGGCGCCGCTGGCCGCCGCCGTCACCCACAGCAGCGGTTTTTCGCTGCCGTCCGTGATGGCGGCGATGACGGCGCCGCAGGCGGCCGTGATGGCCATCTGCACGAAGAAGAACAGGCCCGAGGCGCTGCCCGCCTGGGCGCCATACGGCTGCAGCACGGCCAGCTGGCAGGCGGGAATCGCCATGCCTACCGACACCATCACCAGCAGCATGGGCGCCACCAGCGACGCCACATGCTGCGGCGCCAACGTACCCGCCAGCAACAGGCTGGCCGCCCCCGCCACATTCAGCAGCACAGCCACGCCCAGCATGTGATCGGCGCCCAGGCGCGGTCCCAGCGCGCGGAACAGGCTCGACCCCGCGATATAGCCGCTCACCGTCAGCCCGAACACCAGCGCATACGCGCCAGGCGACAGGTGCATGCCCCTTTGCAGCAGCACGGACGATTCCGCGATGAAGGGGAAATACGTGCAATACACGCAGCCGATGGCCAGCGCATAGCGCAGGAAATATCTGTCGCCCAGCAGGCGGTAGTACAGCGCCAGGGTATTGCCCTGTGGTACGACGCTGGCCGGCTTGGTTTCCGGCACCCAGGCGGCGATCAGCCACAGCGACAGCGCACCCAGCAGGCACAGCACGCCAAATACGGCGCGCCAGCCGAATGCCGCGTCGAGCACGCTGCCGGCCAGCGGCGCCAGGATCGGCGACAAACCCATCGCCATCGATATTCTGCCCAGCATGCGCGCCTGCGTGGCGGGGTCGAAGCGGTCGCGCACCATGACCCGGCCGATGATGGTGCCGCTGCAGCCGCCGAACGCCTGCAGCACGCGTGCGGCGATCAGCACGTGCACATCGCTGGTGAAGGTGCAGACGATGCTGGCGAGCACAAAAATGCCCGTGCCGGCCAGCAGCACGGGTCGGCGTCCGTAGCGGTCGGCCAGCGGTCCGCAGGCGAGCATCGAGGCGGCGGAGCCGGCCATGAACAGGCTCAGGGTCAGTTGTAACTGGGCATCGCTGGCATGCAGGGCATCGGCCATGGCCGGCAGCGAAGGGAGATAGATGTCGATGCTGATGCGCGACAGGCAGACCAGCAGCAGCACGATGCCGCCCCAGGCCCATAAAGCGATGTGTTTCTGCATTGTTTTATACGATCCTTGCAAACGTGCGCCCCGCTGGCGCACCGGAACGATGAGAGTAGGTTGGTTGTGGTGTAATGCGAAGTGCCACTCATCAGAAAACTCATTGGACCACTTGGACGATCATCATGCCGCGAGGAAAATCACCGCACGCCCTGGACTTGCCTCGTCCCACCAGCTGGCTCGACAAGGCAGGCGTCAACAAGCAGGATGGCGCGTATGAAGCGCTGCGCTCGGCCATCCTGACGAAGATGCTGCCGGCGGGCAGCCGGCTGCCATCGAGCCGCACCCTGGCCGAACGGTGGGAGTTGTCGCGCGGCACCATCGAAACCGTGTTCGACCGCCTGCACGCGGAAGCGTATGTGACGCGCGTGCCCGGTTCCGGCACGCGCGTGTGCGCCGTGGTGCCGGAGCGCTTTTTGATGGCAGGATTTGCAGATACCGCCCCGGCCGCGCCGGCCAGCGTGCCCGCGCCCGCGTCGGACACGGGTGTGCGCGACGGCTTGCCCTTCGTGGCGCGGCGCGCCGACGCCAGCCTGTTTCCCATGGCAGCCTGGTCCAAGTGCGCCACGCGGGCGCTGGCGGCCGCCACGCCGGAGCAGCTGTGCAGCGCCGATCCGGCCGGCTTGCCCCAGCTGCGCCAGCAGATTGCCGACTTCCTCGCCAAGTACCGCGGCATCCGCTGCGACCCGCAAGATATCGTTGTCACGACCGGCATCCGCCACGCGATCGACTTGCTGGCGCGCGGCATCGTGCGCGATGGCGACAAGGTGTGCCTGGAAGAACCGGGGTACCCGGCCGCGCGCGCCCTGTTTGCCCTGGCCGGCGCCGTGCCCGTGGATATTGCCGTCGACGCCGAGGGCATCGATTGCGCCGCCCTGGCCGCGCACACGGACGCCTGCCTCGCGTACGTGACGCCGGCGCACCAGTCGCCGCTGGGCGTGACCATGTCCGTCACGCGCCGCCTGGCCTTGCTGGAATGGGCGAACGACAGCGGCGCCTGGGTGGTGGAAGACGATTACGACAGCGAATTCAATTACCACAGCGCGCCGCTGGCGGCCCTGAAGGCACTGGACCAGTACCAGCGCGTGATTTATTGCGGCAGTTTCAACAAGACCCTGTTTGCCGGCCTGCGCGTGGGCTTCATGGTGCTGCCGCCCGCCTTGCGCCCGCAGCTGCTGCGCATCGTGCAATTGACGGGCAGGTCCGTGGGCGTGACGGAACAGCTGGCGCTGGCCGCCTGGATGGAAGAAGGCGCCTTCGTGCGCCATCTGCGCCAGGCCAGGCTGGCCTACAAGGAGCGGCGCGACCTGCTGCTGGCCTGCCTCGAGCAGACGGCCCCCGGGCGTTACACGATTTCCGGCCAGCAGGCGGGCTTTCATTGCGTGCTGTGGCTGCCGCCCGATGGCGATGAACGGGCCTTTTGCGCGCGCGCGGCGCAGGAGGGTCTGGCGCTGCAGCCGCTCGGCGATTTTTGCCACAGCGCCAGGCTGGCGCCGGCCGTGCTGCTCGGTTACACGGCCTTGAGCCTGGCCCAGGTGCGCTACGCTGCACAAAAATTGGGCAGCTTGCTGCTGCCTTCTGGCAACGACGAGGCGCCCTTGGCTGAATGAAACGGCGGCCTGGCTTATAATCACGGCTTCGCCGCAGCGTCCGCAGGGCGCCGGCAGCTGATTACAGAATCTGTCATGACCACCACCCGCACCGAAACGGCGCTGATCCGCGAGCTGGGCCGCGTCGATTACGAGCCGACCTTTGCCGCCATGCGCGCCTTTACCGATGCGCGCACGACGGACACGCGCGACGAACTGTGGATCGTCGAACATCCGCCCGTATTTACTTTGGGCCTGGCGGCCGACCGCGGCCATCTGCTGGCCGGCGCCGAGAGTGTGCCCGTGGTGCAGACGGACCGGGGCGGCGAAGTGACGTTCCACGGCCCCGGCCAGGTGGTGATTTACCTGCTGATGGACTTGCGCCGCAACAAGCCGGGCGGCAAGCTGTATGCGCGCCAGTTCGTGCATAAAATCGAGCAAGCCATCATCAACGTGCTGGCGGCGTATAATCTCGCTGGCGAGCGCATCGATGGCGCGCCTGGCATCTATATTGCTGGCGGACCAGACAAGGGTGCGAAGATCGCCGCGCTGGGCTTGAAAGTGCGCGGCAACGGTTGCACCTACCATGGCGTATCGCTCAACGTGGCGATGGACCTGGCGCCGTTTTCCTGGATTAACCCTTGCGGCTATTCCGGCCTGAAGACGGCGGACATGCGCAGCATGGGCGTCGTGGCGCCGCTGGCCGAGGTGCAGCGGGCCCTGGCCCAGGAATTGACCGTATTACTCGATGTAAGCGAAGTAAACAGCGCCGCAGGCGCGCCTCAGGCAGCGGATGCCTGAGCAAACAAACCAACATGCCCGTCAAGGGCTTGCAGCCATGACTTCTGAGACCATTTCCAGCACCGCCCCCGCCGCTCCCGCCTACAACCCGAGCGAAAAGCAAAAAGGCGCCAGCAAGACTTCGCGCATCCCGATCAAGATCGTCCCGATCGAGCAGATCGAGCGCCTGAAAAAGCCGGACTGGATCCGCGTCAAGGCCGCTTCGGCTTCGACCCGTTTCTATGAAATCAAGGATGTGTTGCGCGAAAACAAGCTCGTGACCGTGTGCGAGGAAGCCAGCTGCCCGAACATCGGCGAGTGCTTCGGCAAGGGCACGGCCACCTTCATGATCATGGGCGACAAGTGCACGCGCCGCTGCCCGTTCTGCGACGTCGGCCATGGCCGTCCGGACCCGCTGGACAAGGAAGAGCCGGCCAACCTGTCGAAAACCATCGCCAAGCTGCGCCTGAACTACGTCGTCATCACCTCCGTCGACCGCGATGACTTGCGCGACGGCGGCGCCGGCCATTTCGTCGAGTGCATCCAGCAAACGCGCGCCCTGTCGCCGAACACCCGCATCGAAGTGCTGGTGCCCGACTTCCGTGGCCGCCTGGAAAAAGCCCTGGATCTGTTCAAGGATGGTTTGCCTGACGTCATGAACCACAACCTGGAAACGGCACCGCGCCTGTACAAGGAAGCACGTCCCGGCTCCGACTACATGCACTCGCTGAAACTGCTGAAGGATTTCAAGGCCATGTACCCGGACGTCAAAACCAAGTCCGGCATCATGGTGGGCCTGGGCGAGACGGACGAGGAAATCCTGCAAGTCATGCGCGACATGCGCGAGCACGACATCGACATGCTGACCATCGGCCAGTACCTGGCGCCATCGAACAGCCACCTGCCCGTGCGCCGTTACGTGCACCCGGACGTCTTCAAAATGTTCGAAGAGGAAGCCTATAAAATGGGCTTCACCCACGCCGCCGTGGGCGCCATGGTGCGCAGCTCGTACCACGCGGATGAACAGGCGCACAGCGCCGGCGTGGAATCGGCGCTGAATTTCTAAGCAGCTTGCGCCACATCAAAGCCGCCCGCGATAGCGTGGCGGCTTTTTTTTGCCTGATTGAGGTGATGTACAATATCCTGTACAATTATTGGCATGTACTTTCCATGGAGTGGTGGCACCGCATGAATATCCTGACTTTCAGCGAGGCGCGCGCGGGCCTGAAAAGCGTGATGGACGACGTCTGCAACGACCATACGCCTACGGTGATCACGCGCGTGAATGGCGAACATGTGGTGATGCTGTCCTTGTCGGACTACAACAGCATCGAGGAAACCCTGTATTTGCTGGGCACGGCAAAGAATGCCAGCCGGCTGATGGCGTCCGTGGCGCAGATCAAGGCGGGCAAGGCGCAGCCACGGGCATTGGCGCGGCATGAAAAACCGGAAGACTGAAAACAAGCAGCAGGCGCGCGCCGCCGTGCTGGCCTGGACCGATCATGCCTGGGAGGATTATCTGTTCTGGCAAGAGAACGACTTGAAAATCCTGCAAAAAATCAACGACTTGCTCGATGCATGCCTGGCCGATCCGTTCAAGGGCACGGGCAAGCCGGAACCGCTGAAAGGCGACCTGACGGGTTTCTGGTCGCGCCGCATCGACCGCCAGCACCGGCTCGTGTATCTGCCCGACGCGGGCTGCATCTACGTGGCGGCCTGCCGTTATCACTATGACGACAAATAGGCATTGCCCAGCCGTACCGTAACGCGGTACCGGACGTGACGCGGCTATACTGATCAATGATGTTTTAAAAACATGATTGACGGGGGAGCCATGGACGTACGCATCGACGCATCGTGGAAGGCGCGGCTGGAGGGGGAGTTTGCCCAGCCCTACTGGGAGCGCCTGGCCGCCTTCGTCAAGGCCGAATATGCGGCGGGGCCGTGTTGTCCTCCCGGTAAACTCATTTTTCGCGCCTTCGACCTGACGCCGTTCGGGCAAGTCAAGGTGGTGATCCTGGGGCAAGACCCGTATCACACGCCCGGTGCCGCCATGGGGCTGTGCTTTTCGATTCCCGAAGGCACGCCGCCGCAGCCGAGCCTGCAGAATATCTTCAAGGAATTACACAGCGACATGGGCGTGGCGCGCACGCGCACGGATTTGTCCGACTGGGCCGAGCAAGGCGTGTTCCTGCTCAACAGCGTGCTGACGGTGCGCGCCGGGGCGGCCGGTTCGCATGCAGCCAAGGGGTGGGAAAAGCTGACGGACAGCGCCATCGGCCACCTGTCCGCCGAGCGCGAACACCTTGTGTTCATCCTGTGGGGCGGCTATGCGCAAGCCAAGCGCACTTTGATCGACCCCGGCAAGCACCTGGTGCTGGCAGCGCCCCATCCATCTCCCTTGTCGGCCAGCAAAGGTTTCTTTGGCAGCAAGCCGTTCAGCCAGGCAAATGCGTATCTGCAGGCGCATCATCATGCCGAAATCAAATGGGGCAATGAGTAATGGTGACATTTTGTCTCCAATAAGGGTTGCTTTGTCCCCATCATGTACTATGCTCATTGGGATACCCGACGACACCCGAACAAACCCGACGACACGAGCTAAATAATGAGTGTGACTGAAGAACGCGGCCGTATTACGGCCAGGGTTTCCGGCTCAATTGCCGAGAAACTTCAAGAAGCGGCTGAGCTGACCGGCGCTACCTTGAATCAATTCCTCGTGCAAGCTGCATTGGAAAAGGCGGAAATGATCATCGATCGCGAATACCTGATCCGCTATTCCCGTCGTGACGCCGCCATGATGATCGATTTGCTGGAAAACCCGCAGGGGCCGAATGCGGCTTTGACGAAGGCTTTTGAAAATTATGCACAGAAAGTAGAGAATGGCGTACTTCGTGACAGCACTGAAAGCAATACATGATGTAACAAGGTTTCATTGCGGCACACCGGTATTGGATACGTGGTTGCAGACAATAGCAAGGCAGCATCAGCGGCATGGCGCATCGCGAACGTTCGCGCTGGTCGATGAAACTGATCCTACGGAAATTATTGGCTATTTTTCACTGGCGATTCGTACCATGACCCCCAAGGAGGCTATTCCCATCGCCATGATGAAGAAGTTGCCCAGCAACGTACCCGGCTTTACCTTGGCGCGGCTTGCTGTCGCGCAGCGGCATCAGCGTCGCGGCTTTGGCCGATTGCTGCTGGTAGCGGCCATGAAGCGTGTGCAATCGGTCGCAGCGGAGGTGGGCGGTTTTGCCCTGTTTGTCGATGCCAAAGAGCCGCAAGGCACGCAATTTTATCAACAGTATGGTTTTACGCCCCTCCCCGATGATCCGCTGACCATGCTGCTACCAATCGCCGATATTCCCCATTAAAACAGCATCCCGATAGACGCCACGAGATCGTTTCTTAACGGCAACCGACAGCGGCAGGCGTTGCTCCCTGCCGCTGTCTTCGCGCGTAACGGTGGTAACGGTTAAAAACTGGTGGACAGGCCGGCGTAGATGCTGCGGCGGGCGCCATACTGCGGCGCTCCCACGCCCACGCCGGAACCGTCGCGCAGCAAATACGACTTGTCGAACAGGTTGATCAGGGCCAGCCGTCCTTCCACCTTGCCCACCGGCGTGTTCTTCCACGTGTGCGTGAGCGCCGTGTTGACGGTGAAGTAACTCGGCAAATGGCCGGAATTCGGTGCGCCGCCCTCCGGCGTCATGCGCAGGCCGCTGCCGTAGAGGAAGTCAGCGCTCACTTGCGAATCGCCGAAGTGATAATGGCCGCCGCCCGACAGCGTGTATTTCTGGTCATGATCGAGGTAGACATAGTGGCTGCTGATGTAGTTCAACTCATCGGCGCCAAACAGGGCTTGCCCCGAATTGATGTTGCGGCCCTGCGCCTTTTGCGTGCTGGCGTTGAGGAACAGGCCCCAGTTTTTCTCGCTGTAGATGGCGGACAGCTCCAGGCCCTTGGCGTAGCCGTCCGCATAGTTGAACGGCGTCAGGATCAACGCCTGGCCGAACTGGCCTTCGTCGAGCAGGTTGTTGATCTTTTTATAGTACACATCGGCCGTCACGGTCAGCTTTGAATTGACCTGGTGGCTGATGCCGATATCGTAGTAATGCGTGCGCTCGGCCTTGACGTTGTCGGACCGGCCGATTTCCGGCGCATTCGTCGTGTTCGCATACAGGTCGATGCTGCCCTGGGCGGCCAGTTCCTGCGGCGGCGGCGTGAAGTAGCGCGAATAGCCGGCGTGCAGGGCCGTGCCCGGCGCGATCTGGTAGGCCAGGTTGACGCGCGGGCTCCATTGCTGTTCGCTCGTGTAGGCCGAGACCTTGTCGAAGCGGGCGCCGTAGTTCAGGGTCAGCGGCTTGCTGATGTGCCACTCATCCTGCAGGTAGACACTGGCCAGGGTGCCCGTCTTGCCGCTGTTGTCCAGAATGCTGACCGGCGTGGTGGAAGTTTGCGCGCCGTCCATGGCGGGGAAGACGGCCACCGTGTTGTCGCTCGTCGTTTTCTGGCGCGTGTAGGCCAGGCCCGCGCGCACGGTGTGGTCCTGGTGCAACTTGTAGCTGATGTCGAACTGGACACCGGAAGCGCTGTTCGCGCGGCGCGAGTCCGAGGCCACGCCGTTGTAGATCAAGTCGCCGATGGCGTCGGGCGTGAAGTGCAGTTCCGAATACTGGTGGAAGGCCGACACCTGGTAATTGACGTCGCCCAGGCTTTTTTGCAGCGACAGCACGAGAAAACGGTTCACTTCGCGCTGGTTTTCATTCAGCTGCGAGGAAGCGATGCTGGACGTGCCCGCCTGCGCATCGCTGTGGCCGGCCAAGCTGAATGCCGGCGCCTGGTCCGGGTTGTTCGGGATCTGGAAGCGGCCGTTATAGGTGCCGAACATGGCGCCCAGGCGGGTATTGTCATCGAGGAAATACGACAGGCTGCCGAACGATTTGTTCTGGCGCGTCTTGTCGTGCAGGGCGCTGCGCGTGGCTTGCGGGTTTTCCACGCCCAGTGCATTGCCCAGGTAGCTACCGGACAGGTAGTAATTGAACTTGCCCACGCTGCCGAAAAATTCGGCACTCGGCTCCACATGGTCGTGGCTGCCCACCATGATGCCGATGCGCCCGCCCGGCGTCATGCCGCCCTCCTTCGTTTCAATATCGACGATGCCGGCCGTGCGCAGGCCGAACTGGGCCGGCAAGGCGCCCGTCATGAAATCCGTCTTGTCGATCAATCGCGTGTCGATCGACTGGCCGAAGCCGCTGATGCTTTCGGGCAACTGCACGCCGTTGATGCGGTATTGTACGTTGGCATGGTCGTCGCGCACGTGCAGGGCGCCGGAGCCCTTCGAATCCTGCGACACGCCCGGCAGGCGCAGCAGCACTTCATTGAACGGCGTGTTGTCGCCCTGGCCCAGCATGTCGACCATGTGGCTGTCGATGCTGTAGATGGTGGTGCCGACTTTCGGCGACAGTTCGATGCGCGCGCTTTTCAGATGGGCGGAGGTGACTTCCACCTTTTGCATTTCCGGTGGGGCGGTATCGCTACTGGCTTCGGCAGGCTCGGCGGCATGGGCGGAAACGGTAAACAGGCTGGCAAGGGCGAGCGACAGCGCGCTCAGACGTGGAGTGTGTTGCATGGTAAACCTCGAAAATAGTCAACGCCAGGCGGCCCGGCGCGCATCAAAGCGCGGCAAGGGGCAGCCTGAAAAGGATAAAAACAGCGTGGGAACTACAGTGAGGCGGCAGGCGGGCCGCGCACGGGCGGCAGGACGAGGACGGCGACGGGCGCCAGGGTAGCGGGCGCGAGGGCCAGCAGGCGGTACGGCAGTAACTGGGCGGGCGGCTCGGCGATGGCCGGCGGCACGGCGATGTCGGCCACCTTGTCGATGACCGTGGCGCACAGCGCGCACTCTTCCGCGTCGAGCGTCGTCTTGTGCAGGTGCGAGGCGGCCGTCGACAGCAGGAACACGAGGGCCAGCGCACTGAACAGCGCCACGCACAGCTGCCACGGCGTGCGCGCGAGGGCGGACGCCGGGTAAGGCTTGCGGGATGGCTGGCGGGAAGACATGGGCGCATAGTAGCAAGAAAATCGCCGCGCTGTCAGCGCTTGTTGCTTGATTTGCGCCAGAGCGGGCTTACAAGGTGGCGCGCAGGTCGCGCGGCGACAGGCCGTAATGCTGGCGGAAACGGGCCGCGAAGCGCGATGGCGAGGCATAGCCGCAGGCGGCGGCGATGTCGCCGATGGGTAAGATGCCAGATTGTAATTCCTGCAAGGCCAGTCCCAGGCGTACGTCTTCCAGGATGGCGCGGAAATGGCGCTGTTCCAGGGCCAGCTGGCGGCGCAGGGTGGAGGCGCCCAGGTGCAGATGGCTGGCGACCTTGGCCACGCTCCAGTCGGCGCCCGGGTCCAGCAGCAGCACTTGCTGCACGCGCGCGGCCAGCGGATCGCGGCGGTCCAGCAACAGCGGGCCGCAATGGCCGCCCAGTGCCAGGGCCAGCAGCAAGCCTTCCGCCTGGTGCGCCAGCAGCGCGGGCGGTGTGCTGCTCGCCAGGCTGGCCGTCAGCTGGTCCCAGGCCAGTGCCGCGTGGGCATCGAGCGGCACGCACAGGCTGGCCGTGGCCGCCTGGCGCAGCTGGGTATCGACGAGGCCGCCATGGCGCGCGCGGAAACGGGCGATCAGGGCCGGCGAAAAACTCAGCACTTCCGCCCGGTAGCCTTGCGCGCCGGGCAGGTTGGCCACGCCCAGTTCCTGTCCGGCCGGCATCAGCACCACGTCGTGCGTGCCGGCGCGCGCCTGGCGGGCGCCCCATTCCAGCAGTTTCGTTCCTTGCCGCACGCGGCACAGGGCGCTCTGGAAGACGGGCACGCGGCGCAGGGTTTGCGCGCGGCGCGCCTCGATGGTGCCGTGGGCGATGCGCAGCTCGCTCAGGGCCACCGCTTCCATGTCATCTGCCATACAGTCCCGTCAGTTGTGCCTTGCCCAGCGCGTTGGCATTGAGCATGTAGCCGAGCATGGCGCCGCTGGCGTGCTGGTCCAGCGGCAGCTTGTCCGTTTTCAGCGCCCACACCGTGATCTGGTAGCGGTGGGCCTGGTCGCCCGGTGGCGGGCAGGCGCCGCCGTAGGCGCTGTCGCCGTAATCGTTGCGCCCTTGTACGGCGCCGGCTGGCAGGGTGGCGGTTGTCGTTCCCGCAGGCAAGGACGTGGTGCTGGTCGGCACATTGAATACGCTCCAGTGCCACCAGCCGCTGCCCGTGGGCGCGTCCGGATCGTACAGGGTGATGGCGTAGCTTTTCGTGCCGGCTGGGGCATTGCTCCACGACAATTGCGGCGACAGGTTGCCGCCCGTGCAGCCGAAGCCCTGGAACACTTGCGCGCTCGCCAGGCGCTGGCCGGGGGCGATGTCGGTGCTGGTGACCGTGAAATCGGCGGCGTGCGCGCCCAGGTGCAGAGCGAGGCCCAAGGTGGCGGCGAGGAAGCGGGAGGCGGTCATGGTTTTCCTTTCGATAAGTATAGGGGAAAGTGTATGCCGTGCAATATTTACCCGCGATGCCGATGCGCTCGCTGATGGTGCCGAAACGCTCGTTTTATCCTATTTCAGACGTTCGCATGAGCGTGTTGTGCGGTTTGCCGCTTTCTGACCGTGCATGATTTTCACTGTGGGGCTTTCATGCTATCGTTTCGCAGCCCAAATTTCCCAAAGTTTCCATGTCACAACGCTCGATCAAGTGGTTGCTCAGCAAACTGCACCTGTACGTGGGGCTGTGGTTCGGCGCCCTGTTCGTCCTGCTGGGCTTGACGGGCTCCGCCATCGCCTGGATGCCGGAAATCGACGCTTACCTGAATCCCAACTTGTTACAGGCGAGCACGCCCGCGCCCGGCCAGGTGTTCCAGGTGACGCCGCGTACGCTGCAAGCGGTGTTGGATGGGCTTACGGCCGACCCCTCCTACGGCAAGCCGAGCCAGCTCAATCCGCCTGCCGACGCGCGCGACGTGTACGTGGCCTCGTACCGCCAGCCAGGCAAGCCATCCCTCTTCAGCCAGGCCATCGTGCGCCAGGTGATGGTCGACCCCTACACCCTGCAAGTCAAAGGCGAGCGCGACTGGGGGCGCTTCGGCCTCACGCGCCCATTGCTGATGTCGGGCATGTTTCATTTGCACCGCTATGTATTGTCCGGCGACGCGGGCAAGACGATCACGGGCATTTCCGGCGTGGCCCTGCTGCTGATGGCCCTGAGCGGCATTTACCTGTGGTGGCCGCGCCTGCAGTGGACGGCGATCCGGCGCGCCTTGACCGTGTCGCATGGCGGCTCCTGGCCCCGTTTCAATTACACCTTGCACAAGGCGGCGGGCTTCTTTGCCGCGCCCGTGCTGGCCATGCTCGCCTTTTCCGGCATCTATTTCAATTTGCCGCAATTGATCGTGCCCCTGGTGGAGCTCGTGTCGACGGTGCCGGACACGGCAAAACTCAAGAATGTGCAGCAGGACGGCGCCGTGCTCGATGCAGGCCAGGCGATGGCCGCCGCGCAGCAGCTGTATCCGCAGGCACGCGTGTCGCGCATCGTGCTGCCGGCCAAGAAGGACCAGCCGTACGACGTGCGCGTGCGCCAGCCCGGCGAAATCGCCGAGGGCGACGGCGCCACGCGCATCACGCTGGACGCGCGCAGCGGCTTGCCCCTGCGCATACGCGATCCCTTGCGGGCGCCGGCCGGAGACGTTTTCCTGGGCTGGCAATTCCCCCTGCATTCGGGCCAGGCGTTTGGCGTGGCCGGGCGCGCCTTCATTACGCTGTTTGGCCTGATGCCCTTGCTGTTCCTGCTGACGGGGATGCTGGTGTGGTGGAAACGGCGGCGCGGCCGGAAATAAGCGGCGGCCAAACCGTTGCGGGGAAAGTTGCTATCATCATAGTATTTTCCGGCAGATCCGCTTTCCGGACTCACCCGCACAAGGACCAGCATGAGCAATCCCGACATCACCGTAGCAATGTTGAATGAACGCGGCACGGGCCGCCTGCCCGGCCACCTGGGTATCGTCATCACGGCCGTGGGCGACGGCCAGCTGACGGCGGAATTGCCCGTGTTGCCGCACCTGCTGGCGCCGAACGGCTACCTGCACGCGGGCAGCGTGGTGACCCTGGCCGACACGGCGTCCGGCTATGGCTGCATCGTCAACCTGCCCGAAGGCGCGACGAATTTCACCACCATCGAACTGAAATCGAACCACCTGGGCACGGCCCGCGAAGGCACGCTGATCTGCACGGCGAAAGTCGAGCACAAGGGCCGCAACACGCAAGTGTGGGATGCCGTGGTGAAAAGCAAGGAAACGGGCAAGACGATTGCCCTCTTCCGCTGCACGCAGATGATTCTGTATCCAAAGTAAGGTAAGCAACCCAAATCAACTGCCGGGGTCAGACCCGACGGGTCTGACCCCGGATTTTGCGTTAGGGTTAAATTTTTACCCAGTTACCTTTATACAAGATCGGTCCCGTCGGTCCGTCCGGATTCGGCGAACCGCCTTTCGGCTCCAGGGTGACGGCCAGCAAGGCCACGTCGTTGCCGAGGGCGCGCTGGGACAGGGCCAGTTTCACGTTGCCCTTGTCGGCGAGTAAACCCAGGGAGCGCGGGTTGCCGCTCTTCGGCACGGCCCACAGTTCCAGATCCTTATCACTTGGCACGGGCGCGTTGGCCACCATGCGCACCTCGAGCGCGCCGTGGCGGCTGTCGGCCGTCAGCAGCAATGCCGTTTGCGCCTTCTCGTCCGTCAGGCTGGCGACATAGCTGATCTGCGGCGCGTCCATCACGCGCGTGGCCACGACGATCACCAGCAGCGCGGCGATGGCACTCGACGCCATGCCCAGACCACGCCAGAACGACAGCGAATCGCGGAACAAGAACCAGCCGCCCTGCGGCTTCAGGTGCAGGCGCTGCTCGATCTGCTGCCACACGCGCTTGGGCGGCGCCACGGGCGTGGCGAATTCGGCCATCGGTTCCAGGCGCTGGCGCCATTCGGCCGTGATATTGCGCAAATCGGCGTCGTTGTGCAGCCAGCCTTCGAAACGCCGCCGCGCGCCCCCTTTCAGGGTGCCCAGCACGTATTCGGACGCCAGTTTCTGGCGCAGCGCGTCATTGCCGCGGATATTCATGATGCCTCCCGTTTCGCCAGGCACGTGCGCAGCCGTTCCAGGCTGCGGCGTATCCACGTCTTCACGGTGCCGATCGGCAGCGACATCTGCTGCGCCACTTCGCTGTGCGACAGATCGTGATAGAACGCCAGGGCGACCACCTGCCGGTGCAGCCCTTCCAGGGCGGACATGCAAAACGCCAGCGCCTTGGCATCACCGCTCATCTGCAGCGATTCGATCGGCGTGGCCTGGGGGTCCCGGAGTGCATTCATGACTTCGCTATCAAACTGTTCGGCATCGATTTCCACGGTATCGTCGCTGCGCCGCAGCACATCGAACGCCTTGTTGCGCACGATGGTGGCCATCCAGGTCATCGGCGCGGCCAGATGGCTCTGGTAAGCGGCGGCGTTGTTCCAGATGGCGACAAAACCCTCTTGCAAGGCTTCTTCTGCGAGCTCTTGCTTATGCAATATACGCAGCGCGAAGCCAAACAGTTTCGATGAGGTGGAGTTATATAGCTGGCGGAACGCCGTGGCGTCCTTGTTCCCGGTGGCAAGCAGCCAGGTTTTCAGTTGCTGCGGGTCGAGCGATTGAGCGGCTGGGGACACGGCTGGCCTTCACAAGGTGAATGGGATCACGCCTGGGAAGGTTATAACAGATTGACAACGCTTGGCAACAGGGTTTTGTGCCGTGTTATCCCGCGATGGCCGTTTCGAGCAACTTATGCAGTTCGGCAAATTCCGGCTTGCCCACGTAGCGCTTGAGGATCTTGCCCTGCTTGTCGAGCACGAAGGTGGTGGGCGTGAGGGCCACGTCGCCGTAGGCCTTGGCCGCTTCGCCCGTCACGTCGAGCGCCACCTTGAACGGCAGCTGGCGCGTTTCGGCGAAGTTCAGCACGTAGTTGGCCGGATCGTATTTCATGGCCACGGCCACGAACTCCAGGCCCTGCCCCTTGTACTTGTTGTAGGTGTCGATCATGTCCGGCATTTCCGCCACGCAGGTGGTGCACGAAGTGGCCCAGAAATTGACCATCACCACCTTGCCGCGCAGGCTGGCCGAGGTAATTTTCTCGCCATGGATGCCGTGGAAGGTCACGTCCGGCGCGCGTTGCCTGTCATTGAGCGACAGATAGCCGGCCGCCGCCACGCCCGCCACGAACACGGCGATGAGGGCTGGCTTGATCCAGGACTTGCTTGCGGAGGGCGAAGTGGACATGGCAAAGTTTCACTAATGTAGAGCAACGATGCGGCCATTATAGACGCATCGTCAGTCTGGCGCCGTAGGTCAAACGGCGGAGGCGTTTATTGCTGGACCGTATCGCTGACCGTGCTGGTCGTGCGCTGCTGCGGCGGATCGGGCTGCAATTGCTTCAGTTCCGCTTCCGAAATGTAGTCGAACAGCTTGACCACTTTCTGCACGCCGCCCACGCCGCGTGCCACGTCGGCCGCGACCGTGCCTTCGCGCTGGGTCACGCGGCCCATCAGGAAGACGGTGCCGTTTTCCGTGACGACCTTGAACGAGGCGGCCGAGATGGTTTTCATGTCGACCAGGCTGGCCTTGACCTTGGTGGTGATCAGCGCGTCGTTCGAGCGCGAGGTATAGCTGGCCGGTCCGGCGATGATCAATTCATTGGCCACCGATTCCACGCCTTCGATATTGCGCACTTCGCGCTCGACGGCATTTTTCATCGCCTCGTCGCGCACTTCGCCCGTCAGCAGGACGCGGCGGTTGAAGCTGGTGACATTCACGTGGCCCGCATCGCCGACGATGGACGGGATGCGCGCCTCGCCCTTGACGGCGATCGACTTGTCTTCGGTCTGGGCGCCCAGGGTGCGGCGGTCCGCCGCGGCAACGCCGCCCATCACCGCGCCGCCGACCATCAGTTCGATGCAGCCGGTGAGCGAGGTGAGCATGGCGCCGCACAGCAGTGCGGTGGCCAGCGGGCGTTGTACGCGTTTCCAGCCTGGGCCAGTACCGAATTTAGTCATTCACGTCTCCTCCGAATAGCGCGACGTCGATGCCGTCGCAGATGCAATGTATGGTGGTCAGGTGGACTTCCTGGATGCGCGCCGTGCGCTCGGCCGGCACGCAGATATGCACGTCGGCGTCCGTCAGCATCTTGCCGATGGCGCCGCCGTCCTTGCCCGTCAGCGCCACGACGCGCATTTCGCGCTCGAGCGCCGCTTCCACGGCGGCCATCACGTTGGCCGAATTGCCCGACGTGGAGATGGCCAGCAGGATGTCGCCGGCCTGGCCGAAGGCCTGCACCTGCTTCGAGAAGATCTCGCGGTAGCTGTAGTCGTTCGCCACGGCCGTCAGGATCGACGTATCCGTCGTCAGCGCCAGGGCCGGCAGCGGAAAGCGCTCGCGTTCGAAGCGTCCGACCAGCTCGGCCGCGAAATGCTGGCAATCGGCGGCGGAACCGCCGTTGCCGCAGGCGAGGATCTTGTTGCCGTTGGACAATGCATAAAACATCAGGTCGATCGCCTGCGCAATGGGTTGCGCCAGTACGGTGGCGGCCTGGATCTTGAGTTCGGCACTTTCGTGGAAGTGCGAGAGGATGCGTTGATTATTCATAGTCTGCCGATTATAGTGCAGGCGCGCGGCATGGCGGACAAGCACTGTTAAAAATGCTTACATATCGAGGATGTTCTTCAGCCAGCTGATGCGCCCGCCATCGATGGCCAGCGCGTCGAAGCGGCATGGCGGCACGGTTTTTTGTCCCAGCAGCCAGGTTTGCGCGGCCACCACCATGCGCCGCTGCTTGGCGGGCGTGATGCTGGCCAGGGCACCGCCGAAGGCCGCACTGCTGCGCAGCCGCACTTCGACGAAGACGACGGACGGCCCATCGCGCATGATCAGGTCCAGTTCGCCGCCCTTGCACAGATAATTGCGTTCCAGCAGCACCAAGCCTTGCAGCAACAGATACGCGAGCGCATCGTCTTCCCCCTGCCGTCCCCGTTCCCGTTTGTTCCAGAAGGGCGGCATGGCGGTGTCCTTATTGTACCGGCGGCATGGTGGCAGGTGTCGGCGGAGCCGGTGGCCAGGTGCCCAGCACGCCCTGCTGGTAGGTGGCGGCCTGTTCCGTGCGTTCGAACACGCTTTGATCATTCTCAAAGCGCACGGCCAGGCGGCCCGTCACGCCGTCGAGCGTGAATGGCGCGTTTGGCCGCAGCGCCACTTCGCGCGCCACGCGGAAGGCGTCGATGCCCAGCGCGTACAGGCGTTCCATGTCGGCCGTCAGGCGGGCGTCGGCCGGTTGCGGCGGTTGCGGATACACCATCACTTGCGGATGGTCGCGCCGCACCTGCCATGGCAGGTCCAGCAGGCGCGCGCCGTCGAGTTCGGGGCCGCTGGCGCCGCGCCCGGCGCCGGGGTTCAGTGACGAGGTGCCATACAGGGGCAGGTCGCTGCCGATGGCCACGCGCAGCTGGCGCGCCTGGTCGGCGTCGAGCGCGGCAAACAGCAGGCCCGGCGGCGTGGCGGCCAGGCGCGCGCGCAGCTGCACCAGCTCCGCATCGCTCAGGTAGCCATTCGTGGCCGTCAAGTCCATCGCATCGACCTTGCCGCCCTGGCGCAGCCATTCCTGCTTGAAGGCGGCGCTGATGCGGCGCTGCGAAGGCGAACCGGCCGACAGGATCAGCGCGCTGGCGCCCGGCTGTTCGCTGGCGGCCCAGGCGGCGACCTGGCGCGCTTCCGCCTCGATCGACAGGCCCATCACCAGCAGCTTGGCCGGCAGGCGCGCCTCGCCGCGGTTGTCCGGGTGGTTCAGGGCGATCGTTGGTTTACGCACCAGGTCGCTGTTCGCCACGGCCGTGACGGCCGAGCGCGACAACGGTCCGACGACGACGTCCTGTTCTTCCTGTGCCTGCGCAAATTTGTTCAGCACGTCGGTGCTGCCGTCGCCCGTGTCGATCACCGTCACTTCGAAGCCGCTGCGGTCGCGCTCATACGCGGCCATGAAACCGGCGCGCAGCAGTTCGGCGGCCGGGCCCAGGGACGCCGAGCGCAGCGGCAGCAGCAGGCCGATGTGGTGCAGATTGCCGTCGGACGGCGCCGGTGCCGTGGCGGCCGGCATGTCCTGCGGCGTGCCCGTTGCCGGCTTGGTGGCGGTGGGCGCCAGCGGCGCGCCGCTGCCGTCGTACGCGGTAATATCGGGCACGGCCACGGCAAACGTGACCGGTTCGGGCGCGGGCGGCTTGGGCGGCACGGGAGGCGGCAGCGGCTTCGGTGGCGGCAGCGCCCTTGTGTTAGATTCAATAGGCGCGCACAATTGCCCGGGCGCGTCGCAAGGCGTGCTGCAAGCGCTCAGCATGCCGGTCGCGGCACAAACAAGCAGTAACTTCACACTATTAGCAAGCATTCAACCTCCAAAATGACCGTACAAGAAATCAGTTCCATCGCCAGCCTGCCCATCATGACAGAGGCGGCGCACCAGGTCTATCCTATCGCAACATTGTATATAGTGGCCACGCCCATCGGTAATGTGACCGATATCAGCCTGCGCGCGCTGCACTTGCTGAGCCTTGCCGATGCCGTCGCCTGTGAAGATACGCGCAACACGGCGCACCTGCTGACGCGCTTCGGCTTGAACAAGCCATTGATTGCGGCGCATCAACATAATGAGCGCGAAGTGGCGCAGACCCTGATCGCGCGCCTGCAGGCGGGCGAGCGCATCGCCCTCGTTTCCGACGCCGGCACGCCCGCCGTGTCCGACCCCGGCGCGCGCATCGTCGACGCCGTGCGCGCGGCGGGACTGCGCGTGCTGCCCCTGCCCGGCCCGTCGGCGGCGATCACCGCCATCTCCGCCAGCGGCTTGTTGAATGACCAGTTCTACTTTGTCGGCTTCCTGCCAGCCAAGGCCAAGCAGCGCGAAAACATCTTGCACAGCCTGCGCGGCGTGACGGCGACCATGGTGTTCTATGAAGCGCCGCACCGCATCCTCGATTGCGCCACGGCCCTGGTGGAAGCGTTCGAGCCGACGCGCCAGGTGGTGTTCGCGCGCGAACTGACGAAACTGTTCGAGGAAATCCACCGCTGCCCCCTGTCGGAAGCGGAAAGCTGGATCCGTGCCGACGCGCACCGCGAAAAGGGAGAGTTCGTCGTCCTGCTGGAAGGCGCCACGCAAGCGCAGGACGCGGAAGACGTGGAAGCGGAACGCATCCTCAATATCCTGTTGGCCGAATGCAGCGTCAAGCAGGCGGCGAATCTGACGGCGCAAATCACGGGCCGCAAGAAAAACGCCCTGTATGAGCGGGCGTTGCAGTTGAAGGGGCAGGAATAAGGCGATTAGCTTGGCGGCTGGACATTGAGTGCACTTGCCGCCGCGAGCAATTGTTCCACATGCTCGATCAACTCGTCGACAAAGCCCTGCGTGACATCCAGCTCGCCCTCGTATTCGGCCAGGTTGCGCTTCTTGTGGGCCTGATTGAATAGCAGCCATTGCTGTGGCGTGAAACTCAGCGTGTGTTCCAGGCTTTGAAAGACGAGATAGCGGTTGTCGCTGCGATAACCATGTTGACGCAGCGCAGACAAGGCGGCAGCATGCGCGGCGTTACACGCGAGGTCGAAGCGGCTTTCCAGCGACAGTATCGGCTGCCTGACATCGTGCAGGCGCACGGTGGCCGAGCGCAGCAAGCCCGGCCGTTCGCGTGCGTCCGGTGGCTCAGCCTTGAGCTGGCCGATGCGCGCCAGGTTTGCCAGCGCCTGTGAGCTTGAGGAGGTCATCATTGGCCCCTTTGACAAAAATTTTGGGCTGTTCGAGGACGCGCACGGCGAACGACTTGCCGTCGTCTATTCTTTGCCGCCATTCTTCATGTGTGTACAAGGTGGGGTTGATGCTGCGCCCCAGTTGCTGCTGCGCTGGCTGCAGCGCTGCCAGCAACTGGGCATTCGATGCCATGTTGCCGATGACCATCAGGTCGATGTCGCTGTGCGCCTGTTCCGTGCCCTTGGCCATCGAACCGTACACAAACGCCAGGTCGACTTCCTGCCAATACGGTTGCAGGGCCACGCGCAGCACATCGGCGACGCCAAAGGTTTTCAGCACGATGCTGCGCAGCTCGTCGAAGATCGGCGCATCATGATTTGCCTGGTAATGCTTCTGGTTGCCCACTTTCTTGACGGTCACCAGGGCCGATTTCACCAGCTTGGCCAGTTCGCGTTGCACGGCGCCCGAGCCGATGGCCGCGAAGGCGATGATTTCATTCGCATAGAAAGAGCGCTGCGCCTGGCCAAAGAGCAAAGCCAGCACGCGTTGCTGTGTTTTGGAAAACAATGTGTCTGCATATATACCCATATTGGGTATGTTAATACCCAATATGGGTATAGTCAAGCAAGCCCTCACCACTTGCAACCGCTATCCTTCTTGTCGAGCAACATCAGCACGGGCGCCAGCAAGCCTGCGCCGGAATAGGCGGTGCGGCAATCGCCGCGCTTGCCTTGGGCGATGTCGCGCGCCAGCTGGGTTTCCGTTTGCAGCGGTTTGTCGGGGATTTGCCCCACGGCCGTGCCCACCTTTGACGGGTCGCGTTCGCCCGCCATCTTGCGCGCCGTCTTCCTGGCCGCTTCCATGTCGAACTTTGGCGTTTCCGCAGTTTCTTGCCTGAAGGTGTCGGGACTGGCCGCCGGCGTGGCTGGTGAGGCCGGTACGACCGTGATGGCTTGCGGGCTCGATGCTGGCGCCGTGGGCGCCGCCGGCGTTTCCCGGGCCGTGGCGAGTTTCGGCTTGCTGATGGGTTTTGGTTCGCGCTTCGGCTTGACGACTTCGACCGGCGGCGGGGGCGGCTTGGCCGCCAGCGGACGTATCCACACGGCGATCGATTCCACGCGCGGGGCCGTGTCTGGTGGAACAGATGGTTGCACGTGGCGCCACAGAGTGATCAATGCGCCATGCAGCAGCAAGGACACGGCGATGCCCAGCACGATGCCGCGGCGGTTCGGCACGGGCTGGCCGCCGCCGCTTCTTTCTATCCTGAACTCCATTGCCGTCGTCGCCTTCATGTCTGATCGGGAAAACTTGCAAACCCAGTGTCGCATACTTCAATCGTTTTGAAAAATACATGAGTCGCAGTGCCGCGCGTAAATAATTTACACAGAGTTTCACCTGACCCTTGACCGAAGTCGATACGGCCTGTATTATCTTGGTCTTCGGAGTGTGGCGCAGCCCGGTAGCGCACCTGGTTTGGGACCAGGGGGTCCAAGGTTCGAATCCTTGTACTCCGACCAAATTTGTAGAAAAAAACCCAAGAGTTTCGGCTCTTGGGTTTTTTTCGTCTGTACGGTTCGGGTAGGTCGACGTAGGTCGGATTAGCGCGCAAGCGCGTAATCCGACAACACCAGGATCATGGCCAACATTGTTGTCGGGTTACGCGCTACGCGCTAACCCGACCTACGCCGCGAGGCGTTTCGCCGCCAATGCATTGCCCGCTCGGCTGGAACCCTTGCGCCCCAGCTGCTGCGCAATGAACTGGCCCGCATCGACCACCAGGTCCAGGTCGATGCCGGTGGCAATGCCCAGTCCCTGCATCATGTACAGCACGTCTTCTGTTGCCACGTTGCCGGTGGCGCCCTTGGCGTAGGGGCAGCCGCCCAGGCCCGATACCGACGAATGATAGATCGCGATGCCCGTTTCCAGGCTGGCGTAGATGTTCGCCAGCGCCTGGCCGTAGGTGTCGTGGAAGTGGCCGGACAGGCCGCCCACGTGGAAAGCCGCGATGGCGCGCTGCATCACCGCCTGCGTCTTTCTCGGCGTGGCCACGCCGATGGTGTCGGCGATGTCGATCTCGTCGCAACCGAGGTCGCGCATGCGGCCCACCACGTCGGCCACGGCGTCGAGCGGCACGTCTCCCTGGTAGGGGCAGCCGAAGGCGCAGCTGATGCTGCCGCGCAGGCGCAGGCCGTGTTCCTTGGCCGCTTTCGCCACGCCTTCGAAGCGGGCGATCGATTCGGCGATCGAGCAGTTGATGTTCTTTTGCGAGAACGCCTCCGATGCCGAGCCGAAAATCACCACTTCATCGGCTTTTGCCGCCAAGGCGGCATCGAAACCCTGCATGTTCGGCGTCAGCGCCGAATAAATGGTGCCCGGGCGGCGCGCGATTCTCTCCATCACTTCCGCGCTGGTGGCCATCTGCGGCACCCATTTCGGCGAAACGAAGGACGCCGCCTCGATATTGGCGAAGCCGGCCAGGGTCAGGCGGTCGACCAGCTCGATTTTGACGGCGGCGCTGATGGTGTCTTTCTCGTTTTGCAGGCCGTCGCGCGGCCCCACTTCGACGATCTTGACCTGCTTGGGCAAACTGGTAGTAGGGTTCATCTCAATATCCTTGCAAACGGTTGACGATGCCGGCGACCACGTCTCCGGCGTGCAGGCGGCGCATCTTGGCGGCGATCTGCGCCACGCTTTCGCGGCGCAGGGTGGCGGCCGAAATATGCGGCGTGATGGTGATGCGCGGTTCTTGCCAGAACGGGTGCTGCTGCGGCAGCGGCTCGTTGCGGAACACGTCGAGGGTCGCCCCGGCGATATGCCCGGAGCGGATCAGGGTCAGCAGATCCGGTTCGGCCAGATGCGCGCCGCGCGCCACGTTGATGATGTAGGCGCCTGGCAGCAGCATCGACAGGCGCGCGCGGTCGAGCAGGTTGTGTGTGTCCGGCGTGAGCGGCAGCATGCACACGAGCACGCGCGTGCCGTGCAAGAAGGCTTCCAGCCCTTCCTCGCCCGCAAAGCATGCGACGCCATCGACGTGCTTGCGGCTGCGGCTCCAGCCCCGCAGGGGGAATTCGAACTGCGCCAGCGCTTGCAGCACGCGCGTGCCCAGCACGCCCATGCCCAGCACGCCGACGGGAAAATCCAGCTTGTCGAAGGCGGGCAGCGGCTGCCAGATGCCGGCGCGGCCCTGCGCCTCGTAATCGTCGAAACGGCGGAAGTGGCGCAGCACGGCGTGGCTCACATACTCGGCCATCTGCACGCCCATGCCCGCGTCGTCGAGGCGTACCAGCGGTACGTGGGCCGGCAGCGCATCGCCGAATTTCAACAGCGCGTCGACGCCGGCGCCCGTGTTGAAGATGGCTTTGACGTTGGCCAGCTCGGGCAGCATGGCGGCGGGCGGCTGCCACACGACGGCGTAGTCGCACGGTGGAGCCGCCTCGCCTTCGCGCCAGAAGTGGATGTCAGCTTCGGGCAGCAAGTCTTTAAAATCGGCGATCCACGCCGCTTCCTTGCCATCCGAACGTTGTAACAGGATGCGCATGTGCTTACCTTTATGCGGCAGCCTTGAAGGCCAGCAGCGGCGCGCCATCGGCCACCTGGTCGCCGACCGCATACAGCACGTCTTCCACCAGGCCGTCGTGCGGCGCGGCGATCGTGTGCTCCATCTTCATCGCTTCCATGATGACCAGCGGTTCGCCCTTCTTGACGTCTTGTCCTTTGTTCACCAGCACGGCGACGACCTTGCCCGGCATGGGCGCCGTCAGGCGGCCGCCCTCCGCTTCCACTTCGCCCGCATGCGCCATCGGGTCGCTGTAGTGCAGCGTATAGTGCAAGCCGCTGGTGAATACGTGGAACTGCTCGCCGTCGCGCAGCACCGTGCCGTGCACGGCACGCTCGCCCAGCTTGATGTGCAGCTCGTTGCCTGTGCGCGCCGTCAAGCTCAGGGGCTGGCCGTTGAACAGCCAGCCATCGGTCTTGTAGGCGATGCGCGCGGCATAGGTTTTGTCGTCGCTGGCCAGTGCGAATTCATCGGCGAACGACAGGCTGCGCCCCAGAGTGCTGTTGAGGCGCCAACCCAGGGCGTTGCCCCACGGGTCGGCGCGGTTGGCCGACTGCGCTTCGGCGGCCGTTTTTTCTTCCAGCAGCAGGGCGACGGATGCCAGCGCCAGGGCCGTGTCGGGTGCCGGCTGCAGGGCGGGGAACAGCGACGCCTGATTGCGCTCGATCAAACCCGTATCGAGGTCCGCGCTGGCAAACGCCTGGCCTTCGACCAGGCGCTTCAGGAAGGCGATATTGCTGGCCAGGCCGACGATCTGGTAGTCGGACAGCGCCTGCGCCATGCGCGCCAGCGCTTCGCGGCGGTCCGCGCCCCAGACGATCAGCTTGGCGATCATCGGGTCGTAGAACGGCGAGATGGCGTCGCCTTCGCGCACGCCCGAATCGATGCGCACGGCGGCGGGCACCAGCGTGCCGCCCAGTTCGAACGTCACGGCCGATGGCGACTGCATGTGGCGCACGGTGCCGATCGACGGCAAAAAGCCCTTTTCCGGGTTTTCCGCGTAGATGCGCGCCTCGATGGCGTGGCCGTGGATCGTCAATTCATTCTGTTTTTTCGGCAGCGGCTCGCCAAAGGCGACGCGCAATTGCCATTCCACCAGGTCGGTGCCGGTGATCATTTCCGTCACCGGGTGTTCCACCTGCAGGCGCGTGTTCATCTCCATGAAGTAGAACGAGCCATCCTGGTTGGCGATGAATTCCACCGTGCCCGCACCCACGTAGCCGACGGCCTTGGCGGCGGCGACGGCCGCCTCGCCCATGGCCGCGCGGCGGTCAGCCGGCATGCCCGGCGCCGGCGCTTCTTCCAGCACCTTCTGGTGACGGCGCTGCACCGAGCAATCGCGCTCGAACAGGTAGATGCAGTTGCCGAGCGTGTCGGCAAACACCTGGATTTCGATATGGCGCGGACGCGACAGGTATTTCTCGGCCAGCACATTGTCGTCGCCGAAAGAGCTGATCGCTTCGCGCTTGCACGAGGCCAGCGCGGCCTTGAAGTCGGCGCTGTTGTCGATGACGCGCATGCCCTTGCCGCCGCCGCCGGCCGAAGCCTTCAGCAGCACGGGATAGCCGATCTTGTCGGCCTGGTCGTGCAGGAAGTCCGCATCCTGATTCTCGCCGTGGTAGCCGGGCACCAGCGGCACGTTGGCTTTTTCCATCAGCGACTTGGCGGCTGATTTTGAGCCCATGGCGCGCATGGCGGATGCCGGCGGGCCGATGAAGACCAGGCCCGCCGCGTGGCAGGCGTCGGCGAAGTCGGCGTTCTCGGACAAAAAGCCGTAGCCGGGGTGGATCGCCTGCGCACCCGTGGCCAGGGCCACGGCGATGATCTTGTCGCCGCACAGATAGCTTTCCTTGGCCGGCGCGGGGCCGATCAGCACCGCTTCGTCGCAGACGGCGACGTGCTTGGCGTTGGCGTCCGCTTCCGAATACACGGCGACGGTCTGGATGCCCATGCGGCGCGCGGTAGCGGCGACACGGCAAGCGATTTCGCCGCGGTTGGCGATCAGGATTTTAGTGAACATGGTCTCTCTCTATTCTCTCAAAAAGGGGCAGCTGTCTCTTGTCATGGACGTTGTGTGCTGGCGTGTCGGCTTACGCGCTTTGCGCTAAGCCGACCTACGCATTGGTGAGGCGGTATTCGCAGGTCGGGTTAGCCGGCACGGCGTAACCCGACAGGGCTGGATCAGCAGCCGCACTTCTCTTTCTGTACCGATTCCAACATGGCGCCGCGCGTCTGCAAGCCCAGTTTATTCAACAAGACGCGGTCGTCTTCCGCTTCCGGGTTGTCGGTGGTGAGCAGCTTGTCGCCGTAGAAGATGGAGTTGGCGCCGGCCAGGAAGCACATCGCCTGCACGGCTTCGCCCATCTGGCGGCGGCCGGCCGACAGACGCACGCGCGCTTTCGGCATGGTGATGCGGGCCACGGCGATCGTGCGCACGAATTCGAACGGGTCCAGCGCTTCCAGGCCGAACAAAGGCGTGCCTTCCACCTGCACCAGGTGGTTGACGGGCACCGATTCCGGATACGGATTCAGGTTCGCCAGCTGAGCGATCAGGCCCGCGCGCTGCAGACGCGTCTCGCCCATGCCGACGATGCCGCCGCAGCACACTTTCAAGCCAGCTTCGCGCACGCGGCCCAAGGTATCGAGGCGGTCCTGGTATTCGCGCGTCGAGATGACGTTGTCGTAGAACTCGGGCGCCGTATCGAGGTTATGGTTGTAGAAGTCCAGGCCCGCGTTTTTCAGGCGGTCCGCTTGTCCTTCTTCCAGCATGCCCAGGGTGGCGCAGGTTTCCAGGCCCAGCGCTTTCACTTTGCTGACCATCTCTTCGACTTTGTCCATGTCGCGATCCTTCGGGCCGCGCCAGGCGGCGCCCATGCAGAAGCGCGTGGCGCCGTTGGCTTTCGCCTGGCGGGCCGCGTCGAGCACCGTGTCGATGTCGAGGATTTTCTTCGCTTCGACGCCCGTGTCGTAGCGGGCCGCCTGCGGGCAGTAGCCGCAGTCTTCCTCGCAGCCGCCGGTCTTGATCGACAACAGGGTCGCCAGTTCCACGTCGCCGTCGGGGAAGTTGACGCGGTGGGTTTGCTGGGCCTTGAACATCAAGTCATTGAATGGCAGGTCGAACAGGGCCAGCACGTCGGCGACGGGCCAGGTGGCCGCTTCCGGCACGGTGATGCGCGCCGCTGGGCGGTGCAGTTCGACGGTTTTTGCTGCTTCTTGGACGTGAGACATGTGATTCCTTCGTTTCTATTTTTGAATGCGTTTAAGTGTTGGGATGCTGCGCCGGCCAGTTGGGCAAGCCGGTGAAATCGAGATACGCCGCCGCCGCTTCCGCCGTGGGTTGCGCCAGGCGCGGCACCCTGCCCAGCAGCGGCGCCGGGATGCGCTCGATCAGCGCATCGATATTTTCGTCGAGGAAGCGCATTTCCACTTCCAAGGTGTTGGCGACCCAGCCGATCACCGTCAGGCCGCGCGCCTCGATGGCTTCCACCGTCAGCAAGGCCTGGCTGATGCAGCCCAGACGCATGCCGACCACGAGGATCACGGGCAGGTCGAGCTGCTGCGCCAGGTCGGCCGAGTCGAAACCTGGCGACAGCGGCACGCGGAATCCGCCCACGCCTTCGACCACGACCGCGTCCGAGGCGGCGGCGATTTCCAGGTAGGCGGCCAGGATGGGTACGGACTCGATGCTCACGCCTTCCAGCGCGGCGGCGATGTGCGGCGCGGCCGGTTCCTTCAGCATGTAGGGCGTGGTCAGGCTGCGCAGCATGGTGACGTTGCCGGCGGCGATCAGGCTGTCGGCGTCTTCATTATGCAGCTCGCCGTCGCGCATCTCGGCGCCGGCGGCCACGGGCTTCATGCCGCAGGCGCGCACGCCGCGCGCCACCAGCGCGTGCAGCAGGGCCGACGACGTCAATGTCTTGCCGATTTCCGTGTCGGTGCCGGTGACGAAACAGGCAAAGCGCGAGGGCAGGCCGATGGCTGCCGGCGCCGGCTGCACGGCCGGCGCCAGGTCCGCCAGCACTTCCGCCACGATAGGGTCATCAAGGCTCATGGCGAGTCCTTTCCAGGGTGTTGACTGCGTTGATCAATTGCGCCACTTCCTGCGCCGTATGGCCGGCCGACAGGGTCACGCGCAGGCGCGCCGTACCCGCTGGCACGGTGGGCGGGCGGATGGCGCCGACCCACAGGCCTTGCTTATAGAGTTGGGCGGCGATGTCCAGCATGTCCGCATTGTCGCCGATGATGACGGGCTGGATGGCGGAGAGCGATGGCAAGGCTTGCCAGCGCTGCAGCTGCAAGCCCTCGTTCCACTGCGCCACCAGCGCGGCCAGGTGCATCCGGCGTTGTTTTCCTTCTTCACCGGCGATGATGTCCAGGCTGGCCAGCAGCGCATGCGCGAGCGCGGGCGCGGCGGCCGTGGTGAAGATGTAGGGGCGGGCCTTCTGGATCAGCGTCTCGATCACGGCCTCATGCGCGCAAACGAAGGCGCCGCCCACGCCGGCCGATTTGCCCAGGGTGCCCACGTAGACCAGATACGGCGAATGCAGGTCGAAGTATTCCAGCGCGCCGCGGCCATTCTCGCCCAGCGCGCCGAAGCCGTGCGCGTCGTCGACCACCAGCCAGGCGCCATACTGCTCGCACAGGGCCAGCAGCGCGGGCAGCGGCGCCAGGTCGCCATCCATGCTGAAGACGCTGTCGGTGACGACGATTTTCGTTTTGGCTTTGCTTTCCGCCAGCAGGGCCGCCAAGGCGTCGAGATCCGCATGCGGATACACGCGCGTCTTGACGCGGGACAAACGCGTGCCGTCGATCAGCGAAGCGTGGTTCAGCGCTTCCGAGAAGATCTCGGCTTCGGCATCACCGGCCGCCAGGGCCGTCAGCACGGCTAAATTGGCCATGTAGCCGGTACAGAAATACAACGCGCGCGCCTGTTCCAGGTTGGCGCCGACAAACGCGGCCAGGCGCTCTTCCAGCTGTGCGTGGGCGCGGCTGTGGCCACTGATCAGGTGCGACGCGCCGCTGCCGGCGCCATACAGGTCGGCGCCCTCTTTCAGGGCATCGACGATGCGCGGATGCGCGGCCAGGCCCAGGTAGTCATTGCTGCAAAAGGCCAGCATGGCGCGCCCGTCCACCGTCAGGCGTGGCGCGCACGGCGTGTCGACGGTGCGGCGGCGGCGGATCAGGCTGCGCTCCTCCAGTCCTTGCAACTGCTGTTGTAATCGCGCGATCAGTTCCATCTCAGGCCCCGATCACATGATTGAAGACGGCCAGCGTCTGCTGGCCCAGGCCCGCGATTTCCTCGTCGTCGAGGATGTACGGCGGCATCAGGTAGACGGTGGAACCGATGGGGCGCATCAGCAGTTCGTGTTCCAGCGCCGTGCTGAAGAAGCGGCGCGAAAAGTCGGGCGCCGCATCGACCGCGTCAAACGCCCAGATCATGCCCTGCTGGCGGAAGTGTTTGACTTTTTCATGCTGCACCAGTGGCGCCAGGGCGCGCGTGATTTTCTCGGCGCGCACCCGGTTGCCTGCCAGCACATCGTCTTCCTCGAAAATCGACAGGGTCGCCAGCGCCGCGCGGCAGGCCAGCGGATTGCCCGTGTACGAGTGCGAATGCAGGAAACCGCGGCGCACGTCGGTGCTGTAGAACGCCTGATAAATATCTTCGCGCGTCATCACGAGGGACAGCGGCAGATAGCCGCCGCTGATGCCCTTCGACAGGCAGACGAAATCGGGCCAGATGCCGGCCTGTTCACAAGCAAAGAAGGTGCCCGTGCGCCCGCAGCCGACGGCGATTTCGTCGAGGATCAGATGGACTTGATAACGGTCGCACAGGTCGCGCACCAGCGACAGGTACAGCGGGTCGTGCATGGCCATGCCGGTGGCGCACTGCACCAGCGGCTCGATGATGATGGCGGCGATCTTGTCCGCTTTTTGCTGGAACAGCTGTTCGACTTCGGCGGCGGCGCGGCGGGCCACGTCCTGGGCGGACTCGCCCTCGGCCGCCTGGCGGAAGTCGGGCGACGTCACCGTCTGCGAGGCACGCAGCAGGGGGCCGTAGGCATCCTTGAACAGTGCCACGTCCGTAACGGCCAGGGCGCCGATGGTTTCGCCGTGGTAGCTGCCCTTCAAACAGACGAATTCCTGCTTTTCACCCTTGTCGCTGTTGCGCCAGGCGTGAAAACTCATTTTCAGGGCGATTTCCACGGCCGAGGCGCCATCGGACGCATAAAAACTGTGGCCAAGCACGCCGCCCGTCAAGGCGGAGAGCTTTTCCGACAGTTCGATCACCGGTTCATGCGTGAAACCGGCCAGCATCGCGTGTTCCAGGCGGTCCAGTTGATCCTTGAGTTCCGCATTGATGCGCGGGTTGGCATGGCCGAACAGGTTCACCCACCAGGAGCTGATGGCGTCCAGGTAGCGTCGGCCCTCGTGGTCATACAGCCAGGCGCCGCGGCCATGGCTGACGGGGATGAGGGGAACCGTCTCGTGATGCTGCATTTGCGTGCACGGATGCCACACGCTGCGCAGACTGCGTTCGACCCAGCCCGATTGTTTTTCTGCTTTCAAAACTGCTCCAATGATTTTCTTAGTCCATGAGCTTTGGACTATTAACTAGCCCATGAGCCAACCCGGCTTGCGCTTGTCGAGGAACGATTGCACGCCTTCGCGTCCCTGCTCCGAGGCGCGGATCTGCGCGATGCGCTCGGCGGTGTCCGCCAACAGCGCGTCATCGACGGGTTGGCCAACGATCTCGCGCACCAGCGTTTTCGCTTGCGCCACAGCGTGCGGGCTGTTGCCCGTCAGGGCTTTCAGTACCTCGGCGGTTTTCGCGTCCAGCGCGCTTGCCTCGACTACCTCGTGGGCAAAGCCGATGCGCAGCGCTTCCCGGGCGGAGAATCGCTCCGCCGTCAGGAAATAGCGGCGTGCCGCGTTTTCGCCCATGGCCTTGATGACATACGGTGAAATAGTGGCCGGGATCAGTCCCAGCCGCACTTCGCTCAGGCAGAAATGCACGTCTTCCGCAACCAGAATGATATCGCATGCGGCGACGAGGCCCATGCCGCCCGCATAGCAGTCGCCCTGGATCTTCGCCACCACGGGTTTCGGACACAGGTAAATCGTGCGCAGCATCTGCGCCAGCTGCAGCGCGTCGGCCTGGTTTTCGGCATGCGTATAGCCGGCCATTTTCTTCATCCAGTTCAGGTCCGCACCGGCGCAAAAGGCGGCGCCGTTCGCGGCCAGCACGATGGCGCGCACCATGTCGCTGCGCCCCAGCCCCTCGAAGGCGCGCGCCAGTTCGGCAATCGTCGTCTCGTTGAAGGCGTTGCGCACATCGGGGCGGTTCAGGGTCACGGTGGCGACATTGCCCTCGATGACCAGCTTTAAGGTTTCAAATTCCATGCTTTTCTCTCCCTTACATGCGGAATACGCCGAACTTCGTGTCCGGAATTTCCGCGTTCAAGGCGGCCGACAGGCCCAGGCCCAGCACCATGCGGGTATCGGCCGGGTCGATCACGCCATCGTCCCACAGGCGCGCGGTGGCGTAATACGGGTGGCCCTGGTGTTCGTATTGATCCTTGATCGGCTGCTTGAAGGCCGCTTCCTCGTCCGCGCTCCATGCGCCGCCCTTGCCTTCGATGCCGTCGCGCTTGACCGTGGCCAGCACGGAAGCGGCCTGGTCGCCGCCCATGACGGAAATGCGCGCATTGGGCCACATCCACATGAAACGGGGAGAGAACGCGCGGCCGCACATGCCGTAGTTGCCGGCGCCGAAGCTGCCGCCGATGATCACCGTGAATTTCGGCACGGCGGCCGTGGCCACGGCGGTGACCATCTTGGCGCCATTGCGGGCGATGCCCTCGTTTTCGTATTTGCGGCCCACCATGAAGCCCGTGATATTTTGCAAAAATACCAGCGGGATCTTGCGCTGGCAGCACAATTCGATGAAATGCGTGCCTTTCAAGGCCGATTCCGAGAACAAGATGCCGTTATTGGCGATGATGCCGACTTTGACGCCATAGATGTGCGCGAAGCCGCAGATCAGGGTGGTGCCGTAGCGCGCCTTGAATTCGTCGAAGTCGCTGCCGTCGACGATGCGCGCGATCACCTCGCGCACGTCGAACGGTTTGCGCGTATCGACGGGGATCACGCCATACAGTTCCTGCGTCGGGTATTTGGGTTCGACGGACTCGCGCAGCGCCATCTGCTGCGGTTTTTTACGGTTCAGGTTCGAGACGATGGTGCGCGCCAGCGACAGCGCATGCAGATCGTTCTGCGCCAGGTGGTCGACCACGCCGGACAGGCGCGTATGCACGTCGCCGCCGCCCAGGTCTTCGGCCGTCACCACTTCGCCCGTGGCAGCCTTCACCAGCGGCGGGCCGCCGAGGAAAATCGTGCCCTGCTCCTTGACGATGATCGACTCGTCGCTCATGGCCGGCACATACGCGCCGCCCGCCGTGCAAGAGCCCATCACGACGGCGATCTGCGGGATGCCCTTGGCGGACAAATTCGCCTGGTTATAGAAAATGCGGCCGAAATGGTCGCGGTCGGGGAAGACGTCGTCCTGGTTCGGCAGGTTGGCACCGCCCGAATCGACCAGGTAGATGCACGGCAGGTTGTTCTGGTCGGCGATTTCCTGGGCGCGCAAATGCTTTTTCACCGTCATCGGGTAGTAGGTGCCGCCCTTGACGGTAGCGTCGTTACACACGATGACGCATTCCTGGCCCGAGACGCGGCCGATGCCCGTGATGATGCCGGCGCTAGGGGCCGCATCGACGCCCTTGGCGTCCTGGTACATGGCGTAGGCCGCCATCTGGGAAAACTCGAGGAAGGGCGTGCCGGGATCGAGCAGCATCTGGACTCTGTCGCGCGGCAGCAGTTTTCCGCGCGCCAGGTGCTTGGCGGCCGCCGCTTCGCCGCCGCCGGCCGCGATTTTCTCGACCTTGTCGCGCAGATCGTCGACGATGGCTTGCATGGCCGCGGCATTGGCCTTGAAATCTTCACTGCGCGGATTGAGTTTGCTTTCGATGTGCGGCATTGCGGTTCCTTTTTATGATCGCCCGGTCTCTCGGGTCGCGCTATTCGGGAAAACTGCCGTCGAGATAAAACCAGCGCAGGGCACCACCGCCCTCGCCCGCCTCGCGCACGAAGCGGCTTACCTCATGCAGGCGGTGCGCGCGGCCGTTGACCTTGTAGCGGGCCACGAATTCGACGGTATCGCGGTGTATCTCTTCGGCTTGATCTGCTGATTCTGCTTTACGTTGACGTAAACGTAAAGCAGATTTTACCTCAAGTCCCAGCCAGTGGACTTTTTCTTCTTCGGCAAACAAGGCGTCGGCCGGACGGGTGCTGGCGTGCCAGGTGGCGCGCAGATACGCTTCGTCGCGCAAGGTGAACGCCGTGTAGCGCGAACGCATCAGGGCTTCGGCCGTGGGCGGCAAGGCATCGCCCGCGATATACGGGCCGCAGCAGCTGGCGTAGGAGGCGCCGCCGCAGGGGCAGGCGGACAATTTCGAAGGTGTGGGCATGCGCTGACGATATGCAACAGAAAAGAGGGAACAGGAAAGTTCCACAATTATCCGCCATAACGGCGGCGCCGGTCGCCGTTGCTGCCGCTGCGCCTACTTTTGCGGCGCGAGGAAGTCCAGCGCGAACGGCGGCGCCTTGCCGGCCATGAGATCGGCCAGGATGCGCGCCGTGCCGGCGGCAAAGGTAAAGCCCAGCGGGCCATGGCCCACGTTGAGCCACAGGTTGCCCACTTTGCTGGCGCCCACCAGCGGCGCGCTGTTCGGCGTGGCGGGGCGCAGGCCGGCCCAGGCCGTGGCCTGGTCGTAATCGGCGCCGTGCGGCATGGCTTCGCGCGCCAGCCGCGTCAGGCCGGCGATGCGGTTCCAATCGATGCTGTTGTCGGCGCCCACCATGTCGACCATGGCGGCCACGCGCAGGTCGCCGCCTATGCGCGCATACAGCACCTTGCGCTCGAAATCCGTGATGCTGATCTCGGGCGCCCGGTGCTGCGCGCGGATGGGCGCCGTCAGGCTGTAGCCTTTCAGCGGATACAGGGGCAGGTAGATGCCGGCCGTGGCGGCCAGGTCACGGCTCTGGATGCCGGCCGCCAGCACATAGTGATCTGCCTGCAACAGGCCCAGGCTGGTGTCGACGCCCGTGATCCTGCCCTTGTGCGTGAGGAGACGGCGCGCCTCGCCTTTCAAGATGAGCGAACAGTTCGGATGCTGCAATAAACGCGTTTCCAGGGCCAGGCAAAAGGCGTGGCAATCGGCCACTGCCTCGCCCTCGGTAAAGATGCCGCCCGCCAGCGCGCCCTGCAGGGCGGCCAGCGCCGGTTCGCGCTGCACGGCTTCCTGCGGCGACAAGACGATGCGCGCCTCTTCCGATTCGGGCCGCGCCACGGCACGCTGGAAGATGGCGGGCGAGCGGTAGACGATAAGTTTGCCCGCATCGCGCCAGGCATACGCCTCGGGCGGCACCGTCAGTTCCAGCTGCGCCATGCCGGCGCGGCTCCATTCCCCCAGCTGCAGCAGCTTGGCCGTCGTGCGGGCATTGCTGGCGCTGTTGCAATTACGCAAGAAACTGGCCAGCCAGCGCCATTGGCGCCAGTCCGCTTCGGGACGGAAGCGCAGCGGACCGTCTTTCTGCAGCAGCCATTGCAGGGCTTTGAAGGGCACGCCCGCGTCCGCCAGCGGGGCTACATAGCGATAGCTGAGCTGGCCGCCATTGCGGTAGCTGGCGGCGATCGCCACCTGTTCATTGCGTTCGAGTACCGTGACCTTGTAGCCGGCCTCGGCCAGCCACCAGGCCGATGTCAGACCGACGACGCCGCCGCCGATGATGATGACGTGTTGCTGCATGTTGCCTCGCTGCGTTGCGCTCCCATGGTGCGGGAGCATTCGATGAGAGCTTAGAGGCTGGCCATCACGGGAGCCAATGAAACATCATGGTGCAGCCATAACTTTCAGGAATGCACTGTTTTTGTGCAAATTATTCATTATTGCCAATCGCACCACGATACAAGGTGGTGAGTATCAATTCCTCGCTGCGCCCCATGGCGGAATACGCGCCCGGATAACGCTCGGGATCGCTGCCCGTACCGCCCACCAGCATCACCATGCCATTCCTGTGCTTGAAATCGAGCACGAAGGCGGAGACGAGGCCATACGCGTCGCCCAGGTGGCCCACGGCGGAGAAGCTGGCGCCCTCGACCAGGCCGTTGCCCTGCCCCGCCACGGCATCGAACTGCTGGTTGCCCAGGCCCCAGGCGCGGTACAAGCCCCGTTCGCTGTTGCCATTGCTGCCGTCCTGCGCCAGCTGCCATTGCCGGCCAAACATCAGGGCGATGCTGGCTGGCTGCAATAGTTGTTTGCCCTCATGGCGGCCACCGTCGAGCAGCATCTGCATGACGGTGCCCAGTCCCGCGGCGGAGATGCGCAAGCCGCCCGTGGGACTAAAGACGGTGGCGTTGCTGCCGATCACATAACGCGCGATGCCGGCAGGCGGATGCTGGTCAAAATCGTCGGCTTGCGCGATCCAGGGGCCGTGCGGCCGCCACTCTTCCGTCTCCAGCGTGCGCTTGCGGTACAGGGTGGCTGTGTCCGCCAGCTCTGCCTGAGAGAATGCCGCCGGATGGTAGCCGCCGCGCAACTGCAGGGGATCGAGCAGCAGGCGCCGCATCAGCAAGTCGAAGCGCTCGCCCGTGACTTGCTCCATCACCGTGCCGATCACGCCCCAGTTCAGGTTGGAATACGTAAAGTAGCGGCCGGGTGCCGCGCTGGAATCCCACATCGCGTCGCCGCCGGCCGTAAACACGTCACGCAGGCTGCGTTCCGGCCCCCAGGCATAGCCGCCCGCGTCGCGCAGCGAGGAAGTGTGACTGAGCAGGCTGCGCAAGGTCACGGGCCGCTGGGGAAAGTGCGGGTTGCGCAGGGAAAAGCCTAAATAAATGCCCACGTCCTGGTCCAGGCTCAGCTTGCCCTGCTCGAGCAAGCGCATCAGGCCCAGGGTCGTCATCATCTTCGATACGGAAGCGATGCGGAACAGGGTGTCCGGTGTTACCGGTAAATGATCCGCCGGGGTGGCGCCGATCTGCCGGTAGCCAAATTGCTGCGCATATGACACCTTGCCGTGGCGGATGGCCAGCACGGACAGGCTGGCCAGCGGGTGTGCCGGGTCGTCGACGATGGCGGACAGGGCCGCATCAAGCGCGCGCTGCCGTGCAGTGGGCGCGAGCTTGTCGGCGCCGCCACCCAGCGGTGCGGCCAGCGCGCTCCAGGTCGTGCCCAGCAGCAGCAAGCCCAGTAAGCCCGTCATTTTGTTGATCATGCTTTCCCTGTTTGACATCGTGTGGATGGCCCTCAGCATAGGGCGGGAAAGTCTTCGAGGCCAATGAAAATTGCTTATTTATCTATAATGCAAAGCTATAGCCACGGTAAAACATTGTTTTTTTAAGTGTATAACCGTTATTTATGGTCATTTTCCATTTATTCATGGGCGGACGGGATACGCGCAAGCGCCATCGCTATTACACTAGGAGGACAAGGAGAACTGTATGAGCCAGACCAGCGTAGAACTCAAGGTCGATTTAAATGACAATTCGCCTTTATATATGCAGATCGCCCGCAAGCTGAGCGATGACGTACGCAACGGCCGCTACCAGGTAGACCAGGCCCTGCCCTCTGAACGTACCCTGTCCGAACTGCTCGACGTATCGCGCGTGACTGCCCGCAAGGCCATCGACCAGCTCGTCGAGCAAGGCCTCGTGGTGCGCCGCCGTGGCTCGGGCAATTATATTGCCCCGCGCATCGAACAGCCGCTGTCGAACCTGTCGAGCTTTTCCGAACAGCTGCAGCAGCGCGGCTACCGTCCTGGTTCGCGCTGGCTCAAGCGCGATGTCGTCATCGCCAGCAGCGATGAACAGCTGAGCCTGGGCCTGGCGCAGAACACGAAAGTGGCGCGCCTGGAACGCTTGCGCCTGGCCGACGACGTGGTGATGGCGTATGAAGTGAGCGTCTTGCCGTTCAGCGTGGTGTCGGACCCGGGCGCCGTGGGCGACTCGCTGTATGCATACCTGAGCAACATCAAGAAGGCCCCCGTGCGCGCCCTGCAGCATATCCGCGCCATGAATGCGACGGCCGAGCTGGCCAAGCAGCTGGGCATCCCCGATGGCCAGGCCGTGCTGTTCATCACGCGCATCGCCTACCTGGAAACGGGCGAGGCGGTGGAACTAACGCATTCGTATTGCCGCAGCGACCATTACGACTTCGTGGCCGAGATGCGCCGCGCGCCGTAATAAGGCGGCCGCCACGATCCGCGTGCACCCATAAACTCCCGTTATGCCCGCCCGCCATCCTTTCATGGCTGATCTTGCTCGTTGGTATTAAACTGGTTTCACCTTCAACCATGTTCTGAAATCATGTTGAAAACTGAAACCCCGAGCCGGCGGCATCCGGATCTGGACCTGTATCCGGTGGAGCAACTGGTGGCGGCGCTGGTCGACGACCAGTTCTGGGCCGTCGAAGCCGTGCGGCTGGCCTCGCCGCAAATCGGGGCCGCCATCGCGGCCGCCCTGCCCCGCATCGCGGCCGGCGGACGCTTGCTGTACGTGGGCGCCGGTACGTCGGGACGTCTGGGCGTGCTCGACAGCGTTGAATTGACGCCCACGTTTTCCTGGCCGCCCGAGCGGGCCGTCGCCATTCTGGCCGGCGGCGCGGGCGCCATGTTCACGGCCGTGGAGGGGGCGGAAGATGATGTACAGCAAGGCGAACGCGATGTGCTGGCCCTGTTGCCGCAAGAAAATGATGTCGTGATCCTGCTGGCCGCCTCCGGCGCCACGCCGTACGTGCTGGGCGCCCTGCTGGCCGCGCGCAAGGCGGGCGCCTTGACGATCGGCATTGCCAACAATGTGGACGCCCCCGTGGCGCACGAGGCGCAATGCGGCATCGTGCTCGACACGGGCACGGAAGTCATTTCCGGCAGCACGCGTCTGAAAGCGGGTACGGCGCAAAAAATCACCCTGAACACGATTTCCAGCGCCCTGATGGTCGGTTTGCACAAAACTTACGGAAACTTGATGGTAGACTTGAAGCCGACCAACGCCAAGCTGATCTGGCGGGCCGTGCGTCTGACCATGCATGCCACCGGCGCCAGCGAGGTGCAGGCCAGGACCGTGCTGGAGCAATGCCACTATCACGTCAAGGTGGCGATTGTTGCCTTGATCAAAAAAATCAACACAAACCAGGCACAGGCATTGTTGGCCGGCGCGGGCGGCAGTGTGCGGGCGGCACTGGCGGCGTGATCCGATGGCGCGGCATTCTTCTGTCTGGGAGACCAAGAAGGATGTATGGAGCTAGTGAAACAACCCGCCCCGGCGCGTAAAAATAATCCGTGGCTGTGGATCCCTTCCCTGTATTTCGGCCAGGGCATCCCCTACGTAGTGGTCATGACCTTGTCCGTGATCATGTACAAGAATTACGGCTTTTCCAATACGGATATCGCGCTGTACACGAGCTGGCTGTACTTGCCCTGGGTCATCAAGCCCTTGTGGTCGCCCTTCATCGATATGTACCGCACCAAGCGTTTCTGGATCGTCGGCCTGCAGCTGGTGATCGGCGCCGCGCTGGCGCTGGTGGCCTTGACGACGTCCTTGCCCCACTTTTTCCAGATCAGTTTGGCCATCTTCTGGCTGATGGCCTTCAGTTCCGCCACGCATGATATCGCCGCCGACGGCTTTTATATGCTGGGCCTGGAAGAGCACCAGCAGGCGGCCTTCGTCGGCGTGCGCAGCACGTTTTACCGCCTGGCGATGATCGCCGGCCAGGGCGGCCTCGTGTATCTGGCCGGCTATCTGACGCATGCGACGGGCAATGTGCAGCTGGCCTGGTCCGTCGTGTTCGCGATTCTGGCGGGCCTGTTCATCGCCCTCTTCCTGTACCACTATTTTATCTTGCCGAAACCCAAGGACGACCGCCCCAGCATCCAGGACGCCGGCATTTCTCCGTTGCAAGAGTTCATCGCCACCTTTGCGGCCTTCTTCAAGAAGAAGGATATTGTCGTCATCCTCGGCTTTTTGCTGCTGTTCCGCCTCGGCGAAGCGCAACTGCTCAAATTGGCCGCGCCCTTCCTGCTCGACCCCGTCGCCAAGGGCGGCCTGGGCCTCACGACGGAACAGGTGGGCCTCGTCTACGGCACCATCGGCGTGATCGCCCTGACCCTGGGCGGCTTGCTGGGAGGCTTCATCATTTCCCGCTTCGGCTTGAAGCGTTGCCTGTGGATCATGGTGCTGTCCGTGCACTTGCCCGACCTGGTGTTTGTCTACCTGGCCAGCGCCTTGCCCAGCAACATTTATGTGATCGCGGGGGGCATTGCGTTGGAGCAATTCGGTTATGGCTTTGGTTTCGCCTCGTACATGTTGTACATGATCATGGTCTCCGATGGCGCGCATAAAACGGCCCATTACGCCATTTGCACGGGCTTCATGGCCCTGGGCATGATGTTGCCGGGCATGGCCAGCGGCTGGATCCAGCAAATGCTCGGCTACCAGCACTTCTTCATCTGGGTCTGCATCGCCACGATTCCCGCTTTCATCATGGCCGCGCTGGTCAAGATCGATCCTGAATTCGGCAAGAAGGCCGAGGCCTGATTCTTTTGAACCGTGCGCCCGCAAGGATGGCGGGCGCACAGTAAAATGCCCGCACCGATAGACCTGCGCTTTACCACTGCAAGGAATTGTTTTGTTGTCTACTTTCAAAAAACGCCTGGGCGCCACGGCCGGCGTGCTGGCCGCCTTGGCCACCGCCACATTGCTCAGCAGCTGTACCAGCACCAGAATGCCGTCCGCAGTGACGCCAGGCGAAGCGGGCTTGCCGGCCGTGCCGCCCGTGCAGCACATCACGGGCGAAGTGCCGCCGCCGGCGCCGCGCGAATTCCGCGCCGCCTGGGTCTCGACGGTGGCCAATATCGACTGGCCCAGCCGCAGCAATTTGCCTGTCGCCAAGCAGCAAGCCGAAGCGATCGCCATCCTCGACCGCGCCAAGTCCTTGAATCTGAACGCGATTGTGCTGCAGGTGCGCCCCAGCGCCGACACGATTTACCCCTCGCAACTGGAGCCATGGTCGGAATATCTGACGGGCAAGCAAGGCCAGCCGCCATTGCCCATGTATGACCCGCTGGCCTTCTGGGTGGCGCAGGCGCATGCGCGCGGCCTGGAATTGCACGCCTGGTTCAACCCGTACCGGGCTCGTCACGCGACGGCCAAGTCGCCGCTGGCGCGCGACAGTTTCGCGTCCACCAACCCCGCGTCCGTCAAGCAATACGGCCGCTACCTGTGGATGGACCCGGGCGATGCGGCCGCTTCGAAGCACACGACGGACGTGGTGCTGGACGTGGTGCGCCGCTACGATATCGATGGCGTGCACATCGACGATTACTTTTATCCATACCCGATCGACGCGCCTGGCGCCGGTGCGGGAGCCGAGACGGCCGCGCTGGACGCGGGCAATGGCGGCGCCAAGCGCGAACTGCCCTTCCCCGATGAGCCTTCCTGGCAGCAATATCTGCTGGCCGGCGGCGATCTCGACCGCGCTTCCTGGCGCCGCCAGAACGTCAACCAGCTGATCGAAGCTTTATATACCGGCATCCACCGCGAAAAGAGCTGGGTGCGTTTCGGCATCAGCCCGTTCGGCATAGGCCGTCCCGACCGCCGCCCTGCCGGCATCGTCGGCTTCAGCCAGTACGATAAATTGTATGCGGATGCGGAACTATGGCTGGCCAAGGGCTGGCTCGATTATCTGTCGCCGCAGCTGTACTGGCCCGTGGCGCAGGCGCCGCAAGCGTTTGGCGTGCTGCTCGACTACTGGCTGGCGCAAAATCCGTATGGCCGCCACGTGTGGCCCGGTTTATATACGAGCCGCATCGACAATTCCGCCAAGTCCTTCACGCCGCAAGAGATCATCAAGCAGATCGAAGTGACGCGCACGCGCCCCGGCGCGAATGGCCAAGTGCATTTCAGCATGGTGCCCCTGATGCAGAACCGCAAGGGTGTCAGCGAGCAACTCAAGGCGAGCGTGTATCAAAGCCCGGCCCTGATCCCCGCCACGCCATGGCTGGGCAAGGAAGCGCCGGGCACGCCGGTGCTGGCTTTGCGCCGCGATTCCAGCAGCCTGAACGTCAAATTGACGTCGGGCGGCGGCAAACCCGTGGCGCAATACGCCGTCTGGGCCCGCTACGGCGAAGACTGGCGTTTCACCGTGGTCACTGGCGTGCAGGCTGAACTGACCCTGGTTGATGATGCCATCGGTAAAGTCAATGCGGTGGTGGTCAGCGCCGTGGACCGCCTCGGCAATGAAAGCCCTCGCGTCACCGTGCGCGCACCGTTTACGGCCCCTGCCAAGTAATTGTTGAGCGTTCACCGCTAGTCCATAACCTGTAGGCATGAAACATGCGCAAGCTTTCATGCCTGCAAGCTTCGCTTGGCTTTACACTCATGCCATGATTTCCTTCCCTGCAACCAATACTGATACTGCCGTGCTCGGGCTGGGCATCGACGCGGGCGGCACGCAGACGCGCTGGGCCTTGGCCACCGCCGACGGCGCCATCGTGGCCGACGGCGCAGTCGAAGGCTTGTCTGCCTTGCAAATGGGCAGCGATGCGGGCCGCGCCGCCGTGCACGCCACGTTTGCCCGGCTGTGCCAGGCCGTGCTGGCCGTCGGCCAACCGCGTGCCGTGGTGGCGGGCTTGACGGGTTTTGGCGGCGACGATGTTGTGCTGGCGCAAACCTTGGCCAGCCTGCTGGTGCTGGATGCCGCTGACGTCAGCCTGGGCAACGACATTGAAATCGCCTATCGCGACAGTTTTGAACCTGGCGAAGGTTATCTGGTCTACGCTGGCACGGGTTCGATCGCCGCCTGGATCGATGTGGATGGCGGCTTTCACCGCGCGGGCGGGCGCGGCGTGCTGCTCGACGATGGCGGCGGCGGCTACTGGATCGCGCGCGAAGCCTTGCGTCACATCTGGCGCCGCGAAGACGAGGCGCCCGGCAGCTGGCACAGTTCGCCTATGGCCGAAGCCGTATTTGCGCAACTGGGCGGCAGCGACTGGTCGCTGTCGCGCGCCTTCATGTATGGCCAGGACCGGGGCGCCATCGGCCGGCTGGCGCTGGCCGTGGCCGCCAGTGCAGATGCCGACCCGCTGGCGCTGGACATCTTGCAGCGCGCGGGACAGGAACTGGCGCGATTGGCGCTGGCGCTGACGGCGCGCTACGGTCCCCGTCCCGTGGTGCTGGCAGGGCGCGCGGCGCAATTGCACCCGGCCATCGCGGCTGCCATGCGCGCCGCTTTGCCTGTATCGTTGATGATGGAGCAAAAAGTTGCCCGTTCGCATGAGGCCGCGGCCAAGCTGGCGGCCAGGACGGCGAGCCAGCGTATTGTCAAGTACTGACTATTTTATTAACCCGAACACGGATCTTTCATGAAAAAAATCGCCCTCGCCCTGCTGGTGGCACTGCTTTCCGCGTGTACCACGCCCGCGCCGCACCTCGACCATAGCTTGACGGCGCGCAGCCAGAGCCCGCGCGTGAAATTCATCGTCATCCATTACACGGTCAGCGACCTGCCCCGTTCGATCAAGATCCTGACGGAACAAGTAGTCAGCAGCCATTATTTGCTGACGGACACGGATAAGCCGAAGTTTTACGTGCTGGTCGACGAATCGCGCCAGGCCAATCACGCGGGTGTGAGTAACTGGAAGACTTATACACAGTTAAATGTCAGCTCGATCGGCATCGAGATCGTCAACCCTGGCTACAAGGACACGCCGGAAGGCCGCCTCTGGTATCCCTTCCCCCAGGCACAGATCGATGAACTGATTCCGCTGTTGAAAGATATCCAGGCCCGCTACAACATCGCGCCGGAAAATATCCTGGGCCACAACGAAATCGCCCCGCAGCGCAAGCAGGACCCGGGTCCGTTGTTTCCATGGCGCCAGCTGGCCGATGCGGGCCTGATCGTCTGGCCCGATGCCAACCGCGTGGCCGCGCAGCGCCTCATTTTTGAGCAGCAAGTACCTGATGCCGTCTGGTTCCAGAAAAAGCTGGCCCAGCACGGCTATGCGACGCCAAATACGGGCATATTCGATGAAGCGACGCGCAATGTGCTGATCGCCTTCCAGATGAAGTACCGCAATACGCGCTTTGACGGCATGCCCGACGGCGAGACGGCAGCCCTGCTGGAAGTGCTGACGACGCCGGCCACAGCTGTTGCAACAAAGTAGCATGGCCGTTCCAGCCCATGACTTTTTCTTATATGCTGAACATTACGGCCCAGGCGGCCACGGCAAGGTAAAGGAATAGCTCATGCGGCTGCGTCATATCGAAGTGTTTCACGCCATCATGCAAGTTGGCACCATCAGCGGCGCCGCCCAGGTCCTGCATATCTCGCAGCCGGCTGTGACCAAGGTCTTGCAGCATTGCGAGTTGCAACTGGGCATGCCGCTGTTCGAGCGCGTGCGGGGCAAGCTGTACCCGAAGCCCGAGGCGCACCGTTTGTTTGTCGAGACGGAAAAGCTCAACCGCGATTTATTGGGCATCCGCCGTCTGGCGGCCAGCCTGAAGGGCCACGCGGTGGAAACCATCCGTTTGGTGTCCACGCCGACGCTTGCCATCAGCGTCTTACCGTTTGCCATGACGGAGTGGCGGCGCGACTTTCCTCACACGCGTTGCCAACTGGCTACCCACCACACGGGCGAGATCGTCAATACCCTGCGCCTCGGTGAAGCGGACCTGGCCGTATCGCTGCAAGACCCGCGCCATCCGGGCATCGTGGCCGAGCCCATTGCGCAGGGTGTCATGACGGTCATCGCCCCGTCCGGCACCTGGCATGCGGCCGATTGCGGCACGCCTTTGACGGCGCATGGCCTGAACGGCGAGCTGATCGGCCATGCGGACAACGATCCGCTGGGCGAACTGGTGGTGGCCGCCTGCGAGGCGCAGGATATCCATCCCGTGTTTTCCACCGTGGTGCAGACGTATCAAATCGCCCGTTCCCTCGTGGAAGCGGGCGCCGGCATGGCCGTGGTCGACCCGTTTACGGCGGCGTCCGGCTCGCCCGAGCGGCTGCAGCGCCGTCCCTGGGCGCCCACCATTCCGATCCAACTGTATTTATTGACGGCGAGCCACTCGCCGCTGTCGCATGGCGCGCGGCGCCTGGCCGACAGCATTGGCGTGGCGGCGCGCAACTGCCTGGAAAGAGGAGTCTGATGTCTGTTGCAAGTTTGCAATTGGAAGCGGTCGGCAGCGACCCGCAATTTCGCCACCTGAGCAGCATCGCCGGCATCGGCGTCGACTTGCGCTATGCCACGCCCGACAATTTCGTCGGCCGCGACTTATACAGCCCCATCGATTGCGCCTGGCTGCACCGCGACGCCGCCGCCGCGCTGGAGCAGGCCGTGGCCTGGCTGGCCGCGCATCGCCCCGATCATCATCTCTTGGTGCTCGACGCCCTGCGCCCGCAGCGGGTGCAGCAGCAATTGTGGGATGCGCTGCAGGGAACGGAGTTACTTGGCTACATCGCCGAGCCGTCGCGCGGCTCCATCCACTCGTTCGGCATGGCGCTCGACATCACCATCGTCGGCCCGGACGGCCGGGAATTGGACATGGGCACGGGTTTTGATGATCTGAGTGAGCGCTCGCATCCTGCGCTGGAGCTTGTCTTGCTGGAAAAGGGGGAAATTACCGAGGAGCAAGTGGCGCACCGCCGCTTGTTGCGCGACGCCATGTTCCAGGCGGGCTTTTTTGGCATCAACAGCGAATGGTGGCATTTCGATTGCGGCGACCGGGTGCTGGTGCGCCAGACCTACACCCGGGTACTCTGATTAGAAGACCTTTAATCCCTTCAGCATCACGATCAGGATCAGCACGGGCGAGACAAAGCGCAGCAGGAACAGCAGCACGTGCGCCAGAGTTTGATTTTGCAACTGGCCATGATTGCTGATCGCCTCGATGAAATGCTGCTTGCCCCAGGCCCAGCCTGTAAACAAGGCAATCGCGATGCCACCCACGGGCAGGAAGATATTCGACGAGACGAAGTCGAACAGATCAAACATATTCAAATTGAATAGCTTGAAGTCCGCCAGGGTGCTGTTGCTGAGCGCGCACACGGAACCGAGCACGGCCAGCAGAAGCATGGTCACGATGGTGGACTTGGTGCGCGTCCAGCCGAAGCGTTCATGGAAAATCACCACGGGCACTTCCATCAGCGACAGCATCGCCCCCGTGGCAGCCACGGCGGCCAGGATGAAGAACACCACCATCAGCACTTGTCCCATGGGAATTTGCGAAAACACGGCCGGAATCGTGATGAACACCAGCGACGGTCCCGCGCTGGGGGCGAAACCAAACGTGAACACGGCGGGGAAGATGGCGATACCGGCCAGCATCGATACACCGAGGTCGGCCGCCATCACCCGCAAAGTGGTGACGGGGATATTCTGGTCATCGCGGAAATAGCTGCCGTAGGTCATCATCGTACCCATGCCGACGGATAATTTAAAGAAGGCTAGGCCCATGGCCGTCAGCACGACGGAAGCCGTCAGCTTGGAAAAATCAGGGCGGAACAGGAAAGCCAAGCCTTCGCCCGCCTTATCGAGCGACAGGCTCACCGCGCACAGCAACAGTAACAGCAGGAACAGCAGCGGCATCAGCTTCTTGGCGATCGCCTCGATGCCCTTGGTCACGCCCAGCATCAATATGCCGCCGATAAACAGCAGCACGCCCCATTGCCAGAACAGCGATTGCAAAGGATTGCTGATCAGCGAGGCGAAGGCCGCTTCCGTCACCAGTTTGTCGCTGCTCAAGATGGAGCCGTCGATGGCCTTGGCGATGTACGCAAATACCCAGCCCACGACTTCCGAATAAAACGCGACGATCAGGAAGGCGGCGACCATGCCGATAAAGCCGACCAGCCACCAGGGCTTGCCCTTCGGTGCCAGCTGTTCCATGGTGGAGATGGGATTGACTTTGGCGCGGCGCCCCAGGGTGATTTCCGCGATCATCACGGGCAGGCCTACCAATAAGGTGGCGAGCAGATAGATGAGCAGGAAGCCGGCGCCGCCATTGGCGCCTGTCAGATAGGGGAACTTCCAGATATTGCCGAGACCGACTGCGGAACCGAGGGTGGCGGCGAGCACGCCGAAGCCAGTGGTAAAGCCAGCTCGTTTCAGGGTCAGGCCTGATCCTTGAGCTTGTTGTTTCATGGTGAATCTTCTATGGTTCTATATATAGACAAGCGCCGTTTGGCGCGGAGGGGGCGAAATTGTAGCAGTTGGCCGCAAAAGCCCCGGAAAAGCCTTGCTTCCGCTGGGGCGCTTTGCTATAGTTCGCCTCCCCAATGAGACGCAGTCAAATGCGGCACTTGAGGATCACCGGAAACGGCGATGAGCAGGAAAAGAAGGAGTTGACGGATGTAGTGAAATGCTTCATACTCTTCCTTCTTCGCAGCTGACAAACACAACGCTTTGTCGATGGCGCGAAAGTAGCACCGAATACAGTTCTTTAACAATTAACAGTCGATAAGTGTGGGCATTTGATGCAAGTGCAGCGTCAATCTTCGGATTGGCGTCTAACTTAAAATATCAAATGTTCACAAGAAATAATGAAATAGGCGCTACGCAAGTAGTGGCCTGTCAGTTTTTTGAGTGAGCGACCCGTCAGCAATGACGGTGCCAATAAAATGGCAAAGTAACAGAGATTAAACTGAAGAGTTTGATCCTGGCTCAGATTGAACGCTGGCGGCATGCCTTACACATGCAAGTCGAACGGCAGCACGGAGCTTGCTCTGGTGGCGAGTGGCGAACGGGTGAGTAATATATCGGAACGTACCCTGGAGTGGGGGATAACGTAGCGAAAGTTACGCTAATACCGCATACGATCTACGGATGAAAGTGGGGGATCGCAAGACCTCATGCTCGTGGAGCGGCCGATATCTGATTAGCTAGTTGGTAGGGTAAAAGCCTACCAAGGCATCGATCAGTAGCTGGTCTGAGAGGACGACCAGCCACACTGGAACTGAGACACGGTCCAGACTCCTACGGGAGGCAGCAGTGGGGAATTTTGGACAATGGGCGAAAGCCTGATCCAGCAATGCCGCGTGAGTGAAGAAGGCCTTCGGGTTGTAAAGCTCTTTTGTCAGGGAAGAAACGGTGAGAGCTAATATCTCTTGCTAATGACGGTACCTGAAGAATAAGCACCGGCTAACTACGTGCCAGCAGCCGCGGTAATACGTAGGGTGCAAGCGTTAATCGGAATTACTGGGCGTAAAGCGTGCGCAGGCGGTTTTGTAAGTCTGATGTGAAATCCCCGGGCTCAACCTGGGAATTGCATTGGAGACTGCAAGGCTAGAATCTGGCAGAGGGGGGTAGAATTCCACGTGTAGCAGTGAAATGCGTAGATATGTGGAGGAACACCGATGGCGAAGGCAGCCCCCTGGGTCAAGATTGACGCTCATGCACGAAAGCGTGGGGAGCAAACAGGATTAGATACCCTGGTAGTCCACGCCCTAAACGATGTCTACTAGTTGTCGGGTCTTAATTGACTTGGTAACGCAGCTAACGCGTGAAGTAGACCGCCTGGGGAGTACGGTCGCAAGATTAAAACTCAAAGGAATTGACGGGGACCCGCACAAGCGGTGGATGATGTGGATTAATTCGATGCAACGCGAAAAACCTTACCTACCCTTGACATGGCTGGAATCCCCGAGAGATTGGGGAGTGCTCGAAAGAGAACCAGTACACAGGTGCTGCATGGCTGTCGTCAGCTCGTGTCGTGAGATGTTGGGTTAAGTCCCGCAACGAGCGCAACCCTTGTCATTAGTTGCTACGAAAGGGCACTCTAATGAGACTGCCGGTGACAAACCGGAGGAAGGTGGGGATGACGTCAAGTCCTCATGGCCCTTATGGGTAGGGCTTCACACGTCATACAATGGTACATACAGAGCGCCGCCAACCCGCGAGGGGGAGCTAATCGCAGAAAGTGTATCGTAGTCCGGATTGTAGTCTGCAACTCGACTGCATGAAGTTGGAATCGCTAGTAATCGCGGATCAGCATGTCGCGGTGAATACGTTCCCGGGTCTTGTACACACCGCCCGTCACACCATGGGAGCGGGTTTTACCAGAAGTAGGTAGCTTAACCGTAAGGAGGGCGCTTACCACGGTAGGATTCGTGACTGGGGTGAAGTCGTAACAAGGTAGCCGTATCGGAAGGTGCGGCTGGATCACCTCCTTTCTAGAGTTTGCACGAATCATGTAAATGATTCACGCATCAAATGTTCACACTTATCGGCTGTTAATAAAGAAGAACAGCATTTGGGGCTGTAGCTCAGCTGGTTAGAGCACCGTGTTGATAACGCGGGGGTCGTTGGTTCGAGTCCAACCAGCCCTACCAGTTTCTGTAGTCTGGAAATACCCATAGGGGGATTAGCTCAGCTGGGAGAGCACCTGCTTTGCAAGCAGGGGGTCGTCGGTTCGATCCCGTCATCCTCCACCAAAAGTTCAAACGTAAATCAGCGCAGATGGCGCCGGGATTTAGGTTTGGTCTTTTCGAGATCAAGTGCTGTATGTTCTTTAACAATCTGGAAGAAGTAAAGATTATTTATTGATCGGTTTGCCGTAAAACGCAGATCGATGGGTAATGATTGTATGTATCAACAAACAAGCAACAACGTTGTACTTTCTTATCCCTGTAGCGCTCTTTTCGTTTGAAAGAATGAAGAGGCTAACGTTATAGGGACAAGCGAATAAGTGCACATGGTGGATGCCTTGGCGATTACAGGCGATGAAGGACGTAGTAGCTTGCGATAAGCTGCGGGGAGTGAGCAAACACACTTTGATCCGCAGATTTCCGAATGGGGCAACCCACCCTTTTAGGGTATTGCATACTGAATACATAGGTATGCAAGGCGAACGCGGCGAACTGAAACATCTAAGTAGCTGCAGGAAAAGAAATCAACCGAGATTCCCAAAGTAGCGGCGAGCGAAATGGGAAGAGCCTGTACGTGATAGTCGGACCGATAACAGAATCCTCTGGAAATAGGAGCCATAGTGGGTGATAGCCCCGTATGTGAAATCGGACCGGTGGTACTAAGCGTACGACAAGTAGGGCGGGACACGTGACATCCTGTCTGAATATGGGGGGACCATCCTCCAAGGCTAAATACTCGTAATCGACCGATAGTGAACCAGTACCGTGAGGGAAAGGCGAAAAGAACCCCGGAAGGGGAGTGAAATAGATCCTGAAACCGTGTGCATACAAACAGTAGGAGCGGACTTGTTCCGTGACTGCGTACCTTTTGTATAATGGGTCAGCGACTTACATTCAGTGGCAAGGTTAACCAGATAGGGAAGCCGTAGAGAAATCGAGTCCGAATAGGGCGATCAGTCGCTGGGTGTAGACCCGAAACCAAGTGATCTACTCATGGCCAGGATGAAGGTGCGGTAACACGCCCTGGAGGTCCGAACCCACTAATGTTGAAAAATTAGGGGATGAGCTGTGGGTAGGGGTGAAAGGCTAAACAAACTTGGAAATAGCTGGTTCTCTCCGAAAACTATTTAGGTAGTGCCTCAAGTATCACCATCGGGGGTAGAGCACTGTTATGGCTAGGGGGTCATTGCGACTTACCAAACCATTGCAAACTCCGAATACCGATGAGTGCGAGCTTGGGAGACAGACGTCGGGTGCTAACGTCCGGCGTCAAGAGGGAAACAACCCAGACCGCCAGCTAAGGTCCCAAAGATTGGCTAAGTGGAAAACGAAGTGGGAAGGCTAAAACAGTCAGGATGTTGGCTTAGAAGCAGCCATCATTTAAAGAAAGCGTAATAGCTCACTGATCGAGTCGTCCTGCGCGGAAGATGTAACGGGGCTAAGCCAGTCACCGAAGCTGCGGATATCCTTTATTGGATATGGTAGGAGAGCGTTCTGTAAGCCTGCGAAGGTGTCTTGTAAAGGATGCTGGAGGTATCAGAAGTGCGAATGCTGACATGAGTAGCGATAATGGGGGTGAAAAGCCTCCACGCCGTAAGCCCAAGGTTTCCTGTTCAACGTTCATCGGAGCAGGGTGAGTCGGCCCCTAAGGCGAGGCAGAGATGCGTAGCTGATGGGAAGCAGGTTAATATTCCTGCACCGTCGTATGATGCGATGGGGGGACGGATCGCGGAAGGTTGTCTGACTGTTGGAATAGTCAGTTTCTGCTTCATAGAAGGCGCTTAGGCAAATCCGGGTGCGGAATTCAAGGGAGTGGGACGAGTGAATTTATTCACGAAGCAATCGGAAGTGGTTCCAAGAAAAGCCTCTAAGCTTCAGTCATACGAGACCGTACCGCAAACCGACACAGGTGGGCGAGATGAGTATTCTAAGGCGCTTGAGAGAACTCGGGAGAAGGAACTCGGCAAATTGGTACCGTAACTTCGGGAAAAGGTACGCCCCGGTAGCTTGACTGGTTTACTCCAGAAGGGTGAAAGGGTTGCAATAAACTGGTGGCTGCGACTGTTTAATAAAAACACAGCACTCTGCAAACACGAAAGTGGACGTATAGGGTGTGACGCCTGCCCGGTGCTGGAAGATTAAATGATGGGGTGCAAGCTCTTGATTGAAGTCCCAGTAAACGGCGGCCGTAACTATAACGGTCCTAAGGTAGCGAAATTCCTTGTCGGGTAAGTTCCGACCTGCACGAATGGCGTAACGATGGCCACACTGTCTCCTCCCGAGACTCAGCGAAGTTGAAATGTTTGTGATGATGCAATCTACCCGCGGCTAGACGGAAAGACCCCATGAACCTTTACTGTAGCTTTGCATTGGACTTTGAACCAATCTGTGTAGGATAGGTGGGAGGCTTTGAAGCGGGGACGCTAGTTCTCGTGGAGCCAACCTTGAAATACCACCCTGGTTTGTTTGAGGTTCTAACCTTGGTCCGTTATCCGGATCGGGGACAGTGCATGGTAGGCAGTTTGACTGGGGCGGTCTCCTCCTAAAGTGTAACGGAGGAGTTCGAAGGTACGCTAGATACGGTCGGACATCGTGTTGATAGTGCAATGGCATAAGCGTGCTTAACTGCGAGACTGACAAGTCGAGCAGGTACGAAAGTAGGACATAGTGATCCGGTGGTTCTGTATGGAAGGGCCATCGCTCAACGGATAAAAGGTACTCTGGGGATAACAGGCTGATTCCTCCCAAGAGTTCATATCGACGGGGGAGTTTGGCACCTCGATGTCGGCTCATCACATCCTGGGGCTGTAGCCGGTCCCAAGGGTATGGCTGTTCGCCATTTAAAGTGGTACGTGAGCTGGGTTTAAAACGTCGTGAGACAGTTTGGTCCCTATCTGCCGTGGGCGTTGGAAATTTGAAGGGGGCTGCTCCTAGTACGAGAGGACCGGAGTGGACGAACCTCTGGTGTACCGGTTGTCACGCCAGTGGCATTGCCGGGTAGCTAAGTTCGGAAGAGATAACCGCTGAAAGCATCTAAGCGGGAAACTTGCCTTGAGATGAGATTTCCCAGAGCCTTGAGCTCTTTGAAGGGTCGTTCGAGACCAGGACGTTGATAGGCTGGGTGTGGAAGTGCAGTAATGCATTAAGCTAACCAGTACTAATTGCCCGTACGGCTTGTCCCTATAACCTTAGCAGGTACAGAGGATAAGACGGTACAACGTTGCGTGTGTGTTGATACACCAATTCATTACCCCGATCTTTGCTTCTTCCAGATTCATGGCCTTGTCGTCCAACAGGAGACAAATGCCGGTACAAGTTATGCCTGATGACCATAGCAAGTTGGTCCCACCCCTTCCCATCCCGAACAGGACCGTGAAACAACTTTGCGCCGATGATAGTGCTGCAACCAGTGTGAAAGTAGGTTATCGTCAGGCTTGTTATTCGCAGTAAGAGTAAAACCCCGCCGGACTCCGGTGGGGTTTTTTTTCGTCTGGTGGTTTTGCGGGGCGCCGCGGGTGGTTGTCGGCTTACGCTGCGCTAAGCCGGCCTGCGCCGACCGACATCGACCAAGTCGGGTGGGCTGGATAAGCGTAGTGTTGTCGGATGACGGCCTGCGGCCTGATCCGACCTACGCTCATGTAAAGTTCAGTAGATACTGTTATCCCCGTCAAGCGGCGTGCAAGGCCGGATCAAATATTTTTCCCGACCTGAGCACGCCGAATGCCACGTGCACCAGCTTGCGCATCATGGCGCCGATGATCAGCTTGGGCGCTTTGCCGGCGTCACGCAGACGCTGACCGAAGCGCTTGCCCCAAGGCGTCTTATGCACTGCCACCATGGCCGGCATGTACAGTGCCTTGCGCAGGAAACTGTGGCCGACCTTCGACATGCGTGGCTTGCCACGCACGCTGGAACCTGACTCGTGCTGGCGCGGATCGAGGCCCGCAAACGCCACCGCCTGCTTGGCGCTGTCGAAGCGCTCAGGATTGGCGTAGTAGGACAGCAGCACGGGAATCGTGCGCTCGCCCAGGCCAGGGATGCTATCGAGCAATTCGCGCTTGCCGCGTAAATCCGGGTCGTCATCGATATGACGGCGGATCGCCAGGATCAGCGCCTTGATCTCGGCGTCGAGCCAGGCAATATGATCCTCGATACCCTGGCGTACCGCCGCGCGCGCCACTTCAAGCCGGTTGCTTTCCTGCTGGCGCATCGCTTGCAAGGCATCGAGGCGCAGCACCAGCGCGCGCAGCGATTGCTCGGCCGGCGATGGCGCCTGCCAGGGCTCTGGCTGGCGTTCATGGGCGAAGTCGGCGATCAGCTGTGCGTCGACCTTGTCGGTCTTGGTGCGCACCAGGCGTGAAGCGCTGAAGGCCTTGATCTGGGCTGGATTGATGACACTGACCACCATGCCAAGTCCAGCGAGATATTCGGCAACCCCTTCCCAATACGTGCCCGTCGCTTCCATGCACACCCTGGGGCTGCCGGCAGCATGCTTCAGCAGCCATGCGTGGAGCGCGGTGAATCCTTGACGGTTGTTCTCGACAACCTTGTTACGATGCTTGCCGTTGGGCAGGCGCAGCGCGCAGTCGAGCTTGGCCTTGGCAACGTCGATTCCTAAATTAAACATGCTGTGGTCCTCTTGCGATCTACCTTGCAAATGCGGGCTAACCGGCATGCCGGTGCCAAAGATACTGTCCGATCTTGACATGGAGGATGGGTAACTGGTGCGAGATCTACGGAGCTGGCTCGGGGCCTAAGGGCGGATACGGCATCCAGTTACCCGGTCTTGATATGCCTACCAAGATTTTGACAGCGGTCGATACCGTTCGCAATACCACGAACGGCATGAGGGGAATAATACAAGGTCGGATTAGCGTAGCGTAATCCGACAACAATGCCAGCCGATCAATTCGACCCTACGACCAGCCCTGGTGCAGTTGCCTGGCCGGCGCCACCCAATGCAGATGCAATGAATATGCCGCTTAATGCACCTGTAGAAACAGCTAGCCGGGTATTCCGAATGTAATTATCTGGTCGATTTGATGTTGATATAGCATTGAATAATGATAGTTCACACTTTCTTAGAATAAACCTTGCTGCCTTCGCATAGCTTTGCTATAGTTCGCCTCCCCAATGAGACGCTGCAGTTTGCGAAACAACGGGATCACTGGAAACGGTGAGGGTAGTAAAAAGAAGGTTGACGGATTTAGCGAAATGCTTCATACTCTTCCTTCTTCGCAGCTGACAAACACAACGCTTTGTCGATAGCGCGAAAGCAGTAACCGAATACAGTTCTTTAACAATTAACAGTCGATAAGTGTGGGCATTTGATGTCAGTGCAGCAGTGATCTTCGGATCGCTGTAAAACTTAAAATATCAAATGTTCACAAGAAATAATGAAATAGGATACTTCTTCGGAAGTAGCCTGTCAGTTTTTTGAGTGAGCAAATCTTTGGCAATGCCAAAGATTTGGATGGTAGTGATACTGTCCGACCTGTCAGAAATGACATTAAACAGAGATTAAACTGAAGAGTTTGATCCTGGCTCAGATTGAACGCTGGCGGCATGCCTTACACATGCAAGTCGAACGGCAGCACGGAGCTTGCTCTGGTGGCGAGTGGCGAACGGGTGAGTAATATATCGGAACGTACCCTGGAGTGGGGGATAACGTAGCGAAAGTTACGCTAATACCGCATACGATCTACGGATGAAAGTGGGGGATCGCAAGACCTCATGCTCGTGGAGCGGCCGATATCTGATTAGCTAGTTGGTAGGGTAAAAGCCTACCAAGGCATCGATCAGTAGCTGGTCTGAGAGGACGACCAGCCACACTGGAACTGAGACACGGTCCAGACTCCTACGGGAGGCAGCAGTGGGGAATTTTGGACAATGGGCGAAAGCCTGATCCAGCAATGCCGCGTGAGTGAAGAAGGCCTTCGGGTTGTAAAGCTCTTTTGTCAGGGAAGAAACGGTGAGAGCTAATATCTCTTGCTAATGACGGTACCTGAAGAATAAGCACCGGCTAACTACGTGCCAGCAGCCGCGGTAATACGTAGGGTGCAAGCGTTAATCGGAATTACTGGGCGTAAAGCGTGCGCAGGCGGTTTTGTAAGTCTGATGTGAAATCCCCGGGCTCAACCTGGGAATTGCATTGGAGACTGCAAGGCTAGAATCTGGCAGAGGGGGGTAGAATTCCACGTGTAGCAGTGAAATGCGTAGATATGTGGAGGAACACCGATGGCGAAGGCAGCCCCCTGGGTCAAGATTGACGCTCATGCACGAAAGCGTGGGGAGCAAACAGGATTAGATACCCTGGTAGTCCACGCCCTAAACGATGTCTACTAGTTGTCGGGTCTTAATTGACTTGGTAACGCAGCTAACGCGTGAAGTAGACCGCCTGGGGAGTACGGTCGCAAGATTAAAACTCAAAGGAATTGACGGGGACCCGCACAAGCGGTGGATGATGTGGATTAATTCGATGCAACGCGAAAAACCTTACCTACCCTTGACATGGCTGGAATCCCCGAGAGATCGGGGAGTGCTCGAAAGAGAACCAGTACACAGGTGCTGCATGGCTGTCGTCAGCTCGTGTCGTGAGATGTTGGGTTAAGTCCCGCAACGAGCGCAACCCTTGTCATTAGTTGCTACGAAAGGGCACTCTAATGAGACTGCCGGTGACAAACCGGAGGAAGGTGGGGATGACGTCAAGTCCTCATGGCCCTTATGGGTAGGGCTTCACACGTCATACAATGGTACATACAGAGCGCCGCCAACCCGCGAGGGGGAGCTAATCGCAGAAAGTGTATCGTAGTCCGGATTGTAGTCTGCAACTCGACTGCATGAAGTTGGAATCGCTAGTAATCGCGGATCAGCATGTCGCGGTGAATACGTTCCCGGGTCTTGTACACACCGCCCGTCACACCATGGGAGCGGGTTTTACCAGAAGTAGGTAGCTTAACCGCAAGGAGGGCGCTTACCACGGTAGGATTCGTGACTGGGGTGAAGTCGTAACAAGGTAGCCGTATCGGAAGGTGCGGCTGGATCACCTCCTTTCTAGAGTTTGCACGAATCATGTAAATGATTCACGCATCAAATGTTCACACTTATCGGCTGTTAGTAAAAGAAGAAACAGTAGTCGTAGAAGTTCCGCGTTGGGGCTGTAGCTCAGCTGGTTAGAGCACCGTGTTGATAACGCGGGGGTCGTTGGTTCGAGTCCAACCAGCCCTACCAGTAAGACCCGAGTCGTAGAAATATCCTGGGGGATTAGCTCAGCTGGGAGAGCACCTGCTTTGCAAGCAGGGGGTCGTCGGTTCGATCCCGTCATCCTCCACCAAGTACTTTGAAAGTGCAAACGTAAGCCAGTCAATAAGACTTGGGTTTAGGTTTGATCTTTTAGCGATCAAAGCTGTTTCGTTCTTTAACAATCTGGAAGAAGTAAAGATTATTTATTGATCGGTTTGCCGTAACAAGCGAATCGATGGGTAATGATTGTATGTATCAACAAACAAGCAACAACGTTGTACTTTCTTATCCCTGTAGCGCTCTTTGATTACCTGGTAATCAGAGGCTAACGTTATAGGGACAAGCGAATAAGTGCACATGGTGGATGCCTTGGCGATTACAGGCGATGAAGGACGTAGTAGCTTGCGATAAGCTGCGGGGAGTGAGCAAACACACTTTGATCCGCAGATTTCCGAATGGGGCAACCCACCCTTTTAGGGTATTGCATACTGAATACATAGGTATGCAAGGCGAACGCGGCGAACTGAAACATCTAAGTAGCTGCAGGAAAAGAAATCAACCGAGATTCCCAAAGTAGCGGCGAGCGAAATGGGAAGAGCCTGTACGTGATAGTCGGACCGATAACAGAATCCTCTGGAAATAGGAGCCATAGTGGGTGATAGCCCCGTATGTGAAATCGGACCGGTGGTACTAAGCGTACGACAAGTAGGGCGGGACACGTGACATCCTGTCTGAATATGGGGGGACCATCCTCCAAGGCTAAATACTCGTAATCGACCGATAGTGAACCAGTACCGTGAGGGAAAGGCGAAAAGAACCCCGGAAGGGGAGTGAAATAGATCCTGAAACCGTGTGCATACAAACAGTAGGAGCGGACTTGTTCCGTGACTGCGTACCTTTTGTATAATGGGTCAGCGACTTACATTCAGTGGCAAGGTTAACCGCATAGGGAAGCCGTAGAGAAATCGAGTCCGAATAGGGCGATCAGTCGCTGGGTGTAGACCCGAAACCAAGTGATCTACTCATGGCCAGGATGAAGGTGCGGTAACACGCCCTGGAGGTCCGAACCCACTAATGTTGAAAAATTAGGGGATGAGCTGTGGGTAGGGGTGAAAGGCTAAACAAACTTGGAAATAGCTGGTTCTCTCCGAAAACTATTTAGGTAGTGCCTCAAGTATCACCATCGGGGGTAGAGCACTGTTATGGCTAGGGGGTCATTGCGACTTACCAAACCATTGCAAACTCCGAATACCGATGAGTGCGAGCTTGGGAGACAGACGTCGGGTGCTAACGTCCGGCGTCAAGAGGGAAACAACCCAGACCGCCAGCTAAGGTCCCAAAGATTGGCTAAGTGGAAAACGAAGTGGGAAGGCTAAAACAGTCAGGATGTTGGCTTAGAAGCAGCCATCATTTAAAGAAAGCGTAATAGCTCACTGATCGAGTCGTCCTGCGCGGAAGATGTAACGGGGCTAAGCCAGTCACCGAAGCTGCGGATATTGTTCTGTGATTTATCACAGATATATATGGTAGGAGAGCGTTCTGTAAGCCTGCGAAGGTGTCTTGTAAAGGATGCTGGAGGTATCAGAAGTGCGAATGCTGACATGAGTAGCGATAATGGGGGTGAAAAGCCTCCACGCCGTAAGCCCAAGGTTTCCTGTTCAACGTTCATCGGAGCAGGGTGAGTCGGCCCCTAAGGCGAGGCAGAGATGCGTAGCTGATGGGAAGCAGGTTAATATTCCTGCACCGTCGTATGATGCGATGGGGGGACGGATCGCGGAAGGTTGTCCAACTGTTGGAATAGTTGGTTTTTGGCTCATAGAAGGCGCTTAGGCAAATCCGGGCGCGCAATTCAAGGGGTTGAGACGAGTGAATTTATTCACGAAGCAATCGGAAGTGGTTCCAAGAAAAGCCTCTAAGCTTCAGTCATACGAGACCGTACCGCAAACCGACACAGGTGGGCGAGATGAGTATTCTAAGGCGCTTGAGAGAACTCGGGAGAAGGAACTCGGCAAATTGGTACCGTAACTTCGGGAAAAGGTACGCCCCGGTAGCTTGACTGGTTTACTCCAGAAGGGTGAAAGGGTTGCAATAAACTGGTGGCTGCGACTGTTTAATAAAAACACAGCACTCTGCAAACACGAAAGTGGACGTATAGGGTGTGACGCCTGCCCGGTGCTGGAAGATTAAATGATGGGGTGCAAGCTCTTGATTGAAGTCCCAGTAAACGGCGGCCGTAACTATAACGGTCCTAAGGTAGCGAAATTCCTTGTCGGGTAAGTTCCGACCTGCACGAATGGCGTAACGATGGCCACACTGTCTCCTCCCGAGACTCAGCGAAGTTGAAATGTTTGTGATGATGCAATCTACCCGCGGCTAGACGGAAAGACCCCATGAACCTTTACTGTAGCTTTGCATTGGACTTTGAACCAATCTGTGTAGGATAGGTGGGAGGCTTTGAAGCGAGGACGCTAGTTCTCGTGGAGCCAACCTTGAAATACCACCCTGGTTTGTTTGAGGTTCTAACCTTGGTCCGTTATCCGGATCGGGGACAGTGCATGGTAGGCAGTTTGACTGGGGCGGTCTCCTCCTAAAGTGTAACGGAGGAGTTCGAAGGTACGCTAGATACGGTCGGACATCGTGTTGATAGTGCAATGGCATAAGCGTGCTTAACTGCGAGACTGACAAGTCGAGCAGGTACGAAAGTAGGACATAGTGATCCGGTGGTTCTGTATGGAAGGGCCATCGCTCAACGGATAAAAGGTACTCTGGGGATAACAGGCTGATTCCTCCCAAGAGTTCATATCGACGGGGGAGTTTGGCACCTCGATGTCGGCTCATCACATCCTGGGGCTGTAGCCGGTCCCAAGGGTATGGCTGTTCGCCATTTAAAGTGGTACGTGAGCTGGGTTTAAAACGTCGTGAGACAGTTTGGTCCCTATCTGCCGTGGGCGTTGGAAATTTGAAGGGGGCTGCTCCTAGTACGAGAGGACCGGAGTGGACGAACCTCTGGTGTACCGGTTGTCACGCCAGTGGCATTGCCGGGTAGCTAAGTTCGGAAGAGATAACCGCTGAAAGCATCTAAGCGGGAAACTTGCCTTGAGATGAGATTTCCCAGAGCCTTGAGCTCTTTGAAGGGTCGTTCGAGACCAGGACGTTGATAGGCTGGGTGTGGAAGTGCAGTAATGCATTAAGCTAACCAGTACTAATTGCCCGTACGGCTTGTCCCTATAACCTTAGCAGGTACAGAGGATAAGACGGTACAACGTTGCGTGTGTGTTGATACACCAATTCATTACCCCGATCTTTGCTTCTTCCAGATTCATGGCTTTGTCGTCCAACAGGAGACAAATGCCGGTACAAGTTATGCCTGATGACCATAGCAAGTTGGTCCCACCCCTTCCCATCCCGAACAGGACCGTGAAACAACTTTGCGCCGATGATAGTGCTGCAACCAGTGTGAAAGTAGGTTATCGTCAGGCTTGTTATTCGCAGTAAGAGAAAAACCCCGCCGGACTCCGGTGGGGTTTTTTTTCGTCTGGCGATTCCTCGCCACTCCTCCTCTTTTCAGCTACCCCCCTGCTACTTTGTGCATAAAATGCAACAGCTTTCAGTATTTATATAAGTGCTTATGTAAATGCTGTTACTATCGCTACATGAAACAAGGACTCGGAACACAACTACGCCACCTGATCGAACTGCTGGACGGCGCCGTCCAGCAAGCCTACGCGGACGCGGGCCTCGATTACCGGCCGCGCTACACGCCCGTGATGCGGGTGCTGGCGCAACAGCAGAGCGCGACCATCGGCCAGTTGGCCGAGCTGGCGGGCATCACGCAGCCGGCCGTCACCCAAACGGTGGCATTGATGAAAAAGGAAGGCTTGCTGCTGGTGGCAGCCGGTGGCGAGGATGGCCGCCAGCGTGTGGTACGCCTGAGCAGCCAGGGCGAGGCCTTGCTGCCCCATCTGCAGAGGTGCTGGCAGGCGACCAAGTGTGCTGCCGACAGCCTGGATGCGGAATTGGCATTTCCTTTATCCACATGCCTGGCGCAAGCCATCACGATGCTGGAACAGCGCTCATTTGGCGAGCGTATCCGCGATACAAGCAAGCAGCTAAAAACAACGCCCTGAAAACTATCTGAGGAAAGCGACGATGGACAATACCCTGAGCATGGCAACAAAAAAATCCCCTCTGGCCCGCCTGATGGCCTATCCCCTGGTGCAGATTGTGCTGGGCATGGTCCTTACCTTTGCCGGGATACCGCTGGTAATGGGCACCGCTTCCCAACTGGTGGAAAAGCCCTACCGCATCCTGTGGCCGCAGTTGCTGGCGGCGCTGCTCGTGTGGTGCGGCTACCGTTTCTATGTGCGGTGCATCGAGAAGCGCCAGCCGGCCGAATTGGCAATGCCGGGCATGGCGCGTGAACTGGGACGCGGATTGCTGCTCGGCGCCGGACTGGTCTTTCTCACCTTTGTCGTGCTGGCAGCGCTGGGCGTATATCAGTTTAGCGGCGTCAACGCCCCGAGCTTCATGTTGCTGCTGCCGCTGGCGGAACTCGTGCTGGTCGGCATGGCCGAGGAGATGATGTTTCGCGGCATCCTGTTCGGCGTGACGGCACGTGCGCTGGGCAGCAAGGCCGCCATCGTGATTTCATCGCTGGTGTTCGCCCTGGCCCATTTGCCCAATGCCGGTTTTTCGCTGCTGGCCATCGCCGCGATTGTCACCTATGGCGTGCTGCAGGCCGCACTGTACATGCGGACGCGCCGCCTGTGGGTGTGCATCGGCACGCATGTCGGCTGGAATTACTGTGTCAGCCAAGTGTTTTCCTCGACGGTATCGGGCCACGCGGCCACGGACGGCCTGCTGCGCGGCGAACTGGCGGGCAATGTCATGCTGACGGGCGGCGCCTTCGGTGTGGAAGCGTCGCTGGTGACGATCCTGCTAATCGGCGCTGTCGCCGCGTATGTGCTGCGCCTGGCGTTTGCCAGCGCACCACGCTAGGCCGCTACCGGCCTTATTGGCCGGCCACCACCGGCACGGCGCCGCTCCTGGCCACCCACTCGATCAGCGCATCGACGGCGGCGCGGCCATTGCCATTGCCCACCAAGTCGCTATTGATCATGGCGACCACCACGCACTGTTGATTATTCGCATCGGGCACGTAACCGGCGATGGCCACCACATTCTTTAATGTCCCCGTCTTGATGCGGGCCCGCGCGGCGGCCGGGCTGTTCAGCAGGCGCTTGCGCATGGTGCCGTCCAGCGCCACGATGGGCAGGCTGGATTGGAACTCGGGCGCCCACGGGCTTTGCTGCATCGCCTGCAGCACGCCGGCCATTTGCGCTGGCGCAATGCGTCCCGTGCGCGACAAGCCGGAACCGTTGTCGACCAGCATGCCCTGGGTATCGATATTGTGCCGCTGAAACCATTCCTGGATCACTTGCCGTGCCCGGCTGGCCGTGTCTTCCGGCGCAGCCATGGCGACGGGGCGGCTGCCTAGCCAGCCATCGCTTTGCAAGCTGCCCAAGCTGAGGAACAGGGTGCGGGCCAGGGTGTTGTCGGAGGTCTTGTTGATATCGCGCAAAACTTCCGGCAGGGCGCGCGCCACGTGGTCGGCCAGCATGCGCGTGCCGACCGGTTCGGCCGTCGGCGGCAAGCCCGTCAACGGCGCTTCGCGCACCGTGCCCGTGATCGTGCCGCCCAGGCGTTTCCAGGTGGCACGGAACAAGCGGTCCGCATAATCGTTGCGATCAAGCACATTGATGCTGGTGGCCTTGCTGCAATTTTGCGGGAAAGTACCGTGCAGTATCACTTGCAGTTTGCCGTTGGCATCGCGCCGGTATTCTGGCGGACGCCAGCCGTCCTCCCATCGCGCGCAACTGCCCTTGACCAGTTTCATGTCGCTCGTGATGCTGACGTTCTCGAGCGCCGGCTGCATCAGGATGCTCAATTGCCGGTCCGTCGAGTTCATATTGATATCGAGCAAATTGGTGTTCAATAACAAGGCATCGGGGATGACGTTGTAGCGGAACTCGGCCGACTCGTCGAACGGCGGCGCGCCGATGTCGGGCCGGGCCGGCTGGAACAGCTGGCGGTCCAGGATCAGGTCGCCCTTGATTTTCACGATGCCCTGGTTGCGCAGGGTTTGCAGCATGTGCGCCAGCACGTCCGCGTTGAAATCCGTGTCGGCGCCGCCGCGCAGGATCAGGTCGCCCTTCAGCACGCCATTGATGACGTCGGCGCTGGTGCGCAGCTCCGTGCGGCCGCGGAAGATGGGGCCCAGCTGTTCCAGGCCCACGGCCGTCGTCACCAGCTTCATGGTGGATGCGGGCTGCATGCTGCGCTCGGCCCCATGCGACAGCACGGTGGTGTTGCCGCGCAAGACGATGGCGCCCATGGCGTCTTCGGGGATATTCGCGCTGCGCAATAGCAGGCTGACGGATTCGGGCAATTGCGCCTGGGCATTCGACAAGCCGATGCCAGCCAGCAAGGCGGCGATGAGGATGGGACGAAACATGGCGCTCCTTAATGGAAAAAGACGTAGGCGACGAAGACAGCCGTGACCACGCCAGCCAGATCTGCGATCAGGCCGGCCGTAATGGCATAGCGCGTCTTGCGGATGCCCACCGAGCCGAAGTACAGGGCCACGATATAGAAGGTGGTGTCGGCCGAGCCCTGGAAGACGCAGGCCAGGCGGCCGACGAAGGAGTCGACGCCGTAGGTATTCATGGCGTCGATCATCATGGCTTTCGAGCCGGAACCGCTGAGTGGCTTCATCATGGCCGTCGGCAGGGCGGGCACGAAGTCCGTATTGATGCCCAGGTTGGCGAAAAACCAGTTCATGCCGCTCATCAGGAAATTGAACACGCCCGCGTTGCGGATGACGCTGATGGCCACCAGCATGCCGACCAGATAGGGAATCACGGTGATCGAGGTCTGGATGCCGCTTTTCGCCCCTTCGATGAAGGCGTCATACACGTTCACCTTCTTGCGCAGGGCGCCGATGATGAAGATGGCAATGACGCTGATCAACACCAGGTTGCTGACCACTTTCGAGACCAGCTCGATTTCCTGCTTCGTCAGGTACTGCGTGAAATACCAGATCATGGCGACGATGGCGCTCGTCATGCCGCCCATCCAGCCCAGCACAACCCTGTTGAGCAAGTTGATGCGCTGCTTGATGGATACCGTGATGATGCCGACCATGGTGGCGACATAGGTGGCGATCATGCACGGGATAAAGATGTCGGACGGATCGGCCGCGCCGAGGATCGAGCGCTGCGCCATGATGGCCAGCGGAATCAGGGTCAGGCCCGAGGTGTGCAGCACCAAAAACATGATTTGCGCATTCGTCGCCTCTTCCTTGTTCGGGTTCAAGGTTTGCAGGCTTTCCATGGCCTTTAAACCGAACGGCGTGGCCGCATTGTCCAGGCCCAGCAGGTTGGCCGAGAAATTCATCACCATGTGGCCCGTGGCCGGATGGTCTTTCGGAATTTCCGGGAAGATGCGCGAAAAGAACGGCGCGATGACTTTTGCCAGCCAGCCGACGATGCCCGCCTTTTCACCGATGTTCATGATGCCGAGCCACAAGGTCATCACGCCCGCCAGCGGCAGGGCGATATCCATCACGCCCATGCGCGCCGTTTCGAACGTGCCGTCGATGATGCGCTTGAAGATATCGGTATCGCCGAGAAACAGCCACTGCAGCACTGCGGCCAGGAAGCCAACGAGGAAAAAGCCGGACCAGATGTAATTAAGTGCCATATGCGATCAGTTCTGTATTTCGGGGAGGTGAAAAGGTGCTGCAAGCAAAGTATAGAGGCAGCCCGATACGAGTTGATGAAAGAATGCAGCAATCGCATGCCAAAAAGTTATAAGCTGGCAGCCTGTTTTCATTGGCGCCCCGTAGCTTGCCCGCGTAGTGTGGGGGATGTCTGTCGCTTATCGCTGTTCGTTACCCTTGTCTGCACTGGATCACTGATGATGTTTTTACGCAAAACCGCCTGCGCCGCCGGCCTGGCCCTGTTGACGCTGTTTACCGCGCCCGCCGAGGCCGCCACCGATGCCCGCGCGAACAAGACCCTGCACTTATTTTTAAGCACCAGCGAGACGGGCCTGGACCCGGCCGTGGCCTCGGACCTGGCCAGCCTGAATTTGATGGAAAACATTTTTGACCCCTTGCTGCGCTACGACTACCTGGCGCGCCCGGTACAGCTGCAGGGCAATACGGCGCGCGGCTTGCCGACCGTGGAAGACGGCGGCCGCATGTATACCTTTCACTTGCAGCCGGGTATTTTCTTCACCCCCGATCCCGCTTTCAAGGGCCAGCCGCGCGAAGTGACGGCGCAGGATTATGTGTACAGCCTGACGCGGCTGTATGACCCCAGCCTGAAGTCGCCGTGGCTGTTCTTGCTGGAAGACAAGCTAGTCGGCGACGCGGCCCTGAAAGCCAAATTCAGCTACGACACGCCGATCGCCGGCTTGCAGGCGCTGGACAAATACACCTTGCGCATCCGCCTGAACGCCATCGACCCGAACTTCCTGTTTTACCTGGCCATGCCGGCGACCGCCGTGGTGGCGCGCGAAGTGGCTGAAGCGTACCCGGCGGCAGGGCAGATCGGCAACCATCCCGTGGGCACGGGACCGTTCCTGGTGAAGGAATGGAAGCGCAGCGACAAGATCGTGCTGCAAGCCAACCCGACTTTCCGTCCTGCCGTGTTCCATACGGAAACCACTGCGCTGGCCGCCTTGCCGGCCGACGCGCGCGCCATCGCCGCCGCGCTGGAGGGGAAACGTTTGCCCCTGGTCGGGCGCATCGAGGTGCGGATCGTTGAGGAATATCAATCGCGCATGCTGGGATTCCTGAAAGGCGAATTCGATTACCTGGAGCAAGTGCCGGAATCGATGACGGACATGGTGCTGGAAAACGGCGCCCTGAAACCGGCATTGGCTGCCAAGGGTTTGCAGCTGACGCGCTTTCCCGTGCTGCAGACGTATTACATGTGGATGAATATGGACGATCCCGTGCTGGGCGGCATGAGCAAGGACAAGCTGGCCCTGCGGCGCGCCATCGCCCTCAGCTACAACAGCCGCGAAGACATCGCGTTATTAAAGAAAGGCCTGGCCTTGCCGGCGCAGTCGCCGCTGCCGCCCAACGTGCTCGGTTACGACAAGCATTACCGCAGCCCCGTCGGCTACGATCCGGCGCTGGCGCGCGCCCTGCTGGAGCGCTTCGGCTACAAGGCGGGGCCCGACGGTTTCCGCACGCAGCCCGACGGCACGCCCTTGATCCTCACCATGCACACGGAGCCGAGCACGGTGGGCCGGCTGCGCGATGAATTGTGGCGGCGCAACCTGAACGCCATCGGCCTGCGCGTGGAGTTTAAAAGCGACAAGAAGACGGAAATCATCAAGGCGTCGCGCCTGGGCAAGGTGCAGATGTTCGAGACCAATTGGATCGCCGACTTCCCCGATGGTGATAACTTTATGCAATTGTTGTATGGCGGCAACGTCGGCCGCGCCAACTATGCCCGCTTCAACTTGCCCGATTACAATAAACGCTATGAGGAGGCGCGCCTGCTATCCGATACGCCGCGCCGACGCAGTCTGTACTTCGACCTGTTTCAGCTGATCCACGCTTACACGCCGTGGGTGCTGCTGACGCATCCCATCTCTGCCGACCTGCAGCAACCGTGGCTAAAAAACTACAGGCGCCACCCCGTGGAATTCACGTCCTGGCGCTATCTGGACGTGGATAAAACCAAGGGCCGCCCCGCAGGCAAGTGACCACGTCGCTGAAAAGGGCATTCATTCCAAAAAGTTATGGTTAGGAAAGCATTTTTCATTGGCTGGGCCCGGACGCATCGCGCTACTCTGAAAATGAAAACAAATAAAGTAAAGCGCTGGCGTCATAAAAAAATGTACCGCGAGACAGACGCCGCGACCTTACAAAACAGCCTGGACTTGAGAACTCAAGTTTCGATTGCCCAACAAGGAGAGACCAGTGAAATTGAAGAAACTAGCGCAGTTGGTGGCATTGATGGGGGTGGTGGGGCCGGTGATGGCACAGGAAGCGGCGGAGCCAGCAATGCAACGGGTCGAAGTGACGGGCAGCAGCATCAAGCGCGTGGCCAAGGAAGGCGCGCTGCCGGTGCAAGTCATCACCTTTGACCAGATGGAAAAGCAGGGCATCACGACGGCCGAGCAACTGGTGCGCACCCTGTCGGCGAATGGCACAGGTGCCGAAAACATGACTTCGGGCAATAACGTGTTTGGCGCCGACGCCGACCGTCTTGCCGGTGGCGCCTCGTTCGCCTCGCTGCGCGGGCTGGGACCGGGCGCGACTTTGGTACTGCTGAATGGCCGCCGCGTGGCCACGCACGGTGCCAGTGGCCGTGCCGTCGACTTGAATTCCATTCCGCTGGGCGCAATTTCTCGTGTGGAAATCCTCAAGGATGGCGCCTCGGCCATCTACGGCACGGACGCCATCGGCGGCGTGATCAATTTCATTCTGAAAACCAATTACAGCGGCGTGGAAGCGTCCGTTTCCACCAACGATACGCAGGCAGGCGGCGGCGCCACGCGCCGCGCCTCGCTCCTGGCCGGCAGGGGTTCGCTGGAAGAAGACCGCTACAACATCATGGCCAGCCTGACCGTCGATAAAGCGCAACAGCTCAATGGCCGTGACCGCTCCTTCGTCAACGGCTACCAGCCGGGCCGTGGCCTGTCGCCCGACACCACGGGCACGCCATTCGCCAACCAGATGTCGGGGCCGGGCACGGCACTGCAAATCCCCAATCCTGATCCGACAAAACCAGGGACGTTTATTGGCGGTTACACCTTGCCTGGCGACCCGACGGTGTATCTGCAAGCCAATCCCCTGAGCTTCCAGGGCAAGTGCGACAGCATCGCCGGCATGTCGCAGTATCAGACGGCACTGTGGAAAGACGTGACCTCACCGCGCAGCACCACGCATTCGTGTGCGTATGATTACGGCGCCGACTATGTGCTGCAATTTCCCGTCGAGCGGGCCAATTTCCTGTCGCGTGGAACTGTCCAACTGGCGCCCGACCACCGCATGTTTGTAGAAGTGCTCGGTTCGCGCACCAAGGCCACGGCGATCCTGACGCCGATGCAGGTGCAGACGAGCATCGCCAACAAGGCCGTGTATCCGGTGGGCGGCGCGTATTACCAGGATTTATCGGCCTATATTCCCACGTTCGACAATACCAAGCCGATTGCCTACAAATGGCGCGCCAATGAGATCGGTAACCGCACGCAGGAAAACACCACCGACAATGCGCGCGTGCTGCTGGGTTTTGAAGGCAACTTCGGCAAGTGGGATTACAAGACCGGCGTTTCCTACGCACAGAGTACCACCAAGACCAAGCTGACAGATGGCTATTCCTACACGGACAAGTTATATGCGGCCTTGGGGACAGGGATCATCAATCCATGGGTGGGCGCCGGCCAGAGCCAGACGGAAGCGGCCAGGCAATTGATCGAATCGACCAAGTTCCGTGGCGACTTCCAGCATGGCAAGACGACCCTGACGCAGATCGACGGTTCCGTATCCGGCGAGCTGTTCCAACTGCCGGCTGGCGCCGTGGCGATGGCCGCCGGCTTTGATTTACGCCGCGAGGGCTACAGTTTTGGACAGGATGTCGATGCCAACCTGATTCTATTGGCGCCAGGAAATGCCGCCTTGAAGGATGTCAGTCGCAACGTCAAGGCCGTGTATGCCGAGTTGCTGGTACCCATCATGAAAGACCTGGAAATGCAGCTGGCCGTGCGTCGTGACGATTACAGCCAAGTGGGCGCCACCACGAATCCCAAGGTTGCCTTGCGTTACCAACCGGCCGAGTTCGTCCTGTTCCGCGCCTCGGCCAGCAAGGGATTCCTGGCGCCGAGTTTCGACCAGCTCTATTCAGGTGTATTGACGCAGGAATTGCCGAATGGTGTGAAAGATCCGGAAGGCTGTATCAAGCATCCCGGCGTGACCGAATACTGTTCCATTCCCCGCCTCATTTACACGACGGGCGGCAACCTGAACCTGAAGCCGGAGACGTCGAAGCAGGGCAGCGTCGGTATCGTCATCGAACCGGTGAAGGGTTACTCCGCCTCGTTCGATTACTGGGCCATCAATACCCAGGACCAGCTCCTGAAACGCACGCCGCAAGTCGTGCTGGCCAATTACCAGGCGCTGAACCAGTACATCTTCCGCAAACCCGATGGCACCATCGATTACGTGCAGGCGGGCTGGTTCAATGCGGGTGGCAGCCGCGTGCGCGGCCTGGACGTGAGCTTGCGCGGCGAAGGCAAGGTCCAGGATGCGAAATGGACTGCAACCCTGGACGGCACGTATATGGACAGCTTCAAGTTTGCCGAATACAAGGGGCAAGAATACAAGGAGCTGGTTGGCAACTTCTACACGCGTGATTTGTACTTGCGCTGGAAACACAATGCCAGCTTCAGCGTATCGCGCGGCGACTGGAGCGGTTTGCTCGTGCAGAGTTTTGCTTCCGGCTACAAGGACCAGGTACCGAATGATGGCAAGGGGACGCCGCCACCAGGTTTCAAATCCGATGTGTCCAGTTACACCACGTACAGCTTGTCGGGCACGTACACGGGCTTCAAAAATACCACCATCACAGTGGGTATCCAGAACTTGTTCGACCGCGACCCGCCATTCACTGCGCACAACGTGGATGACGTGGTGGGCGCCGGCTGGGACCCGCGCGTGGCCGACCCGCGCGGCCGCTCGCTGTCGTTCCAGCTGAAGTACAAGTTCATGTAAGGCGGTCATGCCGGCGGCGATCCCGTCGGCATGCTAACCTCGTGCGGCGGCGCCTGGCGTCGCCGTTTTTATTCCAGGAAAGGGCCGCATGTCCAGTCAGACCAATCTCAGCCGGCGCCGCTTCGGCGGCTTGCTGGCCGCCACCGTGGGGGCGGCAGGCACACCGGCGTGGGCGGCGGCCGCGCAAGGGAAGGACAAACGCATGCAACAGCACCACGCATTGATCAAACCGGCGCGCCTGCGCGACGGCGACCTGGTGGCCATCATCGCGCCGGGCGGTTTTACGGATGAGGAATCCATCGCCAAGGCCCAGCGCAATATCGAATCGCTGGGACTGCGCGCCAGTCTGGGCGCCAACATCCGCGCCGTGCACGGCAACTATGCGGGCACGGTGCAGCAACGCCTCGACGATCTGCATGCGGCGTTCGCCGATCCCGAGGTCAAGGCGGTGTGGGCCATCCGTGGCGGTTCCGGCTGCATTTCGCTGCTGGCGCTGCTCGATTACGCCTTGATCCAGCGCAATCCGAAAGTGCTGATCGGCTATTCCGACATCACGGCCCTGCATCTGGGCATCGCCAGCCAGACGGGCCTGGTGACTTTCCATGGGCCCGTGGCCTCGTCCACGTTTTCCGACTACACGGTGACGCAGCTGCGCAATGTGCTGATGACGCCGCAAGACAGCTACACGATACCGATGGCGCTGGACAACCACCGCCGCGCGCAGACGCAACCGAACTTCGCCATCCGCGCCGTGCATGGCGGCCAGGCGACGGGACGCTTGACGGGCGGCAACCTGTGCATGGTCAGCGCGCTGGCCGGCACGCCGTATGCGGCCGATTTCCGCGAGCATATCCTTTTCCTCGAAGAAATCAATGAAGTGCCGTACCGCATCGACCGCATGCTATGCCAGCTCGACTTGTCCATCGGTTTCAAGCACGCGGCGGCCTTGATGCTGGGCATCTTCGAGCATTGCGAGGCGGCCGAGGGCGACACGGCGCTGACCCTCGATGCTACCCTGGACCAGCATCTGCAGCCTTTGCGCGTGCCGGCCGTCAGCGGTTATTCGTTTGGCCACATCCGCCACCAGTTCACGCTACCGATGGGCATATTGGCGACCCTGGATGCGGACCGGCAAACCTTGACCCTGCTGGAGCCGGCCGTCTGCTAGCGTACGGTGCAGCGGGGCGATTGTCAGTATGCTAGTGTGATAAGGCGTGGCACGAGGCCGCGCCGTCTTCCTCACCGCATCCGACATGATCAACCGCCACGCCAGTACCTACATCCTCAGCCACCCGCTGGCCTTCGCGCTGCAGGTGCTCAAGGGTTTCCGCGCCAACCAGGGCTTGCTGCTGGCGGGTGCCGTCGCGTATTACTCGCTGCTGTCCATCGTGCCCCTGCTGATGCTGGTGGTGGTGGCCCTGTCGCACGTGATCGCGCAGGATGAATTGCTGCAAACAATCGGCCACTACCTGGAATGGCTGGTGCCGGGGCAATCGAAGGCCATCGTGGGCGAGATCGCGCATTTTCTCGACAACCGGGGCGTGATCGGCTGGCTCTTGCTGCTGACCATGCTCTTTTTCAGCTCGCTGGCGTTTACCGTGCTGGAAAACGCCATGAGCGTGATCTTTGTCCACCGCGTCGCCATCCGCCGCCGCCATTTCCTCATTTCCGCCGTGCTGCCGTATTGCTACATCCTGTGCCTGGGCGTGGGCATCTTGCTCATCACGCTGGTGGCGGGCAGCCTGCAGGTGATGGGCGAGGAAAGCGTGCGCTTTTTGCGTCATGACTGGGGCCTGGAAGGGGTGTCCGGCGTGCTGCTGTATCTGCTGGGGCTGGGTGGCGAAATCCTCGTGCTAAGCTCGATTTACCTGGTCATGCCGGTGGGAAGATTGTCGATCACGCATGCGCTGATCGGCGGCGTGACGGCGGCCCTGCTGTGGGAAATTGCCCGCCACGTGCTGGTCTGGTATTTTTCGACCTTGTCGCAGGTCAATGTCGTGTATGGCTCGATGACGACGGCCATCGTCGTCATGTTCAGCCTGGAAATCGGCGCCACCTTGCTGCTGCTGGGCGCGCAAGTGATTTCCGAATACGAAAGAGTGGCCCGTGGCGGCGAAGAAGACAAGCCGCTGGCGCTAAGGACTTGATTTAAGGTATGGCTTCAATCCATTGTTGCATTGCACAAAAAGCTGTGCTATACTCCGTTCAGTGATTGAGATTTGGCAACAAATTATCTCACCATCCAGTTTCAGCGCGGCGACCGACAGGTGTAATGTCGATGGCGTGACAGTGCGAAGAAATGGATTTTGTAATTCCGGATACGATGGTCGATTTTACACTTGGGGTCACCATGCAGATAGCATGGGAGTCCGAAAATCAGGAGGCACTTTGCAGATAGCACTGGCGTCCATGACACGATTAAAGCATTGGTAATACATTGGAACAAGCCCGCGTTTTAGCGGGCTTTTTTTCGTCCATCGTTGGCGTATGGGGTCAGACCCACAACAACGCTAACGCAAAGCTCCGCGCCAACGCATATGGCGGTCTGACCCCAGCTTTTGCCTGGGGTTTACAACGCCCGCGCAATCAAAATCTTCTGGATATCGCTGGTGCCCTCATAAATCTGGCACACGCGCACGTCGCGGTAGATGCGCTCGACGGGGAAATCGGACACATAACCATAGCCGCCGTGCACCTGGATGGCGTGCGAGCACACTTTTTCCGCCATTTCCGACGCAAACAGCTTGGCCATCGCCGCTTCCTTCAGGCAGGGCAAGCCCGCATCCTTCATGGCCGCCGCGTGGCGGATCAGCTGGCGTGCCGCCTCGATCTGCGTGGCCATGTCGGCCAGGCGGAATTGCACGGCCTGGTGTTCATAGATGGGTTTGCCGAAGCTTTCCCGTTCGCGCGCATAGCTCAGGGCCGCTTCATACGCGGCGCGCGCCATGCCCACGGCTTGCGAGGCGATGCCGATGCGTCCGCCTTCCAGGCCGGACAGGGCGATCTTGTAGCCTTGGCCCTCTTCGCCTATCAGATTTTCCGCGGGGATGCGGCAATTCTCGAACAGGATTTGCGCCGTGTCCGACGAATGCTGGCCCATCTTCTGTTCCAGTCCCGCCACGATGTAGCCGGGCATGTTCGTCGGCACCCAGAAGGCGCTAATGCCGCGCTTGCCGGCCGCCTTGTCGGTGACGGCCATGACGATGGCCACGTCCGCATACTTGCCGCTGGTAATGAACTGTTTCGTGCCGTTGATTACATATGCATTGCCATCGCGGGTGGCCGTGGTGCGCAGGGCGGAGGCGTCGCTGCCCGTATGCGGTTCCGTCAGGCAAAATGCACCGAGCATCGTGCCTTGCGCCAGCGGACGCAACCACTGTTCCTTTTGCGCATCATTGGCATACATCATGGCGATGCTGCACACGGGGCAATTATTTACGGAAATGATGGTCGACGTGCCGCCATCGCCGGCGGCGATTTCTTCCAGCACCAGGGCCAGCGATACGTAGTCGAGGCCGGCGCCACCGAGCGCTTCCGGCACGGCCACGCCAAAGGCGCCCAGCGCGGCCAGTTCCTGCAATTCTTCTTTCGGGAAATGATGTTCCTTGTCCCAGCGGGCCGCATTGGGCGCCAGGCGCTCGCGCGAAAAACTGCGCAGCGCTTCCTGGATCATCGATTGTTCTTCATTGAGTATCATGGGACGTCGTCTCGTTTGTTTTTATGGTGGATTCAGGGAATTACCAGGCGATGGGCTTGCCGTCGTAGTTGCGGAACACGGCCTTGTCCGTGGCCGGCAGGCTGGCCAGGGTGGCGCGGATGCCGGCGGCGCTTTCCTCGGGAGAAATATCGGCGCCGGCGCCGCCCATGTCCGTGCGTACCCAACCCGGGTGGAAAGCGACGCAGCTGACGCCTTGCGGGCCATGCACGAGGGACGTGTCGATCAGCACGGAATTCAAGGCGGCCTTGCTGGCGCGGTACAGCGAACCGCTGGGGTTGCCCCGCTCGCTCAGGGAGCCCATGTGCGAAGACAGCACGGCGAGTTTCCCCTTGGCGTTAGCCACCAGCGGCGCCAATATCGGCAGCAGCCGCATGGCCGCCAGCACGTTGGTGTGCATGACGAGGTCAAAATCGGCTTGCGCAGGAAAACCGTCGTGACGGGGGCCATACACGCCCGCGTTGAGGATGGCCACGTCGAGTTTTTCATCGTCGAGCTTCCAGCCCAGGCCGGCACAGCCTTCCACATCCGTCACGTCGAGCTGGTGCGCTTCCGCACCCAGTTGCTTGAGGGCCTCGCAGGCGTCCGGCGTGCGCGCCGTGGCGATCACTCGCCAGCCATCGTGGCGGTATTGACGGACGATTTCGTGGCCGATGCCGCGCGAGGCGCCGATGATCAATGCGGTAGGCATATGTTTTCTCCCTGAAAATAAAATGAAAGGCGCGCACCGTGAACCGCCGTGCGCGCCCGTGCTCAGGAACAGCTTATACCAGTTCGATCGCCATCGCCGTCGCTTCGCCGCCGCCGATGCACAGGGCCGCCACGCCGCGCTTGCCGCCGGTTTTCTTCAGGGCGCCCAGCAGGGTGACGATGATGCGCGCGCCCGAGGCGCCGATCGGGTGGCCCAGCGCGCACGCGCCGCCGTGGATGTTGATCTTGCTGTGCGGAATGTCGAGGTCGTGCATGGCGGCCATCGGCACGGCGGCGAACGCTTCATTGATCTCGAACAAGTCCACATTGCTGCTGCTCCAGCCCGTCTTGGCGTAGAGTTTTTTCACCGCGCCGATGGGGGCCGTGGTGAACTCGTTCGGCGCCTGCGCGTGCGTGGCGTGGCCGTGGATTTTCGCGATGACGGTGCAGCCGAGTTTTTTCGCCGTCGATTCGCGCATCAGCACGAGGGCGGCCGCGCCATCGTTGATCGACGACGACGAGGCGGCCGTGATGGTGCCATCCTTCTTGAAGGCGGCTTTCAAGGTCGGGATTTTTTCCAGGCGGGCTTTTTGCGGGCCTTCATCGATGCTGACGACGGTGTCGCCGCCGCGGCCGGAAACGGTGACTGGCACGATTTCCCATTCGAAACTGCCATCTTTGGTAGCGGCCTGCGCGCGTTTCACGGATTCGATGGCAAACGCATCCTGCGCTTCGCGCGTGAACTGGTACTGGCTGGCGCACTCTTCGGCAAACGTGCCCATCGAGCGGGCATTGCCCTTTTCGTCTCGGCTGTAGGCGTCTTCCAGGCCATCCATCATCATGTGGTCATAGATCATGCCGTGGCCGATGCGGTAGCCGCCGCGCGCCTTCGGCACCAGGTAGGGGGCGTTGGTCATCGATTCCATGCCGCCCGCCACCACCACGTCGGCGCTGCCGGCGAGCAAGGTGTCATGCGCGAACATGGTCGTCTGCATGGCCGAGCCGCACATTTTCGACAGGGTCACGGCGCCCGTGGAATCGGGCAAGCCTGCCTTGCGCAAGGCCTGGCGCGCGGGCGCCTGGCCCTGGCCAGCCATCAGGCAATTGCCGAAAAACACGTGCTCGACGGCATCCGGCGCCACGCCGGCCCGTTCGACGGCGGCGCGGATGGCCACGGCGCCCAGGTCGCTGGCGGTGACGTTGGCAAAGTCGCCCTGGAAGGCGCCCATGGGGGTGCGCGCGGCACCGACGATTACGACTGGATCATTCATGTTGGATCTCCGGTTGATGGGTGGGAAGGTGACTGCATACAAAAACGCAGGTGCTGCGGATATGGGAAGACGTCCTCGATATGGCCGTCTTCGATGCGCTGCTTGCGCGCCTGCCAGTAGGCGGCCGTCAGCAGGTCGGCATGGTGCTGTATGAAATATTTACGGATACGGGGATTGCCCAGCAGGAAGGTGCCGAATTGTTCGGGAAACACATCGTGCTTGCCGATGGGATACCACGGTTCGGCCGACATTTCTTCCTCCTCCGTGCGGGCTTGCGGGATGACGCGGAACTGGCAATCGGTGATGTACTCGATTTCATCGTAATCGTAAAAAACGACACGCTGATGACGGGTCACGCCAAAATTTTTATACAGCATGTCGCCAGGAAAAATATTCGCCGCCACCAGTTCCTTGATGGCGTTGCCATACTCGACGATGGCGTGTTCGACCAGGTCATCGCGGCCTTCCTTCTCGGCATTGCTCAGCCACATGTTCAGCGGCACCATGCGCCGCTCGATGTACAGGTGGCGGATGATGATCTGCTCGTGGTCTTCCTCGATCAGCGAGGGGGCGAACTGTTTCAGTTCGGCCAGCAGTTCCGCGGCAAAGCGGGCGCGGGGAAAGGCCACATTGGAATACTCGAGCGTGTCGGCCATGCGGCCCACGCGGTCGTGGTGCTTCACCAGCAAATACTTTTGCTGGACTTGCGCGCGCGTGGTTTCCTTGGGAGGAGGAAAGAAATCCTTGATCACCTTGAAGACATACGGAAACGACGGCAGGGCAAACACCAGCATCACGAGGCCGCGGATGCCGGGCGCGCTCTCGAAGTGGTCCGACGAGTGTTTCAAATGCTGCAGGTAGTCGCGGTAAAACAAGGTCTTGCCCTGTTTTTGCAGGCCCAGTATCGTATAAATTTCGCTGCGCGGTTTGCGCGGCAGTAAGCTGCGTAGAAATTGCACATAGGCCGACGGCACTTCCATATCCACCAGGAAGTAGGCGCGCGTAAACGAAAACAGCACGGCGATCTGCTGCTGCTCGAACAGCACCGTGTCGAGCACCAGCTTGCCGTGGCGGTTGTGCAGGATGGGCACGACGAACGGGTATTCGCGGTTGCCGTTGATGGCCTTGCCGACCAGGTAGGCGCCCTTGTTGCGGTAGAACAAACTGGTCAAGACCTGGAGCTGGTGGTTCGGCTCCAGCCGGTCGCCGCCGAACAGCTGCTGCAGGCGCGCTTCCACCTGGGCTACGTCGCGCTCCAGGTTGGCAAATGCGCAGTCCAGCTGGAAATTGCTCACCATGCGCGTCAGGGTGTCGCGCAAGCCATCCTGGCCCGGGTAATACACGCGGTAGGTGGGTGCGGGGTCTTGCGTTTCGATGTATTCCGTGGAAACGACGGGGCGCACGAAAATATAGTCGTTATTGAAATACGTGCGGTGCAGGATGTTGCAGCAGACGGAATTGAAGAAGGTTTCCGCCAGTTCCGGCTGCTTGTGTTCCGTCAGCATGCCGATGTAGTGCAGCTTGAGTTCGCGCCACACTTCGTCGCTCAACTCCGACTCTTCGTACTCATCTTCAAGCATCTGCACGCATTCCTGCACGCGCTTGTCATAGAAGTCGATGCGTTCGCGGGCCGCCGTCTGTGCCGCGCTCCAGGCGCCTTGCTCGAAATACCGCTTGGCTTGCTGGCTCGTTGCGCGGAACAGGCGGTAATGCTTGTCGAAGCCGTCGCGGATGGTGCGCGCGATATCGAATGCAATCTGGGAAGAGAGCAATTTGGGGAAGGCAATGTGCGTCATAGCTGTGCTCGCATGAATGGCTCCTCACCCAGTCGATCGCCGCGCGCCCGTGCTTACTTGGTTTCCGCAAACAGTTCGCGGCCTATCAGCATGCGGCGGATTTCGCTGGTCCCGGCGCCGATTTCGTACAGCTTGGCATCGCGCCACAGGCGGCCAGCCGGATACTCGTTGATGTAGCCGTTGCCGCCCAGCGCCTGGATCGCTTCGCCCGCCATCCAGGTCGCCTTTTCCGCACTATACAGAATGGCACCGGCCGCATCCTTGCGCAACTGGCGCACGGCTTCCGGCGTGGTGGCGCGGTCGCAAGCCTGGCCCACGGCGTAGACATAGGCCTTGCACGCCATCATGGTCGAATACATATCGGCCAGCTTACCTTGCATCAACTGGAATTCGCCGATGGGCTGGCCGAATTGCTTGCGGTCATGCACGTAGGGCACGACCAGGTCCATGCAGGCCTGCATGATGCCCAGCGGGCCGCCGGACAGCACGGTGCGCTCGAAATCGAGGCCCGACATCAGCACGTTGACGCCCTTGCCCAGGCCGCCGAGTACGTTTTCGGCCGGTACTTCGCAATCCTGGAATACCAGTTCGCCCGTGTGCGAGCCGCGCATGCCCAGCTTGTCGAGCTTTTGCGCGATGGAAAAGCCCTTGAAATTCTTTTCGATCAGGAAAGCCGTCATGCCGCGCGGACCCGCTTCCAGGTCGTTCTTTGCGTACACCACCAGCACGTCCGCATCGGGGCCGTTGGTGATCCACATCTTGGTGCCGTTCAAGACCCAGCGGTCGCCCTTGAAGTCGGCGCGCAGCTTCATGCTGACGACGTCCGAGCCCGCGTTCGGTTCCGACATGGCCAGCGCGCCGATGTGCTCGCCCGTGATCAGTTTCGGCAGGTACTTCGCCTTTTGCTCGGCCGTGCCGTTGCGCTTGATCTGGTTCACGCACAGGTTCGAGTGGGCGCCGTAGGACAGGCCGACGGAAGCCGAGGCGCGCGAGATCTCTTCCATGGCGATGATGTGCGCCAGATAGCCCATGCCGGCGCCGCCGTATTCTTCGCTGACGGTGATGCCGAGCAAGCCCATGTCGCCCATCTTGCGCCACAGGTCCATGGGGAACTGGTCGGTGCGGTCGATCTCGGCCGCGCGCGGCGCGATTTCGGCGGCGGCAAATTGTTGGATCGCTTCGCGCAGGGAGGCGATGTCGTCGCCGTGGTCAAAGGTCAAGCCTGGGAGATGGAGCATGTCGTCCTCGTCGTCGTTATAAGTGTGGCGGTCATGGGTGCCGGGTCAGTGAAGCTATGATACTCAGTTGTGACGTTTACGTAAACGTAAAGTGGCGCGCGCGGCAGGTGTGCGCCGCTTGCCTTGCTAGCTTGTTTGCGCCTTATCAAGGTTCAAGTCCGCCAGCATGCGCGCGCACGCGTCTTCATGCGCGCTGATTTCCGCCAGCGCCATTTCGATATCGATGCGCTGCTGCTCCAGGGTCTGCCGGTGCTGCGCCAGCACGCCCAGGAAGCGGTCCATCTGCGCGCGCGTGTCCTTCGGCGACTCGTACATGTCGACCAGGCTCTTGATTTCCGACAAGGCCAGGCCCAGGCGCTTGCCGCGCAGGGTCAGTTTCAGGCGGGTGCGGTCGCGCGGCGTGTAGACGCGGCTGCGGCCGCCTGCGCCTTCGCGTTTCGGGCTGAGCAAGCCCTGGTCTTCATAGAAACGGATGGCGCGCGCCGTGATGTCGAATTCCCGCGCCAGTTCGGTAATGGTATAGGTCGTCATGGGTGCGGGCGGTGTCGGTTGCATGGGTGGTCGGTCGTCAGATGGGATGCGGCGAGACAGGTGGTGGCAAAGTGCCGTTTACGTCAACGTCAATACTATTGTAGCGTGCCCTGCCCGTGCTGCAACAAAGAAAAAAGAAGGCGTAAAGGGAGAATTTGGCGAATCAGACAACAATTACTGAAAATAAATTGATTCTTCTTGCACAAACGCGCTTAAGATCGAGAGTTGGTGGCCAAGATGACACCAAAAAGAGCTTTCCTGGCATAACGGCGACATTCTTTTCGCTGCGATGGCAGTAAAATTTTTTAGGTGCAGATTCTTTCCAGTAGGCACGATCAAAAAACAACGTTTCACTATGAACACGTTGTTCATGTCGTTTCCATATTGGAAACAAAATGGCCCTTCTGAAAACTTTGTCTACAAGAAATTGTATGACATGGGCATTGCATGTATCGGTAGAGGAGGGCATTATCCGATACCGTACGTTGTAATGCCAAACCGAGGCTTTGAATCGTGCTGCAGTGCGAAAATCAAGGCTAGCCGCGAATTTGACCCGAAGCCACGCAGAATCGCAAGAGAAAATTCGGCCCACTTTTTGACCTGAAAAGCCCGGCCGGAGTGTTAATTGTTAATTGATACTCTTTTCAAATGTAACAATCTGTATGGTCATTCAAGAAACTGACTTTCATGTTACAACATGAAATAGTACACCTATGAATTCTTCTAACGAACGCGAAAGCTTCAGCCAGCGACTTCAGTTGGCTCTCAAAAACGCCCATTACTCTCCAGACAGCCCGACCAGACTGGCCCGGGAATTCAACATCCGTTTCGATGGACGCCCGATTACTGTGCATGCAGCTAGGAAATGGTTAGTAGGTGAAGCAATTCCCACGCAAGAAAAATTGCGCATGATTGCCCAATGGTTGGGCGTTCCCGCGGAATGGTTGCGTTTTGGCGGCCCGGAAAGCGCCACGCCGAATGGTGAAGCGGGCAGCGCTTTATCGCGCTTTGAGTCCGCCGATGTGAAATTAATTGCCGATTTGCAAAGATTAGATGAACATCATCGTCAAATCGCGCGAGAATTTATTCGCATGCTGGTGAGAGTCAACTACCAAAAGTAAGCATTCAGGCCCTCCCCGGCCGGCGCCGTCCGCCTTACGCTGGCGGCGCTCCCCCTGTCCTTTTATTTGCGCAAGGTCATACTGGAGACATGATTTTGCCGCACAATAAGACCTCGCATGTTGCGCTGCAGCGGAATTATTTGACAATAATCCCGTACGCAGCGGCGCAGCGGCCAATACCAGCGCATAATCACATCAGAAGCAGCCAGTTCATCCACTACGGAGCCGAGCATTTGAGCCGTCTTATGAAAAGTAACTACAGCAATACCGCGCAGCTGAAGGACTTGATGACCGTGCCCCCCATGACTGCCGCGCAACATGCGGAAGTGATGCGCAAACGGATCGCCCACCGCAGGATGGTTGAAGAAGCCAGGGATTTGAAGCAGGCCAGTGCTCATCAGTTCGACAAGAGGTGAGGGATGCCTGACCAAAGCTACTGCGCGTCGCGCTTTGCGGCCGGCGATGCTCACCGTGCTAGAGCACGGTTGCGCTTCTCGGCCACAAATCACTGCCGCTCGCTACGCTTTTGTCAGGCATCGTGACTTGGCAGGGGTTTCCCCGCCTATAAGTTGATTGCGTTGGTGATGTCAGGTTTCTGACGCTTTAAGGCCATTCCAGCGCGGTGCCAGGGCGTGCTCGATGCCGAGCAGGTCGATGACCCTCGCCACCGTATGGTCGACCATGTCCGCAATGCTGTGCGGGTGGTGATAAAAGCTCGGTAAGGGCGGGAAGATGATGCCGCCCATTTCGGTCACGGCCGTCATATTGCGCAGGTGCGCCAGGTTGAACGGCGTTTCGCGCACCATCAGGATCAGGCGCCGGCGCTCCTTGAGCACCACATCGGCGGCCCGCGTGATCAGATTATCCGACAAGCCGTGCGCGACGGCCGCCAGGGTCTTCATCGAGCACGGCGCGACGACCATGCCATCGGATTGAAACGAGCCGCTGGCGATCGACGCGCCGATGTCGCGCAGCTTGTGCACCACGTGCGCCTGCGCTTCGACGTCCTTGCGCCCCACGCCCGTTTCCTGGTGCAGGGTCAAAACAGCGGCATCGGACAGGACCAGATGCGTCTCGACGCCGGGGATGGCGCCGAGCAATTGCAGCAGCCGCAAGCCATACACGGCACCCGTGGCGCCCGTGATGGCCACGACGACACGGCGCGGCCGCTGCGTTTGGCTATCAGGCATCCAGCAGGGACTTCAGTTCGCCCGATTCAAACATTTCATTCATGATATCGGAACCACCGATGAACTCGCCTTTGACATACAGCTGCGGAATGGTCGGCCAGTTCGAGTAATCCTTGATGCCCTGGCGAACTTCCGGGTCATCCAGCACGTTGACGGTAGCGATGTTTTCCACGCCGCACGCTTTCAGGATCTGGATGGCGCGGCCGGAAAAGCCGCACTGCGGGAACTGGGCCGTGCCCTTCATGAACAGCACGACTGGCGTGTTCGTCACGGTTTCTTTGATCCAGGTTTGTACGTCGCTCATAGCTGCCTCTGATGGGTAAATAAATAGATGCCGTCATTTTATAAGAAAACGACGGCACGGGTATGCGCTCAAGTCATAAATCGGGCAAGTCAGCCACGTTGAGGCTTATAAGGTCTTGCCCAGGCAGGTCGATTGCGCCGCGCCCACGTATTTACCCCAGGCAACGACGGGTGTATAGCCGTGTTTGGCATAAAACGCCACCGCGCGGGTATTCACCACGCGGGTGGACAGGTGCAGGGCCTGATAGCCATGCCGGCGCGCCTGCGCCTCCACATGGGCCAGCAGGGCCGCGCCCACGCCTGTGCTGCCGGGGCGCGCATACATGCGCTTGAGTTCGCCTATGGAACTGTCCGGCTCGCCCAGCGGGCGCAGGGCGGCGCAGCCGAGCAGGGCGCCGCTGGCATCGCGGGCCAGGTAAAAGCCGCCGCGCGGCGTTGCCGCTTCGGCATCGAAGGAGGAACGGCCGCTGTCGCCGTTGATGCGCAGCAGCGCGTTCGACAATGCATCGAGCAGCAACTGCGCATCCGGGCTGGCGGCGTCCACCGCCAGGATGACAAGGTCATGCCCGGCGGCCATGGGCTTAACCGCGCAGCTTGGCGAAGGCGGCGGCCATGCTGCCGGCCGGCTCGGGCGCGTTGCGCGACTGCGACTGGTGCTGCGCCATGCTGCGGCGGTCGTTGCGGTCGCCACGCTGCTCGGGCTTGCTGCCCGCTTGCGGCGCGCTGTCCGTCAGGCGCATGGTCAGCGCGATGCGCTTGCGCTTCTCGTCGACTTCCAGCACTTTGACGCGCACCACTTGCCCGGCTTTCACCACCGTGTGCGGGTCCTTGACGAAGGTGTTCGACAGGGCCGAGATGTGCACGAGGCCATCCTGGTGCACGCCGATATCGACGAAGGCGCCAAAGGCGGCCACGTTGGTGACCACGCCTTCGAGAATCATGTCCGGGCGCAAGTCGCGGATTTCTTCCACGCCTTCCTTGAAGGTGGCGGTGGTAAATTCCGGACGCGGGTCGCGGCCCGGCTTTTCCAGTTCCTTCAGAATATCGGAAATGGTCGGCACGCCGAAGGTTTCATCCGCGTATTTTGCCGGGCTGAGGGTTTTCAGCAAGGCGGTCTCACCGATGACGGCCTTGATATCCTTCTTGATGTCCGCCAGAATCTTTTCCACCAGCGGATACGATTCCGGGTGGACGGCCGAGGCGTCCAGCGGGTTCTCGCCGCCCATCACGCGCAGGAAGCCCGCCGCCTGCTCGTAGGTCTTGTCGCCCAGACGCGGCACGGCCTTCAAGGCCGCGCGCGAGGTGAACGCGCCCTTCATGTCGCGGTAGGTGACGATGCTTTGCGCCACGCTGGCCGACAGGCCGGACACGCGCGCCAGCAGCGGCGCCGACGCCGTGTTGACGTCCACGCCCACGGCATTCACGCAATCTTCCACCACGGCATCGAGCGAGCGAGCCAGCTGGCTTTGACTGACGTCATGCTGGTACTGGCCCACGCCGATCGATTTCGGGTCAATCTTGACCAGCTCGGCCAGCGGGTCTTGCAGGCGGCGCGCGATCGAGACGGCGCCGCGCAGCGACACATCCATGTCCGGCAATTCCTTCGAGGCGAATTCGGACGCCGAATACACCGACGCGCCCGCTTCGGAGACGACGATCTTCGTCATCTTCGCTTCCGGATGCTGCTTGATCAAATCCTGTGCCAGTTTATCGGTTTCGCGCGAGGCCGTGCCGTTGCCGATGGAAATCAAGGACACATTGTGCTTGGCGGCCAGGCGGCCCAGGGTATGCAGCGAACCGTCCCAGTCGTTCTTCGGCTGGTGCGGATAGATCACGGCCGTGTCGACCACTTTGCCGGTGGCATCGACCACGGCGACCTTGACGCCCGTGCGCAGGCCAGGATCGAGGCCCATGGTGGCGCGCTGGCCGGCCGGCGCGGCCAGCAGCAGCGCTTTCAGATTGGTGGCGAAGACGTTGATCGCGTCGAGTTCCGAGCGTTCGCGCAGCGCGCCCATCAGTTCAGTTTCCAGGTGCATGAAGCTTTTCACGCGCCAGGTCCAGCGCGCCGTGTCCGCCAGCCACTTGTCGGCCGGACGGCCTTGCTGCTTGATGCCGAAGCGGGCGGCGATACGGCCTTCGCACGGATTGTGCGGCGCATCCCATTTCGGTTTTTCCGCTTCTGTGTCGAGGCGTAGGGTGACGTCGAGGATGCCTTCGCGGCGGCCGCGCAGCAGCGCCAGCGCGCGGTGCGATGGCACGGTGGAAATGGTTTCCGAGTAATCGAAATAATCGGCGAATTTTTCGCCTTCGTCCTGCTTGCCTTCCACCACTTTCGATTCGACGATGCCGTGTTCCTGCACGTATTCGCGCAAGGTTTGCAGCAGGGTCGCGTCTTCGGCGAAGCGTTCCATCAGAATCTGGCGCGCGCCGTCGAGGGCCGCCTTGGTGTCGGCCACGCCCGGGTTGTTGCCGTCGGCACTAGTAAACGCGTCGCGCAGGAACTTGCCCGCTTCCATTTCCGGCGTCAGTTCCGGGTTCTCCAGCAAGCCGTCGGCCAGCGGCATCAGGCCCGCTTCGATGGCGATCTGCGCCTTCGTGCGGCGCTTCTGCTTGTATGGCAAATACAGGTCTTCCAGGCGCGTCTTGTCTTCCGCGTGCATGACGGCGTCGAGCAGCTCGGGCGTCATCTTGTTCTGTTCCGTGATCGACGCCACGATGGCGGCGCGCCGCTCTTCCAGCTCGCGCAGGTAGCGCAAGCGCTCTTCGAGCAGGCGCAGCTGGATATCGTCGAGGCCGCCGGTCGCTTCCTTGCGGTAACGGGCGATGAAGGGCACGGTGGCGCCTTCGTCGAGCAGTTCGATGGCGGCGGCAACCTGCACCGGTTTGGCGGCAAGTTCAAGGGCAAGGCGTTGTTCGATAGTGGGCAGCATGGTTGTTTCCAGAGCGATCAAGCCTGGAATGATACGCAATCGGCGCGATTGCGCAATCTTGACAGCGCAAATGGACTGTGCGTTGACAAGCGCTTCAACGGGGCGGCAGCAGCGGGCTGGCGGGCGCGGGAGCCGGCGGCCTCTGCGGCGTGACGGACTTGCCAAAGGCATTGCCCATGCGGTGTTCGAGGGCGGCGCGGTTGTACAGCCCCAGCTGGTTCGATGGCCGCTGCATGATCGCTTCGGCGCCGGACAGGGCGGGCGGCGGCCGGTTCATGGTGTTGCTATTCGGCAATAATTTTTCATTCAGGCAAGACATCGATGGCGCGCGCTGGCCGTTCGCTTCCACTTCCACGCAGCCCTTTGGCGGCGCGGCGGCCTTCACGACGACGGTGTGCTCGTCCGCCTGCGCGGGCAGGGCGGCGCAGGCCAACAGCAACAGTGATAACAGGCGTGCCATGGCGGCTCCCGGAGCGGTGAATAAGCGTCCAGCATAGCAAGGTCATGTGTCGCGGCGATGACACAGAGCGGGACGCGGGCTGGCGCCATGTCATGCAGTTGTCATTTTATGAAGCTACCATCCTGCCATTCTGCAGACAACATTGCAGTCAAGACACTTCATGAGCAGGATTTTTCGTTGCGTCCCCTGGAAAATGACACTAAGCCACCGCCGCGCCGCAAGGGGCAATGCCCTGTCCGCCTGCTTGCTGATGACATTGATGACATTGATGACATTCGCGCGGCCCGCTGCCGGTGCGGATGGCGCTGATGCCAGCGCGCACTCTACCCTGCGCTTCGACTTGCCCGCCCAGCCGCTCGACGCGGCCCTGGTGGCGTTTGGCGAAGTGACCGGGTATTCCGTGCTCGTCAGCAGCCAGCTGGCGGCCGGCAGAGTGGCAGCGCCCGTGCGCGGCGACTACACGCCGGCCGAAGCGCTGCAGCGCCTGCTGGCCGGCACGCAGCTGGGCGCGCGCTTCAGCGGCAGCAATGCGTTTACCTTGCTGGCGCTGGCCGACGCCCCGGCAGCGCCGGCGCCCTTGCCGGCCCAGGCCGCTCCTGCCGCGCCACCGCTGCAGGGCTATGCGGTCATCCTGCAGCGTTCGCTCACGCGCGCCCTGTGCCGTTTGCATCCGGACGCTTTCGGCCGCTACCGCCTGGCCTTCCAGTTGTGGCTCGACGAGCGGGGCAAGGTGCGCGCCGTGCACGTGCTGGAAGCGAGCGGTGTGGAACAGCGCGACAACGCCGTAGTGCAGCGCCTGCGCAGCCTGCTGATGGACGGCGCGCCACCGGCGGGCTTGCCGCAGCCGCTGACGATCCTGTTGACGCCGCGGCCCGACCCAGCTGCCGATTGCGCGCCCTATCTGCCGGCCGGGGCGACTTGAGCATGTCGGACTTGCTGAAAGCCACCTTGCGCAAGCTGTTCCTGGAACGCTACGGACAGTTTCGCCGCCACCTGCAGCGCCGCCTGGGCTCGGAAGACCTGGCCAACGATGCGCTGCATGAAACATATTTAAGAGTGGAAAAGATGACCGCGCCCGAAGCGATCAGCTATCCGTCCGCATATCTGATGCGCATCGCCATCAACATTGCGGAAGATCAACGCCGTGACAATGCGCGCCTGCTCAGCCTTCCCGATATCGACGACTTGTACGAGATGGCCGACGAGCTGGCCGACCCGGCCCGCACCTTCAGCGCGCGCGCCGAACTGGAAGAACTGGAACGGGCCTTGCAGGAGTTGCCGAAACGCCGGCGCGCCATCGTCATCGCCGCCCGCGTCGACCAGTTGCCGCACCGCGACATCGCCGAACGCTTCGGCATTTCCGCCCGCACGGTGGAGAAGGAATTGCGCGCCGGCCTCGAACATTGCTGCGAGCGCATGGGACGCGATTTCATCCAGCGCTTCGGTCCCGGCGCGGGAAAAACGTCTAAACATCATGATTGAACAAGCGGAAGACGACATGAGTGTCATCCAGAAGGAAGCGCAGGCATGGGTCGTGCGCCTGGCCTCGGGTCAGGTCAGCGAACGCGATGCGCAAGTGTTTCACCACTGGTGCGCGCGCAGCCGCAGGCATGCCAACGCGTTTGCCGAGGCGCGCGCCGTGTGGGGCGCCATGGCGCCGGCCGCGCGCGCCGTCAAGCGGGCACAGGCGCCGGTGAATACGGCGCGGCGCGCCTGGCTGGGCGCCGGCGTGGCCGCCTCGCTGGGCTTGCTGGTGCTGCGCCCGCCGACGGACCTGTGGCCGGCCGTGGCGGGCCTGGCCGCCGACTACGCGACGGGCACGGGCGAGCAGCGCGAAGTGGCGCTCGATGGCGGCGTGCTGGTGCAGATGAATACGCAGACGCGCCTCGACGCGGCGCCCGTGCAGGACGGCGCCGCATCGCTGGTGCTGCTGGCGGGCGAGGCGGAATTCCAGGCCGGCCTGCGCGGCGCGGCGCGGGTGCGCGTGCAGGCGGGCGACGGCAGCGTGTCGGCCGGCAGCGCGCGCTTCAATATCCGCCTGTTCGGCCAGGAAGTGTGCGTGACGTGCCTGGCGGGCCGCTTGCGCGTGGCGCAGGCCGGCCACGATGCGGAACTGGCGGCGGGCCAGCAGCTGCGCTACCGGCCCGAGCATTTCGGCATTGCCCGCGCGGTGGCCAAGAGCGACGTCAGCGCGTGGCGCCACCGGCTGCTGGTTTTTAAACAAAGCACCCTGGCCGAGGTGGTGGACGAGGTGAACCGCTACCGTCCCGGCAAGCTGATCCTCAATGGCGACGCCTTGAAACAGACGCGCGTGCAAGCGAGCTTTTCGCTCGACCGCCTCGACGACGTGATCGCCCTGATCCAGGATGCGTATGGCGCGCGCGTGACGCGGCTGCCGGGCGGCATCGTGCTGTTCGGCTGAACCCCGTCTTGGCGCGCCAAGGCGGGGCGCCAATTATGACATTTTGATGACCTTTTGCAGTCCCGGACCTTGTTCCCTGTCAATGCTGCTGGAAGCCGCGAATCAGTGCCTGCCGCCCGCCCCGTGCGTGGTGCGCGCCGCCTCGCGATATCGGTCAGCAACGGAACATGAAAAGGGAATGTCGCCATGCAGCGAAGCAAGTCGGTCACGAAACACGCATCCTCCTCCGCCATGGCGGGCAACCGGACCGGTCTCCCGGTGCGTCTGAAACCGCTGGCGCTGGCCATCGCCATGCTGCTGCAGGCGGGCGGCGCGCAGGCGCAGCAGCCATTCAGCGGCGCCTGGTTCGCGGGCAAGGGTGCGCAGCAGGGCACGGCCGCCACCACGGGGCGCCTGCCGAATGGCCAGCCGGCTACCTCGCTGAACAATCCCCTGCTGCAGCAGCAAAAGGCCGAAGGCAAGCTGCAGCAATCGCTGAATAACCTGTTGCTGGCCGCGCGCGGCATCGCCGCCGAGCAGGCGGTGCAGGCGGCCGCGCGCCAGGCGGCGCTGGCGGCGGGCGGCGCGCCCGATGGCCTGGTCAAGGGCGGCTTGCAGGTCGACACGAACAGCCTGACGGCCGGCTGGCTCAATGCCCAGGGCCCCGTGCAGACCCAGGCCGACGGCAAGACCGTCGTGAAAGTCGTGCAGACGGATGACAAGGCGATACTGAACTGGGAAAGTTTTAACGTCGGCAAGAACACCAGCTTGCAATTCGACCAGAAATCGAACTGGTCCGTATTGAACCGGGTCAATGATCCGCTGGCGCGCCCCAGCCAGATCCAGGGCCAGATCAAGGCCGACGGCACGGTGATGATCGTCAACCGCAACGGCATCGTGTTTACGGGCAGCAGCCAGGTCGATACGCGCAACCTGGCGGCGGCCGCCATGGGCATGAGCGACAGCCAGTTCAAGAGCGGCCTGTACGGCAAGGCGCAGGGCACGGGCGCCGTACCGACCTTCGCGAATGACTTGCTGCTGGGCCAGAATACCTCAACGCATGGCAAGGCCGAGGCGGACGTCGTCGTCGCCGCCGGCGCGCGCATCGACACGCGCAAGCCGCAGACGGTGACGGAAGGCGGCGGCTACGTGCTGCTGGCCGGCCGCAGCGTCGACAACGCGGGTGCCATCACCACGCCGAATGGCCAGACCACCCTGGCCGCCGGCGACGCCATCATCGTGCGCCCGGGCCAGGGCACGGACAAGAACCAGTACTCGAGCACGCGCGGCAATGAAGTCGAGATGCTGCGCGTGGCGGACAGCAAGGCGGGCAGCGTCGTCAACAATGGGCTGATCCAGGCGGCCGGCGGCGACATCACGCTGAGCGGCAACACGCTGCGCCAGGATGGCGTGCTGCTGTCGAGCACCAGCGTCAACGGACGCGGCAGCATCCACCTGGCGGCGGCGGGCGAGAATGCCGGCGTCACCCTGGCGCGCGGCAGCGTCAGCGCCATTGTCATCGACGACAACGGCGCCACGGCGCTCGACGTGCAGCGCGATACCTTGCTGAAGGACACGGGCAAGGGCACGGACACGCCGCAGGACCGGCGCGACCAGTCGCTGGTGCGCATCGTCTCCGCTGGCAATGTCGAGTTCGAAGGCGATTCGCTGACCCTGGCCACGGGCGGCCAGGTGCTGGTCGACGCGGCCCGCCGCAGCCACGTGGCGCGCGACGCCGCCATCGACGTCTCGGGCGCCGTCGGCGTGAAGGTCGACATGAGCAGCAACAATGTGCTGATCAACGTGCAAGGCAACGAACAGCGCGACGCACCGGGCAGCCGCGACGCGAAATACCTGAACAACAGCGACGTGTGGGTTGACCGCCGCGACCTGGTGCTGGTGCCGGCCGGCACGAATGGCTACGCCACGGACCGCTGGTACACGGCCGGCGGCTTGCTGGAAGTGAGCGGCTACCTGAACACCAGCGGCCACGGCATCGGCGAATGGGCGGCCCAGGGCGGCACCGTCGGCTTTGGCGGCGGCGAAGTGGTGACGCAGGCCGGTTCGCGCATCAACATCGCCGGCGGCTCGCTCGACGTGCAGACGGGCATGGTCAAGCAGACGTGGCTGAAGGGCGCCGATGGCGCGATGTACAAGCTGAGCACGGCGCCCGGCGACAATTTGTACACGGGCCTGTACCGCGGCTATGAAAGCACGCATGCGCGCTGGGGCGCGAACACGACGGAAACGTACGCGAATGCCCTGATCGGCCCGCGCGAACGCCTGGAAAACGGCTATACGGTGGGCCGCGACGCGGGCCGCCTGATCGTGTCCACGGGCGCCGCCGTGCTCGAAGGCGATATCGACACCTCCGTCTTCCAGGGCGAGCGCCAGCAGCGCAAGCGCGATGACGGCATGGACAGCTACAAGCAGGCGCAGACGGCGGCGGCGCGTGCCGGTCAATTGATCGTTGGCAAAATGACGCCCGTCTTCGATCCGAAGGCGGGCCAGCTGCGCGACAGCCCGCAAGCCGTGCTGGAAAAGGTGCAAATCAGCAAGGTGGCGGGCATCGCCGATGGCCAGCTGCTGGGCGAAGCCTTGCCGGCCGCGCGCAGCAAGACCTTGCAGCTCGATGCGGACTGGCTCAACGGGCTGGAATTGGGTGCCCTGAATATCTACGCCTACGACAAGCTCGACGTCAATGCCGACGTGCGCGTGGCCGATGGCGGCGACATCGCCCTGCACGCCACCGACGTGGCCATCAAGGCGAATGTCAGCGCGCGCGGCGGCAGCATCGCCGCCGGCGACATCGTTTCGCGCTACCTGGCGGGGGCGGGCGACGTATGGGCTGAAGGCAAGCTGGTGCCGGACAACCGTCCCACGGGAACGGCCGGTGTGCGCGTGGCGCCCGGCGTGCGCCTCGATGCGCGCGGCCTGTGGAGCAACCTGGAACTCGACCCGGGCGCGGTCGCCGGTTTGCCGTATGTGAATGGCGGCAAGGTTACCCTGAAGAGCTCCGGCGGCATCGACCTGACGGGCGGCAGCGTCATCGACGTCTCGTCCGGCGCCGCCCTGATGGGCAATGGCAGCCTGCAGGGCGGGCGGGGCGGCGACATCACCCTGGCCGTCGACCTGCCGACGGAGAAAGCGCCGACGGGCGCCATGCTCAAGCTCGACGGCGAATTGCGCGGCCATGGCGTGAAGGGCGGCGGACGCCTGGTGATCGACAGCGGCGCGGCCGTCAGCATCGGCGGCAAGCTGCAGGGCGGCGACGTGCTGGCGGCGGGGACCGGCGCTGCGCCAGGCCTGCGCCTGGCCGATGAATTCCTGATCGCCCAGGGCGAGAAGATCCCCTTCGATCTTGCGCTCAGCACCAGCCTGATCAAGCCGGGCCAGGTTTTGAGCAAATCCGTGACGGCGGACGTGTCGGTGCAGAAACCGCTGGTGCTGGGAGCCGACCTGCTGGTGCCGTCAGGCGCCTATGTCGTCATCGCCGGCGGCACGTCTGTCTACCAGGGTTCCATCGTTCGCGCCGGCAGCGTGCTGACAGCCGTCAACAACCTGCCGGTCGGTTTCATGGTCTCGGCGGCGGTCTTTCCGAACGGCTTGCCGATCCCGCCGGTGACGACGCAGTATGCGGCCGGCAGCATCGCCACCGACGACCTGCGCGCGCCGCGCGGCATGCTGCTGCCGGCCGGCACGGTGCTGGGGCGCGACGTGACCGTCAAGCCGCTGCTGGCGCTGGACGCCAGCCTGTTCCAGAGCGGCTTTGCCGACTATGCCGTCACGGGCCGCGATGGCGTGGTGGTGGTCAAGGACGCGCACATCGACGTCACCATGCCCGTGCTGCGCTTTAATCCCGCCACCGGCCACACGGTGGCAGGCGGCACCGACCCGGGCGCCGCGCTGGAAGTGTGGACGCCGCCGCTGTACCAGGAGGATGCGCGCAAGGCCCGCTTGACGCAGCGTACCGGCGCCGACCTGTCGCTGACGGCCGGCAGCTCCTACGTGAAGGGCGCCCTGGCGGTGCAGGAAGGCGCCGCCATCAAGGTCGATCCGGGCCGCCAGATCAGCCTGACGGGCAATGATCAGATCACCATCGACGGCCGCCTCGACGCCTGGGGCGGCAAGATCGCCGTCCTGCCGGGCACGTTTGGCACGGGCAATGAGGTGGATGTGCCGAACGGCAAGGGACAAGCCACCTCGATCTGGATCGGTGACAAGGCCGTGCTCGACGTGGCCGGCCGCGCCACGGTCGCCACCGACATGCGCGGCGGGCGCTATGGCCGTGCCGACCAGGGCGGCAGCATCGAAATCGGCGCCCGCTACAAGGCCGATGCGGCCAGCGTCGACGCGGCCGATGCCTTTGTCGTCGTGCGTCCGGGCGCGCTGCTCGACGCCAGCGGCGCGCACGCCACGCTGGACTTGCCGCAGCAGGGCACCGTCAACGTGGCCGGCAACGGCGGTTTGATCTCGCTCAGTTCGTATAACGGCATCTTCGCCGACGGCACCCTGCGCGCGGCGGCCGGCGGCGCCGGGGCGGCCGGCGGCACCCTGGCGCTGGCGCTGGACACGCCCAATTATGGCAAGGTCAACCGCTACACCTTGCAAGGCGACAACGTGGACAACGCGGTGCGCGTGCCGCGCGAAATGCAGCTGGCGCAGGTGCAGGGCGAGAGCGCCTTGCCCGACGACTTGCGCGCCGGCCAGCAGGATGCGGCGCTGCGCTACGGCAGCGCGCGCCTGGGCGCCGACCGCGTGCAGGCCGGCGGCTTCGACAACCTGGCCCTGCACGTGAACGGCATGCTCAGCTTTGACGGCGACATCAATCTGTCGCTGGGCCAGAGCCTGCGCCTGAGCGCCTCCTCGCTGGGGCTGGCGCAGCAGCCTGTGCCCGATGGCGAGGACAAGGCGGGCAGCCTCGCCAGCCAGGTGCGCCTGGCGGCGCCGTATGTGCGCCTGGGGACGGCCGCGCGTGCGCAGAAGGATGACTACATCGTGCCCAATGCCGTGAAAGGCTCGAAGAACCTGGGCAAGGGACGCGGCATGCTGGGCGTGCCGCTGGTGGCCGAGGATTCCTTGCTGCAGATCGATGCGGGCATGCTCGACATCGCGGGCGAGGTCAACATGGGCACGCGCGGCACCATCGCGCAGAGCAGCGGCGCCGACCTGGTGGTCGAACGCGACGCCTTCGAGCAGCTGACCCTGAGCAGCCGCGGCGACATGCGCCTGTCGAACAGCGCCGCCCTGTACCAGCCCGGCAATGCCACCCTGGTCGCCGCGCAGATCTACCCGGCCACGGGCGACAGCGGCATGGTCACGGTGGGCCAGAAGAGCGGCATCGACGAGTATGGCAATATCCGCGTCACGCTCGATCCCCTGCGCACGCTCAATATCGGGCGCAGCGGCGACGGCGCCACGCCGAACCAGCCGTTCTCCGTGTTCGGCACCCTGAGCCTGGTTGCGCCCACCATCAACCAGCATGGCGTGCTGCGCGCGCCGCTGGGCCAGATCAACCTGGGCGCCGAAGGCTTTGAAGCCAATACGGGCCGCGTCAATCTGTTGCCTGGCAGCCTGACCTCGGTCAGCGCGAAAGGCTTGACGATGCCCTACGGCGGCACGCTCGATGGCTTGAGCTACCTGTATGACGGCAACGATGTCGTCTTCAAGGGCGTGGGCAACGGCCCGGAGATCGCCTTGACGGGCGCCGCCATCGACGTGCAGCAAGGCGCCGTGCTCGACATGTCGGGCGGCGGCACCTTGACGGGCGCGGCCTTCCTGGCCGGACGCGGCGGTTCCACCGACGCGCGCCTCAATCCGCTGGTACAGATGAAGCCGAATGGCGGTTTTACCTTGCCCGGCCTGAACACCAACCCCGTGTACGCCATCCTTCCCGGCGTGCAGCCGGACGTGGCGCCTTTGACGGCCGAGCAAGGCGCGGGCAAGCCCGCCGTGGGACGTCAGATCACTATCGGCGCGGGCGTGCCCGGCCTGGCGGCCGGCACCTACACCCTGCTGCCCTCGAATTTCGCCCTGCTGCCTGGTGCGTTCCGCGTGGAACTGAATGGCCTGGCCGGCGCCGTCGAGGCGGGCGGCACGGTGGCCATGCGCAATGGCTCGTATGCGACGGCGGCGCAGACGGGCGTGGCCGGCACGGCGATCCGCGACGTGGTGGCGCGCCAGGCCATCCTCACGCCGGCCGACGTGCTGCGCACCTATTCCCAATACAACGAGACGGGCTATGCCGCCTTCGCAGTGGCGCAGGCTACGCGCGACGGCGTGCCGCGCGCCGCGCTGGAGCGCGATGCCAAGGGCGTGCGCGTGCAGCTGATCGCCCCGTCCGTGCACAGCGTCAAGGACAACCATACGCCGTTGATAATGGATGGCAGCGCCCTGTACGCGCCGGCCGAGGGCGGCTTCGGCGGCTCCCTGCTGCTGGGCACGGGCAATCATGCGTCGACGCGCTACGAGGTGCTGGCCGACGGCACGGCGCCGCTGGCCGATTTCAATGGCGTCTCCGTGCATGCGTCACAGATCAATGCCTTCGGCGCCCAGCGCGTGGGCATCGGCGGCTTGCCGCGCGTGACCTACAGCGACTTTGGCACGGGCAGCAACCAGCGCGCCAATATTGCCGCCATCAAGGAATCGGCGGGCGGCATCGTGCTGCGCGACGGCGCCGTGCTGAAGGCGGCCGAAGTGTTTCTGGTGACGGCGAGAAAAGACGACGGCATCATCCTGGAGCAGGGTTCCGGCATCAATACGCTGGGCCGCGGCAAGGCGGCCTGGGATTCCCGCGACGGCTATGTGTACGAACCGATGGGCAGCGTGCTGGCCGTTTCGAACGGCTGGCTGGACATGCTGCCGGCCGCGCCGCCGTCGTCCGAATCGTATGGTCCCGGCATCATCGATATCGGCGCGTGTGCGAAGGCGGGCGGCGCCTGCGGCGGCAGCACCTCGCTGTATTCCGAGGGCACCATCGCCGCCGTGACGGAGCGCGCGTTTACCCTGCGCGACAACGTGCGCTACGGCACGCGCAACCTGGTGCTGGCGATGGGGTCGATCAATGTCGGCAGCGAGGCGTCGCTGGCCGACGCCAGCGCGCGCGGCGCCTTGCCGGACGGCCTGGCGCTGAACCAGGGCGTGCTCGACCGCCTGCTGCGCGGCGACACCAGCACGGGCGCACCGGCGCTGGAAAACCTGGGTTTGACGGCGCGCAATTCCTTCAATTTCTATGATTCGTCGCAGCTGTCGACCATCGATGCGGCCACGGGCAAGTCGTCGCTGTCGCGCCTGGTGCTCAACACGCCTGCCATCTACGGCTATGGCGGCACCGACGCGCTGGCGCGCATCCATACGGACACCCTCGTGTGGCAGGGCGCGACGAATGCGCCCGGCGCCGTCGTCGCCAATGGCCCCGGCACGGGCAGCGGCCGCCTGCAGGTCGACGCCAGGCGCATCGAATTCGGCTTCACGCCGGACAGCCGTCCCGACACCATCCACAAGCTGGACCGTCTGGTGCTGGGCTTCGGCCAGGTGGCACTGAATGCCAGCGAACAGCTGACGGCCAACAACAAGGGCAGCCTGTCCGTCTACCAGTCGCAAAGCGCGTGGGATACGGCCACCAATGGCTACCGCTACAGCGGCGGCGATTTGCTGATCAACACGCCGCTGTTGACGGGCGCGGCCGGCTCCGTCAACCGCATCACGGCGGGCGGCGCCGTCAAGGTGAGCACACCGGCCGGTGCCGCCGCCGCCACGCCGACGAATGCGGCGCTGGCCGGTGCCCTGGGCGCCGAAGTGGCCCTCAGCGGCAACAGCGTCAGCGTGGATACGGCGGTGATCTTGCCGAGCGGAAAATTGACCCTGTCGGCCGAGCGCGATGTATTGCTGGGTGACAAGGCCAAGCTGGACCTGGCTGGCCGCAAGATCGATTTCTACGACACCAGCAAGTACAGCTGGGGCGGCGACGTGATCCTCGACAGCCGCGAGGGCGATGTGCGTCAGGCGGCCGCTTCCGTGATCGACGTGTCGGCCGTGAACAACCGCGCCGGCAAGCTCAGCGTAATCGCCACGGGCGAGGCGGCCGGCACGGCCGACTTGCGCGGCAGCCTGCTGGGCGGCGCCAGCGGCAGCTATGACGCGGGCGGCACTCAGGTAGCCTACGCGGCGGGCGGCCTGGAGCTGCGCGCCCAGCATGTCGGCGATTTCGCCGGCCTGAACCAGCGCCTGAACACGGGCAAGGTATTCGGCAGCCGCGGCTTCCAGCTCAAACAGGGCAATCTGGCCATCGGCGACGAGCTCAAGGCGCGCGAAGTGAGCGTCTCCGTCGATGGCGGCAGCCTGACGGTGAACGGCCGCATCGACGCCAGCGGCGAACAGGTGGGCAGCATCCGCCTGGCCGGCCGCGACGGCGTGACCATCCAATCCGGCGCCGTGCTCGATGCGCACGGCACGGTGCTGCGCACGGACAGCTATGGCCAGGTGATCGAGGCGCCGAACCGCGCCGTGATCGAACTGGCCGCGCCTGGCGGCCGCCTGACCCTGGAAAACGGCGCGCGTTTCGACCTGCGCAGCGGTGACAAGGGCGGCAACTACGGCAGCATCGACCTGAACGCGCGCCGCCTGGGCGGCGCCACGGGCGACGACATCGACATCGACGCGGCCGGCGCGCTGAACATCGCCGGCGCGCGCACGATCAACGTCAATGCCTTCTGGCAATACAAGGATGCGCCAGCGGGCACGGGCAAGGATGCGGACGGCCGCAGCTACCAGGGCATCAACCAGGCTTACCTGAACGAGAAACACGGGGACAGCCAGGCCTTCATGGCCAATGCGCTGGCGAACGGCAACTTGATGAACAACAAGCTGCGCGGCTTGCGCGGCGACGCCAATGCTTTCCATTTGCGCCCTGGCGTCGAGATCGTCAGCGCCACGCCGGGCGGCGACCTGCATATCGATGGCGACATCGACCTGTCCGGCCACCGCTACGACGGCGTCAATCCGCTGGCGCGCCTGAGCGGCGTGTACGGCTCTGGCGAGGCCGGTGCGCTGGTGCTGCGCGCCGGCGGCAAGCTCAGCGTCTTTGGCAGCATCACCGATGGTTTCGATACCAGCGTCCTGCCCGTCACGATCGATGACAAGGGCTGGCAACTGGTGAAAGGCCGGCTGCCGTGGGGCGGCGAGGTCGTCGTGCCACAAGCGGGCCTGGTGACCCTGGCCGAAAACACCTATTTCAAATCGGGCACGAGCGTCAATTTCGCCGTGCCGATGAAAGCCATGGAGTTGCGCAGCGGTACCTTGCTGGCGGCGCGCGCCACCTTGACGGCGGAGCTGAACTTGCCTGCAGGCAGCGTGCTGGGCGGCGCCGTGCGCAATGCCGACGGCAGCGTGCTGTACGCGGCCGGCACGGTCTTGCCGAAGGCGCTGACCTTATCGAGCGGCATGCAGCTCGATGCCGGCCTGCGCCTGCCTGGCGCGGCCAAGGTGGCGGCCATGGTGTGGCCGGCGAACGTGGCCCTGCCTTTCCCGGAAGGCCGGCCGTGGGACGTGGCCGATGGCACGAATGCCGTCAATGGCGTGGTGCTGGCCTCGGCGCTGGCGCTGGACAAGGGCAGCGTGCTGCCCGCCGGCACCGTGGTCAGGCTGCCGGGCGACGTCACCATGGTGTCGCTGCGCAGCGCGGATGGCAGCGGAAGCCAGGGCCGCAACCTGGCGCTGGCGCCCATGCTGGCCCAGGGTTCGCAAGCGTGGTCGCTGCGCCTGGTGGGTGGCGCCGATACGGCGGCGGCCGACACGCGCGCGTTGAAGCCGCATGCGAAGGACGCCCATCTGATGCTGGCCGATGCGCATTACGGCTTGGGCGCGGTGACTTCCATCGTGCCGGGCACGGGTTCGCCGGCCAAATATATCTACAGCGAAGCGGCCATCGCCGAGGGCTACCCACCGGGCGCCGTCAATATCGAAGACTTTGGCAACGAGGAAATCATGCTGGAGTACTTTGCGCACTTGGTGATCAAGGTGGAGGAGGGCACGCCCCCCGTTGAGGTGATCAGCGTGGAGCCGGCGCGCCAGCCCCTGTTCAGCGTGCTGCGCACGGGCACGGGCGACCTCGATTTGCTCGCCGCGGGCGACTTCGACATGCGTTCGCTGTATGGCGTCTACACGGCGGGCACGCAGTCGGCCTCGCCGCTGGTCAATGGCAAGGATCTGTTCAACCTGCCGCGCGGCCTGAACGCCAAGGGCCAGCTGCTCGGTGCGCTGGGCACGGACTTTACGCCGTTTGTCGATGGCGGCAGCCAGAGCCTGTACCGCGCCTGGTATCCCGAGCACGGCGGCAATCTGCTGCTGCGCGCCCAGGGCGACGTCAAGGGCGATACGCTGGGCACCTCCACGCAACGCCGCGAGGATGCCATCGGCTGGCTGCGCGCGCAGCAGGACACCAGCGACATCGGCACCTGGCTGTGGCGCCAGGGCAGCGGCAGCACGGGGGGCGGCGTGCCGACGGCATGGTGGATCAATTTCGGCACCTATGTCGCGCGTCCCGAAGGCGTCGACCTGTTCTCGGGCTTGCCGGGGCTGTCGGGCTTTACGGGCATCGGCACCCTGGGCGGCGGCAATCTGCTGCTGCAGGCGGGCGGCGACGCCGGCATGCTGGCCTCGCGCGCCGATCCGGGCGGCGAGTTCGCGCCGCGCAGCCAGGGCCTGAACGTGGCCGTGGGCAGCACGGGCAGGGTGACGCCGGACGGCAAGCTGCTGCTGACGGGCGGCGGCGACCTCGATATCCGCATCGGCGGCGGGCTGAACCCCGTGGCCGAGGTGCGCAGCTTCGACCGCAACGGCGACTTCGCGAATGCCGATACGCGCTTCGAGCGCCAGTACCCCACGCTCAACAGCACCTTCACCAACCTGCGCGGCGCGCTGCGCCTGGAGGCGGGCGCCGTGGGCGGCATCGAATTGCGCTTCGACCGCGCCGATCCGACGGAATCGCGGCCGTACGAAACCTACACGGCGGGCACGGCGATCGCCAGCGGCGGGCCCATCCTGGTGCCGGGCGACAGCGGCGTGCGCATTGATGCGCGCGGCGACGTGGTGCTGGGCGGCGTGGCCGATGCGGGCCGCGTGAAGCAACTGGGCTATGGTTCGCCGTTCAGCTACCAGGGCGTGGAGCGCACGGGCGAAGGCTGGAGCTGGTTCTCGCTGTGGACGCCGGCCACGGCCATCGACCTGTTCAGCGCGGGCGGCAACCTGACGCCCACCTCGTCCTGGATCAATGCGATGGCCGGCGACAACCACGCGCCGACGGACGGGCGCTTCGTCATGCCGTCCGTGCTGCGCGCCGTGGCCGCCAGCGGCAGCTTGTACTACGGCAATGCCAGCCTGGGCAGGCTGGGTGATGGCGGCAAGGTGGACATGCCGCAAAACGGCGTGATCCTGGCGCCGTCGCCAGTGGCGCCGCAATTTGTCAGGACGGGCACGGGGCAGCTGGAAATGCTGGCCGCCGACTCCATCCATGCGGCCGGTTATCCGATCACGCCATCGGGCGCCGACCCGCGCCTGCTGCCGAATCCATTCAATCCGGGCTTCGTCGGCGCACTGGACAAGGTCTGGTTCGGCCTGCTGCCGCTGCATAACGTCAGCGCCGATGCGCTGGCGCCGGGGCCATTGAAATGGTTTGGTACGACGTCGAATGGCGCCAGCGATGCCAATCAGCAAGTGTATCCGCTGTTCAGCATGACGCCGCCGACGGTTTCCGACTATGTGCCGGCAGGCCAGATGCCTGCGCACTTCTATGCCAACAACGGCGACATCGTCGGCCTGCGCACGGGCGGCATCGTGTACCGGGCGAAGCTGAAGGGCGAAACGGGCCCGCTGGGCCTGTGGTACGAGGGCGGCGGCGCCGTGGCCGTGCGCGCCGGACGCGACATCGTCAACTCCGGCACGCCGCTGGGAACGGTCGAGAGCGTGCCGGACGGCGCGGCGGGATGGACCGGCCAGCCCTTTGCCAACAGTCCCGAGCTGCCGGAAAAGCCGGTCGTCTTCGGCAGCTCGTCGGCGCGCGGCAATCTGTTCGTGCACCGCCATGCCGATGACGTTTCCGTCGTCAGCGCCGGGCGCGACATCCGCTACAGCACCTTCTATGTGGCGGGGCCGGGCCAGCTCAATGTGAGCGCCGGGCGCGACCTGTACATGGCCGACAAGGCGGAATTGCGCAGCCTCGGCTCCATCGTCAATGTCGGCCAGGACAAGCGCGGCGATGGCGCCGGCATCAGCGTGGCCGCCGGCGTGGGCCGCAACGGTCCCGACTATGCGGCCTTCGCGGCGCGCTACCTGGACCCGGCCAAGCTGGCCGACCCAAGCAAGCCGCTGGCCGACCAGGCCGGCAGCGCCGTGTATGTCTACGGCGGCAAGCTGACCCTGGCCGACTGGCTGCGCGGCCAGTTTGCCTACAGCGGCGACGAGGCGGGCGCTGCCGCCTTCCTCGGCACGAAGCAGGCCGAGCTGGAGAAAGCCGGCCAGCAGACGGGCGGCGTGCGGCGCGACCTGGCGCGCGAATACGCGCAGGTCAGCCAGCTGCACCTGGTGAACTGGCTGACGACGCGCTTTGGCGGCGACAGCGGCCTGGGCATCCGCTACGACCCGGCCACCGATGCGCGCAGCTTCTTTGCCGCCTTGCCGAAGGAACAGCAGCAGGTGTACCTGAGCAATGTCTACTTTGCCGAGCTGAAGGCGGCCGGACGCGAGTACAACGATGCGGACGGCGCGCGCCGCGGCAGCTATCTGCGCGGCCGCGAAGCCATCGCCACCCTCTTCCCGGCGCAGGACAAGGCGGGCAAGAAGATCGAGTACCAGGGCGATCTGACGATGTTCAGCAGCGCGCTGTACACCGTCAGCGGATATGGCGGCGTGTTCACCAAGCGTCCCGTCGCGGGCGTGCGCTACCTGAGCCCGCAGGAATGGGCCGAGGCGGGCCGTCCCGACTACAACGTGCCTTACGTGACCGTCAATGATGCCGGCATCCACACGGATTTCGGCGGCGACATCGGCATCACGGTGCCGGGCGGCCGCGCGCTGATCGGCGTCGACGGCGGCTATGCGCCGGGCGAAGGCTCGGGCGTGCTGACGCAGGGAAAGGGCGACATCCAGATGTATGCGAAAGACAGCATCCTGCTGGGCCAGAGCCGCATCTTTACTACCTTCGGCGGCAACATCCTGGCCTGGTCGGCCACGGGCGACATCAACGCGGGCCGCGGCACCAAGTCCACCGTCGTCTACACGCCGCAGCGCCGCGCGTACGACAGCATCGGCCTCGTCAGCCTGTCGCCGAGCACGCCGACGACGGGCGCCGGCATCGCCACGCTCAATCCGATCCCGGAGGTGCCGCCCGGCGACATCGACCTGATCGCCCCGCTGGGCAGCATCGATGCGGGCGAGGCGGGCATCCGCGTCTCGGGCAACGTCAACCTGGCCGCCCTGCAGGTGGTGAATGCGGAAAACATCCAGGTGCAGGGCAAGTCCACGGGCGTGCCAACCGTCGCCTCGGTGAACGTGGGAGCACTGAGCAATGCCAGCGCGGCCGCGACACAGGCCGTGACGGCGGCGCAGGACGTGCTGCAGCGCGAACGGGCCGCCACGCGCCAGGCGCAGCCATCGTTGTTCACCGTGAAAGTGTTGGGTTTTGGCAACGAGCAGGCGGATGAGGGCGGCACCGGCAAGCAGCAGGGCGGCGAGCCGCACGCGTCCAGCTACCAGCCGGCCGGCGTGGTGCAGGTGCTGGGCGCGGGACCGTTGACGGCGCCGCAGCTGCAGGCGCTCACGCCGAACGAGCGGCGCGGACTGCAACCGTGAGTTTTATGAACATTTGATGACATTCGGCAGTCGCCGCGCGCGGCGGCTGTCTAGGCATCAGTAGATGAACATCAGCAACAAAAAAACGCCGGCCCAGCGCCGCAACACAGGGCAACCGTTTGATTTTAAGGTGAATGGAAGATGCGTGAAATGACAACCAAGGGCAGGGGCGTGCCGCCAGCGGCGCCTGCAACCGCCTTGACGATGCTGTGCCTGGCCATGCTGGCGCTGCCCGGCATGGCGCGCGCGCAGGATGCGGTGCCGGCGGCGGCCCCCGTGGCCGCGCCGGAACGGCAAGTGACGATCGAGGAATACCTGGTGCGCGGCAATACCGTGCTCGACGCCCGCGCCATCGAAGAGGCGGTCACGCCCTTCCTGGGGCCGGGCCGCACTTTGAAGGACGTGGAAGGGGCGCGTGACGCCCTCGTTGCTGCATATCAAGCCCGGGGCTACCAGTCCGTCTACGTGGACTTGCCGGAGCAGCAGGTGGAGCAGGGCGTGGTGGTGCTGCAGGTGAGCGAAACGAAGGTGGGGCGCTTGCGCGTGGTCGGCGCGCAATACAACTCGCCGCTCGACGTGCGCCAGCAAGTGCCGGCCCTGACGGAAGGCACGGTGCCCGACTTTACGCAGGCGCAAGTGGAACTGACGGCCCTGAACCGCGGTCCCAAGCGCCAGGTGATGCCGCTGGTCAAGCAGGGCAGCCTGCCCGGCACCATGGACGTGGACCTGAAAGTGGACGACAGCAGCCCGTGGCGCGCCAGCGTGGGCTTGAACAACGATTACAGCGCCGATACGAAGAAATTGCGTACCAGCATGTCGGTCGGCCACGACAATCTGTGGCAGCTCGGGCATAGCGCCACCATCAGCTTTTTCGGCACGCCGGGCGACCTGAACCAGACCAAGGTGTGGTCCGCCTCGTACGTGGCGCCGATCGGCACGCAGGGATGGAGCGTGGAAGCGACCGGCTACCAGTCGAACAGCAACGTGGCCAGCACGGGCGGCACCAGCGTGCTGGGCAAGGGCCATGCGCTGGGCATGAAAGTCAACTACACGGTGCCCAACAGCGGCATCTGGTGGCACAGTTTTTCTGCCGGCATCGATTTCAAGGATAACCAGGAAGCGCTCAAGCTCAATGGCACGGGCAGCAATATTCCGCTCAAGTACGTGCCCCTGAGCGTGTCGTATAACGGCTTTGCGCAGACGGAGGCGGCGACGTATGGCCTCGGCCTGTCGCTGGTGGCCGGCACGCGCGCTTCGTTTGGCTACGGCAGCGACAGCGCCGCCTACGACAACAAGCGCTACAAGGCCTCGCCCAGCTTCCTCGTCCTGAAGGGCGACGCCAACGCCACCTATACCCTGGGCAGTGGCGCGCAGCTGTACGGCAAGCTGGCGGGCCAGCTGGCCGATGCGGCGCTCGTGTCGGGCGAGCAGATGGCGGCTGGCGGCGCCAATTCCGTGCGCGGCTACCTGTCGGCCGAAGCGACGGGCGATTACGGCGTGTCCGGCACGGTCGAATGGCGCACGCCCCAGCTGACGTATTTCAGCCGCCTGGAAAATTGGCGCCTGTTCGCTTTTGCCGATGGCGCGCGCCTGCGCCTGCGCGATCCGATGATCGAGCAGAAAGACCTGTTCGGCCTGGCCTCCGTGGGCGTGGGCAGCAGCTTCCAGTTCCTGCGCTACCTGAATGGCCGCATCGACTTTTCGTATCCGCTGCGCGATGGCCCGCGCACGCACAAACACGTGCGCCGCATCAATTTCAACCTGTCGGCCAGCTACTGACGGGCCAGCTCAACAGCACTGCACTTTTTTAGACTTTTCTTCGGAGAATCACTGTCATGCAACGTTTTCTTTTTCTGCTCACGATCCTGGGCACGCTCGTTCCCGGCCTGGCGCATGCCTGGTGGCAGCCCGACTGGGCTTACCGCAAACCCGTCACCGTCGACGCCGGCCCGAAGGCGGGCGCCGTGGGCGGCGATCCCGGCCGCATCCCCGTGCTGCTGCGCTTGCATTCGGGTAACTTCAACTTCGAAGGCGTCAGCGATAACGGCGCCGACCTGCGCTTCGTGGCGGGCGACGATAAAACGGTGCTGAACCACCAGATCGAGCAATTCAATCCGCTCTTGGGCATCGCCCTGATCTGGGTCGACGTGCCGGCCCTGACGGCCGGTACGCCGCAGCAGCTGTGGATGTACTACGGCAATCCGAAGGCGCCCGCTTCCGGCAACGGCCAGCGTACGTTTGACCCCGACTACAGCCTCGTATATCACTTCAGCGAACCGGGCGTGCCCTCGCGCGACAGCACCGCCTACGGCAACCATGCCCAGACGGCCGTGCCGGCGCTCGACGGTTCCGTCATCGGCGCCGGCGCCCGCCTGGGCACCACGCCATTGATGCTGCCCGCCTCGCCATCGCTGGCGCTGGCCGCCGGCGCGCCGTTCACCTTTTCCGCCTGGGTGCGTCCGGACAGCCTGGGCGCCCAGCAAGTGCTGTATGCGCGCCGCGACGGCGCCAATGAATTGCTGATCGGCGTGGACCAGGGCGTGCCCTTCGTGCAGGTCAATGGCCAGCGCAGCAAGCCGGGCCAGCCTATCCAGGCCGCGCAATGGTCGCACCTGGCCGTCAAGGCCGACAAGAACAATGTGGCCCTGTACGTGGGCGGCCGTCCGGCCGTCTCGCTGGCCACCGCCCTGCCGGCATTCAGCACGGCCGCCTCGGTGGGTACCGACGCGCCGCCGGTCGCCGGTGGCGCCGCACTGGCCAACTTCACGGGCGCCATCGACGAGCTGCGCCTGTCGCGCACGGCCCGTCCCGACGCCCTGCTGCTGGCCGACGCCGTCTCGCAAGGCTCCGAATCGCGCCTGGCCGTGTTTGGCGCCGATGAACAACAGGCGGGCAAAAGCCATTTCGGTTTCATCATCGCCGCCATGCCGCTCGACGCGTGGATCGTCGTCGGCGTGCTGGGCCTGATGATGGTCTTGTCGTGGATCATCATGATCGGCAAGGGCCGCAGCTATGGCGCCATCTCGCGCGCCAATGCCCAGTTCATGCAGTCGTTCCACGAAGCGGCCGGCGCGCCGCTCGATCACCTGGCGCGCAACGGCAAGCTGAGCGCTTCCGTGAAGACGGATTCCTCGCTGTGGCGTCTGTATGACGTGGCCATCGACGAGATGCGCCGCCGCCACGACCGCGGCTACGACTTGAACGCCGTGTCGAACGCGACCATCGGCGCCATCCGCGCCGCCATGGATGGCGTGATGGTGCGCGAAAGCGAGCGCATGTCGAAACGCATGATCTGGCTCTCGACCACCATCGAAGGCGCGCCGTATGTCGGCCTGTTCGGTACCGTGATCGGCATCATGCTGGTGTTCGTCGTGGCGGCCATGGCGGGCGCCGTGGACATCAACTCGGTGGCCCCGGGCATGGCGGCAGCGCTGCTGTGTACGGCTGCCGGCCTGGGCGTGGCGATTCCCGCGCTGTTCGGCTACAACTGGCTGTCCTCGCGTTCGGACGCCATCGTTGCCGATATGGCCGTCTTCGTCGATGAATTCGCCACGCGTCTGGCGGAAGAGCAGGGCGACGGACGCCAGATGCGTCCCGCGCTGCATCAGGCGTGAGGGGCGCATAACCATGGCCACCTCCGCCAAGTTTACCCCCCGCAAGCGTAGCGGCGGCATCAACATCACGCCCTTCGTCGACGTGCTGCTGGTGGTGCTGGTGATCTTCATTTTGACCAGCAACGCCAGCATCCCCGGCATCAAGGTCGACCTGCCCAAGGCCAGCTCGGCCATGGCGCTGGAAAAACCGAAGACCAAGGCCATCACCATCGACAACGCGGGCCAGGTCTTCCTCGACGCCTATCCCGTCACCCTGCCCGAGCTGGAAGAGCGCTTGCGCACGGAAAAGGCGCTGACGCCCGACTTCCCCGTGATCGTGCGCGGCGACGCCGCCGTGCAATACGCGAAGGTGGTCGAAGTGCTTGACCTGCTGCGCCGCATCGACCTGAACCAGGTGGGCCTGGTGACCGGCAAGCCGGCATGAGGAGCGCAAGGTGAAGCGTGACGACATGATGAAGATGGCCGGCTCGGAATCGTCGGGCGCGGCGCAGTGGTGGCGCCGCTGGGGCGGCGTGGCCGGCGGCGCGCTGCTGGCCGCTGCGCTGGCCGCGCTGGTCTGGTATTTGCTGTCCGATACGGCGGCCACCAAGCGCGAAGTCGCGGCGCCGCCGATGCTGATGCTGCCACCGCCGCCACCGCCGCCGCCGGAACCGGAAAAATTGCCGGAACCGACACCGGACAAGGTGGTGCCGGAAGTGTCCGAGCCGGAACCGACGCCTGCCGACAAGCCCATGGATGACGCGCCGGAAAGCCCGTCGCCGGACAAGGGCGACCCCGTCACCATCGACGGCGCGGCGCAGGCCGGCAGCGACGCGTTCGGCATCCAGGCCGGGCGCGGCGGCGGCATGAGCGGTAGTGGCGGTGGCGGCGGACTCGGCGCGGGATCGTATGGCCGCTATGTCGCCAACGCGCTGCAGCTGGCGTTCGCCCGCGACCCGCGCACGCGCCAGCTGGCGTTCAGCGATATCCGCGTCGACCTGTGGCTCGATACGGAAGGCAGGGCGACGAAAGTGCAGCTGGTGCAAGGCACGGGCAATGCGCAGACGGATGAGCAGGTGCTGGCCATGGTGCGCGACTTCCGCGCCGATGAGCGGCCGCCGGCATCCCTGCGTTTCCCGGCCCGCGTATCCATTAAAGGCCGCAGGCCGTGAACACCCGACCAAACCTGCTGCGCGTTGTGATTTGCGGCCTGCGATGCTCACTGTGCATGCGCACAGCTGCGCTTCTCAGCCACAACTCACTGCCGCTCGCGACGGTTTTGTCAGGCGTTCTTTACGACATTCATTTTAATTTTTCCCGAAAGAAGCAATGAATTCCTTATTTTCTCCCCCACAGCGTGCGCGCCGTCTTCCGCTGGCGCTGGCCGCTTTCGCCCTGAGCGTGGCTGCGGGCGCGGTACAAGCGCAGGCACCGGCCGACAGCACCATGGTCAAGCTGATCCGCGGCCTGATCCAGAGCGGCGCCCTGAACAAGGATGCCGGCGAAGCCTTGCTGGCGCAGGCGCAGAGCGAAGCGCTGGCCGCGGCGCAAGCCCGTCCGGCCGCCGCACCGGCCGCCCTGGCGCAGGTGCAGCCTGGCGACGTGCGCGTGCCGTATATTTCGCAAACCGTGCGCGAGCAGATCCGCGACGAGATCAAGGGCCAGGTCATGGCCGAAGCAAAAGCGGGCGGCTGGGCGGCGCCGAATGAAACGCCGGCCTGGACCAAGCGCATCCGCCTGGAAGGCGACGTGCGCGCGCGCTACGAATCGCGCTATTACGACATGGCCAACAGCAATATCGAGATCGACTGGCGCTCGCTCAACAGCGGCAGCGGCTACGACGTCAATTCGAACAGCAACCTGGCCCTGCCGGCGTTGCTGAACACGCGCGAAGACCGCAAGCACTTGCTGCGCGCCCGTGCCCGCCTCGGTATCCTGGCCGACATTTCTGATACCACGCAAGCGGGCATCCGCCTGGCCAGCGGCAATGACGACAGCCCGGTATCGACCACGCAAACTCTCGGTGGCGGCCTGGGCAAGAAGAACATCTGGCTGGACCAGGCCTGGCTGTCCTACCAGCCCGCTTCGTGGCTGAAACTGACGGCGGGCCGCTTCGACAATCCATTCGTGTCCGGCGACGAACTGTTTTCCAGCGAACTCAATTTCGACGGCATCGCCGCCAAGGTGCAGCAGCCGGTCGGTGAGAGCAAGGACGTCACCGTGTTCGGCACCCTGGGCCTGATTCCGCTCGAGTATTCGTCCGACAATGCGCCTAGCCGCAGCCAGGCAAAAATGTCGAGCGAAAACAAATGGCTGCTCGGCGCGCAAGTGGGCGCGTCGTGGAAGATCAATAGCGACCACCAATTGCGTGGCGCCTTGGCCTATTACAACTTCCGCAACATCAGCGGCGAGTATTCGCAGCCGTGCGCGCTGTATGCGGGCGCCGATGGCTGCAGCACGGACTGGTCGCGTCCATCGAGTATGCAAAAGGGCAATAGCTTGATGTTGCTGCGCAATATCGCCCTGAATCCGCTCGATCCGGCCAACACGCCGCAGCCGCAATTCGTGGGCCTGGCGTCGAAATTCCGCCTGGCCAACCTGAATGCGCGCTGGGATAGCAAGGTCGCGGGCGGCACGGACTTGCGCATCGAAGGCGACTATGTGCGCAACATGGCCTACGACAAGAATGAAATGTGGGCGCGCGCCAAGGGCGGCATCATGAATAACTTCGGCGGCACGGGCGGCGTCTCGCAAGCCGATTTCAAGAGCGGCGGCAATGCCTACATGCTGCAGGCGACCCTGGGCAAGGCCAGCCCGGCGGCGCGCGGCGACTGGAACGTGCTGCTTGGTTACAAGCGCATCGAACCGGACGCCTTGCCTGACGCCTACAACGATTCCACCTTCCATCTGGGCGGCACGAATGCGCGCGGCTACTACCTCGGTGGCGCGTATGCGCTCGACAAGAATACCTGGCTGAACGGCCGCTGGACGTCGAGCCGCGAAGTGTTCGGTTCGGCACTGTCGATCGACACCCTGCAAATCGAATTGAACGCGCGTTTTTAAGGAGCCATGATGTTGATATCCAACAAAATGCGCCTGCCTTTATTGCTGTTGAGCTTGCTGGCCGCCGGCACCGCCCAGGCGCAGGGACAGAAGGGGCAAAGCATGGAAGAGCGTTTGCGCGCCGAGTTGCGCAATGTCACGGCGCAGCTGCAGCAGACGCGCGGCGAACTGGAAGCGCTGAAAGCCAAGGGCGTGCCGGCCGCCAAGGCGGCGCCCGCCGCCGCCGCGGCGCCTGCCAGCGATGGCGTGAAAAAGGAGCTGGCGCGCAGCCAGTCGCAGCTGGCGCAGGAACGCGCGCAGCGGGAAAAACTGGCCGCCGAGCAGCAGCGCAGCGCCGCCGCCGCACAGGAGGCAACCGCGAATTTGGCGCAGTACCGCCAGGCCGGCGAACGGCTGGCCGCCACGGGCAAGCAGATCGAAGCGGAGCGGGCGCGCCTGGACGGCGAAGTGGCGGTGCAGCGCAGTGCCCTGGCGCGCTGCGAAAGCAAGAATGCCCAGCTGTATGCGGCCGGGAAAGAGATCCTGCAAGCGTATGAAAGCCTGGACGTGCTGGACGTCATGAAAGCGCGCCAGCCGTTCGCCGCGCAAAGCCGGGTGAAACTCGAGCAAATCGCGCAGCAGTACGGCGACCAGCTGTACCAGGGCCGCTTTGATGCGCGTCAAACCGAAGCGGCAGCAACGCCGGCCGCGCCCGCGCCGGCACCCCAATAATTTTTACTTTTTGAAATGAATGGAATGACGATGGAAAACACGACTAGCTTGCTGACCACCCTGAATGCGGAACAAACGGCCGAGGCCATCAAGGCGGCCGGCTGCGCCGTCACCAGCATCGAACACGACGGTGTCGTGCGCCTGCACAGCGCCAGCCATGGCATCGGTTTCCAGGTGCTGTGGGGTAATGAAGCCGCGCCTGGCCAGTACGCGGACCTGACCCTGAGCTGCCCGCTGCGCGTGCAGGGCGGCGACTTGCCGGCCGGCTTGCTGGCCGAATGGCACCGCAGCAAGCGTTTTGCCCGCGTGGCCCAGCATGGCGATTTCGTCGTGCTGGAGATGGATGTGCTGGTCGCCGGCGGCGTCAGCAAGGAGTACCTGAATATCAATCTGCAACTGTGGACGCAGATGATGGGCCAGTTCTTCTTGTTTTTGCGCAACTTTACGCCGGCCGATACGAGCACGGCACCGGTAGTCGAGGCCGCCAGCGTGGCCGAAGAAGAAACTGTGCCGGCCTGATAAGCCCTCCACAGGCGGCGAAAAAAGGCCTATGACGGGCCTTTTTTGCCGTCAGCGGACCCCAAGTGTCGTATTAAATACTTATTTTTTAGGCATCGCGCATTAAAACTGCTCAAAGAGCGTGTGTGAATCAAGCCAGCAACGCCTGTATGGCGGATAATATTGCCTGTTGCCGATTTGGATACGACCTTTACACAAAAATGCGCCCCATGGATTTTACCCGCGAAGAAACCAGTGAAACCCCAGTTGCCCCGGCCAGCGCGCCGGGAGCGCCTTTGCCGTATGCCGTCGCCACCTGGCTGCAGCGGGTGGAGGCTGCCGCCCATCCGAAGGCCGTGCTGACGATTGCCGAGCCCGATCCCAAACTCAACCAGCACCGCCTGATCTACGTGCTGGCGCCCACCAGCGGCGGCCGCCACGTGGCCCTGTGCCTGTACAAGGCGCGGCTGCGGCCGAACGGCGATGTGGCGGCGGCGTCCCCCATCAGCGAAATCTTTTCCCTGCTGTCGGCGCCGCCCACGTTTTTGACGCCGGCCGACGAAGACCTCGTGCGTTTCTTCGTGGCCATGCGCAGCGGGCAGAATTCGCAGACGGGCAGCGCCACGGAGCCGAAGGGCAAGGTGGGTGCGGCCCTGCTGAAAATGCTGGCAGAGCAGGATAAATTGTTGTGGGCCAATTCCTGGGCCGACGTCGGCAATGGTCTCGTGTATCCATTGAAGGAAGGTCCCGTGCGTCCCGCCCGCCTGTTCTGGCGCGACGAAGGCAAGACCATGCGCCTGGGCTGGCAAGTGGACCCGCCGGAAGGCGCGAAGCACCATGGCGCCGACCAGATCGACTACATGCTGCCCACCGATCCGCCGTGGTACATCGACAATCTGTCGTGCGGCGTGCTGGAACTGAACCAGGGCGGCTCCGACATTTCCCTGGCCGACCTGCAGGCGCTGGTGGCGCAGGCGCCGCCCCTGAATGCGAACGACAAGGTGCGCGTGTCGCAACTGCTGCTGGCGCAAGGCTTGCAGCATCTGATGCCGCTGCCGCAACCGTTGCCGCAGCGCTTGCGCAAGGACGTGCCGGCGCAACCGGTGTTGCTGCTGGACAGCGCCATGCTGGCCGATGGCAGCCTGCAGCGCTGGAGCGACTTCGCCGTGCTGTCCTACGACTACGATGGCGAAAGAGTCTCGTTCGACCCGTCGCAGCGCGTGGTGCGGCAAGTGGGCGAGGTGACGGAAATTATCCAGAGAAATACGGTCGATGAAGCACGCGCGCTGGCCACCCTGGCCGAGCTGCAATTCAAGAAGCCGGGCTCCGCTCCCTTGAGCGGCTTGAAGGGCGCCTTGCTGCTGCCTTCCCAGGCGGAATGGCTGCGTTTTGCCGAGTCCGGCATCGACGCCTTGCTGGCGCAGGGCTGGATCGTGGAAAAGACGGCCAAGTACCGCTACGACGTGAGCGACGTGGGCGACTGGTACGCGGAAATCGATGACCAGGATCCGGACAGCGGCAACGCCTGGTTCGAGCTGGAACTGGGCATCGTCGTCAACCACGAGCGCGTGCCGCTGCTGCCCGTGCTGGTGCAGCTGATCCGCAACGCGCCCAACGATTTCAATCCGAAAGTCATCGAAGCACATGCGGACGATGACCAGATGCTGGCAACCTTGCCGGACGGCACGCGCGTCGCCCTGCCGTGGGGCCGCGTGCGTCCGATTTTGAACACGCTGGGCGAGCTGTATTTCAGCGACAAGATCAAGCGTGCCGTGCGCATGTCGACGCTCGATGCGGCGCGCCTGGAAGAGCTGGCGCGGGGCCTGGACATGCAGTGGACGGGCGGCGAACAGCTGCGCGCCATGGGCCGCAAGCTGAGCCAGTTCGGTTCCGTGCAAAAAGTGGCGGCGCCTGCGGGCCTGCAGGCAACCTTGCGCGATTACCAGGCCGACGGCCTGGCGTGGATGCAATTCCTGCGCGACCATGACCTGGCGGGCATCCTGGCCGATGACATGGGCCTCGGTAAAACCGTGCAAACGCTGGCGCATATCCTGGTGGAAAAGGAAGCAGGCCGCCTTACGCATCCGGCCCTCGTCATCGCACCGACGAGCTTGATGGGCAACTGGCAGGACGAGGCGGCCAAGTTCGCACCCAGCCTGAAGGTGTTGCTGCTGCAAGGCAAGGACCGCGCCCAGCAATTCGACCAGATCGACCAGTGCGACCTGGTGCTGACCACGTACGCGCTGTTGCCGCGCGACGAGGAAACCTTGCGCGAGCATGATTTCCACCTGGTCATTCTCGACGAATCGCATTACATCAAGAATACGCGCAGCAAGGCGGCGCAAAGCGCGGGCCTGCTGCGCGCGCGCCACCGCCTGTGCCTGTCCGGCACGCCGCTGGAAAATCATCTGGGCGAACTGTGGTCGCAATTCCACTTCTTGCTGCCGGGCTTGCTGGGCGACGAAAAGACCTTCAATACGCAGTTCCGCCACCCGATCGAGCGCCAGGACGATCCGCTGCGCCGCATGCTGCTGAACCGCCGCATCAAGCCCTTCCTGCTGCGCCGCACGAAGGACAATGTGGCCAAAGAGCTCCCGCCGAAGACGGAAATGGTGCGCAAGGTGGAATTGACGGGGCCGCAGCGCGATCTGTATGAAACCGTGCGTCTTGCGATGGATCAAAAGGTCCGTGAAGAAATCGACAAGAAGGGCGTGGCGCGCAGCCAGATCGTCATCCTCGAAGCGCTGCTGAAACTGCGCCAGGTCTGCTGCGACCCGCGTCTGGTGAAATCCTTGCCGGCGAAGAAGCAGTCGGCCGGTTCGGCCAAGCTGCTCGACCTGATGCAGATGGTGGAAGACTTGCTCGATGAAGGACGCAAGATCCTCGTCTTCTCGCAATTTACCAGCATGCTGGAATTGATCGAGGAAGAGCTGGAATCGCGCGACATTCCGTACGCGCTGCTGACGGGAGAAACGAAGGACCGGGGCGCGCAAGTGGCGGCCTTCCAGCAGGGCGCCGTGCCCATCTTCCTGATCAGCCTGAAAGCGGGCGGCGTGGGCCTGAACCTGACGGCGGCCGACACGGTCATCCACTACGATCCGTGGTGGAACCCGGCGGCGGAAAACCAGGCCACGGACCGCGCCTGGCGTATCGGCCAGGACAAGCCCGTGTTCGTCTACAAATTGATTGCGAAGGGCACCCTGGAAGAAAAAATCCAGCTGCTGCAGCAAAAGAAATCGGAGCTGGCGCAATCGATCCTGGCCGAAGGCGAATCGCAGAAGATGGCCCTCACGCAGGAAGACTTGCAGCAGATTTTCGCCCCGCTGGAAGATTAAGGGCAGCGCACGCTTATACTTGGCAATTCTTTCTTGCCAGGTATAACGCATGCTGCCCATTTTCCTTCTGCTGCTTGCCGGCGTCATCCTCATGGCGCTGCGCTTCGTCCAGTTGCGCCGCGCCCTGCTGCGCGCGCGCGCCGGCGAAGCGACGTTCCGCCTGCTGGCCGAACATGGGCGCGACGCGGCCTTCCTGCTCGACGCCACCACCCTCGAATTACGCTACATCAGCCCCGCGGCGCAACGCCTGACCGGTTACGACCAGGCAGCCTTGCGTGAACACGCGGCACGCCTGGCGGCGGACGTGCCGGCCCGGCTGCAGCGCTGGCGCGACGGCGACACCAGCCGTTTGACCCTGCTGCGCGAAGTGGAATTGCCGCACGCCGACGGCCGCCTGCTGGCGCTGGAAATCAGCTCGACCATCGTGCCCGCGTCGGCGAGGGAACGGGGCATCACCATCGTCGGCACGGTGCGCGACGTCAGCGCCGCCCACGCGCAGGAAGCCGAGCGGGAAAAGGAGCAGAAGCGTTTCGCCTCGATGCTGTCGCATGAATTCCGCACGCCGCTGGCCACCATCGACGGCGCCATCCAGCGCCTCGTCTCGACATCCCGAGACGCCGACGAGGCCACGCGCAAGCGCTACGTGAAAATCCAGGCGGCCGTCGACCGTTTGTTGGCCATGATCGACGACTATTTGTCGCCAGAACGCATGGCGGCCATCGGCCGCGAACGAGCGGCCGACGGCATCGCGCCGCTGGCCTTGTTGCAGCAGGCGGCCGCCACCGTGCCGGCCAGCCACCGCGTACAGCTGGAACTCGATGAAGACTTGCCGGCCCGGCTGCGTTGCGACGTGCCTGGCATGGCCCTGTGCCTGAAAATCCTGCTCGACAACGCGGTCAAGTTCAGCCCACCGGGCAGCAGCATCACCGTGTCGGGCAAGCTGGTGCCCGAAGGCGGCGTGGCGCTGTGTGTGCGCGATGCGGGGCCCGGTTTGCGGGAAGAAGAACTGGCGCAGCTGTTCGAAAAAGGTTTCCGTGGAACCGATGCGACGCATGCCGGTGCGGGCCTGGGCCTGTACATGGCGCGCGCCGTGGTGGACGTGCATGGCGGGAGTTTGCAGGGGCATAATCTGCCCGAAGGCGGGGCTATTTTCCGCATTTGGCTGCCGCTTCCTGGCTAGACTAGAAAAAAGTTGCTTCCGCTGAAGGCAACCGTGATAATTCCTTGACGTAAACCTATTGTGCCGTCCATCATGGTGCAGAAGTGAATGGCATGGTTTGCCCACGGTAGCTCACTAATGGAAGAATGGCGTTGCAATGACGAAAATACTGATCGTCGAAGACAATCTGGACTACGCCGAAGACATGGCGGAGTTTCTCGTTGAGCTCGAACACGAAGTGCATATCACCAGCTCCGCTGGCGGGATGTGGACGGCGTTGAGCCATGGCAATGTCGGGGTGGTCGTGCTGGACCTGGGCTTGCCCGATGAGGATGGCTTCAACGTCATCCCCCGCATGCGCCAGCTGTATCCGCAGATCGGTGTGCTGGTGCTGACGGGGCGTGTCGCCTTCGACAGCCGCATCCTCGGCTTGCGCCTCGGTGCCGACCACTATCTGACCAAGCCGATCAAATTCCCCGAACTGGCCGCCCACATCGAGGCGCTCGACCGCCGCGTCGGCCCGCAAGATCCCGTGCCCGAGCCGGGCAAGTGGACCTTGAAAGTAAGCGCTCGCCAACTTGAATTGATGGGCGCCGTCATCGCCCTGACGGAAAAGGAATTCAACTTCCTGCACCTGCTGACCATCAATACCCGCCCCGTGCCGCGCGACGTCATCGTGGCCGGCATGGGCGGCGAAGATCCCGATGCGGGCCGCCGCGTCGACATGCTCGTGTACCGCCTGCGCAAGAAAGCCAAGACCGGCCTGGGCCAGGACTTGCCGCTGCGCAGCGCGTATGGCGAGGGCTACAGCCTGTCGGCCAGTTTTAACCTGTCCTGACCGCCAGAGGCGGCCAGTAGCATGAAACGGCGATTCCTATCTGGCCTGTTGTTGATCGTTGCACTGGCCAGTGCCGCTCTCTGGCTGCGCAAGGAGTGGAAAATTGATAGTTGCCTCGATCATGGTGGTCGTTGGGACTACCAACTTGCCGCCTGCGAAGGTGCATAGTCTCCTGCAGGACAATTTAGGGACAGAGTCAATCGCTTTTTCCAGCATTTCAAATAAAACAGGGTCAGAGTCGCGTCCTGCGCTCGCAAGTGTGTAAAATCAAGGCCTTAGCCTTCACTTTTCGATTTTGCCATGGCCCGTTTGCCCCGCCTCATCATTCCCGCACTGCCCCATTACGTGATCCAGCGCGGCAGCAACCGCCAGAGCGTGTTCCAGGACGCAGCGGACTATGCCCAATTTCTGTCCTGGCTGAAAACGGGCGCGAAAATGTTCAAGGTGGCCATCCATGCCTACGTTTTATTGCCAGATCAGCTACATTTATTGGCGACGCCAGCCGATGCGACGGGACTGGGACAGCTGATGCAGTGGCTGGGGCGCTATTACGTGCCGTATTTCAACCAGAAATACGGCCGTGAAGGGGCGCTGTGGCAGGGACGCTACAAAACTTCCGTCATCGATCCCGACAATTTCTTCCTTACTTGCTGCCGTTACCTGGAATGCGTGCCCGTGCAAACGGGGTTGGCGGGCCAGGCGCTCGATTACAGCTGGTCCAGCTATGCCCACCATGCCGGTGTGCGGCCCGATCCCGTCATCACCGACCATGCGCTGTACTGGGCGCTGGGCAACACGCCGTTCGACCGCGAGGCGGCCTATCTGCGCCTGTTCGAGCAGGGACTGGGCAGCAGCGAGGTGAAAACCGTGGAACAGGCTGTTTTGAAGGGCTGGCCGCTTGGTTCCGACGCTTTCAAGCAGGCGCTGGAGCAGAAAATGCAGCGGCAAGTACTGCCCGCCAAGCGGGGCCGTCCCCGCAAAGTCGCGGCCGCAACGGACGCCAATTGAAAAGCATTCGCATTTAAAACAAAAAATGGTTTCTTTCTGACGTTTTATTGAAATGGCTTCGACTATGTCCCTATTAAATTTTTAGAGCGACGTAATCGAATTTAATTCGACTCCGACCCTAATTGTTCTGGTTGAGTTTTTTGTTGCGTTGCACTACTCTAGTTTTTCGATAGTCATATGCAGCGGAGAAGCCCATGAAAGCGCAAGGCCTGTACGACCCAGCCAATGAACACGATGCCTGCGGCGTCGGTTTCGTCGCCCATATCAAGGGCAACAAGACCCATTCGATCGTCGAACAGGGTTTGCTGATTCTGAAAAACCTCGATCACCGGGGCGCCGTCGGCGCCGATGCGCTGATGGGCGATGGCGCCGGCATCCTGATCCAGATTCCCGACCAGTACTACCGCGAAGAAATGGCCAAGCAGGGCGTGGAATTGCCGCCGCCTGGCGAATACGGCGTGGGCATGGTCTTCCTGCCGAAGGAACACGCGTCGCGCATCGCCTGCGAACAGGAAATCGAACGCGCCGTGCGCATCGAGGGCCAGGTCGTGCTGGGCTGGCGCAACGTGCCCATCGATACCGATATGCCGATGTCGCCCACCGTGCGCGCCAAGGAACCGGTCATCCGCCAGATCTTCATCGGCCGCGGCCCGGACATCATGGTCACCGACGCGCTCGAGCGCAAACTGTATGTGATCCGCAAATCGTCGGGCCACGCCATCCAGGCCTTGAAACTGCTGCACGGCAAGGAATTCTTCGTGCCGTCAATGTCGGCCCGTACCATCGTCTACAAAGGCTTGCTGCTGGCCGACCAGGTGGGCGTGTACTACAAGGACTTGCAGGATGCGCGCTGCATCTCGGCCCTGGCCCTGGTGCACCAGCGTTTCTCGACGAATACCTTCCCCGAATGGCCGCTGGCCCACCCGTACCGCCTGATCGCCCATAACGGCGAGATCAACACGGTGAAAGGCAACTTCAACTGGATGCGCGCGCGCGAAGGCGTGATGAAGTCGGCCGTGCTGGGCGACGACCTGCAGAAACTGTTCCCGCTGATCTATGAAGGCCAGTCCGACACGGCCTGCTTCGACAATGCGCTGGAACTGCTGCTGATGGCCGGCTATCCGATCGCCCAGGCGATGATGATGATGATTCCGGAAGCGTGGGAAAACCACACGACGATGGACGACAACCGCCGCGCCTTCTATGAATACCACGCGGCCATGATGGAACCTTGGGACGGCCCCGCCGCCATGGCATTCACGGACGGCCGCCATATCGGCGGCACGCTGGACCGCAACGGCTTGCGTCCGGCACGCTACATCGTCACGGACGACGACCTGGTGGTGATGGCGTCGGAATCGGGCGTATTGCCGATTCCCGAGTCGAAAATCATCCAGAAATGGCGCTTGCAGCCCGGTAAAATGTTCCTGATCGACCTGGAAGCGGGTCGCATCATCGACGACCAGGAACTGAAAAACACTTACGCGAACGCCAAGCCGTACAAGGCGTGGATCAACTCGGTGCGCATCAAGCTCGACGAGATCAAGCTGGCCGAAGGACAAGCGAAACAGGACCGCGCACAGGGCGAAAAAGCCCAGCCATCGTTGCTGGACCGCCAGCAGGCGTTCGGCTACACGCAGGAAGACTTGAAATTCCTCATGGCGCCGATGGCACTGGCCGGCGAAGAGGCGACGGGCTCGATGGGCAATGACTCGCCGCTGGCCGTCATGTCGAACAAGCTGAAACCGCTGTATAACTACTTCAAGCAATTGTTCGCGCAAGTGACGAATCCGCCGATCGACCCGATCCGCGAAGCGATGGTGATGTCGCTCGTGTCCTTCATCGGCCCGAAACCGAACTTGCTCGATACCAACAACGTCAACCCGCCGATGCGCCTGGAAGTGGCGCAGCCCGTGCTGGGCTTTGACGACATGGCGCGTCTGCGCAACATCAGCGCCCACACGGGCGGCAAGTTCAAGTCGTATGAACTCGATATTTGCTACCCGCTGGCCTGGGGCAAGGAAGGCGTGGAAGCGTGCCTGGCCTCGCTGTGCGCGGAAGCCGTCGATGCCGTGAAATCCGGCCACAATATTTTGATCGTCTCGGACCGCGCCATTTGCGCCGACCAGGTGGCGATCCCTGCGCTGCTGGCCACGTCCACCGTGCACCAGCACCTGGTGAGCAAGGGTTTACGGGCCTCAACCGGCCTCGTCGTGGAAACGGGTTCGGCCCGCGAAACGCACCACTTCGCCTTGCTGGCCGGCTATGGCGCGGAAGCCGTCCACCCGTATCTGGCCATGGAAACCCTGGCCGAGATGGCGCACGGCTTGCCCGGCGACTTGTCTGGCGACAAAGCCATCTATAACTACACGAAGGCGGTCGGCAAAGGCTTGATGAAGGTCATGTCGAAGATGGGCATTTCGACCTACATGTCGTACTGCGGCGCGCAAATCTTCGAAGCCATCGGCCTGAACAAGTCGCTGGTGGACAAATACTTCAAGGGCACGGCCTCGAACGTGGAAGGCATCGGCGTGTTTGAAGTGGCGGAAGAGGCGCTGCGCCTGCACGCGCTGGCCTTCGGCAACGATCCCGTGCTGGTCGATAAGCTCGACGCGGGCGGCGAGTATGCGTTCCGCGTGCGCGGCGAAGACCACATGTGGACGCCGGACGCGATTGCAAAGCTGCAGCATTCCACGCGCAGCAACAATTTCTCCAGCTATAAAGAGTACGCGCAAATCATTAACGACCAGAGCCGTCGTCACCTGACCCTGCGCGGCCTGTTCGAATTCAAGCTCGACCCGACCAAGGCGATCCCGCTCGACGAAGTGGAACCGGCCAAGGAAATCGTCAAGCGTTTCGCCACGGGCGCCATGTCGCTCGGTTCGATCAGCACGGAAGCGCACGCAACGCTGGCAGTGGCCATGAACCGCATCGGCGGCAAGTCGAACACGGGCGAGGGCGGCGAAGATCCGAACCGCTACACGCAGGAACTGAAGGGCATCCCGATCCGCCAGGGCGATACCATGGCGTCCGTCGTGGGCGCCGAGCAGATCGTCGTCGACATTCCGCTGCAGGAAGGCGATTCCATGCGCTCGCGCATCAAGCAGGTGGCGTCGGGACGTTTCGGCGTCACGGCCGCCTACCTGAACTCGGCCGACCAGATCCAGATCAAGATGGCGCAGGGCGCCAAACCGGGCGAAGGCGGCCAGTTGCCGGGCCATAAGGTGTCCGAATACATCGCCAGCCTGCGCTTTTCCGTGCCGGGCGTGGGCCTGATTTCGCCGCCGCCGCACCACGACATCTATTCGATCGAAGATCTGGCGCAGCTGATCCATGACTTGAAGAACGCCAATCCGCGCGCCTCGATTTCCGTGAAGCTGGTGTCGGAAGTGGGCATCGGCACGGTGGCCGCCGGCGTCACCAAGGCCAAGGCCGACCACGTGGTCGTCGCCGGCCACGACGGCGGCACGGGCGCCTCGCCATTGTCTTCCGTGAAACATGCGGGCACGCCGTGGGAGTTGGGTCTCGCAGAGACCCAACAAACGCTGGTCTTGAACGGCTTGCGCAGCCGCATCCGCGTGCAGGCCGACGGCCAGATGAAGACGGGCCGCGACGTGGTCATCGCCGCCCTGCTGGGCGCCGACGAGATCGGTTTCGCCACGGCGCCGCTGGTGGTCGAAGGTTGCATCATGATGCGTAAATGCCACTTGAATACGTGCCCGGTGGGCGTGGCCACGCAAGATCCCGTGCTGCGCGCCAAGTTCTCGGGCAAACCCGAGTATGTCGTCAATTACTTCTTCTTCGTTGCCGAGGAAGCCCGTCAATTGATGGCGCAGCTGGGCATCCGCACGTATGACGAGCTGATCGGCCGGGTCGACTTGCTCGACAAATCGAAGGCGATTTCGCACTGGAAGGCGCAGGGGCTGGACTTCTCGTCCATCTTCTACAAGCCGGAAACCCCGGATGGCCAGGCTTGCCGCCACGTGGAATTCCAGGACCATGCGCTGGAAAAGGCGCTCGACCACAAGCTGATCGCGCAAGCGCGCGCGGCGCTGGAAAAGGGCGAGCGCGTCTCCTTCATCTCGCCCGTGCGCAACTTGAACCGCACGGTGGGCACCATGCTGTCCGGCGAAGTGGCGAAGAAATACGGCCACGCCGGCTTGCCGGACGACACCATCCACATCCAGTTGCAAGGCACGGCGGGCCAGTCGGCCTGTGCCTTCCTGGCGCACGGCATCACGATCGACCTGGTGGGCGAGGGCAACGATTACGTCGGTAAAGGCTTGTCGGGCGGACGCATCATCGTGCGGCCCAATACCGAGTTCCGCGGCTGGGCCGTGGACAACATCATCATCGGCAACACGGTGCTGTACGGCGCCATCGCCGGCGAAGCGTTCTTCAACGGCGTGGCCGGTGAACGCTTTGCCGTGCGCAACTCGGGCGCCACCACGGTGGTCGAGGGCCTGGGCGACCATGGCTGCGAATACATGACGGGCGGCACGGTGGTGGTCTTGGGCAACACGGGACGCAACTTCGCGGCCGGCATGTCGGGCGGCATCGCCTACGTGTATGACCCTGCGGGGGACTTTGCCAGCAAGTGCAACACGGCCATGGTCAGCCTGGACAAGGTCGTGTCGGCAGCGGAACAGCATGTCGACCGCGACGCCTGGCACACGCAGCACCGCGACGGCGTACCGGAAGCGGACGAAGTCATCCTCAAGCGCCTGATCGAGCGTCACTTCAAGCACACGGGCAGCACCCGCGCCCGCGTCCTGCTCGACGACTGGGCTGCGGCGCGCGGCAAGTTCGTGAAAGTCTTCCCGAACGAATACAAGCGCGCGCTGATCGAGATGGCAGCGGACGCCGCCATGGAAGTGCAAGCCGTCGCCGCCTGAGCCAGCCAAGCTCATTGCCAAATGAATGACCAGGGAGCGGCCCGGCCGCTCCCCGCCAGCCAAATACAAAGGAAACATCGTGGGTAAAATTACCGGCTTCATGGAATTCAAGCGCCAGGACGAACACTATCTGGAGCCTGCCGCGCGTCTGAAGAACTACAAGGAATTCGTCTTGCACCTGTCGGACGCGCAAGCGACCGTGCAGGGTGCGCGCTGCATGGATTGCGGCATTCCCTTCTGCACCACGGGTTGCCCCGTGAATAATATCATTCCCGACTGGAATGACCTGGTATACCGCGGCGCCTACCGCGAAGCGCTCGATATCCTGCATTCGACGAATAACTTCCCGGAATTTACGGGCCGCATCTGCCCGGCGCCGTGCGAATCGGCCTGTACCCTGGGTATCCATGAAGATCCGGTCGGCATCAAGTCGATCGAGCATAAAATCATCGACATGGGCTGGGAGCACGGCTGGGTCACGCCGCAGCCGGCGAGTTTTAGCACCGGCAAGAAAGTGGCCATCGTCGGCTCCGGTCCTGCCGGCCTGGCGGCGGCGCAGCAGCTGGCGCGCGCCGGCCATGCCGTCACCGTGTTTGAGAAGAGCGACCGGGTCGGTGGTTTGTTGCGCTACGGCATCCCCGACTTCAAGATGGAAAAGTCGCACATCGACCTGCGCGTGAAACAGATGGAGGCCGAAGGCGTCGTGTTCCGCACCAGCGTGCTGGTCGGCAAGGATTTCCCTGCCAACGTCAACAACTGGGCCAAGGAAACCATTTTCCCGGAAGACCTGGAAAAAGAATTCGACGCCGTCATCATGGCCGGCGGCGCCGAGCAGCCGCGCGACTTGCCCGTGCCGGGCCGCGAATTGAAAGGCGTGCACTTCGCCATGGATTTCCTGCCGCTGCAAAACAAGGTCAACGCGGGCGACAAGCTCAAGGACCAGATCAAGGCGACGGGCAAGCACGTGGTGGTGATCGGCGGCGGCGACACGGGTTCCGACTGCGTGGGCACCTCGAACCGCCATGGCGCCGCCTCGGTGGCCCAGTTCGAACTGATGCCGCAGCCGCCGGAACAGGAAAACAAGCCGCTGGTCTGGCCGTACTGGCCGACCAAGCTGCGCACCTCGTCCTCGCACGAGGAAGGCTGCGAGCGCGACTGGGCCGTGGCCACCAAGCGTTTCGAAGGCAAGGGCGGCAAGGTGGAAAAGCTGATCGCCTGCAGAGTCGAATGGAAAGACGGCAAGATGAGCGAAGTGCCGAACTCGGAATTCGAGATGAAGGCGGATCTGGTCTTCCTGGCCATGGGTTTTGTTTCACCAGTACAACAAGTGTTGCAAGCGTTCGGCGTCGATACAGATGCGCGCGGCAATGTCAAGGCAACAACGGATGGCGCCGGCTGCTACCAGACCTCGGTGGCCAAGGTGTTTGCGGCCGGCGACATGCGCCGTGGCCAGTCGCTGGTGGTGTGGGCCATCCGCGAAGGGCGCCAGTGCGCGCGCGCCGTCGATGAGTTCCTGATGGGGGCATCCGTGCTGCCACGCTAATCAACGAGCAACTGTTCGTTTTTTTGACAGGGCCACGGCGCGGATTGCGGCGTGGCCCTTGTTATTTTAGTTATCAAGTGGACGGCCGTGAACGCCGGCGGATGGGGGCGCGATGCACAGGTCAAATTTCCACTACAATATCTGACTTTCGATTCATTAGTGTTGTATTCTTCCCCTTTACGGGGCTGTCCCAAGGGGTGTCTCAGCAGAGGTTGGCGTTTCTGCACTACAATACGCCATTAAAATAGTGAGCTTCGTCGTGCCAAATCTTGTTGAGATCCGTGATTTACACTTTGCCTATGGAGAACGTTCGATTTTATCGGGCCTTCAAATGGATTTCCCACGTGGAAAAGTTGTGGCCGTCATGGGTGGCTCCGGCAGTGGCAAGACGACCGTACTGCGCCTGATCGGCGGGCAGTTGCGCCCCAGTTCCGGTTCCGTGAATGTGGACGGCCAGATCGTGCATACGCTGGGAACCGACGAGCTGTATCAGCTGCGCCGCAAGATGGGCATGCTGTTCCAGCACGGCGCGCTGTTTACGGACCTGACGGCGTTCGAAAACGTGGCCTTCCCCCTGCGCGAACACACGGACTTGAATGAAGAGCTGATCCGCACCCTGGTGCTGATGAAGCTGCACGCCGTGGGTTTACGCAATGCGGCGCAATTGAAGCCGGCCGAGATTTCTGGCGGCATGGGCCGCCGCGTCGCGCTGGCGCGCGCCATCGCGCTCGACCCTGAACTGATCATGTACGACGAGCCGTTCGCCGGCCTGGACCCGATTTCCATGGGCGTGACGGCCAATTTGATCCGCAATTTGAACGATGCGCTGGGCTCCACGTCTATCCTGGTATCGCACGATGTGAAGGAGTGTTTCGCCATCGCTGATTACGTCTATTTTCTGTCATCGGGCAAAATTGTGGCGCACGGCACGCCGGCCGAGATGGCCGTGTCGACGCATCCGTACGTCAAGCAGTTCGTCAATGCCGAGGCCGATGGCCCCGTGCCGTTCCATTACCCGGGCAAGTCGCTGGCCGACGACCTGGGCCTGCATGCGGGAGCGGGCCGATGATCGCGCGTTTCCTCGCGTCGATCGGAGCATGGTTGCGCAATTCGGTACAAGACCTCGGCTTTGCCGTGCGTTCGTTCTTTATCATCATCGCCTCGTCGGGCGGCCTGTGGCGCCGTCCGCGCCTGGTGATCGAGCAACTGTTTTTTATCGGTAACCGCTCGCTGGTGATTACCGCCGTCTCCGGCCTGTTTGTCGGCATGGTGCTGGGTTTGCAAGGCTATTACACCTTGACCACGTATGGCGCCGAGCAGTCGCTGGGCTTGCTGGTGGCGCTGTCGCTGACGCGCGAACTGGGCCCTGTCGTCACGGCGCTGCTGTTCGCCGGCCGCGCCGGCACCTCGCTGACGGCGGAAATCGGCCTGATGAAGGCGGGCGAGCAACTGTCGGCCATGGAAATGATGGCCGTCAACCCGATCCAGCGCGTGCTGGCGCCCCGTTTCTGGGCCGGCGTGATCGCCATGCCGATCCTGGGCGCCATCTTCACGGCCGTCGGCATCATCGGCAGCTATCTGGTCGGCGTGGTGCTGATCGGCGTCGATGAGGGCTCGTTCTGGTCGCAGATGCAAGGCGGCGTGGATGTCTGGAAGGAAGTGGGCAACGGCACCATCAAGAGCCTGGTGTTCGGCATCGCGGTGACCTTCATTGCGCTGTTCCAGGGTTACCAGGCGCAGCCGACGCCGGAAGACGTGTCCGGCGCCACCACGCGCACGGTGGTCATTTCGTCGTTGATGGTGTGGTGGCTCGATTTCATGATGACGGCGTTGATGTTTAGCAAGTAATTGCCGATAGGCGACAAAATTATCGGCCTGGGCAGTGTTCTGCGCAGGTGGCGGCAAGTAAAAATTATTTAGGATTGTTTATGCAACGTAAATCTTTGGATGTCTGGGTCGGCTTGTTCGTCTTGCTGGGTGTGGCGGCATTGATGTTTTTGGCGCTCAAGGCCGGCAATATGAGCTCGCTGTCTTTCAGCAAGACGTATACCATTACGGCCAAGTTCGACAATATTGGCGGCCTCAAGCCGCAGGCGCCCGTCAAGGGCGCTGGCGTGGTGGTGGGGCGCGTGGCGGAGATCCGCTTTGACGACAAGACGTATCAGGCGCTGGTGAAACTCGATATCGAAGATGGCTACAAATTTCCGAAAGACAGCTCGGCCAAGATTTTGACGGCCGGTTTGCTGGGTGAGCAATATATCGGCCTGGAAGCAGGCGGCGATTTGGCGAACCTGGCAGAGGGCGACAAGATCGCCCGTACTCAATCGGCCACAGTGCTGGAAGACCTGATCAATCAGTTCATCTACAGCAAGGCAGCGGAAGGAAAGGACAGCAAATGAGCGAGTCGACCAAGAAACCCCAAGGCAGCCTGGCGCGTATCGGCCTGGCCATGGCCATCGCCGCCAGCGTGAGCGCCTGCGCCACCGGCACCAATCCGCGCGACCCGCTGGAAGGGTATAACCGCGCGATGTTCAAGTTCAACGATACCGTTGACCAGGTGGCCCTGAAACCGGTCGCCACGGCCTACAAGACGGTGACGCCGTCGTTCGTGCAAACGGGCGTGGGCAACTTCTTCGGCAACCTGGCCGATGTGTGGAGTGCCGTGAACAACTTGCTGCAAGGCAAGGGTGAAGCGGGCTTGCAAGACGTCGTGCGCGTCAGCATGAACTCGACCTTCGGCATCCTCGGCCTGATCGACATCGCGTCGCAGGCCGGCATTCCCAAGCATAACGAAGACTTTGGCCAGACCCTGGGCTGGTACGGCGTCCAGTCGGGTCCGTACGTGATGCTGCCGCTGCTGGGCCCATCGACCGTGCGCGACACGGTGGCCTTGCCGCTCGATATCGCGGGCGACCCATGGCGCTACAAGGATCCCGTCAATGTACGCAATATCGGCACGGTGACGCGCGTGGTCGACAAGCGCGCCGCGCTGCTCGACGCGACCAACCTGATGGAAGCGGCCGCGCTGGACCGTTATGAATTCATCCGCGACGGCTTCCTGCAAGCGCGTGAAAGCAAGGTTTTCGACGGCGATACGGACCGCCGCGACCGCAAAGTGCCAAAAAACGACACCAGCGATTACGAGCCGGAGTACGAGGCAAAACCGCAAGTTGCCAATGACGCGCCTGCGGCCACGGCCGCCGCCGAGGTGGCGCCAGCGGACCTCGTAACATCTGGTAGCAATACCGTTGCTTCCGAGGCCAGGCCCCAGGAGTAAACTCCCGTACAGAAACACCACGGCTGCGATCAACGCCAGCCGGTGCATAGCAACACCATGAAAGGTAGAACCATGAAATTGATGAAACAACTGCTGGCGATGGCGACCATCGCCTTTGCCACCGCCGCCCAGGCCGCTCCTGCTGTCGAAGCGCCGGACGTCTTGGTCAAGCGCATCAGCCAGGACGTGATCGACACGGCCAAGAACGACAAGGCCATCCAGGCTGGCGATATCAAGCGCGTCACCGAGTTGGTGGAAAGCAAAATCCTGCCTTACGTGGATTTCCAGCGCATGACGGCCCTGGCCGCCGGCCGCTTCTGGCGCGACGCCACGCCGGACCAGCAAAAGCAGCTGTCGGCGGAATTCCGCACCCTGCTGATCTACACGTACTCGGGCGCCCTGTCGCAGATCAAGAACGAAACCGTGGAATTCAAGCCGCTGCGCGCCGACCCGGCTGACACGGAAGTGGAAGTGCGTTCGCAGGTCAACGTGGCGCGCGGCGAACCCGTGCCCCTGAACTACCGCGTGGCGAAAACCCCGTCCGGCTGGAAGATCTATGACATCAACGTGCTGGGCGCGTGGCTGGTGGAAACGTACAAAAGCAGCTTCGCCAGCGAGATCAGCAAGGGCGGCATCGATGGCCTGATCAAGACCTTGCAGGCAAAAAACAAGGCCCTGGCCAGCCGTCCCGCTGCCAAAGCCAAATAATCGGCTATCATATAGCTCCAGACCAGCGCAGCCCGACGCCATGCCCGACTCTCTCGACACCTTGCAGTCCCTGACTTCCCTGACCGTGCACAATGCCACTTCGGCATTGGAGCAGGGTCTGGACGCCATCCGCTCGGGTCAGACCAAGTTCGACCTGCGCAACGTCAAGGCCGTCGATTCGGCCGCCGTGTCCGTCATGCTGACGTGGCAGCGCGCGGCGCAGGATGCGGGCGCCGTGCTGGAGCTGAAAAACCTGCCGAACAACCTGAAAAACCTCACCAAGCTGTATGGCGTCTGCTCGCTCGTCTCGAGCACGTTGACTGCCGACGACTGCGCCAGCGCCGGCGGCCACGCCGAACGCAGCCCGTCCGACCTGCATCATCATTGATCCTGTCCCACTCCCCGCATCAGCAGTAGCTTTCAAGCCGGCAGGCCAGCAGCGCCGCCGGATTGATCTCCAAGTGTTCCACGAATTTTCCAACTATAATTGACTGTTGCGCCGTCCTCGCCTGAAGGTGGCGCCCTGCACCGGCCTGCCGGCCTGGATGTCTCCGGCAACTGGCGCATCACACCAGACGCATTACACTTGAAACAAGCACATGACCGCAATTCAAATAACGAATGTAGAAAAGAGCTATAAATCGCTCAAGGCGCTGGGCGGCGTGTCGCTGGCCATCGAAGAAGGCGAGTTCTTTGGCCTGCTCGGTCCCAACGGCGCCGGCAAGACCACCCTCATTTCCATCATCGCCGGCCTGATACGCCCCGACGCGGGCACCGTCAAGATCCACGGCCACGACGTGGTCAAGGACTTCCGCAATGCGCGCCGCAACCTGGGCGTGGTGCCGCAGGAACTCGTGTTCGACCCGTTTTTCACCGTGCGCGAAACCTTGCGCCTGCAGTCCGGCTACTTCGGCCTGCCGAACAACGACAAGTGGATCGACGAGGTCATGGAAAACCTCGACCTGACCGGCAAGGCCGACACGAATATGCGCGCCCTGTCCGGCGGCATGAAGCGCCGCGTGCTCGTGGCCCAGGCGCTGGTGCACAAGCCGCCCGTCATCGTGCTCGATGAGCCGACGGCCGGCGTCGACGTGGAACTGCGCCAGACCCTGTGGAAGTTCATCTCGCGCCTGAACCGCGAAGGCGGCCACACGGTCGTGCTGACCACCCACTACCTGGAAGAGGCGCAAGCCATGTGCCAGCGCGTGGCCATGCTGAAAAGCGGGAAGGTGGTGGCGCTCGACACCATGTCGGCGCTGATCCGCCGCATCGCCGGCTCGCAGCTGCAGGTGCACCTGAAACACGGCAGCCTGCCGGCCGACCTGCAGCACCTGGTGCTGCACCCGGAAGAACAGCAGGCGCCGAACAAGTTCAGCTTGCGCGTCAACGAATACAGCGAAGTCGAGAAAATCCTCGCCCGCCTGCGCGAAGCGGGCGTCGAGATCGATGAAATGCAATTGCAACAAGCTGACCTGGAAGATATCTTCTTGCAGATCATGGATAAAGGTACCGTATGATTTCGACAGGATTTCGCACCCTCGTCTACAAAGAGACGCTGCGCTTCTGGAAAGTGGCGACGCAAACCGTGGCCGCACCCGTGCTCACGTCGATGCTGTACCTGCTGGTGTTCGGCCATGTGCTCGACGGCCGCGTCGAGCCGAGCCCCGGCGTCAGCTACACGGCCTTTCTGATTCCCGGCCTGGTGATGATGAGCGTGCTGCAAAACGCGTTTGCCAATTCCTCGTCCTCGCTGATCCAGTCCAAGATCACAGGCAACCTGGTGTTCGTGCTGCTCACGCCCCTGTCGCACTGGGAAATCTTCTCGGCGTATGTACTCGCTTCCGTCGCGCGCGGCCTGGCCGTGGGCTTTGGCGTGTTTGCCATCACCTGCTGGTTCGCCGACCTGTCGTTTGTCGCGCCGCTGTGGATCGTCATCTTCGCGTTTCTCGGCGCCGCCATGCTGGGCACAATGGGCCTGATCGCCGGCATCTGGGCCGAGAAATTCGACCAGCTGGCCGCCTTCCAGAACTTTTTGATCATGCCGGCCACCTTTTTGTCGGGCGTGTTCTATTCGATCCACTCGCTGCCGCCATTCTGGCAGACGGTATCGCACCTGAACCCCTTCTTCTACATGATCGACGGCTTCCGCTACGGCTTCTTCGGCGTGTCCGACGTCAGCCCGTGGCTCAGTCTTTCCATCGTCGCCGGCTTCCTCGTGATCCTGGCGCTGGCATCGATCCGCCTGCTGAAAAGCGGTTACAGATTGCGCCATTGATTACGGCACATCACATCACTACATTATTCAATATCAAGGACTTATCGTGACCACCACTCCAGAACTGATCCACGGCTACCTGTCGGCCGGCCTCGAATGCACGCACCTCGAAGTGGAAGGCGACGGCCAGCACTTCCAGGCCGTGATCGTCTCGCCCGCATTCGCCGGCAAGCGCCTGATCCAGCGCCACCAGATCGTCTACGCGGCGCTGGGCGACCGCATGCGCGAAGAAATCCACGCGCTGTCGATGAAAACCCTGACACCTGAAGAATTCCAAGGATAAGCACATGGACAAGCTCCTCATCAACGGCGGCAACCGCCTGAACGGCGACATCGCCATCTCCGGCGCGAAAAACGCCGCCCTGCCCATCCTGTGCGCGGGTCTCTTGACCGCGGGCGACCTGGACCTGACCAACGTGCCGCATCTGCACGACGTGGCCACCATGCTCAAATTGCTGGGCCAGACGGGCCTGAAAGTGCAGCAGGACGGCGACCGCGTGGTTCTCAACGGCAGCGCCATCGACACCCTGGAAGCGCCGTATGAGCTGGTGAAAACCATGCGCGCCTCGATCCTCGTGCTGGGCCCCATGCTGGCGCGCTTCGGCGAAGCCAAGGTCTCGCTGCCGGGCGGCTGCGCCATCGGTTCGCGCCCCGTCGACCAGCACATCAAGGGCCTGGAAGCGCTGGGCGCCGAGATCCGCATCGAAGCGGGCTACATCTACGCCAAGTGCGCCAAGCTCAAGGGCGCGCGCATCGTCACCGACATGATCACCGTCACCGGCACCGAAAATCTGCTGATGGCCGCGACCCTGGCCGAAGGCGAGACCATCCTGGAAAACGCCGCCTGCGAACCGGAAGTCACCGACCTGGCGCACCTGCTGGTGGCCATGGGCGCGAAGATCGACGGCATCGGCACCAGCCGTCTGGTGATCCAGGGCGTGGACGCCTTGCACGGCGCCTCGCACGCGGTGATCGCCGACCGTATCGAAACGGGTACCTTCCTGTGCGCCGTGGCGGCCACCGGCGGCGACATCACCCTGCGCAACGTGCGCACCGACATTCTCGACGCGGCGCTCGACAAGCTGCGCGCCATGGGCCTGACGATGACCTTCGGCGCCGACTGGATCCGTGCCGAGATGTCGGCCCGTCCGAACCCCGTCAGCTTCCGCACGACGGAATACCCGGGCTTCCCGACCGACATGCAGGCGCAGTTCATGGCCGTCAACACGATTGCCAATGGCGCCAGCCGCGTCACCGAGACGATTTTCGAGAACCGCTACATGCACGTGCAGGAAATGAACCGCCTGGGCGCCGACATCACCATCGAGGGCAATACGGCCATCATCGCCGGCGTCAAGCAGCTGCGCGGCGCGCCCGTGATGGCGACCGACCTGCGCGCCTCGGCCTCGCTGGTGATCGCGGCCCTGGCCGCCGACGGCGAAACGCTGATCGACCGCATCTATCACCTCGACCGCGGCTACGACCGCATGGAAGTCAAATTGTCGGCCGTCGGCGCGAACATCGTACGTATTAAATAACAAGGAACGAGCATGAACGGATCGAACAACGGCGACAGCTCCCAGCTGATCCTGGCGCTCTCGAAGGGCCGCATTTTTGAGGACACCATGCCGCTGCTGGAAGCGGCCGGCATCAAGGTGCTGGAAAACCCGGAGACTTCGCGCAAGCTGATTTTGGCCACCAACGATCCGAACGTGCGCGTCATCATCGTGCGCGCCAGCGACGTACCGACCTACGTGCAGTACGGCGCGGCCGATTTCGGCGTGGCGGGCAAGGACGTGCTGCTGGAACACGGCGGCGAAGGCCTGTACCAGCCGATCGACCTGAATATCGCTTCCTGCCGCATGTCGGTGGCGGTGCAGGCCGGTTTCGACTATGAAAAGGCCGTGCACCAGGGCGCGCGCTTGCGCGTGGCCACCAAATTCGTGCACACGGCGCGCGAGCATTTCGCCGCCAAGGGCGTGCACGTCGACCTGATCAAGCTGTATGGCTCGATGGAGCTGGCGCCGTTGGTCGGCCTGTCCGACGCGATCGTCGACCTGGTCAGCACGGGCAGCACTTTGCGGGCGAACAACCTCGTCGAGGTCGAGCACATCATGGAAATTTCGTCGCGCCTGGTGGTTAACCAGGCGGCATTAAAGCTCAAGCGCGAGCGCTTGCAGCCGATTATCGAGGCGTTTGAACGCGCCTCGCAAGCCTAGACACATTCAGTAGCAGAAAGCCGATTATGCCGATACAGATACGCAAGCTCGATTCAAGCCAGGAAGGTTTCCAACAATCGCTCGACACCTTGCTGGCGTTCGAGGCGGGCACCGATGCAGCGATTGAAACGTCGGTCGCAAAAATCCTGGCCGACGTGAAAACGCGCGGCGACGCCGCCGTCCTGGAATACACCAACCGTTTCGACCGCATCCCGCATGGCGGCGCGGCGGAAATGGCGGCCTTCGATATTTCGCAAGCCGAACTGCAGGCGGCCCTGAACGGCCTGCCGTCGGCCCAGCGCGAGGCGCTGCAGATCGCCGCCCAGCGCATCCGCGCCTTCCACGAACGCCAGCGCGAGGAATTGCGCGGTTTTACTTACACCGAGCCCGATGGCACGGTGCTGGGGCAAAAAATCACGCCGCTGGACCGGGTCGGCATCTACGTCCCGGGCGGCAAGGCCGCGTATCCGTCGTCCGTGCTGATGAACGCCATTCCCGCGCACGTGGCGGGCGTGGGCGAGATCATCATGGTGGTGCCGACGCCCGATGGCGTGAAAAACCAGATGGTGCTGGCCGCCGCCGCGATCGCGGGCGTGACGCGCGTGATCACCATCGGCGGTGCGCAAGCCGTCGGCGCGCTGGCCTACGGCACGCAGACGATTGCCGCCGTCGACAAAATCGTCGGCCCCGGCAACGCCTATGTGGCGGCCGCCAAGCGCCGCGTGTTCGGCATCGTCGGCATCGACATGATCGCGGGGCCTTCCGAAATCCTCGTGCTGTGCGACGGCACGACGGACCCGGACTGGGTCGCGATGGATCTGTTTTCGCAGGCCGAGCACGACGAACTGGCGCAGGCGATCCTGCTGTGCCCCGACGCGGCCTACATCGCGAAAGTGGAAGAGAGCATCGCCAGGCTGCTGCCGACGATGCCGCGCCAGGCCACCATCAGCACTTCGCTGGCCGACCGCGGCGCGCTGATCAAGGTGCGCAGCATGCAAGAGGCGTGCGAGATCGCCAATGCCATCGCCGCCGAGCACCTGGAAATCTCGGCGGACAACCCGCAGCAGTGGGCCGAGCAGATCCGTCACGCGGGCGCCATGTTCCTGGGCCGCTTTTCGTCCGAATCGCTGGGCGACTATTGCTGCGGTCCCAATCACGTGCTGCCGACGTCGCGCACGGCGCGCTTTTCGTCGCCGCTGGGCGTGTACGACTTCCAGAAGCGTTCGTCCATCATTCACGTCAGCGAGGCGGGCGCGCAAACCCTGGGCCGTGTCGCCGCCACCCTGGCGTATGGCGAAGGCTTGCAGGCGCACGCGCGCAGCGCCGAACTGCGTCTGAAGCCGCAGCCATGACGAATATGGCGGAGCGGCCGGACTGGGTCAACCGGGTCTATTGCGAAGATGCGCTGGCGGGGCTGGCGCGCATTCCCGATGGCTCGGTGGACCTGATCCTGACGGATCCGCCGTACAACCTGGGCAAGGATTACGGCAATGCCTCGGACCAGCAGTCGGTGGCCGACTACCTGCGCTGGACGGAACAGTGGATCGATTCGGCGCTGCCCAAGCTCAAAGCCAACGGCAGCCTGTATATCTTCCTCACCTGGCGCTATTCGCCGGAGATCTTCGTCATGCTGAAACAGCGCATGGCGATGATGAATGAAATCATCTGGGATCGCCGCGTGCCGTCCATGGGCGGCAGCGTGCGCAGCTTTTCATCGGTGCACGACACCATCGGCTTCTTCGTCAAGCGCAAGGATTACTACTTCGACCTTGACGCGGTGCGCATCGCCTACGACGCGGCCACCAAGAAGGCCCGTTCGCGCTCGATCTTCATCGGCGCCAAATGGCTGGAAGTGGGCTACAACCCGAAAGACTTGTGGAGCGTGTCGCGCCTGCACAAGGAACACCCGGAACGGGCCGACCACCCGACGCAAAAGCCGCTCGAAATCATCGAGCGCATGGTCAAGGCGTCGTGCCCGCCCGGCGGCGTGGTGCTCGACCTGTTCATGGGCAGCGGCACCACGGCCCTGGCGGCCAAGCGCTGCGGGCGCGATTTCGTCGGTTTTGAACTCAATCCCGACTACTGCGCCATCATCGAACAGCGATTGGCGGCCCTCGCGCAGGAGCTGGCCGAACCGGCCACATCGCCCGCGGCCAAGCCCGCCAAGGCGGCGAAAAAGCCGGCGGCGGTCAGAAAAACGGCTGCCGTGAAAAAGCCGCCCGCCGTGAAAAAAGCGCCGGCCCGCAAGGCGCGCAGCGCTAGCGTGCCGGAAGACGTCGTCATTTAGTCTCCATTTCATTTCATCAGGAGTGTTTGCAGCATGTCTTTCCTCGATCAGTTAATCAGCAACACCGTGCGCGCCGATGTGCGGGCCGTCAAGAGCTACCAGGTAGCCGATGCCAGCGGTTACATCAAGCTCGATGCGATGGAAAACCCGTATCCGCTGCCGCAGCATCTGCGCGAGGAACTGGGCGCGCGCCTGGCCGGCGTGGCGCTGAACCGCTATCCGCCGTCGTACGCCAGCCTGCAGGCGGCCATCTGCGCCAAACTGGGCGTGCCCGCCGGTTACGACGTCATGCTGGGCAACGGCTCCGATGAACTGATTTCCATCCTGGCCATGGCCTGCGCCCGCCAAGCGCCGGGCCAGCGCGCCGTGCTGCTGGCGCCCGTGCCGGCCTTCGTCATGTATGCGCGCTCGGCGCAGTTTGCCGGCATGGATTTTGTCGGCGTGCCGTTGAACCCGGACTTCAGCCTGGACATGCCGGCCATGCTGGCGGCCATCGAAGCGCACCGCCCGGCGCTGGTCTTCCTCGCGTATCCTAACAACCCGACGGGCAACCTGTTCGCCACTGCCGATATCGAAGGCCTCCTCGCCGCCCTGGGCGACACGGGCATCGCCGTCGTCGACGAAGCCTACGAGCCGTTCGCGCAGCGCAGCTTCATGGGCCGCCTGCCCGAATATGAAAACCTGGTGGTGATGCGCACCGTGTCGAAACTGGGCCTGGCCGGCATCCGCCTCGGCTACATGTCGGCCGCGCCGGCCTTGCTGGCGCAGTTCGAGAAAGTGCGTCCGCCGTACAATGTGAATGTGCTGACGCAGGCGGCGGCCGAATTCGCGCTCGAGCACCTCGACGTGCTCAACGCGCAGGCGGCTCTGCTCAACAGCGCGCGCGACGACCTGGCACGGCGCTTAGCGGAGCTGCCCGGCGTGACGGTATTTCCCTCGAAGGCAAATTTTCTTCTGATTCGTGTGGCAGATTCCGACGATGTTTGCGCAAAACTGCTTGCCCGCAGGGTTTTAATTAAAAATATGAGTAAAATGCATGCTGCGCTGGCCAATTGCCTGCGCATCAGCGTCAGCACCCCGGAAGAAAATTCCCTTTTTTACGATGCCTTCAAGGCATCCCTCGTTTAGCCTATCGCCAGAGCCTCCCATGAACCGCACCGCAGAAATCACGCGCAACACCAATGAGACGCAAGTTCGCGTCGCCCTCAACCTGGACGGCACGGGCCACCAAAAGCTCAATACCGGCGTGCCCTTCCTCGACCATATGCTGGACCAGATCGCCCGCCATGGCTTGATCGACCTCGATATCGAAGCGACGGGCGACGTGCATATCGACAACCACCATACGGTGGAAGACGTGGGCATCACCCTGGGCATGGCCGTGGCCAAGGCCATCGGCGACAAGAAGGGCATCCGCCGCTATGGCCACGCCTACGTGCCGCTGGACGAGGCGCTGTCGCGCGTGGTGCTCGATTTCTCGGGCCGCCCTGGCATCGAATACCACATCCCGTTTACGCGCGCCATGATCGCCGGCTTCGACGTCGACCTGACCCTGGAATTTTTCCGCGGCTTCGTCAACCACGCGGGCGTGACCTTGCATATCGACAACTTGCGCGGCACGAATGCCCACCATCAGTGCGAAACCGTGTTCAAGGCCTTTGGCCGCGCACTGCGCATGGCTGCCGAGCTCGACGAGCGCGCGGCCGGCATCATTCCATCGACCAAGGGCAGCCTGTGAGCGCCGCTCTCGCTATATTGTAGATTCCGGGATCAAACATGAATAAAATTGTGGTGGTGGATTACGGCATGGGCAATCTGCGCTCGGTGGCGCAGGCGTTGCGTGCCGTGGCGCCAGACGCCGATGTGCGCATTTCCGGTGTCGCTGCCGACATCGACAGCGCCGACCGCATCGTCTTGCCGGGCCAGGGCGCCATGCCCGACTGCATGCGCAGCCTGCGCGAATCGGGCGTATTGGAGGCGCTGCTGCGCGCCGCCGACAGCAAGCCCGTGCTGGGCGTGTGCATCGGCGAGCAAATGCTGTTCGACGGCAGCGAAGAGGGCGATGCGGCCGGCTTGGGCTTGCTGCCAGGCAAAGTCGTGCGCTTCCAGCTCGACGGCCAGGTGCAGGAAGACGGCTCGCGCTTCAAGGTGCCGCAAATGGGCTGGAACCAAGTGCGGCAAACGGCGTCCCATGTCATGTGGGATGGCATCGCTGACAATGCGTATTTTTACTTTGTGCACAGCTATTTTGCTCAACCTCAAGAGGCGGCGCACACGGTGGGCGAGACTGTCTATGGTGCGCCGTTCGCCTGCGCCGTCGCCCGTGATAATATTTTCGCGACACAGTTCCACCCTGAAAAAAGTGCTGCCGCTGGCTTGCAGCTGTACAAGAACTTCGTTCACTGGCAACCTTAACGTTGGCTTTCCGGCTTTTTTTCCGCCTCTCACTCACTTTTAAACCACACTGACCATGCTGCTCATTCCCGCCATCGACCTGAAAGACGGTCACTGCGTACGCCTGAAACAAGGCGATATGGAACTTGCCACCGTATTTTCCGAAGACCCGGCCGAGATGGCCCGCCATTGGCTGATGCAGGGCGCGCGCCGGCTGCACCTGGTCGACCTGAACGGCGCCTTTGCCGGCAAGCCGAAGAACGAAGGCGCCGTGAAAGCCATCCTGAAAGCCGTGCAGGATTTCGCCGTGGAAAACGACATCGAGGAAATCCCCGTGCAGCTGGGCGGCGGCATCCGCGACCTCGACACCATCGAGCGCTACCTCGACGCCGGCATCACCTACATCATCATCGGCACGGCGGCCGTGAAAAGCCCCGGCTTCCTGCACGACGCCTGCGGCGCCTTCCCGGGCCACATCATCGTCGGCCTCGATGCCAAGGATGGCAAAGTGGCAACCGATGGCTGGAGCAAGATGTCGGGCCACGAAGTGATCGACCTGGCGAAAAAATTCGAAGCCTACGGCGTCGAGTCGATCATCTACACGGACATCGGCCGCGACGGCATGATGGGCGGCATCAATATCGAAGCCACCGTCAAGCTGGCGCAAGCCGTCAAGATCCCCGTCATCGCCTCGGGCGGCCTGCACAATATCGGCGACGTGGAAGCGCTGTGCGCGGTCCAGGCCGAAGGCATCGAAGGCGTGATCTGCGGCCGTTCCATCTATGAAGGCACGATCGACCTGGCGCAAGCGCAGGAACGCGCCGACGAACTGACCGACGCCGCCGTTTAAGCCTGCCCGGCCGGGGCGCGCCTGCGCGTGTCCTGGCCTGGCGACAATCTGGAACCCATCATGCTTGCAAAACGTATCATCCCCTGCCTCGACGTGACCAATGGCCGCGTCGTCAAAGGCGTCAATTTCACGGAATTGCGCGACGCGGGCGATCCCGTGGAAATCGCCCGCCGCTATGACGAGCAGGGCGCCGACGAGATCACTTTCCTCGACATTACCGCTTCGAGCGACAACCGCGGCCTGATCTTCGACATCATCGAAGCGGTGGCGTCGCAAGTGTTCATTCCGCTGACCGTGGGCGGCGGCGTGCGCGTGGTGGAAGACGTACGCCGGCTGCTCAATGCGGGCGCCGACAAGGTCAGCATCAACACCTCGGCCGTGACGAACCCCCAGCTCGTGTTTGAGGCATCGCAAAAGCACGGTTCGCAATGCATCGTCGTCGCCATCGACGCCAAGCAGGTGTCGCCCGGCAAGTGGGAAGTGTTTACCCATGGCGGACGCACGGCCACGGGCCTGGACGCGTTCGAATGGGCGCGTAAAATGGAAAGCCTGGGCGCCGGTGAAATCTTGCTCACCAGCATGGACCGCGACGGCACCAAGGTGGGCTTCGACCTGGGCCTGACGCGCGGCGTGTCCGACGCCGTCAGCATTCCCGTGATCGCCTCGGGCGGCGTGGGCGGCTTGCAAGACCTGGTCGACGGCATCAAGGTGGGCCGGGCGGACGCCGTGCTGGCCGCCAGCATCTTCCACTATGGCCAGCACACGGTGCAGGAAGCCAAGCAGTTCATGGCGCAGCAGGGCATTCCCATGCGCCTGGCGTAAAGTACATACAAGCAGGATAGAAGAACATGCAAAACGGAACCATCGTAGCAAGCAATGCCAAGTGGCTGAAAAAGGTCAAATGGGACGAGCACGGCCTGGTGCCCGTGATCGCGCAGGAAGCGGGCAGCAATGACGTGCTGATGTTCGCCTGGATGAACCGCGACGCGCTGGCGCGCACGGTGGAGCTGGGCGAAGCCGTGTACTGGAGCCGTTCGCGCAAGAAACTGTGGCACAAGGGCGAAGAATCGGGCCACACGCAAAAGGTGCTGGAAATCCGCCTCGATTGCGACGAAGACGTGGTCTTGCTGAAAATCGAGCAAGCCGGCGGCATCGCCTGCCATACGGGCCGCCATTCGTGCTTCTTCCAGAAGTTCGAAGGCGACGAGAAAACGGGCGAATGGCAGATCACCGACCCCGTCCTGAAAGACCCTGAGACGATTTACGCGGAAAGCAAGAGCAAATGAGTGAAACCCTGAAGCGCCTGGCCGCCGTGATCGAATCGCGCAAGCTGGCCAATGGCGGCGACCCCGCCACCTCGTATGTCGCGCGCCTGTTTGCCAAGGGCGATGATGCCATTTTGAAAAAAATCGGCGAGGAAGCGACGGAAACGGTGATGGCCGCCAAGGATGCGCGCCGCGACAACGACCCGTCGAAGGTCTTGTACGAATGCGCCGACCTGTGGTTTCACTCGCTGGTGATGCTGGCGCAGTTCGACCTGACGCCGCAGCAGGTGCTCGACGAGCTGGCGCGCCGCGAAGGCCTGTCCGGCCTCGAGGAAAAGGCGGCGCGCAAGGACGAGCTGCGCGACGCCGGCGAAACAGACAAACACTGACCTACTGGAGCGTGCGTGGATAACTGTATTTTCTGCAAGATTGCTGCAAAACAAATTCCTTCGACCATCGTGTATGAGGATGACGACTTGCTGGCCTTCAAGGACATCAACCCGGCCGCCCCCGTGCATCTGCTGTTGATCCCGAAGCGCCACGTGGCGACCCTGTCCGATTGCGATGACAGCCATACGGAAACGCTGGGCAAGCTGCTGCGCCTGGCGCCGAAACTCGCCGCCGAATTTGGCTGCGCCGTCACCTATGACGCCGATGGCACGCCTGCCGGCGGCTTCAAGACCATGATCAACAGCGGCCCGAACGGTGGGCAAGAGGTGTATCACCTGCACATGCATGTGTACGGCGGTCCCCGTCCCTGGCGCGGCCAGCACTGATTTCGCCGTGCGCCGGGTTCGCGTGTATACTACCGGCATTGGTTGACGCTATTCGGGCACCGTCCCGCAAGGAGAATGTGATGGGTTCATTGAGTATTTGGCACTGGGTGATCGTTCTGGTTATCGTGATGCTGGTCTTCGGCACCAAGAAACTGGGCAATATCGGCGGTGATATCGGCAAGGCCGTCAAAGGCTTCAAGGATGGCGTCAAGGGCGACGATGACGCGCCGGCAGCCAATACCCCTCCTGCTGCGCCATCGCAAGTGGCCGACAAAAGCACCATCGACGTCGAAACGAAAGAGAAAAGCAAGTCCTGATAGCGTGGCGGGGCGCTTGCCTCGTCCGGTAACAGCCTTGTCCGCTTATGATCGATCTCGGTCTCTCTAAAATCGCCATCATCGGCGTGGTTGCGTTGATAGTCATCGGCCCTGAAAAGTTGCCGAGAGTGGCGCGCATGGCCGGCACCCTGTATGGCCGCGCGCAACGCTACCTGAACCAGGTGAAATCCGAAGTCTCGCGCGAAATTGAAATGGAAGAGCTGAAAAACCTGCAGAAGGAAGTGCAGGAGGCGGCCCATTCCGTCAAGCAAAGTGTGGAGAAATCCATGCATGGCGTGGAAAATTCGATTTCCGGCAACCTGGCCGAGGTGGAAAACGCCTGGCGCGGCGATTCCAGTTCGTATGAGGGGCATCACGACGCCCATGAAGCCATGCTGCGCGCCACCAACGATGACCTGGCCCGCAAGGCGCGCGAATTCCGCCGCAAGAAACTGGTGCGCAATTCCGCCATCCCTGGCTGGTACAAGCAGCGCCATGGCGGCAAGCTGCACGTGCAGTCGGCGGCCGCCCGCGTGGCGCGTTTCCGTCCGCGTGCCAGTTCCTCCTCCTTTTACTCATGAGTAGCAAATCTCCGGTGGAAGAAACCTTTATCTCGCATCTGGTCGAGCTGCGTAACCGCCTGGTCAAGGCGTCGATCGGCATCGCCGTCGTCTGCGCCGTGCTGTTTTACTGGCCCGGCCCTTCGCATATCTACGATTTCATTGCCGCGCCGATGATCGCCTCGCTGCCGGCCGGCTCGAAAATGATCGCCACCGGCGTCATCTCGCCCTTCCTCGTGCCGATGAAAGTGACGCTGGTGATCGCCTTTATCGTCGCCTTGCCCTGGGTGCTGTACCAGATGTGGGCGTTTATCGCCCCCGGCCTGTACACGCATGAAAAGCGTTTGATCGCGCCGCTGGTCATCTCCTCGTCGCTGCTGTTCATGGCCGGCGTGGCCTTCTGCTATTTCTTTGTGTTTGGCCGCGTGTTTCACTTCATCAGCGACTTTTCGCCGTCGTCGATCGCGGTGACGCCGGATATCGAAAACTACCTCGATTTCGTCATGTCGATGTGCCTGGCCTTTGGCGCCACGTTCGAAGTGCCCGTGGTGGTGGTGATCCTCGTGCGCATGGGGCTGGTTTCCATCGCGAAACTCAAGGAAGTGCGCCCCTACATCATCGTCGGCGCCTTCGTCATTGCCGCCATCGTCACGCCGCCGGACGTGGTCAGCCAGTTCTCGCTGGCCATCCCGATGTGCCTGCTGTTCGAGCTGGGCCTGCTGGTGGCGCCCATCTTCGTCAAGGCCACTCAGGCGCCGGAAGAGGCGTCCTAGACGCTTTACTATACTCGCAAGCAAAAGCCGCTGACCTCCCCCGGGAGCAGCGGCTTTTTTGTTGCCAGGAAAGTGAGTGCGCGCTTACTGCAGCATCAGTTTGCTGAGGATGCCCAGGTTGAGCAGGATCAAGGTGCTCATCATCCAGTAGACGTGTTTCATGTCGGCGCCATGGCGCAAGTCCAGGCGTTCCAGGCGGGCGTCGAATTTTTGCTCCAGGGCGTCAATTTTGGTGTCGAGCCTGAGCTCCAGCGCATCGATCTTCACCTCCAGGGCGCCCACCTTGGTATCGACGTTCTGCGACACCAGCTTGATTTCCCCCAGCAGATTGCGCTCCAGTGCCGCCAGTTCGCCATGCACGACGACGGCCGAGCCCAGTACCTCGCCCAGGGCCGTGGCATGGGCTTCCGCCTGCTGCGTGGGCACGCCCGCCGAGGCGAGGCGTTTGGCGTAATCGAGGGTGTCGAACTGGATGGGCATATGCATGGACGCTCCTGAACTCACCCTAGCAGAAAAATCGGCAATTGCCAGTGAGGAGTGCGGTGGCGCCTGCCTTCCCGTCAGCTTAATGGACAGGGACGCTGGCGGTTTGCGATGGCGCAAACGCATGCAAAAAGGGCGCCGCAGCGCCCTTTGCAAGCTGACGGCGAGCGCCGCTTAATTCATCAGTTCCTTGATGACTTTGACGGGGGCACTGCCGTAGCTGAGGAATTGCTCGTGGAAATCCTTCAGCACGAACTTGTTGCCCAGCGCCTGCTTGCGCTGTTCGCGCAAGTCCATGATTTCGCTGTAGCCGCTGAAATAGCTGGTCAGTTGCACCGAGCTCAACTGCACGCGGCGCCATTTTTCCGTCGCTTCACGCTTGGTCTGGAAGGCCTGGCGCGTCAGCAGGTCGAGCGCTTGCGCTTCCGTCATGCCCAGCACGTGCACGCTGTAGTCGAGGATGGTGTTGGTGACGCTGCGCAAGTTCCACTTCGAATACATCAGCCACATTTCCGGCGCGTTGTTGCCATAGCCCGATTCGAGCATCATGCGCTCGCCATACACGGCCCAGCCTTCGATCATGGCGCCATTGCCGAAGATCGATTTGACCAGCGACGGCGACTTGTTCGCGTACACGAGCTGCGTGTAGTGGCCGGGGATGGCTTCGTGGATGTTCAGGATCTGCAAGATCCAGTGGTTGTACTCGCGCAAGCTGCTTTCCGCCTGTTCCGGCGTTTCGCCGTCGAGCGGCGTCACGTTGTAATAGGTGCGGTCCTGCGGACGGTAGGGGCCGGGCGCCTCGATGCTGGCGCCGGCCACGCCGCGCTGGTAGGCGGGTGTTTCACGCACGACCAGAGGCTTTTTCGGGTCCATCGTCAGCAGGTTGTGGCTGGTCACCCATTCCTGCAATTCCGGGATCTGGCGGCGGATTTCCGGCACGAAGTCGGCGGGGGCCACGTGCTTGCTGGACAGCTTGTCGATCACCATGCCGATCTTCGCCGTGCGGTCCGCCGGCTTGGCCGTGCTGCCCATGGTTTTCACCCACAGCTCGTCGGACAGGCTATCCATGTGCTCGAGCAGCTTTTCGCGCGCTGCCAGGGCTTTCTGGTACATCTGCTCGGCGCTCACGCTGGCCTGGATATCGTAGGCGAATTTCTGTTCATATAAATCTTTGCCGATGCGGAAGGAGCGCGCATTGCCGTTCTGCGCCAGCGCGGCATCCTGTTCCGTCAGCCAGGCCGCATAGCCTTGCACGGCCGTGCGGGCCGCGGCGATGCGCGCGTTGTACAGCTGCTTTTCCGCCGGCGTCAGGATGGAACCCTGTGCCGTCTTGTTCAGGTCGTCAAGCACGCTGAGCACGCCGGCGCTCTGGGCGATGGCCAGCTGCGTGTGCTCGCGCGTGGGGTTGACGATGCTGGCGCGGGCGGCCGCATAGTATTGCGGCACGCTGGCGATACGCTTGAGCAAGGTGCGCAGGCGCTGCGGCTGGGCCGCGTATTCCGTGTTCAGGATGAAATCGATGGAGCCGGCCACGTTGTACTGGGCGGGATTCCATTCGAATTCGCGGAAGGTGGTCAGATACCAGCGGTCCGACTGCAATTTATTCGTCAGCAAGGCCAGGTCGGTGCGTTGCTTGTCCGACATCTTGCCGGCATTCAGCTTGCCGAATTTGCCCAGCCATTCTTCGATGAAGGCCAGCTGCTTCTGGCGGCTGGCCGCGTCGGGAATGCTCAGGTTGGCGGCGCCATCGTACTTGCCGACCGAAATCGCGCTTTCCGGGTCCAGGCGCCACAGGGCCGTGAGGAACTGGCCGCTGAGGTTATTCATGGAGCGGTCGCTGCTGTTCTCGCTGGCGACGGCCGCGACCGTCGCTGCCGTGGCCGCCGTGACGACGGCTGCTTTCTTGCCGACGGTTTTTTTCTTGCTGCTGCTGGTGCCGGCCTTGCCGCTTTTTTGCGGTTTCTTGGCGGCGCTGGCCGGTGTCAGGGTAAAAGCCATCATCAATGCGGCGAGCGCAACTTTATTTTTGATCAGCATAGTTTATCTCTTGAATATTTTGCTGTTTGTTGGTATCAGAAAATAATAAACTGATAATATAAGTAACAAACAACTATTGAAAGGTTGGCCTTGCTTGCCTGGGCGGCCCAAAGATTAGCATTAATTGCCGCCGCTGCGCAGTTTTTTGCGCCGGGAGCGCGCGGCGCTAGACGACGATGGCGCTGCCGCGCAGCAGGTCCTGGTGGCGCGCATTGATGGCCGCCACGGCATCCTTGCCGCGCGCCATGCCGGTGGCGTGGATTTCCGTTTCCTGCGTGTAGCGCTGGCTGACGCGCACCGTGTAGGACTGGAACAGCCAGCTCCAGAAGTTGGTTTCATAGACGGCTTCATCCATGTCGCGCCATTTGACGCCCGTCAGTTTCTTTTTCCACGGCAAGATGCCGGACGCCAGCCACACGCCCGCCTCGTCGTAGTACAGCTGATAGCTGCGGATGGTCAGCAGGCGGTAGCCGACGATCAGGGCCGAGCCGATCAGCACCACGAAGGCGGCACGCGCGTTGTACTTGAAGGCCAGCGGCAGGGCGGCAAAGAACAGCAGCACGGCGATGATGAAGGTGCTGACATAAGCGGTCCAGGATTTGCCGCACAAAAAGGTGGCGCGCTGGCCGGCGCTGGTGGCGATATAGTCGGTCATGGCGTGGCATCAAAACAGGGAAAAACGATCATCGCATGGAACGCGGCTTCCCCGTGCATTTTTTCAAGCTCATCGCTTCAACCCCTCCTGCAGCATGCCCAGCATGTCACTGGCCGACATGCGCGCGGCCGCATCACTGCCTTCCAGCAGACTGTCGGCCAGGTCGCGTTTGTGCTGGTGCAATTCGACGATGCCTTCCTCGATCGTGTGTTTCGCCACCAGCCGGTAAATGGTGACGGGGCGCAATTGCCCCATGCGGTGGGCGCGGTCCGAGGCCTGGTCTTCCACGGCCGGGTTCCACCACGGGTCCATGTGGATCACGTAATCGGCCGCCGTCAAGTTGATGCCCATGCCGCCCGCCTTCAGGCTGATCAGGAAGACGTCGCCATCGCCCGCCTGGAAGGCGTCGACCCGGCGCTTGCGCTCCTGCATGGGCGTGCTGCCGTCGAGATACTGATAGCTGACGCCATGCTGCTCCAGGTGCTTGCGGATGAGTGTCAAATGGTCGACGAACTGGCTGAAGACGAGCACCTTGTGGCGGTTTTCCAGCAAGCCCGAAAGCAGCTCGGCGAAGGCGGCCAGCTTGCTGCTGGCCAGGCCCAGTTCCGGCGCCACCAGTTGCGGATTGCAGCAGGCGCGGCGCAGTTTCATGATCTCGGCCAGGATCTGGATGGCCTTTTTCGAGGCCGGTCCTTCCACCATGGCCAGCTTTTCCAGCGCTTCGCGGCGCAAGGATTCGTACAGTGCCGTTTCCTGCGGCGACAATTCCACTTCCAGCACGATTTCCGTGCGTGACGGCAATTCCGACAGCACTTGCGTTTTTGTCCGGCGCAGGATGAACGGCGCGATCAGGCGGCGCAGCCGCAGGCGCGCGCCGGCCGCCGCCCGCTTGTCCTGATCCTTTTCGATCGGTCCCGCAAAGCGCAAATTGAACTGGTCCAGGGTGCCCAGCAAGCCCGGGTTAATAAAACGGAACAGATTCCACAGTTCGCCCAGGTGGTTTTCCAGCGGCGTGCCGCTGGCCACCATGCGGAAATCGCCTTGCAGGGCCATCACGGCTTGCGAACGCTTGGTGGCGCCATTCTTGATCGCCTGCGCTTCGTCGAGCACGATCGTATGCCAGCGCACGCCGGCAAACATGGTGGCTTCCTGCTGCAGCAAGCCATAGCTGGCCACCACCACGTCGAACGGCTGCAGGGTGTCGAGCATGTCGGCCCGGTCGCCGCTGCCGAACAGTTTGACGTTCAAGGTGGGCGCGAAGCGCTGCGCTTCGCTGATCCAGTTCATGCACACGGACGTGGGGGCGACGACGAGGGTGGGGCCGTTCGGCGCGCGCGCGAGGATCAGCGCCAGCGCCTGCAAAGTCTTGCCGAGTCCCATGTCGTCGGCCAGGCAGGCGCCCACGCCCCAGTGCGCCAGGCGCGCCAGCCATTGGTAGCCGGCCAGCTGGTAGTCGCGCAAGTCCGCCTGCAGGGTGCTGGGCAGCTGCGGCTGATAATCGTCGAGGGCGCGCAGGCGCAGCAGGTGTTCGCGCCACAGTTTGTCGGCCTTCACGCCGCCCGCATCGTTGGCCAGCTCTTCCAGCGCAAACGCGGCCAGCGGGTGGATGTGCACGCCATCGGGATGCGCTTCGCCATACGCAGCCAGTTCCGACAGGCGCCGGTGCAGCTCGTCGCTGAGCGCGAGGAACTGGTTGTCGCCCAGGGCCACGAAGCGGCTTTTATTGTTCTGCATCAAATCGAGCAGGGCGCGCAAATCCATCACCTTGTCTTCATCGATCTGCACTTCGCCGCTGGCGGCAAACCAGTCTTTTTCGCTCTTGATATTCAGGCGCATCTGGCCGCTGTCGATGCGCTTCGACACGCGCATGGTTTCGCCTTCGGGCCACGCCAAGACCATGCCGGCGGGGTCGAGCGCTTGCAGCTCCACCAGCAATTGCAGGCCCAGCGCTGGCTGGCCCAGCAGCCATTCGCCATGCTCTTCTTCCGCCTCTTCCAGCACCAGACATTTTCCGATCAGCTGGCGCTGCGCTTCGCGTTCCGCATTCAGGTCGCGCCGCGCTTGCACGGCACGCCCTGCCACGTCGGCAAACACGCTTTCGGCGCCGCTGCCCGGTGCGTAATAGGCGCCGTTGTCGAGCAGCGGGCGCACGAGAATTTGCATCTTCAACCCCTGCTGGTAGGGCAGCAAATGCACGTGCAGGCGGTGGTCGGCCGTGATCGCTTCCGCGTCGCCGGCGCCGCCGCCGATATCGGACTGCACGGTGACCATGGTCGAGATGGCGCCGATGGCCTGCATCACCTGTTTTTCCGCATGCAGGGGCACGGACAAGCCCAGGCCCACGATGGCGCCGATGCGCCGGTGTTCGTCGAGGATGTGCACCACGCGCAAGCGCGTCGGCGTCTCGCGCTGCACCACCACGTTGCTGCCGCTGTCGGGCAGCGGCGGCTGCATGCCCAGCCACAGTTGCCCTTCGTGCGACTTGATCAGGAGCTCGGGCGCGCCGGCGATCAGTTCCACGCGCGTGTCGGGGTGATCGAGCCAGAAGACGAGCGGGTGGCCCACCAGCAGCACGGCGGCCTTGTCCAGCTCGATTTCATAGCGCGGTGCCGACGAATAATATTGTTTGAACGGCGCGATGCTGCCGGCCGCGCGCGCGTCCTGCGGCGTGAGGAAATCGATGTCGCCCGCCTCTTCGGCCAGGCGTTTGAGGCCCATGGCGCGGCCCTTGCTCCAGCCGCCCCGCGCGTCGCGTTTCTGCTCGCGCACTTCCACGGCCGTGAGGCCGAAGCGCGGGTCGAACGCCACCAGCCACACGAGGCGCGAGACGCCGCCGACGGCTTCGGCGGGCGCGTTCTGCTGCAGGTTGATCAGCGCGCTCAGCTGGCGCTGCCACGCTTCCTGGCGCTCGAACCACGGCGCCATGTCCGTCAAGCCGTGCTGCGCCCGTTTTGCGGTGGCATAGCGCTCCTGGTCCGGCTCGCTCATCAGGCCCAGCAAGCCGGCCGCCTGCGCGGCAATCAGGTCGTAGCCGGCCGCGTCCGCTTGCTGCACCAACAGGCGCAGTTGATCCTTGCGCTCGCTCAATTGCGGCAGGGCCAGCCAGTAGTACAGCAAGGCCTGGAACAGCTGCGCCTGCAGTCCCGTTTCCCAGCTGCGCGTGGGGATCGCATCGGCTTGCAGCACGCCGGCGCGCACCAGGCGCAAGGTATTGAGTTGCTGGTAGACGATGCTGTCGTGGTTGGGCTGCGCGTGCAGCGTGATATCGAGGTAGGTCTCCGCACTTTTCAGCAGCTTGGCGTCGTTGCCGCGCAGCAAGGCCAGCACGTACAGGTGGCCGCCGATGCCCGTAAAGCACAGCTTGCGCTTGCCCGTTTCCTTGCGCAACCCTTTCAGGGCCGTTTCAAAGCCCGCCACGGCGTGCGCATGTTCGCCGCGCAACAGGGCGATGCTGCTGTCGACAAACAGTGCCTGCGGCCCCTGCTGGCCCGCCAGGTAGCGCGCGGCCGCGTCGAGTTCGCCGCACAGCAGGGCGTCTTCGGCCAAGGCCAGCGCCAGGGCGGCGCCGATATGGTCGCCGGCGGCCGCCTGGCGCGCGTGGTGCGCGCGCGCGTAGGTACGGATGGCGTGCGCCGTGGCCGGTTCGCGCGGGGCGTTGCCCAGCAGCACGGCGAGGATGTCGTCCTGCAGTTGCGGCATGACGAAAGACAGCATTTCCGGCTCGAACGGCCGGCCGAAGATCTCGATCAGCGGATGCAGCTGTTGCGCTTCATAGCACGCCATGCAGGCGGCCAGGATGGCGGCCACGTGGCGCACCTCGTCATTGCGCAAGAGGGCGATGCGCAGGCGCGCCACGCCTTGCCGGTAGCTGCGCAATTCCACATAGCCATCCCAGTTGCGCCGCACGGGGTTGATCAGCTCGATGGCCTGGCACAGGTCGCGGAACACCAGGTGCTCGATGGCGGCGCGCATGGCGGGCCAGCGCAGCTTCGCTTCGCAGGCATAGCCCCGTCCCACCACTTCGGACGCCAGCGCGTGCCGCGTCAAATGCTGCAGCATGCCCGTGACGGTGAGCAGGGCAAACGGCGTGCCGTCCGGCTCGACGACGTTGGCGCGCTGCAAGTGTTCATACACGGCATGCTTGCCCACGGGTTCGCCCGCGATGGCCAGCAAGGCCAGGATCATCTGTTCGTGCTGCTCCAGGGCGGAGAACTCGTCCAGCAGATGTTGCTCTACATTCGGTTCGCTCATGCGGGCAAGTTGGCGATATGCACGGGCGGCTCGCCGGCCGTCACGGGCAGGCCGAATACGCGCTGGTAGAAATACAGTTCCGCGTCGAGGGTGCGCACGATGTTTTCCGCCTTGCGGAAGCCGTGGCCCTCGCCTTCGAGCGGCACGTAGGCGACGGGCACGCCGCGCGCCTGCAGGGCGTCGACCATCAGCTGCGACTGCTGCGGCGGCACCACCTTGTCATCGAGGCCCTGGAAGAAGATCATCGGGCGCGACAGTTTATCCGTATGGTGGATGGGCGAGCGCTCGCGGTACAGGGCCTCGGCTTGCGGCTGGGGGGCGATCAGGTAGTCGGTGTAGCGCGATTCGAACTTGTGCGAATCGTCGTCCAGACCCTTCAGGTCGGATACGCCATAGTAGCTGGCGCCGGCCTTGAAGACGTCGTGGAAGGTCAGGGCGCACAGGGTCGTCAGGCCGCCCGCGCTGCCGCCGCGGATGATCAGGCGTTCCGGGTCGGCCAGGCCCTCGGCGGCCAGGTAGCGGGCGCCGGCGATGCAGTCTTCCACATCGACGATGCCCCATTGCCCGCGCAACGCGTCGCGGTATTCGCGGCCGAAGCCGCTGCTGCCGCCGTAGTTGACGTCGAGCACGCCGATGCCGCGGCTGGTCCAGTACTGCGTCGCCAGCTTCAAGGTATTGCTGGCCATGCTCGTGGGACCGCCATGACTGATGACGATGACGGGGGGTAATGTTCCCTGGGGCGCCTGCACGTCGTCATTTTTCGGCGGATAAAAGAAGGCGTGGGCCGTGCGGCCATTGCTGCTGGTAAAACTCAAGCTGCGCGGCACGGACAGGTACGCCAGCGCGGGCAAGGCCGTGATCGACTGCGCCAGCACTTCCAGTTCATGGTTCGACAGGTCGATGCGCGCCAGTTCCAGCGCGATGGTGGGACTGCCGCCGAGCAGCGCGACGAAGCCGGGCCCCACGCGCAGTTCGCGGATTTCCTGGTACGGGTGCGGTATCGGTTCCAGTTTGGCCGCCGTCACGTTCAGCTGCGCCAGGTAGCTGATGCCGGACTGGATATACGTGCAGACGATCTCGTCGTCGGACAGAAAACCGTACATGCTGCCGCCGAAGGTCCAGTGCGGCGTGGCAAATTCCGCTTCCATCGGGCACAGCGCCTCGATGTCGGCGCCATGCAGGCGGTACAGATTCCACCAGCCGCTGCTGTCGGAAACGAAGTGCAGCAAGCCGTTCGGCGACCATTCCGGCTGGCAAATCGACTCGCGCGCGCCGCCGGCGATCAGGCGGGGCGAACCGAGGCTGCCGTCCGCCTGCACGTCGGCCAGCCACAGTTCCGTGCCTTGCCACGGCAGGCGCGGGTGGTCCCAGCTGATCCAGGCGAGCTGGCTGCCGTCCGGCGACAAACGCGGCGCCGCATAAAAATCGTGGCCACGCGCCAGCACCGTTTCGTGCCCGTCGAAGCCGACGGCCGCCAGGCAGTTTTCCGGCTGCGCATGGCCCTCTGCCGGATGCTGTTCGCGCACGGCGATCAGGCGGGCACGGGCCGCATCGACGACGAAGTCCGCGTGGCGCGTATTGCCGCCCGTGGTGAACGCTTCGGGCGCGGCGTCGCCGGCCACGCGGTACAGGCAATTGTCGGCGAAATGCGAGAAATACACGGTATCGCCGGCCACCGCATACGCGCCGCCGCCGTATTCATGCACGCGGGTGCGCACATTGAAGGGCGCTGGCGTGAGTTCATCGACACGCGCGCCGCGCTGGCGCAGCAGGGTGTTGCGGCCCGCCTCGCTGGCGCGCCCGGCCAGCCAGAACACGTCGGCGCCATCCGCTCCCCCGAGGGCCAGCTGCGTCAGCGGCGAGGCGCCGGCGGCGACGATGGCCGCGCTGATCGGCGATGGCCAAATGCCATAAGGGGTGCTGGATGCGGTCGAGGTCATGCGGGCTCCGTGTCGTGGTGGGTAGAGGGGCCTCCAGGCGGCGTCAGGCAGCGCGGCGGCGTTCATCATCATAATGGAAGGGCAGGCACAACGAAAGTCATCGCTGTGCGTGGCAAATGCTGCAAAGCGGCACCGGAATCAATGAAATGGCGGCGATTGGATGCGATAATACCGCTTCTCCAAGCTCGATTGCCTGCCATGCCACAATTTGCTCCGCTCCAGAATGACACTTTCCTGCGCGCCCTGCTGCGCCAGCCGACCGAGCACACTCCTGTCTGGCTGATGCGCCAGGCAGGCCGCTACCTGCCCGAATACCGCGCCACGCGCGAGCGGGCCGGCTCCTTCCTGGGCCTGGCGAAGAATCCCGATTACGCAACGGAAGTGACCTTGCAGCCCCTGGAGCGTTTCCCGCTCGACGCGGCCATTTTGTTTTCCGACATCCTGACGGTGCCTGACGCCATGGGCCTGGGCCTGTATTTCGCCGATGGCGAAGGGCCGAAGTTCGAGCGCCCGCTGCGCACGGAGCAGGACGTGAAGGCCTTGCAAGTGCCGGACCTGGCGTCGCTCGACTATGTGTTCAAGGCCGTCACGCAAATCCGCACGGAACTCAATGGCCGCGTGCCGCTGATCGGTTTTTCCGGCAGCCCGTGGACCCTGGCGTGCTACATGGTGGAAGGCGGCGGCTCGAAAGAGTTCCATACCATCAAGAAGATGCTGTACAACCGCCCTGACCTGATGCACCACATCCTGGCGATCAACGCCACGTCCGTGGCGCAGTACCTGAATGCGCAAATCGACGCCGGCGCGCAAGCCGTGATGATCTTCGATTCCTGGGGCGGTGCGCTGGCCGATGGCGCCTACCAGGAATTCTCGCTGGCCTACATGCAGCAAGTGGTGGCGCAGCTGAAACGCGACAAGGATGGCGTCAAGATTCCCGCCATCGTGTTTACCAAGGGCGGCGGCCAGTGGATCGAGCAGATCGCCGACATCGGCGCCGATGCCGTGGGCCTGGACTGGACCGTCAACCTGACGCGCGCGCGCCAGCTGGTGGGCCATAAAGTGGGCTTGCAGGGCAACCTCGACCCTGCCATCCTGTTCGCCAGCCCCGAGCAGATCCGCGCCGAAGTGGCGAAAGTGCTCAACGCCTTCGGCGCGCCATCGGCTGGTACGGGCCACGTGTTCAACCTGGGACATGGCATTTCCCAGTTCACGCCGCCGGAATCCGTGGCAGCGATGGTGGAAGCCGTGCACAGCATGAGCCGCGCCATGCGCAGCGGCCAGTAAGTCGTCATTTTCCCCTGGCGCAGGGGCAGAAAAGGCAGGCTTTCCAACGGAAGCCTGCCTTTTTCTTTGCTGCGCCTTAGCAAGACATACCGACTTATGCACAATTTTTTTTGCTGCGGAAATAAGAGGCAGTGTCAAAGCCATGCCCGGGGGCGATTTGCAAGTGATTGATTATTAAGGAATAAAAAATTCATTGACTAGCGGACTTTGTTGCTATTGATAAGGTTATTCTTTCGTCCGCTTGCCTTATTCCTTCATTGTCCACAAAGTTATCAACAGATTCTGTGGATAAAATTGAAAAGTATTTTGTTAACCGATACTTAGCGCCGATGTTCAGGTTTCACCTGAAGTGCATGTTGCAGCGCATGATAATTGAACAATGTTTCGCCGTCCGTCAGGTAAAAACGAACGCTTGCCCGGCAATTGTCAATTTTGCTGCATGCCGTCCGTGTTTTTGCCGATCGGACGCCTCAAAATGGTGCCGATTTCTGTATAAATACATTACAAATGGCTCAGTTATGCACAGCGGCGGAAATGTCCTGTGGATTTGTGGCCGCCCGGGCATCAATTTTTAAGCCATTGATTTTAAATGATTAATTTTTCTTGCGTGCCGCTCTTGACGGCAGTCGAAATTTTATGTCCACATTTTTCTGAAAGTTAATTTTGCTTTGTCCACAAAGTTATCCACAGAATTTTCTTCAGGCACGAGAGTACGCCGTCCCGTCCGTCGTTAGGCGTTTGACGGATGAAACAAGTATCATGGCCCGCTGGCTTGATGCCGGACATCCCGCCGCGCCATCGCCCCTGCGGCGCGCTTTTTTATTGAGATAGGCCCTACCCCCATGTCGCAGTGCATTTTGACGTCGTGCATCCTGAAAATCGCGCTCGACACGCCCTTGAACGCCTTGTTCGACTACCGCTGGACAGCGGCGGCGGATACGGGCGCTGCCGTGCCGCTGCCGCAAGTGGGGCAGCTGGCGCTGGTGCCATTCGGCCGGCGTGAAGTGATGGGGCTGATCGTCGGCGTGTCCGACAGCACCGATGTGCCCGCCGCGAAATTGAAGGACGTGCTGGCCGTGCGCAGCCAGCTGGCGCCGCTGTCGGAACAGTGGCTGGCGCTGGCCGCCTTCGCCGCCGATTACTACCAGCGCCCGCTCGGTGAAGTGGCCTTGCCGGGTTTACCGAAGAATTTGCGCGTGCTCACCACCGTGGCGCTCGACCGCGCCATCAAGAAGCTGGGCAAGCTGGCCGACGCGCATGACGGCACGCCGCTGAACATGCCTGCGCTCAATGCTGCCCAGCAAGAGGCGGCGGACGCCATCGGCGGCGCGCAGGGTTTCAAGCCGACCCTGCTGTACGGCGTGACGGGCAGCGGCAAGACGGAAGTGTATCTGCAGGCGTGCGCCCAGGTGCTGGCGCGCGAGGACGATGCGCAAATCCTGATTTTAGTGCCGGAAATCAACCTGACGCCCCAGCTGGAAGGCAATATCCGCGCGCGTTTTCCCGGCGTCATGCTGGCCACCCTGCACAGCAGCCTGTCCGAAGGCGAGCGCATGCTGCACTGGCTGGCCGCGCACCAGGGCCAGGCGCGCATCGTGCTCGGCACGCGCTTGGCCATCCTGGCGTCCTTGCCGAAACTCAAACTGATCGTCATCGACGAAGAGCACGATCCTTCCTACAAGCAGCAGGAAGGCTTGCGTTATTCCGCGCGCGACCTGGCCGTGTGGCGCGCCTGGCAATTGCAGATTCCCATCGTGCTCGGTTCGGCCACGCCGTCGCTGGAAAGCTGGCACCACGCGCAGACGGGGCGCTACCGCAAGCTGGAATTGCGCGAGCGGGCCGTCAAAAATGCGGTCTTGCCGCGCGTCAAGATCCTCGACATGGAGCGCGACAAGCCGAAAGACGGCCTGACCTCGCATCTGGTCGCCGCATTAAAACTGCGCATGGAGCGCGGGGAGCAGTCGCTGCTGTTCCTGAACCGGCGCGGCTATTCGCCCGTGATCTGCTGCGAATCGTGCGGCTGGATCAGCAATTGCACGCGCTGCACCTCGTTCATGGTGCTGCACAAGCCCGAACACCGCTTGCGCTGCCACCATTGCAGCTTGGAATTGCGTATTCCCCGCCATTGCCCCACGTGCGGCAACGTCGACTTGCAGCCGCTGGGACGCGGCACGCAGCGTGTGGAAGAGGGCTTGCAGCAATTGTTTCCCGAGGCGCGCATTTTACGCATCGACGCCGATTCCACGCGCAAGAAGGGCAGCGCGCAGGAAGCGTTCGACACCGTGCACCGGGGCGAAGTCGATATCCTGATCGGCACGCAGATGGTGGCCAAGGGCCACGATTTCAAAAAGCTGACCCTGGTCGGCATCCTGAACCCGGACACGGCCCTGTTTTCCCAGGATTACCGGGCCAGCGAACGCCTGTTCGCCCAGCTGATGCAGGTGGCGGGCCGCGCCGGACGGGCTGCGCAGACGGAAGGTGGCAGCGTCAGTGAAGTGCTGATCCAGACGCGCTATGCGCGCCATCCGCTGTACGACGCCGTCGTCAACCACGATTACGACCATTTCGCCACGACCTTGCTGGAAGAGCGGGCGCAGGCGGCGCTGCCGCCGTATCTGTTCCAGGCCCTGCTGCGTGCCGAGGCGCCCGAGCTGGCCACGGCCATCGAATTCCTGCAGGCGGCGAAAGAGTGCATGGAACACTCGCAGGTGACCATCAACGACCCGATTCCCATGAGCATGACGCGCGTCTACAACGTGGACCGCGCCCAGCTGCTGCTGGAATCGCCTTCGCGGCCGGCCTTGCAGGCGTTTTTGAAGGAATGGTTAGCGGAGTTGCGCGCCATGAAGACGCGCGTGAAATGGTCGCTGGAAGTGGACCCGCTCGATATTTAAATTACTGCAGGTAATCGCGCGCCGATTTGACGATCTGTTCCGACAACAGCTTGGTAAACGGCGTGTCCAGCGTCCACGCGTGCCAGCTCAGCGGCACGTCCAGGGTGCTGCCCGGCAGCAGGTCGACGAGCCGGTCCGTCGCCAGCGCCTGCGCGGCCAGGCGCTGCGGCATCAGGCCGTAGGCCAGGCCATCGAGCACGCAGGCGCGGCGCGTCGCTTCGACCGGCAAGGTATGGTGCGGAAACGGTTCGCGCATGCTCAATTGTTCAGCGAGGAAACGCGCCAGCAAGCCGTGCTGGCCCACGACGGCGGGCGCCAGTTGCACCGCCTCGGCAATAAAACCGTCGCCGAACCAGTGGCCCGCAAACACGGGCGTGGCCACGCAGACATAGCGCAAGGTGCCCAGCGGCGTGACGCTGGTGGCGGCCGCCGCGTCGAGCGCCGTGCCGGATTCGGCCGCCACGCAGCCGAACACGGAGCCGTCGCGCACCATCTGCAGGGCGCTGTCGCTGTCGGCCAGGCGCACGTCGAGTTGGCAGCGCGGTGGTGCCAGCAGGGCGGACAAGGTGTCGGGGAACCACGTGGCCAGGCTGTCGGCATCGATGGCGATGGCGATTTCCGGCATGCTGACGCTGTTGCCCAGGTCGATGTCGAGCGATGCTTCCATCAGCTTGACGTTGCGGTGATGCACGATCAATCGCTGGCCCAGGCCCGTCGGCACGGCTGGCTGGCCACGGATGATCAGCAAGCGCCCGCTGGCGTCTTCCAGCGCCTTGATGCGCTGCGAGACGGCCGACTGGGTGATGCCCAGCGCCAGGGCGGCCTTGTCGAAACTGCCATGGCTGGCCACGGCGTCCAGCACGGCCAGCGCGCGATAATCGAGTGATCCCATTAGCTCAGCTTATAAATTTTAGAATTGATTAGTTATACTAATACACATATTGCAGCAAAGTAAAACCTTATTTTCGGCAAACGGGTAGTATCGAACGCTGTGAGCAATCTGACGCGGAGATAAGTAGCACGATGAAAACGATACAAGTGGATGTAGCCGTGATCGGCAGCGGCACGGCCGGCATGACGGCGCACAAGGCCGCGCGCATGCAGGGCAAGCGCGTGCTGATGATCGAAAGCGGGCCGTACGGCACGACGTGCGCGCGCGTGGGCTGCATGCCCAGCAAGCTCCTGATCGCGGCGGCCGAGGCGGCCCATGCCGTGGCTGCCGCGCCCGCTTTTGGCGTGCATCCTGGCCCCGTGCGCATCGACGGCCGGCAAGTGATGGCCAGGGTGCGCAGCGAGCGCGACCGTTTTGTCGGCTTCGTGCTCGACGGCGTCAACGCCATCCCCGAGGAAGAAAAACTGCGCGGCCACGCCCGCTTCATTGCGCCGGGCAAGCTGCAGGTCGACGAACATACGCTTGTCGAAGCGGCCAGCGTGGTGATCGCCACCGGTTCCACGCCCATCGTGCCGCCCGAGTGGCAGGCGGCGGGCGAGCGCGTCATCACGAGCGACGCCGTGTTCGAATGGACGGACTTGCCAAAGTCAGTCGCCGTGGTCGGCAGCGGCGTCATCGGTCTGGAACTGGGCCAGGCGCTGGCGCGGCTGGGCGTGCGCGTGACCTTGTTTGCGCGCGGCAATAAAGTCGCGCAGCTGACGGACCCGCTGGTGCTGCGGGAGGCCGATGCCGTGCTGGCGCGCGAACTCGATATCCGTTTCATGACCCAGGTCGCGCACATGGCAACAACGCCGGACGGCGGCGGCATCGCGCTGACCAGCCGCGATGATGCGGGTCAGGAAAAAACCGAGCAGTTCGAGTACGTGCTGGCCGCCATCGGCCGCCGTCCGAACGTGGACAAGATCGGTCTGGACACGGCGCAAATCGAGCTCGACCGCCACGGCATCCCCCTGCATGACCCGCACACCATGCAGTGCGGCACCAGCGCCATCTTCATCGCGGGCGATGCCGACAACGCCTTGCCGCTGCTGCCCGAAGCGGCCGACGAGGGCCGCATCGCGGGTGACAACGCGGCGCGCTTTCCCGACGTCAAACCGGGCTTGCGCCGCACGCCGCTGGCGATTGCTTTCACGGAGCCGCAGATCGCCACCGTGGGCGCCACCTACCAGCAATTGTGCGTCAGTCACGCGGGCCGCTTTGCCGTCGGTGCCGTGTCGTTCGGCAACCAGGGCCGCAGCCGCGTCATGCTGCAAAACCAGGGCATCTTGCGCGTGTATGCGGAATTCGGCAGCAAGCGCTTTCTCGGCGCCGAGCTGATCGGCCCACGGGCGGAACACCTGGGCCACTTGCTGGCCTGGGCATGCCAGGCGCAGCTGACGGTGCCCGCCATGCTCGACATGCCGTTTTACCACCCCGTCATCGAGGAAGGCGTGCGCACGGCCTTGCGCGAACTGGCGCTGCACCTGGAAAAAGACCCGGAACACGCACCGGGCTGCGCCGACTGCTCGCCTGGCGTCTGATGCAATTTTGATATTTATACAATTTTGTAGACAAGCGCACATGATTGCGCGATCATCGCTGCCACATTGAAATATTGATTAAAAGCAAAAAACATTTCAATTGGCACATGCCGCTGATGCCAGGATGGTAAAAACAAGCGGGTGCAGGCGATGATGGAGACGATGTGAAAATTCGGCGCATTTACGCGGGAGAACTCGCCCTGGGCGTGGCCCTGCCCTGGGACGTGCATGGCGAAACGGGCGGCTTGCTGGCCAGGCTGGGCCATGTCATCAGCAGCGAAAACCAGATCGCATTGCTGCTGGCGCGCGGCGTCATCGCCGATACCAGCGCCGACGTGCCGCGCACGGCCACGGAAGCGCCATCGGCCCTGCGCATGCTGAACCTCGTCACGGCAGGGCTGGCCCTCGTCTTGCCGGTCATCGCCGCCGGGCAGGCGGGCAGCCACCTGTCCCTGGCGCCGCTGGCGCAACTGGTGGAAGAGGCCGTTGTTCTGGATGCCGACGTGGCGCTGGCCTGCATCCTGCACAACCAGAGCGCGGGCGACTTTGCCGTGCGCCACAGCGTCGACACGGCCGTCATCACGGCCCTGCTGGCGCGCGCGCTGAAACTCGACGACGCCGTCGTGCGCAGCGTGCTGCTGGCCGCGCTGAGCATGAATGTGGGCATGCTGGAACGCCATGCGGATTTCCAGCACAAGGCGGGCCCGCTGGACGCGCAGGAACGCGCCTATTTGCGCGCCCATCCGCAAGCCGGTGTCGACTTGCTGCGCGCGGCCGGCGTCACGGATGCCGTCTGGCTGCAGGCCGTGCTGCAGCACCATGAAAATATCGATGGCAGCGGCTATCCGCTGGGCACGCAAGGCGAGGCGATCGGCATCGGCGCCCGGCTGATCATGCTGGCCGACCGCTATTGCGCGCGCGTCTCGAAGCGCAGCTACCGCCAGCCTTTGCTGCCGAACGTGGCCTTGCGTGAAATGTTGATGGCCGACAAGGCCACCCTGGATGCGCCGCTGGCGTCCCTGCTGGTGCGCGAGCTGGGCATCTACCCGGTCGGCACTTTCGTCAAATTACTCAATGGGGAAATCGGCGTCGTCACGCGCAAGGGCTTGAATGCCACCACGCCCCACGTGCAGTCGCTGGTCGGCCCCCGCGGCGCGCGCCTGGACGTGCCGCTGCGGCGCGACACGCGCGTGGACTTGCACGCCATCCGCGAAGTGCTCAGCGCGGAGCAGGCGGGACTGCAATTTCGCCCCGACCAGTTATGGGGCCGCAGCGCACGAATTTAGCGCGGGAGCTTAATTCAGCAGACCTGCATCGAGCCGTCCCTCGAGCGCCAGCTCGCGCATGATGCGCACCGTGTCGATGTCGGACTCCTTGTAGGCCGAGCGGCGGAAGTCGTCGTACAGGGCGTTGGCCGCATCGGTGGCCGCGTCGTGGCCGTCGTCGTACTGGAAGCGCACCCACAGGCTCGCTTCGTCGGGCATCTCGATGGTCATGACCAATGAAGAGGCGCTGATATCCTGTTGCGCCGGCACTTCGTAACGCACCTGCAGTTGCGGCACCAGCACCACCTTGTCGTTGATGACCAGTTCGCCATAGCGCAGGCTGCGCGCGAAACCGGCGTCGCAGCGCTCGCTGATTCGGCACTCATCGAGGTGCGGCACGAACAGCTTCGGCGACTCGGCGCGCAAGACGAGGCCGCGCCACACTTGTTCCAGGGTCAAGGTGTCGATCAGCGGATTCAACGGATCATTGATTTCAATCAGGTGTTCAAATTTCATGGGACTGCCATTCGGTAAGTGGGCGCGCACGGGCGATATAGGCGGAATGGTACTCCAGGCGTGGCATCGCCGCACGCATTGCATCGGCCAAGATGGCGGCATATGGCGATATATCAATGCCATTGCCTGTTTTTCAGGCATGGTCCGGCATGCAAATAGGCTGCGCGACGCTGTTACAATGGGCTGCTGTTCCCTGCGGAAATACCCTGATGTCCAAAGCACCACAGTTCGGTCTGAATGCGCCCCAAAGCGAAGCGGTTACCTACCTCGACGGCCCCTGCCTCGTGCTGGCGGGCGCCGGTTCGGGCAAGACGCGCGTGATCACGCAAAAGATCGCCCATCTGATCGAAGACCGGGGGTATGACCCGCGCACCATTGCCGCGCTGACCTTCACCAACAAGGCGGCGCTGGAAATGCAGGAACGCATCGCCAAATTATTGAAACAGCCGCGCCAGGCCAAGCAGTTGACGGTGTCGACCTTTCACTCGCTGGGCGTGAAAATCCTGCGCCAGGAAGCCAATGGCGTGGGCCTCAAGGATCGCTTTTCCATCATGGACAGCGACGACTGTTTTTCCCTCGTGCAAGACCTCGCCATTACCACCGATAAACAGGTGATCCGCGGCATCCAGAATGCCATGTCGCTGTGGAAAAATGGCCTGATCGATCCGGACATGGCGCTGGCGCAAGCCAAGGATGAAGATGAAGCCAACGCGGCGCGCATCTACCGCAGCTATGTGGCCACGCTCTCCGCCTACCAGGCCGTCGATTTTGACGATCTGATCCGCTTGCCCGTGGAACTGTTCCGCAACAACGGCCCTGTGCGCGACAAGTGGCAGCGCCGTTTGCGCTATCTGCTCGTCGACGAATACCAGGATACGAACACCTGCCAGTACGAACTGGTCAAATTGATGGTGACGGGCATCGGCAAGAAGCCGATGTTTACGGCCGTGGGCGACGACGACCAGGCGATCTATGCGTGGCGCGGCGCCACGGTGGAAAATTTAAAAACGCTGGAAACGGATTTCCCCGATTTGAGGGTGATCAAGCTCGAGCAGAATTACCGCTCCACCATGCGCGTGCTCAATGCGGCCAATGCCGTCATCGGCAACAACCCGAAACTGTTTGAAAAGTCGCTGTGGTCGGAACACGGCCTGGGCGAGCCGATCAAGGTGCTGGGCATGCAGACGGACGAGCAGGAGGCGGAGCAGGTCGCCATCATGATCTCGGCCGACCATTTCGAGCGCAAGAACAAATTTTCCGATTACGCGATTTTGTACCGGGGCAACCACCAGGCGCGCATCATCGAGCAGTGTCTGCGCAAGGAGCGCATCCCGTACACGATCTCGGGCGGCCAGAGTTTTTTTGATAAGGCCGAGATCAAGGACATCATCAGCTACCTGCGTTTGCTGGCCAACGAAGACGACGACCCGGCCTTCATTCGCGCCGTGACGACGCCGCGCCGTGGCGTGGGCCAGTCGACGCTGGAGGTGCTGGGCGCATTCTCGGGGCAGTGGCAGTGCTCGCTGTTCCAGGCCGTGTTCAAGGGCGGCATCGAGGCCAAGCTGACGGATCGCCAGCTGGGACCGCTGCGCGACTTCTGCAACTTCATCAACGACCTCGAGTCGCGCGCCAGCCGTCCCGGCGCTGCCGGCAGCGGCGACAACGCGGCCGAAGTGCTGGACGACATGATGAAGGAAATCCACTACGAATCGTATCTGTATGACGCCTTCGAGGAACGGCAAGCGCAAAGCAAGTGGCAGAACGTGCTCGAATTCGTCAACTGGCTCAAGGAACGGGGCAGGGGCGGCAAGGACCGCGATGGCGAAGAAAAGAACGTGCTGGAACTGACGCAGATGGTGGCCCTGATGACCATGCTCGAGGGCAAGGACGAAGAGCAGGACGCCGTGCGCATGTCCACCCTGCACGCGTCGAAAGGGCTGGAGTTTCCGCACGTATTTCTCGTTGGCGTGGAAGAGGGGATCTTGCCGCACAAGGGCGATCCTGACGCGCCGGCCGAAACCATCGCCGCGCGTATCCAGGAAGAGCGGCGGCTGATGTATGTGGGCATCACGCGCGCGCAGCGCACCTTGCACGTCACCTGGTGCAAGAAGCGCAAGCGGGCGGGCGAGCAAGTCCATTGCGACCCGTCGCGCTTCATCAAGGAAATGCAACTCGACGTGGGCGATGCGGTGCCGACGGAGGCGGAAGTGATTTCGCCGAAAGAACGCCTGGCGCGCATGAAGGCCTTGCTGGCCGCGCCGAAGGCTTAAGCAGCGTTCACGCTTCCACGGTGCTGTCGGGCGTGGTTTTGGGCACGATGGCCAGCTGCATGCCCAGCGCATCGAGCATCTTCAAAATGGTTTCAAAGCGCGGCTTGCTGCCTTCGCGCAAGGCTTTATATGCGCCTTCGCGCGTGATGTCGGCCCGGGCCGCCACCTTGCCCATGCCGTACGCGCGCACCACGTCGTTCATGGCCGACTGGAACAGTTCGGCATTGCCGGTGGCGACGATTTCGCTCATGTAGGCGGCCACGGCGGCCTTGCTGGTCAGGTGTTGCGTCGGATCAAATTTGCTCAGGCCTAAGGCTTCCAGGTCGTCGAGGTCGAAGGTGTCATGGTCGATATGTTGGTTCATTTCTTTCGTGCTCCTGTGGATGCCGCCGCCGCTTTCTTCAGGGCCGCTTGCCGGGCTTTCAAGTCCTTGAGTATCGCTTGCGCCTGTTTGATGTCGCGCTGCTGGCTCGATTTGTTGCCACCCAGCAGCAGCAAGATCAGGGTGCCCAGGTTGGTTTCGTGAAAGTACACGCGCCAGCCGGGTCCCGTCTGTAAAAAACGCAGTTCGCACACGCCTTCGCCCACTGGCCGCCAGTCGCCCTTCTTACCGTGCTGTAAGTGCTTGATGCGCGCATCGATGGCGGCCGCCGCCACATCGTGCAGGGAATCTTCCCAGCGCCGGTATTCGGCCGTCTTGCGCGTATCGATCAGCACTGGTTCTGGTGGCGCTGGTGTGTTCATTGTAATCGTTTGTTCTCATTCGTCAAGCGGCTTGAGCCCATCCAGGAAGAATAAACAGAAATCGGGGCCCGTCCGGCGGCGAATGGAGGGAGTTTGTCCTGGCTCACGCCGTTGCGGCGGTAGAATGCCGCTTTCAGTCAGGAATCACCGAGAGCACCATGGACAATGCAGAACAGATGGAAACACGTTTCGTCGATATCGAAATCAAGCTGGCGCAGCAGGAAGATCTGGTCGAGTCGCTGAACCAGATGGTGTACCAGCAGGGCAAGCGCATCGACCAGCTGGAAGCGATGCTGCACAAGCTGGGCGAGCATGTGCGCGACGGGGCGCAGCAGGCGAATGGCGGGCTGGTCAACGAACGTCCGCCGCATTATTAAATCGGCATCGTAGTGCGGGGCGCATGAAAACCGTTCATTACTGGCAGGCGCGCTACCACCGGTAGTTGCTGGTGACGCAAGTGTGTCAGGCTGTTATTATTTCAGGCTGGCCCGCGACACAATCGCGGCTCTCTTGCGTTCCTTGAAAGAAGACATGACCCGTCCTACAATGCTCGTCATCGCCGCCAGCCTGATGCTGGCGCCAGCCGCCGCCGCTTTTGCCGCCACCGCCGCTACCACCGTGCCCGCCGCTACCGCCGCCTTGCCCGCCTCGAACCCGTTTGCGCAAGCGAGCAGCCTGCCATTCCAGTATCCGCCGTTCGACAAGGTGCAGGACGCCGACTACGCGCCCGCCTTTACGGCAGGCATGGCCGCCAACCTGGCGGAAATCAACGCGATTGCGAATAACAAGAAAGCGGCCACGTTCGACAACACCATCGTCGCCATGGAACGCTCGGGCCAACTGCTGAGCCGCGTGCGCACCGTGTTTTCCGTGATGTCCGGTTCCAACACGAATGACACGATCCAGGGCCTGGAACGCGAACTGGCGCCGAAGATGGCGGCCCACAGCGACGCGATCATGCTCAACGACAAGCTTTTCCAGCGCATCGACACCCTGTACGCCAAGCGCGACAAGCTGGGTCTGGATTCGGAATCGAAACGCCTGCTGGAACGCTACCACACCGATTTTGTCCGCGCCGGCGCCAAGCTGTCGGCGGCGGACAAGGAAAAGCTGCGCGCCTACAACGGCCAGCTGGCTGCCCTGTCGACCAAGTTCGCACAAAATGTACTGAAGGAATTGAACGCTTCGGCCGTCGTCGTCGATACGCGCGAAGAACTCGACGGCCTGTCGCCGGCCGCCATCGAAGTGGCTGCCGGCCTGGCCAAGAAGCGCGGCCTCGATGGCAAATACGTGATCGCCCTCGTCAACACGACGGGCCAGGCGCCGCTGTCGCTGCTGACCAACCGCGCCGTGCGCGAACGCATCATGGCGGCATCGCAAGCGCGCGGCAGCCGTGGCGGCGAGTTCGACAACACCGAGGAAGTGCTGGCACTGGCAAAGCTGCGCGCCGAACGTGCCGCGCTGATGGGCTACCCGAACTACGCGGCCTACTCGCTGGAAGACCAGACGGCGCATGACACCACCGCCGTGAACGCCCTGCTGGGCGAGTTGGCGAAGCCGGCCGTCGTCAACGCGCGCCGCGAAGCGGACGATATCCAGAAGGTCATCGATGCAGGCAAGGGCGGCTTCAAGGTAGGCGCCGCCGACTGGGCCTTCTACAGCGACAAGGTGCGCGCCGAACGCTACAACTTCGATGAGACGCAGTTGAAACCGTACTTTGAAATGCACAGCGTGCTGACCAAGGGCGTGTTCTTTGCCGCCGGCAAGTTGTACGGCCTCACTTTCAAGCAGCGCACCGACTTGCCCGTCTACACGTCCGACATGCTGGTCTACGACGTCTTCAATGAAGACGGTACGCAACTGGCCATCTTTACGCTCGACCCTTACGCGCGCAGCAACAAGCGCGGCGGCGCCTGGGCGAATGCCTATGTGGGCCAGTCGACCTTGCTGAACCGCAAGCCGGTGATCGCGAATAATCTCAACATTCCGAAACCGGAAGCGGGCCAGCCGACCCTGATGACGTTTGACGAAGTCAACACCATGTTCCACGAATTCGGCCATGCGCTGCACGGCATGTTTTCGAACGTGAAATACCCGCGCTTTGCCGGCACCAGCGTGCCGCGCGACTTCGTCGAATACCCGTCGCAAGTCAATGAAATGTGGGCGCTGTGGCCGGAAGTGCTGCAAAACTACGCCAAGCACTACCAGACGGGCGCGGCCATTCCGGCCGAACTGCTGGCCAAGGTGACGGCGGCAGACAATTTCAACCAGGGCTATAAAACCACGGAATACCTGGCCTCGGCCCTGCTGGACCAGCGCTGGCATCAGCTGACCCCGGCACAGATCCCCACCGACGTGCTGGCGTTTGAAAAAACCGCCTTGACGGAAGCGGGCGTCGATTTCGCCCCGGCGCCGCCGCGCTACCGCACCACGTATTTCTCGCACGCGTTCGCGGGCGGCTATTCGGCCGGTTACTACGCGTATCTGTGGTCGGAAAAGCTCGATGCCGACACGGTCGAGTGGTTCAAGGAAAACGGCGGCCTGACGCGCAAGAACGGTGACTGGTTCCGCAATCAACTGCTGTCGCGCGGCGGCAGCGCCGATGCGCTCGACATCTACCGCAACTTCCGCGGCCGCGATGCGAAGATCGAGCCGCTGCTGGAACGCCGTGGCTTGAACGGCAAGTAATAGGGTGATTCCGGCGTCAAGGCCGGGTCAATGAAAAAATGGCTGCCAAGCAATTGGCGGCCATTTTTATTTGGGGATTTTGCCTGTAAACCGTGGTAAACCGCGCATTTGGCGTGCTGCACCACAGGATCGCCCATGTTGGATGACGCCTGTGTGACAGGCTGCTATGATCTGCCACTGGCCCGCGACGCGATCGCGGTTCTTCCCCGCGCTTCCTGAAAGATGTCATGATCCGTCCACAACTGCTCGTCATCGCCGCCAGCGTCATGCTGGCCCACGCCGCCCCATCCGCCATGGCCGCCGCCGCGAAATCCGCACCGGCCGTCGCCATCAGCGCCCAGAACCCCCTGCTCAAAGTGAGCCCGCTGCCGTTCCAGATGCCGCAGTTCGGCCTGATCAAGGATGGTCACTATGCGCCGGCGTTTGCCGAAGGCATGAAACGCCAGCTGGCCGAAGTCAATGCGATTGCCAACAACCGCCAGCCGGCCACGTTCGAGAACACCATCGTGGCCCTCGAGCGCACGGGACAGCTGCTGCACCGCGTGCAGAGCATCTTCAGCAACATGACCTCGACCAATACCAATGCCGTGCTGGAAGCGGTGGAAGTGGACGTGTCGCCGAAACTGGCCGCGCATGGCGACGCCATCACGCTGAACCCGAAACTGTTTGCCCGCATCGACACCCTGTACGCCAAGCGCGACAAGCTGGGCCTCGATGCCGAATCCCTGCGCCTGCTCGAGCGCTATCACACGGATTTCGTGCGCGCCGGCGCCAAGCTGTCCGATGCGGACAAGGAAAAACTGAAAGCCTATAACGCCGAGCAGGCGGGCCTGGAAACGGCCTTCGCGCAAAACGTCCTGAAGGAAACGAATGCCAAGAGCATCGTCGTCGACACCCGTGCCGAGCTGGCCGGCATGACGGACAGCGATATCGACACGGCTGCCGCGGCCGCCAAGGAACGGGGCTTGACGGGCAAGTTCGTCATCGCCCTCGTCAACACCAGCGGCCAGCCGCCGCTGGCCGTATTGACGGATCGCAAGACGCGTCAGCGCCTGATGGACGCGTCGCTGAACCGCGGCAGCCAGGGCGGCGAGTTCGACAACCGCGCCATCGTGCTGAAATTGGCCAAACTGCGCGCCGAACGGGCGACCTTGCTCGGTTACGCCAACTACGCCGCGTACTCGCTGGAAGACCAGACGGCCAAGACCACGACGGCCGTCAATACCCTGCTGTCGGAACTGGCGAAACCGGCCGTCGCGAATGCGCGCCGCGAAGCGGCCGACCTGCAGCAAGTGGTCGATGCGGAAAAGGGCGGTTTCCAGGTGGCAGCGGCCGACTGGGCCATCTACACGGACAAGCTGCGCAAGCAGCGTTTCAATTTCGATGAAAACGAGCTGAAACCGTACCTGGAACTCAACAGCGTGCTGAACAATGGCGTCTTCTTTGCCGCCAATAAGTTGTACGGCATCAGCTTCAAGGAGCGTAAGGACTTGCCGGTATACAACCCGGACGTGCGCGTCTACGACGTTCTGGATGCCAACGGCAAGCCGCTGGCCCTGTTCATCGCCGACTTCTATGCGCGCGGCAACAAGCATGGCGGCGCGTGGATGAATGAATATGTGTCGCAATCGTCACTGATGGGCACGCATCCCGTCGTCGCCAACCAGTTGAATATTCCGAAGCCGCCCGCCGGCCAGCCGACCTTATTGACGTTTGATGAAGTGACGACCATGTTCCACGAATTCGGCCATGCGCTGCACGGCATGTTTTCGAACGTGAAATACCCGCGCTTTGCCGGCACCAGCGTGCCGAGCGACTTCGTCGAGTACCCGTCGCAAGTCAATGAAATGTGGGCCGTCTGGCCGGAAGTGCTGCAAAACTATGCCAAGCACTACCAGAGCGGCGCGGCCATGCCGCAGGAATTGCTCGACAAGGTCACGGCGGCGAAGAAATTCAACCAGGGTTTCATGACGACGGAATACCTGTCGGCGGCCTTGCTGGACCAGCGCTGGCACCAGCTGGCGCCAAGCCAGATCCCGACGGACGTGCTGGCCTTTGAAGCGGCATCGTTGAAAGACGCGGGTGTCGACTACGCGCCCGTGCCGCCGCGCTACCGCACCACGTATTTCTCGCACAGCTTCTCGGGCGGCTACTCGGCCGCGTATTACGCCTACCTGTGGTCGGAAAAGCTGGACGCGGAATCGGTCAACTGGTTCAAGGAAAACGGCGGCCTGACGCGCAAGAACGGCGACTGGTTCCGCAGCAAATTGCTGTCGCGCGGCGGCAGCGTCGATGCGCTGCAGCTGTTCCGTGACTTCCGCGGCCGCGACGCCACAGTGGAACCGCTGCTGGAACGCCGGGGCTTGAACGCCAAGTAAGACGTCCTCATCAGAAGCTTGCGTTGCGTTGACATGGCGCACGCAAGCTTTCCGTGCCGGCGGCGTAGAATTGAGTAAGATGTAAACAAGAAGGCAGTTGAAAGAGTATATGAGTCAGCAAGATTTGAATGGCATTACCCTGGAAGGTATCGTGACGCGCCTGCACGCCCACTACGGCTGGGACGGCCTGGCCAAGCACATCGATATCAATTGCTTCATCAGCGATCCCAGCATCAAGTCGAGCCTGAAGTTTTTGCGCAAGACCCCGTGGGCCAGGAGCAAGGTGGAACAATTGTTCCTGGACACGCAATTTACTGACTGACAGGAAAAAACATGGATAGCAAACTCAAGGAATCGCTGCAACAGCTGCATTCGACACTGGCAAGCAGCGGTCCCGTCGATGAAGAACTGCATGGTTTGCTGCAAAAACTCGATGTCGACATCAAGTTGCTGATGGAAAAGCGCGCCGCGCAGGAGCAGGAAGAAGAGTCGACCACGTATGGATTGGCCGAGCGCAGCCAGGAATTGTCGGCCAAGTTTGCCGTCAAGCATCCGAAACTGGAGCCGGCGCTGCGCGAACTTGGCGAGATTCTTGCCAATATGGGGATCTGATGTAACCCGGGGAAAAGCTGGGGTCAGACCCCCGAAGGGTCTGACCCCAAGGGCCTTCTTTCCCCAAGTGATTGAAAAATAAACGTTTTTTGTACTGAAATCCAACAGTAAAAAGCAGGCCGTCAGGTTGGAAATGGCCAATTCCGGTACAATCCGTACCCTATGAGCTCCCCTACCAATTTATTTGCGACCGTTCCCAAGCGGTCTGCCCGCGCTGCCGTGGCGCCTTTCCTGCCGATGTCGCGTGCCGAGATGGACGCGCTGGGCTGGGACCAGTGCGACGTCATCCTCGTCACGGGCGACGCCTACATTGACCATCCGAGTTTCGGCATGGCCCTGGTCGGCCGCCTGCTCGAAGCGCAGGGTTATCGCGTCGGCATCATCAGCCAGCCCGACTGGCTGTCGGCCGACGCCTTCCGCATCCTCGGCAAGCCGCGCCTGTACTACGGCATTACCGCCGGCAACATGGATTCCATGGTCAACCAGTACACGGCCGACCGCAAGATCCGCTCCGACGACGCCTACACGGCCAATGCCGAACCGAATAAACGCCCGGACCGCGCCGTCACCGTGTACGCCCAGCGCGCGCGCGAAGCGTATTCCGACGTGCCCATCGTCATCGGCAGCATCGAAGCGTCCTTGCGCCGCATCGCCCATTACGATTACTGGTCGGACAAGGTCCGCCGTTCCGTCTTGCCCGATTCCAAGGCTGATTTGCTGATTTTCGGTAATGCCGAGCGGGCGCTGGTCGACCTGACCCATCGCCTGGCCGCCGGCGAACACATCAAGGATATCCGCGACTTGCGCGGCACGGCCTTCATGGTGCCGGCCGGCTGGCTGCCCGGCGACGACTGGGGCGTGCACAATTCCACCCGCGTCGACGTGCCCGGCAAGATCGACCCGCACTACAGCCCGTACGAGATGGTGCAGGAAGACAAGACCGCCTGCGCCACGGAAAACGCCTCCAAGTCGGCCGAAGTCATCAAGCCCATCCGCATCATGAGCCGCGAAGAGCGCCTGGCCATGGCCAAGGAAAAGCACGACAAGACGGTCGTGCGCCTGCCCGCCTACGACGTCGTCAAGGATGACCCCGTCATGTATGCGCACGCGTCGCGCGTGTTCCACCTGGAATCGAATCCCGGCAATGCGCGCGCCATGGTGCAGGCGCACGGCGAGCGCGACGTGTGGCTCAACCCGCCGCCGCTGCCGCTGGCCATGGACGAGATGGATGGCGTGTACGACATGAACTACGCGCGCGCCCCGCACCCGAGCTATGGCAAGGCGCATATCCCCGCCTGGGAAATGATCCGCTTTTCCGTCAACATCATGCGCGGCTGCTTCGGCGGCTGCACCTTCTGCTCGATCACGGAACATGAAGGCCGCATCATCCAGAGCCGTTCGGAACCGTCGATCCTGCGCGAAATCGAGCATATCCGCGATAAAACCAAAGGCTTTACGGGTACCATTTCCGATATGGGCGGCCCGACGGCGAATATGTACCGCCTGGCCTGCAAGGAAAAAGAGATCGAAGTGTCGTGCCGCCGCCTGTCCTGCGTGTACCCGTCCATCTGCGTGAACCTGGGCACGGACCACAGCAAGCTCATTTCCCTGTACCGCAAGGCGCGCGCCATTCCCGGCATCAAGAAAGTGCTGATCAGTTCGGGCTTGCGCTACGACCTGGCCGTGCGTTCGCCCGAGTACGTGAAGGAACTGGTCACGCACCATGTGGGCGGCCTGTTGAAGATCGCCCCTGAGCACACGGAAGAGGGCACCTTGTCGAAGATGATGAAGCCCGGCATCGGCGCCTACGACGAATTCAAGGAAATGTTCGACCGTTTTTCGCTGGAAGCGGGCAAGAAGCAATACCTGATCCCGTATTTCATCGCCGCCCATCCGGGCACGACGGACCTGGACATGCTGAACCTGGCCCTGTGGCTGAAGAAAAACAATTTCAAATTGGACCAGGTACAGACCTTCATGCCCACGCCGATGGCCATGGCGACCACCATGTACCACACGCGCAAGAATCCGCTGCGCAAGGTGACAGCCGACTCGGAAGTGGTGGAAACGGCGCGCAGCGGCAAGATCCGTCGCACCCATAAAGCGTTCCTGCGCTACCAGGACCCGGCCAACTGGCCGATCTTGCGCGAAGCGCTGGTCAACATGGGCCGTGGCGACTTGATCGGCAATGGCGACAAGCATCTGATCCCCGCCTGGACGTCGTCGGAATCGGGCGGCCTGGCCGCAGGCGAACGCAGCCGCCAGACGCATGGCGCCGGCACGCCGGACAAGTTCAAGGTCACGCCGGGCAAGAACCGCATCGCCCTGGGCGGCACGGCAGCGGCGCCCAAAGCGTCGGCCGCCGAGTCGAAAGTGCGTCCATCGATTCTGTCGACCATCAAGACGAAGGCCAAGCCGGCCGCCGTGCCGATGGGCCGTGGCAGCAAGCCGCCAGCCAAGGGCGGCCATGCCGCGCCGGCACGGGGTGGACGCAAGTAGATAGTCTTTGGCCCTCGGGCTTTGAAAAACCCGGCAACGCGTACTGCGTTGCCGGGTTTTTTGCTATGGGCGCACCAAGATGGGGCGGCAAACCGCCGTGGCGGCGGGATTTTTACCAATATTTAAAAATTGAATAGAGCAAAAAGCAATTTTCCCTTGTGGCAACTTGGTGTTTGAAAATATACTCGTTGGATATTTAGCCGTACGGCAACAAAGCTGCCTTTCTGGCAAGCGCCAGCGTACGCGACTCCCAGCGTTGATATGAAAAGAGATGCCAATTGAAATGCCTTTCCTGCCAAGCCGAGAATAAGCCGGGCGCCAAATTCTGTTCTTCCTGCGGCACCACGTTTGCCGCCGCCACGACCGCCGCCGCTGCCGTGCCGGGCAAATCCTGTGGCCAGTGCGGCCATGATTGCAAGCCCGATGCCAAGTTCTGCCCCAAATGCGCATTCAGCTTTGCTGTGGCGCCAGTGCTGCCGCCAGAACCTGTTGCGGCACCTGTGCCGGCGCCGATTCCCGAACCAGTGAGTGTGGTCGTTCCTGAGCCCGCTCCAGTGGCAGAAATGGTCGCGCAAGCTGTTCCGGAACCCGTTCCCGTCTTCATCCCGGAGCCGGTCGCGCCACCGCCGCCACCGCCGCCACCGCCCGTGCTGGAAAAGCGCCGTGCCGATCCTGCACCCGCACCCGCACCCGCACCCGTACTGGAACCCGCACCAGCGCCAGCTCCCGTGGCCGACACGCCAAGTGACAGCCCAGCGGCGGGCAGCCGCATGAAACTGATCGCTGCAGCCGTCGCCGCAGTAGTACTGCTGGGCGGTGCGGGCGCTTACTATTTTCTCTCAAGCAAGGCGGCTGCACCGGCGCCGGAAGCTGTTCCAGTCTTGCCCGCGCAGGCGGAACCTGCGCCTGCCGCCGAGCAGCCGCTGGCCATCAGCGACCCGGCGCTCGACGGCGCGACGGCGGCCGAGCCTGCCGTTGCGCCTGCTGCGCCCGCCCCGGCTGTCGCAGCGCCCGCCCCCGAGCCGGTGCCCGCACCCGCCCCGGCCCCGGCTGTGGAAAAACCGGCTCCCGTCGCTGAAAAGCCGGCCAAACCGGTCAAGGTGATACCGCCAGCGGCGCCTGTCAAACAGACTAGCGGCCTGGAAAGCGTGATCACGGACAGCCTGTCGGAAGCGAGCCACTGCATGAGCCAGCGCAAGTACGACTGCGCCATTGCCAATGCGAATGCCGTGTTGCGCATGGACACGGGCAACCGCCATGCGCTCGACATCAAGCGCAAGGCGAAGGAAGCGCAAGACAAGGCGCTGTCGCAAATCCAGATCGAGTAAGCCGCGCGGCTTGCCTTCCCCCTATTTTTGATCTTTCCGGAGAATAACGTGAAAAACTTGAAACAAATTGCCAAGCCCATGGTGGCGCTGCTGGTCGTGTCTTCGATGCTGGCCGGTTGCGCCGCGCCAGGCGGTCCTGGCGCCACGGGCAATACCACCACCGCCGGCACGGAAGCGGGCAGCGGCGAATGCAATACGGCCATGCTGGCCGGCATCGGCGCCGTCGTGGGCGGCTTGCTGGGCGGCGGCAACAATACCGTGCGCGGCGCGGCACTGGGCGCCAGCCTGGGCGCGCTCGCCTGCGTGGCCCTGAATTATCAAAGCCAGCAAGTCAAGACGTCGCAGCAGGTACAGGCCGACTACAAGGTGGCCAACAAGGGCAAGCTGCCCGAGCAGTCGACCCTGGTGAAGTACGAGACGGGTTTTACGCCATCGTCCGTGCGTCCGGGCCAGAAGGCGCAGACCAATTCGTATATCGAAGTGGCGGCCGGCACGCGCGATCCGAACCCGCTGGTGGAAGAGGAATTGAGCCTGTACAAGCCCAATGGTGACTTGATCAAAACCGTGCGCAAGGTGGTCAGCAGCAATAACGGCAGCGGCGCCTACAAGGGCGGCTTCTCGATTCCCATGCCTGAAGGCGTGCCGCAGGGCATTTACCCGGTACGCACGGCCCTGTACCTGAATAGCAAGCGCGTCGGCGGCCAGGACGTCAAGCTGCAGATCGTCCAGCGCCAGGCGCCTGCGTCCGACCTGCAACTGGCCCGCGCTTACTGACACTGATTGCCACGGGGCGGCCATGCCGGCCGTTCCGTTCCCCGATTTACCCCCATCCAGGCTAGACATGACCATTTCCACAGAAGCATCTAAACCTCTTCCCTTTTCCTCCGCGCTCGGTTCGCTGATCGAAGCGACCGACGCCATCAAGAATTTCCGCGCGATTGCCCTGCTGGCCCTGACCTTTATCGGCGCCGTGCTCGTCGGTGGTGTACTGACGATGCTCGCCGGCAGCATGAGCAGCGTGCTGCTGGGCTTCCTGGGCGGCCTGATGGCCTTCCTCGTGATGTTTTACGGCTCCAACGCCGTCGGCATCCTGCTGATGCGCGATGCCCAGGGCCAGCCTGGCTTGAGCCTGGTGGATGCCGTGCTCGTTTCGCTGTACACGAGCCACCGCCTGATCGCGGTCGTGTTCCTGGAATTTCTGATCGTGCTGGCGGCCATGATCGCCATCGCCATCATTTTGTTCGTCTGCAAGATCCCCGTGCTCGGTCCCGTGCTGTACACGCTGGTCTTCCCGTTGTCGGCCATTGTGCTGGGCGTGCTGGTGTTTGCGCTGTTTTACGTGATGCTGCCGCTGGCCGGCCCCGCCGCGTGGTCGGGCGCCACCGTGTTCCAGATCATTGCCCGCCTGAACCTGATCGTGCGCACCAAGCTGGTGTCGGTGATCCTGCTGGAAGTGCTGCTGTTCCTGATTACGACGTTTGTGGCGCTGCTGATCTTTGGCGTGGTCGGTACCGGCGTGTCGCTGACCAGCGGCATGTCGGCTGGCATCCTGGGCCTGGGCGGCCAGATGAATATGTATTCCCTCGCTTCGGGTCTGAGTGGCGGTTCCGGCTACATCATCGCAGCGGGTCTGGGCGGCGGCTTGCTGATGGCGGTCGCGGCTGTGGTGCCCGGCCTGATCTTTACCAAGGGCGTGTGCATCATTTACCTGAACGCCACGCGCAATGTCGATTTCAGCGCCTCGGAAGCGAGCCTGAACGACGGGCTGGCCACGGTCAAGAAGAAAGCCGAAGAAGCGCGTGAACGCGCGCGTGCCCTGGCCGAACAGGCCGCGGCACCTGCCGCACCGGCCGCTGCGTCGGTTGACAGCCTGCATTGCCCGAGCTGCAAGGCCCCGGTCGCGTCCGATGACGTGTTCTGCGGCGAATGCGCGCATAAACTCAAGTAAGGCAGACCATGGCGCAATTCTGTAAACAGTGCGGCACCGCCCACGCGCCCGACGCGCGCTTTTGCGACGAGTGCGGCAAGGCCGTCAATGCCGCGCCAGCCCCATCACCGGCACCCGCGCCGGCCGCGACACCGGCGCTGTCCGGCGTGAAGCGGCGACACGTCGTCATCGCCGGCGGCGCGCTGGCGGCGGTCATCGTGGCCGGCGGCGCCCTGGCGTGGCTGCTGGCGCCGGAAGCGGCGTCGGCCAGCAGTTTTGGCCGCGCCATCGATGCCCACCTGGCGGCCGACGAGGCGGCGCGCGACAAGCTGCTGTGCTTCACCAACTTGCCGTACCAGAAGGAAGAAATCCGCGTGGCGTCGTACGACAGTTCCACTCGACAATGGCTCGATATCCTCGTGCGTGGCGGCTTGTACAACGCGCCCGTCGAACAAAGCAGCGGCGGCTGGCTGGCGCAATCGCAATTCGTCTATGTGCTGGCCGCGCCGGGCAAGGCCGCCTTGCGCGGCGACAAGCTGTGCGTGGCCAAGGGCGTGAAAGTGGCCAAGGTCAGCGGCTACGAGCAGGTGCGCGAGATGGGCGGGCAGCCGACGGCGATGGCCACGGCCACCCTGGCGCTGAGCGATGAGGCGGCATGGCTCGTCAAGTCGCCGGACCGCGCGCAGATCCTGCAACGCTTGCCGGGCGGCGGCCTGGAAGTGCAACTGCCGCTGGCGCTGGTCGACAAGCAATGGCAAGTCACCGACCGTGCGCAACTGCACCAGGCCGCCATGGCCATGGCGGGCGCCATGCGCAATGCCTCGGGTGCGCAAGAAGCGGGCATGCTGGACAAGCTGAAAAGCCTGTTCCGCTTTGGCGGCCACCCGCTGGTGGGCAAATGGAAGGGCTCGACGGGCAAAATCCTGGAATTTACAAAGGACAGCATTATCGAGAACGGCAACGCAAGCACGGCCACGTTTGCCACCGAAGGCAATGTCGTGACGATCGTCTCGGAAGAGGGGGGCGGCATGGCCATGCAGATCAGCCTGAGCAACAGCAACAACGTGGCCACGCTCACCGTCGGCGGCATGCCGGTCGCGGTGCTGCAGCGCGTGCGCGATTAAGCGTCGGGCAGGCGGCAGCGTGCCGCCTTGCCTCATTCCCGAAGCCCGGCCCTGCCGGGCTTTTTTACGCCCGCCAGGCGCCGGTGCCTCCGTCAATTTATCTTGACATCAAGATAGTTCGCGCCCACACTGGCTTTTTATCTTGATGTCGAGATAGTACATGTCCGCCTTTTCTGTCCGCCCCGCCTGGGGCGATATTCTGCTCACGGCGCTGGCGCCCCTGATCTGGGGTTCCACGTATATCGTCACGTCCGAACTGCTGCCGCCGGACCGGCCCTTCACGGCGGCCCTGATCCGCGTGCTGCCGGCCGGCCTGCTGTTGCTGCTGATCATGCGGCGCCTGCCCGCGCGGCGCGACTGGGGCCGCGTGCTGATCCTGTCGGCGCTCAATATCGGCGTGTTCCAGGCGCTGCTGTTCGTGGCCGCCTACCGCCTGCCCGGCGGTCTGGCGGCCGTGGTGGGCGCCATCCAGCCGCTGCTGGTGATGGGTCTGGCCTGGGGCGTGGAAGGGCGCCGTCCGGCCCGCCTGGCCTTGCTTGCCAGCGTGCTGGGCGTGGCCGGCATGGCCGTTTTGTTGTTGTCGCCGCGCACGGTGTGGGAACCCGTCGGCATTGCCGCCGCGCTGGGCGGCACGGCCTGCATGGCGGCCGGCACTTACCTGACGCGGCGCTGGAAGCCGGACTTGCCCGTGCTGGCGCTGACGGGCTGGCAATTGCTGCTCGGCGGCCTGATGCTGGCGCCCGTCGCCTGGCTGGCCGACGCCCCGTTGCCGGCGCTGTCCTTGCAGCAAGTGCTGGCCTACGCCTACCTGTGCCTGGCCGGCGCGCTGCTGGCGTATGCCTTGTGGTTTCGCGGCATCGCCCGCCTGTCGCCCGTGGCCGTCTCCTCGCTGGGACTGCTCAGTCCCCTGATGGCCGTCGTGCTGGGCTGGGCCTTGCTGGGCCAGGCCATGACGGGCTGGTCGATGCTGGGCTTGCTGCTGGTACTGGCCAGCGTGCTGGCGGTGCAGTGGGCCAGCGCCCGTCCCGCAACAAACGCCTGACTTCCGCGCATTTCCCCTCGGCAGGCCGATCGCATCGGCCTGCCCGTTTCCCTCTGAGCGTCCCCTTTTTGCTGCACCGCACATACTGTTTTGCTTGCACTGATATGGGGCATTGAGGCACTATTCGCTTCGCGCAAACGTTTGCGCGCAACGAATTTCCTAAAAAGCATGCAGTACACGTGCTTGACCAACAACTCTGGAGACGCTCATGACATCCCGTATTCGCCTGAAAATGATTGCCGCCGCTGTCCTGGTATGTGCTTTGCCCGCCGTGCCGGCCATGGCGCAGACGCCTGCCAAACCGAAGGTGGCGCTGGTGATGAAGTCGCTCGCCAATGAATTTTTCCTGACCATGGAAAATGGCGCCAAGGCGCATCAGAAGGCCAATGCCGCCAAGTACGACCTGCTGTCGAACGGCATCAAGGATGAAACGGATACGTCGAGCCAGATCAAGCTGGTCGAGCAAATGATCGTCTCGCGCGTCAACGCGCTGGTGATCGCCCCGGCCGATTCGAAAGCGCTGGTGCCGGTGCTGAAAAAAGCCATCGACGCGGGCATCATCGTCGTCAATATCGACAACAAGCTCGACGAGGGCGCGCTGAAAGAGAAGGGCATCACCGTGCCGTTCGTCGGCCCGGACAACCGCAAGGGCGCCAAGGTCGTCGGCGACTTCCTGGCCAAGCAGATCAAGAAGGGCGACCCCGTCGGCATCATCGAGGGCGTGTCCACCACCTATAACGCGCAGCAGCGCACCCTGGGCTTCCAGGACGCCATGAACGCGGCCGGTGCCAAGGTCGTCAGCGTGCAGTCGGGCCAGTGGGAAATCGCCCCCGCCAATACGGTGGCCGCCGCCATGCTGAACGCCAACCCGAATATCAAGGCCTTGCTGTGCGGTAACGACAACATGGCCATCGGCGCCGTGTCCGCCATCAAGGCGGCCGGCAAGACGGGCAAAGTGCTCGTCGTCGGCTACGACAACATCAACGCCATCAAGCCGATGCTGGCCGATGGCCGCGTACTGGCTACCGCCGACCAGTTCGGTTCGCAGCAAGCCGTGTTCGGCATCGACACCGTGCTCAAAGCGCTGGCGCAGAAGAAGAAACAGGCCGATCTCGGTGGCGTCATCGAAACCAAGGTCGAACTGGTCGCCAAGGGCGCCAAGTCCTGATCGTCTGATCCCGCCGGGGCCAGCGTCCGCGTCTCTGCCTGAGGCTGCGGCGCTGGCCCCGCCGCCTTTTTCCGCGGAGTTTTATCATGCCCACCGACATCCTCCCGGCGCCATCAGCCGCCATCCCTCTATTGACCCTGGATAACATCGGCAAGTCCTATGTCGGCCCCGTGCTGGGCGGCGTGGGCCTGCGTTTCGCCCCCGGCCAGGTACTGGCGCTGACGGGAGAGAACGGTGCCGGTAAAAGCACCCTGTCGAAGATCATCTGTGGCCTGGAGCAAGCGACCACGGGCACGATGCTGCTCGACGGCAAGCCCTACCAGCCCGCCTCGCGCGGCGCAGCCGAGGCGCTGGGCATCCGCATGGTGATGCAGGAACTCAATTTGATTCCCACCCTGTCGATCGCGGAAAACCTGTACCTGAAAAACCTGCCGCAGCGCTTCGGCTTCATCGACCGCACGCGTCTCGAACGCGACGCGCGCGAACAGATGGAGAAAGTGGGCCTGGGCGGCCTCGATCCGTGGACCCTCGTGGGCGAACTGGGTATCGGCCACCAGCAGATGATCGAAATCGCGCGCAATTTAATTGGCGCCTGCCGTTTGCTGGTGTTAGATGAGCCGACGGCCATGCTGACGCACCGCGAAGTGGAATTGCTGTTCCTGCAAATCGAACGCCTGAAGGCCGACGGCGTGTGCATCATCTACATTTCCCACCGCCTGGAAGAACTCAAGCGCGTGGCCGACCGCATCGCCGTGCTGCGCGATGGCCAGCTCGTGTGCGACGACGATATCGCCGGCCACTCCGCCGCCGACCTGGTCAGCCTGATGGTGGGCCGCTCGGCCGACGATGCCGTCGACCTGAGCGGCCGCACCTTAGGGGCGCCGCTGCTGCGCGTGCGGGGCTTGGCGCGCGGCAAGGTGGTCAACCCGACATCGTTCGACTTGCGCGCCGGCGAAATCCTCGGCATCGCCGGCCTCATCGGCTCGGGCCGCACGGAATTGCTGCGTTTGATCTTCGGCGCCGACCGCGCGGACGCGGGTGACGTGTTCCTCGGCGACAGCGAAGTCCCTGCCGCCTTGCACTCGCCGCAGGCGGCCGTGCAGGCCGGCATCGCCATGATCACGGAAGACCGCAAGGGACAAGGTTTGTTGCTGCGCCAGTCGATCGCCGTCAACACGACCCTCGCCTCGCTCGACACGGTCAGTGGCGCTGGCTGGCTCAACGACGCGGCCGAAGCGACGGTGGCCGACGACTATATTCAGCGCCTGGGCATCCGTTCGCGCAACAGCGCGCAAACGGTGGCCGAGCTGTCCGGCGGCAACCAGCAAAAGGTCGTGATCGCCCGCTGGCTGTACCGCGACTGCCCCGTGATGCTGTTCGACGAGCCCACGCGCGGCATCGATATCGGCGCCAAGTTTGATATTTATCAGGTGCTGGCCGAACAGGCGCGCCAGGGCAAGGGCCTCGTCATCGTCTCGAGCGACTTGCGCGAACTGATGCTGATCTGCGACCGCATCGCCGTCATGAGCGCCGGCAGCATCGTCGACACCTTCGAGCGCGGCGCCTGGAGCCAGGACGCGCTGCTGTCGGCCGCCTTCTCCGGCTATTTGACCCCCAACTCCACTCCAGCTGCGGCCTGATCCGCCGGAAAGATTCCCATGACCACCCACTCCTCTCCTTCGTATCTGCAGCGCAGCCTGGCCGACCTGAAAAACTATGCGGGCCTGATCGGCGCTTTGCTCGCCATGTGCGTGCTGTTCTCGTTTGCCAGCGAAAACTTTTTTACTTTGGCTACCTTGAGTACCCTGTCGAACAACATCCCGACCCTGGTCGTGATGGCGGTCGGCATGACGTTCGTGCTGATCATCGGCGGCATCGATTTATCGGTCGGTTCCGTGATGGCGCTGGCCGCGTCCGTGCTGTCCTTGGCCGTCGTGCACTGGGGCTGGCCCGTGTGGAGCGCGGCCCTGCTGGGCATGTTCGTCGCCGCCCTGTGCGGCGCGACGACGGGCCTCATTTCCGTCGGCTGGCGCATCCCCTCGTTCATCGTGTCCTTGGGCGTGCTGGAAATGGCGCGCGGCATGGCGTATCAAGTGACGAACTCGCGCACGGAATACATCGGCAGCGCCGTGGACGGCATCAGCTCGCCGATTGCGTTTGGCCTGTCGCCCGCCTTCATCGCCTCGATCGCCATCGTCGTCATTGGCCACCTGGTGCTCACGCGCACGGTGCTGGGACGCCACTGGATCGGCATCGGCACGAATGAAGAAGCCGTGCGTTTGTCCGGCATCAACACAAAACCGTCGAAAGTGCTGGTCTTTGCCTTGATGGGCTTTCTTGCCGGCGTGGGCGCGCTGTTCCAGGTGTCGCGCCTGGAAGCGGCCGACCCGAACGGCGGCGTGGGCATGGAATTGCAGGTGATCGCCGCCGTCGTGATCGGCGGCACGAGCCTGATGGGCGGACGTGGTTCCGTCATCAGCACGTTTATCGGCGTATTGATCATTTCCGTGCTGGAAGCGGGCCTGGCGCAGGTGGGCGTGTCGGAACCCGTGAAACGCATCGTCACGGGCCTGGTGATCGTCGCCGCCGTGGTGCTCGACACTTACCGCCGTCGCGGCGAGCGTTCATAATACTGGCCCATGGCAACCATCAAGCAAGTGGCGCAGGCGGCGGGGGTGTCGTTTACCACCGTCTCGCACGTCCTCAACAATACCCGCCCCGTCAGCGACGAGGCGCGCCGCGCCGTGCTGGCGGCGGCGGAGGCACTGCATTACGTGCCCAGCGCGCTGGCGCGCTCCTTGCGCAGCCGCAGCACGGGCACCATCGGCCTGATCATTCCGAACAATACGAACCCGTATTTCTCGGAAGTGGCGCGCGGCATCGAGGACAGCTGCTATGCGGCCGGCTACAGCGTCATCTTGTGCAATTCCGATGACGATCCCGCCAAGCAGCGCGACTACCTGAACGTGCTGCTGACCAAGCGCTGCGACGGCCTGATTTTGTCCGCGCTGGCCGACAGCGATGGCGAATTGCTGCGCAAGATGAAAGTGCCGGCCGTGCTGCTCGACCGCGCGCCCAGCGACCTGGCCATCGATGCGGTGGCCGTCGACAACCGCGCCGGCGGAGCCCTGGCCGCGCGCCATTTGCTGGAGCTGGGGCGCCGGCGCCTTGCCTGCATCGCCGGTCCCCGCGAAGTGAGCATTTCCAATGAGCGCATCGCCGGCGCGCGCAGCGCCATGGCGGACGCGGGCGTGGTCCTGGCCGACGCCCTGTGCCGCCACAGCGATTTCACGAGCGCGGGCGGCTATGCGGCCGCGCTGGACTTGCTGGCGCTGCCGTCAGGCCAGCGTCCCGACGCCTTGTTCTGCTGCAATGATTTGATGGCTTTTGGCGCCCTGCGCGCCGCCGCCGAGCGCGGCATTGCCGTGCCGGCGGAACTGGCCGTCGTCGGCTTCGACGATATCGACCTGGCCAGCTTCGTGCATCCGGCCTTGAGCAGCGTGGCGCAGAACACGCGCGAGCTGGGCCACATCACGGCCGCCTGTCTGCTGGCGCGCATCGCCGACCCCGCCTTGCCGCGCCAGCAGCGCAGCATCGCACCCGCACTGCACGTGCGCGGCTCCAGCGTGGCCGCCACCGTACCTTCTGCTGTACCTACTTCTTCTCCTGCAACTGAACTGATGGGAATGACATCATGATCGTGGTTATCGGCAGCATCAATATGGACCTGGTCTTGCGCGTGCCGCGCATGCCCCTCCCCGGCGAAACCCTGACGGGCGGCGCATTTAGAACTATTCCTGGCGGCAAGGGCGCCAACCAGGCCGTGGCCTGCGCGCGCCTGAGCGGCAAGGTGGCGGGCGCCCAGCAAGTGGCCATGGTCGGCTGCGTGGGCGACGACGCCTTCGGCGCCACCCTGCGCGCGGCCCTCGTGGGCGACGGCATCATCGACAGCCACGTCACCACCTTGCCGGGCGTGGCGTCCGGCATCGCCTCGATCCTCGTCGACGACAACGGCCAGAACAGCATCGTGATCGCCGGCGGCGCCAACGATCTGCTCAGCCCCGCGCACATCGACGCGGCCAAAGAACTGATCGAGCAGGCGGACATCGTCGTGCTGCAGCTGGAAACGCCGATGGCCACCGTCGTGCACGCCATTAAACTGGCCCGCTCGCTGGGCAAGACCGTGGTGCTGAACCCGGCCCCGGCGGCCAGCTTGCCGCAAGGCGTGCTGGAACTGGTCGACTACCTGATTCCGAATGAAATCGAAGCGGCCATGCTGGCCGGCGTCAGCCCGGAAGGCGCGGACGCCAAGGCGCTGGCGGCCGCGCTGCAAAAGCTGGGCAGCGACAACGTCATCATCACCCTGGGTTCCAAGGGCGTGCATGCGGCCCTGTATGGCGGCGATTTCACCTTTCCGGCCGAAGCGGTGCAAGCGGTCGACACGACGGCCGCCGGCGACACCTTCATCGGCGGTTTTGTGGCGGGCCTGGCGTCCGGCATGGACGAGGCGGAAGCGATTCAACAAGGCCAGCGCGCGGCTGCCTGGAGCGTCACCAAGCCCGGCGCGCAAACCTCGATCCCCCACTTGCACGAGCTGTTCTAACGATACCACGCCCATGAAAAAATCACCGTTGCTCAATATCGCACTGTCGCAACTGATCGCGTCGCTCGGTCATGGCGACATGCTCGTCATCGGCGACGCGGGCTTGCCGTCGCAGCCGGGCGTGCCCCTGATCGACCTGGCCCTGACGCGCGGCATTCCCGGCTTCATCGATACCGTCAATACGGTGTTGAGCGAAATGCAGGTGGAATACCATTTGCTCGCCAGCGAACTGCCGCAGCATAATCCGGCCATGGCGGCCCAGGTGGCGGCCTTGTCCCTGCCCGATGCGCGCCAGGTGACGCACGAGGAGTTCAAGCAATTGAGCAAGGGCGCGCGCGCCATCGTGCGTACTGGCGAGTGCAGTCCGTATGCCAACATCATTTTGGTCGCCGGCGTCGTGTTCTAGTGCAAATAATGGCGACATTGTTTGCCAAAAACATCAACGCTATTGTTCTCACTGAAATAATTATCCAATGGCAAAAGGGGCGGCTACAATAGCCTTACCCCTGCCAGCTCGGCAGCTTCCTGTGGTGTTCCGCCATGCCGATGAAAGCCCCCGATGCTTTCCGCTTTGTCTTGCCGCTCGCCGGCAGGCTGGCGCGCGGCTGGCGCGGCCTTTTCTTCCTGCTGCTGTGTCTGGCAACACAAGCCCGGGCGCTGGAGCCCGTCTCCCTGCAGCTCAATTTCACGCACCAGTTCCAGTTCGCCGGCTATTACGCGGCCATCGAGCAGGGCTATTACCGCGAGGCGGGACTCGACGTGACGCTGCTCGAAGGCAGCGGCGCGCCGCGCGCCGAGGCGGCCGTGCTGGCGGGCCAGGCCGAATATGGCGTGGGCAACAGCACCTTGTTGCTCAGCCGCCTGGCAGGCAAGCCCGTGGTGGTGCTGGCCGTCGTGTTCCAGCATTCGCCCAGCGTGCTGTTGATGCGCCAGCAAGGCGGCGCGCCCGACGTGCGCAAGCTGGCGGGGGCGCCCGTGATGATAGGCGCGCCCGCCGACGTGGCGTCTGCATCCGATGAAGTGTCGCTGTTCCTGCGGAAAATGAGCGTCGCGCCGCAGCAGATGCGCCACTTGCCGCCCAGCTACCGGGTCGAGGATTTGATCGAGGGCAAAGTCGATGCGATTGCCGCGTATTCCACCAACGAACCGGACTATCTGGACCGGGCGGGATTTCCCTATTACCAGTTTACGCCGCGCACGGCTGGCATCGATTTCTACGGCGACAACCTGTTTACCAGCGAGCGCGAACTGCGCCGCCATCCCGAGCGCGTAAAAGCGTTCCGCGCGGCCAGTTTGCGCGGCTGGCAATACGCGATGGCGCACCGCGAGGAAATGGCGCAATTGATCCATCTCAAATACAGCCAGCGCCACGACCGCGCGCACCTGCTGTACGAGGCGCAGCAGATGGAGCTGCTGCTGCAGCCTACGCTGGTGGAGCCGGGCTACATGAATCCCCAGCGCTGGCAGCATATCGCCGATACGTATGCCGCTATGGGCGTGCTGCCGCGCAATGCCACGGACAGCCGCGCCTACCAGGGTTTTTTGTATCGCCCCGTGCCAGGCGCGGACCTGGGCTGGCTGTACCTGTCGCTGGGCGTGGCGGGCAGCCTGTTGGCCGTGTCGGCCGCCTTTCATTTCAGCAATCTGGCGCGCGAGCGCCGCCGCACCGAGGACACCATCCGGCAAGGGGAATTGCGCTTTCGCACCATGTTCGAGCAGGCGCCCATGGGCATCGCCCTGATCGATACCGTGAGCGGACAGTTTCTGGATATCAATCCGCGCTATCTGGCCATCGCCGGGCGCACGCTGGAGCACATGAAGCAGACGAGCTGGATGGAAATCAGCCATCCCGACGACGTGGCGGGCGAGCAGGCGCACGTGGCGCAGCTGCTGGCGCGGCGCATGCAGGGTTTTCGCCACGCCAAGCGCATCGTGCGTCCCGATGGCGGCGTGGTGTGGGTCGACGCCTCGGTGACGGCCATCGCCACGGCGCGCCATGGCGGCCCGCACCACCTGTGCATGCTGGAAGACGTGACGGACAAGCGGCAAACGGAAGCGCTGATCTGGCAGCAAGCCAATTTCGATACCCTGACGCAATTGCCGAACCGGCGCATGTTCCACGAGCGCCTGCGCCTGGCGCTGGCCCAGGGGCGGCGCGACGCAAGCCGCGTGGCCATCCTGTTCATCGACCTCGACCATTTCAAGGAAGTCAACGACACCCTCGGCCACCACCAGGGCGATATCTTGCTGATCGAAGCGGCGCGGCGCATCCGCGTGGGCGTGCGCGAGACGGATACGGTGGCGCGCCTGGGCGGCGATGAGTTCACGGTGATCCTGTCCGACCTCGACGACCTGCAGCAAGTCGACCGTATCGCGCGGCAAATCCTCGACGGCTTGCTGGCGCCGTTCCTGCTGGGACAGGAGCAGGCCTTCGTCTCCGCCTCGATCGGCATCACCCTGTATCCGGACGATGCGGGCACGATCGAGGACTTGCTCAAGCATGCGGACCAGGCCATGTATGTGTCGAAAGGCGCGGGGCGCAACCGCTACAGTTATTTCACGCCGGCCATGCAGGTGGCGGCCGTCAACCGCATGCGCATGGGGGCGGACTTGCGCGCGGCCCTGCACGAACAGCAGATGCAGCTGCATTACCAGCCCATCGTCGAGCTGCGTAGCGGCAAACTGGCCAAAGCGGAAGCCTTGCTGCGCTGGCACCATCCGCAGCGGGGCGTCGTGTGCCCGCCCGATTTCCTGGCGCTGGCCGAGAGCAGCGGCTTGATTGTGGAGATCGGCGACTGGGTGCTGCGCACGGCGGCCGCGCAGCTGCGGAGCTGGCGTGCCCAGGGCCAGGCCATCGGCTTGCCGGGGCTGCAGCTGTGCCTGAACCAGTCGTCACTGGAATTGCAGCGCGAAGTCGAGGCGCCCGGCACCTGGCTGCGCCAGCTGCTGGCGCTCGATGTGCCGCCTTCGGCCATCGTGCTCGACATGCGCGAAGATGTGCTTTTACCTAGCGGCAATAGCATGGCGCCACGCCTGCAGCACTTGCGCGAGGCGGGCTTGCAGATCGCCCTCGACGACTTCGGCAGCGGCCATGCCTCGCTGACGCAATTGCAGCAGTGCGGCATCGATTACCTGAAGCTCGACGGCGTGCTGGTGCGCAAGCTGGCGCCCGGCGCCAGCGAACTGGTGCTGTGCGAAGCCATCGTCACCATGGCCCACAAGCTGGGTTTGCAGGTCATCGCCGAAGGGGTGGAGACCGAAGAGCAGCGCGCACGGCTGCTGGAGATCGGCTGCGATTTTGCGCAAGGCAAGCTGTTTGCGCCGCCGCTGGCCATCGACGCGTTCGACGCGCTGCTGCACGCCCGGCGGCCTTTGCATCCTTGAAACGGGCGCGTCCGCCACCAGATTTCACGCAAGCCTGCGGGACGGGGCTCCCGGCCCGAACGGGCTTATACTCGACGGGCTGGCGCCTGCGCCCGGCATTGCTGTCACGGGTCCTGGACCTGGTGCGCAGGCAAACCTTATTCCATTCACTCAACTCGAGGTGACCTCATGGGCATTTTCAGCAATATCTATAACAAAATCTTCCACCATTCATCCGACGCTGCCCCGGCAGCCACGCCAGCCGCCGCTACCGAAGCGCCAGCGGCAGCCGCACCGGCGGCAGCGCCTGCACCGGCCGCCGCCGTGCCGGTCGTCGACGTGGAAGTGGTGCTGGTCGACCTGGCCAGCAAGAACGCGGAAAAACTCAATTGGCGCACGTCCATCGTCGACCTGATGAAACTGCTTCAACTCGACAGCAGCCTGGCCGCGCGCAAGGAACTGGCGCAAGAGCTGCATTTCACAGGCGACACCAACGATTCGGCCAGCATGAATATCTGGCTGCACCGCCAGGTGATGATCAAGCTGGCGGAAAACGGCGGCAAGGTACCAGAAGAGTTAAAGAACTAGGAATGAAACACCTGGCGGCGGCAGGGGTATCCACTGTCACCGCTATCCAATCCCGTGGGAACTGCCTATCATGGAGTTCCCATGGCGTCATGATAGCTAAAACCAATTGAAACTATTGTGACAATCAATTTTGAATATGGGTTAAAACCCCTTACACTAGAGTCTTACTGATTCACCACACGAGAGGAAATGACATGTCGCTGATCAATACCCAAGTTAAACCATTCAAGGCAACCGCATACCACAATGGCAAATTCGTCGACCTGACGGAAGCGTCGCTGAAAGGCAAGTGGTCGGTATTCGTCTTCTACCCAGCCGACTTCACCTTCGTTTGCCCAACCGAACTGGAAGATCTGGCCGATCACCACGCCGAGTTCCAGAAGCTGGGCGTCGATGTCTACGGCATCTCGACCGATACCCACTTCGCGCACAAAGCCTGGCACGACACTTCGGACGCCATCAAGAAAGTGCAATACGCACTGATCGGCGACCCGACCGGCGCCCTGTCGCGCAACTTCGAAGTCATGATCGAAGAAGAAGGCCTGGCACTGCGCGGCACCTTCGTCATCAATCCGGACGGCTTCATCAAAGTGCTGGAAGTGCATGACAACGGCATCGGCCGTGACGCATCGGAACTGTTGCGCAAAGTTAAAGCCGCCCAGTACGTGGCGAACCACCCAGGCGAAGTGTGCCCGGCAAAATGGACGGAAGGCGCCGCAACGCTGACCCCATCGCTGGACCTGGTCGGCAAGATCTAAGTCTCGATGCACGACGTAGCAAACAAGTAGTTACCGCGATGCCGGACCGGGCGTCCGGCCCGGCATTCGCCTAAATATTTGTAAAGGAAGAAAAAATCATGTTAGATGCAACCCTCAAAACCCAACTGAAATCCTACCTGGAAAAAGTGGTGTATCCGCTTGAGCTGGTCGCTTCTCTCGATGACAGCGCAAAAGCCCGCGAGATGAAGGAATTGCTCCAGGAGATAGTCCTGTTGAGCGACAAAATCACGCTGGTCGAGCGCCTTGACGCTGGCGTACGGGTTCCGTCGTTCAGCATCAACCGTACCGGCTCCGACATCGGCGTGCGTTTCGCCGGTGTGCCGCTGGGCCACGAATTTACCTCGCTGGTGCTGGCGCTGCTGCAAGTGGGCGGCCACACCATCAAGTTCGACGATGCCGTGATCGAGCAGATCCGCAACCTCGACGGCGATTACGAGTTTGAAACGTTTATTTCGCTCTCCTGCCATAACTGCCCGGAAGTGGTGCAGGCCTTGAATGCCATGGCCGTGATCAACCCGCGCATCAAGGTCACCACCATCGATGGCGGCGTGTTCCCGCAAGAAGTGGAAGAACGCCAGATCATGGCCGTGCCGATGATGTTCCTCAATGGCCAGCATTTCGGCCAGGGACGCACGAATGTCGAGGAAATCCTTGCCAAGCTCGACACCAACGCCGGCGCCCGCCAGGCGGCAGCGTTGAGCAAGAAAGACGTGTTTGACGTGCTGATCGTCGGCGGCGGCCCCGCCGGCGCGGCAGCGGCGATCTACGCTGCCCGCAAGGGCATCAACACGGGCGTGCTGGCCGAGCGTTTCGGCGGCCAGGTGCTCGATACCCTGGCGATCGAAAACTTTATTTCCGTCAAGGAAACCGATGGTCCGAAGTTCGCCGTGGCGCTGGAACAGCACGTCAAGGAATACGACGTCGACATCATGAACACGCAGCGCGCCGCGAAATTGACTCCAGGCAAGCTGATCGAGATTGAAACGGCGAATGGCGCCGTGCTGAAAGCCAAGACCGTCATCCTGGCCACCGGTGCCCGCTGGCGCGAAATCAACGTGCCGGGCGAGAAGGAATACCGCAACCACGGTGTCGCCTACTGCCCGCACTGCGATGGTCCCTTGTTCAAGGGCAAGCGCGTGGCCGTGATCGGCGGCGGCAACTCGGGCGTGGAAGCGGCGATCGACCTGGCCGGCCTCGTGAAACACGTGACCCTGATCGAGTTCGGCGCGGAACTGCGCGCCGATGCGGTGCTCCAGCGCAAGCTGCACAGCCTGCCCAATGTGACCGTGATTACGTCGGCGCAGACCACCGAGATTCACGGCGACGGCAAGATCGTCAATGGCCTCAGCTACACGGACCGCATCAGCGGCGCGTCGAACAAGGTTGAACTGGAAGGCGTCTTCGTGCAAATCGGCCTGGTGCCGAACACGGAGTGGCTCAAAGGCACGGTCGCCCTGTCGCGCCACGGCGAAATCGAAGTCGATGCCCGCGGCCAGACCTCGATCCCCGGTGTGTTCGCGGCCGGCGACGTCACCACGGTGCCGTACAAGCAGATCATCATCGCCACCGGCGAAGGCGCCAAGGCAGCTTTGTCCGCCTTTGACCACCTGATCCGCTCGGATGACGAGGAAGTGGTCGACGAGTCCGCAGCGAAAGAAGCATTGACGGCGTAACTCTTCACGCTGAAAAAAAACCGGAACGGCCGCGAGGCCCTTCCGGTTTTTTTATGCGTTAAAGAAACTTAGCTGCCCGCGTACAGGGGATTGGCGGCTACGTACACTTGAATGCCGTCGACGGCCATGTCCTTCGGCGCGATGTCGCTCAGGGCGAATGTCGCTTGATGGTTAAAAGTTTGCACGTGCCACGTAAAACGCTGGCCGGCGCGCGCGATGGTGACGGTTTCGCCGTGCGTGACGTTGATGTGGCGCGTGTCGGGCTGCAGTTCGATGCTGCGCTGGGCGGCGGCGTGGGGCGCGCTGCTGCCATAGTCGGCGGCCGTGCCCGTGGGGCCGGCGGCGAGGGCCGAAGTGGTGCAGGTGGTGATAGCGGCGCACAGGATGGCCAGGGCGCTGCGGTGGATGTTCAACATGATTTCTCCAAGAATAAGCCGGGCGCGGTGAATAACCGTGCCGTGTTGTTGTCGTGGCTGCACCGGGATCGCCGGTTTTTGCAACACGGCATCCTAAGCGGTTCTTGCTGATCTGCAAAGCTGTATTTCCTGTCTATATTTCCACCGTCGCCGCCAGCGGCACGTCCGGCGCCAGATGGCTGGTCAGCACGATGCACTGGCGCGCCAGGCGGGCCGGGTCGGCCAGTCGCTGGCGCAAGTACGCCATGGCGGCCGCGTCGAGGCCATTGAACGGCTCATCGATCAGCAGCAGGCGCACGGGCAAGGCCAGTGCCAGGGCCAGCTGCAGTTTTTTATGCTGGCCCAGGGACAGGGCGGTGATGCTTTGCTGTAAGGTCTGCAGCAGGGAAAATGCGCTCAGTTCGTCGTTCAGCAGGGCCTGGTCGCTGCCCGGGTACAGGGCCAGGTGCAGGTCGAGAAACTCGTGCACTTGCAGCCAGGGCAGGGCGGGCGCATCGCCGCCGCAATAGAAGGCCTGGGCGCGGTAGGCCAGCGGCATGAAGCCGCTGTCGATTTCGTTCAGGCGGATGGCGCCGCGCGCGGGCAGCAGGGCGCCGCCCGCCAGCTTCAGCAAGGTCGTCTTGCCGGCGCCGTTCGCGCCGCGCAGCCAGGTGACGCCGGGGCCGAATTGCCGGTTGAACCCCTGGAACACGCTGTGCGTGGGGAAGTGAAAATCGAGGTGCTCGATATACAGCACGGAAGAAGGCAGGTTCAATTCCATAATTCGCTTCCGATGGCGCTCAAGGCAAGGATGGACAGGACGACGAGGGCGACCCTGCCGCGCGCCGTCAGGCGGGGCAGGCCGACGATGGCCAGCAGGGCGACACTGGCGGTGAGGGCATACACGCTGGTGACGCGCTGTTGCAAGGCGGCGGGATCGGTGGCGTACAGCAAGACAGCACCGGCCAGCAGCACGGCGAAGGCGGGCAGCAGGCTGGCCGCGCAGGCCAGGCGCAGCAAGGGCGCGCTGGCCAGCGGCCAGGCGTTCAGCGCTGGGCGCAGCACGGCGATCTGCTCGCGCACGGCCTTGTCGCCCCGGTCCGTCACAATGACCAGGCTGGCGCTGGCCAGCAAACCGAGCAGCGGCGCGGGCAGCAGGGGCGCGCGCAGCAGCCAGGCCAGCATGCTGGCGCCCGCCGTGGCCAGCAAGACGCTTTGCTGCAGGCCGATCACATTCTCATTGCGCCAGAACGGCAGCCAGAACAGCTGGCGCCACAGGAACAGGATAGGCCAGCGGGGCCGTTGCGGCACATAGGCCGTCATCGTGGGCGGGCGCGCCCTTTGTGCGGGGCGCGGCGCGCGCAGGCGTTGCGCCACGATGAGCGTCGTCAGCAGCCAGGCCAGCAGCCAGGCACCGGCGGTGGCGGCAATGCCGGCCGCCGCAATGGGGCGCAGCCACGGCGGCGACTGCAGCAGCCAGATGCCGGCCGAGACGGCATACGCAAGGCCCAGCGGCAGCATCAGCAGGCCGGCGACGGCGATATCGGCTTGCCAGCGCAGGCGCGGCGGCAAGGGGAGCTGGCGCAGCCAGACGGCGGTACTTGCCGGCAGCAGCCGTTTGCGCAGCAGCCAGGCGGGCAGGCAAGTGAGGACCGTCTGCGTGACGATGATACTCAGTGCGGCGGGCCAGGGCTGGCTCACGGCGAGAAAGCCGGGCAGGGCGATGACGCTGAGCAGGCCCAGCAGGACGGGACCGGCCAGGAAAAAGAAGATTTCCATGGAACTCGTCAGGCTGGCGGCAAATTGCAGCAAAGCATGATGGGCCAGGCGCAGCCGCAGGGCGATATAGGGAGGAGTACTACGGGGCAAGCGCATGCGGGCAGGGGCGAAGTCAGGGTAGCGCTGATTCTAGTGCATTTGCTGTTTCAGAATGGGAAAAGCCCTTCGGTTCCAGGAACCAAAGGGCTTTTCTTTTATTGGCGGAGCGGACGGGACTCGAACCCGCGACCCCCGACGTGACAGGCCGGTATTCTAACCAACTGAACTACCACTCCAAGCTCGTATGATCTGTGTTGCTGATCCATGAAGCACTGGATAATTTTCTGTATTGGTGGTGGGTGCTGAGAGGCTCGAACTCCCGACCTACGCCTTGTAAGGGCGCCGCTCTACCAACTGAGCTAAGCACCCGCATACCCAGAAAACTATCCCGACGTTTGTCACCACGTCTGGAAGAGGCACTATTATAGGGGGCGCTTTCGTGCTTGTGCAACTATTCTTGAGGGGGAATGGCAGTTTTTTTGCTGAAAAGCGCAAAAATGTTCAGGGGAGCGGGTAATGACGTGTTTTTGGCTTCTGAAATGGGAAAAGCCCTTCGGTTCCACGAACCAAAGGGCTTTTCTTTTATTGGCGGAGCGGACGGGACTCGAACCCGCGACCCCCGACGTGACAGGCCGGTATTCTAACCAACTGAACTACCACTCCAAGCTCGTATGATCTGTGTTGCTGATCCATGAAGCACTGGACAGTTTTCTGATTTGGTGGGTGCTGAGAGGCTCGAACTCCCGACCTACGCCTTGTAAGGGCGCCGCTCTACCAACTGAGCTAAGCACCCGTTGCTTGTCTCAGAAAACCATCCCGACGTTTGTCACCACGTCTGGAAGAGGCGCTATTATAGGATGGCTAAAATCCTTCTGCAAGCGCTTTTTTCACATTATTGCGTGATGTTCCACTGCGACAGCATCCACGCCATGTTGAAGGCGTTTTCGGCGATGGCGTTGTAGCGGCCCGACGCGCCGCCGTGGCCGGCGCCCATATTCGTTTTCAGCAGCAATGGATTGCCGTCCGTCTTGTACGCGCGCAGCTTGGCCACGTATTTTGCCGGTTCCCAGTACATGACCTGGCTGTCGTTCAGGCCCGTCGTCACCAGCATGGCGGGATAATTCTTGCGCGCGATGTTGTCGTAGGGTGAGTAGCTGAGCATGTAGTCGTAGGCCGCCTTCTGGTTCGGGTCGCCCCATTCCAGGTATTCGCCCGTCGTCAGCGGCAGGCTGGCGTCCATCATGGTGTTCATCACGTCGACGAACGGTACGGCCGCGTGCACGGCGTGGAACAGCTCGGGACGCATGTTGACGACGGCGCCCATCAGCAAGCCGCCGGCGCTGCCGCCCTGGATGATCAGGCGGTTCGGGCTGGTCCATTTTTCGCGCACCAGGTAGTCGGCGCTGTCGATGAAGTCATGGAAGGTGTTTTTCTTCTTCATCAGCATGCCGTCTTCATGCCACGCTTCGCCCATGTCGGTGCCGCCGCGGATATGCGCTTGCGCATAGATGACACCGCGTTCCAGCAGGCTGATGCGGCTGATGGCAAAACTGGCTTCCGTCGAGATGCCATACGAGCCGTACGAATACAGCAGCAGCGGCGCGGAACCGTCGAGCTTGACGCCCTTCTTGTATACGACCCACAGCGGCACTTGCACGCCATCGCGCGCTGTCACCCACAGACGCTGCGTCGTGTAGCGGCTGCCGTCAAAGCCGCCGACGATTTCCTGCTGTTTCAGTACTGTGCGCTGTCCATCCTTCATGCTGACGTCGATGACGGTGGGCGGCGTAACGGGCGACTGGTAAGACATGCGAAATTGCGTGGCCGAAAACTCGGGTGTGCCGACGGACGTGGCCAGATAGACGGGGTCGTCGAACTGCACGGTTTTCCAGTTCTTTTGCGCAAAATCAAGGATGCGCGCGCGGTTCAGGGCGCGGGCCTTTTCCATCACCACCAGATAGCCCTGGAAGACGTCGATGGACTGGATCACGGCATCCTTGTTGTGCGGCACGACGGGTTTCCAATTCTTCGGCTGAGGGGCGGTGACCGGCGCGCTGACGACGCGGAAATTCTTCGCATCCTTGTTGGTCAGAATATACAGCTGGCCGTCGCGGTGCTCGACGACGTAGCGGTGGCCTTTTTCGCGTTTCAGCACGCTCTGGAAACTGCCTTCCGGCTGGCTCGTTGGCAGCAGCAGCACTTCGGTCGTATCCGTGCTGCCCGAGGTCAGCACGAAGAATTGCTTGTCATGCGTACGGTCCACGTGGATGGCGAACTGTTCCACCGGCTCGTGGTAGACCTGCTGCGGCATGCCGCCCAAGGCCAGGCGGAACAAGCGGTCAGCGCGCTTGGTGGTGGCGTCTTCCTGCGTCAGCATCAGGGTGGCGTTGTCGGCCGCCCAGGCCAGGGATGTGACGCGCGGCATGCTGTCGCCCAGCAACTTGCCCGTCTTCAAATCCTTGACATGCAGCGCGTACTGGCGGAAACCCGTCGTGTCGGTGGTGTAGGCCAGCAATTGTTCGTTCGGGCTGATGGCAAACGCGCGCACGGCAAAGAATTTGTGACCTTCGGCCAATTGATTCTGGTCCAGCAGAATTTCTTCAAACGCCAGCGCATCGTAGGCGCCGTTCTTGCCGACGGCGCGGCGGCAGTGAATCGGGTATTGCTTGCCCGCTTCCACGCGCGTGTAATAGTAGAAATTGCCCTGGCGCGCAGGCACGGACAGGTCCACTTCCTGCATGCGGCCCTTGATTTCCGCAGTCAGCTTGTCGGTCAGCGGCTGGATCGGGGCCGTGACGGCCGCCGTATAGGCGTTTTCCGCATTCAGGTAGTCGATCACGGCAGGATCGGTCTTCTTTTGCAGCCAGCGGTAGTCGTCCGTAACCACGGTGCCGTGGCGCGTTTCCTGCCAGGCCGTCTTGGCGGCGACCGGCGCGGTGGCGGCGGCATCGGCGGCCAGCGCGGATGGCGCCAGCGTGGACAGCAGGATGGATGAGCAGACGGCCAGGCGGCGCAAAGCTTGATGTGCTGTAGACAAGGCAACTCCTTTTATAGTCGTGTCAGGATTGTAATCTTGCTATTGAGAAAAGCAACTGCGGAGCGCGTGCGTTTCAACTTGCATCCATGGGCATTTCCAGCGATACTGTATATAACTACAGTATCCCGCCGCGAGGTGTCCTTGACCACATCTGCCCCTACATTGCCTGAACCGCGCCGCTGGATAGCCCATCTGGACATGGATGCCTTTTTCGCCTCCGTGGAACTGTTGAAATATCCGGAATTGCGCGGCGAAGCCGTCGTCATCGGCGGCGGGCGCTTGCAGCAACCGGTGCTGCAGGAAGACGGCACGCGGAAATTCGCGCGCATGCGCGACTACGTGGGGCGCGGCGTCGTCACCACCTCGACCTATGCGGCGCGCAAGTTTGGCGTGTTTTCCGCCATGGGCATCATGAAGGCGGCGAAACTGGCGCCCGACAGCATCCTGCTGCCGGCCGATTTCGAGGCTTACCGCGAGTATTCGGCCCGCTTCAAGCAGGCAGTGGCCCAGCTGTGCCCCATCATCCAGAACGTGGGCATCGATGAAATCTATGTCGACCTGACCGAATACGGCGAGCAGGCACCGGCCATGGCGGCGCGCCTGAAGGCGGCCGTGTTCGAGGCGACGGGCCTGTCGTGCTCGATCGGCCTTGCGCCGAACAAATTGCTGGCAAAAATCTGTTCCGATCTGGAAAAGCCCGACGGCCTGACCATTTTGTCGCCCGAGGATGTGGAAACGCAGGTCTGGCCCTTGCCGGCGAAAAAGATCAACGGCATCGGCCCGAAAGCCACGGCCAAGCTGGAAGCGCTGGGCATTATCACCATCGGCGAGCTGGCGCGGGCCGACATGGCCATGCTGCGCACGCAGTTCGGCGACCTGTACACGGGCTGGCTGCGCCAGGCGGCGCTGGGCATCGACGAGCGGCCCGTGCAGACGAGCCGGGAAACCAAGTCCGTCAGCCGCGAAACGACGTTCGAGCGCGACTTGCAGGTGGTGCGCGACCGCGCCACCCTGTCGGAAAAGCTGGAAAGCCTGTGTACGCGCGTGGCGGGCGACCTCGACAAGCAGTCGCTGGCGGGGCGCACGGTGGGCATCAAGCTGCGCTTCGAGGATTTCAGCACGGTCACGCGCGATATCACCCTGCCCAGCGCCACGGCGGACGCCGCCGCCATCCTGCGCGCCAGCCGCGACTGCTTGCGGCGCGTGCCATTTGAAAAGAAAATCCGCCTGCTGGGCGTGCGCATCTCGACCTTGTCCGATCCGGCCGTCGTGACGCGGCAGGCACCAGCCCAGGCGGAGCTGTTTCCCGCCCTGTAGCGGCGTTTCCTACAAGATACATACCGCGCCAGACGGCGCTTTTGACGGCATTTTCACGTCGAAAGTGTAGAATGGCGTTCCCCTGGCACTACTGAAACAAACGGAAGACAAAAACTATGTGGTTCAAGAATCTTCAGATTTACCGCCTGCCCGCACCGTGGGCTTACACGCCAGAACAACTGGAAGAGGCCTTGTCCTCGAACAAATTTACGCCGGCGACCAGCATGGATCTGATGCGCCAGGGCTGGGATACGCCACGCCCGAACGGCGGCCTGGTCCACGTGGTCAACAAGCAAATGCTGATCTTGCTGGGCACGGAAAAGAAACTGCTGCCGGCCACCGTCATCAACCAGGTGGCCAAGGCCCGTGCCGCCGAGATGGAAGAAGCGCAAGGCTTTGCGCCTGGTAAAAAGGCCATGAAGGAATTGAAGGAACGCGTGGCCGACGAATTGTTGCCGCGCGCCTTCAGCATCCGCAGCAACGTCTGGACGTGGATCGACCCCGTCAATGGCTGGCTGGTGGTCGATGCCGCCAGCCCGGCGAAAGCCGATGAAGTCATCAAGCTGCTGCTGAAAGCCGTCGACAAACTGCCGCTGGAAAGCCTGCGCGTGCAGCGCTCGCCCGTGGCGGTGATGACGGAGTGGCTGCAGGCGGACGACGCGCCGGCCGGTTTCACGGTCGACATGGATACGGAATTGCGCGCCACGGGCGAGAGCAAGGCCACCGTGCGCTACGTGCGCCACACCCTGGAAGCGGACGATGTGCGCCGCCACATCGCGGCCGGCAAGCAGTGCACGCGCCTGGCCATGACGTGGAACGACAAGATCTCGTTCGTGCTGACGGAGTCCTTGGCCATCAAGAGCGTCAAGCCGCTCGACGTGATCAAGGAAACGGAATCGAGCACGAAGAACGACGAAGAGCGTTTCGACGGCGACGTGATGCTGATGACGGGCGAGCTCTCCAAGCTGATGGCCGACGTGGTCGAAGCATTGGGCGGCGAAGCGACGGCGTAACAGCCGTCATGCTGGTACGAAAAGGAGCTGCGGCTCCTTTTTTTTCGCCTGTGCAATTTGCCGGCGCATAAAAAAAGCGCCTTGCACGGTGAAGTGCAAGGCGCTTTCGGACAAGCTAATTCAACACGTCAAATTAGAACTTGTAGTTGCCGGTGACGTAGAACGAACGCATCATCGGATCGGCGTAGCGTGGGTCGAAACCGATCTGGTGGCCCGACGAAGCGCGCAGCGACAGCGGCGGTGCACGGTCGAACAGGTTTTTGATGCCTGCGCGGATCGTGGTTTGCTTGTCAAAGGCGAAACGTGCTTGCCAGTCGAACGTGGTGTACGACGGTACTTGCAGGCGGAAGTTTTTCTCTTCTTTTTGGGTCGCCAGGTTGTACACGGTAGCGGGAGCATCGGTGTAGCCGTTACGGTAGTTGACCGTGACCGTGTTGCTCAGGCGGCCCGTGTCCAGGGTCGTCGTCAGCTTCATCAGGTTGCGGAACGTGACTTCGTTGGTGTCGCCGAAGAAGTTCATGTTGCTGGTGAACACATTGTCGCTACCGGCTTTGGTGTAGTTGGCGTGCAACATGTGCGTACCGCTCAATTGGGCGGTCAGCTTGCCGAAAGAAAACTTGTGGTTGGCGGACAGATCCCAGTCGATACCACGGTATTCCTTCTTGCCGATGTTGACCGACAGTTTCTTGAACGCGTAGTAAGCGATGCCGGTCGATGGTTCGATGTATTCACCGAAGCTCGATGCATACTTGACCGGATCGGCAAATGCTTGCTCTTCGGATACTTCCGACACGGCATTGCGCAATTTCACATCCCACAGGTCGGCGCCGAACGAGAATGCCGAGCTAGGCTCGACACGGAAGCCCAGGGTGAACTGCTTCGATTTTTCCGATTGCAGATCCGGGTTGCCTTGCGATACCGCGTTGTATTGCGTTGCTTCCGCGCGGCACAGTGCGTTACCTGGGTATGGGCAGTCAAATTTCTTGGCGGTAAAGCCGGCGTTGACCAGTGGCTGAGCGATGTCCAGCATGCTTGGCGCCTTGAAGCCCGTGCCGTAGGAACCGCGGATCAGCACGGTCTGTACCGGCTGCCAGCGTGCCGATACCTTGTAGGTATTGGCGCTGTCTTTTTTGCCGACAGTTTTGTTGTTCAGCTTGTCATCGATCGCCTTGACAGCATCGTAACGGCCGCCGACGGTCATTTCGAACGACTTGGTCAGCGGTGCCAGCAACTCGACGAAGGCGCCGTAGGTGTCGCGGCTCATGTCGTAGGCTGGCTTGGTGTTGAAGCTGTAGATGTCGTCGCCGGTGGCGCCTGGCGATTGCTCATACGTATAGGTGCGGTAGTCGCCGCCGATACCCAGGCTGGCCTTGCCGCCTGGCAGGCTGAACAATTCACGCGAGCCGTGCGTGTCGATGCCGCGCATCGTGGTCGATGCGGTGCGCACGGAGCCGACGAATTGCGCGCCAGCGACCTGTGCTTGCACGGATGGCTTTTGTGTCGCAGCAAAAGGATTGAAGTCCGGATTGGCCAGGATATTCTTGAATTCCTGGCTCTTCTGGTAACCGCCCGTGTAGCGCTCGTCGATCGAGTTTTGCGACCAGGTCAGGCCGCTTTCGAAGTTCCACGCGCCCAGTTCGCCTTCCACACCGACGACCATGTGTTTGGTTTCGGTGATGGTGTTGCTGGCACGCAGGCCGAAGTCGGTGCTGCGGTAGTTGGCCGTCACGGATTTGACGTCGGCACGTTGCGCTGGCGTCAGGTAGGGCGACACATAGGTGTTGTACAGCGCGCTGTCCTTGGCGATTGCGATCGGGATCGGATTGGCGGCGATACGCGCCGTCAGGTCGTAGCGCGAGTAGGCCAGTTCGGCGAATGCATTCAGGTTGTCGTTCAGCTTGTACGTCGCTTTGGAGAACAGGCTGTCGCGTTTCGATTGCGGTACGATTTCCACGGTGGAACCCGTGTCGAAGCCGCAAGCGCGTGCATTGGCGGTGGTGACGTCGAAACCTTCAGGGCAATTGCCATTTTTAGCCAGGTAAGGCGAAAACGCGGTCGATGGCGCACCGCTCTTGTAGGCAACCGTGGCGCCTGCTGGCGAAGCCGATGTGCTGGTGCGGTCCCAGATGTAGTTATTGCCGTTGCGGCTGAACGGCACGTACGAGGTAGCGGCGAACGTGCGGTCGGTGGCGCGCAGTTTCGATTGCTCGTCATGGCGGTACGACAACAGCACGTTGAAACGGTCTTCGTCCAGGTCGCCGAAACCGTAGGTGACGCTGGTGTTCCAGGCGTTGCCGCCCTTGTCTTCCGGACCGCCGTAGGTGGCTTCCAGGGTGGCGCCTTGCTGGTTTTTCTTCAGGATGAAGTTCAGTACGCCGGCGATGGCGTCCGAGCCGTACAGTGCCGAAGCGCCGTCGGTCAGGATTTCGACGCGTTCAACGGCGCTCATCGGAATGGCGTTCAGGTTGACCGTGGTGCCGGAACCTTGTGGCGCGATGCGGCGGCCGTTCAACAGCACCAGGGTGTAGGTTTCGCCGATACCGTGCAGCGAAGCACTGGTATTGCCGCCCGAGTCGGAACCGGCGGCGACGGCGCCGATGGTGAAGCCTTGCATCGCTGGCAAGGCCTGGATCAGGTCGGCAACCGAAGTGGCGCCCGATTTGGCGATCGCTTCTTGCGACAGGCGCTGTACAGGCAAGGCGCCTTCGACAGCGATACGCTTGATGCTCGAACCGGTAATTTCAACTTTTTGAATTGCTTCGTCCGCCATGGATTGGCCGGAGAACAAAACGCTGCCTGCCAGGACGGTCAGGGCCAGGCGTACGCTGCGTACGCCAATCTTTTCTTTAAATGCCATTGTAACAATTACTCCGTAGTAGTTTTAATAACGACAAGCAGTACACGAGCACCGTTCTGGTCATCGGGTAGATGCCCAGCGGTGCTCGTGTACGGTAGGCGGAACCACGTCGGTGGGAGGTGGATGACTACTTAGCGCAATATTGTTATAAATGCACTTTTGACTTGTCGAGGCAAACATTATGTCGTCTCAGCAAGAAAAAATGCACCTCAACCGTGTCGGATTTGGCAATAAATTCGAGATACTGAAGAATATTTGATTTAAATGTTAAATATAGATTTTATATTTATAAATATCTGCGTTTTTAAAAATGATCAATGGCGTTTTTTTGCAACATAAAATTATTGTATTGGCAATTCGATGTTTTGCCAGCAATAATTAGATGAAAAATGTTGTATTGCAGAATTTATGCAAAGTAAAAAAAATGTAAAAAAAAGCCCGCTGAAAGCGGGCTTGTCGAGGTGCTGCAGAGTGGAAATCAGGCGCTGTGCTTGCCTGTTTTTCTGCGGCGTGCCATGAAGCCGACCAGGCCGAGACCGGCCAGCAGCATGGCGTATGTTTCCGGTTCAGGCACTGCGGCCACCGGTGAAGCGAAAGTACCGGTAAAGGTAGAGTAATTGCCATACTGGTTGCTGGCAGATTGTGCAGTAGCGGCGCCATAGCCGAAATAGGTGCTGATGCCGACCATGTTGGCGCCGACGGCAACATTGCTCAGGGTAATGCTGAAGTTGGCGGTCGAGCCTGGCGTGTACACGGACTGCGTATATTGGCCCCACCAGGTGTAGGCCGCGTAGCCCGATGGCGCCACCAGGTTTTGCGAGCCGTCGCCGCCCAGATCGAGCTGGGCGCTGGCACCTTGCGACCAGAAGCCGGGGGCGCCGTTCAGTGGCGCAGGGGCGGTGGAACCGACCAGCGTGGCGGAGACAGGAACGAAAATCGTGAAACCGTCCAGGCCCGTCTGGCCGCCGATGCCCTGGTTATTGTTCAAGACGCTGTAATCGAAGGTCCACGTGTTCGCGCCTGCGGCCGTGGCCGATGCCGTTACCGTATATTCATTGGTGAGGCTGGTCGTCGCGTGGGCGGTGCCGCTCAGCGCAAACGCGGCGGCAATGGCGCCCAGTTGGAACAGTTGTACAGCCGATTTGCGCTTGGTCATGAGGAATTCCCGAAAAAGGGGTTAGTCGATGAGCCAAATATAGCATTGAAGCATGAAAAATAATTGTAATTATGAACAAATATATTGCTCTTTTGCTTGCAATATTTCCACGCGGGAATTAATGTGGGTATTCCTTATCCTCGTAGAAATATTGCCATGCCATTTTGTTGTTGCGCTGCGACGTTGCCGCAGTACAATTGCATCACAGCGGCTGAAACACCCCGGCGGCGCGGTTCTTTTGCACATTGTCCCATGCAAATATCTGGCCATTCATGGCCACGTAGACGCCGGCTGGCAAGGTTTGCGCCACGCCGCAGGCAAAGCCCAGGTTGAACAGGGCATCGGAGTTGTCGATTTCGTAGGGAATCATGGCGCCCGTCAAAATGACCGTTTGCTGCAGGTTCGCCGCGCCCAGCACTTGCGCCGTTTCGCGCATGGTGTCGGTGCCGTGGATGATGACGATGGCTTTTTCTTGTGCCGCGCGGCACGAGGCGAGCACGCGCTGGCGGTCCGCATCCTGCATGTCGAGCGAGTCCAGCAGTGGCAATTGCTCCAGCGCCACGGGCGCCGTCATGCGCGCGCGGGCAATCGCTGCCGGCAAATGACTGTCGGAAAAGCCCAGGGTACCGTTCAATTCGTTGTAGTGCTTGTCGAAAGTGCCGCCGGTGGCGAGTATGCGCAATGTCATGATGTGGTCACGATGTCAGTGGAGAATGACGCGCATGATATCGTGGATTGCCGCCCTTGCGTGAATGACGCTGCGGATGGGACGGCGTGCTTGCCGCCTGCGCTTGCGCCGCATCTGGAAAATTTGGCCATCTGTGAGTACACTGGTTTCTTTGTCTGCCAGCCACCCCCGACTCCGTATGAAAGCGCTCGCTCCCGGCACCGTCATTTTTCACCGCCACCGCGGTTACGGGGTGATCACGTCCGTCAATTTGCTGACGGGCTGGATCGCCGCCCGTTTCGGCAGCGAAGCGCGGACCCTGGACCTGAACCTGTCGACCGACGACGTGCAGTTTGCCGATGGCGAAGCGATCCTGTTTCGCCGCGCGCCGCCCGACCGCATGCCGCACGCGCGCCTGATGGCCATGGTGCGCGCACTGCACCAGGCCGGCTATCAAAAACTGTATCTGTATTCCTGGCCCAAGCCATCCGGGCTGCACTGGCGCTGGCATTTGTTTACGGGGCCGCGCGACTGGATGCAGCGTCCCTGGCGCGAAGGCTGGTATGGCTCGGGCGCCGATTACAACGTCAATCCCGTGATGGGCTGGGGAGACTCTCCCGGCGCTTCCACTGGCGAGCTGATCGATGCCCTGGCCCGTTTCGATCCGCAAGGCCTGGCACAGGCGCTGGGGCGCGACGACGACCATAGCGAGTGGTTTGGCCGTGTCTGCGACGCTTTATTACCCCATTATATGTACAGCCTGGACATGCAGCGCGCGCCAGGCGAACCCTTGCAAGACATGCCGCCCGTGCCGGTCGTGGCCGTGCGCGCCGGCGTGGCGCCGTACAGTGGGCCTGATATTCCCTGGCCGCCCGGCTGGACCGGCCTGTGGCGCGGCCGGCACGTGCTGTCGGCGCCCGCCATCCGCATCACGGGCGAGCCCGACCTGATCAAGGGCTTTCAGCGCTCCTGAGGGGCTTGGCGCGCATGCTGCAATGCTTCGGGATTGAGCAGGCGCGTGCATTGATTCTGCGTAAAATCGACGATGTTTTGCAAGGCGTAGCGGAAATACAGCTCATAGCTGTCACGCTCGACGTAGCCCAGGTGTGGCGTGGCCAGCACGTTCGGCAGCAGCAGTAGCGGCGAGCCTGGCGGCAGCGGCTCGTCCGTAAACACGTCGAGCGCGGCGGCGCCCGGATGCCCCTGTGGCAGCGCCGCTTCCAGCGCGGCATCGGCCACCAGCTCGGCGCGGCTCGTGTTGACGAACAGGGACGTCGGCTTCATGCGCGCCAGATCCTCGCTTGTGACCAGGCCGCGTGTCTTGTCGGACAGGCGCAGATGCAAGCTCAGCACGTCGGCCTGTTCAAAGAACGCCGCGCGCGATTCTGCTGCCGTGTCGCCGGCCGCCACGGCCGCTGCGCGGCTCGCTTCGCTGCCCCACACGAGGATGGTCATGCCGAAGGCGCGGCCATAGCCGGCGATCAATTGGCCGATCTTGCCGTAGCCCCAGATCGCCAGGGTGCGCCCTTTCAATACCGTACCGAGCGTGTTGTGCTTTGGCTCCAGCGACGACGTCTGCCACAGCCCCTCCTGCAAATGTTGCGCGTACGGCACGATCTTGCGCTGCGCCGCCATGATCAGCGCCCACGTCAGTTCGGCCGGCGCCGTGGGCGAGCCGATGCCTTCCGCGATGGCGATGCCCAGCTCGGTGGCGGCCGCCACATCGATGTGTCCGCTGACCTTGCCCGTTTGCGAAATCAGTTTCAGGTTCGGCAGTTTCGACAGCAAGGCACGGTTGAAACTGCTGCGTTCGCGGATCAGCACCAGCGCGTCGAACGGCGCCAGGCGGATCGCCAGCTGGCCCAGGCCCCGCGCCGTATTGCTGAACACTTTGACCTCGTGGCCGTCGAGCAATTGGAAACAATCGAGGCCGCGCACGGCATCCTGGTAATCATCGAGTATGGCAATTTTCATGGTGGATGGCCGATTTTAGTAAGGATTTGGTAGGGAAATAACAGGATACGGGAAATGCTGAATAGCCTACTACATTAGTCAAGCTATTCTCCTACATTTTTGCGAGAATAGCCGTTACGCGGGTGTACAATCGCCGGCACTTTTGAAGCTTCGTGATTATAGTGATAGCGCAAACTGTTCCTGCATCCCGGGAGCATGATCCAGGTAAATGCCGCTGGCGCGAACGCCGCGGCGGACACGACACCAGAGCCCTGCCCGCGTGAACACACCGCCCGCAGTGAGCCGCAGCCACCTCTCAACGATGCTGCCTGTCTTGCCGGAACGACCAGAATTTCTTTTATTGGTATTGGAGGTAATATGAATCAGCCCGTCATGGGTGGCGTCGCCGCACTCAACGTCCCAGCTTATATTAAACAACAGAAACTGATCAACTGGGTGGCCGACATTGCCGCGCTGACCAAGCCAGACCGCATCTACTGGTGCGATGGTTCGCAAGAAGAGTACGAGCGCCTGTGCGCCGAGATGGTTGCCAGCGGCACCATGAAAAAACTGAATGCCGACAAGCGCCCGAATTCCTACCTGGCCTGCTCCGATCCGAGCGACGTGGCCCGCGTCGAAGACCGCACGTATATCTGCTCGGCAACGAAAGAAGCGGCCGGCCCGACGAATAACTGGACCGAGCCTGGCGAAATGCGCCACACCCTGAATGGCCTGTTTGACGGCTGCATGCGCGGCCGCACCATGTACGTCGTGCCATTCTCGATGGGCCCGCTGGGTTCGCCGATCGCCCACATCGGCGTGGAACTGTCCGATTCGCCGTATGTCGCCGTCAATATGAAGATCATGACCCGCATGGGCCGTGCCGTGTACGACGTGCTGGGCACCGATGGCGAATTCGTGCCGTGCGTGCACAGCGTGGGCGCGCCGCTGGCGGCCGGCCAGCAAGATGTGAAATGGCCGTGCAACAGCACCAAATACATCGTGCATTTCCCGGAAACGCGCGAAATCTGGTCCTTCGGTTCCGGCTACGGCGGCAACGCCTTGCTGGGCAAGAAATGTTTCGCCCTGCGCATCGCCTCGAACATGGGCTACCAGGAAGCGCAAGCGTCCGGCAACAACCCGGGCTGGCTGGCCGAACACATGCTGATCCTCGGCGTGGAATCGCCGGCAGGCAAGAAGCATTATGTGGCGGCAGCGTTCCCGTCGGCTTGCGGCAAGACCAACTTCGCCATGCTGATCCCGCCGGCAAGTTTTAACGGTTGGAAAGTAACCACCATCGGCGACGATATCGCCTGGATCAAGCCGGGCGCGGATGGCCGTTTGTATGCGATCAACCCGGAAGCGGGCTACTTCGGCGTGGCGCCGGGCACCAACGAAAAAACCAATTACAACTGCATGGCGTCCATGCGCGACAACACGATTTTCACCAACGTGGCGCTGACGGACGATGGCGATGTCTGGTGGGAAGGCTTGACCAAGGAAGCACCTAGCCACCTGATCGACTGGCAAGGCAAGGACTGGACGCCGGCGTCCGGCACCAAGGCCGCGCACCCGAACGCACGCTTCACGGTTGCGGCAACGCAAAACCCCGTGATCGACGCGGCCTGGGACGATCCGGCCGGCGTGCCGATCTCGGCCTTCATCTTCGGCGGCCGCCGCTCGACCACCGTACCGCTCGTCACCGAAGCGCGCAACTGGGTCGAAGGCGTGTACATGGCCGCCACCATGGGCTCGGAAACGACGGCTGCCGCCGTGGGCCAGATGGGCGTCGTGCGCCGCGATCCATTTGCCATGTTGCCGTTTATCGGCTATAACATGAGCGATTACTTCCAGCACTGGCTGGACATGGGCGTCAAGGTGGGCAAAGTCAACGCGGCGGCCCTGCCGAAGATCTACTGCGTCAACTGGTTCCGCACGGACGAGGCAGGCAAGTTCGTCTGGCCTGGCTTCGGCGACAACATGCGCGTGCTGAAATGGATGCTGGAGCGCATCGAAGGCAAGGCGGGCGGCGTGGAAAACCTGTTCGGCACGACACCGCAGTATGGCGACCTGAACTGGGATGGCTTGCCATTCACGCAACAACAATTCGACACCATCACCTCGATCGACAAGGCCGCGTGGGTGGAAGAATTGAAATTGCATACGGAATTGTTTGAAAAACTCGCGTATCATCTGCCGCAAGAATTGGCAGATCACAAGGCTGCGCTGGAAAAGCGGCTGGCTGAGTAAACGTTTAGTAGTGGGGGAGAAACACGCCGGCAAAGACTGGCGTGCGATAAATGACACGCCGGCAATGACTGGGGTGCTATCAAAGAGAAACGGCGCGGATTGCATGAGCAATCCGCGCCGTTTTTTATTGCCGGTATAATAATTGTTCTATGGAAATTATTGATGTCATGCCTGCCCAAAAAATGAAAAACACGCTCATCATTATTAGCACCGTGGCTGCCTGCCTGCTCGGCAGCGGCGCTCATGCCGACCACCGCCAGGATTGTGAAAGTGCGGACTATGCCAAGCGATATGACGACACATTTGCTGCAGGCATGAAGAACAATGTCGAGCGCCTCAGGCAGCAGCAGGCCGCACATCAAAAAAAGCTGGACGGCATGGTGGCTGCCTTGAAACAACGCGGCGTGTGGTCGGACGACGACTCCGTGACGTTCTTTACGAATATATGGGCGGATGAGAGCGGGAAGGCTGTGGAGGCTGGCCGGAAGAAGGCGACCGAGCGATGGAAGATTCAAGTGCTGACGGTACAGTCCTGGGATGCCACCATGAGCGACCACCCAGCGCAGAAGACGCGCGGCATGTGTTTGCTTGCTCCCCGTGTACTTGATGAGGCCGTTGTCTTTTATGATGCGCTGGAAAAGGTCTGGAGCTATATGGAAATGAAAGTTGCGGAAGTCGCCAAGGACAAAAACGTGACCCTGCCGGCATTGCCGTAGACTCGGGAATAAAAAACGGCGCGGATTGCATGAGCAATCCGCGCCGTTTTTTATTGCGCTGCTGTTGTTACTGCTTGAGCAGCGGTCCCAGGTACTTGCCTGTCACGCTGGCAGGATTGACGGCCACGTCTTCCGGCGTGCCGCTGGCGATGATCTGCCCGCCGCCGGCGCCGCCTTCGGGACCCAGGTCGACGATCCAGTCGGCCGTCTTGATGACGTCCAGGTTGTGCTCGATGATGACGAGCGTGTTGCCCTGGTCGCGCAGGCGGTGGATGACTTTCAGCAGCAAGTCGATGTCGTGGAAGTGCAAGCCCGTCGTCGGTTCATCGAGGATGTACAGAGTGCGGCCCGTGTCGCGCTTGGACAGCTCCAGCGACAGTTTCACGCGCTGCGCCTCGCCGCCCGACAGGGTGGTGGCGCTCTGGCCCAGCTTGATGTAGCCGAGGCCCACGTCGAGCAGGGTTTGCAGCTTGCGCGCAATCAAGGGGACCGGTTTGAAGAATGCATGCGCCTCTTCCACCGTCATGCCCAGCACTTCCGTGATGTTCTTGCCCTTGTATTGCACTTCCAGCGTTTCGCGGTTGTAGCGCTTGCCGTGGCACACGTCGCACGGCACGTAGACGTCGGGCAGGAAGTGCATTTCAACCTTGATCACGCCATCGCCCTGGCACGCTTCGCAGCGTCCGCCCTTCACGTTGAACGAGAAGCGGCCCGCGCTGTAGCCGCGTTCCTTGGCCGTCGGCACGGTGGAGAACAAATCGCGGATCGGCGTAAACAAGCCGGTGTACGTGGCGGGATTCGAGCGCGGCGTGCGGCCGATCGGTGCCTGGTCGACGGAAATGACCTTGTCGAAATGTTCCAGGCCGCTGATCGATTCGTGCGGCGCCGGTTCCGTCTGCGAACCGTACAGATGGCGCGACAGGGCCGGATACAGGGTATCGTTGACCAGCGACGATTTGCCCGAGCCGGACACGCCCGTGACGCACGTCATCAAGCCCACCGGCAAGCTCAGCGAGACCTTTTTCAGGTTGTTGCCCGTCGCGCCAGTAATCACCAGCTGCTTTTCCGGGTTGCTCGCATGGCGCTTGGCGGGCACGGCGATCTTCAGCTTGCCGTTCAGGTACTGCGCCGTCAGCGATTTCTTGTTTTTCAGGATGTCTTGCAGGGTGCCTTCGGCGATGATCTCGCCGCCGTGCACGCCCGCGCCGATGCCCATGTCGACGATGTAGTCGGCCGTGCGGATGGCGTCTTCGTCATGCTCGACCACCAGCACGCTGTTGCCGATGTCGCGCAAGTGTTTCAAGGTTTCGATCAGGCGGTCATTATCGCGCTGGTGCAAGCCGATCGACGGCTCATCGAGCACATACATGACACCCGTCAAACCGGAGCCGATTTGCGATGCCAAACGGATGCGTTGTGCTTCGCCGCCGGAGAGCGTGTCGGCGCTGCGGTCCAGGGAAAGGTAATCGAGGCCCACGTTGTTGAGGAATTTCAGGCGCGAAATAATTTCCTTGACCACGCGGTCGGCGATCTCTTTCTTGGCGCCCGTCAGTTTCAGCTTTTCAAAGAATTCCAGGGTCTCGCGCAGCGGTTTTCCCGCCACTTCATAGATGGCGCGCTGCTGCTTGCCGGTGCCGACCTTGACGAAACGCGCTTCCACGCGCAGGCGCGCCCCATCGCAGGACGGGCAGCATTTTTCATTGATGAACTTGGCCAATTCTTCCTTGACGGCCATCGAGTCGGTCTCGCGGTAGCGGCGCTGCAGATTGTTGACCACGCCTTCGAACGTGTGTTCCTTGATGACGGTGCGGCCCCGTTCGTTGACATAGCTAAACGGAATCACTTGCTTGCCGGAACCGTACAGCACGGCTTGCTGTGAATTCAAGTCCAGCTGCTCGAACGGCATGTCCAGGTCGAACTCGTAATACGCGGCCAGGTTCGACAGCATCTGGAAGTAAAACTGGTTGCGGCGGTCCCAGCCCTTGACGGCGCCCGAGGCCAGCGACAGGTTCGGGAACGCGACGATGCGTTTCGGGTCAAAGAATTCAATGTGTCCCAGGCCGTCACACTCGGGGCAGGCGCCCATGGGGTTGTTGAACGAGAACAAGCGCGGTTCCAGTTCCTGCAGGGAATAGCCACACACATTGCAGGCGAACTTGTTCGAGTAAACATGTTCCTGGGCGGTATCCATTTCGTAGGCAATGGCGCGGCCGTCGGCCAGGCGTAGGGCCGTCTCGAAACTTTCCGCCAGGCGTTGCTTGATCTCCTGGTTCACCTTGACCCGGTCGATGACGACGTCGATCGTGTGTTTTTCCGTTTTCTTTAATTTCGGGAGGTCATCGACTTCATAGATCTTGGCCGCATGCGTGCCGCTCTGCACGCGGAAGCGCACGAAGCCCTGCGCCTGCATCTGCTCGAACAGATCCACGTGCTCGCCCTTGCGGTTGGCGACGACGGGCGCCAGTATCATCAGCTTGGTGTCTTCCGGCATGGCCAGCACGGCATCGACCATTTGCGATACGGACTGGGCGGCCAGTGCGTTTTCCGGATGATCGGGGCAGTAGGGCGTGCCCACGCGCGCATACAGCAGGCGCAGATAATCGTGGATTTCCGTCACGGTACCCACCGTCGAGCGCGGGTTGTGCGACGTTGCCTTCTGTTCGATGGAGATGGCGGGGGATAGCCCCTCGATCAGGTCGACATCGGGCTTTTCCATCAATTGCAGGAACTGGCGCGCGTAGGCCGACAGCGATTCGACATAGCGGCGCTGGCCTTCCGCGTACAGGGTATCGAAGGCCAGCGAAGACTTGCCGGAGCCGGATAAGCCGGTAATCACGATCAGCTTATTGCGCGGCAAATCGAGATTGATATTCTTGAGGTTATGCGTGCGAGCGCCGCGAATGCGGATCTGTTCCATGTGATTGCCTTGCTTTCAGTGAGTGGTGCGGCCGGCGCATTGTGCCTGGGTGCAGATGAGGAGCCACAACGGGTCAACCTGTAACTATAGCCGGGTTTTGCTCTGCATGCCTGAGGCGTCCATGGGCGGATTGCGCCGCCGGGCGAACGTGCCCTGACAAAGTTTGATGCAGATGCGTACTGACGTTTGAATACTGTATATAATACCAGTATTCAAGTTTCTTGTTTTCCTCTGCCGTGAAAAAAACGTGCCACCGCACGGGAGATGGCGTCCGCCAGAAAGCGGGTGCTTTGCGTCGCGTGGTCGCTTATAATCCTCGTTTAGTACACTAAACTAACGCGCGGGACACCGGCTCCCGCTGCAGTTCATCAGGAGTTATTCATGGCATCAGTCAACAAAGTCATCATCGTCGGCAATCTGGGCCGTGACCCGGAAATCCGCTACATGCCTAGCGGCGACGCGATCGCCAACATCGCCGTGGCCACTTCGTACAAATCGAAGGACCGCAACACGGGCGAACAAAAAGAATTGACAGAGTGGCACCGTATCTCGTTCTTCGGCCGCCTGGCGGAAATCGTCGGCCAATACCTGAAAAAAGGCTCGTCCGTCTACGTCGAAGGCCGTCTGCAAACCCGTAAATACACGGACAAGGACGGCGTCGAGAAGTACGCAACCGACATCATCGCGGAACAGATGCAAATGCTGGGCGGCCGTTCCGGCATGGGCGGCGACGCCGGCGGTGGCGATGACAGCTACGGTGGTGGCGGTGGCGGCGGTTACGACGCCCCGGCCCCGCGCCAGGCGCCTGCCCCGCGTCCAGCTCCGGCACCGGCGCCACGCCCGGCACCGAAGCCAGCGCCGAACTTCTCGGATATGGATGACGACATTCCGTTCTAAGCACGTCGTTCTGACGCCTGGCGTCAGACACTGTCGATAAAGAGCCTGCTTCATCCGTGAAGCAGGCTTTTTTTATGCGCACCGGTGGTAGAAGGCAATCCCGGGTCGCATTGTTCCATTCGGCAGCAAGAAGCGGATGGCGGCGCTGTCCCGATGCTGGTCTGATGGTGTTTTTGACGACGCCGGAGAACAGCATGGATTTTCGCATTACGGGGCTGTCGCCCGAGCCCTTTCTGCCCTTTTTTTTCCTATCCGATGCCGAGCTGGCGGCGCTCGGCATGCGGCGCTACGTGGTTGACCAATACCCCGGATTTCCTGACCGTATAACGCTGGAGGACGCCCCGCTGGGTGAGACCGTGCTGTTGTTGAACCATGTGTGCCAGCCCGCCATGACGCCTTACCGGGCTTGCCACGCCATTTTTGTCCGCGAGGGCGCCACGCAAGTGTACGATGCCATCAATCAAGTACCGGAATCGATGCGGCGGCGTTTGTTGTCGCTGCGTGCCTATTGCGCCGACGGCATGATGCTCGATGCCGATGTGGTGGAAGGCACCGCCATCGAGGCCGTCATTGCACGACTATTCGGCAATGCGGACGTCAGTTATATCCACGTCCACAATGCCAAGCGGGGCTGTTATGCGGCCCGCATCGACCGCGCGGACTCCCTTGCCTAATCGCGCAAGCCCATCTCCAGACTGTAGCTGGCTACCGCATTCCTGCGCGCCGCGTTGCGCATCAAATACACCTGCACCGTGTACTCGCCATCGGCTGGCAGTTTCGCCTGGTAACTGTTGCCGCTGGTCGAGCCGATAAACAGGGCTTCCTCCTGGCCGGCCTGGCGGATGTTGAAGTAATTCGACGCCTGATTGGTTTTCAGCTTGACGCTGAGGGTCTGGCCGGCCTTGCCTGTCAGCGTATATTCGGCCGTGGCGTAGCCCTTGATCTTGCCTTTCACGCTGTACGCGGCTTTGCCTGCCGTCAATTCCACTTTTTCCTTGTGCACAGGGTCGGCGCTCCAGGCGGGCGTGGCAAACACGAGGGCCGCCAGCAGCAGGCCGTGGCAAAGGGACAGGTGACGACGCAGCATATGGCATTTCCTTTGAACGTGGATGAATAAGCAGACGGTGGCGATGCCGTCCATGTTACGCCAGCGGTTGCCATGCGCCTGTACGGCAGCGCGCGTATGGCCAGTTCGAGGACGGTTTTTTCACCTTTCTTGACCTATGTAGTTTTTCTGGCCGCGCACGTTTCAAGATGCGGCGAAATACGATTTTCGGGTAGGCTGAAGCGTCTCTTCGATGCGGAACTGGCTGCGGGCGCCGCTGCGCCGGACCGGTTTTGCAGCTCTTCTTCCCTGTATTGAAAGGAACGCAGAATGGGTATTTCCGGAAAAGTCGCGCTGGTCACGGGTGCCGCGCAAGGTATCGGCAAGGCCATCGCCTTGCGCCTGGCCAAGGATGGCGCCGATATCGCGTTGATCGACCTGCACCAGGAAAAGCTGGACGCGGCCGCCGCCGAAGTGCGCGCGCTGGGGCGCCGCGCCGTCACCTTCATTGCCGACGTGTCGCAGCTCGATCAGGTGAGCGCGGCGGTGGCGTTTGCCGAGCAGGAACTGGGCGGCTTCGACATCATCGTCAACAACGCCGGCATCGCGCAAGTGCAGCCGCTGCTCGACGTCACGCCGGAAGAGGTCGACCGCATCATGCGCATCAATGTGCAAGGGACGCTCTGGGGTATCCAGGCGGCCGCCAAGACCTTCAAGAAGCGCAAGCAGAAGGGCAAGATCATCAATGCCTGCTCCATCGCCGGGCATGACGGCTTTGCTCTGCTGGGCGTGTATTGCGCCACCAAGTTTGCCGTGCGCGCGCTGACGCAGGCGGCGGCCAAGGAACTGGCGGCCGACGGCATCACCGTCAACGCGTATTGCCCTGGCGTCGTCGGCACGGACATGTGGGTCGAGATCGACAAGCGCATGGCCGAAGTGACAGGCGCCGAGCTGGGTGCGACGTATAAAAAATTTGTGGACGGCATCGCGCTGGGACGCGCCGAGACGCCCGATGACGTGGCGGGACTCGTTTCCTTCCTGGCAGGGCCTGACGCCGATTACATGACGGGCCAGGCGCCGCTGATCGATGGTGGTCTCGTGTACCGTTGAGGTATTGACCGCGCAGAAAAAACAGGCCGCGCTGTCACCGATAGCGCGGCCTGTTGGCGTGGCAATGCAGCGCTGGAATGCAGCAGGGGGTGGTGCTACACTCGCTATTTTCAGCGACGCCAGGCGTCGGAAAGACGGGACCATGCCAGTCGCACAGAACATGATATTACGCGCCGTTGCGCCCGGCGAAGAAGGGGTGCTGGCGCGGCTGTTCCAGCTGTACTGCTATGAGAATACCGCCTGGAGCGGTGAAGACGTGCTGGCCGATGGCCGCTACGATGTGTGCGATGCCGGGCTGGCCGAGTATGTGCATGCGCCCGCGCATACTGCCGTCTGGATCGAGGTCGATGGTGCGCTGGCGGGCTTTTTCATCACGGAGCCTGGCGTGGCGGGCAAGCTGCCGGTGCAGGAGTTCAGCGACTTCTTTATTTTGAAGAAGTACCGGCGCCGGGGCGTGGCGCTGGAAGTGGTGCGCCGCGTGCTGCTGGGCAGCGAGCAGACGTGGCTGGTGGCGACGTTCCGCGCCGATGCCGCTGCCTGCGCGTTCTGGCGGCAGGCATTTGCGCGCCTGCCGTTTGCCAGGATCGAGGCGTACGAGGATCCGGACTTGCCGCAGTTCCAGCTGACTTTGCTGAAACCGGCGGCCTGAGCCGGTTTAGAAGCGTACTTTCACATATGCTGACGGTCCCGTCAGGCGGATGTTCAGGTCGGCGTCGCGTTCGCTGTCGCGGTGCAGCTTGATTTTCGAGATGCCGTAGTCGGCCACGAAACCGATATTCTTGAACGGGAACCACTCCACGCCGATATTGCCGCCGTAGATGTGGCCGTTGATGCGCCCGCCATTTTTCTTGATGCCCGACGCTTCCGCATACATGCGCAAATCCGGCGTGAAGGCATGGCGCCAGCCCACTTCCAGCAGCGGCGCAAACGCGTGCTCGCCGATGGAATCGCGCGCCGTGGCTGTTGCGCCATTGACGACGCCGGTGGCCGTGCCGTTCAGGTTGGCATGGTAATAGGCGGCGCCCAGGCCGATGCCCAAGGTGTCGTTGCCGCTGCCGAGCCACCATTTATAGGCCAGCTTGGCCAGGTCCAGCTTCAGATCGGCATTTGCCGTGGCCGTTCCCGTGACGGGCTGGCCATTGATGATGGTCTCGCCCGTCAGGCTTGGCGTGTAGGATTTGTCGTAGCGGTAGTAGTCGAATGCCAGGCCATGGCGGTCGCCGATCAGCAAGTCCGCCTTGATGCGCGGGATGGTCGTATGGCTTTGTTTCGATTCGGGCGCGTCGATGCGGCCAAATTGCGTGTCGGCGCCGATATTGATGCGCGGATCGGCGGAAAACGCCCCCACCGAGATGCTGACACGGTCCAGCGTGGGCGATGGCTCGGCCCGTGCAGTGGCGGCCGCCGTGGCAATGCCCAGCACGCCCAGCATCATGGCGCCGCGCAAGGCGAGGTGGTGCGGGCGTGGTGGGGACAGGCGGGTGGACACGGACATGACAGACATGGGGTAACTCCTCAAAATAAAGTGAAAACTGTCGCGACGTTTTGGGCAACAGTGCAATGAGGAAATGGTAGCAATTGTTACTTTTGAATTACGTAGCCGCACGGCGCAAATTACCGTCGGATTTGTCCTACCGTATGTAAGTCCTGGTTAGAGGAGAGGAAAACGATGCAAGCAATCATCGAGCTGGCGACACCGCGTTTGCTGCTGCGCCAATGGCGCGACAGCGACTTGGCGCCATTCGCGGCGCTGAATGCCGATCCCCGCGTGATGGCATATTTCCCGGCCGCCCTGTCGCGCGACGCCAGCGACGCTATGGCGCGGCGCTGCAGCGGATTGATCGCCGGGCGGGGCTGGGGTTTATGGGCGGTAACCTTGCGTGAAAACAATGCCTTCATCGGCATGACGGGGCTGCATAGCCCCGACGCGCAATTGCCGTGCTCGCCATGCGTGGAAATCGGCTGGCGTCTGGCGTTCGATTACTGGGGAAAAGGTTACGCGCAGGAAGCGGCGCACGCCGCCCTGCAGGTTGGTTTCGAGCGTTTGCAACTGCCGGAGATCGTCTCGTTCACGGCCTTGCCCAACGTGCGCTCGAGCACCCTGATGGCGCGCCTGGGCATGCGTCGCGATGCTGCCACCTTCGAGCATCCGGCCCTGCCGCCAGGACACGCATTGCGCACCCATTGCCTGTATCGTCTGACGCGCGCAGAATGGGGCGTACAGGAGGGAACATGAGAATCGCCGCCATTTCCGATATCCACGGCAACCTTGATGCGCTGGAGGCCGTGCTGGACGACATCGCCCGGCGTGACGTGGACGTGACCGTCAATCTGGGCGATATCGTCTCGGGCCATCTGCAGCCGCGCGCCACGGCGGCGCGCCTGATGGGGCTCGGCTTGCCCACCATCCGCGGCAACCACGAGCGCCAATTGTTCGGCGACCCGGCCCGCATGGGCGTGTCCGACGCTTTTGCGCGCGCGCAACTGCTGCCGGAGCAACTGGACTGGATCGCGGCGCTGCCCGCCACCTTGCGCTTGCGCAAAGACGTGCTGCTCGTGCATGGCACGCCGACAAGCGATCTCGTGTATTTTCTCGACAGCGTCACGCCGCAAGGCAGCCGCGCCGCCACGCCGCAGGAGGTGGCCGAACGGGCCGGCGATGCCGACGCGGCCTTGATCCTGTGCGGCCACACGCACATGCCGCGCCAGGTGCGCCTGGCCGATGGGCGGCTGATCGTCAATCCGGGCAGCGTCGGCTTGCAGGCCTACGACGACGACCACGGCTATCCGCACGTGATGGAAAACGGCACGCCGCACGCGCGCTTTGCCATCGCCGAACAGGGGATGGACGGCGCCTGGACGGCGCAGTGGCACGCCGTGGAATATGACTGGGAGCAGGCGGCCCGGCTGGCGCTGGCCAACGGCCGGCCCGACTGGGTCACGCCCTTGCGCACGGGATTCGTCGGGCCGCCTGATGTTGCTTAGCAGCTTGGGGCGCGCGTGATGGGCACGGGCACCAGTTCCGTCTTGCCGTCCTTGGCGATCACCCGGTTGATGCTGATGCTGCAGCGCTTGCCTTCCCACGAGAACGCCGCTTCGTAATCTTCGCCCGCGCGCGGCGTGAAGGTGATGTCGCCACTGCAGCTGGGCGAGACGGTTTCATAGTTGATGCCGTTGACCACATAAAATGGCGAAACGTCCTGGAAGCCGATACGCAGGCTGCTTGGCTTGTCGGCTGGAACTTCGTATTCGCGGAAATAGGCTTTCGAGAAAATCCCATCCTTGCGCGACAGGTTTTTCGACGTTTCCGTCTCCGGGATGCCCAGGCTGGTATTGCTGACACTGCCGATCAGGGAACCGAAGGCGGAACTCATGCCGCCACTGGCCTTTTCCACGCCATCGCTGAACATGCCGCGGATGCAGCTGCTGTCGCGGTACAGGAAGGCCGTGGCGCCATTCTGGCCGAACAGGCGCAGGCGGCTGATGGCCGATGTTGCCGGCGCCGCTGGCACGCTGGCCGCTTCGGCGGCGGGTGCTTCGGTGGTGGCGGTATCCTGGGCAAAACTGGCGCTGCAGAGCAACAGGGAAAAGAGGAAAGCAGGTTTTTTCATTGGTTTTAAAAATTATCAAAAAGAAACAATATATACCATTAGGCAATATTTTGTTGCTTTTTTGAATCGTTTCGCCTCCCTCCAGACGCCTAGCGGAATTCTTCCGCCACCAGGTTGTACTTCTGCATCTTGTGATACAAGGTTTGTTTCGGCAATCCGAGCACCGTGCTCACTTCGCTGACGTTGCCCGCATATGCGCGCAGTTCCTGTTCGATCAGGGCGCGTTCGAAGCCGTTGACTTGCTCCGCCAGCGACAACGGACTGGGCTGGGCGCTCGCCAGCAGGCTCGAGGCGCCGCCGGCGATGCCGAGCACGAAGCGGTCGGCGATATTGCGCAATTCGCGCACATTGCCGGGCCAGGAATGGGCCATCAGGTTGCGCATCTGGGCGCTCGAGACGACGGGCGCGGCGCGGTTGTAGCGGGCGGCGGCAGCCAGCACGAAGTGTTCGAACAGGATGGGAATATCCTCGCGCCGCTCGCGCAGCGGCGGCAGATGCAGCACGATCAAATTCAAACGGTAATACAGGTCGCTGCGGAATTTCTGCTGCTGCGACAAGTCTTCCAGGTCCAGCTTGGCCGCCGCGATGACGCGCACGTCGACGGGCGTGGGCACGTTCGAACCCAGGCGCTCGATATAGCGTTCCTGCAGCACGCGCAGCAATTTGACTTGCAGGGACAGGGGCAGGCTTTCGATTTCATCGAGGAAGAACGTGCCCTGGTCCGCGTGCTCGATCTTGCCCACCTGCCGCTTGGCCGCGCCCGTAAATGCGCCCGGTTCGTGGCCGAAGACTTCGCTTTCGAATATGCTTTCAGGAATCGCACCGCAGTTGACGGCGACGAAGTTGTGCTTGCGGCGGTGGCTGAAGTCGTGCAGGCAGCGTGCCACCATTTCCTTGCCCGTGCCCGTATCGCCATAGATCAGCACGTCGGCCGGTTCGTCTGCAACGTCGAGTATCAGGCGTCGTATGTCGCGCATCGCCACGGAATTGCCCAATAAACGTGCTTCGATGCCGCCGCCGTCCTCGAGCTGGCGGCGCAGGCTGTGCACTTCCAGGGTCAGGCGCCGGGTTTCCAGCGCACGCATGATGACGTCGACCAGCTGGTCGGACGAATACGGTTTTTCGATGAAATCGTAGGCGCCCGTGCGCATGGCGTGCACGGCCATGGTGATGTCGCCGTGGCCCGTGACGAGGATCACGGGCAGGTTGGCGTCGAGCGTCTTGACCGCTTGCAGCAATTCCAGGCCGCTCATGCCGGGCAGGCGCACGTCGCTCACGACGATGCCGGGGAAATCGGGCGTCAGCAGTTTATAGGCCAGTTCGGCCGAGTGGAAGGCCAGCACGTCCAGGCCGGCCAGTTGCAATGCCTGCTCGCTGCCTTCGCGTACGGTGGGGTCGTCTTCGACCAGCAAGACCTTCAAGCCGTCAAACATGTTTTTCCTCCTGCGTTGCAATCTGTAGTTCGATGGTGAAGATGGCGCCGCCGCCCGGGGCGTTTTCGGCGCGCAGCACGCCGCCGAACTGGCGCGTGATCTGTTCGGAAATGGCCAGTCCCAGTCCCAGGCCCAGCCCTTGCGGTTTGGTTGTGAAGAACGGTTCGAACAGGTGTTCATACACTTCCGTCGACAGGCCCGGCCCTGTGTCGGCCACGTGGATCAGCACGTGCTCGGGCGTGCATTCGACGGCCACGCGCAGGCTGCGCACCTCGCTGCCGTTCATGGCGTCGAGCGCATTGGCGTACAGGTTCACCAGCACCTGCTCGAGGCGGTTGCTTTCGCACATGGCGAAGATGTCCTCGGGCGGCAGTTGCAAAGTAAAACGCACATTTTCCACCTGCAGCCGGCGTTCGACGAGGAACAGGGCGTTGCTGATCGCCGTGGGAATCGAGACGGAGGTCAGGCTGGTCGTCGATTTGCGCGCAAAGATCTTCAATTGCCCCGTAATGGTCCCCATCCTGGCCGCAATTTGCGAGATCTTCGCCAGGTTGCGCCGCGCGTCGTCGAGCCGGCCCCGCTCGAGCAGAATGACGGCATTGTCGGACATGGTGCGCAGCGCCGTCAGCGGCTGGTTCAGTTCATGCGTGATGCTGGCCGACATCTGTCCCAGTACGGCCATCTTGCCTGCTTGGAAAAGTTCATTCTGCGTGATGTGGAGTTTCTGTTCGGCCTTGCTGCGCACCTCGATTTCCTGGCTCAGGCTTTGCGTCATGGCGTTGAGTTCCGAGGTGCGCTCCTCGACCATGGCTTCCAGGTTGTCGTAGGCATGCTGCAAGTCTTCGCGGGCGCGCAGTTTTTGCGCCACGGCCGCGCGGCGCTGGCGCAGGTAAAAGAACAGCAGCATGAAAAAGCCCAGCAGCACGCACGAGAAGGCGGCCGCCGCGCGCGCACTGGCTTTCGCCTGCGCCAGGTCGGACAGGTAAATGAAGGTCCAGCCTTGCGGCGACTTGAGCTTGATCTGCGTCATGACGCTCGAGCTGGTCTTCGGTGGCGTGTCGGCATGTTCCTGTTCGCGTACGCTGATCACGCGCGCGCCATTGCCCAGCTGGCGGTCGGAAACGAAGGGAATGGCTTCCAGCTGCTTCGAGTAATACTGGCGCGTGCGGTTGAGTTCTTCGACGACGGCGGGCGACAGCGGCGCCAGGGTCTTGTACTTCCAGTCCGCCATGGAACTGAGGAAGATCACGCCGTGCTCGTCGGCCAGCATGACCTTGTCGGCGCCCTGTACCCAGCGTTTTTCCAGGGTTTCCAGGTTCACCTTCACCGTCGCCAGGCCCAGCATGTGGCCATTCTGGTAGATGCCGTGGGCAAAGAAGTAACCGGGCTCCAGCCGCGTCGTGCCCACGCCATAAAAGCGGCCCGGCGTGCCGCGCAAGGCATCCTGGGCGTAGGGGCGGAACGAGATGTTGTCGCCAATAAAGCTGTCCGGCCCCTGCCAGTTGCTGGCCGCCCGCGTGTTGCCGTCGAGGTTGCTGATGAAAATGGTCGAGGATTTCGCCTGGGCATTCATCTGCTCGAGGTAATGGTTGACGGTGTCGACCAGCACCGGGTCTTCCGGGTGTTGCAGCAGGCGGATCACGTCGCGGTTCAGTTCCAGGGTCTTGGGCAGGAAGTCGTATTTCTCCAGCGCGTTTTCCAGGCTGCTCACATACACTTCGAGGCGCTGCGCGCCGCTTGCCTGCAGTTTGCCGATGGCGATGCGTTCCGTCCAGAAATACACGAGCCAGACGGTGGCCAGGCAGGCGGCCAGCACCACGCCCCAGGCCAGCGTTTCGCGGCCCGACCGTTGCGACAGGCGCTGGCGCCAGGAAAGGGTGGGTTTGTTACTGCTATTCATAAAATCAGCTGCCAACTTGCAAGAACCCACAGTATCGCATCTTGATGTGTCTCAACATAAAAAAAGCCGCCGGACATGCATCCGGCGGCCTGCGCTAGCGTGAGCCGCGATTAGAAGGTATGACGCATACCGAGGTTGAAACCGCTGTTGCCGGTGCCATTGTCGGTGGCGTTGCCGACGACGAAGGTGGCGCCGTTCTTGTTGCTGATGTGGCCATAGCCGGTGTACAGGTCGGTGCGCTTGGACAGGGAGTAGAACGCGCCGATGGCCCACTGCTGGGCATCACGGTTCAGGTTGCTCTTGTCGTTGTGGCGGATGTACGAGGCGACCAGCTTGGTGGCGCCGAACGGGGCGCTGAAGCCGACGAGGATGTCGTTGCTCTTGCTGTTGTCGAGGGCACGGTTGTCGGCGTAGCCGAAGTTGCCTTGCAGCACGCCAAAGTCGTAGCGCGTGGCCAGCAGGGTGTTGCGCGTTTGCTGGGTCGCCAGCGCATTTTCCTTGCGGTGGTGCGTCAGGGTCACGTTCAGCGGGCCATCGATGTAATGCACGGCGCCGCCCATGCTGCGGTTTTTCGCGTTGTCGCCGGCCACTTCGCCGAAGCCGTACGCCAGGTCGGCCGACAGTTTGCTCCAGGTCGGCGTGCTGTATTGCACCATGTTATCGACGCGGATATTCGTCACCATCAGGTTCGACGCCGTGCCGGCCAGGCCGATGACAAACGGATCGGCCACGTCGCGCAGGGCCAGGTAGTACGGCGAGTACTGGCGGCCCAGGGTGACGGCGCCGGCGCTGCCGGTCAGCCCGACATACGCCTGGCGGCCGAACAGCAGGCCGCCCTGGCCCGAGGTGCCGGTGTCGATATTGAAGCCGCTTTCCAGCACGAAGGTGGCGGCCAGGCCGCCGCCCAAGTCTTCCTTGCCTTTGAAGCCGATGCGCGAGCCCGAGGCGACGCCGGAAGCGACGCGGTTCAGGCGGTCTCCGGCCGCATCCTTGTCGAACACCAGGCCGGCGTCAGCCACGCCGTAGATGGTCACGCTCGATTGGGCCATGGCGCCGGTGGAGGCTGCGCCGAGGGTCAGCAGGGTAAACAGGACTTTTTTCATGAAAATCTCTCTAATAAGTTGGAATGACTACCGATCGCACTACCTGACTGCTTGTTACTCAACATGGACAACAAATAAATAGCCCGCTTGTGGCGGGCCATGGCGCTATCAGGCTTTGCTAGCGTGATCCGCTTCGCCCCAATGGCTTTCCGTGTTCTGGTTGGCCGCGTTGGCCGCGGCTGCTTCTTCCTCGGTGGCCAGGCCACCTTCCCACTTGGCGACGACGGCCGTGGCGACGGCATTGCCGACCGCGTTGGTGGCCGAACGGCCCATGTCGAGGAACTGGTCGACGCCCATCAGCAGCAGCAGGCCCGCTTCCGGAATATTGAACTGGTTCAGGGTAGCGGCAATCACCACCAGCGAGGCGCGCGGCACGCCGGCCATGCCTTTCGAGGTCAGCATCAGCAGCAGCAGCATGGTGATCTGCGTGCCGATCGACAGGTCGATACCGTAGGCTTGCGCGATGAACAGCACGGCGAAGGTGCAGTACATCATCGAGCCGTCCAGATTGAAGGAGTAGCCCATCGGCAACACGAAGCTGGAAATCTTGCGGTCCACGCCGAACTGGTCGAGCGCCGTCAGCAGTTTTGGATAGGCCGCTTCCGAGCTGGCCGTCGAGAATGCCAGCAGGAATGGTTCGCGGATCAGGCCGACGAGCTTGAAGATGCGCGGGCCGATGACGACGAAGCCGGCGCCGATCAGCAGGGCCCACAGGCACATCAGGCCCAGGTAGAAGCCGCCCATGAACTTGGCAAACGTGACCAGCACGCCCAGGCCGTGCGTGGTGATGACGGAGGCCATTGCCGCGAACACGGCCAGTGGGGCCAGGTTCATGATGGTGCCGGTGATGCGCAGCATGACTTGCGCCAGCTGGTCGACGACGGCCGTCAGGGTCTTGCCCGATTCGCCCAGGCCGGCCAGTGCGCCGCCGAAGAAGATCGAGAACACCAGCACTTGCAGGATTTCATTGTTGGCCATGGCCTCGATCGGCGATTTCGGCACCAGGTGCGTGAAGAAATCTTTCAAGGTGAAGGCGGCCGTTTTCAGATTCGTTGAAGCGTGTACGTCCGGCAATGGCAAGCCCAGGTTGGTACCGAGCTGCATCAGGTTCGACAGCACCATGCCCAGCGCCAGCGAGACCAGCGAGGCGACGACGAACCAGCACATGGCTTTCAGGCCGATGCGGCCGGCCGTCTTGCCGTCGCCCATGTGGGCGATGCCGACCGTCAGGGTGGAGAACACCAGCAGCGCAATGATCATCTTGATCAGGCGCAGGAAGACGTCGGTGACGATGGAAATATTGCCAGCGATTTGCTTGCTCATGTCCGCATCGGGGAAAGCGGAATGGCATCCATAACCGACGGCAATGCCGAGGATCATGGCAATCAGGATGTACAGGGTTAATGGCCGTTTCTTTTTCATTATGACTCCTCCGGTGAAACGCCGCTGTGAGCGGATTATTGATTGCGAGCAACTCAAGCTTGGAGTCAATATTTCTCAAAAACAAGCCCTTGCGTGCCAGCGATTATTTGCAGCAAAACCTGTACATAGCAAAGGATATGCCTGAAATGGGAATTTGGAACCTAACTTCTTAAGTTGTTGATTTGAGGAAGCTTTTTTGTTGCTTAGATGTTGCAACTTTGCACGTTTGCGCGAAATATTGGACGCGCAAGCGCATCGCTGTATGACTTTTCATACGCTAGTCGCGGCAGGGCGGCGGTGCGCCAAAAAGACAAGATTATCAGGACAATAAAAAAGCCCCTCCGAAGAGGGGCTTGATGTGACGCGATGCGTGTTCTCTAGATGTTAGAACTTGATATTCGCCGTCAGGCTGAACGAACGGGGCTGGCCGGGCGTGTAGCGGAAGCCGGACTTGTTGATGGCCGCCACATAGGTCTTGTCGGCCAGATTGTAGGCGTTCAACTGCAAGTCGAGGTTCTTGTTGACGGTGTAGGTTGCCATGGCGTCGAAGACCCAGTAGGCATCCACGCGGGCCGGCGTACCGACGGCGCCATCGGTGCCGCGCAGCATTTCACCCACGTAACGCGCGCCGCCGCCGATCTTCAGGCCGAAGGGCAGGGTGTACGAGGTCCAGCCCGTGAACGCCTGTTTCGGCGTGTAGCTGAGGTTATTGATGCCGCTGGCCGTGACGACCTTGCCCGACTCGACCTTGGTATTCATGCGCGTGTAGCCGGCGCTGACCAGCCAGTTCGGCATGATCTCGCCCACCATGCCGATTTCGACGCCCTGCACGCGTTTCTTGCCATTCTGATAGTAGATCAGGTCGACGGGATCTTGCTCTACTTCATTTTTCACGTCCGTCTGGTAGACGGCGGCCGACAGCGACAGTTTTTGTTTCAGGAAATCCCACTTGGTGCCGATTTCCTTGGTGGTGGTTTCCTGCGGATCATACATCGGATTTTGCGCGCTGCTGGCGCCCGTGCTCAGCGTGAAGTTGGTGCCCGGCGGCGCCTTCGAGGTGGCCCACAGCGCATACACGCTGCTGTCCGGCGTCGGCTTGTACATGGCCGAGATCTTGCCGTTGGCGAAGGTGTCGTTCAGGGTGATGTGAACAGGAATAGGCGTGCCTACCGGCAGTTTTTGCACCTGGCCTGCGGCGACGGCCGTCTGCAGGGTGACGGAGTCATAGCTGGTGTTGAAATGGTCGAAGCGCACGCCGCCGTTGAAGATCCATTTGTCGCCGAACTTGATGGTGTCGAAGACATAGGCGCTTTGCGTGTTGACTTCGCCTTGGCTGTAGGCGCCGCTGCGCACGGGCTGGTAGCCGGTGACGGGGTCGCGCGGGTTCGGATGGTACAGATTGGCGTCCGGCATGGTGCCCAGGCTGGCAGGCACATAGCTGTAGTTGGTCTGCTTTTCGCTGGTGAATTCGGCGCCGGCCACCACGGAGTGCTTGAGCACGCCCGTATCGAATTGCGCGCTGACCACGGTCTGGTTGGTCAGAATCGTGTTTTCCTGATCCTTGACGGTGCGCAGCGAGCGCGCCAGGGTCCAGGTCGACGGATCGGTGGCCACCGGCGTCTTCAGGTTGGCGGTGCTGCCCATGAAGGCCGTCAACAGGTAATCCTGCTTGGTCTTGCCGTAGCGCGTGGTGTTCTGAATCTGCACGTTGGGCAAGAAATCATGATCGATGCGCAAGGTGCCCATGTCGGCCTTGACCTTGTCGTGGTCCGCGGTGGAACCGTAGAAATTCTTTGGATCGACCTTGGCGGCGCTATTCAGGAAGGTGCGGATGACCTTGTTCGTCGGCGTGATACTGTCCGGCGTGCTGTAGCCGGGCAGGCCGATGGTGGGCACGAAGCCGTCGGGCACGTTATTTTGATCCACGTGCAGGTAGCTGGCCGTGATGCGCGTCGGCTTGCCGATGCCGAAGGTGACGGTAGGCGCGAAGGCCCAGCGCTTGTTCTTGACTTCGTCGCGCGCCGGATTGCCGCTGTCCTGCGTCATCAGGTTCAGGCGGAAAGCCGTGCCGGAATCGGCGTCGATGATGCGGTTCCAGTCGGCCGTGGCGCGTTTCTGCTTGCCGCTGCCGGCCGTCAGCAGCGAATTGAACTTGTTTTCCATGGTGGCCGTCTTGCTGACCAGGTTGATCGAACCGGTGGGCGAACCGCGGCCGCTGTCCGTGCCCGCCGGGCCCTTCAATACGTCGATCTGTTCGATGTTGAATACGTCGCGCGAGATGGAGCCCACGTCGCGCACGCCATCGACATAGATGCTGCCCGAGGCATCGAAGCCGCGCATGTAGACGGCGTCGCCCGTGTTCGTGTTGCCGTTTTCACCGAGGAAGAAGGTACCGACGCCAGGCGTGTTGCGCAGCGCGTCCGTCAGGGTCAGCGCGCCTTGCTGTTCGATCAATTCCTTCTTGATCACGACGATGGTTTGCGCCGTGTTGACGAGATCTTCCGTGTATTTCGGCGACGAGGCTTTTTCAGCCTTGAAATCATTTTCCTTCGAGCCCACGACCTTGATTTCGTTCAGGGTTTGCTGCGATGCCGGGGCACTTTGGCCGGCGGGGTCGGCCGCCTGGGCGGCGACGGGCAGCAGCATCACGGCCAGGGCGGCGCCGATGTGCTGGTTGAAACGGGTTGGGGCGTGTTTGCGGCTCTTGATTGCCATCTTGCTCTCTCGATAAGGTCAGGGTAGTGGTTCCTGGCTGGCTCTGCGCCGCAGTGCTTGGGCACGCGGGCAAGTGGCTGGCGATGGAGACGGAATAGGCGGTATTGTAATAACTGGGCGCTATTTCGTAAATGAGAATCGTTATCAGTATCGTTTACGCAACGGATTAGACTTAGCGCAAAAAAAACACGCGCATGGCTTATGAATGCTTGCTTTGCAGTCCGGGCGCTGCTATGCGCGCAAGCGTTTGGCAGCGGGAGTATGATGAGCAACCTTTACAAATTTCTTCCCCGCACATGCTGCACACGCCCCTTGCCTTCGTCCCCCTGATCGACACGCCCGAACCGGCCCCGGCCGCCACCGAGACGCTGACATTCGTCTTTCACCGCGGGCGCCTGCTGTTGCGTATGCCCGGGCTGACCCTGCCCACTGCCGCCGAGGCGGCCGTGCTCGATATCGACCTGAGTCGCGCCCAGCCCGTGGGCTGGTGGCAGGGCCGCTATTGTCAGACGGTCTGGACGGATGCGGAGTTGTTGCCCGCCGATAGCGGCTTGGCGTATCACGGCATGCGTTCGCTGTTCAACGCCGTCGACGATGACTTCCTGGGCCTGGCCAGCCGCGCCGTGCAGTTGGCCGAATGGGCGCGCACGCACCGCCATTGCGGCGTGTGCGCCACGCCCATGCAGCGCACGCGCGGCGAACGCTGCTTTACCTGCGCCGCCTGCGGCATGCTGGCCTACCCGCGCATCTCGCCGGCCATGATGGTACTCATCCGCAAGGGCGAGCAGGTGTTGCTGGCCATGCACAAGCATTCACCATCGCAGCGCTTCAGTCCGCTGGCCGGTTTCCTGGAGGCGGGCGAATCGATCGAGGAAGCCGTGCACCGCGAAGTGATGGAAGAGGTGGGCTTGCGCGTGCATAACTTGCAGTACTTCATGAGCCAATCCTGGCCATTTCCCCATTCGCTGATGATCGCGTTTACGGCCGATTACCTCGATGGCGAGATCCGCCTCGACGAGAACGAGATCGCCGAGGCGCGCTGGTTCGGCCCCGGCGATGCGTGGCCGGAAGCGAGTTCGAGCGTGTCGATTTCCGCGCTGCTGGTGGGCGCGCACCGGCCGCCGGCGCAGTCGTAAACCAGGGGCTGCTCAGGCAGCCTGCCGCATTTTCTATATACTGGCGGCAATTGAAAATTTTAGGGTGGTTTAGCATGTCTCAAGAAGAATTCTCCGAAAACGACTGGCGCCGGCTGATCAGCAGCTTTGGTGAAGATCCGCAGCGTCCTGGCTTGCTGGAAACGCCGGCCCGCGTGGCCAAGGCGTGGAAGCACTGGACGTCCGGCTACGGCCAAGACCCGGTGGACTTGCTGAAAGCCTTTGAAGATGGCGCGGAACAGTACAACGAGCTGATCGTCGTGCGCGGCATCCCCGTCTACAGCCATTGCGAACACCACCTGGCGCCGTTCTTCGGCAAGGCCACCATCGGCTACGTGCCCAACGGCAAGATCGTCGGCCTGTCGAAACTGACGCGCCTCGTCGATTGCTTCTCCAAGCGCCTGCAAGTGCAGGAACGCATGACGATGCAGATCGCCAATGCGCTGATGGAAGTGCTGGAACCGAAATCGGTGGGCGTGGTCGTACGCTGCCGCCACCTGTGCATGGAAAGCCGCGGCATCCGCACGCCGGGCGAAGAAACCATCACCTCGGCCATGCTGGGCGAGATGCAGCCGAACCTGGCGCTGCGCACGGAATTTCTGGCCCTGGCGCGCGAAGTCTGATTTTCGGCGACGATGCGGGACGAAGGCGGCATATGCCGCCTTTTTTCATGCGCGCCCGGATTCCCGTTCCGCCAGGTAGCGGGCCGGCGGCTTGCCCACGGCCTTGCGGAACATGGTGACAAAACCGCTGGTATTTTCATAACCGAGTTCCAGCGCCACCGCTTTCACGCTGTGGCCTTGCGCCAGCCGTTGCAAGGCCAGGATCACGTGCAGTTGCCGGCGCCAGCCGCCCACGCTCATGCCCATTTCCTCCAGCGACAGCCGGGTCATGCTGCGCTCGCTCATGCCGATGCGGCTGGCCCACTCGGCCAGGGTGCTTTTATCGGCCGGCTGCGCCAGCAGCAGGGCGGCCAGGCGGCGCAAACGCGCATCGCGCGGCATTGGCAGATGCAAGTCTTCCACGGGCGCGACCGCCAATTCATCGAGCAGGGTGGCCACCAGGCGTTCCTGCGCGCCCTGCAGCGCGATCAGGGTGGGAAAACCGGCCGCCTTGGTGATGAGTTCGCGCAACAGGGGCGAGACAGCCACGGTGCAGCAGATGGCCGGCAAGGCCGGCGCCGTGGCCGGCTCGATAAACAGGCAGTAGCACTCGGCCTCGCCCACGCCCTGCGCCGAATGCATCAGGCCGCCCGGTATCCACACGGCGCACTGGGGCGGCACGATCCACACTCCACTTTCTACTTCGCAATGGATCACGCCCCGCGTGGCGTACAGCAGCTGCCCCTTGCGGTGCTGGTGCGGCGCCTGCTCCGCATCCTCTGGCACGCTGGCCAGGCCCACGGCCAGCAAAGGGCGCAGCACGCCGTCGACGTCGAAATCGAGGATGGAGGCCTCGTCGTCCAGACCCAGATGGGCCGTCAGCATGCTGGGCAAGAGGGGATGGGGCATGGGATGACTTTGGCTGGATTGAATAATATTGTGGCTATTGTATGCAATGACGTCGGGCGCCGTCATCGGTATCGTATGGCTATCCGCAGCCCCGCTTCAACGGCAACCGCCGCCGCCCGTGTTCTGATGAAGGTGAGGAGAAACGGCAACCCCCTTGAAGGAGTCCCCCATGCAACTCGATATCACCGATTTCCCCCTCGTCTGGATGCGCCGCGACAACGCCGCCAGCGGCCCCGACGATGCCTTGTTCAGCCAGTTCGAGGACTTGCTGGCGCGCCAGCAAGCGTTTGTCATCCTCAGCGAAGAAGGCCTGGACGAGGATGGGCATGACCATCCGCAGGAAGAGCGCAAGCGCGCCGTGCTGTGGATGAAACGGCACAAGGCTGCCCTGCGTGCGTATATCCAGGGCATGGTGCTGGTCGAACCGAGCGCCGCCAAGCGCCTGGCCGGCAAGGCTTTCGCCGTCATGTTCGGCCAGTTCTGGGGCTACCCTTTACACTTTGGCACCAGCCGCGACGACGCGCTCGACATCGCCCAACATTTGCTCAGGGCCTGGCTGCCTCCAAGGGAAAACTAACAACGCCAAGAGCACCTGACAAAACCGTAGCGAGCGGCAGTGATTTGTGGCCAAGAAGCGCAACCGTACTTTTGTACGGGGGTGCCGAGCCGGTGAGCATCGCAGGCCGCAAAGCGCGCCGCGCAGCAGGTTTGGTCAGGTGTTTTAGTAGCGGTAGTCGTTGACGAAGTGTTTTGTAAAGTTGTACTTGCTGCCGCCGTCGAGCAAGTCGATCAGGCGTTTCGGCGCCGAGGCCGACATGAAGGCGTCGGCCGCGCCGCCCGTGCTGCGGAACTTCATGCCCGGGCTGAGAATCTGGTTGGCGCCGATCTTCAGGTGCTGGAAGCTTTTCGTCTTTTCGTTGTTGAGGATGAAGTGCAATTCCTGCTTGAAGGTCAGGAAGGGGATCTTCAGCCACCAGCCTTCGTCCGTGCCATAGCTGGCGACGCTGGCAAAATGCGTGTTCTTGTCCGTCAGCGTGGGTTTGCCCAGGCGGTCGTTGATGCGTTTCATGGCTTCATTCTTGGTCATGCTGTGCTTTCGTGATTCAATCGATCTGGCGTGCATTTTGACACACGCCCGCCACCTCCGCCTGCCTTGACGCTGCCTATTCACAGCCTTTTTTGCTGCAATGCAATATCGCAACGCAACATCAATTCTCATCAATTGTCGCAACGCATTAACAACACCGGGCAAAATTCATTGCTTCCCGGCATTGTAAATATCGGTCGTTCGAGCGTATGCTGGAGACGTCTGAACGGTGCCGCCAGAGCACCGTCGCCGCCGCATTCCGGGCTTGCCCAGCTGGAAGCGGGCCACGCCCCATCGCCGCACAATAGAGAGTCGGAGACACAGCATGAAGAAATTGACGTTCCAGCAGAAGTTATGGATTCCCCTGATTTGCAGCCTGTTGTGCATCACCGTTATTTTTGTCTACAACGCCCTGGAAATTCGCAAGATCCGCATCGAAGAACGCAGCGCCGACCTGAGCAATGCCGCCGACCTGGGCCTGGGCGCCGTCAAGATGTTCGGCGACCTGGCCGCCAGCGGCGCCTTGACCAAGGAAGAAGCGCAAAAGCAGGCCACGGCCGTCATCAAGAGCATGCGTTTCGGCGAGACCGGTTATTTGTCCATCATCGATCTCGATGCCGTCGTGGTGATGAATCCCGCCGCGCCGCAAACCAACGGCAAGAACATGTCGGATTTTAAAGATGCCAACGGCACCTATCTGTACCGCGACATCGTTGCCGTCGGCAAGAGCGATGCGGGCAAGGGCTTCGTCCATTATTATTTCCCCCGCCCGGGCCAGAAGACGCCCGAACCGAAGATGAGCCGCGTGGTGGCCTACAAGCCGTGGGCCTGGACCCTGGTGGTGGGCGTGTACATGGATGATATCGATGCGGCCTTCCGCCAGTCGCTGCTCACCTCGCTGGGCGTGCTGGTGCTGGTGTGCGGCCTGCTGGCCGCCGTCGTCGTCGTAATCAACCGCAGCCTGCGCCATGCGCTGGGCGGCGATCCCGAGTATGCGGCCGACGTGGCGGAAAAGATCGCGAATAACGATTTGAGCGGCGTCGTGCGCACGCATGCCAGCGACCGCCACAGCGTGCTGTACGCGATGAAAACCATGCAGGCCAACCTGGTCGACGCGATCAGCGAAATCCGCCACAGTGCCGAGACGATCGCGACGGCATCGAGCGAGATTGCCAGCGGCAATATGGACTTGTCGGCGCGCACGGAAATGCAAGCCAGTTCGCTGGAAGAAACGGCGGCCTCGATGGAGGAGTTGACCTCGACCGTGACGCAAAACGCGGGCAATGCCGTGCAGGCGAATGAACTGGCGCAGTCCGCTTCCGCCGTGGCCCGCCAGGGCGGCGCCGTGGTGGCGCAAGTGATCGGTACCATGGACACCATCAACGCGTCGTCGCGCAAGATCGTCGACATCATCGGCGTCATCGACGGCATCGCTTTCCAGACGAATATCCTGGCCTTGAACGCGGCCGTGGAAGCGGCGCGCGCGGGCGAACAGGGACGCGGCTTCGCCGTCGTGGCGTCGGAAGTGCGCAATCTGGCGCAACGATCCGCAGGCGCGGCGAAGGAAATCAAGGAACTGATCGGCGCTTCCGTCGACAGCATCGCGGCCGGCAGCACGCTCGTCGCACAGGCGGGCACGACCATGGATCAGGTGGTGGCCAGCGTGTCGCGCGTGACCGACATCATGGCCGACATCACGGCCGCCTCGCACGAGCAAAGCACGGGTATCGGCCACGTCAACCAGGCGATCACGGAGATGGACAGCGTGACGCAGCAAAATGCGGCACTGGTGGAAGAAGCGGCGGCAGCGGCGTCGAGCATGCAGGATCAGGCGGCAGTGCTGGCGCAACTGGTGGCGCGCTTCAAACTGTCGGCGCAGGAACCGGGAACATCGCCGCGCCTGGCGGCAAGCTCGGCCGCGCCACGCGCCGTGGCGAAAAAGCCGCTGCGCAGCCTGGCGGCGCGCTAAGTTCCTATTGGGCCGGTGCCGCCGCTTGCGGCGCCGGCTCGAATTCCAGCTTGTCATCGACGACCACGAATTGCCCGACCGGCTGGCCCAGGTCGGCTTTCGGGTCGTTTTCCATTTCCGTCAGCTCATTGCAGGTATTCGTTTCCGCCTGCCACAGCTGCTTGCCCATGCGGATATTCCACAGGCCATCGCCCGCCGCGAACAGCTCGACCTTGATGTCGGCCGGCGCATCGGTGGACAGCGTATGCAGGCGCTGGCATTGCGGCAGGTTGGTGGCCATCAGCTGCACTTCCACGGTGTCTTGCCAAAAATAACGTTGCTGGCGGCGCACGGTCAGGGAATGGTCTTGCCCATCGAACATGTAGATGGCGAAGTCCTGGACACAGCCTGACAGCAGGACGGACAGCGTGACGATCAGGAGTTTGCGCATGGTCGGCTTTCTTTGTTTGTGCTCTGGAATGTCGGGATGCCTGCGTGACGGTGCCAGTGGGTGCTTGCCCTGCCTGGACGCCGTCTTGTTTTTCGCTTACGTGGCATTATATCCATGCATATCAGTTGCGGCGCGACAATAGTTCTGCCAAGTGCGCCTGCCCCTACTTATCTACCTGGAAAGACCACGATGATCGACCTGTATTATTGGACCACGCCCAACGGGCACAAAGTGACGATGTTCCTGGAAGAAGCGGGCATCCCCTACAACATCATTCCCGTGCATATCGGCAAGGGCGAGCAGTTCAAGCCCGAGTTTCTCGCCATCGCGCCGAACAACCGCATCCCCGCCATCGTCGACCAGGCGCCGGCGGATGGCGGTGAACCGCTATCCCTGTTCGAATCGGGAGCGATTTTGCAATACCTGGCCGAGAAAAGCGGGCAATTCCTGCCGGCCGACGTGCGGGGACGTGCCGAGGTCATGCAATGGCTGTTCTGGCAAATGGGCGGCCTTGGCCCCATGGCCGGGCAAAACCACCATTTCGTGCAATATGCGCCCGAACCGATCGACTACGCCATCACGCGCTACGTCAATGAAACGAACCGGCTATACGGCGTGCTGAACAAGCGCCTGGCGGACCGCGCATTCGTGGCCGGCGACACGTATTCCATCGCCGACATGGCGATCTACCCGTGGATCGTGCCGCACGCACGCCAGCGCCAGAAGCTGGAAGACTTCCCGCACCTGGCGCGCTGGTTCGCGGCCATCGCCGCCCGTCCCGCCACCGTGCGCGCGTATGCGCGGGCAGCCGAAATCAATGTGCAGCCCACCGTCAGCGGCGACGCGAAAAGCGTGCTGTTCGGGCAGACGGCGAAGACTATCGGCCAGGTTTAATTTCCGCGGTAGGTGGAAAAGCCGAAAGGGCTGAGCAGCAAGGGAATGTGATAGTGCTGGTCGGTCTTTTCCACGTGGAATTGCACGGGGATTTCCGGGAAGAAGGTTTCCTGTTTCAGCCGCGCATAGTGTTCGCCCGTCTTGAACACGATGCGGTAGTCGCCCGCCTGCATGGGTTGATTTTCCGGATACATGGCCGCGATGCGTCCTTGCGCGTTCGTCACGGCGCTGCCCAATTGTTGCCAGGCATCCCCTTTTTTCTGCTCCAGCGTGACCGTCACGCCCGCGGTCGGCTGGCCGCTCTGCAGGTCGAGAATGTGCACGCTCAAGGGATTGGCGGCCAGCGCCATGCTGGACAGGCTGGCGAAGGCCAGGGCGGCGGTGATTTTTTTCAGATAGGTCATCGTCGTTGCTTTCACAGGGTGGGGGAATCGAGTTCAGGAATGGCGGCCAGGGCGGCATGGGCGCAGGCCCGGTCTTGCAGGGCGCCACCGCCACCGGCGACGCCGATGGCGCCGACGACTTCGCCCTTGGCGCGCAAGGGCAGGCCGCCGCCCAGCAGCAACAGTTCCGGCACGGTCGTCAAATTGGCCATGTCGGGATTGCCGCGCGCGGCCACGGCCAGCGCCTGGGTATCGTTTTTCGTCGACAGGGCCGTGTAGGCCTTGCGCCGGCTGGCGTCCGTGTTGTGCGGCCCGACGCCATCGGCGCGCTGCACGGTCACGACATTGCCGCCACGGTCGAGTACGCTGACGACAATATGCCGGCCTTGCGCCTGGCACGCGGCGATGGCCGCATTCGCCAGCTTGTTGGCCATTGCCAGAGAAAGATCATCGACCTGGCGCAGCTGGGCGTGGGCGGGGCTGGCCAGCAGGTACAGCAGGGTACTGCCGAGTAACAGGGTTTTCATGTGGCTGTCCGTTGATAAGGTGGCGCCAGTATGGTCAGTGTTGCCCTACGAGAAGATGATCGCCGCATGACATTTTTATCATCCGCGGCGGTCCGTGCGCGGCGTAGAATGGTTTTATATTCTCCTTAGAAAGCGGCCATGCGTATCCTGGTAATCGAAGACGAACCGAAGACGGGCGACTATCTGCTGCGCGGGCTGGCCGAGTCCGGCTTCACGGTGAGCCTGGCGCGCAATGGCCGCGATGGCTTGCACATGGCAAGTACGGAGTCACCCGATCTCATCGTGCTCGACGTGATGCTGCCCATCATGGACGGCTGGCAAGTCTTGCGCGCGCTGCGCCTGCAAGAGGGTGGCGCGGACGTGCCCGTGATTTTTCTCACGGCGCGCGACGAAGTGCAGGACCGCGTGAAAGGGCTGGAGCTGGGCGCCGACGATTATCTGGTGAAACCGTTCGCCTTTGCCGAACTGGTGGCGCGCATCCGCACCCTGCTGCGGCGCGGGCCGCCCCGTGAAGACGACGTCATTCGCATCGGCGACATGGAAATCGACGTGATGAAACGCAAGGTCAGCCGGCAAGGCCAGCGCATCGCCCTGACGGCCAAGGAATTCGGCTTGCTGCATTTATTGGCGCGGCGCCAGGGCGAGGTGCTGTCGCGTTCCATCATCGCCTCGCAAGTGTGGGACATCAATTTCGAGAGCGACACCAATGTCATCGACGCGGCCATCCGACGCCTGCGCAGCAAGCTCGACGATCCGTTCGAACCCAAGCTGATCCACACCTTGCGGGGCATGGGCTATGTCTGTGAATTGCGCGCGCCCACGGTGCCTGACAATGGCGCCGCCGCATGAAGCTGGCAGAACTGCGGCGCTCGCTGACCCTGCGCGTGACGCTCGTCTTCGTGCTGATCGTGGCGCTCGTGTCGGCCGGGCTGGGCATGCATCTGTACCGTTCCTTTGTGGCGGAAATCGAGCGCCGCGATGACATCTTATTGCTGGGAAAACTGCGGCAGATTCAGCAATTACTCGGCAATGCGGGCACCCTCGATATCATCCGCGAGCGGCCCCAGTATTTCCGCGACACCATGAGCGGACAAGAGAATTCCCTGGTGCGCATCGTGCGCGCCGATGGCACGCGTTTGATCGATGTCAATCCGAACAGCGAGAACGTCGCGCATGCTGTTCCCGTGGCCGTCGATGCGCCCGTGACGGCCAGCGACATCGTCAGCTGGACCAGCCGCGACGGCTATCCGGCCCGGGTCGTGGCGGCCAGCGCCCGCATCGGCGATCCGGCGCAGATGGCCGATATTGCCGTCGCCCGGGTCTACGGCGACCGCACGGCCATGTTCGCCGCCTACCGCTGGCAGATCGTCGTCTCCGTGGCCGTCAGCGCACTGGTGGCGGCGATTCTGGCCAGCGTGATGCTGCTGCGGGGATTGCGGCCGCTGCGCAATATCGCCGCCCATGCGGCCCTCGTGCGGCCGGGCAAGCTAGGGCAGCAGCTCGAGGCGCGCGATGCGCCGACGGAACTGCTGCCCCTGATCCAGGCCTTGAACGCCATGCTGGCGCGCCTGCAGGAAGGCTATGCGCGGCTGTCGCAGTTTTCCGCCGATCTGGCGCATGAATTTCGCACGCCCGTCACTAATCTGCTGGGACAAAGCCAGGTCATGCTGGCCCGCCCGCGCAGCGCGCACGAATATGAACAGCTGGTGTCGTCGAATGTGGAAGAGCTGGAACGGCTGTCGCGCATGATCGACAGCATGCTGTTTCTGGCGCGCGCGCAGCAGGATGAAATGGTGCTCGTCAAGCAAGTCTTGCCCGTGCAGGACGAGTTCTTGCGCCTTGCCGATTTCTTTGAAGGCCTGGCCGAAGAGCGCGAGCTGGCGCTGGCCTGCCACGGCAGCGGCACGGTGACGGCCGAGCCGCAACTGCTGCGCCGCGCGCTCGGCAATTTGCTGTCGAACGCCATCCGCCATGCGGCGCCGGGCAGCACGATTTTAATGCGTTCGCACGCGACCAACGAGGGCGTGGAACTGAGCGTGAGCAACCTCGGCCCCGCCATCCCCGCGCGTCATTTGCCCCACCTGTTCGAGCGCTTCTACCGCGCCGACCCGGCCCGCAGCGACTCGGCCGCCTCCACAGGATTAGGGCTGGCCATCGTCACGGCCATCATGCAGTTGCATGGCGGCAGCGCGACGGTCGCATCCGACGCTGCCGCCACGACATTTACCTTGGTTTTCCCGGCGTAATATTGATGGTGGTGGTGTCGGATTACGCGCTTGCGCGCTAATCCGACCTACATCTTGGTTTTCACGGTGCAGGAAAGTAGGTCGGATTAGCGGGGCGTAGCCGCGCGTAATCCGACAATAGCGATTCGGCCGCTTCCGCAGGCCTGGGCATGGCCTGCGTCACGGCCATCGTGCAGTTATACGGCGGCAGCGCGAGTGTGGCGTCCGACGCGGCCGCCACGACGTTTACCTTGGTCTTCCCGGCGCAGCAACGTAGATACTGTTATCCCCGTCAAGCGGCGTGCAAGGCCGGATCAAATATTTTTCCCGACCTGAGCACGCCGAATGCCACGTGCACCAGCTTGCGCATCATGGCGCCGATGATCAGCTTGGGCGCTTTGCCGGCGTCACGCAGGCGCTGACCGAAGCGCTTGCCCCAAGGCGTCTTATGGACTGCCACCATGGCCGGCATGTACAGTGCCTTGCGCAGGAAACTGTGGCCGACCTTCGACATGCGTGGCTTGCCACGCACGCTGGAACCCGACTCGTGCTGGCGCGGATCGAGGCCCGCAAACGCCACCGCCTGCTTGGCGCTGTCGAAGCGCTCAGGATTGGCGTAGTAGGACAGCAGCACGGGAATCGTGCGCTCGCCCAGGCCAGGGATGCTATCGAGCAATTCGCGCTTGCCGCGTAAATCCGGGTCGTCATCGATATGACGGCGGATCGCCAGGATCAGCGCCTTGATCTCGGCGTCGAGCCAGGCAATATGATCCTCGATACCCTGGCGTACCGCCGCGCGCGCCACTTCAAGCCGGTTGCTTTCCTGCTGGCGCATCGCTTGCAAGGCATCGAGGCGCAGCACCAGCGCGCGCAGCGATTGCTCGGCCGGCGATGGCGCCTGCCAGGGCTCTGGCTGGCGTTCATGGGCGAAGTCGGCGATCAGCTGTGCGTCGACCTTGTCGGTCTTGGTGCGCACCAGGCGCGAAGCGCTGAAGGCCTTGATCTGGGCCGGATTGATGACACTGACCACCATGCCAAGTCCAGCGAGATATTCGGCAACCCCTTCCCAATACGTGCCCGTCGCTTCCATGCACACCCTGGGGCTGCCGGCAGCATGCTTCAGCAGCCATGCGTGGAGCGCGGTGAATCCTTGGTGGTTGTTCTCGACAACCTTGTTACGATGCTTGCCGTTGGGCAGGCGCAGCGCGCAGTCGAGCTTGGCCTTGGCAACGTCGATTCCTAAATTAAACATGCTGTGGTCCTCTTGCGATCTACCTTGCAAATGCGGGCTAACCGGCATGCCGGTGCCAAAGATACTGTCCGATCTTGACATGGAGGATGGGTAACTGGTGCGAGATCTACGGAGCTGGCTCGGGGCCTAAGGGCGGATACGGCATCCAGTTACCCGGTCTTGATATGCCTACCAAGATTTTGACAGCGGTCGATACCGTTCGCAATACCACGAACGGCATGAGGGGAATAATACAAGGTCGGATTAGCGGGGCGTAGCCGCGCGTAATCCGACAAGAGCGGCCAACAATGTTGTCGGATTACGCGCTGGGGCGCTAATCCGACCTACGCCTGCCAATCAGCCCATTTCCACCAAAAACTCATGCATGCCCGTATGCGGCAATTGCGCGCACGCCGGTGCAAAATGCGGCAACTGGCCCCACAGCAGCGGGTTGCCGACGATGTACACATAATGCTGCGCGCGCGTCAGGGCCACGTTGAGCAAATTCGGCGTGGCCGCCGCCCATTGCGCGGCGCCGGTCGTGCTGTCGTCGGCGCCGAGGACCAGCATGACCACGCTTTGTTCCTTGCCCTGGAAGGTATGCACGGTGCCGACCATCTGACTGCTCCACTGGCGCAGTTCGCGCGCCGTCGGCGCCTTGCCGTAGCCGAGGCGGCGGTCCCAGTCCATGTCGACGATGCGCGAACGCAATTCGTTGCGCACGGCCTTGAACGGCGTAATCACATACATGTCGGGCAGCTTGCCATCGCGGCGATATAGTTTCAACAGCACTTCCAGCACGAAATCGAGCTGCACCGGCACCACCTGCTTGTAGCTGACGGCGCCGACGGCGTCGATCCAGCGGCTCGGTCCCCGCGTCAGGCCCCGCGCGCCGGCCGGCGGCGTGCGTTCAGCCAGCCCATACACCATCTTGTCTTCGTAGGCGATGCTGTTGGCCAGCGAAAACATCGGTTCGACGCAGCGGCGGTGCACGCGCAGGGGGCTGCCTATCCACAGGGGCTGCGCGCTGCCGGTGCCGACCGTTGCGCCATAGCGGTTGGCCTTGTCGGCCAGGGTCTGCACGGAAACGGAAGTCGGCGCGTAGCTGCCGTCCTGCGTATGCGGCGACAGGGCGGACAGGGTCTGCACGAGACGGCCCGGCACCGTGAACACGGGTTCGATCTGCAGCGGGTCGCCCACGACGACGGCGCGCTTGGCGCGCCACAGGCTGCCCAGCGCCGCTTGCGGCACGGCCTGGCCCGCTTCATCGATGAACAGCCAGCCCAGCGATTCCGGGCCCATGCCCTGGAACTGGCGCGCGAACGAGGCAAACGTGGTCGACACGACAGGCACCACCATGAACAGGCTGTGCCAGACCATGGCGACGTGCGACTGGTCATACGCGCGCTTGTTTTTCAGCAATTTCGACACGGCCAGCAAGTTGCCGCCAAAGCCGGGTCCGCCCTTCTTCGCCACTTCCGCCAGCCACGCTTCGTGCAGGGCCAGGGCCTTGGCGAACAGGCGCGAGCGCAGGCGCGCCAGCGCCGGTTCATGCCACAGGCCGCCTATCTGCAACGCGTCGCCGTCCAGCTCGTCCAGGCTGGCCGGCGCGCTGATGGTGGGGAAACGCATGCGTGCGCGGCGCAGCAATTCCGTGCTGTCATCCCATTCGCGCTGGCGGGATTGCGCCGTGCGCAGGGCAATGTGCAGGCTGTTGCGGGCCCGCTCGCAGCGCGGCTCCAGCTCGCCCTTGAGCAGCAGCTTGATGGCGGACACGTCGCGCGCGGCCTGGCGCTGCGCTTCGGCGTTGGCCACGACGGCGTCCTTGTAGGCGCGCGCTGGGGCCGTGCGGAACAGGCGGGCAAAAAAGCCCGGTTGCGTCAGCGCCACCAGGCGCTCTTCTTCCAGCAATTCCTTCTTGCTGGCGAGCAGGGTGTCCTGCTGTGCCAGCGCGCCGGACAGGGCGTCATTCGCTGCATCCATCTCTTGCTCAGCTTCAATCAACGCCTGCTGGCTGGCCTGGATAAAATCGGCTTCCGTGCACGTGCCCACGGCTTGCCACAGGGCCGCGTATTGGGCGTGCTCGGCCAAGGCCTTTTCCACCACGTGTTCCGTTTCGCGGAACTCGCGCGCCGCCTGGGCGAAGCTCACGCCCTGGTAGCTGGTCAGCCATTGGCGGATATTCTGTGCATTCGGCGTCTTGCGCGCCGTGCTCTTGTCCCAGTCGTCGTCATAAAAATTGCTGACGAAGCGGCGGCGGTTGGCGCTATTGCCCAGCGCGCAGGACATCAAGCCCCATGGCGCTTCCGTCTCGTCCAGGGCGCGGTTGGTGCCATTGCCGTCGGCCACCACGCGGCGCGCCACGCTTTCAAAGTAACGCGTGCGCGCCCATTCCTTGCCCAGCTGTTTCGGTTTTGGGAGGTCGCCGGAAATATTTTCCACCGCCGCATTGTTCGACGAGGCGACGACCATTTCAAAGCCCGTCAATTCCGGGCGCAAGCGGGCGATGGTGATCGGGTCGCGCACGCCTTCGAAGGACACGGCCACCTTGCCGATGAAGGCGTCGCCGGCGCGGTCCAGACAGGACAGCACGCTGGCGCGGCGCACGATGTTGTCGGCAAACAATTCGCGCAATAACGTCGTCTTGCCCGTGCCGGGCGGGCCGTTGACGGAAAAGATGCCGCGTTCGCTCAAGCCCGTGCGCGCGCCATGGATGGCGAACTGCTGCATCAGGCTCATGGCGTAGCTGGCGTCTTCCAGCCAGTGTCCCCGGTTCATGTTCGCGGGATTGAGCATGGCGGCCAGTGCCTGGCGTCCGGCCGGGCTGTACAGGTCGATGCGCTCGTCCTGCGCCAGCGGCGTCAGGTAGGCGGCCACCGTCGCCGGCAACTTGCCCCCACGCAAGGCGCGGATGATCTGTTCCAGGTCATCGAGGTAAAAACTGTTGAGGATATCGATCGATGGCTCCACCGCGTCGCCAAAGTCCAGGCTGCGGTTCTGGCTGGCCTCAACCAGGTCGCCTTCCGTCACGGCCGCGCGTTTCTTGCGCGTGCGCAATTCCAGCACGGCCAGCGGCTGGCCGGCGGACGGGTGGAAGCCGGCCCAGTCGCGCAGCAGGTCGGCCAGGGCCGCGATTTCCATGCCGGACAGGGGCGCCGAGACATTGCCTGCCTCGTCCGTCACTGGCTGCGGGGCGCGGGCGGCGGCAAAGTTGCGCAGGCTGTCCTGCAGCACCAGCTGGCTGTCGCTGAAGGCGTCCAGGCTCAGGCCCGACCAGTCTGGCGTGCGGGCGCGGCCCAGGGCCCACGGCAAGGTCGACACGGAGACGGGATCGAACTGCGGCTCGCCCAGCGCATTGAGGTTAATGCGGGCAAAGCACGAGCGTCCCAGCAGCTCTGTTTTTTCTGTCTCGGCAATGTTTTCCGGGCCGTTGGCCGGCGGGCAAGCCTTGTTGATTTCGGCCTTGTCGAACACGCCGAGGAACAGTGAAAAGCCGTCGATCTCGCGGTCGGAAGGGACTGGCCACTGCGTGGCGAACTGCGGCGGCATTTGCGCCAGCTGTTCGCGGTGGAGGAGACGCACGGTGGATTGGTCTTCAACGTCCGTGATTTGATTCAGGTCAAACGGGATAAAGAATTCGATCTTGTGCCAATACTCCAGGATAGCCAGGAGGCGCTGCTGTTCTGCCTGATTCATGATGACCAATATTTTGTAAAGCGAGCGAGGATTGTAAAGCGTATGCGTGCTGCACGTTTTGCACTTTTGTCTATTGCGCGGGCTTTGCCGCAAAAAAAGTGGTATTGGCGGACGAAAAAAAGCCAGGCAGCAACTTCCTGCCTGGCTTTCCCCGTTGCGATGTTGCCGGGTGTTAAAACTCTGGTATTAACACGGGTGTTTTAAAACTCTTCCCATTCGCTTTCGGCGGCGGCATTGCTGCGGCGCGCCGGCGCGGCCGCGACGGCCTGGCGTACGGGTGCGGGCTTGGCTGCGGGGCGCGCGATGGCGGGCGCAGCCGCTGCCGGCGTGGCGCGCACAGGCGTCAGCTTGCTGACGCTGGCAACATGGTTGCCGGTTTTAAAGAAGCCCACCACGTGCGCCAGTTCGCCCGCCTGTTCCTGCATGCTTTGCGAGGCGGCCGCCGCTTCTTCCACCAGGGCCGCGTTTTGCTGCGTCACTTCATCCATCTGGGCAATGGCCATGTTGATCTGTTCGATGCCGATGGTCTGCTCGTGCGTGGCGGAGGTGATTTCGCCCATGATGTCGGTCACGCGCACGATGCTGTCGACGATGTCGCCCATGGTCTGGCCCGCTTCATTGACGAGGCGCGAACCCGTGTCCACGTTGGCGACCGAAGCGGCGATCAGTTCCTTGATCTCCTTGGCGGCCGAGGCCGAACGGTGCGCCAGATTGCGTACCTCGGTGGCGACGACGGCGAAGCCACGGCCCTGTTCACCCGCGCGCGCCGCTTCCACTGCCGCGTTCAAGGCCAGGATGTTGGTCTGGAAGGCGATGCCGTCGATGACGCCGATGATGTCGACGATTTTCTTCGACGAGTCATTGATCGTGCCCATGGTGTCGACCACTTGCGCGACGATGCTGCCGCCGCGCACGGCCACTTCCGACGCGCTTTTCGCCAACTGGTTCGCCTGGCGCGCATTGTCCGCGTTCTGTTTCACGGTCGAGGTCAGCTCTTCCATGGCCGACGCCGTTTCTTCCAGCGAACTGGCTTGCTCTTCCGTGCGTGACGACAGGTCGAGGTTGCCTGCGGCAATTTCGCTCGACGCCGTGGAAATCGCATCCGTACCGTTGCGCACTTGCGCCACCACGCTCAGCAAGCTCGTGTTCATGGCTTTCAGGGCTCCCAGCAGGCGGCCCGTTTCATCGCTGGAATTGACGACGATGTGCGACGACAAGTCGCCCGAGGCCACGGTTTCGGCCACGGCCACGGCCGCATTGATGGGCTGGGTGATCGAGCGCGTGATGATCCAGGCAACAAAAGCGCCCAGCAGCACGGCCACGCTGCCCAAGGTAATCATGGAAGCGCGCGCACTGTTGCTCAGCGTTTCGGCGTCCGTTGCCGCCTGGGCCGCCTGCTCGCCTTCATACGCGACCAGGCTGTCGAGCGCGCCCAGCACGCGTTTCAGGCTCGGCGCCGCCTGCTGCGTCAAAAAGGCGATCGCTTCATCCGTCTGGCCCGCATTGCGCAGCTCGATGACCTTGTTGTTCAGCGGCGCGCCCGATTTCAGGGCCGCGTCCAGTTCAGCCATCAGCGCCGTTTCCTTGTCTGTCGAAATTTTCTTTTGCAGGGTTTCCTTGGCGGCGCCGTATTTCTTGCGTGCTTCGCCGATCTTGGCCAGTTCCGCCTGCACCAGCGCTTCCGTCGGCGCCACCACAATGCTGGTGATCGCCAGGGTAATGTTGCGCACGTTGTCGCTCATGGTATTGGCGGCCGCCATCTTGACGTTCTTATCGGCCACGATGTCGTGCGTGCGTGCGCTCAGTTGCCCCATGGAGTACAGGCCGACGAGCAAGACGGCCACCAGCAGACCGAGAACGACAGCAAATCCGATCCCGAGCCGGGTGCCGATTTTGAATTGTGTAAGTGACATGATTGCTTTCGTATTGCGGAAGTGAGGGAAAACGTCGACAGGCCAAGGCTACGGGTTTATACGTAAGGGCAGCCAGCCTGTAATTGTTCCTCAAAATTCCGCACTGCAATACAAAAACTTGTATCAAGTCCGCGAAAAGTTTAAAAAATGGTAGCAAATTAAATAAGTTGTCGTGTGGAAACAACGAGCGCGGCGCCGGGTGCGGGCTTAGTTTTCCGGAAACACGTGCATGGCGAGGAAGTCGATGAAGGCGCGCAGTTTCGGCGTCAGGTGGCGGCTGCTGGGCCACAGGATGCGAAAGGCGCCATCGTGCCGGCGGTGCGCGTCCAGCACCGGCTGCAAGCGGCCCGCCGTCAGCGCCGCGCGCGCGGCAAAGTCGGGCAGGGCGGCGATGCCCAGGCCGCTTTCGGCAAAGTGCAGCAGGGTGTCGACATTGTTGCAGTTGAGCACAGTCGGCAAGCCGGCCGCGTGCAGGGCATGCCACTCGGGCAAGGGCCACGCCTCGACCTTGCCGCTGCTGGGAAACTTGTACAGCAAACAAGTGTGGCGGGCCAGGTCGGCCGGCAGCGCGGGCGTGCCGTTGCGCGCCAGATAGGCTGGCGAGGCCACCAGTTGCAGCTGGAACTGGCCCAGCTGGCGGCTCATCAAACGGCTGTCGGCGCTTTCTCCCGCGCGCACGACGGCGTCATATCCCTCTTCGATGACGTCGACCCGGCGGTCGCTGAAATCGAGGTCGAGTTCCACCTGCGGATAGGCACGCGCAAAGGCCGCCAGCACGGGATTGAGCAGGCTGCCCACCTGCGGCAGGCTGACGCGCAGCCGGCCTTGCGGCGCGCGCTTGCTGTTCGATAACTCCAGCTCGGCCGCTTCGATTTCGCCCAGGATGCGCCGGCAGCGCTCGAGAAACACGGTACCCTCGCTGGTCAGCGCAATGCTGCGCGTGCTGCGGTGAAACAGACGCACGCCGAGCCGCTCTTCCAGCCGCGCGATGCTCTTGCCCACGGCCGAGGCGGAAATGCCGAGCACCCGGCCCGCCGCGACAAAACTGCGCGTTTCCGCCGCCTGCACGAAGGCCGTGAATCCCGCCAGATTATCCATGGTTTTCCTTTTGATTGCGGATGTCAACGTCCGCACAGACAGAAACTATAGCCTGTTTTTCTTTGATCGCGTCTCGCTTACCTTGGCAGCCTGATCATTTGAAAGGCTGAGCCATGATGTACAACTTCTCTCCCGCGGCCTTGGCCGCCCGCATTGACCCCTTGCTTGATGCCGTGCTGCATCAGCAGCGCCTGGTGGGCGCCGTGGTGCTGGTGCGCCAGTGTGGCCAGGAAATCTATCGCCGCGCCGCCGGCCACCTGGACCGCGAAGCGGGCACGCCCATGGAGGAAGACGCCGTCTTCCGCCTGGCCTCGGTCAGCAAACCCATCGTCTCCACGGCCGCGCTGGCGCTGGTGGGGCAGAACCGCCTGGGCCTGGACGACCCGGTGGCGCGCTGGCTGCCGTATTTTGCGCCGCGCCAGCCGGACGGCGCCGTGGCGGCGATGACCGTGCGCCACTTGCTCACGCACACGGCCGGGCTCGACTACGGCTTTTTCCAGCCGCCGGGCGGGGCGTATGCACGGGCGGGCGTGTCGGACGGCATGGACGCGTCCCGCATTTCCCTGGAGGACAACCTGCGCCGCCTCGCTACCGTGCCGCTCGCGTCTGCACCGGGTGCGCGCTGGGCGTATTCGATCGCCACCGACGTGCTGGGCGCCGTGATCGAAGCGGTGACGGGTTTGCCGCTGGCGCAGGCCGTGGCACAGCTGGTGACGGCGCCGCTGGCCATGCACGACACGGGTTTTATGGCCACGGACGCGGCGCGCCTGGCCGTCGCGTATGCGGACCGCGCAGCGGAAGAAGCCCGGCCGCGCCGTTTGCTGGACGAGGGGGAAGACCATCTGCCGTTTCTCGAAGGCATGGCCGGCTTTACCTTGTCGCCAGCAAGGGCGCTCGACGCGCACGCGTATCCGTCCGGCGGCGCCGGCATGGTCGGCTCCGCCCCCGATTTCATGCGCCTGCTGGAAACCCTGCGACTGGGCGGCGCGCCGCTGCTGCCGCCAGCGCTGGCGCGCCAGATGGGAGCAAACCAGACGGGCGGTTTCGACTTGCCGTTCTGGCCGGGACGCGGCTTCGGCCTGGGGTTCACGGTCTTGACGGACCCGCTTGCCGCCGCCACGCCGGAGTCTGCGGGCACGTGGCGCATGGGCGGCACGTATGGCCACTCGTGGTTTGTCGACCCGGCGCAGGAACTGTCCGTGGTGGCGTTTACGAATACGGCATTGGAGGGCATGGCGGGACCGTTCGTCACGGAACTGTGCCAGGCAGTGTATGGCGCCAAGGAAATGCCATGACGCGCCCGCACCCCATCGTCTTCCTCGCGCTGGGTCTGTTCGGCGTGTATTGCATCGAGTTTGGCGTGGTCGGCATCTTGCCGATGATCATGCAGCGTTACGGGGTGACGGCCGCGCAGGCGGGTTCGCTGGTGAGCCTGTTCGCGCTGGTGATCGCCGTGGGCGGCCCCTTCCTCGTGCTGCTGGCCACGCGGTGGCGCCGCAAGAGCGTGCTGATCGTCTCGCTGCTCGTGTTTGCCCTGGCCAGCGTGGCCTCGGCGTATGCACCGCGCTTCGGGCTGCTGCTGGCGCTGCGCATCGTGCCGGCCCTGTTCCACCCCGTGTATTTCTCGCTGGCCATGGTGGCCGCCGCCGCCCTGTATCCGCCGCGCGATGCGGCGCGGGCCGGCGCGCATGCGTTCACTGGCACCAGCATGGGCATGGTGCTGGGCATCCCGCTGACCACCTGGATCGCTGCCCAATATGGCTATGAGGCATCGTTCCTCGCGTGCGCCCTCGTCAATGCGCTGGCCGCGCTGGGCTTATATGTGTTCTTGCCCGACACGCCGCGCGAGGCGCCGATGGCGTATGGCCGCCAGCTGGCCGTGCTGCGCAAACCTGCGCTGTGGTTCACCATCGCCGCCGCCGTGCTGGTGTTTGCCGCCATGTTTGCCGTGTATGCGTATGCGGCCGCGTATCTGCAGCAGGAGGCGGGCTTGTCGGCGCGCCAGACGGGGCTGGCGCTGGTGGTGTTTGGCGTGGGCGGCGTGGCGGGCAATCTGTTTGCGGGGCGCCAGCTGGGCATGCACGTGCTGCGCACGGTCTTGCTGCAGCCCGTGCTGCTGGGGCTGGCGTACTGGCTGTTGTACCGGCATGCGGGCACGGGCATCGGCTGGGCGGCGCTGGCCGTGTTGCTGCTGTTCTGGGGCGCCGCGCATACGAGCGGGCTGATCGTCACGCAAGTATGGCTCAGCAGCGAAGCGCGCGAGGCGCCCGCGTTCGCCATCGGCGTGTATATCGCCGCCATCAACCTGGGCGTGACGCTGGGCGCGCTGGCCGGCGGCATGGCCATCGAGTCCTATGGCATGCCGGGGGCGCTGGCCTGCGGCGCGCTGCTGGGCGGGCTGGCGCTGGCAGCGATTGCCGTGAAAGCGTGGCTGTACCGCCCGCCGTCAGTCGGCAAGATGGTTGGGGATGCGAAACAGTAAATCCGTGTCGCCGATGTCCACGCCCGCTTGCGACAGCAAGGTGCTGGCCTGACCCCGGTGATGCGTCTGGTGGTTAAAGAAATGCATGAGCAGGCTGAAAAACTCGCGCCGGTTAGGCCCCTTGCTGTTGCGGTAATCGAGCAAATGGTCGAGGTCTTCTTCGCGGATGGACGCGGCCCAGTCGATGATGACCTGGTCCAGCCATTGCCGGTGCGCGTGCATGGCGGCAAAATCGTCGGCCGCGAACAGCGGCTGCGTGAGCGACGCGGGCGGCGTGATGGCGCGGATGGGATCGAGCAGGGGGAAACCGGCCGGATGTTTCGCGTAGCGCTGCAGCCACAAGGTATCGCCCACCATCACGTGGTTCAGGGTGGCCAGCAGGGAGCCGAAAAAGGCGCCCCGCTCGCGCTGCAGTTCGCCGGGCGGCAGGCTGGCGGCCGCCGCATAGACCTTGGCATTCATCCACTGGTTGTAATCGGCCATCAGGCAAATGTGGGCGCAACGGCTCATGGTGATTCCTCCAGTGTATGAATGCTCTATGTTAAACGGACTTCAGGAACGCGCGTATGCCGGCCAGCAGCATTTCAATGGCCATCGCCGTCAGGATCAAGCCCATCAGGCGCTCGAACGCCGTCATGACCCTTGGACCGAGCGCCCGCTGCAAGCGTTCGGCGCACAGGAAGACGGCCAGCCAGACGACGGCCACGGCCGTCAAGCCCGCCACGTGGGCGATCACTTCATTGACTTCATGCGAGGAAAACAGCAGCACGGTGGCCAGGGCCGACGGGCCGGCCAGCGCGGGGATGGCCAGCGGCACGATGAACGGCTCGCCGCCCATCTCGTGGTCGCTATTGCCCGCGTTTGGCTGCGGAAACACCATGCGCATGGCGATCAGGAATAAAATCACGCCGCCGCCGATGCGCAGCGCCACTTCCGACAATTGCAAGGCGTTCAGGAAATGGCGGCCGAAGAACATAAACAGCAGCAAGATGCCGAAGGCGATCAGGCATTCACGCACCACGACTTTCCAGCGCCGCTCGATCGGTACCCGTTTCAGGGCGTTGACGAACAGGGAAACGTTGCCGAATGGATCGGTGACGAGCAAAAGCAGGATAAAAGTCTGGAAGAAATTCTGTGTCATGGTGGTGTGATTGAGGTCAACACCGCTGCCAGGATGGGCGCGGTGCGATAAGGCTTGCGATGATAACAAGCCCGGCGCTTATCGCCCATGATTATTGATGCATAGCAGCATTTTTTTTATGCCGCGATGACTTTTGCCTGGTAAAACGCGGTCGGCGTCGTGCCGAAATGCTTTTTGAACATGGCGGCAAATGCGCTTTGGCTCGTGTAGCCATTGTCCATGGCCACGTCGATGACCTTGCCGCCGCGCGCCAATTGCTCCAGCGCCCGCAGCAGCCGCGCCTGCTGGCGCCACTGGCCAAAGCGCAAGCCCGTCTGCTTCTGGAACAAGCGGTGCAGGCTGCGCTCGGTGATCGCCAGTTCTTGCGCCCAGTGCGCCACCGTCAGCTGTTCGCCCGGCTGTTCCATCAGCCGCGCGCAGATGCCGCGCAGGCGCGCGTCCGCAGGCAAGGGCAGATACAGGGGCAGCACAGGCAGGCTGCCCAGTTCGTGCAACAGCAATTGCAGCAGATGCCAGTCGCGGCTGCCTTCCGTAAAATCGGGCGCGATGTCGACGGCGGCCACGATCAGTTGCCGCAGCAGGGGGCTGATGTCGAGCACGCAACTGTGGCCAGGCAGCAATGGAGAATTGGCGCAGTTGACGAACACCGTGCGCATTTTCACGGTGCCGCTCATGCGCACCTGGTGCGCGATACCGGGTTGCAGCCACACGCCGCGCGTGGGCGGCACCACCCAGCGCCCGCCCTGCGCCTCGATGGTCATCACGCCCTCGATGGCGTACAGCAATTGCGCGTGCGTGTGGCGGTGTACGGAAATCACGTGGCCATGCGCATAGTCGACGGCCAGCGCCATGGCGCGCGCCGTGACGGGCAGCAATTCCTGAAAGGCGGGGGAGGTGCAATCCATAAAAAGAGCGTCAGTTTTGCGATAGGTATGGACATCTTAGCGCGAGAAGGCGCGGCGCGCCTGCGGCATGATGGTTCCCCGCAACTATTCCTGGAGCTACGCATGCCTGTGCGCGCCTATCTGTATCCTTTTCTGGCCATGCTGCTGTGGGCCGGCAACGTCGTCGTCTCGAAGCTGGCCGCGTCCAGCATCGCCCCCACGGCCATCACGTTTTATCGGCTGGTGCTGGTCTTGCTGGTGATGACGCCGTTTATCGCCCATCCCCTGTGGCGCAACCGCGCCGCTATCCGCCGCCAGTGGTGGCAGCTGGCCCTGTGCGGCCTGATGTCGATGGCGCTGTTCCAGAGCCTGTCCTACCGCGCCGCCGAATCGACGACGGCGACGAATATGGCCATCGTCACGGCGCTCGCGCCCCTGATGACGGCCCTGCTCAGCGTGCTGCTGCTGGGCGAGCGGTTGACGGTCGGCATGGCGGCCGGCGGCGTGCTGTCGTTTGGCGGCTTGCTGTACCTGGTGGGGCGCGGCGACGTGCTGGCCTTGCTGCAGCAGGGCGTGCATGCGGGCGATGCGCTGATGCTGCTGGCCTGCCTGAGCTTTGCCCTGTACGGCGTGCTGCTGCGCCGCTGGCGTCTGTCCATTCCCGCCTGGCAAGCTATTTATTGCCAGGCGCTGGCGGCCCTGGTGTGCATGCTGCCGCTGTTCCTGCTGCTGCCGCCTGGCAGCGCCCGGCTGGACGCCACCACCTTGCCCCTGATCGGCTATGCGGGCATCGGCTCATCCATCGTGCTGTCCTACCTGTGGATCGAGGGCGTCAAATTGCTGGGACCGAACCGCTGCAGCATCTACGTCAATCTGCTGCCCCTGCTGACGGCCTTGCTGGCCATCGTCTGGCTGCATGAAAGCATGCATCTCTATCACCTGGTCGGCGGCGGCATCTCGCTGCTGGGCGTGCTGCTGGCGCAGACGGTGCAGCGGCCGCTGTTTGGCCGGCGTCCTGGGGTGTCCGGTCTTGCCTGATGGCCATGCATAATGGCGGCTTTCGGCAGTGGAGTTGACATGCGGTACACATTTTGGATGAGCACGATGGCCATGGCGCTGGCCTGGGGTACCCTGGCGCCGGCCCAGGCCGCGCCGCGTTTTTATGAGGGTGCGCCCATGGCCTACGCCAGCGCCGTCGAGCGCCGCGACGGCGGCGTGGTGCTGGCTTTCCTGCGGGAAAATGGCGAGGTCAACGGTTACTATTGCCAGTGCAACGGCATCAGTGAAAAACGCATGAACCTGGACAAGTACGGCCAGGCCAGCATCGAGGCCGTGTTCCAGCTGGATCTCGACAGCGAGGGCGAAACCACGTTCGTGCTCAGCCGTAGTGGCGCGCGCAGTGACAAACCCTACGGCTTGCATGCCTACCGCTACGAGCGCAGCGGCGGCAAGATGTTCAAGGTGCCGGCCTTGCAGCCCGCGCTGGATGCCATCGTGCGCGGCGCAACAACCATGGACGAGGCGCAGGTGCGCGCCGCGCTGGCCTCCTTGCAGTTGATCGACTACAGCATCGCCTACGCGCCTACGGGCGTGGCCGGGTTCGACGCCATCGAGCATGCGCACGGCACCCTGGCCGGCTATTTCAATATCGATGGTGAATTATTGCCCGGCAAGCCGGCCGACGCCCCCGCGTTTGCCTATAAAAAGACGTACCAGGAAAAGGATGGCCATTATCTGACCGTCACGTATCTGCTGGGCAAGGGCTGGGAAGGGGGCTTCGCGCCCAGTTATCACATCAAATGGATCACCTGGGAAACACAGCCGCAACGCTTTGCCGGCAGCCAGGACGGGCCATTCATCGAGTACGACGTCAATTGTTGCGTGGGCAGCGTGTTTGCCCGCGGCCTGTATGCGCAGGGCAAGCGCACCGGCGTATGGCATTACGAAGAGCCCAATACCATTCGCTCGTCTGGCGCTTTTGTCGACGACAAGGCCGAGGGGCTGTGGACGTATGCAAGCGGCGACGAGACCACCACGGGCATGATGCAGCGGGGCCAGCGCACGGGGCGCTGGGAAGTGCGCCCGGGCGTGGCCGAATGGCGCGCAGCGGACATGCACAGCTACACCGGTTACGACCATTTCGTAAAAGACCGTCTGGACGGCCCCAGCGAGCGCCGCGCCGGTGGCGTGGTGCAATGGCAGGGTAGTTATGTGAATGGCAAGAAGCAGGGCCAGTGGGTGGAACCTGGCGGTGGCGGCGACTATGCCGATGACATCAAACAGGGGCCATGGAAGAAATCGACGCCGGACGGCGGCTGGCAAGTGTTGACCATGCTCAATGGCAAACCCGATGGCAAGCTGGAGCAGTATGCGGCCGATGGCCGGCTGGAACTGGTCGAACATTACCGCCTCGGTGTCCTCGATGGCACGATGGAAAGTTTTTATCCGGACGGCAAGCGGCGTTACCAGGGCACGTTTGCCGACGGCAAGCGCGATGGTGCGGAAACCCTGTTGTATCCCGATGGCGAACTGCCGCAATTTCACCGCAACTGGCACAAGGGCGTGCTGCATGGCGTCAATATCGAGAATTTCCAGAACGGAAAGCCGAAGCAGATCGGCGCCTACAACATGGGCAAGAAAACGGGCCGGTTTCAGTATTTTCGCGACGATGGCCAGCTCATCGAAGAAACCATGTATTAACTAGATGGCTAGCATAAATGGCATTCCCAAGCGACCGCGCACGTCAGCGGAATGCCAGTTCTGCGCAAAAAACATCATCCGCTTGTTACAAAGCGTGAAAATTCCAGACGGATGTTGCTACTGGTAATCTTTCCCTGTATCTTGCAGTCAGGAAATTAAAAGTACAGGAAACCTCGACCTCGTTGCCCTGTCTTGCACTCCTGACGATATGCGCGGGCCGCCTTCCCCCTGCCGCCGCACACGCCGTATCGACCTGTCCTGAACAATTCACGTGATCCGCCCATCTGGCGTTTGCCGCTATCTCGTCCGGCAGGCGGTGGCACGGTCGCGCCCTTACCAAGGAAAACTGCATGCTGTCGAATATAACAATAAAAATGCGTCTGATCGCTACCATGAGTGTGCTGGGCGTGTTGATCGCCTTGCTGGGCGTGATGAGCATCATCAGCCTAAAATCGGCCAACAACAGCCTCAACGAGGTCTACAGCAATCAGCTGGCCTCGACGCAAGCGATCGGCGAATCGCAAATTGCCCTGGGCCGCGCGCGGTTCACGATGGACCGCGTGATGGTGCACCCGGACGCGCCCGATGCCAAGGATACCCTGGCCCGCGCGGAACAATTTCTGGAAGCATCCAACAAGTCGTGGAAGGTGTACCTGGCCTTGCCGCAGAGCGCGGAAGAAAAGCGCCTGTCCGACGACATGGACAAGAAGCGCAGCGATTACATGAACAATGGCGTGCTGACCATGAGCAAGGCTTTGCGTGAAGGCAACATCGCGCAAGCGGACGGCTTGATGATGAAAGGGCTGACGCCGCTGTACCGCACCCTTGACCAGGCCGCTGAAACCTTGACGCAATATCAGGCCAGCTCGGCCGCCAAGATGTATGCGGAAAGCCAGTCCAGCTTCCGCACCCAGGTGACCATGGCCATCGGCGGCATGATAGTGGGCGCCTTGCTGACGATTATTTCCAGCTTCTTGCTGCTGCGCGCCATCTTTGGCCCGCTGGACCAGGCCCTGCGCCATTTCGGCGCCATTTCCGACGGCAACCTGGCCAACGACATCGTCATCACGCGCCACGACGAGATGGGCGCCTTGCTGACGGGCTTGCAGAAAATGCAGGAACGCCTGTCGACCACCGTGCGCGGCGTGCGCGACGGCAGCGGTGCCATCGCCACGGCCAGCAATGAAATCGCCTCGGGCAACCTGGACTTATCGAGCCGCACGGAACAGCAAGCGTCGAGCCTGGAAGAAACGGCCTCGTCGCTGGAAGAGCTGACCTCGACCGTCAAGCAGAATTCCGACAATGCGCGCCAGGCCAACCAGCTGGCCGTTTCCGCTTCGGACGTGGCGGTGAAAGGCGGCGCACTGGTGGCGCAAGTGGTCGATACCATGGGCACCATCAGCGAATCGTCGAAAAAGATCGCCGACATCATCGGCGTGATCGACGGCATCGCCTTCCAGACCAACATCCTGGCCCTGAACGCGGCCGTGGAAGCGGCCCGCGCCGGCGAGCAAGGCCGTGGCTTTGCCGTCGTCGCCACGGAAGTACGCAACCTGGCGCACCGCTCGGCTTCCGCCGCCAAGGACATCAAGATGCTGATCGAAGCATCGGTACAGAACGTGGGCGCCGGCAGCGCGCTGGTCAGCCAGACGGGCACGACGATGGATGAGATCGTCTCCAGCATCCGCCGCGTGACGGACATCATGGGCGAAATCAGCGCCGCCGGCCGCGAGCAGGAACTGGGCATCGGCCAGATCAATCAAGCCGTGGCGGAAATGGATACCGTGACGCAACAGAATGCGGCGCTGGTGGAAGAAGCGGCAGCCGCCTCGGAGTCGATGCAGGAGCAGGCGGCGGCGCTGGCCGAGATGGTCAGCATTTTTAAACTCGACGCCAACCACAGCGGCCCGGCAGCGGCCAAGCCTGCCTTGCGCAAGCCTGTCGTGGCCGCCGCCAGCACGGCCTTGAAACGCCCGGCGTTGCGCCTGACGCCAAGCCGTACTGCCTCGGCAGCCGCTCCGGCCCAGCCACGTGCTGCCAAGCCCGCTGCAGACAGCAGCGGCGAATGGGAAGAGTTCTAACTTAGCGAGGTTCCAGGGCCGCCTTGCTGCCCTGTTCCTGCAATAGCGCCGCCTCGGCCAAGGCCTGGGCGCGCGCTTCCTCTGCCGCCTGTTCCGCTTTTTCCAGTGCATCATGGCGCGCCTGCAAGGCCGCGCGCGCGCGCACGAAGACGATCTTGATGGCCGCCATCACGGGCACGGACAGGAAGATGCCGACCACGCCACCCAACTGGTCGCCGGCCAGCAAGCCGACGATGACCATCAGCGGGCTCACTTCCACGCCTTCGCTCATCAAATACGGGTTGACCACGTAATCCTGGAACAAACGGTAGGCGGCGATAAAGCCGATCAGCCAGAACACGTGCTCGAAGCCGCTGAAACCGGCCACGACCACGGCGATGACGGCCGCCGCCAGCGGACCGGCAAACGGGATGAATTCCAGCAGGGCGGCCGCGCCGGCCAGCAGCAGGCTGTACGGCACGCCCATCAGGGAAAAGGCGATGCTGTAGGAGACAAACGTGGCGATCGACAACAGCAGCAGGGCGCGCACATAGCGCGACAGCAGGATGTCGAGGTCATCGATGATGGCGCCCCAGAGTTTCTTGTTCGGGCGGTTCAGCAGGGACAGCAAGCCGTCGCGCATGTCAGGGCCTTCCTTGATCAGCAAAAAGCTCAGCACGGGCACCAGCACCAGATAGATCAGGTTGCTGGCCGCATGCATGACGGTCAAGCCCAGTTCCTTCGCCAGCGGCATGGCTTGTCCCGTACCGCTGCTCAGCTGCGTCTGCATGAAGGACAGCAGGCGCGCGCGCAACGGTTCCATGAATTCGGGCAATGGGATGCGTTCGGCAAAATTATTCCCCTTGAGCAAGGTCGGCAGCTGATCGCTGAGCTTGATCGCCTCTTCCTCGATGCGCGACCCGAAGATGGACCCCAGCACCGCCACCAGCAAGATCACCACGAGGAAGACGATGCCGATGGCGGCTGTGCGCGGCAGGCGTTTCGGGCCATGGCGCTCCAGCAGTCCGATCAGCGGATACACGAGGTAGCTGAAGAAAATGGCAAAGACGACCACGATCAGGGTCGACGAGACCTTGTAGGTGAGAAAGAGCAGGAAGGCGATGAGGAACGCCGTCCATACCATCTTGGCAACACGCAAGTTAAAACCGAACATATGAATTCCTTAGGGCAGGATGCGACGCAAGCGTGGCTGGCTTGAAGGGCAGGGTGGGCAAGGCAGGGATCGGGCCGCGCCGCACGGCCGGAAATCATACCGCAAAATGCCAAAATGCCATGCTCTTGTGCGTAATGGCAATGCTTTCCCTGTTCGCCTTCCTTAATTTTTCCGCCAGATGGCCACGGTGATGAACACGCTGTCTTTCTTGCCCGGTTCGCGCAAGGTCACCGTGTAGCGGCCGCTCGTATCGCTGCCCGTGAACACGACCTTGTCGTCATGGCCCTGCACTTGCGCGCCTTTGGCCAGCTTGGCATAGGTGTTGAGCACCCAGTGGAAATCGGCATAGCTGCGCATGGTGATGCTGGCATCGGGCATGGGCTCGTCGCCGGCCTCGGCCGCTTCCGCAGGCGTGCGCATGGGCAAACCGGCCAGGCCCGCCGGTGCAATGAGCTTGCCGCCGCTGGCGCTGCTATTCAATTCCGCGCTCGGCAGCAACAGGTGCAGCAAGCTGGGGGGAAAGCCGGGCGGCACGTCGCGCGGCTCCCAGCCGGGCTGGCCGGGAAGAGTGGTGATGTATTCCACCGCAGCAATGCTTTGCCGCTGTTCCGGCGCAGCCTGCGCCAGCATGGGCGGCAGTTGCCGCGCCCACACGAGCAGCGGCGCGGCCATCTCGTCCTCCGCGCCTGGCGGCACGAACACCGTCAGCATGGCGTGGGTGGACGGCAGGCAAGCGGGCAAGGCATCGCCGATGGCGGCCTGGCAATGACCGTTGACGAGGCCCAGGGCCAACAGCTTGCGTTGCGGATCGAACAGCATGGCGGCGCGCTGCGCGCCGTGTGTGTCGGGGTTGATGGACGCCAGCACGGAACGCCCGTCGGGCAGCATGGTGCGCTGGATGTCTGGCAGCGAACGCATGCTGTCGAGTACCTGGAGCGCGATCAGGGTATCGCCCTGCGTGTAGTTGCCGCGCGCATAACCGAGCAGCTTGAAGACGCCGGCGCGAATTTGTGGATGCTCGTTCAGGCTGAGCGGCGGCGATGGCACGGAGACAGGCACGGTGGCGGCCGCGAAGGCGGCGTCTTCGGTCGCTTGCGTTTGCGCCAGCGCAAACGGTGACGTGCCCAGAGCCGCGCACAGCGACAGCAGGGGATAAATGAGGCGTATGTTCAATGGCAATCCTGGTCGAGAGGCCATGCCGGTCCGGGCGCCGGCATGCGCGCGCCGCGATCTTAGCATTTCAGGAATGAAACGCTTTCTGCTAAGCTAGTCTATTGAATCACTGTCCCGCTTGCCATGGCCAAGATCACCATTTCCTGCAGTATGCCAGTCGACGATGAAGTCGTGACCGAGTTCTTGCACAAGTACGTGCTCCACTCGCGTGTCGGGGCGGCCAGGAAGTTGCGCATGGGAGAGAAGGGCTGTTTCTATACCTGTTCTTTATACCTGGAAGACCATGCCAGGGTCAGCCAACTGCTCCGCCGCATGCTGGCCTTCTTTGAGAGCAAGAACATTCCCTTGACCATCCTCAAGATCGGCGCGCAGGACAGCTGGTGCGAGGTGGATCCCGAGCAGCGCGAGCCGTGGAAGATTGCGCCGCAAACCTTGCTGGCGCTGCTCGACGCGACGACGGACGGCGGTATTCAGGCGGCGTTGAACACGTAGCGGTTCTTGCCGTTTTTCTTGGCCTGGTACAAGGATTCATCGGCGCGCCGGTAGCTGTGCGACAAGTCCGCTTCCTTGATCAGTTCCGCCATGCCGATGCTGACGGACACCTTGCGTTCCGGCACGAAAGCCGCCTCGACCGCATCGACCAGCTGCGCGGCAAAGGCGCAGGCCGCGTTCTTTTCACCCACGTAGATGACGGCAAATTCCTCGCCGCCCAGGCGGCCGCACAGGTGATCGCCCGACAGCCCCGCGATCACCTCGGCGATCCTTTTCAGCACTTCGTCGCCCACGTCATGGCCATGCACGTCATTGATCTGCTTGAAGTCGTCGATGTCGATCATCAGGAAATACGCGGGCGTGCGCGCCGTGCGCTGCAGGACGCGGGCGCTTTGCGTGAACATGCGCCGGTTATTGAGTCCGGTCAAGCCATCCTTGTAGGCCATCGTCGCCAGCTCGCGCTGGGCGCGGTAGTTATGGATGCGCAAGACGAGAAAATAGATGTTCAGCGCAAGACCGATGATCACGCTGATGGTGACGGCCAGCACGGGCCAATGCTGGTCGGCCTGGCCCGCATGCACGGGAAACTGCCCCAGCCCCAGGATGGCCCAGACGCATAGCGACACGCCCAGGTAATACGCGATGCCGCTGAAGATGGGCGCCGTCGTCAGCGTGATCATCACGCCCAGCGGCAATACCCAGAAAGCGGGGTCTTCCGTGCCCAGCATCAGCACGCGAAAGCCGAAAGCGATGAACAGCACGCTGATGGTGCCGCTGGTGATAATCGCCTGCAAGGACTTCGCATACACAGTCAGCAGCAGCCCGGCCAGCATGCCCGTCACGCCCAGCGCCGCCTGCGCATGATCGAGCGAGGCGCGCGACAAGGTCAGGCTGAACGTGACCAGCCAGCAAGCCAGGCCAAACGTCAGGATGGCTATCGAAATGAAATGCAGTTCCTTGAAAAAGCGCTGCTGCTGCTCCCGTTCTCCTGAAAAGAACAAGTAATAGAAGGCAGGCGACAGGCTGCGCGAAGTGAACATGACATTTGTCCAGAGACAACGTGCCTTGCGGCAAGGGCGCCTCCCGGCAACGGCAGGCGGCATGACGCGCGTACAAAACTAGTTGCGCTCAGGAACTAGTGTACTGGTTTCTTGGGGGCAGTGGTGATCCGGGCGAGGAAAACGGCGGCCAGTGTACTGCCGCCGCCACAGTGGCGTACGGCGGCGCGGCGGCGAGGGGCGTCACAGCTCGCGTGCCAGCACCTGGCCAACCAGGTCCTTGCCAAAGCTGTGATGCGCCTCTTCTTCGACCAGCTGGAAGCCGGCCTTGTCGTAGATGCGCCGGGCATCGGTGAGGATGCTATTGGTCCACAACACCATTTTCGTGTAGCCGACCTGGCGGCTGAAGCGCAGGCATTCATCGACCAGGCGGCTGCCGATGCCCAGGCCGCGCGCGCAGGGATCGACATACAACAGGCGCAGCTTGGCCGTCGTGTCATCCTGGCGCACGATGAAGACGGAACCGATCACCTTGCCGTCCTTCTCGGCGATCCAGCAGCGCTCGCGGGCAGGATCGAATTCCCGCACGAATTTGGCGAGAATCTCGGCAACGAGTGCCTCGTACTCGTTGTTCCAGCCATACTCCTGCGCATACAGCACGGCTTGCCGGTGGATGATCCAGCCCATGTCGCCCGGCTGCGGATTGCGCAGGATATAGCTGGGCGATGAGCTGGGCGATGGCTCCCCCAGCAAGCCCTGGATTTGCTCCATGGCCGCGACCAACTCCTGCTGCGCCGTCGGCGGCAAGCGCTCCAGCATGGCCGCCACTTCGCGCCGCGATGCCTCGATCAGCGGCGCGAGGGTGAGCTGTCCCTGTTCGGTCAGCTGCAATTGCGTGGCGCGCGCATCCGTCGGCGAGCGCGTCTTGGCGATCAGCCCCTGCTTTTCGAACCCGGCAATCACCCGGCTCAGATAGCCCGCGTTCAAGCCCAGCTCGCGGCACAGGTCCGCACTGGTCAATTGCTCCCGGTGCGCCAGTTCGTAGAGGATGCGCACTTCCGTCAGAGAGAATGCGCTGTCCAGCAGGTGTTCATGCAGCACGCCAATCTGGCGCGTATAAAAACGATTAAAACGGCGCACGATCTCCGTGCGTTGGCCGAGTTGGTCCGTATGCATCTGACGCCTTCCATATACTTGCTTATGGCAGATTATTGCTTGCTTTTAGCAAGTATGTCAATGCGCTGGTGCCATGCTGGCAGGCATAAAAAAGCGGCCCTGAAGAGGGCCGCCTTGGCAGTAATGGAAACCAGGGAAAGCTGGCTTACACGTCAATATTCCCCGCGCGCAACGCGTTGTTTTCAATGAACGCGCGGCGTGGTTCCACGTCGTCGCCCATCAGGGTCGTGAAGATCTGGTCCGCCGCAATGGCGTCTTCGATCTGCACTTTCAACAGGCGGCGCACGGTCGGGTCCATCGTCGTTTCCCACAGCTGGTCCGGGTTCATTTCGCCCAGACCTTTGTAGCGCTGTTTCGAGACGGTGCGTTCGGCTTCGTCGCGCAGCCATTGCATGGCTTGGTGGAAGTCGACCACGGCGATTTCCTTCATGCGCTCGCCTTCGCCGCGGCGGACAAACGCGCCTTCGCCGATCAGGCCTTCGAAGGTGGCGGCGCCGCTGCTCAGCACGGCGTAGTCCGGGCCTTGCACGAAGTCGGCGTCGATGGCGCTGACTTTGATGTTACCGTGGTGCATGCGCTCGATGCGCAGCATGTGTTTTTCCGATAAGTCGTCGGAACGCACATGCACTTTCACTGCGCTGTCGTTGATGGCCGTCTGCAGGGCCAGGGCGGAAGCTTCCGCCAGGTCCAGGGTCGACAGGTCCAGCTGCACGCCCGTCATGATGGCCGTCAGGGCGGCGCGGTCGATGACGCGCGTCAGACGCGTCATGATGGTGTTCGACAGGTTGAACTTGCGCACCAGTTCCGTCAGGGTGTCGCCGGAAATGCCTTCCGCGCCTGTGCGCGGCACCAGCACGGCCGTGTTCAGCGCCACCGTCATCATGTAGCTCGCTTCTTCGGCGTCATCTTTCAGATAGCGCTCGTCGCGGCCCGCTTTCACCTTGTACAGCGGCGGTTGCGCGATGTAGATGTGGCCGCGCTCGACCAGTTGCGGCATCTGGCGGTAGAACAGGGTCAGCAGCAGGGTACGGATGTGGGCGCCGTCGACGTCCGCATCGGTCATGATGATGATGCGGTGGTAGCGCAGCTTCTCGACGTTGAATTCGTCCGGTCCGATCGAGGTGCCGAGGGTGGCGATCAGGGTGGTGATCTGCTCCGACGACAGCATTTTCTCGAAACGGGCTTTTTCCACGTTCAAGACTTTACCGCGCAACGGCAGGATCGCCTGGAACTTTCGGTCGCGTCCCTGTTTTGCCGAGCCGCCTGCCGAGTCACCCTCGACGATGTACAGTTCGCACAGGGCGGGGTCTTTTTCCTGGCAGTCGGCCAGCTTGGCCGACAGGCCCAGGCCATCCATGATGCCTTTGCGGCGCGTCAAATCGCGGGCCTTGCGGGCCGCTTCACGGGCACGTGCCGCTTCGACGATCTTGCCGCAGATGATCTTGGCGTCGTTCGGTTTTTCTTGCAGGTAATCGGCCAGGGTCTTGGCGACGATCTCTTCGACAGGACCGCGCACTTCGCTCGATACCAGCTTGTCTTTCGTCTGCGACGAGAATTTCGGTTCCGGCACTTTCACCGACAAGACGCAGGTCAGGCCTTCGCGCATGTCGTCGCCGCTGATTTCCACTTTCGCCTTCTTGGCGAACTCGTGTTCATCGATGTATTTGTTGATCACGCGCGTCATGGCCGCGCGCAAGCCCGTCAGGTGGGTGCCGCCGTCGCGTTGCGGGATGTTATTCGTGAAGCACAACACCTGTTCATTGTAGGCATCGTTCCACTGCATCGACACGTCGACCGAGATGTTCGTATTCTGGTCCGACAGGCGCTCGCCCGTAGCCTGGAAAATGGTCGGGTGCAAGACCGATTTGGCCTTGTTGATGTATTCGACGAAGCCGCGCGTGCCGCCTTCGAAAGCGAAGATTTCTTCCTTGCCCGTGCGCTGGTCGGACAACTTGATGTTGACGCCATTGTTCAGGAAGGACAGTTCGCGGATGCGCTTGGCCAGGATTTCGTAGTGGAATTCCACGTGCGTGAAAATCTCTTCATCGGCCCAGAAATGCACGTCGGTGCCGCGCTTGTCGGTGTCGCCGATGACCTTGATCGGGGAGGTGGCGACGTCGCCGACCATGACGATCTGGCGGTCCTGCGGCACGCCGCGCACGAATTCCATGTAATGGACCTTGCCGTCGCGGCGGATGGTCAGTTTCAGCAATTTCGACAGGCCATTCACGCAGGACACGCCCACGCCGTGCAAACCGCCCGAGACTTTATAGGAGTTCTGGTCGAACTTGCCGCCCGCGTGCAGTTCCGTCATGACGATTTCCGCCGCCGAACGCTTCGGGTCGTGCTTGTCGTCCATTTTCAGGCCGGTCGGCACGCCGCGGCCATTGTCGGTGATCGAGATCGAATTGTCGCTGTGGATGGTGACGTGGATTTCCGTGCAGTGGCCGGCCAGCGATTCATCGATGGAGTTGTCCAGCACTTCGAATACCAGATGGTGCAAGCCGGTGCCGTCCGAGGTGTCGCCAATGTACATGCCCGGGCGTTTGCGTACGGCTTCCAGGCCTTCCAGGATCTGGATGGAGGCGGCGCCGTATTCTTCCGTTTTGGCCTGGATCGGGGTGTCTTGTGGATTCTCGGACATGGACTGCTTTCTCAAATAACGATTGCTGATTGATTCGGGGCTGCTGGCTGATGACCGCAGGTCGGGTTAGCCGGAACGGCGTAACCCGACAGACGGCGCTCAGCATGTCGGATGACGCTGCGCTCATCCGACCTACGTCACTGCTGTGGTCTTTAGATCCGCATCGGCATGACGACATACTTGAAGTCGGCATTGTCCGGGATGGAGATCAGGGCGGACGAGTTCGAGTCGCCCAGCGCGATGTTGACGTATTCGCATTTCAGGTTGTTCAGCACGTCCAGCAGATACGTCACGTTGAAGCCGATGTCGACGGAATCGCCGCCGTAGTCGATTTCCAGCTCTTCGACGGCTTCTTCCTGGTCCGCATTGGTCGAGCTGATCTTCATGCTGCCCGGGGTGATGATGCAGCGCACGCCCTTGAACTTGTCGCTGGTCATGATGGCGGCACGTTGCAGCGAGCGCAGCAGTTCATCGCGGCCGATGGTGAAGTCGTTCTTGTAGCCTTTAGGAATCACGCGCGTATAGTCGGGGAACTTGCCTTCCACCAGCTTCGAGATCAGCTCGATGTCGGCAAAGGTCAGTTTCACCTGGTTGGCGGCAATGTCCAGCTGCACCGGCTCATCGTTCTCTTCCAGCAGGCGCTGCAGTTCGATGATGGTCTTGCGCGGAATAATCACTTCCTGGCGCGCGAACGTCTGCTCGGTGGCGACCTGGCAAAACGCCAGGCGGTGGCCGTCGGTGGCCACGGCGATGACATTATTGCCATCCAGAACCAGCAGCAAGCCGTTCAGGTAATAGCGGATGTCTTGCTGCGCCATTGAGAAATGCACCATGTTGAACAGGTGCTTCAGCGTTTTCTGGGGCAGGGTGACGGACGCGTTGTAGCTCTCCGCCTGTTGCACGGTTGGAAACTCTTCCGCCGCCAGGGTTTGCAGCGCGAAGCGCGACTTGCCCGTTTGCACGGTCAGGCGCTTGTTGAGCAGGGTCATCGTGACGTCGCCCGATTCGGGCAGCGCGCGCAAAATGTCGAGCAGCTTGCGCGCGGCCACGGTGGTACCGGTGACGTCCGCGCCGGAACCGATTTCCGCGTGCGTGGTGATCTGCACTTCGGTGTCGGTCGACAGGAAGGAGACATTTTCACCGTCTTTGCGGATGAGGATATTGGCCAGAATCGGCATAGTGTGCCGACGCTCGACAATACCGCTCACGATCTGCAGTGGCCGGAGAAGGGTATCTCGGGTGGTTTTGACCAATTGCATATTTATCCTCAATGTATAGGTTGAACAGTACGACGTTTAACGTATTAATTTAACAATTCTTGCCATAGGGAGCCCCGACAGACCGGCTGCGGCGCCCTCCCAGATAATAAGGGTAAAGCACGTTTTGAGCCAGTCTTGCCCAGTCGTGCTTGCAACGCCTGACAAAACCGTAGCGAGCGGCAGTGAGTCGTGGCCGAGACGCGGAGCTGTGCTTTAGCACAGTGAGCATCGGAGGCCGCGAATCGCGACGCGCAGTAGGTTTGGTCAGGCGTTCTTAGCCTTTCAATGTTTGCTCCAGCACATGCAGTTCATGGTTGCATTCCGGATTCTTGGTGCGGTCCAGCGCGATCTTGCGCACGGCATGCAGCACCGTGGTGTGGTCGCGGCCGCCGAACAGCTCGCCGATTTCCGGCAGGCTCTTCTGTGTCAATTCCTTGGCCAGGTACATGGCGATCTGGCGCGGCCGGGCGATATTCGCGGGGCGGCGCTTCGAATACATGTCGGCAACCTTGATATTGAAGAAGTCGGCCACGGTTTTCTGGATGTTTTCCACGGAAATCTGGCGGTTCTGCACCGACAGCAAGTCCTTCAAGGCTTCCTTGACGATATCAATCGTTATATCTTTGCCATGGAAGCGCGAGTACGCCAGAATTTTGCGCAGCGCACCTTCCAGCTCGCGCACGTTCGAGCGCAGGTGCTTGGCGACAAAGAAGGCCACGTCATCGGAGAAGGTCACGCCTTCCTGCTTGGCTTTTTTCAACAGAATCGCCACGCGCATTTCCAGTTCCGGCGGTTCGATGGCCACCGTCAGGCCCGAGTCGAAGCGCGAAATCAGGCGGTCGTCCATGCCCGTGATTTCCTTCGGATACGTATCCGAGGTGATGATGATCTGTTTCTTCGCAGCAATTAATGCCTCGAACGCATAGAAAAACTCTTCCTGCGTGCGGCTCTTGCCGCCAAAGAACTGGATATCATCGATCAGCAGCATGTCGAGCGAGTGATAGTAGTGCTTGAAATCGTCGAAACCCTTGCGCTGGTAAGCGGTCACTACGTCGCGGACGTACTGTTCCGCGTGGATGTAGCGGATCTTCGCGCCCGGATTGTCGGCCATCACCTGGTTGCCGATGGCGTGGATCAAGTGGGTTTTACCCAGGCCGACGCCGCCGTAGAAGAACAGCGGGTTATACGACACGCCCGGATTGTTCGCCACCTGGATGGCGGCGGCGCGCGCCAGCTGGTTGGCCTTGCCGGTCACGAAGCTGTCGAAGGTCAGGTCGGTGTTGATGCGGCTTTGCTCGCGTCGCGGCGCGGCGCCGATGCTCAGTTCCGGCACGCTCGGCTGCGGCTCCGCCGGGCGGGCGCTGGGCGCGCCGCCATTCGGATCGCTGGCCGGGGTGCTGGCGGTGACTGGCTTTTTCGGCAGGGCCAGGCGCGGGTCGAGCACGAACTGCACTTCCGTCGGCGCTTCGAAGTACTGTATGGCCAGCGCCGTGATGCGGCTGGCGAACTGGGTCTTGACCCAATCGAGCTTGAAGCGATTGGGCGCAGCAATGCGCAGCTTGCCCTCTTCGTAATCGAGAGGGATAAGCGGTTTGATCCACGCACTGAATTGTTGCGGTGTCAGCTCCAGTTCCAACTGCGCGGAACAGGCCTGCCAGAAATTATCCATGTATGTCTATGTGAAAAGGTGTGGGAGGGCGTATCGATTCTGCCCTGCGGTCACCGTGTTGCAAGGCCGGCGTCGCGCGAGGGCTCGCCACACGTAACGCGCTATTCTACTCCCGACTGACAAAGTTATCCACAGGCACGACGCTTATTTTTGTGTGGCGGGGTGGGGCGCCATGTGTATAAGAAGCGACTTATCCCCCGGTTATCCCGTCACAGGCAGTGCTGGCGCGGCCTGCGGCGCAGGTGGGGAGCCGCGCGCAAATTTCCAGACGATCACGGCAATCCTTGACAAGAGGGGGGCATATGCTGAATAATTCAGGGTTCCCCGCCCGTATTCCGTGTTTATTCATTTGGAACGACAATATGGACTAAGCGTGGATTAACGACGCAGTACCAAATCGTAGCGAGCGGTGATGAGTTGTGGCTGAGGCGCGCAACTGTGCGAAGGCACAGTGAGCACCGGAGGCCGCAAATCGCTCCGCGTAGTCGATTTGGTGCGCGTTCAAGCGGGCGATGAGATTGGCCAGCTTGTGCCTTGGCATAAGTGCGCGATTGTCATTGGCACCAAAAACTGACGGGACGTCAGACCCGATTTTGCATTTTTTTTGTTTTTAGCGAGACCAACATGAAACGTACTTACCAACCTTCCGTCGTTCGCCGCAAGCGTACGCACGGCTTCCGCGCTCGTATGGCTACCCGTGGTGGCCGTGATGTGCTCAACGCACGTCGCGCAAAGGGCCGCAAACGTCTGGCCGTCTAGGCTTGTCGTTGACAGCTGATCGCGTGGCTAGCTGTACTCCAGTCGGCAATCAACGCGAAGGTTCACACGACTTCGCGCGCTTTCGGCGTATCGTTAAAACGGATGAATTTTCATCCGTTTTTCGTTTGCGCCCTTCGCAAAAAACAGCGCATTTTGTGCTGTACACCCGACACAATCAATTGCCGCATGCGCGGCTGGGCGTCGTTGTGGCCAAGCGTTTCGCGCCGCGCGCGGCGACCCGCAACACGATCAAGCGCGTCACGCGCGAGCTGTTTCGCAACAGCGCGATGCCGCCGGTCGACTGCGTGGTGCGTTTGTCGCGCGCCGTCAACAGCAAGGATGGCCCGGCCACCACGAGCAAGCTCAAAGCCGAGCTGCGTGAAGAATTGAGCCGCCTGTTCGCGGCGCAAATCGCCGCCCAGGCCCGTTCTGTTGCTGCGCCACCACCATCCGCGCCATGAAAACCCTGCTGCTGTTCCTGCTGCGTGCTTATCAGTTGCTGATCAGCCCCATGCTGGGACAGAATTGCCGTTTCTATCCGAGCTGTTCGCATTACGCGATGGAAGCGCTGCGCGTGCACGGTACGGCCAAGGGCAGCCTGCTGGCTGCCAAGCGCCTGTGCCGTTGCCACCCCTGGAATGAAGGGGGCGTCGACCCGGTGCCGCCGGCCGATGGCAAACAATCTTCAACGACCGCTTGCGGTTGCAACCACTCCTGACAAATACCCTAATGGATATCAATAAACGTACCATCCTGTGGATCGTGTTTTCCGTCTCGCTGGTAATTCTCTGGAACGAATGGATGATCTCGAACGGCAAGCCGTCGATGTTCTCCGCGAACACGGAACAAACCGCCAAGGCGCCTGTCACCCCGGCCAAGACGGCCGCCCTGGCTGCTGCCGGCGCGACCGCCGTGCCTGGCGAAGCGACCGATCCCGCCGCGTTCAAGCGCGAAGTGATTACCATCACCACCGACGTCATCAAGGTCGATATCGACACCCTGGGCGGCCAGGTCAAGCGTCTGGAATTGCTGAAGTTCAAGGGCGCGGGCAATCCGGGCTGGTTCGGCGGCTGCTTCGGCCTGTTCAAATGGTGCCAGCCTGATGAAGGCAAGCAAAACGAAGTGCTGTTCGACGAAGGCGCGAACCACACCTACCTGGCGCAATCGGGCCTGGTCGGCGGTCCTTTCCCTACCCACGCGAGCGGTTTCACCGTGCAGCCTGGCGTGCGCACCCTCGGTGACGGCAAGCAAGTGCAACTGGTGATGGAAGCGGTCGAAGGCGGCGTCAAGCTGACCAAGACGTTTACGTTCAAGCGCGGCGACTACGTCATCGACGTGCGCCACGACGTGGCCAACGTGGGCGCGGCCCCTGTCACGCCGCAGCTGTATCTGCAACTGACGCATGACGGCAACAAGCCGGTCGGCGACTCGTTCTTCAACAGCAGCTTCACGGGTCCGACCCTGTACACGCCGCAAGACAAGTACCAGAAGCTGACGTTCGAGAAAATCGAAAAAGCGGCCGTGGAAGACGAGAAGAAGGGCAACGACAACGCCATGAAAGGCCTGCATCCGGCCACGGCGAATGGCGGCTGGTTTGCGATTTCGCAACACTTCTTCGTCTCGGCTTTCGTTCCGCCTGAAAACGCCAAGCGCGACATCTTCACGAAAAAGCTCGGCACCAACCTGTACGCCATCGGCAACGTGCTGCCATTGCCTACCCTGGCGCCAGGCGCCACGGCCAGCATGGACAGCAAGCTGTACTCGGGTCCGCAAATCGCGCACCTGCTGGAAAACGTTTCGCCTGGCCTGGAACTGGTCAAGGATTACGGCTGGCTGACCATCATCGCCAAGCCGATCTTCTGGGTCATGGAACACATCCACAGCGTGCTCGGTAACTGGGGCTGGACCATCATCGCCTTCACGATCCTGATCAAGCTGGCCTTCTTCCCCCTGTCGGCCGCTGGCTACCGCAGCATGGCCAAGATGAAACTGGTCACGCCGAAGATGCAGGCGATCCGCGAGCGCTACAAAGGCGATCCGCAAAAGATGAACCAGGCCACGATGGAGCTGTACAAGACGGAAAAGATCAATCCGCTGGGCGGCTGCCTGCCGATCCTGATCCAGATGCCCGTCTTTATCGCCCTGTACTGGGTGCTGAACGCGTCCGTGGAAATCCGCGGCGCGCCATGGATCGGCTGGATCACCGACCTGGCCCAGCATGACCCATGGTGCATCCTGCCGGTGCTGTACGCGATCTCGATGTACATCACGACCAAGCTGAACCCGGCCCCGGCCGATCCGATGCAAGCGAAGATGATGTTGTTCATGCCGTTGGCATTCTCGGTGATGTTCTTCTTCTTCCCGTCGGGCCTGGTACTCTACTGGGTCGTCAACAACGTCCTGTCGATCGGCCAGCAATGGGTGATCACCAAGAAATACGCGCCGTCCACTGTGTAAGCAGGGTTAGCGAAGTAAAAGCCCGCCTAGTGCGGGCTTTTTAATTCTTGTAGGTCGGATTAGCGTGGCAAGGCCACGCGTAATCCGACACTATCGCCAGCGTGTGCTGCGTCGGCTTACGCGCTGCGCGCTAAGCCGACCTACGTTGCTGCACCTTCCCTTGCCGTACCTATTACAATATCCCCATGAAACTCGACTCTTCCCCTATCGCCGCCATCGCCACCGCTCCCGGGCGCGGCGGCATCGGCGTGGTACGCGCCTCCGGCAAAAATCTCGCCCCGCTGATGACGGCCCTGTTCGGCGCGCAAACGCTGAAACCGCGCCACGCCACCTATCTGCCGTTCACGGAAGCCGATGGCAGCATCATCGACCAGGGCATCGCCATCCACTTCAAGGGCCCGCATTCCTACACGGGCGAAGACGTGCTGGAATTGCAGGGCCACGGCGGCCCCATCGTGCTGCAGCTGCTGCTGGCGCGCGTGCTCGAAGCGGGCAAGGACAGCGGCCTGCGTCTGGCAGAACCGGGCGAATTCACGCGCCGCGCTTTTCTCAATGACAAGCTGGACCTGGCGCAAGCCGAAGCCGTGGCGGACCTGATCGACGCCTCGACGGAAGCGGCGGCCAAGTCCGCCTCGCAATCGCTGTCGGGCGCGTTCTCGAACACCATCCACGCGCTGGTGGAACAGGTGACGGGTTTAAGGATGCTGGTCGAGGCAACCCTGGACTTCCCGGAAGAGGAAATCGATTTTCTGGAAAAATCGAATGCGCGCGGCCAGTTGAAAGCCGTCATCGAAGCGTTGAATAAAGTGTTTGCCCAGGCGGCGCAGGGTGCGCTGCTGCGCGAAGGCCTGAACGTGGTGCTGGCCGGCCAGCCGAACGTGGGCAAGTCGTCGCTGTTGAACGCGCTGGCGGGCGCCGACGTGGCCATCGTCACGCCGATCGCCGGCACCACGCGCGACAAGGTCAGCGAAACCATCCAGATCGAAGGCATTCCGCTCAACATCATCGACACGGCCGGCATCCGCAGCGCGGGCGACACCATTGATGCCGTCGAGCGCATCGGCATCGAGCGCACCTGGGGAGAAATTGGCAAGGCGGACGTGATTTTGCACCTGCTTGACGCAGATCATGGCCCGACACTGGCCGATGAAACCATCGTCGCCGCCTTCCCGGAAGGCGTGCCCGTGGTGCGCGTGTGGAACAAGATCGACCTGTCGGGCCACAAGCCCGGCGTCGACAACATGCCGGACGCCACCCACGTGTATCTGTCGGCGCACGAGCACATCGGTATCGACCTGCTGCGCGCGGAACTGTTGCGCATCGCCGGCTGGCAGCAGACGGGCGAATCGCTGTACCTGGCGCGTGAACGCCATCTGATCGCCTTGAAATCGGCCGGCAAGCATCTCGATATCGCCGCCGCGCACGCGGCGCAGGACGACCAGTCGCTGGACCTGTTCGCCGAAGAGCTGCGCCTGGCGCAGGTGCAGCTGTCGAGCATCACGGGCGAGTTTTCGCCTGACGATTTGCTGGGCGTGATCTTCAGCCGTTTCTGCATCGGCAAGTAAGGAGAATCGGATGAAGCTGCTGTTTGCCGTCATGTTCGCCTGCCTGCCCCTTCTGGCTGGCGCGCAGGAAAAACTGCCGCAAGACGTGGCGAAATTCGTCGAAAATGCGCAGATGTGCGAGCACTTCGCCGGCGAATGGGATGACAACGACAAGGCGCGCCAGCGCGAGATCACGCAAGCCGTGGCCAGCTCGTGCGGTCAGGCGCAGCGGCAGTGGAAGCGCTTGCGCGTGAAATACGCGAAGCAGCCTAAGCTGCAACAAGTCATTGCCGAGAATGCCAATGACGCGGTCAGGAGCTTTCGGAAATAAGTCCGAACGGCGAAAAGGCCGGGGTCAGACCCTCAACACCGCTAACACAGAGGTCATCGCTCAGGTGCGAGGGGGTCTGACCCCAGGTTTTGTCACCCCTTCCTCCCCTTCGCCTGTTCTTCCCTGAACTTCTGGAACGCCTCGATATGCTCGGCGCGGCGCAGCACGCGCGAGTGCGGGTCGAGCGTGTACGTGGCGCCAGCCGGCAGGGGCAGTTCGCCAAAGCCCAGCGACATGGGAACGGTATGGATTTCTTTGCCGATACGCACTTCCACCGGCATCGGGAAGGCGATGTCGGCAGGCGTCTTCCATAGCAGGCGCAAGATGTCGCCGTCGCGCACGGCGGACAGTTCCGGCAATGCCGCCTGGTACAGATAAACCTGGAAGAACCAGTCGTAATTGCTGCCCGTGACTTTGTTGACGATGGCCATGAATTCCGCCGTGCTGCCGTAGCGCGGCTGGAACTGGCCCGGCAGCGGCTGTTCCGTGCCGTAGACGAGCAGGCGCACGGCGCGGAAGAAGGCCTCGTCGCCGATCAGACCGCGCAAGGTGTGCAGCACCAGCGTCCCTTTCACATACAGGTCGCCGCCCGGTCCGCCCTTTTTCTGGTCGTAGACTTCTTCCTCGCTTCTCGGCTTGCCCGAAACCATGGGCGCCTTGTTGACGATGCCGGCCCGCATTTGCTGCAACGAAGCAAAATACTCTTGCTCGCCCCGCAGGTATTGCATGTACAGCGGCTGCATATACGTGCCGAAGCCTTCGTGCAGCCACATATCGTCCCAGTTGCTGTTGGTGAGCTGGTTGCCGAACCATTCATGGGCAAACTCATGCTGCAGCAATTCATCGTAGCCATAGCTGGTCTTGGCGAATTTGTTGCCATAGGCATTGATTGTCTGGTGTTCCATGCCCTTGTGCGGGGTTTCGGCGATGCCGACTTTCTCATCGCCAAACGGGTAGGGGCCGATGACGCTTTCAAAAAAGTCCAGCATGGGCGGCAATTCCGCGAACAGGGCGCCTGCCTTGGCCTCGCTTTCCGGCAAGTACCAGAATTGCAGGGGGATGCGGTTGCCGTAGCGGCTCGCATACTCGCCCTGCAGGCTGCGGTAGGGCGCCACGTTCAGGGCGATGCCATAGGTGCTCGGGTGTTTGGCGCGCCAGTGCCAGGTGCGCCAGCCGTCGGCCTCATCCATGCCGAGCGCGATGCCGTTGCCGGCCGCCACCAGCGGCGCCGGTACCTGGATGTGCTGGTCGATCAGCCGGGCCTTGCCCATCGGGTGGTCGATGCAGGGCCAGAACAGGTCGCAGCCTTCGCCTTGCACGGCGCTGGCGATCCACGGCGCGCCATCGGCCGTGCTCGACCATACCATGCCGCCATCCCACGGCGCTTTCACGGCGACGTGCGGCACGCCGTGGTAGACGATGCGGATGGTGGTGCGCGCGCCTGCCGCGAGGGTGGCCGGCAAGGTCATGCTCAGGCGGCCGTCCGGATTGGCATAGTCTTGCGGCCGCAGCGCCTTGCCGTCGATTTCGATGGCATCGACGGGCAGGTTGCGGTCCAGGTCCAGCGCGAAACGCGAGATCGGCTGCGTGGCCAGGAAGGTCAGGCGCGCATCGCCGGCAATGCTGCGGCGGGCCGGATCGATGCGCAGGCTCAGGTCGGCGTGTTCGAACACCACCGCCAATTGTTCCGGCGTGCGTTCGGCACCCGAATTGAGGGTGTAGGCGGTGGGCGCGCGCGTGGCGCAGGCGCTGAGCAGCAGGCAGGAGAGCAACAGGGGGATGTGTTTCATGGCGTGCGCGCAAGTGAATGGAGCACTGATTGTAGTGTGAAGTGACAACGTTGTCGTTTGGAAATTTCAAAGTGCCGATGGGGCAAGCGTGGCCACGGTTGAGAAATGTCATGGGCTTCAAACTGTGCTGACGTAATCTTGCTGAGCGGCCTTGAAGTGCCGCTAGGAAAGGAAGCGCCATGGACAGCGAACAGCCGGAAGTCGTGGAAAGCAGGGGCATGGCGGCGCCGCCATTGCCTTCCCTGCCGCAATTGATCGCAGCGCTGCCGCCGAAAGGTGCATGCTGGTACTGCGACAAGCCGCTCGATGCCGTGCGCCGTTTCTGTTGCAAGAGTTGTTGCGTGGCGTATGCGGAAGAGGCGCAGTTCAACAGCTGAGCGGCAGCTCGCTGTGCGCTAGCGGCGCCGCAGCAGCGCCGCCAGGGCGCCTTCGAAATCGAACTCGTGCGCGGCGGCGGCCACCTCCTGGTACACATTCACGCCCAGGCTGGCCGCGAGCAGGCTGGCCGAGTTTTCCAGGATGTCGATGGCCGCGCCGTCGCCTTCGCGCAAATGGCTGGCCAGGCGCGCCAGCAGCAGCTGGATGGCGGGCGCGGCCGGGTCGGGCGCCACGTCCTGCGCCGCCGTGTGGTTTGCCTCCGGCGTGCCCAGCATGCTGCTGACTGCGCCGAGCAATTGATCCTGCGCCAGTTCCAGCTGCAGCATCTGCTGGGCCAGGTCGGGCGCCTGCGCACGCAGTGCCGATTCCAGGGTTTCCGACAGGCTGTGCACATGGCGCGCCCCGATCATGCCGGCGGCGCCTTTCAGGGTATGCGCTTTCAGGCGCGCGGAAACGTAGTTGCCCGTGTCGAATTCGGCGCGGATCTGGCACGGCGTGGTGCCGTGGTCGTGCAGGAAGCGGCGCAGGATTTTCAGGTACAGGATGCGGTCGCCCATGATGCGGCCCAGTCCGTTCTCAACGTCGAGAATGCGGACCATGTCGGATGCCGCAACGGCGGCATCATCATCGCAAGTGGCGTGTGGTTTCAGCATGCTGTGCAGAGCGCCCCAAAACTTGTCAATTGCTGTAAAGCAGGAACCACCATTTTACATCCAGTCGTCCATGACGCTGCGCCCGCTTGGCGGGGCGAGTCGCCCTAGCGCGTGCTGAATGACCAGCTCTGCGTGACGTCCGCGCCATTGACTTTCCCGATGAAACTCACGTCATAGCTGGTGTTCGCGTTCAAGGCCGCCAGCGGGATGATGGATGCGGCCGAGACGGGCGTATGCACATCATTGCCGCTGGTGAGCAGGCGCACGGCCAGGTCCGCGGCGGTGCCGCGCTGGCGCACGCTGAACGCCGTCACGCTGACGGGCGTGCCGTAATTGGCATGCACGCTGATCGGGTAGCCGACCACGTCCTGGTTCGGCACGGGATCGGGCGATTCGTTATTGCTGGAAAAACTGACGGCCACCTTCTGCTGTCCGCTGTAGGGGTAAGTGACGATCTGTCCCGCCGCCAGCCCCGGGCCATAGCTGCGGTTGCCGGCCAGGTCGGTGGTGAAATAGGCATAGCCGGCGCTGCTGACGGCCGCGCCCGCGCCGCCTTCCTTGAACAGCGGTTCGAAAATGACGAAGCGGTGATAGATGGCCGTGACCAGTTCTTCGGCCAGGTAAAAGCCGGACGTGTTGCTCGCGCCGGCGATCACTTCACCCTGCAGCGAGGTGACGACGTAGCCGGCCTTGGCCAGGCGGTCGCCCAGTGTGACGCCTGTAAAGCCGGGCTTGCCCTGCACCTGTTCGTGCGCCACCGTATTGTTGAGATTGAGATAGCTGGAATGGCCGAGGGCCGCGCTGTCGATCAGGCTATTGCGCACCAGCGGCGACAGGCCGATCTGGCTGCGCCGGTAGTTGAACCAGTTGAAGCCATCGGTGGCAATATTGTTGCTGAGAACGGGAGCACCCGGCTCCTGCGTCAATTGCCCGGCCGGGGTCGAGTTGCTCAGCGACGTATTGCCGCTATCGCTGCCGCCGCCGCAGGCGCTCAGCAGGGCTGCGCTCAGCAGGGCAGGTATCCAGTATTTCCAACGCAGTGACGAGGCAATCAAGTCGACTCCTGTAGAGGTAGGCGGGCAGCGGTGGGGGCAGCGTGCTGTCCTGTAAAACGATTCTAAGGTATTTTGATCACGCGTAGAGCATCCGTGAAAAGATATGTCGCGCTCGTGCGGGGACGGTGCCGCCGCTGCGCAGGGTAGAATGGGCGCAGCGCAGCGTTTGCCGCTGCATTGCCTTACTTCCGATTTTTTTGATTGCCCATACATTTGAACACATTGCCCAAGTCGCGCCTGCAGCGCGCCAAATATGCCTTGCCCAGCATGGTGACTTTGCTTTCGATAGCCTGCGGTTTTGCCAGCATCGTCATTTCCGTCGACAACGCCGCCGTGGGCGACGCGGATGCCTACCGGCTGGCGGCGGCGCTGCTGGTGCTCGCCGGCGTGTTTGACGCGCTCGACGGCTACGTGGCCCGGCTGACGGGAACCAGTTCGCAGTTCGGCGTGCAGCTCGATTCGATCGCCGACGTGATGAATTTCGGCTGCGCCCCGGCCGTCCTGTTGTATTGCTACGGCTTCGTGCAGATGGGCGTGCACGATCCGCTGCTGCTGCGCTTTGGCGGCATGGCCAGCTTTTTCTTTGTCGCCTGCGGGGCCATGCGCCTGGCGCGCTTCAATGTGAACGTGGGGCGTACCGATCCCCTGTATTTCGTCGGCATGCCGATCACGGCCGGGGCCGCTTGCGTGGCGGCGGTGGTGGTAGCCTGGCCGGCGCCCATCGATTCCATGCTGCACAGCTATCTGCTGATGCTGCTGCTCGTCGGCGTGGGCAGCCTGATGGTGTCGACCTTGCGTTTCCCCAGCTCCAAGCAAAAGAAAAGCATGGCCGCGCTGCTGGTGCTGATCCTTGCCATCGCCCTGCTGGTGTGGCTGAAGACGAGTTTCTTTGCCCTGTTCTTCGCCGTCTACATCGCCGCCACCCTGCTGCTCAACCTGGCGTGGCATCTGGGCTGGCGCGGTATTGCCTTACCCCAGGTTTTTAATGACCCGGACGAGATTGATTAAACGTTAAGCCACCTCGTGCCCACGCGCGGCGCGCAGGATGGCGAACCAGTCACTGCGGCTGAGCGTGAACTGCGTGCCTTCCACGGCCACGCCCACGGCCTCGATGCGGCCCGTGCCCGTCAGCGGCAGGGGGCGGCAAGGCAATTGCATGATCCAGGCAAACACCACGCTGGCAAACGGACGCTGCAGCTGGTCGGCGATCTGCTTGATGACATTGCGCAAATTCTCCACATTCGCATCGCCACCCTGGAACAGGCGCCCGCCCGCCAGCGGCGACCAGATCATCGGCGCCACCCCCACGTCCTGCAAGCCGTCGAAGGTTTCGTCGAACAGGGGCGCCACGTGCAGCGGCGAGCATTCCACCTGGTTCGTCACCAGCGGGAAGCGCCGGTGCAGGCACTCGAACTGGTGGCGGCTGAAGTTCGACACGCCAAAGTGCAGCACCTTGCCATCTTTCTGCAATTGGGTAAACGCGCCGGCGATCTCGTCGAAATCCATCAGCGGGTCGGGTCGGTGGATCAGCAGCAGGTCCAGGCGGTCCGTCTGCAGCTGGCGCAAGCTGTGTTCCACGGAACCGGTGATGTGCGCCGCGCTCGTGTCGTAATGCTGGATGGCGTGGCCGGGACGGTGCGGCGAGAGCAGCTTGATGCCGCACTTGCTGACCAGCTCCATCTTGTCGCGCAAGCCCGGCTGCAGGGCCAGCGCTTCGCCAAATAGCCCTTCGGCGCTGTAATCGCCATAGATATCGGCATGGTCGAAACTCGATACGCCCAGCGCCAGGCATTGCTCGATGAAAGCCAGGCGCTGCTGCGCCGACATATTCCACTCGCCGATGCGCCACATGCCGGCGACGATGCGCGACAGTTCGGGACCGTTGCTGCTTAAACGGCTGCGCGGCGCTTGCAGACTGGCGGGAAATACATGGCTCATGGGCTGGCTTTCTGGTGGTGACGTGATGGGACTCGCCACGATTATAGCCAGCTAATCTACAGCATGCTGCGGATAAAGCGGCAGCAACGCTCCTGCAGGGCATCGTCGAGCTGGCCGCCCAGTTGCATCTGGTACACGAGCGCCGATTGCAGCATGAAGGCGAACAGGCGCAGGTCGAGGTCGGCGCGCACGCCGATGTTGACCAGGCGCTGCACCACCAGGGTGATCCATGGCGCGACGATCTGCTCGCGAAAGCGCAGCTGGGCCGCCGCATCATTGTGGATCAGCACCAGCAGGTCGCAGGTGAAGCGGCCGTCGGCGTTCAGGTTGTCGAAGATGCGCGCGCAGATCGCTTCGATTTCCTGGCCGTCCGGCATGTCGAGCGCGCGCTGCAGCTTCTCCGCCGTGCGCTTGACGAGCGCGTCGAGCAGCATGTCTTCGCGCCGCGGCCAGCGCCGGTAGATCGTCTGGCGCCCCACGCCGGCCACGTCGGCCACCATCTGTATCGTCACCGCCTCCAGTCCATGCTGGCGCACCAGCATGACGATCGCTTCCAGTACCGCATCTTCCACGCCCGCCTTGCGCGGGCGGCCACGCACCGGTACCTCTTTTGTAGTCACGTCTCACCTGTCTCTGAATGTTTCTTTTAATTATGGTACGATGCGCACCGTAAATGCAAAGCTAGCGCTTGTCAATCATCTTGATCAATTAACCGGCAGGCGGATGCACCGCGCCGCGATACTCCAGCCATCTTTACGTGAAATCTGCCATCTCAGCGGCGCGTGTCCGCATTTTCTTTCTGACTCCCACATCCATCACTGTGGCGGCTTATGCCGCCTGAGGACAACCTATGAAAATCATCGGGATTTCGCCCCACCGGCGACACTTCTTGCGCAAGGCCGTCGGCGCCGCGCCTGCCGTGGCCTTGCTGGCTGGCGCCGGCGGCGGCCTGGCCATGGCCGTCTCCAAAGACCAGCCTGCCTACAAACCGCGCTTTTTCGACGCCACCGAGTGGGCCACATTGAGCGCGCTGGTCGACCGGCTGATCCCCGCCGATGGCGAAGGGCCGGGTGCGCTGGAATCGGGCGCGCATGAATTCATCGATGCGCAGATGAACACGCCTTACGCGTATGGCGCGCTGTGGTACATGCAGGGGCCGTTCGTGCCGTCGATCGAACAGTTCGGCTACCAGTTCCACATGGCGCCGCGCGAGCTGTACAAGAGCGCCCTGGCGGGCGTGAATGCGGCCGTGCAGAAACAGTCGGGCAAGCCCTTCGTCCAGCTGAACGCGGCCGAGCGCGACGCCGTCATCACGCAATTGCAAAAGGGCACCTTGGACATCGGCGAAGTGCCGTCGAAAATCTTCTTCAACCAGCTGCTGCAAAACACGCGCGAAGGCTATTTTTGCGACCCCGTGCACGGCGGCAACAAGGACATGCTGGCCTGGAAGATGGTCGGATTCCCTGGCGCGCGCGCCGACTACATGGACTGGGTGGAGCAGTATGGCAAGAAATACCCGTTGCCTCCAGTATCCATCGCCTGAAAACGTCCATGGCGGCGTTGCACTGCCTGGTCGTACTAGCGTACTGCCTGCGGCAATGCGCCTTGCCCTGAACCTTTTCAGTTATTCGTACCCGATCAAAGAAAAAGAAAAACCATCATGAGTGATATCAAACCCGATGTAAAAATGAAGCCTGTCGATGCCGTGATTGTGGGCTTCGGCTGGACCGGCGCCATCATGGCCAAGGAATTGACGGAGGCGGGCCTGAACGTGGTCGCGCTGGAACGCGGCGAGTACCGCGACACCTATCCCGACGGCGCCTATCCGAAGACCCTCGACGAGCTGACCTATATCCAGCGCAGCAAGCTGTTCCAGGATATGTCGAAGAGCACGTTCACCTTCCGCCACAGCATCACGGGCGTGGCCGTGCCGTACCGCCAGATCGGCGCCTTCAAGCCCGGCACGGGCGTGGGCGGCGCGGGTTTGCACTGGTCGGGCATGCACTGGCGCGTCCTGCCGGAAGAGCTGCAGATCCGCAGCCACTACGAACGCCGCTACGGCAAGAAATTCATCCCTGAAGGCATGACGATCCAGGATTTTGGCGTGACTTACGCCGAGCTGGAGCCGCACTTCGATTTCGTCGAAAAAGTCTTCGGCACCTCGGGCCAGGCGTATAAGGTCAACGGCATCGTCGTCGGCGACGGCAATGTGTTCGAGGGCGATCGCTCCGACAATTACGCGCTGGCGCCGCAAAAAGTGCCGTACACGGCCGAATTGTTCCGCCGCGCGGCCAAGGCCGTCGGCTACCACCCGTTCGTCAACGCCTCGTCGAACGCGTCCGGTCCGTACACGAATCCCTACGGCTGCCAGATGGGCCCGTGCAACTTCTGCGGCTTCTGCTCCGGCTACGCCTGCTACAACTATTCCAAGGCCTCGCCCAACGTCAACATCATGCCGGCCCTGCGCATGGTGGCCAACTTTGAATTGCGCGCCAATTGCAACGTCGTGCGCATCAACCTCGACGGCAGCAAGGGTGGCAAAGCGCGCGCCACGGGTGTGACCTACATCAATGCGGATGGCAAGGCCGTCGAGCAGCCGGCCGACCTGGTCATCGCCAGTGCCTTTGCCTACAACAATGCGCACCTGTTCCTGCTGTCGGGCATCGGCAAGCCGTACGACCCCGTCAGCAATGAAGGCGTAGTGGGGCGCAATATCGCTTACCAGATGATGTCCACCATCCAGACTTTCTTCAAGGAAGACACGAACACGAACCCGTTCATCGGCGCCGGCGGCACCGGGGTCGCGCTCGATGACTGGAATGGCGACAATTTCGACCATGGCCCGCTGGGCTTTGTCGGCGGCTCGCCCGCCTGGTGCAACCCGGCCGGCTCCAAGCCCATTTCCGGCATCGCCACGCCGGACGGCACGCCCGCCTGGGGTGCTGCCTGGAAGAAGGCCGTCAAGAAGAGCTATTTGAACACGGTGTCGTTCGATTGCCACGGCGCCAACATGACTTACCGCGACTGCTATGTCGATCTCGACCCCACCTACACGGACAAGTATGGCCAGCAATTGCTGCGCTTTACCTTTGACTGGAAGGAAAACGACATCAAGATGAGCCGTTTCGTCACCGACAAGATGATGAAGGTGGCCGAGGCCATGAATCCCGAGTCGATCAAGGTGTCCGTCAAGAGCGTGGGCGACCACCTCGACTTGCGCAATTACCAGACCACGCACTGGGCGGGAGGCACGGCCATGGGCGCGGACCGCAAGACCAGCGTCGTCAACCGCTACCTGCAAAGCTGGGACGTGCACAACGTGTTTGCCGTCGGCTCCAGCGTGTTCCCGGTCGGCATCGGCTACAACCCGACGGGCCTCGCTTGCGCGCTGACCTACTGGTCGGCCAAGGCCATCCGCGAGCAATACCTGAAAGATCCCCGTCCCCTGGTCGCTTGATAAAGAACAAGAAGATGAACAACACATTCACCCATACCGTGGGCGCGCTGCTGCTGGCGCTCGCCGCCAGTACCCCCAGCACCGTCCTGTCTGCCACCACGGCCGCCACCGTCCCGAACGCCCAGCTGATACGCCAGGGCGAATACCTGGCCCGCGCCGGCGACTGCATCGCCTGCCACACGGCCGGCATGCAGGGTAAACCGTTCGCCGGCGGCCTCGGCATGGAAACGCCGATCGGCAAGGTGTATTCCACCAACATCACGCCCGATAAAAAGGCCGGTATCGGCGACTGGAGCTTTGCCGATTTCGACAAGCTGATGCGCACCGGCGTGACGAAACACGGCTACACCGTGTATCCGGCCATGCCGTATCCGTCATACTCGCGCCTGAGCGAAGCGGACATGCAGGCGCTGTACGCCTACTTCATGCATGGCGTGAAGGCGGACCCGACGCCGAACAAGGCGGCGGACATTCCATGGCCCCTGTCGATGCGTTTCCCGCTGACCATCTGGCGCTGGGCGTTTGCCCCCACGCCGCAGCCGTATAAAACGCCGGTCACGGGCGATGCGCAATTGCTGCGCGGCGCCTACCTGGTGCAGGGCCTGGGCCACTGCGGCGCCTGCCACACGGCGCGCGGCGTGGGAATGCAGGAAAAATCGCTGACGGATGAGGGCAACACCACCTTCCTGGCCGGTGGCGGCGTGATCGACGGCTGGTCCGTGCCTTCGCTGCGCAATGAACATGGCGGCGGCCTGGCGCGCTGGAGCGCAGCCGAGATCGCCGAATTCCTGAAGACGGGCCGCAACAGCCACACGGCCTCGTTTGGCGCCATGAACGACGTGGTGGCCCATTCCATGCAGCACATGACGGATGGCGACCTGGCGGCGATGGCGAAATACCTGAAATCGTTGCCGCCGTCGAACCCGGTCACGCCCGCTTTCGTGGCGGACGACAAGCTGGGCAAGCAGTTGTTCAGCGGCATCGTCAATTCCAAGGGCGCGCAACTGTACCTGGACCGCTGCGCCGGTTGCCACCGTTCCGACGGCAAGGGCTACGACAAGGCTTTCCCTGCGCTGGCCGGTAACGCCGTGCTGCAGACCAACGATCCGACCTCGGCCATCAATATCGTGCTGTCGGGCGGCGCCGTGCCGGCCACGCGCACGGCGCCGTCGGCGCTGACGATGGCGCCGTATGCCGACATCTTCAATGATGAGCAAACTGCGCAAGTGGTGACCTTCATCCAGACCAGCTGGGGCAACCGCGGCACGCCCGTGACGGCGGCGCAGGTGGCCAAGGTGCGCAAGCTGTCCGTGCCGGTGCAAGCGTCGCAGACGGAAGCGACGTTTGCGGCAGGCCGTCACGGTACGTTCCCGCCCGTGCCGCGTGCGCCGCACCTGAAGGATGCGCCTGCGAAGTAAGCTGACGTAACGCAAGACGAAAAAAATGCCCGCAGCATCTGCGGGCATTTTTTATGGGGAATGCTGACGGCTTATTTCATCCACAGGCGCATCGAATCCCAGGCGCGGCCGAAGATCGTTGCCTGGTTGATCGGTTCCAGCGCCACGACAGGCAGTTCCAGCAGGACCTTGTCGTCGACCATCATTTTCAGCTTGCCGACAGGGGCGTTTTCAGCCAATGGCGCCACCAGCGGGTCCTTGCGTTCCAGCACAGGTTTCATCTTGGCCGCCGTGCCTTTTGGTACGGTGACGAGCACATCGCGGGCGAAACCGATTTTCACGGTGCCTTTCGAGCCCTTCCACACTTCCGGCGTGGCCACGGCCTGGCCTTTCGAGTACAGCTTGACCGTATCGAAGTTCTGGAAGCCCCAGTTCAGCAGCTTCTGGCTTTCCTGCGTGCGGGCCTGGTCGGACGAGGTGCCCAGCACCACGGAGATCAAACGGCGCTCGCCGGTGCCGCCCGGACGGCGGGCCGAGGCGATCATGCAATAGCCGGCCGCTTCCGTGTGGCCCGTCTTCATGCCGTCGACGGTCGGGTCCAGCCACAGCAGGCGGTTGCGGTTAGGCTGGGTGATCTTGTTGTAGGTAAAACTTTTGATGGAATCGATTTTGTAGAATTCCGGATAGTCGGCGATCACGCGCTTGGCCAGCACGGACAAGTCTTGCGCCGTGGAATAGTTCTCGGGGCTAGGCAAGCCATGCGGATTGGCAAAACGCGTGTTTTTCAGACCCATGCGCTGGGCTTCGCGGTTCATCAGCACGACGAAGGTGCCTTCATCGCCGGCGACGGCTTCGGCCAGTGCCACGGCAGCGTCGTTACCCGATTGAATCATCAGGCCGTGCAGCAAGTCGTCGATCGACACGGGCGTGGCCGGGTCGATGAACATCTTCGAGCTGCTCGAATCGACTTTCCATGCGCGCACGGACACGTTCACTTTCTGGTCCAGCGCCAGCTTCTTTTCGCGGATGGCGGCAAACGTCAGGTAGGCCGTCATGATCTTGGTCAACGAGGCCGGCTCGATGCGCGCGTCCGGATCTTGCGAAGCAATGATCTGGCCACTGGTGGCGTCAAGCAGCAGCCAGGACTTGGCGGCGATGGTTGGGGCTGGAACGGTTTGCGCGTAGGCGGCGGATAGGAAAAGTACACTGGAGGCCAGTGCCGCTAAAAGTTTTTTCATGGAGGCTGGTCTGCGAAAAAGATGAAGGCTGAGGGCCACGCAGTTGCTGCGTACGTGGCCGCGTGGAAAAAACGGATCAATTATAGCCGTGGAGGCGCTAGTAAGCCCACACTTCAATGATCATCTGCTGCGATTGCGGGTTTGTCACCATGCCACAGCGCAATCACGAGGTTCTTGATGTGGTTGAGCTTGCGGTGGAAAAAGTGGTCGGCGCCGGGGATTACGATCACGGGAATGTCTTGTGGACGGGCCCAGTCGAAGACGGCGGACAGGGGAATCGTGTCGTCCAGTTCGCCGTGGATCAAAATGGTGTCGGCCGGAATGTCGGCCATGGCCCATTTGCCGGCCGCGCTGCCGATCAGCGCCAGGCGCTCGGCGGGCGTGCCGGCGGCGGCCAGGCGTTCCTGCAGTTTCGATTGCACGTAGGTGCCGAACGAGAAGCCGGACAAGGCCACGGGCAAGCCCGGGTACAGGCCGACCATGTGTTCGTATAACAGTTGCATGTCGTCCGTCTCGCCCGCGCCATGGTCATGTACGCCTTCGGAGGCGCCCACGCCGCGGAAGTTGATGCGCGCCACCACGTAACCGAGGGCGACAAACGCGCGCGCCAGGGTTTGCGTGACCTTGTTATCCATCGTGCCGCCGTACAGCGGGTGCGGATGGGCAACGAGGGCGATGCCGCGCGGAGTGTCTGCCGGGAAATCGAGCAAGCCTTCCATGCTGCCTGCATGGCCGGCGAGGGTAAATTTTTCCGAGTTTCTGTTCATGATGCTCATACTGGTGGCTATCTCTTAAATTGGCATTAAATCTTCAGGCGCTCGACTATTTTTCCACCCACCAGGTGGGTATCGATGATTTCATCGATATCGCTGGTGTCGACATAGGTGTACCAGGTCGCTTCCGGGTAGATCACCAGCAGCGGGCCTTCCTCGCAGCGGTCCATGCAGCCGGCCTGGTTGATGCGGATCTTGCCCGCGCCGTTCATGTCGAGTTCCTTGATGCGGCGCTTGCAATGCTTTTGCGCCGCTTCCGCGCCATGGTCGCCGCAGCTGTTGCGGCCGTCTTCACGTTTGTTCATGCAGAAAAAAACGTGGCGTTCAAAATACGGTGCGTCGCTCATACTATGCTCCTGCTGATTCATCAATGCGCCATGATAGCGCTTATGGGTGGTCTTCGCGACGCTGGCGCTGCACATCGTCCTGCCGGTTCAGGCGGTGCGAGGGCAGGCACAGGAACCACAGGGCCACGAAGGGCCACAGCAAGGCGAGAAATTGCGCCGCGCCATTAAAGTTCAGGAACTTGCCTTGTACCCAGCCTTGCAAGGTTGACATGAAATACGGGTTGATCGGCGTCGTATTCACCATCACCAGGCTCAGCAGCAAGGTGGCGGCCGCGATGCGGCGCTGCGCCACATGCGGCGCGAAGGCCAGGCCGCCCAGCATGATCAGGCCGATCAAGAAGCCGCCCTGGGCGCCCGGCGTGATCCAGACGAAGGCGTTTTCCGGTGAAAACAGCAGCGCGCTGGCCATCGAACGCACGGTCAGGGCGGCGGCGATCAGGGTCAGCATCAGGATGGCGCGCGGCGCGGCGCGGCGCAGCAGGCACAGCAAGGTGAGCACGGCGCCCGTCATGCCGCAAGCCGTGATGATGGTTTCCGAAAGCCAATATTGCTCAACCGTTAAGACCACGTCGGGACGCAGATACGTGGCCAGGTCGATGTCGACGCCCGCCAGCTGCGACAGCCAGTCCGACAGGATGGGCAGCAGCTGGCCCAGGCCGAACAGATAGCCTTGCGGATAAATCTGCGCCAGCGGCCACAGGGCCACCAGCACCAGGCCCTGGCTGGCGTGCTGGGCAAACCAGCGCTGGCGCAAGCGGTACAAATGGCTGTGGTCGAGCAGCTTGCGCGCCGTCAGGGCGCCGATGATGGAACCGATGCAGCAGCCGGCCGCATTCGTATAGAAATCGAGATTCGACGATACGCGGCTGGGCAGATAGGTTTGCACGGCTTCCATACTGCCGGAAATCAACATGCCGCACAGGCTGGCGACGATAACGGCAAAGAAACCCGTGATCCTTGGAAACAGCGAATACACGATCAGCGCGCCCAGCGGGATGTAGCCGACGATATTCACGCCGACATCGAAGCCCGTCCAGTAACGGGGCATGCGCGTGTTTTCCAGGAAAGTCAGCGGCGACAGGCCATTGCTGTGCCAGCCCGTGAACGGAAACCAGCTCGCGTAGACGATCAGGAAGACGTAGGCGAGCAGGGTCGCGCGCGACACGGGCGAGGAACGGACGGGCGGCAGCGGCGCCGCCGGGCTGGCGGGGGATGCGGGGTCGGTCATTCTTTCGGAATATTCAGCGTGCCCAGCCAGGTGAGCAGGTCGGCGGCGATGGCATCCGAGGCCGCCGCCAGCGCCTGCGCGCCGCCTTGCGCATCGGCGCTGCCGGCCGGACCGCTACGGCTGAAGGTTTTCTGGTCGATCAGGCGGTGGCCGCGGAACAGCGAGGCGCGCAGCGACACATGGCCGCTGCTTTGCGTCTGCGTGTCAAACGCTTGCGAAAAATCATCGACGTCGATGCGCAGCAGCGGGATGCCGGCGGCCGCGTCCGTGGTCGACAGCACTTTCACGCCGCTTTGCGCCACGCGCGTTTTCAGGCGCTGGCTCAGCAGTTGCAGCGGCGGCGTGTTCCAGCGGTTGTAGGCGTACGGCCGCGATTGCTGCGCATCGGCGTACAGCAGGCGGTAATACATGCGCTGGCTGTCCAGCCACGAAGGGCCGTTGGCGTCGGCGATCACCAGCACGGGCACGGCTGGCGCGGCAGCCGGTGCCGCTGCCTGCGGTGCGGCCGGGCCGAAATCATAGAACGTGGGCACGGGGCCGCGGCTGGCGCAGCCGCCCAGCAAAAAAGCGCCGGCGACGATGAGTGCGGTGAGATGGCGAGGAATAGGCATGCGGTGTTCTCCTTATTTGCCGGGCGCCGAAAAACCGGGCTCGCCCGGGCCGGGCGGGATGTCTGGGGCGCCGAACAGGATGCTCTGCGGCTGTTCATTGAGCGTGCTCATGGTGGTTTTCAGGGCGCGCATCGAGGAGCGCGCCTCGCCGCTCAGCTCGATTACCTGCGGCAAGACTTCCAGGGACACGCCATTGGCCACCGTTTCCACGGAATTGCCGACCCGGTCGACCGTGCCATTGACCTTGTCGAGCACGCCGCCGGGCGCCTGGATGTCGCTGCCGAGCTTTTTCCACGTGGCCGTCAGGTCCGACACGTTCTTGCTGGCCGTGCTGACGGCCGTCAAGGTTTGCCGCGTCTGTTCCGTCAGTTGCGGCAATTGCGTCAGGGTCGGTTCCAGCTGCTGCGGGATGGCGCCAAAGGCCTTGGCCGCCTTGCCCACTTCAGTGAAGGCGCCCAGCATGGCCGCCTGGTTGTCGGGGCTGAGCAAATTATTCACTTTATTGGTGATCTGCTCGGCCTGGTCGAGGATGCGCTTGCCCCGTTTTTCCAGCTGGTCGAGCAAGCCCGCGCGCAGGGGGATCAGCGACGGCTTGTCCTTGCTGGTGCCCAGCAGTGTCGAGCCCACGTGCTCGTCGTCGAGCTGGATGTAGGCGATGCCCGTCACGCCCTGGTAGCCCAGGGTGGCAAAGGTGGTATTCGTGACGGGGGTATCGGGCGCCACGCTGATGTGCACGAGGATTTGCCCCGCCTTTTGCGTGTCGAAGTCGATGGCGTCGACCTTGCCCACTTCTAGGCCCCGGTAGCGCACGGTCGCCTGCGGGTTCAGGCCCGGCACGGACAGGGTGGTGGCGAGCAAATACGGGACTCTTTCCACGCGGTCGCGGTTGAACCAGACGCCGAACAGGATGGCGGCCACCAGCAAGGTCAGTGTAAAAAATCCCGTCATCAGGGCATGTGATCTGTTTTCCATTACTTCTCCGCTTTCTTGTCTGTGCCGGCGTCGTCGCCTGGCTGCGCCGCCTTGTCCGCCGCCTGTTTTTCATCGAGGACGGCCAGCGCGCGCTTGCCGCGGTCGCCGAGGAAAAATTGCTTGATGAACGGGTGGTCCACTTCGATCACCTCGCGCGTGGGGCCGATGGCGATCACGTGTTTTTCCGCCAGCACGGCGATACGCGTGGACAGGGCGAACAAAGTGTCGAGGTCATGCGTGACCATGACCACCGTCAAGCCCAGTTCGCGGTGCAGCGACTGGATCAGGGCGACAAAACTTTCCGACAAGTCCGGGTCCAGGCCCGCCGTCGGTTCGTCGAGGAACAGCAGCTTCGGTTCCAGCGCCAGGGCACGCGCCAGGGCCACGCGCTTGATCATGCCGCCAGACAAGTCCGACGGCATTTTCAGCGCATGTTCCGGACCCAGGCCCACCATGTTCATCTTTAATAATACCGCGTCGTGCACCAGCGCTTCGGGCAGCACGCGCAATTCGCGCATGGGCTGGGCCACGTTGTCGAACACGGTCAGGGCCGAATACAGCGCGCCTTGCTGGAACAGCATGCCCCAGTGGTTGCGCAACTGCTGCAGCTGGTCGGAACTTGCCTTGTTGATATCTTCGCCAAAGACTTTGACGCAGCCGCGCGCCGGATGTTCCAGGCCCAGCATCTGGCGCAGCAGCACCGTCTTGCCCGTGCCGGAACCGCCCACGATGGAAAGGATTTCGCCCCGCTCGATTTCCAGGTTCAAGTCCTGGTGCACGACGGTGCGGCCGAACTTGGTCCACAGATTGGTGATTTCCACCACGGGCGCGTCGCCATGCAGATCGAACTGGCCGTTCTGGCCCTCGCTCGCCTTGCAGGCGATATCGGTGTCGTTCGCCATCAGTAGCCCACTCCATTGAAGACGATGGCGAACACGGCGTCGGCCAGGATCACCACGGTGATGGCCGTGACGACGGCGGTGGTGGTGCCGCGCCCCAGGCTTTCCGTATTGGCCTTGATGCGCAGGCCGAAGTGGCAGGAGACGAGGGCGATCAGCATGCCGAAGATCACGCCCTTGCCCAGGCCGATCATGTAGTTGGCCAGCGGCACGGCATCGGGCAGCTTCTGGATGAAGTAGCGCGCCGACAGGTTCAGTTCCACCTTGGCCGCCACCATGCCGCCGATCAGCGCGGCCGTATCCGTCCAGATGACGAGCAGGGGCATGGAAATGGCCAGCGCCAGCACTTTCGGCATGATCAGGCGGAAACCGTGCGAAATGCCCATCACCAGCATGGCGTCGAGCTCTTCCGTGACGCGCATGACGCCCAGCTGCGCCGTGATGGACGAGCCGGAGCGGCCGGCCACGAGAATGGCAGCCAGGAGCGGCCCCAGTTCGCGGATGACGCTCATGCCCAGCAGGTTGACCAGGTAGATATCGCCGCCAAAGGCGCGCAGTTGCTGCGCAGAAAGATAGGACAGCACGACGCCGATCAGAAAGCCGACCAGGGCCGTGATGCCCAGCGCCTGGAAGCCCGCATGGAAGATATTGGCGGAAATTTCACGCCACGGCCCGCGCATGGGATGGCGCGCGAAGCGGCCGATATCCTGCGTCACCTGGCCGACAAGGGCAATAAAGCCCTTCAAATGTTCGAAAAACAGCAAAATGGCCATGCCCAGCTTCATCACGGGCGTGAGGCGGTTGGCGCGCGAGGGCGGCGTTTGCAGCGGCCCCGTCTCTTCGATGCGCCGGAAAAACTCTTCCTGCGACGGCGCCAGGGTCAGTTGCGCGGGGCGCTGCTTGCCCCAGGCATTCCAGAACAGCTGGGCGCCGATATGGTCCATGCTGTCGATGGCCGACAAATCCCATTGCGCCTTGGCATCGCCCTGCAGGGGCTTGAGCTGGGCCTCGATGGCCTTGATGGCATTGTCATGCGCCAGCGCGTGCACCTGCCAGGTGCCGCTGGCAGTGACAAGGGCTCCCTGTTGGGAGCTGGTCTGGGAGAGGGTCAGTTTCGGCGATTGTACAGTCGGCATCGTGCCAGTTTAAGGGAGAATGGCGCAGACCGCCACCGCTGTTCAATCGCCCGCCCCTCAGGACGCCAGGTGGCGCGCCTGCCGCTGCGGCAGGGCGACGTCCGGGCGCACCTTGGCGTTGCTAGTACTCACTTCGCTTGGCTTGGCATGTGCGGCCGCCTGCGCGCCGCCCGCATAGTCGCTGGCCAGCAGGGCGTTGGCCTCGGCCGCGCTCATGCCGCGCGTCTGCAGCCATTGCGCCACCAGCTTGGCCAGGCGTTCCATGGCGATGCGGTGGGTGGCGTCCGTGTGGGCGTACAGCCAGTTCGAAAAGTCCATGAAGTTTTCAAACGGCGCATCGCCCAGCATCCATTGCACGGTATTGGCGAAGCGGCCCGAGTTGGCCACCAGGTCCCAGTAGCGGGCGAAGCGCACGAGGCGCTGCATGCTCATGAAATCGAGCTGTTTATTGGCCAGGATGGTGTACGGCGGGTGCGGGTCGAACACCATGCCATAGTTTTCCGTATGCCGGATGATGGGCGTGCCGCGCAGCCGCTTCAAGATGCCGAACTGGATTTCATGCGGTTTCAGGGCCACCAGCTTGTTGAAGCCGGCCGCGAAGCTCGCTTCATCCTCGCCCGGCAAGCCGGCGATCAGGTCCACATGCAAGTGGGCGTTCGATTCTTCGCACAGCCAGCGGATGTTGTCGGCCGCCTTTTGGTTGTCCTGCTTGCGGCTGACCAGCGATTGCACGTCCGGATTGAAACTCTGGATGCCGATCTCGAACTGCAGCGCGCCGGGCGGGAATTTGCTGATGCCTTCTTTCAAGGCGTCGGGCAAGTGGTCGGGCACCAGCTCGAAGTGGGCGTAGATGGGATCGTCCGGATTCGCCTCGATCTTATCTAAGAAGAACTGCATGATCTTCAAACTGGTCTTGATGTTCAGGTTGAAGGTGCGGTCGACGAACTTGAACAGGCGCGCGCCGCGCGCATGCAGCGACTCCATCTCGGCCAGGAAGTTCTCCAGGGCGAAGGGCCAGGCCGTCTTGTCCAGCGCCGACAGGCAGAATTCGCACTTGAACGGGCAGCCGCGCGACGCTTCCACGTAAATCGTGCGGTGGCGGATATCGTCGTCTGTATACAAGGAGTAGGGCAGCTGCAGTTCCGCCAGCGGCGCTTGCACGCCCGCATGGATCTTCATCAGCGGCTTCGGGCCGTTGAGGATCTCGCCGCACAGCTTGGGAAAGGTGACATCGCCCCAGCCCGTGATCAGGTAATCGGCCAGTTTGACGATTTCCTGCTCGCCCGCCTCATGCGACACTTCCGGCCCGCCCAGCACGATGATGACTTCGGGCGCCACGCGCTTGAGCATGGCCACCAGTTTCGTCGTTTCCTCGACGTTCCAGATGTAGACGCCAAAACCGATGATACGGGGCTTGTTGACGAGGATGCGCTCGACCAGTTCCGTCGTCTTGGTGCCGATGACGAATTCCTGCAGCCGCGTCTGCGCCTGCAGCGGGCCCATATTGGCCAGCAGATAGCGCAATCCCAGCGAGGCGTGGGTATAGCGGGCGTTCAGGGTGGAGAGCAGGATGGTCATGGGAGACGATGGAAACGGCGAATCCGCTATTTTACGCTGTCGCGTCAGCTGTGCGCTGCGGCTGCCAATGCCATGTTACCATTTGTCAACAATTACTAACTTGTCAATGCTGCGGCAGGCTAAAAGGGATACAAGGTGCTGGCGAAAAAAGTACTCAATAAAAAAGTCCTGGTCGGGGCACTGGCCGGCGTGGCGCTGGTGGCGGCCGCGCTGGTCGGTTACCGGGTGTTCGGCTGGGGCACGCTGGGGCCGGTCAACGGCCTGAAGCTGGATTTATCGCGGCCCGACGCGCTGGTCCGCACGAAAAGCCTGTCGGCCTTGCCGCGCGACCTGCTGACGGTGCCGCTGGCGCGCGACGTGCTGCGCGAGGATTTCCTGTTCTATTACGAGCAGAGCGAAGACCGGCTGGGCCTGAAGGGCAGCCTGCGCCGCATCGCCTATGAGCATGAACTGGGCTGGGGCGACCAGCTGCTGCGCATGGTGCTGGACCAGCCGGCGGAAGTGGCCCTGTGGCGCGATGCCGACGGCTCGCTCAAGCATTTCGCCATCGCCGTCTCGCGCAGCCAGCTGACGCGCCTGCTCGAGGAAGCGGGCAAGATCGCCTTGAAGGATACGCAGATGCGCGTGGCCGGCAGCTTGCGCGTCGATGGCGGCCAAGTGCCCGTGTATGCGCTGAACTATGCCTACCAGCGCACCTTGCTGTTCGCCGCGCACGGCCAGCGCCTGGTCATCCTGTCCCATCCCGGCATGCTGTACGGCGGCAGCGACGGCAAGGATGGCGATGGCACGGCCGAGAAAACCGTGGCCAGCCTGCTGGCGCCGGAGCCGGCGAAACAAAACGTCTTTCATGCGCAATTTCATCTCGATCCAGCCGCGCCCGAGGGCCACAGCATCGCCGTCAAGGCCGACTTCCTGTCGTTCGGCTACCAGCCCTTCTTTGGCTCGCTCGAAGCGCTGCGCTTCGATTTTCAACAGGGCGCCTGGCAATCGAAGGTGCTGCTCAATGCCGATAAACTGAAAAACGGTGCGTATGATAGCAGCGCCCTGTGGCCGCAGCTGCCGCATAATCCCAGCGCCTGTTTCAGCGTGCCGGTGGACTGGGCCGCGCTGCAGCCCGTGCTCAAGCGCCTGGGCAGCAAGACATCGGAGCCGGTGGTGCCGCTGGCCGGGCACTTGCAAGGCCCCGCCGCCGCCTGCTGGTACGGCAGTTCGCGCCTGCATACGCCCGTGTTTGTCGCCACGCGCAGTGCGCAGGCCGGCGACGACGCTGTCTATGGCAGCCTGTTCGCGGCGGCCATCGGCGGCAAGGACCCCGTGCGCAAGACCACGGGCAAGGATGCTAAAGGTGAGTTCGTTCGCTGGGAGCGCGGCGTCGCCACGGCCCTCGGTCAGTCCACGCCGGCGCTGGCCGTGGCCGGCAATACGGTTGTCTTCTCGGCCGACGGCAAGCTGGTGGACCAGGTGCTGGCCGTGCGCCGCAAGCAGGCACCGGCCGCCAGCGACCTGCTGCCCGATGGCGCGCACACGATCGGCCTGATCGCGCCGGCCTCGCTGGCCCGCCTGATCCAGCTGGAAGCCTTTGATACCCTGCCTGCGAATAACGAACCGGTCTTGCGCGCGGCCGCCAACGAACACCTGGTGCCGCGCCTGAACGCCCTGAAAAAATATCCGCCGCTGCGCATGGTGCTCAAGCGGCAGCCAGCCAGCGGCACGTCGTGGGAAACGCTGGAATGGCAGGAGACGGCGCGATGACGGTGTCGCATGGACGGCGCGCTGCGCTGGCGGTGTGCGTCGCTGCTGTCGCCGCACCCGCTTGGGCACTGCACGCGGCCGCCGGGGGGCAAGTGCAGCTGTCGCAAGCCCAGAGCCGCGCGTTTCAGGCCTGGATGCTGCGCATCGTCAACGCGCAGATCGAACGGGGACCGTCGCCGCGCTGGACGCACCGCGATTGCGCCGGCCTGGTGCGCTTTGCCGTCAACGAAGCGCTCACCGTGCATGACGCGAAATGGCTGCACGCGAACGGCATCGCCAGCGACCGGCGCTTGCCGCCCGAGCTGGAACTGGACGCGAACCAGGCAGCCCTGCGCAACCGCTGGGTGCAGACGGATGGCAAGGTCGGCCACTTCGTCACGGCGCTGGCGCTGGTGCAGCACAACAGCCGCTTCGTCGCCCGCGAGATCAGCCAGGCACTGCCCGGCGACCTGCTGTTTTTCGACCAGGGCGACGAACAGCACCTGATGGTCTGGATGGGCGCGCGCATCGCCTATCACACCGGCACCGTCACCCCCGACGACAATGGTCTGCGGACCGTCGATATCAAAGAACTCACGAGCTGGAAGGACACGCGGTGGCAACCTGTGGTCAACAATCCGAATTTCGCCGGCGTGTTCCGGCTGGCGTTTTTATCATGAAGCCGATTTTTGTCATGAAGCTGTTCCTTGCCAGCCTGCTGGCCTTGGTCCTCATTGGCGGCGCCTCTGCGCAGCAGCGCGAACCGAGCAACTACAGCACCTTCAAGGGCGAGCCCTTCTTTTTGCTGTCCGACGCCAGCTACGGCAGTCTGGATGAAGCGCGCGTGCGGCTCGAGGTGCCCGGGCGCGACATGGGGCGCATGAACCTGGAAGCGTATTCGGGCGCCGACATCATCGTCTACCGCGTGCCCGAGCCGATGGAATTCCTGAAAAAGCAGCGTAATCTGCACCGCATCCAGGTCGAGGGCAATTACCAGGGCGAGGGCCTGGCCAATACCTTGAGCTTTCTGTGGGGTAGCTGGTGGAAGCAGTCGCGCCTGGCCTGGCGCAAGCTGTTTTCCGGCGAAGCGCGCCTCGCGGTCACGAAAGAACAGCCGCAACTGGCGACGAAGGACGCGATCCGCAAGCCGACCGTGTTCGCCAATCATCCGCAGTACAAGCCGATCAAGGGCATGGAGCTGGTCGACAGCTTCCGCTATCCGATCTGGCAGGCCAAGGCCATCGCGCCGCCGAAAGGCGTCAAGCTCGATGGATCGAGCAGCGACTTCATCGTCGCTGGCGCCGGCAACGTGATGATCCCGCTGGGCAAACGCAAGCCGGGCCTGTACCTGGTCGAAGCGATCATCGGCGAGCACCGCGCCACCACCCTGGTGTTCGTGTCGGACACGGTGGCCGTCACCAAGGTCTCTTCCGGCCAGATGCTGGTATGGACGGCGCGGCGCGACAACAGCGCCGCCGTGGCCGGCGCCAGCGTGGCGTGGACGGACGGTACCGGCGTGCTGCAGTCGGCTGTCACCGGCGCAGACGGCGTCGCCTCGCTCGAACGCGGCAGCCCTGAACACACGTATGTGCTGGGCCAGGACGGCGCCGGCGGCGTGTTCGTGTCCGAGAATTTTTACTATGACAGCGAAATCTATAACACCAAGATTTATGCGGTGACCGACCGGCCCCTGTACCGTCCTGGCGACGAGGTCAACGTCAAGTTCCTGGGCCGCGAATTCACCTCGGCGCGCGCCTCGCAGGCAGCAAGCGCTGCACCGATCAGCTTGAGCGTGCTCAATCCGAACGGCACGCCGCTGCTGACGCAAACGCTGCAGCTGTCCGGCGATACGGGTGCCGACACGCGCTTCCGCCTGCCCACGGAAGCCACCGCCGGCGGCTATGAACTGCGCTTCAATTACAAGGATGGCGTGTATGGCGCGGCCTTCCGCGTGGCCGAATACGTCAAGCCGCATTTTGAAATCAACGTCCAGCCATCGAAACCGGAATTCAAGACGGGCGAGGCGGTCAAAGGCAGCATCGCGCTGCGCTACCCCGATGGCAAACCCGTAAAAAACGCGAAGATGACCTTGTCCTTGCGCGGCCAGCAAAACACCATGGTCGAGGGGGAGCTGCGCTACAGCGGCCTGTTCCCGGTGGCCTTGAAGACCGAGGAAGTGACGAGCGACGGCAGCGGCAATGTGGACTTCACCTTGCCGCCCGCCGCCGATCCGTCGCGCTACATCTTGACCGTGCTGGCAACCGATGGCGCGGCCTACCGCGTCAAGACGACGCGCGAGCTGATGATAGAGCGCTCGAGCAGCAGCTACCAGCTGAAAGCCGTGCGCCAGTTTTCCGATCCGGGACAAAACGTGCATTTCGATTTGCTGGCCGATGGCCAGGGCGCGGCGAAGCCCGTGCGCTGGGAGATGGTGCAGCTGGAAAAACAGAGCAAGACCGAAGGCGCCTTCGATCCGGCTGCCAAGGGCTGGGACGTGACATTCCCGGTCTCCGGCTCGTATCAGCTGGCGCTGCGCGACGAACGGGGCAACCTGCTGGCCGCCGCCAGCCACTGGGTGTCGGGTGACGGCGTGCAGACGACGCCGGGCAGCATCGAGATCGTGCTGGACCGCGCCCGCTACCGTCCGGGCGACACGGCCGAGGCCTTGATCACCTTCTCCGACAAGGTCGACCAGGCCCTGCTGACGCTCGAGCGCGACAAGGTCGAACACCATGGCTTGATGGCCGGCGCCGCTGATTGGTACCAGGCGAAGCGCGTGGCGCCGCGCCAGTGGAGAGTGCGCATCCCGGTAAAAGAAGAGCATGGCCCGAACATGACGTTCTCGGTGGCGTACACGCGCAATGGCGATTTCGTGTTCGAGAACGCCGGCCTGCAAGTGATCGAGCCGCGCATCGCGCTGCAGTTCAAGAGCGACAAGGAGGTCTACCAGCCCGGCGAAAAGGTCACGCTGGACGTCAAGGCCACGCTGGACGGCAAGCCCTTGAGCACCCTGGTGGCGCTGGGCGTGGTCGATGAAATGATCTATGTGCTGCAGCCGGAAATAGCGCCCGACATCGGCGACTTCTTCTACCATCCGCGCCGCAACAACGTGCGCACCACGGCCAGCCTGTCCTTCATCAGCTACGACATGGCGCAGGGCCGCACGGCCGGTACGCCCGCGCGCCACAACTACAACGAGCGCGGCGTCAAGGTGCTTGAACGCCCGCGCCGCGACAATATCGATACGGCCTACTGGGCGCCGTCGTTGAAGACCGACGCCAATGGCAATGCGCGCGTGAGCTTCACCATGCCTGACGCGCTGACCCGCTGGAGGATCACCGGCCGCGCGATGGATGAGCAGGGGCGCGTGGGCCAGCGCACCGCCTATCTGCGTTCCGACAAAAACTTCTATGCCAAGTGGACGGCGCCCGACTGGATGCGTGCCGGCGATGCGCCGCGCGCCTCGGTGGCCGTGTTCAACCAGACGGGCAAGGAGCAGGCGCTCGACGTCGTCCTCTCGGGCGGGGCGCAGCCGAAGACGGAAAAGCTGTCCGCCAAACCGGGCGTCAACTACGTCGAGTTCCCGCTCGCTGCAGGCGCTAGCGTGCCGCTGCGCCTGGAGCTGAAACAGAACGGCAAGCTGGTCGACGCGTTGGAGGCGGCCATGCAAACCCTGCCCGCCGCCTGGAGCAGCCCGCGTTCGCTGGTGCTGCCGCTCGATGGCGCGACCGGTGATATGCCGCTCAAGCTGCCGGCCGACGCGCGCAATCTCCGCGTCTCGTTCGCTCAAGGAGCAGCCAGCCAGTTCGCGCGCATTGCCGACGACCTGATCGATTATCCGTATGGCTGCGTCGAGCAGACGGCGAGCCGTTTGATTCCGCTGGCGCTGGCCACGCAAAGCCTGGGGCCGGACGCCGGCGCCCTGCAAACGCTGCTCACGGCGCAGCGCCTGCGCCTGGTCTCGATGGCCGGTCCGAATGCCGTCTTCGGCTGGTGGGGCAATGCCACGGCCGGCAATGCGCTGATGACGGCGTACGCTTATTACGCCGACTGGTACGCGGCGCGCGCGCTGCACATCGAACTGCCGCCCGAGCACTGGAACAAGCTGCTGGCCGTCTACAGCGAGCATGGCTTGAAGGATGCGATGGGCGACCGCGCGCTGGTGCTGTGGATGGCGCGCGAGATGGGCTTGCCCACGCAGACATTGGCAGCGGGCCTGGTCGACGACAGCGCCATCGCCGTCCTGGGCGGCAAGCCGCGCCAGGCGGGCGACAGTAGCAGCCTGCTGCTGGGCGGAGCCCTTGATCGCGAAGCGCAAGCGATGAGCCTTGGCCTGGTGGCGCTGGTCGCCAGCCAGAATGGCGTCGCCTTGCCGCATGGGCTGCAACTGCAAGTAGCCAGCGCCTGGCAGGTGTTGCGCGAGTCCAAAGCGCCGGTGGCGCAAGCCTTGCTGATGCTGGCCGGCGAAATACCGCCATCGCAGGCGGACGCGGTGCTGGCCGGCGTGCGCGCCGAGATGCCGACCCTGGACCGCGCGATGACGTTGATATGGGTGCAGAAGAAGCTGGGCGGCGTATCGTTCGGCAAGGGGCCGGCCGTCGCGCTGGACGGCGCCTGGCAAAAACGCGACAGCCGCAGCGGCCAGCCGTTGTGGCGTTGGCTTGACGCCAAGGGCATGCCTGACAAACTGCGTCTCGCCGCCCCGGCGCCGGCCGGCACGGTGGCTGTGGTGCAGTACGACAGCTATGCCGCCGAAGCGCAGACCTTGCCGGTCACCGTCGAAAGGCGCATCCTGCGCATGAAGGCGGGTAAGGGCGGCTACACGACGGAGCTGGTCAAGCCGGGCGAGGCGCTCAGCACGGACGCGCTGTACCTCGATGAAATCACCTTGAAAGCGGCACCGGGTGCGAAGCACCGCTTTGGCTTGCTGGAAGTGGCGCTGCCGCCCGGTGCCATGGTGGAATCGACGACCTGGGGCATGGTCATGGCGGGCGACAAGCCGGCCGCGCTGGAACGCGCGCGTCACACGGAGCGCCGCGACGGTTATGCCGTGCCGATCGAGCCGTTGGAAGGCGCCGTGACCGTGCGCCATTTGCTGCGCTTTGCGCAGAAGGGCAGTTATGTGCTGCCGCCGGCGCGCTTTTACCGCATGTACCAGCCGGAGCAGAAAGCGCTCGAGGGCGGCGGCAAGAGCACGCGCGCGTTGAAGGTCGAGTGATGCGTTTTGTGCGTCCAGCATTGATGGCGGCCACGCTGCTGGCCATGCCTGCCTGGTCGGCTTCATTGGACGTGGCCTGGTGGCGCGACGGCAAGATGGAGGTGCGCCAGCTGCGCCAGGGCGGCGCAGCGCCGCCGCCGTTTGACGGCGCGCGGCAAGTGCCGCTGGCCAGCCTGTGGAAGCTGTTCGTATATGTCTACGCGAGCGATAACAAGGTGGCGATGCCCGACTACCGCTGCGGCGGCCGCGATCCGGAAGAAGTATATTGCTGCGATGCGGGCCAGAGCATCGGCCACGATGCGGCGCTGGCGCAGTCCTGCGGCCCCTTCTTCTCGCCGAAGCGTCTGATGATCACGGCCGCGCCGTGGCGCCAATACTGGACCACCCGTTTAGGTAGCGCCCCGGCAGGCGACTTTGCCTGGCTGGCGGACCCCGCGCAGCTGGCGCCGGGGCGGCTGGTACGGCTGGACAGCCTGCTGCGCGCGTTGGACAGCATACCGGCCGCCAGCCGCGTGGACGCCGAGGCGGCGCTGTTGCGCGTCGTGCTCGATGGACGCGGTGCCGGCACGGCGCGTTGGTTCGGCAGCCAGCTGCGCGTGAAGACGTATTCCTGGCACGAGCAGCGCCGGGCAGATGAACGGATTGGCGGCGCGGCCGGCTGGCTGGCCGATGGCACCCCCATCTGGTTTGGCGGCGCAGGCGGCAGCAGCAATGTCTTTGAACAGTGGGCGCCCAGGCTGGCCGCCAGTCTGCCGCCAGTCGGTGCGGCCGACGATGGCGGTTGCGTGGTTGTCGATTACTTCAAGCGCTATCCGATCCGTGCCGTGCGCGGCGAGCGCGGCGTGGCCGTGCCCGGCCCGCTGAATGGCCGCTACCATGTTCGGTTCGAAAATGGCCAGAGCCTGGCCTTGCGCAGCAGCGGCGAGTTGATGCTGGTACAAGAGCAGGGAGGCCGCCCGCAATTGCGCGGCCGTTTCGGCGTCAATGAATATGTGGCGCGCGTGCTCGACCGCGAAGCGAGCGCGAATGAGCCGGAAGCGGCCAAGGCGCTGGCGATTGCCGCGCGCACGTATCTGCAGCAGAACGCGGTGACCGTGGCGGGCTGCCAGCAGATCGCCGACAGCAGCGCGACCCAGCGCGTCAGTACCAGCCCCGCCACGCCGGCGGCGCTGGCGATTGCGCGCTGGACCGACCAGCTGATCGTCGATGGCGTCACCGTGCGCTATCACAGCAACCAGTCGTCCGAGGGCACGATGGCGTGGAGCGAGGCGGTGCGGCAGGCCAGACAGGGTAAGCACTATGATGAATTGCTGGCGGCGGCCTATCCGGGCGGCGCGCTGAGCACCGTTGGCAATACCGGCGTGCGTTGCCGTCGCCTGGCGCAGAACGAGGATTGGCTGGCGCGATCCGTGCCGCGCTGGCAGCGCGTGCTGCTGCGCGAGGCCGGCTACGAGGCGCCGCCGCAAGCGCCGCTGGTCTGCGCCCTGTCCAGCGGCGCACCGTATTCGGAACAGTCGCGCAACCGCATCTTCATGCGCCCGCTGGCCACGCGCGAAGACCGGATCACCTTGGCCCATGAATATTTGCACCTTGGCCTGCGCCGCCATCCGCGCGGCCAGGACGAAGAATATGTCGAGCGGCTGGCCCGCCGGCTCGTCGACCTTAACCTGGAGGCCCTGTGAGTTTTTATATCCGTTGCTCGATTCCGCTAATGCTGTTGCCACTCTGGGCCCAGGCCCAGGTCACCATCGATGCACCGAAGGGCGGCTGGCGCAATTCGGCTGGCGCGCGCGAGGACTATACGCAAGCGGTCAATTATCCCGCCGCGTCGGCCAACCTGCAGCCGGGCCAGGCCGAGACGGCGCAGATACGGGGGCGTATCGCGGGCGCCGTCAAGGGCAAGCCCGCCACTTTGGTGGTCAATGGCGTGGCGATGCCGATGGAGGTGGGGGAGGATGGCAGCTACGGTCGCCCCTATGGTTTCGGCAGCGGCTCGAACAGCGTGGAAGTGCGCTCGCCCGATGGCAGAAGCCGCGCGCGGACCCAGTTTGTCGACAGCTACCAGGGCAAGACGCAAGCGCGCTTGCGTATCGTGCTGTCGTGGGACAGCGCCGGCACCGATCTTGATCTGCATGTGGTCACGCCGGACGGCGGCCACGCCTGGTACGGCAACCGCGTCCTGAAAGATGGCGGCGCGCTGGATGTGGACGTGACGACCGGCTATGGCCCTGAAATCTTTTCCAGCGCGGCACCCCTGAAGGGCAATTATCACGCGTATGTCAATTACTACGGTAGCGGCGAGAACACCGCCATGCTGACCGTCGCCCGCCTGTCGATCATCACCAATGAAGGCACGCCGCGGGAAAAGCTGCAGAGCTTCCAGGTGCCGATGCGGGCCGCCGGCGAGCTGACCTTGGTGAAATCGTTCGTCTTGCCATAAATGGCTCTTGCGGACACGCTGTCGCTTGGCTATAATTCGCCCCCTCGCTGAACGACGCATGCAAATGCCGAGTAAAGCAGGGTAAAAAAGAAGGTTGACGAATGAGCCGAAACGCTTCATACTCTTCCTTCTTCGCAGCTGACAAACACAACGCTTTGTCGATGGCGCGAAAGTAGCACCGAATACAGTTCTTTAACAATTAACAGTCGATAAGTGTGGGCATTTGATGTCAGTGCAGCGTCAATCTTCGGATTGGCGTCTAACTTAAAATATCAAATGTTCACAAGAAATAATGAAATAGGATACTTCTTCGGAAGTAGCCTGTCAGTTTTTTGAGTGAGCGACCCGTCAGCAATGACGGTGCCGGTAAAACGGCAAAGTAACAGAGATTAAACTGAAGAGTTTGATCCTGGCTCAGATTGAACGCTGGCGGCATGCCTTACACATGCAAGTCGAACGGCAGCACGGAGCTTGCTCTGGTGGCGAGTGGCGAACGGGTGAGTAATATATCGGAACGTACCCTGGAGTGGGGGATAACGTAGCGAAAGTTACGCTAATACCGCATACGATCTACGGATGAAAGTGGGGGATCGCAAGACCTCATGCTCGTGGAGCGGCCGATATCTGATTAGCTAGTTGGTAGGGTAAAAGCCTACCAAGGCATCGATCAGTAGCTGGTCTGAGAGGACGACCAGCCACACTGGAACTGAGACACGGTCCAGACTCCTACGGGAGGCAGCAGTGGGGAATTTTGGACAATGGGCGAAAGCCTGATCCAGCAATGCCGCGTGAGTGAAGAAGGCCTTCGGGTTGTAAAGCTCTTTTGTCAGGGAAGAAACGGTGAGAGCTAATATCTCTTGCTAATGACGGTACCTGAAGAATAAGCACCGGCTAACTACGTGCCAGCAGCCGCGGTAATACGTAGGGTGCAAGCGTTAATCGGAATTACTGGGCGTAAAGCGTGCGCAGGCGGTTTTGTAAGTCTGATGTGAAATCCCCGGGCTCAACCTGGGAATTGCATTGGAGACTGCAAGGCTAGAATCTGGCAGAGGGGGGTAGAATTCCACGTGTAGCAGTGAAATGCGTAGATATGTGGAGGAACACCGATGGCGAAGGCAGCCCCCTGGGTCAAGATTGACGCTCATGCACGAAAGCGTGGGGAGCAAACAGGATTAGATACCCTGGTAGTCCACGCCCTAAACGATGTCTACTAGTTGTCGGGTCTTAATTGACTTGGTAACGCAGCTAACGCGTGAAGTAGACCGCCTGGGGAGTACGGTCGCAAGATTAAAACTCAAAGGAATTGACGGGGACCCGCACAAGCGGTGGATGATGTGGATTAATTCGATGCAACGCGAAAAACCTTACCTACCCTTGACATGGCTGGAATCCCCGAGAGATTGGGGAGTGCTCGAAAGAGAACCAGTACACAGGTGCTGCATGGCTGTCGTCAGCTCGTGTCGTGAGATGTTGGGTTAAGTCCCGCAACGAGCGCAACCCTTGTCATTAGTTGCTACGAAAGGGCACTCTAATGAGACTGCCGGTGACAAACCGGAGGAAGGTGGGGATGACGTCAAGTCCTCATGGCCCTTATGGGTAGGGCTTCACACGTCATACAATGGTACATACAGAGCGCCGCCAACCCGCGAGGGGGAGCTAATCGCAGAAAGTGTATCGTAGTCCGGATTGTAGTCTGCAACTCGACTGCATGAAGTTGGAATCGCTAGTAATCGCGGATCAGCATGTCGCGGTGAATACGTTCCCGGGTCTTGTACACACCGCCCGTCACACCATGGGAGCGGGTTTTACCAGAAGTAGGTAGCTTAACCGTAAGGAGGGCGCTTACCACGGTAGGATTCGTGACTGGGGTGAAGTCGTAACAAGGTAGCCGTATCGGAAGGTGCGGCTGGATCACCTCCTTTCTAGAGTTTGCACGAATCATGTAAATGATTCACGCATCAAATGTTCACACTTATCGGCTGTTAATAAAGAAGAACAGCATTTGGGGCTGTAGCTCAGCTGGTTAGAGCACCGTGTTGATAACGCGGGGGTCGTTGGTTCGAGTCCAACCAGCCCTACCAGTTTCTGTAGTCTGGAAATACCCATAGGGGGATTAGCTCAGCTGGGAGAGCACCTGCTTTGCAAGCAGGGGGTCGTCGGTTCGATCCCGTCATCCTCCACCAAAAGTTCAAACGTAAATCAGCGCAGATGGCGCCGGGATTTAGGTTTGGTCTTTTCGAGATCAAGTGCTGTATGTTCTTTAACAATCTGGAAGAAGTAAAGATTATTTATTGATCGGTTTGCCGTAAAACGCAGATCGATGGGTAATGATTGTATGTATCAACAAACAAGCAACAACGTTGTACTTTCTTATCCCTGTAGCGCTCTTTTCGTTTGAAAGAATGAAGAGGCTAACGTTATAGGGACAAGCGAATAAGTGCACATGGTGGATGCCTTGGCGATTACAGGCGATGAAGGACGTAGTAGCTTGCGATAAGCTGCGGGGAGTGAGCAAACACACTTTGATCCGCAGATTTCCGAATGGGGCAACCCACCCTTTTAGGGTATTGCATACTGAATACATAGGTATGCAAGGCGAACGCGGCGAACTGAAACATCTAAGTAGCTGCAGGAAAAGAAATCAACCGAGATTCCCAAAGTAGCGGCGAGCGAAATGGGAAGAGCCTGTACGTGATAGTCGGACCGATAACAGAATCCTCTGGAAATAGGAGCCATAGTGGGTGATAGCCCCGTATGTGAAATCGGACCGGTGGTACTAAGCGTACGACAAGTAGGGCGGGACACGTGACATCCTGTCTGAATATGGGGGGACCATCCTCCAAGGCTAAATACTCGTAATCGACCGATAGTGAACCAGTACCGTGAGGGAAAGGCGAAAAGAACCCCGGAAGGGGAGTGAAATAGATCCTGAAACCGTGTGCATACAAACAGTAGGAGCGGACTTGTTCCGTGACTGCGTACCTTTTGTATAATGGGTCAGCGACTTACATTCAGTGGCAAGGTTAACCGAATAGGGAAGCCGTAGAGAAATCGAGTCCGAATAGGGCGATCAGTCGCTGGGTGTAGACCCGAAACCAAGTGATCTACTCATGGCCAGGATGAAGGTGCGGTAACACGCCCTGGAGGTCCGAACCCACTAATGTTGAAAAATTAGGGGATGAGCTGTGGGTAGGGGTGAAAGGCTAAACAAACTTGGAAATAGCTGGTTCTCTCCGAAAACTATTTAGGTAGTGCCTCAAGTATCACCATCGGGGGTAGAGCACTGTTATGGCTAGGGGGTCATTGCGACTTACCAAACCATTGCAAACTCCGAATACCGATGAGTGCGAGCTTGGGAGACAGACGTCGGGTGCTAACGTCCGGCGTCAAGAGGGAAACAACCCAGACCGCCAGCTAAGGTCCCAAAGATTGGCTAAGTGGAAAACGAAGTGGGAAGGCTAAAACAGTCAGGATGTTGGCTTAGAAGCAGCCATCATTTAAAGAAAGCGTAATAGCTCACTGATCGAGTCGTCCTGCGCGGAAGATGTAACGGGGCTAAGCCAGTCACCGAAGCTGCGGATATCTAGCAATAGATATGGTAGGAGAGCGTTCTGTAAGCCTGCGAAGGTGTCTTGTAAAGGATGCTGGAGGTATCAGAAGTGCGAATGCTGACATGAGTAGCGATAATGGGGGTGAAAAGCCTCCACGCCGTAAGCCCAAGGTTTCCTGTTCAACGTTCATCGGAGCAGGGTGAGTCGGCCCCTAAGGCGAGGCAGAGATGCGTAGCTGATGGGAAGCAGGTTAATATTCCTGCACCGTCGTATGATGCGATGGGGGGACGGATCGCGGAAGGTTGTCCAACTGTTGGAATAGTTGGTTTTTGGCTCATAGAAGGCACTTAGGCAAATCCGGGTGCGCAATTCAAGGGGTTGAGACGAGTGAACTTGTTCACGAAGCAATCGGAAGTGGTTCCAAGAAAAGCCTCTAAGCTTCAGTCATACGAGACCGTACCGCAAACCGACACAGGTGGGCGAGATGAGTATTCTAAGGCGCTTGAGAGAACTCGGGAGAAGGAACTCGGCAAATTGGTACCGTAACTTCGGGAAAAGGTACGCCCCGGTAGCTTGATTGGTTTACTCCATGAGGGTGAAAGGGTTGCAATAAACTGGTGGCTGCGACTGTTTAATAAAAACACAGCACTCTGCAAACACGAAAGTGGACGTATAGGGTGTGACGCCTGCCCGGTGCTGGAAGATTAAATGATGGGGTGCAAGCTCTTGATTGAAGTCCCAGTAAACGGCGGCCGTAACTATAACGGTCCTAAGGTAGCGAAATTCCTTGTCGGGTAAGTTCCGACCTGCACGAATGGCGTAACGATGGCCACACTGTCTCCTCCCGAGACTCAGCGAAGTTGAAATGTTTGTGATGATGCAATCTACCCGCGGCTAGACGGAAAGACCCCATGAACCTTTACTGTAGCTTTGCATTGGACTTTGAACCAATCTGTGTAGGATAGGTGGGAGGCTTTGAAGCGGGGACGCTAGTTCTCGTGGAGCCAACCTTGAAATACCACCCTGGTTTGTTTGAGGTTCTAACCTTGGTCCGTTATCCGGATCGGGGACAGTGCATGGTAGGCAGTTTGACTGGGGCGGTCTCCTCCTAAAGTGTAACGGAGGAGTTCGAAGGTACGCTAGATACGGTCGGACATCGTGTTGATAGTGCAATGGCATAAGCGTGCTTAACTGCGAGACTGACAAGTCGAGCAGGTACGAAAGTAGGACATAGTGATCCGGTGGTTCTGTATGGAAGGGCCATCGCTCAACGGATAAAAGGTACTCTGGGGATAACAGGCTGATTCCTCCCAAGAGTTCATATCGACGGGGGAGTTTGGCACCTCGATGTCGGCTCATCACATCCTGGGGCTGTAGCCGGTCCCAAGGGTATGGCTGTTCGCCATTTAAAGTGGTACGTGAGCTGGGTTTAAAACGTCGTGAGACAGTTTGGTCCCTATCTGCCGTGGGCGTTGGAAATTTGAAGGGGGCTGCTCCTAGTACGAGAGGACCGGAGTGGACGAACCTCTGGTGTACCGGTTGTCACGCCAGTGGCATTGCCGGGTAGCTAAGTTCGGAAGAGATAACCGCTGAAAGCATCTAAGCGGGAAACTTGCCTTGAGATGAGATTTCCCAGAGCCTTGAGCTCTTTGAAGGGTCGTTCGAGACCAGGACGTTGATAGGCTGGGTGTGGAAGTGCAGTAATGCATTAAGCTAACCAGTACTAATTGCCCGTACGGCTTGTCCCTATAACCTTAGCAGGTACAGAGGATAAGACGGTACAACGTTGCGTGTGTGTTGATACACCAATTCATTACCCCGATCTTTGCTTCTTCCAGATTCATGGCCTTGTCGTCCAACAGGAGACAAATGCCGGTACAAGTTATGCCTGATGACCATAGCAAGTTGGTCCCACCCCTTCCCATCCCGAACAGGACCGTGAAACAACTTTGCGCCGATGATAGTGCTGCAACCAGTGTGAAAGTAGGTTATCGTCAGGCTTGTTATTTGAAGCAACAGCCTTTGGCTGTGGTTTCTTGAGAAAAACCCGATCAGCAATGGTCGGGTTTTTTTTCGTCTGGCGGTTTTGCGGGGCGCCGCGGGTGGTTGTCGGCTTACGCTGCGCTAAGCCGACCTACGCCGACCTGCCCGATCCGCCGATTGACGGTCAGTGTGAGGGGGGGGCTGACCCCGGCTGTTCAGCAGGCGAAAAAAAGGCAGCGCCGCGCGCTGCCTTTGTCATTTATCACCACATGTTGTGAACGGCGGGCACCGTCATGTTCTCTTCATATTGACACTGTACGATGACGTCCATTCTCATCAAGTAACGTGTGCACCCATGCTGGCCAAGCTTAAACTCGTCAAAACTCCCAAAGGCATCGATAGCATCCTGATGCTGTCGGCCATGCTGATACTCTGGATCGGTAATTACAGCAACCTCGACCTCATGATTGCCGACAGTATGTTCGACGGTGCGCGTGGACAATTTGTCGGCGCTGACAGCGTGTGGGCGCGCAGTTTTCAGATCGGTATGATCTTGCTTGGCGCCGTCATGATCGGGCTGACCGTGTGGGACACCTTGCGTCCGTTGGCCTGGCTTGCTTCGCGTCGCAGCGCCTTGCGCGTGGTGGCGCTGTCGGCTATCTTCGTGCCGCTAAGCATCTATTTGCTCTCTTCCTTCAGCGACGTGCCCTGTCCCACGGATTTGTTGCGTTATGGTGGACTGGAGCCGTACACGCGCCTGTTGGAAACATTGCCAGCCAGCGCATCTGCCATGGCATGCCTGCCTGCTACTCAGGCGAACACTGCCTGGTGGATGCTGGCCTTGCCATTGTTCTGTCTGCCCGGGCGACCACGCACGGCGCTGCTGCTCGCTTGCGTCATGCTGCTGTGCGGTTTGGCGGCAAGCTGGCAGCAACAGTTGCAAGGTACGCAATTTTTTACACACACCTTGTGGTCTGCCTGGATTGCTTCTTTCCTGATCTATCTGCTACATCATTTGTTCCGGGCCGAGGACGCGTTGGCCTGAAACACGAAAGTACGTCACAATCTGCCTGTCGAGTTGTCGTTTCATACAAAAACAGGAGCACCATGAACGAGCAGATTGCGAGAGAAGTGGTATTGGTCCGTGCTATCGAGACGGCCGACCAGAAAAAAGAAGTCCTCAGCGAGGATGACCGCATGTATGCCAGCCGCAGTGCGCGTGAGCTTGCGCAGTGGCAAGCTTCGGGCAAGCAGGCCGAAGTCACGGGTGACGATTTCCTGCAGCAGCGTTCCGAGCTGATCCTCAAGCGCATCACCGAGCGCACTCCCGCCTTCGCTGCTTTCGCGAAGCGTCGTAACGGCATGAAAGCCCTGGCGCTGACTTTGCCCCTGCTGGCACTGCTGCTGGGCGCCGGGCTCGATCGCATCACGGATCCGCACCGTGTCGACTTGCTGTCGGCGCCCTTGCTGCTGATCATCGCCTGGAATGTGCTGGTCTACCTGGGCTTGCTGATTTGGCTATGCATCCCTTCGCACTCGCTCGGCTGGCCGAAAGCGGGGCTGGTGCGCCACCTGAGCGTAGGGCGCCTTGCCTTGCCGCGCAAACTGCCGCACGCCTTGTCTTCGGGCTTGCTCAGTTTCATGGGCGAGTGGGCGCATTTGAGCGCCAAGCTGACGGCCGCGCGCCTGGGCCGTACCATCCACTTGAGCGCTGCCATGTTTGCCATTGGCGCCGTCGCCTCGTTGTATGCGCGCGGTTTTCTGTCGCAATACGCGGCCGGCTGGGAAAGCACCTTTCTGAATGCCGGCCAGGTGCACAGCCTGCTGTCGACCCTGTTTGCGCCGGCCATTGCCCTGTTTCACTTACAAGGTTTTTCGCTGGCGGAAATCGAAGCGCTGCGCTTCCCGCAAACGACGACCGTCGAAGGCGGCGCACGCTGGGTGCATTTGTATGCGGCGACGATTTTCCTGCTGGTGGTCGTCCCCCGCCTGATCCTGGCCCTGGTCAATAATTGGCGCGCCGCGCGCCTGGCCAGGCAGTTTCCGCTGGATCTCGATCAGCCGTATTTCCGCAAGCTTAATGAAAGCATCGGTGTGGCCACGGGCGGCATGCTGCGCGTCTTGCCCTACAGCTTTACTGTCGATGAGGCACGCCACAAGGGCCTGGGGCAAATCGCCCTCATGCTGTTTGGCGAGCAGGGCCGCATGATGCTGCGTCCATCAACGTCGTATGGCGAAGAGCCGCAGGACGTCTTGCGCGACACGGACTTGAACGATCCACAAGTCAATATCACGGCCGTGCTGTTCAATCTGACGGCGACGCCGGAAAAGGAAAATCACGGGGCCTTCCTCGATTATCTGGTGCAATCGTCGGCGCGCGGCATCGCTGTCCTGATCGACGAGTCCAGCTACCTGGAGCGCGCGGGCGAGCCGGCGGATAACGGCGCGCGTCTGGCGGAACGGGTCGCCTTGTGGCAGCAGTTTTGCCAGTTCCATAAAGCCACGGCCACCGTGGTCAATCTGCTCAACCCTGCCTTGCACCCGCTCGATGCCGGTGTCGGCTTGAAAGTATCGGCAACAGCATGAGTGTGAACGTGAATAAAGATGTGCAAGATGACGCGGTGCAGATTCAGTTTGCGCTGATTTCGCACACGAATAATGGCAAGACGACACTCGCGCGTACCCTCGTGGGCGTGGATGTGGGCGAAGTGCGTGACGCCGCCCACGTAACTGTGTTTGCCGAATCGCATACCTTGTTGGCCACACCACAGGGTGATGCTTTGCAATTGTGGGACACGCCCGGCTTTGGCGACTCCGTGCGTCTGCTCAAGCGCCTGGGCCAGTCAGGCAATCCCATCGGCTGGTTTCTGCGTGAAGTGCTGGACCGTTATCGCGACCGCCCGTTTTGGCTCAGCCAGCAGGCGCTGCGCACGGCCAAGGACTCCGCCGACGTGGTGTTGTACCTGGTGAATTCCTCGGAACATCCGAAGGATGCGGGCTACTTGCCGGCGGAAATGAAAATCCTCGCCTGGCTGGATAAGCCTGTGGTGGTCTTGCTCAATCAGATGGGGCCGCCGCGTCCGGGGAATGAGGAACACGGCGAGCAGGCGCGCTGGCGCGAGCATTTGCAGCAGTATCCAATCGTGCGCGATGTCCTGGCGCTCGATGCCTTTGCCCGCTGCTGGGTGCATGAACGCGTGTTTTACGAAGCTGTGGGTAAATTGTTGCCGCAGTCGCAGCAAGCAGGCTATGCGCGTTTGTTTGCTGCCTGGCAAGAGCAGAATACGGCACGTTTCCGGCAGGCGATGCACTTGCTGGCCACGCAACTGGCGGTGGCCGGGCAGGATCGCGAAGCCATCGAGCCCGCCTCTAAGGGGCTGCTGAAATCGGCCTTGCAGGTCGTTGGCATAGGCAAGAACGCAGAGCAGCAACGCCAGGAAAAGGCCATGGCCAGCCTGGTGGCGCGGCTTAATGCGCACAGCGGTATCACCACGCGTGAGCTTTTGATCTTGCACAAACTCGACCCGACCGACGCGCATAAGATCAATAGCCGGATACGGGAGAACTTCGCCGTGCGCGCGCCGATCGACAAGGCGCAAGCCGGGCTATTGGGCGCGATGATTTCCGGTGCGGCGACAGGGCTGTCGGCCGACCTGATTTCCGGCGGCCTGACCCTGGGCACGGGCGCCCTGCTTGGCGGTGTGGTTGGTGCGTTGACGTTTGCGGGCGCAGCCTGGGGCTTTAATTCCGGAACGGACCGCAATGAGCCCACGATGCAATTTACCGATGCCTTCCTGCGCACCTTGGTGGTGGCGGGCGTGCTGCGTTACCTGGCGGTGGCGCACTTTGGCCGTGGCCGCGGCAACTTTGTCGAAAGCGAGGCGCCGGCCTTCTGGCAGGATGAAGTCGAGCAGGCGGTGGCGCGTCATGAGAGCGCATTGGTCGAGTTATGGAAAGAGGTGCGCCGCGCGAAGTCCAATGAACTGGCTGCCGAATGTGTGCAGCCCATCATCACGGCGATCACTGCCGATGTGCTGGCGCGTCTGTACCCGGACGTGACGCAGCAGATGTAAATACGAGCTTCCATCGTCTATTTCCAACAGGGTTTCCCCCATGAGCATACATAAAATCGCCGTCATCGCCGGTGACGGCATTGGCAATGAAGTCATGCCGGAGGGCTTGCGTGTAATTGAAGCGGCCGCCCACCGTTTCAATATCGACCTGCAGTTTACGACGATGGCATGGGCCAATTGCGACTATTACCTGGAACACGGGCAAATGATGCCCTCGGACTGGTTCGCGCAGCTCAAGGATTTCGACGCCATCTATTTTGGCGCCGTGGGCTGGCCGGACAAGGTGCCCGATCATATCTCGCTGTGGGGTTCATTACTGAAGTTCCGGCGTGAATTCGACGAATACGTCAATTTGCGTCCCGTGCGGCTGATGCCGGGCGTGCCATGTCCGCTGGCGAATAAAAAGCCGGGCGATATCGACTTTTATGTGGTGCGTGAAAACACGGAAGGAGAATATTCATCCGTGGGCGGGCGCATGTTCGAGGGGACAGAACGCGAAATGGTGCTGCAGGAATCCGTGTTTACGCGCAAAGGCGTCGATCGCATCCTGAAGTATGCGTTTGAGCTGGCCCAAAGCCGGCCTAAAAAACACCTGACATCGGCGACCAAGTCGAATGGTATCGCCATCAGCATGCCATTCTGGGATGAGCGGGTCGAAGCGATGGGGCCGAGCTTTCCCGATGTGCGCTGGGATAAATACCATATCGACATCCTGGCGGCCCGCTTTGTATTGAGCCCCGAGCGTTTCGACGTGGTGGTCGCATCGAACCTGTTTGGCGATATCCTGTCCGACCTGGGCCCCGCGTGCACGGGAACGATTGCGATTGCACCGTCGGCCAATATCAATCCGGAGCGCACATTCCCCTCCGTCTTTGAGCCGGTGCACGGTTCAGCGCCTGATATCTATGGCCAGAATATTGCCAACCCGATCGGCATGATCTGGTCGGGCGCCATGATGCTGGACTTCCTCGGCAATGGCGACGCTCGGTACACGGCAGCACATGACGCGATTGTGCACGCCATCGAGCGGGTGCTCGAGCATGGTCCGCGTACGCCGGATATGGGCGGCAGCGCCAGTACGACCGATGTGGGCATGGCGGTTGCCGAATTGCTGAAATAAAGCTTGCCGCCCGTGGGCGGCTTTGCTATAGTTCGCCTCCCCAATGAGACGCAGTCAAATGCGGCAGTTGAGGATCACCGGAAACGGCGATGAGCAGGAAAAGAAGGAGTTGACGGATGTAGTGAAATGCTTCATACTCTTTCTTCTTCGCAGCTGACAAACACAACGCTTTGTCGATAGCGCGAAAGCAGTAATCGAATACAGTTCTTTAACAATTAACAGTCGATAAGTGTGGGCATTTGATGTAGTGCAGCGATAATCTTCGGATTGTCGTAATACTTAAAATATCAAATGTTCACAAGAAATAATGAAATAGGATACTTCTTCGGAAGTAGCCTGTCAGTTTTTTGAGTGAGCGACCCGTCAGCAATGACGGTGCCAATAAAATGGCAAAGTAACAGAGATTAAACTGAAGAGTTTGATCCTGGCTCAGATTGAACGCTGGCGGCATGCCTTACACATGCAAGTCGAACGGCAGCACGGAGCTTGCTCTGGTGGCGAGTGGCGAACGGGTGAGTAATATATCGGAACGTACCCTGGAGTGGGGGATAACGTAGCGAAAGTTACGCTAATACCGCATACGATCTACGGATGAAAGTGGGGGATCGCAAGACCTCATGCTCGTGGAGCGGCCGATATCTGATTAGCTAGTTGGTAGGGTAAAAGCCTACCAAGGCATCGATCAGTAGCTGGTCTGAGAGGACGACCAGCCACACTGGAACTGAGACACGGTCCAGACTCCTACGGGAGGCAGCAGTGGGGAATTTTGGACAATGGGCGAAAGCCTGATCCAGCAATGCCGCGTGAGTGAAGAAGGCCTTCGGGTTGTAAAGCTCTTTTGTCAGGGAAGAAACGGTGAGAGCTAATATCTCTTGCTAATGACGGTACCTGAAGAATAAGCACCGGCTAACTACGTGCCAGCAGCCGCGGTAATACGTAGGGTGCAAGCGTTAATCGGAATTACTGGGCGTAAAGCGTGCGCAGGCGGTTTTGTAAGTCTGATGTGAAATCCCCGGGCTCAACCTGGGAATTGCATTGGAGACTGCAAGGCTAGAATCTGGCAGAGGGGGGTAGAATTCCACGTGTAGCAGTGAAATGCGTAGATATGTGGAGGAACACCGATGGCGAAGGCAGCCCCCTGGGTCAAGATTGACGCTCATGCACGAAAGCGTGGGGAGCAAACAGGATTAGATACCCTGGTAGTCCACGCCCTAAACGATGTCTACTAGTTGTCGGGTCTTAATTGACTTGGTAACGCAGCTAACGCGTGAAGTAGACCGCCTGGGGAGTACGGTCGCAAGATTAAAACTCAAAGGAATTGACGGGGACCCGCACAAGCGGTGGATGATGTGGATTAATTCGATGCAACGCGAAAAACCTTACCTACCCTTGACATGGCTGGAATCCCCGAGAGATTGGGGAGTGCTCGAAAGAGAACCAGTACACAGGTGCTGCATGGCTGTCGTCAGCTCGTGTCGTGAGATGTTGGGTTAAGTCCCGCAACGAGCGCAACCCTTGTCATTAGTTGCTACGAAAGGGCACTCTAATGAGACTGCCGGTGACAAACCGGAGGAAGGTGGGGATGACGTCAAGTCCTCATGGCCCTTATGGGTAGGGCTTCACACGTCATACAATGGTACATACAGAGCGCCGCCAACCCGCGAGGGGGAGCTAATCGCAGAAAGTGTATCGTAGTCCGGATTGTAGTCTGCAACTCGACTGCATGAAGTTGGAATCGCTAGTAATCGCGGATCAGCATGTCGCGGTGAATACGTTCCCGGGTCTTGTACACACCGCCCGTCACACCATGGGAGCGGGTTTTACCAGAAGTAGGTAGCTTAACCGTAAGGAGGGCGCTTACCACGGTAGGATTCGTGACTGGGGTGAAGTCGTAACAAGGTAGCCGTATCGGAAGGTGCGGCTGGATCACCTCCTTTCTAGAGTTTGCACGAATCATGTAAATGATTCACGCATCAAATGTTCACACTTATCGGCTGTTAGTCAAAGAAGAAACAGTAGTCGTAGAAGTTCCGCGTTGGGGCTGTAGCTCAGCTGGTTAGAGCACCGTGTTGATAACGCGGGGGTCGTTGGTTCGAGTCCAACCAGCCCTACCAGCTAATTAGTAAAATCTCAGGGGGATTAGCTCAGCTGGGAGAGCACCTGCTTTGCAAGCAGGGGGTCGTCGGTTCGATCCCGTCATCCTCCACCAAAGTTTTACCCGAAAGTGCAAACGTAAGCCGGTCAGTGAGTCAGGTTTAGGTTTGATCTTTTAGCGATCAAAGCTGTTTCGTTCTTTAACAATCTGGAAGAAGTAAAGATTATTTATTGATCGGTTTGCCGTAAAAAGCAAATCGATGGGTAATGATTGTATGTATCAACAAACAAGCAACAACGTTGTACTTTCTTATCCCTGTAGCGCTCTTTGATCACCTCGGTGATCAGAGGCTAACGTTATAGGGACAAGCGAATAAGTGCACATGGTGGATGCCTTGGCGATTACAGGCGATGAAGGACGTAGTAGCTTGCGATAAGCTGCGGGGAGTGAGCAAACACACTTTGATCCGCAGATTTCCGAATGGGGCAACCCACCCTTTTAGGGTATTGCATACTGAATACATAGGTATGCAAGGCGAACGCGGCGAACTGAAACATCTAAGTAGCTGCAGGAAAAGAAATCAACCGAGATTCCCAAAGTAGCGGCGAGCGAAATGGGAAGAGCCTGTACGTGATAGTCGGACCGATAACAGAATCCTCTGGAAATAGGAGCCATAGCGGGTGATAGCCCCGTATGTGAAATCGGACCGGTGGTACTAAGCGTACGACAAGTAGGGCGGGACACGTGACATCCTGTCTGAATATGGGGGGACCATCCTCCAAGGCTAAATACTCGTAATCGACCGATAGTGAACCAGTACCGTGAGGGAAAGGCGAAAAGAACCCCGGAAGGGGAGTGAAATAGATCCTGAAACCGTGTGCATACAAACAGTAGGAGCGGACTTGTTCCGTGACTGCGTACCTTTTGTATAATGGGTCAGCGACTTACATTCAGTGGCAAGGTTAACCAGATAGGGAAGCCGTAGAGAAATCGAGTCCGAATAGGGCGATCAGTCGCTGGGTGTAGACCCGAAACCAAGTGATCTACTCATGGCCAGGATGAAGGTGCGGTAACACGCCCTGGAGGTCCGAACCCACTAATGTTGAAAAATTAGGGGATGAGCTGTGGGTAGGGGTGAAAGGCTAAACAAACTTGGAAATAGCTGGTTCTCTCCGAAAACTATTTAGGTAGTGCCTCAAGTATCACCATCGGGGGTAGAGCACTGTTATGGCTAGGGGGTCATTGCGACTTACCAAACCATTGCAAACTCCGAATACCGATGAGTGCGAGCTTGGGAGACAGACGTCGGGTGCTAACGTCCGGCGTCAAGAGGGAAACAACCCAGACCGCCAGCTAAGGTCCCAAAGATTGGCTAAGTGGAAAACGAAGTGGGAAGGCTAAAACAGTCAGGATGTTGGCTTAGAAGCAGCCATCATTTAAAGAAAGCGTAATAGCTCACTGATCGAGTCGTCCTGCGCGGAAGATGTAACGGGGCTAAGCCAGTCACCGAAGCTGCGGATATTGTTCTGTGATTTATCACAGATATATATGGTAGGAGAGCGTTCTGTAAGCCTGCGAAGGTGTCTTGTAAAGGATGCTGGAGGTATCAGAAGTGCGAATGCTGACATGAGTAGCGATAATGGGGGTGAAAAGCCTCCACGCCGTAAGCCCAAGGTTTCCTGTTCAACGTTCATCGGAGCAGGGTGAGTCGGCCCCTAAGGCGAGGCAGAGATGCGTAGCTGATGGGAAGCAGGTTAATATTCCTGCACCGTCGTATGATGCGATGGGGGGACGGATCGCGGAAGGTTGTCCAACTGTTGGAATAGTTGGTTTTTGGCTCATAGAAGGCGCTTAGGCAAATCCGGGCGCGCAATTCAAGGGGTTGAGACGAGTGAATTTATTCACGAAGCAATCGGAAGTGGTTCCAAGAAAAGCCTCTAAGCTTCAGTCATACGAGACCGTACCGCAAACCGACACAGGTGGGCGAGATGAGTATTCTAAGGCGCTTGAGAGAACTCGGGAGAAGGAACTCGGCAAATTGGTACCGTAACTTCGGGAAAAGGTACGCCCCGGTAGCTTGACTGGTTTACTCCAGAAGGGTGAAAGGGTTGCAATAAACTGGTGGCTGCGACTGTTTAATAAAAACACAGCACTCTGCAAACACGAAAGTGGACGTATAGGGTGTGACGCCTGCCCGGTGCTGGAAGATTAAATGATGGGGTGCAAGCTCTTGATTGAAGTCCCAGTAAACGGCGGCCGTAACTATAACGGTCCTAAGGTAGCGAAATTCCTTGTCGGGTAAGTTCCGACCTGCACGAATGGCGTAACGATGGCCACACTGTCTCCTCCCGAGACTCAGCGAAGTTGAAATGTTTGTGATGATGCAATCTACCCGCGGCTAGACGGAAAGACCCCATGAACCTTTACTGTAGCTTTGCATTGGACTTTGAACCAATCTGTGTAGGATAGGTGGGAGGCTTTGAAGCGGGGACGCTAGTTCTCGTGGAGCCAACCTTGAAATACCACCCTGGTTTGTTTGAGGTTCTAACCTTGGTCCGTTATCCGGATCGGGGACAGTGCATGGTAGGCAGTTTGACTGGGGCGGTCTCCTCCTAAAGTGTAACGGAGGAGTTCGAAGGTACGCTAGATACGGTCGGACATCGTGTTGATAGTGCAATGGCATAAGCGTGCTTAACTGCGAGACTGACAAGTCGAGCAGGTACGAAAGTAGGACATAGTGATCCGGTGGTTCTGTATGGAAGGGCCATCGCTCAACGGATAAAAGGTACTCTGGGGATAACAGGCTGATTCCTCCCAAGAGTTCATATCGACGGGGGAGTTTGGCACCTCGATGTCGGCTCATCACATCCTGGGGCTGTAGCCGGTCCCAAGGGTATGGCTGTTCGCCATTTAAAGTGGTACGTGAGCTGGGTTTAAAACGTCGTGAGACAGTTTGGTCCCTATCTGCCGTGGGCGTTGGAAATTTGAAGGGGGCTGCTCCTAGTACGAGAGGACCGGAGTGGACGAACCTCTGGTGTACCGGTTGTCACGCCAGTGGCATTGCCGGGTAGCTAAGTTCGGAAGAGATAACCGCTGAAAGCATCTAAGCGGGAAACTTGCCTTGAGATGAGATTTCCCAGAGCCTTGAGCTCTTTGAAGGGTCGTTCGAGACCAGGACGTTGATAGGCTGGGTGTGGAAGTGCAGTAATGCATTAAGCTAACCAGTACTAATTGCCCGTACGGCTTGTCCCTATAACCTTAGCAGGTACAGAGGATAAGACGGTACAACGTTGCGTGTGTGTTGATACACCAATTCATTACCCCCAATCTTTGCTTCTTCCAGATTCAGGCTTTGTCGTCCAACAGGAGACAAACGCCGGTACAAGTTATGCCTGATGACCATAGCAAGTTGGTCCCACCCCTTCCCATCCCGAACAGGACCGTGAAACAACTTTGCGCCGATGATAGTGCTGCAACCAGTGTGAAAGTAGGTTATCGTCAGGCTTGTTATACGCAGTAAGAGAAAAACCCGTCAAGCAATTGGCGGGTTTTTTTTCGTCTGTGCTTTTGTGTCGGTGGCTGTCGGCTTACGCGCGCGGCGCTAAGCCGACCTACGCCGACCCCCATGGCGATAGTACAAGCCCCTGAGTTTGCGGCATGGAGGGTCTGACCCCGGCTGTTCATCAGCTGCCAATGCAACAGACGAAAAAAAGGCAGCGCTGCGCGCTGCCTTTGTCATTTATCAAACCAATTAAAAGTGATAAGCGACTTTGACGTTCATGTAATTGACGCCGCTGTTCGGTTTCTTGTAGCCGCCGTTCGAGAAATGCTGGATTTTCGCAGCGACTTCCCATTTGTTATTGAAGACATACCCGATGCCGATATGGTCGCCGAACTGGAAGTGGGTCGACAGGCGGTTATCGTCGTTATCGTACAGCTTGGACAGCATGTGCACGCCAATGCCGCCTTCCGCGTAGAAGCCCAGCTTATTCGTGTTTTCAAAGCGGAAGACAGGGGTAAAGCCCAGGTCCCACAGTTTTTGATGCTGGCCAGGAACGTTGCGATAGCTCTTGCCATCCCAACCGCCGATGCTGGCATCCCAGTAACCGCTCAGCTGCGTGCCATTCGATACAAACCAGGCTTTATCCCAGTTCGAGGTCACGCCAGCACGCAACATCTGCACTTTGACGCCCTTGGCATATTCGCCGTAGACGGAGTCGATCAGTTTGTCGTCGGCGGCAAAGCCGGCGTTGGCCGCCATCAGCGCGGTAACGGCGGCGATGGATTTGAGGAGATTCTTCTTGAAGAACATAGAGGCTTTCATCGTAAAATTGGCCGTTAGGCTTGTCTTGTTTGTACAGGCACCTTGCTTTGCATGCCGCTCTCGCCACTTGTTGATCTCAGGGGTTCAATTGACATTCTCTACAAAAATCGCATTTCTTGGTATCGGTCTGATGGGGGATCCGATGGTCCGGTGCCTGCTACGCGCTGGATATTCTGTCACAATTTGGAATCGCACGCACAGCAAGGCCGAAGTCCTGCGTGCGGCAGGGGCGCAGCCGGCCGTTTCCGTGGCTGAGGCGGTCAATGGCGCGGACGTGGTCATCTCGATGCTGGAAGCCGGTCCCATCGTGGCGCAGGTGCTGCAAGAAGCGCTGCCGGCCCTGGCAACTGGCGCGATCTGGATCGACATGAGTTCCACCAGACAATCAGAAGCCCAGCAATTCCATACCACTCTGCACGCCGCTGGCCATGGCTTCATCGATGCGCCCGTGTCGGGCGGCGTCGGCGGAGCGCAGGCGGGTACCCTGGCCATCATGGCCGGCGCCAGTGCCAGCGATTACGCGCGGGTTGAATCGATTCTGGCGGCCATGGGGCGCCCGACTCTGGTGGGGCCGGCCGGCAGCGGCCAGGTTGCCAAGCTGTGCAATCAGCTGATCGTCGGCGCGACATTGACTATCGTGGCGGAAGCCTTGCTGCTGGCCCAGGCGGCCGGCGCCGATGCGAGCGCCGTACGCGCCGCTATTCGTGGCGGTTTTGCCGAGAGCAAGATTTTGGAGGTGCATGGCCAGCGCATGCTGGAGCGCAACTTTGTTGCCGGTGGCCAGGTGAAGAGCCAGATCAAGGATATGCATAACATCCTCGCGGCGGCCGAGGCGGCCCACGTCACCTTGCCGGTGACGCAACTGGTGACGCAGCGCTATGAAACCCTCGCCACCAGCCACCCGACGGCAGACCATGCGGCGGCCTTGCTGGCCCTGGAAGCGTTGAATCCGGGCCAGCGTTTGGGCACTGGTCAGGATAAGCTGAGCTGAATCAAGCGACGGGCAGGCTCGCTTCGGCCAGCTTGACCCAGAAACTGGCGCCGATCGGTAGCAGATTGTCGTTGAAGTCGTAGCTACCGTTGTGCAAAACGCACGGTCCCAGGCCGTGGCCGCCATCGCGGTGCTCGCCATCGCCATTGCCGATGAAGATGTAACAGCCGGCCTTTTCCTGCAGGAAAAACGCGAAATCTTCCGCGCCCATCGTTGGTTCGACATTCGCGTTGACCTTGTCCGCGCCCACTACGCTTTTCATCACGTCGACGGCAAACGCCGTTTCCTTCGCATGGTTGACCAGCGGCGGATAGTTGCGCTTGAAGTGGAAATCGACTTCCGCGCCAAATGCGGCGGCCGTGTGCACGGCGATGTCGCGCATGCGCTCTTCGATCAGGTCCAGCACGGGCGTGGTAAAGGTGCGCACGGTGCCGACCAGGCTGGCGTCATCGGGAATCACGTTGGTGGCGCTGCCCGCATGGATTTGCGTGATCGACAGCACGGCCGTGTCGAGCGGACTCTTGTTGCGCGTGATGACGGTTTGCCAGCTCTGGGCGATTTGCACAGCCACCATCACGGGGTCGATGCCCTTGTGGGGCTGGGCCGCATGCGCACCCTTGCCTTTGACGGTGACGTGGAATTCATTGCTCGACGCCATCATCGGGCCTTCCACCACGCTCAGGGTGCCCGTTTCCGCGCCTGGCCAGTTGTGCATGCCGTAGATGGCATCCATGGGAAAGCGGGTAAACAAGCCGTCTGCTATCATTTCGCGCGCGCCGGCACCGCCTTCTTCCGCCGGCTGGAAGACGAGGTAGACGGTGCCGTCGAAGTTGCGGTGTTGCGCCAGGTAATGGGCCGCCCCCAGCAGCATGGCCGTGTGGCCGTCGTGGCCGCAGGCGTGCATCTTGCCCGGGTGGCGCGAGGCATGCTCGAAGGTATTCATTTCCTGCATGGGCAAGGCATCCATATCGGCGCGCAGGCCGATGGCGCGTGTCGAGGTACCATTTTTGATGGTGCCGACCACGCCAGTGCGGCCCAGGCCGCGCACCACGGGAATGCCCCATTCCGTCAGTTTGGCGGCGACTACGTCCGAGGTGCGCTGTTCTTCGTAGCACAGCTCGGGGTGCGCATGCAGGTCGCGGCGGATACCTTGCAGTTCGGATTGAAACGCCAAGATCGGATCAACTAGTTTCATGGGACTCTCCTGTGGATGCTGGCACGCAGCAATGTATGGCGCGCCGGACCGCGCTTGTTTGATCAAAAACAGACGCGGCTAATAATGCATTGTAGCCCTTGTTTGCGGGGTAAATCCAGCGCACGGACCAGCTTGCCCTGACGCCAACAGCAAGCGCGCGGAATGGTTTACAGTATCGCCTTCCCCCAACGTTTTTGGATTACCCGATGACCACCACCCAAGTGCGCGCCGCCTGCCCGCTCGATTGCCCCGATACCTGCGCCTTGCTGGTCACCGTGACCGATGGCGTGGCCACCGCCGTCAAGGGCGATCCCGACCACCCGACCACGGCTGGCGTGCTGTGCACCAAGGTATCGCGCTTCACGGAACGCACCTACCATGCGGACCGGCTGCTGCATCCGCTGCGCCGCGTGGGCAAGAAGGGGGAAGGCAAGTTCGAGCGCATCAGCTGGGAAGAAGCATTGCAGACCATCGCCGCCCGCCTGAAACCGATCGCCGCACGCGATCCGCAGGCGATCTTGCCGTACAGCTACTGCGGCACCATGGGCCTGGTGCAGGGCGAATCGATGTCTTCGCGTTTCTTCAACCAGCTCGGCGCTTCCCTGCTGGACCGCACCATCTGCGCCTCGGCCGGCGCCACGGGCTACCGCTACACGGTGGGCGCCAGCATCGGTACGGACCTGGAGCAGTTCCAGAACGCGAAATTGATCATCATCTGGGGCGGCAATCCCATCGCCTCGAACCTGCACTTCTGGATGCGCGCGCAAGAGGCCAAGCGCAACGGCGCCACCCTGATCGCCATCGACCCTTACCGTTCGCTGACGGCAGAAAAATGCCATCAGCATATCGCTTTGCTGCCGGGCACCGATGCGGCCCTGGCGCTGGGTTTGATGCATGTCTTGATCACCGAAGACCTGGTCGACCATGATTACATCGAACGCTACACGGTCGGCTACGATGCCTTGAAACAGCGCGCTTTGGCGTGGCCGCCCGAGCGCGCGGCCGAGGTGTGCGGCATCACGGCCACCGAAGTGGTGGAACTGGCGCGCCTGTACGGCCATGCTTGCCGTTCCGGCGAGGGCGCCGCCATCCGTGCCAACTATGGCGTGCAGCGCGTGCATGGCGGCGGCATGGCCGTGCGCAATATCGCCTGCCTGCCGGCCCTGACGGGTGCCTGGCGCCATCCGGCCGGCGGCATGCAGCTGTCGAGCTCGGGTTCCTTCCCCGTCAACCGCAAGGCCTTGCAGCGCCCCGACTTATTGAAAGGCACGCCGCGCACCATCAACATGAGCACCATCGGCGACGATCTGCTGAAAACCACGTCGCCCGAGTTCGGCCCGCAAGTCGAGGCCGTGATCGTCTACAACTCGAATCCGCTGGCGGTGGCGCCCGATTCGTCGAAAGTGGCGCAGGGTTTTGCCCGCGAAGATTTGTTTACGGTCGTGCTCGAGCACTTCCAGACCGATACCGTCGATTACGCCGACATCGTGCTGCCCGCCACCACGCAGCTGGAACATGTCGATGCGCATTCCACCTACGGCCATTTGTACATGATGGCGAACAATGCGGCCGTGGCGCCGCTGGGCGAAGCGAAGGCGAATACGGAAATCTTCCGCCTGCTGGCCCAATACATGGGCTTTGATGACCCGTGCTTCCAGGAAAGCGACGATGCGCTGGCGGCCAAGGCCTTCGATGCGACGGATGCCCGTGCCGTGCATTTCGACTGGGAATCGCTGAAACGCACGGGCTGGCAAAAGCTGGCCATGCCCGAGGCGCCCTTTGCCGAGGGTGGTTTCCCCACGCCATCGGGCAAGTGCGAGTTGTATTCCAGCGCCATGGCGCTGGCGGGACTCGATCCCTTGCCGACCTATATCGCGCCGCACGAATCGCCAGCGAGCAATCCCGCGCTGGCGGCGCGTTTCCCGCTGGCCATGATTTCGCCGCCGGCGCGCAACTTCCTCAACTCCACTTTTGTGAACGTGAAAAGCCTGCGCGCGGCCGAGGGCGAGCCGCACCTCGACATCCACCCGGACGACTGTACCGCGCGCGGCATCGCGGCCGGCGACATGGTGCGCATCTTCAATGACCGCGGCAGCTTTGTCGCCAGGGCCAGGGTCACGGACAAGGCGAGGAAAGGCCTGGTGGTGGGTTTGTCCGTGTGGTGGAAGAAACTCGCCAGCGACGGCAAGAACGCCAATGAAGTGACCAGCCAGCGCCTGACGGACATGGGCCGCGCGCCCACCTTTTATGACACGCTGGTCGAAGTGGAAAAGGTTGCCTGACATGGCGCGCTGGCCGGCCCGGCTGCTTGTCGGCATGCTGTGCCTGCCGCTGGGCGGCTGCACGCAGCTGCGCTACTACACGCAGGCGGCGCAGGGGCAATATGCGCTGTGGTCCGGCGCGCGCCCCATAGGTGACTGGCTCGATGACCCGGCCACCGAACCGCGCCTGAAAGTGCGCCTGGCCAAGGCGCAGCAGATCCGCCGCTTTGCCGTCAGCGAACTGGATTTGCCGGACAATGGCAGCTACAAGAATTACGCGGCCCTGCGGCGCCCATTCGTGCTGTGGAACGTGGTTGCCACGCCGGAACTGTCGCTGCAGCCGCTGCAATGGTGTTTTCCCATCGCCGGCTGCGTGAGTTACCGCGGCTATTACAGCAAGGATGAGGCGCTCGCGTATGCCGACGAGCTGCGCGCCCAGCATTACGACGTGCAGGTGGGCGGCGTGCCCGCGTATTCCACCCTGGGCTGGTTCGACGATCCCCTGCTGTCGACCTTTATCAACTACAACGATGCGGAACTGGCGCGCCTGATTTTCCATGAACTGGCGCACCAGGTGGTGTACGTGCCCGGCGATTCGGCCTTCAACGAATCGTTTGCCAGCGCCGTGGAAGAGGCGGGCGTGCAGCGCTGGCTGGCGCGCGAGGGCAATGACGCGATGCGCGCGTCGTACGCCCAGTATGCGGCGCGGCGCCAGGATTTTCTGGCCCTGCTGCTGACATACCGGGGGGAACTGGACGCCGTGTATGCGAGCGACGCCAGCGATGCGGACAAGCGCGCGCGCAAGGCGCAGGTGTTTGCAGCATTGAAAGACGCGTATCAGGTGCTCAAGCAAAACTGGGGCGGTTTTGCCGGTTACGACCGCTGGTTCGAGCAGCCATTGAGCAATGCGCACCTGGCTTCGGTGTCTACCTACAATGAATTTTTGCCTGCCTTCAAAAAATTGCTGGAAGAAAAAAAGAACTTTCGTGCTTTTTATGCTGCAGTGCACACAATGGCCCAGCTCAAGAAGCCCGAGCGCAGGCATGCGCTGGAACAATTGTCCAGCCCCTGACCCGTAAAGATTGTCCAGTACGCCGAGGCAAGCGATTCGGTAACAGCGTATTTATCGTGCTGCAATGCAGCATAAAAAGGCCTTAGAGTTGCTGCTCGAATACTGTTGAAAGCGCTTGCATGGAAGCGCGGCGCCCGATAGCATCGCATTAGTAGCATAGAGCAATTGCTCGTCAGAATGCTCAAACTGACTGCAGGACGACAGAATCCGCAGCGATGATCCGCGTCGGCAAGATGCGCCGGCTCCCCCACGATTATTCGAGACAAGAGGCACAGGATGGAAAAAATTTGGCTGAAGTCGTATCCTCCCGGCGTCCCCGCCGACATCGATCCTGATCAATATCGTTCGCTGGTGCATTTGCTGGAAGAAGCGTTTCAAAAATATGCGGATCGCAATGCCTATGTCTGCATGGACAAATTTCTCACCTATGCCGAACTCGATACCTATTCGCGCCAGCTGGGGGCCTTTCTGCAAAGCCGTGGGCTGAAGAAGGGGGCCAGGGTGGCCCTGATGATGCCGAACGTGCTCCAGTATCCGGTGGCGATCGCGGCCGTGCTGCGCGCCGGCTACACGGTGGTCAACGTCAACCCTTTATATACGCCGCGCGAACTTGAGCACCAGCTCAACGATTCGGGCAGCGAAGCGATCATCGTGCTGGAAAATTTTGCCCATACGGTCGAGCAAGTATTGAGCAAGACGGCCGTCAAGCACATCGTCGTCGCCAGCATGGGCGAAATGCTCGGTGGCTTGAAGGGCATGATCGTCAATTTTGTCGTGCGCAACGTCAAGAAGATGGTGCCCGCGTATTCCTTGCCGAACGCCATGCGTTTCAAGCAGGCGCTGGCGCTGGGCAGCCGCATGAAGCTCACGCCCGTCGAGCTGAGCATCAACGATCCCGCTTTCCTGCAATATACGGGCGGTACGACGGGCGTGTCGAAAGGCGCGACCTTGAGCCACCGCAATGTGATCGCCAATGTGCTGCAAAGCGAAGCGTGGTCGGGCGCGGCGCTCGACCAGAACAGCAAGGAACAGATGATCGTCGTCTGCGCCTTGCCGCTGTACCATATCTTTGCCCTGACGGCCTGCGCGATGTGGGGCACGCGCGTGGGCGCCCTGAATATCCTGATCCCGAATCCGCGCGATATTCCGGGCCTGATCAAGGAACTGGGCAAGTACAAGTTCAACCTGCTTCCGGCGGTCAATACGCTGTATAACGCACTGGTCAATCATCCCGATTTTGCCAAGCTCGATTTCTCGGGCTTGAAGATCGCCAATGGCGGCGGCATGGCGGTGCAGCAAGCCGTCAACGACAAGTGGCTGCAGGTGACGGGCGTGTCCATCATCGAAGGCTATGGCTTGTCGGAAACGTCGCCGGTTGCCACCTGCAACCGCGCCGACAGCACGGCGTTTTCCGGCACCATCGGCTTGCCCGTGCCATCGACCGATATCGCCATCCTCGACGATGACGGCAAGGAAGTGCCGCTGGGCCAGACGGGCGAGATCGCCATCCGTGGCCCGCAAGTGATGAGCGGCTACTGGAACCGTCCCGATGAAACGGCCAAGGTCATGACACCGGACGGCTATTTTAAATCGGGCGACGTGGGCATCATGGACGAGCGCGGCTACGTGAAGATCGTGGACCGTAAGAAAGACATGATTCTCGTCTCCGGCTTCAATGTGTATCCGAACGAAGTCGAAGCCGTCATCGCGGCCCATCCGGGCGTGCTCGAGTGCGCGTGCGTGGGCGTGCCCGATGAACACTCGGGCGAAGCCGTGAAAGTATTTGTCGTGCGCAAGGATCCGAACCTGACCCAGGCCGTGCTGGCCGCGTATTGCAAGGAGCAGTTCACGGGCTACAAGCGGCCGAAATACATCGAATTCCGCGATGAACTGCCGAAGACCAACGTCGGCAAGATTTTGCGTCGCGCCTTGCGCGATGAAACGAAGATAGCAGCATAAACAGTGTGGATGCGCCAGGAGGCGCATCCCTTTTACAGATAAAGATGAGGCGAGATGGACAAGATTTGGTTGAAGTCGTACCCGGACAGCGTGCCCGCAGAGATTGATTGCACGCAATACCGTTCCGTCACGCATTTGCTGGAAGAGTCGTTCCAGAAATATGCGGACCGCAATGCTTTCGTGTGCATGGATAAATTCCTGACCTACCGCGAGCTCGACCAGTTGTCGCTGCAGATGGGCGCCTGGCTGCAAAGCAAGGGGCTGCAACGGGGCGCGCGCGTGGCGATCATGCTGCCGAACGTGCTGCAATATCCGGTCGCCATGGCGGCGATCCTGCGCGCAGGCTACACGGTGGTGAACGTCAATCCGCTGTACACGCCGCGCGAACTGCAGCACCAGCTGGTCGATTCGGGCAGCGAAGCGATCATCGTGCTGGAAAACTTCGCCACGACGGTCGAACAGGTGTTGCCGCATACCCAAGTCAAGCATGTGATCGTCGCCACCATGGGCGACTTGCTGGGCGGCTTGAAGGGCACCATCGTCAACTTCGTCGTGCGCAAGATCAAGAAAATGGTGCCTGCGTTCTCCTTGCCGAACGCCATCAGTTTCAACAAGATGCTGGCCGAGGGTGCACGCTTGAGCCTGACGCCGGTGCAGCAGGGGCATGACGATATCGTCTTCCTGCAATACACGGGCGGCACGACGGGCGTCTCAAAAGGCGCGATGCTGTTGCACCGTAACGTGATTGCCAACGTACTGCAAAACGAGGCGTGGATGGCGCCCGTGATGACGCCTGAAATGCGCGCCACTTCGATGGGATTCATGTGCGCCTTGCCCCTGTATCACATCTATTCGCTGACGGTTAGCGCCCTGATGGGCATGCGCCTGGGTGGCATGTGCGTGCTGATTCCCAACCCGCGCGACATCCCTGGTTTCGTCAAGGAATTGAGCAAGCACAAGATCGTCGTCTTCCCGGCCGTCAATACCTTGTACAACGCGCTGCTGAACAATGCGGACTTCGCCAAGCTCGATTTCTCCAGCTACAAAGTGTGCAATGGCGGCGGCATGGCCCTGCAACGCAACGTGGCCGAACGCTGGCTGAAACTGACGGGCTGCCCGCTGATCGAAGGCTATGGCATGTCGGAAACATCACCCGTGGTGACGGGCAACCGCGTCGATATCACGGAATTCACGGGCACCATCGGCTTGCCTTTCCCGTCGACGGAAGTGGCGATTCTGAATGATGACGGCGTGGAAGTGCCGCTGGGCGAGCCCGGCGAAATCGCCGTGCGCGGCCCGCAAGTGATGGCGGGATATTGGCAGCGTCCGGACGAGACGGCCAAGTCGATGACGGCCGACGGCTACTTCAAGACGGGCGACGTGGGCGTCATGGACGAGCGTGGCTATGTGAAGATTGTCGACCGCAAGAAAGACATGATCATCGTCTCCGGCTTCAATGTGTATCCGAACGAGGTGGAAGACGTGGTCGCGTCCTGCCCTGGTGTGCTCGAATGCGCCTGCATCGGCGTGCCGGACGCCAACGCGGGCGAAGCTGTGAAAGTGTTTGTCGTGCGCAAGGACCCGAACCTGACGGTGGAGCAGATCCGCGAGCATTGCAAACATGAATTGACGGCTTACAAGAAACCGAAATACATCGAGTTCCGCGATGAATTGCCGAAGACGAATGTCGGCAAGATCTTGCGCCGTCAATTGCGCGACGAAAAGAAAGTAGCTTAATTCGCCGCCAAGGCCGTGTCCGCAGCTACGGCTTGCCGTGGCCTGGCGGGCAGGCCGAAACAGGGGCGCAGCCAGTGCACCTTGCTGATCAGCAGCGACGTTGCCAACCAGCAAGTCGCCACCGTGCCAGCCAGTATCAGCAACGGTTCCAGCACGGGCCCCAGTTTTAACGGCACCAGCCAGTAAGCCAGCAGGATAATCGCGCTCTGGTGCAGTAGGTACCAGGGAAACACGGCCTGGCGCGCCCATGGCAGCCAGGCAAAAGGTTGATTCAGCAAGGTGTGCGACCAGCCCAGGATGGCGCAGATGGCCAGCCACATGTACAGATTGCGCAGGGGCCAGGAGCCGAACGCGGCCCAGGTCAGCAGGTTCTCCGAATATATCTGGTCGAAAAACATATACACGGCAAACGCGCCCAGGCCCAGCCACAGCGTATGCCAGCGCAAGCGCGCCAGTTCCGCCCACAATCCCTTGTCATTGCCCAGCCACCAGCCATACAGGAACAGCGTGAAATACATGGCGTGCGCATACCAGTCGCGCACCAGCGCATGGGTTTCCGGATAGCGCATTTTGAGGAAGACCATGGCCGCCAAGGGTGGCAGGGCAGGCAGGACGAGCAGATGCCATCCGCGCAAGCGCTGGAACCGGGGGCGCAGCGCCGCCAGCAGCGGCTGCAGCGCCACCAGTACGATGATGTACCGCAGCAAGTACACGAGATACCACAGGTGGTTCCAGGTAAAGCCATATTGCCAGCCATCGAAGGCGCCTGCCGGCCAGGCATGGCCGCCAAAGTAATGCAGCAGGAACCGCCCATATCCAGGCTCGACCAGGCCCTTGCTGACCCCTTCGCAATACGGCTGGATGGGAATGATGACGGCCATGCCAAACAGCAGCGGCGGCAGCAGCCGCTTGATCCTGCGCCACAGGAAGGCGCCGCGCGAGGCCTGCGTCATCATGGCGCACGAGATGCCGGAGATGAGGAAGACGATTTCCATGCGCCAGCGGTTGAGGAAGATCAGCGGCATGTTCAAGGCATCGGTGGCGTAGCTGCTGTGCATGTGAAAGTGCCATCCATCCATGTACAGCAGGGCAGTGTGATAGACAATCAGCAGGCTGAAGACGAGAAAGCGCAAGGCGTCGATATCGTGACGGCGGGAGGCTATGGTCATGATCGTGGGCGAGTGGTGAAGGAAGCCTCAGCATAGGCAGCGACGGGGCAGCGTGCCAGCGAAATGGGACCAGCGGACGGCTGGCTGGGACGAATGGATCGCCTGGGACGGGTGTGGGACCTTACAATCATGTAACTCATTCAAGCCCCGAAACCATGCACATCGCTTCCACTGACCTGTTGCAACGTTATCAACGCTGGCGCCGCGTGGCCGAGCCGGGATTCTGGATCGTGCTGTATCTGCTGCAGGCCAGCGTCAACAGCTGGCTGGTCTGGCTGGACCTGCAGCGCGCCGGCGTCAATACGCCATTCTGGGAAGTGGCCGTGTGGGAGTGGAGCAGCAATCTGGTGCTGCTGGCGCTGGTGCCCGTGGTCGTGCTGGCGGGACAGTACCGGCCGCTGCAGCTGGTGTTCCAGCGCCAGAACCTGCGCTGGCACCTGGCCGCGTCGGTCGCCTACAGCCTGGTGCATGTGGCGGCCATGGTGGCCTTGCGCAAGCTGGCGTACTGGAGCGCCGGCAGCGCTTACGATTTCGGTCATTGGTGGCGCGAGTTGCCGTATGAATACCTGAAAGATGTGCGTGCTTACTTCCTCGTCCTGCTGGCCGTGGGCTTTTACCAGTTGCTGCTGATGCGCTGGCAAGGCGAGGCGACCTTGCTGGGCGAGCCCGATGAAGGGCCCGCCGTGGAACCGGTGCAGCAGCCGGAGCGGTTTCTGGTGCGCAAGCTGGGCAAGGATTTTCTGTTGCCGGCTCTTGAGATCGAATGGATACAGGCTTGGGGCAACTATGTGAACCTGCATGTGCGCGGGCACGATTATCCGCTGCGTTCGACCATGGCCGCCATCGAGCGCCGCCTGGACGGCAAGCGCTTTGTGCGCGTGCACCGCAGCTATATCGTCAACCTCGATTTCGTGCAGACCATCATACCGCTGGAATCGGGCGACGCGCGCGCCGTGCTGTCCACGGGCGGCGAAGTGCCCGTCAGCCGGCGTTACCGCGACGCCTTGAAAAGCGTAGCTTAGCTGCGTTGCAGGCCCGCCTTGCCGTCCTGCACGGTGAAGCTGGCCAGTGTCGCGATGCCGGATGTGCTGTCGCGTACATTTTCCAGGCCCTGGAACAGAGCCGTGCTTTTTTCTGGCGTGATCTCCAGCAACATATAGCCGCGCTTGTCGCTGCGTCCGTAGCGGATGTGCGGGTTCATCGCCACGTACTGGTCGGTGCGCGCCTGCGGGCGGGAACTCGACGTGATCGAGGTGCCGCAAAACTCGGTCGCCAGCACGGGATTATCCTTGCCGGTGGGCCGCATGGCGTTGCGGCTCAGTTCCGTCGCATAAAAGGTGTGCACGTCGCCCGACAACACCAGCGGATTGCTGGCCTTGCTGCTGCGCAATGCGTCGAGCAGATGCTGGCGCGCCATGGGATAGCCGTCCCAGCCATCGGTCCAGACGCGCTCTTCGCCGGGCCGCACGATGGGTACCTGACTCGATTGCGCCATCAGGGTTTGCTGAGCCAGGATATTCCAGCGCGCCGGGGAATCATCGAGACCGGCTTGCAGCCAGCGCTGCTGTTCCTCGCCCAGCATGGTGCGGTCGGGCTTGAGCAAGTCGGGACAGTTGCGCGTGGTGACGGAATTGGAGCCGCCACGGCCCGGTTTGGCGCAGGCGTGGTAGGCGCGGTATTGCCGGTCGTCCAGCACGTGGAAGCGCGCCAACCGGCCCCAGTCGTAGCGCTGGTAGATGCGCATGTCGACAAAGCCGCGCCGCCCCAGCGGCAGCAGGCGCAGCGGCATGTGCTCATAAAACGCCTGGTAGGCGGCCGCGCGGCGCTGCAGGAAGGTGGGCGTGAGCAACTCGTCGCGGTCGTTGCCGTAGTCGTTGGCCACTTCATGGTCGTCCCAGGTGACGATCCACGGCGCGGCCAGGTGCGCGCCCTGCAAGTCGCGGTCGCTCTTGTATTGCGCGTAGCGGGCGCGGTACTCGTCCAAGGTAAAACTTTCGTGCGTGCGCACGGCCCGGCTCGGGTGCTGCAGCTGGTACGGCCCCCACTCATAAATGTAATCGCCGAGGAAGGCCACCAGGTCGGGCGCCGCCGCCGCGATGTGCCGGTGCGCCGCATACGCGCCGAATTCCCAGTGCTGGCATGAGGCGACGGCCAGTTTCAGCGAGGCAGGCATGGAGCCGGGCTCGGGCGCCGTGCGCGTGCGGCCCACGGGGCTGACGGCGTCACCCAGCATGAAGCGGTACCAGTACCAGCGTCCGGGCGCCAGACCGCCCGCGTCGACGTGCACGCTGTGCGCGAGGGCGGGCGTGGCGGTCGCTTGCCCCTTGGCGGCGATGCGCCGGAAAGCCTCGTCTTCGGCCACTTCCCAGCGCACGTTCAGGGCGATGGCGGGCGTGGCGGCTGCTTGCAGCGGGTCGTAGCAGATGCGCGTCCACAGCACGACGGCGTCCGGCAAGGGCGAGCCGGAAGCGACGCCGAGCGCAAACGGATAGCCGGTGCCATTGAGGCGCGTGGCGGCGCTGGCGCTGGAGCCGGACAGCACGCTGCCGGCCGCGGCCAGTGCCGTGATGCGCGCAGCGCTCAGCAAGAAGATGCGGCGCTGGCTATCCATGGTGTGGAATGATTACGACAATCAAGACGCCAATAAGGTCTCGATGGGCGGCACCTTGCGCGGCTTGCGGTCGGAGTCCGTCGCCACGTAGATCAGGGTCGCTTCCGTGACTTTCACGATGCAGGCCTGCAGGCGGTTGCGCTCGGCATACACCTCGACATTGACGGTGATCGACGTATTGCCCACCTTGACGATGTCGGCGTAGAAGGACAGCAGATCGCCGACGAAGACGGGGTTTTTGAAGACAAAGGAATTGACGGCGATGGTGGCGACACGGCCGTTGGCGCGCCGCGTGGCCGGCAGGGAGCCGGCGATATCGACTTGCGCCATGATCCAGCCGCCGAACACGTCGCCGTACACATTGGCGTCGGACGGCGCGGGCATCATGCGCAGTTCGGGCATTTTTCCGGCGGGCAGGCCGGAGGCGAGGCAGTTGTCGGGACGGTCTGGGGAGGTGCTCATCTTTTATTCTCATGAAAGGCTACAATTGCTGCGATTGAACCATAAAAAGCCGACCTTCGCCATGCGCCGTTCCCAGACTCCCCCTCCGCCCCGCTCGCCAGCTTCCGCCAGCCACAGCGATTTCGCCACCATCAAGACCTTGCTGCCCTACCTGTGGGTCTACAAATGGCGAGTATTGCTGGCGCTGCTATGCCTGGTGGGCGCCAAGCTCGCCAACGTGGGCGTGCCCCTGATCCTGAAAAAACTCGTCGATGCCATGACGATCACGGCCGCGCATCCGCAAGCGCTGCTGGTGCTGCCCGTCGGCTTGCTGGTGGCGTACGGCTTGCTGCGCCTGTCGACCACCTTGTTTACGGAACTGCGAGAATTCCTGTTCGCCCGGGTCACGCAGCGGGCCGTGCGCACCATCGCCCTGCAAGTGTTCCGCCACCTGCATGCGCTGTCCCTGCGTTTCCATTTGAACCGCCAGACGGGCGGCATGACGCGCGATATCGAACGGGGCACCCGCAGCGTGGGCTCGCTCATTTCCTACACCCTGTTCAACATCCTGCCGACCCTGGTGGAAATCACCCTCGTGCTCGGCTACCTGGTCTTGCATTACGATATCTGGTTCACCGTGATCACGGCGGTGGCGCTCGTGTCGTACATCGCGTTTACCGTGCTGGTGACGAACTGGCGCACGCACTTCCGCCGCACCATGAACGACCTCGATTCGAAGGCGAATACCAAGGCCATCGATTCGCTGATCAACTATGAAACCGTGAAATATTTCGGCAACGAGGATTACGAGGCGAAGCGCTACGACGAAGGCTTGCAGCGCTACGAATCGGCCGCCGTGAAATCGCAGACCTCGTTATCCCTGCTCAATACGGGCCAGTCGCTGATCATCGCCACGGCCGTCACCTTGATTTTGTGGCGCGCCACCGTGGGCGTGATCGCCGGCACGATGACCCTGGGCGACCTGGTGCTGGTGAATGCCTTCATGATCCAGCTGTACATTCCCCTCAATTTCCTGGGCGTCATTTACCGCGAAATCAAGCAAAGCCTGGCCGACATGGAGCGGCTGTTTTCCTTGCTGAACGAGAACCGCGAAATCGCCGATACGCCGGACGCCAAACCGCTCGTCACGCGGGGCGCGGCCGTGCGTTTCGACCACGTGGATTTCAGCTATGAAGCCAAGCGGCAAATCCTGTTCGACGTGGATTTCCAGATCCCCGCCGGCACCACGACGGCCGTGGTGGGCCACAGCGGCTCGGGCAAGTCGACCTTGTCGCGTTTGCTGTTCCGCTTCTATGAAGTCGACGGCGGCGGCATCACCATCGATGGCCAGGACTTGCGCAATATCACGCAGGACTCCCTGCGCGCGGCCATCGGCATCGTGCCGCAGGATACGGTGCTGTTCAACGACACCATCGAATACAACATCGCCTACGGCAAGCCGGGCGCCAGCAAGGAAGCCATCGTGGCGGCGGCCAAAGCCGCATCGATCCATGATTTTATTGAAAGCTTGCCAGATGGTTACAGCTCCATGGTGGGCGAGCGGGGTTTAAAACTGTCGGGCGGCGAAAAGCAGCGCGTGGCGATTGCACGCACCTTGCTGAAAGACCCGGCCATCCTGATCTTCGATGAAGCGACCTCGGCACTTGACTCGAAGGCGGAACAGGCGATCCAGTCGCAGCTGAAGGAAATCGCCAAAAACCGCACCACGTTGGTGATTGCGCACCGCCTGTCGACGGTGGCCGACGCCCAGCAAATCCTCGTGCTCGACCATGGCCGCATCGTCGAGCGGGGCACGCATCCGCAATTGCTGGCGGCGGATGGCCTGTACGCGCAGATGTGGCAACGCCAGCAGGCGAATAGGGATGATGAGGCGGAAGAGGACGAGTTGGCGGGGCTGGCGCCGGCAAAATAAATCGGGAATGGGAAATCAGTAGGAAAAATGCTACAGCCGCGCCCCTTCAGGCGCGCGTATAGCGCCTATTTGAGGGCAATCGCAGAAAACGGCTGGTCCGGCGCTGAAAATGAAATAAAATTAATTCCATTGGTGGCGTCTGCACCACAGTTGTTTCGTTCGGAATCGATTCCGTTTGTCCGCCCAGGAGAATTTATGAAATTGACCAAAATCATCGCCACGCTGCTCAGCGTCGGTGTCATCAGCAGCATGTCGCCAGTCCAGGCTCAGGAATTGACCGGCACCTTGGCCAAGATCAAGAAAGCCGGTTCCGTCACCCTCGGCGTGCGCGACGGCTCCGTGCCCTTCTCCTATCTCGATGACAAGCAGCAATACCAGGGTTATTCGATCGACCTGTGCATGAAAGTCGTCACGGCCCTGCAGAAACACCTGGGCATGAGCGAACTGAAAGTGGTGATGAGCCCCGTCACTTCGGCCAACCGCATCCCGCTGATGGCCAACGGCACCATCGACCTCGAATGCGGCTCGACGACGAACAATCTGGAGCGCCAGCAGCAGGTGGCGTTCGCCCCCACCATGTTCGTCATCGGCAACCGCGTGCTGTCGAAAAAATCCTCGAACATCAAGACCCTGGAAGACTTGCGCGGCAAGACCCTGGTCGCTACGGCCGGCACGTCGACCATCAAGCAGATGACGATTTTGAACAAGGAAAAGAACCTGGGCATGACGATTGCCGTCGGCAAGGATCATCCCGAGTCGTTCCTGATGCTGGAAACGGGTCGCGCGGTGGCCGAAGCCAACGACGACATCTTGCTGGCGTCGCAGGTGGCCAACTCGAAGAACCCGAACGACTACGAAATCACCAAGGAAGCGCTGTCTGTCGAACCGTACGGCATCATGCTGCGCAAGGGCGATCCGGCCTTCAAGAAAGTGGTCGACGATGCGCTGATCCGCCTGTACAAGAGCGACGACATCAACCGCATTTATGCGAAATGGTTTACCTCGCCGATCCCGCCGAAAAACATCAACCTGAAATTCCCGATGCCGCCGCAACTGAAGGCCGTGTTTGCCAATCCGACCGACTCCGGTGACCCGGCCGCATATGCGGCCGTACCGGAAGCGCAGAAGACTTCGGACAAACGGAAAAAGTAAAGATTGCGTAACAAACCGGGAGGCGCAAGCCTCCCGATTTATTTGCGGGACGGGTGGCCGGCTGGCCGCTGTCCTCGGGCTGCATGCGAAGGATGATCATGAATTACAACTGGAATTGGCGCATCTTCTGGGAGATTTCTCCCGATGGCGTGGGCACGTATATGGACACCTTGTGGTCCGGCCTGGTCTGGACCCTGGCCACGGCCGGTGCGGCATGGATCATGGCATTGATATTGGGCCTGGTGGTCGGCACCATCCGCACCCTGCCGAATAAATGGCTGGTGGGCATAGCCAATGCCTACGTTGAATTGTTCCGCAACGTGCCGCTGCTGGTGCAAATGTTCCTCTGGTATTTCGTCATGCCGGAATTGCTGCCGCCCGACCTGGGCGCCTGGGTCAAGTCGCTGCCGAATGCACCATTCGTCACGGCCGTGCTGTGCCTGGGATTCTTTACTTCGTCGCGCGTGGCCGTGCAGGTGACGACGGGCATCGAGGCGCTGCCGCGCGGGCAGAAACTGGCCGGCACGGCGCTGGGCCTGACCCTGCCGCAAACCTACCGTTTCATTTTGCTGCCGATGGCCGCGCGCGTCATCCTGCCGCCGCTGACCAGCGAATTTTTGAACATCATCAAGAACAGTTCCGTGGCGCTGACCATCGGCCTGATCGAGCTGACGGCCAGCGCGCGCGCCATCCAGGAGTTTTCCTTCCAGGTGTTCGAGGCGTTTTCGGCCGCCACCATCATCTACGTCGTCGTCAACCTGCTGGTCGTGGTGCTGATGCACCTGATCGAGAAAAAGGTCGCCATCCCCGGCTTCATCGTCGCCGGCGCCAAGACGGGAGGACACTGATATGTTCGGTAATTTCGATTTCGACGTCATCTCTCGCTCGTGGGTCTATCTGTTCCAGACCGGCATGGTGTTTACCCTGAAACTGACGGCGCTGGCCATGGTGGGCGGCATCGTGCTGGGCACCTTGCTGGCGCTGATGCGCCTGTCCGGCAACCGCATCATCTCCGGCGTGGCGTCGAGCTACGTCAACCTGATACGCTCGATCCCGCTGGTGCTGGTGATCTTCTGGTTCTACTTCCTGGTGCCGTATATCGCCGCCTGGATCATCGGCGCCAACGAGCCCGTGAAAGTGGGCGCGTTTTCTTCCGCGCTGATCACCTTCATCATGTTCGAGGCGGCCTACTATTGCGAGATCATGCGCAGCGGCATACAGTCGATCCCGCGCGGCCAGGTGTGGGCGGGACAGGCGCTGGGCATGAACTACCGGCAAACCATGGGCAGCATCGTGCTGCCGCAAGCGTTCCGCAACATGATCCCCGTGCTGCTGACGCAAACCATCGTGCTGTTCCAGGACGTGTCGCTCGTGTACGTGCTGTCGATTCCCGATTTCGTCGGCGCCGCCTCGAAAATCGCGCAGCGCGACGGCCGCCTGGTGGAAATGTACGTGTTTGTCGCCGTCGTGTATTTCGTGCTGTGCTATGCCTTGTCGTTCCTGGTAAAACGCCTGCAGAAACGCGTCGCCATCATTCGCTAACCGTAAAAGAAAGAACAAGATGATTGAACTCAATAACGTCAGCAAATGGTATGGCCAGTTCCAGGTACTGACCGACTGCACCACCAACGTCGCCAAGGGTGACGTGATGGTCATTTGCGGCCCGTCCGGCTCCGGCAAGTCGACCCTGATCAAAACCGTCAACGGCCTGGAGCCGATCCAGCAGGGGCGGATCATCGTCGACGGCATCACCGTCAACGATCCGAAAACGAATCTGTCGAAACTGCGCGCCCGCATCGGCATGGTGTTCCAGAATTTTGAGCTGTTCCCGCATCTGTCGATCCGCGAAAACCTGACCATCGGCCAGATCAAGGTGCTGGGCCGCAGCGCCGACGAAGCCAATGCCAAGGGCTTGAAATACCTGGACCGCGTGGGCCTGCTGTCGCAGCAGGACAAGTTCCCCGGCCAGCTGTCGGGCGGCCAGCAGCAGCGCGTGGCCATCGCCCGCGCACTGTCGATGGACCCGATCGCCATGCTGTTTGACGAGCCGACATCGGCGCTCGATCCGGAGATGATCAACGAAGTGCTCGACGTGATGGTGGGCCTGGCGCAGGAAGGCATGACGATGATGGTCGTCACGCACGAAATGGGTTTTGCCCGGCGCGTGGCGAACCGCATCGTCTTCATGGACCAGGGCAAGATCATCGAGGATTGCAGCAAGGATGACTTCTTCAACACGACGCGCTCGGACCGCGCGCGCGATTTCCTCGCCAAGATCATCCATTAATTTTTCATCACCTTGAAGTTGAGTACGCATGCCTGACATGAAACACATCGCCGGCGCCATGCTGGCGCTGGGCTTGCTGGCCCATGCCCACGCGGCCGACAAGATCGCCGTCGACATCGCCTTGCGCGGCGCCACCCTGATCGACGTTGCCGCTGGCCTCGCCGTCAAGGGCAAGACCGTGCTGCTCAAGGGCGACAGCATCGTCGCCGTCGTCGATGACGCGCAGCTGCGCAGCTACGCGCCGAAGCAGACCATCCGCCTGCCCGGCAAATATCTGATGCCGGGCCTGTGGGATACGCATGTGCATTTCGGCGGCGGCCCCGAGCTGATCGACGAGAACAAGCAGCTGCTGCCTTTGTACCTGGCGCACGGCATCACCACGGTGCGCGACTGTTCGGGCGACTTGCCCGACACGGTGCTGGCATGGCGCCGGCAGATCAACGCAGGCCAGCTGGAAGGTCCGACGATCTTTACCTCTGGCGCCAAGCTCGAAGGCCTCAAGCCGCTGTGGAAGGGCACCATTGAAGTGGGCACGCCGCAGGAAGTGACGCGCGCGCTGGACGGCCTGCAGGCGCAGCAAGTGGACTTCGTGAAGATCACGGAAAACACCCTGAAGCCGGAGCTGTACCTGGAAGCCTTGCGCCAGGCGCGCGAACGGGGCATGCGCACCTCGGGCCATATTCCCGTGCAGCTCACATTGGAGCAGATGGCCGATGCGGGCCTGGGCACGATCGAACATCAATCCTACCTGCTGCGCGCCACGACGCCGCGCGAACAGGAGCTGACGGACAAGGAGGCCATGCGCGAAAGCCTGCAAAGCTACGACGAGGCGACGGCGCGCAAGGCCTTCAGCTACCTGGCCGCGCGCGGCACGGCCATCGTGCCGACCCTGTGGGGTTCGCGCGTAACGGCGTATCTGGACCGCGAAGACCACACGCACGATCCTGCCCTGCAGTACATCGGCAAGGGCTTGCGCGCCACCTACGACTGGCGCGTGCAGCGCGCCGCCAAGGATGGCCCGGATGCGATCGCCCAGCGCCACGCGCAGTTCGAGCAATCGGCCAAGCTGCTGCCCATTTTGCAGCAGCAGGGCGTGAGCATCATCGCCGGCACCGATGCGGGCTTCTTGAATTCCTTCGACTATCCGGGCCAGGCCCTGCACGATGAAATCGGCCTGTATGTGCAGTACGGCCTGACGCCGCAGCAAGCCTTGCAGTCGGCCGTCATCAACGGTCCCCGCTTCCTGGGCAAGCTGGAGCGCTACGGCAGCGTGGCGGCCGGCAAGGCGGCCGATTTGCTGGTGCTCGACGCGAACCCGCTGCAGGACATCGGCGCCACGCGCCGGATTCGCCTGGTGGTCAGCCGTGGCCAGGTATACGACCGCGCCAAGCTGGACCAGATGCTGGCCGAGATCCGCGCCTGGGGGGCGAAGCAGGAGACTGCGCCGGCCAAGTCCTGATGCTCTTCATTCTTTTAGTTAAAACGGCCGGGTGATACCGGCCGTTCTGCCGTTTCCCCGCCAGCATGCGCGGGCTCTCCCGGCCGGCGGGACGGTCCTGCGGCTGGTAAAATGGCGCTATCCGCAATGACCGCCTGAGAGCAGCCGCCATGTCCACACTCGATCACACCCCAGCCGCCGTTCCATCCTCCATCACCATCACCCGTCCGGATGACTGGCATTTGCACCTGCGCGACGGCGCCGTCATGGCCAGCGTGCTGCCGCACAGCGCGCGCCAGTTCGGCCGCGCCATCGTCATGCCGAACCTCAAACCCCCGGTTACCACCACGGCCGATGCCAGCGCCTACCGCGAGCGCATCCTGGCCGCCGTGCCGGAAGGCGTGAACTTCGATCCGCTGATGGTGCTGTACCTGACGAACAACACCTTGCCCGACGAAATCCGCCGCGCGCAGGACAGTGGCATCGTGCAGGCCGTGAAATTGTATCCGGCCGGTGCCACCACGAATTCCGACCTGGGCGTGACGGATTTGAAGAATTGCTACAAGGTGCTCGAAGTGATGCAGGAAGTGGGCATGCCCTTTCTCGTGCACGGCGAAGTGACGGATCCGGAAATCGACATTTTCGACCGCGAAGCCGTCTTCATCGAGCGCGTGATGCGCCCGCTGCGCAGCGCCTTCCCGGCCCTGTCCGTCGTGTTCGAACACATCACCACCAAGGATGCGGCGCAGTATGTGGCCGAAGCGGAAGGCCCGATCGCCGCCACCATCACGGCGCATCATCTGCTGTACAACCGCAACGAGATTTTCAAGGGCGGCATCCGTCCCCATTACTACTGCCTGCCTATCCTGAAGCGCGAAGAGCACCGCCTGGCACTGATGACGGCCGCCGCCAGCGGCGACGAGCGCTTCTTCCTCGGCACGGATTCGGCGCCGCACGCGCAAGGCGCCAAGGAAATGGCTTGCGGCTGCGCCGGTTGCTATACGGCCCTGCACGCGATGGAAATGTATGCGGAAGCATTCGAACGGGCCGGCGCGCTCGATAAGCTCGAAGCGTTCGCCAGCTTCCACGGCCCGGCCTTCTACGGCGTGCCGCGCAACACGGACACCATCACCCTGCGTCGCGAAAGCTGGACCTTGCCGGCCTCGCTGCCGCTGGGCGACAGCCACGTCATTCCGCTTAACGCGGGCGAGCAGATCAACTGGAAAATGGTCTAAGCGTTCATGCTGCCATCGATAGACTGGACCCGTCCCTGGTTTGCCACGGTGCTGCCGGCGCGACGGCAGCTGGACCTGCAGCGCGACACGGTGATCGTCGCGCTGAATGGCCGGGCGCGGGCGCTGGACTTGCGCAATCCCACCGGCCTGCCGCTGTGCTTTGTGCCGCAAGCGGACCTGCCCGAAGGCGTGGCCTACGAGGAGTTCATCGGCGCCACGGGCGGCGTGCCCACGCGCGACAATCTGCACGATTTTTTCAATGCGCTCGTGTGGCTCACTTTCCCGCGCATCAAGCGGCAATTGAATGCGCTGCAGGCGGCGCAGATCGCCCTGTCCGGCGTGGGAAAATCGCGCGGTCCCGCGCGCGACGGCGCGACGATTTTTGACGAGAATTCCGCCTTGCTGGTGCTGCGCGACAGCGATGCCGGGCGCGCACTGGAAGCGGCGCTGCGCGGGCACGACTGGCGCAGCGCATTTATCGCGCAGCGCGAGAAATTTGGCGCGGGCGGCGACGCCGAAGTCTGGCTGTTCGGCCACGCGCTGATGGAAAAACTGGTGGCGCCGCGCAAGGCCATTACGGCGCACACGCGCGTGATCTTTGCCGGCGACGCCTATTTCACGCTGGACGATGTCGCACGCCGCGCCTGGCTCGACGAGCGGGTGGCGCAAGACCTGGCGCAGCAAGGCCTCACGACGGCCGACTTCACGCCGCTGCCGGTGCTCGGCTTACCCGGCTGGTGCGAAGGCCAGGACGACGATTTTTACAATGACGCGGCGGTGTTCCGCCCGAAGCGCAAGGCAGCAGGCGCAGAAAGAGAGTAGAGCATGGAGCATACCGTCCGCTGGGGCATCCTCGGCACTGGCAAGATCGCCCGCGCGATGGCCAATGGCTTGCGCGACGCGCCTGGTGCGCAGCTGGCGGCGGTCGCCTCGCGCAGCAGCGCCGGCGCGCAAGCCTTCGGCACCGAATTCGGCATCGAGCGTTGTCACGGCTCCTACCAGGCGCTGGCGGACGATCCTGGCGTGGATGTGATCTACATCGCCACGCCGCACACCCTGCATGCGGAAAACGCCCTGATGTGCCTGGCCGCCGGCAAGCACGTCGTGTGCGAAAAGCCGTTCACGATGAACGCGCGCGAAGCGCAGGCCGTGGTCGATATGGCGCGCGAGAAAAAGCTGTTTTTGATGGAAGCCATGTGGAGCCGCTTTCTGCCCGCCGTGCAGGAAGCGCAGCGCATCATCGCCAGCGGCGAAATCGGCGTGCTGCGGCAAGTGCAGGCCGATATCGGCTTCGTCGCCCATTTCCCGCCCGAGCACCGCATGTTCAATCCTGAACTCGGTGGCGGCGCGCTGCTCGACGTGGGCATCTATCCGCTGTCGATGGCGGCCTTCTTCCTCGGCCCGGTATCGCAGCTGCAGGCGCTGGCCGAGATGGGCGCCACCGGCGTCGATGAACAGGTGGTGTTTTCCTTGCTGCACGCGGGCGGCGGCACCTCGTCCTGCGCCTGCAGCCTGCGCGCGCAGACGCCGACGGAAATGACGATTTCCGGCAGCCTGGGCCGCATCCGCCTGCCCAGCCGTTTTTACAAGCCCGACCACCTGATCGTCGAAGCGATGGATGGCGCACGCCGCGTCGTCGCCGCACCGCACCTGGGCAACGGCTACGCGCACGAGGCCATCGAAGCGATGCGCTGCATCCGCGCCGGCCTGCTGGAAAGCCCCGTCATGCCGCACGCCGACAGCGTGGCGCTGATGCACAACCTCGACACCATGCGCGGCCAGATCGGCCTCGTCTACCAAGCCGACCAGGCGAGAACAGGAACCCCATGACATCGCACACATCGCGTCCCAGCCTGAAAACCGTCCTCATCGCCAGCGGCGTCGTGCTGACCCTCGCGATGGGCGTGCGCCACGGCCTGGGCTTCTGGATGCAGCCGATCTCGCAAGCGAACGGCTGGACGCGCGAAACGTATTCGCTGGCGCTGGCCATGCAAAACCTGATGTGGGGCGTCTTCGGCCCGTTCGCCGGCATGGCGGCAGACCGTTTCGGCACCATGCGCGTCGTCATCGTCGGCGCCATCAGCTACATGGCCGGCCTCGTGTGGATGGCGCTCGTGACGCAGCCCACGCTGTTCATCGTCGGCTCGGGCATCTTCATCGGTCTGGCGCTGGCCTGCACGGCCTTTGGCGCCATCAGCGGCATCATCGGCCGCAGCGCGCCGCCCGAGCAGCGCTCGTGGGCCTTCGGCATTTCGTCGGCGGCCGGCTCGTTCGGCCAGTTCCTGATGATGCCGGTCGAGCAGCAGCTGATCTCCGCCGTGGGCTGGCAAAACGCCTTTTATGTGCTCGCCGCGCTGGTGCTGCTGGCCATGATCCCGATGGCCTTCTACCTGCGCGAGCCGCCCGTCTCGCACGCCAGCGGCCCGCAGCAAAGCATCGGTGCCGCCTTCAGCGAAGCCATCGCCAGCCGTTCGTTCTGGCTGCTGCTGGCCGGCTATTTTGTCTGCGGTTTCCAGCTGGTCTTCATCGGCGTGCACTTGCCGGCCTACCTGAAGGACCAGGGCCTGATGAACCCGAACATCGCCGTCACGGCGCTGGCCCTGATCGGCCTGTTCAACATCGTCGGCTCCTACTATGCGGGCAAACTCGGTGGCAAGATCGCCAAGCGCTACCTGCTGTCGGCCATCTACGTGACGCGCGCCGTGGTCATCACCGTGTTCCTGCTGGCGCCATTGTCGGCATGGTCCGTGTACCTGTTCGCCGCCGGCATGGGCGTGCTGTGGCTGTCGACCGTGCCGCTGACGAACGGCATCATCGCCGGCATCTTCGGCGTGAAGCACCTGTCGATGCTGGCCGGGATGGTGTTCTTCTCGCACCAGGTGGGCAGTTTCCTCGGCGCGTGGCTGGGCGGCTACCTGTACGAGCACCAGGGCAGTTACCACATCGTGTGGATGATCACCATCGGCCTGGGCTTGCTGGCCGCGCTGATCAACCTGCCCATCGACGAGCGCGCCGTCAAGCGCGTGGCGGTGGCCGCGTAATGGCCAGCTGGCGCACATGGCTGTGGCGCCTGGCTGGCGCCGCGCTGCTGGCTCTCGTCTTCCTCGCCTATCTGCGCCCCGACTTCATGCTCGACCTGGCGAACCGCTTCTGGATGTGCATGTAGGCTGCGCGGGCGCAAGGCCGTTTGCGAAAAGCGGGATTACGCTGGAAGTCGGATTACACTGAAAGTCGGATTACGCTACGCTAATCCGACCTACCCGACCTATTGCGGTGTCTTTTCGCGTAGGTCGGATTAGGCCGCAGGCCGTAATCCGACAACACCCCGAAATAAGCAATACCGATGACGCTCAGGCCGCAGGCCGTAATCCGACAACACCCCGAAATAAGCAATACCGATGACGTTCAGGCCGCAGGCCGTAATCCGACAACACCCGAAACCATGCGATATCGACGCGCATTCCAGCCTGGCGGCAGCTTTTTCTTCACGGTGGTGACGGCACACCGCCGGCCCGTCTTTACTTCGGAAATTGCCATGGCTTTGCTCAGGGACGCTTTCCGCGCCGTGCGCCAGAAGCGGCCATTCGCTATCGACGCCATCGTCATCTTGCCCGATCACTTGCATTGCATCTGGACTTTGCCTGAAGACGATGCCGACTTCATGACGCGCTGGCGATTGATCAAGACGTGGTTCAGCAAGCATGCAGGATTGAAAGACGTTTGGCAGCATCGCTACTGGGAGCATGTGCTACGCGACGAGCGCGACTTTATAAAGCATGTCGATTACATCCATTACAACCCCGTCAAGCATGGCTTGGCGAGTAAAGTCATCGATTGGCCGTATTCCAGTTTTCACCGGTATGTGGAGCACGGCATGTGTGCAGAGGATTGGGGCGGGGATGTCGTAGACATGACAGGTGTTGGGCGGGAGTGAAATGTTGTCGGATTACGTCAGAAGTCGGATTACGCTACGCTAATCCGACCTACCCGACCTATGGCGGTGTCTTTTTGCGTAGGTCGGATTAGCGCGCAGCGCGTAATCCGACAGCACCTGAAAGCAATACCGGATTACACCTTCAAAAACTCTTCCTTGCCACCCAGCCAGCGCGCCAGGTGCGCTTCCACGGTGGCTGCGGCGGCCGCCGTGGTGGCGTGCAGCAGGTCGTGCGCCACGTCGCGGGCCTGGTCTACCAGCCATTGGTCCGTTTCCAGGTCGGCGAAGCGCAGCATGGCCTGGCCGGACTGGCGCGCGCCGAGAAATTCCCCGGGACCGCGGATTTCCAGGTCGCGGCGGGCGATTTCAAAACCGTCCGTCGTCTCGCGCATGGTCATCAAGCGCTGGCGCGCCACGCCGCCCAGCGGTCCCTGGTACAGCAGCAGGCAGACGCTGGCTGCCGAGCCGCGGCCCACGCGGCCGCGCAGCTGGTGCAGCTGCGACAGGCCGAAGCGCTCGGCGTGCTCGATCACCATCAGCGAAGCGTTCGGCACGTCGACGCCCACCTCGATGACGGTGGTGGCCACCAGCACGTGGATATGGCCGGCGATGAAAGCGTCCATCACTTCCTGCTTTTCCGCCGGTTTCAGGCGGCCGTGCACGAGGCCCACCTGCAGTGCGGGCAGGGCTTCGGCCAGCATCATGTAGGTGTCGGTGGCCGTCTGCAGCTGCAGCGCTTCCGATTCCTCGATCAGCGGGCAGACCCAGTACACCTGCCGGCCTTCCAGCGCGGCCGCGTAGACGCGGGCGATGACTTCGTCGCGCCGGTTCTGGTCGATGGCGCGCGTGACGATGGGGCTGCGGCCGGGCGGCAGCTCGTCGATCACCGACACTTCCAGGTCGGCGTAATACGTCATGGCCAGGGTGCGCGGGATGGGCGTGGCCGACATCATCAGCTGGTGCGGCACGGCCGCGCTGTCGCCCTTGTTGCGCAGGGTCAGGCGCTGGCCCACGCCGAAGCGGTGCTGCTCGTCGACGATCACCAGGCCCAGTTTCGCAAACAGCACGTTATCCTGGATCAGCGCATGCGTGCCGATCACCAGCTGCGCTTCGCCTGATTCGATCAGGGCCAGCGCCGCCGTCTTTTCCTTTTTCTTCAGGCTGCCCGTCAGCCACGCCACCTTCACGCCCAGCGGTTCCATCCAGGCGGCGATCTTGCGGAAGTGCTGCTCGGCCAGAATCTCCGTGGGCGCCATCAGCGCGGCCTGGTAGCCGCTGTCGATCGCCTGCGTGGCGGACAGGGCCGCCACGACCGTCTTGCCGCTGCCGACGTCGCCCTGCAGCAAGCGCTGCATCGGATAGGGCTGGCGCAGGTCGGCGCGGATTTCCTCGAGCACGCGCGCCTGCGCGCCCGTCAGCTTGAAGGGCAGGGCGGCGCCGAAGGCTTCCGACAGGGGGCCGACGATGGGCAGGGACGCCGCGCCTTTCGAGCGGCGCGCGCGCTGGGCGCGTTTGAGCGACAGTTGCTGCGCCAGCAGTTCATCGAACTTCATGCGCACCCAGGCCGGGTGCGAGCGGTCCATCAAGGCGCTTTCATCGATGTCCTGCGGCGGATAGTGCAGCAGGTGCACGGCGGCGCGGAATGGCGACAGCTGCATCTCGCGCAGCAACTGGTCCGGTAAGGTGTCCTGCCAGTCGATGCGGCGCATGGCGTCGGCGATCTCGCGGCGCAGCACGTGCTGCGACAGGCCTTCGCCGGACGGATACACGGGCGTGAGCGCCGTGGGCAGGGGCGCGCCCTCGTTGACCACCTTATACGTCGGGTGCACCATCTCGGCGCCGAAAAAGCCGTGTTTGAGTTCGGCGCGCGCGCGCACCCGCGTGCCTTCGGCCAGCTGCTTGACCTGGCTGCCGTAGAAATTCATGAAGCGCAGCAGCAAATTGCCCGTTTCGTCGGCGATCGTCACCAGCAGCTGCTTGCGCGGCTTGAAATTGACTTCGCACTTGGTGACGATGCCTTCCACTTGCCACGACTCGCCGCCGCGCAGGCAGGCGTCGCGTATCGTGTAGACCTTGGTTTCGTCCTCGTAGCGCATCGGCAGGTGCAGCACCAGGTCCATATCCGTGCGCAAGCCCAGTTTGGCCAGCCGGCTTTCCGTGCTGACCACTTTTTTGGCGGCTTTCTGCTTCGCGGCAGGCTTGGCTGAGGGCGGAAGATCGGGCTTGGGATCGGACATATGCAAGGTTTTGGTGCCGCTAGCGTAAAATAGAGGGTTGTCCGGCACACCCTGTGCGTACCGCAGTCGTAGTTGTTGCGGCGGATTATTGTAATGCCTGTATAGGCGCACAGTATAGTGCCAGATGTTCCATTGCGCACTCCTAATCATTTTTGACGTACTTTTGAAGCAAAACGCATGTATTCGCTTTCCGATTTCGATTTTAATTTGCCGCAAGAAAACATTGCGCAAACTCCGTTGGCCGAGCGCAGCGCCTCGCGCCTGTTGCATCTGGACGGCGAGACCGTGGTCGACCGCCAGTTCGCCGACATCGTAGGACAGCTAGCCGCGGGCGACCTGCTGGTAATGAACGATACGCGCGTGCTCAAGGCGCGCTTTTTTGGCGTCAAGGAAAGCGGCGGCAAGATCGAGGCGCTGGTCGAGCGCGTGCTCGACGACCGCACCGTGCTGGCCCAGGTGCGCGCGTCGAAGTCGCCGCCGCCCGGTTGCCGCATCCGCCTGGCCGACGCCTTCGACGTGACGGTCGGCCAGCGCGCCGGCGAATTCTTTACCTTGCACTTCGAGGCCGACGTGTTCGAACTGATCGAGGCGCATGGCCGTTTGCCGCTGCCGCCCTACATCGAGCACGATGCGGACGAATTCGACGAAACGCGCTACCAGACGGTCTTCAACAAGGTGCCGGGCGCTGTCGCCGCGCCGACGGCGGGCCTGCATTTCGACCAGGCCCTGCTCGACCAGTTGAAGGCCAAGGGCGTCAACTTTGCCTATGTGACCCTGCACGTGGGCGCCGGCACCTTCCAGCCCGTGCGCACGGAAGTGCTGGCCGAACACAAGATGCATACCGAGTGGTACACCATGCCGCAGGAAACCGTCGACGCCGTGCGCGCCGCACAGCAGGCCGGGCGCGACGTGGTCGCCGTCGGCACGACCAGCCTGCGCGCGCTGGAATCGGCCTCGCAAAGCGGCCAGCTGGTGGCGGGCAGCGCCGATACGGCCCTGTTCATCACGCCCGGCTATGCCTTTAAAACGGTGACGCGCCTGATCACCAACTTCCATTTGCCGAAGTCGACCCTGCTGATGCTGGTGTCGGCCTTTGCCGGCTATGAGCCGATCCGCAACGCCTACGCGCATGCGATCGCGCAGAACTACCGTTTCTTCAGCTATGGCGATGCGATGCTGCTCACCACGCAATCGCGCGCCGCACTGAACCTTGATACTCCCGTGAAAGACTGACCATGCTGGAATTTACATTACTCAAGACCGACACGAGCGGCCTGACCAAGGCACGCCGCGGCACCTTGAAACTCAACCATGGTGTCGTGCAGACGCCGATCTTCATGCCAGTGGGCACTTACGGCTCGGTGAAAGCCATGTCGCCGCTGGAACTCAACGAGATCGACGCGCAGATTATCCTGGGCAACACTTTTCATCTGTGGTTGCGTCCAGGAAACACCGTCATGGAAAAATTCGGCGGCTTGCACGGTTTCATGGGCTGGAACAAGCCCATCCTGACGGACTCGGGCGGCTTCCAGGTGTTTTCGCTGGGCGCCATGCGCAAGATCACGGAAGAGGGCGTGCATTTCAATTCGCCCATCAACGGCGATAAGCTGTTCCTCTCGCCGGAAGTGTCGATGCAGGTGCAGCGCGTCCTGAATTCCGACATCGTCATGCAGTTCGACGAATGCACGCCGTACGAAATTCAGGGCCGCCCGGCCACCATCGAGGAAGCGGCCAAGTCCATGCGCATGTCCTTGCGCTGGGCGCAGCGCTCGAAGGATGAGTTCCACCGCGGCGAAAACCCGAATGCGCTGTTCGGCATCGTGCAGGGCGGCATGTTCGAAATGCTGCGCGACGAGTCGCTGGCCAAGCTCGAAGAGATCGACTTCCCCGGCATCGCCATCGGCGGCCTGTCCGTCGGCGAGCCGAAGGAAGACATGATGCGCATGCTGGCCCACGTGGGTCCGCGCCTGCCGGCCAACAAGCCCCATTACCTGATGGGCGTGGGCACGCCGGAAGACCTGGTGGCGGGCGTGTCGAACGGCATCGACATGTTCGACTGCGTCATGCCGACGCGTAACGCCCGCAATGGCTGGCTGTTCACCCGTTTTGGCGACATCAAGATCAAGAATGCCAAGTACAAGGAAGACCAGGCGCCGCTGGACGAAACGTGCAGCTGCTACGCTTGCCGCAACTTCTCGCGCGCCTACCTGCACCATCTGCACCGCTCCAAGGAAATCCTCGGCGCGCGCCTCAATACCATCCACAACCTGCATTACTACCTGGACCTGATGCGCCAGATGCGCGAAGCGCTGGACGAAGACCGTTTCCACGCGTTTACGCTGCAATTCCATGCGGAACGCGCACGCGGAACTTAAGAAAACCTTAGCTTGCGCTCTGGCGGCAGCATGGCCGGAAGTTTTGTGTATTGGTGCTTGGACGGGGGCGAGAAAGCATTGCATAATGCCTTTTTAGCCCCATTTGAAGCTGCCATGCCTGCAATTGGGGGCTTGGCGGATTGCCAATGCTAGAATACAGCGCTATTTTTTCAAACTGATTAGAACTGGAGTCACCGTGTTTTTCATTTCCAACGCTTATGCGCAAGCCCCAACCGAAGCCCTGGGCCTCGGCGGCAACCTGACCAGCTTCCTGCCGCTGGTATTGATGTTCGTGGTCATGTATTTCCTGATGATCCGTCCACAGCAAAAACGCGCCAAAGAACAACGGGCGATGATGGACGCGCTGGCCAAGGGTGACGAAGTCGTCACCGCTGGCGGCATGCTGGGCCGTGTTGTCAAGGTAGTGGACGCTTACGTCACCATCGAAGTGGCGACCGGCACCGAAATCACGGTGCAAAAGAGCTCCATTACCACCTTGCTGCCTAAAGGCACCCTGAAGGCGCTGTAATTCCTCGCTGTCATTGCCCCGGCAATGATTGAACGGGGCGGCTATCGGCCGCCCCTCGCGACGCCTCCGACGCTCAACACTGAACGCTGAATCAATATGAATCGCTATCCTGCCTGGAAATACATCATCATCGTCGTCGCCTTATTGCTGGGCGCACTTTATACGGCACCCAATTATTTCGGTGAGTCACCGGCGCTGCAAGTAACCAGCGGCAAGTCGACCGTCAAGGTGACGGGCGAGCTGATGACGCAAGTCGAGCAAATATTGACGAAAGAGAACGTCAAGTCGGAAGGTGTCACCATGGATGGCGCCGGCAACCTCGCCTCCGTGCGCGTGCGTTTCGCCGATCCCGATACCCAGTTCAAGGCGAAACTGGTGCTGGAAAAGGACCTGAATCCCGATGCCAGCGATCCCGCGTACATCGTGACGGTCAACCTGCAAGCCAATACCCCGATGTGGATGCAAAAATTGCATGCCTTGCCCATGTTCCTGGGCCTGGACTTGCGCGGCGGCGTGCACTTCCTGATGCAGGTCGATGCAAAAGCAGTATTGAACAAGAAAGTCCAGGGCGTCCAGTCCGCCGCGCGTAGCGTGTTGCGCGACAAAAATATCCGCCATGCGGGCATCGAGCGCGTGGGCGACAGCGTGCAGATCAACTTCCGCGACGCGGAAACGCGCTTGAAGGCAAAAAATGTGCTGTCCGACCAGATGTCGGAACTGGCGTTCGCCGATGCGGGCGAAGGCAGCGATTTGAAATTGAACATCACCCTGAAGCCGGCCGCCCTGAAAGCGACCATCGACGAAGGCGTAAAACAGAATATCTCCACCCTGTCCAAGCGCGTCAACGAGCTGGGCGTGGCCGAGCCGCTGATCCAGCAGCAAGGTCCCGACCGCATCGTGGTGCAATTGCCTGGCGTGCAGGACGTGGCCCGCGCGAAAGCCATCATCGGCCGCACGGCGACGCTGGAAGTGCGCCTGGTCGATGAAACCATCGTGCCTGGCACCGAACTGTCGAGCGCCATCCCGTTCAACTCGGAACTGTTCACCGTCGGCAAGGGCGTCCCTGTCGTGCTGGCGAAAGACGTGATCCTGACGGGCGACTATATCTCCAGCGCCACGGCCAGCTTCGACCAGAACCAGCAAGCGGCCGTGTCGATCGACCTGAACGGCGACGGCGGACGCAAGATGCGCGAAGCGACGCGCGAACGCGTGGGCAAGCGCATGGCCATCGTGCTGTTTGAAAAGGGCAAGCCGGAAGTGCTGTCGGTGGCGACCATCCAGCAGGAACTCGGTTCGCGCTTCCAGATCACGGGCATGGGCGGCGCGGAAAACGCGAATGAACTGGCGCTGCTGCTGCGCTCGGGAGCCCTGTCCGCACCGATGACCGTCATCGAAGAACGCACGATCGGACCGCAGCTGGGCGCGGAAAACATCGCCAAGGGCTTCCACTCGACCTTGTACGGCTTCATCGCCATCGCCATCTTCATGATCGCCTACTACATGCTGTTCGGCGCCTTCAGCGTGCTGGCCCTGGCCACCAACCTGCTGTTGCTGGTCGGCTTGCTGTCGATGATCCAGGTGACCTTGACACTGCCAGGTATCGCCGCTATCGCGCTGGCGCTGGGCATGGCGATCGACGCCAACGTGCTGATCAATGAACGTATCCGCGAAGAGCTGCGTGCCGGCAATACGCCGCAAGCGGCGATCGCCGCCGGCTTCGACCGTGCCTGGGCCACGATTCTGGACTCGAACGTGACCACCCTGATCGTCGGCCTGGCACTGCTGGCTTTCGGCAGCGGTCCCGTGCGCGGCTTCGCTGTCGTGCATTGCCTGGGCATCCTGACCTCGATGTTCTCCTCCGTGTTCGTGTCGCGCGGCGTGGTCAACCTCTGGTATGGCCGCAAGAAAAAGCTGACGACCTTGTCGATCGGCACGGTGTGGGTGCCGGGCACCAGCAAATAAGCGACGGCCCAGCCTTACCCAATAGCGACAACAGCGATCGCGTCCGGTGGCACAGCCGCCGGACGCACAGAATAGAACTCAGAGGATTTCATGGAATTTTTCCGGATCAAAAAAGATATTCCCTTCATGCGCCATGCGTTGATTTTCAACGTGATTTCGGCCGTGACCTTCCTTGCCGCCGTCTTCTTCCTGGTGCACAAGGGCTTGCACCTGTCCGTCGAATTCAAGGGCGGCACGCTGATGGAGGTGAAATACCCGAAGGCGGCCAATCTTGAAGGCATACGCGGCACCCTGATCGCCATGGGCTATGAAGAGCCGGGCGTGACCAGCTTCGATACGGCGCGCGACGTGATGATCCGCCTGCCGGTGGAAAATGGCGTCAGCGCCGCGAACACCTCGCAGCGCGTGTTCGAATCGCTGTGCAAGGCCGAGCAAGGCACGACCAAGGCCATCGACACCGTCACCGCCAAGGGCGAACATGTGCTCAAGAGCGCGTGCATGGACACCGCCGGCAATGAAGCGGTGGTACTGCAGAAGGTTGAATTCGTCGGCCCGCAAGTGGGCGAGGAACTGGCGCAGAACGGCTTGAACGCGCTGGTGGTGGTGATTATCGGCGTGATGATCTACCTGGCCATCCGCTTCGAATGGAAATACGCTGTCTCGGCCATTATCGCCAACTTGCATGACGTGGTGATCATCCTGGGTTTCTTCGCCTTCTTTGAATGGGAATTCTCGCTGACGGTGCTGGCGGCGATCCTGGCGGTGCTCGGCTATTCCGTCAACGAATCGGTGGTGATCTTTGACCGTATCCGCGAAAACTTCCGCAAGCAGCGCAAGGCTTCCGTGCATGAAGTGATCGACAACGCGATCACCAGCACCATTTCGCGTACCATCATCACCCACGGCTCGACCCAGATGATGGTGCTGTCGATGCTGGTCTTCGGCGGCCAGACCCTGCACCACTTCGCCCTGGCGCTGACCATCGGTATCTGCTTCGGTATTTACTCGTCCGTGTTCGTCGCTGCCTCGATCGCCATGTGGCTGGGCGTCAAGCGCGAAGACTTGATCAAGCCGATCAAGGAAAAAGACGAAACCGACGGCGCCGTGGTGTAAGCGCAGGTTTTTTGCTGGTCGAATGAGGAACGATCACCGTTTGCGGTGGTCGTTTTTTTTATGGTGGATGACAATGAAGCGTTTGATAGTGATGGGCATCATGGCAGGCATCGGCACCTTGGCCAGTGCCGCGCAATTGAGCCGCGCGGATAGCGGCGCCATCGCCCTGCGCGGCCCGATTGCCGAGGGCGACGTGGACAAGCTGCGGCTGCTGGCCGTGCCGGGGACGACGCTGTTGCGCGTCAATAGCGACGCAGGCGAGCCGCGGTCGGCCATGCTGCTGGGACGCCTGGTGCGCCAGCTACGGCTCGATATCGCCATCGACACGGTGTGCGCGGGCAGCTGCGCCCTGTATGTCTTCCCGGCCGCGCGGCACAAGCGCATTCCCGCCGATGCCGTGCTGGCGCTGCAGGAATCGGCATTCCAGCGCGCGCAGGCGAGCCCGGTGCAATTGCGCCGCACCCTGGCCGAGGCTGGCGTGGCGGCCGAGGACCTGGAGCGCGAAACGGCGGCACTGGCGGCCCGATTGGCCGACACGGCGGCGCAGGAAGCGGCGTTTGCCGCGGAACTGGGCATTGCTCCCGCCTTTTACCGCGATTTTCCGCAAGTGGCGGCGCAGGCCGAGAGCGTGCGCCGGCGCTTTCCCGACCAGGAGGCCGCCGTCCACTGGTGGCCGGCCGCCGCCCGCCTGCAGCGCTGCTACGGCATCGCCGGCGTGGACGAGGGGCCGCGCGCGGTTCGCCTGGCGCCCGACGGTTATCTGTACGTGCCGGCCCTGTCGGCCCTCGTCATGGGCGACCAGGCCTTGCAGGACTGTCCATGAGCCGCAGCGGCCGCTTGTTCCTGCTGATGGACGCCATGCGCGCCAGGCGCGTGCCCGTCACGGCGGCCCAGCTGGCGCAGCAGCTGGGCGTATCCGAGCGCACGATCTACCGCGATATCCAGACCCTGGCCGAACTGGGCGCGCCCCTGCAGGGCGAAGCTGGCATCGGCTATGTGCTGCGCCGCGGCGCCTTCCTGCCGCCGCTGATGTTCGGGCCCGATGAACTGGAAGCGCTGGTGCTGGGCGCGCGCTGGGTGCGCCGGCAGGGCGACGCGGGCCTGGCGCAGGCGGCCAGCAATGCCCTGGCGAAGATCGCGGCCGCCTCGCCGCGCGATTTGCGCGACAGCATGGCCGAGACCAGCCTGTGGGTGCCGCTGGGCCGTCCCGCCGATGGCACGCAGCCGGCCGACCCGGCCGACCGGTATGTGCAGCCGGTGCGCGAGGCGATCCGCTACGAACAGAAACTCACGCTCGCCTATCAGGATGAGTATGGCAGCGCCACCTCGCGCACGGTGTGGCCGTTTGCCCTGGCCTTTTTCGAAGGCAAGCGTCTGCTGGCCGCCTGGTGCGAGCTGCGCGGCGATTACCGGCATTTCCGCATCGACCGCATCGCCAGCGTGCAGCAGCATGAGGAGCGCTATCCCACGCGCCGCCACGCCTTGCTCGACACCTGGCGCAAGGCCCACGATATCGATCCCGAATCCTGATATTCGCTCCTGACAAAAACTGTCAGTGCCCGGCTCTACGATGGTGGCTTCTTCACTCACCGGAGCCATTTATCATGCGCCTGTACCACCACCCCATGTCCTCGAATGCCCGCCGTGCCCTGATGACGGCGATCCACCTCGGCCTGTCTCTGGAGCTGGCCGAAGTCGACCTGATGAATGCGGACGACCGCCGCCGCCTGGCCGAACTGAACCCCAACGGCAAGGTGCCCGTGCTGGCCGACGGCGCTTTCCTGCTGTGGGAATCGTGCGCCATCATGCAATACCTGGCCGAGCAGGTGCCGGGCCAGACGCTTTATCCGCAGGCGCCGCAAGCGCGCGCCGACGTCAACCGCTGGCTGTTCTGGGCCGCGCAGCACTTCGCGCCCGCCATCAGCGTGCTGGCCTGGGAGCGCGCCTGGAAAGGCATGACGGGCAATGGTCCGGCGGACCCGCTGGAAGAGGCGCGCGGCGAGCGTGATCTGCATGAATGCGCCGTCGTGCTGGACGCGCATCTGGCGGCGCGCAATTGGCTCAGCGGAGACGACGTGACCCTGGCCGATTTCGCCGTGGCCGCGCCCCTGATGTACAGCGAGGCCGTGCGGCTGCCGCTGGCGCAGTACCGGCATATCGAGGCGTGGTTCGCCCGCGTGCGGCAGCTGCGCGCCTGGCAGGAAACGGAGGTGGAACTGGTGCCGGGATAATGTGCGCGCTAAGTGTGTCAACGCACGGAGCCGGCGCGGCATACCGCATAAGATAGGGCTGTCTCTTTCAGGACATCCCTAGCTTTGGACTTTACCCGCTTTCGAGCGGGTTTTTTTTTTTGAATAGCGGCTTGATAAATTGATAATCGCTGCACAGATGGGACACATCCCACTTCCAGCAGGTACGCCATGTTCATGCCACGCCATCCGAAACCCCTGTTGAGTACGAAGGCGGTTGCCACGCAGGTCGTCCAGCAGAAGCAGGGGACGCAGCCCATGGACAAGCATGTGCTGATCGTCGAGACGGTCAAGCCGGCGGCACCGCCGCCAGCGGGCAAGAAGCCTGCAGGCTAGTGCACGAGCACCTTCAGCAGCGACTGCACTTCATCGTCCGATTCTTCCATGATGCTCGACAAGGTCGCATCGTCGCCGATCAGGCAATCGATGCTGCGCGCGGCGCGCGCTGCCCGTACGGCAATGGCGGCCGGGCTTTCGTTGAGGGGCGACGAGACGGGCGCCAGATCATTTGCCAGCAGCAGGGTGTCGCCCAATGATTCGGGCGGGATGGCGCGCAAGCCCTCCCACAGCGCATCGATGGCGCCCCGCACCGCTTCCGGCACCTTCAGTTTGGCCAGGACGCCGTGGCCGATGGCCTGTTCGCCATGTTCGACCCAGTCCTCGGGTTCGCCATCGAGGATGCCGGGGAATTCGGCCGCGCGCGACAGCAGATAAAACCCGCCCACTTCATGCATGATGCCGGCAAACAGGGCCGTATCGGGATCGACCCTGGTGACGCGGCGGGCCAGCACCTGCGACAGGGCCGCCACATGGGCCGTATGTTCCCATAGCTGGTTGGCCTTCGCCTGCAGCGCGGGATCGGTGATGGTGCTGCCCAGCTGGCGCACGATCAGCGATGCCACCACCGATTGCAAGGTACGCACGCCGAGCCGCTGCACGGCGTTGCGCACGCTGGTGATTTCATTGCCGGAACGGTTGAACGCCGCCGAATTGGCAATGGCCACCGTGCGCGCGGCCAGCAGCGGGTCTGCCTGCACCAGCTTGGCGGCGGCCTCGATATGGCAGTCGGGATCGGACAGCGCCTCTTGCAGCTTGAGCGAAGCGTCCACATTGGCAGGAAAGGTCAGCTCGCCACGAGCGGCTTGTGCGGCGATGCTTTTAAAGGCGTCGAGTCTGTTCATTGAAAAAATTATACTCGCAATATTTCCGTACGGAACTTTTTAACCATGATCTTTTCGCAAACAGCTTAGCAAAAGGCAAGCAAAGCCCCGTAAACGGAAAAAGGCATGCCTATATTGTTGACATGCCTTTTTTTAACGACAGCGATCGTCACAGCGCTGGACAGGATCATTGCGAGCGGATGGGATTTGTGGCTAAGAAGCGCAACCGTACTTTAGTACGGGGGCGCCGAGCCGGTGAGCATCGCAGGCCGCAAAGCGCACCGCGCAGCAGGTCCTGTTCAGCGCTACTACAGAGCTTCGCTGAAGATCGCGTCGCAGCCTTCCACCAGTTCGTCGCTGTCTTCCAGTTCATCGGTCAAGCCCAGGTCGAACAGTTCTTCGACGGCATTCATGAAGCTGTTGTGCTTGGTGGCGCCGATCAGGCGGTAGATTTCGCCGTCTTCGTTGCGCACGCCGATGATCAGTTTTTCCTGGCGCACCAGTTCCGGCGTGCTGGCGTTGAGCAGCAGGTTGCCGATGATGTGTTTATCGAAATGTGCGGGCTTTTTGCCTTCGAGCAGTGTGGTTTTCAACTTGGTTTCCTTTGTCTTGTTTGAATGTCTGTGCTTGGTGAATGGTCAGCCGTGGCCGTTGGCGATGGCGTGCTTCAAGCCCGCCAGGGTAGTTTCCAACTGCATGAAATCGTCTTCGGTATAGCCGTCGAACAGCTGTTGGCCCTGCTTGGTCAGCTTGGGGAACACGTCATGGAACACCTGTTCGCCCTCGCAGCTCAGGCGCACATAATAGGAACGCTTGTCGCGTGGACAACGTTCGCGTATCACCAGCCCCTTTTGTTCCAGCCGGTCCACCACGCCCGTCAAAGTCCCCTTGGTAATCAGGGTTTTCTGGCCCAGTTCCTTATAGGACATGCCGCAGGTGTTGCCGAGCGTGGCAATGATGTCGAATTGCGCATGCGTCAAGCCGTACTGGCGCACGAAGTCGCTAGAAAACCGCTCGAAGCCTTGCATGCATTCGGCCAGCAGCCGGATACTTTTTAAATATCGTTCACCCATGGCAGTGATTATATCCTTCCGCTCCGCTTTTTTCCGCCGCGCCAGGATCGCCCTTGCATGAGGGGCTCGATGGGGCGGAAGTCCGGTATCATGTGGGCAACTCAGCCCTTGCCCCGATCCCGCCCGCCGATGTCCTTCGCTAATCTTTCCCGTATCGGCCTCGACAAACCGTTGCGTTTGCTGCTGGTGCATGCCGGCGATGCCGAGTCGATCACCTGGGCCGGCCTGGTGCAGCCGCTGCGCCTGTGCGCGCGGGCGCTGGGGCCGCAGGCGTTCCAGCTGGACGTGCGCACGCCGGAACAGGTGGCCGCGCAGGGCGGCCACTGGCATATCGCGCTGCTGGTGGCCGATGAAACGCAGGCGCCGCTGCGCAACGAGCTGTGCCGGGCCGTGATCGAGCGCTGCCGCTCGGCGCCGTTCTGGGGCGGCGTGGGGGCGGCCGTGCTGTGGCTGGCCGACGCGGGCGTCATGGATGGCGTGCGCATCGCCTTGCCGTGGGCCTTGTATGCCGATGCGGAAGCGAAGGCGGAACGGGCCATCCTGACGCCGCATTTGTTCGACATCGACGGCCCGCACCTCACCTGCTGCGGCGGCGCGGCCAGCATCGACTTTTCGCTGACCCTGATCGAAACCATCTTTGGCGCCGACGTGCAGGCGCTCGTCAAGGAAGCCTTGTGCGTGGACAAGGTGCGCGGCAAGGAAGAACGCCAGCGCGTTGCCCTGCAGGCGCGCTTCGGCGTGTTGCAGCCGAAACTGTCCGAAGCGGTGACCTTGATGGAAGCCAATATCGAGGAGCCGCTGTCGACGGACGACATCGCCAGCCTGGTGGGCCTGTCGCGGCGCCAGCTGGAGCGGCTGTTCAAGCAATACCTGGGCAGCCTGCCGTCGCGCTACTACCTGGAACTGCGCCTGCAGCGCTCACGGCAACTGTTGCTTGATACACATTATTCCATCGTGCAAGTAGGCCTGATGTGCGGCTTTTCCTCCGGTTCGCACTTTTCCACGGCGTTCGGCACCCTGTTTGGCAATACACCGCGCGAAGAGCGGCAAAGAAAGCTCATGCCCCCGGTTTGATTAAGGCAAGCCCGGCTGTGATGAATTGTGAAAATCCTTGTCGCAGATTCAAAAGAGTTTTAGCATCCCGCTTTTTATAATGCAGTACACACGTAGCTGTCGTAGCTGCGGAGTACCTAACATATTGATGGGGAAATGCTATGAATGCCAAGCTTGATTCGACCGTAACGGCTCGTCCAGTCACCCGGGAAACCTTTGACCAGGTCCTCGTTCCTACCTACGCTCCTGCAGCCATGGTGCCCGTGCGCGGTTCCGGACTGGATCTGTGGGACCAGTCAGGCAAGCATTACCTCGATTTCACCTCCGGCATCGCCGTCAACAGCCTGGGCCACTGCCATCCGGCCCTGGTCGACGTGCTGACCAAGCAAATCAATAATTTGTGGCATTTGGGCAACGGCTATACGAACGAGCCTGTGCTGCGCCTGGCGCTGGCCCTGACGGAAGCGACCTTCGCCGACCGCGCCTTCTTCTGTAACTCGGGCGCGGAAGCCAACGAAGCGGCCCTGAAACTGGCGCGCAAGTACGCGCACACCAAGTTCGGCGCGCACAAGTCGCGCATCATCTCGTGCTTCAGCTCTTTCCACGGCCGCACCCTGTTTACGGTGTCCGTCGGCGGCCAGGCCAAGTACACGGAAGGCTTCGAGCCGCTGCCGCCGTCGATCGACCACATCGCCTACAACGACATCGAAGCGGCGCGCGCCGCCATCGGCGATGACGTGTGCGCCGTGATCGTCGAGCCGGTACAAGGCGAAGGCGGCGTGGTGCCTGGCAATCCGGAATTCCTCAAGGAGCTGCGCGCCCTGTGCGACAAGACCGGCGCCCTCTTGATTTTCGACGAAGTCCAGAGCGGCATGGGCCGCACTGGCGCGTTGTTCGCCTACATGGGCTACGGCGTCACGCCGGATATTCTGACGGCCGCCAAGGCGCTGGGCAACGGCTATCCGATCGGCGCCATGCTGACCACGAATGAACTGGCGCAAACGCTGGCCGTCGGCACCCACGGCACCACCTACGGCGGCAATCCGCTGGCCGCCACCGTGGCACTGACCGTGCTCGACACGATCAACACGCCAGCGTTCCTGGCGCGCGTGAAAGAAGCGAGCGTCAACACCATCGCCATGCTGCAAGGCTTGATTACGGATTACCCGCAAGTGTTCTCCATCGTGCGCGGCAGCGGCTTGCTGCTGGGCCTGGTCGTCAGCGATGCCTTCAAGGGCCGCGCGAAAGACATCCAGAAAGCGGCCGAAGCGCAAGGCTTGATGGTGCTGATCGCCGGCATGGACGTGGTGCGCCTGGCACCGGCCCTGATCGTCTCGGACGAGCAGATTGCCGAAGCGGGCCGCTTGCTGCGCGCCGCCATCGACGGCATGCTGAAAGCCTGAGGCTAGCCTCGCTCCCTGTTTGATCACCGGCCCGCCGCTTTGCTGCGGGCCGGCTTGGTTCTGCCCCCAGCATCGTCAGCATTGAAGGAGTACCCATGTATGTTGTCCGTCCGGTAGAAATTGCGGATATTGCAGCCCTCGAAGCGCTGGCCGCGGTAACCATGCCGGGTGTCCATACCCTGCCGAAGACGCGCGAGAAAATCGCCGCCTCCGTCGAGCGCTCCATCGCCTCGTTTGCCGCCCATGTCGACATCCCCAGCGAAGAGTCGTACCTCTTCGTGCTTGAATCCCTGCTCGACAAGAGCATAGCCGGCACGGCCGCCATCTTCGCCTCGGCCGGCTCGAACGGCACCTATTTTTCCTTTCGCAACGACGTCATCCAGCAAGTCTCGCGCGACCTGAACATCAGCCACAGCGTGCATGCGCTGACCCTGTGTTCCGAGTTGACGGCGTACTCGCAGCTGTCCGGCTTCTTTGTGCGCAATATGGAGCAGGCGGGCCTGGAAGCGGCCCTGCTGTCGCGCGCGCGGCTGCTGTTCGCCGTGCTGGCGCCGCACCGCTTCGGCGACCGCTTCTTCGTGCCGCTGGCCGGCATCACCGACGCCAACGGCCAGTCGCCGTTCTGGGATGCGCTGGGCCGCAAGTTCTTCCAGATGGATTTCCTCGATGCCGAAAAAGTCATCGGCGGTGCACGCAACCGCACCCTGATCGTCGAACTGATGCCGCACTACCCCGTGTACGTGCCGCTGCTGCCCGGCGACGCGCAGGCGGCCATGGGCCAGATCCACCCGAGCGGCGAACTGGCGTTCAATCTGCTGACGGAAGAAGGCTTTGAAGCCGACGATTACATCGACATCTTCGATGGTGGCCCGATCCTGCAGGCGCACAAGCATGCGCTGCGCTCGTTTACGGGCTCGCTCACGCGCCGCGTCGTCGCAGGCGTCACGCCCAGCCGCACGGGCCTGAAAGTCAATTACGCGGTCGCCTCCGGCGCCGAGCGCAATTTCCGCGCCGTGACCTTTGCCTGCGATGCGCTCGAAGCGCAGGACAGCATCGGCTTGCCGGCCGACCTGCTCGAGGCGCTGGCCGTGGCCGAAGGCGACAGCGTCATTTGCGTGCGTATCTAAGGGAGTTAATTTTATGCTAGTAGTACGCGCCATCAACGCCAATGACCTCGATGCCCTGTATGGCCTGGCCAGCCAGGTCGGCACGGGCATGACCACCCTCAAGCCGGACATGAAAATGCTGGGCGACCGCCTGGCGATTGCCTGCGCCTCGTTCGCCGAAACCATCGCGCCCGAAAAGCGCGACTACATGTTCGTCATGGAGGATACGGACACGGGCCGCCTGGCCGGCGTATGCGCCATCAAGGGCGCCGTGGGCCTGGACGAACCGTTCTATAACTACCGCATCGGCACCCTGGTCCATTCCAGCCGCGAGCTCGACGTGTTTACGCGCATGGAAACGCTGTACCTGTCGAACGACCTGACGGGCAGCACGGAACTGTGCTCGCTGTTTTTGCACCCGGACTACCGCAGCGGGAACAACGGCAAGCTGCTGTCGAAAAGCCGCTTTTTGTTCATCGCCCAGTTCCCGCACCTGTTCACGGAAAAGCTGATCGCGGAGATGCGCGGCTACCAGGCGCCGGACGGCAGCTCGCCGTTTTATGAGGGCCTGGGCCGCCACTTCTTCAAGATGGATTTCCACCACGTCGACGACCTGACGAGCCTGGGCAAGAAATCGTTCATCGCCGAACTGATGCCGCGCCAGCCCATGTACGTGGCCTACTTGCCCGACGAGGCGCAGGAAGTCATCGGCAAGGTGCATCTGAGCACGGCGCCCGCGCGCCGTTTGCTGGAACAGGAAGGCTTGCACTTCGAGGGCTATGTCGACATTTTCGACGCCGGTCCCGTGCTGCAGGCGCGCGTCTCCGAACTGCGCGCCATGCGCGACAGCATGCCGGCTGTGCTCGACGCCGGGGCTGCGCCGGAAGCGTGCGGCGACGCCGCCCAGGCTGAACCTTACCTGGTGTCGAACACCGACCTGAAAGATTTCCGCATGATCGTCACCAGCGCCAATCCGCACAGCGGCAAGCTCGCGCTGGACGACGATGAACTGCATCTGCTGCGCTGCCATCAAGGCGATACCGTGCGCACCTTGTCACTCAACCCGAGGAAGCATCCCCATGTCTAATGTGAATACCACGCAATCGAACTTCATCAACGGCGCCTGGCTGCCGGGCACGGGCCGCGAACTAGTTACCATCGATCCGTCGAACGGCAAGCAGACCTGGGCCAGCCTGGAAGCGACGGAAAAAGAAGTCGGGCAAGCTTGCCAGGCCGCCCGCGCCGCCTTTGAAGCATGGGCCGATACGCCCGTCGACGAACGCATCGCCATCTGCGTGCGCTTTCGCGAGCTGCTCAAGGAACATGCGGAAGCGCTGGCGCTCTTGATCTCGGAAGAAGTGGGTAAACCGCTGTGGGAGTCGCGCACGGAAGTGGCCACCATGGCCAACAAGATCGATATCTCGGTGCAGTCGTACCACGCGCGCACGGGCATCACGCAAAGCAGGATCGCCGACGGCGACGCCGTGCTGCGCCACCGTCCGCATGGCGTGTTCGGCGTCTTCGGTCCGTATAACTTCCCGGGCCACCTGCCGAACGGCCACATCGTGCCAGCCCTGATCGCCGGTAACACCATCGTCTTCAAGCCCAGCGAATATGCGCCGCGCACGGCCATCAAAACCGTGCAGCTGTGGCAGCAGGCAGGCTTGCCGGACGGCGTCGTCAACCTCGTCAACGGCGGACGCGACACAGGTGTGGCGCTGGGCGCGAATGCCTTGCTCGACGGCGTACTGTTTACGGGTTCCTGCCAGACGGGCATCAGCCTGCACCGCCAGTTCGGCGGCCAGCCGGGCAAGATGCTGGCGCTGGAAATGGGCGGCAACAACGCCCTGGTCGTATGGGACGTGAAGGACGTGGACGCCGCCGTGCACCACGTGATCTTCTCCGCCTTTGTCTCGGCCGGCCAGCGCTGCACCTGTGCGCGCCGCCTGGTGGTGCAGGATAATGCCGCCGGTGTTGCCTTCGTGGCGCGCCTGGTGGAAGTGGCGGCGAAATTGGGCATCGGCGCGTCCGATGCGCAGCCGCAGCCGTTCATGGGTCCAGTGGTGTCCAGTGCCGTGGCCGCGCGCCTGGTGCAGGCGCAGGCCGACATGGTGGCCAAGGGCGGCACGGCCCTGCTGCAGATGCGCCAGTTGAATCCCGAGGCGGGCTTTGTCACGGCCGGCATCGTCGACGTCACCGCTGCCGTCGGCATCCCCGACGAGGAATGGTTCGGCCCGCTGCTGCAGGTGATCCGCGTGGCCGATTTCGATGCGGCCCTGAAGGTTGCCAACGCCACCGAATTCGGCCTGGCTGCGGCGCTCCTGTCCGACGATGCGGCCCTGTGGCAAACCTTCCAGACGCGCGCGCGCGCCGGCATCATCAACTGGAACCGTCCCACCACGGGCGCGGCCAGCACGGCGCCGTTCGGCGGCATCGGCAAGTCGGGCAACCATCGTCCGAGCGCCTATTACGCGGCCGATTACTGCGCCTATCCGGTCGCGTCGATCGAGAACAGCGTATTGGAACTGCCGGCGAAGCTGTCGCCCGGCCTGAATTTTTAAGGAAATCCCATGCACAGCACGCGCGAATACAATTTTGACGGCCTGGTCGGGCCATCGCATAACTATGCCGGACTCTCGTTCGGCAACGTGGCCTCGTTCAGCAATGTGAAAAGCGCCTCGAATCCGAAGCAGGCCGCCTTGCAGGGCCTGGCCAAGATGCGTGCGCTGGCCGCGCGCGGCTTTGCGCAAGCCTTGCTGCCGCCGCAGGACCGGCCCAATTTCCGCCTGCTGCGCTCCATCGGTTTCACGGGCACGGACGCCGAGGTGCTGGCGCGCGCCTACCAGGAGTCGCCCGTCATCCTGGCCTGCGCGTACTCCGCCTCGCCCATGTGGACGGCGAACGCCGCCACGGTCAGCCCGTCGGCGGACACGCACGATGGCCGCGTGCATTTCACGGCCGCCAACCTGAATAACAAGCTGCATCGCGCCTTCGAGCACGCGCAGTCGGCGCGCAGCCTGCGCGCCATTTTCAGCGACGAGCAGCACTTCGCCGTGCACGACGCGCTACCGTCGACGCCCGCCTTCGGCGACGAGGGCGCGGCCAACCACACGCGTTTGGGCGCGAACCACGGCGCGCCGTCCGTTGAATTGTTCGTGTATGGTCGCGTGGAGTTCGATCCTTCCGCGCCGTCGCCGAAGCGCTATCCGGCACGCCAGACCCTGGAAGCGTCGCAAGCCGTGGCGCGATTGCACGGCCTCGACGCGAAGCGCACCGTGTACGTGCAGCAGAATCCGGAAGTGATCGACCAGGGCGTGTTCCATAACGACGTCATCGCCGTCGGCAATGGCAATGTGCTGTTCTATCACGAACAGGCGTTTGCCGATGAAGAGGAAAGCCTGTCGCAGCTGCGCCGTGCCGTTGCCGCCACGGGGGCGGAACTGCAAGCCTTGCGCGTGGACACGGGGCAGGTACCGATCCAGGATGCGGTGACCAGCTATCTGTTTAACAGCCAGTTGCTGACGAAAGAGGGCGGCAAGATGGCGCTGGTGATCCCGCAGGAATGCCAGGAAAACCGCGCCGTGTCGCGCTACCTGGAAGGCCTGGTGGCGAGCGGTGGACCGATCGATGAACTGATCCATTTCGACCTGCGCCAGAGCATGCGCAACGGCGGCGGGCCCGCCTGCCTGCGTTTGCGCGTGGCCCTGACGCAAACCGAGGCGCGCGCCATGCACCAGGGCGTGATCATGACGGAAACGCTGTACCATCGGCTGGTGCAGTGGGTGGAAAAGCACTACCGCGACCATCTGGAGCCGGGCGACCTGGCCGACCCGCAGCTGGCGCTGGAAGTGCACGCGGCGCTTGAAGAATTGACGATCATCCTCAACTTACCTGGATTGTACGACTTGTAGGCGATAGAAAAACACACAGAAAAAATCCGAGACAGACTATCCGTAGCACAGAATTGGACGGGCGACCCCCGTCTCTTGACACCGCTGCCGCCCAGCCACAAGCCCGAACGACAGCGTTGGACATTCACATTACCGTAATGGAGATGCAAGATGAATCACACGCCACAAGATTTGCGTACACAAACGCTGGAGCTGATTAACGCGGCTGGCAATGCGGGCAAGGCGGCAGCGCCTGTCGTGCAGCTGGTGCAGGCATGGCTCGACTCGCTCGACGCCGAAGACCTGGCCGACATCGCGCCCGGCAGCCTGGCGCCCGTGCTGGTCGACGGCTTCACGCAAGCGGCCAAGCGCACCGGCAGCGGCTGTCAAATCGCCACCCTGCGTTACGCGGATGGCCGTGGCGGCATGGCGAGCGCCTTGCTGATCCTGAACGAAGACATGCCTTACCTGGTCGACTCCATCGTCATGGCCATGCGCCGCCAGCACCTGGCCGTGCGCGGCGTGATGAACACCGTTCTGCCCGTGCGCCGCGCTCTTGATGGCAGCGTCGAAGCGGTGCGCCAGCCGGGCGATCCGCTCGAATCGTATGTGCTGGTGCTGCTCGACGAAGAGCTGGCGCCGGAAGCCCTGGCCGCGCTGGTCGCCGCCCTGGAAACGGTCGCGCGTGACGCTGCCGTCGTGCGCCGCGATGCCGCCGCCATGAGCGAGCGCCTGGCCGCCGTCGCCACGGCTGCAGCGCAGCATGGCGAAGAGGGCGCGGAAGTGGCCGCCTTCCTGGAATGGGCGCGCAGCGGCGGCTTTGAAGTGTTCGGCTATGCCTACTACCGCGTCAAGCCGGGCGTGCGCGAACTGGAACGCGACATCCCGAGCCGTATCGGCGTGCTGCAGGATACGGCGCATCCGGTCTACGGCACCTGCCTGGCGAATATCCCGGGCGACTTCGACACCCTGGCCAAGCGCGACTCGGCGCTGTCCATCGTCAAGGCCGACGTGGCGGGCACTTTGCACCGCGACCAGCAGCTCGACTTCATCGGCGTGCGCGACATGGATGCGCAAGGCGCGATCCTGGGCGAGCATTGCTTCGTCGGCCTGTTCACCCGCGCCGGCAATTCCACCCCGCTGGCGGCGCTGCCATTTGCGCGCGGCCGCGTGGCCAAGGTACTGAGCCTGGCCGGCGTGCGCCAGCAAGGCTTCCGTGCCGAGAAATTCCGCGAAATCCTCGAATCCCTGCCGCGCACGGAAGCGCTGGAAGCGGACCTCGACTGGCTGGCGCAAGTGTGCGGTTCCGTCGTTTCGCTGTACAAGCAGCCGCGCACCAAGGTCTTCGCGCGCCGCGACGTGTACGCGCGCCACCTGAACGTGCTGGTCTACCTGCCGCGCGAGCGCTACAGCGCCAGCGTCGCATCGAGCCTGGCAAAAGCCCTGCAAGCCAGTTCCGGCGCCACGCACGTGAGCACGCAGACCCTGGTGGCCGACGGCCCGCTGGCGCGCGTCTACCTGATCGCCCACGCCGCGCGCTACCCGCTGGACCTGGAAACGGATATCGAACAGCCGCTGCTGGGCGTGCTCGATGGCTGGCATAACGGCTTTGCCGCCGTGGCCGACGCCGTGCCCGACGTGGCCCTGCGCACCAGCCTGCGCAAACTCTGCGCCACGTTACCGCTCGATTACGTGGCCGCCACCGCGCCGGCCGTCGCCTTCCGCGACCTCGACACCATCCTGCGCAATACCGATCCGGCGCACGTGGCGGTGCGCATCGAGACGGGCTTTGTGACCACGATTCGCCTGTACTCGGCCAACAAGGTGCCGCCGCTGTCGACCATCCTGCCGGCACTGCACAATGCGGGCGTGGCCATCGACCGCGAACAGGCGTATTCGGTTTCGCTGTCCGACGGCACGCGCTATTTCGTCACCAGCCTGACGGTCGATGCCGCCAGCGCGGCGAAACTGGCGCAGCCATCCGTCGTCGCCGTGGCGCAGGAACTGTTTGCCGCCCTGTTCAACGACACGGCCGAAGATGGCCGCCTGAATGGCCTCGTCATCGAAGGCGGCTTGTCGACGCGCGAAGTGCAGCTGGTGCGCGCCTACACCAGCTACTGGCGCCAGACGGGCAGCCGCTTCTCGGTGCGCTACATCGCCGAGAGCCTGCGCAAACAGCCGGCCCAGGTCAAAGCCCTGGTCGAAGCCTTCCTGCAGCGCTTCGACCCAGCGCTGTCCGATGCGCAGCACGCGGCCGCCCTGGAGGCAATCGCCGCCATCAAGGCGGGCCTGCCATCCGTGAACCATGCCGATACAGAGGAAATCCTCGGCGCGCTGGCCGACCTGATGGCAGCCACCCTGCGCACCAGCTACTTCCAGAACAACCAACAAGGCGACAAGATCATCTTCAAGTTCGACACCAGCAGCCTGGCGCTGGTGCCGGAACCGCGTCCTTACCGCGAGATCTTTGTGTTCTCGCGCCGCTTCGAAGGCGTGCACCTGCGCGGCGGCCCTGTCGCCCGCGGCGGCTTGCGCTGGTCCGACCGCATGGAAGACTACCGCACCGAAGTGCTGGGCCTCGTCAAGGCGCAGATGGTCAAGAACGCCGTCATCGTGCCGGCCGGCGCGAAGGGCGGTTTTGTCTGCAAGATGATGCCGAAGGACGCCGTGCGCGAAACCATCGCGGCCGAAGGCGAAGCCGTCTACCGCCTGTTCATTTCCAGCCTGCTGGAAGTGACGGACAACCGTTCGCTGGGCAATATCGTCCCGCCAGTCGATACCGTCTGCTTCGACGACGCCGACCCGTACCTGGTGGTCGCTGCCGACAAGGGCACGGCCACGTTCTCGGACATTGCCAACGGCATCGCCGTGCAGCGCGGTTTCTGGCTCGGCGACGCGTTCGCCTCGGGCGGCTCGAACGGCTACGACCACAAGAAACTGGGCATCACGGCCAAGGGCGCATTCGAAGCCGTGAAGCGCCACTTCTATGAAATGGACCACGACCTGAACACCACCCCGATCACCATGGTCGGCGTGGGCGACATGTCGGGCGACGTGTTCGGCAACGGCGTATTGTTGTCGCGCCAGCTGAAACTGGTGGCCGCATTCGACCACCGTCATATCTTCCTCGACCCGACACCGGACGTCGCCGTCTCGTTCGAGGAACGCGCGCGCCTGTTCGCCTTGCCGCGCTCGTCGTGGGACGACTACAACAAGGACTTGATCTCGGCAGGCGGCGGCGTGTATCCGCGTTCCGCCCGCACGATCGAACTGTCGCCGCAGATCCGCGCCGCGCTCGATATCGCCGAGACCTCGCTGGCGCCGGAAGAACTGATGCACCGCATCCTGAAATCCCCGGTGGACCTGTTCTACAACGGCGGCATCGGCACCTACATCAAGGCCTCGACCGAGACGCACGCACAGGTGAAGGACCGCGCGAATGACCATATCCGCGTCAATGGCAACGAGCTGCGTGTCAAGGTCGTGGCCGAAGGCGGCAACCTCGGTGCGACGCAAGCGGGCCGCATCGAGTTCGCGCTGGCGGGCGGACGCATCTTCACCGATGCGATCGACAATTCGGCCGGCGTCGATTGCTCGGACCATGAAGTGAACGTGAAAATCTGGCTGGACGTGGAAGTCAACGCAGGCAAGCTGACGGAAGCGGAACGCAACCGCGAGCTGTATGCGATGACGGACGACGTCGAGCGCCTTGTCTTGCGCGACAACACGCAGCAGACGCATTTGCTGGTGCGCGAATTGCAGGCGCAAGGCGAGAGCGCCGTGCAGGATGGCTATGCCGCCCTGATCGCCAGCCTGGAAGAAGAAGGCGCCCTGTCGCGCGAACTGGAGCAACTGCCGTCGGTGGCCGAACTGGCGCGTCGCAAGGCCGATGGCCGGGGCCTGACCACGCCGGAACTGGCGGTGGTGATCGCCAACGTGAAGAACCGTTTCAAGCGCATTCTGTCCGCCCTGCCGCTGACGGACGAAACGTGGGCCGAGCCGGTGCTCAAACCCTACTTCCCATCCTTGCTGGTGGCAACCCGTTCGGCGCTCGACCACCCGCTGGCCAACGCCATCCTGGCGACCGTGCTGGCCAATGAAGTGATCAACCGCTGCGGCCCGCTGATGATCCGCAACCTGGCGGCGGAACACGGCGTGGCCGAGTCGGCCGTGATCCTGGCCTGGGGCCAGGCATGGGTGGCGCTGAACCTGGCGCCCGTGTTCGACGCGCTCGACGCGGATGCCCTGACGGTGCCGCGCGACGTGTCGATCAAGGTCGACGCGCAAACGCGCGTGCTGCAGCAAACGATGATCGCCGGCGTGCTGTCCGTGCCGGCCGAGCAATTGCGCGGCGCCGGACTGGCCGAACTCACGCGTTTATTCGGCGCGGAATCGAAGCGCGAGCTGCTCAAAGCCGTCGGCATCAAGTCGGAAGCGGCGCTGGTGCCGGGCTTGACGCCGGCCTTCGTGCAAGCGTGGGATGCGGTCGAAGCGCTGGACGTCGTCGCCGGCTTCCTGTTCCCGGCCCTGTCCGTGCCGCGTCCTGCCTCGATGGACCTGGCCGCGTTCCTGCAAGTGGGCCTTGCTCTGCGCAGCCAGGCGGGCATCGACACCCTGGAGCGTGGCCTGAAGCTGGCCGCGCAAGGCAAGTCGCAGGAACAGTTGCGCAACTACGCGCAGCAAGCCCTGCGCCGCACGCAACAGCGTCTGCTGACGCAGGTGCTGGCGCGTGCCGAGCAAGGCAATGCAGGCCAGGCCGTCGATGCGGTGACGGGCGCGCTGGGCCTGTCGGCCTATGTGGCGGCGACGGAACTGGAGCAAGCCATGCTGGACGTGTGGACCTTGTCGGAAGCTGTGAATAAAATCACGGTAAAAACCCCAGCGGAAGCGGCGGTGTAATGACGCAAGAAGCAACGCAAGTAGTAACCCAGGTAGTACAGGGCGCTGGCGGCTTGCCGCCGGCCGTGCAGGCGCTGGCGCAGGCCGATTTCAGCGGTGTGGCCCAGCTGTTCGCCGACGCCGGTTTCACGGTGGCCTTGCCGGCGCCCGGCATGCTGCAAGTGGTCAAACCGGGAGCAGGCCGCGCCAGCGTGGCCGTCTCGGTGGGCGTGCATGGCGACGAGACGGGGCCGATCGAAGTGCTCGCGCATCTGCTCGACGCCCTGTCGCGCGATGCGTCGCAGCTGGCCGTCGATTTGCTCGTCTGCGTGGGCAATGTCGACGCGATCCGGGCCGGCAAGCGTTTCATCGACGCCGACCTCAATCGCATGTTTCGCCCCGTGCGGGGCAGCCTGGCGCAAGCGGCGGAAAGCGCGCGCGCCGATGAAATGATCGCCGCGACCAAAGCGTTCTTTGACGCGGCCGGTCCCGCACGCTGGCACCTGGATTTGCACACGGCCATCCGGCCTTCCGTGTACCCCACGTTTGCCATCGTGCCGGACCTGGTGGCCGAAGACGCCAAGGCGCACCTGATCGATTGGCTGGGCCAGGCGGCCATCGGCGCCATCATCATGAACCCGCAGTCGGCCGGCACCTACAGTTATTATTCGGCCGAGCATTGCGGCGCGGCCGCCAGCACGGTGGAACTGGGCCGCGTGGGCACCCTGGGGCAGAACGATTTATCGCTGTTCGACGATGTGTCGCGGGCGCTGGACGGCCTGTTGCGCGGCCTGCCTGCGCAGCCCGTCAAGGCGCAACCGCACGTGTTCAAGGTGGCGCAGGAAATCATCAAGCACAGCGAGGAGTTCCGCATGGCCTTCGATCGCGGCACGCAGAATTTCACCTCCCTGCCGCAGCACGCCGTGATCGCCAGCGATGGCGACCACGTCTACACGGTGCAGCACGCGGAAGAGCTGGTGGTGTTCCCGAATCCCGATGTGCGCGTGGGCTTGCGCGCCGGTTTGATGGTGGTGCGCGTGGCTTGATCGTCCAGTCCTCACACAGCATTTGGCGCCAGCCGGGGAAACCCGCCTGGCGCTTTTTTCATAAAAAATGCCGCACAGAAATAATTATCCATTAAGCAATTGATTGGTTTAAAATATTTACCCTTTGCAATTTTTTGGACCAATCATGTTGAAACGCCTGCTGACAGCCTTGCTGTGCCTGACCCTCTCCGGCCTCACGGCTGCCGCCCCTGCCGATGAGAAGGCGGCCGCACCGGAAATGACGGCCGAGCAATTCCTTGCCCAGCTGCACCTGCAGCGCGGCAAGATCACCTTGCCGGGCGGCATCGCCACCCTGGATTTGCCCGCCAACTTCCGTTATTTGTCGCCGACGGACGCCGAGCGCGTGCTGGTCGATGCCTGGGGTAATCCACCGGGCATGGAATCGCTGGGCATGATCGTGCCCGCCAAGACCAGCGTGCTCGAGCGCGATAGCTGGGGCGTGATCGTCACGTATGAAAAGGAAGGGCACATCAAGGATGACGATGCGGACAGCATCAAATACGACGAATTGCTCAAGGATATGCAGGCATCCGTGCTGGAAAACAATGCGGAGCGCAAGAAGCAGGGTTATCCGGGCATCCATTTGATGGGCTGGGCGGAAAAACCCAGCTATGCCAAGGATACGCACAAGCTGTACTGGGCCAAGGATTTGATGGTCGATGGCGGCGAACACTCGCTGAACTACAACGTGCGCGTGCTGGGGCGCGAAGGCGTACTGAACCTGAATGCGATTGCCAGCATGCAGCAAATCGAAGCGATCAAGAAAGAGATGCAGCAAGTGACGGCGTTCACGGAATTTACCGACGGTAACCGCTACACGGATTTCGACAGCAAAACGGACAAGGTAGCGGAATACGGCCTGGCGGCGCTGGTGGCCGGTGGCGTGGCCAGCAAGCTGGGCCTGTTCGGCAAACTGCTGGCGCTGCTGCTGGCCTTCAAGAAAGTGCTGATCCTGGCCGTGGTCGGCGCCGGTGCGGCCATCGTCAAGTTTTTCGGCGGCAAGCGCAAGGACAAGCTGCAGCCGCAGCCAGCACCGCAGCCGGAACCTGCGGAACAGCCCGGTCATGCGCCCGATGGCAAGGTAAATCTGGAAAAGTAGGATGAACTGAGCCGCTCGGTGCGCCGGCGCACATGCGCGCCCTGTCCGAAAACAGCGCCTCGGGTACACTGACTCATCGTTCACTATCAGGAGTCAGTCATGTCCGTGTCCATGTATCAGGCAACCATCCCCGTCTTCATCCGCGGCTTGCGGGTCGTCTCGGCCCTGCTGGAAAAAGCGCAAGCGCATGTCGAGGAAGACGGCATCGTGCCCGAGATTTTGCTGGGCGCGCAGCTGGCGCCCGACATGCTGGACCTGACGGCGCAGGTGCAGCGCGCCAGCGATACGTCGAAGATGTCGGTCGAGCGCCTGAGCGGCGTGCCGGCGCCGAAGTTCGAGGATAATGAAGCGTCGTTCGAGCAGTTACAGGAACGCATCGCCAACACCATCGCCTATATCGACAGCGTCAATGCGGGCCAGATGGCGGGCAGCGCGCAGAAGGAAGTGGTGCTGAACTGGACGGACGAGGGGACAAAATTCTCGGGCGACGATTACCTGCTCAGCTTTGCCTTGCCGAATTTCTATTTCCACGTCTCCATGGTCCACGCCATCCTGCGCAACAATGGCGTGGCCGTGGGCAAGCTCGATTATCTTGGCCCGTACGACTGAGACTGATTATTGCTGCGGTTGCTGCTGAACCTGGTTTTGCACCGCATTGCCCAGCATGCCGCCGCCGATCACGCCAGCCACCGTCGCCAGCGCCTTGCCGCGGCCGCCACCGACCTGATTGCCGATCAAGCCGCCGATGACGGCGCCCGTGCCGATGCCCACGTAGTTGGGCTGGGCGGGCGCAGGCACCGGTTGCGGCTGGCGGACCGGTTCGCGGTAGGCCGTGTCGCGGTAGCCGTCATTGTTGTCACGGTAGGCAGGACGGGCCTGCGCCACTTGCGTGTGGTGCACGACGCGCTTGTGCACGACGGGGGCCGGGGCTGGTGCCGGAGCAGCTTGCGCCACCACGGGAGCGGCCAGCGGTGCGGTTACGGGAGCAGTCGCGGGCGCTGCCAGCGCAGCGGCGTTCGCCGGCGTCATGGCGGCCACGTCGGCACGTACGGCAGGTACATTCGCCCGCGAATTGGGCAGGATGCCGGCGATGGACGCCGCGCCCACCAGGCACAGGACCGTCACGGAAATGGCGGCGCCGGCCATCAAGGGGTGGATGCGGCTGGCGGTAGTCGTCGTGTTCATGTGTTCTCCTGGAGTGGTATTGCGGGTGTTGTTGATGTGTCCAGATTAGCGGCCCCGCCTGCCCAAGGCTAGCCCTTGCGCTGTATCAAACGTAAGCAGGTGTAAGCCGCACTTTCCAAAGCACAGTAGAATCGGTGCTTCCCCTTTTCCGAAAGTCCGCCATGAGCCAGCTATTCACGCCGTTTGCATTGGGGCCGCTGCACGTGGCCAACCGCATCGCCATTGCGCCCATGTGCCAGTACTCGGCCGACAACGGCAACGCCACCGACTGGCACATGATCCACCTGGGCCATTTGGCCCTGTCCGGCGCGGGGCTGCTGATGACGGAAGCGACGGCCGTCTCGCCCGAGGGACGTATCTCGGCCGACGACCTGGGCCTGTGGTCGGACGCGAATCAAACGGCGCTGGCCAAGGTGGTGCAGGCGATCCGCCGCCACGCGCCGATCCCGCTGGTGGTGCAGCTGGGCCATGCGGGACGCAAGGCATCGAGCCGTGCGCCATGGCAGGGCGGCACCTGCGTGCATCTGGCCGACGGCGGCTGGCAAACGGTGGCGCCGTCGGCCATCGCCCACGCGCCGGGTGAAACCGTGCCGCTCGCCCTCGACGAGATGGGCTTGCTGCAAATCAAGGGAGCGTTTGTCGCCGCGGCCCAGCGCGTGCATGCGCTCGGCATCGAGGGCATCGAATTGCATGCGGCGCACGGCTATCTGCTGCACCAATTCCTGTCGCCCCTGTCCAACCAGCGCAGCGATGCGTATGGCGGCAGCCTGGACAACCGCATGCGCTTTCCGCTGGAAGTCTATGAAGCCGTGCGCGCCGCCGTGCCGGCCAGCATGGCCGTGGGCGTGCGCCTTTCCGCCACCGATTGGGTCGAGGGCGGCTGGGAAATCGAACAAAGCGTGCGTTTCGCGCAGGAACTCAAGCAGTTGGGCGCCGATTTCATCCATGTCTCCAGCGGCGGCATTTCGCCGCAGCAGCAGATTCCCGTGGGACCCGGCTACCAGGTGGCGTTTGCCGAACGCATCAAGCGCGACAGCGGCTTGCCGACAATCAGCGTGGGTTTGATTACGGAAGCGCAGCAGGCCGAAGACATCATCGCCAATGGCCAGTCCGATATGGTGGCGCTGGCGCGCGCCATTCTGTTCGATCCCCGCTGGCCCTGGCATGCGGCGGCCCAGCTGGGCGCGCAAGTGTCGGCGCCGCCGCAGTACTGGCGCTCGCAGCCGCGTGAGTTCAAGAACCTGTTCGGCGACACGACTCTGGGCCAGCGCTAACGTGTCTCGTCTGCTACACTGACGCTTCTTTCCCATTTCTCCAGGACGCTTCGACATGCGCCATTGATACTGCCGTGCTGTGCACGGCCTCGCCCATCCCGCCAGCGCGCCATTGCGCCGCGCGGGTTCGCCAGCCTTGCTCAAGGAGTATCCATGCCCGCATTACTACAACTCGACCGTCTTTCCTTTGTGCTGCCCGATGGCCGCGCCCTGTTTTCCGATCTGCAATTTTCTTTTGCCCCGCAACGTATCGGCCTCGTCGGCGATAACGGCGTGGGCAAGAGCGTGCTCGCGCGCCTGCTGGCAGGCCGGACGCAGCCGTCTTCTGGCGCCGTGCGTTGTGACGGCAGCGTGCATTACGTGGCGCAGGAGCTCGATCCGGACCGCTATCGCACGGTGGCGGCGCTGGCCGGCATGGACGACTTGCTGGCCGCGCTGGCGCGCATCGCCGCCGGCAGCGTCGACGAAGCCGACTATGCCCTGGTGGGCGAACGCTGGGATGCCCAGGCCCGATTGCGCCAGGCGCTCGATGCGCTCGATTTGCGCCATGTCGATGCCGATACGCCAACGAGTACCCTGAGCGGCGGCGAGCGCCAGCGCATCGCCCTGCAGGGCGCCTGGCTGTCGCAGGCGGACTGGCTGGTGCTCGATGAACCGAGCAACCACCTTGACGCACATCAACGCGCCCGCCTGGTGGCGCAGATGGCTCGCTGGCCGGGCGGCTTGCTGCTGATCAGCCATGACCGCGGCTTGCTCGAGCACGTCGATGCAATCGCCGAGCTGTCGCCGCAGGGCTTGCGCAGCTATGGCGGCAATTACGCGCTGTATGCGCAGCAGCGCGCGCTGGAACAGGCCGGTTTTGCTGCGGCCCTGCAGGCGGAAAAGGCTGGTGCCCGACGCGAGCAGCGTGAAGCGCAGCAGCACGCCGAGCGCCAGCAGCGCCGAGTCGGACGCGGCGAGAAGGAAGGGCGCGAAGGCAACCAGAGCAAGCTGCTGCTCGACGCGAAAAAGGAGAAAAGCCAGGATAGCCAGGGCAAGCTGCGCGTGCGAGCGCAAGAGGCGCAGCAGGCGCGCCAGCAGCGCGTGATGGATGCCAGCGCCCGCTGTGCGCCCGAGGCCGAACGGCTGCTGCTGGCGCCCGAGAGCGCCGTGCCGAACGGCAAGCTGATCCTGGGGCTGCGCGAGCTGATCTTGCCGCATGGCCAGGCGCGCGCGATCAACCTGGTGCTGGCCGGGCCGCGCCGCCTGGCTGTGACGGGCGACAATGGCAGCGGCAAGTCGACTCTGCTGCGCGTGATCGCCGGACAACTGGCGCCCGCCAGCGGCGAGCCGCGCTGCCATGCGCAGGTGGCCTGGCTGGACCAGCATGCGGGATTGCAAGACGGCGAGTGTAGCGCCGTGCAACGCTTGCAGGCACGCAACAGCATCTTGCCGGAAGGCGAGCTGCGCACGCGGCTGGCGCTGCTGGGCATTGCCGGCGCGCGCGCCACCATGCCCAGCCGTTTGCTCAGCGGCGGCGAGCGCATGAAGGTGGCGCTGGTGGCCGAGCTGTATGCGCAGGCGCCGCCGCAACTGCTGCTGCTCGACGAACCGGACAATCATCTGGACCTGGTCAGCCTGCAGGCGCTGGAGCAGATGCTGCTGCAATACCAGGGGGCGTTACTTGTGGTTTCGCACGACCAGGCATTTTTGGAGGCAATAAATCTTGACCCCGAGGGCTTGACATTGCACAAGTGACAATTTAATGAAAAAAGTCACGCTCGATGCCTGTAGAGCATGCTTCATGAACCGATGCTGAATTTTGTTTGATTGTCGGTATAATCCACTGAATAACCGGGCCTATTTGTGAACTAAAACTGCTGGTTCACCAATATGATGACGTTTAATCTGGCACTGTTGTCGGTCACTACCGCGCTGCCAGGGCGTCATCCTGCGTGCCCTGCCGTGCATGAATTTTGGTTTCGCTTATATTGTTTTCTTGGAGAAATAGCATGTCGTTTTACGAAAAAATCAAAGCCCTCAACATTGAATTGCCAGTCGTCGCCGCCCCAGCTGCCGCCTACGTGATGCATGCCCGCACGGGCAACACCGTCTTCCTGTCCGGCCACCTGGCCAAGAAGGATGGCAAGGTCTGGGTTGGCCAACTGGGCAAGGACGTCACCACGGAAGAAGGCAAGATCGCTGCGCGCGGCATCGCCATCGAACTGATCGCCACCCTGCAAGATGCATGCGGCGGCGACTTGAACAAGGTCAAGCGCATCGTCAAGGTCATGAGCCTGGTCAATTCCACCTCCGAATTCACGGAACAGCACCTGGTGACCAATGGCGCCTCGGAACTGTTCGTCGAAGTCTTCGGCGATAGCGGCAAGCACGCCCGCTCCGCCTTTGGCGTGGCGCAAATCCCGCTGGGTGCTTGCGTCGAGATCGAGCTGATCGCCGAACTGGCCTGACGCAGTAGCCTGAACACATGAGCATGCCGGCGATTGCCGCCGGCTAGCCCTTTCCTCCTTTCCAGCAAGAGCGGAACCGCCATTGGGGTGGAGGGATCGGTGTATTCAAGAAAAAAACGGAGACACGTAATGAAAACGAGTGAACAAGGCTTGCACCGCGGCCTGGGCGAGCGGCAAATCCGCCTGATGGCGCTGGGCGCCGCGATTGGCGTGGGCCTGTTTTTGGGTTCCGGCAACGCCATCAAGATGGCCGGTCCCGGCATCATGCTGTCGTACATCATCGGTGGCGCGGTCATCTTCATGATCATGCGCGCGCTGGGCGAAATGGCCGTGCACAACCCGGTTGCCGGTTCCTTCAGCCGCTATGCCCAGGATTACCTGGGCCCCCTGCAAGGCTATATGACGGGCTGGAACTACTGGTTCCTGTGGCTGGTCACGTGTGTGGCGGAAATTACCGCCGTCGCCATTTACATGGGCATCTGGTTCCCCGACGTGCCGCGCTGGATCTGGGCCCTGGCGGCCCTCGGTTCCATGGGCGCCATCAACCTGCTGGCCGTGAAAGCCTACGGCGAGTTCGAATTCTGGTTCGCCCTGATCAAGGTCGTCACCATCATCCTGATGATTGTCGGCGGCACGGGCATGATCGTCTTCGGTCTCGGCAACGGCGGCGTGGCCATCGGCATCTCGAACCTGTGGACGCATGGCGGCTTCTTCCCGAATGGCGCGCAAGGCGTGCTGATGTCCTTGCAGATGGTGATGTTTGCCTACCTGGGCGTGGAAATGATCGGCCTGACGGCCGGCGAAGCGGCAAACCCGAAGAAATCGATTCCCGACGCCATCAATTCGGTGTTCTGGCGCATCCTGATTTTCTATGTCGGCGCGCTGTTCGTCATCCTGTCGATCTACCCATGGAATGAAATCGGCACCACCGGCAGTCCCTTCGTCATGACGTTCGAACGCCTGGGCATCAAAACGGCCGCCGGCATCATCAACTTCGTCGTGCTGACGGCAGCCTTGTCGTCGTGCAATGGCGGTATCTTCAGCACGGGCCGCATGCTGTACAACCTGGCGCTGCAAGGCCAGGCCCCGAAGGCGTTTGCGGAAACGACGGCCAGCGGCGTGCCGCGCCGCGCCATCCTCGTGTCCGTCGTGGCGCTGTTGCTGGGCGTGCTGTTGAACTACATGGTGCCGGAAAAAGTGTTTATCTGGGTCACTTCGATCTCCACCTTCGGCGCCGTCTGGACCTGGGGCGTGATCCTGGTCACGCAGATCCAGTTCCGCAAGACCTTGACGCCGCTGGAAATCAAGAACCTGGCCTTCCGCATGCCGTTCGCGCCGTATGGTTCCTGGATTTCGCTGGCGTTCCTGGCGCTGGTGATCGGCCTGATGGCGTATTTCCCCGATACGCGCATCGCCCTGATGGTGGGACCGGCCTGGCTGATCCTGCTGACGGTGCTGTACTACGCGCTGGGCCTGGCGCCCAAGGACAAGCGCGATGACGTGCCGCAAGGCTACGAAGCGGGTTGGCCAGCGGCCGATGCGCCACACATCAAGAAGTAAGCCAGCGTCGTTGAGCTGAGCCAGAAGCGCGCCCCTGCCCCCGCAGCGGCGCGCTTTTTATTTCATATTGACAATCCCAGGCCCCGCTAGCGTCCATGCGCGTTTCGCGGCGCACGCCTGGCGTTGTTTCCTTACATCAAAGTTCTGTTTAGCTGAGCCGGTGAAAGCCCTATAATCGCTTAGTTTTGAAAATGGACGCGATCTTTCCGGTTTTTTGCCAGGTAAGTAATCGCCAGGAAATTATTGTGAATTTATAGCAAACAGAAGTGGATGTGATGCAAGGCGCCCGGCGCGACGCAGTGCGAGCACTGCTAGCGATGGGTAACGCAGCAGCGCGCCACTTATGGAAGCTAGAAAACACAAGAATTTATTGGGGGTTACTCAAGGCCGGAGCGCTATTTGTTTTTACCCGTCGTACGAAAATACGTATGCCTCATAAAGGAAGTCTAGTGAGCCAAACCCTGGTCCAGAAACTCTGCCGCACCAAGCCGATCGATACCACGGTCGAATATGGTGAAGGCCTCAGCAGCAGCGGCTTGAGCCGCTCCATCGGCCTGTTTTCCCTCACCATGATCGGCGTCGGCGCCACCATCGGCACGGGCATCTTCTTTACCATGGTCGAAGCCGTGCCCAAGGCGGGCCCCTCGGTCGTCCTGTCCTTCCTGATCGCCGCCATCACGGCCGGCTTGACGGCCTTGTGCTATGCGGAATTGTCGTTCCGCATCCCCGCCTCCGGCTCCTCGTATTCGTTTGCCTACGCCACCGTGGGTGAGTTTCTTGCCTTCATCATGGCCGCCTGTCTGCTGCTCGAATACGGCTTGGCGGGCAGTGCCGTGGCCATCGGCTGGTCGTCCTACCTGAATAACTTCCTGGAAAACGCGTTTGGCTGGCATATTCCCGAGATGCTGCGCACGCCGATGATCGTTTCCGGCCCGCATGGCATGGAGTTTCACTCTGGCCACATCAACCTGCCGCCCATCTTTTTGATCTGCATGTGCGGCTTTTTGCTGCTGCGCGGCGCCAAGGAATCGGCGCTGATGAACGCCATCATGGTCATCATCAAGCTGTCTATCCTCGTGTTCTTCATTGCCATTGCCTTTTCCGGTTTTAATGCCGACAACTTCGTACCGTTCTTTAATACCGACAATAGCAAGGGCTTTGCCGGCATGACGGGCGTCACCGCTGCTGCCGGCACCGTCTTCTTCTCCTTCATCGGCCTCGATACGGTGGCGACGGCGGGCGATGAAGTGAAAGATCCCAAGCGCAATGTGCCGCGCGGCATCCTGTATGGCTTGCTGATCGTTACCGTGTTTTATTTGCTGGTCGCCGTGGCCGCCCTCGGTGCGCAACAGGCGAAATTGTTCGAAGGCCAGGAAGCGGGCCTGGCGGTGATCCTGCAAAACGTGACGGGCAAGACCTGGCCCGCGCTGGTGCTGTCGGCCGGTGCCGTCATTTCCGTCTTCAGCGTAACCCTGGTGACGATCTACGGCCAGACGCGCATCCTGTTTGCCGTCAGCCGCGACGGTCTGATCCCGAAATCGTTTCAGAAGATCCACCCGCGCACCCTGGTGCCGGTCAGCAATACCATCATCGTCTGCCTGGTGGTGGCTCTGGTGGCCGGTTCCGTCGATGCGACCTATTTGTGGGACATGGTCAGCATCGGCACCCTGACAGCGTTCATGGTGGTCTCGATCGCCGTGCCCGTACTGCGCCACAAGCAGGGCGCGAACCGCATCGAAGGCTTCAGCGTGCCGTTCGGGCCGTACGTGATTCCGGGCCTGAGCGTACTGGCTTGCCTGTACATCATGCGCGATTTGCCGCATACCACGTTTGTCGTGTTCAGCGTGTGGATGGCGGTCACGGTGGCCATTTATTTCCTGTACAGCATGCGCCATTCGCACCTGGGCAAGAAGGCCCGCTGATGCAGCCTGTTCCATCCAAAACCGCCGCGCTTGCCGGCGGTTTTTTTTATTTCTAACCGGAATTTACATGATGAAAATAACTGATCTGGCCGCCTGCGGCTTGCTGGCAAGCAGCTTTCTGGGAACCATGGCGCAAGCCGCGCCTGCCAGCGGGCCGGCATTGCGCGATTACCGCGCCGTGGCCCTGTCGGCCAATGGCCAGCGCATCGCCGCCATCGAGTCGAGCAAGGTGGGTGAACCGCCGCAGCGTCCGCATTCGGCCATCGTTGTGCGCGACGCCGCCAACGGCGCCATCGTGCAGCAATTCGACCCGTGCGCCGTGTGTTCCTACGACAAGCCCAGCTGGTCGCCCGATGGCCGGCAACTGGCCTTTGTCGGCTACGATGCCAAGGCGGGCACGGCGCAGCTGTACCTGGCCACGATGACGCAGGCACAGGCGCGCATGTTGACCAGCATCAAGGGCGTGGCCAGCACGGCGCGCTGGTCGCCGGACGGCAAGCAACTGGCGCTGCTGGCCACGGTGGGCGCGCGCAAGCTGGCCGGCGCCGTGGAGGCGGGCGCGCGTCAGGTGGGCGAAGTGGGCAGCGAAGACGATGCCCAGCGCATCGCCGTCGTGCCGGCCAGCGGCGGCGAACCGCGCCTGCTGTCACCCGCCGATACCTATGTGTATGAATACAACTGGACGCCCGATGGCCGCGGCTTTGTTGCTACCAGCGCGCAGGGCAATGGCGACAGCAACTGGTGGGTTGCCAAACTCAGCCATATTGACGGGGACACGGGCGCCCTGCGCGTGATTGCGTCGCCGGCCATGCAGCTGAACCTGCCGTCCGTCTCGCCGGATGGCAAGACGGTGGCCTTCATTGGCGGCCTGATGAGCGATTTCGGCTCCATCGGCGGCGATATCTATACCGTGCCGCTGGCCGGCGGCACGCCGCGCAATCTCACGCCCGATTACCGCGGCACCTTCAATGGCGTCGTCTGGCGCGGCGCCGGCTTGCTGGCGACGGCCCTGATCGATTCGCAGCTGGCGCTGGTGCCCGTCGATGCGCAAACGGGGCCGGCCCAGCCCGTGCTGCTCGGTGAGATCAGCAGCGGCGGCAGCGATGGCCGTCTGTCCTTCAGCGCCGATGGTTTGCAGGCCGCTGCCGCGCAGGAAGACTTTACCCATGCCAGCTACCTGGTGGCGGGGCCGGTGGGCCAGCTGAAAAAGATAACGCGCGACAATGACGGCTTTGCGCCGCAGTTGACGGTGCAGAACGTGGGCTGGAACAACGAGCAATACAAGGTGCAAGGCTGGCTGCTGGGGCCGTTGAAGACGGACGCAGGCAAGCGCTACCCGATGATCGTCAACGTGCATGGCGGGCCCGGCGCGGCCGCCTCGCCCCGTTACGTGGCGGCGAGCACCCTGATCCACGAATTGACGCAAAAAGGCTATTTCGTCTTCCTGCCCAATCCGCGCGGCAGCTTTGGCCAGGGCCAGGCTTTTACACGCGCCAACATGGCCGACTTTGGTGGCGGCGACTGGCGCGACATCCTGGCCGGCATCGACGCCGTGGAAAAAGTGGCGCCCATCGACGGCCAGCGCCTGGGCCTGATCGGCCATTCGTATGGCGGCTTCATGACCATGTGGGGCGTCACGCACAGCGACCGCTTCAAGGCGGCGGTGGCGGGGGCGGGCGTGTCGAACTGGATCAGTTACTACGGCCAGAATGGCATCAACCAGTGGATGATCCCGTTCTTCGGCGCTTCCGCGTATGACGATCCGGCCGTGTACCGCAAGGCTTCGCCTATCGAATCGATCAAGGCGGCGAAGACGCCAACCCTGATCTACGTGGGCGAGCGCGACGTGGAAACGCCGGCCGCCCAGTCGCTGGAATTCTGGCACGGCTTGCGCGCCATGGGCGTGCCGTCCAGCCTGTTCATCTACGACGGCGAAGGCCATTCCTTCCGCAAGCCCGAGCACCAGCGCGATTTGCAGAAACGTACTATCGGCTGGTTTGAGCGGTACTTGAAGTAAGTCGCGCAGGCTTAGCGCGGGGCCGCAATATGCACGATCGCCGCGCTATGTACCACGATCTTGTCCGCATCCGCCTGCAACAGGCGAATACGGCGCTGCACCAGCGGCCAGCCCGACCAGGCCACGTCGCTGACGGGCGGTGCGGCAGGGGCGGCCAGCGGCGCGCTGATGGCGGCCTTGTCATCGAGCTGCTCCAGCGCGCGCGACAGGGTCAGGCACACTTGCGTGTGGCTATGGCCGAGTAGGGCGTTGACGGGCGTGACGGGCAGCTGGCTGGCGTGGCGCCCGAGGATCGAGCGCAGGGCCGCCACGTGGGCCACCAATAAGTAGTTTTGCACGATGAACAGGTTGATGTCTTCCACGGCCCGCTGCTTGCTGGCCGGTTCATCGAGCATGCGCACCAGCGCCGAGCTGAGCGCGGCCAGGCTGTCCATCAAGCGCTTGCGTTCGATGCGGTAGGCGAAATCATCGAAGCATTTTCCCTGCAGCAGCGCGAAGCTGGCTTGCATATAGCTGAGGTTCACATTCAGTACCTGGCGCACGAGGCGCGGCAGGCTCTGGTATTCCCAGTTGGCCAGCACAAAGCTGAACACGGTGGCCACCGCCGCGCCGATCAGGGTGTCGATCAGGCGCTCGCTGACGAGGTTCGGGTTGCTGGGCGCCACCAGGTGCATTTGCAGCAAGATCATCAGGCTCACGGCAATCGCCGTGTAGCGGTAACGCAGATAGATGAAGGTGGGCGTGGCCACGATGGAGAGGAATAAAATGGCCATCAGCACGATATTGCTGTGCACGAAGCGGATCACGATGGCCGTGATGATGCAGCCGATGATGGTGCCGATGATGCGGTCGGCGCGGCGCTGGCGCGTCATGCTGAAGGTGGGGCGCAGGATGATGACGATGGTCAGGACGATCCAGTAGCTGTGCGCCGCATACGGCAGCCAGTGGCCGATCAGTAATCCCACGGAGATGGCCATGGACACGCGCAGGGCGAAGCGGAACACGGGCGAATCCAGGCGCAAGTTAGCCAGCAGGGTCTTCAGTTCGTATTTCTGCTGCGACAAAAACGGCGCCATGTCCGCACCGCTCCAGAATGGCACGTCGGCATAGACTTTTTGCGTGGCCAGATGCAGCTCGGCGATCATTTTCAAAATGGCGCGGATCTTGTTGCGCTGCGCGCGCAGGGTGGCCAGCGCTTCCTGCGCACCGTCGCCTTTTGCATGCAGGCGAGCGATTTCCGCTTCGATCTCGGCCCATTCCCTGTCGTAGCTGATCTGCGCATACGAGGCGCGCTTGCGCGTGACGGCATACGCCACGGCTTCGATGTCGCGCGCAGCCTTGTAGGCCAGGTCATGCAAGGATTTCAAGACGTCGGAGTCGGCCAGGTGCTGGCGCAGCAGCGCGTAATCCGTGTGCGTGGAGAGGATCAGTTCATACAAATCGAGCATGCACACGTGCACCTGTACGACGATGGCGTCCTTGCTGTTCTTGTGGCTGCGCAGAATCAGGTCGCGCGACGCCTGCTGGCGGTCGGCCAGAATGCTTTGATGGCGCACCAGCTTGTTGAACTGTTCCGTCAAATTGAAACGCGTGTCGTAGAAATCGGCCTTGATGTCGATGTAGGCGGCTAATTCGAACAGGGCTTCGGCCAGTACTTGCTGCTTGATGCGGTGGCGCAAGACCCAGGCGATGGCCATGGCATAGGCCAGATAGATCAAGCCGCCCAGCATGAACAGGCCCGCATGGTGAAACGATTGCTGCCACGTCATCTGGTGTTCCATCGACATGGTCATGATGAACAGGGCGGCCAGTTGCAAGGGCATGGATTTCTTGCCGTACACCACCATCATGCTGGCAAGAAAGCTGACCACCACGAGCACCGTCATCAGCAGCCACTGCACGGGACCGCACAGGCTGATCAACAAGGTGACGGCGCTGCACAGCAGCACCGAGGCCAGCATTTCGTTGAACTTGTGGCGCAGGGGGCTGGGCATGTCCATCAGGGTCGTGCACAGGGCGCCGATGCACACTGTCATGGCGGTGGCGCTGTCGCTGATTTCCAGGGTCAGCAAGGTCAGGCCGACCAGGCCGATGGCCACGCGCAAGCCCAGGTAAAAATAATGGCTGTAGATAAAGGTGCGCAGGTTCAGTGCGTAGTGCATGGGATTACCTTGTGGGCAGGGCACAGAAAGAGGCGCCGCACCGGGGTCTCCGATGCGGCGCCAGGATGTTGCATTCGCTACGGTCCCCAGTTACATGAGGGCGATGACGGGATAGCGCCGCCATTCCGGCTCGGCAAAGCGCTGGCAGTGTTCAAAAATGAAGTCCAGCACGGCTTCCTGATTGCTCAGCAAGGCCGGATTCGCAGCCTTCCACTCGGCAAACTTGGACGCCAGCGCAGGCTCATCGCGCAGCAGTTCCGACGCCATGTCTTCAAAGACGTAATCGGAAAACGCCTCTTTCTTCTCCAGCACGCTGTTGAAGAAGCCCCAGCGGAAGAAGCTGTCGTGTGCCTGCGGTTCCAGCGTTTCCACGGCGTAGCGGGCGTTGTCCTGGTCCAGGCTGATCACATAGTCGCCCGCCTGCACGGTGAATTGGCCCGTGCGCGCTTCCAGTTCCACCGTGTCGTGGAACATGTGGCCTTCGTAGGCGGTGGCGCGCGTGCCGACGTTGGCGATGTGGTAGTAGCGCGCCGTTACCGTCTGTTCGGTGGTGATGCGTGTCATGTCGACGCCGTTCCAGCGCAGACGCTCGATGACTTCGCGCCACGCTTGCGGCACGACATAGGCTTTCGGCGCGGCCACGGTGACGTCCGCATCGAAGCGGTTGTAGTAGGCGATGTCGCGTTCCCACGGCTGCGAGCGGTCGTACGACAGGCGCTGGTAGTCGCCCAGCACGCTAGCCGTGTATTTGGCCGCGTAGCCCTTGAAAGGGAAGGTCGACGGTTGTTCCTCGTTCATGCTCCAGTGGATCGGCCACTCGGCTTGCGTGCGTCCCGCTGCCTTGGCTTGCGCGCGCAGTTGCCTGATCTGTTCGCCATGTTCGATGGTAAAGGCCATGCAGATGTCGAGCAGGGCGCGCATGGACGCGTAGCGGTCGGCAAAGGGCTTGAGCATGTGCGTTTCCGGCATGAAACCGATGACGTGATGCAAGGCCGCAAAACCCGTCGAGAAACGGGGCACTTCGAGGAATTCGGCGATGCCGTGGTCCGGGCTGTCCTTGACGGGGTTCACATAAGGGCAGGTGGGCCAGCCGGCTTGTTCCATCTGCGCAAAGATGTGCGGCAGCATGGTGTCTTGCAGGAAGGGGCCGAGGCCATTGCCCAGCTTATCCGTCTGCGTGTGGATCAGGGTCATCGTGTACGGGTAGTCGGCGCCGTTCGACGTGTGCGTGTCGACCATCACGTCCGGGTCCCAGCTGGACAGCAGGCGGTTGAACACTTGCGCGTTCAGGCTGTCGCACTTGATGAAATCGCGGTTCAAGTCCAGGTGGCGGCTATTGCCGCGGAAACCGAATTGCTCCGGGCCATCCTGGTTTACGCGCGACGTGTTGGCGCGGTTCAGGCTGCCATCGACGTTGTAGATCGGAATGAACAGCAGCACGGTGCTGCCCAGCGCCGCCAGGCGTTCCGGCTGCGTGCACAGGTCGCGCACGATGGCCATGCAGGCGTCGATGCCTTCCGGTTCGCCCGGGTGGATGCCGTTATTGTTGAAGAACACGGTGCGGCCCGCGCGCTTGATCTGTTCGCGGTCGAATACGCCGTCTGCGCTAATGACGCCAGCATGGATGGGCACGCCCGAATCGGACAGGCCGATCTGTTCGAAGTGCAGCACTTGCGGGTAGCGTGCGGCGAGATCTTGATAGAAGGTGATGCATTCCAGCCAGGTCGTGGTCTGGTTGTGGTTACCGAGTTCGTAGGTCGTGCGCAAGTCTGGTGGCATAGCGGTCTGAGTCTGGGAGGGGGAAGGCGCGCTGGGTAAGTACGCCCGCTAGGGGCCAATTGTAGCACCGGCGTCGGCGCCTTGAGGCGCGGCAGATGGGCCGGGCCGCACTTGTGTTATGAATACGTTTCACGCGCAAGGGAGGCGGCATGGGCAAGGCAGTGTTGGCAGCGCTGGTGTGGTGGGCTTGCCTGGCGGCACAGGCGGCGCCGTTGCGCTTGCCTGCGAGCAAGGAACCGGTGGCGCAGGGCGGCTCCGTGACCGCCGCCGCACAGGGCGCGCTGATACGCTACCGGGGCTGGCTGCTGGCCGTCGATGGCGCCGTATCGGAGGAGCGGCCCGACGTCTTGCTGACGTCGGCGGAGGCGGGGCAGGCGCCGCAGTTGCGGGTCGGCGCGACGCAGCGTGTCTTGCCCGTATGGTCGGCTTTCGAGCTCGTCAAGGGCAGCACGCGCCTGCGCATCACGGCGCTGCCGGGGCCGGATGAGGTGGCCGCGCTGCTGCTGGACTTTGGCGACGGCGATTACCGCATCGTGATTCCCGCCGCGCGCATCGCCCGGCAAGCCTATCCGCTGCTGGCGCAGCGCTTTCCCGGCGCCGACCTGGCCTTGCTGCTGCAGGAGGGCCGGAGGGTCATGCTGCCGCTGGGAAGCGGCAGCGCGCAAGTATTTGGCGAGGAGCAAGCCGTGCCTTACCGCTTTAGCAAAGTAAAACGTTAGGCAAAAAAAAAAGCCACTCCCGCAGGAGTGGCTCAGGGAACAACCGCCCGTTGCCGGGCTTATTAGTTGTTGTTATCCGCGAATTACTCGGCGCCCATTTCTTTCAGCAGGTTGTCTGCGTGGTCGATGTGTTTCATGTTCCACAGCATGTAGCGCAGGTCGACCTGGATCGAACGGGTGTTGGCCTTGTTGTAGTCCCAGTCGGAAATGATCGAGTCCAAGGTGCCGTCGAATGCCAGGCCGATGAATTCGCCTTTTGCGTTCAGGGCAGCCGAACCGGAGTTGCCGCCGGTGATGTCCAGGGTGGCCAGGTAGTCGACCGGCACGGTTTTCAGCTTCGGATCGACGAATTTGCCGAAGTCCTTGGCCTTGATCGCGGCCAGTTGCTTCGCCGGCGCATTGAACTCGCCTTCGCCCGTGGCTTTGGCGGCGACGCCATTGACGGTGGTGAAAGCGGTCCAGGTGGTGCCGTCGGCGCCATGGTCACGGCCGGCAACACGGCCGAACGTCACACGCAGGGTGCTGTTGGCGTCAGGATAGACGGCTTGGCCCTTGCTCTTCATGAAGGCGATTTTTGCTTTCATGTAGTTGGCGTAGGCTTGCTGGATCTTGCCGGCCAGTTCTTCGTCTTCCGCTTCGTTTTTCAGCGAATCCGGGTACATGGCGACGGCGGCCTGAATGAAGCTGTCCTTGCTGGCCTGGAATTCGGCTGGCGTGCGTTTCAACCATGCCGCGCGTTCTTCCTTGTCGGCCAGCTTGCTGCCCGCATACAGTTTGTCCAGGGCGGCGGCCAGGTCGGCTTGCGACATGCCGTCCTTGATGCCGATGGCGGCGTCGAAGCTGGCACGGCGTTGTGCGGCCGGTTGCGCGGCGTACTTGGTCAGGCTGTTCAGTACCAGCGCCTTGTCGACTTTTTCATCGTAGGTGCGCTCGACCGACGTGATGCTCGACGACAGACGTGGCAAATCGCGCGTCTGGTAGCCGGACTTGCGTTCCGTATCGGCCTTGGTGCCTTCGTTCGACAAACGGTACAGGCTGCGTGCCGTGCTCAGCAGGCGTGGCTGCGCATAGCTGAGGAAGAAATCGCGCTTGGTGTCGGCATCGCGCTCGGCGATCAGCTTTTCCACTTGCTCGATGTCGCCGGCAAATTCCGCCTTGCGGGCAGGATTGGCGTTGACCCAGGTTTTCAGGGCTTCGTGTTCCGTTGTCTTGCGCGCCAGGAAGTCGCTGCCCGCGTAGGAATCGAGCATGCCTTGGCGGTTCTTGTAGTAATTGTTCACGCCGGCAACCTGACCCGCGTATTTCAGGGCAACGTCCTTGTTGTCCTTGGTTTCGCGCGCGATGATGGCCAGGGTTTCGCCCGACGCTTTCACGAAGGCCGGGTAGTTCCAGTCAAACGTGAACGCCACTTCCGATGGCAGGCGGTGACGGTTGGTGCGGCCCGGGTAGCCCAGCGCCATGACGAAATCGCCTTCTTTCAAGCCATCCTTGGCCAGTTTCAGTACGTGTTTTGGCTGGTACGGCACGTTGTCCTTGCTGAAGTCGGCAGCTTTGCCGTCTTTGCTGACGTAGGCGCGGTAGAAACCGTAGTCGCCCGTGTGGCGTGGCCACATCCAGTTGTCGGTGTCGCCGCCGAATTTACCCACGCCCGCTGGTGGCGCGTGCACCAGGCGCACGTCGCGGATTTCCAGTTGCTTGATCAGGTAAAACTCGAGGCCGCCGTAGTAGCTCGACACGGTGCAGCGGAAACCCGCTTCTTTTTCGCATTCTGCAACCAGTTTCTTCTGGTTTTTCTCGATCGCGTCGATGCGTGCCTTGCCTTGCAGCTTGGCCACGTCGGCGCTGATGATCTTGTCGCTGACATTGGTCACGGCCGAGGTGACGAAGATGCGGCTGCCCGGGGCGGCCGGCAATTCTTCAGCGAAGGTCTTGGCCAGGAAACCGTTGGCCAGCAAATCGCGCTCCTTGGTCGAATTGACCGCCACGCTGTTGTAGACGCAATGGTGGTTGGTGGCAACCAGGCCTTGCGGCGAGACGAACGACGCCGAGCAGCCGCCCAGGCTGACGATGGCGCCCATCGGGAATTCGGTCAGTTTGGTCAGGGTGGTCGGATCGAGTTTCAGTCCGGCGGCTTTCAGTTCCTTGGCTACTTGTGGCAGCTGTTGGGGCATCCACATGCCTTCGTCGGCGTGTGCGAAGTTGCTCAGGATGGCGAGCGCGATGAGAGATTTTTTCATTCGAGTTCTGTTCTTTTACATTGTAGGGAAGTCGGAATCAGCGGAGTACCCGCTGATTGTGCAGCGGGCGACATAGAGTATCCGTATCGAACCCGCACTAGTCAATCACATTTTCCGGAGGGTATGTTCATACGTGGTTGCTTGAATGACATGATTTTAGGTGGCGCAGGGGCAGGAACCGGCCGCCAACGCGCATTTTTCCGTGCGGCCGCTGTGGTATTGTCCATACGTGTCCTAGCGGCAATGAAAAGTGGCCGGGCGCTTGCGCGGCCCGGCCATTTGCTGATGCGCAGCTGTTTGCCTGCTTAGCGTATTTTGCCGCGGCGTAAAAGATTGACGATGCCCAGCAGGATGACGGCGCCGAGGAATGAGACCAGCAGCGAAGCCAGACTGAAATTGTCGCTATTGATGGTGCCCGTGCCGAACAGGGGCGCCAGCAGCCAGCCGCCCAGGAAGGCGCCAACGATGCCGACGACGATATTGAGGAAGATGCCCTGTTGTGCATTGGTTTTCATGACCATGCTGGCCAGCCAGCCGATGACGCCGCCAATAACGATCCAGATAATGAAATTCATGTGGTCCTCCGCGGTGGATAAGTGGGTGTGTCATGTCAGAACAACATCATGCCAATCGATAGTGATGCCGCACGATAGAAAAGTCCAGCGGATTCTCGTCGTGCATGCAAAAGCCCGCCTGGCTGCGGGCAACGAGGCGGGCTTGTCCTGCGGAAAGGCGGTGTTTAATCGGCCTTGATCGCTTCGACCTGGATGGCCAGCTTGACTTCCGGCGAGAACGCCGGCATGCCGTAGTTCAAGCCAAAGTCGCTGCGCTTGAATTCCGCCGTGGCGTCGGCGCCGCACACTTCGCGCTTGTAGCGCGGGTGCATGATGCACTTGAACTTGCTCACATTCAGCTTGACGGGCTTGGTCACGCCCAGCAAGGTCAGTTCGCCATCGACTTCCACCAGCTGCTCGCCGTTGAACTTGAGCGAGGTACTTTTGTAGGTGATTTGCGGAAATTTCTCGACGTTGAACATGTCCGCTTTTTTCGCGTGCGTGTTCATGGCATCGAGGCCGAAATCGATCGAATCGGCATCGATGACCAGGTCCAGGCTGCCCGTCTTGGCGGCGCGGTCCAGGGCGACCGTCCCCTTGGTCTTGTTGAACTTGCCGCGCCACACCGACATGCCCATGTGATCGGCTTCAAAGCTGGGGAAGGTGTGCGTCGGGTCGAGGTTGTAGGTGTCGGTAGCGGCCATGGCCGAACCCGCGCCGGCAGCTGCCAGCACGGCGATCATCAAGTGCGAAAGTTTCATGCAGATCCTAAAGTTGAACAGGTTGTGGAGTTGTTTTTGGTAACGCCTGAAAAACGTTCAGGACAAGGCGCCTTGCCGAAGGCAGTACGAATAGTACGACGAGGCAAGAGCAACGCAGCCATGGACGTTTTCTCAGGTGTTACTGAGCAGCGACGTGGAATTTGATCGTGACCTCGTCGGCAACCATGCTCGTGTCTTTCCACTCGCCTTCGCCGATGTTGTAGGTCAGGCGCTTGATCGGCAGGGCGCCGTCAAACGCGTATTTGCCGCCGTCGGCTTTTACCGCCAGGGGGAAGGTCACGTCGGTGGTCTTGCCTTTGATGCTCAGCTTGCCGGTGACCGTCAGCTTGCCCGCGCCGGCGGCCTTGATGCTGCTCGAGACAAAGGTGGCTTTCGGGAACTGGGCCGAGTTGAACCATTCTTTCTTCGCCACTTCCTTGTTGTACTCGGGGTCGCCGATATCGATGCTGGCGGTCTCGATTTCCACCGACGCTTTCGAGGCATCCGGCGTGGCCGGGTTGTAATCGATGGCGATATTGAATTTCTTGAACTTCGCTTCCACGGGCACGTTCATTTGCTTGAACACGGCCGACACGCTGGTCTTGGCGGGGTCGACTTTCAGCAGGGTGGCGGCGGTGGCGGCCACGGACAGGCCCAGCAGGGAAGCGAGGACGATGCGTTGGGTGGTTTTCATCTTGTTTTTTTCCTGTAGTTTCAGTGAGCAAGGGGACGTCGATGTCAGGGCAGCATGCGCTTGAGGACGCCATCACGGTCGATGAACTGGTGCTTCAGCGCCGCCAGCACATGGGCGGCCACGGCGGCTGCCATCGTCATGTTCAGAACATAATGAATCTCTTTTAAAAGCGGCTTAAGTTCCGGATTCGGCGCCATGAGGACGGGCAGCTGGAACAGGCCCAGGTAGACCACCGGCACGCCGGCGGCCAGGGTGTACAGGTAACCGGAGATGGGTACGGCGAAGATCAGGATGTACAGCAGCACGTGCATGGCGTCGGCCGCCTTCTTTTGCCAGGCAACCATGCTGGCCGGGTGCGGCGGCGGCACGTTGGCCTTGCGCCACAGCAGGCGGATGGCGGCGATGGCCAGCACGGTCACGCCCAGCCATTTGTGCCAGGAGAAATATTTGAGCTTGGTGGGCGTCAGGCCGGGAATATCCGTCATGACCAGGCCCATGACGAAGGCGCTGATGATCAGCAGGGCGGTCAGCCAGTGCAGGATGATGGCGGTGGTGGTGTAGCGTTGCATCGATGGCTTTCTTGAATGTAGTACGTATTAGGACTAATTCGGCCTAATATACCAAAGAAAATCAAATTGCGCTGCGTGCTGGAGATTCTACAAGAAAGATTGCCGGAAAAACCGCGGGGCGGGCAGCATTTGTGTGCTGGCCGCCCCGCGGGAGTGGGATCGGACGATCCCCATGTGAAAACTGCTTAGATGGCTTTGGCCAATTGCGCCGCGATACCGATGTAGTTGCCCGGCGTCATGGTCAGCAGCACGTCCTTGGCATCCTGCGGAATGGCCAGGCCATTGACGAAGGTTTGCAGCGCTTCCTTCGAGATGCCCTTGCCGCGCGTCAGCTCTTTCAGCTGCTCGTACGGGTTTTCGATGCCATAGCGGCGCATCACGGTTTGTACGGGTTCGGCCAGCACTTCCCAGGTCGCGTCCAGGTCTTGCGCCAGGCGCGCGTGGTTCACTTCCAGCTTGTTCAGGCCGCGCAGGCAGCTGTCATACGCCAGCAAGGTGTAGCCGAGGCCCACGCCAATGTTGCGCAGCACGGTCGAATCGGTCAAATCGCGCTGCATGCGCGAGACGGGCAGTTTTTCCGACAGGTGCTTGAGCACGGCGTTGGCCAGGCCCAGGTTGCCTTCCGAGTTTTCGAAGTCGATGGGGTTGACCTTGTGCGGCATCGTCGACGAGCCGATTTCGCCCGCTTTCAGTTTCTGCTTGAAGTAGCCCAGCGAGACGTACGTCCAGATGTCGCGGTTCAGGTCCAGCAGGATCGTGTTGGCGCGCGCGAAGGCGTCGAACAGTTCGGCCATGTAGTCGTGCGGTTCGATCTGGATCGTGTATGGGTTGAAGACCAGGCCCAGGCGCTGTTCGATGACGGCCTGCGAGAATGCGGGCCAGTCGAAGCCGGGATAGGCCGACAGGTGGGCGTTGTAGTTGCCGACGGCGCCATTCATCTTGCCGAGGATTTCCACTTGCGCGATGCGCTTCACGGCGCGCTGCAGGCGGGCCACGACGTTGGCGAATTCCTTGCCCAGGGTGGTCGGGCTGGCCGTCTGGCCGTGCGTGCGCGACAGCATCGGCACATCGGCGTTATCGTGCGCGATCTGCGTCAGCTTGGCTACCAGGCCGTTCAATGCCGGTAGCATCACGCCGTCGCGCGCGGCCTTGAGCATCATGCCGTGCGAGGTGTTGTTGATGTCTTCCGAGGTGCAGGCGAAATGGATGAATTCCGACGCCGCCACCAGTTCCGGCACGTCCGCCACTTGTTCCTTCAGCCAGTACTCGACGGCCTTGACGTCATGGTTGGTGACCGCTTCGATGGCCTTGATGCGAGCCGCGTCGGCTTCCGAGAAGTCGGCCGCCATCTTGTCGAGCAGGGCGCTCGCTTCGGCCGAGAACGGCTTGATTTCGGCGAAACCGGCTTGCGACAGCGCCTGCAGCCAGGAGATTTCCACTTTCACGCGGTGGTGCATGAAACCGGCTTCGGACAGGATCGGGCGCAGCAGATCGGTCTTGCTGGCGTAGCGGCCATCGAGCGGAGACAGGGCCGACAGCGTGGAATACGGAGTAGTAGAAGTCATGAGAGCGGACGCAAGTTAAAGAAACGGTTGGCGTGTGGCGCGCGGGGAGGGCAGGGCTATTGCAATACAGCAATACTGACGGCGCCACAGTAAAGGACGATTTTACCACCGCTGGCCGCTGGCCAGCCGTCCATCGGGCGCCGGCGCACCGCAATTTGGCTGAATCCGGCCCCGATGCGGCATGCCTGCCACACCATGGAGACGGCTGGGCGCGTGCCGCCAAACACCGCTGCCGCCGATGCTATACTGCTTGCTGATCCTTTACCTTAAAGTAGCTATGAAACTGATCGGTTCCCTCGCCAGCCCGTATGTCCGCAAAGCCCGTATCGTGCTGGCGGAAAAAAAGCTCGACTATGTCTTCGAGCTGGAAAACGTGTGGGTGCCGGAAACCCGCATCGCCCAGGCCAATCCCCTGGGCAAGGTGCCCTGCCTGGTGATGGAAGATGGCAGCACCTTGATCGACTCGAAAGTCATCGTCGAATACCTCGACACGCTCACGCCCGTCTGTAAACTGCTGCCGGCCGGCGGCAATGGCCGCGAACGGGCCGATATCAAGAACTGGGAAGCGCTGGCCGACGGCATCCTCGACGCGGGCGTGCTGGTGCGCCTGGAGCGCACGCAGCGCCCGCCCGAGCAGCAAAGCGCCGCCTGGATCGCGCGCCAGCTGGACAAAGTCACGCTGGGCCTGGCGGCGCTCGAGGCGCGCCTGGGCGAGAGCGCGTATTGCGCCGGCAAGAACTACACCCTGGCCGACGTGGCCGTGGGTTGTACCCTGGGCTGGCTCAGCTTCCGCTTCCCGGAAATCGACTGGCGCGCGGATCACCCGGCGCTGGCGCGCCTGTTCGACAAACTGTCCGAGCGCCCATCGTTCAAGGACACCGCGCCGCAGTGAGCGCACGATGACCGGTTCCGACTCGAAGGCGCAGCAACGCCTGCAGATGGCCGATATCGCACGCCTGGCCGGCGTGTCCACGTCGACCGTGTCGCGCGCGCTAAGCGGCAGTTCGCTGGTCAATGAAGAGACGCGCGCGCGCGTCATCGCGCTGGCCCGTTCGCTCAAGTATTCCATCAATATCGGCGCGCAAAACCTGCGCCTGAAACAGAACCGCACGGTGGGCGTGGTGGTGCCGTATGACGCTGCCACGCGCCAGCACCTGTCCGATCCTTTTTTCCTCAGCATGCTGGGCAGCCTGGCCGATGCGCTGACGGAGCAGGGCTTCGATATGCTCATTTCACGCGTCGATGCCGAAACGCTCGACGCGGCGGCCCAGTCCTTCGATAGCGGCCGCGTGATCGGCATCATCCTGATCGGCCAGTGGCGCCACCATGAACAACTGAACCAGCTGGCCGCGCGCCAGGTGCCCATCGTCGTGTGGGGCGCGCAATTGCCGCAGCAGCTGTATTGCACCGTCGGCGGCGATAACGTCGCCGGCGGCAGACTGGCCACGGAACACTTGCTGGCGGCGGGGCGCCGGCGCATCGCCTTCTTTGGCGACGCCAAGCTGCCCGAAGTGGCGCAGCGCCACCAGGGCTATGCGCAGGCACTGGCCGCGCAAGGGCTGGCGCCCGACCCGCAACTGTACGTGGCCGGCTCCTTCCTGCCGCAGGGCGGCGCGACGGACGTGCAGGAACTGCTGGACCGCCAGTTGCCGTTCGACGCCATCTTTGCCTGCAGCGACTTGCTGGCCATGAGCGCCATCAACGCCCTGCGCGCGCGCGGCGTGGCCGTACCGGAACAGGTGGCCGTGGTCGGCTACGACGATATCGAACTGGCCGCGTATTTCCATCCGCCGCTGACCACCGTGCGCCAGCCGATCCGCACCGCCGGGCGCGCGCTGGTGGCTTCGCTGCTGGCGCTGGTCGAGGGCGCGCCTGCGCCATCCCGCCAATTGCCAACTGAGCTGATCGTACGCGCCTCGGGCCGCTGAAGCGTGCCGCAAGTGATTGCAACCGATTGCAATAATTTCAAATTTCTCCCTTTATTTTCATGCTGCGCCGCAGCATGAAAACCGCTGCATTCACGTCAAATACCGCTAGATTTCCTCTGTGTCGCCCGTAGTTTTCTCTTAAAAACAACAACATTTCCATGTTGCAGCGCTCGATTGCAATCGATTGCAATAAATTCTTATTCGTTGAATAATGACGTACCGGCCCAGGCAGCGCGCCACGGCATGCGGCAGCCAGGACTCATAACAAGCCGATACCTCGACGTATCGGCATACAACACTGGAGACAAGATGAAGACACGTACTGCTCAACGCGGCGGCATGGCCGCAGCCGTCGCCCTGGCCATGCTGCAACTGGGCGCCGCCCAGGCGCAATCGGCAAGCGACATCGCCAGCGCCGCCACTGCCGATGGCCTGAACCTGGAACGCATCGTGGTCACGGGCACCACCGGCGGCACGTCCAAAATGAAATCGAGCAATTCCGTCAGCAGCATGGAACTCGACACCATCCTGCACAATGCACCGACCAGCGCCGCCGAAGTCCTGCGCTCGGTGCCGGGCTTGCGGGCCGAGTCCTCGGGCGGCGAAGGCAATGCCAACATCACCGTGCGCGGCCTGCCCATTTCCGCCGGCGGCGCGCGCTATGTGCAGATCCAGGAAGACGGCTTGCCCGTGCTGCAGTTCGGCGACTTCAACTTCACCACGCCCGACAGCTTCGTCAAGATCGATTCCACGCTCGACCACCTGGAAGTGGTGCGCGGCGGTTCGGCCTCCACCCTGGCCACCAATTCGCCGGGCGGCATCATCAATTTCATCAGCAAGAACGGCAAGGAGAAGGGCGGCAGCGTGGCCATCAGCCGCGGCCTGGGCTACGACCAGACGAGGGTCGACTTCGATTATGGCGCGCCGGTGTCGGAGCGCACGCGCTTCTTCATCGGCGGCTCCTGGCGCACGGGCGAAGGCATCCGCCACAGCGGCGTCAACAGCGAAAAGGGCGGTCAGATCCGCGGCAATGTCACGCATGAATTCGACAGCGGCTTTGTGCGCCTGTCGTTCAAGCACCTCGACGACCAGTCGCCCACGGCCTTGCCGGTGCCGGTCAGCGTGCGCGATGGCCGCATCGGGGAAATCGCCGGCATCGATCCGCGCAAGGCCAGCTTCTATTCGCCGTACTGGGTGCCCGACATGGTGCTGAACAAGGATAACCAGCGCGTGGCCACCCGCGTCAACGACGGCTTGCACGTCAAAAGCGATACCGTGGGCCTGGAGGCATCGTTCAAGCTGGGGCAGGGCTGGAGCGTGAGCGAAAACTTCCGCTACGCCGACAATTCGGGGCGCTTCATCGGCGTGTTCCCGTCGAATAACGGCAGCGACGGCAGCTATGTGTTTGCCAGCGGCCCGAACCAGGGCAAGCCCTACACGGGCCGCGCGTTTTCCGCCGTGGTGTTCAATACCTCGATCGACGACGCCAGCAATACTCTGAGCGATACCAAGCTGGCCAGGACGTTCATGCTCGACAGCGGCAAGCTGACCACCACGGCCGGCCTGTACCTGTCGCAGCAAAAGCTGGGCCTGACCTGGAACTTCAATGAATACCTGATGCAGGCCACGGGCGACCAGCCCGCGCTGCTGCAAACGGCCAGCAGCACGCCAGGCTACCTCGGCCCGGCCTTCGGCGCCTGCTGTTCGCGCGCCGTCGACATGGAGTACCGCACGACCTCGCCCTACCTGAATCTGGCCTGGGAAAGCGGCGCGCTGAACCTCGACGGCGGCCTGCGGCGCGACCGTCAGCATGCCAGCGGCACGGCCAATATCGCCACCGGCGCGCAAGCTTATCTGCCGTCGACGGTGCAGCAGGTCGACTACACCCTGGGCCACACGTCGTACTCGCTGGGCGCGAACTACAAGCTGCAAGCCAGCCTGGCCGTGTTTGCCCGCGTCAGCGAAGGCGTGGCTTTCAATGCCGACCGCATCCTGTTCGGCACACCGCTCGATGGCAGCGTGCCGGTGGCCATCAACACCGTGCGCCAGCTTGAAGGCGGCGTGAAATGGCGCCAGGGTCCCCTGAGCACCTTTGTCACCGTATTCCAGGCCAAGACCAGGGAAAGCAATTACGAAGCGACCACCCAGCTGCGCACGGCCAACAGCTATGAAGCGAAGGGCGTGGAACTGGAAGCGGCCTACAGCGCCGGCGACTTCCGCATCAATGGCGGAGTGACGTTCACGGATGCCGAGATCACGGGCACGGCGGCGGCCGACGTGGCGCTGATCGGCAATACGCCGCGGCGCCAGGCGCGCGTCGTGTACCAGATCGCGCCCACCTATGAGTGGGGCGCGGCCACTCTGGGCGCGAGCCTGGTCGGCACGGGCAAGTCGTGGGGCGACGATGCGCACACGATCACCTTGCCTGCCTACCAGGTGCTCAACGCCTTCGTCAATTACCAGCTCACGCCGCAAATGCAGGTGGCGCTGACGGCGAACAATCTGCTCAACAAGATCGGCTATACGGAAGTCGAGGGCGATGGCCATGCGGCCCGCTCGATCACGGGGCGCGCCGTCAAGGTCAGCCTGAAATACGCATTTTAAGCAAGGATAGGATTCATGATGTCGATACGCAGCCCCCTGGCGCGCCTGCTGGCGCCGCTCCCCACGCACTTGCGCGCCGATGCGGCGCGCCGCTATGCGCGCCAGGAGGCGGTCTTGCTCGACCGCCTGGGCAGCCTGTATGGCCAGCGGCCCGATTTCCTGCCCTGGCTGGGCGATCTGATGGAAAGCGTGGGGCGGCTGTATGCGGCGCGCGCGCCGGCGCTGCTGCGCCAGGATGCGCAGCGCGAAGAACAGCCGGACTGGTTTGCCAGCCAGTCCATGCTGGGTTACAGCGCCTACGTGCAGCGCTTCGGCGGCAACCTGCAGGGCGTGGCGGCGCGCATCGGCCATCTGCGCGAACTGGGCGTGACGTATCTGCACCTGCTGCCGTTCTTGCGTGCGCGGGCCGGCGAAAGCGATGGCGGTTTTGCCGTCGCCAGCTTCGAGGAAGTCGACCCCGCCCTGGGCAGCAATGCCGACTTGCTGGCATTGACGGCGCAACTGCGCGCGGCCGGCATCAGCCTGTGCTCGGACCTGATCCTCAATCATGTGGCCGACGACCATGCGTGGGCGCTGGGCGCCAAGGCGGGCGACCCGCTGCTGTGCGATTTTTTCCACACCTATCCCGACCGCGTGCAGCCGGACCGCTACGAGCGCACCGTGGGCCAGGTCTTTCCGCAGGCGGCGCCCGGTAATTTCACGTTCGTGCCGGAGCTGCAGCGCTGGGTCTGGACCACGTTTTACCCGTACCAGTGGGATTTGAATTACGCCAATCCGGCCGTCTTCGCGGCCATGGCCGGCGCCATGCTGGGCCTGGCCAACAAGGGCATCGAAGTGTTCCGCCTCGATTCGACGGCCTTCCTGTGGAAGCGCGACGGCACGGACTGCATGAATCAGCCCGAAGCCCACAGCCTGCTGCAAGCCCTGCGGGCGATTGCCGCCATCGTCGCGCCCGGTATGCTGCTCAAGGCCGAAGCCATCGTGCCCACGCCCAAGCTGCCCGCCTACTTTGGCAGCGATGCGGCGCCCGAGTGCCATATCGCCTATCACAGCAGCCTGATGGCCGCCGGCTGGGGCGCGCTGGCGGAGGAAAGCACGGACTTGCTGCAGCAGGTGATCGCCGCCACGCCGCCGCTGCCGCCGGCCGCAAGCTGGCTCAGTTATGTGCGCTGCCACGACGACATCGGCTGGAACGTGCTGCTCAATGAGGCGGGCGCGGACGGACCGGCGCGCCTGGCGCGCATCGCGCAGTTCTTTGCCGGCGCCACCGGCAGCTATGCGCGCGGCGCCGCCTTCCAGAGCAGCAGCGCCGACAAGGCGCATGGCAGCAACGGCATGGCCGCCTCGCTGGCCGGCCTGGAAAGCGCCGCCACGGTGCAGGAGCAGGAATACGCGTTGCGGCGCCTGCTGCTGCTGCATGGCCTGGCCTTGAGCTTTGGCGCCTTGCCCGTGCTGTACATGGGCGATGAACTGGGCATGACCAACGATCGCAGCTACACGCAGCGGGCCGACAGGGCGATGGACAGCCGCTGGCTGCAGCGTCCCGCGTTCGACGACAGCCTGCTGGCATGGCGCCACGATGGCGTGAGCGCCAGCGGCCGGCTGTACCTGGCGCTGCGCCAGCTGATCGACGTACGCGGGCGCTTGCCGGCCCTGGCTGCCGCCGCGCCGCGCAGCGTGCTGCCGGCCGATACGCCGGCCGTGCTGGCGCTGCTGCGCGGCGACGGATTTCTCAACCTGAGCAACTTCAGCGGCGCCAGCCAGCGTTTCACGTTGCCCGCGGGCGAATGGCGCAACAGCCTCGATGGCAGCGTGCTGGCCGGCACGGTAGGCCTGCAGCCATGGCATATGCTGTGGCTGGAGCGGGAGCAAGATCGGGAGCCAGCATGAGCGACGCCAGCGCGCACCGTCCGCATCTGTCGTTTTGGCAGATCGTCAACATGAACGTCGGATTTTTCGGCATCCAGTTCAGTTTTGGGCTGCAGCAAAGCAGCATGAGCCCCATCTATAAATACCTGGGCGCCGACGAGGCGAGCCTGCCGTACCTGTGGCTGGCCGGGCCCATGACGGGGCTGCTCGTGCAACCGCTGATCGGCGCGATGAGCGACCGCACGGTGACGCGCTGGGGCCGCCGCACGCCGTACTTTCTGATCGGCGCCATCCTGTGCAGCCTGGGCCTGCTGGCCATGCCGTTCAGTCCCACCCTGTGGATGGCCGCCAGCCTGCTGTGGATACTCGATGCGGCCAACAATGTGACGATGGAGCCGTACCGCGCCTTTGTCAGCGACAAGCTCGACAAGAAGCAGCATTCGCTGGGTTTTCTCACGCAAAGCGCGTTTACGGGGCTGGGGCAAACGCTGGCCTATCTGACGCCGTCGCTGCTGGTCATGCTGGGCATGAACAAGGATGCCGTCAATGGCAGCCATATTCCGCACATCGTCATCGCCGCCTTCCTGATCGGCGCCGTGTTTTCGCTCGCTTCGGTGCTGTGGACCCTGAAGACGACGCCGGAAAATCCGCTTACGGCCGCCGAACTGGCGGCCATCCGCAGCCGCCCGCCGGGCTGGCGCCACACGCTGGCCGATATCGGCGCGGCCCTGCGCGACATGCCGCCGACGATGAAGCAGCTGGCCATCGTCAACCTGTTCCAGTGGTACGCCATGTTCTGCTACTGGCAGTACATCGCGCTGTCGCTGGCGGCGACCCTGTTTCACACGACGGACCCCGCGTCGCAAGGCTTTCGCGACGCGGGCCTGCTGAACGGGCAGGTGGGCGCCTTCTACAATTTCGTGGCCTTTGTCGCCGCCTTTGCGCTGGTGCCGTTCACGCGCCGCTTTGGCCCCAAGCGCATGCACAGCCTGTGCCTGTGCGCGGCCGGCGTGGGCATGCTGAGCATCCCGCTGATCCACAGTCCGGCGCTGCTGTTGCTGCCCATGCTGGGCGTGGGACTGGCCTGGGCCAGCATCATGGGCAATCCCTACATCATGCTGGCCGGCTGCATTCCGCCCGAGCGCACGGGCGTCTACATGGGCATTTTTAATATGTTCATCGTCATTCCGATGATCATCCAGATCTTCACCTTGCCCCTGTATTACCGCAGCTGGCTGGGCGGCAATCCGGAGAACGTCATCCGGCTGGCCGGCGCCCTGCTGCTGTGCGCGGCGGTGGCGGTGCTGTTCGTCAAGCTGAGCCCGCCGCAGGCCACAAAGACTTGAGGACGGACGAAAAAAAACCGGCTCTGCCGGTTTTTTTATCTGCCTCGAAGAGCAATTACTCCTCAATCGCCATCTGACTTTGCAGGTAATTCTGAATGCCGACCTTGGCGATCAGGTCGATCTGCGTTTCGAGCCAGTCGATATGCTCTTCCGTGTCTTCCAGGATCATCAGGAACAGGTCGCGCGAGACGTAGTCGCCCGCTTTTTCGCTGATGGCGATGCCTTCCTTGACGGTGGCGTGCGCGGCGCGTTCCAGCTTCAGGTCGCATTCCAGCATTTCCGGCGTGTTCTCACCGATCAGCAGCTTGTGCAGCGCTTGCAGGTTCGGCAGGCCGTCGAGCATCAGGATGCGGTCGATCAGCTTGTCGGCGTGTTTCATTTCGCCGATCGATTCTTCGTATTCTTTCTTGCCCAGCTTTTCCAGGCCCCAGTGCTTGTACATGCGCGCATGCAGGAAGTACTGGTTGATGGCCGACAGTTCGTTGGTGAGCTGTGCATTGAGCATGCGGATGACTTCTTTATCGCCCTTCATGGCATTTCCTTTGTTCTGTGTCGTGTTCGATGATGAAACCGCAGGCTGCTGGCGTTCACGGCCGGGTGGCGCAGGGCTGCCTGGTGGCGCGCAGGTTGCCGGTTTCGCTATGCCCGCATGATAGCGCAAAATATGGGCGGTTTTCGGTGCTAAACGGCATTTTTCCGTCTTTTTAACGTAAATATCGTGCGAATAAAACCCATTCTCAAGTGGATTGCCCACTTGCGCCGTTTTTTATTTGTTAAGGAAAATGAAGGCCATTCTCATTCGCATTTCTGGCCCGCTTTTGGCGCTGCCGGATCGCGTGCATGACCGCGCTGAACAGGCGGGAAATGTTGGGCCATTCTTGCTTTTGTGGCTTCTTGGCCGCTGCCGGCGATGCGATAATCAGGCAGTGATATTTACTGAAAAAAGGATAGCAAGATGATGCTGCATATACCCGGCGTGCTGACGCCGGAACAGGTGACGCAGTTTCGCCAGCGCCTGGCGCAGACGGACTGGGTCGACGGGCGCGCCAGCGTCGGGGCGCAAGGCGCGCAAGTCAAGCGCAACCGCCAGCTGGCAGAGAGGTCGCCGCTGGCGCTGGAGCTGGGCGAGATCGTCAGCCGCGCGCTGATGGCCAATCCCCTGTTCTTTGCCGCCGTGCTGCCGCTGCGCATCCTGCCGCCCTTCTTCAACAGCTATGCGGGCGGCGAGCACTATGGCCTGCATATCGACGGCGCCATCCGCACGCCGAAAAACGGCATGCAGTCGATGCGCGCCGACGTCTCGTCGACCGTGTTCCTGAGCGAGCCGGACGAGTACGAGGGCGGCGAGCTGGTGGTGGTCGATGCGTATGGCACGCATGAAGTGAAACTGCCGGCCGGCGACGTGATCGTGTATCCGTCGAGCAGCGTGCATCAGGTGCTGCCCGTCACCAGCGGCGAGCGCATCTGCTCTTTCCTGTGGACGCAAAGCATGGTGCGCGAGGACTGGAAGCGCAGCATGCTGTTCGAGCTCGATCAGAACATCCAGAGCGTGCGCGCAGAACACGGCGATTCGCCGGCCACCGTGGGACTGACGGGGCATTATCACAATCTGCTGCGCATGTGGGCGGAGATGTAAGGCTGGGGTCAGACCCCCGGTGAAGTTGGCGCTGAACCTTGCGTTGGCGGTGTTGAGGGTCTGACCCCATAGCGGGCAAAAAAAAGTCTGCCTGGCCCGGGGATGTAGGCTGGCAGACTGAAACAAGCAAATCGCTTGACTAAAAAGGGCGCAAAAAAGCAAGCAGGGCACAGGGTGCGATGCTTGCGGGCTGGCAGCGGCCCTAGGGCCGCAGGAAGGCTAGCTCAACTGGAAGGTCAGGGGGACAAGCACGTACACGGGGACGGGTTTGCCGTTTTCGATCATCGGCTTGAACAGCGCGCGCTGCGCGGCCTGGCGGCCCGCTTCATCGAGGTTCGTGTAGCCGGTCGATTTCTGGATCAGGATTTGCTCGGGCAAGCCCTTTTCATTGATCAGGATGCGCAGCACCACGGTGCCGCTTTCGCCCAGGCGGCGCGACAGATTCGGATAGATCAGCTGCGGCGCCTTGATGTATTCGACGCTGCTGACGGTGCGCGGCGTCGCTGGTGCCGGTGGCGTCGGCGACGGTGCGGCTGGCGCCGTCGGCGCGGCGGTGGCGACGGGCGCCGCTTCGGCGCGCGTCGGCTGCGGCGGCGTGATCGTCGGTTCGCTCGGCGCCACGGCGATCAGCGGCAGCGGCGGGATCACGGCGCGCGGCACGGGCGCGCTCAGTTCCACGGTTTTCGGTACGGACGGCGCCGGCGGTTTCGGTGGCGCCGGCGGGGCGATGATGCTGATGGTGGTGATGGTCGGCATGGCCGCCGTGACGACGCGGCTCAGCAGGCCGCTCTGGATGGCGTAAAAGCCGGCGATATGCAGGACGACGATGGCCATCAGCGGCGCGAATTTGTTGCGCTTCTTGTCGAAGTCGGCAAATTGCTGCACGGCCTGCACCGTTACGGGCGGGGGCATCATCGTCATGGCGTTCATCGCTTTCTTTAGTTTGTCAGTACAGCTCGCATCAATACGGTTTCTTGCAGCGCCACGGTGGCGTTCAGGTGATCGTTCAGCACTTCCCGCGCGCAGGTGTGGCATTTGCCGCAGCAGGTGGCCACGCCCAGGTCGCGGCGCAGTTCGGCCATGCTGGACAGGCCAAGATCGACGGCTTGACGGATTTCACGATCAGATATGTTGTTGCAGACACATACAATCATTGATACACCTTCTGGCTGGAGGATGAACAGACACTAGTGCTTGAAAGCATTGTTGCTAGTGTTTTAATGAGAATCATTATCATTACGTTTCATTGTCGCGCAAAGTGCAGGACAATGCAAGCGATTTTGATCAAGTGTGCGGCAGTTGGCGGCCTGGCGCGGCAGCTTGATCTGCGCTTTGCGCGCATGGCGCAGCCCTTGGCAGGGGCGGCTCTCCGGGCTAAATAAAAACAATTCGCATTCATGTTTATAATGCTGGTATTGTCTCGGACGGTCGCCGTCTGGACACATTGAAAGGCCGCTTGTCGGTAATGCGCAACAGTTGCGTTTTACCTCACAACATCAGGGCATGCGCCAGGCGCAGCAGTCTGTCCCCGGTGTTCTTAATTTGAACGGAATTTGCTCATGACTCTAGTTCCACCCCTGATGACGCTCGACGCGCTGGCAGTCGGCCAGAGCGGCACGGTGTTGCATATCACGCCCAACGCGGCAGGACAGACGGAAGACGGCGTCGACCTCGTCCGCCGGTTGATGGAGCTGGGATTCGTTCCCGGCGAACGAATCCGCATGCTCAAGCGCGGTATTCCCGGCGGCGATCCGCTGGCCATCAAGGTCGGCAATGCCACGTTCGCACTGCGCCGCTTCGAAGCGGCGCTGATCACGATTCAACCGCTGCTTCAACCGGAATAAATATGGGTGCCGTAGAAACTATCGTGGAAGCGGGCGCGCACAAGCCGCCGCACCAGCCACAAATCGCCTTGCTGGGCAATCCGAACTGCGGCAAGACGGCCCTGTTCAACCGTTTGACGGGCGCGCGCCAGAAAGTGGCGAACTACGCCGGCGTGACCATCGAGCGCAAGGAAGGCCATTTCACGTCGCCAAGCGGCAAGCCCGTGCGCGTGCTCGATTTGCCGGGCGCCTACAGCCTGTCGGCCACCACGCCCGATGAAGCCATCACGCGCGACGTGGTGGGCGGGCTGCGCCGCGGCGACCCGCGTCCGGACGCCATCATTTGCGTGGTCGATGCCACCAATTTGCGCCTGAATTTGCGCCTGGTGCTGGAAGTCAAGCGCCTGGGCCTGCCCATGCTGCTGGCGCTGAACATGACGGACGTGGCGCGCAAGCGCGGCATGCTCATCGACACGGCCAGGCTGTCGCAGGAACTGGGCATGCCCGTGGTGGAAACCGTCGCGGTGCAGCACGATGGCGAAAAAGCCTTGTTGGATGCCATCGACGCCATGCTGCCGCTGCCTGCGGTGGAAGCGAAACCGCTGGCGGCCATCGACGCCGTCAGCGTCGAAGAAACGCAGCGCGAAGTGCGCCGCATCCTGGCCGCCGTCAGCAACGACACGCGCGACAGCGGCAACCTGACGGAAAAGATCGACGACGTGGTGCTGCATCCCGTCTTCGGCCCCATCATCCTGGCCGTGCTGATGTTCCTGATCTTCCAGGCCGTGTTTGCCTGGGCTGCCACGCCGATGGAAATGATCACCGATGGCGTGGGCCACCTGGGCGCCCTGCTGACGGCGAACATGCCCGACGGCCACCTGAAAAGCCTGCTGGTCGAAGGCATCATCGGCGGCGTCGGCAGCGTGCTGGTGTTCCTGCCGCAAATCCTGATCCTGTTCTTCTTTATCCTGAGCCTGGAAGACTGCGGCTACCTGCCGCGCGCGGCCTTCCTGCTGGACCGCCTGATGGGCGGCGTGGGCCTGTCGGGCCGCGCCTTCATCCCGCTGCTGTCGAGCTTTGCCTGCGCCATCCCCGGCGTGATGGCGGCGCGCACCATCCAGAATCCGCGCGACCGCCTCGTTACCATCATGATCGCGCCGCTGATGACGTGCTCGGCGCGCCTGCCCGTGTATGCGCTGATCATCGCCGCCTTCATTCCCCAGCGCCAGGTGTGGGGCTATCTGAGCCTGCAAGGCCTGGTGCTGTTCGTGCTGTACTTCGCCGGCATCATCTCGGCCATGGCCGTGGCCTGGGTCATGAAGCGCAGCATGGGCGTGCGCGGCAACCAGCCGCTGCTGCTGGAATTGCCGGCCTACCACTGGCCGCATCTGCGCAACCTGGCCGTCAGCCTGTGGGAGCGCGCGAAGATCTTCCTCACGCGCGTCGGTACCATCATCCTGAGCCTGATGATCATCCTGTGGTTCCTCAGCACCTTCCCCGGCGCGCCGGACAACGCGATCCATCCGCCCATCTATTACAGCCTGGCCGGCATCCTGGGCCGCGGCCTGGAAGTGATCTTCGCGCCCATCGGTTTTAATTGGCAGATATGCATCGCACTGGTGCCGGGCATGGCGGCGCGCGAAGTGGCCGTCGGCGCCCTGGGCACCGTGTATGCGCTGTCGCAAACGGGCGACGCGCTGGCCTCTACCCTGGAACCGCTGATCGCCCATTCGTGGTCGATGGCCACTGCATTGTCATTGCTGGCCTGGTATGTGTTCGCGCCGCAGTGCCTGTCGACCCTCTCCGTGGTGAAACGCGAAACGGGCGGCTGGCGCTATCCGCTGCTGATGGCCGGCTATATGTTCGCCCTCGCGTATGCCGCCTCGTTCATCACGTACCGCGTCGCCCTGTTGCTGGGCGCTTAGGAGAAACCATGTGGCAAACCCTCATCGTCGCCCTGATCGTCGCAGCCGCGCTGCTGCATTTTTCGACCAAGTACCTGCCGGCCGGCGTGCGCCGCGCCATCGTGCGCGGCCTGGTGCGCTGCGGCCTCGATGAGGCGAAGATGTCGACCTTCTTCAAGGTAGCGCCGGGCTGCGGCAGCGGCTGCGGTTCCTGCGGTTCCTGCGACAGCCCTCCGCCGCCGTCCGCCACGCCGCCGGCCGACGGCAGCAGCAAGCGCGTGATCCTGATGCAGGTGCAGCGCCAGGATTGATGCATCGGCCTGTTCCTCGGACCCTTTGCCTGGCCGCCCGTGCCGACTATTCCGACTATGTCGCGGCCCTGAACGTAAAAAAACCCGCTGCTGCGGGTTTTTTTACGCCGGTACTGCGCCTACGCCTTGCCGGCCAGCTTGTCGACGACCGGCACCAGCGCGGCCGGGCGACAGCCGAAGGCGGCCAGGCGGCCTTGCGCGTGGGGCGCCAGGTCCAGGTCGTAGGGCAGGCGGCCTGCCACCAGCCACAGTTTGTCGTGTGGCAGGGCCTCGACCAGGCGGCGCTGGCCGTCGACGAACATGGCGTTATACGTTTGCAGCACGATCTGCCGCGCGCCTTGCGCAAAGGCGATGGCTTCGTTGACCTCGTCGTCCAGCGCTTCGGCCGACAAGGCATATTCGCGCACGTCCAGACCCGCTTCGAGCAGCGCCGGCAGCATCGAGCTGCGCGCTTCCTTGTTGCGGCCCAGCGCCACTTCGTCGATCTCGCTGCGCGAGCGCACTTCCACCGTCAGCAGGGTCACGGGCAGGCTGGCGTCGAGCGGGCGGTAGTCGCCCTGCACGCGCAGCGCCGCCTTTTGCAGCAGCTGCGACAGGGCCATGGCGGCCGGCTGCATCAGCGCCGGCGGGGCGACAGGACGTTCGCGCCAGTCGCGCACGGCGCGGTTGCGCTTGAGTTCCGCCACGCGCGCGCAAGCCGCCTCGATGCGGGAGATCGCAATGTCGCCGCGCTCCACTGCGGCGATGACGGCCTCGATGGCCGCCGTCTGCTGCGCTTCGCGGTGCGAGATGAGGACGATGTCGGCGCCCGCCTGCAAGGTGGCGATGGCGCCCCGGGCGATGCCGATGCCGTCGGCGATGGCCGCCATTTCCAGGCAATCGGTGATGACCACGCCCTTGTATTGCATTTCACCGCGCAGCAGGTCCGTCAGCACGCCCTTCGACAGGGTGGCGGGCACGCTGGTATCGGCCTCGAAGGCGGGGAAGACCACGTGCGCCGTCATGATGGCGTCCACGCCGCCGGCAATCGCCGCGCGGAACGGCGCCAGTTCCACGGCGCGCAGGCGTTCCTTGTCGTGCGGGACCAGCGCCATGGCGTAATGCGTGTCGATGGCCGTGTCGCCGTGGCCGGGGAAGTGCTTGGCGGTGACGGCCACGCCGCTGGCGCGCTGGCCGCGCATGGCGGCCATGCCGTAGTCGATGACGGTGGCGGCATCCTCGCCATACGCGCGCACGCCGATGACGGGGTTGTTGCGGTTGTTGTTCACGTCCAGCACGGGCGCGAGCAGCATATTGATGCCCACCTGGCGCATCTCATCGCCGCTGATCTGGTTCATGCGTTCGCAGTCTTCGATGGAGCCGGCCGCCTGGAAGGCCATCGCCGCGGGAATCGGCGTGACGCCCTGCTCGATGCGCATCACCATGCCGCCTTCCTGATCGATGGAGATCAAGAGCGGGATGTCGGACACTTCCGCGTTGATCTCCTGCAGTTCGCGGCACAGGGCCGACACTTGCGCGGGCGTGTGCACGTTGCGGCGGAACAGGATCACGCCGCCTACCTTCTTTTCGCGTATCAAGGTCTTGATATGCTCGTCCGCCTGCAGGGCGTCGAAGCCCACCATGAACAACTGTCCTATTTTCTCGCGCAAACCCTGCTCCATGCTGCAACTCCTCCGGTATTGATTGTGACGACGGCATACGTATTCTGGCACCGTGGTGGCGCATCGTGGCGGTCACCGGAAAAGCTGCCTTGGTTTTGTACTTGTTTTGGTATTGTATTGGATTTGGGTTTTTGCGCAAGTGGTTATTAAGTGGTATTGCTCCACTTGCGCAAACACCGTATCAATCGAGGCGCTGGAACGAGGCCGATTGCGCCTTGGGCCAGTACAGACCGAACACGGGCGGCAGCTGCGGCAGCTGGCTCGGGTCGAGCAACTGGCCCGCTTCCAGGAAGGGCAGCAGGGCGGACGCCAGTTTCACCTGATTCGGCGAGATGCGCCGCACCAGGTGGTGCGGACGCAGTTCCTGCGGATGCGCCAGGCCGGCGGCGGCGATCAGTTCGGCCAGCGCCTTCATGGTGTTCTGATGGAAGTGCGCCACGCGGGCGATCTTGTCGGGCACCACCAGCGCGCGCTGGCGCTGCGGGTCTTGCGTGGCCACGCCCGTGGGGCAGCGGTCCGTGTGGCAGCTTTGCGACTGGATGCAGCCCAGCGCGAACATGAAGCCGCGCGCCGAATTGCACCAGTCGGCGCCCAGCGCCAGCAAGCGGGCAATGTCGAAGGCCGTGATGATCTTGCCCGAGCAGCCGATCTTGATCTTCGCGCGCAGGTTGGCGCCCACGAGAGTGTTATGCACGAGTACCAGCGCTTCCTGCAGTGGCGTGCCCACGTGGTCCGTGAATTCCAGGGGCGCCGCGCCCGTTCCCCCTTCGCTGCCGTCGACGACGATGAAGTCGGGCGTGATGCCCGTTTCCAGCATGGCTTTCACGATGGCGAAGAATTCCCACGGATGGCCGATGGCCAGCTTGAAGCCCGTCGGCTTGCCGCCCGAGAGCGTGCGCAGGCGGTCGATAAAATGCAGCATTTCCCGTGGCGTGGAAAAGGCGCTGTGCGCGGCCGGCGAGACGCAATCCTCGCCCACCATCACGCCGCGCGTGGTGGCGATCTCGATCGTCACTTTCGGGCCGGGCAGCACGCCGCCGTGGCCCGGCTTGGCGCCTTGCGACATTTTCAGCTCGATCATCTTGACCTGCTCCGAGCTGGCGTTGGCGATGAAGCGCTCTTCCGAAAACGTGCCGTCCTGATTGCGGCAGCCGAAGTAGCCGGAGCCGATTTCCCACACCAGGTCGCCGCCGTTTTTGCGGTGGTAGGGGCTGATGCTGCCTTCGCCCGTGTCGTGCATGAAGCCGCCGCTGCGCGCGCCGCCGTTCAGGGCCAGGATGGCGTTGGCCGACAGGGCGCCAAAGCTCATCGCCGAGATATTGAAGACGCTGGCCGAATACGGCTTGGCGCGCGGGCAGTCCGGATGGTTGCCGATCTCGATGCGGAAATCGTGGCCCGTGACCTTGGCGGGGGCGATGGAGTGGTTGATCCATTCGTAGCCTGCTTCATACACGTCGAGCTGGGTGCCGAACGGGCGCTTGTCCGTCTGCTCCTTGGCGCGCTGGTAGACGATGCTGCGCTGGCTGCGCGAAAACGGCGTCGCCTCGCTGTCGCTTTCCAGGAAATACTGGCGGATTTCGGGGCGGATGCTCTCAAAAAAGAAGCGGAAGTGCGCGAGGATGGGGTAGTTGCGGCGCAGGGCGCGCTTCGTTTGCAGCAGGTCGCTGATGCCGACCAGGGTCAGCGCACCGGCCAGCACGGGCAGCCAGTAATGGTCATAGTAAAACAGGGACAGGACAAAGATGGCTGCCGTCGCAATGAAGGTCAGGTAGCGAAATGGTACTAGGTGCATGGGCACTCCGGGAAAGTCAGACTGATATTGCTGAGTCTACCTTCGATTCACGGAACGTGCTGGTGGGAAAGAACGCGGCGCCCATAGGACGCCGCGCACGGTACTTAGCGTTGTGCGGCGCGGATGCGTGCGATGCGCTCAGTGCTGGCCGGATGGCTCGACAGGTAGGGCGTGCCATGGTCCAGCTTGCCCAGGGCGACAAACACCTGCGCCAGGTGTTCCAGGGGAATACCGTTCTGGCGCAGCATGGCAATCGCGTAGTCGTCCGCCTCGCGCTCGACATCGCGCGAATACTTCAAGTCCAGCAGCAGCGGCGGCAAGGTCGCCACCACGGTCGAGACGTCGCCGAACAGCAGCGCCGCGCCGGCGCCCACGGCCGAGGTCTGGATCAGGCGGCGCGTCAGATGGCGCTGCTGCAAATGGCCCAGTTCATGCGCCAGCACGCCCATGATGGCGTCGTCGTCCGGCATCAGCTCCACCATTTCATCGGTCAGCACGATGTCGCCGGACGGCAGGGCGAACGCGTTCGGACCGATCTTGCTTTTGCGGAAAACGATGCGGTGCGCGGGCGCGCTGTCGCCGGGCGTGGCCAGGCGCGCGAAACGGGCGCGCAAGGCTTGCTGGCGCGCGCCATCGAGCTTGCTTGCCTCAAACACGTGGCCGTCGAGGAAATCGAGCACGCCCTGGCCCAGCTGGCGCTCGACGGACTGGGGAATCGCATACGCGACGCCCTTCGCCACCACAGGCAGCAGGTACTGATAGCTGAGCCACAGGGCCAGTACGGTGGCGACCGTGGCCAGCAGGGCGCCGCGCCAGCTTTGCTGCAGCCGCACGACCCAGCCGTCGCGGTGGCCCGTCTCATGCAGCACGTCGTTGAAGGCCGCCTGGTCGGCGATCTCCAGGTAGGCGCCGTCGGGAAAGCTGACCTTGCGCACGGCGTGGCTGCTGCGTTCGGACACGTGCAGCTCGCCCAGCGGGCAGCTGCGCTCGATGTCGCCGGCCAGCACGGCCATGCCATCGCGCACGCTGAGCGTGACGTGGTACAGGCGCGAGGTCTGGCCGTCGAAATAGCGCGCGGGCACGGGGACCGCGCCCGGCGCGTGGTGATCGAGCGTCATGCTACAGCGACAGGTCGAAGTCCAGCAGATCGACCATGCCTTCGCCCGTGGCAGAGACTTGCTCGCCGGTGGCGGCGACAAAGGCGTCCAGGCTGCCGTGCACCAGCATCGACGTCGCTTCCAGGCGGTACTTCAGCCAGCGCACCTGGGCGAATGGCGAAAACAGGCCCAGGGTGACGACGATACCGAGCAGGTTGGTCAGCATGACGAACGTGGTGCGGCCCCAGGTCAGCTGCGACTGGAACTGGTGCTGCTGCAGGCGCGTATGGTTCCAGATCAGGTTCTGGATCATGGTCAGGAACAGCGGCAGCACGATAAAGGCCCACGCATACAGGGCCGCCACGGCGCCGAAGATGCTGCCGGCCTTGGTGACATCGTTGGCATCGGTGGCAAAGGTGGCGAAGACGCTGGCGAAGACGACAAAGATCAGGACCAGGAAACCGGCCAGCAGCAGGGCGAAGAACAGCAGATAGGTCTTGTAGAAGCTGCCAACCGAGGCGTCAAAGCTGAAATTGGTGCTGCCGAAGCGGCTCTGTGTGTGCTGGAAGCGCTTCAGGCGCTGGTGCAGGAACGGCGTCATCAGGCCAGCCGTGAAGGTGTTCAGGATGGGCAGCCACAGGAAGTATTTGTAGGCTTCGCTGGCGCTGCCGTCGAAGCCGAAGCGGATGCCGCGGTAGCTGGTGTTGTAGAGCTTGAACTGCAGGCTTTTCCAGACCAGCCATGGCAGCACGGCCATCATCAGCACGAGCATGATCAGGCCGACGATGGGCGAGATCTGGAAGGCGATGTTGTAGCCGCCGATCAATACCACTGCCGCGATGCGGCCCTTCAGGATGGCGACGGCATTGCCGTGGTATTCGAAGCTGCTGCCAGCGAGGTGGGTGCTGGAATAGAAATAGCGGTTGCGGCGCACCTTGGCCCAGGCGGAATAAATGCCCAGGGTGACAATGCTCAGCAGCAGGTTGACGATCCAGATACGGAAGTATTCGCTGCCGGTGGCGCTGAAGGTAATGGCTTCACGCTTGGGCGTGGTGTTGTTGGTATCGAAATCCACGGGGGAGTTTCCTTACTTATTGGAAACAAAACAAGATAAGGGAAGATTGAAAAGTTATCAATTGAAAATAGTGTTTTTCGCAATTATTTTTTGGTGTGCGGCCCCTGTCGCCGCGATTTTCCCGTCCCGGCTATACTGGGACTCAACCATTGCCAACGGAAATCGCCATGATCGTCGTCCACCATCTGAACAATTCGCGCTCGCAGCGCGTGCTCTGGCTGCTCGAGGAGCTGGGCCTCGACTACGAGGTCAAACGCTACCAGCGCGACCCGAAAACCATGCTGGCGCCCGCTTCGCTGAAGGCCGTGCATCCGCTGGGCAAGTCGCCCGTGATCACGGACGGCGCGAACACCATCGCCGAATCGGGCGCCATCATCGAGTATCTGGTCGAGCGCTACGGCAATGGCCGATTGATACCGGCGGCGGGCACGCCCGAGAAGCTGCGCTGGACCTATTGGCTGCATTTCGCGGAAGGCTCGGCCATGCCGCCGCTGCTGATGAAGCTGGTGTTCGACAAGGTCGAATCGTCGCCGATGCCGTTTTTCGTCAAACCGATCGCGCGCGGCATCGCCAGCAAGGTCAAGAGCAGCTTCATCACGCCCAATATCAACAGCCAGCTGGCCTACATGGAAGCGGAACTCGAGAAAAGCAAATGGTTTGCCGGCAATGAGTTCACGGCGGCCGACATCCAGATGAGCTTTCCGCTGGAAGCGGCCGCCATGCGCGGCGGGCTCGACGAGCGCCTGCCGAAGCTGACGGCGTTCCTGCAGCGCATCCATGCACGCCCGGCCTACCAGCGCGCCCTGGAACGGGGCGGGCCCTACGATTTCGCCAAATGAAGGGTATTCAAGCCCGATGTGCGGGGAACCATACGGTAAAATGATCGATTCAACCAGTATCCACTTACCGCATGGCCAGACTCCTCGCTATCGACGGCTTGAATATCGTACGCCGCGTCTACGAAGCCAGTCCTGAACCCGATTCCGACCTGAAGGCGGAGATCGCGCTGCGCCATGCGCTGTCGTCGTTTCGCACCCTCATCAACGACCATGAGCCGACGCACATCCTGCCGGCCTTCGACTTTGGCGGGCCCACCTGGCGCCACGCCCTGTATGCCGGCTATCGTGAAGGGCGCCAGCCGATGCCGCAGGTGCTGCGCGACGCCTTGCCCGGCTTTTACGCCACCCTGGCCAGCTTCGGCATGCACGTGGTCAGCATCCCCGAGGTCGAGGCCGACGACGTGATCGGCACGGCCGTAATGCGCTGGCTGCACGAGGGGCGCGGCGCGGCCGTCATCGCCACCACCGACAAGGATTTGCACGGTCTGATCGCCCACGGCGCGCTCGTGTGGGACCATTTCAAGGGCGTCTGGCACGACCACGCCTGGGTCGAGAAAAAGTTCGGCGTGCCGCCGGAACTGCTGCCCGACCTGCTGGCGCTGATGGGCGACGTCACCGACAGCATTCCCGGCGTGTCGAAGATCGGCCTGAAGACGGGCGCGAAACTGTTGCGCGCTTACGGCAATATCGACGCCGTGATGGCCGGCGCGGGCATTTTGCCCGGCACGCTCGGTGAAAGCCTGCGAAAAGAGCGGGAAATACTGTATCTTTCAAGAAAGTTGGTCGAACTCAAGACCGACGTGACGTTGGGCGTCACCTGGAACAAGCTGGCGTGGGAAAAGTAGAGCGCCCAAAAAAAGCTCATGGCGTTGTTGCCTTGCCTCGTCGTACATTCGTACTGCCTTCGGCAACGCGCCTAGCCCTGAGCATTTTGATGGGCGCTCTCTGAGTGGAACTCGCAATAGAAAATCAAGCAAGGGAAGTAATCATGATGTTAAAGACAGTCCTGATCGATAGCAGCGCCGTGGCGCGCGGCCTGCTGAACACGGTCCTGACCGATGGCGGCTACGATGTCTGCGGGCAGACGCATACGAGCGCGCTGGGCTTGGCCCTGCTGGTCAAGCACCATCCGCATTTCGTCTGCATCGCGCGCGAGCAGGTGGAAGATGGGACGAATATTGTGCAAACCATCCGCGCCCAGTATCCGAAGACGCTCATTTTCATGGTCTCGGGCGGCATCGACGCGGCCTCGCTGCAGGCGGCCCACGCGATGGGCGTGTCGGGCTTCATCGTGAAACCGTTCATGGCCGACACGGTCCTGAAAACCGTGCGCAATACCGTCATTGCGATGGTGCGCAAGCAGCAGGCCTTGGCCGCCGCTGCGCAAGGCAACAACTCCTAGACGCCGGCCAGGCCCGTCGCACTGGCGATGATGCCGCCGCCGAGGCACACGTCGCCGTCGTACAGCACGGCCGACTGGCCCGGCGTGACGGCCCATTGCGCCTGGTCAAACGCCAGGCTGAACAGTTCATTTCCATCCGGCAACAACTGGCAAGCCACGTCGGCCTGGCGGTAGCGCGTCTTGGCGGACAGGGCGCCCGCCTGCGGCGCCGTGCCGGCCACCCAGCTGGCCTGGTCGGCCGTCAATGATGGCGACAGCAGCCACGGGTGGTCGTGGCCCTGCACCACCCACAGGGTGTTGTTGACGATATCCTTGCGCGCCACATACCAGGCGTCGCTGCTGCCATCGGCATTCTGGTACGACTTCACGCCGCCGATGCCGATGCCCTTGCGCTGGCCCAGGGTATAAAAACTCAGTCCCACGTGTTCGCCCACGGTCTTGCCGTCGGCCGTTTTCATCGGGCCCGGCTTGTACGACAGGTAGCGGTTCAAGAATTCGCGGAACGGGCGTTCGCCAATGAAGCAGATACCCGTGGAATCCTTCTTCTGCGCGTTCGGCAGGGCCAATTTTTCGGCGATCTGGCGCACTTGCGTCTTCGGGATTTCACCGAGCGGAAACAAGGTCTTGGACAGCTGCGCCTGGTTCAAACGGTGCAGGAAATAGCTTTGATCCTTGCTGGCGTCGACGGCCTTGAGCAGTTCATAACGGCCCGCATCGGTCGGCGCCTGGCGCACGCGCGCATAGTGGCCGGTGGCGATCAGGTCGGCGCCCAGGGTCATGGCGTGGTCAAGGAAGGCCTTGAACTTGATTTCGGCGTTGCACAGCACGTCCGGGTTCGGCGTGCGGCCGGCCTGGTATTCGCGCAGAAAATCGGCGAACACGCGGTCCTTGTATTCGGAAGCGAAATTGACGGCTTCGATATCGACGCCGATGACGTCGGCCACGCTGGCCGCGTCGATCCAGTCCTGGCGCGTGGAGCAGTATTCCGAATCGTCGTCATCTTCCCAGTTTTTCATGAACAGGCCGATGACTTCATAGCCTTGTTCCTTCAGCATCCATGCCGCGACCGAGGAATCGACCCCGCCCGACATGCCGATCACGACTTTCTTCTTGCTCATCTTGCTTTCCAGTGTACTTTAATAATATGGCAATGCGTATTGCTATGCGCTATTGAAAACGGACGCATGCGTGTGCAGCAGGGCCAGCGGCGCGCGCCGGCCAGCCAGGTATTCGTCCACGCACTGCAGCACCAGCGGACTGCGGTGGCGCTCCTGGCACGCCGCCAGCTCGTCGCGCGTCATCCACAGGGTGCGGATGATGCCTTCGTCCAGCGGGCGATCGTGTTCGGCGCCGGCCGTGCCGCAAAAGGTGAAGCGCAGATAGGTCACGTCCTCGCCCGTGCGCAGTGACTGGTAGCGCGACATGTACATGCCGACCAGTGCCGTGGGAATGAAATCGTAGGCCGCTTCTTCCAGCGTTTCGCGGATCACCGCCTGTTCCAGCGACTCGAACGGGTCGAGGTGGCCGGCTGGCTGGTTGAGCTTGATGCCTTCGCTGGTCTCTTCTTCAATCAGTAAAAACAGGCCATCGCGCTCGACGATGGCGGCCACGGTGACAGAGGGTTTCCAGATTCTCGGCATGATTCCATCCTTGAAAGAGCCGACATTTTATCTTGTTCTGCGCGCGCGGTTTGAAGCCGGCCTTTTGTTGCGCGGACATATTGATAAATGACAACGTTTTAGCAAATAGCGGTGGGAGGTACTTACGTCTTTCCCGGGGAGCGCACTAGCATGGGGGCTTAGTTGGCAAGATGGCAGGAAGCGCCCGCTAATATAGGCTTTCCCTGTGGTCAAAACAAGCGCGCACGCTTGCTCGACTGTGGTGAGATTGACACACCTTTCCCACAATATGGGCGCCGCGCCGCATGGTGAAACAAATCATGGATGCGGATGAAATTAGTGTCGTACGACTAAAAGTTGCTGGTTCACAAACGTTTAGCGCGCTGCTTTCCGTGTTAGATTCTAGTCAGTTTATCAATTAGCGGAGGCATCATGAGGATAGGCATACCGGCCGAAACACGGCCTGGTGAAACCCGGGTGGCAGCCACGCCCGAGACAGTCAAGAAGCTGGCAGCCAAGCATCAAGTCGTCGTGCAGTCGGGGGCGGGCGTGCAAGCCTCGATTCCCGACGAGGCGTATGCTGCCGCCGGCGCGCAGATCGGTACCGCCCAGGAAGCCTATGGCTGCGCCATCGTGCTCAAGGTGCGCGCACCGGACGCCGGCGAACGGGCCCTGATGGCCAGCGGCACGGTGCTGATCGGCATGTTGAACCCGTTTGACGCCGACAATATCGCCGCCATGGCGACGGCGGGCCTGTCCGCCTTCGCCCTCGAAGCCGTGCCGCGCATCACGCGCGCGCAGTCGATGGACGTGCTGTCGTCGCAGGCGAACATCGCCGGCTACAAGGCCGTGCTGGTGGCCGCGAATACCTATCAGCGCTTCATGCCCATGCTGATGACGGCGGCCGGCACCGTCAAGGCGGCCCGCGTGCTGATCATGGGCGTGGGCGTGGCCGGCTTGCAGGCGATCGCCACGGCCAAGCGCCTGGGCGCCGTCATCGAGGCGTCCGACGTGCGCCCGCCCGTCAAGGAGCAAGTGGAATCCTTGGGCGCCAAGTTCCTCGACGTGCCCTTCCTCACCGACGAAGAAAAGGAAATCGCCAAGGGCTCGGGCGGCTATGCGCGCGCCATGCCGGCCGACTGGATGCGGCGCCAGGCCGAACTGGTGCACGAACGGGCGAAACTGGCCGACATCATCATCACCACGGCCCTGATTCCCGGCCGCGCCGCGCCAGTGCTGATTTCAGAAGAAACGGTGAAAGCCATGAAACCGGGCTCCGTCATCGTCGACCTGGCCGTCGAGCAGGGCGGCAACTGCCCGCTGTCCGAGCTGGGCAAGACGGTGCTCAAACACGGCGTGTACATCGTCGGCGAGCCGAATCTGGCGACCCTGGTGGCGGCCGACGCCTCGGCCCTGTATGCGCGCAACGTGCTGGACTTCTTAAAGCTCATCATCGACAAGGACGACCAATTGCTGATCGACCGCGAGGATGAAATCATCAAGGCCAGCCTGGTTTGCGCAGGCAATGACATCCTCAGAAAATAACGCGGCGCCGGAGAGAACAACATCATGGAAATCAGTCACACCATCACCAACCTGATCATCTTCGTGCTGGCCATTTATGTCGGCTACCACGTCGTCTGGACCGTCACGCCGGCGCTGCATACGCCGCTGATGGCCGTCACCAATGCCATTTCCGCCATCATCATCGTCGGCGCCATGCTGGCGGCCGGTCTGACCGATGGCCCGCTGGCGCAAGTGGCCGGTACCCTGGCCGTGGCGCTGGCCGCCGTCAATGTGTTCGGCGGCTTCCTCGTCACGCAGCGCATGCTCGAGATGTTCCGTAAAAAAGAACCGAAGGCCAAGCAAGGAGCAAAAGAATGAGTCACGCCATGAGCTTCGTCACCATGAACCTGGTGACGATGATGTACCTGATCGCCTCGGTGTGCTTCATCCAGGCCCTGAAAGGCCTGTCGTCGCCATCGACGGCGCGCCGCGGCAATGCCTTCGGCATGAGCGGCATGGCCATTGCCGCCGTCACCACCGTGGCGCTGATCCTGAAACTGAAGGAACAGCAAACGGGCGGCATGGGCCTGACCCTCGTCATCATCGGCATCGTCACGGGCGGCGCCATCGGCGCCTACCTGGCGAAAACCGTGGAAATGACGAAGATGCCGGAACTGGTGGCGGCCATGCACTCGCTGATCGGCCTGGCGGCCGTGTGCATCGCCGTGGCGGCCGTGTCGGAACCGTGGGCCTTCAATATCGCGAAACACGGCGAGGCGCTGCCCATCGGTAACCGCTTCGAACTGTTCATCGGCACCTTTGTCGGCGCCATCACGTTCTCCGGTTCGGTGATCGCCTTCGGCAAGCTGTCGGGCAAATACAAGTTCCGCCTGTTCCAGGGCGCGCCCGTCAGTTTCAAGGGCCAGCACATGCTCAATCTGGTGCTGGCGCTGGTGATGGTGGGTCTGGGCCTGGCGTTCTGCTTCGCCGACGGGGTGGAGCCTGCCTGGACGCCGTTCGTCATCATGACCCTCATCGCCTTCGCGCTGGGCGTGCTGATCATCATCCCCATCGGCGGCGCCGACATGCCGGTGGTGGTATCGATGCTCAACAGTTACTCGGGCTGGGCTGCGGCCGGCATCGGTTTTTCGCTGAATAACTCGATGCTGATCATCGCCGGCTCATTGGTCGGTTCGTCCGGCGCGATCCTGTCGTACATCATGTGCAAGGCCATGAACCGCTCGTTCTTCAACGTCATCCTGGGCGGTTTCGGCGGCGATGCGCCGGCCGCAGGCGCAGCCGGCGCGCAGGAACAGCGCCCGGTCAAATCGGGTTCGGCCGACGACGCCGCCTTCATCATGAGCAATGCGGAAACCGTCATCATCGTGCCCGGCTACGGCCTGGCCGTGGCGCGCGCGCAGCACTCGTTGAAAGAACTGGTGGAAAAGCTCACGCACAAGGGCGTCACCGTCAAGTACGCGATCCACCCCGTGGCGGGGCGCATGCCGGGCCACATGAACGTGCTGCTGGCTGAAGCCGAGGTGCCGTATGACCAGGTCTTCGAGATGGAAGACATCAACGGCGAATTCGGCCAGACGGACGTGGTGCTGGTGCTGGGCGCGAACGACGTCGTCAACCCGGCGGCGAAAGACCCGAAATCGCCGATCGCCGGCATGCCGATCCTCGAAGCCTATAAGGCCAAGAGCATCATCGTCAACAAGCGCTCGATGGCGTCCGGCTATGCGGGCCTGGACAACGACCTGTTCTACCAGCCGAACACGATGATGGTGTTTGGCGACGCCAAGAAGGTGATCGAGGATATGCTCAAGGCAGTCGAATAAGCGGTATTTTTTTCCGTAGGTCGGATTAGCGGGGCAAAGCCCCGCGTAATCCGACGTATTGGGGCCAACAATGTTGTCGGATTACGGCCTTCGGCCTCGGCGGCCCCGCCTAATCCGACCTACGCTTGTCTTCAGGCTGCGACGACTTTATTGCGTCCCTGGTGCTTGGCCGCGTACAGGGCCTTGTCGGCATCCGACATGGCCGCGTCCAGGCTGGCGCCGGCCGTCAGGGAGGCCACGCCGATGCTGATGGTCACCTGCAGTTCGCCGCCATCGGGCAAAGGCGTGATGGCGGCGGCCACGGCGGCGCGGATGCGTTCGGCCACCTTGTGCGCCTGCCGCAGGCTGGCGTCGGGGAACAGCAGGCCGAACTCCTCGCCGCCGAGACGGGCCGCCACGTCGGTGATGCGTCCCGTGTCGCGCAGCGCCTGCGCCACCGTGCGCAGCACGGCGTCGCCCACGGCATGGCCGTAGCGGTCGTTGATCTTCTTGAAATGGTCGAGGTCGGCCACGCCCACGGTCAGGGCGGCGCCGCTGCGTGCCGCGCGCGCCATCGCCTGCTCGGCTTGCGCTTCATAGGCGCGCCGGTTGGGCAGCGACGTCAGCGCATCGTGCAGCGCCTGCTGTTCCAGCTGCGCCAGCAGGCTGGCGTTCTTTGCCGCCAGTTCGCGCCGTTCGCGCACGTCGAGCAGGAAGGCGCCGAAATAGCGGATGCCGTCCACCACGCCCAGGTCCAGCGCCTTCATTTCGATGGGTATCATTTGCGCATCGCGGTGGCGGATGGCGAATTCGCGTATCTTGCCCAGCACGCTGGAGGTGCGCGAGCTGCGGATGTAATTGATCACGTGGTTGTCGTGCTGCGCGCCGACGGCGTCGGGCAGCAGGCCGTTCAGGGTCTGACCCAGCAATTCCCCGCTGGCATAGCCCGACAGCGCCTGCATGGCGCCATTGATATAGCGGATGCGGCAATGTTCATCGATGATGATGACGGCGTCGAGGGCGTCTTCCAGCAGGCGGGAAAAGAGCACTTCGGGAAGAGCGGCAGGCGGTGCTGCGGGCAATGCATCTGTCATGGAACGGTCGCCAAAAACCAGGTGACAGCCATTGTCGCATCCGCAGGCCGTTTACTCCATGCCGGAGATGTTCCCTGTTTCTTTTTCGCCCGTGCCCTTTACTTATTGTTAAGGTTCAGCGGCGGCCGTACATCATCAGGGTGGCCAGGCTTTTGCGCGCGGGGCTGAAAACGTCCAGCAAGCCCAGCGACAGACCCAGCAAGCCTTGCGTGGGGGCGCTGCCCGTGAAGATGCGCGCCATGGTGTCGGTGACGCGCACGGTCAGGCCCCGGTCGGCCTGGCGCAGGCTGGCGTAGCGTTCCAGCCCGGCCGGGCTGCTGTTCTGCGCCAGCACGCGGGCCAGCACGGCGGCGTCGCGCAGGCCCAGGTTCAAGCCCTGTCCCGCCACCGGATGCAGGGTTTGCGCCGCATTGCCGATGGCGACCGTGCGCGCCGTGCCGTTCGCCTGCGCGTTCAGGCCCAGCGGATAGGCCAGGCGCGCCGTCGTGTGGCTAAAGCGTCCCAGGCGGCTGCCGAAGGCGGCGCCCAGGCGCGCCAGGAAGGCAGCGTCGTCCAGGGCCAGCAATTGTTCGGCGCGCGTGGGCGGAACGCACCACACCAGCGCGTAGCCGTCGTCCTGCGGCAGCAGCGCCAGCGGACCTTCGTCGGTGAAGCGCTCGTAGGCGCGGTGGGCGATGGGAGCGCTTGTACGCACATGGGCAATGATGGCGCTTTGGCCATAATCGCGGCTGACGGCGCGTTCCGGCTGCTGGCCGAACAGGCCGCCCTCGGCCTGCACCAGCAGGCTGGCGCGCAAGCTCGACGCGGCGCCCGCCTGGTCGATCTGCACGGACACGCCATCGGCATCCTCCGTGCTGCCCGTCACCAGCGCCGGACGCAGGCTGGTCACGCCCAGGCGCTCGCACACGTCGGCCAGCGCGCTGACGACGGCGCCGTAACGGGCCACGTAGCCGAGCGCCTCGACGCCATGCTCGCTGCGGTCCATCAGGCTGCGCCCGAACTGGCCGCGGCGCGACACGTGGATCTGGTGGATAGGCGTCGCCTCGACGGGCCAGGCGCCCGCTTCTTCGAGTATCTGGCGGCTGCCGTGCGACAGGGCGATGGTGCGCGGGTCGCGCCGGGCCTGTTCGATGGATTTGGCGTCGAGCAGGGCGATGCCGGCGGCGCGGCTGCCGCGCTGTACCAGCAGGGCGGCCAGCGCCATGCCGACGGGGCCGGCGCCGCAGATGGCGAGATCGAAAGTGGACGGTGTATGCATGCGGCGGGGTTAATCCTGTGACATCAGTTGTTCGATTTCAGCGACGCTCCTGGGCGCCGAGCTGAAGACTTCATGGCCTTGCGGCGTGACCAGCACATCGTCTTCGATGCGTATGCCGGTATGCCAGAACTGCTCCGGCACGCCCGTACCCGGACGCACGTAGATGCCCGGTTCGACCGTCAGCACCATGCCCGGTGCCAAAGCGCGCCAAGGCTTGCCGGGCGCATCCGTGTCGCGGTAGGCGCCCACGTCGTGCACGTCCATGCCCAGCCAGTGGCTGGTGCCGTGCATGTAGAAGGGCATATAGGCCTTGTTGGCGATGACGTCCTGCACGCCGCCGCTTTTTTGCCGGTCCAGCAAACCCAGGTCGAGCATGCCTTGCGCCAGCACTTGCACGGCCGCTTCGTGGATGGCGCTGTGCGGCAAGCCGGGGCGCACCATGTCCAGCGCCGCCTGCTGGGCCGCCAGCACCAGTTCGTACAGCGCCCGCTGCGGGCCGCTGAAACGGCCGTTGACGGGCCAGGTACGCGTGATGTCCGAGGCATAGCCATCGAGTTCGCAGCCGGCGTCGATCAAGACCAGCTCGCCGTCTTTTAATACCGCGTTATTGGCGCTGTAGTGCAGGATGCAGGCGTTGCCGCCGCCGGCGACGATGGAGGAATAGGCGGGAAACTGCGCGCCGCTGCGCCGGAATTCGTACAGCAGCTCCGCTTCCAGCGCATATTCGTGCAGGCCGGGCCGCGTGGCGCGCATGGCGCGTACGTGCGCGGCGCTGGAAATGGCGGCGGCGCGGCGCATCAGCTGCTGTTCCTGCGTGTCTTTCAGCAGGCGCATGGCGTCGAGCATGCCATTGATGTCATGCGCGATGGCGGGCGCCGTGACGCCGCTGCGGGCCTTTTGCCGCACGTTGTGCCGCCAGAGCTTCACCTGCGCATCAAGGCTCCCGCCCAGCGCATAGTAGATGGCGGGAGAGTCGGCCAGCAGGCGCGTCATTTCGACGTCGAGTTCCTCGATGGGGAAGGCGCTGTCAAAGCCGAAGCTGATGCGCGCCGCCTCGGGGCCGTGGCGGAAACCGTCCCAGATTTCGCGCTCCGTATTCTTGGCGCGGCAAAACAGGATGGCGCGCGCCGGGGCTGTGGCGCTGGCGGCCACGAGGGCCACGGCGCTGTCGGGTTCCGTAAAGCCGCTCAGGTAATAGAAATAGCTGTCGTGGCGGTACGGATAATCGCAATCGCTGTTGCGCGGCACTTCGGGCGCCGTGGCGAGGATGGCCACGCTGCCCGGCAGCATCTGCGCCAGCAGCGCCGCGCGCCGTGCCGCGTAATTGGCCATCATGCCGCTGGCGCCTTCGCTGCCACACCGTTGAGTACGTCGAGCTGCGCCGGCGTACCCACATTCGTCCACTCTCCGGTATAGACTTCGCCGCCCACGCGGCCTTGGTCCGCGTACTGGCGCAGCAAATCGCCCAGTCTGGCGTGGCTGCCGGGCGCGATGCCGTCGAACATTTCAGGACGGTACACGCCGATGTTGGCGAAGGTCCACTTGGTTTCGTCTGTATTGTTGATCGAGAACAAGGTCAGGCCGAAGTCGCCCTTGGGATGGAAGTCGGGATTGGGCACCAGGTAGGTCCAGGCGATGTCGCGCTGGTCGGCCGGATACGGCGTGCCCAGCACATCCTTGTCGGCCAGCACGTCGAGCACTTGCTTGAAGTCGAAATACGGGCAATAGATGTCGCCGGAAATGGCGAGGAACGGTTCCTCGCCCAGCAAGTGGCGCGCCTGGGCGATGCCGCCCGCCGTTTCCAGCGGCGTGGTCTCGGGCGAATACGCGATGCGCGCGCCATACGCGCTGCCGTCGCCCAGGGTTTCCTCGATCAAATGGCCCAGGTGGGAATGGTTGATGACGATGTCCGTGATGCCGGCGCGCACCAGATTCAGCACATGCCAGACGATCAGCGGACGGCCGCGCACTTTCAGCAGCGGTTTGGGACAGGTATCGGTAAGCGGACGCATCCGTTCACCGCGGCCTGCGGCAAAGATCATGGCTTTCATGGAATACTCGTTTTCTGATTTATTTTGTAAATTGCTCTGAAGTCATCAGAATGTATAGCCCACTTGTGGGGTCTTGTTTTCCAGGGCGTCCAATAAGCGCACCAGCGGCTTGAGTTCCGTGTAGCGGTTGGCCGTCTTGCGCACGTAGTCGAGCACGGTCGGCAGGTCGCCCATGTACAGATCCTTGCCGTCGCGGTAGTTCAGGCGCGCGAACAGGCCGAGGATTTTCAGGTGGCGCTGCAGGGCCGTGAATTCGAAATCGCGGTAGAAGGCATCGATGTCGGGATTCACCGGCAAGCCCAGCTGCTTGGCGCGCTGCCAGTAGCGGATCACCCAGTCGAGCACCAGTTCCTCGTCCCACTGGATATACGCGTCGCGCAGCAGCGAGGCGATGTCGTAGGTGACGGGGCCGAAGACGGCGTCCTGGAAGTCGAGGATGCCGGGATTGGGGATCGAACCATCGTTGATGTGCATCAAATTGCGCGAATGGTAGTCGCGGTGCATGAATACTTGCTGCTGCGACAAGATATTCGCTGTGATGGCTTCGAAGACCTTGTCCAGCTGGGTTTGTTGCACATCCGTCAAGGTGGCGCCCAGGTGCTTGCCGATGAACCATTCCGGGAACAGATTCATTTCGCGCAGGATGAAGGCGCGGTCGAATTCGGGCAGCACGTCGGGGGCGCTGGCCAGCTGGATTTTCATCAAGGATTCCAGCGCTTCGGCGTACAGCACGCTGGCGTTGTCGTGGTTCAGGGCGTCCAGATACGTGGTCGTGCCCAGGTCGGACAGCAGCAGGAAGCCCTGTTCCAGGTCTTGCGCGATGATTTCGGGCACGGACACGCCGGCGCCTTTCAGCAAGCCGGCCACCTTGACAAAGGCGGGCACGTTTTCGCGCTCGGGCGGCGCATCCATGGCGATCAGTGTCTTTCCTGGCAATGTTGTGTTGCTTGGCAGCACATCGAGACGGTAGTAGCGGCGGAAGCTGGCATCGCTGGAAGCGGGACGGGCGGATTCGGGCGCGACGAGGTTAAGCGAGGTCAACCAGGCTTTCAACAGGGTCAGGCGAGCGTCGGCGGAGACCGGCGCGGTGGAGGAATTGGGGGAGAATGACATTAAGCGGCCTGTGGAATCGGGTTGATGGTGCAGATTCCCATATAATAAGGGATTCAAATCAAAAAATCGCCTGTCAATGGTGCTTGCCCCTTCCAATTCATGAGCTGGTTTTCGGCCTCCCCCCCTTCGCAGCGCTGGGCTTTCGCCATCAGCGCGCTCGTCGCCGCCACGACGGTGCCTGTCCACGCCCAGAAAGCACCGCGTCCGGTTCATGTGGAAGATCCCGACGCGCCTACCGTCATGACGGCGAACAGCATGAACGGTCGACCGGAAAGAGAGATCAATCTCGACCAGAATGTCGTGATTGAGCGCGGAAAAACCACAAAAATGACGGCCGATACAGCTTGTTACAAACAAGTTGAAGATCAGTTCGACGCCGAGGGCCATATCAAGATGTGGCGTTTCGGCGATTACTACACGGGTGACGTCCTGAAGCTGAACATGGAGACCGGCAAGGGTTTCCTGCTCAACCCGACTTACCGCTTCGCAGTGGGCGGCGGCCAGGGCAAGGCCGAGCGCGTCGACTTCATCAATCCAGACGAAGCCAATGTTATCGAAGGCACCTACAGTACCTGCGAAGGGCCGAATCCGGACTGGTACCTGAAATCGAGCACCTTGAACCTCGATACGGGCCGCGACGTGGGCACGGGCAGCAAGACCATCATCTATTTCAAGGACGTGCCGATCCTGGGCACGCCGGGCATGTCGTTTTCGTTGTCGGGTGCGCGCCGCTCGGGCTGGCTGGCGCCCACGCCGGGCTTTGCCTCGAAGAACGGTTTCGAGCTGCTGATGCCGTATTACGTGAACATCGCGCCGAACCGCGACCTGACTCTGTATCCGCGCTACATCCAGCGGCGCGGCATTCAGCTCGGTGCGACGGGCCGCTACATGGGCGAGACGGATGCCGGCTTGTACAGCGGTGAAACGTCGTTTGAATTTTTGCCGAACGACAAGCAGACCAAGACCAACCGCTACATGATCAAGTCCAAGCATGAGCAGGCGCTGGCCAAGGGCTGGACTTACAGCTGGGATCTGCGCGAGGCGTCGGACGATAATTACCCGAACGATTTTTCGAAAACCGTCGCCACCGCCACCGAGCGCCAGTTGCTGCGCGAATTGCGCACCGATTACCGTACCGAGGACTGGAGCCTGACGGCGCGCGTGCAGAATTACCAGGTGCTGCAGGATCCCGATCCCAACGTGGTCGTGCCACGCCCGTATGACCGTTTGCCGGCGGTGAACTTCCATGCTGGCAAATACGATGTCTGGGGCGGTTTCGACTGGACCTTTGACGCGGAAGCGACGCGCTTCGCGCATCCGACACAGGTGCAAGGCTCGCGTCTCGTGGCCGTGCCGCAGGTGAGTTTTCCCATCATGCGCCCTGGCTACTTCATCACGCCCAAGCTGATGCTCAATGCCAGCGCGTATCAGCTCGACAATGACGCCCGGACCAAGGCGCTGTTTAAAACCACCTCGTTTACGCGCGCCGTGCCGACCTTCTCGGTCGACAGCGGCCTGGTGTTTGAACGCGACACGAATCTGTTTGGCACCAAGGGCGGCACGCAAACCCTGGAGCCGCGCCTGTTCTACGTCTACACGCCGTACCGCGACCAGTCGCAGTTTCCGAACTTCGATACGGCCGATGGGACGTTCAACCTGACGCAAATCTTCACGGAAAACCGTTTTGTCGGCAGCGACCGCATCGGCGACGCCAACCAGGTCACGGCCGCCGTCGTATCGCGTTTCCTGCAATCGGACGGCACGGAGCGCATGCGCCTGACCTTCGGTCAGCGTTTCTATTTTGCCGACCAGCGCGTGCAGCTCAATTCGACGACGCCCGTCAACCAGTCGCGTTCCGATATCCTGCTGGCCGCAACGGGCCGCGTGTCCGAGACTTGGACCGTCGACAGTCTGGTGCAGTACAATCCCAGCGATCGCCAGTTGATGAGCTACAACTACACCTTGCAATATCAGCCTGGTGCCAAGAAAGTATTGAATTTCAGTAACCGTTTTCAACGTGGCGTGCTGCGTAATGCGGAAGTGTCGACGCAGTGGCCGTTGACGGACCGCCTGTATGGCGTGGGCCGCATCAGTTACTCCATCAAGGATCGCAGCATGCTGGAAAGCCTGGTCGGCCTCGAATACAAGGGCGACTGCTGGGTGTTCCGCATGGGGGCGCAGCGTTTCGTGACGACGACCAAGACTGTCTCGACGCCGATCTTCTTCCAGCTGGAATTGACGGGCTTGTCGAGTGGCCTGGGCCTGGGTGCGAATGGCCTGGAAACTTTTACAAAAACTATCCCTGGTTACCAGACATTGAGCCAGCCACTCCGTTAAGATAGTCACCGTTGCCGCCGCCGGTGTCCCCGGCGCTGGCACAAACCGGTTTTTTTATTCACCTGAACTCATGAGCGCTCTACACATTATGCGTAATGCCAGTATGCACCAACTCAAAATTGCAACGGTTTTGTTGTGCGCCATTTCCGGCGCCACGACCAGTAGTGTCTGGGCGCAACAGGCTGCGCCAGCGCCTGCGGCCAAGCCTGCTGCCGCTGCCCCAGCGCCAGTCAAGGGCTTCACGCCCCCTGCGTCGAGCAGTGGCCAGACCATCGACTCCATCGCCGTTGTCGTCAATGACGATGTGATCACGCGCAATGAAGTGGCGGCCCGCATCAAGAGCGTGGAGCAGCGCATGAAGGCGCAGAATATCCCGCTTCCCGACCCTGCCGACCTGCGCCGCCAGTTGCTCGAACGCATGATTGTCGAGCGCGCGCAAATGCAGCTGGCCAAGGAAATGGGTGTGCGCGTGGATGACCTGACCCTGGACCGCGCGATTGGCCGTATTGCTGAACAGCAAAAGATGACGGTGCAAGAGCTGCGCAACCAGATGGAAAAGGAAGGCACGCCGTTTGCGACCTTCCGCGAAGAAATCCGCGATGAAATCATCATGCAGCGCCTGCGCGAGCACGAAGTCGACGCGAAGATCCAGATTTCCGATTCCGAAGTGGATAACTTTCTGGAAGCGGAAAAAGCGGCAGCCAGCGAACAGGTAGAGCTGAACCTGGCGCAAATTCTCGTGCGCATTCCGGAAAATTCCAGCCCCGAACAAATCGCCGCACGCCGCGCGCGCGCCGAAGAAGTCAGCCGCCAGTTGCGCACGGGCGCCGATTTCGCCAAGATGGCCGCCACCTATTCCGACGCCAGCGATGCGCTGAGCGGCGGCGATATCGGCTGGCGCCAGAGCGACCGCCTGCCGCCCCTGTTCACGGAACAGTTGCTGAAATTGAAGCCTGGCCAGATCACGCCTATCATCAAGAGCAACACGGGCTTCCATATCCTGAAACTGGTGGACCGCCGCAGCGCTGCCGAGGCACAAGCTGTCGCCGCCGTGCAGCAGACGCATGCCCGCCATATCCTGCTGAAAGTGACGCCAACCCTGTCGGCGGCCGAAGCCAAGCGCAAACTGCTGGAATTGAAAGAACGTCTCGACAACAAGGCCGCCAAGTTCGAAGACCTGGCCCGTTTGTTCTCGAACGACGGTTCCGCGGCCAAGGGCGGCGACCTGGGCTGGCTGTATCCGGGCGACACCGTGCCGGAATTTGAAACGGCGATGAATGCGCTGAAACCGGGCGAAGTGAGCCAGCCGATCGAATCGAGCTTTGGCTTCCATCTGATCGAAGTGCTGGAACGTAAGAGCGACGACGTCTCGAAAGAGAAGAAACGCGCTGCCGCACGCAATGCCTTGCGCGAACGCAAGCTGGAAGAAGCGACGGAAAACTGGGCGCGCGAAGTGCGCGACCGTGCTTACGTCGAATTCCGCGCGGACGACCAGTAATGCTGCTGACTGATTGCGCATGAGTAACTTGCCTGTTGTACGCCGCCCGGCCATCGCCATTACCTGTGGCGAACCGGCCGGTGTCGGTCCGGAAATCTCGATACGCGCCGCCTGGGCCATGCGCAATGAAGTCAACTGCATCCTGCTGGGCGACGCCGCCTTCCTGGCGCTGACGGCCAGCCTGATCGATCCGGAGATCCGCCTGGCGGCGCTGTCGCTGCAAGCCGTGCGCAACAGCGGCTTGCCCCAGTTCGGTCCCGGCCGCCTGGCCGTGATCGATATTCCCACTGTGAACAATGTCATTCCTGGCGTGCTGGACAAGGAAAACGGGCGTTCCGTGCTCGCTACCCTGGACGCGGCCGTGGAGGGTGTCCAGGCGGGCTGGTTTGGCGCCATGGTCACGGCCCCCTTGCAGAAGAGCACGATCAACGACGCGGGCGTGGCCTTTTCCGGCCATACGGAATACCTGGCAGAAAAAACCGGCACGCCGCAAGTGGTGATGATGCTGGCCGGCGAACCGGGCCACGGCGAGCCGACCCTGCGCGTGGCGCTGGCCACCACGCATTTGCCATTGAAGGACGTGTCCGCTGCCATCACGATGGACAGCCTGGCCGTCACGCTGGATATCATTCAGCTTGATTTGCAACAGAAATTCGGCATCGCCGCGCCGCGCATCCTCGTCACCGGCCTGAACCCGCACGCGGGCGAGGGCGGGTATCTGGGACGCGAGGAAATCGATGTCATCACCCCGGCGATTGCCGCGGCGCAAGCGCGCGGCATCGATGCGCGCGGACCGTACCCGGCCGACACCTTGTTCCAGCACAAATACCTGGCGGACGCCGACTGCGTGCTGGCCATGTACCACGACCAGGGCTTGCCGGTGCTGAAATACGCGACCTTCGGGCGCGGCATCAATATCACCCTGGGCTTGCCGCTGATCCGCACCTCGGTCGACCATGGCACGGCGCTGGACCTGGCCGCGCAAGGGCTGGGCCTGGCCGATTGCCACAGCATGGAGCAAGCGCTGCAAACGGCGCTCGACATGCTGCGCGCCAGCACCCCGACCAGAGCGTAGGTCGGGTTAGCCGCAAGGCGTAACCCGACGCTGCCTGCTCAACGATCCCGCCGGCCTGTGCCGGCTTTACCGCATTGATAGAAAACACATTATGAAACACGTTGCCCGCAAACGCTTTGGCCAGAACTTCCTGCATGACCGCTTCGTCCTCGATGACATCACGGCCGCCATCGCGCCGCAGCCGGACGATGCCATGGTCGAGATCGGCCCCGGCCTGGGCGCCATGACGGAGCAGCTGCTGCGCCATTTGAAACAGATGCATGTGGTGGAACTGGACCGCGACCTGATCGTGCGCCTGGAAAAGACCTTCAATCCGGCCAAGCTGACGATCCACTCGGGCGACGCGCTGAAATTCGATTTCGCGCAAATCCCCGTGCCAGCCGGTCAGAAGCTGCGCATCGTGGGCAACTTGCCATATAACATTTCCAGCCCCCTGCTGTTTCACCTGGCGGACTTCGCGCCGCTGGTGCAGGACCAGCATTTCATGCTGCAAAAGGAAGTGGTCGAACGCATGGTAGCCGAACCGGGCAGCAAGGCGTATGGCCGCCTGTCCGTGATGCTGCAATGGCGCTACAAGATGTCGCTGCTGTTCATCGTGCCGCCGACGGCCTTCGATCCGCCGCCGAAAGTGGAATCGGCCATCGTGCGCATGATCCCCGTGGCCGAGCGCCTCGCATGCGACCAGGCCACGCTGGAAGCCGTGGTCATGAAGGCCTTTTCGCAGCGCCGCAAGGTGATCCGCAATTGCCTGGCCGGGATGTTTACGGAAGAGCAGATCAAGGCGGCCGGCATTGATCCGACCCTGCGTCCGGAAACCGTGGGCCTGGAGCAATACGTGGCGCTGGCGAATCTGCTGAAGGCACCTGCTTGAGTTTTAACTTAAAACCACTGGTCGACCTGCTGCAAATCCTGGCGCAACGCTGAAAAACAGTCGTCCACATGGTGGTTGCGGCTGATTTCATTGCGCCGCATCAGGGCGATCTTGCGCTTGCACGTGGGCTGGCGCAGGGGCGCCACATGCAGGTCCTCGTCGTTGAGGAACGTCGTGTACAGGCTGGGCATGATGCCCACGGCGATGCCGGCGCGCACCACGCCGTACAGCGACTCGCTGTGGATCATCTGGTACAGGTTTGACGGGCTCAGGCCATGCTGGCGCAGGGCGCTCGAGGCGAACTCCCAGATGCTGCCCTTGGTAAACACGACGATTTCCTGGCCCGCCAATTGCTCCCAGCGCACTTCCTTGAGCGGCGCCAGCGCATGGCGTCCCGCCGTCACCAAGACCAGCTCGTCTTCGAACAGGCCCACGCTTTCCAGCGACACGGAACCGGGCACCTCGATGCCCACGCAAAAGTCCAGCTGGCCCGAATGCAGCGCATGCAGCAAGCCATCGTTGGGCATGTCCGACAGGACGATTTCCACTTCATCGCCATGCTGCTCGCAGTAGCGCGCCACCACGACGGCCGTCATCGCCATGGCCGAGGGGATGGCGCCGATGCGGATGCGATGCCGGCCGCTGCCGATGGCGCGCTGGATATCGGCAAAGGTGTTGCTGGCCGTATTCAATAAATGCGTGGCGTATTCGAGCGCCAGCTTGCCTTCGCGCGTCAGTTCCAGCTGGTGGGTTGTGCGGTTAAACAACTTTTTTCCCAGCTGATTTTCCAGCAGCTTGATCGACGCGCTGAGGGCCGGCTGGGTCACGCACAATTCCTGTGCAGCCTTGCTGAAGCTGTTTACCCGGGCTAGGGTGGAAAACGCTTGTAAATGTCGTAAGGAAATTTTCTTGCTCAGTTCATGCATGGGCGTTGCTTATTAGAAAAAGTAATGGATTTATAAAAATAAACAAATTTTCTTATCCCGCAATTTACCATATTCTGGACTGGTCCTTACTTGTCTTGAAGGCAACAATATTCGGGAGAAGCGCCTGGAATGCGGTGCCGGCACGTACGGCGGCGCGCCATGCAAGGGATGCATCAATAAAATAATTCCAAAAAAACTCAGGGTTTATTCTTTTTAGGGTGGCGGCGATGAACAAATGGATGACGGGAACGATGGTAGTGGGTGGCTTGCTGGCGGCGCACGGCGCGGCGCAGGCGCAAAGCAGCGTGCAAGTGTATGGACTGCTGTCGGCCGGTATCGGCTATGTGTCGGATGAGGGCAAAGGCAGCCGCACGCATGCGCTGAGCGGCACGAATCAGAATCCCCGCATCGGTTTCCGCGGCCAGGAAGACCTGGGCGACGGCACCAAGGCGATCTTCGTACTGGAAAACGGTTTTAACGTGATGACGGGCACGGCCTCGCAAAGCGGCCGCCTGTTCGGCCGCCAGTCGTATGTGGGTTTGTCCAGCAACGACAAGGGCACCTTGACCCTGGGCCGCCAGTACGAAGCCGTCAAGGATCTGCTGGGTCCCGTGGTCATCGCCAGTAACGGCGTGCACATCGGCGACAACGACAATGGCTACAACAACCTGCGCGTGCAAAACGCCGTCAAGTATGTCAGCCCGAATATCAGCAACCTGTCGTTCACGGGCTTGTATGGTTTCAGCGAGAACCCGGAAGATTCGAACCGCAACCGCGTCTACAGCATGGGCGCCGGCTACAAGGTCGATGCCTTCAGCTGGGCCGTCGCCTACACCAAGATGGATCGCCCGAACAGCCCCGATGCGCCGAATGGCGCCATCGGCAATGACTATGCCAGTTCCCTGTTGATCTTCAACAAGAGCGCCGTCAAGGGCGCCGGCGTGGACAGCCAGGCCATCGCCGGCACGGGAGGCTTTTATAATGTGGGCAAGACCAAGTTTGGCGCCTTGTACACCAATGTGCGCTACCACTACCTGGATCAAAGCAATCTGACCCTGCAGAACGTGGACTTGAACGTGAACCACAAGCTGACGGAAGCGTTGAACCTGGGCGCGTCGTATTTCTATACGACTGGTAAATATGACGTGATCAACAAGACGCCGAAATGGCACCAGGTTAACTTCCAGGCCGATTACTTCCTGTCCAAGCGCACCGATGTCGCCATCACCTGGAGCTACCAGAAAGCGGCCGGCGATGCGACGTTCGCCCGCGTGTTCGGCTTCGGCGCCTCGGGCGGCAAGACGCAAAGCGTCCTGATCGTTGGCATGCGACATTATTTCTGACACTGATTCATCTTTACAGGCGCTGTCCCGCAGCGCCGTCCCCTGAAAGGAAGCATCTTGAAAAAGCACCTCATGTTGGCGTTGAGCCTAGGCTTGCTGGCCAACGCCGCCCACGCGGAAAAACGCGAGCTGGTCATTTCGGCCTATCCGATTGCCCAGCCCTTGTTCATGAAGTATGTGTACGAGCCGTTCAAGGCCAAATGCGGTTGCGATATCAAGGTGGAAACGGGGAATAATGCGGACCGCATCGCCAAGCTGGTGGTGCACGCCAAGAACCCGGTGATCGACCTGGTGCTGCTGTCCGATTCCGGCATGCTGGAAGCGGCGCAAAAGGGCGTGATCCAGCCCATGGATTACTCCAAGCTGAGCAATTACAAAGCCCTGTACGACGTGGCGAAAAACCCTATCGGCGGCAACTTCGCCGTCGGCTACACCCTGTATTCGGTCGGCCTGGTGTACCGCAGCGACAAGGTTGCCCCGCTGACGTCCTGGAAGGACCTGTGGCGCCCCGAACTGAAGGGCCGCGTGGCCTTCCCCGACGTGAGCACCACGCAGGGCCCCTTGATGCTGCGCATGGCCGACGCGGCCTGGGGCGGCAAGACGGACGACTATGCCACGGGCTTTGCCAAGATCGTCGGCATGAAGGGCAACGTCGTCACGTTCTCGAAAAACAGCGCGCAGCTGGCCGCCCTGTTTGCGCAGGATGAAATCTGGGCCGCGCCCGTGGCGCGCTTTACCTGGTCGCAGATGCTCAAGACGGGCCTGCCCCTGAAATGGAGCATCCCGGCCGAAGGCCAGGCGGCCGGCATGAACGTGATGGGCATCGTTGCCGGTTCGAAGAACGCGGACCTGGCCTACCAGCTGATGGATTTCTGGCTGTCCAAGGAAGTGCAGACGCAGCTGGCGACCAACCTGGTCGACTCGCCCGTCAACAAGGACGTGCGCCTGTCGGTGGCGGCCGCGCAATTCAATACCTATGGCGCCGATCAAATCAGCTCGCTGAAGTTCGTCAAGCCGGAAACCATCATCAAACAGCGCAGCAACTGGATGACGCAGTGGAACAAGGCCATGAGCAAATAGTGGTGACGAGGAGAAAACACCATGTTTGCTGATCCAAAAAAGCGCCTGGGACTGCTGCTGGTCCTGCCGGCGCTGATCTTTATCGTCGTCTGCTTCCTGCTGCCCGTGCTGGCCTTGCTGGTCGACGCCTTCCGCGTCGGCGACGGCATGCAGTGGGGTGTTGAGCGCTTCGTTGCATTCTTCTCGCAGGAATTCAACCGCACCATCTTCTGGCGCACCCTGCGCATCGCCGCGTTGGTGACCCTGGCGTCCATCATCCTCGGCTATCCGGCCGCGCAAGCCGTGGCGCGCGTGTCGCCGAAGTGGCGCGGTCTGGTGGTCGGCATGATGATTCTGCCGCTGATGGTCTCGCCGATCGCGCGTACCTATGCGTGGATCGTGCTGCTGGGCCGTAATGGCGCCCTCAACGCGGCGCTCGTCAACATGGGTTTCACGGACGAGCCGCTGCGTTTGCTGTTCAGCGAGTTCGCCGTCTTTGTCGGCCTGCTGCAATTGCTGCTGCCCTTGATGCTGATGTCGCTGGCGGGCGCGCTGGAAAACCTGCCGCGCGACGTGGAACCTGCCGCAGCGACTTTGGGCGCGAATCCATGGCAAGTATTCTGCAAGGTCACCCTGCCGCTGACGCAGGAAGGCCTGGTGGTCGGCGGCACGCTGGTGTTTACGGGCTGCGTGACGGCCTACGTGACGCCGGCCCTCTTGGGCGGCACCAAGGTGCTGATGCTGGAAACGCTGCTGTACCAGAAGGTCAGCGTGGAGAGCGATTTCGGCGCGGCCAACGTCATCGCCGTCATCCTCGTCTGCATGACCCTGCTGGTGAATGCCGGCCTTAAACGTATTTCCTCGAGCCGGAGCTCCGTATGAAAGAAAGCCTGTTTTCACGTGCCGTTTTATGGCTGGTGTTCCTGTTCCTGCTGGGACCATTTGCCATCGTCGTGCTGGCCGGCTTTTCCGGCGGCGAAACCTTGGCCTTCCCGCCCGAGTCGTATTCGCTGCGCTGGATCCTCGAGGTGTGGGCTGCGCCCGAGTTCCGCCGCGCCTTCCAGACCAGCCTGGAAATCGGCCTGATCGCCACCGTCATCGCGCTGTTGCTGGGCATCCCCGTCGCGTATGCGTTTTCGCGCATGCCGCCGCCCGGTATCGGCGCCATCCGGCAAATCCTGACGTCGCCGCTGATCATTCCCGCCATCCTGGTCGGTTTGGGCTTGCTGCACCACCTGGTGCTGACGATCAATGCGCCCGTGTACGTGGGCCTCTTGATCGGCCATATCGCGCTGCTGATTCCGTACTCGGTGCGCGTCGTGTACGCCAGCCTGGTGAATTTGCGCGTCGATATCGAGGACGCGGCCATCACCCTGGGCGCGTCGCGTCTGCGCGCGTTCTTCATGATCGTGCTGCCGAATATCCGCAACGCCGTGATCGCCGCCTTCTTCCTCGCCTTCGTCACCTCGTTCAACCAGGTGCCCGTCTCGCTGTTCCTCACGGGTCCCGGCATCAGCACCTTGCCCATCGAGATGCTGGGCCATATGGAAAACAGTTTCGATCCGTCGATCGCTGCCCTGTCGACCTTGCTGGTCTTGTTCACCATGGCCTTCGTGATGGTGACCGAAAAGGTGCTGGGCATTTCTAAATACATGTAAGAGGCAACACACGATGAGTTATCTGGAACTGCACAAGCTGAACCTCGGCTACGCCAAGAACACGACGTCCGTGAAAGACCTGGACTTGCACGTCGAGCAGGGCGAGCTGATTTCCCTGCTGGGCCCCAGCGGCTGCGGCAAGACCACCACCATGCGCGCCATTGCCGGCCTGATGCCGCTGCAGTCGGGCCGCATCGTGCTCGACGGCCGCGAAATCGGCAAGCTGGCGCCGAACAAGCGCAATATCGGCATGGTCTTCCAGTCGTACGCGCTGTTCCCGCACTTGAACGTGTACGACAACATCGCCTTCGGCCTGCGCCTGCGCAAGGTCGCGCCGGCGCTGCTGAAAACGAAAGTGGAAGCCGTGATCGCCGCCGTGGGACTGACGGGGTTCGAGACGCGTTTGCCGGCGCAGATGTCGGGCGGCCAGCAGCAGCGCGTGGCGCTGGCGCGCGCCATCGTCGTCGAACCGGCCCTGCTGCTGCTCGATGAACCGCTGTCGAACCTGGACGCCAAGCTGCGCGTGCAGATGCGCGCCGAGCTGCGCCGCATCCAGCGCGAACTGGGCATCACCATGCTGTACGTGACGCACGACCAGGAAGAAGCGCTGGCCCTGTCCGACCGCATCGTCGTCATGAACGGCGGGCGCATCGAGCAGCTGGCCGCGCCGGAAGCCGTCTTCAATACGCCGTCCACGCGCTTCGTCGCCAACTTCATGGGTTTCGAAAACCTGTTCGACTACCGCGACGGCGCGCTGCACCACGCCGGCGCCAGCCTGCCGTACACGTCCCCCGTCGCTGCCGGCACCACGGTGCTGGGCTGGCGTCCGGACAAGGTGCGCGTCTGCGCGGCCGACGACGCGGCAGGTCAGTACCCTGGCACCGTGCTGGCGCGCGGCTTCCTGGGCGACACCGTCGAATACCTGCTGCAAACGCCGCTGGGCCAGGTCAAGGGCATTTGCGCGGCCGGCGGCGCCGCCTGGCGCGAAGGCACGGCCGTCTCGTTCGTGCTGCCGTCCGACAGCGCCCTGTGGCTGGCTGCCTGATTTTTAACCTGAGACCATCATGACCCAAGCCTTGAAAAAGATCTGGCTCGACACCGATCCCGGTTTCGACGACTGGCTGACGATGCTGCTCTTGGGCAGCAATCCCGACATCGAGTGGCTGGGCGTGAGCGTGGTGGCGGGCAATGCGCCCGTCGACATCACTTACGACAACGCCTTGCGCATCAAGGCCCATGACGGCTTGACGGTGCCGATCTACCGCGGCTGCGAAGAACCGCTGGCCGGCGTCATCGAAACGGCGCAGCGCATCCTGGGCGACAGCGGCATGCCGACCACGGGCGACATCCTGCCGCCCGGTGCCGCCAGTGACGCTGCGGGCCACGCCGTCGACGCGCTGATCGCCGCCGTGCGCAAGCATCCCGGCCAGATCACCATCATGGCGATCGCGCCGATGACGAACCTGGCCACGGCCTTGTCCCGCGCGCCCGATATCGCCGAGAAAATCGTCGAGATCATCCTGATGGGCGGCTCGACCGACCAGGGCAACCATACGGCGGCGGCCGAATTCAATATCTATGCGGACCCGGAAGCGGCCGCCCAGGTGTTCCAATCCGGTATTCCGCTGCGTATGTTCGGCCTGAACCTGTGCCGCCAGCTCCTGGTGACGAATGCGGAAGTGGAACGCCTGCGCGCCCTCGGCACGCCGCGCGCGCTACGTCTGGCCGGCTACCTGGAAGCGTATGTGCGCATCCGCAGCAGCGACGGTTCCGTGCCCATGCCCATGTACGACCCCGTGGTGGCCCTGTACCTGGAAGCGCCGCAGCTGTTCCAGTTCCAGCCGGCTCACGTGGCCATCGAATTGACGGGCGAACTGACGCGCGGCATGACGGTGTGCGAATTCCGCGTGCCGCGCCGCGCCGCCATCAACACGCAGGTGGCGATGCTGGCCGATGGCCAGGCCGCCATCGAGCGCCTGATGCGCCGCCTGGCCGCCATTCTCGTCTGACCCACTTCACTACGAAACGAGCTTCATGTCTAATTCTCCCCTGAGCATCGAACAGTTTTTACGCGCCATGCCGAAGGTGGAGCTGCATTGCCACCTGTTCGGCACGGTGCGGCAAGCCACTTTCCGCGCGCTGGCCGCCAAGACGGGCAATGCCGTCACTCCCGAGGAAATCGACGCGTTCTATACACGCGGCGACAAGCCCGTCGGCGTGCTGCGCGTGCTGCGCGCGCTCGACGCGCACCTGATCGTCTCGCCGACGGACCTGTATTGCCTCGCGTATGAATACCTGGAAGACGTGCATGGCCACGGCGTGCGCTATGCGGAATTCTTCTGGAATCCGACCGGCACCGTGCGCGTCTCGGGCATCCGCTACGAGTCGGCGCAGGACGCCATCGTGGCCGCCATCCGCGATGCGCAAAGGGATTTCGGCGTGATTGGCCGCTTGATCCCCAGCATCGACCGTGAAGCGGCTCCCGCCGAAGCCGTGCAGATGGTGGAGTGGATGAAGGCCTACCGCGCGCCGGAAGTGATCGGCATCGGCATCGACTACCGCGAAAACGACCGTCCGCCCGAACTGTTCATCGAAGCCTACCGCGCCGCGCGCGCGGCCGGCTTCAAGTGCACGGCGCATGCGGGCGAATTCGGCATGCCGTGGATGAATGTGGCGACGGCGATAGACGAATTGCAGGTGGACCGGGTCGACCACGGCTACACGATCGTCGATAACCCGGAGCTGGCGCAGCGTTGCGTGGAGCGGGGCCTGGTGTTCACCGTCGTGCCCACCAATTCGTATTATCTGCGCACACTGGCGCCCGAGCGCTGGGCGCTCGATCACCCGATCCGCGCCATGGCCAAGCTGGGCCTGAAACTGCATCCGAACACGGACGATCCGACCCTGCACCACGTGACGCCGACGGGCGCCTGGATGATGATGCGCGAATTCGGCTTCGGTCTCGACGACATGCGGGGCTTCATGTTGAATGGCCTCGACGCGGCCTGGATAGACGAGTCCACGCGGCGCGACTGGCGCGCGGAATTTGCGCGCGCATTCGACGCGTTGCGGGCAAGAGTCGTCGGGTAAATCAGGCCGATGCCGGTGGCGGTGCCAGCAGCGACGGAAACGCCCGCTGCGGGCAGCTTTGGCGCTCGCACACCTTGCAGCCCGTGCCGATCGGCGTGGCGCTGGAAGGGTCGTGCAAATCGAGTCCCTTCGAATAGATCAGCCGGTGCGCCTGCGAGATGTCGCAGCCCAGCGCCACGGCAAACGTCTTGCCGGGCGCCCGGAAGCCCGGTGACGCCGTGCTGACCTGGCGCGCGATCCATAAATAGGTGCAGCCGTCGGGCATGCTGGCCACTTGCGTGAGCACCTGGCCCGGATGGCTGAAGGCGTCGTACACGATCCACAGCGGGCAAGTGCCGCCCACCCGTGAAAAGTGAAAGTCCGTGGCCGACTGGCGCTTCGAGACATTGCCCGCGCGGTCGACGCGCACGAAGAAAAACGGCAGCCCCGCCGCCTCGGGGCGCTGCATGGTGCTCAAACGGTGGCACACGGCCTCGAAGCCCACGCCGAACTGGTGCGCCAGGCGCTCGATGTCGTAGGCGCGCGTTTCCGCCGCCTGTAAAAAACGCTGGTACGGCATCAAGAGGGCGCCGGCGAAATAATTGGAAAACGCCAGGCGCGCGCCAGTCTGCGCGGCCGCGCCCGAGAGTCCCGCCGCCAGCACCAGGGCGTCGATGAGGTCGCTATGTTCGAGCAGGCTGATTTGCGCCGCCATCTGGAAGGCGCGCTGGCCGCCTGTCAGGGTGTCGGGCAGAAACAGGATGTGTTGTTGCGCATCGTAGCGGTGCTTGCGCACCATGCCCGCGTCGCCATCGGACAAGCGCACCTGGATGCCGTGGCGCTCCAGCAGCCGGCCTTGCAGCGCGTCGAGCGTGCGCAGGGAGGGATCGAGTTCGCCCGCCACCCGTTCGGCCGCCCGGTCCAGCTCATCGATGTAGTTTTGCCGCCGGTTCAGGTATTCGCGCACTTCCTCGTCCGTGGACGGGGCCGCCGAGCTGGCGCCGCGGCTGCCGTCGTCGAGGCGCGCGGCCAGCGTATCGGCCCGTTCCGCCATCACGCGGTAGCGCCGCTGCAGGAGCAAAATCGAGCGCGCCAGTTCCGGCATGTTTTCCACCAGCATTTTCAATTCCGCCATCGAGGTGGGCGGCGCGTCGGGCAATTCGCCGAACACGTCGCGCACGTCGGCCACCAGGCTGGCGCTGTCGTGTTCGGAAAAGATTTGCGGATCGACCCCCAGCACCGTGCCGATGCGCAGCAGGATCGGCACCGTCAGCGGGCGCTGGTTGCGCTCCATCTGGTTCAGGTAGCTGGGCGAGATGCCCAGGGCCTTGGCCAATGCCACCTGCGTCATGCGCCGTTCCTCGCGCAGCCGCTGCAGGCGCACGCCCATGAAAACCTTTGCCATCGCGTTTCCTCTTCCCCGTTTGTGGAATCTGCAAATTTACAATCTTTGCAGATTAACAGATTCGTCTTTGCATTATCTCGCATTTTCACGCCTTGTTTGCGTTGGGGATTGTGCGAATAATGCAAACAGACCTATACCAACCAGGAGACTCCGAGTGACCACGCAAAACACAATTCCGACCGTTCCCCTCTTGATCAACGGCGAGTGGGTCGAATCCCGCACCACCGTCTGGCGCGACGTCGTCAACCCCGCCACGCAGGAAGTCCTGGCCAAGGTGCCGTTCGCCACGTCCGATGAAGTCGACGCGGCCATCGCCTCGGCCCAGCGCGCCTTCAAAACCTGGCGCAAGACGCCGATCGGCGCCCGCGCGCGCATTTTCCTGAAATTGCAGCAGCTGATCCGCGAAAACATGGCCGACCTGGCCGCCACCCTGACGATGGAACAGGGCAAGACTTTGCTGGACGCGGAAGGCGACGTCTTCCGCGGCCTGGAAGTGGTGGAACATGCGGCCAATATCGGCACCCTGCAAATGGGCGAATACGCGCAAAACGTGGCCGGCGGCGTCGACACCTACAGCGTGATGCAGCCGCTGGGCGTGTGCGCCGGCATTACCCCGTTCAATTTCCCCGCCATGATCCCCCTGTGGATGTTCCCGATGGCGATTGCCTGCGGCAACACCTTCGTGTTGAAACCATCGGAGCAAGATCCGCTCGTGACGGAAAAACTCGTGCGCCTGGCCTTGCAGGCGGGCATCCCGGCTGGCGTGTTGAACGTCATCCACGGCGGCGAAGACGTGGTCAACGCCCTGTGCGACCATCCGGACATCAAGGCGATTTCGTTCGTCGGCTCGAGCAAGGTGGGTACGCATGTGTACCAGCGCGCCAGCCTGAACGGCAAGCGCGCGCAATGCATGATGGGTGCCAAGAACCACGCCGTCGTCTTGCCGGATGCAAATAAAGAACAGACCCTGAACCAGCTGCTGGGCGCGGGCTTCGGCGCGGCCGGCCAGCGTTGCATGGCCGCTTCCGTCGCCGTGCTGGTGGGCGAAGCGCGCGAGTGGCTGCCGGAACTGGCCGCCAAGGCGCAAACCCTGACGGTGGGCGCGGGCAAGGATAATCCGGACCTGGGCCCCGTGATCTCGTGCGCGGCGAAAGAACGCGTGTTTGGCCTGATCGCCAAGGGCGTGGAGCAGGGCGCCGTGCTGACGCTCGATGGCCGCGACGTGAAGGTCGATGGCTATCCGAACGGCAACTTCGTCGGCCCGACGATCTTGTCCGGCGTAAAACCCGGCATGGTCGTGTATGACCAGGAAATCTTTGGCCCCGTCCTGATCGTCGTCGAAGTCGACACGCTCGATGAAGCGATTGCGCTGGTGAACGCGAATCCGAACGGCAACGGCACGGCCCTGTTCACGCAGAGCGGCGCGGCTGCGCGCTACTTCCAGGAAGAAATCGACGTGGGCCAGGTGGGCATCAACGTGCCGATTCCCGTGCCCGTGCCCTTGTTCAGCTTTACTGGCTCGCGCGGCTCCAAGCTGGGCGACCTGGGCCCGTTCGGCAAGCAGGTCGTGTTGTTCTACACGCAGACGCAGACGATCACCCAGCGCTGGTTCACGGATGCGGCCTCGGTGGGCAAGGTCAACACCACCATCAGTCTCAAGTAAGGAGTGGCCATGGACTTTGAACTGAGCGACGAGCAGCGCGAGTTCCAGCAGGCGGCGCGCGCGTTTGCCGAAGGCGAACTGGCGCCGCACGCGGCGCATTGGGATGCGGAATCGATCTTCCCCGTGGAAACCATCGCCAAGGCGGGCGAGATGGGCTTTTGCGGCCTGTACACGCCGCAGCGCTGGGGCGGCCTGGGCCTGTCGCGCCAGGATGCGGCCATCGTGTTTGAAGAGCTGGCCGGCGGCTGCACCTCGACCACGGCCTATATCACGATCCATAACATGGCCACCTGGATGCTGTCGCGCTGGGGACAGGAAGCCCTGTGCGACGAGTGGGTGCCAGCGCTGGCGGCCGGCCGGAAGCTGGCCAGCTATTGCCTGACGGAACCGCAATCAGGTTCCGACGCGGCGTCCTTGCGCACCAAGGCAGTAAAAGAGGGCGATTTTTACGTGCTCGACGGTACGAAAGCGTTCATCTCGGGCGCGGGGCAGACGGATATGCTGATAGTCATGGCACGCACGGGCGGTGAGGGTGCGGCCGGTATTTCCGCCTTTGCCGTGCCGGCGAATTTGCCCGGTATCGTGTATGGCAAGAAAGAAGAAAAGATGGGCTGGAACAGCCAGCCCACGCGCATCATCAGCTTCGACCAGGTGAAAGTGCCTGTCGGTAACTTGCTGGGTGCGGAAGGCGAAGGTTTTGCCATTGCCATGAAGGGCATCGATGGCGGGCGCATCAATATCGCCGTGTGCTCGGTGGGCACGGCGCAGGCGGCCCTCACGCGCGCGCAAACGTATATGAAGGAGCGCACGCAGTTCGGCCGCGAACTGGCGCAGTTCCAGGCCCTGCAATTCAAACTGGCCGACATGCTGACGGAGCTGGTGGCGGCGCGCCAGATGGTGCGCCTGGCGGCCTGGAAACTGGACCAGGAAAGCCCGGACGCCACGGCGTATTGCGCCATGGCAAAGCGTTTCGCCACGGACGTGGGTTTCAATGTGGCCAACGATGCGCTGCAATTGCATGGCGGCTACGGCTACATCCGCGAGTACCCGCTCGAGCGCCACGTGCGCGACACGCGGGTGCACCAGATCCTGGAAGGGACGAATGAAATCATGCGCCTGATCGTCGCGCGAGCGATTTTGAAAGACGGCGCCACGGAGACCTTACGATGAGCAAAGTGTATACAAATTTACTGCTGGAACGCCGTGGCCATACGGCCCTGGTGACTCTCGACAACCCGCCCGCCCACACGTGGACCCTGGCCAGCCTGAACGCTCTGAAAGAGCTGGTGGCCGACCTGAATGCGGACGCCGACGTGTACGCGCTGGTGATCACGGGCGGCGGCGCGAAGTTCTTCTCGGCCGGCGCCGACCTGAACGTGTTTGCCGACGGTAACAAGGACACGGCCTTCGCCATGGCGGCCGCGTTTGGCGAGGCGTTCGAGGCATTGTCCGCGTTTCGCGGCGTCAGCATCGCCGCCATCAACGGCTACGCCATGGGCGGCGGTCTTGAATGCGCGCTCGCGTGCGATATCCGCATCGCCGAGGAACACGCGCAGATGGCCTTGCCGGAAGCCTCGGTCGGCCTGTTGCCATGCGCGGGCGGCACGCAGCACTTGCCGTGGCTGGTGGGCGAAGGCTGGGCCAAGCGCATGATTTTGTGCGGCGAGCGGGTCGATGCGGCCAAGGCCCTGGCCATCGGCCTGGTCGAGGAAGTTGTGCCAACCGGCAAGGCTGCCGCCACGGCGTTGGCCCTGGCTGCCAAAGTGGCGCGCCAGAGCCCGAGCAGCGTGACGGCATGCAAGACCCTGATCCAGGGCGCGCGCAGCCGTCCGCTGGCCGCTTCCCTGCCCGATGAACGCACCCTGTTCCTCGGCCTGTTCGATACGCAAGACCAGAAAGAGGGCGTGCAGGCGTTCCTGGAAAAACGTCCGGCGGAGTGGAAGAATGGTTGAGACTTTACTTGAAACCGTGAAAATCGAGGAGCGCGACTGTCCCGGCGGCATGAAGCTGGGCGTCATCACCCTCGATGCGCCCAAATCCCTGCACGCGCTGACCCTGGACATGATCCGCGCCATCGACGGCGCTCTCGTGCGCTGGGCCGCTGAAGACGCCGTCGCCTGCGTGGTGCTGCACTCGTCGACCGACAAGGCATTCTGTGCCGGCGGCGACGTGCGCAGCCTGCGCGCGGCCATCGTCGAGCAGCCCGGCGTCGTGCCGAACCCGCAGGCGCTGGCCTTCTTTGCCGAGGAATACCGGCTCGACCACCGCATCCATACGTATGCGAAGCCGCTGCTGGTGTGGGGCGGCGGCATCGTCATGGGCGGCGGCCTGGGCCTGATGGCCGGTGCCAGCCACCGGGTCGTGACGGAAAGCACGCGCATCGCCATGCCGGAAATTACCATCGGCCTGTTCCCCGACGTGGGCGGCAGCTGGTTCCTGGGCCGCATGCCGGGGCGCAGCGGCCTGTTCCTGGGTTTGACGGGCGCGCCCTTGAACGGGGCCGACGCCCTGTTCGCGGGCCTGGGCGACTATTTCCTGCGCCAGGAAGAACGGAACATGGTGCTCGACGCGCTGGCGCTGGCGCAATGGCAAGCCAGTCCGCAGGCGAACAGCGAGCAGCTGGACCGCTTGCTGCGCGGCTTCTCGGCGCCGGCCTCCATGCTGCCCGTGTCCGAAGTGCGCGCCAACTTCGACGCCATCGCGGCGCTGACGCAAGCGCCCACCTTGCCCGAAGTGGTGGCCGCCATTGCCGCGTATGACGGCGACTCGGCCTGGCTGCAAAAAGCGGCCCACTCGCTGGACAAGGGCGCGCCCACTTCGGCCGCCCTGGTGTGGGCCATGCGTGTACGCACGCGCCACATGAGCCTGGCGCAAGTGTTTCAGCTGGAACTGATCGTTGCCGTGCAATGTTGCGCCCATGCAGACTTCAGCGAAGGCGTGCGTGCTTTGCTGATCGACAAGGACAACGCGCCGCAGTGGCAGCCGGCCAGCCTCGCCGAGGTCAGCGAGACGTATCTCAATGAATATTTCACGGCGCCATGGGATAGCCATCCTTTGCGCGACCTGCATTAAAAGAACAAGAGGAGACACATATGCAACATATCGCTTTTATCGGCCTGGGCAACATGGGCGCGCCAATGGCCCGCAACCTGGTGGCCGCCGGCTTTCACGTGTCCGTGTTCGACCTGGCGCCGGCGGCTGTGGCGTCGCTGGTCGAGGCGGGCGCCACGGCAGCCGCGTCCGCCAGCGCGGCCGTGCAGACGGCGGACGCCGTCATCACCATGCTGCCAGCCAACAAGCACGTGCAGGAACTGTACCTGGCGGCAGGCGGCGTGCTCGATTCGGCCAAGCCCGGTGCCCTGTTCATCGACTGCAGCACCATCGCCGCCGACGTGGCACGGCAAGTGGCGCAGGCGGCCAGCGAGCGGGGCTTTGCCATGATCGATGCGCCCGTCTCGGGCGGCACGGCGGGCGCGGCGGCCGGCACGCTGACCTTCATCGTCGGCGGCAGCGAAGCGGCCTTGCAGCAGGCGCGGCCCCTGCTGGAAAAGATGGGCAAGAACATCTTCCATGCGGGCGAGGCGGGCGCGGGCCAGGTGGCGAAGATTTGCAACAACATGCTGCTGGGCATACTGATGGCGGGGACGGCCGAGGCGCTGAACCTGGGCGTGGCGCATGGCCTCGATCCGAAAGTGTTGTCCGACATCATGGCCAAGAGCTCGGGCCGCAACTGGACCCTGGAAGTGTACAACCCGTGGCCCGGCGTCATGGACGGCACGCCCGCGTCGCGCAATTACACGGGCGGCTTCGGCACGGCGCTGATGCTGAAGGACCTGGGTCTGGCGCAGCAGTCGGCCCTGTCGGCGAACGCGCCCACGCCCTTGGGCGGGCTGGTGCGCCAGCTGTACCAGATGCATGCGCAAGCCGGCTATGCGCAGCAGGATTTCTCCAGCATCGTGCAGATGCTGCAGCCGGGCTTGGATAAATCCGCCTGAGGAATTTTGGACAAAAAAAAGCCCGCTGGTGAAAGCGGGCTAAATCCAATTCTTGGAAGAGTTGGAGGAGACAGATGCATTATGCTGCATCGCCACATATAACTCCAATTTATCTTTCGAATATCAAATATAGATTTTCGTGATATCTCTTCCTGGCAGCCGCGTCGCGGCTGCCAGCGCCACAGTCTTAGCCTGGATTGCAGGCGATCTGCACGGTGGTCACGTTTGCTTCACCCATCACACCGACGCCCGTGTTGGGTGCCACGGTGCATTTCAAGCCGGTTGGCTGGGTAAATACGCTGATGCCATACTTGTCGCCATCGGCAACAGGCGATGCCAGAGTGAAGGTCGTGCTGCCTTTGGCCACCGTGGTTTGCGCATTGCCGTTGATCAGGACCAGGCCGTCGGCTGTCAGGCCAGTCACCGTGCCGCCTACCGTGTACGCGTTTCGCGCACAGGAAACCGATGCCTGGATACTGACGTAGTGACCGGCCGAGCCAGTTCCGCCACTGACGGTGCAAGTCATGTGGGCTGGCTGGGTCTGCACGGTGATGTTGTAGTCGGTGCCATAGTCGATGCGCTTGCCAAAGGTAAACGAGGTCTGGCCGGCTTTGATCGGGAGCGGATCGCCGCCATTGACCAGAACCAGGCCTTCGGTGTTCAAGTTGCTGACGGTGCCACTGACATCATACGAGGCCTTGCCGCCGCAAGCAGCCAATCCCAGGGTCAACAGCAGCGCGGCGATAGGGCGCAGGCAGGATAACTTCATGTATTTCTCCAATCCAATATAGTGGTGACGAATCGCTTGGCTTACTGCGCCGTGCAGTTCAGTGCGGCGCCGGTCGTGGCGGCTGAGCCCATGGTGCCGACGACATCGCGGCCGTTGGCGCTGGCAGAACCCACGAAACTGCACGTCTGGCCCGTTGGATACGTCGCGATGGAAATATTGTAGGCGATGCCGTCATTGACATTCGGGAACGTATAGCTGGTGCCGCCTTTCAGCGGGCTGGTGGTGATATTGCCGATGGCCAGGGTCAAACCGTCGGCGGTCAGGCCCGTGATCGTGCCGCTCAGCGGGTAGGTATTGGTCACGCAAATCACCTGGGCCGTGGTCACGGTATAGCTCGATGCCTTGCCGGCGCCATTGGTAATCGTGCACACGGCGCCTTTTGGCTGTTGCGCGATGGTGATATCGTAGCGGTCATCGGTGCTGACCAGCTTGGTGAAAACAAAGGAAGTCTGGCCTGAGGTGACAGGCAGGCGTTCGCCGTCATTCAGCAGAATCAGGCCATCTTTTGCCAGATTGACGACTTGGCCGCTCAGATACAGATTGCCGCCGCTGCCGCCGCAGGCCGCCAATGTGACGGCGCAAGCCGCCGCCAGCATCGAGCGCAGGTACAAATTTTTCATACATTCTCCAAAACGAATTAGGTTGGGTAGCGCAACGCGGACGCTGGCGCCGCATTGGAATGGCGCCTATTTTAGTCTATCTGGCAAGCCGGATGATCTTGCCTTGTATCACCCTGTAACAATTTTTCGCCGGGAAGCGCCGGCCCGGCCCCATTTCATGGGGGCGCCGCCATGCCGGCGGCGGCGATCGGTGCGACAATAGCTGCGGGCTGCGCACCGTGACGCGGCATCTATATAGTGAGTTCCATGTCTCTTGCCCCTGTAAAACCTGCCGTGCCGCCCAAGGCCATCCTCTTCGACCTCGACGATACCTTGTGGCCCATCGCGCCCGTGATTGCCGCCGCCGAAACCCTGCTGCACGACTGGCTGGCCACGCATGCGCCCAAGGTGGCGCAGCAGTTTTCCATCGAGCTGTTGCGCCAGCACCGTCTGGCCATGCTCAATGAACAACCGCATTTCCATGGCAATTTGATCGAGCTGCGCCGCGCGGGATTGCTGACCGCCTTTGAGGCCGCCGGCGAAGATCCCGCCCTGGTCGACGGCGCCATCGCGCAGTTCCTGGCGGCGCGCCATCGCGTGCAGCCGTATGACGATGTCTTGCCCGGCCTGGCCTGGATGGGGCAGCGCATGCTGGTCGGCTCGATCTCGAATGGCAATGCGGACCTTGAAATTATCGGCCTGGCGCAGCATTTTAAAGTGTCGATTGCCGCCAGCGATTTCGGCGTCGCCAAGCCTGACGCCAGCATCTTCCTGGCCGCCTGCGCCGCGCTGGACGTGGCGCCGCATGAAGCCGTGTATGTGGGGGACGACCTGTATTTCGACGTGACGGGAGCGCAAGGGGCGGGCATGCGTGCCGTCTGGATGAACCGCAAGGGCAGCGATGCCCATCTGGCCGCCGGCGTGCAGCCCGACGCCATCTGCGCCAACTTTGATGAATTGCTGCTGTGGCTGCAGGGGCAGCTGGAAGATTGATCGCCGTCGGACGGGCGAACGTGCATAATAGGCGCTGTTGATGCATGTTCGGCCGCTTTCGTTGCCGCTTGCTTAACAATATGCTTGTTTAAAGAATATTTGCTTACCTAAGACACCATGCAACTCGATACACGTGCCCAAACACTGCTGAAAGCCCTGGTCGAGCGATATATCGCCGACGGCCTGCCGGTCGGTTCGCGCGCCTTGTCGAAAATTTCCGGCCTCGACCTGTCGCCGGCCACGATCCGCAACATCATGGCCGACCTGGAAGAGCTTGGTTATGTGTCCAGTCCGCATACTTCGGCCGGACGCATCCCCACGCCGCGTGGCTACCGCATCTTTGTCGACACCTTGCTGACCGTCCGGCACCTGGACGAGCACCTGGTGGAGTCGCGCATGCGCCTGCAGACACCGCAGCCGCAAAAAACCATCGCCAACGCGGCGCAGATGCTGTCGTCGCTGTCGCAGTTCGCCGGCGTCGTGCTCAGTCCGCGCCGCGAATCCGTGTTCCAGCAGATTGAATTTTTGCGCCTGTCTGAAAAGCGCATCCTGCTCGTCATCGTCGCGCCCGGCGGCGACGTGCAGAACCGTTTATTGCTGACGGAGGCCGACTATACGCCGGCGCAACTGGTGCAATCGGCCAATTACATCAACCAGAATTACGGCGGCCTGTCGTTCGACGCCGTGCGCGTGCGCCTGCAAGGCGAACTGCGCCAGTTGCGCGACGACATGGGCAGCCTGATGCAGGCGGCCGTGGAAGCGGGCAGCGAAGCGATGGCCGACCATAGCGACGACATGGTCATTTCCGGCGAGCGCAACCTGCTCAGCGTGAGCGATCTGTCATCGAATATGCATTCGCTGCGCCAGATGTTCGACATGTTCGAGCAAAAAACGGGCTTGATGCAGCTGCTCGACGTGTCGAGCAAGGCGACGGGCGTGCAGATTTTCATCGGCGGCGAATCGAACCTGGTGCCGATGGATGAGATGAGCGTGGTGACGGCGCCGTATGAAGTCAACGGCAAGATCGTGGGAACGCTGGGAGTGATCGGACCGACGCGCATGGCTTACGAGCGCGTTATCCCGATCGTCGACATCACGGCCAAGCTGCTGTCGAGCGCGCTCAGCCATCATTGATGCGGTTCAATGCTGCGCCGGCCGGCCCCTTGCGGGAACGGCCGGCGTGGGTCAGGCTGTTTTGTGCGGGCAAGCTGTCTTGGTGCAGTTGCCGTAGATGGCCAGGGCGTGTTCGGCGATCTTGAAGCCGCGCTCTTCGGCCACTTTTTGCTGGCGGATTTCGATTTCTTCGTCGAAGAATTCTTCGACCCGGCCACAGTCGAGGCACACCAGGTGGTCATGGTGGGAGCCTTCGTTGAGTTCGAAAATCGCCTTGCCGGTTTCAAAATGGTTGCGGTTAAGCAAGCCGGCTTGTTCGAATTGCGTGAGGACACGGTAGACAGTTGCCAAGCCGACATCCATATTGTCGGCCAGCAGAATCTTGTAGACGTCTTCCGCGGTCAGGTGGCGTACCGGGCTACTCTGGAAGATATCGAGTATCTTCAGCCGTGGCAGGGTGGCTTTCAGGCCGCTTGCCTTGAGATCACTAGGATTGTTACTCATGTTTGTTGCTCGTATGTGGGTCAGGTGCTTTATCATATAGCGTTTTGTCGGGGAGTGCCAAAATATGCTTTTTTTTGGCGGGCCGGTCACTCCTGGCGTTTTGTTCATCCAATTGAGGTCATTTATGCGCGTAACCCCGGCTGTATTGCCATCTCTCTGGCACCGTATTTCATTTCGAGCACCAGTCGTGGCAGGCATGGTCTGTGTCGCGCTGGCCGTGTCCGGCTGCGCCAGCCGTGGCATCCTTGGCGAAAAGCCAGCCATCACCCAGAAAGAGGGCAAGGAAGTCGTTCCTGAAAAAGGCGCGCAGACGACCACCATTACGCCGCTGCAAAAATTCATGTGGTTTTTCTCGCCCTACCGTCCTGACATTCAACAAGGCAACTTTGTCTCCGAAGAGATGCTGGCCCAGTTGAAAGTAGGCATGACGCGCGACCAGGTGCGTTTCGTCCTCGGCACTTCGCTGCTGACCGATATCTTCCATGCCGACCGCTGGGATTATCCATTCCGCCTGGCGCGGGGCAGTGGCGAAACCACCAGCAGCCGCGTGGTCGTGTACTTCGGCAAGGATGGCAAGGTTGAACGTTTCGAAGGCGGCAACTTGCCGACGGAGAAAGAATATATCGACCGCATCGCCGGTCCGTCGCCATTCGCCAAGGTCGCCAAGGCTGACGTGCCTGCCGCCGTCGTGCCATCGCCCGTGGCGCCGAGCGCCGTGCCCGTGCCGGCCGATGCCGCTCCTGCCATTCCTGTGAGCAAGCCTGACGTTGCACCAGCACCAGCACCAGCAACGGCGCCTGCCGCCGAGCCAGCACCGACGCCTGCCGCCGAACCCACCAAATAAGTTGTTGTAAGAGAATAAAATGACTGAACTGAAAATTGCCATCGCTGGCGCCAGCGGCCGCATGGGCCATATCCTGATCGAAGCGGTCAGCAACGCGCCCGACGCCGTGCTGGCCGGCGCCCTCGACCGCGCCGGCTCGCCGAGCGTCGGCCAGGATGCCGCCGCCTTTCTCGGCAAGCCTGCCGGCGTGCTGATCGCGTCGGACCTGGCCACCGGCCTGGCCAATGCCGATTACCTGATCGACTTCACGCGCCCCGAAGGCACTTTGCAGCACCTGGCGTATTGCGCCGAGCATGGCATCAAGATGATCATCGGCACCACCGGTTTTGATGACGCGGGCAAGGCCGCCATTGCCGCCGCCGCCGAAAAGACGGCGATCATGTTCGCGCCGAACATGAGCGTGGGCGTGAATGTCACCATGAAGCTGCTGGAACTGGCCGCGAAAAGCCTGTCCGAAGGCTACGACATCGAAATCATCGAAGCGCATCACCGCTTCAAGGTCGATGCGCCGTCGGGCACGGCCCTGCAAATGGGTGAAGTGGTGGCCGGCGCCCTGGGCCGCGACCTGAAGGAATGCGCCGTGTACGGCCGCGAAGGTGTGACGGGCGAACGCGATCCGTCGACCATCGGCTTTGCCACCATCCGCGGCGGCGATATCGTCGGCGACCATACGGTGCTGTTTGCCGGCATCGGCGAGCGCATCGAGATCAGCCACAAATCGAGCAGCCGCGTCACCTACGCCCACGGCGCCCTGCGCGCCGCGCGTTTCCTGGCCGACAAGCCGAAGGGCCTGTTCGACATGCAGGATGTGCTGTCGCTGAAGAACTGAGGAGTACCATGACCACTGCCCTCCTGAATGGAAAAGACATCACCGATGAAGCGAGCTTTCACGCACAATGCGTGCAAGCCTTCGGTTTCCCCGCGTTCTACGGCAACAGCATGGATGCCTGGGTCGATTGCCTCAGCTACCTGCGCGACGATGAAAACATGACGCAGTTCCGTTTGAAACCGAACGAAGTGCTGGACATCGTGGTGCAGGACGCTGACGCGATGAAGGCGCAAGTGCCTGATTTGCTGGAAGAAATCACGTTTTGCATCGCCGGCATCAATGAGCGCTATGACGATTACGGTGAAAAACCGGCATTGAAACTGGTACTCAAGTGAATGGAATCCTAGGTCGGATTAGGCCCTGCGGGCCGTAATCCGACAACATTGTTGGCTGTGCAGGTCGGATTACGCGCAAGCGCCTCGGCGGCCCCGCTAATCCGACCTACGTCCAGACGACCAACATTTACACCACCTTGCGCTCACGCAAGCCGTCAATCTCCGCACCGTCCAATCCCAGCCACTGCTGCAATACCTCGTCCGTATGCTGCCCCAGCAAGGGCGGCGGCAAGCGGTATTGCACCGGCGAGCCGGACAGGCGCACGGGATTGGCCACCAGCGCCACCGTGCCCGCCGTCGGATGCGGCATCTCCACTTTCAAGCCACGCGCCACCACTTGCGGGTCGGCAAAGACCTGGTCGATGCGGTTGACGGGGCCGCACGGCACGGCTTGCGCCTCGAACGCGCTGATCCACTCTGCCGTCGTGCGCATGACCGTGGTCTGGCGCATCAACGGTATCAACACCGCCCGGTGCGCCACGCGCTGCGGGTTGGTGGCGAAGCGTTCGTCCTGTGCCCATTCCGGGTGGCCGGCGACGGCGCAAAAACGCGAAAACTGTCCATCGTTGCCGATCGCCAGAATCATGTCGCCATCGGCCGTGGGAAAGTCTTGATACGGAACAATGTTCGGATGCGCATTGCCCATGCGCTGCGGCACCTTGCCTCCGCATAAGTAGTTGGCGGCCTGGTTGCCCAGCGCGGCCACTTGCACGTCGAGCAGGGCCAGGTCGATATGCTGGCCCAGGCCCGAGCGCTCGCGTTCGGCCAATGCGGCCTGCACGGCGATGGTGGCGTACAGGCCCGTCAGGATGTCCGTTTGCGCCACACCCACTTTTTGCGGTCCGGCGCCCGGCTGGCCATCGGGCACGCCCGTGATGCTCATCAAGCCGCCCATGCCCTGGATTAAGAAGTCATAGCCGGCGCGCGCCGCATACGGCCCATCCTGGCCGAAACCCGTGATGGAGCAGTACACGAGGCGCGGGTTGAGCGCCAGCAAGCTCGCCGCATCGAGGCCGTATTGCTTCAATCCGTCCAATTTGAAATTTTCCAGCAGCACGTCCGATTCGGCGGCCAGCTTGCGCACCAGGGCTTGCCCTTCAGGGGCAGCCAGGTCGATGCACAAGGAGCGCTTGTTGCGGTTGGCGCACTGGAAGTAGGCGGCCTCGGCCGTATCGCGGCCGTCCGCGTCTTTCAGATACGGCGGACCCCAGGAGCGCGTGTCGTCGCCGCGTCCCGGCTGCTCGACCTTGACGACGTCGGCCCCGAGGTCGGCCAGCATTTGCCCGGCCCACGGGCCGGCCAGCACGCGCGACAGGTCGAGCACGCGCAAGCCCGTCAACGGCGCGGGCCGCAGGGTGGAGGCGAGGGTGGAAGCCAAGGCGTCCATCAGTTGCTGAAGGCGGCGATGCCGGTGATGGCGCGGCCGATGATCAGCGCGTGCACATCGTGCGTGCCTTCATAGGTGTTCACCACTTCCAGGTTGACCAGGTGGCGGATGACGCCGAATTCGTCGGAAATGCCGTTGCCGCCCATCATGTCGCGCGCCATGCGGGCGATGTCCAGTGCCTTGCCGCAGCTGTTGCGTTTCATGATGGACGTGATTTCCACGGCGGGCGAGCCCTCATCCTTCATGCGGCCCAGGCGCAAGCACCCTTGCAAGCCCATGGTGATTTCCGTCAGCATGTCGGCCAGTTTCTTTTGCACCAGCTGGTTCGCAGCCAATGGGCGGCCGAATTGCTGGCGGTCCATCGTGTACTGGCGCGCCTTCAGGTAGCAGTCTTCGGCCGCGCCCAGCGCGCCCCAGGCGATGCCGTAGCGGGCGCTGTTCAGGCAAGTAAATGGACCTTTCAGGCCGCGCACGTCGGGGAAGGCGTTTTCTTCCGGGCAAAATACTTCATCCATGACGATTTCGCCGGTGATGCTGGTGCGCAAGCCCACCTTGCCGTGGATTTCCGGCGCCGACAGGCCTTTCCAGCCTTTTTCCAGCACGAAGCCGCGGATCGCGCCTTCATCGTCCTTGGCCCAGACGACGAACACGTCGGCAATCGGGCTGTTGGTGATCCACATCTTGGCGCCGGAGATACTGTAGCCGCCCGGCACCTTGCGCGCGCGCGTGACCATGCTGCCCGGGTCGGAGCCGTGGTTCGGTTCCGTCAGGCCGAAGCAGCCGATGAATTCGCCCGTCGCCAGTTTCGGCAGGTATTTCTGTTTGGTTTCCTCGTTGCCGAAGGCATTGATCGGCACCATCACCAGCGATGATTGCACGCTCATCATCGAGCGGTAGCCCGAATCGACGCGCTCGACTTCGCGCGCGGCCAGGCCGTAGCAGACGTAGTTCAGGCCGGCGCCGCCGTATTCTTCGGGTATCGTCGTGCCCAGCAAGCCCAGCTCGCCCATTTCGCGGAAGATGGCGGCGTCCGTGCGGCCATGGCGGAACGATTCAAGCACGCGCGGCACCAGGCTGCCCTGGCAATAGTCGCGGGCCGCTTCCAGCACGGCGCGTTCGTCGCCCGTCAGTTGTTCTTCCAGCAGCAGGGGGGAATTCCAGTCGAATACGGTTTTGCTCATCACAGGCCTCGCAGGTGAGCGCCGGTGATCGGCGCAAGATTGAATATGGCTCATGGTAGGTTTTTGCCTAGCCTTGCGCAAACGATTTTTTTGCACCCAGACATGCGTGATGCGCATATCTTGCGGCATACTGGAGCCTTTCACCGGCCCGATACCCCCATGTCACGCAAAATTCCCATGCTGCAAGCGCTAAATTGTTTCGAAGCGGCCGCGCGCCACCAGAGCTACACGCATGCGGCGCGCGAACTGTCGCTGACGCAAAGCGCCGTGTCGCGGCAGATATCTTCCCTGGAAATCTTTCTCGGCGTGCAACTGTTCCAGCGCACGCGCCATGGCGTGCTGCTGACCAGCGCCGGTGCCGCATATGCGCGGCAGATTGCGGCCCGCCTCGACGGCCTGGAGCGCGACACGCTTGACACCATGGCGCGCCAGGGCGGCGGCGGGGCGCTGCAGCTCGCGTCCGTGCCCACGTTTGCCACGCGCTGGCTGATGCCGCGGCTGTCGTCGCTGGCCGGTTTGCACCCCGATATCGTCGTGCATATCGATGCCTATACAAAACCGTTCATGTTTGCCGATACGGAATACGATGGCGCCTTGTACGCGGGCACGCCCGAGCAGCTGGCGCGCTGGCCCGGCACGCGCGCCACCTTGCTCATGCACGAAGAAATCGTGCCCGTCGCCAGCCCGCGCCTGTTGGCGGCGCGCAGCGCCTGGCAGCCGCAGGATTTATTGGAACTGACCTTGTTGCAGCAAAGTACGCGCCCGGGCGCCTGGCGCCAGTGGTTTGACGCCATGCAGGTCGATGGGGAACTGGCGCGCTACGGCGCCCGCTATGAGTTGTTTTCCATGCTGGCCATGGCGGCCGTGCAGGGGCAGGGCGTGGTCTTGCTGCCCCGTATGCTGGTCGAAGCGGAACTGGCGCGCGGCGAGCTGCGCATCGCATGCGAGCGCCCACTGCGCGGCCAGCGCTCGTATTACCTGATCACGCCCGAGGCGGCACATGAAAAACTGGCCTTGCAGCAGTTCCGCGTATGGCTGCAAGACGAGGCGGCCTAGATGACCTTGGCCGTATCGAAGTGGGGATTGTCGATCAGGCCGATCTGGTTGCCGAAGGGGTCGAGCAATTCCACCGTGCGGATGCCGTCGCCCACGTCCGTGATCGGATGGTGCAGGCTGCCACCCAGCGCCACGATGCGTTCGACTTCCTGCTCGATGCCATCCACGCCCCAGTAAGTCACGCTGCCCTGCGTGCCAGGCTGGCCGTCCGGCAGCAGGCCCAGCTCGAAGCCGCCGATGGCAAAGCCGACATAGAACGGCTGGTCGAAATACGGTGCCGTGCCGAATACCTGGCTGTACCAGGCTTTGGCCTTGTCCAGGTCGGGGACGGGATAGGTGACGGTGCGCAAGCCCTTGATCATGTTCTGCTCCTGGTGAATGAAGAATAACGCCATCATGCCACCGGCGTGCGCGTGGCGATTGGAAAAATGGAAGGCGCTCACGCGCGCCGGCCCGTCAGCCACGCGTCGGGCGAGCTGCGGGCGAATTCCTGGAAGTCGTGGATCAGGTGCGACTGGTCGAAATAACCATATTGCAAGGCCACCTGCGCCCAGTCCTGCTGTCCCGCCACGCTTTGCATGGCCTGGCTGGCGGCGCGGAAACGGCAGATGCGGGCAAACAGCTTCGGGCTGATGCCCACTTGCTGGCGAAATTGCAGCGCCAGGTGCTGGCGCGACACGCCCAGCTGCTGCGCCAGTCCATCCACGCGCACCTGCCCCGATGCCGCCTCAATGGCCGCGATGGCATGGTCGGCCGCGCCGGCCTGGCGCCGTGGCGGCGCGGCGCGCAGGCGCAGCAGCAGATAATCTTGCAAAATGGCAATTCTTTGTGTGTTGGACAAGGGTTCGCTCCACAGGGCGTCACCCAGGCGCGCCGCCAGCTCGCGGCCCCATAGCTGCTGCAATCCCGTGCGCCCATTGCTCAGTTCGCACAAGGGCAGCTGGAAGAAGCTGGCCGCCGCGCCCGGCTTGAAGCGGGCCGCCACCGTCTGCACGAGACCCTGGCTGATGACGGTGACGGGCGCCGTCATCATGCCGACGGCAAAGCTGGCGTCCTGCTGGTCCTGGCACAGAATATCGATGCAATTGTCGGGCAAGACCTGGTGCGTGAAGGGCGTGGCGCCCGTCTGCACGCGGCAGGTCCAGACGCAGTCCAGCCAGGGCCGCAAGGTGGGGATGGGCAGATATTCCTGATAGACGATCATGGCCGGCTTTGATGCAAAGAACAAGATTGCGCATATATTACACAGCATAATTGTGCGCTTGCCAAAATTTGCCGGCCCGGGCCGCCAGCGCGCCGCGCTATCGGGCGGCGACAACCAGTATAATGCTCGGTTCATATCCACTATTGGCCGCACATCATGCAAGATAAATATAGTCCCGCCGACGTCGAACAAGCCGCCCAATCGCACTGGAAGGCGATCGACGCCTATAAAGCCGTCGAACACGATCCGCGTTTCCCAAAAGGCAAGTATTTTGCCTGCTCGATGCTGCCTTACCCTTCGGGCAAGCTGCACATGGGTCACGTGCGCAACTATACGATCAATGACGTGATGTACCGCTACCTGCGCATGAACGGCTACAACGTGCTCATGCCGATGGGCTGGGATGCGTTCGGCATGCCCGCGGAAAACGCGGCCATGGCCAACAACGTGCCGCCTGCGCAATGGACGTATTCGAACATCGCCCACATGAAGCAGCAGATGGAATCGATGGGCCTGGCCATCGACTGGTCGCGCGAAATGACCGCCTGCAAGCCCGAATACTACAAATGGAACCAGTGGATGTTCCTCAAGATGCTGGAAAAAGGCATCATCTACAAGAAGACGGGCACCGTGAACTGGGACCCGATCGACCAGACCGTGCTGGCCAACGAACAAGTGGTCGACGGCAAGGGCTGGCGTTCCGGCGCGCTGATCGAAAAGCGCGAAATCCCCATGTACTACGCGCGCATCACCGATTACGCGGAAGAGCTGCTGGCCTATGTCGATGACAAGCTGCCGGGCTGGCCCGAGCGCGTGCGCATCATGCAGACCAACTGGATCGGCAAGTCGACGGGCGTGCGCTTCGCCTTCCCGCATGCGATCAAGGACGCGAACGGCGCCCTGATCGGCGACGGCAAGCTGTACGTTTTCACCACCCGTCCGGACACCGTCATGGGCGTGACCTTCTGCGCCGTGGCCGCCGAACACCCGCTGGCCATCCACGCCGCGCAAACGAATCCTGCTCTGGCCGCGTTCAACGCCGAATGCAAGCTCGGTTCCGTGATCGAGGCAGACATGGCAACGATGGAAAAGAAGGGCATGCCGACCGGCCTGTTCGTCACCCATCCGCTGACGGGCGCGCAAGTGGAAGTCTGGGTCGGCAACTACGTGCTGATCACCTACGGCGACGGCGCCGTGATGGGGGTGCCGGCGCACGACGAACGCGATTTCGGCTTTGCCAAGAAATACAATCTGCCGATCAAGCAAGTGATCGAAGTCAAGGGTCAGGAGTTCTCGACGGACGCCTGGCAGGAATCGTATGGCAGCAAGGACGGCGTCTGCATCGCCTCCGGCAAATACGACGGCCTGCATTTCGCGTCCGCCGTCGATGCGGTGGCCGCCGACCTGGCGGAGCTGGGCCTGGGCGAAAAGAAAACCACGTTCCGCCTGCGCGACTGGGGCATTTCGCGCCAGCGCTACTGGGGCACGCCGATTCCGATGATCCATTGCGCCGACTGCGGCGTGGTGCCGGTGCCGGAAAAAGACCTGCCGGTGGTGTTGCCGGAAGACTGCGTGCCGGACGGCACGGGCAACCCGCTGAACAAATATGAAGCCTTCCTGCAGTGCGACTGCCCGCAGTGCGGCAAGCCGGCGCGCCGCGAGACGGACACCATGGATACCTTCGTCGATTCGTCGTGGTACTACATGCGCTATACCTCGCCAGGCTCGAACGACGCCATGGTCGACGCGCGCAACGATTACTGGATGCCGATGGACCAGTACATCGGCGGCATCGAACACGCCGTCATGCACTTGCTGTACGCGCGCTTCTGGACCAAGATCATGCGCGACTTCGGCCTGGTCAAGTTCGACGAGCCGTTCGTCAACCTGCTGACGCAAGGCATGGTGCTCAACGAAACGTACTTCCGCAAGGACGCCGCCGGCAAGACTACCTGGTTCAACCCGGACGACGTGCGCTTGTCGCTCGATGACAAGGGCCGTCCGCAGTCCGCCGTCCTGGTAGCCGACGGCCAGCCCGTGGAAATCGGCGGCACGGAAAAAATGTCGAAGTCGAAGAACAACGGCATCGACCCGCAAGCGCAGATCGAGCAGTACGGCGCCGACACTGCCCGTCTGTTCACCATGTTCGCCTCGCCGCCGGAACAGACCCTGGAATGGTCGGGCAGCGGCGTCGAAGGCGCGAACCGCTTCCTGCGCCGCGTGTGGAACTTCGGCTATGCCCAGTCGGCAACGATCCAGGCCGCACTGGCTGGCGGCGCCGCACCGGCCACGGGCGACGCGCAGAAAAACCTGCGCCGCGAATTGCACAAGCTGCTGCAGCAAGCCGATTACGACTTGAAGCGCATCCAGTACAACACCGTGGTGTCGGCCTGCATGAAGATGCTCAACACGCTGGAATCGGCCAAGCTGGACGATAGCGCGCAGTCGAAGGCCCTGATCGCCGAAGGCTTCTCGATCTTCCTGCGCCTGCTCAATCCCGTCGCGCCGCACATCACCCATGTGCTGTGGCAGGAACTCGGCTACGCTGGCGTGCACGGCGATCTGCTGAACGTGGCATGGCCGCAGGTCGACCCGCAAGCGCTGGAGCAGTCCGAGATCGAGATGATGATCCAGGTGAACGGCAAGCTGCGCGGCTCGATCACGGTAGCCAAGGATGCGGACAAGGCCAGCATCGAAGCGGCCGCGCTGGCGTGCGAAAGTGTGCAGAAGTACGTCGAGACCACGCCGAAGAAGATCATCGTCGTGCCAGGCAAGTTAATCAGCATCGTGGTGTAATCATGACGACTTCCTCTCAAGTATCGCTGTTGGGCCGCCGCGCCGTGCTGGCGTTGGGCCTGACCGTCCTGCTGTCGGCCTGCGGCTTTCACTTGCGCGGTTCGAACGGCAGTTTCATGCTGCCGTTCGCGACGATGTACATCGGCTTGCCCGAGTCGTCGCCGCTGGCGATCGGCCTGAAGCGCTATATCCGCGCCATTGGCAGCACGGAGGTGGTCAATACCAGGGATGGCGCCGACGCCGTCCTTGAAGTGCTCTCCGATCCGGAGACAAATCGTACCAAGACCATTTTGTCCCTGAACACCAGTGGCCGCGTACAAGAGTATCAACTCGGCTATTCGATCAATTTCCGCGTGGTGGACAAGGCCGGCAACCAGTTGCTGGCGCCGACGACCATCAGCCTGGTGCGCCCCATCACCTTCGACGACAGGCAGGTACTGGCCAAGGAAACCGAGGAAGCGGCGCTGTACCGCGACATGCGCAACGACCTGGTGCAGCAGATCATGCGCCGCCTGGCCGCCATCAAGCCGGTGCTGCCGGCCATGTCGGTGGCGCCGGTGACGCCGGCCGCGCCGGCCGCCCCGCAGCAGTAACGGGGACGCCATGCAATTGCGGATAGACGCGCTCGATGGGCATGTGGCCAAGCCGCTGGCGCAGCTGTATGTGATCACCAGCGACGAACACTTGCTGGCGCTGGAAGCGGCCGACAAGATCCGCCGCGCGGCGCGCGCGCAGGGCTACTCCGAGCGCGACGTGCTGACGGTGGAGCGCAGCTTCAAGTGGGGTGAACTGCTGGCGGCGAACCAGGAGCTGTCGCTGTTCGGCGATAAAAAACTGATCGAACTGCGCATCCCCACGGGCAAGCCGGGCAAGGATGGCGGCGCGGCGCTGCAAAGCTACGCGAAAAACCTCAGTCCCGACAACCTGACCCTGATCACCTTGCCCAAGCTGGATTGGGCCACGCAAAAGGCGGCCTGGGTCGCCAGCCTGCAGCAGGCGGCCGTGTATATCGACATTCCGAATGTGGAACGGGCACAGTTGCCGGCGTGGATATCGCAGCGCCTGGCCGCGCAGGGGCAAAGCGCCGAGCGTGCCAGCATCGACTTCATCGCCGAACGGGTGGAAGGTAACTTGCTCGCGGCGCACCAGGAAATCCAGAAACTGGGCTTGCTGCACGCAGCGGGCAAGCTGACGTACGAACAAGTGCAGGACGCGGTGCTGAACGTGGCCCGCTACGATGTCTTCAAGCTGTCCGAAGCCATGCTGGCCGGCGACCCGGCGCGCCTGGTGCGCATGCTCGAAGGCTTGAAAGGCGAGGGCGAGGCGCTGCCGCTGGTCTTGTGGGCCGTCTCCGAGGAAATCCGCACGCTGTTAAAATTGAAGGCCGGCATGGCGCAGGGGCGTCCATTGGGCGCGCTGCTGAAGGAATACCGCATCTGGGGTCCGCGCGAGCGGATGATGGAACCGGCCCTGCGGCGCATTTCGCTGCCCGTGCTGGAAGCGGCGCTGCAGCAGGCGGCGCAGGTGGACAAGATGATCAAGGGTTTGCGCGCCAAGGGCTACGCGGGCGATGCCTGGGACGCCATGCTGCAACTGGGACTGAAGATCGCCCGAGGCTAGTTTTTTACAATATGGATACGAGCATGGACATCACAGAATATATGCAGGACGTGGGCACGCGCGCACGCGCCGCTTCGCGCGCCATGGCGCGTGCCGACAGCGCCACGCGCAACCGCGCCTTGACCCTGATCGCCGCCGCCATCGTGCGCGATGCCGATCTGCTGCGCGCGGCCAACCAGCGCGACCTCGATGCGGCTGCTGCCGCCGGCCTGGCGCCGGCCATGCTCGACCGCCTGACCCTGTCCGACGCCGCCATCGCCACCATGGTCGAAGGCTTGACGCAAATCGTGTCGCTGGCCGACCCGATCGGCGAAATCTCGAACATGAAATTCCGTCCGACGGGCATCCAGGTGGGCCAGATGCGCGTGCCGCTGGGCGTCATCGGCATCATCTATGAAGCGCGTCCGAACGTGACGGTGGACGCGGCCGGCCTGTGCATCAAGAGCGGCAACGCGACGATCTTGCGCGGCGGCTCGGAAGCGATTCACTGCAACCGCGCGCTGGCCAAGCTGGTAGCCGAGGGCTTGCTGGGCGCCGGCCTGCCTGCCGATGCCGTGCAAGTGATCGACACCACCGACCGCGCGGCCGTCGGCGCCTTGATCACCATGCCGCAGTATGTGGACGTCATCGTGCCGCGCGGCGGCAAAGGCCTGATCGCGCGCCTGATGGAAGAGGCCACCGTGCCGATGATCAAGCACCTCGACGGCATCTGTCACGTCTACATCGACGCCAAGGCCGATATCAGGAAGGCGATCAATATCGGCTTCAACGCGAAGTGCCACCGCTACGGCACCTGCAACACCATGGAAACCCTGCTGGTGGCGCGCGCTATCGCACCGGCCGTGCTGCCGCAGCTGGCCGAACTGTACCTGACCAAACAGGTGGAACTGCGCGCCGATCCGGAAAGCCATGCGATCCTGGCCGCCGCCGCTTATCCGCACCTGGTAGCGGCCACCGAGGAAGACTGGTCCACCGAATACCTGGCCGCCATCCTGTCGGTGAAGGTGGTCGACGGCATCGACGAAGCGATGGACCACATCAACCGGTATTCCTCGAAGCACACGGAGTCCATCATCACGGAAGACTACAGCGATGCGCTGCGCTTCCTGCGCGAAGTCGATTCCGCCTCGGTGATGGTGAACGCCTCGACGCGTTTCGCCGACGGCTTCGAATACGGCCTGGGCGCCGAGATCGGCATCTCGAACGACAAGCTGCACGCGCGCGGCCCGGTGGGCCTGGAAGGCCTGACCTCGCTCAAGTACGTGGTCTTCGGCCACGGCGAAGTACGCAAATAGTCTCATTCGCGGGCGGCCCACAAGGCGGCCCGTGCTCTTGTTTCTCTCCACCTCTGACACTGGGAACCCCATGCTCTTTCTCTGGACCAAAGCCTTCCACATCATCTTCGTCATTTCCTGGTTCGCCGGCCTGTTTTATTTGCCGCGCATCTTCGTGAACCTGGCGATGGAGACGGAAACGGTGGCCACCGAGCGCCTGCTGCTGATGGCGCGCAAGTTGTACCGCTTCATGTCGCTGCTCGCGCTGCCGGCGATGGTGCTGGGGCTGGCGTTGATGTGGATGCTGTATGGCGGGAGCCAGGGCGGCATGAAGATGCCGGGCTGGATGCACGCCAAACTGACGTTCGTGGTGCTGCTGCTCGGCTATCACCACGCTTGCGGTTCCATCCTGCGCAAGTTTGAAAAAGGTCTCAACAAGCGCAGTCACACCTGGTTCCGCTGGTTTAATGAAGTGCCGGTGGTGATGCTGCTGGCCGTCGTCGTGCTGGTCGTGGTCAAGCCTTTCTAAGGGAGTCGAAATGAGTGCAAGCCAGAGCAAAGTCGTGCAGTATTTTTTTGCGCCCCACTCGCCATGGACCTACCTGGGGCATGCGCGCCTGATGGCCATCGCCGCGAAGACGGGCGCACAGATCGACGTGCGTCCCTTTGACCTGGGCAAGGTCTTCAGCGTCTCGGGCGGCCTGCCGCTGGCCAAGCGCGCACCGCAGCGCCAGGCGTACCGCCTGGCCGAACTGGCGCGCTGGTCCGCCTTTTTGCAGGTGCCATTGACCCTGCAGCCGAAGTTCTTCCCCGTGTCGCCGGAAGCGTCGGCCAAGCTGATCATCGCCACGCGCCTGGCGCATGGCGTGGAAGCGTCGCTGAAGCTGGCGCACGCCATCATGCGCGGTCTGTGGGCGGAGGAGCGCAACATCGGCGACGAAGAAACCCTGGTACAGATCGCGTTTGACGCCGGTTTCGACGGCCGCCAGTTGCTGAAAACGTCGGAGACGGCCAGCGTGCAGGCGGAATACGACGCCAACACGGAAGCGGCCACGGCCGCCAGCGTGTTCGGCTCGCCGTGGTACATCGTCGATGGCGAAGGGTTCTGGGGGCAGGACCGCCTCGATTTTGTCGAGCGCGCGCTGGCGAAATAATTATGGAAAGATGTCAATGTAGGTCGGATTAGCGCTTTGCGCGTAATCCGACAAGCTCAGTCGGCAGCGGTGTTTGTCGGCTTACGCCCTGGCGGGCTAAGCCGACCTACGCCAACCTACGTCGACCTGCGCCGACCTGCGCAAGATATTGGATGTAGGTCGGATTGGCGCTGCGCGCGTAATCCGACAAGTTTTGAAATTTTTAGTTAATTGTTTTTTAACGGATAAAAGGTACACCATGGCTTCATATTTTTGCCCATGCCCGCGCGGCATGGAAGCGGCGCTGGCCGAGGAACTGGGCGAGATCGCTCAGGATAGTGCGACCATGAAGGTGCACAACCAGGTGCCGGGCGGCGTCCATTGCTCCGGCGACCTGCTCGATTCCTACCGCATCAACCTGCATTCGCGCATCGCTTCGCGCGTGCTGATGCGCATGGCCCATTCCGGCTACAAGACGGAAAACGATATTTACGACCTGACCCTGGCGCAATCCTGGGAAGACTGGTTCGGCGTGCACCACACGATCCGCGTTGACGTCACGGCCGTCAAATCGCCGCTGCGCAGCCTGGAATTCACGACATTGAAAATCAAGGATGCGATCTGCGACCGCTTCCGCGACCAGTTCAACGAGCGTCCATCGGTCAACACCAAGACGCCGGACATGCGCATCGTCGGCTTCCTCGACGCGCATACCTTCACCGTCTATCTCGACACCTCGGGCGAAGCCTTGTTCAAGCGCGGCTGGCGCGAAGAGACGGGCGACGCGCCGCTGCGCGAAAACCTGGCCGCCGGCCTGCTGCGCGTGTCGGGCTGGAAGCCTGGCATGGTGCTGTTCGACCCGATGTGCGGTTCCGGCACCATCCTGGCCGAAGCGGCGCAGATGCTGCAAGGGATACCGCCGGGCGCCTCGCGCCAGTTCGCGTTTGAAAACTTCCACGACTTCGATCCGGCGCCGTGGAATGCCATGAAAAACGCCATCAAGGTCAATCCGCTGCCGGCCGAACCGACCATTTTCGGCAGCGATATCTCGGGCGACATGGTCGCCATGACGCGCCATAACCTGCGTTGCGCCGGCGTGCGCTTCGACGTGCCCCTGAAACAGATCGAGGCGCAGGAAGTCAAGCCGCCGAGCGACGTGCCGGGCATCATGCTGACCAACCCGCCGTACGGCGAGCGTATCGGCGTGCGCGGCGACAGCACCATCCCGGAAGATGAACTGTCGACGTCGTTCTATTCGGCCATGGGCACGACCCTGAAGCAGCGTTTCGCCGGCTGGACCGTGTTCCTGTTCACGGCCGACCTGGGCCTGCCCAAGCTGCTGCGTCTGAAGGAAGCGCGCAAGACGCCATTCTTCAACGGTGCGCTGGAATGCCGTTTGTTCCGCTTTGATATGGTCGCCGGCTACAACCGCCGCGAAGAAGCCAAGCCAAAAAATAACTGATCAAACCTGCTGCGCGTCGGCATAGGCGGCCTGTGATGCTCGCCGTACTCGTGTACGGCTGCGCTTCTCGGCCAGCTCTCCCTTCCGCTCGCGACGGTTTTATCAGCTATTTTGGCGTCTGTAGACGTCTGTAGTAACGCAGTACCTCGCGCGGACCGCAACCGGTCCGCGCGCCACTTTGGATCCGCCATGTTTCCCACCCCTCCGGCCGATGTGCCGCCCGACCCGGTCACGCCCGTTCCGCCTCCCACACCGAGCCACATGGCGCCGCTGAGCCGCGGTGCGCTGGCGATGATGCTGGCCGGGCTGTCGATGCTGGGTCCCCTGTCGATCGATACCTATCTGCCCGCGTTTGGCGCGATCCAGGGTTCGCTGCAGGCGTCGCCGCTGGAAGTGCAGCAGTCGCTGACGTTCTACATGCTGGCCTTTGCCGGCATGGTGCTGTGGCATGGCGCGATCTCGGATACCTTCGGCAGGCGCAACGTCATTCTCGTGTCGCTGCTGATGTTTGCCATCGGTTCGCTGGGCTGCGCTTCGGCGCACACGGTGCATTACCTGTGGTTCTTCCGCATCATGCAGGGCGTCTCGGCCGGCGCCGGCGTGGTGATCAGCCGTGCCATCATCCGCGACCTGTATGCCGATGCGGCGGCGGCGCGGCTGCTGTCGCTGGTGACGATGATCTTTTCCATCGCGCCGGCCGTGGCGCCGATTCTCGGCGGCTGGATCGTCATCTGGTTCGACTGGCGCTCGATCTTCCTGTTCCTCGCCTTCTACACGGTGGTGCTGCTGGCGTTCTGCTACTGGCGCCTGCCCGAAACCCTGCCGATGGAAAAGCGCCAGCCCTTCAATCCCCGCTTCCTGGCGTCGAGCTATGGCCAGATCCTGCGCTCGCCGCTGTTCCACATCAAGGCCGGCATCGTCGCCCTCAATTTCGCGGGCCTGTTCCTGTTCATCACGGCCGCGCCGGAAATGCTGCCCAAGCAGCTGGGCCTGGGGCCATCGCAATTCGCCTGGCTGTTCATTCCCTGCGTGAGCGGCATCTTCATGGGCGCCGCGGCGGCCAACCGCATCGCCGGCAAGGTCACGTTCGCGCGCCAGATCGGCATCGGCTTTGCCTTCCTGCTGTGCGCCGCCAGCGTCAATGTCGTGTATCACCTGTTCCTGCCGCCCTCCTTGCCCTGGTCGGTGCTGCCCCTGTTCTTCTATACCTTCGGCATGTCGCTGGTGGGCCCGGGCGCGACCCTGCTGGCGCTCGACCTGTTCCCGCACATCCGCGGCACGGTGGCCTCGTGCCAGTCGTTTGCCAGCACCTTGCTGGGCGCCGTGGTGGCCGGCGTGATCTCGCCGCTGCTGTCCGGTTCCGTGCTGTGGCTGGCGTCGGGCCAGCTGGCGTTTACGGGCCTGGCGCTGGCGCTGTGGCTGATATCGCGGCGCTTCCGCCACCGTTTGCTGGGTTCCTTCAAGGCATAAGTTTCCATCGCAGAACGCTGGATTTATTTCAACTTAATTTTCTATATTGCAAGTAATATCCGGCGCTTATGATAAGATGACTGCTTTTCCCGGCATCCTCTCAGGCGACATTTTTTGGGTTACAGGAGTGGAGGATTCCTCTGAACGTGGCCGCGCTTCGCTGCTGAGCGCTCTTCCTTTTCAAACCGGCAATGCCTGATACGATGCATCAATCTGATCAAGATATTCGCAATCGCCTGCTGATTGCCCGCCTGCCGGCCATGCCGCAGATCCTCCTCAAACTGATCGCCCACCTGCAGGCCGACGATGCCGGCATGCCGGAGCTGGCCGCGCTGATCGCCAAGGATGCGGGCATGACCAGCAAGATCCTCGGCGTGGCCAGCAGCTCGGCCTACCATCGGCAGAGCAAGGTCGTCAGCCTGGAACAGTCGCTCGTGTCGCTGGGCACGGACATGATCAAGACCCTGGTCATCAGCGAATCCGTCTTCCAGACCTTCAACAGCTTTCCCCATTCCGGCAGCACGGATTTGCGCGCCTTCTGGAAAAGTTCGCTGTCGGCCGCCGTCATGGCGCGCGCGCTGGCCAAGGCCATGGCCTATCCGCACGTCGAGGAAGCATATCTGGCCGGCTTGCTGCACAACGTGGGCCGCCTGGCCCTGCTGGCCACGGCGCCGAAGGAATACGCGTTCAATTTCACGGCGCGCGACGATGCCGCCCTGTGCGCGGTGGAGCAGCGTACCTTGCAGATCACGCATGCCGAAGCGGGCGCCTGGCTGATCGAGCGCTGGCATCTCGATTCCTTCCTGGCCGACAGCGTGCTGTATCACCATGAGCCGCTGGCGCGCCTGGAAGCGAGCCATCCCCTGATCCGCATCGTGCGCCTGGCGCACCTGCTGTGCTGCCATGCCGACGATGCGGAGTCGATCACGCAGGCGGCAAGCCTGTGCGCGCTGGACGTCGAGACACTGGACGAGCTGGCCGGCAGCGTCGCGCGCCAGGTGGAGCAGGCCGCGCAGCACCTGGGCATCGACCTGGCCGGCGCGGACGATATCGCCACGCCGCCCGCCTATGCGCCGCCAGCCGTCGATCCGGTGCAGCGGCGCCTGTCCGACGAAGTGCGCAATATGGTGCTGGTGTCCGAAGTGGGCCAGACCTTCGCCCGGCAGCAGGGCGAGAGCAGCCTGCTCGAAGCCATCACGCGCTCGGCGCGCATTCTGTTCGATTTCGACACCGCCGTCATCCTGCTGCAAAACCCCACCGGCCATGCGCTCGTCGGCGTGGCGGCGGGCGAACATCAGCAGCGCCTGGCCGGCTTCTCGATCCCGCTGGCCAAGGGCGGCCTCCTGGCCGCCTCGGCGCTGGAGTGCCAGCTGGCGTTCCTGAAACGCGACATGCCGGCGCTGGGCATCGTCGAGGAGCAGCTGTTCCGCATTCTCGGTACCGACAGCCTGGTCTGCGTGCCCTTGGCGTCGGGCCAGCGCAGCCTGGGCGTGCTCATTGGCGGCGTGGCGGCGTGGCAGATTCCCGCTTGCCAGAAGCGCGAGGGTTTTCTGCGCGCGTATGCCAACCAGGCCGCCACGGCGCTGGAAACGGCCATCAGCGCGCGCGGGCTGGCGCGGCGCCAGCTCGATCACGTGACCGAGGAATACCGCGCCGCGTCGCGCCGCGTCGTGCACGAAGTGAATAACCCGCTGTCCATCATCAAGAACTATCTGAGCGTGCTCGATCACAAGCTCGAGAAGCAGGAGCCGGTGTCGGGCGAAATGGCGATCCTGAACGAGGAAATCGACCGGGTCGGCCAGCTGATCGGCGGCCTGGCCGATCTGCAGCCGGCGGCTGCCAGCGGCGTGACCGATTGCGCGCGCGTGGTCGACGATGTGCTGCGCCTGTTCCGCGCCACCGACTTCCTGCCGCCGAAGATCGAGGTGGTCACGCGCATGCAGGACGCGCCATGCGAGGTGGAGGCCGATGCCGACATGCTCAAGCAAATCCTGCTCAACCTGCTGAAAAACGCCGTCGAAGCGCTGCCTGATGGCGGGCGCATCGAAGTGGCGAACCGTGGCCACGTGAACCGCGACCGCCGCCTGTACCTGGAGCTGTGCGTCAGCGATAATGGCGCCGGCCTGGCGCCGGACGTGCTGGCCAATCTGTTTTCCCCCGTGCGCAGCAGCAAGGCAGGCGCGCATCACGGCCTGGGCTTGTCCATCGTGCATGACCTGGTCACGCGCCTGCATGGCGTGATTGGCTGCCGCAGCAGCAAGTCCGGCACCTCGTTTGAAATTTTACTGCCCATTCCCTTGCCGGCAAGCGCTGCAGCCGCGCTGCCCTCGCCCGGCAATACCGCCATGTCTTCGTAACGTCCATGAACTCCTCCGCCATTCCGTTTGACCTGGAAAACAGCCCGCGCATTTTGCTGGTCGACGACGAGCCCCGCCTGCTCGCCTCTCTCCACGAATTGCTGAAGGACCGCGGCTACCAGCTGCACACGGCCACCTGCGGCAGCGAGGCGCTGGCGCAGTTGTCGAAACTGCGCTTCGACCTGATCCTGCTCGACTTGCGCCTGCCCGACATGAGCGGCCATGAAATCATGGACCACATCAACCGGCGCGGCATCGAGGGCGACGTGATCGTCATGAGCGGCGACGTCGGCATCGAGGCGGCCATCGGCGCCCTCAAACGCGGGGCCTACGATTATCTGCGCAAGCCCTACAGCCGCGAGGAGCTGCTCAAGACGGTGGAGAACGCGCTGCAAAAGAGCCAGCTGGCCCTGGAGAACGAGCGCATCGCGCTGCAGCTGGAAAACTCGGAAAAGATGTACCGCTACCTGGTCGACAGCTCGCCCGACATCATCTATACGCTCAACCACGAAGGCCGCATCACCTTCATCAACGACCGGGTGCACCAGTTGCTGGGCTTTAGCCGCGAAGAGCTGATCGGCAGCCATTACTCGATTCTCGTGCACGATGAAGACCAGGAGCGGGCGCGCTATGCCTTCAACGAGCGCCGCCTCGACGAGCGCGCCTCGCGCAATGTGGAACTGCGCCTGAAGTGCCATAGCGGCAGCGGCAGCGACCGGACCTTCAACAACACCCTGATGACGATTCCGCTCAACTCGATCGGCATGCACGGCCACGATCAGGAAGCGAAAAAGCAGGAGTACTTCGGCACCTACGGCGTGGCGCGCGACATCACCGACCGCAAGCGCGCCGAGGAAGTCATCTCTTACCAGGCCTATCACGACATCCTGACGGACCTGCCGAACCGCATGCTGTTCAAGGACCGCCTGGGGCTGGCCGTCATCCAGGCGCGGCGCAAGCTGACGGAACTGGCCGTGATGTTCATCGACCTCGATCGTTTCAAGCTGGTCAACGACACCCTGGGGCACGTGAAGGGCGACGAGCTGCTGCAGCAGGTGGCGCTGCGCCTGAAGGATTGCCTGCGCCGCGGCGATACCCTGGCGCGCCAGGGCGGCGATGAATTCACCATCGTGCTGCCGGAACTGCGCGACCGCCAGGATGCGCGCCTGATCGCCGACAAATTCCTCGAATGCCTGCACCAGCCGTTCGACCTCGATGGCAACCAGGTGCATATTTCAGCCTCCATCGGCATCGCCATCTATCCGGGCGACGGCGAGACCATCGACGAGCTGCTGCGCCACGCCGACATCGCCATGTACCAGGTCAAGGCGCTGGGCAAGAACGGCCACAGTTTCTATCACGAGTCCATGCTCGACGTGTCGCACCAGAAGATCGCGCTCGAGCAGAGCCTGCGCAAGGCGCTGGAGCTGAATCAGCTGGAGATGTATTACCAGCCGCAGGTGGACGTGATGACGGGCCGCATCGTTGGCGCCGAAGGCCTGATGCGCTGGAACCACCCGCAGCGGGGCTTGCTGACGGCCGGCGAATTCCTGCCGTTCGCCGAGGAAAACGGCTTGATGCTGCCGATCTCGGACTGGATGCTGGGCGCCCTGTGCCGCGACCTGGTGCAGTGGAACGCGGCTGGCGGCGAAGCCGTGCGCCTGTCGCTCAATTTGTCGCCGCAATACCTGGACCGGGGCGACTTTTTCGAGAAGATGCGCGGCGCGCTGACGCGCTACGGCATCGCGCCGGAAAAGATCGAGGTCGAGATCACGGAAAACATCTGCATCCGCAACCCGCAGTACGCGATCGAGCAGTTGAACAAGCTGTGCCAGCTGGGCGTGTCGGTGGCCATCGACGATTTCGGCACCGGCTATTCCTCGCTGTCGTACCTGCATCGCTTCCCCATCCACACCATCAAGATCGACCAGTCGTTTGTGAAGGAAATCCACGACGAGCACGGACACTATCCCGTCATCCTGGCCATCATCTCGATTGCGCGCGGCCTGGGCCTGCACCTGATCGCCGAGGGTGTGGAGACGGAAGGGCAGGCGCGCTACCTGCAGGACAAGGGCTGCACCACGATGCAGGGCTATCTGTACCACCGGCCCATTTCGCTGGGCAGTTTTATCGGCGTGCTGCAGGAGCAGAACCGCCTGATCGCCGATGCCGCCCCCGCGCCGTCCCCGACGCTGACCATCGAGGCTTGACCGTGTCGCTTGCCGATCCCCGCTACACGGCTGCTCATTACACGGCTGACTACCTGCGCCTGAAAGGACTGGCCGAGAAAGGCAATGCGAACGCCCAGCACAGCCTGGGCTTCATGTATTTCAATGGCCAGGGTATCGAACAAAGCTATGCGCTGGCGCTGCACTGGTACGGCCTGGCTGCCGCGCAGGGACTCGAGCATGCGCAATACAACCTGGGCGTGATGTGCCAGAAGGGCCAGGGCGTGCCGCAGGATTTTGCGCAGGCGGCGCACTGGTACCAGCAGGCGGCCGAACAGGGCTACGCGGCGGCCCAGTACAACCTGGGCTGGCTGTATGCCAAGGGCCAGGGACTCGCGCAAGATAGCGGGCAAGCCATGCTGTGGTTCAGCCGCGCGGCGGAGCAGGGCGACGCGGGCGCGCAAAACAACCTGGGCATGATGTATGACAATGGCAAGGGCGTGCCGCAGGACTTCGTGCAAGCCATCGCCTGGTACCGCAAGGCGGCCGAACAGGGCTATGCGCGTGCGCAGTTCAACCTGGGCCTGCGCTACGACAATGGCCAGGGCGTGCGCCAGGATCGCCAGCAGGCGACGGCCTGGATGCGCAAGGCCGCTGAGCAGGGTTATGCGCCGGCCCAGTTCAACCTGGCGCTGCGCTATGAAAATGGCGACGTGCTGCCGCAGGACAGCCGGCAGGCGATCAGCTGGTACCGGCGCGCAGCCGAGCAGGGCCACGCCAGTTCGCAGTTCAACCTGGGCCTGATTTACGACAATGGCCAGGGCGTGCCTTGCGATAAACAGGCGGCGCTGGAGTGGTATGTCAAGGCGGCGGGACTGGGTCATGCGGCGGCCCAGCACAACCTGGGCCTGCATCATGAACATGGCGCCCACGATTACGCGCAGGCGCAAGCGTTTTACCGCCAGGCCGCCGAGCAGGGCTTCCCCGCCGCGCAGTATCAGTTGGGACTGCTGCATGAGCATGGACAGGGCGTGCCTGCCGATGCGCAGGAAGCCATCTTCTGGTACCGCAAGGCGGCCGACCAGGGACATGTGCGCGCGCAGTTCGACCTGGGCCTGCGCTATGAGCATGGCCAGGGTGTGCCGCAGGATCTGTCGCTGGCGCTGGAATGGTACCGCCGCGCCGCCGAGCAGGATTACGCGCCGGCGCAATACATGCAGGGCGTCTTGCACGACCGCGACGATGGTCCTGCACCCGACAGCCAGCAGGCATGCGCCTGTTACTGCCGCGCCGCCGCCCAGGGCCACAGCCTGGCCCAGTTTGCGCTGGGCCTGCGGCACGACAATGGCCAGGACGTGCCGCAGGACTATGCCGCTGCCTGGGACTGGTATGCGCTGGCCGCGCGCCAGGGCCATGCGCGGGCGCAGATGAATCTGGGCCTGATGGCCGCAAGCGGCCAGGGCGCTCCGCTCGATTTGCAGCAGGCGTATATCTGGCTGTCGATGGCCTCGGCGGCCGGCGTGGCCGGCGCGGAAAAATCCCTGCGCCAGACGGCGGCGCGCATGCGCGAGACGGATCTGAACCAGGTGCGCGAGCGCCTGGAAGCGCTGGCCGATTAATTCACGCTCTCATTAAAATCGTCGCGCGCCACGCTGGCATTGAGGATGCCAGGTATGTCAAGAATGGGTCTTTATTTTACTGAAAACGGTTAACGCCATCTTCAAGAAAGATTGCGCATATTAATCCCGAATGAGAGTATCATAATATTCAAAAAAAAATATCAAACACATAATACTCTGTCGCAGTAGTACGTTCAGTCAGGTCGTCCATCGACGATTGCACACTCGGGAACGCCTGTGAATTCGTTCAAGTGAGCAAAGGAAAGTAATATGATTTTAGTGACTGGTGGCGCCGGCTTCATCGGTTCCAACTTTGTAAGAGACTGGCTGGCGCTCAACGATGAGCCTGTAATCAATTTTGACAAACTGACCTACGCTGGCAATCTCAGCAATCTGGCCAGTCTGGAGCAAGACCCGCGGCATATCTTCGTACGCGGCGATATTTGCGATACTGCCCACGTCTCCCGCCTGCTGGCCGAACACCAGCCCCGTGCCATCGTGCATTTTGCCGCAGAGAGCCATGTCGATCGCTCGATCCATAGCCCCGGCGAATTCATTACCACCAACGTCAACGGCACCTTCAGCCTGCTCGAGGCCGCACGTGCTTACTGGTCTGGCCTGACAGGCGACGCCAGGGACGGCTTCCGTTTCCTGCACGTCTCGACCGACGAGGTGTACGGCACCCTGGGACCGAACGACCCGCCATTTACGGAAACGACGCCGTATGCGCCCAACAGTCCCTATTCGGCATCGAAAGCGGCGTCCGATCATCTGGTGCGCGCGTATTTCCATACCTATGGCATGCCGGTGCTTACCACCAACTGCTCTAACAACTATGGTTCCTTCCATTTCCCGGAAAAACTGATTCCGCTCATCATCAGCAATGCCCGTGCCGGCAAGGCCTTGCCTATCTATGGCGATGGTATGCAAGTGCGCGACTGGCTGTACGTGGGCGACCATTGCGCGGCGATCCGCCGCGTCCTGGAAGCGGGACGCCTGGGCGAGGTCTACAACGTGGGCGGCTGGAATGAAATGGCCAATCTGGAAGTCGTGCATATCTTGTGCGACATCCTCGATACGCTCGATCCCAAGGCGTCCGGCAGCTATCGCGAACAAATCACCTACGTACTGGATCGCCCAGGCCACGACCGTCGCTATGCCATCGACGCGCGCAAGATCGAGCGCGAACTGGGCTGGAAGCCGGCCGAAACCTTCGCCACTGGCATCCGCAAGACCGTCCAGTGGTATATGGACAACCAGGTCTGGGTACGTGATGTGCAGTCGGGCGATTACCTGAAGTGGGTAGAGAAAAATTACGCGGCACGCGACACAGCCGAGGAGCAGCAATAATGGGAAACGCCATCGAACGCAAGGGCATCATCCTCGCAGGCGGTTCCGGCACGCGCCTGTACCCTGTCACCATGGCCGTGTCGAAGCAGCTGCTGCCCGTGTATGACAAGCCGATGATCTACTATCCGCTGACCACGCTGATGCTGGCTGGCATACGCGACATCCTGATCATTTCCACACCACAAGATACGCCGCGCTTCCAGGAGTTGCTGGGTGACGGCAGCCAGTGGGGCATCAAACTCAGCTACGCCGTGCAACCCACGCCGGATGGCCTGGCACAGGCGTTCATCATTGGCAAAGAATTTGTCGGCAATGCGCCATCGGCCCTGATTCTGGGCGACAACATCTATTATGGCCATGACTTTGAAACGCAGTTGCGCGTAGCCTCGGCACGCACCAGCGGCTCGACCGTGTTCGCTTACCATGTCACCGATCCGCAACGCTATGGCGTGATCGATTTCGACGCGCAACGTCACGCCGTCAGCATCGAGGAAAAGCCGCTCAAGCCAAAATCGAATTACGCCGTCACCGGCCTGTATTTCTACGACAGCCAGGTCTGCGACATCGCCGCCAGTATCGTGCCTTCTGCGCGTGGCGAGCTGGAAATCACGGATGTCAACCGCGCCTACTTGGAACGCGGCCAATTGAACGTCGAATTGATGGGCCGCGGCATGGCCTGGCTTGATACGGGCACCCATGAATCCTTGTTGGAAGCGGGCCAATTCATCGCTACCATTGAAAACCGCCAGGGCTTGAAAGTTGCCTGCCCCGAGGAAATCGCTTACCGCAAGGGATATATCGATGCCGCCAAACTGGAGCAGCTAGCCCGGCCGTTGAAGAAAAACGCCTACGGTCAATATCTGTTGCGTTTGCTCGACGACAAAATATTCTGAGGTGCGCTGCGCTTTCCACCTAGTTCATACGATACCGATATACCATGCAAATCCAGACCACAGCCATACCTGACATATTGATACTCGAACCGACGGTATTCGGTGACGACCGCGGCTTTTTCTATGAAAGCTTTAACCAGAAGCGCTTTGCCGAACTGACCGGCGTTACGCGCTCTTTCGTGCAAGACAATCATTCCAAGTCGGCCAAGGGGGTGTTGCGCGGCCTGCATTATCAGATCCAGCAGCCGCAAGGCAAACTGGTGCGCGTCACCGCCGGCGCAGTATTCGACGTCACTGTCGACCTGCGTAAAAATTCGCCAAGCTTCGGTCGCTGGGTCGGCGTGGTGCTGTCGGCTGCCAACAAACGCCAGCTATGGATTCCCGAAGGCTTCGCCCACGGCTTCCTGGTAACCAGCGACAACGCTGAATTTTTGTACAAAACCACCGATTACTGGGCGCCGGAATTTGAGCGTAGTATCTTGTGGAATGATCCGGCAATCGGCATCGACTGGCCGCTGGACGGCGAACCGCTCTTGTCGGGCAAGGACAAAGCCGCGACGTTGCTGGCCCATGCCGACGTCTTTGCCTGAGCACGGCAAGACAGCCGTGCCGCATTCACTGGAACAATTATGATCCGTATCTTAATTACAGGAAAAACCGGCCAGGTTGGCTACGAACTGGAACGCAGCCTGCAAGGCCTGGGAGAAATCATCGCGCTCGACCGCAGGCAGATGGATCTGGCCGATTTGACCCAGGTACGCGACATGATCCGCCGCCTCAAGCCGACGCTGATCGTCAACCCGGCCGCCTACACCGCCGTCGACAAAGCGGAAAGCGAGCCAGAGTTGGCCATGCGCATCAATGGCGAGGCGCCGGCTGTCATGGCCGAGGAAGCAAAAAAATTAGGTGCTGCAATGATTCATTACAGCACTGATTATGTCTTTGATGGATCGAAAAACGGTCCCTATGTCGAGACCGATCCGACGTGCCCTGTCAATGTGTACGGCAGTAGCAAGCTGGCCGGCGAACAGGCGATCCAGGCAGCCGGCATCCCGCATCTGATCCTGCGCACCAGCTGGGTCTACAGCATGCATGGAAAGAACTTTCTGCTGACCATGCTCCGCCTGGCGCAGGAGCGCGACGAGCTCAGTATCGTTTCCGACCAGGTCGGTGCACCCACCTGGAGCCGCACCATCGCCGACACCACCGCGCATATCGTGGCGCAAAGCGTCGTTGCCACGAACCGCCAAGCGTGGTGGGACAAACGCTCTGGTTTATATCACTTGACGGCACAAGGACAAACCAGCTGGTTCGGCTTCACTGAGGCGATCATGGCACATGCCTCGATTGCCAAGAAGCCGCGTCTCAGACCGATACTCGCGCAAGCCTACCCGGTACCCGCACGGCGGCCTGCCAATTCGGTGCTGTCTTCGGAACGGTTGAAGAAGGCCTTCTGCGGATTGCCGCAGTGGCAGGATGCGTTGAAACTATGCCAGGACTGAGGATATAAAACATGTAAGAGAAACAATTGCCGTTGTAAAGCTGAACTAGCGGGGCAAGCCAGGTCCCGAGCTGCTCAGGCGGAGCCGACAGAATGCTGGTCAACTACCGGAAGTCCAAAGACCTGATCGTTGAAAACGATATCCATGTTTGCCATATGGTCCAGGTCCTGAAGAGGACGTCGCAGCCATGCGCGGCACTTCACAAATTTGCCAAGTACTCGCCATCCCGCGTAAAATGCAGGCTTCGCGGGTGTAGCTCAATGGTAGAGCAGAAGCTTCCCAAGCTTACGACGAGGGTTCGATTCCCTTCACCCGCTCCAATGAAAAACGGCGAAAAACTGTTTTCGCCGCTCCACAAAGCAAAAATTGCTCCACAAAAGGCGCTCAGGCGAGCTTTTCAGGGCCATGGTTGGATTGCCGTTTGTGCAATAAATTTCACTCATTTCAATTGTTGTATAAGCAATTTCTCCATCTGTTCGCGGATGAGAAACTTGCATTAAAAGCCACAATCCTACCCGGAATTTTAGATGTCTTGACTTGTGAGTTTGGATTATTACATATGTGATATTCAGCGATGACGCGTAAGTATATGATTTTTAGGTGTATTATCTTGAAAATTCAACTTAATCTTTTGCGCCATTTAAGAAAAGCAGGATCGCTATGCCAGACTTCCAACACTTTGACCTGAAACTTTTAAATCCGTCGTTCGACTCACCACTTGTCGATGTTCTCACGGAACTGGAACACTTGCGGCGATTGCAACTTGGGGGCACAACGCCCGCGTCAACCTTCTTCCAGCTCAAGCATATTTTCCACATGCTGGAAAGCCTCGGGTCTGCGCGAATCGAGGGCAACCATACGACTCTTGCAGACTACGTCGAGACTTCGGTGGAAGGGGGCACGAACGATAGCGACCAGGTGCGCGAGATCTCCAACATCGAAAAGGCGATGCAATATATCGAGGATGTGGTGACGCCGAATTCTGCGGTCTCGGAACACTTCATCCGGGAGCTGCACGCGCTGGCAGTGCATGACCTGGAGAGAGAGGGCGACCGCACGCCTGGCGCATATCGAACGGGAGCGGTCCGCATTGCGAAGTCAGACCACCTTCCGCCAGATCCTGTCCTTGTACCTGGTTACATGGAAGAGCTGATGGGGTTCATCAATCGAGATGATCCTCCCAAGTATGCCTTGATCAAGGTTGCCTTGGCACACCATCGTTTTGGTTGGGTCCATCCCTTTAGCAATGGCAATGGGCGCGTCGTGCGTTTGATGACCTATGCTCTCCTGATCAAGTACGGCTTCAACGTCAAGACCGGCGGACGGGTGTTGAACCCGACCGCTGTTTTTTGCAATGACCGCGAGCGCTACTATGCGATGCTTTCATGCGCGGACAAGGGAACAGATGAAAGCCTGGATCGCTGGTGCACTTACGTTTTGCAAGGCATCCTGGATGAACTGCAAAAAGTGGACCGGCTGACCGACTACACTTTCTTGAAGGAAAAAATCCTGATTCCCGCGCTTGCCTATTCGGTCCAGCGGCAATTGATTACGCATGAGGAGCAGGCGATTTTGCTTGAGGTGGTAAAGCTGGGCACCGCAAAATCTGGCGATCTGGCCAAGGTGATGCCTGGGCTAAATCCAGCTCAGCGCACCTACCAGATCAGGCGCCTGGTGGAGGGTAAGATGTTGCAGCCCATTAAGCCTGGCGCACGCCAGTACACGATGTGCTTTACGAATAACTACCTGCTTCGCGGGGCCATCAACGCGCTGTCGAACGAGGGCTTCATCTCCGCATCCTTGCTTGGCCCTGCGTAAGCAGGCATGCAACGCGGCTTACCGCGTCGGCTCGACGATCTTCCCGCGTCGCAGGTAATGCCGTTGCGTGGTCCTCACGCTATCGTGCCCTAAAAGATCGCTGGCCGCCTGGTCTCCGTGTTGGTCCGAGGTGTCGTCGGCGGCTTTTGCGCGGAGGTCATAGAACCAGAATTTTTTGATCTCCGGTAGCAATTCGGGATTCTTTTCGGCAGCCAGCTTTTTCGCTGCATCGAATTGCGAGCGCAGCGCCGGACCCGTCAGGCGCTTGCCGTGGGCATTCACCAGCAACGCGGCAGTGACGATGCTGCGTGTCGCCTTGCGTGCCTTGATGCGCTCAATCAAGGCGGCGAGTTCGCCGACAACCTTGATGCGCAAGGGCTGTTTGGTTTTCTCTTGTGTTACGACCAGGTAGCCACCGATGATGTCGCTTTCGGTCATCTTCAACGCGTCGGCAGGCCGCTGGCCAGTCAGGTAGGCAAGATCCATGGCGTCGCGCAAAGGGGCGCCCGCATGCCCCCATACCGCCTCGAATACTGCATCTGTGATGTACACGGTGCGCTTGGGCAGGGAGTGGCCCTGTATGCCCTCGCATGGGTTTGGCAGGTCGGTATAGCCCCAGCCGCGCGCATGGTTCCACATGGTCGAAAACACGCGCTTGCAGCGATTCGCCGTAGTTGGTTTGTCTGCACGATCGTCCAGGAACTGGCGTATGTGCATCGGCTTGATCTGCGCAAGCGGCGCCTCGGAAAATGCCGCCAGCAAGTGCTTGATGTCGGAGCGGTACATGCGGGCTGAGCTGGCGGCAAGCTTGGGCACCGCCTCGACCAGATAGCGCTTCTCGACATCGGAGAACGTCGCGTTGGCGATGACCTCCACCACGATGTTCAGTTCAGCATATTTTTTCAGCGCCAGGATGAAGTCGGGCCCAAGTGGAATTTCCTTGCGCGGCTTGTCCTTGGTGTACATGTAGTAATACACCTTGCCGCTGCGCTGCGTGCGCGGGTGCATGCACGGCGGCATATTCAAATTACGTGTGTTTCGTCGACCCATTTTTATTGATCCTTGGCATTACCCATGTTTTTTCCCGTGGCGCTTCCTTGCGCCCCTCAACTGCAGCGACCGCGACAACCGGCCGCCCGATGGCGTTGACCCAAAAGGGGAGGCCCATCTTCCGCAGCGCCTCAATTTGCTTCGTTTTCATCTTCCGGCCGGTCAGGGCGCAGATCTCATCCATGGACAGGAACGTGCTCATATGGATTTCCTTATGCTTGCACCGCGCAGCGTTGAGCCAGGGCCACCAGCCAATGCGCCAGCTCGGGCGGCGTATGCTCGCGTTCCGCCTTGCCGCATTCCGGCCGCCAGCCCGGATCTCCTTTCCGGCGCCGCTCGCCGGCGCGGTTGCGGCCGGACGGGGCGATCACATGCGACGCGTCGCCCAGGACGATGGGCATAGCTGGTATTTGAGCGGGCGCACAGCCGACGATGTACAGCAAGGTGGCCTTTTCCGCGCGGTGGCCAAACGAGCTTTGGAAAATCGGCAGCGTCCAGCCGCCAAATTTGTCCCGCTCGCCGATCGCTGGCAAGCCGCAATGAGGCCAAAGGGTCGAGCGCTTCGGGTGCTCGAGCACGCCGCCGAACTTGCGCACCTGGGCGACGGCCCACACCGCGAGTTCCTTTTCGTCCGGGCGCGGCCTGGCCAGGTGGCGCAGCGTGCCCCAGGAACGGCAAGGCGGATGCGCCACCACCGGCACACCACCTGGCCAGGCGCGGGCGTCGCGTTCCGCATCCCAGGCGTCAACAGCCGGCATGGTCTTGTAGATCGAATTGGCGCGCACGAACAAGGCCGCCACGGCCGGTACTGAGCGTTCCGCCGTCATGCTGGGCACCCCACGGGCGCGATTGCCTTCTTGACCGCCTCGATGGCGCCCAGCGGCACGGCGCGGAACATGCCCGGCCACTGGTGGTCCAGCTCCACCCACGCATGCAGCTCGCCATTGCCGACATCGCGGCGCAGGTCGTTGACGGTGCCGGCTTGGTAGCCTTCATCGGTATCGAATGTCACGCGGTCGCCCAGGGCGATTTGCCGCGGCGAATTGGTCAGGGTGTTCAGCATTGCGGTGCTCCTTTCAGTTTGGCGGTAACGCCGCACACGCCGAAGTGGTCGAGGGCGGCCTGGATCGCGTCGCCGCTGGAAGCGGCAATCGCGGCGTATTCAAAGCGTTCGGTTTGCGTGCGAACGATCACGGCATAGGTGCTCATGTGCCATTTCCTTCATGGGGTGGGTTGTCGGGGACGATCAGCCGGGGATAGGGGCAGGCGTTGACGGCCGCCCAGGCGGCAATCAGGGCTGTTTTTGCCTCGTCGGACAGATTGGGCACGGGCGCCGCCGGCGGCGTGGCCGGGGCAGGGCGGTCGGGGTGCGTACAGTTATTTACACGAGTCCGAGGAACGGCAACCCCAACAGCCACCGCGCGCGCGCCTGTGGCCTGTACCGGCGTCCACGTATGGCGCACGGACTTGAAGACCACGCCGATGAGGTCGCTGCAGCGCACGCCGTAGGGCGTGGTGCGCAGCGTTTCGCCGTAGCGGCCGATGACGGTCTTTTCGTCCTTGGCCAGGGTGACGACCAGTTCCTTGCGCGGCACCAGGGCGCCGCCCTGGGCGCGCAGGTATTCGGCCCAGCAGGCGCGCTTTTCGCCGTCGATCTTCTGCACGGCGTCCCAGGCGCGGCGCATGGCGGCCGGGGCTTCGTTGAGCATGCTTTCTTCGATGCGGCGCAGTTCGCGCCACACGGTGACGGGCGCGCCGCCCCATTGTTGGAATTGGCGGATGCCCCAGCATGCGGCCCAGGATTCGACGCGCGCCGAAGGCGTCAGCTCGATGTCGCCTTCGGTGTCCGCCGTGACGACATAGCCTTCTTTCGTCTTGTGCTCGGCCACGCCGTCGATGTTCTTGGCCACGTACTTGGCGATATAGCCGGCGGCGCTGCCCTTGGTCCAGTCGATGCGCTTCACGTCCAGGCGGCGCGCGAAGGCGCCCGGTTCGCCACGGTCCACGCGCCAGGCGTAGCGCTTCATGATTCGGATGGCGCGGCCGGCCACGTCCTGCAGGTGGGCCGTCTTGTATTTCGCGGTCGGACGCACGAACAGCAGCAGATGCCAATGCGGGCAGCCGTCATGATGCGGCTCGGCGATGCGAAAGCCGTACAGGCCGATGCCACGGCGCGCCAGTGCGGAGCGGCACAGCGATGTCATCTTGCCCAAATACGCATTGGCCTCGCGCGGCGTGGAACCGTCGAACTTGTCGTTCGGCTTGCCGCTGTGCTGCATGGCGTGGAAGCGCGATGGGCACGTCCAGGTGATGAAAATGCCCTGGTCGCCGCACTCGCGGGCGATCTGCTCGAAGCCGTTGATGCGCAACATCAGCTCGCCGCGCCGGATGGCCTTGTTGGCAGTGGTCTTCTCGGCCAGCTCGGCGATGCTGAATTGCTGGCCATTCTCGTTCTGCACCAGGGTGGCGGCCAGCGCTGCCGCATTGCGGCGGTTTTGCGCAAGGCGCGACAGAACGGCGTCGTTGCTGGCGTAGGGCTCGCCGCGATAGTTCACGTAGCCCAGGCGGATATTGCCCGCTTCAAAGGCGCGCTTGACGCGCTTGCGCAGTTGGCGGCGCCACCAGCGGGCGTCCACCAGGCGGGCGATGGTGTCGGCCAGCGCGTCGAACTCGGGCAGCTCGATGCCATACGAGGCGCATTCGTCTTCCATGATCTGCAGGGCGTGCGTGTCGGACACGGCCATCCACAGCATTTTGCTCACGCCGGCCGCTGCACGCTCGGCGGTGGCCACAATGTCGGCATCGCTCTGCGACAGGTCGACGCCGGCCGGCACATACTGTTCGGCAAACTGGCGCACAAAGCTGGTGGCGACGGATTCATAGACTTTATGCCAGGACGACCAGGCCATCTTGGCCAAGGCGGCCGTGATGACGCGGTTACGCCATTTGTAGGGAATGCGGGCCAGTTCGGGCGCGAACTGGGCGGAGCGCAAAAAGGCTTCGTGACGCTGCGGGGCAGGCAGCAGGATTTGTTTAGATTGCATTCAATAGTCTTTCGTACACACGGATAGCGGCAGAGGTGGCGGCGCGCAGTTCGATGCGCTCTTCCTCGGTAAATGAATGGATGGGCGATTCCCAGCGGTCGGCGTCCATGCCGGCGGCGATCAACACGGAACGGCGCGCGCCGCGCGGCGACAATCCCCATGCCTGGGCCATGAAGGGCGCCAGGTTGCGCGGCTTGATGCTGCGTAGCTGGGCCTTGGCTTCGGCGATGGCGGCCAGCGCATGCCCGGCGCCTGGTGGCGTCGGCATGTCCTTGTCGCGCGCGGCCAAAATTTCGGCGGCAGGCTGGAAGGACAGGTGATTGTCGATAAGGGACGCCGGCATGGTTCAGTCCTTGATGAAGCCAATGGCCCGCAGCACGCCGGGGGCAATGACGATCAGGAGCGACAGCAGCCAGATGCCGCAGGTCTTGGCCAGGCGCAGCATCAGCGTGCTCCTGCCTTGAAAAAATGTTCTGCCCAGTACGGAAGCGTGTGCGATGCGCCGCTGCAGTGCCGGGAACCCGCTTCAGTGGCGAAAATGTAGTTCACCTCAATGGGCAGCTTGCCGACCAGGGCGCGTTGCTTGGCCGGCGCGAAAAAGCCGTCACGCTCCAATCCCTGCGCATCGCTGACGATGAAGGTGAGATTGGCCGCGCCGTAGGCGTGATAGGTCTTGGCAATCTCATGGATGCGGGAGGTCAGCGCCGCGATGCCGATGCCCGCGCTGGCTTGCAGCAGAAAACACGTCGGTGCCACGGGGACAATACAATTTTGCAAGGTCGGGCGGATCGTGCTTGATGCCATGGATGTGCCGGCATGACTGGTGGCGTGCAGCGTGTTTTCCATCGGTTTTCCTTATTTCAGGTTGAACGAATCCCGCACGCTCAAAAGGGAGCGCTGCAGGGCACTGCAAAAGAGGGGAGTTACGGCGGCCGGGTTACGGCGGCGCGAGGATCGGGATAGCCATCAGCAGCCCGCAGTCAGGTCCAGGGCCAGCTGGCTGGTGGCTGCCGCGCGCGCATGTTGGGACATCGGGATGCGGATATCCGGCTTGGGCATGGCGGACAGCGAGAGGGTGCGCAGTACTTCCAGGCCTGCCACGAAGGAGTGCCCGCATTCGGGGTTCTGGCACATGTAGGTGATTTCCTTGAACATGGCGGACATCGTGCGGCTCTTGACGGCGCGGACGGTGTATTCGCAATGCGGGCAGGGCAGGCCGATGACTCTCATTTCAGCTTTCTTTCCACTTGGTACAGGGCGCGACCGCGACCCGTCATGTTTTTCGACTGTATGCGTAAGCGCGACTTGACGAGCCATTCAGCCGCCTGATCGATACTTGCCAGCCCCTGGCGTTGGCGCACGAGTTCCAGCACCGCGCGCTCTTCGTCATTGAGGTGAATTTGATGGTCTGGCATTTTCTGTAACTTTAGAGTTGCTCAAAAGTGACTCGGTTTAAACGCTGCGACGCTGTACGCTGTCGATAGTGGCGTCATCCAAGGCTATCACGGCCAAGGCTTCACGCATCACGATCTGGCGCACCAGCACCGCAAGCTCTTCGCCCTGGTAGTTGGCAATCGAGGAAACAAGCTGGTGCTCGTAATCGTCCAGGCGCAGCATGACGCGGTGGCTGCGGATACGTTTTGCATCGGGGTACATGACGTTGTCCTTAGTGAATGGATTTGGAAGCGAGTTCACGCTTGTAATCGGCGAGGCCGCGAAGGATCAGGAAACGCAAAAACCAGGCACGGGAGCGCTCAAGTTTTTCTGCGTAGGCTTCGACCTCATTCACCTCGTCCGATGTCAGACGGACGCCAAGAGGCTTAGTCGTGACGCCCTTGGCAGTGCGCCTCGCTATGGATACGTTTTTCATAATGTTATGATGTGTAATCGCTACAGGATGGCGTAACTATAGTATGTCAAAACATACTTTTCAATATAGATGTATGGATAAAAATATTTTTGGTGATAGGTTAAGGCAGGAGCGAACACGCTTGGGTCTTACACAAGAAGCGTTCGCGGCAATTGGTGGCGTGAAAAAACTCGCTCAAATTAACTATGAGCAAGGAAAGACCTTGCCTGATGCTAGCTATCTGGTCGCGTTGGCAGGCGTAGGGGTCGACATTTCGTATGTGATGCTTGGAGTGCCGACCAATAATTCTTTGACTGACGATGAGAACGAGTTGTTGGTGGGATATCGGCACCTGGATTTGCGGGGAAAAGCACGAGTACTAGGTGTTATAGAAGGAATTGCAGAGCCAGCAGTTACACCACCTTCCAGATCAGTCGAGCGCAATACGCAAATGGTTTTCCACGGTAAAGTTGGCCAGCAAATCCATGGCGATATTACTGCTCCCCAAACGATCAACGTTGGTCGCAAAAAAAAATCACCTACGTAAAGCGCGGCGGAAAGATAGGCTATCGTTGGTATGGTCAGCAGTTAGATGGAAAGTTACAGCTCTAGCGCCTTTGCTCTTTGCGTGCTGCTGGCCGCAACATAGATGCGAAACGATGCCTTCCATGGTCAATGAGATTGTCAATAATTCATGTTACTTCAATGGCAAGGCATATACCGTCGGTGTTGTAATTGAGACAGTGCGAGGTATTAAATGCGAGTGCGCTTCAGCAACTTCTGATGGCCTACCAACTTGGGTGAGCTCAACGTGGAGTTAGCTATCTAAACTAAGCTATGACGCAGCCATTCGGGCGCGTTTCTCTGGATGAGGCCAGATTATGAAAGACGAAGTGCAATCAGGCTACAAGCCTGTACAGGACGATGTGCTGAAGACCTTGGGCGTTGCGGTAATTGCGGGACAGGGTGTCGAGCGCCTGATGAGTACTTGCCTGACGTTCCCATTGCACGGCGAGCCACTACAGACTGTGGAACAGCTTCAGACGCTGCTTGAGCGGCATTCGAAAGCCACTTTGGGGCAACTGCTCAAAGCGCTGCGACAGCGTTTGGATCTGCATCCGACCTTCGACGGCCAGTTGGATCGCTTCCTCCATTCCCGCAACGTCATCGCGCATCGGCTAGATGACGTGCCCGGCGGTTTTGACCTACATTCCGATGAAGGACGGGGACGGTTAAAGGCTTTCCTGCTCCAGTACATGGATGACGGTCAAAACGTCAGCATGGTATTGCTTGGTGTGTTGCGGGAATGGGCACGTCAAGAGGGTATTGATCTTCCCAGCGAGCACCATATGAGCCAGCGAATGCAGAACCTACTTGACTCCAATATCGTGCCGAACCTTGAAGAATTGATCGGGTCTAAAGAACGTAGCGAGCATCCCAAAGTCTCAAATGCGGACTAACGTGTCCAACCTGGCCGGCTGCAACCGACCTCTCTTCGGTGGGAGCACTTCTTAATCGACAACCCTCCGCCGCATCGGCATTTTGTGCCTTGAGCTAGGCGCTAATGCCGCAATTAGCGGGCGGCAGTACCTCGCCTCATTGCCTCGACGTTGCCCACTTTCGCCAAAGTCACGGATCTCTTAGCATTACTTAGGTTGAGTTTTTACACTGGAGCAGACTGGCAGCAACCGACCAACAGCCTCCATTCGGAGATATGTGAAACTTGTTTTCTCATATTTTTTATTCTCCACAATGAAGCGCTGCAGGCGTCTTGGTTCAGTCTGTCAAATACAATCGACAGCGGCATACCTTGACCGGAAAGTAATCTTCAGTGGATTTCCGTGCGACTAAGTAAATAATTGGTCAAATCCGCTAATTCCTGCATAAGCATTGGAGGATGCGAGATCGGGGCTAGCCCGTGAGCATCAGCCATACGGATCTGTCTAGCTTCTTCTAACAGCCGCATCTGGCTGGGACTAAGAAAACCTGAGGCAGCGAGTTCACGAATAAGCGAGTGTGGAGCGACACTGGATCGCCCGGCACTTCCGCGACTCAATGCCGCTCGCCTCAAAATTGCTTCCAACGCCGCCCATAGGATCAGCATCGCTGCTCTGCGTGCGCCAACGCTATTTGCTTTATATGACTCTTCAAGCATATCCCGAATTTGTGCAAGATTCGGTTCTCGCTCATCTAAAATTTTCTGCGGAGGACGCTGAGTGGATTCTTTATTGGAAAGACGCAAAGAATCAAGCACGCCATTTTCGAAGGACGCTATTACGCCTGAGGCAAACACAACTTGACTGGATCCTTCGCCAATCAGGGAGCACCCGCTTTTACGCGCAAGCGTCATGAATTCCGGTCTAGTAGTTGCCCTCCACAATGTGATGTCTTCCAAGAAGAGCGGCGATGACGGGGCATTGGTTCGATCAGATCCCTTAGACTCAGGCCTCATCGAAATTTGAATTTCGTGCAGTCGAGGAGACTTTGCAACCGGAGTGCGAAGAAACGTCAGTTGAATTTCCCCATATCGCAAAATTAAGGGGTTCAACTTACGAGACGTCTCGTGTGGCGTACCGCATTCGTCCAGTACATCTGTAGGGCTGGAGCTCAGCACTACTGGCCCCAGCTCTCCAGATTTCAAGAAATTTTGTATTTTTGCCATTTCTAGGCCCAACGTTGAATTGCGATTTTGAGTAACTTGAACTCGAACATCCTACCATTTGCTAAGTGTGCAAGGGAGTCCTCAGTATCGACAGCGAGCATATAAACTGTCGCCATGTCTAGTTTCTCGATCCATGACTGTCTAATCTTAGGATCCTTTATACAAATTTCCATTGCTTTCTTAATCGCAGCTTTAACGAGGTTTTCCGCTGTGCCGCTAAATACTGAGCTGAACATTACACGGCCCTCGTGATCTGGCCTCAAGGCGAGTTCGATGCCATTTACTTCGATGTGGCATCCTTTCACAACCCAGTCGGGCGCAATTTTGTGGGGGCTACACATCCAACCGCCAAGTATGATAAGGAATCATTCAGCTACCTTTAGGGGCAATTTTTTCAACGAAGCTTCCGCGTCAGGATATGACGTTTTTGTTTGATCGATAATGCTCTAGTGTAAGGCTAAGCTGGCTCGGTCACAACGTGATTAGACTTCTGCAGAAGATTTTGGTTTTTTTAAAATTCCCGTTGATGCCAATTTCTTCTTTTTTTGCCACGTAATCTTTTTAGACGATCCTAAGGAGTACGCCGGCGCGCACATGCTGGTCCAGGTTACGCGAGATGCTAAGCTCCTACACTGTACAGCGTAAGAGCTCGGCATCTCGCATCTAACGTAGGAGTGATCTGGATGAAAAAAATTCATCTTCCTCAATAGGGCGAAAGCAGCCTTTGAGCGGAAGTAAACACCCAAATTCATGCCGTTTCTGCGCCGGATGCCGCGTGCGAAGGTTTCCACGGTTCCTCGCTGTTCTCGCGGATGATGTCCCGCACTTCTTCGATAAGCTTCCAAGTGTGCAATGCTGCCCGCTTGGCGGCCTGCTTGCTCTTGTAAAGATGCTCCAGCGTCTTGAGCGTGCCCGAAGCACCAGCCTGCTCCTGCCCCGCCTTTTTCTTCTTCGCCGCCACATCCTCCCATTTGGCCACCACGCCCGTGATGCCTTCGTCCGGGTCTTTCTCTTCCTCACGCTCGGCCTCCACCGCTTCCGTCTTCGTTTCAAACTCCACGCGCGTGGTAAAGCCGTTGCCGCCCAAGGTGTGTGTGACCTTGACCGATAGCCATTCGGTGGCGTCGATCTCGGGCTTGAAACCTTGCACGGTCACGGGCGATTGCGGGAACACGGCCGGGTTGCCCAGGGCCAGGCTCATTTCAAAGGTGGCCAGGCCGCGCAGGATGCGCTGCCATTCGGCGACGGCCGCCGCGCGCGCGTCCGTTTCGTTGGCGAAGGTGGTGCGCAGGCGCTTGCTGTTGCCGGGCACGCCGGCCACGACGCTGCGGCGGCGCGCGTAGCGCTCGTCGTGCCAGAAGGCTCGCACGCCCGTGTAGGCGTCGCTTTCGGCGCTGTGGTAGCGGTGGCCGTCGCCCAGGGCGCGCGTGATGTCGATGACCGGCAGTGCCTTGCCGCTGGCGGTGCGGCTCTGGTTGATGGGGATGAAGAGCAGGGTGTCATTTTTGACGGTGGCCACCGCGTCGTATTTCCTGCCCAGCCGGCGCAGGAAGGCCGCATCGCTTTCGTGGGTCTGGTCGATGTGCTCGATGGCGGTGTCGCGCAGGCGCGCCGACACGCTAGAGGCCAGCTCGTTGCGAAAGGCGATGGCCTCGATGATGGCGCCCAGGGTGGTCTTGTGAAAGCTGTGTTCCTGTTGCTGCTTGAAGGTGTCGATCAGGTTGGCCGACCTGGCGCGCAGGGTGATGGTGTCGGGCGCGCCGCTGTGCTCCACCTCGTCGACGGTGAACTTGCCCATGTCCACCAGGCCGGTGGCTTGCCAGCCCAGCGCCAGGGCGATCTGCGCGCCGCGCGGCGGCAGGGCCAGCTTGCCGTCGCTGTCGTCCAGTGCAATGTCGAGCTGGTCGCTCTCGTCGCCACGGCACAGGGTCAAGGTTAAATTGATTAGCCGCGGTGAAACGATGGCCGTCAAATCCTTGTCCTCGATGCTGACCTTGAAGGCGGGGATATGCTCGCTCATTTGAACTTGTCCGCCGCGTTGCCGATGGCGCCGCTGATGCTGCCGCCGATCTTGTCTTTCAGCTCGCTGACCACGCCGCCATATTTCGACGTGATGCCGCCGACCACGTTGCCCACCACGCTGCCCACGGCATTCTTGGCCGCGCCCGCGATGCTGCTGGTCATGCCGTCGACGCTGAGCATGTTTTTCAGGTCGCCGATGTCGCCCAGGCCGACCATGGCCAGCACGCCGTCGTCGTCGCGCTTGAGCGCAATCGAAAACTCGACGCGCCGCGCGCCGCCGCTGCCGTCGAGGATGCTGCGCCCCTCGGTCATGCTGGTGATGCGGTAGGAGCCGAGTATGCGCCCCGTGCCCTGGATCAAAATCCACGATTTGCCCGTGTCGGCCATCATGCGCAACGCATCGAGCGAGTACAGGGAGCCGGTCAGTTCCGGCGCCACCCAGCCCGACAGGGTGATGGTGTCGTCGCCGGGCCCCACGTACTGGTGCGCGTCGCGCAGGCCCACGCGCGCCGTGCTGGCGTGCTTCCATTCCGTTTGCCGCTGCAGCTCGTGATACGCCAGCGTCGGCAGGCTGAACACGAACATTCCTAAAATCATCATCATGGTGTTTTTTCCTTGTTAATCGTGGTCGCGCAGGGACGAGCGGATGCGCGCCGCCTTTTCGCGGTCGCGTTGTTCCATGGCCGCATACACGGCCCGGGCGATGGCCTGCGGATCGGAACCGGCTTGCGCCTGGATGGTGATATCGATCTTGTCGCCCTGGATGGTCATTCCGGCGCCGAACCCGCCCTGGGCCAGCGGCGCGCGAGTATCGAAGGCGCTGGCGGGCAAGGCCGTGGCCGTGCCGATGGCGATGCCGGCGCCCAATTGCGTCAGGCGCTGCGCCAGGCCGGATACCTTGGCAATCGGTGCGCCCTCGCTGCGGTCCAGGCCCACGGCCAGGCCTTGCATGGTGTAGTCGCCGAGCTGGGCAAACACACGGCTCGGGCTGTGGATGCCCAGCTTTTCCTTGAACCAGGCAATGGTGCTGGAACCGGCATTGCTGATGGCGTCCTTGACGGCGCCCATGGAACCCGTGATGCCGTTGACCAGGCCGCGCAGGATGTTGGCGCCGAATTCGGTGAACTGGGCCGGCAGCTGGATGCCGAACCAGCTCAACACGCCCGAGAATGCCTGGTAAAACACGCCGACCGGTGACCAGTTGATAATCAGGGCGGTGATGCTGCCCATGCCGCCGACACAGACCGCGCGCAGGCGCGACCAGATGTCGGCAAAGAAGGCGGAAATGGGCGCCCAGGATGCGGTGATGCGCTGCAGGATGCTGGCGCCAAACTCGCTGAATTTGGCCGGCAGCGCGATGCCGAACCAGCCCAGCACGCCCGCGAAGGCGCGATAGAACAGGCCCAGCGGTGACCAGTTGACGATCAGGCTGCTGACGCCGCCTATGCCGCCGGCAAAGGCAGTCTTGATGTGCGACCAGATGCCGCTGAAAAACGCCTTGATCGGCTCCCAGTATTTGTAGATCAGGAAGGCGGCGCCGGCAATGGCAGTCACGGCCAGGCCAATCGGGTTGAGCATGAAGGCGCGGCCCAGCCACAGCACGGCGCGGCCCGCCCACATGAAGGCGCCGCCGAGGCCGCGCAGGATGGGCGTGAGCACGCCGCCCGTCACGCCCATCTTGGCGAACATGACGTGCAGCATGGCATACGGGCCGATCAGCGCGGCAATGCCCAGCATCAGCGGGCCGAGCACCAGCAGCAGGCCGGCCAGGATGGCAAAGGCGGTAATCATGACCTTGGCCACGGTCGGGTTGCGCTCCATGAAGCCGTTCAGGCGCGTGATGGCACTGATGGCCATTTCCAGTCCCTGCGCGTACAGCGGCAGGATTTTTTCGCCCATGGTCAGTTTCAAGTTGGCCAGCTTCGACTGCGCCTCCAGTTCCTTGCCGGCGGCCGAGTCGCGCCCCAGCTTTTCCAGCCGGCCGATATCGGCGGCGCCACGGTTGAGCTTTTCGTTCTTGTGGATTTGCCCGCGCTGCAAATACATCTGCGAATACAGGTTCGAAGCGGTGCGGTTCGAAAAGATGCTGCCGATGGCGTCGAGCACCTGGTTCTTGTCTTTGATGCCTTTCTTGGCCAGTTGCGGCAACAGCACCTTTTCCATCCATTCAAACTGATTTTCGCGGAACAGCTCGGAACCCAGCAGCGCGCCAGGATTGAGGAAGGAAAGTTGTCCCGCTTTATCATGCGTGACCTTGCTTTTGTCGCCGATCAGGCCAAATTCTTCCAGTTTCCTGGCCGAGCGCTTGGTGGTGCGGCCCTGGTACAAGTTCTGGTAGGCGCTCATCAGGGACGTGCCGACGCGGTTGCCGCTCATTTCCTGCACCAGCGGTTCCATCTGGTAGTAAAAGGCGTCATCCTTCAAGCCCTTGGCCGCGATGCCGCCCGTCTTGATCATGTTCAGCCATTCATTCGGCCCGACGCGCCCGCCCGTGGCGGTGATGACCTGCTGCACGATGTTGGCCTGGGCTTCGAACTTTTCCTTGCTCTCCAGGCCGCCGCGCAGCTCGATGACCTTGAGCATGTCCATGAACTTGCGTTCGTTGTCGGCGCCCTCGGCCTCGCCAAAGAAGGCGTGGTTGGCAAATTTCATTTTTGCCAGGGTAGGGGCGACCATTTCCGCGTGGTGCACGTCGGCAAAGGCGCTCATGCCGTCGCGCATCAACTGCAGGTTGTCGAGCTGGCTGGTGCCGTAGGTCTTCATGTTGCGCGCGAAGGCGACGGCCTCGGCTGATACCTTGTCGCCCAGGCCCAGCGCGTTGACCCTGCCCACTTCCGTTTGATAGTGCTTGGCCTCGTTCAGCCCCTTGACGACGGGTGCGCCCAGCACGGCGCCCGTGGCGGTAGCACCGGCGCCGGCCATGGCCAGGTTGCCCGCCTTGTTGCGCAGCTTGTCCGCATGCTGGGTGGCATTGGTGACGCGCTGCTGCTTGGCGGCTGACGCGGCCAGGCGCTTTTGTTGCGACGCCAGCTCAACGTTGGTCAACTGGATACTGTTCTTAAGCCACTCCTGGGCCTTGCCCAACTGGCGCGTGTCGATGCCGGCCTCCTTGAGGCTGGCGCGCAGGGCGCGGAATTGCTGGCTCTGTTCTCGGCCTTTCAGCGTCAAGGCCTGCGTGACCTTCGTCGCCGCCTTCAAATCACGCGTCATGGCGCGTGTAGGAGACTCGGTCTGTTTTATGCTTGCGGCCAGCTCTTTTACTTTTTTTTGAGCTTCTTTCAGCTCAACCCCCGTTGTTCGAATACCGCTATGTAGTTCGCGGAATTTCCCAAGGTTCCTTTGCTGCGTGTTCAGTTCACGCAAGCGGTCGCTGGTGGCCTTCAAGGCCTTGGCCGTGTCGCTGGAGCCGCCCATGATTTTTTTCAGCGGGCCGGTAATCTTGTCCAGTGCCGCAAATACCACCTGTAATTTCAGATCCCGACCAGCCATCTATTCCGCTCCGCTTCGTTGCCGGGCGCGTTCGCGCCAGGCCATCAGTTCATCAATCGTAAAGCCGTCCATCGCCGCCGGCGTCCAGTGGAAGACGCCGGCAATGTCGGCCATGGCGTCTTCTACTTCGCCGGGGATACCGAAAGGCGATCGGCTTTGCTCGCCAAAAAACCGGCAACCTCGGCGCCCACGGCCAGCAGGTCGGCCGGGTCCATGTTGGCGATGTCGTGCGCCGTCAAGGTCGGCTCGGTGATGCGCGGCAGCACGATCTGCAGGGCCGACACGTTCAGGTTGGCCAGCTCGATCAGTGAAATGCCGCGCAGCGCGCCGGCCTTGGGTTTACGCACGGTGAGCGAGGTGATGAGGCTGTCGCCACGCTTGATCGGTTCGTCCAGATCGATGACGGCGCTGTTTTGGGTATCGTTGTGCATAGTGTTGTCCTGGTAGAGTGGTGGTGAGTAAAAAAGGGATTACAGGCCGATGGCCTTGCGGATGGCCGCGTTGGTGTCGCCGCCGCCGAAGTTCTCGGTGCCGCTCATGAAGTCCAGTTCGATGACGGTGGCGCCGTCGATCAGCAGCTTGTAGTAGCTGCAAGCCATGGTGTATTTGTGCGTGGTGTCGTCGCCCATCTTGGCCGCGCCCATGTCGATTTCCTTGTAACGGCCGCGCACGACAACCTCGACGGCGGCGACCGTGCCGTCATCGTCTTCCTGGTAGGCGCCGGCAAAGCGCAGTTGCACGGCGCCGTGCGCGTGCGCGCCGTACTGCTTCAGCGCTTCGGCGATCAGGCCGCCGCCGCTCCATTCGAGCGACAGCGCCTCGTTGCCGAAGTCGACGGACACGGGGCCGCTCATGCCGCCGGCGCGGTACTCCTCCATCTTGCGACTCAGTTTCGGCAAGGTGACCTCCGGCACCATGCCCAGGAAGGACACGCCGTTTTGAAACAAGTTGAAATTTTTCAGTTTGCGGGGCAGGCCCATAGTGTTCTCCGTTGTTCAGTTGCGCCCGCGCGGGCGCGGGCAGGGTGGTGATGTGGGCGATTACGCGGCGATGCGCGAGGCGAAGTCGGCCAGGTAGCGGTCGGTAATGCGCTGCTGGAAGCGCAGGTTTTCCAGCGGCGGCACGGGCGTGTAGTCGTAGTCGATGGCCAGCTTGCCGTCTTTCAGCGCCGTCTTGTCGTTGTACTGCTCGTCATACCAGGCGTGGCCGTCGATGATGTAGCCTTGCAATTTCAAGTCGCGGAATTTGGCGTTGATGCTTTCCAGCATGTCGCGCACCAGCGACGGGTGCAAGGGCAGGTCGACAAAGGTGAAATGTGCCTCGGCGATGGTGTCGGCCAGCACTTGGGCCGTGCGCGTGTAGTTCTCGAAATAAAAGAAGCCGCCCGGCGCCTCGCAGGTGCGCGAACCCCAGAAGCGGTAGCCACCCATGTTAATCAGGGTGGTCACTTCCTTGGCGTTGAGCACGCCGGCGTCGGTGGCCGGGTCTTGCAGGTCGAAAAATACGTCCTGGGTTAAGCCGGTCGGGCCGTTGATGACGACGTTCGACAGTGTCTTGTGCCAGCCCGTTTCCTCGTCGATCTTGGCGCGCAGGCCCATGGCGTAGGCCACGGCGGAAATACTCGCCTCCTCGTCGATGGCGGTATCCCAGTTCACAAAATCGGGCCAGATAATCATGACCTCGCGCTGGCCGAACTGGCCGCGATAGGTGGTGGCGGCCACCACGTTGCTGCAGCCATACGCGGAGGCATACACGAAGCTGCGCAGTTGCTGCGCCACGCTGGCCAGGGCGTTGGTGACGGCCTTGGTATCCAGGCCCGGCGCGCCCAGGATGCGCGGTTTCACGCCCAACTTGCTTTGCGCGGCCAGCAAGGCTTTCACGCCCAGGTATTTGCCATCGGGCGACACGCCGCCCACCACGTTGGTGGTGGTTTCCGCTTCCGTCTCGCCTTCGGCCACGCGCACGACGATGGTCAGGGGCTTGGTTTGCGCGGCAATCGCTTCCAGCGCGCGATACAGGGTGCCCGTCTTGCCGGCCTTGCCCATGGCGGCCAGCACGTTGGTGACGAGCACGGGCGTGTCGAGCGGGAAAGCGGCCGGGTCGGCGTCGTCGGCCGTGGCGATCAGGCCCAGCACGGCCGTGGAAACGGTGCGGATGGGGCGCGAACCCTCGTTGATTTCAATGACGCGCACGCCATGGTGGTAGTCGGTGGCCATGTGGCTCTCCTGGTGAGTGGTGAAAAAGCGTTATTGGGGCGCGGCCGTAGCCGCATCATCGAAGGCGCGCCGGGCCTCTTGCGGCAAGGCGTCGGCGATGCGCTGGAATTCGGCGCTGACGGCCGCCTGCAGGGCGTCCATATCCTGCGCGGCGGCGACCGTCTGGCAGATGGTGATGTCGAGCAGGCAGGCGCGCGCGGCCGTGATGGCGCGCACCGTGTCCGCGTCGCCGTCGGCCATGGCGGCAAAGCCGATGCCGGCCAGGCGGTTGAGGATGGCGTCACGACGCGCGCGAACGGTATCGAGATAGGCGGCGGACACTCGCGCGTAGGGCATGGCTGGCGGCGGCGTGGTGCGCAACGTCCCTTTGACAAACTTGAACGATCCGCCCGATGCGCGGGCGGCATGGGCGGCCAGGTGGTCCGCCTCGGATACCTCAAACACATCGGACGGGATATCCTGGTACGTGATGTTGACGGGGTAAAAAAAACCTGTGCTCGGTGAATATCTGACGGACATGATTAGTTTCCAATCGCAAAGTAGGATGGGGTGATGCCGGCCGACAGCGCATTTCCGTTGTAGGTGAACAGCCGACAGCCCGTTTTTGTCCTCATACCGACGTTGATGTTGCTGGGCAGACTGGACCCGCTTCCGCCTTGCCCTTCATATCCAGTGAAGACGTGAAAACACGCGTTTGGAAACGGAATCGGAAAGATCACGTCGACATAGCCAGATTCCGGTGTCTGCGCTCCGCCGCCCCATTGCAGGATCATGCCGCCGGGTTGTTTCTGGTAGCCGCTCGAAGACAACATTGCCGCAAAGTCGGCATTGCGCCACAGCTCGGCGGTCGAGTCGATGACTTGCCAAACCTTTGCCCCGGTCGCCATGAGGGTCAGGAATTGTCCCGGCTTGATTGTGATGCTCGGCACGCTGCCGACATCAAATCCAATGCTCACGCCTGGCGCGGCAAGAATGGTGCCGCTATTGAACAGTCCGAAGAACTTGACGCACTTGCCGGAATTGTTGGGAATGCCAAGCGATACCGGGTCGGGAATGGTGATGGCCTTGCCCGCAGTCGGGAAGTACAGGGCGCAGCCCATATCCTCGGCGGTGAGCGAACGGCTTTCAGTGACCTCGGCATAGCGCACCAGGTTTCCTTGCGCGCGCTGCACAAAGTCGGCATTGACCAGTTTTTTCGACGCGTCAAATTTCGGCGGTGTCACGATCTCCTTCATGCTGTATTGCGGATGCGGGTCCAGAGCGGCCAGGTGTTTGGCCAGTTGCGCATCGCCGTAGGCGCGGACAACGATGTCCTGCTCATCGGCATACTGGCGCGTGGCCAGGATGACGGACGGATCGATTTTCAGCTCGATGGCGGCCGTGCTGGCGACGATCAGCACCACGCGTACCACCTGCGTGCGGCCGCTGCCCTCGACCATCAGGGGCTTGTAGCTGGGCGGGCAGTTGGCAACCGCACACAAGTCGCCCGCCTCGTCGTAGATGCCGATTTCGCGCAGCCACCAGCCGCCCACGTCCTCGGGCAAGACTTGCTCGACGATGATCTGGCTGGCGTTGGCCGGGTCGATGGCGAGCTGGTTCAGGTCGGCGCGGCGCATTTCGCGCACCAGCGCCTTTTGCAAGCGGTCGGGGATCGGCAAGGCGCCGTTGCCGTCGCCCACGCCCATTTTTTTCAGTTTCAGGGTTTGGCCCAGGGCGATGGCGTTGGCCAGCTTGGCCTCGCCCACCTGCGTCAGAATGGCAAAGTATGTGCTCATGGATAGATGGTCATGGTGTCAATGGTATGGGGTGCGCCGCCCTGTAACAGCGTGCCGCGCACTTCGATTTCTTCGGCGATCCACGGATAAACCGTCATCGCATCGCCGTGATAGGTACTCAAGCCGATCCGCACCTGGCCACGGGTTTCCAGATACAGCGCCAGGCCCGTCAAATGCCGGCTGACGGGCTTGGCGTCGGCGATCAGGCGTTCCATTTCCTGAAACATGGCGTCCGTGATGCCTGTATCCAGCACGCCGACGTCAAGGCGGAAGGTGCCCGGCACGCCTGGCGGCGTGGTCTGCCACCATTCGGTGATGCGGATCAAATAGCCCAGGGATTCGACCACGCGGCGCACGGCGGCAATCGTACCCTTGTGCTTGTGGATGAAGTAGGACGCCTTGATCGTGCCGCGCTTGACCGATTCGGGCCAGGCATCGTCCCAGCGGTCGACGGAACAGGCCCAGGCCAGGAACGGCAGCAGGGCGACCGGGCAGCGGTCGGCGTTCCACAGGTCGCGCAGCGGCACGGGCACGTTGACCAGCTCGGCGCAGGCCACGGCAATGGCGCGCTCCAGCGCCGTGGTGTTGGGCGGCAGGGTGGGCACGGTCTTATTCATCGAGCACGACCACGTTTAAATGGATGGCGGTGCAGCGCGCGGCCTGGGTGGCGTCCAGCTCGATGTCTGCCGCCGGGCTGGTCAAGACGACCTTGCGCACGCCTTCGACGTGCACGGCGGCGCTGCAGGCGGACCGGTAGATGCTGTGGCCCAGCGGGCGGCGCGGCTGCGACACGCGCATGGCGTTGGCGCGCGCGGCGGCCAGCAGAATCGGCACTTCCGGGCCGACGCCGATAAACAAGGTGGCCTCGATCTGGTAGTCGATGACCTGGGCGGCCTGCACGGTGAGGCGGTCGCCCAGGGGACGCACTTCCTCGGCGTTGAGCGCGCGCGTCACGGTGCCCAAGAGCGCGGCATCGGCGATGCCGGTGTCGTTGTTCGCCAGCACCGTGACGGTGACGCTGGCCGGCGCGGGGCTGGTGGCGCTCGCGTCCTTGACACGGCCGTCGCTGCTGCGGGCGTGGAATTCGTAGGACGCCTTCGGGCCGGCCACGGACAGACCGTCCGGCGCTTCCTGGATGCGCAGGCGATAGGCGTCGTTGTCTTCCATGACGGCCGCCACGGGCGGCAGGGCGCTGGGATTGGCTGGCGTGATGACCAGGCGGGCCACATTGACGTTGGCGCCGAGCTGGTCCAGGTCGCCGTCGAGCGCAAACGCCAGCATGACGGCCTTGCCGGCCTCGTTGACGCGGTTGCGCAGGATGGTTTCCTGATACGCGTTTTCTTCCAGCAGCTTGGTGGCCGGTTCCGATTCCAGCTCCAGGAGGGCCGTGACGGCCGCGCGCTCGGCTTCCGGCAGCAGGCTGACCAGGTGGGCTTTGCGCGTGGCGAGGATGGCTTCGAAGTCCAGCACCTCGACCACGCTGGGTGCCGGCAATTGGGTCAGGTCGATAGGCGTGCTCATACGGCGCCGCCTTGCTTGACGGGCACGGCCAGGGTAATGCCCTGGCCATTGGCGGTGCCGTCGAGCAGCAGCGCGATGGCGCCGTCCGTGTCGCGCGTGAGTTGCACGCTGGACAGTTGCAAGCGCGGTTCCCAGCGGCGCAGGGCAAAGGCGGTGGCGGCGTAGATGCGCAATTGCGTCGCGCTGTTCAAGGGCTGGTCGATCAGCTCGGGCACTTCGGAACCATAGCGGCGGCGCCGGATGCGCGAGCCGATGGGCGTGGTGAGAATGTCGGTGACCGACTGGCGCAGGTGGCCCAGGCCCGTCAGGCTGCGCCCGGTGGTGGCGTGCATGCCCATCATGTTTGCGGCCCGCCCGACTGGTCGCCGCCGGCCTTGACGCCGCCGTGCTGATGCTTGGCCAGGCTGATGGCGCCGGCCAGCACGTCCTCGCTGGCCTTGATTGTCCCTTGCACGGCCATGGCCACGCCGCCAGCGGCACCGGCCTTGGCGTTCACGCCGCCGTTCAGGGCGGTGGCGCCGTTGACGGTGGCCGCTTGCATGACGATCAGGTTTTTCATGACGGTCAGGTCGCCCGTGCAGATGGTGCTGGGCGCGTTCGACGTCACCTTGTCCGCGGTGATGGTGGCTGTGCCTCCGGGCAGCGTGGCTGTCAGGGCGTGGGCCGCATGGTCGTATTGCACCACGGCGCCGTCGGGGTAATGCGTGGTGTGGATGGTGGGATTGGTTTCGGGGGCGTCAAATTCCTGGGAGTACAGCGCCGGCACGATGACGCCGCGCGTCAGGTCGCCGCCGGGGGAAAAGACGATGACCTGTTCGCCGACGGTGGGCGCCGACCAGGTGCGCGTGCTGCCGGCGCGTCGGGTCGCCCATTTCAGCCATTCAGTGGTGAGTGTCGGCCCCAGCCGCACGCGCGCCTTGGCCCCTTTGACCTCGGCGATGGTGCCCAGGCGGATCAGGTTTTGCAGCAAGCGGAGGAGGTCGGACAGGTCGGCGTTCATGCAGTGCATGTTGCCGAAGTCCGCGTGCGGATGCACGCGGGGGCGGGTTGATATAAGAAATAATAACTTCTTTGTGACTTTTCAAAAAATAATGTTTAATATGGTGGGCTGCAAAAATTGCACGTATAAAATTTAGTTATGAAAATTAAATATCTTATGGGGAAGTAGAAATAATATGGAATTTTTATCTTATTTTGGCGTTGATAGTAAAACCAAAATTTATATTTTGGCGATATCATTTTTTCCAATTGTTGTTGTGTTGCTTAGTTATTTTTGGCCAAGGTCAATAGACGCATTTAAAGATTTTGTGTTTTATGTGGCATCCGGTGTGGTTGACCCATTTTTTGTAAGGAAAGAAGAAAGTCCAGAGATTTCTAAATTGAATCAAGATATTAAGGCTCTTAGGGATGGTAATGATGAGCTTTTGAAACATTTGAAATTGTATTCTATAGTGGGTCCCCCAAAGCCATTTGCTACGATTGATGAAACAATATCCTCTTCTCAGAATAACGATCTAGCTATATCGGATGACGATGATTTTGATGATGTTGTTGAAAAAGCCTTAATAAAAAAAGTTGTTTCCGGTGGAGAGGGGCTCGCATTGGCAGATTTGTTGAAGATCAGGGATGCTGCAAACGAGGAAGCTAAAAAAAGGGCTCGTGGTATGAGCCTTCAACGAACTGTAGAGCAACAATTGGATAGTGCATCAAGTATTAAGCGGGCAATGATAAATCTGTTTGTGGCAGTAAGTATTTTAATAACCACGATGATGGTTTTTAAAATAGGATTTGTGGATGCTGATCTTCAAAAAGTAATTCTTGGGCTTTATGTGAGTTTGGCTACATTCATAGTTTATGTTTATCGTTCATCTAATGCTCGCGCTTTGGTATTGTTGGCAATAAAGGAGGACTCAAAAAAATATCATGACGTTGAAAAGTTTATTCAGCGGCTCAAGCCCTATGCTTCTCCAACTGATCGGGATGTGGATGTTATTAAATTGCTTCTATTAAATAGAGCTGAGCGTGAAAAAAATTCTGAGCACCCGTATGAGCTGGTTCTTAAGGGGGTATCAAATTCTAATATTCTATTAAAGGGCGGAAAGGTTTTGGAAAGTATTGGAAAAAATAAGTAGTTATTTTTAAATTTTTCTAGAATTGGACTTTAATTTTCAATGTTTTTGTTGGGGATTTAAGTAATTAATTAATGAATTACGGATCACTGCTGAATCAAATTTATTTAATCCTAGCAGTGATCTCGTCGGATATTTGTATGCCGGGCCATTTTTTTTAGATACGCGATCTTGCTGGCCAAACTGATGCACATGCGCCACGCGCGCCACCCAGCCAAAGAACCCGACCTCGATCTGCTCACCGCTTGCCTTCACTTTCAGGTGTTTGGCGGTGCGAATCTTGGCGAACATGGCTGCCTTTTGCCGCTTGATGCGCCCATTCTTTCCCTTCAATTCCTTGCGCCGCTTGCGCGCCGGATAGGCCGTGCCGTCCGGCCCCTGCTGCGCCTTGATGCGCTGCGCCTGGCTGCGGCGCAGGTCGATGGCCACCTTGTGATTGATGGCGCGGCGCTGGGCCGGCTGCAGCTTGGCCAGCAGGGCGCCGGCCCAGGCTTCCAGGGCGTGCAGGTCGCCGCTCATGCCGTCGCCTCGGGCGTGCGCCATTCGGCCAGCAGGGTCTCGCCGTCATACAGCTTCCAGAACTCGTCGGCGTAGGCCGGCATGTGCTGTATCTCGGCCAGGTGCTTGATGTCCAGGCGGCCAGCTTCGCCGGTCTTGACGGCGACGCGCTCGGTCAAGTCCAGCTTGATCGAAATATCGACCGTTTCATGGTTGTTGAAATCGACCTCGAAGGCGATGCCGTGCTTGCGGGTTTCCTCGTTGGCCATCAGGTCGAGCTGGTGGACTTTCAGCCAGGCGATCAGGGCCACCATGATGGCGTCGGCGTCGCCCGCGTAGTCGGTCACGATCAGGTTGAGCTTGAAGCGGTATTCGAAGGAGAGGGAGGCGGTGGTCGACGCCACCACGTTGCCCTCGTCGGCGAAGACCAGCAGGCGGTCGGGGTCGCGCTGCAGGTCGGGGATGGCGGCGGCCAGGTGCTGGCGCAGGCTATTCGGTTTGTACATGGTAGGTGTTCCTTATTGTGTTGTAGGCGTCGATGCAGGCGTTCAGCTGACGGGTGGCGTCGTCGCCGTCGCCGGCAATGGCGTCAAGAGCTGCCGCAATCGCCGGGTCAAGTTCGGCGCGCGCTTGGTGCCGATGGCCTGCGGCAGCGGCGGAATCTGCAGTGGCGGCGCACTGGCCGTCGGCAATGGGGATTGACAGGCGCACAGCGCCGCTGCGCACGTCATCGTTAAAACGGTCACGCTCGGTTTTCGCATGGGTTTGCTCCTGGGTGAGGTGGTCGGCGCGTTGCGCCAGGGCGACGCCGGCCGCGCGCTCCAGCGTCAGCACGCGGGCGGTGGCCTGGGCCAGTGCGGTGGCGGCGCTGGTCTTGCTGGTGGCCGCCTGCTGCTGCAGCTCGGCAATGGCGACATCCTTGCGCCAGCCCTGCGTCGTCCAGCCCGCGATGGTGCCGCACAGGAGAACGGCGGCCAGCGGGCGCCAGGTGGTCGCGCTCACATGGCCACCCGTTCCTTGATCCAGCCGAACAGAAAACGGCGTTGGGTCTTGTTGGCCTCGGTGATGTCCAGATAGCGCGCCGCCTGCAGGCCGTTCAGGGCGCGCAGCAGCACGCTGGCGCCGTCCTGGCCGCGCCACTTGAGGAAAGCGGCCAGCGCGCCCAGCGACTGCGCGCCCAGGCGGCCGTCGACGAACAGAGCCGGATAGCGGGCGCCCGTGTCGTTAAAACCGTTCAGCCAGCGCTGCAGGAACTCGGCCGCGCGGTGTGGTCCCATGTTCACGCCCGTGTCGATCAGCTCGGCGCCGATGCCGGCATGGATGGCCAGCACCTGGTCGAACTTCGGTTCCGTGATATAGCGCGCCGTGTAGATGGCGCGCGCCACGGCCACGGGCAGATCGCGCATCGGCCCCGCGTAGCCGTTGGCGCGGGCCACGACGACCGTGATGCCGTAATTGGTTTCGCCGCCCGCATCAAGAGGGTCATTCACATAGCCGCCTTCGGTGCGCAGTATGGCGTCGATGGTGCGCGCGATGAGTGGATTGTCGAGGGGGGCCATCAGTGTTCCTTCGCGTCTTTGACCAGCTCGGCGATGTCCTTGTCGCTGCGGCGCTGGAACCACAGGGCTACGGCGCGCGATACCCACCAGCCGGGCGCGCCCACGATCAGATCGATGGCGGAGGCGTTGACCATGGCGCCAATGGCGGGGAGCTGGGCGCACAGCAGCTGATACACGGTGCCGCCCAGCAGGCACGAGAACACGCCCGCGCAGGCCAGGCGGGCGACGAACTCGCCCTTGTTGAAGGTGCCGTCGCTGTTCAAGGGCGGCAGCACGATGTACAGCATGGCGGCGCCGACCATGCCCAGCGCCGCCTTGAAGCCGTACAGTTTGACCAGGGTGGCGAAACCACCAAACGATTCTGCGGACATTGCTTGATACTCCGGGGTGAGGGGTGAGAGATTTTTCATAATGGTAAAAATGGTGGATTGCTGCGTTAATCCCATAGCTGCACGATGTCAGCAAGCTGGCCCATGCTGGGCGCCGGCTCGGGCAGGGTGACGACCAGGCCGGCCGGCAGCACGGCGCCGTGGCGCGCCAGCGCGGGATTCAGGGCCAAGGCCTGCTCGACATATCCCGCGCCGTCGCCCAGGTAGCGCCACACCAGGGCGTCTACCGTGTCGTGCTGCTGCGTGCGCACCTGCATCAGATCAGTTCCACGGTCAGGTGCGTGCGGCCGACCATATCGGCGATGGCCCATTGCGCATTGCGCCGCTGCGCGCCGGGGGCGTCGTCGAGCCACTCCATGCTTTTCTTGTCGCTGACGGACGTGGCCGTGCTGTCGTAGTCGCGGTAACGCTCGATCAGGTCAGCTTTCGCCGTGCTGTAGACGGCGCGCCGGTACTGCGCCAGCAAGCGGGATTCGCGGTTGATGCGCGTGGCCGGCACGTCCACCAGGGCGGCGATACCGGTAGCCGCTTGCTTGCCCTGCCAGTCGGCCAGTTCGCGGTTGACCTGCAGGATGGCGTCCACGACGGCTTGCACCAGGCGCGCGTCGGTGACGGTGCCGTCCAGGCGCATGGCGTCGCGCATATCGGTGAGAAGGATGTCGGGAAACCAGCCGTCGTTCTCGATGACGCCAGGGGCCGGTGCTGGTGGCGCCGGGGCGGTGCCGGGCTGGATTGACGGGGGCAGGGCCATGAAGGACATACGGGGCTTTCAAAAAATAGGGCGGTGGACGGGGTTCATCAGGTCAAAGGGTTGGCCAGAATTCCCCCGTGCCGCCGTGCTGCGGGGGATGCTCTTTACGTGGAACCGGCCGCGCGCTTGAGGCGCCGTTCCAGCCGTTCCATATCTTTCTTGACGCCGCACGACTCGGACAAAGCGCGCGCGCGTTTCAACTGGCCCATGGCCGTTTCCGCTTGCTGCACCAGCGCCGGGGCGATGTCCGTGTCGTCGGCCTGATCGAGCACGGCGATCATGGCCAGGCCCATGGCCTTGTGCAGCTTGGCGCGTGCCTGGTCGGGCGCGTCGCTGGCGGCCGTCAGCTGTTCGACGGTGCCCAGCACTTGCGCCGCGTGCTGTGGATCGGCGGCCAGCTTGCCGTGCAAATAGCCTTCGGCAAACTCGTCCAGCATCAGGGTGGCGATGTCGCGGCTGTAGCCGTCGGGCAGGGTGAACTTGTGCGCCAGCGCGTATTCGGCCATGACCAGGGCGCGCGCGTACTCGCCCGTGTCGATGTGCCACACCAGCAGGGTGGCAAACACGTCATCCTGGGCGCCCTTGCCGCCGGCCAGCACGCCGTCGATCCATTGCGCGTAATCCGGCAGCAAGGTGGCCTTGACCTCGATCTTGCGTTCGACCGACTGAATGGCTTTCAGGCGCCGGCGGTCGTCGGCCAGCTTGTAGAGCATCAGCTCGTAGGCCGTGCCGGTGGTGACGCCTTGCGGCGCGGCGGCGCCGGCCGTGCGCTCGGCCAGCATGCGCGCGCGGTGGCGCAGGGCGGGGGATTGGTTCGCCATCACTTGTCTTTCAGCTCGATGTTTTCCACCAGCGCGGCCAGGCCCAGGTCTTCGATCACGTAGGCGTCGTTCGACGACTCGTAATTTTCGATGCGGTCGCGCTTGGGCTCGTCCACCACGCGGCGGCGGCGCGCGCCGTCCTGGAAGTAGATCGACAGATTGTCGAAGCGCGTAATCAGGATCGCGTTGTCCGGGAAGTAGGGCACGCGCGCGGCCGGCAAGCCGCCGATGCGTTTCTGGCTGATGATGATGTCGGCCGCCAGGGTTTCCGTGGGCGCCTGCTTGGTGTTCACCAGCGGGAAATATTTATCGTTCAGCAGCTTGCGCCCGACGATGGCCACCAGATTGGTGTCTTCCTGATACCACGGGTCCAGCAGGTTGACGGCATCGGTGACGGCCGCGTCGAGGTTGGCATAGTCGGCGCCGTCCGCGTCGCCGATGATGACCTTGCCCGGCATGCCGGCGGCGACCAGGCCCAGCACGCGCTCGGGCGCCTGTTCGCGCAGGTGCTGCAGCCAGCCCTTGTTCACGTCCTGCAGCAGCGGGTTGGCGGCCAGGTCGGTGGTGGCCATGACTTTCACGCCATTGAAGCCGATGACGATGCGGTCGAGCGCCTGGCGCGTCAGGATGGCATTGGCCACGCGGGATTGAAAGTCTTGGAACTTGGCCCAGGCGTCCAGCTTGGCATAGCTCAAATGCGTGTCGAAGTTGGTTTGCTCGCAGCGGTACTTCGAGCTGTCCATGGTGGACAGGTCGCGCGTTTCGCGTTCCTTGTCCTTGGTGTTGGTGCGGCTGGCAATCGGGCCGGACACGCCCAGGCCCAGCTTTTCGCCTTCCTGCTCGCCCACGCCGATGATGTTCACTTTCGACAGGAACTCGCTCGATTCCTGCATCTTGTTTTCCAGCTTTTGCTGCACGCTGGGCGTGACGCTGAAGGTCTTGGCCACGTTGTCTGTGTCGTTCAGTTGGCCCAGGCGGGTTTCATACTGGCCAAAGACCTGGCGCGTTTGCTTTTTCATATATCGGTGCTCCGTTGTTGAATGGGGTAAAAAGGGCGAGGGCGCTTAAAACTCGGTCTGCACGGCGCCGTTGTTGCCGGTGGCGGCCGGGCGGCGCGGGCCGTTGCCGGGCGCCTCGTCCATCTGCGCCTTGAAGGCGGCCAGCTCGTCCTGCGTGGCCTGCAATGCCGTTTCGGCCTTTTCCAGGCGCGCCAAGGTGCCCAGGTAGTTGTCGTTGGCGGTGACGACGTGGCCGGCCAGCGCTTCCACGGCTTCGCTGATGTCGGCGAACTGCGCGGCGTCGGCGCCGGATTTATGGGAGAAGCGCGACAGCAGGTTTTTCACGGCGTCGGCCAGCCTGATGCCCTGCTCTTCGAATTCCAGCTCGACCTCGACGGCCGAGGTAAACAGGTTGGTGCTTTGCTGCTTGCGGCTGGCGGAGAATTGCAGCGCTTCGGTGCCCAGGCTGGCCGGACTGTCGGTGACGCCCAGGCCGACCAGATAGGGCTGCGCCGAGTCGGCAAAATCGGGTTGAATTTCCAGGCTGGTGTACAGCTTCTGTTTCGCCTTGTTGATGGCCACCAGTTCCGGCGTGGGTTCGATCTGCGCGAACAGGGCCAGTTTCTTGCCGCTGTCGGTGTCCACCTCTTCGGCCTTCACCGCGATCACGTCGCCGTAGGCCTTGAATTGGCTGTCGGGCAGGATGCCCCGGATGTGTTCGAGCCAGATGCGCGCGCCGTAGGTTTTCGGGTTGTAGGTGGCGGCGAGCTGCTCGATGGTGGCGCGGTCGATGTTGCGGCCGTCCGTGGTGGCGCCTTCGGTGGCGACGCGGAAGAATTTCGATTTGGACATGGTGGGCGTTCTCGGTTGATCGGATAACGCCATGGTCAACGTCTTGGCCCGGCGATTCAATGCGGGGCGGGTTGCTATGGCCCATAGCGACTTTTGCCTTTCCCCGCTCCGCGCGCGCGCGGCCTACGCTGGCGGCATGTTAGGAATCCATCAAACCCCTGAAGAAAAAATCGCCGAACTGGCCGTGCCCGAATCCGAGCCGCGCCGCGCCGCGCGCGCCCTGTACTGGAAGGGCTGGCGCATTTCGTCCATCGCCTGCCACCTGGGAATCAAGCGCAGCACCATCAATAGCTGGAAGCTGCGCGACGAGTGGGACAAGGCGCAGGCCATCGAGCACGTGGAGGCGGCGGCCGAGCTGCGCCTGGTGAAACTGATCGAAAAAGAGGTCAAGAGCGGCAGCGACTACAAGGAAATCGATCTGCTGATGCGCGCTATCGTGCAGGCGGCGCGCGTGCGCCGCTATGAGCAGCCGGGCGGCAACGAGGTCGATCTCAACCCCAAGCTGGCGAACCGCAATGCCGGCCCGAAGAAGAAGCCGACGCGCAACGACTTCAGCGACGAGCAGCGTATTCAGCTGCTTGACGCCTTCCAGGACTCGCTGTTCGATTACCAGAAAGTTTGGTATCGCAACGGCGACCAGCGCACGCGCGCCATCCTCAAGTCCCGCCAGATCGGCGCGACCTGGTATTTCGCCCGCGAGGCGCTGGCCGACGCGATGGCGACGGGGCGCAATCAAATCTTCCTGTCCGCCTCCAAGAGCCAGGCGCACGTCTTCAAGCAATACATCGTGCAGTTCGCGCGCGAGGCGGCCGGCATCGAGCTGACGGGAGATCCCATTGTGCTGCCGAACGGCGCGCACCTGTATTTTCTGGGAACCAACGCGCGCACCGCGCAGGGCTACCACGGCAATTTCTACTTCGATGAATTCTTCTGGACGCAGAATTTCCAGGAGTTGAACAAGGTGGCCTCGGGCATGGCCATTCACAAGAAGTGGCGCAAGACATATTTCTCGACGCCATCCTCGACCATGCACCAGGCCTACCCGTTCTGGACGGGCGAGCTGTTCAACAAGCGCCGCGCCAAGGCGGATCAAGTCAACATCGACGTGAGCCACGGCCGCCTCTCGTCGGGCTTCACGGGCGAGGACAAGATCTGGCGCCAGATCGTCACCATCCTGGACGCCGAGCGCGGCGGCTGCAACCTGTTCGACATTGACGAGCTGCGCAACTTCGAATACAGCCCGGACCAGTTCGACAACCTGCTGATGTGCAACTTTATCGACGACTCGGCCTCGGTCTTCCCGCTGGCCGAGCTGCAGCGCTGCATGGTCGATTCCTGGGTCGAGTGGGACGACTACAAGCCCTTGCTGGGCCTGCGCCCGTTCGGCAACCGGCCCGTGTGGATCGGCTACGACCCGGCCTTGAACGGCGACAGCGCCGGCTGCGTCGTGCTGGCCCCGCCCATGACGGCCGGCGGCAAGTTCCGCATCCTGGAGCGCCACCAGTGGCGCGGGCAGAGCTTCGAGGATCACGCCGACGCCATCCGTCAGATGACCCAGCGTTACAACGTCGAATACATCGGCATCGATACCACGGGCATGGGCATCGGCGTGCTGCCCATCGTGCGCGGCTTTTTCCCGGCCGTCACCGCCCTGAACTACTCGCCCGAAGTCAAAACCCGCATGGTCTTGAAGGCCAAAAACATCATCAGCAAGGGCCGGCTGGAATTCGACGCCGGCTGGACCGACATCGCGCAATCGTTCATGGCCATCCACAAGACCCTGACCCCCAGCGGGCGGCACGTGACGTATGTCGCCGGCCGCAGCGATGAAACCGGCCACGCCGATCTGGCGTGGGCCTGCATGCACGCCCTCGATCACGAGCCGTTCGAAGGCACCACCGACAACCACCACTCTTTCATGGAGATTTATTCTTGAGCAAAGCACGACACTTGCGCGGCCGGCAGGCCGAGGGCGCACCATCCACAGCGGCCACGGCCACGGCCACGGCGCCGGCCGCCGCCGGCATCGAGGCGTTTTCCTTCGGCGACCCCACGCCCGTGCTCGAGCACGCCGACATTCTCGACTGCTTCGAATGCTGGAAGAACGGCCACTGGTACGAGCCGCCCGTCAACCTGGCCGGCCTGGCCAAGTCGTTCAATGCCGGCGTGCATCACAGCAGCGCCATCCACTTCAAGGCCAACGTGCTGGCGTCCACCCTGATTCCCAGCAAGTACCTGTCGCGCGATGGTTTCAAGCGCATGGCCCTGGACTTCCTGACGTTTGGCAATGCCTACCTGGAAGACCGGCCCAGCCGCAGCGGCAAGGCGCTGGCGTACCAGCATGCGCTGGCCAAGTACATGCGGCGCGGCGTGGACTTGGACACGTATTTCTTCGTGAACGGCTACCAGGCCGTGCATCAGTTCGACAAGGGCCGCGTGTTCCACCTGATGGAGCCGGACGTCAATCAGGAGCTGTACGGCGTGCCGCAGTACCTGAGCGCGCTGCAATCGGCCTGGCTCAACGAGGCGGCCACCTTGTTTCGCCGCAAGTATTACAAGAACGGTTCGCACGCCGGTTTCGTGTTCTACATGACCGACGCGGCCGCCAACACCCAGGACGTGGACAACCTGCGCCAGGCCATGCGCGACAGCAAGGGGCCGGGCAACTTCCGCAATCTGTTCATGTACGCGCCGAACGGCAAGAAGGACGGCATCCAGATTCTGCCGGTGTCGGACGTCGCCGCGAAGGACGAGTTTTTCAACATCAAGAGCGTGACGCGCGACGACCAGTTGGCCGCGCACCGCGTGCCGCCCCAGCTGATGGGCATCTTGCCGAACAATGCGGGCGGCTTCGGTGCGGTGGAACCGGCCGCGCGCGTCTTCGCGCGCAATGAGCTGGTGCCGCTGCAGGCGCAGTTCATGGCGATCAACGAGTGGGCCGGCGTGGAAGTGGTGCGCTTCGCCCCGTATGACCTGGGCCTGGGCAAGGAGGGCGCGCAATGAGCGACCACATCGACAACACGGACAAGATCATCTTTGCCGAGGTGGCGCGCGGCCTGGCCGCCGTGCGGCGCCGGCCCGCCCTGGTGGCGCACGGCTGCTGCCACTACTGCGACGAGCCGCTGGCGCCCGCGCTGTTGTTCTGTGATGTGGACTGCCGCGATGACTACGAGAAGGAGCAGGCGGCCAAGGCGCGCGCCGGCCGCACAGGATGAACGTCACGCCGCGCTAGCCAGCTGGGCTGGGCCGCGACAGTCCAGCCGCGCCGAAGCGCCCCAGCCACCACAGAAGCCGCCCATGAGGCGGCTTTTTCACGTCCCGACGAATGACGTTGCTCTTAGAGCAAGAAAAAGGCCCGTTTCGGCCCGGCGCGCGCAGTTGTCCCCCCTCCACACCTGCCCGCTAGTTAGGGGTCTTTTGACTCAAATTTGCGCCATGGCCGAAGGCGCATGAAGACTGGCGCGGCGGGACGAAGAGGGGGCATGCGATTTGACGCATTTTGACGCACTTTGAGAGGTTTTTTTTGTGGCCTACTATTTACCGTGGGAATGGTGTGTTTCGCGCTGTGGCGGGCGTTAATCGTGGTTGAAATGTACTTCCGTGGTTGGTTTGGTGTGATGTTCGTGATGATCGGGGGAGCGGATTTCGTCCTGAATTTACCGCAGGACGAAATCGCGTATTGATGGTTTTTTACTGAGGGAAGAACTTTGCTTTAGATGGAGCACAACGCGCGGGTAATCCAGCTTGAACAACGTATCTAATTCCGTCAGCGCCTACGTTGATTCAATGCTGGACGACTAATTATCACTCTTTAAATAATCATCGACTTCGATATCCAGTGCGTGGATTTCGTCATGGTGTACATTACAAAGGGTGATGAGATTTTCCGCTGTGTTAGCACCGCCGCTCACGTGGTGCACTCGATGATGCAGTTCCAAAATCTTGCGTGGGTCAGAGGGCGAAACGTCACTGTGCTTCCAAAAACACTTCTGGCAAGCCATCCCGTCTCGCTGAAGTACGACAACACGAACTGCGTCCGGGATTCGGCGATCGTGGGCAGGCAACTGCCGATCCTCCTCCAAGACATAGACGCCAATAGGAAGATCTTGGCGACCTTGTGATCGCGTCACCAAGGGCCATCCTAGCTGTGTCCTCAACTCCCTTGCACGCCGCGCCCATTCGGTTTTGTCACCTGAAACGTACCTAAGTTCCTCACCAGTAACCTGTTTGCCAATATTTTGCCGCAGGAAGGCAAGAATCTTGTCCTGAACGGATGCATTTGACTTCCGAATAGTTTTTGATAAGTTCCAGCGGTAAGCAGCCTCAAGATCTTGAGTGTCCCGCATCAGTAAATACTCCTCTGGCTTCATTGACGACAATGGCCTGCCGTCAATTTCTATCAAAGTATCTTCTTCCTCTGCTTCGGCCAGCTCTTTTGCGGTAAGGCCACTTAAGATCGACCAGCCGAGTTCAACGCGCAATTCTCTTACCCTGCGTGCCCACTCACTGATCCCTGACACGACCATTAGCTCGTCGCCGTGGATGATCTTTTGAGGGTACGACTTTAGATAAAAAATGATGCGATCACGTGCTGCCGGAATGTCTTGATTAATCAACGAACTGCCAAGATCACGGAGTAAATGAAACGCGGGAACCAGAGCCAAGACCTTGTGCCTTAGGTCATCATTTTGCAGATCGACCCCGAAGTTCTTAAGGGCCTCTGCTAACTGAGTTCTAATCAGCTCAGGGGTATTTTTGACTGGTCTGCGCGCCATTTGGATCCGATCTTCTAGGGTTTTAATTAATTCGTTTACACATCGCTCGGCGTCGTCCTTTAACTCATGTTCCCAAAAACGAACCACTGTCCATCCAAGCTCGACAAGTCCGGTATTTACATTTTGATCGCGCAGAGAGTTCTTAGTAAGCTTCTCAGACCAAAAAACGGAGTTGGTCTTCGGTTTCTGACCGTGGATAGGGCAAGCATGCCAGAAACAGCCATCGATGAAAACGGCAATTTTTGCTGAAACGAATACTAAATCGGGCTTGCCGAGTAGTCTTCTTCCGAGACGATATCGTAGGCCCCGCGCCCACAGAGCTTTACGAAATTTGACTTCCAGACTTGTATCTTTGTTTTTTACTCTGGACATGCAACGACTTCGTTGCTGTGGCGTCATCACGTCTGTCACACGATATCCAGTCAGGCGGCCTTTTTAATTTTTGTCGTGTCCAACATTTCCCTGACCATTTTAGAAATGGCACCAGCAAACGGAGGGCAAACAGCATTACCAATTTGGCGTGCGACTTCGGTCTTACTTCCGGCAAACTCGAAATCGTCAGGGAACCCCATGAGACGTGCAGCTTCCCGATGGGTAATTGGTCGGTGTTTTACAGGATGGAGGTATCGACCTTTTTCAGGTTTGAAGAACTCGGTCCTGATGGTGACCGATGGCTTGTCCCACCAAAGGCGACCGAACAAATCCGTTCCTCCTGAAGTCTTGCGAACCCAACAGTCAGGTGTCAACTCAGGCGCATTCTTAAAGAGGTCAAATCGGTTACCACCTGGGGGAACAACCTTGTACCGAGCCAAACTTTTTGCCGTTGGATTTCGCCCAAAGTGAAGGTTTAAATGCCCTTCGATATCACGAATTTCAACGCCGACAGGATCAGGAAGATCGCCAATAGCATCCTTCACCGTAACCCAGTCGGGCAGGCCATCTTTGGCGCCTGGCGCAGAGCGCGTTTGCTGTGGGGGAAAAGCTGGACGAGCAACCCCAGCTTTCGCGTGCCATCCAACAATGACTGCGCGGCGCCGCACTTGTGGGGCACCAAAGTCAGCGGCATTCAATATTGCTGCCTCAATCTCGAAGCCCATTTTTTCAGCGCGACGAGAAATATCCTCGAACTCTGAGGACTTGAGCAATTCTTTGACGTTCTCCATCACGAATATCTTGGCCCCGCTGGCCTTAACAATATCCATGTACGGTTCCCACAACGCACGGCGAACATCGCCTTCGCGGTTTTTGTTCAACAGACTGAAACCTTGGCACGGGGGGCCGCCGATCACAACGTCTGCCTGAGGAATGGTTGGCTTGCTTTCTAACCAGACTTCAATGTTTCCCGAGACCGATTTGCCACCGAATGCATCCTCATGGGTCTTAATCGCGGCAGAGTCATTGTCAACTGCAAGAACGCACTTGAAGCCGCCACCAAAGCGTTTGTCAACGAAGCCTAGCGTCATGCCGCCAGCTCCGCAAAATAGGTCAATTACTCGATATGTCATTGGTTGTTTCTCTTGCAAGTTGCATCAGTGAATCTGGGGAGCGAAGCCATAATTATGGCTTGCATTGCGTGCCACACCCAGCTTTTTTTGCGAATTCCGCATCAAACAACTGTATAAAACAACAGTTGTTTGATGCGGGACAAAAAGTCGAACGCGAGGGATCTTCACTATCGAACTGGGCTACGGCTCGACCGGATGTGGGTACGCAGTGATTCCGTCTTTGTTTTGGTAATGCGTTATTGGCTGAAGAGGGCATACGCAAGAAGTTTTGCGCCGATGAGTAAGTGTCATTTTGACATTTTTCGTGATGCCGCATAAAACGAGTTTACTACATCGCTGCGTTCACTGCCCCGCATCTCCGCGCGCTTTGGGCTTGCGTCTGAAGATCCTTTATTAGTTAAATTAGCAATGCAGTCCTTGGATCGGTACCATTTGGATGAATAGTTTGCTCCACAAACGTAAAATGCACCGCATGGGTGCTGGCTTGTGCGGCTGCTATAATGTCACTTTTGCGGAGCAGAAACGGGCCGCAAGCCCGCATGGTTGTTGAGTTCCTTGTCGAGCTTCCCAAGCTTACGACGAGGGTTCGATTCCCTTCACCCGCTCCATTTTTCGCTGGCGCCTGGCTTGATGCGGCGCGGCTACTTATTTCTCCATTCCCATGTCTTCTGATACCCCAGCAAACGGCCCGGCGCGGCCGATGATGTACGATCCGACCGAACACCGCATCCGCAGTTTCGTCACCCGCGCGGGACGGCTGTCTGTCGCGCAGGCGCGCGCGCTTGAGACCTTGGGGCCGCAGTTCCTGTTGCCATTCGCCAAGGAGTCCATGGACTTCGAGCAGGTGTTCGGCCGCAAGGCGCCCGTGATCCTGGAAATCGGTTTCGGCATGGGCGCGACGACGGCGCATATCGCCAAAGCCATGCCGGAGAAGGATTTCATCGGCGTCGAAGTGCATACGCCTGGCGTCGGCAGCCTGTTGAAGCTGATCGGCGAAGAGTCGCTGACGAATCTGCGCTTGCTGCAGCACGATGCGGTGGAAGTGCTTACGCACATGATCCCAGCCAATTCGCTGGCCGGCATCCATGTGTTTTTCCCTGATCCATGGCACAAGGCGCGCCACAACAAGCGTCGTTTGATCCAGTCGCCATTCGTCAAGCAATTGACCGACCGCCTGGCGCCGGGCGGCTATCTGCATTGCGCCACCGATTGGGAAGATTACGCGGTGCAAATGCTGGACGTGCTGGGCGCCGAGCTGCAACTGCGCAATAGCGCCGATGCCTATGCGCCGCAACCGGCATATCGTCCGCTGACCAAGTTTGAAAACCGCGGTTTGAAGCTGGGCCATGGGGTGTGGGATCTGGTGTTCATCAAGAAATAAACGCATTATGGCGGCTTGCCCACCCCTGCCATTTGCATAAAAATGAAGCCTGCCGCAGCAATGCGGCGGGCTTTTTTATTACTTGCGCAGCCTTGTGCGGGCTTGGCAAAGCGGGGAAATTCCGCTAGTCTTATCTTTTTTGCATTGATTGATATTATGTCCAAGAAAATACTCGTGACCGGCGCATCCGGTTTCATCGGTTCGCATACCTGTATCGAATTGCTGGCTGCCGGTTTTGAGGTGGTCGCGGTGGATAATCTGTGCAATAGCGCGCGCGAAGCGATGGCGCGCGTGGAGCGCATTGCCGGCAAAAGCGTGCCCTTCTATGAAGCGGACGTGCGCGACCGCACGGCCATGGCCGCCGTCTTGCGCGAGCATGCCATCGATGCGGTGATCCATTTCGCCGGCTTGAAAGCCGTGGGGGAGTCCGTGGCCCAGCCGCTGATGTACATGGACAACAATGTGTCGGGCACCGTGGCGCTGCTGGAAGTGCTGGCGGCGGCGAACGTGAAGCGTTTTGTGTTCAGCTCGTCGGCCACCGTGTATGGCGATCCGGAAGCCTTGCCGATCGTGGAATCGTCGCGCCTGTCCGTGACCAATCCGTACGGCCGCTCGAAGCTGATGGTCGAGGAGATCCTGGCCGATCTCGTGCATGCCGATGCGCAATGGCAAGTCGGTGTATTGCGCTACTTTAATCCCGTCGGCGCGCATGCCAGCGGCTTGATCGGCGAAGATCCGGCCGGCATCCCGAACAATCTGATGCCCTTCATCGCCCAGGTGGCCGTGGGCCGCCGCGAGCGCCTGGCCGTCTTCGGCAACGACTACGACACGCCGGACGGTACGGGCGTGCGCGACTACATCCACGTGGTCGACCTGGCGCTGGGCCATGTGGCGGCGTTGAACCGCCTGTTCTCCACCGAGGGCGGCTTTACCGTCAACCTGGGCACGGGTCACGGTTATAGCGTGCTTGATACCGTACGCGCCTTCGAGGCCGCCAGCGGCCGCAAGGTGCCATACGACATCGTGCCGCGCCGCCCCGGCGACATCGCCAGCTGCTACGCCTCGGCCGACAAGGCGAAGCAATTGCTGGGCTGGCAAGCGCAGAAAAACATCGACGACATGTGCCGCGACCACTGGCGCTGGCAGCACCAGAATCCGCAAGGCTACGCGGCGTAAAAAAGTCCGCCAGATACAAAAAATCCCGCTCACACGCAAGTGTGGCGGGATTTTTTTAACAGCGCCAGTAACTCAATGGCGCCTGAAAAATGTCTGGGGCCAGGCGCAAATCCGAAGACAGTACGCCAGTACGGCGAGGGGCAGGCAACAACGCCCCGGGCATTTTCTCAGGCAGCCATTATGGATACAGGCCGCGTACTTCGCGCGCCTGCAGCACGCGCGTGCACGCCAGGATGAAGGTGGCGGTACGCATCGACACTTTCTTCTCTTGCGACACTTGCCATACCGCGTCGAACGCTTCGCGCATGATGCGGGTCAGGCGGCTGTTGATTTCTTCTTCCGTCCAGAAGAAGCTCGAGAAGTTCTGCGCCCACTCGAAGTAGCTGACGGTCACGCCGCCGGCGTTGGCCAGCACGTCTGGCACGATCAGCACGCCGCGGTCGGTCAGGATGTCGTCCGCTGCAGGCAGGGTCGGGCCGTTGGCGCCTTCCAGGATGATCTTGGCGCGGATGACTTGTGCGCGTTCGGCCGTGATCTGCTGTTCCAGCGCGGCCGGGATCAGGATGTCGCAATCGATGCCCCAGAAATCTTCGCGCGGCACGAATGCCTCGGCGCCCGGGAAGCCTTCGACGCTGCCCACTTCGGCCACGTGTGCCAGCAATTGCGGGATGTTCAAGCCGCCGGAATGCACGACGGTGGTCTTGTGGTCTTGTACCGCGACCACTTTCGAGCCGGCTTCAGCGAACATGCGGGCAGCGACGCCGCCCACGTTGCCGAAACCTTGCACGATGACTTTCGCGCCTTCGAGCGACATGCCGACCTTGGCGGCCGCATCGCAACCGACGACGAACACGCCGCGGCCCGTCGCATCGCGGCGACCCAGGCTGCCGCCCAGCGAGATCGGTTTGCCCGTCACCACGCCGGTCGACATATTGCCGCCGATCATGGCGTAGCTGTCCATCATCCACGCCATGACTTGTTCATTCGTGTTGACGTCCGGCGCCGGGATATCCTTGTTCGGTCCGATGATCATGCTGATCTCGCTCGTGTAGCGGCGGGTCAGGCGTTGCAGTTCGTTGCGCGACAGGGTCTTCGGATCGACGCGGATACCGCCCTTGGCGCCGCCGTATGGCACGTTGACCGCCGCGTTCTTGACCGTCATCCAGGCCGACAGGGCCATCACTTCCGACAGGGTCACGTCCTGGTGGAAGCGTACGCCGCCTTTACCCGGGCCGCGCGACAGATTGTGCTGCACGCGGTAGCCTTCGTAGTGGGCAATGGTGCCGTCATCGCGCTCGATAGGCACGTCGACCGTCAGGATGCGCTTTGGACGCTTCAGCGTTTCCACCCAGCGCGACAGGTTGCCCAGGTACGGCGTGACGCGGTCGATCTGCTCGAGGTAGACGCCCCATGGGCCCAGGTCTTCAGGATTGAGGTAGGAAGGAAGTGCGTGCTTGCTGGTCATGCTTGATAAGCTCCTGGACAAAACGGTGGTGTAATGCCGAAAAATCTACTGCGCGTCGTGCTTTGCGGCCGGCGATGCTCGCTGTACCTTGGTACAGCTGCGCTTCTCGGCCACAAATCACTGCCGCTCGCTACGATTTTTCCTGGCATTCAAAAATGCTGTGGTAGGCGCAATCAATTGAGTTGCGCGCAGCGGAACCGCATCGTAGGCGATAGCCTCATGCCCCGGCCAATGCTTTGTGCGCATCCGGTTATGCATTTATTGCATAGTTAGGAGGTCAGGATGGAATGGTGGTGACAGCCGCGCGCCGGCGTTTTTTTCCGCCGCGCGCGGCGCTTTCCTGCACCTGCACCAGGTATTGCCACAGGCTTTCGACGATCTGCTTGCCGGGGCGCAGGCTGGACGGGCGCTCGCGGTACAAGCGGATTTCCAGCTCGATTTCCCAGCCAGGCGCGCCGCCGTCGGCGCGTGCCAGGTGCTTGTATTTGACGTCGCGCATGACGGCCGATTCGGGCAGGAAGGCGATGCCGCGGCCTTCCAGCGCCATCATTTTCAAGCCTTCGGCCATGTCCGTTTCGTAGCAGGTTTCCAGGAACAGGGGCGCCTTGGCGTCGGCCAGCAGCAGTTCCACCATGCGCCCCAGGTAGGCGTTGTTGGTGTAGGAGAGGAAGGGCAGCGGCTCCCTGGCGCTGCCGGGCAGGACGAAGTCCGGCACCTTGTCCTGGCCGCAGCGCGCATATGCGCGCAGGGTTTCGCGGCCCATCACCAGCATGTCGTAGCGGCCCGGATCGAGCTGCACCGGCTGGCGCGGATGGTGATAGCACAGCAGCAGGTCGCAGCCGCCGTCGACCAGCTGCAGTACGGCGTCGTGCACGTTCAGGGCCATCAAACGGCTGTTGATCGGCGCAAAACCTTCTTCCAGCGCCGTCAGCCATTTCGGCATGAAGGTCAGCGACAGGGTGTGCGGCACGGCGAAGTCGACGCTCGTTTGCGTGGCCGCGCGCTTGCCGCGCAACAGGGCGCGCACGCCGTTGATCTGCCCCAGCATTTCCAGCGCCTGCTCGTAGAACACGGCGCCAGCGGGCGTCAGCCGCGTCGGGTACGAGGTGCGGTCGACCAGGTCGATGCCGAGCCAGTTTTCCAGCGACTGGATGCGCCGCGAAAAGGCCGGCTGGGTCACGTGGCGCAGGGCCGCGGAACGGCTGAAATTATGCGTTTCAGCGAGCGAGATGAAGTCTTCCAGCCATTTGGTTTCCATCGCGGCGGCGTTCTCTTGTCAAGGGCAGGGGCTAGGTGGAGTGGTCAGGGCGTCTCGGCCGATGCCGCCGGCCGGTACAGCGATGCCGGCAGGCCGAAGAAGGAGGGCGGACCCAGGGTCGTGCCATCGAGCGAGCCACCCGCGTTCAAGGCCTTGTTGATGGCCGACAGCAAGGAGCTGCGGTCGGCGAGATTTTTTATCAGGGCGCGCGGGCCGTTGTGGAAAGTATGCTGGGCGATATCCGCGGCGACGACAAAGATCGGCTCGCGGCGCAAGGGGAACTCCACCCATTCGCCGTCCTCGTCCTGGGCGCGGAAGGTGGCGGGCAAGGTCATGTTTTCGGCGCCGGGAAGGTGCGACACCAGCACCAGGCCGAAGGCTTCCGGCACCACGTCGGCCAGGCGACGCACCGTCAGGTCGTCGCCGACCAGGGTACGTACTTGCGCTTCCACCGCGTCTTCTGCGTCAGGCTGGGCGCCGAGGATTTTCACGGCCTGGTAAATCAGGTCGGGCGAGAGTGCTTCCATTAAATCATCTCCAGGATCATGGCGACGATTTCGTCGCCGTACGAGGCCAGTTTTTTCTCGCCCACGCCGCTCACGCCGCGCATCTGCTCGAGCGAGGTGGGCTTGGCCTTGGCGATTTCGCGCAGGGTGGCGTCGACGAAAATCACGTAGGCGGGCACGTTGTGGGTGCGCGCCGTTTCCACGCGCCACCAGCGCAGTTTGTCGAAGATCGCCTGCTCGCTGGTGGACAAGTCCGTCTCGACATAACCCTTCGCCACGCTGGTGCTGCGCTTGCTGGTTTTCACCGGTTTCTGGTACTGGCGCAGCTGCACCTTCTGGCCGCCCTTGAGCACGGGGCGCGAGGCGTCCGTCAGTTTCAGCGAGCTGTATTGTTCATGGTCGACCGAGACGAGGCCGAGCGCGATGGCTTGGCGCAAAATCGATTTCCATTCCGCTTCGCCCAGGTCCGAGCCGATGCCGAAGACCGACAGCGAATCGTGGTGCCAGGTCTTGATGCGTTCCGATTCCACGCCGCGCAACACGTCGATCACGTGGCCGCCGGCGAAGCGCTGGTCGACGCGGTAGATGGCCGACAGCAGTTTTTGCACGGGCACCGTGCCGTCGAACGACACGGGCGGCACCAGGCAGGTGTCGCAATTGCCGCACGGCGAAGCCGGTTCGCCGAAGTATTCGAGCAATCGCATGCGGCGGCAGCTGAGCGTTTCGCACAGGCCCAGCATGGCGTCGAGCTTCACGCCCAGCACGCGCTTGAAGGTGTCGTCCGCTTCCGATTCGTCGATCATGCGCCGCTGCAGCACCACGTCCTGCAAGCCGTACGCCATCCAGGCGTTGGCGGCCATGCCGTCGCGGCCCGCGCGCCCCGTTTCCTGATAATAGCCCTCGATGCTTTTCGGCAGATCCAGATGCGCGACGAAGCGCACGTCGGGCTTATCGATGCCCATGCCGAAGGCGATGGTGGCGACCATGACGATGTTTTCCTCGCGCAGGAAGCGCGCCTGGTTGGCGCTGCGCTTGGCGTACTCCATGCCGGCGTGATAGGGCAGGGCGCGGATGCCGCTCTGGTTCAGAAATTCCGCCGTCTCTTCGACTTTTTTGCGCGACAGGCAGTACACGATGCCGCAGTCGCCCGCGTGTTCCGTGTTGATGAAGTCGAGCAGCTGCTTGCGGCCATTCGCCTTTTCCACGATCTGGTAGCGGATGTTCGGGCGGTCGAAGGACGAGACGAACTGGCGCGCGTCTTCCAGCTGCAGGCGCAGCGCGATTTCAGCGCGCGTCTGCGGGTCGGCCGTGGCCGTGAGCGCGATGCGCGGCACGTCCGGGAACTGCTCGTGTAGCACCGACAGCTTGATGTATTCGGGACGGAAGTCGTGGCCCCACTGGGCTACGCAGTGCGCCTCGTCGATGGCGAACAGGGAGATCTTCGACGCCTGGAACAGGTCAAGGCAGCGCTGCGTCATCAGGCGCTCGGGCGCCACGTAGACGACGTCGATGCCGCCCGTGCGCACCAGGCGCTCGATGCGGCTCGCTTCTTCGTAGGTCTGGGTGGAGTTCAGGAAGGCGGCGCGCACGCCGACTTCTTCCAGCGCGTCCACCTGGTCCTGCATCAGTGCGATCAGCGGCGAGACGACGACGCCGACGCCATCGCGCAGCAGCGCGGGAATCTGGTAGCACAGCGACTTGCCGCCGCCCGTGGGCATCAATACCAGCGCGTCGCCGCCATGGCTGACGTGGTCGACGATGTCGGCTTGCTGGCCGCGGAAGGCCGGGTAGCCGAAAACGGTTTGCAGCAGGTGCAGCGCGCGCTGGTTAAGATCTTGATTCATAGTGCCTTATTCTGCCCAAACAACCCAGCCGTAGTGGGCGCTGGCCAACACCAGCAAGCCGAACACAATGCGGTACCAGGCAAAAAACGTGAAGTCGTGCGAGCTGATATAGCGCAGCAGCCAGCGCACGCACAGGAAGGCGGAAATGAAGGCGGCCACGGTGCCCAGGCCGAACAGGGGCACGTCGGTGGCCGACAGGATGTCGCGCGCTTTATACAGAGAATAGGCGGTGGCCGCCAGCAGGGTGGGGATGGCCAGGAAGAACGAGAATTCGGTAGCCGTCTTGCGCGACAGTCCCAGCAGCATGCCGCCGATGATGGTCGAGCCGGAACGGCTGGTGCCGGGAATCAGCGCGAAGGCCTGCGCGCAGCCCACTTTCAATGCGTCGAACGGCGTCATTTCGTCGACCGAGTTGACGCGCACGGTGACGGGATTGGTGCGCGCGCGACGCTCCACCAGCAAAATCACGATGCCGCCGATGATGAAGGCCATGGCGACCGGAACGGGCTTGAAAAGCGCATGCTTGATCATCTTGCCGATAGCCAGTCCGATGACCGCCAGTGGCAGGAAGGCGATGGCCACGTTCAGCACGAACTTGCGCGACTTCGCTTCGCTGCCGAAGGTAGACAGCACGCTGCCGATGCGCTGGCGGTATTCCCAGCATACGGCAAGGATGGCGCCGGCCTGGATGGCGATCTCGAAGACATCCATGACTTCTTTCGAGACATCCTTGGTAAAGTCGAGCAGGCTGCCGGCCAGGATCAGATGTCCCGTGGACGAAATCGGCAAGAATTCGGTAAAACCTTCGACCAGCCCCATGATGATGGCTTTTAGCGCAAGAATGAGATCCATAGATGTATAAACGGGTATAAGTGGCAGGATGGGGTAAGTGCGTGGCGCCCGCAATGTGCGCGGGGTCGAAGCTTACCATGCCGCAGGCCCGTCGAGCCGATTTGGGCGCTGTCGGGCGGCGCTTTTTTAGCATCGTCCGACAGGCAGAAGGAGGATCAGGAACGTTGTTTGGCCGGCGCCACCAGGCGTGCGCTGGCTGCCACCAGCAGCAGGGCGGCGCCCAGCATGGCGAAGGCGATATTCAGGCTGGTGGCGTGCGCCACGAAGCCGATCACGGCCGGACCAGCCAGGATGCCCGCATAGCCGATGGTGGTGATGGCCGCCACCGCCAGGCTGGCCGGCATGGCATGTTGCTGGCCCGCCGCCGTGAACAGGATGGGCACGATGTTCGCCGCGCCCAGACCGATCAGCACGAAGCCGGCCATGGCCAGGCTGGCATGCGGCGCCAGCACGGCCAGGAAGAAGCCTGCCGCCGCGCACAGACCGCCGAAAGTGAGCACCCGCTTGCCGCCAAAGCGTGTGACCACCTTGTCGCCCGTGAAGCGGCCCACCGTCATGGCGATGGCGAAGGCGGCGTAGCCGAGACCGCCCTTGGCTTCTTCCACGCCGCGCGTGGTGGTCAGGAACAGGGCGCTCCAGTCGAGAATCGCGCCTTCGGCCAGGAAGACGATAAAGCACAGCAGACCGATGAAAATGACGGCGCCATGCGGCATGACGAACAGCGGCGTCTTTTCGCCGGAGGCGGACGCCGTCGGCAGCAGATGGCCTTGCGCCGCGCCCAGCACGCCGCACAGCAGCAGCATCACCACCGCGCAGGACCAGGCCGGCGTCAGTCCCAGCCACAACAGCAGGGCCATGCAGGCCGCGCCGGCAAAGCCGCCCACGCTGAACAGCGCATGAAAACCCGACATCATGGCGCCGCCGTTGGCTTTTTCGATGATCACGGCCTGGATATTGATGGCCACGTCGAAGGTGCCCATGGCCGCGCCGAACACCAGCAGCACCAGGCCGAGTTGCAGCGGCGTGGCGGCCAGCGCCAGGCCGGGCAGGATGGCGGTCAGCAGCAGGCCGGCGCCGACAATGACCTTGCGGCAGCCGAAGCGGGCCGTGAGCATGCCCGTAAACGGCATCGCGCACAGCGAGCCGGCGCCCAGGCACAGCAGCAAAATGCCGAGCGTCGCTTCATCGAGGCCCAGGCGCGCCTTGGCATAGGGAACCAGGGGGGCCCAGGCGGCCATGCCGAGGCCGGCGGCGAAGAAAACCAGGCGCGTGGCGCGTTGTTGCAAGGTGCCAGTGAGATGCATGGGGGAGCTTTTCAAGAGTCGGGGTGGATAAGTCAGGCGTGGGCGCGCAACACTTGCACGCCCAGCCGTTCAAAGGCAGCCGCGTGGGCAGCGTCGGCATCGGCTTCGAGCACCAGGTGCTGCAGCAGGCCCGTGGCCAGCACGCCGAAAGGCGCGGCCGTGCCCAGCTTGTCGCTGGTGACGGCCACGACGACCGCCTTGCTGGCGCCGGCGATGCTGCGCTTGAACTCGGCCTCGTCATAGTTGAACGCCGTCACGCCCGCGTCCGCGTCGGCGCCGCAGGCACCGAGGAAGCACAGGTCGGGATGCATGCGCTCGACCGTGCGCAGCGCTTGCGGACCCAGGCTGGCGCCGGCGCGGCGGTCGACCCGGCCGCCAGCCATGATCAGCTCGATTTCGGGACGCTCCATCAGGACCATGGCGATGGACGGCGCATTGGTGATGACAGTGAGCGCCAACTGCGGCAAGGCGCCGGCGATGGCAAGGTTGGTCGAGCCCGCATCGAGAAACAGCACCTGGCCCGCGCGCACGAGGGACACGGCGGCCTGCGCCAGGCGCGCCTTGCGTTCCGGCGCTTCCTGTTTGCGCTGCGTCAAGGTGCCGCCATCGGGCGCCAGCGGCAGGGCGCCGCCATACACGCGCTGGCACAGGCCGGCCGCCGCCATCTCGCGCAAGTCGCGCCGTATCGTGTCTTCGGACACATCGAGCTGGCGCGCCAGGTCCAGCGCCAGCACCCTGCCGTCGGCATGTAATTGTTGCTGGATCAATGCGTGGCGTTGTTTGAGGAGCAGAGTGGCGGACATATGAACTTATAAACGTGCAAGAATGTGCATGAATATACGCAAACGTGCAGACGCGGTCAATGCTTATCTGCGCGTCACGGCGGCCAACGGCTGGCTTACCGTGCAACCGCGGCGGCCTGCTTGCCTGCCTCTTCCAGCAGCCAGCCGCGAAAGGTCGCCAGGCGCGGCAGGCCTGCGGACTCCGGCCGGTAGACCACGTAGTAGGCCAGCGGCGAAAGAAAAGTCATCGCGCCGCACAGGCGTACCAGCCGCCCGGAGGCGATATCGTCATGCGCCATCACGCTGCGCGCCAGCGCCACGCCATGGCCCTCGGCCGCCGCCTGCAGCACCGCCGCCGAATTGTTGATCTTCATGCCGCGCGAGGCGGCGCTATCGCGCACGCCCGCCTTCTGCAGCCACGCTTCCCACGTTGGAAAATCGCCATGGCCATCCATCGACAGGTCGTGAATCAGCGTTTGCCGCGCCAGGTCGGCCGGCTGCCGCAATGGCGCATGCTGTTGCAGAAACGCGGGCGAACACACGGGATAGACTTCTTCATCCATCAATTTGTCGGCGCTCAGTCCCGGCCAGTTGCCGGTGCCGTAGCGCACGCCGATATCGATGCGTTGCGAGACGAAATCGACGGGCTTCAGACTGGTATCGAGCCGCACGTCGGTTTCCGGGCAGACCGATTGAAAGCGTTCAATCCGTGGCAACAGCCACTTGGCGGCGAAGGCGGGACTGACGGTCACCGTCAGCACCCCGTTGAGCGAACCTTCCTTGAGCCTTTCCAGACCCAGCAGCAAGCGATCAAAGCCGGCGCGCAAATCCGGCAGCGCGCGCTCCGCGGCCTGCGTCGCCACCAGCCGCGTCTTGCCCGCCGTGTGTCGATGGAACAGCGGCGCGCCCAGCCAGTCTTCCAGGTTGCGCACCAACTGGCCCACGGCAGCGGGGCTGACGTTGAGTTCAGCGGCGGCGGCTGAAAAGCTCTGGTGGCGGGCGCTGGCTTCGAATGCCCGCAAGGCGTTCAGATGGATCGGTGTCTTCATGATTTTCTTCCATGGTGTCGCGTGATTGTGCGTCTCTGCGTGGCTATTTTAGTCACTCCGCAGCCGTGCCACTAAAGATTTTCTTTCAATGACTGACATTTAATCTGGTTTGTTCCCGTTCGCCGCCAAGCGCAGAATGCATTGCATCGCGGCAGTACACAACTGCCCGGAAGTTTTTCTTCAACAGCGCCTGCCTGACGGCGGGCATAGGAAAGGAATGAAAATGAGCAAGCAATTCGAAGGCAAGAAACTGCTGGTCGTGGGTGGCACCAGCGGCATGGGTCTGGCGACGGCACGCGTGGTGCTGGAGCAAGGCGGCAGCGCCGTGATCGTCGGCCACCGCGCAGAGAAAACCGAAGAGGCGCGCAAGGCATTGTCGGCGCTCGGCACGGTGTGGGCGGTGACCGCCGACCTGTCGAGCGACGCGGGCCTGGCCGCGCTGCTCAAAACGCTGGACGAACAGCATGCGGACATCGATCTGCTGGTCAACGCGGCAGGCGTGTTCTTCCCCAAACCGTTCCTCGAACACGGCGCCGCCGACTACGACCAGTATATGAATCTCAACAAGGCCTTGTTCTTCATCACGCAAAAGGTGGCCGCGCACCTGGTCGCCGGCGGACGCCCTGGGTCTATCGTCAACATCGGCTCGATGTGGGGCAAGCAGGCGATCGCCGCCACGCCATCGTCGGCGTATTCGATGGCCAAGGCCGGCCTGCACTCGCTGACCCAGCATCTGGCGATGGAACTGGCATCGAAGCAGATTCGCGTCAACGCCGTCTCGCCAGCCGTCGTGCAGACGCCGATCTACGAAGGTTTTATTCCGAAGGCGGAGGTCCATGAGGCGCTGCAGGGCTTCAACGGTTTCCACCCGATCGGCCGCGTGGGCACGCCGCTGGACGTGGCGGAAGTGGTGGCGTTTCTGCTGTCCGACAAGGCCGCCTGGGTGACCGGCGCGGTGTGGGACGTCGATGGCGGCGTGATGGCCGGCCGCAACTAAATACCTGGGGCAAGCCCGCCTTGCCCGCCTTTTCTTCACCTGATCATCAAGGAGCATCGCATGGCTTATCTGCAAATCACCCTCAAGATCGCCAACGCCAACCGCGCCGCGGCGGCTGGCGTCTATCAGCAGTACAAGGCGCCGTTCCTGGCCGGCATCGCGGGCGCGCAGTCGAAGCAATTGCTGATCCGCGAGGAAGACGTGCAAGTGCTGCATGGCTTCGACAGCGTGGGCAACGCCAATGCCTATCTGCAAAGCGCGCTGTTCAACAGCGACGTGGTGGTGGCGCTCACGCCGCTGCTGGACGCGGCGCCCGACGTGCGCATTTATACCGTGGCGTAAGCGGGCACCCGCCCGCTGCTACCTACTATTCCCTTTTTTGGAGCAAAAATCATGATGCAAGACTGGAACACCTACCGCGACTCCCTGCTGGAAAAAGTCGGCGATTACGCCGCGCAGAGCCCCGACGTGATGCGCGGCGTGATGGCCATCGACGGCGCCGCCGCCAAGACCGGCCACCTGGCGCCGAAGATCCACGAACTGATCGCGCTGGCGGTGGCCATCACCACGCGTTGCGACGGCTGCATCTCGGTGCACACGAGGAAAGCGGTGGAAGCCGGTGCGACCCTGGAAGAAATTTCCGAAGCGCTCGGCGTGGCGATCGCGCTCAATACGGGCGCCGCGCTGACGTATTCGGCGCGCGTGATGGAAGCCTACCAACAGCTGCCGAAGCAGTAAGCGCTGGCCGTTTTTTTCAACTGTGGAAGTTTGTCATGCTGATCAATGCCGATTTTTCGCGCCCCGTCATCCTGGCGCCGCACCAGTACCGCTGGGTCGCGTCGCCGCAGGGCGGCGTCGAGCGCATCATGCTCGATCGCATCGGCGCCGAGCAAGCGCGCGCAACGAGCATCGTGCGCTATGCGCCCGAATCCTTCTTCCCGCTGCATCGGCATCCGGGCGGCGAGGAAATCCTGGTCCTCGACGGCACGTTTTCCGAAGACGGCGTGGATTATCCCGCCGGCTGGTATTTGCGCAATCCGCCCGGCTCCAGCCACCGGCCGTCGAGCGGCGCGGGGGCGGTGATCTTCGTCAAGTTGCAGCAGATGCAGCCGCGCGAACAGCGCCACGTCCGCATCGACACCCGCGACCCCGCCAACTGGCGCGAGCAGCGGGGGCGGGCCGTCTGTCCGCTGTTCGACGATGCTGCCGAGCAGGTCAGCCTGCAGCGGCTGATGCCGCATGAAGCCTTGCTGGCCGAGGCAGGCGGCAGCCAGGAACTGCTGGTGCTCGAGGGCGAGGTGCGCGCACGCCAGCATGCCTGCGCGCCGCGCAGCTGGATGCGCCTGCCTGCCGGCACCTTGCCCGCCATCGTTGCCGGTGCGCAGGGAGCCACCGTTTACCTGAAAGTCCGGCATGTGGCGGACACGACTTTGAAAGGATCAGCATGCAACACGCACGCATCATCATTATCGGCGCCGGCCTGAGCGGCCTGTACGCGGCCCACTTGCTGGAGCGGCTGGGCGTGGCCAATGTCGTCGTGCTCGAAGCGCGCGATTTCATCGGCGGGCGTATCGCCGGCATGCAGGCAGCTGGCGGCAGCGACCGCTTCGACCTGGGCCCGGCCTGGTTCTGGCCCGAGCAGCAGTGCGCGCTGCACCAGCTGGTCGACGGGCTGGGGCTGCAGCGCTTCGCCCAGTACGACCAGGGCGACATGCTGTACCAGCGCGCCGCAGGGGAGGCGCCGGTGCGCATGCGCACGTACGCGAGCGCGCCGCCATCGATGCGCCTGATTGGCGGCATGAATGCGCTGACCGATGCCTTGCACGGCACCTTGCGCAGCACGCGCATCGTCACCGGACAACAGGTGCTGCGCCTGCGCCATGCGGCCGAGCACGTCGAAGTGGCGAGCGCGGATGCGGCGGGCGCCGTCACCGCGTGGCGCACCGGCCACGTGCTGCTGGCATTGCCGCCGCGCCTGGCTGCCGCCGGTATCGCGTACGAGCCGGCCCTGCCTGCGACGCTGGCGCGCGAGTGGACCGCCACCGCCACCTGGATGGCGCCCCATGCGAAGTACGTCGCCGTCTACGAACGGCCGTTCTGGCGCGAACAGGGCTTGTCCGGTTCGGCGCGCAGCCAGAGCGGGCCGCTGGGCGAGATCCATGATGCCTCGATGCCGGGCGGCAGCGCTGCCCTGTTTGGTTTCCTGGCCGTGCCGGCACGCACGCGCCAGCGCCTGGACGATGGGGTCTTGCTGGCGCATTGCCGGGCCCAGCTGGTACGGCTGTTCGGCCCGCAAGCGGCCGCGCCGCGCACCGATGCCATCAAGGACTGGTCGCAGGATGCGCTGACCGCCACCGCCGCCGACCTCGACGCCGGCGGCGAGCACGGTCACGCCCCGGCAGCGGCGCCTGCGGCCGGTCCCTGGCAGGGCCGCCTGACGGCCATCGCCAGCGAATGGTCGCCGCGCTTTCCCGGCTATCTGGCCGGCGCGGTCGAGGCGGCCGCTCTGGGCGTGCAAGCCTGGCAAGCGGCGCAGCAGCGCCCGGCGATTCCGTGACTTAACTCAACGAAGGAGAAATGAAGATGAAAGCCACTTACCGCGCCATGCAAGTGAGCCGCCCCGGCGTGCTGGAACTGGTCGAGCGCGCCACGCCGCTGCCTGGCGTGGGCGAAGTCTTGATCGCCGTCGAAGCCTGCGGCATCTGTGGCGCCGACAGCGCCGATATCGACGGCGCCGACCCGGCGCTGCAGCCGCCGCGCGTGCCCGGTCACGAGGTGGTCGGGCGCATCGTCGCGCTGGGCGAACACACGCCGGGCATCTGGCAAATCGGCCAGCGCGTCGGCGTCGGCCGTCTGGGCGGCCACTGCAACGCCTGCCCGCCCTGCCGCCAAGGCCGTTTCCAGTTATGTCAGGACCAGCCGTTCGTGGGCGCCAGCCGCGACGGCGGCTATGCCGAGATGATGCTGGCGCGCGCCACCGGCCTGGTATCCATTCCCGGGCAGCTTGATGCGGAAGAGGCGGCGCCCATCCTGTGCGCCGGACTCGCCACCTTCAATGCGCTCAAGAAGAGCGGGGCGCAGGCGGGCGATACGGTCGCCATCCTGGGCATCGGCGGCCTGGGGCATATGGCCTTGCAGTATGCGCGCCGCATGGGCTTCAAGGTGGTGGCGATCGGGCGCGGCGGCGATATTGCGCAGGACGCGCTGGAGCTGGGCGCGCACGAGTATGTCGACAGCCTGACCGAGGATGCGGCCGCCGTGCTGCAAGCGCATGGCGGGGCGCAGGCGGTCATCACCACCGTCTCCAGCGCGGCCGCCGTGACGGCGCTGATGGATGGCCTGGCGCCAGCCGGACGGCTGGTCGTGCTGGGCGCGGGCAAGGATCCGCTGCTCGTGTCTTCCGGTAAATTGGTGGTGGGCGAACGCGGCGTGCTCGGCTCGATCACCGGCACGCCGTATGACAATGAAAAGACGCTTGCTTTCAGCGTGCTGGCCGACGTGCGTCCGCGTATCGTAACCATGCCGCTGGAACGTGCGGCCGAAGCCTGTCAGCGCATGCAGTCCGGGGACGTCAAGTTCCGCATGGTGCTGACCATGTTGCCGAAGGCCTAGGCATTCTCTTCAAGTCTGCGGCGCCGTTGCCTGCTCCAGGTCGTCGAGCCAGCGTATCGCCTGTTCGCGGCTGGCGCCGCACATCTCTGCCGACGGCTGCAATCCTGCGCAGAACGCCGGCCGTTCCGGCTGTCCGAAAATGCGGCAGCGGCTATCGTCTCCCAGCTGCACGCAGCGGACGCCAGCGGGTTTCCCGTTCGGCATGCCCGGTATCGGACTGGTGATGGAGGGAGCGATGCAGCACGCTCCGCAGTGGTCGCGGCAGTTCATGGTTATTCTTTAGTGGACGACCAGCTTGCCATCCGGCTGCCAGGGAGCAGGCGCAGGACGGCATGGCGATGGCTGGAAAGGGATCAGGGGCCGACAGTATAGCAAGTCGGCGCGGCCTGCCGCTTCCCGCCGCTTGCCTAGCGCACGATGCTGACGCGCTTGCCCGACAGGGTGCGGCGGGCCGGATCGCCATGCACGGTGATGCGGCCGGAACCGCTGGCGCGGGCGTTGACTTCATTCTGGACGGTCACGTCGATGTCGCCGGAACCGTTGCTCGCCAGATAGGCAACGTCGCTGCGCAGGGAAGCCAGGTTGATGTCGCCCGAGCCATTCACGTTGGCGTCGAGACGCTGCACGGCGCCGCTGGCGCTGATGCTGCCCGAGCCGTTGACGGCCACGTTGACGCGTTCGCCGCGTACATTGCCCAGCTGTATGCTGCCCGAACCGTTTTGCACCGCGTCCGTGTTGCCGCTGGCGAGGGCGGCCGCGTTGATGCTGCCCGAGCCATTGTTGGCCACGTCGAAGCGTCCCACGGTGCCCGACAATTCGCTCTTCATCGAACCGCGCTGCTCCAGGCTGAAATCGTCGCCATTGAAACCGCTGGCCACCAGGCGGCCCGAGCCGGAAATGGTGATCTTCCTCAATTGCGGCGTTGTGTAGATGACGTGGATGCCATTGCTGCTGCGAATGTTCGTATCGCTCCAGATGCGCAGGGTATTGCCGCTCACTTCGCTATGGATGCGCGGCTGCAGGTTGCTGTCCGCTTCGATCACCAGCGACGTTGCCGGCCCCACGCGCACGTCGATCTTGATATCGATGCGCTTCATGCTGTCGATGTCGAGCGTGTTGATGTTGCTGACCTGACGCACGTCGCGGCTCATTTGCTCGTTGCCCTGAATGGCATTGCCGCCCGAGTCCGCATGGCGCACTTCGCCATCGTTGGAATTGATGACGATGGCGCAACCGCCGAGGGCAACGGCACAGCACAGGGCCAGCAAGGTACGCATGGTGTTTCCTTTATGATTGTTTTAGGTCAGGACAAGAAATAAGCCGGCTGCCGCGCCGCGGCTGCCGTGCTGTCGATGCCAAGATAGCAAAGCGCCTGTCTTTGCTGAACGCCAATGCGATGAACTGCGCAAAACGGGGGATGAAACGCATTCTGGTTCACCCAGCGCCATGGGGCAGCGTTGGACGACACATAAGTTTGCACCTGAAATTATGTAAAAACAGGGACTTACGAATTTCGGCGACACATAAACTTGCACTGGACGACAGATAAGCTTGCACTACGGTCTGAAAGCGACACATAAGCTTGCACTCTACTAATCGATCAAAAGATACGTTCACTCTCCTGCGGCATACCCGCTGGCATACAGTTTCAAGATGTTGGCGAAATGACTGTACTGCCGCTTGCGGCTGTTCCCTACGAGCTTGAGCGCACTATCGAAAATTGGATGCTTACCATGCCTGCGAGTTGCATGCTGATGCGCTGTATGTCGTGGATGGCGTGCCAGAGGCGCTAACATATGCTGGCTGGCACGCTTTCGTATCGTGGATGTTGCATAGTCTCAATGAGGCGGAATCCGCAAGGAATTTCAGACACACAGTAACTCAATGTAGTCTCAAATCGTGCCGTTAAGCTTTTTTACGTAGCCTTGAATGCTTCATTAAAGACAAAGGCAAGGCGTGCTCATCCTTACTATACACATTGAAGATGAAGCTGCTCAGACGCCAGGCCTATTGATTCTTTCTGCCGTCTTGCCAAGCTAGCCAGCCATGCCGGTGCGCATGCGCATCGTGTAAAGCATGGTGCCATGGCCCGTAGCGTTCATGATATCGGACTACGGCATGATGGAATTCCGATGAGTCGATATGTCCACGCAAATCGTAACGGCCAGTCAGGTTCGGCGGATGTATCCCATCCAGTGCGTTAACGAGTAGCTTCCAGTCTATGATGCTGTCGCACGCGATAGTAACGCTACGCGGTAGCGTTAGAAACCATGCGGCCAACCGTATGGTTAGCTGGGATCGGTCGATAGCCGGGCCAGTCTTGCCCAGCATCGGCAGCACAGTGGAGTGGACAAACTGATTACACCATTCCACCCGAAAATCTGAGCGCTCCAGATACAGCTCAGTCTTGCCATCCTCGCCCACCATGCCAATGCTGATGAGGTCGCAGTTCACTGGATCGGTATATTCAGTGTCAAGGAAAATTAGCATTTAGTCCTCACATGTAATATGCAGTATGGTGCACCTTTCTTTGTCACTCGTCTGTTTCTCATGGCTGATCTGGTAGCGTTAAAGCTTCTGAACTGGCCGAGCTCGTGGTCTAAATGAGCAGTCAGGTACATCAGGATATAGGTAAAGGATTTCGGTCTGTGAAAATCCGTGCTTTCGGAGTTCTCTTTCCGTTATTGCAATTTTCTGCTGACGACTGCCGTCATCTGGCCAGTTGATGGCACCTCTCGTGATTAGCCGCGTTAGCTTGGCGGGCGGCATCTTCAGAATTATGCAAACTTCGCTCTTGCTTAGATGGGATAGTCGAGACTCCGCTGCGCCGATTTGGGTCAGTGGCCAAACTTGACTCAAGACTTCCTCACCGAAGCGGTTGAGCGAGGAACTTCCTGATAAAAATGGTAATAACTGAATGCGCGGACCCGTAACGGGAATGCGCGGCACAACCTGAGCCGCCACATGCTCGAACGCCGCGACTTCGTTCCGGAAGAATGCAACGGCAATTTCGAGCCGGGCATATTCGTTGGCCGGGCTATCGTCCAGTTCATCGAAACGCTCCAGGGCACTCCAGAATTCAAGCACGCTGTTCACTGCAGCGGCGTCGGCTGACTTCAGCAGTTCTTCTATTGTTTGCATGACCTCAATGTTTGCAGGCGCACCGCGCATCGTCAGCAAAGAGGTCTGACAATGATTGCATACGTCGATTTCGCTTCTGCCGATCGATGGAATCCGTTTGCAATGAACGCAACGGTCTACCAAGAGGCACTTGTGCCGAGTACAGGCTGCAAAAGGACGGACCAGCCATTGCTGTCGCCAGTACGGAAACTCAGTCAAGCAAGCTGCGCAGAATGCTCTTGCATCATCCCGCCGAAAGCAGCGGTCAGGTATCTCAACTGCGTGATATCGGCGCGATGACCGTCTTGATGATGAAGCGCGCTTGAGCGAAAGTGCTGCCGCGTCATCCGTCAGGCCAAGTTGTCTGACGATAGCGATGAATCGACCAGGGTCGATAATTGCAGCGCGCAAACTTGGCTCATTGATTAGCATGCCGCTCCCAGCAAGTAGCTGATACACAGATGCGTGGCCGTTTTCTTTGGCTGCACGTATCAAGATGCTTGCGGCGGTTTCGTCCTTGAATGGGATTGGGCGGAAGAGTAGGCGGTTCGTCATGCGCGCCTCCGCATCGCCGTCGCTAGTGCGCCATGTGATAGCCGAAATGGATTTTCGTTGACGATGCTTGCCTCCGCCGTTGTGCCACAATCCCACGCCGCAGCAAAATTCTCAAGGATCACATGTTCTGTGCCTGATGTTAGCGCTCCTAGGGCAGCTTGTTTGATCAGCGCGACTACGAAGGATGGAATTCCCCCGGTCGCTGCGTATATTTGCGTTGCGCTGTAGAGGCTATCAAATTGAGGCAGTGATGCGAGTGCAAGCCGCTGCTTCGCCTTTCTGATCGCCTCATCCATGAATGGGACTAACTCGCCCGGATTGCTTTGATCCCCCGGCATCAGTGGCAACAAGTGAAATCGCATGGGGAATCGGCGTGCTAACTGAGCGTCTTCAGACAGAATCGGTTCGAAGACGGGATTACCCACAAGGCAAAAAGAGATGCCTGTGCGATTTACCAACGTCTTGATCCAATTGCGGACTTGATTGTTTGTTATCGATGACTGGCTCTTATCGCCAAACAAGTTATGCATTTCATCTGCGAACACCAAGATCGTTTTCGACCTTTCCAACAGAGTGCATAATCGTTCAGTGAGGTATTGCGCTGATTTCCCAGAGGTCGATGCGTTCGCACCGAGCGCGCTAAGCATGCTAGCAGCGACAGATCGGACGGTAGCCGGTGATGGGATTTCAAAATAAAAGGCTGGAACAATCGTCTTTTCAACGTGGGCGTCGCATTCCATTGAAATCGGCATACGGGCTAGAAGTGCGCGGCTGACTGTGGTTTTCCCCAGCCCAGCCTCGGCAAGAACCAGACTCCCAACCGGTTCAAGATAATGCCGGGATTTCAAAACGCATTCCTCGATTCCCAGCACTGCTTTCTCGAAAGCAGCGTGCAGAATGATGACTTTATCGAGTTCAGCCACGCGTGCTATTAGACTTTCATTTAGCATGGCCTACTCCGTGTCGAGAGATTTGATCGTTGGAATGACATTCCACCTCGCCTTCGCAGTACTCTGAGGGGAGGATAAAGGCTCAGGAGCAAGCGTACTTTTAGGACTATCGATCTGCTTAACCCGCTCAAGCTCGCTGCATTCACTGGCGGTCGATTTTGCATCGGTTTTACTTAGCTTGCGGCCAACGCCATTGGTCAGCTTACGAAGCCACTTCTTTGCCGCTTCGCTTTCGTGCTGAATTCGCGACATCAGCGTCCAGCGAGCAATACGGTTGGCGTTCGTGCCGAACCGCTTTCTGTCTGCATCGGAAAGTGCCTTTTTGATCTTCATTGCCTCTAAATGTGCAAACAGCGTTAGAGCGTCCGTGTAGTCCGGGTCAGTTGATTCTGCCATCAGGTATTCACCGCTCAAAGAAGGGTTCTCGAAGAAAACGGTTTGCAGATTCAACTCGTCGATTAAGATCGTGATCTTCGAATTACCTTGCGCTTCAAGAGCAATAAGAGCATGTGAATAGTAGTGCAGCCCTTCGAACTGAACCCGGCCACCATGGATGGTTCGCTCATATGGCCGTCTTGCCAGAATATCCACCTCTGCAGCCGTTAATTTCATTGGCCCCATCACACCCGCTTTTTCTTCCCATGCTATGACTGGCGCACGAAGCGTTCGTGAGTGAACTGTCTTGTGATAGACCTCTTTAATCCACTCGTCGACAAAGGACTTGACTTGCTGAATGGTGAACCGCGCATTTCGACTGGAGTCGTAGTCACCTCGTGCCGCAGGACTAGAAAAAGTCGTGCCCGCCAAGCTTTGTATCAACGCATTGGTTAAAGTTCTGAAGAAGGATTCCACGTGCGCTTTTCCATTCGGGTCTCGCGACTGTGCTGGCGAAATTGTTATCTTCAGCGTGCCGCATACCAAGATAAATGCTGAGTTCGCAAATTCGACACCATTGTCAGGAATGACTAACGTCGGGATGCCATACCTGACCAGCATGTCCTTGAGTGCAGCTAGCGCTGTAGTCGCGCTGGGATCGTACATGCTGATGTACGTGCCAACAATGCTCCGGGTATGCACATCAAGAACGGTAGTAAGGAATGGCCGTCCGAGTACGTCGCCAGTATCAGGATCAACGACCAGCACGTCCAGCTTGTGGGTATCCATTTGAACGATTGATAGACAATTTCGTGCTTTGATTGTTCTCCCTGCTGCACGTGCAATCTTGCTTGCGGCCAGCGGGCCCAACTGCGCGGATGCGACCGTATGCGGATCAAGTTGTTTTATCCGTCGCTGAATTGTACGGATAGATGGGAGTGCGACTTTGCTGGCATGAGAGTCGCAAAGACCAAGCTGTGCAGCTCTGCCGATGACCTGACTGTGCACTGCATCGCCACCGCCACGTTCACGCCGCAGGAACTGCTCCTCAATAGCCTCAGAAATTAGTTGCTCGACTTCGACAGCGAAGCGAATTGTCCGATTTCCGCGGCGAGAATATCTTGGCGGGAGAGATTCCTCCTTTCGCTGCTTGAAGTTAGCGATCCAATATGACACTGTTCTAACCGATGGCGGCTTTGCATCGGAAAGGTCCGCGCAAACAGTTCTGATTACCTCAGCCAGCGGTGCCCTCGCGGTGGGATGTGGCAGTGTTCGTATCGCTGCTTCAATATAACGATATTTTATGACGCTCGCATGGCTGCTGTACGTGTTGATAACTGCGTTGGTCGCGTCGCTGACATCAAGCGATCCTTGAATTTGCAGATCAAGAAATTTCGCATATGGCATCCGGTGGACTTGCCCGCCCGCACTGCTTGAGTAGCGAACCGTACCATCTGCTATGAAGCTGATCTCGAATCTTGCACCGTGTATGGTGAATCGTGTTCCCAGTTTCGGTTCAATAACGGATTTCATCTAACACCTCGCGATTTAAATGCATTGGCAGTCGGTTGAATGAAAGACCACAGCTGATGAAAGCTCAGAAAATCGATTATTTGCGCGGGTAGCCCATGTAGAGCCATCAGTTGATAGGCTGCTTCAAACGTACAGTTAGCATCGTGTGCAAGCAGCGATCTTGCGATGTCGGTCTGCGCTTGAGAGAAAGCTTGCAGGTGGCCGCGCGCATAACGTTGTAATAGCTCTTCCAATACCGGCGGGCTCGGTAAACTGTGTATGTCGATTAATCGGAAGCCGACGCCTGCTTGGCCCAGTACGTCTCGCATGAACGTGAACCGCTCCACGTCAGCTTTGGGAAGATGTTCGATAGATGGCTTTACCTCATGGACCTCGATTTGGCCACAAGTCGTCCGAATCAAGAAATCTGGATGTGCGAATCTTCCGCTTGGCAAGCAGACTCGAATTGCCTGTGTTCTATATTCTTGAACACTTGGAGAGCGTTCGAGAACTACCGCGTATGCAAGTTCGAGTCGACTTTCCAGCGGGATACTGCCCCCGCATTTGGTACTTGGGAATAGTGCAGTTCTTCTGCCCCTGCCACCCTGTCGGATTTTTCGGTCACCATGAAGGATACGGGCAAGGCTTGGCTGCTTTTGGAAAGCTTGGGATATTTGAATAAGTAGATCAGCAGATGTCGCTTTGGGCATAGGGTACTTCTGCGAAGCGACCCCGGATGGTGGAGTACGGCGTTGGTCGTAGAAAATTCCAGACATAGTTATCTTCCGAGAAATAGGTTGCACGGTACCGCTGCCCGCATGGGCGTACGCTACCGCGACGCGCCAACAAAAAAACGAAGGCGTGACTTGACTCTGGGTTGCATTCGGAAGAAACTACGGGTGCGAACCGTTGTGAGTGTCTTTCGATACTGCAACCGCAGGCGGACCCGAGAGGGTCCGTTTGTGTTTGGGCGGATAGGTTTGCTTCTTTAGTTCCTCCTATTCTTGATAGCGGCTTGTTGAAAAATCAAGATCAGGCTCTGTAATTCCATTCTTCATGCCCAAACGTACAGCGATAGTGTGACTTTTTCCGCGCGAAGGAACGCTGTGGCCTCGCAGAACTTGATACACCAAAGACGGACTGAATCCATTCTGTCTTGCCCACTCGGCAACAGAGACGCCGCGAAACTTGAAGTCTTGCAGTACGTCGTTAGCGGTGCGGTTCATAGATGTGCTCCAGTTTCTTGCTCAGTTGTGAGGGAACATACACGTTTATAAAAGTTCGCGCAAGTTATTGATTACATTGCACTTATTAGATTATTGTCGATGTATTTTTCTTACATTTCGACAGAATTTCATCTCATATTTCGCAAGATTGTTATCTGGATGATGCTTTGTAATTTGTTGTAATCGAGGCCGAAATACGCGGCAAACCGCCGCATGAACTACAGCAGGTACGAAAGCAACGATCACGACCATTGCTCGACGTTTCCCGCATCTGGCTACGCGCCACGCTTGAAAAGCTGTTGCGCAAGTCGGACACGGCGGCGGCGATCCGGTACGTGCTCAACCTGTGGCCGGCGCTGCAGCGCTACTGCAACAACGGCATCATCGAGATCGACAACTCGTGCGCCGAGCGGGCCCTGCGTGGTGTCGTCACCGGCTGGCGCAACTATCTGTTCGCCGTTACCGACAGCGGTGGCGAGCGCGCCGCCGTCATCTACTCACTGATCGGAACGGCCAAGCTCAACGACGTTGACCTCGAGGCCTGGCTGCGCCATGTGCAGGCCAATGTCGCCGATCATCCGGTCAATCAGGTCGACGACTTCCTGCCCTGAACTGCGCCGCGCAGTTCCCTTCGGTTTAAACAACACGCCGCTTCCCAGCGGTGTGATGCCATCATCTTCTAATTCATTGCCGGGTTCAAGACAGCGCTAGCTTTACGTTTACGGTGAAAGTGTTAAACGCTCTCGCTCGTCCTATGCGATAAACGGATCAAGGTGTGCTGATCGTGGTGGAGTGTCTTCAAAATCGCTCGCGAACGTGGCAATTTCGGTTGCCGCTTGAGCGCTTGTCTAGTGTAAGACGCGCTCCAGATGTCTATACGCGATCTTGGCCAGCATCGCCGCCTCAATACGGGTAATTGACTCTTTGCTCGTCGAGTGAGATGAGGATCAATTCGTTGCGAGCTGGGTAGCTAACAAATGCTCCGGGCAATGCCGCAACCGAAAAACTAATCCCAGAAATCGTAGTCGCGGGGACGACCATCCCATTCCTGATATAGCGCGCGGTTGCCCCAGTAAGACGCCCTGCCATCCATCACGGATCGAGTAGCACGAAACACTGTTTGCGTGTACTGATCCTGGAGGTAGGTGCCATCCAGTACTGGCATTCGTTGGCCTCGTTGCTCATCTCCTGAAATACATTTACTTGGGATCTGAGCCAGTAATGCCGATGTCTGGGTCTCCTTCAAGACGACGCAGAATGAAGTGTCTCCTCTTCCTCCAGCTAATAGACGGGGCGAGGTTCCGGCCAGCCGAATTTTTTCCATTAGCGGACGGAATGACTCAAACGCGAGCGCGCGATTGCGGGCTGTTCTTGCAATTTGCGCAGATTCTTCACACCACGCTTGTATGTCGGACCTTTCGACTAACTGAAGCAAATTTCGCTCACGAGCCCTGAATGCAAATTCTTTAACACCAGGCAGATACCTGGATGTGGTGACAAACAGCCCATGGTTCGCATCGGCACGTTTCACATGGGCCTCGAGCGCAGCGACTGCCTCTAAATGAATCGGCCGATTCGGCGCATATCTCTTAATCTGAACAAGCGTTAAGATATCTCCAAGCGGATCAGTCTGCCACAACCTTAGGTCAACCCCTTTGTCGCCAGACCGAGGCCCTAGTTCGGTCTTCCAACCTTTGGCCGCAAAAATACTACTGATAAGCTTTTCGAACTCGCGTGGAGGAACGCGGTGAAAGTCATCTGGATGATCTGCGAAGTATTGATAAAGGTCTCCGCTTACATCCGCTGAGTCTGCCTCAATGAGTCTGCACATCCATCGCCACTGCGCGTATCGGTCAAACTCCTTCTGTAATGCGGAGTTTTCGTCGATTAGCTGATAACAGGCAGTCCCCATGTTTTCGAGGGTAATATAGACGCCGATTTTTTCTAACTCATTGCTCAACTCTTGAGCATTGTCATCGTCCCAATTCAATGAGGACATTACCGGCCCATCGGAGCAAAGAAGCAGAATTGGTCCGCCTTCGCCTGGATCATCGTCGTAATGTTTGAGTGGATCTTTGTGGGCAGAATCGACCCAAAGCTCGTGACGCAGAGCCCAGTTCTCCGTGATCTCCTTAGCCTGCGCGATTAGCGCGTCCAAATGTGCATCCGGGTTTCTAGACATTTTTTGTTGCGCGTTTTTGTGCCATCCTGATTTTCTCATCAGCTTTGTGTCGACCTAAAGTCGTCGCCCTTTCCTGTCAAGAGCTCTCCGCCGGTTTGAGCGAGTGATGGTACCGAGTTTAGCAAGGGCAACGCCTTCAGGCTGATTGAAACATATCTTTACCCGGGTATGGGGGTAGCACCCATCGCCCAGTCAACCATCAGGGGCACGATTGCTTGGCTCATGCGTTACTAGCGCATCCCAAATACCATCCTCAAAGCGCTTTCGACATTAGGCGTCTTACTAGCGACGGATTTTGTGCTTATTCCGTCTGCGAAGTATGCAGCGCAGCGACATCTCACCATCGTAGAGGAAACTCGCACGCAGCCGATCAGAAGCGTTCACAAACAGGTTCTTGAGCAACAAGGAAAGCATCTCAAGAGAAAACACAATGCAGAGTCGATAATCGAGGGACCGATTGGCAGGGCAGAATCGTGTGTGCCTCCGTCGAACAGACCAGAGGCATAGCAAGCCAGAACAGCGCCCGTGTAACCCCGTGAGAGGTATAGCCAAGGAACCCAAAAGGGTACAATGCAATCAGTCCATTTACATAGTACAGACTTCAGTATGCGGAGCGCAACTCCTTTTTTTGTAATACCGTACGAAGATCAATCATTCCATCCCATCTATAGAACCAATCCCCTTCCTGAACAGCTTCGAAAAACGCTTTAGCACGCAGAGCAAGGTCAGTGCTATGATTCATTTCTACCACCGACTTCGCAAATGCCAATCGAGTTGCCGCATCATAAAATGGACATCTAATTACATCAAACACTAATAGAATATTTTCTGCCTTTTGACAGAAAGGAGAATAAGTTTTTGATTTGAAATTAGAAAGGCCATCAAGAATATAATTAGCTAAAGCTTTCTTTGATTCTAAAAAATTTGAACTATTTCCCATGTAGCGCAAAATTGATACTATCTCAAAGTAAGATAATTTATCTTTCCGCCTATCGCCCTCTATTATTTTCCCATCATTAATTTTAATATCAAAAATATTTAATAGTGAAGCCTCGCTAATTTTGTAATCACTGCCAAGTGAATCCATTATTACCAACAAATTAGATATCTCAACTATCTGAGGTTGGCCGGGGATTAATAAAGATTCAATAATAGTAAATATCTCATCAAAAATATATTTTTTTGTATTTTCTGCATTATCCCGTGGCATATCATCTACGGTACTCTTGATCAATAAAACAAATTCACTTAACTGATAAGTTGAGCGGACTCTCGGCGACATTGCAAAAACAAAAAGAAAAATATTTGTTAGCTGAGATATGAATTTCCAAAGCTTTTCAGATTTGGAAGGCTTTAGATTTTTTACATCAATTCTCGCCAATAAAACCCTGAGTCGCCGGATCAATCCGGAGTGGAAGTATGACGATACGTAGTCGAACGTAGTATCATGCGTAGTTACGATTAGTTTTAAATCGCGAATATAATTGGCTGCAACCGAGTCCGGGTACTTTAAGTATTTAGGAAATAGAATTTTTCCGTCTTTAGCGCCCTTTCCCACAGGCTCTGTCCCCTCAGCGGTTGCGGACACTGCTGTGGTGCCAGGTGCCATTACGGTTAGAGTGAATGCACCTGGCGTTGACGCGGTGGTGGAAACAGGTGGTGGTGCAGGAGCGTCTTCGTAGCAATTTTCCTGTTCCACTTGCTCCGTAAGACCATCAAAAAGGCGATCAATTATGCGAGCAGCCTCCACTTTCGCAAGTGTTTGCTTATTAGAAAAAGGACGAGTTAAGTTTCTAGTTTTGTTCTCATTAAAATAAAGCTTATACTTAGCCAAAAATATCGACAAACTCCTTTCTATATCACCGAGAAAATCTTTATCGTTGGAGAAAAGATAATAATCATCAACATATCGGCAAATTTGATAGTCTTTCCCATGCACCTTTCCATTTTTCTCCAATTCCTTTTCTAGGTCCAAATCAATCTTCTGGAAAATAATCTCGGCAAAAATTCGAGATGTTTCGGGTCCTACAATGATCCCATTGGTTTCATTGTAGTTGGAGTGCTGCATAATTTTATCTAAATCATTTTCGAACGCACTAGCATTCCCGTTACTTTTTGCAAATTCTTTACTTTTTACTGCCCATGAAATGGTGTGCGTATATATATGATAAAAACATTTAGAAACATCTAGACTTCGAAAATGTCGGTATCGCTTTTCTAGATCATGGAAACGCTTAGAGTCGAAAAATCGATATGCCATATTGTAGTCACCGTAGGCAAAGTATGATGACGCAGTAGTCGGCTGACGTTCGAACCCATCGCCGGCCAGTTCGACATCAGCGTGTCTACTCTTAAATCTTCTCCCAACATTTTTTTCAAAATAATGCTTGGCAACTCTTACAGGTTTACGAATAGAAAATGAACTACGGGCACAAAGATGTAAAATCAACGAATCGTATTTTTCGTAAATTGGTACGTACCGCAATTGAATTGCCGGATGCATGATAGATAGCAACCTGGCAGACGTATCACTTTTAATTACTTCATAATTATAAGGGAGAGTATAAGCCTTAATTTGAAAGAAACATCTCTGTATTTCTTTATCTAGTTTAGCGTACGTTCCATCTGCAATTCTAGAATAAAAAGAATCGTTGGAGAAAAAAATTGGCAATTCGTAAGGCAGAACTTCAGTTAAAAGTATTCTGTTATAGTCCGATTTTTTAAATAAGATCTTTTTGATGTTTTTATTCATTTCCAGCACCGAGCAATTTTTATAAGCGTTTCACGACCAAAGTCATATTTCAATTTACGTTCGTATCCAGTGAGGAATGAGTATCGCGCTAATTTTGCTCGATCAGCTTGAGTCATGGCCAAGGTTAATGCTTTTCCTAAAGCGCCACTTTTTGCAAATATTGCGCTTCGAGTAAATCTGTCCAATTCGGAAAGTTGAATTTTAACAATATTTATATCAGCTTTCGGATAGTTAAAGAATATCCCCGAGTAAAGTTGCCCATGCTTTGCTGAGCTTTTCATGGCCACGTTCGCGGTGAGAAATTTCAGTCTTAATGAACATAGCGCAATATCTCTGCTTTTCGCTAGATCATGCAAGCACCGCATGATTTTTGTTTTCATTTTCTTTATTTTCTTTTCCGCTATTTTTATCGTTAATCGCGGCTGTATATCATTTCCAATTTTTTCGGCGGCGCGTCCTGCAAATGTGTACCCAAGATAATCAAATTCGGATACCCCTCCGCCACATGAAAAAATCTTTCCATCGTGATAGATTATTTTTTCTTTTTCAAAATTCAGAATTAGAGGTTTTGGTAACAACTCCTTTACCTCTTTTATAACTCTTTCAGGATTTTCATAAGTAAAAACAATCATATCATCGACATATCTCGCGTAATAATAGACACCTGGAATACGCGTAACTAACTTGTCGAAATTTTTTAACGCAATTTCAGATAATGTTGCGCTGACTCCCAGTCCTCTCGGCAGACCACCTGCTTCGGTGAAAGCAGGTGTTCGAGTAAGCAAATCCAAAACACGTTTTGTATGATAACTAGGACGTGGATCAACTTTGATGACATTGATTAGATTTTTGCAATCAATATTATCGTAGAATTTTTTAATATCTAACTTGATGACGAAATATGGGACAGTCTCATTAAGCAACGATACTACTTGATCTATGATTTGCGAACGCGATGCTTGCTTGGCATCATGAAGCCGAGAGAGATTATCGGATAGCTTCCTGAGCGCATAGGTGTCTGTTCTATTTGTAGTTTTATATATAAGCTCGCCGTGACTGGCGATTTTGCACTGGTCTTTAAATGCAAAGCCAGTATGATGAATTTCGTTAGAAATCTGCTCTAAAACTTTCTTGTAGTCACTTTTACGCCGGCCAAGATTGTGCTTCCTTGGGTCCGCTTTCGTAGTTAATTTGAGGAAGTTTGATGCCGAAAAATTCTGATCTAGCATAAGAATGAGACATCACAAAGTGTTGGGGGTGCAACAATTATTGTTTAAAGTTTCTTTTTGGTAAAGTTTTATCTGCGCCAAACGTATTTTCGTTGCTTTTCGATACTTGTGTTGACTGACCGCGACGACAGAACTACCCTTGCTAAGAATCGAGGAACGGTTTAAGGGGCGGGGCAAGCGATGCCCTGAATATTCCATCTCTGTGCCGGTTTACATGAGAATTTTCGCTTGAACGCTGGAACAACTCTTCCATCCGCTCCTAAGCACGGCCTGCCCGCGGATACTCAATCCACAAGTCTCTGTTCATCTGGTAGATGCGTTCGTCATCGTCAAGAAAGAGCCAAGGTCTCACCCCTGGCTGCAGATGATTAAAGTCTTCCAACGCCGCAACCTCACATCAATGTCATCAAATGCCTCGATGATCTCGACTTCATTTGGCAGCCTTCGCCTCAGTCTCACGCACCTCAGCGATCCCTTGGAAAATAGTGTCATATTTGCTCAGCTTCGTAATCGTCAAACTTAAACGGCGGGAACTGACGTGAAACTCTACAAAGAATGGTGTGACGCCACCAAAGAAAAGAAGAGCCGCCAGCGCCATTGGACCTACGTCGAAAAGCCAGATGGGCGCGATAAGATTCATGAGCATCTTGTCGTCGCAGTTTGCTCGCACTGTGACAAGCTCGAACGAATAGCTGAAGATATCGGCTTATGAATACCCAATGATTAAGAGCATAAGCTATAGCCCTTCGCTGGATGACATTCCCAGGCCAAACAAGCCGAGTGCCCGCGTATGCTATCCGTACGATTCGCGGTGGACTTCACGACCGTTACTTCTTCACTACCTCAGACCGCTATAATGGCCTTGCAAAGCATGTTTGGCCGGTAACCTAAGGCTTTTTGCATCGGGATGGAGGCATGAGTACGAGGTTATGCGGCATTGTGGTTGCAGGAGTCGTCAGCAACTTGCATCCGAGCTTTGCATCGCGTGCAGGTTTATGCGTCGTCGCGTGCAACTTTATCTGTCGTCCGTGCAAACTTATGTGTCGCCCAACGGGCAGGTGCCAGAGGAGGTGTCGCCAACGCCGGCACGGAGCGTACAATACCCGTGTTCGGCGTGCTGGGCGGTGCCCCGCGTCGCCCGTGCTTGACCTTGCCCGTAGACAGGGCTACTATTAATGACTCAAAAGTAAGTTATTTGGAAAGACACATGCAAGCCCCGATTGATACCAAGCCCCGCTGGGAGCGGCGCAAGGATGCCCGCCCGCAGGAATTGCTCGCCGCCGCCCTCGACCTGTTTGTCGAACGGGGCTTTGCATCGACGCGCCTGGAAGATGTGGCCAAGCGGGCGGGCGTGTCGAAAGGCACCCTGTACCTGTACTTTGAGAATAAACAAGAGCTGTTCAAGGCCGTCGTGCGCGACAATATCGTGCAGTCGATCGGCGAGGCGGAAGACAGCATGGCCGCTTCGGACAGCACCAGCGCCGAATTGTTGCGCAAGGTAATGATGCAGTGGTGGGAAGAATTCGGCGCCACCAAACTGGCCGGTTTGACCAAGCTGATGCTGGCCGAAGCGAACAATTTCCCGGAACTGGCGCAGTTTTACAACGAAGAAGTCGTCGCGCGCGGCAATGGACTGATCGTCAGTCTGCTGGAACGGGGCATGCAGCGGGGCGAATTCCGCCAGATCGATCCCGTGCTGGTCAGCACCATCCTCAGCGCACCCGTCACCATGCTCATGATGTGGACGCACTCCTTCGTGCCGTGCGAGGTCAAGGATATCGATCCGCTCGCCTATATGGATGCCTTTATCGACATGAGCTTGCGCAGCCTGCAGGCGGAGGCGCCCGGGAAAAGCTGATGCACCGGGCCTGGCTACTACCGTTCAGTTACCCCTTTTCCAAGGTTCGCCCCCCCAAATCTGCAGATCGTCGCAAATTTCCTCCATTCCCCGCCTTTATGGTTAACATGTGCTTTCAGCCAGTTCAACGATAAAATGGCGGATTATTACTTCACTTACCGAGTCCAAAGATGAATATCGAACAAGCCCGCTTCAATATGATCGAACAGCAGATCCGTCCATGGGACGTACTGGATATCGACGTGCTGGAGCTGTTGAACGTGGTCAAGCGTGAAAATTTCGTGCCGGCCGCCTATAAAAACCTGGCCTTCGTCGATACGGAAATTCCACTGGGCGGCGGCGAATGCATGTTCACGCCAAAGCTGGAAGCGCGTATTTTGCAGGACGTAGCCGTCAAGAAGCATGAAAATGTTCTGGAAATCGGCACCGGCAGCGGTTACATGGCCGCGTTGCTGGCGCACAAGGCGCGTCATGTGACGAGCGTGGAAATCGTTCCCCAATTGAAAACCCTGGCCGAGCAGAACCTGGCCGCCAACGGCGTGACCAACGTGACCGTGGAACTGGGCGACGGCGCCCAGGGCTGGAGCAAGGGTGCACCCTACGACGTGATCGTCGTGTCCGGCGCCCTGGCCGTGCTGCCGGAAGCGCTGTTGCAACAAGTCAAAGTCGGTGGCCGCATCCTGGCCATCATCGGCGAAGCGCCGATCATGTCGGCGCACCTGATCACGCGCAGCTCGGACAAAGCCTATGACACGCGCAAGCTGTTTGAAACCAATGTCACGCCGCTGCAAGCCGTGGCACCGTCGCATTTCCAGTTCTGAGGCGACCGATTCGATGGAGCATTTGAGTGCACCGCAGCTGGCCGCCTGGCTGGCTGACCCTTCCCGCCCGCGTCCGTTCTTGCTGGACGTGCGGGAACAGTGGGAGTTCGACCTGTGCCACCTCGACGGTGCCACCTTGATGCAGATGAACTCGATTCCCGCGCGCATCGATGACCTCGATGAAGACGCCGAAATCGTCTGCATTTGCCATCACGGCATGCGCAGCATGCAAGTGGCGGCCTTCCTGGAGCGCAATGGTTTTGGCAAGATCAGTAATTTGACAGGCGGCGTGCATGCCTGGGCGCTGCAAGTCGACAGCGCCATGCCGAAATACTAAGTGAATTCGCAGTAGATGCACTTCCAGGCATGTTTTTCTGCATGCCTGCGGAGGCCTGTACCCCGCTCCTGCCGGCGCGGCCGCCAGGCAGGCTGTAACCGATTTTTGATTCCATCAACTTTTGACGACTCCAACGGAGAAATGCAATGCGGAAACCCCTTATCGCCGTGCTGATGACCAGCGCCTTTGTCTCGATGACATGCTCGCTGCAAGCGCAGGCGGCCGATCTCATCCAGGTGTACCAGCAGGCGCTGGCCAATGACGCGCAGTACGCCAGCGCGCGCGCGGCCCTGTCTGCCGGGATGGAGCGGGTTCCGCAGGGGCTGGCAGGCTTGCTGCCGCAAATCTCCGCCTCGGGCAGCAATACGCGCGGCAATCAGGAACAGATCATCCAGAACAATGGCGGCAACAAGATCACTTCGCCGTCCGTCAACGTCCGCGCGAACAGCTACAACCTGACCCTGGCGCAGCCGCTGTTCCGCTGGGACCGTTGGGAAACCTACCAGCAAAGCAAGCTGGCGCAGGCGATTGCCGAAGCGCAATTTGCGCAAGTCCAGCAAGACTTGATCACGCGCGTGGCGCAAGCGTATTTCGACGTGCTCAGCGCGCAGGACAACCTGGGCGCCACGCAGGCGCAAAAAGTGGCCACGACGGAGCAGCTGGCATCGGCCAAGCGCAACTTCGAAGTCGGCACGCAAACAATTACCGACACGCACGAAGCGCAAGCGGCCTATGACCTGGTGGTGGCGCAGGAATTTGCCGCCATCAATGACCTGGCCAACAAGCGCAGCGCCCTGCAAACCATCATCGGCGAAGCGCCGACGAGCCTGGCGCCAATGCGCGCGGGCGTGGTCATCAGCGCGCCGGAACCGGCCGCCATCGAGCCGTGGGTGAGCTCGGCGGAAGAGCAGAACTACAGCGTCGTCACGGCCCAGTTCAACGTGGAATCGGCCAAGCGTGACATCGGCCGCAACCGCGCCGGCCACTATCCGACCCTGGATCTGATCGCCAACACGGGCCACACCTACACGTCCGGTGGCGGCAATGGCAGCGGCAATAACAACAACGCCATCGGCGTGCAGTGGAGCATCCCCATCTTCAGCGGCTTTGCCGTGACGAGCAAGGTGCGCGAATCGATCGCGCTGGAAAACAAGGCCCGCAACGATCTGGAAACGGCACGCCGCACGGCATCGCAAGGCGCGCGCCAGGCGTTCCTCGGCGTCAACAGCGGCCTGGCGCAAGTCAAGGCGCTGGAAGCGGCGGAAGTGTCGAGCAAGTCGGCGCTGGAGTCGAACCAGCTCGGCTATCAAGTGGGCGTGCGCATCAATATCGACGTCTTGAATGCGCAGAAACAATTGTTCTCGACGCAAAAAGACCTGTCGAAAGCCCGCTACGACACCATCATGAACGGCTTGCGCCTGAAGGCCGCCGCCGGCACCCTGAAGGAAACGGACTTGATGCCCGTCAACGCCTTGCTCGTCAAGTAAGCGCGCTCTGCTCTACATGAAAACCAGCCCCGGCAACGGCGCTGGTTTTTTTTCGCCTTGACGTGTGCTCACACGGCGCGGCTGTTGGCGAACTGGGTCAGCACGACACCGGCCACCACCAGGCCCGCGCCGGCCCAGTGCAGCGGAGAAATATGCTTGACGGCAAAACCCAGCAAGCCGTAGCGGTCGATGGCCAGCGCGGCCAGCATCTGCCCGCCGATGACGGCTGCCATGAAGGGGCCGGAACCCATGCGCGGCGCCAGCATCAGCGCGGCCGTAATATAAAACACGCCGGCCGCGCCACCGAGCCAGGACCAGCCCGGCCCGCGCACGGCGAGGTGCAAATCGGGCGCCGGCACCCGCCAGGCCAGCATCACGAGCGACGCGAGCACGGCGCTGACGGCCAGCGAGGCGATGGTGGCCCATAGCGGGTGGCCCAGATTGCGGCCCAGCGCGGCGTTCGCGCCCGCCTGGAAAGGGACGACGGCGCCGGCCAGCATGGCCAGCGGGGCAAACAAGGTGATCCATCCGTGCATGTGTGACTCCCTGCGTGTTGAGTTGATGGCGTCATCGTATTATGCTGTCATTATTAAATCCAATTCGTATTTTGTCAGCTAACTATGCATCAAATGAATAATCTGCGCGCCGTCGATTTGAACTTGCTGGTGATCCTGGATGCGCTGCTGAGCGAACGCCATCTGTCGCGCGCGGCGGAACGCCTGCACATGAGCCAGCCTGCCGTCAGCCATGCGCTGGCGCGCCTGCGCCATCTGCTCGACGACCCGTTGCTGCTGCGCGGCAAAGGCGGTTTCCAGCCCACGGCGCGCGCCCTGGAATTGGCGCGGCCGCTGGCCGAAGCCCTGCAGAGCGTGCGCTCCGTGCTCGGTGGCGCCGTCTTCGAGGCGGCCACGGCGCAGCGCGTGTTTCGCCTGGCCATGTCGGATTACGGTGCGGCATTGATCTTGCCCGCTTTGCTGCGGCGTTTGCGCGTGGAAGCGCCCGGCATCGACGTGGCCGTCAGCTATGCCAGCCGTTCTGCCGTGGTGGCCGGCGTGCAGGATGGCGAGATCGATCTGGCGCTGGGCGTGTTCCCGCAACTGCCCGAGCAGTTGCACAGGGAAACCTTATTCGAGGAAACGTTCATGTGCGCGCTCGATCCGGCCAGCCTGGCGCCGGGCGAGAGCTTGAGCTTGCAGACCTATCTGGCGCGCCCCCATGTGCTGGTGGCGTCCGGCGAAGGCGGCATGGCGGCCGAAGTCGATGCAGCGCTGGCGCAACTGGGCCAGGCGCGCCGCATCGCCGTGCGCGTGCCGTACTGGACGGTCGCACCGGATGTCGTGATGGGGACGGATCTGATATTGACGGTGGCGCGGCGTGCCTTGCAGGGCATTGAGGCGCAGGGGCTGGCGCTGTGCTCCGCGCCGTTTGCCATCGCGCCGTTTGCGTTTGAAGCGATACGGCACCGCCGCACGGACGGCGATGCGGGGATCGCCTGGCTGCGTGCGGCCATTGCGTCGGCCGCCGAGCCAGGCTGAGGTGTTACAGGCCTCCGCCCTGGCCGTCGAACTTGCGCTCGATCAATTCGATCTTGTAGCCATCCGGGTCGGTGATGAAGGCGATGACCGTGTTGCCGCCCTTGACGGGGCCCGGTTCGCGCGTGACGTTGCCGCCGTTCGCGCGTGCCGCGTCGCAAGCGGCGACGATATCGTCGGCCGAGATGGCGATGTGGCCATACGCCGTGCCCAGCTCGTAGCTGGTGGTGCCATAGTTATACGTCAGTTCCAGTTCCGCGTGGTCGGGATTCGCGCCATAGCCGACGAAGGCCAGCGTGTACTGGTATTCCGGATTGTCGCTGGTGCGCAGCAGCTTCATGCCCAGGACGTTCGTGTAAAAGTCGATGGAGCGCTGCAGGTCGCCGACCCGTAACATGGTGTGCAAAATACGCATCGTAAATCCTTGAGGGTGAGAGGGGAATGGCAGGATTTTATGCGTTTTACGGCTTTCTTGCCGAGACCGCCCTTGCCGCCCGCTGGTACCGGGGCGGCGGACGGTGGCGGGCTTACTCCAGGCGGGCGTCCAGAGTGATTTCTGTGGCCAGCAACTTCGATACGGGGCAGCCGAGCTTGGCGCGCAGGGCCGCGTCCTGGAACGCTTCGTCGGTGGCACCGGGGATGGTGGCCACCAAGGTCAGGTGCACGGCCGTGATGGCATAGCTGCCATCGATTTTTTCCAGGCTGACGTCGGCTGTCGTTTTCAGGGCCGTGGCGCGCAATCCCGCCTCGCCCAGTTGGCCGGACAGTGCCATGGTAAAGCAGGCCGCGTGGGCCGCGCCGATCAGTTCTTCCGGATTGCTGCCGGGACCGTCTTCGAAGCGCGTGTTGAAACCATAGGCCACATTGTCGAGTGCGCCGCTTTGGGTGGAAATAAATCCTTTGCCATCCTTAAGGCCGCCACTCCAGACGGCTGATCCTGTTTTTTTCATGATGTACTCCTTGCGTGGTTCGAAGGTCCATCATGCGCGTGGCATCCTTGCCCTTCCGTTCGTTGCGCCACACAGGGGGCGCATGCGCGGCGCCAATGTGTTCACGGCGCCGGCGTGACGCGCCAGATGACATTGCCCACGTCGTCCGCCACCAGCAGCGCGCCCGCCTTGTCGACGGCCACGCCGACGGGGCGTCCCTGCGCCTTGCCGTTGCTGTCGAGGAAACCGGCGACGACGTCCTGCGGCGGCCCGCTGGGTACGCCATCGGCGAAGGGCACATAAATGACTTTATAGCCGCTGAAGGGCTTGCGGTTCCACGAGCCGTGCTGGCCGATGAAGGCGCCGCCCCGGTAGCGTTCCGGCAGCAGCGTGGCATCATAAAACGCCAGTCCCAGCGAGGCCGTATGCGCGCCCAGCGCGTAGTCGGGTGCAACAGCCGTGGCCACCAGTTCGGGACGGGGCGGCTTGACCCGCGCATCGACGTGCTGGCCGAAATAACTGTAGGGCCAGCCATAGAAGACCCCTTCCTTGACGGGCGTCATGTAGTCGGGCACCAGGTCGTTGCCCAGCTCGTCGCGCTCATTGACGGCCGTCCAGAGGGCGCCCGTCCTGGGCTGCCAGGCCAGTCCCACGGGATTGCGCAAGCCCGTCGCATACACGCGAGCCTTGCCCGTCGCCCGCGTGAATTGCCAGATGGCGGCGCGGCCATCTTCGGCCGCCATGCCGTTTTCGCCCACGTTGCTGTTCGAGCCGACGGCAACATAGAGAAATTTGCCGTCGGGGCTGGCGACGACGTTTTTGGTCCAGTGGTGATTGATGGGGCCGCCCGGTAAATCCATCACCTTGACGCCGGGCGCCGTGATGGCTGTCTGGCCTTCCTTGTAAGGAAAACGCATCAAGGCGTCGGCATTGGCGATGTACAGCTCGTTACCCACCAGGGCCATGCCGAATGGCGAGTTCAGTCCTTGCAGGAACACGCTGCGCGTCTGCGCCACGCCATTCGCGTCGACGCCGCGCAGCAGGGTGATGCGGTTGGCGCTGGGCGTGGCCGCGCCCGCCTTTTTCATCTGCATCTGCATGATGGCGCCCTTGATGCCCTTGCTGTCGTCCGGTTTCGGCGGGGCGTTCGTTTCCGCCACGAGCACGTCGCCATTCGGCAAGACGTACAGCCAGCGCGGATGGTCGAGGTCGCGCGCATACGCATGGATGGCCAGGCCCGCCGCGACAGCGGGGTGCTGTGCGGTCGTCCAGCGCTGCACGGGCGCCACATTCACGGTGGGAATCAGCTGCTTGTCCGGTGCGGGCAGGGTGGGCTGCGGGCCGAAGCCCACGGGCATGGCGGGCACCTGGGCATGGGCGAGATGGGCGCCGCAGGCAGTGGCGAGCAGGAAGGAACAGGCGTAACGGTGCATGGCGTACTCCGGAGCATGAACAGTGCGGGTAGCAGAGCGTGACCGTTGGAGTCAGCGCGCCTTCTTTGGTTCCAGTTGCGCGTCGGGACGGGCTTGCTGCGGCGCGGCGGGCTTGACCTTTTCCACGCCCGGCTGGGCGTGCAGGTCCGTATCGACCAGTCCCTGCTCCAGGTCGCTGGCCGCCTGCTGCATGATCTTGCGTGGGCGCACGTTCTGCGCATCGGGCGATTCGTCGCGCTCGTGCGGCAGACGGTCGATACCGTCATTCTTGACCTTTTCATCGGTATTGATCTTGCGTTCGCTATGCTGGGTAACCATACGGCCTCCTGACAGAAGAATTGACGTGGGATCAGTGTCCTGCCGCAGCCAGGCTGCCTGCAAGCGGATTTGTCCATCCAGGGAGCGCTGGCGCACGCATGGATGATTCTTTTTCTGCGCTACACTGCGTGCAACACCAAGAACGCCCCTTGCGGGCACACGGCAGCCGCACTATACTGTGGATATATACAGTACCATGCGATGGCGGCGTGCGACGCGACAGCCTGGGGCGGCTTGCCACCGAATTCATTACCGAGATTTTTATGCCCGTCGATAACTACGCCGACCAGCGAGCCGAACAGCCAGCCGCGACCTTGCCAGCCCCGGGCGAGCGCTTCAACCTGGGCGCCAAGACCATTGCCCTGGTCGTGCGCCAGAATACGGATGGCATTGCCGAGCCCGTGAAAAGCATCGTCGATTTCCTGCAAGTGCTGGGCCACACGGTGGTCTTCGAGGCGGAGACGGCCGCGCACCTGAACCTGGCGTTTCCCGGCGTGCGCGCCATGTCGCCGGCCGAGATCGGCGCCGCCGCCGATTGCGCCATCGTCATGGGCGGCGATGGCACCATGCTCGGCATTGCGCGCCAGCTGGCGCCATTCGACGTCCCCTTGATCGGTATCAATCAGGGGCGCCTGGGTTTCATGACCGATATTCCGCTTGAGCGCATGCTGCCCGTGCTGGCGCAAATTCTCGGCGGCCGCTTCAAGGCCGAGCGCCGCACTTTGCTCGAAGGCAGCGTGCTGCGCGACGGCGAGTCGATTCACGTGGGCATGGCCGTCAACGATGTCGTCGTCTCGCGCGGCGGCGGCGCCGGCATGGCCGAATTGCGCGTCGAGGTCGACGGTCACTTCATGTACAACCAGCGTTCGGATGGCTTGATCATTTCCACGCCCACGGGCTCGACCGCGTATTCGCTGTCGGCCGGCGGCCCGCTGCTGCATCCGACCCTGGGCGGCATCGTGCTCGTGCCGATCGCCCCGCATGCGCTGTCGAACCGCCCCATCGTCTTGCCCGATTCCAGTCAGATCGTCGTGGAAATCGTGCGCGGGCGCGATATCAGCGTCAATTTCGACATGCAGACCTTTGCCAGCCTGGTGCAGCAAGACCGCATCCTGATCCGCCGTTCGCCCCATACGATTACTTTCCTGCATCCGGAAGGGTGGAGCTACTACAACACCCTGCGTGAAAAACTGCACTGGAATGAGTACCCGTCGGGCGAGGGCAAGCTCAGCTAATAGTTTCTCCACCTCAACCCGCGGTGCGCCGCCTAACCACAGAAGCCATGCTCCATACACTGTCCATTCGCGATTTTGTCATTGTCGATACCATTGAACTGGAATTTTCCGCCGGCTTCAGCGTGCTGACGGGCGAGACGGGCGCCGGCAAGTCCATCCTCATCGATGCGCTGACTTTGGCGCTGGGCGGGCGCGGCGACGCCAGCGTGGTGCGCGAAGGCGCGGCCAAGGCCGACATCACGGCCGATTTTTCCGTCAGCGAAGTGGCGCAGGCCTGGCTGGTGGCGCATGAATTCGCCAACGACGATGGCGGCGCCCTGCTGCGCCGCGTGATCGACAATGCGGGCCGCTCGAAGGCGTATATCAACGGCATTCCCGCCACGGCCGCCCAGCTGCGCGAACTGGGCGACATGCTGGTCGACATCCACGGCCAGCACGCGCACCAGTCCTTGCTGAAAAGCGAAGCGCAGCGCGCCTTGCTCGACGGCCAGGCGACGGCGCGCGAAGCGGGCGCGGAGCAGGATGCGCGGCAAGTGGCGGCGCTGCACAAGCGCTGGCGCGCCCTCGTGCGCCAGCGCGAGGAATTCGAAACGAATGCCGCCAACGTGCTGTACGAGCGCGAACGCCTGGAATGGCAAGTGGGCGAACTGGAAAAGCTGGCCGCCAAGCCCGGCGAATGGACGGAGATCACGAACGAGCACAGCCGCCTGTCGCACGCGGCCAGCCTGCTGGAGGGGGCGCAGGAAGCCCTGGCGATCATTTCCGAGTCGGAAGACCATCCGATCGTGTCGCAACTGTCGGCCCTGAACCAGAAGCTGGGCAAGCTCGTGTCCGTCGATGCGGAATTGCAGCCGATCGTCGACCTGATCGAGTCGTCGCGCATCCAGCTGCAGGAATCCGTGTACGCGCTGAACAATTACCTGGACCGCGTGGAACTGGATCCGGAGCGTCTGCACCAGCTCGACGCGCGCATGGAAGCCATGCACAGCACGGCCCGCAAATTCCGCGTCACGCCCGAAGAGTTGCCGGAGGAACACGCCAAGCTGTCGGAAAAGCTGCAGCACCTGGCCGACGCTTCCGATATCGAGGGCTTGCTGCGCCAGGAAGCGAAGATCGAGGCCGAGTACCGCGCCGTGGCCGAGCGATTGTCCGCCACGCGCCGCGCCGCCGCCCTGGAGCTGGGGCAAGCCGTCACGCGCGCCATGCAGGAACTGAGCATGACGGGCGGCAGCTTCGAAATCGCGCTGCACCCGTGCGATCCGGCCGCCCACGGCCTCGAGCAAGTCGAGTTTCTCGTTGCAGGCCATGCGGGCACGGCGCCCCGTTCGCTGGCCAAGGTAGCGTCCGGCGGCGAACTGGCGCGTATCGCGCTGGCCATTTCCGTCATCACTTCGCACGCCACCACCACGCCGACCCTGATCTTCGACGAGGTCGACAGCGGCATCGGCGGCGCCGTCGCCGAAGTCGTGGGGCGTTTATTAAAACGCCTGGGGCAGGGACGCCAAGTGCTGTGCGTGACCCACTTGCCGCAAGTGGCCAGCCAGGCCAATCAGCATTTCCAAGTGGCAAAAAGCACCCTGGACAACGGCAAGACGGCCTCGCGCATCGACATGCTCGACGCCAAGGCCAGGGTGGAAGAAGTGGCGCGCATGCTGGGCGGTCTGGAAATCACGGCCACCACGCGCAAGCATGCCCGCGAATTGCTGGCGATTTGAACGCAGGCTTAAATCCGGGGTCAGACCCCCGGATATGTTGGCGTTGAGCTTGACGTTAGCGGCATCGAGGGTCTGACCCCCGATGTTGACGCAATGTAACTATAATAACTGCCTAATCCATCCAACGCCTTCGAAGAGCCTTCATGTCATTTCAAACAGAACCGCCGTACACGCATGGCAGCATCGACCGCAGCGCCGTGGTGCTGGTCAACCTGGGCACGCCCGATGCGCCGACCTCGTCGGCCGTGCGGCGCTACCTGAAGCAATTTTTGTCGGACCCGCGCGTGGTGGAGATACCCCGCCTCGTCTGGTGGTTCATCCTGAACCTGATCATCTTGCCATTCCGCTCGGGCCAGTCGGCCAAGAAATACGCGTCGATCTGGACGCGCGAGGGCTCGCCCCTGAAAGTGCATACGCAAAAGCAGGCGAAATTGCTGGCCGGCGCCCTGGCCGAACGTGGCCACGATGGTGTGACCGTGGCCATGGCCATGCGTTACGGTTCGCCTTCCTTGCCCGACGTGCTGGCCCAGCTGAAAAGCGAAGGCTGCGAGCGCATCGCCATTTTGCCGGCGTATCCGCAATACTCGGGCACGACGACGGGGTCCATCTACGACGCCGTATTCGCCCATTACGCTACCGTGCGCAATGTGCCGGAATTGCGTTTCATCAAGCAATATCACGAGCACGACACATATATCGACGCCTTGCGCGATTCCGTGCTGAACCAATGGGAAGCGCATGGCCGTCCGGAAAAACTGGTGATGAGTTTCCATGGCGTGCCCAAGCGTACCTTGCTGCTGGGCGACCCCTACCACTGCCAATGCCTGAAAACGGCGCGATTGCTGGCAGAAAAGCTGAAATTAACTAAAGAGCAATACGTGGTGACCTTCCAGTCGCGCTTCGGCAAGGCCGAATGGCTGCAGCCGTACACGGCGCCCACCCTGGTGGCGCTGGCGCAGCAGGGCGTCAAGCGGGTCGACCTGCTGTGTCCGGGCTTTACCAGCGATTGCCTGGAAACGCTGGAAGAGATCGCCATGGAAGCCAAGCATGATTTCGAGGCGGCCGGCGGCCAGCACTTCCATTACATCGCCTGCCTGAACGAAACGCCGGCCTGGATCGCGGGCATGGCGGAAATTGCGGAGCAGCATATGATCGGCTGGCCGACGATGAAGACGGCGCCGCAGCGCGACGCGGACAAGAAGGCGGGCGAGCAGGCGCGTGCGGCGGCGCTGGCACTGGGCGCGGCGAATTAAAGATAATTAATTTTTTCACAATCAAAAGCCGCGCTTGCGCGGCTTTGTCATGTGTGGCGCGACAAAAGTACTATCCAGATAGCAACGCCGCCAGTGGCGATGGCCGTGGCGGGGCTGGTAGAATGCCCGCTTTGCCCGGGGAAGCCTGGAAAATCAAGGGGGCGCGCACGGCTCACTGGCCGAAATGGGTCGCCTTTTGTAATAAGCTGTAACATGAATCGCTGTAATTCTGGTTTTGCCGTGTATACCCCTTGAAACAATAGGATATAGCCCCATCTGCCCGTTAGTGTTGTAAAGATAGTTAGACTAACTCATTTAAGTCATTGATTGTAGGAGCTTTCTAGATGCAAGATCAGGAAAACCAAGCTGTACCTAATCCGCAAGCGGACGCCGCGGCGACTGCCCCATCGACTCCCGCAGAGCCTACTTTGGAAGAGCAGCTGGCGAGTACCGAAGCGCGTCTTGCAGAGATGCACGATGCCTTCATGCGCGCCAAGGCCGATGGCGAAAATATTCGCCGCCGTGCGCAGGAAGATGTTGCTAAAGCGCATAAATTCGCAGTGGAAAGCTTTGCCGAAGCCATGGTGCCGGTGAAAGACAGCCTGGAAACGGCGCTGACGGTGGAAGCACCGACCATCGAATCGCTGAAAGAAGGCGTCGAGATGACCCTGAAGCAACTGAACGCCGCGTTCGAGCGTAACCGCCTGGTGGAAGTCTTGCCAGTGCAGGGCGAAAAGCTCGATCCGATGAAACACCAGGCCGTTGCCGTGGTGCCAGCGGAGCAGGAAGCCAATACCATCGTATCCGTCCTGCAAAAGGGCTATATGATTGCGGACCGCCTGCTGCGTCCAGCCATTGTCACGACCGCGCAAGCAAAATAATCAGAGTGCGGCATCAAGCAAGCCTTGAAACCATGCCGCTTTGCCACATATAAGAACCATCTGAAATCTAGCAAATAAAAGGAAAAAAATCATGGGTAGAATTATCGGTATCGATCTGGGAACCACGAATTCCTGCGTTTCCATCATGGAAAACGGTCAACCAAAGGTAATCGAAAACGCTGAAGGCGCACGCACGACGCCGTCGATTATTGCTTATCAAGAAGATGGCGAAATTCTCGTCGGCGCGCCAGCGAAACGCCAGGCCGTGACCAATCCGAAAAACACGCTGTACGCAGTCAAGCGTCTGATCGGTCGCAAGTTCGACGAAAAAGAAGTGCAAAAAGACATCGCGCTGATGCCGTACCAAATCATGAAAGCCGACAACGGCGATGCATGGATCGGCGTACGCGACAAAAAACTGGCGCCGCCGCAAATTTCGGCTGAAGTCCTGCGCAAGATGAAGAAAACGGCAGAAGACTACCTCGGTGAAGAAGTCACCGAAGCCGTCATCACCGTGCCTGCGTATTTCAACGACTCGCAGCGTCAAGCCACCAAGGATGCCGGCCGTATCGCTGGCCTGGACGTCAAGCGCATCATCAACGAGCCAACCGCAGCAGCGCTGGCGTTCGGCCTGGACAAGACCGAAAAAGGCGACCGTAAAATCGCCGTGTATGACTTGGGTGGCGGTACGTTCGACGTGTCGATCATCGAAATCGCAGATGTTGATGGCGAGAAACAATTTGAAGTGCTGTCGACCAACGGCGACACCTTCCTGGGCGGCGAAGACTTCGACCAGCGCGTCATCGATTACATCATCGACGAGTTCAAGAAGATCAACGGCATCGACCTGAAAAAAGATCCGATCGCCCTGCAGCGCATCAAGGCTTCGGCCGAGCGCGCGAAGATCGAATTGTCGTCGTCGCAGCAAACCGAGATCAACGAGCCGTACATCGCCATGGCGAACGGCGCGCCGGTCCACTTGAACCTGAAGATGACCCGCGCCAAGCTGGAATCGCTGGTGGAAGAGCTGATCACGGCCACGATGGAACCATGCCGCACCGCCATCAAAGATGCAGGCGTGAAAGTGTCGGACATCGATGACATCATCCTGGTCGGCGGTATGACCCGTATGCCGAAGGTGCAGGAAAAAGTGAAGGAATTCTTCGGCAAGGATCCACGCAAGGACGTGAACCCGGACGAAGCCGTTGCCGTGGGCGCAGCGATTCAAGGTTCGGTCCTGTCGGGCGAACGCAAGGACTTGCTGTTGCTGGACGTCACTCCTCTGTCCCTGGGTATCGAAACCCTGGGCGGCGTGATGACCAAGATGATCCACAAAAACACGACGATTCCGACCAAGTTCAGCCAAGTGTTCTCGACGGCCGACGACAACCAGCCTGCGGTGACCATCAAGGTCTTCCAGGGTGAGCGCGAAATCGCCGCCGGCAACAAGGGTCTGGGCGAATTCAATCTGGAAGGCATCCCGCCAGCATCGCGCGGCACGCCACAGATCGAAGTGACCTTCGACATCGACGCCAACGGCATCTTGCATGTCGGCGCGAAAGACAAGGCCACCGGCAAGGAAAACAAGATCACGATCAAGGCCAATTCCGGCTTGACCGAGGCTGAAATCCAGAAGATGGTGAAAGACGCCGAGCTGAACGCGGAAGAAGACAAGAAGGTCAAAGAATTGGCCGAGTCGCGCAACCAGGCCGATGCTCTGGTACACTCGACCCGGAAATCCTTGACCGAATACGGCGACAAGCTGGATGCGGGCGAGAAAGAGAAGATCGAAGCGGCGATCACCGACCTGGAAGCAAGCATCAAGGCGGGCGACAAGGCTGAGATCGACGCCAAGGTGGAAGCACTGTCGAGCGCATCGCAGAAACTGGGCGAAAAAATGTATGCCGACATGCAAGCGCAGCAAGCTGCCGGCGGCGCGGAAGGTGCACAGCAAGCTGCTGGCGCATCGGACGCAGGCGCCAAGCAGGACGACGTTGTTGACGCTGACTTCAAGGAAGTCAAAGACAGCAAGTAATTGTCTTGCGCTCCCATGAACCGGGGGCAGCCGGGCTGAACGCTACATCGCGGGATTAGCCGCGAAGACCGGCCGAGCCGAGTCGCTGCCCAGTGCAGCACTCGACTCGGCTTTTTCGTGTAATTTTTACATCAGTAGATAGACTGCAAGGTGCCGACAACATGGCAAAGCGTGATTTTTACGAGACACTCGGTGTCGCAAAAAATGCTTCGGAAGAAGAGATCAAAAAGTCTTACCGTAAACTGGCGATGAAATACCATCCGGACCGCAATCCGGATAGCAAGGAATCGGAAGAAAAGTTTAAGGAAGTCAAAGAAGCCTATGAGATGCTGACCAATCCGGAAAAGCGCGATGCGTATGACCGTTATGGTCACGCCGGCGTGGATCCGAACATGGGCGGCGGTGGCGGCTTCGGCGGCGGTGCTGGCGGCTTTGCCGACAGCTTCGGCGATATCTTCGGCGACATCTTTGGCGGTGGCGGTGGACGCAGCCGCAATGCGGGACCACAGGTGTACCGTGGCGCCGACTTGCGCTACAACCTGGAAATTACGCTGGAGCAAGCTGCGCACGGCTTCGACACGACCATCCGCGTGCCGAGCTGGGACAAGTGCGACACTTGTCATGGCAGCGGCGCCAAGCCGGGCACCTCGCCGACCACCTGCGGTACTTGCGGTGGCCACGGCCAGGTGCGCATGCAGCAAGGCTTCTTCAGCATCCAGCAAACCTGCCCGAAATGCCATGGCAGCGGCAAGGTCATCACCGACCCCTGCACGCCGTGCGGCGGCGCCGGTCGCATCAAGCGCAACAAGACCCTGGAAGTCAAAATTCCAGTCGGTATCGACAACGGCATGCGTATCCGTTCGTCCGGCAACGGCGAACCGGGCACGAATGGCGGCCCGTCGGGCGACCTGTATGTGGAAATCCACATCAAGCCGCACGCCGTGTTCCAGCGCGAAGGCGACGACCTGCATTGCGAAATGCCGATCTCGTTCACCAAGGCAGCTTTGGGTGGCGAAATCGAAGTGCCTACCCTGAACGGCAAAGTGTCGTTCACGATTCCGGAAGGCACCCAGTCGGGCAAGACCTTCCGCCTGAAAGGCAAGGGCATCAAGGGCGTGCGCTCCGGTTACGCGGGCGACCTGTTCTGCCACGTGGCCATCGAAACACCGGTGAAACTGACGGAAAAACAGAAAGACCTGCTGCGCGACTTTGAAAAGTCGACGACCGAGGGCGGTGCCAAGCACAGTCCGCAAAGCAAGACCTGGAAAGACAAGGTCAAGGATTTTTTTGAATAAGCACACGTAACACCATGCGCCGGGATGCTGAAACATCCCGGCGTTTTTTTCATCACGACTGAACAATGTGCGCGCATCGCCGGCCTATGGGCGCGATCTGCGGCCAATTCAGTCGTACGCACACAATGGGAGCGATATGACCGAACAGAAAAATGGCCCGGCCCTGGCGGAACTGCTGCAGCGTAACCGCCGCTGGGCCGACTCGATGGTGGCGAAGGACCCGAACTTCTTCAAGAACCTGGAAGCGCAGACATCGCCCGAATACCTGTGGATCGGCTGCTCCGACAGCCGCGTTCCCGCCAACGAATTGCTGGGCATGGCGCCTGGCGACGTGTTTGTGCACCGTAATATTGCCAATGTGGTCGTGCATTCCGACCTCAATTGCCTGTCCGTCCTGCAATTTGCCGTGGACGTGCTGAAAGTCAAACATATCATCATCGTCGGCCATTATGGCTGCAAGGGCGTGCATGCTGCCATGACGGGCACGCGCATCGGCCTGGTCGACAACTGGCTGCGCCACGTGCAGGACGTGGGCCAGAAGCACGAGCGCTACCTGGGCGACGTGCTGACGAGCCGCCAGCGCGGCGACCGCCTGTGCGAACTGAACGTGGTCGAGCAAGTCTTGAACGTATGCCAGACCACCGTCGTGCAAGATGCGTGGGAACGGGGCCAGGAACTCAGCGTCCATGGCTGGGTCTACGGCTTGAAGGATGGCTTGCTGAACGACCTCGAAGTGACGGTCACGGCCGGCCACGAGCTGGCGCCGCGCATGGCGACCCGCCTGGCCCGCTACGAAGCAATCGCGTAAGCGGCGCTGGCGCCGCGTCTATGGCGCGGCGCCTTCCAGGCGGTCCAGATAATCGGCCGCCTCCCGCACGCCCTCCTGCGCCGCCTGGCGCAGCCAGGTTCTGGCCTGGGGAAGGTCCTGCGGCGTGCCCCGGCCTTCGGCCAGCGCCACGCCATAGTGATAGCGCGCCAGCCGCGCATAGGCGGCGTCATCGTTGGTATGGGCGCCGCGCCGCATCAGCGCCGTCGCCTGCGCCAGGTCCCTGGGCACGCCGATGCCCGTTTCATACAGCTGGGCCAGCCAAATCATCGAATACACATCGTTCCAGCGCCGGATGCAGTCTTCAAAGATGGCGACGGCCGCCGCATGGTCGCCCGTCTTGTCGGCCGCATAGCCGTATAAACACTTGATGCGCTTGTCGCTGTGCACATAGGCTTTGTAGCTGAGATCGCCTTCATCCTGGCTGTCCTGGGCGTGGACGGGAACAGCGAACAGAACGGCGAGCATCAGGGCGTAGGTGCGCATGGTTTTCCTGGTCGATGGTTGAAGATTGGCAGACAAGCAAGTTGCGTGCTAGCTCCCTTTCCGGGCAAAGCCGGTGCCGCTGTGCCCTTGCGTGACAGCGCCTGTTGCAGCATGGCGCAACGCGCCGCGCATATCCATATAGTAAATGCTTCGTTTGCAGGGAACGCAGGCCGGCATACAGTGGACTTCCCCAGACTCTAGTCGAGTTCCCATGTCGGCCGTCCTGAAATCCGCGTTTTCTTCCAGCCAGTTCCGCATCGAAACGTTCGATGCGCCGCTCGGCGCGCAAGTGCTGGGGCTGGACCTGGCGCAGCCGCTGTCGCTGGGCGACTTCCAGCGCCTGCACCACGCCCACCTCGACCATCACGTGCTGGTGTTCCGCGACCAGCGCATCACGCCGCAGCAGCAAGTCGATTTCAGCCGCCGCTTCGGTCCCCTGCAAATCCACGTGCTGCGCCAGTTCCAGCTGCCTACGCAGCCGGAAGTGCTGATCATCTCGAACATCGTCGAAGATGGCCAGCCCATCGGCCTGGGCGATGCCGGTCACTTCTGGCATTCGGACCTGTCGTACAAGGAAGTGCCCAGCCTCGGCTCCATGCTGCACGCGCAAGAGTTGCCGGACGAGGGCGGCGATACCGTGTTTGCCAACATGCACCTGGCCTGGGAAAGCTTGCCGGCCGCGCTGCGCCACGCCGTACGCGGCGCCCGCGCCGAGCACAGCTACCTGAGCCAGTATGAGGAGTTGCGTCGCCGTAACCCGTGGCGGCCCGCGCTGACGCAGGCGCAGATCGATGAAGTCAAACCCGTAACGCACCCTGTGGTGCGCGTGCATCCGGAAACGGGACGCCGTGCCCTGTTCGTCAGCGAACATTTCACCACGCGCATCGTCGGCCTGCCCGCCGATGAAAGCCGCGCCCTGCTCGACGAACTGTTCGCCCACAGCGTGCGCCCCGAGCACCTGTATGTGCACCGCTGGCAGCCGCACGACCTGGTGTTCTGGGACAACCGTTCCCTGATGCATCTGGCGACGGGCTGCCCGCCCGAGCAGCGCCGCAAACTCTACCGCACCACCATCGAAGGCGATGCGCCGTACTGATTTTTTGACTGTTGATCTGACCCAAGGAGTGTCCATGTTGCCGATCTTGACCTTTTCCCGCCGCCTTCTCGCCGCCATCGCCATGCTGTGCATGGCCATGCCCATGGCCCGGGCCGAAGGGCAGATCCGCATCGCGGGCCAGCACGGCATCACCTTCTTGCTGCTCAATATTGCGCAGGAACAAAAACTGATCGAAAAGCATGGCAAGCAGCAGGGCGTCGACGTGAAAGTCGAGTGGATTACCCTGTCCGGCGGCCCTGCCATCAACGACGCTTTGTTGTCCGGCAATATCGATATCGCGGGGGCGGGCCTGGGGCCGCTGCTGACGATCTGGGACCGCACCAAGGGACGGCAGAACGTGCGCGGCGTGGCTTCGCTCGGTAATTTCCCCTACTATTTGATCAGCAACAACCCGAAGGTAAAAACCCTGGCCGACTTGACGGACAAGGACCGCATCGCCTTGCCCGCCGTCTCCGTGTCCGTCCAGGCGAGGATATTGCAAATGGCCGTGGCGAAGCAGTGGGGCGACAAGGAATTTGCCCGCCTGGATAAAATCACGCAAACCCTGCCGCATCCGGATGCGGCCGCGGCCATCATCGCCGGCGGCACGGAATTGAGCGGCCATTTCGGCAATTCGCCGTTCCAGGAGCAGGAACTGGCGCAGAATCCGAACGCCCACATCATCCTGAATTCGTATGACGTGCAGGGCGGACCCAGCTCGTCGACCCTGCTGTATGCGACGGAAAAGTACCGCAAGGACAATCCGAAGACGTACCGCGCCTTCATCGCCGCCCTGGCTGAAGCGGCGCAGTACGCGAGCAGCAATCCGCAAGGCGCGGCCGACATCTATATCAAGGTCAATAAAAGCAAGGTGGACCGTAATCTGCTGCTGAAAATCTTTGCCAATCCGCAAGTGCAATTCAAGATCGCGCCGCAAAACACCTATGGCCTGGCGCAATTCCTGCACCGCGTGAGTGCCATCCGCAACCTGCCCGACAGCTGGCGCGATTACTTCTTTGACGACCCTGCCATCACGCAAGGAGGCTGAAATGAACGCGCCTGCTTTTCACCTCGTACGTCCTCCGCTTGCGCTGGAGCCCTTGCTCAGTGTCAAACATGTCAGCCTGGAATACCGCACGGAACAGCGCACCGTGCGCGCCACGCACGACGTCAGTTTCGACGTGTTCCGCGGCGACCGTTTCGTGCTGCTGGGGCCATCGGGATGCGGCAAGTCATCCTTGCTGAAAGCCGTGGCCGGCTTCATCGCGCCGCGCGCGGGCAGCATCGCCATGCAGGGCGTTCCTATCAGCAAGCCGGGGCCGGAGCGCGTCGTCGTGTTCCAGGAATTCGACCAGTTGCCGCCATGGAAGACCGTGCTGGAAAATGTCATGTTCCCCTTGCTGGCCAGCAAGCGGCTGGACAAGCAGGCGGCCCGCGAGCGTGCCCATCACTGGATCGCCAAGGTGGGCCTGGCCGGCTTTGAAGATGCTCATCCGCATACCTTGTCGGGCGGCATGAAGCAGCGGGTGGCCATCGCGCGCGCCCTGGCCATGCAGCCGGAAGTGCTGCTGATGGACGAGCCGTTTGCCGCGCTCGACGCTTTGACGCGGCGCAAGATGCAGGAAGAGCTGAGCCGCCTGTGGGAAGAGCTGCGTTTTACCCTCGTCTTCGTCACGCATTCGATCGAAGAAGCGCTGGTGGTCGGCAACCGCATCCTGCTGCTGTCGCCCCATCCGGGCCGGGTGCGCGCCGAACTCAACAGCCATCAGTTCGGCTTGCACAGCGCGGGCAGTACGGAATTTCAGGCTGCCAGCCGCCGCATCCACGGCTTGCTGTTCGATGAGGAAGTTGTTCCTGTTCCGCAAGCAGCTGGCGCGCAGCGGGAGGCCGTATGAGCGCGCTGCTGGAGCCGCCCATCCGCCAGGAATTCGTCTATGCGGCACCGCCGCCCGCCGGCGTCACCGTCGAGCGGCCATTGTCGCGCTGGCAGCGCTGGAGCCAGCACGCGCTGTGGCGCAAGGTCTTCATTTTGCTCAGCCTGGCCCTGCTGTGGGAAGGGGCGGCGCGCTGGACGCAGAACGATTTATTGCTGCCCAGCTTTATCCAGACGGCGCAGGCGTTTATCGGCGGCATCGCCAGCGGTGAATTGCTCACGCGTACGGCCGCGTCCCTCGTCGTGTTGCTGCAAGGCTATGCGGTGGGCGTGCTGGCCGCCTTCGTGCTGACCTTGCTGGCCGTATCGAGCCGCATCGGGCGCGACCTGCTGGAAACCCTGACGGCCATGCTCAATCCCTTGCCGGCGATTGCGTTGCTGCCGCTGGCCCTGCTGTGGTTTGGGCTGGGGCGCGCCAGTTTGATCTTTGTCATCGTCCATTCCGTGATGTGGCCGCTGGCCCTGAACACGTATGCGGGCTTCCAGGGCGTGCCCGAGACCCTGCGCATGGCGGGCCGCAACTACGGCTTGAACGGCTTGCGGCTGGTGCTGCACATCCTCGTGCCGGGCGCCTTGCCGTCCATCGTCTCGGGCTTGAAGATAGGCTGGGCGTTCGCCTGGCGCACCCTGATCGCGGCCGAGCTGGTATTCGGCACCACGTCGGGGCAGGGCGGCCTGGGCTGGTACATCTTCCAGAACCGCAACGAGCTGTACACGGACAAGGTGTTTGCGGGCCTGGCGGCCGTCATCGTCATCGGTTTAATCGTGGAAAACATCGGTTTTCGCACCCTGGAGCGCGTCACCTTGAAACGCTGGGGCATGCAGCGATAATTATCTCAGCATGGTGCGCGCCGCCGCGATGATTTGCCGCGACAGGTGCTCCATGCGCGGCGACTGCACCTTCCACGTGTGCCAGTACAGGGCCACGTCGGCCGGTGTCTTGGGCGTGAGCATTTCCACGAGTTCGCCGTCCGTGTTCGCTTTCAGCAGCAATTCCGGCACCATGCCGTAGCCGAGGCCATAGCGGATGGCGTTGAAGTGCGAGGTGGCGCCCGGCACGTAATGGCAGGGGTAGGCGCCTTCGGGCAAGCCCAGCGCCTCTAGCAGGAACGACGACTGCAGGGTGTCCTTGCGCGTGTAGGCGACGACGGGCGCCGTGCGCGCCGCCTTGCGCGTCAGCCCGTGCGCAAACCACTGCTGGCGGAACGCTTGTGTGGCCACCAGCCAGTAGCGCATCACGCCCAGCGGTTCGGCCGTGCAGCCGCGCATGGGTTTGGCTTCCGTGCTGATGCAGCCGATGGCCATGCCCGTTTCCAGCAAGGTATACGTGTGGTCCTGGTCTTCCACGGTCAGGTCCAGCAGCACGCGTTCGCGTATCAACACCTCGGACAGGGCGGGAAAGAACCACGTGCCCATCGAATCCGCGTTCAGCGCCAGCACCAGGGTCAGCGGGGCATCCTGCTGCACCGCCAGTTCCGCCTGCAAGTCCGCTTCCAGCAGCTTGGCCCGCTTCAGATACTGCATCAGCCGCTGGCCCATGCGCGTGGCGCGCGCGGGACGGCTGCGCACGATCAGCGCATTGCCGAGCTGGCTTTCCAGCGCCCGCACCCGCTGCGAAATGGCCGGCGACGTCAGGTGCAGCCGCAGCGCCGCCTGCTCGAAACTGCCCGTTTCGACGACGGCGCGGAACGCTTCCGTGTGCTTGGGATTGAGATCCATGACCACTGCCTAACATAAGAAAAATTTATCAATACTAAATAATACTTACTTTTCATAAGGATGGGTGTGTTGCAGTGCACAATGCCTCTTTGATGGAGTGCCGCGTACGCGTATGCAGCGCGGCCTCCTGGCAGCAAAGGAATCACCTCATGGAAGCACAAGCGCAAGATACAAAGCCCCGCAAGCCGTCATCGAAACTGGCACGCAATCTGAAATTCGGCCTGGGATTGACCCTGGGCCTGGGCTTGTCCGCAGCGCTGGCGGGCGGCTGGTGGCTGCGCCAGGCATGGCAGGACTTGCCGCCCGTCGAGCACCTGGCGCAGTACAAGCCCGCGCTGCCGCTACGTATTTTTTCCAGCGAAGGCGAGCTGCTGGCCGAGTACGGCGAAGAGCGCCGCGAATTCCTGCCCCTGAAGGAGATCCCGCTGCGCATGCGCCAGGCCTTGCTGGCCATCGAGGATGCGCGCTTCTACGAGCATGGCGCCGTGGACTTTTACGGCTTGACGCGCGCCACCCTGGCCAACGTCGTCACGGGCCACCATGCGCAGGGCGCCAGCACCATCACCATGCAGGTGGCGCGCGACTTTTTCCTGTCGCGCGAAAAGACGGTGCAGCGCAAGCTGACGGAGATGCTGCTCGCCTACAAGCTGGAACAGCACTACGGCAAGGACAAGCTGCTGGAACTGTACATGAACCAGATTTACCTGGGCGAGCGCTCCTACGGCTTTTCCGCCGCCTCGAACATCTATTTCGACAAGCCGCTGGCCGACGTCAGCATTGCCGAAGCGGCCATGCTGGCCGGCTTGCCGAAAGCGCCGTCGGCGTATAACCCCGTCGCCAATCCGCAGCGCGCCACCGTGCGCCAGCATTACATCCTGCAGCGCATGCGCGAACTCGGCTACATCACGCCAGCCGAATACGACGCGGCCGTGGCGGAAAAACTGGCCCTGAACAAGGACCGCAACAGCTCCGTGCACGCAGCCGCGTATGCGGTCGAGGAAGCGCGTCAGCTGATCGTGCAAAGCTATCCCGAAGGCGCCTACAGCATGGGCCTGGACGTGACGACCACCATCCGCATGGCGCCGCAGCGGGCGGCCGACAAGTCGCTGCGCGATGGGCTATTGAACGCGCAGGCGCGGCGCGGCTATCGCGGCCCGGAAGCGCGCCTGGCCGCCTCCGCAGACAGCGTGGCGCGCCAGCTGGCCGCCTACCCGGACAGCGGAGAAGTGCGCGCCGCCCTGGTGCGCAAGGTCGAGACGAGCGGCAAGCGCCAGCTGACGGCGCAGCTGCGCAATGGCGACGAGATCGTGCTGACGGCATCGGACGCGCGCCTGGGCGGCAAGCTGCCACTCGACGGCAAGCGCGCCATCGTTGAAAACAGCGTCATCCGCGTGGTGCACGACGCGGCGAAAAAGCGCTGGCTCGTGAGCCAGCTGCCCGAGATGGAAGGCGCGCTCATTTCCGTCGAGGCGCACAGCGGCGAAATCGTCGCCATGGCGGGCGGCTTCGATTTCTACCGCAACCACTACAACCACGCCATGCAGGCCTACCGCCAGCCCGGTTCCAGCTTCAAGCCCTTCGTGTATTCGGCGGCGCTGGAAAAGGGCTATTTTCCCGGCACGGCCGTGGATGATACGCAGCGCCTGCTGCTGCCGCGGGAAACGGGTGCGCAGCCGTGGCGTCCGCGCAATTACGGCAACAACTATGAAGGCTTCATCAGCGTGCGGCGCGGTCTCGTGCGCTCGAAAAACCTCGTCGCCGTCAGTCTGATGCAGGCGGCCGGCCCCGGCTACGTGCAGCACTACGCCACGCGCTTCGGTTTCGAGGGCGCACGCAATCCCGTCTCGCTGCCGCTGGCGCTGGGCGCGGGCGCCGTCACGCCGCTGCAGCTGGCGCAATCGTATGCCGTGTTCGCCAACGGCGGCGTGCAGATGCCGCCAAAGCTGATCAAGGAAGTGCGCAGCCGCAGCGGCGCGGTGCTGTTTTCCGACGCGGCGCCGCGCGCCAAGGGCGAGCCGGCACCGGGCACGCAGGTGATCTCCACGCGCAATGCCTACGTCATGGACAGCATGCTGCGCGACGTCGTCAAGAGCGGCACGGGACGCGGCGCGCTGGCGCTGGGACGCGGCGACGCGGCCGGCAAGACGGGAACCTCGAACAATGCCTATGACGCCTGGTTCGCCGGTTATTCCTCGGGCCTCGTGTCCGTCGTCTGGCTAGGCTACGACCAGCCCAAGAGCCTGGGCAACGCCACCGGGGGGACGCTGGCGCTGCCCGTCTGGCGCGACTACATGCAGGTAGCCGTGCAGGGCCGCCGCGAGCAGGTGCTGGCCGAACCGCCTGGCCTGGCCCTGCTCGATGGCGACTACGTGTATGCCGAATACCTGGCCGGCGACTGCCTGAAGGATAACTTCGCCTTTATCCACAGCAGCGTCGGCTGCGGCAGCGGCGGTGCCGATACGCGCATGGCGCACGGTGACGCTGGCGCTGGCGGCGATGGCGGCTCCAGCACGGGCACGAATGAAGCGCGCACCCTGAGCGAAGCGCGCGAACGCGAACAAATTCTCAAATCATTTTCGGAAGAGTAAGACCATGCTGTTATATACGATCTACCTGGTGGCGATTGTTGCCGAAGCGATGTCCGGCGCCATCATGGGCATGCGGCGCGGCATGGATTTGTTCGGCATCTGCATGATCGGCACCGTCACGGCGCTCGGTGGCGGCACCGTGCGCGACGTGCTGCTGGGGCACTACCCGCTGGGCTGGATCGCGCATCCCGAATACCTGTTGTTTACCATCGGCGCGGCCATTGTGACGGCCTTTGTCGCGCGCTATCTGCACCATCTGCGCGCCATCTTTTTGCTGGTCGACGGCCTGGGCCTGGTAGCGTTTTGCGTGATCGGCTGCGACATCGCCATGTCGGCCAAGATGCACCCGGCCATCGTCGTGCTGGCGGGGATGATCACGGGCGTCTTCGGCGGCTTGCTGCGCGATATCCTGTGCAACCAGATTCCCCTCGTGCTGCAGCGCGAAGTGTATGCCACCGTGGCCCTGTTTACGGGCGCCCTGTATGTCGGCCTGCTGCACTTCAAGGTCGACAGCTCCGTGGCGCAGCTGTCGTCCATCGGCGCGGGCTTTCTGTTCCGCTTCCTGGCCTTGCACTTCGAGTGGCGCCTGCCGAATTTCAACGGTGACCGGATCCGGGGATTCGAATAGCGGCGGCGCCGTCGGGCATATCGTTAAATACCGCCCATGCAGATGTATTTGATGACCAGGTAATCGTCGATCCCGTACGACGATCCCTCCCGGCCCAGGCCCGACTGCTTGACGCCGCCGAACGGCGCCGCTTCCGTCGAGATCAGCCCCGTGTTCACGCCCACCATGCCGGATTCCAGGCCTTCGGCGACCTTCCAGATGCGGCCGATGTCGCGCGAATAGAAATAGGACGCCAGGCCAAATTCCGTGTTGTTGGCCAGGGCGATGACTTCCTCGTCCGTCTTGAAGCGGAACAGGGGCGCCAGCGGCCCGAACGTCTCTTCGCTGGCCACCAGCATGTCGCTCGTCACGTCGGCGATCACGGTGGGCTGGAAGAAGTTGTGGCCCAGCGCATGGCGCTTGCCGCCCAGTAGCAGGCGCCCGCCCTTGGCCAGTGCGTCGGCCACGTGCTGCTCCACTTTTTTTACGGCCTTTTCCTCGATCAGCGGCCCCTGCGTGACGCCTTCGTCGGCGCCGTTGCCCACCTTGAGTTTTTGCACGGCCGTCACCAGCTTTTGCGCAAAGGCCTCGTACACGCCATCCTGCACGTACAGCCGGTTGGCGCACACGCAGGTCTGGCCCGCGTTGCGGTATTTCGAGGCGATGGCGCCTTCCACTGCCGCATCCAGGTCGGCGTCGTCGAAGACGATGAACGGCGCATTGCCGCCCAGTTCCAGCGACAGCTTTTTGATCGTCGGCGCGCACTGGCGCATCAGCATGCGGCCCACTTCCGTCGATCCCGTGAAACTGAGCTTGCGCACCAGGGGATTGGACGTCATCTCATCGCCGATCTCCTGCGACGAGCCCGTGATGACATTGAACACGCCCGCAGGCACACCCGCGCGTTCGGCCAGCACGGCCAGCGCCAGCGCGGAAAACGGCGTCATGCCGGCCGGCTTGACGAGCATCGGGCAGCCGGCCGCCAGCGCCGGTCCTGCCTTGCGCGTGATCATCGCGGCCGGGAAGTTCCAGGGTGTGATGGCGGCGCACACGCCGATCGGCTCCTTCGTCACGACGATGCGCCGGTCCGGCCACGGCGACTGCAGGGTGTCGCCCGCGACGCGCTTGCCTTCTTCGGCGAACCATTCGATGAAGGAGGCGGCGTATTGCACTTCGCCTTTGGCTTCGAGCAAGGGCTTGCCCTGTTCCGCCGTCATGATCAGCGCCAGGTCGTCCGCGTTTTCCAGTATCAGGTCATTCCAGCGGCGCAGCACGGCTGCGCGTTCCTTGGCCGTCTTCTTGCGCCAGGCGGGCCAGGCGGCGTTGGCAGCGCTGATGGCGTTCCTTGTCTCCTGCGTGCCCATCACGGGCACATGGCCGATCACTTCACCCGTGGCGGGATTGCGGACGTCGGCGTGCTTGCCGCCGTCGGCATCGAGCCATAGTCCGTTCAGGTAGCATTGCTGGCGTAGCAGCGTGGGATCTTTCAGTGTGAGCATGGCAGACTTTCAGCAGTGGTTGCGTGATCGTCCATGGTAGTCCTTTTTGCCGGGCGCACGATTGCGTCCCACGCGCGGCGTCTGGCCTTCAAAAATAGTTGACCTTTTTTAACCCCGTTTCGCCGCGCATGCCGTTTCATGGTCATTACCCCAATCAACCGGAGCAGAAGCGATGTCCAGCGCCCACAAGATCATATTGATGCTGTCCCTGCTGCTGTCGGCAGGCAGCCATGCCGCCGGCACGGCGCCGCGCAAGACCCTGGCGCCGTTCGCCAGCGAGCAGGCCTTGAGCAGCTACCTGCAGCAACTGCAGGCGCGCCAGGCGGCCTTGCTGCGGGAGCAGCAGAAACTGCAGCGCGCCACGGCGCAGTACATGTCGGCGCCGCCCGCACCGCCGCCAGCGCCAGCGCCGATGGTGGCGAAAACGGCGCCGGCGGCGTCGGCAGAAGCGGCCGAATCCGTCACCAATGTGCAGACGGCGGGCGTGGACGAAGGCGGCATCGTCAAGCTGCACGGCAAGCACCTTGTGATGCTCCGGCGCGGCAAGCTGTTCACCGTGCAGGTGGGCGGCAATGCCCTGCAGCCCGTCGCCTCGCTCGATGCATTCGCGCCGGGCAGCGACCCGTCGGGCAGCTGGTATGACGAGATGCTGATCGATGGCGACACGGTCGTGGTGATCGGCTACAGCTACAGCCGTGGCGGCACGGAGATCGGCCTGTTCGACATCGGTGCGGATGGCAAGCTGGCCTATCGCGCCACGTATCATTTGCGCTCCAACGATTATTATTCGTCGCGCAATTACGCCAGCCGCCTGATCGGCGGCAAGCTGGTATTCTATTCGCCCCTGTCGCTGAACCTGCGCCGGGGCGACCCGTTTGGCGGCTTTCCCGCGCTGCGCCGCTGGCGTCCCGACGCCGTACCGTCCGACTTCAAGCGCATCGCCCCGGCCACGCGCATTTACCGCACCGATGAAGAGCCCGAACCGGGCTTTGGTCTGACCCTGCATACGGTCACCGTGTGCGACCTGGCGCAGCGCGACATGCGCTGCGAAGCGACCGCCGTGATGGGGCCGCAGGGGCGCGTGTTTTATGTGTCGGGCGAATCTGTTTTCGTGTGGACGACGCGCCGGGGCAGCGATTCGGGCGTGTTCCGCATTCCCCTCGACGGCTCGGCGCCCAGCGCCCTGAAGGTGGCTGGCGCGCCCGTCGACCAGTTCTCGTTCCTGGAAAGCAGCGACGGCCACCTGAACGTCCTGCTGCGCGCCGAGGGCCAGGGCGACGCGATGTGGGATGGCACGCGGGGGCGCGGCGACATGGCCCTGCTGCGCGTGCCATTGGCGTCGTTTTCCGATGGCCGCGACAGTGCGCCGGCCGGCAGCTACCAGCCGCTGCCCGGCGGTGGCGGCTACGCCTTGCAGAACCGCTATGTGGGACCCTATCTGTTGTACGGCAATCCCGGCAATGCAGGACGCCGCAAGGCCGACCAGGCCTGGCCACGCCAGCCCCTGTATGCACTGCGCTGGGCCGATGCGGGCAGCGTGCAAGCCTTGTCGCTGCCGCACGGCGTGGAGCGCATCGAGGCGCTGGGCAATGACGCCGTGGTGATCGGCGCGCAGGGCAGGGATCTGCACTTCAGCACCATCGGCCTGGGGGCGCAGGCGGCGGTCGCCACGCGCTACATCCGCGCCGATGCGGCGCAGGGCGAGTCGCGCAGCCACGGCTTTTTCTACAAGCCGCAAACGGCCGGCGAGGGCTTGATCGGCCTGCCCATCCTGGGCGCGGACGAACGGTCTGGCCTCAACAAGTCAGCCGCCTCCGTCCTGTACCTGCGCAACAGCGGCCTGCAATTGAGTGAACTGGGCGCGCTGGCGGCGCGGCCCGGTCCGGCACCGGACGACGGCTGCCGCGCGTCGTGCATCGACTGGTACGGCAATGCGCGTCCGCTGTTCCTGCAGGGCCGCGTCTTCGCCTTGCTCGGCTATGAACTGGTGGAAGGGGCGCTCAAGGAGGGACAGATCCGCGAAGTGCGCCGCGTCAGCTATGCGCCCAATGCCTCCTCTTTGCGCTGAAGGCGCAGGGAAATTGTCGCCGCCGCGTAGTTCGGCTACACTGGTCCGCATGCCCGACACTTTATTGACCGCGACGGATGAAGACCTGATGCTGCGCTACAGCGCCGGCGACCTGCCGTCGTTTCGCGAGCTGTACCGGCGCCACAGCCAGGGCCTGTACCGCTTCGTGGCCTGGCGTTCGCCGCGCCGCGCGTGGGTGGACGAGATCGTGCAGGATGCGTGGGCCAGCCTGCATGCGGCGCGCGCCGGCTACCAGCCGCAGGCGGCGTTTCGCACCTATCTGTACCAGATCGCGCGCAACCGCCTGATCGACCTCCTGCGCCAGCGGGAAGGACAGGACCACGGCGAGGCAGGCGAACTGGCGGACGAGGGCGCATCGCCGCCGCAGTCGCTGGAGCAGAAACAGCAGCACGCGCGGCTGCATGCGGCCATCGCCGCGCTGCCGGCGGAACAGAAGGAAGCGCTGGTGCTGCAGCAGTTCAGCGGCATGAGCATCCTCGAGATCGCCGCGGTGACGGGGGCGGAAGCGGAAACCGTCAAGAGCCGGCTGCGCTACGCCATGCAGAAATTGCGCGCGGGCTTGGACAGCGCCGCTGGCGCGGGAGGACAGGCATGAATACGCACAATCACGACGAACCGAATGACGAGGAATTGACCGCGCTGCTGGCCAGCCTGCCGCAGCCGGCGCCTTCCAGCGCGCTCGATGCGGCCATCCTGGCCGACGCGGAAAAAGCCTTGCACCAGCCGGCAGCGGCCAATGACAGCGCCGATGGCGTGCTGCGCACTCTGCCGGCCAAGAAATCACCGGACTACCTGCAGCGCTGGCGCGTTCCGCTGGGGCTGGCCGCTGCCGTGCTGCTGACGGTAAACCTGATCGGCGTGGACTGGTTCGGATCGAAGCCGGCGCAGTTTCCCGTGGTCGGGGAACCGGTCACGCAGGAGGTGATGCGGGAAGCCGCACCGGCCGCTGCACCTGCGATTGAGTCCGCGCCACCGCCGCCGGCACCGCGCGCCATGGCCAAGGCGGCACCGAGGCCGCCGGTGCAGGCCGAGCCGGTAGCAGCCGTGCCGTCAGCACCTCCGCTGGCGGCGACCGTACCCGTGGCTCCTCCTGCGCCGCCGCCACCACCGGCGCCTGCTGCGGCAATCGAGCAGCAAGCCGCCATGCAGGCCGAGGCCAGCCTGCAGCGTCAGGCGCCGGTGCAGCGCGCGCTGGCCATGCCCGCTCCCGTGGCGGCCCGCTCCGCGCCGCTGCCGCCGCCCGCAAAGCTCGACGCTGGCGTGTGGCTGGTGAAGATCGACGCCCTGCTCAAGGCGGGCGAGGGTGCCCTGGCGCACGAGGAGTGGACGGCGTTCCGGCAGGCGTATCCCGACTATCCGGTGGCCGAGGAGCTGCGGCAGCGGCTGGAAAAAATACCGAAGTAGCGCGTTACACGATCCCCTTCCTGCGCTCCCACACGGCGCTGCCCACGAAAATGGCGCAGCACACCCACATCACGGCCGGCAGGGCGTTTACGCCCGCCGATTGCATCAGGACGCCCGTCAGCAGGGGACCGCCGCCGCTCGTGATACCCCAGGTGGCGTTGACGATGGCGCTGGCGCTGGTCAGCGACAGCCCCGTAAACCGCTCGCCGCAGGCCACCAGCGCCAGCATGTAGATGCCGCCCGCGGCCGCGCCCAGCAACAGCAGCAAGGTCCACCACAGCCATGGCGTGCCGACGGCGAACGGCAGCAGCGGCAGCAGCAGGCAGACGGCCACGCCGCAGCCCGCGTGCACCCTGGCGCGGCCGAAACGGTCGGCCATCCAGCCCAGCGCGAATTGCAGGCCCGTATCGCCCACCAGCACCACGGTGGCCGACAGCAGGGCCAGGTCCGTGCCGATGCCGTGCTCCATCGCATACAGGGGCAGCAAGCTCAATGCCAGCGTGTCGAACAGGGCAAAGAAGGCGGCACCGAGCACGATCATCGGCATGCGCGGCAGGATCAGGATCCACTGCACGCCGTGTTCTTGCGGTTCCTTTCCCGGGCCGCTGTTCGAGATCAGCATCAGGCCCGGCACGGCCAGCAGAAACAGCAGGCCGCAGGCGGCGAAGCTCCACGCAATCTTGTCGTTGAAGAGGGCCACGAGGGCGGGGCCGATCAGCTGGAAGAAGGTAAAACTGGTGGTGTACATGGCGACTACGCGGCCGCGCGAATTGTCGGGCGCCAGGCGGTTGACCCACGCTTCGCCGATGGTAAACAGCACGCCCATGGCGCCGCCGAACAGGAAGCGCAGCACGCTCCACGCCAGCAGGTGGTCGCTGAACTGCATGGCGATCGTCGCCAGCGACGCCACCCAGACGGCGCCCAGCATGGTGGCGCGCGCACCGAAACGCCCCACCCAGCCCGAGACGAACGGCGAGGCGGCCAGGATGCCGAGGGCGCTGACGGCCGTGATCATGCCGATGATGTCCGTGCCCACGCCGCGCTGGTGCAGGGTCAGGGCGGTGAGCGGCATGGTGGCGCCCAAGCCCAGGCCGACCACGCCGATGCTGACCACGAGGGCGAAGAAGTCGCGCCATGGCATGGTCTTCATGGCTGCCCCCGCAAGGGATAAAAGGTGTTCGGAATGGCGGGAAAACGGTGTGGATGCATGGGAAAGTAGGCAACTGTGCCTGCGGCGCTGGTGTTTGGCGCCGGACGGGCATATGATGATTTTAATAAAGGCAATATTGCAAAGCCGTAGTGTAGGCGATGTGCGCCGCCAGTGGCCACGTCCATCGGTGTGGCCGACTCTACCGGCTCTGCTGTACAGTGAAGCGAGCGGCAGCGCTGTCATGGCGCTGTCATTGGATCGTCACGCCAGCGAGGTAGCACCATGCGCCATCCCATCGTTCTCGTTCCCGCCTGCCAGCGCCAGCTGGGCAGCCATGCCTGGCACATGGCGCAGGACAAATACCTGCACGCCGTGCTGCGCGGCGCCGGCTGCATGCCGCTGCTGCTGCCCGCCCTGGGCGCTGACGCGGACCTGGAAGCGGCGCTGCGGATCGCCGACGGCGTCATGCTGACCGGTTCCGCCTCGAACGTCGATGCGCGCCTGTATGGCGAAGAGATTCTCCACCCCGACCTGCCGCAGGACCCTGCGCGCGACGCCACCACCTTGCCCCTGATCCGCGCCGCGCTGGCGCTCCAGTTGCCGCTGCTGGCCATCTGCCGCGGCTTCCAGGAAGTCAACGTGGCCCTGGGCGGCAGCCTGCACCAGGCCGTGCAGGCGGTGCCGGGAATGCAGGACCACCGCGAGAACGTGCTCGATCCGCTGGCGCGCCAGTATGCGCCCGCGCACCGCATCAAGCTGATGCCCGACGGCGTGCTGTCACGGTTGCTGGGCGGCGAGAGCGAAATGATGGTCAATTCCCTGCATGGCCAGGGCATCGCCCGGCTGGCCGATGGCTTGCTGGTGGAAGCGCTGGCCGACGATGGCCTGGTGGAAGCGTACACGGTGGCCAGCGCCGCCGGCTTTGCGCTGGCCGTGCAATGGCACCCGGAATGGCAGGTCGAGGACAATCCGCAGTCCATGCGGCTGTTCGGCGCCTTCGGCCAGGCTTGCCGCGACTACCAGGAGCAGCACAGAAAGACAGAATGACAGGCGCACCGCCCGCAGTACGCGGTGTTTGATCAAGACCAGCGAGAGGGAAACATGGCAATACGCGAAAATTTCACTTATACGGATATGGATTTGTGGCTCAATGAAAAGCGCGTCACGGAAATTGAATGCCTGGTACCCGACTTGACGGGCGTGGCGCGGGGGAAGATCCTGCCGCGCGGGAAATTCACCCAGGAACGCGGCATGCGCATCCCGGAAGCGGTACTGGGCATGACGGTGACGGGCAATTACCCGGTCGACGATGGCGGCTACGACCGCGCCATTTCCAGCACCGACCGCGACATGATTTTAAAGGCCGATCCCACCACCATCACCATGGTGCCGTGGGCTACGGACCCCACCGCGCAAGTCATCCACGACTGCTATTTTGCCGATGGCGCGCTGGTCGATTTTGCTCCCCGCTCCGTGCTGCGGCGCGTGCTGAAACTGTATGCGGACAAGGGCTGGAAGCCCGTGGTGGCGCCGGAGCTGGAGTTCTACCTGACGGCGAAAAACACGGACCCCGACTTGCCATTGAAGCCGCCCATCGGGCGCAGCGGCCGGGCCGAAACGAGCCGCCAGGTGTACAGCATCGACGCCGTCAATGAGTTCGATCCGCTGTTCGAGGACATCTACGATTATTGCGAACTGATGAACCTTGACGTCGATACGCTGATCCACGAAATCGGCGCGGGGCAGATGGAAATCAACTTCCTGCACGGCGATCCGCTGGGCCTAGCCGACAAGGTCTTCTTCTTCAAGCGCACCTTGCGCGAAGCGGCCTTAAAACACGATATGTACGCCACCTTCATGGCCAAGCCCATGGCGGGCGAGCCGGGTTCCGCCATGCACGTGCACCAGAGCGTCGTCGATGCGAAGACGGGCCTGAACATCTTCAGCAACGAGGACGGTTCGGCCGCGCCCATCTTCAAGCATTACATCGCGGGCCTGCAGCGCTACATGCCGTCGGCCATGGCCATCGTCGCGCCCTACGTGAATTCCTACCGCCGCATCGTGCGCCACACGGCCGCGCCGATCAACATCCAGTGGGGCCTGGACAACCGCACGGTGGGCTTCCGCGTGCCCGAGTCGGGCGTGCAGGACCGCCGCGTGGAAAACCGCATCATCGGCGCCGACGCGAATCCCTACCTGGCCCTGGCCGTCACGCTGGCCTGCGGCTATCTCGGCATGACGGAGCAGCTGGAAGCGACGCCGATGATGGTGGGCAGCGCCTACGACATGAAATTCGAGCTGCCGCAAGGCTTGCCCGAGGCCCTGCAGCTGCTGCGCGCGGAAGACAAGCTGCGCACGGTGCTGGGCGAGCGCTTCATCGACGTGTATGCAGCGATCAAGGACCTGGAGCACCAGGAATTCATGACCGTCATCAGTCCGTGGGAGCGCGAACACCTGTTATTACACGTTTAAAAGGAACACGCATGAGCACATCCAACAATCCGCTGGCGCCGAGCGCCGCTTTTGTATCGTCCGTGGCGCAAAAGAACGCGGCGCCGCAGGTGTACGACACGGCCGCCATCCAGAAAATGGACTCGGCCCACTACCTGCATCCGTTCACCGATTTCCAGGACCTGGCAAGCAAGGGTGCCAGGGTGATGGTGCGCGGCGACGGCGTCTACCTGTGGGATAGCCAGGGCAAGAAGATCGTCGACGGCATGTCGGGCCTGTGGTGCGTGAACGTGGGCTACGGCCGCACGTCGATCTCGCAAGCCGTGTACAAACAGATGGAGACGCTGCCCTTCTATAACAGCTTCTTTGGCACGACGAACGTGCCGGCCGCGCAGCTGGCGGCCAAGCTGGCGCAGATATCGCCGCCGCAGTTCCAGCACGTGTTCTTCACCAGTTCCGGCTCGGAAGGCAACGACACGAATTTGCGCATGGTGCGCCGCTACTGGGATATCCTCGGCTACAAGGAGCGTCACACCATCATCAGCCGCCACAACGCCTATCACGGCAGCACGGTGGCGGGAGCATCGCTGGGCGGCATGGACGGCATGCATGCGCAGGGCGGCTTGCCGATACCCGGCATCGCGCATATCGGCCAGCCCAATTACCTGGAATCGGGCCACGGCTTGTCTCCGGAAGCCTTCGGCTTGAAAGCGGCTGGCTGGCTGGAAGACAAGATCCTCGAAATCGGCGCCGACAAGGTGGCCGCCTTCATCGGCGAACCGGTGCAGGGTGCCGGCGGCGTCATCATCCCGCCATCGACCTACTGGCCCGAGGTCCAGCGCATCTGCGACAAGTACGGCATCTTGCTCATCGCCGATGAAGTCATCTGCGGCTTCGGCCGCCTGGGGCGCTGGTTCGGCTCCGAGCTGTTCGGCATCAAGCCCGACCTGATCACGTTCGCCAAGGGCGTCACCTCGGGCTACGTGCCCCTGGGCGGCGTGCTGGTGGGCGACAGGGTGGCCAAGGTATTGATCGAGCAGGGCGGCGAATTCACGCACGGTTTTACCTATTCCGGTCACCCCGTGGCCTGCGCGGCCGCGCTGGAAAACATCCGCATCATCGAGGAAGAGCAGCTGGTGGCGAAGGTGGCCGAGGACACGGGGCCGTATCTGAAGCAGTGCTTCGCCAGCCTGGGCGAGCATCCGCTGGTCGGCTATGCGGACAGCTGCGGCCTGGTCGCGGGCCTGAACCTGGTGCGCCGCAAGGGCGCCACCGTGCACGACAACGAGCTGTTCGACGAGGGCCAGGGCGTGGGCATGATCTGCCGCGGCCATATGTTCGACAACGGCGTCATCATGCGCGCCGTGGGCGAACGCATGATCGTCGCCCCGCCCCTGGTCATGACGCGGGCGCAGATCGATGAAATGGTGGGCTTGATACGGCTGTGCCTGGACAAGACGTATGCGGACGTGAAAGCGAAGGGCTGGGTTTAGCTCTGAGCTGGCTTAAATACCGGGGTCAGACCCGCCGGGTCTGACCCCAGTCTTTGCCGTTGGGTTTTTACCCAAATAAGCAGCATCTATGCATTTTTTGGACCGCAAAGGCGGCAGTTCCGCTAAACTTCCATCCTGGCCGCTCCTGTAGTGGCCAGTTTTTCATTTTGACACCCTCTTACCCAAAGCACCCACATGACGATAGCAACACCTGCCGCGTCGGCCAGCGACGCCCAAGCGCCTTTCTTGCTGATTGATCAGCTGGTCAAGGAATTCGATGGCGTGCGCGCCGTCGATGGCATTTCCGTGACGATCAACAAGGGCGAGATCTTCGCCCTGCTGGGCAGTTCAGGCTGCGGCAAGTCGACCCTGCTGCGCATGCTGGCCGGTTTCGAGACGCCGACCTCGGGGCGCATCGCCCTGGCGGGCAACAGCATCGTCGACGTGCCGCCGCACCAGCGGCCCATCAACATGATGTTCCAGTCGTACGCGCTGTTCCCCCACCTGTCCGTGTGGGACAACATCGCTTTCGGCCTGCGCCGCGACGGCTTGCCGAAAGCGGAAGTGGCGGCGCGGGTCGAGCAGATGCTGGCGCTGGTGCAGCTGGGCCAGTACGCGAAGCGCAAGCCGCACCAGCTGTCGGGCGGGCAGCAGCAGCGCGTGGCGCTGGCGCGCAGCCTGGCCAAGCGTCCGCAGTTGCTGCTGCTCGACGAGCCGCTGGGCGCGCTCGACAAGAAACTGCGCGAACGCACGCAGATGGAACTGGTCAACATCATCGAGCAGGTGGGCGTGACGTGCGTGATGGTCACGCACGACCAGGATGAAGCCATGAGCATGGCCACGCGCATCGCCGTCATGAGTGAAGGGCGCATCCTGCAGGTGGGCGCGCCCGGTGAAATCTACGAGACGCCGAACTGCCGCTTCGTCGCCGACTTCATCGGCAGCGTCAACCTGTTCGACGGCCGCATCACGGAAGACGAACCCGATCACGTGATCATCGACACGCCCGATGGCCGCCACTATGTCGCGCATGGCATCACGGGCAACCTGGGCATGGATGTCTCGGTGGCAGTGCGCCCCGAAAAGATCGGCATCCAGACCGAACCGCCCGCCTTGGAAGAACGGGCTGCGCCAGCGGAACACGGCTACAACTGCGCCCAGGGCGTGATCGTCGCCATGGCGTATTTTGGCAATGAAACGAGCTACCACGTGCACCTCGACAGCGGCACGGTGGTGAAAGTCTCGCGCACCAACGCGGCCCGCCACGACGCCGCGCGCCTCGAGCGCGAGCAGCGCGTGTGGGTGTGGTGGGATGGCGCCGACATCGTCGTGCTGACCAGCTGAGGCCATCATGACGTCCATTTTGCAATCGCTGCGCAAGCTCGTCACCCTGCGTTGGGTCACTGGGCGCACCGCCGTCATCGCCGTGCCCGCGCTGTTCCTGACGGCCGCCTTTTTAATACCGTTCCTGATCGTGCTGCGTATCAGCCTGTCCGACATGGACACGGCGGGCAGCCCGTTCGGCGGCTTGCTGTCGTATGTCGACGGCATCGTCGTGCTGAAGGTCAAAATCGCCAACTATCTGTTCATCGCCGCCGACGAACTGTATCTGCTCACCTACCTCAGTTCCATCAAGTACGCGGCCATCACCACGGCCATTTGCCTGTTCATCGGCTACCCGTTCGCCTACTTCATGGCGCGCGCCAGGCCGGCCATCCGCCCCGTGCTGATGATGCTGGTGATGCTGCCGTTCTGGACTTCGTTCCTGCTGCGCGTGTATGCGTGGAAGGGCATCCTGGCCAACCACGGCTTGCTCAACGATCTCTTGATCGCGCTGGGCGTGGTGAGCGAACCGCTGCACATGATGAACACCTCGTTTTCGCTGGTCGTCGGCATGGTGTATGCCTATCTGCCGTTCATGATCCTGCCCCTGTACGCCAATCTGGTCAAAATGGATGTGCGCTTCCTGGAAGCGGCGGCCGACCTGGGCGCCACGCCCCTGCAGGCGTTCTGGCGCATCACCGTGCCGCTGTCGAAGTCGGGCATCATCGCCGGCGCCATGCTGGTGTTCATTCCGTCCGTCGGCGAATACGTGATTCCCGAGCTGCTGGGCGGCCCGGAAACCCTGATGATAGGCCGGGTGCTGTGGGATGAGTATTTCACGAATAACGACTGGGCCATGGCCTCGTCGGTGACGGTGCTGGTGATCCTGCTGATCCTCGTGCCGATGGCCATTTTTAACAAATACAAGACCGACCAGGACGCGGAGGAGCGCACATGAACGGACGTACCTTCCTGCAGCGCTGGTTCGGGCGCGGCTGGCTCTCGCTGGGCTATTTGTTCCTGTACCTGCCCATCATCGTGCTGATCGTCTTCTCGTTCAACAGCTCGCGCCAGGACATGGTGTGGAGCGGCTTTTCGCTGCGCTGGTACAGCGAGTTGATGAGCGATGCGGAAATCATCTCGGGCTTCGGTTTATCCCTGAAGATCGCCTTCATGTCGGCCACCTCGTCCGTCATCCTCGGCACCTTTGCCGCCTTTGCCTTGAGCAGTTACCAGCGCTTCCGCGGCCGCACGGTGTTTTCCGCCATGGTCAGCGCGCCCTTGGTGATGCCGGAAGTGATCATCGGCCTGTCCCTGCTGCTGATGCTGGTGTCCATGCAAAAGGTCTTCGGTTTCCCCGAGCGGGGCGTGCTGACCATCTGGCTCGGTCACACCTTGCTGGGCATGGCGTATGCGGCCGTGATGGTGCAATCGCGCCTGCAGGAAATGAGCAAGTCGCTGGCCGAAGCGGCCATGGACCTCGGTTGCCGCGCGCACCAGGTGTTCTTCCTCGTGACCCTGCCGAACATCACGCAGGCATTGGCGTCTGCCTGGCTGCTGACGTTTACCCTGTCGCTGGACGACGTGGTGCTCTCCGCTTTCCTGTCCGGCCCCGGTTCGACGACGATGCCGCTGGTGATCTTCTCGCGCGCGCGCCTGGGGCTTGACCCGCGCGTGAACGCCATCGCGGCGCTGACGATCCTCGTCGTGACGATTGCCGTGATCGTGTATGCCGTGATGCTGGCGCGCGCCGACCGCAGACGCCGCAAGCAGATGTCCGCGGCGTATTCGGCGGACCAGGAGTAAGCTGCTTGTAAACTGACACAGGAGACGACCATGACGGAAAACACCAGTTGGCATGCACGGGCCGCAGAGATCAAGATCGATGGGCGCGCCTTCATCAACGGCGAACGGGTCGCGGCCAGGTCAGGCCGGACTTTCGACAACCTGTCGCCCATCGACGGGCGTCTGCTGGGGCAGGTGGCCCGCTGCGACGGCGCCGACGTGGAGGCGGCCGTGCAGGCCGCGCGCGCCGCTTTTGACGACCGCCGCTGGGCCGGGAAATCGCCGGCGCAGCGCAAGCGGGTATTGATCAAGTTCGCCGACCTGGTGCAGAAATACGGTCCCGAGCTGGCCCTGATGGAAACCCTGGACATGGGTAAACCGATCAAGTACAGCCAGAGCGTGGACGTGGGCGCCACGGCCAACTGCCTGCGCTGGTATGGCGAGGCGATCGACAAGGTCTACGATGAAATCGCCCCGACGCCCGCCAACAGCCTGGCCCTGATCACGCGCGAACCGGTGGGCGTCGTCGCCGCCATCGTGCCGTGGAATTACCCGATGATCATGGCTGCCTGGAAGATCGCGCCCGCCCTCGCGGCCGGCAACAGCGTGATATTGAAACCGTCGGAAAAATCGCCGCTGACGGCCCTACGCCTGGCCGACATCGCGCTGGAAGCGGGCGTGCCGGCGGGCGTGTTCAACGTGCTGCCCGGCTACGGCAACGAGGCCGGCGCCGCGCTGGCGCTGCACATGGACGTCGATTGCATCGGCTTTACGGGTTCCACGCGCACGGGGAAACTGATCGTGCAGATGGCGGGCCAGTCGAATCTGAAACGGGCGTGGACGGAACTGGGCGGCAAGTCCGCCAACATCGTGTGCGCCGATTGTCCGGACCTGGACAAGGCCGTGGCGGCCGCCGTCGGCTCCATTTTCTTCAACCAGGGCGAAAGCTGCAATGCGCCTTCGCGCCTGTTCGTGGAAGAATCGATCAAGGAAAAATTCCTCGCCAAGGCGCTGGCCATGCTGCCCCGCTTCCAGCCGGGCGATCCGCTCGATGAAGCCACCGTCATGGGCGCCATCGTCGACGCCACGCAGATGCAAACAGTGATGGGCTATATCGCGTCCGGCAAGAACGAAGGCGCGCAATTGCTGGGCGGCGGCGAGGCCGTGCGCCTTGATACGGGAGGCTATTACGTGCAGCCGACCATCTTCGGCGTGGACGCCGGCATGACGATCGCGCGCGAAGAGATCTTCGGGCCCGTCCTGTCCGTGTTGGGCTTTACGGATATCGCCGAAGCCATCCAACAGGCCAACGCCACGCCGTACGGCTTGCAGGCGGCCGTGTGGACCTCGGACATCAGCAAGGCCATCCAGACGGCGCGCGCCCTGCGCGCGGGCACCGTGCACGTCAACCAGTACGATGGCGACGACATTACCGTGCCGTTCGGCGGCTACAAGCAGTCGGGCAACGGACGCGACAAGTCGCTGCACGCACTGGACAAGTACACGGAGCTGAAGACGACGTGGATACAGGTGGGATAATTTCTATAAGGGTGCTTAAAAGGGCTAATTAAGAGTATTTTCGGCTTAAAATAGTCCTTTTAGGTGCTATTAAATTTTTCATGGCGCTGCACTTGCTAAAATTTGGATCGTATAAGTGCTAATTTAAGGATAAACTGAACACAATTAGCTACTATAAGATCCAATTGGAGCGGCCATGCAATGCCATTTTCAAATTTTTCATGATGATGCGTGGCACGATTGCGCATCGCTGACTTTGCTTGAGCCTGCAGGCGGCAATCCACGTACCGCTGCCCTGTTCGAGTATGACCTCGATTATGCCTTCTTCAAGCTTGAGAGTGGGCCTGTCTCGCTGCGTTTTCCCGTCACGGCAGAGATGCAGAAGCTGGCGCAATGGCCAGCCTTTATCTTTGACCTGATTCCCCAGGGAAGCGGACGGACATATCTGCTTGGGCAGCTGCAGCTGGCCGATGGTCCGGCTGCCGATTTTCCTCTGATGTGCGCCGGCGCGTTCAATCCCGTCGGGCGCGTGCGCATTGCCGAGGCCGTGCAGTACTACGCACAACATATGCATCGCCATGACCAGGGCAAGCCGCTGAGCGGCTTTTCACTGGACGAGATCATAGGTCGCGGCGATGCCTTCAATGAGCGCATGCTGATGCATGGCATGCTGGCCGCCGGCAGTCTGGGGGTGCAAGGAGCGGCGCCGAAATATCTGCTGACCACTGACCATGCCGGTCTCTGGCATGCCGATGGCGCCCTGGCGGACCAGGACGCGGCTGCCCATTTCATCGTCAAGCGTCCGCGCGGAAAGACCGCCAGCGACGCCAAGGTATTGCGGAATGAGGCCGCATACATGACTGTGGCGCGCGCGGTGGGCTTGCGCACCGAAGGCCAGTTGCGCTACCAGGACGATACTTTGTTCATTCCCCGTTTTGACCGCCGCATCCTCGATGGAAAAGTGCTGCGACTGCATCAGGAAAGCGCCGCTTCGCTGGCAGGTATCGTCGGCTTTGAAGCCACGCCCAGCCAGTTCGACCTATTGCAGGCGCTGCGCGCCGTCGTCAGCGACAAGACTGCGGAAACCATCGAATTTCTCAAACGCGATATCTTGAACCTGGCCATGCGCAATACCGATAATCACGCACGCAATACGGCGGTGCAGCAAATTGGTGCCGAGGTGCGCCTCACGCCGCTGTTCGATTTTGCACCGATGTACCTGGACCCGGATGGCATACCACGCGCGGCGCGCTGGTATCACCCGGATACCAAAAACGAGCTGCATGACTGGACGACGATACTGGCTACGATCGGCATGCCGGACGTGGAGCGCCAGCAGATCCGCCTCGCGCTATACGGATTTTCCCAGCACCTGGTTGCGCTGGAACAGCATATGCGGGAGGCTGGCGTGGATGATGACATCATTGCTTTCCTCCGGCCACATATCGCCGGGCAGATCGAACAGCTCAAGGCATTGGGAGAGCACTGACATGGCGCGTACGAAAAAGACCGTTGACAAGGAAGAGTTGCGGCAGCGCAGGGCAGTGCTTTACGAAGCCATTGAAGCAGGAGCCGTCACGCTACAGCATGCCGTCAAGGAAATGCGCGCCATCTCGCGCATGACGCAGGCAGAGTTTGCGACGCATCGGGGCGTGAGCACGAAGGTTATCAAGGAGATCGAGAGCGGCAAGGGCAACCCGACCATCCAGACGCTGAACCGTATCGGGCAATTCTTTGGCCTGGAGGTGGCCTTTGTACGGACAGAAACGCTGCGCGAAAAAAAAATCGTCCCGGCGAGTGCCGGGGCGATATCACCTCAATAGACTAGATCAGAAGCAGTGTTCCAGCGCCGGGAAGCTGCCGTCCTTGACGGCTTTGACATAGCCGGTGACGGCGTCGTCGATGCTGGCCGCGCCTTCCATGAAGTTGCGCACGAAGCGCGCCTTGCGGCCTGGGAAGACGCCCAGCATGTCGTGCATGACGAGGACCTGGCCCGAGCAGTCTGGGCCGGCGCCGATGCCGATGGTGGGAATCGTCAGCATGTCGGTCACTTCCTTGCCCAGCTGCGACGGCATGGCTTCCATCAGCACGATGGCGGCGCCCGCGTTTTGCAGCACCAGTGCGTCGTTTTTCAGCTCGGCGGCGCTTTCCGTGCTCTTGCCCTGCACCTTATAGCCGCCCAGCTGGTGCACGAATTGCGGCGTCAGGCCGATGTGGGCGCAGATGGGGATGCCGCGCTCGGTGAGGAAACGGACGGTCTCGGCCAGCCAGGCGCCGCCTTCGATCTTGATCATGTGCGCGCCCGCCTGCATCAGGATGACGGCGTTGGCGTAAGCCGTTTCAGGCGTGCCGTATGCGCCGAACGGCAGGTCGGACAGGATCATGGCCGACTTGCTGCCGCGCGCGACGGAAGCCGTGTGGTAAGCCAGTTCGGCCACGGTGACGGGCAGGGTGGAGTTCAGGCCGTTGCAGACCATGCCGAGCGAATCGCCGATCAGCAGGATTTCCACGCCGCAGCGGTCCATCAGCGACGCGAAGCTGGCGTCATAGCAGGTCAGCATGGAGATCTTTTCGCCGGCGGCGCGCAACGTGGCCAGGGTATGGATGGTCACGGCCTTGTTGGCGACAGGCTTGGATGGCGCCGGCGCCGGTGTGGCGGCCTTGTCTTTTGCGGCCAGATCTGTTCCTTGCAAATAAGCGGACATAGGTATTCTCTAGAGTGAAAGGGGGGTGATGCTATTGCGACGCCGCTAGTGTAGTACTTTATAGGGCGGCGTGCAGGGGCGGCATTGTAGAGCAATGCCGCGCGGCGCTCAGAGCTGGCTGATGGCCTGGTCTGCCACGCCCGCCAGGTAGCCTTGCGCCGGGCCGAGGCCGGGCACGGCGATGGCCGGCGCCAGGGCCAGCAGCGGCACCAGCACGAAGGCGCGCTCGGTGAGGCGCGGATGCGGTACCGTCAGGGTGGCGCTGGCGATCTGTGCATCGCCGTACAGCAGCAAGTCCAGGTCCAGGGTGCGCGGGGCGTTGCGGTAGGGCCGTTCGCGCCCGTGCGCCGCCTCGATGGCGTGCAGGGCCAGCAGCAGTTCCTCCGCCGGCAGGGTGGTCGCGATGCGCGCCACGGCGTTGATGTAGTCGTCGCCGCTGGAATCGATGGGTGCCGTGCGGTAGCTGGCCGAGGCGTCCAGCAAGCTGGCGCCGGGCAGGTGCGCCAGACGCGCGATCGCCTCCTGCACATTCGCGCGCGCGTCGCCCAGGTTGGCGCCGATGCCGATGTAAGCGATCACTGACATTATTCGCCGCTGCTGCTGCCGGTGGTGGTGCTTCCTCCGCCTGTGCCCGTCTTGCTGCGCGTGCTGCGGCGCGGCGGGCGCTTCTTCTTGACGGCGCCCGGCGCGGCATTGGCGCTGACGAGCAGCGCTTCGCGCGTTTCCTCGTCGCCTTCATAAAAGGCCGTCCACCATTCGCCGATGTCCGCGTCGATCTCGCCCGAGGCGCAGCGCAGCAGCAGGAAGTCGTAGCCGGCGCGGAAGCGCAGGTGCTCGAGCAGTTTGTACGGCGCCTTGCCGACCCGGCGCTCGAAGCGGGGCTGCATCGACCAGATGTCGCGCATGTCGGAACCGATCTTGCGCTGCAAGGCCAGTTTTTCCGTCTGCGAATCGAGCACGTCGTCGGCCGCCAGGTGCAGCGCGGGAATCGTCGACTCGCCGGCGGCGCGGTAGGCCGTCCATTTTTCCAGCACCTGGTGCCACAGCAGCGAGGCAAACAGGAAGCCCGGCGAGACGGTCTTGCCGGCGGCGATGCGCTGGTCCGTGGCGTCCAGCGCCAGGGTGACGAATTTCGCGCCCAGCGGCTGTTCCAGCACCACGTCGAGCAGCGGCAGCAGGCCGTGATGCAAGCCTTCCTTGCGCAGCTGCTGCAGGCAGGCCAGCGCGTGGCCGCTCATCAGCAGTTTCAGCATTTCATCGAACACGCGCGGCGCCGGCACGTTGTTGATCAGCGGCGCCATGACGGGAATCGGCGCGGCCGTGTGCGGCTCGATGGTGAATTTCAGCTTGGCGGCGAAGCGCACCACACGCAGCATGCGCACGGGGTCTTCGCGGTAGCGCTCTTCCGGCTTGCCGATCATGCGCAAGGTCTTGGCGCGGATGTCTTCCACGCCGCCGTGGTAATCGAGCACTTCCTGCGTGGCCGGGTTGTAGTACATGGCGTTGATGGTGAAGTCGCGGCGCAGCGCGTCTTCGTGCTGCAAACCGAAGGTGTTGTCGCGCAGGACGCGGCCATGTTCATCCTTGGGCGCCGAATCGGCGCCGGCGCCGCGGAAGGTCGTCACTTCCAGCAAATCCTGGCCGAACATCACGTGCACGATCTGGAAGCGCTTGCCGATGATGAAGGCGCGGCGGAACAAGCGCTTGACCTGTTCCGGCGTGGCGTTGGTGGCGATGTCGAAGTCCTTGGGTTTGACGCCCAGCAGCAGGTCGCGCACGGCGCCGCCGACGACAAAGGCCTCGAAGCCCGCTTCCTGCAGGCTGCTGGTGACGCGGATGGCATTCGACGATACCAGTTTCGGATCGATTCCGTGTTGCGCAGGACCGAGCACGATGGGTGCCGTGGTGTCGCGCGCTGCCTCTTTTTTAACGCCGAGGATCTTGCGGATGAATTTTTTAATCATTGAATAAGTGGAGTGATGGCCAGCCGTGGAGGGATGCGTGTGCGCTCAAAGCGGTGTTGGGATTGGTCGCGACCGGGTGGGTCACGACCGACAGCAAGGGAATATCGTTGTGCGAATCGCTGTAAAAATAGCTGCGCTCGAACTGCCCCAGTTCCTTGCCCATCTTTTCCAGCCAGGCGTGGGTGTGGGTCAGCTTGCCCGCGCCCAGGGTCGGCGTGCCCAGCAGCTTGCCGGTGACATTGCCTGCGTCGTCATATTCGGGCATGGCAGCCAGCAGGTGCTCGACGCCCAGTGCATCGGCGATGGGTTTGGTGATGAAATGGTTGGTGGCCGTGACGATGGCCAGCAGGTCGCCCGCGTCCTGGTGCTGTTTCAGCAGGGCAACGACTTCCGGGCGGATGGCCGGCAAGACCACTTCGGCCATGAACTGGCGGTGCAGCGCTTCGAGGCGTTCGCGCGGGAATTGCGCCAGGGTGCCGAGCGAGAATTCCAGGTACTCCACCGGATCGAGCGTGCCGGCCTGGTATTGCGCGAAAAATTCGTCGTTGCGGCGGGTGAATTCGGCGGCGTCCACGGCACCGATGCGTACCAGGAATTCGCCCCACTCGTGATCCGAGTCGATGGGCAGCAGGGTGTGGTCGAGGTCAAACAGGGCCAGATTCATCATTCTTTCGCTTCCGCCTGCAGCAACTCGCGCAACAATGGCAAGGTGATCGGGCGTTGGGTTTCCAGGGAGTAGAGGTCGAGAGAGTCCAGCATCGTCGACAGCGAACGCATGTCGCGCCGGAAATGGGACAGCAGATAGGGTAACACGCCGGGCGACAAGGTCAAGCCGCGGGTGGTGGCCGCCTGGGTCAGGGCGGCGATTTTTTCATCGTCCGTCAAGCCGTGGATCTGGTAGATCAGGCCCCAGCCCATGCGCGTGCGCAAATCTTCGCGCACGGGCAGCACGGCCGGCGGCACGGCGCCGCTGCACACCATGAACGCCTTGTTGGCGCGGATTTCATTGAACAGGGCAAAAGCGTCGATCTGCGCCAGCGGCGACAGCTTTTCGCAGTCGTCGAGCAGGTACAGGTCCACGTCGGGCGAATACACGAATTCGGACTCGATCGAGAATGGCGAAATGTAGCGCGCGCGCTCGGTGCTGGCCAGTGCCTTGAGCAGGTGGCTCTTGCCGGCGGCCAGTTCGCCCCACAGGTAGGCAAAATGTTCGCGCGACGTGCGCGCGGCGAACTGGCGCATCAGCTGCGCCACTTCGGCATTCTGTCCCACCTCGAAGGTATCGAGGCTGTGCGCCTGGTCTGTGCCTAAATCGAGCACCAGTTGTTTCATGGCGTACGCCTTGTCCTGTTTTTCATTACTGCATGTGCATCGTGGTATTGCTAGGTTGATATGATATCCGCTTTTACTAGGTATTATAGAAGCTGCTGGAGAGGTAGTGGCGTCTTAGATGCTTAAAAGCGACCATCAGGACGGCAGAAGCGGGTAAAGCGAGCAAAACGCCGACGAAACCGAACAATTGTCCGAAAGCCAATAAGGCGAAGATCACGGCCAGCGGGTTCAGGCCGATGCGCTCGCCCACCAGGCGCGGCGTGAGGAAAAAGCCCTCGATGACCTGGCCGCAGCCATAGATGACGGCCACGGCGATGACGCCGCTCCAGTCGGCAAACTGCAGCAGGGCGGCGATCAGCGCCAGCATCAGGCCCAGGCCGAAGCCCAGGTAGGGGATGAACACCAGCAAGCCCGTGATGATGCCCACAGGCAATGCGACTTCAAAACCGGCGATGGCCAGCGCCACCGAGTAATAGGTCGCCAGCACCAGCATCACGAGCAACTGGCCGCGCAGGTATTGCGCCAGCAGGGTGTCGACTTCCTGCGCCATGCCCACCGTACGGCCGACCCAGCGGCGCGGCACGGCGCCGGCGATGCGCGCCAGCATGGGATGCCAGTCCAGCAACAGATAGAACAGCACCACGGGAATCAAGACGACGGTGGCCAGCCAGCCCAGCACGGCCGTGCCGCCGATGCGGGCCGAGGCGAGTACCGTGCTCCAGATTTCATCGCCGCTGGTGGCCATCTGCTGGCTCAGCATGCGTTTGATGCCCGTGCCGTCCAGGCGTACGCGGATGCCCAGGTCGCGCAGTTTCGGCGCCAGGAACTCGTTCGCCTTGCTCAGGAATTGCGGAATCTGCGCCTGCAGCAGCGGGATTTCCTTTTGCAACACAGGCACGACGATCAGCACGAGCGCCGTGATGGCGAGGAAAAACAACACTACGACGACCAGCACGGCCAGCGGACGGGGCACGTAAAAGCGCCGGTAATGCAGGCGCTGCAAGCGGTCCACGCCGGGATTGAGCACGTAGGCGAGGATGGCGGCGGCCAGGAAGGGCGTCAGGATGGGGCCCAGGCTGACGAGCAGCAGCAAGAATGCCAGCCAGACCGCGATCCAAAATGCTGTTTGCTTCTGTTCGGCGGTGATGGCGAATGGCATGTAGTTTGTGCTGTTGCGTTAAAAAAAGGCAGTTAATTACGAAATGGCGGGGCAGTTTGATAAAATAGCGTCTTGATCGACCGAATTCACCCGCTGGCGCCCTGCCGCACGATGTTGAAAAACATGCTTGCGCGCGCGTGCCGGCGGGTATCCGCCTTCTATTTTACCGCCTCCGCTGCCACCACACCATGAACCAGACTTCTAATGTTTCCCTTTCCTACCGTGACGCTGGCGTCGATATCGACGCAGGCGACGCTTTAGTCGAAGCAATCAAGCCGTTTGCCAAGCGCACCCTGCGCGAAGGCGTGATGGGCGGCCTGGGCGGTTTTGGCGCCATGTTTGAAATCAGCAAGAAGTACAAGGAACCGGTGCTGGTCTCGGGCACCGACGGCGTGGGCACGAAATTGCGCCTGGCGTTCGAACTGAACCGCCACGACACGGTCGGCATCGACCTCGTCGCCATGAGCGTCAACGACATCCTCGTGCAAGGCGCCGAACCGCTGTTCTTCCTCGATTATTTTGCCTGCGGCAAGCTGGACGTGGCCATCGCCACCGACGTCATCAAGGGCATCGCCCAGGGTTGCGAACAAGCGGGTTGCGCGCTGATCGGCGGCGAAACGGCGGAAATGCCGAGCATGTACCCGGCCGGCGAATACGACCTGGCAGGTTTTGCCGTCGGCGCCGTGGAAAAATCGAAAATCATCGACGGCACCAAGATCGCCCCGGGCGACGTGGTGCTGGGCCTGGCCTCGTCGGGCGTGCACTCGAACGGTTACTCGCTGGTGCGCAAGATCATCGAAGTGGCGAAGCCGGACCTGGAAGGCGACTTCCACGGCCGTAAACTCGCCGACGTGCTGATGCAGCCGACGCGCATCTACGTCAAGCCGTTGCTGGCGCTGATGGACGCTATGGAAGTGAAGGGCATGGTGCACATCACCGGCGGCGGCCTGGTGGAAAACATCCCGCGCGTGCTGCAGCCTGGCCTGGTGGCCGAACTGGACTCGAAGGCATGGACCATGCCGCCGCTGTTCACGTGGCTGCAACAGCACGGCGGCGTGGCTGACGCCGAGATGCACCGCGTCTTCAACTGCGGCATCGGCATGACCGTCATCGTTTCGCAGGAAAACGCGGACGCCGCCATTGCCCAGCTGCAAGCGGCCGGCGAAACCGTCTCGCGCATCGGCACCATCCGCGCCCGCGTGGGCGACGAGCACCAGACGATCGTGATCTAAGTTTCAGCACGCATGGAAAAGGCAGGCGCTCGGAAGAGGCCTGCCTTTTTTACGCCCGGATGTCTTACCGCGCGTGCGCCGTCTTCATGCGGCCGTCCGGTTGCGAGCCGCCCTTGCCGATCATGGCCACGCTGACGGCCGAGACGAGGGAGGCGAACAGGATGTAGCCGACGATGTGCCACGGCTCGCCATTGCCCGTCTTGAGCAGGTAGGTGGCGATGATGGGCGTCAGGCCGCTGGCGAAGATGCCGGAGAACTGGTACACGAAGGAGATGCCCGTGTAGCGCACCCTGGCGTCGAACAGGTCGCAGAAGAGGGCCGCCTCCGGGCCGTACACGGCCGAATACAGCACGCCCAGCGGGATGATCACGGAACACCACAGCAGCAGCGGATTGCCGGCGTGGTGCAGCATGATCCAGAAGGCGGGGATGGCCGACACGCCCGTGATCAGGGAGCCCCGGAAGAACACCTTGCTGCGGCCGATGCGGTCCGACAGGCGGCCGAAGAAGGGGATGCAGAAGCACATCACGACGGCCGACGCCATCACGCCCATCAGCGCTTCCGTGCGGTCTATCTTGATGGTGTTGGTCAGATAGGTGATGGAAAACACGCCGAAGATATTGAAGAACACGCCGTCGATATAGCGCGCGCCCATGCCTTTTAATACATTGCCCGGATAGCGCTTCAGCAGGTCGAAGAATGGAATCTGCGTCTCCGCGTTCTTTTCCTTGACGGCCTGGAACTCGGGTGTTTCCATCACGTTCAGACGTATCCACATGCCGATGAAGACGAGGGCCGCCGACAGGATGAAGGCCACGCGCCAGCCCCAGGACAGGAATTGCGCGTCCGTCAGGCTGTACGACAGGATGGCCACCACGCCGGAGGCGAGGCACAGGCCGATGGCCAGGCCGATCTGCGGCAGGCTGGCGTAGAAGCCGCGCTCTTTTGGGGGCGCATATTCATACGCCATCAGCACGGCGCCGCCCCATTCGCCGCCGAGGCCGATGCCTTGCAGCACGCGAAGGAACAGCAGCAGGCCCGGCGCCCAGTAGCCGATGTGGTCATAGGTGGGCAGCACGCCGATCAGGAAAGTGGAGATGCCCATGATCATCAGGGTCATGACCAGCATGCTTTTGCGGCCGATCTTGTCGCCGAAGTGGCCGAAGATCACGCCGCCGATGGGACGCGACAGAAAGCCCACGGCGAAGGTGCCGTAGGCCAGCATGGTCGAGACGAGCGGATCGCCGCCCGGGAAATACAGTTTGCTGAACACGATGCCGGCGACGACGCCGTATAAAAAGAAGTCGTACCACTCGATGGTGGCGCCGATCACGCTGGCCATCACGACTTTCCGCAGCTCTTGGGCTTTTTTCGGATTGCTGGGATTGTTGTCCATATCTAGTCTCCAATCGATATCGATTATGTGTTTGATGCCTGGCTTGTCGCCGGGTCATTGGAGGCGGGGCCGCCTGCCCGCCGCTGACATCCTCCTTGTCGGGAATGGAATGGGTGGGTCAGGCTGCCTGCGGCAGCCGCACGGCGTCCGCCAGGATCATGTCGGCCGCTTTTTCGGCGATCATGATGGTGGGCGCGTTCGTATTGCCCGAGACGATTTCCGGCATGATCGACGCGTCGACCACGCGCAGGTTCTGCATGCCGTGCACGCGCAGGCGCTCGTCGACGACGGCCATGGCGTCGTGGCCCATCTTGCAGGTGCCGCTCGGGTGATAGATCGACTGGCTGAAGCGGCGCGCCGCATCCAGCAGCTGCGCATCCGTCTCGAACTGCGGGCCGGGCACGAACTCTGAAATGATGTGCGGTGCCAGCGACGGCGCGGCGGCGATCCTGCGGGCCACGCGCAGGGCGGCAATCGCCGTTTGCTGGTCGCGCGGGTCGGACAGGTAATTGGGATAAATGCCAGGGTAGGCGAGGGGATCGGCGGACTTGATCGACACGTGGCCGCGGCTGTGCGGACGCAGCTGGCACACGGACGACGTAAACGCGGAAAACGGATGCGCGCCTTCGCCCGGCTTGTCGGCGCTCAGCGGCTGCATGTGGAACTGGATGTCGGGCCGCTCCACTTCGGGCGAGGATCGGGTAAATACCGTCACCTGGCTGGCTGCCAGAGTGAGGGGGCCGGAGCGGGAAAACACATATTGCATGCCCACCCACAGCTTGCCCCACAGGCTGTTGACTTCATCGTTCAGGGTTTTCAGGCGCGTCTTGAAGACGAGGCGGATTTGCAGATGGTCTTGCAGGTTCTGTCCCACGCCGGGCAAGTCGTGCACGAGCGGCACGCCCACTTGCTCGAGCAGCGTGCGTGGCCCGACGCCCGAGCATTGCAGGATTTGCGGCGAGCCGATGGCGCCCGCGCATAAAATCACTTCGCCGCTGGCGCGCGCCTGGCGCAGCTGGCCATCCTGCCGGAACTCGATGCCGACGGCGCGCTTGCCCTCGAACAGCACGCGCGTGATTTGCGCGCGCACTTCCACGCGCAGATTGGCGCGCTTGCGGGCGGGCCGCAAAAAGGCTTTGGCTGTGCTCCAGCGCAAGCCCTTGCTGGCCGTCTGCTGGAAGTAGCCGACGCCTTCCTGCGTGGCGCCGTTGTAGTCGGCATTGAAGGGGATGCCGCTTTCCGTGGCGCCGGCGATGAAGTGTTCTGCGATGGGACGGCGCAGCCGCAGGTCCGACACTTTTAACGGGCCGCCCACGCCGTGGTAATCGCTGGCGCCGCGTTCCTGGTCTTCCGATTTTTTAAAGTAGGGCAGCACCTCGGCATAGCTCCAGCCTGCGTTGCCCAGTTCGGCCCAGCGGTCGTAATCCTCTTTCTGTCCGCGCACATACAGCAAGCCGTTGAGCGAGCTGGAGCCGCCCAGGACCTTGCCGCGTGGCCATTGCAACTGGCGCCCGGCGATGCCGGCGTCCGCTTCCGTACGGTAGCACCAGTCCAGCTTCGGGTCGTGCATGGTCTTGAAATAGCCGACCGGCACGTGTATCCAGGGATTGTTGTCCTTGCCGCCAGCTTCCAGCAGCAATACCCGGTGGTTGCTGTCGTGCGACAGGCGGTTGGCCAGCACGCAGCCGGCGGAACCGGCGCCGACGACGATGTAATCGTAGTGTGTTTGCAACATGGTGCTTGTCTCCTGCGTTGCGGTATCAGCTTGCCTCGGCGGGCGTTTTTTGCGATACACTGGTCTTTATTGATTATTTTTGGAACGTCTGGTTCCATTTATAAAAGACGCGCAGCACCGGGACAAGCGGAAACCGCCGCATACGCGAGAGGTGAAACAGAACATGCATGATGCGTTTCAAAAACGGCAGGCCGAGGCCGAAGAAGATAGCCCGGCGGGTGGAGCGGTTGGGGCCGGCGCGGCGGCCAGCCATGGCGACGAGGCGCGCGGCTTGCGCGTGCTGCGCCTGATCGAGCACCTGGCCAGCGCCAGCCAGCCCCTGACCCTGTCGCAGCTGGCGGCGCGCATGCAGGTGCCCAAGGCCAGCATGATGCGCCTGCTCGATACCCTGGAACAACATGGCTATGTGCTGCGCACGCCCGTGGGACGCGGCTATGTACCGGGTGCCGCATCGACCAACCTGGCGCTGGCGACCTTGCGCAACAATGCCCTGATCCGCGTGAGCCGCAGCATCCTGGGCAGCCTGGTGGCGGCCACGGGCGAGACGTGCAATCTGGCCATTCCCGAGAGCAATGCGATCGTCTACGTGGACCGCGTGGAAACGCAGGAACCGCTGCGCCTGCACCTGGTGCTGGGCACGCGCGCGCCCATGCATTGCACGGCCAGCGGCAAGCTGTTTTTGGCGCACATGAGTTTGCTGGAGCGGCGCGCATTGCTGGCCATGCTAAACCTGCAGGCGCGCACGCCGAAAAGCATCACGGATCCCGTGCTGCTCGAGCGCGAGATCGTGCGCATCGCGCGGCTGGGCATCGGCATCGACGACGAGGAATTCGTGCACGGCATGGTGGCCGTGGCCGTGCCCATCTGCGCGGCGGACGGGCGCATCGTGGCGGCCGTCGCCTGCCACGCGCCCGTGGCGAGAAAGTCCGTGGAGCAGCTGATGCAGCACATGCCAGAGCTCAAGGAAGCGGCCGTGAAACTGCGGCCGCTGCTGCTGGCAGAAACGGTTCACAACACCTAACAAAACCGTAGCGAGCGGATGTGAATCGTGACCGAGACGCGCAGCTGTGCTGGGCACGGGGCCGCCGAGGCAGTGAGCATCGCAGGCCGCGACGCGCGACGCGCAGTAGGTTTGGTCAGGTGTTTAAGGTTTCAGGACCTTCGCCACCTTGGCCGCCCGCAGGCGGAATGCATCGGGCATGCCCGAACCCAGCAGCGGGCGCAGATACAGGCGGAAAGCATCGGTCACGTCCGTGCCGCTGGCGCTGATGAACTCGTCTTCCATGGTGCGCGTCTTGCCCGCGACCTCGGTCAGCGGCAGCAGTTCGTAGTCGACGGAATAAAAGCCCGTGCGCTTGATGGCGACGGAGCCGTCGCGGTCGCCCCACATGGCGAACTGCACGGCCTTCTCGCCCACTTCGCGGGCTTCGCGCTGGTCGACGTCGGAAACGCAGCCGATGAAGGAGCGCTGCAGATAGCCGAAGGTATCGCCGCGCACGCGCTTGATGCCGAGCTTGGCCTTGATTTCGTCGCACAGCAGGTCGGCCAGCGCGCCCGTGCCCGACAATTGCACATTGCCGTGCGCATCGCGTTCCACCTCATTGCCCACCTGCCTGGCCAGCAGGCTGGCGATCGGCTCGCCCGATGCATCGTGGATGCCTTCCGACACGGCGATCACGCAACGGCCATACTTTTCATAGGTGGCCTTCACGTCGGCAAGGAATTGCTCCAGCACGAAGACGCGCTCGGGCAGGTAGATCAGGTGCGGGCCATCGTCGGGGAACTTCTTGCCCAGCGCCGAGGCGGCCGTCAGAAAGCCCGCATGGCGGCCCATCACCACGCCCACATAGACGCCGGGCAAGGCCGCGTTGTCGAGGTTGGCACCGGCGAACGCTTGCGCGACGAAGCGCGCGGCCGAGGGAAAGCCGGGCGTGTGGTCGCTGCCCACCAGGTCGTTGTCGATGGTTTTCGGGATGTGGATGCAGCGCAGCGGATAGCCGGCCTTGTGCGCTTCCTCGCTGACGATGCGCACCGTGTCGGACGAGTCGTTGCCGCCGATGTAAAAGAAGTGCTCGATTTCGTGCGCGCGCAGCACTTCGAAGATTTGCTGGCAGTAGGCGATGTCGGGCTTGTCGCGCGTGGAACCGAGCGCCGAGGACGGCGTGGCGGCCACCAGTTCCAGGTTGTGGCTGGTTTCCTGCGTCAGATCGACGAACTCTTCATTGATGATGCCGCGCACGCCATGCAGGGCGCCATACACGCGCGTGACGTGCTGAAAACGCCGCGATTCGAGCACCACGCCCACCAGCGACTGGTTGATGACGGCGGTGGGGCCGCCTCCCTGGGCAACAAGAATTTTTCCAGACGGCATGGGATCTCCTCGTAAATAAAGCGGCCCTCCAGCCTACTCCTTTTTTAGCGGGACGCTGTCTTTTCCCTATGCCGCAAGGGGAATTGATCTGGCGGGCCGGCCTGCCTATTCATTCCGGCGCCCGGATATGCTCGACCAGTCCCCTGCTGCGCCGTCCCGGCGCCGGCGTCAGCCAGCTGACGAGGATGGCGGCGGCCAGGCCGGCCGGCACGCCGAAGATGCCGGCGGAAATCGGTGCGATATGGAACCATTGTCCGCTGGCATTGCCTCCCAGCATGGTGCTCGTATGCAGCATGTAGTACAGGCAGACGCCAAAACCCGTCAGCATGCCGGCCAGCGCGCCCTGGTAATTGGCGCGTTGCCAGAAGACACCGAGCACCAGCGGCGGGAACAGGGTCGAGGCGGCCAGGGAGAAGGCTACGCCCACCAGCGACAAAATGTCGGCCGGCTTTTGCGAGGCCGCATAGGCGGCGATGAAGGCCACGGCCAGCAGCAGCAGTTTGGAAATCGTCACGCGCTTTTGCGTCGAGGCGCTGGGATCGACCACCTTGTAATAGACGTCGTGCGACAGGGCGTTCGAGATGGCCAGCAGCAAGCCGTCGGCCGTCGACAGGGCGGCGGCCAGGCCGCCGGCCGCCACCAGGCCGGAAATCACATAGGGCAGGCCGGCGATCTCGGGCGTGGCCAGCACCAGCACGTCGGCGTCGATGGAAATTTCCGCCAGTTGCACGATGCCGTCGCGGTTGACGTCGACGATGCTGATCAGGGGACTGAGCTTGTCCACGTTGGCCCAGTACGATACCCAGGTGGGCAGGTTCGCGTATTGCGTGCCCACCAGGGCCGAGTAAATATCGTACTTGACCAGCACGGCCAGCGCGGGAATCGTGAGATAGATCAACAGGATGAAGAACAGGGTCCAGAACACGGAGACGCGCGTTTCGTGCACGGACGGCGTGGTGTACGATCGCATGAGGATGTGGGGCAGGGCGGCCGTGCCCAGCATCATGCAAAACACGAGGGCCAGGAAATTGTTGCGCTTGATATCGGATTGCTCGCGGTCGGCGGCGGGAAACGGTTGCGCGTGCGGAATGATCGGCTCGGCGCGTTTCTGGTTTTGCGCCTGCATGGCCTGCCACAGCACGCGTGCCTCGTCGGGGCTTTTGGGATAGGCGATCAGGTAGCGCTCCGCGTTGCGGATGTCAAACAGCGAGGTATTGCGCTGGCGCAAACTGTCGAGCTGGCGCTGGGCCGCCAGGCGGCCTTGCTCCCAGGAGCCGGGCAAGCCGTCGATGCGCGCCTGGTAGCTTTGCGCGCGCTGGCGGAAGATGGCCCGCACTTCGTTTTCTTTCGGGTCCGTTTCCAGCACGTGTTCGCGCGCGCTTAGTTGCGGCAGCACCTTGCCGTAGGCGATCTGCGGCACGGGATTGTCCGCATGCTTGACCGACAGCCACATGGCGGGAATCAGAAAGGCGACGAGGATGATGATGTACTGCGCCACCTGCGTCCAGGTGATGGCGCGCATGCCGCCCAGAAAGGAGCAGACGAGGATGCTGGCCAGGCCCAGGAAGATGCCGACGGAAAAATCCACGCCCGTGAAGCGCGAGGCGATCAGGCCGACGGCGTAGATCTGCGCCACGACATAGGTAAACGACACGATGATGGTGGCGGCCACGGCCACCACGCGCACGCTGGCGCCCCGCTTGTCGGTGCCGCTGCCGTAGCGGGCGGCGAGGAAATCGGGAATCGTGTATTGGCTGAACTTGCGCAGGTAGGGGGCGATCAATAGCGCCACCAGGCAATAGCCGCCCGTCCAGCCCATGATGAAGGCCAGGCCGTCGAAGCCGTTCAGGTACAGGCCGCCCGCCAGGCTGATGAAGCTGGCGGCCGAAATCCAGTCGGCGGCCGTGGCCATGCCGTTGAACATGGCCGGCACCCGGCGCCCCGCCACATAGTATTCGGTGACGTTCGAGGTGCGGCTGATGACGCCGATGGTGGCGTACAGCGTGATGGTGACGAGCATGAACAGGTAGCCGATCCACGCGCGCGGCATGCCTTCCTGTTCCAGTACCGACAGGGCCAGCAGGAAGGCGGCGAAACCGGCGGTAAACAGCAGGTAGTAGCGGCACAGGCGCGCAAAGAAGCTGCGCTGGCCGCTCATGCTTGCTCCTCGGCATGGAATTCCCGGTCCAGGCGCCGCATGCGCCAGGCATACAAGGCGATGATGGCCAGGTAGACGAGCGAGGCGCCCTGGGCCGCCATGTAGAAGGGCAGGGGCCAGCCGAACAGGTTCAGGTGCAAGAGCTCGCGCGCATAGAACACGGTCAGGAAGCCCGTCAGTAGCCAGACCAGCAGCAGGATGGCCGTCAGGCGCCGCGTCTTGCGCCAGTGCACATCGCGGCGCGCCTGCAGCTCGGGGCCGGGCGCGCGCGCGGGCTGCAGTGGCGCTGCGGGAAGGCTGGGCTTATCCATACGTGATGTCATCCTCTTCTGGCGCTTCCGGCAACAGCAGGGCGATGCTCAGGCGCAGCAGGGTGCCTGGCAGCTTGGGCGAAGTGGCGCGCGGATTGTTAAAAATATCGACTTCGGCGCCATGCTGCTGCGCAATCTCGCGCACGATGGCCAGGCCCAGGCCGCTACCGTCGACATTGCTGCCAAGAATGCGGTAAAAGCGCTCGAACACGTGGGCCCGTTCTGCCGGCGCAATGCCGGGCCCCGTATCTTCCACTTCCAGGATGGCCAGTTCCAGGGTGCTGCGCACGCGCACCGTGACGCTGCCGCCAGCTGGCGTGTAGCGCAAGGCATTGTCGATCAGATTGCTCAGCAGCTCGCGCAGCATCATGGCATTGCCGGAAATCATGATCGAATAGGCGGGCTGTTCGAAGCCCAGGTCGATATGCTGGGCAAACGAGGCTTGCACCCAGTCCTGCACCACGCCGCGCGCCAGTTCGCTCAGTTCGATCGGCTCGAACGCCGTGCCCGCCTGCGGCTGGTTTTCCGCGCGTGCCAGGGCCAGCAGCTGGTTGACCAGGCGCGTGGCCGCTTCCGAGCTTTTCGCCAGCTGCAGCAGCGAGCGGTGAATCTCGTCGTGGTCGGTCTGGCGCAGGGCCAGCTCCGATTGCATGCGCATGCCGGCCAGCGGCGTCTTCATCTGGTGCGCCGCATCGGCGATGAAGCGTTTCTGCATGTCGATCGACAGCGACAGGCGCGCCAGCATCTCGTTGAGCGAACCGACCAGCGGCGTGATTTCCTCGGGCACCTGGCCCGATTCGATGGGAGATAAATCGTCGGGCGGCCGGGCGCGTATGCGTTCCTGCAATTGCGCCAGCGGCGACAGCCCGCGCGCCAGGGCGAACCAGACCAGGGCCAGGATCACGGGCAGGATGATGAACTGCGGCAAAATCACGCCCTTGATGATTTCATTGGCCAGCTGGGCGCGCTTTTCCAGCGTCTCGGCCACTTGCACCAGCGCGCGGTGCGGATCATCGTCGTTGCCGGCAGGAATATCGAGATAGCTGAACGCCACGCGCACGGGCGTGCCGTGGATGGTGTCGTTGCGAAACAGCACCATGCCGCTGCGGTATTTGTCGGGGTCCTGCGGCGGCGGCAAGTCGCGGTCGCCGTCGAGGTATTCGCCGCGCGGACCCACCACCAGGTAATACAGGGTATCGACGTCATCGCCGCGCAGGAAGTCGCGGCCCTTGTTATTGCTGTTCTTGTCCGGCACGCGGCGCAGCAGCGCGCCGTCGGCCTGCTTGACCTGTTGCGTCAGCACGGTGACGCTGTCTTCCAGCGCATGGTCGAAGGGCTGATTGGCGATGCCCTTGGCCACCAGATAGGTGATGGCGATGCTCATCGGCCACAGCAGCAGCAGGGGCGCCAGCATCCAGTCGAGGATTTCGCCGAACAGCGAATGCTCGATGGTGTCGTCCTGCTCCGTCGTGGGCGGCTCGAACCAGTCGTCGTCGCCCGGCTCGTCCGCTGGCGCCTCGCGCGCCTTCACTTGCTGGCGGACCCGCTGGCCGGGGCTGCCAACTCGCCCGCTTCGGCGTTCAGGCGCGCCGCTTCCGAGTATTTTTCCAGGCAATAGCCAAGGCCGCGCACGGTGGCAATGCGCACGCCGCCCACCTCGATCTTCTTGCGCAGGCGGTGCACATACACTTCGATGGCGTTGTTCGACACTTCCTCGCCCCATTCGCACAGGTGGTCGACCAGCTGCTCTTTCGAGACGAGGCGGCCGGTGCGGCCCAGCAGGATTTCCAGCAAGCCCAGTTCGCGCGCCGACAGGTCGAGCATCTGGTCGTTGATGTAGGCGCTGCGCCCCACCTGGTCGTAGCTGAGGGGACCATGCTTGATGATGGTGGCGCCGCCGCCGGCGCCGCGGCGCGTCAGGGCGCGCACTCTTGCCTCCAGTTCCGACAGGGCGAACGGCTTGGCCATATAATCATCGGCACCGAGGTCGAGGCCATTCACGCGTTGTTCGATGGAATCGGCGGCCGTCAGGATCAGCACGGGCAGCAGCGAGGCGCGCGCGCGCAGGCGGCGCAGCACTTCCAGGCCGGACATCTTCGGCAGGCCCAGGTCGAGGATCAGCAGGTCGAATTCCTGGGTGGACAGGGCCGTATCGGCTTCCTGCCCATTTTTGACGCAGTCGATGGCATAGCCCGACTGGCGCAGCGAACGGGTCAGGCCATCGGCCAGTACGCTGTCATCTTCGGCAAGTAAAATACGCATGGTGAGACTTCCTCGGCTTGCGGCATAGAAGCTTGTATTGTGTTTCATTTCCCGCAAGGTGGCGAGTTTTTGTGAAAAACCAGGCTTGTATTGATCTGTTTCAAAACAAATCCACGTTCCGCTTGCATTGATCACTGTTTTTTTATACAGTACTGTCTGTGTAAAGAATTTAACCCACTGGCGCTATCGCAGGCTGCACGGTTCACGTAGATGCGTCACGTGAATCCGCAACTGTAGAACGGCTGAAAGAACATATGGACGATAAAAAAGCTGTAGTACCCGCATCGGAAAAAGCCAAGGCGCTCGCCGCCGCACTGGCGCAGATCGAGAAGCAGTTTGGCAAAGGTTCGGTCATGCGCATGGATGCCAGCGCACCGATCGAAGAAGTGCAAGTCGTGTCGACCGGTTCGCTCGGCCTCGATATCGCGCTGGGCGTGGGCGGCTTGCCGCGCGGCCGCGTGGTGGAAATCTACGGTCCGGAATCGTCGGGTAAAACCACGCTGACCCTGCAAACCATCGCCGAAATGCAAAAACTGGGCGGCACCTGCGCCTTTATCGATGCCGAGCACGCGCTCGACGTCGGTTACGCGCAAAAGCTGGGCGTGAACCTGCATGAATTGCTGATCTCGCAACCGGACACGGGCGAGCAGGCACTGGAAATCTGCGACGCCCTCGTGCGTTCGGGCAGCGTCGACCTCGTCGTCATCGACTCCGTGGCCGCACTGACGCCACGCGCCGAGATCGAAGGCGACATGGGCGATTCCCTGCCAGGTTTGCAGGCGCGCCTGATGTCGCAAGCGCTGCGCAAGCTGACCGGTTCCATCAACCGCACGAATACCCTGGTCATCTTCATCAACCAGATCCGCATGAAGATCGGCGTGATGTTCGGTAGCCCTGAAACGACCACGGGCGGCAATGCGCTGAAATTCTACGCCTCCGTGCGCCTGGACATCCGCCGCACCGGCTCGATCAAGTCCGGCGATGAAGTGATCGGCAACGAAACCAAGGTCAAGGTCGTCAAGAACAAGATCGCGCCGCCGTTCAAGGAAGCGCACTTCGACATTCTGTACGGCGCCGGCACCTCGCGCGAAGGCGAAATCCTGGACCTGGGCTCGGATGCCAAGATCGTGGAAAAATCCGGTTCGTGGTACAGCTACAACGGCGAACGCATCGGCCAGGGCAAGGACAACGCCCGTGCCTTCCTGCAAGAGCGTCCGGCGCTGGCCCGCGAAATCGAAAACAAGGTCCGCGCTTCGCTGGGCGTGCGCGAACTGCCGCCGCTGGCCGCTGAAAAGCCGGAAAAAGCGGATAAGGCCGCCGACAAGGCTGCCAAGGCTGCGGAAACCAAGGCAGAGTAGGTCGGATTAGCGCGGCAAAGCCGCGCGTAATCCGACAACACCACAGACATCAACAATGTTGTCGGATCAGACGTCAACAATGTTGTCGGATTACGGCCCAAGGGGCCTAATCCGACCTACGCATGGCTTGTTGCAAGGTGTGACCATGATCGCCGTCCCGCGCTGTTGCGCCGGGCGGCGATTGTGTTTGGGTGATGTGATTGTGGAATGAAAGACAAGGTGGGTGTATGGCCGCAGTACAACTAAGCCTGAAGGGCAGGGCGCTACGCTTTCTGTCGATGCGCGAACACAGCCGCATGGAATTGCGGCGCAAGCTGCAGCGCCATGCGCAGGAAGGCGACGACGTGGAAGCCTTGCTCGACAGCCTGGAACAAGCCAACTGGCTGTCGCAGGAGCGCTTTTCCGAGTCGCTGATCCACCGCCGCTCGGCCCGTTTCGGCAACAGCCGCATCATGGCGGAACTGCAAAGCCATGGCATCGGGGGCGAAGCGTTGCAGGAACTCAAGGCGGGCCTGGCCGAAGGGGAAGTGGCGCGCGCCTGCGAGGTGTGGCGCCGCAAGTTTGGTCAGGTGGCGCAGGATGCCGAGCAGCGCAACAAGCAGATGCGTTTTTTGATGCAGCGCGGTTTTTCGCAGCGCGCCGTGCAGGTGGCCTTGAAGGGGCTGGATCCCGACGAGGAATAGCTCATCCAGGGCTGCCCGGCCGCCACGCCGTGACGCCAAGAACTGCGCTTTCAAACATCGTCTGATTCCAGTATGGTGACGCCGCGTGATCGGGTATGCTGGCGCTCGAACGCTGTGCGATGCGCGCAGCACCACTGATCGTGACAGGATGCAAGATGAGCAACTGGAATGCCGGCTATGTGGCCGAAATCGCCTATACCTATGGCTATTACGAAGAATTGAACCCTCTGCGCCTGCGCCTGCCCTTGCTGGCCGCCGGCCTGGCCTTGCCGGCCAGCGGCACGGCTTGCGAGCTGGGCTTTGGCCAGGGCATCAGCGCCAACATCCATGCGGCGGCGTCCGCCACGCGCTGGCATGGCAATGATTTCAATCCGTCCCAGGCCGCCTTTGCGCAGGAGCTGGCCAACGTGGCCGACGCTGGCGCGCAGTTCACGGATGAATCGTTCGCGCAGTTTTGTTGCCGCGACGACTTGCCCGATTTTGACTTTATCTGCCTGCACGGGATCTGGAGCTGGGTTTCGGCGGAAAATCGCGCGCTCATCGTCGACTTCCTGCGGCGCAAGCTGAAGGTGGGCGGTGTCGTCTTCATCAGCTACAACACGCAGCCAGGCTGGGCCGCAATGATGCCGATGCGCGACTTGCTGGCCGAACATAGCCGCGTCATGAGCGCCCCGGGCCAGGGCGTGCTGGCCAGAGTCGCTGGCGCCATCGATTTCGTCGACAGGATGATCGCCACGCAACCGCGCTACCTGGACGCCAACCCGCAACTGGCGGACCGCTTCGAAAAACTCAAGGCGATGGATGGACATTATCTTGCCCATGAGTATTTCAATGCCGATTGGCAGCCTATGGCCTTTTCCAGCGTCGCGGCCATGCTGGGCGAGGCCAAGCTCGAGTTCGCCGCGTCCGCCAACTATACCGCTCTGGTCGACATGCTGAACCTGACGGCTGAGCACCAGCAGTTCCTGGCCGAGATACCCGATCCCATTTTTCGCGAGACGACGCGCTCCTTCCTCGTCAACGAGCAATTCCGCAGGGATTACTGGGTCAAGGGCGCACGCAGGCTGACGCCGTTCGCCCAGGCCAGTGCCTTGCGGGCCGTGCGCGTGATGCTGGCCGTGCCCCGCGACGAAGTGGTGTTGAGCGTGCATGGCGTGCTGGGCGACGCCGATATGGACGAGCGCGTCTATGCGCCCGTGCTGGACGCCATGGCTGACCATCGCGTGTACACGATAGGCGAACTGGAGCAGCAACTGGCTGGCAGCGAAGCCAGTCTGGCGGCCTTGCTGCAGATCATGCTGGTACTGGCCAGCAAGGGCAGCGTGTCTGCCGTCCAGGACGAGGCCGGCATCGCCGCTGCGCGGCCGCAGACGGCACGCCTGAATGCACACTTGCTGGAGCAGGCGCTGGCAAGAACCGATTTGCACATCCTCGCCAGCCCCCTGACGGGCGGCGGCGTGGTTGTATCGCATTTACAACAGCTCTTCCTGTGGGCGAAACTGCAAGGTTGTCCAACGCCGCAAGACTGGGTGCGCACGACGTGGCCCGTGCTGCTGCGCCTGAAGCAGCTGATGACGAAGGATGGGCAGCCCTTGTTGACGGAAGAGGAAAACCTGGCCGAATTGTTGGCGCAGGCACAGTATTTTTCCGCGCGCATCTTGCCTGTTTTACGCGCACTGGGTGTGACTGACTGAGGTACGGTGCCGGCCAGCCTGCCGGTGCCGGCAAGCCTGCTGCCAAGTTATTTGAATTGCGAATGATCGTCATTGATTTTGCGATTTTCGTTAATGATTTGCGGCGGGCGGCACAAGCAATAAAAAATTATGTTGCGGCGCAACTAGCGCCCTGTGTGCTACACTTTTAGGGTTTTTGCGGCGCCGCAGGTGCGGTTGCTGTTCGTAGAAGCTGCGAACAGAGTGCTTTAGGCACATGGCTGCTTACTAATTATGGCCGCGCAAGCGGCATCGGTCTTATGCCCCTGTCAACTCCCGTATCCCGGCGCGCCCTACGGCACTCCCGCGTTATCGACGTCCAAGCGTATATGCGCGACGACGGCCTGTGGGATATTGACGCCCATATCACCGATATCAAAAGCTATGACGCGACCCTGGCCTCCGGCCCCCGTCCCGCCGGCGCCCCTCTGCATGACCTCCATTTACGCATTACCGTCGATCGCGCACTGACCATTGTCGAGGCCGAAGCTGCCTCCGATGCCGTGCCCTATCCCGGTTTTTGCGATACCATCGGCCCCGCTTACAGGGCGCTGATCGGATTGAATTTATTGAAGAATTTCCGCCGCGACTTGAAACAGCGCCTGGCGGGAATCGCCGGCTGTACCCATTTGACCGAACTGGCGCAAGTCTTGCCGACTGCGACGGTTCAGGCATTTGCCGGCGATGTCTGGTCGACCCGTGACGGTGCGAATGCTGACTTATCGCATGAAAAGCCGTTTCAACTCGACAAATGCCACGCCCTGCGCACCGATGGCGGGGCGGTTGCACAGTATTACCCGCGCTGGGTAGCCAAAGCGTGACCCCGGCGCTGTATTTCCTGTTTTTTTGCACCACTAACCGTATTTTTACACATCAGTATCAGAAGGGAAGCCAGCATGAAAATCCATGAGTATCAAGCCAAAGAAATCCTCCGGCAGCACGGAGTGACGGTACCACGCGGTATTCCGTGCATGTCCGTCGAAGAAGCCGTCAAGGCTGCGGAAACCCTGGGCGGCCCGGTATGGGTTGTCAAGGCGCAGATCCACGCAGGTGGCCGCGGCAAGGGCGGCGGCGTGAAAGTGGCAAAATCGATGGAACAGGTCAAGGAATACGCTGACCAGATCATGGGCATGCAGCTGATCACGCACCAGACCAGCGCCGAAGGCCAGAAAGTCAACCGCCTGCTGGTGGAAGAAGGCGCCGACATCAAGCAGGAACTGTACGTTTCGCTGGTCACCGACCGCGTTACCCAGAAAATCGTCCTGATGGCATCGTCCGAAGGCGGCATGGACATCGAAGAAGTGGCCGAGAGCCACCCTGAGAAGATCCACCACGTCACCATCGATCCGGGCGTTGGCCTGACCGATGCCCAGGCAGACGACATCGCCGCCAAGATCGGCGTGCCTGCCGGTTCCATCGCCGACGCGCGCGCCAACCTGCAAGGCCTGTACAAAGCCTACTGGGAAACCGACTGCTCGCTGGCCGAAATCAACCCGCTGATCGTCACCGGCAGCGGCAAGGTCATCGCCCTGGACGCCAAGTTCAACTTTGACCCGAACGCCCTGTTCCGTCATCCGGAAATCGTCGCCCTGCGCGACCTGGACGAAGAAGATCCAGCTGAAATCGAAGCGTCGAAATTCGACCTGGCCTACATTTCGCTCGACGGCAACATCGGTTGCCTGGTGAATGGCGCCGGCCTGGCCATGGCCACCATGGACACGATTAAACTGTTCGGCGGCGAGCCAGCCAACTTCCTGGACGTCGGCGGCGGCGCCACGGCAGAAAAAGTGACCGAAGCGTTCAAGATCATGCTGAAAAACCCAGGCCTGAAAGCCATCCTGGTGAACATTTTCGGCGGCATCATGCGTTGCGACGTGATCGCTGAAGGCGTCATCGCCGCAGTGAAAGCCGTTTCGCTGAACGTACCGCTGGTCGTGCGCATGAAGGGCACCAACGAAGACCTGGGCAAAAAGATGCTGGCCGATTCCGGTCTGCCTATCATCGCAGCCGACACCATGGAAGATGCAGCCAAGAGCGTCGTTGCCGCTGCTGCCGGTCAAGCTTAATTAAGGAATCAACATGTCCATTCTGATCAATAAAGATACCAAAGTCGTTACCCAAGGGATCACCGGCAAGACCGGCCAGTTCCATACCCGCGGTTGCCGCGACTACGCGAACGGCAAAGCTGCCTTCGTGGCAGGCGTGAACCCGAAGAAAGCCGGCGAAGATTTCGAAGGCATTCCTATTTTCGCTAACGTTACCGAAGCGAAAAAAGAAACCGGCGCCAACGTTTCCGTGATCTACGTGCCGCCAGCAGGCGCGGCAGCGGCGATCTGGGAAGCTGTCGAAGCTGAAATGGATCTGGCCATTTGCATCACCGAAGGCATTCCTGTCCGCGACATGATGGCCCTGAAAGACCGCATGGCTAAAGCCAACAGCAAAACCTTGCTGCTGGGCCCTAACTGCCCAGGCCTGATCACGCCAGACGAAATCAAGATCGGCATCATGCCAGGTCACATCCACAAGAAGGGCCGTATCGGCGTCGTTTCCCGTTCGGGCACCCTGACCTATGAAGCAGTGGGTCAGCTGACCGCACTGGGCCTGGGCCAATCGTCGGCAGTCGGCATCGGCGGCGACCCGATCAACGGTCTGAAGCACATCGACATCATGAAGATGTTCAATGATGATCCAGATACCGACGCGGTCATCATGATCGGCGAAATCGGCGGTCCGGACGAAGCCAACGCGGCTTATTGGATCAAAGACAACATGAAAAAACCGGTCGTCGGCTTCATCGCTGGCGTAACGGCTCCTCCAGGCAAGCGCATGGGCCACGCCGGCGCGCTGATCTCGGGCGGTGCCGATACGGCGCAAGCCAAGCTGGAAATCATGGAAGCTTGCGGCATCACCGTGACCAAAAACCCGTCGGAAATGGCGCGTCTGCTGAAAGCCATGCTGTAATTTCAGCCTGATTCATGCAGTATAAAAAAAGGAGCTTCGGCTCCTTTTTTTTGTCCGCAAGACAGGCCGATTCCCGCCCTGGGGCGACGGCGCTGGTCCGAATCCGCCCAAATGCGTCGCTTTTCTTTCCATGCCTGCCAACGCCGCCCCGGGGCGCCGCTGGCATGGCGCTTGCACCATGCACGGCGTGACCAACTGCACTCCGGGAGGATGCGATGCGCGCGCAAAGCGGATTTACCCTGATAGAACTGATGATCGTGGTGGCCATCGCCAGCATCCTGGCGGCCGTGGCCATTCCCCAGTACGGCGACTATACGATGCGGGCCAAGGTCAGCAACGTGCTGGCCGCTGCCGCGCCCCTGAAGACGGCCGTGGCCCTGTGCGTGCAGGAAAATGGCGGCGAGGCGGCCGCCTGCAGCACCCCCACCGAAGCCGTGCCCAGCGCCATCCCCGTGTTCAGCCCGACGCGTGAAGTGGCCGGCGCCAAGGTCGACAAGGGCAATATCGAGCTGACCCTGGCGGGCGACCTGGGCAGCGGCTTGGGCGGTCAGAAGGTGAACATGGAGTTGCAGCTCGGCACCAGCAGCCTGAGCTGGTTTAACAGCACCAGCGTGACGAATGCGGCAGCCAAGGAAGCGATTACCCGCACGAATATTCCCAAGGTGGTGGCGACGCAGTAAGCGGCACCTGCCGCGCCCGTGTCAGACGATTTTTTGCCGGTCCGCGATCAGCGCTTCATAGGTGAGGTTTTGCAGCAGCGTGTAGTGGGTCGGTTCCAGGTCGATGAATTGCACGCCATACGTATAGATTTCGGACACTCCGGCGGCGTGGCCATTGGACGGCTTGCCCACGCTGACGTTCTGGATGCGGGCGCGCGTGTTGACGCGCATCTGATGCTTGTTCGGCTGCACCAGCAGGGTAAAGCTCAGTGCGACGCCTTCTTCATCGGGCGTGAGCATGCTGGGTGCCTCGATCAGCGCGCCCGAGACGCTGAGGTTGACGATGAACACGGGCACGGCCGCCACGTCGCGGTAGCTCAGCTGCGCGGGAATCTCCACCTTGACGCGCATGGCCGTGCGCAGGCTGGTGCCCTGGATGGCGTCGGGAAAGCTCAGGTGCACATAGTTGAGCGGACGGCCGAAGAGGCGCAGCACGCTGCACGCAAACGAACAGACGGTGACGCCGGAAAACACGCGGATGGTCAGCTTGTCGCCTTCGTTGAGCACGATGGAGGCGCCGTTTTCCATGGGAATCTTGACGATCAGGTATTCGTCTTTCACATAGCCGATCACGGTCGAGAAATGCTGGATCGGTTTGATGGTGCGGTGCGTGATGAACTGGATGCGTCCCCCCACCTGCAGATTCATGGCCTCGAATTCGAAGTCCTGGAGCTTGCTTTCCGCGGCGGGCGTGTTGCTTGTCATGCGATGCTCATCTGTATATGGTCGACTCGCAGTATGCATGATTTCTTGATGAAAAAGCATTCCTATCAATGAAATTCACTTTCGCATCGAAAAATACCATGGGCACGTGCCGGTGCGCGGTGCAGGCTTTACAATTGCGTCAATATTGACGAATGTAAATCTTATGCCACGCAGCTACTTCTGGACCATGTTGTTCCTGATCCTGCATCAAATCGACGCTGCCTACTGGAACGAGTGGGAGATGTTTCACGTGCCGGGCGGCGTACAGGGTTTTCTCGTGTTTAACCTGGCGGCGATTGCCGTGGTGCTGGCCGGTTACCGGCACGTGCTGCTGGCCACCCCGCGAGCGCCCCTGTATGCTTGTGCCTGCGCCGCGCTGGGCGCGGGCACCTTTCTCATTCACGCCGGCTTTGCGCTGGCGGGACTGGAACAGTTCCACCTGCCCCTGTCGGTCGCCATCATCGGGCTGTGCCTGGCATGCGCCCTATGGCTGCTGCGCGACGTGCGCCGCATCCGGGGCCGGCTGGCGCGCCAGGCGGCATAGTTACACTTCCGCGTGCCAATCGCCCGACTTGCCGCCATGCTTTTCCAGCACGCGCACGTTGGTCATGACCATGCCCCGGTCGACGGCCTTGCACATGTCGTAGATCGTCAGCAAGCCGATCTGCACGGACGTCAGCGCTTCCATTTCCACGCCCGTCTTGCCCGTGGTGTCGACCTGGGCGCGGCAATGCACGCTGTTGGCCGCTTCATCCACGTCGAAATCGACGGTGACGCGCGTGAGGGCCAGCGGGTGGCACAGGGGAATCAGGTCGCTGGTGCGCTTGGCGCCCATGATGGCGGCGATGCGGGCGATGCCCAGCACGTCGCCTTTCTTGGCGTTGCCGGAAATGATCAAGGCCAGGGTGGCCGGCTGCATGCGGATGGTGCCGGCGGCCACGGCGCTGCGGCGCGTGTCCTCCTTGCTGCCCACGTCGACCATATGGGCTTGGCCCGTAGCGTCGAAATGGGTCAGTTCCCCGGCGGGGGCTTGCTTGTCTGCTGTTGTCATGGCGTCAAAATAGGTGAGGAACGGGGGCGCGGCAGGCCGGATCACGGCCCCATGCCACTGGCATGGCGCGTGGGAATGGGCGCCGCTAACAAGGTATGATAGCACCCGTGAATTCAAAAACTCCCCTTCCGATCGTACTTGAAAACGCCGCTGCGGCATGGCTGCGCCGCTTGCGGCGCGCATCCGTGCTGGCTGCATTGTCGCTGGCGGCGCCCTGTGCGCTGGCGCAAACCTATACGTCCGCGCCAGCGGCGCCATCTGCCGGCGCGGCGGCCAAGCCGGGAAGCGGCTGGACGCCCCTGGCCGTGCCGCCGGCGCCGAACCTGCCGAACCTGGGCGATACCTCGCGCGAAGACCTGTCGCCGGCGATGGAGCGCAAGATCGGCGAGGAAATCATGCGCGGCATCCGCGGCGACCGCGACTATCTCGATGACGCGCCTTTGCTCGAATACCTGAATACCTTCGGCAACGCGCTCGTGGCGGCGCGCCCCAGCGTGCGCGGCGAAACGAATTACGACTATTTCTTCTTTGCCGTGCGCGACCCCCAGTTGAACGCGTTTGCCTTGCCGGGCGGTTTCATCGGCGTGCACTCGGCCCTGGTGCTGGCGGCGCAAACGGAGGCGGAACTCGCTTCCGTGCTGTCGCACGAGATCGGCCACGTGGCGCAGCGCCATATCGCGCGCATGCTGGGCCAGCAGCGCCAGGATGCCCTGATGCCGCTGGCCGCCATGCTGCTGGCGGCGCTCGCGTCGCGTGCGGGCGGCGACGTGGCCATGGGCGTGTTTGCCGCCGGCCAGGGCCTGGCCATCCAGCGCCAGCTCAATTTCGGCCGCGACGCCGAACGCGAGGCGGACCGCATCGGTTTCCAGATCATGGGCGAAGCCGGTTTCGACACCACCGGCATGGTGGCCTTTTTCGGCCGCATGCAGGCGGCCAGCCGTTCGTACAGTGACCTGATGCCCGCCTATCTGCAGACCCACCCGCTGACGACGGAACGCATCGCCGACATCCAGGCGCGCATCCGCGAGCAGCCGTACAAGCAGCGTGCGGACAGCCTGAGTTTCCACCTGGCCCGCGCGCGCGCGCGCGTGCTGCAGGATGAAAGCGTGCAAGGCTTGCTGAACGCCAAGGCCGTCTTCAAGACGCAGCTGGAACAGCAAAGCCGCTTCCAGGTGACGGCCGCCCATTACGGCTTGTCCTTTGTCGCCGTCAAGCAGGGCAAGCCGGCGGAGGCGCAAAAGGAACTCGATGCGGCCAATGCCGCCCTGCACCAGCCGGCCGGGCCGAATGTGCTGACGTCGGGCGGCACGCAGGGCCCCAATTCGCTGCTGGCGGCGATGGGGCTGGAAGTGCTGTTGATGCCGGCGCAAAAGAAGGAAGTGGCGCAACAGGCTTTGAAGGCGGCCGATGCGGCGCGCCAGCAGTTTCCCCTCTCGCGCGGCATTGCCCACCAATATGCGGAAGCGCTGATGGCTGCCGGCAAGCTGGAGCAAGCCACCTTGTACCTGCGTGAGCAGGTGCAGCTCTACAAGGAAGAGCCGGAACTGTACGATTTACTGGCGAAAGCCTATGCGGATCAGGGCAAGATGACCTTGCAGCATATGGCGCTGGCCGAATCCTACGTGCTGCAGGGCGCCACCATGGCCGCGCTGGACCAGCTGACGATCGCCCGCAAATCGACGGACGCGACCTTTTATGACCAGGCCGTGATCGATGCGCGCGAGCGCGAATTGCAGGAAAAGCGCCGCGAGCAGATCAAGGACCAGAAGGGCTGACTCCTATTCGGCTTGCGGCATCGGCTGGAAGTCGAAGGTTTGCGGCACGGCGTCGTAGCGCAGCGGCTGCACGGCGATCTCCTTGCCGTTATGCAATAGGGTCAGCTTGCCCCGGCGCTCTTCCAGCCACGCCAGCAAGGCCTCGTCGCTGGCCACCTGACCATCGACGTGCAGGGCGTCCAGCACTTGCGCCATGTCGCGGTCATCGACCTGCGCCACGACCTCGCCCTGGCGCAAGATCAAGACGCCGTTGTCGCACCAATACACCTGCTCGATCTGTTCCAGCGGCGCGCCCGTCTGCAAGACAAAACCGTGCTGCGGGTCGCTGCGGGCGATGTAGGGCGTCGCTTCCAGATTTACATACACGCGCTGCGGGCCGTTCTGGAAGAACCAGCAGCCTCGTTCGTCATGGCCGTAATTGCGGTTGATAAATCCCAGTAGGGCTTCGTGGGCGATCTTGTCGCCAGGCAGTTGTCGCTGTTGCGCATGCTGGTCGCGCATGCGCCAGTGGCCGCGCGCGTCCAGGCCCAGCCAGCCGTAGCAGTGCGGTACGTTCGGCCATTTGGCCAGGGCCTGTTTGACGAGTTCATCCATGTGTAGCGTTTTCCGTGTGCGTTTGCGAACTGCCAGCGTGACAGGTTTGCGGGGCCGGCGGCGCCATGTTGCCGCCCTCAAAAAAATGGAGCAGGCGCTGTGGCAGCCAGCGTGTGCTGCCCGGCAACTTGCCTGCCGCAAAGCCGACGTGGCCGCCGTGGCGCGGATACTCGAGCGTGACCGTCGGCGCGGCGCTGCGCGGCAGGAAGCGCCCGGGCAGGAAGGGATCATTCTGCGCATTCAGCACCAGGGTCGGCACGGTGATGTCCTGCAAGACGTGCTTGGCGCTGGCGCGGTGCCAGTAATCGTCGGCGTCGCGGTAGCCGTGCAGGGGCGCCGTGACGACATTGTCGAAGGCGTGCAAGTCGCGCGCGGCCAGCATGGCGTCGCGCGCGAACAGGCCGGGAAACTGTTCCAGCTTGGCCAGGCATTTCGGTTTGAGCGTGTTCAGGAACATGCGCGTGTAGAGCCGGTTCGCGCCCGAAGACAAGGCCTTGCCCCCTTGCGCCAGGTCCAGCGGGGCCGACACGGCCGCCGCCGCATCGATGAAATCGGCCTGGTGCTGCGACTGGCCCAGCCAGCACAGCAGGGCGTTGCCGCCCAGCGAGACGCCGGCCGCATAAAATTTCCCCGTGGCGCGCGGGCGCAGGCGCTGCACGATCCAGTCCACTTCCTGCGCATCGCCCGAATGGTAAAAGCGGGGCGCCAGGTTCGCTTCGCCCGAGCAGCCGCGAAAGTGCGGCACGGCGCCCGACCAGCCGCGCGCGGCCACCTCGGCCATCAGGGCGCGCGCGTAATGGCTGTTCGACGAGCCTTCCAGGCCGTGGAACAGCAGCACGAAGGGCTGGCCCGGCTGGCCGTCGACCAGGTCGACGTCGACGAAGTCGCCATCGGGCGCTTGCCAGCGTTCGCGGCGGAAGGCCACGGCCGGCTTGGCGAGGCACACGGCAGGATAAATCGTCTGCGCGTGGCCGCCAGGCAGCCAGAGCGGGGCGGTATAGGGGGCGTTGTCAATAAGCGGCAAAGACATCAGTGCAGTATCTGCGTTCCCGTGGCGTCGGCCGGCGCGCCGCCCGGGGCGATGGACGCGTGGTGCAGCACGATGCGCCAGCCGCGCGGCGTTTTCACATACACATTCGTCGCCAGCAGATGCGCCGGTGCGCCGTCTTCATTTGTGACGCCTTCGATGACCGTGTGCACCGAACTCATCAGATTGTGCGTTTCATGCAGCTGCGCCGGCACGATGTGCAGGCCGCCGCCCGCCAGGATGGTTTCCCACGAGGCGCGGATGGCGGCATGGCCGATCAGGCGCGCGCCGCCCGGGTGGATGCAGACGATTTCTTCATCGTCGGCCCATAGCGCCATCAGCGCTTCGAGGTCGGCGCGGTGCAAGGCATCGTAGAACGCCGCTTCGACTTCCGCGGCGCTGCCATTGAGTTCTTTCAGACGTTTCATGACGACTCCGGGCTGAACGGTATAACTTGATGCACATAAAAACGGCGCGCTGGGGGCGCGCCGCTGGGCAGTTTAATGATGGCCGGCGCTGGCGCCTTCCTTCAGGGTGTAGGCCGTGCCGCAGTACGGGCACTTGGCGATACCGTCCTTGTTGAATTCCAGAAACACGCGCGGATGCGATGACCACAGCGGCATGGCCGGGTTAGGGCAGTGGGCTGGCAAGTCTTTACCGTCGAGTTCGACCGCTGGCTGGGTGGTTTTTGTCATCTTGTCATGCTCCGTGAGGCTGTATGGATGGAAGTCGGCTGCTGCCAAAAGTACGATTTTAACGGATTCAGGCAGACAGCAAAAATCATGGCTAAAATGGCGGCTTGATCATCTTCGGCTGCGGCGCGGGTTTTCGCGGAAATATGGCGGCTGCAGCGCCACACTGACTGGATTTGCCTTGCCGGTATCACCGTTGCCGCCCTTGTCGTCTTGCACCATTGTTGTGCAGTTACCACACTCAGCCTGCCGGGGGCTCGCATGAACACCCGCGTGAACGCCGTCCCGGCCAGCAGCGATCATGCCGTGCTGAAAGATGCCTGGCGCGCCGGCCTGAACCTGGGGGCGCCCACCCTGCTGGGCATCGCCGCCTGGGGCATGGTGGTGGGCGTGGCCATGGTGAAAAGCGGCCTGACTGTCGCGCAGGCGGGGGCCATGACCCTGTTTGTCTTTGCCGGCTCGGCCCAGCTCGCATCCTTGCCCCTGCTGGCCGCGCAAGCGCCCGTGTGGGTGATCTTCGCCACGGCCCTCGTCGTTAATTTGCGTTTTGTCATCTTTTCCGTGCTGCTGGCCCCGCATTTCGCCCATCTGCCGTGGCGCCAGCGCTTTGCGCTCGGCTATGTGGCCGGCGACATCACCGTGGGCCTGTTCCTGCAGCGTTACCCGCACGAAACGCCGGACCCGGCCAAGCTGCCTTTCCTGAAAGGCTTGATCTACCCCAACTGGCTGGCCTGGCAAATCGGTTCCTTCATCGGCATCGTGCTGGGCGCCGTCGTGCCGGCCGAATGGGGGCTGGGTTTTGCGGGCACGCTGGCGATCCTGTGCGTGACGGTGCCGCTGATTCTGAGCCGCGCCGCCCTGTGCGGCGTGCTGGTGGCGGGCACGGTGGCCGTGCTGGCGTTCAGCCTGCCGTATAAGCTGGGCTTGCTGGTGGCCGTCGTGGTGGGCATGGTCAGCGCCATGGCCGTGGAAGAATTGACAGAAAAATGGACAAAACGCCATGTTTGACGGCATAGCCTTGGGCAGGGCCGATGTGTGGATCGCCATCGCCGTGCTGGTGGTGGCGACTGCCGCCACGCGCAGCACCTTCTGGCTGATCGGCCACCACATCACCATTCCGCGCCGCGTGGGCGAGATGCTGCGCTATGCGCCGGCCTGCGCGCTGGCGGCCATCATTGCGCCCGACATGCTGATGGAAGGGCCGCAAGTGCACTTTGACTTGTCGAATCTGAAACTCTTGTCGGGTATTGCCGCTACGCTCTTTTTCGTGATTCGCCGCAATATGCTGCAAACCATCGTGTTCGGCATGCTGGTTTTCACGGGCTTGCGACTGTTGCATGTTTTTCAGTAAAGCAGGACAAATCGGCGATTTGGTCTGGTCATTGCGGTAAAATAGCGCACTTCCTTCCACTCGTCATCTGGATCGCCATGTCAGCTGTTCTCAACTTCATCCGTCTGCAAGATTTGATCGCCCAAAATGCACTGCAAGGCAAGCGCGTATTCATCCGCGCCGACTTGAACGTCCCGCAAGATGACAGTGGCAAGATCACCGAAGATACGCGCATCCGCGCTTCGGTGCCGGCCATCCGCGCCGCCCTCGACGCTGGCGCCGCCGTCATGGTGACGTCGCACCTGGGCCGTCCGACGGAAGGCGAGTTCAAGCCGGCCGACAGCCTGGCGCCCGTGGCCGCCCGCTTGTCCGAGCTGCTGGGCCAGGAAGTTGCATTGAAACAAAACTGGGTCGATGGCGCCGGCCTGGAAAACCTGGCTGCCGGCCAGGTCGTCCTGCTGGAAAACGTGCGCGTCAACAAGGGCGAAAAGAAAAACAGCGATGAGCTGGCGCAAAAAATGGCGAAATTGTGCGATATCTACGTCAATGACGCGTTCGGCACGGCCCACCGCGCCGAGGCGTCCACGCACGGCATCGCCAAGTTCGCGCCCGTCGCCTGCGCCGGCCCGCTGCTGGCCGCCGAACTCGATGCACTGGGCAAAGCGCTGCACGCGCCAGCCCGCCCGCTGCTGGCCATCGTTGCCGGTTCGAAAGTATCGAGCAAGCTGACCATTTTGAAAGCCCTGTCCGACAAGGTCGATAACCTGATCGTCGGCGGCGGCATCGCCAATACCTTCATGAAAGCCGTTGGCTTGAACGTCGGCAAGTCGCTGGTGGAAGCGGAACTCGTCGACGAAGCGAAAGCCATCATCGACATCATGGCCAAACGGGGCGCGCAAGTGCCGATTCCCGTCGACGTCGTGTGCGCCAAGGAGTTTTCGCCGACAGCCGCTGCCACCGTCAAGGACGTGGCCGACGTGGCGGATGACGACATGATCCTCGATATCGGCCCGAAAACGGCCGCCCTGCTGGCGCAGCAGATCGCCGCCGCCGGCACCATCGTGTGGAACGGCCCCGTGGGCGTGTTCGAATTCGACCAGTTCGGCAACGGCACCAAGACCCTGGCCCTGGCGATTGCCGAGTCGAAAGCATTTTCGATCGCCGGCGGTGGCGACACCCTGGCGGCGATTGCCAAATACGATATTACGGATAAAATCAGCTATATCTCGACGGGCGGTGGCGCTTTCCTGGAGTTCCTGGAGGGCAAGACACTACCGGCAGTGGAAATCCTGATGCAACGCGCCGGCTAAGACGGAGCGTTCAGCAGTTCAGTACCAAGCGCAGCCTGACCGCTGCGCTTTTACCTTGCCGGCGGCTGTCTCAAACCGGCCTTGCTCACCTTCGCTCGCGCACAAGGATTCCTATGCCACGTGGTACAAAAATCGTAGCAACAATCGGCCCCGCCTCCACCGACTTCGATATCCTGGTCAAAATGATACGTGCGGGCGTCGACGTGGTGCGCTTGAATTTTTCCCACGGCAAGGCGCAGGACCATATCGACCGCGCCGCGCTGGTGCGCCTGGCGGCGGCCGAGTGTGGCCGCGAAGTGGCCATCATGGCCGATATGCAAGGGCCGAAGATTCGTGTCGGCAAGTTTGAAAACACGCGCATTCAGCTCGAAGCGGGCGAGCGCTTCATCCTCGACGCCAAGTGGGGAGAAAACGGCGAGCTGGGCAACCAGGAACGGGTCGGCCTCGACTACAAGGCCTTGCCGCGCGACTTGCACAAGGGCGACGTGCTGCTGCTGAACGATGGCCTCATCGTGCTGATCGTCGAGCGCATCCACGGCAGCGAAATCCACACCACCGTCAAGATCGGCGGTGAGTTGTCGAATAACAAGGGCATCAACCGCCAGGGCGGCGGCCTGTCCGCGCCCGCGCTGACGGCCAAGGATATGGAAGATATCAAGACGGCCATGAGTTTCCAGGCCGACTATCTCGCCATTTCCTTCCCGAAATGCGCGACCGACATGGAAATGGCGCGCCAGCTGGCCAATATCGCGGGCGAACCGTACCACCACAAGCCGATGATGATCGCCAAGATCGAACGGGCGGAAGCCATTCCTGCCCTGCAAGAGATTCTCGACGCCTCCGACGGCATCATGGTGGCGCGCGGCGACCTGGCCGTGGAAGTGGGCAACGCGGCCGTGCCGGCCCTGCAGAAGCGCATGATCAAGATGGCGCGCGCGTCCAACAAGCTGGCGATCACGGCCACGCAGATGATGGAATCGATGATCGTCAATGCCGTGCCGACCCGCGCGGAAGTGTCCGATGTAGCCAATGCCGTGTTGGACGGCACGGATGCCGTCATGACGTCGGCCGAAACGGCCTCGGGCAAGTACCCGATCGAGACGGTGGAAATGATGGCCGCCATCTGCGTCGAAGCGGAGCAGTCCGAATACAACAAGCTCGATGCCGACTTCCTCAACGTCACGTTTACCCGCATCGACCAGTCGATCGCCTACGGCGCGCTGTTTACAGCCCACCACCTGCGCGTGAAAGCCATCGTGGCGCTGACGGAATCGGGTTCCACCGCCTTGTGGATGAGCCGCCACAGTATCGATACGCCGATCTATGCGCTCACGCCGAGCGTCACGACTTTGCGCAAAGCCGCGCTGTACCGCAATGTTCGGGCGTATCATCTGATGCAGAACGCTCCCAGCGCGCAGGTGCTGAAGCAGGCGGAAGAGCTGCTGGTGGCGCAGGGCATCGTCAAAAAGGGCGACATGATCGTCGTCACCTGGGGCGAGCCGATGGGCCAGGTGGGCGGTACGAATGCATTAAAGATTGTGACAGTCGGCGAATTTGAATAAGGCCCAAGAATTCAGGCGCCGGCGCGGTTATTGACCACCGCGAAGCGCCGCAACGGTTTCTATTGTTATCTGGAGTATTACCATGTCTCTCGTATCCATGCGTCAACTGCTGGACCATGCCGCCGAAAACGGCTATGGCATTCCTGCTTTCAACGTCAACAACCTGGAACAAGTGCAAGCCATCATGGCTGCCGCCGATGCGCTCAACAGCCCGGTGATCATGCAGGCGTCTGCTGGCGCGCGCAAGTACGCCGGTGAAGCGTTCCTGCGCCACCTGATCGACGCCGCCGTCGAAGCGTATCCGCACATCCCCGTCGTCATGCACCAGGATCACGGCCAGTCGCCGGCCGTCTGCATGGCCGCCATCCGCTCGGGTTTTACTTCCGTGATGATGGACGGTTCGCTGGAAGCGGACGGCAAGTCGGTCGCGTCGTACGAATACAACGTGGAAGTGTCGCGTGAAGTGGTGAAATTCTCGCACGCCATCGGCGTGACGGTGGAAGCGGAACTGGGCGTGCTCGGTTCGCTGGAAACCATGAAAGGCGACAAGGAAGACGGCCACGGCGCCGACGGCACCATGACGCGCGAGCAACTGCTGACGGATGTGGCGCAAGCGGCCGATTTCGTGCAGCGCACCCAGTGCGACGCCCTGGCGATCGCCATCGGCACCTCGCACGGCGCCTACAAATTCACGCGCAAGCCGACGGGCGACATCCTGGCCATCGACCGCATCAAGGAAATCCACGCGCGCATCCCGAACACCCACCTGGTGATGCACGGTTCCTCGTCGGTGCCGCAGGAATTGCTGGCCATCATCCGCGAATTTGGCGGCGACATGAAGGAAACCTACGGCGTGCCAGTCGAAGAAATCCAGGAAGGCATCCGTCACGGCGTGCGCAAGATCAACATCGACACCGATATCCGCCTGGCGATGACGGCCGCGATCCGCAAGTACCTGTTCGAAAACCCGTCGAAATTCGACCCGCGCGACTTCCTGAAGCCAGCCCGCACCGCCGCCGAGCAAATCGTGCGCGCGCGCATGCAGGCTTTCGGCTGCGAAGGCCAGGCGTCGAAAATCAAGGTCATCACGATGGAAAAAATGGCCGAGCGCTACAAGGCCGGCGAGCTGTCGCAAATTGTGAAGTAAAATTCTGTCTGGAACGGGCCGGAAGCAATGCTCCGTGCCCGATTTTCTCGACCGGCGGGCGCCTTCCCTGCCTGCCGGTTTCGTTTCATCCAACTATTCCCCCGCTATGAACAGCCTCTATCAGACTTCCATCCATTCCCTGCCATTGCTGGGCCACGGCAAGGTCCGCGACAACTACGCCGTTGGCGACGACAAGATCCTGATCGTCACCACGGACCGCCTGTCGGCCTTCGATGTCGTCATGAATGAGCCTATCCCCGGCAAGGGCAAGGTCCTCAACCAGATGAGCGATTTCTGGTTCGAGAAACTGGGCCATATCGTGCCGAACCACCTGACCGGCGTGGCGCCGGAGTCCGTGGTGGCGCCCGAGGAAGTGGAGCAAGTCAAGGGCCGCGCCGTCGTGGCCAAGCGCCTGAAGCCCATCATGGTCGAGGCAGTCGTGCGCGGCTACATCATTGGTTCGGGCTGGAAAGATTACCAGGACACGGGCAGCATCTGCGGCATCAAGCTGCCAGCCGGCCTGCAACAGGCGGAAAAGCTGCCGGAACCGATCTTCACCCCGGCGGCCAAGGCCGAACTGGGCGAGCATGACGAAAACATCAGCTTTGCGGAAATGGAAGAGCGCATCGGCGCGGAACTGGCCGCCAAGATGCGCGACGTCGCCATCGCCTTGTACAAGACGGCCGCCGAATATGCGGCCACGCGCGGCATCATCATCGCCGACACCAAGTTTGAATTCGGCCTGGACGACAACGGCGTCATGCATCTGATGGATGAAGTGCTGACGGCCGATTCCTCGCGCTTCTGGCCAGCGGACTCGTATCAGCCTGGCATTTCGCCGCCGTCGTTCGACAAGCAATTCGTGCGTGACTATCTGGAAACACTGACCTGGGGCAAGACCGCACCGGCGCCGGCGCTGCCGGCCGACGTCATCGAAAAAACCCAGGCCAAGTACTTTGAAGCCATCGAACGCCTGACGGGCGAGAAGCTGAAGGCCTGAGATGAGCGAGCAGAATAAGCCGCTGGTCGGCGTCATCATGGGTTCGTCTTCGGACTGGGACGTGATGCAGAACGCGGTCGCCATCCTGAAACAGTTTGGCGTGCCGTACGAAGCGCAAGTCATTTCCGCGCACCGCATGCCCGATGAGATGTATGCGTATGCGAAAAGCGCACGCGCGCGCGGCTTGCGCGCCATCATCGCCGGCGCCGGCGGCGCCGCCCACCTGCCTGGCATGGTGGCGGCGATGACCATCGTGCCCGTGCTGGGCGTGCCCGTGCCGTCGAAGTATTTGCGCGGCGAAGATTCCATGCTGTCGATCCTGCAAATGCCCAAGGGCGTGCCCGTGGCCACCTTCGCCATCGGCGAAGCGGGCGCGGCGAATGCGGCGCTGACGGCCGTGGCGATGCTTGCCGCCAACGACGACGCCCTGGCCGAGCAGCTGGAAGCCTTCCGTGCCACGCAAACGGCCGCCGCCAAGGCCATGGTCTTGCCTGAATAATGTGCTTGAAAAATAATGAATAGTAAATCGACTTCCCCATTGCTGCCCGCGGCCAACCCACCGGCATGGCTGGGCGTGATGGGCGGCGGCCAGCTCGGCCGCATGTTTGCCCAGGCCGCCCAGAGCATGGGCTACCAAGTGGCCGTGCTGGAACCATCGGACGCCTGCCCTGCGGGGCAGGTGGCGCAGCGCCTGGTCAATGCCGGCTACAGCGATGCGGCCGGACTCGACGCCCTGGCCGCGCAGTGTCTGGCCGTCACCACGGAATTCGAGAACGTGCCGGCCGACAGCCTGTCGCGCCTGGCCGAACGCGTGTTTGTGGCGCCCAACGCCCACGGCGTGTCGGTGGCGCAAGACCGCATCGCGGAAAAGCGTTTCTTTGTCGCCTGCGCCCCGAAATCGGGCGTGCTGCCGGCGCCGCATACGGTGATCGCCACGCAGCTTGACATCGACGGCATCGCCGACGACTTGCTGCCAGGCATACTGAAAACCGTGCGCATGGGCTATGACGGCAAGGGCCAGTTCCGCGTGCGCACGCGCGACGACGTGCGCGCCGCCTTCGCGGAAATGGGCGAGGTAACTTGCCTGCTGGAAAAGATGCTGCCGCTGGCCTATGAAGTGTCCGTGCTGACGGCGCGCGGCGTGGACGGCGCATCGGTCGTGTATCCGATCGCCGAAAACGTGCACCGCGACGGCGTGCTGTTTACTACCACGGTGCCGGGCCCGAACGTGTCGGACGACTGCGCCGCCAGGGCGCAGCGGGCGGCGCAGGCCATGGTTGCCGAACTCGGCTATGTCGGTGTGCTGTGCATCGAATTTTTCGTGCTGGAAGATGGCAGCCTGGTGGTCAACGAAATGGCGCCGCGTCCGCATAACAGCGGCCACTACACGATGGATGCCTGCGTCACCAGCCAGTTCGCGCAGCAGGTACGCGCCATGGCGCGGCTGCCGCTGGGCGAGGTGCGCCAACATTCGCCGGCCGTGATGCTCAACCTCCTCGGCGACGCCTGGTTTGCCGACGGCAGCGATGTCGCCAGCGAGCCGGCCTGGGACCGCATCCTGGCTTTGCCGGGCGCGTGTCTGCACCTGTACGGCAAGGACGATCCGCGCCGTGGCCGCAAGATGGGTCACCTGACCTTCATCGCCGCTACCTTGCAAGAGGCGCAGCAGCGCCTGCGCGACGCTTGCCTGATCCTGGGAATCGCGCCGTGAGCGTGCCCGCACACGACCTGGCGGCGGCGGCCGCCGTGCTGGAAGCGGGCGGCCTCGTCGCTTTCCCGACGGAAACCGTGTACGGCCTGGGCGCCGATGCGGAAAACCCGGCCGCCGTGGCGCGCATCTATGAAGCCAAGGGCCGTCCCTCGGACCATCCCGTGATCGTGCACGTGGCGCCGGGCGCCGACCTGGCGCACTGGTCCGATGATATTCCGGTCGAGGCGGAACAGCTGGTGGCCGCCTTCTGGCCCGGTCCGCTGACCCTGATCGTCAAGCGAGCCGCGCATATCCCCGATGCCGTTTCCGGCGGCCAAGATACGGTGGGCTTGCGCTGCCCCTCGCATCCGGTGGCTATCGAACTGCTACGCACTTTCAAGGGCGGCAACGGCGGCCTGGCGGCGCCGTCGGCGAACAAGTTCGGCAACGTCAGCCCCACCACGGCGCAGCACGTGCGCGATGAATTCGCGGCGGAGCTCGACAGCGGCTTGCTGGGCCTGGTGCTCGACGGCGGGCAGAGCGACGTGGGCATCGAGTCGACCATCGTCGACCTGTCGCGCCTGGCCACGCACGGTCCCGTGTTGTTGCGTCCCGGCCATATCAGCAGCGAGCAGATCGCCGCCGTCATTGGCCGCGCACCGGCCGTGGCCGACGCGGCCGCACCGCGTGCCTCGGGCACCCTGGAATCGCACTATGCGCCACACACGCCTGTTGCGATGCAGCACAGCGACGACGTGCGCGCCACCTTGAACCGCCTGCTCAATGACGGGCGCCGCGTGGCGCTGATCCACTACTCGGATCTGCCGCCGGCCAGCGCCAGCGTGCGCCTGGCCGCCAGCCCGGAAAACTACGCACATGCGCTGTATGCCTCGCTGCGCACGATGGACCAGGTCGGCGCCGAGCTGATCCTCGTCGAAGCGCCACCGACGGGCCCCGCGTGGCTCGGCGTCAACGACCGTTTGCGGCGTGCCGCGTTCGGCTCAAGTGGTATCTTGCAGCAATTCCTGTCCGTCTGAAAAAAGCCCCGCAAGGGGCTTTTTCTTGATGCAGCGCAATAGCAATGCTTGCCACGAAACATAGTAAATCCTCCATAATTCAGCAGATCGCCCGGCCATCACAGGGCGCAGGCGGTGTTGTTATTTCGTTGATTTTTAAAGCATATTTTCTATACAAGCCTCATGAACGATGGCATATTAGTTGGGTAACGAATAGCACGCCCGTTCGTTTAGAAACCATAAAAAAGACCGAGGAGACAAAATGCATCAAACAAAATTTGCGCTGGCCGTGCTGGCTGCGGCTGTCCTTGCAGGTTGCGGCGGCGCCAGTGGCGGTGATCAAACCTTGAAAGTCAAGTACACGGCGCAGGTGTCGTTCGGCGACAGCCTGTCCGATGTCGGTTCGTATGCCGTGGGCACAGTGCTGGCGAAAGGTGGCGGCAAGTTCACCATCAATGGCGACAATACCAAGATCAATCCTGAACTGACAGGCAAGAACTGGACCGAGCACCTGGCCGCGCAATTCGGCCTGGCCGCCCCATGCGCCGCCGAGACTGGCCTGGAAGGCAATGCGGCAAAAGGCTTGTCCGTGCCACGCGTCAAGCATCCGGGCTGCTACGGCTACGCCATGGGAGGTTCGCGCGTGACCAACCCCGTCGGTCCGAACAACAAGTTGACGGGCAGCGAGCTCGGTGCCCTGACCGTGCCCGTGGTGACGCAGATCGCGAACCACCTGGCTGCTTCCGGGGGCAAGTTCAGCGGCACAGAAGCCGTCTTCGTGATGGCGGGCGGCAATGACGTGCTGTTCCAGCTCGGCGCATTGCAGGCCGGTGCGACGGCGGCCGGCAAGACGGCGGGCGCCGATGCGGGCGCCAAGGCTTTTGCCACCAATTTAACCATGGCCCTGGCCGCCGGCGCGCCCAATCCCGCCACGGCGGCCGCCTCCATCGGCGCCGCCATCCAGACGGCCAGCGCGGCGCCTGGCGCCACCTCGGCGACCATCGTCGGTGCCGCCGTGCAAGCGGCCGTGATTGCCGGCAATACGGCGGTAGGCGCGCTGGAAGTGTATGGTCCGTTGGTCACCAAGGCGCAAGCCGATGCGACGGTCACCGGCAATGCTGCCGGCGCCAAGGCCGGCGCCGATTATGCGGCGGCCCAGGGGCCGTTGCTGATTGCCGCCATGAAACAAGCGGGTACTGAACTGGTGGCGCTGGTCAAGGATCAGATCATCGCCAAGGGCGCCAGCTATGTCATCGTCAACAACTTGCCGGACGTGGCCGGTACGCCATCGGGCTTGAGCAAGGATGCCAATACCAAGACGCTCATCAATGCCATGGTCAGCGCCTTCAATGGCGAACTGAGCGGTGGCCTGAGCGGCAATGCGAAAGTCTTGCTGGTCGATGTGTTTGCCGTCAGCCATGACCAGGGCGTCAACCCTGGCCCGTATGGCTTGACCAATGTCAGCGAGACGGCGTGCGACCTGACCGCACCTGGCAATATCCTGGGCAGCTCGCTGGTGTGCAATGGCTCGAACCTGAAAGCGGGCGACGTCAGCCACTACGCGTATGCCGACGATGTGCACCCTACGCCGTTCAACAACCTGTTGCTGGCCCGTTATGTGGCCAAGGACATGGTCGTGCGGGGCTGGCTGTAAGGAATCGCCGCGCCAGCCGCGTCCCGGGGACGGGGCTGGCGCCGGCAGCGACAAGACTGGATAGCCCGGCTATCCGCACATAATGATCAGGAGACAAGATGAAAAATCGTTTGAATACCGCTGTACGCGTGCTGGCCGCCGCCGCCGCGATGGCCATGGCGACGGGCGCTTCTGCGCAAAGCGCAGGCACCTGGATGGCCAAGGTCGGCCTCAACAAGATCACGCCCCACGTCGATAGTGGCGACATTTCCGCGCCGGCACTGCCGGGCACGAAGGCCGACGTCAAGGCGGATACCAAGCCCATCCTGACCTTTGCCTACATGATCACGGACAATATTTCCGCTGAAATGATCCTGGGCGTGCCGTACAAGCATGACCTGATGGGCGATGGTGCCATCAAGGGCACGGGCAAGCTGGGGACGGCGGAAGCCTTGCCGCCGACGGCCTTCATCCAGTACCGTTTCTTCCAGCCCAATGCGATGATCCGTCCTTACGTGGGCGCGGGCTTGACGTATGCATATTTCCAGAAGGAAAAAGGCTCGGGCCAGATGACGGCCTTGCTGGATCCGGGTGGAGCGCCCGTCACTTACCGCATGGACAACAAGCTGGCAGGCAGCCTGGTGGTCGGCAGCACTGTGGCGATCAACGAGCGCTGGTTTGCCGACGTGGCCGTGGTCAAGACCTTCCTGAAGACCAAGGCGAAATTCTCGACGGGGCAGACGCAGGATATCAAGCTCGATCCGCTCGCCGTGAGTGTCAGCATCGGGTATAAATTTACCCTGTAAAACAAAAAATCCGCCTCGGCGGATTTTTTTTTGTCCCGCTCAGGCTGGCGGTGTATTGAACTTACCATTGTGGAAGATCAAGGGCGGCTGCGCGGCAAACGCGCATTGTTCTACTTCGCCCACGAAAATGACGTGGTCGCCTTCTGGATAGCGGCTGCGGTTGTGGCATTCGAACCAGGCCGACGCGCCTTTCAGGATGGGCTGGCCCGTGCGCGACAGTTCGTATTCCACGTCATCGAAGGGATTCGGCGTGCGCCGTGCAAAGCGCTGCGCCAGTTCCGCCTGCTCGGCGCCCAGCACATTGATGACGTAATGCGAGTTGCCGCTGAAAATCGGCATGCTGTTCGCCACCGTGCCCAGACTCCACAGCACCAGCGGCGGCGACAGCGAGACGGAATTGAAGGAACTGGCCGTCAGACCGCGGAAACTGCCGTCGGCCAGGCGCGTCGTGATGACCGTCACGCCGGTGGCAAACTGTGACAATGCCTGCCGAAAATGTGCCGTATCGAATTCTTGCGCTGGCGCGCGGGGAGAGCGTGTGTTCATGGGTGACCTGTCTATTTGCTGACATTATGCCAAAAATCGGCCACGCCAGCGCAATCGTGGCCGGCATGCCCCTTATGTGCGGTGCATCACGCGCCGTTTCAAGCGGCACTGCAGGCCATGGCGCTTTGCGTTACAGTAATGAAATGATACGTCGCACAGGCGTTGCGGGAGGACATCATGAACCAACAGACGGAAGTGGCGGTATTCGGCGGTGGCTGTTTCTGGTGCCTCGCTGCCGTGTATGGGGAAGTGCGCGGCGTGACGCGCGTCGAGTCCGGCTACACGGGCGGCACGGTGCCCAACCCCGGATATGATCAGGTGTGCTCGGGCGAGACGGGCCACGCGGAAGTGGTGCGGCTGGAATTCGATCCCGCCGTCATCCCTTACCACGACTTGCTGGAAATCTTTTTTACCTTGCACGACCCTACCACCCTGAACCGGCAGGGCAATGATGTCGGCACGCAATTTCGCTCCGTCATCCATTATCAGTCGGCGGAGCAGGAAACCGTGGCGCGCAAGGTGCTGGCCGAGATGGCCGGCGTGTGGGATGCACCGATCGTCACGCAGCTGGCGCCGGCATCGGTCTTTTATCCGGCCGAGGATTACCACCAGAATTATGTCGAGCAGCATCCCTTGCAGGGCTACTGCGCCCTCGTTGTCGTGCCCAAGGTGGAAAAATTCCGCGCCATGTACGCCGAGCGCCTGAAGTAAGCGCCCCGCGTGGGCATCAGGATCAGGTCGCCAGCAGGGGCGCCGGCCTGGCGTCCTGCGCATACATGTAGTTGCGCGACCAGGGCAGGGTGGAGGAGCGCCGGCCCGCCTTCACGCAGACGATCTGGTACAGGCTGATCAAATCTTGCTCGAAGGCATAGGCGCAGCCGGCCAGGTAGACGTGCCAGATGCGGAAGCGCCGTTCGCCCGCCAGTGGACGGATCTGCTCGGCGTTGGCTTCGAAATTTTCCGTCCACAGGGCGCAGGTGCGCGCATAGTGGCGCCGCAGGTTTTCCACGTCCAGCACTTCCAGCCCCCCTTGCTGCATGGTTTTCAGGACATTGCCGATATGGGCCAGTTCGCCGTGCGGAAACACATATTTTTCGATGAATTCGCCGCCGCCATACGGCGTTTCGCCATTCTCCGGGTCGGTCGAGGTGATGCCGTGGTTCATCGCCATGCCGTCCGGCGCCAGCAGCTTGTTGATGATGGAAAAATAATCGGGCAAATGTTTCAAGCCCACGTGCTCGAACATGCCCACGCTGGTGATGCGGTCGAACTGGCCCGTGACGTCGCGGTAGTCTTGCAGGCGGATGTCGATCAGGTGGGCCAGGCCGGCCGCCGCCACGCGCTCGCGCGCCAGCGCGTACTGGTTTTCCGACAGGGTCACGCCCACGCAGCGGGCGCCATATTGTTGGGCGGCACGCATGACGAGCGCGCCCCAGCCGCAGCCGATGTCGAGCAGGGTCTGGCCCGGTTGCAGCTGGATTTTCTTCAGGATATGGTCGATCTTCTTGACTTGCGCCTGCGCCAGCGTTTCATCGCCGTGTTCGAAATAGGCGCAGGAATACACGAGGGCGGGGTCGAGGAATTGCTCGTAGAAGGCATTCGACACGTCATAGTGGTAGCGGATGGCTTCGGCGTCCTTGCTCTTGTCGTGCGTAAAGCTGCGCACGATGCGGGCCAGCTTGCCTTCCGGTTTCAAGGTGTTGCGCGCCAGGGCATTACAGATGGCAATCATGTCCTGGGCCGTGCCCTTGACTTCGATATTGCCTTCCACATAGGCCGAACCCAGGTTGGCCAGCGAGGGGTTCAGCAGATAGCGGGCCGAGGCGACGGTCGGCAGGCGGATGGTGACTGTGGGCGTTTCGCTGGACAGGTCGACATGCTGGCCGTTCCACAATTCTATGCGCAGCGGCAAGGCAGTCTTGCTGCGGATACCGGCAATCCAGGACTTGAGTTGGTTTTGTACAAACAAAATAGCCTCCAATGAAGCGGCCGCTGTTGCGGCCGCAAATTGAGAAACAATGTCATTTAGTAACTTCTACCCTCATAGCCTACACCGATATTGACCAGCTTGCTTTGCGCCGCCTTGACTGTCCTGCTTATGGTTGCAAGCGTTGCATGCTCCATTGCCCGTCAGCACCGCGTGTAAACACGATGCGGTCGTGGAAGCGCGAACGGCGCCCCTGCCAGAATTCGATGCGTTCCGGCTGCAAACGGTAGCCGCCCCAGTGGGCCGGGCGCGGCGGTGGCGCGTCGCCGACGGCGGCCGCCACGGCCTCGTAATTGCTTTCCAGTGCGGCACGGTCGGCGATAGGGGCGCTTTGCTGCGAGGCAATCGCCGACAAGCGGCTTTGCACGGGGCGCACATTGAAATACTCGTCGCTCTCGGCGGCCGTGGTTTTCACCACCGTGCCCTCGATGCGCACTTGCCGCTCCAGCTCGCCCCAGAAGAACAGCAGGGCGGCGTGCGGGTTGTGTTCGAGCTGCTGGCCCTTGTCGCTCTGGTAATTCGTGTACCAGGTAAAGCCGCGCTCGTCGAACTGCTTGATCAGCACGATGCGCGAGCTGGGCTTGCCGTCGGCACTGACGGTGGACAAGCTCATGGCGTTCGGCTCCAGCACCTGGGCTTTGACGGCCTCGGCAAACCATTTCTGGAACTGGGCGATGGGATCGGCCAGCACATCCGTCTCGCTCAGGCTCGATTGCACGTAATCGGTGCGCATGGCCGCCAGCACGGCGGCCGCGTCCGGCTGGGCTGCCGTTGCGGGCGCCTCGGGAGCGATGCCGCGGCGGCGCTGCATGGCTGTGCCCAGCTGCTCCATCTGTTGCGCACTGAACAGGCGTTTGGCCATCGGTGCCAGCTGGCCCTCTTCCTTGCTCATGTGGGCCTGATAGGCGGCCACATAGTCGCGCACGCCATGGGCGGACAGTTGCACGCCCGTGCCGGCCGCGATGGCGTCCAGTTCCGGGCGCAGGGTCAGCCAGGCCTGGTCCATGCGTTGGTGGTCGGCCAGGATTTCCGGCACCAGGGTCACCAGCAGGGCCGCATCGTCGCCCGTGGCCGTGGCCTGCAGCATGGGCATCAGGTCCTGCTCTTCATCGTCATGGTGCAGATGGGCGGCCTTATTGAAATATTGCAACACCGCCTTGGCCGCCTGCTGCGCGTCCGCCGTGTTGCCATGCTGCACCAGGTGGGCCAGCAGGTTTTGCAGGGTCGTCAGTTGCTTGCGGATCTTGTCGTGGCAATGCTTGAGCACGGCGATGGGCTGGTCAAAGCCGGGAACGGAGTCGAACAGGGGAGCGGTCATGGCGAGTTCTCGTGGTGAACGGTGTGGGGGCGCGGCGACAAACGGAGCTTGTCGCTGTGTCAATTCGGCTATTTTAGAATATCCGCCAGCGCAGTGTCCGTTAAAATGGCGCCATGCATACCTCCACCAATGAACTAATTTCCATGGACTTGACCGAGATCGATTTTGAACGGCGTTTCGGCGGCATAGCCCGCCTGTACGGCGCCCCCGCGCTGGAACGTTTTCGCGCGGCCCACGTGTGTGTGATCGGCGTGGGCGGCGTCGGTTCCTGGATCGTCGAAGCGCTGGCGCGCAGCGCCGTCGGCCGCCTGACCCTGATCGACCTCGACAATGTTGCCGAATCGAACATCAACCGCCAGATCCAGGCCATGAGCGACACCATCGGCAAGGCCAAGATCACGGCCCTGGCCGAACGCATCGAACTGATCAACCCCTTGTGCCAGGTCACGCAGATCGAGGATTTTATTACCCCCGATAACCTGGAACAGTTGCTGGGCGGACGCGATTTCGACTACCTGGTCGACGCCATCGACAATGCCAAGGCGAAAGCAGCCGTGATCGCGTATTGCCGCGCGCGCAACATCCCCATGCTGACCATCGGCAGCGCGGGCGGGCAGACGGATCCGACACTGATCGCCGTGCGCGATTTGTCGAAGACGGAGCAGGAACCGCTGCTCAAGAGAGTACGAAAACTGTTGCGCACCGAATATGGTTTCCCCCGTGGCGTGAAAAACAAATTCAATGTCGATGCCGTGTTTTCCATGGAGCCGTTGAGCACGCCAGAGAGCGCGGAAGCGTGCGCCATCGATGGCAGCGCGCCTGCCGGCGTCACGGGCCTGAACTGTGCCGGCTTCGGTTCCAGCGTGGTGGTGACGGCCAGCTTCGGCATGGTGGCGGCCGCCCATGCGCTGAAAAGCTTGCGCCAGGACAAACTGGCCGCCGAGCCAGTGGCGGTGCCGGACGCCGCCTAAGCCACACCGCTTAAGCCACGCCGCTTAAACCAGTTTGCGGCTGGCCAGGATGCGGTAGTCGCCGTTGCTTTTCAGCGATTCCACCAGCACCAGTTCATCCGCCTGCCAGGCGATGGGCGCGAAGTCCTGGCTAGCCGGCGGCGGCGCCTGGCGCGCCAGGGTCACGTGCGGCGTAAAACGGTCGTGCTCGAAGCGGGGCGCCAACCCCTGTTGCGCCAGCGCGCGCATGCAGGCCGCGCGCAAGTCCAGCAGGGCCGGCGAGGGCTGCGCCAGGGCGGCCCAGGCCAGCGCCAGCTGCGTGAAGTGGCTGGCGTGATCGAACAGCAAGGGCATGGGGCGCGCCGGCAATTGTGCCAGGATAGCCAGCAGGGCCGGCAGGTCGCTGGCCGGGTGCTGGCCCAGGAAGGCCAGGGTCAGGTGCAACTTGTCCGCGCGCACGGGTTTGCCTTGCAGGCGCGCCTGCCAGGCGGCCAGCGCCGCGCGCGTGGCCGCGTCGGGCCACAGCGCGTAAAACAGGCGGGGGCAATGGGTATCGGGCGACAAGTTTTTCCTATCGTTGCGGCGGTTTGCTATGATTGGCGTTCCCTGCCTCTTGCATTGGCAGGGATCTCACCGAAACTCACTGAAAGAATACATCATGACGCGTAGCTCCGTTTTGTTTGCCCTGATCTGCTCCGTCGCCGCGTCGCTGGCGCAGGCACAGGCGCCGGCGCCTGTTCCCGCCTCGGCCGTCTCGCTGAGCCCTGGCCCTGTCGCCGATAAATTGATTCTGATCGACAACAAGGTCGGCACGGGCAAGGAAGCGTCCGCCGGCAGCAACGTCACCGTGCACTACACGGGCTGGCTGTATCGTCCCCTGGCGAAAGATTCGCGCGGCAAGAAGTTCGACAGCTCCGTGGGCCGTGGCCCGTTCGACTTCCCGCTGGGCAAGGGCATGGTCATCAAGGGCTGGGACCAGGGCGTGGCCGGCATGAAAGTGGGCGGCAAGCGCACCCTGATCATTCCAGGCGAACTGGCTTACGGCCCGCGCGGTGCCGGCAATGGCGACATTCCGCCGAACTCGGCACTGATCTTCGACGTGGAACTGCTGGACGTTAAGTAATTGTTCAGTTTGGCGGCGGCGCATGCTCGCGCTGCCGCCAAAACGCGGTAGACTGGATTCTTCTGTAATTGCTGTGGAGACTCCCATGAACATCGCCAACGACGTCACTGAACTGATCGGCAACACCCCCCTGGTGCGCATCAACCGCATCGCCGCCGGCAGTGTGGCCACCATCCTGGCCAAACTCGAATTCTACAATCCCGCGCACAGCGTCAAGGACCGCATCGGCCTGTCCATGATCGTCGCCGCGGAAGCCGCAGGCAAGATCCATCCCGATACCGTCATCGTCGAGCCCACCAGCGGCAACACGGGCATTGCGCTGGCCATGGTCTGCGCCGCGCGCGGCTACCGCTGTACCCTCGTCATGCCCGATACCATGAGCCGCGAACGGCGCATCCTGCTGCGCGCCTACGGCGCCGAGCTGGTGCTCACGCCCGGCAGCGAAGGTATGCTGGGCGCCATCCGCAAGGCCGAGGAAATGGTGGCGGCCGACCCGCGCTATCTGATGTTGCAGCAATTTAATAATCCCGCCAACCCCGCCATCCACCGCGCCACGACGGCCGAGGAAATCTGGCGCGACACGGATGGGCAAGTCGACATCGTCGTCGCCGGCGTAGGCACGGGCGGCACGATTACCGGCATCGGTGAAGTGTTGAAGGAGCGCAAGCCCGGCCTGCAAGTGATCGCCGTGGAACCGGAAGCGTCGCCGATGCTGTCGAAGGGTACCAAGGGGCCGCATCCGATCCAGGGCATCGGCGCCGGTTTCGTGCCGCAGATACTGAACACGGCCATCTACGACGAAATCATTTGCGTCAAGAACGACGACGCCTTCGCCACGGCGCGCCTGGCCGCCAGCGATGAAGGCTTGCTGGTCGGCATCTCGTCGGGCGCCGCCCTGTGGGCCGCCCTGCAAGTGGCGCGCCGCCCGGAAAACGCGGGCAAGACCATCGTCACCATCATCCCGTCGTTCGGCGAACGCTACCTGAGCACGGCCTTGTACGCTGGACTCGGCGATTGATTTTTATTAAGCAGCAGCGGCAGGTCTATCCCTTCCGCCAGCGCCCGGTTGCCCGCATCGCCCGGGTGCAGATGGTCGCCCGAGTCGTAGGCGGGCAGCAGGCGCAGCGGATGGGCGGGATCGCGCGCCAGTGCGTCGAAGTCGAGCACGGCGTCAAACAGGCCGCTGGTGCGTATCCACGCGTTCAATTGCTGGCGCAGCGCATCTTTTTCCTTTTGATAGTAGTCGCTCAATGGCGTGCCGGGCAGGGCGCCTGCGAACGGCGTCACAGTGGCGCCGATGACGCGCACGCCGCGGCTGCGCGCCTGGGCCACCAGCTGCGCGTAGCCGCTGCTTAATTCTTCCAGTGTCGGTCTTTGTGCCCGAGGCGCGAACGCCGTGCCGGGCCAGCTGATGTCATTGATCCCCAACAAGACGACGACCGTGCGCACACCGGGCTGCGCCAGCACGTCGCGCTCGAAGCGGGCCAGGGCGTTCTCTCCCATGCCGTCGGACAACAGCCGTCCACCGGAAATGCCCGCATTGATCACGGCCACGCCGTGCGGCGCCAGGCGTTCGGCCAGGAAATCGGGCCAGCGCGCATCGATCCCCAGGCTGGCGCTGGCGCCATCGGTGATCGAGTCGCCGAGGATGGCCACCGCTTGCGCCCCCGGCGCCGCCTCCACCTCGATGGCACTCAGTAAAAGGCGCGCCGTGGTGGTCTGCACGCCGGGTGCGTCATCGATGCGGAGGGAGCGCGTCTGGTCCTGCGGCGCAATCCACGCCGTCTCGCGGCCATCCCAGTGAAACGTGGCAGTCGCGCTGGGCTGCGGCAGGTGCACGCTCACCGTCAGGCGCGCCAGGTCCGGCACGGACAGGTCGATGGGGTCGCTGACGAGCGGCGCGCCCGGCGCCATGGTGGCCGCCGGCTGGCCGGAAAACGTCAGCGTGCGCAGGCTGCCCGCTTCGATGGCCGAACCGGAAGCGGCCAGGGCCACGGTGGCCGCGCCGATGCGCAGCGGCACCTTGCCGTAGGCATTCGACAGCACGATGCGCACGCGCGGGCCGCCCACGCTGAGGCGCGCCACCTGGCGCACGGTCTGTCCGTGCAGCACGGCGGGCACGTTGGCGGGAAGCACAAAGTCGCTGCCCCACACGGCTTGTGGGCTGGCCGTCCAGCTGGCCAGCCAGCTGGTATCGGCGTTGGCGGCCTGGGCAGGGCTGGCGCTGAATGCCAGGCTCAGCAGGGCGGCGGGGAGGGTGGGAAATCGTTGCATGGCGGCTCGCTTTATCAAGGGGAATGTGCGCATGATGAAAGCAAAGCCATTTATGTACTAGACTATCCTATCGAAGAACATTTATGAGTTGAATTCACAATGGCCAGACTGGAAGTGAACCGTTCCGGCGAGCTGGAAGTGTTTGTGCGCGTGGTCGAGCTGGGCGGCTTTTCCGCCGCCGCGCGCGCCTGCGGCATGACGCCGTCGGCCGTCAGCAAGCTCGTGTCTCGGCTGGAAGAGCGCCTGGGCGCGCGCCTGTTGAACCGCTCCACGCGCCAGCTGCAGCTGACGGCCGAAGGCTGCGGCCTGTATGAACGGGGGATGCAGGTGCTGGCGGCGCTGGACGAGGCCGAGCGCTGCGCGGGCGTGCAGGATGTGCCGCGCGGCAAGATCAGGGTGAATGCGAACGTGCCGTTCGGCCAGCATTTTTTGCTGCCGCTGGCGCCGCTGTTTCTTGAGCGCTATCCCGAGGTGACGCTCGACATCGTGCTCACCGATGAAGTCGTCGATATCCTCGAACAACGCACGGACGTGGCCGTGCGGGCCGGCCCCCTGAAAAGCTCCAACTTGCTGGCGCGCAAGCTGGGCCAGACGCGCATGGCGATCGTGGCGGCACCAAGCTACCTGGCGCGGCGCGGCACGCCGCGGGCGCCGGCCGAGCTTGCATCGCATAATTTGCTGGACGCCAATTACGCGCGCGCCCGCTCGGGCTGGCCGCTGCGCTTGCCCGAAGGCGATGTCGTCGTGCCGGTCGTTGGCAATGCGCAGGCCAGCGATGGCGAAGCCTTGCGGCAACTGGCGCTGGCGGGACTGGGCCTGGCGCGCCTGGCGGCCTTCCAGGTGCGTGCCGATATCGCGGCGGGCCGATTGCAGGCCGTGCTGGAAGCGTTCAACCCCGGCGACAGCGAAGACGTGCATGCCGTCTTCGTGGGTCAGGGCGGGCACGTGCCGCTGCGCGTGCGCGTTTTTCTCGACTTCCTGGCACAGCATGTCGACCTGGCTTGATGCGATAGGCTGCAGGCGGACACGGCCGCGCAGTACAATATCGGACGGGCCGCAATGGTTCGGCCCGTATTGTGCCTTTGAATGGAAATATGTTCCTGGTAAAACCTGAACGCCGCCGCCTGCTGCAGGTGGGCGCAACCGTGGCTGTCATCGCGCTGGGCCTGGCCTCGCGCGCCTATCCCCAATTCCTCCCCGCCGCGCTCGGCAAGTATCCGGGCGACGCCCTGTGGGCCATGATGATCGTCTTTGCGCTGGGTATCTTCGCCACGCGCATGCGCACGTGGCAGCTGGCGCTGACTGCGCTGCTGATCTGCTTTGCCGTGGAATTCGGCCAGCTGGTCCAGACGCCCTGGCTCGTGGCGCTGCGCGCGCATCCGCTGGGGCATCTGGTGCTCGGTTCCACCTTCGGCTGGGGCGATTTGATCGCCTACACGGCGGGTGTGGCGATCGCGGCGCTGGTGGATAAAGCGGCGCTGTTCAAGCGCCGCTAGTCCCGGTTACTTGACGTTCCCTTCCGCATCGCGCAGTTCCACGGGCGCCAGTTTCAGCTTGCTCAACTGCGGCGCGATCTTCGCCTGGTCGCCCACGCCGATGACGATCAGCTTTTCCGGCTGCAGGTATTTTTTCGCCACCTGCTGCACCTGCTTGTCCGTCACACCCGCAAAGCGCTGCGGCAAGGTCGCGTAATAGTCGAGGCCCAGGCCGTAGATATACGTGTTGGCCATGCTGGCGCTGATGCTGGCATTCGTCTCGAACTGGCCCGGCAGCGACAGCACCTGCGAATTGCGCGCATTCGACAATTCCTTGGCCGTCAGTGGCTTGGCGATCATGGCGCGGATTTCCTTGAAGGTTTCCGACACGGCCGCGCCCGTCACGTCGGTGCGCACGCCGGCCGCGATCGAGAACGGTCCCGGCTGGCTGCGGTACTGGAATTGCGAGCGCACGCCATAGGTGTAGCCCTTCTCTTCGCGCAGGTTATTGCTTAGCCGACTCGTAAACAAGCCGCCCAGCGCCGCGTTCATCACTTGCAGCGGCGCATAGTCGGGTGTCGCGCGGGCCACGGCGATGGTCGACAGGCGCACGGCCGTCTGCGGCGCACCCGGCTTGTCGACGAGGATCAGCCTGGCTTTCGTCGTGGCCGGCGCCGCCGTCACGGACGGCGCCACCGCGCCCGCCTTCCAGCTGCCGAACTTGGCTTCGGCCAGTGCCTTCAATTGCGCCGCATCGATGTCGCCCGAGACGATCAGCGCCGCATTGTTGGGCACGTAATGCTGCTGCCAGAACGCCTGCAGGTCGGCGCGGCTGGTGGCTTTCAGGGCCGCTTCCGTGCCCAGCTGGATGGTGCCGTACGGATGTTGCGGGCCGTACAGGGCGGCCGCTTCCACGCGGGCCGCCACGGCCGCCGCGTTTTCGCGCTGCTGCGCCAGTTCGCCGATGCGGCTGGCGCGCTGGCGTTCCACCTCTTCTTGCGGGAATTGCGGGTGCTGGACCACGTCGGCCAGCACGTCGAGCGCTTGCGGGAAGGTGGTTTTCAGCGACGTCAGCTGGGCGAACGAGGCATCCGCGCCGGAACCCGTGCCCAGAAAAGCACCGAGTTGCGCCACGTCATCGGCTATCTGCGGCGCGCTGCGCGTACTGGTCCCTTCCTGCAGCAATTGCGCCGTAAAGCCCGACAAGCCCGGCTGCGCCAGCGGATTGGCGCCCGAACCGCTCTTGATGACCAGCTGGCTGGACACGAGCGGCACGGCCGGGTTGTAGTTGTGGATCACGGTCAAGCCATTGCTCAGGGTGAAGGAGGTCGCTTGCGGCAGCACGATCTTCGGCGCGGGACCGGCCTTCGGCACCGCGTTGCGCCATGGCTCGTCCGCGTTGATGGCCGTGCCTGGCGCCGGCTTGACCTTGCCCGGCGCCGGCGTCGCCACTTCCGGACCCAGGTCCGGCTTGCCCGGTACTCCATACACGACCACGCGCGCCTGGTTTTTCAGGTAGGTGTCGACGGCGCGCTGCACGCCGGCCGCCGTCACCTGGCGGTAGCGCTCGATATCCTTGCCCAGGTAGCCGGGGTCGCCCAGGTACTGGTTGTACTGGTTCATCATGTTGGCATTGCCACCCACTTTTTCCACCTGGCTCAGCATGGCTGTTTCGATGCTGTTGCGGGCCCGTTCGATTTCCTTCTCGCTGGGCCCCTGGGCGCGCAATTGCTCCAGCTCCGCCTGCATGGCTTGCTCGATTTCCTCGGGCTGGTGGCCGGGGCGCGCCGTCACGTCGAGGGTGAACACGGAGGTGAGGGCGTTCGAGCTCTGGTTGGCGCCCACGTCCTGCGCGATCTGCTTGTCGTACACCAGCGATTTATATAAACGGCTGGACTTGCCGCCGGCCAGTATCTGCGCGGCCATCGACAGTTCCGCATCGTCCTTGGCATAGGCGGACGGCGTCAGCCAGGCCATGAAGACGCGCGGCAGCTCGACCCGGTCCTGCACCACGATGCGGCGCTCCTGCGTGATGGGCGGCGTCACGACGTCGGGCTTGGCCACGGCGGGGCCGCTCTTGAAGCTGCCGAAGTATTTATTGACCAGTTCCTTGGTCTTGGCCTTGTCGATGTCGCCCGCGATCACCAGGCTGGCATTGTTGGGACCATAGTATTTGGTGAAGAATTCCTTGATGTCGGCCAGTTTCGCGTTCTGGATGTCCGCGTGCGAACCGATGACGCTGGCGTAATACGGGTGGCTCTTCGGGAACAGCTGGTGGTACAGGGCTTCCTGCACGATGCCGTAGGGCGCGTTTTCCACGCTCTGGCGGCGCTCGTTGCGCACCACGTCCTGCTGGTTCGTCAGCGCCGTCTGGTCGAGGACGTCGAGCAGATAGCCCATGCGGTCGGAATGGGCCCACAGGGCCAGTTCCAGCTGGTTCGACGGCACCGTGTCGAAATAATTGGTGCGGTCAAAATCCGTGCTGCCGTTCGAATCGGTGGCGCCCGCGCCTTCGAGCAACTGGTCGGCCATGCCGCGCGGCACGTGCTTGGTGGCGGCAAACATCATGTGCTCGAACAGATGGGCAAAGCCCGTCAGGCCCGGCGCTTCATTCGCCGGTCCCACGTGGTACCAGATGTTGACGGCCGTGACGGGCAATTTATGGTCTTCCACGAGGATCACGTCGAGGCCGTTCGGCAAGGTGTATTTTTCGTAGGCGACATTGGGCACGGCCGTGGCTGCCGTCGCGGCAGCGGCGCCGGCGGCGTGGGCGAGCGTGAGCGGGGCGCCGTACAGCGACAGCATCAGGGCGGGAATGGCCAGCAATTTGATCGGTTTCATGCATGCTTCCAGGCTAGGGTGGGGAAGACGCTGCGGCCCGCTCGTGGCTGGCCCAGCGCGATGGTGCTACGGTCGGTGCTACGGTTGATACAGCAGGGCCGCGCCGCCCAGCACCAGCAGCGCGCAGGCGAGCGAGACGATGGCCGCCGCGCCCAGCAAACGCCATTCGCGCGGCGTAAAAAGGGGGACAGGCCCGGGCGCTTGCTGCATGGGCTGCGGCATGGCTGCGGCCGGTTCGGGCGGCAAGCCGCCCGTGGCGCGCGCCTGCGCCGCCAGCGCCTGCGTGGCGGCGTCCAGCAGGGCCAGCTGGCGCTCGACGGTGTCCGCCAGCACGGCTTCGTTCAGCGCCACGAGGGCGAATATCGGGTCGTCGACGTCGACCTTGATGCCCGTCTTGTCGAACACGTGGCTGCGCAGAGTGTGCCGGTCCATCTACCACTGCACCTTGTCGAGCTGTTCGAAGATGTCGCGGTAGACGACCTTGATGCGCTGCTTTTCCATGATGTTGAACTTGTCGTTCTGCAGCACTTCCTGCATCGTCAGGCGCGCCGTGTTCATTTTCTTGACGTCCGCGCCGAAGGTGTCGGGGTTGCGCTGGCTCAAAGTGATGCTGCCTTTTACGCGCGCGCGGTTGTCGGCATACGACTGCGATTCGACGAATTGCTTGCCGGACGCCGATTGCAGCAGGCCGAAGTGTTCGTTTTGCCACAGCACCAGCGGCACCTTCGTCGCTTGGGCCGTCGCGACAAAACCCGTAGCCGTGTCGTGCAGGGTGTCGCCGCCGCCGACGATGGTGTGGATGTACACCTTGCGGCCCGATTCTTCCAGCAGCGAAAAACAGTCGTTTTCCAGCAGGTAGCCCATCAGCGGCGAAAACGTGTTCGCGCCATTGTCGATCACGCAGTTGCCGTCCGTGTCGAGGATGTCGATCATCAGCGCGTCGAAGCGTTTCGGATCGATGTTGCGCGCATCCGTCATCACGGGCACATGCTTGACGTTCATCGCCTTGTAGCGCGAGAACGTGGCGTTTTCCTGATCGGTGTCGTAGCAGCGCAGCGGCGTGTCGTCCTTGCCGCCTATCCACTGGGCCAGCAGGGTCGAGACGAGGGTCTTGCCGATGCCGCCCTTGCCCTGCAGGATGAAATGTACCGTGTTTTGCATTGCGACTACTCCAAGTTGTTGCGTCAGTGACAATCAAAGATCCGTGACAGCGGCGCTGGCGCCCGGGCAGGCCACGACTGGCATTTTTACCACAATCCTTTGCAAAGATGCCATGCGCGCGCGCGAATCTGGTTATGATGTTAATCAGGATACCATTGATACAAAGCAAGTTTTGTGTGAAAAATGCACCCCAGAGTGTGAACGAGGACGCAGTGCCGATCTCCAGTCTCGATAAAGCCGACATTGACCGTTTGAATCAGCAAGCCCTGTCCTGTCTGATCGGCAACCGCCGCCAGGCACGCCGGCTGGCGCAGATGGCGCTGGCGGCGGCGCAACGGCAACAGTATGCGCGCGGCGGCGCATATGCGGAACTCAATCATTGCTGGCTGTCCTATTATGCGGGCGAAACGGAGCCGTCGTGCGAGCGTCTGCGCGACTATTTCAAGCACACCTGCGACCTGGAAGGCGGCATGGAAGTGGCCGCCCTGCAGGGCGCGTACGCGAGCCGGCGCGGCGACTTTGCCGATGCCGAGCAGCATTTCCTGCAGGCGCGCAGCCAGGCCGCGCAGATCCCCGACTCGCTGCACAAGTTCATGCTGTACGCGCGCCTGGGCGTCGATGCCCTGAACCGTGGCGATACGCAGGACGGCCCGCGCAATTTCCTGCTGGCGCTCGACATCGCCGAGCGTTTCGGCAGCCCCGCGCACCGGGTCAACAGCCTGTCGAACCTGGCGTCGTCGCAGCATGACCTGGGCAACGATGAAGACGCCATCCCCCTGCTGGTCGAGGCGCTCGACATCATCGGCACGCAAAAGCTCAAATACCAGCAAACCATCGTCTCGGCCAACCTGGCCATGTGTTTATTAGCCACCGGCAAGCCGGCCGAGGCGCTGGCGCTGGTCGAGCCGTTTTACGAGTGGCCGGAAGAAGACCTGGCCGTGCGCGCCTTCCTGTTCTGCATCGCCGCCCATGCCGCCATCCTGCTGCGCCAGCCCGAGAAGGCCTTGCAATTGCTGCTGCGGGCCGAAGACTATGCGCGCCGGGGCCAGGACCTGGAGGAGCAGATGCATGCATGGCTGGTGCGCGGCAAGCTGGACCTGCACGCGGGCCAGACGGCGCAGGCGCTGGCGTCCCTGACGCAGGCGCACAGCCTGCTGAGCTGGACGCGCAATCCGTTTCACCAGCAACAGATCCTGCGCGGCCTGGCCGACATCAATTCCCAGCTGGGCGAATGGCAAACCGCGTACGGTTTCCTGCAGCAATACCAGGCCGCGTACGAGGCCAGCAGCAAGTCGGCGCGCGCCTCGCGCAGCCTGATGCGCAACCTGGAAAAGGAAATGCACAGCCTGAAGGCCGAGCGCGACAAGGCGCTGGAGCTGCAGGCGGCGCGCGAATCGGAAAACGTCAAGCTCGAGCACCTGAACCGCGAACTGGCGCACCAGATCCTGCACGTCAATTCCTTGCAGGACAGCCTGAAGGAGCAGGCCATGCGCGACCACCTGACGGGCTTGTACAACCGCCGCCATTTCGAAACCTGCCTCAATGCCATCCTGCACGAGGCCGACGCGGATGCGCCCGTGGCCATCGCCATCATCGACCTGGATTTCTTCAAGCGCGTCAACGACACCTACGGGCATAATTTTGGCGACGAAGTGCTGATCCAGTTCGCGCGCCTGGTGGAAGGCCAGCTGCGCGGCAGCGACATGGTGTGCCGCTATGGCGGCGAGGAATTCTGCCTGCTGTTGCGCGAAGCCGACAGCCTCATCGCGGCGCACAAGATCGATGATATCGCCGCGCGCTACCGCCAGCTGCTGATCCAGCAGGCGCCGCACAGCTTGACGGGCTGCACCTTTTCAGCCGGCATTGCCGAATATCCGCGCCACGGCGCCGGCCGCCATGAATTGCTGATGCGCGCCGACAGCGCCCTGTACGCGGCCAAGCAGGCGGGCCGCGACCGCGCCTGCATCGCCGGCGCTACTGAATAAAACGCAGCAGTTCCCGCAAGGCGTGCGCCACCGCCTGCTCGCGCACGGCCTGCCGGTCGCCCGCGAACACCAGCCGCTGCGTCTGCACGCGCCCGTCCATGGCCCAGCCGAAGCAAACGGTGCCGACGGGCTTGCCCGGCACGCCGCCCGTGGGGCCGGCGATGCCCGTGGTCGAGACGGCCACCTGGGCCTCGCTGTGGGCCAGGGTGCCTTGCGCCATGGCGGCCGCCACTTCCTCGCTGACGGCGCCGTGTGCGGCGATCAGTTCGGCGGGCACGCCCAGCATGCCGGTCTTGGCCCCGTTGGAATAGGTGACGAAGCCCCGTTCGAACCAGGCGCTCGAGCCCGAGATATCGGTGACGGCCTGCGCCACGCCGCCGCCCGTGCACGATTCGGCCGTGGCCAGCAACAGGCCTTTCGCCTGCAAGGCCAGGCCGACGGCGGTGGAGAGGGGGACGAGTTCCTTGCTCATGGATGGCTCCTGTGTGCGGTGAAAATGGTGGCAAGACTGTAGCATGGCCGACGGTAAAAGAAACTTTCCCCGGTCACAGCGAAAATGCGTACACTCTTTTATACATTTGCTACCACTTCGGGCCGGCAGGCGCTCTGTCGCTGCGCCACCCTGGTGCGCATCGCTCGAACAGGCAGGCGGCATGGTGCCGCGCCTTCATATGCATTATCTTTACTCGGTTGTCATGGCAATTCTGAACTGGACCTGGTGGCGTCATCCTGGCCCCCTGCGCCGCCCTGTGCGCGGCGCTGCTCGCCGCTCCCTGCGCTGGGGCTGGCTAATGCTGCTCCTGGGCGTGCTGTGCGCCGATGCGCGGGCGCAGGTGCCGGGGGAGCTGGAACGCCAGGTGAAGGCCGGATATCTGTACAAGTTTGCCGGCTATGTCGAGTGGCCCGACGGCAGCTTTGCCCGGCCCGACTCCCCGCTGGTGATCGGCGTGGCGGGCGCCGATGCGCTGGCCGAGCAGCTCGAACAGAGCGTGGCCGGGCACAGCGTCAACGGCCGCGCCGTGCAGGTGAAAAAAGTGCGCCGCGGCGACGCGCTGGCCGGACTGCACGTGCTGTACCTGGGCGCGCTGGATAAAATGGCGCTGCAGGAAATGCTGGCCGCCAGCCGTGGCCTGGCGTTGCTGACGGTGTCCGATTCGGATGAGGTCTACGCGATGGGCAGCATGATCAATTTTGTGATGGCCGAAGACAAGGTGCGCTTCGACGTGGCGCTGAAACCCGTGGCGCAGGCGCATATCCGCATCAGCGCGCGCATGCTGCTGGCCGCCTACCGCGTGCAGACGGGAGGCGCCTAGATGATACGACTGCGTTCCATCCGCCACAAGCTGATGTCGGTGGTCTTGCTGACCACCCTGGTGGCGCTCGTCATTTCGCTGGCCACCATCGTCGCCTACGACTTGCGCGCCTACCACCGCAATCTGGTGGCCGACATCAGTACCCAGGCCGAACTGCTCGGGCACATGAGTTCGGCCGCGCTGGCCTTCGACGACGAGCGCCTGGCGCTGGAAAACCTCAATCTGATGCGCATCCGCCCGCGCGTGACGGCCGGCGCCCTGTACAAGGCCGACGGCAGCCTGTTTGCCAGCTACCGCGCGAATGAACGCTTGGGCGAGCTGCCGGCGAAGGCGGGCAAGGAAGGCGTCAGCATCGCGGGCAAATCCGTCGAATTGTTCAAGCCCATCGTCGACAATGGCGAGCTGCTGGGCACCGTGTATCTGCGCGCCGATTACGAGCTGGCAGGCCGCACGGCCGATTACCTGGCCATCGCGCTGGGCGTGACGGTGCTGGCGCTGCTGGTGGCCTTGCTGCTGCTGCGCCGCCTCGATTTCGTCATCACGCAGCCCATCCTCGACATCGCCGACGTGGCGCGCGAAGTGATCGAGACGGGCGACTACTCGCGCCGCGCGCGCAAGCTCAGCGTCGACGAGGTGGCGCAGCTGGTCGATTCCTTCAACAAGATGCTGGCCGAGATCGAGCTGCGCACGCAGGCGCTGGAGCGCTCGAACGGCGAGCTGGCGCGCGAGGGCGAGCAGCGCACCCAGGCGCAGCAGGAAGTCATGCGCCTGAACCAGGAGCTGGAAGTACGCGTGCACGAGCGCACGATGCAGCTGGAAATGACGAATGGCGAACTGGCCATGGCGATGGAAGAGGCGCGCAGCGCCAACTATGCCAAGTCGGCGTTTTTGTCGTCGATGAGCCATGAATTGCGCACGCCGCTCAACGCCATCCTGGGCTTCGCGCAAATCCTCAGTTCCGACCGCCTGCCGTCGACCCTGGAGCAAAAGAAGGAGTTCGCCGGGCATATCCTGAAATCGGGGCGCCACCTGCTGACCTTGATCAATGAAATCCTCGACCTGGCGAAGGTGGAATCGGGCACCGTCAGCCTGTCGCTCGAACCGGTGGGCCTGGACGCCATCTTGCAGGAGTGCCGCGACATGATCGCGCCGCTGGCCAGCCAGCGCGGCATCGGCATGACCTTTCCCGACGCTTGCCCCCTGAACGTGCTGGCCGACCGCACGCGCCTCAAGCAGATTCTGTTGAACCTGCTGTCGAATGCGCTCAAGTACAACCGCGAGCAGGGGCAGGTGGCCATCGATTGCGCGCCGCAGGCGGACGGACGGGTGCGCATCAGCGTGCGCGATACGGGCGTGGGCCTGGACGGCGAACAGGTGGCGCTGCTGTTCCAGCCCTTCAACCGGCTGGGGCAGGAGGGCGGCACGGAAGAAGGCAGCGGCATCGGCCTGGTGGTCACCAAGCGCCTGGTGGAGCTGATGGATGGCAGCATCGGCGTGAGCAGCGCGCCCGGCGAGGGCAGCACCTTCTGGATCGAGCTGCGCGTGGTCGACGCCTTGCCCGCACCCGACCTGCTGGCCTTGCCGCGGCCCGACCTGGCCGGGGCGCTGCTCGATCACAGCGCCCCCGTGACCTTGCTGTACGTGGAAGACAATCCCGCCAACCTGACCCTGGTCGAGGAAATCGTCCGCTACTGCCCGCAATTGCAGCTGCTGACGGCCACGGATGGCCGCCTGGGCGTGGAAATGGCGCGCACGCACCTGCCGCAGCTGATCCTGATGGACATCAATCTGCCGCACGTGAACGGCACGGAAGCGCTGAAGCTGCTGCGCGCCGATCCCCGCACGGCGCACATTCCCGTCATCGCCCTGACGGCCAACGCCATGCCGGGCGACGTCGAGCGCAGCATGGCGCTGGGCTTTTACCGCTACCTGACCAAGCCGATCAACCTCGATGAATTTACCGAGGCGATCAACAGCACCCTGGCCTATGTGGCGCAGCAGCGCCGGCAGAAGGGAACAGGCGCGCCATGATCAGCCAGGCCGATATCTATGCGGCGAAAATTCTCATCGTCGACGACCAGGACGTCAATTTGCGTCTGCTCGAGCATTTGCTGCAAAGCGGCGGCTACACGGCCATCAGCAGCACCCTCGACGCGCGCGCCGTGGCCGGCCTGCACCAGCGGCACCAGTTCGACCTGATCATCCTCGACCTGGTGATGCCCGGCATGAGCGGCTATGAGGTGATGGATGCCTTGCGTCCGCTGGAGCTGGAAGGCTATCTGCCCGTGCTGGTGATCGCCGCCGACCCGGACGCCAAACTGGCGGCGCTGGAAGCGGGCGCGCGCGACTTCATCAGCAAGCCCTTCGACGCGCTCGAAGTGCTCACGCGCATCCGCAACATGCTTGAAGTGCGGCTGCTGCACCGCGCCGCGCGCCACTACAACACCTTGCTCGAACGCACGGTGAGCCAGCGCACGGCCGAACTGCAGCGCTTTCGCGGCGCCATGGACGCCACCACGGACGCCATCTTCCTCGTCGACGTGCTGGGCATGACCCTGGTCGACGTCAACGACGGCGCGTGCCGCCTGCTCGGCTATGCGCGCGCCGAACTGCTGGCGCTGGCGCCCGGCAGCCTGCTGCCGTCGCCGCCGGCCCCGCCGCTGGCCGCGCTGCCGGGCGGCCCGGCCCACCTGGCCACGGAAGTGACGGAATGCGAACTGGTGCGGCGCGACCTGAGCCTGATACCCGTGGAGCTGGGCTGGCACTGGTATGCGCAGGCGCCCGTGATGGGCGGGCAGGCTGCGGGCGGCCTGCTGCTGATCGCCGTGGCGCGCGACATCAGCGAGCGGCGCCAGGCGCAGGAGCGCCTGAAGCACCTGGCCCATTACGATGGCTTGACGGGGCTGCCGAACCGCAGCCTGTTCTACCAGACCCTGGCCCAGGCCGTCGAACTGGCGCAGGAAAAAAGCTGGCGCATCGTGGTGCTGTTCATCGCGCTGGACCGCTTCAAAAGCATCAACGACACCCTGGGCGCGGCGCTGGGCGACGAACTGCTGCGCCAGTTCAGCAACCGCCTGGTCGAATGCGTGCGCCTGCGCGACACGGTGGGGCGTCTGGGCAACGACGAATTCGCGCTGATACTGACCATGAGCCGCAACCAGCAGGAAGCCGTGGCCGTGGCCAACCAGGTGCGCGAAGCCCTGCGCGCGCCATTCGACTTGCGCGGCCACGCGGCCACCCTGACGGCCAGCATCGGCATCGCCATGTATCCGGACGACGCCACCGACCCGGAAACGCTGATCAAGTACGCGAATACGGCCATGGGCGGCGCCAAGCAGGCGGGCCGCGACGGCTACCGCTTTTTCACGGCCGGCATGAACGTGCAGGTGCTGGCGCGCCTGGACCTGGAACTGGCGCTGCGCCATGCGCTCGAACACGAGCAATTCATCCTGTATTACCAGCCGAAGGTGGATTTGCGCACGGGCCGCATCAGCGGCGTGGAAGCGCTGCTGCGCTGGCGCCGCCCCGGCTACGGCCTGGTGGCGCCGGCCGAATTCGTGCCCGTGCTGGAAGACACGGGCCTGATCGTGCGCGTGGGCGCCTGGGTGATCCAGGCCGCCTGCCGCCAGATCGCCGAGTGGCGCGACAGCGAAGTGGGCCCCGTGCACGTGGCCGTGAACGTGTCGAGCCGCCAGTTTGCCGAAGGCGACCTGGAAGGCGAAGTGACGCGCGCGCTGACGCGGCACAACGTGGCGCCCGAGCTGCTGGAGCTGGAACTGACGGAAACGGCGCTGATGTCGAACGCCGAGCGCACCATCGTCGTGCTGGGAAAATTGAAGAAGATCGGCGTGAAGGTGGCCATCGACGATTTCGGCACCGGTTACTCGAGCCTCGCGTATCTGCAGCGCTTCCCTATCGACAAGCTGAAAATCGACATCGCCTTCGTGCGCAACATCACCAGCAACCCGAACGACGCGGCCATCGCGCTGGCCATCGTCAGCATGGCGCACAGCCTGAAACTGAGCGTGGTGGCCGAGGGCGTGGAATCGCGCCCGCAGCTCGAATACCTGCGGCGCAACCGCTGCGACGAAATCCAGGGCTTTTATTTCAGCCGCGCCCTGCCGGCGCTGGAACTGGGGCAGATGATCGCCGCGGGCGCCGGCCTGCCGCCTGGCCACGACCCGGCCGCCCAGCCGGCGCAAACCCTGCTCATCGTCGACGACGACGTCAACGTGCTGTCGTCGCTGCACCGCCTGTTCCGTCCCGAGGGCTACCAGATCCTCACGGCCAGCACGCCGGCCGAAGGGTTTGAAATGCTGGCCCTGCACCGGGTGCACGTCATCGTCTGCGACCAGCGCATGCCGAGCATGAGCGGCACGGAATTCCTCAGCAAAGTAAAAGAGCTGTACCCGGAAACCATCCGCATCATCCTGTCCGGCTACACGGGCCTGGAAGCCGTGCTCGACTCGATCAACCGGGGCGCCATCTACCGTTTTTATACGAAGCCGTGGGACGACATCCAGCTGCGCGACAACATCCGCCTGGCCTTCCAGCACTACTGGATGGTGAACCAGCCGGGGCTGGCGCGCGTGGCGGTGCGCTAGCTCAGTCGCTGAAGTGGTCGAACGAGCTCAGTTGTAAATCCAGCGGCTGTCCGGCCGCATCCACCAGCCGCAAGCCTGCATGCGTCTCGATGCGGCCCACGCGCGTGGCGGGCGTGCCGCAGCTGATCGCCAGTGCGGCGATGGCGTCGCGCGACGATGCGGGCGCCGTGAAGCACAGTTCATAATCGTCGCCGCCGGCGGCCGTGTAGCGGCGGCGCAGGCCTGTTTCCTGCCGCGCCAGCACGGGGCCGGCCGGCAGGGCGTCGACGTCCAGGGTGGCGCCCACGCGCGACGCTTTCAAGATGTGACCGAGGTCGCCGACCAGGCCGTCCGAAATGTCGATGGCGGCATGCGCGAGGCCCGCTTCGGCCAGCGCGCAACCGAGCGCCACGCGCGGCGTCGGTGTGTGCATGCGCGCGCCTGCAGTGGCCAGGTCGGATGGCGATAATTCCTGTTCCATGCGGTAGCCGGCCAGTGCCAGGCGCGCGTCGCCCAGGGTGCCGCTGACCCAGATGTCGTCGCCCGCCACGGCCGCGCTGCGGCGCAGGGCCTGGCCCGGCGCCAGTTCGCCAAACACGGTGATGCAGATATTCAGGGGCCCCTTGGTGGTGTCGCCGCCGATGAGTTCGCAATCAAACGCGTCGGCCAGCGCGAACAGGCCGTCGGCAAAGCCGGCCAGCCAGGCGCGTTCCGCTTGCGGCAGGGCCAGGGCCAACGTGAATGCCACGGGACGCGCGCCCATGGCGGCCAGGTCGGACAGGTTCACGGCCAGGCTTTTGTGGCCGAGCATGCGGGCGTCGGCGCCGGCAAAGAAGTGCCGGTCCTCGACCAGCATGTCCGACGAGATGGCGATCTGCTTGCCGGCCGCTGGCGTCATCAGCGCGCAATCGTCGCCGATGCCCAGGGTGGCGCGGCCGGGGCGCTGGCGCACGAAATAGTGTTTGATCAGGTCGAATTCGGAAAGCGCGTCGTGTGGGGCCATGGCGTGGTCTGTTCGTTGAATGATGGTGTGGCCCGGCTATTATAGGCTGGCCTACAATACAGGCCTTTGTCACTGCCGAGCAACTTGCCATGCCCCTTTCCGATATTCACGACTTACTGCAATCCTGGCTCGACCACGGCTGGCTGCGCGACCCGCAAGCCGTCGGCCTGGCCACCTTTGAGGCGCAGGAGCTGGCGGCGCGCGGCTTCGACGCCATCAGCGACGGCGGCCAGCTGTGCCTGTACGAGGACGAGCGCCTGTTCCGCAGGGGCAAGCGGCCCGTGCAGGCGTCGTTCAAGGCGTATCTGCAGCGCGGCCAGCTGGGCGCGAATGGCCTGGACCTCGGTTACCAGGTGCGCCTGGCCGGCTTCCTGCGCGCGGCGCGGCAGCCCTTGCCCGCGTTTCGCGTGCTGCTGGAACAGGGCGGCCGCAGCGGCGCCCTGCTGTTCGACAGCGGCCTGGTGCTGCAGTTTGCCGCCAATTTGCGCGGCAAGCCCCGCCATTATTATCTGACCCTGGTCGAGGGGCACGTGGCCGACGCCGAGCTTCCAGACCGCGACAGCGATATCGACTTGCGCGCGGCCAGCGTGGGCCATGTCCAGGCCCTGTACGACAGCCGCGATCCTGCCGACCTGCAGCGCCTGGCCCGGCGCGGCAATGCAGCGCTGCGCGAGCTGGCGCAGCTGCTCGCTGCTTAGCCCTTCTTCGCCTGTGCCATGCCGTGCAGCAGCTTGGCCAGCAACTGGTCGAGCTGGCGCTGCTCGTCCGCGTTCAAGGCCGACAGCATGGCGCGCTCGTTCTCCACATGCAGCAGCACCAGCTTTTCAATCAAGGCCAGTCCCTGGGGCGTGAGGGCCACCAGCACGCCGCGCCGGTCCGTCGGGTGCTTCTGCCGTTCGATCAGGCCGGCCGCTTCCAGCCGGTCGATGCGGTTGGTCATGCCGCCCGAAGACAGCATGGCCGCCTCGTACAGGGCCGTCGGCGTCAGGCTGTAGGGCGCGCCCGAGCGGCGCAATGTCGCCAGCACGTCGAATTCGCCCGGCTGCAAGCCGTGTTCGGCGAACAGGGGATTGAGCCAGTCGCGCGCCATCAGCTGCGCCACCGTGCCCAGCTGTCCCACCAGCTGCATGGCGCGCGTATCCATCTGCGGCAGCTCGCGCTGCCATTGTGCGGCGGCAAATTGCGCGCGCGTGTGTTCTTGCGGGGGAGTTGTCATGGGGTATGCATTTATCTCGACCTCAAGATAGATTTCTATCTTTATGTTAAGATACTTTTCATCAAGTGATTATGTCACGCATTAAACCATGTGCCTCCCTGCGAGGCAAGGACTACTCTGCCATGCCTGTTGAACGCCCCGTCTCTTCCCCGCTGCCCTCGTCCGCCCTGCTGGTGGCCGCCATCATCCTGCTGGGCCTGAATTTGCGCCCCATCCTGGCCGCCATCGGTCCCTTGCTCGACAGCATCCAGGCCAGCACGGGCCTCAGCAATGCCGACGCGGGCTTGCTGACCACCGTGCCCGTGTTCGCCATGGGCGTGTGCGCGCTGGCGGGCGCCCAGCTGCAGCGCCGCCTGGGCGTGGCGCGCGGCATCGGACTCGGCATCGCCATCATCGCTGCCGCCTGCGCGCTGCGCTGGCCCCTGCACGGCAGCGGCGGCCTGATCGCCACGGCGGCGCTGGGCGGCCTGGGCATCGCGCTGGTGCAGGCCTTGCTGCCGGCCTTCATCAAGCGCCATTTCCCCGAACGGGCGGGCCAGTTGATGGGCTTTTATACGACGGGCATCATGGGCGGCGCGGCCATTGCCGCCGCGTCCGCCTCACCGCTGGCGCAAAGCTGGGGCTGGCAAGCGCTGCTGGCCCTGTGGGCGCTGCCCGCCGTGGCCGCCGCGCTGCTGTGGCGCCGCGCCGCCGCCTCGCGCGTGGAGGTGACCGGCGGCGCGGGCGCCAGCCTGCCCGTGGGCAGCCGCCGCGCCTGGCTGCTGATGGTGTTCTTTGGCATCGGCACGGGGGCGTACACGCTGGTGCTGGCCTGGCTGCCGCCGTTTTATACGGAACTGGGCTGGAGCGCGGCCGACAGCGGCTTGCTGCTCGGTGGCCTGACCCTGGTGGAAGTGCTGGCGGGACTGGTGATTTCCAGCATCATCCACCGCTTTCCCGACCGCCGCATCCTGTTATTGTCGGTCTTGCTGGCAGTGCTGGCCGGCCTGGCTTGCCTGATCGTGGCGCCCGCGCAGCTGGCCATTCCCGCCGTGATCCTGCTCGGCTGCGGCATCGGCGCCCTGTTTCCCCTGTCGCTGATCGTCAGCATGGACCACGTGCGTGACCCGGCCGGCGCCGGCGCCTTGCTGGGCTTCGTCCAGGGCGGCGGCTACATCATCGCCAGCAGCATGCCCTTCATCGCCGGCCTGATCCGCCAGCATTCGTCCAGCCTGGCCCAGGCGTGGATGGTGATGGCGGGGGGCGTCGTGCTGTTGCTGCTGATCGCCGTGCGCTTCGCGCCGGGGGCGCGGCTGGCCGGTGCGCGCTAGCGTGCGCATGGCGTATCGGCCAGCTGATATATTTCGGCTATGAACATCGTCGACCACTATTTAGCCGGCTTGCGCCAGGCCATGCCGCCCGAGCCGCTGGCGGAGCTGGCGCTGGCCAGCGGCGCCAGCGCGATGCAACTGGCCAGCTTGCGCCAGGCCTATCCGCTGTGCCCGGACAGCCTGCTGCGCCTGCTGGGCCAGTACAACGGCACCTATTACCAGGAGTATCCCGGCGGCATGGTGCTGGTGTACATGCTGGGCTCGGACGTGTTCGAGTATCCGTATTACCTGAGTTCCGTCGAACAGATCCTGGAAGACCGGCAAGCGAACCAGCGCAGCATCGCCGATATCTACGGCCATTACCTGGAAGACGACCCCGGCATCGTCGACACCCGCATCGACGCGGGCATCCAGCAGGGCCAGCGCCTGTGCTTTTCGCATTGCATGAACAATGGCGGCTCCTCGCGCCTGTATGTCGATTTCACGCCCACGGCGTCGGGCAAGGTGGGGCAGGTCGTGCGCTTCCTGCACGATCCTGATAGCTACCAGGTCATCGCCGACAGCTTCGACGCGTATCTGCAAATGCTGATCGATGACGATTACGGCTTCCTGATCGATGACAATTTCGAATAAGCGCGCCGCGCCGCCGTCCCTGCTGCCCGCCAACCGCCGCATCGTGCTGTCCGGCGAGGATGCGCTGCGCATCCTGCGCGAGATCGAATTTTTGTTGATATCGCTCCATAACATCGGCCGCCATTATTATCCCGACGGCGACGATGACGGCGCCGATGCCCTGCGCCGCGCCCGGTATTGCGCGGAGACGACGCGCTTCATCGACGAGGAGCAAGCGACGACGCGCCTGGCCCTGATGCGCCGCATCCTGTCCGCCCCATTTGACACCAGCCTGGGTGACGACGACATGGACGATCTCGAGCGCGCCGTCGCCGCGCTGCCGCTGTGGCGTGCTCCCGGCGACTGATCATAAAAACTAATTGAAATCTAAAATTTGATAGTTTTTCCTGTTCAGGACGTTTGTGCCGCCGGACGGCCTTACAATGCTAGGTTATGCGTTTTCGTGATATCAGACTGTGGCTAGCGGAAAATACCTAGCTAATTGAAAGAATCGGTCTGATAAAATCCGGAACACCCGATCGACCAAACAGGAAGGCAGCACAGCATGGATTCGTCATCTGATAAAAAAGAAGAATTGCGTCAACAATTGCGCTTGGCCGCACTCGAGTATCACGAGTGCCCGCGCCCCGGCAAAATCAGCGTGACGCCGACCAAACAACTGACCAACCAGCGCGACCTGGCACTGGCCTACTCGCCAGGCGTGGCGGCACCGTGCGAAGAAATCGTCATCGATCCGGCGAATGCCTATAAGTACACGGCGCGCGGCAACCTGGTGGCCGTCATCACCAACGGCACGGCCGTGCTGGGACTGGGCAATATCGGCCCGCTGGCCGCCAAGCCGGTGATGGAAGGCAAGGGCGTGCTGTTCAAGAAATTCGCCGGCATCGACGTCTTCGACATCGAAATCAACGAATCGGATCCCGATAAACTGGTCGACATCATCGCGTCGCTGGAACCGACCTTCGGCGGCGTGAACCTGGAAGACATCAAGGCGCCCGAGTGCTTCTACATCGAGCGCCAGCTGCGCGACCGCATGAAGATTCCCGTCTTCCATGATGACCAGCACGGCACCGCCATCATCGTCGGCGCGGCCATCCTGAACGGCCTGAAAGCCGTCGGCAAGAAGATCGAGGACTGCAAGCTGGTGGTCTCGGGCGCGGGCGCGGCGGCATTGGCCTGCCTGGACCTGATCGTCGACCTGGGCTTCCCCCTGAAAAACATCTACGTCACCGATCTGGCCGGCGTCGTCTACAAGGGCCGCGCGGAACTGATGGATCCGGACAAGGAACGCTTCGCGCAAGACACGCCGCTGCGCACCCTGGGCGAAGTCATCCCGGACGCCGACATCTTCCTCGGCGTTTCCGCCGCGGGCGTGCTGAAACAGGACATGGTGCGCAAGATGGCGCCGAACCCGCTGATCCTGGCGCTGGCCAACCCGAATCCGGAAATCCTGCCGGAAGAAGTCAAGGCCGTGCGCAGCGACGCCATCATCGCCACGGGCCGTTCGGACTATCCGAACCAGGTCAACAACGTGCTGTGCTTCCCGTACATCTTCCGCGGCGCCCTCGATTGCGGCGCCACCACCATCACGCGCGAGATGGAAATCGCCGTCGTGCACGCGATCGCCGACCTGGCGCATGCCGAGCAGTCCGACATCGTCGCCACCACCTACGGCATCAGCAACCTGTCGTTCGGCCCTGAATACCTGATCCCGATGCCCTTCGATCCGCGTTTGCTGATCAAGATCGCGCCGGCCGTGGCCAAGGCGGCCGAGGATTCCGGCGTCGCCACGCGTCCGATCAAGGACTTGCAGGCGTATGCGGACAGCCTGCAGCAATTCGTCTACCGCAGCGGCACCTTCATGAAGCCGCTGTTCCTGATGGCCAAATCCACGCCAGCCGAACTCAAGCGCATCGTCTACGCCGAAGGCGAAGAAGAGCGCGTGCTGCGCGCCGTGCAAGTGGTGGTCGATGAAAAACTGGCGCGTCCCATCCTGGTGGGCCGTCCGCCCGTGCTCGAAGCGCGCATCCAGAAGTTCGGCCTGCGTCTCAAGCAAGGCGTCGATTTCGACGTCATCAACCCGGACTTCGACGAGCGCTATCGCGATTACTGGAACACGTACTACGCCATGACCAGCCGCAAGGGCGTTACCGAGGAATACGCGAAGCTGGAAATGCGCCGCCGCCACACCCTGATCGGCTCGATGATGATCCACAAGGGCGACGCGGACGGCATGATCTGCGGCACCTTCGGCACCACCCAGCTGCACCTGAAATACATCGACCAGGTGCTGGGCAAGCGCGCCGGCAGCAACGTGTATGCGGCCATGAACGTCTTGATCATGCCGGAGCGCCAGCTGGTGATGGTCGACACGCACGTCAATGAAAACCCGGACGCCGAGCAGCTGGCCGAGATCACCATCATGGCCGCCGAAGAGATGACCCGTTTCGGCCTGTCGCCGCGCGCGGCCCTGCTGTCGCACTCGAACTTCGGTTCCAGCGACAGCGCCTCGGCGCAAAAGATGCGCGCCGCCCTGGCCATCGTCAAGGAACGTGCGCCGGACCTGGAAATCGACGGCGAAATGCACGGCGATACGGCCCTCGACAGCAAGCTGCGTCAAAAGATCATGCCGAATTCGGCACTGAAGAACGACGCCAACCTGCTCGTCATGCCGAACATCGAATCGGCCAACATCGCCTACAACCTGGTGAAGACGGCGGCCGGCAACGGCATCGCCGTGGGTCCGATCCTGCTCGGCTGCGCCAAGCCCGTGCACATTCTGACGCCATCGGCCACCGTGCGCCGCATCGTCAACATGACGGCCTTGTGCGTGGTCGACGCAGTGGCCCAGCGTAAGGTCTAAGCGTTAGCTGCACATGAAAAGCCGCCCCATCCGCAAGGAGGGGCGGCTTTTTTACGTCGGTGGGACGGGCAGGGCCGTGGCGGCCGGCTGGCGGCGCAGGTAATAGTGGCGGTACAGCATGATCTCGCCCCATACCAGCAGCAGCGCGACCAGCGCGAACAGGGCCAGCGTGATCTTGAGCGAGTTGAAATACGCGCCGGCCTGGCGCTTGATGGCGTCGACGAAAATCATCGGCACTGACTTGTCGAGTTTGCTGAAGTCGGCCTGGCGCGCCACGTCGGTGGTCAGGCGCACGGCCAGGTCGGTGCCCAGCGCGGCCAGCTCGCCCGTCGCCTGGCCACGGAAGTTGGCGCCCTTGAGCGCTTCGCCGAGCAGGCCGACCCTGGCGATCAGCTGTTCCTGCAGCACTTGCGTCAGCAGCACGCTGCCGCGGCGCAGGATGAATTCATTGATCCAGCGCGCCTTGCTGCGTTCCCAGTAGCTGCTGGACGTGGGCTGGTAATACATGCCTTGCACGTAGGGTTCGAGCAGGCTGCGCACGCTGATGGGCTGGCCCGGGGCGATCAGCTTGACCTGCTGCTCCAGGTAGACGCGCAGCGCCGGCATCTGCGCTTCGACCACCGGCTGCAGGTCGCGCTCGAGGGCCTGGTTGACCATGCGGTGTGCGCTGTGCACGGCGCCAAACCCGCCGCCGAGGAGCGGCAGCGCGAGCAGGATCAACACATAGCTGAGCTTGGCGGCCACATGCCAGGCGCGCGGACGGCGCACGAGCAGGCATTTTCTGGCCAGCTGGTAGCAGATGCCGAGCGCCAGCACAAAGCCGAGCATGCCATACAGCAGCATCGATGGCAGGGCGGTCCACAGCAGTTCACTGCCGAACGGCGCCAGGCTGCTGCCCCAATTGATCATTTGTTGCTTCATCTACATTGCCTTGATATGGAAAATAAGGCAAGTATAGCCATTGTGCAACAGAACGTGGCGCGCGGGACCTCAGTGCGCCATCAGCACGGGCAAGGTCATCTGGCGCAGCACCGTTTCCGTCACGCCGCCCAGCAGGATTTCGCGGAAGCGGGCGTGGCCGTAGCCGCCCATGACCAGCAGGTCCGCATGCACTTCGGCCGTCATGGCCAGCAGCGCCGCGCCGACGTCGCCCGTGGTGACGGCGGGGCGCACCTCGACGGGCACGCCATGGCGGCTCAGGTAGGCGGCGATGTCGGCGCCCGGATGGCGGGCCGGCTGTGCGTGGCCGGCCGGCGGGTGCAGCAGGGCGAGCACCACCAGGCGCGCCGCGCGCAGCAGGGGCAGGGCGTGGCCGACGGCGCGCGTCGCTTCCATGCTGCCATCCCAGGCCACCACCACGGTGTTGTCCACTTGCGCGAATTGACCGCTGCGCGGCACGATCAGCACGGGACGGGCCGCGTTCAGCATGACGTAGGGCACCAGGTCGCTCATGGCGCCGGGCAGCGCTTCGCTGGCGTCGTGCTGGCTGAGCACCGTCAAGTCGCTGTAGCGGGCGCTGACGGCCAGGCCGCCATCCTCGTGGTCTTCGATCAGGCGCCGCTCGAGCGAAACGGCGCCCGCCTGGCGCGCCAGCGTTTCAAACTGGGCCAGCGCCTGCTCCGCCTGTCCGTGCAGGGCGGTAATTTGCGCCGCCACGGCGCCGCCGCGCATGCCGCGGTTGTTTTCCAGGGTAAAGCGCGATACGCCCGTCATGGCGGCGCCGATCAGGTGCGCCTGGTGCGTGTGCGCCAGCCGCGCCGCGATGGCGACGCGCTGCGGCGCATGGCGCGACAGGTCGGCGTGGACGAGGATGGATTTGTAAGCCATGGTGTCATTCGCTAGTCAGGGTGGCAACAAGGCTAGAACGGCAACACGGGCAAGTCCAGCATTGCCGTGCCGGCGGGCGGTTTTCTTATGCGGGGCTTGACGTGGGTCAAAAAAACACGGGCGAGGGCCTTTCGCAAGGCGATAGCCAGGAGATTGCGAGCTGTTTGATATGCATCAAAATGCGGGGTCCGCCACCAGCCATAATGGCCTTGAACTCCTTGCCCTTCCAGTGGTCTGCATCGGCGCCGGCGCCATCTGTCCGGCACTTCCTTGTGTGACGCAACAACGCTGGCCGTGGCGGGAGTTCACTTCTCGGGCTTCCAGGCCTTCTCGTATTCTTTTCGGCCAGCACGCGCAGTGTGGCGCCTTGCCTGGAGTCATGCTACATTCGCGTCCTGTTTTTCTGAAAGGATGACGATGCCTTTAGGTAATAACGGTAACAACTTCTTGCAGCACAATCAGCAAGCCTGGGATGCCCAGGCTGCACGGAACAGCCCGTGGTCGCAGCCCGTCGACAGCGCCACCATCGCCGCGGCCCGTGCCGGGCAGTGGCAAATCCATCTGACGCCCGGTCCCTTGCCGGCCGGCTGGCTGGGCGAGGTGCGCGGCAAGCGCATCCTGTGCCTGGCCGGTGCCGGCGGGCAGCAGGCGCCCGTGCTGGCTGCCGCCGGCGCGCACGTCACCGTCTTCGATCTGTCTGAACAGCAACTGGCGCAAGACCGCATGGTGGCCGAACGCGACGGCTTGCAACTGGCCACCGTCCAGGGCGATATGCGCGATCTGGCCTGCTTTGCCGACGCCAGCTTCGATGTCATCATCCACCCCGTGTCGAACCAGTACGTGCCCGATATCGCCCCCGTGTGGCGCGAATGCGCGCGCGTGCTGGCCGATGGCGGCGTGCTGCTGAGCAGTTTCTTCAACCCGGCGGTGTTCATCGGCGACCGCGATCCGCAATGGGCACAGCAGGGCTTGATACGGCCCCGTTTCGTGCTGCCGTATTCGGATGTGGAGGATATGGATGCCGATGCGCTGGCGGCGCGCATGGAAAAGGGCGAGGCGCTGGTCTTCGGCCACGGCCTGGACAGCCAGATCGGCGGCCAGCTGGCGGCGGGCTTCGTGTTGGCCGGTTACCACGAGGAAATGCATCCCCACCCGCGCTTTGAAATTGAAAAATTCCTGCCCAGCTTTATCGCCACGCGGGCCGTCAGGCTGGCGCGCGCGCTATAGCGATCATTAGTTGTACGGCTGCAAGTCCAGCCAGACGGCGTACGACAGGCGCTTGCCGTTCCACAGGCCGCCGCCGCGGATGACGGCGTCGCACGAGGTCAGCTGGCCCACCAGATCCATGCGGCCCAGGTTGCGGCGCAGGCGCAGGGCGTCGTTGTGCGACAGGTAGCCCACCAGCAGGCCGTCGATGAAGACGGCGATGGCCTTGTCCTGGAACGGGTTGGCATCGTCGCAGACGAGCAGGGCCAGGCATTTTTCTTCCGCGTTGCCGGGGCCGTGTTCGCCGGCCAGCCTGGCGATGGCGGGTTGGTACATCGCTTCGTTTTCCACTTCCGACGCAAAGCGCCCCTCGTCGCTCCAGTGGTGCGCCGGTGCGCCCGCAGGGATCGCCGGCACGTACTGGCGCACGGACACGAGCGGCTTGTGCAGCGGTTTGACGGGCGTGCGGCCGCTGAAGACGTAGTACAGCAGGGCGATGACGATCACGATGGCAAGCAGGTAAAGCATGGTATCTCTCTGATTTCTAAGGGGGAAGCCGGGATCGCGGGCATGCCGCGCGGCGTTGCCGCTACTATAGCAAGTTCGCCGCCCGGTCCCGGGTAAATCTGGCCATCAGATGACGCCGCCGGCGCAGCGCCAGCGGATCGTTCAGCACGATGGGCGAGGCGCCCGTCAAGCCCGAATAATACTGGCCGTGCCGGCGCAGGACGAAGGCATAGTCGCGCAGCGCGTGGCCGTGCGCCAGCATGCGCGCATCGCAATCGACCTCGATGGCAAAGCGCAGCCGGTGCAGCTGCCACCACAGGGGCACATTCCACGGCATGATCACGATCAAGGCGTAGGCCAGGGCCAGCAACTGCGGATCGCGCGCGGCCAGTCGGCATTGTGCATGCGCCAGCAGCAGCGCTTGTTGTTGGGGAGGAATCAGTTGCAGCCAGACGGGCATCACGATGCGCGGTCGCAGCAGCCCCGCCACGCAGGGGCCGATGCCGCCGCTTAAGTGCACTGGCGTGCCCAGCAGCGATGTTTTCTGCCAGCGGCGCTGGTGCGACAGCAGCCAGATGCTGCGTAGCGCCAGCAGCAAGAGCATGCCGCTCGATAAGACAAACCAGCCCAGTTTCAGCTGCGCCTGCTCCGCCGGCATGGCCTTCAGCACGCCGGGCAGCCACGCCAGAGGCAAGATGACGGACGCGGCGATGGCCGCCAGCCACAGCCAGCGTGTCGTGCGCCCGCGCCGTTGCCGCGCGCGCTCGGCGCGCCAGGCGGTAGCGCTCAACAGCAGCGCCAGCACCATGCAGCACAGCAGCCAGACCGGCATCGGGCGCCTAGCGCTTCAGCTCCATGCCGACGGAGGCGGGCGCCGTATGCTTGAAACCGAACTGCGCGTACAGGTCTTGCGCCTGGCCATCGGCGATCAGGCTGACGTACGCGCTTTCCGGCACGTCGCTGTCGATGAACTGGCGGATTTCGCGCATGATCAGCTTGCCCAAGCCCTTGCCCTGGTGGGCCGGCAGCACGGCGATATCGACGACCTGGTAAAAACAGCCGCCATCGCCGATGACCCTGCCCATGCCGACGACCTCGTCGCCATGCAGCACTTGCACGGCAAACAGGGAATTCGGCAAGCCCTTGGCCGCCGCCTCCGCGGTTTTCGCGCTCAGCCCGGCGGCGACGCGCAGCTGCTGATAGGTGGCGATGGAGGGAATGGCCAGGCGGGTGGTGTAGGGCGATGCGGCGGTCAAGACGGTCTCCTGTGAATTGGTTGGAGCGGCAATTATAGGCGGCCATGCGTTTCTGGGGCGGCACGCTTTATTCGCCGCGCCCTATGTCGTGCGCGGCGCTTTTGCGCTATGGTGGCGTCATTCATTTATTTGTTGAAAGCATGCCATGTCCGCAGGATTTACCGCCACCGAGTTGTCCGTCATCCATGAAGACGACGCCCTGATCACCACCCTGGCCGCGCCAGCGGGCAAAGGCGAGCCCGTCTACCTGATGCTGCAGCGCGCCGATGAATACGACGAGCAGGACGTCGCTACGGGCATGGACGAACCGTATATTGAATATGGCGGCCAGGAATTTGCGTGGTATGGCCACATGCACGCCGTGATCCTGCATCCGAACCGCCTGTCCGTGCAGATGGATGCCGAGGCCGCCATGCAGATGGATGACGACGGCCAGATCGACGTGCGTTTCAACTTGACGCCCGAGCGCTACGCCCAGCTGCAGCAGGCGCTGCGCACCACGTTCGAGGGCTGCGACTACTATCGCGAAGAACGTTGATCTGCGCGGACGGCGCCGGCCACGGCGTCGCGTATGCTCGATAGCGGGCATTGACTGGGGGAGAATAAGATGACGGTGCTGATACTCGGTTTGCTGCTGTTCCTGGGCTTGCACTCGGTACGCATCGTCGCCGACGGCTGGCGCAGCGCCCAGCTGGCTCGCCTCGGCGAAAAGCGCTGGAAGGGGCTGTACTCGCTCGTGGCGTTTGCCGGCCTGGGCCTGATCATCTGGGGCTACGCCCTGGCGCGCCAGCAGCCGCAGGTGCTGTGGACGCCGCCCATGGGCTTGCGCCACGCCAGCGGCCTGTTGATGCTGTTCTCGCTGATTTTGCTGGCGGCGGCCAATGTGCCGCGCAACCGCGTCAAGACCCTGGTGCACCACCCCATGCTGCTCGGCACGCAACTCTGGGCCGTCGCGCATCTGCTGGCCAACGGCAACGTGGCCGACGTGCTGCTGTTCGGCGGCTTCCTCGTCTGGTCGTCGGTGGATATGGTTTCCGCCGTGCAGCGCGACCGCGCGGCCGGCGTGGCATACCAGGGCGGCACCGTCCAAGGCACCCTGATCGCCATAGTCGCGGGCTGTGCGCTGTGGCTGCTGCTGGCGTTCTGGCTGCACGGTGTGCTGTTTGGCGTGCGGCCGTTTGGGTAGCGGGATGGAGCAAGCGAGGGAGCGTGGCCTGCGACGAGCTGAGCGACAAACCGGGCGCGGCCAGGGCGTTTACATAAAAAACATAAAAAAACCCGCAGCATCTGGCGATGGGCGGGTTTGATCAGGTGCAACTAAAGTGTTCTGTGGTGCCGGGAGCCGGAATCGAACCGGCACGCTGTTTCCAGCGCGGGATTTTGAGTCCCGTGCGTCTACCTATTCCGCCATCCCGGCAACGCGAGACGCATTATCACTGATTTGTCACAATCTGGCAAGTTTTATGCTTGGCGTGCGTTTTGCCCAAGCCTGCAGAATCTGTGACGATGCCGATTCCAGCGCAAGAAGCGGAGTGCCGCGCCTGGCTTGCCGGCCTATCTTTTCCCTTTCATCCACATGAAGGGGACGCAAATGTTACAACTGGAAAATAAGGTCGCGATCATCACGGGTGCCAGCTCGGGCATTGGCCATGCGGCGGCGCGCCTGTTCGCGCGCGAGGGGGCGCGGCTGGTGCTGGTGGCGCGGCGGCAGAAGGAACTCGATGCGCTGGTGGCGCAGCTGGCGGAAGGGGGCGCGCAAGCCGTGGCCTGTGCCGGCGATGTGGCCGACGCGGCATGCGCGCAAGCGGCCGTGGCGCTGGCGCTGCAACGCTTTGGCGGCCTCGATATCGCCTTCAATAATGCGGGCACCCTGGGACCCATGGGGCCCACGCAGGAAGTTGCCCTGGAAGACTGGCGGGCGGCGGTCGACACCAATCTCACCAGTGCCTTCCTGGCCGCCAAATATCAGCTGCCCGCCATGGCGGCGCGCGGCGGCGGCTCGCTGATTTTTACCTCGACCTTTGTCGGTCATACGCTGGGCATGTCCGGCATGGCCGCGTATGCGGCCAGCAAGGCGGGCGTGATCGGCTTGACCAAGGCCCTGGCGGCCGAGTATGGCACGGCGGGTATCCGCGTGAATGCCCTGCTGCCGGGCGGCACCGATACGCCGATGGGGCGCGCAGTGGCGAATACACCCGAAGCGCTGGCCTTCGTGGCGGGCTTGCATGCGTTAAAACGTCTGGCTACGCCGGACGAGATCGCCCGCTCGGCGCTGTACCTGGCGTCCGATGCCTCGAGCTTCACCACCGGCACGGCGCTGCTGGCCGATGGCGGCGTGTCCATCGTGCGCGCATAAAGCACGCGCAGAAACGCCGACGGCCCGGGGATGAGCCGGGCCGTCGGTTGTGTGCGCTACATCAAGCTCAGTTTCAAGCTCAGTTGTGAACCGAGTTCAGCTGACGCGCGATGATGTCGTGGTTGAGCCAGATGACGGGCGCTGGCGGCTCCGACATGGTGTGGAACATCAGCGGGCCCGTGCCTTCCAGCACCAGCGAGCTCAGGTGATCGGTGATCAGTTCCTTGCGGTCCTTGTGCAGCTTGGTGATGTCGTCCGAGGTGCCGATCATGACGTCGGCCAGCTCTGGCGTGTTGTCCATCGGCCAGGCGGCGAAGTTGCGGAACTGCACGCTGGTGGCGTCGCCGTTGTAGGCGGCGATACGGTCGAGCAAGTCTTGCAGCGACACGCCGTCTTCCAGCAAGCTCTGGCAGATTTTCCACTGTTCTTCGGCCCAGGCAGCGCCGCCTTCTTTTTTCAGCGCGTCGAGCAGGGGGAACAGCGACAGTTCCACGCCGACGAAAATGTCGGAGGAATTCGTGCGGATTTCCGGGCAATTGAAGACGGTCGCCTTGATGCCTTTTTCCCACGCGGCCTTGGCCACGTTTTCCAGGCGCATCTTGGCCAGGCCTTGCGTGTAGTTGCTGTAGGTTTGCCACTGGTATTTGCCGTCGATCAAGATCTCGGTGCCGTGGTAGCCGTAGGCGCTGTAGCGCACCTGGCCGCCCGTTTGCTCGATGCGGGCGCGGATGGCGGCGCTGCCGTCGATCAGGTGCTGCAGGGTGTTGGCCGTGACTTCGTCGAAGTTCATCAGGATCAATTTACCCAGGTCGCTGTCGAGCAGGGCGCGCGAAGACATGAAGCGCTCGCCGCGGCCTTTGTAGATGCGGTTGGCGATCGCCAGGAAGACTTTGACCTTGGGAATGCCGCCGGCCATGGTGTGGGCGAAATACACATTGCTGCCGTCAGGAATCAGGCTGTCCAGTTCGGCCATGGCTTTCGCCACGGACGCGCTGAAGCGGGCGATGCCGGCTTCGCGGCAGCGTTCGATCTGCGCCCAGTCCAGCTTGTCTTCCTGCCAGCTTTTCAGGGTCATGTCGGCCAGCAGGGCCGTCGGCGTCGGTTCGCCGGCGGGCGCGTCGAGGTCGAAACCGGCCATCAGCGGCACATTGATGATGCGGCCGCCCAGGTTGGCTTCGGCTTCGGCCAGCTCTTCCGCGTTCAGCGGGCGCAGCGCCATGTTTTCATCGCGGCGGCCGACCGTCATACCGACGATATTCATGCCCGCCTTGCGCGCTTCGTCCAGCAAGCCATTCACATAGCCGCGGCCGAACAGCTCGCCGAACAGCACAAAGGTGTCGCCCTTGCGGAAGATATTTTTTTGCGGGATGTCTCTCAGGGACGTGATCTCGGTCATGGTGTCAATTCATTCAAAAATTAGCAGGGCAGACGGCTGGTGCTGCTGCCCGCTGGTTCAACATAGTGTGAAATTATGCGCCATTTCAGCGGGGAAAATCTTCTTGCGAATGATTCTCGTCTGGAATGGCATCTTCTTCTTCATGCAGCTCTTATTCTTTCGCCAAGGCGTATTTTACGCTGCCCCGGCGCACAGCGCCCGCGGACTGGCCCGGCAGGCGCCGATATTACCTCAGCTTGGCCGCGCAGGTCAGTAAAATTGATCTAAAACAAATCCTGCTGCCCCGACACGAGGCGCGAAAAATCGTCGCCGAGGAAGGGCAGTATCGCGTCGGCCACCGGCTGCAGCTGGCGCGTCAGGTAATGCTGGTAGTCGATGGGCGAGCGCTGGGTTTCCAGCGGTTCCGGTCCCGCCACGGTGATGACATAGCTGATCCAGCCGCCGTTCTGGTATTGCAGCGGCCGGCCCTGCGCCAGGTTGTAGGCGTCGGCCGTGCGCGCCGCGCGCACGTGGGGCGGCACGTTGCGCTGGTAATCGTCGAGCGGGCGGCGCAATCGCTTGCGGTAGACCAATAAAGCGTCGAATTCGCCGCGCACGGTGCGCGCCACGTAGTCGCGCACATAGTCCTGGTAGGCGGCGCGCTGGAAGATGCGCAGGTACAAGGCTTGCTGGAATTGCTGCGCCAGCGGCGTCCAGTCGCTGCGCACCGTTTCCAGGCCCTTGTAGACCATCTGTTCGCTGCCGTCGGGCTTGCCCACGAGGCCCGCGTAGCGCTTCTTGCTGCCTTCTTCCGAGCCGCGGATGGTGGGCATCAGGAAACGCCGGTAATGCGTCTCGAATTCCAGTTCCAGCGCATTCTCGAGGCCGAACTCCTCGCGCAGATGGGCGTCCCACCAGGCGTTCACATGCGCCACCAGGGCGCGGCCGATCTTGCCCGCCTCTTCATCCGTATGCGCTGTTTTGAGCCACACAAACGTGGAATCCGTGTCGCCATAGATCACCTGATAACCCTGCTCGGTGATCAGCTCGCGCGTGCGGTGCATGATGTCGTGGCCGCGCAGGGTGATCGACGAGGCCAGGCGCGGATCGAAAAAGCGGCAGCCGCTGGAGCCCAGCACGCCGTAGAACGCGTTCATGATGATCTTTAACGCTTGCGACAGCGGCGCGTTGCGCTCGCGCTTGGCCGTCTCGCGCCCTTGCCACACCTGTTTCACGATGGCGGGCAGGCAATGTTTTACGCGTGAAAACTGCGCGCCCCGGTAGCCGGGCACGGTATCGGCCTCGTCGCCGCCCGTGCCCACCACCAGGCCCACGGGGTCGATCAGGAAAGTGCGGATGATGGACGGGTACAGGCTTTTATAGTCGAGCACCAGCACGGAATCGTACAGGCCCGACTGCGAATCCATGACGAAGCCGCCGGGGCTGTTTTCGCCCGAGATATCGCCCAGGTTGGGCGCCACATAACCCTGCCGGTGCATCAGCGGCAAATACAAATGTTCGAAGGCGGCCACGGAGCCGCCGCTGCGGTCGGCCGCCAGGCCCGTCACGCTGGCCCGCTCCAGCAGGAAGGTCAGCAACTCGGTCTTGGCGAAGATGCGCGTGACCAGCTCGCAATCCTTGAGGTTATAACGGGCCAGCGCGGGCTTGTCTTCGCGGAAACGCCGGTCGATCTCGGCCATGCGCTGATAGGGATTGTCGATGGACTTGCCTTCACCCAGCAAGGTCTGCGCCACGTTTTCCAGGCTGAACGAGGAAAAGTTCCATGTCGCCGAGCGCAAGGCTTCGATGCCGTCGATGATCAGGCGTCCTGCGGCGGCGGCAAAGTAATGCTCTTGCTTGCCGCCATGCTCGCGCCATTCCATCACGGCGCCGCCGCGTCCCAGTTTCAACGGTACCTGGTAGCGCTCGGCGTGTTCGCGCAGCACGCGCAAGTCGAATTGCACCAGGTTCCAGCCGATGATCGCGTCCGGATCGTGCCGCTCCATCCACGTGTTCAGGCGCTCGAGGATCTGTGCGCGGCTGTCGCAGTATTCGAGGTCGAAGTCGAGTAGCTCATCGCCGCCGTTTTGCGGCCCCAGCATGTAGACCTGGCGCTGGCCGCAGCCTTCCAGGGCCAGCGAATACAGCTCGCCATGGGCCGTCGTCTCGATATCGAGCGAGGCCAGTTTCAAGCTTGGCCGGTAGCCGGGCGCCGGTTTCAGCTGCACGTCCTGCCCTGTTTCCGCGCTGAACGTTACCGGCGCCGTAATGAAACGCTCCATCAGGTAGCGCTCGGGCGGGCGGATGTCCGCTTCGTACACGTCGATGCCGTGCGCGCGCAACTGCTTTTCCAGCTTCAGCAAATGCCGGTATTGCTTGCAGTACAGGCCCAGCACGGGACGGTGGTGAAAATCGCACAGCGACAGGGGCCGCAGTTCGGCATGGCGCTCGCCGCGCAGCAGCTGTTGCGCTTGCTCCTGCTGCTCCATGGGGATAAAGGCGACGGCCGTCTGCACGGGCAGGCGCACGTGGCGGGGCCCGGCGTCCGTTGCCAGCCAGAAATCGACCTCCGTGCCGGCGGGCGTGTCGCGCCAGTGGCGGGTCAGGATGAAGCCCTGTTCGGGCGGGTGCTGCGTGTTGCCTGTCATGGTGCCGTGAATGTCGGGTGTGCTGGCCTGCACATTACAGCAAGCTGGTGCAGGGCGGTTGCGGTTGCGGCTATAATTTTTGTAGTCGATGACCATAAGAAGAGCGCGTCGCGCCGTTACCCTGGAGACAGCATGCAAGCAATGAGTTATGTACATGGCGCCCACGAGACGCCGTTGATCGGCGAAACGATAGGCGCTTACCTGGACGGCATCGCCGCCCGCTACGGCCAGCACGACGCCCTGATCGTGGCGCACCAGAACGTGCGCTGGACGTATCTGGAATTCCAGCAGCGCGTGCACCGCCTGGCCGCCGGCCTGCTGAAACTGGGCTTGCAGCCGGGCGACCGGGTCGGCATCTGGTCGCAGAATTGCGCCGAATGGGTGCTGACCCAGTTTGCCACGGCGAAAGCCGGCTTGATCATGGTCAACATCAACCCCGCCTACCGGCGCTCGGAACTCGAATACGTGCTCGACAAGGTGCAGTGCAGCGCGCTGATCCTGTCGCCCAGCTTCAAGTCCAGCGATTACCTGGCCATCGTGCAAGACGTGGTGCCGGAAATCGCCCGTTCGCGCGCCGGCGCCCTGCAGTCGCCGCGCTTGCCGCAATTGCGCCACGTCATCCGCCTGGGCGCGGCCGCCACCCCCGGCATGCACAATTTCGACGCGGTGATGGACGGCATTGCCGACGCCGACCTGGCGCACCTGGAAGAAGTGAGCGCCACCTTGCAGTTTGACGACGCCGTCAACATTCAGTTCACGTCCGGCACCACGGGCGCGCCGAAGGGCGCCACCTTGACGCACCACAATATCCTGAACAACGGTTTCTTCATCGGCGAAGCCATGCGCCTGACGCAGCAGGACCGCTTGTGCATTCCCGTGCCCCTGTACCACTGCTTCGGCATGGTGCTGGGCAACCTGGCCTGCGTCACGCATGGCGCGGCCATGGTGTTTCCCGGTGAAGGCTTCGACCCGAAAGCCGTGCTGGAAACGGTGCAGGCCGAGCGCTGCACGGGCTTGCATGGCGTGCCGACCATGTTCATCGCCATCCTCGACCATCCTGATTTCAAGCAATACGACCTGTCGAATTTGCGCACCGGCATCATGGCCGGTTCGCCTTGTCCGATGGAAGTCATGACGCGTGTTATCGAATTGATGCACATGGAGGAAATCACGATTGCGTATGGCATGACGGAAACGTCGCCCGTCAGCTTCCAGACGTCGATCGAAGACCCGCGCGAGATGCGCGTCTCGTCCATCGGCCGGGTTCACCCGCACCTGGAAGTGAAAATCATCGATGCGGAAGGCCGCATCGTGCCGCGCGGCGAAAAGGGCGAATTGCTCACGCGCGGCTATTCCGTGATGCAGGGCTACTGGGGCGATCCTGAAAAAACCAGCGAAGCCATTGACGCGGCGCGCTGGATGCACACGGGCGACCTGGCCGTTATCGACGCAAACGGCTTTTGCAGCATCGTCGGCCGTTCGAAGGACATGGTGATACGCGGCGGCGAAAACATCTACCCGCGCGAAGTCGAAGAATTCCTGTACCGCCACCCGAGCGTGCTCGACGTGCAATGCGTGGGCGTGCCGGACGCCAAGTATGGTGAAGAACTGTGCGCCTGCATCATCCTGCGCCCGGGCACGCAGGCCACCAGCGAGGATATCCGCGCCTTTTGCGACGGGCAAATCGCCTATTACAAGATTCCCCGCTATGTGCGCTTCGTCGAGGAATTCCCCATGACGGTGACGGGCAAGATCCAGAAATATGTATTGCGCAAGCAGGTGGCGACGGATCTGGGCTTGAGCACGGAATAAGTTTTTCGCCCGCCCATAAAAAAACACCGGGATGCTCGCGCGGCCCGGTGTTTTTTATTGATGCGGCGTCAAGCTCAGGCCATCGCGGCTTGCGGTGCGCGCGCTGGCGTGCGGCGGCGCATGAAGGCCAGCAAGCCCAGGCCGGCCAGCAGCATGGCGTAGGTGCCTGGCTCAGGTACGGCCGACACGTTGACCGTGTTGAAGCCGGAACCGTTCATCGCGACGTGACCACGATTGATCGAGCTGACCGAATTGGCGATCAGGGTGCCGTTCATGTCGCCCGAACCCGAGAACGCGCTGTGCGGCGCCAGGATGCTGCCGTTGATGCCGACGTTCTGCAGGTTAGTGGTGGTGGCGTTGGCGAAGTTGAACAGCGTGCGGTTGGCGAAACTGGCGAAATTGTCGAAGCCGCCGCTCATGGTGATGTTGGTGGCCGTGCCGTTGATGATGATGCTGGCCGTGCTTTTCAGCGAGGACAGGTCCAGCGTCAGGTTATGCAGGTTCGACGCATCGATGTTGAAAATATTCACGTCGGCGTTGACATTGCCGACCAGGGTCATGTTGCCGTACTGCGAGATCACGGTGCCGTTCGATTGCAGCTTGGCCACGTCGCCCGACAGGGTCGTCAGTTGCTGCTTGGCGCCCGCGAAGTCCAGGGTGGAGGCATTGCCTTTGCTGATGTTGTCTTTTGGAAACCATTGTGGCGCCGTCAGGGTGGCGTTGGGGTTGCTGACGCCGTACACGGCCGAACCGCTGAGCGTGCCCCAGCCCGTGTTCAGGTTGCCGCCAGCAACGACCGAATTGACGGCGCTGCCTGGCTTTTTATTCGTGCCGACATTGTAGTTGTCCAGATAGATATTGCCGCCAGCGGCAATGCTGCCGCCGACGCTGGTAAAACCGCTGGCGCCGCTGCTGCCGATGTTGCCAAAGATAAAGGCCGAATAGCCATTGGCGACGCCGAGGTCGACCACGGTGGCTTGGGCCGAAGCGCTGAAGGCGAAGGCGAACAGGGCGGTGCTGATGAGCGGCAAGGTACGGGTAGCAAATAATTTCATGGACAATCTCATAGTCAAATTAGGGGACGATTCGGGCGGGAAAGCAACACACCGCCATCGCGCAGCCGGCTATTATAATATAAAAAACAATGTTAGTTCAATTTAGGTAATTAACTATATTTTAAGGCAACACTTTTCCTATAGTCAGCAATTGTCTGGCGGACATAAAAAAACCGGGGCTGGCCCGGTTTTTTGCTGTTTATCTGACGCGCTGGTACAGGCGGAAGCGTTCCACGTCATCCGTGGGGCGGCGTCCTTCCCACAGCTTGATCCAGTCCGCACCGTGGTGTTCCGGCAGCTTTTCCTTGTTATCCGGAACTTTAATGCTGTCTTGCAACAAGAACACGTCGCAATGCTGTTGGCCCACATTGGCAAACGGCAGGTGGCCGTAGTAGGCGAACGAGGCGCGCTGGGCGGCGCCGACATTGCTGTTGATGCAAGTAGTGCCCGGCGGCAGGTGGACGGAAATCTGGTGCGCGACGCTGGCGTAGCTCTTGCTGTAGTTCAGCGGCGGCAGGAACAGGGTCATGATCAGCACCCAGATCAGGATCAGGCCGCCGGACGACAGCACCACGGCGCGCCACAGCACGGCTGGCTGGCGCGAGATGCGCCAGTGCACCAGCGCCACCCAGCCCGCGCTGGCGCAGGCGGCGACGAAGAAGGCCAGCAAGTCCAGTGCGGGCTTGAAACCTGGCATGAGTTTCAGGGCGTTATGCGACAGTTTCGGCGGCCAGCCGGTCAGGATGGCGAACCAGAACAGCCACAGCGCGAGGGCGCAGATGGTCAGCACCATCACGGAGAACCAGTCGATGGCGTTGATGGCGCCCCGTTTCATGGTCAGCAAGCCGAACGCGGCCATCACGGCCAGCGGCGGCAGCAGCGGCAGCAGCTGGCTCGGGTCGGGATCGGGATGGCACAGGCCCAGGATGGCCAGCATGGCGACAAAGGTCAGCGGCACGACGATGTGCAGCACGTGGTGCTGGCGGCGCCAGGCATACACGGCCCAGGCGGCGAACGGCCAGGCGGGCCAGAAGAACCAGATGCCGACACGCCAGAAGTATTGCAGGCTCTTCAGGCTGGGGGCGCTGAACTGGCGGTAATTCCATTCCATCCACGCTTGCAGCGGCGAATGGCCGTATGGCTGCAGCAGTTCGCCCGGCAGCAGCCAGACCAGGGTCAGCGCGATGCCAATCAGGATGGCCAGCGCCAGGTGGCGCACGCTGCGCAGCAGCGGCAGGCGCAGGAAGACGGTGCACAGCAGCAAGGCGATGCTCAGCGCCGCCGGCGTGATCCAGCCGCGCGCGAGGGTCAGGCCGCCCAGCGCCAGGCCCAGCAGGGCCGCATTGCGCACGGACGGGCCTTCCACGTAGCGCACGGCGCGGTACAGCAAATAGGCCATCAGGGACACGTACAGCGCTTCGGCCGTGATGTCGTGGCTGTGCTGCAGCAGGCCCAGGCAGCCCAGGTAGATGAGCACGGCGGCATCGGCCAGGGTGCGGCCGAAATCGTCCGGCTCGGGTTGGCCGCCGAAGGCCAGGCGCAGCGGCTGGGCGTCGTTGCGCCGGCCCAGGTTGAAGGCGGTGTACCAGACGGACAGGGTGCTGACGACGAAGATGCCGATGGTCGACATGCGCGCGCCAAAGACGTCGCCGTCAATCCAGCCGAACAGCTTGATGAAGATGGCGCCCAGCCAGAAGGCCAGCGGGCCTTCATCGAGCAGCGACAGGCCGGCGATGTTGGGCCACAGCCAGTCGTTCAGGCCGCCATGCGCCATGGTCCACATGATGCCGAAACTGGCGGCATCATCGTTCTTCCACGGTTCGCGGCCGATCAGGCCAGGCAGGATGTACAGCAGGCCGAGCGCAAACAAGGCCCATCGTGGCAGCGCGAGTGTGGCAGCGGCGGGAAGGCGGACTGGCTTCATCGATAATCGGTATCAGAATGGTGGCAAGACGCGACGAATGGCGTCGGGTATGCGCGAGTATAAAGTAAAGCGGCCAAAGACAAAAAAGGCAGCCGTGGCTGCCTTTTCTCTGGCAGCCGGAGCTGCCCTGTTTTGCCGCAAAGCGGCAAAAATCAGCCTGCTGCGACTGCGGTTTTCGAGCCAACCGAACCGAACTTCTGACGGAACTTCTCGACGCGACCGGCGGTATCGACGATTTTGTGCTTGCCCGTGAAGAATGGGTGCGATTCAGCCGAAACCTCGATCTTCACCAGCGGGTATTCTTTACCGTCGTGGGTGATTTTTTCGCGGGTTTGGATGGTCGAGCGGGTAACGAATTTGAAATCGCACGACAGATCGTGGAAAACAACTTCGCGGTATTCTGGATGGGTATCGACTTTCATGGTCTTCTCTCTAGTTTGGTAGCCAAACAGCACTTCGTCGGTCGTCCTGCTTCTTGACCCGATTGCCGATCACTTGCCAGGTTTAAAATAATGCAACCGTCGATTATATAGCGCTTTCGGGGCGCAGGCAATAAAAAAGCCGCCCGAAAGCGGCTTTGCATGATCGCGTGTGCTTACGCCGGGCGCAACGTAGGTCGGATTAGCGCGCTAGCGCGTAATCCGACACCACCACCGTCTTCGCCAACAATGTTGTCGGATTACAGCCCTGCGGGCCTAATCCGACCTACGATACACGGCAGGGGAATTTAGCCGCCCCGGCGCATCATGTCGAAGAATTCGGCGTTGTTTTTGGTCGCCTTCATCTTGTCGAGAATGAACTCCATCGCCTCGATCTCGTCCATCGAGTACAGCAACTTACGCAGGATCCAGATTTTTTGCAGCTCGTTCGGCTTGATCAGCAGTTCTTCGCGGCGGGTACCCGATTTGTTCAGGTTGATTGCCGGGTAGACGCGTTTTTCGGCCAAACGGCGTTCCAGATGCACTTCCATGTTGCCGGTACCCTTGAATTCTTCAAAGATCACGTCATCCATGCGCGAACCCGTTTCGATCAGCGCCGTGGCGATGATGGTCAGCGAGCCGCCTTCTTCGATATTGCGCGCGGCGCCGAAGAAGCGTTTTGGACGTTGCAGCGCGTTCGCGTCGACACCACCGGTCAGGACCTTGCCCGAGGCAGGAATGACGGTGTTGTAGGCGCGCGCCAGGCGGGTGATCGAGTCGAGCAGGATGACCACGTCTTTTTTCATTTCGACCAGGCGCTTGGCTTTTTCCAGCACCATCTCGGCCACTTGCACGTGGCGCGTGGCCGGCTCGTCGAAGGTCGAGGCGACGACTTCGCCGCGTACCGAGCGTTGCATTTCGGTCACTTCTTCCGGACGTTCGTCGATCAGCAGCACGATCAGCGTGATGTCCGGGTGGTTGGCCGTGATCGCATGGGCGATGTGCTGCAGGATCACGGATTTGCCGGATTTCGGCGACGCCACCAGCAAGCCGCGCTGGCCTTTGCCGATCGGGGCGATCAGGTCGATGATGCGGCCGGTGATGTTTTCCTGGCCATTCATTTCACGTTCCAGGCGCAGCGGCTCGTTCGGGTGCAGCGGCGTCAGGTTTTCAAACAGGATGCGGTGTTTCGACATCTCCGGCGATTCGCCGTTGACCTTGTCGACTTTGACCAGTGCGAAATAGCGTTCGCCATCTTTCGGGGTCCGTACCTCGCCTTCGATCGAATCGCCGGTGTGCAGATTGAAGCGGCGGATTTGCGAAGGGGAGATGTAAATATCGTCGGTGGACGCCATGTAGCTGGCGTCAGGCGAGCGCAGGAAGCCGAAGCCGTCAGGCAGCACTTCCAGGGCGCCGTCGCCAAAAATCTGTTCGCCGGACTTGGCGCGTTTTTTCAGGATAGCGAACATCAGCTCCTGTTTGCGCAAGCGGGCTGCGTTGTCAATGTCAAGACCGATCGCCATCTCAAGCAGGGCGGATACGTGTAGGGCCTTTAGTTCGGATAAATGCATATGTGTTGAGTGTCCCGAGACGGGATGTAAAGGTAGGGGAGGGGACTGCGTGGCGTTGATTAATTATTGGGGAAGGCTGTGCACGAATGAGGCAAAGCCGCTTCCCGGTCTATCCAGTCAGGCGGCGCTGCGGGCGCAGCGCTGCCCATCATACATTAAATGTTGCTGTCGACGAAAGCGGTCAACTGGCCCTTGGCCATGGCGCCCACTTTTTGAGCAGCTGCAGCACCATCCTTGAACAGGATCAGGGTCGGGATGCCGCGGATGCCGAACTTGGCAGGTACCGCCTGGTTGGCGTCCACGTCCATCTTGGCGATCACGATGCGGCCGGCGTATTCCTTGGCCACTTCTTCCAGGATCGGGGCGATGGCCTTGCAGGGACCGCACCATTCCGCCCAGAAGTCGACCAGTACTGGCAACTCGGATTTCAGGACGTCTGCTTCAAAAGATGCATCGCTAATGTGTTTGATATTTTCGCTCATATTTTCCTCAAATGAGGGTGGGATCAATAATGCCTGGAATTCACCATACGCTGGTTCGCCATCCATGCTTCCTGGAATGCAGTGAGAAGATGGGGGCAATGGGCACAAATTCAATGTTCTTGGAAGGTGCGACCAGAGGTATGCAGGCGGGGATGGCTGAAATAATAACCCATTTTTTCAAAGCGTGGCGATTATTGCAGAAAAACTTGAGGCATATCGCCAGCATATCGCTCCAGCGCGTGCCGCCAGGGCGGCAAAGCCGCATGCCTGCTGGCTTGCGGCGCCGTGTCCCGCCTCCCGGCCTGGCTCCGCGCTCAGGCTTGCGCGCCGGCCTGACGCGCCGTGTGCTGCAGTTGCAAGTTCACCATGAGCTGCAATTCCGCGCTTTCCATCGGCTTGCGGAAGGTGCCTAATATATGCAGGCCGTTGGCCATGGCCAGGCGTTCGGCCGCCAGGCGCACGGCCGAATGCAGTCCCGACAGCAGGACTACGCCGCCGCGGAAGCCGTTTTCAGCCGCCATGCGCAAAAATTCGATGCCGTCGATATCGGGCATGGACAGGTCGCAGATCAGCAGGTCGGGCTGGTGCTGCTTCAGAGTGGCCAGCGCCTGTTCGCTGTGCGACTCGCAGCGGATGTCGAACGGGCCCATTTGCTCGAGCATGTCGCTGAGCACGTCGAGCATGAACACGTCGTCGTCCAGCAGCAATACGCGCAATGGCGCCAGGCCTGCTTCGCTGTGTTCACGGCTTGCTTGGTTTGATACAGTAGTCATCGTCCTGTCTTCCTATTGATATGCTGCATCGCTGTCGATGCCGATACCTTGCCTTAACGGAATTTGGCGGTAGCTAATCGTCATTGGCAAAGCTGGTGTTATTCATGATTTGTTCGGTAATCTGTTCCAGCAGGGGCCACAGGCGCGCGACGATGTGCCGGGCCCGTTCTGCCTCGTCGGCCGCTTCGCCTGGCGCCAGGGTTTCCAGGTTGTGGCACAGCTCGGCCAGTCCCAGGGCCCCCACGGTGCGCGCCGACGACTTGATGCGGTGTCCCAGTTCGCGCACCTGGTGCACGTCGCCGCGCGCCAGGGCCGCATCGATGTCGCCAAAGCCGTCCTGCGTCGTCTGCAGGAACTTGAAGGCGAATTTGCGCACCTTTTCCGGGTTATAACCGAGCAGCTTGGCCAGGATCGACAGGTCGATCACCTGCGGGTCGCCCGCCAGCGTCGTCTTGAAGGCGGGCGCGGCGCGGCTGCGCGCCGGTGGCGGCGGCGTGTCGCGCGCCGGCAGCCAGCTGGCGATGGTCTGGTACATCATGGCCGGCTGGATGGGCTTGGAAATGAAATCGTCCATGCCCGCGTCCAGGCAGCGCACGCGGTCTTCGCTGGTGGCCGTGGCCGTCATGGCCAGCACGCGCAGGTGCGCCAGCTGCGGGTCGGCGCGGATGTGGCGCGTCGCCTGCAAGCCATCCATCAGCGGCATCTGCACGTCCATCAGCACGCAGTCGAACTGGGTCTGGCGCAGCAGGTCGAGCGCTTCCTCGCCATTGTTGGCCAGGCAGACGGAGGCGCCCGCTTCTTCCAGCAATTCCAGTGCCACCTGCTGATTAAACGTGTTGTCTTCCACCAGCAGGATGCGCGCATGCTTGAGCGTGCGCATCACCAGGGCCGCGTCGGCGCTGGCGCGCATGGCCGCCGCCGTCTGCACCATGCTGTCGAGCATGGCGGGCGCCGCCTGGTCGGAAATGCCCAGGTTGGCCGTGAACCAGAAGGTGCTGCCGGCGCCGGGACGGCTGTCGACGCCCACGTCGCCGCCCATCAACTGCGCCAGCTGCTTGCAGATGGCCAGGCCCAGGCCCGTGCCGCCATATTCGCGCGTGGTGGAGGTGTCGGCCTGCTGGAAGGACTGGAACAGCTTGCTCATTTCATCCTGCGACAGGCCGATGCCGTGGTCGCATACTTCAAAGCGCACCAGGCAGTGCCTGGCGTCCGCCACCACCTTGCGCACCTTCACGGTGATGCTGCCCTGTTCGCTGAACTTGATGGCGTTATTGGCGTAGTTGATCAGCACTTGTCCCAGGCGCAGCGGGTCGCCCACGAGCACGGCCGGCAATTGCGGGTCGATTTCAAACAGCAACTCCAGGTTCTTGCCGGCGGCGCGCGGCGCCACTACCGTCATCAGCGTTTGCACGACGTGGTCGAAACTGAAGTTGACGCGCTCGATTTCCAGCTTGCCCGCCTCGATTTTCGAAATGTCGAGAATGTCGTCGATGATGCCCAGCAGATGTTCGCCGGCAAAACGGATTTTTTCCAGGTAATCGCGCTGGCGCGGTTCCAGGTCCGTTTTCAGGGCCAGATAGGCCATACCGATCACGCCATTCATCGGCGTGCGGATTTCATGGCTCATGTTGGCCAGGAATTGCCCCTTCGCCAGGCTCGCTTCTTCGGCCACCTGCTTGGCCTGGTCCAGCTGCTCCGTGCGCTGCGCCACGCGCTCTTCCAGATGTTCATTGAGTTCGCGCAAGGCGCTCTCGCTGCGCTTGTGATACGTGATGTCCGTCAGGCTGGCCACCACCATGCCCACCTTGCCGTATTCATCGCGGATGGCCTCGGTATTTACGGACAGCCACGACAGGCTGCCGTCGGGCTGTTGCACACCCATCAGCACGTCACGCATGGCGACACCCGTCGACAGGGTGATGTGCACGGGATGGCTGCGCTGGTCGAAGGGGGAACCGTCTTCGTGGATCGCTTGCCACAGGCTGTTGCCGGCTGGACTGGCCGCCAGCATGCGCTCGGCAGCGGCATTGCTTTCCAGTATGTGGCCGTGGCTGTCCTGCACCACCAGCCCGTTCGTCACGGCGCCGAACACGGACGCCATGCGCTGGCTCGAGTTCGACAGCGCGATCGACGCCTGGCGCCGCTCCGTGATGTCGGTGATCATCGCCAGGGTGCCGCCCGGCTCGCCGTTGTCCGACTGGATGCTGGTGCTCGACAGCAAGCCCCACAGGCTCGACTGATCCTTGCGGAAGAAGCGGAAATCGACCTGGTCCGGCTGGCTGGCGGCACTGCCGTGGCTGGCCAGGCGGCGCTGCATCAGCAGCTGGCTGTCGCGGTCCATGAAGTCGAGCAGGGGACGGCCCAGCATTTCCTGCACCGTGTAGCCGAGCATGTGCGCCATCTTCGGGTTGACGAAGGTGGTCTTGCCATCCGCATCCGTCATCCAGATGCCTTCGGCGGCCGTCTGCACGATCAGGCGGTAGCGTTCGGAACTGGCGTGCAGCGCTTCCTCGGCGCGTTGCCGCTGCGTCATGTCGCGCAGCGAGACGATGGAAAATACTTGCCCGGCCATGCGCAGCGGCGACAGGCTGACCTTGGCCGGGAAGTGCGTGCCGTCGCGGCGGCGCGCCATCATCACCCGGCCCGGCAGGCTGTGCCGCGCTTGCGGGTCGCCCACGGAGTGGCTGGCCGTGCTTTCCGGTACCAATTGCTCCAACGACATGCCCGTCAATTCGGCCAGCGGATAGCCGAAGCAGCGCGCGCCGATCTGGTTGGCGTAGTGCACCTTGCCTTCGACGTCGGCCACCAGCATGGCTTCGGGCGCCGCTTCCAGCATCGAGCGCATGCGCGATTGCTCATCCTGTTTGCGTTCGCTGATATCGCAGACGATGCCGCTGGCCTGCGTGGCGGCGCCATCCGAGGCGCGTGTCAGCACGGCGCCGCGCGCCAGCAGCCAGCGCCAGTGGCCGTCGCTGTGGCGCAAGCGGAATTCGCAATTGAAGGTGCCGGGCGCCTGGCCATCCAGATGCTGGCGAAAGGCCAGGCTCAGGCGCGCGCGGTCGTCGCGGTGCACTTCGGCCAGCCACTCGTCCAGTGCATGGTCGAGCCTGGCGCTTTTGTCGCCCAGCACGTCCTGGTACTGGGGCGCGAACTGCAGCCGGTCGGCCTGTCGCCGCCAGGTCCAGCCAGCCATGGCCGCGCCGCGCAAGGCTTGCCCGGCGTCCTGTTCGGCCAGGGCATGCGCGGGCAGCAGCAGGCGGCGCAACTGTTGCCGCAGCCGCCAGGCTTGCCAGCAAGCCACTCCCGCCAGGGCGGTGGCGCTGGCGGCAGCGTAAGGCCATAGCAGTGTTGGCGCCATGCCGTGTACCGCCGCCTGCACCGGCAAGGAAAGCGTCATGCCTGCCGCCAGCATCGTATGAGCGAGACGACGCAGCGCAGGGCGCCGTCGGCGTGATGCGCTGAAACTCGTGTGGCTGCAATACGACAAATGCATCCCTTTCTGGGGCATGATGGAACTGGGCTGACAGTGCATGATGCGCGCTCAAATAAACGCCTGCGGCGCTTTCTGGCGGCAACTATAGCATCGAATATTTGCTCGGGGTATTTAAGTTCTGAAACAGCCAAAACGGGATTTTTTTTGCCCCGGAATGGCTGTTTTTTTCGCGATTTGGTGAGAATCTGAGAGAAAGTCGGCGCGAAATCGTGCTACGGAATCAGCGATCTGTAGAACACCTGATAAAACCGTAGCGAGCGGCAGCGATTTGTGGCCGAGAAGCGCAACCGTGCTTGAGCACGGTGAGCATCACAGGCCGCAAAGCGCGACGCGCAGTAGGTTTTTTCAGGTGTTCTCAGGTGAAACTTCCGGCAAACTGATAGCGGTGCCCGGGATGCCACATGGTGGCGATCGAGGCGATCTTGCCGCCCGAGCGCGTCTGGCGGCGCAGGACCAGGCATGCCTGTTTCGTGTCGATGGCCAGCATTTCCGCGATGTCGCGCGGCGCCGACAGTGCTTCGATGCTGTAGGTGGCGCCTTGCAGGGGCGCGGCGGCCATCAGGTATTCGTTCGGCGTGATGCTGGAAAAATCCTGCGTCATGTAGTCGGGCGCGCACTCGGGATTGACCCAGCGGTCTTCCACCTGAATCGGCACGCCGTTTTCAAAATGCACGATCAGCGAATGAAACAGCGGGTGTTCCGGCGGCAGGCCGAATTGCTTGGCCAGCAAATCCGAGGCCTTGGTACGCTCCAGCAATTGCAGGCTGCTGCGGTGGATATGCCCGCGCGCCCGCACTTCATCGGCGATACTTTTGATTTCCAATAAGGTCGCCTGGTATTTTTGCTGTGCCACATAGGTGCCCGATCCCTGGCGCCGCGTCAATATTTGCTCGCTGGTGAGTTCGCGCACGGCGCGGTTGACCGTCATGCGCGAGACGCCGAATTGTTTCACGAGGGCTTGCTCGGAGGGAATCACGTCGCCTTCCTTCCAGCGCCCGGCGGCGATGCCGGCCAGCAGAAAATCCTTGATGCGCTGGAAAATGGGCGTATTTTCCTGGGTAGTATGATCGTCCAATGCGGTTTCTCCGAGGCGCGGGCAGGGCGCGCCGCCGGCTGGAGGCGCGATGGCCGATTTTAGCACCGAGCACGATGCCTGCCGCCAGCCTTTTTTTGAATTCAAAAGCAAGCGCCGGAGTGTGGCGCGCGCGGGTGCTGGCTATGCTGGTGACTTATTATTGATTTGCACGGAGTTCGCCATGGAACACGCTTACCTGACTGACGATGAACGCTGGGACGCCCTGCAGCGGCGCGCGCCCGATGCCGACGGCGTCTTTTATTACTCGGTGCGCACGACGGGCGTGTATTGCCGCCCTTCCTGCGCGGCGCGTCCCGCCTTGCGCCGCAACGTGGCTTTTCACGCCACGTGCGAGCAGGCGGAGGCGGCCGGTTTCCGCCCCTGCCTGCGCTGCAAGCCGAACTTGCCGCCCCTGGCCCAGCGCCAGGCGGCCATCGTGGCCGACATCTGCCGTTTGATCGATGCCAGCGACGAGCTGCCCGACCTGGACGCGCTGGCGCAGGCGGCCGGCATGAGCCGCTTTCACTTTCACCGCGTCTTCAAGGCGCACACGGGCATCACGCCGAAAGCCTACGCGGCGGCGCGGCGCGGCGAGCGCCTGAAGGCCGGCTTGCAAGGCGCGGCGAACGTCACGGAAACGTTATATGCGGCCGGCTTCAACTCCAGCGGCCGTCTGTATGCCGCCACGCCCGGCTTGCTGGGCATGACGCCGGGCGCATTCCGTGCCGGCGGCAGCGGCGCCGTGATCCGCTTTGCCATCGGCGCCTGTTCGCTGGGCGCCATCCTCGTGGCCAGCACGGACAAGGGCATCTGCGCCATTTTGATCGACGACGACCCGGAACTGCTGCTGCGCGACTTGCAGGACCGCTTTCCGCAAGCCGAGCTGCGCGGCGCCGAGCCTGACTATGAACAGACGGTGGCGCAGGTGGTGGGCCTGGTCGAGGCGCCGGCGATCGGACTGGACTTGCCGCTGGACGTGCGCGGCACCGTGTTCCAGCAGCGCGTCTGGCAAGCCTTGCGCGAAATTCCCGCCGGCAGCACGGTCAGCTATGCCGAGCTGGCCCGCCGCATCGGTGCGCCGAAAGGCGCGCGCGCCGTGGCGGGCGCCTGCGCCGCCAATGCCCTGGCCGTCGCCATCCCCTGCCACAGGGTGGTGCGCAACGATGGCGCCTTGTCCGGTTACCGCTGGGGCGTGGAACGCAAGCAGGCGCTGCTGGAACGCGAGGGCGAACGGTGAGGGCGCTCGATTGGCGGCAGATCGAGGATGAGCTGAATCAATATGGCTGCGCCGTCGTGCCGGGCTTGCTCAATCCTGCGCAGTGCGCGGCGCTGGCAGCGCAGTATGACGATGCGTCGCGCTTTCGCAGCCGTGTGGTGATGCAGCGCCATGGCTTTGGACAGGGCGAGTACCAGTATTGGGCGCATCCGCTGCCCGATGTGGTGGCCGGCCTGCGCGAACAGCTGTACGGACCGCTGGCGGCGATTGCCAACCGCTGGCACGCCAGCATGGGTCTGGAGACGCGCTTTCCCTCCAGCCACGCCGATTTCCTCGCGCGCTGCCATGCGGCGGGGCAAACGCGGCCCACGCCCTTGCTGCTGCGCTACCGCGAAGGCGATTACAACTGCCTGCACCAGGACCTGTATGGCGAGCACGTGTTTCCGCTGCAGCTGGCCGTGCTGCTGTCGCGCCCGCAGGACGATTTCACGGGCGGCGAGTTCGTGCTGACGGAGCAGCGCCCGCGCATGCAGTCGCGCTTGGAGGTCGTGCCCTTGATGCAGGGCGACGCCGTGATCTTTCCCGTGGCGCAGCGCCCCGTCAACGGCAAGCGCGGCAGTTACCGCGTCAACATGCGCCATGGCGTGTCGCGCCTGCGCTCGGGCATGCGCCACACCCTGGGCATCATTTTTCATGATGCGAGCTGAACGGTAGGTGCGGCGCTTGAGTTTCCGCAATTACATGGCATGATGGTTACTCCCTGTCACTTCTCACTGTTGCCATGTCCGCGTTGCTCCGCCTGTTATGCCTGTTGATCATCTTCCTGCTGCCCGCAGCCCATGCGGACGAGGGCGCATCCTCGCTCGTTGCGGAAGCCGCGACCGCCATCGCGCCGTCGCAGGCCGCCCCCGTCAAGACGGCGCCATTGATGTTTGCCAACCGCAAGGTATTCGTCTTCCGCGCCGCGCTGGCCGGCTATCCGCCCGATGAACGGGCCATCGGCGCGCAGCGCCGCCTGGAAAGCGTGCTGGCGAAAAACGGTCCGCTGCAGGCGAGCACGCGCATGATTCCAGAAGGCACGCAAGTGCTGCTCGACGGCGTGCAGCTGTTCGTCGTCGTGCCTGGCGACGTCAACTTGCTGGCCGGTGACACGACGGAAAGCGTGGCGAAAACGGCCGCCGGCGAGTTGAGCAAGGCCGTGTTTGACTATCGTGAACAGGGCAGTTGGCGCTACCTGGCGATCGCCGCCGCCGTGTGCGCGGCCGCCACGCTCGTGTTCTGGCTCGTGTGGATGGGCTTGACGCGCTTGTACCGCTGGGCCAAGCGCCGCAGCGGCATCCTGCTCGCTTCGCGCCTGCGCGACGTGCGCCTGAAAAATGTGCGCGTGCTCGACGCCGAACACTACATCGCCTTCGCGTATCAACTGCTCAGCGCCGTGCTGTGGGGCTTGCGTCTGATGGCCACGTATCTGTGGGCCGCCTTCGTGCTGGGCCGCCTGCCTTACACGCGCTCCTGGGGCGAAAGCCTGAGCGGCTACCTGTTCGACGTGGCGGCTGACGTCTTTCACGCCATCATCGGTGCCTTGCCGGGGCTGGTGCTGGTGTGCGTGATCTTCGCCATCGCGCGCCTGATCGCCGCCACGGCCGCCTCGCTGTTCAAGCGCGTGGAAAGCGGCGAATTGCAGATCGGCTGGCTCGACAAGGACACGGCCCTGCCCACGCGCCGCATCGCCAGCGTGGTGATCTGGCTGTTCGCGCTGGCCATGGCGTATCCGTATTTGCCCGGCTCGCACACGGCCGCCTTCCAGGGCTTGTCCGTGCTGGTGGGCTTGATGGTGTCGATCGGCGCGTCGAGCATCGTGGGCCAGGGCGCCAGCGGCCTGATCCTGATGTACACGCGCGCCCTGCGCAAGGGCGAATATGTGCGCGTGGGTGACTGCGAGGGCACGGTGGTCGAGTTGGGCATGTTCGAGACGCGCCTGCGCACGGGCCTGGGCGAGGAAGTCGCCTTGCCGAACGCCTGGGTGATGTCGCAAACGACCAAGAATTATTCGCGCGCCCAGCCCGGCGGCGGCTTCGTGCTCGACTCCACCGTCACCATCGGCTACGCCACGCCGTGGCGGCAAGTGCACGCCATGCTGGAACTGGCAGCGTCGCGCACGACGGAACTGTCGACCACGCCGAAACCGTACGTGATGCAGCTGGCCTTGCAGGATTACTATGTGCAATACCGCCTCGTCGCCTACGCCAGTGCCGAAGTCCCCCGCCAACGCGCCGAAGTGCTGAACCGCTTGCACCAGAACATCATCGACGTCTTCAACGAATTCGACGTGCAGATTACCTCGCCGCACTACATCGACGACCCGAAAGAGTCGCACGTGGTACCGCCCGGTGAATGGTTCAGGGCGCCGGCGAAGCGGGGGGAGGAATCGATTGAGGTGGTTCCGCCCAAGTCTTGAACGCGAGGCGTGGTCTGTACGTGACGGATGCAATGGCACGCGCTATCTTGATTTTTCCTCGGGAGCGCAGGTATTCTTGCCATTTGTCAGCTGAATCACCTGGAAACCCCCGGCGGGTGCCGTGAGCAGGCAGAAATCTGCGGAGTAGCGCGAAGTGGGATCGGACGCGGAGGGCGGCCTTCCCAGGAAGGATACGCCATACACTTTTCCCGACACCAGCGGCGCGGCATCGCTGCTCTCGGCCCCCTCGGGAGCCTTGCCATAGCGCACGCATCCCTTGTTTGGCAGACGATAGCTGGGATCGCCAAACGAGGCATTCGGAAACATGACCGTCCATACATCTTTCCAGCCATTCGGCCCAGCCGTGCTGATCGTCAGCATCTTCAGGCTGACTGGCCCCCTTGAGCGTTCCTCTTCGCTGGCAATTTTGAAGCAGGGAAGGCCAGCCTCCGTCATGACGGCGGCAGTGCCCATGCGCGACCACGCCGAGGCATTGATGCTCGTCAAGGTCGCCAGCAGACAAAGAATAAGGTGGCGGTGATTCATGGCATGCCTTGCGTTATCGGGAAGAATTTCTGGCTGGGCACGTATCATCCATCCAGGCTTGTGTATCGCTTTTGATGACGACGAGGCGTGGCTTGGCAGAGACCTGCTGTATGAGACAGAACTTTGCCACATATCCATAGGTAGGATCGGCAGGATCGGCTGGCCTGCCATTCAGAAATACCTCGTACACCCTGCCGGTCTTCAATTCAGGCGCGGGCACGGCGTCGGCATGTGCCGGAATATTCCCATAGGGAATGCAATTTGTTGAAGACAGCGGAATTTTCTTACCGTCCGTCATGAGAAACCCCCATATTTCCGTCGTTGGCTTGACCGTCACGTCGGACACGCTCAAGGCGCCGAGGAAGGGCTGGCCGTTGCGCCCCTCTTCCTGTTTGGAAATGCTAAAGCAGGGCACGCCATTGACCGAGGTAACTTCGGCATCGGCCATGCGTGAGCGCGCGTAGCCGTTCATACTTGAGAGCGCGAGCAGTATGAACAGCGTTGGATTGATGCTAGCGGGGCGTTGGGCAGACTTCATCGATCCAGGCCTGCATGTCGCTGTTGATGGGAATGATTTGCTGGCCGCCAGTCGCCGTAGTTTTCACGCAGAATTTGCCTTGATAGCCATAGGTTGGATCGGACGGATCTTTGGGGCTGCCATTCAGGAACACATGATAAAAATGCCCGGGCATCAGTTTTTCAGCGCGCATGCCCGTCGCACCGGCAGGCACGATTCCATAGCGGATGCATATGCTGGCGCGGATGGGTAGCGGCATCTCTGGAGGCATGGAGAATCCCCATACTTCTTTTACTGGTTGCACGGACATGTCTGAAACCATGAGTGCGCCAAGAAATGGCAGGCCATTGCGCGTCTCTTCCTTTTTTGTAATGGAGAAGCACGGCATGCCGTTGCCAGAGTGAATGAGGGCATCAGCGATGCGCGACCACGCCGAGGCATTGATAGTCGTCAGCGTGGCAAGCAGGAATAGCAGTGTGTGACGATATGGCATGGCGATCCTTGCACTATCTGATGTGCGAATGCTCCGGGCAACTATCCTGTTTCCACGCTGGCGTGTCGCTGCCAATGGCGATGATTTTTCGTTCACCAGTGGCCGTGGCTACTATGCAAAACTTTCCCATGTAGCCATAGGTAGGGTCTGCAGGATCATTTGGTCTTCCATTGAGGAAAATGCTGTAGACCCGTTCTGTGTGCAGTTCAGGGGCGGGCATGCCGTTCGCTCCTTGGGGAAGGTCACCATACCGAAGGCAGCTTTTTGACGAGAGCGGTACTTTTTTTCCACCAGTCATATAAAAACTCCACACACCAACGACGGGCTTTTCTGACAGGTTTGAAATGCTGAGTGCTCCCAGGAGTGACTGGCCGTTACGCTGTTCTTCCGTCTGCGAGATTGTGAAGCAGGGGGTGCCATTCACTGAACTGATTTCAGCATCGGCGATGCGTGATGTTGCACAGGCATGCAGACTGAGGAACATGAGCAATATGAACAGGGCATTCTGCTGCAAGGACATCATGTTTTTCCTATTTCTGAACGGGGCAGATTTCATCTATCCAGGCTTGGCTATCTCTGTCGATACGAAGAATCTTGCGCTCCCCGGAGATGCCGGTGATTAAGCAAAATTTCCCGACGTAGCCGCGAGTAGGATCTGAAGGATCGGCTGGCCTACCGTTCAGGAAGACGTCATACATGCGCCCCGTTTTCAGCGGCGGCGCTTTGGGCGGCTTGACCTCTGCCTTTGCTGGAGCAAGCCCATACAAAAGGCAGGACTTGGCATGCACAGGAATAGTTGCTGTTCCCGGTAAAAGAAAAGACCATACTTTGACTGCGGGCTTGGCGGATACATCTGTCAGTACGACCGCACTAATCTGCGGAAGCCCGTTGCGTGCTTCTTCTTGTTGCGAAATGGTGAAACAGGGAATGCCATTTTTTAGCTGTACTTCCGCGTATGCCATGCGGGAGGTGGCCGAGGCACTCATGCAGGTCATCAAGGCGAGTACCAATAGGCTCTTGTGGCAGATGGGCATTATTGGCCTTTTTGTGCTGGGGTGTTTGCCGGGCAAATTTCGTCTATCCAGGCCTGCATATCGCGTTTGATGGGAATGACCTGTTGACCACCGTTAGTTGTCGCGATGAGACAGAATTTCCCTTTGTAACCACGGGTCGAGTCAGACGGGTCATCCGGCCTGCCATTCAAGAAGACGCTGTACATCCTGCCTGTTTTCAACATCGTCGCGGCAGTCGATTCGGCTCCTGCTGGTACTTGGCCATACAAATAGCAGGTTTTTGCATGCATGGGTAGGGGCGTCGCTCCAAGGAGAATGAAGGACCAGACCTCTACAGGCGGCTTTATGGAGATATCGTAAACCATGAGTGCGCCCAGCATTGGCGTTCCATTGCGGCGTTCTTCTTTTTTTGAAATGGTAAAGCATGGTATGCCTTTGAAAGCGCTAATCTCGGCTTCGGCCATGCGCGACCACGCCGAGGCATCCATGCTCGTCAAGGTCGCCAGCAGACAAAGAATAAGGTGGCGATGATTCATGGCATGCCTTGCGTTATCGGGAAGAATTTCTGGCTGGGCACGTATCATCCATCCAGGCTTGTGTATCGCTTTTGATGACGACGAGGCGTGGCTTGGCAGAGACCTGCTGTATGAGACAGAACTTTGCCACATATCCATAGGTAGGATCGGCAGGATCGGCTGGCCTGCCATTCAGAAATACCTCGTACACCCTGCCGGTCTTCAATTCAGGCGCGGGCACGGCGTCGGCATGTGCCGGAATATTCCCATAGGGAATGCAATTTGTTGAAGACAGCGGAATTTTCTTACCGTCCGTCATGAGAAACCCCCATATTTCCGTCGTTGGCTTGACCGTCACGTCGGACACGCTCAAGGCGCCGAGGAAGGGCTGGCCGTTGCGCCCCTCTTCCTGTTTGGAAATGCTAAAGCAGGGCACGCCATTGACCGAGGTAACTTCGGCATCGGCCATGCGTGAGCGCGCGTAGCCGTTCATACTTGAGAGCGCGAGCAGTATGAACAGCGTTGGATTGATGCTAGCGGGGCGTTGGGCAGACTTCATCGATCCAGGCCTGCATGTCGCTGTTGATGGGAATGATTTGCTGGCCGCCATCCGCCGTAGCTCTCACGCAGAATTTTCCTTGGTAGCCATAGGTTGGATCGGACGGATCTTTGGGGCGGCCATTCAGAAATACGCTATAGAAATGTCCTGGAATAAGAATTTTTGGTTTAATTCCTGTAGCAGTAGGGGGCAAATCTCCATAACGAATGCACGAATCTGCATGGATTGGAATAGGCCAATCTGGAGGTACAGAGAAAGACCATACCTTCTTGACGGGTTGAACGGACAGATCGGAAACGATTAATGCCCCGAGCATTGGTGTGCCATTGCGTGCCTCCTCCTTTTTTGTAATGGAAAAGCACGGTATTCCGTTTGAAGTAGTGACGACAGCATATGCCATACGTGAAAAGGCGGATCCGTCAGGGGATATCGAATAAAGGCTCATGGTCGATATTATTGCCAGGAAGATTTTTTGGACTTTTTCGATTTTTAAAGAAATCACCGAGTACCTCTTCAAAAGTTTTTTGAGAGTTCTTATATTTCTGTTGGACCATTGCTTCAGTAGAATCTAAAAATTTCAGCACAAAGTAGTCTGCAATTAAATCTCCTTGAGCTTCCATATTGTGATCGGCCAGTTTTTGATTTGCTAGCAAAATGTATGTATAGTCCAGGCCGAGACGAATGGCACCACGTATCTTTACTGGATAGTTGAGTTGATACTGCCAAATATGAACCATTTCGTGGATGAACCAATGCTTCCGATGATCATCCTCCTTTGAGAAATCCTCCCGATACTCCGACTCATGAAAATATATCTCCCCATCCGGCGTCATGGCCACGTTCTTCGGCTGTAAACCGAACCACAAATACGGTTCGCCATGCACCTTGACCTTGCCATAGTCGATCGCATCCTGGAACAGCATCCACGCCATGTCGATCTCGCCCCTGGTCAGCGGGCGAACCTTGTCCTTCACTTTCACCTGCTTGACGGACGAACCGACGTCCTTGTCGGTCGTCTTGATGCCTTCCAGCGGGACGAGCTTGACGGCTGGCGCCGCGTGTTTCGGGGCGGCGGCGCAGCATGGCGATTTGTCCGCGTGCGGCAGGAATTCGGCCTGGGTAATTTGCTCTTCCCGCTTGCTGGCGATGCGCCCCGTGCGTCCCTTCGCATCCGTCGTCCCCGTCCACGTTTCGCCATTGCTCAAGGTGAGCCGGTAGTCGGCGTGCGCCAGCGGCACCTTGTTTTGCGAGACGAATTCCAGCTGTTCGTCGTAGCCGCAGCACCAGCATTCGTCGGGCTGGCCGGCCAGGCGGTGCAGTTCGCAGCCGCTAGTCGCGTTGCGCAGGGTGGCGCCCAGCACGGGCTGGCCGTCGGCACTGAAGGTGACGATCATGCTGTCGAAGCGCGCGCCCAGGCTTTTCTTTTGATGGGCCACGAGCTTGAAGAACACGTCGCACGCGGTGGTGCTGATGACATGGTGCCTGGCCATGGAACCTCCGCGATAAAACGCCAGCGTAGGCCAGCGGCGGCGGGGAGGTATTGACTGGGCGCAAGGCTTGGGCGCTTGCGTTAAGATGCCGGGCGTCGCAAGATACAACGAACAGAAAGAGAACCATGTCCAGCGCACCCCATACTGAAGCATCGCAAGCCGCCCGCAGCCTGGCTGCCGCCCTGATCGGCGACCCGTTTTACCGCGCCGTCACGGTGGCCTGCGGCGACGACGAAACGGCACGGCTGGCCATGCTGGAAGCGTATTTTGCGCTGGCGCTGACCGAGGGCGAGCAGGCGGGGCGCGTCGACCTGGCCGATGCGGTAGGCAATGGCGCCGCCATCTGGACGACGGATGCGCCGGCAGCCCAGCGTCAGGCCGCCTACGCGCAGCGCGAAGCAGCCTTGCGCGTGCTGCTGGGAGAGCAGGGCTACGCGCATTTCACGGCCATCGTCGGGAACATGGAGCACGCGCTGGCGCCGCATGGTCTGCAGGACGCGTGGTATCTGTCGATCGCCGGCATCGCCCCGGACGCACAGGGGCGGGGACTGGGTGCGTCCGTGCTGGCGCCGGGCCTGGCGGCCGTCGATGCGGCGGGCGCCGCGTGCTTCCTGGAGACCTACAACGAGCGCAGCCTGCCGTTTTATGCCCGCCTGGGCTTCGTGGTGGCAGGGCGTTATGCGGAAGCCGTCACGGGCTGCGATTACTGGCTGATGCTGCGGCAACCCACTGCTGCCTGATTGACCATTTTGCCAATTTCTATACACTCGTCTTTTCACTCATTTATTAAAAGACCTGGAGATGGAAATGCCGACCCTGCCACTGCGCCACACCCTGCTCGTTCTCGCCTGCCTGGGCACCTTGGGCCAGGCCCATGCCGACACGGTCATCAACAATGCGAATGGCTACACGCTCGACGCGCATGGCAAGGTGGTGCGCTTCACGGCGCTGGCCTTTGACGACGCTGGAAAACTCCTTGCCGTCGGCAGCGCCGCGCAGGTGAAGCGCAAGGCGGCCAAGGGCGCCCTGCACGTCGACGTGCGGGGAAAAACCGTGCTCCCCGGCCTGATCGACGCGCACGGCCACGTGTTCGGCCTGGGGACGATCGCCAGCGGCGTGATGTTGTACGGTTCGTCGTCGCTGCCGGCCGCCGTGCAAGCCGTGGGCGACTTCGCCCGCGCGCATCCCGAGCGCAGCTGGGTCGTCGGCAGCGGCTGGAACCAGGAAATCTGGAAGCTGGGCCGCTTTCCCACGGCCGCAGAACTCGATGCGGTGGAAAGCGCGCGGCCAGTGTGGCTGCGCCGGGTCGATGGCCACGCGGGCTGGGCCAACAGCCGCGCGCTGGCGCTGGCCGGCATCACGCGCGCCACGCAAGACCCGGCCGGCGGCAAGATAGTCCGCGATGCGGACGGCAACGCCACCGGCGTGCTGGTCGACAGCGCCATGGACTTGATGGATGCCGTGCTGCCCAAGCCGGGCGACGTGGAAAACCGCGCCGCCCTCGATGGCGCGCTGTCGCAGCTGTCGCAGGCGGGCCTGACCAGCGTGCACGATGCGGGCATCGGCCAGATGCAGGACCGGCTGTTCCGCGACTACGCGGACCACGGCAAGCTGAAGGTGCGCGTCTACGGCATGATTGCCGATACCACGGAAGATTTTGACGCGCTGTCGAAAAGCGGCCCATTAAAAGGCTATGCGCGCGACATGTACGCCTTGCGCGCCGTCAAACTGCTGTCCGACGGCGCCCTGGGCAGCCGCGGCGCGGCCCTGCTGGCGCCGTACAGCGACGATCCTTCCACCCGCGGCCTGCTGTTCTACAAGGACGCTGCCATGCGCGCGAAGATGGAAAAAGCCATGCGCGCCGGCTACCAGGTGAACGTGCACGCCATCGGCGACGCGGGCAACCATCAAATCCTCGACGGCTACCAGGCCTTGACCGCGCAATACCATAGCGCGGGCCTGCGCCACCGTATGGAGCACGCGCAGGTGGTGCAGTTGTCCGACATCCCCCGTTTCAAGGCGCTGGGCATCGTGCCGTCGATGCAGCCCACGCACGCGACGTCCGACCAGAACATGGCTGAGCAGCGCGTCGGCCACGAACGCATCAAGGGCGCATATGCGTGGCGCACCTTCCTCAAGCAGGGTTCGCACATCGCCTGCGGTTCGGATTTCCCGATCGAGTCGCCGAACCCGTTCGAGGGTATCCACGCGGCCGTCACGCGGCAAAACAGCGAGGGGTTCCCGACCGGCGGCTGGTATCCGCAGCAAGCCATGACGGTCACCGAGGCGCTGCGCTGCTTCACCTTGGACGCGGCCTGGGCGGCGCACCAGGAAAAGGTCATCGGCACGCTGGAAGCGGGAAAATGGGCGGATTTCATCGTCGTCGACCAGGACCTGTTCACCGTCGAGCCCAAGGCCATCGGCAAGACGCAGGTGCTGCAGACGTGGGTGGCGGGCAAGCGCGTGTTCGAGAAAAAATGAGGGCCGGGGTCAGACCCGTCGGGTCTGCCCCCAAAAGAAAACCTGTTGACTTGGTTGTATAGACAACCTATGCTGGGAGTACAGGAGCGGGCTAAATACGCCCGCTCGCACCCTACGAGGAGACAGCATGAACAGCACAATGGACACCGATCCACGCTTTGATGCCAGCCGTACCATCCGCGCCCCGCGCGGCACGGTCATGGCTTGCAAGAGTTGGCAGGCCGAGGCGGCCTACCGCATGTTGCAAAACAACCTGGACCCGGAAGTGGCGGAAAATCCGCAGCACCTGGTCGTCTACGGCGGCATCGGCCGCGCGGCCCGCAACTGGGCCTGTTTCGACCAGATCCTCGCCTCGCTGCGCGAACTGGAAGACGACCAGACCCTCCTGATCCAGTCCGGCAAGCCGGTGGGCGTGTTCCAGACCCACGCGGACGCGCCGCGCGTGCTGATCGCGAACTCCAACCTGGTGCCGAAATGGGCGAATTGGGAACACTTCAACGAACTCGATCGCCAGGGCCTGTTCATGTACGGCCAGATGACGGCCGGCAGCTGGATTTACATCGGCACGCAGGGCATCGTGCAGGGCACGTATGAAACCTTCGCCGAAGCGGGACGCCAGCATTTCGGCGGCGACTGGGGCGGGCGCTGGATCTTGACGGCGGGCCTGGGCGGCATGGGCGGCGCGCAGCCGCTGGCCGCCACCATGGCGGGCGCCGTCTCGCTCAATATCGAATGCCAGCAAAGCAGCATCGACTTCCGCCTGCGCACGCGCTACCTGGACAAGCAGGCGGCGAGCCTGGACGAAGCTTTGGCGCTGGTGAAATATCACACCGAACGCAAGGAAGCCATTTCCATTGGCCTCCTGGGCAACGCGGCCGAAGTGCTGCCGGAACTGGTGCGCCGCGCCAAGGCGGGCGGCCTGGTGCCGGACCTGGTGACGGACCAGACGTCCGCGCACGACCTGGTCAACGGCTACCTGCCGCGCGGCTGGAGCGTGTCGGACTGGAAGGCGGCGCAGCAAGACCCGCAGCGCCACGCGCGCCTGACGGTGGCCGCTGCCGATTCCTGCGCCGCCCACGTGCAGGCCATGCTCGATTTCCACGCCATGGGCGTGCACACTGTCGATTACGGCAACAACATCCGCCAGGTGGCGTTTGATCAGGGCGTGCAGAACGCCTTCGACTTCCCCGGCTTCGTGCCCGCGTATATCCGCCCGCAGTTCTGCGAAGGGCGGGGGCCGTTCCGCTGGGTGGCCCTGTCGGGCGACCCGGAAGACATCTATAAAACGGATGCGAAGATCAAGGAGCTGTTCCCGCACCACAAGCAGGTGCACCACTGGCTGGACATGGCGCGCGAGCGCATCGCCTTCCAGGGCCTGCCGGCGCGCATCTGCTGGCTGGGACTGGGCGAGCGCCACATCGCCGGCCTGGCCTTCAACGAGATGGTGCGCACGGGCGAACTGAAGGCGCCCATCGTCATCGGCCGCGACCACCTGGACACGGGTTCCGTCGCCAGCCCGAACCGCGAGACGGAAAGCATGAAGGACGGCACGGACGCCGTCTCCGACTGGCCGCTGCTGAACGCCATGCTGAACACGGCCGGCGGCGCCACCTGGGTCTCGCTGCACCATGGCGGCGGCGTGGGAATGGGGTATTCTCAGCATGCGGGCATGGTCATCGTGGCCGACGGCACGGACAGCGCGGCGAAACGCCTGGCCCGGGTGCTGGTCAACGACAGCGGCTCGGGCGTGATGCGCCATGCCGATGCCGGCTATGAAACAGCGGCCGCCTGCGCCAAGCGCAACGGCCTGATTCTTCCCATGCTTCCTTGAGACCTTGATGCGAATGACTATGACACAGCATGCCAAAAGTTGGACCCTGAAACCGGGCGCGATGACCCTGGGCGACCTGCGCGCCGTCTGGGCCGCGCCCGCCAAACTGATCCTCGCCGCCGAGGCCTATCCCGTCATCGAGGCGTCGGCCGGCGCAGTGCAGGCCATCGTCGCCAAGGGCGATGCGGCCTACGGCATCAACACGGGCTTCGGCCTGCTCGCCAAGACGCGCATCCCCGATGAAAAGCTCGAGCAATTGCAGCGCAACCTGATCCTGTCGCACTCCGTCGGCACGGGCGAACTGCTGTCGGACGCCGTCGTGCGCCTGATCATGCTGATGAAGATCGGCAGCCTGGCGCGCGGCTTTTCCGGCGTGCGCCCGCTGATCGTCGACACCCTGATCGCCCTGTACAACGCGGGCATCATGCCGGCCATTCCCGCCAAGGGCTCCGTCGGCGCCTCGGGCGACCTGGCACCGCTGTCGCACATGACCCTGGCCATGCTGGGCGTGGGCGAGGTGCGCGTCAACGGCGAATTGATGGCGGCGCCCGATGCCTTGGCGCAGGCGGGCATCGCGCCCGTCGTGCTGGCGGCGAAAGAAGGCCTGGCCCTGATCAACGGCACGCAGGTGTCGAACGCGCTGGCGCTGCATGGCCTGTTCATGGCCGAGCGTCTGCTGGAAGCGGCCATGGTCACGGGCGCGCTGTCGCTCGACGCGGCCAAGGGCAGCGATGCGCCGTTCGACGCGCGCGTGCACGCCGTGCGGGGACAGCCGGGGCAGATACTGGCCGCGCAGATGTACCGCCAGCTGGTAGCCAACAGCGCGATCCGCGCCTCGCACCTGGAAGGCGACGAGCGCGTGCAGGACCCGTACAGCCTGCGCTGCCAGCCGCAAGTCATGGGCGCTTGCCTCGATCTGATCGGCAACGTGGGCCGTACCCTGCTGATCGAAGCCAATGCCGTCACGGACAATCCGCTGATCTTCCAGGATGGCCCCAACGGGCAGGCGGAAATCGTCTCGGGCGGGAACTTCCATGCCGAGCCGGTGGCCTTTGCCGCCGACACGCTGGCGCTGGCAATTGCCGAAATCGGCGCGCTGGCCGAGCGCCGCATCGCGCTGCTGATCGACGCCACGTTGTCCGGCTTGCCGCCGTTTCTCGTGCGCGACCCGGGCGTCAATTCCGGCTTCATGATCGCCCACGTGACGGCCGCCGCGCTGGCGTCGGAAAACAAGTCGCTCGCCCATCCGGCCAGCGTCGACAGCCTGCCCACGTCCGCCAACCAGGAAGACCACGTGAGCATGGCCACGTTCGCCGGGCGCCGCCTGGACGACATGGCGCACAACACGGCCGTCATCGTCGGCATCGAGTTGCTGGCCGCCGCGCAGGGCATCGATTTCCACCGTCCGCTGAAAACCTCGCCGCACCTCGAACATGTGCACCACCAGCTGCGCCAGAAGGTGCCGTTCTTCGACGCCGACCGCTTCTTCGCGCCCGACATCGAGGCGGCCAAGCAGATGGTGCTGCAGGGCGAATTGAGCAGCACCTGCAAGAATTTGTTCGCCCCGCTGTACGCTTGAGCGGGCGCAAGGAGACAAGCATGGATTTCCGCTTCAACGAAGGCAGCATCCCGCTGCTCGTGTCGATGCCCCACGTGGGCACCGACATACCGGACGATATCGCCGCGCGCATGACGCCGCAGGCCCTGATCAAGGCCGACACGGACTGGCATTTGCGCGAGCTGTACGGTTTTTTGCAGGAGATGGACGCGTCAGTACTGTCGGCGCGCTGGTCGCGCTACGCCATCGACTTGAACCGCCCGCAGGAAGACACGAATCTGTATCCGGGGCAGGATACGACGGGCTTGCTGCCCAACGATACCTTCCACCGCGAGCCGCTGTACCTGGCCGGCAAGGAGCCCGATGCGGCCGACGTGCAGCGCCGGTTGCAGCGCTACTGGGCGCCGTATCATGCGCAGCTGCGCGCGGAACTGGACCGCCTGCTGCGCGTGCATGGCGCCGTGGTGCTGTGGGATGCCCATTCCATCGCCTCGCATGTGCCGCGCTTCTTCGACGGCAAGCTGCCCGACCTGAACTTCGGCACGGCCGATGGCGCCAGCTGCGATGCGGGCCTGACGTCCGCCGTGGTGGACATCGCGCGCGCGCAGGATGCATTTACCGTGGCCTTGAATGGCCGCTTCAAGGGCGGGCATATCACGCGCCATTACGGCCAGCCGGACAAGCGCGTGCATGCGATCCAGCTCGAGATGTGCCAGTGCCTGTACATGAATGAACCTGGCATGGACGAGGCGGCGCCATTCGGCTACCGGCCCGACCTGGCGGCCCGGGTGCAGCCGCTGCTGCGCCAGATGATGGAAGCGGCCGTGGCATGGGTGGCGCGTTGAGTACCTGTCTGTTCGCGCGCCACGCGCTGCTGCCGCAAGGCTGGCGCCGCGACGTGCTGCTGGAATGGGATGCGGCCGGCGACTTGACGCAGATTACAGAGAGCGTCGCGCCACCGCCCGGCGCGGAAGTGGCCGAGTATGTCTTGCCCGGCATGGTCAACCTGCATTCGCATGCCTTCCAGCGGGCGCTGGGCGGCATGACCGAAGTAGCTGGCGATGCGCTGGACAGCTTCTGGACCTGGCGCGACTTGATGTACCGCTTCGCGCGCCACATCACGCCGGCGCAGCTGGAAAGCATCGCCGCGCAGCTGTTTGCCGAATGCCTGCGCCATGGCTACACGTCCGTCTGCGAATTTCACTACCTGCAGCGCGATGCGGCTGGCGCCCTGTATGCGCGTCCCGCCGAAACGGCTGAACGGGTGCTGGCCGCGGCGCGCGTCAGCGGCATCGGCATGACCATGCTGCCCGTGCTGTACAGCCATGCGGGCTTCGGCGCACAGCCCCTCAAACCCGAGCAGGCGCGCTTCCGCACGGGTGCGGACGATGTCTTGCGCATCGTCGAGGCGCTGGCGCCGCAGCGGGGCGGGCAGGTGGAAGTGGGCTTTGCGCCGCATTCGCTGCGCGCCGCCGGCGTGGCGCAGATCCGCGAAGTGGCGCAAGCGCTGCCCGCGGATCGCCCTATCCACATCCACATCGCCGAGCAGCAGGGCGAGGTGCGGCAGTGCCTCGACTACAGCGGCCGGCGCCCGGTGCAGTATTTGTACGACCAGCTCGACGTCGATGCGCGCTGGTGCCTCGTGCATGCCACGCATGTGCAGCCCGACGAGGTGGCGCGGATGGCCGCCAGCGGCGCTGTCGCGGGCCTGTGCCCGACGACGGAGGCGAACCTGGGCGACGGCCTGTTCCCGCTGGCCGAATTCATCGCCGCCGGCGGGCGTTTCGGCGTCGGCAGCGACAGCCACGTGTCGCAGTCGCCCGTGGAAGAATTGCGCTGGCTCGAATACGGCCAGCGCTTGCAGCGCCAGCAGCGCAACGTGGCCGCCACGCCGGAGCAGCGCCATGTGGGCGACTATCTGTGGCAGGCAGCCTTGCGGGGCGGCGCGCAGGCGGCCGGACGCAAGCTCGGTGCTTTGGCACCGGGCTGCCGCGCCGATGTGCTGGTGCTCGACGACGCGCATGTGAACCTGTGCGGCGTGGCCATCGCCGACGTGCTGGGCAGTTTTATTTTCTGCGGCAACGACAAGCTGGTGCGCGACGTGCTGTGCGGCGGCCAGTGGCAGGTGCGCGATGGGCGCCACGTGGCGCAGGACGCCATCGCCACCGCCTACAAGCGCGCCCTGGCGCAACTGAGGGCGCTCTGATGGCGACTTTCATCCCACAGGAATACCTGCGCGCCGCGCCGTGGAAAAACGGCGGCGGCAGCACGACGGAAATCGCCATTTCTCCGCCGGACGCCGGTTTCGACGATTTTGACTGGCGTATCAGCCTGGCGACGATCACGGCCAGCGGGCCGTTTTCCAGCTTTCCCGGCATTGACCGCAGCCTGATGCTGGTCGATGGCGACAGCGTGCAGCTGACGCTCGACGGCGCGCGCAAGGTGGTTTTGAGCGCGGCGCAACCGATGCTGTGGTTTCCCGGCGAGGCCGCCGTGGAGGCGCAGGTCAAGGGGCCGACGACGGATTTCAATGTGATGACGCGGCGCGACCGCTGCCGCCATCAGCTGGAAAAAATCACGGCGCCGGGCAAGCTGGCGCGGCGCAGCGCGGCGACCCTGCTGTTTGTCGCCGGCGAAGGCCACGTGCTGGCGCGCGGTGGCGAGCAGCAGTTCGCGCTGGCCCGCCATGACGCGCTGCTGCTGGACGCCGACGACGCGCCGGACTGGCGGCTCGACGCCTTGCAGCGCACGGCCGTGTTCCGCGTCGACCTGTTCATCTAGGAGAGAAAAGCGATGCAAGACTGGGATATGGTCATCCACAACGTCCACCTGGCCACCATGGAACATGGCTATGGCGAACTGCTCGACGCGGCCATCGCCGTCAAGGATGGCCGCATCGCCTGGTTCGGTCCCGGCGACGAGCTGCCGGCCAGCGGCGCGGTGCTGCACGACGGCCAGGGCTGCTGGCTGACGCCCGGCCTGATCGACTGCCATACGCACATCGTCCACGCGGGCAACCGCAGCGACGAATTCGAGGCGCGCCTGAATGGCGCCAGCTATGAAGACATCAGCCGCGCCGGCGGCGGCATCATGTCCACCGTGCGCGCCACGCGCGCGGCCAGCGACGATGAATTGCTGCGGCAAAGCCTGCCCCGCGTGCTGGCGCTGCTGGCCGAGGGCGTGACGACCCTGGAAATCAAGTCCGGCTACGGCCTCGATGCGGACAGCGAGGCGAAGATGCTGCGCGTGGCGCGCCGCATCGGGCAAGAGCTGCCGGTCACCGTGCGCACCACGTTTCTTGGCGCGCACGCGCTGCCGCCCGAATACGCGGGACAGGCCGATGCGTATATCGAGCTGCTGTGCGCGCAGATGCTGCCCCGGCTGGCCGGCGATGGACTGGTTGACGCCGTCGACGCGTTTTGCGAGCGCATCGGCTTTACGCCGGCGCAAACCGAAACGGTGTTCGAGGCGGCGCAGGCGCTGGGCCTGCCCGTCAAACTGCATGCGGAGCAGCTGTCGGACCTGGGCGGCGCGGCGCTGGTGGCCCGCTACGGCGGCCTGTCGGCCGACCACCTGGAATTCCTGTCGGACGAGGGCATCGCCGCCATGGCGCGGCATGGCACGGTGGCCGTGCTGCTGCCGGGCGCGTATTATTTTTTGCGCGAAGTACAGCAACCTCCCATCTCAGATTTGCGCGCGGCCGGCGTACCGATGGCCGTGTCCACCGATTGCAATCCGGGCACGTCGCCGATGACGTCATTGCTGCTGGCGATGAACATGGCGTGCACCTTGTGGCGCTTGACGCCGCAGGAAGCGCTGGCCGGTGTTACGTGCCATGCGGCGCGCGCGCTGGGCTTGCAGCAGGAAACGGGCAGCCTGGCAGTGGGCAAGCGCGCCGATTTCGCCCTGTGGCGCATCGCGCGCCCGGCCGACCTGGCGTATGCGCTGGGCCTGAACCCGTGCGCGGGCGTGGTGCACGGCGGTGTCTGGCGCGCGCCGGTGGTAAGCTTGCCGGATTGATCATCCGTCCTGGAGCGCCGCGTGCGTGCTGCTTATTTGCCGTTTTACTTGCTGTTGTTACTAGTCTTCGCCGCCGCGCCCATGTCCTCCCTTGCCATGGACGGCGGCACCCTGAAGGTGGGTTCGAAGCGCTTTACGGAATCGTACATCCTCGGCGAGATCATCCAGCAGAGCGCCGCGCCGCACGTCAGGGCGCAGCACCGCCAAGGCCTGGGCAACACGGCCATCGTGCTGGCCGCGCTGCAGGCAGGCAGCATCGACGTATATGCCGAATACATGGGCACCATCGCCAGCGAAATTCTCAAGCACGACAAAGCCATCGACCTGGCGCAGATGCGGCGCGAGCTGGCGGCGCTCGGGCTGGGCGTGGCCGTGCCGCTGGGCTTTAACAATACGTATGCGCTGGCCATGCGCGGCGATGAACAATCCATCGCCAGCCTGGCGCAGCTGGCGCAGCACCCGGCCTTGACATTCGGCCTGTCGCATGAATTCATCGGCAGGGTCGATGGCTGGCCGGGGCTGGCCGCGCGCTATGGACTGCCGCAGCGCCCGCGCGGACTCGATCACGGCATCGCCTATGAAGCGCTGGCGCAGCGCCAGGTGGATGTGATCGACATCTATTCGACGGACGCGAAGATCCGCCAGTATGGCTTGCGCGTGCTGGCTGACACGCAGCAGTATTTTCCCCGCTACGACGCCATGCTGCTGTACCGGCTCGACGTGCCGCAGCGCTTTCCTGCTGCCTGGCAAGCCTTGCAAGGGTTGCAGGGGCGCATCAGCGAGGGCGACATGATCGCCATGAATGCGGCCGTGGAAATCGACGGCAAGAGCTTTGCCGGCGTGGCGCGGCAGTGGCTGGCATCGGGCACGCGGGCGAACAAACCGGCCGCCGCGCGCAGCGGTTTGCTCGATAAAATCATCGGCGACGATCTGTGGACCCTGACGCGCCAGCACCTGACGCTGGTACTGCTGTCGGTGGCCCTGGCGTGCCTGATCGGCATTCCGCTGGGCGTGCTGGCGGCGTTTTCGGCGCCGCTGCGGCAAACCGTGCTGGCCTTCGTCGGCGTGCTGCAGACGGTGCCGTCGCTGGCCCTGCTGGCGATATTGATTCCCGTGCTGGGCATGATCGGATTGGTGCCAGCGCTGGTGGCGCTATTCGTGTACGCCTTGCTGCCCATCGTGCGCAACACGTGCACGGGCATCTTGCAGGTGCCGCAAGGCTTGCGCATGGCGGCGCTGGCGCTGGGCTTGAGCCGGCGCGACCGCCTGCTGCATGTGGACTTGCCGCTGGCCTTGCCCGTGATGCTGGCGGGCGTGAAAACGGCGGCCGTGATGAGCGTGGGCACGGCCACCATCGCCGCCTTCATCGGCGCGGGCGGCTATGGCGAACGCATCACCATCGGCCTGGCGCTGAATGACAACGACATGCTGCTGGCCGGCGCGATCCCCGCAGCCGTGCTGGCCCTGCTGACGCAAGGCCTGTTCGAACTGGTGGAGCGTTGGGCCGTGGCCGGCCGGCAGCGCTGACGGCATCACGGTTACAGCGAGTGCAGTTTCGAGCGCACCGAGACGACGGCCTGGTGCAGGATGCGTTCGGCCTGGAAGTCGTTTTCGCGCTGTTCGGCGATGGCTTGCAAGTCGCGCGTGTAGCGTTCCAGGCGGGAACGCAGGTAGGCGCGGTAGATCTTCATGACGAGCGGTTTGGCAGAGACATTCATGATGTGGCTCCCGGATGCGAAATGATGCGTTCATTTTGTGTGAGCGGAATGCCGCCACTTTGCGTCATATCAAACGCCATGACCCCGTCAAATTGGCGCGTTTGACATTGCGCAATGCCCCCAACGTCGCAGATGCCACACTGAATCTCCCCTGCTCGCCTGGACATCATCAGCCGCGAGCCCTGATCCCATCAAGCATACTCAAGGAGCGTCGCATGGTCATTTTTGCCGTGGTTGCTGGCTGCATCGCCTGCCTGACAGTGTACCAAATCTATAAAAATTCGCAGGGTGGCAGTGGGGTTGCGCAACAACATATCGGCTTGCACGGCACATTGATTGAACCACGGAAATAATCAGTGTCATCCGAGCGACACTTGGTGACACTTGGTTAGCAGATTTAAGTCAAATGTAAGGCCCGGTAAGCAAATGTAAAGGTCTGCGCCATCGCAAGCAGCTGCGTTTATATTGATAACCGTTGATTGCATTCTCCCCCTCCCACTTGACAATGGGTTCACCCCGCGGTGCCGCTAGCCCGCGGGGATTTTTTTTGGGGAACTTACTCTGACGGTTCCAATGCAATGGCTTTCGGCGTGCCCGCCGACAATTGCGTCAAGGCATCGCCAGCCACGCGGCAGATGCGCCAGTCCGGCATCACGTCCGCGCCCATGCCCTGGTAGAAGTTGATCGCGTTTTCATTCCAGTCCAGCACCGACCATTCGAAGCGGCCGCAATCGCGTTCGACGGCCAGTTGCGCCAGCGCCACGAGCATCTGCTTGCCATAGCCCTTGCCGCGCACCGATTGCTTCACGTACAGGTCTTCCAGGTACAGGCCCTTGCGGCACAGGAAGGTGGAAAAGTTGTGGAAGAACAGGGCGAACGTCACTACTTCACCATGTTCCTCACCGACCAGCGCTTCGCACGCGGGGTGCTTGCCGAACAGGCTGTCGTGCAGCATGGATTCCTTGGCGATCATCATGTGTTCGAGTTTTTCAAACACGGCCAGTTCATGGATCATGCCGAAGATGGCGGCCACGTCGGATGCGGTCGCGGGACGGATGGCGAGGGAGGAAGAGGTGCTCATGTTGCCTTTGCGGATGAAGTGGTGGAAAGAGAGGAAACGGCAGCCGTCTTGCGCGCGCCCGACGTCAGGGCCCATGCCACGCTGGACAGGCACAGCACCATGCCCACCCATTCGATGGGAGCGGGCCGGTAATGTTCGAACTGCACCGACAGCAGCACGGAAATGACGGGCGTGACGACGCCGATATACACGGTCTTTTGCGTGCCGATGCGGGCGATCAGGGTGAAATACGCGCTGAAGGCGATCACCGAGCCGAAGAGGGCCAGGTACAACAATCCCATCCAGTAACTGGGGCGCGTGGGCAGCTGCCAGGACTGGCCTGTGGCGATGGCCCAGCAGGCCACCATCAAGGTGCCCCACAGCATGGTCCAGGCCATGGTCAGCATCACATTGCCTGACTGTTCGCGCACTTTCATGACGAGGGCGTTGCCTGCCGTGCTGGAGACGGTGGCCACCAGGGCCAGCATGAATCCGAGCAGGAAATGCCCGTTGCCGCCACCGAGGATGTCGTGCAGCGCCGCGCCGATGGACTGGTAAAACAGCAGCACGATGCCGCAGATGGCAACGAACGCGGCGCAGCAGGTGCTCCAGGTGATCGGTGTGCCGAAGGCAATGCGGTTGAGCAAGGGCGTCCAGAACACCATTAGCGCGAACAGCACGCTGACGAGGGCCGACACCAGGTATTGCTCCGAACTATACGTACACACATAGCTGAGGGCAAACGAGGCCAGGCCCTGCAGCAGCATCCATTTTTGCGCGCGCCAGGGCAGGCGCAGGCGGTCGCCGCGCACGGCGCACCAGGCAAACAGGGTGGCGGACGCGAGACCAAAGCGGTAGACCACGGAAACGGCGGGGGCGACGTCGCCCAGCTGCAAGGTGATGGCCCAGAAGGTGGAGCCCCAGATCAGGCAGGCAATGATGAACAGGAGAGGAGAGGACATCGCGCAAGTATACGGGCATCGCGCAGCGATGGCGAGCGGGCATAGTGCAGCGATGGCGAGTGCGGTCGAGCTTGCTCGATGTGTTGCCAAGAAACACCAGGCATTGAGCCAGCGCAGTGCTTCTGAAAAATATTGAATTTATGAAAATATTTACATTAATATCAAGTAAATATTTTCCGGATTGCATCTTTGAAGGGGACCGCCATGCCAGCCTCACTGCACATCAAAGTATGGAGCGTGCTTGTGTATGTCGTCGTGACTGCTGTGATTGCCATCTGGCTGCACCCTTCTGCCTTGCTCGCTGCCGGCGCATTCGGCTGAGCGCATGCGCCGGCAAGCAGATCAGTGGGTGACGCGGGTCTTGCGGCCGTCCGACAGCAGGCGCACGCGCTCGCCGGGGCGGAACAGCTCGTCGGCGTCTTGCACGATGGCGCGCATGTCGCCATTGTCCAGGCGCACGGTGATTTCCAGGCCGGGTTTGTTGGACGCGTTCGCTTCTATGCTCTTGCCGGCCATGCCGCCGGCGACGGCGCCGAGGATGCTGGCCGCAATGGCGCCCTTGCCGCCCCCGACTGTCGAGCCGGCCACGCCGCCCAGCGCCGCGCCAGCCAGCACGCCGGTGCCCGTTTCGCCCTTGTCGATGGTTACCTGGCGCACGGATTCAACCGTGCCCATGCGAACCGATTGTTCATTCTGCGCCTGGCGCGCGTTGTAGACATTTGCCGAGTTCGGTTGTACGGCGCAGCCGGCCAGGGTGGCGAGCAATGCCACTGCAATAATTGGTGCTTTCATGTAGGACTCCCTTGGACAAAAGTTGGTTGCCGATTGCGTCGACCGGCAGATGATGACTTATCATAAGGACACTTGCCTAAGATAACTAGTTGCGAATAGTAAAAATCTGTTACTGGCCCCGCGTGACCGAGTGGCCACGTGACCGCCTGCCGCTCAATACGCCAGCCGCAGGCGCCGGTACAAAAATCCCAGCACGAAGAGCGGACCCACCAGCAAAAAGCGCAAGTCGTCGAGAAACGACGGCTTCTTGCCTTCGATCTGGTGGCCGATGAACTGGCCTATCCAGGCCAGCACGAACAGCGCCAGCGACGCGGGCAGGATGGTCAGCGGCGGCATGAGCAGCAACAGGCCCAGCATGGCGGCCAGCATCGCCAGCATGCCCGCCGCAAACGGGCGCGACAGCTTGTAGTAATAGTATAAGGCCAGGATACTGCCGAGCAGCGCCACGCTGGGATGCACGCTCCACAGCAGCCCCAGCAAGCTGAAAACGATCAGCGGCACGCACACGATGTGCACCCATTCATTGACATGGTTGCGGTGGCTTTCGCCATACTGGGCCAGCAGGGTGTCGATGGTGCGCATGGGCGGTCTCTTGTGTGGTGTTCTGGCTGGAAATTCTACACCGGAACTCAGGCAACCGAACGCAGCGAACCGCCCGCAGAATTGTTATATTGGAAATTCTGGGCTATTATTTCCAATTGGAAATGTTTTCACTCACTGCACAGATGGAATAAAGGTATCCGTGACATTGCAAGCCAGCCACCCTGATTACCAGCGCTATTCGATGGCGTCCCTGCAACAAGCCCTGTCCGGCGCCGACGGAGCCGATGCGGCACGGCGCCAGCGCATCGAAGCGGAAATTGCCCAGCGCCAGCAGGATGACCATGCGGCAGAACAGCGCCAGTGGGCCGCGCGGCCGCAGGACAAGCCGCTCGATCCGGCCACTGCCGCGCTCAAGGAAGCAGCCGGCCCCTTTCTGCGGTCTGCGGGCTATGTGTTGCTGTTCGCATGGGTGGTGTTGCGAGTTGCGGGCTTGCTGGAAACCTTGCAGACAGGTAGCCGGACCTATGTGTTTGGCAATCTCGGTTTGCTGATCTTTGGTGCCTGCCTGGTGCGCGGCAAGCTGCGCGCGGCAGTCTGGCTGCGCTGGCTGGCGGTATTCTGGATCGTGCCTGCCGTGCTGGCGATCGATTTCCTGTTTCTGCAACCGATGTCCCTGACGGTGATGCAATTCAAGCTCGCACCCGGCTATCGTATCTGGTCGGTGCTGGAAGCCGTGCTGTCATTGTGGGTCATTCATTACCTGTATCGTCAGCTTGGTATGCCTGCCGTCATGGCCGCCTGCGATGCCAGGGGCTACAAGCGACGCGATCTGCGCATCCCTGCCATCTGCGGCCTGATCCTCGGCATGGCTGGCGTGGCTTTCCAGCTGCATGCCTCCCATGGAGATATGGCTACGCAGGCGCGTGCGATCGTGGCGCAGCGCTATGGATCGGGCTACCAATACCATGTCAACGGCGTCGGCAATGCCGTCACACCGCAAGGCAGATTTCATACGGCACAGGTACTGGTGTGGGATGACAAGGGCATCATGTCTGTGCCCGTGCAATGGCCCCAGTAAAATAGGCGCTGCCCCCACTTCTGCAGGATGCCGCTTTTGACCCGCTTATTGTCTGTTGAACCGGCCATGCCGGACCCGCGCAAGCGCTGTTTCGCCCCTGTCGTCGATGCCGGCACGCGCCTGCTGATACTGGGCAGCTTGCCCGGCGAAAAATCGCTGGCGCATAGCCAGTACTATGCGCACCCGCAAAACAAGTTCTGGATGCTGCTGGGCGAAGTGCTGGGCGTGGAGTTGACCAGCCTGCCCTATGAAGAGCGTTTGGCCACCTTGCTGGCGCACGGCGTGGGCCTGTGGGATGTGGTGGCGCAGGCGCAGCGCGCGGGCAGCCTGGACAGCAATATCCGCGCCCGCGACGACAATGACCTGGTCGCCCTGGCCGCCAGCCTGCCGCGGCTGCACACGATCGCCTTCAACGGCGGCACGGCCGCCAAGCTGGGCCTCAAGGTGCTGGGTGAGCACGCGCAGCGTTACCGCATCGTCAGCTTGCCGTCGAGCAGCCCGGCGTACACGCTCGCGTATGCGCAGAAATTGCAGGCGTGGCTGTCGCTGCGTGGCCAACCGGAGCCGGCCGCGCGTTAATCGTGTTGCCGGCCTTTACGCAGGCGCGTACGGCTGCGCTTCCAGTGGTTGCCCCTTGGCATCGAATCTCAGCGCCACGGACAAGTTGGTGACGCCGATGGTGGCCAGCGCGTCGCAGATGTCGTCGACTTCGTCCTGCAGGTCGGCGGCCAGGTCCAGCGGCTTGTCGGCGCTGTGCAGCAGTGCGCCGCCCGCCGTGCTGACGTTGACGCGCAGCAGCATTTCACCGTGTTCATCGGCCGGGCCGACGACCACCGAGACGTCACCGGCGTCCACCTTGTTTTCCGCCAGTGCATGGTTGATGCCGGACATCATCTGCAGCATCGCATATTCGCTCATGCCTTGTTCCTTGCCGCCGTGGAACAAGTCCTGGTAGAGGAAGCTCACTTCCAGCGCGCTGCCGGCCGGCGCCAGGCAGCGTTTCACCAGGTCGCCCACTTCCGTCGTCCACTGCTGGTAGCGGGCCATGCGCGCGTCAAACCAGGCGTCGAGCGCCGCTTCATCCTTCGGTTCCGCATAGAACGGGTCGTCCACGCGCTTCAAGGCAAAGCCCAGCAGGAAGCGCAGTTCGACGGCCGTGTCCTGCGGGCCGAAAGCCGTCTCGCTCCAGCCGACGATGCTGCTTTCCAGGCCCGGCGTGGCGACGATCTTCTTGTCCGTCATCGACGAATAGGCATCGCGCACCATCTCATGCAGATGGCTATAGGTAATGCGGTCGATTTCATCGAGGTCATAGGCGTGGCTCATCAAGACCACCTTGGCTTTGGCGCTTTCCAGTTCTGCTTGCTGGAAACTTTTCACCAGCGCTTCGAACGCGTCCTGGTCCTGGAAACTGTCCGCTTCTATCAGGCCGCCCGTGCTTTGTACCAGCAAGGGCACGACGAAGGCGTTGATTTCCATGGCAGGGGCGTTTTCGCGGCGGATCACGGAAATGGACGCCGCTTCCTCGATATGGCTGCGCAAATACTGGTAGGCGCCCACGTCTTCGTACTTGGAACGCTCGATGGCGTCGTACAGGATTTCATCCTTCTTTTGATTCAAGGCCTTGCGGATCAGGCGGCCGAATTCGACGGCTTGCTCGGCCAGCACCGTGCCCTGCGATTCGCTGTCTTCCTGCTCCGCCAGGTTCAGGGCCATCGTGCACAGCATGCGCGTGACGGATTCGTCCTTGTCTTCAGGCGTGTTGGCGGATTTACGGGGGACAGGGCGCTTATTTTTGGGCATGGCGATCAACAGGTTAAGGAATACGGGTCAGGCAAACGGAAACGGGCGCCAGGGTTTTACCGGGCGCCGGGATGGATCATACAGGCGGACGCGGCCGCCTGATACTTCAATGGTCGGTATCGAACATCTCGTGCAGCTCGTCGAGCAGGTCGGCGGCTTCTTCCTGCGACAGGCCAAGATGTTGGCATGCAAGCTCACCGCCCTTGTCCCACTCGAGCGAGGTACTGTTCCCATGGTAGCGCTGAATGCCCTTTTCGGCCAGCAGCGACAGGGCGACGAGCGAGCGGATGGCATCGTCCGTGGACGGGTCGGCCAGCACCGTGTAGTCGTGGTGGTGCAAAATCGCCCAGGAAACGTCGGAGGACAGGCCCCAGTTGCGTGCCAGCAAGCAGCCAATGGCTGCGTGGTTGGTCTGGTGGCGCGCGTCTTCCAGGGCCGTAAAACAATTGTGCGCATCGTTGGCCGCCGCCGCGTACGTGTTGACATAGTCGGGGAAGCGGTTCATCAGCAGGGGCACGCCGATGTCGCAGAACAGGCCGAAGGTATGCGCGATATCGGGTGGGGCGATGCGCAGCTTGCGCGAGGTAAATACCAGGGCGCGCGCGCGCTTGGCCGATACATCCCAGAAGTGGGTCAGTTCCACGCCTTCCGCTTCCAGCGCCTGGCGCGCCAGCAAGCCCGTCATCATGGCGCTGCACTGGTTGATGCCGAGAAAGTTGATGCCTTGCTCAACGGATTTGGCCTTGCGCGCGGCGCCATAGAACGGCGAATTCGCCAGTTTCAGCAGGGCGCCCGACATGCCGACATCGTCGGCGATGATGCGCGCGATGCGGCGCGGCGACGGGTCTTGTTCGGCCAGTTCGCGCTGCAAGTCGACCAGCAGGCTGGGACGCGGCGGGATACGGATGGAACGCATCAAGGCGTCAACCGGATCTTCCTGCACTACCTGCTTTTGCGCTGCCGCTCTCATCATCACGCTTTCATCATCATTTTTGTGCCCGGTGCTTATTCTGTGCGCGCTGCCGCTGCCCGCTTCATGAGCGTCTGGCGCAGTGCCCGACGATTATCGCTGTTTATGGGCGGCAATAGTTCACATCTGCAATATATTGTCGCAAAAATCCCTGTTTTGGCCTGCTCCCGTTGCGATTTCCGTCATGTCAGGACGTTATTCAGTCAGGAAATAATGATTAAAAGATCAAGTTTTATTTGTTTTCAAGGCGGGAGTGAGGCGTGCGGCAACAGGGCAGCGATACAATTGCCGGATGAAAAAAATCCTCGCGGGTATCGATTTTGCGGACGATTCCAGTAGCGTGGCGCGCCAGTTGATCGGCGTGACCGTGCTGGTGGACGGCGTGGGCGGGCGCATCGTGGAAACGGAAGCGTATGACCGGCTGGACCCCGCCTCGCACACGTATGGCGGCATGACGCCGCGCAATGCGGCCATGTTCGGCCCGCCCGCGCACGCCTATGTCTACCGTTCGTACGGTATTCACTGGTGCCTGAACTTTGTGTGCCGCGAAGCGGGCCATGGCGCGGGCGTGTTGATCCGCTCCATCGAACCGCTCGTGGGACTCGATACCATGCGCGAACGGCGCGGCGTCGAGGATGCCCGGCAGCTGTGTTCTGGGCCGGGCAAGGTGTGCCAGGCGCTCGGTGTGAGCCATCTGCAGAACCGGCTGGCGCTCGATGCGCCGCCGTTCATGCTGCTGGCCCGCGAGGACGAGGTTGCGGTACAGGCGGGGCCGCGCATCGGCATTTCCAGGGCGATGGAGACGCCGTGGCGTTTCGTGCTGGCAGGCTCACGCTACCTGAGCAAGCCGATGCGCGCGCCTGTCATCGAGTTACCTCGCTAGCCACGCCGGCGCTGGGGCGCATCCTTGGCGTTACGCATGCCGGGCTTGCCGCGCAGCGGACTGTGCAGCGCGCGCCGGTCCTGGGGCGGCGTCCTGGCGGGGTCTTGAAAGGCGTCGTCGTCCGCGCCGGCGGGCGTGGCCGGCGCGGCTGGATCCAGGGTAAAGACGCTGACCGCCGCCGACAGTTTGACGGCCTGGTCCTGCAAACTGGCCGCCGCCGCCGCCGCCTGCTCCACCAGGGCCGCGTTTTGCTGCGTGACGTCATCCATTTGAGCGACGGCCTGGTTTACTTCCGTGATGCCCGACGCCTGCTCGGCGCTGGCCTCTTTCACGCGCTGGATGATCTCGTTGACTTGCTGCACCGAGGCCACGATGGCGCCCATGCTGTCGCCCGCCTGCTGCACGGCCACGCTGCCGCCGTCGATGGTGGTGACGGAGGTGGCGATCAGGGTCTTGATTTCCTTGGCCGCCTGCGCCGAGCGCTGCGCCAGGGTGCGCACTTCCGACGCCACCACGGCAAAGCCCCGGCCTTGTTCGCCCGCGCGCGCCGCCTCCACCGCCGCATTCAGCGCGAGGATATTGGTCTGGAAGGAAATACCATCGATCACGCCGATAATATCCACGATCTGGCGCGAATTGGCGCGTATCGTCGCCATCGTCGCCACCGCCTGCTGCATCGATGCTCCCCCTTGCACGGCCAGGGTCGACGCTTGTCCCGCCAGCTCGCAAGCCAGCTGGGCATTGTCCGCATTGTTGTTGACGGCTGCCGTCAAGGTTTCCATGGCGCTCGATGTTTCTTCCAGCGAACTGGCTTGCATTTCCGTGCGCGCCGACAGGTCCAGATTGCCGGTGGCAATTTCGCGCGAGGCCGTGTCGATCGATTGCACGGCGCCCGTGATGGTGCGCAAGGTCTGGTTCAGGTGGGCGATGGTCTGGTCCAGTACGCGCGACGTGGCGGCGATTTCGTCATTGCCCGGCTTGGGGGCGCCGGCCATCAGCTTGCCCGCCGCCAGGTCTTGCACGGCGTCGGCAATGCCGCGGATTTCCACCAGCATGGCGCGGCGCACCAGCATGGTCACGACGATGGAGACGAGGATGGACAGCAGGACCGTCAGCAGCAGGCTCCAGCCCAGGCTGCGGAACTCGGCGCTGGCCGTCGCGTGGGCCTGGCTGCTGAGCGTTGTTTCCAGGGCAGACAGTTGCGCCAGCTGCGTATTGAACTGGACGAATTCGGTTTCCGCCTTGAGCATGGAGTTGGTGGCGATCGACTGGTCCATCTGCGCCATTTCCATGGTTTCCAGTACCGCCTTGCGATAGCCGGCCAGGGCCGTGATGGCCGCATCGACCAGAGTGCGCTCGGCGCCCGTGGCCGAGGAACGCAGCGTGCCCAGTTGGGCGCCGATGGCCGCGTGGCGCGCCTTGATCTGTTGCTCCAGCGCATCGAGGCGGGCCTTGGCGAAGCTGCCATTCGTCCATGACAGCAGCTGGTACATATTGCCATGTACGTGCTTGGCCTCGCCTAGTACGTCCGCGGCCGCCTTCAAATGCGTGATGCGTACCCGCACCATGTTTTCCAGCGAGGCATTTTGCCGCACCATGCCATACCAGGCACCGCTCGAGCTGAGTATCAGCAACAGCAAGACCAGGGTGGGCGCCAGCAATAATTTTGGTCCGATGCGTAATTGATTGAGCATGCTTGACTCCTGGCTATGGCTGATCAAACCGCAGGCGGCGCGCGGCGTGCACGCCGCCCCTGCCTTATTTTTTGTAGATGCCCGCTTCCAGCACTACATCGTTGACGCGCAGGATGTACGTGGTTTTCGGCTCGATCTTGCCGCTGGTGGGATTCTTGTATTGGTAGTCGACCCAGCCCTTGCCCTGCTTTTGCGCCAGCTCGATGATTTCACGCCGATATTTCTTGCCATTCGCATCGGGCACATCCGTCAAATCCTTGCCGACGATGGAAGGATTGATCGGGTGGGCCAGCACGATGCCCGTCTTGATGTCGCGCATGTCCACGTACAGCGAGCCCTGCACGAAGTCCGGGTCTTTCGCCGTGATTTTCTTCATCATTTCTTCCTTGCCATGCGCCTTCATGAAGGCGGCGCCCCGTTCGGCCATGGCGATGGCGTCTTTTTCCGTTGGTTCGACCGCGGCACTGACGCTGCCGCCGGCAAATGCCAGGCACAGCAGGCTACCCGTGAATAAGCGTTTCATGAAAGCTCCTTGTGATATCGAGGGATGTGTTGCCAAGCCGTAATTTACGTCGCCGACAGTCCCATCAAATTGCGGTGGAACAAACTTAGGTGTTGCTTGTAGGCAGCATGCAACGTATCGACCGCTTGTTGATATGTAGCAATTTGGTTCTTATAGGCAAGAACTATGATGACTTTCACAGCATGCCGAGCTGGACTGGCATGGAGAGGAAAAAGCTGGAATTGGCCGATATACGGCCGATTTCATGAAAGTTGTCGCCATTTACAGGCAAGGAGCTGATCGTGTCCGCACTCATTACCGAGCCGTTTGCACCCAAGTTCAAGCCGTATACGCGGCAAACCATTCAACAGGCGCGGCAGTGGGAATGGCTGCCGGAAGAGCAGCGCGAAGCCGTGCAGGTGGTCTCGCACGTCCTGCCGTTTCGCACCAATGAATATGTGCTTGATCAATTGATCGACTGGAACAACATCCCTGACGATCCCATCTACCGCCTCGTCTTTCCCCACCGCGACATGCTGCCGCCGGAGCAGTACGCGCACCTGCGCGACCTGGTGCTGGTGCAGCGGGACAAGGCGGCCATCGACGCCTATGTGCATGGCTTGCGCCTGGGAATGAATCCCCATCCTGCCGGGCAGATGACGCATAACGTGCCGAGGGTCAACGATGCGCCCGTGCGCGGCCTGCAGCACAAGTATGCGCAGACGGTGCTGTTTTTCCCCAGCGCGGGGCAGACGTGCCATGCATATTGCACCTTCTGTTTCCGTTGGCCCCAGTTCGTCGGCATGGACGACATGAAATTCGATGCGCGCGAATCGCATGAGCTGGCCGCCTACCTGAAACTGCATCCGGAAGTGACGGACGTGCTGATCACGGGCGGCGACCCGATGATCATGAACACGCGGCAACTGGCAGCTTATCTGGAACCGCTGCTGGCGCCGGGCCTGGAGCACATCCAGAACATTCGCATCGGCACCAAGGCGGTAGCGTATTGGCCGCAGCGCTTTGTGTCCGACCGCGATGCGGACGACTTGATGCGGCTGTTCGAGCGCATCGTCAAGGCGGGCAAGAACCTGGCCGTGATGGGCCATTACAGCCATGCCGTCGAGTTGCGCCAGGACATCGCGCAGCAAGCCGTGAAACGCATCGTTTCCACGGGCGCCACCTTGCGCATGCAGGGGCCGCTGATCCGCCACATCAACGAAGACCCGGCAAGCTGGGCTGAGCTGTGGCAGACGGGTACGCGCCTGGGCGCGATTCCGTATTACCTGTTTGTGGAACGGGATACGGGCCCGCGCGGCTATTTCGAGTTGCCGCTGGCGAAGGCGCACGAAATTTTCCAGGCCGCCTACCAGATGGTGTCGGGCCTGTCGCGCACGGTGCGGGGACCGTCCATGAGCGCCTTTCCCGGCAAGATCGTCATCGACGGCATCGTCACCATCAATGGCGAAAAACTGTTTGCCCTGCAATTCTTGCAGGCACGCAACCCGGACTGGGTGCGCCGGCCGTTCTTTGCGAAATTCGATGCGGAAGCGACGTGGATGGACGATTTGAAACCCGCGTTCGGCCACGATAAATTCTTCTTCGAGACGGATGACCCTGTGCCGCAGCTGCCGCATAAAATCATCCGCCTGGCGCAGGCTGCCTGAGCATGCCTGCCGCCGGTGCGCCCGCCCGTTCCGGCGTGGCCGTGTTTTGCCTGGTGTTCCTGCCATTCGCGCTCGGGCATTACCTGTCGTGTCTGCTGCGCGGCGTGAATGCCGTGCTGACGGCGGAATTGCTGGGCGCCATCGCCCTGACGCCAGCCCAGCTGGGCCTGCTGACCAGCGCCTTTTTTCTCGCCTTTGCGCTGGTGCAATTACCGGTCGGCATGGCGCTGGACCGCTACGGCCCTCGCACCGTGCAACTGTGGCTGCTGGCGCTGGCGGCCCTGGGCGTGTGGTTGTTCAGCCGGGGCCACAGCTTTGCCGAGCTGATGTGGGCGCGCGCCCTGATGGGGGCGGGGCTGGGCGGCTGTTTCATGGCTGCCGTGAAAGCGATCTCGTGCGCCATCGCGCCGTCGCGGCTGCCCTCCGTGCATGGCTATCTGATCGCCGTGGGTGGCCTGGGCGCGGCCACGGCCACCATGCCCGTCAAGCTGGCCCTGCATTACACGGACTGGCGCGGCGTGTTCCTGGGGCTGGCGCTGGCGGCGCTGGCCGTCGGCTTGCTGATCCGCCTGCTGTCGCCGGCCATGCCCGCGCCTGCCGCAGGCATGCACAAGGTGAGCAAGGTCAGCGTCTGGAGCGTGTACCGCGATCCCGGCTTTCGCCGCACCATCGCGCTGATCCTGTTGCCGCACACGGTGTTCTTTGGCGTGCAGGGCTTGTGGGTGGGGCGCTGGCTGGCCGACGTGGGCGGCTTGTCCGATGACAACGTGGCGTATTTGCTGTACCTGGGCATGGCGGCCGTCATCTTCGGCGCCATCGGCATGGGCATGCTGACGGAATGGGCCGGGCGGCGTGGCATTGCGCCCATGCAAGTGGCGGCCGTGGGCATCATCCTGTTTGTCGCCGTGCAAGCGGCGATGGCGTGTAATGTGGTGCCCAGCCTGCCGTTGCTGTCTGTGCTGTTTACCTTGCTGGGCACGGTGACGGGCCTCGAGTATGCGATCGTCGCGCAAAGCATGCCGACCAGCCTGACGGGCAGGGCGGCCACCTGTCTGAATTTGCTCATTTTTACGGGCGCCTTCCTGGTGCAGGCGGGTTTTGGCCTGATCCTCGGCTGCTGGCCCCTGAACGGCTTGCAGCAGTATCCGCCGCAGGCGTATCAGGCGGCGTTTGGCGTGCTGGCGGCCTTGCAACTGCCGGGACTTGCGATGTTTTTCATCAACCGCTACAGGCGTGTCGGGCCATCCGGTAAAATGGCAGCCTGCACAGCGGCAATGATCAACTCCAAGGAAGACTATGAAACTCGTTCGTTATGGACGTCCAGGCAAGGAAAAACCGGGCCTGATCGATGAAGAAGGCAAACTGCGCGACCTGTCCGGCGTGATTGCCGATATTGACGGCGCACAACTGTCCGACAAGGCCTTGCGCAAGCTGGCCAAGCTCGACGAAAAGACCTTGCCCCTGGTGCGCGGCAACCCGCGCTTCGGCGTGCCGCTGGCCAAGGTCGGCAAGTTCATCGGCATCGGCCTGAACTACGCGGACCACGCGGCCGAATCGGGCATGCCGATCCCGGCCGAACCCATCGTGTTCATGAAGGCCATTACTTGCCTGAACGGTCCGGACGACAATGTCGTGCTGCCGAAAGGCTCGAAAAAGACGGACTGGGAAGTGGAGCTGGGCGTGATCATCGGCACGCGCGCGCAGTACGTGAGCGAAGAGGACGCCTTGAAATACGTGGCCGGCTATTGCGTCGTCAACGACATTTCCGAGCGCTCGTTCCAGCTGGAACGGGGCGGCCAATGGGATAAAGGCAAGGGCTGCGACACCTTCGGCCCTGTCGGCCCGTGGCTGGTGACGCGCGATGAAGTCATCGACGAGCAGGACCTGGACCTGTACCTGGAAGTCAACGGCAAGCGCATGCAGACTGGCAATACGCAAACCATGATCTTCACGGTGGCGCAGATCGTCAGCTACCTGTCGCAATTCATGACCCTGGAACCGGGCGACGTGATCGCCACGGGCACGCCGCCGGGTGTGGGCCAGGGCCGCAAGCCGCAGCGCTTCCTCAAAAAAGGCGACAGCCTGCGCCTGGGCATCGCCGGCCTGGGTGAACAGCAGCAGGACGTGGTCGCCTGGACTGCCTGATGGCCGGTAGCGATATCGACCGCTTGCCCGCGCTGCCTTTGGCGCAGCTGGACCCGCAGCAGCGCGCCGCCGCGCAAGCCATCATCGAAGGTCCGCGCGGTGCCCTGTACGGCCCCTTCGTGCCGCTGATCCGCAGTCCCGAGCTGATGGAAACGGCGCAGCGCATGGGCGAGTATTTGCGCTACCGCAGCGCCATCGGCACGCGGCTGTCGGAGCTGGCGATCCTGGTGACGGCGCGCCAGTGGGACCAGCAAGTCGAGTGGGCCATCCACGCGCCGCTGGCCGTGCAGAACGGTATCGCGCAAGCGGCCGTGGACGCCATCGCCGCGCGGCGCGCGCCGCTTGCCCTGAAGGAAGACGAGCAAGCCGTGCATGACTTCTGCATCGAGCTGCAGCAAAACAAGCGCGTCAGCGACGTCACGTATGCGCGCGCGCTGGCGCTGTTCGGCGAGCATGGCGTGGTCGACTTGATGGGCATCAATGGCTATTACACCTTCCTGGCCATGGTGATGAATGGCGCGCAGACGGCCGTGCCGGCCTTGGGCGTCACGCCTTTGCCCGATTAGAATAGTTCTTCGGCAAAGATGGACAAAGTGTAATGAAGTTGAAATTATTCAATATATAATTTTGCTTCCCTTCCATTGCCCATTAGCTCAATGAAAACTCGTCCGTGCATCACCCTGATGGGCCGCGCCTTCCTGGCGCTGGCCCTTTCTTTTTCCCCCTTGATGACGCTGCGGGCGCTTGCCGCCGAGACCACCGCCAGCGCTTCGGCGCTGGAAAATTCCGTCGTCAAGGTGTTTTCCACCCTGCGCGGGCCGGACCCGTATAAACCGTGGAGCAAGGCCGCGCCGCAGGAGGTGACGGGCTCCGGCGTCGTCATCGAAGGCCGCCGCATCCTCACCAATGCGCACGTGGTCGGCTATGCCAGCCAGGTGCAGATCCAGGCCAATGGCGCGGGCGACAAGATACCGGCCACCGTGCTGGCCATTTCGCGCGGCATGGACCTGGCCTTGCTGAAGATCGACGACGACAGTTTTTTCGCCAGCCACAAGGCGGTGCCGCGCGCCAATGTCTTGCCCGACGTGCGCGATGCCGTGCTGGCGTATGGCTATCCGACGGGCGGCACCTCGCTGTCGATCACCAAGGGTATCGTGTCGCGCATCGAATTCGTGCGCTACAACTTTCCCGTCTCCGGCCTGCGCATCCAGATCGATGCGGCTATCAACCCGGGCAATAGCGGCGGCCCCGTGATTGCCGGTGACAAGATGATCGGCCTGGCCTTTGCGGGCATGCTCAATGCGCAAAACATCGGCTACATCATCCCCAACGAGGAAATCGAGCTGTTCCTGCGCGACCAGGAAGGCGGCGCGCCCAAGGGCAAGCCGGCCATGCGCGACGTGACGCAAACGCTGGAAAACCCCGCGTTGCGCACCTACCTGAAACTGGCCAAGGGTGTCGAGGGCGCCGTCGTGATGACGCCGGCCAGCAAGGATGCCGCCTATCCGCTCAAGGAGTGGGATGTCATCACGCATATCGGCGATTTTCCGGTCGATAACCAAGGCATGGTCAAGCTGAATGCCAACAGCCGCGTGCGCTTCCAGTACCGGGTGCAGCAGTTGGCGAAAGACGGCGAATTGCCGTTGACGGTGGTGCGCCAGGGCGCGCCCCTGAAAATCAAGGTGCCCGTCTCGGCGGCGCACCCGATGCTCATCAGCGGCCTGCAGGGCAGTTATCCTTCCTATTTCATCTTCGGCCCCATGGTGTTTTCGCGCGCCACGACGGAATTCATGGCGGCGCCCAATGGCAACCCGGCGATCTTGGGCGGCATGGCGTTCGCCGGCAATCCGCTGGCCACGCGGCGCGGCGATGCGCCCGATGCCGAGCGCGAAGAGCTGGTGGTGATCGCCGCGCCGTTCTTCCCGCACAAGCTGATGAATGGCTACAGCACCCGTTTCTTCTCGGTCGTCGATTCCGTCAATGGCGTGCGCGTGCGCAGCCTGGCGCACCTGGTGGCCTTGCTGCGCGACCAGACCGATGAATTGCTGACATTCCGCTTTCAGCAGCGCGATGCGGAAATGGTCGTCGTGCCCCGCAAGGAGATGCTGGCCGCGACGGAATCGGTGCTGACGGACAACGGCATCCGCTCGGAAGCGTCGGCCGACATGCTGAAAATCTGGAATGCAAAAACGCCGGCGAACTGATCGTTCCCGGCGCTTCGTACTTTACGTACAGGTACAACAACAGGCGCGGCGCACACCGCGCCTGTTTTTTTTAAGCCAATACTTTTTTCAGCCACGCGCCGATGGCGTCGATTTCTTCCTGGCATAGCGAGTGCTGCATCATGTATTCATGCCATTCCACCTTGTAACCCATGCCGGTGAGCAAGTCGCGCGACTGCTGCGCGCGGCCGATCGGCACCACGGGGTCGGCTGTGCCATGCGCCATGAAGATCGGTGTTTCCAGGCTGGCTGGGGTGCGCTCAAGAGCCGTCTTGTCGGCCAGGGGCAGGTAGCCGGACAGGCACATCAGGCCGGCCAGCGGTTCCGCATGGCGCAAGCCCGTCTGCAAGGTCATGGCGCAGCCTTGCGAGAAGCCGGCCAGGATGATGCGGCTGGCGGGAATGCCGCGCGCCTTTTCGCGCGCGATCAGCGCTTCGATCTGCGCCTGCGAGGAGCGCAGGCCGCCCTCGTCTTCGCGGCGCACGAGGTCGTTTACGAGGATGTCGTACCAGGCGCGCATCACATAACCGTTGTTGATGGTGACGGGCATGGTGCCGGCGCTGGGGAAGATGAAGCGGATGGCGGGGCAGCCGCGCAGGTCCAGCTCCTTCACCAGGGGCACGAAATCGTTGCCGTCGGCGCCCAGGCCGTGCATCCAGATGATGGAAACGGTGGGATTCGGTGCGCTGTCGAGTTCTATGGTTTCCAGCAAGGTGCTCATGTATTTTCCTCAGGTAATGGTTGCGCCGGACGCAGCGCCGATTTGGGACGGAAGGCCTTGCAGATGGCCGGGTCGGTTTCCATGTAAGGACCTCCGATGAGGTCGATGCAATACGGCACGGCGGCAAAGATGCCGTTCACCAGTTGCACGCCGTCGGCGTCTTTCAAGCCTTCCAGGGTTTCCTTGATGGCTTTCGGCTGGCCCGGCAAGTTCATGATCAGGCAAGCGCGCTCGGGCGTTTCGCGGATCACGGCCACCTGGCGCGACAGGATCGCCGTCGGCACGAATTGCAGGCTGATCTGGCGCATCTGTTCGCCGAAACCGGGCATTTCCTTGGTTCCGACGGTCAAGGTCGCATCCGGCGTGACGTCGCGCCGCGCCGGACCCGTGCCGCCCGTCGTCAGGATCAGATGGCAATGGTTCAGGTCGACCATGTCGATCAGGGTGTTTTCAATTTGCGAGCGCTCGTCCGGGATCAGGCGCTTTTCCAGGCGGAACGGCGTGCGGATGGCGGCGGACAGCCAGCTTTCCAGGGCGGGGATACCCAGGTCTTCATACACGCCGCCGCTGGCGCGGTCCGAGATCGACACGAGGCCGATAATCAATTCGTCTTCTATCGTGGTCATGGGCACCTCTCTATGTCGTAAAAAAACCGGGCTGATCCCGGTTTTTCGCTGCTTTCGGGGTCAGACCCGCCGGGTCTGACCCCAGTTGCTTATTCGTCTTCTTCTTGCTCAACGCCATCTTCATCGGCATCTTTCTTGCCGCTGTTGTTCTTCTTGGCGATCTCTTTCAAGATCTGGAAAATTTCGCGGTAGGCTTTCGGCGGCTTGTTCTCGGCTTGCTCCTTGCGGGCATTGCGGATCAGGGTGCGCAGGTGCTGCACGTCCAGTTCCGGGTTTTCCGACAGCAAGACCGTGAGCGCCTTGTCATCTGTCAACAGCTTGTCGCGGCGGCGTTCCATCGCGTGCATATTGGCCGTGTCGGCTTTCGACAAGCCTTTCCAGCTATCGATGGTGCGTTGGATGGCGGCAACTTCTTCTTCATCCAGGGTGCGCATTTTCTTGCCCACGTATTGCAGCTGACGGCGGCGGCCTTCGTGATCCTTGATTTGCTGGCATTCGAGAATGGCGTCGCGCACGTCTTCCGGCATCGGGACGCGCTTGACGCGGTCGCGTGCCTCATTGACGAGTTCTTCGCCCAGCTTTTGCAGGACGGTCATCTGGCGCTTGAGTTCCGATTTCGACGGACGTTCATATTCCTGTTCGAATTCGGTGGATTGGAAGCCGCAAGCTCCCCGGTTTGGATTTGGCATGATAAGGCGGGATTGGCCGCGTAGGCCGCACCTGTAAACTGTAAACGACTGCTATGATAACCTTTTTAGCGGCTTTCCGAAGAAAACAGCGCATGAACGACTCCGTATTTACCCATAGTCAAGAGCAATTGCAGCAACTGGCCCGTGATGTGTTGTCTTTTGCGCGGGAAGCGGGCGGCACCGACGCTGCCGTCGAGGTCAGCGAAGGCGGCGGCCTGTCCGTTTCTGTACGAAAAGGCAAGATCGAGACGATCGAGCAAAACAAGGACAAGGGCATGGGCGTGACCGTGTTTGTCGGCAAGAAACGCGGCAATGCCAGCACCTCCGACTTTTCGCCGTCCGCCCTGCGCGCCACGGTGGACGCCGCCTACAATATTGCGCGCTTCACGGCCGAGGACGATTGCGCGGGCCTGGCCGACGCCGACATGCTGGAAATGTCCCCCCGCGATTTGCAACTGTTCTATCCCTGGCTCATTTCGACCGAGGAAGCCGTCGCACTGGCCCAGCGGGCCGAGGCGGCCGCGTTTGCCGTCGATCCGCGCATCACGAACAGCGAGGGCGCCAGCGTGCACGTGCAGCAATCGCACTTTGTGTCCGCCAATTCGCGCGGCTTCATCGGCGGCTACCCGTTTTCGCGCCACACGCTGTCCGTGGCACCCATCGCCGGCAAGGGCGCGAAGATGCAGCGCGACGACTGGTATTCGTCCGTGCGCGACGCCGCCAAGATGTCGAGCCCGGAAGCCATCGGCCGCTATGCCGCCGAGCGCGCGCTGTCGCGCCTGAACGCGCGCAAGCTGGGCACGCGCACTTGCCCCGTGCTGTTCGAGGCGCCGCTGGCGGCCGGTTTGCTCGGTACCTATGTGCAAGCGACCTCGGGCGGCGCCCTGTACCGCAAATCCACATTCCTGAACGATTCACTGGGCACGCAGGTGCTGCCGTCGCACGTGCACATCTTTGAAGATCCGCACGTGATCGGCGGCGTCGGTTCGGCGCCGTTCGACGAAGAAGGTGTGAAAACCGTCAGCCGCGACGTCGTCAAGGATGGCGTGGTGCAAGGCTATTTCCTGTCGACTTATACGGCCCGCAAGCTGGGCATGCAGACGACGGGCAACGCGGGCGGTTCGCACAATCTGTACCTGACCTCGAGCCTGACGGCCGCCAGCGACGATTTTAGTGCCATGCTGAAAAAACTGGGCACGGGCTTGCTGGTGACGGAACTGATGGGACAAGGAACCAATTACGTGACAGGCGACTATTCGCGCGGCGCGTCCGGTTTCTGGGTGGAAAATGGCGTGATCCAGTATCCGGTGGAAGAAATCACGATTGCCGGCAACATGAAGGACATGCTGCGCAACATCGTTGCCGTAGGCGCCGACGTGCTGCGCCGCGGCACCAAAGAGACGGGTTCCATCCTCATCGAGAGCATGGTGGTGGCCGGCGGCTGAGTGCTTGGGGACCCGCCGCGGCTACGCCGCGCAGGCGGCCCATGCTTTACTGCTGGACTTGATAGCCATCCGTCAGGGTGGCCAAAAATTTCACCATATCTTCGATCTCGCCCGCCGTCAGCGCCGGCGCCATGCCGCGCTTGCGGTCGAACGGCGCTTCGCTGACGTTGACGTTGACGCGGTATCTCGCGGGTACGTCATTGAATTTCTGCACTTTCCCTTGTTGGTCGCGCGGATACCATTCTTGCGGATGCGTATCGCGCCGCACATAGAAGCGCAGGGCATCCGTCAGGTTGTCGAACACGCCGTTGTGGAAAAACACCTGGCGCGTGGCCACATTGCGCAGGCTGGGCACCTTGAAGGCGCCGCACAGCTCGCCTTTCAGCGCCAGGTCCGTGCGGTCGGGACCGCACAAGCCCAGATCGAAATACGCGGGGTCGGCCGTGGCGGGAATGCGCGTATTGCGCGGCACGCCCAGATTGTCGAAACTGAAGTCCGTAAACAAGGGCGGCGCGCCATGTTCGCCCCGCACGCTGGGGTGGCAAGCGGCGCAATTGCCCTTGCGTTCATCGTTGAACAGGGCCAGGCCACGCAATTCCGCCAGCTCCAGCGGAACCTTGTTGGCCAGGTAGAGGTCATATTTGGAATCGTAGCGGTGGAAGTCCGGCTCTTCCTGCTGGAATTGCTGCAAGGCATAGGTGATGCGGCGGAATGCTTGTTGCGGTTGCGTAAAGATGGCAGCGCCAAAGACGTGCCGGAATGCTTCCGCGTAACTGCCGTTGCGCAGCCGTTCCACCACTTCATCCGTGCTGGCATTGGCCATTTCGTGCGGTGCCAGGAAAGGCCGTTCCGCCTGTTCCGCCAGGCTGGCGGCGCGGCCGTCCCAGTTGATGCCGCCGTTGGGTGCGCCTTCCCCATCAAAGCGGAAGGGCGGAGTGTGTTCCAGGTAGCGCAGCGATGGCGTAGCGCGGTAGCCGTGCGCCTGGCCATCTGCGCCCCCCAGTTGCACGGCCAGCTTGTTGGCTGGCGCGTAAGCATGGGCCGGGTCATGGCAACTGGCGCACGCCTGCTTGCCCGAGGCGGACAGGCTGGCATCGTGGAAGATGCGCCGCCCCAGCTGTGCGGCAGGGCTGAGTTCGGCCGCTGCGCCCGGCATGCCGGGCAAGCCAAGCAACAAAGATATGCACACGTGTGCAATTCGGGTCGGTGAAAATCGCGCCTCAGCGCGTGGCTGGTCTTTGATGGTCATAGGTGGGGTCGCTATCGGCAAGGGGAGGGACAGACAATGCTGCGCCCAGTATAGGCAGCAATAGCCGGCGTGGCAACGATTTGCGATGCTGCGCTGCGCCATGGTTTAGAGCCTATCCCAGTAGTGAGCGTCTTCTGCTGGCAGTTCATCAGGAGCGCGGACAAGGCGTGAGGAGGACGCGTGGCGAGCCACGCGACGACGATCAACGCAGTTCCCGCTTCTGAGGGCCGCCAGCAGGGGATGTATTCATCTACTGGGATAGGCTCTTGGTGCCGCCCGCCGTGCCGGAGGGCGGCACGGGCGGCTGGCCGCGGCACGGTCAGTACGGTCAGTATTGTTCCCACTCGCCTTCCGCCACCATGGCGGGCGCGGCGCTCTTGCGGCTGGCGGGGGCGTTGGCGACGAGCCGGGGCTGGGCCGCCGTGGCGGCTGCGGGCCGTGGCGCCGGCTTTGGCTCCGGCCGCGATGCTGGCGCGACTGGCGCCAGCGCCTGTGTGCCGTCGAGTTTGAACACGCTGACGGCTTCGGCCAGGATGCCCGCTTGATCCTGCAGCGCTTCGGACGCGGCGGCCGCCTCTTCCACGAGGGCTGCATTTTGCTGGGTCACGGCGTCCATTTCCGTGATGGCCTGGTTGATCTGTTCAATGCCCGCTTCCTGCTCGTTGCTGGCGGACGTGATCTCGGCCATGATATCCGTGACGCGCCGCACGCTATTGACGATTTCCTCCATGGTGCTGCCCGCCTGGTTCACGAGGGTGCTGCCAAGACTGACCTGGTGCACGGAATCGTCGATGAGGATCTTGATTTCCTTGGCGGCGGAGGCGGAGCGGTGGGCCAGGTTGCGCACTTCCGTGGCGACCACGGCAAAGCCCCGTCCCTGTTCGCCTGCCCTGGCTGCTTCCACGGCCGCATTCAGCGCCAGGATATTGGTCTGGAAGGCAATGCCGTCGATAACGCTGATGATGTCGACGATTTTCTTCGACGAGGCATTGATGGAATCCATGGTCGTGATTACTTCCGCCACCACCTGGCCGCCCTTGCTGGCCACGCTGGAGGCCGATTGCGCCATCTGGTTGGCCTGGCGCGCGTTTTCGCCATTCTGCTTGACGGTGGACGTCAGTTCTTCCATCGACGAGGCCGTTTCTTCCAGCGAGCTGGCTTGCTGTTCCGTGCGCGAAGACAGGTCCATATTGCCGGAGGCGATTTCACGCGAGCCGTGGGCGATGGCGTCCGTGCCATGGCGCACGCGGGCCACGATGCCTTGCAGATTGTCATTCATCTCTTTCAAGGCGCGCAGCAGCTGGCCCGTTTCATCGTTGCCGCGCGCGTCGATGCTGACCGACAAGTCGCCGGCCGCCACCCGTTGCGCCACCTGGACGGCTTCGGCGATGGGCCGGCTGATGGAACGGCTGATCAGGATGGCCAGCGCGATGGCAATGGCCGTCGCCGCGATGGACAGGGACAAGGTCAGGATGATGGCCATGCGCCCATCGGCGGCGGCTTGCTTGCCTTCGCTTTCCATCAGCGATTCCTGGAAGCTGGTCATGGCCGCCAGGGCCGTCAAGAATTTTTCTTGCGGATAGCGCAACTGCGTCAACAGGAAGATGCCCGCCGTTTCTGATTTGCCTTCTTGTAATAGCTTGATGTTCGCATCGCGCGTCCTGGCATAGCTTTCGCGGCTGCTCATCACGGCCTGGAGCAGTTCCTGGCCCTTGGGCGTGTTGATCATGGTTTTCAGGCGCGCCAGCAGCTCCGTATTCTTTTTGATCGAGGCCTGAATCTTGGTCACGGAACTGCTGACTTCGTCGGCATCGTTGGCGCCGATGATGGCGATGCTCAGCAGGCGGGCCTGGATATTGACCTCGGACTGTATCGTATTCGACAACATGACCTTGACATAGCGGTCGTTGAGAATTTTTTCCGTCGAGGTGTTGATGTTGCGAATGCGGCTGATGGAAACAAATGCCACCATGGCAAGCAGGACAATGATCAAGCCGAAACTGACGGCCAGGCGGGTACTGATTTTAAGCTTATACATAGGTCATTCATCCTCGGCGAAAAGCGGAAAGCGTGCGCAGGGAATCGTCCCGCGGACAGGCTGTGTCCATTCAAGACGATGCTGATGCGGTCAGTTTGCGTTACAGAAAGCTAATTCGGCAGGGACAGGGCCGTGGATGCGTATTGCCGGTGGCCGGGAAGTCATTGGCGACCCGCCCGGCGAGATATTCTTGCGGGGCAGCGCAGCGTGGCGCGGCCCGATTCTGTTGCTTAGTGTAGGACGATAATTTCTGACAGGCAAGATATTAGGAAAAAAATCCGCTCGGCCAGCAACGCTTGTCGTGCGGTCAAAAAAAATGCCCCGGCGAGCGGGGCAAGGGATCAGGCAGGCCGTGTCGGCCCAGGCGCTCAGGCGCGCAAGGTGGACAGGATAGGTTGCAGCACGGCCGCGCCCAGTGCGGCGCTGCGGGCGCCGCTCCAGCCCGTTTGCGGGTCGGGATCGTTGGCGTTGTCCTTGAACGGCAATTCCAGGGTCAGCGACAGGCAGCCGAAAGCGTGCGTGATGTGGGGCGAGCCCATGGTCAGCACTTCCGGCGTGAACGGGCCGTCTTCATAGCCATGCTCATCCTGGAAGTCGGGGCTGGCCACCTTGAAGTCGGCGATGAAGCGCTCTTGCTCGGCCTTTTGTGCTGGCGTGAAATTTTCCAGCGCATCGCTGCCGGCCACGAAGACGTAGGGCAAGCCTTCGTCACCATGCACGTCGAGGAACAGGTCGCAACCGATTTCATGCATTTTCTGTTTCACCAGGAACACTTCCGGGCTGCGCTCCATGGTCGGCGTCATCCATTCGCGGTTCAGGTTGGCGCCGGCCGCGTTGGTGCGCAGGTTGCCGTGCACGGAACCGTCCGGGTTCATGTTCGGCACCACGTAGAAGACGGCGTCCTGCAGGCACTGGCGGGCAAAGGGATTGGCCTGGTCCAGCAAGGCTTCAAGCATGCCTTCGACAAACCACTCGGCCATCGTCTCGCCCGGATGCTGGCGCGCGATGACCCAGACTTTTTTCTCGGCATCGGCGTCGCCGACGACCAGCAGATTCATGTCGCGGCCTTCCACCGTGCTGCCCAGGTCGATCAGGCGCACGAGCGGCGACGCTTGCGCGCTGTCGATCAGGGCCAGGTGGCGGTCCCATGGATACGGTTCGAAATAGGCGTAGTAGACGCTTTCTTCCTCGGGGGTGTGTTCGATGGTCATCACCGTGCCGTCAAAGCTGGTCGGCACGCGGAACCAGGTTTCGCGGTCGTAGCTGGCCACGGCCTGGTAGTCTTTCCAGCCGTCCGGGTAGGCGGACTTGCCGGCATTCATGAAGCGGATCGTGCACGCCTCGCCTTGCGCGCCTTGCAGGCGGAAGTAAAACCACTGCGTGATGTCGGCGTGGGAATCCTTGCGGATGTTCAGTTCGATGGACTGGGCATCGTCGGCGCGCAGCACCTCGATCGCGCCGGCGTCGAATTGCTGGCTGATTTTAATGGTCATGAGTGTTCCTGATAAAAACGTATGGGTTTTGCATCGTGTGCAATGGCGCGATGATACCTGTTTTGCGGTGGCCTTTGTGCTGGCGCAAACGATGACGGACATGCTTTGCTAACGTGGAAGCTCCGACATGGGGAGATCATCATGGACGACCATAGCAACCACATACGCGAACTGGAAAAGAAAATCAGCGCCCTCAGCGACGCGCTGGCGCACCTGGGCAAGGGCACGACCTTGCAGGAATTGCTGCGCATCATACGTTTCCCCGGCTACACGACGCCGGCCGAATTCACCTTCAACGTCGCCATCCTCGACACCATGCTGGTGCAGGCCAATGCGCTGGAAAAGCTGGGGCAGGATTTGCTGGCGGGGGCCAAGCAGGTGGTGGCAAAACAGTGAGCAGGCGGTGACTTACAACACCTAACAAAACCGTAGCGAGCGGAAGGGAGTTGTGGTTGAGAAGCGCAACTGTACGAAGGTACAGTGAGCATCGCAGGCCGCAAATACCGACGCGCAGTAGGTTTTGATAGGTGTTCTTATTCCTGAACACCTGAAAAATGGCCAGGGCAAGGCGCAGGGCCGCAGGCAGTACGAACGTACGCCCAGGCCCTGCAACGCCGCCATGGACGTTTTATCAGGTGTTCAGTCCGCCGAAGCGTTCGTAAAACCACGGCTCCACGTCCGGCGCGTGCTCATCCTCGCGACGCAGGGTGGCCAGGATGTGTTCCTCAGCAGGTGCATACGTGATGCGGTACAGGTCGCGCGCCAGCGCATAGGCTTGCGTGCCAGGCCACGGTTCGGGCAGCAGCTCGACGGGCAGTTGCGGGTCGTGCAACTGCACGCGGCGGTAGGCGTGCGTCAGCAGCGAGCGGATGACGAACGCCTGCTCCGCATCGAACACGGGTTCTTCCTGCAGCAGGGTCAGCAGCGGCTGGAAGCTGGCGATGAATTTTTCGTAGCCGGCCATCACTTCCGACAAGTCCCAGCATTCGCCCACCATGTCGCGCAGGGGCCGCGTGCTGACACCCGGCAACTCTGTTGTGTGGCAGACATACAGCTTGCCCTGCACCTCGTTGCGCACGAGGATATCTTCCAGCGCCTCCGCATTGCTGGCCGGATGGCCAAAGATGCCGGGAGAGATCAAGCCGTAGCCCGCCCACAATAATTCCTTGCGCAGCGCGCCCCGTTCGGCGGCGCCGATGCTGCCGGCCGGACCGATCACCAGGGTCCAGCTGCCATCCCAGTGCACGACCAGCGGCGCGTAGATGCGGCGGTAGGCGCGTTCGAAGCGGGCCAGCGCCTCCGGGCGTATCGCATAGGCGCTGCGGCGGCCGTCGCGCTGCGAGCTGAGCCAGCCTTCCTGCGCCAGGCGGAACACGCTGGTGCGCAATAGCCGGTCATTGACGCCGAATGGCGCCAGCAGTTCGATCAGGCTCCCCAGCCAGATGGCGCCGCCGCGCGGCACGATGGCGTCGCCGAAGATGGTCATCACCAGGGACTTCGAGCGCGGTGGGTCGCTTTCCAGGAAATCGGCTATCCATGCCGTGCAGCGGGTGTTCTTCATGTGGTTCCGGTCTGGCCGTGTTGCGGTCGGTTCAATAAAAGCAGCAGTTTACTTGGCTGCGCGGGTAGCGCGGCAATAATTTGCCGGAAGCGCGGGTAGCGCCCCATGGTGTTTTCTCATAAGCAATATCATACGCACAAAAAAGCTGCACAAGATACGATTTTTTAAAATGATTCACATCAAGTGTATGCAAATCGTTTTTTGTATCGTATTATCTGTTTATCGCACCGCGTTGCTGCGCAAAATCAAAGACATGGGAGACACATCATGTACGCACAAATGGTTGAAACCGGCCTCAAGAACGTCCGCTCCATCGACGACATGGGCCAGGAAGAGCGCGCTTTCCAGGCGCGCATCGACGAAGGCATCAAGATCGAGGCCAAGGACTGGATGCCGGACGCCTACCGCAAGACCCTGATCCGCCAGATTTCGCAGCACGCGCACTCGGAAATCGTCGGCCAATTGCCCGAAGGTAACTGGGTCACGCGCGCACCGACCCTGAAACGCAAATCGATCCTGCTGGCGAAGATCCAGGACGAAGCGGGCCACGGCCTGTACCTGTATAGCGCCGCGGAAACCCTGGGCGTCTCGCGCGACGATTTGCTCGCTGCCTTGCACTCGGGCAAAGCCAAATATTCCAGCATCTTTAACTATCCCACCCTGTCGTGGGCCGACATGGGCGCCATCGGCTGGCTGGTCGACGGCTCCGCCATCATCAACCAGATTCCCCTGTGCCGCTGCTCCTACGGTCCGTATGCGCGCGCCATGATCCGCGTCTGCAAGGAAGAATCGTTCCATGCGCGCCAGGGCTACGACATCATGATGTCGCTGTGCAAGGGTACGCCCGAGCAGAAAGCCATGGCGCAGGATGCCTTGAACCGCTGGTGGTGGCCGTCGCTGATGATGTTCGGCCCGTCCGACGCCGCCTCCGTCAACAGCGCCCAATCGGCGCAATGGCGCATCAAGCTGTTCTCGAACGATGAATTGCGCCAGCGTATGGTCGACCAGACCGTGCCGCAAATCGAATACCTGGGCCTGACCGTGCCCGATCCCGACCTGAAGTTCAACGCGGAAACGGGCCATTATGAATTCGGCGAGATCGACTGGGCCGAGTTCAACAATGTCCTGAAGGGCAATGGCCCGTGCAACCGCGAGCGTTTGCAAACGCGCGTGAAAGCGTATGAAGACGGTGCATGGTTCCGCGATGCCTTGGTCGCGTATGCAGACAAGCAAGCCGCTAACAAAGCAGCAGCGTAATTACATAAGACAGATAGGGGATAGCAACATGAGCAAAGAATGGCCTTTGTGGGAAGTTTTCATCCGCAGCCAGCACGGCCTGGCGCACAAGCATGTGGGCAGCCTGCACGCTTCCGACGCCACCATGGCGGTCAACCATGCGCGCGACGTCTACACGCGCCGCAATGAAGGCGTGAGCATCTGGGTGGTGCGCGCGGCCGATATCGTCGCCAGCAGCCCCGGCGACAAGGGCGCCCTGTTCGAACCGTCGAACAGCAAGGTGTACCGCCATCCCACCTTCTTCCCGATGCCGGAAGAAGTCAAGAACCTGTGATGGGAGCGCCTGCAATGGATGACAAGGTCAACTACCTTTTGCGCCTGGGCGACAATGCCCTGATCCTCAGCCAGCAGCTGTCGCAGCTGTGCGGCAAGGGACCGGCGCTGGAAGAAGACATGGCGCTGACCAACGTGGCGCTCGATCTGTTGGGCCAGACGCGCTTGTGGTTCAGCTATGCGGCCGAACTGGAAAACGCGGGCCGCGACGAGGACGACATCGCCTTCTTGCGCGACGCCCACGATTTCAAGAACTGCCTGCTGGTCGAACAGCCGAACGGCAATTACGCCGACACCATGATGCGCCAGTTCTTCTTCGACAGCTGGCACTACTTCCAGCTGCTGGAACTGACGAAATCGACGGATGGTCGCATCGTCGATGTGGCGCAAAAGTCGATCAAGGAAGTGACGTATCACCTGCGCCGCAGCGGTGACCTGATCGTGCGCCTCGGCGACGGCACGGCGGACAGCCATGCGAAAACGCAGGCCGCGGCCGACAAGCTGTGGATGTACACGGGCGAGATGTTCACGTACGACGCCGTCGACCAGGCCATGGTCGCCGCCGGCATCGCGCCGCCATCGGACATCCTGCGCCAGGCCTTCCTCGAGCACGTGGCCGAGATCTTCGCCGAAGCGACATTGACCATGCCGGCGCCTGACGCCTGGATGCAAAAGGGCGGCAAGCAGGGCACGCACACGGAGCACCTGGGTTTTATTCTGGCCGAGATGCAGTTCCTGCAGCGCGCCTATCCCGGGGCGGAGTGGTAATGAACACGCCCATGGCAGCGCTGGACGCGGCCCAGGTCTGGGCCTGGCTCGGCGATGTGCCTGACCCGGAAATCCCCGTCATTTCGGTGGTGGACCTGGGCATCGTGCGCGCCGTCGACGTCACGGCGGGCGACGCGTGTACCGTGACGATCACGCCCACGTATTCGGGTTGTCCGGCGATGCAGGTGATCGCCGACGCCGTCACGGATGCCTTGCGCAGCCATGGCGTGGCCAAGGTGACCCTGGTGAACCAGCTGGCGCCCGCCTGGACCACGGACTGGATGAGCGAGGCGGGCAAGGCCAAGCTGAAAGGCTACGGCATCGCCCCGCCGCAGCAGCAGGTGATCGATATCAGCGGCTTGCGTGGTGGCGTGAAACGGCAACCGATGCCCAAGCTGGACGTCATTTGCCCGAACTGCGGCTCGACGCATACGCAGCTGACCAGCCAGTTCGGCTCCACGCCGTGCAAGGCCCTGTACAAATGCCTGGCTTGCCGCGAACCGTTTGACTACTTCAAGTGCCACTAAAAAAATCAGGCACACGTTCCGAAGAAACTGGAGATGAAGCATGAGTAAATTTTATCCGCTGCGCGTAGCGAACGTGCGCAACGAAACACGCGACACCATCGCCGTCACGTTCGACGTGCCGTCTGAACTGCAGCAGCAGTTCCGCTTCCAGCAGGGCCAGCACCTGACCCTGCGCACCAATATCAATGCGGAAGACGTGCGCCGTTCGTATTCCATCTGTTCGGCGGTGCAGGACGGCACCCTGCGCGTGGCCATCAAGCGCACGCCGGGCGGCGCTTTCTCCACCTGGGCCAACGACACCCTGAAAGCCGGCGCCACCATCGAGGTGATGCCGCCCATGGGACACTTCAACGTACCGCTCGACTGCGTCAACCGCAAGCACTACCTGGCATTCGCGGCCGGCAGCGGCATCACGCCCATCCTCTCCATCATCAAGACGACCCTGCTGACGGAACCCCTGAGCCGCTTCACCCTGTTCTACGGCAACCGCGCCTCGTCCTCCGTCATCTTCAAGGAAGAATTGACGGACCTGAAGGATGTGTACCTGGAGCGTTTGAACCTCGTCTACGTGATGAGCCGCGAGCAGCAGGACATCGAATTGTTCAACGGCCGCATCACGCAAGAAAAATGCGAACAGTTCCTGCAGCACTGGATCAAAGTCGAAGACTACGACAACGCGTTTATTTGCGGCCCGGAAGACATGATGCTCGGCGTGTCCGCTGCCCTGCAGGCGGCCGGCATGCCCAAGCAGAATATCAAGATCGAACTGTTCGCCGCCAGCATCCCGAAAAACGCCCACAAGCCGCGCGCCCAGCTGGCTGCGGATGCTGTGCAGGAAACGGAAGTGACCGTCATCATGGACGGCAACCATACCACCTTCATGATGGACAAGGACAAGGAGTCCATCCTCGACGCGGGACTGCGTCAGGGCATCGACATGCGCTACTCGTGCAAGGGCGGCGTATGCTCGACCTGCCGCTGCAAGATACTCGACGGCAAGGTCGAGATGGACGTCAACTACGCGCTGGAAGACTATGAAGTGGCGCGCGGCTTCGTCCTCAGCTGCCAGAGTTTCCCGCTGACCGACAAGGTCGTCGTCGACTTCGATCAGGCAGAATAAAAGCCGGGGTCAGACCCGCCGGGTCTGACCCCAGATTTCCGCTGCGGGCCAATAAATAAAAATAGCGAGATGCCATGACCTACCAAAACATCCTCTTCACCATCGAGCAGGGTATCGCGACGCTCACCCTGAACCGTCCCGACAAGCTCAATAGCTTTACGCAAGCCATGCACGAGGAAGTGCGCGACGCGATTGCGCAAGTGAACGCCGACAGCACCGTGCGCGTCTTCGTGCTGACGGGCGCGGGCCGCGGCTTTTGCGCGGGCCAGGACTTGTCCGACCGCGCCGTGGAACCGGGTTCGAAGGGCGTGGACCTGGGCGAATCGGTGGAAAAAAACTATGCGCCGCTGGTGCTGGCCTTGAAAGCCCTGGCTATGCCCGTGATCTGCGCCGTCAACGGCGTGGCCGCCGGCGCGGGCGCCAACCTGGCGCTGGCTTGCGACATCGTCATCGCCGGCAAGTCGGCCAGTTTCGTCGAAGTGTTCTGCAAGCTGGGCCTGATTCCGGACACGGGCGGTACCTTTTTCCTGCCACGGCTGATCGGTTCGGCACGCGCCATGGGACTGGCCATGCTCGGCGAAAAACTGACGGCGGAAAAGGCCGAGGACTGGGGTTTGATCTGGAAATGCGTGGATGACGCGCAGCTGGCGGAAGAGACGCGCAAGCTGGCCGTGCACTTTTCTACCGCACCGACCAAGGGCCTGGCGTACACCAAGCAGGCGCTGGCTCTCAGTGGCGCCAATACCCTGCCGCAGCAGCTTGCGCTGGAAGCGCGCATGATGAGCGATCTCGGTAACAGCGACGATTACCGCGAAGGCGTGGCCGCCTTCATGGAAAAACGCACACCGCAATTCAAGGGACACTGATATGGCAGCTTTGGACAACAACAGTATCGTCGCCGTCATCGGCAGCGGCGCCATGGGCGCCGGCATCGCGCAGGTGGCCGCTGCCGCCGGCTACAGAGTCAAACTGTACGACACGCGCGCGGAAGCGGTGAGCAAGGCTTTGCTTGATATCGGCAAGATGTATGCGAAGCTGGCCGAGAAGGGCCGCATGACGTTGGACGAAGCCACGGCCGCCACCGCGCGCCTGCAGGCGGCCGGCAGCCTGGCCGATGTGAGTGATTGCGCCCTGGTGGTGGAAGCCATCGTGGAAAACCTCGACGTCAAGCGCGGCCTGTTCGCCGAACTCGAAGCGTTGGTCAGCGACGACTGCATCCTGGCGACGAATACCTCGTCGATCTCCGTCACGGCCATCGCCGCCAAGCTGCGCCGGCCGGAACGCCTGGTCGGCATGCACTTCTTTAATCCCGTGCCCCTGATGGCGCTGGTGGAAGTGATCAGTGGCCTGGCCACCAGTGAACAAGTTGCCGCCACCGTCTACGACACCTCGATCGCCTGGGGCAAGAAGCCCGTGCATGCGAAATCGACACCGGGCTTCATCGTCAACCGTGTCGCCCGTCCGTTTTATGCGGAAGGCTGGCGCCTGTTGAACGAGCAGGCGGGCGACCCCGCCACCATCGACGCCGTGCTGCGCGAAGCGGGCGGCTTCCGCATGGGGCCATTCGAGCTGATGGACCTGATCGGCCACGACGTGAATTTCTCCGTCACGCAATCCGTGTTCGGCGCCTACTTCAACGACCCGCGCTTCACGCCATCCGTGCTGCAGCAGGAAATGGTCAACGCGGGATTCCTTGGCCGCAAATCGGGCCGAGGCTTTTATCTGTACGGCGAAGGCGCGGCTGCACCCGTGGCGCAGGCGGAAAGCGCGCAAGCGGCCCCGGAATTCGTCGCCCTGTCGGCCGCCATCGGCGGCGATGGCCGTGGCCACAGCGGCATCATCCGCAGCCTGGTGCAGCGGCTGGAGCAGGCGGGCGTCACCGTCAGCCGCCGCGTCATGCAGGAAGGCCAGGCGCATGACGAGGCGCCGGCCCTGCATTGCCATGGCGCCGCGATCTATCTGACCGATGGGCGCAGCGCCACCCAGCGCGCGCACGACAACCAGCATCCGGACACGGTGCTGTTCGACCTGGCGCTCGATTACGCCAGTGCAAAGCGCATCGCCGTGGCCCGTGCCGACCAGTGCAGCGACGACGCCTACGCGGCCGTCGTCGGCCTGTTCCAGGCAGCCGGTTTCACCGTCACGCGCCTGGACGACGTGCCTGGCCTGGCCGTCATGCGCACCGTCGCCATGCTGGCCAACGAGGCGGCCGACGCCGTCAACCAGGGCGTGTGCACGGCGGATGCCGTCGATATCGCCATGCAGAAGGGCGTCAATTATCCGCGCGGACCGCTGGCCTGGGCCGATGCGGTCGGCGTTCAACAGATCGTGACCGTGCTGCACCACCTGGCGCAAGGCTATGGCGAAGACCGCTACAGGGTCTCGCCGCTGCTGCGCCGCAAACTCGCCAATGGAGCACCGTTTCATGCATAAGGAAGACCATATTCACGCTGCTCAGGCTTTGGCCGAAGCGGCTGCCGCCTCCATGCTGTCGCGCGATAACGCCACCGCCGCCATGGGCATCGCCCTGGCCGACGTGGGTCCCGGCCATGCGCGCATGACGATGACGGTGCGCGCCGACATGCTCAATGGCCACCAGACCTGCCACGGCGGTTTCATTTTTGCCCTGGCCGACAGCGCCTTCGCCTTCGCCTGCAACAGCTACAACATGAATACCGTGGGTGCCGGCTGCACCATCGACTACCTGGCGCCGGGCCGCGAAGGCGACGTGCTGACGGCGCACGCCGTCGAACAGGCGCTGGCGGGCAAGAGCGGCGTCTATGACGTCAAGGTCAGCAACCAGGAAGGCCGCGCCGTCGCGCTCTTCCGGGGCAAGTCGATCCGCGTGGCGGGCGAAGTCATACAAGAGCAGGCTTGAACTGCCGGAACCGATTGAATAGTTAAAGAATTAAACAGGAGACAATGATGGTCCAACGTACGCCTTCCCCGAATGACCTCGAGCCGATCGAGCGCGCCAGCAAGGATGAACTGCAGGCGCTGCAGCTCGAACGCATGAAATGGACGCTCAAGCACGCTTATGACAACGTGCCCCATTACCGTGCCGCTTTTGACGAAGCGGGCGTGCATCCGGACGATCTCAAATCCTTGTCCGATCTTTCCAAATTCCCGTTCACGGACAAAAAAGTCTTGCGCGACAATTACCCGTTCGGCCTGTTTGCCGTGCCGCGCGAGCAGGTGGTGCGCATCCACGCCTCGAGCGGCACCACGGGCAAGGCCACGGTGGTCGGCTACACGCAGAACGATATCGACACCTGGGCCAATGTGGTGGCGCGCTCGATCCGCGCCGGCGGCGGCCGCGCGGGCGATATGGTGCATATCTCGTATGGCTACGGCCTGTTCACGGGCGGCCTGGGCGCGCACTACGGCGCCGAGCGCCTCGGCTGCACGGTCATCCCGATGTCCGGCGGGCAGACGGAAAAGCAGGTGCAGCTGATCCAGGATTTCAAGCCGTCCATCATCATGGTCACGCCTTCCTACATGCTCAACATCATCGAGGAATTCACGCGCCAGGGCCTGGACCCGGCCGAATCGTCGCTGAAGGTGGGCATTTTCGGCGCCGAACCGTGGACGGACGCCATGCGTTCGGAAATCGAAGCGCGCGCTGGCATCGACGCCGTCGACATCTACGGTCTGTCCGAAGTGATGGGGCCTGGCGTGGCGTCCGAATGCATCGAGAGCAAGGACGGTCCCGTCATCTGGGAAGACCATTTTTACCCCGAGATCATCGATCCGGAAACGGGCGAAGTGCTGCCGGACGGCGAAGAGGGCGAACTGGTGTTTACCTCCTTGTCGAAAGAGGCGCTGCCCATCATCCGCTACCGCACGCGCGACCTGACCCGCTTGCTGCCGCCGACGTCGCGCTCGATGCGCCGCATCGGCAAGATCACGGGCCGCTCCGACGACATGCTGATCATCCGCGGCGTGAACGTCTTCCCCACGCAGATCGAAGAGCTGATCCTCAAAATGCCGAAGCTGGCGCCGCAGTACCAGCTGGTCGTCACGCGCGACGGCCACCTCGACAAGCTCGAAGTGATCGCCGAACTGCGCATCGACCTGACGGCCACCCTCTCGGCCAGCGAAACGGACGCCCTGGCGCGCGAACTGGAACACCGCATCAAGACGCACGTGGGCGTGAGCACGCGCGTGCGCCTGGTGGCCGCCGCCGGCATCGAACGCACACTGACGGGCAAGGCCCGCCGCGTGGTCGACCAGCGCCCGAAGATTTTCTCCTGATAGCCCGAACAAGGAAGCAAACATGAACGAAGCCTTTATCTGTGACGCCGTGCGCACACCTTTCGGCCGCTACGGCGGTGCCTTGTCCAGCGTGCGCGCCGACGACCTGGGCGCGCTGCCGATCGCCGCGCTGATCGCCCGCAACCCGTCCGTCGACTGGTCCGCCATCGACGACGTGTTCTACGGCTGCGCCAACCAGGCGGGCGAAGACAACCGCAACGTGGGCCGCATGGCCGCGCTGCTGGCGGGCTTGCCGGCGGCCGTGCCGGCCAATACCATCAACCGCCTGTGCGGCTCCAGCCTGGACGCCGTGGGCATGGCCGCCCGCTCGATCAAGGCGGGCGAGGCGGAACTGATCATCGCCGGCGGCGTGGAAAGCATGACGCGCGCACCGTTCGTGATGGGCAAGGCCGACAGCGCGTTCTCGCGCGCGGCGAAAATCGAAGACACGACCCTGGGCTGGCGCTTCGTCAACGGCAAAATGAAGGCGCAGTACGGCATCGACACCATGCCGGAAACGGCGGAAAACGTGGCCGTGGAATTTGGCATCAGCCGCGCCGACCAGGACGCGCTGGCCTTGCGCAGTCAGCAGCGCTGGGCCGCCGCCAACGCGGCCGGCGTGTTCGATCGCGAAATCGTGCCCGTCGCCGTGCCGCAAAAAAAGGGCGAGCCGAAGATGGTGACGATGGATGAACATCCGCGCCCCGATACCTCGCTGGAAATGCTGGCGAAACTGAAAGGCGTGGTGAAGGCGGATGGCACGGTCACGGCCGGCAATGCCTCGGGCTTGAACGACGGCGCTTGCGCGATCTTGCTGGCGTCCGCCGCCGCCGTGGATAAATACAAACTGACGCCGCGCGCAAAGGTGCTGGGCATGGCCACGGCCGGTCTGGCGCCGCGCATCATGGGCTTCGGTCCGTCGCCGGCCTCGCGCAAGGTGCTGGCGCAGACCGGCCTCACCATCGAGCAGATGGACGTGATCGAACTCAATGAAGCGTTTGCCGCGCAGGCCCTGGCCGTCACGCGCGACCTGGGCCTGGCCGACGATGCGGCCCACGTGAACCCGAATGGCGGGGCGATTGCCATCGGCCACCCGCTGGGCGCATCGGGCGCGCGCCTGGTGATGGCGGCGCTGAACCAGCTGGAACGCACGGGCGGGCGCTATGCGCTGTGCACCATGTGCATCGGCGTGGGGCAGGGTATTGCTGTCGTCATTGAACGCGTATAAAAAAGTAAAACAACAAAAAAGGCGCAGGCTTGTAAAAAAGCGCCAACCATAATTGACCGTAGTGCCAACCTGGTGGAGACCATAATGATTGCCAATATCTTCAAGAAAACCCTGATCGCCGGCGTGCTGGCCATGACTGCCGCGGGTGCGTACGCGGCCGACAACATCAAGATCGGTTCCGTGCTGTCCGTCACGGGCCCTGCCGCCTTCCTGGGCGACCCGGAACTGAAAACCCTGCAGCTGTATATCGAGAAAATCAATGCGGCCGGCGGCGTGCTGGGACGCAAGCTGGAACTCGTGCATTACGACGACGGCAGCGATGCGGCCAAGGCCAACGGTTTTACCAAGCGCCTGATCGAGTCGGACAAGGTCGACGTGCTGATCGGCGGCACCACCACCGGCGCGACGATGGCGATGGCGCCGCTGGTGGACCGCGCCAGCATGCCGTTCATCTCGCTGGCGGGCGCCGTGGTCATCATCGATCCGGTCAAGAAATGGGTTTTCAAGACGCCGCATACGGACCGCATGGCGGCCGAGAAGGTGTTCGAGGATATGAAGAAGCGCGGCATCAGCAAGGTGGGCCTGCTGTCGGAAACGAGCGGCTTCGGCGCCTCGGGCCGCAAGGAATCGCAGATCGTCGCTTCCAAATATGGCATCACCCTGGTGGCCGATGAAACCTACGGTCCGAAAGACACGGACATCACGGCGCAGCTCACGCGCATCAAGAATACGGCCGGTGTGCAGGCCGTCTTCGTGTTCGGCCTGGGCCAGGGCCCGGCGGTCGTGACCAAGAACTACGGCCAGCTGGGCATGGCCGCGCTGCCGCTGTACCAGTCGCATGGCGTGGCGTCGGACGAATACCTGAAGCTGTCGGGCAAGGCTGCCGAAGGCGTGCGCCTGCCGACGCCGGCACTCTTGATCGGCGCCATGCTGCCCGACAGCGACGCGCAGAAGGCCGTCGTCGTCGGCTACGACAAGACGTATAAAGACCGCTACAAGATCGATCCGTCGACCTTTGGCGGCTATGCGCTCGACGCCCTGAACCTGTCGGTGGACGCCATCAAGCGCGCCGGCGGCACGGACCGCGAAAAAGTGCGCACGGCACTGGAACAGACCAAGGGTTTTGTGGGCACGACCGGCGTGTTCAACATGTCGGCCAAAGACCACATGGGCCTGGACCTGTCGGCTTTCCGCATGGTGGAAGTGAAGAACGGCGAATGGCAATTGTCGAAGTGATGTAAGCCGGAGTACCTGCGCGAGGCCGCCCTCGAAGGCGGCCCGCGCATAGCCGAACATAATGGAGACACCATGGAAGTCGCACAATTTCTACAATTTCTGTATTCCGGGATGACGGTCGGTTCCGCCTACGCGCTGGCGGCGCTGGGCTTTACCATCATCTACAACACCAGCGGCGTGATCAATTTCGCGCAGGGCGAATTCATCATGCTGGGCGGGATGCTGGCCGCCGTGATGTCGGCCGCCGGCGTGCCGCTGCCGCTGGCCATCATCCTGGCCGTCATCGCCACCGGCATCGTTGGCCTGTTGATGGAAAAAGCCGTGATCGAACCGGCGCAGAACGCGCAGGTCATCACCCTCTTGATCATCACCATCGGCGCTTCGCTCGTGCTGCGCGGCCTCGTGCAAATCTGGCTGGGCAAGGATACGCACTCGCTGCCGGCCTTTTCCGGCGACGCGCCGATCGAATTTCTGGGCGCCAGCCTGCTGCCGCAAAGCCTGTGGGTGCTGGGTGTGACCGTCGTCATCGTGCTGGTGCTGGGCTGGTTCTTCGGCCGCACGCTGATGGGCAAGGCCATGCTGGCCACCTCGCACAACAAGCTGGCCGCGCAACTGGTGGGCATCAACACGCGCAAGGTCCTGCTGTTCTCGTTCGGCCTGTCGGCCCTGCTGGGCGCGGCGGGCGGCATCCTCGTCGCACCGATCACGTATACCTCGTATGACGCGGGCATCATGCTGGGCCTGAAAGGTTTTGTCGCCGCCGTCCTCGGCGGCCTCGGTGGCGGCGCGGGCGCCATTGCCGGCGGCCTGATCCTCGGCATCGCCGAAGCCATGACGGCCGGCTACATCTCCTCGGCCTACAAGGATGCGGTGCCGTTCGTGCTGATTCTGTTGATCCTGTTCTTTCTGCCGCAAGGCTTGTTTGGCGCTAAAAATTCGGAGCGTGTATGAAGAATTTCCTTACCCGCTCGCGCCATGGCGGCTTGCTCTTGCTGGCGCTCGTGCTGGCCATTTTGCCGCTGTTCCTCAGCAATGCGTTCTACTATGACGTGGCGATCCGCATCGCGCTGAACGCCATCGTCGTCATCGGCCTGAACCTCTTGATGGGCTATACGGGCCAGATCAGCCTCGGTCACGCGGGCTTCTATGGCCTGGGCGCGTATGCGTCGGCCGTGCTGACCACGCATTATGGCTGGCCGCCGCTGGCCGCCCTGGCCGCCGGCGCCGTTGCCACGGGCCTGCTGGCGCTGCTGCTGGCGCGTCCCGTACTGAAACTCAAGGGCCATACCCTGGCCATGGCGACGCTGGGACTGGGCATCATCATTTCCATCGTCATCAACAACGAGACGCAATGGACGGGCGGTCCGGACGGCATCGGCGTCTCCGCCTTCAGTGTCGCCGGCCTGGAAATCGCCGGCGAAAAATCATGGTACCTGGTGTGCGCCGTGCTGCTGTTGCTGGTCACGTGGCTGGCCCTGAACCTCATCGATTCGCCCGTCGGCCGCGCGCTGCAGGCCATCCACGGTTCGGAAGTGGCGGCCCGCGTCGTCGGCGTCGACACGACGCGCTTCAAGGTGCGCGTGTTCGTGCTGTCGGCGGTGATTGCCAGCATCGCGGGCAGCATCAGCGCCCATTACATCGGTTTCATCACGCCCAACCTGGCCGGCTTCTTCCACTCGATCGAGCTGGTGACGATGGTGGTGGTGGGCGGCATGGCGTCGATCTTCGGTTCCATCATCGGCGCCGCGCTGCTGACGGTCTTGCCGCAACTGCTGTCCAGTTTTGAAGGCTGGGAAACGGTGGTGTTCGGCGTGATCCTGATGGCGACCATGATCTTCATGCCCAAGGGCCTGGTGCCGAGCCTGGCCAGCCGTTCGCGCAAGCGTTCTGCCACGCCGAAAGCACCGCCTCAATCTGCACGGGAGGTGTGAGATGCTGACGATTAACAACCTGAGCAAGAGCTTCGGCGGCGTGCATGCGGTGCAGGATGTGAGCTTTACCGTCAAGGAAGGCAATATCCACTCCGTGATCGGGCCGAACGGCGCCGGCAAGACGACCCTGTTCAACCTGATCACCGGTGTCTACACGCCGACCAAAGGCGAGATCCTGCTCAATGGCGAGAACGTGGCCGCCATGTCGCCCGATGCGCTGGCGCGGCGCGGCATGAGCCGCACTTTCCAGAATCTGCAGGTGTGCATGAACATGACGGCCATCGACAATGTGATGGTGGGCGCGCACCTGCGCCTGAACCAGAACCTGTTCGCCTCCATGCTGCGTTTGCCTTCCGTGCGCCGCGCGGATGCGGCCTGCCGCGACGAGGCGGCGGGCCTGATGGAATTTGTCGGCGTCGGCCGGCATATCGATGACGAGGCGGGGCAGATGTCGTATGGCGCATTAAAACGCCTGGAAATCGCCCGTGCGCTGGCGGCCAAACCGAAGGTGCTGCTGCTCGACGAACCGGCCGCAGGTCTGAATCATACCGAGACGGGCGAGATCGAAGCCCTGATCCGCAAGGTGGCGCAATCGGGCGTGACGGTGGTGCTCGTCGAACATGACATGAAACTGGTGATGAATCTGTCGGACCATATCCTGGTGCTCGACTATGGCAAGAAGCTGGCCGAAGGGACTGCCGCCGAAGTGCGCGCCAATCCCGACGTGGTGGCGGCATACCTGGGAGTGGCGGCATGATGAAGATGGAAAAACCTCAGACACCGCTGGTGCTCGATATCGCCGGCCTGACCAGCCATTACGGCCGCATCCAGGCCCTGCACGGCATCGACCTGCAAGTGCGCCAGGGCCAGCTGGTGGCGCTGGTGGGCGCCAATGGCGCCGGCAAGACGACCTTGCTGCGGGCGATCTCCGGCGTGCAGCCGATCAGCGCCGGCAGCATCGCCTTCGCCGGCCAGGACGTGAGCCGCATGAGCGCCGACAAGCGCGTGCGCGCCGGCATCTGCCAGGTGCCGGAAGGGCGGCAAGTGTTCGGCCCCATGACGGTGGAAGACAATCTGCGCCTGGGCGCGTTTACACGCCCCGCACAGGACGTGGCGGGCGACATGGAGCGCATGTACGGCCTGTTTCCGATCCTGAAGGAAAAGCGCCTGCTGCTGGCCGGCACGCTCTCCGGAGGACAGCAGCAGATGCTGGCCATGGCGCGCGCGCTGATGGGCCGCCCGCAACTGCTGCTGCTCGATGAACCGAGCATGGGCCTGGCGCCGCTCCTGATCGCGGAAATCTTCCGCATCGTGGCCGAGCTGCGCGACCAGGGCATCACCATCTTCCTCGTCGAGCAGAACGCGCATGCGGCCTTGTCGATCGCGGACGTGGGCTATGTGATCGAGACGGGCGCGATTACCCTGTCCGGTCCCGGTCCCGAATTGCTGCACAACGAGCAGGTACAGAGCGCGTACCTGGGTATGTGAAGACAGCAGCGGAGGGCCGGGGTCAGACCCGCCGGGTCTGACCCCAGTTTTCCGCTGCGTCTAGTAATAGCGTGCATGGCGCGCAGATGAATAGGAGTTTGCATGGTCAAAGTCTACGAAATCAACGGCGTCACCCCCGTCGTCCACCCCAGCGCCTATGTGCACCCGTCGGCCGTGCTGATCGGCGACGTGATCGTCGGTCCGCGCTGCTATATCGGTCCGCTCGCTTCGATCCGCGGCGACTTCGGCCGATTGATCCTGGAAGAGGGGGCGAACCTGCAGGACACGTGCGTCATGCACGGCTTCCCCGGCTGCGACACGGTAGTCGAAGTCGATGGCCATATCGGCCATGGCGCCGTGCTGCACGGCTGCCGCATCGGCCGCAATGCGCTCGTCGGCATGAACGCCGTGGTGATGGACAACGCCGTCATCGGCGAGGAATCCATCGTCGCCGCCATGAGTTTCGTCAAGGCGGGCATGGTCGTCGCACCGCGCAGCATGGTCGTGGGCACGCCCGCCAAGGTGATCCGCACGCTGACCGACGATGAAATCAAATGGAAAAGCTCGGGCACGGGCCAGTACCACGAACTGGCCGTGCGCTCGATGCAGACGATGCGCGAAGTGGAAGCGCTGACGCAAGTCGAGGCGAACCGCCAGCGCCTCAATTTCGAATCGGCCTTGCCGCTGCATTTGCACAAGAACGCCTCGGCGCAATAAACCATATGAGCGTAGGTCGGATTAGCGGGGCAGCGCCCCGCGTCATCCGACACCACCACCAACGTCACCAACACCCTCGTTTTACGGAGAAACCACATGGCTCACATATCCACCCTGCAAAGCCTGATCGCCGGCCGCTGGCTGGGCGAAAGCGCCGCCGTGCCCCTGCACAGTGCCTTGAACAACCGCGTCATCTATCATACGCATGCGGAAAAGATCGACTTCGACGAAGCCGTCACGTATGCGCGCAAGACGGGCGTGCCGGGCCTGATGGCGCTCGATTTCCAGCAGCGCGCCGCGCGCCTGAAGGCGCTGGCCCAGTACCTGGTCGAGCGCAAGGAAGAACTGTATGCGATCTCGCACCTGTCGGGCGCCACGCGCGCCGACAGCTGGGTCGACATCGAAGGCGGCACGGGCACCCTGTTCGCCTACGCCAGCATGGGCAGCAACGAGCTGCCGTCGTCGAACGTGCTGCACGAAGGCCCGGCCATCGCGCTCGGTAAAAAAGGCGGTTTCGCCGGCACGCACATCCTGGTGCCGCGCGGCGGCCTGGCCGTGCACATCAACGCCTTCAACTTCCCCATCTGGGGTCTGCTGGAAAAATTCGCGCCCAGCTTCCTGGCGGCCATGCCCTGCATCGCCAAGCCGGCCACGGCGACCAGCTATCTGACGCAGGCCGTCGTGCGCATGATGCATGAATCGGGCTTGCTGCCGGCCGGCAGCTTGCAGCTGGTGATCGGTTCCACGGGCGACTTGCTGGACCGCCTGAATGGCCAGGATTTCGTCACGTTTACAGGATCGGCCGCCACGGCCGCCAAGCTGCGCACGAATTCCAACCTGATCGCCCAGTCCGTGCCTTTCAACGGCGAAGCCGATTCGCTCAATTGCGCTATCCTGGCACCGGACGTCACGCCCGACGACGTGGAATTCGACCTGTTCGTCAAGGAAGTCGTGCGCGAAATGACGGGCAAGTCGGGCCAGAAGTGCACGGCGATCCGCCGCATCATCGTGCCCGAGCACCTGATGGACGCCGTCGGCTCGCGCCTGCGCGAGCGCCTGGCCAAGGTGGTGGTGGGCGACCCGTCCATCGAAGGCGTGCGCATGGGCGCGCTGGCGTCGAAAGAGCAGCAAAACGACGTGGCCGAACGGGTCGCCACCCTGTCGCAGGGTAATGAAGTGGTGTTCGGCGCGGCCGACGGATTCAATCCGCTCGGCGATGGCGCGCAGGACGGCAGCTTCTTCTCGCCGACCCTGCTGATGTGCCGCGATGCCTTCGGCAACGATGCCGTGCATGACGTGGAAGCGTTCGGCCCCGTCAGCACCATGATGGGCTACCACGATATCGACGAGGCGCTGGCCCTGGCCGCGCGCGGCAAGGGCAGCCTGGTGAGCACCCTGGTGACGCGCGATCCGAAGATCGCCGCGCGCGTGGTGCCGCAAGTGGCGGCCACGCATGGCCGCGTGCACGTGCTCGAGCGCGTGGCTTCCGTCGATTCGACGGGCCATGGCTCGCCCCTGCCGCAACTGAAGCACGGCGGCCCTGGCCGCGCGGGCGGCGGCGAGGAACTGGGCGGCGTGCGCGCCGTGCGCCATTACCTGCAACGGGCGGCCGTGCAAGGCTCGCCGACCATGCTGGCGGCGATCACCGGCGAATACGTGCGCGGCGCGGACGTCAACGAAAGCCCGATCCACCCGTTCCGCAAGCACTTCGAGGACTTGAAGACGGGCGACTCGCTGCTCACGCACCGCCGCACGGTCAGCGAAGCGGACATCGTCGCCTTCGGCGGCATCTCGGGCGACTTCTTCTACATGCACTTCGATGAAATCGCCGCGAAGGAATCGCAGTTCGGCAAGCGCATCGCCCACGGCTACTTCGTGCTGTCGGCCGCCGCCGGTCTGTTCGTCTCGCCTGGCGTCGGTCCCGTGCTGGCCAACTACGGTCTGGACAACCTGCGCTTCGTCGCGCCGGTGGCGATTGGCGACACCATCCGCGCGCGCCTCACGTGCAAGCGCAAGGTCGACCGCAACCGCAAGGACGTGTTTGGCGTGGGCCAGGGCGTGGTCGCGTGGGACGTGCAGGTGACCAACCAGAACGAGGAACTGGTGGCCAGCTATGACATCCTGACCCTGGTCTCCAAGCGCGAGTAAGTCCGAGAGTAAGCGTCTCCGGCAGGACCGGTGTGAATGGCGCCACCCGCGAACTTCGCGCGGGTGGCGCTTTTTTTATGGGGGTTCTTTTGCTCTTGAATTATCCATAAGTGTATGAAAAATATAGGCTAAGTGTGGTTTTGCACAGCGTGCTATTTAGATAAACCCCTCTAGAACGCGTGCTTTTTTCATCAAAAGCGGCGAATTCGCTCATTGCCGCAAGAAAACTTTCCAACGTAAAACCTTTTCTATGTAGCATGGTTTTACTCACTGGTCACGCCGCCATGCACGCCCAAGGCGATGGTGGCGCGAAAAAAAACGGACCCGGCCTTTTGCGGCTGGTGAACCCTCGACCGCGAGTTCCATTCCACGATTAACGTTCACCGCTACGGGTATTTAATTACTATGAATAAACACGTCCTGATTTTCCTGTTGGCCATGCCCCTGGCCATCAGCCATGCCTACGCCGAAGAGGCCGTTGGTCCCGCCGTCAAGATCAGCGGTTACGGCACGGCCGCCCTGACCATGGCCGATACGGACAACGCGCAGTTCGCGCGCCCGAACCAGGCTGCCGGCGCCGGCCGCACCGCCCGCACGGGCGTCGATTCCAACCTGGGACTGCAGGCCAATGTCACCGTCAACCCGTGGCTGTCGGCCACCGTGCAGGGCCTGGCGCGCAAGGATGGCGAAGATGATGTCGGCGCCGAACTGGCGTGGGCCTTCGCCAAGGCCAAGGTATCGGACAGCTTCAGCGTGCGCGTCGGCCGCATGGGCCTGCCCGTCTTCATGATTTCCGATTATCGCAACGTGGGCTATGCCAACACCATGCTGCGCCCGCCCGGCGAAATGTATTCGCAGGTACCGCTGAACAGCATCGACGGCATCGACGCCACCTACCAGTTCAGCGCGGGCGATACCAGCATCACCACGCAGCTGGCGCTGGGTCGCACCAAGGCCACCCTGGCCACGGGTCCCGCTTCGACCGTGCAGGTGGAGGGCAAGTCCATCGTCGCCCTCAACGTGGTGGCCGAGCATGGCCCCGTCACCGTGCGCTTCGGCCGGGCCGAGACCAGGTTGACGATCAACGATTCGCCGAGCCTGAACACCCTGATGGGCAGCTTGCGCGCGGCCGGCAGCGGCTACCGGATCGCCCAGCTGGGCGCCCTGGCCGATGCGCTGGAAGTCAAGGACAAGAAGGCGTCGTTTACCTCCGTAGGCCTGGGCCTGGACTGGAACAATGTGCTGCTGCAGTCGGAATATGCGAAGCGCAAGACGGACAGCTATGTCAGCGACAGCACCTCGTGGTATGTGATGGGCGGCTACCGCATCGGTGCCTTCCTGCCCTACTACAGCCACGCCAGCCTGAAGGCCGATGGCCGCGTGAACAACACCGTGCCCGCATCCTGCCCTGCCGGCTATCCGGCCGCCTGTACGCCGACCCTGCGCGCCCTGTCGGCCGGCGTCGAGACCCTGGCCACCATGCGCAACCAGCTCGAGCAATCGACGGACAGCATCGGCGTGCGCTGGGACTTCCACCGTTCGGCCGCGCTGAAAGTGCAGATCGACCGCATCAAGCCGAAGAATGGCCCTGGCCTGTTCGTGCAAGCCAAGCCGGGCTTCCATGGTCCCGTCACGGTGGCTGCCGCCGCCATCGATTTCGTTTTCTGAGGAGCGCCGCATGAAACCATTGATCTTGAATGTGGCTGCCTTGCTGGCGCTGTCGACCGCCGTTCCCGCCATGGCCGAAGTGGTCGTGGTGGTCAATCCGAAAAGCGCCGCTGGCGCCATGACGAATGAACAGGTGGCGCAATTCTTCCTCGGTAAATCGACGGCCATGACGCCGATCGACCAGCCGGAAAGCGCCCCCGTGCGCGCCGAGTTCTACAAGAAGGTGACGGACAAGGAACCCTCGCAAGCGAAGGCCCTGTGGTCCAAGCTGGTCTTCACGGGCAAGGCCACCTTGCCGAAGGAAGTGGCCAATAGCGCCGACGTGAAGAAGGTCGTGGCTGCCGATCCGAAAGCCATCGGCTATATCGAAAAGAGTGCCGTCGACGCCAGCGTCAAAGTGGTGCTGACGGCGCCATAAAGCCGGCCCGGGCCGCACGCCATGCGGCGGCCCGATAATTCATCAGAATCAGGAGACAGCAATGAGCATCAAACGCAAGATATGGGCGCTGCCTGTCGTCTCGGCCGTGATTTTCGGGCTGGGACTGGCCGTCAGCGCCTACCTGTCCACGGCCACGCTCAATTCCATCCACGCCACGGAAAGCGCGGACTATCCCGTGCTTGACATGGCCAAGTCGCTGACCCTGGACGTGGCCGCCGTCGGCGACGCCCTGCGCGACGCCGTCAGCGAAGGCGACAAGGAACGTATCGGGCAAGTCGCCGGCCAGGCCGTCAAGCTGCGCGAAAAACTGGCCGCCTTTGCTGCGATCCCCGGCCAGCGCGAGCACGGCGCGCGGCTGGCCAGCGAATTCGATGCCTACTATGCGCCGGCCCTGAGCGCGGCGCGCATCATGCTGGAAATGGAAGAGGGCGACCCGCAAGCGACCGTGGCGCGCATGCAGGGCGCGCTGGCGGTGCTCAATGCCGACCTGGCAAAGACCAACGAACAGGCGCAAGCGCAGTTCAGGCAGGGCATAGAACGCAGCGCGGCCAATGTGCGCAATGCGCTCAATACCAGCATCGCCGTGGCGCTGGCCGTCATCGTCTGCCTGGTGGCCGTGTCGCATTTCGTCGTGCGCGCCATCTGGCAGCAGCTGGGCGGCGAACCCGAATATGCGCGCCAGATCGCGCGCGCCGTGGCCGATGGCGACCTGTCGATGCACATCGTGACCGAGGCGGGCGACCAGGACAGCCTGCTGGCGGCGCTGAAGGACATGCGCGCCAAGCTTGGCGGCATGGTCTCCGATATCAAGGCGTCGGCCGAAACCATCCAGGTGGCCAGCGCGGAAATCGCCCAGGGCAATGCGGACCTGGCCGCGCGCACGGAATCGCAGGCGGGCAGCCTGGACCAGACGGCGCGCAGCATGGACAGCCTGACTTCCACCGTGCGCGACAACGCCGCCAACGCGGGCCAGGCGCATGCGCTGGTGGTGTCGGCATCGTCGGTTGCCGTGAAGGGCGGGCAGGTGGTCAGCCAGGTGGTCACCACCATGGGCGAGATCAACGATGCATCGAAACGCATCGTCGACATCATCGGCGTCATCGACGGCATCGCCTTCCAGACGAACATCCTGGCCTTGAATGCGGCCGTGGAAGCGGCGCGCGCCGGCGAACAGGGGCGTGGTTTTGCCGTAGTGGCGTCCGAAGTGCGCAACCTCGCGCAGCGCAGCGCGGCGGCGGCGCGCGAGATCAAGCAACTGATCGGCGATTCGGTGGCCAGGGTGAATGTCGGCTCGAAGCTGGTGGACGAGGCGGGTCTGACCATGGGCCAGATCGTCGATTCCGTGAAAAAGGTGGCCGACATCATGGCCGAGATCAGTGCCGCGAGCCAGGCGCAGAGTGCCGGCATCGGCGATATCGGCGTGGCCATCGGCAGCATGGATCAGATGACGCAGCAGAATTCCGCGCTGGTGGAAGAAGCGTCGGCGGCGGCTGAATCGCTGCAGGAACAGGCCGTGCAGCTGGGCACGGCGCTGGCCGTGTTCAAGCTGGCGCAGGGTGCTGTGTCGGATTACGCGCTGCGCGCTAATCCGACCTACCAGGTATTGGCGGTGTAGGTTGGATTAGCGCAGCGTAATCCAACACAGCGGTGTAGGTTGGATTAGCGCAGCGTAATCCAACACAGGAGCGCCGGCTTACGTGCGCAAGCCGAACGGATCGTCGATGCTGTGCGCCGGTTGCGTGAACCAGCGCGGTCCGTTTTCCGTCATATAAAAATGGTCTTCGTGGCGGATGCCGAATTCGCCGGGGATGCAGATCATCGGCTCGTTCGAGAAGCACATGCCCACGTCGAGCGGCGTCGTGTCGTTGCCCACCAGGTAAGGCCACTCGTGGATATCGAGGCCGATGCCGTGGCCCGTGCGGTGCGGCAGGCCGGGCAGCTTGTAGCCGGGGCCGTAGCCGTCCGCTTCCAGCGAGACGCGCGCGGCGCGGTCCACGTCGCCGCACGGCACGCCCAGTTGGGCGGCCGCGAATGCGGCGGCTTGCGCGGCCTTTTCGCTGTTCCATACGCTGCGCTGGCGCTCGCTGATCTGTCCGAAAACATAGGTGCGCGTGATGTCGGAGATGTAGTTCATCACCTGGCAGCCCGTGTCGATCAGCACCGTGTCGCCCGCCTTCAGGGTCTGCACGTAGTTGACGCCATGCGGATAGGCGGTCGCCTCGCCGAACAGCACGATGCAGAAGTACGAGCGGGGCGCGCCCACCTTGCGGTGCGCGCGCTGGATGAACTCCTCCACTTCCACCGTCGTGATGCCTTCGTACAGCATGCTGGCCGTGGCCACGTGCACGGCCAGGGTCATGTCCATCACGCGCTGCATCAGGGCGATTTCCGCCTGTGATTTTCTGCTGCGGCAGTACGCCGTCACGGTGCGCGCGTTTTCCAGCGCGTAGCCGGGGGCCAGCGGCTTGATGCCGTCGTAGATGAAGAAGGCGGCGCTTTCGCAGATGCCCACGCGCGGCGGTTGATTCGCGTCCTGGGCGATTCCCATGCGCGCCAGCACGTCGACGAACAGCTGGTACGGGCTTTCATGCTCTTCCCAGCAATTGACCTTGCCCTCGATGAGCATGAAGCCTTGCAGGGTGCTTTCCTCGAAGGCGGGAGCGATGTATTCGATGTCGCCGCTGGCCGGCAGGATGGCGCCCACCATGCGTTCGCTGGCATACCATTTTGTGCCCGTGAAATAGGTGAGGTTGGCGCCCGCGTTCAGGTAGATGGCGGCGATGCCCTGTTCGCGCATGAACGCTTGCGCCTTGGCGATGCGTTGCGCATGTTCCTCCTTGCCGATGGCGACCATGCCGCCCGTCATGTCCGACAGCGATGCCAATGCCTGTTCGATGGAAGTGCCACCTATGCTCATGCCTGCTCCTTTGCTCGATGCTGAATATGGAATGCGGGCATGATATCAGTTCGCGCCTTTCGGCTTGAGGCCGGGCGCGCCGCCGGCCGCATCGGGCGGAGCCAGCACCAGGTCGTGCGGATACGTGAAGTGCCAGTCCGCGTAGCGCTGCTTGCGGCGCAGACTGGCGTCTTCGTCAAGGAAGTTGTCCTGCTTGATGGGCAGCTGCGGCGACAGCGAATGGATGCCGACGATGCGTCCCTCCTGCCGCAGCACGCCCCATTCCGCCTTGCCCGTGACGGGGTCCGCATACAGTCGGCGCAAATGGCGCCGGGCGTTGGCAAAACGCGGGTCGCGCAGCAGTTCCTGCAGGGTCAAGGGATAGCGGGGCCGCCCGTCGGCCGGCGTGCTGTCGTAGTAGCGGCCCAGCGCGTTGCGGAATTCATGACCGATGAACAGCAGCTCGCGCTCCTTGTCGCGCCGCGCGGCCGTGGCAAACAGTTCGCCGGCCAGCACCAGGCCCACGCCCATGAAGGCCACCAGCATCAGGGTCCAGATATACGCGAAGCCCCGCGTGCGGCGCTGGAAACTAGAGCTGTTCAAACGGGATGCCCTCGCGCGTCTTGCCCTTGGCGCCGCTGCGCACGTCGGCCACGCCGCCGATCTCGCCATTGGGCGAAGGGATCAGCTGCCAGGTGGCCGCCGACTCCGTGACGGGATCCAGCGGTACGCTGCGGAAGTAATGGTGGGTCACCAGGTCGTCCAGCGCAGCCGGGTACTCTCCCTTGTCGGCATAGTATTTATCGAGGCCGCTCCTGAGCACCTGCAGGTTTTCCTTCAGGGCGACTTCCTTCGATTTTTCCACCGAGCCGAAATAGCGGGGGATGGCGATCGTCAGCAGCAGCGAGATGATCGCCAGCACCACCAGCAGTTCGACCAGCGTAAAACCGCGGCGTATGGTCGGGGTATGCATGGCGGTCACCATTGATTGAGCGGCACGCCGTTCAGGCCCACCTTGGTCGAGCGCGAGGCGACGTCGAACACGTCTTCGCCTTCGCTGGGATTGTCGGGCGGCGAGGCATAGGCGCGCTTGCTCCAGCTGTCGGCCGCACTGCCGGCTTCCCTGGGCTGGAACGGGTCGCGCGGCAGGCGGCGCAAAAAGTAGATGTTCTGCTTCGACGGGCTGCGCTGGTCGGGCACGCCCTCGACCAGTTCCTCGAGTTTTTTCGGATAGCCCGATGCGCCCAGCGACAGCTTGATGCGGCCATTGTCCGACGCGCGCTTGTAGGCGTCGATCGCTTCGCGCATCTCGATCAGGGCGCTGCGCAATTGCTGCTCCTTGGCCCGTTGCAAGGCCACCTGCGCCATCGGCACGGCCACCGTGGCCAGGGTCGCCATGATGGCCAGGGTGATCATCAGTTCGATGAAGGTAAAGCCCCGCTCTTTCACTGGCCACCTCACTGGCCACCTTTGCCGGACTTGTCGCCGGCCGCGGGCGCTTCGTCGCCACCCGTCATGGGCGAGCCGGCGCGCGGTGGGGCTTGCTCGGGCGCGGCGATGGCTTCCTGGGTGCCGCCCACGCTGGCGCGCCCGCCCACGGACGCCTCGGTGCCCGAGTTGAATTCGGCCGTCATCAGGTCCGGGCGGCGGATGCTGCGCAGCAGGCGCGGCGTGATCGACAGCACGATCTCGCTGCGCATGGCGTCGTCCTTCTGGCTGCCGAACAGGCGGTTCAGCACGGGCAGCTCGCCCACGCCGGGCACCTTGTTGGCCGTGCCCCGGTCTTCGTCGCTGATCAGGCCCGCCAGCACCTGCGTCTCGCCATCTTTCAAACGCAACACGGTCGAGGCGCTGCGCGTGCCGATCTGGTAAGCCTGCGTGCCCGTTTTGCTGATCACCTCCTTGACGACGTTCGATACTTCCAGGTTGATCTTGATGGCCACTTCATCGTCCAGGTAGACGTTCGGTTCCACGTCGAGTTTCAGACCCACGTCGATGTAGTTGACGCTGTCGGAACTGACGCCGTTATTCGTCGTGACGGTAATGACCGGCACGCGGTCGCCGATGAGGATCTTCGCCTTTTCCTTGTTGCGCACGCGGATGCGCGGGTTGGCCAGGATATTGCTGTCGCTGTCCGTCTTGTTGGCGTTGAGGGTGACGCCGCCGATGCCCAGGTTGATATTGTCGCCATTGATGCGGTGCAGGTCCGCCACCTTCAGGCCGCCCAGGCCACCCGTGCTGCCTGCGACGCCGGCCAGGGTCAGGCTGGCCTGGTCGGGCCAGCGCACGCCCAGCTCCATCAGGCGCGTGCGCTTGACCTCCAGCACCTCCACTTCCAGCATCACTTCCGGGTCGGCCAGGTCCTGCACGTTGATGATGCGCTCGGCCATGCGCACCATTTCCGGCGTATCGCGCAGCATGATGATGCCCAGCCGTTCATCGGTGACGACATCCTTGGCCTTGAGCAGGGTCTTGATGGAAAACGCCACCGTCTTGACGTCCGCATTGGCGAGGAAAAAAGTGCGTACCACCAGCTGCTGGTAATCCTTCACCTTTTGCGGCGTGTTCGGGTAGATCGTGATCGACTTGTCGCTGGTGACGCTCTGTTCCAGCTGGTTCGCGCCCAGCAGCATGGCAATCGCCTCTTCGATGCTGGTGTCGCGCACGGAAATGGTGGCGCGCAGGGCCGGGTCGACCTCCTTGTCGAAGACGAAGTTCAGGCCCGACACCTTGCTGAGAAGATCGAACACGGAGCGCAGGGGCGCGTCGCGAAATTCCAGGGTCACGGGTTTGCGGTAGGCGGCCGCCAGCTTGCCGCCGGCCGGACGGCTTTTGGCCAGCTCGTCGCCGATGCGGCCTTTCAGGGCCAGCGCCTCGCGCTGCGCGGGACGTTCCTGCAGCACCTGGCGCAAGGCTTCCTGCGCCTGCGCGACATTCGCTTCGCCGCCGCGCTGGTAGCTGGACTGCGCCTCCTGCACCAGCTTGCGGTGCCGTTCATCCTGCGCCACGCCGGCCAGGCCCCGCTGCGCCACGTCGTTGCTGGCGTCCAGCGCCAGCGCCTGCTGGTACAGCGCTTGCGCTTCGGGCAGCTTGCCCTGCTGGCGCAGCGCCTCGGCGCGGCCATTGAGGTTGTTCAGCGCGCGCATCCTGCCGTTGGTGACGGCGATGCGGTACTTGGCGTTGGTCGGTTCGGCCTGCGCCGCCTGTTCCAGCAGGGCCAGGCCCTGTTCCGTGCGGCCGGCGCCCAGCATGGCCTGGCCGTCGGTATAGGCCTGGTTGCCGGCGCAGGCGGCCAGCAGGGACAGCATCGGCAGCAGGGTAATGCCAGTACGTGGTGTGCGTCGTTTCAATTGATATCCCCTACGGCGAGTGTCTGTTTCAGGTTGAGCGGCAGATAGGTAAATTGCAGGGCGCCCTGCACCACGCCGTCGAAGCGGTAGCGCTCTTCGAGCGTGTCGCCGGGCCGCGCCACCACGTTGCGTTCGCCCGCCTGCAGGAAATAGGCGGCCTTGCCTTCGTCGACGAAACGGCCAAGGAACTGGAAGGGCAAAGGTGGCGGTGCGTTCGCATCGACAGCGGCGACAGTGCGCGTGGCCTGCGCCGCCTGCTGGTCGAGCATGATCTTTTTCGGCGTCTCCGGCTGCCAGCTTTGCTTGGCGAACAGGGTGGCCGCTTCCTCGTCGTCGAGGCCCCGGCGCGGTTCGATAGACAGTGCGCGATTGGCTGGCGCAGCGGCAGTGGCGACGACGAGGGGCGCGACCGCCACCCGTTCCACCTGGCGCGGCGTGGCCGTGGCCGGCCCCACGATGCTGCCTTCGTCCTCCGGCGCGAAGAGGGCGGCCAGCAAGGTCGCCACGGCGGCACCCCCCAGTACGGCTTTTTTCATCGGCGCGCCTCCGGCTTCTTGACCAGCAGGATGAACTGGATGCGTGCATCGATCTCGCCCGCTTCGATCTGCTCGCGTTTGAACAGCACGGAATCGAGCGTCAGCGTGGGCAACGCTTGCAGGGCGTCGACGATAAAGGTTTGCAGCTGCGCGTATTCGGCCTTTACGGGCAAGGTGATCTGGTAGCGCAAAAAGGCCGTGTTGCCGTCTTCCTGCGGCTTGTAGTCGGCCTTGGCCAGGGTAACGCCGCTCTTCTGCGCCACTTCCAGCAAGGCCTTCAGCTGCTCGGGAATGCTGTCGTGCGCGGGCAGGTAGGCGTGAAAGGCGGCCAGGCTGTCGGCATCGGCATCGGCGTCGAGCGTGACGGACGCCGGCGGCAGCGCCGCCTGTTTCGCCATCACGGCCAGTTGCGCGCGCAATGGCTGCTGGCGTCCGGCCAGCGCCTCGCCCTGCTGCATGGCGACGGCGGCCAGCGCCAGGCTTGCCGCGCCGATGGCGCTGGGCCAGCCCAGGGCACGCCACAGACGCTGCGCTTCCCACGCCAGGCGCGGGGGCAGGCGCAGTTGCAGGCGCGGCCGGGCCACGGGCGTGCCGGCTTTTAACAGGGGTTTTATTGCCGCCATTGCGCCTCCAGCTGAAAACGGTAAGGGTGTGCGGGCGCGTTCGCGTGACTGTTCATCTCGTGCTTGAGCAGATACACGGAGCTGAACATGGGCTGCTGGTTCAGGAAGGCCAGGTAGTTGAGCATGTCTTGCGGGGTTTCCGCCTCGGCGGCGATTTTCAGCACGCTGGCGCCATCCTGTCCCTGCTGCGCATTCAGGTCTAGCCCCAGCAGGGCCACGCGCACGTCGCGCGGCGCCTGCACCGTCCTGACCAGGCGCGTGACGGGCAGGTTGAGCTGGCGCACGGCGGCGGCCACCTGTTTCAGTTCGAGGTCGCGCTCGCGCTGCTGGCTTGCCGAGAGCGGAGCACGCACGGGACGCGCGGGCTGCAGCTGCGCCAGCTGCGCTTCCAGGCGCCGCGTTTCCTGCGCCTGCACCAGCCAGTACCCGGCGGCCGGCAGCAGCAGCAAGCCGCCCGCCAGGCACAGGGCCAGACGCCAGCCCTGGAACGTCCGCGCGGCGCCGGGCGGCAGGAATTCCAGGCGGCTCAGGCCCATGCGACCTCCCGCATCAGGTGGGCGGCGCCGGCCACGGCGATGGGCACGAAGCGTTCCGGCACGTTCGCTTGCGGCACGCCGCTCAAGTCGATCAGGGCCACGTGTTCAATGGCGTCGAGCTGCGGCGCGCGCAAGTTCCAGCGCCGCCACGCCCGGTCCAGTTCGTCGCCCCAGGCCGCGGCGCAGGGCTGGCTGTGCAGGGCCGTGATGCGCCCGCCGCCGCCTGTCGCCAGCAGCAGCCGTCCCGCTTCCACCAGGGCGAAGGCGGCAGGTTTGCTACCGGCAGGTTTGCCGCCGGCGATGCTGCGCCAGGCCGGTCCGGCGATCGGTTCGATGGACAGGCAGCGCCGGCCATGCGCGGCCGCCGCGTCCTGCACGCCTTGCAGCAGGGCCGTATCGATGCCGCAGGCCAGGCGCGGCGTGCCGTATGGGGCGTCGTCGGCGACCAGGCGCCAGGCGCGCGCACCCTCGCCATACACGGCGCCGAACTGGCTGTGCAGGAAGCGCTGGGCGCTGCTCCGGTCGAGCAAGGCACCGCTCCACGGTACCATCAGCATGGCGCACCAGCGGCTGGCCAGGCTGACGGCCAGCGGAATTTTTTTGCCGCCATCGTGTTCAAGCCAGCCGCGCAGGGCGGCCAGCGCCACTTCCCAGCTAGCGTCGGGATTCGCAATGGGCAGGTGGAAGGCGCTGTCGGGCAGGGGACGGCTGGCGCGGCGCTGCACGCCGTGCAGCCCGTGCGGGGCCAGGTGCAGGCACACGGTGGCGCGGGTAAGGCGTTCAATAAGTGACACGATTGAGCTCCGCTAAAGTGGTTTCGCCGCGCCGCACGAGGTCGAGGCCCGCCTCGCGCGCCAGGCGGAAGCCGTTGCGCGCCGCCTCTTCCTTCATCTGGCTCAGGGGCGCGCGCGTGCAGATCATTTCGCGCATCGTATCGCTGAGCATCAAGACCTCGGCGACGGCCTTGCGGCCCTTGTAGCCGGTGCCGCGGCAGTGGCCGCAGCCCTTGCCGGCCATGAATTGCCAGTCCTGCACCTGATGCAGGGCCAGGCCGCTGTCGCGCAGCTGCTGCGCGTCGGCCAGCACCTCAGCGCTGGCGTCGACGGCGCAATGGGCGCAATTGAGGCGCAGCAGGCGCTGCGCCACGATGCCGTTCAGGGCGGCCGCAAAGCTGTAGGCATCGACGCCCATGTGCAGGAAGCGGCCGACCACATCGAACACGTTGTTCGCGTGCACGGTGGTAAATACCAGGTGGCCCGTGAGCGCCGCCTGCACGGCGATCTGCGCCGTTTCGTCGTCGCGGATTTCGCCGATCATGATCTTGTCGGGATCGTGGCGCAGGATGGAACGCAGGCCGCGCGCGAACGTCAGCCCCTTCTTTTCGTTGACGGGTATCTGCAGCACGCGCGGCAGCCGGTATTCGACGGGGTCTTCGATGGTGACGATCTTGTCGCGGCCCGTGTTGATTTCCGTGATGGCCGCGTACAGGGTGGTGGTCTTGCCGGAACCGGTGGGCCCCGTCACCAGCAGCATGCCGTGCGGCTTGGCGGCCAGGCGGCGGATCTGTTCGATGGCGTCCTCGTTCAGGCCCAGGCTTTCCAGGCGCAGCGCCTGCGCCGCTTCCGTCAGCGCGCGCCGGTCGAGCAGGCGCAGCACGGCATCCTCGCCAAAGATATTGGGCATGATGGAAACGCGAAAGTCGATCTCCGCCCCCTTTACGCGCACCTTGAAGCGGCCGTCCTGCGGGATGCGGCGCTCGGCGATGTCGAGGTCGGCCATCACCTTGATGCGCGAGATGATCTGCTCGGCCATCTGCAGCCCCTGCACCTGGCCCGCCTGCACCAGCACGCCGTCGACGCGGTATTTGATGACCAGGCTGGCCACGTCGCATTCGAGGTGGATGTCGCTGGCCTGGAATTTCAGGGCATCGTAGATGGTGGAGTTCACCAGTTTCACGACCGGGCTGCTGTCTTCGCTGATGCGGATGAGCGAGATGTCTTCGATGCTCTGGTCGAGTCCTGGCAGATCATCGCCGTGCTGCATTTCCTGCATCGCCTGCTGCACGCTTTCCTGCTGCTGCAGGTAGGCGGCCAGGTCGTCCGGATGCGCCAGCGCCACCGTGAAGGGCGTGGACAGGGCGAAGTCGGCCCATTGCAGCAGGTCCTCGCTGAAGGGATTGCCGATGACGAGCACGGGCGGCGCGCCCGGAACGCCAGGTTGCAGCAGCACGCAGTCGCGCTGGGCGCAATCGGTGTAGGGCAGCAGGGCAAAGGCGGGCAGGGCGGCCTGCAGTTCGGCCATCGTCCAGGCCGGATAGCGGAACAGGGCGGCCAGCTGGCGCAGGAAGACCTCGGGCGGCAGGGCCGCCGTTTCCTGCAGCACGGTCATCTGCGGGCGGCCCTGTTCCAGCGCACTGGCATGGGCGCGGCGCAGCATGGCCGCATCGAGCACGACCCGTTCTTCGTCGCGCGCGTTCATGGCCGCACCTTCACGATAAGGTTCAAGACAAGCTCCCCGCCAGTTCAAAGATCGGCATGTACATCAGCACCACCACGCCGCCGATCACCACGCCGATGATGGTCATCAAGAGCGGCTCGAGCAGGCGCGAAGCCCAGTCCACCCAGCGGGCGAATTCCTCGTCGTGGAACTTGGCCGAGCGTTCCAGCATGTCGCCCAGGCGGCCCGTATTTTCTCCCACCTTCAGCAGCGATTGCGCCACCGGCGTGGCCATGCCGGCCTGTTCCAGCGCGGTGGAAAACGGCATGCCTTCCTGCACCGCGCGGCGCGCCTGCGCCAGCTGCTCCTGCTGCGCCGGCAGCAGCATGGGGCCGACCATGGCCAGCGCCCTGTGCAGCGGGATGCCCGCGTGCAGCAGCAGGCTCAGGGCGCGGTAGAAGCGCGCCAGGCGGAATTCGGCCGCCTTCCCGGCCAGCACGGGCAGGCGCAGCAGGCGCAAGACCAGGGCCTGGCGCGCGCCGGCATTGGCAACGCCGAAGACCACGGCGCCGACGGCGGCGGCCAGCGCGCCGGCGCACAGCAGCGGATGCGCGGCCAGGGTCTGGCCAAAACCGAGCAGCATCTGCGACATCCAGGGAATTTCGTGGCCCGAGCTTTCGTAGACGACGCTGAATTTGGGCACCACATAGCCGAGCAGGAACAGGGTCACCAGGCCGCCGACGACGAGCAGCATGCACGGGTAGATGGCGGCGGAAATGAGTTTTTTGCGGATGGCGTCGAACTGCAGCTGGTAGGCGACGAAGCGGGCCAGCGCCTCGGGCAGGTTGCCCGAGCGTTCGGCCGCGTGCACGGTGGCGATGTAAATGTCGGGGAAGATGTCGGGGAAACCGGCCAGGGTGTCGGAAAAGCTTAGGCCCTGCTGCAGGGTGAGCACGATGGCGGCCAGGGTGCTCCTCGCGCCCGGGCGCGTTTCCTTGTTGTGCAGGGTGGCCATGGCCTCGCCCAAGTTCAGGCCCGCTTCGAGCAGGGCCAGCAGCTCCTGGCTGAATTGCAGCAGGGGCAAGCCCTGTTTGCCGGGGCGCAGCGCGGCGCCCGCGTCCGGCGCGGCGTCGTCATCGACGGCCAGCACGCGCCAGCCGCCGCGCACGGCCGCGCGGATCGCCTCGGCCTCGCTGGCGGCGTCGATGGCCAGCGCCTGGCTGCCCGCCGGGCCCTGCACCTGGAGGTGGAACTGCATGGCCGGCTCAGGCGAGCATGGTGGCAGGCGTAAAAATGGACAGGCTGGAATGGGGGAAAGCGCGTGCGGACAAGGTCGAAGTAGGCATCGGTCAGGAACCATCCAAAAAAGTTCAATTCGTCGCGGGTACCGGCAGCAGGCAAGATGCAATCACTGCCTCAGGGTAGACTGGAATTGCCAGGAAATCAATCGTGCTGTGCGGGCAAGCCTCGTTTCGATGACTTGCCCGCATGTTCAGCCGCTTACTGGGTAACCAGGCTGACCTTGTCGATCACGAACGAGGTTTGCAGCGACGCGTCCTCGGTGGCGGCGAACGAGATCTGCACGGTCTGGCCCTTGTAGGCGATCAGGTCGAAAGTGCGGATCTGGTAGCCGGCCGCCTTGTTCACGTTCGAGTACGAGGCCAGGGTGCCCAGCACCGTGCCGGCGCTGTTCTTCACGGTGACGACCAGCTTGTCGTACACGGTATTGCCCGTTTCCGCCGTGTCGATATGCAGCGCGAAGCTCAAGCTGGCGGACGTGGCGGCGGCCGGAATGGCCACGCTTTGCGTCAGCGATTCGCTGGCCGTGACGCCATTGCCGCCCAGCCAGGCGTACTGCGTGCCTTCGTACGCGGTTTGCCCCGTAAATGTGCCGATGGCGCCGGTGGTGCCGCTCCAGCCCGTGGCGCCGGCCTCGAAGCCGCCGTTCGTCACTCTTTCGGTGGCGCTGCTGGTGCCCACCGTCAAGGTGGCGTTGTTCGACGTGGCCGTCACGGCGGGCGACGAGGAATCCGTCACCGTGGCCTTGAACACGGCGCCGCTGTCGGCCGCCACGGCCGTGAAGCTGTAGGCCGGCGACGTGGCGCCGCTGATCACGGCGCCGTTGCGGTACCACTTGTAGGTGTACGGCGCCGTGCCGCCGCCCGCGCCCACGGCGAACGAGGCGGTGGCGCCCGGTGCGACGGTGATGCTGGCCGGCTGGCTGGTGATGGTCACCGCGCCGCCCGTCGTCGATTCATCGACGTCGGTACCCACGTTGATGGCCGCATACGCGCGCTTGACGGCGATCGATTCCGCGCTGCCCACGCCATACAGTTCCTCGGCTGCCTGCAGCACCTTGTTGCGCGCGTCGGCGTAATTGGTCGACGAGGTGAACTTGGTGGTGGCGGCCTTGAACCAGATGCGGTAAGCCTTGTCGCTGCCGATACCGGTCATGGCCAGCGGGCTTTTGTTCAGGTAGGAGCTGTAGTAATCGCTGCTGGACGTGGAGTTCGAGCCTTGCGACAGGAAGTAGAACATGCGGTTGTTCGGACCGCTGCTGTAGTGGACGTCGAGGTTCTTGATGGTGCTGCTCCACGCATTCGGGCTGCTGCCATCCTTGCTCGGCTTGTACAGCCAGCGCAGCGGCTGGCCGTTCTTGGCGATCTCCTTGCCCGTCATCCAATCGTTGCCCGTGTTCGGAATCGTGGTGCCCGTGCCACCGGCGCGCGCATACGCTTCCACCATCTCGCCGGCGATGTCCGAGCTCGATTCGTTCAAGCCGCCCGACTCCTGCGAGTAGATCAGGCCCGAGGTGGCGTCCGTGATGCCGTGACCCATCTCATGGCCGATCACGTCGATGGAGCCGAGGTTGTTGAACGCGCTGCCGCCGTCGCCGATGTACATGCATTTGCAGTTGCCGTCGTAATAGGCGTTGTCGTAGGCCGTGTTGACGTGGGCGGCGATGTGGGTGGCCGTGTTGTTGCCGTCCAGGCTGGACCAGCCCAGCACGTTCTTGTGCGTGTCGTAGGTGTTCATCAAGCCCCACATCGCATTGACGGCCGCCGTCTGACCGTTGGCGTTGGTGGTGCTGCCGCCGCTGATGTATTGCTGGCCGTCGCCCCAGGTATTGCTGGTGTTGCTGTACACGCTGCCCGAGGTGGTGCCGTGGTTGGCATTCGTGATGGCCATGCCGCCGAAGCTGCCACCCGTGCCGCGGCTGGGGTCCTTCATGGTGTAGGTGCTGCCCGTGAGCGTGGTGTTGAGCGGCACCTGGCCGTTGTACTGACTGTTGCCGATGCCGGCGACGGTTTTCAGGGCTTTCCATTGGCGCAGGATGCGGCCATCCCGGGCGCTGACGATGGTGTCGTAGTAGACGGGCTTGCTGCCGCTGATCATGCGCGTCTGCACCAGGTAGGCCAGCTCGTAGTGGTCGACCACGTCCTGCACGTCGAGGGCGTTCAGCGCGGCTTCCGATTTGTTCTCGGCGCCGGCCACGCGCACGGTTTTCATCACGGGATAGATCAGCAGCTGCGCATGCGGCGGCACATGGTCGACGGCCGGCACGCCGATGCTTTTTACGGCAGCGGCGATGGCGGCGGCGGCGCTGACGGCCGGCGTGGTGTCGATATCGGTGGTGGCGCTGCGGGTGACGGAATTGACGCCGCCGCTGCCGAGGCCCGACGCGCGGTCCGACACGGATTCGCTGACGATGTCGCCGGCGCTGTTGCTGACCACCACCGTCTCGGAACCGAAGACGGGCAAGCCCTTGTAGGTGTGCTGTACGCGGCTCACGCGCGTGCCGCTGACGCCCGGATGCTGGGCGCCGACGGCAAAGCCATGCTCGGTATTCAGACCGCGGCTGCGTGCCTGCGCGGCCAGCTTGTTGACCAGGCTGGCGGTCTCTTGTGGAGAAGCCAGGGCGACCGGCGCGGCCATCAGGGTCTGTGGCAGCGGGGTGGCGGCATCGGCCGTGGTGGCCATCAGCGGCAGGGCGGCGATGGATGCGGCAACTATCGTCAAACGTAAATTCATTTCTGCTCCATGGTATCGGTTAAGGAAATGGTGAATGAGCTGGCCGCGATGCCTGATGGCCACCCCGGCGCGCCTGGCGGCGGGCGGATAGCCTGCCGTTTTGTGATGGCATGACGCCGGGTAGGGGGACACTAAACTTGTCGAGATCGCCATGTCAAAAAATTCAAGAAATGGGTCACCAGGCGATTTTTTGTTAAGAATTGAACATTTATCGGCGTCGCATCGTTGGAAAGTTTGATCTACCACAAGCTGCAACTTTTGTTTTGGACTACTACCCCTATTGGCGCGCTCTGTTGGAAAAACACTGTTGCCTTTTCTAAATGTTGCGATCTACACTAGCTCTTCGCATTGCTCTCAGCGGAGCACGCGAAGACAAAAAAAGCGCACGCGGCAATGACCGCGTCCAGATACAGCGCATCGGGAAAAAAATCGGGAGTTTCACATGACGTCAGTTCTGTTTTCTGCTGTTGGTTTCAGCCATTTCCCCTCTGGAGCGGCACTCATGCTGCATCCGCCTTCCTAGCGGCCGCCAGCCGGCTCTTCCCCCGCGAGGGGATTCTTTTCTGTAAGTCCGACCGTGCCGCCCGGCGCGGCCGCTGGCGCAGTGCATCTTTTTTTCAGGAAGGGTTGCCGGCTCCTGGTGCGTGCACCGGAATCACCGGCCCGACGAACTATGCTTTCGATAGCGACCAAAGTGGAACAGATCGTGATGGAATCGGCCTTTCTCAGCGAGGGATTGGGCCGTGGCTTGCTCAACCTGTCGGAGCTGGCGCGCCAGCTGCAGCCGCAATTGCAGACCGACTTATGGAAACCGGTGGGGCAGGCCGCCGTGGTGATGGCGCTGCGCCGCCTGGCCGAGCGGATGCCGCAGCAGAAAAACGGCGAGATCGTGCTGGCGCACCGCGCGGGCGAACTGTCCACGCGCAGCGAATTGATGGTTGTTACCTACCGCTATTCCGACCAGACGTATGCCTGCCAGCGCCAGTTGCTGGCGCTGGCAGCGCCCCAGCGGGGCACATTCATCACCATTACGCGCGGCGTCAACGAGGTGATGGTGATCTGCAGCCGTTCGCTGCACGCGCTGGTGGAAGAGGTGTTCGGCGAAGAGCAGGAACTGGCGCGCCTGGAGCGGGTGACGGCCGTGACCCTGCACCTGGCGGCCGAAACCTGCTATACGCCGGGCGTGTATCACGCCATCCTCAAGCGCCTGGCCTGGGAGCGCATCAACCTGATCAACATCATTTGCACGTATACGGAGCTGACCTTGCTGCTGGAAGCGTCTCAGACGGGCGCGGCTTTTTCCGTATTGTCGAAAATCGTCGCACAATGAAAAAGGCCCCGCTGCAATCGCTGCAGCGGGGCGCTTGCCGGCAAGAACCGGTTTTATTTTTCCAGCTGCGTGCGCACGCGGGCGATCGCTTCGCGTACCTGGCGTGGCGCGGTGCCGCCCACGTGGTCGCGCGCGGCAACGGAGCCTTCCAGGGTCAGCACCTCGAATACGTCTTCGCCGGTCAGCGGCGAAAACGCGCGCAGCTGCTCCAAAGACAGGTCGGCCAGGTCGCAGCCGGCATCGACGCAGGCGCGCACGGCCAGGGCCACCGCTTCATGGGCGTCGCGGAACGGCAAGCCTTTCTTGACCAGATAGTCGGCCAGGTCGGTCGCCGTGGCGTAGCCTTGCAGGGCCGCCGCGCGCATCGCTTCCGGTTTCACCGTGATGCCGCCGGCCATGTCGGCGAAGATGCGCAGTGTGTCGATGACGGTGTCGACCGTGTCGAACAGCGGTTCCTTGTCTTCCTGGTTGTCCTTGTTGTAGGCCAGCGGCTGGCCTTTCATCAGGGTCAAGAGGCCAATCAGGTGGCCGTAGACGCGGCCCGTCTTGCCACGCGCCAGTTCCGGCACGTCCGGGTTTTTCTTTTGCGGCATGATCGACGAGCCGGTGCAGAAGCGGTCGGCGATGTCGATGAAGCCGATGCGTGGGCTCATCCAGATCACCAGCTCTTCGGCCATGCGCGACACGTGCATCATCAGCACGGCGGAGGCGGCGCAAAATTCGATGGCGAAGTCGCGGTCCGAGACGGCGTCGAGCGAGTTGTGGCACACGTCGTCAAAGCCCAGCGTTTTTGCCACGCGCAGGCGGTCGATGGGGAAGGTGGTGCCGGCCAGGGCGGCGGCGCCCAGCGGCAGGCGGTTGACGCGCTTGCGGCAGTCGGCCATGCGCTCGGCGTCGCGGCCGAACATTTCGACATACGCCAGCATGTGGTGGCCGAAGGTGATCGGCTGGGCCACCTGCATGTGGGTGAAGCCCGGCATGATGGTGTCGGCATGCTGCTCGGCCAGGTCCGTCAGCGCGCTGCGCAACGTCGCCAGCAGGGCGCTGATGTCGTCGATGGCGGAACGCACGTACAGGCGGATGTCGGTGGCCACCTGGTCGTTGCGCGAACGGCCCGTGTGCAGGCGCTTGCCCGCATCGCCTACCAGTTCGGTCAGGCGTTTTTCGATATTCAGGTGGACATCTTCCAGGTCCAGCAGCCATTCGAACTGGCCGGCGGCGATTTCCTGCGAAATTTGCGCCATGCCGCGCTGGATTTCAGCGTAGTCGGCCGGGCTGATGATGGCTTGCGCATGCAGCATTTCCGCATGGGCCAGCGAACCTTCGATGTCGAACAGCGCCAGGCGCTTGTCAAAAAATACAGAAGCTGTGTAGCGCTTGACGAGGTCCGAGACCGGTTCGGAAAACCGGGCCGACCAGGCTTCGCCCTTTTTGGAGAATTGATCAGTCATGAAAGAAGTCCTTTAGTGTACGGCGATTATAAACAAGGTTGGCCGGCGGTAGGGCTTTTAGGGGTTTGCAGGGCGCCGAAATGGCCAGGAATGGGGCTGGCCAGCCTCAAATGCCACGCCGGGTGCCTGTTGTGCGTTTCATCCGGGCTTTTTGTATTCTGTCCCGCGAATCGTGCGTTTGGTCGCAATCCGATGGCGGTTCAGGGGGGATCGGCCTACAGTTCAATCATCGCAGCACACAACCAGCCACCCAAAGGACACCATCATGAACATCGCTAAAAACATGGAAGCCATCTTCGTTGCCATCATCGCCGTCGCTGCCGCCACCAGCCTGGCCACCGCTGCCGTGCCGAAGTTCCGCGCCGCGCCGGCCCCCATCGCCGCCAGCGCCGATCAAGCCACCATGCACACGGTGTACGTCAGCGCCAAGCACTTGAGCGCCGAAGAAAAAGCTGCCCTGTAAGCGCGGCAGTGCCATGCAGGCAGTACAAGAAGCATCGGCAGCAAACAGCAACACCGCATCACGGACAGGCAGAACGGGCGGCGCCCCCGGTTCTATCGAGCCCTGGTGACAGCCGCAGCAAAAAGGCCGATGATCGTGTTTTTCAACGATAGCAGGGCCAGCGCGATGTCACATTTGATGATCAGCACCGACAAGGCGGAACTCGACGTTCCAGCCATCCACCATTTTCTCAGCACGCAATCGACATGGGCCATCGGCATCCCGTTGGCTACCGTACAGCGCGCGATCGACCATTCGCTCTGCTTTGGCGGCACGCTGGACGGCCGTCAGGTGGCGTTTGCCCGCGTGGTCACCGACTACGCCACGTTTGCCTATCTGGTCGACGTGTATGTGCTGGAAGAATACCGCGGCCGCGGCTACAGCCAGCGCCTGATGGAGGCGGTGACGGCGCATCCCGGCTTGCAGGGCCTGCGCCGTTTCATGCTGGCCACCAGCACGGCGCATGATTTGTATGCGCGCTACGGCTTTACGGCGCCGCTCAGGCCGGAGACGCTGATAGAGCGGTATGTGCCGGATATCTACCAGCGTTGATTGCCTGAGCAGCTGGACCGGCGCTCACTGCCAGTGCATCAGGCACGGCGGAATCAGGAGCAGCAGCGCCAGCACCAGGTAGATCAGCTGCAGCGGGATCATCCACTTGGCCCACGTGATCCAGGGCACGCGCGCCAGCGCCAGCACGCCGACGGTGATGCCGGAGGTGGGGATCATCGGCGTGGTGAATTCGCCGAACTGGAAGGCCAGGATGGCCGTCTGGCGCGTCACGCCGACCAGGTCGGCCAGCGGCGCCATGATGGGCATGGTCAGCGCCGCCTGGCCGCTGCCCGAGTGGATGAAGAAGTTGATCACCGACTGCATGAAGAACATTTTTTGCGCGGCGAAGACGGGACTCGACGAAGCCACCAGGGGCGTCAATGCATGCAGTATGGTGTCGATGATCTGCGCGTCGCGCGCCAGGATCATGGTGCCGCGCGCCAGCGCGATGACCAGCGCCACGCTGACCATGTCGCGCGCGCCCTGCACGAAGGAGGCGACCAGGCTGTCCATGTCGAGCCGGCCGACCAGGCCGACGATGATGGCCATCACCAGGAACAGGGCGGCGATTTCATCGATGAACCAGTCGTACTTGACGACGCCGACGACCATCGTCAGCAGGGTCGCCATGAAAATCCACAGCACGGCGCGGTGCGTGCGCGTCATGCCGGCAAAGCTGTCCAGGTCCATCGAATGCTCGCTGCGCTTTTCGATATCGAGCAGGTAGGTCGGGCTTTTTTCCGGATGGCGCTTGATGCGCGCCGCGTACCACATCAAAAACACGATGCTGACCGCCGTGGCGATGGCCCACACGATCAGGCGGTAGCCGATGCCGGAAAAGATCGGCACGCCGGCGATGCCCTGCGCGATGCCGACGTTGAACGGATTTAAAAAGGCGGCGGAAAAGCCCACCTGCGAGCCGATGAAGGGTATCGACACGCCCGTGATGGTGTCGTAGCCCAGGGCCAGGGCCAGCGGCACGAAGATCAGGATGAATGGAATCGCTTCCTCGTTCATGCCGAAGGTGGCGCCGCCCAGCGAAAACATCGTAAAAAAGACGGGGATGATGGCAGCGCGCACGAAGCGCGAACTGGTGTGCGCCTTGGCGATGGCCTTGATCAGCGAATCGAAGGCTTCCGTCTTTTGCAGCACGGCGAAGGCGCCGCCGACGATCAGCACGAAGCCGATGATCAGGCTGGCGTCGACGAAGCCCTTGATGGGCGCCATCATCAGCGCGGCCAGGCCCTGCGGCTTGTTGGCTACGTAATGAAACGTGCCGGGGATGATCAGCTGCTTGCCGTTGACCAGCTGGGTGTCGAATTTCCCGCCCGGCACCAGCCAGGTCGCCAGGGCGATCATGGCCAGGATGGCGCACAGCAGGACGAAGGTATTGGGGAGCTTGAATGTTCTCATGGCGCTTTTTTGTGACACTTATTGGCTCAGCAGGCTGCCGCCGCGGAAGGCGATGCTGCCTGCGACCTTGCCGACGTTCATGCCGCGCAGGACGTGGCGGTGGGCGCTGCGCGCAAAAAAGACGCCGGCGACGGTGCAGCGCAAGGTCGTCGTCTCGCCGCTGACGGGGTCGATCAGGTCGGCCACCGCGTCGCCGGCGGCCAGCACGTCGCCCATTTCCCGCAGGTAGACCAGCACGCCGTGATGCGGCGCGAGAATCGGTTCCACGCCCGCCAGCGGCGTTGGCGTACATTGCGGCACGGGCAGGTCGTCGCCGGCGCCGGCGATGTCCAGCACGCCCTCGATGGCGAGAAAGCGCAGCAGGGCGGCGGCGTCGCGTTCGGCCAGGGCGTAGCTCACCTCCACCTCGCCGCGCAGTTCGACGGTGGTCGACAGGCAGGCGGCGGGAATCGGATAGCGGCCTCCGAAGTGCGCGTCGAGATCCCACCACAAGCGGCTGCAGGCTTCGTCGAACGGCTCTTCGCCTGCCGCCAGTTCCAGCAGCACGGCGCGCGCGCCCAGGAGCGCGGACAGGGGCGCGATCTGCGCCGCCAGCGGCGTGCCCGTATAAATGTGCAGGGCCGCCTCGTTATCGCAATGCAGGTCGAGCACAATGTCGGCGTCGATGGCCATGCCCAGCAGGGTTTTCTTCAGCGTCTCCGCATCCGTGCCCGGCCGCCAGGCGGCGACGGCGGCGCGCGCGTGCTCGCGTATCAGCGCCACGTTGGCTTGCGCATCCTGCCCCAGCTGGCCATCGAGCGTGGTTTTCAGTTCATCGGCCACGTGGCGGTAGGCGCGGTTGAAGTTGATGCCGGTGGTCAGGTCGAAACGGCCGAACGGCGCGCCATGGATGGCTTGCGCCAGGCCGATCGGGTTGGCGGCCGGCACCAGGATGATTTCGCCGTGCACCTTGCCGGCCGCTTCCAGCGCCAGCAGTTCTCGGCGCAAAAATTGCGACACCAGCATGCCCGGCACCTCGTCCGCGTGCAGGGCCGCCTGGATGTAGACCTTCTTGCCGCTACGGCTGGTGGCGGCCGCGGTGCCGAAGTGGAAGCTGCTCAATTGGCATGACATGCTGGCGTGCGCGGTGGAGATGGAATGCTGTTGTACTTGCATGGTGGGCGCCCCGAAAAGGTGCATGGTTGATGGATTCCGGTCGATTATGTAGCAATATTTTCACGAAGTAAATCAATGAAAATCCTTTTACAAATATTTGTTGAGTTTTCTTTTTGATATGAGTACAGTAAGTTCCAGCGACCCGATTTCCCCCTCCGCCAGTGATCAGCAGTGCCCAAGAATACAGGCCGCCAGTGATATGAGAGCATCCGCCAGTCCTGCCAGAAGCAGCGCCCCCACGCCACTTGCCACCACGCTGGCGTCGCCCGATGCCGCCTTCGCGCAATCGCCGCTGGGGCAGGCGCTGATGCACGTGCTGGCCGGCGGCTCGGCTTCGCAGCGGCAGATCGCCGATTACCTGCTGCGCAACCAGATGCGCGTGACGGCGCTGGGCATCGAGGAACTGGCCGACAGCTGCCAGGTGTCGACGGCCACCATCAGTCGCTTCGCGCGCGATATCGGTCAGAAGAATTACTCGGCCATGCGCGGCGCCATGGCCGAAACCCTGCAATCGCTGCTGCAGCCGGTCGACAAACTGCGCCGCACGATAGAACGGCGCGCGCGCGCCACCTCGCCCATCACGGAAAGCCTGGAATATGCGGCCGCGAACATCGCCGCCACGTCCGATGCCCTGTCGCCGCCCGCCATGCTGGCCGTGGTGCGCCGCCTGACGCGCGCCAAGGTCGTGTACGTGATGGGTTTCGGCCTGTCGGCCAACCTGGCGGGCATGCTGGTGCAGCATCTGCAGCCGTTTTGCCCGCACGTGGTGGAAGTGGTGGGCATCGGCGGCTCGGAAGTGGCGGCCGGTCACCTGGTCAACCTGACGGCGCAGGACGTGCTCGTGGTGATCTCGTTCCCCCGCTACACGCTCGACTGCATCGGCCTGGCCAGCTTTGCGCGCGACCGCGGCGCCTGCATCGTGGCGCTTACCGACTCGCCCGCGTCGCCCCTGGCCGAACTGGCCGACCACGCGCTGTATGCGCAAAGCACGCATCCCGTCCTGCCCAGCAGCGCCAGCACGGCGCTGGCGATGATCGAGGCGCTGGCCGTGGCGCTGATGGTATCGAACAGGAAGAACGTAGAAAAAGCGGCCCGCTTGAGCGAAGTCATCTCCGCCTATCTGTATGGCGGCGAACATGGCGTGCAAGGCGCGCGGAAAACAGCTTCAAAGCAACGCAAGGCAGTCCCAAAATCATTATAAAAATCAGGCATCAACATCCGGGGAGAATGACAATGCAGATGAAAAAACAGGACGGCGGCTCCTTGCCGCGCGAATCGGTGCTGGCGCAAGGCGTGCGGCTGGCGCTGGGGGCCCTGAGCGTGTCGGCGGCGCTGGGCATGCTGGCCGGCGGCGCGCAGGCGCAAGAGCAGGGGCCGGATGTGGAGCCGGCGCCGAAAAAAATGCAGCGCGTGGAAATCACGGGGTCGGCCATCAAGCGGCTGGAGTCGGAGACGGCGCTGCCCGTGCAGATCATCACGCGGGCCGAGATCGAAAAGGCGGGCGTGACGACGGCGGCCGAGCTGATGGCGCGCGTCTCGGCCAACGTGGGCGGCCTGACCGATGGCGTCAGCATCAACGTGGGCGGCGACCAGCGCGGCTTCAACAGCGCCAATCTGCGCGGCGTGGGCACCTCGTCGACCCTGGTGCTGCTCAATGGCCGGCGCATGGCCAACTTTGCCTCGCCCGGCGACGATGCGGGCGTGGACCTCAATAACATTCCCGCCGCCGCCCTGCAGCGTGTGGAAGTGCTGCTCGACGGCGCCTCGGCCCTGTACGGCACGGACGCCATCGGCGGCGTCATCAATTTTATTACGCGCAAGGATTACCAGGGCGTGGAGCTGAACGCCTACGGCAGCGGCACGCAGGAAGGCGGCGCCGGCAAGCGCACGGCCAGCATCACGGCCGGAACGGGCGACCTGGCCACGGATGGCTACAATATCTTTGCCGTGGTCGACCTGCAAAAAACCGACCGTCTGAGCACCTCGCAGCGCAAGTTCATTCCGCACCTGCAGGTGCCGGAACGCCTCGGCCATTTGCTGTCCAGTTACACCAGTCCGGCAAATATCCGCCTCTCCAGCGACCAGCGCGACTACCTGCAGGAGCAGGGCTTCCTGCTCAATGGCCAGCCGATCACGAATCGCCTGATTAATCTGTCGATTCCGGGCTGCAGCGGACCGGCCAATGTGTACCTGCCTGCCGGCACGGGCGGCGTCGATGCGTGTACCTATAACTACATGGGCGACACCGAGCTGTATCCGAAAACGGACAAGCAGAACCTGCTCACGCGCGGCGTCCTCAAATTGAACAACGATCACCAATTGTATGCGGAGGTGGCGCTGAGCCGCTCGCGCAGCTATTACGTGGGATCGACAGCGCGGCCGGATGGCGAAATCGACGCCAGCATGGTGCCGCAGCTGAACGCTGCCGGGTTGACCGGCACGCTGGCCCTGCGCATCCGCCTGAACGAAGCGGGCATGCGCACCAGCGAATTGACCAGCGAAAGCCAGCGTTACGTGGTGGGCGCCACCGGCACCGTGGGCGGCTGGGATTACGACGTGGGCTTGAATCACAGTGTCAATGTGGTCAGGGACAAGGACACGCACGGCTACCTCCTGGCAGACCAGCTACAAAAGGGCATCACGGATGGCACCATCAATCCCTTCGGCCCCTCCAGTGCGGCGGGCAAGGCGCTGCTCGAGAGCATCCAGGTCAACGACGAAGTGCGGCACGCGCGCGGCGTCATGGATGCGCTCGATTTCAAGGTGTCGCGTGCCTTGATGTCCATGGGCGGCGGCGACATGGCGTTGGCGGTGGGCGGCGAAGTGCGGCGCGAGCGCACGGATTTCCGGCCATCCGCATTGCTAATGAGCGGTAACATCACCAACGATGACGCGCCCGAAGGCGGCGTGGCCACCAGCGACAGCCGCAACGTGCAGGCCATCTATAGTGAATTGCTATTGCCGTTTAGCAAGCAATGGCAGGCGCAGCTGTCCGGCCGCTATGACCATTACCAGCAAGTGGGCGGCGCCCTCAGTCCGAAGATCGGCCTGACCTACATGCCCAGCAAGGAGGTGCTGCTGCGAGCCTCGGCCGGCAAGGGCTTCCGCGCGCCGTCGATGTCGGACCTGCATCGGCCCACTGTCTACAGCCAGACGGCGACCCTGCCTGATCCCGTGTACTGCGAAGCCGAGAACAACGACTACTCCGTCTGCGCCGACAACTGGCGTACGCGCCGCTACAGCAACGACAAGCTGAAACCGGAGCGCAGCCGCCAGTTCACGGCCGGCGTGGTGCTCGAACCCGGCCAGCACTGGACCTTCAGTGCCGACTACTGGAACATCAGGCGCACGGATTTGATCAGCGAAATCGGCGACGACATCATCCTGTCCAACCTGTCCAAGTACGGCAACCTCGTACACCGCGACGAAGACAATGGAATCCGCTACATCGAGCTGCGCAAGGAAAACCGCGGTGCGCAAAAAGCCTCGGGCATCGATATCACGGCCGACCTGCATGGCGTGAAAACGGCGTGGGGACGCTTTGGCGGACATCTGAGCGGCACCTATGTGCTCGGCTCAAAAATCCAGACCAGCCCTGGCGATGTCTTCATCAGCAATCTGAACAAGTTCGTCACGGACGGCGTGGTGCAGCGCTGGCGCCATACGATCACCCTCGACTGGGACAATGGCCCGTATTCGGCCAGCCTGTCGAACACGTATTCGAGCGGCTACGATGACCAGAACTCGGCCATCAACACGGACGACGGCAGCGTGGTCAAGCCGAACCGCGTGAAGGCCTACACGCTGTGGGACATGTCGGGCGCGTATGCGGTCAGCCAGCAGTTCAAGCTGCGCGCCGGCATACAGAATCTGTTCAATACCAGTCCGCCATACTCGAACCAGGCATTTTTCTTCCTGTCCGGCTATGACCCCAGCTACGCCGACCCGCGCGGCCGGCGCTTCTACGCCAGCGCCAATTACAGCTTCAAGTAAAAAACTGGAGATACCGCAACAACGCTGTCATATGCGGCAAGTAGTATCGTAGTTCGATGCAGTTGGGTGGCAGGCAGCAGTTTTGGCAGCAAGGGCGCGCGCCGGTATCAACAAGTGCGCGCCCCTTTCCTTGTATTCGAAAGGCATCATGAAATTATTCTCAATCCGGTACCACACCTTTTGCGCCGCGCTGCTGTTCGCGCTGGCATTGTGCAGCTTCCATGCCGTGGCGGCGCCCGGCGGCAGCGCCATCGGCAGCGCGCCGCAGGGTACGCTCGTCATCATCGGCGGCGGCCTGCGCGCCGACAATGCCGAAGTGTGGCAGCGCATCGTCAAGTTGTCGGGCGGTCCGGGCGCGCGCATCGCCGTGCTGGCCTCGGCCGCGATGAACCCGGAAAAATCGGGTGAAAGCATCATCAGGAAGCTCAATCAATATGGCGCGGACGCCTTTTTCGTGCCGCTGGCCGTCAAGCTGGCCAACCGCGATTACCGCAAGGCGGCCGAAGATCCGGCCATCGTCACGCAGATCAAGTCGGCCACCGGCATCTATTTTGCCGGCGGCGACCAGGGGCGCATCACGCAAGCGTTGCTGCGCCCGGACGGCAGCCGCACGGCCGCGCTGGAAGCCATCTGGTCGGTCTACCGCAACGGCGGCGTGATCGCCGGCTCCAGCGCCGGCGCGGCCATCATGAGCACGACCATGTTCTACGATGCCAAACCCGTGCTCGACATGCTCAAGATGGGCGTCACGGATGGCCGCGAGATCGCGCCTGGACTGGGCTTCATCGGCAGCGACGTTTTTGTGGACCAGCATCTGCTGGTGCGCGGGCGCTTTGCGCGCATGATTCCCGTGATGCTGAAAAAAGGCTATCACCTGGGACTGGGTATCGATGAAAACAGCGCCATGGTGGTCGACGCCATGCGCGACGTGGAAGTGATCGGCTACAGCGGCGCCCTGCTGATCGACCTGTCGGGCGCCATCAGCGACCGCGGCGTGAAAAATTTCAATATCAGCAATGCTGCCATCAGCTATCTGGACCGGGGCGACAAATTCAACCTCGTCACGCGCGTGTTTACGCCCTCGCCGGACAAGGCCGACAACAAGCTCGATCCGAACCAGCCCGACATGCGCGAACCCGTGTTTACCAACGATATCCTCGGCAACAACGCCGTGCTGGACCTGATGGGCAACCTGATCGACAACGCGCAGCAGGAAGCCATCGGCATCGCCTTCGGCAACCCGCGCGACCCGTACCCGGAGCTGGGTTTCGAATTCCGCTTCAGTAAAACGGTCAACAGCGTCGGCTACAGCTCGACCGAGGCGGAAGCGTATTCGGTGCTCAAGCTGCGCCTCGACATCCGCCCCATCCAGCTGCGCCAGCCGCTGTACCGCTACAAGTAGCTTGCACTGGCGCGCCGCCAGCGCGGCCACGCGGCGATCGTCAGGGCCCGCAGCAGCCATTCGACGGGGCCATAGGCGTGGCCGCGCAGCCACCAGCGGCTCAGGGGCAGCTGCAGGCTGAAGATGATGAGGGCCAGCGCCAGCGCGCCCAGCGGCGAGACGCTGCCCATCAAGCGTGCGCCATACGCGAGGAACAGCCAGGCGCAGACGGCTGACTGCAGCAGGTAGTTCGACAGGGCCATGCGGCCCGTATCGGCCAGCAGCGCAAACAGCGTGCCGTCGCGCAGCCGTTCGAACAGGGTCAGCGCGCATGCCAGGTAGGCGCCCGCCAGCAGCGGCGCGCTCGCCAGGCCCACGGCCAGTCCCGCCACCTGCCATGCCTGGCTCTCGCCATACACGGAGGTCCACGCATATACGGCGGCGCCGGGCAGGCCTGCCAGCGCGCCGGCCCGCAGCAGGCGGCGGCGCAGCGGCAGATAGTCGGCCGCGTGCAGCAGCATCTCGCGCTTGCCGGCGGCCAGGCCGCACAGGAACATGGCCAGCGCGCACGGTGCCTGCACCAGCAGCAGGACGATCCAGATGTCGCTCAGTTCGCGCAAGTGCTGACTGACGACGGCGGCCGGCGTGGCGCGGTAGGCGGCCAGCGCCGTTGCCGCCTTTTGCGCCATCGCCACGGCGTTGTCCGCCGCGTCGCCCGCCGGCTGCAGGCTTTGCAGCCAGGCCATGCCTGCCCAGAACGCGGCGCAGACGGTGACGAGCACCAGGGCCAGGCACAGTGCCTGGCGTTCGCCGCAACGGTGCAGCGCCAGCAGCACGATGCCCAGCACGGCGTAGGTGGTCAGTATGTCGCCATGAAAAAGGAACACGGCATGCAGGGCGCCGATCAGCCACAGGCCCGCCTGCCGGCGCAGCATGCGCGGCACGAACGGCGCGTCGGCGCGCGCGGCCGCCTGCATCTGCAAGGTGAAGCTGTAGCCGAACAGGAAAGAAAACAGCAGGTAGAACTTGGTCTCGAACAGCAGCGCGACGAGGAAATGCGTGGCACGGTCGACGCCGCCGTGAAAGGCGGGATCGGTCATGCCCAGACCGAACCACGGTGTGGCGAAGGCGCCGATATTGACCACCAAAATGCCGAACAGGGCGCAGCCGCGCAGGGCGTCGACATCGGCAATGCGCGCGGGCGGGGTTGGCATGGCGGCGCTCATGCCAGGGCAGGGCGCAGGAAGCGCGCCAGCAGCAGGTGCAAACTGGCGCGCTGCGCCAGCGGTGCATAATCGGGATCGACGGCGACCCGGTTGAAGATGCCGTCGATCAGCGCGGCGATCCAGCCGGCCGTTTGCGCGGCGTCCAGCGCGGCGTCGATCTGGCCTGCCGCCGCCGCCTCCGCCAGCAAGGTTTGCAGGCCGCCGCGCAGGCTGGCGTCGTTGCGCGCCACCCTGGCCGCGATGTCCGTGTCGCGCATCGCCTCGGCGGCAATGTCCAGCGCCAGTCCCGCAAAGTCCCCGTCGGCCGCCAGCGCCAGCACCAGGTCCATGAAGTCGAGCAGGGCGCCGTACGCATCGGCGCTGCCTTGCACGCCGGCGAAATAGGCGGCCGTCTCGCTGCCTTCCTGGTCGACGATGGCGGCGATGATGGCTTGCTTGGTGGGGAAATAGTGAAACAGGTTGCCAGGACTCATGCCCGCCTGCGTGCAGATGGCGGCGGTGCTGGTCTGGTGAAAGCCCTTGCGCGCGAAGCAGTGGCGCGCGGCGGCGAGAATGGCGTCGCGGCGGGCCGCGTGTTTATCGGGATCGATGGTGCGCATGGTGGTTGGCTGTCCTTTTGTTTAATCGACTAGTCAGTCTAATATAAATGGATTGCGCGGCGCGGTCAAGCGGGGCGTGAAATGGATGCTTTGCAGTGCCGATTCCTGTCGCTACAATGTGCCGCACCGGATTTTTCCATGCCCGCCGCTGGCGCCGCTGTTTGTTCGGAAAACCGCTTCTTTTACCCGTTTTTCTACCGTGTTAGGAATGAGATGCAGCAGACCCCGATTCGATCCTTCCTGTGCGCGCTGGCGCTGGCCGCCGGCATAGTCCCTGCCGCGCAAGCGGCCAATGCTGCCCAGCCGGCCACCATGCGCCTCGATTACCAGCACAGCGGCAATGCGCTGGGCGAGCACTATGCGGTCGAACGCGTGCTGGTCGAGCCCCTGCCATGGGCCGGTAACCTGGCGCGTCCCATCGACGACAGCAACCGCGGCAACAATATGCTGGAAGTGGTCGACATCAAGTCGGGCAAGGTGCTGTACTCGCGCGGCTTTTCCACCATCTTCGGCGAGTGGGCCAGCACCGACGAAGCGAAAACCACCACGCGCGCGTTCCAGGAATCCGTGCGCTTCCCGCAGCCCGAGCACCCCGTGCGCGTGCGCATCCTCAAGCGCGACGAACGCGGCCTGTTTTCCATTGTGTGGAGCACCGACGTCGATCCTGCCGCGCAGGACGTGATCCGCAAGCAGCCGCCGGCGCCCGTCAAGCCGATCCCGATCCGTGTCGAAGGCCCCTCGTCCGAGAAGGTCGATCTCCTGATCATGGGCGATGGCTACACGGCCGCCGAAATGGGCAAGTTCGAAGCGACGGCGCGCAAGCTGGCCGAACACCTGTTTACCGTCTCGCCATTTCGCGAGCGGGCCAATGATTTCAACGTCTGGGCCATGGCCGCGCCGACGCAGGAATCGGGCGTGTCGCGCCCATCGACGGGCGTGCATCACGCCTCGCCGCTGGGCACGCGCTACGACATCTTCGGCAGCGAGCGCTATGTGCTGACGACGGACAACCGCGCATTGCGCGACCTGGCGCAGTACGCGCCGTACGAATTCATCGAAATCCTCGTCAATAACGATACCTACGGCGGCGGCGGCATCTTCGGCCAGTTCAGCACGGCGGCAGCGAACAACGACTGGGCCAACTACCTGTTCGTGCATGAATTCGGCCACCATTTCGCCGGCCTGGCCGACGAGTACTACACTTCGCCCGTGGCCTACCAGTCGAACGGCGAGCGCCAGGAGCCTTGGGAGCCGAACGCCACGGCGCTGCGCGATCCGGCCAAGCTGAAATGGAAGAGCCACGTCAAGGCCGGCACGCCGCTGCCGACGCCCTGGCCGAAGCAAGCGTACGACAGCCATGCGCGCGAATACCAGAAGCAGCGCGCGGCCCTGCGCGCGGCCAACCGCCCGGAAAGCGAGATGAGCGATTTGTTCAAGGCCGACCTGGCATACACGCAGCAGCTGTTCTCGAAGGCGCCGCAGCGCCATGCGGTGGGCGCCTTCGAAGGCGCGAACTATGAATCGTCCGGCTACTACCGTCCCGAGATGCAGTGCATCATGTTCGACCGCAGCGAGACCTTCTGTTCCGTATGCCAGGATGGCATCAGCACCATCATCGACTTGTATTCGCGTCCCGCCACGGTGCCGGGAAAATAATGCCGTTCATGTCGTTGGAGTAAGCATGGCGGGCCATGTTGCATCGCAATAGCATGGCCCCCCGTTTCACCGTTCCCCGCCTTGCGCCGCCCGCCACGGCGCCGCGTAGTTTGTTTTTCAGGCAATTCCCCCTTCTTTTGCTCGGCCGCCTTTCTGTGCGCCAGCCCCGCGATATTATCAAATAAGCACCGCGATTCGATTGCTTGTCAATTAGTTCATTTAAATAATATTGATGTAGAATTTGATGTATATCAATGTTGCATCGCCGCAATCGCACTTATAGTTGACCTAGCTCAAAAACGATAAGCATGCGGACCGGACTCATCGCGAATCACGTATCTAAATGCTGTAGAGTAATTTTCGCCCTGTACCAGTTCCCCGAGAATGCACTGGTGCCGGCCTCGAATTTCAGTGACGGAAGCCGATTCATGAAGATGCAGACCCCCGCGCCTGACGCGTGCAATACCCTCCATCCCCACACACCGATTGCCTTGCCGTATGCGCGCGCCGGCGGCGTGACCCTGGCCATGAGCGCGGCCGCCACGCGTGCCGGCGCGGTGCGCTGCGTGCAGGCGGCCACGCCGTGGCCCGCCTTGCGTCCGGTCCAGGCATGACGGCCGGCTTGCACCCGCACTTGCCTTTGCAGGGCAAGCGTGGGCTGGTGGTGGGCATCGCCAATGCGCAAAGCATCGCATGGGGCTGCGCCAGCGCGCTGCGCGCGGCCGGTGCCGAACTGGCCGTGACCTGGCTCAATGACAAGGCCCGTCCATACGTGGAGCCGCTGGCGCAGCAAGTGCAGGCGGCCATCATGGCGCCGCTCGACGTGGCCGTGCCGGGTCAATTGGAGGCGCTGTTCGCGCAGATCGGACGGCAGTGGGGCGCCATCGATTTCGTCGTCCATTCCATTGCCTACGCGCCGAAACAGGATTTGCATGGCAGGGTCACGGACAGTTCGGCCGACGGTTTCGCGCAGGCCATGGATGTCTCCTGCCATTCCTTCATGCGCATGGCGAAGCTGGCCGAACCCCTGATGCCGGACGGCGGCAGCCTGATGACCATGAGCTACCTGGGCGCCGAGGAAGTCATCGCCGACTACGGCCTGATGGGGCCCGTGAAGGCGGCGCTGGAAGCGTCGGTGCGCTACCTGGCCGCCGAACTGGGGCCGCAAGGCATCCGCGTCAACGCCATTTCGCCGGGCCCACTGGAGACGCGGGCCGCTTCCGGCATCGCCCATTTCGACCGCCTGATGGCCGACGCCATCGAACGCTCGCCCATGCGCCGCCTGGCCACCATCGAGGACGTGGGCGCGCTGTGCGCCTTCCTCGCCGGCGACGGCGCGCGCGCCATCACGGGCGGCACCCTGTATGTCGATGGCGGCTACAACATTCTGAATTGACTGGAAGAAGATGACCATGGCTGTTTCTACTTTGTCCAACCGCGCCAGGACGGCCGCGCTGGCCACCGCGCTGGCCCTGGCCGGCTGCGCCTCGCTGGCGCCGCCGTACGCGCCGCCGCCGCTGCCCGTGGCGGCGCAGTATCCGGAAGCCGATCCGGCCGGCGCGCAGGCGCCCGACGTCGCCTGGCAAGCCTACTTTGCCGACCCGCGCCTGCAGGCGCTCATTGCGCAGGCGCTGGCCGGCAACCGCGACATCCGCATCGCTGCCCTGCGCGTGGAAGAAGCGCGCGCCGCGTATGGCATCCAGCGCGCGGAGCAGTTCCCCACCATCGCGCTGGGCGCCTCCGGCAGCCGCGCACGCGTGCCAGACGACCTGAGTCCGACGGGCCGCGCCATGACGAGCGCGCAGTACCAGGCGGGCTTGAACGTGAGCGCCTGGGAACTCGATTTCTGGGGCAGGGTGCGCAGCCTGAAGGACAGCGCCCTGCAAACCCTGCTGGCAAGCGACGAGGCGCGCCGCGCCGTCGGCGTGGCCCTGGTGGCGCAGGTGGCCAATGGCTATCTGGGCTTGCGCGAACTCGACGAGCGCGTGGAACTGGCGCGCGCCACCGTCGACAGCCGCGCCGAATCGCTGCGCATCTTCACGCGCCGCTTCGAGGTGGGGTCGATCTCCAAGCTGGACCTGACGCAGGTCGAAACCCTGCTCAGCCAGGCCCTGTCGCTGTCGGCACAGCTGGAGCAGGCGCGCGCCGTGCAGGCGCATGCGCTGGCCCAGCTGGTGGGCGGCCCCGTCGACCTGACGCCAGTGGCTGGCGAGGTGCGCCGCTTTGACGACGCCAGCGTGCTGCAGCCGCTGCATGCGGGCCTTCCCTCGGCCTTGCTGACGCAGCGTCCCGACCTGATGGCGGCCGAGCACCAGTTGCGCGCCGCGCAAGCCAATATCGGCGCCGCGCGCGCCGCCTTCTTCCCCACCATTTCGCTGACGGCGGCTTATGGCACGGCCAGCGCGGAATTGAGCGGCCTGTTCGACTCGGGCAGCGGCGCCTGGAATTTCGCGCCGCGCCTGGTACTGCCGATTTTTGACGCGGGCCGCATCCGCGCCAATATGGACCTGGCCGAGGTACGCCGCGACGTGGCCGTGGCCAATTATGAAAAGAGCGTGCAGGGCGCCTTCCGCGAAGTGGCCGACGCGCTGTCGAACCGGCGCTGGCTGGCGCTGCAGGTCGATATCGGCAAGACCACCTTGGCCGCGCAGAGCGAACGCGCGCGCCTGGCCAAGCTGCGCTACGACAATGGCGCCGCGCCCTACCTGGAAGTGCTCGATGCACAGCGCGACCTGCTGACGGTCGAGCAGCAGCTGGTGCAGACGCGCCGCGCGCTGCTGTCCAGCCAGGTCAGCCTGTACGCGGCCCTGGGCGGCGGCGCACCCGCACCCGCCGCCGCTTCCACCCACTAATTTGATCGCCCCGATACCATGAATGCTCAACTGAAGAAAAAACTCATCCCCGCGGCGCTCGTCGTGGCCGTTCTCGTGCTGGGCTACGTGGCCTGGCAAAAAATGCGCCCCACGGGCCCTGGCGAAGGTTTTGTCAGCGGCAATGGCCGCATCGAGGCGACGGAAGTCGACGTCGCCACCAAGCTGGCCGGCCGGGTCAAGGAGATCCTCGTGCGCGAGGGCGACTTCGTCAAGGCGGGCCAGCCGCTGGCCACCATGCAGGTCGACTCGCTGACGGCCCAGCGCGACGAGGCGCGCGCGCGCCAGCAGCAGGCGTCCGATGCCGTGGTCGGCGCGCAGGCGCAGGTGGCCGTGCGCGAAAGCGACAAGGCGGCCGCGCTGGCCATGGTGGCGCAGCGCGAAAGCGAACTCGATGCGGCCAGGCGCCGCCTGGCCCGTTCCGAAACCCTGTCGAAGGAAGGCGCTTCCTCGGTGCAGGAACTCGACGACGACCGCGCCCGCGTGCGCAGCGTGGCCGCCGCCCTGAATGCGGCCAAGGCGCAGGTGACGGCGGCGCAGGCGGCCATCGATGCGGCAAAAGCGCAGGTGGTCGGTTCGCGTTCCGCTGTCGTGGCCGCCGAGGCGACCACGGCGCGCATCGATTCCGACCTGGCCGATGGCCAGCTGACGGCACCGCGCGACGGCCGCGTGCAATACCTGGTGGCGCAGCAGGGCGAAGTATTGGCCGGCGGCGGCAAGGTGCTCAACCTGGTCGACCTGTCGGACGTCTACATGACCTTCTTCCTGCCCGAGACGGCGGCCGGCAAGGTGGCGATGGGCGGCGAAGTGCGCCTCATCCTCGACGCGGCGCCCAATTACGTGATTCCCGCGACGATTTCGTTTGTCGCCGCCAGCGCGCAGTTCACGCCGAAGACGGTGGAAACGGCCAGCGAGCGCCAGAAGCTGATGTTCCGCGTGAAGGCGCAGATCAGCCGCGAGCTGCTGCAAAAGCACCTGGCCCTGGTCAAAGTGGGTTTGCCGGGCGTGGCCTGGGTGCGCCTCGATGCGAAGCAGCCCTGGCCCGCTGAACTGACGGCCAAGGTTCCGCAGTGAGCATGGACGTGACTTCCTTTGTCGTCAGCATCAAGGGCGTCAGCCAGCATTACGGCAAGACGGTGGCGCTCGACGGCGTCGACCTCGACGTGCCGGCCGGCCGCATGGTGGGGCTGATCGGCCCCGATGGCGTGGGCAAATCGAGCCTGCTGTCGCTGGTGGCCGGCGCGCGCGCCGTGCAGCAGGGCAGCGTGATGGCGCTGGGCGGCGACATGCGCGATGCGCGCCACCGCGACGACGTCTGCCCGCGCATCGCCTACATGCCGCAAGGCCTGGGCAAGAATCTGTATCCGACCCTGTCGGTCGAGGAAAACCTGCAGTTTTTCGCGCGCCTGTTCGGCCATGACGCGGCCGAGCGCCGCCGCCGCATCGACCAGCTGACCCGCAGCACGGGCTTGCAGCCCTTCCTCGCGCGCCCGGCGGGCAAGCTGTCGGGCGGCATGAAGCAGAAGCTGGGCCTGTGCTGCGCCCTGATCCACGATCCCGACCTGCTCATTCTCGATGAGCCGACCACCGGCGTCGATCCGCTGGCGCGCGCCCAGTTCTGGGACCTGATCGCCGGCATCCGGGTGCAGCGCCCGCAAATGAGCGTGATGGTGGCCACCGCCTACATGGACGAGGCGCAGCGTTTCGACTGGTTAGTCGCCATGGATGACGGCAAGGTGCTCGATACGGGCACGCCGGCCGAACTGCTGGCGCGTACCGAAAGCGGCAACCTGGAAGCGGCCTTCATCAAGCTGCTGCCCGAAGCCAAGCGCGCCGGCCACCAGCCCGTCGTGATCACGCCGCTGGACGCCGCCAGCGCGCAGGACGTCGCCATCGAGGCCAAAGACCTGACCATGCGCTTCGGCGATTTTACGGCCGTCGACCATGTGAATTTCCGCATCGGCCGCGGCGAGATCTTCGGCTTTCTCGGTTCGAACGGCTGCGGCAAATCGACCACCATGAAGATGCTCACGGGTCTGCTGCCGGCCACGGAAGGCAAGGCCTGGCTGTTCGGCAAGGAAGTCGATTCCAACGACATCGACACGCGCCGCAGGGTCGGCTACATGTCGCAGGCGTTTTCCCTGTACAGCGAACTGACGGTGCGCCAGAACCTGGTGCTGCACGCGCGCCTGTTCCACGTGCCGGAGGGCGAGATCCCGGCGAGGATCGACGAAATGGCGCAGCGCTTCGACTTGCGCGCCGTGATGGACGACTTGCCCGACAGCCTGCCGCTGGGCATACGCCAGCGGCTGTCGCTGGCCGTAGCCATGGTGCACAAGCCGGAAATGCTGATCCTCGACGAGCCGACGTCCGGCGTCGACCCCATCGCGCGCGACAATTTCTGGCGCCTGATGATCGAGCTGGCGCGGCGCGACCGCGTCACCATCTTCATTTCCACCCACTTCATGAACGAGGCCGAGCGCTGCGACCGCATCTCGCTGATGCATGCGGGTAAAGTGCTGGTCAGCGATGCGCCGGCCGAACTGGTGCGCAAGAAGGGCGCGCCGTCGCTGGAGGCGGCCTTCATCGCCTACCTGGAAGAGGCGGGCGGCGGCACGGCAGCGGCGACAGTGCAGGAAACGCCGGCGTCCGTGCCGCAGGAAACGGCACCGGCGCCGCAGCACCGGCGCAGCCGTTTCAGCGTGAGCCGCATGCTCAGCTACATGTGGCGCGAGGCGCTGGAATTGCGCCGCGACCCCGTGCGCCTGACCCTGGCGCTGGGCGGCTCCGTGCTGCTGCTGTTCGTCATCGGCTTCGGCATCAGCCTGGACGTCGAAGACTTGAGCTATGCGGTGCTCGACCATGACCAGACGACCCTGAGCCAGAATTACACGAACAACCTGGCCGGCTCGCGCTACTTCGTCGAGCGCCCGCCGCTGCGCGACTATGCCGATATCGACAAGCGCATGCGCAGCGGCGAACTGTCGCTGGCCATCGAGATCCCGCCCGGCTTCGCGCGCGACGTGCAGCGCGGCGCGCCGGCGCAGGTGGGCGCGTGGATCGACGGCGCCATGCCGATGCGCGCCGAAACCGTGCAGGGCTACGTGCAGGGCATGCATCAGCTGTGGCTGGCCGACCAGGCCTTGCACCGCTACGGCATCACGATGAGCAATCCCGTCGCCATCCAGACGCGCTACCGCTACAACCCGGACGTGAAAAGCCTGCCCGCCATGGTGCCGGCCGTGATTCCTCTGCTGCTGCTGATGCTGCCGGCCATGCTGGCGGCGCTGTCCGTGGTGCGCGAAAAGGAACTCGGTTCCATCATCAACCTGTACGTGACGCCCGTCACGCGCCTGGAATTCTTGCTCGGCAAGCAGGTGCCCTACGTCGTGCTGGCCATGTTCAACTTCGTCCTCATGGCCCTGCTGGCCGTCACGGCCTTCGGCGTGCCGATCAAGGGCAGCCTGCCGACCCTGATCGGCGCCACCTTCATCTTCAATATCTGCGCCACGGGCATCGGCCTGTTCGCCTCGACCTTTACGCGCAGCCAGATCGCGGCCCTGTTCGTGACCATGATCGGCACCATGATCCCGGCCATCCAGTTTTCCGGCCTGCTCAATCCCGTCTCGTCGATGGAAGGCGTGGGCAAGGCCATCGGCCTGATGTACCCCGCCACGCACATGCTCAATATCAGCCGCGGCGTGTTCAACAAGGCGCTGGGCTTTGGCGACTTGCACGCCTCGTTCTGGCCCCTGCTCGTCGCCATTCCCGTGATCCTCGGCGTGACGGTGGCGCTGCTGAAGAAACAGGAGAGCTGATATGCGCCACCTTGAAAACATCTACCGCCTGGGCGTGAAGGAAATCTGGAGCCTGATCCGCGATCCGATGATGCTGATCCTGATCCTCTACACGTTCACCCTGGCCATCTACGTGGCCGCCACGGCCAAGCCGGAAACCCTGCACATGGCCTCGATCGCCATCGTCGACGAGGATGGCTCGCCGCTGTCCGCGCGCATCGCCTCGGCCTTCTTCCCGCCCCAGTTCACGCCGCCGGCCATGATCAACCAGAGCCAGGTCGATGCGGGTCTCGATGCGGGCCGGTACACCTTCGTGCTGACGATCCCGCCCAAGCTGCAGGCCGACGTGCTGGGCGGGCGCCAGGCGGAATTGCAGCTGAACGTGGACGCCACGCGCATGAGCCAGGCCTTCAGCGGCAGCGGCTACATCCAGCAGATCGTCGCTGGCGAGATATCGGAATTCGCCAAGCGCTACCGGGGCGCAACCGTCTCGCCCGTGGAGCTGGTGATGCGCGCGCGCTTCAACCCGTCGCTGAGCCAGGCCTGGTTCGGCTCGCTGATGGAGCTCATCAACCAGGTGACGATGCTGTCGATCATTTTGACGGGCGCGGCGCTGATACGCGAGCGCGAACACGGCACCATCGAGCATTTGCTGGTGATGCCCGTGACGCCGGCCGAGATCATGCTGGGCAAGGTCTGGTCGATGGGCCTGGTGGTGCTGCTGGCCGCCGCCCTGTCGCTGAACCTGGTGGTGCGCGGCATGCTGCACGTGCCGATCGAAGGCTCGATCGCGCTGTTCCTGTGCGGCGCGGCCCTGCACCTTTTCGCCACCACCTCGATGGGCATTTTTCTGGCCACCGTGGCGCGCAGCATGCCGCAGTTCGGCATGCTCCTGATCCTCGTGCTGCTGCCGCTGCAGATGCTCTCGGGCGGCAGCACGCCGCGCGAAAGCATGCCCGAGCTGGTGCAGAACATCATGCTGATCGCCCCGACCACGCATTTCGTCGAATTGAGCCAGGCGATCCTGTACCGGGGCGCCGGCATCGACGTGGTGTGGAAACCGTTCCTGGCCCTGCTGGCCATCGGCACGGCCCTGTTTACCTTCGCGCTGGCGCGCTTTCGCAAGACCATCAGCCAGATGGCGTAGCCCCCGCGCCGGAATGGTCCGGCGTTTTTTTGCATGAAAAGGATAGCCATGACAACCGAAGCTGCACCATTTTTCTCCACCGGCGGCTTGCCGTCCCTGGGCATGCTGGGCGATTATGCGCGCGACTCGTGGCAGCGCATCGTGCTGTACGCGGACGTGATGCGCCGGCGCGGCAACCAGTACCAGGAGCACCTGGCCGAGGAAGTGCCGAACGTGCTCGACTTCCCCGCCGAACTGGTGATGTCGGGCCTGGAGCTGGCGCGCCCCGTCAACTACGGCCTGGCGCGCATTTTGACGCCCGATGCGCCCGAACCTGAGCCATCGAAACGGCCGTTTGTCGTCGTCGATCCGCGCGCCGGCCACGGTCCCGGCATCGGCGGCTTCAAGGCCGAGAGCGAGATCGGCGTGGCCCTGCGCGCCGGCCACCCGTGCTACTTCATCGGCTTCCTGCCCGATCCCGTGCCGGGACAGACGGTGGAAGACGTGATGCATGCCGAGGCGGCCTTCCTGGAAAAAGTCATCGCCCTGCATCCGCTCAGCGAAGGCAAGCCCGTCGTCATCGGCAATTGCCAGGCGGGCTGGCAAATCCTCATGACGGCGGCCATGCGCCCGGAATTGTTCGGTCCCATCATCGTGGCCGGCGCGCCCGTGTCCTATTGGGCCGGCTGGCATGGCCGCAACCCGATGCGCTACGCTGGCGGCCTGATGGGCGGCAGCTGGGCCACGGCGCTGGCGGGCGACCTGGGCAACGGCCGTTTCGACGGCGCCAGCCTGGTGCAGAATTTCGAAAAGCTCAACCCGGCCAATACCCTGTGGAGCAAGCAGTACAACCTGTACGCGAACATCGATACGGAAGCGCCCCGCTACCTGGAATTTGAAAAATACTGGGGCGGCCATGTGTTCCTCAACGACGTCGAGATGCAGTACATCGTCGACAATCTGTTCATCGGCAACCGCCTGGCCACGGCCGAATTGATCACCTCCGACGGCGTGCGCCTGGACTTGCGCAATATCCGTTCGCCCATCGTCGTATTCTGCTCGAATGGCGACAACATCACGCCGCCGCCGCAGGCGCTGGGCTGGATCACGGACCTGTACCGCGACGACAAGGACGTGCTGATGCACGACCAGACCATCGTCTACGCCGTGCATGACAGCATCGGCCACCTGGGCATCTTCGTCTCGGCCAAGGTGGGGCACAAGGAACACCAGAAATTCGCCAGCAATATCGACCTGATCAACCTCCTGCCGGCCGGTATCTACGAAGCACGGATCGTCGACAAGACGCCCGACACGCCGAATGCCGACCTGGCCAGCGGCGATTATGTGCTGCAGGTCGAGCACCGCGGCATCGAGGACGTGCGCGCCATCGTGCAGCCTAGCGTGGAAAACGACCGCAAGTTCGCCGCCGCCGCGCGCGTATCCGAGGTGAACCTGGCCCTGTACCGCACGTTCGCGCAGCCGTGGGTGCGCGCCATGGTCACGCCGCAGACCGCGCGCTTCCTGCAGCTTGCGCATCCGCTGCGCGTGTCGTACGAGCGCTGGACCGACCACAATCCGCTGGCCAGACTGGTGGCCAGGGAGGCGGAAAAAGTGCGCGCCCATCGCCAGCCGGTATCGCCCGACAACCCGCTGCTGGCCATGCAGGAAGCCGTCTCCGGCGCCATCACGGCCGGTTTGAACGGCTGGCGCGACTGGCGCGATACTGTGCAGGAAACCACCTTCGACCTGGTGTACGGCTCGCCCCTGGTGCAGGCGCTGACGGGACAGACCATCGGCGATGCCACGCCGCCGCGCCCCCATCCCGGCATCTCGCCCGAGCATTGCGAATACGTGCGCTGCGAAACGCGCAAGATGGACGAGGACATGCAGCGCGGCGGCCTGGTGGAAGCGGCCGTGCGCGCGCTGTTCTACATCTACCGCTTCCGCATGATCGCCGACGAGCGCAGGGTCAACCTGGCCCTCAAATTGATCAAGCCGCAATACCGGCAGGAGGTCAGCATGGAGGAATTCCGCGGCATCGTGCGCCAGCAGGCGCGCCTGATGCTGCATGATTTCGATGCCGCCATCGCCGCCTTGCCGGCCTTGCTGTCGCGCGCCGATCCGGACGACATCGGCGCGCTGGCCGAATGGCTGCAGCAAGTGCTGCAGGTGCCCGAGCCGCCGACGCCGGACGAGGAAGCAAGCCTGCAGCAGATGCTGGACGTCTTCGACCGCGCAGTCAAGCAGCAGGCGCAGGCGCTGCCGCCGGACGCGCGCGCATCCCATGCCGGACCCAAAGCCAAACCGGCCAAACACATTACCTCTGCCTAGAAGACCACGATGACTACTACCCAAGACGATGATCTGCATATCGTGCGTAACCGCACCTTCGACCAGATCGCCATCGGCGACACTGCCAGCATCACGCGCACCCTGAGCATGGACGATATCGCCCTGTTCGCAGTGATGTCGGGCGATGACAACCCGCAGCACCTCGATACGGAATTTGCCGCCGCCACCCGTTACCAGGGCGTGATCGCGCACGGCATGTGGGGCGCTTCCCTCATATCCGCCGTGCTGGGCACGCGCCTGCCCGGCGCCGGCACCGTCTACACGGGCCAGACCCTGCGTTTTTTGCAACCCGTGCGCGTGGGCGATACCTTGGCCATCAGCGTTACCGTCACGGCGCGCGAGCCGCGCAGCCGCCACGTGACCCTGGCTTGCCGCTGCGTCAACCAGCATGGCGCCGTGGTGCTCGACGGCGAGGCGCAGGTGATCGCGCCGGCCGAGCAGATCGAGCGGGCGCGCGCCACCTTGCCCGAAGTGCGCCTGCATAACGGCGACGGCACGCGGCGCCTGCTCGAGCACGCACGTACGCTGGGGCCGATCCGGGTCGCCGTGATCCACCCCTGCGATGAACTGAGTCTGTCTGGCGCGCTGGACGCGCATGCGGCCGGCCTGATCACGCCCGTGCTGGTGGCGCCGCGCGCGCGCCTGGAAGCGGTGGCGCTGGAGGCGGGCCTGAGCCTGGCCGGCATCGCCATCGAGGACGTCGAGCATAGCCATGCTGCCGCCGCGCGCGGCGCCGAACTGGCGGGCAAGGGCGAAGTCGAGGCGCTGATGAAGGGCAGCCTGCATACGGACGAACTGATGTCGGCCGTGCTGTCGGCCAGCGCCGGCCTGCGCACCAAGCGCCGCATCAGCCACTGCTTCCTGATGCAGACGCCCGCCTATCCGCGCCCTTTCATCATCACGGATGCCGCCATCAATATCGCGCCCAACCTGGCCATGAAGGCCGACATCGTGCGCAACGCCATCGACCTGGCGCACGTGATCGGCGTGGCCTGCCCGCGCGTGGCCATCCTGGCCGCCGTGGAAACGGTGAACGCGGACATGCCGGCGACTTTGGACGCGGCCGCCCTGTGCAAGATGGCCGACCGCGGACAGATCACGGGCGCCATCCTCGACGGCCCGCTGGCTTTTGATAACGCCGTGTCGATCGCCGCCGCCACCGTCAAGGGCATCGTCTCGGAAGTGGCGGGCCGCGCCGACATCCTGCTGGTGCCAGACCTGGAAAGCGGCAACATGCTGGCCAAGCAGCTCGAGTACATGGGCGACGCGGACAGCGCCGGCATCGTGCTGGGCGCGAAGATCCCCGTCATCCTCACCAGCCGCGCCGATTCGCGCGCCAGCCGCATCGCCTCGTGCGCCATCGCCGTGATGCTGGCCAACCATTACCGGAGCACGCCGCCATGAACGCGCCAACCACCCACGCCGACGGCACCCTGATCCTGGTGCTCAATTGCGGCTCGTCGAGCATCAAGTTCGCCCTGTTCGAGCAGGCGGGCGGCGTGCTGCCGCAGCAGGCGCAATGGAGCGGCAAGGTCGAAGGCATCGGCCGCGAAAACGCCACCTACCGCGCCGGCGGCCTGCCGGCGGTGGCCTTGCAGCTCGATGCGGAGCAGCCGCATCATGCGGCGCTCGAATACATCCGCGCGCAAGTGGTGGCGCAGCTGGACGGGCGTGCGCTGCGCGCCGTGGCGCACCGCGTGGTGCATGGCGGCAGCAAGTACTTCGCCCCCGTGCGCATCGATTTCAAGGTATTGGCGGACCTGAAAAGCTATGTGCCGCTGGCGCCCCTGCACCAGCCGTTCGCGCTCGAGGCGATCGAGGTGCTGCTCACATCGCGGCCCGACATCGCCCAGGTGGCGTGCTTCGACACGGCCTTCCACCACACGGTGCCGCAGGTCGAGCAGATGCTGGCCCTGCCTTACGATGCGTGGGAGCGGGGCTTGCGCCGCTATGGTTTCCACGGCCTGTCGTACGAATACCAGTCGCTGGTGCTGGAGCAGCGTTTCGGCGCTGTCGCGCGCGGCAAGGTCATCGTGGCCCACCTGGGCAGCGGCGCCAGCCTGTGCGCCATGGACAATTTGCACAGCGTGGCCACCACCATGGGCTTTTCCGCGCTCGACGGTCTGATGATGGGCACGCGCTGCGGTTCGCTCGATCCTGGCGCCGTGATCTACCTGATGGAAATCGAAAAGCTGTCGCTGGAAAAAGTGGCGCATGTGCTGTACCACGAGTCGGGCTTGCTGGGCGTGTCCGGCGTGTCGGCGGACCCGCCGGTCTTGCTGGCGCAGCAGGACCGGCAAGATGCGACGGGCGAACGCATCCGCGCCGCGCTGGCCTTATATATCCGCCGCATCGTGCGCGAGATCGGCGCCCTGACGGCCGTGCTGGGCGGGCTGGACATGCTGGTGTTTACGGCCGGCATCGGCGAGCACAGCGCCGAACTGCGCCAGCGCATCTGCGCCGAGCTCGGTTTTATCGGCCCCGTGCTCGATGCGCAGGCCAATGCGCGCAACGCCAGCCTTATCTCCACCGATGCCAGCCGCATCGTGGTGGGCGTGGAGCCGGCCAACGAGGAGTGGGTGGCGGCGCGCCACGCGGCGCTGGCCGTGGGCGCATGAGGATCTGAAGCGTCAGGCCGCGCTCGATGGGAAATTTGCCGATTTGCATATATTTCTCGTTGAGTGCGCTACCGCACTGTGTGGTTTGCCAGTTATCTTTACTATGAAGTCATGCCATTGCGCTACATCAAGAAACAGCGCGATGCCTGGCAAATTTTGAACATTTTGCCCGCCTTTAGTAAGAATAAAATTAAACCATATTGAAAGGTCTCATCATGAACAAATTACTCGCCGCACTGATCGCTACCCTGTTTGCTACCGCCGCCTTCGCTCAAACCGCGCCGGCCACGGAAGCTGTCGTGAAAGCCCAGGCTTCCGCGCAAAAAGACGTCAACAAGGCTGCCGCTTCGGAAGCCAAAGTCGATGCCAAGGCTGACGCCAATGTCGCCAAGGCCGAGATGAAGGCTGACGAAAAGAAAGCTGACGCCCATCACAAGGCGAACAAAACCAAAGCCAAGGCCCATGACAAAGTCGTCAACGCCGATGCGGAAGACAAGCTGAAAGCGGAAGCCAAGGCAGACAAAACCGATGCCAAGGCCGATGCGAAAGCCACCAAGGCTGCCGTAAAAGCGAACGCCAAGGTCGCCAAGGAAAAAGTGGAAGCGAATGCCGACAAAGCCCTCGCCGCCACCAAGACGGAAGAAGCCAAGGCCAAAGCCGACGCTGAAGTCAAGGCCGCCGCCGCCAAGTAATTCCCCGTTTGCGGGCCACGGCCCGCAAGCCAAAAAGACAGCTTCGGCTGTCTTTTTTTCGTCTGCCACTTTTTTCGGGCACCGCTTGCCAGTCTTGATCTGGCACAAATGCTCCTCTTTTCGCCGTGCCATAGTGAATTGGCAAACAGACGAAGGAGACACCATGAGCACCGCTAAAACGAAAAAATTACCGGCCACCGGTTCGGCCGAAGGCGCGCCGGCCATGCAGTCCATGCAGTCCATGCCGGTCGAGGGCGACGTGCATGCCGGTACTGATGCGGCGGGCGCCGACGCCATGCCGGGGCCGCGCCTGGGCATGTCGTACGCGGACCAGGCGGCGCTCGCGCAGGGCGCGGCCGCGGCGAACGGCGGCGACATGCCGGGCGGCGGCATGCAGCAGGCATCGCAGGGCATGGCCGGCGCCAGTTGCATGCACGTGGGCGATGGCGGCGGCATGGGGGGCGACCGCGATGGCGGGGGCGGTGGAGGCGGCATGGGCGGCGACGGCGGCGGCCAGGGCGGCGGTACGCCGCAGGTGCGCACCTGCGCCACGATGGACGTGCATCGCCGCCTGCTGACGGAAGATCCATCGTATGCGAACATCCGCGCCGATATTGAAAACCAGGCTGGCATGTACGAGGGCGCCGGCAGCAGCGCCGGGCGTTCCGGCGTGACGCAGATACCGGTGGTCGTGCACGTGGTGTGGAATACGGCCGCGCAGAATATTTCGGATGCGCAGATCGCCAGCCAGATCGACGTACTGAACCGTGATTTCCGGCGTGTCAATCCCGATGTGAACAGCACGCCGGCGCCGTTCCTGCCGCTGACGGCCGATGCGCGCGTGGAGTTCGCGCTGGCCACCATCGATCCGCATGGCGCGGCCACCAGCGGCATCGAGCGGCGCCAGACGACCGTGGCCTCGTTTGGCGCCGACGATGCCGTCAAATCGCAGGCGACGGGCGGCATGGATGCCTGGCCGGCCGACAGCTACCTGAATATCTGGGTGTGCCAGCTGGGCGGCGGCTTGCTCGGCTACGCGCAGTTTCCCGGCGGCCCGGCCGCCACCGACGGCGTGGTGATCCTGCAATCGGCCTTCGGCACGACGGGAACGGCGGCGCCGCCGTTCCACCTGGGGCGCACTGCCACGCATGAAATCGGCCACTGGCTTAACCTGAACCATATCTGGGGCGACGACGGCACCGGCTGCTCGGGCACGGACAACGTGGCCGACACGCCGAACCAGGGCGGACCGAACACGGGCCAGCCTTCGTTCCCCCACATTTCCTGCAGCAACGGGCCGAATGGCGACATGTTCATGAACTACATGGATTACGTCGACGATCCCGCCATGTTCATGTTCACGGCGGGCCAGGTGGCGCGCATGCAGGCCTGTCTCGACGGTCCGCGCGCCAGCATCGGCACGGGGACGGGCGGCACGGGCGCTACGCCGCGCCAGAGTTCTTCCCCCGTCGTGGCCTGGGGCGCGAACCGCCTCGACGTCTTCGTGCTGGGCACCGACCGCGCGCTGTACCACAAGGCCTGGAACGGCACGGCCTGGGCGCCGTCCATCACCGGCTATGAAGGGCAGGGCGGCATCTGTACCAGCGCCCCGCAGGTGGTGTCGTGGGCGCCGAACCGGCTCGACGTGTTCGTCACGGGCACCGACAGCGGCTTGTTCCACAAATGGTGGAACGGCACGGCCTGGGGCCCGTCCCTGACCGGTTACGAAGCGATGGGCGGGCTGTGCGTGGGCGACCCGCGCGCCGTGGCCTGGGGGCCGAACCGCCTCGACGTGTTTGTCGTCGGCACGGACCGCGGCCTGTATCACAAGTGGTGGAACGGGGCCGCCTGGGGGCCGTCGCTGACGGGCTACGAAGCCATGGGCGGCATCTGCCTGGGTCAGCCGGAAGCCGTGGCGTGGGGGCCGAACCGCCTCGACGTCTTCGTCATCGGCACGGACCGGGCGCTGTACCACAAGTGGTGGGACGGCACGGCCTGGGGACCGTCGCTGACGGGCTACGAGCGCCTGGGCGGCATTTGCACCTCGTCGCCGAAGGCGGTGGCGTGGGGGCCGAACCGGCTCGACGTCTTTGTCACGGGCACCGATGGGGCGCTGTACCACAAGTGGTGGGATGGCGCGAAATGGGGGCCTTCCAACGACGGCTTCGAACGTCTGGGCGGCATCTGCGTGGGCGAGGTGGAAGCCGTGTCGTGGGCGCCCAACCGGCTCGACCTGTTCGTCATCGGCACCGATAGCGCCCTGTACCACAAGGCGTGGAACGGCAGCGCCTGGACGCCGTCGCTGACGGGCTTTGAAAGCCTGGGCGGCGTGTGCACTTCGCGCCCGCGCGCCACGGCCTGGGCGGCGAACCGCCTCGACGTGTTTGTCACGGGCACGAATGGCGCCCTGTTCCACAAGGCCTGGAACGGTACGGCCTGGTCGCCTTCCGTGAGCGGCTATGAAAGCCTGGGCGGCGTGGTATCGTGTTTCTGACGTCAATGCGTCAATGCGTGAAACGGGAGGCGGCATGCACGGTATGACAACGGCTTTGCCCAGCGGCAGCTGGACGCATTCCTTCGAGGAGGATGCCGACGGTATCGAGGTGTACCGGCCCACGGCCACCTTCGCCTTTCCTCCCAGCCGCAAGGGGCGCAAGGTGCTGGAGTTTGGCGCGTCCGCCGGCACCATGGCGCAAGGGGAGGCGACATTGACGTCGATGGCGCCCGGCCCCGACGACCGTCCCCGCGCCGGCCCCGTTACCCGGCTGGTGCCCCTGGGCATGGGCCGCTATGCCCTGAGTGATGCTGGCGGGGCGCAGGACGTGATCGACATCGTCGAAGCGACGCCCGACGTGCTGCGCCTGGCGCGGCGTTAAGGCTGGCCGCGCAACTTGTGCGCGAGCGCCGTGCGGTTGCCCACGCCCAGTTTCTGGTAAATCGCATGCAGCTGGTTGCGCACGGTGGCCGGCGACTTGCCCAGTTCCCTGGCGATGCTTTTATACGGCAAGCCTTCGGCCGCCTTGGCCGCCACCAGCCGTTCTGCCGGCGTCAGGCGCTGCATGGCAGCCTGCCTGAAACGTTGTGTGTCATCCTTGCTCTCCTGTCCGTAAGCAGCATGCCGGTGGCATGCCTGCAGGGATAACGGGAGCACGGCGCCTATCTGTAAAATTATTTTCTCTGCTGCCAGATGCGATGAACGAAAAAAAAGACAGGCGTACCTGTCTTTTCGTGTGGCTGGGTGGCGCTCAGCCGATGGCTGCCATCGAGACAGGCTTCAGCTTGGCCGCCAGCGCCTTGCCCTTCTTGGCGCGCTTGCCGAAGTGCTCGGCCAGGGCCGTGGCGCCCAGCGACGCATCCTGCGGTTTCGAGGCCCGGCCGATGCCCGAGACCACCACGCCGCGCTGCGTGATCGGCTGCACGGCCAGCAGCTTGTCCTTGGCATCGAGGTCGATCAGCTTGACGCCGGTGCCGCCCTTGGACAGGGTTTTCATTTCATCGAGGCCGAACACCAGCAGGCGCGCGCCTTCCGTCAAACAGGCCAGGGCGCTGGCTGCCTCGGGGATGACTTTCGGCGCCAAAGGCACGTCGCCATCGTCCAGGGTGATGAAGGCTTTGCCGCCTTTCAGGCGGCTCGTCATGTCGCCCGCCTTGGCGATGAAGCCGTAGCCGGCGCTCGACGCCAGCAGCAAATTGGTGGCGCCATTGCCCGCAAAGTAGTGCAGGATGCGCACGGCGTTGCCCGGCGTGCCGCCGCTCAGGTCGCACAAGGTCGTGATCGGCACGCCGTCGCCGCGCGCGTTGGGCAGCGCCGAGACGGGCACCGAGTAGATCTTGCCGTTGTTGCCAAAGCCCAGCAGGGTGTCGACCGTGCGGCACTCGAAGGCGCCATGCAGGCTGTCGCCCGCCTTGAACGTGAACTGCGCCGCATCGTGGCCGATGCCGGTACGCGCGCGCACCCAGCCTTTTTCCGAGATGATGACGGTGACCGGTTCATCGACCACTTTTTGCTCGGCCACGGCTTTCTGCGCTTCCTCGATCAGGGTGCGGCGCGCGTCGCCGAACTGCTTGGCATCCGCTTCGATCTCGCGGATGATGGCGCGCTTCATCGAGCCCGGGTTGTCGAGCAGGTCCTGCAGCGATTTTTCTTCCTTGCGCAGCTCGGCCAGTTCCTGCTGGATCTTGATCGTTTCCAGGCGCGCCAGCTGGCGCAAACGGATTTCCAGGATATCGTCGGCCTGGCGCTCGGACAGTTTGAACGCCTCGATCAGGGCCGCTTTCGGCTCATCCGAATTGCGGATGATCTGGATCACCTTGTCGATATTGAGCAGGATCGCTTCGCGTCCTTCCAGGATATGGATGCGGTCCTTGACCTTGCCCAGTTTGTAGCCGGTGCGGCGCGTGACGGTCTCGAAACGGAAATCGATCCACTCGCGCAGGATGTCGCCCAGGCCTTTCTGGCGCGGACGGCCGTCGCCGCCTATCATCACCAGGTTGATCGAGGTCGACGATTCCAGCGACGTATGCGCCAGCAGCATAAGCATGAATTCCGTCTGGTCCTGGTTTTTCGACTTCGGCTCGAACACGAGGCGCACGGGCGCGGCGCGGCCCGATTCATCGCGGATGGTGTCGAGCGAATTGAGGATCAGCGCCTTCAGGGCCACCTGGTCCGGCGACAGCGCCTTCTTGCCCAGCTTGATCTTCGGATTCGTCAGTTCCTCGATTTCTTCCAGCACCTTTTGCGAGGAGGTGCCCGGCGGCAGTTCCGTCACGACGGCTTGCCACTGGCCTCGCGCCAGTTCCTCGATCTTCCAGCGCGCGCGCACCTTCATGCTGCCACGGCCGCTCGCGTACATGTCGGCGATCTGCGAGGGCGGCGTGATGATCTGGCCGCCGCCGGGGAAATCGGGGCCGGGCATGATGGCCATCAGCTCGGCGTGCGTCATCTTCGGATCGCGGATCATGGCGACGGCCGCTTTCGCCACTTCGGCCAGGTTGTGCGACGGGATTTCCGTCGCCAGGCCCACGGCGATGCCGGAGGCGCCATTGAGCAGCACCATCGGCAGGCGCGCCGGCAGCAGCTTCGGTTCTTCCGTCGAACCGTCGTAGTTGGGCTGGAAATCCACCGTGCCCATGCCGATTTCATCCATCAGCAGCTTGGCGATCGGCGTCAAACGCGCTTCCGTGTAACGCATGGCCGCGGCGCCGTCGCCGTCGCGCGAGCCGAAGTTGCCCTGGCCATCGATCAGCGGGTAGCGCAGGGAGAAATCCTGCGCCATGCGCACCAGCGCGTCGTACACGGACTGGTCGCCGTGCGGATGCAATTTACCCAGCACGTCGCCGACCACGGCCGCCGATTTGCGCGGCTTGGCCGTGGAATTCAAGCCCAGCTCATTCATTGCATACAGGATGCGGCGCTGCACGGGCTTCTGGCCGTCGCACACGTCGGGCAGGGCGCGGCCCTTGACGACGGAGATGGCGTAATCGAGATAGGCGCGCTCGGCAAAGGTGGACAGGGTCAGCGCTTCGCCGTCGAATACCGGTTCATCCGGCTCGATCGGCTCAGGCTGGGCATCGTCAAATAAATTGGTTTGTGTGGACATGGCGCTTGTTTCGGTGTTAAGTGGTTGCGGTTGAATTCATGGGGGCGATTATGACAGCCCGGATTTGGAAAAGGATTTGCCGTAGGTCTTGTAGATGTAGCACATGGTGAAATACAGCACGGCCAGGGCCAGCTCCACGCTGTTGTGCATCATCTGCATGGCGCGGATGGCCGGGGCCTGGCCGGCCAGCACGACGCTGGCGAGGGACGGCACCAGCACCACCGGCCAGATCGTCTTCCATTTGAAATCGGTGGGGGAAAACAGCAGGCCGGCGCACGACCAGGCATACAGCGCGGCGCCCACGAGGGCGGCCGGCAGCAATTGCAAATACAGTTGCAACAGCAAGCCCGCACAGCCGATCAGCCATGCCGCGCGCAGGCGGGGCAAGAGCGCCTCCGGCCAGCCGCAATCGCCATACAGGCCGGTGGCGCTGCGCAGGGCCAGCGCCGCCAGGCAAAACATCATCGGCATGGCGTCGCCGATGGCCAGCGCCGACTGGCCCTTGCCGCTCATGAACATGGCGGCAAACAGCGACATGCCCAGAACCAGGAGCAGCAGCATGCCATGCAGCAGCTGGCGGTTCATCGCATACGCGAGCAGGGCCGACGCGCACAAGCCGGCCGCAGTGACGAGGCGCACGGTCTCGCTGCGTTCGGGCAGGAACAGCATCAGCGTCAGCAGCAGATAGGGCGCGATCCAGCCCAGCTGCCGCAAGCCGGGCCGCTGCCACAGCACGGGCAGGCGGTCCTGCAGCGCGTCCTGCAGCGAATCCAGGCGCGCGAACAGGGGCGCCGGCCAGCGCAAGGCATGCATGGCCAGCAGAGTAAAGGCCAGCGCCTGGAAACCGAGCAGGCTGGCATAGGCGGCCGCGTCGCCGAGCTTGAAGCCGGCCGCATCGAGCACGCCCGCGAGCATGAAGTGCAGCACGAAGCCCAGGCCGCCCGACGCGAGCGCCGTCTGCTTGAAGTAGCGTTTGCCATGCACGGCGTGTTCCCACTGCTCGAACAGGTCCGTATCGAGCTTGTAGGCCAGCATCTCGCCATGCTGCCAGCGTATCGCGTGCAGCAGTTCGCGCAGCTGCAGCGTGAATTTTTGGTCGAACAGCTGGCGCGCATAGGCGCTTGGTGCCTGCTGCGACATGATGCAGTCCAGGCCGGGGTAGCTGTCGCGGTTGTCGCTGAAATGGGCGAACGAGCGGTCGGCCCGGTAGCGCTGCACGGCGCTGCGTACCAGGTCCGCATGGCTGCGCGCCAGGTAGGAAAAGTCGTGGTCCCAGCCCAGCTGTTCGAACAGGGCTTGGCGCAGCGCCAGGTCATAGCCGGCGCTGGCGCAATAGCGCAGCGCGCACAGCTCGAATTCCTCGCGCACGTCGAGGTTCAGCATGGCGTCGTCCTGCAGCATGCGGGCCAGCGCGTCGCCCGCATCCGCATGCCGCATCCATGCCAGGCAGCCTTGCCACAGATTGGCCGCTTCCTGCGCCGGATCGGTGGCGAGCACGCCCCATAGTTCCGGCGGCGGTGCCTGGTCCTGGGCGATGACGCCCCACAGTTCCGCAGGTGCCTGCTGCGCGGGCTCGTCGATGATGCCCCACAGGTCGGCCGGTTCCATGGGCGGCGCTTCTGGCGCTTGCGCCGCTGCCGTTTCGGCTTCGGCCGCTTGCGCTTCCGGCAGTTCATCAGCAAACAGATGCGCATGGCGCAGCGCGTATTCATACGCTTCGCGCAGCTCCTGGAAGGCGGCAGGATCGTCTTCGGGCCGCGTCACCTTCAGGCGCTTCGCGTACGCGCGCTTGAGGGCGCGCTCGTCGCCGGTCGGCTCCGTGCCGAGGATATCCCACAGGCCGCGCTGGCCGTTGTGCATGCCGCCGTCCATTTACAGGAAGCTCTCGCTCTCGACCTGGCGCAGCACCTCGTCGAGGGCCTGGCGCGCCTTGCGGATGGTGGCCGGGTCCTGCGTTTCCAGCGCGGCCTGGAAATTGGCCGTGTGCGCCGCCAGGTACTGGCGCACGTCGCCCAGCGACTGTTCATACAGGCGGTCGGCGCGCGTGACGAGGGTGCGGTTTTCCATCTGCTCGCGCGGGTGGATCTTCAGGTCGGCCAATTCCGCAAAGCGCTGCTCGATCTGTTCCGGCGTCATCACGCCCGCGTTGTCGCTGATGATCATCTTGTGGCGTTCCTGCGTGGCCAGCACCGTCACTTCCGCTTCCAGCACGCCGCTGACGTCGTAGGTGAAGCGCACGTCGATGCCGATCTCGCCCGCCTTTTTCGCGGGGATCGGGAAGCTGATCTTGCCGAGGAAGACGTTGTCGGCCACCAGGCGCGACTCGCCCTGGAAGATCGCCACGTTGATTTCCTTCTGGTTGTCGTGGATGGTGGTGATGTTTTCCGTGCGCGAGACGGGTACCACGGAGTTGCGCTCGATGATGGGGAGGTAATGCCCGCCCTCATACTGGTTCGCGCCGACCTGGCGCGAAATCGAAATGCCCAGCGAATACGGCGCCACGTCCGTCATGACCACTTCGTCGAGGGCCGCGTCGCGCATCTTCAGGCCCGCCTGCACGGCGGCGCCCAGCGCCACGGCTTCGTCCGGGTCCAGGTGGATGGCGGGGAAGCGGCCGAACATGCGCGAGACCAGTTTACGCACCAGCGGCATGCGCGTGGCGCCGCCGGCCAGCACCACTTCATTCAATTCCGCCGCGCGGATGGTGGCGTCGCGCAGCGCCCGTTCCACGGGCAGGCGCAAACGGGCCAGCAGCGGCTCGCACAATTGCGCCAGCTTGTCTTCGCCGATCTCCCAGCTGTATTCCTTGTCCTGGTAGCGCGTGGCCATGCGCACGGACGGCTGGTCCGACAGCAATCGCTTGACGCGCTCGGCTTCGTCGCGCAGCAGCTGCTGCTGGCGCGGGTCGAGCAGGCGGCTGCCGACGGCGTCGCGCAGGCCGCTGCCTTCCATGAAAGCGTCGACCAGCACGGTGACGAAGTCTTCGCCGCCCAAAAAATTGTCGCCGGCCGAGGCGCGCACTTCCATCACGCCTTCGAACAGTTCCAGGATCGACACGTCGAACGTGCCGCCGCCCAGGTCGAAGACGAGAAATTTGCTTTCCTGTTCCTTGTCGCGGATGCCGTAGGCCAGCGCGGCGGCCGTCGGCTCGTTGAGCAGGCGCTCCACGCGCAGGCCCGCCAGCTGGCCGGCGATGCGCGTGGCCTTGCGCTGCGCATCGCTGAAATACGCGGGCACGGTGATGATGGCTTCCTCGACCTTGTGGCCCAGGAAGGCTTCGGCATCTTCCTTCAGCGCGCGCAGCACCATCGACGACAGTTCTTCCGGGCGGAATTGCTGCGTGCCGAGGGTGATCTTCTTTTCGCTGCCCATGTAGCGCTTGAAGACGGCCGCCGTCAGCTGCGGGTGCGTCTGCAGCCGTTCGCGCGCGGCGCGGCCCACCAGCACGGTGCCGTCGTCGTCGATGCTCACGCATGACGGCGTCAGGTGTTCACCGAGCGCATTCGGGATGATGGAAGCCTTGCCGTCGCGCCAGATGGCGACCAGGCTGTTGGTGGTGCCCAGGTCGATGCCGATGATCATCAGATATCCGCCTCCGCCTCATTGCCGTGTTCCTCGATCCAGGCGCGGCGTCCTGCCGCCTCGCCCTTGCCCATCAACATATTGAAGCGCAAGGCCGAGGCCATGTGGTCGATTTCACCGAGCGTGACGGGCAGCAAACGGCGCGTGTCCGGGTTCATCGTCGTTTCCCACAGCTGCTCGGCGTTCATCTCGCCCAGGCCCTTGAAGCGCGAGATCGACCAGGCGCCCTGTTTCACGCCTTCCTTGCGCAGCTTGTCCTCGATGGCCAGCAGTTCGCCATCGTCGAGCGCATAGATCTTCTGCATCGGCTTCTTGCCGCGCGCCGGCGCGTCCACGCGGTACAAAGGCGGACGGGCGATGCAGATGTGGCCCTTGTTGATCAGGACGGGGAAGTGCTTGAAGAACAGGGTCAGCAGCAGTACCTGGATGTGCGAGCCATCCACGTCCGCGTCCGACAGGATGCAGATCTTGCCGTAGCGCAGGCCCGACAGGTCGGGCGAGTCGCCCACGCTGTGCGGATCGACGCCGATGGCCACCGCAATGTCGTGGATCTCGTTATTGGCGAACAGGCGGTCGCGGTCCGTTTCCCACGAATTGAGCACCTTGCCGCGCAGGGGCAGGATCGCCTGGAATTCCTTGTCGCGGCCCATCTTGGCCGAACCGCCCGCCGAGTCGCCCTCGACGAGGAACAGTTCATTGCGCGCGATGTCCGACGATTCGCAGTCGGTCAGCTTGCCGGGAAGGACGGCCACGCCCGAGGATTTTTTCTTTTCCACTTTTTGCAGCGAGCGCTGGCGCGACTGCGCCTGCTTGATCACGAGCTCGGCCAGCTTCTTGCCGTAATCGACGTGCTGGTTCAGCCACAGTTCCAGCGGCGGCTTGGTGAAGGTCGAGACGAGGCGCACGGCGTCGCGCGAATTGAGGCGTTCCTTGATCTGGCCCTGGAATTGCGGGTCCAGCACCTTGGCCGACAGCACGAACGATGCGCGCGCGAACACGTCTTCCGGCAGCAGTTTCACACCTTTGGGCAGCAGCGAGTGCATTTCGACGAAATTTTTCACGGCGCCGAACAGGCCGTCGCGCAAGCCCGATTCGTGCGTGCCGCCATTCGAGGTGGGAATCAGGTTGACGTACGATTCGCGCACGATGGCGCCTTCTTCCGTCCACGCCACGACCCAGGCCGCGCCTTCGCCTTCGGCAAAGCCTTCCGAGTCCGGGCCAGCGTATTGCGCGCCTTCGAACAGGGGAATCAGGGTTTCGCCATTCGATACCTGCGCCAGCGTTTCGGTCAGGTAGCCGCGCAAGCCTTCCGCGTACTGCCACGTTTGCGTGTCGCCCGTCTTCGCGTTGGTCAGCGTGACGGTCACGCCCGGCAGCAGCACGGCTTTCGAGCGCAGCAGGCGTTGCAGCTCCGTTTGCGAGATGTTCGGCGAATCAAAGTATTTCGCATCGGGCCAGGCCGTGACGCGCGTGCCGGATTTTTTGCCGTCGCGCGGGGCGGGGCGGGAACTCAGGGGCTCGATCACGTCGCCGTTGGCAAACACCATGTGGTGCAAGCCGTTGCCATCGCTTTCCTTGCGCCAGACGGTGATTTCCAGGCGCGTCGACAGCGCATTGGTGACGGACACGCCAACGCCGTGCAAGCCGCCCGAGAACGCGTAGGCGCCGCCCGAACCCTTGTCGAACTTGCCGCCCGCGTGCAGCCGCGTAAACACGATTTCCACCGTCGGCACGCCTTCTTCCGGGTGCAGGCCGACGGGAATGCCGCGGCCATTGTCTTCGACGGTGATGCTGCCATCCGTGTTCTGCGTGACGGCGATATGCGTGCAATGACCGCCCAGCGCCTCGTCGGAGGCATTGTCGATCACTTCCTGAATGATGTGCAGCGGATTTTCAGTGCGGGTGTACATCCCCGGGCGCTGCTTGACGGGTTCCAGTCCTTTCAGGACACGGATGGATGATTCGCTGTAGTCGGATGCTGGTTTTTTAGTGGCCATACGTGTTCAAGCTAAGTAAAGACAGTGGTTGGAACGCCAGGCCAGGGCACTGCGGGCGCAATGACAGCGGCGGCGATAACTGTATGAATATACAGTATATCCCGTCCAGCGTCACTGGGGGAGGGCAGTGCGGCAGGCTTGGCGTCCTTGTGCGGACGCTCGCGCATTCTATCTTGTCCGGCGAGCAATAGCGCTACTCCAAGGCAACAACAGTGCGCCGCGCGCGTGGTTTTGCGCCAATTGTGATGGATTTTATGCGGTAAAGCCGCCTTTTTTACATCTTGTTTACAGCTGCCTTCCCAGTCTTTACGAATTTTTTAGACCCTTTTGGCTAATCTGCTCACTATCAAAACAAACCTGAATGAGGGTGGGAATGGATATCGTGTATCTCGGCTTGATTGCCGTGTTTTTCGTCGTGGCGGCCGGCTTTGCCGTCGCCTGCGACAAATTAGGGAGCGTCAAATGAACGCGTTTTATGTGCTGGGCGCCGTCGTCTCGGCCGGCCTGCTCGTGTATTTGCTGGTGGCGCTGCTGAAGGCGGAGGAACTGTGATGACGACGCAATCGATATTGTTGTTGGTGGCCTTCCTGACCGTGCTGCTGGCCGCCGGCTATCCGCTGGGCCTGTACATGGCCAGGGTGGCCGGCGATGGCCCCGTGCGCGGCCTGGGCTGGCTGCAAAAACTGGAAAACCTGCTGTACCGCTGGTCCGGCCTGCCCGCCGACAAGGCCATGGGCTGGAAAAGCTATGCCATCGCCCTGATCGTCTTCAATACCGTGGGCGCCGTCTTCGTCTACGGCCTGCAGCGCCTGCAGGGCTTCCTGCCCCTGAATCCCCAGGGCCTGGGCGCCGTCAGCCCCGATTCCTCGTTCAATACCACCGTCAGCTTCGTCGCCAACACCAACTGGCAGGGCTACGGCGGCGAACAGACCATGAGCTATCTGACGCAGATGCTGGGCATGGCCTGCCAGAATTTCTTTTCGGCGGCCACCGGCATCGCCGTGATCTTCGCGCTGGTGCGCGGCTTCGCCTCGCGCTCGGGCAAATCGATCGGCAATTTCTGGGTCGACCTGGTGCGCTCGACCCTGTACATCCTGCTGCCGCTGTCCCTGGCCCTGTCCGTCGTCTTCATGGGCGAAGGCATGATCCAGAATTTTTCCGCCTACAAGGAAGTGACCCTGCTCGACCACGTGGCGTATGAGACGCCGAAAACGACGGCCGACGGCCAGCCCGTGCTGGACGCCGCCGGCAAACCCGTGATGGAAGCGCAAGTGGCGGCCACGCAGACGATCGCCATGGGCCCCGTCGCGTCGCAGGAATCGATCAAGCTGCTGGGCACGAATGGCGGCGGCTTCTTCAATGCCAACTCCTCGCATCCGTACGAAAACCCGACCGTGCTGTCGAACTTCCTGCAGATGCTGGCCATCTTCATCATTCCCGCCGGCCTGTGCTTCACCTTCGGCCGCATGGTGGGCGACATGCGCCAGGGCTGGGCCGTGCTGGCCGCGATGACCCTGATCTTTGTCGTCATGACGGCGGGCGTGATGAGCGCCGAGCAGCAAGCCAATCCGGCGTTGCAGGCACTGGGCGTGGACCAGCAGGCCAGCAGCCTGCAATCGGGCGGCAATATGGAAGGCAAGGAAACGCGCTTCGGCATCAGCTCCTCGACCCTGTTCGCGGCGGTGACGACGGCCGCATCGTGCGGTGCCGTCAATTCCATGCACGATTCCTACATGCCCCTGGGCGGCATGGTGCCGCTGCTGCTGATGCAGTTCGGCGAAGTGATCTTCGGCGGCGTGGGCACGGGCCTGTACGGCATGCTGATGTTCGCCATCCTGGCCGTCTTCATCGCCGGCCTGATGATAGGCCGCACGCCTGAATACCTGGGCAAGAAAATCCAGGCGTATGAAATGAAGATGGTGTCGCTGGCCATCCTGATTACGCCAGCCCTCGTATTGACGGGCACGGCGATCGCCGTGATGGTCGAACCGGGCAAGATCGGCGTGGCCAATCCGGGCGCGCACGGTTTCTCCGAGATCCTGTACGCCTTCACGTCGGCGGCCAACAACAACGGCAGCGCGTTTGCGGGCCTGTCCGCCAACACGCCGTTCTACAACGTGATGCTGGCGATCGCCATGTGGTTCGGCCGCTTCGGCGTGATCGTGCCCGTGCTGGCGGTGGCCGGTTCGCTGGCGGCCAAGCAGCGCCTGTCGCCCAACGCCGGCACCATGCCCACGCACGGTCCCATGTTCATCGGCCTGCTGATCGGCGTCGTCGTGCTGGTTGGTGTATTGAATTACGTTCCCGCGCTGGCCCTGGGCCCGATCGTCGAACACCTGCAACTTTTCATCAAATAAGAGGCTACCATGTCACGCACAAGCCTGACTTTGTTCGATTCCGCACTGATTGGCCCCGCCATCGTCGATGCGTTCAAAAAACTCGACCCCCGCACGCAATGGCGCAGCCCCGTGATGTTCGTCGTCTATGTGGGCAGCATCATCACGACCTTGCTGGCGACCCAGGCCGGGATCAGCGGTGGCCAGGGTGAAGCGCCGTTCGGCTTCATCGTCGCCGTCGCCGTGTGGCTGTGGTTTACCGTGCTGTTCGCGAACTTCGCCGAAGCGCTGGCCGAAGGCCGCAGCAAGGCCCAGGCGGCCTCGCTGCGCGCCCTCAAGCAGACGGTGATGGCGAAGAAAATGCAGACGCCGAAATACGGCACCTCCTGGCTGCCCACGCCGGCGACCGACCTGCGCAAGGGCATGACGGTGCTGGTCGAGGCGGGCGACGTGATCCCCGCCGACGGCGAAGTGACGGCCGGCGTGGCCTCCGTCGACGAGAGCGCCATCACGGGCGAATCGGCGCCCGTCATCCGCGAATCGGGCGGCGACTTTTCCGCCGTCACGGGCGGCACCCGCGTGCTGTCCGACTGGCTGCTGGTGCGCGTTTCCGTCAACCCGGGCGAAGCCTTCATCGACCGCATGATCGCCATGGTCGAAGGCGCCAAGCGCCAGAAGACGCCGAACGAGATCGCCCTGACGATTTTATTGGTGGCCCTGTCGATCGTGTTCCTGATCGTCACCGTGACCCTGCTGCCGTATTCGCTGTTTTCCGTGGCGGCGGCCGTCACCGGCACGCCGGTGACGATCACCGTGCTGATCGCGTTGCTCGTGTGTTTGATTCCGACCACCATCGGCGGTCTGCTGTCGGCCATCGGCGTGGCCGGCATGAGCCGCATGATGCAGGCCAATGTGATCGCCACCTCGGGCCGCGCCGTGGAAGCGGCCGGCGACGTGGACGTGCTGCTGCTCGATAAGACGGGCACCATCACCCTGGGCAACCGCCAGGCGTCGAGCTTCGTGCCGGCGCCCGGCGTGACGGAACAGCAGCTGGCCGACGCGGCGCAGCTGGCCTCGCTGGCCGATGAAACGCCGGAAGGGCGCAGCATCGTCGTGCTGGCCAAGCAGAAGTTCAATATCCGCGAACGCGAAATGGCCAGCCTGCACGCCACCTTCGTCCCGTTCACGGCGCAGACGCGCATGAGCGGCGTGGATATCCCAGGCGAGCAGCAGGTGCGCCAGCTGCGCAAGGGCGCGGCCGATTCCATGAAAAAGTACGTGGAAGCGCTGGGCCAGCCGTATCCGGCCGAGGTGGGACGCGCCGTCGACGACATCGCGCGCCGCGGCAGCACGCCGCTGGTGGTGGTGGACGACGGCCGCGTCATGGGCGCCGTGGAACTGAAGGATATCGTCAAGGGCGGCATCAAGGAGCGCTTCGCGGAACTGCGCCGCATGGGCATCAAGACCGTCATGATCACGGGCGACAACAAGCTGACGGCGGCCGCGATTGCCGCCGAAGCGGGCGTGGACGATTTCCTCGCCGAAGCGACGCCGGAAGACAAGCTCAAACTGATTCGCAGCTACCAGTCCGAAGGCCGCCTGGTGGCGATGACGGGCGACGGCACCAACGATGCGCCCGCGCTGGCCCAGGCCGACGTGGCCGTGGCCATGAACTCGGGCACGCAGGCGGCGAAGGAGGCGGGCAACATGGTCGACCTCGATTCGAACCCGACCAAGCTGCTGGAAATCGTTGAAATCGGCAAGCAGATGCTGATGACGCGCGGTTCGCTGACGACGTTCTCGATCTCGAACGACATCGCCAAGTACTTCGCCATCATCCCGGCCGCCTTCGTGGGCACTTATCCGCAATTGAAGGCGCTCGACATCATGCATTTGGCCAGTCCCGCCTCGGCCATCATGTCGGCCGTGATCTTCAATGCCCTGATCATCGTCGTGCTCATTCCGCTGGCGCTGAAAGGCGTGCAGTACCGGGCCATCGGCGCGGCCAGCCTGTTGCGCCGCAACCTGCTGATCTATGGCCTGGGCGGGATTATTTTGCCCTTCATCGGGATCAAGCTGATCGACATGCTGCTGTCCGCCCTCAATTTAGTCTAAAGGAACCATCATGAGCACTATCGTACGTCCCGCCCTGGTCCTGTTTGCCGCGCTGACCGTGATCTGCGGCGTCGTCTATCCGTTTGCCACGGCCGGTATCGGCCAGCTGGCCTTCAACGATGAAGTCAACGGCAGCATCGTCGAGCGTGGGGGCAAGCCCGTCGGCTCGATGCTGATCGGCCAGTCCTTCACCTCGCCCAAGTATTTCTGGGGCCGGCCGTCGGCCACCGCGCCGATGGCCAATAACGGCGCCGGTTCGGGCGGCTCGAACCAGGGGCCGACCAATCCGGCCCTGGTGGACGCCGTCAAGGCGCGCATCGCCGCCCTGCAGGCGGCCGATCCCGGCAACCGCAAGCCGATCCCCGTCGACCTGGTGACGGCGTCGAGCAGCGGCCTGGACCCGGAAATCAGCCTGGCGGGCGCCCTGTACCAGGCGCCCCGCGTGGCCCGCGTGCGCGCCGTGCCGCTGGCGCAGGTGGAAAACGCCATCGCCAAGGTGCAGAAAACCGCGTATATCGGCTTTTTCGGCGAACCGCGCGTAAATGTGCTGGAACTGAATCTGGCGCTCGATGCCATGGCAAAGTAAGCTGGCAACGGTGCGTAGGTCGGCAAACGTTGGCCTGGATCGGCGTAGGTCGGCGTAGGTCGGCTTAGCGCAGCGTAAGCCGACACCACCACCAGCCAGGCCAACGATGTTGTCGGATTACGCGCGCCCTTCGGACGCGCTAATCCGACCTACAATGCCCAAGAAGATTAAAATACAACATGCTCCCCAACGACAGCCAACGCCCCGACCCTGATGCCCTGCTGGCGCAAGTGCAGGCGCAGGAACAGAAAGCCGCGCGCGGCCGGCTGCGCATCTATTTCGGCGCCTCGGCCGGCGTCGGCAAGACTTACGCGATGCTGGCGGCCGCGCGCAAATTGCTGGCCGACGGCCAGGACTTGCTGGTGGGCGTGGTGGAGACGCATGGGCGCCAGGATACGGCGGCCCAGCTGGACGGCTTGCCCGTGCTTCCGCTCAAAGCCATCGAGTACCGGGGCAAGACCCTGTACGAGTTCGACCTGGACGAGGCCCTGCGCCGCGCGCCGCCGCTGATATTGATGGATGAACTGGCCCATTCGAACGTGGCCGGTTCGCGCCATCCGAAGCGCTGGCAGGACGTCGAGGAATTGCTGGCGGCTGGCATCGACGTGCTGTCGACCGTGAACGTGCAGCACCTGGAAAGCCTGAACGACGTGGTGGGCGGGATCACGGGCGTGCGCGTGGCCGAGACCCTGCCCGACACGGTGTTCGACCGCGCCGATGAAGTGGTGCTGGTCGATATCCCCGCCGATGAACTGCTGCGCCGCCTGAAGCAGGGCAAGGTGTATCAGCCGCAGCAGGCCGAACGCGCATCGCAGCATTTTTTCCGCAAGGGTAACCTGATCGCCCTGCGCGAGCTGGCCTTGCGCCGCACGGCGGACCGGATCCAGGATGACGTGCAGGCCTACCGCGTTGAAAAATCGATCAACCCCGTATGGAAGACGGGCGCCGCGCTGCTGGCCTGTGTGGGACCGCACGCGGGGGGCGAACACGTGATCCGCAGCACGGCGCGCCTGGCCAGCCAGCTGAACGCGGAATGGCACGCGCTGTACGTGGAAACGCCGCGCTTGCAGCGCTTGCCGGCGGGCCAGCGCGAACGCATCCTGAAAACCCTGAAACTGGCGCAGGACCTGGGCGCGCGCACGGCCATTGTGCCGTCCGCCGACATCGCCGGCGCCGTGGTCGAGTATGCGCGCGGCGCGAATATCTCGAAAGTCATCGTGGGCCGTGGCCGCGGCCGTGCGCTGGCGCGCCTGTGGCAGGCGCCGCCGGCCGCCCGCATGGCCAGCCTGGCGCCCGATATCGATTTGATCGAGGTGGGCTTGCCGCCGGCCGATACCACGCCCCGGCGCGCGGCGGGCGACGACGCGGACGCGCCGCGCCGGCCCGCGCGTCACTGGCGTTACATCCTGGCCGCCGGCGCCAGCCTGGGCACGGCCCTCGCGTCGGTCCCGCTGCAGCCCTACCTGGACCTGGCCAACATCGCCATGCTGTCCCTGCTGACGGTGGTGCTGCTGGCCGTGCGCCTGGGGCGCGGGCCGGCGGCATTGGCCAGCCTGGTGGGCGTGGCCTGCTTCGATTTCATCTTCGTGCCGCCCCGTTTCTCGTTTGCCGTGGGCGATTTCCAGTATGTGATCACGTTTGGCGTGATGCTGGCCGTGGGCCTGATCACGGGCCACCTGACGGCCGGTCTGCGCTTCCAGGCGCGCGTGGCCTCGCACCGCGAAGCGCGCGCCCGCGCCTTGTACGAATTCTCGCGCGAATTGTCCGGCGTGCTGCAGACGGAGCAGATTTTCGACATCACGAAAAGCGCCATCGAACGGGCGTTCCGCGCGCGCGCCACCTTGCTGCTGCCCGATGACGAGGGCAGCTTGCAGGCCGCGAACGGCGGCGAACCGCTCGATATCGGCATCGCGCAGTGGGCCTTCGACCATGCGCAGGCGGCGGGGACGGGCACCGATACCTTGCCGGCTTCGCCCATTTTCTACCTGCCGCTGATCGCGCCGATGCGCACGCGGGGCGTGCTGGCGCTGCTGCCGCTCGATGGCGCGCAGCGCGGTCGCTGGCTGCTGGTGCCGGAACAGCGCCAGCACCTCGATACTTTTGCCGCGCTGGCGGCCATCGCCCTCGAACGCGTGCACTACATCGACGTGGCGCAGGGCGCGCTGCTGCAGATGGAATCGGAGCGGCTGCGCAATTCGCTGCTGGCGGCCCTGTCGCACGACTTGCGCACGCCCTTGACGTCGCTGGTGGGCCTGGCCGAATCGCTGGCGCTGTCCCGGCCTGCGCTGTCGCCTGCGCAGCTGGACATGGCGCGCTCGCTGCAGTCCGAAACCGTGCGCATGAGCGCCCTGGTGGCGAACCTGCTGGACATGGCGCGCATCGAGAGCGGCCAGGTGCGCCTGAATTTGCAATGGCAGGCGCTGGAAGAAGTGGTGGGCAGCGCGCTGCGCGCCAGCGGCCCGCAATTGCAGCAGCACGCCGTGCAGACGCAGCTGGCGCCGGACCTGCCGCTGGTGCGCTACGACGCCGTGCTGATCGAGCGCGTGCTGTGCAACCTGCTGGAAAACGCGGCCAAGTACACGCCGCCGGGCAGCACCATCACGGTCGCCGCCGGCGTGCATGGCCAGTTCCTGCAGGTGACGGTGCTTGACGATGGCCCGGGCCTGCCGCCCGGCCGCGAAGAAGCCATCTTTGAAAAATTCACGCGCGGCGAGCGCGAATCGAACAAGCCGGGCGTCGGGCTGGGGCTGGCCATTTGCCGCGCCATCGTCGAAGCCCACGGCGGCACCATCCATGCGCAGCCCCACACGCCGGGGCAGGGCGCCGCCATCGTCTTCAGCCTGCCGCTGGGCACGCCGCCGGCGCCGCCGGAGATCGAGCTCGATGACGCCAACGACCATGAAACAGGAAAACCAACATGAACGAACCTTCCGCCACCGCCTTGCTGGTCGAGGATGAACCGCAAATCCGCCGCTTCGTGCGCGCCGCGCTGGAAGACGAGGGCTGGCAGATTTTCGAGTCCGCCACCATGCAGCGGGGCCTGATCGACGCGGGCACGCGCCGGCCCGATCTGATCGTGCTGGACCTGGGGCTGCCCGACGGCGACGGCATCGACTTCATCGCCGACATCCGCAAATGGTCGGCCGTGCCCATCATCGTGCTGTCGGCGCGTGTCGACGAGCAGGACAAGATCCGCGCGCTCGATGCCGGCGCCGACGACTATCTGACCAAGCCTTTCGGCGTGGGCGAGCTGCTGGCCCGCGTGCGCGCCACCTTGCGCCGCCAGCGCCAGCCCGCCGCCAGCGATGATGGCGTGGTGCAGTTCGGCGACGTGCGCGTCGACCTGAAGGACCGGCTGGTGACGCGCAACAAGCAGCTGGTGCACATGACGCCGACGGAGTTCCGCCTGCTGTCGGTGCTCGTAAAGAACGCTGGCAGGGTGGTCACCAATCCGCAGCTGCTGCGCGAAGTGTGGGGGCCGTCGAACAGCGAAAACGGCCACTACCTGCGCATCTACATGGGCCATCTGCGCCAGAAGCTGGAAGCCGATCCGGCCCAGCCGCAGTACCTGCTGACGGAAACGGCCGTCGGTTACCGCTTGCTGCTGCCGCTCTAACTCCTGTTATTTCCCCTGTTTGAAAACAGGCGCCGCGCGCGCCGGGGGGACGCTTTACTTAAATTTTTGCAGCGAATTTTTGCAGCGGCGGGCCAGCTGCGCCATGTTGGCAAAGGCCCATACCACCCATGAAGAAGAAAAAACCATGAATAAAATGCTACTTGCACTTGCCGTCGCGACCGCCTTTACAGGCAGCCTGGCCCACGCGGAAGAGGCCAAGCCCGACAATGAAGTCAGTTTCAACGTGGCCGGCGTGTCCGACTACCGTTACCGGGGCATCTCGCAGACGCGCCTGAAGCCCGCGCTGCAGGGCGGCGTGGATTACGTCAATAACCCGACGGGCCTGTATGCGGGCGCCTGGGCTTCCACCATCAAGTGGACCAAGGATGCGGGCGGCAGCGGCGACGTGGAAGTGGACCTGTATGCGGGCAAGCGCGGCCAGTTGGGCGGTGATGTCGGCTATGACGTGGGCGTGCTCGCCTATGTGTACGCCGACAACGGCTTGACGCACGTCGCCGGCCTGGCCGACGCGGACACGCAGGAAGTCTACGGCCAGCTGTCGTTCGGCCCCGCCTATATCAAATATTCGCACGCCGTCTCGAACCTGTTCGGCATCGTCAACAGCAAGAACAGCGGCTACCTCGATATCGGCGCGACCATCGACCTGACGAACGGCTGGACCGGCAACCTGCATGCGGGCCACCAGAAAGTGAAAAACAATGATGCATCGAGCTACACGGACTGGAAAGTGGGCGTCACGCGCGACTTCGGCTTTGTTTCGGGCGCGCTGGCCGTGATCGGCACGAACGCGGGCAAGTCGGCGTATGCCTCGCCCGTGAATGGCAAATTCATGGGCAAGACGGCGCTGCAGCTGACGGTCAGCAAGACGTTTTAATTGACAGGGGAGGGAGAGGCGGCGCATGCGCCGCCTTTTTTGCGCCACGGGGTCAGACCCGTCGGGTCTGACCCCAGCTGTCGAGAGCTATGCTGCGCGGTGATGGTTGTCGAAGACGGCGCAATACAGCTGCCCCAGGCCGACCACGCGGGCGTCTGGAATCTGCGCGGCCAGGGCATGGGCGGGCGCGGCCTGCGAGTCCGTTGCCAGCAGGACGCGCAGGCCGGGATTGACGCTGCGCGCGTGCGCGATGCGGCGTGCCAGGCCCGCCTGCGCGTCGGCGTCGGCGACGCCGGCTAGCGGCACCACCAGTACGCGCGCGGCGATCAGGGCCGAGCGGCTGCCCATGGAGTCGCGGCCTTCGCTGTCGATGACGATGTCGTGGTAGCAGTGCACCAGGTGCTCGAGCTCCGGCTGCAAGCCCTTGGCGCTGATGGCGCGCGCCATCAGGCGCGGCCGCGTCAGGCTGTCGTGCATGGCACCGTCGTGCAGGTTCCTGGCTTGCGCCATGGCGCCCTGACGCGGATCGGCATCGAGCAGCAATACCTTGCGTCCGGCCAGCGCGCGCGAGGCGGCCAGTCGCCCGGCCAGGATGGATTTCTCCATCCCCCCGCGTTCATCCGTGATGGCGATGATCATCTTGGCGCACGGCTGGCATGATGTTGGCAGGGGAAACCAGCTGCAGCAGACAGCCTTCGCGCGGTGCATCCCTGTCGCTCGCGGTCCATGCAGGCAATTCCATCAGAGGCTCCAGCGCTTCGGCCAAGGCGGCCTGGCCGGCGGCCGACATGGGCGTCATCGGCAGGCGCAATGCGTCGCGCACCTTGCCCTGCATGGCCAGCGCCGCCTTCACGGGAGCGGGATTCGGTTCGGCAAACAGCAGGCGGATGACGGGCAGCATGGTCTTGAACAGGGCGCCGGCGGCGCCGTGGCGTCCCTGCCTGACGAGGTGGTACAGCTGCGCATACAGGTCGGGGCGCACCTGGGCGGCGGCCGACATGGCGCCGTGGCCGCCCATGGACAGGCTGGCCAGCAGCAGCGCATCGTCGCCGCACAGCACATCCAGACGGGTGTCGAGCAGCAGTTCGCCCAGCTGCTGCAGCTTGCCGCCCGCTTCCTTGATGGCGACGAAGTGCGAGTCGCGCGCCAGCAGTGCCGCCGTTTGCGGTTCGATATTGACGCCCGTGCGGGCCGGCACGTTGTACAGCACGATGGACTGGTCGGTGGCGGCGGCGATGGCCTGGAAGTGGCGCACGATGCCGTCCTGCGAAGGGCGCACGTACGCTGGCGCCGAGACCAGCAAGCCTGCCAGCGGATGGTCGTTGTAGCGCTGCACCGTGGCGACGACGCTGCGCGTATCGCTGCCGCCTATCCCCATGACGACGGGGAAGCGGGGGCCGACGGCTTCGAGCACGCTGTCGAGCAGCATGCTCTGTTCCGCAGCGCTCAGCATGGCCGCTTCGCCCGTGGTGCCGCACACCACCAGGCCATCGATGCCGCTGGCGGCCAGTTCGCACGCGAGCTGCTGGGCCGCGTCGAAGTCGATGTCGCCATCGCCGTCGCAAAATGGCGTGACCATCGGCACCCAGATGCCCTGGAAGTGCGCGGTGATGCGCGATGACGACATCGCCTGCTCGCAGGAGTACTGGTTCATAGCGATTTCCCCTGGCTGATGCGGCCAAATTCCGCCGCCGGCAGCAGGCGCATGACGGCATCCATGGTCAGGCGCAGGGCCGGTTCCGTGACGCACAGCCAGACTTTCATGCGCTCGGCATGATCGACCGCTTCGACGCGCATGAACGACAGCATGCCGCCGCAGGTCCGGACGACCAGCCGGCGCAGCTCGGCCAGGCAGGACTTGTCGACCGTGATGTGCATGAGGAAGGTGGGCAGGCGGGGATGACGGTGGGGCAGTGCTTGATGCGCTTGATGCGTTTGCAGGCGTGAATGGGGTTCCATGGTGGCTTTGCAGCGGTGGTTGAGGTAAGTTCAAGATTAGCAGCGGGGGCGTAAAGATTCTCTAAAAAGCGGGCCCGCCGACGTAAACGGGCTGTATGCAGGCGGCGTGAGTGTGTTGCGCAGAGGCCCCGCGCATGTGCTTTTGTTACAAAATTGAATCGTGCTTTCGGAGACAGGGGTTTATATTGAAAACGTCTCCGCTTTCAGTCAGCCTTGCCATGTCAGACGAAAAAGATCCCCTGCATCCCCCTTCCACCGATCCCGCAGCGCCAACGCCGTCCCGGCCCGACCGGGTGGGCCGCCGGGCGCCCGATGATGAGCACCGCGCGCGCGATGCCGCGCCGCGCTACCTGAAGGATAACGACACGCCGCTGGCGCTGGCCTGGCGTGTGATCTCGTCGCGCTACCGCTCCATGCGCGACAAGGCCAGCCGCGATTTCATGCGGCGCACCCTGCGCATCGGCATCTCGGCGCGCATTTTCCACCCCGAGCCGGGCGCCACTGGATTACGCAGCAAGAACCTGCAATACCTGGAAGAGTCGATTGCCCAGTGGGTCATGTCGCGCGACGTGCTGGTGTTCATGATCCCGACGGTCAATACCAGCGGCCAGCTACACCCGAGCAATATCACCCTGCGCCACTATGCGCGCCACCTGGACGGCCTGGTGCTGCAGGGCGGCGCCGACGTCTCGCCGCAGACGTATTCCGAGGCGGCCACGCGGCCCGAATGGAACGGCGACCGCGCGCGCGACCTGTACGAGCTGGAACTGCTGCACGAATTCGTCGATGCGGGCAAACCCGTGCTGGGCATTTGCCGCGGCTGCCAACTGATCAACGTGGGCTTTGGCGGTACCCTGTACCAGGACATCGCCTCGGACGTGGAAGGTGCGGCCTCCCACGTCAACGACCTGTATGACCGCCACCGCCACACCATCGTCTTCCCGAAAGGCTCGTCCCTGGCGGGCATGTTCCCGAAGACGGGCGAGGCGCTCGTCAATTCCATCCACCACCAGTCGGTCAAGGACCTGGGGCGCGACGTCACTGTGGAAGCCTATTCGCAAGGGGACAACATCGTCGAGGCCATCCGCTACCAGCGTGCCCGCTTCGTCATGGGCTTGCAGTGGCACCCGGAATTCCATTCGGCGGGCGGCGTCGAGCTGCTCGATTGCACGCCCATCCTCGATAACTTTTTGCGCGCGGCGCGGGAGACGCGGTTTTGAGTACGCATCTGATCCGCCGGCGCGCCGTGCTGGCCGGCCTGCTGGCGCTGCCCCTGGCGGGCTTGCGCGCGGCGCCGCGCCCGCATGAAGGCGCGCCGCCGTTTGCGCTGACGTCCGCCGCGCGCGCACGCACGCTCAAGGCGCGGGTGGCGCCGGCCATCGCCGAACAGGTGGTCAAGGCGGCGCGCAAGGACGCTGCGCGGCCCGTACACCTGATGGCGCAGGTGCGCACGGGCGGCTTGCTGAAGGGAGAGGGCGGGCGCGAGACCAGCCAGCAGGCGCAGGAAGACTGGCGCCAGGCGCGCTTGCAGGCGCTGGCCTGGCGGCTGTCGGGCGAGATGCCGCATTTCGAGGCGGCGCGCCAGCTGCTGCTGGCCTGGAGCGGCAGCTATCAGCCCTCGTTCAGCCCTGTCGACGAGACGGAACTGGCCAGCCTGCTGATGGGATTTGACCTGGTACAGGAGCGCTTGAACGGCGTCGAGCGCGAGCAGGTGCAGGCGTTTTGCCGCACCCTGGCGCACGGGTATCTGAGCGATCCGATCAAGGTGGGAGGCCCGTCCACGGCGCGCAACAACTGGCACAGCCACCGCATCAAGATCGGCACGGCCGCCGCGTATGTCGCGGGCGACGCCTTGCTGGTCGCGCGGGCGAAGGAACGCTTCCTGGCGCATGTGCCGCGCAATATCGGCGCCGGCGGCGTGCCCTTCGACTTCGAGCAGCGCGACGCCCTGCATTACACCACCTACAGCCTGGAGCCGCTGCTGACCACGGCCCTGATGGCGCAGGCGCATGGCGACGACTGGTATGGCGCGCCGGAAGCGCGGCGTCTGGCCGAGGCGCTGGCCTGGCTGGCGCCGTATGCGCAGGGCAAAAAGACGCACGAGGAGTTCGCGAAAAGCGCCGTGCCCTTCGACCGCAAGCGCGTGGCCGCCGGCGAAAAGGGCTTTACGGGGAACTGGGAGACCAAGGGCGCCGCCAATGTGTATCTGCTGGCGGCGCGCTTCGATCCCGCTTACCTGTCCCTGGCGCTGGAATTGCGCCCGCCAGCCTGGGCGCTGGCGCTGTACGGCAGTGAGTTAAAACTTGCTGGTTAAAACTTCGTGCGGACGGTGAACATCACGTTGCGCGGTTCGCCGTAAAAGCCCGTCTGGAACAGGCCCAGGCCCGTAAAGTACTTCTTGTCCAGCAGGTTGTTCACGTTCAGGCTGGCCGTGACGTTCTTGCTGATCTCGTAGCGCGCCATCAGGTTGACCAGCGCGTAGCCGCCCTGCTTGATGCGTGAATAATCCTCGATGGCGGGATTCCAGATATTGCCGTAGTAGCTGCTTTGCCAGTTGATGCCGCCACCGACGGTCAGCTTGTCCAGGCTGGCCGGCAGGCGCCACGATCCTTGCACGCGCACCAAATGGGCAGGCTGCGTGGTTTGCAGCATGGTGGAAAAGACATCCTTGCCATCCGCGTCGCGCACGTGGGTGTAGGTATAGCCGGCGCTCAGCTTCACATCCTTCATCACTTCGCCCGTCACTTCCATTTCCACGCCGCGGCTGGTGACGCCGTCGATGGCTCGATACGCTTCCTCGCCGTTGACTTCACCCACGGAGCTGGCCACATTGCTCTGGCGGATCTGGAACAGGGACGCGCTGGCATTGACCTTGCCATCGAGGTATTCGGCTTTCACGCCCGCCTCGATACCTTTGCCGCGCACGGGGGCGAGGAAGTTGCGGTTCACATCGCGGTTGCTTTGCGGAGCGAAGATGCTGGTATAGCTGCCGAAGAGGGAATACGTCTTGTCGAGGTCATACACGACGCCCGCATACGGGGTGATGACGTTGCTTTCCTCGATGCGCGAGGTGATGCGTGCGGTCTTGGGGTCGAAGAAGCTGCGGTCCTGCTCCTGCCTGTAGTTGCTCACGCGCGCGCCGACGATGACGGACAGCGCGTCGGCCGGATGCAGGCGCACGGCACCATACAGGCCGCTCTGGCGCGTGCTGTCGTTGTCGTTGCCCAGACGGCTAAATGCGGGTTCCGCATACTGGCCGCGCCAGTCGAAATAGCTGCCTTCGACGGGTGGGTAGACCGATTCGTAGACGGGGCCATCCTGCTTTGCCGTCGAGGTGGAATAGCCGAGCATCGCTTCATGGCGGCGGCCGAAGGCGGTAAACGGCCCGCTGGCGTCGACGTTGACGGTGGTCTGGCGGCGGTCACCCTTGTATTTGCCCATGAAGAAATAGGCGCCTTCGCCCGTGACGGGGTCGGGATTGCCGCCGCTGGCCGAACCGAGCACGCTGTCATGCTTGCTGCGCAGCTGGTTGGCGCTCAGTGTCAGTTTCCACGCGTTGGCGAACGTGTGTTCGAGCGACGAGAACAGCGTGGTGTTCTGCATGTCGCGGCGGCTCCAGCCGGTGGCCGGGTTCCACGCGGTGGGGAAATCCGTGCGCGAGCCGTCGGCCAGCAGCACGGGGAAGCCCGTCCAGGTCGAGCCGCGCGGCTTGTAGTCCTGGTGCGTAAAGCCGGCCGTCAGCAGCGTCACGGGTGTCAGGTCCGCCTCGACGATGCCGTAGGCGACGGATTTTTGCTGCGTGTAGCGGTCCAGGTAGGAGTGCTTGTCCTGATAGGCGCCGACCAGGCGGCCGCGCACCGTGCGGCTGTCGTTCAGGGGACCGGAGACATCGGCCTCGCCCCGGTAATTGTCCCACGATCCCGCGCCCAGGGTCGCCGCGCCCTCGAAGCTGGCAGTGGGACGCTTGCGCACCATGTTGACGGTGGCCGACGGGTCGCCCGAGCCGCTCATCAGGCCCGTCGCGCCCTTCAGCACTTCGATGCGGTCGTAGATGGCCATGTCGCTGTTGGTCGTGCCCCAGTCGTACACGCCGTCATAGATGGCCGAGACGCCGTCGTACTGGAAATTGGTGACGGCAAAGCCGCGCGCCTGGAAGCTCCAGCGGTCGCTGTCATAGTTTTGCACGCTCACGCCATTGACGTTCTTCATGACGTCGGAGACGGCGTTGCTGTTCTGGTCATCCATCTGCTGGCGCGTGACGATGGTCAGCGACTGCGGCGTTTCGCGCTGCGTCAGGGCCAGGCCCGTGGCGCCGCTGGCGGGGCCGCCCGTGTAGCTGCCCGTGCCGCTGGTGGCGGCGCTGCGCTCGGCCGACGCCACCACGGTGACGCCGCTCATGACGGCCATGCCGCGGCTGTCCGCCGTGGGAGTAGTCGCGCCGGCGGGGATCTTTTGCAGCAGGTAGCCGCCATTCGCCTGCGGCACGGCTTGCAGGCCGCTGCCGGCCAGCAGCACGCGGAAGCCATCGTGCAGACTGTAGCTGCCTTGCAGGCCGGGGCTGCGCAAGCCTTGCGTGGTATCGCTGGAGAAGGACAGCAGGATGGCGCTGTCGCTGCCGAAGCGCGTCAGCACGTCGCCCAGCGCGCCGGCCGGAATGCTGTAGGCGCGTACTTGCCGGCTTTGCGCCTGGGCTGGTGCCGGCAGGGCCAGGGCCATGCCGATCTGCGCCAGGGTGCAGGCCAGAACGGTACGGGTAAGGAGGGAACGCGAAGCGTGGTGCATGGAATAAAGCCTTTCGTGGATGCGCAAGATGGAGACTGCCTATCTTCCAGGTCACGCGAGCACGGTAAAACAGCTCACTTTGCAGAAAATATTTTTCAGCGGGCCGCCAGTTCGATGCGCACCACCTGATGCCCCCAGAAGCGCGTGACGGTATTGCGCCGCAACTGCAGGCTGGCGCTGACGGCGTCGACGATGGCATCGACGTCGGCCAGCGGGTAGGAGCCGGACACGCGCAAACCGGCGACGGCGGGCGTGCAGTCCAGCGGCTGCTCGCTGTAGCGCGACAGCTCGGCGAGGAAATCGGCCAGGCGCATGTCGCGCGCCACCAGCATGCCATCGAGCCAGGCGCCGCCGTACGGCGCCAGCGCCTGGCGGTGATAACCGTCACTGTCGAAATGGGCGCCTTCGCCGGGGCGCAGCAGCAGGCGCTGAGCACCATCGCCGGCCAGCACGGCGACGGCCCCTTCCAGCACGTCGCCGCTGGCATAGCCATCGTGCAGGCGCACGGTGAAACGCGTGCCCAGCGCCTGCAGCCTGCCGTGCGGCGTGCCGACGAAGAACGGGCGCTGCGCCGCATCCTTGCCGGTGGCGATGAAGATTTCGCCGGCCAGCAGGTCGATGCGGCGCTGCGCGCCGTCGTAAGCGATATTCACGGCGCTATTGGTATTGAGGGTGAGCCGCGTGCCGTCGGCCAGGGTCACGACGCGGCGCTGATTGATGCCCGTGCGGTAGTCAGCCGTCCAGCTGCGCCATGGGCCACGGCGTTCGAATGCATACAGCGAGGCGCCGCAAGCCAGCAGCAGGGCCAGCGTCTTGACGGCCTGGCGGCGCGGCGCGTTCGCTTGCACGCCGGCGCGCAGCAGGGTCGCGTGCATGCCGGGCGGCAGGTGCTCGTGCTGCATTTGCAGCTGCTGCCACGCCTGCGTGGCGCTGCCGGCCCGCTGCAGATGGCGTTTTACTGTCGCCAGCGAGATGCCGAGCCGGTGCGCGATGTCTTCCTGCGGCAGTTCGTCGAGCTGGCGCAGTAAAAAAGCCCGTTTGGCGGGGGGCGGCAGGCCGTCGAGCATGCGGTCCAGTTCAAATACGGTGGCCAGCAGCAGCGCGCGCTCCTCGGGCGAGGGCGCATGCAGGGGCGGCAGCTGGGCCAGCACGTCGAGGTACGCCTGTTCGAGTTTCTGACGGCGGTAATGGTTGAACAGCACGCGCTGCGCCACGGTGGCGAGAAAGGCGCGCGGCTCGCGCGCGGCGACGGCGTCTTCGCGGTCGAGCAGGCGCATGAAAGTATCGTGCGCCACATCGGCCGCGCAGGCCGTGCTGCCGAGTTTTTTGCGCAGCCAGCCCTGCAGCCAGCCGTGGTGGTCGGCATACAGTGTCGCGATGTCCTGGCGTTGTAGCGGCTTTGCCAGCGGCATCGCATTCCCCTTGCGTTTTTAAACAATAATAAGAATCATTCTCATTGTAGCAAGCGGGGACGGCGGCTGTAAATGACGGGCAGGCACGCTGTGGTTTTTTGGTTGACGAACGGTAGGTCGGATTAGCGGGGCCGCCGAGGCGCGCAAGCGCGTAATCCGACGCCACCAATAGCGCTCACAATGTTGTCGGATTACGCCCGACGGGCTAATCCGACCTACGTTACCAGGCAGCAAAGTCAGTAGTTCATCGGCTCGCCACGGAAGCAGCGGATGGCCGAATCGACCATGCCCTCGGCGCTGCCCTGCAGGCTGTGCTGCTTGCGCAGGTATTGCGCGTCGCTCCACTGCTTGGCCACGTCCGACAGGTGTTTCAGGGCCGGCGTGCTGCCCAGCGCCTCGGCGTGCGGTTCCATCTTGCGCAGGGTGGTCATGATGTCTTCGCGCAGCGACATCGTCTCGTAGGTTTTCGGATGCGTGATCGCGCCATCGAGGCCGAAGCGGCAGGCCTGGAAGCGGTTGTAGTTATATACGAGGTAATCGTCTTCCACGGGCGGCGCTTCGCGGCGTTCGAGCAGGTAGCGGCACAGCGCCTGCAGGTAGGCGGCCAGCGCGGCGGCCCGCTCCACTGTCAGCGGCGTGTCGCAGACGCGCAGTTCGATGGTGCCGAATTCCGGCTTGGGACGGATATCCCAGTAAAAATCCTTCATGCTCTTGATGATGCCCGTGTTCTCCATCTTGGCGAAATACTCGTTGGAGAACTGGTCCCAGCTAAGGGTGAACGGTGCGCGCCCGCTCATGGGAAAGGCGAACACGGAATTCAAACGGGCCGAATCGAACAGGGTGTCGCGGCCCTGCACATAGGGCGAGGAAGCCGACAGGGCGATGAAGTGGGGGATGTAGCGGTTCAGCGAATGCAGCAGGAACATGGCGTCGTCGCCCGAGGCGCAGCCGATGTGCACGTGCTGGCCGAAGATGGTGAACTGCTTGGCCAGGTAGCCGTACAGTTCCGAAATCTCCTGGAAGCGGGGCTTGGAAAAGATCTTTTGCGACGACCATTGCTGGAACGGGTGCGTGCCGCCGCCCGCGATGCCGATATTGAGCTTGTCGCCGGCCGTGATCAAGGTGTCGCGGATTTCCTGCAGCTGCTCCAGCAGGGGGCCATGATGCGTGTGCACGCTCGAGTTAATCTCGATCATGCTCTCGGTGATTTCCGGCGTGACGTTGCCGGGAAACGGTTTCTTGTTCAGCAGATGCAGCAGGTCGGGGCTGGCGGCCGTCAAGTCATAGTCCGACAGGTTCACCAGTTGCAGTTCGAGTTCGACGCCGAAGGTCAGCGCGGCCGATTGGCCAAAGGGTTCCAGCGGCATTTAGCGCTCCTTGATTTCGTGGGTTTCTTTGGCCAGCATCAGCACGCGCTGCACCAGCACGGGGCCGATCAGTTCCAGGCCCAGGGTGATGGCGGCCAGGGCGTTCAATTCGTCGCCGAAGTTCACGCCGTGCTGGCGCGCGTGTTCGAGCAGCAGGATGATGAAGACGGAGACGGGCGTCAGGGCCACGCCCGTCAGCACGCCCTTGCGCCAGGAAATGCCGCTCACATGCGAGAACGCGGCTACGCCGGCGACCTTCGTCAGCAATCGTCCGCCGACGACGGCCAGGGCCAGTCCCGCGCCGGCCGTCACGCTGGCCCATTCCAGGGTCGAGGCGGCATACACGAACAGCAGCACCGTCAGCAGCTCGCCCATGGCGCCGAAATTGCGCTGCGCCTGGCTGAAGGCGACCCTGCGGTGGCGCGCCACCAGGCCGAAGGTGAGGGTGGCCAGCAGCGGCGACAGGCTGGTGGTGTAGGTCAGGGCGACGAGCAGCATCACCGACAGCGCGAACGCCACGGTGGCGTCCTGCGCCATGTTGCCCAGGCGGCGCAGCATGGCCGGCACGACGATGCCGAAGACGGTGCCGGCGGCCACGGAGGCGGCCAGCACGGCGGCGCTGCTGCTGCTCGCCTCGATCAGGTCGGTGGAACTCTGGAACATCCAGAAGCCGACGATGATGTTGAACGTGAAGACGGCCAGCACGCAGTTCAGGGCGGTGAGGTGGACGATGCGTTCCGTGACCTGGCCCGAGCTGCGTTCCTCGTTGATGACGCGCATGATGGTGGCCGGCGAGGTGGACATGGCCAGTGATGCGAGCAGCAGCGCCGTCTTCGAGGTGCTGCCGAATTCGATGCCGATGAAGTAGACGACGGCAAAGGTCAGCAGGGATTCGACCAGGCCCGTGACGGCGATCCACGGATTGTTCTTCAGCCAGCGCAGGTTGATGCGGTAGCCGACCTCGAACAGGATCAGGCCGAAAGCCACGTCGGCCAGCACCAGCATGGGGCCGGCGTCCGTCTGCGGCAGGATGCCTACCTGCGTCTGCGCGAGGACGAAACCGATCACGCCGTAAAAACTGATGCGCGGCAGGCCCGTCCAGCGGTGGCCGAATTCGCCCACCACCCAGGCCAGGGTAATGGCAAACGGCCAGGACAGGTCGGCGGCGATCGAGATCAGACTTTGCATGCTCATTCCTTTGAAATTGGCGCTGGCACCGGCCGGCAGCACGGGGGCTGGCGCGGCAAGGTCTTGGTGCAGCGGTGGTGCATAGTTTGCGCAGAGCGATGCGCCGATTCTACCGGAGCAGAGGGCGCGCACGATGTGCGCAATCGAACAGTGTCGCGACCATGGCGGCCGCGCACGGGATGCAGCAGGGTGGGGCAGGGCTGGTATCGGCGTATGCTACCCGCCCGCGGCGGAGATGCTCCGCACGGTAGTGCCGTGTCGCAGTGTACGGCATGGCGGCCCCCTGCCGCCATGGACTTTTTGTTGCGTGCTTTTATTTACTGAGCAGACGCATGCCCCGTTCCAGCCCGTCGATCGACAGGGGGAACATGCGGTTGTTCATCAACTGCCGCATCACGCCGATCGACTGGCGGTACTGCCATAATCCCTCCGACTCCGGATTGAGCCAGATGAATTTCGGGAACGCCTGGGTAAAGCGCGCCAGCCACGCCGATCCCGCTTCCTCGTTGTTGTATTCGACGCTGCCGCCCGGCTGCAGGATTTCATAGGGGCTCATGGTGGCGTCGCCGACGAAAATCAGCTTGGTATCGGGCGGGTATTTGCGCAGCACGTCCCAGGTGGGAAAACGCTCGGCATTGCGGCGCCGGTTGTTCTTCCACAGATAGTCGTAGACGCAGTTATGGAAGTAAAAGAACTCCATGTTCTTGAATTCCGTCTTCGCCGCCGAAAACAGTTCCTCGGTGCGCTCGATATGGTCGTCCATGCTGCCGCCCACGTCGAGCAGCATCAGCACCTTGATGCGGTTCTTGCGCTCGGGCCGCATCCTGATGTCGAGGTAACCCGCGTTGTTGGCCGTGGCGGCGATGGTGGCGTCGAGCGCCAGTTCGTCTTCCGCGCCTTCGCGCGCGAATTTGCGCAGGCGGCGCAAGGCCACCTTGATGTTGCGCGTGCCCAGTTCGCGCTCGCCGTCGTAATCCTTGTAGCTGCGCGCTTCCCACACCTTCACGGCCGTGCGGTTGCCGCCCTTGCCGCCGATGCGGATGCCTTCCGGATTCGTGCCGCCATTGCCGAACGGCGAAGTGCCGCCCGTGCCGATCCACTTGCTGCCGCCCTCGTGGCGCTCCTTCTGTTCCTTCAGCAGCTCGTTCAGGCGGTCCATCAGCTTGTCGTAGCCGAATTTTTCCAGCTGCGCCTTCTGCTCTTCGGACAGCTCGCGCTGCATGCGTTTGAGCAGCCAGTCGAGGGGAATCACCGCGTTCGTGTCGAAAGCCGCATTGACGCCCTTGAAGTACTGGGCAAAGGCGCGGTCGAACTTGTCGAAATGGGCTTCATCCTTGACCAGGGTCAAACGCGCCAGATAGTAGAAATCGTCCATCGAGGCGTCGATGACGTTCTTTTGCAGCGCTTCAAGAAGGGTCAGAAATTCCTTGATCGAGACGGGAATCTTCGCATCCTTGAGCGTGAAGAAGAAATCGATCAGCATGGCGCCTGCTCTCCCGCGCGGGGCAGTGCGGCAATGGGGCGCTGCGCCAGCTTGTAGCGCAGGTGGGCGGCAATTTCCGGCCACTCGCCGCGCGTGATGCTGTACATGACGGTGTCGCGCACGGTGCCGTCGCGGCGCAGCGCATGGTGGCGCAGCACGCCATCCTTTTTCGCGCCCAGGCGCTCGATGGCCGCCTGCGAGGCGTGGTTGAAATTGTCGGTGCGCAGGCCCACCAGCGCGCAGCCGAGGTTATCGAAGGCGTGCGCCAGCAGCAGCAATTTGCAGGTGGTGTTGACGTGGCTGCGCTGGCAGCGCTTCGCGTACCAGGTGTAGCCGATTTCCAGGCGGCCGATGGCCGGCACCACGTCGTGGTAGCTGGTGGTGCCGAGCACCTCGCCGCTGGCCGCGTCGATGACGGCAAAGGCGAAGCGCGAAGGGCGCATCTCGATGCCCTTGAAAATGTACTGGTCCACCTGGTCCGGCTCGGGCACGGAGGTGACGCGCAGATTCCACAGTTCCCCATCCATGGCCGCCGCGCGCAGGCCGGGCGCGTGGTGCGGCGCCAGTGCCTCGAGGCGGATGCCGTGCAGTTCCAGGGGGACGAAGACCATGTCGGGGCTGATATCGTTCACCGGCGCTCCTTAGCGGTTGGTGCGCGACATGAACATCAGGCGCTCGAACAGGTGCACGTCCTGCTCGTTTTTCAGCAGCGCCCCGTGCAGCGGCGGCACGACGGCCTTGTTGTCCTTGCTGCGCAGCGCTTCGGCTGGGATGTCCTCGGCCAGCAGGAGCTTGAGCCAGTCGAGGAATTCCGACGTCGACGGCTTTTTCTTCAGGCCCGGCACGTCGCGCACCTCATAGAAGGTTTGCAGCGCCTGCGCCAGCAATTCCTGTTTCAGGTGCGGGTAGTGGACGGCGACGATCTGCTCCATCGTGTCCTTGTCCGGGAATTTGATGTAGTGGAAGAAGCAGCGGCGCAGGAAGGCATCCGGCAATTCCTTCTCGTTGTTCGAGGTAATGATGACGAGCGGACGGTGGCGCGCCGTGACCATTTCGCGCGTCTCATACACATAGAATTCCATGCGGTCCAGTTCGCGCAGCAGGTCGTTCGGGAATTCGATGTCGGCCTTGTCGATCTCGTCGATCAGCAGTACCACCGGTTCGGGCGCCGTGAACGCCTGCCACAGCACGCCCTTGACGATATAGTTCTGGATGTCGCGCACGCGCTCGTCGCCCAGCTGCGAATCGCGCAGGCGCGATACGGCGTCGTATTCGTACAGGCCCTGCTGCGCCTTGGTGGTCGATTTGATATGCCATTGCATCAGCGGCATGTTCAGCGCGGCGGCCACTTCCTCGGCCAGCATGGTCTTGCCCGTGCCCGGTTCGCCCTTGATCAGCAGCGGGCGTTGCAGGGTCAGCGCCGCATTCACGGCCAGTTTCAGGTCGGCGGTGGCGACATAGCTGTCGGAACCTTCGAAGCGTTGGCCTTGCTGGGTGTGCTGTGCTTGCATGAGCGGTCTGCCAAAGTAGGGAAATGGTGAGTATAAACAGAACTGTGGCGCGCTGCCACGCGGACGGCCTGTGCCTGCCTGCCGACAATGCGGGTTTTATAGGTGGACTTGCAAGAATATCTTGGCTAGAATCGGCAAGCAGCAGATTAATTGTCAACCTTAATTGTCAACACATAAAATCAATAAAAACCAGCACTGGCGTTTCTCCGATTACCTTTGTTCACATTGCCACTATGAAAAAAATATTTGCACTTCTCGTGCTTGCCGGCATAGCAAATGCCGTCACAGCGGCTGACATTGTAGGAAACGCCAAGGCAGCCCCTGCCAAGGTGGAAATGTGTATCGGCTGCCACGGCATCCCCGGTTACAAGGCAACCTTCCCCGAAGTGTTCCAGGTTCCGATGATCGGCGGCCAGCCGGCAAAATATATCGAGAATGCGCTGCAAGCCTACAAGAAGGGCGACCGCAAGCACCCCAGCATGAAGGGCATCGCCAGCAGCCTGTCCGACCAGGATATCGCCGATGTCGCCGCGTACTATGCGCAACAAGCCAAGCCGAACTGAGGACCAGCCAGATGATGAAAACACTACTCGCCGCCCTCGTTTACGCCACCGTCTCGTTTTCCGCCAGCGCCGCCGGCAATATCAACACGGGCAAGGCCCTGGCCGAAAAATACAGCTGCGCCACCTGCCACGGCAAGGATTACGGTTCGCCCATCGACCCGTCCTACCCGAAACTGGCTGGCCAGCACAGGGATTACCTGGAACACGCCTTGACGGCGTATAAGCGGGGCGACAAGGCCAACGGCCGCAACAACGCCATCATGACGGGCCAGGTAAAACCGCTGAGCAACCAGGACATCAAGGACCTGGCCGCCTACCTGCACAGCTTGCCGACCACCCTGGTGACCCACCGCTGAGCGGTAACGCCGGTTCAGGCTTTCAGTCCGACCCGGCGCGCCAGCTTGTGCAGATTGCTGGCGTCGAGTCCCAGCTGCCGTGCGGCAGCGGCCCAGTTATCCTGATGCAGCACCAGCGCTTGCCGGATGGCCTGGCGCTGGCTCGCTTCGACGATCTGATGCATCGATAGCAGCGGCGCCGCCGGCATCGTGCACGCAGCTAGCACTGGCGGCAGCGCGTCCGCGCCGGCCGGCGCTTCCAGCGCATCGAGGTCGAGCATATCCGTTTCCAGCGTTACTATCTCTTTGCGGTCCGCGCCGCGGATCACGGCTTTCAGCGCGGCCCGGCTGATCACATGTTCCAGTTCGCGCACGTTACCGGGCCAGCGGTAGTGGCACAAGGCGTTTTCCGCCGCGGCGGACAGGCGCAGGCTGCGCAAGCCCAGGCGCGCGCGGTTCAGTTCCAGGAAACCGCCGGCCAGCAGCAGCACGTCATTGCCCCGCTCGCGCAGCGGCGGAATCGGCACGGGATAGACGGATAAACGGTGGTACAGATCGGCGCGGAACGAGCCGTCGCGCACATGTTCGCGCAGGCTGCGGTTGGTGGCGGCGATCACGCGCACGTTGACCCGGCGCGGCCGGTCCGCGCCCAGGCGCTGGATTTCGCCATTTTGCAAGGTGCGCAGCAGCTTGGCCTGTATCGACAGCGGCAATTCCCCCACTTCATCGAGAAACAGGGTGCCCCCTTCGGCCGCCTCGAAACGGCCGGGCCGATCGCTGACGGCGCCGGAAAACGCGCCGCGCACATGGCCGAACAACTCGCTCTCGGCCAGCGATTCCGGCAAGGCCGCGCAATTGACGTGGATCAATGGCTTGCCGGCGCGGCGCGACAGCCGGTGCAGGCGGTGCGCGCACAATTCCTTGCCGACGCCCGTCTCTCCCAGCAGCAGCACGGGCAGTTCGGAATCGGCGACCACCTGCAATTCGTGCAGCAAATGCGTGATGGCGCTGCTCTGGCCGACGAAGTCGTGTTCCTCGCGCGGGGCCTGCGCATCGGCCAGCATGGCGCCGCCCGACAGGCGCAGCGCGCGGATTTCCGTCTCCAGGCGGGTCACGCGCACGGCCGCCTCGATGGCGCAGGCCAGTTCGCCCAGGTCGCGCTGCGCCTGCGTATCGAAGGTGCCCACCCGCAGCGCGTCGAGCGTGATCACGCCCCAGCGTTCGCCTTCCAGGTCCAGCGCCATGCCCATGCAGTCGTGCACGGGCAGCGGTTCGCCGGCCCGCTCGGCGATCAGGCCGTCGTAGGGATCGGGCAGCGAGCTGTCGTGATGGAAGCACAGCACGCCGCGCCGCTGCAGGATGGCGGCCAGGCGCGGATGGTCGGCGACGGCGAAGCGGCGTCCCAGCGCGTCGCTGGCCAGGCCGGCCATCGCCACGGGGCGCAGGTGCTCGCCATCGAGCTTGAGCAAGGCCACGGCCTCGCAGCCGAAGTGTGCGCGCAGGCTGCCCACCAGGCGCTGCAGGCGCACGGCCACGGGCAGGTCGGCGACCAGGTCGGTGAGCAGCAGCAGGTGGATGGCGGTGGTGGTCATAAGTACCATGCAGGGTACAACGGACCACGCTTGAAAAGGGTCATGATGACCGTGCATTTTTCAAATCGTTGATTTAAAACAAGTTTTTCCTGGCACACGGATTGCCTAGGTAAGGGTGCCGAACCGGCATACAAGACCAAGGAAAGCCTGATGAAAACGACTCCCTCCCTCCGCGCCATTGCCGCCGCCGTCTGCGTGCTGGCCATGCCCCTGTCCGTGCAAGCCCAGGCGAGCCTGCCGGCCAGCGCCGCCGCCACTGCGGCCGCTGTCAGCCAACCCTCTGCCGCCGCCGCGCTCAAGCGCTATGAACTGCAAACCAATATCGTCGACGGCAAGATGGTGTTCATCGATGCCAAGGGCCAGGTCAACCCCGTGTTGGCGGCCAAGGTGGGCGACACGGTCGAACTGGTGCTGAAAAGCGGCGAAGGCGCCGAGCACGATCTGCTGATCCCGGAACTGAACGTGGCATCAAACAAGTTCAGCGCCAACAGCGGCAGCACCACCGTGCGCTTCAAGGTCACGCGCGCGGGCACGTTCACCTATTACTGCTCGATTCCCGGCCACCGCCAGATCGGCATGGAAGGCAAGCTGGAAGTCGCCGGCACCTCGCTGGCCGAAGCCGGGGCACAGAAGGCCGCTGGCGCCGGCAACGCTGCCGGCGAAGCGAGCCAGGCCGCGGCGCTGGCCCTATACACGCCTGCGCCGTCGCCGATGCGCGGCCCCGATCCATCGGCCGTCAGCGTGGCCGCCAACCCGGCGCAGGTGCCTTCCGCCATAGGCGCGCGCGCGCCGCAAACCCTGAAATACCGCATGGAGACGGTGGAACTGCCGGGCAAGCTCGATGACGGCACCAGCTTTACCTACTGGACCTTCAACCGGCAAGTACCGGGCCCGATGCTGCGCGCGAAGGTGGGCGACACGGTGGAACTGACCCTGTTCAATGCGAAAGACAGCAAGATGATCCACTCGATCGACCTGCACGCGGTGACGGGCGGCCATGGCGGCGGACAGCACACGCAGGTGGCGCCGGGGCAGGAAAAGACGGTGACCTTCAAGGCGCTCAATCCGGGCCTGTTCGTCTACCACTGCGCCACGCCGCTCGTGCCGCAGCATATCGCGGCCGGCATGTACGGCATGATCCTGGTCGAACCGGAAGGCGGCCTGTCGAAGGTCGACCGCGAGTATTACGTGATGCAGGGCGAGATGTACACGGGCCGTCCGCACGGCGCCCCCGTGCACCAGGAACCGAACCTGGAAAAAATGGCCAATGAGCTGCCCGACTACTACGTCTTCAACGGCGAAGTGGGCGCCCTGAGCAAGACGCACAAACTGCAGGCCAAAGTCGGCGAGACCGTGCGCATCTATTTCGGTGTCGGCGGCCCGAACAAGATTTCGTCGTTCCACATCATCGGCGAGATCTTCGACAAGGTGTACAGCGAAGGCTCGATCAGCAGCCCGAAAAACGACGTGCAAACCACGCTGGTGGCGCCGGGCGGCGCGACCATCGTCGAACTGAAGGTACAGCATCCTGGCAGCTATCTGCTGGTTGACCATGCGCTGTCGCGCGCCGGCAAGGGCGCCGTGGGCGTGCTGGAAGTGACGGGCGAAGCCGTGCCCGGCGTCTACCACGCGGGCGCCGTCCAATAAAACAACCCCCCATTCATCATCAAGGAACTGCTATGGAAATGATCGACCTATCCCTGGGCCAGCTGGCCCGCCGCATCCCCGGCGCCACGCGCCTGTTCGATGCGCACCGCCTCGATTTCTGCTGCGGCGGCAACAAGACCCTGCGCGCGGCGGCCGAAGCGGCCGGCGTGGACGCGGCGCCCATCGTCAAGGAACTGCAAGTGCTGGCCGGACGGATTGACGCCAGCGGCGAGCGTGACTGGCAGGACGCCCCGGCCGCCGAGCTGGTGGAACACATCCTGGCGCGCTACCACGTCGTGCATCGCGAGCAGCTGCCCGAGCTGATACGCCTGGCGCGCAAGGTCGAGCAGGTGCATGGCGACCGCGCCGACTGTCCGCACGGGCTGGCGGAACACCTGTCGGCCATGGCGCAGGAACTGGAAAGCCATATGCGCAAGGAGGAAGACGTGCTGTTCCCCATGATCGTGCGCGGCCAGGGCCCCCGGGCCGGCGCGCCCATCAACGTGATGCGCATGGAGCACGACGACCATGGCGTGGCCTTGCGCGCCATGGAGGCGATGACGAACGATATCACCGCGCCAGCCGGCGCCTGCACCACCTGGCGCGCGCTGTACACGGGCCTGCGCACCTTCCGCGAAGATCTGATGGCGCACATCCATACTGAAAACAATATCCTGTTCGAGCGCTTTGCGCCGGCCGTGGTGCACTGACAAAGGAAAGACCCATGGGGCCCTACAAAAAACTCTGGTTCACCCTGATCGGTGTGCTGATCGTGACGTTTTCGCTGCTCGGCTACTACGGCACGGAAGTGTATCGCCAGGCGCCGCCCATCCCCGCGCAAGTGCTGGCGCAGGATGGCCGGCAACTGTTCGACCGCGAGGGCATCCTCGACGGCCAGACGGCCTGGCAATCCGTCGGCGGCATGCAGCTTGGCTCCATCTGGGGCCACGGCGCCTACCAGGCGCCCGACTGGACGGCCGACTGGCTACACCGCGAACTGACGGCCTGGCTGGAACTGGCCGCGCAAGAGCAGCATGGCAAGGCGTACGCGGCGCTCGACGGCCCCGCGCAGGCGGCGCTGCGCGAAGCGCTCAAGCTGGAATACCGCGCCAACCGGGTCGATGAAGAACAAGTACTGCATCTGTCGGCGCGCCGCGTGCAAGCGATCGCCAGCACGGCGCACTATTACGACCAGCTGTTCTCGGACGCGCCTGCGCTGCACGCCAGCCGCGAGCATTTCGCCATGAAGGAAAACACCTTGCCCAGCGCCGCGCGGCGCGCGCAGATGACGCAGTTCTTCTTCTGGACGGCGTGGGCCGCCGCCACCGAACGTCCGGGCCAGAAAGTGACCTATACGAACAACTGGCCGCACGAACCGCTGATCGGCAACCAGCCGAGCGGCGAAAACCTCGTCTGGTCGGTCGCCAGCGTGGTGGTGCTGCTGGCCGGCGTGGGCTTCCTCGTCTGGGGCTGGGCCTTCTTGCGCGACCACGACGAAGCGCTGCCGGCGGCCGGTCCGCGCGATCCGCTCACCACGTTCGCGCTGACGCCTTCGCAGCGGGGACTGGGCAAGTACCTGTTCCTCGTGGTGGCGCTGTTCATCTTCCAGGTCTTCATCGGCGGCTTTACGGCGCATTACACGGTGGAAGGACAGCAGTTCTACGGCATCGACGTGTCGCGCTGGTTCCCGTATGCGCTCACGCGCACCTGGCATATCCAGGCGGCGCTGTTCTGGATCGCCACGGGCTTCCTGGCCGCCGGCCTGTTCCTCGCCCCGCTGATCAATGGCGGCAAGGACCCCAAGTGGCAGCGCCTCGGTGTCGACGTGCTGTTCTGGGCCCTCGTCGCGGTCGTCGTCGGCTCGTTCATCGGCAATTACCTGGCCATCGCGCAAGTGATGCCGCCCGAGTGGAATTTCTGGCTCGGCCACCAGGGCTATGAATATGTGGACCTGGGACGTTTGTGGCAAATCGGCAAATTTGTCGGCATTCTGCTGTGGCTCGTGCTGATGCTGCGCGGCGTCGTGCCGGCCCTGCGCCAGCCGGGCGGCGACAGGAACCTGCTGGCGCTGCTGACCGCGTCCGTGGGCGCCATCGGGCTGTTCTACGGCGCCGGCCTGTTCTACGGCGAACGCACGCATTTATCCGTGATGGAGTACTGGCGCTGGTGGGTGGTGCACCTGTGGGTGGAAGGCTTTTTTGAAGTGTTCGCCACGACGGCGCTGGCCTTCATCTTCTCGACCCTGGGCCTGGTGTCGGTGCGCATGGCCACGACGGCCAGCCTGGCGTCGGCCTCGCTGTTCATGCTGGGCGGCATACCCGGCACCTTCCACCACCTGTACTTTGCCGGCACCACCACGCCCGTGATGGCCATCGGCGCCAGTTTCAGCGCGCTGGAAGTGGTGCCGCTGATCGTCTTGGGCCACGAAGCGTGGGAAAACTGGCGCCTGAAGGAGCGCGCGCCGTGGATGGAAAACCTGCGCTGGCCCCTGATGTGCTTTGTCGCCGTCGCCTTCTGGAACATGCTGGGCGCCGGGGTGCTGGGCTTCATGATCAATCCGCCCGTGGCGCTGTACTACATCCAGGGGCTCAACACGACTCCCGTGCATGCGCATGCGGCGCTGTTCGGCGTGTACGGCTTCCTGGCGCTGGGCTTTACCTTGCTGGTGCTGCGTTATCTGCGGCCCGACTACCGCTTCAGCCCTGCGTTGATGAAGACGGCGTTCTGGGGTTTGAACGGGGGACTGGCGCTGATGATCTTTACCAGCTTGCTGCCGATTGGCATCATCCAGTTCCACGCCAGCGTGACGGAAGGCCTGTGGTATGCGCGCAGCGAAGGCTTCATGCAGCAGCCTTTGTTGCAGAACCTGCGCTGGATACGCACCTTCGGCGACGTGGTGTTCATCGTCGGCGCCGTCGCCATGGCACTGCAGGTGGTGCTGGGGTTGCTGGACAAGGCGCCGAAGGCAGCTGTACTGCAGCCTTCAGCGGCATAGCCCGGTTAACGCCTGCGGACGCAGTCGATATACGCGTCCGTATCCGGCGGCAAGCCCGAGCGCTGCGAAGCCCAGATCATCTGGCCCAGACATTCCATCACTTCGTGCTGGGCCGCATGGGCCGAATCGAGGCGCTGGGTCAGTTGCTGGACGGCCGGGCGGATGCCGCGCGGCTGGTCCACCTGTACCTGCTCCGTGATCGACAGATGCATGGACAGGTGCAGGAAAGGATTGGCCTGGCCCCCTTCGACGGAGTAATCGCGCGCCAGCGCCGCTTCGACGTCGGAGAGCTCGTTTTCATACTCGGGATGTTCGAGGATCCAGTCGAGCGCGATGGCTTCCATCGGCGTGAGGATTTCGTGGGCGCGGTGCTTGCGCAAGGTGTCGCAAAAGAAGCGGCGCACGTCGTCGGAAGAGGGGTTGAACATGGCTGTAGGACTGTGGCTAAGGGGCAGCCGGCATTGTACCGCGTACGTCAATTCAAGGCATCGGAGATGCCCTTTTTGCCGTCCGGCGTCCGCTTTCGTGACCCGATAGTCACCGCAATTTAATACCCTGCAGTAAGTATTATCCACTACCGCCACGGCCCGGCGGCGCCAAATAACGGTGATAAAATCGCCGCTCTTGATATTTGCTCTGGACACGACGGCGATTTTGTTGCCATTGCGTGCTTCCATTGCCCGCACCTTTGCCACCAGATCTTGCTCCTGGCTTATCCCGGAGCGCGGCAGCATGCCTATCACCATCAACCTTGACCTGTCCGGCCGCCCTGGCGTTCCGGCTGGCCGGCTGTTTTTCATTCAACACAGCGATGGTGCCGCCACGGTGGCGCGCAAGAATCATCCTTCAGTATTCATAAACGGAGTTACGTATGCGTAAATCGCTATTACTTTTGATGTCGTGCCTGATCCTGGCGGCATGTAACAAGACCCCTCCGGCCTCGTCCGAAAAACCGGTCGACGTGCTGCTGATCGGCGCCGGCACCATGAGCGCCACCCTGGGCAGCATGCTCAAGGAACTCGATCCCTCGCTGACGATGGAAATGGTCGAGCGCCTCGATTCCGTGGCCGCCGAAAGCTCGGACGCGATGAACAACGCAGGCACGGGCCACTCGGCATTTGCCGAACTGAACTACACGCCCGAAGCGGCCGACGGCAGCATCGAGACCAAGAAAGCCGTTGCCATCAACGAGCAATTCGAAATTTCCAAGCAATTCTGGGCCTATCAGGTGGCCAACAAGCACCTGGGTGCGCCGCAAACCTTCATCAACAACGTGCCGCACATGGCCTTTGTGTGGGGCGACGACAATATTGCCTTTTTGAAGAAGCGCTACGCCGCGCTGCAAAAGGAAAACCTGTTCAAGGGCATGCTGTACTCGGAAGACCAGGCGCAGATCGAGCAATGGGCGCCGCTCGTCATGCAAGGGCGCGACAAGGGCCAGAAAGTGGCGGCGACGCGCATGGAGATCGGTACCGACGTCAATTTCGGCAACCTCACGCGCGGTCTCGTGAAATACCTGACGGACAGCCACGGCATGGTGCTGCACCTGCGCCACCAGGTGGAAGACATCCGGCGCGGCGCCGACGGCGTGTGGAACGTGACGGTGAAAGACCTGGCTGCCGGCAAGGAAAAAACCATGCGCGCCAAGTTCGTCTTCATCGGCGCCGGCGGCGGTTCTCTGCCGCTGCTGGAAAAATCGGGTATTCCTGAAGCCAAGGGCTACGGCGGCGTGCCGGTGGGCGGCCAATGGCTGGTGACCACCAATCCGGAACTGGTGGCGGCGCATGCGGCCAAGGTCTACGGCAAGGCGTCCGTCGGTTCGCCGCCGATGTCCGTGCCGCATCTGGACACGCGCATCATTGATGGCAAGAAAGCCCTGCTGTTTGGACCGTTTGCCACCTTCTCGACGAAGTTCCTGAAAAACGGCTCGTGGATCGACTTGCCTGCCTCGATCGGCACGGGCAATGTGAAACCGATGCTGCAAGCCGGCTACGACAATATTCCGCTGACGAAGTATCTGGTGGAACAGGTCATGAATACGCCGGAAGACCGCCTGAAGACCCTGCGCGAATACTTGCCGAACGCCAAGATGGAAGACTGGACCCTGCAAAACGCCGGCCAGCGCGTGCAGATCGTCAAGGATGACCCTGTCAAAGGCGGCTTGCTGCAGTTTGGCACGGAAGTCGTCGGCGCCGCCGATGGCAGCATCGTCGCCTTGCTGGGTGCTTCGCCAGGCGCCTCGACCGCGCCGCCCATCATGATCAAGGTGCTGCAAACGGCCTTCAAGAGCCGCCTGGCCACGCCGGAATGGCAAGCGAAGATGGTGGAAATGGTGCCGTCGTACGGTCAAAAGCTGAACAACGACCCGGCCCTGGCCAACAAGATCCGCCATTACAGCAGCAATATCCTGGGCTTGAAAGCCATCACGCTCGACGTTCCCGCTGCTGCGCCAGCGCCGGCGGCAAACTAAGCCAGCCTGACCGGCAGGGGAGTTTCCTGCCGGCATGAAAAAAGGGGCAGCCTGTTCAGGCTGCCCCTTTTGCGTGGGAGCGTGCGTTCATTGCGGCGGACTACTCCTTGCCCGGCAAGATCAGCTCCGGCGTACACCCTTCGGCGGCGATGCCGTCGCAAGGCTTGGCCAGTGCCGCGCCGTCCTGTGCCCGTGGCGCATAGGGCTGGCGCAGGTAGCGCGACGTGTGGCGGTGCGCTTGCTGTGCGTTGCCATGCACGGGCCAGGTCAGGAAGCGGGACAGCTCCTGCAAGGCGCGCTGGTACACATCGCGTTTAAATTCAATGACGACATCGAGCGGGACCCAGTATTCATGCCAGCGCCAGGCGTCGAACTCGGGATGGTCGGTCAGGCGCAGATTGACGTCGTTATCGCGCGCGCACATTCTCAGCAGAAACCAAATCTGCTTCTGGCCACGGTAATGGCCGCGAATCTCGCGCTTGATGAAGTGGTCTGGCACTTCATAGCGCAGCCAGTCGCGGGTGCGGCCGACAATTTTGACGTGTTCCTGTCTGAGTCCGATTTCCTCTTCAAGTTCGCGAAACATGGCTTGTTCCGGTGTTTCGCCATATTTGATACCGCCTTGCGGAAACTGCCATGAGTGCTCGCGCACCCGCTTGCCCCACCACACCTCGTTCTGGGCGTTTAGCAGGATGATGCCGACGTTGGGCCGAAACCCTTCACGGTCGAGCATAATGCACCTCAAACTTTCTGCGACAGTGCGTCCTTTTTTACATAATTACCCACAACTTCGCAAGCCGGTGACCTTTTCGGGGTGCGAAAAGCGCCGGAATCGCACCAATTGAGCGCATTTGTGTAAAGTATGGACGCATCAGCCAGCTAATCCTTTAAAATTAGGTTGATTATAACCCTCTCTTTTTAAAAAGAATTCACCGTTATGCGCGCCTCCCGTTTTTTTATTTCCACACTTAAAGATGCACCTTCTGACGCGGAAATCGTCAGCCACCAATTGATGATGCGTGCAGGCATGATCAAACGCCTCGGTTCCGGCATCTATACCTACATGCCGATGGGCTTGCGCGTGATCCGCAAGGTGGAAGCCATCATCCGTGACGAGATGAACAAAGCCGCCGCCATCGAACTGCTGATGCCGCTCGTGCAGCCGGCCGAACTGTGGCAGGAAACGGGCCGCTGGACCAAGATGGGCGACGAACTGATGCGCGTGAAAGACCGCCACGGCCGCGAATACGCGATCCAGCCCACGTCGGAAGAAGTCATCACGGACGTCGTGCGCACGGAAATCAAGTCCTACCGCCAGTTGCCGTTGAACTTTTATCACATCCAGACCAAGTTCCGCGACGAGCGCCGCCCACGTTTCGGCCTGATGCGCGGCCGCGAATTCACCATGAAGGACGCGTATTCGTTCGACCGCGACCTGGCCGGCATGCAGGCGTCGTACAAGGTCATGTTTGACGCCTACACGCGCATCTTCACGCGTTTCGGCCTGAAATTCCGCGCCGTGGCGGCCGACAACGGCGCCATCGGCGGTTCCGGTTCGCATGAATTCCACGTCATCGCCCACACGGGTGAAGACGCGCTTGTGTACTGCCCGACGTCCGACTACGCCGCCAACATGGAAGCGGCCGAAGCGCTGCCGCCAGCGGGCGAGCGCCCGGCCGCCAGCCAGGCGCTGACCAAAACGGCCACGCCGGACACCGTCAAGTGCGAAACCGTGGCCGCCTTGCTGGGCATCGAGCTGTCGCGCACCGTGAAAACCATCGCCCTGACGGTGGAAACGGCGGGCAAGGATGAAAAAATCACGAAACAGCATTTCATGCTGCTGCTGCGCGGCGATCATGAATTGAACGAGATCAAGGTGGGCAAGGTTGCCGGCCTGGCCGGTCACCGTTTCTCGACGGAAGCGGAAATCCTGGAAGTCTACGGCACCATCCCCGGCTACCTGGGCCCGATCGGCACGAAGGCACCGGTCACCGTGGTGGCGGACCGCACGGTCGCCCACATGAGCGACTTCGTCTGCGGCGCGAATGAGGCCGGTTTCCACTACACGGGCGCCAACTGGGGCCGTGACGTGGCCGAGCCTGCCATCGTGGCCGACTTGCGCAATGTCGTCGCCGGCGACGCGTCGCCGGACGGCCAGGGCGCACTGGCCATCGAGCGCGGCATCGAAGTGGGCCACGTGTTCCAGCTGGGTACGGCGTATTCGGAAAGCATGAAAGCCACCTTCCTCGACGAGAACGGCAAGCCTGCGCCGCTGCAGATGGGTTGCTACGGCATCGGCGTGACGCGCATCCTGGGCGCCGCCATCGAACAAAACTTCGATGACAAGGGCATCATCTGGCCCGCCTCGATCGCGCCGTTCGAAGTCGTGCTATGCCCGATGGGCATGGATCGCAGCGAACTGGTCAAGGACGAGACGGAGAAGCTGTACGCGGCCCTGCAAGGCGCTGGCGTGGACGTCATCGTCGACGACCGCGGCTTGCGCCCTGGCGCCATGTTCGCCGACTGGGAACTGATTGGCGTGCCGTACCGCATCGTCATCGGCGAACGGGGCCTGAAAGAAGGCAAGCTGGAATACCAGGGCCGCCGCGATGCGGAAGCGACCGGCGTGGCGCCGGACGAGATCGTCGCCTTCATCCAGGGCAAAATGGCGCAGTGAAGCGCTTATCGGTAAGCAAGGCGGCCGGCGCGCTCGCGCTGGCCGCCGGCCTGGCCTGCGCCTTCACGGCGCAGGCCGGCAACCAGAAGGAGGAGGCGCTGGCCGACTCCGTCCGCCTGGCCCTGTCGCATGCGATCCGCGACGAACGCCCGCCGCAGCCCAAATTTGCCACGCCCGCCGAGCTGCAGCGCTACCAGCAATGGCTGGCGCAGATGTCGCAGCGCTTGCAGCGCAAGCTGCCGGACGCCCAGCTGCGCACGGAATTCCTGGAAACCGTCTGGTACGAAGCGCGCCGCGCGGGCCTGGAACCGGCCCTGGTGCTGGGTCTGATCCAGGTGGAGTCGGCCTACCGCAAATATGCCGTTTCGCTGGCCGGCGCGCGCGGCTACATGCAGGTGATGCCATTCTGGACGGGCGTCATCGGCGACCATGACCGCAGCAAGCTGTTCCACATGCAGACGAATCTGCGCTACGGCTGCGCGATCCTGCGCATGTACCTGGATATGGAAAAGGGCGATTTGTACCTGGCGCTGGGCCGGTATAACGGCAGCCGGGGCCGGGCCGAGTATCCGAATGCGGTAAGGGCGGCTTGGAAGCAGTGGGAAGTCAAATAAAGGCTGGGGTCAGACCCCCGGCAGCGTTGGCGCAGGGCTCTGTATTAACGGTGTTGAGGGTCTGACCCCGGGTGAATGGGGCGGACGTAGGTCGGATTAGGTCTGAAAGACCGTCATCCGACAACATGGTTGACCCCGCAGCAAAAAAATGCCCCGCTCGCAGTAAAGCGGCGGGGCACTCACACGGCGTAGACGCCCTGTGCGTATCTGATTATTTCAAATGATCGGAGATCAGTTTCGTCATTTCAAACATGGAGACTTGGGCTTTGCCGCCGAAAACAGCTTTCAGCTTGTCGTCCGCATTGATCATGCGGCGGTTGGCCGGATCTTGCAGATCGAGTTTTTTGATGTAATCCCATACCTTTTTGGTCACTTCCGTGCGCGGCAGTGGTGCTGCGCCAACAACGGCGGCCAGATCTTTCGATGGCGTCATTGCTTTCATGAATGCTGCGTTTGGCTTGCGTGGTGTTGCCGGTGCTGCCGCTTTCTTCGCCGCTGCTGGTTTAGCTGCTGCCTTGGCTGCGGGTGCTGCTTTCTTGGCGGCTGCAGGCTTGGCTGCTGCTGCTTTGGCTGGCGCTGCTACTGGGGTTTTTTTGGCTGTTGCCATCTTCGAGCCTCCTTAACAAACACATGGGAAATTGCGCAATTAATCGCACGGCTAATATTGGTGTGGATTTACCTTGTATGCAAGTGTTTTTCACGTTTTCACGAGGAAAAAGCAGGGAAATGGCAATGCTGTCGCCCGGGCGCACCGCTTGGGAGCGCAGAACGGGGTTTTTACCCGTAAATGGCATGGTTGCTGGCTATGCGGGGAGGGGCGCTGCGGAGGGAGGGAAGCGTGATGCCGGACACATGAAAATGCAATCCGGCATTATTTGAAACGGTGTTTTTTGATCTATCGACTTTCGATACGCGGCGTAAAAAAGGCCTTCAAAATCACAGCGAGCGGAGGTGATTTGTGGCGGAGAAGCGCAACCGTACTTTAGTACGGTGAGCATCGCCGGCCGCAAGGACCACCGCGCAGCGGATTTTGAAGCCTTCTACTACCTCATGCCAGGCATCATGCCCTTCATACTGCGCATCATCTTCATCATGCCGCCGCCCGACAATTTCTTCATCATCGTCTGCATCTGCTCGAATTGCGTCAGCATGCGGTTCACTTCCTGCACCTGCACGCCGGCGCCGGCGGCGATGCGGCGCTTGCGCGTGGCCTTGATCAGTTCAGGCTTGGCGCGTTCCTGCGGCGTCATCGAATCGATGATGCCGCACATGCGGCGCACCTGTTTATCGGCCTGATCCATGTTCTTGCCGCCCGCCGCCTGCTGGAACTGGGCCGGCAGCTTGTCCATCAGGTTGGCCATGCCGCCCATTTTCTTCATCTGGCCCAATTGCGCCTTGAAGTCGTTCATGTCGAACTTGCCGCCGACCTTGATCTTTTGCGCCAGATCGGCCGCCGCCTTGCTGTCGACGCCCTTGCGCGCCTCTTCGACCAGCGCGAGGATGTCGCCCATGCCGAGAATGCGGTTGGCCATGCGGGTCGGATCGAATGCTTCCAGGCCGTCGAGTTTTTCCGAGACACCGGCAAACTTGATCGGTTTGCCCGTGATGTGGCGCACCGACAGGGCGGCACCGCCGCGCGCGTCGCCATCGAGCTTGGTCAGCACGATACCGGTCAGCGGCAGCGCATCATTGAAGGCCTTGGCCGTGTTGATGGCGTCCTGGCCCAGCATGGCGTCGACAACGAACAGGGTTTCGATCGGTTTCACGGCGCCGTGGACGGCGGCGATTTCGCGCATCATCTCTTCGTCGATACCGAGACGGCCCGCCGTATCGATGATCAGCACGTCGTGGTAGTGCTTTTTCGCCCAGTCCAGCGCGGCCAGGGCGATATCGACCGGCTTGTCCGTGCTGGTGGACGGGAAGAAGTCGGCGCCGACCTGGGCGGTGACCGATTGCAGCTGGGCGATCGCGGCGGGACGGTACACGTCGGCCGAGACGGTCAGCACTTTCTTCTTCTTTTCTTCCTTCAGGTACTTCGCCAGCTTGCCGACGGTGGTGGTTTTACCCACACCTTGCAGACCGGCCATCAGGATGATGGCGGGCGGCTGTTGCGCAAAGCTGATCTGCGACGCTTCCGGTCCCAGGTCGGCGCCCATCAGGGCGGCCAGCTCGCGCTGCACCACGCCAACGAGGGCCTGGCCTGGCGTCAGCGAGGAAATGACATCCTCGCCCATGGCTTTTTCTTTGACTTTGGCGATGAATTCGCGCACGGCGGGCAGGGCGACGTCGGCTTCGAGCAGCGCCAGGCGCACTTCGCGCAGCATGTCGGCGGTGTTCGCTTCGGTCAGGCGCGCCTCGCCGCGCATGGTCTTGACGACTTTGGCAAGCCGTTGGGTGAGATTATCTAGCATGATGAACCTGCAATGAAAAGCTTGGGAGTGGGCGGCGCAAGCCGGACGATGGCCGTCATTTTACCTTATCGCGGGTGGCTGGCGGTCCCGCGCAGCAGCGCCTGGCGGTTGGCCGGCTTTTGAATGAGTTGGTATTTCTGCCAATGCCGCGATTGCATGAAAGTCAAAAACACGGTTAAAATGAGAATAATTCTTATTTACATTCGTGGGCGCGTCGCGCCAGACCGGAAAGGGATGCCATGTCGGCCGCCGATTTTGCACAGCAACAAGACCTGCACGCGCTCTACAGCAGCCATCACGGCTGGCTGCAGGGCTGGCTGCGGCATAAGCTGGGCAATGCGGGCGACGCGGCGGATCTGGCGCAAGACACCTTCATCAGCGTGCTGACGGCCGCTTCCGCGCCGCAGATCCGCGAAGCGCGGCCTTTTCTCGCCACCGTCGCGCGCCGCCTGGTGGCGCACCGCTACCGCCGGCAAGTGCTGGAAGACGCCTACCTGGAGGCGCTCGCCTGCCTGCCGCCCGAGGTGGTGCCCGCGCCGGAAGCGCGGCTGCTGGCGCTGGAAGCCTTGCAGGAGATCGACCTGGCCCTCGACGGCTTGCCGGGTCCCGTGCGCACGGCGTTCTTGCTGGCGCAGCTCGAAGGCCTCAGCTATGCCGAGATCGCCGCGCGTCTGAACGTGTCGGCCAGCTCGGTCAAGCAATACCTGACGCGCGCCAACCGCCAGGTGTTTTTCTCGCTGCCGGCATGAGCACGGCGGCAGAACCGGCGGCACCGCCAGCCATTCGCGAGGACGTGCAGCAGCAGGCGGCCGAGTGGCTGACCGTGCTGATGTCGAGCGAGGCCAGCGAAGCGCAGCACGCCGCCTGGCAGCGCTGGCGCGCCGCCGACCCGGAACATGAACGGGCCTGGCGGCATATCGAAGCGGTATCGCGGCGCTTCAACGGCTTGCACCGCGGCGCGGCCGCGCAGGCGCTGGCCGGCACGCAGCGCAAAGCCGTCAACGGCAAGCGGCGCCAGGTGCTGGCGTGGCTGGGCGTGGCGGCCGGCGGCGGCATGCTGGCCGCGCAGACGGGCGCCTGGGACGGCGTGCGCACCCTGCGTGCCGACTACCGCACGGCCACGGGCGAGCGGCGCGAGGTGGTGCTGGACGATGGCAGCGTGCTCAGCCTGAATACGGGATCGGCCGTCAACGTGCGTTTCGACGCCAGCCGCCGCCTGATCGAACTGCTGGGCGGCGAGATCCTCGTCGTTAGCGGCCACGGCGCCGGCAGCGCCGCGCCTTTGGTGGTGGCCACGCGCGAAGGCCTGGTGCGCGCGCTGGGCACGCGCTTTGCCGTACGCCAGCAGGATGACTACAGCACGGTGGACGTGTTGGAAAGCGCCGTTGAAATCCGTCCCCGCGACAGTGCCGGCGCGCCAATGCTGCTGGCGGCCGGGCGCGGCGTGGCATTTTCCCGCCAGACGCTGGACGCGCCGCACGCCATCGCTGCGTATGCGCATGCCTGGTCGCGCGGGCAGCTGATCGTCGACGACGTGACCCTGGGCGATTTCCTGGCCGACCTGGCCCGCTACCGCCCCGGCGTGATCGACTGCGCGCCGGCAGTGGCCCAGCTGCGCCTGTCGGGCGTGTTCCCGCTGGCCGACACGCAGCGCATTTTGAACATGCTGCCCAACTCGCTGCCGGTGCAGGTCCGCAGCCGCACGCGCTATTGGGTCAGTGTCGAGCCGGCGTCATAGCACGCTGCGCAGAAATATTTAGCCATCCGGCTGCCCGTTTTTCGTTTTCGCGGCACCTACAAGGTAGGCGCCTGTTTTTTACCGTCTCATGACGCCATTACTATCAGGAACTTTCATGTCGCACGCTTTGCCTTTTGTCAGTTTGCCATCCTCTCACTCCTCACTGCGTCCGCTGGCGCAAGCTGCCGCGGCCCTGTGCCTGGCCGCCAGCCTGCCGGCGCTGGCGCAGCAGGCGCCAGCCATTCCCGCGACCGAGCAAACCATGCTCGGCGTGTCCGTCACGGCGGGGCGCGATGCGACGACGGAAGGCAGCGGCTCCTACACGACGGGCGTGAGCAACACGGCAACCAAGCTGAACCTGTCGCTGCGCGAAACGCCGCAGTCGGTCAGCGTGCTGACGCGCCAGCAGATCGACGACCTCGGCATCACGACCCTGGACGATGCCGTGCAGTCGATCACGGGGCTGGTCATGCAAAAAGGCAACTTTACGGGCGATTCGGGCAGTTTCAGCGCGCGGGGCTTTCCAATCGACAACATCCTGTTCGACGGCTTGCCTACCAGCCTGGGCGCGAACGGCACGTTCAATGGCGACAATGACGACCTGGCCATCTATGACCGCATCGAGGTGGTGCGCGGCGCCACGGGCTTGATGACGGGCAGCGGCACGCCCAGCGCGGCCATCAACATGGTGCGCAAGCGCCCGACGGCCACGCCGCAAGCGTCGTTCTCGGCCAGCATCGGCAGCTGGAGCAACTACCGCCTGGAAGCCGATGCGGCCAACGCGCTCAACGCAGCGAAGACCCTGCGCGGGCGCATGGTCGTCACGGTGCAGGACAAGAAGGATTTTGTCGACGTGCTGCATGGACGCAATCACCAGCTGTACGGCATCATCGAGGCCGATCTGCGTCCCGATACCACGTTGACCGTGGGCGCCCACTACCGCAAGACCGATAACGACGGCGTGACAACGGGCGTGGTGACGGCCGCCGACGGCCGCTTTTTGCATTTGCCCCGTTCCACCTACCTGGGCAGCGATTTCGACGGCTGGCGCCAGACCGATAAAACCATCTTCGCCGAACTGGAACACCGCTTCGCCAACGGCTGGAAGGCCAAGCTGGCGGCCACGCGCAAGACGCCCGAGATCGACACGACCTTTTCCGGCATCAACCGCCGCGGCGACACCCTGCGTTTCAATTCGCAAAGCTACCGCGCCGAACTGGCCAACACCAGCTATGACGCCTATGCCAGCGGCAGCTACAGCCTGTTCGGCCGCGAGCACGAGCTGACGGTCGGCGCCAGCCACCGCCGTTCGTCGAAAAACAGCTATGGCGGCTGGGCGCCGTACAGCTGGGGCGCGGCTGCGCCCGTGCTCGACCCGTTCCACTGGGACGCGGGCAGCGTGGCGCGCCCCGTCATCAATTACGCGCAGTGGCGCACGGCCAGCATTACCGAGCAAAGCGGCGTGTATGCGGGCACGCGCCTGCGCCTGACCGAGCCGCTGTCGCTGGTGCTGGGCGGGCGCGTGAGCTGGTACAAGGACGATGCCGGCTACTCGGTGGCGCGCGAATTCACGCCGTACGCCGGTGTCGTGTATGACCTCGACAAGCAGCATTCCGTGTACGCCAGCTGGACCGAGATCTTCCAGCCGCAGGCGTCCACCGATGCCAATGCGCAGCCGTTGAAGCCGATCAGCGGCACCAACTATGAAGCGGGCGTGAAAGGCGAATACTTCGGCGGCGCCCTCAATGCCAGCGCGGCCGTGTTCCAGATCCGCCAGCAGAACCGCGGCGTGGACGACCTGGCCGGTCCGAATCCCTGCCCCGGCAGCACCTGGGGCTATTGCCAGCGCGCGTCGGGCGAAGTGCGCAGCGAAGGCGTGGAACTGGACGTGGCGGGCGCGCTGACGCCGGACTGGCAGCTGTCGGCCGGTTTTACGTATGTGAAGGCGCAATTCACGCGCGACAGCGATCCGGCCAATATTGGCAAGGATTTCAACAGCCGCTATCCGCGCCAGCAGCTCAAGCTGGCCACCAGCTACCGCCTGTCCGGCGCGGCACAGGGCTGGCGCGTCGGCGCGTCGGTGTACGGGCAGGGCGCGACCGAGTCGAGCGACGGCACCTACCATCTGCGCCAGGGCCGCTATGCGATCGTGGGCCTGAACGCGGCCTGGCAGATCGACAGCCGCGCCGAGCTGCGCCTGAACGTCAACAATGCGCTGGACAAGCGCTATTACCAGAGCATCTATTCCGATGTCTTCGGCAACCTGGTCGGGGCGCCGCGCAACGTGATGCTGACATTGAACTACAAACTGTAAACAATCACTTTTGAATGACCTATCTTGATGAAGGATGCATGGCTTATGGATGTGCAGTTGAATCTGGCCCACGCCAGTAATGGCGTGAGCCGGCGTATGCCACGGGGAGTGCCGCGATGATGAAGTCGGCCAACATGATGTTGTTCTCGCGCGTGCTTGCCGCCGTCTTTGGCGGCTATGCGCTCACGTCCGGCGTGGCCGTGCTGCTGGCGGCCGTGCTGCCGCTGTCGCGCGCCGAAGCCGTGCTGACGGCGACCCTGAGCGCCTTTGTCGTCTACACCTGCGCCGTGATCTGGGTCTTTGCCGTGCAGGACCTGCGCCGCGCCTGGCTGGGCATGCTGTTGCCAGCGATCCTGTGCGGCGGCATCGGCCTGCTGCTGTCGCGGGGTGCAGCATGAACGCCGTCAAGGCAGACAAAGTGGTGAAAACGCCGCAGCAGGGCGGCCTGCGCCAGGCCATGGCCTGGCTGCATACGTGGAGCGGCCTGTGGATTTCCTGGCTGCTGTTCGCCATCTTCCTGACCGGCACCCTGGCCGTCTTCGACGACCCGATCGGGCACTGGATGACGCCCGAACACGCGTTGGAAGAAGCGGCGCATGCGAACGATCCGCCGTTGCCGAAGGTCACGGACCGTGGCCACCGCCTGGAGCTGGCGCTCGATTTCATGGCGAAGGAACACCCGAAGGCGGACATGTGGGAAATCTGGCCCGTGCAGCGCCCCGGCCACGGCCTGTCCGCCTACTGGTTCCAACCCAGCGGCGGCTATGGCTCGGCGGAGCTCGATCCGCTGACGGGCGCCGTCATCGAACATGCGCGCGAGGCAACGGAACGGGAAACCATCGGCGGCCACCATTTCGTCGATTTCCACTACGAGCTGCACGCGGGGCGCATCGGCGTCTGGATCGTCGGCATCACCACCATGATCATGCTGGTGGCGCTCGTGAGCGGCGTCATCACGCACAAGCGCATCTTCAAGGATTTCTTCACCTTCCGCCCGGCCAAGGGCCAGCGCTCGTGGCTCGACGCGCACAACGCCGTGGCCGTGCTGACCTTGCCGTTCCAGTTCATGATCGCCTACACGGGCCTGGCATTTTTCAGCGATGACTATGTGCCGGCCCCCGTGGCCGCGCAATACGGCATGGACAATCCCAAGAAAGCCTTTTTGAGCGACTGGAACGACGCGGGAAAACCCGTGAAGACGGGCCAGCCGCTGGCCATTCCCGCGCTGGAATCGTTCGCGCAGCGCGCCGAACAGTCCATCGGCCAGGAAATCCGCGCCGTGGTACTGGACAATCCGAACGACGCCTCCATGCGCGTGTGCATGTACGGCTGGAATGAAGAGACGGATACGATGGAACGCATCAGCGCCAACACGGGCAGGGCTTGCTATGCGCTGGCCACGGGCGAGCAGACCGCCTTGCGCCTGCCCGGCGCGTCCGACACGGGCGGCGCGGGCCTGACGCGCTCCGTCATGTCGAATCTGCACATGGTGGGTTTTGGCGGCACGCCCATGCGCTGGCTGTACTTCTTCTGCGGCCTGGCCGGCACGGCCATGATGGGCACGGGTGCGATCATGTTCATGGTCAAGCGCCGCCAGAAGTCGGGCGGCGAGTTCGGCGCTTACACGCAGCGCGTCTACCGCGTCATCGAATGCCTGAACGTGGCGGCGATTGCCGGCCTGTCCATCGCCTGCGTGGGCTTCCTGTGGGCGAACCGTTTGATCCCCGTCGGCCTCGAGCACCGCGCCGGCTGGGAAGTGCGCGCCTTCTTCGGCGTGTGGTTTTTGATGCTCGTGCACGCCTGCGTGCGCGCGGAAAAGCGCGCGTGGATCGAGCAACTGGGCTTGCTGGCCGCCCTGTGCCTGCTGCTGCCTGTGCTCAATGTCCTGAGCACGGGCGACAACCTGGCGGCGCAAATCGCGCGCGGCGACTGGGAAAGCGCCGGCGTGGAGCTGGGCAGCATGGCCTTCGGCCTGCTGGCCGCCTGGGGCGCGTGGAAAGTCCACCAGCGCAAGGAAAAACCGGTGAAAAAGGCTGCTGCCAAGGAAAGCGCTACGCCCTCGGTCAGCCTGCACGTCACTACGGAAGGACAGTCATGATTAACACCATCCTGTGCGCGCTGGGCCTGTCGTATGCGGGCATGGCCAGCCTCTCCCTGGCGATGGACCGCCACCATGGCCAGGTCTGGGGCAGGGACGCGGCGCCGAACGTGCGGCGCGCGCTGCAGCTGGCGGGTGCCGTCCTGCTGGCGCTGGCCATCTGGCCTTGCGTGGCCGGCTGGAGCGCCACCGTCGGCGTCGTCGCCTGGCTGGGTTTCATTTCGGCCGGCGCGCTGCTGGTGGCCCTGCTGCTGCCGTATGCGCCCCGATTGCTGTTGCGTAGTTCCCTGCTGGCAGCCGTCGCCGCGCTGGCAGGTCTTGTGACGTTCCTGCGGTGATGTCCACCGCTATTTTCAAGGATAGACCGATGTATTTTTCACGTTTGGCGACACCGATTTACTGTATCTGCAACCGCAAGGCGGCTTCCTGATGGCGGCCCGCCTGCCTTCGCGCCGCGCCCGCATCCTCGGCGGCGTGGTCTTGCTGGCGCTGTTTGGCGCCGGCGCACTGTGGGCCACGCGCGGCCCGGCCACCGTGTTCGACACGGCACCCGTCAAGCGCGGCAATATCGAGGCCAGCGTCACGGCCATCGGCACCCTGCAGCCGCAAACCTATGTCGACGTGGGTGCGCAGGTGTCGGGCCAGATCACGCGCCTGCACGTGCAGCCCGGCAGCGCCGTGGAAAAAGGCCAGTTGCTGGCCGAGATCGACCCCAGCGTGCAGCAAGCCACGGTCGATGCGGGCCGCGCCGCCCTGGCGGGCTTGCGCGCGCAGCTGGCCGACCAGCAGGCGCAGCACCGCCTGGCGGGCCAGCAGCACGTGCGCCAGAAGCAGATGGCCAAGTTCGATTCGACGCCGCTGGCCGACCTGGAGACGGCCGAAGCCACCCTGGCGTCGGCCGGCGCCAAGATCGACCACCTGAAGGCGCAGATAGACCAGACCCAGGCCAGCCTGAAGGCGGACGAGGCGCGCCTCGGCTATACGCGCATCTACGCGCCCATGGCCGGCAAGGTGGTGGGCCTGGACGCGAAGGAAGGGCAAACCCTGAACGCCACCTACCAGACGCCGAACATCCTGCGCATCGCCGACCTGTCGGCCATGACCGTATGGACGGAAGTGTCGGAAGCGGACGTGCGCCGCGTGCGCCCGGACATGCCCGTGTACTTCACCACCCTGGGCGGCGACCAGCGGCGCTGGAGCGGCAAGGTGCGGCAAGTGCTGCCGGCGCCGCCGGTGCCCGGTGGTTCCGCCGCCGGCACGGCCCTGGCGCCGTCGACCAGCAAGGTGATCTTGTATACCGTGCTGTTCGACGTCGATAACGCCGATGGCGAATTGATGCCGCAGATGACGGCGCAAGTGGTGTTTGTCACGGCAGCGGCGAACAATGTGCTGGCCGTGCCCTTGCCGGCCCTGAAACCATCGACGGAAGAAGGCGCCAAGCCGGGGCAGTTCACGGCCCGCGTGATGGATGCGGACGGCAAGGTCGATACGCGCGCCGTCACCGTGGGCGTGCGCAACCGCCTCAGCGCGGAAGTGCTGCAAGGCTTGCGCGAAGGCGAATTGCTGGTCACGGGCGAGCAGCCGGCCGGCAGCGGCAGCAGCAGGTTCCAGCTGTGAGCGCGATGAGCGAGGCCGCGTCGCTGGGACAAGCGGGACAGCCGGACCAAGCGGCGCCGTTGATTGAATTGCAAGGCATCCGCAAGCGCTACGGCGGCCATGATGGCGCGCCGGCCGTGGAAGTGCTGCGCGGCCTGACCCTGGCTATCGGCGCCGGCGAATTCGTCGCCATCGTCGGTGCGTCCGGTTCCGGCAAGTCGACCCTGATGCATTTGCTCGGGTGCCTGGACCGGCCCAGCGACGGCAGCTACCGCTTCGCCGGCCAGGACGTGGCCAGCCTGAATCCCGATGAACTGGCGTGGCTGCGGCGCGAGGCGTTCGGCTTCGTCTTCCAGGGCTACCACCTGATCGCCACCGAATCGGCGCGCGAAAACGTGGAAGTGCCGGCCCTGTACGCGGGCATGCCGGCCGCGGCCCGCCACGCCCGCTCGGAAGCGCTGCTCAAGCGCCTGGGCCTGGGCGAGCGGCTCGATCACCGGCCAAACCAGTTGTCGGGCGGGCAGCAGCAGCGCGTGTCGATCGCGCGCGCGCTGATGAATGGCGGGCGCATCATCCTCGCCGATGAACCGACGGGGGCGTTAGATAGCAGCAGCGGCACCGAAGTCATGGCCCTCTTGGGCGAACTGGCCGACGCGGGCCACACCATCATCCTCATCACGCATGACCGCAAGGTGGCGGCCCAGGCGCGCCGCGTGATCGAGATCAGCGACGGCGAAATCATCGCGGACTCGGGCGCCATCGCCATTCCCGCCACATCGACGGCCCTGCCGCCGCTGGACATGTCGCGCGCCGCGCACGACACGGGCGCGTCGCTGGGCACGGAATTGCTCGATGCGGCGCGCGCCGCCTGGCGCGTGCTGTGGATCAACCGCTTCCGCACGGGCTTGACCCTGCTCGGCATCGTCATCGGCGTCGCTTCCGTGATCGTCATGCTGGCCATCGGCCTGGGCACGCGCCAGCAAGTGATGGCGCAACTGGGCGCCTTCGGCTCGAACTTGCTGTACATGGCGTCGCGCGGCGAAAGCTCGCGCATCCCCGGGCGCAGCATCACCCTGGCCGACCTCGATGCGCTCAAGGACGTGCCGGGCATTTCCCACGTGCTGCCGAATGTCACGGGCAACAAGGTGATACGCCACGGTAACCTCGACGTGCAGACCTATGTGCGCGGCACGGGGCCGGCCCTGCCGCAGATCCAGACCTGGCCCGTGGCCAAGGGCGGTTTCTTTACCGAGGAAGACGAGCGCGAAATGGCCACCGTGGCCGTGCTGGGCGCGCACCTGGCCGAAAAGCTGATGCCCGACGTGCCCAATCCCGTGGGGCAGAGCATCCTGATCGGCAATGTGCCGTTCCAGGTGATCGGCGTGATGAGCGCGAAAGGCGCGCTGACGGGCGAGAAGGATGAAGACGACGTGCTGCTGCTGCCGTTTTCCACGGCCGGCATCCGCGTCTTCGGCCAGCGCGAGCCGACGTACACGGTGATGGCGGTGGACGACGTCAAGCGCGTGACGGAGGTGGAGGCGGCGGTCGACGCCACCATGTTCGAGCGCCACCGCATCCGCGACTACGGCATCAGCAATGCGGCCGCGTCGATCGCCGCCGAAGCCAAGACGCAGGACAACATGACCATGATGCTCAGCCTGATCGCCGCCGTCTCGCTGGTGGTGGGCGGCATCGGCGTCATGAACGTGATGCTGATGACGGTGCGCGAGCGCACGCGTGAAATCGGTATCCGCATGGCGACGGGCGCGCGCCGGCGCGACATCCTGCGCCAGTTCCTCACCGAAGCCGTGCTGGTGTCGGTGGTGGGCGGCGTGGCCGGCATCGTGGTCGGCGTGACGGTGGCCGGCCTGCTGCTGGTCTGGGACGTGCCCGTGATCTTTTCGCTCAGCGCCATCGCCGGCGCGTTTGCCTGCGCCGTGGTGACGGGGCTGGTGTTTGGCTTCATGCCGGCGCGCAAGGCGTCGGGACTCGATCCGGTGGTGGCGCTGGCGGGACAGTAACGCTTCATGCAGCCGGGCTTGCTGCTCCCGGATTCGCCTGTCTTTGCGCTGCTGCAACAGCGCCAAGGCAGGCTTTCCATAAAAAAGATTGCTCCTGACTCAACACACGGTACTATCTCCCCATAATAAAAAAGCAGTGTTTCGCGTAGTTCTGCCCATGCGGGCACACACCAACCACCACAGGAGAAGCCGATGTACAAGAAATTGACCTTGAAAACGGGTATCGCCGCCGCCCTCATGCTGGCGTTCGGCATGGGCGCCGTGCAGGCACAGGCGCAGGAAGTCGTGCGCCTGGGTAACTTGAAATTCGCCCACTACGGCGCCGTGTCGTACATCAAGGAAATCGCGCCCAAGTGCGGCATCAAGGTCGAAGAGCATGTCTTCGCCAAGGGCCTCGACGTGATGCAGGCAATTATCGCGGGCGAGCTGGACGTGGGCGCGACGGCGTCCGAAGCGGCCATTTCCGGCCGCGCCGGCGGCGCGCCGATCTATGTGGTGGCCGGTTTTGCCAAGGGCGGCGCGCGCCTGGTGGCGGGCGCCGGGCAAAAGATCGCCAGCGTCAAGGAACTCAAGGGCAAGCGCGTGGGCGTGACGCGCGGCGGCATCCAGGAAGTGCTGCTGCTGGCCGAGCTGTCGCAGGCGGGCCTGACGTATTCGGAAACCAAGGGCAAGGACGTGCAGCTGGTGTTTCTCGCCTACGCCGACTTGAACCAGGCGCTGATGGGCAAGAATATCGACGCCATGATGCAGTCGGAGCCGCAATCGTCGCAGGCGATCAACAAGGGATTTGGCACCGAAGTCATCAAACCGTACGACACGCCGATCGGCGAGCCCGTGCGGACCATGGTGATGACGGAAAAGTTCTACAAGGAACGCCGTCCCGTGGCGGAAAAATTCATGCGCTGCTTCGTCGAAGCGACGAAAACCTTTATCGACAACAAGGCGACGGCGGAAAAGTATGTGCGCGAAGTCGTGTTCCGCGGTCAGATCACGAAGGATGACTTCGACGACGCGATCAGCAATTCGCCGTATTCGTACGACATCTCGCCCGAGCATATCCAGGTCACCACGGACGTGATGGTGAAAACGGGCGTGGGCCGCATGACGAAACCGCCCGTGGCCAAGGACTGGGTCAAGACGGACTTGCTGGAGCAGGCGAAAAAGAGCCTGAACGTGAAGTAAATCAGGCAACCATTAAAAAAACCTCCGTGCCAGCGATGGCGCGGAGGTTTTTTTGTGGAGGCGTGGCCTTAGCGGGCGTTAAAACCCATCCAGCCTTTTTCCGTCTGCCGGAAGCTCAAGGTGTAGATGCGCGTCAGCTCATCGCCCTTCTTGAGCTGGCGGCTGATGATGGCGCCGTAATTGTCTTGCACGAGCTGGTCCGACCATTGCAGCAGGTTCTCGAAACGCTCGGCCGTCATCGCCGCCTGGCGCGCCAGCAGCGGCGCGGGAATCGCCTTCTTTTCCTGCTGCTGCATCCAGAATTCGCGGAACACCTTGTTTTCGCCGCCCATGCCGCGCGCCATCAGGCCCAAACCCATGGTCATGCCCACGGAGCCGTCCGTCTTGGCCTGCGCTTCGAGCTTGTCGGCCACGTCGGCCAGCAATTCCAGGTAGCCCACCTTGGCGCGCAGCACGGCCGAGCCCTTGATTTCATATTGCTCGTTCTCTTTCCAGCCGTTCAGCTTTTCCAGCTTCGCGATGTCGAAGTAATCCCTGTACAGGTCATAGCCCTGGATCGAGGTACGGAAATACTCTTCATACGTGGATTGTGACGGCGCATCTTTCATGCAGCCGCTTAATATAGTGCAGGCGGCCAGCAGCAGGCAGGTCCAGGAAATTTTTTTGAAAGAAAACATGGCGGTGGGGGGCGAGTGGCGAAAAGTGAAAGATTGTTGCTCTATGGACATAATTATAGGGCTGGCTCATCCAGATGGCAACGTGGCCGTGACGCGGCGGCAGTGCGCCGCAGGAAAGATTGCCGAAATCTTGAGGGTGCGCCACCCCGCCGCGCCCGAGGCACGATATCATGGCAGGCTTGCGGTATCGGCTGGCGGCGAATTGCCTGCAGCCCATACTGTCGCTTGAATCGCGCTTGCCGGCTATGGTGTAAACTTAAACTATGCAGATCTATTTCTTTTTCATCGCCGCCCTGTTGTACGCGGCGTGCGCCGTGCTTCCCTCGTCCCGTGCCCGGCTCATTGCCGGCCTGACCGGCGTCGCCTGGCTGGCGCACGCCGCCACCCTGTGGTTCGACCTGATGGCGCCGGGCACCTTGCGCTTCGGTTTTTCCGCCATGCTGTCGGCCGCGCTGTGGGTCTCGGTGGGCGCTTACTGGATAGAGAACCGCAATTTCAGCCTGGATGGACTGCGCCGCATGGTCATGCCCAGCGCCGTCATCGCCATCGGCCTGGCCTGGGCCTTTCCCGGCAGCCAGGTCAGCATGGAAGGCAAGTCGGCCGTCTTCGGCTGGCATATTGCCGTGGCCGTGCTCGCCTACAGCACCTTGACGATCGCCGCCTTTCACGCCGTGCTGATGGCGCTGCAGGAATCGCGGCTGCATACGCGCAGCGAAAGCCGCGGCTTCATCGGCACGGCGCTGGACCAGCTGCCCGCCCTGCTGACGATGGAAAAGCTGCTGTTCCGCATGATTGGCCTCGGTTTTATTTTGCTCAGCCTGACCGTGCTGTCGGGCATCGTGTTCTCCGAGCAATTATTTGGCAAGGCGCTCAACTGGGATCACAAATCCGTGTTTACCATGCTGTCGTGGCTATTGTTTGCCGCCCTGCTGGCGGGGCGCCGCTTTCGCGGCTGGCGCGGCAAGACGGCCCTGAGTTTTACCCTGGCCGGTTTCGCCACCTTGTTGCTGGCCTATGTCGGCAGCCGTTTTGTACTGGAAGTGGTTTTACACCGAGGATTCGCATGACACGTGTTTTATTCTGGCTGGCGCTGGTGTTCCTGGTGCTGTTTGCTATCCGCAGCAAGATCCGGGGCATGCAGCAGCGCGCCCGCGCGCAGCAGCCGCCGAATCCGTTTGCGCCGCCGGGCCGGCCGCAGGAATTGCCCGATGCCGAGCTGATGCTGTGCTGCGCCCATTGCGGCGTCTACTATCCGGCCTCGGAAAACGTGCAGGCCAAGGGTCACGATTACTGCAGCCACGCGCACGCCACCGTGTAAGGGCAAGCGCGCAGCTTCGCGCGCGTTGCTCATCCGTATCGTAACGACCTCCGGCATTCGTCCGGCGTAGCATCTGCAGCAGGCGGTTCGCCACCGCCATTGCAGAAAGGCGCGCTCCCATGTCCAGTCCCCGCACCAGCCAGCAGACCGTGACCACCGCCGGCATGCCGCCGGCGCCGCAACTGAGCGGTAATTCCTTGCCCATGCAGGCGCTGCGCGCGCAGATAAGCCGCATCGCCCGCTGCGGCGCGCCGGTGGCCATCCGCGGCGAATCAGGCACGGGCAAGGAACTGGCGGCGCGCGCCATCCATGCGCAGGGCGCGCGCGCCGGCTTCCCGTTTATCGCCGTCAACTGCGGCGCCATACCCGAAGCGCTGATGGAAGCGGAATTCTTCGGCTGCCGCCCGGGCGCCTACACGGGCGCGCTGCACGAGCGCCAGGGCTTGTTCCAGGCGGCCCATGGCGGCAGCCTGCTGCTCGACGAAGTCGACGACCTGCCGCTGGCCATGCAGGTGAAACTGTTGCGCGTGCTGCAGGAGCGCCGCGTGCGCAAGCTGGGCGGCAGTGCCGACGAAGCCGTCGACGTGCGCATCCTGTGCGCCAGCCAGCATGGCCTGGCGCGCGGCGTGGCCGCCGGCACCTTTCGCCAGGATCTGTTTTACCGCCTCAATGTGATCGAACTGGCGCTGCCGCCGCTGCGCGAACGGCGCGGCGATCTGCAGGTATTATGTGAGGTGATCCTGGCGCGCCTGTCGCCACGCCGGGCCGTGAGCCTGGCGCCGCCCGTGCTGGCGGCCCTGGCCGCGTATGCGTTTCCCGGTAATGTGCGCGAACTGGAAAACGTGCTGGAGCGGGCGCTGGCCTTTGCCGACGGCGGCGTGATCGCGCTCGACGGGCTGGCCTTGCCATCCGCGCCGGGCAGCATGCCGTTGCGGGCGGCGCCGGCATTGCCGGACTTGCCGGAACGGCAACTGTGCCTGCCCGGCATGGCGGCATATGGCGTGGGCCCGGTCCTGCCGCTGGACGTGTATTTGCGTCAGGCCGAGCGCGACATGATCATGCAGGCGCTGGTCCAGGCGCGTTATCACCGCGCGCGGGCGGCGCGCCAGCTGGGCCTGAGTGTGCGCCAGCTGCGTTACCGCATGCAGAAATTGACGATACAGGAAGCCTTACTTGATGAGCGGATGGACGATAGATGAAGATGGCTGGTGCGACGGCGCGCTGCGCTATGACTCGCCGTACTGCGATGCGCGCCCGGACGGTGCGCAAGTCGACTTGCTGGTGATTCATAACATCAGCTTGCCGGGTGGCCGCTTTGGCGGGCCGCATGTGTCGGACTTGTTTACGGGCCGGGTAGATTATAATGCCGATCCTTCCTTCGCCGACCTGCGTGGCTTGCAGGTGTCGGCGCACTTTTTTGTGCGGCGCGATGGTGCGTTGTTGCAATATGTTTCTACTGATCAACGTGCCTGGCATGCGGGCGCGTCCGTGTTCGAAGGACGCCCGCAGTGCAATGGCTATTCCATCGGTATCGAAATGGAGGGCGCGGACGATGTGCCTTTCCAGCGGCGGCAATACCATGTGCTGGCGGCGCTGACGGCGGCGCTGGTGGCGCGCCACGGGCTGTCCCATGTGCGCGGCCACGAGCATATCGCACCGGGAAGGAAGACGGATCCGGGGCCGTTTTTTGACTGGCATTTTTATCAAGAGTGCTGGCTGGAAACCCTGCGCGGGCAGCCTGCGTTAGCGCTTACTTCGCGGGGATTGGGCTTTCCATCCATGCCCTGAAAAGTCAACCGAAATCGTATATGAAAATACAAAAAATTACGCCGGCGGATGCTGGAAAACTATTGCATCGCCCTTCGATGGGCACTACAATTAGTGCAGAAGTTGGATGTAAAGACTATATCTAGTGCCATCACAGACGTTTTCAGAATTATTGTCAAAGCTATCCGGATTGCTGATAAAGCACTGGAACTGGCGGTTTATCACCCTTGATCGTGTTTCGCGCCAGCCGGGCAGTACGGTGTGGCGCTATGGATACTGACCTGTTTTATGCATTATAAATTTACTATTTAGCAACAAATACCTGAAGAAACCCTGACCATCGGGCGTTCTATTCAACAACACACGCGGCAGCAAAACTGCAGGCTGACTTTAGCTGACAACGGGAGCTTCAATGCAATCACCACAAGATATTTCCATCCATCCAACGCCAGTATCGCCAGCGCCAGGCGCGGCCAACAGCGTGGCGAGCACGGGCGCGGCACTGGGCGACTATCGCATCATCCGCCGCAACGGCGCGGTGGTGGCATTTGAGCCTTCGAAGATCGCCATCGCCATGACCAAGGCGTTTTTGGCCGTTAACGGCGGCCAGGGCGCCGCCTCGGCACGCATCCGCGAACTGGTGGAGCAACTGACGGACGGCGTCGTCGCCGCGCTGGTGCGCCGCCATCCGGGCGGCGGCACCTTCCATATCGAAGACGTGCAAGACCAGGTGGAACTGTCGCTGATGCGTTCGGGCGAGCACGATGTGGCGCGTGCCTACGTGCTGTACCGCGCCAAGCACATGGAAGAGCGCCGCCTGCAGAAGGAAGCGCAAGGCGCGTCCGCACAAGTTTCCGCACCACAATTAAATGTCACCGACAACGGCGTGCGCCGCCTGCTGGACATGCAGGAAGTGCGCGACCTGATCAACGCCGCCTGCGCAGGCCTGGAAAAGCACGTCGATGCCGACGCCATCCTGGCTGAAACGGTGAAGAACCTGTACGACGGCGTGCCCGTCGAAGAGCTGCACAAGTCGGCCATCCTGGCGGCGCGCGCGCTGATGGAAAAAGACCCGGCCTACAGCCAGGTCACGGCCCGCATCCTGCTGCACACGGTGCGCAAGGAAGTGTTCGGCAAGGAAGTGCCGCAAGCGGCCGCCGCCGCCGAATATCTGACGTATTTCCCGCAATATATCGCCAAGGGCATCGCCGCCGAGCTGCTGAACCCGGTACTCGCCAGTTTCGACCTGGAGCGCCTGGCCAAAGCCATCGTCGCCGACCGCGACTTGCAATTCGGCTACATCGGCCTGCAAACCCTGTACGACCGCTACTTCCTGCACATCCAGGACGTGCGCATCGAAATGCCGCAGGCGTTCTACATGCGCGTGGCCATGGGCCTGGCGCTGAACGAGGCGGACCGCGAAGCGCGCGCCATCGAGTTCTACAGCCTGCTGTCCTCGTTCGACTTCATGAGTTCGACCCCGACCCTGTTCAATTCGGGCACCCTGCGCTCGCAGCTGTCGTCGTGCTACCTGAGCACCGTCTCCGATGACCTGGAAGGCATCTACGACGCCATCAAGGACAACGCGCTGCTGGCCAAGTTTGCCGGCGGCCTGGGTAACGACTGGACGCCGGTGCGCGCCCTGGGCGCCCACATCAAGGGCACCAACGGCAAGTCGCAAGGCGTGGTGCCGTTCCTGAAAGTGGTCAACGACACGGCCGTGGCAGTCAACCAGGGCGGCAAGCGCAAGGGCGCCGTCTGCGCCTACCTGGAAACCTGGCACATGGACATCGAGGAATTCCTCGACCTGCGCAAGAACACGGGCGACGACCGCCGCCGCACGCACGACATGAACACGGCGAACTGGATTCCCGACATGTTCATGAAGCGCGTCATGGAAAAAGGCGATTGGACGCTGTTCTCGCCGTCGGACACGCCAGACCTGCACGACAAGGTCGGCAAGGCTTTTGAGCAGGCTTACCTGGGCTACGAAGCCAAGGCCGCCGCCGGCGAAATCCGCGTCTTCAAGAAGATCGCGGCGCTGGATCTGTGGCGCAAGATGCTGTCGATGCTGTTTGAAACGGGCCACCCATGGATCACGTTCAAGGATCCGTGCAACATCCGCAGCCCGCAGTCGCACGTCGGCGTCGTCCACAGCTCGAACCTGTGCACGGAAATCACGCTGAACACGGGCCCTGACGAAATCGCCGTCTGCAACCTCGGTTCCGTGAACATGCCGGCGCACATGAAGGAAGGTAAGCTCGATCACGTCAAGCTGGCCAAGACCATCCGCACCGCCATGCGCATGCTGGACAACGTCATCGACATCAATTACTACGCCGTCGACAAGGCGCGCAACTCGAACATGCGCCACCGTCCGGTCGGCATGGGCATCATGGGCTTCCAGGACTGCCTGCACATGATGCGCGTGCCGTTCGCCTCGGACGCCGCCGTGTCGTTTGCCGACACCTCGATGGAAGCCGTCTGCTACTACGCCTACCTGGCGTCGACGGAACTGGCCGAAGAGCGCGGCCGCTATGAATCGTACGCCGGTTCGCTGTGGGACCGCGGCATCCTGCCGCAAGACTCGGTCAAATTGCTGGCCGAAGAGCGCGGCGGTTACCTGGAAGTCGATTCCTCGTCGGCCATGGACTGGACGCCGGTGCGCGAGCGCATCGCCAAGTTCGGCATGCGCAACTCGAACTGCGTGGCGATCGCCCCGACGGCGACGATTTCGAACATCATCGGCGTCTCGGCCTGTATCGAGCCGACGTTCCAGAACCTGTACGTGAAATCGAACCTGTCGGGCGAATTCACCGAGATCAACGGTTACCTGGTGCGCGACCTGAAGGCGCGCGACCTGTGGGATGAAGTCATGATCTCCGACCTGAAATACTTCGACGGCTCGCTGGTGAAGATCGACCGCATCCCGCAAGACCTGCGCGATATCTACGCCACCGCCTTTGAAGTGTCGCCAAGCTGGCTGGTGGAAGCGGCTTCGCGTCGCCAGAAGTGGATCGACCAGGCCCAGTCGCTGAACATCTACATGGCTGGCGCTTCGGGCAAGAAACTCGACGAGACCTACAAGCTGGCATGGCTGCGTGGCCTGAAAACCACCTACTACCTGCGCACCATCGCCGCCACCCACATGGAGAAATCGACTTCCAAGACGGGCGCGCTGAACGCCGTGGCAGTCGACGGCGGCATGTCGGCCAGCGCACAGAGCGCCCAGGCAGCCGTTGTGGCGGCAGCAGCAGTGGCCGTGGCGCCGGTAGTGGCGGCGGCGGCGGATGACGCCGATGGCGAAGCCTGCTATCTGCGTCCCGGTGATGACGGTTTCGAAGAGTGCGAAGCCTGCCAGTAAGATTTTAGTTGTCAGCCCAGAACTTCTGGGCTGATTCAATGTTGTCAATGTCCGTATTGTCCGATTCAACGGGCCTGTTGCGGATCGCCGGCTCGCCGGCATGGAAAGGAAGAAGAATATGTCGTTGTCTTGGGATGATGAAACCACGTCGGCAGCTGTGCCGCGTCCGGCGCAGCAAGCGCCGTTGGGAAATACCGAATTGAACCTGCCGGCCGGCGCCGAGCCGTCCGAAGCGAACGCCGAGCAAGTGGCGCGCCGCGTGAATGCCGACGACAAGCGCATCATCAACGGCAAGACGGACGTCAACCAGCTGGTGCCGTTCAAGTACAAGTGGGCGTGGGACAAATACCTGGCCGGCTGCGCCAACCACTGGATGCCGCAGGAAGTGAACATGCAGCGCGATATCGAGCTGTGGAAAAACCCGAACGGCCTGACGGACGACGAGCGCCGCCTGGTCAAGCGCAACCTGGGCTTCTTTGTTACCGCCGACTCGCTGGCCGCCAACAACATCGTGCTGGGCACCTACCGCCACATCACGGCGCCCGAGTGCCGCCAGTACCTGCTGCGCCAGGCGTTCGAGGAAGCGATCCACACGCACGCCTACCAGTACATCGTCGAATCGCTGGGTCTGGACGAAGGCGAGATATTCAACGCCTACAACGAAGTCAAGTCGATCCGCGACAAGGATGAATTCCTGATCCCGTTCATCAACACCCTGACCGACCCGGCCTTCGTCACCGGCACGGTGGAAAACGACCAGAAGCTGCTGAAATCCCTGATCGTGTTTGCCTGCCTGATGGAAGGCCTGTTCTTCTATGTCGGCTTCACGCAGATCCTGGCGCTGGGCCGCCAGAACAAGATGATGGGCGCGGCCGAGCAGTACCAGTACATCCTGCGCGACGAATCGATGCACTGCAACTTCGGCATCGACTTGATCAACACGATCAAGATGGAAAACCCGCAGCTGTGGACGGCCGCCTTCCGCGAAGAGATCAAGGACCTGTTCATGAAGGCCGTGGAACTGGAATACGCGTACGCGGAAGACACCATGCCGCGCGGCGTGCTGGGTCTGAACGCGCCGATGTTCAAGGGCTATTTGCGCTTCATCGCCAACCGCCGCGCGCAGCAGATCGGCATCGAGCCGCTGTTCGCCCAGGAAGAAAATCCATTCCCGTGGATGAGCGAGATGATCGACATGAAGAAGGAACGCAACTTCTTCGAGACCCGCGTGACCGAGTATCAAACGGGTGGTGCGCTGAACTGGGAGTAATCCTTTTTCAGGCTACGCCAACAAGCGCCGTCATCGTGACGGCGCTTTTTTTTTGCGTGCGTGGCGGCGCAAAAATGCGCGCATCATCGGTGCATGCGACGAGGCCTGCGCCAGGATTTCCGGATGCCGCGCATGGCCGCATCGCACACCCGAAAAAGCATTTCCGGAGACGCTGGCGGCGGCATTTGCCGCGCGATTGTGCGATAGCACGCGTATCGTGCAAAAAAGCGGGCGAAAACGTGTCGTGCCGGTTGCGCATTGACAAGGTTTTCGTGTACTTTATGAGATTGCAAATGCGAGCGTTAGAATGCGGGGTTTTTTAACCAGCGCGGTAGCGAAAAAACCTCGCAAAACAGGGATACAGATTTACACGGATATGCACAAAACCACACCGTTTTCGTCTGCCGCCGTGCCCGAATTTTTTCAGGCATGGCGGTTTTTTATTTGACGCATCGGTGTTGTGGCGAGCGCGATGCGAGGAGCGAAAAACGCACGGCATCGAAAACGAATGACCGAATTCAGACTTTGCCACCAGCTGCGAGATAAAGCAGGGTGGCACCGACGATGGCTGAAGTGCTGCAAACGTGAGGAGTTGCAGCAGTTCAGCTGGTGCCGAATTCATTAGCGCAAACGACCGTTTGTGCCGATGAATAATTCGCCTGGCCTATCCCTGTGGTGGGTCGGACGGGTTTAAATCTTGTAGCTTAAATTTCTCATCTCAGATGAAGGAGAGACAAATGGCAACAGCCGCTAAGAAATCAGAAGTAAAGAAACCAGCCGCCAAGGCTGCTCCTGCCGCGAAGAAGCCGGCAGCCGCAGCGAAGACGGTTGCCGCTAAACCAGCTGCCAAAGCCGCAGCGAAACCAGCAGCAAAACCGGCCGCCAAAGCCGCAGCCAAGCCTGCAGCAAAAGTGGCTGCCAAGCCAGTAGCGAAAGCCGCAGCCAAACCAGCGGCCAAGCCAGCAGCAAAAGCCGCAGCAAAACCTGCAGCCAAGGCAGCAGCCAAGCCTGTAGCGAAAAAAGCCGCAGCCAAACCAGCGGCCAAGCCAGCAGCAAAAGCCGCGGCAAAACCAGCCGCCAAAGCAGCGGCCAAGCCAGCAGTGAAAAAAGCCGCAGCGAAACCTGTAGCCAAGGCAGCATCCAAGCCGGCCGCCAAGGCAGCAGTCAAGCCAGCAGCGAAAAAAGCCGCAGCAAAACCTGCAGCCAAGCCGGCCGCCAAAGCCGCAGCGAAGCCAGCAGCAAAAGCTGTCGCCAAGCCAGCAGTGAAAAAAGCCGCAGCGAAACCTGCAGCCAAGGCAGCAGCGAAGCCGGCCGCCAAAGCGGCCGCCAAGCCAGCAGCGAAAAAAGTCGTCGCCAAGGCAGCAGCCAAGCCAGCAGCCAAGGCAGCGACCAAGCCAGCAGCAAAAGCAGCAGCGAAGCCAGCGGCAAAAGCGGCAGCCAAGCCAGCGGCCAAGGTCGCAGCGAAGCCGGCAGCCAAGCCAGCAACTAAGGCAGCAGCCAAGCCAGCGGCCAAGGTAGCGGCGAAGCCAGCAGCCAAGGCAGCAACGAAGGCCGCAGCCAAGCCAGCAGCCAAGGTGGCAGCGAAGCCGGCAGCAAAAGCGGCAGCCAAGCCAGCGGCCAAGGTCGCAGCGAAGCCAGCCGCCAAAGCAGCAGCGAAACCTGCCGCCAAGGTAGCAGCAAAACCTGCAGCCAAGCCAGCGGCCAAGGTAGCAGCGAAGCCGGCAGCAAAAGTTGCAGCCAAGCCAGCGGCCAAGCCGGCAGCAAAAGCAGCAGCGAAACCTGCCGCCAAACCAGCCGCAGCGCCAGTCGTGGCAGCCGCACCAGCAGCAGCGCCGGCAGCAGCTCCAGCGGCACCAGCCGCCGTGGCCGCCAAGCCAGCCGCCAAGAAGGCCGCGCCTAAAAAGGCCGCACCGAAGAAGGCAGCTCCTGTCGCCAAGCCATCGGCACCTATCGCACCTGTAGCAAAAACCGTGTTGGCACCGGCTGCAGCCTGGCCATTCCCAACCAGCACCCGCCCATCGTAATTCCAACGATACGGGTGCCTGGATGAGGCAACACGCCGCTGTGTGACTCAATCACACAGCGGTTTTTTTTTTGGAGAATTAGTCGTGCTGATCGTTATCCTTACATTGATCGTTGATACCATCGCCACCTTGCTGGGCGGCGTGTTGCTGCTGCGCTTCTGGATGCAGGCGGTGCGCGTGCGGCCGCCCTCGTCGGTGGCGCAATTCACGTTTCAATTGTCCGACTGGCTGGTGCGCCCCCTGCGCCGCGTGGTGCCGGGCGTGGGCGGGTATGACTGGGCCAGCCTGATCGGCGCCTTCCTGATCGTGCTGCTGGCCAGCTCGGTGCTGTTTATTTCCGGCGCTCCCGTCGAAGTTGTGCTGCTCAAGTCGCTGCAACGCTTCCTGCAATGGATACTCTACGGTTTCATGGCCTTGCTGATCATCGAAGCCATCTTCAGCTGGGTCAACCCGCATGCGCCGCTGGCGCCGTTCGTACGGGCCCTGAACGAGCCGCTGCTGCGTCCGATCCGCAAGGTGGTGCCGCTGGTGGGCAGTCTGGATTTGTCGCTGCTGGTGGCGCTGATCCTGCTGCAGATTGCGCAAGTGCTGGTGGGGATGATTATTGTGCTGCGATGATGGTGATGTGAGGCGTAGGTCGGCTTAGCGTAGCGTAAGCCGACATCCCCCACGAACCCGACCTACATATTAATAGCGGTAACCGAATGCCGCTTCGAACTGCTCGGCGATGCTCTCCGGCGTAAACACATGGTTTTGCGCGCCCTGGGTAGCGATCTTGATGGCGCCCAGCAGGCTGGCCAGACGGCCGCTGGTTTCCCAGCCCAGGTCGTTGGTGATGCCGAACAGCAAGCCGGCACGGTAGGCGTCGCCGCAGCCGGTCGGGTCCAGCACTTCCTTGGCGGTCACGACTGGAATGTCGATGCGCTTGCCGTCCGTATAGATCTCCGAACCTTTTTCGCCACGCGTGACGATCAGCGCTTCCAGGCGGCTGGCGATGTCCGGCAGGGTCAAGCCCGTGCGTTCCATCAACATTTCCATCTCATAATCGTTGGCCGACACATACGTGGCCTTGTTGATGAAGTCGATCAACTGTTCGCCATTGAAGCGTGGCAACTGCTGGCCCGGATCGAACATGAAGGGAATGCCCAGCTCGGCCAGGTCGGCGGCGTGCTTGAGCATGCCCTGGTCGCCGTCCGGCGAAATGATGGCGACCTTGGCCGGGCCTGCATTGGCGATCGGGTTTTCATGCGCGAACGACATGGCGCCCGGGTGGAAGGCGTTGATCTGATTATTGTCCGCATCGGCCGTGACGAAGCACTGCGCGTTGTAGCTGTCGGCCTTGATCAGGATGTTGGCGGTGGAAATGCCCAGCTTTTGCAGGCGCTCCAGGTAGGCGGCACTGTCTTGCCCCATCACGCCGACGATGCGCGGGTCGCCGCCCAGCATTTTCAGGCTATAGGCGATGTTGCCCGAGCAGCCGCCGAACTCCGTGCGCATGGTGGGCACGAGGAAGGAGACGTTCACCTTGTGCAGCTGGTCGGCCAGCAGGGATTCGCCGAAGCGGCCAGGGAATTGCATGATGGTGTCGGTGGCAAGCGAGCCGCAGATCAGCGATGTTTTGGTCATGATAGTGCCTGTTAAGGGTAAAAGATGGCGATATGGTAGCCAGACGCCGTGAGCTGGTCTAATGCAAAATACAGTTTGATGGTTTGTTCCGAGCGCGGCGCAAACCCCGCGTTCACGTCGATAGTGGCCGGCAGATAGTCGCGCGGCGCGATCACGCGGCGCAAGAGGGGCTTGTCGTTCGCGTCGTTGAGGATCAGTTCGATGCTGGGCCAGGCTTGCACGCTGCGGCTCTGGTTGCGCAGCAGCGAGACGTAGGAAAACGTCTGTTCCTTCAGGGTCTGCAGCTCGCCCTGCTCGATGGCCAGCGCCTCGATCTGCGCCGGCAAGTCGACCTGGCAGCCGCTGAGCTTGCACAGCGTGACCAGGGTCGGCTTCCACTGCGGAAATTGCGCCGCCAGCGGATTGCGGAAGGTGGTCATTACCTGCAGGAATAATAAAAGCAGCAGTACCACCGAGCCGGCGGCCATGGCCACGCGCAGGGCCTTGCTGCTCTGTTCGCGGCGCCGGCCCTGGGTGACGAAAGCCGGTTCGTCGTCGGCTGGCGGCAGGACCGGTTCTTCCTGCTCATCGGCTGGCGCCGGCGCAACGGCGGCGGGCAGCGGCGTGAAGGCATGGTCGGCCAGCGTGGGTTCGCGGCGCGCGGGGCTGGCTGCGGCAGGCGCAGGCGGCACGGGCTTGTCCAGGCTGACTTTTTCGGTCGCGGGCGGCGCCGCTGCGGCGCCAGTTTCCAGATTCGGTTCGCGGCGGCTATCGCGCAAATACGTGGCAAAGGCGGGCGCGTCATCGACCTGGCGGCGCTTGAAGGGCGCCATTGGCTGGGGCAACGGTGCTTCGGGCAGCTCGGCCGGTGTTTCTGCCGGTGTTTCTTCGGGGAGTTCGGGTGGTGCGTCGGCTGCTGCCTCTTCAGGCAGGCTGACGTCGAGATCCAGCTCGATGTGCTCGCCATCGTCCGCGTCATCCTTGAGCTTCGCCGTTTCCGGCAGGATGCCAAACGGGTCAAACGAGGTGTCGAAGTCGAGGGAGTAGATGGGTTCGTCGTCCGTGGCGGACGGCAGGCTGTTGTCGGCCAGATAACTGCTTGACGGCGGGGCGGCAGTACCGGGAGCGGATGTTAAAAACGGCGATGCCGCGGCTGGATCGACCAGCGCGGCATTGCCGTCAAACACTTCCCTGCACGTGCCACAGCGCACGATGCCCCCACGTAACTTCAACTGGTCAGCAGCGACCCGAAATATCGTGTTGCAATGGGGGCATTTGGTGGCGAGGGCCATTGCTGTGCTTATGCACCTTCCGCGCGGGGCGCAGGCGCTTGCGTTGCACCCAGGCGGCCATGCAGGGCCACCCAGCCGTCTTGCTCGGCCCATACACCCAGCTGGATGAACGGTGCGTAGGCAGCGGCCACTTCTTCCGCCTGGCGCGCCAGCACGCCGGACAGGATCAGGGCGCCGCCGTCGGCGACACGGCCCGAGAGCATCGGCGCCATCAGCTTCAATGGGCTCGACAGGATATTGGCGACGACGATGTCAAACTTGGCCGTGGCGTGTGCCGACGTGGCAAACGTGTCTGGCAAGAAATATTCGATCTCGCACTGGTTGCGCTCGGCATTGTCGCGCGCCGATTCGATCGCTTGCGGGTCGATGTCGACGCCGGCCACCGTTTGCGCACCGAGTTTCTTGGCCACCATGGCCAGGATGCCGGAACCGCAACCGTAGTCGAGCACGGTCTTGCCTGGGGCCGGATGGGCTTCCAGCCATTCCATGCACAGACGCGTGGTCGGATGGCTGCCCGTGCCGAAGGCCAGGCCCGGGTCCAGTTCCAGGATCAGACCGCTTGGATCCGGTGCCTCGTGCCAGCTGGGCACGACCCAGATATTCTTGCCGATGTGAATCGGTGCGAATTGCGACTGGGTCAAACGCACCCAGTCCTGCTCTTCCACGGGGCGCATGCTAAAGGCGGGCACTTCCGTCATGCCGACCGCTTGCGCAGCGGCGGCCACGATGGCGGCCTGGTCGGCGTCGACGTCCGTCAGCGCCACCACGCGGCTGCGTTCCCACGCCGCTTCCTTCGGTTCCATGCCGGGCTCGCCAAACAGCGGCTGCTCGGCATCCGTGCCTTCATCGGCGTCTTCCACCGATACCGACAGGGCACCCGCTTCCATCAACGCGTCGGACATGGCCTCGGCGTTGTCACGGGCGATTTCGATGACGATTTCCGTCCAGCTCATGCGCCCGCCTTGATTTCGGACTTCTTGGCGATGCTGGGGCTGCCGCCATTCAGGTTCTTGCCCAGGTCCGGCATGTCGGCCAGCTTCTGTTCCAGATAGTGAATGTTGGTGCCGCCTTCGATGAAGCGCGCGTCGATCATCAGTTCGCGGTGCAGGGCGATATTCGTGTTGATGCCTTCGACCACCATTTCGGACAGGGCGATCTGCATGCGGCGGATCGCTTGTTCGCGCGTGGCGCCGTAAGCGATCACTTTGCCGATCATCGAGTCGTAATGCGGCGGCACATAGTAGCCGGCGTAGGCGTGCGAGTCGACGCGGATGCCAGGGCCGCCCGGCGCATGCCAGGACACGATCTTGCCTGGCGATGGCGTGAACTTGAACGGGTCTTCCGCATTGATGCGGCACTCGATGGCGTGACCCGACAGCAAGACGTCGCGCTGGCGGAAACGCAGTTTTTCGCCGGCGGCGATGCGGATCTGTTCCTGCACGATGTCGATGCCGGTGATCATCTCGGTGACGGGATGCTCCACTTGCACGCGGGTATTCATTTCAATGAAATAGAACTCGCCGTTTTCGTACAGGAATTCAAACGTGCCGGCGCCGCGGTAGCCGATCTTGCGGCATGCTTCGGCGCAACGGTCGCCAATTTTCTCGATCAGTTTGCGCGGGATGCCCGGCGCCGGTGCTTCTTCGATCACTTTCTGGTGGCGGCGCTGCATGGAGCAGTCGCGCTCGCCCAGCCAGACGGCGTTCTTGTGTTCGTCGGCGAGGATCTGGATTTCCACGTGGCGCGGATTTTCCAGGTACTTCTCCATATACACTTCAGGGTTGCCGAAAGCGGTGCCCGCTTCCGTCTTGGTCATCGCCACGGCGTTGATCAGGGCCGCTTCCGTGTGCACCACGCGCATGCCGCGTCCGCCACCGCCGCCGGCGGCCTTGATGATGACCGGGTAGCCGATCTTGCGGGCAATTTGCACGATCGCTTTCGGATCGTCCGGCAACGCGCCTTCGGAGCCGGGTACGCACGGTACGCCAGCCTTGATCATGGTTTGCTTGGCCGATACTTTATCGCCCATCAGGCGGATCGATTCGGAGCGGGGACCGATGAAGACGAAGCCCGATTTCTCGACGCGTTCGGCAAAGTCGGCATTTTCCGACAGGAAGCCATAGCCTGGGTGAATCGCTTGCGCATCCGTCACTTCAGCGGCGCTGATGATGGCGGGCATGTTCAGGTAGCTCAGGGTCGACTGTGCCGGGCCGATACAAACGGATTCGTCGGCCAGCTTGACGTATTTCGCGTCCTTGTCGGCTTCGGAGTGGACTACAACCGTTTTAATGCCCATTTCGCGGCAGGCGCGCTGAATACGGAGGGCAATTTCACCACGGTTGGCAATCAGGATTTTTTCAAACATGGTAGGTTCGCGTATGTCTGTGAGAGCCGGCGAGCCGGCGAAACAACAAGTGTGAGGGGCTAAAACTGCAAACGGCCGTTGCCGGCCGTGTGGACTGGGTTTTAGCCGATCACAAACAAGGGTTGACCGAATTCGACCGGTTGGCCGTTTTCGACCAGGATCTGGGTCACGACGCCGGCTTTATCGGAGTCGATTTCATTCAGCAGCTTCATCGCTTCGATGATGCACAGGGTATCACCTTCCTTGACGGTCGAGCCCACTTCAACATAGGCGGCGCTGCCAGGAGCGGAGGAACGGTAGAAGGTGCCGACCATCGGCGACTTGACCACATAGCCCGTTGGCTCGGCGGCGACCACGACGGCAGGTGCCGCAGCGGGAGCGGCGGCTGGCGCGGCTGGCTGGTATTGGGCTTGCATGCCTTGCGGCTGCATCATGACCATCTGGTTTTGCGGCATGGCCGACGATTTGACGATGCGAACCTTGCTTTCGCCTTCGGTAACTTCCAGCTCTGCGATATCCGATTCGGCGACCAGGTCGATCAAGGTCTTGAGTTTTCGTAGATCCATGTAAAACCCCTAGGAATGTAGTTTGTTTTATGAGTGATGCGGTGATGTCCAAGAGCCTATCGCCGCGCTAAATGCGTGCAGATCGCGTAGATTAACGTTTTTTAAGCGCAAAGTCGATGGCAAACCGATATCCATCGATACCTAGCCCGCAGATCGTCCCCTGCGCGATCGCGCTGAGAAATGAGTGATGTCGAAACGTTTCGCGTTGATAAATATTCGAGATATGGACTTCCACGAACGGGATGGCGACCCCGGCCAGCGCATCGCGCAAGGCAACGCTGGTATGGGTCAGGCCGCCCGGATTGATGACGATGGCATCGATCCCTTCCGCTCGCGCGGCATGGATGCGGTCGATCAGCGCGCCTTCGTGGTTGCTTTGAAAGCAGACCAGGTCGGCACCGGCCGCCATGGCTTGCGCCATTGCTGCCTGCTCGATATCGGCCAAGGTGCTGGCGCCGTAGACCTCAGGCTCGCGCGTTCCCAGCAAATTCAGGTTGGGACCGTTGAGCAGAAGGAGGTTTTTTGCCATGTATGGAAGACCGTTTTAGCGAAAGTTCCGCATTTTGCCGCCAAAGATACGCATTGGCAAGAGAAAAAAGCACGCTCCGAATTTACAATTTATCCAGATCGGCGCGCAACTGATCAAATTTCAAGCGGCCCAGATAGGTCTTTTTGACTTCGCCATCGGCGCCGATCAGCACCGTAAAGGGCAAACCGCCCGTGGCATTGCCAAAATGGCGCGACAGGTCGGTGCCGCTCATGCCGGAGACATACACGGGATAGGCAATCTTGAATTTGCTGGCAAAAGTGGCAATATTGCTGGCCGAATCGATGCCGATGCCGATCACCTGCAGGTTTTTTGCCGCATAGTGGCCTTGCACTTCGGATAACTCCGGCATTTCTTCCACGCAAGGAGGGCACCACGGCGCCCAGAAATTGACCAGCAAATTCTTGCCTTTCCATTGCGACAAGGCTTGCGTGGCGCCCGCCGCGTCCGGCAAGGACAGCGCATACAGCTCGTTGACGGGGCCCGTCGCGCCTGGCGCGATCGTGGTCGTCAGCGGTCCCGCTGCTTTCGCTTTTTCCTTGCTTAAACCGACGTAGGCGCCCATGCCGCCAAACATCAGCGCGACGATGGCGCAGGCGATCCAATTCTTTTTTGTCATAACTTTATCTATATCAATGTTAGTCGGCGGCCGGCACGCCATCGGCAAGGCTGGCGGCCAGCAGGCTGCGGAGCCCGGCGATATCGGTGCGCAGCACCTTGCCGTCGGCCTTGGCTTTCAGCGCGCCGCGCATATCGTCGAGCTCATACATGGCGGCGTGCACGCCTTCGTTTTTCCACAAGAAACTGGCTGTCTCGACCGCATCATAACGTGCTCCCTTGAAATGCGGGCTTTCCGACATGTCGAGCACGACATTTTTATTCAGCAGGAAGATGTGGATTTCCTTGGCGCTCTCGGCAAACAGCTGCAAATAGATCTCGTCGTGGGGGCCGGCCGTGCCATTGAGCACGGGGCCGCTGAGCAGGGGATGAAATTGTTGCAACGCTTCCATGACCTGCAGCGCAATCGTGCGCAGCTGGAACAGCCGTGCCGGCTGGCTGTCGGCCAGGAACAGGGCATTGTATTGCCGCACCTGTTCTTCGATCATGTCGTTGTCAGGCAGTACATTGGTCAGGTTCGGCGCGTCACCGAGGACTTGCCGCGCCGCCTTGCGCTTGGCGCTGCCATAGTCGGCGCCATCCTGCGCCACGAGGCGCGCGGCAGCGGCGGCGATTTCCAGGCGCAACTGCGCGCTATCGTCAAATGCATCGTTCGTCATGAGCGAGATGATACTCCGAAGCGGAAAAAGTCATGGCGTCAGGTAAAATCCTGCACTTGCTGTTTTTTATCTCACCGTCTTACTTACTTAAGCGTGCACCTTTCGCACTGATCACATGCATATTCATATTCTCGGTATTTGCGGTACCTTCATGGGCGGCCTGGCTGTCCTGGCCAAGGAAGCCGGCCATAAAGTCACCGGTTGCGATGCCAACGTCTATCCGCCGATGAGCACTCAGCTGGAATCGCAGGGAATCGAACTGATCCAAGGATTCGATCCGGAACAGACCAAGCTGAACCCGGATTTGTATGTGATTGGCAATGTCGTCTCGCGCGGCAACCCGCTGGTGGAAGAAATCCTCAACCGCAGCCTGCCCTATGTATCGGGCCCGCAATGGATCGGCGAACACATCCTGCGCAATCGGTGGGTGCTGGCCGTGGCCGGTACGCATGGCAAGACGACAACATCAGCCATGCTGGCCTGGATACTCGAAGACGCTGGCTACGCGCCGGGCTTTTTGATCGGCGGCGTGCCGATGAATTTTGGCATTTCCGCGCGCCTGTCCGGCAAGATCGACGGCAAGAGCGCCGAGTCGGACTTCTTCGTCATCGAAGCCGACGAATACGATACGGCCTTCTTCGACAAGCGCAGCAAGTTCGTGCATTACCACGCGAAGACGGCCGTCATGAATAACCTGGAATACGATCACGCCGACATCTTCCCCGATCTGCACGCGATCGAGACGCAATTCCACCATCTGGTGCGCACCGTGCCCGGCATCGGCCGCCTGGTGTACAACGGCGACGAAGCATCGCTGCAGCGCGTGCTGGCGCGCGGCTGCTGGAGCGAACAGGAAAGTTTTGGTCAAGATGCTCACTGGCAACTGCAAGAGCAGGCCGACGGCAGCTTCGACGTCTTCTTCAATGGCCAGCAGGAAGGCCATGTGGCCTGGGCGCTCACGGGCAAGCACAACCGCAGCAATGCGCTGGCGGCCATCGCCGCCGCGCGCCACGTGGGCGTGCCCATTGCCCAGGCGTGCGCCTCGCTGGCCACGTTCGAGAGCGTCAAGCGCCGCATGGAAGTGCGCGGCGTCGTCAACGACATTACCGTGTACGACGATTTTGCGCACCATCCAACGGCCATTGCCACCACCGTGGGCGGCTTGCGCCAAAAAATTGGCAGCAGCGGCCGCATCCTGGCCGTGCTGGAACCGCGCTCGAACACCATGAAGCTGGGCGCCATGAAAGAGGCGTTGCCGGGCAGCCTCAAGGATGCGGACCTGGTATTCGGTTTTGGCAGCCATGCCGCGCTGGGCTGGAGCCTGGGCGACGCGCTGGCGCCGCTGGGCAAGATTGCCAGCGCCTATGAAGACATCGATACCCTCGTGGCCGCCGTGGCCGCCAGCGCCCGTCCAGGCGACCAGATCGTGGTCATGAGCAACGGCGGCTTTGGCGGCGTGCACCAGAAATTGCTGGAGGCGCTGGGCCGATGATTCTGTACCTGCATGGATTTCGCTCGTCGCCGCTGTCGATGAAGTCGCGCCTGCTGGCCGCGCAGATGCAGGCGCTGGGCCGCGAAGCACAGTGGCTGTGCCCGCAATTGCCGGCCTCGCCCAAGCTGGCCATCGAGCTGGCCCTGTCGCTGGTCAAGGATGCGGCGCCGGCCGACCTGACGATTATCGGCTCCTCGCTGGGCGGCTATTACGCCACCTGGCTGGCCGAGCGGCTCGGTTGCCGCGCCGTGCTGCTCAATCCTGCCATCGTGCCCCTGATCGACCTGGAGCAGCATGTGGGCGTGACGACGGAGTTTCATTCGGACAAGCCATTCGAGTTCAAGCGCGAATACATCGCCGAGCTGGGAACCTTTGCTGTAGAGAAAATTACTAAGCCGCAACGCTATTTCCTGATTGCCGCCACCGGCGATGAAGTGCTCGACTACCGCGACATGGTGGCGCATTATCAGGGTGCGCGGCAGTGCGTCATCGACGGCAGCGACCATGGCATCAGCGAATTTGCCGCATACCTGGCGCCCGTGCTGGCCTTTTGCGGCATCGACGCGGACTCTGCCCAGTGAGGCCGGGTTCGCTGCGGCAGGCGCAATGGCATGCGCACGTGAACGCCGTCAATGCGCCGCCGGCCTTGCGCCACTGGCTCACGGGCGGCGGTTCGCTGACGGCCAAGCTGAAAGCGCATAGCCAGGCGTTCCGCGTGCAATGTTTGCATCAGGAAACGGCACGCTGCTTGAGCGACGAGGCCGCCATCATTGGTTTGCACCGTGCGGGCCGGGTATGGGAGCGCGAAGTGCTGTTGCGTTGTGATAACAGACCGGCCGTGTTTGGCCATACCGTCGTGCCCATGCAGGCGACGGCCACGGACTGGCCTTTGTTTTCCGCGCTGGGCGAGCGTTCGCTGGGCACGACGCTGTTTGGCGACCGCATGGTACGCCGCGGTGCACTGGAATTTGCCCGTTTGCGCGCCGGCCATCCGCTGGTGCAGAGGGCGCAGGCGGCACTGGCATTGGAAGGGAGGCGCTTTGATGCCAAGTCGCTGTTTTTTGCCCGCCGCTGCCTGTACCAGCGTCACCAGGGATTGCTGCTGGTAACCGAAGTATTTTTGCCGGCGGTGCTCGAGTTGACGTCCGTCGCTCGCACCGCTGCAACCGACACACTAATAAACAAAGCATAACAATGAATCTATTTTTTGAAGAATCCGGCGATTTCAAGGTCGGCACGGTCCTGTCGCAAGCGGGTGAAGCGTATCAGGTCGAGATGGCCAGCGGCAAGCGCACCAAGGTCAAGGTCAAGGACGTGCTGCTGCAGTATGAAAAGCCGGCCCCGGCCGAGTTGCTCGAGCAAGCCAAGGCTGTTGCCGCCGAGATCGATCTCGATTTCCTGTGGGAAGTGGCGGGCGAAGACGAGTTCGGCTTTGCCGAGCTGGGCGCCGAGTATTTCGGCCATGCCCCCTTGCCGCCGGAAGCGGCCGGCTTGATCCTCGCCCTGCATTCGGCGCCCGTGTATTTCTACAAGAAGGGCCGTGGCCGCTACAAGGCGGCGCCGGAAGCGTCCTTGAAGGCGGCATTGGCCGGCATCGAAAAGAAAAAGCAGCAGGCCCTGGTGCAGGCAGGCTATGTGGAAGAGCTGAAACAGAACCGCTTGCCCGCCTCGATGCAGCCCATGGTGCTGCAATTGCTGTTCAAGCCGGACAAGAACACGATTGAATACAAGGCGCTGGAAGCGGCGTGCACGGAATTGCACACGACGCCGCCGCGCCTGATGCTGGCTGTCGGTGGTATCGCTTCGCCGAAAGACTTGCACCTGTCGAAGTTCCTCTTCGAAAACTTCCCGAAAGGCGCCGGTTTCCCCACCGTGCCCGTGCCCGCCGTGACGGCCAAGCTGCCGCTGGCCGACGTGGCCGCCTTCTCGATCGACGACGTGACCACGACCGAGATCGACGATGCCTTCTCCGTGCAACCGTTACCGGATGGCACCGTGAAAGTGGGTATACACATCGCTGCGCCGGGCCTGGGCATCCGTCCGGAAGACGTGATCGACAAGATGGCGCGCCAGCGCATGTCGACCGTCTACATGCCGGGCGACAAGATCACCATGCTGCCGGACGAAATCGTCAATGCGTTTACCCTGGCGGAAGGCACGACGTGCCCGGCCCTGTCGCTGTACGCCACTCTGGACCCGAAAGCCGACTGGGCCGTGGTCAGCACGCAGACGCGCGCCGAACTGGTGCCGATCGCCAGCAACTTGCGCCATAACCAGCTCGACGACCTGGTCAACGAGGAAACCCTGGCCAGCGGCGAGGGATACTATCCGCACAAGGCCGATTTCGCTGTGCTGTGGCAATGGGCGCAGCAGCTGGAACAGGGCCGCATGAAGAAGCGCGAAGCGTTCGGCCTGAAGCCGGAACAGAATAACCGCGTCGATTTCAACTTTTATGTGGAAAACGACATCGTCACCGTGGCGCGCCGCAAGCGTGGCGCGCCGCTGGACAAGATCGTCGCCGAATTGATGATTTTTGCCAACAGTACCTGGGGCAAGATGCTGCACGACCATGGCGTGCCCGGCATCTACCGCAGCCAGGGCGGCGGCAGCGGCAATAGCTGGGCGGCAAAGATGCAGGTGCGCATGGTCACCCATGCGGCGCCGCACCAGGGCCTGGGCGTGGATCAATACGCGTGGAGCACCTCGCCCTTGCGCCGCTACACGGACCTGGTGAACCAGTGGCAAATCATCGCCTGCGCCGAGCATGGCGTGACGGCGCCGCTGGTGGCCCCGTTCAAGCCGCGCGATGCGAACCTGTTCGCCATCGTCTCGGCCTTCGACGCCGCGTATGCAGCGTATGGCGATTTCCAGTCGAATATGGAACGCTACTGGTGCTTGCGCTGGCTGCACCAGGAAAACGCGCGCCAGGTCGATGCCGTCGTGCTGAAAGACGAGATTTTGCGCCTGGTCGACATTCCGCTGGTCATCAAGCTGCCGGGCATGCCATCGGTGGCGCGCGGTGCGCAGGTCAAGCTGGATCTCTTGCGCTGGGATGAAGTCGACCTGAGCATCGAAGCGCGCTTGCTGGAAATCGCCGCCGTGCCCGATGCGGCGGCCGATGCCGAGCTCGACTACGAAGAGGAATCGGACGACGAAGGCGCGGAAGAGGGCGACGCGGCGGCGGAGGCCTCGCCGGAAGCGGCGAACCAGGTCAGCGACGCGGACGCGGAAGTGGCGGAACTGGCCAGCGAAGACGTGGTCAGCGAGCCCGAGGTCAAGTAAGGCTGCGGGGCGGCGTGAAAAACGGGACTAAAACTGTTTCCCGCGTCGCCCTTTGACGTAGAATTCAGCCATCTTGTATGGTGTGCTTGTTGCTAACTGGGTTGCGCGTGAAGTCTTTCCGAGAGAATCGTTTCCTGATGATCGCCGTGGCGGTATCGCTGCTGGCGCACGGCGCCTTGCTGGCGATGCATTTTGTCGCCCCGCCCCCGCAGCGGGCCGTCGCCACCGATCCCGGCCTGGAAGTAATACTGGTCAATGCCAAGCATGCGGACAAGCCGCTGAAGGCCGATGCCCTGGCACAAGCCAACCTCGACGGTGGTGGCCAGGCCGACAAGGGCCGCGCCAAGTCGCCCTTGCCCGACATGCGCAAGGTGGAAGAGGGCGACAGCGTCAAGGCCAGCGCCCGGCGCATCGCCGAGCTGGAGCAGAAGCAGCAGGAACTGCTGACGCAGGCGGCCAAGGCGACGCCCTACAGCGCCGCGCCCGTCACGGAAAAAGACAAGCCCAATCCCCTGGCCTCCGGTTCGGACTTGATGGAAAGCAGCAAGGCCATCGCCCGCATGGCAGCCGAGATCAGCCAGACCGTGGAAGACCAGAACAAGCGCCCGCGCAAGACCTTTATTACGCCCAGTACGCAGGAGGTCGGCTATGCCATGTATTACAAGACCTTGCAAAAGCGTATCGAGGAAATCGGCACCCTGAATTTCCCGCAAAACAATGGCCGCAAGATGTATGGCGAACTGGTCGTCTACATCCCCATCTTCCAGGACGGCACGATTTACCAGAAAGAGGGCGGCGTCCGCGTGGAAAAAAGCTCGGGTAATCCCGCGCTGGACGCGGCAGCCCTGGCCATCGTGCGCCGCGCGGCGCCGTTCGGCCGTTTCCCACCGAATATGTTGTCGAGTGATAAAGATGACCTGTGGGTCGTCATCACCCGTTTCAAATTTACCCGCGAAGAAAAAATGGAAGCTAACCTGACTGGCGGCAGCAATTGAACAAGCAAGAGATGAACCCCGATCAATATTGCGTCTTCGGCAATCCCATCGCCCACAGCAAGTCCCCCCTGATCCACGCCGCGTTTGCCCTGCAGACAGGACAAGCGTTGGTCTACGAGCGCCGCCTGGCTCCGCTCGACGGCTTCGCGCTGGCGGCCCGCACGTTTGCCGCCGAGGGCGGCAAGGGCGCGAACGTGACGGTGCCCTTCAAGCTCGACGCGTGCGCGCTGGCCACCGCGCTGACGCCGCGGGCCAGGGCCGCCGGCGCCGTCAATACCCTGCGTTTCGATGGCGACACCATTCTTGGCGACAATACCGATGGCGCGGGCCTGGTGGCCGACATCGTGCGCAACGCGGGCGTGAGCATTGCCGGCAAGCGCGTCCTGCTGCTGGGCGCGGGCGGCGCGGCGCGCGGCGTCGTGCTGCCCTTGCTGGAACAGGGGCCGCAGGAAATGTTCATTGCCAACCGCACCGTGGCCACGGCCGAGGTTTTGGTGGCGCAGTTTGCCGACGCGCTGGCGCACCCCGAGCAACTGCGCGCCGGTGCTTTCACGCAGCCGGAAGGCGTCTTCGATATCGTCATCAATGCCACCTCGGCCAGCCTGGCGGGCGACTTGCCGCCCGTGCCGCCCGGTATCTTCGGCAGCCGCACCCTGGCGCTGGACATGATGTACGGCGCCCGGCCCACCGTCTTCATGGATTTTGCCGCCCAGCATGGCGCGCAGGTGCGCGACGGCCTGGGCATGCTGGTGGAGCAGGCGGCCGAAGCGTTTTACGTGTGGCGCGGCGTGCGGCCGCAGACGCAGGATTTGCTGGCGCAATTGCGGGGCAGCCTGTGAGCGCCGGCAAGAAGGGCACGCGCAAGAGCGGCCGTGGCTACGGCTGGATCAAGTGGCTGTTCATCGTGCCCGTGCTGGCCTTCATCGTCGTGCAACTGTATTTCTTCCTGCAAATCTGGTGGTGGGTCGACCATAACCCCTCCAGCACGGCTTTCATGCGCGAACAGTTGTCTGTCTTGCAGGAAAAGAATCCGAATGCCACGATCCAGCAGACGTGGGTGCCGTACAACCGCATTTCGAACAATCTGAAACGGGCCATCATCGCCTCGGAAGACGCGAATTTTTCCGAGCACGAAGGCGTGGACTGGGAAGCCTTGCAAAAGGCATATGAAAAGAACAGCAAGAAGCAGAAAGTCGTGGCGGGCGGCTCCACCATCACGCAGCAGCTGGCGAAGAATCTGTTCCTGTCCGGTTCGCGCAGCTATGTGCGCAAGGGCCAGGAACTGATCATCACGTATATGCTGGAAAACCTGATGGAAAAGCAGCGCATTTTCGAGATTTATCTGAACGTGGTGGAATTTGGCACGGGCACCTTCGGCGCCGAGGCGGCCGCACGCCACTATTACAAGGTCAGCGCGGCGGGCTTGAGCGCGGCGCAGGCGGCGAAATTGGCCGTGATGCTGCCGAACCCCCGCTTTTACGACCGCCACCGCGACACCGGTTATCTGAACCGGCGTACGGGCGTCATCCTGCGCCGCATGGGGGCGGCGGAATTGCCTTGATGGCGGGGCGATTCCTTTGCATAAAGTTAAAGCTGCCTGATTGGCACTATTGCGGCGCAGCATCTTAATCGCCTCCCTTGGTGCACCGCCGCACTTTTTCCGTGAAAAAGCCGTGCCGGGGGTGGTCGTGAAAAGGCCTTTGCGGGTACACTTGCGCTGTTTTCATTTTTGGCGCCAGCGCCAGCACATCACGATAACCCCACATCCGGCTGAGAGCGCGCATGATCAATGTCTTTGTATTACAGAATGGCCGGCTCAACCAGGTGCCGATCGACAGCCGCGCAGACCTCGAAAATGCCGAACCGGTGTGGGTCGACCTGACCGACCCCACCGATGATGAACGGGCCTGGGTCAAGGCCATCTACAACGTCACCCTGCCGGGCGAAGACGAAGTCAAGGATATTGAGGCGTCGGCCCGCTATTACGAAGCGGAAAACGGCGACTTGCACCTGCGCACGGATTTCTTGCGCGAAGAGGACGACGGCCCGTCGCGCGTCATCACCGTGGCCTTCATCCTGGCCCGCAAGATCCTGTTTTCCATGCATACGGACGACTTGCCCGTGTTCCGCCTGGTGCGCATGCGCGCCCGTTCGCGGCCCGGCTCGATTGCCGACTACATGGACGTGCTGCTCGACCTGTACGCCACCGATGCCGAATATTCGGCCGACGTGCTCGAAGGCATCTACCAGAACCTGGAAGAAGTCAGCACGCGCGTGCTGCAAAAGGAATTTACCGATGCGCACGCGGCCGAAGCGCTGAATGCCATTGCCCACGAGGAAGATTTGAATGGCCGTATCCGCCGCAACATGATGGATACGCGCCGCGCCGTGAGCTTCCTGATGCGCGGCCGTTTGCTCAATTCCGAGCAGTTCGAGGAAGCGCGCCAGATTTTGCGCGACATCGAATCGCTCGATGGCCACACCTCGTTCCTGTTCGACAAGATCAACTTCCTGATGGACGCCACCGTCGGCTTCATCAACATCAACCAGAACAAGATCATCAAGATATTCTCGGTGGCCAGCGTGGCCTTCCTGCCGCCTACCCTGATCGCCAGCGTGTACGGCATGAACTTCAAGCTGATGCCGGAGCTGGAATGGTCGTTCGGCTATCCATGGGCCTGGGGCTTGATGATCACCAGCGCCATCGCGCCCTTCCTGTACTTCCGCCACCGCGGCTGGCTGAAATAAGCAGCATCGCCGGGACGCTCCCGCGTCCCGGTTTCAAGGCGAGCGCAGCAAATCCAAAAATCAGCGATAATCACTGGTATTGCGTGGTATTGAATTGGTATCTACGTTGCCTGTGCTGAGCCAGTCTTTTCCCCGTAGTCTGCCTTTTGCAGAAAAGTATCGTCATTGAGCCGTTTTCTGCGTGGCAGCGTCCGCCTGTTCCACCTATGATCGTTGCGATGCCAGCCTTGGCCGGCCGGCCGCCGCATTTCCCGTCACCGTTGTCTTCTGGAGAGTCCATGCCTGATACCGCCATCACCCCACCGCGCTTCACCCATCTGATCAGCGACTGCGATGGCGTGCTGATCGACAGCGAAGCCGTGGCCCTGCAAGCGCTGCTGGAGTTGCTGGGGCCACGCCTGCAGAACCTGCCCGAGGGCGTCACCCTGCAAGGCTTGATCGAGCCGCGCCTGGGCCAGCGCCTGGTGCCGCTGATGCAGGATATCTACAAGGAACTGGGCTTGCCGCAATTGCCGGCCGACGAGATCATGGCCATCGGCAACGCCGTCGATGCCGCTTGCGACGCGCAATTGCGCGCCGTGCCCGGCGTGGCGCAGGCGCTGGCCGCCATTGCGCTGCCCAAGGCCGTGGCCTCGAACAGCGTCAGCGCGCGCGTGCTGTCGGCACTCGAACGGACCAGCATGGCGCCGCTGTTCGACAAGCGCGTGTTTACGCCCGACCTGGTGGGTCATGCCAAGCCGCATCCGGGCGTCTACCTGGCGGCGGCTGCCGCGTTTGGCGTGCCGCCGAGCCAGTGCCTGGTGCTGGAAGACAGCGTGACGGGCGTGACGGCCGCCGTGGCGGCGGGCATGACGGTATTGGGATTCATCGGCGGCGGGCATATCGCCGCCGGCCAGGAAGATAGGTTGAAAGCGGCCGGTGCGCATGTCGTGTTCAACGACATGGCCAGGCTGCCGGCGCTGGTGGCCGCGGTGATGGACACCGCGACCGTATAACCTTACGCCAGCTTGGCAAACACCTTGCGCGCGGCAGCGATGGTGGCGTCGATGACGGCGTCATCGTGCTGCGCCGAGACGAAGCCCGCCTCGAAGGCGGCGGGCGCGAAGTACACGCCTTCGTCCAGCATGGCGTGGAAGAAGGCGTTGAACTTGCTGCGGTCGCCCGCCATCATTTCCGCGTAGCTGGTCGGCGGCGTTTCGCTGAAATAGATGCCGAACATGCCGCCGATGTAGTCGGCGCAGAACACCACGCCCGCTTCCTTGGCGGCGGCGGTCAGGCCTTCGGTCAGGCGCTTGGCCGTGGCGCCCAGCTGCTCGTAGAAGCCCGGTTGCTGGATCAGTTTCAGGGTGGCCATGCCGGCCGCCACGGCGACCGGGTTGCCGGACAAGGTGCCGGCCTGGTAGACGGCGCCCAGCGGCGCCATGTTGTGCATCAGCGCCGCGCTGCCGCCGAAGGCCGCCACCGGCATGCCGCCGCCGATCACCTTGCCCAGCGCGGTGAGGTCGGGCTGGATGCCGTACAGCGCCTGCGCGCCGCCCAGGGCCACGCGCAAGCCGCACATGACTTCATCGAAAATGAGCAGAGCGCCGTGCTGCGTGCACAGCTCGCGCATCGCCTGCAGGAATTCTGGCGTGGCTTTTACCAGGTTCATGTTGCCGGCCACCGGTTCGACGATGACGCAGGCGATCTCCGCGCCGAAGCTGTCGAAGGCGTCCTTCAGCTGTTCCACGTTGTTATAGTCGAGCACCAGGGTGTGCTTGACAAAATCTTCCGGCACGCCGGCCGACGTCGGGTTGCCGAAGGTGAGCAGGCCGCTGCCCGCCTTGACCAGCAGCGAATCGGCGTGGCCGTGGTAGCAGCCTTCGAACTTGACGATCTTGTCGCGTCCCGTGGCGCCGCGCGCCAGGCGCAGGGCGCTCATGGTCGCTTCCGTGCCCGACGACACCAGGCGCACCTGCTCGATCGACGGCACCAGACGCGTGATTTCCTCGGCCATCAGCACTTCGCCTTCGGTCGGCGCACCGAACGACAGGCCCAGCGCGGCCGCATCCTGCACCGCCTTTACCACTTCCGGATGGGCGTGGCCGACGATGGCCGGGCCCCACGAGCCGATGTAGTCGATATAGCGCTTGCCGTCCGCGTCCCAGAAGTACGGGCCTTCGGCGCGCGTGATGAAGCGCGGCGTGCCGCCCACGGAGCGGAAGGCGCGCACGGGCGAGTTGACGCCGCCTGGCGTGGTTTTTTGTGCGCGGGCAAACAGGATGTCGTTCTGTGAAGTCGTCGTCATGATAATCGTGCCTTGAGAGTGGATCGTTGTCTGTGTCGTCTGTGTTTGTCTGGACGGGATTATTGGGCGCCGCGCTGGCGCTGCTGCCGGAACAGCCGGTTCGGCACCAGCTTGCCCATGCCGTGGCGCTGCGCGTGCGCCAGCGCGCCGGCCGTGAATTCCTGCGCCGCCACGACCACTTGCGGCACGTCGTCTTCGTTTTCGGCCAGGGCCAGCAGGGCGGTGGCCGCCGCCGACAGGGTGCTGCCGGCGCCGTTGAAGATGCCTGGCAAGTGCTGCCATTCGTCGTGGCGCACCACGCCGTCCTCGCCGAACAGGGTATTGGCGCGCAGCTTGCCTTCGCCCGTGCCGGACTTGCTGGCATCGGCCGGCATGCCGGTGACGAGCACGTATTCGCAGCCCAGCGCCACCAGGTAATCGACGTCGTTTTGCAGGGTGTCGTCCGGGTCGGCGTCGCGCCAGGTCTCGGCCAGGCGCTCCAGTTCCACCGGCGAGAGCACCAGCAGGGTCGTTTGCGGGATCAGCAGCTGGCGCACGGCGGTGAGGATGTCCTCGTCGTCCATGCCCTGTTCCGGCAGCGCCGAAATGAAGGGATCGAGGATCAGCGGCACGTTTGGATAGTCGGAGACGATTTCGGCGATGGCCGTCACGTTTTCCACGCTGCCCAGCGCGCCGATCTTGATGGCGGCCACGGACATGTCTTCCAGCAGCACGCGCGCCTGGTCGGAAACCCAGTCCGGGTCGACCGCCTGCACGTCTTCCACGCGTGCCGTATCGCTGATCAGCAGGCCCGTGGTGACCGACAGGCCATGGCAGCCGAAGGCTGAAAATGTGGCCAGATCGGCCTGGATACCGATCGCGCCGACCGGATCGGACACGCCGAAGCTTAATATGAGGGGAGAAGTTTGGTTTTGCACGGCGGGTAGATTAAGATACCTAATTCAGCATTTTACTTGATTGAAGGGTGGCAGAACGTGAGTAGCAACGAAACAACGCAGCAATTCCAAACGTGGATGTGTCTTATTTGCGGCTGGGTTTATGATGAAGCGGCCGGCTTGCCCGACGAAGACATCGCTCCCGGCACGCGTTGGGCCGATGTTCCGATGAACTGGACCTGTCCTGAATGCGGTGCGCGCAAGGATGATTTCGAGATGGTAGCGCTGTAATCAATCAGGTCCACGGGATGCCGCTGCCGCACGCAGGTGTCGCGGCTGCCTGTGCTATGGTATGAAAAATTGTCGAATAATCACATGACGCGATCTTCCTTGCCAGAGGCGCCGTCCGATGCCGTGTGTGCCGGCGTCACGGTACTCGTCATCGACGACAGCGCGACGATACGCAGCGCTGCCGCGAAGATACTGGGCGAGGCCGGTTACCGCGTGGTGGTGGCGGAAAACGGCTTTGCGGCCCTGGCCAAGATCGCCGACTGCCAGCCGGCGCTGATCGTGTGCGACATTGTGATGCCGCGCCTGGACGGCTACCGCACCTGTGCGCTGATCAAGGCCAGCGCGGCGTATCACGCCACGCCGGTGCTGATGCTGTCGTCGAAGGAAGGCTTGTTCGACCGCGCGCGCGGCGCCATGGCGGGCGCCAGCGCCTGCCTGGCCAAGCCGCTGGCGCGCGAGGCGCTGCTGGAGGCCGTGCGGCTGCACCTGGCCGGGCATTTTGAGTAAGTGTTTTTATTGATTGACAACGCAGCAAGGAAGCAGATGGCCATACACACAATTCTGATCGTCGATGACTCGCCGACAGAACGCTACTACCTGAGCGAGATGCTGGTGCGTGCCGGTTATGCCGTCCTCACGGCGCAGGACGGCGCCGACGCGCTGGCGCAACTCAAAGAGGCCAGGCCCGACCTGATCCTGATGGACGTGGTGATGCCCGGTGCGAATGGCTTTCAGATCACGCGCGCGATTGCGCGCGATCCCGAACTGCAGGACGTGCCGGTGATTATCTGTTCCAGCAAGAGCCAGGAAACGGACCGCATCTGGGGCTTGCGCCAGGGCGCGCGCGATTACCTGGTCAAGCCGGTGGTCGAAGCCGAGCTGCTGGCCAAGATCGCCGCGCTTTCCTGAGCATGCAAACGATGCCAGGTCTCGGCGTGTCCACAACGGCCTTTGCGCCTGCCGCTGCCGCCGTGCCATCCTTCGAGTCGGGCGCGCGGCAGGGGCGCTTGCGCCAGTATCAGCTGCAATTGATCGAGCGGATACAGGCTGCGCGCAGCGGCGCGCTGGCGGCGCGCAAGGAACTGGGCGTGATGCTCGGTGGCCGGCCCTGCCTGCTCGACCTGACGCAGCTTGGTGAAATCGTCATTGCCGCCGGCGTGCAGATCCAGGGCGTGCCGCTGGCGCAGGACTGGTACCTGGGCCTGGCGGCCATGCGCGGACGCCTGACGGGCGTCGTCGACCTGGCCCGCTACATGGGCGAACCGGCTTGCGCGCCCGGCATTCACTGCCGCATCATCACTTTTTCTCCGCGCCTGGGCCTCAATTGCGCACTGCTGGTCGAGCGCGTACTGGGCTTGCGCCAGCTGCGCACGATGCAGCCCGTCTCCTTGCCGCATGCACCGCCGTCGTGGGCGGCGCAGGCGCTGCGCGACAGCGAAGGGCAGCAGTGGCTGCGCCTGGACCTGGCGCAGCTGGCGCAAGCGGAACGCTTCCTCGATGCCGGCTTTGGCGGCCTCGCCGACTACAAGGATATTTGCTGATGGGCGCCCATTCCCCCATTCTGGCGGCCGCCATGCCCGAAGCGGAGCACGCGCCCGGCGAGCCGGGATCGGCGGCCGACCTGCCGCTGCGCCTGCGCGACGCGCTGGGACGGCGCAAGTCGCTGGCCAGCGCGCCGGTGCGCGACTTGAAGCTGCCGCTGATCGGCCATTTCCCGCTGCAAAAGCAGCTGAGCATCCTGTCGACGGTGATGGCCCTGAGCCTGGCCGCCAGCCTGCTGTTCGTGGGACTGAACACGCGCAGCGGCAATATCGCCTCGGCGCAGACGCAGCTGGCCAGCGATGCGCTGATGCATTCGCAGCGCATCGGCAAGGCCGCGCCGAACGCCGTGCAAGGCAATCCGGAAGCGTTCCGCCAGCTCGAGGAAAGCCGCAATGAACTGAACCAGGATTTCCGCCTGATGCTGCGCGGCGGGACGTATCACGGCCGCGATATCGGCGAGTCGCGTTCCGCCCTGCTGGCGGCCGTGGCCGACGCGCGCAAGAAGTGGGCCAGCAGCGACCGCGCGGCCAGCACCATCCTGCGCCTGAAACCTGAGCTGGGCGAATTCGACAAGACCTTGCAGCAATTGAACGCGCTGTCGCCGGCGTTGCTGGCGCAGACCGAGGAAGTCGCGGCCCTGAAGGTGCAGCGCGGCGGCAATGCGCGCGACCTGGCCGTCATCGGCCGCCTGATGATGCTGAGCCAGCGCATGAGCCGCAGCGCCAGCGAGTTCCTGTCGTCGGGCAGCATCAGCTCGGAAACGGCGTTTTCGCTGGGGCGCGACACGACGTATTTCCGCACCGCCGTCGAAGGGCTGTTGAATGGCAGCGTGCCGCTGCAACTGGCGCCCACGCGCGACGCCGAACTGCGCGACCGGCTGGTGGCGCTGAAAGCCAGTTTCGACACTTACCAGAAGCTGGTGTCGTCGATACTCGACCGGCTCGATAAATTCAGTTCGGCGAAAAGCGCCGAACAGCTGATCTTCAACGAGAACGAAGACCTGCGCCAGCGTTTGACCCTGCTGCAGCAGATGTACCACGTGAACCAGGAAACCCTGGGCATGGCCTTCTGGATGATGGTCGGCGGCGTGTTGCTGACCCTGATCGCGGCGGCCGGCATCGGCAGGGTGCTGCTGCAGGACTCCGTCAACCGCACGCGCGACGCCGAGCGGCGGCGCCAGGAGGCGGAAATCCTGCGCCTCCAGTCGCAGGGAAAAGAGGAAGCGGCGAAGGCCAGGAATGACCAGAACCAGGCGGCCATCCTGCGCCTGATGAACGAATTGCAGAAGGTCGCCGATGGTGATCTGACGGTGCAGGCCACCGTGTCGGAAGACATCACGGGCGCCATCGCCGATTCCGTCAACTACACGGTCGAGGAATTGCGCGGCCTGGTGGGACGGGTGACGGCGACGGCCGAACAGGTCAACCGCGCCTCGACGCAGGCGCAAAGCATCTCCAGCAAGCTGCTGATCGCGTCGCAGCAGCAGTCGCGCGAAATCCAGGGCGTCAGCGCCACCGTGGTCAAGATGGCCAATGCGATTACCGACGTGTCGAAGTCGGCCAGCGTCTCGGCCGACGTGGCGCGCCAGTCGGTGGCGGCGGCGCAGCAGGGTTCGACGGCGGTGGAAAACGCCATCAAGGGCATGCATGAAATCCGCGAGCAGATCCAGGATACGTCCAAGCGCATCAAGCGCCTGGGCGAATCGTCGCAGGAAATCGGCGAAATCACCGAGCTCATTTCCGACATCACCGAGCAGACCAATGTGCTGGCGCTGAACGCCGCCATTCAGGCCGCATCGGCCGGCGAGGCGGGGCGCGGCTTTTCCGTCGTCGCCGAGGAAGTGCAGCGCCTGGCCGAACGCTCGGCCGCGGCCGCCAAGCAGATCGGCGCGCTGGTGCGCACCATCCAGGCCGATACCCAGGATGCGACGCGGGCGATGGAAACGTCCACGCAGGGCGTGGTCGAGGGCGCGCGCCTGTCCGACGCGGCCGGAGCGGCCTTGAACGACATCAGCCAGGTGTCGAAACACCTGGCCGAACTGATACAGGGCATCTCGTTCGCCACCGGCACGCAGGCCGGTTCGGCCAGCGGCGTGGCCTTGAATATCCAGCATATCCTGAGCGTGACGGAGCAGACGCAGGACGGCACGCAGCAAACGGCGCAGTCGATCCATAAACTGTCGATGCTGGCGCAGGAACTGAAAAACTCGGTGTCGCGCTTCCGCGTCGCCGCCTGAACGTCGCGCCAAGCCAGGGCGATTTCTTTACCGAGGCATGCATGAGCACACCAGATAGTCCACAGCAGTCCAAGCCGTTCGACAGCGAACCTTTGTCCTGGGTGATGGTGGAAATCCGCGAAGCGCTGGGCCGCTCGAAAACGGCCCTGTTCGAAGCGGGCGGCCGCGAACGCGAGGAACGCGCCACGGCCCTGCAGCATGCGCGCTCGCACCTGCACCAGGCGCATGGCGCGCTGGTGATGGTGGACGTGGCCGGCGCCAGCCTGCTGACGGACGGCGCGGAACGGGCGCTGGCGCGCTTTCGCGACGGCAGCCTCGAATACACGCTGGACCATGCGCAGATCGTCGCCGCACTGTATCAGGCCCTGACCGAATACCTGGAAGACCTGGTGGCCGGCACGCCGCCGCAGCCGGCGCGTTTGTTCCCCTACTACCGCGACCTGCAAACCCTGCTGGGCGCCGAGCGCATCCACCCGGCCGACCTGTTTTTTCCGCCCTCCGCCATGCTGGAAGGGCAGGCCATCGCGCTGGCCGACACGCCGCCCGTGGCGGACTATCCTGCCTGGCGCGGACGCTTTGAAAAATCCCTGCTGCCCTTCCTGAAGGCGCAGGATGATGGGGTGCGGCGCCAGCACGCGGGCGAGCTGCACGCCACCTTGACCCTGGTGGCCGACGCGCAGCAGGAAGCGCCGGCGCGCACTTTCTGGTTCGCCATGCAGGCGTTCGCGGGGCTGGCGGCCAGCGGCGAGGGCATGGGCACGCTCAACGTCAAGCAGCTGTTCGGCCTGATCAACCTGCAGTTGCGCCGTCTGGCGCAGGGCACGGCCAGCCTGCCCGAAGCGATGCTGCGCGACGCCCTGTTCTTCATCGCCGCGGCGCCCGAGCCGACGCCGGAGGCACGCCAGCTGCGCGCCGCTTTCGCCCTGGACGGCATGCTGCCCGCCGACGTGGAAACGCGGCGCTACGGCCAGGTCGACCAGGATGCCCTGCAAGGCGCCCGCGCGGCCCTGGCGCAGGCGCGCGCCAGCTGGAGCCGCCTGGCGCAAGCCGACCTCGATCCTGCCCTGGGCCCGGATTTTGAAGCGTCGCTGCAACAGGTGGCGGCACATGTGGAGACCTTGAAGCAGCCGGCCCTGGCCAGCCTGCTGCGCGAATGCGCGGCCGTGGCGCGGCAAGCCGTGGCCAGCGGGCGCAGCGCGGCCCTGGAGAATGAAATCGGCATGGCGCTGCTGTTTGCCGACACGGGACTGGAGCAGCTGCGCCGCCTGCCCGACGATTTCGCCGGCAATGCGGAAACCATCGCCGCGCGCCTGCAGGCGCTGCTGGCTGGCGAAGCGCCGCCGCCCGTCACGGCGGGCGAGCTGTCGCGCCAGATCGAGCAGGGCCAGACCGTGGCCGCGCTGGCCGAAGACATGAAGACGGGGCTGCGCCAGGTGGAAAAGGTGCTCAACGCCTACTACGCGGATGCAGCGGGTGCGGGGACGGCGGGGCCACTCGATGGCGTCGCGCCCGTGCTGGAGCAGTTGCAGCGGCAGCTGGCCGGGCTGGGACAGGACGACGCGCGCGTCGCCGTGCTGCAGGTCGATGCGGCCGTGCGGCAGCTGGCCGGTGGCGACGCCAATGCGCACGCCGAAGCGCTCGACGAGATCGCGCAAAATGTCAGCGCGCTGGGCTTTTTTGTCGATATGCTGGGCCGCAACGCGCAGGCGGCCAGCGGGCGTTTCCATTTCGATGCGGCCGCCGGCACTTTCCGCGCGCTGCCATTTGAAAAAGTCGCCGCCGCCGGCGCTGTACCGGTACCTTTGCTCGACCAGGCCCTGGCGCCCGCAGCACCCGCCGGCATGGATGCCGCGCCGGCCGTGACCGATGTCGACGCGGAGATGCTCGACATTTTCATCGCCGAAGCGCGCGAAGTGCTGGCCTTCATCGACACCACCCTGGCCTTGCCGCGCGAGCAGGCCGCCAGCGGCGACCACCTGGCCATGCTGCGCCGCTCGTTCCATACCCTGAAAGGCAGCAGCCGCATGATCGGCCTGGTGCAGTTTGCCGAAGCGGCCGGCGCCATCGAGCGCGTCATGAATACCTGGCTGGCCGAAGCGCGTCCCGCCAGCGACGACTTGTTTACCTTGCTCAATTACGGCTGGTACCAGCTCAGCGAATGGGTGGCCGAACTGGAAGGTGGCGCGGGGCGCGAGCGCGAGGCCGGCATGCTGCTGGCGGCGGCCGAGCGCGTGCGCGAAGGGGGGCCGTTCGAACTGCGCAAGCCGCGCCCGGCCGCGCCGTTGGCCGGCAATGGTAATGTGATCGGACTTCCTTTGGCCACGGCGCCCGCGCTCCACGAAGCGCCGGACGATCACCTCAAGCACGTGGGCGAACTGCGCATCAGCCTGCCGTTGTACAACATCTACCTGGCCGAGACGGATGAATTGCTGCGCGTGCTCACGCGCGATTTCGGCGAGTGGCGCCATGAACCGCGCGCCGTCAGCGCCGAGGCGCTGCAAGCCGTGCATACGCTGGCGGGGACGTCCGGCACGGTGGGCTTCCAGTCCCTGCGCGACCTGGCGCACGCGCTGGAAACGGTGATTGAAACGGTGGTGCCGCCGCTGGCCGGCCTGCGCGCCGAACAGCACGACGTGCTGGAGCAGGCCACGCAGCGCATCGGACAAATGCTGCAGGCGTTCGCGCTGGGCGACCTGGCGCCAACGCAGCCGGACATGATCGAAGCGCTCAACACTCTGTGGCGCGCCTTGACGGCGCCGCCTGGCGAAAGCAAGGAAGACCGCCTCGACGCCCTGTTTGCGGACGCTTACGCCAGCATCGTCGGTACGCCGGTGCAGCCTGCCGAGCCGCTGGCCGAAGTGCCGGCGCCGGCGCCAGCGCAGGCGCAGGCGCCGACGCAGGAGAGCGGCGCCAGCGACGACCTGTTCGATGCCGGTTTCGAACACGCACCGCCATTGGAGCATGCGGCGCCGGAAGCGCCGGCACCGGCCATCATGCCGGCCGATGCGGCCGCGCTGCTGGCGGCGAGCGCCGGTATCAGCGATGAACTCGACCTCGATTTATTGTCCGTCTTCCTGGAAGAGGGCGCCGACCTGCTGCCGCAGATCGGCGAGGCGCTGCGCAGCTGGCAGCAGCAGCCGCACGACAGCGGCCAGGCGCAGATGCTGCTGCGCACCCTGCACACCGTCAAGGGCAGCGCGCGCATGGCCGGCGCCATGCGTCTGGGCCAGCATGCGCATGAAATCGAGACGCATATCGAAAACATGCTGCACGCGGGCACCGCCACGCCGCAAGCTTTCGAGGAATTGCTGGCCCATTACGACCATGCGCTGCACCTGTTCGAGCAGCTGCAGCAACCGTTGCTGCCCTTGCCGGGCATGGAAGACACCCCGGTGGCCGAACCGAAGGCGGCGCTGGTGCGCGTGCGCGCCGATATCCTCGACCGCCTGGTGAACCAGGCCGGCGAAGTGTCGATCACGCGCTCGAAGATGGAAAATGAAGTGGGCGTGCTGGGCGCTTCGCTGTCCGAGTTTTCCGATAACCTGGCGCGCCTGCGGCGCCAGTTGCGCGAAGTGGAAATGCAGGCCGAATCGCAGATCGCTTCGCGCATGGCGGTCGGCAGTGAGCGCGAATTCGACCCGCTCGAATTCGACCGCTTTACGCGCCTGCAGGAACTCACGCGCATGATGGCCGAAAGCGTCAACGACGTGGCCTCGTTTCATGAAAACCTCAGCCACAGCGTCGATGCGGTGACGGACGACCTGGTGCTGCAGGCGCGGCTGACGCGCGAGCTGCAGCGCGACCTGATGCAGATCCGCATGGTGCCGTTTGCCAGCATCGCCGAACGCCTGTTCCGCGTGGCGCGGCAAAGCGCCAAGGAAGTCGACAAGCGCGTCAACCTCGACATCCGCGGCGGCGGCGTGGAAATCGACCGCAGCGTGCTCGAACGCATGGCCGCGCCCTTCGAACACCTGCTGCGCAACGCCATCGTGCACGGCGTCGAGCCGCGCGATGCGCGCCTGCTTGCTGGCAAGAGCGAGACGGGCGAGCTGCTGGTGCAGGTCAGCCAGCAGGGCAATGAAGTGGCGATCGCTTTTTCCGACGACGGCGCGGGGCTGGACCTGGAACGCATCCGCGCCAAGGCGCACGGCGCCGGCCTGGTGCCGACGGATGCGCCTTTGAGCGACGCGCAGGCGGCCGAGCTGATTTTCACGCCCGGATTTTCCACCGCCGACAGCCTGACGGAACTGGCAGGACGCGGTTTTGGCATGGACATCGTGCGCTCCGAAGCGCTGGCCCTGGGCGGGCGCGTGGAAACGCAGACGCAGGCGGGCCTGGGCATGCGCTTCACCATCCACCTGCCGCTGACCCTGGCCGTCACCCAGGTGGTGCTGCTGGCGGCGAACGGCAAGACGTATGCCTTGCCGTCGGTGCTGGTCGAGCAGGTGCTGCACCTGAAAGGGGAACAGCTGGAGCAGGTGCGGGCGGCCGGGCGCATCGAGTCGCACGGGCAGTCGCTGGCGCTGCATCACCTGTCGGCCATGCTGGGCGAGACGCCGGCGGAGCAGGCCACGCAGCGCCATGCGCCGGTGCTGTTGCTCCGGAATGGCAATGACAGGCTGGCCTTGCAGGTCGATGACGTGGTGGGCAACCGCGAGGTCGTGGTCAAGCACGTGGGGCCGCAACTGGCGCGCATGCCGGGCATCGCCGGCGCCACGGTGCTGGGCACGGGCGACATCGTGCTGATCCTCAACCCGGTGGCGCTGGCGCAGCACCTCGAGCACCATCCGGAACTGCTGTCGCAATATGCGCTGGCCAGCCGCGAGCAGCACGCCGCTTCCAGCGTGCTGGCCGTGCCAGCCGTGCGCGTGATGGTGGTCGACGATTCGCTGACGGTGCGCCGCGTGATGCAGCGCCTGTTCGAGCGCGAAGGCTACCAGGTGCTGCTGGCCAAGGATGGCCTCGATGCGCTGGAGCAGCTGCATGCGCTGGAACCGGCCGCCATGCCGGCGCTGCTGCTGGTCGACGTGGAAATGCCGCGCATGGACGGTTTTGATTTGACGCGCAATGTGCGCAGCGACGACAAGACGCGCGCCATCCCCGTCATCATGATCACCTCGCGCAGCGCCGACAAGCACCGCGCGCATGCATTTGAACTGGGCGTGAATGCGTATTTCGGCAAGCCGTTCCAGGAAGATGAATTGCTGGCCGAGGTGGGACGCTTGCTGGCCGACGGCGTGGCGTAAGCCGACGCCGTCACAAGCGCCAACGATGTTGTCGGATTACGCGGGGCCTTGCCCCGCTAATCCGACCTACGCTCTTTACGACAGCGTAACCCGACATCACCGCAATGCCAATCAATTACCTGCTTACCCCACCACCTTCACCACGGCATAGCGCTCCAGGGTCTCCTTGCGCGCCTCGTCGTGCTGCACGATGGGTTCCGGATAGTCGCGTCCCAGCACGATGTTTTTTTGCTCGAGCAGCATGCGCGGCACCAGCCAGGGCGCGTGGATTTCCTTGTCGCCCAGCGCCTTCAGCTGCGGCAGGTAGCGGCGGATGAAGCGTCCGCCGGCGTCGAATTTTTCCGACTGCGTGATGGGATTGAAGATGCGGAAGTAAGGCTGCGCATCGCAGCCGGACGACGACGCCCATTGCCAGCCGCCGTTGTTCGAGGCCAGGTCGAAGTCGTTCAGATGCAGCGCGAAATACGCTTCGCCGCGGCGCCAGTCGATGCCCAGATCCTTGATCAGAAAGCAGGCCGTGACCATGCGCAGGCGGTTGTGCATATAGCCCGTCTGGTTCAGCTGCGCCATGGCCGCGTCGACCAGAGGATAGCCGGTGCGGCCCTCGCACCAGGCAGCAAAGGCGGCATCGGCCTCGGCTCCCGTTTCCCAGGCGATGGCGTCGTAGGCCGGTTTGAAGGCGCCGCCTTCCACGTGCGGGTTCTGGTACAAAATCATGGCGTAGAAATCGCGCCAGATCAGTTCGGCCAGCCACACGGGCGCCCCATCGCCGCCGCCGCCGCGGTCCATCAGGTCGACCACGGTGCGCACCAGATAGCGCAGCGACACGGTGCCGAAGCGCAGATGCATGGACAGGTAGGACGGTCCCTTCAGGGCGGGAAAATCGCGCGCCACGTCATAGCGGGCCACGCGCGGCAAAAAATCCTCGAACAGCGCGCTGGCGCCCGACATGCCGGTGGGGATGGCCAGTGCGGCCAGGTTGCTGGCCTCGAACCCCAGTTCGCCCAAGCTGGGCAGGGGCGACGGCGTGCCGGCGCGGGGCGGCGCCAGGCTGGCCGCATGCGGCTCGATAGCGAACGGCGCCAGGCAGGCGGGTTCGGCGCGCATTTTCTTCAGCCAGGCATTTTTATACGGCGTGTAGACGGTGTAGGGTTTGGCCGAGAGCGTCAATACCTCGTCCTTTTCAAAGATGACCTGGTCCTTGAAGCTGAACCACAGGCGCGCGTTGTGCGTGAGCGCGGCGGCCACCGTGGCGTCGCGGGCGATCGCCTGCGGTTCGTAGTCGTGGCTGGCAAAGACGGCGTCGGCGTTCAATTCGGCGGCCAGGCGCGGAATCGCCTCGGCCGCGTCCGCGTGCAGCACGATCAGGTCACCGCCCAGCTGGCGCAGCTCGGCGGCCAGCTCGGCCACGCTGGCATGGATGAAGTCGATCCGCCGGTCGCGGCGCGGCAGGGCTGCCAGGATGGCGGTGTCGTATACGAAGACGCAATGTACGGCCTGGCTTTGACGCAGGGCGTGATGCAGTGCAGCATGGTCAAACGCGCGCAGATCGCGGCGGAACCACACCAAGGAAGTCTTAATTGTCATTATTTCGCGTGTTCAAGGTCAAAGATAGGCGATTTTTTGCCGTCAACAGGGCTTTATGGCCGCTCGCGTCGCGCCTTCGGCATCGCTGCGGCGGCAATTCAGTGTAAACTAGCGGGTATGTTCGCGGTACTTTATGTGCGACAGCGATTTTGCAATCAATTTTACAATTGGCATTGAAATGCGCCTGCAGGCATAGCGAATTGATCATTAATTTATAACATAACAAGAATAACGCCTGGCACCACGGTGCGCGCCGCCCAAGATATGCGGCCGCTTGCGCCGGGCGTACGATAGCGGGGTAAGCGAGACTTGCCAGCAAGCCCACAGAGAGAGCATCGCGTATGAAAAAGAGTAAAATCGACCAGACTCTACCAGGACATCGTCTGATGCAGGGTGTGGGAGAGCCGGCCGCGACCGGTTCCTCCACCCTGAATCTGGCGAACCATTTCCTGATTGCGATGCCGGCCATGCAAGATCCGATCTTCGGCGGCACGGTCGTGTACGTGTGTGAACACAATGAAAACGGCGTGCTGGGCGTCGTCATCAACAAACCCACCGACATGACCATGGAAGTGCTGTTCGACCGCATCGACCTGAAACTCGAGGCTGGCAGCGACACGCCCATCATCAACGAGCCGATCATGTTCGGCGGCCCCGTGCAGGATGACCGCGGCTTCGTGCTGCACACGCCGGGCGCGCGCTATTCCTCGTCGCTGACGGTGACCGATGAAGTGGCGTTTACCACCTCGATCGACGTGCTCGAAGCCGTCGCCAAGGGCGATGGCCCCGAGCGCATGCTCGTCTCGATCGGCTACTCGGGCTGGAGCCCGGGCCAGCTGGAAGACGAGATCGGCCGCAACGGCTGGCTGACGGTAGGCGCCTCGGCCGATATCCTGTTCGATTTCCCCATCGAACAGCGCTACGTGGCGGCCATCAAGTTGCTCGGTATCGATCCCCTCATGCTGGCGAGCGAGGCTGGCCACGCATGAGCGGTGACGCCATCGACACCATCCTTGCCTTCGATTTCGGCTTGAAACGCATCGGCGTGGCCATCGGCAATACCATGATTTGCCAGGCCAAGCCGCTCAGCGTGATCACGGCCACGGCGAACGAGCCGAAGTTTGCCGCCATCGATAACCTGATCAAGGAGTGGGGCGCCAGCCGCATCGTGGTGGGCTTGCCCAGCCACCCCGATGGCACGGAACACGAGATGAGCGCGCGCTGCCGCCGTTTCGCCAACCAGGTGCATGGCCGCTTCAACCTGCCCGTGGAACTGGTCGACGAGCGCTATTCCTCGGCCGTGATCGCCGCCAAGCGCGGCGAAGTGATCGATGACCGCGCCGCCGCCATCATCCTGCAACAGTATTTCGACGCGAATTATTAATCTGACCCTAGACTCCCTCCCTGAATGATTAAGAACTCTATGCCGCATCCTGCGAATCCTTCCCAACTCGACGCCGAGGCCCTGTATGCAGATTTGCTGCAGCAGGTGCGGAGCGGCCTGGCGGGCATCCCCAACGTGGCCATCGTCGGCATCCATTCGGGCGGCGCCTGGCTGGCTGAACGCCTGGCGCGCGATCTGAATCTGCTCGACCGTCTGGGCGTGCTCGACGTGTCCTTCTACCGCGACGACTTTGCCCAGAAGGGCTTGCATGCGGACGTCAAGCCGACGCAAATCAGCTTCGACGTGGCCGGCGCCACCATCCTGCTGGTCGACGACGTGCTGTACACGGGCCGCACCACGCGCGCGGCCATCAACGAATTGTTCGACTATGGCCGCCCGGCCAAGATCATGCTGGCGGCCCTGGTCGACCGCGGCGAACGCCAGCTGCCGGTGGCCGCCGATTTCGTGGCCGCCTTCACTGCCGTGCCGCCGGGCCAGGCCCTGGTCCTGAAGCAAGCCGACGATGGAAAATTCACGCTCACCATAGATAACAACCATGCTTAATCCGCAACTGAATAAACACGGCGAACTGCAACATCTGCTGACGATCGAAGGCTTGCCGAAGTCTATCGTCAACCATATCCTCGACACGGCTTCCTCGTTTGTCGGCATTTCCGACCGCGACGTGAAAAAGGTGCCGCTGATGCGTGGCAAGAGCGTTTTCAACCTGTTCTTTGAAAACTCCACGCGCACCCGCACCACCTTCGAAATCGCCTCGAAGCGCCTGTCGGCCGACGTCATCAACCTGAACATCCAGGCCTCGTCGGCCAGCAAGGGCGAATCGCTGCTCGACACCATCGACAACCTGTCGGCCATGCATGCCGACATGTTCGTCGTGCGCCACGCGCAGTCGGGCGCGCCCTACCTGATCGCCAAGCACCTGATCGACACGAAGCAGCCGCACGTCCACGTGGTCAACGCGGGCGACGGACGCCATGCGCACCCGACCCAGGGCTTGCTCGACATGTACACGATCCGCCACTACAAGAAGGATTTCACGAACCTGACGGTGGCCATCGTGGGCGACATTTTGCACAGCCGCGTGGCCCGTTCCGACATCCATGCGCTGACCACGCTGGGCGTGCCGGAAGTGCGCGCCATCGGCCCGCACACCCTGCTGCCGGGCGGCCTGGAACAGATGGGCGTGCGCACCTTCACCAATATGGATGAAGGCCTCAAGGGCGTGGACGTGATCATCATGCTGCGCCTGCAGAATGAACGCATGAGCGGCGCGCTGCTGCCGTCGGCGCAGGAATATTTCAAGAGCTATGGCCTCACGCCCGAACGTCTGGCGCTGGCGAAACCGGATGCCATCGTCATGCATCCGGGCCCGATGAACCGCGGCGTGGAAATCGATTCGGCCGTGGCCGACGGTCCGCAGGCGGTGATCCTGCCGCAGGTGACCTTCGGTATCGCCGTGCGCATGGCGGTAATGAGTATTTTGGCTGGTAATCAGGGCTGATAGCCCAAGGACGAGTAAGCGAGCATGACGACACTACATATCAAGAACGGCCACCTGATCGACCCTGCCAACGGCATCGATGGCTTGCAAGACCTGTTTATCGCCGACGGCAAGGTGCTGGCCGTGGGCAGCGCCCCTGCCGGCTTCACCGCCGACACCACGTTTGACGCGGCCGGCCTGGTGGTTTCCCCCGGCCTGGTCGACCTGTCCGCGCGCCTGCGCGAGCCGGGCTACGAATACAAGGCGACCCTGGAATCGGAACTGCAGGCGGCGCTGCAGGGCGGCGTCACGAGCCTGGTCTGCCCGCCCGACACCGACCCCGTGCTCGATGAGCCGGGCCTGGTGGAGATGCTGAAATACCGCGCCAAGACGCAGAACAAGGCCCACGTGCACCCGCTGGGCGCGCTGACCATGGGCTTGAAGGGCAAGTCGCTGACGGAAATGGCGGAACTGACGGAAGCGGGCTGCATCGGCTTCGCGCAGGCGGAAGAGCCGATCGAGGACACCACCGTGTTGCTGCGCGCCATGCAATACGCGAACACCTTCGGCTACACGGTCTGGCTGCGCCCGCAAGACCCGCACATCGGCCGTGGCGGCATCGCCCACAGCGGCCCGCTGGCGTCGCGCCTGGGCTTGTCCGGCGTGCCCGTGATGTCCGAAACCATCGCCCTGCACACGATTTTCGAATTGATGCGCGCCAGCCGCGCGCGCGTGCACCTGTGCCGCATCTCGTCGGCGGCGGGCCTGGAACTGATCCGCGCCGCCAAGGCCGAAGGCTTGCCCGTCACCTGCGACGTGGGCGTGCACCATGTGCACCTGACGGACGCCGACATCGGTTTCTTCGATCCGAACGCGCGCGTCACGCCGCCGTTCCGCAGCCAGCGCGACCGCGATGCGATCCGCGCCGGCCTGCTCGACGGCACGGTCGACGCCATGTGCTCGGACCACACGCCCGTCGACGACGATGAAAAACTGCTGCCGTTCGGCGAAGCGTCGCCCGGCGCCACGGGCCTGGAACTGCTGCTGTCGCTGGCCCTGAAATGGGCCGACGACTACGCCTTGAACCAGCCGCAAACGGGCGAGCGTCCGCTGGCGCGCGCCGTGGCCAAGGTCACGTCCGATGCGGCGCGTGTCGCCGGCATCCCGGCCGGCAGCCTGGCCGTGGGCGAAGCGGCCGACATCTGCGTCTTCGATCCCGCCGCGCGCTGGACCGTGTCGTCGGCGTCGCTGGCCAGCCAGGGCAAGCACACGCCTTTCCTCGGCTATGAGCTGAGCGGCATCGTCAAGGCGACCATCGTTGCCGGACAGGTGGCGTTTCAGCGCTAATTTTTTGTATCGGAGCCGTAGGTCGGATTAGCGGTACGCGTAATCCGACAAGTCCATGGCGGCTCCTGTCGGCTTACGCAGCGCCTCGCGGGCGCTGCCAAGTCGACCTACGCAGCTGCATGGCTTTGCTTCCAACCTTGGTGTCATTTGAAACTTCTGCTTACCTACCGCCTCGCGCGCATCGCCATTCACCTGAGCTGCGGCATGGCCAAGAGCGCCGTGCTCTTTCCCTGGCTGGACCTGGAAGGGCGCAACCGGCGCATCCGCCGCTGGTCGACGCAGCTGCTCGACATCTGCGGCGTGCACGTGGCGCAGCCGGCGGACAGCGTGCCGGCACTCGACCATGCGATGATGGTGGCGAACCACGTCTCGTGGCTCGACATCTTCGTCATCAATGCCGTCCACCCTTGCCGTTTCGTCGCCAAGGCGGAAATCCGCGCCTGGCCTATCCTCGGCTGGCTGGCGGGGCGCGCCGGCACCATCTTCATTTCACGCGGCAGCAAGCGCGACCTGCGCCTGATTTTCCAGGGCCTGGTGGACAAATTGACGGCGGGCGAACGCATTGCGTTTTTCCCCGAAGGCACGACCGCCGCGCAAGGGCAGATCCTGCCGTTTCACGCCAACCTGTTCGAGGCGGCCATCGACGCGCAAGTGCCGGTGCAGCCGTTCGCGCTCGTGTATGTGGATGACAAGGGGGCGCTGCACCACGCCGTCGACTTCATCGGCGACATGAGCTTTGCGCAAAGCATGGTGGCGATCCTGAGCGGCCCTCCGATCACGGCGCGGCTGACCTGTCTGGCGCCAGTGGCGACGTCCGACGCGCACCGGCGCGAACTGGCGGCGGCAACGCAGGCGGCCGTGGCCGCTGCGCTGCCGCTGGAAAAGGCGGCCTAGTTTTTGACGTGCAGCCAGCGCGCATGCGCGGCGCGGGCCAGGTAGTCGAGGATGAAGCCTAACATCCCGATCAGCACGATGGCGGCCATCAGCTCCGAATACGCGAGGCGGTCGCGCGTGTCGAGGATGAAGTAGCCGAGGCCGGCCGATACGCCCAGCATTTCCGCCGGCACCAGCACGATCCAGATGATGCCGATGGCCAGCCGCACGCCCGTCAGGATATCGGCCGTGATGCCCGGCAAAATCACCTTGAAGACGATCTCGCTGCGCGTGGCCGACAGGCTGCGCGCCAGCAGCAGCCAGTTCGGGTCGAGCCGCGCCACGCCGGCCGCCGTATTGAGCAGGATGGGCCAGACGGCCGCGAACGCCAGCAGGAAGTACACGGGCGCGTCGCCGACGCCGAGCACCATCACGGCGATCGGCATCCACGACAGCGGCGAAATCATGCGCAGCAGCTGGAACAGCGGCATGGCCGCGCCGGAAAAGCTCTTCGACATGGCCACCAGCACGCCGAGCGGCACGCCGATGACGATGGCCAGCCCCAGGCCCACGGCGACCCTTTGCAGGCTCAAGACCACGTGCAGCCAGATATCGGAACCACCGAGCATTTCCCTGAACGCCAGCGCCGTGGGCAAGGGCGCGAAGGCGGTGGCGATCGGCGTGGATTTCTCCAGCGCCGTCACGCCCATGGACCACAGCAGCAAGGCACAGGCCAGCCCCACCAGGGGCAGGCCGAACTTCGTGAACAACTTGCTTGCCATCGTCAGACCGCCACGGTTTCGCTGCGCAGCAGGTTGGCCGGCAAGCCGAAGGCGGCCGGGCCGCCGACTGCCGTGATGGCCTTGCGCACGAAACGGTCATCGACCAGGTCGCGCGCGGCGAATTTCGGATCGAGATTCGCCAGGAAGCGCGTATCGCCCTCCACCTTGGTGCGGCCGATGGCGCGCACCAGTTCTTCCGTGTACGAGGCGAATGGATAGGGCTGGAAGTCGATGCGGCGCTGCTGCCAGTTCTTGTGCACGATCAGGCCCTGCTTTTCATAGCCGGCGTAATCGGTGGTGGCCAGCACCTTCGTCAGCACCTGCAGCGGATGGGGCGTGTAGCGGTGCTCGCCCACGTTCGACAGCAGCTTGGCCGTATCGACCTGGTTCGAACGCGTCCACAACTGCGCCTTGACGATGGCGTTGGTGACCTTTTGCGCCCATTCCGGGCGCGTGTTGATGTCGCGCTCGGACAGGAAGGTGACGCAGCACGCATGGTTTTTCCACACGTCGCCCGAGAAGCGCAGGATCTTGCCGATGCCGGCGTTTTCCGCCGCCGCGTTGAAAGGCTCGGCCACGATGTAGCCGGCAATCGACTTGCTGGCCAGGGCCGAGACCATTTCGGCCGGCGCCAGCACGATCAGGTTGACTTCATTCGGCTTGATGGCCGCGTTGCGCGCGCGCGTGACCGGCGTCAGGCCATTCGAGGACAGGATCTGCTGCAGCAGGATGTTGTGGATCGAGTACCAGAATGGAATCGCGACCGTGCGTCCGCCCAGGTCGGAGACCTTGTTGATCTCGTTGGCCACGGTCAGCGCGGAGCCGTTGACGTGGTTCCAGGCGACGACTTTCGCGGGGAACTTGGCGCCGTAGCGCACCCACAGGGTGGCCGGCGACAGCAGGTGGATGACGTTGACCTGGCCGGCGACGAACGCTTCGATGATCTGCGCCCAGCTGCGGAACAGGCGCGGCGTTTCCGCCTGCAAGCCTTCCGCCTCGAACAGCTTGCGCGCGTGGGCGACGAGCAGCGGGGTGGCGTCGGTGATCGGCAGGTAGCCGATTTTTACGGGCTGGTCATCGCCTTTCGGGCCTTGCTGGGCCATGGCGTCGCCGGCGAACAGCAGGGGAGAGGCGACGCTGGCCGTGGCCAGGGCCGACATGCGCAGAAAGTCGCGCCGCGTCAGGCCGCAGTCGCAATCGGAGGAGGCGCAGATATGCAGGGGTTTGTTATCGTGTGGGAGGGACATGAAGGTTCCAGTAAAGTGCATTAGTGGGCGGCGTGGGCCTGATCTTGCTGTTGCAGCGCTTGCAGGGCGTCGAGGATGTCCATCTTGAGGGCGATCACGTCGGCGCTGTGGCCGATGCGCGGCTGGTCGATGGCGACGGACCATTCGCGCACGATGTTGCCCGGCTTGCCTCCCATGAGCAGGATGCGGTCGGCGACGAGGATGGCTTCGTCGATATCGTGCGTGACCAGCAGCACGGCCGTGTGCCAGCGGTGCACCACGTCGACCAGCAGCGACTGCATCTCGGCGCGGGTGATGGCGTCGAGGGCGGAAAACGGTTCGTCGGCGAACAGCAGTTCCGGTTCGCGCGCCAGCGCGCGGGCCAGCGCCACGCGCTGCGCCATGCCGCCCGACAGCGCGGACGGATACAGTTTTTCGCGGCCCTTCAGGCCCACCGCTTCGATGGCTTGCGCCACGCGCGCCTCGTGCGCTGCGCGCGTGAGCTGCGGCTGGTGCTTGAAATCCAGACCGAAACCCGCGTTGCCCGTGACGTTCAGCCAGGGCAAAAGGCTCGCCTGCTGGAACACGAGGGCGCTGCGCGGGTCCGGTTCGCGCATGGGCGCGTCCAGGAATTGAATGGCGCCCGTCGATGGCGGCTGCAGGCCGGCCAGCACGCGCAGCAGGCTCGATTTGCCGCAGCCGCTGCCGCCCAGCAGGCAGACGATCTCGCGCTTGCGCACGCCCAGCGAGACGTGCTGGAACACGGGCGTGCTGCCCGCATAGGAAAAGCTCAGGTCCTGCGCCTGCAAGGCCCAATCAGCAACGCTCATGCCGGGGCTCCCGCTGCCGCCTGCTGGCTGTCGAACAGCTGCAAGGCCGATTGCAACTGCGTCAGGCTGGGGGTGACGATGGGGATGAACGACGACTCGCGCCAGCGGCGGGCAAAGCCCTGCTGTTCGGCGTTCAGGTAGGCGCGCCCGCCCATGGCTTGCAGTTCCAGCATCAGCGCCTGCTGCAGCACGTCGGCCAGCTGTATGCGCAGGCGGAACATGGCCGGCGCCTGCGTCTTGAAGCGGCCGTCGTGCACGCCGGCCAGCAGGGTGGCGACGGCGCTTTCCAGTGTCGCTTGCAGCGCTTCGATGCGTGGCGTGAGCTGGTTGCGCGAGCCGGCCGAGATTTGCGCCGCCTTTGCCAGGCTGGCGCGCGCCAGGCCGATCGACAGGCCGCACTGCATGCCGAGGAACGATGGGCGCACCTGCGGCAGCCAGGCCGGCGCGTTGTCGCTGATGATGTCCGCGGCGGGGATGTGCACCTGCGCCAGCTTGACGGAAGCCGTATTGCTGCCGCGCAGGGCAATCAGGTCCAGGTCATCGCTGCGCCTGACGCCCGCCGTGCCGCTGTCGAAGGCGACGATGACGGGCGGCGCGCCGTCGTCGGGCGCCACGGCGGCCGCCGCGACAAAGCCAGCCTTGCGCAGGTTGGTCACCCAGGCCAGGCCGCCGTTGACGAGCAAGCCGTCATCGTGGCGCGCGCCCGTGATTTGCAGCTGTTCGATGCCGGACAAGAATTTCATCGCGTTCGACAAACCGCTGGCGCCTGCCTGCGTGCCGGCCAGCAGGCCGGGCAAACGGCGCTCGGCCAGTGCGCGGTTCTCGCTTTGCAGCAGGAATTCGATGAAGCAGCGCTGGCCCCAGAAGACAAAGGCCGCCGTCACCGATTGCCCGGCCACCTTGGCGATGGCGTCGATGGCGTCGCGCACGTCGCCGCCCGCGCCGCCGTGCTCCTGCGGCACGCCGATGGCCAGCAGCTTGTCGCCAGCGAGGGCGGGCAAAACGGTTTCAGCCAGCTCCGGCGATTGGTCGAGCTGGTCGGCATGCATGTGCAGCCAGTGAGTGAGGTTCGCCATGTCAGACGGCGCCAGGCAGGTAGGGCGTCAATTGGGAATTGACGGGCGTGCCGGCCAGGCTGTTGGAGAAATTGCACAGGGTGGCCAGGCTGATGCCCAGCACGACTTCGAGCGCCTGCTGTTCGTTGTAGCCGGCGGCCAGGAAGGCTTGATATTCGGCGTCGCTGACGGCGCCGCGCGTGACGATGACGGCCGTGGCGAAGGCGGCGACGGCGTCGAGCTTCGTATCGCCCGTCGGCTGGCCGTGCTGCAGGGCGCGCACCGTGTCCGGTGTCTGGCCCGCTTTTTTCAGCGAGATGGCGCTATGGCCGGCGATGCAGAAATCGCAGCCATGGATGCGCGCGGCCGTGATCTGCACCACTTCGCGCTCCATCAGGGTCAGGCTGGCGCGCGCATTGATGCCGGAGACGGTCAGATAGGTTTCCAGTGCCAGCGGGGCATTGGCCAGCACGCCGATCAGATTGGGCAGGAAGCCATTGTTGGCGATGGCCTTTTCCACGAAGGGGCGGCTGTCGGCCGGGGCGGTATCGAGAGTGTGCAGCGTCAGACGGGACATGGGGTACCTTGCTAAGTTAGTAAGTCACCCGGTCATTATATCGGCCATGCCGTGCACGCAACAGACGTCAGCGTCGTCCTTTTGTGCTCGTTCGTCTGCGATTGTGTGATCCTTGATTCCGGCAGGCTCCTAGCTGGCCAGCTGGCGCAATCGCTGGTCGCGCCGGTAGGCGCCCGGCTGCTCGCCCGTGACCCGCTTGAAGGCGCGCGTAAAGGCGGCGTGCGAGCGGTAGCCCACCAGTTCGGCGGCGCGTTCGACGGAGACGCCGTCGTGCAGACGCCGCGCGGCGATCTTCATGCGCAGCAGGAGCAGGAACTGGGCCGGCGAGTGGCCACTGGCGCTGGCGAAATGCTTGCAGAAGCTGGCGCGCGACATGCACGCTGCCTTGGCCATGTTCTCGATCGACCAGTCGTCGGCAGGGGCGTCGAGCATGCGTTCGAGCAGTGGCGAAAATGCGGGCTGGTGCAGCAGCGACAGCAGGCCGGCCGCCACCTGCTCGCCCTGCGCCACATGGCGGATCAGGTAAAAGAACAGCAGTTCGACCAGGCGCGCGATGAGCGGCGACGGCTGTTCCGGATCGCCGCCTGCTTCGGCGAGGATCAGGTCGAACAGCGCGGCGGCAGCGCTGAAGGCGGGCGCGTCGCCGCGTATCAGCAGATACGGCGGGAACGAGTCGACGATCAGCGCGGAGAGAGCGCCGCGAAATTGAAAGAAGCCGCAGGCCAGCGCAGTCGCCGGCTGCTGCGTGGGCGTTTGCAGCGGCAGCATCGCTTGCGCGCTCGCCGCCTGCAGCGGATCGCTGTGGGGACTGAGGAAGTGCGGCAAGTCGCGCAGCAGGAAGACGCCGTCGCGCGGGCCGAGCGCAATGGGCGCCGCGCCGTCGAGGTGCAAGTAGCAATGGCCATCGAGCACCAGGTGAAAGCTGCCCAGTTCCCGCCCCGCCGTGGAAGCGCGCCAGCGGCCGCAGTACTGGCCCACATGCAGGACGGCGGTGTCGAGTTCCAGGCTGCCGAGCAGCCAGCGCGCCAGTCTGTCGGTATCAGGATGCATGGGATCGCAAAGGCAAAAGCTCCATCATACGGGCCAGACGCGGCAAGGCCAACGACCGATTTCGACTAAGCATATGCGCGCCAAGCTTGGCGCTTACTGCTTGCCGCCGTGCTGCTGGAACGCGGGGCAGTCGACTTGCAGCAGCGAGCGGTCTTCCAGGCACACGGCCGACAGTTTCCCGCCCCAGACGCAGCCGCTATCGAGTCCGATCAGGTGCGGCCGTAGTAGCAGTCCCAGCGCCGACCAGTGGCCGAAGACGATGGTGTCGCCGGCGCTGCGCCGGCCCGGCACGTCGAACCAGGGCAGCAGGCCGGAGCCTGGCGGCGGGCTGCCGCTTTCCTTCATCTTGAAATCCATCACGCCGTCCGGCGTGCAAAAGCGCAGCCGCGTCATGGCGTTGACGATGCAGCGCAGCCGGTCGGCGCCCTGCAGGTCGTCGCGCCAGGCGGCCGGCTCGTTGCCGTACATGGTGCGCAGGAACGCCACCCAATCGTCGCTGCGCAGCATGGCGGATACCTCCCCGCTCAGGGACAGGGCCTGGGCCGCGCTCCATTGCGGCAGCAAGCCCGCATGCACGAGCACATGGCCATCGTGTTCCAGTGCCAGTGGCCGCTGGCGCAGCCAGTTGATCAACTCCTCGCGGTCGGGTGCATCGAGGATGTCGGCGAGGGTGTCGGACGCATGCTCGGGCCGGATGCCGTTGGCCACGGCCAGCAAGTGCAAGTCATGGTTGCCCAGGACGCTGTCGGCCAGGCCTTGCTGCGCCAGGGCGTGCACGTGGCGCAGGGTGGCCAGCGAGGCCGGGCCGCGATTGATCAAGTCGCCCGCGAACAGCAGGCGGTACGGACCGCCCGCTGCCGCCTGGATCCGTTCGATCAATTCGACGGTTTGTGCATGACAGCCTTGCAGATCGCCGATAAAGTAAGTTTTCATATGTGCCGGGGTGAAGTGAACTACGCGCCTGCATTATAAGCATGCCCGCCCTTTGGCGTTGGGGCATTTCTGGCAGGTGCCCGATTGCGCGCATGGCCGGCGGGAAGAAAAACGCGGGCGCCGATTATGCCGCATGGGAATTTGATTCAGCGGTATGTCACGCTGCCGTATCACGCTGCCATATAGGAGTAATAATCCGCCTGCATGCTAGGAGTAATAATCCGCCTGCATGCCGTTCAGGCACGCGGGAATGCCATTTGATTCATGGTTATTCATTTTTCATGCGGGCTTCCGGTATATTCTTCATTTAATCTTAATGTTGGCCCGCCAAATAAATCGAGGGCCGTGATTCAATTGATGATGGATTATGCGTTGGTGCACAGATATTTATGCAATGTAGTATATTCCACGTGATTTTATTATTTAAATGAATATAAAGGATGTACCAATGGATCTGTCTACGATGACGATGCTGGAATTGCGCAAACTGGAAGATAATGTCAAACAGGAATTGAACAGCCGCGAGCGCCAAGACTTGAACAAGGCGCGCGAACAGATCATGGCCATCGCGCAGCAAGCCGGCATTCCGCTGAAACAGCTGATACTCGATGGCTTGCACCCGCGCACGGGCAAAGTCGCGGTGCGTTACCGTCATCCTGAGAATGCGGCCGAGCAATGGACAGGCCGTGGCCGTCAGCCGCTGTGGGTCAGGCAGTGGGTGGAATCGGGCAAGTCGATCGATCTGCTGCGCGTATAATTCGGTATACTCTTGGCGTAGTGGCAAGCCGCCAGCCGCGCGCTGCACCTTGCCAGGCACCTTATTGACCCTACTTATACCGGCCACACCATGCTCCCATTGTCCAGAACGATCTTCAAGGCCTACGATATTCGCGGCATCATCGCTAAAACCCTCGATGCCGGCGTGGCCCACAAGATTGGTCAGGCATTTGGCCAGGCCGCCCTGGCCAAGGGCGAGCAGCGGGTCGTGATCGGCCGCGACGGCCGTCTGTCGGGACCGGAATTGACGGCGGCGCTGGCGCAGGGCTTGCAAGCGGCGGGCGTCGACGTGATCGACCTGGGCGTGGTGGCCACGCCGATGGTCTACTTCGGCACGAATGTGCTCGACACGCGCTCCGGCATCATGGTCACGGGCAGCCACAATCCGCCCGACTACAACGGCTTCAAGATGGTGCTGGCCGGCGAGGCGATCCACGGCGAAGCGATCCAGGCGCTGTACCACAGCATTGTCGCGCACGACGGCAGCGCCAGTGCCAAGCCGGGCACCTATGCCACGCACGATATCCGCGCCGCCTACCTGGAGCGCATCCTGGGCGACGTCAAGCTGGCGCGCCCGATCAAGATCGCCGTCGACTGCGGCAATGGCGTGGCCGGCGCGTTCGCGGGGGACCTGTTCCGCGGCATGGGCTGCGAAGTCATCGAACTGTTCTGCGAAGTCGACGGCCACTTCCCGAACCACCATCCGGACCCGGCGCACCCGGAAAACCTGCAGGACCTGATCCGCTGCCTGGCCGAGACGGATGCCGAAATCGGCATCGCCTTCGACGGCGACGGCGACCGCCTGGGCGTGGTCACCAAGGATGGCCAGATCATCTACCCTGACCGCCAGATGATGCTGTTCGCGGCCGACGTGCTGACCCGCCATCCTGGCGCGCAGATTTTGTACGACGTGAAATGCACGCGCCACCTGGCGCCGTGGATCAGCAAGCATGGCGGCGTACCGCTGATGTACAAGACGGGCCACTCGCTGGTAAAAGCCAAGCTGCGCGAAACGGGTGCGCCGCTGGGCGGCGAAATGAGCGGCCATATCTTCTTCAAGGACCGCTGGTACGGTTTCGACGACGGCATGTATTCGGCCGCGCGCCTGCTCGAAATCCTCACGCGCGAAGCGGATCCGTCGGCTTTGCTGAATTCCCTGCCGCAGTCCGACAGCACGCCGGAACTGCACCTGGAGCTGAAGGAGGGCGAGAACGTCGCGCTGATGGACGTGCTGCGCCGCGACGCCGTCTTCCCCGGCAATGAACAGATCATCACCATCGATGGCTTGCGCGTGGAATACGCGGACGGCTTCGGCCTGGCCCGCTCGTCGAACACCACGCCAGTGATCGTCATGCGCTTCGAAGCGGAAACGCCGGCGGCCCTGGCGCGTATCCAGGGACAGTTCAAGAGCGTGATCCTGGCCGCCAAGCCTGACGCCGTGCTGCCGTTCTGACAGCATGGCCGCTCAACCTGGCGCACAGGCGCCCTTGAAAATCCTGCTGGTGCGCGTGTCCTCGCTGGGCGACGTGCTGCATAACCTGCCGATGGTGGCGGACATCGCCCGCCATTTCCCGAATGCGACCATCGACTGGGTGGTTGAAGAGGGCTACACCAGCCTGGTGCGCCTGAACGCGCGCGTCAATACCATTTTCCCGTTCGCGCTGCGGCGCTGGCGCAAGAGCCTGGGCAAGAAAGAGACGCGCGCGGAAATCGCCGCCTTCTTCCGCAGCCTGCGCCAGACGCGCTACGATTATGTGTTCGATACCCAGGGCTTGCTCAAGACGGGCATCATCATGGGCGCCGCGCGCCTGGCGCCGGGCGGACAGAAGGTCGGCCTGGCCAATGGCAGCGAAGGCTCCGGCTACGAAGGCATCTCGCGCCTGTTCCACACCAAAAGCATTCCGCTCGACCCGCGCACGCACGCGGTAGCGCGCGGCCGCCTGGTCGCTGCCGCTGCACTCGGCTACACGATCGACACGCCGGCCGATTTCGGCTTGCCGGAAGTCTCGCGCAACGAGCCGCGCCCGGACTGGATGGGCGAAGCTCCCTACTGCGTGTATTTCCACGGTACGGCGCGCGACGCCAAGAAATGGGCGCCGGAAAACTGGATCGCCCTGGGCCGTGCCTTGGCACCGATGCCGATTTTGCTGCCCTGGGGTTCGCCCAGGGAAAAGGCGGAAGCCGAACAACTGGCGGCCGGTCTGCCGAACGCGCGCGTGCTGCCGAAACTGTCGATGGACGACGCCACCCTGCTGGCGCGCCACGCGGCGCTGGTGATCGGCGTCGACACGGGCCTGACGCATATCGCGGCCGCCTTCGTGCGCCCGACGGTGGAAATCTATGCCGATTCTCCGCTGTGGAAAACGGAAGGCAACTGGTCGCCGAACATCATCAACCTGGGCGACAAGGGTACGCCGCCCGGCGTGCCGGAAGTGCTGGCCGCGGCACAACGCCTGCTGACCGAACATCCTCCCGCCTGACTTCAACCGCCTGACCTTAACATTCAACAATCATGCGACTTCTTTATACCCTTGCCTGGTGGCTGGCCTTGCCCCTGGTGCTGGCGCGGCTGTGGCTGCGCGGACGCCAGGAACCTGGCTACCGCCAGCACTGGGGCGAGCGCCTGGGCTTTTACGGCCGCCAGCCGACAACGGCTACAGACACCATCTGGCTGCACGCCGTCTCCGTCGGCGAGACGCGCGCGGCCGAGCCGCTGATCGATGCGCTGCTGGCCGCCTGGCCCAGGTGCCGCATCGTCCTCACGCACATGACGCCGACGGGGCGCGCGACGGGCAAGGCGCTGTTCGCCAAACACGGCGCGCGCCTCGTGCAAAGCTATCTGCCCTACGACACGGGCGCCATGCCGGCCCGTTTCATCCGCCATTTCACCCCGCGCATCTGCATCCTGATGGAGACGGAAGTGTGGCCGAATCTGATCCACCAATGCAATCGCTACAAAGTGCCCGTGGTGCTGGCCAACGCGCGCTTGTCGCAGCGTTCGCTGGGCAAGGCGCAGCGTCTGGGCAAGCTGATTGCCGATGCGGCGCGCGGCATCACCCTGGTGGCGGCGCAGACGCAGGACGATGCCGATCGCGTGCGCCAGCTGGGCGTGCAGGACGTGGTGGTCACGGGCAGCATCAAGTTCGACGTCGTCGTGCCCGAGGCGGCCCTGGCGACGGGGGCAGCGCTGCGCGCCGCCATCGGTGCGCGCCCCGTGCTGCTGTGCGCCAGCACGCGCGAAGGCGAAGAGCAGCTGATCCTCGATGCGTATATCCGCGCCAGCTTGCCGGCGCATGCGCTGCTGCTGATCGTGCCGCGTCATCCGCAGCGCTTCGACGAGGTGGAAAAATTGATCGCGGCGCACGGCCTGGCCGTGCAGCGCAGGTCCGGCCTGGCGCAGGACGATGTGGTGGCGGCGGGCACGCAGGTGCTGCTGGGCGATACCATGGGCGAGATGTTCGCGTATTACGCTGCCTGCGATTGCGCCTTCGTCGGCGGCAGCCTGCTGCCGCTGGGCGGGCAAAACCTGATCGAGCCGGCGGCCCTGGGCAAGCCCGTGCTGATCGGCCCGCACACCTTCAACTTTGCGCTGGTCACCGAGCAGGCGATTGCCGCCGGCGGCGCCGCGCTGGTGGCGGATGCCGACGCGCTGATGGCGCAGGCGGCGGCGCTGCTGCAGGATCCCGCGCGTTTATCGTCGATGGGTCAAAAGGCGCTGGCGTTTGCCAGCCAGCACCGGGGCGCCACGCCGCGCACCATCGCGGCGATTCAACCGCTGCTGCGGTGACGGCGGCGCGGCCAATAATGTTGTCGGATTACGCGCTAGCGCTAATCCGACCTACTTCCATCATGGCAGCTGTAGGTCGGATTAGCGCAGGGCGCGTAATCCGACAGTCGTGGCCAACAATATCGTTTACGCGAACAACACAGGCAACTCCTGCGAGCGTTTTCTGAGCGCCTGCTTGGCCCCATCGTAATCGGGATAGATCGATTCCACGGTGGCCCAGAAGCGGGGGCTGTGGTTCATTTCCAGCAGGTGCGACAGTTCGTGCGCCACGACGTAATCGATCAGCGGCAGGGCGAAGTGGATCAGGCGCCAGTTCAGGCGGATCTTGCGCTCGATGGTGCAGCTGCCCCAGCGCGTGCCGGCCGACGACAGTGACAGCGAATCGTAGCGCACGCCCAGCTTGTCCGCATACAGGTCCAGCCGTGCTTCGAACAGCTGGCGCGCCTCGTGCTGGAACCAGCCTTTCACTTTTTCCTTCAATTGCTGCTCGCTGCCCGTGGGCGTGACCCACACGTGCAGCTCATTGGTGTCGCGCTGAAAGCTGGCGCGGTGGCGCGGCGCCTGGTGCAATCGCAAGGTGATCTCGCCACCGAGGTAGGGCAGCACGGCGCCATCGACCCATGCCACGGGCGGGCGCTGCTGGCGCTGCACCTTGCGCTCGCCCCGTTCCAGCAGCTTCGAGACGATCCAGCCTTGCTTGGCGCGGATGGCGTTGTCGATTTCGGCCAGGGTGACGCGCTTGGGTGCCGTGACGCGCAAGCCGTTATCGTCGATCATGAAGCCGATGGAACGGCGCGTGGAGCGGCGCAGGGCGAATTCGACGAGGTGGCTGCCCAGCTGCAGCTGGCGCAGCGGCGGGCCATCGGCGGTGCGTGGCGGGGAAGGCAGGGGAGGCGGGGCAGGGCGAACGATGGGCGGCGCGGGCGCCACTACCGGTGGGGCCACGGGCGGCGCTGGCGGTGCCGTGGGGCGCACCGCCGGGGGCGTGCTGGTCGAGACGTCATGCGCGAACAAATCCAGTTGCTGGTCGCCGACCTTGATGGTCTTCATCTGCTGGCGCAGGGTCGGCTCCTGGATGACCGCGCTGATGCCGTCTAGCCAGCGTTGTAGGCGTGAGGCGAAATGACGCGCATTTCTGATTCTATCCAATTTTCCACCTGTTGCATCATGCTGTCCGGGGTTTGCCCTTCCGGCGAAATCGGTTTGCCTATCGAGACGGTGATCAGCCCCGGGCGTTTGAGGAATGACTGCTTGGGCCAGCACTCGCCTGAATTGTGCGCAATCGGCACCACCACGGCGCCCGTGGCGATGGCCAGACGCGTGCCGCCGCTCTTGTACTTGCCCGCCTGGCCCACGGGAATGCGGGTACCTTCAGGGAACATGATAATCCATTGGCCATCGGCCAGCCGGCGCTTGCCATGTGCGACCACGCTCTTGAACGCATGCTTGCCCTGCTTGCGGTCGATGGGGATCATGCGCAGCAGCGCCATGGCCCAGCCGAAGAAGGGGATGTACAGGATCTCCTTCTTGAACACATACACGAGCGGACGGGGCAGGCTTGGCAGCAAGAAGATGGTTTCCCATGCCGACTGGTGCTTCGACAGCACGATGGCCGGCGCGTCCGGGAAGTTCTCGGCGCCCTTGACTTCATAGCGGATGCCGCAAATGACCTTGGCGCACCACAGGATAAACACATTCCAGCGCGAGGTGACCCAATAGCGCTTGTTGTAGCTCAATGGCGCGGCAAAAAAGCACACGCAGGCCCAGACGATGGTGGCCACGATCATGATGATCATGAACAGCAGTGATCGCAGGAACAGGGAAATATTACGCAATGCGGTTCTCCGAAGATTAGATACTGAATGCCACGGTGGGCGCCGGTGCGGCGGGCGCCTTGAGCAGGTGGTTCACGACGGCGGCCAGGTCGGGGAAGACCTGAGTGCCGGGCGGCAGGCCACCCGTCTCGTTGGTTTTTTCGCCCTTGCCCGTCAAGACCAGGTAGGGCACGCAGCCGCTGATGAAGCCGGCCTGCAGGTCGCGCAGCGAATCGCCAACGGTGGGCACGCCTCGCAGGCTGGTGTTGTAGCGCTGCGAGATTTCATGAAACATGCCCGGTTTCGGCTTGCGGCAGTCGCAATTGTCCGCGCCCGCATGCGGGCAAAAGAAGATGGCGTCGATATCGGCGCCCACCTGCTGCGCCAGGGTGTGCATCTTCTGGTGGATCGCGTTCAGCACCGTCATGTCGAAGTATTCGCGCGCGATGCCGGACTGGTTCGAGGCGACGACGACGCGATAGCCGGCCTGGTTCAGGCGGGCTATCGCTTCGAGCGAACCGGGGATGGGCAGCCATTCGGCCGGCGACTTGATGAAGTCCGGCGAGTCATGATTAATGACGCCGTCGCGGTCGAGAATAATCAGTTTCAGCGCCGGAGTGCCCATTATGCCGCCAGCTTGGAAATGTCGGCCACGCGGTTCATCATGCCGTGCAAGGACGACAGCAAGGCCAGGCGGTTGTTGCGCAGGGCGACATCCTCGGCCATCACCATCACGTCGTTGAAGAAGCCGTCGACGTCATCGCGCAGCTGCGCCAGGGTTTGCAGGGTGCCGGCGAAATCGCCCTTGGCAAAGGCCGCGTCGACTTCCGGCTGCACGCGCGAGACGGCGGCGGCCAGTTTTTTCTCCGCCTCGTCCTGCAGCAGCGCCACGTTGACGCCACCGGCGGCGACCTGGCTCACGGCTTCCTCGTTCTTTTTCAGGATGTTCGTGATGCGCTTGTTGGCCGCTGCCAGCGAGGCGCTTTCCGGCAGCGCGGCAAACGCCTGCACGGCTTCCAGGCGCTGCACGATGTCGTCCAGGCGGTCCGGGTTCTGCGCCACGACGGCTTCGATTTCATTCGGCGAGAAACCGCGCTCGCGCAGGATGCCGCGCAGGCGGTCCAGCATGAAGGTGGTCACATCCGCGACGGGGTCCTTGAAGCCGGGCACCGACGCGAACTGCGCGGCGGCGTCCGCCAGCAAGCCCTGGATCGACAAGGGCAGGCGTTTTTCCAGCAGCATGCGCAGCACGCCCAGGGCGTGGCGGCGCAGCGCGAACGGGTCCTTGTCGCCCGTCGGCGCCAGGCCGATGGCCCAGATGCCGACCAGGGTTTCGAGCTTGTCGGCCAGGGCCACGGCGGTGCCGGTGGCGGTGGACGGCAGGCTGTCGCCGGCAAAGCGCGGCTGGTAGTGTTCGGAGGCGGCCAGCGCCACTTCTTCCGGTTCGCCGTCATGGCGCGCGTAGTACGTGCCCATGATGCCTTGCAGTTCGGGGAATTCGCCCACCATGTCGGTCAGCAGATCGGCCTTGGCCAGCAGGGCGCCGCGTTCGGCCAGCGCCACGTCGTAGCCCAGCTTGGCGGCGATGGCGCCGGCCAGCGACTTGACGCGCTCTGTGCGGGCCGCTTGCGTGCCCAGCTTGTTGTGGTAGACGACGTTGGCCAGCAGCGGCAGACGCGATGCCAAGGTCTTCTTCTTGTCCTGCTCGAAGAAGAACTTGGCGTCGGACAGGCGCGGGCGCACGACGCGCTCGTTGCCGCCGATGATGTGCTCGGGCGTGTCCGTCTCGATGTTCGAGACGATCAAAAAGCGCGAGCGCAGCTTGCCTTCGCTGTCCGTCAGGGCGAAGTATTTCTGGTTCGTCTGCATCGTGAGGATCAGGCATTCCTGCGGCACGGCCAGGAATTCTTCCTCGAAGTGGCACTCATACACGACCGGCCATTCGACCAGGGCCGTGACTTCATCGAGCAGCGCTTCGGGCATCAGCACCTGGTCGGCGCCGGCCTTGTCCAGCAGCTGGGCGCGGATGCGCTCCTTGCGTTCCTCGTTGCTGGCGATGACGCTGGCGTTGAGAATCAGCGACGGCGCATAGTTTTCCGCGTGCGCGATGGTGATCGGTTCGCCGTCGGTGAGGAAGCGGTGGCCCAGGGTGGTGCGGCCGGCCGTCAAGCCCAGCAGGGTCAACGGCAGGATATTGATGCCGTGCAGGGCGATCAGGCTGTGGGCCGGACGCACGAATTGCACGGTGCTGCCGTCCGGACGCTGATAGCTCATCAGTTTTGGAATCGGCAGCTTGGCGGCCGATTCCGTCAATGCGGCCTGCGCCCCCGTGGCGAGCTGGCTGCCCGGCGCCGTGTAGGTGTAGAAGAAGCTTTCCGCCTTGCCGTCGGCGGCGCGTTCCAGCTCGGCCACCGTCAGATCGGGGAAGCCCAGCGCGGCCAGTTTCTTGGCCAGCGGCGGCGTGCCGTTGCCGTTCGCGTCCAGCGCCACGGAGACGGGCAGGACTTTTTCGCGGATCGATTTGTCGGGCGAGACTTCGCGCACGTTGGTGATGGAGACGGCCAGGCGGCGCGGCGAGGCGTAGCTGGTGGCGACGCTGTCGGCTTCCAGGAAGTCGCGCGATTTCAGGCCGTTGACGATGCCGGCCGTGAAGGCGGCGCCCAGTTTGGCCAGCGCTTTCGGCGGCAGTTCTTCGGTCAGCAGTTCGATGAGCAGTGTTTGGTTCATGGTGTTCTTGTCAGGTACGGCGGTGTGGAGGCTCGAATTAGGCGGCGGCTTGGTCTGCGGCGGGCAGCATCGGGAAACCGAGGCGTTCGCGCGAGTCGTAATACGCTTGCGCCACCAGGCGCGACAGGGTGCGCACGCGGCCGATGTAGGCGGCGCGTTCCGTCACCGAGATGGCGCCGCGCGCGTCGAGCATGTTGAAGCTGTGCGAGGCCTTCATGATCTTCTCGTAGGCGGGCAGGGTCAGTTGCAGTTCGATCAGGCGCTTCGCTTCCGCTTCGTAGTTGCCGAACTGTTCGAACAGCAGGTCCGTGTTCGCGTGCTCGAAGTTGTAGGTCGATTGCTCCACCTCGTTCTGGTGGAAGACGTCGCCGTAGGTCAGTTTTTTCGTAATACCGTTTTCTTCCCACTCTGTCCACACCAGGTCATACACGTTTTCCACGCCCTGCAGATACATGGCCAGGCGTTCGATGCCGTAGGTGATCTCGCCCAGCACGGGCTTGCAATCGAGGCCGCCCACTTGCTGGAAGTAGGTAAATTGGGTCACTTCCATGCCGTTCAGCCAGACTTCCCAGCCCAGGCCCCAGGCGCCCAGGGTCGGGCTTTCCCAGTCGTCTTCGACGAAGCGCACGTCATTCTGCTTCAGGTCCAGGCCCAGCGCGGCCAGCGAACCCAGATACAGGTCGAGGATGTTTTCCGGCGCCGGCTTCAACACCACCTGGTACTGGTAGTAGTGCTGCATGCGGTTCGGGTTTTCGCCATAGCGGCCATCTTTCGGGCGGCGCGACGGCTGCACATACGCGGCGCGCCACGGTTCCGGGCCGATCGCGCGCAGGAAGGTACCGGTGTGGAAGGTGCCGGCGCCGACTTCCATGTCGTAAGGCTGGAGCAGGGCGCAACCTTGCTTGTCCCAATAGGTTTGCAAGGTCAGGATAATTTGTTGAAATGTGAGCATCGTATGAGTTCGCCGCGCGGGAGACTGCGCGCTGTTAAGGTTTGCTTGAAGCCCGCACGCCGCTAACAAGCGCGTCCGGGCCGGGGTTTTGCTAATTTTAGCGGTTTTTACGGGCCCACTGTGACTCTTCGGGCAATATCGGCCGCTTATTGCTGCGCGGCGCGGCCACGGCGGGCGGCGCGCGACAGCAGGAAGGCCGTCAGCAGGGCCAGCGCGGCCAGGGCCAGCACCAGTTTGTTGCCGTACAGAATGTATGGCGTCATGCCGCCCATGCCCTGCACCTTGGCCGCCAAGGTCGCTTGCTGCTCCGGCGGCAGCAGGCTTTGCACCACGCCCTTGCCGTCGATGACGGCGGTGGCGCCCGTGTTCGTCGAGCGCAGCATGGGGCGGCCCGTTTCCAGGCTGCGCATCTGCGAAATCTGCAGATGCTGGGGGATGGCGATCGAGTCACCGAACCAGGCCAGGTTCGAGATATTCAGCAGCACGGACGCCGACTGCTTGCCGTGGCGGTGGGCGCTGGCCAGCTGGCCGGCGATTTCCTCGCCAAACAAGTCTTCGTAGCAGATATTCGGCAGCACCAGCTGGTCGCGTACCTGCAGCGGCGCCTGCACCTCGGCGCCGCGGCCCATGTCGCCCAGCGGGATGGCCATCATGGCGACGAACCAGTGCAGGCCGGGCGGCACGAATTCGCCGAATGGCACCAGATGGTGCTTGCGATACTGGTAGTACGGTCCCGGCGTGCCGTTGGGCGTGATGCCCACGGCCGCATTGTAGAAGCGCTGCTGCTCGTCGAGCACGGGCATGCCGACCAGGATCGTGCTGCCCGTCTGCTGCGCATACGTCGCCAGGCTATCGAGATAGCCGGGCGGCAGCTGGTGCGGCAGCACGGTGACGGCCGTTTCCGGCGTGGCGATCAGGTCGGCCGGCGCGCTGGTGATGGCGCTCTGGTACATCTGCAGGGCGCCCAGCACGAAGCCGGGGTCGAATTTCTGCTGCTGCGGCACATTGCCCTGCAACAGGCGCACGGTGATGGGGCGCCCGACCGGGTGGGTCCAGTTCACGTATTGCAAGCCAACGCCGGCCGCGTACAGGGCGATGACGCCGCCCAGCGCGCTCCAGCGCGTGCGGTGCAGGGGGTGGACGAGCAGCAGCAGGGCGCCGGCGGACAGCGCCGCCAGCCAGCCCAGGCCGTACGATCCGACGATGGGGGCAAAGCCGCCCAGCGGGCTGGCATTGTGGGCGTAGCCGGTGGCCAGCCACGGAAAACCCGTAAACAGCCAGCCGCGCGTCCATTCAAACAGGGCCCACGTGGCGGGCAGCACCAGCAAGGTCATGGCGGGCAGGGACAGCACCCAGCGCTGGCGCAGCCAGGCGGCCACGCCCATGGCCAGGGCCACGTAGATGGCCATCAAGAGGGCCAGCAAGGCCACGGCGATGGCGGCGATCGGCGCGGCCATGTCGCCATAGCGGTGCATCGAGATATACAGCCAGTGCGTGCCGGCCGCGCACCAGCCGAAGCCGTAGGCCCAGCCGATCAGCGCGCCGGCCTTGACGTTTGCCGCGCGCAGCACCTGGTAGAACAGCACGCCCAGGCTGAGGATTTGCAGCGGCCAGTAGCCGAAAGGGGCGAACGCCAGCACGGCGACTGCGCCGGCAACAAAGGCAGTCAGCATGCGCGCCCAGGTGCTGCGGGGCGGTTTGGCGGGGGCGTTGGGGTCGGCGCGTCTGAAACGCATTTACAGCACGCGCATGTCAGAGTTCCAGTTCCGGCACGTTGGGCAGGCGCTCGACGAGCAGCACGTGCACCTGGCGCGCATCGGCGCGCAGCACCTCGAAGCGCAAATTGCCCAAGTCGAAGATGTCGCCCTTGTGCGCCATGCGGCCCAGGTACTTCGACACGAGGCCGCCGATGGTGTCGACGTCGTCGTCGACCAGGTGGCTGCCCACTTCTTCGTTGAACTGTTCGATCTCGGTCAGCGCCTTGACCCGCCAGCGGGGACCGAACTGGCCTTCCTTGAGCGAGAGGATATTGTCCTCCGCTTCGTCGAAGTCGTATTCGTCCTCGATATCGCCGACGATCTGTTCCAGCACGTCTTCGATGGTGATCAGGCCGGCGACGCCGCTGTACTCATCGACGACGATGGCCATGTGATTGTGGTTGGCGCGGAAATCGCGCAGCAGCACATTCAGGCGTTTCGATTCGGGGATGAAGATGGCGGGGCGCAGCATGTCACGCACGTCGAAAGTTTCTTCTGCGTAATAACGCAGCAAGTCTTTCGCCAGCAGGATGCCGATGACCTTGTCGCGCTCGCCTTCGATCGCGGGGAAGCGCGAGTGGGCGGTGGACAGGACTTCCGGCATCCATTCCTCGATCGGCTTGCTGATGTCGATGACATCCATTTGCGAACGGGGAATCATGATGTCGCGCGCACAGAGATCCGACACCTGGAACACGCCTTCGATCATCGACAGGGCGTCGGCGTCGATCAGCTTGCGTTCATGCGCATCGTGTAGAACTTCGAGCAATTCTGCACGGTTCTCTGGCTCGGGGGAAATGAGTGCGGTCAGGCGTTCAAACAGTGACCGGTGGGGCTTGACGTCAGTTCTGACGCCACTAGGGTGCTCGGGCATAGGAGGCGTGAGCCGTTGTTGCGAAGGGATATAGGATACACCAAAAGTGGGGGAATACCGGATTTCCCCGCTTTTGATGCAAATTTAATACGTTGAAGTGCGCCGTTGCGCGATCTTTTACGCCGCTTCCGGGCCCAGCACGCGCGCGCGCAAGTGCGCCACGTCGGCCTGCCAGTCGGCGAAATGCTCGCTGTCCTGCCACAGCTGGCGCAGTTCCGACGCTTCGGCCGTGATCTTGTCGAAGGCCAGGCGCGCCTTTTCCAGCAGCGGCGGCGTGACTTTCTTCTTGCAGGCGGCCACCCATTCGTCAACCTCGGCCGTGGCCGGGTCGTCCTCGCCCGGCTTGCCCAGCAGGCGCGCGATCACTTCCAGCGCGGCCAGCGCCTCGGCGGCGAACGGCGCTTCCAGTTCCGCTTCCTGGCTGTCGATGACGTTGTCGAGCGTTGTCTCGACCAGTTCCAGGGTTTTATATTCGTGCAAATCCTGCGCCCAATCCATGGCGTAGTCGTTGCCGAAGGCGTCAAGTGCCCAGGTGCCCATCATGTGTCCTTGTGTGTGCGTTGGCGCTATTTGTACGCAGGTCAGACGTAGGTCAGATTAGCGCAGCGTAATCTGACACTGTGGTGCTCCGGTTACGTTGACGGATGTTGTCGGCTTACGCCCTGCGGGCTAACCCGACCTACCCGACCTACCGACCGCCCCAATCTGCGCGGTTTATTTTGGGTCCGCGTACGGATCGGCAATGCCGAGTTTGGCCAGGATCTCCGCCTCCAGCCCTTCCATCTCTGCCGCTTCCTCGTCATCCATGTGGTCGTAGCCCTGCGCATGCAGCACGCCGTGCACGATCAGATGGGCCGTGTGTTCTTCCACGCTCTTCTTTTGCTCGGCCGCTTCCTTTTCCAGCACGTCCGTGCACAGGATGATGTCGGCGCGCGTCGGCTCGTCGTCATTCAACTCTTCGCCTTCGTTGTAGGCGAACGTCAGCACGTTGGTGGCGTAGTCCTTTTCGCGGTAGTCGCGGTTCAGGCTGCGGCCTTCTTCCGCGTCGACGAAGCGGATGGTGAATTCGGCCGGGGCGAACAGGGCCGCCTTGACCCAGCGGCGCACTTTCGGGCGCGTGATCAGGGTTTCCAGACGGGCATCCGGGTATTGCACGGACAAGGACAGTTTATTTTTTTCGGACATTTTTGGCGGCGGCTGGTTTCAATAAGGAGGGCAGGTGGGCGGCGTCGGCATTGGCCGCCTGCGCCGTTTCATAAGCGTCGACGATGCGCGCGACGAGCGGATGGCGTACCACGTCGGTGCTGTTAAATTGCGTGAAGCCGATGCCGCGCACGTCTTTCAATACGTGCACGGCGTCGATCAGGCCGCTCGTCTGGCTCTTGTGCAGGTCGACTTGCGTCACGTCGCCCGTCACCACGGCCTTGCTGCCAAAGCCGATGCGCGTCAAAAACATCTTCATCTGTTCGACGGTGGTGTTTTGCGCCTCGTCGAGGATGACAAACGCGTGGTTCAGGGTGCGCCCGCGCATGTAGGCCAGCGGGGCGATCTCGATCACCTGTTTTTCAAACAGCTTCTGCGTGCGGTCAAAGCCCAGCAAATCGTACAGCGCGTCGTACAGGGGGCGCAGGTAGGGGTCGACCTTTTGCGCCAGGTCGCCCGGCAAAAAGCCCAGGCGCTCGCCCGCTTCGACGGCGGGGCGCGTCAGGATGATGCGCTTGACGGCGTCGCGCTCGAGCGCGTCGACGGCGCAGGCGACGGCCAGGTAGGTCTTGCCCGTGCCGGCCGGACCCACGCCGAAGCTGATGTCGTGTTCGAGGATGTCGCGCAGGTAGGCGATCTGGTGCGGCGTGCGTCCGCGCAGGTCGGAGCGCCGCGTTTTCAGCACGGGGCTGGCGATGTCCGGTTCCACAAAAGTGCTGGCGGGCGCGTTGGCGTGGTGTTCCGAGGCGGCGGACAGGCCCGCGCGCTGTTCCACCAGGGCCAGTTGCACTTCTTCCAGCGGCACGACCTTGTTGGCGATGGCGTAGAACTGTTCGAGGATTTCCACGGCGCGCTCGGCGTTGCTGCCGCCGACGATGAATTTCTCGCCGCGGCGGAAGATCGTCACGTCGAGGGCGGCGGAAATCTGGCGCAGGTTTTCATCGAGCGGTCCGCACAGATGCGCCAGGCGCGTGTTGTCGAGCGGCTCGGGGATGAAGTAATGCGGCTGTATCGGGGCTTTGGTTTTCAACTGGCTCTTTTCAATGCAGGGGCGCTGGCGACAAGTTCGCCGCGCAGGGTGTAGGAGTGGCTTTCGGTGATGCGCACGTCGACCAGCTGGCCGATCAATTGCAAACCGTCCGGGCCGGCGTCGAAATTGACCACGCGGTTGTTCTCGGTGCGGCCTTGCAGTTCGCTATCGTCTGTATCCTTTTTGGAACGGCCTTCGACGAGGATGGTTTGCACCGTGCCCACCATGGCCAGGCTGTATTTGCGCGTGTTGGCATCGATGGCCGCCTGCAGCTGCTGCAGCCGGGCCAGCTTGATCTCGTGCGGCGTGTCATCTTCCAGGCTGGCGGCCGGCGTGCCGGGGCGCTTGCTGAAGATGAAGCTGTAGCTGTTGTCGAAGCCCACGTCGGCGATCAGCTTCATCATGGCGTCGAAATCGGCCTGCGTTTCGCCAGGAAAGCCCACGATGAAGTCGGACGAAATGGCCATGTTCGGGCGCACGGCGCGGATGCGGCGGATGATGGACTTGTATTCGAGGCCCGTGTAGCCGCGCTTCATGGCGCCGAGGATCTTGTCGGAACCGTGCTGCGCCGGCAGGTACAGATGGTCGACCAGCTGCGGGATCTTCGCGTAGGCGTCGATCAGGCGCTGCGTGAATTCCTTCGGGTGGCTGGTGACGAAGCGCATGCGTTCGATGCCGGGAATGTCGGCCACGTATTCGAGCAGCAGGGCGAAGTCGGCGATCTCGCCGCCTTCCATCGCGCCCCGGTAGGCATTCACGTTTTGCCCCAGCAGGGTGATTTCCTTGACGCCCTGGGCGGCCAGGCCCGCCACCTCCGTCAGCACGTCCTCGAAGCGGCGCGACACTTCCTCGCCGCGCGTGTAGGGCACGACGCAGTAGCTGCAATATTTGCTGCAGCCTTCCATGATGGAGACGAACGCCGAAGCGCCTTCCACCTTGGCCGGCGGCATGTGGTCGAACTTTTCGATTTCCGGGAAGCTGATGTCCACTTGCGCATCGCCGCTGGCGCGGCGCAGTTCGATCATCTGCGGCAGGCGGTGCAGGGTTTGCGGGCCGAACACCATGTCGACATACGGCGCGCGCTTGACGATGGCGTCGCCTTCCTGCGAGGCCACGCAGCCGCCCACGCCGATCAGGAGGTGCGGCTTGGCCAGTTTCAGCTCGCGCAGACGGCCCAGGTCGGAAAACACTTTTTCCTGCGCCTTTTCGCGCACGGAGCAGGTGTTGAGCAGGATGACGTCGGCGTCTTCCGGCGTGTCGGTGCGCACCAGGCCATCGGAGGCGCCCAGCACGTCGGCCATCTTGTCCGAGTCGTACTCGTTCATCTGGCAGCCGAAGGTTTTAATGAATACTTTTTTCTGCATGGAGTCGGGCGCTTATCGGTAAATGTGGCGGCAAACAAGATGGGTGGGCAGGATGCTGCGGCGCAGGGGGCCGCTCAGGGTTGGGCGCGGTGGATGACCGGCCGGGCGCCTCTGGCTGCCCGGTGGCAGGCTCGCTGCAAGTTCAGGCCATAGTTTAGCGTAAATCGCCGGCACGGGCCATGTCGTGCTGATCTTGCCGGCAAGGTTGCGATGTGAACAAGGCGCCCGGAACGGCGATGCTGAAAAGCATTTATTGCTGTACGGCACCATTGATTTGTAACAAGTTGCTGCAAAGCCTTGTGTGCGCCCGCTGGCATCCTAATGTGTTGAAATAGCATCGTTGCCAAGCCAACCAGCAGATTGATTGATATTTAACAATCAGGAAGTTTGCGCGAGGCGCAGATGCTGCGTGTTTGGACTAGTATATTGTCTTATATGCAATTCATTTTGGTGGGTTGCAGTGCTTTTACTCACGCGGCAAGTTGCGTACGTTGGCCGGGCGTGGCTGTGCGAGTCCTGTGCGGGCAGTGCGATAAGGAAAAAGGCGGGGGAAGGCTGAATCAGTTGGAAGGACGTTTATTTAAACACTCTAAGCCAGCCTTAAGTTCATATCGGCATTATTTTCTACATTCACCAGACGAGGAAAAATCATGGCACATCATGCATTAGCATCGCAAGAGAGTTACAACCCGAACCACCTGCTGGATATTCTGCTGAGCAAGATGCAGCTGAAGAATGATGCAGCCCTGTCGCGCCTGCTTGAAGTGGCGCCACCGGTCATCAGCAAGATCCGCCACCACCGCTTGCCGGTCGGCGCCTCGCTGCTGATCCGCATGCACGAAGTGACGGGCATGAGCATCCGCGACCTGCGCGACTTGATGGGCGACCGCCGCACCAAGTATCGTCTGTCCGACGCCCAGGGCCGTCCAAAAGCGGAAGACCGCGGCGATGCGCAAGAATCGAATTACGCGCACTGATGTGGCGGTTGCGCGCTGACTGTGCCGCTTGCGTAGCTGCTGGCGGCAACAGGCTGGCGTGGACCGGGCAGCATGGACCGGGTAACATGGAGGTATTGCAGTACCGATAACGGCTTTCGCTTCGCAGCGAGAGCCGTTTGCGTTTGCGGCCTTGTGAGGATGTTGATCAGCTCAGCAGTGCCGAGGTGATTTCGTCGTAGCGCAGTTCCGTTTCGCGGAACAGCTGCAGATACGCGTCTTCGCCCAGGCCCAGCGCATCCCAGGCCACCGGCGAGACGCGCGGCACCATGTCGTCGCCTGCCTGCGCCAGGTCGAGCGCGCAGACAATCGCATGGGCCACGTGGATCAGCGACGCGAGAAAGCCTGCCCCCGGCGCTTCCGGCTGCAGGTAGTTGCCCAGCGCCAGGCGCATGGTGTCGGAAAAGTTCCAGTGTTCGGCCAGGGCCACGGCCGCCTGCACGTGGTCCACGCCCAGCACGGCCTGTTCCGCTTCGAGCAGGCTGCAATCGTGCGCGGCCTGGTGTGCGATGACTTGCGCGTAGTGCGCGGGAAAGCTGCTGACCAGCACCAGCCGTCCGATGTTGTGCAGCAAGCCAGCCGTGAATGCGTAATCCTGGTTGAAACGGATCTGCCGCGCCAGCACCTTGGCGCAGGCGGCCGTCGCCACCGAATGGCGCCAGAAGGCCTTGTCGTCGAAACCGGGGCAGCGGCCTTCCGGGAAGCAGCCCGTGATGGCGGCCGAGGTGATCAGGCTGCGCGTGGTCTGGAAGCCCAGGTAAGTGATCGCCTGCTGGATGGTGGTGGCCTTCACTTGCAGGCCATAGTGCGATGAGTTGGCCAGGCGCAGGGTTTTTGCCGTCAGCGCCTGGTCATACGACACTTTTTTGGCCAGCACGGAAATATCGACGTCTTCCTGGTCTATGCTGTTGAGCAGTTCCATGACGACGGCGGGCAGCGAAGGCAGGTCATCGAGGTGGGCGACGATATCGTCGAGCGTCAGCTGGGTGCTCATGCGGCCTCTCCCGTGCCCAGGCGGTAAGCCGTGACATAGTTGCGCAGCAAGGTGGTGGCCGCATCGAGGGGATCGTCCGGGTCATGCTTGCGGAACAGGTAGGCCAGCCGTTCGCTGTCGGCCGCCTGCTGCGCGGCGATTTCTTCCGGCGACGGGGGCGGCGCCTGGATCGGCAGCATGTCGATGTTGTGGCGCGGCATCAGAGCCAGCATGTTTTCCGTCAATACCGCGCCTTGCGGCAACAGCACTTGTCCATGCGCATCGAGCAAGACATCCGACAAGATCATGCCGGGACGAACTTGTTCCAGGGGTAGATGTTGATGCGTGACCGCCATGACGACTCCTTAGATGATTGCGGGATATTACCATTGCCATGACGCAATGTCTCAACCTGCATCAAAGTCTCTATCGAAACTGGGAATGCTGTAAATCTTGCCAATAAGCATGTCATACCGTACATTTGAATCAGGCCCTTGCATTGCTGACGTATCTGCGCCCGCGCCGCGGGCTGGCGGCTGGCCTGGCCCGGGGAGTGTTGATTGATGGTGAGTATCCAAGTCCGGCTGACCCTGCTTTTTGTCGTGATCGTCACCTTGGTGCTGGGCATTTCCGGCAGCTATACCCAATATACCTTGAGCAAGGAACTCGAATCGGGCAGCGCGCGCCTGCGCAGCGGCGTGCTCACGCGCTTGCAGACCAGCTTGCCGTCCGCCCTGTGGGACCTCGACAAATCCAAGGTCGACAGCATCGTGGCGGCCGAAATGCTGCCGCCGGAACTGGTCGGCATCCGCGTCTATGACGCCTCGGTCGGTTTGTTCGCCGGCGAAGTGCGCGACGCGGCCGGCACGCTGGTGCCGCTTGAGGCGGACGTGGCCATGGGCGGCACGCCCGTCGAGGCGCCGCTGGTGTTCCGCGACGCCGTGGCGGCGGCCTCGGGCGGCAAGCCGGTGATCGTCGGCAAGGTCATCGTCAATTTCAGCCGCGCGCAGATCGATGCGGCCTTGCGCAGCGAAGTGCGGCGCAAGGTACTGGAAGTGTTGCTGCTTGACATCATCCTCGTGGGCGCCCTGGCGCTGAGCCTGCGCATCGTCTTCGACCCCCTGAAGCAGTTACGCGACGGCTTGTTCGACCTGGCCACGCGCGGCAGCGACGAGGTCGAAGAGCTGCCGGAAAGCCGGCGCGACGAACTGGGCGACGTGATCCGCGGCTTCAATGCCGTGCAGCGCAAGCTCAAGTCCATCATCGAAGGCAGCCGCGAGGCGGAAGACATGGCGCGCCGTTCGCAGCAGGCAACGGCGCAGGCCATGGACGAGCTGCGCCGCGCGCAGGAATCGTTGCTGCAGTCGGAACGCCTGGCCTCGCTGGGCAGCCTGGTGGCCGGTGTGGCGCACGAAATCAATACGCCGGTCGGCATCGCCCTGACCAGCGCTTCGGTGCTGAAGGAAGCCACCGATGACATCAGCGCGGCGGTGGCAGGCGGCAGCGTGAAGAAGACCGACATCGTGCGCTACCTGGAAACGGCCGGCGAAAGCGCGCGGCTGATCATGAACAATGCCTACCGGGCCGCACACCTGATCCACAGCTTCAAGCAGATCGCCGTCGACCAGGTCAGCGAGGCGCGCCGTTTGTTCGAATTGCGCGACTATATCGGCGAGGTGATCTCGAGCCTGCAGCCAACCCTGAAAAAGACGCGCATCAGCATCGATATCGATTGCCCGCCTGACATCATGCTCGACAGCTATCCGGGTGCGCTGGCGCAGGTGCTGACCAACCTGGTCTTGAACTGTGTCGAGCACGCCTTCGATGCGGACACGGCGGGCAATATCCATATCGGCGTGCGCCGCGACGGCGACGCGATCGCCATGCAGGTGCGCGACAACGGCCGCGGCATCGCGCCCGACATGCTCGACCGCGTGTTCGATCCGTTTGTCACCACGCGGCGCGGGCAGGGCGGCACGGGGCTGGGCTTGAATATCGTGTTCAACTTGATTGCCAAGCAGTTTGGCGGCACCATCACGGTCAGCAGCACCTTGGGGCAGGGCGCGACGTTCCTGCTGCGCCTGCCCACGGTGACGCCGTTGCCGGAAAGCACCAGCAGCCAGGCATAGTCAAGGAGATGACATGGCACAGATAGAAAACAGTCAGCAAGTGGCGCTTTTGCGCGGGATCAATGTGGGTCGCGCCAAGCGCGTGGCCATGGCCGACCTGCGCAAGCTGCTGGGCGACCTCGGTTTTGCGCAGGTGCGTACGGTACTCAACAGCGGCAACGTCGTGTATGACGGGGGGGCGGTGGCGCCGGCCGAGGCCGCTGCCCGCATCGAGGAAGCGCTGGTGCTGAAACTGGGCGTGGCGGCCAGGGTGACGGTGCTGTCGGCCAGCCAGTTTGCCGAACTGGTCGAACAAAACACCCTGGCGCCGGCGACCGATGCGGCACGCCTGCTGACCTTGGTGCTGAACAATCCGGCCGACGTGCAGCGCCTGACGCCGCTCTTGCAGCAGTCGTGGCAGCCCGAAGCGCTGGCGCTGGGCCGCTGGGCCGCGTATGCCTGGTGTCCCGATGGCGTGCTGGCCAGCAAGGTGGTGGCGGCGCTCGGTGTGCTGCTGGGCGACGGCGTCACCTCGCGCAACTGGGCCACCATGCAAAAATTATATGCGCTGCTGAACGGAGCGGATGCGGCAGCCATATCCTCATTTACCAAGGAGCACTGATGCCTTCCATTTCAGGGGCATTCGACGTCATCATCCGTCCGGAAGCCTTGTCTGACACGGCCGCGCAGTCGGGGCTGGGACGCTTGTCGCTAGCCAAGCGCTACCACGGCGCCCTCGACGCCAGCGCGCAGGGCGAGATGCTCAGCGCGCGTGCCAGCGTGACCGGTTCGGCAGGCTATGTGGCGCTGGAATGGGTGGAAGGCACTTTGGACGGGCGCCACGGCAGTTTTTATTTGCAGCACAGCGGCAGCATGACGCGCGGCGCGCCCGCCTTGTCCGTGACGGTGGTGCCCGATACGGGCACGGGCCAGTTGCAAGGACTCACCGGCAGCCTGGCCATCCGCATCGAGGAGGGCAAGCATTATTATGATTTTACATATGACATTGTTGAGACGCCATGAACTGGGATATCGTCAAGGGCGTCTTGATCGTGCTCGTCGCCATCAGCGCGGTGGTGACGGCCTTCGTGCTCATGTCCGCCTCGGGCCCGGACAAGGCGGGCTGCATCGCGCGCGCCCTGAAGTCGGGCATTCAGGTGGGAAATATCGAACGGGTCTGCCGCCTGCTCGATAAATGAGGATGCCATCAAAAAACATTCCGCACCAGGCGGAATGTTTTGCAGCAGCGCACTTGCCAGCGCAGGCGCTGTCAGTTGTCGAATTTTTCCTGTTTTTCGCCGTGCAGGCTCAAGGCCACCAGGCCCAAACCCACCAGCAGCATCGAGTACATGCTCGCTTCCGGCACGGCGGCCGGTACGCTGGTTTGCTGTGCGGTCGCGGCCGTCGTGGGCCTGGGCGGCGCCAGGGCCGCATGGCGCGCGCCACTGCTGCTCCAGTGCGGTGCCGCCGTCGCGGTGCTGCTGGCCAGCAGGCGTGCATACGGCAAGTCCGGCGTTTCCCAGCCAGGATTGTTATTCAAGCTGATGCTTTCATCGATCGTCACGCGTTCGCCGGCTTCCTGCTTGCCGGCCGTCGTGTCGCTGACTGCCGCCATGCTCCCCGTGCTGGCCGACAGCGCCAGCAAGGCCACGCATAACGGCTGATAGATTCTCATCGTGCTCTCCCTGTTGTTCACCGCGCGGCGCAGCCGAAACCGGCTAGCGCATGGACGGACAATTCGCCTGTACGGGGGCGTATCATGATTTTTCTGCTGTTCTCCCATTACAGCATAAATCGTGACATTTTTGATACGTTTATTTCCTCTTTATTACGAATATTTGTCATTTTGATAGCGTAAACATGATCGCTGCCGCACACTTTGCATAAGCACGCTATCGCCGAAAAACACTGTTGTTTTTTTGTGCGAATCGCCAGCAGGAAAACAATATATTGATTAGTATATTGTTTATCGCACGCTATTCAATATGACCGCCTGTGGGAGGGCACGATGGAGACAGTTGCAACACAACACGCCGAATACAACCTCGACGCCATGCGGGGTTCGGCCTACAAGGCCAGCTCGCTGCTCAAGGCCATGGGCAATGCCGACCGGTTGATGCTGCTGTGCCAGCTATCGCAGGGCGAGCATTGCGTCAGCGACCTCGAGCAAAAAGTGGGCATCGGCCAGCCGACCCTGTCGCAGCAGCTGGGCGTGCTGCGCGAAGAGATGCTGGTGGCCACGCGGCGCGATGGCAAGCAGATCTATTACCGCGTCGCCAGCGCGCCCGTGCTGGCCGTGCTGCAAGTGCTGTACGCGCAATTTTGCGCGCCGCGCCCCCCGTTCAACGACGAAGCCGACTGATCCTGCCATGACTATCGACTGGCCGCACTTCACGCCATGGGCCGCGCTGGCCGGCGGCATGCTGATCGGTCTGGCGGCGGCGCTATTGATCTTGTTCAATGGCCGCATCGCCGGCATCAGCGGCATCGTCGGCGGCTTGCTGCGCCCGCGCAGTGGCGACCTGGGCTGGCGCATCGCCTTTCTCGCCGGCCTGATCGGCACGCCCCTGCTGTGGCAGTTGTGGCAAGCCTTGCCGCCCGTGCAGATCGACGCCGGTACGCCTGCCCTGATCGCGGCGGGCCTGCTGGTGGGCGTGGGCGTGCGCTACGGCGCCGGCTGCACCAGCGGCCACGGCGTGTGCGGCCTGTCGCGCCTGTCACCGCGTTCATTGGCGGCCACGTGTGCCTTCATGGCGGCCGGTTTCTTCACCGTGTATCTGTTGCGCCATCTGTGAGCAAGCTTATGAGCAAGCTCATCCTTTCCCTGTTGAGCGGCCTCGTCTTTGGGCTGGGCCTGATCGTCTCCGGCATGGCCAACCCGGCCAAGGTGCTCGGTTTCCTCGACCTGGCCGGCGCCTGGGATCCGTCGCTGGCGCTGGTGATGGGCGGCGCCATCGGCGTGGCCCTGCCTGCCTTCTGGCTGGCGCGCCGGCGCAGCAATTCGCTGCTGGGCGAGCCCATGCAATTGCCCGCGTCGCGGCGCATCGACCGGCGTTTGCTGCTGGGCAGCCTGGCCTTTGGCGCGGGCTGGGGCATCGCCGGTTTCTGTCCCGGCCCCGCCCTCGTGTCGCTGCTGGCGGGCCAGCCGAAGGCCTGGCTGTTTGTGATCGCGATGCTGGCCGGCATGCTGCTCTTTGAAGTGCTGGAGCGCCGCAAGGCACCTTCGCCGGCCTGAGACGGTACAATCTGGCGCATCGCCACTCTGGATACTGCTTACATGAAGACCGTGATTTTCCGCGCCGGCGCGCGCGCCGCCCTGCTGTGCAGCGTGCTGGCGCTGTCCGCCTGCGGCGGCTTGCTGAAGAAGGAAGCCCCGCCCCCTCCCGCGCCAGTGGCCGACACCTTGCCCAATCCGCAAGTGCTGCTGCTCGGCGAAGTGCATGACAATGCGCAAGGCCATCGCCTGAGGGTCGCGGAATTGCAGCGCCGGCTGGCGGCCGGCTGGCGTCCCGTGATCGTCATGGAGCAGTTCGACCGCGAAAACCAGGCCTTGCTGACGCGCGCCGCGCGCGATTGCGCCGACCCCGATTGCATCATCCGCGTGATGGAACAGCCGCGCTGGGACTGGAGCTTGTACCGGCCCGTGCTGGACCTCGTCATCAGCTACCAGCTGACCCTGGTCGCCGGCAACCTGTCGCCGGCCGATGCCTCGCGCATCGTGCGCGACGGTATCCAGTGGTCCATGCCGCCCGCCATGGTAGCCACTTACCTGGCTGCGCCCGTGCCGGCCGATATTCTGGAAGGGCAAAAGAAGGAAGCCCAGGCGGCCCGCTGCAATATGCTGCCCGACATGATGATCAACGGTGTCGTCAACGCCCAGGTGGCGCGCGATATCTGGATGGCCAAGCTGATCCGCGACCAGGCGCCGCGCGACGTGGTGCTGATCGCCGGCAATGCGCATGTGCGCAAGGATATCGGCGTGCCCCGCTGGCTGAAGCTGGCCGACCCGCAACTGAACCTGCGCAGCATCGGCTACCTGGAACAGGGCGTCGCCGGCTACCAGGGCACGTTCGACCTGACGCAAACGATGCCGGCGCAGCCGCGCCCGGACTTGTGCGCCAAATTCAGGAAATAATCACTGCTGCACCCGCACCAGGGCGCTGACCCGGCTGGCCGTGTCGAGCAGTTTCGGCAGGCTGTGTTCCAGCAGGTGCGCCACGGACGGCCCCGCCGTCTGGCCGCTGACGTTGATCGCCGCCACCACCTTGCCCGCCCGGTCGAACACGGGCGCGGCCAGGGCGATCAAGCCCTGTTCCAGCTCTTCCTGCACCAGGCACCAGCCCTGGCGCCGCACTTGCGCAATCTCTTCCATCAAGACCTCGATATCGACCTTGGTCGCCGGCGTGATCTTCAGCAGCGCCATTTTCGACAGCCGTTCGCGCAGCGCGTCGGGCGCCAGGCCCGACAGCAGCACCCTGCCCATCGAGGTGCAGTAGGCGGGCAGGCGGCTGCCGATGCCCAGGTTGATCGACATGGTGCGGTGCGCGGACAGGCGCACGACATACACGATGTCGTCGCCGTCGAGCACGGTGGCCGAGCACGACTGGCGCAAGGTCTGCATCAATTCTTCCAGCAGCGGCTGCGCCTGCGTCCACACGGGCAAGGATGACAGATAGGCGTAACCGAGGTCGAGCACCTTGGGCGTCAAACGGAACAGCCGCCCATCCGCTTCCACGTAACCGAGATGCAGCAAGGTGTGCAGGATGCGCCGCGCGCCCGCGCGCGTCAGCTGCGCCCGTTCCGCCACTTCGCTCAAGGTCTGCTGCGGCGCGTCCGCGCCAAAGCTGCGCAAGACGGCAAGGCCCCGCGCGAACGATTGCACATAGCTGTCGCCGGGACGCGGCGCGCCGTCGGCATCGGCGGTGTCGTCGGTGGAAAGAGAGGTGCTGCTGCGTGCGGTCATGGCATTTCCAATGGGGCAAGGTGGCAATTATAGCCATGGCGCTGGCGAAAACGGCAAATTGACAAGCGCCCCGATCAGGCATATTCTCACGAATAAGTTCTAAATACGAATATTTGTTCGTTATACGAACAAATGGCTAATGAGTTTGATTGGGAGGAGACCGCAATGATCGACAAACTGCGTTCCAGCGTGCTTGATGCGCTGGCCGATATCCACGATGGCGCCACCGTCATGATTGGCGGCTTCGGCGGCGCGGGCCAGCCGGCCGAGCTGATCGACGGCCTGATCGCCCAAGGCGCGCGCGACCTCGTCATCGTCAACAACAATGCGGGCAATGGCGACACGGGCCTGGCCGCCCTGCTGAAAAACGGGCAAGTGCGCAAGATCATCTGCTCGTTCCCGCGCCAGGCCGATTCCCACGTCTTCGATGGGCTGTACCGCGCGGGCAAGCTGGAGCTGGAATTGGTGCCGCAGGGCAACCTGGCCGAACGCATCCGCGCCGCCGGCGCCGGCATCGGCGGCTTTTTTACGCCCACGGGCTACGGCACGGACTTGGCCAAGGGCAAGGAAACGCGCGAAATCGACGGGCGCATGTATGTGTTCGAGTCGCCCATCCACGCCGACTTCGCGCTGATCAAGGCGGAGCAGGGCGACCGCTGGGGCAACCTGACCTACCGCAAGACGGCGCGCAACTTCGGCCCCATCATGGCCATGGCCGCCAAGGTCAGCATTGCTTCCGTGCACGAGGTGCTTGACTTGGGCAGCATCGACCCCGAACACGTCATCACGCCGGGCCTGTTCGTGCAGCGCATCGTGCAAGTGCCGCGCACGGCCACCGGCCCCGCCGGCTTCAAAGCAGCCTGAGGAAAATCAACATGAATAAATGGAATCGAGACCAGATGGCGGCCCGTGTGGCGGCCGATATCAACGAAGGCGCCGTCGTGAACCTGGGCATCGGCTTGCCGACCCTGGTGGCGAACCACTTGCCGGCTGGCGCGGAGATCATCCTGCACAGCGAAAACGGCGTGATCGGCATGGGCCCCGCGCCCGCGCCGGGCGAGGAGGATTACGACCTGATCAACGCGGGCAAGCAGCCCGTCACCCTGCTGGCGGGCGGCAGCTATTTTCACCACGCCGACAGCTTCGCCATGATGCGCGGCGGCCACCTGGACATCTGCGTGCTGGGCGCGTTTCAAGTGTCCGCCACGGGCGACCTGGCCAACTGGCACACGGGCGCGCCCGACGCCATCCCCGCCGTGGGCGGGGCCATGGACCTGGCCATCGGCGCGAAAAAAACCTGGGTCATGATGGAATTGCTGACCAAGGGCGGTGAAAGCAAGCTGGTGCAGGCCTGCAGCTATCCGCTGACGGGCATCGGGTGCGTGAGCCGCATCTACAGCGACCTGGCCGTGTTCGACCTGGGACCCGCCGGCGCCACCGTCGTCGAACTGGCCGATGGCCTGAGTTTTGAACAGTTACAAGCCTTGACGGCCGTGCCGCTGACGGACGCGCGCTAACTCACCATCAATACACTTTCTTGGAGGAAAGAACATGACCCACGCATACATCTGCGACGCCCAGCGTACGCCCTTCGGCCGCTACGGCGGCGGCCTGTCCGGCGTGCGCGCCGACGACCTGGGCGCCGTGCCCATCCGCGCCTTGATGGCGCGCAACCCCAATGTGGACTGGACGGCCGTCACGGACGTGCTGTACGGCTGCGCCAACCAGGCGGGCGAGGACAACCGCAACGTGGCGCGTATGGCCGCCTTGCTGGCGGGATTGCCCGACAGCGTGCCGGGCGCCACCCTGAACCGCCTGTGCGGCTCGGGCCTGGACGCCATCGGCAGCGCTGCCCGTTTCATCAAGAGCGGCGAAGCGGGCTTGCTGGTCGCCGGCGGCGTGGAAAGCATGAGCCGCGCGCCGTTCGTCATGGGCAAGGCCGACAGCGCCTTTTCGCGCGGCATGAAAATGGAGGACACGACCATCGGCTGGCGCTTCATCAATCCGCTGATGAAGGCGCAGTACGGCGTCGATTCGATGCCGGAAACGGCGGAAAACGTGGCCAGCGACTTCGGCATCAGCCGCGCGGACCAGGATGCGTTTGCCCTGGCCAGCCAGGTCAAGGCCCTGGCGGCGCAGCAGGCTGGCGTGTTCGACAGCGAAATCTGCCCCGTCAGCATTGCACAGAAGAAGGGCGATCCCATCGTCGTCGCCCGCGACGAGCATCCGCGCGCCACCACGCTGGACACCCTGGCCAAACTGAAACCCGTCGTGCGCGCGGACGGTACGATTACGGCCGGCAACGCATCCGGCGTCAACGATGGCGCGGCGGCCCTGCTGCTGGCCGACGAGGCAAACGCGGCCCGCTTTGGCCTGACGCCGCGCGCCCGTGTCGTGGCCATGGCCACGGCCGGCGTGGCGCCGCGCATCATGGGCATCGGCCCCGCGCCCGCCACCCTGAAAGTGCTGGCCATGACGGGTTTGAGCCTGGCCGACTTCGACGTCATCGAACTCAACGAAGCGTTTGCCGCCCAGGGCCTGGCCGTGCTGCGCCAGCTGGGTGTGCCCGACGACGATCCGCGCGTCAACCCGAACGGCGGCGCCATCGCCCTCGGTCACCCGCTGGGCGCGTCCGGTGCGCGCCTGGCCATGACGGCCGTCAACCAGCTGCATCGCACGGGCGGGCGCTATGCGCTCTGTACGATGTGCATCGGCGTGGGCCAGGGCATCGCGCTGGTGCTGGAACGGGTCTGATTCCATGCGCCTGATGGCGAAAAATAGTTGCCGGCGATACGTATTAACCCGTATGCCGGCCGGCTTTTTGACCCTGATCAAGGGCGTATGATGCAAAACCAGCCCGGGTAACCTGGCTGGCGTTGGCTTTTTCACACGAACAAGAAGATTGATATGACATCCCACGATACTCCGCATGACGTTGCGCAGCTGACTTCCCAGCAGCGCATCAAGGCCATCATTGGCGCTTCTTCCGGTAACCTGGTCGAATGGTTCGACTTCTACATTTACTCGTTCTGCGCGCTGTATTTCTCGCACGCCTTCTTCCCTTCCGGTAACTCGACCACGCAGCTGCTGCAGACGGCCGGCATCTTTGCCGCCGGCTTCCTGATGCGCCCCGTAGGCGGCTGGCTGTTCGGCCGCATCGCCGACAAATACGGCCGGCGCCAGTCGATGATGATTTCCGTGCTGATGATGTGCGGTGGCTCCCTGATGATCGCCGTCATGCCCACGTATGACACCATCGGCGCCTTCGCGCCGTTCCTGCTGCTGGTGGCGCGCCTGTTCCAGGGCCTGTCCGTGGGCGGCGAATACGGTACCAGCGCCACCTACATGAGCGAAGTGTCGGAATCGGGCAAGCGCGGCTTCTTCGCCTCGTTCCAGTACGTGACCCTGATCGGCGGCCAGCTGCTGGCCTTGCTGGTGCTGGTGGTCTTGCAGCAACTGCTGACCCTGGAAGAGCTGCGCGCCTGGGGCTGGCGCATCCCGTTCGTGTTTGGCGCCCTGGCGGCCCTCGTCTCGCTGAACCTGCGTAAATCCCTGACGGAAACGACCACCGCCAGCGAGCGCAAGGACAAGGACGCGGGCAGCCTGCGCGGCTTGCTCAAGCATAAGCGCGCCTTCATCACGGTGCTCGGCTTTACGGCCGGCGGTTCGCTCGTGTTCTACACGTTCACCACCTACATGCAGAAATACCTGGTGAACACGGCCGGCATGGATACCAAGACGGCCAGCGCCGTCATGACCTGCGCCTTGCTTGTTTACATGATTCTGCAACCGGTGTTCGGCGCCTTGTCCGACCGCATCGGCCGCCGCACCTCGATGCTGTTCTTCGGCGGCCTGGCCACCCTGTGCGTGCTGCCCATCATGCATGCCTTGAAGGATATTTCCAGCCCGTACGCGGCGTTCGGCCTGATCATCATCGCGCTGGCCATCATCAGCTTCTACACGTCGATCAGCGGCCTGATCAAGGCGGAAATGTTCCCCGTCGAAGTGCGCGCGCTGGGCGTGGGTCTGTCGTATGCGGTGGCCAACGCGATGTTCGGCGGCTCGGCCGAATACGTGGCGCTGCAGTTCAAGGCCTGGCACGTGGAAGAGTATTTCTATTGGTACGTGACCGTCATGTGCCTGATTTCCTTCATCGTCGCCATCCGCATGCCGGACCCGAGCCGCTCGGGACTGCTGAAGTAACGTTGTCGTAAAATGGGGGACACTGCGTGGGGGACACTGCGGTGTCCCTTTTTCATCGCCGCCTTTTTATCGTGCCGATCAGGAGTTTTCATGTCGTATGTCATTCCCGCACCTATCCAGCCCAGCGTTCCCGTCATCGGCAGCGTTGATACTTTCCCCGTCCACCGCATCTATTGCGTAGGCCGCAACTATGTCGAGCACGCCAAGGAAATGGGCCACACGGGCCGCGAGGCGCCGTTTTTCTTCATGAAGCCGGCTGACGCCGTGCTGCCCGTGCCAGCCGGCACGACGGGTGAGCTGCCGTATCCGGCGCAGACACAGGATTTCCAGCACGAGATGGAACTGGTGGTGGCCATCGGCAAGGGCGGCAGCGATATCGGCGCGGCCGATGCGCTGAGCCACGTGTGGGGTTATGCGATCGGCCTGGACATGACGCGCCGTGACGTGCAGGGCGCAGCGAAAAAACTGGGCCGTCCATGGGACACGGGCAAGGCCTTCGAACACTCGGCGCCCATCGGCCCCATCTCGCCGGCCGCGCAGGCAGGTGACGTCCAGCATGCCGCCATCACCCTGCACGTGAATGGCGAGCTGCGTCAAAGCAGCAGCATCGATATGCTGATCTGGAACGTGGCCGAAACCATCGCCGACCTGTCGACCTACTTCACCTTGCAACCGGGCGACCTGATCTACACGGGTACGCCGGCCGGCGTGGCGGCCGTGCAGCGCGGCGACGAGCTGGTGGGCGCCATCGATGGCCTGGGCGAACTGCGCGTGAAAGTGGTCTGAGCGGACAAGGAGGGCGGCATGATGAACGACACATATTCCGTAGCACAACCGACGCGCGCCGAGATCGACGCCCTGGCGGGGCCGGCCCTGCTGGAATTCGGCACTGGCTGGTGCGGCCACTGCCGCGCCACCGAGGCGCCGCTGGCCGCCGCGTTGGCGCAGCACCCCGAGGTAGCGCATATTCGCGTGGAAGACGGCCCCGGCCGCGCGCTGGGGCGCTCATTCCGCGTGAAACTGTGGCCGACCCTGATTTTCCTGAAAGATGGCCAGGAAGTGGCGCGCCTGGTGCGTCCGCTCGACAGCCGCGAGATCGAGCAGACTTTTGCATTGATCGATGCGTAGGTCAGTATAGGTGGGCGTAGGTCGGCGTAGGTCGGCTTAGCGCAGCGTAAGCCGACACCACCGTACATGCTCCATCACAACTTCTTGCCGCACCGCAGCACTGCGCGTATGATAAGCCGCTTACAGCAAGATCAACCGCATCCTGCGTGATGCAGCGCGATCATCGCCGGCCCGCTCCACCCGGAGGGGCCGCAGGCAAGGATTCACCACAAATGACCGATGCCGCGATGCCGACGCGCGGGTCTGGTACGGAATGCCTGGCGATACGCCGGGCCTGATACACGTCGCCCATCCCCTGACGCCTTTCCTGCCGTGCCCCGGGTAACCGGATGGCGCACGACCGTTGTTTCTCTAAATCAGCACTGATCACGGCGCGATAGCGCGCGTTGGTACACCGTTGTCTGCCGTTAACAACGGCGTGTTGCGGCGTGGAATTTGTTTGCGAATTTAATAGCAATTTCGCAGCAAATACGCCCGCGCACAGCTATGATATGTGAACCGCGCGCCTAGACAACGTGCTGTGCTGCTGCCTGAAAAAACATCCAGAGAATGGCCTTTAGACACCCTCCCCAAGGAGCGCAGTAAATGAGTAAGCCCCGGAGCACCCCCCCCAAGAAAAATTCCCCCGGCACGGTGCTGTTCGCCAGCCTGATCGGCACCACCATCGAGTTCTTTGACTTTTACATCTACGCCACCGCCGCCGTGCTGGTGTTCCCGAAACTGTTCTTCCCCGCCGGCGACCCGTCGGCCGCCGTGCTGCAGTCGCTGGCCACGTTCGCCATCGCCTTCTTCGCCCGCCCCATCGGTTCGGCCGTGTTCGGCCACTTCGGCGACCGCATCGGCCGCAAGGCCACTCTCGTGGCGGCTTTGCTGACCATGGGTATCTCCACCGTCATCATCGGCTTGCTGCCGACGTATGCCGCCATCGGCACCCTGGCGCCGCTGCTGCTGGCGCTGTGCCGTTTCGGCCAGGGCCTGGGCCTGGGCGGCGAGTGGGGCGGCGCGGTGCTGCTGGCGACGGAAAACGCGCCACCGGGCAAACGCGCCTGGTACGGCATGTTCCCACAGCTGGGCGCGCCGATCGGCTTCTTCCTGTCGGGCGGCATCTTCCTGCTGCTGAGCGAAACCATGACCGATGAGCAGTTCTTCAGCTACGGCTGGCGCATCCCGTTCCTGGCCAGCGCGCTGCTGGTCATCGTCGGCCTGTACGTGCGCCTGAAGATCACGGAAACGCCGGACTTCCAGAAAGTCATCGACAAGAACGAAGTCGTCAAGCTGCCCGTGGCCACCGTGTTCCGCCAGCATGGCCGCATGCTGTTCCTGGGCACCATCATCGCCCTGGCTACCTTCGTGCTGTTCTACCTGATGACGGTGTTCGCGCTGAGCTGGGGCACGACCAAGCTGGGCTTCACGCGCAAGGAATTCCTCGTCGTGCAACTGTTTGCCGTACTGTTCTTCGCCCTGACGATACCGTTGTCGGCCGTGCTGGCCGACCGCCGCGGCCGCCGCGCCACCCTGATCTGGGTCTCCGTCGCCATCGCCATTTTCGGCCTGGTGCTCGCGCCGATGTTCGGTTCGGGCGTGACGTGGGAAGTGACCGTCTTCATGGCTGTCGGCCTGGGCCTGATGGGCATGACCTACGGACCGCTGGGCACGATGTTGTCCGAGCTGTTCCCGCCCGAAGTGCGCTACACGGGCGCCTCGTTGACGTTCAACCTGGCGGGCATCCTCGGTGCCTCGCTGGCGCCGTACATCGCCACCTGGCTGGCCACCAACTATGGTCTGCAGTACGTGGGCTATTACCTGTCGCTGGCGGCCGTGCTGACCCTGGGCGCCTTGCTGATGGTGGGCAAGCCGCGCGCGGGCAAGGAAGCCTGGCAGTAACACACCTCTGATCCCGGAGCATCCGAAAGCCGCCAGCTGCAACCAGCTGGCGGCTTTTTTTGTCGGTAAAACGCCACGCCGCACGCCTGCCGAGATTCTTGTTGACAGTCAAAATCGGCTGGTGGTAAGGTGTGCACACGTGTGCAATACAGTGCAAGGCCTTAAAAAGCACATCCCGGGACAGTGACACCGCAAGATAGCGGTGCGGTCTGAAGTACCACAACGATAACGAACTTGGAGTGAGACGATGAAGATGCGCAATGTTGCGATTGCTATAAGCCTGGCCCTGCCGATGACGGCCATGGCCGCCGAGGAACGCCTGTCCGTGCTGTGCTCGGCCGACATGGAATGGTGCCAGCTGATGAAGAACCGCTTCGAGGCGGAAAGCAAGATCAAGGTATCGATGATCAGGAAGAGCGCGGGGGAAGCCTACGCGAAGATCCGCGCCGAAGCGTCGAACCCGAAATCGGACATCTGGTGGGGCGGCACGGGCGACCCGCACCTGCAGGCCGCCGCCGAAGGCTATACGGAAGAATACAAGTCGCCCACCCTGCCCAAGCTGCAGCCGTGGGCGCTCAAGCAGGCCGAGACGGCCAAGTACCGCACCGTCGGCATCTACATCGGCATCCTGGGCCTGGCCTACAACGAAAACGTGCTGAAGAAGAAAAACCTGCCGCCGCCCCAGTGCTGGAAAGACCTCGTCAAGCCCGCCTACAAGGGCGAGATCGAGATGGCCAACCCGAACTCCTCGGGCGCCGCCTACAACGCGCTGGCCACCGTGGTGCAGCTGTTCGGCGAAGAGGAAGCCTTCGATTTCCTGGCGAAAATGGGCCAGAACGTCAGCAAGTATCCGAACGCGGGCGTGGCGCCGGGCGAGGACGTGGGGCGCGGCGAAGCGGGCGTGGCCATCGGCTTCATGCATGACCTGATGAAACTGACCGTGGCCGGCTTCCCCGTGAAGGTCTTGCCGCCCTGCGAAGGCACGGGCTACGAGATCGGCTCGATGAGCATCGTCAAGGGCGCGAAAAACATGGAGCAGGCAAAGAAATTCTATGAATTCGCCCTGCGTCCCGACGTGCAGAGCGAAGCCGTCAAGGCGCTGGCTTTCCAGATCCCGTCCAACGCGGCCGCCACCATTCCCGCCGCCTCGCCGCGCCTGGAAAACATCAAGACCATCAACTACGACTTCGCCAAGTATGGCGCGTCGGACACGCGCAAGCGCCTGCTGCAACGCTGGACCACGCAGATTTATTCTGCCGGCAATTAACGCGCGCCAAAACTTACTGCGCGTCGCGATTTGCAGCCTGCGATGCTCACTGTGCTAGCGCACAGCTGCGCGTCTCGGCCGCAACTCACTGCCGCTCGCTACAGTTTTGGCAGGCGTTAAACCTATATCAATTGTTCAAAACGTCTGGAAAACAGGGCGCACCGCGCAACAGAATTTCAGACGTTCATAGTTGGATGAAACTCATGAAAAAGATATTTTACGGCTGGCTGCTGGCCGCTTTGGCAGCGTTGTGCCTGTTGCCCTGGCAGCAGCAGGAAGCGGGACTGTTCGCCGGCGAATGGCTGCGCGACGGCCAGTTCTTCAGTGAACGTGGCGCGCCGGCCGTGCTGCACGTGCTGTCGTTCGGCGCCTGGCCGCTGGGCGTGTTCTTTGCCCTGATCGCCGCCAGCGCCGCGCTGGTGGCCGCCAATCCCCACCGCAAGACCCTGGGCCTGGGCCAGATCGCCCTCGGTGGCGCGGGCCTGCTGTGGCTGGCATGGCTGGGCTGGGGGCCGCTGGCCGCCGGCACCGGCCTCGGTTTCGGCGCGCTGCTGCTGGCGCTGTGCCTGCTGTTCCTGCTGACCTCGGGCGCCGCCGCCTGCGGCGTGTGCCGCGGCGACGCCTTCGTGGCCGGCGCCATCGGCCTCATCATCTGCCTCATTTCCCTGTTCGTGCTGTTCCCCGTCGCGCTGATCCTGGTGAGCGCCGGCCAGCCCATGGACGATGGCGGCACGGGCGCCGCCGCCCTGGCGCGCCGCCTGGCGGACCCCGGCATCTGGAGCCTCAATTGCGTGGCCGGTCCCGGCCGCTGCGGCGTGGCCTGGAACACCCTGGCGCTGGCCTTGCTGACGGGCGTCTCGGCCACCTTCCTCGGTCTCGTGTTCGCCCTGCTGGTGACGCGCACCAATGGCCGCTGGGTACGCCCCATGCGCGCCATCACCATCTTGCCGATCGTCACACCGCCGTTCGTGCTGGGCCTGGCCCTGATTTTGCTGTTCGGCCGCAACGGCGCCATCACGGGCCTCGTCGGCGAGTTGTTTGGCATCGAGCAAAGCCGCTGGCTGTACGGCATGACGGGCGTGTGGCTGTCGCAGATGCTGGCCTTTGCGCCGATCGCCTTCATGACATTGATCGGTGTGGTCGAAGGCGTCAGCCCCTCGCTGGAAGAAGCGTCGGGTACCCTGGGCGCGAGCAGTTGGCAAACCTTCGTCAAGGTCTCCTTGCCCTTGATGCGTCCCGGCATCGCCAATGCCTTCTTGCTGTGCTTTATCGAAAGCATGGCCGACTTCGGCAACCCGATGGTCTTGGGCGGCAACTTCCACGTGCTGTCGACGGAGATCTTCTTTTCCGTGGTGGGCGCCTCGAACGACCAGGGCCGCGCGGCGACTTTGGCCATCGTGCTGCTGACGTTTGCCGTGGGCGCCTTCTTCATCCAGAACCTGTGGCTGGGCAAGAAATCGTATGTGACGGTGACGGGCAAGGCCGACCACGGCGGCCACGCTTCGCTCAACCCGCGCCTGAAAACCACTTTGTGGACCATCGCCCTGCCATGGTTCGCCTTCACGGCCCTGATCTACGGCACCGTGGTGGCGGGCGGCTTCGTGAATAACTGGGGCCAGGACAATGCCTTCACCTTGCGCCATTACATCGACGCCTTCGGCATCACGGCGGGCGCTTCCGGCTGGCACTGGACGGGCCAGGCCTGGCCGTCGCTGTTCACCACCCTGACGATTTCGGCCATCGCCGCGCCCTTGACGGCCTTTGTCGGCATCCTGTCGGCCTGGCTGCTGGTGCGCCAACAATTCGCCCTGAAGAGCGCGTTCGAGTTCGGCACCATGCTCAGCTTTGCCATTCCCGGCACCGTCATCGGCATCAGCTACATCCTGGCGTTCAACTCGGCGCCGATCGAGTTGACGGGCACGGCGACGATTCTGATCCTGTGCTTTGTCTTCCGCAACATGCCGATGGGCTTGCGCACGGGCATCGCCGCCATGCGCCAGCTCGACGGCAGCCTGGACGAGGCGTCGATCACCCTGGGCGCCAGCAGCTGGACCACCATGCGCAAGGTCATCCTGCCGCTGCTGCGCCCGGCCATCGCCTCGGCCCTCGTGTATGGCTTCGTTCGTTCGATCACGTCGATCTCGGCCGTCGTCTTCCTCGTCAGCGCCGATTACGACATGGCCACGTCCTACATCATCGGCCTGGTGTCGAACGGTAACTACGGCACGGCCATCGCCTATGCCACGGTGCTGATCGTCATCATCCTGCTGTGCATCCAATTGATCCATTTGCTGGTCGGCAAGCGCCGCCTTCGCCGCGTCAGCGCCGAAAAAACGCTGCCGGCCGCCGTTCCCAACCTGGAAAAGAGCTACGCATGAACCACTTTACTACCCAAGCAACAGAGCTTGCCGCGCTGGAATTCGATGGTGTTACCAAGCGCTACGGCAAGGCCCTGGCCGTGAACGATGTGTCGTTCACGATCGCGCCGCGCACCATGGTCACCCTGCTGGGTCCCAGCGGCTGCGGCAAGACGTCCACCCTGCGCCTGATCGCGGGCCTGGAACGCGTCAGCGCCGGGCGCATCCTGCTGGCCGGCGAGGACGTCACCTTGACTTCCGCCGCCGAGCGCGACGTCAGCATGGTGTTCCAAAGTTATGCACTGTTTCCGCACATGACGGTGCTTGACAACGTGTGCTACGGCTTGACCGTCTCGGGCGAGACCAAGCCGCGCGCCATCGAACGGGCGCAGGAAAGCCTGCGCCTGGTGGGCCTGGCCGACTTTGCCGCGCGCTTCCCCAACGAGTTGTCGGGCGGCCAGCAGCAGAGGGTGGCCGTGGCCCGTTCGCTGGTGCTGCAGCCCAAGGTCTTGCTGCTGGACGAGCCGCTGTCGAACCTCGACACGAAACTGCGCCGCCGCGTGCGCGACGAGATCCGCGACATCCAGGTCAAGCTGGGCTTGACGGCCGTGTACGTCACGCATGACCAGGAAGAGGCGCTGGCCATTTCCGACCAGATCATCGTCATGAACCGCCAGGTGATTGCGCAAAAGGGCACGCCGTACGAGCTGTTCGAGTCGCCGGCCGACAAGTTCGTCGCCGACTTCATCTGCAACGCGAACATCGTCGATGGCGTGATCGAATCGGTGGCCGACGGCAAGGCCGTCTGCGTCATGGGCAAGCTGCGGCTGCGCCTGCCATGCCGCAGCCAGCGCAGCGGCGAAGCGAGTTTCGCCGTGCGTCCGGAAGCGATCCTGCTGTCGCCCGCGCAGCCCGACAGCGCCATGGTGGTGCGCGTGGCGCGCGCCACTTACCTGGGACGCGAAATGCAATACACGCTCGAGACACCGGTCGGCGAACTGTTTGCCGTCTCGCACGACTTGAGCCAGATTTTCACGCAAGGCACATCGGTCGCCATGACCGTACACGAACATGGCGCAGCCATCATTGGAGGACAAGCATGACAGATATGACACAGGCAGCGGTACTGGCCGACGCGGCCACGCTGGAACGCTATGCCTACGCCCGGCACATCATCGGCCAGGCGGGCGAGATTGCGCTGGGCATGTTCCAGCGCCGCACGGAACTGGTGATCGAGGAAAAGGGCTTGCAGGACATGGTCAGCATCGCCGACCGCATGGTCGAGGATTTCCTGCGCGCGCAGATCGCCGAGCGCTTCCCGGAAGACGCCGTGGTAGGCGAGGAGCGGGGCGGCGGCGCGTCCGACGCGCGCTGCGTATGGGTCATCGATCCCATCGACGGCACGGCCTGTTTCGTCAACGGCATGCTGGCCTGGTGCGTGTCGATCGGCGTGCTGGTCGACGGCCAGCCCGCCATCGGCGCCGTATACGACCCGAATGCGGACGAGCTGTTCCACGCCTGCCTGGGGCAGGGCGCGCATGTGACGGCGAAGGCGGGCGAAACGCGGCTGCGCATCAACGACGTGGCCAGCCTGCAGGGCGGCGTGCTGGGCGTGGGCTTTTCGCACCGCGTGGGCACCGATACCTTTTTGCCCTTCCTGCTCGACGTGCTGGAAGAGGGCGGCATGTTCATCCGCAACGGTTCCGGCGCGCTGATGATCGCCTACGTGGCGGCCGGGCGCCTGATCGGCTATTTCGAGCCGCACATCAATTCCTGGGATTGCCTGGCGGGCATCGTGCTCGTCAACGAAGCGGGCGGGCGCTGCAATGATTTCCTCGCCGATAACGGTCTGGAAAAGGGCAACCCCATCCTGGTGGGCGGCCCCCGCTTGTATCCGCAACTGGCGGCGCTGGCCTTGCCGCGCTGTACCTGAACACATTGACTGGAAAGGGAGGGCAGGCGTCCGGCGAGGGACGCATGTAGTGGCAACACGCTGTTGAGCATCATGAGTAATCCACCACCATAAAAACAAGCAGGAGACAAAATGAAAAACGGGATGAAAAAGAGCACCATGCAGTTGAACAAGATCGCCGCCGTATTGTTGCTGGTCGCACCAGGTTGCGTGCTGGCCGAATCGAGCGTCGTCGTGTACGGCCGCATCCACGCGGGCTTCGACCGTATCGAAACGTCGAGCTCGGCCACGGCGCCGAATGGCGAGTCGGTATCGCGCGTATCGGACAATTCCTCGAAGATCGGCTTCCGGGGAAGGGAAGATTTGGGCAATGGCAACACGGCCTTCTTCCAGATCGAGGGCAATGCCAAGCTCGACGATGGCACGGGCGCCATCAATAGCAAGGATACCTTTGTCGGGCTGGAAAACCCCGCCTATGGCCGCATCGCGCTGGGCCGCTTCGCCACGCCGATCCGCCAGATCAACGGCTACACCAACCGTTTCGTGGGCGAAGGCATCCAGGATGACGCCAACATTTCGCAGCTGGGCGGCGAAGGCTTCAACCGCCGCAGTTCGAATGCCGTCAGCTATCGCACGCCCGTGGTACAGGGATTCAGCGCCACGATTTACCGCGCCAGCGAAAACGAGGCATCGAACGGCGACCGCATCTATTCGGGCATCGTGCAATACGCAAACGGTCCCGTGAAGGGCGCCGTCGGCTATGAAAAGCACAAGGACTTGCGTCCCGGCTTCAGCGAAAAGATGTTCCGCGCCGTGGGCAATTACAACTTCGGCGGCGGCGACGTGGGCGTGGCCTGGAACCGCATGGTGTATGACGTGGCCGGCGGCGACTTGCAGCGCGACTACTTCACCATCACGGGCGCCTACAAGGCGGGCGGCGGTGCCTTCATCGGCCGTTTCGGCGTGGCAGGCGATGTGTCGGGCAGCGCGCCCAACGGCAGCAGCGTGACCATCAAGGCCACCACCCTGGTGCGCGGCGACGACAGCGGCGCCAAGCAGGCGACTTTGGGCTACGAGTATTACTTGTCCAAGCGCAGCACCGTCTACGCCTACTACACGCAAACCAATAACGACAAGAACGCCAACTACACGTTTGGCGGCAATGCCTTCGCCGCCACCAAGAAGGGTGCCAAGCTCAGCGGTGTAATGCTGGGCGTCATCCACCTGTTTTAACTTTTTTAGCCCGGATTTGCACACGTGTGCATTTCCGGGCCAAGCGATACCGACTATCAAGGAGATGGAAATGATTCAAGTGGCATTGTTCGGCGCCGGGCGCATCGGCCGCATTCACGCCGGCAATCTGGTACGCCAGCCCGGCGTGCGCCTGAAATACGTGGTCGACGTGCATGCGGGCGCGGCGGCGGAAGTGGCGGCCCTGCATGGCGCCAGCGTCGCCAGCGTGGACACTGTGCTGGCCGACCCGGCAGTCAAGGCCGTGCTGATCGCGTCGAGCACGGATACGCATGCGGACCTGATCGTGCGCGCGGCCGCCGCCGGCAAGGCCATCTTTTGCGAAAAGCCCGTCGACCTGACGCTGGAGCGCGCGCGCGCCGCCGCCGCCGCCGTCAAGGAGGCAAAAGTGCTGTGCATGATCGGCTTCCAGCGCCGCTACGACCCCACGTTTGCCGCCGTCAAGCAGCGCATCGCGGCGGGCGAGATCGGCACGCCGGAGATGCTCATCGTCACCAGCCGCGATCCGGGCCCGCCGCCCGTCAGCTACATCCAGGTGTCGGGCGGCATCTTCAAGGATATGCTGATCCACGATTTCGACATCTTCCGCTGGATACTCGACGATGAAGCCGTCAGCGTGCATGCCACGGGCAGCTGCCTGGTCGATCCGGCCATCGGCGCGGCGGGCGATCTCGACTGCACGGCTGTGACCATCCGCACGGCGAAGGGACGCTTGTGCCAGATCAATACCACGCGCCGCGCCGCCTACGGCTACGACCAGCGTTTCGAAGTGCTGGGCAGCGCCGGTATGCTGCAGGCAGGCAACCACAAGCCGACGGAAGTGACGGCCTATGGTGCCGTCAACGTCAGCGTGGACAAGCCGGAAGACTTTTTCCTGGAACGCTACCGCGCCGCCTACGCCAGCGAAATGGCGCACTTTTTCGACGCCTTTGCCCATGGCGCGGCGCTGCGCACCACCGTCCACGATGGCTTGAAAGCCCTGGAACTGGCCGAAGCGGCCACCGTGTCGTGGCGCGAGCAGCGCATCGTGCAACTGTCATAAGGAAACAATGCCATGAAGAATACGACTGAATTTGCCCAGGGTAGGGCGCTGGACGTGATCTGCCTGGGCCGCCTGGCGGTGGACCTGTACGCGCAGCAGATCGGCAGCACCCTGGAAGACGCGACGAGTTTCGCCAAGTACCTGGGCGGCTCGTCGGCGAATATCGCCTTCGGCACGGCCCGGCTGGGCTTGAAATCGGCCATGCTGTCGAAAGTGGGCGACGACCACATGGGCCGTTTCCTTACCGATACCTTGGCGCAGGAGGGCTGCGACGTCAGCCATGTCGGCATCGACCGCGAACGGCTCACCGCCCTGGTGATGCTCGGCATCAAGGACAAGCACACCTTCCCTCTGATCTTTTATCGCGAAAATTGCGCCGACATGGCCATCGACGCATCGTCGGTGGATGCTGCCTTCATTGCATCGAGCAAAGCGTTATTAATCACCGGCACGCATTTTTCCACCGCCGCCATGCACGCCGTCAGCACGCAGGCATTGCAGCTGGCCCGCGCCAATAACGTGCGCACCGTGCTCGACATCGATTACCGGCCCGTGCTGTGGGGCTTGTCGGGCAAGGCGGACGGCGAAACGCGGTTCGTCTCGAACGACGGCGTCACCAAACATCTGCAGGCGATCCTGCCGCAGTTTGACCTGATCGTCGGCACGGAAGAGGAATTCATGATCGCCGGCGGCGGCACCGACATCATGGCGTCCTTGCGCGCCGTGCGCAAGGTGAGCAGTGCAACCCTGGTGGTCAAGCGCGGGCCGCTGGGCTGCGCCGTCATCGAGGCGGCCATCCCTGCCGGTCTCGATGAGGCATTCAACTATCAGGGCGTGCGCGTGGAAGTGTTGAACGTGCTCGGTGCGGGCGATGCCTTCCTGTCGGGCTTCCTGAAAGGCTGGCTGCGCGGCGAGGATTACGAAGCGTGCTGCCGCTATGCGAATGGCTGCGGCGCCCTCGTCGTGTCGCGCCACGGCTGCGCGCCGGCCATGCCGTCGCCCGTCGAGCTCGACTATTTCCTGGCCAACGCGGCCAAACTGACCCGTCCTGACCAGGATGCGACCTTGTCGCGCCTGCACCGCACGACGGTGGCGCGCAAACAGTGGAATGAGTTGTGCGTATTCGCGTTCGATCACCGCACGCAATTCTTTGAGCTGGCCCAGCAGGGCGTGAGCGACGAAGCGCGGATTTCAAAGCTCAAGCAAGTGTTCGTGCAAGCCGTGGGCCAGACGGAGGCGGCGCGCGGCTTGCAGGGCGGCACGGGCGTGCTGATCGATGACCGCTATGGTGTCGACGCGCTCAACGATGCGACGGGACGGGGCTGGTGGATAGGCCGTCCCGTCGAGATGCCGGGCTCGAATCCCTTGCAATTCGACTGGGGCCGTTCGCTGGCGTCGCGCTTGACGCAGTGGCCGAAGGAGCACGTGATCAAGTGCCTGGTGCAGCTGCATCCCGACGATACGCCGGAAAACCGGCTGGAACAGGAAGCGCAAATCAAGGGCTTGTACGACGCGGCGCAAATCACGGGCCATGAATTACTGCTGGAAATTATTCCTGCCAAGTCACTGCCCCAGCACGACGATACCGTGTATCGCGCGGTGAAACGCCTGTACAACCTCGGCATCTACCCGGAATGGTGGAAACTGGAAAGCATGTCGGCCCAGCAATGGCAAGCCATCGATGCCCTCGTGCAGGAGCGCGATCCGTATTGCCGTGGCGTGGTATTACTGGGCTTGAACGCGCCCATCGCCGCGCTGGCCGCCAGTTTCGAGCAGGCCAGTGCCAGCACCACCTGCAAGGGTTTCATGGTGGGCCGCACCATCTTCCAGGAACCGAGCCGCCGCTGGCTGGCCGGCGAACTCGACGATGCGGGCCTGATCGCCGCCGTGCGCGCCAATTTCGAACAGCTGATCAGCTTGTGGCAACGCACGCGCAACCGCCTGGAGCGTGCCGCATGAGCGCCACCATCAGATTGACCATGGCGCAGGCGCTGGTGCGCTACCTGTCCGTGCTGCGCACCGAGGATGGCGAACCCTTGTTCGGCGGCGCCTTTGCCATCTTTGGCCACGGCAACGTGGCGGGCCTGGGCGAGGCGCTGTACCAGTACCGCGAGCAATTTCCCACCTACCGCGCCCACAATGAGCAGGCGATGGCGCACTCTGCCATCGCCTATGCGAAAGCCCACATGCGCCGGCGCATGATGGCCGTCACCAGTTCCATCGGTCCCGGCGCCACCAACTTGCTCACCGCCGCCGCGCTGGCCCACGTCAACCGCCTGCCGGTCTTGCTGTTGCCCGGCGACGTGTTCGTCTCGCGCGCGCCGGACCCCGTCTTGCAGCAGCTGGAAGATGCTTCTGACGGCAGCGTCTCGGTGAATGACGCTTTTAAACCTTTATCACGCTATTTCGACCGCATCGTCTATCCGGAGCAATTGCTGACGGCCTTGCCGCGCGCGATTGCCGCCTTGACGGACCCGGCCGTCTGCGGACCCGTCACCTTGTCCCTGCCGCAGGACGTGCAGACGATGGCATATGACTACCCGGAAGCATTCTTTGCGCCGAGGACCGTGCGTTTCCGCGCCGTGCCGCCCGTCGAGCAGGAACTGGAAGAGGCGGCCGTCTTGCTGCAAGCGGCGAAGCAGCCGCTGATCGTCGCCGGCGGCGGCGTGCTGTACGGCCAGGCCGGCGCCGCCTTGCAGGCGTTTGCCGAACGCCACGGCATCCCCGTGGCGGAAACCCAGGCGGGCAAGAGTTCTTTACCGTGGGACCACCCCTTGCAGCTGGGCGCCATCGGCGTCACCGGTTCGCCCGCCGCGAATGCGCTGGCGGCGGACGCGGACGTGGTGCTGGCCGTCGGCACGCGCCTGCAGGATTTCACGACCGGGTCCAACTCCCTGTTTGCGCAGGCGCAGCTGGTGAGCCTGAACGTCAACAGCTTTGATGCGCTGAAACGCCGCGGCCTGGGTGTACAGGCGGACGCGACCCTGGGCTTGCAGGGCTTGTCGCAAAGGCTGGCGCACTGGAATAGCGCGGGCCAGTGGCTGGAGCGCGCGCAGCAGTCAGGCAACGCCTGGCGCGATACCGTGCTGGCCATTACCGGCAAACGCGAGGTGGCCGGCTTGCCGTATGACGGCGAAGTCATCGGCGCCGTGCAGCGTTCCGCAGTCGATTCCACCACCCGCGACATCGTCGTCTGCGCGGCCGGTACCTTGCCGGCAGAACTGCATAAACTGTGGCGGACAAGCACGCCGGGCGGCTACCACATGGAGTACGGCTACTCGTGCATGGGCTATGAGATCGCCGGCGGCTTGGGCGTCAAGATGGCCAAGCCCGATGCCGAAGTCATCGTCATGGTGGGCGACGGCAGCTATCTGATGATGAATTCGGAAATCGCCACCTCCGTCATGCTCGACAAAAAACTCATCATCGTCGTGCTCGACAACCGGGGCTACGGCTGCATCAACCGCCTGCAGCAGGCCTGCGGCAATGCCTCGTTCAACAATATGCTGCCCGACAGCGCCCCGCGCATCGACTTTGCCCTGCATGCGCAGTCCTTGGGTGCGCTGTCCGAGCACGTGGCCGACATTGGCGAACTGGAACAGGCCATGCTGCGCGCCCGGGCAGCTTCGCGCACGTATCTGATCTGCATCGACACGGACGACACGCGCACGACGCAGGAGGGCGGCTGCTGGTGGGAAGTGGCCGTGCCCGAGGTCTCCACCCAGTCCGGCGTGCAAGCTGCGCGTGCCCGTTATGAAAACGATCGCCTGAAACAAAGGAATTGAAATGACTACCTGGAATGTACGTATCGGCATCAACCCGATCTCGTGGATGAACGACGATTTACCGAGCCTGGGCGGCGAAACGCCCCTGGAAACGGCGCTGAAGGAAGGCGCCGAGATCGGCTACGTGGGTTTTGAACTGGGCAACAAGTTTCCGAAAGATGCCCCGTCCCTGAACGCCGTGCTGGGCAAATACAATCTCGCCTGCGTCTCCGGCTGGTATTCGGGCCGCCTGGCGCACCGCTCGGTGGAAGAAGAGATCGCCTCCGTCGGCCCGCACTTGCGGCTGCTGGCCGACAGCGGCGCCACCGTCATGGTCTACGGCGAAGTGGCCGACGCCATCCAGGGCGAAGCGCGCCCCCTGTATAAACGCCCGCGTTTCCAGTCGCAGCAGCAATGGCAGGACTACGCCGATAAACTCACGGCGTTTGCGCAGCACCTGCTGGCGCACGGCGTGCGCCTGGCCTACCACCACCACATGGGCGCCTACGTGGAAACCCCGGCTGATGTGGATCAATTGATGGCCCTGACGGGGCCGGAAGTGGGCTTGTTGTTTGATACGGGTCATATCACGTTTGCCGGCGGCGACGCGCTGGCGGTGCTCAATAAACATATCGACAGGATTTGCCACGTGCATTGCAAGGATGTGCGCCCGAACGTGGTGAAACTGGCCCGCAATGGCCACTGGAGTTTTTTGCAGGCCGTCATCAATGGCGCCTTCAGCGTGCCGGGCGACGGCTGCATCGACTTCCCGGCCATCCTGACGCGGCTGTATCTGCATGGCTACGCGGGCTGGCTGGTGGTGGAGGCGGAGCAAGACCCGGCCGTCGCCCCCAGCTACGCATACGCGAAGATGGGCCACGATTACCTGGCAAGCCTGGTCGACGCGATTCCGCGCCTGGGCCGGGAGGCGGCATGAGCCCGCTGCTGGTGAAAGCGGGGCAGGGACAGACCATCGTCGAGGTCACGCCCGCATCGGCCGGCTGGACGCATGTGGGCTTTGCCGCGCACAGGTTGCAAGCCGGCGAACACATCAGCCTGGAGACGGGCAGCCGCGAACTGTGCCTCGTCGTGCTGACGGGCACGGTCACGGTGCAGGCGGGCGATCACGTCTGGGAAGGCATCGGCAAGCGCGCCAGCGTCTTCGAGGACGTCTCGCCCTACGCCGTGTATGTGCCGCTGGACACCACGGTGCGTATCACGGCCGTGAGCGCCGCCGAGGTGGCCCTGTGCAGCGCGCCGGCCACGACCCACCGTCCGGCGCGCCTGATCGAACCTTCCAGCATGACGCGTTCCGTGCGCGGCCAGGGCGCGAATACCCGCTACGTGTGCGACATCCTGCCGCAGACGGAAGCAGCGGACGGCTTGCTGGTGGTGGAAGTCGTCACGCCGTCCGGCCACTCGTCGAGCTATCCGCCGCACAAGCACGACAGCGACAATATTCCAACCGAAAGCTCGCTGGAAGAAACGTATTATCACCGGCTGAACCCCGAACAGGGCTTTGCGTATCAACGCGTCTACACGGATGACCGCAGCATCGATGAAGCCATGGCCGTGGAAAACCACGACGTGGTGATGGTGCCGCGCGGCTACCACCCCGTGACCGTGCCGTATGGCTACGATGGCTATTACCTGAACGTGATGGCCGGCCCGAAACGCGTGTGGCATTTTAAAAACGACCCGGCCCATGACTGGCTGATGACGAAATAACCAAGGACAAGACAATGACGACCCCGATGATCGGCCACTTTATTGGTGGCAACCCCATGGCCTCGCGCACCGAGCGCACGAGCGACGTGTTTAATCCTGCCACGGGCGCCGTGACGGCCAAGGTGGCGCTGGCCACGCCTGCCGAACTGAATGCGGCTGTGGCCGCCGCCCATGCGGCGTTTCCCGCCTGGTCGCAGACCTCGCCGCTGCGCCGCGCCCGCGTCATGTTCAAATTCAAGGAGTTGCTGGAGCAAAACGCCGACAAGCTGGCCGAGCTGATTACGCGTGAACACGGCAAGGTCTTCACGGATGCGAAAGGGGAAGTCACGCGCGGCATCGAAGTGGTGGAATTTGCCTGCGGCATCCCGCAACTGATGAAGGGCGAGTATTCGGAGCAGGTGGCCGGCGGCATCGATGCCTGGTCGATCCGCCAGGCGCTCGGCGTGTGTGTCGGCATCACGCCGTTCAACTTTCCCGTGATGGTGCCGATGTGGATGTTCCCGATGGCGATTGCCTGCGGCAATACGTTTGTATTAAAGCCGTCGGAACGCGACCCGTCGGCCAGCCTGCTCTTGGCGCAGCTGCTGACGGACGCCGGCTTGCCCGACGGCGTCTTCAACGTCGTGCAGGGCGACAAGGAAGCCGTCGATGGCTTGCTGCACCACCCGGACGTGCGCGCCGTCAGCTTCGTCGGTTCCACGCCGATCGCCGAGTATATCTATGCGACGGGCTGCGCGCAGGGCAAGCGCGTGCAGGCGCTCGGTGGCGCGAAAAACCACATGGTCGTCATGCCCGACGCGGACATTCCCCAGACGGTCGATGCCCTGATGGGCGCCGCGTTTGGTTCGGCCGGGGAGCGCTGCATGGCCATTTCCGTCGTCGTGGCGGTGGGCAATGTGGCGGATCAATTGGTGGAAGCCCTGGTGCCGCGTATCGCGGCGTTAAAGATCACGCAGGGCATGGATCTGTCGGCCGAGATGGGTCCCGTGGTGACGCAGGTGCACAAGGAGAAGATCGCCGGCTATATCGCGCAAGGTGTGGAAGAGGGCGCCAAGCTGGTGGCCGATGGGCGCGGCTTCGTGCTGCCGGGCCATGAGCACGGCTTTTTCCTCGGCGGCAGCCTGTTCGACCACGTCACGCCGGACATGACGATTTACAAGGAGGAAATCTTCGGCCCCGTGCTCTGTATCGTGCGCGTGCCCGATTTTTCCACCGCGCTGGACCTGGTCAATGCGCATGAATACGGCAACGGCACGGCCATCTACACGCGCGACGGCAACACGGCGCGCGAATATACGCACCGGGTGCAGGTGGGGATGGTGGGCGTGAACGTGCCGATTCCCGTGCCGATGGCCTTCCACAGCTTCGGCGGCTGGAAGCGCAGCCTGTTCGGCGACCACCATGCGCACGGCCCGGAATCGGTGCGTTTCTATACGAAGCAGAAGGCGGTGACGCAGCGCTGGCCGGCCTCGACGGCGGCCGGCGCCGAGTTTGCCATGCCGACCCTGAAGTAAAGCGCGCTGGCGGCGCGCAGTATCAGCGCGTCAGCGCGCCGCCACGTGTCCGTAGCAGGTTTTCAGTTTTGCGTAGTCGTAAAAGACGCTGCCCGGCGCGATGCGGGCGCCGTCGCAAGCGGCCTGGAAGTCCGTTTCCTTTTCGTTGTACAGCAGGCGCACGATGAGCTGCCCTGCGTCGTTGCGGTACACATCCCACTGCATATTGGCCGCCAGCGGCGAGACGTTCTGGCCGCGCCATGGATTGTTTTCATAACTGTAACTGACCGATGCCGGCAAGGGGGCCAGCGCCTGCTGCAAGCCCATGGCCGACGCGAGCGGAATGATCATCTCGGCGTGCGTGAAGCGCAGCTTCGCCGCGTGGCGCACATCTCCCCTGGCCAGCGCATCGACCTCATTGAAAAAATCGTCGCGCAAGGCCAGCGCAAAGCGCCACGTCACACCGCTGCTTTCCTTGGTGGCCGGTCCCTTCTGGTAAAAATCCTCGTGGTCGGCGATATACGCGTAGTAGCGCGCATCCTCGGCAGGCATGTAGCGGCTGAAATCGACCGGCACTTCATGCCGCATGCCGGCCGCGATCGCATACAGCTCATACAGTTTTGTCGCGGCCGCATTCAGGCTGCGGATCACGGTCTTGCCGCTGCCCGTCATGGTGCGCGTGAACTTGCCGTCGGCGCTGGTGAAGGTGTAGCTGCCCGTGTCCGCATAGCTGGCGCGGCCGCCTTCCAACTGGTCGAGGAAGGCGGGAGAAAACAGCCGTTCGAGCATGTGGCGCGCATGCGCGGTCGCCGCAGGCAGCCTGGCCGGGGCGCCCATCAGCGCATCCAGCTGCTTGCTTCGTTCATAGTACTGGTAGGCCTGGCTGGCGGCATAGGTGGCGTAATACGGGTTGGCCGGATCGGTGACGCGGTCCGTCTGCGGCGCCAGCTTGTGCGCGTACAGCAGGAAGCGGTTGACGCCATCGGGCTGCAATATCGGCTGTACCGCGGGCTTGCGCCCCTGCGGATATGGCGCCGGCGCGGGCGGCAGATACACCAAGGGTGTCAGCGCTGGCGCGTGCTCGAGCAGCGACTGCGTGAAGAAGCGCGAACTGTCGCGCGCGCGGTCCACGCCGGAATGGATGGTGACGAGCTGTCGCGGCGCCGTCGCCGCGTCTTGCCCCACTTGCGCAAACAGGGTGGGCAGGCGCGCCAGCATGCGCACGGCCAGCTGCCGGTGCTCGTCGATACCCGTCTGCGACAGATTGCCGTAGCCGGGCCGCTCGATGCCGGCCACGCCATAACCGAGCAAGGCATTGGCCTTCATCAGGGCCAGGATGTCGGGGCCGAGTTCGCGGCCCAGGGGCGTGAGCGCATCCTGCGCGGCGGCCTGTTGCCACATCGCATACAGGGCCGCGTCGTTCTTCATGCTGGTGAGCCCGCGCGAGCCGTGGCGCGCCACCAGTTGCGTGTAGATGGGCTGGAAGCCGTCCGGCGGCGCGGCATAGGTCGCCGGGTCCTGCTGCGGCGCATACGGCGTCTTGGTCTGGTAATGGCCTTCGACGGCCAGCGTGGGACCGGCGCACATGGCGAGGGCCAGGGCCAGCGGGATGCTGGCCAGGGGAAGCGATGGAGGCATGGGAGTCCGTGACGTGATGAGTTCCTGGGCGCAAGCCTAGCATCAAACGTCAATCAGGCGGGCACGGCTGGAGCCGGCCCGCCCACGCTTCCCGCTTACTGCGCCACGTGGCCGTAGCAGGTCTTCAGCTTCGCATATACATAGAAATGGCTGCCGGCCGCATGGCGCGCGCCATCGCAGGCGGCCTGGAAGTCGGTTTCCTTTTCGTTGTACAGCATTTTTACCAGCACATTGCCGCTGGCGTCGCGGTACACGTCCCACTGCATGTTGGCCGCCATCGGCGCCACGTACAGGCCGCGCCAGCTGCTGTTGTCATAACTGTAGGTCTGCGCCGCCGGCAGCGCGCCGACGACGGTCTTCAGGCCCATGGCCGTGGCCAGCGGGATGATGGCTTCCGCATGCGTGAAGCGCAGCTTGGCGCCGTGCGACAGGTCGCCGCGCGCGATGGCGTCCACTTCCGTGAAGAAGTCGTCGCGCAGCGCGCGCACGTAGTTCCAGGTGACGCCGGCGCTTTCCGTGGTGCCGGGACCCTTGTTGTAGAAATCCTGGTAATCCTGCACGAAGGCCTGGTACTTGGCCGCGTCCGACGGCATGTACTGCACGAAGTCGGCTTTGACCTCGTTCGTCATGCCGGCCATGATGGCGTACAGGTTGTACAGCACGGAAGCGGCATCGGCCAGGCCCTTGATGGTGGTCTCGCCGTCGCCGGTGACGGTATTGGTGAACTTGCCGTCGTCGCTGGTGAAGCTGTAAGTACCCGTATTGGCGAAGCGGTAGGTGCCGTTGTCGATCTTGTCGACAAACGCCTTGCTAAACAGCCGTTCCAGCACTTCACGGCCCAGGGTGCGCGCCGTGGCGTCCGTGTCGATGGCCGTGTACTTGGCCAGGAAGTCGGGGCTTTTCAGGTAGTTCTGGTAGGCCTGGCTGTCCTGGTAGGTCTGGTAGTAGCCGTCGAGGGCATCGGTGACGAGGTCCGTCTTGGGCACCAGCTTGTGCGCATACAGCAGGAAGCGGTTGGTGCCAGCTGGCTGCGCCACGGGCTTGCCGGCCGGGTAGCCGGCGGGCGCGGGCGGCAGGGTGATCAGCGGCGCGACGTTGGGTGCCGTGGCGGCCAGCGACTGCGCAAAATACGCGGCGCTGTCCTTGGCGCGGTCCACGCCGGAACTGACGGTGACGATCTGGCGCGGCGCGCTGGCGGCGTTCGCGCCCAGTTGCGTGAACAGGGCGGGCAGGCGCGCCAGCATGCGCACGGCCAGCTGCTTGTGCTCATTGATGCCCGTCTGCGACAGGTTGCCGTAGCCGGGCGCCGTGATGCCGTCCACGCCGTAGCCGAGCAGCGCGTTGGCCTTCATCAGTTTCAGGATGTCGGCGCCCAGCTTTTGCCCCAGTGGCGTGAGCGCATCGTCGGCGGCGGCCCTTTGCCAGACGTTGTAGAAGGCGGCGTCGTACTTCATGCTCGACAGGCCGCGCGAACCGTGGCGCGCCACCAGTTCGGTGAACACGGGCGCGTAGCCGGCCGGCGCGGCTTCATACGTGGCCGCCTCCTGCTGCGGCGTGTACGGCGTCTTGGTCTGGTAATAGGTGGCTGGCGGCGGCGTGACAGGAGGCGTCACCGGCGGCGTGACAGGGGGCGTTACCGGCGGCGTTGTCTCGCCGCCGCCACAGGCGGCCAGGGAGAGCATCAGGATGGACAGGGGAAGATGGCGTGCGTGCAGCATGGCGTTTCCTTTGGATGTGAGTTGCCCGGGCGCGCCGCGCAGGACGGCGCACCCAGGGAAGACAGGCAGGATGGTGGAATTTAGAGCTTGAGGGCCTTGGCCAGGCTGTTGGCGCGCGCATCGCGCTCGCTCAATGGCGCCAGGCCATGGCGTTCCTCGATGAACTTCAGGATCGACACGGTTTCATACTCGGTATGGTCGATATGCCCGCCTTCGCTGAACGGCGAGATGACGAGGGCGGGGATGCGCGTGGCCGGGCCGAAGCGGTCGCCTTTGGGCGGCGCCACGTGGTCCCAGAAGCCGCCGTTTTCATCGGTGGTGACGATGATGACGGTATCCTTCCATTGCGGGCCTTCCATGATGGCGTTGATGATGGCCACGCCCTCGTCGTCGCCGGCCGCCACGCTCGATTTGTCCATCCCCGGATGCATGTTCTTCTTGCCCATGGGCTTGTAGAACGAGACGGGCGGCAGCTTGCCCGCCTGGACGTCGGCGATCATGTCGGAGCGGTCCTTCAGGTGCGTGGCGCGCTGCTGCGGGCTGTCGATGAAGCGCTTGAAGTAGGTGAACGGCTGGTGGTGATACGAGAAATCGTCGGCCTTCTTGCCCGACTTGGTCGAGGCGACGGCGATGTCGTAACCGTCCGCATAATAGACCCAGGATATGCCCTTGTCCGTCAGGCGGTCGCCGATGGTGGGCATGGTTTGCGGCGGCAGGAAGGTCTGCTTCTTGGTCGGGTCGAACAGCAGCGGGCCCTGCATGGTGTTGACGGCGTAGCCGTCCTGCGTCACTTCCGCTTCCTCGCCCTTCTTGTGGCCCGTGCCGCGCTCATCCTGGGCGACGATGGACTTGGGCGCGTTCGGGAACACGGGCGTGCAGGCGCAGGTCAGCCACATGTGGTTGAGGAAGGAGCCGCCATAGGCGGACTGGAAAAAGCGGTCGGCCAGGGTGTAGCGCTGCGCCAGGGCCCACAGTTTGAGCTTGCTGCCGTCGAAATAGCCCATGGGCAGGGCGCCCGTGTTGCCCTCGACGACGAAGCGGTCGTTCTTGCCGTCGTTGATCTGGCGCTTGTGCGTCCAGAATGCGTGCACGGGACTGGCCGTCTTGTCGCCCAGCGACACGCTCGGCTCCATGTGGAAGGGCGCGTTGGCGATGTCGCCCTTGAAGCGCTGGTCCAGGCCGCCCTTGTCGAGCGCCACGGCGGGCAGCATCGCATAGGGCTTGCCGTCGGGACCGGTCTGCGTGGTGGTGTCCGGCGAGCGGCCATTGGCGATGCCGTCGGCGCCGGGGAAGGTACCGAACAGGTGGTCGAAGCTGCGGTTTTCCATGTACACGACGACGATCTGGCCGATCTTCGCCAGCTTCGGATCGGCGGCGGCACTGGCAGCCGTATTGTGCTGCATGCCGGCGGGGGTGGTGCAGGCCGCCAGGCCGATGGCCCCGGCGCCGAACAGGGCGATTCTTAGAACGTGGTTCAACATAATGGTCTCCTTGATACGCCTCCGTGGACGGGGCGCTTTTTTTAGTGGTATGGCCAGAACAGGCTTTTTGAAGAAGTTGCACACGTGTGCAGCACGCGTGTGCAAACAGTAACCCGGATTTTTTTCGATGTCAACAAGTACAGGCGGAGGATGAAAAAGTGTGGAAAACGGGGAACGGCGGGCGCTGCGGGGCGGTGGGGGCGGGCAGACGGCGTTGCGCCATCTGCCGTATTGAGTCGCTTAGCGCGTCGTGCCGCGCCGCACCAGCGTGACGGGGACTTCCTTCAGGCGGCCCGGCATGGCGAATTTTTCCATGCGCTCGACCAGGCTCTTGACGGCGCGGCGCGCCAAGTCGCCCGCATCCTGGCGGATGGTGGTCAGCTGGTAGGCGTCGAGCGCCGCCATGGGAATGTCGTCGAAGCCGATCACCTGCAATTGCGCGGGCACGTCGATGCCGTACTTGCTGCGCGCCGCGTCGATGAAGCCGCAGGCGATCAGGTCGGTGGCGCAAAAGACGCCGTCGGGCAGCTTGCCCGAGGCGAGCAGGGCGTCGGCCGCTTCCTGGCCCGCCTGGTAGCCGATGGCGTCGGCCAGGTATTCGCCGGCCGTGCAGCGCTTCTTCGCCACGGCCGGCGCCAGGTGGTCGAGGAAGGCCTTGCCGCGCGCGATGCCGCTGAAACTGCTGGCGCGCGTGTTGACGAAGGCCAGCCGTTTGGCGCCGCTGTCGAGCAGGGTGCTGGCCGCCAGTTCGCCGCCATGGCGGTTGTCGCTGTTGACCACGTCCACGCCCTTCAGGTCGCGCGCGCGGTTGATCATGGCCACCGGTACTTGCCGCTGCAGGTATTCCGTCGCCACGGCGGACGGCGGCGAGCCTGACGTCATGATGACGCCGGAAATCTTGTAGCTGAGGAGGATGCGCAGCAATTCGCTGAGGCGTTCGGGATCTTCCGCATTCATCAGCAGCGGCACCAGCGCATGTTCGCTCAGGCTGCGCGTGACTTCGCCCAGCAGGGCCACGCGGAACGGGTCCGTGAAGCCCGTGATGACGACGCCCACCAGATTGCTTTGCCCCTGGTTCATGCTGCGCGCCAGGATGTTGACCTGGTAGCCCAGCGACTGCGCCGCTTCCATCACGCGGGCCCGCGTTTCGGGCGCCACGCTGGCGCCGGGCGTGAATGTGCGCGAGACGGCGGAGCGCGAGACGCCGGCCCGTTTGGCGACGTCCACCGAAGTGACCCAGGACTTGTCTTTTTGTTCCATTGACGGTGTAGATGATTGAGAGGCCGATGCACGATGCGGTGCGGCGCAACGCCGCGCCATCATCTTAGCCGAAAATCCCGGCCGCGGCGCGAACTGAATGCCGGTGGCACTATCAGTCACGCGGCGCGGCCGGCATGCCGGCCCTCAGCTTTTCAATCGTCCTACCACTTCGGCGTGTACTTCAGGGTGAACTGCACGTTGCGCGGGTCGCCATAATAGTTGTTCGACCCGGTGGTGTTGTAGGCCGGGATGATGTAGCGCTTGTCGAACAGATTGTTGACGTTGACCGACAGGGCCACTTGCGGCGTGGCTTGCCAGCCCAGGCGTGCATTCCAGATCGAGAAACCGGCAACCTTGAACGTGCGTTCGGTATCGACCGTATGGCTTTGCAGGCTGGTGCCGGCGCCCACGCTGAACTTGTCCCACGCGCCGGGCAGGGTATAGCTGGACCAAAGGCGCAGCATGTGCTTCGGCGTCCACGTCGAAAAGACCTGGCCCTTGTTGTCCGGATCGTCGAGGTAGGTCGTCGTCGTGTAGGCATAGCCGGCCGACAGCTGCAGGCCGCGCGCCACTTCGCCCGACACTTCCGCTTCCAGGCCCTGGCTGCGCACCTTGCCCGAGGCGCGCGAGCAGTACCAGCCGTCGCAGGCGAAACCGGCAGCGTAGTCGGTGACGGCGCGGTCCTTGTGGTCATAGCGGAATACGGCCAGCGAAGTGTTGACCTTGCCATCCACCAGTTCACCCTTGATGCCGCCTTCGTAGCTGCTGCCCGTGATCGGCTTGAGGGTGCGGCCGGCCACGTCGTGGTTCGTCTGCGGCTGGAACACGTCCGCATAGCTGGCGTAGGCCGACCATTGCGGCGTCAATGCATAGATCAGGCCCACCGATGGCGTGAACCTGGCCGTGGCGCGGGTGGCGTCGCGGTAGCCGTCCGGCGTGGCATACAGGAAGTCGTACCAGCTGAAGCGTCCGCCCAGCAGGGCTTTCAGCTTGCCCGTCAGCTGGCCGTTCCAGGTGGCGTACAGCCCTTTCTGGCGCATGTCGTAGGTGCTGTAGCTGCTCACGCCGCGCGCGGCGATGCTGTCGAAGTCCTGCCACGGGCGATGGTGCTTGATGTTGAAGATATCCGCGCCCGTTTCCCACGCGCGCGCATAGCGGTCGTTCGACGTCATGCTGACATAGCTGGCGCCGGCGACGACTTCCTGCGCGATGCCCAGGCCGTCGAATTTGCCTCGCACGAAAGCGTCGATGCCGCGCTTGCGATTGTCGAAATCGGTGGAAAAGTCGCCATAGCGCGCGCCGCTGCCGTCGGGTTTGATGGCGAAGGCCGTGCGCTGGTGCGTGGAGCTGGTGCTTTCATTCATGCCCAGCGCCGAGGCCTTCAGGCTCCATTGCGTATTGAAGTGGTGTTCCAGGTCCAGGTAGACGGTGCTTTGTTCCACCAGGCTGCGGTTCCAGTCGGCGCCCGTGAAGGTGGAGCGCGGCAGCGGCAGTGCGCTGCCGTCAACGTAGCGGGGCAGGCCGATGAACGTGGGGCGGCCGTAGGCCTTGACATGGCTGGCGGCCAGGCCGACCGTGGTGGCGGGCGCCAGGTCGTAGTCGATTGCCGCGTACAGGGTGCGGCTCTTGCTCCATACCTGGTCGATGAAGGAGTGGCTGTCGTCCTCGTCGACGATGGCGCGTCCGCGCAGGGTAGCTTCCGCGTTCAGGGGGCTGCTGATGTCGACCTGGGCGCCATAGTGGTCCCAGGAACCGGCGCGCCCCGTCAGCGTGATCGCGCGTGTGGCCAGCGGGCGCTTGCGCACCAGGTTGACGGAACCGCCGGGGCTGCCCGTGCCAACGAGCATGCTGGAAGCGCCGCGCAGCACTTCCAGGCGGTCGTAGATGACCATGTTTTCCTGGCCCCAGTTACCCAGCGCATAGGTGTTGCGGTCGATCGGCACGCCGTCGTATTGCCATTGGTCGATCTGGAAGCCGCGCGCCGTGATGACCACGCCCGGGCCCACGCCATGCACGCCCACCACGCCGGTGACGTTGTTGACAGCTTCGCGCAAGTCCGTGATGCCCTGGTCGTCCAGGCGCTGGCGCGTCAGCACGCTGACCGATTGCGGGATGTCCTTCATCGCCTGTTCACCCTTGCCGATGGTGAGCTTGCGCGCCGTGTAGGAACCGCTGCCTTCCGTGGTGGCGCCTTGTTCGGCCTGGCCGACGATGGTAATCGAGGGCATGGTGCGCTCGCCCGCCGAAGCGGAGCTTGCCGCCGCCGTGGGGGCGGACGCCGGTGCGGCCACCAGCACATAGCCGGTGGACGTCTTGCCGATGGCATAGCCGCTGCCGCGCAGCAGCATGGCGAAGCCGTCGTCGATGGCGTAGCTGCCTTGCAGGCCGGCCGTCTGCAGCCCCTGCACCTTGGCCGCGTCGATGACGATGGACACGCCCGCCTGCTGTGCATAGCGGTTCAGGGCGCCGGCCAGCGGGCCGGCGGGAATGGCGTAGCTGGCGACCGCCGGCACGGCCTGGGCGGCTGCCTGGGCATGCAGGGCGGCGCCAGCGAGCAGCATGGCCGCCAGGGCCAGCGGGCGCAGACGCGTGCGCAGGGTGTTCGGGGAGGAAACGGCAACGACTTGAGCGTACATGGTGACAGCCTTTTTTGAATGATCTCAGCTGCCTTGACGCGCGAGATGCGCCAACACGAACCTGCGTGGCAAATTATTTTTTTGCGGTGCCAGTGCTTGGCGCGTCGACCATCACCAGGTAGCGCGTCAGCATGCGGATGCGCAGTTGCGGGAAATTGTCGATCAACAGCTGCAGCGCCTTGTCCGTGTCGTCCAGCGGCAGCACGGCCGCCACGCGGATGCCGGCGATCTGCGCGCGGTCGTAATGCAGCTGGCCGGGACGGTGGCGCGCCAGCTCGTCGAGCACCTCGGCCAATGGCTGGTCGTCGACCACCAGCTGGTGCGCGTGCCACGCTTGCTGCACGCTGACCGCATCGATGGTTGTTAGCGGTCCGACGCCATCGCCCGTGATGCGCGTGCGCTGGCCCGCCCGCACCACGACGGCAGGATGTTGCGGCACCTGCGCCGATACTGTCGACTCCAGCATGTTCAGGATGGTGGCGCCGTCTTCCCGGCGCACGCTAAAGCGCGTGCCCAGCGCGCGGATCGCCGCCTGCCTGCTGTCGACGATGAAGGGGCGCTGCACATCCTTGGCGACGTCGACGAGGATGTCGCCACGCACCAGTTCCACGTGCCGCTCGCCCGCAGTAAAGCGCACGTTGACGGCGCTGCCGCCGGCCAGGGTGATCCGGCTGCCGTCGGCCAGGATGTGCGACTGCCATTGCCCTGTGGGGCTGCGCAGGTCGGCCAGCAGGTAGGCGGGGCGCTCGCTGGCGACCATGGCCGTGCCCAGCACCAGCATGGCGACGGCACTGGCGGCGGCCAGCTGGCGCAGGCGCTGGCGGGGGCGATCGGGGGAGATGGCGGCCAGGGCGGCCCGGGCGGGGCGATGGTCGCCGCCGGCCGGCTCGCGCACGGCGTGCAACTGGCGCAGCAGGTTTTCCATGCCGGCCGCTGCGTTCGCGTGCAGCGGGTCGGCCGCCTTCCATGCGGCGAAGCCGGAGCGTGCCTGTTCGCGCTCGGCCGGGTCGTCGGCGCTCAGGCGCACGATCCACTGCGCGGCCTGTTCGGCTGTCGCGTCGGTGCGCGCGCCCTTCATGCCGCCATGGCCGGGCAGGCGTGGCGGCAGGCCAGCAAGGCTTGCACCAGGTATTTTTGCACCATGCGCGTGGAGACGTTCAGCTGCGCGGCGACGGCGGCCTGCGGCTGCTCTTCCAGGTAGTGCAGCAAGAAGGCGTCGCGCGCCCTGGCGGACAAGCCGGCCAGCGCCGTGGCGATCTGCCCGAGCGCCTGCACTGCCATCAGGATCTCGTCTGGCGACGGCGCGCCGGGCAGGCTGTCGGCCAGCAGGGCCAGTTCCGCCAGGTAGCTGCGTTCAAGTACCTGCCGGCGCGCGCGGTCGAGCAGCAAGCGCTTCGCCGTGGTGGACAGATAGGCGCGCGGCTCGCGCATGCCGAACAGGGCGTCGCGCGAGGCGATGATGCGCACGAACGTGTCTTGTGCCACATCGGCCGCGCCATGCGGACAGCTGAGCTTTTTGCGCAGCCAGCCCACCAGCCAGCCATGATGCTCGCTGTAAAGCGACTGCACTTGCTGTTGCAGGCTGGGTTGGATGGCGGACATGGGGAATGAATAATATAAATGAGAATTATTCTCATTGTAAGCGCCAGCGGCGTCTCGCCACAATCCCCGATTGCATGCGGAGGGGGCGGGTGTTGCGCGCAGGCCGCATGCGCGGCGGCCGGAAATGAAAAAACCCGCCGCTGCACGGGGCAGGGCGGGTTCATCAATGCTGCAAATTCTTGGTGGTGATAGGTGGACTTGAACCACCGACCCCAGCATTATGAATGCTGTGCTCTAACCAACTGAGCTATATCACCAAACAGACCGGTCAGACCGGATGCTGGTTTTGACCAGGTGAAACCTGATCGATGTTCTTTGGTGGTGATAGGTGGACTTGAACCACCGACCCCAGCATTATGAATGCTGTGCTCTAACCAACTGAGCTATATCACCCAACAGCCGAGCATTATCCAGTCTTCCGATTTCCTTGTCAATGCTGGCGCAAAAAAATGTGCGGGTTTTTCGTGGTGGATTGTTGTATGGCTATTTCAGCAACGCTTGAATCTGCGCCAGCATGGCCGCGGCCGGGTCACGTCCCAGGCAATCGATGACGATGCGTTCCGGCATCGAGCGTAACCTAAGTCGAGCCTAGCGCTTGGCCAGTTGTTGTGTGGCGACGCTTATGTCAGCAAAGGGGCGATTTGTGCCAGCATGGCATTGGCCGGATCAGCTCCCAGGCAATCGATGACGACGCGTTCCGGCATCGAGCGCAGCCATGTCAGCTGCCGCTTGGCCAGCTGGCGCGTGGCGATGATGCCGGTCTCGCGCAGCGCGGCGCGGTCGATGCGGCCGTCGAGGTATTCCCAGGCCTGGCGGTAGCCCACGCAGCGCATCGAGGGCAGGCCCGGGTGCAGGTCGCCGCGCCGGCGCAGCTGCTCCACTTCATCGAGCAGGGCGTCGTTTTTCAGCATCAGGTCGAAGCGCGTGGCGATGCGCGCGTGCAGCACGGCGCGGTCGGACGGCTCCAGCGCGAACGATTGCAATTGAAATGGCAGCACGGTCTTTTCGCGGCGGTCCAGCAGGGCCGACATGGGCTGGCCGGACAGGGCGATGATTTCCAGCGCGCGGCCGATGCGCTGCGCATCCTGCGGCGCCAGGCGCGCGGCCGTGACGGGGTCCTGCTCGGCCAGGCGCGCATGCATGGCGGGCCAGCCGATGGCGGCCGCGTCTTCTTCCAGCCGGGCGCGCAGCACCGGATCGGCGCCGGGCAAGTCGTCGAGGCCATCGGCCAGGCCCTTGAAGTACAGCATGGTGCCGCCGACGAGCAGCGGCAGCTTGCCGCGCGCGGAGATGTCCGCCACCAGACGCAGGGTATCGTTGCGGAACTGGGCCACGGAATACGCATCGAGCGGGTCGATGATGTCGATCAGATGATGCGGTACCTGGGCCAGTTCTTCTTGCGACGGCTTGGCCGTGCCGATATCCATGCCCCGGTAGACGAGGGCGGAATCGACGGAAATGATCTCGGACGGGATGGCTTGCGCGATGGCCAGCGCACTGGCCGTCTTGCCGCTGGCCGTGGGGCCCATGATGGCGACGGCCAGGGGGAGATGTGGGGTGTTTTGCATGTTGACTCGTGTAAGGTGGTGCGTAGGTCGGCTTAGCGCAAGCGTAAGCCGACGTGATGCCGCCGCTGCAGTGTCGGATTACGCTTGCGCTAATCCGACCTACTGGCCGCGCAGGAACAGCTTGTCTAGCGCGTTGATCTCGACCTGCACCCAGGTGGGCCGGCCATGGTTGCACTGGTCGGCGCGTTCCGTGCTCTCCATCTGGCGCAGCAGGGCGTTCATCTCTTGCACCGACAAGATCCGGTTGGCGCGCACGGCTGTGTGGCAGGCCAGGGTGCCCAGCAATTCGTTCTGGCGCTCGATCAGCACGCGCGAGCCGCCGTATTCGCGCACGTCGCGCAGCACGTCGCGCGCCAGGGTTTGCGCGTCGGCGTTCTTGAGCAGGGTCGGCACGGAGCGCACGGCCAGGGTGGTGGGCGACAGGGCGGCGATGTCGAAGCCCAGCGCTTTCAAGGTGTCCTGGTTTTCATTCGCCGTCGACACTTCGATGGCGTCCGCATAGAACGTCACGGGGATCAGCAAGGATTGCACCTGCATGTCCTGGCCGGAGACCTGGGCCTGCAGCGCGTTTTTCAGCTGTTCGTACAGGATGCGCTCGTGCGCCGCGTGCATGTCGACCAGCACCAGGCCCTTGGTGTTCTGCGCCAGGATGTAGATGCCGTGCAGCTGGGCCAGGGCAAAGCCCAGCGGATATTCTTCGCGCGCCATCGCTTCGGGCGAGGCGATGTAGGGCTCCGCCTGCGTGACCGGCGAGTTGGCGGCACCTGCGCCGCCGCCGAACAGGGCGCCGTAGGCCGCCGTGTCCTGGGCCACGCCTGGCGCGTCGGCAAAGAAGGGGCGGGCCGCGCCGGGCGAGGCGGGCGCGAAGGTATTCGTAAATTGCGCGCCGAACGAGGTCTGCGTCTGCTCGCGGCGCCAGATGCCGGGGCCGCCATTAGCTGAGCCGGCGTCGCCGCCGCCCAGGGTGGAGGCTGCCGGCAGCGGTGCCGGCACGCTGCCGAAGGCCGTGGCCGATGTCTGCGCCAGCGCGCGCTGCACCGCGTGGAAGACGAACTGGTGCACGGAGCGGCTGTCGCGGAAGCGTACTTCGATCTTCGACGGGTGCACGTTGACGTCGACCAGGGCCGGGTCGAGGTCGAGCGCCAGCACGTACGACGGGAAGCGGTCGCCGTGCAGCACGTCTTGATACGCCATGCGCACGGCGTGCACGAGCAGCTTGTCGCGCACGAAGCGCCCGTTGACGTAAAAGAACTGGCCGTCGGCGCGCGCCTTCGACGCCGTCGGCAAGCCGGCAAAGCCGTGAATGCGCAGGCTGCCGGCCGACTCGTCCAGCGCCAGGCGCGCTTCGGCGAAGTCGTTGCCCAGGATGTGGGCGCTGCGCTTGGCCAGTTCGCTGATATTCCACTGGTCGATGGTGCGGCCGTTGTGCGACAGCGAGAACGACACGTCGGGCCGCGCCAGCGCGATGCGGCGCACGACTTCGGCGCAATGGCCGTACTCCGTCTGCTCGGATTTGAGGAATTTGCGCCGCGCGGGCGTGTTGAAATACAGGTCCTGCACGTCGACCGTGGTGCCGTGCGCGCCCGACGACGGCGACACGCTGCCGTTGTGCGAGCCGACGATTTCCCACGCATGGGCCGCATCCATCGTGCGCGAGGTCACGGTGACGGCGGCCACCGAGGCGATCGAGGCCAGTGCCTCGCCCCGGAAGCCCAGGGTGCCGACGTTTTCCAGGTCGTGCAGCGATGCGATCTTCGAGGTGGCGTGGCGCGCCAGGGCCAGCGGCAGCTGGTCTTTGTCGATGCCGCGCCCGTTGTCGGTGATCGCGATGCGTTTCACGCCCCCTTCTTCCAGCCGCACCGTGATCTGCGTGGCGCCCGAGTCGAGCGCGTTTTCCAGCAGCTCCTTGACCACGGCCGACGGCCGCTCGACCACCTCGCCGGCGGCGATTTGCGAAATCAACTGGTCAGGCAGGGCCTGGATCGGGCGGTGGGGCGTGATGGGAGCGTTCATGCCTTAATTATACCGGGGTCAGACCCGCAACGCCGCCTACGCAAAGCGTAGCGCCAACGTACTTGGGGTCAGACCCTCAACACCGTTAACACAAAATTTGGCGCTAACGTACCCGGGGGTCTGACCCCAGCCTTGATCCATATTTACTTCGCCACCTCCCGCACCGGTATCGGCGCATTGCACAGGTCGACGTGGCCGGCCGTGACCTTGCTCCATGGGCCGCCGCGATGGCGCTGGGCTTCCAGCACGGCCTGGTAGGCGGCGCTGTCGGTGCGCATCACTTCCAGGTTCACGCGCTGTTCCGGTGGCACGCTGGCGGCCAGGCGGATGGACTTGATCGGCACGTTTTTCTCGGGGCTGTCGTAAAAGCCCATGGGCGCCGTGCCGCGCGGCAGGGTGGACAGCAATGGCATGCCGGAGACGACCCGGCCGACGACCGTGATGTCGCGGTCCAGGTGGCGCGGCGACTGGCCGATGACGGCGTACAGCTCGGTGCCGCCGCCGCTGTCGCTGGCGCTGTCGCGGCCCACGCCCACGGTGGCATAGCAATGCGTGAGCCAGGCCGTGCCGGTCTTCGGGTCGCGCGCGGATGGAAAACCGTTCGAATGGCCGACCTGCGGCGCATAGCCGTCGACGTCCGGCAGACGCGTGAAGCTCTTGACGTTTTTCAATGGCACGGTGAATTCGCCGGGCAGGGTGCGCTGGGCGTGCTGGATGGGCTTGGGATTTTTCTCGTTCGGATCGCCCCACTGCGCCACCCAGTTGTCCTGCGCGCGCGTGATGGCCAGGCCGTCGTAATACTGTTCGGCCACCAGGGCCTTGATGTTGGCCACGTGCTTCGGTGCGAAGTCGGGCGCCAGTTCGATCACCACGCGGCCGGCGGGAATGTCCAGGTACAGGGTGTTGTCCGGGTCCAGCGCACGCCAGTCGGACGGTTTCGAGGCCTTGATCACGTCGGCCAAGGTTGCCTTGGCGGGCAGTTCGGCGGGCGCCTTGATCTGGACAGGGGCCGCGTGGGCCGTCAGATGTGCAAGGCCCAGTACGGTGGCCATGGTCAGGCCGCTCAATGGGTGTCGATACATGTTTTCTCCTGGTGGGCGCGGGTTGCGCCGTGGAGAAAGTGTATACCGGAATGGCAATATTTCGCTGTAAAAACATTGCAGATGGCAATCCTGACAGTTGCCTGCCGATATGGCGTTTCCTTAACCTTTACTTAAAATGCCACATCGCCAAGGGCGCTGCCGAATTAATCACGAAATATCGGCCCGGGGACTGCCGTTGCGCTGGCCGGGTGGTGTATGATTCCGCCGCTACCTTTAGGGAAAAATATATGGATTTTGTGCAATTCCTCGACATGATCGTGCATGTCGACAAGACGCTGGGCCTCTTGATCGAGCAGTACGGTACTCTCGTGTATGCGGTGCTGTTTGCCATTATTTTTTGCGAGACAGGCCTCGTGGTGCTGTTTTTCTTCCCTGGGGATACCTTATTGTTTATCGCCGGCGCGTTTTGCGCGACGGGACAGATGCACCTGGGCTTGCTGATCGCCTTGTTGGTGACGGCCGCCGTCACGGGCAACACGCTCAATTACTGGATAGGCGAGGCCATCGGGCAAAGGGTGTTTACCCACGATTACCGCTGGATCAACAAGGATGCCATGCGCCGCACGCATGAATTCTTTGAAAAGCACGGCGGCAAGACCATCATCCTGGCCCGTTTCGTGCCGGTGGTGCGCACCTTCGCCCCGTTCGTGGCCGGCATTTCCGACATGACGCATGCGCGCTTCCAGATGTACAACGTGACGGGCGCCCTGTTGTGGGTGGTCGGTCTGGTGACGGCGGGCTACTTCTTCGGCAATATTCCGTGGATCCGCGACCACCTGACCTTGATCGTGCTGATCGGTGTCGGCGCCGCGGTCGTGCCGGTGGTACTGGGCGGCTTGTGGAAACTCTACAAGCGCATGGTCGGCAAGTCGGCCTAAGGCCGCATGGATCCGGGGCAAGCGCGCTGCGGCACAGCCCGCAGCCGGCCCCGGATCCCGTTTTTCTCTCCGTTGTTTCTGTATTACGCCTGCGCTGATTCAAGTTTTGTTGCTTTCCAGCCGTAAACCAGAAGGTATTCTCACTTTCTGGATTTCCATGCGACATTTGAGCGCCCTGTTAGCTTGCAGCCTTGCCGCGATGGCGGCCATGGCAAGCGCCAAAGATGCCCCCGCTTCGGCGAGCGCGGCCGCCTCCGCGCCCATGTCGGCGTCGGCGCGCGCGGCCGCCATGAAAACCCTGACCGAATCGGTGAAGGGCAAGGAGGCCAAGGCGCCTGTCGTCGTCGCGCCCACGGCGCGCGAGAAGGAAGAAGCGGCCGAAGTCGACCTGTCCGAACGCATCGCGGCGCGCCTGGCGGAAATGCGCGCCACCCAGGCGGCCCGCGCCGCCGCCCGCGCCAAGCGCGCCGCCGTGGTGAAGGCGGCGGCGCCGCCACCGCCGCCCGTGGCGCGCGGTACGCACTGGTCGTACGAGGGGGAGAGTGGTCCGGCCAACTGGAGCAAGATCAATGTCGACTGGGCCAAGTGCGGCAATGGCAACCGCCAGTCGCCGATCGATATCCGCGATGGCATGAAGGTCGAGCTCGAGCAGATCAGCTTTGACTACCACCCGTCGTCGTTCAATGTGGTCGACAATGGCCACACGGTGCAGGTGGGCGTGAGCGGCGGCAATTACATCACGGTGCAGAACCGCATGTTCGAGCTGCAGCAATTCCATTTCCACCGTCCGTCCGAAGAGCGCATCAATGGCAAGGCATTCGAAATGGTGGTGCACCTGGTGCACCGCGATGCGGAAGGCCGGCTGGCGGTGCTGGCGCTGCTGCTGGAGCGGGGCGCGCCGCAAGCGACCATCCAGACCGTATGGAACAACCTGCCGCTGGAAAAATTCGACACCATGCAGCCGACCATCCTGCTCGATCCCGCCGAGATGCTGCCGGCGCGGCGCGACTACTACACGTATATGGGATCGCTGACTTCGCCGCCGTGCAGCGAGGGCGTGCTGTGGCTGGTGATGAAGCAGCCGGTGCAGGCGTCGCCGGCGCAGATGGCGCTGTTCAGCCGTTTGTATCCGCTCAATGCGCGCCCGGTGCAATCCGGTAACGGACGCATCATCAAGGAATCAAACTAAGAGCGCCTGAAAAAAGCCCATGGCGTTGTTGCCATGCCTCGTCGTACATGCGTACTGCCTTCGGCAAGGCGCCTAGCCCTGGACTTTTTCAGTCACTCTTACATAAATTCGAGGCGCTGGCGGCCGGTCCATTCGGCGCCGGCGGCCAGCAGGTCGGGCTGGATCAGGGCAGGCTCGATGCAGATGAAGCGCTGGTACTCGTCGTCGCCCAGGTCGGGCAGGGCGGCCGCGTCCTGCGCGCCGGGGTTCCACACGACGGCATCCGTGAAGCCCTGCTGCTCCAGGCGCAAGGTGTGGCCGCCGGACTGCAGGGTCAGGGCGCCCGGCAACTGGTAATAGATGCGGTCCAGCTTGTCCGAAAATTGCAACTCCTCTTCCGCCTGCAAGGCATCTTGCGGCGTCTCATCCGAATAGCGCACGCGCTGCAGGCCGCCAACGCGGGCCTCGCTCAATCGATCGATCGCAAAATAGCTGTGCAGGGCGGCCGAGAACGGAAACGCCTGTTCGCCCGTGTTGTGCACGGACAGGTGCAGTTCCAGCGATTGGCCTTGCACCGCCACGCGCAGGCGCAGGCTGAAGGCCCATGGCCAGCTGGCGGCGATCGCCTCCGGCAGGTCCGTGTGCCGCAGGATGAATTGCGCCCACGCGTCGCCATTGGCGTCGCCCGTCGATTCCAGCTGCCAGGTCGCCACGCGCGCAAAGCCGTGGCGCATGCCCGTGCCGCGCGCGCCGAACTGGGGGAAGATCACGGGCACGCCGCCCCGGATGGCGCGGCTGCCGTCGAGGGCGGAATCGCGGCTGCAGAACAGGCGCTCCTGGCCATCGCTGGTTTGCCACGAGACCAGGTGGCCGCCGTACAGGGTGACGGTCGCCTGCGCGCCATCGGCGGCGCGGATGGTCACGGCCGGCAGCTGGCCAAAGGTGCTGTTGCTCATGCTAGGCTTTCATGTCAGGTCAAACGGCTTTTCGCCAGCGGCGGATTCTTCGCAAAATAATTCTTGATGCCCGTGACGATGGCGTCGGCCATCTGGTCCTGGTAGCCGTTGTCGGTCAGCTTGGCTTCTTCCTCCGGATTCGAGATGAAGGCCGTCTCGATCAGGATGGACGGGATGTCCGGCGCTTTGAGCACGGCGAAGCCGGCCTGCTCGACGGAACCCTTGTGCAGGCGGTTGATGCCGCCGATTTCGCGCAGCACGGCCTTGCCCAGCTTCATGCTGTCATTGATCTGCGCCGTCGTCGACAGGTCGAGCAGCACGCTGGCCAGCTGCTTGTCGTGGTTCTTCACGTTCACGCCGCCGATCAGGTCGGCCTGGTTTTCCTTGTTGGCCAGCCAGCGCGCGGCCGTCGAGGTGGCGCCCTTTTCGGACAGCACGAAGACGGACGAGCCGCGCGCCGTCGGCTGGATGAAGGCGTCGGCGTGGATCGAGACGAACAGGTCGGCCTGCACCTTGCGCGCCTTTTCCACGCGCATGCCCAGCGGGACGAAGAAGTCGGCGTCGCGCGTGAGCATGACGCGCATGTTCGGCTGCAATTCCAGCTTGGTCTTGAGGCGCTTGGCGATGGCCAGCACCACGTCTTTTTCGCGGCTGCCCCGGCTGCCCATGGCGCCAGGGTCTTCGCCGCCGTGACCGGGATCGAGCGCGATGGTAATCATGCGCACCACTTTCTGGCCCGGCAGGGGGCGCGCTTCGGGGCGCTGTTCCGGACGCAGTTCGGGCACGGGCGGCACGGTGGGCGCCGGCGGCGTCACGGCGGCCACGGGCGGCTTGCCGCTCTCGGGCAGCGGCAGCGCGGGCGGCGGCGTATGCGTGTCGGCCATAGGCGGCTTGGCGGGGTCGCTCGACCAGTCGCCCTTTTCGATCATCTGCGCGATCAGGTCCGGCTCGCGCACGGGATACAGGTCGAAGATCAGGCGGTGGTTGTAGGAGCCGGCCGGCGGCAGGGTAAACAGCTGCGGCGTGACTTCCTCTTTCAGATCGAACACGAGGCGCACGACATTGGGGCGGTTCTGGCCCACGCGCACCTGCTTGATGTACGGGTCGTTCGACTGGATCTTCGCCACCAGGCCCTTCAAGGTGGGATTGAGTTCCAGCCCTTCGATGTCGACCACCAGCCGTTCCGGATCCTTGACGATGAAGTGGGTCGCCTTGAGGATGCTGTCGTTTTCCAGGGTGACGCGGGTGTAGTCCTCGGCCGGCCAGACGCGCACGGCGAGAATTTGCGCCGCCATCGCCGACATGGGCGCGAACACGGACAACAGCAGGGTGCCGCCGGCCTTGAGCACCGTGCGCCGGGTGATGGGCGAGGAGATCAAAGGTTCGGGGCGAATTTGAGACGGTGAAGGCATGACAGACCCAATTCAGAAGACGCTTGCAATTCTACATCACGTCCTGTACCCGCAACGTTCAAATAAATATTCAGGTCGGCCGGCGGCAGCACCGGTTCGGCTTTCTCCGGCCATTCGACGATGCAGATATTGCGGCCGTCGAAGTCTTCGCGAAAGCCCGCGTCGAGGAATTCCTCGGCACTGCCCATGCGGTACAGGTCGAAGTGGATGACGTTGACGCTCTGGCCGTCGAGCCGCACCGTGTACGGTTCGGACAAGGTGTAGGTGGGGCTTTTGACGTGGCCCGCGTGGCCGGCCGCGTGCAGCAGGGCGCGCGTGAGGGCCGTCTTGCCGGCGCCCAGGTCGCCGTGCAGGTAGATCGCCAGGCCCGGCGCCAGCGCGCGCGCCAGCGCGGCGCCCAGCGCGGCGGTGCCGGCTTCGTCGTGGAGGTGGGCTGTGAAGTGTTCGGTCATGATCTTCCGTATCGCATAAAATGGAGGCTGCTGTCATTGTAACCGCCCGCGCGCCTGCCGTTTTCCGTAAAGTCCCCTATGTCCGCCACCACCACCGATCTCGCCGTCCTGGCGCGCACCATCAAGGAATGGGGGCGCGAGCTGGGTTTTGCCGAGGTGCGCATCGCCGACGTGGACCTGTCGCACATGGAAGCACCGTTGCAGGCCTGGCTCGATGCAGGGTATCACGGCGAAATGGATTACATGGCCAGCCACGGCATGAAGCGCGCGCGCCCGGCCGAACTGGTGCCGGGCACGGTGCGTGCCATCAGCGCGCGCATGAACTACCTGCCGCCGGCGCTGGGCCCCGACTGGCGCGCACACGAGGCGGCGCGCGACGCCGACCCTGCGGCGGCCGTGATCTCCGTGTATGCGCGGGGCCGCGACTATCACAAGGTGATGCGTTCGCGCCTGCAGCAGCTGGCCGACCGCATCAAGGGCGCGATCGGCGATTTCGGCTACCGCGTCTTCAGCGATTCGGCGCCCGTGATGGAAGTCGAGCTGGCGCAAAAAGGCGGCTTGGGCTGGCGCGGCAAGCACACTTTGCTGATCAACCGCCAGGGCGGTTCCTTCTTTTTCCTCGGCGAGATCCTCATCGACGTGCCGCTGCCCGTCGACCCGCCCGAGACCCCGCGCTGCGGCCAGTGCTCGGCGTGCATCACGGTGTGCCCGACGCAAGCCATCCTGGGGCCGTACCAGCTCGACGCGCGGCGCTGCATCTCCTACCTGACGATTGAGCTGAAGGGCGCGATTCCCGTCGAGATGCGCCCCCTGATCGGCAACAAGGTGTACGGCTGCGACGATTGCCAGACCGTCTGCCCGTGGAACAAGTTCGCCCAGCGCGCCGTCGTGCCCGACTTCGACGAGCGCCACAGCCTGGGCAGCGCCGGCATGGTGGAGCTGTTCGCCTGGACGGAAGAGGAATTCAACCGCCGCATGGAAGGCAGCGCGATCCGCCGCATCGGCCACGAACGCTGGCTGCGCAACCTGGCCGTCGGCATGGGCAACGCGGCCGCCAAGGCCCGGGGCCAGGCCGACATCGTCGCGGCCCTGCTGTCGCGCCGCGCGCATCCGTCGGCCATCGTGCGCGAACACGTCGAATGGGCGCTGGCGCTGCACGGCATCGCCTAGCGTTTTTTAAACCTGCTTCAGGCGCAGCGCCGACCACTCGCTGTCGATGGCGATCATCGCCACGCTGTCGAGACCTGTTGCCTGCGCATACAGGCGAATATCGTCGCGGTGGATATCGCTGCCCGCCTTGATGCCACCCTTGCGGTAGGCCACCCAGACCGCGCCGCCCGGCGCCAGCCGCGCCTGCGCCGCCGGCAGGAACTGCTCCAGTTCCGCGCGGCTGCGCGCGAACAGCAGTAGCCAGTCGGCGTTCTCTCCTTCGCTCACCCGCCGTTCGGCCGGCAACTGCGCCAGCAGGGCGGCATGCTCGCCGCCGTCATTGAGCACGGCCAGGGCTCTGGCATTTTTCACAACCATTTTCTCAGCAACAGTTTTTTCAGGCATGGCATCGGCGTGTCGATTGGGAAAAGACGAGCATAGCAAATTTCTCCTTGACTTATCGATATATCGTTATAAAATAGCGATACCTACTAACGATATATCTTTAAAGAGAAAACATGAGAAACTCACACCACGCAGAACACGGCCATTGCGGCCAGCATCACCATCACCATCAAGGCGGGCATCGCCACGAACACCATCACGAATACTTCATGCACGGCCGCGGCCCGCGCGGCTTCGACGAGCGCGGCGACGGCATGGGCCATGGCGGCCCCGGTGGCCGGGGCGGGCGCGGCGAACGGGCCGAGCGCGTCTTCGGCCGCGGCGATCTGCCGCTGATCGTGCTGGCGCTGATCGAAATCAGCCCCCGTCACGGCTACGAAATCATCAAGGCCATCGAAGAGCGTTGCGGCGGCGCGTATGCCCCCAGCCCCGGGGCCGTGTATCCGACCTTGACCTTGCTGGAAGAGCAGGACCATGTGACGTCCTCCGAAAGCGCCAGCGGCAAGAAGCTCTACACGATCACGGAGCTGGGGCGCGCCTATCTCGACGAGAACCGCGCCCAGGTGGACGGCATCCTGGCCCGCCTCGACATGTTTGCCCGCGTCCAGGCACGCAACGCCTTGCCCGAGCGCGTGCGCCAGGCCATGCACACCCTCAAGCATGCGCTGTTGCTGAACAAGACCAGCTGGAGCGAAGCGGAAGCCGAGCGCGTGTCCGCCGTGCTGGAGCAGGCGGCGAACGCCATCGTCGACGGCCACTGAGCCCACTTTACAAGGACAAGCAATGACTACTGCCTCACCTGCAATCCCACGCCCGCATGCCATCGAGCGCGTGCGGCATGACTTGAAACTGCGCGTGCTCACCGTCGTGCGCACCGAACAGCTGACGCCGCACATGCGCCGCATCACGCTGGCGGGCGACGACCTGGACGGCTTCGTCTCGCCCGCGCACGACGACCACGTGAAACTGTTCTTCCCCGCCCCGGGTCAGACCACGCCCGTGTTCCCCGTACTGGGCAATGGCGCCAATCCCATCGAGTATGCGGAAGGGCCGCGCCCCATCGCCCGCAATTACACGCCGCGCCGCTACGACGCCGAACGGCGCGAGCTGGAAATCGACTTCGTGCTGCATGGCGATGGCCCCGCAGCCAGCTGGGCGGCGCAAGCGGCGCCCGGCCAGACCCTGGGCGTGGGCGGGCCGCGCGGCTCGATGCTGGTGCCGCTCGACTTCGACTGGTATGTGCTGGTGGGCGACCAGACGGCCTTGCCGGCCATCGCCCGCCGCCTGGAGCAGCTGCCGGCCACGGCGCGGGCCATCGCCGTGATCGAGATCGTCGAAGACGGCGAGCAGATCGCGCTCGAGTGCGCGGCGCAGCTGGACGTGCGCTGGGTGGCGCGCAATGGCCGCCAGGGCCCGCTGCTGCTCGACGCCTTGCGCCAGATCGCGCTGCCGTCAGAGGGCGACGGCTACGTGTGGGTGGCGTGCGAGCATGCGCAGGTGCAGGGTTTGCGCGGGCATTTTATTGACGCCGGGGTGCTGAAGCAGCATCTGCATGTGGCCAGTTACTGGAAGCATGGGGCGGCGGAGCACCATGAGCATCACGATGCGTGATGGTGGTGATGGTGGTGTCGGGTTACGCGCTTTGCGCTAACCCGACCTACGCCGACCTACGTTGCAATATACGGCGTAATCCAACGTTACCGCCATTACTTCAACAACCCCGCCAGCTCCACCGCCGTCTTGACCTGCATCTTGTCGAAGATATGCGCGCGGTGGACTTCCACGGTGCGCATGCTGATGCCCAGCTTGTCGGCCACCACCTTGTTCATCTTGCCCGCCAAAATCAGGTCCAGCACTTCGCGTTCGCGCGTCGACAGGGTGGCCAGGCGCGCGTGCACGGCGGCCAGTTCGCCCGCCTGGCGCGAGTTGGCCAGGCCCTGCTGCACGCGGTCCATCAGGTCGTTGTCGTTGAACGGCTTTTCAAAGAAATCGAAGGCGCCCCGTTTCAGGCTGTCGACGGCCATCGGCACGTCGCCGTGGCCGGTGAGGAAAATCACGGGCAGGCGCGCCGTCAGGTCGCGCTTGACCAGCTGGTCGAACAGGGCGATGCCGTTCATGTCGGGCATGCGCACGTCGAGCAGCACGCAGTCGCCGGCGGCGTCGAAGCCGCCGTCCAGGCTATCGAGAAATTGCTGGGCGCTGGCGTAGCTGCGCGCCTCGATGCTGCGCGAGGCGGCCAGCCAGGAGAGGGAGTCGCGCACGACTTCTTCGTCGTCGATGATGTGTAGCATGGTGTCTCCGGCTTGTCGGTTATTCGTTATGCGTTATTGCCTGGTGCGGCGCGCGGCGCGGCCGGCACGCTGAAGGTAAAGATGGTACCGCCAGCGGGGTTGGCGCCGAAGGTCAGCGCGCCGCCGTGAAATTCGATGGCAGTGCGGCAGATGTTCAGGCCCATGCCCATGCCTTCGGACTTGGTCGAGAAAAACGGCGAAAACAGCCGCTCGGCCACGTCCACCGGGATGCCGTGGCCATGGTCGATCACGTCCACCGTCACCATGCCTTGCTGCGCGTCGTGGCTGGCCCGCAGACGCATGATACGCCGTCCGGGCGCCGCATCCTGCATGGCTTCGATGGCGTTGCGCGTCAGGTTCAGCAGCACTTGCTCGATCATCACGGGGTCGGCGCGCAGCAGCGGCAGGTCCGGCGGCAGCTCTTCCTGGATGGTGACATAGTATTTGCGCGCCTGCAGGTCGATCAGCGCGCGGATGCCGTCGATCAGGGTGCGCAGGGCGATATCCTGGCGCTGCGGTTCGCTCTTGCGCACGAAATCGTGCACGCTGCGGATGATCTGGCCGGCCCGCTGCGCCTGCGCGCTGGCCTGTTCCAGCGCCGGCTTCAGGGTGCCCGGATCGACGGGGGCGTCATGCTCGATGGCGCGGCGGATCAAATTCAAGGCCCCTGTCGTGTAGCTGGAAATGGCCGCCAGCGGCTGGTTCAGTTCATGCGCCAGCATCGACGCCAGCTCGCCCATGGTGGCCAGGCGCGAGCTCGTTTGCAGCTTTTCCTGCTGCTGGCGATTGAGCTCCTCGACGCGCTTGCGGTCCGAGATGTCGAGCACGGAACCCATCCAGCCCGTCTGCTGGCCATTCTTGTCCACCAGCGGCGCTTCGAAGATCAGCACGGGCACGCGCGTGCCGTCCGGGCGCTGGAAATAGGTTTCGAACTGCGGCGTGGGATTGCCGGCCAGGGCCTTGACGAAGCGCTGCTGGTATTCCTCCAGCGCCTCCGGCACCCAGTAGGGCATGGGCGGCAAACGGCCCAGGATTTCCTCGGGCGGATAGCCGACGATCTGGCAAAACGCGGGATTCACGTAGGTGACGCGGCCTTCCAGGTCGCGCGCGCGCATGCCCGTCACCAGCGAGTTTTCCATCGCCGTGCGGAACAGCATCTGCTGGCGCAGCGCGCCTTCAGCCACCAGGCGGCGCGAGATGTGGCGCCACAGGGCCAGCAAGCTCCACAGCAAACCCAGCGACAGGGCGATGACGGAGCCGACCAGCAGATTGGGCAGCAGCTTGGGCTGGCTTTTCACGCTGTCGGTAAACAGGGTGATGGTGGCGCCGGGCACGTCGAGCGCGCGCTTGTGCGTGTACACGCCGTGGCCGGGGCCGGCGGCGGCGCGCCGCGCCAGCACCTTGTCGTCGCGGTCGATCAGCGAAATCTGGTTATCCTGCGCAAACCACCACGGCACCATTTCATCGAGCAGGCTGCTGATCTGATAGGTGGCCACCAGGCTGCCGACATAGCGCTGACCATCGAACAGGGGCTGGTGGTAATCCATCAGCATGGCGCCCGGCGGCGCATCGGGAAAGCCCGTCTGCTGCGAAGGCTGGGCGTATTGGCCCCGGTGCAGGCGGCGCGCATTGTCGGCCGCCGTCAGCGAGGCCGGCGCAAACGACAGGGCGTGCGGCAGATTGTTGTCGCTGGTGGCCAGCACCTTGCCGTTGGTATCGAGCCACAGCACGCGCTGCAATTCGCGGCCATTGCGCAGCATCTGCTGCAGCCGTTCGTGCACTTTTTCCGCCGACAGGGAGCCGCTGGCGATGTCCACGCCCAGGTTGAACAGGCTTTCCTCGTTGCGCGCCAGCTGGAAGCGGATGGTCTGCTCCACCCACAGCGTATCGGCGATCAGCTGCTCCTGGCGCTCGTTGCTTTCCATCTGGCGTGCCTGCCAGGGTAGCCAGAACAGGATGGACAGGAACAGCAGCAGCAGGATGACGGGCAGCAGCCAGCGCATCGGACTCGATAGCTTGAAGCGGCGCGCAAGGGTGGGGGGAGTCGGCATGGCTGGCAGGGTAGCGGCTTATCGGGAACCGGCTATTGTGGTTAACCACAATAGCCGAGGCAGTTTCTTTGGCACAATATTCAAGTAGACAAATAATAAAGTTTTTCTAAACACCATTCAGGAGACAAAAATGCAGATGAAAACCATGTTCGTCGCGCTGTGCGCGGCCATCGGCGCCACCGCCGGCGTCCACGCTTACGCGCAAGCCCCCATCGTCATCAAGTTCAGCCACGTCGTGGCCACGGACACGCCAAAAGGCCAGGCCGCCGAACGTTTCAAGCAGCTGGCCGAAAAAGCCACGAATGGCAAGGTCAAGGTCGAACTGTACCCGAACAGCCAGCTGTACAAGGACAAGGAAGAACTCGAAGCCCTGCAGCTGGGCGCCGTGCAGATGCTGGCGCCGTCGCTGGCCAAGTTCGGCCCGCTGGGCGTGAAGGAATTCGAAGCGTTCGACCTGCCCTACATCTTCCCCGCCAAGACGGCGTTGTACAACGTCACCGAAGGTGAAATCGGCAAGAGCCTGCTGAAAAAACTCGAACCCAAGGGTATCACGGGCCTGGCCTACTGGGACAATGGCTTCAAGGTGATGTCGGCCAACAAGCCGCTGCATACCCCGGCCGACTTCAAGGGCCTGAAAATGCGCATCCAGTCGTCGAAGGTACTCGATGCGCAGATGCGCGCGCTGGGCGCCAACCCGCAAGTGCTGGCCTTCTCGGAAGTGTATCAGGCGCTGCAGACGGGCGTGGTTGACGGCACGGAAAATCCGCCATCGAATATGTACACGCAAAAGATGCATGAAGTGCAAAAGCACGTGACCGTGTCCAACCACGGCTACCTGGGCTATGCCGTCATCGTCAACAAGAAATTCTGGGATGGCTTGCCGCCTGATATCCGCACGCAGCTGGAAAAAGCCATGCGCGAGGCGACCACGTTTGAAAAAGCCATCGCCCAGCGCGACAACGATCAGGCCCTCGACGCCATCAAGAAAGCGGGCAAGACCCAGATCTATACGCTGACGGTGCAGGAACAGGCCGAGTGGCGCAAGGCGCTGGCGCCCGTGCAGAAAGCCATGGAAGGGCGCATCGGCAAGGATCTGATCTCGGCCATCAACAAGGAAAGCGCGAAGTAAGCAACTTGCTGTAGCGCACCGCCTGGTGCGCCGGGCAGGGTCTTCCCTGCCACTGGCTTGAGTGACTCCTGCGCGTCCTGCGCGGGAGTCCGTGTACCCGCATTCATTGAAAGTCCACCATGAAATTTCTGGATCACCTGGAAGAGTGGCTGATCGCGTCCCTGATGGGCGCCGCCACCTTCATCATCTTCGTCGCGGTCGTGCACCGCTACCTGGCAGGCTTGCCGATTCCGGGCCTGCAAGACTTCCTGATTCAAATCAATACCAGCTGGGCCCAGGAACTGTGCATCTACATGTTCGTCTGGATGGCCAAGTTCGGCGCCGCGTATGGCGTGCGCACGGGCATCCACGTGGGCGTCGACGTCCTGATCAACCGCATGAACCCGCGCTGGCGCGACCGTTTCATCGTCTTCGGCCTGGGCGCCGGCGCCCTGTTTACCGGTATCGTGGGCACCCTGGGCGCCAGCTTCGTGTGGTCGATCGGCCACACGGACCAGACTTCGGCCGACATGGAAATACCGATGTGGCTGGTCTACCTGGCCGTGCCGCTCGGTTCTTACCTGATGTGCTTCCGTTTCCTGCAGGTGATGGTGCATTTCATCAAGACGGGCGCCTTGCCGAAACACGACCACTCGCACGTCGAGGGCCTGGAAGATGAACTGACGGCGGAAGAAAAAGGAGCCAAGGCATGAACGCGCTGATTATTTTTGTGCTGCTGCTGGCACTGATGCTGACCGGCATGCCGATCTCCATCTCGCTGGGCCTGACGGTATTGACGTTCCTGTTCACCATGACCAGCGTGCCCATCGAATCGGTGGCCCTGAAGATCTTCACGGGCATCGAGAAATTCGAAATCATGGCCATCCCGTTCTTCATTTTGGCGGGTAACTTCCTCACGCATGGCGGGGTGGCGCGGCGCATGATCAACTTCGCCAGCTCCATGGTCGGCCACTGGCACGGCGGCCTGGCGCTGGCCGGCGTGATGGCGTGCGCGCTGTTTGCCGCCGTCTCCGGCTCCAGCCCCGCCACCGTGGTGGCGATCGGCTCCATCATCCTGCCGGCCATGGTCAAGCAGGGCTATCCGCGCGGTTTCGGCGCCGGCGTCATCACGACTTCGGGCGCGCTGGGCATCCTGATCCCGCCCTCGATCGTGATGGTGATGTATTCCGTCAGCACGAACACGTCCGTGGGCAAGCTGTTCATGGCGGGCGTGATTCCCGGCATGATGCTGGCCATGCTGCTGGGCCTGACCACGTGGTTCTTGGCGCGCAAGCACAACTATCCGCGCATGCAGAAGGCCAGCTGGGGCGAGCGCTTCGTCACGTTCAAGAAAAGCGCCTGGGGCCTGCTCTTGATCGTCATCGTCATGGGCGGCATCTATTCGGGCGCGTTTACGCCCACGGAAGCGGCCGCCATGGCTGCCGTGTACGCCTTCATCATCGCCGTCTTCGTCTACAAGGACTTGAAGATCAAGCAAGTGGGCAAGGTCTTGCTCGATTCGGCCGCCATGTCGGCGATGCTGTTGTACATCATCACCAATGCCGTGCTGTTCTCGTTCCTGATGACCAGCGAAAACATCCCGCAGGCGATGGCCGAATGGATCACGGGCAAGGGCCTGGGCGTGATCAGCTTCTTGCTGGTGGTCAACGTACTGTTGTTGTTGGCTGGTAACGTCATGGAACCGTCGTCGATCGTGCTGATCATGGCGCCGATCCTGTTCCCCGTCGCCATGAAGCTGGGCATCGATCCCGTGCACTTCGGCATCCTGATCGTGGTCAACATGGAAGTGGGCATGTGCCATCCGCCCGTGGGCTTGAACCTGTACGTGGCGTCCGGCATCACCAAGATGGGCATCTCGGAGCTGACCGTGGCCGTGATGCCGTGGCTGCTGACGATGCTGGCCTTCCTGGGCTTGATTACCTACGTACCACAAATCTCGCTGTGGCTGCCAAATTTAATTTACAACTAAAACAGTTGTCCCCTTCATGGTGCAAAAAAAGTCGATCCTGCCGAACAAATGCGCTATGATGGGCAGCCTTAAGGGGAAACACGTATATGCATATGCGCCCCGGTAGCAAGGCTGAAATACAGAATTGGCAACAAGGTTAGTGGGGGAGTGGTCTATAAAAACGGTATTGATACCGGGGATATATTGAGGAGACACACGTTTCACAGAAGTTGTTGAGTCATAGCTGTCTGCGGCCACAAGCCGGCACCGGCGGACCCAAACGACCGGGAACGTGAAGCAATATTTGAAGCGCACCGACTGGTGCGCTTTTTTTTCGTGCGCAGGAAACGTCCGCCGGCACGCCCAAAGTCGGTGCATAATTCCCGTGGCGCGGTTTCCGGCGCCGGCAAGTTGCATATATGCCACACTTGAATAATGATCAGCAGATGAAAAAACAACAGGGCAGTGAACTGTTCAGCGCCATCGTGGCCGCGCCGTTCGGCGCCATGGGCGTGCGCGCGCAGGACGGCCAGGTATGCGAACTGGTCTACCTGCCGCCGCACTTTGCCGAGAAAGATCCGCAGGATGCCGTCTCCGAGCGGGCGTGCGAACAACTGGCGCGCTATTTCCGCGACCCCGATGCGCCGTTCGACCTGCCGCTGGCGGGCCTGGGCAGCGCTTACCAGCAACGGGTATGGGCGGCGATCGCCGGTATCCCGCGCGGCCAGGTGCGCACGTATGGCGACGTGGCGCGCCTGATCGGCTCGGCCCCGCGCGCCGTCGGCCAGGCCTGCGGCGCCAACTGGTTTCCCGTGGTGATCCCTTGCCACCGCGTGACGGCCGCCGGCGGCCTGGGCGGTTTTGCCCACCATGACGATGCGACCGGCTTCCACCTGGGCGTCAAGCGCTGGCTGCTGGCGCATGAAGGCGTGGAAGCTTACCGATGATGAACAGTCTGCTGGCGCCCGACAACGCCACCCTGATCGACGAATTCTGCGACAGCCTGTGGCTGGAAGACGGCCTGTCGAAAAACTCGCTCGATGCCTACCGGCGCGACATGCGGCTGTTCGCCCGCTGGCTGGAAGTGGCGCGGCCCGGGCGCGAGGGCCTGTACGAGGTATCCACGGCCGACATCGAGGCGTATTTCGCCGCCCGCCACGACGAAAGCAAGCCGACGTCGTCGAACCGGCGCCTCTCTGTGCTCAAGCGTTTTTACCAGCTGGCCTTGCGGCACAAGCATATCGCGGCCGACCCATGCCTGAAGATGGTGTCGGCCAAGCAGCCGGCGCGCTTCGTGCATACCTTGAGCGAAGCGCAGGTGGAAGCCTTGCTGGCGGCGCCCGACGTGAGCACGCCGCTGGGCTTGCGCGAGCGCACCATGCTCGAACTCATGTACGCGAGCGGCTTGCGCGTGTCGGAACTGGTGGACTTGCAATCCGTGGAACTGAGCCTGAACGATGGCGTGCTGCGCATCACGGGCAAGGGCAGCAAGACGCGGCTGGTGCCGTTCGGCGAACAGGCGCGGCTGTGGATCGAGCGCTACCTGAAGGAGGCGCGCGGCGTGATTCTCGACGGGCAGATGGACGACGCGCTGTTCGTCACGCGGCGCGGCGGCGCCATGACGCGGCAAATGTTCTGGGTCATCATCAAGAAACACGCGCTGAACGCGGGCATCACGGCGCCGCTGTCGCCGCATACCTTGCGCCACGCGTTCGCCACGCATTTGCTCAACCATGGTGCGGACTTGCGTGTTGTGCAATTGTTACTGGGGCACTCCGATATTTCCACCACGCAGATTTACACGCATGTGGCCCGTGAACGGCTGAAACTGCTGCATGCGCAGCATCATCCGCGAGGCTAAACATTTGGAGTTTGCTCCAACTACGTCATAATGTGCCTTATATGCTTATCTGTAACATCTAAAAACTAAAGAGGTAGTAAATGGCCAAGACAAATTTCCAATACGAAAAACGGCAAAAAGAGCTGGAAAAGAAGAAGAAAGCCGAGGAAAAAGCCAGGCGCAAGCTGGAAGCGAAGAACAATCCGAAGCCGGCCGACGGCAGCGAGGGCGATGAGCCGGAAGCGGACGACGCAGACGTCGACGCTGATCCAGCCGCCGCTGGCGACGCTCCTGCCCAGCCGCAGTAATTCCCCTGTTTCTGACGACCGGTGCGGCATGGCCGCGCCGGTCTCCCCGCGTTTTTCCTTCCCCCGCTACAAGCGCGGCCGCTGGCCGATCGCCAGTTGCAGCTGCGTGCTGGCGATGGCCGCATCGGCGCGCGCCTGCACATAACCCTGATATGCCTCATCGGCCGAACGCTGCGCCGCCAGCCATTCCAGCAGTGAGGCATTGCCACTGAAGTAGGACAGGCGCATGCCGTCGACCACCTTTTGCGCATCGACCAGCACGCCGTCGCGGTAGCGCGCCAGCCTGTCCTGCGCCGCACGCAGCTGCCGCTGCGCCGTGCGCACCTGCGTTTCCGCCGTCAGTTCCGTCTGGCGCAGGGCCAGCATCGCTTGCGTCACGCCCGCTTCGGCCTGCACCACGTCACCCTTGTCGCGCCGCGACAGGGGGATGGGGATGGCCAGCGATACGCTCAAGGCGCGCGAGCGCGGCGACCCGTCGACGGGATTGCCGCTGGCGTCAACGCCGTCATGGTAGCCGCGCGCGGCGGCCAGGCCCACGGTGACGGTCGGGTCGACCGAGCGGTTGGCGCGCACGAGCGCCGCGCCGTCGCGCAGATTGTCCACGGTGGCGCGGGCGATGCGCACGTCGCTGCGCTCGCGCAGCGCCTGCGGCACCAGGGTGCTGGCATCCTGGTCGGCATACGCGGCGAAGTCGCAGGCCAGCTGCGCGTCCGGAAACAGGCTGTCGAACTGGCGGCCCAAGGGGGGCGACAAATTCAACATGGCGCTGTCCGCCTCGCTGCGCGCCTGCGCCAGCTCGGCCTGGAACTGGTCGCGTTCCACGCGCGACTGCAGCAGCTCGATGCCGCCCACGTCGCCTGCCTTGCGCCGCACGGCATTCGCGTCGACGACTTTCGACAGGGCCGCCATGGTCTGCTCCTTGCGCGCGAGGACCTCGCGCGTGCGGCACGCTTCCGTGAACGCGGCGGCGGCCGTGCCATACAGTTCGCTTTTGAAGCCGGCCACCGCTTCCTCGGCCAGCGCGACATGGCTGTGCGCCGCCTTCAAGCGCGCGGCGCGCTTGCCGCCCGTCTCGATGGCCATGCTGATGGCCGGATTCCACGTGACGGGGCGGTGCTCGACGCTGCGCACGGTCTCGCGCGTGGCGCCCAGGGTGAATTCGGGATCGGGACGCAGGCCGGCGATGCCGATGCCGGCCTTGGCCGAGACGATGTCTTCCTGCTGCGCCTGCAATTCCAGGCTGTGGCTCTCCACGGCGGACAAATAGGTCTCGAAGGTCAACGGGGCGGCGCTGGCGCAGGGGGCGATCAGCCAGGCCGCCAGCAGGACTTTAAAACGTGTCATGGTTCACTCCTTCGGTATCGATCCGGCGTTGTTGTACATACGCCTCGATCAGGTAATACAGGGCCGGCAACAGCAGCAGGGTCAGCGCCGTCGCCGTCACCAGACCGCCCACCACGACGGTGGCCAGCGGGCGCTGCACGTCGCTGCCCAGGCCCGTGGCCAGCATGGCCGGCGTCAGGCCCAGGGCGGCCACGGTGGCCGTCATCAGCACGGGACGCATGCGGTCGCGCGCGCCTTCCAGCACGGCGTCGCGCAAGCTCATGCCTTCGTCCGCGCGCAAGCGGTTGATCTGCGCCAGCATCAGCACGGCATTGAGCACGGCCACGCCGAACAGGGCGATGAAGCCGACGGCGCTCGACACGTTCAGGGTCATGCCGCGCAGGTGCAGCGCGGCCAGGCCACCGAGCATGGCCAGCGGCACGGCCAGCAAGACCAGCGCGGGCTGGCGCAGGTTGCGGAACTGGCCAAACAGCAGCAGGAACATGGCGCCCAGGGTCATCGGCAGGATCAGGGCCAGGCGGCTTTGCGCGCGCTGCAGGTTTTCAAACTGGCCGCCCCACTCGACGCTGATGCGCTGGTGCTCGTTGGCCACGGCTTGCGCCACCAGCGGGCGCGCTTCGGCCAGGAAGCCGGCCAGGTCGCGTCCGCGGGCATTGAGGCGCACGATGATGTGGCGCCGCCCCATTTCGCGCACGATCACGCTTTCGCCCGAGGTGGTGCTGATGGTGGCCACCTGCGCCAGTGGCACCCTGGCACCGTTGGCGGCCGTGAGCTTCAGGCTGGCGATGGCGTCCGGGCTGGAACGCGTGGCGGGCGGGAAGCGTACGGCGATGTCATAGCTTTTCTCGCCCACGTAGACCTGGCCGATGGGCGCGCCGCCGATGCCGGTGGCAATCAGGTCGGCCACGTCGGCCGCATTGATGCCGTAGCGGGCCGCCTTCGCGCGGTCCAGTTCCACCTTCAGGTTGGGCAGCGGCGGCTCCACGTCCACGGCCACGTCGGAGGCACCGGGGACGGTTTTCAGCACATTGGCCACCTTGCCGGCGATGGCGCGCACCTCATCGAGGTCGTTGCCGAAGATTTTCACCGTCAGGTCGCTGTGCGCGCCCGACAATTTGTCCTGCACGCCATCGATCATCGGCTGCATGAAGGCGACTGTGACTCCGGGCATGCGCGCGAAGCGTGCGTTCATTTTCGCGATCAGCTGCTGCTTGCTCATGCCCGACTTCCAGCTTTTATAGGGATGCAGTCCCACGCTCGCCTCGATGTGCGACGGCGTCCAGTAATCGGTGCCGTCGTCGTTGCGTCCCGTCTGCGTGACGATGGTCGACACTTCCGGGAATTCCAGCGCGGCGCGCCGCAGTTCGCCGGCCATCTCCGACGCCTTGTCCAGGGTGATCCCGGGCGGCATCTGCACCTGCAGCCACAGCGACCCCTCATCGAGATAGGGCAGGAAGTCGCGGCCGATGCTGCCGCCCAGGATGGCAAGCGCTGCGAGCGATCCTGCGCACACCATCGCCACCCAGCGCTTCTTGCCCACCATGCGTTCGAGGAAGCGGCCATACGCGCCCGTCAGCTTGTCCAGCACGCGGTTATGGAAGGTGCGGCGCGGCTTGCGCAAGGCCAGCCAGGCCAGGCCCGGGATCAGCACCAGCGCCACCACCAGCGCGCCCACGAGCGCCGCGCCCACCGCATAGGCCATGGGCGAAAACAGCTTGTACTCGATGCGCTGGAAGGCGAACAGGGGCAGGTAGGCGGCGATGATGACGGCCATGCCGAACATGATGGGCCGCGCCACCTGCAGGGTCGCGTCGATGGCGTCCTGCAGGGTGAGGGGCCGCTCCTGTTCCCGCTCGCGGCGGCGCAGCATGTTTTCCAGCACCACCACGGAACCGTCGACGAGGATGCCGAAGTCGATCGCCCCCAGCGACAGCAAATTGGCGGGAATCTTAAAGTGGTGCATGAAGATAAAGGCGATCAGCAGGGCCAGCGGGATCGTCAGCGCGACGATGGCGGCCGCGCGCGGGCTGCCCAGATACAGCAGCAGCACGAGGGCGACGAGCAGCATGCCTTCGCCCAGGGTATAACTGACCGTGTGCAGGGTGGCGTCGATCAGCGAGCTGCGGTCCAGGTAGGGCACGACCTTGACGTCCTTCGGCAGCACATTCGCATTCAAATCGTCCACGGCCGCATGGATGCCGGCCAGCGCTTCGGACGGGTTGAAATCCTTCAGCAGCAGGGTGATGCCTTCGATGGTGTCGGGGTTGTCGTCCTTGCCCAGGATGCCGCGCCGCTCCACGTTGCCGTAAGCGAGCTTGCCCAGGTCCTTCACCAGCACGGGCACGCCGTCCTTGCTGCTGACGACGACGTTGCCCATGTCGTCGAGCGAATGCAGCAGGCCCACGCCGCGCACCACGTACGATTGCTGGCCGCGGTCGATCACGCTGCCGCCGCCGCTGACGTTGTTGGCGTTGATGGCGTCCTTCACCTGCGCCAGCGAGAAGCCGTAGCTGTCCAGTTTTGCGGGATCGAGTTCCAGCATGAACTGCGTCGTCAGGCCGCCGAAATTGCTGACGTCGGCCACACCGCGCACCTGCTGCAGGCGCGGGATCACGGTCCAGAACTGCAGCTCGGACAGTTCGCGCAGGGAGCGTGTTTTCGACTCCAGCGTGTAGCGGTAGATTTCGCCCGTGGGCGAGGTGTAGGGATCGAGTCCCGGCTTGGCGTCGTACGGCAGGTTCACGCTGGCAAGGCGCTCCTGCAGCCGTTCGCGCGTGAAGTAGCCGTCGCTGCCATCCTCGAACACCACGGTGATCAGCGACAGCGCGAACAGGCTGCGCGTGCGCAGCACGTGCATGCCTGGCGTGCCCAGCAGGGCGCGCTCGAGCGGAATGGTGATCTGCTGTTCGATTTCCTCGGCGCCCAGGCCCGGCACCTGCGTGACGATCTGCGAGGTCACGTCGGCGATGTCGGGATAGGCTTCGATGGGCAGCTGCTTCCAGCAGTAGACGCCGTAGACGGCGACGAACAGCAGCACCAGCCAGACGATGCCGCGCCGCTGGCAGCAGGTGGCGATGAAACGGTCAATCATTGAGCAGCACTCCTTCCTTGACGACGATGCGTTCGCCCGCTTTCAGGCCGGCGAGGATTTCCACCTGTTCTCCATGGCTGGCGCCCACTTCCACCGTGCGCGGCGTGAATACCAGCGGGCTGCGCTCGACCATCACGCGCGTCGATGGCCCGCTTTGCAGCACGGCGGCCGCGGGCACGAGGAGGGCGCGGCGGCTGGCGCCGGCGAATCCCGCGTGGGCAAACATGCCCGGCTTGAAGGTGCCGGCGCGGTTGTCGATGGCCACGCGCACTTTCACCGTGCGTGTCTCGGGATCGAGCACGGCGCCCACATACGCGACCTTGCCCTCGAAAGCCTTGCCGGGCCAGGCGTCGACGGTGATGCGGGCCGTCTGGCCCACGGCCACTTGCGCCAGGTCCCTTTCGGCCACGTTGGCCGACAGCCACACGGTGGAGAGATCCGCCACCGTCATGACGGGCGCGTTGATATCGTTCCAGTAGCCGCCCTGGGCGCCTTCCATGGCGATCACGGTGCCGGCGATGGGCGAACGCAGCACGTAGTCGCGGCGGGTGCCGCGTGTGCCGCGCGCGCCGGCGCCGTACTGGGCCAGCTTGTCGGCGCTGGCCTGCGCGTCGCTGCCCGCCTGCGCAAAGGCCGCCTGGGCCGCCTCATACTCCTTGCGCGCGGCGATTTCCGCCTCGAACAGGGTTTTCTGGCGCTCCAGTTCCTGGCGCGCCAGCAGCAGGGCGGACTTCGCCTTGCTGTCGTCCGCGTAGGCGGCACTGAGTTCCGCCGAGTCGAGCGTGAACAGCGGGTCGCCCGCCTTCACGCTGTCGCCCAGGGCGCGCTGCAAGCGCGTGATGCGCCCGGCCAGGGGCGGCGTGATCTTCACCAGTTTTTCCGGCATCGCTTCGATGCTGCCCGGAGCCTCCGTCTGCGTGGCGATCTCCTGTTCCTGCACGGCGGCGATCTGCAGGCGCTGGCGCAGCGGCGACATCCTGTCGACGGCGATGCTGCCGTCGTCCAGATGCATCGATTGGACGGGCGGCGTGGCTGCCGCCGTCGGTTTGGCGCAGCCGGCCAGGGCCGAGCAGGCGAGAGCGAGGGCGCAGCTGGCGCCCAGGGCGTTGCGGGTGGTCGTGTTCATCCCGTGTTTCCTTGTTATTGATGGTGATGGGGCATGCGTGGATGCCGTGCCCAGGCGGGCGGTCAGAGGGGAGCGCGGGCAGCGGTATGACAGCGCCGGAAAAGCATAGCAATGTGCTCCTGAAGAAGCGCCCAAGAACGCCTGAATCATTCTTCAGGTTGCGTGCGCGCGCGGTGTGGCGCGGTAAAATGCAAGGATGGAAAATGCGGGAAAACACAGCACAATGGGAAAGGCAGGCATGAGAATCCTCCTGGTGGAAGACGACCGCAAGGCGGCACGCCTGCTGGCCCGTGGCTTGCAGGAAGAAGGCTTTGTCGTCGACGTGGCGCACAGCGCGGAAGAGGGCGAGGATGAAAGCTACGCCGTCGACTACGACGCGATCGTGCTGGACTGGATGTTGCCGGGCAAGCAGGGCATCGATTTTTGCCGCGATTTGCGCGCGCGCGGCATCCAGACGCCCGTGCTGATGCTCACGGCGCGCGACGCCACGGCCGACCGGGTGGCGGGCCTGAACACGGGCGCCGACGATTACCTGACCAAGCCGTTCGAATTCGAGGAGCTGCTGGCGCGCATCCGCGCCTTGCTGCGCCGCTCCGACATCAGCCGCCCGCTGGTGCTGGCGCTGGCCGACCTGACGCTCGATCCCGTCAGCCACCAGGCGACGCGGGCCGGCGCGCCGCTGGTGCTCACGCCCAAGGAATACGCGATTCTGCTGATCCTGCTGCGCCAGGCGGGCGAGGTGGTGAGCCGCGCGCGCCTGGCCGAGCAGATCTGGCAGGCTGACCTGATCGGCATCGACAACCTGATCGACGTCCACGTGCGCAACCTGCGGGGCAAGGTCGATGCGCCGGGCTTGCCGCCCCTGATCCACACGGTGCGCGGACGCGGCTTCCGCCTGGCGGAAAACCATGGTGGCTAGCTTTCGCAAGCGATTGCTGCTGGTGCACCTGGCCGTCATCCTCGCCATCGTCGCCTCCACGGCGCTGGCCGGCTACTGGGGCTTGTCGCGCGCCGTGCATGGCCAGCTCGATGCGGCCCTGCTGGCGCTGGCCGAGACGGAAATGGCCATGCTGCCGGCCGCGCCGCGCCAGCCCGTGCAGGTGCACGAGGTGGCGCCGGGCCTGGCGCCGCCGTCGTTGACGCGGCTGGACCGCCTGGTGCAGATCATCGATGGCGAAGGCCGCGTGCTGGCGCGCAGCCGCAACCTGGAGGCGGCGCAACTGCCGGCGCCGCCCGCCCTGCTGGCGCGCCTGGCGGCCGGCGAGACCGTCTTCGAAACCTTGCCCAAGTTCGGCGAGGAGCCGCTGCGCATGGTCTCGATTCCCGTGCCCTCGTCCGGCGCGCGCCTGGCGGTGCAAGTGGCCGGTTCGCTCGACGACACGAATCACGTGCTGGCCGCGGCCACCGTGCTGTTTGGCGCCATGGCGCTGGCCTTGCTGGCGGCCGTGGGCCTGGCCGGCGAAATGCTCACGCGGCGCGTGCTGGGCGCCATCGACGACGTGGTGGACCAGGCGCATTCGATCGGCGAGGCCAGCCTGCACCAGCGCCTGCCCCATCCCGGCACGCAGGACGAGATCGGCCGCCTGGTCGATACCCTGAACGCCATGCTGGACCGCCTGGAGCACGGCTACGATGCGCAGCGCCGCTTCACGGCCGATGCTTCGCACGAACTGCGCTCGCCCCTGTCGCGCCTGCGCACGGAAATCGAAATTACCCTGCGCCGTCCGCGCGAAGCGCCCGAGTATGTGGACGCGCTGGCGTCCTGCCTCGATGAAGTGCAGCGCCTGACGACCCTGGTGGAAGAACTGCTGATGCTCACGCGCCTGGACGTGGGGCAGGAGCGCAATGCCGTGGAAACCATCGCGCTCAATCCGCTCGTGCGGGCGGCCGCACAGCGGCTGGAAAAGCCGGCGGCGCAGCGCTGCATCCGCATCGTCTTCGATGACAGTGTGGCCGTGCACGCGCGCGTGGCGGCCGGCCCCGTGGACCTGGTGCTGGCCAATCTGCTCGATAACGCCGTGAAGTTTTCGCCACCCGATAGTGTCATCAGCGTGCACGTGGCGCGCGAGGGCGAACATGCGCTCGTTGGCGTGGCGGACGCGGGACCGGGCATCGGCGTGGAAGACTTGCCGCATCTGTTCGAGCGCTTTTACCGTGGCGCCCAGGCGCGCGCGGGCGAGGCGCCCGGCTTCGGCCTGGGCCTGGCCCTGTCGCAAGCGATCGTGCACGCGTACGGCGGCAGCATCGAGGCGCGCAACCGCCCGCAAGGCGGCGCGCTGTTCATCATGCGCCTGCCCGCGTCAAGCTGAGGGGGCGACGCCTTCCCAGCGCACCTGCCGCACTTGCGGCCAGGCGCCCGCGCGGTTGACGAAGCGCACCAGCACGGCGCGCTGCACGGCCTGGCACAGCACCGTGGCGATCAGCCGCACCACTTGCCGGGCTTCGTCCCAGCTGCGCAGCATCTGCGACGGCGCCAGGCCCGCGTCTTGCAGTTCGGCCAGCAGCAGGCGCACCACGTGGTCGGCTTGCGCCGCGGGGCAGGTGACGGTCAGGCGGTAGGTGGCCATGACGGGACCGCGCCTGGCAAACCAATGGAAGAATTTTTTCATCATCACACTCCCCGTTCAGCGACAAATTCCGCGTTGTTCACGAGCGCCCAGCGCACGGCCGAGACGCTGCCTTCCAGGCTCACCTGGCTGACGATCTGCTCCAGCAATCCCAGGCTGGACAAGGGCGTGAGCAGGTCGGCCCGCACTTCGATGCGCCCGGCCTGCGCCGCGTCTTCGCTGTGCAAGGACTGCAGCATCAGCGCCGGCATGCCGCTGATCAAGCGCAGCATCAGCTTGCGCACCTGGACTTCCTGCTCCGCCTCGCACACGGCCGTCACGCGATAGATGCTTTCCGTCTCGATGCCCGCTTCGCTGCCGTGCGCGTTGATCCGTTGCGCCAGGTGGCGCAGCACCAGGTTGGCGATCAGCACGAAGCCCGTGCCGATGGCCGCTTCCAGGGCAAACCCCAGGCCGCACAGGATGCCGATGGCGGCCGAGCACCACAGGGTGGCGGCCGTGTTCAGGCCGCGCACCGTCATGCCCTCGCGCATGATGACGCCGGCGCCGAGAAAGCCGATGCCCGACACCACCTGCGCGGCGATGCGCATATGGCCGGAGGCATCGCCTTCGAGCACGGAAACCATCACGAACAGCGAAGCGCCGACGGACACCAGCGCATTCGTGCGCAGCCCCGCCATGCGCTGGCGCAGCTGGCGTTCGGCGCCGATCATGGCGCCCAGGGTCAATGCCGCGGCAACGCGCAGCGCAAAGTCAAATACCACCATCAGTTTCTCCCGGCTGGGGAGGAACAGGCGAGTGCAAGGGCGAAGACAATCCGCCCGCAAGGGGGCAGCAGACGATCACGGTGGAACGATGAGGGGGAAGTGGCGGCGAGAGAGTACCGCCGCTGGTAAAACCGCACCTTGCCGAGGGCAGGGCGGGCGGAATGCGCGCGTCTTGCCTAAGGCCGATCGCCGATGGTCAATCGACTACTGTCACTGGAACAAGCACCCACGAGTCACTCCATATCATTGATAACGGGGACAGTCTAGCCAGTGGTGCCGCTTTGGTCAACTGAAGCTCTCTTCAGGCAGCCGCCGCGTCGTCCCCGCCAATGCGGGGACGGTGAAGGCGACCGGTCAATCAGTGGGCGTGTGCTTTGCCATCATCGGCGGATTCGGCATGCTCGCCGCCGCCGAAAAAGCGCGCGGCGCGCTTGCCCAGGCTGTCGAGATAGGTGTAGGCGACGGGCACCACCACCAGGGTCAGCAGGGTCGAGGTGATGACGCCGCCGATGACGGCGCGGCCCATCGGCGCCTGCGATTCGCCGCCGTCGCCCATGCCGATGGCCATCGGCAGCATGCCGAACACCATCGCCAGGGTCGTCATCAGGATGGGGCGCAGACGCACTTGCCCCGCTTCCATCAGCGACTCGAACTGACCCAGGCCTTCGCGCTGGCGCTGGTTGGTGAAGTCGACCAGCAGAATCGCGTTCTTCGTCACTAAGCCCATGAGCATGATGAAGCCGATCACGGAGAAGATGTTCAGGGTGCTGCCCGTGATCAGCAGCGCGGCCAGCACGCCGATCAGGGACAGCGGCAAGGACACCATGATGGCGATCGGCTGCAGGAAGCTGCCGAACTGCGAGGCCAGCACCAGGTAGATGAAGATCACGGCGATCCCCAGCGCCATCATCGCGCCGCCCATGGTTTCAGCCATCTGCTGCGCATTGCCGGCCACGTCGAAGCGCACGCCCGGCGGCAGGTCGATGGACTTGATGGCCTTCTGCACGTCGGCGTCGACGTCGCCGGCAGGGCGGCCCTGCACGCCCGCATAGATGGCGACCCGGCGCTGCAAGGCCTGGCGTTTGAGCACCTGCGGACTCGAGGACGGCACGAAGTCGACCACCTGGCGCAGCGGAATCATGACGGGCTTGCCGTTCGCATCAAGCTTGCTCGACGCGAGCGACAGGTCGGCCAGGTCGGCCACCTTTTGCCGGCCCGATTTGGGCAGCTGCACGTTGACGTCGTAGTTCTGCCCGTCGGACGCCAGCCAGTGGCTGACCGTGTCGCCCGCCACGAACGGCCGCAAGGCATTGCCGATCTGCTGCACCGACAATCCCAGGTCGCTGGCCAGTTCGTTGTTGATCTTCACGGTGGTCGACGGATTGGCGCCTTCCTGGCTGTATTCCATGTCGGCCAGGCCCTTGATGTTGCGCATCTTGTCCATCAGGGTGTGCGCCACGGCATCGAGCTTGCCTTCGTCCGTGCCGAGGATGGCGATGAAGATGGGACGCTGGCCGACGGACAGGGTGATGCCGGCGATCGGCGCCAGGCGTTCGCGGATCAGTTTTTCCAGTTCCTGCTGCGAGCGGCGCCTGTGTGTCTTGATGTCCGTCAGCTTGAGGTTCACCTCGGCCGTGTTGCGCCCATCGGGCGTGCCGATATTGGCCACCAGGCTGTCGATCTCGGGAAACTCCTTCAGGGCCGTTTCGATCTGGCGCACCTTGGAATCCGTGTATTCGAGGCTGGAGCCGACGGGCGTCTTGAAGCGCAGGTTGACCCAGCCCTGGTCCGTCTCGGGGAACATCTCGCCGCCGATCATGGGCACGAGCATCAGGCTGCCGACGAACAGCGCCACGGCCGTGGCCAGCGTGGTCTTGCGCCAGCGCAAAGCGACTGCCAGCACCTTGCCGTACCAGACGTGCAGGCGGTCGATGCCCGTCTCGATCCAGGCCATGAAGCGGCCCAGCCACGGCGCGTACTTGAAGCGGTCCTTGACGGGATCGCGCCAGACGGACGACAGCATGGGGTCGAGCGTGAAGCTGACGAACAGGGAAACGAGCACGGCGACGGCCACGGTGATGCCGAACTGCAGGAAGAAGCGGCCGATGATGCCGTCCATGAAGGCGACGGGCACGAACACGGCGACGATGGCGAACGTGGTGGCCATTACGGCCAGGCCGATTTCATTGGTGCCGTCGTTGGCCGCCTTGTAGTGGTTCTTGCCCATGCCCAGGTGGCGCACGATGTTTTCGCGCACGACGATGGCGTCGTCGATCAGCAGGCCGATGCACAGGGACAGCGCCATCAGGGTCAAAAAGTTCAGCGTGAAGCCGAAGGCCTTCATGGCGATGAAGCTGGCCAGCACGGAGATCGGCAGGGTCAAGCCCGTGATGATGGTCGAGCGCCACGAGTGCAGGAACAGGAAGACGATCACCATGGTCAGCACGGCGCCTTCGATGATGGTGCGCTTGACGTTATTGAGCTGGCTTTGCACGCGTTCCGATTCGTCGTCCAGCACGCGCAGGGTGATATCGGGCGGCAGGCTCTTTTGCAGGTCCGCCGCCACTTTCAGGATGCCGGTACCCACTTCGACCACGTTGGCGTCCTGCACCTTGGTGATTTCCATGGTCACGGCTTGCTGGCCGTTCATGCGCGAAATCGACAGTTCTTCCTGCTCGCCGTCGACGACGGTGGCCACCTGGTCCAGGTAGACGGGACCGATGGCGCGGCGCGCCACGATGATCTTGCCGAATTCGCGCGCATCCTTGATCTTGCCTTCCACGCGCACCAGCTGCTCTGCCGCGCCATGGCTGATCGAGCCGGCCGGCAGGTTGGTATTCGTCGCCTGGATGGCGCGGATGACTTCATCGACGCCGATGCCCTGGGCATTGAGCTCGATCGGCTTCATGCTGATGAGGATCTGGCGCGCGCGCAGGCCGCGCAGCTTGACTTGCCCCACGCCGGCCACGCCCTGGAAGCGTTTGCTGATGATCTGCTCCGTCATGGTCGACAGCGCGCGCAGGTCATGCCCGGTCGAGGTCAGCACGATGGTGGCGATGGGGCGCTCGTTGTCGCCCTCGGCGCGCGCGATGAACGGGTCCTTGGCTTCCTTCGGGAAGCGCGGGCGCACCAGGGCCACCTTGTCGCGCAAGTCCTGCATGGCCTTGTCCATATTGGTCGACAGCTCGAATTCCAGGTAGACGCCGGCGCGTCCTTCCCACGAATTGGCGCGGATGGTCTTGATGCCGCTGACGGTGTTGACGGCGTCCTCGATGGGGCGCGTGATGTCGTTTTCCACGGCTTCGGGCGAGGCGCCCGGGTAGTTCACTTCAATGGCGGCGAACGGGAACTGCACGCTGGGCATGCTCTCCACGCCCAGGCCACGGTAGGAGAAGATGCCCAGCACCACCAGCGCCACCATGACCATGGTGGCGAAGACGGGGTTTTGAATACTGACTTTGGTCATCCACATGGCTTAATCCTTCCGTGCCAGCACGGCCGCCGGCGCGGCGGGGGCGGGGCCGGTGGCGGGCGCGGCGAAGGTCACGCTGTGGCCCGGTTTCACGCCATCGAGCCTGGCGATGATGACTTTCGCGCCCGGCACCAGGCCCGACTTGACCTCGGCATAGCCTTCGTCCTCGTTGCGCAGTCCCAGGGTGACGGGCTGCGCGACCACCTTGTTATTCACCAGCGCATACACGACGGGGCCCTGCTTTTCGTTGCGCACGGCCGTCAACGGTACCAGCGGCGCGACGATTGATCGCTCGGTGACGATGCTGCCCTTGGCGAACATGCCGCCGCGCAGCGCGCCATCGCCATTGTCGACGGCGATGTAGACGAGCATGGCGCGCGAGCCGCTCTCGGTGGTGGGGTTGATGCGCGTGACCTTGCCGGCGAAGTCGCGCGCGCCGAAGCCGTCGACCTTGAAGCGCACGTCCTGGCCCAGCTTGATGCGGGGAATCTCCGCGCTGGGCACGGGCGCTTCCAGGGTCAGCTGGGCCAGGTTGACGATGGTGTAGACGGGCATGTCGGGCGCGACTTTTTCGCCCGCCTGCAGGTGGCGCTTGCTGACGATGCCGGCCATCGGCGCGCGGATCACCGTGTCGGCCAGCGCGATGCGGGCGATGTCGACCATGGCGGCGGCGGACTTGACGCTGGCGCGCGCCAGGTCGACGGAATTCTGCGTCGTGTCGTAGGCCGTCTGCGAAATGTATTTTTGCTTGAGCAGCGCCTGGCTGTTCGCCTCATTCTTGGCCGCCATCGACAGGCGCGCCTGCGCTTCGTCCAGCATGGCTTGCTGCTGCGTCAGGCGGGCGCGCAAGTCGGCCGCGTCCAGGCGCACGAGGACTTGCCCGTTGGCTACTTGCTGGCCTTCCTGCAAGGTCGTTTCCTGGATCACGCCGGAAACCTTGGCCTTGATGGTGGCCTGGGTCACGGGGGCCAGCGAACCGGACAGGGGCAGGCTGATGCTGAGGGCGCGCGCATCGATGGCGGCCACGTCGCCCTGCGCCAGTTCATGCACGGGCGTCTTTTCCTGTTCCTTCTTCTTGCTCGCCTGCTGCTCGGCCGCCTTGGCGGCCTGCTGCTTCGATTGCATCACCGTCCAGCCGCCGCCGGCCAGGCCCAGCACGACGAGGATCAAGAGGGGCGTGCGCCAGCGCCGGCGGCGCGTGGCGGCAAGGGGAGAGGCGGGGGGCAGGGTCTCGTTTTTCATAGGTTTTTTTTTCCAGGAGCGGCGCAGGGCTTCGGCGCCAGGTCTCGGTGCGGCCGGCCTGCGGCAGGCCGGGGGAATTCGGGTAGCGCATCACCGTGGCGGCCGCAGACGACACGCCTGCCGCTGCGGCCGTTCACGGCGATGCGCATGTTGCCACTTTAGGAAGATTCAAGTCCGGCCGCCATCGCCGTGCGACAGATTGCACAAAATCGGGGCTGGAATGCAAAAAACGGCGACCAAAGACCACCGCCAGCATGCGCGCCGTCCACGTCACGATGCTTGCGCCTTCTCAAGAAGCCGATTCGCCGGCGCGCAAGAATGGTCGGGATGGTTGCGCTACCGGACAGGTCATTTGCCCGCCGGTTGCAGCGCGGCCGCGCCACGGGGGGGCTGATGTCTGATCGGATTGCCGGAGCCGCCCCCTCGCCGGGCCGTTTGCTGGCCGCGGCCGAACCGCAGGCGGGGCCGGCCGGCAAGGCGCTCGACTTGCTGTCCATCATCGTTGCCGCCGTCGAACAGGCGCCCGGCCTGGCCGTGCGCGGTATCGACCGCGACGGCATCGTGCGCTACTGGAGCGCGGGTGCGGCGCGCCTGTATGGCGTGGCGGCCGAGCTGGCGCTGGGCCAGCCGTGGGCCAGGGTGGCCGCTTCGCTGCCCGGTGCCGCCACCCTGGCCGAGGAAGTTAGCGGCGAACTGGCGGCCGTGTGGGAGAGCGGCAAGGCGCGCGGCATGCGCCTGTGGAAACTGGACGCCGACGGGGCCGCGCCGCGCTGCATCTGTTCCACCGTGTTTCCGGTCATGCAGTCCGGAAGGGTGCGGCAAGTGGTCTGCATCGATGCCGACATCACGCCCAGCGGCCAGGATGACGCGGCGCAGGGCGCCCTGCTGCTGATGGGAGACAATTTCCGCCAGCTGTACGAGAAGTCGGCCGACGCCATCGTGCTGCTGCGCGACGAGCACATCGCCGAGGCGAATCCGGCCGCCATCGCCCTGTTTCAATGCGAAGACCGGACACGCCTGCTGGGGCGCCGCCTCAGCGACTTTTCGCCCTTGCGCCAGCCCGATGGCGCATTGTCCTCGTTGCGCGGCACGCAGCTGGCGGCGCAGGCCCATGCCGACGGCAACTGCCGCTACGACTGGCGTTACCAGACGTGCACGGGCCAGCTGTTCTGGGGCGAAGTGCTGCTTACGTCCGTCACGCTCGACCATAGCTATCTGTTTTACGCCGTGATCCGTGATATTTCCTCGCGCAAGCTGGCCGAGCGGGCCCTGTACCTGTCGGCGCAGGTGGTCGAGCATGCGCGCGAGGCCATCGTCGTGATGGACCCGCAGCAGCACGTCGTCAGCATGAATCCCGCGTACAGCGAGATCAGCGGCTACAGCCTCGACGACATGCTGGGCAAGCCCTTCGTCCCGCACGGCGTCGAGCCGGACGTGCCCGCATTTTTCGACCACGTGTGGGACGAAGTCGATGCCAACGGTTACTGGCAAGGCGACATCGTCGGCCAGCGCAAGGCGGGCGGGCGCTATCCGGCCTGGCTGTCGCTGACGGCCATCCGCGACCCGCAGGAGCAATTGAGCAATTATCTGGCCATCCTCAGCGACATCAGCGAGCGCAAGAAAAACGAGGAGCACACGCGCCACCTGGCCGAGCACGATTTCCTGACCGACTTGCCGAACCGCGTGCTGCTGCTCGACCGGCTGTCGCTGGGGCTGGCGGCCGCGCGGCGCAAGCTGAGCATGCTGGCCATCCTGTACCTGGACCTCGACCATTTCAAGCACATCAATGACAGCATGGGGCACCACGTGGGCGACTTGCTGCTCAAGGAAGTGGCGCGGCGCCTCGTGCGCTGCGTGCGCGGCGTCGATACCGTCAGCCGGCATGGCGGCGACGAGTTCGTCATCATCCTGGCCGAGGTGGGCGGCATCGACCAGGTGGCCCACGTGGCGGCCAGCCTGCTGCATGCCGTCACGCAACCCTATCAGCTGGGCGAGTACGAATTGCATGTGTCGACCTCGATCGGCGTGGCCATCTTTCCCAGCGACGGCGACAGCATCGATAGCCTCGTGCACAACGCCGACATCGCCATGTACCACGCCAAGGAAAGCGGGCGCAACAATTTCCAGTTTTTCAATGCCGAGATGAATGCGCAAATCGTCGAGCGGGCCAGCCTGGAGCAGGGCTTGCGCGAAGCGCTGGGGCGCGACGAGTTCGTGCTCGAATTCCAGCCCGCGCTCGATGTCGCCAGCGGGCAAATCCTCGGCGCCGAAGCGCTGTTGCGCTGGCGCCACCCGCAACTGGGCGTGCTGCCGCCCGAGCGTTTCATTGCCGTGGCCGAGGAATGCGGCTTGATGGTGTCGATCGGTAACTGGGTGCTGCAGCAAGCCTGCCGCCGCGCGCGCGCCTGGCACGATGCGGGCCATGCCTGGAGAGTGGCCGTGAATCTGTCGCCGGCGCAGTGCCTGCACAATAACTTATTGCTCAGCGTGCAAGAGGCGCTGGCCGTGTCGGGCTTGCCCGCCGCCTGCCTGGAACTGGAAGTGACGGAGTCCTTGCTGATGAAAGGAGGCGCGCGCCTGGCCGGCGTGCTGGCGCAGCTGCGCGCGCTGGGCGCCAGGCTGGCCATCGACGACTTCGGCACCGGCTATTCGCGCCTGGCCAATCTGCGCCATTACCCGGTGGATCAACTCAAGATCGACCCGTCGTTCCTGCCGGCCGCGGCCGATGGCGCGGTCGGCGAGTCCGACACGGCCATCGCCGCCACCATCATCGCCATGGCGCGCGAGCTGCAATTGACGGTGATCGCCGAAGGCGTGGAAACGGCGCAGCAGCTGGCCTATCTGCGGGGGCAGGGCTGCCAGCAATACCAGGGGCGCTTTGCCAGCGCGCAAGTCGCGGGCAGCACGCTGGCGAAGTTATTGAATTAGTCAATGTTGCCCAGCAGCTTGATGCGTGCCAGCACCTGGCCATGGTCGGAGGCATGCGGCAAGCCCAGCAGCAAATGGTCGTTGAGATACGTCACTTCCTGCAGCACGCCGATGGCGCGCGGCGAGGCGGGATGAAAATGTTCGGACACGAGGATATGGTCGATCGTCATGTAGGTGCTGTCGTGAATATTCGTGTAGCCCGCGTGGCGCAGGGCGTCCTGGCGCAGCTGGATGGCGTTGGCGTCGTACAGGCGCGCGCGCATTTCCATGCCCGGTTCGCACGGCGCGCCGGCGCCCATGACGATGGCCGTCGTGACGGCATTGGCGATGTCGTTGAAGTCGCCCAGCACGATGCGGGGACGGCCAGTGTGGCCCAGCTCGCTTGCCAGCACGCGCAGCGCCACGGCTTCCGCGCCGCGCCGCTGCAGCGAGCGCAGGTTGGCCAGCGCGTAGGCGATGGCATCGTTGCCGTCGCCATGGCGGTAGTCGGGCCGGCGCGATTTCAAATGCACGACGACCACGTCCGTGAGTTGTCCGCCCGGCAAGATGACCTGGACATGCAGGGGCGCGCGGGCGAAGCGGCAGGCGTTGTCGTCGGCGGGCTGCCTGTCGGCGGACACGGTCACGCCGGCGGGAAAATTCGCCCAGGCAACACCAGTGCCGGCCAGCGGCAGGCGCGACACCAGCGCTACCGTGGGCAGCATGCGTCCGGCAATATCCATCGCATCGTAGCCGGCCAGCGTGGCTTCGCGGTAATGGCGCGTGCGCGACAGCACGTCGCGCAGGGCCGCCTGCGAGAAAATTTCCTGGAATCCGATCACGTCGGCGTCGAGCAGGTCGATCTGCCGCGCCGTCCATTCCGCCTTGGCCTCGTATTGCGCCGGGCTCAACGGTTCCAGGTTGTCATACAATTTCGCCCCGGCGGGGGCGAGGTTGCAGACATTGAATGTGGCAAAGCGGATTTCTTCCTGCATAATTAGCACTCCTCACTGAACGATCAGCGTATCACGCATGGCTAAAAAAGAGCATATTTCCGAAACCCAGGCGACGCAGCTGCTGCGCAAGCATCAAGTCTCCTTCGAAGAACACCCGTATCCGTACGAGGAGCACGGCGGCACCAGCGTCTCGGCGCGCGAATTGGGCGTGCCGGAACACGCGGTGATCAAGACCCTGGTGATGCAGGACGAGGCGGCCAAGCCGATGATCGTGCTCATGCATGGCGATTGCAAGGTGTCGACCAAGAACCTGGCGCGCGGCATCGGCTGCAAGTCCGTCGAGCCGTGCAAGCCCGAAGTGGCGCAGCGCCATTCCGGCTACATGATCGGCGGCACCTCGCCCTTCGGCACCAAAAAGACCATGCCCGTGTACGTGGAGCAATCGATCCTGGACTTGCCGCGCATTTACATCAATGGCGGGCGGCGCGGTTTCCTCGTCTCGCTGGCGCCGCAGGTCTTGCTCGACTTGCTCAAGGCCAAGCCGGTGCAGTGCGCGCTGCAAGATTAAGAAAACCAGACGCCGCCCTGTCCCTGGACTGGACGCTGGTGTATATTCTGCTGCGCCAGCCTCGATGCTGGTGTAATAAACACAATAAAGGGAAGAAATGAATCCAGTAATCACAACCGTGGCAATGACAGTGGCCGCTTACTTGCTCGGCTCGATATCGTTTGCCGTGGTGATGAGCAAGGTCTACGGCATTGCCGATCCGCGCACCTATGGCTCGAAAAACCCGGGCGCCACCAACGTGCTGCGCAGCGGCAACAAGGGAGCGGCCATCATGACCCTGCTGGGCGATGGCGCCAAGGGCTGGCTGGCCGTGTTCCTGGCCGACCATTTTGCCAGCGCGCTGGGCGTGGGCGACATGGCCGTGGCCCTGGTGGCCATCGCCGTCTTCCTCGGCCACTTGTGGCCCGTGTTCTTCCGCTTCGTCGGCGGCAAGGGCGTGGCCACGGCCCTCGGTGTGTTGCTGGGCATTAATCCCTGGCTGGGCCTGGCGACCCTGGCCACCTGGCTGATCATCGCCTACGCGTTTCGCTATTCCTCGCTGGCAGCGCTGGTGGCGGCCCTGTTCGCGCCGTTTTACTATGGCTTGCTGTTCGGCGTCGATCCCATCTTGCTGGCCGTCATCGTCATGAGCGTGCTGCTGGCCTACCGCCACAGCCAGAACATCGCGAACTTGCTCTCTGGTAAAGAAAGCAAGATCGGCGGCAAGAAGGATGGGGCCAAGGTGCCCGTGCAGAAAAAGTAAGCGCTTGATTTCCCGCGGCCCGCACGCATATGCTGTGCTTGCGGCGCCGCGCGGTGCGGCCGCCACCGACTCGCGCAAAGGCTGCCCACCATGACCGTTTCCACCACCTCCGTCACACCCACCCCTATCCGTATCGATTTCGTTTCCGACGTTTCCTGCCCCTGGTGCGTGGTGGGCCTGAAGTCGCTGGAGCAGGCGCTGGCCAAGCTGGACGGCACCGTCCAGGCCGACATCCACTTCCAGCCTTTCGAACTGAACGCGAATATGCCGCCCGAGGGCGAGGATATCGGCGAACACATCGCCCGCAAATACGGTTCCACCCCGGAACAGATGGCGCAGTCGCGCGAATCGATCCGCGCGCGCGGCGAACAGCTGGGCTTTACGTTTGCCATGGACAAGCGCGGGCGCATCTACAACACCTTCGATGCGCACCGGCTGCTGCACTGGGCTGCTCTGGAAGGGCGCCAGAAGGAACTCAAGATGGCCTTGTTCGATGCCTACTTCACGCAGGGCCAGGATCCGTCCTCGCACGAGGTGCTGCTGGCTGTGGCGGGCAAGGTGGGCCTCGATACCGCGAAAGCGGCCGAAGTGCTGGCGTCCGATGCCTATGCGGACGAGGTGCGCGCGCAGGAGCGCTTCTATCAGCAGAACGGCATCAATTCCGTGCCCGCCGTCATCATCAACGAGCGCCACCTGATTTCCGGCGGCCAGCCGCCCGAAGTGTTTGAGCAAGCCTTGCGCCAGATCATCAGCGGCGCCTGAACGGGGCGCCAATGGCGCGCGCCAAGGCGGGCTTTTTCGGCTACACTCGGCAAAGAAGGAGGATAGTCAAATGCCAACAGCCAGCTGGAATGGCGCCGTCATCGCGCAAGCCACCGATGCGCAGGTGCAAGTCGTTGAAAACAATGTGTATTTTCCTTTGTCCAAGGTGACGCAGGAGTATCTGCGTCCCAGCAGCCACACGAGCGTCTGCCCGTGGAAGGGCACGGCCAGCTATTACGATGTCGTTGTCGATGGCCAGACGAACGCCAACGCCGCCTGGTATTACCCCCAGCCCAAGGATGCCGCCAAGCAAATTGCCGGCCACGTCGCCTTCTGGCGCGGCGTGAGCGTCGAGCGCTGACCTGACTCCCCCTATTTCCTGACAAAGCCCTGACAAAGAAAGCAGACGATGGATTTACGCCTCGCCGTGTACCAACTCGCCTCGGCCCATGCGCTCGATGCCCAGCAAACCCGGCAGTTGCAGGAAGCGGCCGGTTTCCAGCGCGAACCGGCGCGCCTGGCCTACTGGCTGCCGCGCGGCGTGGCCGTGCTGGGCGCCGCGCTGCTGGGCATGGGCCTGATCTGCTGGGTCGCCGCCAACTGGGAAGACCTGGGCCGCATGGGCCGCTTCGCCCTGCTGCAAGGCGTGTTTGCCGCCGCCTGCGTGGGCGCCTTCGCCGTGCCCAAGGCGCGCATACCGCTGCTGCTGATGGCCTTGCTGGCCATCGGCGGCCTGTTCGCGTATTTCGGCCAGACCTACCAGACGGGCGCCGATCCGTGGCAGCTGTTCGCCCTGTGGGCCGTGCTGGCCTTGCCCCTGTGTTTAGTCGCGCGCAGCGACGTGCTGTGGACGCCTTGGATGCTGGTGCTGGCCACGGCCGCCGCCCTGTGGATGCAGGCGCATGCGCGCCACAGCTGGCGCATCGATTCGGCCGACCTGTCCATTTTCGTCAGCGGCTGGCTGGCCGTGCTGCTGGCCTGTGCGTTTGTCTCGCCCCTGCTGGCGCGCTGGACGGGCGCCGGTGTCTGGGCCTTGCGCCTGGGTCTGGTACTCGCCACCATCCTTATCACGGGCACGGCCGTCAGTGCCCTGTTCGGCAATGAGATCGAATCGCCGTACTGGGCCGGTCTCGGCTTGCTGGCCGTCGCCGCTGTCCTGCTGGCCACGCGCCGCTACTTTGACGTGTTCGGCCTGAGCGCCGTCGCGCTCGGTATCAATACCTTGCTGGTGGGAGGGCTGACGCACGTGCTGTTCAACGGTCATGGCGATGGCGTCGGCGCGCTGGCCACGCTGGGCTTGCTGGCAGCCGTGCTGCTGGCGCTGACCGTGCAAGGCATTCTGTGGCGCACGCGCCAGGAGGCGGCATGAGCAAGATGAACACTCAGCGCGACGATGCGCTCGGCACCCTGATCGACGATGCCACGCGCGCCGGCCTGTTGCCGCCCAACGCCAGCCGCCCCGTGCAGGATGTACGGCCGTGGCCGCTGGTGCTGATGACGGCCTTCGGTGCCTGGCTTGCCGCCATTCCCCTGATGATTGCGCTGGGCGTGGGCCTGGAAAGCGTCGTGCGCCACGGTCCCGGCGCGTATGTCGTGGCCGCCATCGTGCTGGTGGTGTCCGTCCTGCTGATCCGCACGCGCGGCGTGGCGCTGTTTGTCGAGCAGCTGGCCGTGCCCTGTCTGCTGGTGGGCGGCGGCTTGCTCGGCTACGCCTTGTACCGCGACTATTCCACGCAGACGGCGTCGCTGCTGCTGTGCCTGGCAACCCTGGTGGTGGCCGCCGCCTTGCCGCGCGACTGGCTGCGCGTGCTGCTGGGGCTGGTCGCCTGCGGCTTGCTGGGGCTGGGCATCGTCGACAGCACGCGCGACTGGATCTTCGACAATGATCCGACGCAACTGTATCTGGCCTGGATGCTGGCCCTGGCACTCTGGCTGGCCGCCCACTGGCTGCAGAAGCAAGCCTTCAACGATGGCCGCGGCGCGCCCATTGCCGCCTTCCTGGAATCGCTGTCGACGGGGTGGGTCCTGGCCATCTTGCTGGGGCTGGTCTTCTGGTCCGGCATGACCTTCATGCTGGGCGGTGCCTTGGGCGGCGGCTTCACGGGCGAAGTGGCGCGCGAAGTGAGCAGGCACCATGCCGGCGCCTGGTATGCGCAAGCGTTGAACGGCGTCTCGCTCGTGCTGGCCACGGCGGCGGCCGCCTGGACGGGCTGGCGCTGGCCGGCGCTGCGCCAGTTGCCCGCCATCGGCGTGGCCCTGGTGCTGATCGTGCTGGCGTGGTTCATGCCGGCGCTGGGCCCCGTGCTGCTGATCCTCGCGTATTGCGTGACGAGCGGGCGTACACGCGTGGCCGTCGCGGCCGCGCTGGCGGCGGCGTGGATCATCGGCAGCTTTTATTACCAGCTGGCCTGGCCGCTGGCCAGCAAGGCGGCGCTGCTGGCCGTGGCCGGCGCCGTGCTGTGCGCCCTGTCGTGGCTGGCCACGCGCGGCGCCGTGCTGCACCTGGTGGAAAGCAAACCGGCGGACGTGGCGGTCGAACGCCGCTTCTTGCGCCTGGGTGCGCTGGGCGGCTTGCTGCTGGTGCTGCTGGTGGCCAACATCGGCATCTGGCAGAAGGAGCAGCTGATCGCCAAGGGCGAGGCCATCTTCGTGGCGCTGGAACCCGTCGATCCCCGCTCGCTGATGCAGGGCGACTACATGCGCCTCAATTTCGTCAACCTGGGCGTCCTCTCCACGTTGGCCAGCGTGGAGCGGGCGCCGGGCCGTCCCTTCGTGGTGGCCCGGCGCGATGCGCGCGGCGTGGCCGAACTGCTGCGCCCGTACACGAGGGAGGCGCTGGCGCCCGGCGAATTCCTGCTCGAGCTGACGCCGAAGGATGGCAACTGGGTGCTGGTCAGCGATGCCTGGTTCTTCAAGGAAGGCGAGGCGGCGCGCTGGGAAAAGGCCCGTTACGGCGAGTTCCGCGTGCTGCCCGATGGCCGCGCCTTGCTGGTTGGCATGCGCGGGGAAGATTTACAGGCGCTGTAGCCGCTTGATTGCACAAACCAATGGCAGAATCCGGGGGCGTACCCTGAGGGTACAACCCCAGTCTTTGCTCCTGGGGGGGGCCGCATCCTGTAAAATTGCCCGATGGATAATATTACGCATTCGGTCATCGGCCTCGGGGTCGGCGAACTGGTACACCGCAGCCTGCCGCCCGAGCCGCAAGCCCCCGCACAGCGCACCCGGCGTGCGCTGTTTCTGTTTACGGCCTGGTTTGCCAGCAACGCGCCCGACCTGGACCTGGTCCTCACGAAACTGCTGCCGCGTCCGTTCGGCTACATGCTGCATCACCGTGGCCACACGCATACCTTGCTGCTGGCCTTGCCGCAGGCGCTGCTGTTGCTGGCCCTGCTGTGGCTGCTGTGGCCCGGCGCACGGCGCTTGCTCAAGGAAAGCGTGCCCGCCCGCGTCGGCCTGGCGGCTTGTCTGCTGCTGGGATTTTGCTTGCACATGGGCATGGATTTCCTCAATTCCTATGGCTTGCACCCGTTCTATCCGTTCGACAGCCGCTGGCTGTATGGCGACATGGTCTTCATCGTCGAACCCATGTTCTGGGTGCTGCTGGGCGTGCCCGTGATCATGTCCTTGCGCTACGGCATCGTCAAAAGCGTGCTGCTGGCGGGGCTGGCGGTGGCCCTGTGCTTCTTTACCTATAAAACCTATCTGGCGCCCGCCGCGCTGGCCGTCTTGCTGGCGCTGGGCGCGGTGCTGGCCGTGCTGCAAGGGCGGGCCGGCGAGCGGGGGCGGGGACCGCTGCTGCTGGCCTTCGCGCTGGCGGCCACGTTTATCGGCACGCAGGGCGTGGCGTCGGCCATCGGCCGTACGCGCATCGAGGCGGCCGTGCAGCAGCTCGATCCGGGCACGCGCGTGTGGGACGTGGCGATGACGGCGTTTCCCAGCAATCCGCTATGCTGGATCTATGTCTCGCTCGACAGCAAGACGGACGTGTACACCCTGCGGCGCGGCACCCTGAGCCTGCTGCCCGCATCGCTGGCGCCCGCCGCCTGCCCGGCCGGGCTGGCGGAAAACAGCAAGCAAGGACGGCAACTGGCGCCCGGCATCGCCGTCTCCGCCCAGGCGGCGGGCAGCCTGGCCGCTCTGCGTGCGCTGCAGGAAGAAAATTGCTATGTCGACGCCTGGTTCCGCTTTGCCCGCATGCCCCGGTTGAATGCGGACAAGCTGACGGACGTGCGCTTCAACCCCGGCATGTTGCCCAATTTCACGACCGTCGAGCTGCAGCAGTTCCGCGGCCGGCCATGTCCCGCCTATGTGCCGGGCTGGGACCGCCCCCGCGCCGACATGCTGGCGCCGCCGCAAGCGGCGCGCCCGTAGCGGATTTGTTGCCTTGTGGGAAAATATCATGTGTGCACATACTTCTCTGTCGCCCAGCATGCGACAATTATCAATTCGGCATGGATGTCATTGAGTTAGGATTATCTTGGAAGAGCAACACGCCTTACCGTATCTGCGGGAAACCCTGCTGTTTCTCGCCCTGGCCGGGATTTTTATTCCGCTATTGCAACGCCTGAAAGTCAACCAGGTGCTCGGCTTCCTGGCCGTGGGCGCCCTGTTCGGCCCGTTCGGCTTCGGCCTGTGGGCCGGCGACTTCCCATGGCTGACGTATTTTTCCTTCGTGCGTGCGGAGCAGGTCAGCGGCCTGGCCGAGCTGGGCGTGATGTTTTTGATGTTCATGATCGGCCTGGAACTGTCGACGGAACGGCTGTGGGCGCTGCGGCGCTGGGTGTTCGGTGCGGGCGTGGGGCAGGTGGCGGTCAGCGCCTGCCTGATCGGCGGCGTCGCGTATTACTTCGGCTTGTCGCTGGAAGCGTCCATCGTGCTGGGACTGGTGCTGTCGCTGTCGTCGACGGCCGTGGTGATGCAGCTGCTCACGGACCAGCGCTCCCTGCAGACGCCGGCCGGCCAGGCGGGCTTTTCCATTCTGATGTTCCAGGATCTGATGGTGGTGCCGCTGTTCATCCTGATCGACGTGTTCGCCAGCGGGCGCAGCGACGACCTGGCGTACCTGCTCAGCTTTGCCGCCGTGAAATCGGCGGGTGCCATCCTGCTGATCTATCTGCTGGGACGCCGCGTGATTCGCCCGCTGTTCCAGTTTTTCGTCAAGAAACGCCAGCCCGACGTGTTCATGGCCTTGACCCTGCTCAGCACCCTCGGTATCGCGGGCCTGACGTATCTGGCGGGCCTGTCGATGGCGCTGGGCGCCTTGCTGGCCGGCCTGCTGCTGGCGGAAACGGAATTTCGCCATGAAGTGGAAGTGACGATCGAGCCCTTCAAGGGTTTGCTGATGGGCCTGTTCTTCATGTCTGTCGGCATGCAGATCGACGTGCGCGAAATCCTCAAGTCGCCCATTCTGATTCCCCTGGCCGTGCTGAGCCTGTTTGCCTTGAAAACCCTCGTCATCAGCGTGATTTTCCGCATCGGCGGCTTTCACTGGGGACGCGCCGTGGAAACGGGCGTGCTGCTGGGGCAGGGCGGCGAATTCGCCTTCATCGTCGTCGCGTATGCGCTCGGTACCAAGCTGATCGGCCCGCAGGTGGCGCAGTTCGTCATGCTGGTGGTGGGCCTGAGCCTGTTCGCCACGCCGGCGCTGGCCAAGGCGGCGCGCGCCTTCGGCAACTGGTGGGAACAGCGCCACCACCACCAGCTGGCCGACCTGGCGCACGGCGCGCTGCCGCCGCAGGGCAGCACCGTCATCATCGCCGGTTTCGGCCGGGTGGGGCAGTTGCTGGCCAAGGTGCTGACGGAGCAGGATATCGCGTATGTGGCGATTGAAAACGATGCGCGGCTGGTGACGACCCTGCATCCGCGCGGCTTTCCCGTGTATTTCGGCGATGCGTCGCGCGCGGAACTGCTGCAAAAGGTCAATGCGGACCGCGCCGCCGCCGTGGTGCTGACGATGGACCATGCGGCCTCCGTGCTGCATGCCGTCAAATCGATCCGCCGCGAATATCCGCTGCTGCCCGTGTATGCGCGCGCCCGCGACGAGGCGCATGCGGTGGCCCTGATCCAGGCGGGCGCCACCCTGGTCGTGCCCGAGGCGCTGGAATCGGCGCTGCAGCTGACGGCCACCGTGCTGCACACGGTGGGCCTGTCGGAAGCGCGCACGACGGACATCGTGCAGGCGGAGCGCGACCGGCGCAATGCCGTGCTGCTGGCGAAAAAATTGTCGTAGGGCAAACCTTAGTGCAAACGTGCGTGTCGCCGTGCTTTGTCAATTATCTATACAATAATAGTATATGAGCACACTACCCACATGAAAGCCGCGACGAAGAGCGGCGCGGCACCCCTGACGCCGCAGCAACTGGCGGCGCAGGAAACGCAACAGAAATACGGCAAGCCCGAGCGGGGCTGGCGCGAGCGGGTGTACACCGTCATTTTCGAGGCGGAAACGCGCACGGGCCGCGCTTTCGACCTGCTGCTGATCGCCGCCATCCTGATCAGCGTGACGGTGGTCGTGCTCAGCAGTGTCGCCTCCGTGGCCGAGCGCTACGGCACCTGGCTGACGGCGCTCGAATGGTTTTTTACCATTTTATTTACCATCGAATATTTCGCCCGCCTGTCGTGCCTGCAGCATCCGGTGCGCTACGCCAAGAGTTTTTTCGGCATTATCGACTTGCTGGCCATCGTGCCGACCTATATCGGCTTGCTGCTGCCCGGTGCGCACGTGCTGATCGACGTGCGCATTTTGCGGCTGCTGCGCATGTTCCGTATCCTCAAGCTCACGTCGTATGTGCATGAATACACGGTGCTGGGGCGGGCCTTGCTGGCCAGCCGGCGCAAGATCCTCATTTTCTTGTCTTTTGTCATGATGGTGGTCTTTCTGCTGGGTACTGTGATGTATGTCGTGGAAGGGCCCGATAACGGTTTCAGCAGTATTCCCACGTCGATTTATTGGGCCATCAGCACCATGACCACGGTCGGTTTCGGCGATATCACGCCGCGCACCGACATCGGGCGCACCATCGCTTCGCTGATGATGCTGCTCGGCTGGGGCATCCTGGCCGTGCCTACCGGCATTATCAGTGCCGAAATGACGGTGCAGCGCAGCTCCAAGCTGGTCACCACGCGTACCTGCCCCACGTGTCTGAAAGAAGGGCTCGATGACGATGCCAATTTCTGCAAGAACTGCGGGGTTGCATTGCCGCCGCTGGCACGTGATTAATTCATAACCCTATTTACTTTACTTTGTTAAGGCCAACATGATTCCAGTTCGCCTGATCGCGACGGGCAAAGCCGTGCCGTCGCATAGTGTGACTTCCGCCAGTCTGGACCTGAAATTGGGTCATCCGGCTGGCTATACCCTGCGCAAGAGCGGCGTGCTGTCGCGCTTTGTCGCCGCGCCCGATGAATCGCAAAGCCAGCTGGGCGCCGCCGCCCTGCTCGACGCGCTGAAAAATGCCAGCCTGGTTCCGGCCGACATCGACTTGCTGATCTGCGCCTGCGGCGTGCCCGAGCAAGCGTTGCCGAATACGGCCTGCTTCGTGGCCGAACATGCCGGTTTGCCGCCAGGCACGCAAAGCTTCGACGTCAACGCCAGCTGCCTCAGTTTCATGGCCGCTTTCCGCGTGGCTGCATCCATGCTGGCCGGCGGCGCCTACCGGCGCATCGCCATCGTTTCGTCCGATCTCGCCTCGCGCGGGGTCGACTGGAGCGAGCCGGAAGCGTCGATGATCTTCGGCGACGGCGCCGCCGCCGTCATCGTCGAGCGGGGCGACGGCAGCGCCGGCATCCGCGCCTACAAGATGGGTACGTATCCGGAAGGGCGGCGCTACTGCGAAATTCGCGGCGGCGGCACCGAGCGCAACCCCCGCAACGGCTGCGAACCGGGCGACTACCTGTTCCGCATGGATGGCAAGGCCGTGTTCCGCCTGGCCGTCAAGGTGATGCCGGATTTCCTGACGGAACTCATGCAGGAATCGGGCGCCGGACTGGATAAAATCGACGTGGTCGTGCCCCATCAGGCCAGCCCGCTGGGCCTCGCGCATGCGGCGCGCATCCTCGACGTCCCCGATGCTAAAATCATCAAGATCTTTGAAACGCATGGCAACCAGGTGGCCGCGTCCCTGCCCACCGCCCTGCACGAGGCGGTGATGACGGGGCGGGCCGTGGCAGGCCAGCGTTTGCTGATGATGGGTACGGCCGCGGGCCTGACCATCGGCGGCATGATTCTTGACCTGTGAAGGTGGTGCGATGAGGCGGATACTGGTCACGGGAGCGACGGGCGGCTTGGGGCGCAATGCCGTGCGCACCCTGCTGGCGCAGGGCGTGGAAGTGCGCGCCACGGGCCGCAACGCCGCCGTGGGCCGCGAGCTCGAACGCATGGGCGCGCAATTCGTGGCGCTCGACCTGGCGCAAGCGACACCGCGCCAGGTCGACGAGCTGGTGCGCGGCATGGACGCCGTCTGGCACTGCGCCGCGCTGTCCTCGCCGTGGGGCGCGGAGCGCGACTTCATCGCCGCCAACGTCACGGCCACGGCCCAGCTGTTGCGCGCGGCTGCCGGCCTGCACGTGGCGCGCTTCGTGCACATCTCGACCCCGGCCATCTATTTCGACTACCGCAACCGCTACGAGGTGCCGGAAACCTTCCGCCCCGACGCTTTCGTCAACGCGTACGCGCGTTCGAAGGCGATGGCGGAAAAACTGGTGCAGGAGTGCGTCGACCGCCACCGCGGCATGACGTGCGTGATCCTGCGCCCGCGCGCCATCTTCGGCCCGCACGACCAGGTGCTGATCCCGCGCCTGGCGAGGGTGCTGCAGGAGCGCGGCGGCAAGCTGCCGCTGCCCAATGGCGGCGCGGCCACCATCGACGTCACCTATGTCGACAATGTCGTGCACGCGATGTGGTTGGCCACCGTGCACAAGACCATCGCTTCGGGCGCCGCCTTCAACATCACGAATGGCGAGCCGGCGCGCCTGTGCGACATCTTGCGCAGCCTGTTCTGCGATCATCTGCAGCAGCCGTTCGAAATCGTCAGCGTGCCTTATCGCGTGCTGGCGCTGGTGGCGCGCCTGATGCAGTTCGCCTCGCGCTTCACGCGCCGCGAACCATCGCTCACGCCCTACAGCATCGGCGCGCTCAGTTTCGACATGACGCTCGATAACGCCAAGGCCCGCAAGGTGCTCGGCTACCGTCCCGTCGTCAGCCTGCAGGACGGCATCGCCCGCACGGCGCAGTGGATGCGCCAGGAAGCGGCGGCGCACAAGGTGGGCAAGGAGCGCAATGGCTAGCATCACCGCATTTCGCGTCGGCCACTGCACCCATCCGTCGTGCATGGTCTTGAAAGGCAGCGGGCTGGCCAGCCGTTGCTTCCCTTCGCGCGCCTACCTGATCGAAACGCGCGCGGGCCTGTACCTGTGGGACACGGGGTATGCCGAGCACTTCCGCGCCGCCACGTCGAAAGGCGTCTACCGCATGTATGCGTGGGTCACGCCCATCTCGTTCGACGAGAATGAGTCGTTGCACGGCCAGCTGCGCGCGCATGGCGTATCGCCCGGCGACATCCACACCTTGCTGCTGTCGCACTTCCACGCCGACCATATCGCCGGCCTGCGCGATTTTCCCGGCGCGCGGCTGATGGCCTCGAAAACTGGCTGGGACGCCGTGCGCGGCCTGTCCGGCGTGTCCGCCGTGCGCCAGGCCTTCGTGCCCGAGCTGCTGCCAAACGATATCTCTGACCGCCTGGCGTTTGTCGAAAGCGTGCCCGAGACGGCCTTGCCGGCCGCCTTGCTGCCGTTCACGCACGGGCGCGACGTCAGCGGCACGGGCGAGATCTACATCGTCGACTTGCCCGGCCACGCGGTCGGCCACCTGGGCGCCTTCGTGCTGCAGGACGGCGGCTGGACCCTGCTGGCGTCGGACGCGGCCTGGGTGCCGGAAAGTTTCCAGCAGCTGCGCGGACCGTCGGAACTGTCGTTCCTTATCCAGCACAAGCGCGCGCCGTATTATGAGACGTTGAAGCGCCTGCACCAGCTGCACCAGTCGGGCCAGGCGCAGATCCGCATCACGCATGAAGACAGCAACGATTATTTGCCAGTGGCGGGCCGCCCGTGAAGCGAATTTTCTGGCTGTTGCTGTCGTACTGGCGCACGCGCCGCCTGCGTTTCGCAAGCCGCGCGCAGCTCGACGCCTACCAGCGGGAGCAACTGGCCCGTTTCATCGACGTGCTGTGCGCGCGCAGCGCTTACTTCGCCCCGTTCCGCGATCTGCCGCTGGCGCAGTGGCCGACGATGAACAAGGCGCTGATGCTCGAGCATTTCGACGCCATGAACACCGAGGGCGTCACCCTGGCGCAGGCGATGGACGCGGCCATGGCGGCCGAGCATAGCCGCGACTTTACGCCGGCCGTGGGCGACATCACGGTGGGCCTGTCGTCGGGCACCTCGTCGCGGCGCGCCGTGTTTACCGTCAGCCCCCGCGAAAAGGCCCAATGGGCGGGCGTGATGCTGGCCAAGGCGCTGCCCGACGGCCTGTTTTCCGGCGAAAAGGTGGCGCTGTTCCTGCGCGCGAACAGCAATCTGTACACGGCCGTGCGCTCGCCGTGGCTCACGTTTGCCTTTTACGACCTGTTCGCACCGTTCGACAGCCTGTGCGCGCAGCTGGCGCGCTATCAACCGTCCGTCATCGTCGCGCCGGCCCAGGTGCTGCGCCAGCTGGCGCTGCGCGTCATCGACGGCAGCCTGGTGCTGGCGCCGAAAAAAGTCATCTCCGTGGCTGAAGTGCTGGAAGCGCAGGACCGCGCGCTGATCGTGCAGGCGTTCGGCGCCGTGCATGAAATCTATCAGGCGACCGAGGGTTTCCTCGCCAGCAGCTGCGAACACGGCGTGCTGCACCTGAACGAGGAATACGTGCACATCGAGCCGCAATGGCTCGATGCGGAACAGCGTCGTTTTGTGCCCGTGATTACGGATTTCACGCGCATCACGCAGCCCATCGTGCGCTATCGCCTGGACGATATCCTGGTCGCGCGCGCCACGCCATGCCCGTGCGGCCGCGCCACGCGCGCCATCGACGGCATCGAAGGGCGCTGCGACGACATGCTGCTGCTTCCGTCTGCACGCGGCGGCGCCGCCGTCGCCGTGTTTGCCGACGTCTTGACGCGCGCGTTCGCGCAAGCCTTGCCGGCGGACGCCGACTACCGCCTGCTGCAATCGGGCGACAGCGCCTTGCAGCTGCACGCGGCCCTCGACGACGCTGGCCTGGCTGCCTTGCGCGATCACCTGGCAACGGTGCTGCGTGGCCTGGCCGTGGCCGTCGACAGCCTGGCCTGGACGACGAGCGGCGAACTGCCTCCCTTTGACCCCACCATGAAACGGCGCCGCATCCGGCGCCTTGCGACCGCATGAATCCTTCTTCCATGACCGTACGCTGCCGCCTGCTGCATTTGCTGGCCGGCTGGGGCAGCGTCGGCCTCGTGTATTTTTCCAGCGATGTGCTGCAAGGGCAGGGGATACTCTTGCCGGAAACGGCGCTGGACCGCGCCATTCCCTACAGCGACTCTGCCATCTGGCTGTATCTGTCGTTTTTCATCCTGATCCCCTACGCCTACCTGGCGGCCGATGCGGCGAGGGTGCGCTGGCTGGCGCGCGCCATGGCGCTTTCCGCCGTCATGTGCGGCGTGGTCTTCCTGCTGTATCCGACGACGCTCGCGTATCCGCCCGTGGGCGAGGGCAGTGCCTGGAGCACGCAGGCGCTGCGCATGCTGCAGGCGGCGGATTCCGCGCAAAATTGCCTGCCCTCGCTGCATGGCGCCCTGACATTGTTGTGCGTGTGGGCCCTGTGCGACAAGCGCCATCTGCTGCGCTCCGCGCTGGCCGTGGTGCTGGGCGTGGCCATCTGCTACGCCATCATCGCGCTGCGCCGGCACGTGAGCATCGACCTGGCCGCCGGCCTGTTGGTCGGCATCGCTGGCGGCATGCTGGCGAAAATGCAGGTATTCTGGACTGCTCACCGCGTCATTTCTACTGAAACCGCATCATGATGAACCCCTTTGCCCTTTCTTTCCTTGTCATGCTGGCCTTCGTGCTGGCCGAACTGCTGATCCTCAAATGGGTACGCAAGACCCCGGTGCCGTGGAAGGACGTGATCTTCAACCTCAATTCCGGCCACATATTGATGTGGGTGTTCCGCGGCGTGGAAGTGGCGGCGTTCGCCCTGCTGCTGCGCCATGTGAACCTGCACATCGTCGACCAGTGGCCCGTGGCCGCGCAGTGGGTGTTCGCATTCTTTGCCTGGGATTTGTGCTTTTACTGGATGCACCGGCTGCACCATAAGATCCCCTTGCTGTGGGCCGTGCACGTGGTGCACCACCAGGGCGAGCATTTCAACCTGTCGCTGGGCGTGCGCAATTCCTGGTATTCGTCGCTGACGAATTTCCCCTTCATCGCCATCCTGGCCGTGCTGGGCGTGCCGCTGGAAATCTTCCTTGTCGTCTCGTCCCTGCATTACACGGTGCAGTTCTATAACCACAATGCGCTGGTGAACAAGTCCGGCATTCTCGATAGCTTCATGGTCACGCCCTCGCACCACCGCGTGCACCATGGCACGGACAAACGCTACATCAACCGCAATTTCGGCGGTACCCTGCTGCTGTGGGACAGGCTGTTCGGCAGCTTCCAGCCCGAACTCGAAGGCGTGGAAATGCGCTATGGCGTGAAGGGCATGACGCAAACGCATAATCCGCTCCTGGCCAGCAACGGCAAGCTGTTCAAGTGGCTGCGCGCGCGCTTTCCCCACTGGCAGTCGCGCGGCACTTTCGAGGTGCCCGAACTGTTCATCGGCATCGGCGGCGTGATCCTGTTTGGCCTCGTGATCTATTACGTCAACCACGAAGCGGTGCTGGCCGGCGCGCAGCAAGCGATCCTGTTCGCGCTGATTTTTGGCGGCACCTTGGCGCTGGGCGGCCTGTCGGATGCGCGCCGCTGGGGCGCCATTGCCTGGGTGCTCATCGCCGTGGCCATGCCGGCCCTGTATCTGGGCTGGTATGGCGCGCGCGACGTGTGGGGCATGGTGTTCCTGGCCGCGCTGCTGGCGCATGGCCTCGACGGCGCGCGCCGCCTGTGGTGGCCGGCCGCGGCGGGGACGCGCGCGTGACGCCTGTGCCTTCCCTGCCGCCGCTGCGCTTCCAGCCCGCCCGCGATTCCGCCTTCCGCCGCGAACTGCGCGCGCGCGCCGACGCCTACCTGGTGGCCGAAGGAAAACACCGCTTCGGCGACTGGCGCCTGCACGCGAAAACTGTGTTCCTGGCCGCGCTGACGGCGGGGCTGTATGCGCTGGCCTTGAGTGCCGGCGACACCTGGCCGTTTGTCGCCAGCTATGTCGCCTGCCTGGTCGCGGCCATGGCGCTGGCCATGAATACCCTGCACGACGCGGCCCACAGCGCCGTCTTCCGCCAGGGGCGCCTGAATCGCATCCTGATCCGCCTCGTGGGCTTGCCCGTAGGCGTGGACACGGATTTCTGGACCATCCGCCACGTGCATTTCCATCACACGTATGCGAACGTGGAAGGCTATGACCTCGATACGGAGCCGAACCCCTTCCTGCGCCAGACGCCGTTCCAACGCTGGGCGCCCCAGTACCGCTATCAATACCTGTACTGGCCCGTGGTGGCGGCCCTGTCGCTGCCGTATCTGAACTGGTATGGCGACTGGCTGGACCGCTTCGGCAAGACGCCCGTGGCCGCGCACAGCCGCTTGCAGGGCTGGCGCGGCTGGCTGTCGTTCCTGGGCTGGAAGCTCGGTCACGTGGCGCTGGTGCTGGCGCTGCCCATGTGGGTGCTGCAGCAGCACGGCATCGGCTGGGGCGTGGTGCTGGGCGCGTATTTCGTGGGCCAGATGCTCGCCTCGTGCGCGCTGGTGGCGCTGATCCTCGGCACGCACTGGGCTGAAGTGGAGTTTTTCCAGCCGGGGCAGGACGGCACCTTGCCGCACGACTGGTACCAGCACACGTTTTACACGGCCTGCGACTGGACGCCGAAGCCGCGCGCGCTGCGCTGGCTAGGCTACTGGCTCGGCGGCCTGAATCTGCACCTGACGCACCATTTGTTCCCCACCTGGAGCCACCGCCACTACCCGGCGCTGGCGCGCATCCTGGCCGAACTGGCGCCGCGCCACGGCCTCGTGTACCGCGAACTCGGTTACGGCCAGCTGCACGCCTCGCAGCAAGCCTTCCTGCGCGCCATGGGCCAGCCACCCGCACAGTCCTGACGAATCGCGCTTGACTGGGATTCTGTTTCGTCTTACATTTCTGTAACGACAGAAATAAGAGAAAACCATGGAATTGAGTCCGACCACGCAAAAGTATATTCTGCACTGGGGTGAAATGGGCACCCGCTGGGGCGTCAACCGCACGGTGGCGCAGATCCACGCGCTGCTGTTCCTGGCCAATGAACCGCTGACGGCGGAAGACATCGCGGCCAGCCTGAACGTGGCCAGGTCCAACGTCAGCAACAGCCTGAAGGAATTGCAAAGCTGGGGCCTGGTGCGCATCACGCACGTGATGGGGGACCGGCGCGACCATTTCCTCGCCCTGCAGGATGTGTGGGAAATCTTCCGCGTCATCATGGAAGAGCGCAAGCGGCGCGAGATCGACCCCACCCTGACGGTGCTGCGCGAATGCGCAATCGAGGGCGAGCACGATGCGGCGATACCGCCGGAAACGCTGGCGCGCATGGGCGAAGTGCTGGCCTTCCTGGAAATGCTCAGCTCCACCTACAGCGACTATAAAAACCTGCCGCCGGCGACCCTGCAGCGCATGCTGTCGATGGGCGGCAAGGTGGCCAAGTTCCTCAGCCCGGACGACAAGCCGGGCAAGCCGGGAAAAGCATGAGCGGCCCCTCCGAAGGAGAGCTGTTCAAGAAGGTCATGGGCGAGCGATGGCTCGCCCTGCACCCGGACATCCGCCGCCGCTTCGAGAAAAATCCCGCGCCGGGCCAGCCCCTGTATTACCGGGGCGAGCTCAGTGAGCTCACGAGCTCGCGCCTGGGCAAGGTGCTGGGCTGGCTCACGCGCCCCTTCATCGACGGCGCCCTGATCCCGCATGACGATCACGACTTCCCCGTCGATATCGAAGTGTATTCGCGCCCCGGCTGCCCCTTCATCTTCAAGCAGCGCACCTACCGCCTGCATGGCCGCGCGCCGATCCGCTTCACGTCCTACATGGCCGAAAGCGCAAAAGGCGAAGTGCTCGAATACGTGGGCATGGGGCTGGGCATGAAGCTGGTGCTGCACGTGGAAGATGGCAATCTGCATTTCACCAGCGACGGCTATTTTTGGGATCTTTTCGGCTGGCGCCTGCCGCTGCCCGGCGTGCTCACGCCCGGCAAGACCTATCTGTGCCACCGCAACGATACGCCGCAGCAGTTCAACATCCGCATCGAGATCCGCCACGCCCTGTTTGGCACCACATTCACCCAGGTCGGCGTGTTCCGCGAATCCGCCGCGCCGGAAATTCACAAGGAGACACCATGAATACGCATTTGCTGGCCCTGCAACTGATGGCGGCGCAAGGCTGCCTGGGCGCCTTCGACACCATCTATCACCATGAAATCACGGAAGCGCTGCCGCAAAAGGCGTCGGCACGCCTGGAGCTGACCATCCATGCCACGCGCGCGCTGATCTACAGCCTGCTGTTCGTGGGCCTGGCCGCCTGGGAGTGGCATGGCGCCTGGGCCTGGGTGCTGGTCATCGTGTTTGGCGTGGAAATCGTGCTGACCCTGTGGGATTTCGTCGTCGAAGACCAGACCCGCCTCTTGCCCGCCACGGAGCGGGTCACGCACACGGTGCTGGCGATCAACGCGGGCGCCTTCATCGCCCTGCTGGCCCTGAACAGCAGCGACTGGGCGACCTTGCCGACGGCCCTCGTATGGCAGCCATATGGCTGGCTCAGCGTCTTCCTCGCCCTGTGCGGCGCGGGCGTGGGCCTGTCCGGCCTGCGCGACGCGTACGCCGTGTGGCAGCTGGGCCGGCGCAAGGTGCAGGAGAAGCAGGAGCAGGAGGAGCACCTGCATTTTGCCGCCGCGCCGCAGTCCGTGCTGGTGACGGGCGCCACGGGTTTCATCGGCCAGCAGCTGGTCAGCGCCTTGCTGGCCGACGGCCATGCGGTGACGGTGCTGACGCGCCAGCCGAAACAGGCCGCGTGGACGTTTAACGGCCAGGTGCGCTGCATCCGGTCGTTCGACGAGCTGGCGGATGCACGGCGCATCGACATGGTGGTCAACCTGGCCGGCGCGCGCATCGTCGGCAAGCGCTGGACGGATGCGCGCAAGGCGGCCCTGCGCCGCAGCCGCGTGGCGCTGACGCAGGACCTGGTGGCGTGGATCGCCCGCGCCCAGCACAAGCCGAGGGTACTGCTGTCGGCGTCGGCCATCGGCTACTACGGCGTGCAGCCGCAGGGCGACGCCACGGAATTGACGGAGGACAGCGCGCCGCAAGCCATCTTCATGTCGCAGCTGTGCCAGGAATGGGAAGCGGCGGCGCGCCAGGCGGAGCAACATGGCGTGCAGGTGGGCTGCATGCGCTTCGGTCTCGTCTTCGGCCACCAGGGTTCGCTGCCGCAGATGCTGCTGCCGGTCCGTTTCGGCGTGGGGGGCCCGCTGGGCAGCGGCAAGCAGTGGGTCACGTGGGTGCACGTGCGCGACGTCATCCGCGCCATCGCCCATCTGGCGCGCCGCAGCGAACAGGGCGCGGTGAGCGGCGCGTATAACTTCTGCGCGCCGGAAGCGATCGAGCAGCGCCGCTTTGCCCAGGTGGCGGGCACCGTGCTGCACCGCCCCAGCGTCGTGCCCACGCCGGCCTTCGTCATGCGCGCCTTGCTGGGCGAGCAGGCAGACTTGCTGGTGGAAGGCCAGCGGGTCGCCCCGCGCCGGCTATTAGCCGACGGCTTTGTCTTCCGCTATCCGCAGCTGGAAGGGGCGCTGCGCAGTTTGTGACGTGGGGTGGTATCGCGTTGCTCCGGGCGTAGAATAGGCATGCTCCGGGCTCAGACCCGGCGGGTCTGACCCCACAGGAGAAGTCCATGCCCCGTTTCAGCCATACGATAGACAGCCATGTTTACCAGTTTGCCAGCCTGAAGAAGCTGCTGGCCAAGGCCACGCCGCCCCGTTCGGGCGACGTGCTGGCCGGCGTGGCGGCCGCCAGCGCGCGCGAGCGGGTGGCGGCGCAGCTGGCGCTGGCCGAGGTGCCGCTGTCGGCCTTCCTCAATGAAGCGCTGGTGCCGTATGAGGACGATGAAGTCACGCGCCTGATCATCGACACCCACGCGCGCGCCGCCTTTGCGCCGATTGCCCACCTGTGCGTGGGCGACTTTCGCGACTGGCTGCTCGATGACGCGACGGATACGCAGGTGCTGTCGCAAGTGGCCGCCGGCATCACGCCGGAAATGGCGGCCGCCGTCTCGAAAATCATGCGCCTGCAGGACCTGGTGCTGGTGGCCCGCAAGTGCCGTGTCGTCACGGCTTTCCGCAATACCCTGGGCCTGGAAGGGCGTCTGTCCGCGCGGCTGCAGCCGAACCACCCGACGGATGACGCCACGGGGATTGCCGCATCGATGCTCGATGGCTTGATGCTGGGCAGCGGCGACGCCGTGATCGGCATCAATCCCGCCACCGACAATGTGGCGCAGGTGGTCTCGCTGCTGCAGCTGCTCGACGCCGTCATAGCTCAATATCAGATTCCCACGCAGTCCTGCGTGCTCACGCACATCACCAATACGCTCGAGGCGATACGCCGCGGCGCACCCGTCGACCTGGTGTTCCAGTCGGTGGCGGGCACGCAGGCGGCCAACCGCAGCTTCGGCATCGACCTGGCCCTGCTGGCCGAGGGACAGGCGGCGGCCCTGTCGCTGGGGCGCGGCAGGGTGGGCAGCAACGTCATGTATTTCGAGACGGGGCAGGGCAGCGCCCTGTCGGCCGGCGCCCACCACGGCATGGACCAGCAGACGTGCGAGGCGCGCGCGTATGCGGTGGCGCGCGCGTATCAGCCGCTGCTGGTCAATTCCGTGGTGGGCTTCATCGGCCCCGAATACCTGTACGACGGCAAGCAGATCATGCGCGCGGGGCTGGAAGACCATTTCTGCGCCAAGCTGCTTGGGCTGCCCATGGGCTGCGACGTGTGCTACACCAACCACGCGGAAGCGGACCAGGACGACATGGATGCCTTGCTGACCATGCTGGGCGTGGCCGGCTGCAATTTCATCATGGGCGTGCCGGGCGCGGATGACATCATGCTCGGCTACCAGAGCACCTCGTTCCACGACGCCCTGTATGCGCGTCGCGTGCTGGGCCTGCGTCCCGCGCCCGAATTCGCGGCCTGGCTGGCGCGCATGCAGATCACGAATGCGCAGGGAAATCTGAACACGGCGCTGGCGCCGGCCTTCCAGGCGGCCCTGCTGCGCCTGGACGATTAGGGAGCATACATGGACGAGAAAACCCCGTGGCAAACGCTGCGCGCGCATACGGCGGCGCGCATCGCGCTGGGACGCCGCGGCGTGAGCGTGCCGACCAGGGCGCAGCTGGCGTTCCAGCTGGCCCACGCGCAGGCGCGCGACGCCGTGCACCTGGCGCTCGATGGCGAAGCCCTGGCGCGCGACTTGGCCGCGCAGGGGCAAGCCTGCGTGCAGCTGCACAGCGCCGCCGCCACGCGCGCCGACTATCTGCAACGCCCCGACCTGGGGCGCCGGCTCGACGATGCTTCACGCGCGCGGCTGGATGGTGGCGCCAAGGGCGTGGATCTGGCGCTGGTGGCGGCCGATGGCCTGTCGGCGCTGGCCGTGCAGCGCCACGCGGCGCCGTTCCTGGCCGCTTTGTGCGCACGGCTGGCGCTGGAAGCATGGACGTTGTCGCCACTGCACATTGTGGCGCAAGGGCGGGTGGCCGTCGGCGACGAGGTGGGCGAATTGATCAAAGCGCGGGCCGTGCTGGTGCTGATCGGCGAGCGGCCGGGCTTGAGTTCCCCGGACAGCCTGGGCCTGTACCTGACGTGGGCGCCCAAGGCAGGCTTGCTGGACGAGCGCCGCAACTGCATCTCGAACGTGCGCCCCGAGGGGCTGGCGTATGCGCCAGCCGCGTACCGGCTGCACTACCTGCTGTCGCAGGCGTTCAGCCGGCAGTTGTCGGGCGTGGACTTGAAGGATGAGACGGTGGAAGAGGGCGCGGCCCTGGCGGGCGCGCGCAATTTCCTGCTGGCGTGATCAGACTTCGCGGATTTCGTCGAGCGGCCAGCGCGGGCGCACGTTGAACGAGTAATCGTGCTTGGCGGCGTCGGGGTTGATCTGCAGGCGCATGGCGCCGGCAAAGGCGATCATGGCGCCGTTGTCCGTACAGAATTCCAGCTCCGGGTAATACACTTTAAAACGCTTCTTGGCGGCGGCCGCATTGAGCGAGGCGCGCAGCTGCGCGTTGGCGCCCACGCCGCCGGCGATCACCAGGCGCTTCAAGCCCGTGTGCTTGAGGGCCGATACGCACTTGGCCGTCAGCACGTCGACGATGGCGTCGACGAAGCCCCGTGCGATGTTCGCCTTGTCCTGCTCGCAGATATTGGCGATGACTTTTTCTTCATGGTTTTTCACCACCGTCAGCACGGCCGTCTTCAGGCCGGAAAAGCTGAAGTTGAAATCCTTCGAATGCAGCATGGGGCGCGGCAGTTTATACGCCAGCGGGTCGCCGAATTCGGCCAGGCGTGAAATGGCGGGACCGCCCGGGTAACCGAGTCCCAGCAGCTTGGCCGACTTGTCGAACGCCTCGCCGGCCGCATCATCGAGGGTTTCGCCCAGCATCGTGTACTGACCCACGCCATCGACGCGCATCAGCTGCGTGTGGCCGCCCGACACCAGCAGGGCGATGAAGGGGAATTCCGGCGGCTCGGACGCGAGCAGCGGCGACAGCAAATGGCCTTCCAGGTGGTGGATGCCCAGCACCGGCTTGTTGATGGCCAGGCCCAGGCTGCAGGCGACGGACGATCCCACCAGCAGCGCGCCGGCCAGCCCCGGGCCTTGCGTGTAGGCGATGGCGTCGATTTCGGACAGGGTGATGCCGGCCTTCGTCAGGGTCTCTTCGAGCAGCGGGATGGCGCGGCGGATATGGTCGCGCGACGCCAGTTCCGGCACCACGCCGCCATACTGCTCGTGCATGGCGACTTGCGAATAGAGGGCGTGCGACAGCAGGCCGCGTTGCGTGTCGTACAAGGCCAGGCCGGTTTCGTCACAGGAGGATTCGACGCCAAGAACAATCATGAAGGTACTGAATAGGGAGGAGTAATCCGCCATTGTAAAGGAAAGCCGCGCAGTCCACCGTGCGGCCGGCGCACCATTTCGGCGGCAGTGTGCACTTGCGCAGTGCGGCGCGGGCCGGTTTTGCCCGGGATTTTGGCTGCTTTGCGCCTGGAACGGCATTGGCACCGCTCTTGCTTAGACAGGCGTGTGCCTTTTTCAAGGGAGCTTGCGATGCCGGAACAATGGAAAATGATTTGCCGCCTGAAGGACATGCCGCTGGCGGGCGCGCGCATGGTGCAGCGGGGGCTGGCGTGGCAGGATTTGCCCGGCGTGGCGCTGTTTCGCGCGGTGGACGATACGGTCTACGCGCTGCTCGACACAGTGCCGTGCCTGGGCGGCCCGCTGGCGCATGGGGTGCTGATGGAGAAAAACCTGATGGGTCCGAAGAACAGCTGGATCATCGAGCTCGATTCGGGCCGCCTGGTGGCGCCCGTGCAGGGCATGGCGCGCCTGTACGCAGTGCGCATCCTGGACGGGCGCATCTACCTGGACATCAATGAACTCAATATCCCGGCCAGCAAGGCGGAGCAGGCGCTGGCGGGATCGTTCGCCGTGCTGCCGCATGTGCAGATGGCGTGATGAAGGGAAAAGCAAAAACGGCGCACAGGGCGCCGTTCTTTGTCTGCAGTGATGTGTCGGCTTACGCGCTACGCGCTAAGCCGACCTACGCGGCTCAATTCGTAGGTCGGATTAGGCGCAAAGCGCCGTAATCCGACAACATCGCCGGCATTATTTTGGGCGATTGACCAAATGCGCATGCGCATCGCGCAGCATGGTGGCCGTCGTGTCCCAGTCGATGCAGCCGTCCGTGACGGAGCAGCCGTAGGTCAGTTGCGACAGGTCTTGCGGGATCTTCTGGTTGCCGCCGACGATGTTCGATTCGATCATCACGCCCACCAGCGAGCGGTTGCCCTGGCGGATCTGGTTGACAACGTCGCCCATCACCAGCGGCTGCAGCTCCGGCTTTTTATAGCTGTTCGCGTGCGAGCAGTCGACCACCAGGTTGGCCGGCAGCTTGGCCTTGGCCAGCGCCTGTTCGGCGATGGCGATCGAGACGGAATCGTAGTTCGGGCGGCCGTCGCCGCCGCGCAGCACCACGTGGCCGTACGCGTTGCCGCGCGTGCGCACGATGGCGACGTTGCCTTCGGCGTTAATGCCCAGGAAGGAGTGCGGGTGCGCCGACGACAGGATCGCGTTCACCGCGATGCTGATGTCGCCATCGGTGCCGTTCTTGAAGCCGACCGGCGTCGACAGGCCCGATGACATTTCGCGGTGCGTCTGCGATTCCGTCGTGCGCGCGCCGATGGCCGTCCAGGCGATCAAGTCGCCCAGGTATTGCGGCGAGATCGGGTCCAGCGCTTCGGTGGCGGTGGGCAGGCCCAGTTCGCACACGTCGAGCAGGAATTGGCGCGCCTTTTCCATGCCTTCGTTGACCTTGAACGAATCGTCCATGTACGGGTCGTTGATATAGCCCTTCCAGCCCGTGGTGGTACGCGGTTTTTCGAAATACACGCGCATCACCAGCAGCATCGTGTCCTTGACTTCCTCTTGCAGCGCTTTCAGGCGGCGCGCGTAATCGAGGCCGGCGACGGGGTCGTGGATCGAGCACGGACCGACGACGACGAACAGGCGCTGGTCCTTGCGGTCGATGATGTTGCGCAGCGCTTCGCGGCCGCGGCTGACGGTGTCGAAGGCGCTTTCCGACAGGGGCAGCTTGGCGTGCAGTTCGGCCGGTGTCGGCATGGGCGCGAAAGAGGTGACGTTGATATTTTCGATGTCTGGCGTATTCATGATTCTGGCTCGGCTTTCGCTATTGCGTTCTTTAAGAGGCAATAGTGTAGCGGAAATGCGGCCTGGCGGCGGGGATGGGGCCAAAACGGGAATGCATGAGTTGTTTTTATGGCAGGGCCGGCACGCCGCCGGCCCCATGCTCCCGGACGCTCAATGGCCGCCGGTCACGCTGGCGCCAACGCTGTAGCGGGCGATGCGCTGGTAGTTGCCGGGCAGCTCGGGCGGCCGGGGCAGGCCGGGATGGCGCCGCACGTGCGCGAGGATGGCCGTTTCATGCTGGCGTATCTGTGCGTCCAGACAAGCGATTTGCTGGCACAACAGGGCGTGCAGCGCATGCTGGCCAGCCTGCAGATGGGCGTCGAGGCGCGCCGACTCCTGCTTGCGCACGCCTGCGATGGCGTGCAGGCGGCGCAGCCACAAGCGCAGTTCCACGTAGGCGGGCGAGGGCGGCGTCCAGCCAGCGGGGCGTTTGTCCTCGCAGTAATTGGCCAGCACCACGGCGCCGTGCGCCGCGTCCTCGGGCAAGCCTTGGCCGCGCAGATAGTCTGCCAGCTGCGCGGGCTGGGCATCGCAGACCAGCATGCCCATGTCGGCCAGCATGCGTGCTGGCGTCTCGCTGTACGGGGCGTCGAGGCGCATGCAGACGCGCAAGCCCATGACGGGCACGTCGTTCCTTTGCAGCCAGCTGCGCAGCCAGCGGTAGCCGGCCATGTCGTTTTCCAGCACCTTGCACAGCACATCGCCGCCCGAGCGCAGCACGGCTTTCAGCAGCAGTTTGCCCGTTTCGATGCCGACGAAGGCCGTTTCCTGTTTGATCGCGTGTTCCATGATGAGTTCCCCCTGTGCAGTCTTATACGCAGCGGCGGCGCGTTTGGATGCAGGCGCGAAGCACATTCATCAAAAAAATAGCTGGAAAGACTGTTGCATCGGCGCCTATGGCATCCTTCAGCCCGTCTGCACGGGGAAAAATCCGTGTAAGCTGGCGCCATGACGACTGTTTCCATCCCCCATACCGATGTGGCCGGCGAGCCATTCCCTGCAGCACGTTTCATCAAAGAAATAGGACGCGGCAAGAACGGCGCGCGCAGCATGACGCGCGACGATGCTCGCGCCCTGTACCGCGCCATGCTCGAGGGCCGCGTGTCGGACCTGGAACTGGGCGGCATTTTGTTGTCGATGCGCATCAAGGGCGAGTCCGTGGACGAGATCGCCGGCTTCCTCGACGCTGCCGAAGCCTCGTTCGTCCCGCTGGCCGCGCCGGCCGGCGAGTTCGCGCCCATCATCATTCCCAGCTACAACGGCGCGCGCAAGATGGCGAACCTGACGGCCTTGCTGGCGCTGCTGCTGGCGCGCGCGGGCGCACCCGTGCTCGTGCATGGCGTGACCAGCGACCCGGGCCGCATCACGACGGCCGAGGTGCTGGCCGCGCTGGGCGTGCCCGCCTCGCTCGACCATGCGCAAGCCGAGGCCGCCATGGCGCGCGGCGAAGCGGCCTTCCTGCCGATCGAGGCGCTGGCGCCGCGCCTGGCGCACATGCTGTCGCTGCGGCGCGTGCTGGGCGTGCGCAATTCCACGCATACCCTCGTGAAAATCATGCAGCCGTTCGCCGTTCCCGCCCTGCGCCTGGTGTCGTACACGCATCCCGAATACCTGGAAATGCTCGGTGAATATTTCCTGACTGCCTGCGATCCCGCGCGCGGCGACGCCTTCCTGATGCGCGGCACGGAAGGCGAAACGGTGGCCAACGCCAACAAGGCGCAGCAGATCGACTGGTTCCACGACGGCGAGCGCACGGTGCTGGTGGAAAAGCAGTTGCTGGTCGAAGAGTTGCCGCATTTGCCGGCCGAGCGCGATGCGGCCACCACGGCGGCCTGGATCGCGGCCGTGCTGCGCGGCGAGGTGCCCGTGCCGCCGTCAATCGCCGAACAGGTGGAGCAATGCTTGACGACATCGCGGCAGATTGCGGCACGGCCGCGCTAGCCGCGCCGCCGCAGTTTACAATGGCGTCTTTGTAATCAGCGGTGACCGGAATTCTTATGGCAAAACAATTTGATGTGGCAGTGATCGGCGCGGGCGCGGCCGGCATGATGTGTGCGGCTGTTGCCGCCCAGCAAGGCAAGCGCGTGGTGTTGATCGATCACGCGGCCAAGCTGGCCGAAAAGATCCGCATCTCGGGTGGTGGACGTTGTAATTTCACTAATATCAACGCCACCCCGCAAAATTTCCTTTCGGAAAATCCGCATTTCTGCAAGAGCGCGCTGTCGCGCTACACGCCGCAGGATTTCCTCGCGCTGGTGAAAAAATACCGGATCGGATACCACGAAAAGCACAAGGGCCAGCAATTCTGCAATGAATCGGCCGAGCAGATCATCGACATGCTCAAGGACGAGTGCGCCGCCGGCGGCGTGCACTGGCGCATGCCATGCAAGATCGACAATGTTGTCCAGCAAGCGGACGGCGGCTTCGTGCTGCAGACGGACAGCGGCGACATCGAGACGGCCAGCATCGTCATCGCCACGGGCGGCCTGTCGATCCCGAAGATCGGCGCCACCGACTTTGCCTACCGCATCGCCAAGCAATTCGACCTGGCGATGGTCGAGCCGCGTCCGGCCCTGGTGCCGCTGACGTTCGACCCGGCCAGTTGGGCGCCGTTCGCGGAATTGTCCGGCATCGCGCTGGAAGTCGATGTGGAAACGGGCAGCCTGAAAGGCCGCAAGGCCACGGGCGCGCGTTTTCGCGAAGATTTGCTGTTCACCCATCGCGGTCTGTCCGGTCCGGCGATTTTGCAGATTTCCAGCTACTGGCTGCCGGGCGAACCCATCGTCATCAACCTGCTGCCGGAAGTGGACGTCGCGCAGACCTTGATCGAAGGCAAGGGCACCCTGAAGAAGCAGCTGGGCAATATCGTCGCGCAATGGCTGCCGCAGCGCCTGGCGGACTGTTTGCTGGCCGTCAATGGCCTGGCGCCGGATGCGCGCATCGCCGACATGCCCGACGCGCAGCTGCGCAAGCTGGGCCAGGCCATCAATGCCTGGTCCATCGTGCCCAACGGCTCCGAAGGCTACCGCAAGGCGGAAGTGACGCGCGGCGGCATCGACACGCGCGAGCTGTCGCAGCAGACCATGATGGCCAATAAGGTGCCGGGCCTGTATTTCATCGGCGAATCGGTCGACGTGACGGGCTGGCTGGGCGGCTACAACTTCCAGTGGGCCTGGGCTTCCGGCGTGGCGGCAGGTATTGCCTTGCAGTAAGCAAGTCTGTAGGATGGGGTTCTGGCGCCCGGTGCGCCGCCCCCGGTGCGTGGTTTACGCCACATTCCGCCAGTGACTGCAGGCCGCATGCCGCACGCAAGTGGGGAGGGGCTTCCCTTTCGCAATAAAAGCTGCTACTATCTATCTCTTCCTATACACCACCTCAACGGTTTGAATTTTACATGACCACTATTCGCCTTAAAGAAAACGAGCCGTTCGAAGTCGCAATGCGTCGCTTCAAACGCACCATCGAAAAAACGGGTCTGCTGACCGAATTGCGCGCACGCGAATTCTACGAAAAGCCAACAGCTGAGCGCAAGCGCAAGCTGGCAGCTGCTGTCAAGCGTCATTACAAACGCATCCGCAGCCAACAACTGCCGAAAAAATTATTCTAAGACTGTTCAGTCAGAACCAACCCGGGTAGTTCGGCGCATTGTTCGCCACGGGTTTTGTTTTGATTCGCCTGGAGTGATACTTCAGATGAGTCGCATACCCGCTCCGGTTCGCCGCAGCGGGTTTTCGCTTTTGTGGCCCGTACTTGTTTCTGGCCGCGCACGAGCACCGTTCCCATACTGACCAACGAGGATTGCCATGAGCTTGAAAGAACAAATTACCGAAGACATGAAAAACGCCATGCGCGCCAAGGAAGCGGGCAAGCTGGGCACGATTCGCCTGTTGCTGGCGGAAATCAAGCGCAAGGAAGTCGACGAGCGCATCGAGTTGACGGATGCCCACGTGACGGCCATCGTGGAAAAGATGATCAAGCAGCGCAAGGATTCGATCACCCAGTTCGAAGCCGGTGGCCGCGCCGACCTGGCCGACATCGAAAAAGCCGAGCTGGTGCACCTGATCGGCTACATGCCTGCCGGCCTGTCGGATGAAGAAGTGGCGGCCGAAGTGGCTGCCGCCGTGGCCGCCTCGGGCGCCGCCGGTCCGCAAGACATGGGCAAGGTCATGGCCATCGTCAAGCCGAAGCTGGCCGGCCGCGCCGACATGACCGTGGTCTCCGCCCTGGTCAAGAAAGCCTTGACGCCAGCCGCGTAAGCAACAATAGTAGCAAAGGCTGCCAGCCGTCGCGCTGGCAGCCTGTTAACAGCCCACACGTTGACCTGGCTCAACCTCCGGCCACGTGCGGTAGTATAGTCTGACCTATAACAAGACCCGCCCTCGCCAGTGATACCTCAATCCTTCATTTCCGATTTGCTCAACCGCGTCGATATCGTCGATGTCGTGGGCCGCTATGTGCAACTGAAAAAAGGCGGCGCCAATTTCATGGGCTTGTGCCCGTTCCACAGTGAAAAATCGCCCAGCTTTACCGTCAGCCCCACCAAGCAGTTCTATCACTGCTTCGGCTGCGGAGCGCATGGCACCTCGATCGGCTTCCTGATCGAGTACTCGGGCATGGGCTTTGTCGATGCCGTCAAGGACCTGGCGCAAAACGTGGGCATGGTCGTGCCGGAAGCGGACGACAAGATCCCGCCTGCCCAGCGCGCGCAGATCCAGGCGCAAAGCCTGGCCCTGTCCGACGCCATGACGCAGGCCTGCGATTATTACCGCGGGCAATTGCGCCACGCGCCGGAAGCCATCGCCTACCTCAAAAACCGGGGGTTGACGGGCGAAGTGGCCGCTCGCTTCGGCATGGGTTTCGCACCGGGCGGCTGGGATAACCTGCGTTCCGTCTTCCCCGACTACGACGTGGTAGCCCTGGCCGAGGCCGGTCTCGTGATCGACAAGGTTGATGAAGTAGGCAACAACCGCAAGCGCTACGACCGTTTCCGCGAACGCATCATGTTTCCGATTCGCAATACCAAGGGCCAGGTCATCGCCTTTGGCGGCCGCGTGCTCGACCATGGCGAGCCGAAATACCTGAATTCCCCGGAAACCCCCTTGTTTTCCAAGGGTTTCGAACTATATGGGCTGTTCGAGGCGCGCCAGGCCATCCGCGACGCCGGCTACGTGCTGGTGACGGAAGGGTATATGGACGTGGTGGCGCTGGCGCAGATGGGTTTCCCGCAAGCGGTGGCCACCCTGGGCACGGCGTGCACGCCCACCCACGTGCAGAAACTGCTGCGCCAGACCGATAACGTGATTTTCAGCTTCGATGGCGACAAGGCCGGCCGCCGCGCGGCGCGCCGCGCGCTGGAAGCGAGTTTGGCCCACGTGTCGGATAACAAGACGATCAAATTCCTGTTCTTGCCGTCGGAACACGATCCGGACAGCTATATCCGCGAATTCGGCGCCGAAGGTTTTGAGCAGCAAGTGCATGAAGCGATGCCGCTGTCGCAATTCTTGCTGAAAGAAGTGTCGGGCGAGCATGATTTGTCGGAACCGGAAGGGCGCGCCCGCGTGCAGTTCGACGCCAAGCCCCTGCTGCAGCTGATGGCGCCGTCGTCCCTGCGCCTGCAGATCGTGCGCGGCCTGGCGCAGTTGACGCAGTCCACACCGGCCGAGATCGAAGCCCTGTTCGAGCTGGCCAAACCCGTTGCCGTGGCGCACCGCGCGCCGCCGAAATCGGGCCGTCCCGTGCCCGTGGGCCTGGAATTGAAGATCATGCGCATGCTGGTGGCGCATCCGCCCTTGACCCTGCGCATCGACGAGGCGGCCCTGACCGCCTTCCAGCACCTGGGCCCGGATGCGGCGCACAGCCTGGGGCAACTGGTGGCTGTGGGCCAGGCGCTGGGCGAGCACGGCAGTTTTGCCGCGCTGGCGCAGCAGTTGAAGGAGCTGGGCAGCGAATACGACGAGATCATCGGCGAGATCGCGGCCGGCACGGAATCCGATTACGACAGTGAATTGTCGTGGCTGGTGAGCACCATCCGCGAGATCAAACTGAATGCCTTGAAGGCGGAATTGCAGCAATTGTTTGCGTCGGGTTTGCCATCGGAGAAAATTGGTGTACGCTACCGCGAAATCATGCAGGAGCAAGGCGAGCTGGAACGCGAGCGCGATGCCGAGTTGGTGAATCGCTAACCTTGCCCTGAGGGTATGTCGCGCACTGGAAAAACATTTTTCGCGTGCTATAATTAAATGCTAAGTATTGTGTGCTTTGGCAAGCTAGTTCTGTTTCGTAAATAGTATTTGTTTTCAGTAAGTTAGGCTCTTGATCGGCGCGGTGGATCGTGTCGGCAGCCAGGGCCAACTGGCGCTTTCGGCGTTGCGGGCAAGGCTCGCAGACGCTGGCAAGCCGCGCCAGGCTCTCGCTCCCAACGCGGTCGATGCAGGAATTTTTGCCGAGGCGGCTGGCAACAGCCGGTGGACAGGAATTGCTGCGCTTCCCGCGGATCGTGGCCGATGAGGTGTAAGTAACGTAACAGTGTCGAATTTGCGTAGTCGGCAGGTTCGAAGATGGTGGTTCCCGCAGGTAGACAGGGAACTGGCAGCAAACTTTATCCTAATCCACCGTAAAGCAAGTCGTTGTGTAATCGAAAGCGCCTGTGCCAATCAAGAAACCCGAATCCAAAGCGGCTGCAAAGCCCACTAAAGTTACCACGAAAGCCGAAAAGGCGCTCGACCGGCCAGAAGCGCGCGTGACCAGCGCGCCCGTGGTCAGCCAGACCACCGACGCCGCTACCCTGGCGGCCATCGATACGTCCGGTTATGTCTTGCCGTCGGTAAAAGTGCCAGGCCGCCGCGGCCGCAAGCCCAAAGAATTCCAGCCAGAAAATGATGAAGTCGCCGCCCTGAACGCCGTCGAGCGGGCCGAACTGAAGGCCGTCGACAAGGCCAAGGCCAAGGACCGCAAGGCGAAAGAGCGCGCGCTGCTGAAGGATGCGTTCTCGTCCGACACGGAAGCGAGCGAGGAAGAACTCGAGCGCCGGCGCCAGAAACTCAAGACCCTGATCAAGTTCGGCAAGGAACGCGGTTTCCTCACGTATGCGGAAATCAACGATCACTTGCCCGAAAACATTGTCGATCCGGAAGCCATCGAAGGCATCATTGGTACCTTCAATGACATGGGCATCGCCGTCTACGAACACGCGCCCGATGCGGAAACCTTGTTGTTGTCCGATAACGTTGCCGTCGTCACCAGCGATGACGAGGCGGAAGCGGCGGCCGAGGCCGCATTGTCGACCGTTGATTCCGATTTCGGCCGCACCACCGACCCCGTGCGCATGTACATGCGCGAGATGGGCTCGGTCGAGTTGCTGACGCGCGAAGGCGAGATCGAGATTGCCAAGCGCATCGAAGATGGCTTGAAGGACATGATCCAGGCCATTTCCGCCTGTCCCGTGACGATCGCCGAGATCATCGCCGCCGCCGACCGCATCGCCAACGAAGAGATCAAGATCGACGAAATCGTCGACGGCCTCGTCGATGAGAACGAACCGGTCGCCGCCGCTCCTGTCGTGTCCGCTCCCGTCGAAGAAGACGAGGAAGAAGGCGAAGCGGAAGAAGAGGAAGAGGAAGAAGAGGAAGAAGCGAGCGCTTCGGGCGCCGCCGGCTTCTCGGCTGAGCAGCTGGAAACCCTGAAACGCACGGCGCTGGAAAAATTTGCCGTCATTTCGCAGCAGTTCGACAAGATGCGCCGCGCCTTCGAAAAAGAAGGCTACAACTCCAAGCCCTACGCTAAGGCGCAGGAAGCCATTTCGCAAGAGTTGCTGGGCATCCGCTTCACGGCCAAGGTCGTGGAAAAGCTGTGCGACACCCTGCGCGGCCAGGTGGATGAGGTGCGCCATATCGAGAAACAGATCCTCGACGTGGCCGTGAACCGCTGCGGCATGCCGCGCGCCCACTTCATCAAGGTCTTCCCGGGCAATGAAACCAACCTCGACTGGGTCGATGGCGAAGTCAACGCAGGACACGCGTACAGCGCCATCCTGGGCCGCAACATTCCGACCGTCAAGGAACTGCAGCAGCGCCTGATCGACCTGCAGGCGCGCGTCGTCTTGCCGCTGCCGGACTTGCGCAACATCAACCGTCAGATGGCGGCCGGTGAAATGAAGGCGCGCAAGGCCAAGCGCGAAATGACGGAGGCCAACTTACGCCTGGTCATTTCGATCGCCAAGAAATACACGAACCGGGGCCTGCAATTCCTCGATTTGATCCAGGAAGGCAATATCGGCCTGATGAAGGCCGTCGACAAGTTCGAGTACCGCCGCGGCTACAAGTTCTCGACGTATGCGACCTGGTGGATCCGTCAGGCCATCACGCGCTCGATCGCCGACCAGGCGCGCACGATCCGCATTCCCGTGCACATGATCGAGACGATTAACAAGATGAATCGTATCTCGCGCCAGATCCTGCAGGAAACGGGCGCGGAGCCCGATCCGGCCACCCTGGCGATCAAGATGGAGATGCCCGAGGACAAGATCCGCAAGATCATGAAAATCGCCAAGGAACCGATTTCGATGGAAACACCGATCGGCGACGACGACGATTCGCACCTGGGCGACTTCATCGAGGACAACAACACCCTGGCCCCGGCCGACGCAGCGCTGCACGCCTCCATGCGGGGCGTGGTCAAGGACGTGCTCGATTCCCTGACGCCACGCGAAGCCAAAGTGCTGCGCATGCGTTTCGGCATCGAAATGTCCACCGACCACACCCTGGAAGAAGTGGGCAAGCAATTTGACGTGACGCGCGAGCGCATCCGCCAGATCGAAGCCAAGGCGCTGCGCAAGCTGCGCCACCCATCGCGCTCCGACAAGCTGAAAAGCTTCTTGGAAGGCAACTAGAAGCCAATAGGGCTTGACGTACGCCCCTGATACCCCTATCCTCGCGTGTCCGTTTCCAAAACGGCCGCGCGAGGCGGGTTTTCAACAGCGCCGCCAAGCCGCAGTCCCCGGGCCTCTAGCTCATGCTTGGTTAGAGCAGCGGACTCATAATCCGTTGGTGCCGTGTTCGACTCACGGGAGGCCCACCAGAATTTGTAGCAATAGAATTAGCCCCGGCGGGTAACTGCTGGGGCTTTTTTTATGCGCGACAATCACCGCAAGGTTTGCTATTCGGACAGACTAGCTGGCTTTTTCACTAATTTCATCTTTATTTCGGTACGGAGTACATAAGAGGCGTTGCGTACTTTGCCTGCCGTTCAATTTTGTATTTGCAATTGAGTACGCCGCAGGTCATCACCGTTTTTCAATACGGTTATGGTTGTGCTTGTGTATGAATTGCGGACGTGACCCTGCCAGATGTTATTATTTGCAATTAAGTACGCTACAGGTCATTATCGTTGTTCAATGCGGCTATGGTTGGGCTTGTGTCTGAATGGCGGATCTGACCCTGCCACACAATGACAACTCGCTGGCTATGAGGGGCTGGGGATTGTTTGCCAGCATGCTAATTTTTCACCTGGTCATCTAGCTTAATGCGTGTCAAAATTGGCATTGTTGATGCTTGGAAATTAATTTAGCGTGAATAAAAAATCTAGTAGAAATTTTTACGCAATTCTTATTAAAGGGAAATAATAAATGACTAATTCATTAGATAGCGAACTTTTGGCTGCAGAGCAGGCAATGTCTACTGACTCCTATTCAATGTCTATTGGGGAGCTGATTTCTTCTTATGTCGGAGGTGAAATTGAAGTTAACCCTGCATTTCAGCGTTTTTTTCGTTGGACAGACTTTCAGAAGTCGCGGCTGATTGAGTCGTTTTTGTTGGGATTGCCGGTCCCGCCGATATTTGTTTATCAAAGAACATCGGGGCACTGGGAACTGATTGATGGATTGCAACGTGTTTCCACTATCCTACAGTTCGTAGGGGAATTAAAAAATAAGAGCGGGGATTTAATTGACCCGTTAACTTTGACTGAAACAAAATACATGCCATCGTTGAAAGGTATGATATGGAAAGAAACGCCAGATAACTTAAAAGTTCTTCCAGATGCATTGAAATTGAAATTTCGAAAAGCTCGTATTGACGTTAAGATAATAATGCCGAAAAGTGCAGAGTTGAGTAAGTACGAATTGTTTGATAGGTTGAATACTGGTGGAAGTCAAGCAACGTCGGCAGAAGTAAGAAATTGTTTAATATTGATGAAGGATGCTTCTTTCTTCGAATGGTTGAGTGATTTGGTTGACCATCCATCATTTGTTAATTCAATTCCTCTTACTGAAAGAGCAGAGGCGGAGCAATATCGAATAGAGTTACTTGTAAGATTTCTGATTTTGCAAGATACATCGGTCGAGGAAGCTAAAGCAATCCCTGATTTGGAAACATATTTGAATGATAAAATTCTGGAGATGGCATCAAATCCTAACTTGGACAGAAAAGAAATTGCAGATAAATTTCGAAAAACATTCGACTTGTTGTTTAATATTTTTGACGAAGGATCATTCAGGCGTCTAAATATTGCCAAAGGTGCGCATGTTGGGCCATTCTTACTTGCGGCTTTCGAGGTAATTGCTATGGGCGTCGCCAAAAACTTGGATAACGTGGTTGCGAAGGGGGATGTTTGGTTAGAAGAAAGAATCAAGCAACTTTGGGAGAAAGAATTAATTGTTAAAAGTATCGGTCTAAGTTCATCGCGCCGTTTGGGGCAAACTATACCCCTTGGCCGGAGTCATTTTCAGTGAAAATTCGTACACTTGATGAGCTTAGCCAGCGATTAGCTGAGTCAATCAGCTGGCGAAAACATGAACTTCAAAATCTAAGTTCGTTTTTCAAAGATAATAAAAAACCGCTAATTCCATTGGTGAAAGGAGCATTGCTTCTTACTTATGCACATTGGGAGGGTGGTATAAAAGATATGTCACAGTGTTACCTTTTGTTTGTTGAGAAACAAAAGTGTTTGCGCAAAGATTTGCAGCCGTGTTTTCTAGCGTTAGCATCGATTGCTGCAATAAAGACGGCTGCTCCATCTAAAAGCCTTTTGCCATATCTGCAAGCTGTGGACTATGTTTTAAACTCAAATGAGCATCGATATTCTTTGCCAAATATTCAACTAATTGACACAGAGAGTAATTTATCTACGAAAGTTTTTCGCAATATTTTGATGTGCGTCGGACTCGATGATCGATGGTCTTCTTTTGAGCTGAAACAACGTACCATTGATGTTGCGCTTTTAAAGGTACGCAACGAGATCGCTCATACAGGGCGTACGGACAGAGATGAGATCGATCTTGCGGATTTACTACATAATGTAATGGAGCTTCTCGAAACGTTCAAGACTGAAGTTGAGAATGCAGCCGCCATTAAAAGATATCGGCTAGATTGGAATGTAAGAGAAATTTTGCCTGGAACTCCGAAGTAATGAATCACTGAGTCGAAAAATCACAGAGACACAATACTTCTATGTGGTTTGTATTGTTGTGTATGATGCATTAATTTACTGACGAATTTGAGAGCAAGGTCGAGCATGTGTCTCATAATCCATTGGTGCCGTGTTCGACTCACGTGAGGCCCACCAGAATTTGCAGCAATAGAACAAGCCCCGACAGGTGACTGCCGGGGCTTTTTTCGTGCTGTCGTACAATCGCGGCATTGCGATTTATCGAGGATGAAACGAGATGACGGCTGAAGTGAAGATTGACGATATCGTGGTGGGCAACGGCAAGGCGGCGGCGCGTGGCGCGCTGGTCACGGCCCATTACCGGGGCTGGCTGGACGATGGCACGGAGTTTGATTCGTCGCACAAGCGGGGCGAGCCTTTTCGCTGTGTGTTGAGCAATAACAAGGTCATCCAGGGTTGGATTCTGGGTTTGCACGGCATGCAGGTTGGCGGCACGCGCAAGCTGTGGGTGCCGGCGGCGCTGGCGTATGGCGAGCGGCAGGTGGGTTTGATACCGCCGAACTCCAATTTGATCTTCGAGATCGAATTGCTGGAAGTGCTGACGCGCGATTGATCGCTTGACGCGCAATCAGGTGGGCAGGGCGCTTGCCTACACTCTACGCGAACAGCGGCGTGTTTTCGTGCCGCTGCCCGCATATCCAGGCGGTGCGCTTGTGGAAGATCAAGCCTGTTTCAAGTTGACCTGCATCATCTCCAGCGCTGGCACGACGTCGTGCAGGCTGGCCACTTCACAGGTGGGGATGGCGGCCGAGGTGTTGGCCATGCCGTCCGGGTTGAACCAGCAGCTGGCTATGCCGTAGCGGTTGGCGCCCAGGATGTCGGCGTCCAGGCGGTCGCCGATGATGATGGTCGTTTCCTTGCTGAACGCGCGCGCCATGTTGGCCGCGTAGTCGAAGAAGCGCACGTCCGGCTTGGCGTGGCCGCACGCTTCGGAGGTGGCGACGAAGGAAATGTAGTCGCCCAGGCCGGATGCGGCGATGCGGCGGTTCTGGATGGCGTCGACGCCGTTGGTGATGATGCCCACTTCGCCGATGCGCGACAGCGTTTCGCACACCTGTTTTGCACCATCGATGAGCACGACCGTGTCCGGCAGCGATTCCAGATACAGGCGGCTGGCCAGTTCCGGGTCGATGGCGATGCCGTTCAGTGCGAACGTCTTGCGGAAGCGCTCCACCTTCAGGAAATCCTTGCTCACCTCACCCGTCTCGAAACGTTTCCACAGGTCGACGTTGATCGCCTGGTACTGGGAAAACAGTCCGTCGATGCCGTCACGCAAACCCAGTTCGTGCATGGTGTGCAGAAACGAGCGTTTTTCGGACGCCCGGAAGTCGAGCAGGGTATCGTCGAGGTCAAACAGGAATAGCTGGTAGGTCATGGTAAGTATTGAAAGCGTGGAACTTGTCTTGCATCGTAGCACGTAGCGCTGAGTTCGGTTGGCCGTGCCCTGTGCGGGCGATCCGCTACAATCGCTGCCAGACCCGTCACTTTCACTTCATTGCCTCCCATGACCCAGCTCTCCGTCAACGTCAATAAAATCGCCCTGCTGCGCAATTCGCGCGGCCGCAATTTCCCGGACCTGCTCGCGTTTTCCGCGCGCTTTCTCGACCTGGGCGCCGCCGGCATTACCCTGCACCCGCGCCCGGACCAGCGCCATGCGCGCTACGATGATGTTGCCCCGTTGCAGCGCTTGTGCGCGGAACGGGGACGCGAACTCAACGTGGAGGGCTATCCGGCGGCGGAATTTCTGCAGGTCGTGAAAGACGCGCGCCCGGCGCAATGCACCTTGGTGCCCGATATGCCGGGCCAGCTGACGTCCGATCACGGCTGGGACATCGAACGGCATGCGGCGCTGTTGCGTCCCGTCATTGCGGAATTGAATGACCTGGGCATCCGCGTCAGCCTGTTCGTCGATGCCGACTATCCGGCGCTGGAATGGGCGCGCGAGGTGGGCGCGGCGCGGGTCGAGCTGTACACGGAACGGTTTGCCGAGAGTTATGGCGGCGGGCAGGCCGAGGCCGTGTTTGACACGTATCGGCAGGCGGCGCGGCGGGCGCAGGCGCTGGGGCTGGGCGTGAATGCGGGGCACGACCTCGATTTGCACAACCTGGCGCGCTTCCTGGACATTCCCGGCATCCTGGAAGTGTCGATCGGCCACGCGCTGGTGGTCGAATGCATCGAGCAGGGCATGGACAAGGTGCTGGGACGCTACCTTGAGATATGTCAATCGTAGGGCTGCCGCACATCGAACGCGCTTGCCGCTTGCTGACCTTGCTTACCAGTCATTTCTGAATGGATTTTTGCATGTTTGACGCAACTGCGGGGAGTGGCTTGAGGAGTGGTATTGAGCGCACTATTTGCACTGAAAACTGACTATTTTCGTTTGCTGTGTAATGGCTGCAACGCACTGTTTGACGCCTGGCAAAGCCATGCGCAGGTAGCGTTCGGTACCGGCATACAGGCAGTCCACCTGAAACAGATACTCAGGTGCATCAAAATTGATGTCCCAGCGTTGATGCAAGGTGCCGTTGCGTGTCCATTCCTTGTCCGGGGCCAGGATAGGCAACGCTTCGCCAGCTGCTGGCGGCTGATCCGCCGGATAGGACAGCACGCGTACGCCATCGAGTTTGCTGGCCGGCAGGTTCCAGCTTGAGGGAGGCGCTTGCGGGCAAGAAACGGACGCAATGGGGGCTGCGGCAACTGGCCGCATCGCCGCGGCAGCGATGACCAATGTCGCCAGTGCGAGCGGCTTCATTCCACTACCGAATAGAGTTCGGGACGATTCGATGCCCCCGCCGCCGAACGGCCGAAGTAGATCACGCGGGCGGCTGGGCTTGTGGTTACGCCACTGGTCGAAAATTGCTATGCCGCCAGGCACCTGGCGGATGAACAGCGCCGCATGATTGCCCTGCCGCAGATTCTGATAGCGGCCGTTGACGAAGGTGGCAATCACTGTACCTTTCGCGATACCGCCTTGTTCCAGCAGATCCGGCACCTTGTCTCCTTCGCGCCAAAGCGATGAGGCACGGGCGCCGGTGAGGTGCCTGACCAGGGTAACGCACTCGCCATTTCCCACGAACTCTTTTTGCTTCGCATAATCGGCACGCGCAATGTAGGGCATAGCGTTGCTCTCTGTGGCTGACGACAGGGGGAGCGTATGCAAGGCGCGGGCAAGCAGCTTGATGTGTGCCAGAGCAATACAGAACATTGACATGTGTCATGGCCCCGCCTGGTGCACGGACAACCTTACATATCCACCCACCAGTTGAGCAAGGTTTCATCATCGTCGTCATCGAGGTTGACGTAGATATTGGCGAAGTACCATTCCACGCCCGTTGCTTCTCGGAAGGCGTCGAAGGGACCGTTGACATTGTAGATGCCGTGGTGTCCCGGCACGCTGAAGGTGAGGTTGCCCTTGTACTGGCCATCCAGGGTGCCGCCCAGCTGGCTTTGCACGTCGCGCTCGAGCTGGTCCACTGCTGCTTGCGGCACATCGTCGGCGTAGATCTGGATGCAGAAGTTGCCGCCGCGCTTTAAGACTTCGGCGGGGGCGAGCGGGTTGGCGATGTTGACGATGTCGCCGCGCGCCAGGTTCAGGGTCAGGCCGGGCGAGGCCAGCAGTTCGTAGACGTGTTCGTCGATCTGGCGCGCGGGCAGGGTTTCATACACGGGACCGCTGGTGTTTTCGCCTGCCAATACGCGGATGTGCGGCAAGCCTTCGCAATTGATGTCTTCCATTTATTCTTTCATAGTGCCGGCGCAATGCGCCGCAGGACGCCAGGTAGGGGTATATGGCAATATTGTACCGGCTAGGTGTTTGCTGGCGGGGTATGCAACGGTGCAGACGGGGAAACGCAATCGGGAATGCCGTGCCGGCAGGTGGTTGTTTATGTGGCCTGTGCGGTTCGAAGTGCCAGTTATGCGCCCTTGTCGCAATGCTTGGCCTGCGGCGTTTCAAGAACACGGAATATGCAAAAGGCACGCCGCAGCGTGCCTCGATATCATGCCAGGCGGGTTGGCCTCAGCTTAGAAGCGGTAGCTGGCACTGATGCGCAGCACTGGATACGCCTTGAAATCCTTGACCTTGTCGGACAGTTTTTCGTTTTCAGCGGCAACGTCCGTTTTCAGGGCGGCACAGACCAGCGGGTCGCAGCCGGTATTGTGCAGCGAGGTTTTCGGCGAACCCTGGAACAATACGCCGATGTCGCTGGAAATGCTCCAGCCGGCCTCTTTCACCGGGTTGCCCCAGCCGATGCCGATGTAGGGTGCGACCTTGCGGAAATCGATGGTACCGTCCAGCTGGCCAGCGCTGGCCGCCGTATAAGTGTTGCCGTTCAATGTGTAGCTGCCGCTTTTGTTCGGCTTGCCTTTGGCATCGATTTTATTGCCGTTGTACACGACGCCGGCGCTCACGCGGAACGCGCCGTCCATGGGGAAGTAGTCGAGCAAGGCGTCGAAGGTGCGCAGCTTGAGTTTCAGCTTGTAGTCGACGTCTTCGGTGCTGGAGTCGTAGGAGTAATTCAGGAAGCCGACGCCAAAACGGGCATTCAGATTCGATTGCAGCGGCACGCTCAGGTGGGCGCCGACGCCAGTCGTACCCAGGTCGGCGGCGATGGCGATTTCTGCCTGGGCTTGGCTTGCGCAGAACATGCCTGCCAGCAGGGCGGCGATCAGGTATTGCTGTTTCATGCTTACTGACTCCAGTCGTTGATCTAATTATGTACGCGATAAATTACCCAATTGAAACCAAAGTTTCAATTGGGTAATTTCAACGAGAATAATAGAGGCTGGATTGTTGCCAAGCAAGACGAAGTGGCAAATGGTGCTACAAAGGTGTTGCTTTCCTGCCGCATCAGCTTGCGACGTGGCTTAATTGTGTGCGCTGATGCCGCTGCGGAATTGTTCGAAACCGGCGCGTGCGGCTTTATAGCAATTGCCGGCGGCCGCTTCCAGGCCTTCGCGGTCGAGCACTTCGACCGTGCCGCGACGGTACTGGATCAGGCCTTCGTCCTGCAGCTTGCGCGCCGTGACGGTGACGCTTTCGCGGCGCACCCCCAGCATGTTGGCCATGGTGTCTTGCGTGACCTTCAGTTCGTTCGACAGGGAACGGTCGAGGCGGTCCAGCAGCCAGCGGCACAGTTTTTGTTCGATGCTGCAATGACGCCCGCCCACCACATTCTGCGCCATTTGCGCAAACATGGCGCTGGTGTAGCGCATCAGCAATTGCGCCAGCGCGCCGCCTTCGTTGAACACTTCGCGCAGGAAGGCGGTTTTCAGGCGGTAGCCGTAGCCTGCCGTCTGTACGATGGCGGTGCAGGTGGCGCGCTCGGCTTCGTACAGCACCACGCCAGCCACGCCTTCGCGGCCGATGACGGCGATCTCGGTGGTGGCGCCGTCTTCCATCACATACAGCAGGGAAACGATGGCGTTGGTGGGGAAATACGTGTATTCAATCTTGCCGCCGCAATCGAACAGGTGCTTGCCGGCAGGCAAAGCGACCAATTCCAGCTGGCAAAACAGGCGCTCCAGATCGGCGCGCGACAAGGCGCGCAGCAATTCGTTCTGTTGGGCGCCCGTGATGCTGATCATGGGTGTGGCCGGAGCGGCTTGCCAGTTGTGCTGGGCGGCTGCGTGGCTATTCGTTGCTGGTGTCAGGTTGCTATAAGCTTTGTACATGGTAGGGCCTCGTCTTCTGATTTTGTTGGATGGCGCTGCTTTTCTGGCTTGCTAGCGTTGTGCTGAATCTTGTATCCACTATAGAACCAGGGGGCACTGACGGGCATCGGATGAGCCGACGTGCTTATGTAGGCTAGGAACATTGCCCCGTGTCATCCAACTCCTACGCCTGCTCTTCATTTTCCCGTTTGGAAACAATCGTGTTTGGACAAAAATGCGGCGCGCTGCCCGCTACACCTGAACTTTGGCCGCATGCCGCGATCAAACCACTCTGCGCTGCAGTGCGTCGGTGATAAAATGTTGCCTTGTGGAAATTTAACCGGCGTTTCGGTATGAGCCGCCGCATTACCTGCGCCGTGTTGGTGCGCGCCTGTCTTGTCCCGTTTACCTGTTAATGAAGGAACGCAACGCATGAAATGGTTTTTTGATCTGAAAATTGCCACCAAGCTGATCTTGTCGTTTGGCGCCGTGCTGCTGCTGACGGCCGCGCTGGGCGTGTCGGCGATCTTTTCCATGGCGCGCATCAATACCGCGTCGACGGACCTGTCCGACAACTGGATGCCCAGCGTGCTGGCGGCCATGTCCATGCGCAGCGATGTCAGCGATTTCCGCCGCTGGGAACTGGCGCACATGCTGGCCGCGCAGGATGCCGACATGGCGCAGAACGAAACGCGCATGACGGAAACCCAGGCCAGGCTGAAGGCCGATGCCGACAAGTACCGCGGCCTGATTTCCGAACCGGGCGAGAAGGACGTGTTCGAGCGCTTCCTGGCACTCAACGATGAATTCATGCGCCTGCACGCAACCATGCTGAGCCTGTCGCGCGAGATGAAAAAGGAAGAGGCGCGCGCGCTGGCCGTGGGACCGTCGGCCCAGGTCATGACGGACATGATGGCGGCGCTCGATAAACTGGTGGCGATTAACACGGACGGCGGCGTGCGCTCGAGCGCCAGCGCCGACGCAACCTATGCGGCCTCGCGCGCCAGCCTGATCGCCTTGGTGGCGGGCATCGTCATCATCGGCATGCTGCTGGCGCTGTGGGTGGCGCGCAGCGTGGCGCGTCCGCTGATCGAGGCCGTCGGCGTGGCGCGCCGGGTGGCGGCTGGCGACTTGACGGCGCATATCGTTGTGCGATCGCAAGACGAAACGGGGCAATTGATGCAAGCCCTGAAAGACATGAATGCCAGCCTGCAAAACCTGGTGGGCCAGGTACGCGGCGGCACCGATACCATCGCCACGGCGTCGAGCCAGATCGCGGCCGGCAACCAGGATCTGTCGTCGCGCACGGAAGAGCAGGCCAGTTCGCTGGAAGAAACGGCTTCGTCGATGGAAGAGCTGACCTCGACCGTGAAGCAGAACGCGGACAATGCGCGCCAGGCCAACACCATGGCGCAGACCTCGTCGAGCATCGCCATCGAGGGCGGCAAGGTGGTCAGCGAGGTGGTGGGGACGATGGCGTCGATCAATGCCTCGTCGCGCAAGATCGTCGACATCATCGCCGTTATCGACGGGATTGCTTTCCAGACCAATATCCTGGCCCTGAATGCGGCCGTCGAGGCGGCGCGCGCAGGCGAGCAGGGGCGCGGCTTTGCCGTCGTCGCCACGGAAGTGCGCAACCTGGCGCAACGCTCGGCCGCGGCGGCCAAGGATATCAAGGTGCTGATCGGCGATTCGGTCGAGAAAGTCGAGGCGGGCTCGAAACTGGTGGATCAGGCGGGCCGCACGATGGATGACATCGTTGCCAGCATCACCCGCGTGACGGACATCATGAGCGAGATCACGGCCGCCAGCAGCGAGCAGAGCGCCGGTATCGAGCAGGTTAACCAGGCCATCACCCAGATGGACCAGGTGACGCAGCAAAATGCGGCCCTGGTGGAAGAGGCTGCCGCGGCGGCCGAGTCGATGCAGGAGCAGGCCGCCAGCCTGAGCGAGGTGGTCAGCATCTTCAAGCTCGATGCGGCCAGCGCCGCCGCAAACCGGCCGCGTGCGCCTGTCAAGGCTGTCAAGGCGTCGGCAGCCGTGACGCCGGCACCGGCGCCGCGTCAACTGGCCAGCACGGCGCGCCGCGCGGCGCCGGTGGATGAGTGGGAAAGCTTTTAATTGAATTAAGTTAAGCGCGCTTGCGCGGCTTCCTGACGCTCTGGGTGGCGGGCGCGGCAGCGGCTTGCTGGCGCTGTTGCCACGCCCTCAGGGCATCTTCGTAGGCGGCCAGGTCTTCCTGGTACATTTCCAGTACGCAAAAAGTGCAGCCGCTGTGGCAGCACTCGTCATTGCCCGGTTTGCTGGGCGGCTGCGGTTGCGGATCGTGGGATAAAGGCGGGGTGGGCATGGTAAGGGCAGGGACGGCGGAGCTGGCATCGGAGCCGGCATGATACGGCATCCCGGAGGTCTATTGCTGGAACGCTTTTTGCTCAAAAATCACGGTTTCCGTGTACAGTTGCGGTGAATTAGGGTATCGTTTACAGCACTGATATTGTATCTTCTGCGCGCGATGTTCCGCCGGCGCGATCTCCGCCGCCATCGCAGCACATCTCTTCGACGCTCCCGCATACGCCATACAGCATGTCCCGGAGCACGGAGGTGCCGCAAGAACAATGATCCATGGCTTGCAAGACGGAGCTGCCTGTGCCCCGAAATGTTGTTTATTGAGAAAGCATGGCTTCCGCAGTGCGGAGGCACACCAGAAAATTTATGTCTGAAACCGAATCGACTCCTACGCCCAGCCCGGCGATTGCCCCTGAAGCGGCGCCCGTCGCCGCTGCGCCTGCGCCTGCACCTGCACCTGCACCTGCCGCATCCGCTGCTCCCAGCCTGACTTTTGCCGACTTTGGCCTTGCGCCTGAAATCCAGCGCGCCTTGACCGACCAGGGTTACACCCATCCGACACCGATCCAGGAACAAGCGATCCCCGTGGTGCTGCAAGGCCGCGATGTGATGGGCGCCGCGCAAACGGGCACCGGCAAGACGGCCGGTTTTTCCTTGCCGATCATCCAGTTGCTGATGGCGCACGCCAGCAGCAGCATGTCGCCGGCGCGCCACCCGGTGCGCGCACTGATCCTCACGCCGACGCGTGAGCTGGCGGTGCAGGTGGCCGAAAACGTCAAGGCCTACGCCAAGCACACGCCGCTGCGCTCGACCGTCGTCTTCGGCGGCATGGATATGAAGCCGCAAACCGTCATCCTGCGCGGCGGCGTGGAAATCGTCATCGCCACGCCGGGCCGCCTGCTCGACCATATCGAGCAAAAGAACATCAGCCTGAGCCAGGTGCAGATGCTGGTCATGGATGAGGCCGACCGCATGCTGGACATGGGTTTCCTGCCGGACTTGCAGCGCATCATCAACTTGTTGCCGAAACAGCGCCAGAACCTGATGTTCTCGGCCACGTTCTCGCCAGAAATCAAGAAGCTGGCCGCCACCTTCCTCAACGATCCGCTGACGATCGAAGTGGCGCGCAGCAACCAGACGGCCGACAAGGTCACGCAAGTGGTCTACAAGGTGACGGAAGACCAGAAGCATGCCCTGGTCGCCCATCTGCTGCGCCAGCGCGACCTGAAGCAGGTCATCGTATTCTCGAACACCAAGATCGGCGCTTCGCGCCTGGCCCGCGTGCTGGAGCAGGAAGGCATGAGCGCCACGGCGATTCATGGCGACAAGAGCCAGCAGGAACGCATGGCGGCGCTGGAGGCGTTCAAGAAGGGCGAGATCGACGTGCTGGTGGCGACCGACGTGGCGGCGCGCGGCCTGGATATTTCCGACCTGCCTTGCGTCATCAACTTCGACTTGCCGTACAACGCGGAAGACTATGTGCACCGTATCGGCCGCACGGGCCGCGCCGGCGCCTCGGGCGACGCCATTTCGATCTACTCGGATAAGGACGAGCGCTTGCTGGCCGATATCGAGAAACTCATCAAGCAAAGCATCAAGCGCGGCGAATTGACGGGCTTCAACCCGGCGCCCGCCCGCAGCGGCGACAGCGAGCGCCGTCCGCCACGCCGCAGCGAAGGTGGCGAGGCACGCCCGGCGCGCGCCCCCGAGAGCCGCCATGCCGGCGATAGCCGCGACAGCCGCTCCGCGGAGCGCGGTGCGCGTCCCGCTTTTGGTCCCGGCGCACGCCGCGAAAAGGCTGATCCCTGGTTCCTCAAGCCATATGAGCCGGCCAAGGCCGCAGCCCCGGCTGCCGCCAGCATGGCGCCTACTGCGGCCAAGCCGAAGCAGAAAGTGGCGGCATTGCTGGGTGGTTTGCTGAAGCAATAAGGAGCATCGCCAGAAAACAGCGTTTGCTGGCGTACCATGCAATTGCCAGAAAACGTTCCGACGCCACTCTGTTGTAGACGTGGCGGCGTCATGATTGTCCTGGCAGCGGTATTGACTTGCGCGCCATCGCATCAGGTATTTTCATGCCGATGCGATGGCGCGTTTTTTATTTTGGTGCGCACTGGATGTTGCTGAATGGCAGGAAAGCGGAGTGGTACGCCAGTGGCTTTTAATCAAGCAGCGTTTGAGGGCGCTTGTTTGCCAGTTCGGCAGGCCGGACTGGGTAATCTTGCGGCAGATAAATACCATACTGCCGACATCACATCGTTAGTTGGCTAACTGCTCGCGGTTCGCTAACCACCATTGCCGTCCCAATGCAATCAGGCAGCCGAGAAAGAGTCCGAGCAAGGCACTTACCACCAGGGCCGTTGACAATCGTGTAGTGCGGTTTTCGGGCAAACTCGGGCCGGCGATGAAGCGGCTTTTTTCCAGATACAAATTGAGCGAGTTCTGATTGTCGATTGTGATTTTGTTGTACACTTCCTTGACCAGTTCGTCATTCAGGTCTTTGGATTTGAATGCGTGTTCCTTGCTCGCTTCCAGTGCGCGTAGCACTGCCTCGCCTGACTTGTTGGCGTCGAGTGTCGCTTTGGCACTATCGTAGTAATCACGCAATAACAGATATTGTTGCTGTTCCCGTTTAGCCTGATAAATGGCTTCTTGCGCCGCACTGGCCTCGACCTCGGCACTCATCAGTTGCGTTACTGGCGACAGGTAACGTGAGTTTTCATCCGTCACGGTGACGACTTGCGATGTATTTTGCACTTCGGCCTTCGGGTGGCGTGCAACGATTTGTTTGAGGTCGTTGATGCGCCTGCTGTATTCCGCCAGTTTCTGCTTGCTGCCAATGATGTCATTGTCAAGCTTGGTGATTTTTGCGGTAATTTCCAGATGCTTGAAGCGCAGCGAATCCGTATAAATCAGATAAACAATTGTGTCCATGGTGTAACGGCCCAGCAGGGCGACGATACGTTGCGCCTCTTCCGGGGTACTGGCTTCGTAGCTGATGCGTAAACCGATCACATTATTGCTGTTCTCTTTCGGTTGCTCCATCAAGTCCTTGGCATCGAGTTTGGTGAAAGGGAAAATGGGTTCGATGATGGCGTTCAGGTTTTTTTCGCTGGTGATGTTCTTGCGCAGAGTAGCGATCCCGGGAGCATTTTCGAGTTTGACGGCCTGTACAAAGTCATCGAAGCGGCCGCGACTGCCAAATGCTGCTGAATAGCGCTTGTAGTCGCTGAGCTGAATGCCGAAGCCTGCATCCTTGACGTCTTTTGTCCTTGCCGTTTTTTCTGGTTGCAAGGGGATGGGGCCGCCAAATTGCAGGAATCCGTCACTCTTATACTTGGCCCAATACACGGTGCTGCTCACGCCCAGTGCGATGGAGGCCACTGTCATGCCGATAATCATGCGACGCGCGTGCCACAGCGTGCTCAGAAGCTCGGTTGGGGAAATCAGCGCGCCATCCTGTTTGCTCGTGCGTTGAGTGAATTTTTCCTGCGTTTCCATATGGTTTCTCAAATTGTGTGTGGATGAATAATATGCCCGAAGGAGCCAAGCAGGCTACTCACTAGGCGGCCGGCTTGGTACTTCTACCAGGCCTGCGTTGTAATCAGTGCGGCGCCTGCGTTTTGTTTTTTTCGGACCAGATCAAATCTTCAATACCGCATTGTGGCGCATATTCCTTTACCGCCTTCAGTAGTACCATACGCACATCTTCGTAGGCGAAACGTGCGCAGGCATCATCGAGTTCGCGTAGCAGTAGCTGCAATTCCGCGTGCGGTATTTCGGATTCCTGCGCGCGCATGATCAGTGGGTGTTCGGTGCCTTCGACATTGTCACCGATGAGAAGTTCTTCGTACAGCTTCTCGCCGGGCCGCAGGCCGACATGGACGATTTCGATGCCGTCCGGAGCCGACTTGCTCTTTACTTCCAGGCCGCTCAAATGCACCATGCGTTCGGCCAGATCCACGATCTTGACGGGCTCACCCATGTCAAGCACGAAGACGTCACCGCCTTCTCCCATTGCGCCAGCCTGCAGCACCAGTTGCGCCGCCTCAGGAATAGTCATGAAATAGCGTGTGATTTCGGGGTGCGTCAGAGTAATCGGGCCGCCCGCCATGATCTGTTTGCGGAAGAGCGGCACGACCGAGCCGGACGATCCCAGTACGTTACCGAAGCGCACCATGCAAAAACGCGTCTTGCCACGTTCCTGTGCAAATGCCTGCAAAATCAGTTCAGCCAGGCGTTTTGTCGAGCCCATTACATTCGTCGGACGTACGGCTTTGTCTGTTGAAATCAGGACGAAGCATTTGACGCCAGCGTCCATCGCCGCGCGTGCGATACTCAAGGTGCCGAAGACATTGTTGCGCACGCCTTCAATCGGATTGTGCTCCACCAATGGCACATGCTTGTAGGCTGCCGCGTGATATACAGTTTCGACCTGGAAGGTGCGCAGGATCATTGCACACTTTTCCGTGTCCAGTACGGAGCCAAGAAAGGGCACCAACTCGAGTTCCAGAGCGTGCGCGTGCTTGAGTCCCTTCAGTTCCTGTTTGATCGAGTACAGTGCGAACTCGGACATTTCCAGAAGTATGAGTCTGGAGGGGCGCAGGCGGATGATCTGACGGCACAGTTCGGAGCCGATCGACCCGCCCGCACCAGTCACCAATACTGACTTTCCGGTGATGCAAGTGGCGACCAGGTCTGTGTCCGGGGCCACCTGGTCACGTCCCAGCAAGTCCTCTATCTCAATGTCGCGTACGTCCTGCAGGCGAAGTTCACCGTTGACCAGGCTGGCAACAGGTGGTGTCACCTTGATCTTGACTTTGAGGGATTCGATTTTGTCGAGAATGTGTTTCTGCTGGCTCTTCGGTATCGATGGCATGGCCAGCAGAACTTCGCTGATGTTCAGTTTGCCGATCAATTTGGGCAGGCTCGATGGGGGATAAACCCGGATGCCGGCAATCGACGCGCCTTGCAGTTCGGTTTTGTCGTCGATGATCGCAACCGGAAGGTATTCGCGACCGCCGCGCAGAACACTTGCCAGTTGTGATCCTGCCTTACCAGCGCCATAAATGGCTACGCGCACCGTCTGTTTCGGGCTTTTTACGTGCAATAAAAAGCCACGGGTCAGAAAGCGACTGGCCACGACGTAAGTAATTGCGCTGATCCAGTAAATGCCAAAGACGCCTCGCGAAAGCCCTGTCATGTGGGTGGCGAACGCGGCCAGCGCTACCAGGCTGGCTACCGACAGCGTGACGCCAAGAATGACAACATAGACGATCTTCTGGTCAATGAAGCGTATCACGGCCCGATACAAGCCGAGGCGGATGAAAATAGGGATTGAAACCAAGGGAGCTGCAATTATGAGCCATAAATAACTGCGGTAGACGTCAGCGTTGATGACGTCATACCGGAGGATAATCGCCAAACAAAAAGTTAAAGGTAATAAGAAAAAATCTGCCGTTATGGCGATAATTTGTTTTTGGAATCTGGATAAATCAAGAAATATTTTCATTTTACTCACTGATGAGTCGCCGGGTAGTCAATTTGCAGGTAATCGACCCGTACAATTTCATGTGCTTTCATATATATATAATGAATGGAGACTCATTTGCCGAATGGGGGCTTGGGTATCGAGTCCGTGCGCGCATGGTGATGGTGTAACTGTTCTGAGGCCTCAATCTTGGTGGTGCCGTGAATTTATAGGCCTGATACATCTTATAGGGAGCTGTGCGCGGCAGATATTTTCGACCTGTGATGATAGCGTGCCGGGGGCGGTTCCGCAATGATCATCAGGCGTGCGCGGATGCAGAATTGCTTGTGTTACCATGAAAAAGTGTAACTTTATGTGACCAGGCAGGGCATGATTTTTCCTGTCTATAGTAGTAAAAGCGTCACATTAGCCCATGGCGCGCCCCTGTGTCGCGGCCCTTTTCCGCTCCGAGGCCTATCCAGATAGGCTCGGAGTCGTTATACTGGACCACCGTTTTACAATCTGGCTCTCCTCTTTCTTTATATCATCTTTCTTTCTTGATGTCCTAACGTGCGGCATGTGTCCGTTTCGTTTTTTCGGGGTGGTGTAATTGTTGTAATTATATAAGAATTTAAACCTAAAAATGAACGATAGCAAAAACAAGAAGTTTCTAAATGAACTTATTTCGAAATTCGAAAATAGCAATGCGGTTATCGGCATTGTGGGTTTGGGCTATGTTGGCCTGCCTTTGATGCTGCGTTATGCTGATGTCGGTTTCAAGGTGCTGGGTATCGATATCGATAAGGTCAAGGTCGATAAGCTGAATCAAGGAATAAGTTACATCGAACACATCTCCGCCGAATCCATCAATGCGGCGCGTGCCAAGGGTTTCGAGGCTACCACTGATTTTTCGCGCGCCACTGAGGCCGATGCGTTGATTATCTGCGTGCCCACTCCGCTGAACGATTACCGTGAGCCAGACCTGAGCTATGTCCTGAGTACCACAGAAGCGCTGGTGCCGCATATGCGTGCAGGCCAGATCGTTTCGCTGGAAAGCACTACTTACCCTGGAACCACCGATGAAGAACTTAAGCCGCGTATCGAGGCTGGCGGTTTCACGGTCGGTGAAGAAGTATTTCTTGTGTTCTCGCCCGAGCGCGAAGATCCGGGTAACCAACATTTCGAAACCCGAACCATTCCGAAGATTTGCGGCGGCACCACCGAGGCCTGCCAGCAGGCTGGCATCGCACTTTACAGCCCCGCCATCGATACCGTCGTGCCGGTCAGTTCGACACGCGCGGCCGAGTTGACCAAGTTGCTGGAAAATATACACCGTGCTGTCAATATCGGTTTGGTCAATGAAATGAAGATCATTGCTGACAAGATGGATATCGACATTCATGAAGTCATTCGTGCCGCGGCCACCAAGCCTTTCGGCTTTACCGCCTATTATCCGGGCCCTGGCCTGGGCGGCCATTGCATCCCGATCGACCCGTTCTACCTGACGTGGAAAGCGCGTCAATATGGTCTGCACACCCGCTTCATTGAACTCGCTGGCGAGATTAACAGCGACATGCCCCATTGGGTCATCAGCAAGCTGGCCGATGCCCTCAATGAGCGCTCGCGTTCGATCAAGGGCAGCAAGGTGCTGGTTCTGGGTATTGCCTACAAGAAGAATGTGGACGATATGCGCGAGTCGCCATCGGTGGAATTGATGGAGATTCTGCGTGACAAGGGCGCCGATATCGCTTACTCGGATCCGCACGTGCCGGTCTTCCCGAAGATGCGCGAACACCATTTTGAATTATCCAGTGTTGAACTGACCGCCGCCACAATCGCCTCCTATGATGTGGTGTTGCTGGCGACCGATCACCGTGCCTTTGATTACGCCTTGATTCAGGAGCACGCAAAATTGATCGTCGATACGCGTGGTGTCTACCTGACGCCGGCGTCGAACGTTGTCAAAGCCTAATTCCGAAAGATTATTGAATGCGCCATTTCCCCCCTCCGGTCACTGACCGCAAGATCCGCTTTGCCCTGCTCGGCTGCGGACGCATTGCCAAGAATCATTTCGGCGCGATCCAGCAGCATGCTGACCGTTGCGAACTCGTCGGCGTGTGCGATATTAATCCGCAAGCGCTGGCCGAAGCTGCCGCTAGCACGGGCGCCACGCCTTATGCCAGCCTGACCGAGATGCTCGCGCATTGCCAGGCTGATGCGTTTATTCTGACGACGCCGTCCGGTATGCATCCGGAGCAGGCGATTCAGATTGCCGAGGCTGGCTACAGCGTCATCACCGAAAAGCCGATGGCAACCCGCTGGGACGATGCCAAGCGAATGGTCGAAGCCTGTGATGCTGCCAACGTGCGGTTGTTTGTTGTGAAACAAAATCGCCGTAATGCGACCTTGCAGTTGCTTAAGAAGGCCGTCGAGGAAAAACGTTTCGGTCGTATTTACATGGTGAACCTGAATGTTTTCTGGACCCGCCCGCAGGAATACTATGACAGTGCGAAATGGCGCGGTACATGGGAATACGACGGTGGCGCCTTCATGAACCAGGCCAGCCATTATGTCGACCTGATCGACTGGGTCATCGGCCCCGTCGAGAGTCTGCATGCCTACACCGCCACGCTGGAGCGCGATATCGAGGTCGAGGACACCGGCGTCATCAGTCTGCGCTGGCGTAATGGTGCGCTCGGTTCGATGAACGTGACCATGCTGACCTACCCGCGCAATCTGGAAGGCAGCATCACCATTCTGGGTGAAAAAGGCACAGTACGTATCGGTGGTGTTGCCGTCAACGAAGTGCAGCATTGGGAGTTTTCCGAGCCGCACCCGGATGATGAGAAGGTCAAGGAAGCCAGTTATCAGACCACGTCGGTATATGGTTTTGGCCATCCGCTGTATTACGACAATGTCATCAAGGTATTGCGTGGCGAAGCCGAACCAGAGACGGACGGCCGTGAAGGCTTGAAATCGATGGAAGTGCTGATCGCCACCTACCTTTCAGCGCGTGATGGCAAGCGTGTCGCATTACCGCTGGAGTATTAAGATGGCGGCCACAATACATTCGAGTGCAATCGTAGACGCTGGTGCAACGATTGGGGACACTACCCGCGTCTGGCATTTTGTTCACGTTTGCGGTGGAGCACGCATCGGTGCAGGCTGTTCCTTGGGGCAAAACGTTTTTGTCGGCAATGACGTTGTCATTGGTAACAACGTCAAAATCCAGAACAATGTCTCCGTGTACGATGCCGTGACCATCGAGGACGACGTGTTTTGTGGTCCCAGCATGGTATTTACGAATGTGTACAACCCGCGCTCGGCGGTAACGCGCAAGGATGAGTATCGCAAGACGCTGATCAAACGCGGCTCCACGCTGGGTGCCAATTGCACCATTGTCTGCGGCAGCACTGTAGGGGCTTATGCTTTCGTTGGCGCGGGCGCCGTGATCAATCGAAACGTTCCGGACTTCGCCCTGATGGTGGGCGTGCCGGCGCGTCAGGTTGGCTGGATGAGCCGTTTCGGCGAACGGCTGGCGCTGCCTCTTACCGGCGACGGCGAAACCGTTTGCGAGCACACTGGCGAGCGTTATACATTGCAAGATGGCATCTGCGCCTTAATCAACAACTAACATTAAAGTCCAACATGGAATTCATCGATCTCAAGGCGCAATACGTAGCCCTGCGTGACAAGGTTAACGCACGCATTCAGGCAGTTCTCGATCATGGCCAATATATTATGGGTCCGGAAGTCAAGGAGCTGGAAGGCAAGCTGCAGGAATATACAGGGGCGAAACATTGCATCACTGTTGCTTCGGGTACCGAGGCGCTGCTGATTGCGCTGATGGCCATCGGCGTCAAACCGGGTGACGAAATCATTACCACGCCATTCTCCTTCATCGCCACGGCCGAAGTGATCGTGCTGTTGGGCGCCAAGCCTGTATTTGTCGACATCGAACCTGACACTTGCAATATCAACGCGGCTCTGATCGAAGCTGCAATCACGCCACGCACGCGCGCCATAATGCCAGTTTCCTTGTATGGTCAACCGGCTGACATGGATGAGATCAATGCTATCGCGGCGCGTCATGGCCTGGTAGTTATCGAAGACGCGGCGCAAAGCTTCGGCGCGACGTACAAGGGCCGCAAGAGTTGCAATCTGTCGACGATAGGCTGCACGAGCTTTTTCCCGAGCAAGCCCTTGGGCTGTTACGGGGACGGCGGCGCTATTTTTACCAGTGACGATGCGCTTGCCCAGGCCATGCGTGAAATTCGGGTGCATGGTCAGTCGAAACGCTATGTGCATACGCGTATCGGCGTTGGCGGCCGTATGGATACGTTGCAATGTGCGGTGGTACTTGCCAAGCTCGAACGTTTTGAATGGGAGGTGGCGCAGCGGCTGGAAATTGGTCAGCGCTACAATGAATTGCTGAAAAATAAAGTCGAGACGGTCAGCCAGCGTGCCGATCGCAGCAGCGTGTACGGCCAGTTTACCGTGTTGGTCGAGTCGCGCGATGCTGTTCAGGAACGCCTGAAGGCCGCTGGTATTCCTACTGCGGTACATTATCCAGTACCCATGCATTTGCAGCCAGCTTATGCCGGCTTCGGCGACAAGGGTGCCTATCCTCATGCCGAGCGCGCTGCACAGCGCGTGATGAGTCTGCCGATGGGGCCAGACTTGACTGCACAGGAGCAGGAACAGATCATCGTTGCGTTGGCATAAAGAGGACGCATGAAGTTACAGCGGCAACTGGGGCTCGCGCTCTTGATTCAAGGCTTCGGTGTGGTTGCGACTTTCCTTGTCTCAGTGGTGGTCTCACGTCGCTTTGGACCCGAGGGCCAAGGTTATTTCAGTACTTACCGTTCGTGGATCGACTTGATCTCCGTGTTAGGCCTGTTTGGCTTCTCCCAGGCGCTGACCTTTCACATCAATGCAGGGCGGATCAGTGCGCGCCGCGCTGCGGGATTGATCGTGCACTATGGCCTGGCTCTGGCAGCGCTATTGCTGCTGCTGGGAGCGTTTGGGGGAAATTATTTAGCTCAGGCGACAGCATTAAGTCTGCGCGATGTCTGGCTGATGTGTGCCTGTGCGCTGGCGATGGTGCTGCACGGTTTATTCCGCGCCGTTGCTCTGAGTAACTCCAGCCCTCTGCTGTTTAATCTGATTACAGCAAGCCCCGGCTTGATTTGCCTGCCGCTGATATTTTTTCTTGGCATAGGTAACGACTTCACCATACTGCCCCAATTGCTCATGTGGAGTTTCGTTTGTGCTGCCTTGTGCGCCAGCGCCGAAGTAGGGCGAACGGCAGGTTTCGACTTGCGTGGAGGGGGAGCGTTGGGGGCCGACTGCCGTATCTTGATGAAAGAGGGCGCTTGGTCTTTCATTCCAGCTATTACCACTACAATTGTACCTGCACTGACTTTCTGGATGTTGGCGCGGGCTGCGGGCAGCCATACTGAGGCTGGCTATTTTGGTATGTCGTTGCTGTTTTTGAATGCCATGGTGACTGCCTTGAATATGGTCGCGCCGGTGCTATACAACCATTGGTCGAAGAAGGGTAACGGCGCCGTTGCGCAGGCCGAATATGAAAAGCTGGCGCTCGGTTGCAGCCTGTTGGGCATACTTGCTCTTCCTCTCGGATGGTTAGCGCTGCCACCGATGATTTCCATGGTTTTTGGCGCCGGTTTCGCCCCTGCAGGTGCTTCTGCACTTTGCTTCATTGGCGCCAGTTTTTTCTGGCTGCACAATCGTATCTTGCCGCCGATGTTGATGGCACAGGGACATCACCAGAGTGTTGCTTATGCCAATATCGTGCGCTCGGTTTTCATTGTTCTGGCCATTCTTGTTTTGCGGCCGACCAGCGCCCGTGACATCGCCCTGTGTTGGGTCGCTGGAGAGGTGTGCTGTTTCGCTTATATGGCATATTGCCTTAAGAATATTTTTAGCTGCAGTTATGGCCGCCTGATTGGCTTTCCATCGGCCTTGCATACCTGACCAGGATTCGCTTTTACCATGATCTCTTTCCTGTCGGCATTGGTTCTTGTGCCCAGTATTCTGTATTCGATATCGAAATCCCGCTACTATGCTATTTTATTGATGGCATTGTTTTATTACACGCTATCAATCAACGAGGCATCCATTGAGGCGGCCTATGGTACTCGGGTGCTGTACGCCGGCATGCTGTTTCTTTTTGCCTGTAATGTCTTGTTCTGCGTGTTTCTATACCTGCTGGGCGGTTGGCTTCTGCCGCGCGGCAGCTCTTATCGGAAACTGGTTTTTGACGAACAAGCTTGGAAACGGCTCTTTTTTCTGGTTACCGGGATATTTGTCATCATTGCGTTAATCAAGGCCCGTAATGGCCTCGATTTCTTGATGCTCAATTGGTCGGAGCAGCGCAGCGAAGGCCTCACTTTGCTTGATGGCGTATCCAATTTGCTGGGACTCGTGGCATTCTCCCTTGCTCCCGTGTTCTATAAAAGCCGCATCAGATTTGTTTTGCTGGTGCTTTGCTGCTTGGGCGTCTTCATGGTAACCGGCTCGCGGGCCATGTTGTTCTGTCTTGGTGGCTATTTCTACTATGAATTGTTTTTATCTGATCGCATCAGTTTTTCTCGCCGCTTGTACGTTTTGCTCGGTGGCGCAGTGGCCGCGCTGTCGATGCATGTACTGTCGCGCGCTGCGCGTGGCATCGGTTTGAGCGCTATGCTGAGCATGGATTTTTCAAGCCTGCTCGATGCGATTGGCAGCTCCGTTGACGGGGGCGGTCTTTTCGGCGGCGAAGACAATATCATGAAGTATTACTTTTACATTGTACACAAGTACCTCGAAGGCTGGAGTGCTGGTCCAATGCCCACCTTGCATCGGGCCTTGCTTATTCTGTTGCCGCGCGAACTGGCCGATATTCCCCTCAAGCCGTTGGACGTAACCTATCAGGTCTGGACCGCCGCCTTGAACGATGGATTATTCAACGATAATCCTTGGTTAACAGAAATGATCGATAGTTCGCATCAAGGTATTCCCGGGTCCCTTCACTTTTTGATTTGGGGTGATGCGCTGCTCAACGCTGGCTGGTTCGGTGCCCTTCTTTACCCGTTGCTATTCGCATTTTTACTGACGGTATTTGAGTCGTTGCTGCAGCGGGCGCCACCAGCCATGACGGCAATCCTTCTTGGACTTGGGCTGCCAGCATTGCTGATGATTGCTCGTGGAAATATCGTGATTGGCCTCGGTTATATTATTTATCCGCTGCCTCTTATTTACCTGATTTGCCGGTTGATGGAGTGGACCGCCAGAGGGGCGCCACATTGGCAAAAAACCGACAACAACAAAAACGAAATATGAAAATAGCCATTCTTGGACCAGCCAATTCTATTCATGTTAGCCGCTGGTGCAATGCACTGGCACAGCAGGATATCGAAGTACACTTGGTCACTCAGCACGATTTTGATGTTCATCAGTACTCTGATCGCGTACGCGTTCATCTGCTGCCTTACCGTGGCGGAAAGGGCTATTTCCTGAATCGGCGCGCCTTGGGCAAGGTGCTTGCAGAGATGTCGCCGGATTTGCTTAATTGCCATTATGCCAGCGGTTACGGCACCTTGATGGCAGGGGTCTGGCGCGGACCTTCGCTGTTGTCGGTATGGGGGGCGGACGTCTACGAATTCCCCTACGAGTCGCGGTTCAAGATGTGGTTGATCAAGCGCAATTTGAGGGCTGCCAGCCGCATCGCTTCCACGAGCCATGTCATGGCGGAGCAGACGCGCTCGTTGTGTCCCGAGTTGGCCCCGATTTTTGTCACGCCGTTCGGTATCGACACCGCGCGATTCGTGCCAGTACCGAGAGCAGCTGACGGGCGCCTGGTGATTGGCACCGTCAAGACGATGGCGAAAAAGTACGGTATCGATATTCTCATCCATGGCTATGCGTTATTGAGGCAACGCTTGCAAGACGAAAAAGCAGATGATTTGCTCGGGCGTCTTGAACTGTTGCTGGTCGGTGGTGGGGGCGAGACTGCAGTGTTGCAGGCGCTGGTTGCGCAGCTGGGACTTGAAGCCAGTGTTACCTTCGCGGGGCAGGTTGACCACACAGCCGTACCGGACTGGTTGAACCGCCTCGATATCTATGTGGCGGCGAGCCGCAACGACAGTGAGAGCTTCGGCGTGGCGATTCTGGAAGCGTCGAGCTGTGCATTGCCGGTGGTGGTATCGCGTATGGGAGGGTTGCCGGAGGTGGTAGCCGAAAATGAAACGGGCTTGATCATTCCAAACGAAAACCCGCAAGCGCTGGCAGACGCCTTATACCTGCTGGTGCAAGATAGTGCCTTGCGCAACCGTCTTGGCGTGGCAGGACGTGCCAGGGTGTGCCAGCAATTTTCCTGGGATCATTGTGTGACATTGATGCGCGATGCCTATAGACAGACTGTGGCGGCGTAAGTAGATCTACGGCGCTGGCGTGTCGGAAGGCTTCGGGTTTATTATCGATGCTGTTGTAATGCTTCCAAGTAGGAGTCACGGCCAGTGCCAAGTGCGGCGTTTCTAATAATTTATTGAAGGTGCAGATTACATGGCTGATATCCATAGAGTAAAAACTTTGCTGGTGCTTGCACCGCATACCGACGACGGCGAATTCGGCTGTGGCGGAACGATTGCGAAATATGTCAGCGAAGGCTGGCGTGCCGTATACGTGGCATTTTCTGCAGCGGAGCAATCGGTGTTACCCCATTTGCCGCGTGACATCTTGCGCAAGGAAGTCAAGGAAGCCACCTTGGTGTTGGGTATCGCTCCTGAAGATTGTATCGTGCTCGATTTCGAAGTTCGCAAATTCCCCGAGCAGCGTCAGGCTATTCTCGACGAAATGGTCAAGCTGAATCGCGAGCTGCAGCCCGATTTGGTATTTTTACCTAGTCCTAACGATACCCATCAGGATCACCATGTGATTGCGCATGAAGGTTTCCGCGCATTCAAGCGTACCACCATGCTTGGCTATGAAGTGCCATGGAACAATCTCGATTTCCGCACGAGCTGCTTCGTACACCTTAGTGAGCAGGATGTGGGCAAGAAGGTGGAGTCGCTGGCGCGCTACCAATCGCAGGCACATCGCGTGTACGCTTCTGCCGAGGTGGTGAAGAGCCAGGCCGTTTTCCGTGGTACCCAGATCGGTACGCAATATGCAGAATCATTTGAGGTGATCCGATGGATAATCGCTTAAACCGCCCCGCCACGGCAGCCTGGCTGGCCTCGGCACTGGGCCGTACTTTGCACGGCAGCGACCTGCCTATCATGGAAATTCGTTCGGTCGATCACGTCACGGAAGGTGCATTGGTATTTTCCAAGGCGGACCGTGAACTCGGCTCCGTCGCCTGCACGGTAATCGGTCCGCTTTCCATGGCGCGGGATGGCCTGGCCTTGATCGAGTCCGATAATCCACGCCTCGATTTTGCGCTGGCACTGCGCCTGCTGCAAGTCAAGATCGGCTTTTGCGAGCACACGGAACCACCGCGTATCCACCCTAGCGTACGTGTCGGCCGCAATACGGTGATCGGCAATGGTGTGGAAATCGGTGAGGGTACGGAGATCTATCATAATGTCGTGATCGCCGATGGCGTACGTATCGGCCGTAACTGCCTGATCAAGTCTTGCGCTGTGATCGGCGAAGAAGGCTATGGTTTCGAGTCCGATGCATCCGGACGGCCGATTCGTATCCCCCATCTGGGAAGTGTCATCATTGGTGACGACGTCGAAGTTGGTAGCCTCACGACAGTATGCCGCGGCACCATCGGCAATACCGTACTGATGGATGGCTGCAAGATCGACGATCATGTGCACATTGCTCACAATGTTGAAGTTGGTGCCGATGCGATGGTGATTGCCTGTGCCGAAGTGAGCGGCAGCGTAGTGATCGGCGCCGGCGCTTGGATTGCGCCGAATGCCTCCATTCTCGAGAAGCGCAAGATTGGACCTGGAGCGGTGGTTGGATTAGGCGCCGTGGTTGTGAAAGACGTCGAGGCCGGAATAACCGTGGCTGGCAATCCAGCTCGCCCCTTGATCAAAAAAAGTCCTTAGACTGTTTTCATGAATATATTGTTGATCAATCACTATGCCGGTAATCCCCATTACGGCATGGAATACCGTCCCTATTATCTTGCCCGTGAATGGGTCAGGCAGGGGCACAATGTGACTATCGTCGGCGCGGATTTCTCGCACCTGCGCCGCACCAATCCTGTGGTTGACCGTGCTCTTGCGCGTGAAGAGGTGGATGGTATCGAATACCGTTGGCTGCGTAGCCCGAAATACGACGGGAATGGCAGCGGCCGCGTACTCAACATGTTTTCCTTTGTGGCGCAGATGCTGTTCTACGGGCGACGCATCGGCAAACTGGTCAAGCCAGATCTGGTGATCGCGTCTTCGACCTACCCGCTCGATATCTTTCCGGCCAAACGCATCGCCGCTCAATGCGGTGCCAAACTATGTTTCGAGGTACACGACCTGTGGCCGCTCAGCCCTATTGAGTTAGGTGGCATGTCGCCGCGCCATCCATTCATCATGCTATTGCAGTACGCCGAGAACTGGGCATACCGCACTGCTGACAAGGTGGTTTCCATGCTGCCCAAGGCGCTCGAACACATGATGGCACATGGCATGGCGCGTGAGAAATTTGCCTATGTCCCGAACGGCATTGACGTCGATGAATGGCGTGCGCCCGAACAGGCGCCAAACTTGCCGGTGCTTGAACAGATCGACGCGCTCAAACGGGGCGGGGCGCGCGTGGTCGGCTATGCCGGTTCGCATGGCCCGGCCAATGCGATGGACAATGTCCTTCTGGCGGCGCGCCTGTTGGCTGACCGGCCAGTGGTCTTTGTCCTGGTCGGTGATGGTTCGGAAAAACGCAAGCTGCTGGCCATGAAGACCGAGTTCAAGCTCGATAATGTGCACTTTTTCGATCCTGTTCCGAAACAGTCGATCCCGGCCCTGCTGGAAAAGATGGATGTGGTATTCATCGGCTCGCAACGGGTGCCTATTTACCGTTTTGGGGTCAGTCCAAATAAAATGATGGACTATATGATGGCCGCCAAACCGATCATTCAGGCCATTGAGTCGGGCAACGACCCGGTCGGTGAAGCCGGCTGCGGACTGACCATTTCTCCTGGCGATCCGGCTGCGCTGGTGCATGCCATTGAAAGCCTGCTGGCATTAAGCGACGAGGAGCGGGCGGACATGGGCCAGAAGGGCCGGCGGTTTGTGCTGGAAAACCATACCTATCCCGTGCTGGCCCAGCGCTTCATCGACGCCTGCCGATAGAATCGTTTCATTGATCGCATAACTAAGGCGCCGTAAAGGGCGTTCGTTATGCCAACCTGAGGTATTTATTTTGACGACAGAACAAAAATTCCTGCCCTTCGCATTACCTGAAATCGGTGACGATGAAATTGCCGCCGTAGTCGAATGTCTGCGTTCCGGCTGGGTCACGACGGGCCCGAAGACCAAGCAGTTCGAACAGGATTTCGCCGCCTATATCGGCGATGGTGTCGAGGCGATCGCTGTCAATTCGGCCACCGCCGGTTTGCACCTGGCCCTGGAGGCGCTCGGCGTCGGTCCTGGCGATGAAGTGATTGTGCCAACCATGACGTTTACCGCCACGGCGGAAGTCGTGCGTTACATGGGGGCCGATCCGGTTTTTGTCGACACCGACCCGGTCACGCTGAACCTGTCGCTGGAGGCGATTCGTGCGGCCATTACGCCACGCACGAAAGTCATCATGCCTGTTCACTACGCCGGCCTGGCCTGCGACATGGATGCCATTCTGGCGTTGGCGCGTGAACACAAATTGCGTGTCGTCGAAGATGCTGCGCATGCGTTCCCAACGCGCTATAAAGGACGTTTGATCGGTACCCTGGACAGCGACGTCACCGTGTTCAGTTTCTATGCCAACAAGACGATGACTACAGGTGAGGGTGGCATGGTCGTCACGCGCGACGCTGACATCGCCACCCGCATCAAGATGATGCGTATTCACGGCATCAGCCGCGATGCCTTCGATCGTTTCGTCTCGAAGACCCCGGCCTGGGCCTATGAAGTAGTTGCGCCTGGCTACAAATACAATCTGACCGATATCGCTTCAGCGATGGGCATCCATCAGTTGCGCAAGATCAATGCGTTTTCGGCCCGCCGCCAGCAACTTGCGCGGCGCTATTTTGAGGGGCTGGCGGATCTGCCGTTGCTGCTGCCGGCCGAGGCTGCTGATGGTGGCGAACATGCCTGGCACCTGTACGTCGTACGCTTGACCTCTGCGGCGCCGATTGGCCGCAATGAGCTGATCCAGAAGCTGTCCGACCACGGTATTGGCACCAGCGTCCATTACATTCCGTTGCACCGTCATCCTTACTGGCGTGATACCTATCATCTTGCGCCGGAACAATTCCCCGAGGCGGAGGCGGCCTATCATGCGATGGTCAGTTTGCCTTTGTATACTGCCATGACGGATGAGGACCAGGAACGGGCGATCCGCACGCTGCGCGAGTTGCTGTGTTGATCAAACGTATTTTCGATGTCATCGCGGCGCTGTGCGGTTTGCTGCTGCTGGCGCCGTTGTTGGTGCTGATTGCCGTATGGGTGAAACTGGACTCCGCGGGACCGGTGTTTTTTCGCCAAGAACGGGTGGGGCAGCATGGTGTCCTGTTTCGTATTTTTAAGTTCCGTACGATGACGGTTGGCACGGAAGCGCAGGGGCAGATCACCGTCGGGCGCGACGCGCGCATCACTGGTGTCGGACACCGGCTGCGTCACTACAAACTTGACGAGTTGCCGCAACTGCTCAATGTGCTCATCGGTGATATGAGCCTGGTCGGGCCGCGGCCGGAAGTGCCGAAGTATGTGGCGCTGTACACGAGTACGCAACGCGAGCTGGTACTTTCCGTCAAGCCAGGAATTACGGACCTCGCGTCGATCACGTATCGTGATGAAAATCGCCTGCTGGGTGAATCGGCCGACCCGGAGCGCACCTACATCGAGGAAGTTATGCCGGTCAAGCTGCGCTTTTATGAAGAGTATGTACGTCAGCGCTCCTTGGCGCTGGATGTGCGTATTATTTTCATGACTATCGGCAAGCTGATTCGCTGAATGAATGGCACGCGGTAGCCGGACGTTGCCGCCGCGTTGTCAGCCCTCACGCTATGGGGCTGATCTGCATAACCTTTACTCTCCATTGTCACGATGAAATCTACGGACCAGATCCAGATACCATTTATCCAGGCACTACGCGGCCTGGCTGCTATTGTTGTCGCAATTTACCATACTACGTCGCATGTACCTGTCGGACCTAATAATGCCACATCACAATGGTTCTTCGCGTCCGGACCTGCCGCCGTGGATTTATTTTTCATGCTGAGCGGTTTTGTCATGGTGCTTTCCACGCAAAACAAGGAACCTTCCCTGGAGAATACTTTCCGCTTCTGGATCAATCGTTTTTTCAGGATTTGGCCTACGTATTTCGTCATCACGCTTTTATTTTGCCTGACAGAAGTGATTGTGCGAAAACACATGAATGCCAGCCTGATTGCCGATTGGGAATTACATGCCTGGACGGCGGTAGGGATTCTGCGTTCGATGCTATTTTTACCTCTGGATTACGCGGCTGGCGCACCCTATTTCGGTGGCGCGGTGTTGCATGTCGGCTGGACGATGAACTACGAGATGTATTTCTATTTCATATTGGGTGGTTCGCTCTTCTTTGGCAGGTATCGATGGCTGGCTTTTTTTTCCTGGATAGGAGTAACGCTGATTGCTCCGCTTTTCCTGATAAATCCCTGGTATCATTTTTTTGATGTCACCGCATATCATGACTTTCGGCCAGGTTATTTAAACCTGATTACCTCGCCGATTATTTGGGACTTTGTTGCCGGAGTCGTTATCGGACTGGTCTATATCTCACGCCTGCGCATACGCAACATACAGGCCCTGTACATGGCGCTGATGCTTGCCATGTGTATCGCCACCTGGAATATTCTTGGTGGGATGCCGAGACATTTTGGCTTTCAGTTCTGGAGCGGTCCTCTTGCACTAACATTTGTATTTCTTGCCTTGTTGAACAAGGAGCAGGAGATAGCCATACCAGCGCCATTGTTATGGCTGGGTAAGATATCTTTTTCTTTGTATCTGGTCCATCCCTTGGTGATTGCTCCCGCATATTTTCTTACCCGGGGAACAGAGATTGAGAAATATACCTACGATTTCCCTTTTACCATGCTAGTTACCGCAACTTCAATTGCTCTTGCCTGGATAAGCTACGAACTTCTTGAAGTCCGGCTCAGTTCTTTATTAAAGAGAAAAATAATCGGCAATCGTTTTACACTGCGCTTGAAGCAGGCCTGATTCCGAACTGCGATATCTTTTGGTGAGCTACCAAGCGAATAGCGATTTTTCACGTCCTCACCGGGAGATGACTGTAGCATCCGTGATAGGAATCATGCTTGTCGTGGGCCGCTGGCGTAGGTGCGGCGGGAGCATTTCCGATACCAGCAGTATTGCTTTCACCCTGTGCTCGATGGAATATACATTCGAGTTTGATTCCGAATTCCAAACGCACGGGATGGAAACTTGACGTATTTGGAAAATTTCAACGCCTGCGTTACTGCACAAGGTTTTTATTTCTGTAACTTTCGGCAAGCACTTGCCGATCTATCTTGCGATTAATCGATACCGGAAGCGATGTCGTGACGATCAGTTAGGATGGCACCATGTAACTGGGGAGCATCTGGTTCAACTTCTTTTTGTAAGCATCGAGTATCTCTTTGTCCGGCAATCCATTGTCTCTCACAAGGAAACCTAGCAAGCGCCCTACCGTACCATCGGGCCGACGTAGCGCCACGGCGGCGGCACTTGCGATCCCATCCAGGCGCTGTAGGGCATGGTCGATATCGGACAATTCTATGCGGAATCCATTAAACTTTATTTGATCGTCGATACGTCCACGGCAAAATACCAGACCACTGGCGTCAATCTCGCCCAGATCGCCATTGCGGAAGGCGCGATGATCACGATGTTCGAAGAGTTTTTCGGCGTTCAATCGAGGGTTGTTCAAGTACCCCCCTCCTCATGACATGATTGCTTGCGATGCATAGTTCTCCATTCTGGGTATCAAGAAAAATGTAGCCGCCTGGTTTGCTGTACCCAACAGGCAAGGGATTGTGTTCAGCCAGCAAGGCGTCATCACCGACGATCCAGGTACTCGCGACGGTCGCCTTTGTCGGACCATAAGTATTGATGATAATACTGTTTGGGAAACGCTCCCGGAGACGTTTGGCAGTGGCATGCGCCAGCAGTTCGCCGCAAAACAGAAAAGTTTTCAGGATCGGCAAGAAGTCCTATACCTTGATAGTTATTTTCTCGATATGCAATCCACCATAGTCTTTGGTGCATGCAATTCTATTGTTTTTATATTATAGGTAATAATAAGGACAATGCCATCGTCAAATGTGGAAATTCTGTCGGCACTATCTTCAATAAAGCTTCCTGCGATTGAATACGCCCGGCGCCGGGTATTCAACGCTAACTAAGCAGAGTGACAAATCTGGCATGACGATGAGGGGAAATCTATGCAAATATTTCGTGCAGGCGGCTGTTATACGCATTGACATACGTGATCGGGGTCTTGCGCGCGAATGCCGAACTGCAGCTTGGTGCCTTGATGGCGGATGCTGGCTTTCCTGATGAAGGCCCGATAGGCGGCACGACCGCCGGTGGTCAGCCGTGCATCGTGAGTGATGGCGGTGCAATTCGCAATGCAACTGCGTCTTGGTTCCCGTTTCTTTACTGGTGTGAAATGGGGGGACGTGCTGCTGGCATGAGTGCCGTTACAGATAGGCCGCGCAGTTTCCCTTGCGATGCGTGCTTGATCAGCGCCACGACCGCGTCGTGCAGCACGCTATCCAGCGGGACTGCACATTGCGGGAATGAAGCGTGTTACCCCTGTGGTCGAGGACCGAGCCAAATGAAATGGCATCTGCCTCTTGCAGGTTTATGCGCTATTCTTGCCAAAGCAATGCGGGCAAGACACCTCATACACATATTCCGGCGCCAGTTGCTGGCGCGGCGTAACGACGGCGCGGCAGACGAAACACTGCACGGTTTCCGTCGGTTCCAGTTTCGGGTTCAGGGCCGTGCGGTAGTCGAACACGAAGCAGTCGCCCGTGTAGTGCTCGCCGCCCACTTCTTCAAAATATTTCAGGATGCCGCCGTCGAGCTGGTACACGCTGTCGTAGCCGATTTCCTTCATGTGGATGGCGGCCTTTTCGCAGCGGATGCCGCCCGTGCAGAAGGTGACGACGGTCTTGCCTTCCAGTTCGTCCTTGTGGGCGGCGGCGACGGCCGGAAATTCCGTGAACTTGTCGATCCGGTAATCGAGCGTGTTGTTGAACGTACCCACGTCCACTTCAAAGGCGTTGCGCGTTTCCATCATGACCACGGGTTTGCCCGCATCGTCGACGCCGGCATCTAACCAGCGCTTGAGCGTATGCGCGTCGACGGACGGGGCGCGGCCCAGTTCCGGCTTGATCAGCGGCATGCGCATGGTGATGATCTCCTTTTTCAGCTTGACCAGCATGCGTTTGTGCGATTGCTCGTTCGACAAGCTTTCCTTCCATTCCAGATCGGCCAGGCGCACATCGCTGCGTACCCAGGCGAGGAAGCTGTCGATATGCTCGCGTGTGCCCGACAGGAACATGTTGATGCCTTCGGGCGTCAGCAGGATCGTGCCTTTCAGGTCCAGCGCCAGGCATTGCTCCTGATACAAGGGACGCATGGCTTCCGTATCGTCCAGCGTGATGAATTTATACGCGGCGATATTGACAAACGTGGCGGCGGGCTGGCTGGCGGCGGCGGAAACGGCGGGTGTTGCTGGGGTGATGGCTTGCATGATGGCGATCGGCTTAGACTGAACAGCCGATATTATAAGCCCGACAGGCCAGGCGGGATACCCGGTCCGTACGCGCGACGCGGTAGAATAGACCCCATTGAATTTTGCACGAAACGGTACACAGGATGGAAATGGTAATGCAAGAGGCCGGCGCTCCGGCAGGTTCACAGCAAGCGATGCAGCCCGGTCCGGCTTTCGTCCACTTGCGCGTGCACTCGGAGTATTCGATCGTCGACGGCCTCGTGCGCATCGACGACGTGGTCAAGGCGGCGGCAAAGGACAAGCAGGTGGCGCTGGCCGTCACCGACCTGTCGAACCTGTTTGGCATGGTCAAGTTCTACAAGGAAGCGCGCGGCAAGGGCATCAAGCCCATCGTTGGCGTCGACGTGTGGATCACGAATGACGACAACCGCGAAAAACCGTCGCGCCTGCTGTTGCTGGCGAAGAACCGCATGGGCTATCTGCAGCTGTGCGAACTGCTGTCGACGGCCTGGCTGACGAACCAGTACAAGGGCCGCGCCGAGCTGCGCATCGAGTGGCTGCAAGCGCTGGCGACGAATACCTACGACCTGTACCCGGGCGAAAGCGCGGCCAATGGCCTGATCGTGCTGTCGGGCGCGCATTTCGGCGACGTCGGTATCGCCATCGAGAACGGCAACCTGGCCCTGGCCGAACGCAATGCGCAGCGCTGGGCCGAGATTTTCCCCGGCCATTTCTATATCGAAATCCAGCGCGGCGGCCAGGCCAACCAGGAAGCGCAGGTACGCCATGCGGTGGCGCTGGCGGCCAAGCTGGGCTTGCCCGTGGTGGCCACGCATCCCGTGCAATTTATTTCTCCTGAGGAATTCATTGCCCACGAAGCCCGCACCTGTATCGCCGAAGGTGAAATGCTGGCCAACGCCAAGCGGGTGAAACGCTTCAATGACAGCCAGCGCTTCCTGTCGCAGGCCGACATGGCGGAATTGTTCGCCGACCTCCCGGCCGCGCTGGCCAATTCCGTGGAAATCGCCAAGCGCTGCAATCTGACCTTGACCCTGGGCAAGCCGCAATTGCCGAACTTCCCCACGCCGCCAGGCATGACGATCGACCAGTTCCTCGTGGCCGAATCGCAGGCCGGCCTGGAAAAGCGTTTGATCCAGCTGTATCCGGACCCGGAGCGCCGCGAAAAGGAGCGTCCGCGCTACGAATCGCGTTTGAAATTCGAGACAGACACGATTTGCAACATGAAGTTCCCCGGCTACTTCCTCATCGTGGCCGAGTTTATCCAGTGGGCCAAGGAAAACGGCGTGCCCGTCGGTCCGGGCCGCGGTTCGGGCGCCGGTTCGCTGGTGGCGTATTCGCTGCTCATTACCGACCTTGATCCATTGCAATACAACCTGCTGTTCGAGCGCTTCCTGAATCCCGAACGCGTCTCGATGCCCGACTTCGATATCGACTTTTGCCAGGAAGGGCGCGACAGAGTCATCCAGCACGTCAAGGATTTGTACGGCAAGGAGGCAGTCTCGCAGATCGCCACCTTCGGTACCATGGCGGCCAAGGGCGCGATCCGCGACGTGGGCCGCGTGATGGATTTCGGCTACAACTTCTGCGACGGCATCTCGAAGCTGATTCCGTTCAAGCCCGGTAAACCCGTGTCGATCGCCGATGCCATCGAGGAAGAGCCGCTGCTCAAGGAGCGCCTGGAAAACGAGGAAGAGGTCAAGCAGCTGCTGGACCTGGCGCAGCAGGTCGAAGGCATCACGCGCAATATCGGCATGCACGCGGGGGGCGTGCTGATCGCCCCGGGCAAGCTGACGGACTTCTGTCCGCTGTACACGCAGGGCGGCGATTCGGGCGTCGTGTCGCAGTACGACAAGGATGACGTGGAGGCCGTCGGCCTCGTGAAGTTCGACTTCTTGGGTCTGACCACGCTGACCATCCTCGACCGCGCCGTGCGCTACATCAAGCAGCTCGATCCCGCGCAGGCGAACTTCGACCTGGCGACCTTGCCGCTGAACGACAAGCCGTCGTACGACTTGCTGACCAAGGCCAAGACCGTGGCCGTGTTCCAGCTCGAGTCGCGCGGCATGCAGGGCATGCTGAAAGACGCGCGTCCCGACCGTTTTGAAGACATTATCGCGCTCGTGGCGCTGTACCGTCCGGGCCCGATGGACCTGATTCCGGATTTTTGCAAGCGCAAGCACGGCGAACGTTTCGATTATCCCGATCCGCGCACGGAATCGATTCTGTCCGAAACCTACGGCATCATGGTGTATCAGGAGCAGGTGATGCAGATGGCGCAGATCGTCGGCGGCTACTCGCTGGGCGGCGCCGACATGCTGCGGCGCGCCATGGGCAAGAAGAAGGCCGAAGAGATGGCCGAGCACCGCGAGATCTTCCGCGCCGGTGCGGCGAAAGACGGCTTGACGGCGGAAAAGGCCGACGAGATCTTCGATTTGATGGAAAAGTTCGCCGGCTACGGTTTCAATAAATCGCACGCCGCCGCCTACGCCCTGCTGTCGTACCACACGGCGTATCTGAAGGCGCACCACACGGCCGCCTTCATGGCCGCCAACTTGTCGCTGGCCATGGACGACACGGACAAGATCAAGATCCTGGTGGAAGACTCGCTGGAAATCTGCAAGCTGACCTTGTTGCCGCCCGATATCAACGAATCGGACTACCGCTTCACGCCGAGCGGCGCGCCGCCGTCCGTGAGCGGCAAGAAAGTCACGCAGATCCGTTACGGCCTGGGCGCCGTGAAGGGCTCGGGCCAGAATGCCATCGAAGCCATCATCGCCGCGCGCGAGGCGGGCGGGCCATTCACGAGCCTGTTCGATTTCTGCAAGCGCGTGGATAAAAAACAGATCAACCGCCGCACCATCGAGTCGCTGATCCGCAGCGGCGCGTTCGACTGCCTGAAGGTCGACCGCGCCATTCTGCTCGCATCCGTGGCGTTCGCCATGGAATGCGCCGACCAGGCGGCCAAGGCGGCCAACCAGGTGAGCCTGTTCGGCGGCGACGACAGCGACATGGTGGCGCCGCCCGAGTACGTCAAGGTGCCCGTGTGGACAGATAAACAGCGCCTGACGGAAGAAAAGATCGCGCTGGGCTTCTACCTGTCCGGCCACCTGTTCGATTCGTATGCGCCCGAGGCGCGCCGTTTCGCGCGCACGAAATTGTCGGAACTGTCGCCGTCGCGCGAGCCGCGCATGATGGCCGGCGTCATCACGGGCTTGCGCACGCAGATGACGCAGCGCGGCAAGATCCTCATCGTCACGCTCGATGACAAGAGCGGCACGGTGGAAGTGACGGTGTATGGCGAACTGTTCGACGCCAACCGGAAAATCTTCAAGGAAGATGAATTCCTGGCCGTCGTGGGCAAGGTATCGGAAGACCGTTTTTCGGGCGGCTTGCGGATCACGGCCGAGAGCGCTTTCGACATCATCGCCGCGCGCGTGCAATATGGGCGCCAGCTGGGCCTGACCTTGCCGGCCACCCTGGACGCCAAGCGCATCCGAGACGTGATCATGCCGCACCGGGCCGAGACGGGCTTGCCGATCGCCGCGCGGGTCAGCCCGCAAGGCGTCAGCTGCGTGCTGCAGTTTGGCGACGAGTGGAAAGTGGCGCCATCGGATGAATTGCAGATGGCGCTGGAGCAGATGCTGGGTGCGCAAGAGGTGGCGGTCGAATACTGACCGGCACCGCCCGGCGCAGACAACAAAGCCAAACCGCAGACATGCTGGTTTGGCTTTTTTTACGTTTACATGTCTTTCAGGCCCGTGATCGCATAGCCCTTGGCGGCGATCTGCTGGTGCGGCTGTTCGATATGGTAGTCCGGCAATATCTGGGCATCGTCGGCCACTTCGCTGGCGCGTACTTCGAGCTGCCAGTCGGTATTGGTCACTTCTTCCGGAATGAGTTTTCCTTCCGGCACGGCGAGGTAGGAAAAAATGCCGTCGTGCTCGGCCCGGCGGTAGATGTCTACGCGCATGAATGCCTCCTAGTAAGCGTTGGGGGAACCGGCGCACCGTAATGCGTACCGATAGCGCTAGCGTAACAGGATTGCGCCGTGCACGGGTTGTAGCGTGTGCCGCAGGTGGGGGCGGCGCTCAGGCGACAACGGAAGCGTAGTCGTCGTCATCGAGCATGGCCGCTTTCCGCGCCTCGCTGGCGGCGGCCGCAGCACCTGCCGTGGCGGCTTGCATCGGGCTGCGATGGGCGTCGAGGCCGCTGCGCAGGCTGGCGATCATGGCCAGCGTCAATTCGTGGCGCTTGCGTGCTTCCGAGCGTTTTTTGGAAGGAATGTCTTGCAGCGCCGGCAAGGGCAGGTTTTCGCACGCTAACTCAAAATCGCCATCCTGGCGCACTTGCGCACCCAGTTCTTGCCATAGCGCATTGTAGTCGGCGAACAAACGGCCTTTCTTGGCGGAGTGGTGTACGGCGCGGTTGATATTGCCGACAAGAAGCATCTTGCGGCAGCCATGTTCGTACCCCAGTTGGCGCACCAGGCGCACCATCAGGGTCTTGGGACGCATGCCGTGCAAGTCGCGCGTTGCCTCGCGCACGCGGTGTGCGCTTTCCTCGCCCTTCGGGCCTTGCAGGCAGCCGATGCGCATGCCCAGGGTGGCGCGCAACTGGCTGCCGAAGAAGGAAAAGGCGATCGAATAGAGGACGTCGTCGTCATCCACCAGTTGCAGCACCATCTCGCCTTCGCGGTCCATCGGATGTAGCGAACATAGTTGCAGGTGGTAGGACGCGCCCGACTTGCCCGCCACTGTGCCCAGGCGTACGGGCCCGTGCGCCGCTTGAGCCATCAGCTTGCCCCAGCCTTGCTGCAAGATGAAATGGTAGTGTTCGGCCAGCAATTCCACGCGCTGGTGGCAATTCAAGGTCAGGCTCAGGTAAGGCCGGTAGACCTTGTGGATCATGTGCGGATAGGCATGTACCAGATCATGAAACACCGGATGCGAGTTCAGCAGTTGCAGCCATAGTCGGGTTTGGCGCTGTTGCACGCGGGCGCGCAGATGCAGCTTGAGCAGTTCACGCCAGCGGCGCATGCCGCTCGGCATCGCCATCAAGCCGTCAGACAGGGTAATAGTTGGCATCATCGTGCGCATGTCCATGATAAAGGAGGAGCGTCGAAGCCGTTCCGGCTCAGACGGGTACAGGGCTGCTGACGCCCTCGTGGTTTGCCAGCAGGATGGTGGTGCCGCGGCTGCCCCGCGCCAGCTTGCCGGCCAGTCCGCCTGAAAACCGGCGCGGCCAGCCGCCTTGCTTGTGTGCTGGCAAGACGACTTCGTGGCAACCCAATAGCTCAGCCGTATCGAGGATCGTAAACAGCGGCTCGCCGGCGAAAATGTGGGTGCTGAAATCGATATGAGAGCGGCTCAGGTAGAGTCCCGCCTCGTGCATCATGTGCTGCGTGGCCAGGTCAAGGGCATCGCATTCGTTGGCGCTGTGCCGGGGCAGGCCATCGGCGCAGCGTCGCGGCGCCGGTGTCACGTGCAACAGGCTGACGCATACTTTGATGCCCCATTCCTGCAGGCGCCTGGCGTAGCGCGCACCGTAGATGATGTCGCTGGCGCGCTTGACGGGCAAGAGCAGCAGCAAGGTATCCTGGCCCGGCTTGCCGCAGGCGCCCTCGGCGCTGTCCGGGGCGCGGGTGCGTTGCGGGGCAAGGCGCGATGCATGCATGGAAAAGATGGCCGTGGTGGAAAAACCGTGTCATCTTATCCATGCCCGTATCCGCTGTAAATTGGCGAAACAGCGTACGGGTTTCCCTTATGTTCGCGTGTTGTTAATAGCGGTAAGTGACATACACGGCGCCGATCGGCGATGTCTTGCGCTGCACGATGGGGCTCTTGGCCGCGTCGCCCAGACGGCTCTCGACGCCGATCAGCGTATTGATGCCCCAGCGTGCATCGAAGCGGTGTTCCCAGTTGACGGTGGCTTGCGCTTCATAGAAACCGCCCTTGGGCGTGTATTGCTTGAACGAGGTATTGGCGGCCTGGGTGGCCGTCACGCCATACATGGTCTGCACGTACTTGCGCTCGCCCCAGCCCAGCTGGCCGCCGATGGTCACGCTGTCTTGCTGCACGCCCCTGGCATCGGCCCGGCCGTAGATCTGTCCTGTGGCGCCGAAATGCACGTTCGCGCCATTTTCGCGGTTCGACAGGGGAATGTCGCTCGTGACGCTCAGCGACAGGCCCGGCAAAGGCGAATAACCGGCACTGAGCAGGGCGCTGGCGTTGCCCTTGACTTCGCCCATGCCCTTCAGGTAATCGCTGCCGCCCCAGCCGTTGGCGCCCGTGCGCTTGTGGTCTTCGCGGTTGCCGCGGTAGCCCAGTGCTGCGCTGTAGCTGAAGGGGCCTGCCTGGCCGCCATAGCCGATGCCGCGCGACGTGCTGAAGAACAGGCCATTGGCCATGGCGTAATCGAGGATGATCAGCGGCGAGGCCGACAGCTTGTCGGCGCCGGAATAGCTGGACACGGCGGCGACGCCGCCGCCGATGGTGAAGACATTTTCCGCCGGCGGTTCGGCCGCCGCGGCGGCCAGCGGGTTGAGGATCATGCCGCTGGCAAGTGCCAGCGAGGTCAGCAGGGTTGTGGGTGCGTGCATGGAAGTTTCCGTCAGATGAGAACCGAGTCCGGAGTGGCTCGATTGACTGCCGGTAGTATCTGTCCTTGCCATGAAGGAAAAATGAGCCTTTTATTAAGATTGCATGAAGAGCGCTTCTTTACCCTTTCTTCAGCTTGCGGTGGTTTAATACCCACCATGAAGATATTGCTGATTGAAGATGATATGGACCTGGGCAACGGCGTGCGGATCGCCTTGCGCGACCAGGGCATGCAAGTGGTCTGGGTGCGCAGCCTGGAAGATGCGGCGCGCAGCATCGAGCACGACAGTTGCGAGCTGGTGCTGCTGGACCTGGGCTTGCCCGATGGCGATGGCCTCGATTTGCTGGCCCGGCTGCGCGCGGCCCGCTTGCCCGTGCTGATCCTCAGCGCCCGCGACACGCTGGAACAGCGCTTGCGGGGCCTCGATGGCGGCGCCGACGATTACCTGGTGAAGCCCTTCGTGCTGGCCGAGCTGCTGTCGCGCGTGCGCGCCCTGGCGCGCCGCAGTTATGGCTTCGACGGCGACACCATCGAGTTGCGCGGCCTGCTGCTGCAGGTGCCCACGCGCCGTGTCAGCGTGCATGGCCGGCCCGTGGAGCTTACGGCCAGTGAATATGCCTTGCTGAAGACCTTGCTGATGCGCGCCAACCGGGTCATCACGCGCCGCGTGCTGGAAGAACATATCCTGCCCGGCGGGCTGGCCAATGCCAGCAATACCCTTGACGTGCATATGGGCAACCTGCGCCGCAAGATAGGCGAAGGCTATATCCGTACCGTGCGCGGCGTCGGCTATGTCATCGACCAGCAGGGCGAATCATCCACCCAATCGGGTGCCGGCGCATGATGGGGCGTTTCTGGGCCATGCTGCGCCAGCCTACCCTGGTACGCCGCCTGATGATGGCGCAAATGCTGATGCTGACCATGGTGTGGAGCCTGGCCGTGGCGTATGTGCTGGTCGAGGGCGCGGATGAAGCGAGCACTGTCAGCCGCGGCGTCCTGCATGCCATTATCAGCGTGGCCGATAACCTGGCCGAGCAGCCGCAGCGCCAGGAACAAAGCTTGCGCGCCATCGACGAAGCCCTGCGCGAGGAGTTTGAAACGGGGCAGGTGCCGGAACTGGCGCCGCGCATCCTGGTCTGGCGCGAAGGCAAGCTGGTCTACAAGTCGCCCGATGCGCCCAGCGGGATCCGCAGCGCCGGCCCGGAACAGATGGAAGTCGTGTACATCAAGGGCCAGGCCTGGCGCAGCCGCAGCCTGGCCGAGGGCGGCACGCGCGTGACGGTGCTGGAGGCGGGAGGCGCCTGGCAATTGTTCATCACCATCAATTCACGCGGTTACTACCTGCTGCCGTTGCTGATCAGCTTGCCGTTCCTGCTGGTGCCGGCCTGGCTGTCGATCCGCCTTGCCATGCGCCCGTGGCGCAAGCTGGCGCAGGAGGTGGCGGCGCGCGGGCCGCAGGATTTGCGTCCGCTGACCTTCAAGCCGCCGCATGGCGAACTGGCGGCACTGGTTGACAATATCAATGCGCTGCTGCAGCGGGTCGATGCCAGCGCTGCGCGCGAACGCAGCTTCATCGCCGATGCCACGCATGAGCTGCGCACGCCGCTGGCGGCCATGCGTGTCAATGTCGAGGCCTTGCAGGGCCAGGTACATGATGCGCGCCAGCAAGAGCTGCTGGACGGTATCTTGAACAGCGGCAACCGGGCCGCGCGTCTGGTGGGCCAGCTGCTGCAGCTGACGCGCAGTGAAGTGCAGGCGGGCGCGGGCGAGTTGCCGCGGCGCCAGGCGCTCGATACCTTGCTGCAAGATCGTCTGGCGGCCCTGTCCGGCCTGGCCCAGGCGGGCGAGATCGAGCTTGAATTGCAAGCCAGCGTCTCGCTCAGCGTGCCCGGACAGCGCGAGAGTCTGGTGTCGCTGATCGACAACCTGGTGGAAAACGCCATCAAGTACAGCCCGCGCGGCAGCAGCGTGACGGTGTCGCTGCATGCGGAGCGGGGCCAGGCCGTGTTGCATGTGGCCGATCAGGGACCTGGCATCGCGCCGGCACTGTATGACCGCGTGTTCGACCGCTTTTTCCGCGCGCCGCAGCAGGCGCAGCCAGGCAGCGGCCTGGGCTTGTCCATCGTCGCTTCCGTCGTACGCCAGCATGGCGGCACGATTCAGTTGCACAGCGGTAACGGTGGCCTGGGTTTGCTGGTCGAGGTGCGCTTGCCCCTGGCCGTAGCCTGACCGCGCTGGCAGGCTTTGCGATATTGCCTGAAAATTATTTCATGTGCCTATAACGCAAGATGGCATGGCGTGGCGCACGCTTGCGATGCATAATGCGGAACAGTTTAAAAAACACCGTTATGCGCCCCTTCCTGTCCCGCTACCTGCCGTATCCCGCCTTTGTCGGCCTGTACCTGCTGTTTGACTGGGCCACGTATATTGACCCGATGTACGGGCTGAACATCACCCCGTGGAATCCCGACCCCGCGCTGGGTCTGGTATTTTGGCTGATCCACGGCCGCAAGGCGGCGCTGCCATGGTTCATCGCCCTGGTGGCCGGCGAGGTGCTGGTGCGCGGCATGCCGGCTGGCCTGCCCCTGACCTTGCTCTGTTCGGCGTGGCTGGTGCTCGGCTATGGCGGTATCGGCGCAGTCTTGCGCCGCAGTTTCAGCAGCAGCGACATCTTCGACAACCGGCGCCGCCTGAGCGCCTGGGTTCTCATCGTGCTGCTGGGCACCGCGCTCAATGCAATCGGCTATATTTCATTGCTGTCGCTCACGGGGCGCATACCGTCCGCCGAATGGGGCACGGCAGTCTGGCGTTTCGGCATCGGCGATACGGTCGGCATGCTGGTGTCGATGCCGCTGATCTGGGTGCTGTTCAGCGAGCGCGGGCGTGAGCGCCTGCGGGCCGCCGTCTGGCGCTGGGAAACCCTGGCGTACCTGGCCCTGGCCTGCTTCGTGCTGTGGAGCGTTTTCGGTTCCATCGTGCGTTCCGAATACAAGCATTTCTATTTTTTGTTTCTCCCCGTCATCTGGGCCGCCTCGCGCCAGGGCTTGCATGGCGCCGTGCTGGCCGTGTTTGTATTGCAGCTATGCATCATCACCCTGGTGAAATGGACGCATGCCGTCGATATCCAGTTTTATGAATTGCAACTGCTCGACGCCGTGCTGGCGCTGGTGGGCTTTTTTATCGGCATCGTCGTCGATGAAATGCGGCAGGTGGCCGACGAACTGAAGCACACGATGCGCCTGGCGGCGGCCGGCGAAATGGCGGCCGCCCTGGCGCACGAGCTGAACCAGCCGCTGACGGCCTTGTCGACCTATGGCAAGGCGTGCGAATACCTGCTGGAACGGGGCGAGAACGGCGCCTTGCTGCAGGGCGCCATCGGGCACATGATCGTTGAATCGGGACGCGCCGCAGACGTGGTGCGCCGCCTGCGCGACTTTTTCCGCACCGGCGCGATGCAGCTCGAGGCGGTGCAGGCGAGCGCCTTGATCGAGGGCTTGGCGCGCCAGTTCGCGCCGCTGTTCCATGAGCATGGCATCGAGCTGGCACTGGCGCCGCCGTCGCCGCTGGCCGTCAATGCGGACCGCCTGCAAATCGAACTGGTATTGCGTAACTTGCTGGCCAATGCACAGGATGCGGTGATGGCCCAGCCGCGCGGCCAGCGCCGCATCACGGTGTCGGCCGAGCCGCTCGAGGGCGGGCGGCTGCGCCTGTCCGTGGAAGACAGCGGGCCCGGCATTTCCAACAGCCTGGCCGCGCGCCTGTTCGAACCGTTCGTCTCGACCAAGGCCAGCGGCCTGGGGCTGGGGCTGGTACTCAGCCGCAGCATCGTCGAAGCGCATGGCGGCCAGCTATGGGCCGAAGTGGGCAAGCATGGTATGTTTCGTTTTATCCTGCCTCTGGCGCACGCCAGTGCGGGCGCCAGGGGAGAGTATGGTGACAAGTAATTTGACGGTGTTTATCGTGGACGACGATCCCGCCGTGCGCGATGCGCTGGGTTTGCTGTTGGGCATACGCGGCTACCGCACGGCGCTGTTTTCCTGCGGCGAGGATTTCCTGCACAGCTGGCGGCCCGAGTGGGCCGGTTGTCTGCTGATCGATATCCGCATGTCGGGCATGGATGGCCTGAGCCTGCAGCGCCGCTTGCTGGAGCTCAAATGCATGCTGCCCATCATCATCATCACGGGGCACGGCGACGTGGCCCTGGCACGCCAGGCATTCAAGGCGCAGGCCAGCGATTTCCTGGAAAAACCATTTGACCATGACAAGCTGCTGACCGCCATCGATGAAGCATTTTCACGCGAGGCGCAGGCGCGCGGCCAGTTGCAGCGCCAGGTGGATGGGCTCGCCTTGCTGCGCGCCTTGACGCCGCGCGAGCGCGAAGTGATGCAGTTGGTGGTGACGGGCCAGCACAACCGCGATATCGCCCCGGCGCTCGGTATTTCCGTACGCACGGTGGAAGTGCACAAGGCGCGCCTGATGGACAAGCTGGGCGTCGATAATGTGGCCGACCTGGTGCGCATCAGCATGCTGGGCACCGGCTAGCCGAGGAAGAGCTCTCTAGGCGATTGCCTTCAATACCTGATCGCTTGAAATCGCCTTGACCCAGTCGCTGCGCCGCGCCACCGTGATGACGGTGCTGTTGGCGCTGTCGAAGGGGGCCCATTCAGGATTCTTCTTGCGCATCAATGCCACCACGGGCACATGCACGGCGTTTGCCAGATGCATGATCGATGTTTCCACCGAAATAATCAGGTCGCATTGCGCCAGCATGGCCGGCAGTTGGAAAAAGTTGTCGACGGCACTGAAGGCCTGCGTACGCGGCAAGTTGTGCGCCTGCACGACGGCATCCACCTTGGCCAGTTCCTGCGGCATGGCATTGATCAGGAAGCAGGCATGCTGCCATTTCGGCATCGCTTGCATGCGCGTGATCAGCTCGGCAATGCGCTCCAGGGGCCAGCCGCGCTTGTGCGACTTGGCAAACGGGTTCAATAGCACGAGCGGACCCTGGCGCGGGGCAAAGCCCCAGGCGGCCAGCTGCTCTTGCGCCTGCTGCAATGCGTGCTCGGGAATGTGCACGAAGGGATAGCGTTCGGCCACGGGAATGTCGAGTCCCGTCAATTGATGGAACCAGTCCGCATACACGCTGCTGATATGGTGTTCGCCGGCATCCTGTCCCGCATACGAGGCCAGCACGGCATCGATCTTGCGGTAGGCGAGGTAATGCCAGGGGCGCAAGGGGCTGAACGGCTTGCGCGTGCCGATCACCAGCCCGTGCGGGCTGATCGCGCGGGCGAGGTCCGCATATTGCTGTGGCCGTACGTGGGCCAGCGACACGACGACAGGATAGTGCTCCGCCTTGGCTTCGCGCAGCGACTCTTCGTACAGCGCGGGGCTGTAAGTCTTGCGGTACACCTTGGAAAACAGGCCCGACTGTTCCACCCAGTCATACAGCGAATAGGTGCGCAAGCTTTCCCATTGTTTGGCGTCGGACGTGCGTCGGACTTCATCGACCCACAGGTGGATCTGGATATGCGGGTAGGCCGCGGCAAAGGCGCGGAAGCCGTTTTGCAGGTAGGTGAAGTCTCCCAGCGCCAGATGGGCGATGAACAGAATTTTGTCCGACTTTTGTAGCAGTTCGGCGGGAATCAAGGGCGTCATGTATCAGTACGATTTCAGGTATTCATTCGATGGTGTCATACCACTGGGTGGGATGGTGTCATGCCACTTGCTGGGAAAATTGCAGGCGGTGCAGATTGGCATAGGCGCCGTTGGCGTCCAATAATTGCTGGTGACTGCCGGTTTCCATTATTTTCCCATGTGACAATACCACGATACGGTCCGCCCGTTCAATTGTTGATAGGCGATGAGCAATAACTAAGGTGGTTTTTCCTTGCATTAGGTGTTCCAGTGCCGCTTGCACGGCCCGTTCCGCCTCCGTATCCAGTGCCGAGGTGGCTTCATCGAGAATCAGGATGGGCGCATCCTTGTAGATCGCGCGGGCAATGGCCACGCGCTGGCGCTGGCCGCCGGACAGGCGCGACCCATTGTCGCCCAGGCGCGTTTCCAGGCCGTCGGGCAAGCCGTCGATGACGTCCGACAGGAAGGCTGCCGCGGCCGCCGCCTCAATGCGCTGCCGGTCCGGGGCCGCATCGCCATACGCGATATTGGCGGCCAGGGTATCGTCGAACAGCACCACCTGCTGGCTGACCATGGCGATCTGGCTGCGCAGGCTGGTCAAGGCGATGGCATCGATATTCTGTCCATCGAGCAAGATTTCACCGCTGCTGACCGAGTAAAAGCCGGGCAGCAGGCTGACCAGGGTCGATTTGCCGCCGCCGGACATGCCGACAAAGGCGACCGTTTGTCCCGGCGCGATGTTCAGGTCGATGTGTCGCAGGGCCGGTTCCGGATGTCCGGGGTAGGCAAAGCTCACGTCCTTGAACTCGATGCGGCCTTTGCTGCGGCCGGCCAGCGGCTTGCCGCCCGTGCGTTCCGGTGTCTTGTCGATCAGCAAAAAGACTTCTTCGGCGGCGGCCATGCCGCGTTGCAGGGGACCGTTGACTTCGGCCAGTTGCTTCAACGGCGTCAGCAGCATCAGCATGGCCGTGATGAAGGATACAAAGCCGCCGACCGTGATCTGCCCCTGCTCCGACTGGAACAGGGCCATCACGATGACCAGGGCCACGGCGGCGGCCGTAATTACCTGCGTGATGGGCACGGTGGCGGAAAAGGTCGTGGTCATGCGCATGCTGTAGCGGCGCAATTGTTCGGCGCGCTCTTCGAAGCGCGCTTTTTCGTAGGCCTGGCCGCCGAAGATCTTGATCACTTGCTGCGCGCGCGTGGTTTCTTCGATGACCTGGGTCAGCTCGGCATTGACGGCCAGCGAGTCGCGGTTGAGTTTTTTCAGGCGCTTGCCCGTGGTGCGCACGACGATGGTCAGCACGGGCAGCAGCACCAGGGTCACCAGGGTCAGTGCCCAGTTCAGGTACAGCAGCCATGCCAGCAAGCCCAGCACGGTCAGCGAGGAGCGCACGATCGAGGTAAACACCTTGGTCACCATCTCGATGATCTGCTGCACCTCGAACATGATGGAGTTGATGACCTTGCCCACCGTGTGCGTGTTGTAGAAGTCGATGGGCAAGTTCAGCATGCTGGCAAACATCCGGCGCCGCAATTCGTTGAGGATGCGCGTGGAGACATAGCTCATCAGGTAGCTGCTGGCAAACGTCGACGCGCCGCGGATGGCAAAGATGCCGATGACGATCAGCGGCACCAGCCAGAAGGAAAAACGCACTTTGCCGCCAAAACCATTGTCGAGCAGCAGCTTGAGCGCATACGGCAGCAGCGGTTCCGTGCCCGCCGTGACGACCATCGCCAGCAGGGCCAGGGCCAGGTGTTTCTTATAGGGCGCGTGCAGCGCGGTAAGGCGCTTCAGGTCGGGCGTGAGCATCGGTATGATTCCTTGCAGGGGACAGCAAAAACGGTCAGGCGAAAAACGAGCTCAAGCGGTGCGCTCTTGCTGGCGCAACAGGGCCCACAATATCACCATCGGGAAGACCAGCATGATGATGCCGATATTCAGGGTGAGCGAGCTCGTCGTAAGGCCAAAAATCAGGTAGCAAGTGCATAGCACCACGCCGGCCAGTGCATAGGGCTGGGCAGCGGGGGAACTCTGGCGCAGGGAGCGTGCAAACAGTGCCAACGGTACAAGGAAGAGCGCCAACAAGGCCAAGACACCGATAATGCCGCGTTTGACCATCGTATCGAGGTAGTCGTTATGGGCATTGGTATGCCTGCGTATGGAAATGTTTGCCTTACCTTCCGCCACCAACATCGATTTTTGTTCCATGTAACCGTTGCGACCCAAGCCTGTCCAGGGGCGTTGCTGGGACATATCGATCGCGGTGCGCCACATTTCGAGACGTTGCCCGATGGAGGTATCAACTTCCCCGCGGTCCTCAAATGTGTGAATGTTGGAAATGCCAAGAGTAATGCGCTCTTTTACCGTCGAGTGGGGCAAAACGTAGGCCACGATGGACAGGCCCGCCAGGGCCAACAGTCCCATCATCAGATAGCGTTTGCCATGCTTTTTGCTGTGATGTACGACGAAGAAAATCAGGCAGACGGGCAAGGCGATCCAGCCGCCGCGACTGCCGCTGATGATGGAGCCGACGATGCCTGCCAAGCAGCCCAATAGCATGACGGCTCTCCATAACCAGCGGTGAGCTTGCATGCTGGCCCAGTCGAGCCCGCACATGGCCAACATACCCAGCAAGATGCTGATATTGCCATAGTGAATCGCGTTACTGGTTGCTGCGAGAGGGCGCGGCATATCCTGAATAAAAAATTGCCACATCGCCAATGCTGTGCCAGCAATGGCGCCGACGGCTAAGCCTGCCCACCAAGCCTCCGGCCGTGGCGGATACGCAATGAGCAACAACAGGACGGGTATGGCCAGCAGTGCCCGCAATGGAATGTCGAGTTCGCGGGCAGGATCTGCGTGGTACAGCATGTTGGCCGTGAAAATACAGAAATACAGCAACAGCGTGCCCAGCATTAGATAATCCTGGCGTTGCAGGTTCAGGCGGGGACGTTTCCATAGCAACCAGCTGCTGGCCAGCAGAAGAACCAGCGCGCCAAGGGAATATCCGCTGGTGACAGGCAACGCCAATGCCGAAAAGAGAAAAACACAAACAGAGGTCAAGCCGAGCATGAATATCCTTGGTAACGCACGTCGTCGCCATTATGGCAACTGTAGCAACATAAAGTAGGCGTCATTGTAATCGAAGGTTCATGCAAAAACGCCGACGTAAAAATTGCTTTTTTGAAATCAATTCGCCAAGCCCAAGGGTATAAACGAAAAAACCATGGTTTTGAACCATGGTTTTTTTGTAAGCAATGGTAACTTGCTGTAATTTTGTCAAGGCAAGGCGGGCCTTGCCTTGCGCATCAGGCGGTAGCCGGCACGCGCGTCGCAACGCCGGTGGCGATGGCCGCTTGGGATACGGCAGGCGCGACCCAGCTGCGCAGACGCTCGTCGAACGGTGACGGGATCAGTTGCAACGGCGTCAGGGCGCTGCTCTCGTGGCCTGGCAACGGCTCCTTGGCCAGCGCGGCAATGGCGCGCACGCAGGCCAGCTTCATCTCTTCATTGATGGTGGTGGCGCCCACGTCGAGCGCGCCGCGGAAGATGTACGGGAAGCACAGCACATTGTTGATCTGGTTCGGATAATCCGAGCGGCCCGTGGCCACGATGGCGTCGTCGCGCACGGCGTGCACTTTTTCCGGGGCAATTTCCGGATGCGGATTGGCCAGGGCGAAGATCAAAGGCTTGGCAGCCATCGATTCGACCATCTGTGCGCTGACCACGCCGCCCTTCGAGACGCCGATGAAGATGTCGGCGCCGACCATGGCGTCGGCCAGGTCACGGTCGCTCGTATCGTTCGCGTAGCGCGCCTTGTTCTCTTCCATGCTGGCATCGCGGCCCGGGTAGATCACGCCCTGGCTGTCGCACACTTTCAGCAGCGACTTGTTCAGGCCCAGCGAGACGAGCAAGTCCAGGCAGGCGATCGAGGCCGCGCCGGCGCCCGAGACGGCCACTTTCACATTGCCGATATCCTTGCCCACCAGCTCCAGGCCGTTCAGGATGCCGGCCGCGACGATGATGGCCGTGCCGTGCTGGTCGTCGTGGAAGACGGGAATGTTCATGCGCTTGCGCAATTGCTGTTCGATGTAGAAGCAGTCGGGCGCCTTGATGTCTTCCAGGTTGATGCCGCCGAAGGTCGGCTCCATGCGCACCACAGTGTCGATGAACAGGTCGGGGTCGTTCTCGGCCAGCTCGATGTCGAACACATCGACATCGGCGAACTGCTTGAACAGGCAAGCTTTGCCTTCCATCACCGGTTTGCTGGCCAGCGGGCCGATATCGCCCAGGCCCAGTACGGCCGTGCCATTGGTGATCACGGCCACCAGGTTGCTGCGCGACGTGTAGGTGCCGGCCGTGCGCGGATCTTCCACGATGGCTTCGCAGGCGAAGGCCACGCCCGGCGAGTACGCCAGGGTCAGGGCGCGGGCGTCGCCCAGTGGTTTGGTGGGCGTGACGGAAATCTTGCCTGCGCGGGGTTGTGCGTGATAGGCGAGGGCGGCTTCTTTCAGGTTGAAGGTTTCGCCGTTCTGTTCGGCATGCTTGCTGTGCGAAGTAGACATAGGAATTCTGGGAGGGGCAACCAGGCCCGAGTGGTAAGTCCGAGCCATGGTATGCAAGCGTTTGCACGCTGTCAAGGCTGGAATGTACTTAAGCGTACCAAAACCGCTTTGGGCAACGGCTTTATTTCAATGCAAGCGTTTGCTCGGTTTTTGACGAAATGGGGAATTTTTACGATAAAATCACAGTATTGCGATCCGGGAAGCCCATGACAAACAAGAACCCCACCTTAAGCGACGTTGCGCGGGCCAGCGGCGTGCACTTTTCCACCGTGTCGCGCGTGATGAACCCGGCAACGCGGCAAATGGTCAGCGCCGAGGTGGCCGCGCGCGTGCTGGCCGAAGCGGGCCGCCTCGGCTACCGGCCGAACCGCGCCGCCTCGACCCTCGTCACGCGCAAGTCGCGCATCATCGGCGTGGTCTTGCCCGACATCACCAACGCTGTTTTCCCGCCGATTTTGCTGGGCATCGAAGAGGGCTTGCGCAAGCATGGCTACCTGGCCATCGTCGCCAATGTGGGCGCCGACGAGGAAGAGCAGCTGTTCGTCATCAACCGCCTGCTGGGGCAGCAGGTCGATGGCCTGATTTTGGCTACCGCACGGCGCGACGATCCCGTCATCAAGATGTGCATCGACCAGAATGTGCCCGTCGTCACCGTCAACCGCAGCGACGAGACGGGTGTCGCTTCCTGCGTCGTCAGCGACGACGTGGTCGGCATGCGCCTGGCCGTGGAACACTTGCTGGCGCTCGGTCACCGCCATATCGCGCACATTGCCGGCCCGGAAAACCTGTCCACGGGCCACGTGCGCCGTCTCGGTTTCCTGGCCGCCATCCAGGCCAGCGAACTCGACCCCTCGCAAGCGTTCGTCTTTGAAAGCAGCGGCTATTCGCGCGAATGCGGCAAGGCGGCCCTGCTGGAACTGCTGCGCCAGTCGCCGCAAACGACGGCCGTGGTGACGGGCAGCGACCTGGTGGCCCTCGGCTGCTACGACGCCATCCGCGAACTGGGCTTGAGCTGTCCCGAAGATATTTCCGTGGTGGGCCACAACGACATGCCCTACATGGATATGATCCGTCCGCCTTTGAGCACCATCCGCATCCGCCACCACGGCATCGGCACGGAAGCGGCCCGGCTGATCCTGCAAACCATCGCCTCGCCCGACTCCCCGGTGATCGACGTGCGCCTGAAGCCCGAGCTGGTGGTGCGCGAGTCGACGGCGCCGCCGCGCGCCTGAGCCTGCCACTTGTTGCCCTTCTTTTGCCAGAGTATGTTTAAATCTTGATATTGATATTAATCAAGACAACGCCATGCAGACGACGGAAAAGCATGCACAGCAGGGAGGCCGCTGATGCCGAAGAATTTCGGCATGCCCGGCAGCGCCTGGCGCTATGCACTGGGCAGTGACTATGGTTATTGCTCGCCGCTACTCGAAGGCATTGAATTTGAAAACGAGTGGGTGACGATACGCGAATCGGCGATCCGCATCCGTGCCGGTTATGCCTGGGATGGCTGTTCGCCCTGTATCAGCGTGCTCGGCCTGTTTTATGTGGGCACGCCCGATGGCGCGCAGCACCTGGGCTTGCCCGCCACCTACCATGCCAGCCTCGTGCATGACGTGCTGTGCCAGTGGCGCGCCGAGATGCCCGTCACCCGCGCGCAGTCGATCGCCATTTTCCACCAGTTGCTCAGGGAGGTGCGCTTCCCCCTGGCGGGACTGTATGCCGGCGCCGTCTTCCTGTTCGGGCCACGGCGTGGCTTCATGCGGCCCGGTGCGCGCGCCGTAGTGGCCGCCCCGCACCCGCCAGGCGCAACATTAAAGCGGCGCTAACGCCGCCGCCGACGCGCCATGATGTTAAACTGGCGCCCCTCATCGTTTCTCTTGCCCTCTACCGCCATGACCAAAACCAACACGCCTTCCCCGAAACGCCGCGAAGAGGGCGTCGCCAAACTGACCGTCAATCCCTTCCTCGATGCCGAGTTTTACGCGCGCATGCGCGACTACACGGAGCGCGACGCAGCCATCATCAAGGAATTGAAGGCAATCGCCGAGATCCGCGCCGGCAACAAGCAGCCCGATCCCCGCCTGGCGCCGTCGCTGGCCGCCTTGCGCAGCACCGTCAAGAAAGGCTTGAGCTTTGGCGACATGCTCGAGCGCATGGCGGCCGGCAAGGAAAAGGGCTTGTGGGAACCGTGGATGACAACCTTCGGCATCGAGATCCGCGCCGTCAACTACGGCGCCGGCCCGCGCAACGCCTGCCTGGTGCTGGACTTGGCCGCGAATGCCCCCGCGCACGCGATGTTCGCCAAGGCCGGCATCCAGAACTGGCGCAGCCTGGCTGCCGACGACTGCTCCGTCGTGCGCTCGGAAAAAGCGACGGAAACCACGCCGTTGAAAGTGTACGCCGTCTTTTACCTGGATCCGCTGCCGGCCTGATCCGTCAGACACTGCTGCTGGCGACATTTACCAGCAGCAGCACCGCCAGCACGATCAGCATTACGCCCGACAGCCGTTCCAGCAATGGCAGGGCGCGCGCGAGGCGCTGCCGCAGCGCGCCATTGCCGATGGCCAGCGCCACCGCCATGTCCCACGCCAGCACCGCACACACCATCCACACGCCATACAGCACGACCGAGCCGCTGCCCGTTTGCCGGCTGGCGACGACGGACGCTAGACTCACGTAGAACAGCGCATTCTTCGGATTCAGGATGGCAGACAGGAAACCCATGCCCAGGCCGTTGCGCCAGTGCGCCTTGCCGGGCGTGGCGGCCGGCGCTGCCGTCAGCGTCGTGGTGCCCGCATGGCGCAGGAATAGGCCGCCCAGGTACAGCAGATAAGCGCAGCCCGCCAATTGCACGGCGATAAACAGGGGACTGCCTGGATGCAGCACGGCGACGCCGCCAAACGCCGCCACGATGAACACGCCATTGGCCAGTGCGATGCCGATGCACGCTGGCATGGCGCCGCGCCAGCCGTGCGCCAGCGCGCTGCGGGCGACGAGGAAAAAATCGGGCCCCGGCGACAGCAGCGCGAGGAAGTGGGCAGCGGCGATAAGGAGAAAATCCTGCATGAAACGCGACTCCGGCAATGGCGATGCGCGAGTATGCGGGGGGACGCTCCGGTCTGTATTGAAGAAAATTGCAGGCACTTCAGCCGCGATAGCGTCCCGGCGTGATGCCGGCATGCGCCTTGAAGACGCGCTGCAGGTGGCTCTGGTCGGCAAACCCCAGCGCGCAGGCGATGTCGGCCAGGGCGTTGCCCGCCTGCAAGTCGCTGCGCGCGCGGTTGACGCCCAGATTCAGCTGGTACGCATGCGGCGTCATGCCGGTGGCGGCACGGAAGGCGCGGATCAGCTGGTAGCGGCTCATGCCGGCCATTTCGGCCAGTTGCGCCAGGCTGGCCAGCGGTTGAGACTGCAGCTGCTGCACTACCGGGCGCAGTTGCATCGGGATGCGGGCAGCGTGCGAGGGGAGGGGGATTGCCCCGCCGGCATCGGCACAGGCGTGTAGCAAGGCCAGCAGGGCCTCTTGCTTGGCGGCCGCGGCTGCGGGCGAAAACAGCAGCGCATTCATGGCACAGAACTGCGCATACAGGACAGGTTCGTGCAGTACGCTGGCGCTGCTTGCATCCAGCCGCGGCACGTGGATTTGCAGCCACTGCGCATCGAGATGCAGCATCTGGTAGCTCCAGACGGCGTCAGGCAGGGGATTGCAGGCGTGCACGCAGCCGGCCGGCACCAGCACCAGGGTGCCATTGCCAAGAGCCACCTTGCCCTCTTTGCTGCCCGTAAAGATGCTGCCGCCCGAATCGACGGCGCCGATGGAAAACGTGGGATGGCTGTGCGGCTTGTAGCACGCGCGGCTGTGGCAGGCGCGCCGGCTCTCCACGTGGGGCATGGCCGGGTCGCGCCAGAAGGCGGTGGTGCCGGGCATGGCTACATCAGAATGACGTCGTACTATTTTTTTGATGTCTAGTATGGTCCATTGATGTCTATGTTTGTCATATAAGTATTTGATTTAATTGATTTTATGTCTTTCATCATCTATTGACGTCTAGTAATGTTGTCACTATTATGTGTAGCTAGTCGTGTAGCTACACATAATGGATGAGATATGACATTAAAAATCAAGAAGAGGGATGGTCTGGACGCCATGCAGTTGCAGCATTGGCTAAGGAACGGTTTAATAACTTAGCGGAAATTTAGTCGACGCAGCAGCAACGAACCCATGGCCAGGTAAATCATATTTTCCGAAACATCAAGGCGCTGCTCGTAGTCGCGCACCAAGCGCCGGTAACGCATCAGCCATGCAAACGTTCGCTCGACCACCCAGCGCCTGGGTTGAACAGCGAAACCTTGCTGCCCTTGCAGGCGCCGCACGACTTCCACCGTGAAGTCAAGAAACGCAGCCTTGTCCATCAACTGTTTGCGGTCATATGCCGCATCCCCAAACAGATGCTTCACCCATGGCCAGCGTTTAATCAGGCCGTCGAGCACCATCTGAGCACCAGTGGAGTCGGCAATATCGGCTGGGGTCAGGTTCATCGCCAGTAAGCGACCGTCCGTGTCGACCGCGATATGGCGTTTGCGCCCGCTGAGTTTCTTGTGGGCGTCATAGCCTCTTGTTCGTGCCCCTGGCGCTTTCACGCTCTGGCTATCGACAACACCGGCACTCGGCAGCACCTCCCGTTCATTGCACATACGATCGAGCATCAGCGCCAAGTCATGAATGGTACGAAACAGCATGCGCCGCATCAGCCGCCGAAACCAGTAATAAACCGTCTGATACGGCGGGAAATCATTTGGCAGCATGCGCCACTCGCATCCGGACCGTACCATGTAACGCAGCGCATTGATCACCGTGCGCAAATCCGTTTTGCGAGGTCTTCCCGTCTTCGCTTGCCTTGGCAGCAGCGGTGCGATCAGACGCCACTCTTCATCTTTCACATCTGTGGGATAGCCACGTTTAAGTGCCGTCCTCACCTGCTGATGCCGGCTTCGATTCTCTTGCGTCCACATCGTCAATCACTCCAAAACATCAAAGATGCTTTGACCTGAAAGTTGCTATAAAGTTTTTAAACCGTTACTTAGTTTGGCGCGCCTTGATAAACGCGTTTCGGTGAATTTTATTTGACCCGCATTACAGTGTCAATTACATAATGAATTAGTTTCGACATTAGCTATCGAAAAGCCACCATTATCGATAGTCAGTTGACGTAGCAAGTACTGGGCAAAATGGCTGTTATCTTTCCATTGCAGAATTTTTCTCTGCCATGAATGCCACAATCGCCATCGGATTACTCCTCTTCAAGCGGTTCCAGCCCAAGCGCGCTTTCCGGCTCACGGCCCCAGTTTTTTTAAGTCAGTCCACTCCCATCTTTAGCCGACCGATCTCGCCGTACAGCTTGTCCTCGGGGATGCTTTCATCGATCGGCTTGTGGCCGCGCTTGGTATCGAACAACGCACCGGCGTTCTCCAGGATTTCCTTTTCCCACAGGCCTACCAGCACCTGACGCACGCCGAACTATTGTGCGATCTCCGTCACCGTCTTGACGCCGCGAACGGCCTCCAGAATGACCTTGTGCACTTTCCGCTTCTTTGCTTCCGTCATTGCCCGTTATCCTCCGTTGAGGACCATAGCTTAAACTGCTGTCTCAAATAGTGGATACACTATTTTCTTCAAGCGTGTACATTGGGAATTGACGATATGAAATGGCTTCTAGACAGATAGGTCTTTGTATCACTATTAATGTCGCGTCGTATTCAGACCTGACCTGTATTTTCCGTTACTTGGTTTTCTGCTGGGGCCAAGAATCTAGCGGCGATTTTTTACATTACTAATTCTCCAAGCATCGCACTAACAAAAATTATGGTCGTTTCTAAAGGGCAAGCATCAGATTGCCCTTTTTACATGTCTAGCATATCAAAATTTTTCAACCAAATGCACGTCCTACCGCATCCCGGGTTAGTGCTTCTACAGCATTCAAAAATCCTACGTTTTCCACAACGTTATAGCCTATCAGTCGGATATTTTCCCCGTCATCAAGTACTAAATCATGCCCGCGTTGTTCAACTTGTTGCTCATGTACGCTTTTGCTGTAGCTACCGCCTCCACCCCAACCTATGCCGAAAAACGTAGCCGAAGCTGATCCGCCGACGGAAAAGTCAGATTTATAATCGTGCGCCCAATCTTGCTGAGAGTGGAATTCCAACCGAAACCCGCGGGCAACGATGAGATGGGTTGGCAAATAACGGAGCGTCCCTTTCAAGCCTAGAAAACGCTCGAATACGCGACGATTTGGCGCAAGTAGTGGATGTGTGAAAAGGCTAGCTGTGAACCAAGCAGACATATCCAATTGAAGCGCTTGCAGCGACTTTGCGGCGACCGTGATTGATTGTGTATGTTTAAAATCGTCCTTGATGGCTTGGTGACTAGATGCATTAGCCTTGAACGAAATCGGCCCCCATCCACCACTTCCTGAAGCATTCCAATCAGTCGTAATTGAAGAGTTCGCTTGGCTGAGCTTACTTACTGCGTCTGTGAACTGGCCAGTCTGACCGGTTGAAATTGTGTCGATAGTTGGGAGCACGCGCGTTATCTGCCGATTAGCGAATGCAGAAGAGTCGTTATCCGCAAGGCGCGCAAAATAAACTGGGTTAAACTTAGCTTGTTCTTCCATGTACATGCGGTCGTCATAACGAGGATAGCGAGTACGGGATGCCGGACTGCAGAACTTAGCGAAGGCATCCACAACCTGTTGGTGCGAAGGATCTGGGTATTGTCTGATTCGTAGACCCTCTATCAGAGCCTGATTGCGGTGCATCGTCTTTTCGGATGAGTATATTTCGGTACTGTCCGGCTGCCCATCAAGCCAGTGCTGTAGGGCAACTAGATCGCCCTTGGGAGTCATCGTCGAGTCGGCGAAGATCTGCCAATTTAAATAGAGACGTTGCCTTAGAATGTTAATATGGCTCTGGAGATTGGTGTTCGCCGTAGTATATTTATCGATTAGAACTAACGTGGCTGGGTCAAGTTCCTTAATCTCCACTAAGGCCAACAGCTCCGAAATAAATGCATAATATTCCACAGAAAGAAGCGCCAATGGATTGGTTAGCAGTAAATTTGAAACTGGCAGCGGTGCAATAGTCATATCACCATACTGACCAATATTCCCCAACGAATAGTAAATATACTCTTTGCTAATATCGAAGGGCACTGCAGTTGCTTGAATTTGCAGATAAGAATTTGCCGCAAGCTGGCCCATTCCTTTTTTTACTATGCTATAAAAGTGATCTAGCGTAATTCCGTAATCTGTCAAAACGTCAACTTCTGTTATAGCCATGTCACTTCTCCTTAATTTTTATTTAACGTCACTCTGACGCATCTGTTGTACGGCTCCGGTACTCCATCCTTGGTTGGAAATGGTGGGTTTATTTCACCCTGCCAACTAACTTGAAATCTATAATTGGCTGTCTTAATCGATTTTTTTAAAAAATGGTCTACAGCGAACGCACGTCTTTTCGATAATTTAAGGTTATAGGTAGCGCGTCCTGTACGATCGGAATGTCCAACTATAGTTATCAAGCTTGGACCGGAAGAGCTAATATTGAAGACAAGATCGTTTAACACCAAAATAGCTTCGTGAGTTAAAATGTAAGAATCGTTAGTAAAATATACGTGACAATTTTGTTGCGCCTGGGAATTTTGTGCAAGTGCGTTTATCGCGATTAGACTAGTCGTCAGGAGAAATTCTTTGACTACGAAATGAATGTTTTTGTTTAGCACTAATTGCTCCCGATAGGCGCGTCGGGTAAATATAACTTATATATTATTTTTTGCTACTTTTTTTAATGATCTCAAGGTACAAATTTTGGTATCGGTTGATAATTATCAAATAATTCATACCGCAATCCAAGCTGAGAACACATCAGAACTATTTCTTGAGGCCCTTGACAGGATGTTGAATTAGTTACCTGGCCCGTCAACTAGCCGGGCCGGTAAACGTTGTTCAATCAGTCCACTTCCACACCGTCATTGTAGTGGTCAACCCATCCCGGACACTACGTTAAGTTTTTCTTCGGCGACGGCCGGTGGCAGTCCCTGGTTGAACTGATGTGGCCGTATCCAGTTATACCGGTGCATCAGGTAATGGCTAATGTCCCGTTGTGCTTCCTGTGCCGTCATGTAACCAGTTGACGGCAGCCATTCCGTTTTGACGCTGCGGAACAGCCGTTCCATCGGGGAGTTATCCCAGCAATTTCCCCGCCGGCTCATGCTCTGTCGTATCCGATAACGCCATAAGCGCTGACGGAATTTTCGACTGGCGTACTGGCTACCTTGATCCGAATGCAACAGCAGCCCCTGTGGTCGACCTCGCTGCTCGTAAGCCATTTCCAGCGCTTGCACAACAAGGTCGGCGTCGGGTCGTAGCGAGAATGCCCAGCCCACCGCTCGGCGAGCGAACAAATCCAACACCACTGCCAAGTAATACCATCGGCCTTGCGCCCAGACATAGGTGATGTCCCCGCACCAGACCTGATTTGGCGCCTCGACTGTGAATTCACGATTGAGGTGGTTCGGAATATCGACCCGCTCCACCGTAGCCTGCTTATAGGCATGGCTGCCAGGCTGCTTGCAGATCAGCCCCAACTCTTCCATCAAACGACTGACTTTGAAGCGGCCAATTGCTGTGCCTTCCTCGCGCATCATGCCCATGATGCTGCGGCTTCCCGCCGAACTGCGACTCTCGACGAACAGCTCGTGCACGCGGCTACGCAATGCCATGCGCTCAACATCAATGTGGCGGGCGCGCTCCCGATATGCATACAGGCATGACCGCGCTACGTCGAACACCGCGCAGATCAACTCGATTGATTCGTCACCACAAATCTGATCGATTACCTCGTACGTTCTATCCCTTCCGACATCAAGAGCGCGGTAGCCTTTTTTAAAATGGACTTCTCCCGCTCGAGACGCTGCGGTCAGCACGGAGATGAGCAGTTTCATGTCGATGCTGCATTTGGAGCGGGATACGTAGGTGCTTGCATCGATCCATGCTTGCAGCTCTGACTCTCTCCATGCGACGGAGCGTGGGCCGAGTGATATCGGCGCAGGCAGGGTGCCTTCTTTTACTCCTTTCCAAATTGTCGATGCGGCGTATCCGATTTTGGCCTTAACCTGAGGCAGGCGCAGCATGCGGTCGTTGGAAGTGTTGTGAGCACGTTTCACGAACTCGACTAGCTCTGGGCGAAGTACAGTGGTAGCGTTTTTCATATTTAACTCCTAGCGGTTTCTGGAAAGATTCAGGCCCGAATCGAGTTCAGATTGTCCAGGTTTGCCCATTGCCGGGCATCTGCTAAGAAGTGGCGCAGTAAACGGAGAGCAAAACGAAAAACGCCTCTTGGCATTTGCAAAGAGGCGGGATTTGTGCTAAATATTGATTTTTAAGGAGCTTCTATGTGGCCGGGATTGGTCGTTGGTCATGAGTTAACATGCGATAGCCGCTATTAACCATCTGTACGATCTGTACGGCATCTAGGATGTGGGATTCCAAATTGGCATGGAAATGTCGGGCCCAGTCGCTTATGTAATGGTTGCGTGACGCGAAAATACCGATTATCCCGGCGATTTCTGTGGGGTCGTCGTAACCTTGCAGTGTGAGCTGTGCCAACGTATGCAGGGCTTTCAGGTAGCTGGTGCTACTTGGGAAGGCATCGTCTTTTTTATTATCCCCCACGCTAACCCGCTGATTAGATGACAGGGTGTTTTTGAAGCGCTGGAAGCGAGGTTCCTTAGCCAGCCCTTTGGCTATCAGGTCAAGATGTATGCGGTTGAGTTCTGATAAAAGGATTTCTTGCTGAAGTCCTATCGGACCGAGTGAATCAATCAGAACAGCCCGCCATACCACCTCATGCTGCTGGATCTTGTCTGTGGAGTTTGCAGCGCGAAAAAACTTCATATGCTGAAAAGCATCGCTTTTTGTCGTGTGCACGACCTCGAAGTCCCTGCTTTCTCTATTGCTCTTCCATCCCTCGGCCATCAATGCTTTGCGCATTTTCTCTGCCAAGTCAGCAAGTGCTGATACCTGTCCATCAGGAGGAATGCTGCAATCAATCGCGACCCGACGAGGCCCAGCGTCATTGCGTCAAAGGGGGCAGGTGCCTTCAATGAAGGCTTGTTTGAGGGATGTGAGTGCCGCACCTGCTGAAATTGCGGAATGGGAACGTACGGCGGCTTGCGATATCCGAACAATGCTTCGTTGGCGAGGATATGCGGATATCGGTCCAGCTGGCGCGAGTAGCCTGACGATTGCCGTTTGTAATGCTTGCTGCTTACTTCAGTGCGGCGGTAGTCCTCCGAGATAGGGCGTTTCAGAGGGAAAAACCACGAGTCATTTTTCTCGATGAGCTTGGGCAGTTCTTGCTCCTCTGGCGACAACCAGACCGGTAGCCCGAATTCTGAAGCGCAAGCGCCATCGTGGTCCAGCTTAAGGCCAGGTGGTTGTTCACTCAGCGAGTGGGATAGATCTTCATCTTCATCAGCGACATGACCTTTGTAAGCCTCCCCATATTCGCTGTTGAGCCGGAGGAATAGCCAGGCCCAATCGTCTGGGCCGTAACTTGCCTCCTCTTTATTTAATTCAAATGGTGTTGCACCTGTGCTCAGCTTAAGGCGCAAGCCATTCCGCGCCAGGTTGTAGAACTTTTCCATTAATCGTTTTTCTCTGGCTTGTAGTATTTTCCTGCGATTTAGATAATCTGAAGCAACGGAATTGTGTGTAGCTAAACGTGTAGTTATAGACTATTTTTGCAAAAAAATTTATTCAAGTATTTGATTTTAAAGGAAGAATATATCACATCAAAATCACGTCGTACTGCTCCTGGTGGTAGGCGTTCTCCACCTGCAGCGAGATTTTCTTGCCGATGAAGTCGCCCAGCATGGCCAGGTGCTGCGATTCCTCTTCCAAAAACAGATCGACCACTTCCTGCGAGGCGAGAATGCGGAATTCGCGCGGGTTGAACTGTTTTGCCTCGCGCAGCAGTTCGCGCAGAATTTCATAGCAGATCGTGCGCGAAGTCTTCACTTGTCCCTTGCCGGCGCAGGCGGGGCACGGTTCGCACAAGATGTGGGCCAGCGATTCGCGCGTGCGCTTGCGCGTCATTTCCACCAGGCCCAACGGCGAGAAGTTGCTCACCGACACCTTGGTGCGGTCGCGCGACAAGGTGCGTTTCAGTTCGGCCAGCACGGCGCTGCGGTGCTCGGCGTTGTCCATGTCGATGAAGTCGAGGATGATGATGCCGCCCAGGTTGCGCAGGCGCAGCTGGCGCGCGATGGCGTGCGCCGCTTCCAGGTTGGTCTTGAAGATCGTGTCGGCGAAATTGCGCCCGCCGACAAAACCGCCCGTGTTGACGTCGATGGTGGTCATCGCTTCCGTCTGGTCGACGATCAGGTAGCCGCCGGACTTCAAATCCACGCGGCGGCCCAGCGCGCGCAAGATCTCTTCTTCCACGCCGTACAGGTCGAACAGGGGGCGCTCGCCCGTGTAGTGCTGCAGGCGCGTCAGTTCGCTGGGCGTGTAGATTTCCGCGAATTCGCGCAGTTTTACATAGTTTTCGCGCGAATCGACCTGGATGGTGGCCGTTTCATCGCCGACGAAGTCGCGCAGCACGCGCTGCGCCAGGCTCAAGTCCTGGTGCAGCAGGCTGGTGGCGGGACGCGTGCGCGCGCCGTGCGTGATCGTGCTCCAGGTTTTTCTCAGGTAGTCGACGTCCGCCTTCAGGTCCGCGTCGGACGCGTCTTCGGCCATGGTGCGCACGATGTAGCCGCCTTTTTCATCGGGCGGCAGCAGGCTTTGCAGGCGCACGCGCAGCTGTTCGCGCTCCGCTTCCTTTTCGATTTTCTGCGAGATGCCGATGTGCTTGTCTTGCGGCAGATAGACCAGCATGCGCCCGGCGATGGAAATCTGCGTCGACAGGCGCGCGCCTTTCGTGCCGATCGGGTCCTTGATCACCTGCACCGTCAGCACCTGGCCGTCAAACAGGATTTTTTCGATCGGCGCCGGCGTCGCGTTCTGGCCGTCGTGGCCGCGCGCTTCCCAGATGTCGGCCACGTGCAGGAAGGCGGCGCGTTCCAGGCCGATGTCGATGAAGGCCGACTGCATGCCCGGCAACACCCGCACCACTTTGCCGGAGTACACATTGCCGGCCAGGCCGCGCGTGAGCGTGCGCTCGATGTGCAATTCCTGCACGGCGCCCTGCAGGATGAGGGCGACGCGCGTTTCTTGCGGCGTGATATTGATCAGGATGTCTTCGTTCATGGGGGCGCGGGAGTGGAGGCAACGAATGACATCATACCCGGGATCAGGGCAGGGGCAAACCTGCCAGCCGTAGCAACTGTGCAGTTTCGTACAGGGGCAGGCCCATGATGCCGGAATGGCTGCCTTCGATATGCTCGACGAACAGCGCGGCGCTGCCCTGGATGCCGTAGCCGCCGGCCTTGTCGTACGGTTCCGGCGTGGCGCAATAGGCGGCGATCGAGGCGGGCGAGAGCACGCCGAAGCGCACTTGCGATACCTGCGTGCGCTGTTCGGCGAAATCCTTGTAGTGCACGGCGATCGAGGTCAGCACCTCGTGCGTGCGGCCCGACAGCTGCTGCAGCATCGCCACAGCTTCCGCCCGGTCGGCCGGCTTGCCGAGGATGACGCCGTCGATGGTGACGGTGGTGTCGGCCGCCAGCACGGGGCGCGGGGTCAGGTGGCGGCGGCGCACCAGGTCCCAGGCGAAGGCGGCTTTTTCATTCGACACGCGGGCGACATAGTCGAGCGCCGATTCGCCGGGGAGGACTTCCTCGGTGACGTCGGCGCCGCGCGGGCCGTCGCTGCGCAGCAGCAGCAATTCGAAATCGATGCCGATCTGGCGCAGCAGTTCGCGCCGGCGCGGGCTTTTGGAGGCGAGGTAGATCTTGTGATCAGCCGTTTTCATGGGGGAGTTCAGACACGGTGGTAAGGGTGGTTTTGCGTGATCGACCAGGCACGATAGAGCTGCTCGGCGAGGATCACGCGCACCACGCCGTGCGGCAAGGTCATGCTGGAAATGCGCAGCATGCCTTCGGCACGCGCCTTGAGTTGCGGATCGAGGCCGTCGGCCCCGCCGATCAGGAAAGCCGTGTCGCGGCCATCCTGCTGCCACGCCATCAATTGCTGCGACAGGCCGACGCTGGTCAGATCCTTGCCGCGTTCGTCGAGGGCGATGATGCGCACGCCCTTGGGCAGGACGGCTTCGATGCGCTCGCGTTCGAGCGCCATCGCCGTGGCGGCGGTCTTGCTGCCGGAGCGCTCCACCGGCTTGATTTCTTTCAGCACGATGCGCAATTCCGGCGGCATGCGCTTCGCGTATTCCGCGAAGCCCGTCTCTATCCAGGCCGGCATTTTATGGCCGACCGCAGCGATGATGAGCTGCATCGAGGCTTACGCTTCGACTTTTTTGATACGCTTGATCACGGTTTTTTCCGGTGCAGCATCGGCTGCCGGCTTGGCCGCGCGTGGGGCGCGCACTTTTTTCTCCGGCAGCGCTTTCAGCGCTTTCACGGCAGCTGCTTCGGTCTTGGTAGGCGCGACTTTCACGGTCTTGCCGACGGCTTTGGAAGCGGTGGCTTTTTTCGCCGGGGCTTTCTTGGCGGCGGTGGCAGCGGTGGCTTTCTTCGCTGGCGCTTTCTTTTCGATCACGGGCGAAGCTTCCACATTGGCCTTGCTTGCCGCCAGATGGCCGCTGACCTTTTTCGGCTCGTCGCCGGCCGCTTTTTTCGGCGCGCGCTTGGCGGCGCCCAGCTTGACCGGGGTGTCGCCCCAGATTTCTTCCAGGCGGTAGTAGGCGCGGATAGGTGCTTGCATGATGTGGACGATCATGTCGCCCAGATCGACCAGCACCCATTCACCGGTTTCCTCGCCTTCCATGCCGATGATTTGACCGCCAGCGTCCTTGACCTTGTCGCGCACCGAGGCGGCCAGCGCCTTGGTTTGACGGTTCGAGGTACCGGAGACGATCGCGATGCGGTCGAACAGGCTGGTCAGATGACTCGTTTCGAAGACGGCGATGTCTTGGCCTTTGACGTCTTCCAGGGCGTCAACGACGAGGGTTTGCAGTTTTTTGATGTCCATTTAGCTTTTGTATAAATTATGTTGTTCAATATAGTCTAGCACTAGCGGGGAAAGAAGCGAGTTTGCCCGATTCCCCCGTTGTAATGCCGCACGTATTTCGGTGGCGGAGATATCCACCGCGAAGTCCTGTGCCAGATAAGTCAGACCGTGCGGCGTGTTGCGGATGCTTTTCAGAGACCCCAGGCGGCGCGAAAACTCGTCGGCGACCACTTGCGGTACTGCTGTGTCATTCAGCGCGAAGCCGGGGCGGGCCGCGACGCAGATATGCGCGTATTCAAATAATTGCTGCCATTCGCGCCATGTCGCGAGCCGCTGCAGCTGGTCGGCGCCCATCAGGAAAACGATGGAAGCGCGCGGTCCCAGCTCGGCGCGTACCTGGCGCAAGGTATCGATGGTGTAGCTGGCCTGGCCATGTTCGCTGCGCTCGATTTCCTGGCGGTCGATCACCACAGGCAGGGGCAGGCCTGCAAAGGCCAGGCTGGCCATCTCGGCGCGCTGCTGGCCGGTGGCGCCCAGCTTGCTCTTTTGCCAGGGCGCGCCGGCCGGAATCACGCGCAGTTCGTCGGCGTGCAGCAGGCTGGAAAAATGCGTGCCCAGCGCGACGTGGCCCATGTGCACCGGATCGTAGCTGCCACCGAGTAGCGCCACGCATGCCGTACCACTTTCCTTCACGCCTGCAGCCAGTCGCGATGCACGAGGAAGTCAGTATACAACGCCGCTTCGGGACTGCCCGCTTCCGGGTGCCAGTCATAGCGCCACTTGACCAGGGGCGGCATCGACATCAGGATCGCCTCGGTGCGTCCACCCGATTGCAGGCCGAACAGGGTGCCGCGGTCGAACACCAGGTTGAACTCGACATAGCGTCCGCGTCGGTAGCACTGGAAATCGCGTTCGCGTTCGCCGTACGGCGTGTCCTTGCGGCGCGCCAGGATCGGCACATAGGCGTCGATGAAGGCGTCGCCTGCGCTGCGCAGCATGGCAAAGCTGTCGTCAAAGCCCAGGGCGTTGAAATCGTCGAAGAAGATCCCGCCGGCGCCGCGCGCTTCGCGCCGGTGCTTCAGGTAGAAATAATCGTCGCACCACTGCTTGAACTTCGGATGCAGTTCGCCGCCGAACGGCGCCAGCGCGTCATGGCACACCTGGTGAAAGTGCTTCACATCGCCCGCGTCGCCGTAGTACGGCGTCAGGTCCATGCCGCCGCCGAACCACCATACGGGTTCGCCACTGGCATTGACGGTACTGAAAAAGCGCACATTCATGTGGACCGTGGGCGCATACGGATTGCGCGGATGCAGCACCAGCGACACGCCCATCGCTTCCCATGCCTTGCCGCCGAGTTCAGGGCGCGCGGCCGCGGCCGATGGCGGCAATGCGGCGCCGGTGACGTGCGAAAAATTCACGCCGCCCCGCTCGAACACATTGCCTTCCTCGATCAGCCGCGAAATGCCGCCGCCGCCCTCGGGGCGCTGCCAGGCATCGGTCAGGAAGGGCTTGCCGTCCTGCGCTTCGAGCGCCTGCACGATACGGTTTTGCAAATCGAGCAAGTAGGCCTTGACGGCCGAAGGAGAGGGAGTTGACGACATCGCGTGGGCCGACGAGGCCGAAATAAAAAAGTAAGGACGGATTGTACCCTGTTACGCGTTTTTGTGATAGGGCGGCGCTTGCGCTGTGGTTTTGGGCTGGCCGCGCACACCGTCCGCGGCCAGCGCCTTCTACAGCACGCGCAATTGCTGCAGCACGGGCAGCGTGTCCCGCATGAATTCCTCGATGGCCGCGTTGAGCAGCTGCTGGTGCGCCGCCTCGTCGGCGCATGCAGCGCCATCCTTGAGCAGGCGGCGCCCGCAGCGCCCCATGGCGGTGGCCGCCTGCGCCTGCAGGGTGGCCAGGTCCGGCTGCTCCCGCTCCTGGGTCAGCAGCGAAAACAGCAGCCGGTCGATGAATTCCGTATCGATACCGCTGCCTGTCAATGGCGAGCACAGGATGCGGTAGTCGTCGCCGTAGCGCTGCTGCGCGCCGACGGTCTGGTTCAGGCGGCGCGCGGCTGCGTCGCCGCTGTCGGCGTGCGCCTGACTCGGGAAATACATCACGACCTGGCCGCCGGTGACGAGCATGGCCGCCACCTCCGCCAGGCTTTGCACGCTCTGTCCGGGCAAGGAGGGCAGTGCGGCCAATTCGGCCAGGCTATGCGGGCCGTTGGCCAGCGCGTCGCAGACGGCGCCGTAGACCTGCTCGTTGCCTGTCACGACGCCCGCCTTGGTCTGGAAGGTGAAGGTCATTTTTGCGCGCGGTACCAGCATGGCCAGGTGCACGTCGGCGTAACATTCGGCCTGGCGCACGGCCCCCATGCGGCGCGCGCCCCGTACCAGCACGTCCTTGCGGAAGCTGGTATTGAGAAAATAATCCTTCATCGTTTCGCGCCTGGCCGCATCGGGCAGCAAGTCGATGGTGGCTTGCTGGTCGGCGTTCAGGTACAGCTCGGGAAAGGCCAAAGGCAGGTCGGCGGAGCCGGCAAAATCGAGCTTGGCGCGCGCCACATCGCGCATCACGTCGGCGTGGTACAGCGGTTCCCAGTCCTGGTTCAGATACTCATGCACGCTGTAATGGGGATCGCTGTTGATGAGCGCATTGAGGCGCGGCGCGAGTGCGGGATTGTCCGCGATGTAGCCAGCCTGCAGATTCTGCAGCTGTTGCACATAGGCGATGCCAGCCTGCATTTGCATGTCGCTGCGGCCGGGGAAGCTGGCGGCAAACTCCAGCAGCAGGCGTTGCAGCGGCAGGGCGGAACTCCATCCCGGCATGGCGTTATAGCTGAGCGAAACGATGCCGCCCGGTTTCAGGTAGCGCGCGATGAAGTCGACGATGTGCTGGCGGTTCTCCCGGTTGACCCAGGTGTAGATGCCATGCAGGGTAATGAAGTCGAACTGCGGCAGATCGGCCACGCGGCCCTGCGCCAATTCTTCAAAGCTGTTCTCCAGCAGGGTCAGATTGCCCAACTGTGCCTTTGCCGCCAGGGCGCGTGCGCCGGCGACATGGGCCGGATTGAAATCGTTGCCGTAGAACTGGCCGTTAGGGTTGGCGGCGGCCAGCACGTTGAGCGTCTGGCCGCGCCCGAAGCCCAGTTCAAAGTAGGTGTAGGGTTGGTCCAGGGGGACCGGTTCGATGCCGTTGAGGATGCAGCTGAAATTGAGGTGATGCGGACTCAGGTCGCTGTAAAAACCGTTGGTGTACTCGATATCCGACACGTATCCTTCATTCCAGGCCATGGTTTCCCCGCATTGGTGGCAAAACGGCAGTATGCCATCATCACCGCCGGCGCGGGAAGTGCGCCGTGGTTCAGCGCGCCGGCGGCGCGGCGCCGTCCTGCTCCACGGTGACGGACAGGTCCGGTCCGGCGCCGGGCAGGCGCGCACTTTCCACGGCCTGCGCGGCGCGCTGCTGCAGATCATGCCGTTCGGCGCCCTGCTCAGCGGTGGAGGCGGCGGGACTGGGCACTTGCTTGCTGATCATGGCGCTGGCCGCAAAGGCCAGTACCAGCAGTATCAGCGCGGCCTTCACCCAGGTTCCAGGGCGCGCATGGGCGGGCAGCTCGCGGCGGGTCTGGCGCGCGGCGGCGTCGACGATGATGACGGCCAGTTCCGAGCCGCGCTGGCGGGCGCGCAGGCGCAGCGCTTCAAATTGGGGCGCGGACAAGGTGCCTTGCCGGAGCATGTCGCACAGGGCGGCAACCGGCGAGGCGAGCAGGCGGTCCGCAGGCAAGCTGGCGTGCGCGGCGTCGCGCTGCCACTGGTCGATCAGGTCCTCGTCGTACAGGGTGTCAATGGCCTGGCGGTTGACTTGCCGCAGCGCGTCGGCGGCCAGTTGCTGGCGCTCGAGCAGGGCCGCGCCGCCATGCTGGCGCGGCAGGTCGCGCACCCGCTGCAGGAAGCCGTGCTGCGGCAGCAGGTCCGTGAGCAGCAGCCATGCCAGGGTGTCGACCAGCCCCGCGTCAGCGGCCAGCTCCGGCACGTCGATATCCTCTTCTTCGTTATGGCTGCGTTGCAGTTCGATAATGTCCAGTTCGGCGATGGCGTCGTCGAGTTCATCGTCCGTGATCAGGCCGAGCTGGCGCACCTGGGCGAGGGCGGGGTGGAGTTTGCTGGGGCTGGACATGGGCTGCATCTTAGCGCAACGCCGGTTTTCCCGGCGCGCCAATATGAACGGGGCCGGGGCGGATGACTTCCGCGCCGGCCCCGCCGTTTTCCGCAAAGCGGCGTGCTGGGTGCTTAGTGCTTCAGGCCGCGCCAGCCGATGTCGCGGCGGTACTGCGCGCCGTCGAAATGGATTTTTTCCACGGTTTCATATGCCTGCTTCTGCGCCATCTTGATGCTGTCGCCCAGGCCCACCACGCACAGCACGCGCCCGCCGTTGGTGACCAGGCGTTCGCCGTCGATGCGGGTGCCCGCATGGAAGGTGACGGCGTCCGGCGTTTCGGCCGGGATGTCGCCGATCGGCGTGCCCTTGACGGGATCGTCAGGGTAGCCGGCGGCGGCCATCACGACGCCAACGGCCGTGCGGCGGTCCCATTCCAGTTCCACGGCGTCCAGCGTGCCGTTGACGGCGTGTTCCATGACGGTGACCAGGTCGGTCTTCAGGCGCGCCATGATGGGTTGCGTTTCCGGGTCGCCCATGCGGCAGTTGAATTCCAGCGTCTTCGGCGTGCCCTTGTCGTCGATCATCAGGCCCGCGTACAGGAAGCCCGTGAACGTGATGCCGTCCTTGGCCATGCCCTGGATGGTCGGAACGATGATTTCGCGCATGACGCGCGCATGCATGGCCGGCGTGACGATCGGCGCTGGCGAATACGCGCCCATGCCGCCCGTGTTCGGGCCCTGGTCGTGATCCTTCAGGCGCTTGTGATCCTGGCTGGTGGCCAGCGGCAGGATGTTCTTGCCGTCGCACATGACGATGAAGCTCGCTTCTTCGCCGGCGAGGAATTCCTCGATGACGATGCGCGCGCCGGCGTCGCCGAACTGGTTATCGGACAGCATCATGTCGACCGCCTGGTGCGCTTCTTCCAGGGTCATGGCAACGACGACGCCCTTGCCGGCGGCCAGGCCGTCGGCCTTGATGACGATCGGCGCGCCCATGGCGTCGACGTAGGCATGCGCGGGAGCGACGTCGGAAAACGTCTGGTAGGCGGCCGTCGGGATGCCGTGGCGCTGCATGAAGGCCTTGGCGAAGTCCTTCGACGACTCCAGCTGTGCCGCTTCTTTGGTCGGGCCGAAGATTTTCAGGCCGCGCGAGCGGAACAGGTTGACGATGCCGGCCGCCAGCGGCACTTCCGGGCCGACGACGGTCAGGCCGATGTGTTCCTGCTGAACGAAGTCGGCCAGCAATTGCGGGTCGCTGATGTCGAGATTGACCAGGCGCGCATCGCGCGCGGTGCCGCCGTTGCCCGGTGCGACATACACCATCTGTATGCGTTCGGACTGGGCCAGTTTCCAGGCCAGGGCGTGTTCGCGGCCGCCAGAGCCGACTACCAGAATTTTCATAGGGACCGTTCGTTCAGTGTGGGTTGCAGGGCGGCGGTGCCGCCCTTGTTTAACATATTGCCTGGCACGCGGTAAAAATGTTCAGGGCAAGGCGCATGGCCGAAGACAGTACGGCTAGTACGGCGAGGCCATGCAACGCCGCCATGGACTTTTTTACCCCGTGCCTAGTTTTCGATGAGGGCGTTGGTGAAGACTTCCTGGACATCGTCCAGCAATTCCAGCGCATCGATCAGTTTTTGCATCTTGACGGCGTCGTCGCCCGCGTAGACGGTTTCCGTCGCCGGCTTCATGATGACTTCGGCCACTTCGGCCTTGAAGCCGGCCGCTTCCAGCGCTTCCTTGACGGCGGCGAAATCGTGCACGGGCGTGACCACTTCGAAGCCGCCTTCTTCATCGGCGATGACGTCGTCGGCACCCGCTTCCAGGGCCGCTTCCATCAGCTTGTCTTCGTCGGTGCCCGGCGCGAACAGCAGCTGGCCGCAATGCTGGAACATGAAGGCGACGGAGCCTTCGTTGCCCATGTTGCCGCCGTTCTTGTTGAAGGCGTTGCGCACCTCGGCCACCGTGCGGACCTTGTTGTCGGTCATGCATTCGACGATGACGGCCGCGCCGCCCACGCCGTAGCCTTCGTAGCGCACTTCTTCATAGTTGGCGCCATCGACGCCGCCGCTGCCGCGGTTGATCGCGCGCTGGACGTTGTCTTTCGGCATATTGGCGTCAGCCGCCTTGTCGACGGCCAGGCGCAGGCGCGGATTGGTGATGGCGTCGGCGCCGCCCATGCGGGCCGCGACCGTGATTTCCTTGATCAGGCGCGTCCAGATTTTGCCGCGCTTGGCATCGGTGGCAGCCTTTTTATGCTTGATATTGGCCCATTTGCTATGTCCTGCCATGTCGAATCTTCCTTAGACGGGTGTTCAATTGTGGCCGACATTTTAGCATATCGGCCCCCTGCGAAGCGGCATGGCTCCGTCATCAGGATGACACAATCTGTTGCTAAAGTGACGCGCTTTCACCATATCGAGGGCGCGACATCATGGCAAGTCAAATGGACAGGCGGCAATTTCTGAAATTGGGCGGCTTTATTACGGTTTCCGTGGCCACCGTCGGCCTTGCCGCCTGCGGCAGCACCGATCACAGCGATCCTGGCGTGCCGCTGGCCTCGGGCAGCGACTGGAAATTCCCGCAAAGCGTGGCCTCGGGCGACCCGCGTCCGGATAGCGCCATGCTGTGGACGCGCGTCGTGCCCGCCAGTTTCGACGCCGTCGCGCCCGCCGTGGCCGGCAAGTCGGACGTGGCCGTGCGCCTGATCGTCAGCGCCAGCGACAATACGTCCGCCCTGGGCGGCAATACGGCCCTGGCCGGCACGCCCATCGTCGACGCCAAGCTGCCCCTGAAAGCCGATTTCGACAATACGCTGCGCCACAAGGTGACGGGCCTGCAGCCGGGCCAGGTGTATTTTTACCAGTTCATCGCCGGCGACGTGCGCTCCAATGTGGGCCGCTTCAAGACGGCGCCCGCCGCGACCAGCGACGTGTCGCAGCTGCAGTTCGCCTACCTGACGTGCCAGGACTGGAGCATCAACCATTGGGGCGCGCTGTCGCACATCGCCGCCAACGAATCGCTCGATTTCATCGTCCACCTGGGCGATTACATCTATGAAACGGTGGGCGAGGCCTTCCAGAGCGGTGCCGTGGAAAGCCGCCACGACCAGCTCAAACTACCCGACGGCACGTATAAAAGCGGCACGTCCGGCGCGAAATACGCGACCACGGTGGCCGATTACCGCTACCTGTACAAGAAATACCGCACCGATACGCGCCTGCAAGCCGTGCACGAGCGCTTTGCCTTCATCGCCATCTGGGACGACCATGAATTCACGGACGACGCCTGGCAGGATGCCTCCACCTACGAAGGTATCGCGGCGCTTGATGGCAGCGATTTGCACCAGCCGGCCCGCCGCCGCAGCGCCAACCAGGCATGGTTCGAATACATGCCGGCCGACGTCACGTTCGATGCGGCCGCGACAACGTTCCAGAACATCCAGATCTACCGCGATTTCCAGTTCGGCAAACTGATGCAGCTGGTGATGACGGACGAGCGCCTGTACCGCGCTGACCACGCGATCGCCGAATCGACGATCAACCCGGCCACGGGCAAGCCGCTGGGCAGCATCGGCAGCCGCTACCTGGTGCCGCAGGCGCTGTTCGACAGCGTGGAAGGGCAGAAAATGGCGGCTGCCACCAAGGCCGGCGCCGACCCGCTGGCGGCTGTCGGCATGCTGGGCAGCACCCAGCGCGACTGGTGGAAGGGCAAGATGAAGGCGGCGACGTCCACCTGGAAACTGTGGGGCAATGAAGTGTCCCTGCTGCGCATGGGCTTGAATGGCACGGATGCGATTGCCACCTTGCTGGCGCTGGGCGCCATGTCGAACGTGGGCCAGGCCATCGCCAGCACCTTGCCGCTGGTGGGCGGCAGCGTGCCGCTGGCCTGCGCCATCGTGGCCGCCTCGACGGCCGGTGCATCGCAGTCCGTGGCGCAGGCGGCGGCCATGGCGATTGCCGGCGCGCCCGCCAACGCCGGCGCGCAGGGCGCCGCTGCCGTCGGAGCCGGCTTGAGCGCGGCCCAGGCCGGCATCACGGTAGCCGCCTACAACAGCGGCTCGCCTGCGGCCGCCGCGCAAGTGATCGCCTTCGGCTGGATCAAGCCCGACGTGCAGGCCAAGGGCGCGGCGTCCAGCTTTGTCGCCGCGTCGGGCCAGCAAGCGGCGCTGGCGCCGTTCTTCACGCGCTTTCTGCTCAATTGCGACCAGTGGGATGGCTACAACAGCGAGCGCAAGAATTTGATGGCGCATCTGAAAAACAACGCCATCGGCAATGTGGTCGCCATTACCGGCGATATCCACTCGTTTTTTGCCGGCACGGTCAGCGACGACTTCGACGCGGCCGGCGGCGGCACGCCTGTCATGGTGGACCTGGTCTCGGCGGGCGTCAGCTCGGATTCCTTCTTCAGCTATCTGAAGTCGGCCGCTGGCGCCTTGGGCGACATCGGCACTCTCGTCAGTTATCCGTTGGCCATTCCCGTCACGGGCCTGGGCACGGTCAACCTCGACGTCAACCTGCTCGACTACACCATGGGCAAGACGGCGCCCACCGTCGACAGCCTGCTGGAGCAGTTGCGCGTGCAGCTGCGCGGCGCCCTGGCCGCCAAGGGCGTGCCGGAAGCCCAGCTCGATGCGACGGTCGCTGCCGTGCAGGCTGGCTTGAAAGCGAACACTGACTTCAGCGTGACCCTGCTGGGCCTGGCGCAGCAATTATCGGGCCTGGGCAACAATCCGTGGATCAAGCACCTGAATACGGATGCGCAGGGCTACACGGTGGTCACCTTGACGCCAGGCAAGCTGGTGGCGCAGTTCAAGCAGGTGAATAAACTGATCGGCACCGCGGCACCGTCGAACGTGATTGCGCGCGTGACGACGGCCACAGTGACGGCAGGCGCGGCGGCGGTGGTGGTGGCGTAAAGGGTAGGTCGGATTAGCGCGGCCATGCCGCGCGTAATCCGACAACATGGTTGGCGGGGATGGGGGGCGGGTTACGTTGCGGTGGTGTCGGGTTACATTGCGGTGGTGTCGGGTTACGCCCTTTGGGCTAACCCGACCTACGCCCGACCTACGCCGACCTACGCCCCACTCACGCCGCCTTTGGCTTTTGCCATTACAATCTGGGCATGAGCTCCAGTTCCCCGCAAGCAACCCCTCCATCTATTCCCCGTTCCGTCTATCTCGGTGGCCTGGCCATCGCCGTGGGCGGGGCGGTGCTGTTTTCCACCAAGGCCATCGTCGCCAAGCTGCTGTACCGCTACCAGATCGACGCCGTCACCCTGATCGCCTTCAGGATGATCTTTTCGCTGCCCGTGTTCGCCGTCATCGCCTGGTGGAAGATGCGCACGGAGCCGCCGTTATCAAACAGCGACCGCTGGCGCCTCGTCGGGCTGGGCCTGGTCGGCTATTACCTGTCCAGCTATCTGGACTTCCTGGGCCTGCAATACATTTCCGTGGGGCTGGAGCGCCTGATCCTGTTTCTCACGCCCACCTTCGTGCTGCTGATTACCACCGTGTACTTCAAGCAGCGCATCAGCCGCTTGCAGTGGCTGGCCTTGCTGACTTCGTATTGCGGCATCGTGCTGGTGTTCGTGCACGACTTGCAGGGCGGCGCCAGCAATGTGGCGCTCGGTTCCACCCTCGTACTGGGCTCGGCCTGTTCGTATGCCGTGTATCTGCTGGGCTCGGGCGAGCTGGTGAAACGTATCGGCTCCATGCGCCTGGTCAGCTACGCGATGTGCGTGGCCAGCTTTGCCTGCATCACCCAGTTTTTCATTTTGCGCCCCGTCGAATTGCTGATCCAGCCCATGCCCGTGTATGGCTTGTCTTTGCTCAATGGCATCTTTTGCACGGTGATGCCCGTCTTCATGACGATGATCGCCGTCGAACGCATCGGCGCGCCCGTCGCTTCGCAGGCGGGCATGATTGGCCCCGTGTCGACCTTGTTCCTCGGTGCCATGATCCTCGACGAACCGATCACCAACTGGCAACTGGCTGGCACCAGCCTGGTATTGGCCGGTATTTACTTGCTGTCGAAAAAGAAATAATTCCTTCACTCACTGAAATGGTCCGCACCATGAAAACACGCATCGCCCTGATTGCCCACGACAAGAAAAAAGATGACATGATTACCCTGGCGGGCGAATACCTGGATTTCCTCAAGGGCTGCGAACTGTCGGCCACGGGCACGACGGGCGGCCGCCTGATCAACGAGCTGGGCCTGGCCGTCGAGCGCAAGCATTCCGGCCCGTTCGGCGGCGACTTGCAGATCGGCTCGCTGCTGGTGGAAGGCTTGATCGATTGCGTGATCTTCCTGCGCGACCCGATGACGCCGCAGCCGCACGAGCCGGACATCAACGCCCTGGTGCGCGCCTGTGACGTGCACAACGTGGCGTGCGCAACGAATTTGTCGTCGGCGCACCTGGTGCTGTCGCAGCTGCAGGCGCGGGCCAGCGCGGCCGCCTGACGTTTTTCCCGATTCTTCTTCAAGGAGCATATTGTGAGCGCAACGATTACCACCAAAGCCATCCGCGTACAGCGCGTGGGCGGCCCGGAAGTGATGGAATACGTGGACGTGGAACTGCCGCCGCCCGGGCCCGGCGAAGCGCGCGTGAAACACGAGGCCATCGGCCTCAATTTCATCGACGTATATTTCCGCACGGGCTTGTATCCGCAGCCGCTGCCGAATGGCTTGGGCGTCGAGGGCGCGGGCATCGTCGAGGCGGTGGGCGAGGGCGTCACGGAAGTGAAGGTCGGCGACCGGGTGGCCTATGCGGCGCGCATCAATGGCGCCTATGCGCAGCAGCGCAACCTGCCGGCGGCCCTGCTGCTGGTGCTGCCCGAGCGCATCGGTTTCGATACGGCCGCCGCCATGATGCTGCAAGGCTTGACGGTGCAATACCTGTTCCACCGCACGGTGGCGCTGAAGGCGGGCGATACCGTCCTGTTCCACGCGGCCGCGGGCGGCGTGGGCCTGATCGCCTGCCAATGGGCGAAGGTGCTGGGCGTGAACCTGATCGGCACGGCCGGTTCCGATGAAAAGGCGGCGCTGGCCAAGGCGCACGGTGCGGCCCACGTCATCAACTACAACACGGAAAACTTCGTCGAGCGCGTGCGCGAGATCACGGGCGGCAAGGGCGTCTCCGTGGTCTACGATTCCATCGGCAAGGATACGTTTACGGGTTCGCTCGACTGCCTGGCGCCGCTGGGCATGATGGTCAGCTTCGGCAACGCCTCCGGTCCCGTGCCGGCATTTACGCTGAGCGAACTGGCGTCGCGCGGCTCGCTCTTCATCACGCGCCCGGCCCTGTTCAGCTATGCCTCGAACCGCGCGAACCTGGAAGAGATGGCCACTTCGCTGTTCGGCGTCGTCAGCAGCGGCGAAGTGCAGATCGAGATCAACCAGCGCTACAGCCTGGCCAATATCGCCCAGGCGCACACGGACCTGGAAGGGCGCAAGACGACCGGTTCGACCATCATCGTGCCATGAGCGGCGGCAGTGACGGCACGCCGAAATTCGGCCGCCTGCTGATCGTGCTGTTATTGGCCGTGGCGCTGATCGGCGCGCTCACCTTTGCCGCCGAGGCGTATTACTCATAGGCATAAAACAGGCATGAAAAAACCGGCTGGCGCATCGCTGCACCAGCCGGTTTTTTTGTCTTGCCACGAAATTATTCTATTTTCACTTCGACCTTGCGTGGCACGCCACTCTGGCCGGGAAAGTCGGCAAAGGCGCTCGCTACCATGGCTGGCATCACTTGCGAGGTGGCGCGCTTGTTGCTGGTCGATTGCACGGTCACGTCGTAGAGTTTCTTGCCGTTGCGGTCATTGATCGTGATGCGCAATTCGCGTTCGTATTTGTGGCGCACGCTTTCCTCGATATCCATCGGGCCATACCAGTACGGGTTGTAGCCGAAGCGGCCATAGCCTGGCCATGCGCCGTAGCGGTAGCCGTAGCGGCCAGGCCAGTAGCCAGGACCATACCAGAATGGGTCGGTGGCTTGCAGCACGCGCTCAGGATAGTCGACGGTGGAAAAATGCATTGCCACGCGCAAATTGGCTGCCGCAGGGCCGGAAGCCTCGCCGAAGCCGTGCTTGGCCAGTTCCGCGCGCACCAGGTTCTGGTAGCTGCGGTATTCCAGCGTGTCATTTTCGGCATCTGGCGTTTCAAACGCATACGATTTGTCCTGCAATTGCGCAGGCCACTCATGGAAGACGGTCACATCGCTGCGTATGGTGGTGGCGCATCCGGTCAGCAACACGGTCAATGCGGCCATCATGATGGTGAGATATCGTTTCATTGCATGACCTCCTGATTAGTAGACGCAATTCATCGCTTAGTATTATAAGAATAGTTCTATTTGTTTCTATTCATTATTACAGAATGTTACCTGGTATGTCGGCGTGTAAGGGAATCCAACATTCCTGAGCTGAATCGCGACCATCGGGGGCTGGTGTTGGTAAAATAGGCTTTTGCCTCCGCTCCCACCCAAATCCCTATGCGCACAGACAGCCCTCAGACGATTTACCGCAAAGATTACACGCCGCCCAGCTTCCTGGTCGACAGCGTCGAACTTGGTTTCGATCTTGATCCCGCCCGCACAGTGGTGGCGAGCCGGATCCGCATGCGCCACAACCCGGCCAGCACCAGCCGCAGCATCGAATTGCACGGCGAACACATCGAACTGGTGATGGTGCGCCTGAACGGCAAGCAGCTGAAACCGTCGCAATACAAGCTGACGGCCGGCATGCTGACCATCCCCAAGGCCCCGGACGATGTTACGCTCGATATCGAGACCGTGCTGGCGCCGCAGGACAATACCTCGCTGTCCGGCCTGTACGTGTCGAACCATAATTTCTTCACGCAGTGCGAAGCGGAAGGCTTCCGCCGCATCACCTTCTTCCCGGACCGCCCGGACGTGATGGCCAAGTACACGGTCATGCTGCGCGCCGACAAGGAACACTATCCGGTGCTGTTGTCGAACGGCAACCTGATCGAAGAGGGCGACCTGGGCGACGGCCGCCATTACGCCAAGTGGGAAGACCCGTTCAAGAAGCCGTCCTACCTGTTCGCCCTGGTCGCCGCGCGCCTGGTATGCCAGGAAGAGCGCTACACGCTCCAGTCCGGCCGCGAAGTGCTGCTGCAGGTGTGGGTGGAAGAGGGCAACCTCGATAAGACCGATTACGCCATGCAGTCGCTGAAAAACTCGATCCGCTGGGACGAGGAACGCTTCGGCCTGGAGCTGGACCTCGATCGCTTCATGATCGTCGCCGTGGGCGACTTCAACATGGGCGCCATGGAAAACAAGGGCCTGAACATCTTCAATACCAAGTACGTGCTGGCCAATCCGCGCGTGGCGACCGACGTCGATTACGCGGGCATCGAAGCGGTGGTGGGCCACGAGTACTTCCATAACTGGACCGGCAACCGCGTGACGTGCCGCGACTGGTTCCAGCTGTCGCTGAAGGAAGGCTTGACCGTGTTCCGCGACCAGGAATTCTCGGCCGATATGATCGGCACGGACACGGGCCGCGCCGTCACGCGCATCGACCAGGTGCGCACCCTGCGCCAGGCGCAGTTCCCCGAAGACGCGGGCCCGATGGCCCATCCCGTGCGTCCCGACTCTTTCGTCGAGATCAATAACTTTTATACGGTCACCATCTACGAGAAGGGCGCCGAAGTGGTGCGCATGTACCAGACCCTGGTCGGCCGCGACGGTTTCCGCAAGGGCATGGACCTGTATTTCGAGCGCCACGATGGCCAGGCCGTGCAGTGCGACGACTTCCGCGCCGCCATGGCGGACGCGAATGGCCGCGACTTTACCCAGTTCGAACGCTGGTACAGCCAGGCCGGCACGCCCGTCGTCACCGCTTCCACGCGCTACGACGCCGCCAGCCGGACGTTCGAGCTGACCCTGGCGCAAAGCTGCCCCGCCACGCCGGGCCAGCCGAAAAAACTGCCTTTCCACATTCCCGTCACCGTCGGCTTGCTGGCTGCCGATGGCAGCGACCTGCCGCTGCACGTGGATGGCGTGGCGTCGAACGGCGCGGCCAGCGTCGTGCTGGAATTGACGCAGGCGTCGCAGACCTTCCGCTTCACGCATGTGACGGAAGAACCCGTGCCATCGCTGCTGCGCGATTTTTCCGCGCCCGTGGTGCTCGAATACGGCTATACCGATGCGGAGCTGCTGCACCTGTTCCGCCACGACAGCGATCCCGTGAACCGCTGGGAAGCGGGCCAGCGCCTGGCCATGGAGCGCCTGCTGAAACTGACCGCCGCCGTCGCCGCCGGCGAGACCCTGGCGCTGGACGACACCTTCATCGCAGCGCAGCGCGCCTTGCTGGCCGACGACACCCTCGATCCTGCCTTCCGCGAGCTGGCCCTGATCCTGCCGTCGGAAACCATCATCGCCGAGCGCATGGCGCAAGTCGACCCGCAGGCGATCCATGCGGCGCGCCAGTTCATGCGCCGCACCATCGCGGCAGCCCTGAAACCTGAATTGCTGGCGCAATACCACGCCAACCAGACGCCGGGCGACTACAGCCCGGACGCCCTGTCGGCCGGCAAGCGCGCGCTGAAAAACCTGGCCCTGTCGTATCTGCTGATCGCGCCCGAAGCGGCTGAGCTGGACCTGGCGCGGCTGCAGTTCGACAATGCCGGGAACATGACGGACCGCGCCGCGGCGCTGGCGGCGCTGATTCATTCCGGCTCGCAGCCGCATGCGCAGGCGGCCTTGACCAGCTTCTATACCGACTTCGAGAACGAGGCGCTGGTGGTCGACAAGTGGTTCGCCATGCAGGCGGCCGCGCCGACGACCGACGTGCAAGCCGTGCGCCAGTTGATGACGCATCCGGCCTTCACCTTGAAGAATCCGAACCGCGCGCGCAGCCTGATTTTCAATTTCACCAACGGCAATCCATCGCAATTCCATGCGTCCGACGGCAGCGGCTACGCCTTCTGGGCTGAGCAAGTCATCGCACTGGACGCCCTGAATCCGCAGGTGGCCGCGCGCCTGGCGCGCTCCATGGACCGCTGGCGCCGTTACGTGCCGGCGCTGCAAAGCCACATGCGCACGGCGCTGGAGCAAGTCGCCGGCCAGGCCAGTTTGTCGAACGACGTGATGGAAGTCGTTTCCAAGGCATTGGCAAATTGACGGCTGTCGGATGACGCCCTGCGGGCTGATCCGACCTACACGGCGTCATGATTTCGTAGGTCGGCTTAGCGCCAACGGCGCGTAAGCCGACAATCACCGCACGAGACGTATTTAAAACACTAACGAAGGGGTTTCATGAAACGCATCAGTCTTACGCAATACCTGGTTGAAGAGCAGCGCTCGAACAACAGCATTCCGGCCGAACTGCGCCTGCTGATCGAAGTCGTCGCGCGCGCCTGCAAAACCATCAGCCACGCCGTCGGCAAGGGCGCCCTCGGTGAAGTGCTGGGCACGGCCGACACGGAAAACGTGCAGGGCGAAGTACAGAAAAAACTCGACATCATCTCCAACGAGATTTTGCTCGAAGCGAACGAATGGGGCGGCCACCTGGCGGCCATGGCGTCGGAAGAAATGGAATCGATCCACCCGATCCCGAACCGTTATCCGAAGGGCGAATACATGCTGCTGTTCGACCCATTGGACGGCTCGTCGAACATCGACGTCAACGTCTCGATCGGCACCATTTTCTCGGTACTGAAGGCGCCGGACGGCATGGGGCAGCCGACGGAGCAGGATTTCATGCAGGCGGGCAGCAAGCAAGTGGCGGCCGGTTACGCCGTGTACGGCCCGCAAACCATGCTGGTGCTGACCTTCGGCAATGGCGTGAATTGCTTCACCCTGGACCGCGAGATGGGTTCGTGGGTGCTCACGCAAAGCAATATGCAGATTCCGCCGACGACGAAGGAATTCGCCATCAACATGTCGAACGCGCGCCACTGGCATCCGCCCGTGAAGCGCTATGTCGACGAACTGCTGGCCGGCGACACGGGCCCGCGCGGCACCAATTTCAACATGCGCTGGATCGCCTCGATGGTGGCCGACGTGCACCGCATCCTGAACCGCGGCGGCATCTTCATGTACCCGGCCGACCTGCGCGACACCTCGATGCCGGGCAAGCTGCGCCTGATGTACGAAGCAAACCCGATGGCCTTCATCGTCGAGCAAGCCGGCGGCGCGGCCACCGACGGCCAGCAGCGCATCATGGACATCGCCCCGCACAAGCTGCACCAGCGCGTGCCCGTTTTCCTCGGCTCGAAGGACGAAGTGGCCCGCGTCACCGCGTATCACGCCGAGTAAAAAGCCGCACTTTTCCACGATTTTCAGCGGCCCGCAGCCGGGCTGCTAAAAAAATGCAAAAAAGTTCGCGTTGACACTAGCAAATTTTGTGCATTGTTTGTAGAATGTGGGTCTTCGCCGTTGTAGCTCAGTTGGTAGAGCAGCACATTCGTAATGTGAAGGTCGCCAGTTCGATTCCGGCCAACGGCACCAGGTTTCATCAGAAAGCCCGCTGACTTGCAAAAGTCAGCGGGTTTTTTGTTTTTGTCACTGTTATCTTTCCTGCTTCAGATCCACTGATCGTTCTCCACAGTGCGCTCGCCCGCGTCGCCGTCGCCCGTGTTGACCACGCCGCGCGGCTCGATCAGCAGCAGCCTGGTTTCGGCGAGGGCGCACGGTTTATGTTCGACACCCTTGGGCACCACGGCCATCTGGCCGGCAGTGAGCACGATGGCGTGTCCTTCCGCGTAGCCAGGGCCGCGCAGGGCGATGCGCAATTCGCCGTCCAGCACGATGAAGGTTTCATCCGTATCGGCGTGCCGGTGCCATTGGAATTGGCCCAGTACCTTGACGACCTTGAATTGGTAGTCATTCATTTCGGCGATGACGCGCGGCTGCCAGTGCCCCTCCAACAGGGAGACCTTGCCTGCCAGGTCGATGGACCGGCCCTGGCCGCGCGTGGTGGTGGTGATAGTCATGCTGTGCTCCGTTCAAGTGGCGATACAGCCAGAATACGCAGGCGCCTGCCGGCCGTATTGAACGATCGTGGGTGTTTTCAGTCCTGGCCGATGCCGCTGGCGTAGCGCAGCCAGCGGCCAGGCGTCAGTCCATGGGTTTTCAGGAAATGTCGCGTCATGTGGCTCTGGTCGGCAAAGCCCGCGGCCATGGCGGCCGAGGCGAGCGTGCTGCCTGCCAGCAGCAGGCGCCGCACCCTCTCCAGGCGCCGCATCGTCAGATAGCGGTAGGGGCTGGTGCCATAGAACACGCGAAAGTCGTGCGACAGGCTCCAGCGGTCGCGTCCCGTTGCCGCTTCAAGCTGCGCCAGCGTGACGGCGTGGGTGCAGTGCGCCTGCAAATAGTCGCGCGCGCGCCGCGCCGCCAGGAAGTCGCCTTTTGGACGTTGCGCCGGCGTGCCGGCCGCCGCCGCCAGCGCATGCGCCAGCTCGGCCAGCGCCTCGCTCTGTTCCAGCGCTTCGAGCGGGTGGCAGTCGTGCGGCAGCAAGGCGGACGTGGCGGCCGCCAGGCGGGAATCGGTCGACACGCCGCCTTCAATGAAGGGCAGCGCGCGTCCGCCCAGCACATCCTGGAGCAGCGCCGGTTCGATATACAGCATGCGGTAGCGGAAGCCGGCGTCGGTGCCCGCCTGGCCATCGTGCGCCTCGTCCGGGTGCAGGATCATGGTATTGCCGGGCAGGCTGTCGCGCTGGCCGCGGCGGTAGCTGAAACGCTGCACGCCCGCCAGCGTGCGGCCGATGGCGTAAGTGTCGTGGCGGTGCATGGCATAGGCCTTGCCCTTGAACGATGCCTCGATGCGTTCGACCCCTTGTACCGGTTCGGCGCACTTGACCCAGTCGCTGCGCGCTGGCGTTGGTGCTCGCTTCATGGTGTTTGTCCGTGGATGCCCGCCCTGGTTGCCGATTGCTGACTGTACCCGCCGCACGCGGGGCTGTCCACGAAAACCGCCGAATCAGAAATGATGCCTGATCCCCGGCGCCACGCCCGTCAGCAAGGGCAGTCGCTGCACCCGCGCCTCAAAACGCAAAGCAGCTGCACCCCAGCGCGCCCCAGAAGCCGGAATGGCTGGAGACGGGCACGGAACTCTTGCGCGCCACGTCGTGGGCGTGGGCGTGCACGCCGCAGGCGCCCTGGCACTGGTGCTGTTGCATGGCGCTGGTCTTTTGCGGCGGCGCGGCGCGGTAGTGGCCGGCCACGTTTTTCACGGGCGACCAGTCGGGCAGCACGGGGATGGCTGGCGGCGCCAGATGGGAAAATTCCGCCTGGCCGTAGACGATCTTGCCGCCGACGATGGTGAGCACCGATTCGATCGACTTGATCGCCTCTTCATCGATGCTGAAAAAATCCGCGCTCAGCACGGCCAGGTCGGCCAGCATGCCTTCCTGGATGCGGCCCTTCTTGCCTTGCTCGCTCGAGAACCAGGCGCTGCCCGCCGTCCACAGTTCCAGCGCCGTGTCGCGCGACAAACGGCTGCCCGCGTCGTACAGGCGCAAGCCGCCCACGGTGCGGCCCGATACCAGCCAGTACAGCGCCGTCCACGGGTTGTAGCTGGCGACCCGGGTGGCGTCCGTGCCGCCGCCCACGGGCACGCCCGAGGCCAGCATGCGGGCGATCGGCGGCGTGGCCTTGGCCGCTTCCGCGCCGTAGCGGTCGACGAAGTATTCGCCCTGGAAGGCCATGCGGTGCTGGATGGCGATGCCGCCGCCCAGCGCCTTGACCCGGTCGATGTTTTTCGGCGTGATGGTTTCGCAGTGGTCGAACATCCAGTGCAGGCCGTCGAACGGGATATCGCGGTTGACCTTTTCAAAGACCGTCAGCATGCGGTCGATCGATTCGTCGTAGGTGGCGTGCAGACGGAAGGGCCAGCGTTTGCAGACCAGGTGACGCACCACCTTTTCCAGTTCGTCGTCCATGCCGGGCGCCAGGTCCGGGCGCGGCTCGAGAAAATCCTCGAAGTCGGCGGCCGAAAACACCAGCATTTCGCCGGCGCCGTTATGGCGGTAGTAATCGTCGCCCTGGCCCGGCGTGACCATCTCCGTCCATTTTTCAAAATCCTCCAGTTCGCGGCCCTTGTTTTGCGTGAACAGGTTGTAGGCGATGCGGATGGTCAGCTGCTCTTTTTGCGCCAGTTCCTCGACCACCGCGTAGTCTTCCGGATAGTTCTGGAAGCCGCCGCCCGCATCGATGGCGCTGGTCAGCCCCAAGCGATTGAGTTCGCGCATGAACTGGCGCGTGGAATTGACTTGCAGTTCGCGCGGCAGGGTCGGGCCCTTGGCCAAGGTCGCATACAGTATCATCGCGTTCGGCCGCGCGATCAGCATGCCCGTAGGGTTGCCGGCCGCATCGCGCACGATCTCGCCGCCGGGCGGGTTCGGCGTATTTTTGTCGTAGCCGACCACGCGCAGGGCGGCGCGGTTCAAGAGGGCGCGGTCGTACAGGTGCAGGATGAAGACGGGGGTATCGGGCGCGGCCGCGTTGATTTCGTCGAGGGTCGGCATGCGCTTTTCCGCGAACTGGAATTCGTTCCAGCCGCCGACCACGCGTACCCATTGCGGGTTTGGCGTGCGCAAGGCTTGTTCCTTGAGCATGCGCAGGGCGTCGGCCAGCGAGGGCACGCCTTCCCAGCGCAGTTCCAGGTTGTAGTTCAAGCCGCCGCGGATCAGGTGCAGGTGCGAGTCGTTCAGGCCGGGAATGACGGTGCGGCCACCGAGGTCGATCACGCGGCTGTCCGGCTTGCGGTGGCGCATGACGTCGTCGGCATCGCCGACGGCGAGGAATTTGCCGTCGGCGATGGCCACGGCGCTCGCCTGCGGGCACGACTTGTCGACGGTGTGGAGGCAGCCGTTGATCAGTATCAGCGGCGCGGCGGAGGAAAGGGTCGGTTCGGTCATGATGCGGCTCCATGGTGGCAATGCGGGGGGAGGCCGGGGCGCGGCCAGGATCTGCGGTCAGTGTAGCCCAGGGCCCGGGAGCGGACACGGGCCAAAAGATCAGGTATGGCAGGTATGGCGGCGTGCCGACTGGTCTAAGGGCGGGTGCGGCGGCGCGCGACATGGATTACCATGCCGGCAGTAGCGGCTGGGCATGCGTCCGGATGCATTTTTTATCGCGGTTTACCGCATCGCAGGGAGTCCTCATGGATCAAGCACCACACAGCCGTTTATACGGCACCAGCCTGGGCTTTTTGGCCGGGTATGTCGATACGCTGGGCTTTATCGCCCTGTTCGGCCTGTTTACCGCCCATGTCACGGGCAACTTCGTGCTGATCGGCGCCGCGCTGGCCGAACCGACGCGCATCCCCATCCTGCTGAAAATCCTCGCCTTTCCCGCCTTTATTGCCGGCATCGTCGTCACGCGCCTGATGGTGCTGGCCATCGAGCGCCGCGGCGGTCCGGCGCTGACCCTGGCCTTCCTGCTGCAATGGATCTTGCTGGCCGGTTTCATGGTGTTCGGCGTGCTGGCCGAGCCGCTCGGCAAGGAAGTGGGCACGCTGGCGATGCTGGCCGGCTTGCTGGGCACGGCCGCCATGGGTGTGCACAGCGCCACCAGCCGTCTGCTGCTGGCGCATCTGGCGCCCACCTCCATGATGACGGGGAACGTGACGCAGATCGTGCTCGACACCGTCGACGTGCTGCGCGGCGCGGCCGATGGCGGCACGCGTGCGCGCTGCGGGAAGTTTTTCTGGCCGCTGCTGGCCTTTGCGCTGGGCGCCATCGCTGCCGGCTTTGGCTACCTGGTCTTCGGTTTCGCGGCGCTGGCCGTGCCGCTGGCGCTGCTGGGCGGCCTGATCGTGGTGGAGCAGCGTAGCGGTCGGACCGCCGTGCCCGTGTCCTGACAGCCGCCATGCGCGCCTTCCTGCTGTGGCTGATGTTCATGCTGGCCAGTCCTTGCGGGCTGGCCATCGATGCCGCACGCGGCATCCATCAGCTGCAGCACACGCGCTGGACGGCCAGTGACGGCGCGCCCGACGATATCATTGTCATGGCACAGGGCAATGACGGTTTCCTGTGGCTGGGCACGCATGCGGGCGTGCGCCGTTTCGACGGCTTGCGCTTCGAGCCCGTGCGCGTGCGCCAGGGCAGCTTTCCCGACACGGTGGCGCTGGCGCTCAAGCGCGCCGCCGACGGCGGCATGTGGATAGGCTGGCAAGTGGGCGGCATCAGCCACGTCAAGGATGGCGTGGTGCGCAATTATGCCGAGCCGCAGGGCGTGCAGGCGGGCGCCATCTGGGGCTTTGCCATCGGCGGCGACGGTGCCGTGTGGGCGGCCGGCGTGTCCGGCATCTCGCGCTTCGATGGCCGGCGCTGGCAGGCGATGGGACCGGCGCAGGGCTACACGGCGCAAAAGGCGTCCGCCGTGTTTGCCGACCGCGATGGCCGCATCGCCGTGTTCAGTGAAAAAGGCCTGTTCATATGGCAGGCGACGCAGTCGCGCTTCGCGCCGCCCATCGGCCGGCTCGACCTGCGCGCGCCGCCGCAGCAGGGGCCGGACGGCCGCATTTACTTGCTGGAGATGCGCGGCATCCGCATCATCGAGTCGCTGGAACGCTACGAGCAGCTCGATCATCGGTGGATTTACCGCGATACCAGCGGCACCAGCGGCAGCATGCTGGTCGACCGCGCGGGTACCTTGTGGTTCGACAGCCAGTACGGCTTGCACCGCACGCGCAGCGGCGGCGCGCTGGCGCCGGGGCAGCTGGGCATCAGCAGCGACACGGAATCGTTCCTGCCGCGCGATGGCTTGAGCAATGTCCTCGTCGGCTCCATGTGCGATGACAATGAAGGCAATGTCTGGGTTTCCACGTACGGCGGCCTGGACCGTTTCCGCCAGGCCGCGCCCGTGGTCCTGCGCACGCGTGCCGCGCCCGATGTGGCCGAAGTGTTCCGTACCCAGGAAATGCTGGCCGGGCCGGCAGGCGCGATGTGGCTGTCGCGCGATGATGTCCTGGGGCCGCTGCTGCTGGCGCGGGCCGACGGCACGGTGCTGCGCGCGCCGCGCCTGGGGCCCGTCAGCGCCATCCTGGCAGCGCCGGGCGGCCTGTGGGTGGCGACCCGCGCCGGCCTGCAGCAGCTGGCTGGCGAGGATGGCCGCGTGCTGCGCACGATCGCCTATCCCTCGGGCGCGGCCGCGCTCAAGCGCATGCGCGCCGGCGTGCTCGCGCCCGATGGCAGCATCTGGGGCGTGTTCAGCGGCGCCGGCATTTTCCAGTACCGCGACGGGGCCTGGCGGCGCGAACCGCTGCTGCCCGATGGCGGCGCGAAAGTGCCGCTGGCGCTGCTGGCCGACGCGGCCGGGCGCCTGTGGCTGTCGTATGCCGATGGCAGCGTCGCCATGCTGGAAAAGGGGCGGCTGCACGCCTTCGGTCCCGCGCAGGGCCTGGACCTGGGCAAGATTCCCATGCTGATCGAATACCACGGGCAGGTGTGGGCGGGCGGGCAGCGTGGCGTGGCGCTGTGGCGCGGCGGCCGCTTCGTCGCCCTGCGCAGCGAGCCGGCCAGTGCCACCGAGGGCGTGGTGGGCCTGCTGCGCGCGCGCGACGGCAGCCTGTGGCTCAATCATGGCAGCGGCGCCGCGCAGATTCCCGCCGCGCAAGTGGAACTGGCGCTGCGCGACGCCGCCCATGCCATGCGCGCCACCTCGTACGACGCCGTCGATGGCTTGAACGGCAGCATCGGCATGCTGCACAACCGCTCGGTGGCCGAAGCGGACGATGGCAAGATCTGGTTTTCGCGCCAGAGCGCGACGTTCTGGATCGATCCGCGCCAGGCGCTTGCGGCCTTGCCGGCGCCGCGCGTGGAAATCGGCGCGCTGCTGGCAGACGGCCGGCGCGTCGATCCGCCCGCAAGCGCGGGCCTGCAGCTGGCGGCCGGCACGCGCGACGTGCAATTTCATTACAACGCCGCCAGTCTGGGCACGCCGGAGCGTTTGCAGTTCCGCTACCGGCTCGACGGCTACGATACGCAGTGGCAGCAGGCGGGCGGGCGGCGCCTGGCGCAGTACACGGGCCTGGGTCCGGGCAGCTACCGCTTCGAAGTAATCGCGGCGAATGGCGACGGCGTGGACAGCGCTGTGGCGCAACTGCCGTTCCGCGTGCTGCCCGCCTTTTACCAGACCTGGTGGTTCCGCAGCCTGTGCGCGGCGCTGCTGCTGGCCGCAGCGTACGGCGCCTACCGCTGGCGGCTGCGCCAGCACGCCACGCGCCTGCAGGTGCGGATGGAGGCGCAACAGGCCGAGCGCGAACGCATCGCGCGCGAGCTGCACGATACCCTGCTGCAGGGCACGCAGGCGATGATCCTGCACTTTCACAATGCCAGCATGGCCATCGCCGAGGATGATCCCGCGCGCGCCGCCATGCTGCGCGCGCTCGACGATGCCGACCGCATGCTGGGCGAGGGGCGCGACCATGTGCACGACCTGCGCGCCGGCGACGATGGCGGCGCGCGCTGGAGCGCCATCCTGCGGCGCGAAGGCGAACGGCTGGCGGCGCAGCACGGCATCGTGTTCCGCTATGCGGAGGAGGGCGAGGCGCGCATGCTGCATGCGCGCGCCGCGCACGAAATCTACCGCATCGCCAGCGAAGCGCTGCGCAATGCCTTCCAGCACGCGCGTGCGCAGGTGGTCGAGGTGGCGGTGCGCTATGCGCGCGGCGGCATCGAACTGGTCGTGCGCGACGATGGCCAGGGCTTGCCGCCGGTGGTCGCGGCGAACGGACAGATTCCCGGACACTGGGGCATGCCCGGCATGCGCGAGCGCGCCGCCAGGCTCGGTGCGCGCCTGTCCGTGGACGGGCGCGACGGGGGCGGCACGCAGTGGCGCCTGCGGGTACCGGCGCGGCGCGCCTGGCCGGCGGCGCACGGGCCCTTGCGCCGCTGGTGGCAGCGCTGGCGCCGTTCAGGCGTCGAGGATGCCGCGCCGTAGCGCGATGGTGACGGCATGGGTGCGGTCCCTGGCGCCCAGCTTGGCCAGGATGGTGCTCATGTGCGCTTTGACGGTTTCTTCCTTGATCTGCAGCAGGGCGCCCGTTTCGCGGTTGGAATTGCCTTGCGCGACCTGCTTGAGCACGTCCAGTTCGCGGTTCGATAGCACGTCGCTGCAGGCATACAGGGCCAGCTCCGCCTCGATCTCGGGCGTGATGTGGCGCCGCCCCGCATGCACGTTCTGTATCGCCGCCAGCAATTCGTGGCGCAGCGCGCTTTTCAGCACATAGCCGCACGCGCCCGCGCGGATGGCGCGCAGCACCTGCGTATCGCCCTTGTAGGTGGTCAGCACGATGATGCGCGCCTGCGGATGGCGCGCGCGGATGGCGCCGATGGCGTCAAGACCGCTCATGCGCGGCATCTGCAAATCCATCAGCGTGACATCGGGCTGCAGCGCCTCAAATTGCTGCACCGCCTGCTGGCCATCGGTGGCCTGACCCACCAGCGCCACGCCGGGAAAGGCGCGCAGCAGGGCCGCGATGCCGTCGAGCAGCAACTGGTGGTCGTCGGCGATGAGCACGCGTATCGGTGCCGTATCGCTGCGCATGACGTTGCCTGGCAAAGAGGAGTGATCGATCAAGAGTCGTCGGAAGATGGTAAGCAAAAGGTATTTTACCGCAGCGCCCGCCAGCCTGCAGAGGGGGATTGCTCGGGGGGGAGCCTATATTTAGATAGTGGTGCGGGCACGCCGCCAGGCATACGATGCACGGCAGTACCCACTCAACCCTTTCTTCATGGATGACATCATGACCAATCCGAAACTGGAAGTCCTTACCCCCGACAATTGCCAGATCATCTTCATCGACCAGCAGCCGCAAATGGCGTTCGGCGTGCAGTCGATGGATCGCCAGGCGCTGAAAAACAATACCGTGGGCCTGGCCAAGGCCGCCAAGGTGTTCAACATCCCCACCATCATCACCACGGTGGAAACGGAAAGCTTCTCCGGCCACACCTATCCGGAACTGCTGGACGTTTTCCCCGGCAAGGATATCCTCGAGCGCAGCTCGATGAATTCGTGGGATGACCAGAAGGTGCGCGATGCGCTGGCCGCCAACGGCAAGAAAAAAGTCGTCGTCTCGGGCCTGTGGACGGAAGTGTGCAACAACAGCTTCGCCCTGTGCGCGATGCTCGAAGGCGATTACGAGATCTACATGGTGGCCGATGCATCGGGCGGCACCTCGAAGGAAGCGCACGACTACGCCATGCAGCGCATGATCCAGGCCGGCGTGGTGCCCGTGACGTGGCAGCAGGTGCTGCTGGAATGGCAGCGCGACTGGGCCCACAAGGCGACCTATGACGCCGTCATGGCCATCGTGCGCGAACATTCGGGCGCCTACGGCATGGGCGTCGACTACGCCTACACGATGGTGCACAAGGCGCCGCAGCGCATCCATGGCGAACACGCCACCCTGGCGCCGGTGCCGGCCAAGTAAACGCCGCGCGGCCATGCCATGCGCCGCGCGCCTGACCGTGCGCGGCGTTTTTTTTATTGAAAGGAATGCGCCATGAAGTTATATGTGATTTCGCTGGCCGTGGGCTTGCTGGTTGGCATCATCTATGCCGTCCTGCAGGTACGCTCGCCCGCGCCGCCAGCCATTGCCCTGATCGGCCTGCTGGGCATGCTGATCGGCGAACAGATCGTCCCCAGCGTCAAGCGCCTGATGGCGGGCGAAGCCGTGACGGTATCGTGGCTGCGCAGCGAATGCGTGCCGAAGATCAGCGGCGTGGAAGCGAAGCCAGCGCTGGCCAAGGCCGCGGCAAAGTTGGATGATGATGCAGCGTAAATGCCGGGGTCAGACCCGGCGGGTCTGACCCCGGTTCCCGGCAGCTAGAACGCGCCCAGCAAGCCGCGCCGGGCGGCCACCGTGGCCGCCTCGGTGCGGCTTGATACGTTGAGCTTGGTCAAAATATTATTTACGTGAAATTTGACGGTGCCCACCTCGATGCCGGCGCTGCGCGCGATCATCTTGTTGCTCTTGCCCGCAGACAGGTGCAGCAGGATGTCGTGCTCGCGTTTCGACAGGCGGTTCGCCTCGATGCGGCCGGCCTGCTGCGCCGCCAGTTCCGGCGGCAGGTAGTGCCTGCCGGCGGCCACCTGGCCGATGCACTGGGTCAGTTGCAGGAAGCCGGCATCCTTCAGCAGGTAGCCGCGCGCGCCGGCGCGCAGGGCCCGGTGCACGCTGTCCTCGCCCTGGTAGGTGGTGAGGATGACGATCTTCGCTTGCGCATCGTCCGCGCAGATGCGCTCGATCGCCTCGACGCCATGCATTTCCGGCATGTTCAAATCCATCAGCACCACGTCGGGCCGCAGCTCCCGGTACAGCGCCACGGCGGCGTGGCCCGTGCCGGCCTGGCCCAATAAGCGCAAGCCGGGCAGTGACGCGATCAGCGAGGCCAGGCCGGCCAGGATCAGCGGGTGGTCGTCGGCGATCAGCAGCGAAATAGGGGCAGCGTTGTCGCGGGGCGTGTGCATGCTTGTGCTCATGGTGCTGGCAGGGTGAAGTGGAAGACTGTGCCATGGGGCGCGCCGGGCGCATGCCACAGGCGGCCGCCATGCGCGTCGAGGATGCGGCGGCAGATGGCCAGGCCCATGCCCATGCCGTCCGGCTTGCTGGAATACAGGTCGTGGTACAGGCGGCCGGCTGCCTGCGGCGCGATGCCGGCGCCATTGTCGGCGATGCTGAAATGCTGCACGCCCTCATCGAGGCGCGAGGACAGCAGCACCGTGCGCGGCCGGCCACGGGTGCCCTGCAGGGCTTCGATGGCGTTCATCAGCAGGTTCAGGAGGACTTGCCGGAATTGCACCGGGTCGGCATGCAGCAGCGGGCGGCCCGGCGCCAGCCGCGTTTGCAGGTCGATGGCGTGGCGTTGCAGCGGCGCGCGCAGCAGCGGCAGCAGCTCCTGTACGGCGTCGTCGGCGACAAACTGCACATGGCTGCCCGGCGCATGGCAGGCCAGGCCATGCACGCTGCGCAGCACGGCGCTGGCATGGCTGCCGGCGCTGGCGACCAGGGCCAGCGCCGCGCGCGCCTCGTCGAGGCGGGGCGGATCGTGGTCGAGCCAGCGCAAGGCGGCATCGGCATTGAGCGCGATGGCCGCCAGCGGCTGGCGCACCTCGTGCGCGACCGATGCGGCAAATTCGCCCATGCCGCCCATGCCGCCCATGCCGCCCATGCGCTGGGCCTGCGCCAGGCCGGGGTCTTGCTGTTGAGGGAAATAATGCATGCTGGCCATCGCCGTGCTCCTGTGCTGTCGCGGCGTATGCCGTATTGCAACAAGTATGCATGGCATCGTCGCCGGGGCACTTATACGAATGGGGGAGGCGGACGGTTTTTTTGCAAGGCAGGGGCGGGAAACACCGCCGGGCGGGCCGGCGGTGCGAAGAGCGGATCAGGACTTGATAAAGGCCAGCAAGTCTTCGTTCAGGCGGTCCTTGTGGGTGGCCGGCAAGCCGTGCGGCGCGCCTTCATAGATGACCAGCCTGGCGTTCTTGATGAGCTTGGCCGCAGCCTTGCCGGAAGCGTCGATCGGCACGATCTGGTCGTCGCCGCCGTGCACGACCAGGGTCGGCACGGAGATTTTCTTCAGGTCGGCAGTGAAATCCGTCTCGGAAAACTGCTTGATGCAATCGTAGGCGTTCTTGATGCCGCACTGCATGCCCTGCAGCCAGAAGGTGTCGCGCATGCCTTGCGACACCTTGTTGCCGGGACGGTTGGCGCCGAAGAAGGGCACGGTCAGATCCTTGAAGAATTGCGAACGGTCGGCCAGCACGCCGGCGCGGATGCCGTCGAAGACGGACATCGGCAAGCCGCCGGGATTGGTGTCCGACTTGACCATCTGCGGCGGCACGGCGCCCACCAGTACGGCCTTGGCCACGCGCTTTTCGCCATGGCGGCCGATATAGCGCGCCACTTCGCCGCCGCCCGTCGAATGGCCGACCAGAGTCGCGCCCTTGATATCGAGCGCGTCGAGCAGGGTGGCCAGGTCGTCGGCGTAGGTATCCATGTCATTGCCCTGCCATGGCTGGCTCGACAGGCCGTGGCCGCGGCGGTCGTGCGCGATCACGCGGTAGCCGTGGCTGGCCAGGAACATCATCTGGTCTTCCCAGGCGTCGCCCTGCAATGGCCAGCCGTGGCTGAAGACGACGGGCGTGCCCGTGCCCCAGTCCTTGAAATGGATGACGGTGCCGTCCTTCACGGTGACCTTGTTGACGGTGAGCTTGCCCGGCGCGGCGGCGGCGGCAGCGGCAGGCTTGGCGGCGGCGCTGGCGCCACCGGCGGCCAGCAGGCCCGCACCGGCGGCGACACCGGCGACGCTGACGAGCAGCTTGCGGCGGGAATTGACTTCTTCGGCTTCGATTTTCTTCGACATGATGTTTTCCTTCGGGGATGGGGGAGGGGCCGCTTACGGCCTGGACCAGTGATGGCAGCGGCCAGTCTAGGCCTTCGCGCGCGCCGGCGCCTCTGCCAAAAGACCAGTCGCGCCGGGTCTTCCGCCTGCCTATGATGGCTGGCGGCGGCGCGCCGCGCCGCTTGCCTTTCCCACTGGAGCGAAGATGAAGAAACACTGGATGGCGGCGCTGGCCGGCCCCTTTTTACCCGATGCCGGCCTGCTGTTTGCGCGCGTGGCGGGCGTGCTGCTGGTGCTGCACGTGCACGGCTTGCCCAAGCTGCTGCATTTTTCCGAGGAACTGGCGCACATCGACGACCCGCTGCACCTGGGCCGCGCCGTCACCTTGTACTGCGCGCTGTTCGCGGAAATCCTCTGCCCGTTGCTGGTCGCCGCCGGCCTGCTGACGCGCCTGGCCTGCCTGCCCCTGCTGTTCCTGCTGGGCGTGTCGATGCTGCTCGTGCATCCGGACTGGAGCATCGCCGACGGGCAGTTCGGCTGGCTGCTGATCATCGTCTTCGGCACCATTGCCATCAGTGGCGCGGGACGCTATTCGCTCGATGCGCGGTTGCGGGCGTAAGCGGTGATGTCAACGATGTGTCGGGTTACGCTCCGCTAACCCGACCTACGCCTAAATAACACCATTTCACCCCGATCCCCGTCCGCCCCACCAGGCCGGCGGGGATTGTTATTTCCATCAGGAATTTAAGTCTGTGCCTCAAGGTGTGGCAGCGCACGGTGGCGCGCGGCGGGCGCGGTTAAGGTGGTGCCAACAGCTTGCTGCTGATCCAGTGTTTGATATGGCTCAGCCCGGCAGCGTTTAGCCGCTTCTTTTTCCCAGAAGCGAGGAGAATCATGATTCGGTCACGGCATCGAGCATGGTTGATTTATTCACTATTAAAGGAAACCATCATGAACGCGATTGAAAAAACCAGCTCCGAGATGAACGGCACCGCCCAGGAAACCCGCCAGGATTTGCACCGCACCATCGACAAGGTGGCTAGCCAGGCACAGCCTCTGGCCGACAAGGTCGCCACGCGCGCGCATGACAGCGTGGACCAGGTGGGCGACCGCATTGAGCAAGTCAGCGACACCGTCAGCAAGGCCTCGGAGCGCCTGATGGCGCGCGGCAAGCAACTGGGCGTCGCTTGCCAGCGCGCGGGCGAAACGGGCCGCGATTATGTGCGCGAGCGCCCGGCCATGTCCCTGCTGATTGCGGCCGCGGCCGGCTATGGCCTGTCGAAATTGCTGGGTTCGCGTAAATAAGTTTTACGCCTTCCTGGAAGCATTTGTCGTGGGCGCTGTTCCCTTCGCCGTCATGGCGGAGAGGGCCAGCGCCCACGCACACAAGGTAGTAGCAAGCAGTAAAGGAGAGTGATGATGCGCTCCATTTTGTTGTGGTTGATTGGCATACCTATTCCCATCATTATTTTGATTGCCCTGTTCGTGCGCTGAATGAGGGAGTTGTAGCGTTACTTCCCGGGGCAAACTACTCACAGGAGATGTAATGGCTACCACCAAGAAAACGCCGTCCACGGACGGTGCGGGTTCCGTATTGAGCAGCATGTCCGGCCCATCCGACAGCAATGCGCCAAACAGCCTGGGCACGGACAATGACGTGACCCGCGCGCTGCTGCAAAAGACGGCCGCCAGCCAGCAGCTGTCCGCCGCCATGGCCGACAATCCCAAGGAAGATGGCCAGTATGGCGAGGCGGCGCGCACGCCGATCGAAGGCGTGCATGTGGCGGCCGGCGAACCGCTGGCCACGGCCAGCACCACGGGCGAAACGCTGGCGTCGCCGAAGACGGGCGATGGCCAGCCCGCGCTGGGCGAGAATGCGCTGAATAGCTCGCTGGATGGCGCCCGCAGCGACGACAGCGGCTGCGTGCTGACGACCAACCAGGGCGTGCCCGTGGGCGACAACCAGAACTCGCTGAAGGCGGGCTTGCGCGGCCCCACGCTGATGGAAGATTTCATCCTGCGTGAAAAGCTCACGCATTTCGACCATGAGCGCATCCCCGAGCGCGTCGTGCATGCGCGCGGTTCGGCCGCCCACGGCTATTTCGAATGCTACAAGGAACAAAGCAAGCTGACGCGCGCCGCGCCGTTCGCCAAGGCGGGCAAGCGCACGCCCGTCTTCGTGCGCTTTTCCACCGTGGCCGGCGAGCGCGGCTCGACCGACACGGCGCGCGACGTGCGCGGCTTTGCCGTGAAGTTTTATACGGACGAGGGCAACTGGGACCTGGTCGGCAACAACATCCCCGTCTTCTTCATCCAGGATGCGATGAAATTTCCCGATGTGGTCCATGCGGTCAAGCCCGAGCCGCACAACGGCATGCCGCAGGCGGCCAGCGCACACGACACCTTCTGGGATTTCGCCTCGCTGTCGCCGGAAATCACGCACATGCTGATGTGGGTCATGTCCGACCGCGCCATCCCGCGCAGCTACCGCATGATGCAGGGCTTCGGCGTGCACACCTTCCGTCTCGTGAACGCCAAGGGCCAGTCCGTGTTCTGTAAATTCCACTGGTCGCCCATGGCCGGCACGCACTCGCTCGTGTGGGACGAAGCCGTCAAGATCAGCGGCGCCGATTCCGATTTCCACCGGCGCGACCTGTGGGAATCGATTGAATGCGGCGAGTATCCCGAATACGAGCTGTCGTTCCAGGTCTTCACGGAAGCGCAGGCCGAAGCGTTTCCCTTCGACGTGCTCGACCCCACCAAGCTGATTCCCGAAGAGGTGGTACCCCTGATACCCGTCGGGAAAATGGTCTTGAACCGCAATCCCGACAATTTTTTCGCCGAGACGGAGCAGGTGGCCTTTTGCACGGCGCACATCGTGCCCGGCATCGATTTTTCCAACGACCCGCTGCTGCAGGGCCGCATCCACTCGTATATCGACACGCAGATCACGCGCCTGGGCGGCGCCAACTTCCATGAAATCCCCATCAACTCGCCGCTGGCGCCCGTGCACAACAACCAGCGCGACGGCATCCACCGCCAGGCCATCAACCGGGGCCGGGTCGCGTACGAGCCCAATTCGCTGGCGGGCGGCTGCCCGTTCCAGGCCGGCGCCAGGGGCTTCAACAGTTTTCCCGCCTCCGCCGAGGGCGACAAGGTGCGCGGCAAGCCCGAGAAATTCGCCGAGCACTTTGGCCAGGCGAGGCTGTTCTGGATCAGCCAGACGCCGGTCGAGCAAGACCATATCGTGCATGCGTTCCGCTTTGAACTGAGCAAGGTGCAGACGGTGGCGATTCGCAAGCGCATCGTCGCCATGCTGCGCAATGTCGACGAGACCCTGGCGCAGCGCCTGGCCGATGCGCTGGGCCTGGCGCTGCCGCCCGTCATGCCGCCCGTGTCCATGCTGCCGATTCCTGCGTATCCGCCGTCGCCGGCCCTGTCGCTCTTTTTCCGCCCCGGCAAGACGGGCATCCATACCCTGCGCGTGGCCATCCTCGTCGGGCCGGGCAGCGATGGGGCGCAGGTGCGCAACATCTATGCATCCTTGCTGGCCGAGGGCGCCGTGCCGCGCCTGGTGGGCAGCCATCTGGGGAAAGTCGACACGAGCGGCGGCGCGCCGCTCGACGTGGAAATCTCGCTCGAAACGGGACCGTCCGTGCTGTTCGACGCCGTCGTGATACCGGATGGCCAGGGCGCCGTGCAGCAGTTGGGCAGCGACGCCAACGCGCTCGACTTCCTGCGCCTGCAATACCGGCACTGCAAGCCGATGCTGGCCATCGGCGCGGGCAAGGGCTTGCTGGACAAGGCTGGCGTGCCGGTGACCCTGCCCGACGGCAAGCCGGACCCCGCCATCATCGTCGTGCCGGCGGGCGACGTGGCGAAAGGCGTGGCGGCCTTTAAAAAGGCGCTGGCCGCGCACCGGGCGTTTGCGCGCGAAACGGATCCGCCCCGCGTGTGATGTCCGTTTGAGCGTCAGCGGGGCCGGCCTGGCTTGCCCCGTTGGCGTAACCGTGCGCAACAGTGCGCAACAATGTAAACAAGAAAAACGTCCTGCGATGATATGCTGCTGACTAGAACTGTTCATTTGCAACTATTTCTATCACTGCAGCAAAGAACGGCTTCAGCAAACCGGATCGCGATTACCGCATGGACAAGTACACACCTCGCACCTGGGGGCCGGGCGAACGTCCGACCTTGCCCGGGTCGCCATCGATGCCCGAACATTCGACGCCCAAGCGTGTCGCGTATTTCATCGTCGGCCTGATCGTCGCGCTGACGGGGGGACTCGGTAACGGCCTGGTGACGGCCAATTTGCTGAACCTGCAAGGTTCGCTGGCCGCCTATGCCTACCAGATGCAGTGGCTGCCGGCCGCCTACGTGATGACCATCGTGTCCATGAATCTGCTGCTGGTGAAGTTCCGCCAGCAATTCGGCCTGCGCCTGTTTACGGAAGCGTTCCTGGTGCTGTATGCGCTGGTGACGTTCGCCCACTTGTATGCCAATACCTTGCCGTCGGCCATCGCCGTGCGCGCCGCGCATGGCATGGTGGGCGGCGCGCTGGGCGTGCTGGGGCTGTACTACACCTTGCAGGCGTTTCCCGCGCGGCACCGCCTTAAAGGCGTGGTGCTGGGCCTGGGCTTTGCCCAGCTGGCGCTGCCGCTGGCGCGCATCTTCACGTCTGAACTGCTGCAGATCGGCGAATGGCACGGCCTGTACCTGTTCGAGCTGGGACTGGCCCTGCTGGCGCTGGGCTGCGTGCTGGCCCTGAAGCTGCCGCCCGGCGACCGCGTGCAGACGTTCGAGCCGCTCGATTTCCTCACCTTTATTCTGTTCGCGCCCGGCGTGGCCCTGCTGTGCGCCGTGCTGGCGCAGGGACGCACGGCGTGGTGGATGGAATCGGAGTGGGTGGGCGTGTGCCTGGCGGGCTCCATCGTGCTGATCGCCGCCTCGCTGGCCATCGAGCATAACCGCGCGCGCCCGCTGCTCAACACGCGCTGGCTCACCACGGGCAAGATCGCCAAGCTGTTTTTATCGGTGCTGCTGTTTCGCATCGTGCTGTCCGAATCGACGGGCGCCGTGGGCTTTTTGCAGGCGCTGGGGCTGAACACGGACCAGATGCAGAACCTGTTCATCGTGGTCCTGCTGGGCAGCGTGGCGGGCCTGGTGGTCAGCGCGCTGACGATCAATCCGGCCACCCTGAACCGCTCGCTGATGTTCGCGCTGCTGCTGATCGCAGCCGGCGCCCTGATCGACGCGCACGCCACCAGCCAGACGCGCCCCGTCAACATGTATGTCAGCCAGTTCCTGCTGGCCTTTGGCGGCACGTATTTCCTCGGTCCCACCATGGTGGCCGGCATGGGCGCCGTGATCGCCGAACCGCGCAACCTGGTGAGTTTTTCCGTAATGTTTACCATGACGCAGAACCTGGGCGGCTTGCTCGGGTCGGCCATCGTCGGCACCATCCAGACGGCGCGCGAGAAATACCATTCCAGCTACCTGGTCGAGCACCTCACCATGCTCGACCCGCAGGTGGCCGCGCGCGTACAGTCCGGTGCCGCAAGCTATGGCGGCGTGCTGACGGACCCGGCGCTGCGCAGCGCCCAGGGCGTGGCCCGCCTGGGCGCCGTCGCCACGCGCGAAGCCAATGTCCTCGCCTACAACGACGTCTTTTTGATGATCGCCGGCGTCGCCGTCGCCACCCTGATCTGGATGCTGGTCAGCCAGTTCTGGACCCGCATCACCACCGGCGCGCGCCGCCTGGTCGGCCCCGTGCGCGATGCGCAGACGGCCATGGCCATCGTCCCCATTACCAATTCGGAACCGAGCAATGACAGAAAATAACACCCCGCCGCCAGTACCGACGCCTGCACCGCCATCCGCACCCGCCGCCCCTTCCATGGCACAGCCGGACCGGCGCCACCAGTGGCTGTCCGCGCTGGCCTTTGCCGCCGTGGCCCTGGTGGGCGTGCTGATCGTGCTGTATGCGTGGCGTTTGCCGCCGTTCACCAGTCCCATCGTGACGACGGAAAACGCCACCGTGCGGGGGCAGGTGACCATCATCGGCACGCAGCTGTCGGGCTATGTGGTGGAAGTGACGGTGCAGGACTTCATGGATGTGAAGGAAGGCCAGCTGCTGGTGCGCATCGACGACCGCATCTACCAGCAGCGCTACGAGCAGGCGCAGGCGCAGCTGGCCGCGCAGCAGGCGGCGCTGTCGAACTGGGCGCAGCAGAAGGCCAGCGCGCAGGCGGGCATTTCCGTCAGCGAGGCGGCGCTGGCCAACGCGGAAGCGCAGGCGCGCAAGGCCAGCGCGGACTTGAGCCGGGTGGAGCAGCTGGTGGCCGACGGTTCGCTGTCGCAGCGCGAACACGACCAGTCGCGCGCCACGCAGGCGCAGATGGCGGCCGCGCTGGCGCAAGCCCGCGCCAATCTCGATATCGCCCAGCAAAGCGTGCATTCCGTGGTGGTCAACAAGCAGGCGCTGGAGGCTGCCGTGGCCAACGCGCAGGCGGCCGTCAAGGCGGCGAAGATCGACCTCGATAACACGCGCATCGTCGCGCCCTCCGACGGCCAGCTGGGCCAGGTGACGGTGCGCCAGGGTGCCTACGTCAATTCGGGCGCGCAGCTGATGGCGCTGGTGCCGCGCCAGATGTGGGTCATCGCCAATTTCAAGGAAACGCAGATGAACGGCGTGCAGGAAGGGCAAAGCGCCACCTTCCACGTCGACGCGCTCGACGGCGCCGTGCTGACGGGCCAGGTGGAGCGCATTTCGCCGGCCACCGGGTCCGAGTTTTCCGTGCTGCCGGCCGATAACGCGACGGGCAACTACCTCAAAATTGCCCAGCGCATTCCCGTGCGCATCCGCATCGATCCGGGCCAGGCGAATGCGCGCCGCCTCGTGCCGGGCATGTCGGTGGTGGTCAGCGTCGACACGTCGGCCGTGCTGAACGATTCGGCGGACAACCCGGCGCCCCCGCCTGCACCGAAGAAGGCCAAGCCATGAAGCGCCGTCACCTGCTGATGGCCGGTGTGCTGGCGCTGGCCGGCTGCGCCGCCAAGGCGCCGCCGCAGCCCGCATCGGCACTGCAGCTGCCGTCCGGCTGGCGCGCGCAAGCGATCGGCGCACCTGCGGCGACGGGTGCCCATGTCGAGCAACTGTGGTGGCAAGCCTTCGGCGATCCGGTCTTGAGCGACCTGGTGGGCGAGGCGCTGGCGCGCAATGGCGACTTGCGCGTGGCGCGCGCCCGGGTGCAGGAATACCGCGCACGCCTGGCGCAGGCCGACGCGAACCGCGCGCCCAATCTGGCCTTCGACGGTTCGCCCACGCGCACGCGCACCCTGGCGTCCAGCGGCAAGCCGTATGTGACGAATGTCTTCCAGGCCGAATTGCAGGCCAGCTATGAAATCGACGTGTGGGGCCGGCTGGCCAGTCTGAGCGACGCGGCCGGCGAGAGTTACCGCGCCGAGCAGGCCAGCCTCGATGCGGCGGCCCTGTCGATCGCCGCCAGCGTGGCGACCAGTTACCTGAATCTGCGGGGCCTCGACGCGCAGCTGGAGTTGACGCAATCGACCCTGCAGCTGCGCGAACAGTCGCGCGAGCTGGCGCGCAAGCAGTTCGAGGTGGGCTACAGCTCGCGCCTGGAATGGCTGCAGGCGCAATCGGAATACCATGCGGCGGCCGAGCAGGTGCCGCAGCTGCAGCGGCAGATCTTCGAACAGGAAAACGCGCTGGCCATCCTCGTCGGCGGCAATCCCGGCCCCATCGCGCGCGGCTTGCCGCTGGCCGGGCTGGCGGCGCCTGGCGTGCCGGCCGGTCTGCCGTCCGAACTGCTGCGCCGGCGGCCCGACATCGCGCGCGCGGAACACAACCTGGCGGCCGCCAACGCCAGCCTGGCCGCCACGCGCGACCAGCTGCTGCCCTCGTTCAAGCTGACGGCGGCCGGCGGCGGACAGGCGACGACCCTCACCGATTTCCTGCATGCGCCCACGGCCCTGTGGCGTCTGACGGCGCTGGCGGCCGGCCCCCTGTTCGATGGCGGGCGCGTGCAGGCGCAGACGGATGCGGCCGGCGCGCAGCGCGACCAGCTCGTGTACGCATATGAAAACGTGGTGCGCAACGCGTTCGCCGAAACGGAGAACAGCCTGGGCGCCCTCTACCGCCTCCAGCAGCAAGCCGTGGAAAACGACGCGCGCCGCGCCGCGGCGGCGGACACCCTGCGCATCGCGCATAACCGCTACCGCAATGGCTACGCCTCGTACCTGGAGGAACTCGACGCCCAGCGCACCCTGTACAGCGCCGACGTAGGGCTGCTGCAGCTGAAGACGCGCATCCTCGTCGCCTCGGTCGACTTGTACCGCGCCATGGGCGGCGGCTGGTCGGCCAAGGCGCAATAGATGCGTGTGCACGGTGCGGCCAGTGTAATATTCTGAGCAGGGAAAGCGGCGGCGCCGTGCCAGCTGCTCCCGTCACGAACGAACGAGGTCGCAGCATGACGATTTTTGGCATAGGCATCCACATCCTGATCGCGGTATTTTTTGCGATCCACGTGGTGCGCAACGGGCAGCAGCTGTACTGGCTGCTTATTTTATTCATGTTCCCGCTGCTGGGCAGCGTGGTGTATTTTTTCGCCATCTACCTGCCCAATTCGCGCCTGCCGCAAGGCGCGCGCAAGGTCGCTTCGGTGGCCGTGCAGGTGCTCGATCCGAACCGCGAATTGCGCGAGGCGAAAGCGGCTTTCGAGTACACGCCGACGGCGCAAAACCAGATGCGCCTGGCCAGCGCGCAGCTGGAGGCGGGCGATGCGCAGGAAGCGGCATCGACGTACGAAGCCTGCCTGCGGGGTGCGTTTTCATCGGACCTGGAAATTCGCCTGGGCGCGGCGCGCGCCTATCTGGAATGCGCGCGCGGCGCCGAAGCGCTGACGCACCTGGAATTCATCCGCCGCACGGATATCCATTTCCGTCCCGAGATGGTGTCCCTGCTGACGGCGCGCGCGCTGGCGCAAAGCGGGCGACAGCAAGAAGCGAAGGCGGAATTCGACGATGCGCTGACGCGCTACAACAGCTTCGAGTGCCGCGCCGAGTGCGCGATCTGGGCGCTGCAGCAGGGAGACAAGGTGCTGTCGGAGCGCCTGCTGCTCGATATCGACAGCGCCATGGCCCGCTGGAGCAGCCATACGCGGGCGATGTATGCGCCGCTGCTGGCGCGCCTGGAGGCGGCGCGCCGCTAGCCGGTTTGCCGGTGCCTGGCGCGGATACGCTTACACGCCAGGCACTGGATTCTTCCCTTCAAGCAGTTTGTACCCCTTGCCGTCGAAGCCATAGCGCGCGTGGCCGTTCAGTGGCGTGGCGATGCGCGGCGGGTCTTCGTCCGGCTTGACCTTGACGCCCGGCTTGATCTTTTCGGAGGCGCCCTTGAAGTCGATCAGCAAGTCATCGTAGGCGCCGCCATTGCGCGCTGGCGCGAAGCGCCAGTTCCCCTTGACCATCCAGCACTCGTCCGTTTCAGGTCCGCAGGCGCCCATATTGTCCGAGTACAGGTCGATGGCGCCATCGAGCGAGGTGACCTTGCCGTCGCCGATTTCAAACAGGGCCAGTTGCGTGATGGTGTAGCCCTGGCCCGTATAGCCGTAGCGGATCGCCAGTCCCGGCTTGTTCGCGCCCAGCATGACCCAGTGGACTTCGCCGAGCTGCCCCGACGAGCCCAGGGCGGCGATGTTTTCCAGGCGTTTCACGACTTGCCACTGGCCGTCTTCCGGTGTGCCCTTGGGCGCCAGGAAAAAGACATTCAGCAGCCCCGGCGAGGCATGCGCCGATTCGGCCGTGCCTTCCGTATTGGCCGTTTCCGCATTCGCCACCAGGATGGCGCTGCCATCAGGCAGCAGCTTGTGGCTGACGGCGCTGACCACGTAACTGAGCTTGTCGACGTGGTTGTCCGGATCGGGCAGGTCGGCCAGTGCATCGTCGCTGTCGTCGCGGTAGGCCTTGCCGAAGACGGCGCGCATCATGGTCGCTTCGCGCTCGCGCGCCTGCGGCGTGTTCATCGCTTCCGTCCTGGGCGCGGTGGCGGACGGCGGCGGCACGTGTTCGACCGATGCCGTTGCATCAGCGGCGGCGGGGACGGCGGCTGCCACGTCGGCTGCCAGGCCGGCGTTGGCGGGGGTGGTCTTGTCCGAGCAGGCGCCGAGCAGTGCGGAGACCATCAGCAGGACGAGCGGGGTGCGGTAATTCATAGGCAGGGCAGATTGCGGTCATGGAGAATGGGCGCAGTATGCCAGATAGATGAAAGCGAGGGAGCGCGGCCTGGCGGCCCGTCCCTCGCTTCCTTGCCCGCAGGGGGCGTTTTTGCAATCAGCCTTGGCGCTTATTTTTCCAGCGCCACCCTGTCATCGCGCCGCAGCGGCGCCTTCTGGCGGCGCAGTTTCGCCATGCCGCGCTTGAGCAGGTGCTCCAGGTCGTCGATGTAGGTGAACACGGCCGGCACCACCAGCAGGCTCAATAAGGTCGAGGTGATCAGGCCGCCGATGACGGTAATGGCCATCGGCGAACGGAAGCTGGGGTCGGCGCCCCAGCCCAGCGCCAGCGGCATCATGCCGGCGCCCATGGCGATCGTCGTCATCAGGATGGGCCGGCTGCGCTTGTGGCAGGCGTCGACCAGCGCGTCGAAGCGGTTCATGCCGGCCTGGCGCGCCAGGATCGCATAGTCGACCAGCAGGATGGAGTTCTTTGTGACGATCCCCATCAGCATGATCAGGCCGATCATCGACGGCATCGACAGGGCGCTGCCCGTGATCAGCAGCGCCACGAAGGCGCCGCCGATCGACAGCGGCAGCGCCGCCAGGATGGTCACCGGCTGCATGAAGTCCTTGAACAGCAGCACCAGCACGCAGTAGATGCACAGCACGCCGATCAGCATGGCCAGGCCGAAGCTGGCGAACAGCGAGGCCATTTCCTGCGCGTCGCCCAGTTCGGCGATCTTCACGGACGGCGGCAGATTCTTCATCGACGGCAGCGCGCGCGCTTCTTCATTCAGTTCGCCGAGCGTGCGCGAACCGAGTTCCACGTCGAGGGTGACGTTGCGGCTGCGGTTCAACCGGTCGATCTGCGCCGGGCCGCTTTCCATCGTCACCGTGGCCACGTTCGCCAGGCGCACGGGGCCGTTCTTGCCGGGCACGGTCAGGCGCTCGATGGCGGCCAGGTCGGCGCGCACGCTGTTGGGCAGCTTGACGCGGATCGGCACCTGCCGTTCGGGCAGGTTCATTTTCGTCAGGTCCGTGTCGTAGTCGCCGGCCGTGGCCACGCGCACGGTCTCGCCGATGGCTGCCGCCGTCACGCCCAGGTCGGCCGCCTTGGCGAAATCGGGGCGCACGATGATTTCCGGACGCACCAGCGAGGCGCTGGAATTGACGTTGCCGATGCCTTTCAGGCCGCGCAGTTCACGCTCGACCTTTTGCGCCGCGGCCATCAGCGCCACCGGGTCTTCCGAGCGCAGCACCAGCTGCATCTTGACGCCCGTGTCGGGCGGCCCCACCGTGAAGCGGGCGCCGGGGATCGTATCGAGCTTGTGGCGCAGCTGCGTTTCCAGGTCCGCCATCGATTCCTTGCGCTCCGTGCGATGCACGGTGGTCAGGGTCAGCACGGCGCGGCGCGCCTCGGCCGCCGCGCCGGGGGCGAAGGCGTCGCCGCTGGAGCCGCCGCCGATCGAACTGAAGACGCCCTGGATGCCTTGTGTGCGCATGGCCGCGTCGCGCGCCAGCGCTGCCACGGCCTGCGTTTCGCCGAGGGTGGAGCCGGGCGGCAGTTCCAGGTTGATCTGCGTCTGCGCGCGGTCGGCGGCCGGCACGAAACCGGTCGGCAGCAGCGGCACGAGCGCGATGGCGCCGACAAAGAACAGGGCCGCGGCGATGGCCGTGATGCCGCGGTGGTTCAGGCACCAGCGCATGACCGTCAGATAGCGCGTCATCAGCCAGCCGTCCTGTTCTTCCTTGTGCGGCAGCGGTTTCAATATGTAGGCCGCCATCATCGGCGTGAGCAGCCGCGCCACCACCAGCGAGGCCAGCACGGCCAGCACGGCCGTCCAGCCGAACTGCTTGAAGAACAGGCCGGGAATGCCGCTCATGAAGGCCGTCGGCAGGAACACGGCCACCAGCGCGAAGGTGGTGGCGATCACCGCCATGCCGATTTCGTCGGCCGCTTCCATGGCCGCTTCCATGGGCGACTTGCCCATGCGCAGATGGCGCTCGATGTTTTCGATTTCCACGATGGCGTCGTCGACCAGCACGCCGACGACCAGCGCCAGCGACAGCAGCGTGACGGTATTGAGCGTGTAGCCGAACCAGTAGATGCCGAGGAAGGCCGGCATCACGGACAGGGGCAGGGCGGCGGCGGCCACCAGGGTGGCGCGCCAGTCGCGCAGGAACCACCACACCACCAGCACGGCCAGCAGCGCGCCTTCGTACAGCAGTTCCATCGAACCGTCGAAGTTTTCCTCGACGGGGAAGGCATTGTCGATCGACTGCTGCAGCACCACATTCGGGTTTTCCTTTTGCAGGTCGGCGATGGCGTCGCGCGCGCCCTTGGCGACGGCCACTTCGCTGGCACCCTTGGTGCGGAATACCTCGAAGGCGACCACGGTCTTGCCATCCTGCTCGGCCAGCGCGCGCGGTTCGGCGATGGTGTCGCGCACGGTGGCCACCTGGTCCAGACGCACATGGCGGCCGTCCGGCAGCGGTACTTCCACGCGCGACAGTTCATCGGCCGTTTTCACGGTGGCGATGGTGCGCACCGACTGCTCGGCGCCGCTGACGTCGCCCCGGCCGCCCGGCGCTTCGCGCTGTACCAGGCGCAGCTGGCGCGAGACGTCGAGGGCGGACACTTTCAATGCCGCCATGCGCGCCTCGTCGAGTTCCACCTGGATTTCGCGGTAGACGCCGCCCACGCGGTTGACGGCGCCCACGCCGGGCACGGTCAGGAGGCGCTTGGCGACCGTGTTGTCGACGAACCACGACAGGTCGGGAGAGTCGAGCGGGTTGTCCACGCCGGGTTTTGCCGTGGCGATAAAGGTCAGCACCACGCGCCCGGCCGTGGACGCCTTGGTGACGGTGGGATCGCGCAGCTCGGCCGGCATGTCCGCCTTGACCCGCGCGACGGCGTCGCGCACATCGTTGACGGCTTCGGCGATCTGCTTTTCCAGAATGAATTCGACGGTCACCGTGACGACGCCATCGAGCACCTTGGTGTAGATGTTTTTCACGCCTTGCAGGGTGGCGACGGAGTCTTCGATCTTGCGCGCCACTTCCGTTTCCAGCTGGGCCGGCGCGGCGCCGGGCAGCACCGCGCTGACGGTGACGATGGGCAGTTCGATGTCGGGGAAATCCTGCACCGGATTGGCCTTGTAGGCCAGCAGGCCTGCCAAAGTCAGCAGCGCGAACAGCATGATGGCCGGGATCGGATTCTTGATCGAGAGGGAGGAAAAATTCATGGCCTCTCCTTACTTTTTCGCTGCGGCCGGCTTGGCTGCCACCGGGGATGCCACCGGGTTTTGCACATTCCGTACCAGGTCGCCGTCATTGAGGAAGCCGGCGCCGCTGACGACGATGGTCGTGTCGGCCGTGATGCCGCTCAAAATCTCGATGCGGTCGCTCAGGCGCCGTCCGGCCTGCACCTTGATCTGGCTGACCCGCTGGTCGGGATTGAGGCGGAAGACATAGCTGAAGCCGTCGCGCACGGCAATCGCCTGCTGCGGCACCGTCAGCGCGCCCGAGGTGCCCAGTTCAAATTCACCGCTGGCGTACATGCCGGCCTTGAACGGCGCATTGTTGCCCGTGCTGGCCGGCAGGTCCACGTACACGAGGGCGGAACGCGTCTGCGGATCGACCGTGGGGGCGATCATGCGCACCTTGCCCGTCAACACGCTGCCATTGGCCGCCTTCACCTGCGCCAGCGTCCCTGGTTTCAAATTGAGCAGCTCGGTGGCCGTCACTTCGGCGCGCCATTCGAGGCGGCCCTGGCGGATCATGCGGAACAGTTCCGTGCCGGCGCCCACCACCGAGCCCACGGTGGCCGAGCGCGAGGAGATGATACCGCTGTCGGGCGCCACCACCTGCGTGTATTTCAGGCGCAGCTGCTGCGACGCCAGCTGCGCCCTGGCGGACGCGATGCGCGCGTTGGCCGTCTGTTCTGCCGTCAGGTACTGGCTGATCTGCTGCGCGCTGATGGCGCCCGTGCTTTGCAGCGAGCGGGCGCGCTGCGCGTTGGCTGCCGCCTCGGCCGCATTCGCTTCCGCTTCCAGCACGGCGGCTCTGGCCTGCGCCACGTCGGCGTTCACCGTGTCGTTCGAGAACACGGCCAGCACCTGGCCGGCGCGCACGACGTCGCCGACATTCACGCGCACGTCGGTGAGGCGCAAGCCGTTCGACTCGCTGCCGATGACGGCTTCCTGCCAGGCGGCGACGTTGCCGTTGGCGCTCAGCTTGATGGGCAGGCTGGCCGTCTGCGGCTTGGCCGTGGTGACGGTCAGCGCGGGTTTTTGCGCCGCCTTCTTGTCCTTCGCCTCGTCGGCTGCCGTGGAAGCCGATGGGTACAGGGCCACGCCCGCGCCCAGCATTACGCAAAGGGCGGCCAGGGCGAATGCCGTGGGTGTCAAAATCAGTTTTTTCATGTTGTCGTATCCGTCAAGGTGCGTTGTTGGCGATGGCGCTGCTGCCGTTCCAGCCGCCGCCGGCGGCGCGGTACAGCGCCACCCAGGCGGCGCTGCGTTCGCGCTCGAGGTTGACCACCGTGTTTTCGGCGGCCAGGCGCGTGCGGCGGGCGTCTTCCAGTTCGATCAGGCTGGCCAGGCCGTTCCTGTAGCGGTCTTCGGTGGCGACGAACGACACGCGGTAGCCTTCCAGCGCGGTTTTGGCATGCTCGCTGCGCGCGTCCGTGCTGGCCAGGTTGACCAATGCTTCTTCCACTTCGCGCACGGCCTGGCGCACGCCGGCGCGGTATTTCACCACGGCTTCGTCGTAGCGCGCCGTGGCCGCGTCGACCTGGGCGCGGCGGGTGCCGCCGTCGAAGATGGGCAGGCTGACGGCCAGCGGGCCGATGCTCCAGGTGCTGGCCGTGATGCTGGTGCCGCCGGCGCGGATATTGCCCTTGCCGATCGAGCCTGCCAGGCTCAGGCGGGGATAGCGCTGCGCCTGCGCGCCGCGTACTTCGAAGCTGGCGGCGGCCACTTCGCGTTCGGCGCTGTAGATGTCGGGACGCTGGGCCAGGGTTTGTGCCGGCAGTTCCGCTATCGCCACGGGCGAGGGCAGGATGGCAGGGCTGGCCGCCAGCTTCTGGCGCAGCGACGCTTCCGGCATGGCCGACAGGGCGACCAGCGCCTTGATGTTCACGTCGCAGGCGGCGCGCTGTTCGATGGCGCGGCTGGCGCCTTCGGCGGCGCTGGCGCGGGCCAGGGCGGCGTTGGCGGGCGGCTGGAAACCGGCGCCGGCGCTCAGCTCCGTCAGGCGTGCCGAGTCGCGGCGCGAGGCCGCATCCTGTTCGGCCACGGCCTGCAACTGCTGGCAGGTGCGCAAGGCGTAGTACTGGTTCGCCACTTCGGCGGCCACCGAGACGCGGGCCTCATGCCAGAGCGCGCGCGCGCTGCCGTAGCGCTCCTGCGCCGCGTCGCGCGTGGCGCGGTTGGTCCCAAACACGTCGATTTCCCACGACGCCTGCAAGGCCGCCTGCGAGGTGGTGCCGCTGGGCTGGGCCGATTGCTGGCTGGTGCGCACCACGCTGCCCGTCGCGTCGAGCTTGGGCGCCAGCGCGGCGCCGCTGGCGATGCTGTCCGCGCGCGCCTGCACGATGCGCGTGCTGGCGGCGGCGATGGTGGGGCTGACCTGTTGCGCCTCGGTGATCAATTCCACCAGCAGGCTGTCGCCCTGGCCCTGCCACCAGCTGGCCAGGTCCGTCAGCTTGCCGTTGTGCGGCAGCGGCGCCTGCCACTGTGCGGGTGCGCTGGCGGCCACCGCGGCGGGCGGCCCTTGCAGGGCGCAACCGCCCAGCGCCAGCACGATGCCGGCGGCCAGGGCGCGTTGAACGGTGCATCGAATAATCGTCATGCTGGTCCTTCTGCTTGTCGTTGAGTGGTAGAGGGGGGAGTGGCCAGGCGCCGGCGTTCCACGTCGGCCATGGCCAGCGCGTAGTCGGTCAAGCGCGCCAGCCAGGTGTCGATCGCGTGCGGCGATTCCAGCAGTTGCGGGCGCAAGGTGTGCAGCACGTCGGCGCCCACCATGTGCTGCAGGGCCAGCGAGGCGATGGAAAACGCCAGCCGGTGCATGTCGTCGCTGTTGGCGGGCGCGCCCAGGTGGCGCGCCAGCACGCGCGTGAGCGCCTCGTGTTCGGCACGGATGTTCTGGTCGACCTCGCGCGCCCACAGGCCCGTCGGTTCGAGCATCTCGCGGCACCACAGGCGCATGCAATCGCGCGCGATTTCTCCCTGCTGCATGGGGGCGAGCAATTGCGCATAAAAGCCTTCCAGACTTTGGCGCAGGGTGAAATGCGGTTGCTCGTACAGGGCGATATTGTCTTGTGGATTCGATAGTTGATGGGAGAAGGCGGCGCGGTACAGGCCCGCCTTGTCGCCAAAATAATAGCGGATGGCCGCCGCGTTGGTGCCGGCCGCCTGCGCCAGTTCGCGCGTGGAGGTCTTGGCGTAGCCCTGCCCGGCAAACAGCCGGATGGCGCTATGCAGCAGGCGCTCGCGCGACTGCTCGCCATCGGAGCGGGGCTTGCGCCCGTCGTCGGCGCTTGGTGTTGGGGAAATGTTTTTTTCAATCATGTCGGAGATTTAATCATATATCTCAAACGATTGATATAACTAAATCGCTTGATTTAGTTAAGGAAAGATGAAGATGCGGTAAAACGCGGGCAAAAAAAAGCCCGCGAACTGGCGCGGGCTGAATCCAATGTTCAGGGAACGAATTGGAGGAGACAGTTCCACTATAGCGCTGAAAATGGTGCGGTGCAATACCGTAGAACTACTGTATTCATCTCTTGTTGATGGCAAAAAAACAGCATTTCATGCTGCGGCGCACAGAAACTCAGGCCTTGCTGCGCAGTGCCAGCGTGAAGGTGCTGCCGGAGCCGTAGTCGCTGTTGAAGAACAAGGCGCCGCCGATGGCGTTGGCCAGGTTCTGGCACAGGTACAGGCCCAGTCCCGCGCCTTCCACGTGGCGCGTGGAGGTGGAATCGAGTTGCGAGAAGGCCTGGAACAGCTTGGCCTGGTCTTCTTCCTTGATGCCGGCGCCGCTGTCGGCGATGCTCATTTCCGTCACCAGCATGCCGTCTTCCTCGCGCTGGGCCAGGCTGATGCGCACCGTGCCCTGTTCCGTGAACTTGATGGCGTTGTTGAGCAGGTTGATGAGGATTTGCGTCAGTGCGCGGCGGTCCGTCTCGATGATGGCGGGCGGCCGGCCCGCTTCGCCCAGCGCCATTTCCAGCGCCAGGCCCTTTTGCTGGGCCAGCGGGCGCAGGGTGTCGGCCACTTCGGCCATCAGATCCTGGCAGTGCACGGGTTCGATCGACAGGGTCAGTTTGCCCGCCTCGATCTTGGCCACGTCGAGGATGTCGTTGATCAGCGAGAGCAGGTGACGCGCGCTGGCGCGGATGGTGTTGAGCTGCTTGTCCTGGTCCGACGTCAGGGGGCCGGGCAGTTTCATCAGCAGCGCGCCCGTGAATCCAATGATGGCGTTGAGCGGCGTGCGCAGTTCATGCGACATGTTGGCGATGAAGGCGGACTTCATGCGGCTCGCCTCGGCCAGTTCCAGGTTTTTCAGGGCGATTTCGCGGTTGATGGTTTCCAGTTCGGCCGCATGGTGCGCCAGGCGCATGTTCAGCTCGATCACCTGGCGTTCGCGCGCCTGCAGTTCGCCGTTGACCTGCACCGCCTGTTCATATGTGGAAATGAGCAAATCGAGGATTTGCTGGCGCTCCGCATTGATGAAGTGCTTCTGGTCGCCCAGGTACAGGGCGATACCGATTTCGACATTCTGGTTCTTGCGCAGCTTCTGGTTCATCAGCATGTGGCTGATGCGGTTGAGCAGGTAGTCTTCCGCGTAAGGCTTGCGGATGAAATTGTCGGCGCCGCACTCGATGCCGCGGATGATGTCCTTCGGGTCATTGAGCGAGGTGACGAGGATCACGGGAATGTCGCGCAGGGTCGGGTCGGACTTGATGGCGCGGCACAGGTCGTAGCCATTCATTTCAGGCATGACGATATCGGACAGCACCAGGTGCGGCTTGCGCTCGCGGATGGCGGCCAGGGCCAGCTGGCCATTCGCCGCCACGCGCGCGTTATAGTGCAGCGACTGGATCAGGCGGCGCAAGCGCTCCGCCTGGGTCGGGCTGTCCTCGACGATCAGGATCTCGATTTCGTCAGGCTTGATTTGGTTGTTGGAGTCCACAGACCTCTCCTAGGATTTCAGTGTGGTGATGCTGGGCGCGGTGAGCGCGCAATATCGACATCGTATGACTATATCGGATTTAGGTCTGTAAAAGTAACTTCCAAGTAACTATTTTGCCCACAGGGAATGCTGTGGCCGCCTGTCAGTTTTCGCCCTGGAACTGGCCGGCGCGATAGGTCAGCACGAGGGTGTCGCGGTGGCCGTGTTCGCCGATGGGCTGGATCGGCGTCGATTCGTGGATCACGGCAGCGTCGTCGAGCAGCAGCAGCGACCATGGCTCGGTCAGGGTAAAGCGCTTGCCGTTGGGGCCCTCCGCTTCGAAGATGCGCGTCTCGCCGCCCTTGACCTGTTCGCGCCCGATCAGCAGCACGGCGACGAAATCGACGCCGTCGCGGTGCGCGCCTTCCGGCGTGGGGCGGCCGATGCCGTCGGTCGTATCGATGCGGAACTGGTGCGCCTCGATGAACCACGGCTGGCGGCCCTTGACCTGCGAGCAGGCGTCGCCCAGTGCGCGAATCAGCTGCTGCCAGGCCGCTTGCGCGACGATGGCCGGGTCGACCGGTTCGAACAGGCGGTGCATGCCGCCGTGCAGGGCGTTGTATTCCACCGGCTGCCAGTGCGGACGGTGCGCCGTCTGCGTCAGGCGCTCGCCATCCTGCACGAAGCACGAATGGCGCCGGCGCCGATAGCGGCCGCCATCCTTCAGGTAATTGTCCAGCGCCAGGGTATCCCAGCTTGGTTCCAGCGCGCGCAGCGCGTCCAGCGGGCAGCCGGCCAGCGCGGCCACGTCCTGCGGGCGCAGGACGGCATAGCCGTCATCGCGCAAGGCTTCCTTGACGTGGGACGGGGCGGTAAAGATCGGTGCGGAAGTGCTCATGGCGGTGCCGGCCGCAATGCGGCCTGTCTCAGTTTATCCAGCCTGGCATTCTACGACTTCGCGGCGTTTCCTGTGCAGTACGACAGGAATTATTCTTGTTGAGTTAAAAATTCTTTACCAGGGTCATACGCAGCGAGCGCGATTCCACCGGATGGAAGTGGATATCGTCCACGGGCTGCGCTTCGCCGGGCAGGCGCGAGGCATAGTAGTAATCGATGGCCGCGTCGCGCCGGTTGGCCAGGTTGTAGCCTTCCACTTCCATGTGCAGGGTCTTGTCGATCCGGTAGGCGATGCGCCCGTTCAAGCCCACGCTGGCGGCGGAGCGTACGCTGTTGTCTTCCACCAGGGGGCGCGGACCGAAGTAGCGCAGGCGCAAGGAGCCCGACCACGGTCCCGGCGGCGTCACCGTCATGGCCAGCTGGGCCACGCCTTCGATGGCGCCGGGGATGAAGTCGCCCGCCGGGTCGCTGCCGCGCGAGCGTGCGCGCGCATACGCGAGGTCCAGGTCCAGCGACAGCCAGCGGGCCGCCTTGTAGTAGCTGGAAAACTCGATGCCGTAGCGGCGGCTGGGGCGGCCCGCCTGCGTGGCGCCCGCATCGCCGATGAACAGCAGCTCGGAATCGAAGTCCAGGCGGTACAGCGACAGCGAGGTTTGCAGGCCGGCGATGGCGGCGCTGCGCAAGCCCAGTTCCAGGCCGCGCGAGCGCACCAGGGGCGTGACCTTGCCAGCCGCCTCGCCCGTCTTCGGGTCGACCGTGATGGTCGTGCCGCGCGCGTCGTTGCTGTGAAAACCGTTGCCGATGTTGACATACGCTTCCGTGTCGCGCCACGGCCCCGCGATCACGCTCAGGCTGGGGCTGAACAAATGGTCGCTGGCCGTGCCCGAATTGACGGCGCGGTCGCTGCGCACGTCGAAGCGGTAGGCATCCGCGCGCAGGCCGGCCACGGTGCGCAGCGATCGCGACCAGCGCGTGCTGTTTTCGCCATACACGCCGATGCTCGTTTCAACGAGATGGTCTTGCCGCGTGGTCGACAGGACCTGGCGCTGGCGCGTGTGGTACAGGCCATTGTGGATATTGTCGTTCTGTAGCTGCAGGCCGATGGTGGTGTCGCTGCTGCCCCTGTCCGTGTGCCGGTGCCAGGTGTGGCTGGCGTCGAGGCCGGCCGTCACGCGCCGGTCGGGCTGGGCGAACTGGTCGCCGTTGAGCGGATCGTCCATCGCATACGTAAAATTCGAGAACAGGGCCAGGCGGTTGGCGATCACGTACGCGCTGACCCTGGACGACACGTCGTCCGTCGTCTGGCGCCAGGCGCCCGACAGGCTGTAGCGCTGCGCCTTGCCGCCGTCGCTGGCATCGACGGCGTCGAAGCGGCCCAAGCTGCCGTCGCGCACGGCGCGCAGCGGAATCTGGTCGGTGGCGTTCCAGCTGGCGTCGTATGCCATGGCCGTGACGTTGAAGCCGTTGTTGGCATAGCCTTCGCTGTAGCGCAGCACGCCATTGCGCTTGCGGTAGCGGTCCGGCTGCGTGAACGGGCCATCGTTATGCTGCGCTTCGAGCGCGTACAGCAGGCTGCCGTCGCCCGCATCGATGGAGTCGGCCAGCAGGGCCCGGCGAAAGCCGTTTTGCCCGATGCCCGCGCTGGCGATGCCTTGCGTCAGGCGGTTCGCGTAGACGACGGACGCCGCACCCGCCGAGGAGAAATCGCCTTGCGCCGCCGCATACGGTCCCTTCTTGTAATCGAGGCGCATGGCCAGTTCGGGGATCAAAAAGTTCAGGTCCGTCCAGCCTTGTCCGTGGCCATGGCTGCGCTGGTTGACAGGCATCTCGTCGACCGTGGTGCGCAAGTCCGTGCCGTGATCGAGGTTGAAGCCGCGCAGGTAGAACTGGTTGGCCTTGCCCTCGCCGCTATGCTGGCTGACGATCAGCCCCGGCACGGCTTCGAGCAATTCGCCGGGCCGGTAGCTGGTGCGCGCGTCGAGCTGCTGTTGCGTGATGCTGCCCGCGTTGGCCGAATCGGCCACGCCCAGCTGGTTCAGGCGCGAACCGTCGACCAGCACGCGCTGGAAGAGGTCGTCGGCGTGGGCGGCGGTGGCGGAAAACAGGGCCGCGAGGAGGAGGGGAAGGGAGCGTGGCGTCATGGGTATGCCGGGAATTAGCGGATCGGCCATTCCGTGTTCTTGCGGTCGAAAATCAGCGTCTGGATGCTGCCGCTGTCCTGCACGTTGAGGGTATTGCGCTGGCTGGGCAGGAAGTCGGTCAGCAACTGGTTATGAATGCGCGTGGCGGGGGCCAGGCGCGTGCGTTCGATCTCCTGGAAGATCACCACGTTGTCGGCGTTGACCTTCATGCCGACCCAGTTCAGGCGCAATCGCCTGCCATCCGGCCCCACGAGGTAAAACTGTTTCTCGACATAGCGGCGCAGCGCCGCTTCGCTGTCTTCCTGGCTCAGGTCGAACCGGCGCTGGTACAGATTCGTCAGCAGCGCCTCGACGTCGTGGCCCGTGTAGGTGTGGACCACTTCCGTGCTGCCGCTGGCCGCGTTATAGCTGATGTCGGCGATGCCCATGTGGAAGTTATGGGCGGCGGCCGCCATGCTGATGCAGGCCAGCGTGACGGCCGTCAGCGCACGCCAGCGCTTCATGCCGCGTCGCCCTTGGCCGAGCCATTGCTCTTGCCTTTCAACGGCGGATGAAAGTCGCGCATCAGCTTCTCCTTGGGTGATTTTTCGCTCTTGAACAGTTCCACACGCGAAGGCGTGACCTTGCGCGCAGGAGGCGGTGCGGTAGGTCTTCGGGGGAGCAGAAAGGTATGCGCATGGTCACCCTGACGTTGTTGTAAGGAAATAGTGGCAACTATTCTATACGCAGGTTGGGGCCGTCCTTGTTTCTCTTTGCAATAAAGAAGGCTATGTCACCATCAGATGTGGGAATGCTCCCAGTGTTGCCTTCAATAATGTTTCCGGCGACCGGATACGCCCGGCGTCCAGTATCCAGCGCCAGCCCAGGTAATTCGGCAGGTAGCGCGTCGCCACGCCGTGAAAGGGGCGTAGCCATGCCCGCAGGCGGCTGTGATATGCATTGACGTTCTGTACATGCGCGGCGCCCTGCACGCGGATGCCTGCGCGCAAATTGACGGCCTGGTGGCTGATCCCCGCTTCCTTGGCAAAGGCGCGATAGGCGGCATGGCTATCGGTGAGCAACAGGATATCCTTGTCGATCATGGGCAATAAATAATGGCGCACCTGCGCCTTCGTCAGCGCCCCTTTTCCGGTGACGAAATCGAGGGTTTGTCCCGTGCGGTCGCGCGCCACCAGGATGCAGACCTGCTCATTGGAAATGCCACGCCGGCGGGCGTGACCGCCACGGCGGCGCGCCGCACGGGTCAGATGCCGCGATCCCTTTTCCGACTCCAGCACATACAGCTCGTCCGCTTCGGCGATGCCATGCAGGCAATGGGGCCGGTCCGTCTTGGCCAGGCTTAAAAACCGGTGGCGCCAGCGAAAGGTGGTGTTGCGGTGCACGTCCAGTTGTAACGCCGCCTTGCGCACGGAATCTGATGCCAGCAGGCAATCGGCGTAATCAAGCCACAGTGATTTATGGCGCAAGCGCGCCAGCGGCGTGCCGGTGAGCGCATTGAAGGTGCGGCCGCACGGCACGCAACGGTAGCGCTGCAGTCCGTGCGCATGGCCATGCAGGTGAGCATGACTGCTATTGCAGGCAGGACAGTGCAACCGCTGCCGGGCCACGCTTTCGATCAGTGCCGCGGCAGCGCCCTGCGGTGCGCTTCCTCGCAGCAGAGCGATGCCCGCCAGGCGCTGGCGACGGTTCAGTACGGCGAACTGGGCGATGAAGGTTTTCCATTGAGCTATCTGCATGAAAGGCTCCCGTTTGTCTGCGATGCACAGTCAGACAGCGGGGATACAGGAAGATTCCTGAACTTCCCCTACTTAACGGGGACAGAGCCATAAAGAAGGGCGGATGATGGACCGGCTTTTGCCGGGCGCCGTCAGGGCGATGCTTTATCTGATTTTGCTCGGGAAAGCAGCGCTTTTACTCACTTTTCATCAGGCTGTCGCGCAACAGGTTCAGTTGTTGTTTCATGTCCACAATCTGTTCCACGCTGCAGTGGCTGGCCGTCAGGATGGCTTCAGGCAGCAGGGCCGCTTCGTGGCGCAGCTGATCGCCCTGCTGCGTGAGGGAAATGATGACCTGGCGCTCGTCGCTGGCGGCGCGCGTGCGCGTCAGCAGCCCCGATTGCTCCATGCGCTTGAGCAAGGGCGTCAGGGTGGCCGAGTCCAGGAACAGGCGCTCGCCCACTTCCGACACCGTCAGGCCGTCGCGCTCCCACAACACCATCATCACCAGGTACTGCGAATAGGTCAGGCCGAGCTTGCGCAGGAGCTTGCGGTACAGCTTGTTCATGGCAAGCGAGGTCGAGTACAGCGCAAAGCACAGCTGGCCGTCCAGGCGCGGCACCTGGTGCAAGGGGTTGGGGGCGGTGGTGGTATCCATGGGCACAGTATATATAGTGCGCTACTTAGTTGCAAGCGACCCCAATGCCGCTAATGCCTGCGCGTCGAGCCTGAGCGCGCCGGCGGCGACATTCTCGCGCAGATGCGCCATGGACGAGGTGCCGGGAATGACCAGCATATTCGGCGCGCGCTGCAGCAGCCAGGCCAGCGCCACCTGCATCGGCGTGGCTTGCAGGGCGGCCGCCACCTGGTTCAAGGTATCGGACTGCAGCGGCGAAAAGCCGCCCAGGGGGAAGAAGGGCACGTAGGCGATGCCTTGCGCGGCCAGGGTGTCGATCAGCGCATCGTCTGCGCGGTGTGCCAGATTGTAGTGGTTCTGCACGCAGACGATGGGAGCGATGCGCTGGGCCTCGGCCACCTGACCGGCATCGACATTGGACAGGCCGATATGGCGCACCAGGCCTTCCCGCTGCAGCTGCACCAGTGTGGACAGCGGCTCGGCAAGCGACGAGCCGTCGGGGCCTTCCATGCCCGGCGCGCGCAGGTTGACCACATCGAGCACGTCCAGGCCCAGGTTGCGCAGGTTGTCGTGCACGGCGTCGCGCAGTTGCTGTGACGATGCGGCCGGCAGCCAGGACTGGTCGGCACCGCGCACGAAGCCGATCTTGGTGACGATGGTCAAGCCGTCGCGATACGGATGCAGCGCTTCGCGGATGATCTGGTTGGTGATGTGGGGGCCGTAAAAGTCCGACGTGTCGATATGGTTGATGCCCAGTTCAATGGCGTCGCGCAGCACGGCAACGGCGGCGGCGCGGTCCTTCGGCGGGCCCCAGACGTGCGGGCCGGCCAGTTGCATGGCGCCGTAGCCGAGGCGGTTGAATGCGATGTCGCAATGGGCGGGCGTGAATCGGTCGCTGGCGGGGTCATACGTGTGCATGGGAGCTCCTGTGTAGTGGTAAGGGACGGGAGCAGCCATCGTAAGGGCGATTGCGCTGTATGATAATCGGGTCAATCCGGCACGGGCTGTACTTATTTGCGCACAATCTCATCCCTTGAAAGCTCTCCTCATGCATGCAGACAACCCTTCCATGGCCGACCTGTCCGCCTTTGCCCTGGTGGCCGGGCACCGGGGTTTTCGCCAGGCCGCGCGCGCCAGCGGGCAGTCGGCGTCGGCGCTGAGCGAGGCGCTGCGGCGGCTGGAGCAGCAACTGGGCATCCGCCTGCTGGAACGCACCACGCGCAGCGTGACGCCGACGGCAGCCGGCGCGCTGTTGCTGACGCGTTTGCGTCCGGCGCTGGAGGAAGTGAGCAGCGCGCTCGACGTGCTGAACGACTTGCGCGACAGTCCGCGCGGCACCTTGCGCCTGAACGTGCCGGTCAACGCGGCGCGCTTCTTCTTGCAGCCCATGGTCGACCAGTTCCTGCGCGCCTATCCGCAGATCAGGGTCGAGCTGGTGGTCGATAATAATTTTGTCGATGTCGTCGCCAGTGGCTGCGACGCCGGCATCCGCTATGGCGAGCGGCTGGAGCAGGACATGATCGCCATCCCGATCGGCCCGCGCACGCAGCGCTTCGCGGTGGCGGGCGCACCGTCCTACCTGGCGCAGCGGGGCGTGCCCGTGCATCCGCGCGAGCTGCTGCAGCACGCCTGCCTGCTGGGAAAATTCCTCAGTGGCGCGATTCCCCCATGGGAGTTCGAACGCGATGGGCAAAAAGTGAGCGTGGAGCCGGACGGCCCCGTGATCGTCACGCCGACGGCGGCCGACTTCGCGGTCAGCATGGCCATCGCCGGCCATGGTCTGGTGTATCTGTTTGAAGAGTGGTTGCAGCCGTATATCGATGCGGGCCAGCTGCGGCCCGTGCTGGAAGACTGGGCGATGCCCTTTCCCGGCCCGTTTTTATACTATGCGGGCCGGCGCCACCTGCCGGCCCCGCTGCGCGCCTTCATCGATTTCGTGCAGGCCAATTTTGCGCAGCTTCCGCCGCTTGCTCAATCCGCAGGATAGCGCTGGCGTAAAAGCTGCAACATGGCGACGTTCTGTTCCCACGCATCCGTCACTGGCTGCTGCGTCCAGGGCAGCGTTTGCGTGTACGGCGCGGGGCCGAATTCCGGCGTGAACGTCATGCGCTCGGCGCCGGCCGCGCGGCGCAGCGCGACGATGGCATCCCACCAGGCCAGGTGGGCGTCGAGCGCCGGCTTGGCTTCCGGCGCGCGGAAGTCGGCCACCTGCGGACCCTGCGCATGGCCCACGCGCGCATGCACGTGGCGCACCAGCGGCAGCACTTGCGCCAGCGTGTGCGGCTGGTCTTCCAGCAGCGATTCGCAGGCGCAGCACCAGTGCGACAGGTCGGCCGTCAAAGGCAGTTCGGGATACTGCTGCAGATACGGCAGCAGCAGCATCGGGTGGCCGGAAAAGCGGCTGCGGTGGAGCTCGTGCACGATGGGCACGCCGTGCTTTGCCGAGATGGCGGCGGCCAGGTCGATCAATGCCGCGTTCTGCGCCTGGGTATAGTAATCCTTGCCCGTGTGCGTGTTGACCAGCACGGGGCGCGCCAGGCAGGCGTTTTCCAGCAGTTCCGCCAGGGCGGCGCGGTGCAGCGCGAAGTCGCTGTGGAACACGGTTTCCCATTGCGCGGCGATCAGCTCCAGGCCCGCATCGGCGATGCGCCCCGTCCACTCCTCGCGCAGGGCGGCGTCCAGCGGCAGCGACATTTCGATGCCGTCGAAGCCGGCCGCCAGTACCCTGTCGATGAAGACCTCGGGCGGCAGGTCGTTATTGCCCCAGTGGGCGGCAAAGACGTCGATGCGCATCAGACGAAGCCCCGCACGGGGAACGCCGCGTCGCGCTGTATCCAGTTGTGCGCCGCATATTCGGTCTGGCCGTCGGTGGCGTGCAAGGTGTAGGCGTGGCGCGAGACGGGCGAGCGGTTCGGCGCGCTGTAGTGGGGCAGCAAGCCGTGGAAGCAGACGAGGGCGCCCGCCTTCACTTCCAGTGGCACGGCCGTGCTGTCGTCGGGCCAGGGCATGGCGTCGAGTTTTTCCACGCGCACCTGGTCGCCGTTGCGGATGAAGCGTTCGCGCAGGGGACCGCGGTGGCCGCCCGGTTCGGCCCACAGGCAGCCGTTGTCCAGGGTCGCGTCTTCCAGCGCGAACCAGAATGTGGTCACGCTGATGGGCGTGGTCTCGAAATACGTGGCGTCCTGGTGCCAGCGCACTTCGCCGCCGATGCCGGGCTGTTTAAATATATACATCGATTGCCATACCTGCGCATCCGCCAGGCCCAGGTCGCGCGCCACTTCGGCCAGTTTCGGGTCGGCCGAAAAAGCGCGGAAGACGGGGTCCAGGTCGTGCATGGCGTGGCCGATCTTGTTGATCGACAGCGATTTCGCCTGCTTCAGCTGGCCGTCCGCGCCGAACGCCTCTTCCTCGAAGAAGCAGCGGATGGTGTTGTCGGAGGCGAGGAAATAATCGTTGGTGTTCTTCGCCTGGTCGCGCGTGGTGAAGATCGACTGGCTGACGCTGGGGTCGAATTCGTTGACAATCTGCTCGGCGCGCGCGCGCAGGGCGGCGATTTCATCCGTGCCCTTGAAATCGGGCAGGATGATGTAGCCGTCGCGTTGGTATTGTTCCTGTTGTTCGATCGTCAGCATGGCGGCGGCTCCGGAGATTGGTAGAAGGCGCCATTGTAGGATGGGGGCAGTGCGCAAACAATCGCCCAGTGGTTGACAGATTGTCGCCAAAGCGATGACAATCTTTGACATGGATCAACTAAAAGCGATGGAAATCTTTGTCGAGGTGGCGCGCCAGCGCAGCTTTACGGTGGCCGGGCAGCGCCTGGGGCTGACGCGCGCCATGGTCAGCAAGACCATCATGCAGCTGGAAGAGCGCCTGAACGCGCGCTTGCTGCACCGCTCCACGCGCGAAGTGAGTTTGACGGACGCGGGCCGCGCCTACCTGGCGCCGTGCATGGCCACCGTCAGCCAGGCGCAGGAAGCGGCGCGCATGGTGGCGCACGTGGCGCAGGCGGGAGCGGGGGCGGAGCTGGCCGGGCCGCTGCGCATCCAGGCGCCATCGAGCTTCGGCAGCGCGTGGCTGGCCGATGCCGTCGCCCGTTTCAGTTTGCTGCACCCGCAGGTGCGGGCCGAGCTGTTTGTCGACGATGCGCTGCTCGACCCGATACGCCACGGCTTTGACTTGACCATCCGCGTGGGCGGCATCCCGGACAGCAGCGCGCTGGCCATGCGGCCTTTGGCGCCGTGCCGCGCCGTGCTGTGCGCCAGCCCCGCCTATCTGGCGCAATGGGGCGTGCCGCAGACGCCGCAGGATTTATTGAAGCACCAGTGCCTGCATTTCAGCCATTTGACCGATGGCACGAACTGGCATTTCCAGCGCGGAGACGGGGAACAGCGCGAGGAAGTGAGCGTGCGCGTGCAGGCGGGTTTTACGGCGAATAACGGCCTGGTGCTGCACCAGGCGGCGCAGCGGGGACTCGGCATCGTCTACAGCACCACGTTTCTCGCCTGGCGCAACCTGCTCGATGGCAGCCTGCTGCCCGTGCTGTCCGGCTGGGACCTGCCCCTGAATCACTTGAGCGCCCTGTATCCGGCCAGCCGCCAGCCTTCGCCCAAGGTGCGCGCGCTGATCGATTTCCTGGTGGCCGAATACCAGCCCGTGCCGCCGTGGGACCGCGAGCTGGCAGCGGCCGGAGTTTTCAGCTGACGGTCAATTGAACGCGACCGGTTCCACCGTCCAGGCGCCATCGGCATACACGCGCTCGTCGTCCAGGTAGACGGCTTCGGTGACGGCGAAGATGTCGACGTGGTAGCGCGCATCCTTGCGCTTGAATTGCGGTTTTGTATACACGCCGTGCTTGGCGCCCAGCGACAGATGGATGCCGCACATGCGTTCATACGTGCCGATGTCGTTGACCAGCTGCTCGCGCGAAAAGGCGCGGTTCATGCCGAAGCCCAGTTCGCGCACCCACACTTCGCCCTCGTGCGCGCGGATGATCTCGAGCATGGCGGTAAATTCCGGCGTGGCGTGCTCCGTGCCCGTGACTCTGCCCTTGTCGATGATCAGGGTGATCGGCGTATCGGGGCGGTTGACCATGAAGTGCGTGTCGCCGAAGACGAAGATGCGCACGCGCCCGTTCACCGCTTCCAGGTCCTGCGCTTCCGTAAATACTTCGCCCAGGGGGAACTGGCCGCCGATATTGTTCATGCCGCTGTAGTCGCCGATATTGAGCTTGGCCGGTTCGAACGGGGAAGCAAACACCAGCTGCTCGCCGCCGCTGTCGACCATGCCGTGGCGGGCGCCGTCGATGCGCGCTTTCAGTGCATGGCCGACGCCGCGGTAATAGAACGGGTCGTAAGCCAGCGAGGCGATGTAGTGCAGCCCCTGTACGCCGGGCATGCGCGACAGATGCACGTGTTCGATCACTTTCAGGCCCCGCTTGAACAGTTCGATGCGGATGCGGAACGCTTCCAGGCGGAAGCTGGTCGACTGGATCAGCACAACGAGGCTGCCGGCCGGCAGTTCGGCAAACGCGGCCAGCACGGCGTCGGGCGTGACCTCGTCGAAATCGATGAAGGTGGCGTCCGGCAAGGCCTGGCGGTACGCTTCCGTCAGCACCACGTTGAGCCAGCTGCGCTTGTCGCAGACGATCAGGGACGGTTCGTCCGGGCGGTGGCGGATGGCCATGGCCAGCAGGTCGGCCACGTTTTGCGCGGCCACTTCGGTGGCGGCGGCGCTGATGGCGTCGAGCCGGCTGGTGTCATTCTCGGGAAGCGTCATGGTGCGAAGGTGGGGGCGTGAAGTAATCGCAGCATTATAAGGCGATTGCCCCGGCCGTCACCATTCCCCATCCGGCGGAGGACAGGCGGCTGCCGCGCCCCTGATTATCTTGTGTAGTGCTTTCCGGCAATGTATTATTTGAAAAATGGTATGAAACGGTATGACAGGGCATGGCAGCGAGCCTGGAAGCGGCCCGGCGCAGCGGCAAAGGCGCGCATGCGCACGGTGGCATGCTTTCAGTGAAGCAGGGACAACAAGCCAACAGGCGAAGACTAAGAGTGTGATGTGATGAGCATAATCGGACAAGATATTCCCATGGAGCGGCCGGATGCGGATGGCCGTGCTGCCGTGTTCGTTCCCGTCACAGGCGTCAAGGAAGATGTCCTGTTGACCATACGCAAAGGTGCGGCCATCGTCGGCTTTGCCAACCACGACCGCACCATTACCGTGTATTTTGAAAGCAACCGCTTTGACGACCCCGCGCTGGCCAAGTGGGAGCACAAGGCGCGCAAGGCCTACGACCGCCTGGTCGACAATGCGCCCACCGTGTCGAAACTGACCACCAGCCCCGCCAATTTCGAGCAGATCGGCTACATCAATGGCAAGGGCATCACCATCCGCCGCATGGAAAGCCTGCAGCGCTGGCTCGCGTATTCGGATGCGATGGATACGTGTCCGGCGATGGATATCATTCCGCGCACGGTTATTGCCAAGGCCGACGCGGTCAAGGTGTAAGAGCGGCTGATAAAACGCCCAAGGCGTTGTTGCCTGCCTCTCGCCGTACTGACGTACTGTCTTCGAGGCGGCGCCTAGCCCTGAGCATTTTCTCAGCCGCTCTTGGCGCGCTTACGAATGGTTGTACGAAAGGCCACAGTTTGTAGGCTTTCCCTCGGTCCTGGCGTACTGTCTTCGGGGCGGTGCTTGGCCCTGCATGCTTGCGCGGCCACTGTCGCGTGGGCTTGGAGTCAACAATGTGTCGGATTACGCGGGGCGTTGCCCCGCTAATCCGACCTACGCGACCTACGCGACCTACGCCTGACTTCGCTTCTTGCTTCTCGCTCCTTGCTACACCACGATGATATTCGCCTGCGCCTTGAGCGGGCAGGGCAGGGTATCGTCGAAGGTGATTTCGATGGCGCTGGCGACGAACATGCCGCCGATGTGCTGGGCGGCGATTTCGGGCGGCGTGCCGGGCTTGGTCAGGTTGACGTCCTGGGCGAAGACGAAGACTCTCCAGGTGCCGTAGACTTTTTGATCATATTGCAGCAGGGTGCGGTAAGCGCGCTTCAAGTCCAGGCTGCCTGCATAGACGCCGTCGTTGGCACCCGGGTCGAAGCCCAGGCCGTCGTCGGTCAGCGATTCGACGAAATACAGGCCCTGCGGCGCCTGGAACAGCACGAACGCATACAGCTCCGTGCCGCGGAAGACATTGCCGTTGTCGCGCTTGAAACTGGCGCGCAGCCACAACGGTTCGTAGGCTTGCACGACGGCGGGCGTATCCGTTTCCACCGGCCCCGCCACGTGGATGTTGACTTGCGTTTCGGTCACCGCATGCTGGTAGGTGGCGCCCGTGGTGAAACGATCGTACTCCCAGCTGATGTCGGCCGTGTAGGGCAGGCCCGCATTCGGCGCTTCCGGCAACACCCATTTCGCCACCACGCGCTCGGCCAGGGTCAGTTCGCCGGCGGCCGGTGGTGTTGCTTCCTGACCACGCCAGAACGGGTCGGCGATATCGGAGCAGGCGACGGCGATGGCGCCCGAGGCGATGGCCGAGGCCACGCCCGCCACCGTGAATTCGGGCTGGCCGGAGCCGGCCCCTTCCAGCGAACAGCAATGCACGTCGGGTTCCGTTTCCTCGAAACTGCCGCCCACGCTGAAGCTGGCCTTGCCGGAGCCGAGCGCGGCGGCAATGATGGCCACCAGCGCGGCGATGATGGCGATGATGATGGCGAGAACCTTCCACCACGGGTCGGAAAACGGCAGCTCGCCATGCGTGCCCGCATAGGCGGGGTTCGGCGTCCAGACGAGGGTCATGCCGGTCGGTACGATGGGGCCCAGGCCGGGCGGGCAGCGGCACTCCTTCCCATCCGTACCCGTGCTGCCCCAGCGCTTGCCCGGCAGATGGCCCTGCGGCTTGGACAGTTCCAGCGTGCCTTCCTCGACCGTACACGTGTAGGTGTTGGTCGTGCTGTCAAAGCGCGTCTGCGACACGAAGATTTGCTGGATCGAGCGGTGCGGCGTGTAGCCGTCCGCCTTGGCGACAAAGCTGACGAGCCTCTTGCCGGGCGCCGCATGCTGGAAATCGGCATCCCACATGACCAGCATGGCCGCGCCGGCGGGAATGCTGGCAAAGAAGAAGGTGCGCGCCACGGGCACGATGCCGGGGTCGCCCACGCTTTCCAGGTACACCGTGACATTCGTCAGGGCGCTGCCGGACATATTGGTGACGTGGGCGGCAATGCGCAAGCCATAGATGGCATTGTCGAAGATGCCATCGGGCAGCATGATATTGGTGACGGGCTCGATCGCGAACGGCCGCGTCAGCACCTGCAGGGGTGTGTCGCTCATGATGCTTGCTCCTCGGGGCTTTGCTGGTCTTGCGCTTGCTCTTTCTCCAGATCGGTGACGACATACGTGACGCCGCCCAGCAGCTTGCCATCCTGGGTTTCCAGCACGCGCAGCAGCGCATACTGGCGTGGCGGCAAGGCTTCGGCGCGCACGCTCAGATACACGGCCTGCGCCTGGCCGCGCGGCACTTCCAGCACCAGTGTTTGCTCGCCGGGCGCGTCGCCATTGCAATGGGGCGTACGCGCCAGGCCTGCGACCAGGTGTGCGTCCCTGGCCGGCTGCCATCGCTCAAGCCCGAGGGTGGCCAGCAGGCGCTCCGGCAACTCGCCGCCATACTCGATCTGCAGTTCCACTTTTTTCGTTTCGCGGGGCAGGGCCGCCACCGCGATGGCCAGCAACTGCGCGCGCCTGGCCGCCAGCACCACGTTGACGTTGCGCTGGGCGATCTGGTCATGCTGCTTGGGCTGGAAGGGAAAACCGTTGGGCAGCGGGTCGGGCAGCGGGTTGACGTCGCCAGGCCCGTGGGCCACGGCCAGCAGGCATTCGTGGCCGCCATTGACGATGACGGGCACCCACGGTACCAGGCACAGCACTTCCTGCGTGGCGCCGGGCGGCAGGTCGGCAAACGCGGAGCCGATCTGCGTGGCGGCGCCGACGGCGATCTGGCCGGAAGGATCGGCCCAGTAAAAGTCCACGCGCACGCCGTTCGAGGCGCTGTTGCCCGTGTTGTGCACGCGGCCCCACAGGTAATTGCTGGTGCCGGCAATGGGCGCGCCGGGCGGGCCATTCGGATCATTGCCGGGCACGACCCAGATATCGGCGCTGTCCCACCAGGGCTGGCCGTCCTCGATGATCAGGTGGGCTGACATGGCGTTCTCCTTGTCCTTGGGCTGTGCTTGTAGCTTAGGCCGCGGCGGTGGAATGGGGATTGATCGGTGTCAAGCCTGTATTGGCCTGCGTTTATGTGCAGCGTCATAAGGGGACATCAAGAGGTACAGCTGACAAGCGCTTCTAAATTTTTCTGTATCGGAAATAAGTGGTATCGGCGACGAAGGATGCGTTATTATTTGAAAGATAATTTAATGTGTCTGATTGCAATTTTTATGGGTGTGGATTTTATCGTCATCGCTGGATGATTTTCCCTATGGCACATGGGTGACGGATGAGAGGTATTTTGTGAGTCAGAAGATTGAATACCAATGTCAAGAATCGAGTTGCCAGTCGACATTTCCCTGGACCGTGAGTTTTTGTCCATTTTGTGGAAGGAAGCAAACTGCCATCAAGGTGAAAAAGGTTCCACCTGTATTCGTTGTGCCAATCGTTGATCAGGGAATGCCGTTGCCTATGAGTGAACAGGCAAGGCTTGGCGATTCCGGAGTTCAGAACGATAGCGTAGCGAAGGAACGAGTCTTGTCAAATCCGGCATTGTTGGATGATGGGCAGAAGAAGTTCAGTGTCCATATCGCAGACAGTATTTCAAATTCATATTGCGATAGCATCACTTTTGGTGTTTTGCTGCGGTATGGAAAAAGTGTTTTGGGATTGGATGTGAGGCGGGTGGAGGCGATTTTATCGTTGGCTTTGCAACGTTTGAATGTCGTTAATGAAAAAGAATTGTTGGACGAGCTTGATGCACTGTTGCATGTGTTTACAGACACTGAAAAAAAACTAGATAAAAAGAGTCGTGTCGACGCCTTGCAAAGTGTCTGCAAACCACGTCTAGGCGCGATGAAAGGTGTCGATCCAGAGATCGCGGAGAGATACATCAACGACTTTTGTCGCAAGCATAGTGTGATGCAGAGGTCAGGCATCTGGGGCTGGAAAATTTTGTAGTGTGATGGGATGGCGAAGACATGATCTGGTTTGATCGTTCAAATTACAATTTTTAAAACACCGAGGAATATATGAATCAATCCGATCTGGACTGGCTGAAGAACCGGGTAGCTGCGGCGGTAGATGATGATTTTTATCTGGATCGTGGTGAGGAACGGCGTATTAAAGAAGAGGCCGCCGCACGCGGCATCGTGAGCAGAGAAATAGAGTTGGTCATCCGTGAACAGTTAGATGAATATTCTGCGGTATCCGAGCGTGCTCTCGTGGAAGAGTTGGATAGGTTGTTGCATCAGTTCACTGATAACGACAAGAAGCTGGATCAGAAGGAAGAGCGTCTGGCACTGAGTAAAGTAGTGAATGCGGCATCTGGCAAACGTGTTGGACTGGATCCGCGAGTGGCGGAAGAATATGTGACTAGTTTTTGCAAGGCGAACGGAGCTTCGCGTTCGACGGATACAAAAAAATGGCTTGGTTCCCAGATGGGACTGGTACTTGTTGCCGTTGCAGTTATTGGTGCCGTCATCTTCTTCGCGACACGGTCATCGAAAGATGTTGCCCTAGCTACAGTGACGCAAGTCAGTGACAGTCGATCTGTGGATACGAAGGCGATTAAGCTCAATGAAAACGATCGTTCTGAAATCGACGATCAGTTGCGTCGTGCCTCTCTTTACGTTGAGAAAGCTCAATATACCGACCCGCCGGAAAGTTCGGCCAAGGCTTCCCTCGATCAGATTCGGCAGATTGACCCCGAGGGACAATATCGTGGCGAAGAGGTCAAGGGACTTGCTAGCAAGATAGTTGATCATTACATCAAACTGGCTGAAAAAAGTGCTGCATCGAATGATCTGGGTGCGGCTGCCAAGTGGTTAGCACGTGCGAAGCTGCTGAACCGTGATCGTGAGGTAATATTAGAAAAGGAACGAGCATTAGGGCTGGTGAAGACGGAGCGTTAAGTCTGCTTATCTCCGCCAGCAGAGATAAGCAGAGCTCGCACGATGGATGGGGCACACGATATAATCGTGTGCCCTGCCTTGTTGCATGAGTAGCAAAGGTAGGAACGTGTCTGAAACAGTGAATGAAGTATGCATCAACGCCGCCTGCGGCCGGACCTTGCCGCTGCGCGTGGCGCATTGTCCGTTTTGCGGCGCGCGCCAGGTGGCGCAAGCGCCTGTTCTGGAGAAGGTAGTGGCGCCGCCGCCGGTGCCGCGCATGCCGCCGCCGGTGCCCGTCGCCCCGCCGATTTCCACGCCGCAACCCGCGCCGCAACCCCCGCCGCAACCCGCTCCTCAGCCAGCTTCCGCTCCCCAGCCGGCCCCGCCGTCGGCTGCCGCGCCGGCCAAGGCGCCGCCCGCCAAGCCTGCCGGCAGGGGCTCGGTGCCGCCGCCGCGCCCGCCCGTGCGCTTGCGCACGTGGATCGCGGCGGCCGTGGTGCTGACCGGTATCTGGTTTTATAACAAGCCGGCCGACAAGCCGGCCAGCGTGGCGGAACAGGTCGAGGCCGCCACCGCGCTGGCGGCGCAGTGCGACCTGGATGGGGCGCGCAGCGCGCTGGCCGTGCTGAAAAGCGCCAAGGCGCCCGCCGCGCAGATCAAGCGCTTGCAGGCGAATATCAGCAAGTCCGCCGCTACTTGCGACAGGCAACAGCAGCGGGCGCAGGCGTGGGCGGCGCTGCAAGGCAGCGTCAACCAGGCCCTCGACGCGGGCAAGCCGGAGCTGGCCGCCAAGCGCCTGGCCGCCTATGTGAAGCGCTGGGGCGACGATCCCGACACCCTGGAACTCGACGCCAAAGTGAAAGTGGCGCAAGCCAGCGCCCAGCTCGACCTGGCCGACGCCTGCCTGGCCAAGGGCGACCGGATCTGCCTGGAAAACAGCCTGATCGCCGCCGAGCGCTACAAGCGGCCGGAGCTGGCGGCGCGCACGCAGGCGCTGCGCGCGGCCTTGTCGCAATTGCTCGAACGTTCGCTGCTCGATGCGTCCCCGGGCCAGTAGCGCCAACAACTAAAACGCCCGCCGCGGCCACGCCGGGCGGGTACACCTACTCAGCCCTACTCTTGCGGCACCAGCGCCAGCGCGGCGCTGAAGTCGCCCATCGGCTTGCCGCCGTTGGCCACCAGCGCCTTGTCGCGCGTGCTCAAGCCGTCGAGCACGGGCAGGGCGAAGCGGTGCGTGATGGCGCGCAGGATCGAAGCCGAATCGTATTGCGTATGGTCAACTAGTCCCTTTTTCACGTACGGCGAGACGAGGATGGCCGGCACGCGCGTGCCCGGGCCCCAGCGGTCGCCCTTCGGCGGCGCGGCGTGATCATAAAAGCCGCCGTTTTCATCGTAGGTGACGATGACCAGCATGTTCTTCCACTGCGGACTCTTCTTCAGCTGGGCGATGACGCTGGCGATGTGCGCGTCGCCGTCGGCCACGCTGGCGTAGCCCGCGTGCTGGTTCAAATTGCCCTGCGGCTTGTAGAAGGTCACGGGCGGCAGCTTGCCGGCGCCCGCGTCGGCCAGGAACTGGCTGTCGAAATCGCGCAGGTGGGCGGCCCGGTAGGCGGGCGCCTTCACGGGGTCCATGTTGGCAAAATAGTTAAACGGCTGGTGGTGGAACTGGAAGTTCGGCGGATTCGGGAAGCTGCCGGCGCGCGCGCTGGCCGTGGCCAGGGCCGTCGTGTCCTTCCAGGCGCCCGCATACCAGGCCCAGTCGATATTTTTGCCTGAGAGCAAGTCGCCGATATTCGTCTGCGTCTGCGGCGGCAGCGTGTTGGCCTTGCCCGTGTCCGCATACAGCTTGCTGCTGTCGGCCGATGCCGGGGCGTTGCTGCTGGGCTGGAACGGCGGCTGCATGGTGTTGACGGCGTAGAACATGCCCGTGCCGTCTGCCGGCGTCAGCGCGCCGTCGTTGGCGTAGGCGGGCGCGCCGTTCAGGACCGTGGTCGGCGCCGTGGCGGACGGCGTCAGGCGCACGAAGTTGCCGTTGGCGTCGACGTCGATCTTCGCGATCGAGCCCTTGGCCACCGAGGTGTCGGCGTTCGGATACGTGGGCGCGCAGGCGCAGATCAGATACTGGTGCGTGAGGAAGGAGCCGCCAAACGCGCCGATGAACAGATTGTCGGCCAGCGCATATTGTTTGGCGATGTCCCACAGCTGCATCTTGCTGCCGTCGTAATAGCCCATCGACAGGCCGCCCGCGTCGGAATAGGCCGCGAATTTGTCGTTGGCGCCGCCGTTGATCTGCATCTGGTTGTTATAGAAACGGTGCACGAGGTCGCGCGTGATCACCGATTGCGGCAGGTACAGGGGGCTGCCGGCATCGTCGATCTGGAACGGCTTGTTCGGCAGGTTGGCCGATTGCGCCTGCGTGATGACGGTGCTCTGGCCGGCTGCCGTCATGCCGCCCCAGGTGGGCGGCAGCACGGGCAGGGTGCTGCCGTCATAGTCTTTCTGCGGCACGTAGGCGGAAGTCGACGTGGGATTGACGCCCGGCACGCCGTTCGCGCCCGGGAACAGGCCGTACAGATTGTCGAAGCCGCGGTTTTCCGCGTAGATGACGACGATGGTCTGGATATTGTTCAGCGCCAGGGCGCCGTTCAGGGCGGCCAGCGCGTCGGCCGGTGCCGCCTGCGCGCTGGCGCTGGCGATCAAGGCCGTCACGCTGGCGTTTTCCGCCTTCAGTTTCGCCAGCTCGTCGCCGCTGGCCTTGTTGAAGTCGGACGCCAGGCCCGCTTCGGACACGCCGATGCGCGCGGCCAGCTTGCTGCTGGCGGCCGCAAAGTCGCCGCCATTGCCGTCCATGACCTGCGCCAGTTCCGTCGACAGGGCGCTGACGAAGGCGCTGTGGCCGGCGGGGGCGCGCAGCAGCAGTTTTTGCGTGACCTTGCTGCCGCTGTCGCCGATGGCTTCATGGCGGATGGCGTCCGTGCCGACGGTCACCAGCACGGCGCCCTGGCCGTCGAGCGTGTAGCTGCCGTCGGCGGCCGTGCGCACCGTTGGCGAGCCGCTGTCGCAGGTCAGCTTGGCGGTGCCGCTTTCCAGGCATACCTGGGCGTTTTCATAGTAGCTGCCGATCACCTGGCCCGTGGTGCTGGGCGTGATCGCATAATTGCTGCCGCAGGCGGCCAGGCCCAGCGACAGCAAGATTGGCAGGGGACGTAAGACAGGGCGAGCGTACGGTTTCATTGTTCATGCCTTCTGGGTGGAAAACGTCGCATGCTAGGCAGGCAATATGTCAGCTGCGTGACATGTCAGCGTCTGTTACATGACGTAATGTACGGACTTGATACATTACGTTTTGCAGGGACTTGTCACGCAGCGGTCACATACCGTTGCTACGCTGCCAGCCCATGATGAAAACGAAGCCCTCACTGCTGCTCGCCTTTGTAGCCGCCTGCCTGCTGGCCGCCTGCCATCCGGCAGCGCAAAAGGAAGCCGCGGCCAAGCCCGCCTATCTGGCGGGCGCCTACGCGCCCACCCTGCCACGCCAGCCTTCCGTGGCCCAGATGACGGCCATGGGCCGCGCCATGTTTTTCGAGCCCAGCCTGTCCGTGTCGGGGAAGATGTCGTGCGCCAGCTGCCACAGTCCCGAGCACGCGTATGGGCCGCCGAACGGGCTGGCGGTGCAGCTGGGCGGCCCGGAGCTGAAGGATGCGGGCACGCGCGCGGCGCCCTCGCTGCGCTACCTGCAGACTGCACCCGCATTCACCGAACATTTTCATGACGACGATGGCGACGACAGCGTCGATGCGGGCCCCACGGGCGGGCGCAACTGGGATGGCCGGGCCCAGTCCGGCCATGAGCAGGCGCTGGCGCCGTTGCTCTCCCAACGCGAGATGGGCAACCGCGACGCGGCCGCCGTCGTCGCCAAATTGCGCGCTGGCCCCCTGGCGGCGCAATTTCGCCAGACGTATGGCGCCGATATTTTCGAGCAGCCGGGCCAGGCCTTGCGCTGGGCGCTGATGTCGCTGGAAGTGTTCCAGGAAAGCCCGCTAGATTTCTATCCGTACACGAGCAAGTACGACGCCGTCTTGCGCAAGCAGGCCGTTTTGAGTCCGCAGGAAGCGCGCGGCCTGGCCCTGTTCAACGATGAGCGCAAGGGCAATTGCGCGTCCTGCCACATCAGCCAGATCACTTCCGGCGGCGCCTTTCCCCAATTTACCGATTACGGCTTGATCAATATCGGCGTGCCGCGCAATGGCAAGCTGCCCGTCAATGCGGACCCGGCGTTCTTCGACATGGGCTTGTGCGGCCCGGACCGCACCGACTTGATGGAGCACAAGGAGTACTGCGGCAGCTTCAAGACGCCGTCCCTGCGCAATGTCGCCCTGCGCAAGGTATTTTTCCACAACGGCAGTTTTGACAGTCTGGAGCAGGTGCTGCGCTTTTACGTGCAGCGCGATACGGCGCCGCAAAAATGGTATCCGGCAGAGCGAAACGGCAAGGTGCGCAAATACGACGATTTGCCGCCGGGGCTCGAGGCGAACGTCAACGTGGAAGCGCCGTTCGACCGGCTGCCGGGCCAGGCGCCGGCCCTGAACGAAGCGGAGATCGCCGACGTGATCGCCTTCCTGCATACCTTGACGGATGGCTATCGGCCGGCCCCCGCGGCACACTGAACGCATGCCAAAAAGATATCAAGATACCATTGCTTACAACTACGCTACAAAAGCCTGTTTTTATGTGCGTTAGCGCACGCTAGAAAATTTTAGGCAGGTGTATATTGCGAACTGATCTGTGTCTTTTGATAACAATGAAAGGGAATACCATGAAAGTAAGCAAAAATTGGATGACCGTGTGCGCCGCCGGCATGATGGTTGTGGCCCTGGCTGCCTGCCAGAAGAAGAGCGATGTCGCCGCCGGTCCTGCGGAACAAGCTGGCCAGAAGATCGATGCGGCCGCTGCCAAGGCTGAAGCCGACATCAAGGCCGCAGCAACCAAAGCTGACGCCGCCGTGAGCCAGGCCGCTTCCGATACGGGCGCCAAGATGGACCAGGTCGCCGCTGACGCCGACAAGAAAATGAGCGAAGCGGCCGATGCCGTCGGCAAGAAAGTGGAAAAAGCCGGTGAAAAGATGCAGGACGCCGCGCACAAGTAATCACCGTCATCACCGCGCCAGGACCAGCTAACGCCGGCCCGGTTCCCGCAGCTGTCGTCAGGTGACGGCAGCTGCGGCGACGCCATCGCCCCCTTGGCCGCCTGGCGTCAACGTCTGCGTTCCAGCCGTCTCCGGCCTGTCCGCCTCGTCCGTCCCCCCCAGTACCACGCTCAAATCGACAAAGCCGTCGCGCCACGCGCGTTCCAGGTCTTGCTCCACCACTTCCAGGGTCGTTCTTTCCACATGATGAAAACCGCGCAAGCCATACGCCCGGTTGCGCCCGTGCGCCTTGGCCAGGTACAGCGCCATGTCGATCAGGTTGACGCTGCGTTCCCACGTGAGCGGCCGTCCCAGCGGCGCCAGCGGATAGGGCGCAAAGCCCACGGACACGTGCACTTCGATGGTCTGGCCCTGGTAGTCGATGCGTTGCGCCGCCATGCCGTTGAGGATGCGCCGCGCGATCTCGTCGAGCCCGTCGCGCGCAACGGCCGGCAGGAAGGCAAGGAATTCCTCGCCGCCCCAGCGCACGATCATGTCCGTTTCGCGCAACACGTCGTGCAGGGTTTCGGCGATCGTCGTCAGCACCAGGTCGCCCGCCGCATGGCCGTAAGCGTCGTTGATGTGCTTGAAGTGGTCGACGTCGAGCAGGAACAGCGCGCCCACGACATCGTCGCCGGCATAGGCGGGCTGCGGCTTGCCCGCATGGCTGCGCATGAATTCCTGGAAATGGCGGCGGTTGTACAGGGCCGTCAGCGGGTCGCGCGAACTCTGGCGCTTGAGTTCCTGGTTTTTTACCTTCAGCTGCACGTTCGCATGGCGCACCTTGCGGTACAGCAAGCCAACGATGGCGGACGCCATGGCCAGTACCAGCGCCAGCAGCCACCACACGCGCTGCTGCAGACGGCGGTTGTCGATTTCGGTGCTCTTGAGCTGATTTTCGCGGCTCAGCAGCTCGATCTGGCGCTGTTTCTTTTCCGCCTCATACTTTTCTTGCAGTTCATACACGGCCTTTTGCCGCTGCTTTTCGAACAGCTGGTTGGAAATGCCGCGCTCGCGGTGGTACGCGGTGACGGCGCCGCGCAGGTCGCCCGCCTTTTCCAGCGCCATGCCGTATTCCAGCAGCACGGCCTGCATTTCCGGCTGGTTGGCCGTGCGTTCGTAGTAGGCCAGGCCCGTGGCCACGCTTTGCTTGCCTTCCTGCAGCCGTCCCTGGCCGATCAGCGCCTGGCCGATGTTCAGCCGCGCCGTCGCCTCCACCTGTTCATCGTTGACGAGGTCCGCCGCCGTGATCGCTTCATTTGCATAGCGCAAGGCGCGCGCGTAGTCGCCTTCCTTGAGATAGCTGTCCGACAGGTTGACGAGGGTGACGGCCACCATGCCGCGCGCGCCCAGCTGGCGTTCCAGCGCCAGGGCCGCCAGCAGGGCGCGCTGGCCCCGCTGCGGCTGCTGCGCGTCGAGCGCCAGCCCGTATTCCGTATTCTTTGCCTGCGCCATGCGGCCCGGTGACGCCAGTCTCGCGGAGACTGCCAGCAATTCGTCGAGCACTTCGAAGCCCTTGTCGTATTCGCGCATCTGCGTGTACAGCAGGGTAAGGGCATTCAGGGCGGCGGCCAGGCTGGACGGGGATTTGCTCTGGCGCGCCAGGTCGACGGCTGCCTGCAGCTTGGCCAGCGCAAACGGAAAATTGCCTTCCTCGGCCCACGACTGGCCCGCGCTGATGGTCGCTTGCACGCGCACGGGCAAGTCGTCCGTGCCATTGGCGATCTTTTCCGCCTCAAATGCCAGCAGGTGCGAGGCGCGGCGCTCGTTGCGGGCAAACGTGATGTAGGCCTTGTTGAGTATGCCTTTTGCCAGCGCCACGTCGCTCTTGTTCATGCGGGCGTAGGCAATCAGTTCCTCGGCCAGCTGCATGGCGATGTCGTTCTGCCCCAGGCGCATGCGGGCGTTGCTCAGTTGGGTAAGGAATTCCGCGCGCACGGGCAGGGGAGCGCTGCGCGCCTGCGTTTCGACTTCCTGCAGCCGTTGCAGCGCGCGCGCGGGCACGTAGCGGCCGTCGTCGCGCACGGCGGCAAGATACTGCTCAAGGTCGCTGACCTGGGCGTGTGCGGCAGGCGGCAGCAAGCAGGCCAATACCAGCAGCCAATGCGCCTTTCGCCATGATGCCCGTCTCTGTCTGCCTGCCAACGTCCCGCTCCCGCAATGACCACCTGTCTGTAACAGATTATATTCTGTTGCAATCCAGAAATATCATGCAGTGCGCGGAAATTTGCGAAAGTGCACACTTTGGCCGCACGTCAGCGCAGGGGCAGGGCGGCCGTGGCCGGCGGGCTGCCTTTCAGGCGGAAGATGGCGACGGCCGCGATCAGGGCTTGTGCCTGTTCCTGCAGGCTTTCGGCCGCGGCGGCCGCCTGCTCGACCAGGGCGGCGTTCTGTTGCGTGATGTTGTCCATCTGCGTGACCGCCTGGTTGACCTCGCTGATTCCCGCGCTTTGCTCGTGGCTGGCGCTGGTGATTTCGCTCATGATGGCGGCCACCTTCTGGATCGATTCCACCACCAGCGCCATGGTGCGCCCGGCCTCGTCGACGAGCTTGCTGCCGGCGTCGACCCGTTCCACGGAGGCGCCGATCAAGGTCTTGATCTCCTGGGCGGCGGCAGCGCTGCGGTGGGCCAGGCTGCGCACCTCGCCGGCGACGACGGCGAAGCCGCGTCCCTGTTCGCCTGCCCGCGCCGCCTCGACGGCCGCGTTCAGGGCCAGGATGTTGGTCTGGAAGGCGATGCCGTCAATGACGCCGATGATGTCGGCGATCTGGCTCGAGCTTTCCTTGATCGCGCCCATCGTGCTGACCACTTGGGCGACAACGGCGCCGCCCTGCACGGCGACGGCCGAGGCGGTGGCGGCCAGCTGGTTCGCCTCGCCGGCGTTGCTGGCGTTTTGCCGCACCGTCGCCGTCAGCGTTTCCATCGAGCTGGCCGTCTCTTCGAGGGAACTGGCTTGCGCTTCCGTGCGCGCGGACAGGTCCGCATTGCCCAGCGCGATTTCGTGCGTGGCCACCGACATTTCGCCGGTGCCGCTGCGGATGTCGCCGATCAGCCCCGTCAGGTTGGCGTTAATGGTGTTCATCGCATGCAGCAGCACGCCGATTTCATCGGCTCGTTCGATGACGGCGTCGATGCTCAGGTCGCCGCCGGCGATCAGCTGCGCCGTGGCGATCGCCTGGTCCAGGCTGCGCTTGATGTGGCGGTACACGAGGAACAGGCACAGCAGCGAGACCATGACGGATACCAGCAGCACGCCGACCGTCACGGAGTAGGCGGCCATGGTGCCGCTCATCGCCGTCTGCACGGCCGCGCTCGTGCGCTGGTCGAGCAGGGTGAGGAATTCATTCACCGGCTGCATGATCTTCGCCTTGTTGCTGTGGTATTGGGCATCGTGCATGATGGCGCGGGCCATTTCCAGGTCCGGCGGCCCGGTTTTGGTGAAGTTGCCGCTGCCGTCGTCGAAGCGGCCCTTGACGGCGTTCATGGCGATCACCTCGGTCTTGACCAGGCCGTCCGAATTGGCTTGCGCTTCGCGCAGCTTGGCGAATTCCTGCTCGCTGAAGCCGGCCTTGCGCATCAGTTCTGCCAGCGGCACGGCGGGCCCCGTCGATGCGGGCACGGGCACGCCTGCCGCCACGAAGTCCCAGTAGATGCGCTCGTAATGGGCGGGGCGCGGCTTCTTGCCATTGCGGATGTCGAGGATGTCCAGGTATTGCTGTTCGTACCTGGCGTCGCCGGTGACGACGTAGGTGCGGGCCAGCCGGGTCAGGTCGTCCGAGCTTTGCCGCAGTTCGTCGGCCAGCAGGTAGGACTGGTAGCGCGTTTCAGTGACGCGGTTCGCCTCGGCCTGCTTGCCCGCCACGCGGAACAGCGCCCACAGGCTGATGACGGAGAGCGCCAGGCTGAGCAGAAAAATGGCGGCAAAGATATTCCTGATCGACAGTTTGCTGCGCATGGTATCCCCCGGAAGTGTGGTTGGGGCCGTTGGCGCTGCCCGCCAGATGAATATACTCCCGTCTGTACGGCATTTTTAATGCCGTACAGAAAAAAAGTGGCGCCATGCAACGGCGCCCCATGGCTATCAAATTGCCAGTTGCTGCAGCAGGTAGAGGCGCTGGTACAGGCCGCCTTCGATCTGCATCAGTTCCTCGTGCGGTCCCGCTTCCGTGATGCGGCCATGGTTGAGCACGATGATACGGTCCGCTTCGCGGATGGTCGACAGGCGGTGGGCGATGGCGATGATGGTGACCTTGCCGCGCAACTCGTTGAGGGCCGTCTGCACGATCTGCTCCGTCTGGCTATCGATGCGCGACGTCGCTTCGTCGAGCAGCAAAATGCGCGGCTGGCCGGCCAGCGCGCGGGCGATGGCGATCAGCTGCTTCTGCCCCGACGACAGGCGCGAGCCGCCTTCGCCCAGCGGCGTGTCGTAGCCGTGTTCCAGCGCCGCAATGAAGTCGTGCGCATGCGCGGCGCGCGCGGCCGTCTCGATCTGCTGCTGCGTGTAGCCGCGGCCCATGTCGATGTTTTCGCGCGCCGAGGCGGCCAGCAGGAAGGGGTCTTGCGGCACCAGGCCCACGTCGGCGCGGAAGTGCTCGTTGTCGATGCTGTCGAGGGCGACGCCGTTGATGGCGATGCTGCCCTGCGTGACGGGGTAGAAGCGCAGCAGCAAGGAGAGCAGGGTCGACTTGCCGCTGCCCGTGTGGCCGACGATGCCGAAGAAGGCGCCTTGCGGGATCTGCAGCGACAGGTCGTGCAGCACGGGCTGGTTTTCCACGTAGGCGAAGGTCAGGCGGGCGATGTCGACGGCGGGCACGTCGCTGCCCGTTTTCGCCTGCCGCAGGGCCGGTGTCGCCCTTCCCTGTGCGTGTTCCAGCGCCTGCGCTTCGTCGAGCAGGGCCGAGACGCGCGCCGTGGCCACCACCGACTGCTGCAGCTGGCTGAATTGCATGGTGATCTGGATCAGCGGTTCGATCACGCGCGCGATGTAGCTGATGAATGCATACAGCACGCCCACTTCCACGGCACCCATGTCGCGGCGGCCGAAGCTGAAGATGACGACGGCCAGCAGCACGATGTTGAGCATGTCGAGCGCGGGGCGCAGCAGCCAGGCGTTGGCGCGCAATTCCTGCATGCGCGCCGTGTAGTGGTCCTGGTTGATGCCCGTGAAGCGCGCGCCGAAGCGCTTTTCCGCGTTATTCGCCTGCAGCACGCTCATGCCGCCGATCGATTCGGCGATCTGGCCGTTGATCTCGCTGCGCAGGGCGCGCGCGCGCGTGACGGCCGGCGCGCTCCAGCGCTGGTACAGGAAGACGATGAGCAGCACGGCCGGCAGCAGGGCCAGCACGATCAGCATCAATCGCCAGTCGAGGAAGGCCATGGCGGCCATGGTGCCGACCAGGACGATGGAGCTGTCGAGGATGACGAACAGCACCTGCACGTACAGCGATTTCACCGCTTCCGTGTCGTTGGTGACGCGGCTGACCAGCTGCCCCGTGATGGCGCGGTCGAAAAAACTCATCGGCAGGCGCAGCACGTGCTGGTAGACGGTTTCGCGCAGGCGCTGCACCGAGCGCATGGCCAGGCCGGACAGGCGCACCAGCTGCAGATAGCGCAGGCCGGAAGCGACCCAGCCCGTCAGCAGGCAGCCGCCCAGCAGCAGCGACATGCGCGTCCAGTCCAGGTGGCGCGGCAGCAGGTGCTGGTCGATCAGGGCCTTGCCTAAAATGGGACCCGTGACTTCCAGGGCGGCGGCGAGGATCAGCCAGAACGTGGCCCAGTACAAATGGCGCAGGTCGGGCGCGGCGGCGCGGCGCAGCAGGCCGATCGCCTGCGCGGCCTGGCGGCGCACGGATGGCGTGGCGGTGTTGGCTTGGTCGTTCTTAGATGGCATCGAGGCTGGCCTCCAGTTGTTGATAGCGCCACTGGCTGGCGTACCAGCCGTCGCGCTGCATCAGCGCGTCGTGGTTGCCCGTTTCCGTCACGTGGCCATCGCGCAGCACGAGGATCAGGTCCGCGTTGACGACGGCGCTCAGGCGGTGGCTGGCGATGATGGCGCTGCGCTCGGGGCGCTTGCGGCGCAATTCCTCCAGGTGCTGCAGGATGCGCGTTTCCGTGCCCGTGTCGACGGCGGACAGCGCATCGTCGAGCAGCAGCAAGCCGTTGTCGGCCAGCAGGGCGCGGGCAATCGCCACGCGCTGGCGCTGGCCGCCGGACAGGGTGATGCCCTTTTCGCCCACGTGGGTGGCATAGCCTTCGGGGAACTGCAAAATGTCCGCGTGGATGTCGGCCAGTTGCGCCGCCCGCTCCACTTCCTCGCGCGTGGCGCCGGGGCGGGCCAGCGCGATATTGTCGGCGATGGTGGCGGAGAATAAAAAGGACTCCTGCGGCACCCAGCTGATCGCCGCGCGCAGCGCGTGCAAGGTGTAGGCGTCCAGCGCGTGCCCATTCCACGTGGCCGTGCCCGATTGCGGCGTGACCTGGCGCAGCAGCACGCGCAGCAGGGTCGACTTGCCGCTGCCCGTCGGGCCGACCAGGCCCAGGGTCTGGCCCGGCTGCAAGCGCAGCGAAATGCCGGACAGGGCCGGCGCCGTCTGGCCCGCATACGCAAAGCCGACGTCCTGCAATTGCAGGGGGCCGGGCGTCAGCGTGGCGATGCTGCCATGGTCGTCGATGGCCAGCGGCGCGTCGAGCATCGGCTGCAGGCGCTGCCAGGCGGCGCGGCCCCGTTCGATCAATGACAGCACCCAGCCGGCGGCGAACATGGGCCAGATCAGCTGGCCCAGGTACATGGAAAAGCTCGTCAGCGCGCCGATGGTCAGCTGGTCTTGCCACACGAGGTAGCCGCCCAGGCCCAGGGTCAGCGCCGTGGCCGCCGTCAGGGTCAGGCCGACGGCCGGTTCGTACGCCGCTTCCCAGCGCTGCGCCGTCAGGCTGGCGTTGGCCGCGTGGCCGGCCAGGGTGGAGAACTGCTTGCTGCTGCGCTCTTCCAGGCCCAGCGCGCGCAGGGTGCGCACGCCCGACAAGGACTCTTGCACATGGTCGTTCAGCGCGGAAAAGCGTTGCAGCGAATCCGTCGACGCCGTATGGATATGGCTGGAAATGCGCCAGAAGGCCAGTCCCATCAGGGGGAAGGGCAAGAGGGCGATGCAGGCCAGGCGCCAGTCCACGCCCAGCAGCATGATGCCGAGCACCATCAGCAGGGTCAAAGTGCCGTCGAAACCGGCCAGCATGGCTTCGCCGGCGGCCATTTCGATGGCGTCGATATCGTTCGTCGCCAGCGCCATCAGGTCGCCCGTGCGATGGTTCTGGTAGAACGACGCGCCCTGCTGCGACATGCGCGTGTAGAAGCGCGTGCGCAGCATCACGCCCAGCTGGTAGGCGGCCTTGAACAGGGTGATGCGCCAGCCCACGCGCAGGAAGTAGATGACGACGCCGACGGCGAGCAGAGTCAGCAGTTCAAGCCACAGTTCGGCGGCCGTCATGCGGTGCGCGGCCAGCGCGTCGATGATGGCGCCCACGCGGCGCGGGATCCAGACGGTCAGTGTTGCCACGCCTGTCAGCATGACGGCGGCGGCGGCATACGCCGGCCAATGCTGACGCACGAAGCCGGCGATGAGCCTCGATAAACTCATGGTTACCTTTTGTTTTGAGTAATGGGGTGTCGCGGGGCGGAAGGACGGGCACGCGGACGGAAAGTACGCGTAGGATACAACAAGGCGGAAAAGCGCGCTGTGGACGAGCACGCAAAAAACGGGCCGTAGCCCGTTGTTTTGCTGCGTCAGTGCCGTGCGCGCGGCTTACTTGCGGCCGCTGCCTTTGCCGCCGCCCAGCATGTCGAGCTGTTTCGATGGCGTGCCCTTGGGCGCTGCCTTGGCTGCCGGCTTGGCCGCTGGCGCAGCGGCGTGCTGCACGGCGGCCCTGGCCACGGTCTTGCCGGCGGTGCTGGCCGGCTTGGCGGCGGGTTTGCTCGAAGGAAATGACTTCGCGGCTGGCTTGGCGGGGGCTGGCGCGGCGGCTTTCGCTGGTGCCGCTGCGTGCTTGGCTGCTTCAGGCTTGGCTGCCGGTTTGGCCGCCGGCTTGGCTTCCACCGCTTTGGCGGCGGGCTTGTCGGCGACCTTCTCGGCCGCCTTGGCAGGTGCTGCTTCCGGTTTGGCTGCCGGGGCGGCGGCAGGTTTGGCTACTTCAGCAGGCTTGGCGGCAACGGGGGAAGGCGCCGCGGCCGGTGCTGGTGCTGGTGCAGGCGCAGCGGCAGGCGCGGGCGCCGCGACGGCCAGGACAGGTTTGGCTGCGGCAGGAGCCGGGGCCGTTGCGGCGGCTGGCGCGACCGCATCGAGGCGGGCCTTGGCCGAGGCCAGCAATTCCGCCTGCGTGCCCGAGGCGATGCCGAACAGCTGGCGGCTGTAGGCCAGCACGCTCTCGATGCTTGGCTGCGCCTGGCTGGTGCTGTAGCTGAAGAAGTCGCGCGGGTCCTGCGTAACGAGCAGGTGCTGCGCCGTTTCCGCCGTCTGCGAGATGGCGGCCTTGCCGGCGTTCAGGTTCAGGGCGATGATTTTTTCGGCGCTTTCAAAGACTTTGCTGGTCAGAAGGCTGAAGATTTGCAGCTGGCTTTCCAGTTGCGACTTGGCGGCGCTGGAAAATTGTTCAGGAAGCGGAAACATATTTACTCCTTTGTACGGATTAAAATGCTGGCAAAACGCTCTGCAAAATCCCGAAAACCAGAGTTGGCCGCGTTTTGTAAAGTGGGTAGCGTGCTGAATAGCTGATCATAGACTTTTTATGATGCAACGCAATATGAATATTCTAGCGGTGATTCGAGTTAGTTGAAAGTTATTTTCTCAAGGGCGTGCGCCGTATGTTTTGCGCTATTCATGCGCCTGGCGGCATTTGCGGGAAGTTTGCGCGCGCGCAAAGCGCTGCCAAGGAATCTATGGCTACGCTTTTGCCAGTGCCTTGTTTCTTGCACTGCAACATCCGCGAGAAATATGTAAATGATCATTCACTGAAACACCAGACACAGTCGTCAACCGAAGGAGTGTCCGCATGGACCTAGTCATCCGCAATGCCAGCCTGCCCGACGGGCGCCGCGCCATCGATATCGCCATCGAGGGCGGCCGCATCGCCGCCGTCGGCCCCGCCTTGCCCGTGACGGGCGTGCAAGAGATCGACGCCGCCGGCGACCTCGTCACGCCGCCCTTCGTCGACGCCCACTTCCACATGGACGCCACGCTCAGCTATGGCCTGCCGCGCGTCAACGCCTCCGGCACCCTGCTCGAAGGCATCGCCCTGTGGGGCGAGCTGAAACCGCAACTGACGCAGGACGCGCTGGTCGAACGCGCCCTGCAGTATTGCGACTGGGCCGTGGCGCGCGGCCTGCTGGCGATCCGCTCGCACGTGGATATCTGCGACCCGCGCCTGCTGGCCGTCGAAGCGCTGCTCGACGTCAAGCGGCAAGTGGCGCCGTATCTCGATTTGCAGCTGGTGGCCTTTCCGCAGGACGGCATCCTGCGCAGTCCCGGCGCCTTCGATAATCTAAAACGCGCGATCGCCATGGGCGTCGACGTGGTGGGCGGCATCCCGCATTTCGAGCGCACCATGGCCGACGGCGCGGAATCCGTGCGCCTGCTGTGCGAATTCGCCTGCGAGCGTGGCTTGATGGTCGACATGCATTGCGACGAATCGGACGACCCGCTGTCGCGCCACATCGAAACCCTGGCCTTCCACAGCCAGCGCTTGGGGCTGCAGGGCAGGGTGACGGGCTCGCACCTGACGTCCATGCATTCGATGGACAATTATTATGTGAGCAAACTGCTGCCCCTGATCCGCGAGGCGGGCGTGGCGGCCATCGCCAACCCCCTCATCAACATCACCCTGCAGGCGCGTCACGACACGTATCCGAAGCGGCGCGGCATGACGCGCGTGCCCGAGATGCTGGCCGCGGGCATTCCCGTCGCCTTCGGCCACGACTGCGTGATGGACCCGTGGTACAGCCTCGGTTCCGGCGACATGCTGGAAGTGGCGCACATGGGACTGCACGTGGCGCAGATGACGGGCCAGCAGGCGATGCACGAGTGTTTTTTGGCCGTGACGGAGACGCCGGCGCGCATCCTGGGCCTGGACGGCTACGGCATCGCGCCCGGCTGCCATGCGGACTTGCTGATCCTCGATTGCGGCTCCACGGTGGAAGCGCTGCGCCTGCGCGCGGCGCGGCGCCTGGTGCTGCGCCGCGGGAAAGTCGTCAGCGAGGCGCCGCGCGCGCAATCGCGCCTGCATCTGCCGGGGCGGCCCGAGAGTGTGAACTTCCGCCTGGGGCGCTGATACAATCGACCATCACTTGTTATCGGGAGCACCGCCTTGAAAGAAATTGATATCCGTCCGGCCAATGAAGGCGATTTCGACGCCATGTGGGCCATCTTCCAGGTCCTGGTGGCCGCTGGCGACACCTATACATTCCCCGCCGGGACCACGCGCGAAGAGTGCCACGCCTACTGGTTCGGTCCCGGCGTGCAAAGCTTCGTCGCCGTGATGGGCAGCGAGCGCCTGCTGGGCATGTACAAGCTGGTGGCGAACCAGCCGGGCCATGGATCGCACGTGGCCAATGCCTCGTTCATGGTCGATCCCGCCGCGCAAGGCGTGGGCGTGGGCCGCCTGATGGGCGTGCACTGCATGGAAGAGGCGCGCCGCGCGGGCTACCTGGCGATGCAGTTCAACTTCGTCGTCAGCACCAACCTGGCCGCCGTCACCCTGTGGAAAAAGCTGGGTTTCACGGTGGTCGCCACCCTGCCGCTGGCCTACCGCCATGCGCAGCTCGGCTATGTCGACGCCTATGTGATGTACCAGCTGCTGACCGACCCGATGCAGTGGCCGGCATGAGCGGCGCCATGACAGAGCCGATTACCGTCATCGAGACGCCCCGTCTGCGCCTGCGCACCGCCGCCCTGGACGATGCGGCCTTCTACATGGAGCTGGTCAACGACCCGTCGTGGATCGCCAATATCGGCCAGCGCAACATCGACACGCTGGAAGCGGCCCGCGCCGCGCTGGAGTCGGGACCGATGGCGCAGTTCCGCGATCATGGCTATTCGCTGTACATCGTCGAGCGCCGCAGCGACGGCGTGCCGGTGGGCATGGCCGGCCTGGTGCGCCGCGACAGCCTGCCCGGCCCCGATATCGGCTACGCCATGCGTCCCGCCTACTGGGGCCAGGGCTACGCCTGGGAGGCGACGGCGGCCATCGTGCGGCATGCGCAGCACGTGCTGCGCCTGCCCACCCTGTACGGCATCACGTCGCTGCAGAACCAGGCGTCGATCAATCTGCTCAACAAGCTGGGACTGCGCTTCGAGCGCTTTACGCGCCGCCAGCCCGATGGTAGGGATACGAATGTCTACCGCCGCGATTTTCGTCTGGATTGAATGGACAAGGCGTATCGTCAGGCTGAAAAATAGTATTTAAAATCTGGCCGCTTTTGTAGTGGTGGCGCGCGGGCTTTGTTTTTATAGTTGGCATACCGGTGGAAAACCGCCGGACTATAAAAACTGGAGACTCGTGATGAAAATCGTTACTGCTATTGCATGGGGCGGCGTCATGTCCGCCGCCTGTGCATCGATGCCGGCGGCATCGGCGCAAAGCTGCTCGGTGCCCGTCCTCAAGGTGCTGGCGCAAAAAAGCCTGGGCCTGACTGTGATGGAAAAGACCCTGGCCGAGTATGAAAAGAAAAACGGCACCAAGGTGCAGATCAGCTATTTCGGCGAAAACGATCGCCGCTCCAAGGCCAGGCTCGACGCTTCCACCAAGGCCGGCTCCTACCAGATCTATTACATCGACGAAGCCAACGTGGCCGAATTCGCCACGGCCGGCTGGGTCGTTCCCCTGCTCAAATACCTGCCCAAGGACGCCGACTACGACGACTTCCTGCCGGGCCGCCGCGCCGTCGCCTCGTACAAGGGCGTGGCGTATTTCGCGCCCCTGATCGGCGGCAGCGACTTCCTGTTCTACCGCCGCGACCTGCTGGAAAAGGCCGGCATCGCCGTGCCGAAGACGCTCGACGAACTGGTCGCCGCCGTGAAAAAACTCAACAACCCGCCGAACGTGTACGGCTGGGCGGCGCGGGGCCAGCGCGGCTCGGGCATGAATGTGTGGCGCTGGGCGCCGTTCATGCTGGCTGCCGGCGGCAAGTGGGAAAACAATGGCGTGCCGGCCTTCAATTCGCCGCAGGCCGTGAAAGCCACCACCCTGTACCGCGAACTGTTCAAGTATTCGCCGCCGGGCGGCGCCACCTACGACTGGAGCAATGCGCTCGAAGCATTCAGGTCGGGCAAGGTGGCCTTCATGATCGAATCGACGCCGTTCGCCGACTGGATGGAAGACCCGAAAAAATCCTCGGTGGTCGACAAGGTAGGCTATGTGCGCCCGCCATCGCCGCTGCCATCGGCCGCGTATGGCCACGGCCTGGCCATCTCCGCCACGGGCGCGAAGGATGAATGCACGCGCCAGGCGGCCGGCAAGTTCATCGCCTGGGCCACGGGCAAGGAGCAGGAACAGGCGCGCCTGAAGGACAACGTCTTCAGCGACTACAACCGCAGCAGCACCATCGCCAGCGAGTACTTCCGCAAGCACGTCAAGCCGCAGATCCAGGCGGGCCTGACGGACACCACGCCCGTCTCGCGCGTCACCATCTGGCCCAGCCCCGAGTGGCCGGACATCGGCGACAACCTGGGCGTAGTTTTGGAGGAGGTGTTTACGGGCACGCGCGGCGACGTGCAAAGCGCGCTCGATGAGGCCAACGAGTACGCGACGGAAGTGATGCAGCGGGCCAGCAAGCGTAAATAAGCCCATATCGCCAACGACTCCACCAGCTAAAACCAGGGGTCAGACCCGACGGGTCTGACCCCAGCTCTTGCTTTTGGGGTAACGCCAGCGCTTGTCCGTTCTCGTTTGAAAGCTATGACCATGCCGCATACCATCCGCAAGAAACGCCACACCTGGCTGCCGGCCGTGTTCCTGACGCTGCCGCTGCTGGTCCTGCTGGTACTGGGCCTGGTGCCCAGCATCGCCGCCATCAACCTGGCCCTGCAAAACCGCGTGCTGCGCTACAGCGACAGCGACTACGTCGGCTTCGCCAATTTCATCCGCCTGTTCGGCGACCGCCGCTTCCTCAATGCCGTGCAGGTATCGGCCATCTGGGAAGTGGTCACCGTGGCCGGCTCGCTGCTCGTCGGCGTGCTGCTGGCCGTGTTCCTGTTCGAGAAAGTCAAGGGACGCACGCGCGATCTTCTCGCGCTGCTGCTGATCGTGCCCGTGCTGCTGCCGCGCGTGTCGGCCGCCTTCATCTGGAAGTTCATGTATTCGCCGCTGATGGGCATCCTCAACTGGCTGCTCGAATGCGTGGGCCTGGGCGGCACGGCCTTGCTGTCCGACCCGGCCACGGCCCTGTACGCGGTGGCGCTGGTCGATATCTGGCAGTGGGGCCTGTTCTTCGGCGCCGTCATCCTGAAGCTGCTGGAAACCCTGCCAGCCGAACCGCTGGAAGCGGCGCGCCTCGATTACGCCAGCACGCTCCAGGTGTATGCCTACATCGCGCTGCCGATGCTGAAGGTACCGATCATGAGCCTCGTGTTCATCAAGATGGTCGAGTCGCTGCGCTCGTTCGACCTGATCTACGTGATGACCAAGGGCGGCCCCGGCATCTCCACCGAAACGCTGGACATGTATGCGTACGCGCAAGGCATCGGCCTGATGGGCAAGGTGTCGTACGCATCGAGCATGGCCGTGCTGATGATGCTGGCCACGACTGTTATTTTCACTTTACTCTGGAAGCGGGTCGCCAAATGGGAAAACTGACTTTGACGCGCGGCGTTGGCGCCGTCACCACCACCGCCATCACCACCGTGATTATCCTGGTGGCGCTGTTTCCCATCCTGTGGGCCGTGCTCAATTCCTTCAAGGAGCTGATGGACATCGTCACGCCCGTGCCGCGCTTTTTCTTCAGCCCGACCCTGGCCAACTACCAGCAGGTGCTGGCCAGCCCCGAGGTACTCACGGGACTGGGCAACAGCGTGGCCATCGTCGGCGTGGCCGTGCTTGCCGGCGCCGTGCTCGGTGTGCCGGCCGCGTATGCGATTGCCCGCTATCCGATTCCGGCGAAGAAGGATATCCAGTTCTTCCTGCTGTCCCTGCGCTTTTTGCCGCCCGTGGCCGTCGCCATTCCGCTGATCTCGATCTGGATCGACCTGGGCCTGTACGACTCGCGCCTGTCGATGGTGGTGACGTATCTGCTGGTGACCCTGTCGACCATCATCTGGCTGTCGATTCCCGCGTTTGCCCGCATCCCGAAGGAGATCGAGGAAGCGGCCGCGCTCGACGGCTACGGTCCTTACCAGGTGTTCTGGCACGTGGCCCTGCCGGTGGCGTCGAAGACCCTGATGGGCGGCATCGTCTTCAGCTTCGTGCTGGTCTGGAATGAACTGATGATCGCGCTGGCGCTCACCTCGTCGAAAAGCATGACCCTGCCCGTGGTGGCGTCGGCGTTTACCTCGATGGGCCAGGAAGTGCCATGGGGCGTGGTGAACGCTTCCACCGTGCTGCTGGCGCTGCCGCCGCTGCTGTTCGTCGGCATCCTGGGACGGCTGCTCAACTCCATGCTCAAACATAAATAAGGAATTCATCATGCAAGCACTCGTACTGGAACAGGCGGAAAAAATCACCTTGCGCGACATCGACATGCCGCTCGTCGTCGGCCCGCGCGACGTGAAGATCAAGATTCATACTGTCGGCATCTGCGGCAGCGACGTGCATTACTTCAAACATGGCAAGATCGGCCCCTTCGCCGTCGAAGCGCCGATGGTGCTCGGCCACGAAGCGTCCGGCGTGGTGGCGGAAGTAGGGGGAGAGGTGACGCATTTGAAAGCGGGCGACCGCGTCTGCATGGAGCCGGGTGTGCCGCAGTTCGATTCGCCGGCCACCATGCGCGGCCTGTACAACCTGGACCCGGCCGTGCGCTTCTGGGCCACGCCGCCCATCCACGGTTGCCTCACGCCGTACGTCGTGCATCCTGCCGCATTCACCTTCAGGCTGCCCGACAACGTCAGCTTCGGCGAAGGCGCCATCGTCGAGCCGCTGGCCATCGGCCTGCAGGCGGCCAAGAAGGCGGCCATCAAGCCGGGCGACGTGGCGGTGGTCATCGGTGCCGGCACCATTGGCGCGATGACTGCGCTGGCGGCGCTGGCGGGCGGCTGCTCGCGCGTGATCCTGGCCGACCTGGTGCCGGAAAAGCTGGCCCTGTTCGCCGATAACGCGGCCGTGACCACGGTCGACGTGCGCCAGGCCAGCCTGGCCGACACGGTGCGCGTGCTGACGGATGGCTGGGGCGCCGACATCGTCTTCGAGGCCAGCGGCAGCATGCGCGCCTACGAGCACATCGTCGACTTGCTGTGCCCGAACGGCTGCCTGGTGCTGGTCGGCATGCCGCCGGATAAGGTGCCTTTCGATATCGTCGCCATCCAGGCCAAGGAAGTGCGCATCGAGTCGGTGTTCCGCTACGCGAACATCTTCCCGCGCGCCATCGCCTTGCTCGCCTCGGGCAAGATCGACGTGAAACCCTTCATTTCGCGCACCTTCGGCTTTGCCGACGGCGTGCAGGCGTTCGAGGAAGCGGCCCAGGGCCATCCGCGCGACGTCAAGATACAAATCGAACTGGCAGGAGACTGATCATGGCAAATATCGCCTGCAGGCAGCTGCACAAGACCTATGACCAGAAGACGGCCGTGCTGCAGCCGTTCGACCTGGAGATCGCCGACGGCGAATTCATCGTCCTGCTGGGGCCTTCGGGCTGCGGCAAGTCGACCCTGCTGCGCATGATCGCGGGCCTGGAAGACATCAGCGGCGGCGAGCTGCACATCGGCGGCGCCATCGTCAACGATTTGCCGCCCCGCGCGCGCAACGTGGCGATGGTGTTCCAGAACTACGCGCTGTATCCGCACATGACGGTGTACGACAATATCGCCTTCGGCCTGCGCCGCCTGAAGGTGCCGAACGACGAGATCGAGCGCCGCGTGCGCGAGGTGGCGGCCATCCTCAGCCTGGACAGCCTGCTGGAGCGCAAGCCGCGCGCCATGTCGGGCGGCCAGCAGCAGCGCACGGCCATCGCGCGCGCCATGATCAAGACGCCGCAGGTGTTCCTGTTCGACGAACCGCTGTCAAACCTGGATGCCAAGCTGCGCGCGCAGCTGCGCGCCGACATCAAGCGATTGCACCGGCGTCTGCGCACCACCACCCTGTACGTCACGCACGACCAGCTCGAGGCCATGACTCTGGCCGACAGGGTGGTGCTGATGAAGGGCGGGCATATCGAGCAGATCGGCACGCCGGCGGAACTGTACAACCATCCGCGCACCCTGTTCGCGGCTGGCTTCATCGGCACGCCGGCCATGAACTTCATCGATGGCGTCGTCGAAAAAGACGGCGGGCAAACGCTGCTCGTGTGCGCCGGCTACCGCTGGCCATTGACGTCGCCCCGCTTCGCAGCGCTGCAGGCGGGTGCGCGCGTGGTCTTCGGCCTGCGCCCGAACCACTTGCGCGCGGCGCAAGCGCAGGCACAAACGCAGCAGCCGTCAGGTACGCATGGCCTGGCGTGCGTGATCGACCTGGTCGAGCTGCTGGGGGCCGAAGCGCTGATCAGCTTCCAGTGCGGCGCCTTGAGCCTGTCGGCCCTGCTGCCGGCGAATGCGGCCAACAGCGCGGCGCAGGTGGGGCAGACCCTGGCGCTGGCCTTCGACGAGGAGCACATGCACCTGTTCGACGCCGACAGCGGGCTGGCCGTGGCGGTCGGTACTCAGGTAAGTGGTTAGAATAGCTGGCAACGAGACCGCGCAAGGGAACTGCCGTGACGCCTGACCTGGAACTGATCCACAAACCGATCCACGAATCGTTTCGCGCGTGGGCGCACGGCTTTCCGCACACCGTGGCGAAATGGCATTTTCATCCCGAGTACGAACTGCACTTCATCATCACATCGAACGGCAAATTTTTTATCGGCGACCATATCGGCAGTTACGGGGCGGGCAATCTGATCCTGACAGGGCCGAACCTGCCGCATAACTGGGTCAGCGAACTGCCGGAAGGCGTGGTCCTGCCCGAGCGCGATTTGGTGCTGCAGTTTTCCAGCGATTTCATCGAACGTTGCGCGCTGCTGTTCCCGGAAATGGCGCCCCTGAAAAGCCTGCTGGGCGAGGCCGCCAGGGGCTTGCAATTTCCCGATGCGCTGGGCCTGCGCCTGGTGCCGCTGATGAAGGAATTGACGACGGCGCAGGGCTTGCGCCGGGTCGAACTGTTTACGCGTTTGTTCGGCGAGCTGTGCGAGTGCCGCGAGCGGCGGCCCCTGGCCAGCGTGACCTATCTGGCGCAGGCGGGCCGCTACATGTCGTCGACCATCAACCTGGTGCTCGCCTACATCAAGCAGAACATCACGCTCGATTTTTGCGAGCAGGACGTGGCCGACGTGGCGGAGATGAACACCTTGAAATTCACGCGCTTTTTTCGCAAGCATACGGGCACCTCGTTCATTCAATACGTGAACCAGGAGCGCATCGCGCTGGCCTGCGAGCTGCTGATGAACACGGACATGAAGGTCACCGATATCTGCTACCGCACGGGCTTCAACAACCTTTCCAATTTCAACCGCCAGTTTTTGGCGCACAAGCAGATGTCGCCGTCCAAGTTCCGCTCCTGCCTGCTGATGAACATGCCCGAGCCGTCCGGCGACGGCCATTCTTAACTCTCTTTTGGAATCAAATGACTTATCTCGGTATCGATATCGGCACTTCCGAAGTCAAGGCCATCCTCACCGATGACGCGCAGACCATCCTTGCCAGCAGCGGCGTGACCCTGCGCGTCTCCAGCCCCCATCCCGGCTGGTCGGAACAGAATCCCGAAGACTGGTGGCATGCCACGCTGGACGTGATCGCCGCCATCCGCGCCGCGCAGCCGGTGGCGTTTTCCGGCTTGCGCGGCATCGCCCTGTCGGGCCAGATGCATGGCGCCACCTTGCTCGACAAGCAGCAGCACGTGCTGCGCGCGGCCATGCTGTGGAACGACACGCGCGCCTTTGCCGAATGCGTGGAACTCGAGGCGCTGGTGCCCGAGTCGCGCGCCATCACGGGCAACCAGGCCATGCCCGGTTTCACGGCGCCCAAGCTGCTGTGGCTGCAAAAGTACGAGCCATCGCTGTTCCGCGCCACGGCCAAGGTCCTGCTGCCCAAGGATTACGTGGCCCTGCGCCTGACGGGCGAGTATGTGTCCGACATGTCCGACGCTTCCGGCACCCTGTGGCTGGACGTGGCCAAACGCGACTGGTCCGAACGCATGCTGGCCGCCACGGGCCTCACGCGCGAGCACATGCCGCGCCTGGTCGAAGGCAGCCATGCCGCCGCGCAGGTGCGCCCCTCGCTGTGCCAGGAATGGGGCATTGCGCACGCGGTCGTGCTGGCCGGCGGCGCGGGCGACAACGCCGCGGCGGCTGTCGGCCTGGGCGTGGTGGAGCCGGGTGCCGGCCTGCTGTCGCTGGGGACTTCGGGCGTGCTGTTCGCCGGCAGCGACGGCTTCGCGCCTAATCCGGGCCAGGGCGTGCACGCGTTCTGCCATTGCCTGCCCGAGCGCTGGCACCAGATGAGCGTGATCCTCAGCGCCGCGTCCAGCCTCAGTTGGGTGGCGCGGCTGACGCAGTCGAACGACATCGGCGAATTGGTGACGCTGGCGGAAAACGTCGAGGCGCGCACGGCCCCCGTCTTCCTGCCGTATTTGAGCGGTGAGCGCACGCCGCACAACGACGCTTCCGCGCGCGGCGTGTTTTTCGGATTGTCGACGGAACACGGGCGCGCGGAACTGGCCTACAGCGTGATGGAAGGCGTGGCCTTTGCCATGGCCGACGGCAATGCGGCCCTGCGCAGCGCCGGCACGCATCTGAAGGAAGTGTCGTTCGTCGGCGGCGGCTCGCGCAGCCGCTTCTGGGCCCAGCTGTGCGCAAATGCCTCGGGCTTGCACGTGCTGCGCCACGATCACGGCGTGGCCGGCGGCACCCTGGGCGCGGCGCGCCTGGCGCAGATGGCGGCGACGGGCTTGCCGCCTGCGCAAGTGTGCACGCGCCCGGCCGTGCAGGAAACGGTGGCGCCGCAGGCCTCCGGTGTGCTGGACGAACGTCTGGCGCGCTACCGGCGTTTGTATCCGCTGTTGCGCGAAGAATTCGCGGGGGCGGCGGCGGCAACGCGCTGACGGGGCCGGCAAGATTGCCGGCCCGGCCATGCTGCGTCGGCGGGAATATGGCCAGACAGTCAATCTTCCCGTGTAATTTGTTGTTTCTATGTTGAAAGTGTTTCTCTAGCGAAAGCGCCGCTTGGTTTTTCGCGGGGCGGGCCGCATGATTTCCCTGTTTGGTGGGAATTGGATAGATTTGGCGACGCCTTTGTTGCCATCCTGTTCTTGCCGCCGGGAGAAACATATGCAACTCGCGAATCTGAAAATCTCCGTCCGCCTGGGTCTGCTGGGCGCCTTCTTCTTTCTTGCGCTGGTGTTCGTCGGCGCACGCGGCTGGAGCGCGCTCGACGCGGCCAGCGCGCGCAGCAACGAAGCCATGCAGCGCTCCGTGGCACTGACGGAAGCCGTCGACGCGGCGCGCAGCGCGCAGGTGGAATTCAAGATCCAGGTGCAGGAATGGAAAAACATCCTGCTGCGCGGCGGCGACGCGGCCGCCTTCCAGCGCTACCGCGAAGCGTTCGTCGCCAGCGGCGCGCAGACGCGCAAGGAATTGAAAGGCCTGCAGGCCATGATGGAGGCATTGAAACTCGATACCGCGCCCGTCGAGCGTGCGCTGCAGGCGCACGATGCGCTGGGCGTGAGCTACCTGGCGGCGCTGCAAAAATTTGACGGCGCGCGCGCCGACAGCGCCCAGACGGTCGATGCGCTGGTCAAGGGCATGGACCGCGAACCGACGCGGCAGATCGACGCCATCGTCGCGGCCATCGGCAAGCAGTCGCACGGCCTGATGGCGCAAATGAAGGAGCAGGATGACGCCGCGCACCGCAGCGCCAGCATCGCCATGCTCGTCACCGTGCTGGTGACCCTGGTCGTCGGCAGCGTCACCGTGTGGTGGCTGATCCGCAGCATCACGGTGCCGCTGGGCGCGGCCGTCGGCATCGCCCAGCAAGTGGCGGCCGGCGACCTGCGCGCCGTGGTGGCCGGCGGCAGCCGCGATGAAATCGGCGACCTGTTGCGTGCGCTGAAAGCGATGAGCGGCAATCTGGCCGCCATCGTCGGCAGGGTGCGCGTCGGCACGGACGCCATCGCCCTGGCGTCCGGTGAAATTGCCAGCGGCAATATGGACCTGTCGTCGCGCACGGAAGAACAAGCCAGTTCGCTGGAAGAAACGGCCGCCTCGATGATCGAGCTGACCACCACCGTGCGGCAGAATAACGACAACGCCGACCAGGCGCGCCAGCTGGCCGGCGGCGCGTCCGACGTGGCGCAGCGCGGCGGCGCGGCCGTGGCGCAGGTGGTGCAGACCATGAACCATATCAATGCCTCTTCGAAGCGCATCGTCGACATCATCGGCGTCATCGACGGCATCGCTTTCCAGACGAATATCCTGGCCCTGAATGCGGCTGTGGAAGCGGCGCGCGCGGGCGAGCAGGGACGCGGCTTCGCCGTCGTGGCCAGCGAAGTGCGCAGCCTGGCGCACCGCTCGGCCGCGGCGGCCATGGAAATCAAGCAGCTGATCGGCGAATCCGTGCGCACGGTGGAAGAGGGCAGCGTGCTGGCCGGCCAGGCCGGGCGCACAATGGATGAGGTGGTGAGCAGCGTGCAGCGCGTGAACGCCATCATCGGCGAGATCGCCGTGGCCAGCGTGGAACAGCGCGACGGCATCGAGCAGATCAGCATCGCCATCAGCCAGATGGATGGCGTGACGCAGCAGAACGCGGCCCTGGTGGAGCAGGCCGCCGCCGCCGCGGACGCGCTGCAGCAGCAGGCGGCCAGCCTGGCCGACGCCGTCAGCATCTTCAAGCTGCACGGCACGCCCGGCGTGGGCGCATCGGCCGGCGCCGCCCTGGCGCGAAAGCTGTCGCTGGCCTGAAGCCGGCGTGCCCTGCGCCGCTTGATGCCAGTCAAGCGGCACCCGATCAGGCAAATATCGCGCCAAAATTCTTATACTATTTCCTTTCAGCATGTATCTGCGCCCGGCCGCATGGCGCGCGTTGCAAAGGAAAACCATGTTCCCTACGTTCCGCCTGCCGGGTGACGCATGACGGCGCTGCTGCTGGCGCTGTGCCTGACCCTGACCATGGTGCTCGCCGTGCTGCTGGCCTGCCAGTGGCGCGCGGCGCGCACGTGGCGCATGCGCCATGCGACCGGCGCGGTGCTGCAGGCGGCGCAGGCGCGGCGCATGGCGGAGGCGCTGGCGCTGCTGCACGCCTTGCCGGCGGCCGTCATCGGCACCGACCACGACGGCGTGGTGCAGTATCTGAATCCCCGCGCCAGCGCCATGGGCGGGCTGTTGGGCGACGCTGGCCTGGGCCAGCCCGTGACCGGGCTGCTGCCGCTGTTCCATGACGGCACGCCCATCGATGCGGCGCGCCAGGTGCGCGACTGCGTGGCGCGGCAGGAGGTGCTGGAAGTGGCGCGCGGCGCCGTGCTGCTGCGCCATCTCGACGGCAAGCGCATCGACGTGCAGTACAGCTGCGCGCCGCTGGCGCAGGGCGGCGCGGTGCTGCTGCTGCACGATGTGTCGGCCCGCAGGCGCGCCGAGCAGCAGCTGGAATTCATCGCCCACCACGATGGCTTGACGGGACTGCCGAACCGCCTGCATTTCCAGATCCGCTTCGAGCACGGCATCGCCTACGCGCGCCGCCACCAGGGTTTGCTGGCCGTGCTGTTTGTCGACATCGACCGTTTTAAATCCATCAACGACAGCCTGGGGCACGACGTGGGCGACCAGGTGCTGACGGAGTTCGCGCGCCGGGTGCAGCAGTGCGTGCGCAAGGTCGATACGGTGGCGCGCCAGGGCGGCGACGAATTCATCATCCTGCTGACGGAACTGCGCACGGCGCACGATGCCGAACGGGTGGCCGAAAAGATCGTCGCCGCCATCGCCGCGCCCTTCGTCATCGGCGAGTACAGCCTGTCGGTGGCGGCCAGCGTGGGCGTGGCCCTGTATCCGGACGACGACGACGACGTCAATGCGCTGATCGAAAAGGCCGACCTGGCCATGTATGCGGCCAAGCGCCACGCACCCGGTACTTGCCAGCGCTATGCGCCGCGCATGCAGACGCAGTCGTATTCGCGCACCATCCTCGAGACGGCCCTGCGCCACGCGCTCGAACGCGATGAATTCGCCCTGTTCTACCAGCCGCGCATGGACTTGAAGACGCGCAGGATCACGGGCGTGAAGGCATTGCTGCGCTGGAAGCACCCGGAACTGGGCTTGATGATGCCGCTCGACTTCTTGCCGGTGCTGGAGGAAAGCGCCTTGATCCTGCCGGTGGGCGCCTGGGTGCTGGCCACGGCCGTGGAGCAGGCGCGCGGCTGGATTGCGCAGGGGCAGATGCTGACGGTGTCCGTCAGCCTGTCGGCGCGCCAGTTCTACCAGCGCGATATCGCGCGCAATTTCGCCGCCGCGCTGCAGGCGGCCGGCGTGCCGGGCCATTGCATCGAACTGGAAATCGCCGCCGGCATCCTGATCGACAGCAACCAGAACTGCGAGCTGATACTGCGCCAGTTCCGCCAGCTGGGCATGGCGATTGCCATCAGCGATTTCGGCACGGGCGACGCTTCGCTCACTTACCTGAAACGCTTTCCCACGGATGCCGTGAAGATCGAAAAGTGTTTCATCGACGACCTGGACAAGCCGGGCGGCGATGGCGCCATGGTGCGCGCCATCGTGGCGATGGCGCGCACGCTCGGACTGCGCACCATCGCCGGCGGCGTGGAAAGCGGCGAGCAGCTGGAACTGCTGGCCGAGATGGGCTGCGACGAGGCGTTCGGCTATTTTCTCGGCCGCGCCATGGCGCCCGAAGGCATCGAGGCGCTGCTCAAGTCGCCTAGCCCGGCCTGACGGACAGCGCCGCCAGCAGCACGGCGGCCAGCACGGCCGCGCCGCCGATGACGCGCGCCAGGCGCATGGCCTGGCGCGGCGCATACGGCAGCAGCCAGATCAGCAGCAAGCCGCAGCCCGTCAGGCTGCCGACCCAGTAGACGAGGCCATAGCCGCCGCCGGCGATGTGCATGGCCCAGGCCAGGCCGGCCGCCAGCGCCAGCCAGCCCGTCCACTGCAGGCGGCGGCGCAGCGGGGCGGGCGGTTCGGCGCCGCGCCCGTGCAGGTCGGCGTAGTGGCGGTCCATGGCCAGGCACAGCGAAGACAGGCCCGCGTAGCACAGCGCGAAGACGAGGAAATTGGCTAACAGTTCCATCAAGCGGCCTCCATCGTCGTCGGCGCCGGCTTGGCCGGTGCTGGTTTGGAGGCTTTCACGGGCAGCGGTTTCAATTTGAACGCCGCATACGCGAGGCCCAGGCCCAGCACCAGCACCACCAGGTCGAAGGCGGCCACCGCCACGGGGCCGCGCCCCAGGAACAGGGTCACGCCCAGGTGCGAATGGGTGGTGAAGACGTTCAGCACGGGCAGCGCCGCGAGCAGGAAGGCGCCGGCGGCCAGCTGCATGCGCCACATGGCACGCGACGGGCGCAGCTGGGCGATGATGGCGGCCAGGGCCCAGGCGCCGAAGAAGCAGGCGATTTCCTCTTTCGAGCGCTCCTCCATCGCCGCCGGCAGCAGGCGGTTGGCCCAGAAGTAGGCTCCGAAGGCGATCGGGATGCCGGCGATGGCGCCGATGTTGAGCGCTTCGACCAGGCGCAGGCCGAAGCTGGCGCGCTTGCCGGCGGCCAGCGCCTTGGCCTGCTTCTGGCGCGTCTTGACGGCCCACAGCAGGGCGCCCGTGGCGACCATGGCGCAGCCGGCCAGGCCGGAGAGGAAGAACAGGGCGCGCAGCAGCGGTCCGCCGAAATGCGCGACGTGCAGGCCGACCATCACGCCTTGCGTGGCGGCCGCGCCAGGCTGCGCCTCGCCATCGCTTGACAGCAGTTTGCCGGACACGCCATCGAATTCCATCGATGGCTGCTTCGACGACATGTCGCGTCCGCCGGCGCGCGTCAGCGTGATGGTGGCGTTGGCGTCGCCCGGATGGTTGACGGAGATGCGCTCGACCTTGCCGCCCCACTGCTGTTCCGCCTGGCGCACGAGGGGCGCGAGCGGCGTCAGCGGCGCGGTCACGCCGGCCGGCTTGCTGTCGCCCGAGCGGCCCGGGAAGGCTTCGGCGAAGAAGGCGTCCTGGTCGCCCTTGTAGGCGGCCGTGACGCCGGACGGCATGTACAGGAACATCAGGGTGACCAGGCCCGTGTAGGTGATCATGATGTGGTAGGGCAGGGCCAGCACGGCCGTCACGTTATGCGCGTCGAGCCATGAGCGCTGGCCCTTTTTCGGCCGGAAGGTGAACAGGTCCTTGAAGATGCGCTTGTGCGTGACGATGCCGCTGATGATGGAGACGAACATGAACATGGCGCAGAAACCCACGATCCAGCGGCCCCAGATGGCCGACATGTAGTGCAGGTCGAAATGCAGGCGGTAGAGGAATTCGCCGCCGCGCGTCTCGCGCGGCTTCGATAGCACCTGGCCCGTGGCCGGGTCGGCTTTTTCGCTATGAAAATTGCCGCGCCGTCCGCGTTTCTTTTCGCCCGGTTGCGACGGCTTGCTCCAGCCCAGCTGCGTGGCGGGGCTGCGCTCGCCGGGCAAGCTGATGAACCAGCGCGTGGCGCCTTCGGCCCGCTCTTCCATCGCCTGCTGCGCGACCTTGGCCGCTTCCTCGGTGCTCACTTCGCTGGCGGCGGCGCCGTGCAGCTCGGGCTGCATCCACAAGGTGATTTCATTGCGGTAGTAGCTGGCCGTGCCGGCGCAAAACACCAGCAGCAGGATCCAGCAGACGAGCAGGCCGGACCAGGTGTGCAGCCATGCCATCGACTGGCGGAAACCTTCTTTCATGCGAGACTCCAGGATAGTGCGCCCATTGACTGCAGGATGGCGGCGATGACGGCGGCCGGAATCAGGAGACCCAGCCACGCGCGCAGGGCGCTGCGCGTGGCGAAGACCCACATCACGGCGCAGGTGTAGATGGCAAACGACAGCAGGGTGGCCGTCATGACGGCTTCGGAACGGGCCATGGGCAGGCTCACCGACAGCAGCATGGTGACCAGTGCGGCCAGCACGTAGCCGCCAGCGATGGCGGCCACGCTGCGCGACGCCACGCCGAGGCGGTACATGACCCCGGCGGAGAGCCGCAGGCGCGGCATTTTAATGATGGCAGGCGCTTGCATGGTCAGTCGTGATCCTTGCTCGGCGGCTGGGCCGGGCCGGCCGGCAGCGGCGTGGCGCCGTGCGGCTGCACCAGGCTCAGGGTGGTCACGAACATGGCCTTGTCATACGCTTGCGCGCCGCGCTGTCCTGCCGTCTTGTCCGTGTGCTGCACTTCCAGCACATACGTGCCTTGCCAGGGCAGCGCGAAGCTGACCAGGCCTTGCGCATCGCTCCACGCTTCCTTGCCCCAGCCCGACTGCACCACGGCGTTGACCTTGGCCTGCGCCAGCGGCTTGCCCTGGTAGCTGACCTGGAACTGGCCCGGCGTGCCGGTCGGCACCAGGTCCAGGGTCAGCGCGGGTGCTTGCGCCTTGCCGTCGGCGATCAGGCGCGCGGCCGGCACCCACACGGTGCGCGTGGTCTTGCCCTCCTTTTTCTCTTCCCACGACGGGTAGGCGTTTTCCTCGACGATGATGCTTTCGCCGGCGCCCACCTTGCCATTGAGGAGGAAGGCGCCCGCCGTCTTGCTCGCCTGCAGCGGCTGCGCGCCCTTGGCCGACAGCCACGTCACGTTCTTGATGCTGAACTTGTCCAGCAGGCCGGGCGACGCTTCGCGCAGGTTGTCGCCGAATTCGCCGAAGTACACGCTGGCCGCCTTGCCGTCCTGCTGCAGCCAGATCTGGTGCGCGCTGGCGCTGCCGCAGGCGAGGGCCGCGCCCAGCAGGGCGGTGGCGAGGGCGCCGGGGCGCGCGATGGAAGCGATGTGCATGGTGTATCCCTTATCTTGCTTATCTTGTTATGTGAGTGGAAAAAGCGGCCGGCGGTGCATCAGTACTGGTAGCGCAGGTTCAGCGCCACGTTGCGCGGCTCGCCGTAATAGCCGCCGTTATAGAAGCCCACGCGGCGGAAATACGTCTTGTCGAACAGGTTGTTGACGTTCAGGCTGGCCGACAGTTTCGGGCTGATCTGGTAGCGCGCCATCAGGTTGGCCAGCACGTAGCTGCCCTGGCTGACGCGGATCTTGCTCTTGTTCGGCAGGGTGGCCATCGTCCAGATCTCGCTCTGCCAGTTCAAGCCGCCGCCGATGGTGAGATTTTGCAGCTCGCCCGGCAGGCGGTAGGTGGTCGAGACGCGCAGCATGTTGGTCGGCTGGATGGTGTTGGTCACCACGCCCTTGCCCGTCTTCGAGCTGCTGTGCGTGTAGCCTGCGAACAGCTGCCAGCCGCGCAAGGGGCTGCCCGACACTTCCGCTTCGTAACCTTTGCTTTTCGTGCCCTTGCCCGTCGATATATACGGACGGCTGCCGTCCGGCAGCACGAAGGTCGGCGGCACCGACTTGTCTTCCTCGCCCAGATTGTCCTGCTTGGCCTCATACACGGCGAACGAGGCATTGACGGCGCCGTCGAGGAATTCGCTCTTCACGCCCGCTTCCACGTTGCTGCCCGTGATCGGGTCGAGGAAGGCGTTGTTCTTGTCCTTCAGGTTTTGCGGCTTGAACAGGTCGGTATAGCTGGCGTACAGCGACGTGCTCTTGCTCACGTCGAGCACCAGGCCCGCATACGGCGTGACGACGTCGTCTGTTTTATACGCGGAGCTGCGCTTCACAAAACGGCCTTGGGTGTCGTAACGGTCGTTATACGTTTCCCACTTCGACACGCGCGCGCCGGCCAGCACCTTGACGCTGTCGGCGACGTTGATGCGCGTGGCGATGAAGGCGCCCGACTGTTTCGTGGTGGCGACGTCGCGCGCGCCCGTGCGCGTGAGCGCCGGCTCGGGCACGTCGCCCGTCCAGTTGCGGAAGTCGGGGATGGTGGTGGCGAACGGCAGCGGATCGGGCAGCAAGGTTTCATTCGTCGTGCCCTTTCGCTTCCAGCCGTTCACGCCCAGCACCAGGTCGTGCCGGCGGCCGAACAGGGGGAAGCTGCCATTGGCCGACAGGTCGAAATTGTCCTGCTTTTCCTCGTAGGGGAAGGCGCCGCTCCAGACTTCCAGGCCGCTGCCGTCGCGTTTCGGATAGCCGCTGCCGCCGTAGAACAGCTTGCCGTTCGAGGAGCTGTCGAGGCGCCCGTAGGCGGCCTTGAGCTTCCAGTCGCTGGCGAAGCGGTGCTCGAGGTAGACGTACTTGTTCTGGAACTCGCGTTCCCAGCTGCTCCACTTGGCCGCCATATTGAACGAGCGGGGCATGTTGGCCGGCGTGCCGTCCGCGAAGAACAGGGGCGTGGTGCCCCAGCTCGTGCCTTTCGGCGTGTTCTTTTGATAGTCGATGCCGGCCGTGAGCAACGTTGCCGGCGTCAGATCCGCCTCGACGATGACGGCGCCCGCCAGCTTGCGTTCCTTGTACAGGTCCATGTAGGAATGGCGGTTCTGGCCGGCCACCACGACTCTTCCGCGGATGCTGCCGTCCGCATTCAGCGGTGCGCTGATGTCGCCTTCGAGCCGGACCTTGCGCCAGGAACCGACGGTCAGGCCGGCCGAGGCGGAAAATTCCTTGCCGGGACGCTTGTGCAGCATGTTGATGGTGGCCGACGGGTCGCCATTGCCGCTGACCAGGCCCGTGGCGCCGCGCACGATTTCGATGCGGTCATAGATGGCCGTGTCGAACAGCGCATTCGACCCGGAATTGACGGCCACGCCGTCGATCTGATAATTGCCGATGGAAAAGCCGCGCGCGGAAAAACTCGTGCGTTCGCTGTCGTTTTCCTGCACCGTCACGCCCGTCGACTGCACCAGCACCTCGGCCAGGCTGTTCAAGCCCATGTCGTCCATGCGCTGGCGCGTCACCACGGAAATCGATTGCGGCGTTTCGCGCATCGACAGGCCCATGCGCGTGGCCGTGGCCATTTCCCTTGTCGTGTAGGAACCCGTGTGCTCCGTCGATGCCTTGTCTTGCTGGGCTTGCACCTTGATTTCGCTCAGGGTGGCTTCCTCCGGCTTGGCGCTCGTATCGGCGGCCAGGGCCGTGCCTGCGCCCAGGGCCGCCGCCAGCAATGCCGCCTGCACGGCGGCGGCCAGCGGACGCAGGGCGGTATTGCCAACGGTTGGGGAAAACGGGCCGGCCACCATGCCGGCCAGCGAAACTGCTCGCGCCATGAAACATCCTTCTTCTCGCATGCCCGCCGTCGGACGGCGGGCGTTTTTGGTAGGGGAGGCTTGCTTGGCGGTGTGGCCTGGCTGGCGCAGCGTGTCATCCAGCCATATGGCAGTCAGGCGACTGCGTGCAGACTCTGGCGAGTCTAAATGTGAATGAGAACTATTCTTATTATAGTGCGGGGTTGTGAGACATGCAAGAGTGCGATGTTGTAAACGCGCACGGCCGCCCGGTACTGGGGGCGGCCGTGGCGCGCGATGCTGGCTGCGCGGGCGCTTACAGCGCCGGCGTGTAGCGCACGGTGAGGATGATGTTGCGCGGTTCGCCGAAGTAGTTACCACGGCGCAATTCACCCGTGGCGGCCCAGTAGGTCTTGTCCGTTACATTGGCGATGCTGAGGCTGGCGCTCCAGTGGCGGTTGAAAATATACGCGGCGCGCGCGTCCCACACCGCGCGTCCGCCATTGCGGAAACGCACGTCGGGATTGTCATCGGCCCGGTAGACATAACCGCTTTGCGCCGAGACGCCGCCGCCCACCGTCCAGTGGTTCCAGGCGCCGGGCAGGCGGTAGCTGGTCGATACGCGCAGCATGTGCTTGGGCGTGACGGTGGGCGGCGTTTCGTCGCCTTCGCCGCGCGCGATATTGTAGGTGTAGCCGGACGACAGCTGCCAGCCCGGCAGCACTTCGCCGCTGGCGTCCGCGTCGATGCCCGTGCTGCGGATGGGGCGGCCATTGCGGTAGCAGCTGCCCGTCACGTCCCACTTCAGGCAATCGTCGTTGCTGGCCTCGTCGTACACGGCCGTGTCGCGCTTGTCGATGCGGAAAGCGGCCAGCGCCACGTTCAGGCGGCCGTCGTACAGCTCGCCCTTCACGCCCGCTTCATAGGTGTCGCCGACGACGGGTTTCAACGGTTGTCCGCCCAGCGTGTAGTACAGGCTCTGCGGCTGGAAGATGCTGGCGTAGCTGCCGTACACGGACCAGCGCTTGTCGAGGTCGAGGACCAGGCCCGCGTACGGCGTGAATTCGCGGCTTTCCTTGTAACGGCTGACGGGGTCGGTCTCCAGCTTGCCCGTGGTCTGCTTGTCGAACCAGCTCAGGCGGCCGCCCAGCAGCAGATGCAGGTCAGGCCGCAGTTCCCAGCGCGTGCTGGCGTAGGCGCCGTAGTGCTGCTCGTTCAGGTGCGGCAGCGAGTCCCAGGTCGGATGCGGGGGACGGGCAAGCAGCGTATTGTTCGGATGGAAGACGTCGAAGGGCAGGCCGGGCGAGGTCGAGGCCGCATGATCGTCGGTGACGGCGCGCGAGGCATTCATGCCCAGCAGTACCTCATGCCTGCCGCCCCAGGCCTGGAAGCTGCCGCCCACGTTGGCGTCCAGGCCCGTGGTGACGATATCCTGCTTGCGGTAGTTGACCGAGTACAGGCGCGCCCCTTGCTGCGTGGCGGGGGCTATGCTGCCGCGCACGATGGCCGCCTGCTGGTCGAAGGCCCCATACGTGCGGTTGAGGGCAACTTTGGCCTTCCAGTCGCCGCCAAAACGGTGTTCGAGGTCGGCGAACAGTTCACCGATGGTGGCGTCGTGGCGGTTCCAGTCCTGCGCCAGCGACGTCGAGCGCCGCACGGGCAAGGTCGCGCCGTCGCTGTAGCGGGGCAGGCCGAACAGCCAGTAGCCGTCCGTCACCGTGTGCTGGCGGCGCGCGCCGGCGCGCACGGTGGTGGCGGCGTCGAGGTCCGCCTCGACGATGCCGTAGAACAGGGGCATGCGGCTGTGCGCCGCGTCATAGAAGTAATCGCGGTCTTCATAGGCCACCAGCGCGCGCCCGCGCACGGTACCGGCCGCGTTCAGCGGCGCGCCTGCGTCGAGTTCGATGCGGCGCTGGTTCCAGCTGCCCGCGGTGGCCGTCACGTCCGCATGGGCTTCGGCGCGCGGGCGCTTGCGCACCAGGTTGGCCACGCCGCCCGGCGTGCCGGCGCCGACGATCAGGCCGGCCGAACCGCGCAGGATTTCGACGCGGTCATACACGGCCATGTCGGGGATCAGCCAGCCCGTGGCATTGTCGGAAATGCCGGGCATGCCATCGATCAGGTAAGACAGGGCATTGCCGCGCGACAGGAATTCATGCGAGCCGAAGCTGCGGTTCATGCGCGTCAGGCCCGTGCTTTGCTCCAGCACCTGGTCCAGGGTGAACAGGTTCTTGTCATCCATCTGCTGGCGCGTGACCACCGACACCGATTGCGGCGTGTCGCGCAGCGCGCGTTCCGCGCCCGCCAGGGTCACGGCGCGCGTCGTGTAGGCGCCCGTGCCTTCGCTGGTGGCCGTGCGCTCGCCATTGGCCGTCACGGTGATTTCCGACAGGGTCGCCGTTTCGCCCGTGGCCTTGGGCGCCGCCTTGATGATGACCGCATTGCCGTCGATCGAAGCCTGCAGCCCGCTGCCGGCCAGCAGACGATCGAGGCCGTCGCGCACGCTGAGCCTGGCGTTGATGGCGGGCGCCGTCTTGCCGGCCACCAGGTCGGGCGAAAACAGCAGTTGCAGATTGGCTTGCCGCGCCAGTTCATTCAGGGCTTGCCCCAGCGGCTGGGCGGCGATGGACAGTTTGACGGTGGGCAAAGTTTGCGCCTGTGCGGCGCTGAGCGTGCCCAGGGCCAGCATGGCGGCCAAGGCGAGGGGGGCAGGTTGCAGATTGAAGCGGGGGGACCACATGCGGCATTCTCCAGGTTACTTGTTGTCGATACACCTGGTAGACGCGGCAGTGGATAAAATCCTCACCTGCGAATGCGACTTATTTTCATTTATTTTGTTGCAGATGCATGGCGGGCGCCTGCGCAGGCATTGTTGCCGCCATGCGGATCTCGCTGGCAGTGCCGCTGTGCACGAGCTGCACGGGCAGCAGCTGGGGCAGGGCGGCGGCAAAGCGGTCGAGCTGGGTCAGGCTGAAGCTGCCGCCGATGCGCAGGCGCGCCACGGCCGGATCGCGCACGAGCAGGCCCGTGTCGCCATAGCGCTCGAACTCGGCCAGCGCCGCGCCCAGCGGCACGTTGTCGAAGGTGATCCTGCCGTCGCGCCAAGGCGCCACGCTGCCGGGCGCCAGGCTGGCGACGGCCGACAGGCGGCCGCCGGCATCGCTGCTGACGCCCTGGCCGACCGTCAGGTCGACTTGCTCTTGCCGCGCGCCCGCCACGCGCACGTGGCCATGCTGCACGGCCACGCGCAGCTGGCCGTCCTGGGCCAGGGTGTTGCGCACGGCAAACTGTGTACCCACCACCGTCACCGTCAAGGGGCCGCTGAGCACGTCGAACGGCTGCCCTTGCTTTGATTGCACCTGGAACAGCGCTTCGCCCTGCGCCAGGCGCACTTCGCGCCGCTGGCGGTACACGGTGACGTGCAGCTGCGTGGCCGTGTCGAGCTGCAGCTTGCTGCCGTCGGGCAGGGCGACGGCCAGGCGCTGGCCCCGCGCCGTGGCATACGACTGGCTGAACGTGGGTTGCTGCCACCACTGGTAGCCGCCCGCGCCCACGCCGAGCAGCAGCATGGCGGCGGCCGCATACGGCAAGGCGCGCAGCCAGTGCCGGCGGGGAGCGGACACTGGCGCAGGGGAAGCCTGGGGCACCGCCCAGCGCGCGGCGACGTGCGCGGGAATCCGGCGCACGGCGCGGTGCGTGTCTTTGAGCTGCGCATACTCCTGGGCGTGACGCGCATCGGCCGCCAGCCAGGCGGCAAACTCGGCTTGTTGCTGTGCATCGAGGTTGCCGCGCCGGCCAAACCAGCTTGCAGCGGCCAACGCCACACCGTCCTGCGTGGGGGCAAAGTCGGCGTACTCGCGCAAGTCCGCCTCGTCCTGGGCGGAGGGGCCGAAATCATGGCGGGGCGGGCGGGCGGTCATGGGCGCCATTATGTGGCTTCCCGCAAGGAATGCAACTGCAGCAACTGCGCCCGGCAACTGAGCATGCCGCGCGCGATATGTTTTTCCACCATGCTCACGGAAATGCCCATGCGCGCGGCGATCTGCGCGTGCGGCAATTCCTCGAAGACGTGCAGCACGAAGGCGTCGCGGCAGCGCGGCGGCAGGGCGTCGATGGCGGCCACGCAGGCTTGCCAGTCCTGGCTGCTTTCGAGCGCCTGGTCCGGCTGCAAATGCAGCGGTCCTGCCGGATGCGCCGCTTCCGGCAGGGCGTCAAGTTCCTCGTGCTGGCGCAGGGCGGCGCGGCGGTGCTGGTCGATCATCAGGTTGCGCGCCGTGCGGTACAGCAGCGCGCGCGGTTCGCGCACGGCCTGTTCGCCCAGCACGCGCGCATAGCTTTCCTGCACCAGGTCCAAGGCAGCCTCGCGGTTGCGCAAGCTGCGCCAGCAAAAGTTCAACAGTTCTTGGTAATAGCGTGCAACCACGGCGTCCGATGTCTGAGTCCGCAGCGAGGAATGCCGCATATGAGAATGATTCTCATTATACGATATACGGGGATGCGGCGTTAAGCGGCTTGCCGCACCGTGGCAGGCGTACAACGCTTTGTAGGGCGGCCGGCATCGGTTAACATGGGAAGTTAACAGGGAGGCAAGATGGCTATTCAAGTTATTAATACGGCGCCGGTGGCGGGCCAGCGGCCCGGCACCTCCGGCTTGCGCAAGAAGGTGGCGGTCTTCAGCGCCCCGCAGTACCTGGAAAACTTCGTGCAAAGCGTGTTCGACACGCTGGGAGACTGCCGCGGCCAGACCCTGGTGCTGGGCGGCGACGGGCGTTACTACAACCGCGCCGCCATCCAGACGGTGCTGCGCATGGCGGCCGCGCACGGCTACGCGCGCGTGCTGCTGGGGCAGGGCGGCATTTTGTCGACGCCGGCCGTCAGCTGCGTGATCCGCAAGCATGGCGCCAGCGGCGGCATCATCCTGTCGGCCAGCCATAATCCGGGCGGCCCCGATGGCGATTTCGGCATCAAGTACAACATCTCCAATGGCGGCCCGGCGCCCGAAAAGGTCACGGAAGCCATGTTTGCGCGCACGCAAACGCTCACCGAATACCGCATCAGCGACGCGGCCGACATCGACCTCGACGCCTTGGGCACTGTGCGCATCGAGCAGATGACGGTCGAAGTGATCGACCCCGTGCTTGATTACGCTGAACTGATGCAGCAGCTGTTCGACTTCGACGCCATCCGCGCCCTGTTCGCAGGCGGCCTGCGCATCTGCTTTGACGGCATGCACGCCGTTTCCGGCCCGTATGCGACGGCCATCCTGGAAGGCATGCTGGGGGCACCCAAGGGCAGCGTCATCAACGGCGTGCCGCTGGAAGACTTCGGCGGCGGCCATCCGGACCCGAATCCCGTCAACGCGCAGGAACTGATCGCGCGCATGGCCGGCGACGATGCGCCCGACTTCGGCGCCGCCTCGGACGGCGACGGCGACCGCAACATGATCGTCGGCCGGCGCTTCGACGTCACGCCATCGGACAGCCTGGCCATCCTGGCCGCCAACGCCACCGTGTCGCCCGGCTACCGTGGGGGCTTGAAGGGTATCGCCCGCTCGATGCCGACGTCGGGCGCGGCCGACCGGGTCGCCAGCGCGCTGGGCATCCCCTGCTACGAGACGCCGACAGGCTGGAAATTCTTCGGCACCCTGCTCGACGCCGGCATGGCCACCCTGTGCGGCGAAGAGAGCTACGGCACGGGTTCGAACCACGTGCGCGAAAAGGATGGCCTGTGGGCCGTGCTGTTCTGGCTTAACCTGCTGGCGGAGAAAAAACAATCGGTGGAAGACATCGTGCGCGCGCATTGGGCCACCTATGGCCGCAACTACTACTCGCGCCACGACTATGAAGACATCGACAGCGCTGGCGCGGCGCAGCTGATGGCGGCCGTGCGCGGCCGGCTGGCCGCCTTGCCGGGCCAGCAGTTCGATGGCTACACGGTGGCGCTGGCCGACGATTTCAGCTACACGGACCCCGTCGACGGTTCCGTGGCGACGCAGCAGGGCATCCGCATCGTCATGACGGACGGCGCGCGCATCGTGCTGCGCCTGTCCGGCACGGGCACCGAGGGCGCCACCCTGCGCCTGTACCTGGAGCGCTACGAGGCCGATCCCGCGCAGCATGACATCCCGACCCAGCAAGCGCTGGCGGGATTGATCGCCGTGGCCGAGCAAGTGGCGCAGATCCGCGCACGCACGGGGCGCGACGCGCCGACGGTGACGACGTAAAAAAAGGGCGCGTAGGTCGGATTAGCGTGGCATCGCCACGCGTAATCCGACGACATTGTCAGCAGCGTTGTCGGATTACGCCCTTTGGGCTAATCCGACCTACTTGTATGATTACGCCTTGCCCGGGACAGCCGCCTGGCGGTAGTTGTCCACCATCTTGTAGCGCTTCGCATACAGGCCGAAGGCCAGCATGGCGACGGCGGCAAAGGCGGCGAAGAAGAACATCTGGAAAGCCGTCACGCTGATGCCGCTCTCGGCGATCTTGCCGATCACGCCTTCATTCATGACGCTGCGGTTGACGATCAGCACCCACAGGTTGCCCACCGTGGTCGACAGGTTCCAGAAGCTCATGATGGCGCCCTTCATCGACACGGGCGCCTGGCTGTACGCAAACTCCAGGCCCGTGGCCGAGACCAGCACTTCGCCGAACGTCAGCAGGGCATACGGCAGGATCTGCCACATGATGGAGACGGCGTTGCCGCTGTCGAGGGCCAGCTGCAGCAAGCCGATGACGATCCACGCCAGCGAGGAAAAGCCGATACCGGCCGTCATGCGGCGCAGGGCCGTCGCTTCCAGGCCGAAGCGGTTGAGCATCGGGTACAGCACCAGGTTGTTGAACGGGATCAGCAGCATCACCAGCATCGGGTTCAGCGCCTGCATCTGCGCCGGCAGGAACCAGCTTGGTTTTTCCATGGTGTTCGCCTGCACGATCCACGTCGAGGCCTTCTGGTCGAACAGCGAGAAGAACGGCGTGACGAGGGCGAAGATGACGAGGATGCGCAGCACGGCGCGCACGCCTTCGACGGCTTCGTCCGGGTGGATGCCGCGCGCGCGTTCCAGCTGCATGGCCGTGCCGATGCTGCCGAAGGCCAGCAGCAAGACCAGCGCCGTACACGCGGAAATCACGAAGCCCCATTCGGGAATGCTGTAGAACGCGTACAGGGCGCCGATCACGCCCACGTAGGCGACGTACAGGCCGGGACGCGAACCGCCGTCGACGCGCGCCAGCAGTGCCGTGCGGGCCACGCGGGTGAACGAATCGGGATTCGGCGGCGCCGGCGGCACGTGCACGTATTTCTTGGCGCCCATCCAGAAGACGACGGTGGCGGCCAGCATCATCAGGCCGGGGATGCCGAAGGCGATCGACGGGCCGAAGTCGCGCAGGAACATCGGCATCAGCAGCGAGGCGAAGAAGGAGCCGAAGTTGATGATCCAGTAGAACAGGTCGAAGACCAGCTTGGCCTTGTGCTTGTTGGTCTGGTCGAACTGGTCGCCGACGAACGAGGCGACGAGCGGCTTGATGCCGCCGGAACCGAAGGCGATCAGGAACAGGCCGAAATAGAAGCCGTTGACGCTGTTTTCAAACAGGGCCAGGCAGGCGTGGCCCGCGCAATACACGAGGCTGAGCCAGAAGATGGTGTTGTACTTGCCGAAGAAGCGGTCGGCCAGCCAGCCGCCCAGCAGCGGGAAGAAATACACGCCGATGACGAAGGTGTGGAACACGTGCTTGGCTTCGCCCGTGCGCTGGTCGATCGGGATCATCAGCAGCAGGGTGCTGATGAGGAATGGCGTCAGGATGTTGCGCATGCCGTAAAAGCTGAAGCGTTCGCAGCCTTCGTTGGCGATGATGTACGGTATTTGCCGCGGCATTTTGCCTGTGGCGGTTTGTGTCTCGGCCGATGACATTGGCTCTCCCCCAAGTTTTTTTTGTAAGCCGCGATGCTAAGGCCTGCCGCGTTTGCTTGCAACAGAAAAAACGGCCTGTCCGCTATTTCGCAGGGATTTGTAAGGTATTGATTTTCATAAAGACATTACTTTCGGCACTTGCGCTTGCACTTGCACACGCCGGGCGCGGCAGCCACAGCTGCATTTGCAGCATGCCGTCCGATGCGGGGCCGTCCGCCAGGGTAAAGCCGCAGCCCAGGTACAGGGTCAATGCCGCGTGGTTGTCCTGCGCCACGGCCAGGCGCAGGCGGGCCAGTTCGGGGATGGCGCAGGCATGGGCGATGGCGGCCTGCAGCAGTTGTCGTGCAGCGCCGCGCCCGCGCGCCTGCGGCGCCACGTATACGCTCCACAGGCTGGCCTTGTCATGCACGACGGCGATCGGTTCGCGGCGCAGGCCGGCAATGCCGATCAATTGATCCTTGTCGAAAGCGCCAAATATTATTTGGTGGGGCGTGATGCGCAAGCGCTCGGCTATCCGTGCCAGCGGCAAGCCGCTCTCCGCCGCGTGCGTGGTGCAGAAGGCGGCGGGCAGTTCGGCGATGCCGGCCAGGCGCAGCGCGCGGTAGGCGGCAACGTCGTCGGGCGTCAGGGGGCGGACAATGATGGCGGACATGTGGGCGAGTATCGGGCTTCGATGCCAGAAAGTAAACCTTGCGTTGCTGCGTTTTCGACCATAAGATATATCTTATTGCGATATATCTTAAGGAATCATCATGTTCCATCTTCTGCACGGGATGCACCCCGTGCGCGCGGCAGCCCATGGCCAGGGCGATGCGCCAGGCACGCCTGGCCATTCCGTTGCCCGCGGACCGAAAATGTTTGACGCGGGCACCTTGCGCTACCTGGTGCTGCAATTGATCGCCGACAAGCCGCGCCACGGCTACGACATCATCAAGGCCATCGAACAGCGCGCCGGCGGCGCGTATGCCCCGAGTCCCGGCGCCATCTATCCGCTCATGCACGGCCTCGTGGGCCACGGCTATGTGGCCGTCAGCCTCGATGGCAACAAGAAGCTGCACAGCATCACGCCCGAGGGACGGGGTTTCCTGGAGGCGAACCGCGCCTATGTCGACGCGATTGCCGCCAGGGTCGATGCGCCGGCCAGCGCGGACGACGATTTGCGCCACCTGATGCACGAACTGAAGGCGGCCGTGCTGGCGCGCGGGCGCGCGGGCGAGCCGGATGCCGGGCGCCTCGATGCCATCCGCGCCATCCTGCGCCAGGCCCGTACCGATATCGAGGCGCTGGCATGACGGCCGCGCCTGTTCCCTTGCTGACGCCGGCGCGCGAGCGCACGATGCTGTGGCTGCTTGCGCTGACGCAATTTACCGTCATCATGGATTTCATGGTGATGATGCCGCTGGCGCCTCAGCTGATGCAGGCGTTCCACATCGGCCCGGCCGCCGTCTCGGGCGCCGTTTCCGCCTACGCCTGGTGCGCGGGCCTGTCCGGCTTGCTGGCGGCCACGTATATCGACCGCTTTGACCGCAAGAAGCTGCTGCTGACCATGTTTTGCCTGTTCACCTTGTCGAACCTCGCTTGCGCGCTGGCGCCGAACTTTTATGTGCTGCTGTGGTCGCGCGCGTTTGCAGGGCTGACGGGCGGCGTGCTGGGCGCCATGGTCATGGCCATCATCGGCGACGTGATTCCTTCCGAGCGGCGCGGCGCGGCCACGGGCATCGTCATGACCTCGTTTGCCATGGCGGCCGTGGGAGGCGTACCCATCGGCGTGGTGCTGGCCGCGCACTTTGGCTGGGCCTCGCCGTTTTTCCTGCTGGTCGTGCTGTCGCTGCTGGTCTGGCTGGGCGCGGCGCGCGTGCTGCCCTCGCTCACGGCGCACATGGGCGCCGCTCCCACGCCGCTGCGCCAGGTGCTGCCGAACCTGCTGGCGCTGTTCCGCGAGCGGCGCCACCTGAAAGCGTTCTCCTTGTCGATTGTCAACATGACGGCCGGCATGCTGGTCATTCCCTTCATTTCGCCCGTGCTCGTGGGCAATATGGGGCTGGCGCCGGCCGATGTCACCTGGGTGTATCTGGCGGGCGGCTGCGCCACGATCTTCACGGCGCGCCTGATCGGCCGCTGGGCGGACCGGGCCGGCAAGCAGCAGGTGTACCGCTGGGTGTCCCTGCTGTCGATTGCGCCGCTGCTGTTCATGACGCACTTGCCCCAGCTGCCGCTGCTGGGGCTGATGCTGGCGTTTCCCTTCTTTATGGCCCTCGTCTCGGGCCGCATGGTGCCGCTGCAGGCGCTGCTGACGACCATCCCGGAACCGCACAAGCGGGGCGCGTTTCTCAGCGCCAATTCGGCTCTGCAAAGCTTTGGCAGCGGCCTGGGCGCCTGGCTGGGCGGCCTGACCCTGCAGACGGATGCGGCCGGCCACATCAGCGGCTACGGCATCAATGGCTGGCTGGCGGCGGGCTTGTCGCTGTGGACGGTGTGGTGGGTGGCGCGCGTGCGCGGCGCGCCGCCGCAGGGCGCGCCGGCGTAGGCAGTTACTGCGTGGCGATGCGCTGCATGGGCGCATTGTCCTTGCGCCATTGTTCCAGGCTGATCAGCTCACCGCTGACGACGTCATCGACGAGGATGCGCTTGCCATCCTGGGAGACGACGAAACTCTCCCAGCGGTGCGCCGCGTCCGGCGTGTTTTCCACAAAGTTCAGGTCATAGTAGGGCTTGCCATCGATGAGACGCACGTCGGGCGACGTTTCCATCACGGCGCCGTGGGCGCGGCCGCCCGAAGCCTTTTCGATATGCGCCGACCAGGCCTTGATTTCCGGCAATGCCATCAGCGCATCGACGGCGCGCGCGCTCTGTTCTGGCGCCGCCTGGCTGCTCGCGGCCGGGGCATTGGTGCCGTGCGGCGCGCCTTGCTGGTGCAGGTAGAAAGCGCCGAGCCCGGCGGCCAGCAAGCCGGCCAGGATGCCGGCGATGATGGTGGTTTTGGAAGAAGAGGCGCGTGGCTGCATGATGGTGGCGTGAGAAAGAGGGACGATGGCGGCCATGCTAAAGCAAAACGTGCAGGCGGGCAATCGTTGAAATTTCTAAAAAGCAAGACGAAAAAAAGCCACCTTCCGTGGGAGGTGGCTTTCGGGGCCGCCGGGGAGGCGCTGGCAGCTTTTGGCCTGCCAGCCCTGTCCCGGCGTATGCGGCCAGGTGCGCCGTCGCCTGCGCGACTGGCCGCAGGACATTACATCATGCCGTCCATGCCGCCCATGCCGCCCATACCACCCATGCCGCCGCCCATGCCGCCGGCTGCCTTGTCGTCAGCGATTTCGCAGACCATGCAGTCGGTCGTCAGCATCAGCGAAGCGATCGAAGCGGCGTTTTGCAGCGCCGAACGGGTCACTTTGGCTGGGTCCAGAACGCCCATTTCCACCATGTCGCCATACGTGCCGTTGGCAGCGTTGTAGCCGTAGTTGCCCGCGCCAGCCAGGACGGCTGCCACGACGACCGAAGCTTCTTCGCCGGCGTTTTGCACGATCATGCGCAGCGGCTCTTCCATTGCGCGCAGGACGATCTTGATACCAGCGTCTTGATCAGGATTGTCGCCCTTGACCGTGATGTTGGCGCGTGCGCGCAGCAGGGCTACGCCGCCGCCTGGCACGATGCCTTCTTCCACGGCAGCGCGCGTGGCGTGCAGTGCATCTTCAACGCGGGCTTTCTTCTCTTTCATTTCGACTTCGGTGGCTGCGCCAACCTTGATCACGGCAACGCCGCCAGCCAGTTTGGCCACGCGCTCTTGCAGTTTTTCACGGTCGTAGTCCGAGGTCGCTTCTTCGATCTGTACACGCACTTGTTTCACGCGTGCTTCGATCGAGGCAGCTTCGCCGGCGCCATCGATGACGATGGTGTTTTCCTTGCCCACTTCGATGCGTTTCGCCTGACCCAGTTCGGCCAGGGTCACTTTTTCCAGGGTCAGGCCGACTTCTTCAGCGATCACCTGGCCGCCCGTCAGGACAGCGATGTCTTCCAGCATGGCTTTGCGGCGGTCGCCGAAGCCTGGTGCTTTCACTGCGCAGGTTTTCAGGATGCCGCGGATGTTGTTCACAACCAGGGTAGCCAGCGCTTCGCCTTCGATGTCTTCCGCGATGATCAGCAGTGGACGGCCAGCCTTGGCGACTTGTTCCAGTACCGGCAGCAGGTCACGGATGTTCGAGATTTTCTTGTCGCACAGCAGGACGAATGGGCTGTCCAGGACGGCAACTTGCTTCTCTGGGTTGTTGATGAAGTATGGCGACAGGTAGCCGCGGTCGAACTGCATGCCTTCAACGATGTCCAGCTCGTCGTTCAGCGACTTGCCGTCTTCTACCGTGATGACGCCTTCTTTGCCGACTTTTTCCATCGCTTCAGCGATACGCTCGCCGATCGAGTAGTCCGAGTTTGCCGAGATCGCGCCAACCTGGGCGATTTCCTTGGTCGTGGTGCAAGGACGGGCGATTTTCGCCAGTTCTTCGACGGTCGCTGCAACAGCTTTGTCGATACCGCGCTTCAGGTCCATCGGGTTCATGCCGGCGGCAACGAACTTCATGCCTTCGCGCACGATGGCTTGGGCCAGTACGGTCGCGGTGGTGGTGCCGTCGCCGGCGTTGTCGCTGGTGCGGGAAGCCACTTCCTTGACCATTTGCGCGCCCATGTTCATGAGCTTGTCTTTGAGTTCAACTTCTTTCGCTACCGACACGCCGTCCTTGGTGACGGTAGGGGCGCCGAACGAGCGCTCCAGCACGACGTTGCGGCCTTTCGGGCCCAAGGTGACTTTGACTGCGTTGGCGAGGATGTTGACGCCTTCGACCATCTTGGCGCGCGCTGCGTCGCCGAATACTACTTCTTTAGCTGCCATGTTCAATTCTCCTGAGTTTCGGGATGTATCTGTCTACAACGTGGAAACAATTACTTGACGACGATCGCCATGATGTCTTCTTCGCGCATGACCAGCAGCTCATCGCCGTCAACTTTGACGGTTTGGCCGGCGTACTTGCCGAACAGGACGCGGTCGCCCACTTTGACATCCAGAGGACGGACTTTGCCGTCGTCGAGAATCTTGCCATTGCCTACGGCAAGGACTTCGCCTTGATCCGGTTTTTCAGCAGCTGCATCAGGAATGATGAGGCCGGACGCAGTCTTGGTTTCCTGGTCGAGGCGTTTGACGATGACGCGATCGTTCAATGGGCGCAGATTCATACAAAACTCCTTAAAGTTCAATGGATAGGTGTTGCTAAATGAATACATGCCTGGCACAGCGCCAGGCGTGCTTTCAGTGACCGCCGTTGAAAGCAGCCCGCAACGGTCAAGCAAACCCCATGGCATCGGGTGCATGCCGGCGCTGGGCAGTGGTGGCATCGCGGCGTCGCCCGCCGCGTAGCGTTCCCTGCTGTTGCCCGGCAGACACCATCATGTCTTGAGGATTGCTACGAAAGAGTTTGTTAGCACTCTCTACTAACGAGTGCTAATTATAGGGACGGTAGGGGGCTTATTCAAGGGCTTATTCTCCGGGAAGATAAGCTTGGACGTTCTGCGCAGCCTGCATTTACGCAGGGTTTGCGCAAACGCAAGCCTCGTTCCCGGGCGTCAGCAACAGGCGCGACTCTAGCATGCCCGTCAGGCGAACGGCGTTCCTGTACGCACAGGAAACAGAGTTTTGCTATGGACTTTGATAAGATGATTGCAATTGCATATCAATATTCCCCTGTACCAGAAAGCACACCATGCCATCGACTCTTTCCCGTCCCGCCCTGCGCCTGCTCGGTGCCGCCCTCGTCGGCCTCGCCTGCCTGGGCAATGCCGCCGCGCAAACGCCCACGATTCTCGACGAGATCACCGTGGCGACCCTGACGCCGCTGGAAAAGGACATGCTGCTCAACGAGCTGTTCAACGACCTCAACAAGGACGACGACGACCAGGAAGCGCATGTGTGGGACAACGGCGGCGACCGTGGCGTGCGGGTGAAAGTCACATATAACTTCAGCAACTCCGGCATGACGGAACACAGCCTGAAGGCGCACATCTGCCGCGACCTGAAATTCGTCGTCACGGCGGGCGACAAGTCGCAAGACCTGAGCCGCCGTACGTGTTCGCAGAACAGCGGCCGTTGGGATGTGCAGGGCAAGGACCCGGCGCCCGTCGTGTATCCGCCTTTCCTGTCCGACGTGACCATCGCCAGGCTGAATGCGAAGGAACAGAAATCCTTGCTGACGGCCGCCGTGCGCACCTTGAAAGATGAAGAGGATGGCAAGAGCCGTGAATGGAGCAACAAGGGGCTGGGCAATGCCGTGCCCTTGCGCGTCACTTTGACGCCCTCGCGGACGGACGCCAAACCTGGCAGCTACCACCGTACTTGCCGCGACTTGACGATGGTGCTTGATGGCAAGAGCGGCAAGCAGGAATTGACGCGCCGCTCGTGCGAAAACCGCTATGGCGCTCTCGATATCGAACCCGATTACGTCGACGAGTAAAACGCTGGCATCGCGGCGCCGGCGGATGCGTGCAGATGGCGAAAAGCGCCGGAAAAAGCGTGTATTTCACGGCAACTGACCTGCATTGATGTAAATATGTGTGACAGCGGCGTGATTCGATTGACGCCCATGGAGCGTCCGCCCTATAGTGGCGGGATGATTTCCGAATTCAACGAATTATCCGACAAAATAGGCCTGCTGGCCGAAATGACCCATGCGCTGCGTCGTGAAAACGCGCAACTGCGCAAGGACAATGCCGCGCTGGCCGCCGAGAACGCCCTGTATGTGCAACGCATGCGCGAGGCGCAGGAGCGGGTCGAGGCGTTGCTGGAAAAAATTCCCGAACTGGTGCAAGCCGGCCTGGAGCAAGCCGCTTCGGAGGCGGGCGCCTATATTGCCGAGAACGAGAAGGAAGCGTAATGCCGCGTGTTGATGTCAATATCATGGGCCAGTCCTACAGCATGGTGTGCCGCGACGGCGAAGAGCGCGCGCTGCGCGAAGCGGCGATCTATCTCGATAGCAAAATGAAAGCCATCCGCGACGCGGGCAAGGTCAAGGGCAATGACCGCATCGCCGTGCTGGCCGCCCTGGGCGTGGCCGCGGAATTCCTTTCCGTGAAGTCGCCGCAAGGTCCGCTGTCGGAACTGACGATCCTGGAAGTGAAGCAAAAGATCTCGGCCATGCACACCGTTCTGGACAGCGCATTGACGCCCCAGGAAAACCTTTTTTAAGCGGACACGGTACGATTTGTCTTTGCGATGCGCGATCAAAGGAGTAAACTTGGGTCTACCCTGCGGTGTTCGCGATTGCCATATATTCCTTGAACCATTTATGCGCATCGGTTGCGAATTTTGTTTGATGGGAGTGAGCGTCGCTCGTTCGACGAACCCGAAATTGAACTAACGTGACCACCTTGAACCGTTTGGTTCGGGATGCCGGCATAGCGGCACAGGCGGGGCCCAATTTGCATTACATTTGTAAGTACAACTGAAAACGGTTGCCGCATCCTGCGCAACCGTTTTTTTTACGTCTGGCGCTTTCACACGGAGTCTGCATGAAACAATACTGGCTGATGAAATCCGAACCCGATGAAGTGAGCATCGACGACCTGATGGCCGCGCCCGGGCACACCATGCCCTGGTTCGGCGTGCGCAACTACCAGGCGCGCAACTTCATGCGCGACGGCATGCAGGTCGGCGATGGCGTGCTGTTTTATCACTCGAGCTGCCCGCAGCCGGGCGTGGCGGGCGTGGCCGAAGTGGCCAGCGGCGCGTATCCCGATCACAGCCAGTTTGAAGAGGGCGGCAAGTATTTCGATGCCAAGGCCACGCAGGAACAGCCGCGCTGGATCAGCGTCGACGTGCGGGGCCTGAAGAAGACGGCGCTGTTGCCCCTGTCCGAGATGCGCCAGATGCCGGAGCTGGAAGACATGCTGCTGCTCAAGAAGGGCAGCCGGCTGTCCATCACGCCGGTAACGCCGGCGCAATGGAAAGTGATTACAAGCAGGTTACAGGCTTAAACTGTTCATCAGGCAGCGCGGGCCTTGGTGGGCGGCGTGCCCATCACCTGGCTTTTATATGCCCACACCAGCAGCGCGATGGCGCCGACGATCATGGGCAAGGACAGCATCTGGCCCGACGTGATCGGCACGCCCAGCCACACGACTTCCCAGTCCGGCGTGCGGAAGTATTCCGTGAAGAAGCGCGCGCAGCCGTACAACAGGGTGAACATGGCGCCCACGGCCATGCGCGGACGCTGCTTGCGCGCAAACAGCCACAGGATGATGAACACCAAAATGCCATCGACCAGCATCTGGTAGATCGGCGACGGGTGCACGGGATACGGAATGCCCGGCCATTGCATGGCCCACGGCAGGGTTTCCGGGGCGATGCGGCCCGGCAGTTCGGCATTGATGAAGTTGCCCAGGCGGCCCGCGGCATAGCCGAGCGGCACCAGCGGCGCGATGAAGTCGAGCACGTCGAACAGGTTGCGGCCCGCCTTGCGGCTCCACAAGTACATGGCCAGGATGACGCCGAGGAAGCCGCCATGGAAGGACATGCCGCCATGCCAGACCATGAAGATCTCGAGCGGATTGTGCAGGAAGTATTCGGGACGGTAGAACAGTACTTCGCCCAGGCGCCCGCCGATCACTACGCCCAGCATGCCGTAGAACAGCATGTCGTCGAGGTCTTCCTTCTTCCAGCCCAGCACGGCGATATGCGGCTGCTTGATGCGCACGCGGCCCAGGATAATGAACAGGGCAAAGGCCAGCACATACATCAGGCCGTACCAGTGCACGGCAAGCGGACCGATCTGGATGGCTATCGGGTCGGGCATCGGGTGTATCAGCATGGGGTTTCTTTCTTTGTTTAAAGCCAAGGTTGCGTAGTATGGGGGCGCTGGCGGTTTTTTGCCTTAGCGGCCACTTAATTTAATCGGCGGCAGCGCTGATCTGCTTGCGCAGCAGCGCCAGGAAACCTTGCAGCACGGCGGACGGATTGTCGCGGCGCCAGGCCAGGCCAGTTTCCACCAGCGGCGTGGCGTCCTGCAGCGGCCTGTATTCTACGCCCGGGCGCATCAGATTCGATACCGATTGTGGCACAAGCGCGATGCCCATGCCAGCCGAGACGAGGCTGACGATGGTTTGCATCTGGATCGCTTCCTGGCCGATCTGCGGCGTGATGCCGGCCGCGCGGAACACGCCGAGGATCGCGTCGTGCAGGGCAGGCGAGATCGCGCGCGGAAAAATAATCAGGGGCAGGGGCGGCAGGTCGCGCAGGCGCACGGGGCCCGGCGTGTTCAGGATGGCGAGGCCGGACGGCGCGGCCAGCACCAGCGGCTCGGCCAGCACGGGCAGGTAATCGAGCTCCCCTTTCGCCTTCTCGGGCAGGGGCGGGATCAACAGGCCCGCATCCGTGCGCCCGTCCAGCAGTTCATCGAGCTGCAGGTCCGAGGTGGCTTCCTGCAGCGCGATCTGCACTTGCGGATAGGCCGTCTGGTAGGCGCGCAGCAGGGGTGGCAGCACGCTGTAGTCGGCCGAGGAGACAAACGCCAGGCTCAGACGACCCGCCTCGCCCTGCGCGGCGCGCCGCACCAAGGCGGGCAAGTCTTGCGCCTGCGCCAGCAGCCGGCGCGCCTCGGGCAGCAGGGCCGTGCCGGCCGGCGTCAGCTGCACTTCGCGGCGCGTGCGCACGAACAGCGGTGCGCCCAGCTGTTCTTCCAGGGCCATGATGGTTTGCGACAGGGGCGGCTGCGTCATGTGCAGGCGCGCGGCCGCGCGGCCGAAGTGCAGCTCCTCGGCGACGGTGACGAAATAGCGCAGCTGGCGCAGTTCGAGGTTCATATGCGTTTCCATGCAGATTGATTGCTGTGATATGCAAAACGACTCACAGGCACGTGCATCATATATTTGACAGTGGGGCGCGCGCAAGGCAATCTGGCGTACCCCCACTGTATGCAGGGTTTTGCTGGAAATCCGCGCAGTCAGGCATCAATCATCCTTGGAAGGACCCCATCATGCCGCAATACCGCTCCCGCACCACCACCCACGGCCGCAACATGGCTGGCGCCCGCGCCCTGTGGCGCGCCACCGGCATGAAGGACGGCGACTTCGACAAGCCGATCATCGCCGTCGTCAACTCGTTTACCCAGTTCGTGCCCGGTCACGTGCACCTGAAAGACCTGGGACAGATGGTGGCGCGCGAGATCGAGGCGGCCGGCGGCGTGGCCAAGGAATTCAACACCATCGCCGTCGATGACGGCATCGCCATGGGCCACGGCGGCATGCTGTATTCGCTGCCTTCGCGCGACCTGATCGCCGATTCCGTCGAATACATGGTCAACGCCCACTGCGCCGACGCCATGGTCTGCATCTCGAACTGCGACAAGATCACGCCGGGCATGCTGATGGCCGCCATGCGTATCAATATCCCCGTCGTGTTTATTTCCGGCGGGCCCATGGAAGCGGGCAAGGTCGTCAAGGTGGTCAACGGCACGCAGAAGATCATCAAGCTGGACCTGGTCGACGCCATGATCAAGGCGGGCGACAGCACCGTCTCCGACGCCGACGTGGCCGAGATCGAACGTTCGGCCTGCCCGACCTGCGGTTCCTGCTCCGGCATGTTTACGGCCAACTCGATGAACTGCCTGACCGAGGCGCTGGGCCTGGCCCTGCCCGGCAACGGCACGATTCTGGCCACGCACTCGGACCGCCAGCAGCTGTTCCTGCGCGCGGGCCGTCTGATCGTGGAACTGGCCAAGCGCCATTACGAGCAGGACGATTACTCGGTGCTGCCCCGTTCCATCGCCACCAAGGCCGCGTTTGAAAACGCCATGGCGCTCGACGTCTCCATGGGCGGCTCGACGAATACCGTGCTGCACCTGCTGGCCGCCGCGCACGAGGCGGAAGTGGAATTCACGATGGCCGACATCGACCGCATTTCGCGCAAGGTGCCTTGCCTGTGCAAGGTGGCGCCGATGACGGACAAATACCATATCGAAGACGTGCACCGCGCGGGCGGCATCGTGGGCATTTTGGGCGAACTGGCGCGCGCCGGCCTGCTCAACACGACTTTGCCGACGATCCACGCGCCGACCCTGGCCGACGCCATCGCGCAAAACGACATCATGTGCACGGATAACCCCGCCGTGCATGAACTGTTCCGCGCCGCGCCGGGCGGCGTGCCGACGCAGACGGCGTTTTCGCAGTCCGAGCGCTTCGCTGCCGTCGACACGGACCGCAGCACGGGCTGCATCCGCGACAAGGCCCACGCCTACTCGCAGGATGGCGGCCTGGCCGTCTTGTATGGCAATCTGGCGGAAAAGGGCTGCATCGTCAAGACGGCGGGCGTCGACGAAAGCATCTTGAAATTCTCGGGCAAGGCGCGCGTGTTCGAAAGCCAGGACGCGGCCGTCGCTGCCATCCTGGAAGACACCGTGCATGAAGGCGACGTCGTCATCATCCGCTACGAAGGCCCGAAAGGCGGCCCCGGCATGCAGGAAATGCTGTATCCGACCTCGTACATCAAGTCCAAGGGCCTGGGCAAGGCGTGCGCGCTGTTCACGGACGGGCGCTTCTCGGGCGGCTCCTCGGGCCTGGTGATCGGCCACGCCTCGCCGGAAGCGGCCGAAGGCGGTGCCATCGGCCTGGTGGAAGAGGGCGATTTCATCGACATCGACATCCCCGAGCGCACCATCAACCTGCGCATCACGGCTGCCGAGCTGGCCGCGCGCCGCGCCGCCATGGAAGCGAAGGGCGACGCGGCCTGGCTGCCCGTCGACCGCGAGCGCTACGTGTCGCAGGCGCTGCAGGCGTATGCCGCGCTGACGACGTCGGCCGACCGGGGCGCCGTGCGGGATCTGTCGCAGCTGAAAAAACGCTGATCTGTTGCGTCAGTACGACGGCCGGCCCCGTTTGACGATGCGGGGCCGCCTGTCGTTACATCGCCTTACAAACAACATGGTCATGGGCGCGCAGATGGGGCAGAATAGCTATGCCTTCTGACGACATTGCGTGACTACATTGAAACGCTTGATCTGGGCTCGTGGTGCATCTGCGGAAACACAGTAAAATGCCGCAGGAAGTAACTTTGGAGAAAAGACAATGAAACGTTTTATGTTGGTGAGTGTATTGACCGTATCGGCTCTGGCATCGCAAGCAGCGTTGGCCAATCCGGACCTGGCGAAAGCAAAGAACTGCATGGCTTGCCATGCGGTGAGCACGAAACTGGTGGGCCCTGCGTTCAAGGACGTGGCTGCCAAGTACGCTGGTCAGAAAGACGCGGAAGCCAAGCTCGCGGCGAAAGTCATGAAGGGCGGTTCCGGCACCTGGGGCGCGATCCCGATGCCAGCCAACCCGCAAGTGAGCGATGCGGAAGCCCATACCCTGGTTAAATGGGTACTGGCACAGAAATAATCTGTGCCGCAGTACCTGCAATTAGCGCGCCGGCAATCCCGGCGCGTTTTTTTTGCCCGCTGCCTTATGCAGATTGCCCATGCCCTCCAGTGTCGCCCGCACCGCCTCGTCGAGCGGCGTATGCGGCTCCTGGCCCAGCACGGCCAGCAGCCGCGCATTGTCCATGGACAAGGGCGCTTGCCACAGATAGCGCATCTCGCGCATTTCGCGCAAGGTCGCCACGAACGGCGACGCCAGCGCCACCAGCCACCACGGAAAACGCCGGATGGCGGGCGCCGCTCCTGTCGCCTGTTGCACCACGCGGACAATCGCCCCCGTCATTTGCCGGCCGTCGTGGTCCCAGTGGCCGGCCATGTGAAAGCGCGCAAACGCGGGCAAGGTGGCGCGTAAAGCCAGCAATTGCACCATCGTGCGCGCTACGTCGGGCAGGTAGGACCACTGGTGGCCCACGCCGGGTGCGCCCGGATACAGCACCTTGCGCACGGGTTGGCCCGGTTTCACCAGTCCCTGCGAAAACCAGTTATTGCCGGCACGGGGACCGAAGAAGTCGCCCGCGCGCACGATCAGCACGCGCGCGCCGTGCGTGCTGGCCCGTTCCAGCCGTGCTTCCAGTTCCACGCGGATGGCGCCCTTGCGCGTGAGCGGACGTTGCGGCGCGTCTTCCGCCAGCACGGGAAAGGCGTCCGGGCCGAAGTTGTACACGGTGCCGGGCAGCGCGATGGTGGCGCCTTCGGCCGTCGCCGCGGCAATCGTGTTGTCGAGCATGGGCAGCACCAGCTGGCCCCAGTTCCGGTAGCCGGGCGGGTTGACGGCGTGCACGATGACGGCGCAGCCTTTGGCGGCCGCCAGCATGTCAGTGCGCGACAGCGCGTCGCCGCGCAGCCACTCGATGTTATCTCGCCGTGGCGATGGCGTTTCTCCCCGCGTCAGGGCGCGCACCTGCCAGCCCGCCGTCAGTAGCTGGCGCACCATCTCGCCGCCGATGCCGCCTGTGGCGCCCAGTACCAATACTGTTTTCGTGTTCTCCATCATGACCTCCGTGTGGTTGATGGTGCCAGTATCTGCCGCGCAAGGCTAATTGGGAATTGACGAACATCGCGTACAAGCTATACATTTATGTATGACCAAGTTGACGCCATGAACCCATCCATTGCCTGGGAATACTACCGCTCCTTGCTGGCCGTGCTGAAGCACGGTTCGCTCTCCGGCGCGGCCCGCGCGCTGGGCATCACGCAGCCCACCGCCGGCCGACACATCGCGGCCCTCGAACAGGCGCTGGGCGCGACGCTGTTCACGCGCTCGCAGCAGGGCTTGCTGCCCACGGAAGTGGCCCTGGCGCTGCGTCCCCATGCGGAAACCATGGAGCACACGGCGGCCCTGATGGAACGCGCCGCCAGCAGCCAGGGGCAGGGCGTGGCCGGCGTCGTGCGCATCGCGGCCAGTGAAGTCGTGGGCGTGGAAGTGCTGCCGCCCATCCTGGCCCGCCTCCGCGCGCGCCATCCGGGCCTGACCATTGAATTAGTATTAAGCAACAAGGTGCAGGATTTGCTGCGCCGCGAGGCGGACATTGCCGTGCGCATGCTGCGGCCGCGCCAGGAGCAGCTGGTGGCGCGCAAGGTAGGCGAGATCGAACTGGGCCTGCATGCGCACGCCGATTATCTGGCGCGCCATGGCACGCCGGCGCGATTGCTTGATCTGGCGCAACACGCCGTCATCGGCTACGACGAGGCGAGTCCCTTCGTGCGCAACGCGGGCGCGGCCTTCCAAGGATTTTCGCGGGAAAACTTTGCCTGGCGCAGCGACAGCGACCTGGCGCAATTGGCCCTGATACGGGCGGGTGCCGGCATCGGCGTGTGCCAGGCAGGACTGGCGGCGCGCGATCCGGCCTTGCGGCGCGTGTTGCCGCAAGCGTTTTCGCTGCCGATGGAAACCTGGGTCACCATGCATGAAGACTTGCGCGGCAGCCTGCGCTGCCGCGCCACCTTCGACGCGCTGGCCGAAGGTTTACGCGATTACGTGGCTGAGCAGCCGCTTACTTGACGACTTCCATCTTGGTTTTCTTGCCATCCCGGTAGGTGAACAAGGTCAGCGCGCCATCCTTGATGTCGCCGTTGGCGTCGAATGAGATCGGACCCGTCACACCCTGGTAGTGCACCTTGGCCAGATACGGCAGGTAGACGGACGGTTTCGACGATTTCGCATCCTGCATGGCGGTGGCCATGGTCATCACGGCATCGTAGACGTATGGCGCGTACAGCTGCACTTCCATATTGTATTTCTGCTTGTAGCGGGCGCGGAAATCGTCCATGCCTTTTTGCTGTGCGCCCGTCACGCCGCCCGCTTCCGCGCAGGTGACCATGTCTTCGCCCACGGCGTCGCCCGCCAGTTTGCCCAGCGGTTCCGTGCACAGGCCGTCGCCGCCCATGAACTTGGCCTTGATGCCCAGCGCCTTCATCTGGCGCAGCATGGGGCCGCCCACGGAATCCATGCCGCCAAAGAAGATCAGGTCGGGATTTTTCGACTTGATGCTGGTCAAAATCGCATTGAAGTCCGTCGCGTTGGCATTGGTAAATTCCTTGCCGACGATTTGCACGCCAGGTGCCGCCTTCTTGGCGCCCTTGACGAACTGTTCCGCCACGCCCTGGCCGTAGGCCGTGCGGTCGTCGATGACGGCGATTTTCTTCGCCTGCAGCTTGCCCACGGCATACGCACCCAGGGTGCCCCCCAGCTTGTTGTCATTGGCCACGACGCGGAAGGCCGTGTTGAATTTTTGCTGGGTATAGGTCGGGTTGGTGGCGGCCGGCGAAATCTGCGGGATGCCGGCATTGAAGTAAATGCGCGAGGCGGGAATCGTCGTGCCCGAGTTCAGGTGGCCGACGACGCCGTTGACCTTGGCATCGACCAGCTTTTGCGCCACGGCCGTGCCCTGTTTGGGATCGGCCGCGTCATCTTCGGGCACCAGCACGAATTTCACGGCTTTGCCGTCGATCTTGAAGCCTTTGGCGTTCAAATCCTCGATGGCCATCTTGGCCGCGTTCTCGTTATCCTTGCCCAGGTGGGAGCTGGCGCCAGAGACCGGGGCGACGTGGCCGATCTTGATGATTTCCTGCGCGCCCGCATGGCCGGCAAAGGCGAGGGCGAGGGCGAGAGGAAGGACTTTGGTCTTGAGCAGCATAAACATTCTCCAATGGATAAAGATACGGCGGCGTCTCGTGAAAACCGCTTCGAATGGCGGTACGTGTGAAGAAAGGTACAACAAAAAACAGGCGGCGCAAAGCCGCATTTCGGGCTTTTTACATTTTGTCGCAACAATCACCAAAGTGAGGCGCGATGCACCGATTTCGCAGGCGCGAGCGCACCAAAGAATGGCGTTGGAGGAAAGAATAGGGTAGGTCGGGCAGGTCGGGGTAGGTCGGGTTAGCGCGCAGCGCGTAACCCGACATTGCGCGGCATGCTCATAACCCAACGGCAAGGACGGGGAATGCCGGGGTCAGACCCGTCGGGTCTGACCCCAGATTTTTGTCGGTGGTGAAATGGTCGCAACGACAGGTGTGTGCTTACTGAGCCGGCGGATGCAGATGCCCGAGCTCATGGCTGACCGCATGCGCAACGATCTGTTCCAGCGACTGCTGCAAATCTTCGCGCAGGGCGCCGCGCATGCCGATCAGGGCGTTTTGCAGGGCCGTCTGCAGCACGTGGGCGATGCGCTCTTCCAGCAAATGGTCGATCTTGCCCTGCACTTGATGCAGGATGCGCTGTGTGAGCCGCTGTTCGATGGCGTCCCAGTCGGGCTGCGCCGCCGCTGGCGGCAACGCCGGCGCTTCCTCGACGGCAGGCGCCGCTGCGGCGGGCGCGACGGCCTCGGCCACTTCCGGCCCCAGCAGCACCTCCGTCAGCAGGGGGATGCCCTGGTCGAATGGCTGCTGGCTCATGCTTTACCCGCGACGAAATGCGTCGGCTGCACGTCTTGCTGGCGGTAGTGCAGGAAGCGCTGGCGGCCCGCCTGCGCATCCTGTTCATCCATGGAGACGATCTCGAAGACGCGCTGGAAATCGGCGTAATTGGCGGGCGGCAGCTGCGACAGGTTGACGAGGATGTCGTGGTGCGGCAGCTCGGCCGCCGCGTCATCGGTCAGGATGATGGGCGTTTGCGGGGCCAGCGGGTCGCCGGCCAGCACGTGCGGCAGGAAATCCGTGGCGGAAATGGTCCACATGGCGCTGTTCAAGGCGTCGAGCTGGGTGCCATCTTGCACCAGCACGACCACCTTGTTGCCGGCCATATACGCCTTGCGTGCCAGACGGCAGGCGTAGGCCAGCTTGTCCGGCACGTTGCTGTGAAAATCGACGCGGCTCATGACGGTCAAGCGGCCATGCCGCTGTGGCGCAGCAGGGCGTCGATCGACGGTTCGCGGCCGCGGAAGGCCGTGAACGATTCCAGCGCGGGGCGCGAGCCGCCGACGGACAGGATTTCCTGCAGATAACGCTTGCCCGCCGCCGTGGTGGCGGCCGGTCCCAGCGCCCTGGCTTCCTCGAATGCCGCATAGGCGTCTGCGGACAGCACCTCGGCCCATTTGTAGCTGTAGTAGCCAGCCGCGTAGCCGCCGGAGAAGATATGCCCGAAGGAATTCTGGAAGCGGTTGAAGGCGGGCGGGATGATCAGCGCGAACTTGGCGCGCACGCCGTCGATCAGCTGCTGCACGCTCTGGCCCGTGCCGGCATCGTAGTCATAGTGCAGATGCATGTCTAGCAGGGAGAATTCCACCTGGCGCAGGGTTTGCAGGCCGGACTGGAAATTCTTGGCCGCCAGCATCTTGTCGTACAGCGCGCGCGGCAGCGGCTCGCCCGTGACGGCATGCGCCGTCATGTGTTCGAGCACTTCCCATTCCCAGCAGAAATTTTCCATGAATTGCGACGGCAGTTCGACGGCATCCCATTCGACGCCGGCGATGCCCGACACGCCCAGTTCGTCGACGACGGTGAGCATATGGTGCAGGCCGTGGCCGAACTCGTGGAACAGGGTAATGACTTCATCGTGGGTGAACAATGCAGGCTGTGCCTTGCCGTCGACCACGGCCGGTTCCGTGAAATTGCAGGTCAGGTAGGCGATCGGCGTCTGCACGTGCTGTGCGTCGGCGCGGCGGCCGCGCGCGTCGTCCATCCAGGCGCCGCCGCTCTTGCCGGCGCGCGCATACAGGTCCAGGTAGAACTGGCCCACCAGCTGGCCGTCGCGCTCGATGCGGTAAAAACGCACGTCCGGGTGCCAGACGGGCGCCGTATCCAGTTTGATCTCGACCGCGAACAGGTTCTGGATCTGGCGGAACAGGCCGTCGATCACCTTGTGTTCAGGGAAATATTGTTTGACTTCCTGGGCCGAGAACGCGTAGCGGCGTTCCTGCAGTTTTTCGGAGGCGTACGGCACGTCCCACGCCTGCAGTTCATCGATGCCCAGCTCTTCGCGGGCGAATTGCTTCAGTTCGGCCAGGTCCTTTTCGGCGAACGGACGCGCGCGCTTGGCCAGGTCTTCCAGGAAAGCGATGACTTGCGCCGGCGAAGTGGCCATCTTGGAGACCAGCGACACTTCGGCGAAATTGGCGTAGCCGAGCAGTTGTGCCTCTTCGTTGCGCAGCCGCAACAAGGTGACGATGTTGTGCGTATTGTCCCAGTCCTCTTTCTTGCTGAACACGTCGCCCTGGTCCGATGCCTTGGTGGCGTTGGCGCGGTAGATGGTTTCGCGCAGCGCGCGCTTGTCGGCAAATTGCAGGATCGGGTAATAGGACGGGAAGTGCAGCGAGAATTCATAGCCTTGCTTGCCGGCCTTTTCGGCCGCGGCGCGCGCGGCCGCCTTCACGTCGTCGGGCAAGCCGGCCAGGTCGCTTTCGTTCTCGACCAGCAACTTGTAGTCATTGGTGGCGTCGAGCACGTTTTCGGAAAAACGCGTCGAGACGGCCGCGTGTTCTTCCTGGATGGCGCCGAAGCGCTCTTTCTTGTCCTCGGGCAACTCAGCGCCGCCCAGGCGGAAGTCGCGTACGGCATTCTCGACGATGCGCCGGCGCGCCGGCGACAGGCTGGCGAAAGCGGGGCTGGCCTGCAATTGCTTGTATTTGCCGAAGAGGATTTCGTTCTGGCCCAGCTCGGTCAAGAACTCCGTCACCTTGGGCAGGTTGGCATTGTAGGCGGCGCGCAGTTCGGGCGTATCGATCACGCTATTTAAATGGTTGACGATGCTCCAGGCGCGGCCCAGGGTTTCGGCGATCTGGTCCTGGGGCGCGACGAAGTTGTCCCAGCTCACTTCTTCCATGGGCGCTTCCAGCTGCGCCACCGTGGCGCGTGCCTGGGCCAGGAGGGTATCGATGGCAGGCGTGACATGCTCGTGCGTGATCGCGTCGAAGCGTGGCAGGCCGGAAAAATCAAGCAGGGGATTGGTATTCATCGTCGCTTCCATATATTAAAAGGGGCGGTCATGCCGCCCCGGTGTTGTTACACGCGCTCGGCGGCCTCGACCGTGTTCATGAGCAACATCGTGATCGTCATCGGACCCACGCCACCCGGTACCGGGGTGATGTGGGAGGCGATTTCTTTCACTCCGGCAAAATCCACGTCGCCGCACAGCTTGCCGTCATCGTCGCGGTTCATGCCCACGTCGATGACGATGGCGCCCGGCTTGACCATGTCGGCCGTCAGGGTGTTGCGGCGGCCGACGGCGGCCACGACCACGTCCGCCTGGCGCGTGTACAGGCCCAGGTCCGGGGTCGCACTATGGCAGATGGTGACGGTAGCGTTCGCTTGCAAGAGCAGCAGGGCCATCGGCTTGCCGACCGTGTTGCTGCGGCCGATGACGACGGCGTGCTTGCCGCGCAAGTCGACGCCCGTGCTTTCGATCAGTTTCATGCAGCCGTACGGTGTGCAAGGGCGGAAGCCGGGCAAGCCCGTCATCAGTTCGCCGGCGCTCAGGACGGAATAGCCGTCCACGTCTTTCGTCGTGGCGATCGCTTCGATGACCTTGTGCGGGTTGATGTGCTTGGGCAACGGCATTTGCACGAGGATGCCGTGGATGGCGGGATCGGCGTTCAGGCTGGCGATGCGTGCCAGCAAGTCGGCTTCCGACAGGTCCGCTTCATATTTTTCCAGCACCGAGTGGAAACCCACGTCGCCGCACGCCTTGACCTTGTTGCGGACATATACCTGGCTGGCCGGGTCTTCGCCGACGAGGATCACGGCCAGGCCGGGCTGGGTGCCCTTGGCCGTGAGGGCGGCGGCGCGCGTGGCGATCTCGCTGCGCAGTTTTTGGGAGAGGGCGATTCCGTCGATCAGTTGTGCTGGCATGGTAGGGAGGCTGTGTGGGAGGGAAAAGACAGATTATAAAGCCGGGCGGGGCAAAGGGGCGGTTTTGGCTATGCAAAGGCGTAGCAGCAGCGGGCCGGAGACGCAGGCCCGAAAAAATGCCGATGGCGGCGTTGCAGCTCCTTGCCGTACTGGCGTACTGTCTGCGTCGCTGCGCCTTGCCCTCGACGTTTTTCAGGCCCGCTTGGCCCGGCATAAAAGCGGGCCGGAGACGCGAGCCTGAGAAAATGCCGATGGCGGCGTTGCAGCTCCTTGCCGTACTGGCGTACTGTCTGCGTCGCTGCGCCTTGCCCTCGACGTTTTTCAGGCCCGCTTGGCCCGGCATAAAAGCGGGCCGGAGACGCGAGCCTGAGAAAATGCCGATGGCGGCGTTGCAGCTCCTTGCCGTACTGGCGTACTGTCTGCGTCGCTGCGCCTTGCCCTCGACATTTTTCAGGCCCGCTTGGCCCGGTATGCCTGTGCGGACGACTGGGGCGTTAATGCGTTTTGCTGGTGTGCTGGTGGCCTAGGGAGCGCAAGGGCCTGCGGTTCTTTTGGCGCCGCTTTTGGCACTTTGATCACCCTAATTTCCGGACAGAATTTGCGGCAGTGCAGCATAAATTTCATAGGGTAATTTCATGATATGAAATGCTATATCGTAATTTGAAAAATACTAAATACGCTGTTAGAATCCCCACACTAAACCGACTTAATAGTAAATAATCAGCGAAATACCGTCCGACAGCGATCCGGAAAATCGGGGTGGGGCGTTCACAAAGGAGACTCAACAGATGTCAGCTCAACTGAACCAGGTAACGACACAGATCGGCACCGACCCGGATATGCAGGAAACCAAGGAGTGGCTGGACGCGCTCGAAGCCGTGCTGGAAAATGAAGGTCCGGAACGCGCGCATTACCTGATGGAGCGCATGGTTGACCTGGCCCGCCGCCGAGGCGCCCAGATCCCGTTCTCCAGCACCACCGCCTACGTCAATACCATCCCCACCAAGCAAGAAGCACACTGTCCCGGCAACCTGGAATACGAAGAGCGCCTGCGCTCGTGGATGCGCTGGAATGCCATGGCCATGGTGGTCAAGGCCAACCGCGCCGACGGCGACCTGGGCGGCCACTTGTCCTCGTTCGCGTCGCTGGCGAACATGCTGGGCATCGGTTTCAACCACTTCTGGCACGCGCCGACGGCCGACCATGGCGGCGACCTGCTGTACATCCAGGGCCACTCCTCGCCCGGCGTCTACGCGCGCGCCTTCCTCGAAGGCCGTTTGACGGAAGAGCAAATGCTGAACTTCCGCAAGGAAGTCGATGGCAAGGGCCTGTCCTCGTACCCGCATCCGAAGCTGATGCCGGACTTCTGGCAGTTCCCGACCGTGTCGATGGGCCTGGGCCCGCACATGGCGATCTACCAGGCGCGCTTCCTGAAATACCTGCACGCACGCGGCATCGCCAAGACCGACAACCGCAAGATCTGGGCCTTCTGCGGCGATGGCGAGATGGACGAGCCAGAGTCCTTGGGCGCGATCGGCCTGGCCGCACGCGACATGCTCGACAACCTGGTCATCGTGGTCAACTGCAACCTGCAGCGCCTGGACGGCCCCGTGCGCGGCAACACCAAGATCATCCAGGAACTGGAAGGCGAATTCCGCGGCGCGGGCTGGAACGTCGTCAAGGTCATCTGGGGCCCGGGCTGGGACGCCCTGCTGGCGCAAGATAAAGAAGGCATCCTGCAGCGCGTGATGATGGAAACCGTCGACGGCGAATACCAGAACTACAAGGCGAAAGACGGCGCCTACGTGCGCAAGCACTTCTTCGGCAAGCATCCGAAGCTGCTGGAAATGGTTGCCAACATGACCGACGACGACATCTGGCGCCTGACCCGCGGCGGTCACGATCCGCACAAGATCTACGCGGCCTTCAAGATCGCCCAGGAACACAAGGGCCAGCCGACCGTCCTGCTGGTGAAAACCATCAAGGGCTACGGCATGGGCAAGTCGGGCGAAGCGCGCAACACGGCGCACCAGACGAAAAAACTGGACGACGAAGCCATCCGCGAAATGCGCGACCGCTTCTCGCTGCCTATCCCGGACGACAAGCTGGCCGACATCCCGTTCTTCAAGCCGGCCGACGACGCGCCGGAAATGGTCTACCTGCACGAGCGCCGCAAGGCCCTGGGCGGCTACCTGCCGCAGCGCCGCCAGAAAGCGGAAGAAACCCTGCCCGTGCCTGGCCTGGACGCGTTCAAGAACGTGCTGGAAGCGACGCCGGAAGGCCGCGAAATCTCGACCACGCAAGCGTTTGTGCGCGTCATTTCGACCCTGCTGAAAGACCCGAATCTGGGCCAGCGCGTCGTGCCTATCCTGGTCGATGAATCGCGTACCTTCGGCATGGAAGGCCTGTTCCGCCAGATCGGCATCTACAATCCGAAAGGCCAGTTGTACGAGCCGGTCGACAAGGACCAGGTCATGTACTACCGCGAAGACAAGGCCGGCCAGATCCTGCAGGAAGGCATCAACGAAGCGGGCGGCATGAGCTCGTGGATCGCCGCGGCGACGTCGTATTCGACCAACGACCGCATCATGATCCCGTTCTACACCTTCTACTCGATGTTCGGCTTCCAGCGCATCGGCGACCAGGTATGGGCTTCGGCCGACATGCGCGCCCGTGGCTTCCTGATGGGCGGCACGGCCGGCCGCACGACGCTGAACGGCGAAGGCTTGCAGCACGAAGATGGCCACAGCCATATCTTCGCCGCGACCATCCCGACCTGCATGCCGTACGACCCGACCTTCAGCCATGAAGTCGCCGTCATCATCCAGGACGGCCTGCGCCGCATGATCGCCAACCAGGAAGATGTGTTCTACTACATCACGATCATGAACGAGAACTACGCCCAGCCAGGCATCAAGCCGGGCCAGGAAGAAGGCATCCTGAAAGGCATGTACAAGCTGCAGGAAGGCAAGGCTGACGCCAAGCTGCGCGTACAGCTGATCGGTTGCGGCACCATCCTGCGCGAATCGATCTTCGCCGCCGAATTGCTGGAAAACGACTGGGGCGTGGCCGCGGACGTATGGTCGGCGCCGTCGCTGACCCTGGTGGCCCGCGATGGCCAGGATGCGGAACGCTGGAACATGGTCAACCCGTCGAAACAGCAGCGCGTGCCGTACGTGACGTCGCTGATGCAGGACACGGATGGCCCGATCGTTGCCACGACCGACTACATGCGCGCATTTGCAGAACAGATCCGCGCCTTCATGCCGAAGGGCCGCACCTACAAAGTGCTCGGTACCGATGGCTTTGGCCGCTCGGACAGCCGCGCCAAGCTGCGCGAGTTCTTCGAAGTGAACCGTTATTATGTCACTGTGGCCGCGCTCAAATCGCTGGCTGACGAAGGCAAGATCGACGTGTCGGTGGTGGAGCAGGCGATCGCCAAGTACGGCATCGACGCGAACAAACCGAATCCGGTGACCCAGTAATCGTTGTGCGGACCCGATGATGCCAGGGCGGTGCGAAAGTGCCGCCCTGGCGTGTGTGCGGGTCCATCTGACAAATAAAATAACGGAGCAAGCTATGAGCATTGTGGAAGTCAAAGTCCCGGATATCGGCGATTTCAAGGAAGTCGAGATCATTGAACTGATGGTCAAGCCAGGCGACACGGTCAAGGTCGACCAGTCCCTCATCACGGTCGAATCGGACAAGGCCAGCATGGAAATCCCATCGAGCCACGCCGGTGTCGTCAAGGAATTGAAAGTCAACGTGGGCGACAAGATCGCCGAAGGCTCGCTGGTCCTGCTGCTGGAAGTGGCGGACGACGCCTCGGCCCCGGCGCCTGCCGCCGCTGCCGCCCCGGCACCTGCCGCTGAAGCCGCCCCTGCCGCCGCTCCTGCGGCCGCGCCTGCGCCTGCCGCCCCAGCCGGCGCGCCGGCCCTGGTCGACGTGACCGTGCCCGATATCGGCGACTTCAAGGAAGTCGAAGTCATCGAACTGATGGTCAAGGTCGGCGACACGATCAAGGTCGACCAGTCGCTGCTGACGGTCGAATCGGACAAGGCCAGCATGGAAATTCCATCGAGCCATGCCGGTATCGTCAAGGAATTGAAAGTCAAGGTCGGCGACAAGGTTGCCAAGGGTAGTCTGGTGCTGGTGGTGGAAACGACCGGTGGCGCTGCCGCCCCGGCCGCTGCTCCTGCCGCCGCGCCTGCGCCGGCCGCGCAAGCTGCCGCCGCACCAGCCGCCGCCGTCGCTTCGGCGCCGGTCGCTGCCGCTCCAGCCGCCGCACCTGCCGTGAACGGCAAGCTGGCGCACGCGTCGCCATCGATCCGCAAGTTCGCGCGCGAACTGGGCGTGGACCTGGCCCGCGTGGGCGGTTCCGGTCCGAAGGGCCGCATCACCCAGGAAGACGTGCAGAACTTCGTCAAGGGCGTGATGTCGGGCGCCGTTGCCGCACCAAATGCTCCAGCCGCTGCCAAAGGCGGTTCCGGCGTGGGCCTGGATCTGCTGCCATGGCCGTCGCTGGATTTCAGCAAGTTCGGCACGACCGAATTGCTGCCGCTGTCGCGCATCAAGAAAATCTCGGGTCCGAACCTGCACCGCAACTGGGTCATGATCCCGCACGTCACGCAGTTCGACGAAGCGGACGTGACGGATCTGGAAGCGTTCCGCGTCGACACCAACGCGGCCAATGCAAAGAACAAGGATGCGGCCAAGCTGACCATGCTGGCCTTCGTCATCAAGGCTTCCGTCGCCGCGCTGAAGAAATTCCCCGCGTTTAACGCCTCGCTCGACGCCAAGGGCGAAAACCTGATCCTCAAGCAGTACTACAACATCGGCTTCGCGGCCGACACGCCGAACGGCCTGGTGGTACCTGTGATCAAGGGCGCGGACCAGAAGTCGGTCTCGCAGATCGCCCGCGAAATGACGGAACTGTCGCTGCAGGCGCGCGAAGGCAAGCTGAAACCGGCCGACATGCAGGGCGCCAGCTTCACGATTTCGTCCCTGGGCGGCATCGGCGGCACGCACTTCACGCCTATCGTCAACGCGCCGGAAGTGGCGATTCTGGGTCTGTCGAAAGCCTCGATCAAGCCGGTATGGGATGGCAAGGCCTTCCAGCCGCGTTTGATGATGGGCACCTCGCTGTCCTACGACCACCGCGTGGTCGATGGTGCGATGGGCGCGCGATTCTCCGTGTACCTCGGCGAAGTCCTGGCCGACATGCGCAAAATTCTGCTGTAAGGAGCGATTGATGAGCACAGTAGAGGTAAAAGTACCGAATATCGGCGACTTCAAGGAAGTCGAAGTCATCGAACTGATGGTCAAGGTGGGCGACACCATCAAGGTGGACCAGTCCCTGATCACGGTCGAATCGGACAAGGCCAGCATGGAGATTCCATCGACCCACGCGGGCGTCGTCAAGGAAGTCAAGGTCAAGGTCGGCGACAAGATCGCCGAAGGCAGCGCGCTGCTGGTGGTGGAGGCGTCGGAAGGCGCGGCCGCTGCCGCGCCAGCTGCCGCTCCTGCACCGGCGGCAGCCGCTGCGGCCCCTGCGGCGGCACCAGTTGCCGCCGCCATCCCGGCCGGCAATTACAGCGGCCAGGTCGACATCGACGTCGACATGATGGTATTGGGCGGCGGTCCTGGCGGCTACTCGGCGGCGTTCCGCGCGGCCGACCTGGGCATGACGACGGTCATCGTCGAGCGCTACGCCACCCTGGGCGGCGTGTGTCTGAACGTGGGCTGCATCCCGTCGAAGGCGCTGCTGCACGTGGCATCCGTCATCGACGAAACGGCGCACATGTCCAACACGGGCGTGACGTTCGCCAAGCCGACGATCGACATCGACCAGGTACGCAAGTACAAGGAAGGCGTGATCTCGAACATGACGGGCGGCCTGGCCGGCATGGCCAAGGCGCGCAAGACGCAGGTCGTCACCGGCGTGGGCCAGTTCCTCTCCGCGAACCACATCGAAGTGACGGCAGGCGACGGTTCTAAAAAAGTCGTGCAGTTCAAGCAGGCCATCATCGCCGCCGGTTCGTCCGTGGTGAAGCTGCCGTTCGTGCCGGAAGACCCGCGTATCGTCGATTCGACGGGTGCGCTGGAATTGCGCCAGATCCCGAAACGCATGCTGGTCATCGGCGGCGGCATCATCGGCCTGGAAATGGCGACCGTTTATTCGACCTTCGGCGCGCGCATCGACGTGGTCGAAATGATGGATGGCCTGATGCAGGGCGCGGACCGCGACGCCGTCAAGGTATGGCAGAAGTTCAACGAGAAGCGCTTCGACAACATCATGACCAAGACCAAGACGGTCGCCGTTGAGGCGTTGCCGGAAGGCATCAAGGTCACGTTCGAAGCGGCCGAAGCGGGTGCCACGGCACCGGCACCGCAAGTCTACGACCTGGTGCTCGTCGCCGTGGGCCGCAGCCCGAACGGCAAGAAGATCGCTGCCGACAAGGCCGGCGTGAACGTCACCGACCGCGGCTTCATCGAAGTCGACAGCCAGATGCGCACCAACGTGCCGAACATCTTCGCCATCGGCGACCTGGTCGGCCAGCCGATGCTGGCGCACAAGGCCGTGCATGAAGCCCACGTGGCAGCGGAAGCTGCCGCCGGCCAGAAGTCGCACTTCGACGTCAAGGTGATCCCGTCGGTCGCCTACACGGATCCGGAAGTGGCATGGGCCGGCATCACGGAAGACGAAGCGAAAGCCAAGGGCATCAAGGTCGAGAAAGGCCACTTCCCGTGGGCCGCTTCCGGCCGCGCCGTGGCCAACGGCCGCGCCGAAGGCTTCACCAAGCTGCTGTTCGACGCGGAAACGCACCGCATCATCGGCGGCACCATCGTCGGCACGCATGCGGGCGACATGATCGGCGAAATCGCGCTGGCCATCGAAATGGGCTGCGACGGCACCGACATCGGCAAGACCATCCACCCGCACCCGACCCTGGGCGAATCGATTGGTATGGCAGCCGAAGTGTACGAAGGCGTGTGCACGGACTTGCCGCCGCCGCGCAAGCGCTGATGTTGTAGCGTTGTGACACTAAAAACCCCGCAAGCGATTGCGGGGTTTTTTATTGTCCAGATACGATTAAATACTTCACCGTTGGCAGCATCGTCGGCACGCATGTGGGCGACAGGTGAAAAATGAAGCGGCGAAATCGCGCTGACCATCGAAATGGGTTGCGACGGCACCGACATCGGCAAGACCATCCACCCGCACCCGACCCCGGGCGAGTCGATCGGCAGGTTGGCAAAAGCGCACCGAAGTGTACGAAAGCGTGTGCACGGACTTGCCGCCGCCGCGCAAGCGCTGATAAAAAATTAACTTTCAGTACAAAAAACCGGGATGTGTTCCCGACTTTTTTTATTTCCCTTGACCTTCAGCAGGGTAAAACGTGGCGCGGCAGCACCATGTGAAAATTGGTGAGTATTGCCGTATGGAAAAAATGGCAGAATGGCGGTCTGTAACCATGTTTTGCTTCTATGGACGCGTGCGATTTTTCCAGCAATGTTGCCAGCATGGGAGTCGGTCAAGTTCCGCTGTACCAGGAGCCTGTCCCAGCAGATGTATACATCCCTTGCTGGCGCCCCTCGGAAGCGGGGAGTCGTCGCGTGGCTCGCTACGCATCCTCCTCACGCCTTGTCAGCGCTCCTGATGAACTGCCAGCAGAAGACGCTCCTTATTGGGATAGGCTCTAAGAAAGTTTTGCAACGATGAGAAAATTTACCGCCCTTCATATCGCCGATGTCCGTTTGCGCCGGGCTGATGAGCAAGAGCAAGCCGTGATGCTGCATGCCTTGTACCAGGATGTGGCCGCTATCCTGGCGGCGGGCAAGAGGATCGATGCGATTTTCTTCACGGGCCAGCTGGTGGCGCCGGACGCCTGTGCCGGCACGACACCCGTGTACGTCTACGAATACTTCCTGCGCCCCTTGCTGCAGGCGGCCAGCTTGCCCGGTGCGCGTTTCTACCTGGTGCCGGGCAGCCGCGCGCAGGGTGTCGCCGCGGCGGCGCTGGGCAATGCCGGCTTCAGCTTTTTCTCTGCCGACGAGCACGCCAGTGCGGAGCAGCGCGCGCACTACAAGAATATCCACGCCGTGTTCCATGGCCACCAGCATACGGGCGATGCCAGCTCGCTGATGAAGTCGCTGGGCATTCTGTTCAAGAGCAATCCAGGCAGCCTGTACGGTGCGAATGGCCAGATGGCGGCATTTTCCGTGCTCGAGTTCGCCACGGGAGAGGCGGATGGCGGCGGGGCAGGCGCGCAGTGGACGGTGTCGCTGCGCGAGTTCGATGACGTGAGCAAGAGCTTCGCCCTGTCGGTGCTGTACACGCCGAATGGCCAGGAAACGGGGCAGGTGGATGCCGAGTATGTGTTTGCCACCTTGCTGCCGCAGCTGGCGGGCGATCGCGCCTATCTCGATGGCTTGCTGGGCAAGGCGGGCGCGCAACGGCGCGAGGACGCCGGCGTCGCTGCCGATGCGCGCGAATTCCTCATCGAGCTGGCGTTCGTGATGTTCGAAGCCAAGAGCGTGTTCCTCAGCGAGGTGGAGCTCGAGCGTTTTGTCAGCGACTATTGCGGCGTGAAGGGCTGGAGCATGGCGGCCGGGGACTGGCTGGCGCCGCTGTATGCGCATGGCTTGCTGCTGTGTGCCGATGGCCAGGTGGCGTTTTCCTTCGATTACTTCCGCACGTATTTCCTGGCGCAACGCTTTGAAACCTCGTTCGACCTGATGCGCTACGGCCCGGACCGCTACGATGGAAGTGAGTCTTCACTCAGCGTTGATGGCGTGTCGGCGGCCCAGCCTTTCCTGCGTGCGCTGGGCTTGAACGATGAACAGGTCGAAGCGGCGCTGCCGGAAGACTGCAGCCGCCCTGGCTGACTTCCGGGGCCAGCCGTGCCGCGTCAGTCCGCCAGCGGCTGGCGCAGGGTGCCGCGCAGGAACAGGTCCAGGCTGAGTGCAACCTTGGTGCGCAGCTGTGCGACATCCGGCTGCGCCTGTGGCGGGAATAGCAGGCGCGACATCTGGTCGCCCAGCAGGCAATTGAGCAGGTGCAGCGCCAGCATGGATGGCGTCAGCTCTGCGCGAAACAGGGGCGCGATGTCGGGGCGGCTGAAAAACTTGGTCAGCATCTCGCGCGTCTGTCCCGGTCCCACCTTGTAAAACGTTTCCGCCAGTTCCGGGTGCGTGGCCGCTTCGGCCACCACCATGCGATTGAGGCGGATCGCCGCCGGCATGGTGACCAGTTGCACGAACAGCAGGCCGAACTCGCTCAAAATGGCGGGCAGGGGCCGCATATCCGTTTCCAGCGCCGGCATGGTCGAGAAGTAGGCGGCGCGGCGCAATTCCACCACGGCATTGAACAAGCCCGACTTGCCGCCAAATTTCACGTAAATCGTGCGCACGGCCACATGGGCTTCGCGGGCGATCATTTCCAGGCTGACCTTCCCATACCCTTTTTCCAGAAACAGGCAGCCGGCCGTGTGCAGCAGGTTTTCCATGCGCGCTTCCATGTCGGCCGCGCGCGGGCGGCCGGCTGGCTTGCCGCAGCAGGAAAGCTCCTGGGCGGCGGCGTCGGATTCTGTATCGGTGGGCAAAGTATCGCTGAGGCCGGGATCGGACATGGTCTGGGTCTCTTTATAAGGTGGAAGGTAAGTGATGGCTCACACTGTAGTGCAAATTAAAATGAAATGCAATCGTTTCATTTCTTGACTTTGCCTTTTCTTTGCCCAATAATGAACCTATATCATTTCATTTTCGGAGCGAGTATGTCCAACCAGCCAGGCCAAGCAGAGCACAAGGTGCTGAGCGCCGTCCCACCCGCGGCCCCTGCCGCACCTTCCACGCCCGCCGCTTCCGCCAGCTCCGCACCACCGAATAACCGTGTGAAAATCATCGCCGGCCTGATCGTCCTCGTCGCGCTGGGCGCCGGCGCGCGCATGTGGTACCGCAGCCACTATTTCGTGGAAACGGAAAATGCCTATGTGGCCGGCCACGTGCATCCCGTCTCGGCGCGCATTTCCGGCGTCGTTACCAAGGTCTTTATCGACGACAATCAAATCGTGAAAGAGGGCGACGTGATCGCCGAACTCGATCCCTTCGACCAGCGCGTGAAAACCGAGCAGATCGCCGCGCAGATCGCCAGCGCCGAGCAGCAAGTGCTGCAAGCGGACGCGCAGATCGCCCAGGTGCAGGCGCAAGCGAGTGCCGCCCAGGCGCAAGTGGCGCAAGCCGATGCGCAATTGCTGCGCGCGAAACAGGATGCGGACCGTTATGGCCAGCTGTACACGAGCCAGATGAAAGCCGTCTCGAAGGCGGAACTCGACGCGGCCAACGCGGCCCGCTCGAGTGCCGTGGCCGACCTGGCCGCCCGCCGCGACAGCGCCTCGGCCGCCAAGTCGCAGATCGGTGCGGCGCAAGCTGCGCGCGACGTGGCCAAGGCACAAGTGGCCGTGCTGCGCGTGCAATTGAAGGACGCGGAACAGCAGCTGCAATACAACCGCATCCTGGCGCCCGTCGCCGGCCGCATCGGCAAGCGCAACGTGGAAACGGGCATGCGCGTGCAGCCTGGCCAGCAATTGACGGCCATCGTGCAGGACAACGTCTGGGTCACCGCCAACTTCAAGGAAACCCAGCTGGCCGACCTGCACCGCGGCCAGAGCGTGCACGTGACCATCGACGCCATGCCGGGCAAGAAACTCGTGGGCACCGTGGACAGCTTCGCTCCTGCCTCGGGCGCGCAATTCGCCCTGCTGCCGGCCGATAACGCCACCGGCAACTTCACCAAGATCGTCCAGCGCGTGCCCGTGAAAATCGTCTTCCAGCCGGAAGACATCAAGGGCATGAATGGCCGCCTGGTGCCGGGTATGTCGGTGATTGCCGAAGTGGAAGTGAACCAGCCTGCGTCGGACAAGGCCGAGGCCCCGCGCCACGCCGCCGCTCCTGCCGCACAGACCACCGCCCGCTAAGCTTCCATGAGCAGCTCCTCCACCACGCTGGCGAAGCCGCCAGCGTTTCCCGTGATTGACGAGAAAGTTTCCGGGCGCACCTGGCTGGCGGTCGCCGCCGGCATGCTGGGCGCCTTCATGGCGGTGCTCGACATCCAGATCACCAACTCCTCGCTCAAGGATATCCTTGGCTCGCTGTCGGCCACCCAGGAAGAGGGCTCGTGGATTTCCACGGCCTACCTGGTGGCGGAAATTATCGTCATTCCCCTCACCGCGCTGCTGGCGCGCGTGTTCGGACTGCGTACCTACATGATCGGCACCACCGCTTTCTTCCTGCTGTTCTCCACCCTGTGCGGCACGGCCTGGAACCTGGAAAGCATGATCGTCTTCCGCATGCTGCAGGGGTTCACGGGCGGCGCCCTGATACCGATGGCGTTCACCCTGGTGATGCTCAAGCTGCCGCCGTCGAAGCGTGCCGTCGGCATGGCCATCTTCGGCCTGACGGCCACCCTGGCGCCGGCCATGGGCCCGACCCTGGGCGGCTACCTCTCCGAGCTGTATGGCTGGCCCTCGATCTTCTACATCAACTGGGTGCCGGGCGTGCTGCTGATCGCCGGCATGATCTATGGCCTGGACAAGGAGCCGATGAAGCTCGAGATGTTCTGGAAGGCCGACTGGCTGGGCATCTTCTTCATGGCCCTGGGCCTGGGCTGCCTGACGATCTTCCTGGAAGAGGGCAATTCGAAGGACTGGTTCGACTCGGGTTTCATCATCACCTTCGCCGCGCTGGCCCTGACGGGCATCCTGGGCTGGGTCGTCACCAGCGCCACGCGCGCCGAACCGTTCGTCAACCTGGGCCTGTACGGCCAGCGTAACTTTTTGGTCGCCACCGTGCTGTCGGCCGTGACGGGCATGGGCCTGTACGGCTCGGCCTTTTTGCTGCCCCTGTTCCTGGGCCAGATCGCCGGCTATTCGCCGATGCAGATCGGTGAAGTCATCATGTGGGTGGGCTTGCCGCAGCTGTTCATCATGCCGTTTGTCGCCAAGCTCTCGTCCGTGGTGGACAACCGCATCCTGTGCTCGTTCGGTCTCTTGCTGTTCGGCGGCTCGTGCATGATGAATGCCTACATGGATGCGTCCACCGGCTACGACCAGCTGCTGTGGTCGCAGGTCGTGCGCGCGCTGGGCCAGCCCTTCGTCATGCTGACCCTGTCGAACTTCGCCATGAAGGGCATCGCGCCGAAGGACATGCCGTCCGCTTCGAGCCTGTTCAACATGACGCGCAACCTGGGCGGCTCGATCGGCATTGCCCTGCTGGCCACGGCCCTGAGCACCCGCGAACACTTCCACTCGCAGCGCCTGGGCGAGGCGATCAATGCCTATTCCAGCGCCACGCAGCTGCGCATCGACCAGCTGACGTCGTCGTTCATGGCCAAGGGCTATGACGCCGTCACGGCTGGCAACCAGGCCTTGCAGGCGATCGACGGCATCGTGCGCCGCGAGGCGTATGTGATGGCTTACAACGATGGCTTCTTCCTGATCGGCGCCATCCTGCTGGCCTGCATCGTGCCCCTGTGGCTGGCCGACAAACTCAAAGCTCCCGGTGGCGGTGGCGGCGGTCATTGACCGCGCCCGCATACACCTCAAGAACAAGAAGGTAATCATCATGCAAACCATCATGCAAACAGTAATGACGAAAATCGCGCTTGCCGCTTCCCTTGCCGTGGCGCTGTCCGCCTGCGGCACCGTGGGCCAGGATTTCACGGCCCCGGCAAACGTGGCCGGCACCGACACCTTCCGCCACGGCGCGGCCGCCGCGGATGCCGCGCAGCTGCCCAAAGAGTGGTGGCGCATCTACGGCGACGCGACCCTGAACCGCCTGGAACAGAGCGCGCTGCAGGACAATCCCAGTGTAAAAGCGGCCGGCGAGCGCCTGCTGCAGGCGCTGGCGCAAAGCGGCACGGCGCGCGCCAACCAGGGCCCGAGCGTGAACGTCAGCACGGGCATCTCGAACTCGCGCACCTCGGCCAACACTTCGCAGGGCCTGGCCCTGGGCAACCGCTCGATCAGCGGCAATAACTTCTCCGTGGGCGGCTCGCTGTCGTATGAAGTCGACCTGCTGGGCCGCGTGAAACGCATGGTCGAGGCGGCCGATTCGCAGGCGCTGGCGGCGCAGGCGGACCGCGACGGCGTGCTGCTGATGCTGTCGTCGCAAGTGGCCAGCAATTACTGGCAGCTGCGCGGGCTGGACGCGGAAATGGCGATCCTGAATGGCGCCCTGGACACGCGCCGCGAGTCGGCGCAGCTCGTCGAGGCGCGCTTCAATGCAGGGCTGACGAATGAGCTGGACCTGGCGCGCGCGAAAGTCGAACTGTCGAACGCGCAGGCCGACCTGCATGAAGTCAAGCGCCAGCGCAACCAGCTGGAAAACAGCCTGGCCGCCCTGACGGGCAAGCCGCCGTCGGCGCTGCAATTGCCGGTGGCCGCCGAGCCTTCCAGCCTGCCGCTGCCGCCAAGTATCCCTGTCGGCCTGCCTGCCAGCCTGCTGGCGCACCGTCCGGACCTCGTGTCCAGCGTGGCGGGCCTGCGTGCGGCGAACGCGCAAGTGGGCGTGGCAGAAGGCGCGTTTTACCCGTCGCTGCAATTGACGGGCAATTTCGGCTACGCCTCGGAAAAACTGCGCGACCTGGCGCAGGGCGGTTCGCGCCAGTTCAGCTTTGGCCCGCTGGCCCTGTCCCTGCCGATCTTCGACGGCGGCCGCAACCAGGCCAATCTGGACCTGTCCAAGGCGCGCTATGCGGAAGCCGTGGCGAACCATGAAACGAAGCTGCTGACGGCCTTGCGCGAAGTGGAAGACGCGCTGTCCGACGTGGAGCAGCGACAGTTGCAGGGCGATGCCCAGGCCCTGTCGCAGGCAGCGGCGGCGCGCGCCTACCTGGTGGCGCGCACGCGCTACGAGCGCGGCATCTCGACCTACCTGGACGTCACCGATGCCCAGCGCAGTTCGCTGGCGGCGGATCGCGCCGCCGCGCAGATCAAGACCCAGCGCCTGCTGGCGACGGTCGCCGTGGCGAGGTCTCTCGGCGCCGGCTGGCAGCCGGACGGCGAGCTGGCCAGGCTGGCGTCGGCGCCCGCCGCAAAGGCCAACTAAGTACGACGATTACGTGAGCGTGGCCGGTGGCGGTGTCGCCGCCGGCCCGTAGCGTTCCAGCAGAAAATCGATGAAGGTCGTCAGCTTCGGCGTGGGCTGGCGGTCGCGCGCATACACGAGGTGCATGGGGCGTGGCGCCGGCACGTAGCCGGCCAGCAGCGGCACCAGCCTGCCGGCGGCGATATCGCTGGCCATCAGGATCTCCGCCTGCATGACGATGCCGAAGCCGTGCAGGGCCGCCACGCGCAGCGCCTGACCATTGTTCGAGCGGAAGCGGCTCTCGCGCACGGGGCTGCCATCGTCGTCGCCGCTCCTGGCCAGGCGCCAGCGCACATGGCGCGTCCATTGCATGAAGTCCAGGCATTCGTGGCGCGCCAGGTCGGCCGGCGTGCGCGGCGTGCCGTGCTTTGCCAGATATGCGGGCGCGGCGCAGATCACCATCGCATACGGCCGCAGCACGCGCGCCACCATGGCGGAATCTTCCAGCTTGCCGATGCGGATGGCCGCATCGAACCCTTCTTCCACCAGGTCCACCATCCTGTCGTTCAGGTTCAGTTCCAGGCTCACTTCCGGATACGCATCGAGGTAGTCGGCCATCAGCGGCGCGATGCACTCGCTGCCGAAGGACACGGGCGCCGTGATCTTCAGCTTGCCGCGCGGCGCCGCGCGCATGGCTTCCGCACCCCGTTCGGCCGCATGGATGCTGGCCAGGATCTGACGGCACTGTTCCGCATACTGCTGGCCGATTTCCGTCAGGCTTTGCCGCCGCGTGGTGCGCGCCAGCAGCCGCGCGCCCAGCCGCTCTTCCAGGTATTTGATGTGCTTGCCCACCATCACGGGCGAAATCTGGAACGCCTCGGCGGCGGCCGTGAAACTGCCTGCATCGACGACGGCGACAAAAATCTCCATGCTGCGCAATTTATCCATGGCATCCCGATTGCAAACTATAGATTAGTAATCTTGTAAATTCTAGCGTATTTATTCCTTTTTGTAAGCGGCGCATACTGGCTCCATCGTTCAACCCACACAAGGAAGCAGCATGAAAATCGTCATCATCGGCGCCAGCGGCACCATCGGCACGGCCGTCGCCGCCCAACTGGCGCAACGCCATGAAATCATCGAAGTGGGCAGCCGCAGCGGCACGCACCAGGCCGACATGGGCGACATCGCGCAAGTGCGCGCCCTGTTCAAGCGCATCGGCAAGGTCGATGCCGTCGTCGTCACGGCCGGCAAGCTGCATTTCGGCCCGCTGAGCGAATTTACGCCCGAGCAATTCCGCCTGGGCCTGGACAGCAAGCTGATGGGCCAGGTCAACGTGGCGCTGGTGGCGCAGGAATACCTGAACGACGGCGGTTCGATTACCTTGACCAGCGGCATCGTGGCCGAGCAGCCGATCCGCTTCGGCACGGCCGCCAGCATGACCAACGCGGCCGTGGAAGGTTTTGTCAGGGGCGCCGCCATCGAGTTGCAGCGCGGCGTGCGCATCAATGTCGTCAGCCCGACGGTGCTGGCCGAATCGCTGGAGTCGTACGGCCCCTTCTTCTATGGCTTCGAGCCGGCCGCCGCCAGCCGCGTGGCCCTGGCCTACAGCCGCAGCGTGGAAGGGGCGCAGACGGGGCAGGTGTACAAGGTCTGGTAAGCCAGCGCTGCAGGCGGGGGCATTGGTGGATTACAATTTGCCTCACTTGGGTCAGTCCTGTCGATCGGAAAGTGCCACATTGCGGCACTTTCCCCCGCCGGGTCTGACCCCACATTTAACCGAGGCCCCATGAAAAAACTCCTGATTCCCCTGCTGATGGCTGCCGCCGTCGGCAGCGCCTGCGCCGCAACGCCAGCGACCCCGGCCACCGCGCAACAACTGACGGCCATGAGCGCCCGCTACGCACCCGTCGCGCTGACGGCCGACGTCACCCACCTGTCCGCGGGCGACCGCCAGGCCATCGCCAAGCTGGTCGAAGCGGCCAAGCTGGTCGACGTGCTGCAGCTGCGCCAGCGCTGGTCCGGCAATGAAGCGCTGTGGGCGGCCCTGAAGAAGGACAAGTCGGCCCTGGGTCAGGCCCGCCTGAATTATTTCTGGATCAACAAGGGGCCATGGTCGGTGCTCGACGCCCACGCCTCGTTCATGCCGGCCAGCTATGCGGGCATCGCCATTCCTTCGCACAAGCCGGAAGCGGGCAACTTCTATCCGCAGGGCGCCACCAAGGCCAGCCTGGAAACGTGGATGAACGGATTGCCGGCGGACGACAAGCAGCAGGCGCAATGGTTTTTTACCACCATCCGCGCGGGCAAGGATGGCAAATACCAGACCGTCAAGTATTCGGACGAATACAAGGTGGAGCTGAAACAGCTGGCCAAATTGCTCGACGAAGCGGCAGCCGCCACGGACAATGCATCGCTGAAGAAATTTCTGACCCTGCGCGCCAAGGCTTTCCTCGACAACGACTATCTGCCGTCCGACTTCGCCTGGATGGACCTCGATTCGCCCGTCGACATCACCATCGGCCCGTATGAAACGTATAACGATGAACTGTTCGGCTACAAGGCCGCGTTCGAAGCCTACGTGAACATCCGCGACCAGGCCGAGACGCAAAAGCTCAATTTCTTCGCCAAACACATGCAGGAGCTGGAAGACAACCTGCCGCTCGACGCCCAGTACCGCAACCCGAAAGTGGGCGCGCTGGCGCCGATGGTGGTGGTCAACCAGGTGTACGGTGCCGGCGACGGCAACATGGCCGTGCAGACGGCCGCCTACAACTTGCCCAATGACGAGCGCATCATCAGCGCGCGCGGCTCCAAGCGCGTGATGCTGAAGAACGTGCAGGAAGCCAAGTTCAAGGCCACCCTGACGCCGATCTCGAAACTGGTGCTCACGCCGGAAGCGCAGCAGGACGTCGATTTCAATTCCTTCTTCACGCACATCCTCGCGCATGAAATCATGCACGGCCTGGGCCCGCACGCCACCGTGGTTGACGGCAAGCCATCGACGCCGCGCCAGGACTTGAAGGAAGCGTATTCCACCATCGAGGAAGCCAAGGCCGATATCACGGGCCTGTTCGCGCTGCGCTACATGATGGACAAGGGCCAGCTCAACGACACCCTGGGCCAGGGCGAGGCGGCCGAACGCAAGCTGTACAACACCTTCCTCGCCTCCGGTTTCCGCACGCTGCATTTCGGCCTGACGGATTCGCATGCGCGCGGCATGGCCATCCAGATGAATTACATCCTCGACAAGGGCGGTTTTGTGTCGCTGGGCGACGGCAAATTCGGCGTCGATTTTGCGAAGATCAAGCAGGCCGTGATCGACCTGGACCGTGAATTTCTGACCATCGAGGCGACGGGCGACTATGCGCGCGCGCAAGCGATGATGACGAAATACGTGGTCATCCGCCCTGAGGTGCAGGTGGCGCTCGACAAGATGAAGGCCGTGCCCAACGATATCCGCCCGGAATTCGTCACGGCCCGCGCGCTGGATAAGGCGGCGAAGAAATAAGCTGACCTTGATTATTATCAGTCTGAAAAGCCGGTGCCTTGCGCACCGGTTTTTTTTCGTCTTTATTTGCGAAAAGTTGCCAGTTTTTCCTTGTGGAAATACATCCACCGCTTACTCTGCAGTGGTAAATCCTCCTTTCTTCCCGCTTATCCCATGTTGAAACCGCTCTTGCAGATGAGCTTGCTCATCGCTTTCTCCCCTTTGCCTGCCGTGGCTGCCGCCCAACTCACCGATTTGGAAACCCGCTGGCTGCAGGCGGGCCAACCCGTCATCGCGTTTGCGCGCGCGCAAGGTTTGCCCATCGATATCATCGTGCAGCCGCAGGATGCGCCCGGCGCCGTGCCGCTGGCGCTGGGCTACGAAGGGGGGCGCTGCAAGCTGGTGCTGTCCTTGCGCGGCAATGCGCAGGCGGACAGTGTCTTGGAAGGCGTGCCGCCCGCGCGCCAGGGCCTGATGATGGAAGCGATGACGGCGCATGAGATCGGCCATTGCCAGCGCTATGCGCAGGGCGACTGGCATGCCTTGCCGCGCGGCTTTGTCGAGCCGCGCAGCAGGCAGCGCGGCAAGTTGACTGCGCTGGCGCAGGAGCTGAGCGAGACGCGCCGCGAAGAGGGGTATGCGGACCTGGTGGCCCTGGCCTGGATGCATGGACGCCACCCCGGCCAGTATCAGGATGTGCTGGCCTGGATGCGCGGCGTGCGCGCGGCAGGCGAGGCTGCGGGCGGCGGTGTAGGCAGTTCCCACGCCACGCAAGGCTGGCTGGCGCTGGCCGATGGCGCAGGCGCATTTGATGGGGCCGTTTCACCATTTGAACAGGCGCAAGTATTGTGGCGGATGGGTTTGAGCGGCGACAAATAAACGGTGATTTTTAAGCGAATGGACTGTCAGCGTGTGCTGTCGCACGGAGCTTTGCGCGCGGCAGGGGTCTAATCTGGGCATCAACTAACCAGAGAGGAACCATCATGAACAAAATGATCGCACTCATGCTGGCCGCCAGTGCCAGCGCCCTGCTTGCCGCCGCGCCCGCGTATGCGCAGGATGCCTCGTACAAGAGTTTGACGGACAAGGCGTCAAGTGACTACAAGCAGGCCAAGGCCGCCTGCGACAGCCACAGCGGCAACGCGAAAAAAGTCTGCGTGGAAGAAGCCAGGGTGGCGCGCGCCAAGGCCGAATCGGATGCCGTGGCCCAATACCGCAACACGCCGCGCGAGCTGACCAAGGCCCGCAAGGATGTCGCCAATGCCGAGTATGACCTGGCCAAGGCCAAGTGCGGCGACCGCACGGGCGCCGATAAAACCACATGCATGAACGATGCCAAGGCGGCGAAGACGGCCGCTTTGGCCGACGCCAATACGGGCGCCAAGGCCGGCACCAACGTGGCGCAGAATCCGCCCGCCACGACGAAGGAAAATTGCGACGCCATGGATGCGACGGCCAAGGCCGCCTGCGTGACGCGCAATGCGGCCGGCAGCACCAAGACGGCCGTGGCCGACTCCGTCATCACCACCAAGATCAAGGCTGACCTCGTCAAGGACAATGACTTGAAGGCGCTCGACGTGCACGTGGAAACGGTGAATGGCGTCGTCATGCTCAGCGGCTTCGTGCCTTCCCAGGCGCAAGTGAAAAAAGCCGCCGACCTGGCCCGCAGCGTGGAAGGCGTGACGGATGTGAAGAATGGCTTGAAGGTGAAGTAAGCGCACTGTTTACAAGTATTGACACAGGAACTGGAGCCGCATACCGAGGGCGTGTGGCTCCAGTTTTTTTTGCTTGTATAAATTATGATCGTAATATAACATGGAAAATCTGGCCGGCGAGTGGTGCTCGGCATCCACTTTTTCTCATGAGGACGGCATGCTTTCTCTTCCCTTTTCGCAATGGCTGGCGCGGCGCGGCATCCACTTTGCCTGGGTCATCGTGGCCATTACTTTCCTCACGGCCCTGACGTCGTCGGCCGCCCTGGGCTTGCCAGGCGCGCTGATGCAGCCTCTGAGCCGCGAATTCGGCTGGGATGCCGAGCAGATTTCCTCGGCGCTGGCCGTGCGCTTCGTGCTGTTCGGTTTGATGGGACCGTTTGCCGCCATCCTGATGGAGCGTTTCGGCTTGCGCAATATCATCTGCGTGGCCCTGGGCCTGATCGCGGCCGGCATGCTGCTGGCCACGCGCATGACGCAGTTGTGGCACCTGGTGGCCTTGTGGGGCATCCTGCTGGGGCTGGGCTCGGGCATGACGGCGCTGGTCCTGAGCGCCGTGGTGGCCAACCGCTGGTTCGAGACGCACCGGGGCCTGGTGGTGGGCGTGCTGACGGCCAGCTCGGCCACGGGCCAGCTGCTGTTCCTGCCCGTGGGTGCCTGGCTGATCGAGCATTTCGGCTGGCGCACGGCCGTCATGCCCGTGTTTGCCAGCTGCGCCATCGTCGCCGTGCTGGCCTTCCTGTGCATGCGCAACCGGCCGCAGGACGTGGCCTTGCGCCCGTATGGCGCCGACCCGGCCACGCCCCTGATGGCGGCGCCGGCGGCCGCCATGACGTTCGCCACGCCTTTTTTGATACTGCGCAGCGTGGCTTCCAATCGTACCTTCTGGATACTGTTCGGCACGTTTTTCATCTGCGGCCTCAGCACCAACGGCCTGATCCAGACGCACTTCATTTCCCTGTGCGGCGACTCGGGCCTGTCCGCCGTGCCGGCCGCCTCCGTGCTGGCCATGATGGGCGCCTTCGATCTGTTCGGCACAATCTTGTCCGGCTGGCTGTCGGACCGCTATGACAACCGCAAATTGCTGTTCTGGTACTACGGATTGCGGGGCTTGTCGCTGTTCTGGCTGCCGTATTCGGAATTCACCCTGTACGGCCTGTCCCTGTTCGCCATGTTTTACGGCCTGGACTGGATCGCCACCGTGCCGCCGACCGTGAAACTGGTGGGCGCCACGTTTGGCCGGGAGCGGGCGGGCATGGTGTTCGGCTGGATCTTCGCGGGCCACCAGCTGGGCGCCGCCGTGGCCGCGTACGGCGCGGGCCGCATCCGCACCCTGATGCTGACCTACAATCCGGCCCTGTTCGCGGCCGGCGCCGCCTGCCTGCTGGCCGCGCTGCTGGTGCTGGCGATCCAGCGGCAGAAGGCGGCCGTGGCCGCCGTCCAGCCCGCATGAAAAAAGCCAGGCCCGCATGTGCGGAGCCTGGCTTTTCATTTCAAGAACGTTTCAGGATTTACTTGAGGTATTTGGCGAGCCAGCCCTCGACTTCGCTGTAGAAGAAACGGCTGTTCTCGCCTTTTAAAATCCAGTGGTTTTCATCCGGGAACACCAGCAATTTCGCCGGCACGTTCAGGCGCTGTTGCACGGCAAAGTTCATCAGGGCATTGTTGGCCGGCACGCGGTAGTCGAGCTCGCCCACGGTGATCAGGATGGGGGTGGTAAAGCCCGTGCCTTTTTCGTGGTTGCCCGCTTGCATGACCGGGCTTTGGTCGCGCCACACGGGCAGGTTCGACCAGACGGGGCCGCCTGCATTCGTTTCACGGCCGAAACCGCCATCGCTGGTGCCCCACTGCATGATCAAATCCATTTCGCCCGCGTGCGAGACGATGGCCTTGTAGCGCGTGGTGGTTGCCTGCAGCCAGTTGGCCAGGTGGCCGCCATAGCTGGCGCCGCCGGCGGCCAGTTTCGTGCTGTCGATGAACGGGTATTTCTTGATGGCTTCATCGACGCCCTGGTTGACTTCATCGCCCGGACCCTTCAATGGGTCGAACTGGATCGAGCGCGAGAATTCCTCGCCATAACCGGTGGAACCCTTGTAGTCGGTCAGCAGCACGACATAACCTGGCTTGGCCAGCAAGTGATAGTTCCAGCGCAGCACGAACTGGTCGCGCCACATGCTGGCCGCGCCGCCGTGGATGACGGTAAACAGCGGGTATTTCTTGTTCGGATCGAAATTCGCGGGCTTGACGAGCATATTGTGGATACGGCGGCCGTCGGCCGTCGTGAACCAGAAGTGCTCGGGCGCCTGCCAGTCGATCTTGTCTGCCTTGTCCGTATTGAAAGCCGTCAGCCGTTTCGGCTGCTTGCCGTTGAAGGCATAGATTTCCGGCGGGTTGATGCTTGATTCCCACACGCCGACGAGGGCCTTGCCGCCGCTGCTCAGCGAATTGATGGTACCCGTCGGCAATGATGGCTCTTCGCGCACGTCGCCGCCTTTGGCGTCGATCGAGTACAGCTTTTCCAGGCCCGCATGTTCATAGCTGAAGATGACGCGCTTGCCGCCTTCGGGCAGCACGTAGCGCGAAATCGAGCGGTCCAGCTTGGCTGTCAGGATGGTCGGCGCAGGGTTGCTCATCGGCCAGGCGAAGCTGGCCAGGCGTTTCACGTCATACACTTTACCGGGCGTTTGCGCGTCGCTCAAGGCGAACAGGGTCTTGCCGTCGGCGGCGAATTTCAGCGAGCCATAGCTGTGCTTGTCCTGCGTCAAGCGCTGCGCTTCGCCGCCGGCCACGGGCAGCAGATACAGTTGCGAAACCACGGCTTCGCGCTGCGCCGCATCGTGGTTGGTGGCCGCGTTGAAGACGACGGCCTTGCCGTCCGGCGTCCAGATGGCATCCAAGGATTGCCCCTCGTCGCCCTGGCCGCCGCCAAAGCCGGGCAGCGCCACCAGTTGCGTGCCCGACAGGATGTCGCGCGGCGTGTTTTCACCTTTCGTCTCAGGCTGCGCATCGACGATGAACAGGCGCACATGCTTGTCCGTCAGCCATTTGTCGAAATAGCGCGGCGCCGTCGTTTCATACGAACGGGCACTGACTTTGCGGTCCTTGCGCTCTTTCGCGCTTTGCTTGACGTCGGCCTCAGTCTTGTTGCCTGGATAGATGTCGCTGATGAACAGCAATTGCTTGCCGTCCGGGCTCCACTTTGGCATGCGCGCGCCCAGGGTGAGCGAGGTCAGGCGCTGTGCTTCGCCGCCGGCGGCCACGTCGAGGCGGTAGATCTGTCCCGCTTCATCGCCGTCGCGCTTGGCGACGAAGACCAGCTGGCGGCTGTCCGGCGACCATGCCACGGCGCTTTCGCCGCCCTTGGAATACGTCAGGCGACGCGCGGGGCTGTCATCAAGCAGGGACTTGATCCACAGGTCCGACCATTGCTCCTTGCTATCGTATGCACTGTCGACCACGGAAAACACGGCCCAGCGCCCGTCCGGGCTGGCGACGGGCGCGCCCACCCGTTTCATCAGCCACACGTCTTCATGCGTGATGGCGTGTCTGGCTTGCGTTTGCGTGGCGGCAACTGGGGTCGTGGCCTTGGTATCGGCGGCGTGAGCCAGCGAGGCGCAGGCTGCTGCGATCAGCAGAGAGCCGAGGGAACGGCGAAGACGGGGTGAGGTCATGGGCGTGGTCCGGGTAGTGAAAAAAGTACAGCGGGCAACATTATTGCCCATCGATTCGGCCGCTGCCAAGGCCATGAACCGTTACTTACCAGGCGGAAGCGGCGCGTATCGGGCGGGCAGCGCGTATCCGATCAGTTAAACTTGCCGCTTTATTCACGCTGGCGCTGATAGAACATGAAAATTTGTCTACCCTTATTGAAAACGGCCTTGCTGGGCGCGAGCTGCCTGCTGGCGGCCCCGGTTTTTGCCGCCGCCGCCGCACCGTACCCGAACACCAGCGCCATGGGCGTGGGTCATGCGGAAAGCACGGCCTGGTATGCGGGCTGCCTGAAGGTCAAGGATGCGGCGCCGCCGCCGGCCGACCTGCCGGCGCCGTCCGCCGTGGCGTCCTTGCAGCAATGCCAGGCGACGGACCTGTATTACGATACCAAGAGTATGTCCTCGCCCAAGCCGGCCGACTGGCGTCCCGCACGCCATTGCGCGATGGCCACGCAGAACAGCGCCGTGTTGATGATGCTGTACCAGAATGGACAGGGCGTGCAGAAAGACCCGCTGCTGGCGCTCAAGTATGCGTGCAGCATCGACGCGGCGCCGGCCGAGATGCAGGGCCGCATTGAACACTTGCAGCAGATCAATGCCAGCGGACGCGGCATGATCGACTTGTGCGACGACATCACCAGCGGCTACATGATGGGCGTGTGCAGCGCCATCGATGCGCGCCAGAAACAAAGAGTGCGCGCGCAGGCGACAGGCAAGGTCAGTGCAAGCATGCCTGCCGTGGCGCAAGCGTCGCTGCAAAAGCTGCAGGCGGCCGCAAGCAAGTTTGCCGACGCGCGCGCGGCCAATGAAACGGACTTGAGCGGCACGGCGCGCGCCGCCCAGAGCATTGCCGCCCGCACGGCCGAGCTCGATTTGCTGGCGCAGGACTTGCGTGAGTACGAAGGGGGCAAGTTGCCTGTCAGCATGACGAAAGAGCAGGCGGCGGCGCTCGACAAGGAACTCAACGTCATCTACGGCAAGCTGATGAAAAAGCCCGCGTCCACCTATGCGGGCGCCGTGGACAAGGACGGCATCCGCGCCACCCAGCGCCTGTGGCTGGCGTACCGCGATGCCTGGATGAATTTTGGCGCCGTGCGCTATCCATCCGTCACCAGCGAGACCTGGGCCGGCCGGCTGACGGCGCGGCGCAATGCGCAATTGCAAGACTTGCTGGAGAATTGACGCATGCGGGAAGCGTACTACCACGAAGATGACTATTGCATGATCGAACTGCTGCCGCTGGATAATTTGCAGCACTGCTTGACGCAGATGGGCGAGCAGCAGGCGTTCGCCGATGCCCACCGCAGCGGCGCCGGCTGGACGGACATGTACGTGATCAAGGCGCCACCGTCGCCACTGCGCGCGCTGGGCCTGACGGCCGAGCAGCTGCGCCTGGCGCTGGCCGATGCCTTGCCGCCGTATGACGCCGTCTACACGGGCTACAGCAGTTACCGCGTGGAATGCAAGAACGTGCTGGCCTTTGGCGGCGACAAGACGGAAACCCTGTTTGCGGGCCTGGACGAGCAGGGTATCGTGTGCGACCTGTGGTGCAGCGATGGCATGCCGCAACTGTTGCTGCTGCCCTTGAAAGAGCAGCTGTTGCTGGCCGATTGGGGCGCGGGGTTTGCGTGTCCGCTGGCCGATGGCGACTTGTTCGCCCGTTATCTGCAGGAATACGAACTCGGTTGATTTATTCGCAGGCGATGGCGTTCGGCTGCGCCACTTTGACCACGGACGCCAGGTGCGCCATGTCGTTGCCGTCGCCTTGCTCGACGTACGGTTGATACGTATCGATGACGATGCGCGCACGCGCTTGCCAGCCGCAATTGTCGGCCTGTCGCGCGGGCACGCGCAGCAGCCGGCGCGCCTGGGCGTCGTTGCTGAAACAAAACCATGCATCGTGCGTGGCGGCAGGGCGGGGCAAGCGCCCCCATTGCGCCTTGTCGGGCGCGAAGCAGACGCGGTTGCCGATGATTTCCAGGCTCATCTCGTCCGTACGCGCGCTGTACTGGCCGTCGAGCACGATGGGCGTTTGCGCCTGGGCTGGCAGCAACAAAGAGCACAGCAGGGGGGATAGCAGGGTGGCAAGTTTCACAGTGCGTCTTTCCGTATCGTCAGCAGATGCACCAGTATATCGGCACTGGCGGCGCACGATTGCATTGCTCGCGGGGAGATTCTTTCCGCATCCGTCACGCACTGCTTTCGCTCAGCTTGTCTCTGGTCGAATTTACGCAAAAAAGGGTTGGAAAATGCTAGTTTGCCAACCCTGTGCGTACTGCTGTCTTCGTGGCAGGAGGGGATTAATGGTTCCCGTTGCCATGGACAAGGAATACTATATTCAAAAGAACCTCAACCAGCCGAAGCAGGGAGTATTTCCGCCGCCACTCCCCTTATGGGCCTACTGGTACAAATACCAGCAGGGGGTCGTCTGTCTGGCCCACCATCATGAGTCCATCAGCGGAAATACCCAGGGTGCGGGTCATCAGGCTCCTCGCGTACCCGGCAAACTTGAAACTCTTGAGCAGCATGCCGTTTGCGTCGTGCACCCATACGTCGGCGCTCGAATACCAGCCTGAGATGCCGCAGTAAACGCGATCATCGCTGCCCACCTCGACGTTGTTGGGGTAGGCATCTCCGCCGCTGAGGCTGCCGATGAAGCTCAGGTCCGACGGTTTTACGCTGCTGCAGCGGTAAGGTGCAGCCGACGCGACATACAGGCGCATGCCGTCAGCGCTGACCGCGATGTCTTGTCCATTCGATGCGCCGTTGATGAAGCCGGCGGAGCCCGCCGAAGCGCTGAACAGGGCACCGCCACCAATATCGGCGTAGTCAACTACAATTGCGCTTACCGATGCCGGGCTATAGCCTGAATCTTGCAAGTAGAGGCGGCTTCCGTCGCTCGATGCTGCCATGCTGTCGGCGTTGCCGATCATGCCCGCCACGGCACCTGTGCTGGCCAGGTATGCCTTGCCGTCGGCTGCTGCCACAATCTCTACGCCATTTGGCCGCAGGGCCAGCAAGGCCGACGATTGCTGGACTGCTGCTGCCATTGGCCAACTGGTTTTTTTCGTCAGCGTAGCCAGGTCCACGACGATGATATTCCGATTGGCGGTATCGTAGGTGTAAAGATGCCGGCCATTCGGGCTGATGGTCATGTCTCCCATCGCGCCACCGAGGTTGCTGATGGTGCCGACTTGGGTGGCGGAATAGATGTTATACACATCGATATCGCCTGTGCCGTTGTTTGCATACAGCAAAGGTCGGATCGGATCGGTCTTGAGGTGGCTGTAGGTCTTCGTCAATTTCGTCGTGACGGCCGGCGTGACGCTTCCTTTCCAGATCGCAACATGCAGCTGCTCTGAAGTCTGAATACCATTCTCGCTGGCCAGGCTGACGGTGGCATAGCTGATGGCGTCGACCGGTAAAGTGGATGGATCGGCCGTCAGCGTCAGCGCATTTCCGCTGCGTTGCACGGACAGCCATGCCTTGTCGGAACTGGCAGTCCATGCAGGGGTTAGCCCGAAGTTGTCGCGCACGGTGACCTTGCGCGACAGGCGTGACCAGCCTGGGGTGGAAGACAGCCCGACGCCGACTTCCGAGAACAGCAGTTTGCGCGTATCGCGCTGGGCGGTGATGGTGACTGGTACCGAGATGGTATCGCCATTGACTTGCGTGCTCGCGGTCAAGGTCGTGGCACTGGTTCCGATGGGCTGGTTGGCGCCGATTTGCGAAAACACAATGCTGCTGCCAGCCTGATTCACCGTACCGCTGGTAGCGCTCGCGCCCAGCCATGCAGGCAGTGCCGAGAACGACCAGGGATAAGCGTTCGCCATGGTGTTGAGATTCAGCGTCAGGCTTGCTGTCGACGCAGGCGAGCGGCCATAAGGTCCTCCCAGCGTGATGCTGTCAATCGAGGACGTTAAGGTGGCTTTCGTCAAGTTCAGCGTGACAGGAACTTTGCTGTCGCTGACGTTCGGTGCGGTAATCGTTAACATTGCATCGTGTCGGCCGCTGGCAAGCTTGCCGTTCGCCGGGTCGACATATACCGATGCAATGGCAGGTGTGGTGCCGCTCGTCGGGGTCACTCCTAGCCATGCCGCGCTGGCGGTGGCTTTCCAGTTCGCCGCTAGGTTAGGTGCCGTAAATTTAACGGGCGCTGCCGCAATGGGAGCGCCGTTGATGCCATTGAAGGTAATCTGGCCGTGATCAATGGAAAAAGCGGCAGGCAGCAATTCGGCACTGACAGGCAGCGAGGCGATTTGCCCGTCGCTGCTTGTGACTACGATAGTGCCTGTCTGGACGCCAAATGTCAGCGCGGAAACATCGTAGCCGACAGTAAACGAGCTGACGCCGTTACCTGCTGCCGTCGAGAGCTTGATCCATGCCGCGTTCGTGTTCACAGTCCATGTGCGACTTTTCGCGCTGACGTTGACAGTGACGGGCGCTGGCGCCGGATTTCCCTCAGAAATGGTCGCGTTGAGAAGGCCAAGTGGCGCCACTGTCATTGGTGACAAGGGTATCGGCACGACAGTGATCGCATATGGCAACTGCATCGGCGAACCGGGGAAGTGTTGCGTACAAGCGGCATCCTTGCAAACTTTGACTGAAAAAGTGCCTGTATGTTTTCCGATGGGCAGCGTCGGCGCAGTCTGGAGCAGAATGCTGTAACTGCCTGGGCTTAGCTGGGAAAATTGTACCTCCGGCAGTATCACGCCTGTCGTATCGATGACGTAGGCGAACACACTGTTTACATTTTGAAATTCCGATGGCGTGTTCACAGTCGCTAGCAATGACAACGCCTTCGTGCTCCCCTCATCGGCGGTAGCGGCGGCCGTCGGCACGCTGAATGTCAATGTTGGCGTGGGCGTCGGGGTAACTGGCACCGGAGGGGCAACGCCGCTGCTTCCGTCGCCTCCACCGCTTGGGCTACCACCGCCGCCACAGCCAGCCATTAATGTGGTTGCGAGCAAGTATGCCAGTGCGCGCGAAATGCTGTACCTGAAAAGAACGGACGCCATTTTTGTCGGAGGTAATCATTAAGAGAGAGGCATTATTGCTTATTTCAAATTGTTTGAATAGCATTTAGTTGCCAATAATTAATTTCCTTTATTTATTTTCTTTTTTGCAAGTAATGGCATTCTCGACGCATTGCCTGTATGGCATCGTTGAAGCTGGCGAGCTGGATATGCTGGAGGGGAGGAAGCGCGTGCTGTATTTGCAACGAGCACGTTGGCATCGCGGTGGCGCGCCATTGCCATGGGCATGCGTCTTATTTCCTCACGGGTTTGGGAGTGTTGCGCAAGGCGCGGCTCAATGCTTGCTTGTCCGTCCTTTAGAAACATGGGTTAAGGCAGTGCCGGGAGAGTTTCTGCACTTGGCGGTGACCGGGGCACATTTCCCCCATGTGGGCAATATCACGGATAAAGACGCAAAAAAGGGTTAGCAAACGATAGTTTGCTAACCCTGATCTGTACTGCTGTATTCGTGGTAGGCCGTGCGGGATTCGAACCTGCGACCAACGGATTAAAAGTCCGCTGCTCTACCAGCTGAGCTAACGACCCGAAAGAGGCCGCATTATATATCAGTTGAAAAAGAATGCAAAGCATTCCTGCACGAAAATGAAGATGGCTCAATGCAGGGCGGCCGTGAGCTTCAGCACTTCGTCGATGCTGGTCGTGCCATCGATGATCTTGCGCGCGCCGGCGAGGCGCAGCGGCGTCATGCCGTCGAGGATGCTCTGGCGGCGCAAGGCGTGCAGGTCGGCGCCCGCCTTGATGAGCTGGCCGAACGTTTCCGTCACGTTCAGCAGTTCATAGATGCCGGCCCGCCCCAGGTAGCCGCTGTGGCGGCACAGGGGGCAGCCGGCGGGGCGGTACATGGCGCGGGGGCGTTCCAGCTGGCCGCCCGTCAGGCGCTGCCATGACGCGTCGTCCGGGGCGTCGCCCGGCTGTTTGCAGGCCGGACACAGGCAGCGCAGCAGGCGCTGCGCCAGCACGCCGATCAGGCACGCTTCCAGCAGATAGGCGGGCAAGCCCAGTTCCAGCAGGCGCATGACGGCCGAGGGCGCGTCGTTGGTATGCAGGGTCGACAGCACCAGGTGGCCCGTCAGCGCCGCCTGGATGGCCATCTCGGCCGTGGCCAGGTCGCGGATCTCGCCGACCATGATGATGTCGGGATCTTGCCGCATCAGCGCCCGCACGCCGTCGGCAAACGACAGTTCGATGCCGGCCTGGGTTTGCACCTGCATCTGGTTGAAGGCCGGCTCGACCATTTCGATGGGGTCTTCCACCGTGCACACATTGACTTCGCTGCCGGCCAGCGCCTTCAATGTGCTGTACAGGGTGCTGGTCTTGCCCGAGCCCGTGGGACCCGTCACCAGCACGATGCCGTGCGTGCGCGCCGTCAGCTGGCGCCAGCGTTCGGCGTCCGCGGGCGGAAAGCCCAGTTCGGCGAGACTCTTGACGGCCACTTCCGGATCGAAGATGCGCATGACGAGCTTTTCGCCGAAGGCCGTGGGCAAGGTCGACAGGCGCAGCTCGATTTCCTGCCCTTGCGCATTGCGCGTCTTGATGCGGCCATCCTGGGGGCGGCGCTTTTCCACCACGTCCATGCGCCCGAGCAACTTGATGCGCGCCGTCATGGCCAGCATGACGACGGGCGGCAATTGATAGGCTTGGTGCAGGCGGCCGTCGATGCGCAGGCGCACGAGGCCCGCGTCGCGCTTCGGTTCCAGGTGGATGTCGGACGCGCGCTGGGCGAACGCATACTGCCACAGCCAGTCGACGATGCGCACCACGTGCTGGTCGTTGGCGTCGAGGCTGGTCTTGTTGCGCCCCAGTTCCACCAGCTGCTCGAAATTGTGGCGCAGCGCCAGGTCTTGCGTGGATGCTTGCCTGGCCACCTTGACGGAGGTGGCCAGGCTGAAAAATTGCGCGATGGCGTCGGCGATGTGCAGCGGGTTGGCGATGACCAGGCTCAGCTTGCGCGGCGCCAGGTTGCCCAGCTGCGCCTGCCAGGCGAGCGCGTAGGGCTGGGCCGTGGCGATGACGATGCGGTCAAGCGTGCTTTCCACTGGCAGGATGTTGAAGCGGGCCGCATAGCCGGCCGTCATGACGTCGGCCACCTGGCTGAAATCGATGTGCAGGGGATCGATGCGCAGATACGGCAAGCTCGCGCGTTGCGCCAGCCACGCGCACAGGGTATCGAGCGTCAGTGCGCCGTGGGCGATGCTGCACAGCGGATGCAAGGCGGGCGCCGGCAGCAGGGCGGTCTGGGTTGCGATGGCGGCCGCTTGCGCTGCGTCGAGCAAGCCGTCTTCCTGCAGCCAGGCCAGCAGTTGCGGCAGTTCCAGTGGCGTGTCGGGCGAGATGGGAGAGGAAGGAGGGGAAGCGGGCATGGCCGGCGTCTTTCAGGACTGCCGGCCTAGCCTGGTAATGCCGGCGCTTACAGGGTGCTGACGATGCCCTTGACCCAGGACTTGGCGGGCAGCTTGGTCTCGGCGACGATCTGCTTGGCGCGCTCGAGCAGGGCGGCTTGCGCTTCGGCATCGAGTGCCACTTTCGTCTTGAATGCGATCGCCACCACGTTCCCATCATGGACTTCCGGCAGGCAGATCACCTGTGCAAACGCAAACTTCATCGCCTTGATGTTCTTTGCGTAGCTGGGATGGTCGCCAAACAGATTGACCGTCATGATGCCGTGCGGCGCCAGGCAGGCGCAGCAGGCGGTATAGAAATCGGCGCTGTCGAGCACGGGGCCGCGCGCCGTGGCGTCGTACAGGTCCACTTGCAGGGCGTCCAGGGTGCCGTGGTTGGCGTCGTCGTTCACGTAGTCGAGCGCATCCATCTCGCGCACGTGCAGGCGCTCGTCGTTGGGCGGCAGCTTGAACATCGAGGCACAGATGGTGATGACGGAAGGATTGAGTTCGATGGCCTCGACTTGCGCCTGCGGGAACTGGCGGTAGCAGAACTTGGTCAGCGCGGCCGTGCCCAGGCCCAGCTGGGCGAGGCGCTGCGGTTGCTCGATCCACAGCATCCACGCCATCATCTGCTGCGCGTATTCGAGCTCCGGCCAGTCCGGCTTGCGGATGCGCATGGCGCCCTGCACCCATTCCGTGCCGAAATGCAGATAGCGCACGCCATCCATTTCCGACAGGGTAACAGGGGCGTAGCGGGGCTTGCGCGCAGGGCGCGAGGATTCGACTTGTTCGATGGATTTTCGTTTGATAAGCATAAGGCGGCCTGAAAGTGTGCCGCATTATAGCCCGTGCCGGGGCGCCATAAAAAATGCCAGCCGCTGGGGCTGGCATGGTAGGGGCCGCTTATTGCTGTGCAGGTTCTATCGAGACCCGCAGGCGGATGCGCTCGCCCGGATCGTAGGACATGATGCTCGTGTAGTTGCGGCCACGGTAGTCGTAGGTGACCTGGTAGCCATTGTTGCGCGATTCCCAGTGGTCGACCTGGCGGCATTGCTTGACGGCTTGTTCCTGCATGCCGCCCTGGTAATTGTTCTGGTTGTCGACGCGGTCGCCCACGACGGCGCCGGCGATCGCGCCCGCCGCCGCTGCTGCCGTGCGGCCATTGCCGCCACCGACCTGGCTACCAAGCAAGGCGCCGGCGATACCGCCGACGATGGAGCCGCCAGCGCTGCGCTGTTGCGGCGGTGCCTGGACTTGCACGTATTCCGTACGGCATTCCTGGCGTGGACGGTTGATCTGTTCCACTTGCGGCACGACGCGTACGACCTTGCCGAAATCTTCAAAGTCGGCGGCCTGGGCGAGTGGCAATGTGCCGAGACAAACGGCTGACAACATCAATTTGGCTTGCAAGTTCATTTGTAACCTCGTTATCTAGAGAATCTTTCAGGGTATTTTTTACAACTTGGGACTATAGTAATCCCGCCAGACCGGGGCAAGTGTTTCGCATGGCAACAAAATGTAACAGCCCAAGCCCCTTGCCCCACAGTCTGTAACATGCACTTTCAATCGATACAAGATGTTGAAGTGACTTGAAACCAGCGGTTTGTAACAAATCTTGCGTTTGACATCATATTCGGGTTGATTCATGCAGGACAACACGTTACCCTAATACGCGTATGGCTTAGATAAAATCGCACTGAATCGCATAAAAGTTGATACAGATCGAATCACCGCGTGCGCATTGACCCGCGTGCGGGGATGCAATAAGAAGAGCAGCTAGAAAAAATCCATACATAACAGGTCGATTTGAGGGAAAAATGAGTTTGTTACTAACCGTGCCGCCCAACCTTGTCCAGTCCATCCGTGCCTTTCGCGTGACCGAATTACAAGACGAGGCGATCCGTCTCGGGCAGCACTTTTTATATGCGCATTGCAACGCTGGACAGACCAAACAACAAGTCATCGGCATTATTGCGGAAGCCTTCCTGTTTCCGAAAAACCTGGCGAAGAATTTCGATGCCCTGCGCCTGTGCCTGACGGACACCATGTTCAAGGCGGGCACGCAGACGGGCTTCCTGGTGGTGCTTGAGCAATTGCCAAATACGCAAAAATTCGACAAGGAAGCGCGCGAGATCCTGCTCGACGTGTTCCGCGACGCGGCCGACTACTGGGCCGAAAAGAAAGTCCCGTTCCGCGTCTTCTATTCGTTCGAGTAAGCACCTACTCACGCCGCGGAGGCGTCAAACCAGCCTTTCATGCCCTGATCGGGCGGCGTAATCGGGCAGCGGCGGCGGCCCGGTCGCTATGTTGCGCCGCAACAATAATAGCGGCCTTTCTTGGTTCGCATCGCCATAGCGGGTACAATGCGCGCTATGAAAAATATCGTTATCCTCATTTCCGGACGCGGCAGCAACATGGAAGCGGTCGTGCGCGCGGCGCAAGCCGAGCAATGGCCAGCCCGTATTGCCGCCGTCATCAGTAACCGGGCCGACGCCCAGGGACTGGTTTTTGCCGCGGAACATGGGATAGCGACGGCAGTCGTTGCCAACAAGGATTATGCCAGCCGCGAACAGTTCGATGCGGCGCTGCAAGCCGTGATCGACGGCTACACCCCCGACCTGGTCGTGCTGGCCGGTTTCATGCGCATCCTGACGCCGCCCTTCGTCGAACATTACGCGGGGCGCATGCTCAATATCCACCCGTCGCTGCTGCCTTTGTTCCCGGGCATGGCGACGCACCGCCAGGCGCTCGAGGCGGGCGTGACGGAACACGGCGCGACCGTGCATTTCGTGACGGCCGAGCTCGATCATGGCCCGGCCGTGGCGAGCGCGAAAGTCCCCGTCTTGCCGGGCGACACAGAAGACAGCTTATCGGCGCGCGTGCTGGTACAGGAACATCTGCTTTACCCGCGCGCCATCCGCCTGTTCATTGACGATAAACTGTCGGTCGAGCATGGCCAGGTCCGCGTGGACCCTCAATAAAATATTACAGGAAGAATAACAATGAGATTGCCACCAGCGATACTTGCCAATGCTGAAGAAGTATTGCGCGAAATTTTACGTTTCACGGCCCCGGCCGACACCACCTTGTCGCGCTATTTCCGCGACCATCCGCGCCTCGGTTCGCGCGAACGCGGCGCCATCGCCGAAGGCATCTATGCCGTGCTGCGCAATAAATCGTTCTTCACGGACTTCGCCGAAGCGGGCAGCGGCCCGACCATGCGCCGCCTGACCATCCTCGGCCTGGCCGAAGCCGTGGGCGCCGACTCCTTGGGCGGCCTGACGGAAGAAGAAGTGGAATGGCTGGAACGCATCACGCAGATCGACCGCAGCCTGATGCCGGCGAACATGCGCGCCAATATGCCGACCTGGCTGTTCGACAAGCTCATCGCCCAGTTCGGCGAAGCGGAAACCATGAAGCTGGCCGATGCGCTGAACGCGCCGGCGCCGCTGGACTTGCGCGTCAATTCGCTCAAGGCCACGCGCGAAGACGTGATGCTGGCCCTGGCCGAAGCGCCGATTCTCAGCACGCCGACGCCGTTTGCGCCGCTGGGCTTGCGCGTGATCAAGAAGCCATCGCTGCAAAACCTGCCATTGTTCCAGAGCGGCGCCATCGAAGTGCAGGATGAGGGCAGCCAGATCCTGTCGCAGATCGTCGGCGCCAAGCGCGGCGAGATGGTGGTCGATTTCTGCGCCGGCGCGGGCGGCAAGACCCTGGCGCTGGGCGCGCTGATGCGCAACACGGGCCGTCTGTACGCGTTCGACGTGTCGGAAAAACGCCTGGCCAAGCTCAAGCCCCGCATGGCCCGCAGCGGCCTGTCGAACGTGCATCCGGTGCAGATCGCGCATGAGCGCGATGCCAAGATCAAGCGCCTGGCCGGCAAGATCGACCGTGTATTGGTCGATGCCCCGTGCAGCGGCCTGGGCACCCTGCGCCGCAATCCGGACGTCAAATGGCGCCAGCAGCCGAACTCCATCGTCGAGCTGCAAGCCAAGCAGGCAGCCATCCTGGCCGGCGCGGCGCGCCTGGTCAAGGGCGGCGGCCGCCTGGTGTACGCCACCTGCAGCTTCCTGAACGAAGAAAACGATCAGATCGCCGAGCAATTCCTGGCGGCCAACCCCGACTTCACCCTGGTGCCGATGAGCAAGGTGCTGGCCGAACAGAAGATCGAGCTGGAAATGGGCGACTACCTGAAACTGCTGCCGCACCTGCACCAGACGGACGGCTTCTTCGCCGCCGTGTTCGAGCGCAAGGTCATGCCGAAAAAAGTCTACGCCGATGAAAAGCCGGCCGGCGACGTTGACGCTGAACCAGCCGAGTAAGCCTGTCACGGGTCGCCGCTGCACCCTGCAGCGGCGCCCTTCAATGCCGCCAGCCCGCCTGGCGGCATGGGATCACTCCCCATCCGTACCATCTTCGTCCCACCTTCCGGACCGCATCCGCCATGAATGAAACCCCGCTGCTCAACCTGATCACTGATTTTGTCGACGATTTCCGCCAACCGGCCATCCTGTGGCAGGCGCTGGTCATCCTTGCCTGCCTGGCGCTGAGCTGGCTGCTGGTGCGGCAGTTGCGCGTGTTCCTGCATAAGCGGGCGGAAGCGGCGGCCACGCCCGCCACGCCGGAAACCTTGCAGCGCACGGACAGTTTCATCCGCATTTTGACGCCCGTCCTGGCGGCCATGCTGCTGGGCATTGCGCAACATTTCCTGGCCAAGTTTCAGTCGGTGAACCTGCTCAGCATTGCCATCCCCCTGTGCACGTCGATGGCGCTGGTGCGCTTCGGCTTTTATGTGCTGCGCCGCATTTTTGCCCGTCATGGCGACATCAGTCCCACCATGTTGTTGCTGGAAAAGATTTTCACGGTGGTGGTGTGGGCCGGCATGGCCCTGTACATCACGGGCCTGTGGCCGGAACTGCATACCTTCCTGGAAAGCATCGTCGTGCCGCTGGGACGCAACAAGGTCTCCGTGGCTGCCATCTTGCAAGCCGCTATTTCGGTCGCCGTGCTGCTGGTACTGGCCATGTGGGCCGGCACCTCGCTCGACGAGCGCCTGATGAAAATGCAGGGTCTGCACACTTCCCTGCGCGTGGTGCTGTCGCGCATGGGACGCGCCGTGCTGATCCTCGTTTCCGTGCTGGTCAGCCTGTCGCTGGTGGGCATCGACTTGACGGTGCTGTCCGTGTTCGGCGGCGCCTTCGGCGTGGCGCTGGGCTTCGGCTTGCAAAAGATCGCCGCGAACTTCGTCTCCGGCTTCATCATCCTGCTCGACCGCAGCCTCACCATCGGCGACATGATCACGGTGGGTCAATTCACGGGCAAGGTCACGCAGATCAATACGCGCTATACTGTGTTATTGGGTGGTGATGGCGTTGAATCCATTGTTCCGAATGAAATGCTGATTTCCGGCGGCGTGCAAAACATGTCGCTGAGCAACCGCATGGTCTGGCTGTCGACGGCCGTGTCGGTGGGCTATGAAACGGATCTCGATGTGATCTTCCCCTTGCTGGAAGCGGCAACGGCCAAGGTGCCGCGTGTGTCGCAAAGCAATCCGCCTTCGGCGACGCTCGTGCGTTTCGGCGCCGACGGTCTCGACGTGCAGATCGGTTTCTGGATCGCGGATCCGGAAAACGGCACGGGCGGCGTGAAGTCGAATGTGAACCGCGCCATCTGGCGCACCTTGCAGGAACATAAGGTCACTGTACCGTTTCCGCAACGCGAATTGCGTATTGTTGGTACGCCTCCTGCCCCGCTCGCCAGCGCGGCAGACGGTGAGTCCCCGCCATCCGGCACCCAGCCTTAACCTCGCTGCCTGCCTCCGTTTTTGCCTGATAGCACCCATTAGGGCGTACAATCACGCCTAAAATTAACTCTGCCGGACCTCCAGAGTCACTGGAGCGACCGTGCGCACGCCCTGTCCACTTGGAGTAGTAGTAATGACATTGAGTTCCGTTTTACACGACGTTTTGCAGTTCATGGCCACTGGCATTACCGATCTGTCCGCATGGCAAGTTTTCCTGTACACCATGGTGGTCACGCACATCACGATCGCCAGCGTCACGATTTACCTGCACCGCCACCAGGCCCACCGGGCGCTGGAATTGCACGCGATTCCCAGCCATTTCTTCCGTTTCTGGCTGTGGCTGACGACGGGCCAGGTCACCAAGGAATGGGCGGCCATCCACCGCAAGCACCACGCCAAGTGCGATATGGAAGAAGATCCGCACAGCCCCGTAACGCGCGGCATCAAGAAAGTGTTCTGGGAAGGCGCCGAACTGTACCGCGCTGAATCGAAGAACATGGAAACCATGGCCAAATATGGCCACGGCACGCCGACGGACTGGATCGAGCGCAACCTGTACACCAAGTACAGCTGGCTGGGCGTGGTGTCGCTGTTCGTCATCAATTTCGTGTTGTTCGGCGTGATCGGCATTTCCGTGTGGGCTGTGCAAATGATGTGGATCCCCATCACGGCGGCCGGCATCATCAACGGCATCGGCCACTACTGGGGCTACCGCAACTACGACTGCGCCGACGCGGCCACCAACATCATTCCGTTCGGCATCCTGATCGGCGGCGAAGAGTTGCACAACAATCACCATACCTATGCGACGTCGGCCAAGCTGTCGTCGAAATGGTATGAAATCGATATCGGCTGGGCGTACATCCGCGCGCTGGAAATGCTGGGCCTTGCCAAGGTGAAAAAGCTGGCGCCGGAACCGAAGTTCTCGCACGGCAAGCTGGAAGCGGACTTCGAGACCTTGCAATCGGTCATCGCCAACCGCTACGACGTGATGGCCAAGTATGCGAAATCGATCAAGCATGCCTGGAAGGAAGAGCTGGAACACCTGAAGCACAAGGCCGAGCTGGAAAAGCGCTTCCTGAAATCGTCGCGCAAGCTGATGCAGCGCGAGCCGGGCAAGCTGGCCGACGCGCACCACGAGCAACTGTCGGAACTGTTCCAGCACAGCAAGGCGCTGGAAACCATGCACCACATGCGCGTGGAGCTGGGCGCCATCTGGGAGCGCTCGCACTTTACGCGCGAGCAATTGCTGCAGAAGCTGCAAGACTGGTGCGCGCGCGCCGAAGCGTCGGGTATCCAGTCGCTGCAGGATTTCTCCTTGCGCCTGCGCAGTTATGCATAGGTAAGCTGCCGCATATCGAGGCCCTGGTTTCCAGGGCCTTTTTTTCGTCCCGGCACAAGGGAAGGGGCGTAAAAATCAGGGCGAAAAAAAACCGCTCATCGGAGCGGCTCTTTTTACAGAACACAAGATCAATTACTTGATTTTGGTTTCTTTGTACGTGACGTGCTTGCGTGCTTTAGGATCGAATTTCATGATCTCCATTTTCGCAGGCGTCGTACGCTTGTTTTTGGTAGTCGTGTAGAAGTGACCCGTACCGGCGGTCGATTCTAACTTGATTTTGTCGCGGCCTGATTTTGCCATGATAGCTCCCTTATTCTGCTAATTAGACTTTTTCGCCACGAGCGCGCATATCGACCAATACGGCGTCGATGCCGACTTTATCGATGACGCGCAGACCGGCGTTGGACAAACGCAGGGAGACCCAGCGGTTTTCAGATTCAACAAAAATACGACGATTCTGCAAGTTAGGCAAAAAACGACGTTTGGTTTTGTTGTTTGCATGGGAAACATTGTTGCCGACCATCGGCTTCTTCCCAGTGACTTGGCAAACACGTGCCATGGCGCACTCCTTAAAGATATTCCAAATTGGAAAAACGAGAGTATATCCAAAATAAGCAGATTTATCAATGACTTGCGAAAAACAATTGTGTCATGTTGTATTGAAAAAATTTAACAATCTGACGTTTGCCTGTTCTACATAGGGAAGCCGCGGGTAAACCGCGTCGTTTACTGCTAGATAACAGTCCCTCTGCTGTCACGTATGTCCTTGTTTACACATGGTTAACTGTGAATCGGCTGGCGCCGGCTTAGATCTGGCCGTGCTCCGCAAACGAATGCACTTGCCGTCCGGCCACGACGAAATGGTCGAGGATGCGCACGTCCACCAGCGACAGGGCTTGCGCCAGCGCGCGCGTCAGTAATAGATCCGACTCGCTCGGTTCCGGCGTGCCAGACGGGTGGTTATGGGCCAGCATGACGCTGGCCGCGTTGTGCAGCAGCGCCTGTTTCACCACTTCGCGTGGATACACGCTGGTGTGGGTGAGGGTGCCGCGAAACATTTCCTGTGTCGTGATCAGGCGGTTCTTGACGTCCAAAAACAACACGTGAAACGCTTCATGCGCCAGGTTGCCCAGGGTCAGGCGCAAATAGTCTTTGACGGCGTGCGGCGAATTGAGGGCTTGTCCCGCCTGCAAGTCCTCGATGATGGCGCGCCGCGCCAGTTCCAGCACCGCTTGCAGCTGCGCGAACTTGGCGCTACCCATGCCGTGCACGGCGGAAAAACTCACGAGGCTGGCGCCAAACAGGCCCCGCAGGGAGCCGAAGTGCTCGACCGTGTCGCGCGCCAGCTCGACGGCGCTCTTGCCGCGCACGCCCGTGCGCAGGAAGACGGCCAGCAATTCCGCGTCCGACAGCGATTGCGCGCCATCCTCGATCAGGCGTTCGCGCGGCCGTTCGCCGGCCGGCCAATCCTTGATGCCCATGCTGTTCTCCTGTTTGGCACCGGCGCGCGCCCCAGTGTGGCCTTCTTTGACGAAGCCATGGGGCAGGCGCGGCCAGTGTGGCTTACAATATCGTTTTGCACCAGTTACCTGAAAACTACTATGTCCAACGAGCAACCAGCAGTCGTCACCGAAGCGGCTTACCTCACCCTGCATTATCGTCTTGCTACTGTTGACGGTACTGATATTGTCACTACCTTCAGCGGAAATCCTGCTACCTTGATGCTGGGACAGGGCCAGCTGGCGCCATTCCTTGAGCAGCGTCTGCTGGGCTTGCCTGAAGGCACGCACCAGACGTTCGAGCTGGCGGCCGGCGAAGGCTTTGGCGAGCGCAATCCCGAGCTGGTGCAGTCCGTTTCGCGCGCGACCCTGGACGAAAACTCCGTGCCGGGCGCCGACTACAAGATCGGCGACCTGGTCGACTTCGCCGCGCCGGGCGGCGGCCGTTTTGCCGGCGTGCTGCGCGAAATGCGCGAGGACTCCGCCCTGTTCGATTTCAACCATCCGCTGGCCGGCCAGCCGTTGCGTTTTGAAGTCAAGCTCATTTCGGTCCTGTAAGGAATAGCGATGGATAAAGAACTGTTACTGGCCCAGCCCCGCGGTTTCTGCGCTGGCGTCGACCGGGCGATCGAAATCGTCGAGCGCGCCTTGCAGCAATTTGGCGCACCGATCTACGTGCGCCATGAAATCGTCCACAACGCCTATGTGGTGGCCGACTTGCGCAACAAGGGCGCCATCTTCATCGATGACCTCGACGACGTGCCTGCTGGCAATACGCTCGTGTTTTCCGCGCATGGCGTGTCGAAAGCCGTGCGCGCCGAGGCGGAATCGCGCGGCCTGAGCATTTTTGACGCCACTTGCCCGCTCGTCACCAAGGTGCACATGGAAGTGGGCAAGATGCGCCGCGAAGGCCGCGAGATCATCATGATCGGCCACGACGGCCATCCCGAGGTGGAAGGCACGATGGGCCAGGCCGATATGGGCATGCATCTGGTGGAAACGCTCGAAGATGTGGCGAAATTGCAGGTCGCCAATCCGGAGAGCCTGGCCTATGTTTCGCAAACAACGTTGTCAGTTGACGACACCAGCGACATTATTGCGGCTTTGAAAGCGAAATATCCGAATATCGCCGAGCCGAAAAAAGGCGACATTTGCTACGCCACCACGAACCGCCAGGAAGCCGTGAAATTCATGGCGCCGCAAGTGGAAGTGGTGATCGTTGTGGGCAGCCCGAACAGCTCGAATTCGAACCGCTTGCGCGAAGTGGCCGAGAAGATGGGCACGCCTGCCTACATGGTCGACAATGCCTCGCAGATCGACCCCGCCTGGCTGGAAGGCAAGCTGCGCGTGGGTGTCACGGCTGGCGCCTCGGCGCCCGAGGTGCTGGTGCAAGCCGTCATCGACCGCTTGAAGGAGTGCGGCGTGAAGAGCGTGCGCCCCCTCGATGGCGTGCAGGAAGCCGTCACGTTCCCGATGCCGAAAGGCCTCGATGGCATCAAGCGCGACGTCGCCTGAGCCTGCGGGAGGATTGAGTATCGATGAAATAGTCACCTCAAAACAAAATTTAATTCGGAAATGATCGTTTTATTCCAAGTTTAGTTTTTGCAAAAGATCGTTATGATTGCCTCAAGCTTGAATATGTTGTCGTTATGACTAAGCAAGGTCACGCGCGTTTTGAGTGCGTGCACCATGCTGGTGAGAACGGTCCAGGGATGGCACTGCAGGATTTCTTCCTCCGGTGCCGTTTTTGTATCAGCGACATGTTCTGGTGGAAGTTGTTCCCGAAAAATGCATATTTGATAGGGCAATCATGGATACATTCATCCAGCAGATCATCAACGGCTTGGTGTTGGGCAGCATGTATGCCTTAGTCGCCCTCGGTTACACCATGGTGTATGGCGTGTTGAACCTGATCAACTTCGCCCACGGCGACGTGCTCATGATCGGCGCCATGGTGGGCTTGACCATTCTCAAGCTGCTGGGCATTTATGTGCCGGACTGGCCCGGCTATTTGAAACTGGCCACCGCCATCCTCGGCGCCATCCCCATTTGTATTCTGGTCAACATCTTCATCGAGCGGGTCGCCTACCGCCGCCTGCGCAACGCCCCCCGCCTCGCTCCCCTGATTACCGCCATCGGCGTCTCCATCCTGCTGCAAACCTTCGCCATGATGATCTGGACGCGCAATCCGCTGCCATTTCCCCAGTTGCTGTCGACCGACCCGCTGCACATCGGTGGCGCTGTTATTTCCCAAACGCAAGTATTGCTGCTGGCCCTGGCCGCCATTTCCATGGGATCCCTGGTCTTACTTATTGAGAAAACCAAGATGGGCCGCGCCATGCGGGCCACGGCGGAGAATCCTCGCGTGGCGGGCCTCATGGGTGTCGATTCCGACAAGGTCATCGTCGCCACGTTCGCCATTGGCGCCGCGCTGGCCGCCGTGGCGGGCGTGATGTGGGGCGCCAACTATGCCTCGGTAAAGTTTTCGATGGGAGCGCTTCCCGGGCTGAAGGCATTTTGCGCGGCCGTGCTGGGCGGCATCGGCAATATCTATGGCGCCATGCTGGGCGGCATCCTGCTGGGCCTCATCGAGAGCCTTGGTGCCGGGTATATCGCCTATCTCACCGCTGGTTTCCTCGGTAGCAATTACCAGGATATCTTTGCCTTCATCGTGCTGATCATCGTGCTGACCCTGCGCCCGTCCGGCATCATGGGCGAACGCGTGGCCGACCGCGCCTGACGTCATCCATAAAAACAAGGAGTTGACCATCATGGCACTACTCGATTTTGACGCTAAGAAAAATCCGACCAAAGCCTACGCCGGCATGCTGGGCCTGGCCGCGCTGCTGATGGTGTTCCCGTTTTTTGCCGCCCAGTTCGGCAATTCGTGGGTGCGCATCGTCGACATGGCCTTGCTGTACATCATGCTGGCCCTGGGCTTGAACATCGTCGTCGGCTTTGCCGGCCTGCTCGACCTCGGCTACATCGCCTTCTACGCCGTGGGCGCCTACCTGACGGCCTTGCTGGCGTCGCCCCAGTTCGCCATCCTGCTCGAATCGGTGGTAAATCAGTATCCCGTGCTGGGTGAAACCCTGGTGCAACTGATGGGGCCGGAAATCCGCGAAAACGGCGTCCACCTGTCGATCTGGATCATCGTGCCCCTGGCCGCTGCCGTGGCCGGTCTGTTCGGCGCCCTGCTGGGCGCGCCAACCTTGAAGTTGCGCGGCGACTATCTGGCTATCGTGACCCTGGGCTTTGGCGAGATCATCCGTATTTTCATGGGCAACTTGAATGAGCCCATCAATTTCACGAATGGCGTGCAAGGCATCAACATGGTTGACCCCATCCGCATCTTCGGCGTCAACCTGGCGGGCGAGGCGGGCAGCAACAGCACCGTGACGGTGGCCGGTTTTTCCATGCCGTCCGTGAACGCCTATTACTTTTTGTTTCTCTTCCTGTGCATCGCTGTCGTGTTCGTCACCAAGCGCCTCCAGCATTCGCGCCTGGGCCGCGCCTGGGTGGCCATCCGCGAAGACGAGATCGCCGCCAAGGCCATGGGCATCAATACGCGCAACGTCAAATTGCTGGCCTTTTCCATGGGCGCCTCGTTCGGCGGCGTGGCGGGCGCCATGTTCGCCTCGTTCCAGGGCTTTGTCGCGCCGGAATCGTTCTCCTTGACGGAATCGATCGCCGTGCTGGCCATGGTCGTGCTGGGCGGCATCGGCCATATCCCTGGCGTGATCCTCGGCGGCGTGATCCTTGCTTCGATACCCGAAGTGTTGCGCCATGTCGTCGAGCCGGCGCAGAAGGCGCTGTTTGGCGAGATCATCATCGACGCTGAAGTCTTGCGCCAACTGCTGTACGGTCTGGCCATGGTACTTATTATGCTTATACGTCCCGCCGGCTTGTGGCCATCGCCGAAGCACGAAGACCGGCCCGACCACGATGTCGACCAGCCCAACAAATCCACCGGCGTCGTGTCCGCGTAAGGGAGGGATAGCATGAGCGAACAGATCATTCTCAATATCGCTGGCGTAAATAAACGTTTCGGCGGCTTGCAGGCGCTCACCGATGTGGGCATTACCATCCGACAAGGGCAGATCTATGGCTTGATCGGCCCGAACGGTGCCGGCAAGACGACCTTCTTCAACGTGATCACGGGCCTGTACCAGCCCGACACGGGCACTTTCGAGCTGGCCGGCAAGCCGTATTCGCCGTCCGCGCCGCACAAGGTGGCCAAGGCGGGCATCGCGCGCACGTTTCAGAACATCCGCCTGTTTGGCGACATGACGGCGCTGGAAAACGTCATGGTGGGGCGCCACGTGCGCTCGCACCAGGGCGTGTTCGGCGCCATCTTCCGCCACAAGGCGGCGCGCGAGGAAGAAGCATCGATCCGCAAGCGGGCGATGGAGCTGCTCGATTTCGTCGGCATCGCCCAGTTCGCCAGCCGCACGGCGCGCTTCTTGTCGTACGGCGACCAACGGCGCCTGGAAATCGCCCGCGCGCTGGCCACCGACCCGCAACTGCTGGCACTCGACGAGCCGGCGGCCGGCATGAATGCCACGGAAAAGCTGGCCCTGCGCGAGTTGCTGGTGAAAATCAAGGCTGAAGGAAAGACCGTGCTGTTGATCGAGCACGACGTGAAACTGATGATGGGACTGTGCGACCGCATCACGGTGCTCGAGTATGGCAAGCGCATCGCGGAAGGCTTGCCGGCCGAAATACAACAAAACCCGGCCGTCATCGAGGCTTATCTGGGGGGATCGCACGCATGAGCAATATATTGAAGGTGGCGGGCCTGCACGTGGCTTACGGCGGCATAAAGGCCGTGAAAGGCATCGACCTGGAAGTCAACCAGGGCGAGCTGATCGCCTTGATCGGCGCGAACGGCGCCGGCAAGACGACGACCTTGAAAGCCATCACGGGCACCTTGCCTGCATGCAAAGTCGAAGGCACGATCAGTTACCTGGGCGAATCGCTCAAGGGCACGAAATCGTTTCACCTGGTGGAGCGGAAGCTGGCCATGGTGCCGGAAGGGCGGGGCGTGTTTACGCGCATGTCGATCCGCGAAAACCTCATGATGGGCGCCTACACGCGCACGGACAAGGTTGGTGTCGAAGATGACATTGCCAAGTGGTTCGACGTGTTTCCACGCCTCAAGGAGCGGGCGGCGCAGATGGCGGGCACCCTGTCGGGCGGCGAGCAGCAGATGCTGGCCATGGCGCGCGCCCTGATGAGCCATCCGAAGCTGCTGCTGCTCGACGAGCCATCGATGGGCTTGTCGCCCATCATGGTCGAGAAAATCTTCGAGGTGATCCGCAAGGTGTCGTCCGAAGGCATCACGATCTTGCTGGTCGAACAGAATGCCCGTTTGGCCCTGCAGGCGGCGCACCGCGGCTATGTGATGGATTCCGGCCTGGTCACCATGGGCGGCAACGCGGCGGCCATGCTCGACGATCCGCGCGTGAAGGCGGCGTATCTGGGGGAGTAAGGGCGGGAAAGTAAAAGCGCATAAAAAATGCCCCAGCAGGGCTGGGGCATAATGGCATCCGTCAGGGAAGTGCGGGATGGATGCCTGGAGGAGCTGGTACTAAAGTAACCCCCGAGGATTACTTAGCGGACCGCCGTGGCGGTCGCGCAGGAATTACTTGGCGGCAGCGCGCGGAACGACTTTTTCAGCCGCTTGCGTGAACTGGTTCACGGCCGAGGTCAGGTTCGCTTCGATGGCTTCGACGGCTTGCTTGCTGGTTTTCGAGAACTGCTCGTAGCCTGCATTGGCGTTGCCGATGGCGCTTTTCAGGATGGCAACGGCGTTTTCCGAACCGGCTGGCGCGTTCTTGGTGACTTCTTCCACCAGGGACAGGACTTTACGGTTGGTTTCAGCGATTTGCGTTTCAGCAGCTTTGCTGAACTCGGCTTGCGTGCCCGACGTGATGGCAGCCAGGTGACGGCCGTAAGCGATGGCTTTTTCGGCGCTAGGCTGGGCTTGAGCAGCGCTCAGCGAGAAGAATTCTTGTGGATCTTTTGCCGACAGCAATTGCTTGGCGGCGGCGGTCGATTCTTCCAGAGTCGCTTTGGCAGCGGTCAGGTTCAGTTCGACGATCTTTTCGATGCCTTCGAAGGCTTTGCCCGTCAGCGACGAGAACAGGGCGAATTGGGCTTCCAGGTTGGCTTTGGTAGCGGACGAAAATTGCTCAGGAATTGAAAACATATAAATCTCCAAAAAATCGAAATCTGGTTAATTTGATGCTGCGTGTACCGTTTGGGAAAGCAGGTGAATCTAAATTTTTCAAGCTGAACAAGAATTGTGCAACGCAACAAACCCTATTCTACGGCGAAAAAAAACGAAGTCAAGCGTTTCTTGTGCGATGCAACAATTGAATAGATTTGCATCAAAAGTCATTGTTTCTAAAGAGAAATATTTGATTTCTACGTGTCAATGGTTTATGTCTAAACTATCATTTCCAGTGGCTGCGGGGACGATCGCGGCGCAGCATGCTAGACTTTGCCTCCCGCACTGGCGCAGCTCTCCGGTGCCGATCCTGTTTCCCGAGTTGATACCATGTCCAATCTTCCCGCCGCGGCTGGCGCCAGCGGCAAAGCCTCCAAAACCCCTTTCCTGACGACCCTGGCACCGATGGCCTTGCCTGGTTTCTTCGTGTTGTTATGGAGCACAGGTTTTATCGTGGCCAAGTTCGGCTTGCCGTACGCACCGCCGCTGACCTTTTTGCTGCTGCGCTTCCTGGGCGTGCTGGTGATCCTGTTGCCGCTGGTGCTGCTGTTGCGCGCGCCGTGGCCCGTGGGGCAGTTCCGCCAGATCGCCGTGGCCGGCATCCTGATGCAGGCCGGCTACCTGGCTGGCGTCTGGTGCGCCATCAAGCTGGGCATGCCGGCCGGCCTGTCCGCACTGATCGTGGGCATGCAACCCGTGCTGACGGCCTGCGCCGCGCCGCTGATCGGCGAATCCGTGCGCCCGCGCCAGTGGCTGGGCCTGTTCTTTGGCTTGCTGGGCGTGGCCCTGGTCGTCTACGCGAAGATCAACCTCGTGGGCCTGACGGTGGAAAGCGTGCTGCTGTGCGTGTTCGCCCTGCTGTCGATGACGGCCGGCACCATGTATCAAAAACGCCACTGTCCGCAGTTCGACTTGCGCACCGGCACAGTGGTGCAGTTTGCCGCTTCCATCGTCGTGGTCTTGCCATTCGCCTTGTATTACGAAGGCTTGGACTTGCATTTCAGCAACGTCCAATGGACGGCGAATTTTATTGGCGCCTTGCTGTGGTCGGTACTCGTGCTGTCGATCGGCGCCATCTTCCTGCTGTTCGCCCTGATCCGCCGCAGCGACGCGACGAAAGTGACGGGTTTGCTGTACCTGACGCCGCCCACGACGGCCGTGATGGCCTGGCTGATGTTTGGCGAAGCATTTAATATGCTGGGCATCGCCGGCATGCTGGTGGCCGTGGTCGGCGTGGTGTTTGTAGTCAAGAAATAGCAGGGAGCAGCGCAGTGAGCAAGCCAGTATCTGAAACACAGGCGGCGCAGCAAGCCGTCGATAGCGTCATCCTGTCGCGCCGTTCGATCCGCGCCTTTTTACCCACGCCGGTGGCGCAGGACGATATCGCGCGCATCCTGGAAGTGGCGGCGCGCGCGCCCTCGGGCGCCAATATGCAGCCGTGGAAAGTCTACGTGCTGTCGGGCGAGGCGCGCCTGCGCCTGTCGCGCCGCATCCTGGCCGCCTACGATGCGCCGAAGGCGCCCGATGCGCCCGCGCGCACGGCGTCGTATACCTATTACCCGCGCCATTGGACGGCGCCGTTCATCGAGCGCCGCCGCAAGATCGGCCTGGACCTGTATCAGCTGCTGGGGCTGGAGCGGGGCGACACGGCCGGCATGGCGGCCCAGCATGGACGCAATTTCCAGTTTTTCGATGCGCCCGTGGGCCTGATCTTTACCATCGACCGGGTGCTGGAACAGGGTTCCTGGCTCGATTACGGCATGTTCTTGCAAAATATCATGCTGGCGGCGCGCGCGCGGGGACTCGACACGTGCCCGCAAGCGGCCTTCATCCATTACCATGACATCATCCGCGACGAGCTGGGCGTACCGGCCAGCGAAATGGTGGTATGCGGCATGGCCCTTGGCCATGCCGACCCGGACAAGATCGAAAACCGCCTGAGCACGGAACGCGAGCCGCTGGCCGGTTTTGTTAAATTCATGGACAAATAGACATTGCTGGCGATGGACGCCGGCAAACAGCCGCTCAAAGATGAGCTTGTTTGCTGATCACCAACGATTTGTATTTCAGTGCTGCAATAAATACTGTCGTAACTGTTAAATAGGCTTGCGAATACTCTGCATTTCGCTACACTGCAATAAGGCAACAGCTTCACGGGGAATTATCGAATGGCTAAGTTTAAACTTGCGCTGGGTATCCTGGCTTCCCTGCTGTTTGCATTGGCGCCGGCTGCGGCCGTGCACGCCAGGGAAGCGAACGGCAAATCCTCAGCCTCCAAGAAACACAACACCAAGAAAATCAAGATCGTGCTGCGCAAGGGCGCGACGGCCGCGCCACGCGAAAAGAGCGTGCGCCGGGTCGTCATGGTGCGCGGCAAACGCAAGGTCATCTATCAAAAAGTCAGCAGCGTGGCCGTGCCCATGGCCGCCCCGATGCCGACCATGGGCGACCTGGCGGGCCTGAACCTCACGCGCGATCCGCTCGATCTCAAGTCGAGCGTGGCGCTGGTGCTGGACCAGAACAATTCGGAAGTGCTGTTTGAAAAGAATTCGAATGTCGCCCTGCCCATCGCCTCCATCACCAAGATGATGACGGGCCTGGTGGTGGTCGAAGCGCACCAGGACATGGATGAAGTGCTGACGATTACGGACGAGGACGTCGACCGCGCCAAGTTCAGCAGCTCGCGCCTGAAAGTGGGCTCGCAATTGACGCGCGCGAATATGCTGCACATCGCGCTGATGAGCTCGGAAAACCGCGCCGCTTCGGCGCTGGGCCGCAATTATCCGGGCGGCTTGCCGGCGTTTGTCGACGCCATGAACAGCAAGGCGCGCCAGCTGGGCATGATGGATACGCATTACGTCGATTCCAGCGGCTTGTCGAAAATGAACGTGGCCAGCGCGCGCGACCTGGGCAAGCTGGCCATGGCCGCCTTCCGCCATCCGCTGCTGCGCGAGTACTCGACGGACCCGAAAGCCATCGTCGAAGCCAGCGGCCAGCCTATGCAGTTTGGCAATACGAATCACCTGGTGGCCAACCCGGGCTGGGAAATCGGCTTGCAAAAGACGGGCTTCATCAATGAGGCGGGACGTTGTCTGATGATGCAGGCCGTCATCGAAGGACGGGCCGTGATCATGGTCTTCCTCGATTCCAAGGGGAAACAGTCGCGTACGGCCGATGCGGGGCGTATGCGCAAGTGGCTGGAAGCACTCAAACCCGCCAACATGAGCCTGCCCGGCGGTTGATTAAGTTTCAATGCGAATGTCCAGGGCGGCGTCGACTGGGGTCAGACCCGTCGGGGGAATTTCCTCAACGGAGGAAATTCCGATCTTGTAAGACTGACCCCAGCTTTAGTCCTGTGGAATAAAACCCAGTGTGACGGAAATCTGATTCGCCGTTTCCACCAGGTCCACCAGCCACTCATCCTGCAGGCGGTCGGCGGGGGCGGAGATCGACAGGCCGGCGATCAGTTTGCCCGAATCGTCGCGGATGCCGGCGGCCATGCAGCGCACGCCCAGTTCCAGCTCTTCATTGTCGCGCGCATAGCCGCGCTCGCGCACCAGGCTCAGCTCGCGCTCGAGCTTTTGCAGATCCGTGATGGAATTCTTGTTGTGCCCGGCCAGCCCCGTGCGCGTGGCATACGCGCGGATGGCTTTCGGTTCATCGACGGACAGGAATAGCTTGCCCGTCGACGTCAGGTGCAGCGGGCCGCGGCCGCCGATGGCGCGCACCACCTGCATACCCGAGCGTTCGGAAAAGGCGCGGTCGATGTAGACGATCTCGTCGCCCTGGCGCACGGACAGGTTGATGGTTTGCTGGGTTTTCTTGTGCAGCTGGCGCATGAAGTCCAGCGCCGCTTCGCGCACGCTGAGGCGGCTTTTCACCACATTGCCCAGTTCCAGCAGGCGCATGCCCAGCCGATACGTGCCCGGTTCGATGCGGTCGACAAAGCGCGTCAGTACCATGTCGTTGAGGATGCGGTGCGCCGTCGAGGGGTGCAGGCCGGACACTTTCGACAATTCCTTCAGGCTGACCGGGTCGGAATATTTGGCCAGGGCATCGAGCAGGGCGACCATGCGTTCGATCACCTGGATCGTCGTCTTTGGGGCTGCGACCGGTTCAATTTTCATGATGGATTTGGTGCAATGCAGTATTCATGCATCTTTATACCATGATGTGAAAAAATAGTGAAATGTTCCGAGATATTCAGCGAATAAATTGTCACAATTCTCATGTTGGCCGTCATAATTGACGGCTGGATGGACTTTGAACCATGGAAAACTATGCAACCTGTCAATGAATTCAAGAGCAAAAGCGGCTTGAAACGGATTTTTTCCGCCTTTTTCTACTCGCTCGATGGCTTGAAGGCGGCCTGGCGCCATGAACACGCGTTCCGCCAGGAGCTGGGCCTGTTCGTCGTCGGCACCGTGATCGCCTTGCTGCTGCGCATCTCCTCCTTTGAAAAGCTGGTGCTGATCGGCGTGCTGCTGCTGGTGCTGATCGTCGAACTGATCAATTCGGCAATCGAAGCCGTGGTCGACCGCATCTCGCTCGAGCGCCATCCGCTGTCGAAAAACGCCAAGGACTTCGGCAGCGCCGCCGTGCTGCTGACCTGCATCCTGGCCTTTGCCACGTGGTCCGTGGTGCTGTTCAACCGCTTCTATTAAGCACTAAATCCCCGTTGCGCGCCGTCCATATGCGAAAATCGAATATCAAACGGCGAAACGCTTCGTTCTCTTTGCGGCCGCGGCGCCGTAATCTGGTGGCTCTGAAAGTTCAACCATACGGGGATCTTAGATGCTGTCGAAAAAAATCATCATTGCCGCCGCCATCAGCGCGTTTGCCGTTCTGCAAACGGCGCAGGCTGCCGATATCACCCTGCTCAACGTGTCGTACGACCCGACGCGCGAGCTGTACCAGGATGTGAATACGGCATTTGCCAAGGAGTGGAAAGGCAAGACGGGCGACAACGTCAAGATCAAGCAATCGCACGGCGGCTCCGGCAAGCAGGCGCGCGCCGTCATCGACGGCCTGGAAGCGGACGTGGTGACGTTGGCCCTGGCCTATGACATCGACGCGCTGGCCGAGCACAAGCTGCTGGCCGCCGACTGGCAAAAGCGCCTGGCGCACAACAGCTCGCCTTATACCTCGACCATCGTGTTCCTGGTGCGCAAGGGCAACCCGAAAGGCATCAAGGATTGGAATGACCTGATCAAGCCGGGCGTGTCCGTCATCACGCCGAATCCGAAAACCTCGGGCGGCGCCCGCTGGAACCACTTGGCAGCCTGGGGCTATGCCTTGCGCCAGCCGGGCGGCAGCGAAGCCAAGGCCAAGGATTTCCTCGGCAAACTGTATAAAAACGTGCCCGTGCTCGATTCCGGCGCGCGCGGCGCCACCACCACCTTCGTCGAACGCGGTATCGGCGACGTGCTGATCGCCTGGGAAAACGAGGCGTATCTCGCCGTCAAGGAACTGGGCCCGACCAAGTTCGACATCATCACGCCGTCCGTCAGCATCCTGGCCGAGCCGCCCGTGGCCGTCGTCGACAAGTTTGCCGACAAGCATGGTACGCGCAAGGTGGCCGAGGCCTACCTGAACTACCTGTACACGGACGAGGCGCAAGACATCATCGCCAAGAATTACTACCGTCCGGCAACGGACAAGGCGGCAAAGAAATACGCGTCGCAGTTCGCCAAGGTCAACCTGTTCACCATCGAGCAGGTGGCCGGCGGCTGGACGGCGGCACAGAAGGCGCACTTTGCCGACGGCGGCATCTTCGACCAGATCTACCAGCCTAAGTAATACCGGATGGCACGATTGCCAGACCGTTACTAAAAGGAACCATCATGGCGCTGCGCAGCTTTTCCGATTACCGGGTACTGATCGTGCCGGGCTTGCATAACAGCGGTCCCGAGCACTGGCAGAGCCGCTGGCAGCGCCTGTATCCGCAATTCGAGCGGGTCGAGCAGGATGACTGGAACACGCCCGACCTGGCCACCTGGTCGGCGCGCCTGGACCAGGTGCGGCGGCAAGATGCGCGCCCGACCCTGATCGTCGCCCACAGCTTCGGCTGCCTGACGACGGCGCACAGCCTGGCGCGCGACCCGCAGGGCGTGGCCGGCGTGCTGCTGGTGGGGCCGGCCGACCCCGACAAGTTTGGCGTGGCGAAGGCATTGCCGCAAAAGCGGCTGCCTTGCCCCGGCATCCTGATCGCCAGCCAGACGGACCCGTGGATGACGGCCGAACACGCGGCGCAGTGGGCGCGGCGCTGGAATTGCAAGTATATTGATGGCGGTGCGTTGGGCCATATCAACGCCGAATCGCGCCTTGGCGATTGGGTCTACGGCCAGGCGCAGCTGCAAACACTGTTTGATCTGGCACAAAGCGACAAGCGCCACCGTCAGGCAGCCTGATACGACGAACATCTTCGCCACACAACTTCTGAAGGAGATCACGATGACTTTACGCCTGGGCGATGTCGCCCCTGATTTTGAACAAGACAGCTCGATCGGTCCGCTCAAGTTCCACGAGTGGGCGGGCAATTCCTGGGTGGTGCTGTTTTCCCACCCGGCCGACTTTACCCCCGTGTGCACGACGGAACTGGGCCTGACGGCCAAGCTCAAGCCGGAATTCGACAAGCGCAACGTGAAAGCCATCGCCCTGTCCGTGGACGCGGCCGAGTCGCACAAGAGCTGGATCAAGGATATCGAAGAGACGCAAAATACGGTCGTGGGCTTTCCCATCATCGCCGACGTCGACAAGAAAGTGTCGGTGCTGTACGACATGATCCACCCGGAACAGTCCGTCACAGCCACCGTGCGCTCCGTCTTCATCATCGACCCGAACAAGAAAGTGCGGCTGATCCTCACGTATCCGCTCAGCACGGGCCGCAACTTCAATGAAATTCTGCGCGTCATCGACGCCCTGCAGCTGACGGACGGCTACACGGTGGCCACGCCCGGCAACTGGAACGATGGCGACGACGTCATCATTCCATTGACCGTGCAAGACCCGGACGTGATCAAGCAGAAATATCCGAAGGGCTTTACGGCCGCCAAGCCATATCTGCGCCTCACGCCGCAGCCCAACAAGTAATTCCGGGGTCAGACCCGTCGGGTCTGACCCCAGCATTTGTCTCGGGTATAAATATGTCTAAGAAGCAAAAACGCACCTCGCCGGTGCGTTTTTTTTCGTCTGCAGATTCTGCCGGCAAGTATGCAAAATCCATCTAAGCAAATGAGAAATGGTTAGTTCTTTTTATAACGATTGCATGTGATTATTGCGCCCTATAACTCAAAAATGTAATAAGAAGGGGTTTCCATGTCTGAAGCAACACTAGCGCCGCCCAAGGCGCGCGGAGCGCCGTTTCGGGTCATGCCGGGGTTTAAGCTGTCACTGGGCTTCACGCTCTTTTACCTGGCCTTGATCGTCCTCATTCCCTTGTCCTCGGTGTTCCTGAAAACCTTCACCATGACATGGGACGCCTTCTTCAGCGCCGTCACGTCCGAGCGCGTGATGGCCTCGTACCGATTGACGTTTGGCGCCTCGCTGATCGCCGCCCTGTTGAACGTGGTGTTTGGCGGCATCCTGGCCTGGGTGCTGGTGCGCTATAAATTCCCCGGCAAGCGCATCATCGACGCGCTCGTCGACTTGCCGTTCGCCTTGCCGACGGCCGTGGCCGGCATCACCCTGACGGCCCTGTATTCGTCTAACGGCTGGTTCGGCCAGTTCATCGAAGGCGTGCTGGGCATCAAGGTGGCGTTCACGCCGTTGGGCGTGGTGGTGGCGCTGACCTTCATCGGCTTGCCCTTCGTCGTGCGTACCGTGCAACCGGTGCTGGAAGACGCGGAAAAGGAACTCGAAGAAGCGGCCGCCAGCCTGGGCGCCAATTCCCTGCAAACGTTTATCCGCGTCATCTTCCCCACGATTCTGCCATCGTTGCTGACGGGCTTTGCCTTGGCCTTTGCCCGAGCCACGGGCGAGTACGGTTCCGTGATCTTTATCGCCGGCAACATGCCGATGGTGTCGGAAATCACGCCGCTGTTCATTATTACCAAGCTGGAGCAATACGATTACGCAGGCGCCACGGCCATCGCCGTGGTGATGCTGGTGGTGTCTTTCCTGTTGTTGTTGACGATTAACCTGCTGCAAGCATGGACGCGCGGAAAGGCGAAGAAATCATGAGTACGAATACGACTGCCGCCGCTGGCGTGGACACTGCGCGGCCGACAGCGCGCCGCTTCGAGCCGAATGTCGGCCCCGTCGTGCTGGAACCATTGTGGGTGCGCACGGTATTGATCAGCATCGCCTTGCTGTTTCTGACGGCTTTCCTGATCGTGCCCCTGGTGGCCGTGTTTGCGGAAGCGTTCAAGAAGGGCTGGGAAGCGTATATCGCCGCCATCATTGATCCGGACGCCATTTCCGCCATCAAGTTGACCCTGATCACGGCCGCCATCGCCGTGCCGCTGAACCTGGTATTCGGCGTGGCCGCTTCGTGGTGCATCGCCAAGTTCGAGTTCCGCGGCAAAAGCATTTTATTGACCCTGATCGACTTGCCGTTTTCCGTTTCCCCGGTGATTTCCGGCCTGATCTACGTGCTGATGTTCGGCGCCCAGGGCTGGTTCGGCCCGTGGCTGCAGGCGCACGACATCAAGATCCTGTTCGCCGTGCCCGGCATCGTGCTGGCCACCATCTTCATCACCTTCCCGTTCGTGGCGCGCGAACTGATCCCGCTGATGCAGTCGCAGGGCAGCGAAGAGGAAGAGGCCGCCATCGTGCTGGGCGCCTCGGGCTGGAACATTTTCCGCAGAGTCACCTTACCGAATATCAAGTGGGGCCTGCTGTATGGAGTGATCCTGTGTAACGCCCGCGCCATGGGCGAGTTCGGCGCCGTGTCCGTGGTCTCCGGCCATATCCGCGGCGAAACGAACACCATGCCGCTGCAGGTGGAGATTCTGTACAACGAGTACAACTTCGCCGCCGCGTTTGCCGTCGCCTCGCTGCTGGCCCTGCTGGCCCTGGTGACCTTGGCCCTGAAAGCCTTCATTGAGTGGCGTTTGAACGAGAGCGACGCCGACGATTCCGCCTTACGTTCCACGGAGCACTGATATGACCATCGCAGTTAAAAACATCCACAAGCGCTTCGGCGATTTCGTCGCCCTCGACAATATCTCGCTGGACTTTCCCGCCGGCGAATTGACGGCCCTGCTGGGCCCGTCCGGTTGCGGCAAGACCACCTTGCTGCGCATCATAGCCGGCCTGGAACATCCGGACAGCGGCCAGGTGCTGCTCGATGCGGAAGACGCGTCGAACCGCCACGTGCGCGAGCGGCAAGTCGGTTTCGTGTTTCAACACTATGCGCTGTTCAAGCACATGACGGTGTTCGAAAACGTGGCCTTTGGCCTGCGCGTGAAGTCGCGCAGCGAACGGCCGTCGGAAGACCAGATCCGCCGTAAAGTGAAAGATTTGCTGGAGTTGGTGCAGCTGGACTGGCTGGCCGACCGTTATCCGCCGCAACTGTCGGGCGGACAACGCCAGCGCATCGCCCTGGCGCGCGCCCTGGCTGTCGAGCCGCGCGTGCTGCTGCTCGATGAGCCGTTCGGCGCGCTGGACGCCAAGGTGCGCAAGGAATTGCGCCGCTGGCTGCGCCGCCTGCACGACGACTTGCACGTGACCAGTATTTTCGTCACGCATGACCAGGAAGAGGCGCTGGAAGTGGCCGACCAGGTCGTGCTGATGAACAAGGGTACCGTCGAGCAATTGGGTTCCCCAGAGCAAGTCTACAACCACCCGGCCTCGCCGTTTGTCTACGGCTTCCTCGGCAACGTCAACCTGTTCCACGGCCGCGTGCATGACGGCGTGATGGCGACGGGCGACGCCAGCTTCGAGGTGCCCGATTATGCGGGCGTGAGCGACAGCAAGGGCACGGCCTATGTGCGTCCGCACGACCTGGAAATCGACCGTTACACGCAGGGCGCCGAAGGCATCGTGGTGAAACTGAGCCGCGCCCATGCGATCGGCCCGCTGGCCCAGCTGGACTTGCAACGCGTCGATAACAGCGAGCTGATCGAAGCGGTGATGTCGAACGAGCGCTTCAGCCATTTGCAGCTGAAGGAAGGCGAAACCTTGGTAGTCCGCCCGAAACGCCTCCACGTGTTCGTTGAACCAACAAGAACCTAAAGGCTGAAAATATATGAACTTTCAACAACTGCGTTCGATCCGCGAAGCGGCCCGCCGCGGCTATAACCTGACGGAAGTGGCCAATGCCCTGTTCACGTCGCAGCCGGGCGTGAGCCGGCAGATCCGCGAACTGGAAGATGAGCTGGGCGTGGTGATTTTCGAGCGCAACGGCAAGCGCTTGACGGGCTTGACGGAGCCGGGCAAGGGCATTTTGAAGATCGTCGACCGCCTCCTGATCGAGGCGGAAAACCTGCAGCAGGCCAGCCTCGAATACAGCGGCCAGACCAGCGGCACCCTGTCGGTGGCGGCCACGCACACGCAGGCGCGCTATGCGTTGCCGAAAGTGGTGCAGGGCTTTCGCGCCGCCTTCCCCGACGTGCGCATCGCATTGCAGCAAAGCGCGCCCGAGCATATCGCGGAATGGGTGCTGTCGGGCAAGACCGATATCGGCATCGCTACGGAGGGCTTGAGCCAGTTCCCCGACCTCGTGTCGTTCCCGTGCTACCGCTGGAGCCATCTGATCGTCGTGCCGGACGGCCACCCGCTGCTCGAACATTCGCCGATCCGCCTGGAAGACCTGGCGAAATATCCGTTGATTACCTACGACAAGGGGTTCACGGGACGCGGCCACATCGACGATGCGTTCGCCAAGGCGGGCGTGACGACCGACATCATCCTCACGGCCATGGATTCCGACGTCATCAAGCAATACGTGGCGCTGGGCCTGGGTGTGGGCATCGTCGCCTCGATGGCCTTCGACCATGGCCGCGACAAAGGGTTGCGGGCGGTGGAAGCGTCGCATCTGTTCGCCACCAACACGACGCGCCTGGCCGTGCGCCGTGGTGCCTACCTGCGCGCCTACGCCTACGAGTTCATCCTGCAGCTGGCGCCGGACCTGACGCGCGAAGACATCGACCGCGCCATGGCGGGCGAGGAAGCCCTCTAGGCGATGGCCGCCTTTTGCGCGCGCGTCAGGCTGGCCACGGCGCGCGCGTAGCTATCCTGCACCAGTTCCGCCAGGTAATCGGTGGGGAAGCGCGCCACGTCGACGATGGTCACCCAGTGAAAGCGGCCCATGTAGCGGGCCGGTTTCACGCCCGGCATGTCCGTCAGTTCGATGAATCGTTCCGCGCTGACGCGCAGGCTGAAGCGCCACTGTTCCGGTGCGCTGGTCTTGAAATAGGCAAACTTCTTGCCGCTTACCTCATACACGAGGATGTTCGACGGCGCACCGTACAGCACGGCTTGCGCGCCGGGCAGGGCCGCGCAAAATTCCTTCAGTTCATCTGTTGTCATTCGTCCACCGCCATGAATTGTTGCGTGTTGCGGTCGAAGGCGTACGCCGCGCCGGCAGGGGCGTCCAGCAGCGCAATAAAACGGTCGTCCACGCTGAGCACGGCGCCCAGCGACACGAGGGCCACGTTGGCGCTGTCGTTGATGTAGTCGTCGCTCTCGTCGTTGGCCGTGAAGCGCCAGCCGCTGTCGTCGTCGTTGTCCGGCGCTTCGCGGTACAGGTAGCCGACGGGCGCGCCGTCTTCCAGCACGCGTTTCGTGACGAAGCACAGGCCCGCGTAGCGGTTGACGAGGTTATCGTCATCGTCGTGCTGGGTATTGATGATGTGGCGCGCCGCGAAGGCGATGGGGTCTTTGGCGCGCAAATCGGCGATGTAGCCGGGCATGTTGTCGAGCTTGCCCGTAAAGTGCCCATGCGGCTCGACCGTGTCGACCAGCACCCACATGCGCTCGGCGCCCGGCGCCTGCGGATCGTCGCTGTGGAAAGCGAAGATCAGCTTGACCACCTCGCCGGGGCGCACCTGGGCGATGGCTTCGGGCGGCGATTTATAGAATGTGTAGGGATGGCGCGCCGCCAGTTCGGCGGCGTCGGCCAGGTGCCAGCTGGGCATGGTTATCCGTCATCAAGAAGAGTAAACCCCATGGTAGCCGATTGCGTGTCAGGATGACCACGCATACCTGCAGGCTTGCCATTGCCGCTTGGCATGTGCTGATCTACAACAATCCTGCTTCCCCGACCAGCGCCCGGTCATGGCAAGGAGGGCGGCAAGCCCCTTCATAGCCGGACTCGGCAAGAAACTGATGAGACCGATTGAAAATACCAATGGTAAAATTTGTTTCTTTTATTGCATTTTGATTTCCTGAATGATATCTTTTGCTCAATCGCAAAAAAATATAACAAAAATATAATCAACATTGTGTTTTTTGAAATTTATCAATAGGGGAAATTATGAACACGACTAAACATGCTGTGCTGGGTCTCTGCCTTGCTGTCTCGGCTTGCCTGGCGCCATTGGCCCAGGCTGCGAACTGGGTGGAAATCACCGATCCCGCCATGAGCGGCTTCCTGGTGGGCGGCAAGACCGTCACCTACGGCAGCGTGGCAGCGGACTCGGTCTGGGTGTTTGACGGTGCCAACCCGTCTGGCCCGCAAAGCGCGGCCGCCATCCAGAGCTTGGTCAGCAGCAAGTTTGGTCTGCCATCCAGCGGCACCGGTTCCCTGGTCTTTGCCGCCCAGGGCGACCTGGAAAGCGGTAAGTCCGGTTCGTTCACCGTCAAGTCCAGCTTCGACTACCTGGCCGTGCACTATGGCCGTGGCGAACTGCTGTTCCACTGGGACGCGCCGCTGGCCGCCAATACGCTTATCACCATCAGCAATCTGCCGCGCGGCCTGAGCAATTTCCGCGCCTACAGTTCCGTCTCGGCCGTGCCTGAGCCAGCGACCTACGGCATGTTGATGCTGGGCCTGGGCCTGGTCGGTTTTGCCGCGCGCCGCCGCCGCGCCTGAGCCTGCAGCGCCTGCGGGCGCAAGACATGAAAAAAAGCCCGCGCATCGGAAGATGCGCGGGCTTTTTGCATGGCGGAGCGGTATTTACCAGCTATAGCCAGCCTTGGCGTAGTAATAGCGGCCGTTGAAACCGTTCGGCGCGAAGATGCTGTAAGGCTGGGTACCGTTGACGTTCAGGTTGCCCGCGCTCGTCACTTGCGCCGGATAGCGGTTGGTGACGTTGTCGATGCCGGCCACCAGGCGCCAGTTCTTGCCCAGTTTCACGGAACCGGACACGTCCAGCACCCATTGCGGGTCATACGTCTGGTCGAGCTTGACGTCGTTTTGCGGCACGGTGAAGCTGCCGTAGCGGGTCACGACGCCGTGCGCATTCCAGATGCCGAAGCCGTAGTCGGCCGCCAGGCTGAACTTGTCCTTCGGCGATGCCACCGTGATGCGGTCGATGCTCTGGCGGTCGATCAGTTTCAGGTTGTTGGCCGTCAGGATGTCCGGATTGCCGGCGATTTTCTGTACCGTGCTCTTGTTGTGGTTGTACGCCAAGGTGAGGTCGAGGCGGTCCTTGTCCTGCAGGTCGATGCGGTAGGTGCTGACGATGTCCACGCCTTCCGTGCGCGTATCGACGGCGTTGGTGAAATAGCGTCCCGAGCCCACAGGCGTGCCTTGTGCGGCCAGGACGTTTTTCAATGCATTGTTGAGGACCAGATTGGCCGAGAACAGGATGCGGTTGTCGATGTCGATGCGGTAGGCGTCCACCGTCGTGGTGAAGTTGCGGGTCGGCTGGAACTGCAGGCCCAGGCTGTAGTTGCGTGCCTTTTCCGGTTTCAGATCCTGTGCGCCCAGAGCGCGCGCCTGCGGCGTGTTGACGGCGAAGGTGCCCGTCTCGATCGGCGTGTTGACGCCGTTGACGACCTGGAAATTGGTGGTGGTGATGGTGTAGTACTGCTGCGCCAGCGACGGCGCGCGGAAGCCGCTCGACACGGTGCCGCGCAGGGACAGGGCGTCCGTGAACGCATAACGGGCCGAACCCTTGGCCGAGGTGGTGCTGCCGAAATCGCTGTAGCGCTCATGGCGCAGGGCCACGCCGCCCGACAGTTTCTTCGTCGCTTCCGCTTCCAGGTTCACATAGACCGACTCGTTGTGGCGCGAGTGGCTGCCCGCGTTGACAGGACGGAAGCCGGCAAAGCCTTGCGAACCGCCGCCCGTGTACGATGCTTCATCGCCGGCGCCGATGCTGTACTTTTCATGGCGCGCTTCGGCGCCCACGGCGACCGTCAGCGGGCCCGTAAAGTAAGACACGGGAAATTCGCGCGCCGCATCGAGGTTGAACACCGTTTGTTCGTTTTTCAGCGAGCCCGCATAGAAATGCGTGGGGCTGTTGGCGCCCAGCGACTGGTTGACCGTATTGTCCAGGTCCAGCTCGAACTTGTTGCTGCCGTAATTGAGGCTGGCATCCCAGCGCCAGCCGGCCGCTTCGCCGCGCAAGCCCGTCACCAGGGACTGGTCCGTCAGGGTGCTGTTTTGCAATGGCAAAAAGCCTTCCGGGAAGAGCGGCGTGCGCTGGACGAACTGCTTCGAATTATTCGGGTCCGTGATCAGCGCCGTGCGCCAGGTGGCGGCGGCCGACGTGTCGCGCTTGCCGTAGTTGCCGAAGGCATACCAGTCGAGGTTGTCGCTGATGTGGTATTCGCTGTTGAGGAAAATCGTTGCCGGCTTGCTTTCCGGGTCGCCATAGCGCTGGTTGACCTTGCCGTAGCGCGGTTCCAGCGGATTGCGGAAGTCGGCGCCGGCGCGGTTGGTCGGGTCGCGTTCCGCGACTTCGGCCGAGACGCGCACCCAGCCGTCCTCGCCCAGGGCGAAGCCGGCCGAACCCTTGATGGATTTTTGCTTGCCGTCGCGTTCCTGCGTCTGGCCATAGCCCACTTCGATATCGCCGCCGGCCGCGCCTTTTTTCAGGATGATGTTGATCACGCCGGCAATCGCGTCGGAACCGTACTGGGCCGCTGCGCCATCGCGCAGCACTTCCACGTGGTCAATGGCGGCCAGGGGAATGGCGTTCAGGTCGACCGGCGCCGAGCCGCGGCCCAGCGAACCATTGACGTTGACCACGGCCGAGGTATAGCGGCGCTTCCCGTTCACCAGTACCAGGGTCTGGTCGGGCGACAGGCCGCGCAACTGCGCCGGACGCACGGCGTCGCTGGCGTCGGCGCCCGTGGCGCGGGCAAAGTTCAGCGATGGCAGCAGGCGCGCCAGCACGGTGGCCAGTTCGCCCGAACCCGTGCTTTGCAGGTCACGCGAAGTGAGGATATCGATCGGCGATTCGGAATCGATGGTGCGGCGGTTCTTGGCGAAGGTGCCGGTGACGACCACCGATTGCAATTCGCCTTCGGCCGGCAGCTCTTGCTGCGCTTGCGCCTGCATCGGCAGGCTGAAGCAGGCGACCAGGCTGGCGGCGATCACGGTTTTTACGGGGAGGGCGGGACGCTGGGAGCGGGCGGTGCTTGAACTCATCGACGATATCTCTTCGGTTGTGGTTGCGCGGACCATGGCGGTCCGGTGATGCAATCAGATTAACAGTGGGCACGCGGCGTGCTTACGAATCGTTCTGTCTATCGATATGCAATAAATATCTGAAAGACGTCAACATGGTGCGCGTAGCGCATATGGCCTCGTTTCCAGCATACGACCGGGCACGGCAAGGCCGCAATGCTGCACAGCAGTAAATTGCTCAGTGTTGTATAAATGCGACTATCTGCGATGAGCGTGGGGAGCCTGGCGACGGCATGCGCCGCCAGACGGCGGGCCTTACTGTCCCGGATTGGGCAGACTGGCGTGGATGGCGTCGACGGCCGCCACCAGTTCCGGCGACAAGGTGAGGTGATGCGCATCGATATTTTGCTGCAACTGCGCCACGCTGGTGGCGCCGATGATGGTCGACGCGACGAACCAGCGCGAGTAGCACCACGCGAGTGCCAGCTGCGCCGGCGTCAGGCCGTGCGCGCGGGCCAGCGCCGCATATTGCCGGGCCGCCTCGATGGTGGCGGGGCGCACGTAGCGGGGACTCCAGCCGGCCGGGAAGCGCGTCAGGCGGCCCCTGGCTTGTGGATTGTCGAGGTACTTCGCTGTCAGCTGGCCGAACGCCAGCGGGCTGTAGGCCAGCAAGCTGACGTTCTCGCGGTGGCAGGTTTCGTCGAGCAGGCTCGTCTCGAAATGGCGCGCCGTCAGGTTGTACAGGTTCTGGATCGAAACGATGCGCGGCAAGCCTTTCAGCTCGGCCTGCTTGATGTATTCGCACACGCCCCACGACGATTCATTCGACACGCCGATGTGGCCGATCTTGCCTTCCTCGACCAGCTTGCCCAGCACGGCCAGTGTCTCTTCGATGGCGACCGACGCGTGTTCCTTGCGCGGGTTGTACACGCTGGCGCCGAAGATGGGCAGGTTGCGGCTGGGCCAGTGCAATTGATACAGGTCAATATGCTCCGTCTGCAGCCGGCGCAGGCTGTCTTCGACGGCAGCGCGGATGTTGACCGCGTCGTGATCCGTCTTGCCCTTGCGTATCCAGTGCATGCGCGAGTTCGGCCCGGCCACCTTGCTGGCCAGGACGATCTGACTGCGCCTGCCGCTTTTCTTCAGCCAGCTGCCGATGTAGCGTTCCGTGCTGCCCTGCGTTTGCGCACTGGCCATCACCGGATACATCTCCGCCGTGTCGACGAAGTTGATGCCCCGTTCGAGCGCGTAATCGAGCTGGCTGTGGGCTTCGGCTTCGCTGTTCTGCTCGCCGAAGGTCATCGTGCCCAGGCAGATTGTGCTCACTTCCAGGCTGCTGGCGCCCAGCTTGACCTTGGCGATCATTTCGCCTGTTTGCCGCGCAGCGCGCGCGCGCAATCCTTGATCAGGGCGGGACCGGCGTAGATCAGGCCGCTGTACAGCTGCACCAGCTGCGCGCCCGATTCGAACTTGGCCAAAGCATCCTTGCCCTGCATGATGCCGCCCACGCCGATGATGGGCAGGGCGTCGCCCAGTTCCGCCTTCAGCAAACGGATCACATTGTTCGACAGTTCAAATACGGGCGCACCCGACAGGCCGCCCGCTTCCGCGCCGTGCTGCATGCCTTCGACGGCACTGCGCGACAGGGTCGTATTGGTGGCGATGACGCCGTCGATCTGGTGGCGCGTGAGCGACTCGGCGATGCTTTTCACCTGCTCGCCATCCATGTCCGGGGCGATTTTCAGGGCCAGCGGCACGTAGCGCTTGTGCTTGTCGGCCAGGCGCGCCTGCGCTTCCTTCAATTGCGACAGCAGGGCGTCGAGTTCGGACGCACCCTGCAGCTGGCGCAAATTCTTGGTGTTCGGCGACGAGATGTTCACCGTCACATAGCTGGCATACGGGTAGACTTTTTCCAGGCACAGCAGATAGTCGTCGGCTGCCCGCTCGATGGGCGTGTCGGCGTTCTTGCCGATGTTCAGGCCCAGCACGCCGGCGCGCTCCTGGTAAAACTTCGACGCCTGCACGTTGGCGACAAACGCGTCCACGCCGCCATTATTGAAACCCATGCGGTTGATGATGCCCTGCGCCTGCGGCAGGCGGAACATGCGCGGTTTCGGATTGCCCGCCTGCGCGCGCGGCGTGACGGTGCCCACTTCGATCGAGCCGAAACCCAGGTCGGCCAGCGCGTCGATGTAGGCGCCATCCTTGTCCAGGCCGGCGGCCAGGCCCACGGGATTGGGGAAAGTGATGCCCATCACCGTGCGTGGGTCTGCCGCCGGTTTGCCGGCCAGCTTCGTCAGGCCCAGCGCGCTGGCGCGTTTCAGGGCGGGCAGGGTGAAATGGTGGGCCGCTTCGGCATCCATCGAAAACAGCAGCGGGCGGGCGAGGGAGTACAGGAATTTTTCAGACATGGGGCGCTTTGAGTAGGTGTGCGGGCCGCCGGGAAGGGCTGGCGGCGCGCGAAATAAGTGCCGTATTTTACCGTGTTCCGCGCGGCTGCCGGGTGTATAGTTCTTGTTGGTCTGATGCAATATTGATCCCTTGATAATCTGCATCGGGCCCTGGACTTTCCTGTTTCTTCCCTGTTCCCTTTACTTCATAAGCGAGACATCGATTGAAAAAGACACGCATCCTGACCGCCATCGCGGCCGCCAGCGCACTGCTGCTAAGCCACCCGGCCCTGGCCCTGCCCAATACGCAAGACACCCGCATGCTGAGCGAACCGGCCGTCTCCAGCCGCCACATCGCCTTCATCTATGCGGGCGATTTGTGGCTGTCCAACCTCGACGGCGGCGGCGCGCGGCGCCTGACGTCCGACCTGGGCGACAAATCGAATCCCGTGTTTTCGCCCGACGGCAGCCTGATCGCGTACAGCGCGAACATCGACGGCAATGTCGACGTGTACGTGATCGCGGCGGCGGGCGGCGTGCCGCGGCGCCTGACTTTCCACCCCGGTGTTGATCTGGCGCAAGCATTCACGCCCGATGGCCAGGCCGTGATGTTCACCTCGCCCCGCGCCGCCTTCAACAACCGCTTCCAGAAGCTGTTTACGGTACCCGTGGCGGGCGGCGTGGAAACGCAGCTGGAAATTCCGAATGCCTCGCGCGCCACGTATTCGCCCGATGGCAAGCGCATCGCCTACAACCCGCTGGCGCCGGCCTTCAAACAGTGGAAGCGTTACCGGGGCGGCACCAATTCCTGGCTGTGGCTGTTTTCGTCCAGCGACAAGTCGATTGAAAAAATCCCCCAGCCGACCACGCGCTCGAACGACGTCGACCCGATGTGGCTGGGCGACAGCGTGTACTTCCGCTCGGACCGCAACGGCGAATTCAACCTGTTTGCGTATGACGTCAAGACGAAAGCCGTGCGCCAGCTGACGCGGCACGCGGATTTCCCCGTGCTCAACGCGTCGGCCGCGAACGGCACCATCGTCTACGAGCAGGCCGGCTATCTGCATGCGTTCGACATCGCCAGCGGCCAGGCGCACAAGCTGACCATCGGCGTGGCCAGCGACCTGGGGCAGGCGCGCCCCCGCTGGGTCAAGAACGCGAAATACATCCGCGACGCGTCGATTTCGCCGTCTGGGGCGCGCATCGCGTTTGAATACCGCGGCGAGATCGTCACCATCCCCGCCGACAAGGGCGACGTGCGCAACCTGACGCAGACGGCCGGCGCCCACGAGCGCACGCCGATCTGGTCGCCCGATGGCCGCTCGGTCGCATATTTCTCGGACGAGTCGGGCGAATACGAGCTGCATGTGCGGGCGCAGGATGGCAAGGGCGCCGTGCGCAAGTTCAAGCTCAATGGCAGCGGCTTCTATGACAACGCCGTCTGGTCGCCCGACAGCAAAAAGATCGCGTTTGCCGACAATGGCTGGAGCATGTACGTGATCGACGTCGGCAACGGCAAGGTGCAAAAAATCGCCACGGAGCCGATGTATGGCGTGGACAAGAGCATGCGCGCCGCGTGGGCGCCCGATTCGCGCTGGCTGGCCTACACGCTCAATTCGCCCACCTACACGCGCAGCGCCTACATCTATTCCGTTGAGCAGAACAAGTCCATGCCCGTGACCGATGGCCTGTCCGACGTGGCCCAGCCCGTGTTCGACAAGAGCGGCAAATACCTGTACTTCTTCGCGTCGACCAACGCAGGCCCCAGCAACAACTGGTTCTCGCAGCAGAACGAAGACAACCTGGTGACGCGCACCGTGTGGATGGCCGTGCTGCGGCGCGACTTGCCGTCGCCGCTGATCAAGGAAAGCGACGAGGAAAAGGCCGCCGGCGCGGAGAGCCGGAAGGAGTCGGCGAAGGCCGAAGCCGAGTCGAAAAACGACGCGAAGAGCGAAGCGAAGACCGATCCGAAGACGGGCCGCGACGACCCGAAAGTGGCGGTGGCGCCCGTGGCGCCGATCAGCATCGATTTCGACGGCATCGCCACGCGCATCGTCGACCTGCCGCTGCCGGCCGCGCAGTTCTCCAGCCTGACGGCCGGCGCCGCGGGGCAGATCTTCCTGTTGCGCGAAAGCGACGGCAAGAAGGCCGTGCAGCGCTTCGATTTGAAGGAGCGCAAGGCGGAAACCGTGGTGGCGGAAGCGGACGACTTCGAAGTGTCGGCCGACGGCAAGAAGCTGCTGTACCGCCACAAGGACAACTGGGCCATGGGCTCCGCCACGGGCAAGCTGCTGGCGCCGGGCGAAGGCAAGATCAAGGTCGAAGCCATCGAAGTGAAAGCCGATCCGCGCGCCGAGTGGACGCAGATTTTCAATGAAGTGTGGCGCATCAACCGCGATTACTTCTATGACCCGGGCATGCATGGCGTGGACTGGAAGGCCATGCGCGACAAGTACGCCGTGTTCCTGCCCGAGCTGTCGAGCCGCGCGGACCTGAACCGCCTGATCCAGTGGATGTGCAGCGAACTGGCCGTGGGCCACCACCGTGGTGGCGGCGGCGACGACTTTATCGAGGCGAAGAAGGTGCCGGGGGGCTTGCTGGGCGCCGACTATGAAGTGAGCGACGGCCATTACCGCTTCAAGAAGGTGTATGGCGGCTTGAACTGGAATCCGGCCCTGCGCGCGCCGCTGACGGAGCCGGGCCTGAACGTCAAGGCGGGCGAATACCTGCTGGCCGTCGACAGCCGCCTTTTGTTGCCGCCGACCAACCTGTACAGCGCCTTCGAGAACACGGCAGGCAAGGCCATCGACCTGACCGTGGGGCCGTCAGCCGACGGCAAGGGCGCGCGCACGATCACCGTGGTGCCCGTGCCGGCCGAGGATGCCTTGCGCAACCGCGACTGGATCGAGGGCAATATGCGCAAGGTCAATGCGGCCACCAACGGCAAGGTGGCGTACGTGTACGTGCCCAATACGGCGGGGCTGGGCCACACCTACTTCAAGCGCTATTTCTTCCCGCAGGCGGACAAGCAGGCCATCATCGTCGACGAGCGCTTTAACGGTGGCGGCAGCGTGGCCGATTACTACATCGAGATCCTGCAGAAGAAGGAAATCGCCTGGTGGACCATGCGCTACGGCGCCGACATGAAGACGCCGTCCGCCTCGATCCAGGGACCGCGCGCCATGCTGATCGACGAGACGGCCGGCTCGGGCGGCGATCTGCTGCCGTGGATGTTCCGCAAAAATAACATGGGTCCGCTGATCGGCAAGGCAACGTGGGGCGGCCTGGTGGGCATCCTCGGCTTCCCCGTGCTGATGGATGGCGGCACGATCACGGCGCCGAACCTGGCGTTCTGGACGCGCGAAAATGGCTGGGGCGTGGAAAACGAAGGCGTGCCGCCCGATATCGAAGTCGAGCAAACGCCGGCCGACGTCATCGCCGGCCGCGATCCGCAGCTGGAAAAGGCGATCGAGGTGATCCAGGCCGAACTGGCGAAAAAGCCGCCCGTGCGGCCTGCGCGTCCGGCGTTTCCGGACAAGAGCAAGTAAGCTGAAGTGCAGGGGTCAGACCCTCGCGATTGTTCGCCGGTAGGTCGGATTAGCGCAGCGTAATCCGACACCATTGTTGGCTTTGCAGCGTCGGATTACGCGCTTGCGCGCTAATCCGACCTACCTTACATGATCGCCCGCTGTCCCTTGACGCGCTTCCAGCGCTGGCGAAGAACCCGCCCGTGCGGCCTGCGCGTCCGGCGTTTCCGGATAAAAGCAAGTAAGAAGCCTGAAGTGCATGGGTCAGACCCTCGCGATTGTTCGCTGGTAGGTCGGATTAGCGCAGCGTAATCCGACACCATTGTTGGCTTTGCAGCGTCGGATTACGCGCTTGCGCGCTAATCCGACCTACCTTACATGATCACCCACTGTCCCTTGATCCGCGCTTCCAGCGGCTGGCGAAGAACCCGCCCGTGCGGCCTGCGCGTCCGGCGTTTCCGGACAAGAGCAAGTAAGCTGAAGTGCAGGGGTCAGACTCTCGCGATTGTTCGCTGGTAGGTCGGATTAGCGCAGCGTAATCCGACACCATTGTTGGCTTTGCAGCGTCGGATTACGCACTTGCGCGCTAATCCGACCTACCTTACATGATCGCCCACTGTCCCTTGACGCGCGCTTCCAGCGGCTGGCGAAAAACCCGCCCGTGCGGCCTGCGCGTCCGGCGTTTCCGGATAAAAGCAAGTAAGCTGAAGTGCAGGGGCCAGACCCTCGCGATTGTTCGCCGGTAGGTCGGATTAGCGCAGCGTAATCCGACACCATTGTTGGCTTTGCAGCGTCGGATTACGCGCTTGCGCGCTAATCCGACCTACCTTACATGATCACCCACTGTCCCTTGACGCGCGCTTCCAGCGCTGGCGAAGAACCCGCCCGTGCGGCCTGCACGTCCGGCGTTTCCGGACAAGAGCAAGTAAGAAGCAAGTAAGCTGAAGTGCAGGGGCCAGACCCTCGCGATTGTTCGCCGGTAGGTCGGATTAGCGCAGCGTAATCCGACACTATTGTTGGCTTTGCAGCGTCGGATTACGCGCTTGCGCGCTAATCCGACCTACCTTACATGATCACCCACTGTCCCTTGATCCGCGCTTCCAGCGGCTTGAAGTTGATTTTATACGCCATCTTCGGGCTTTGTTCTATCCAGTAGCCCAGGTAGATGTAAGGCAGGTTCAGTTCGCGCGCCTGGGCGATTTGCCATAGCACGTTGTAGGTGCCGTACGAGGCGCCCGGCACGTCGGGATCGAAAAACGTGTAGACGGACGACAGGCCATCGGCCAGCACGTCGATGATGCTGACCATGCGCAGGGTGCCGTCAGGCTCGCGGAATTCCACCAGGCGCGTGTTGACCCGGCTTTGCAGCAAAAATTGCGCGTACTGGTCGCGGCTGTCCTGGTCCATGCCGCCGCCCGCGTGGCGCGTGCTCTGGTAGCGCAGATACAGTTCGTAGTGCTCGTCGAGGAAGGACAAAGTGGCCACGCCCGCCTGCAGGTTGGCGTGGCGGTTCCAGGCGCGGCGCTGGTTGCGGTTGGGCGTGAACGATTGCGTCACCACGCGCACGGGGATGCAGGCCTGGCAGCCGTCGCAATACGGGCGGTAGGTGAAAATGCCGCTACGGCGAAAGCCGTTGCGCACCAGTTCCGAATACACGTCGCTGTTGATCAGGTGCGAAGGCGTGGCCACCTGCGAGCGGGCCTGGCGGTCGTCCAGGTAACTGCACGGATACGGTGCCGTCGTGTAGAACTGCAGGGTGGCAAACGGTAGTTCGTTCAGGTGCGTCATGCTGATCCTGTCTGGTCTGTCCGCAGCAATGGAAATGTGCCTGGCGGTGTGCCTGGCGGTGTGCCTGGAGATATCATAGCTTTTTTACGCCGGTGGCGCAGCATGCCAATCGGTGATTTGCGCTGCTTCAATGGCGCTCCTCACATGGGCCAGGAAGCGGGCGCGCGAAATGGGCGCCGCGCCCAGCGAGGCCAGGTGTTTCGTTTCTTGCTGGCAGTCAATCATGGTCACGCCGCGGGCCTGCAAAAAGCGCACGAGGTGGGCCAGCGCGATCTTCGATCCATCCGAGACGCGGGCGAACATCGATTCGCCATAGAACATGCGTCCGATCGACACGCCATACGCGCCGCCCACCAGTTCGCCGTCCAGCCACAGCTCGGACGAGTGGGCGTAGCCCAGCTTGTGCAAGCCCGTGTAGCCGGCGATGATCTCGTCGGAAATCCAGGTGCCCGGGCCATCCTTGCGCGGCGCCGCGCAGGCGCGCATGACGGCGTCGAAATCGCCGTCGAAGCGCAGCTGCCAGCGCCCGTCCGTGGCAGCGCTGCGCTCGACCTTGCGGATGGCCTTGGCCAGGCTGTCGGAGACCTTGAAGTCCGCCGTCATCAGCACCATGCGCGGATCGGTGCTCCACCACAGGATGGGCTGGCCCTCGGAAAACCAGGGGAAGATGCCGTGCTTGTAGGCGTCGAGCAGGCGCGCGGGCGACAGGTCGGCGCCGGCTGCCAGCAGGCCGGGCGCTTCGTCGGTCAGGGCGCGCGAGACGTCGGGGAACGGGGTGTGGATGTCGAGCCAGGGAATCATGCGGCGTCAAAAATGGCGGGTGGTGGGGGCTTACTCGGCATCCGCGCGCGCCATCGGGCGCGTGATGTCGCCCGTATGCACACCATAGCTGCCCCCTTCGCGGATTTTCACGCGGTCGGCAAAGAACAGTTCCAATGTGGCGCGGATGGTGGGGAAGGCCAGGTCGTCCCACGGAATTTGCGCTTCCGTAAACAGCTGCACGTCCAGACTTTCGATGCCGGGCGCGAAATCGAGGTCGCGCAGGCGCGCCAGGTAGAACAGGTGCACCTGGTGCACGCGCTGCACGTTGAGCAGCGAAAACAGGGGACCCAGTTCGATATTCGCGCCCGCTTCCTCCACCGTTTCGCGCTCGGCCGCGTCGGACGTCGTTTCGTCGTTTTCCATGAAGCCGGCCGGCAGGGTCCAGTAGCCGAGGCGCGGCTCGATGGCGCGCTTGCACAGCAAGACCTGCAACTGGCCATCTTCTTCCCAGACGGGAATCGAGCCGACCACCATTTTCGGGTTCTGGTAATGGATGGCGTCGCAGTTGGCGCACACATAGCGGGGACGGTTGTCGCCTTCCGGAATGGACAGGCTGACAGGGTGGGCGCATTCGGAGCAGAATTTCATGGGCTGGCTTCGGAAAATGGGTGACTAGTGTAACGCTTACTGTACACCGATTGCGCGCTCTGTGGCGTGACGGGCAGACACAATGCCACCTGGTAATTGGCTGACCTTTTTTAATGTATTTTAATTTAATAGCTCTATTGCAGTCGAAGTTGAGATAGCTATTGCCTAAGCCACCCGTTTGCCCTTATAATTCGAGTGCGGGGTGGAGCAGTCTGGCAGCTCGTCGGGCTCATAACCCGAAGGTCACAGGTTCAAATCCTGTCCCCGCAACCAATACCGGAAAGCCGCTGATTCTTGCAAAAGATCAGCGGCTTTTTCCATTGCTGGTCACGGACACGCTCCGGTGGACGGGGCAGGCATGACATTGTCAATTCACGCCTTTACGCCGCGCAACAATCTGGTATATAATTCGAGTGCGGGGTGGAGCAGTCTGGCAGCTCGTCGGGCTCATAACCCGAAGGTCACAGGTTCAAATCCTGTCCCCGCAACCAATTCGAAGCCGCTGGTTCCTCGCAAGAGGGCCAGCGGTTTTTTCGTTTACGGCGCGAGGTCTTCTGCCAGCTGGCGCGCATACACGATCAGCCGCAAGTGGCGGTCCGCATCGATGGTCAGCGAAGTGTGTTCATACGCGACCTGCTCGCCGCCGACGTCCAGCTGGCGCACGCCGGCGCACGGCGCATGCACGTCATGGCGGCGCCACCATAGCTTGAATTCCGGCGAAACTTTTTCCAGTTCCTCCACCAGCGCGTGGATATCCGCTTCCTGCGTGGCGCGCGCATAGTCGCGGCGAAAGCTCGACAGCATCAGCGGCGCCTGTTCTTCCCAGGCCATGAAGCGCGAGCGCAGCAGCGGGTCGGTAAACAGCAACCATAGCAGGTTGCGGCGCGCCGGCACATGCGCGCCGAAGCCGAACAGGGCGTCCGCGTCCGCATTGAACGCCAGCACGTCCCAGCGCAGGTTGAGCACATACGCGGGATGCGCCAACTCGTGCATCAGGCGGCGCACGGGCGGCGGCACCACGCAAAACGTCTTGCCCTCTTCGGCTGGCGGACGCGCATGCGCCAGCAGGAACAGGTGGCGGCGCTCGCCTGCGTCCAGTTTCAGCACTTCGGCCAGCTTGTCGAGAAAGGCGCTCGAGACGCCGATGTCGCGCCCCTGCTCCAGCCAGGTGTACCAGGTCAGCCCCACGCCGGCCAGCGCCGCCACTTCTTCGCGGCGCAAGCCCGGCGTCCTGCGCCGCCCGCCGCCAGGCAAGCCTACGTCCTCGGGCGACAGCCGCGCGCGGCGCGCCTGCAGGTAGGCGGCCAGTTCGTGGCGGGTGCGGGCCAAAGTGCGCATGGTGGGGGTTTTCCGGTGAGCCTGTTGCTGCCAGTAATAGCATAAACAGTTAAATTGTAATTGTTTATATTGTATTCCAAAATGCCTGATTTCTTCCCGAAAGCGTGCCCATGTCTGACTATTCTTCCTCCCGTGCCGCAGTGCCTGCCGACTCCGCGCTGCCTGTCACCGTCTACCTGATCGCCGTGGGCGCGTTCGCGCTGGGCATGGCGTCGTATGTGACGGCAGGCCTGATGCCGATGATCGTCGGCGCCTTTTCCGTGTCCCTGGCGATGGCCGCTCAGCTGGTGACGGCGTTCACCCTGGCCTATGGCCTCGGCTCGCCCCTGGCCGTGGCCTTGCTGCCGGCGCGCGCGCAACGCTCCGGCCTGTTACTCGCCTTGGGCGTGTTCGTGCTGGCGAACGGGGCCAGCGCGCTGGCAGCAGGATTTTCCAGTCTGCTGGCCTGGCGGGCCATGGCCGGCATCGGCGCCGGCGTCTACCTGGCGCTGGGCATCGCGGCGGCGGCGGGCGTGTCGGTGCCGCGGCAGCGTGGCAAGGCCATCGGCGCGATCATGGGCGGCATGGCGGGCGGCACGGTGCTGGGCGTGCCATTGAGCTTGCTGCTGGCGCAGCAGCTGGGCTGGACGGCGGCCCTGTGGCTGGTCGCCATACTCGGTGCGCTGGCGCTGGCGGGCTTGCTGTGGAAGCTGCCCGCGCTGCCGGTGGCTCCGGCCATGTCGCTGCGCCGCAAGCTGGCCTTGCTGGCCGATGGGCAGGTGCTGGCCATTCTGCTCGTGTCGCTGCTGGCGGCCATCGCCAGCCTGGGCATGTACACGTTTATCGCGCCGCTGCTGGCGTGGTCCGCGCACGGCGCGGAAATTTCCACCACGCCCTTCCTGTGGGCGTGGGGCGTGGGCGGCATCGCGGGCAGCGTATTGGTGGGACCATGGGCGGACAAGGTGGCGGCGCCGAGACTGACTAGGCTCATCTTGCTGCTGCTGGCACTGGCCTTGTGCGCGCTGCCGCTGGCGGCCGGCTGGTCGGCGTGGCTGATGCTGGCGCCTATCGTGCTGTGGGGCGCGGCTGGCTGGGCCCTGCAAGTGCCGCAGAACCAGCAGTTGCTGGCCGTGCGCGCGCGGCAGGGCGACGGCAACCTGGCCATCGCCCTCAACGAATCGGCGCTGTACCTGGGCAGCGCCATCGGCGCCGCAGCAGGCGGGGTACTGCTTTTGCTGGACTGGCCCGTGTGGCTGCTGGCGGCCGGCGCCGCCCTGGTCGCCACCGCAGCGTTGCTGCTGCAATGGTGCGGCGTGAAATGGATTGCAGAATTCCGGAAAATGGAAGAGTCTGTTTAGTGACTTTCCAGCTGCGCGTACACGGCGTCGGCGATCTTGCCCAGCTCCTGTTTGGGCAGGCTCGCCGAGAGGGCATAGCCGAGCTGGCCGTCGATCCAGTAAAACACGCTCAAGTCCTTTTCCTGCGTGTAGCGGAAGGCCGTTTCCTGCTTGCCGGCCCGTTCTTTTGCCACGTACAGGGTCAGGCGCTGGCCTTTGCCATCTTCATACATGAATTGTGCCACGGGGCCGTCGCCATCGCCGGGCAGCAAACGCCCGCCGATCAGGTGGTAGCCGAGCGGCGACAGCGCAGGCGGCTGCAATTTGCTGCCCAGGCGTTTCGACAGCCATTGCACCAGGTGCGCCTCCTGTTCCGCGCCCACCTCGACGGGGTGGCGCACTTCGGGCGTGTAGACGGCATGGGCGATGGCGGCGCTGCGCGCCAGGGAGATGGGGCTGGCGCTGGCGCTCCGCATGTCACCGCCATCGCCGCCATCGCCGCGCAGCAGCCAGCCGCCCGCGCCGCCAGCGAGCACCAGCACGATGGCCGCTGCCGCCTGCATGGCGGGGCGCTGCCAGGCACCGTTCGCCGCCGGCGGGACCGCCGCCTGCAGCAGCGCCGGGGGCACAGCGTCGTCCAGCACGGGATCGAACAGGGCGCGCAATTGCCGGTTCTGCTCGCCCCACGCTTCGACCCTGGCGGCGTCTCCGGGATGCGCGCGCAGGTGGGCGTCGACGGCCGCGCGCTGGTCTTCGGGCAGGACGCCGTCGGCCAGGGCGTGCAATTGCGCTTCGCTGATGGCTTGCGTTGTCATTTCACGACTTTCAGGGTGGGTGGGCCGCTGCCCTGGCTGCCGGCAGGGCGGCCGTCGAGCAGGGTGCGCAGCTTGTCGCGCCCGCGCGACAAACGCGACATCACGGTGCCGACGGGGATGTCGAGGGTGGCCGCCACCTGCTCGTACGGCATCTGTTCGAGCGCGACGAGCAGGATCACTTCGCGCTGCCCCAGCGGCAAACGGGCCAGCGCCGCATCCATCTCGCCGATGGCGATGGCTTGCCCGGGCGCGCGCTCCGGCGCGGGCAGCACGGTATCGTCGTCGAGCTCCTGCAGCGCCAGGCCGGGACGGCGCAGCTGGTCCACGTGCAGGTTATGCATGATGGAGAAGAGCCAGGGCCGCATCTCGCCGACGCGCTGGTCCAGCTTGCGCCACGCCCGCTCCACGGTGTCCTGCACCAGGTCGTCCGCGTGCAGGGCGCCCGCCAGCGCGCGCGCATAGCGGCGCAGGCCGGGCAGGCACGCTTGCAGCTGACGGCTATCCTCTTGCGTGGTCATCGTGGCGGCGGGCAGGGGGGCTTACGGCTTGACGACGTGCCACACGTTCTTGAAATTGTCGCCGGCCACGTCGCCAGGCTTCTTGTCTTCCTTGTACAGGTACAGGGGCTTGCCCTTGTAGGTCAGCTGCATGGCGCCGTTGTCTTCGCGCTTGATGCTGCCATACGGGGCGGCGGGCGCCGCGTCGGTGGCGATGACGGCGGGCCAGGCGACCAGGCAGCCGCCGCTGCAGGCGCTCTTGCCGCTGTCGGCGACATCCTTGTCGAACACATACACGGTCATGCCGCTGGCATTGACCAGCATGCCGTTGGCGGGCATGACGTCGGCGGCGAAGGCGAGGGGGGCGGACAACAGGGCGGCGAGGGTGGCGATAGCAGTAAAGCGCATGATGATCTCCTTGATGTTTTGGGGGCTTGCAAGGGATAGACGCGCGGCGCGGCCCGTTTATTCCACCGCTGACGGATTATTTTTCGCATGCAGGCTGGCCCACAGGTGGGCGGCCGCCATGGTGCGGTGCGGCGCGTACTGGCGCAGCCACTGTTCCGTGCGCGCCATGTCCGGTTTCGTTTCTTCGCCGAGCAGCTTTTGCAGGGCGGCGCGGATCGCCACGTCGCCATGCAGCGAACAGTCGGCATAGCCGTAGCCGCGCAGCAGCGCGTAATTGACGGTCCACGGGCCGATGCCCTTCACGGCCAGCAGCGCCTGCGAAATGGCCGCTACGTCGCCGGAGGGCGGCAGCTCCAGCGACAGTTCCCCGTCATCGACGAGATGCGCCAGGCGCAGCACGGTTTCCGCCTTGGCGCGCGAGAATTTGCGGCTGGTCAAATCCTCGATGTCCAGCCGCGCCACGTCGCGCGCCTCCGGGTAGCACCACAAGCCGCTGCCATGCCGGCGCCCCGCCTGCAGAATAAACGTGCGGCGCAGGGAAATGGCGAACGGCAGATTGATCTGCTGGCCGATGATGGCCCAGGTCAGCGCCTCGAACGGGCTGGCCGATTGCACGATGCGCAAGCCCGGGTTAAGCCGGATCAACGGCGCCAGCAGCGGATCGGCGGCGGCCAGCTGCGCGAACGGCTGCGGGTCGATGCGCAGGCCGAGGATGTTGAGCAGGGCGCCATGCAGCGCCGTGTGCAGAGCGTCGCTGGCGCTGCCGTCGATCTCGGCGCGGCAGACGGCCGCGGCGTCCGCGAACGCCACGTCCAGCACGACGGGCACGCCGTGCAGCAGGATGCCCTTGCGCAGGCCCGTCGCGGTGACCTGTTCGGCCACGCCTTCCGTATCGCGGCTGTGAAAGGCGATGACGTCGTCGCGGCGGTAGCCGGCGGGCAGGGGGAGGGTCCAGTGCAGCAGGGTCATGGTGGCCAAAATCAGTGAAGGTAGCAGGGGCGCGCCGCCGGCGCACCGCGTTTCTTGCTGCGGTCCTTAGCGGGCGCAGATATCGGTGGTGGGCGGGCTCAGGGCCGCCGCGTGCTGGATCTGCAGCGCGTCGGGCACGCCATTTTTCACGGCCGTCAGTTCGGCCAGGATGGAAATGGCGATTTCGGCCGGCGTCTTGCTGCCGATGTACAGGCCGATGGGGCCATGCAGGCGCGCCAGCTGCTCGGCGCTGACGTCGAACTGCAGCAGCCGTTCGCGGCGCTTGGCATTGTTGGCGCGCGAGCCGATGGCGCCCACGTAAAACGCAGGAGATTTCAATGCTTCCATCAGGGCCAGGTCGTCGAGCTTGGGGTCGTGCGTGAGGGCGACGACGGCGCTGCGGCTGTCGAGTTTTAATTCCAGCACGAGGTCGTCGGGCATGGCGTGCAGCAGAGGCACGCCCGGTACGTTCCAGCCGCCCCGGTATTCCTCGCGCGGGTCGCAGACGATGACGTGGTAATCCATGGCCGTGGCGATCTGCGCCACGAAGCGCGACAGCTGGCTGGCGCCGATGATCAGCAATCGCCAGCGCGGGCCGTGCTGCGTGGTGAGCACCGCGTCTTCCAGGGCCAGCACGGCGCCCGGCGTGGCGCGCTGCAGGGTGACGGCGCCGCTGCGCAGGTCGAGGCGGCGCTCGACGAGTTCATGCGCTTCCAGGCGTGCCAGCAGTTCGGCCACCTTGCTGTCCGCGTGCAGCGGCTCGATGGCCAGTTCGATGGTGCCGCCGCAGGGCAGGCCGAAGCGGTGCGCCTCGTCGGCGCTGATGCCGTAGCTGACGATTTCCGGCAAGGTGCGCACGATGCCGTGCACGCGCACGGTGTCGATCAGGTCATCCTCGATGCAGCCGCCGGAGACGGAGCCGACCACCGTGCCATCGTCGCAGATGGCCAGGGTGGCGCCCACGGGGCGGGGGCTGGAGCCCCAGGTCTTGATGACGGTGACGAGTTCGCAGCGGTGCCCGGCGGCGAGCCAGGCGGCGCTGGTTTTCAGAACTTCGAGGTCGATGCTGTCCATGGGGCGCGGGAGTTACAAGCCGTATGTTTGCGGCAAAGTATGGAATATTCTTCAATATTGTGGCTATACTACGCTCTCCAACAGCCTGCGGAGAGTTTTCATGTCGAACGACCAAAAGACGCAAGATGACGGCATCCCCAAGTTTGGCAAACTGCTCATCGCCCTGTTCCTGGCGGTGGTATTTTGCGGCGCTCTGACCTGGGTCATGGGCACCTACTTCCCGAACTTCCCCGGCGCCTGAGCAAACCTGCTGCATCAGGCGCCTTTGGCGTTTAAGGCTTGAGCGGTTTCTTCGCCGCCTGCTTGGCGCGCACGTCAGTGACGGCGCGGTTGATCGCCGCCATGCGCGAGTTGGTGCCCGGGTGCAGGGCCGTGTAGCCGTTGGCGACCGTGGCCGGCACTTGCGTGGCCAGGCGCTGCCAGAAGCGGGCCGCGTTGTCGACATTGTAGCCGGCGCGCGCCAGCAGATAGATGGCCAGGGTGTCGGCTTGCACGTCGAGTTCCTGCGGCATGGCCTTGATGCCGGCAGCGCCCGTCAGCATCGATACGTCGGGCTGCACGGCGCCCAGGCTGTCGATGATGCTGCCGGCCGTACCCGCCGTGCGCTGGCTGCGCGCGTGGTCGAGGATGTTGTGCGCCATTTCGCGGGCGATGACGAAGGCGATGCCTTCATCGTTTTGCGCCGCATTGACCATGCCGCGCGTGAGCATGATGCGTGCGCCGTCCGAATATGCGTTGATATTGTCCGCATTGCCCAGGGCGACGCGGAAGGCGCAGGCGCGCGTGACGGGAATTTTGAGGTCTTGCTGCTGGCCGTCGCGGGCGATGGTCATGTTCAGGCTCGCGCTTTTCGAGGCCAGCGGGCCGACGATGGCGCCGAACGGGCCTTCCGCTTTCGGGCCGGCCGGCAGCGGCTTGCCTTCGGCGGCCAGCAAGCCGTCGCCCTTGCGCAAGCCGGCGCGCGCGGCGCCACTGCCCGGCAAGACGCTGGACACCTGCATCTGCTCGCCGTAGCCGAGGGCCGCCTGCGCCGCGTCGGCATAGATGCCGGGGTAGGAATACTTGTTCTGCGCCGTGAAGCCCAGCAGGTTGCGCGCATACGTCTTGCACAGGTCCGCATTATTGATCAGCAGGGGCGCCGACACTTTCGACAGACGGTCCTGCAGCGCCACCATCTTCACCAGTTCTTCCTGCGCCGCCCGTTGCTGCGCCGTCGGCGCGGACGCATCGGGCGCCGGCACGACGTTGAACGGGCCGCTGACATTCGTCGCCGGCGTGGTGCAGCCGGCCAGAATGGCCGCGCCGGCCAACAGGAGGGGAGTGGCCAGTCGGCGCAGCGAGGTTGGGGCTGGGATCAGATGGCGGAAACCTGGCATAAGTGTCAATCCTTAATGTTTGCCGGTGCTGCCAAAACCGCCAACACCGCGTTCGCTGTCGCCGAATTCCTCGACGACGTTAAAGCCCACTTGCAGCACCGGCACGATAATCAGTTGCGCCAGGCGTTCCATGGGATTGAGCGTGAAAGCGCTCTGGCCCCGGTTCCAGGTCGATACCATCAGCTGGCCCTGGTAATCGGAGTCGATCAAGCCTACCAGATTCCCCAATACGATGCCGTTTTTGTGGCCCATGCCGCTGCGTGGCAAAATCATGGCCGCATACGAGGGGTCGCCGATGTGGATGGCCAGGCCGGTCGGAATGAGCACCGTCTGACCCGCTTCGATGGTGATGGATTCGGCTATGCAGGCGCGCAGGTCGAGTCCCGCGCTGCCCGGGGTGGCGTAGGCCGGCAGCAGTTCTTGCATGCGGGCGTCGAGGATCTTGATGTCGATATTTTTCATGAATCTAAATGAGCTAAAGCGTATAAAAAAGATTATTTGAGCAGCGAATTCCTGGCGATCCGCTTCGAGATTTCCGAAATCAGCTGGCGCGCCAGGTTCAGTTTCGAGGCGCGCGGCAGCACGGTATGGCCTTCCTCGTCGAACAGGATGATGGTGTTGTCGTCCTGGCCAAACGTGTTCTGGCCGATATTGCCGACCAGCAGGGGAATGCCTTTTTTCTCGCGCTTGACCGAGCCGAATTCCACGAGGTTTTCCGATTCGGCGGCAAAGCCCACGCAGTACGGATAGCCGGCCAGGTTGGTGCGCGCCGCCACGGTGGCCAGGATGTCGGGATTTTGCACGAACTGCAGTTCGGGCACGGAGCCGTCGGCCTGCTTTTTCATCTTCTGGTCGCTGGCGTTGGCCACGCGCCAGTCTGCCACAGCGGCCACGGCGACGAAGACATGCTGGCCGTCGACGTGGGCCAGTACCGCATCATGCATCTGCTGCGCGCTTTGCACGTCGATGCGGCGCACGCCGAATGGCGCGTCCAGGGCCGTCGGGCCGGAAATGAGCAGCACCTCGGCGCCCGCTTCGCGCGCCGCGCGCGCCACCGCATAGCCCATCTTGCCCGAGGACAGATTGGTGATGCCGCGCACGGGGTCGATGGCTTCAAACGTGGGGCCGGCCGTGACCAGCACGCGCTTGCCCGCCAGGACTTTCGGCTGGAAGGCGGCGATCAGCTCCGTCAAGAGCTGTTCCGGCTCCAGCATGCGGCCCAGGCCAACTTCGCCGCACGCCTGTTCGCCGGCGGCCGGGCCGAACAGGGTGATGCCGTCGTCGCGCAGCTGCTGCACATTGCGCTGCGTGGCGGGGTTTTGCCACATTTCCACGTTCATGGCCGGCGCCACGAGCAAGGGCAGGTGGGCGGGACGGGCCAGGCACAGGGTCGACAGCAGGTCGTCGCACACGCCATGGGCGAGTTTACGCAGAAAATCGGCCGAGCACGGCGCGATCAGGATGGCGTCCGCATGGCGCGTCAAATCGATATGCGCCATGTTGTTGGCTATGCGGGCATCCCATTGGCTCGTGTGCACGGGGTGGCCGGACAGCGCCTGCATGGTCACGGCCGTGATGAAGTGGCTGGCGGCATCCGTCATGACCACCTGCACCGAGGCGCCGGCCTTCGTCAGCGCGCGGCACAGTTCCGCCGCCTTGTAGCAGGCGACGCCGCCCGAAAGTCCCAGGACGATTTTTTTGCCGGACAATTCCATGCCGTTCTCCCGCGTGTTTATTTGTTTACACGGCGCAGTTCATCGATGATGAACAGGGCCGCGCCGATGCAGATGGCGCTGTCGGCGATATTGAAAGCGGGGAAATGGCCCCAGCTTTTCCAGTGGAAGTCGAGGAAATCGACCACGTGACCGTACACCAGGCGGTCGATGGCGTTGCCCAGCGCGCCGCCGAGGATCAGCGCCAGGGCCCAGCAGAACATGCGCTGGCCGGCGTGCTTTTTCAGCAGATAGATGATGTAGATGGCGGCCGCCAGGGCGATGCCGGTGAAGAAATAGCGCTGCCAGCCGCCCTGGTCGGACAGGAAGCTGAACGCGGCGCCCTTGTTATACGCGAGCACCAGGTTGAAATACGAGGTGATGACCATCTCTTGCGCGTAGCGGAAGGTCTTCAGGATCGTGATCTTGGTGATCTGGTCGAACAGGATGACGATGGCGGCGATGCCCAGCCAGGGCACGAGCGACGCCGAGGAGGACGATTTCGATGAAAAACGGTTTTTAGTGGCCATATTTTTCCAGGGAAGATAAAGCCGCCGCCTGGCAGCAGGCGGCGGTTGGACTCATAGCATACAACGACGGGCAAAATCGTAGCGAGCGGCAGCGAGGCTCGGCGCCCCCGTTGGCCCGAGACGCGCAGCTGTACTTTAGTACAGCGAGCATCGCAGGCCGCAAATCGCGACGCGCAGTAGATTTTGACGACGTTGTTTAGGCGAAGCGGCGTTTCTCGCCCGCGCCAAACAGGTTGCTGACGCAGCGGCCACACAGGGTAGCATGCGCGGCGTCCGTGCCTACGTCCGCACGGTAGTGCCAGCAGCGCTCGCATTTCGGCGCCGTCGACGCTGCCACGACCACTTCCTCGGCCGCTTCGTCTGCTACTTCGGCCACGCTGGCCTGCGAGGTGATGAAGACGAATTTCAGGTCGTCGCCCAGGGTGGTCAACAGCTTGTACTTCATCGGCGCGGCCTTGATCGTCAGTTCCGCCTGCAGCGAGGAGCCGATGGCGCCCGAGGTGCGCAAGTCTTCCAGCTGTTTGGTGACGTCCGTGCGCACGGCGCGCAGGGCCGTGTATTTCTCCAGCAGGTCGGCCGCGTCCGACACTTCCGGCAGCTGCCACCAGGTTTGCGTGAAGATGGTTTCATCGCTGGCGGCATAAGCATCCGCGCCGGCGAAGACGGCCCACGCTTCTTCGGCCGTGAACGACAGGGCCGGGGCCATCAGGCGCAGCAGGCTTTGCGTGATGTGCCACAGGGCCGTCTGCGCCGAACGGCGCGCGTGCGACGTCAGGCCCGAGGTGTACAGACGGTCCTTCAGGATGTCCAGGTAGAAGCCGCCCAGGTCTTCCGAGCAGTACGTCTGCAGCTTCGACACGACGGGGTGGAACTCGTAGCGCGCATAGTTGTTCTCGATCTGCTGCTGCAGCGATGCCATGTTGGCCAGCGCATAGCGGTCGATTTCGAACATCTCCGCCACCGGCACGGCGTCCGTGGCCGGATTGAAGTCCGAGGTGTTCGCCAGCAGGAAGCGCAGGGTGTTGCGGATGCGGCGGTACGATTCCGTCACGCGTTTGAGGATTTCATCGGAGATCGACAGCTCGCCCGTGTAGTCGGTCGAAGCGATCCACAGGCGCAGGATGTCCGCGCCCAGGGTGTCCGAGATCTTTTGCGGCGCCAGCGTGTTGCCCAGCGACTTGGACATCTTCTTGCCTTCGCCATCGACCGTGAAGCCGTGCGTCAGCAGGGCCTTGTACGGCGGGCGGCCGTTCAGCATCGACGACACCAGCAGCGACGAGTGGAACCAGCCGCGATGCTGGTCCGAGCCTTCCAGGTACAGGTCGGCCGGGAATTGCAGCTGCGTCGAGTGCGAACCGTGGCCTTGCGGGCCGCCCAGCACCGTCTGGTGCGTGGCGCCGGAATCGAACCATACGTCCAGGGTATCCTTGTTCTTGGCGTAGATGGCCGCTTCGTCGCCGATCAGGTCTTTCAGGTCCAGCGCCTGCCATGCCTCGATGCCGTCTTTTTCGATCAGCTTGGCCACTTGCTCCAGCAGTTCCGGCGTGCGCGGATGCAGGTCGCCCGTTTCCTTGTGCACGATGAAGGCCATCGGCACGCCCCACTGGCGCTGGCGCGACAGGGTCCAGTCGGGACGGTTGGCGATCATGCCGTGCAGGCGCGCCTGGCCCCAGTCCGGGAAGAATTCGGTGTCGGCGATGCCTTGCAAAGCCGTTTCGCGCAGGGTCGCGCCGCCGTCTTTCGGCGTCACGTCCATGCCGGCGAACCACTGCGACGTGGCGCGGTAGATGATCGGCGTCTTATGGCGCCAGCAGTGCATGTAGCTGTGGTCGAACATCTTGACTTCGAACAGCGCGCCCGCTTCGCGCAAGGCGTTGCAGATCGGCATAGACGCTTCCCAGATGGTCATGCCGCCGAACAGGGGCAGGGTCGAGGCGAACTTGCCATCGCCCATGACGGGCTTGATGATGTCGTCGTCCTTCATGCCGTGTGCCTTGCACGAGATAAAGTCGTCCAGGCCGTAGGCTGGCGCCGAGTGCACCACGCCCGTGCCGCTTTCCGTGGTCACGTATTCGGCCAGGTACAAGGGCGACAAACGGTCGTAGAACGCGTCGCTCGCGTGCAGCGGGTGGCGGAAGCTGATGCCGGCCAGGGCCGCGCCGTCGCAGGTGGCGATCGTCGTGCCTTCGAGCTTGAAGCGCGCCAGGCTGGCGACGACCAGGTCTTGCGCCAGGATCAGCAGCAATGGCTGGCCATCGCGCTCGGTCTTCACCAGCGAATATTTGACTTCCGGGTGCACGTTGAGCGCCTGGTTCGACGGGATGGTCCACGGGGTGGTGGTCCAGATGACGATGAAGCCGTTATCGGTCGGCAGGGACGGCAGGCCAAAGGCGGCCGCCAGTTTTTCCGGCTCGGCGAACTTGAACCCGACGTCGATGGCGGGATCGCGTTTTTCCGCGTATTCCACTTCCGCTTCGGCCAGCGCCGACTGGCAGTCGAAGCACCAGTTGACCGGTTTCAGGCCGCGGTAGACATAGCCTTTTTCCAGCAGCTTGCCCAGCGCGCGCAATTCGTCGGCTTCATTGCCGTGCGCCATGGTCAGGTAGGGGTTGTCCCACTCGCCCAGCACGCCCAGGCGAATGAAATCCTTCTTCTGGCGCTCGACCTGCACGTTGGCGTAGGCGCGTGCCTTTTCCAGCACTTCAGCCGTCGGCAGGTTCTTGCCGTGCAATTTTTCGATCTGGATCTCGATCGGCATGCCGTGGCAATCCCAGCCCGGTACATACGGCGCGTCGAAGCCGGCCAGCGAGCGCGACTTGACGACCATGTCCTTCAGGATCTTGTTGACGGCGTGGCCCAGGTGAATGTCGCCATTCGCGTACGGCGGGCCGTCATGCAGGATGAATTTCGGACGGCCGGCGGCAGCCTTGCGCACGCGCTCATAAATCTTCTTGTCTTGCCATTGCTGTACCCATTGCGGCTCGCGCTTGGCCATGTCGCCGCGCATCGGGAATGGGGTTTCCGTCATGTTGACCGGGTATTTGCTTTCAGGCTTCTTGTTCTGCTTGGGCGTGGCTGGCTTGTTTTGATCGGACATAGTCTTCTTTAATGATATTGAATGGTTTGCGGCGGCAGGTGCCGCCAGGCGACGGAGTTGGCCGGCGTCAAATTCGGTCGGTGGCGGTAATGGCGCCGCTGCGCTGCTCAAAATAGGCGCGCGCCTGGTTCGAGTCGCGCTCGATGGCGGCCGTCAGGGTGGGCAAGTCGTCATACTTTTCTTCGTCGCGCAGCTTTTCCAAAAACTCCACGCGTACCAGCTTGCCGTAGCAGGACTGGGCGAAATCGAACAGATGCACTTCCAGCAAGACGCGGCCGCTGTCGTCGACGGTGGGACGCACGCCCAGGCTGGCCACGGCCGGCAGCGGTACTGGTCCCAGGCCGTGCACTTGCACGATGAAGATGCCGGACAGGGCGGGGCGGTGCGCCACGCGCAGGTTCAGGGTGGGAAAACCGAGGGTGCGGCCCAGCTTCTGGCCGTGGATGACGTGGCCGGAAATGGCGTACGGATGGCCCAGCAGCTGCGTGGCCAGCGGGAAATCACCGGCGGCCAGGGCCAGGCGCACGGCCGACGAGGAGATGCGCGTGCTGCCATTCATCACCGTCGGTAAAGTTTCTACGTGGAAACCATATTGGCGGCCCGCTTCCTGCAGCATGGCGACGTCGCCGGCGCGCCGGGCGCCATAGCAGAAGTCGTCGCCGACCATCAGCCATTTCACGTGCAAGCCGTCGACGAGGACTTTTTCCGTGAATTCCTGCGGCGTCAAGGCGGCGAACTGGGCGCTGAAGTGCTCGACGACGACCCGGTCGATGCCGGCGTCGTCCAGCGACTGCAGCTTGTCGCGCAGGTTGGCGATGCGCTGCGGCGCCTTCGACAGGTCGCCCGCGCGCTGCGCGAAGAATTCGCGCGGGTGCGGTTCGAACGTCATCACGGCCGCTTCGATGCCGAGTTCGGTGGCAGCTTCGCGCACGCGCGCCAGCAAGGCCTGATGGCCGATGTGGACACCGTCAAAATTGCCGATGGTCAGAGCGCAAGGCGCTCGTGCCTGGGCATTGGGAAGTCCGCGGAATACCTTCATAGGAATCTGATGAAAAACTGTGCCAAAAGGGGGATTATACGGACTGTTTCAGGGATGCACACCCGGCAGGGCGGCCGCAGGGGTAATTTCCCTGCTGAAATGATAAAAAGCGTTGCCGGCAAGGGTGCCGGCAACGCTTTTGGTGGAGGGCACTCGACTAGCTGCCCGACAATATCCTGGGGATATTATCTTATTTATTCATCAATGCCCAGTAGCGGGCCAGGTCAGCCGCGCCATCCGTGCCCTTGACGGCTTTGAGTGCCGTCGATGCGTTGGCTTTCTTGCCGGCGTGGATGTAGGCGATGCCCAGGTGCAGCTTGGCTTCTTCCGGATACTTGGCGGTGCCCAGTTTCACGGCGTCATTCATCAGGCCCAGGCCTTTTTCTGCCTGGCCGTCATAGACCAGGGCGAAGCCCAGCTTGCTCAAGCTGTCGGCGTCCTTGTTCTTGACGTATTCCGCTTCCGACTTGGCGGCGTTGGCCTTCAGGTCAGCCTGGGTCTTCAGGGCCAGGTCTTTCAGGCGCTGGTGACGGGCGGCATCGGCGCCGGTGCCCAGCACGCCTTTTTTGTAGCCCTGTTCGATGATGCTCAGCGCTTCGCCAGGATTGCCTGCTTGCAAGGCCAACTGGCTGATTTCCATGTATTCGGACGGCTTGGTGAACAGGCCGTTGGCCAGGCGCAGACGCTGGACGTCCAGGCCCAGGCGTTGCGAGAAGCCAGGCTTGCCGGAAACGCGGTTCAGCAGGTCGGCCCAGTAGCTGGTCTTCGGATAGCTGCCGGCCAGTTTTTCCAGGGTGGCCACGTAGCCGGCCTTGTCGTTCTGCTTCAACTGGATGTTGGCCAGCATTTGCAGGCTCGATTCCGAGTTGCCGCCGCGCGCTTGCAGCTCTTTCGCCGCTTCGGCGTAGTTGCCGCTGACGTAGTAGGTCTGGATCAGCAGTTCGCGCATCTGTGGATCTTCGCGGTCTTTCAGCGAACGTTTGATCCAGGTGATGGTGTTCGGCCAGTCCTTGGCGCGGTAGTACATGCCTGCCAGCGCTTGCGTGAATTTGGGGGCTTCGGCGGCGCTCAGGCGGCCGGAATTGATGACGGCTTCGAAAGCCTTGATGGCGGTGCCGTTGTCGCCGGCGGCGGCAGCGGCCGAGGCGCGCACGCGCTCGATCTGGTAGCTTTCAAAGGCGGTCTTGCCGCCGACGCTGTCAGCTTCGCGCAGCTTGGCCAGCGCTTCCTTGTTTTTGCCGCTGCTAGCGAGTTTTTGCGCTTCTTGCAGTGGCTTGCCCACTTCGGCACGCACGGTGTCCGCGGCGTATGCCAGCGAGCCCAGGCCGATTACGGGAGTTGCTGCGGTAAAACCGATAGCGGCCATGACGAGGCCGAGATGAGCGAGACGAAACTTGGACATAAGAAAGTCTTTCAGTAAAAAGCGAATAGGCAGGAAGTCCTGCCTATTCGGATGTAAAGAGAACCTGATTGCTGCAGCTTACTGGAATTGCTCGTTGCCGACCAGACCGATTTTGGTCACGCCCAGACGCTGCGCCGACGCCATCACACCGGCGACGACTTTGTATTCCACCAGCTTGTTCGGACGCAGATGCACTTCCGGCTGGTCTGCTTGCGCAGCAACGTTGCTCAGCTTGGCTTCCAGCGAAGCGCGGTCAGGAACGACCTGATTGTCCCACAAGATCGTACCGTCAAAATCGACATCGATCGTGACGACCACTGGTTCGGTTGTCGGTGGCGGCGGGGTGCCGACCGGCATGTTCAAGTTCACCGAGTGGTTTTGCTTAGGAATCGTGATGATCAACATGATAATCAGCACCAGCATCACGTCGATGAGGGGCGTCATGTTCAGTTCCATCATTGGTTCCGGATCCGCGCCTGGAGCGCTTCCCGAACCGACATTCATACTCATAGTGTTTCCTTTAAGAAGTCCAACGAAGCACCGGGCGAAACTGCCGCCCGGTCAGCTTCCGGCAGTGGCGTCCCCGTGTTGCCGGGACGCCGCTGCCAGTCGCTATCAGCCCTTGTCAGGTGGTTCGGTGATGAAGCCGACCTTCTGGATCCCGGCACGTTGGGTCGTGTAAATAACCCGGCCGATCGATTCGTAGCGTGTTTCTTGGTCGCCACGAACGTGTACTTCCGGCTGCGGTACTTTCACTGCTTCAACTTTCAGATAATCGAACAGTTCGCTCGTATCTTTCAGTTTCTTCTGGCCCAGATAAATCTCGCCATCCTTGTTGACAACGATGTTGACGTTTTCTGGCTTGCTTTGAAGGGCTTGGTTGGCCTCGATCGGCAGATCGATTTTCTGCAATTTGAGGACAACCGGACTGGTGATCAAGAAAATGATCAGCAAAACCAACATGATGTCGACGAGCGGCGTCGTGTTGATTTCTGACATTACTTGATCTTCATCTCCGCTGTCGGAGCCGACGGACATCGACATGATTCTTATCCGATCTTTTTAGCGCCGGCAGCACGGCCAGCTTCGCTGGTCGACATTGCGCCGGAGATCAGTACCGAGTGAACGTCGGCGCTGAACGAGCGTACGTCTTCCATTGCGGTTTTGTTACGACGCACCAGCCAGTTGTAACCCAGAACGGCAGGAACGGCGACCAGCAGACCGAAAGCGGTCATGATCAGTGCTTCACCAACTGGACCTGCAACTTTATCGATCGACGCGTTACCGGTCATGCCGATGTTGGTCAGCGCGCCATAAATACCCCAAACGGTACCGAACAGACCGATAAACGGTGCGGTCGAACCAACGGTTGCCAGGAACGACAGGCCATCTTGCAGACGCGACTGGACTTTGTCCGAAGCGCGCTGGATCGACATCGTCACCCAGGTCGACAGGTCGATTTGTTCCAGCAGGGCGCCGTCATGGTGAGCCGTTGCCTTGGTGCCCGATTCAGCGATGAAGCGGAATGGCGAGCCTTCGGTCAGGGTTGCCGAACCAGCAGCGATCGAAGGAGCTTTCCAGAATTTGGCAGCGGTTTCTTTCGCTTGCTTGAAGATCTTCATTTGATCCATCAGCTTGGTGATGATGATGTACCAGCTGCCGATCGACATGATGGCCAGGATGATCAGGGTGGCGCGTGGCACGAAGCCGCCGTCCCACACTGCTTGCAGGCCGAACGGGTTGTGGACTTCTTCGGTTTTGGCTGGAGCTGCTGCGTCAGCGGCTGGAGCTGCTGCGTCTGCTGCTGGAGCGGCTGCGTCAGCAGCTGGTGCTGGTGCTGCTGCAGCGTCTGCCGCTGGAGCCGAAGCGGCAGCCGATGCTGGCGCGTCAGCGAATGCCGGAGCTGCTACCAGAGCGGTAGTAGCGGTAACGGACAACAGAACCGCGGCAAAAAATGCGGACAAACGGGTATTCTTAAACATGCTTCCTCCAAAATTAAAAATAACAGATCGCTGAACGTAATGACAACGAAATCATAGTGTGAGACAGGGGATAACTGCCTCGGGTTTTAATCCAGCGACCAAACGTATTGCATTTGCTGCCAGCCTTGTTCCGGCTTGCCGTCAACTGTTGCCGGCTTAAATGTACAGCGGCTAATACCTTGCACTGCGGCTTTGTCCAGGTCTCTGAAGCCGCTGGACTTCACGATCTTCGAATCAGCGACCTTGCCGTCTACACCGATCAGGAACGACAGTGTCACCACACCGGTTTCCTCATTGCGCTGCGACGACTTTGGATAAGCCGGCTTTTCGCAGACACTGAAGTCAACCACGGCCGGCGTACGCACCGATTTGGCTGGTCCAGGAGTTGGCGCAGGCTGTGCAGGCGGTGCTGGCGGTGCCAATACATTCGTGGCTGGCTTCACGGCAGTCGTATTTGCAATCACGTTCTGCTGTGGTGGCGGCTGCTGCACGTTCACCTCGACTGGCGGAATGAATGGCGGCGGTGGCGCTTTCATTTCTGGCGGCGGTGGTGGCGGTGGAAGATCCTTCGGTGGAGGCGGTTTGACTTCCTCGATAATCTTGGTTTCAACCGGTTCCATCATTTTGGTGACCAACCGCTTGCCCAAGCCCGTCACGATCCCGTAAGCCGCGAGAACGTGCAGCAGGACAACGATAGTGATGCCTGTGTAGTTCTTGGGACTTTTCTCGTTCGAAAAATTCATGCCTGCTTTCTCCAAATACCATCTCTTGTCTTGCAACTGAACCCCAAAATGACGACACAAAGCTCCAGCCGTATCCGGGACGTCGCCGAATTATACATACGAATTCTTTATTTTACACAGATTTTTAACGCCTAAAACCGGTTAAATTTTTGGCGCTTTTGCGCCCTGAAAACGTACTTGCTTATGTCATCTTTGCACGCTTTCGGACATAAAAAAAGGCGGTCTTATCGGTTTTTTACAGCCGTTTTGGGCTACCACTGCTAAGTTCTCCGATGTGCCCATCTGGCGGAATTATATTTCGTGATATTCAATATGGAAACCGCTAAATTTGGAGGAAAATCTTTCCTTTTGGAAATGTTTTAGCTCGGAACCAGACCACTTAGCGGCACGCGCGCACCAAACGGGTGCGGAAGGGACTTTATCCAGGTCAAAAAAGGCGGTCCCGGCAGCCCTTTTGACGCCGCCAGGCCATACGGAATTCCTATGTAGGCATAGGAAACGCTTATATTCTTGCCATTGATTATTATCAATAAATCATTTCATGGCCGGACGGCAGGGTCGTCGCGCCGGTTGCGTTTTTCCCGCCGGCAATTCAAGGTGCCCAGGACGACGCCCTGCGGGTCGACCGTATCGAGGTGGACATCAAAGCCCCACAGCCGCGCCACGTGCTTGAGCACCTCGGCCGCCTGCTGGTTCAGCGGGCGGCGCTGGAACTGCGTGTGGCGCAAGGTCAATGCGCGGTCGTCGCGCGTATTGACGGACCAGACCTGGATGTTCGGCTCGCGGTTGCCCAGGTTGTACTGTTCGGCCAGCTGCTGGCGCACGTAGCGGTAGCCGGCATCGTCGTGGATGGCGGAAATGGCCAGCTTTTCATTCTTGTCGTCGTCGAGGACGGCAAAGAAGTGGAATTCGCGGATCAGCCGCGGCGACAAATACTGGGCGATGAAGCTTTCATCCTTGAAATTGCGCATGGCAAAGTCCAGGCTCTTGCGCCAGTCGCTGCCGGCCATGTCGGGGAACCATGCGCGGTCTTCGTCCGTCGGATGCTCGCAGATGCGGCGGATGTCGCTCATCATGGCAAAACCCAGCGCATACGGGTTGATGCCGCTGTAATACGGGCTGTCGATGGGCGGCTGGTAGACCACGTTGGTATGGCTTTTCAGAAATTCCATCATGAAGCCGTCGCCCACCACGCCTTCGTCGTAGAGCTGGTTCAATATCGTGTAATGCCAGAAGGTGGCCCAGCCTTCGTTCATGACCTGGGTTTGCCGCTGCGGATAGAAATACTGGGAAATCTTGCGCACGATGCGCACCATCTCGCGCTGCCACGGTTCCAGCAGCGGCGCGTACTTCTCGATAAAGTACAGCAGGTTTTCCTCGGGTTCGGGCGGAAAGCGGGGAGCGGCCTTGCGCTGGTCGTCCTCGTCGTCGTCCTCGTCGCGCCGGGGCAGGGTGCGCCACAGCTGGTTGATCTGCGACTGCACATAGGCTTCGCGCTCTTTCTGGCGCGCATATTCCTTCGCCATCGACAGTTTCGCCGGGCGCTTGTAGCGGTCCACGCCATAGTTCTGGATGGCGTGGCACGAGTCGAGCAGCAATTCCACGGCATCGACGCCATGGCGCTGTTCGCATTCGGCGATGTAATTCTTGGCAAACACCATATAGTCGATGATGGCGTCCGCATCCGTCCAGGCACGGAACAGGTAATTGCCCTTGAAGAAGGAGTTATGGCCGTAGGCCGCATGCGCGATCACCAGCGACTGCATGGTCAGGCTGTTTTCCTCCATTAAATAGGCGATGCACGGATTGGAGTTGATGACGATCTCGTAGGCCAGGCCCATCTGGCCCCGCTTGTAGCTTTTCTCGGTGGAAAGAAAATGCTTGCCGAACGACCAATGGTTGTAGGAGACGGGCATGCCGACCGAGGTGTAGGCATCCATCATCTGTTCGGCCGTAATGATTTCCAGCTGGTTCGGATAGGTGTCGAGGCCAAACTGTTTCGCTACGCGGCGGATTTCCTCGTGGATTTGCTCGATCAGCTCGAACGTCCATTCCGACTGCTCGGGCAGGGCGTTCGGGTGGCGCAGGCGCACGAACGGTTCGCCCGGAGTATTGCTGGCGCGGTCAAAGGCTGCACTCATCATTTCACCTGTTTCTTGAACAGTTCGCGGAAGACCGGGTAGATATCGGCCGGCGTGACGATCTTTTGCATGGCGAAATGGGCGTGATGGTCGAGCACGCCCGCATATTGCTCCCACAGGTTTTGCTGCGGGCCGTCGGTGATCTCGACATAGGTGTAGTACTGCACCTTGGGCATGATGGTATTGATCAGCAACTGGCGGCACAGCATGGAATCGTTGTCCCAGTTGTCGCCGTCGGACGCCTGCGCGACATAGCTGTTCCATTGCCCGGCGCCATAGCGTTCGTCGATGATGGTGTTGAGCAAGTGCAGCGCGGACGACACGACGGTGCCGCCGGACTCGCGCGAATTGAAGAATTCATGCTCGTCGACCTCCGCCGCCGCCGTATGGTGGCGGATGAAGACCACCTCGATCTTGTCGTAGACGCGCTTGAGGAACAGATATAACAGGATGAAGAAGCGCTTGGCCGTGTCCTTGCGCGATTCGTCCATGGAGCCGGAGACGTCCATGATGCAGAACATGACGGCTTGCGTCATCGGCTTGGGCACCTTGATGCGGTTGCTGTAGCGCAGGTCGAACGGGTCGATGAAGGGAATCGCCAGCAGGCGCGTGTGCAGGTGGTGGATCAGGCGGCGCAGTTCCGTGACGAGCGGGTCGCTGTCGGGCGCGCCTTCGTGCAGCAGGGCCGCCAGGTCTTCCTCGGCCTGCGCCAGCTGCTTGCGGGCGCCGCCGCCGACGGCGATGCGCCGGCCCAGCGCGCCGCGCAGGGAGCGCAGCACGTGGATGTTCGATGGGGTGCCCGACATATTGTAGCCGGCGCGCTGGTTCTTGAATTCCGTGGTGGCCGTCAGCTGGGTTTTCACCATGTGCGGCAATTCCAGGTCTTCGAAGAAATAATTCATGAATTCTTCGCGCGACAATTCGAAGATGAAATCGTCTTCCGTCGTCTCGTCGCTATTGCCCGCCTTGCCCCGCCCGCCGCCACCGCCGCCTTTCGGCCGGGCGATCTGGTCGCCTTTCAGGTATTCCTTGTTGCCGGGATTGACCACTTCCCATACGCCGCCATGCGCGTGGCCAAACGACGGTTCGCCCACGTCCTTGACGGGGATGCTGACCTTCTCGCCATTCTCGACGTCCGTGATCGAGCGCCCCTTGATGGCGCGCCCCACGGCATCCTTGATCTGGCCCTTGTAACGCCGCAGGAAACGCTCGCGGTTGACGGCGGATTTATTCTTGCTTTGCAAGCGCCTGTCGATAAGGTATGTCAAAGGGTGCCTCCTTGCTTCTCGTCTTGCGCGCCCCGCCGGTCGTCAGGCCGGAGCGCGCCTCCGCTGTCCGCGCTAGGATGACTTGCGTACTCGCAAGTACCATTCGCATAACAGGCGTACCTGCTTGGCCGTATAGCCTTTTTCCACCATGCGGGCCACGAAGTCGGCGTGCTTGTTGGCATCGTCGGCACTGGCCTTGGCATTGAAGGAAATTACGGGCAGCAATTCCTCCGTATTCGAAAACATTTTCTTTTCGATCACCGTGCGGAACTTTTCATAACTGGTCCAGGCGGGATTCTTGCCGCCGTTCGAGGCCCGCGCACGCAGCCCGAAGTTGACGATTTCGTTGCGGAAATCCTTCGGATTGGAAATACCCGCCGGCTTCTCGATCTTTTCCAGCTCATTGTTTAGCGATTCGCGATCAAAACTTTCGCCCGTGTCCGGATCGCGGTATTCCTGGTCCTGTATCCAGAAATCGGCGAACGTCACATAGCGGTCGAAAATATTCTGCCCGTATTCCGAATAGCTTTCCAGGTACGCCGTCTGGATCTCCTTGCCGATGAATTCCACGTAGCGCTGCGCCAGGTGCTCTTTAATATAGGAGAAGTAGCGCTGCTCGAGTTCCGGCGCGAACTGCTCGCGCTCTACCTGCTGTTCCAGTACATATAATAAGTGCACGGGATTGGCGGCCACTTCGGAATTGTCAAAGTTGAACACTTTCGATAGGATCTTGAAGGCAAAGCGCGTCGACAGCCCGTTCATGCCCTCGTCCACGCCCGCGTAATCGACATATTCGTGCATGGACTTGGCTTTCGGGTCCGTATCCTTGAGGTTTTCGCCATCGTAGACGAGCATCTTCGAGAAAATGCTCGAGTTTTCCGGGTCTTTCAGGCGCGACAGGATGGCGAACTGCGCCATCATGCGCAGGGTGCCGGGCGCGCACGGGGCTTTCACCAGCGAGGAATTGGCCACCAGCTTGTCATAGATCTTGATTTCGTCGGACACGCGCAGGCAGTACGGCACCTTGACGATATAGATACGGTCAAGAAACGCCTCGTTGTTGCGGTTGTTCTTGAACGTCTTCCATTCCGACTCGTTCGAGTGGGCGAGGATGATGCCGTCGAACGGTATCGCGCCGAAGCCTTCCGTGCCCTTGTAGTTGCCTTCCTGCGTGGCCGTCAGCAGCGGATGCAGCACCTTGATGGGCGCCTTGAACATTTCCACGAATTCCATCAAGCCCTGGTTGGCCAGGCACAGGCCGCCCGAATAGCTGTAGGCGTCGGGGTCGTCCTGCGCATAGTCTTCCAGCTTGCGGATGTCGACCTTGCCCACCAGCGAGGAAATATCCTGGTTGTTTTCGTCGCCCGGCTCCGTTTTCGAGATGGCAATTTGCTTGAGCACGGACGGATAGCGCTTGACGACGCGGAACTGGTTGATATCGCCATTGTATTCATGCAGGCGTTTCACGGCCCACGGGCTGGGGATGTTGCGCAGGTAGCGGCGCGGGATGCCGTAATCCTCTTCGAGGATGGTGCCGTCCTCTTCCTCGTTGAACAGGCCCAGCGGCGATTCGTTGACGGGCGAGCCTTTCAGGCAATAGAAGGGCACGTGTTCCATCAGCGACTTGAGTTTTTCCGCGATCGACGACTTGCCGCCGCCGACGGGCCCCAGCAAGTACAGGATCTGCTTGCGTTCTTCCAGGCCTTGCGCCGCGTGGCGGAAGTAGGAGACGACTTGTTCGATGACTTCCTCGGTGCCGTAGAACTCGCGGAAGGCAGGATAGATCTTGATCACCTTGTTGGCGAAGATGCGCGACAGGCGCGTGTCGTTGCGCGTGTCGACCAGCTGCGGCTCGCCGATGGCGGCCAGCATGCGTTCGGGCGCGCTGGCATACGTCAGCTTGTCCTTCTTGCACAGGGCCAGGTACTCGGTGAGCGACATTTCCTCTTCGCGGGTACGCTCGTAGCGTGCTGCATAGTTATCAAAAATGGTCATGTCAATGTCCTTTAATGTAAACCTGAACTGCCAGTCACCATGGCCGCCCGCCTGGCACTCGCCTGGGCTTGCCGTCTGAACTTTTCCTGTACCCCGTACCGATTTTTATTGTTGTTTCAAGCCCGGCTGTCTTTGCGAGTCCGGATTGCCCGGACCAAAAAACTGGCGCTTGATGCCGTGCGCTGACGTGGCCAGCCGGCTTTTTTTTCACTGTTGATAGCGCTTGTTGCACCTACCATTACCCCATGAAATTTATTATTGCTCTAAAGGATCAGGAAGTCAAAAGATATGTCAGCATATCCTTAATACTTGTTTGTAAATTGTTGATTTAATTGGATAAACCATCAAATTTTTCATCCATTTCAATGAACCTTTTTGTCCCTTTTAAATCATCATACGACAATTCGCCAGCGCGTGCCGGTGCGTGCCGTGGCGCTGCCGTTGCCGGCGCCACGGCGGTCGGGCGCCGGTGAGGCCGGCCATCTTGCGCTAAGATGCCTGCATGTCTGATGGCCCTGCGCGCCGCGCGCGCGTGCCAGCATTTTTATCGCCACCCTATAAGGAACACCCATGATGAACCCCCAATTGCGCGCGATCGTCCGCGGCATGCCGAAAGCCGAATTGCATATCCATATCGAAGGCTCGCTGGAGCCAGAACTGATTTTCGCACTGGCCGAGCGCAATGGCGTGCCGCTGGGCTATGAATCTGTGGAACACTTGCGCAGCGCCTATGCTTTTACGGATTTACAGTCTTTTCTCGACATTTATTACGCTGGCGCAAGCGTGCTCTTGAAAGAGCAGGATTTCTATGACATGACGCAAGCCTACCTGCGCCGCGCCGAAGCCGATAACGTGTTGCACACGGAAATCTTCTTCGACCCGCAAACGCATACGGCGCGCGGCGTGCCGATGGCCGACGTGATCAACGGCATCCACCGTGCCTGCCAGGACAGCCCCGTCAGCGCAGCCCTGATCCTGTGCTTCCTGCGCCACCTGAGCGAGGCAGAGGCGTTCGAGACCCTGGAAGATGCGCTGCCGCACCGCGACAAGTTCATCGGCATCGGCCTCGATTCCTCGGAAGTGGGCAACCCGCCCGAGAAGTTCACGCGCGTATTTGCCCGTTGCCGCGAGCTGGGCCTGCACCTGGTGGCCCACGCGGGCGAGGAAGGCCCGCCGGCCTACATCCGCACGGCGCTTGACGACTTGAAAGTCGAACGCATCGACCATGGCGTACGCTGCCTGGAAGACGCGGAACTGACGGCCCGCCTGGCGCGCGAACAGATCGCGCTCACCGTCTGCCCCCTGTCGAACACCAAGCTGCGCGTGTTCGACCAGATGCATGACCATAACCTGGTGCAACTGCTCGACGCGGGTCTGCTGGTGACGGTGAACTCGGACGATCCCGCCTATTTCGGCGGCTACATGAACGACAATTTCGACGCCATCTTCGACGCGCTGCCGCTGGGCCTGTCGCACGCGCAACGCCTGGCGCGCAACGGTTTCATCGCCGCCTTCCTGCCGCAGGCGCAAAAAGACGCGTTTCTTGCCACCGTCGATGCGTATTTCGCGCAGTACGCGGCCGCCCACGGCATCGCGCAATAACGCATCACAACCAACTCGCATAAAGACCCGCCGCCCATGTTCCGCCTCTCCCTGAAAATGACCGGCCGCGACTGGCGCGCCGGGCAACTGCGTTTCCTGCTCGTCGCGCTGATCGTCGCCGTGGCGGCCCTGTCGGCCGTCGGCTTCTTCGTCGACCGCCTGCGCGCGGGCCTGAACCGCGACGCGCACCAGCTGCTGGGGGCCGACCTCGTCATCAGCGCCGACCAGCCCGTCAATGCGGCCTGGCGCGCCGAAGCGCAGAAGCGCGGTTTTATCCTGGCCGACACGGTGACGTTCCCCAGCATGGCGCAGGCGGGCGAGGGCGAGCGATCGCTGTCGCAACTGGCGTCCATCAAGGCCGTCTCGCCCGGCTACCCGCAGCGGGGCAAGCTGAAAATCACGACCAAAGCGAGCGAAGCGCAGGATGCCGTGGGCCAGCCGACGGACCAAGTGCCCGCACCGGGTACCCTGTGGGTCGATGCGGCGATCCTGTCCAGCCTGAACGCGAAGCTGGGCGACACCCTGACCTTGGGCGACAAGGCCTTTACCGTCACGCAACTGATCGCCAGCGAACCGGACCGCGGCGCATCGTTCCTCAATTTCGCCCCGAGGGTGATGCTGCCCTTGAGCGACCTGGCCGCCACGGCACTGGTGCAGAACGGCTCGCGCGTGTCGTACCGGCTGCTGCTGTCGGCGCCGCCCGCCAAGGCGGCCGAGCTTGCGCAATATCAAACCTCGCTGGAAAGCCAGATCAAGGCGCAGTCCATCAAAGGCGTGCGCATCGAATCGCTGGAGTCGGGCAGCCCGCAGATGCAATCGACCCTGGACCGCGCCGACCGTTTTCTGTCGCTCGTCGGCCTGCTGTCGGCCATGCTGGCGGCCGTCGCCGTGGCCATGGCGGCGCGCCGCTTCATGCTGCGGCACCTCGACGCCTGCGCCATGCTGCGCTGCCTGGGCTTGACGCAAAACCAGGTCACGGCCATGTACATGATCGAATTTTTATTGGTGGGCCTGGTGGGCAGCGTGATCGGCGTGCTGGTGGGCTTCGGCGGCCACCTGGTGCTGCTGGAGTTGCTGGGCAAGCTCGTGCAGAGCGACTTGCCGCCCGTCTCCATGCTGCCCGCGCTGCAGGGCGTGGCAACCGGCATGCTGCTGTTGCTGGGCTTTGCCCTGCCGCCGATTTTGCAGTTGCGCAATGTCCCGCACAACCGCGTGATCCGCCGCGAACAGGAGCCGCCGCAGGCGCTGGCCCTGGCCACCTACGGCCTCGGCATTGCCGCCTTCGTCGTGCTGCTGTTGTGGCAGGCGGGCGACGTGAAACTGGCCTTGCTGACGGCGGCCGGCTTCCTCGGCGGCTTCGCGCTGTTCGGCCTGGCCGGCTGGCTGGGCATCAAGTCGCTGAAAAGCCTGCGCGGCGCCTTCAGGCATCAGGGCTGGCGCTTTGCCGTCACGTCATTGCAGCGCCGCCCGGGCGCCACCGTCATCCAGGTGGTGTCGCTGGCCTTGGGCCTGATGGCCTTGCTGCTGCTGACGGTGGTGCGCGGCGACCTAATGGTGGCCTGGCGCAACGCCACGCCGCCCGATGCGCCGAACCGCTTCATGATCAATATCCTGCCCGAGCAGAAGGACCCGATCGCCGCGCGCCTGGCGCAGGCGGGCGTGGCCAATGCGCCTTTGTATCCGATGATACGCGGGCGCCTGGTGGCCGTGAACGGCAACGCCATCACGGAAAGCACGTACGAGGATGACCGCGCCAAGGGCCTGGCCGACCGCGAATTCAATCTGTCGACGATGGCCACGATGCAGGAAGAAAACAAGCTCGTGGCCGGCAAGTGGTTCAGCGACAAGCCCGGCGCGCCAGCGGAGGCGTCGGTGGAAGAGGGCATCGCCAAGACATTGAAGCTGAAGCTGGGCGACAAGCTGCGCTTCGACATTGCCGGTCAGAGCGTCGAAGCGGCCATTACCAGCTTGCGCAAGCTGGAATGGGGCTCGATGCGCGTCAATTTCTTTGTCATCATCAATCCGGCCGCCATGGCGGACACGCCGCAGACGTGGATCACGGCCTTCCGCCTGCCGCCCGCGCAGGCGGACCTGGGCAACGCCCTGCTGCGCGACTATCCGAATTTGACGGTGGTCGACGTGGGCGGCGTGCTCAAACAAATTCAGGGCGTGCTGGACCAGGTGGTGACGGCCGTCGAATTCCTGTTTGCCTTTACCTTGGCCTCGGGCTTGCTGGTGCTGTATGCGGCCTTGATGGGCTCGCAGGACGAGCGCACGCGCGAAGCGGGACTGCTGCGCGCCCTGGGCGCCACGCGGCGCCAGCTGGCACAGGCGCAGCTGATCGAGTTTTCCCTCGTCGGCGCGCTGGCCGGCCTGCTGGCCGCATCGGGCGCGGCGGCCATGGGCTGGGCGCTGGCGACGTACCAGTTCAAGTTCGCCTGGAGCTTCGCGCCGGGCGTGTGGGCCTTTGGCCTGCTGGCCGGCGCCCTGTGCGCGATCGCCGGCGGCTGGCTGGGTTTGCGCAATGTCTTGAAACATCCGCCGCTGCAGACCTTAAGGGAAGGCTAAACAATGACGCCGTCGCCCGCGCCTGCGCGCAGAAATTGCGCGTAGGACATCACCGGCTGCCCCAGCTGGTGCGCCGGCACGTCGAACAGGGCCCAGAAATACGTCACGCCGCCCAGGCAGATGGTGGGCGCGGCGCAGTAGCGAAACCAGTTCTCGCCTATCTGCGCCGCGTACATGCCGTCGCTGTTGGCGTCGGAAAAGTAGGGAATCACGCGCATTTCCAGCAGGGCCTGCAGCAATGAATCGGGCGCGTCGCTGTCGCGCGCCATTTCATACTGCGTGTGCAGGCTGCGTTCCGTCTCGATGATCATCAGCTTGGCGTGGCCGTCGCGCGTGAAGAACAGGATGCCGCTGGGATTGGGGAAAATATAAAACTCGACGAAGCCGTGGCGCTGGCACAGCTCGTGCACGACGGCGGCCAGCGCCTCGTCTTGCAGGAAACTGTAGTCGTGCAGCATCAGCAGATCGCGCACGGTTTCGGATTGCTGCAGGAAGAATTCGCGCTGCAGGGCAACGATTTCCTGTTCCAGGATGTCGAGCGCATCGTCGTCGCTCTTCTTGATGTAGCGGTCGATCAAGCCCCGGTTGAAGGCCGTCACGGCCACCTTTTCATCGGCCGCGCCCGTAAATAGAATCTTCTTGCACGGCAAGTCGCGCACGGCCTGGCAGAATTCCAGGCCATTCATCTGCGGCATCGAATAATCGACCACCAGCACGGACGGCACGGCAAAGCGCTGCGCCTGGCCGCTGATGCGCCAGATGCGTTCGATGTCGAGCGCCACGTTGCACTGGTCGGGCGGCAGGTTTTGCGTGTCGAAATTGACGTGCAGCGGCGTCTCGCCCGGCTGCGTACTCTGGCGCAGCCAGTGCAGCGCGCTGCTCGTGTCGTGGAAAGTCTTGCGCGCCAGGCCGGGATCGAGCTGGAACGCCAGGCTTTTCAGGAAGGAATCGCTGTCGTCGATCAATACGGTCAGGGTCGGATGGGTGTAGACGGGCAGTTGCATGCGTCACCTCGCGCGGTGGATGGATGGAAAACGGTTGTGCGTGGGCACGGGCAGGGGCTGGGGAAATTCCAGCACGAAGATGGCGTAGGCGCCTTCGCGCGCGACGCAGCGGATGCGCGCCTGCCAGGCTTGCATGATTTGCCGGCACAGGGCCAGGCCGATGCCGCTGCCGTTATGCGAGGGATACGAATAGAAGCGGTCGAAGATCAGCGGCAGGCGGCTGGCCGCGATGCCGCAGCCCGTATCGATGAACAGCAGGCGCGGCACGGGATGGGCGCCATCGATGATGATGCGCACTCTTCCCTTGCCGGCGCGGTGGATGCTTTTCAAGGCATTGCGCAGCAGATTCAGCAGGATGACCACGCACAGCTCGGACTGGCCGGGAAACGTGAAATCGGCGCGCACGTCGACCTTGACGATGTCGCGCTGGGCCGTGCTGGTAAACGGGTAGCGGCGCAGCACGGCCGTCACGCTGTCGTGCATGGCCACCGCCTCGTTGGCTTCGAGCTTGCGGTTGACGGCGCTGGCGCTGAGCAGGAACAGATCGATCATGTGGTGCATATGGCGCACTTCGAACTGGATGCGCGCCAGCGCTTCCCGGCTGGCCTCGTCCGGCGGCTGCCCTTGCAGGTTTTGCCGCAGCCCGCGCTGCAGGCCGCGCACATTCGCCTCGACGCTGACGAGAGGCGTGCGTAATTCGTGCGCCACGCTGCCCAGGCCGGCCGCCAGCCCGGCCAGTTTCTCCTGCGCGCCCACGTTGCGGCCCACCTTGACGACGGACAGCACGGCAATCGTGAACCAGTGCACGGGCAATTGCTGCAAGACGTCGCGGCTGAGCAGGAAGGCGGGATCGCCGGCCACGGCAAACGCCAGGCAAGCCAGCAGGGTGCCGCCCAGGTAGGCCAGCACGGCGATGCGCGTATCGAAATGAAACAGCACGACCAGCGCCACCAGCAGCGAATGCGCCCACATGCTCGAGGCGTGGTTCATCAGGAACATATATGTAAAGAAAAACGGCAGTTCGAAGGTCAGCCCCAGGAACAGGTAGACGCTGAACCAGGTATTGCTGAAGCGGTCAGGCCACAGCGCGGGCAGGAACAGCAGGGCGGAGATGGTGCGCAGCAGCGGCGACTCGTATTCTTGCGGAAAGAAATAATGCCACAGCGCGTAGTACATGGGCATGCCCAGTGCACCGATGAGCGCCAGGGTGCGCACCTGAGCGCGCCGCACCGGCGTGTGTTCGATGGCGTCGTGGAAATGCAGGAAAGGCTGGAGCAGCTTGCCTTGCCACCGTTTTCCGGAAGGGGACTGCGCATGCATCATGATCAGAGGGGCGTGTTCGTTGAGGCGTGTCAATGCAACATGATCGGCGGGTTCCCTCTGTATCAGCACAATATCGGCACAACTGTTGAGCTGTATCAAACGCTTGCCGGATGACTCGCGCATGTTGGATGCGGTAGTTCCCACCGCAACCAATCAGGAGTTCCTATGATAAACGCTATTTCCCCTCTGCCGTCCCGCGCCATCCATGCCGAGCAAAGGATGCCCGCCTTCGTGCGCGCGCGCATGGATGAGCACTATGTCGAGCGCATCGAGAAGCTGCTCGGCGGCGAGCACTTGCATGAATGGCAAGCCGTGCCGGCCGGTGCGGTCATGCTGGCAGGCAATGATTACCTGAACATCGCCGGCGAGGCGGCGCTGCTGGCGGCCCAGGCGCGCGTCTTGCAGGGCGGCGGCGCCATGCTGATGTCGTCCGTGTTCCTGCAGGAAGGCAGCCGCCAGCACCGGCTGGAACACAAGCTGGCGGATTTTCTCGGCAGCGAGGCGTGCGTGCTGGCGCAGTCGGGCTGGGCCGCCAACGTGGGCTTGCTGCAAAGCCTGGCCGGACCCGGCATCCCCGTGTACCTCGACATGCAGGCGCATGCGTCGTTGTGGGAAGGCGTGCAATCGGCGCAAGCCGTGCCCGTCGCCTTCCTGCACAACGATGGCGCCCACCTGCAGCGCCAGCTCGACAAGCATGGCCCCGGCATCATCATCGTCGATGCGCTGTACAGCACCAACGGCAGCGTGGCGCCGCTGCTGGACATGGTGGAAATTGCCGAACGCAGCGGCAGCATGCTGATCGTCGACGAGTCGCACTCGCTGGGCACGCACGGCCCGCAGGGCGCGGGGCTGGTGGCGGAGCTGGGCCTGGCCGAGCGCGTGCATTTCCGCACGGCGTCGCTGGCCAAGGCGTTCGCGGGCCGGGCGGGGCTGATTACCTGTTCGGCCCGTTTCAAGGGCTATTTTTTGTCCGCCTCGCGGCCCGCCATCTTCAGTTCCTGCCTGCTCGAACACGAGCTGGCGTGGTTCGATGCGGCGCTCGACTTCATCCGCGCCGCCGATGGCCGCCGCGCCGCGCTGCACCGCCACAGCGTGCAGCTGCGCCAGGGGTTGACGGATCTCGGCTACAACGTCAGCGACGGCACCGAGCAGATCATCGCGCTGGAAGCGGGCAGCGAACCCGATACCTTGATCCTGCGCAAGGCGCTGGAACGGCACGGCATCTATGGCGCCGTCTTCTGTGCGCCAGCCACGCCGAAGAACCGTTCGCTGGTGCGCCTGACCCTGAATGCGGGCTTGCGCGAGGACGAGTGCGCAAGGGTGCTGGCCGCCTGCGCCGCCATCCGCGACGAGACGGGCATGGCGCGCTGGCCCTCGACGCGGCGCCTGCGCAAGCTGGCGCTGGTGTAGCGCGCGTCAGCCGTTGGCGGGCTGGTTGCCGGCGATCGTGCCCAGCAGCATGGACAGGGGCGCCAGCTGGTCCGCGCTGGCATTGCCCAGCAATTCCTGTCCCAGCGCCTGTGCCGTCGTATGCGCGTGCGCCAGCAATGCCAGTCCCGCCTCGGTGATGGCGGCGTAGCCGACGCGCGCATCGCGTGCATCGGCCTGGCGCGCCACCAGGCCGATTTTTTCCAGCGGCATCAGCGAGCGCGTGATGCCGGATGCCGTCAGCGCCAGGCGCTCGGCCAGGTCGATGCGGCGCAGGCGTCCGCCGGGCGCCCGCTGCAAGTGGTACAGCAATTGGTAATCGCTGAAGCTCAGGCCGTGCAGATTGCCCAGGATGCTGTCGAAGCGGCGCACGATGAGCGCCTGGGCGCGCGCCAGGCGCAGGCAAAAGTCCAGCGCGCCGCCGCCGTCCGGCGTCGGGAGAGTGTGTTCGGTCATGACATCCTTTTCATTTGCTGCGCAGTGCGTGAGTGCGCAAGTGTAAAGCATGGCCGCTCAATAGCGTGCTTGTCCCTGTTCCAGCAGCTGCGCCTGGTGCAGCGCCAGCAGGGCGTCCAGTTCGGCGTCCGCATCGAAGGCGGGATCGGCGGATTGATCGACGGTGTCGATGATGTCGAAGCGAAAAGCCGCCGCGCCGTCGCGCCGCCAGTCCGCCTGCAGGCGGGCGTTGCGGTGCGTACCCAGCGTGAGTTCGAAGCGGTGGCGGTTCAGCGCGCCGGGTGCGTTGCGGCTGCGTTCGAGCAGGGTGCGCCCGCTGGGCAGGTGGCGCAGCGCGATGATGCCCAGCGCGGGCGCTTGTTGCCGGTAAGCTGCTTTCAAGGCTGCTTGCTGTGTTTTATCCATGTTGTGATTTCCTTAAGCTTGGGTGACGTAATCGGTGCTTGCGATGTGGGCAATATCCGTGAACAGGGCGGCGGCGATGGCGGCGGCCAGCAGCAGGGCGCCGCCGACGCAGAACAGCTCGCCAACGCTCACGTGGCGCAGCAGCGCACCCGTGGCCGCCGCCGACAGGGGCGCCAGTCCCAGGAAGATGCCCATGAACACAGCCATCGCCCGGCCCAGCATGGCGGGCGCCACGCGCCGCTGTATCCACGTAAAGATGGCCACCTGCACATAGCCGCCCAGCACTCCCGTGACGGCCAGCAGGGCCGCGCCGTGCCAGGACGCGCCGATTTGTCCCAGCGCCATCAGCAGGCAAGCCACGACGGCGTCGACGAGCAGCAAGGTGGCGCCGAAATGGCGGCGCAGCCAGGCGCCGCCCAGGCTGGACGCCAGCATGCCGGCCAGGGTGCCGGCGCCGTGCGCGCCCATCAGCATGCCCAGCGCCGCGGCGCCGTGCAGGCGCTCGCTGGCCAGCACGGGCAAGGCGACTTGCAGCGGACCCATGACGAAGAATGCCACCACGGCCCAGTAGGCATAACAGCTGCGCAGGGGCAAGTCGCGCCACACCATGGCCAGGCCCGCCGCCATGTCGCGCCACATGCCTTGCGGCGCCGCAGCCGCAGCCAGGGGCCGTAGCTTGACTTGGCGCAAGGTCCACGCGGAAAACACAAACGTCAGCGCATCGATGGCGAAGGCGGCGGCCAGCGCCGCCATGGAGGTGTGCTGCCCGTTACCGTGGGCACCCAGCACGAGCGCCGCCAGCAGCGGACCGGCCAGCAAGGACAACTGGCGCGCACCCATCTGCAAGCCATTGGCTTTCTGCAACGTAGGTGCAGGCACGGCTTGCGGCAGGATGGCCGTGCCGGCCGGAATGCCGAAGGCGGACGCGATGCCCAGCGCCAGCGCGGCCGCATACGCGAGCGCCAGGCTGGCCAGGTCCAGCACCAGCAGTCCCGCCAGTGCCAGCAGGATGGCGGCGTTCGCATATTTGCTCAGCAGCAGCACGCGCCGGGGCGAATAACGGTCGGCGATGGTGCCGCCCAGCAAGATGAGCACGGCGCGCGGTGCGCCCATCAGGGCCACGGCGATACCGAGGCTGAGGCTATCGCCCGTCAGGCTCAGCACGAGCCAGGGCAGGGCCAGCAGGCTGAACTGGTCGCCCAGCATGGAGACGAGTCCGCCGCCCAGCAGCCAGCGGAAGTTGGTATTGCGCAGCAAATCAGTGTCTGTGGCGGTTGGCATATTCATCTTGTCCCTGTTTTAAAATTGCATGGTAGTTGATGAAAGCTTGATCAGTCAAGTATATTGCCATTTATTGCGGCAGGGAGCGCTGGCGCTGCATGGAGCGCCGATGCTTGCGCTATCATGGCGGCCATGACTGATACCACTGCCCCCACCCTGTACGAGACCATCGGCGGCGCCCCCGTGCTGCGTGAAATGGTCGACCGTTTTTATGACTTGATGGAACTCGAAGCCGAGTTCGCCGGCATCCGCGTCATGCATCCGCCCTCGACGGACGGCTCGCGCGACAAGCTGTATTTCTTCCTGACGGGCTGGATGGGCGGCCCGGATTTGTATATCGAGAAATTCGGCCACCCGCGCCTGCGCGCCCGTCACTTGCCGTATGCCATCGGCACCAGCGAGCGCGACCAGTGGCTGCGCGCCATGGCCTGGGCCATGGAAGACACGGGCATCGAAGAATCCTTGCGCGTGCGCCTGATGGAATCGTTCTATCAGACGGCCGACTGGATGCGCAATAAAGCTGACTGATCCCATGAGCCCAATCGAGTTCTACAGCCTGCTGGGCGCCGCCATCGCCGCCATCGTCCTGTTGCTCTTGCTGCTGCTGCGCCCGCGTGGCGCGGCCGGCGATGGCGCCACCACCCTGGCGCTGGTGCAGCAGCACCAGCAGCAAAGTCTGGAACGCATCGACCGGGTCGAGCGCGAAGTGCGGCTGCAATTGCAGGCGTCGGCGCAAGCGACGCGGCAAGATCTGGCGGCCGGCCTGGCGCAATTCCAGGCGGCGACCCTGCAGCAGCTCGACAGCCTGCGCACGCAGATGCAGGCGCAGGGGAAAGTGGGGCGCGAAGAGCAGGCGCAAAGCCTGGCGCGCTTTGCCGAAAGTACCAATCAGACCCTGGCCCAGCTGACGGAATCGAATGCGCAGCGCATGCTGGAAGTGCGCGCCACGCTGGAGAACAAGATCCGCGACTTGCAGGCCGACAATGGCGCGCGGCTGGAAGAAATGCGCAAGACGGTCGACGAGAAACTGCACGCGACGCTGGAAACGCGCCTTTCCGCCTCGTTCCAGCAAGTGTCGGAGCGGCTGGAAAAAGTCCACCAGGGACTCGGCGAAATGCAGCAGCTGGCGCTGGGCGTGGGCGATTTGAAGCGGGTGCTCACCAACGTCAAGACGCGCGGCACCTGGGGCGAAGTGCAGCTGGAAATGCTGCTGGAGCAGGTACTTACTGTCGACCAGTACGCGAAGAACGTGGAAACGTTGCCGGGCAGCGGCGCGCGCGTGGAATTCGCCCTGAAACTGCCGGGCATGGTCGACGGCGGGCCGCCCGTGTGGATGCCCATCGACGCGAAATTTCCCAAGGAACAGTATGAGCGCCTGGTCGAGGCGGCCGAGCGGGCCGATGCGGACGCCGTGGCCCTGGCCGGCCGCGAACTGGAGCGGGCCGTGCGGGGCGAAGCGAAAACCATCGCCGAGAAATACCTGGCGCCGCCGCTGACGACGGATTTCGCCATCCTCTTCCTGCCTACCGAGGGACTGTATGCGGAAGTGCTGCGCCGCCCGGGCCTGGCCGACGAATTGCAGCGCGTGCACCGGGTCAGCATTGCCGGGCCATCGACCCTGACGGCCTTGCTCAACAGTCTGCAGATGGGTTTCCGCACCCTGGCGCTGGAAAAGCGCTCGTCCGAAGTGTGGCAAGTGCTGGGCGCCGTCAAGACGGAGTTCGGCAAGTTCGGCGACGTGCTGTCGCAAACCCGGCTGACCCTGGAAAAGGCGGCGAAGAATATCGAAAGCGCGGAAGTGCGCAGCCGCCAGATGGCGCGCAAATTGAAATCCGTGGAAGCCTTGCCGGGCGAGGCGGCCGCCTTGCTGCTGGGTAAGGCGGACGGCGGCGCCGGCGACGGCGAGTAGCGCGCCGCCTCAGGCTGCCCGCGCAGTGCGGCGGCGCAGCGCGCTGTAGCCGATCAGCGCCAGTCCCGCCAGCAGCATGCCCCAGGTTTGCGGTTCCGGCACGGCCGGCAAGACGGTCGGCACCGTCGGTGGCAAGCTAGGGATGATCACGGTGGGCGGCACGATGATGCTGCTGCCCCGGTCCGGCGGCACGCTTCCGCCACCACCACCACCACCACCACCCATGCCGGCCGGCGGGCCGATATCGCTGACGGTACGCACGTAATCGAAGGGCAGGAAAGGAATGCTGGCCACCTCGGGCGGCATGGCGCCGCCCGTGAACGAGCCGCCGCGCAAGGCGTCGGGATTGTCGATCAGGGGCACGCCTGCCGTTTCCGGGGCGGCGGGCGCGGCGGCCGGTGGTGCTGCACCGCCGGGAGCAGCACCACCGGCCGCCGGCGGCGCCGACGCGGGCGCCTGCGTGATGCGGCTGACGTTGCGGCAAATCGTCGGCACCAGGATGCACTGGCCCTGCACGCAATACACGAGGCCCCGTTCCTGCATCTGCTCGTTCCAGCCCGCACGCGTGACGTTGCGGCAGACGCGGCCGGGGCCGAAATGCATGTCGCTGATGCGCGCGTTGTAATTGCCCTTGCCGCGGATGGCGTCGCGGCTGATCACCACGATCTCATCGTACTGGCGCGCGCGCATGCGCGCCTTCAATTGTTCGCGCACTGGCGGCGCGATATCCGTATAGCGGTCCACGGCCGCCACCACGTCACCCATGAACGGGTCGACGCCGGGACGGTTCCAGTTGCAGTTGTCCAGCACGTCGGCGCGGGCCACGCCTTTCGCATACGCGGGCAGGGGAGCCAGAGATAACATGCCGAATAGGACTGCTGCACCCAGCATGCAGGTGCTCGCCAACCATGGGCCGTGTTTCATTGTTAGTTTCCTCGTGAAAACAATATCAAAATTGAACTTTTGCGTGAGTTCGAATGTTATCACCGAAGAAACTTCAATATCAACTAATAAATAAAATTATTACAATTAGTGTTGTGTTTATTGATTTATTTTAATGAGAAATGATTAATATTTTTATCTCGGCGGGCGCAGGTGTGCCGCGCAGGAGGAAATTGATTGCGAAGGGGAAATGCAAACGGCCCGCGCAGGGCGGGCCGTCAAGGAGAGGGGGAGGGCAGTTGCTTTACATCAGGCCATGGAACAGCACAACGTCGACGAGGTCGCCGGCCGCCACGTGGCCTTGCGCTTCATGCAGCACGATCATGCAATTGGCTTGCGTCATCGAGCGCAGGATGCCCGAGCCTTGCGCGCCCGTCACGCGCACGTGCTGGCGCCCGTCCGCGCCGCGCTCGACGATGCCGCGCTGGTATTCCGTGCGGCCCCGTTTCTTGCGGATCGGTGCCTGCGCCGCCACCTGCAGCAGGGGCAGGCTGGCCGTGTCCGCGTCGGCGCCCATCAGGCGCAGCAGGGTGGGGCGGGCGAGGAAATAAAACGCCGCCATCACGGCCACGGGGTTGCCGGGCAGGCCCAGCAGCAAGGCCGTGTCGCCCTCGCTGGCAATCCGGCCAAAGGCCATGGGGCGGCCCGGGCGCATGTTGATCTGCCAGAAGGCCACGTCGCCGAGGCGGGCCAGGATGTCGCGCGTAAAATCGGCCGCGCCGCTGGACACGCCGCCCGAGGTGATGATGACGTCGGCCTTGGCGCAGGCGCCGCGCAGGGCCGCTTCCAGCGCCTGCGGATTGTCCTTGACGATGCCCATGTCGAGCACCTCGCAGCCGAGGCGGGTCAGCATGCCCAGCAGGGTGTAGCGGTTGCTGTCGTAGATGCAGCCCGCATCGAGCGGCTCGCCGATCGAGCGCAATTCGTCGCCCGTGGAAAAGAAGGCCACGCGCAGGCGGCGGCGCACGGGGACGGCGGCGATGCCCAGCGAGGCCAGCAAGCCCAGTTCGGCTGGCCCGAGTATCTTGCCTTGCAGCAAGGCCGGCTGGCCCTGCATCAAGTCTTCGCCCTTGAAGCGGCGGTTGTCGCCGGGGCGGATGCAGTCCGGCGCCAGCGTGATGCTGGTTTCATTGGCTTGCAGCACCAGTTCCTGCGGCACCACGCTGTCGCAGCCGTCGGGCATGACGGCGCCCGTCATGATGCGCGCGCATTGGCCGCGCCCCACTTTGACCGTGCCGGGACGGCCCGCCAGGATGGTGTCGACCACGGCCAAAGTCACTGGCGTGTCGCCGCCCAGGTCGGCACCATGCAGCGCATAGCCATCCATGGCGGAATTGTCGTGCGCGGGCACGCTGATGGGCGAGATGATGTCGGTCGCCAGCATGCGCTCGAACGCCTGCGGCAGCGGCAATTCCTCGATCCCGGCCACGGGTGCGACGGTGTCGGCCAGGATGGCTTGCGCCATCGGCACGCTCAAGCCCCGCGCCTGCAAGGCGGCCAGCTCGTCCGGGGTATTGATGTTGCCGAACGCGGCGCCATCCTCGAACAGCACTTCGGCCAGCTTCAAGGGGCCGTGCCAGGTGCGCATGCGGCGTTCGCCGCCGCGCAGGTAGGCATCGAGCTGGGGCAGGGCGGCAGTCTTGACGAGACAGAAGACGGGGTGCGGCCGGCGCACGGCCGATCCCGTCGCCGGATCGGTTTCCTCGGTGACGGCGATGGCCAGGTCGGCATCGTTCTCGACCAGGCCGGCGGCCAGGCGCGCGGCCAGGTCGGGCGGCAGCAGGGGTGAATCGCACGGCACGGTGAGCAGGTAGGGCGTGCCGGCGTGCCGCATGCCGCTGTGTAAACCTGCCAGCGGACCCAGCTGGCCCGGCAGCGCGTCCGGCCACACGGGCAGGCCGAAGCGCGCGTAATCGCCGGCATCGGCATGGACGCTGACGGCCAGCTGGCCCACTTGCGGCGCCAGGCGCTGCAGCACGTGGCGCGCCAGGGGCTGGCCATGCAGGGGCAGCATGCCCTTGTCGCGCTGGCCCATGCGCGTGCCCAGGCCGCCGGCCAGGATCAGGCCGGTAATGTCGTGTTTGTTGATCATGTCAGGTAGGAAAATGGGTGCATGCGCCATGGTAGCAGCGGCGGGCGCGCGCCGCGCCCGATTCAGCCGCCGATGTACGACATTTCCACTTTCTTTTTACCGTGCTCAAGCGCGCCGCCCGTCAAATCCGTCTGGCTGGTGCGCAATTGCGAATAGCGGTCGGCGCGGCCGCGCCACAGCTGCGCCACGGCCGAGGAAATTTCCGCGTCGCTGTTGCCGCCGCGCAGCAGGCTGCGCAAGTCGTGGCCGCTGCTGGCGAACAGACACGTGTACAGCTTGCCTTCGGTCGAGAGGCGGGCGCGGCTGCAGTCGGCGCAGAACGCTTGCGTGACGCTGGAAATGAGGCCGATTTCGCCGCCGCCATCGGCGTAGCGCCAGCGCGCCGCCGTCTCGCCCGTGTAGTTCGGGTCGATGGGCAGCAAGGGCATGTGTTCGCCGATACGGCGCACCACCTCGGCGGACGGAATGACTTCCCGCAAGTTCCAGCCGTTCGAGGCGCCCACGTCCATGTATTCGATGAAGCGCAAGATGTAGGGCGTGCCCTTGAAGTGGCGCGCCATGGGCACGATTTCCTGCTCGTTCATGCCGGCCTTGACGACCATGTTGATCTTGATCGGTCCCAGGCCCGCCGCATGCGCGGCATCGATGCCTTGCAGCACGTCGGCCACGGCGAAATCGACGTCGTTCATGCGCTTGAAGGTGGCGTCGTCGAGCGAATCGAGCGACACGGTGACGCGGTTCAGGCCCGCATCCTTCAAGGCTTGCGCCTTTCTGGCCAGCAAGGAACCGTTGGTCGTCAAGGTCAGGTCCAGCGGCTGGCCCGACGGCGTGCGCAGTGCGGCCAGCATGGCGATGAGCTTTTCGATATTCTTGCGCAGCAGCGGCTCGCCGCCCGTCAGGCGGATCTTTTCCACGCCGTGCGCGACGAACAGGCGCGCGATGCGCGTGATTTCCTCGAACGACAGCAAATCCGTATGCGGCAGATATACGTGGTTCTTGTCGAACACGTCCTTCGGCATGCAGTACACGCAACGGAAATTGCAGCGGTCGGTGATCGAGATGCGCAAGTCGTGCAGGGGCCGGCCCAGTTGATCGTTCAGCAGGCCTGTTGGCGCTTCCAGGGCGGCCGGGATGGCCGGTGCGGCCCGTCGCCGCTCCGTCATCATGATGATTTTTTCTGACATGAGCCTAATAATCTTGCTGTTTTTCTAATTCCGGCGCCGCATAAGGGCCGCCTGATTCGCTAACCATACCACGATCGGGGCGCGGTCGTCGGCGGCCGGCTAGAAACCCGCTTCGCGGCGCGCCACGCCCGCGGCCGCGCGCAGGAAACGCCATGCCGGCGCTTCCCATTCCCCGGCGATGGCGACCCTGCCGCGCCAGGCAGGGCTGCTGGCCGGCAGTTCGGCGTCCGCATCGAGCAGCACCCGGTATACGGCCTGTTCGGGATACAGCACGCCGTTCTTTTCGCGCACCAGCACGTCGCCGCCGAACAGCGCCGCCAGTTCCGGCTCGTTCAGGGTGCGGCTGGCATCGCGGTCGATGCTGGCCACGGTCAGGCGCAGGGCGGGGCCGGCCAGGCCGTCGGCGAGGAACAGGGCACGGTCGCCGCGCGCGATGCGCCGCACGGCATCCTGGTCGACGTAGGCCACCACCTGCCAGCGCCCGGCGCCCACCAGCGAACCCAGATATTCCTGCCCTTTGAGCCATTCGCCGGGCCGCAGGTCGGGATCGACGTCGACCAGCACGCCCGCGAACGGCGCCAGCGGCCGGTAGCGCTGCAAGTCCGCGCCCACCGTCGCATGCTCGGCGCTGGCGTAGGCCAGCTGGTCGTTCAGCACTTGCCAGTCCTTGCGGCTGGCGACGTCCAGGCCCGCCGCTGCCGATTGCCATGCCAGCAAGTCCTGGCGCGCGCCCGTCTCGCCTTCGCGCAGCGCCAGTTCGGGCGATGACAGGCGCAGCAGGGACTGGCCGGCGGCGACGCGCTGGCCATTGGCCACCGGCAGCGCTTCGAGCGCCGCGTGCGCGGGCGCGTAGAGCGCCAGGCGCGTCTGCGGCTGCAGCACGCCGGAGGTCAGCACCCGGTCCGGCCATGGCAGCATCAGCAGCAGCGCAAGCAGCGCGGCCAGGCCGGCGCTGCGCCAGGCGCGGCGGCTGTGCCGCAGGGCGTCGCGACGCGAGCGCCACACCTGCAGTTCGCGCCACAGCGGCAGCGCGACAAACCAGCAGATCTCGACGAGGAACAGCAGGATGCCGACGGCCTTGATGAAGAAGTGGTACACGAGTGCGGCGATGCCCAGAAACAGCACCAGCCGGTAGATCCATACGACCCAGGCGAACAGGATCAGGCCGGCGCGCCGGCGCGGCGGAAACGATTCCGGCGCCGGCTCGTTCAGCGCGAACAGGCGTTCGCGCAAGTCCCAGCGGGCCAACGCGAATGCGCGGCTGTGCAGGTTGGGCAGGCCCAGGTAATCGGACAGCAGGAAGTAGCCGTCAAAGCGCATGAAGGGACTGGCATTGATGGCCACGGTGGTGATCCAGGTGGTGGTCGAAAGCAGGAAGGCGACCTGCTTGGGGCCACCATCGGGCAGCCAGGTCCAGGCCAGCGTGGCCCAGGCGGCGATCATCAGTTCCGTCATGATGCCGGCGCCCGCCACGGCCAGGCGCTGCTCGCGGCGCGCCAGCTTCCACACTTCGTTGGTGTCCGTGTACGCCACGGGCCACATCACCAGGAAGGCCAGGCCCATGGTCGGCACGCGGCAGCCGTAGCGCTTGGCCGTCAGCGCGTGGCCCATCTCATGGCAGACCTTGGCGAAGGTGATGGCGGCGCCGTACAGCAGGGCACCATGCCAGCTCAGCGTGTCGAGCAGGGTGGCGGAAAAGCGTTCCCAGTCGCGGTAGGCGCCGGCCACTCCCAGCAGGCCGGCGGCCAGCGTCAGCCAGCGGAAGGCGGGCGAAAACAGCCACCCGAGGCGCGGCGCGAGCCAGTCCAGCCAGCGGTCCGGACGCACCAGCGGGATGCGGAAAAACAGGTAGTTATGCAGCAGCCATTGCTGCCAGCTGCCGCGCTGGCGCGTGGCCGCCATCGCCGCCGCGGCGCCCTGGCGCGGCTGCAGCAGCTGCTGCTCGCGCAGGAAGTCGAGCAGGCGCTCGATGGCGCCGCCATCGAGTTGCAGGGTGGTGCTTTGGTTGATGTCGTCGATGAGGGCCTGGGCGTCGTTGTTCTCCCAGCGGCGCAGCATCTCGAAGCTGGGCCAGTCGAGCTGGAAGAACAGGTTGCGCACGGGGTCGTGCAAGGTCCAGCTGGGCTGGCCGTCGGGCAGGCGTGGGCCGGCATGGATGGACAGCTCCTGGCGCAGCAAGGGTAAGGCGTGCATGCGGTTCCGTTCTACAGGGCGATGAACTGGCGGATGCTGGCCAGCGGCCGTCGCAGTATCCAGTAGAGCAGCGGCACCCGTTCGCCGCCCAGCTTGGCCGTGCCCTTCAGGCCGATGCGCTGGCCGGTGGCGCCGTCCAGCCTGGCGCGCACGCGGTAGGCATAGCTGCCGTCGGGGCGCGCGGTGGCGCGGTGGCTCATGTAGCGCACATACGCTTCGAGCGGCGTCAGCGGCGCGGCGGCCAGGTACAGCTTGAGCGGGGCCCGCTCGGCCAGCGGAATGGCGTCGCCGATCGGCACCCACGCTTCGATCTCCACGTCGTCGGCGGCCGCCACCTGCATGATGCGTTCGCCCGTCTGCACGGGCCGGCCTATCCATTCCGACGGGTCGTCGAACAGGGCGATGCCGGCATGCGGCGCCAGCACGCGCGAGCGCTGCGCCTGGCCCTCCAGGAACGCTGCCTGCGCCTGCTTCTCGGCGATCTTGCCCAGCAGCGCGGCCAGCTGCGTCTTGGCGCGCGGGTCGTTGAGTATCATCTGCGCCGTCTGCCGGTACTCGGCCTGCGCCGTGGCCAGCCCTTCGCGCGCGACGTCGAGGCGGCTGCCGATGGGCGCCTGGTCGAACGAGAACAGGGGCTGGCCGGCGCGCACGACCTGATTCGGGCGCACGGAAAATTCGGCGATCACGCCATCGAGGGGTGCGCGGATGGTGGCCGGATTGGCCGCCACCAGCTCGCCCGGCGCCAGTACCGTCAGGCGCACGGGAAACAGCAGCACCGCCAGCACTGCCAGCGCGGCGCCCAGCCGGCGGCGCCAGCGCTGGCCTTGTCCATCGCCCTGCCACCACAGCCGCAGCCGCGCCGGCAGCGCCGCCGGCGACCAGCGCGCGGGACCTTGCCTGGCGCGCCACGCATGCTGCCAGATATCGGCCCATTCGGTGAGCAGGGCCAGCTGCCCTGGCTGCAGCGGCGCGTCGCCGGCCAGCAGCAGGCCCGCCTGCCCGCCGGCGCGGCCCGTGGCGCGCAGCGGCACCCAGGTGACGGCCACGGGCAGCCATTCGTCCCAGGCGGCGGCGATGGCGGGCGGCAGTTGCGCGGCCTCGACGGCCAGCGGCGCGGCGTCCGCATGGCGCTCTGCCAGCGCCCGGCACAGCTGCCCGAGCCACTGGGCATACGGGGCGTTGGCTTCCACTTCCACCACGCCGGACAGGGTGTGCACGCCGCCGGCGTCGAACCACAGCGCCGCCTGGCGGTACGGCGCCAGCGCGCGGCTGTCGTTCACCAGCAGGAAGGCCAGTTCATTGGCGCTGGCCGCGGCGCGTGCGCGCTGGGCCAGTTCGAGCAAGGTCAGCAGGGGATCAAATGCCACCGCGTCGTTCATGCATGCGCTTTCGCCGCCGCCGCGCTACGCGACAACGCCGCCAGGCGCTCGGCGCCCGCGCCGTGCACGGCGCCCAGCTGCGCGCTCAGGCCGGGACGTCCCACGGGGTCGGCCGGGCCGACGTCGCGCGCCGAGGTCTTGATGACCTGGCCATCCCTGGTGATGACGATCTTGAAGGTCTGCACGGCGACGCGTCCCTGGGCATCGCGTGCCGTGACCGTGAAGTGCAGCGTGCCTTCGAAGCCCGGCGGCGCCGTTCCCTCGAAGCGCGCCGCGCGGCTGTCGAACCTGAGCCAGGCAGGCAGGGGCCTGCCGTCGGTCTGCTGCGCGCTGAGCTGGAACGGCGTGCCGCCGCCGGACTGCACGAAGGTGTCGGGCGCCAGTTGCACCGCGATACGTTCGCCGCTGCCGAACGCCTTGTCGCCGATCGGCACCTGCGAGAACAGCGCATCGCTGCGCGACGGCAGTTCCGGCAAGCCGGTCGGCGTGAAGGCCGTCAGCAGCATGGCGGGATTGGTCAGTGCGGCGATGCTGACGGGGGCCAGCGGGCTCCTGGCCACGTCGGCCCCGCGCCCACCGCTGGCGCCGCTGCTCGGGCTGAACAGCGCCAGCGTGTCCGGCGCCAGCACGCCGGGAAGGGCTCCGGCGGAAGCGCTGGCGGGGGCCTTTTCGGCAACCTTGTCCGCCGGCGCGGGGGCTTCCGGCAGCACGCGCACGGGCGGTACCACCACGGGCGGCACCACGACGGGCGGCGTCACCGGTACGCTCACTTGCGCCGCCAGGATGGCGCCGTTGTTGCCGGCCGTATCGCGCACCACCACTTGCACCTGGCCGGCGGCGACGCCGGCCAGCGACCAGCTGTTGCCGGCCACGCCAGCCACCTGCCAGCTGGCGCCGCCATCGCGCGAGACGAGTACCGATTCGCCCGCCGCCAGCGGCGCCGAGAGGTTGCCGCCAAGCACATTCTCGCCCGATAGCGTGGCCGAGGTGGCCGTGGCGACGGGGGCGACGGTGTCGAGCACATACGCTTGCGCGAAGGCGGGACCGTTGCCGGCGTCGTTGCTGACGCGCGCCATGAGGGTGCCGCTGCCGCCCAGCGTGACATTGATCGACCACGCCGTCGCGCCGCCGGTAGCCGCCGCGCTGCGCCAGCTGGCGCCGCCGTCGAGCGAGACTTCGACGCGCTGGCCGGCGGCCAGCGGCGCGGACAGCGTACCGCTGATCGTTTGCGCGGCCACGTTGGTGATGAAGTCGCTGTCGCTGGCGCCCGTGTCGGCCGACAGCGTGGTGCCGGTGATGCCGGTCGTGGGCGGGGTCAGGAGCGTGCCGATGGTGAGTTCGCCATTGCTGCTGTCGCTGGCGACGTTGCCGGCCAGGTCGGTGACGCTCGCCACCACCTCGTAGCGCTGGTTCAGGGCCAGCGTCAGCGTGCCGCTGAGCGGTACGGCGGTGGCCAGGTCCAGGCTCCAGACGCCCGCCGCGGGAACGACGGCATAGGTGGCGCCGCCGACGGAGACGGTCATGGTTTCGCCCGCCGACAGCGTCGCCGAGCCGCTCAGCACGGGCGTGGTGCTCATCGTCGCCAAGGTGGCCACGGTGGGCACGCCAGCTGCCGTGTCATAGATATACGCCTGGCTCGCCGTGACGCCGTCGTTGCCGGCCGTATCGGCCACCTTGACCAGCAGGGTGTTGCTGGAGGTCAGGGTCTGGCCGGCCAGCGACCAGGTGTTCTGGCCGACGGTGGCGGCGGCGGTGGCCCAGGTGGCGCCGTTGTCGAGCGAGACGAGCACGCGCTCGCCGCTGGCCAGGTTGGCCGACAGGGTGCCGCTGACGGTTTGCGCCGCCACGTTGGTGATGAAATCGGTGGACGAGGCGCCGCTGTCGGCGGAAAAAGCGATGCCAGCCACGCTGGTGGCGGGAGCGCTTGTGTCGAGCACGTAGGCCGTGCTGGTGGCAGCGCCGTTGTTGCCGGCCGCGTCGGTGACGCGCAGCTTCAAGGTGTCGCTGGCGGCCAGGGTGACGCCGGTCCAGGTCAGCGTGGTGCCGGACACCTTGCTGGTGATGTCGGTCCAGGTGGCGCCGTTGTCGAGCGAGCCGTAGACGATGTCGCCGGCGGCCGGCGCGCCGCTGAGGGTGGCGCTGATGGTTTGCGCCGCGGTGTTGGTGATCAGGTCGGTGCTGCTGGCGCCGGTGTCGGCCGACAGCGCGATGCCGCTGAAGCTGGTGGTCGGCGCCATGGTGTCGAGCACATAGGCTTGCGCGTAGGCGGTGCCGTTGTTGCCGGCGGCGTCGGTGACGCGCACTTTCAGGGTACCGCTGCCCGACAGCGTCTGGCCGGCCAGCGACCAGGTGTTGGCGCCGGTGCTGGCCGTGGCCAGGTTCCAGCTGCCGCCGTTGTCGAGCGAGACGTAGACGTTCTCGCCGGCCGCCAGGTTGGCCGCCAGCGTGCCGCTGATGGTCTGGGCCGCGGTCCTGGTGATGAAGTCGGTGCCGGAAGTGCCGGTGTCGGCCGAGAAGGTGGCGTTGGCCACGGTGTTGGTCGGCGCGGCGGAGTCGATGACGAGGTCCTTGTTGGCGCCCAGCGAGCCGGCCGTGCCCGGCGTGGCCAGCGTGACGTCGGCCGGCTGGTTGGCGCCGCCGGCATCGACGATGGTGGCGCCGTTGAGCACCAGCGCGGCGCTCGAGCTGTAGTCGAGATCGGCGCTGTTCTGGCCGGCGCCGACCGTGTAGCTGAACGTCAGCGTGCTGGTGCCCGAGCCGCCGGCATAGGTGGCCTGGCCGCCGCCGTCGAGCGCCAGGGTCGGCGTGCCGCCCGTGGTATCGACGTTGACCGCGGTGGAGAAGTCGACCGTGATGGTGATGGTCTGGCCGGCGCCGTAGGCGCCGTCGGCGGTGCTGGCGCCGACGCCGGTGACGCTGGGGTTGCTGCCGTCGACATTGACGCCGGCCGTGCTGCCGACGCTGTTGAGCGTGACCACGGCGTCGTTGCCGGCCGTATCGCGCAGCGTGCCGCCGTGGGTCGACAGTGCGCCGACCGTGATGCCGTTGGCGTCGATGTCGCCGCTGGGCACGGTGTAGCGGAACAGCAGCGCGCTGGTGCCGGAGCCGGACACGTAGTCGGCGTAGCGGGTAGTGGCGCCGACCACGAGGGCGATGCGCGGCGTGCCGCCGGTGGTGTCGACAAGGACGGCCTCGTCGAAGTTGACCGTGAAGTCCAGCGCGCCGCCGCTGTAGTAGGTGCCGTTGGCCGGCACCGCCACCGTGGCGACGGCCGGGGCGGTGGTGTCGACCTCGATCGTCAGCGCGGCCGAGGCGGCCGAGGCGTTGCCGGCGGTGTCGGTGGACACGACCGTGATGGTGTGGGAGCCTTCGGCCAGCGCGCCGGTGGTCAGCGTCCAGCCGCCCGCGCCGGCGGTGACGGTGCCCAGCAGCGTGGCGCCGTCGAACACGGTGACGGTGCTGCCGTTCTCGGCCGTGCCGCTCAGCGTCGGCGTGGTGTCGCTGGTGATGCTGTCGTTGTTCTGCACGCCGGTGTCGCTGGCCGTGGCCAGCACCGGTGTGCCGGGCGTGGCCGGCGTGCTGGTATCGAACATGTAGGCCTGGGTCTTGACGCTGCCTGTGTTGCCGGCGGCGTCGACGACCTTCAGCTGCAGCGTGTCGCTGCCGGCCAAGGTGACGCCGTTCCAGCTCAGGCTCGTGCCGCTGACCTTGCTGGTGATGTCGGTCCAGCTGCCGCCGTTGTCCAGCGAGCCGTAGACGATGTCGCCGGCGGCCAAGGTGGTGCTCAGGGTGGCGCCGATGGTCTGCGCCGCGATCTTGGTGATGAAGTCGCTGGCGCTGGAGCCCGTGTCGGCCGACAGCGCCAGGCCGTTGAAGGTGATGGTCGGCGCACCGGTGTCGAAGGTATAGGCTTGCGACAGCACGGCGCCGTCGTTGCCGGCCGTGTCGCTGACCTTGACCTTCAGCGTGCTGCTGGCGCTGAGCGTGCGGGCCAGCGACCAGGTGTTCTGGCCCACGGTGGCGCTGGCGGCGGCCCAGGTGGTGCCGTTGTCGAGCGAGACGAGCACGCTCTCGCCGCTGGCCAGGTTGGCCGACAGGGTGCCGCTGATGGTCTGCGCCGCCGTTTTGGTGATGAAGTCGGTCGGCGACGTGCCGGTATCGGCCGAAAAGCTGACCGTGGCCACGCTGGTGGTGGGCGCGGTGGTGTCGAGCGTGTAGTTCTGGAAGCTCAGCGAACTGTCGTTGCCCGCCGCGTCGGTCACCTTGAACATGATGGCGTTGCTGCCTGCGCCCAGGGTGGCGCCGTTCCAGGTCAGCGTGGTGCCGGACACCTTGCTGGTGACGTCGGTCCAGCTGCCGCCGCCGTCCAGCGACCCCCAGACCACGTCGGTGCCGGCCGGCGCGCCGCTGAGCGTGGCGGTGATGGTCTGGCCTGGCGTCTTGGTGATGAAGTCGGTGCTGTTGACGCCGGTGTCGTCCGACAAGGAGATGCCGGTGAAGGACGTGGTCGGCGCCGTGGTGTCGAGCGTGTAGCTGTGCGTGTAGGCGGTGCTGGAGCCGTCGGCGTTGGTGACGCGGGCCTGGAAGGTGCTGCTGCCGGCCAGCGTGGTGACGGTGCTCCAGCTGCTGGAGCCGATCGTGTAGGTGGTGGCGTCGCTCCAGCTGCTGCCGTTGTCATATGACACCTGGACCTTTTCGCCCGTGCTCAGCGTGGTCGACAGCGTGCCGCTGATGATTTGCGCGGCGGTCTTGGTGATGAAGTCGCTGCCGCTGGTGCCGGTGTCGTCCGACAGGCTGGCGCTGCTGACCGTGACCGTGGGCGGGTGCGAAATAGCCTTGACGTCGGTGATGTCGAAATTCTGGAACAGACCGAAATCGCCGGAACTGAACACCACCTGCTTGACGTCGTTGATCGGTTTGCTCAGGCCGGAATTGAGCAGGGTCTGCCAGCCGTTGGCCAGCGAGTTCACTGTGAGCGTGTCTGTGGTGTTGTTGCCATACGTTAAGTTGATCGTCAGCGAGCCGGTCAGGACGCCGACATCGAACGAGCTGATGTCGAAGGTGTAGCCGGAAGCGATGGTGACCGTCAGCCTGACTTCATTGGTGGGCCCCTGGTAGGCATACAGCCCGTCGGTGCCGTAGGTGCCGTCAATGCCCAGGCCGCCGGCGCTGGCGCCGCCGTAAAACGTGACGTTTTGGCCGTTAACCTGTTTGACCACGGTGGTCGAGCTGTAGTCGGCGTCGCTGCCGGAGAAGCTGACCTGTGTGAGCAGGCCCTGGTAGTCGGCGATGTCCAGCGCTTTGGCGTCGATCTTGCCGGCATGCGCTTCGAGCGTCCAGTTGCCGCCGATGGCTGCCGCGCCGGTGGCGTCCCGCGACGCCGCGACATCGGCGCCCGTGATGCGCGCCAGGTCGGCGATCAGCGGGTTATGGCCGCCGGCGGCGACATCGCAGCCATACAGCAGCAAGTCGCCGTCGGCGCTCAGGGCCTGGCCCAGCTGCGCCAGTTCCGATCGGACGGCAACCGACGACAGGGAGGCATCGGTCAGGCGCGCGGTGCCGAGATTGATGGTGCCTTCGGATCCATGCGACAGGATGTGGATCGCGTCGATTCCGCTCTGGCTGGCCGCCCATTGCGCGATCTGCGCCAGGCCGTCTCGGCTGCCGTCGAATTCGACGATGCCGACGCCGGCGCGCACGCCCGCCTCCAGGCTCTTGTAGTTGGCCAGCGAGGTGTCGACCAGCACCACTTCCTTCTTGCCCTGGTCCTTGGCCGGCTCGGCCGCGCGCACCGTCACGGCTGGCGGCAGCGGCAGCGGTGCGCTTTCGTGCGCCTGCGCCGCGTGGGCGGCGTCGGCCACGGCGCCGTCGAACATGAAGCGCTGCTCCAGCGGCAGCAGTTGCGAGGCGCGGCGCAGCGGACGGCGCACGGAAGTCGTTGCCGCGGCAGGGAAGAGGGGATGGTTCATGTCAGGCTCCTGGTGATACGTGACTGGCGCGCTTGAGCGGCGTGCCCGGGGCGGCGAATTGGGCGAGGTGGGCGTTGATCTTGCGGTCGAGCGCCGGCCGCCATGCGGGCGGCATGATGGCCAGCACCTGGTCTTGCAGCTGCCGCGCCTGGTCTTGCAGGGCGGGGTCGCTCAGGCGGCTGCGGGCGGCGCTGGCCCACAGATAGGTCTTGGCCAGGTTGGCGGCGCCGGGCGCGCCCGTATCGGCGTCGGGCGGCAGATGGGCGTACAGCGTCGCCGTGGGCAGGTAGGCGGGGACGTAGCCCTTGCTCGCCAGTTCTTCCAGTGCAAGCAGCGCCGCCTCGCCCTCGGCTTCGCCGCCTTCTCCCTGCGCTTGCATGATGGCCAGCTGGTAGCGCGCCTCGTCGACCTGGCGTTCCGCCGCCATGCGGTACCAGTGGCGCGCCATGGCCGCATCGTGCGGCACGTCGCGGTCGTTGCGCAGGTAATTGGCCAGTTTCAGCATGGCCGGCGGCGAACCGGCCTGCGCCGCCTGGGCGCACAGTGCCAGGCCGTGCGGCACGTCCCGGGCGACGTAGCGGCCGCGGACATAGAATTCGCTGGCCGAGCACAGCGAAATGAGGTGGCCGTTCGCGGCGGCGGCCAGGTAGCTGGCCAGCGCGGCGGCGGCATTGCCTGGCGTGTCCGGAGTGCGCATCAGGCAGTCGCCGGCGAAATGCAGGGCCGTCGGTATCTTGCCCTGGGCGGCCTTGCCGAACCACGCGCAGGCGGTGTCGGGGTCGGCTGGCCGGCCCCAGCCATTCTGGTGGAACTGGGCCAGGGTGAACTGGGCGAGGGGATTGTTCTCCGCGTGGCGCAGGAAGGCCGGGTAGGCGTTGGCATAGTCGCCCTTGGCCAGCAAGGCATATGCGGCTTGCAGCGGCAGGGCATGGTCGGCCGGCCGCGCGGCGCGCGCGCCCGGCGCCGCCAGCAGCGTCAGGGACAGCAAGACTTGAAAGAGGCGGTGTGGCTGCATGATGATTTCGGCGGCCGCTCCGCTCGGAGGCGGCCGCGCAACACAAGGTTAGGTGGCGAGGTCCGTCAGTTCGACTGCGGGTAGATGCCGACGGAGGCGATGTAGTAATACATGGCCATGGACGGCTGCATGATGCTGAACGCGGCGCCCGTGCCTGCAGGGCCGCTGACGGCTGCCGGCAGGGAGCCGTTCAGCGTCACCGGGGCGGTACCGGCCAGCGTAATGGCAGGCGAGCCGGCGGAGGTGACGGTAATGCTGCCGCCCAGGGAGCCGCCGCCCATGACCACGTCGGGTGCGCTGGTGTTATACAGCTTCGCCACCGGGGTATTTACCGCTCCCGGCACGCCGCCGGCCAGCGGCGTGGCCGACGCACCCGCGGCGCTGCTGGCTTTCAGCGTCAGTGTCAGCGCACTGGTATTGGCGGTGTAGGTCACGGGCGCCATCGAAATGGTGGTGGGCGTGCCGGTCGTCTGAGCCAGGTTGACCGAGCCGCTGACCTTGCTCAAGTCGACCGCCGGCAAGGTGTGCGCATGGGCCGGCAGATTGGCCATGGTCAGGGTGGCGCTGACGGTGCCTACCTTCTGGCCCACCGTGTAGCTGGTGTTGGCGTCGACGGTGCCGGCACCGATCACGGTGCGGCCGCGCAGGTCCGGCAGGTTGAAGGTGGTGTTGCCGCTGCCGCCATAGGTCGTGCCCAGCAGCGAGTACAGCGCGGCATTCTGGTTGACGTTGAGGGACTGGCCGTTGGCCGGCAAGTAGCCGTACAGGTCATTGCGGGTCCAGGCCATCACGCAGATGCTGGAAACATAGGGTTCGGCGGGGCAGGCATAGCTGGCTGTGCTCCAGCTGGCTGCGGCTGCGGCGACGGCAGCGAGCGTCAGGCAGCGGGCGACGCGGTGCGGACGAGATTTCATGGGCTCTCCTTTTGGTCTAAGCAGGGTGAAAAAATCATTTTGCCGGCGGCTGCATCAGCACCTTGCCGCTCATGCCGGCCACCAGCTCGCCGAAGCGCCCGTCGATGACGGCGCTCAGCTTGACGGACTGGCTGACGGGGTCGACGCGGGCGCCGATGCGCTGCACCTTGGCCGGATAGCTCTTGCCCGTTTCGTCGATGCTGACCTGGAAGGGCGTGCCGTTGCGCACCCAGCTCATCCAGCGAGATGGAATGATGAATTCCAGCACCAGGGTGCTGTCGTCCAGAATTTCCAGCAGGGCCTGGCCCGGCTGCACGTACTGCTGTTCGCGCGCCTTCTGCTCGGCGATGCGGCCGGCGAACGGCGCGACGATCTGGCATTTGCCCAGCAATGCCCGGTTGGCGGCCACTTCGGCCTGCGCCTTGAGCGCTTCGGCCCTGGAAATGTCGAGTTCGACCTTGCCCACGGAATTGAGGTCGGCGAGTTTCTGGTTGCCCTGCCAGTTGGTCTCGGCCGCCATCCGCGCCGCTTCCGCCTTGGCCAGCTGCGCCTGCTGCAGCACGCAGTCGAACTGCACCAGCAACTGTCCCTGCTTGAAGGCCGCGCCTTCCGGCAGCGGCAGGCGGTTGATCTTGGCGCCGATCTCGGCGGCCAGGGTGGTGTAGCGGCGCGGCGCCAGCTGGGCGCGGATTTCCCGCGTTTCCAGCGTGGCGCCGGCGCTGGCCGGCTGCGGCGCGGCGGCCAGCGCGGCGTGCTGCAGGGTCAGGGCCAGCGCGCCGGCCAGGGTCATGCGTATTGCGGGTGCGACCAACTTCATGGACGGTCCTCAGGCGATGGCAGCTGGGCCTGGTTCCAGGTCTGCAGCGATTGCGCGACGGCCGCCGTCAGTTCGGCCAGCGGCATGTCGGACGAGCCGTTGACCACCGGTTCCATGCCCAGGGTCGCTTGCAGGCGCGATGCGGCGGCCTGCGCGTTCGACAGTGCCTGGTAGCGGCGCAGCTGCGACAGGACGGCCGTGCTTTGCTGCGAAATGCGGTCCAGCGCCGACTGTTTCTGCGCCTCGGCCTGATTGGCGATGTGCTGGGCGATACGTCCGTCCACTTCGGCGATGGCGTCGGCGCGCTCATACTGGCGGGCCGTGTTGGCGTATTGCTGACGAGCAATATGAAGCTGGCTCAGCACAGCCATCTGCATGGCCATGCGGCGCTGGTTGGCCAGGCTCACGCCCGCGTCGGCCAGGCGCATCTGCGCCGGCGCCGATAACAGGCCCAGCAGGTTGAACGAGATCTGCGCGCCGGCCTCGTTCCAGTTCTGGTGGATCAGGTAATCGTCGTTGCTGTGCTTGACGCCATAGTTGAAGGACAGGCCGGGGAACAGCTTGAGCATGGCGCGCCGGGTTTCCTGCTGGGCGATGCGGGCGTTGTAGATGCCTTCGCGCAGGTCGGGATTGCGCAGCAGCGCCACTTCTTCCATTTTTTCGATCGGCTGGTTCAGCCAGGCCGTGTTGACGTCGCCGCCCGCTTCGACCACGCTATAGCCGCTGCTCAGCGGCAGGGCGGTCAGGGCCGCCAGTTCCACGCGCGCCGTCGACAGTTCCTGCTCGATGGTTTCCAGCAGGCGCAGGTTTTCCAGCAGCTGGCGCTGGTAGCGCAACGGTTCCAGTGGCGAACGGATGCGGTCGCTCTCCGCCGTGCGCGCATCCTTCAGGGCCGCTTCCGATTCGGCGATGGTGCTGCGCAGCAGGGGCACCAGCTTCTGCGCCGCCACCACGCGCCAGTAGGCGGTGCGCACGTCGAGTATCAGGTTGTGCAGGGCTTTGCGGCGGCGCTCGCCGGCGATCATCACGCGGTCCGCATTCTGCCGCGCCGCGTAGTAGCTCTGGCCGAAATCGAGCAGGCTCCAGGAAATGCCCAGTTCCGTGCTCAGCACCTGGCGGCTGGACGAGATGTAGGGATTGGCCAGCGACGGCGCGCCCGTGACGGAATCGACGCTGCGCGTGATCAGGTCATTGTTGCGGTCGCGGTAGCCGGCCGAGGCGATCAGCTTGGGCAGCATGTCGAACTGCCCTGCCTCGAAGGTGCCCATGGCCACGGCTTCCTCCATGGCCTTGTAGCGGCGTTCGGCGTTGTATTTGATGGCGCGGGCGATGGCGCCATCGAGGGTCAGGGGGCCGTTCAGCGCCTCCACGTCGCGCGCCAGGGCCGCCTTGTCGTCCTGCAGCGTGGCGCGGACCTCTGCCGTGGAAAGCTTGGCCGTGCCGACGTCGAGTGTCGAGCAAGCGCTCAGCAGCCATAAGCTGGCGCAGCCGAGCATGAGTGTCCTGATCGCGGAAGTGGGCATGGGATGATGTAATTGTTGAGCGCGCATTAATGGATATTCTCGAGGAAACTGCCGGGTTAATGACGGTGAAACAGTAATTTGCTTTCGAGTAAGTATATGACGTCGCACTCATTCAAATAATCAATTTTTCATTTGTTGCATATATGCCACATTTATTTATTTGAGAATGATATGTCGGGGGGGTGACAAATCGATCACGGTGTGGCTGTGCTCGCAGGTCGGGCGCAGCCGCGCAGAGCGTGGCGCCATGCCTGCCGGGTCCAGGTCTGGTTGCTGGCGTGAGAATGGGGAGATACTCAATTGCTGAAATAAATATTCTATTTATTAATGGTATATATATATGCCGCCAATTAAATTAACCTGCATCAAATCCTGATTATTAATAATAAGGAAATAATATCCTCCGCGCTTGTTGGTGGAGATTCTGTTGATGCCGGCGGGATGCGATGATTGTCTGGCGCGACGCTTCCGTGTTCAAGCCAGCCAGGCACGCGCCAGGCCGATGGCGGCGCAGACCAGCAGCAATTTGATGGTTCCCGCTTGAAACCTGATCAGCGCCACGCCGGCTGCCAGCGCGATGATCATCGCCAGCCAGTCCCAGTGGGGCAGCGGATTTGTTTGCCAGAACACATGGCGGCCAAAGAACAGGGCCAGGCTGGCGATGACGCCCACCACGGCCGCCGAGATGGCCGTCAACGGCGCGCTCAGGCGCAAATTGCCGCGCGACGCTTCCACCAGCGGCGCACCGGCCAAAATGAAGATAAACGAGGGCAGGAAAGTAAACCAGCTGGCGACGAACGCGCCGCATATGCCCGCCAGCCACAGCTGTTCTCCCGTCACGGCATGGCTCCAGCCGCCGACAAAGCCGATGAAGGCGACGATCATGATCAGGGGGCCGGGCGTCGTCTCGCCCAGCGCCAGGCCATCCATCATCTGCGCGCTGGTGATCCAGTGGTAGTGATCGGCGGCGCCCTGCACCAGATAGGGCAGCACGGCGTACGCGCCGCCGAACGTGAGCAAGGCGGCCTTGCTGAAAAACCCGCCCATCTGCGCCAGCGGCTGGTCCGCCCCGCCCGCCAGCGCCAGGCCCAGCCAGGCGAAGAAGGCCAGCCCTAGGCCCACGGCGGCCGTGCCAAGCAGGCGCGGCCAGCGGAAGCGCGCGTGGTCCGGCGTGGGCGTGTCGTCATCGATCAGGGCGGCGCCGTAGCGGGCCGCACCGCCATGCGAGGTACCGCTGGCATGAAAATGGCCCGGCAGCCAGCGGCCGCCCGCCATGCCCAGCAGGGCGGCGGCGAGCACGATCAGCGGAAATGGCAGCCGTAGCGCGGCGATGGCGACAAATGCCGCCGCCGCGATGGCGATCAGGCTGGGACTGCGCAAGGTGCGCCGGCCCAGGCGCCAGGCGGCCGCCAGCACGATGGCGACGACGGCCGGCTTGATGCCGTACAGGATGCCGGCGATGGCGCCCACGTTGCCATACGCCATGTAGAGCCATGACAGGGCGATCAGCACCAGCAGCGAGGGCAGCAAAAACAGCAGGCCCGCCACCAGGGCGCCGCGCGTGCGGTGCATCAGCCAGCCGATGTAGATGGCCAGCTGGGTCGCTTCCGGCCCCGGCAGCAGCATGCAGTAATTGAGGGCGTGCAGGAAACGCTGCTCCGAAATCCAGCGCCGCTTTTCCACCAGTTCCGCATGCATCATGGCGATCTGGCCGGCCGGGCCGCCAAAGCTGACGCAGCCCAGCTTGAGCCAGTACCAGAAGGCGCTGCGCAGGCTGACGGGGGCGGGAGGGGGAAGGTTGGCGTTCTCGTGCATGGCGGCTGGCTGGCAAAGGTGGGGACGTAAAAAAGGGGAAGCCTGAGCTCCCCCTTTCATCATTGGCGGCTGGGCGAACCCGGCGCGCTTATGGACGTTGCGTGTTGACCTGGATCAACGGCTCATCCGATTGCGGCGGCAATGGCTTGCGTTCGCGCGGCTTGCGCACGGGAGCGACTGCCTTGGCGGCCGCTTCCTGCGCCAGGCGCAGTTTTTCCGGATCGGTGGCAGCCAGGGTCAGGCCGGCCGAACCGAGCACTGCGTCCAGGTCCAGCGGCGCAGGCACCGGCGATGGAGCCGGTGCGGAGGCTGGACCAGCGACAGGCGCCGGTGCAGGAGCAACGACAGGTGCTGGTGCCGGAGCAGGTGCAGCTTCGGCAACTACCGGTGCGGCTTGCGCCACGGCCGGCGCCGCTTCGGCGACTGGCGCTGCTGCTGGAACTTCTTCAGCCACGACGACGGTTTCCACGACAGCAACCGTTTCCACGACCGGTGCCGCTTCGACGATGACTTCCGCTGGAGCAGGCGCTGGCGCCGGTGCAGCTTCCGCTTTCTCGGCAAAGCTGTACTCGGCAGCTGGCGCTGGCTCGGCAGCGGCTGGTTCAGCTTGCGCTGCAGCCACTTCGACAGGGGCTTGCGCTACGACCGGTGCAGCAACTGGCGCGGCTTCTTCAGCGGCAGGAGCGGCTTCCTCGACCTTGGCGATGTCCACCACCTTGGCCACTTCCACCACTTCCACCACTTCCACGACGGCAGCTTCCACCGGCGCCGCGACGGCGACGACAGCGGCGGCGGCCACGACGGCGACCGGCGCAGCATCCGTTGCGGCTTCCGGCGCAGGAGCGACCGTAAAGCTGATCACTGGCGTGTCCTGGCCTTCGTTTTCGCCGTTTGCCGATTCGATCAGCTCGCCCGTTTCGCGGTCGCGGCGGTTGCGGTTGCGGCCACCACGACGACGGCGGCGGCGCGGTTCTTCGCCTTCCACGTCGTTTTCCGTCTCTTCGCCTTCAGGACCGGCATTTGCCGGCGCTTTCAGCAAGCTCGTTGGCGCGGCGTCGGATTCGGGGCCGTTTGACGCCACGACCACGTTGATGGCGCTGGCGCTGGCGCCAACCAGGGCCAGTTCTTCAGCTTTCACTTCAGCAACAACAGCCTTGTCGGCGCGTGGTTCGCGGCCTTCGCGTGGCTGGCGTGGCGGACGCTCGGCACGTTCCGGACGCTCTGCGCGCTCGGGACGTTCCGCGCGCTCAGGACGTTCACCCCGTTCGCGTGGTGCCGCTGCCGTATCGCCGTTCTCGCGGGCTTCACGCGGTTCGCGTGGCGGACGCGGCGGGCGTGGCGGACGGGCCGCCTTTTCCAGTGCTTCCGCTTCTTTCGCCGCGTCGTCCTGGGCTGGGCGGCCCTGGCCAGGTTCGCGCTCTTCGCGGCCAGGCTTGCCGTTACGGCCACGGCCACGCGGGCCACGGCTGTTGCGGTCGCCACGGTCCGTGCCGGCCGGCTTGGCCGGTGCGACAGGGGCGGGCGCTGGCGCCACCGGTGCCGGGGCGCCGGTGAAGAAGCTGATGATCTTGGCGATCAGGCCTTGCGGCGCGGCAGGCGCGGCCACTGGGGCCGGTTTTGCTTCGACGGGCTTGCGCTCGACCAGCGGTGCCGGCTGGTCAGGGGTGATCGTCTTGACGACGGCTTCCTGGCGCGGCTTCGCTTCTTCCTTCTGGCGCTTGCTGTACGCCATGTCGGTTTCAGCGCTTTCGGCCAGGTTGTAGCTGGCCTGGCTGTCCTCCAGACGCGGATCGTCGTGCTTGATGCGTTCGAGCTTGTAGTGCGGCGTTTCCAGATGCTTGTTCGGGATCAGGATCACGGCGATGCGGTGACGGTTCTCGATTTTGAGTACTTCGCTGCGCTTTTCGTTCAGCAGGAAGGCGCCCACGTCCACGGGCACCTGCACGTGGATGGTGGCCGAGTTTTCCTTCATCGCCTCTTCCTGGATGATGCGCAGCACCTGCAGGGCGGACGATTCCGTGTCGCGGATGTGGCCGGTGCCGGAGCAGCGCGGGCACGTCACGTGCGAGCCTTCGGACAGCGAAGGGCGCAGGCGCTGGCGCGACAGTTCCATCAGGCCGAAGCGGGAAATCTTGCCCATTTGTACACGGGCACGGTCATGGTGCAGCGCATCCTTGAGGCGCTGTTCCACTTCGCGTTGATTTTTCGCCACTTCCATGTCGATGAAGTCGATGACGATCAAGCCGCCCAAGTCGCGCAAACGCAGCTGGCGGGCCACTTCTTCGGCCGCTTCGCAGTTGGTGTTGAAGGCGGTCGTCTCGATGTCCGAGCCGCGCGTGGCGCGGGCCGAGTTGACGTCGACGGAGACCAGCGCTTCCGTGTGGTCGATGACGATGGCGCCGCCCGATGGCAGCGGCACGGTGCGGCTGTAGGCCGTTTCGATCTGATGTTCGATCTGGAAGCGCGAGAACAGCGGCACGTCGTCGCTGTAGCGCTTTACGCGGTGCACCATGTCGGGCATCACGTGGCTCATGAACTGGTGCGCCTGGTCGTAGATCTCGTCGGTGTCGATCAGGATCTCGCCGATGTCGGGCTGGAAGTAGTCGCGGATGGCGCGGATGACGAGCGACGATTCCTGGTAGATCAGGAACGCGCCGTTGGCCGACTTGCCGGCGCCTTCGATGGCGCGCCACAGTTGCATCAGGTAATTCAAGTCCCACTGCAGTTCATCGACGTTGCGGCCGATGCCGGCGGTGCGGGCGATCACGGACATGCCAGCAGGCAAGTCCAGTTTATCCATGGTTTCGCGCAATTCCTGGCGCTCTTCCCCTTCCACGCGGCGCGATACGCCACCGCCACGCGGGTTGTTCGGCATCAATACCAGGTAACGGCCGGCCAGCGAGACGAACGAGGTCAGGGCGGCGCCCTTGTTGCCGCGCTCTTCCTTTTCCACTTGCACCATGATTTCCTGGCCTTCGCGCAGCGCTTCCTTGACGGAGGCGTTACGGACGTCGACGCCTTCGCGGAAATACGTGCGGGCAACTTCCTTGAAAGGCAGGAAGCCGTGGCGGTCTTCGCCATAGCTGACGAAGCACGCTTCGAGCGATGGCTCGATGCGCGTGATCACGCCCTTGTAGATGTTGGATTTGCGCTGTTCGCGCCCGGCTGTCTCGATATCGATGTCGATCAGTTTTTGTCCGTCGACAATCGCTACGCGCAGTTCTTCTTGCTGCGTGGCATTAAACAACATGCGTTTCATTTTTATAACTCCGCGACCCGTAGGCCATCTCAAAGCCGCTTCCGGGGAAGCGGCGAAGTACAGGGATATATGCGAGAACGGGAGTGCTGGCGGGGGAAATGCCCAGGCGTGCGGAGCAACAACGCGTACGAGGTATACGTTACGGCCGCAACAGGCGCGGTGAGGTCAATCGTCATGCCGAGTGCACGGGACACTTGCAACTCATCTGTAACAGCCCGGATGAGAATGAACTGCATCGGGGGCAGAGAATGCAAGTGGTCAGCAAATTCAGAGCCAAATCGTAAGCCGGCTCATTACAGGGATCGCGATGGCGAGGCTTGGCCTCAGCCTATTCATCGACAACCTCAGGTGACCGCATACGGGTTTGGCGAAAACGGCAAGCGTTATCAACTTCATCAACCCGCGAGCCCGACTCGATAAGTCGCGCTAACGGGTACTTATCCTTATAATCCCACACTCACTTCAGCATCTCCACGCGTTATCCGATTACAACTACGGTGCAACCTTGATTCGCGCAGGGATGGTGCATATACATTTTTTTCCACCGAATTTGCAATTTGGCGAGGCCGGTGGAGACGCCCCTGTGTAAAATGTGCTTTTATTCTTACACTCGCAGCAGCCAGGGCCGCAGCAAAAACAATTATATATTCAAAATGAAGGACTTAGAGAGATTTCTGGGAAGACATAGTAAATGAAGAGTCAAAATGATGTTGTTCCCCCTTCAACACCCCCGGTTCAGCCGCAAGCCCAATTCGTAACGATCGCCGAGGAAGAAGCAGGCCAGCGCATCGACAACTACTTATTAAGAGTGTGCAAGGGAGTGCCTAAAAGCCACATCTACCGGATCTTGCGATCGGGAGAGGTGCGCGTGAATAAAGGCCGTATCGATCAGCTGTACCGCCTCGCCGCCGGCGACGTGGTGCGCATTCCACCCGTGCGCGTGGCCGAAAAGGCGCCCACGGGCGCGCCGGCCGCCGAATTCAAGATCATCTTCGAAGATGCGCAGCTGCTCGTCATCGACAAGCCGGCCGGCGTGGCCGTGCATGGCGGCTCGGGCGTATCGTTCGGCGTGATCGAGCAATTGCGCGCCTCGCGCCCCGACGCCAAGTTCCTGGAACTGGTACACCGCCTGGACCGCGACACGTCCGGCTTGCTGTTGCTGGCAAAGAAACGCACGGCGCTGACCAACCTGCACGAGCAGATGCGCGACGGCCTTACCGACAAGCGCTACCTGGTGCTGGTGGCCGGCGACTGGAAGAATGCGCGCCAGCATATCAAGTTGCCGCTGCATAAATATACGACGGCCGAAGGCGAGCGCCGGGTGGCCGTGCAGGCCGATGGCCTGGCGTCGCACACGGTGTTTTCACTGTTGCATAAATATCACAACTTCGCCTTGCTGGAAGCGGAATTGAAGACGGGGCGCACGCACCAGATCCGCGTGCACCTGTCGTCGTCCGGTTTCCCCATCGCCGGCGACGATAAATATGGCGACTTTGCCCTCAACCGTGCCCTGTTGAAAGCCGACAGCACGCGCGGCGCCCTGAAGCGCATGTTCCTGCACGCGCACCAGATCACGTTTACACACCCTGAAACGGGCAAGACGATGACCCTGAACGCGCCGCTGGCTGCCGAATGCGAGCGTTTCTTGGTAAGCTTGGGCAAACCATTGGCCGTTGCCGCACGATAATTGGGAGTTACTTAACGATCTACCGCGTGCGCGCGACACTACTCACAAGGTAGTCAGTCGCCATCATTCATTCTCAAGGAGCCGGCGGCTATGCCGTCGGGAAACATGGCAAGAAAGCAATTTGATCTGATCGTCTTCGATTGGGACGGTACCCTGATAGACAGTACCTCGACCATCGTCAAGTGCATCCAGGCATCGGCCAAAGACCTGGGCTTGCCCATTCCCACCGAGTTGCTGGCCTCGCATGTGATCGGCCTGGGTTTGCAGGAAGCGATGCAGCTGGTGATGCCCGACGTGGAGCCGAAATACCATGCGCGCATGGCCGAGCGCTACCGCTATCACTATCTGTCGCGCGACCATGAGCTGACCCTGTTTCCCGGCGTACACGAGATGCTGCTGGAACTCTCGCAGCAAGCGTACTTTCTCGCCGTCGCCACGGGCAAGAGCCGTGTCGGCCTGAACCGCTCCTTGAATGCCGTCAAGCTGCTGTCCCTGTTCGATGCGACGCGCTGCGCCGATGAAACGTTTTCCAAGCCCCATCCGGCCATGCTGCAGGAACTGACGCGCGAACTGGGGCAGGATATGCGCCGCACCGTGATGATCGGCGACACCAGCCATGATTTGTTGATGGCAAACAATGCAGGTGCGGCCGGTATTGCCGTAGAGTATGGAGCGCATCCGGTGGCGCAGTTGCAGGCTTGCCATCCCCTGTATTCGGCCGCCACGGTGGCCGACCTGCACCAATGGCTGAGCGAGCACGCATGATGACTGATGTTGCGGAAGTGTTGATTTGTGCGGCAGACGCCGTGGCCGATGGCGGCAAGGGCGTGCGCTTTCCCGTCTCGGCCGGCGGCGAGGCGACCACGGGCTTTGTCGTGCGCCACGGCGGCAAGGCGTATGGCTACCTGAACCGCTGCGCCCATGTGCCCATCGAGCTGGACTGGGCCGAGGGCGAGTTTTTCGAGTCCAGCGGCTTGTATCTGATGTGTTCGACGCATGGCGCCATCTATGTGCCGGAGAGCGGCTACTGCGCGGGCGGCCCCTGCAAGGGCGGCCGCTTGCGTCCGATACCCGTGACCGAGCGCGACGGCCAGCTGTATTGGCAGCCCGACGAGTATGTCCAGCCGCTGCCGGCCTGAAGCCCGGTGCAGGCATTATTGCAATTTAAACAAAGTGAACCATGAGCGAAAACACGAATGACAAGCTGGACAGCAGCGCGCCAGCCGCCGGCCACGGCGCCCCTGCGGGCAACTGGGAGCGCGACGTGCTGGAAAAGCTGGTATTTGCCACTTTGCAAGAGCAACGCGCGCACCGCCGCTGGAGCATCTTCTTCAAGGTCTTCGGCCTGCTGATCGTGCTGTTTGCGCTGTGGGTGTTTTATGACTACAACACGGCCGACGACAGCGAGACCCTGGGCCGCCATACGGCCCTGATCGACATCAGCGGCGCCATCGAGTCCGAAGGCAGCGGCTCGGCCGCCGTCGTCATCCCCGCGCTGGACAAGGCGTTTTCCGATAGCGGCTCCGTGGCCGTGGTGCTGCATATTAATAGTCCGGGCGGCAGTCCCGTGCAGGCCGGCATGATCGTCGACGAGATGCAGCGCCTGCGCAAGGGCTATCCGGACAAGCCCTTGTATGTGGTGGTCGATGAAATGTGCGCCTCGGGCGGCTATTACATCGCGGCCGCCGCCGACCGCATCTACGTCAACAAGGCCAGCGTGGTCGGCTCGATCGGCGTGCTGATGGATGGCTTCGGCTTTACAGGCGTGATGGAAAAGGTGGGCGTCGAGCGCCGCCTGCTGACGGCGGGCGAGAACAAGGGCTTCATGGACCCGTTCAGCCCCCTGACGGAAAAGCACAAGGCGTATGCGCAAGGCATGCTCAATGAAATCCACCAGCAATTCATCGAGGTGGTGCGGGCGGGACGGGGCAAGCGCCTGAAGGAAACGGCCGATACCTTCTCGGGCCTGTACTGGACGGGGGCGAAAGCCGTGGAAATGGGCCTGGCCGACGATTTCGGCACGGTCGACAGCGTGGCGCGCGACGTCGTCAAGGCGGAAGACATCGTCGACTACACGCAACATGAAGGCTTGCCGGAGCGCGTGCTCAAAAAGTTTGGCGCCGCCATGGGCGCGGGCGCCATGAAGGCGGCCGTGCAGCAGTCACAACCGGCGTTGCGCTGAGGACATGACACTTGACTGGCAGGCAAGCCAGTCGAGAATGATTTTCAATAAGGTGGTAAATTGGCTTGAAAATGGGGCTGCTTGGGCTATAGTGAAAGCGTAGTTCTTTTCAAGGAGGGGCGATATATCAACTATGTTGTCAGTACTAACTTGATTGGCAAGTCTTGGAACTACTCGCCGCATCGCAGATGTGGTTTTGAGTGAATTTACATTCCTCACTAAAGTCCCGATGGGGCTTGGGAACGGCGGCGCAATGCCGCCGTTTCCTTTTGTTCCTCGTTCGTGCCGGATGGACCGGTGTTGCCGGATGTGGTGTCTGGGCGTGCTGGCAAGGCAGGCATGCGAGGGCAGGGCATGGCTGGTTGAATGGGCCGGTTTCAGGCGGCGCAGCCGTTGCAGTGCGCGGGCACGCTGCTTGCCTGCCGGGCCGGCGTCGCGATGGCGTTGGCGCCGGAACTGATGTCAGGCGGCGTGTCCGCCGCCATGGCGGGCGCCGGCACGTTCTCGGTTTCCGCATTCGTTTGCGCAAAACCGCCCAGCTCCAGCCAGCACATGAAATGGCATTGGGCCTCGGCATGCCAGTGCGACTGGCTTGCTGGCGACGGCGTTGCGCCCCCGTCCTGCTGCGCAGGAGTGTTGCTCCAACGCGCCACGCCGAGTCTGACCTTGTGCATGGCCGCCTGTTCCGTAGCGATGCGCTGGCGCATGTCGGCGATGCTGCCTTCTAAGGCGATGGTATCGGTATGCTTCATACAATGTCCTTGTGAGTCGTTGCCTGGTTATTATTCCTAAAGCTCGTTAGGCGGATTCCTAACGAAGTTTCAGTCTATCAATGCGATATTCCAAGCGCTTGATATTTCTCAAAGGAATTGACCATTTATATCGAAATCTCACCTTGCACTTCAGCTCATCTGTGCCTGCGCAAGGCTGGTGCGACCTCGGCGGCCTGGTACAGGGCCGCTTCACGCTGCCAGCCGCTTCTGGTAAAGTCACGCCCATGAGTAAATTATCCCTAGACCGCATCCTGCAATCGCAGGGTTTTGGCACCCGTAAATATTGCCGTTCCCTTATCGAAGATGGCGATGTCGTCATCGATGGCGTCACCCAGACCAGTTACCGCACCACCGTCGAGACCGACGGCCTGGTGCTGCACGTGTTCGAAGAAGAGTGGGTGTACCGCGCCCACCTGTACCTGGCGCTGAACAAGCCCGCCAACTTCGAATGCTCGCGCAAACCCAGCCATCATCCCGGCGTGCTGACCCTGCTGCCGGAACAGTTTACCTGGCGCGAAGTCCAGCCCGTCGGCCGGCTCGACCACGATACGACGGGCATGCTGCTGATGTCCGACGATGGACCCTTTATCCATGCACAATCGTCGCCGAAGCGTCACGTTCCGAAAATTTACCAGGCCACGACGCAAGAGCCCGTGACCGATGAGCTGGTGGCTCTGCTGCTGGCTGGCGTGCAATTGCACGACGAACCGGCCCCGCTGGCGGCCCTCGTCTGTCTCAAGCGCGGCGAGCACCAGCTGGAAATCGTGCTCGAGCAAGGCAAATACCACCAGGTCAAGCGCATGCTGGCCGCCGCCGGCAACCATTGCAGCGCGCTGCACCGTTCCGCCATCGGCAGCCTGACCCTGGAATCGCTGGGCATTGCGGAAGGCGAGTGGTGCTACCTGACGCCCGAGCAGATCGCTCTCCTCGCGTAAAACTCTTCTGACCGTCAAAGCCGGGAATATCCCGGCTTTTTGGCGTCTTTAGCCTTCAATTGCCTGCATTTGACGAAGTTTTCCCTACATGAAATTAGCAACCCTGAACGATGGCACGCGCGATGGCCAGCTGGCTGTCGTCTCGCGCGACCTGAAAACGGCCCATCTGGCCGACGGCATCGCCTCGACCCTGCAAAAGGCGCTCGACGACTGGAGCTTCATCGCGCCCCAGCTGGACTTGTTGTACCAGACCATCAATAGCGGCCGCGGCCATCGCGCCTTCGAGTTCGATCCCGCCAACTGCATGGCGCCTTTGCCGCGCAGCAGTTTGCGCGTGGCCGGCGCTTCTTATCTGCAGCAGATCGAACGGGCCTGCAAGGCGGCGGGAACTGAAGTGCCCGGGAATCTGCGCGAATCGCCGCGACTGTACCAGGGCGCCAGCGACGATTTTCTCGGCGCCCACGACGACATCATCCTGGCGCACGAGCAGTGGGGCATCGATTATGAAGCGGGCATCGCCGCCATCACGGACGACGTGGCCATGGGCTCGACGCCGGACCAGGCGCACCTGAACATCAAGCTGTTGATGCTGGTCAACGACATCACCTTGCGCAACCTGGCGCCCGACGAACAGGCGAGCGGCTACGGCTTCCTGCAGGCGAAGCCGGCCATGGCGTGTTCGCCCGTCGCCGTCACGCCAGACGAACTGGGCGACGCCTGGCGCGGCGGCAAAGTGCACTACGCCTTGCGTTGCAGCCTGAACGGCAAGTTGACGGGCCAGCCCCACGCGGGCGCCGACATGGCGTTCAATTACCCGCAAATGCTCGCCCATCTGTGCCAGACGCGCAACGCGCGCGCCGGCAGTGTGGTCAGCGCGGGCGGCGTCGCCAACAAGGAGATCAAGAAGGGATTTTCCAGCATCGTTGAGCGACGTAACCAGGAGATGATCGCCGATGGCGTCGCCAGCACGCCGTACTTGCTGTTTGGTGATGTTGTTCGTTTGGAAATGCTGGGCGATGACGGCAAGTCTCTGTTTGGCGCCATCGAGCAGACCGTGAAACAGGCCGAGGCGCGCAAGTCCCGCTAAGGTTACCGGAGAGTAAAGGAAATACAGGGGATTTGCCCCCCTGTTCCGCCGATGGCGCGCGCCCGCTTGAACCGATAATGCGTCATGCCCAGTCCGTATTGCGCCTAGCCAGGCTGCAGGACTTCACCGGAGTTGATTGATGTCGGAAGACAGCGACGCAGAAAAGACCGAAGCCGCGTCACCGAAGCGCCTCGAGCAGGCGCGTGAGGAAGGCGACGTTCCGCGATCGCGTGAAGTGGCCACGTTTACGGTGCTGATGGCGTCCGGCTGCTGTCTGTGGTTTGCCGGCGACGCCATCGTGCGGCGGCTGACGGCTGTCATGGTTTCCGGGCTGACCCTGGACCGGGAACAGATCCTCAATCCCGACGCGATGATGTTGCGCATCGGCTACGACGTGGGTTCCGTTCTGCTGACCTGCCTGCCGTACGCCGCGGCCATCATGCTCGTCGCCCTCGCGTCGCCCGTGCTGGTGGGCGGCTGGCTGTTCAGTTCCAAGGCGTTCACCCCCAATTTTGGCAAGCTCAACCCGATTCGCGGCCTGGGCAATATGTTTTCGAAGAATGCGCTGGTGGAGCTGCTCAAGGCCATCGCCAAGACCCTCGTCGTCGGCGTCGTCGCCTGGATGGTGATGCAGCATCAAAAGGATGCCGTGCTGGGCCTGTCGGTGGAATCCCTGCGCGCCGGTTCGGCCCATCTGATCAGCCTGCTGATCACGGCCTTCCTGCTGATCGTCGGCGCGCTGGGCCTGATCGCCGCCATCGATGGTCCGTACCAGATGTGGCATTACGCCAACAAGATGAAAATGTCCTTGCAGGAAGTCAAGCAAGAGGCGAAGGAGTCGGACGGCAATCCGCAGATCAAGGCGAAGATACGCCAGATGCAGCATGAAATGTCGCGCCGCCGCATGATGGCCGACGTGCCGACGGCCGACGTGGTGGTGACCAATCCTACCCACTACGCCGTGGCCTTGAAGTATGGCGAGAATTCGCGCGGCGCGCCGCAGGTGGTGGCCAAGGGTATCGACGAAGTGGCGGCGAAGATCCGCGAACTGGCGGGCGAACACAAGGTCGCCATCCTGGAAGCGCCCGCCCTGGCGCGCGCGCTGTACAAGCACACGGACATCGGCGACGAGATTCCCGAGGCGCTGTACGGCGCCGTGGCCGAAGTACTGGCCTACGTGTTCCAGCTGCGCAGCTACGGCAACGGCCATGGCGAGCGCCCCGACAAGCCGAAAAAACTCGACGTGCCGCCCGAGCTCGATCCGCTCGACCCCGCATCGCAGACCAAACCCGCGGCAGACGCGGCAGACAAGAATAAAGGAAGTACACCATGAACGGCCTGAGATTGCCAGCCTGGCTCAGCGGAATGGGCAACAACGCCAGCAAGGGTGTCGCCGCGCCGATCATCATCATCATGCTGCTGGCGATGATGGTGTTGCCGCTGCCGGCCTTCATCCTCGACATTTTCTTCAGCTTTAATATCGCGCTGTCCATCATCGTGCTGCTGACGGCGCTGTACACGGTCAAGCCGCTCGACTTCATGGCCTTCCCGACCATCCTGCTCGTGTCGACCATGCTGCGCCTGTCGCTGAACGTGGCGTCCACGCGCGTCGTGCTGACGGAAGGCCATACGGGCGCCGACGCGGCCGGTAAAGTGATCGAAGCGTTCGGTCACTTCTTGATTGGCGGCAACTACACGGTCGGTATCGTGGTGTTTATCATTTTGACGATCATCAACTTTACCGTCGTGACCAAGGGTGCGGGCCGTATTGCCGAGGTGGGCGCCCGCTTCGCGCTGGACGCCATGCCTGGTAAGCAGATGGCCATCGATGCCGACCTGAACGCCGGCCTGATCGGCGAAGACGAAGCGCGCCGCCGCCGCACGGAAGTGGCGCAGGAAGCGGAATTCTACGGCGCCATGGACGGCGCCAGCAAATACGTGCGCGGCGACGCCATCGCCGGCATCATGGTGACCGTCATCAATATTGTCGGCGGCCTGCTGGTGGGCTTGCTGCAGCATGACATGGGCTTTGCCGATGCACTGAAGAACTACACCCTGCTGGCCATCGGTGACGGCCTGGTGGCGCAGATTCCTTCGCTGATCATTTCCACGGCGGCCGGTATCGTCGTCTCGCGCGTGGCCAGCGAACAGGACATCGGCACCCAGTTGGTGGGGCAATTGTTTGCGAAACCGCAAGTGCTGTACATTACTGCCGGCATCATCGGCGGCATGGGCCTGATCCCCGGCATGCCGAACATGGTCTTCATCCTGCTGGCGTCATTGCTGGCCGGCTCCGCCTATTTGATCAGCAAGAAACGCACGCAGGAAAAAGCGGCGGCCGAAAAGCCGGCCGAAGCGCCGCCAGCCACGGTGGCGCCCGAGCAGGAGGAAGCCAGCTGGCAAGACATCATGCCCGTCGACACCCTGGGCCTGGAAGTGGGCTACCGTTTGATCCCCCTGGTCGACAAGACGCAGGGCGGCGAATTGCTCAAGCGCATCAAAGGCATCCGCAAGAAATTTGCCCAGGAAGTGGGCTTTCTGGCGCCGCCCGTGCATATCCGCGACAATCTGGAATTGAAGCCGTCCGCCTACCGCATCACCCTCAAGGGCGTGGAAGTGGGCGTGGGCGAAGCGTTCAACGGCCAGTTCCTGGCGATCAATCCCGGCATGGCCAGCGGCACCTTGCCGGGCCTGGCCACGAGCGACCCCGCGTTCGGCTTGCCTGCCACCTGGATCGACGCCAGCCTGCGCGACCAGGCCCAATCGATGGGCTACACGGTCGTCGATGCGGGCACCGTGGTGGCCACGCACTTGAATCACCTGATCACCTCGCATGCGTCCGAGCTGCTGGGCCGCGCGGAAGTACAGTCGCTGCTCGACCACCTGGGCAAGGATGCGCCGCGCCTGGTGGAAGACCTGGTGCCGAAGATGCTGTCGCTGTCGACCCTGCAGAAAGTGCTGCAGAACCTGCTGGCCGAGGGCGTGCACATCCGCGACATGCGCACCATCATCGAAACCCTGGCCGAGCATACGGTCCATACGCAAGACCCGAACGACCTGACGGCGCTGGTGCGCGTCTCGCTGGGCCGCGCCATCGTGCAGCAGCTGTTCCCCGGTGCGGCCGAGTTGTCCGTGATGACCCTCGACAGCCGCCTGGAGCGCCTGCTGATGCAGGCGATGGGCAATGGCGGCGACGGCGCCGGCATCGAGCCGGGCCTGGCCGATACCATCGCCCACCAGGCGGGCCTGGCCGCGCAGCAGCAGGAAGCGCTGGGCCTGACGCCCGTGCTGCTGGTGCCGGCGCCGCTGCGCGCCCTGCTGTCGCGCTTCCTGCGCCGCGCCTTGCCGCAGCTCAAAGTGCTGTCGCATGCGGAAGTGCCGGAAACCAAGACGATCCGCGTCACGGCGCTGGTGGGGGCGCAATAGTCGACAGCATTAGTACCGGGGTCAGACCCCCTCCAGCGTTAGCGCGGAGCTTTGCGTTAGCGTTAGTGGGGGTCTGACCCCAGCTTCTCAGCCCTTGCTTTTGGTCAAATAAACATCAATTTCCTGCCGGCAAACTGAATAACGGGTACTTTCCCGTCCTGTTCCTTCGATCATTTCCTGCAAGCATCGCTAATAATAGAAACTGTCCGGGTGATCTGTGTCCATGTGGAAGACAGCACCCAAGCAACAGGAGTCGATGATGGTCACACAGTTCAGCCAATATTGCGCCACCCCCGCCTTGGGAGGCCGGTCATGAATGTGAAGAAATTTACGGGCGCCTCGTCGCGCGATGCGCTGCGCAAGGTGCGCGAAGCATTGGGTCCCGACGCCGTGATCCTGTCGAACCGCCAGACCGATGGCGTGGTGGAAATCCTCGCGCTGGCCAATGACGATGCCGCTTCGCTGGCGTCGCCGCCGGCAGCGTCGGAAATGGCCCAGCCCCGTCCCCAGTTGCAGACCCAGTTCGCCACGCCGCAACGTCCGGCCGCCCCGGCCCAGCGCCCGGCCGCGCCACGTCCTGCCGCGCCGCGCCAGGCAGCCGGCGAGCCAGTGGACATGGCCCGCATGCAGCAGATGATGGCCAGCGCGCTGGCGCACGTCAAGGAAAACGCCGCCGCCGAGATGAGCGGCATGATGAATGAAATCCGCGCCATGCGCGGCATGATGGAAACCCAGCTGGCGGAAATTTCGTGGGGTTCGACGCAGCAGCGCGAGCCGCAAAAAGCCGTCGTGCTGCGCGAAATGCTGGCGGCCGGCTTCTCGGCCAGCCTGGCGCGCTACCTGATCGACAAGCTGCCCGCCGGCCTCGACGGTGCGCAAAGCATGCGCTGGATCAAGACCGTCCTGAGCCGCAACCTGAACACGGTCGCCAATGAAGACGCCATGCTGGAGCAGGGCGGCGTGTTCGCGCTGGTCGGCCCGACCGGTGTCGGCAAGACCACCAGCACGGCCAAGCTGGCGGCCCGCTGCGTGATGCGCCACGGCCCGGAAAAGCTGGCCCTGATCACCACGGACGCCTACCGTATCGGCGCGCACGAACAGCTGCGCATCTACGGCAAGATCCTCGGCGTGATGGTGCATTCGGTGAAGGACGAAGCGGACTTGCGCATCGCCCTGAAGGAACTCAAGAACAAGCACACGGTGCTGATCGATACCGTGGGCGTGAGCCAGCGCGACCAGATGGTGACGGAACAGGTGGCCATGCTGTCGGGCGCCGGCGCCGACGTGAAGCGTTTGCTGTGCCTGAACTCCACGGCGACGCAGGAAACGCTGAACGAAGTGGTGCGCGCGTATCAAGGCAGCGGCCTGGCCGGCTGCATCATGACCAAGCTCGATGAAGCGGCCTCGATCGGCAACGTGCTCGACGTGGTGATCCGCCAGAAGCTGAACCTGTTTTATGTGTCGAACGGCCAGCGCGTGCCGGAAGACCTGTACCTGGCCGACCGCGGCTACCTGATCGACCGCGCCTTCAAGCTCAAGCGCGACTCGGCGGCCACGCAGTTTTCCGACGCCGAACTGCCGCTCCTGATGGCGCAGGCGGCCGCCCGCAACAATGAAGCGCGCGGGGTGCACCTTGGCTAATTTCGATTTCGACCAGGCCGAAGGCTTGCGCCGCATGCTGGCCGGCCCGCAGCCGCGCGTCATGACGTTCCTCTCGGCCACGCCGCAGGACGACAAGGGCGCCATGCTGGTCAACCTGGGCGCTTCGCTCGCCTATGGCGGCAATGACGTGCTGCTGCTTGACGCCAGCGGCGGCAGCGATGGCGTGGCTGCACGGCTGGGACTGGCGCACGGCGCCAGCCTGCGCGACGTGGCGCGCCAGCAGTGCGGCCTGAACCAGGTCATCCATCAGGTGCCGCAAGGCTTCGGCGTGGCCAGCCTGGGCGCGCGCAACCACCTGATGGACAGCATGGACTATGCGGGCGAGGACGAATTGCGCCGCCTGGGCAAGACTTTCGAGGTGCTGGCGCGCCAGAGCGGCATCGTGCTGGTCGACGGCGTCGTGGCCGACGAGGGCGATTGCTTCCCCGTGCCCTTGATGGCCTCGTCGGATATCGTGGTGCAAGTGTCGACCAGCGCCACCTCGATCAAGGCGGCGTACTGCCTGATCAAGCGCCTGAGCCAGGAACTGGGACGCCGTCCATTCGGCATTCTCGTCACGGGCGCTTCCGAATCCGAGGCAAAAGTGGTATACGATAATATGGCACAGGCGGCGAGCCGCTACCTGGCCGTGAAGCTGACCTCGATGGGTTCGGTGCCTGCCGATGAATATCTGCACCGCGCGGCGCGCCTGGGCCGCAGCGTGGTCGATGCGTTTCCGCTGGCGGGCGCCTCGGTGGCGTTTCGCGGACTGGCCGAGCGGCTGGCCCGTTCGGCGGCGCCGGTGCTTGGCGGCACCTTGTACCAGACGGGGAGCCCGCACCAGTTCAGCGCCTGAATCGAACCGCAGCACCAGATAAGATGAGAAAACAATAAGCAGCCTATGTACACGGTCAAAGGGAAATCGAACAAGGACTATTTGCTGACGGAGCACATTCCGCTGGTGAAGCGTCTGGCGCACCATATGAAGGCGAAATTGCCGCCTTCGGTCGAGGTCGATGACCTGATCCAGGCCGGCATGATCGGCCTGCTCGATGCCATTAGCCGCTATGAAGAGACGCATGGCGCGCAGTTCGAGACGTATGCCGTGCTGCGCATCCGCGGCGCCATGCTCGACGAATTGCGCACCAGCGACTGGCTGCCGCGCAGCATGCGCCAGAACATGCGCAAGATCGAGGAGGCGATGAGCACCTTGCAGCAGCGCCTCGGCCATCCGCCGACGGAATCGGAAGTGGCGAAACTGCTGAAAATGTCGCTGGCCGACTACCAGGAAATGCTGGGCGACGGCGGCGGCCACCAGCTCGTGTATTACGAAGACTTTCATGATCCGGACGGCAATGACAGCTTCCTCGACCGCCACTGCGTGGACGAGGACAGCGACCCCTTGCGTTCCCTGCTCGATACCGATTTCCGGCAATCCGTGATCGATGCCATCGACGCGCTGCCACCACGCGAGAAAATACTCATGGGCCTGTATTACGAAGAAGAGCTGAACCTGAAGGAGATCGGCGCGGTGATGGGCGTTTCCGAATCGCGCGTCTCGCAGCTGCATACCCAGGCCGTCGCGCGCCTGCGCGCAACCTTGAGGGAGCAGGCGTGGACTGGTCCAGCGTAATCGGGCTGGCGCTGGCGCTGGCGGGCCTGCTGGTCGGCCAGGCACTGGAAGGCGGCAAGATGGCCTCCCTGCTGCAGCCGGCCGCCTTTGCCATCGTCATCATCGGCACCTTCGGCGCCGTGCTGCTGCAAACGCGGTTGCGCACTTTCGTGCGCGGCCTGGAAATGCTGCGCTGGGTCTTCCTGCCGCCCGCCGACACGCGCGCCGCGCTGGCGCGCGATATCGGGCAATGGAGTCTGACGGCGCGCCGCGACGGCCCGCTGGCGCTCGAGCGCCTGATGGAAAACACGGCCGACCGCTTCAACGCCAAGGGCTTGCGCATGATCGTCGATGGCATCGCGCCCGACAAGCTGCGCCAGCTGCTCGACGTGGAAATTTCCGCCTATGAAATGGCCGAGCGCCAGGCCGTCAAGGTGTGGGAATCGGCGGCCGGCTATTCGCCCACCATCGGCATCCTGGGCGCCGTGCTGGGCCTGATCCACGTGATGGAAAACCTCACCGACCCGAGCAAACTGGGCAGTGGCATCGCCGTGGCCTTCGTCTCGACGATTTATGGCGTGGGCCTGGCCAATCTGCTGTTCCTGCCGGTGGCGAACAAGCTCAAGGCCATCGTCTCGCGCCGCGTGCTGCAGTATGAAATCACGGCCGCCGTGCTGTACGACATCGCCACGGGCGACCATACGCGCATCATCGAAGAGCGCGTGTCCAGCCTGCTGCACGAGCACTGATCATGATGCGGCGTGCGCGCAGGAAGTATGACGAGGAACCGGACAACCAGGACCGCTGGCTGATTTCGTACGCCGACTTCATCACCCTGCTGTTCGCGTTCTTCGTCGTGATGTACGCGATTTCGCAAGTCAACGAGGGCAAGTACCGCGTCTTCCAGAATGCCATCGGCCAGGCCTTCAGCCTGGAAAAGGGCGCGCCGCCCATCATCATGGAAGCGCCGCAGGCGATCCCGTTGCCGAACCCCGCCCTGAAACGCCGCACGGAAGCGATCCGCCGCGAGCGCGAACACATGACGCGCCTGGCGCAGGACCTCACTTCCACCCTGGCGCCGCTGGTCAAGGAAGGCAAGGTGCGGGTCACGCAGACGAGCCGCGGCGTGAGCGTGGAAATCAATGCCAGCGTGCTGTTCGACCCGGGCGCGGCGCGCCTGACGGCGGAATCGGACCAGGCCCTGCGCGCCGTCGCCGTGCTGCTCAAGGATGACACGCACGACGTGCAGGTGGAAGGGCATACGGACGTGCAGCCGATCAGCAATTCCAATTTTGCCTCGAACTGGGAATTGTCGGCCGCGCGCGCCAGCGCCGTGGTGCGCCTGTTCATCGCCAGCGGCGTGCAGGCGTCGCGCCTGACGGCGGTGGGCCACGCCGACAATATCCCCGTGGCGCCCAACGAAACCCCGGAAGGGCGCGCGCGCAACCGCCGGGTCGCCGTGACGATCCTCTCGGGCATCCCGGAAACGGTGACGGAAGTGCCGACGGCGCCTGTGGCGCCGGCACCGGTTCCCGCCAACTGAACGCCGCCGCTTGCTACAAGCGCGGCCATCTTTCCTTTATTTCTACCTATTATCTCTCCATCATGAAAAGCAGCTCCCTGGGCGGTCTCGTCTATTCCACTGAAACGGGCCGCATGTGTCCCGCCTGCCGCCAGCCGCTGGCGCAATGCGCGTGCAAGGCGCAAGCCAGGACGGCGCCGGCGGGCGATGGCGTGGTGCGCGTGTCGCGCCAGACCAAGGGCCGGGGCGGCAAGAGCGTGACCGTGGTCAAGGGCTTGGCGCTGGACGCCATCGCGCTGGCCCTGCTGGGCAAGCAGCTGCGCACGCAATGCGGCTCGGGCGGCACGGTCAAGGATGGCGTGATCGAAGTGCAGGGCGACCATGTCGAAACGGTGATGGCGGCGCTGGCCAAGCTGGGCCACCAGCCGAAAAAGGCCGGCGGCTGAGCGTGCGGAGGCGTGCGGCCTGCTGCCGTGCGCCTGTGGTAACGTGCTTTTCCTTTTATGCGCGACCTCATATGAACAGCAAACTGACCGGTATCGCCATCGCCGCTGCCATCGCGGCAGTGCTGGCGCTCGTGTACTGGCCCGCACCCGATGGCGGCGCGCCGGACACTGGCGCCACCGCTGCCGCCAGCGCGCCGGCGGGACGCAGCCTGGCATCGTATTTGAATATCGACGCCACCCCGGTCGCCGATGCCGCGCCCGTTGTCGTGTCCCTGGCACAGCGGCTCGAACGCCTGGGCGCCAGCGGCAAGCCGGAGGACGCGTATGCGGCCTACAACCTGATCGACGACTGCATCGTCTTCCAGCGCGAAAACCGCTTGCCGGGGATGGAATTCGAGTTGGGGCGCGAGATGACGGTGGAAGAAAAAACCGCCCAGCAGCAGCTGTGCGCGGGTCTGACGCAGCGCCAGCGCGAGGACCGCCTCGGCTACCTGGCCACTGCCGCGCAAGGCGGCGTACCGGGCGCGGCTACCCTGTTCCTGTCGGAAGGTCCGTTCGGCGACCGCAGCGCGCTGCGCAACCGTCCCGATGATCCGCTGGTGCAGGCATGGAAGCGGCAAGCCATCGCCCAGCTGACGGCGCAGGCGGATGAGGCGGAACTGACCAGCGTGTCGACCCTGATGATGGCCTACCTGCGCGATGGCGACGTGGTGCAGAAAGACGCGCCGCAAGCGTATGGCTACCTGCTGGCCCTGCGCATGGTCTACGACGACATCCTCACGCCCGGCACCACGAATCCCTACCAGGACAGCTACTGGCACTGGCTGCAAAACGAGTTGACACCCGAGCAGCAGGCCGCCGCCCTGATCAAGGCGAATGGCATCGCCGCGAAATTCCGTCAGCATACGGGCCGGCCCACGCGCGGTTGAGTGCGTAGACCAGCCCCTGCACAGGGGGGCCCCTGCACAGGCTGGCCCCTGCACAGGCTGGCCCCTGCACAGGCTGGCCCGTGCATAGGCCAGTCCGTGCATGGCATCGCCGCACCGGCGCCAGGTCTGCCAGCTACGGCAGTGCTTGCAGGCGCCGGGTGCGGGTCAGGCAGCCGTCTTGCGGCGCCGTACGCTATACCCGATCAGACCCAGTCCCGCCAGCAGCATGCCGTAGGTTTCTGGTTCGGGCACGGCCGTAGTGATGGAAATGTCCAGCACGGAATCACGCACGCCGAGGCCGCTTGCTACGAGGGTATAGGTGCCAGGTCCCAGCAGGCCGTTGAAGGTGGAATGGGCGAAGCTGCCCAGTACGCCCGTGAACGTATCCGATTGCACCAGGTTGTTGCTGGAGTCGAACAAGTCAATGTTGACGCCAGTCAGGCGGGGACCGAATTCGCTGGCGCCCGTGACCAGCCAGGCGGCGTTGCCCGTGAACGATTGCACGCCGCTGCCGACCGTAAACGTGGTCGTTTGCAGCAGCGAGCCGCGCTCTGTCGTGAAGGTGTCGACGAACAAGGTGTCTTGCGCCAGCAGCGGCGTGGCCACCACGGCCGTCGATACGAGATGGTTGTAGAACACGGCTTGCGTCTCGGCCTGCGCGGCTGGCGCCAGCAGGGTGCAGCCGAGCAGCAGCGCCGCGCCAGCCTTGGTTACTGAGAGAGAGTTCATATCATGCTCCTGTGTACTTGCAGTTGAAGTGGTGTGCGTCATGGCGCAGCGCAAAAGCGCAAGCCGGACGCGTGCAATGGATTAGCTATGCCTGCGGGAATGATGTTCGTGTCGGCGAGGAAAGTCCCACCATGTATTGGTGCGGCGTATGCTAGGGATTAGCATATAGTCATCATTCCCCTCAAGTTTGAGCGTGCTCAAATGTGTGGGCGTGAAGGGGCGCGCTGTTGTTTCTGCGTGCGGCGTTGTGGCGGGAGTGCGGGCACGCCGGCTCTGCCGCAGCCTCCCTGGAGGGGCGGCGCGGCGATGATGTGCAGGATGGTCGTGATATGGGGCCGCTGTTCGGGACGGCGTCAGGCGTGCAGCAATGGCTTGTTGCTATGCCTGTCGCTGCTGTTGCCTGCGCTGGGGGAAGACGGGAGGCTGCTTAGCCGATGACGACGCGCCGGCTGGCCGTGTTTGCCATCGGTTGGCCGCTGGGGCCGTAGAAATTGCCGCTTTGGGCAGTGGGGCGCATGGCGTTCAGGGCGCCTTGCGTGTGCAGCATGTGTTTGTTGACCAGCAGGCTGTTCAGCCGGTTCTGCTCCTTCGCTTCGCGCGTCGTCTCGAGCAGGGCTTTCCACAGGGGCGCCGCCTCGGCATCGCTGGTGCTGACCAGCCAGTCTTCCATGCCCGCTTCGGCGGCCGTAAAGCCAGCTGCCGCCAGCGCCTGGTGGCGTTGCGCCGCCAGCTGGCTCAATTGCCCGACGAGCGCCGTCTTGCGGGCCGTGAGCTCCGTGATTGCATCGATGTCAGCCGCAACCAGATGCCGCTGTTCTTCTTTCATCAATGCCAGCAATGTGGTCATGAGCTGTTGCTCGTCGCGCAGGCTGGAAAACGGAGTCACTGATTGCATGAGGTAACCTATCTATTTCGTGAGTGCAGCAAGTCCTTGACCGTGTCGAGGAGACCGTCCGCCACTTTTTCAGAGTTGACCTGGAACTGGCCGTCGGCGATCGCCAGCTTGATGCGTTCGACTTTCTTCGTGTCGAACACGGCGCCGCTGCCGGCAGTTGCACTGGCCGCTAATGCCTGTCCTTGCGGCGACAGGCGTACATTGTCCGACGTTGTCGGTGTTGCCTGGGCTTTCTCGGCATTCCGGGCGCCCGAGGTATTCGCGGGCGCCACCGGCAGGCCGGGATTGCTTTTAATGGTGTTATCGGTAATTTTCACAGCGTGATCCTCGTCTGGTCGAAGTCAAAAAACTCCGGGATATGTGTCTTTATCGGCACCTTCTTCCGAAACTTTAGTGCACCAGACCACAATATCGCTGTCCATCCGAGTTTAAAAGGCGACCTCCACCATGCCGCCAGCCCGCGCCACGCCGCTGATCTGCTGGCCGCTCTGCGTGCGTACCTGTACCGTCTGACCGTCGCCGGCGCTGCCGATGGCGCGTCCTTCTGATGCCACTTGGAAACCGTTGCCGCTGGAAACGACGCGCACCAGCTGGCCCTGCATCACCACCGGCTTGCGGCGCAGGGTGTCGAGGCGCATCGGCGTGCCTGGCGGCAAGGAAATATTCGTGCTGGCGCCCACGACCTGGGCCATGTCTGTGGCGATGCCTGCCGGCAATGCTGCCAGGTCGCCCTGCATCGTCACCAGCTGGCTGGCATCGATGGCTTGCCCTTGCGCCAGCGGCACGGCGCTGGCCACATAGTCGCCCACGACGGCCACGTTCGCCTGCAGATAGATGGTCCAGTTGGAGGGGGCCGTGCAGCGCACGCCCACGGTCGTCTTGCCCCAGGCGCGCGCGCCTGGCGCCATGAAGGCTTGCGGTGCGGGGCAGGCGGCCAGGTTCAGGCGCGGATCGACGGCGCCGACGGTGACCGTCACCTTGCCCGGCAAGCCGTTGCTTTGCACTTGCAGGAATTGTTCCACGCTGTTGCGCAGCGCTTCCGGCGTCTGCCGGCCGGCGTTTTGCGCCTGCGCCAGCAGTGGCAGGGCGGCAAGAGCGAAGAAGAAAGCAAGCGGTGTTTTCATGGTATAGGCCTCTGGAATAGTGCCATGATAGTGCGCGCCGCCCCGTTTGAAGCGACGATTAAGGGGTAAAAGTACGGTCTGATCCGGCGATGGTCTTGCCGGCGGGCGCCGTACTATGTTTCCTGTCATCACTATACCGCCATCCTTCCGCCATCTCGGGCGCCAGTGGCAGATCTTTCCGGAGCCTGACATGATAGGGAAACTCGACGATTACATGCGCTTCAACGAGACGGCGCTGAGCCTGCGCTCGACGCGCCAGGAATTGCTCGCCTCGAATATCGCCAATGCCGACACGCCCAACTACAAGGCGCGCGACGTCGATTTCGCCAGCGCGCTGAAGGGAGCGATGGCGCGCAAGGATGGCGTGCAGCCGGCCCTGAAGGGCACGGCGCCGCAGCATATGCCGGGCAAGGGCGTCGCCGCCGCCGTGGGTGGCAGCACGGGCGGCAAGGTCGAGACCCTGGCCGACGGCACGCCGCTGCTGTACCGCGCGCCGGCCCAGGGCGCCGTCGATGGCAACACGGTCGACATGGACCTCGAGCGCAATGCCTTTGCCGATAACGCCATCCGCTACGAGGCGGCCGTAACGTTCCTCAACTCGCAGATCAAGGGCATGCTGACGGCCATCCAGGGAGGACAATAATCATGTCGCTATTTAATATTTTCAATGTTTCCGGTTCGGCCATGAGCGCCCAGGCGCAGCGCCTGAACACGGTGGCCAGCAACCTGGCCAATGCCGACAGCGCCACCAGCGCCACGGGCGAAGCCTACCGCGCCAAGCAGGTGGTGTTCGAAGCCGTGCCCATGGCCAATGGCGCCACGGCCGTCAAGGTGCAGAAGGTGATCGAAGATCCGTCGCCGATGAAGCTGGTCTACGACCCGAAGAATCCGCTGGCCGACGAGAAGGGCTACGTCACCATGCCCAACGTGAATACGGTCGACGAGATGGTCAACATGCTGTCGGCCTCGCGCTCGTACCAGACCAACGTGGAAACCATGAACGCGGCCAAGTCGCTGCTCCTGAAAACCCTCACCATCGGCCAATAAGGCTGACTGACCATTATGGCAACCATCGATACGAGCAAAACCGTCACCACCGACCTGATGGCGACGATGAATCCGAAGAAGACCACGGCCGCGAAGGGCAGCGTCGAGGAAGAAACGAACAAATTCCTGACCCTGCTGGTGACCCAGCTGCAAAACCAGGATCCGATGAACCCGCTGGACAATGCGCAGCTGACCAGCCAGTTGGCCCAGCTGTCCACGGTGACGGGCGTCAACAAGCTCAATACCACGCTGGAAACGCTCAAGACCAGCTACCAGCAAGCCGAATCCATGCAGGCGGCCAATATCATCGGCCACGGCGTCTTGACTGCAGGCAAGAGCATTAACCTGAGCAAGAGCGCGGCCCTGCTGGGCGTGGACCTGGCGACGCCGGCCGACAGCGTCAAGGTCACCATCTACAACAGTACGGGCAAGGAAGTCCATTCCATCGACCTGGGCCCGCAGGACGCGGGTACCTTGCCGCTGGGCTGGAACGGCTCCACGGCCGAGCTCGACAAGGACGGCAAGAACATCGTGCTGCCTGACGGCGCCTATACGTTCTCGGTGGAAGCCAAGCGGGGCGGCGCCAAGCTGACCGATGCGGCGGCGCTGATGTTCGGTTCGGTCGCCAGCGTGTCGACGGGCGCCGGCGGCGTGAAGTTGAATGTGCCGGGCGTGGGCAGTATCACCATGGCCGATGTGAAACAGATTTTGTAAGCCGCTCTTTTGTAGCGTAGACCCTCTACCCCTATTTTCTACCAGGAGAACACAATGTCTTTCCAACAAGGCCTGAGCGGCTTGAACGGCGCCGCCAAATCGCTGGACGTCATCGGTAACAACATCGCCAACTCGGCCACCGTGGGTTTCAAGCAATCGCAGGCGCAGTTCGCCGACATCTATGCCAACTCGCTGTATGGCGTGGGCGGCAACCAGCCCGGTATCGGCGTGTCCGTGTCGCAGGTGGCGCAGTTGTTCAACCAGGGTAACCTGGAAAGTTCGTCCAATCCGCTCGACATCGCCATCAACGGCGGCGGTTTCTTCCGCACCAGCGTGAACGGCGCCATCCAGTACTCGCGCAACGGCCAGTTCCAGGTCGACAAGAACGGTTTCATCGTCAATGCCCAGAAAGCCCAGCTGACGGGTTATCCGGCCGATGTGAACGGCAAGATCCTGGCCGGCGCCACCGTGCCGCTGCAGATCGACCCGTCCGACATGGCGCCGCAGGCGACCACCAAGGTCGATACCCAGGTCAACCTCGATTCCAATTCGGCCATGCCGACCGTGGTGCCGTTCACCGTGGGCGAGCAAAAGTCGTGGACCAAGCAATTCCCCGTGCCCGTCTACGATTCGCTGGGCAACTCCCACACCATGTCCAATTTCTACGTCAAGACGGGCACCAATACCTGGGATGTCTACACGGCCACTGACGGCAAGGAAATCACCAGCGCGAAAGTGGTCGCCGCTGCGCAAACCGATGCCGCCTCGCTGGCCGCGCGCGCCGCCTATCAGGCCGCCGTCACGGCCGTGCCGCTGGTGCCCGCCAATATCACGGCCGCCGCCGTTGCCTATGGCAATGCGGCCGGTGTCGCCATACGCACCGCCGCCGCCGCGGCCGGCGCCAGCCCCGCCCAGCTGGCCGCCATCAGCGCCACCTATGGCAGCGCCGTGCCCGATGGCGTCAATTCCAGCCTCACGCCGGACCAGATCGACAGCAGGATCTCCGCGGTGACGGAAGTGCCCGCCGTGAAGTCGGCGTCGCTGGTGTTCAACAGCGTCGGCAGCCTGGACAAGGCCGCCATGCTGGCGCTGACGCCGCCGCAAACCCTGCCGGTGACGGTCAACCTGCCCGTCTTCCCCGCCACGGGCGCGAACGCGAATCTGGCGATCAAGGTCGACTTCACCAATTCGACCCAGCTCAGTTCGTCCACCAGCGAAAAGCGCACCGTGGCCGATGGCTATGCGGCCGGCCAGCTGGACCGTTTCGTCGTGGGTTCCGATGGCGTGATCCAGGGCCAGTACAACAACGGCAAGACGCGCGACCTGGGCCAGGTGGTGCTGACCAAGTTTTCCAATCCGAATGGCCTTGAGCCGCTGGGCAACAATGCCTGGGCGGAAAGCTCGACCTCGGGCAGCCCGATGACGGGCGAGCCGAGCTCGGGCGGCCTGGGCGACTTGCGCGCCTCGGCCGTGGAAGTGTCGAACGTGGACCTGACGGCGGAACTGGTCAACATGATCACGGCCCAGCGTGCCTACCAGGCGAATGCGCAGACCATCAAGACGCAGGATTCCGTCTTGCAAACACTCGTCAACCTGCGTTAATAGTACCGGGGTCAGACCCGCCGGGTCTGACCCCAGCTTTCTGCCTTGGGTTGAAGGCAACAGGAGAAATAAAAAATGGACCGTCTCATCTACACCGCCGGCTCCGGCGCCAAGCACATCCTGGACAAGCAGGCGACCACGGCGAACAACCTGGCGAACGCCACCAGCACGGGTTTCCGCGCTCAGCTCGACTCGTTCCGCGCCGTGCCCGTGGTGGCCGATGGCATGATGCCGACGCGCGCCTTCGTCGTCGATTCGACGGTCGGTTCCGACTTCACGCAAGGCCCGATGCAGCACACGGGCCGCGCGCTCGACGTGGCCGTGGAAAACGGCGGCTGGATCGCGGTGCAGTCGGCCGATGGTTCCGAAGCCTACACGCGCAACGGCGCCCTGAAGCTCAATGAAAACGGCATGCTGCAGACGCAGTCGGGCCTGATGGTGCAGGGCGATACGGGCCCCATGGCCATTCCGCCCGGCGTGACGGTGGCCATCGCCAGCGACGGTACGGTGGGCACGATATCCACGGACGTGCCGCCAGGCCCGTCGACGGTGCTGGGACGCATCAAGCTGGTCAACCCGCCCGAGCAGCAACTGGTGCGCGGCGACGACGGCCTGTTCCGTCTGAAGGATGGCACGGTGGCGCAGGCCGACCAGGCCGTCAAGCTGACCACCGGTGCCCTGGAAGGCAGCAATGTCAGCCCCGTCGACTCCATGGTCAGCATGATCGCCCTGGCGCGCCAGTTCGAAACGCAAATGAGCTTGTTGAAGAATGCCGAGAATAACGCGGCGAAAGCCACCCAGATCCTCGCTTTGAATTGATGGGGACCACCGCATAATGGTCACATAGAAATAGTCTAGCGCTGTTATTGGAGAAAAATCATGATTCGTTCCCTTTGGATAGCCAAGACCGGCCTGGAAGCGCAGCAGACGCAGATGGACGTGATCGCCAATAACCTGGCCAACGTCAGCACCACGGGCTTCAAGAAGTCGCGCGCCGTGTTTGAAGACTTGCTGTATCAAAATGTGCGCCAGCCGGGCGCGCAATCGTCGCAGCAGACCCAGCTGCCATCGGGCCTGCAGATCGGCACGGGCGTACGCACCGTGGCTACCGAACGCATCCATACGCAGGGCAATCCCCAGGCGTCGGGCAATTCACGCGATGTGATGGTCAACGGCACGGGCTTTTTCCAGGTGCTGCTGCCGGACGGCGCCACCGCCTACACGCGTGACGGCTCCTTCCAGACCGATGCCAACGGCCAGCTCGTCACTTCCGAAGGTTTCGTCATCCAGCCCGCCATCACCGTGCCGACCAATGCGCTGAGCCTGACCGTGGCGCGCGACGGCACCGTCTCCGTCACCTTGCCCGACACTGTTGCGCCATCGCAAATCGGCTCGCTGCAGCTGACCACCTTCGTCAATCCGGCCGGTCTGGAATCGAAGGGCGAAAACCTGTACATGGAAACGGGCGCCTCCGGCGTGGCGCAGACCAACACCCCGGGCACCAACGGCGCAGGCGTGCTGATGCAGGGCTATATCGAAACGTCGAACGTCAACGTGGCCGAGGAAATGGTCAACATGATCCAGACGCAGCGCGCGTACGAGATCAACAGCAAGGCCATCACCACGTCCGATCAAATGCTGCAGAAATTGTCGCAACTTTAATTTTCATAGTCGTCATGCCATCCGCCGCCGGATGGCAGCGGAGGTTCGTCATGCAATACCCCATCATCGCCCTGTTGTCCGCAGTCCTGCTGTCCGGCTGCGCCATCACGCCTACGTCCATCGTGCAGTACCCGACCACCACGCGCGCGCCGATGCCCGAACCCGTGGTCGTCAGCAACGGCTCCATCTACCAGCCGTCGACCTACCGTCCCGCCTTCGAAGACCGCCGCGCGCGCCACGTGGGCGACACCATGACGATCGCCATCACCGAGCGCACGAACGCCGTCAAGGCGGGCGCCAGTTCCGGCAACAAATCGGGCAGCGTGGGCTTTTCCACGCCAGGCATGCTGCAGGGCCGTCTGGGCGGCACCGTCTCGGCGAATGGCGCCACCAAGTTTGCGGACGGCGACAACCAGTCCGCCAGCAACACCTTTTCCGGCACGATCGGCGTGACGGTGATTGAAGTGCTGCCGAACGGTAATCTGATCGTGGCCGGCGAGAAACAGATCGCCATGAACAAGGGCACGGAATTCATCCGCTTCTCGGGCATGGTCAATCCCGATACCATCGGCACGGGCAACGTCGTGCCATCGACCCAGGTGGCCGACGCGCGCGTCGAATACCGTACCAACAGTCAGATCGACCGCGCCGAAATGGCCTCGATGGCGTCGCGCTTCTTCCTCAGCCTGCTGCCGTTCTGATCATGGCCACTTTTACTTTCCCCCGCTTTGCCGCTGTTTTCGGCCTGGCCATCTCCCTGCTGGCGCCCGTGGCGCAGGCCGAGCGCATCAAGGACCTGGCCAGCATCGCCGGCGTGCGCCAGAATCAGCTGATGGGCTATGGCCTCGTCGTCGGCCTCGACGGCAGCGGCGACCAGACCACGCAAACGCCATTCACCATCCAGAGCGTGGCGGCGATGCTGCAGCAGCAGGGCATTAACTTGCCGCAAGGCACCAGTTTGCAGCTGAAAAACGTGGCCGCCGTGATGGTGACGACGGCCTTGCCCGCGTTTGCCCAACCGGGCCAGCTGCTCGACGTGACGGTCTCGTCGATGGGCAATGCGAAAAGTTTGCGCGGCGGCACTTTATTGATGACGCCATTGAAGGGCGCCGACGGCCAGGTGTACGGCATGGCGCAGGGCAACGTGCTGGTGGGCGGCGTGGGCGCGCAGGCGGCCGGCAGCTCCGTCGTCATCAATCACCTGAGCGTGGGCCGCATTTCGGGCGGCGCCACGGTCGAGCGTACCGTGCCTTCGGTGCTGGGCGCCAACAACACGATACGCCTGGAATTGAACGCCACCGATTTCGCCACGGCCAGCCGCGTGGTCGACGCCATCAACAGCCGCTACGGCGCCGGCACGGCCGCCGCGCTGGACGGGCGCGTGATCCAGGTGCAGTCGCCGGGCGGCAGCGACCAGCGCGTGTCCTTCCTGGGCCAGCTGGAAAGCATCGAAGTCAATCCGGCCCGCCTGGCGGCCAAGGTCATCATGAATGCGCGCACCGGTTCCGTCGTGATGAACCAGTCCGTGACCCTGGAAACGTGCGCCATTTCGCATGGCAACCTGTCCGTCACCATCAATGTCGAGCCGCAGGTAAGCCAGCCGGCGCCGCTGTCGGGCGGACGCACGGTGGTCACGCAGACGGCGCAGATCGATATCAAGAAGGAACCGGGCAAGGTGATGCTGGTCAAGGGCGGCGCTTCGCTGTCCGACGTGGTCAAGGCCTTGAATGCCATCGGCGCCTCGCCGCAAGACTTGCTGGCCATCCTGCAGGCGATGAAGGCGGCAGGTTCGCTGCGCGCCGAACTTGAAATCATTTGATGGACACGCCATGATCAGCCAAACCGACCTCAGCAATACCGCCGCCTATGACGTCAAGGGCATGGATGGCTTGCGCCAGTCCGCCAAGGCGAAGGACCCCGCCGCCCTGAAAGAGGCGGCCACGCAATTCGAAGCCATGTTCATCAACATGATGATGAAAAGCATGCGCGAGGCCACGCCGCAGGACGGCATCATGGATAGCCAGCAGAGCAAGATGTACACCTCGATGCTGGACCAGCAGACGAGCCAGAACCTGGCCAAGCGGGGCACGGGCCTGGCGGACGTGCTGATCCGTCAATTGTCGTCGTCGAACCAGGCGCTGGCCGCCGACGGCGCCGAAGCGCCGTCGCCCCGTTCGTCGAGCATGGCGCAGGCCCTGGCCGCGTTCCGCCAGCAGCAGGGCGCGCTGACCGAGGGGGCAGGCAGCGCCGCCGCCACCGGCAAGACCCTGAGCGACAAGGCCAACGCCACGCAGGCGCCGCACGTGCGCGCCTTCCAGGAAAAGCTGGGCGTGCATGCGGAAGAGGCGAGCCGCGCCACCGGCATCCCGGCCAAGTTCATGCTGGGCCAGGCGGCGCTGGAAACGGGCTGGGGCAAGCGCGAAATCATCAGCCGCGACGGCAGCAGCAGCCACAACCTGTTCGGCATCAAGGCGTCGAGCGACTGGAAGGGCAAGGTCACGGAAGCCGTCACCACGGAATATGTAAATGGCAAGGCGCAGCGCAAGGTGGAAAAATTCCGCGCCTACGACAGCTACGCGGACAGCTTCAAGGATTATGCGCAGTTGATTACCAACAACAAGCGCTACGAAAAAGTGCTGGCCAGCGCGGGCGACGCCAGCACGTTTGCCCAGGGCTTGCAAAAGGCCGGCTACGCGACGGACCCGAATTACGCTGCCAAATTGACAAAAATTATTAAAAATTCGCTGGTCGGCTAATTCCCCGCCTGTCCCCTGCGCAAGCCGCGCGCTTCAAGTTTTCGCCGCGGCTGCCGTAAATACATTTGACGGTAACCAATAAGACACCATGACTTCGAATCTACTCAGCATCGGTAAGAGCGGTTTGCTTGCAGCGCAGGTGGGCCTGTCGACGACCGGGCATAACATCACCAACGCCAACGTGGCCGGCTACAGCCGCCAGGTGGTGCTGCAGCAGACGTCGCAGTCCAACTATGCCGGCTATGGCTTTGTCGGCACGGGCACGGAAGTGTCGCAGATCAAGCGCCAGTACGACAGCTTCATGGCCACTCAGGTCAATTCCGCGCAAAGCGCGACCAGTGCGCTCGACACGTATTACACGCAGATCAGCCAGATCGACAATCTGCTGGCCGATCCCACGGCCGGTCTGTCGCCCGCCATGCAGGATTTCTTCAAGGGCGTGCAGGATTTCAGCTCGAATCCCTCGTCGGTCGCGTCGCGCCAGGCGCTGCTGTCGAGCGCCGGCTCGCTCGCTTCGCGCTTTCAGGGTCTGAGCGCGCGCCTGACGGAGATCGGTGACGGCGTCAATTCGCAGATCACGTCGAATGTGACGGTGATCAATACCTATGCCAAGCAGCTCGCCGAGCTGAACAAGTCGATTTCCCAGTTGTCGGTCGATGCCAGCAACCAGCCCAACGATCTGCTGGACCAGCGCGACCAGCTGATCACGGAATTGAACAAATATGTGAAGGCGACGGTGCAGCCCGCCGCCAACAATACCGTCACCATTTCCATCGGCGCCGGCCAGCCCCTGGTGGTGGCGGACCGCAGCTTCGAACTGGCGGCCACGCCTTCGCGGACGGACCCGAACCGCATCGAGGTGGGCTATGTCACGGGCAGCACCGTCACCGTGCTGCCGGACAGTTCCCTGACCGGCGGTTCGCTGGGCGGCTTGCTGGAATTTCGCAGCGGTACCTTGGACAATGTCCAGAACTCGCTGGGCAAGGTCGCCATCGCGCTGGCCAGCACCTTCAACGACCAGCACAAGCTGGGCCAGGACTTGAATGGCGCCATGGGCGGCGATTTTTTCAAGATACCCGACCCCGTGATCGGTGCCGACCGCGGCAACAACGCCAGCAGCACCACGGTGCTGTCGGCCAAGGTCAGCGACCCGACCAAGCTGACGGCCAGCGATTACAGCCTGAAATACGACGGCAGCAACTATGTGGTAACGCGCGAATCCGACGGCACGCACACCATCATCAATCCGTATCCGCAAACGGGGCCGCAAACCATCGACGGCGTCGATTTCTCGATCTCGGGCACGGCCGCCCAAGGCGACAACTACGTCATCAAGCCGACGGCGAATGGCGCGGCCGGCTTGAACGTGCTGATCACCGACCGCAACAAGATCGCGGCCGCCGCGCCGATCGCCACCTCGGCGCCGGTGGCCAATACGGGTTCCGGCAAGCTCAGCGCCGGCTCCGTCGACAAGGCCTACCTGACGCCGGGCAATGCCCTGACCGGTCCCCTGACCTTGACGTATGACAAGGCGACCACCTCGCTGACGGGTTTCCCGGCAGGCCAGGCGGTGACGGTCAAAGGCTTGAATGGCGCGACCACGACCTATCCGGCCGGCACGGCGAACATCCCCTACACGGAAGGCGACAACTTCAGCTTTGGCGGCATCAATGTCAGCATGACGGGCACGCCGGCGCAGGGCGATACCTTCGTCATCAAGCCCAATACGGGCGGCGTGGGCGACAACCGCAATGCCGCGCTGCTGGCGGGCTTGCAGACGAAGAATATCCTCGATGGCGGCAATGCCACGTTCCAGGGTTCGTATGCGCAAACCGTCAGCTTCGTGGGCAACAAGACGCGCGAAGTGCAGGTGAGCGGCCTGGCCAGCCTGGCCTTGCTGCAGCAGGTCAGCACCCAGCAGCAGGCCGTTTCCGGCGTCAACCTCGATGAAGAGGCGGCCAACCTGCTGCGTTACCAGCAGTCCTACCAGGCGTGCGGCAAGGTCATGCAGATCGCCAGCACCCTGTTCGACGTGGTCATCGGCCTGGGACGTTAATCAATTTTTGCCGCGACGTAGCGCGCGGCGGCTTTCTGGAAGGGCAGCATCATGCGCATCAGCACACGAATGATTTATGACCAGGGCAGCTCGCAGCTGAACAATCTGCAGGGCGCCTTGAACCGTACGCAGATGCAGCTGTCGTCGAACCGCCGCAACCTGACGCCGGCCGACGATCCGATCGCCTCGGCGCGCGCGCTGGAAGTGACGCAGTCGCAATCGATCAACACCCAGTTCGTGACGAACCGTTCGAATGCGAAGAACTTCCTGTCGCAGGAAGAGCTGGCGCTGGCCAGCACCACCTCGCTGATCGCCGACGTGAAGGACCTGGTGCTCAAGGCCGGTAACCCTTCCCTGAAGGATGTCGACCGCGATACCCTGGCGAGAGAGCTGGAAGGCCGGCTGACCGACTTGCTGGGCATCGCGAATACGGCCGACGGCGCGGGCGGCTACCTGTTTTCCGGCTACAAATCCACGACCCAGCCATTCAGCCAGACGCCGACGGGCGCCAGCTATGTGGGCGACCAGGGACAGCGCGAACTGCAGGTGGGTTCGGCGCGCTACCTGGCCACCAGCGATTCCGGCGCCACCGTGTTTGAAAACAACCTGACGGGCAACGGCAAGTTCACGACGGCCGCCGCTACCGCCAACTTCACGCGCGGCGGCTCGGGCGTGATTTCGGGCGGCACGGTGACGGACCCGTCGGCATTGACGGGGCACAAGTATTCGATCGACTTCAAGGTCACGGGCACGGGAACGGACGCCGTCACCACCTATACCGTCACCGACGCCACCCTGGGCCAGACGGTGCCCAATCCTGCCGTGCCCATCCCCTACAAGGCGGGCGACGCCATCACCTTCGACGGCCAGCAAGTGAACATCACGGGCAAGCCGGCCGACCTGGACAGCTTTACCCTGGAGCCGAGCGCCAAGGAATCGTTGTTTACCACCGTGAAAAACCTGATCGGCGTGCTGCGCCAGCCTGGCAGCGGCGATGCGGGCCAGGCGCGCCTGACGAACGGCTTGAACGCCGCGCACAACATCCTCGACACGGCCTATGACAATGTGCTGTCCGTGCGCGCCGATGTCGGTTCCCGCATGAAGGAACTCGATTACCTCGACAGCGCCGGCGACGATCTCGACATCCAGTACGCCACCACCTTGTCGGACCTGCAAGACCTGGACATGGTGAAAGCCATTTCCACCTTCAGCCAGCAGCAAGTGACCCTGCAGGCGGCGCAAAAATCGTTCACTTCGATCTCGGGCTTGTCGCTGTTCAATTACATCAGCTGACGCACCGGCATCGCGGGATGGGCCGGCAAGCCGGGGCAGGGAGTGCATCTCCCGCCCCGGCTTTTTTGCGCGCGGAATCTGGCTGTTCTGACAATATATACAGGCAAACTGTGCAGTCTAACTGCATATCTGTTATAGTGGAGTCCGTTGATACACCACACGGCTACCATGACCACCGCGCAAGAAGACCACGAACAAGTTCTGCAACTGGCCGGCGAATTGCGCATCCTGGTCGGCAAATTGCGCCGCCGCCTGCGCGAAGAGGCGCACCTGGGGGACGTCAGCATGTCGCAGGCATCCGTGCTCAGCCGTCTCGAGCGCGACGGCCCCGCCACCGTCAGCAGCCTGGCGCGCGCCGAAGGCATGCGCCCCCAGTCCATGGCCGCCACCGTGCAAGCCTTGACGCAAGCGCGGATGGTGACGGGTTCGCCCGATCCGCTCGATGGCCGGCAGACGCTATTGACCCTGACGGACAGCTGCCGCGCCTGGATCGCGGCGAGCCGCGCCGTACGCGAAGACTGGCTGGCGCGCACCATCGAAACCCGGCTCACGCCGGCCGAAGTCACCGAGCTCGACAAGGCGGTGGCCTTACTCAAACGCTTGGCGGAGTGATCCGCTGAATTTTTCACCACGACCCCGGCAAGGAGCCCGCACGCCCAGATGAACAGCACATTCCGTTCGCTACGCATTCCCAATTACCGTATCTGGGCCGGCGGCGCCCTCGTGTCGAATATCGGCACGTGGATGCAGCGCACGGCGCAGGATTGGCTGGTGCTGAGCGAATTGACGCAGCACAATGCCAGCGCCGTCGGCATCGTCATGGCCTTGCAATTCGGCCCGCAGCTGCTGTTGCTGCCCCTGACGGGCATGGCGGCCGACCTGCTCGACCGCAGGAAACTGCTGCTGTGCACGCAGGCGGCCATGGGCTTGCTGGCGCTGGGACTCGGGATGTTGTGCATCAGCGGTCTGGTACAACTGTGGCATGTGTATGTGTTTGCTTTCCTGCTGGGCTGCGTGACGGCCTTCGATTCGCCCGTGCGCCAGACTTTCGTGGCTGAAATCGTCGGCGAGGAAGATCTGACGAACGCCGTGGCGCTCAACTCCACCTCGTTCAATGCGGCGCGCATGCTGGGCCCGGCCGTCGCCGGCTTGCTGATCAGCAGCGTCGGCAGCGGCTGGGTCTTCATCATCAACGCCGTCAGTTTTGCCGCCGTGATCGGTTCGCTGTTGCTGCTGCGCGTGGAACTGCTGCGCCGTGCGCCGCGCGTCAAGGCCACGCGCGCCAGCCTCGGCGAGGGTTTCCGCTACGTGCGCCAGCGGCCCGACCTGATGGCCATCCTGCTGATGCTGTTTCTGATCGGCACCTTTGGCCTGAACTTCCCGATTTTCCTCTCGACCATGTCCGTGACGGCTTTCCATGCGGGCGCCGGCCAGTATGGCGTGCTCAGCTCCGTGATGGCATGCGGCTCCGTGGCCGGCGCCCTGCTGGCGGCGGGGCGCGGCCAGCCCACGCTGGCGCTGCTGCTGGGGGCGGCCGCGCTGTTCGGGCTGGCCTGCGCGCTGGCCGCCGTGATGCCCAATTACTGGCTGTTCGGCATGATGCTGGTGGTCATCGGCATCGCCGCGCAAACGTTTACCACCAGCGTCAACAGCAGCGTGCAACTGTCGACGGCGCCCGCCATGCGGGGCCGCGTGATGGCCATCCTTTTGGCGATCTCGGCAGGCGGCACGCCGCTGGGCGCACCCATCGTGGGCTGGGTGGCCGACACCTTCGGCCCGCGCTGGGCGTTGGGCATCGGTGCCCTGTCGGGCCTGGCGGCAGCCTTCGTCGGCGTGCGCTACCTGGTCAAACATCACCAGTTGCGCCTGAACGTCGACCTGCGGCGCCGGCGCTTCGCATTCAGCAGCGACCAGCATTGAGGCGGTCCGTCAGGGCGGCAGCAGGCCCGTGCGGGCGGCGGCCACGATGGCTGCGCTCAAGCCGTCGAGCAGGCCGGAGGCGGCGCGCGCCGTATGCCAGTACAGGGCGATATCGAGCGGGGTATCCGGTAGCAGTTCGACCAGGCTGCCATTGTCAAGATGCGGCTGGATCAGCGCCTGCGGGTGCAAGCCCCAGCCCATGCCGGCCAGGGCGGCCGTGACGAAGGCATGCGACGAAGGCAGGGCATGGCGCGGCAGCTCCACGTGCCGGTGGCACAGGCGCCGCACCCAGCGCGCCTGCAGTTCGTCCTTGGCATTGAAGACGAGGCTGGGTGCCAGCGCCAGGCTGGCGGCGCCGACGCCGTGGGCAAAATAGCGCTGCAGGAAGGCGGGACTGGCGGCGGCCAGGTAGCGCATGGCGCCCAGCGGGCGGCTGTTGCAGCCCGATGCGGGCCGGGCCGTGGCGCTGACGGCGGCCAGCACGGCGCCGCTGCGCAGCCATTCGGCCGTATGGTCCTGGTCGTCGACGGCCACTTGCAGCAGCACCGGGTGCCCGGCCGCAAAGGCGGCGATGGCGGGCGTCAGCCAGGTGGCCAGGCTGTCGGCATTCACGGCGACGGGCACGCTGGCGCGCGACACGCCCAGTGCTGTCTGCGCCAGCGCCGGCAAGGTGCCCTGCAAATCCTGTTCGAGCAGCTGCACCTGGTCCACGTGCTGGCACAGGCGCCGTCCCGTTTCCGTGGCGCGGCAGGGCTGGTCGCGTATCACCAGCGCGCAGCCGACGCGCTCTTCCAGCAGGCGGATGCGCTGCGAAATGGCCGATGGCGTCACGTGCAAGGCGCGTGCGGCGCGCTCGAAACTGCCTTCGCGGAGGACGGCGGCCAGGGCGGCGAGGGCGGCATAATCGAGCATGAATGAAGTTTTCCTTAACTTACTGCAGTAAAGGTAGTTTGCCTTCATTGCGTGCGGCTGGCAAGATCGCTGCATGACACTTTCGACCGCCACCACCCCACTCGTTTTTTCCGTCTTTCTCCAGGGCTTGACCCTGGGCCTGGGACTCATCGTTGCCATCGGCTCGCAAAATGCCTTTGTCTTGCGGCAAGGCTTGCGCCGCGAACATGTTGGCGCCATCGTGCTGTTTTGCGCGCTGGCCGACGCGGCCCTGATTGCCGCCGGCGTGTTGGGCATGGCCCATGCGCTGGGGCAGCGCCCCTTGCTGGCCAGCGCGCTGGCATTGGGCGGCGCCGTTTTCCTGGCCGTCTACGGTTGGCAAGCGCTGCGGCGCGCGCGCCGGCCGCAGCAGCTGCGCGCGGCCGAAGGCGGTGCCGGGCTGGCGCTGGGCGCCATCCTGGCCCAGGCGGCCGCATTTACCTTGCTCAATCCCCATGTCTATCTGGATACAGTATTGTTGGTGGGAAGCATCGGCGCCCAGCAACCGGGCGCGCTGCGTGGCTGCTTCATCGCCGGCGCCAGCGCGGCCAGCCTGCTGTGGTTTGCCTCGCTCGGCTATGGCGCGCGCTGGCTGGCGCCGTGGTTTGCGCGGCCCCGGGCCTGGCAAGTGCTCGATGGCTTGATCGGCGTGACCATGTTCGTATTGTCGGCGCTGCTGTTGCGCCACGCGCTGGGCTGGCAGCCCTGATCAGCGCGCGGGCGGCAGCGGCGTCGGCGCTGCCGGGCGCAGGGGATGCGGCGGCGCGGGCGGCGGTGGCCGGTCGCGCGTGGCAAAGCCGCGCGGCAGCAGCCGTGCCGTTTCTATGCCGCGCAGGAACATGTTCTGGAACGGCGTGGCCAGATAGGGCAGGACCATGCCGATCACCAGCAAGCCCACGCCCAGGGTGACGGGGAAACCGATACCGAAAATGTTCAGCTGCGGCGCGGCCCGCGTCAAGATGCCCAGCGCCACGTTGGTCAGCAGCAGGGCGGCGATGATGGGCAGCGAAATTTGCAGGCCGGAACGGAAGATTTCTCCGCCCCAGGCCGCCAATTGCTGGAAACCGCCGCCGCTGATGGGACTCGATGAAATCGGCAGGCTGACGAAGCTTTCCGCCAGCGCCGCCAGCAAGACCAGATGGCCGTTGACGGTCAAAAACATCAAGGTGGCCAGCATGACGAGGAACTGGCTGATGGCAGACGACCTGCCCTTGGTTTGCGGATCGAAGAACGAGGCGAAGCCCAGGCCCATGGTCAGACTGCTGAGTTCACCGGCCATTTCAATGGCGGAAAACACGATGCGGATGGAAAAGCCCATGGCCAGCCCGACCAGCATCTCTTGCGTGAGGATCAGCAGGCCGGGCAGGGACATCGGGTTGATGGCAGGCAAGGCCGGCACGGTGGGGGCGATGATCATAGCCAGCAGCGCGCCCAGGGTCACCTTGACGGTGGCCGGCACGGCCGCGTTGCCGAACAGGGGGGCGGCCGCGATCAAGCCGAGGATGCGGCTAAGCGGCCACAGCAGTGCTGCGATCCACGTGTTCAGTTCGATGCTCGACAGGGTCAGCATGGCAACAATCGCTGCACTAGCCGACCAGGTTCGGGATGCCCGTGAACACCTGGCGCATGTAGTCGAGCATGACGGACAGCATCCACGGGCCGGCCACGACGATGGCGACGAAGATGCCGACCAGCTTGGGGATGAAGGACAGGGTCGCCTCGTTGATCTGCGTGGCCGCCTGGAAAATACTGACGATCAAGCCGATGATGAGGGCAACGAGCAGCATGGGCGCGGCCACCATCAGGGTGATTTCCATCGCATGGCGGCCCAGGGTCATGACGCTTTCGGGTGTCATCGTACTTCCCCTAGTAAAAACTCTGGGACAAGGAGCCCAGCAGCAACTGCCAGCCGTCGACCAGCACGAACAGCATCAGCTTGAACGGCAGCGAGATCGTCGCCGGCGACATCATCATCATCCCCATCGACATCAGCACGCTGGCGACTACCATGTCGATGATCAGAAACGGGATGAAGATGGCAAAGCCGATCTGGAACGCCGTCTTCAGTTCGCTGGTGACGAAGGCGGGCACGAGGATGCGCAGCGGCACGTCTTCCGGGCCTTGCAGGGCCGCCGAGCGCGACATCTTGGCGAACAGGGCCAGGTCGGCCTGGCGCGTCTGCTTGAGCATGAAGGTTTTCAGGGGATCGACGCCCTTGTCCATCGCCTGCTGCATGCTGATCTTGTTTTCCTGATACGGTTGATACGCATCCGTGTAGATCTTGTCGAACACGGGGCCCATGACGAACAGGGTCAAAAACAGGGCCAGCCCTACCAGCACCTGGTTCGGCGGCGCCGATTGCGTGCCGATGGCCTGGCGCAGCAGGGACAGCACGATGATGATGCGCGTAAAGCAGGTCATCATCAAGAGGGCCGCCGGCAGGAAGGTGAGCGACGTCATCAGGATGAGCGTCTGCACCGGCAGCGAGTAATTCTGGCCGCCGCCCGGCGCCGGCGTGCTGTTGAAGGCCGGGATGCCCGGTTCGGCCAGCGCCCACAGCGGCAAGGCCAGAGCGGCGGCCGCCAGCAGCCAGGTCAGGGGAGTCTTCAAGGTGGACCACGCCATCTGCTGCTTATTTCCCATTGCGTTTTTCGATGGTCTGTTTCAGCCACTCGGAAAAATTGGCGGCCGCGGGGCCGTTTTGCGCCGTCGCCAGTTGCGGCAACTCGCCTTCCTGGCGCGGCATGGTGGCCAGCGCGTTGATCCTGCCGGGCGAGGCGCCGACGACGATCCACTGGTCGGCCACTTCAACGAGGACGATGCGTTCGCGTCCGCCCAGGTTGAGCGAGCTGACGACGCGCATCTTGTTGTTGCCGCCCATGACCTTGGGGCCATAACGTTTCATGAACCAGGCCAGGCCGATCAGCAGGGCCAGCACGAATACGAGCGCGAAGATGGTTTGCAGCAGGCTGCCGGCCGAGCTTGTCGGCGCCATCGTCATGGGCGCACCCGCCGGCATGGCGGGCAGGGCGGCGGCAGGCGAGGTGGCCGGCACCGTTGCTGCGGCAACGGGCGGTGTCTCGCTTGCTGCCGCGACGGAAGCGCTGGCGGCGCTGGCCGCCGGCGCCGACGCGGCTGCCGGTTCCGCGTGGGCAATGCTGCATGCCGCCAGGAGCGGCAGCACGGTGGAAATCAACAGGCCAGGCTTCATTTATTCAATTTTCGGATGCGTTCGGAAGGCGTGATGATGTCGGTCAGGCGGATGCCGAACTTGTCATTGACCACCACCACTTCGCCCTGGGCGATCAGGCAGCCGTTGACCAGCACGTCCATCGGTTCGCCGGCCAGGCCGTCGAGCTCGACCACGGAACCCTGCGCCAGTTGCAGCAGGTTCTTGATGGCGATCTTGGTGCGGCCCAGTTCGACCGTCAGCTGCACGGGAATATCGAGGATGAAATCGATATCGTTGTGCGTTTCCGACTTCGATGCCTGCTTGGAAAAGTCCTTGAACACGGCGGCGCTCGCCGCGCTGGCCGTAGTGGCGGCCTGATTCTGCAGCGCTTCGGCTTCCGCCTTGGCCTGCTCGGCAATGGCCGCGCCCCAATCGTCTTCCGCGCTTTGGTCGTCTTGGTTGTCAGACATGTGTTTCTCCTGTTGTACGGATACGGACCGCAGCGCGATCCGGGTATTTCTTAATGGTTATTCATATTGTCGGCATTCGCCAGCAACTTTTCGACTTTCAGCGCATATTGTCCGTTCAACACGCCATACGTGCAATCCATCACGGGCACGCCGTCGACGGTGGCGGCGATCAGTTCGGGAATATTCAGGGGGATGATGTCGCCCACCTTCATGTTCAAAATCTCGTCGAACGACACGCGCGCCGTGCCCAGCGAGGCCACCAGCTCGACTTCGGCGATCTGGATCTGCTGCGTCATCAGGCGGATCCAGCGCTTGTCCACTTCCAGCGCCTCGCCCTGCAGGCTCGAGGTCAGCGAATCGCGGATCGGTTCGATCATCGAATACGGCATGCAGAAGTGGATTTGTCCGGAAACGGAACCCAGTTCCACCGTAAACGTGGACGCCACCACCACCTCGTTCGGCGTGGCGATGTTGGCGAACTGCGTGTTCATTTCTGAACGGATATATTCGAATTCGACGGGGAAGACCGGCTCCCACGACTTGGTATAGGCTTCGAAGACGATATCGAGGATGCGCAGGATGATGCGCTGCTCCGTCTGCGTAAAGTCGCGCCCTTCGACGCGTGTGTGGAAGCGTCCGTCGCCGCCGAACAGGTTGTCGACCAGCAGGAAGACGAGGCCCGGATCGAAGACCATCAGGGCCGTGCCGCGCAGCGGCTTCATGTGCACCAGGTTCAGATTGGTCGGCACCACCAGATTACGGATGAACTCGCTGTACTTCGAGACGCGCACGGACCCGACCGACACCTCGGCGCTGCGGCGCAGGAAGTTGAACAGGCCCACGCGCAGCAGCCGGGCGAAACGCTCGTTGATAATTTCCAACGTCGGCATCCGGCCGCGCACGATGCGCTCCTGGGTTGCCAGGTTGTAGGTACGAACTCCCGTGACATCTTCCGGCGTCTGCGCGTCGTCCTGGTCTCCGTTGACGCCCTTCAGAAGGGCATCGACTTCTTCCTGGGAGAGGAAATTATCGGCCATGGCTGCTTATTGAATGATGAATGCGGTAAATAATACGTCCGTCACGTCCTGCTCCGGCCCTTTGTCCTCGAACGGCTGGTTCACCTGATTGATGATTTCGGCCGCCAGCTGCTGCTTGCCTTCCACGGTATTGAGTTCGGACGCCTTCTTGCCGGACAGCAGCAGCAACAAGCGGCTGCGCACTTTCGGCATGTTCAGCTTGATGCTATCCATTTCTTCCGGACTGCCCACCTGCAGGGTAAAGGCGATCTGCAGATATTGCTCGCCATTTTCCGGCTGCAAGTTGACGGTGAAGGCATCGACGGGAACGAAAACGGGCGGACCTGCCTTGGAAGCGGCGTGTTTTTTCTTGCTCGGCGCCGCTTCTTCTTTATCGGCCTTGCCATGCAAGAAGTACCAGGCGGCACCGCCGCCGATGCCGCCGGCCACCAGCACCGAGGCCAGCACGATGATCAGAAGCTTCTTTTTCGAGGCGCCGGCGGGGGCCAGGCCTGCATCTGCTTTCGGATCTGCTTTCATTTTTGGATTTGCTTTCAATGGTACTCGGGTGCATGGAAGTGGATCACGACGCCATTATGTCATTATCGGCAAATTCTGCGCAGAAGGATGCAGTGAAAAGAGGGCGGAAGCGCCCTCAACTCGCTGTATTTATACGAAAAGTTATGCCGCGGCGCGCGCCTGTGGCCTGCGGACGACGAATTGTCGTCAGGCAAAGGTATCGACGGCACTCAGGCTGGGTCGGCTGCGGCCGCCAGCTGCCGGCGCGATGGCGATCTCGCCGCCGGAGGTGCCGCCACCCTGACCATTGCCACGGCGTTCGCCCGAGGCGGCGCGCTCGCCGTTGTTTTGCTGTTCCGGCGTGCCGGCCGAGACGGTGGCGCTGCCGAAGGCGATGCCCGCTTCGCTCATCATTTCGCGCAGGCGCGGCATGGCCGCTTCCAGCGCCTGGCGTACTTCCGGCTGGGCCGACATGAAGGCGGCATCGGCCTGGTCATTGGTGACCGTCAGGACCACCTGCACGGGCCCCAGATCGGGCGGATTCAGGGTCAGGGTGGCGCTCTGGTCGCCGCCGGCCGCCATCCACACGACTTTCTGCCCCAGTTGCTGGTCCCAGGCCGGCGAGCCGACCCGGCCCGTCAGCTTGTCGGCCGGCACGGCCACGGCGGCCGCGGCCTGCTGCAGCGCGCCCGGCTGCAACTGGGCCGCAAGGCGGCTCAGGTCGGCAGGCGTTTCCTTGAGGATGGGTTCGGCTACGGCGGCGCCCGCCTTGGCGGTGGCCGCCAGCTGGGCGTCGACGGTCAGCTTGCCCGGCTCGGCCTTGCCTGCCGGCACGCCGGCCCCTGGTGTGGCGGCCGCCTTGCCCTGGGCCTGGCCCAGGCTGTCGGCAAAGTCGCCGCTGTCCGCTTGCGCGATGACGGTGGCGGCGGCCTTGCCGCTGCCCTGGCCGGCTGCCAGTAACGGCCCGGTTGCCAGGCCCTTGCCGTCGGCCTTGACGCTGGCGCGCGCCGGCAGTTCCGGCACGGCCTTGGCGGCTGGCGCCGGCGGTTGGATGGCCAGCTGGATGCTGCCCACGAGGGCCAGCATCTCGGCGGCCGGATCGGCTGGCGGCGTGACTGTCGTCGCGGGAACGGCGGGCACGCTGGCCTCTGCCGTGGCGCTGTCACTGTCGCCGTTGGCGGGGGGCGCCGCCTCGGTAGCTGGTGCGGGCGGCTGCTCGCTGCTGGCCGCCTGTTCGGTGCCCGCTTGCGCCGGCTTCGTTTCATTGGCGGGCGCCGGCGTCGCGGGTGCTGGCGCGGCCGCAGGACTGGCGGGGCGTGCCGGCGCCGGCGCTGGTGCTTGCGCCATATTACGGCTGGCCTGGCGTTGCTCGATCTGGCGGTTCAGGGTGCGCTGGAAGTCGCCCGCCGCGCCGCTGGTGGAGGGCTGGCTGCGGTTGGCGGCACCGGGCGTGGCGTTTGGCGAGATGATCTGGGAAATCGGTGTTGGCTGGGTTTGCATGATGCTGCCTCAGTGTTGCTTAGCGTTTGTAATAGGCTTGTCTCGCCGCGTGCTCATCCATTGCTTTCTGGTCGCGCTTGTTTTCCAGCTTCAGCGCCTGTTCCTGCGCCCGGTTGTTCAGGGTGGTGTACGACATGCGCTTGCGTTCGGCCAGCTGCCAGCGCATCTTTTCATTCTCGCTGCGCGCCTGCGCATGCTCGACCACTTGCTGCTGGCCCAGGATGGCGCTGTCGAGCTTGACCATGAAGGCCTGGAAGTTGCGGTAAGCCATGGGCGTGATGCCGTTGCTCATGCTCGCCTCGAAGCGCTTGGCATAGTCGTCGCGGTAGCCGGACAGCATGTCGAGTTTCTGGCGGCAATCGTCGAGCGCTTTCAGGGCCGCGCCCAGGCGCTTGGCGCAATCGTCGGTTTCGCGCTGGGCAAGGTCGATCAGGGTAGCAAGTTGGGAAGGAGAAGCCATGGCTGATTATATTCCCGCTATGCAAGTCCTAATCAGTCGAATAGAGCGGTAAGTTGCCCCAAGCTCTCATCCATGCTGACCCGCTCCGTGATTTGCTGTTGCAAAAACGCCTCGATCTTTTCATGCAGGGCGATGGCCTGGTCCAGCACGGGGTCGGTGCCGGCGCTGTAGGCGCCCACGCTGATCAGGTCGCGGCTGCGCTCGTAGCGCGAATACAGCTGTTTCAGCTTGCGCGCCTGCTGCTGGTGCTCGTGCGTGGTGATCGAGTGGGCGGCACGCGAAATCGATTGCTCGATGTCGATGGCCGGATAATGGCCCGCTTCGGCCAGGCGGCGGTTGAGCACGATATGCCCGTCCAGAATGGCGCGCGCCGAGTCGGCGATCGGGTCCTGCTGGTCGTCGCCCTCGGTCAGCACGGTGTAGAAGGCCGTGATCGAGCCGCCGCCTTCCTCGCCATTGCCGGCCCGTTCCACCAGCACGGGCAGCTTGGCGAAGACGGATGGCGGATAGCCCTTGGTGGCGGGCGGCTCGCCGATGGCCAGGGCGATTTCGCGCTGCGCCATGGCGTAGCGGGTCAGCGAATCCATGATCAACAGCACATTTTGCCCCTGATCGCGGAAATGTTCGGCAATCGCCGTCGCATATGCGGCCCCTTGCAGGCGCATCAGCGGCGGCGTGTCGGCCGGCGCGGCCACGACGACGGAACGGGCCAGGCCTTCGGGGCCGAGGATTTGCTCGATGAATTCCTTTACTTCGCGGCCCCGTTCGCCGATCAGGCCGACGACGATCACGTCCGCTTCCGTGTAGCGGGCCATCATGCCCAGCAGCACGCTCTTGCCGACGCCGGAACCGGCGAACAGGCCCATGCGCTGGCCGCGGCCCACGGTCAGCATCGCGTTGATCGAGCGCACGCCCACGTCGAGCGTATCGACGATGGGCGCGCGGCCCAGGGGATTGGCGGGGCGTACATTGATGGGGGCGCTGTCGGTCGTGTGCAGCGGGCCCAGCTGGTCAAGCGGACGGCCCGCGCCGTCGAGCACGCGGCCCAGCAGTTGCGGCCCCACGGGCAGGTGGCGCGCGCGGTCGCTGGGGCGGCGGCGCGGGTGCGCCACGCTGCCGGGGCGGGGGATGGCCGGCTCGACGGAAAACACGCGCGTGCCGGGCACGATGCCCTCGACGTCGCTTTGCGGCATCAAAAACAGGCGGTCGCCTTCAAAGCCCACCACTTCCGCCTCGACCCGGCCGCCATTGGGCAGCGGCACGGTACAGGCGGCGCCGACGGCCAGGCGCAAGCCCACGGCTTCCATCACCAGGCCGGCCACGCGCGTGACCCGGCCTGAAATTTGCATCGGTTCGACAAAGCCGACCACGGCCGAACAATCGCTCAGGTAGGCGCGCCAGCGCGCCGCATGGGCCGTGGGGCCTTTGACGGGCTCGCTCACGGCGCCAGCCAGTCCAGGTCTTTGCCCAGCGCATGCGTCAGGCGCTGCCAGCGGGTGGATGCCTGCGCGTCGATCTGATTGCTGGCCGTGTCGATCTTGCAACCGCCGCGTTCCACGGACGGATCTTCGATGACGCGCCAGCCACCTTTGTCGAGTTCATCGCCGATACCGTCGCGTACTACTTGCGCGTCTTCCGGGTTGAGCATCAGCAAGGCCGGTTGTTGTAGCACAGGCAGGTATTCGATGGCTTCGCGCACCATCGGCAGCATCAGTTCGGGGCGCACGGGCAAGGCGGTCTTGAGCATGCCCTTGGCCAGCTGCAGGGCCAGTTCCATCACGTCGTTGGCGATCAGTTCGTCGGCCTGGTGCACGGCCGTGCCGAAGTCGACGGCGATGGTTTGCAGGTGCGCCAGTTCCACGGCCGAGGCAGCCTTGCCTTGTGCATACGATTCGGCATGGCCGTCGGCATGCCCGGCCGCGTGGCCTTCCGCATAGCCGGCAGCGCGGCCTTCCTCGAAGGCCGTGGCGCGCGCTTCCTCGCGGATGGCGTCGAGTTCTTCCTGCGTCGGGTATTCGAGCGGCGGGGCCGGCTCTTCCTCGTGCAGCTCGGCAAAAGGATCGAATTCCGGTTCGGGATCCGGTTCGAGCAGCTTGCGCGCCGCCACCACGCTGGGGCGCTCGTCGCCAAACGAGGTCATTTCCCAGCGCTGGTACGCGGTTTGCTGCTCTTTGGGAATCAAATTAGACAAACGAATCCTCGCCTTTTCCGCCTAAGACAATCTGTCCCTCGTCCGCCAGGCGGCGCACGATCTGCAGGATCTGTTTCTGCTGCGATTCCACTTCCGACAGGCGCACGGGGCCTTTCGATTCGAGGTCTTCGCGCATCATCTCGCCGGCGCGCTGCGACATGTTCTTGAAGATCTTGTCGCGCAGTTCCTGCGAGGCGCCCTTGAGGGCGATGATCAGCATTTCCGACTGCACTTCGCGCAGCAGCAGCTGGATGCCGCGGTCGTCGATATCGATCACGTTGTCGAACACGAACATTTCGTCCATGATCTTTTGCGCCATGTCGTTGTCGTAGTTCTTGATATTGTCCATGACGGAGCCTTCCTGCTCGCCGCTCATGAAGTTCAGGATTTCGGCTGCCGCGCGCACGCCGCCCAGCGACGATTTCTTGATGTTTTCGTTACCCGACAGCAGTTTCGTCAGCACGTCGTTGAGTTCGCGCAAGGCGGCCGGCTGCACGCCGTCCAGGGTGGCGATGCGCAAGACCACGTCGTTGCGCAGGCGGTCCGTGAAGTGGCCGAGGATTTCGCAGGCCTGGTCGCGTTCCAGGTGGACGAGGATGGTGGCGATGATCTGCGGGTGTTCGTTGCGGATCAGCTCGGACACGGATTGCGAGTCCATCCATTTCAGCGATTCGATGCCGGAGGCATCCTTGCCGCCCAGGATGCGCGACAGCAGCACGGACGCCTTGTCGTCGCCCAGCGCCTTGGTCAGCACTTGCCGGATATATTCGTCCGAATCGAGGCCGACGGTGGAATTGAGTTCCGTCTGCGCGCGGAAGTCGCCGAGCACCTCGACCACCTGCTCGTGCGCGATGCCCTTCATGGTGGCCATGGCGGCGCCCAGTTTCAGCACTTCGCGCGGGCCGAGGAATTTCATGACCTCGGCCGCTTCGCTCTCGCCCAGTGCCAGCATCAGGATCGATGCTTTTTGCAGTCCCGTTGTCTCAGTCATTATTGCCTATCCATGCTTTGATTACGTTGGCCACCACGCGCGGGTCTTCCTGCGCCAGTTTTCTGGCCATGGCCAGGTTTTCGCGATAACCGCGCGCCGTATCTTCTTCCAGTTCTTCCAGCTCCGCTTCGCTGAGCAGGACTTCGTTTTCTTCGCCCTCCTTGGCCAGTTCCGGCTCGATGACGGGCGGCGGAGCGCCGAAATCGTCGATCTTGCGCATCACGGGGCGCAGCATCGGGCGCACGATCTTGATGAAGATGTACAGCAGGATCAGGGCCGTGATGAGGAATTTCGCCAGTTCCTTGGCCAGCGGCAAGTTGGCCGGGTCGCGCCACCACTCGAGCTTGCCTTCCGGCGCGCGGTCGATGCCGTCGAACGGCGAGTTGGCCACGCTGAAGCTGTCGCCGCGCTCCTTGTTGTAGCCCATCGCTTCCTTGACCAGATTGTTGATCTGGACCATTTCGGCAGGGGAAATCGGCTTGACCGTGACCTTGCCATCCTTGTCGAAGCTGCGGCGGTAGTTGACGACGACGGCCACCGACAGGCGGCGCAGGCCGCCCATGGATTTCTGCTCGTAGCGCACGGTCTTGTCGACTTCATAATTGGTCGTCGATTCCTTCTGTGTCGGCGCCGTCGGCGCGCCAGCCGGGGCGCCCGGCGCCTCGGCCGTCAATGGCGCCGTCGCCACGCCTGGCGGCTGGTTCGACAGCGCGCCCGGCACGCCGGACGGGTTGGCATTGCCGGCGCCCGTCGATTCGCTCGTTTGCTGGCTGCGGATGGTGGACGCTTCCGGCGGCGAGTTCGGCTTGTAAGTTTCGGCCGCCTGTTCGCTTTGCGAGAAATCGACATCGGCCGTCGCTTCGGCGCGCACATTGCCTTCGCCGACGATGGGCAGCAAGATCGATTCGACCTGCTTGATCACGCTTTGCTGCAATTGCTGCACGTATTTCAGCTGGTTCGGGTCAAGGCTCTTGATGCCGTTGGCGCGGTCCTTGTCCTTTTCCTGGTTCGACAGCAGGGTGCCGGCCTGGTCGACCACGGTGACATTGATTGGCAGCAATTCCGGCACGCTCGACGCCACCAGGTGCACGATGGCGCTCACCTGCAGCTGGTCCAGGCCGCGGCCCGGGTGCAGGTTCAGCAGCACGGAAGCCGTCGGTTTTTGCTGTTCGCGCACGAAAACGGACGGTTTGGGCAGCGCCAGGTGGACACGCGCCGTATCGACGGCGGACACGGATTCGATCGATTTCGCCAGTTCGCCTTCGAGCGCGCGCTGGAAATTGACCTGTTCCAGGAATTGCGAGACACCGAGCTTCTGGTTTTCCATCAGCTCGAAGCCCACGTTGCCGCCCTTCGGCAAGCCTTGCGCGGCCAGTTTCAGGCGCGCGTCATGGACTTGCTCGGACGGCACGAGAATGGCGCCGCCGCCTTCGGAAAACTTGTGCTTGATGCCCAGCTGGTCCAGCGAAGCGGTGATGGCGCCGCCGTCGCGGTCCGTGTAGTTGGAAAACAGGACCTTGTACTCGGGCGGCTGGTTCCACATGTACAGGGCCACGCCGATGGCAACCAGTGCCGCCACGCCCAGACCGCGCAGGAAATTCTTGCCCATCGGCGTCTTGGCGAAAGCTTGCACGGACTCCACGGGCGAGCGGCCAGGCGCCGGTTCCGGTGGTATGCGGTTCACATCGATTTCTTCGGCTACAGCCATGATTGCCTTCCGGGGCGCGTATGTTGGGTAGTGAGTGGGGGCCGCTTCCACTGGAGGAGGGGGCGATATGCAGAATTATCCGCCACTGTCACGCGCTTCAATCGTCCAAATAGAAGGCGCTTTTGCCGCCTGCTCGGCCGAGCGGCTGGCGTTGGCGCTGGTATTGTGGAACCCTGGCAACATGTGACGGAAGTTATTGTACCCGTCGTTGCCTTGCAAGCCAGGGTTTTGTTCTCTGGGTGCAACAGGCATGGAACAGTTATGAAGCACACCAGAATCGGGAGGCGAAGTGAAAACAGGCGGTATCGATAGCAGCAGGATCGAGGCGATGATCGCGCAACTGAAGTCGGCGGCCACGCGGCCGGAGGCGAAAATACCGGCGATCCAGACCGAGATGCCGGCGGCGAAGGTGAATTTTGCCGATGCCTTCAAAAGCGCACTGGACTCCGTGAGCGGCGCGCAACAGGCTTCGTCGGCGCTGGGCCAGCGCTTTACCATGGGTGACGAAAAGGTCAGCCTGTCGGACGTGATGGTATCGATGCAAAAGTCGAGCATCGAATTCCAGGCGACGGTGCAGGTAAGGAATAAATTAGTTGCTGCATATCATGAGATCATGAATATGCAAGTTTGATACAGGCAACTGTATTGGTCCGTCACGAACGCCTTACAAACCGTAGCGAGCGGAAGCCAGTTGTGGCCGAGAAGCGGAACTGTACTCTAGTACAGTGAGCATCGCAGGCCGCAAATGGCGACGCGCAGTAGGTTTGTCAGGTGTTAACCTAACCCCGCCATCCTGGCGTTGCGCTCCCGCTCCAGCCGCGTGATATAGCGCTGCACGTGCGCCAGCATGCTGCGCGGCAGGTCGACGAACTGGCAGCCGAGGCGGCGGTTCAGCTTGTTGTTGAGCAGGGTCATGTCCAGCGAATTGCGAATTTGCAAAGTCGCGGTGACGATGCCGACATCGGGCAGGTCGATGCGGCAACCGGGATAGTCCCTGCCGATGGTTTCGCCCAGCATCAGTTTATTGTCGAGGATGGCGATGCCGCCGCAGCTGATGTCGGCCAGCGGAAACAGGGTGTTGGCGCCGCCCAGCGAGGGCGGCAGGGGAATCGAGACGCGCACGGGATTGCTCACGGGCGTCGTCATGCGGTAATACTCGCGCCGCTGCAAGCGGATCAATGTTTCTGGAATGGCAATTTTCAGGGCGGGCGTGCCGCCATGGTTGCACTCTTCCACCAGGGCGCTGGCAAACAGGATGCGTATCTTGTCGAGCGAGGTTTCAAACGAAATGCCGGTGGCGGCCACCATGCGCCGGTTCTGGTCGGCGTTCACGGAACGGTCGAGGATGACGGTGTTGTGGTCGGCATCGACTTCCAGGATGGACGTGACGCACACATCGGACTCACCGTGGATCAGCATGCGGATCAGCTGGTTCTTTTCGCTGATGCCGCGCAGCAAGGCAATGATTTCCCGCCGCGATTCCACTTCAAAATCATGCCAGTTTTCGAGGCCGGAATCCATAATATGTGCTTGCATTGATGCCTGTCTATGTATCGGTGAGGTTGACGCTGGTGTCGGGCGGCGGCGGAATCGGCCCGCCATTCGCAGATTCAATATGATATAACCAGGCCAGCAGTTCCGCAATCGCCCGATACAGGCCGGGCGGAATCTGGCGGTCCAGGTCGACATCCATCAGCAGCGCCACCAATTCCTTCGACTCATGCACGAAGACGCCGTGTTCGCGCGCCGTGCTGATGATCTGGTCCGCGATCAGGCCGCTGCCCTTGGCCACCACCTTGGGCGCCGGCGTGCCGCTCTGGTAAGCGAGGGCAACGGCTGTCTGCGGCACCTTGCGCTTGGTGTCGTCAAGCATCGTCTTCTCCAGCCGCCTGCGGCTTGCCGGCGATCGTCAACGATGACAATGGCCATCCGGCTGCGGCCAGCGACGCTTCCAGCCGCGCCGCATGCTGGCGCAAGGTATCGGCGCTGCCTTCGCTGCCCGCTTGCAGCTGGATGGCCACGCTGCCGCCCTGCAACACCACGTGCGCGGCCAGGTCGCCCAGCAGGGGGAACTGGAAGCGCACATTGCTGCGCCAGGCCGTCGCTTCCTCGTCGGCGTCACGGCTCTCGTGCTGCTGTCCTTCCGGCGCATCGCGGCTGATATCCCATTGCATCTTCTGCCCGGGCCAGGCTTCGCCCTGCCATTGCACGCGCGCCTGTTCGTGCGTATGCAGCTGCAAATTGATCAGTTGCGCCGATGCCAGGTCGGTGCCCGTCCTGGCCGTCTCGCCCTGTGCCGCCTTCTGCATTTGCGGTTCCAGCAACAGCGAGGCCAGCGGCCGCTTGCCCTCGGCCCATTCGGCCACATGCGATTCATAGAACAGGCCGCTGCTGCCGACGGCATCCTGCAGTTTCTGGGCCACCTGGGCCGGGGCGGCGTTTGGCGTGGCCATCAGCGGCGTCTTGCCGACCAGGGACAGGGGCGCGCCGGGCACGCTTTCCGCCTGGCTGAGCACTGTGCTGATGGCGCGCGCGGTCGTGCTCAGCTCCGGCGCTGGCGTGTCGCCGGCCAGGGCGGGCAGCAGATTGGCCGGCGTCAGCGGTGCACGGCTGAGCAGGGTGGCCGCCGTGCTGCTGGCGCGCGTGCCGGCCTGGGCGGCGCCGGCCTGGGGGCCGCGCAGGTCGGCAGCCTCGGGCTCGGCTTCCGCGTCCGCATATGTCAGCAGGGCGCTGGCGGGCTGGTCGCGGTTATTGCCGATTTGAAAAGAGGGGCGGGGATTGATGCCAATCAAGGTCAGCGGGATTTCCGTGCCCGCCTGGGCGCCGGCGGGCAGCTGCATGCGGGCCGGCGTGCCGGCCACGCGCACGAGAAAGCTGCCGTCGCCCATGCGGGCCAGCACTTGTCCCTGCATGGATTTGCCGATCAGTCCCTGCAGCGAGCGCTGGAACTCGGCCTGGCGCGGGTCGGCGACGGCATCGGCAGCCCGCGTGGGCTTGACCGGGGTCAGGGGCGTCATGCCGATCGCATCCATCTTCGGCAACATGATAGCTCGCCTTGCCCCGTGGGCGTTTAGACGCCGTAGGCGTTGGCCAGGCGCCGCTCGGTGCCCGTGCTGTTGATCAGCTTGGACAATTGCGCCATCCACGGCATGGTCAGGTCGCGGATCTTGCGGTCGTCTTCCAGGATCTGCTTGATCAGGGCGACTTTGCGCTGGCGGCCGGCGCTTTCCAGCACGACTTTTTCTTCATTCGCCTTCAGCGCGGCCACATGCGCGCTGATGCGCTGTTCCAGCGCTTCGAGCTCGTCCCAGTCGGCGTTGGTGGCGGCGGTCACCATCCGGCCCGTCAGGGTCTGCATGGCTTCGTAGGTGGTCAGGACTTCTTGGTGGGTCATCATGGATCAGGCGCTCGCAAGGCTGGGCATACGTTTCAAATCGGCGCCGGGAATGGCGGCCGGCGTGGCGCCGATGGCGTTCCAGGTTTCGCGCAGGTCGGTCAGCAGGCGCTGTACTTCTTCCAGCATGCCAAGATCGTTGCGGATGTTGGCCGCCAGCAGACGCGCGCTCATGTATTCATACAGGGCGTCGAGGCCTTCGGCGATCTGGCCGCCCACTTCCTTGTCCAGGCTGGCGCGCAAGCCATTGTCGATGATCTGGATGGCTTTCGAGATGGATTTGCCCTTTTCCGGGATGTTGCCTGAATTCATGTGCATCTGCGCGCTGAGCACGGCCACCAGGGCGCCGTCGTACAGCATGACGATCAGCTTGTGCGGCGAGGCCGAGCCGATGCCCGTTTCCAGGCCGACCTTGGCATAGGCGTTGACGCCGCGTTGTTGGGTTCCAAACATATATTTCTCCTGATGATAGCGCTTAACGGTTGGCGGCGATGGAAGCCAACTGCTGGGTCAAATAAGTTTGCGTGGACTGCAATTTGCTTAGCGTAACGTCGAGGCGCGTGTATTGGGCGCGGTAGCGTGCTTCGATTTCGGTCAATTTTGCGCTGAATTTGTCGCGCTGCGCCGCCACTGACTTCAGGGTTTCATTGATGCCGTTCGTGCGTCCGGTGATCATGCCATCCGTGCCCAGGAAGGAAGTCGCCAGGTTGTTCAATTGGTAGGCATACCCTTGCGAAAAGCTGACCGTGCCGCGCGAGCCGATGACGCCTCCGGTGACTTCAATTTTCAAGCCTTCGGCTGGCGAGCCCGGGGCGCCCGTCAGGGTCTGGCCCGAGCCGACGACCGGTTGCCCGCCCAGCGTACCGGCCACGTCGCTGCCTTTGACGGGTTTGGCTGCGCCAAACAGGGTTCCAATGCCAGTCCCGGTGTCGCTGCTCACGGCGAGGTTGGAGACGGAACCATAGCGACTTGAGGAAAGGACCAGTTTGCCGGTGCCATCGATCGCGGCGGAAACCGTGGTGCCATTGTCCGAGAAAGCTTTGATGCCGTTGATTGATGACTGCACCAGTGATGCCAGTTGCGTGGGGGTATAAGTGCCAGCCGGTATCGTCACCTTGGCCGTGTTCTTCGCGGCCGAGGGTTCCGTATCGTTCACGGTGACATTCCAGGTGGTATCGCTGGCAATCGTGGTGCTGGCCGGTATGGCAGCATCCGATGTGAGCGAACCCTGGCTGGCCATCGTGGTGATGGTCAGGTCATAGGTCCCGGGCTTGGTGGCCGCGGTCGAGCTGGTAAACGCGACGTTGCTGTCGCTGGCCTTGCCGATGGCCGAGAACAGACCGGCGATGTCGCTGAAGTTCGCGCTGATCGCCTTGTCGAGTTTGCTTGTATCCAGAGTCAGGTTGCCATCCTTCTGAAAGGAGATACCCACCTGGCTCAAGGTGTTCATGCTGCTGCCCAGGCCTGTAATCGGCACGCCCAGCTGCCGACGCAACTGGGTCTGGATCGATTGCACGGTGGAGTCGCCGAGCAGAACCCCGCCGGTCTTGGTATCGGGGTTATACGCCGTCATTTTGCCGATCGCGGTGTTCAGATCGTTGTAGGCCTTGACGAAGGCGGTGATGCTGGTTTTGACCGTTGTTGTATCTTTGGCCACCGACAGGCTGGACGTGCCTATTTTGGTAATGCCCAAGGTGACGCCTTCGATCGCCGTATCGACGCTGTTCGAACTGCTGGTGATGGCGATGCCGTTGACGCTGAACATGGTGTTCTGGGCCGCGCTGTTCTGTTTCAAGTTTTGTGCGCCAGCCACATCGTAGGCCAGCAAACCGCTCAAGGCGCTGTCGGCGGGCTGGCCATCACTGCCGCTGAGTGTGATCTTCATGGCTGAATTGGCGCCCGTCTTTGTCGAGCTGAGCACCAGGTGATACGGCTTGTCGCTGCCATCGGAAACGATGCTGGCGGTCACGCCAAGACTGGCGTTGTTGATGGCGTCGCGTATGCCCTGCAAGGTGTTGTTGGTGGAGTCGATCACCACCGAACCAGTGGCTTGCGTGCCATCCTGCGTGAAGCCCGTATTCATATAGGCGCCGCCCGAACCTGCCGTCAGTCCGGCTGCCGCTGGATTGCTGCCGGCGATGGTGATGGGACTGGCATTGCCCGAAGCCAGGGTGATCGAACTGGCAATCGTCACGTTCGAACCGTTGTTGGCGGCATTGGAGGCATGGCCGATGCCGCCCATGGTGCTGCCCGTGACCACTTCCTCGATATTGATATTGGAACCATCGGCGCGCGTAAATTGCAGATTGCCGCCGGCTGCCGTGCCTGTGACGGTGATATTCGCGGCGGCCAGCGCGTTTGAGACGGGATTCGGGCCCGCCAGTGTCGTATCGAGCGAGGCGGCCGTGATGCCGCTGCCTGCGGCAACGCCGTTGCCTTGCGTAACGATCTCGATGCCGCCAACCGACAGTGAATACGTGCCATCCGCGCCGGTGGCAATGTTGCCGAAACCGGTGAACATGCTGGCGCTGCTGGCCGTCGGCTGGGCAGTGGCCGTCACGCCTGTGGTGCTGCTCTTGGCGTTGATGGCGTCGGCCAGCGCACGCGCGCTCTTGGTGCTGGCATCGGTCGGGATGGCCGTGCCATTGATAATCAGCGAGCCGTTGCTGACGCCCGTGAGCAGGGTGCTGCCGCCCAGTGCCGTGCCTGTTACACCAAATGTGCCGCCGGCGAGTGCGCCAAGCTGGAAGGACACCGTGGTCTTGGCGCCGCTGCCGATGGTCGACAGTTTGCTGGCCATGCCGCCGGACGTCAGTGTCTGCGCCTGGGCCAGCTGGGAAACATTAATGTTGTAGCTGCCGGCCACTGCCTTGGCGCCAGCGCTGGCCGACAACACCAGCGGGTCCGATGGCGTGGCGCTGACGGCGCGGAAGTTATTCGAGTTGGTCAGTGCCGACAGCGAACTCTGAAAACTGCTGACGGAACCGCTGAGCGTTCCCAGCGCGCTGAGCTTGGCCTGGTAGGACGCTGTTTTCTTGTCAAAGGTATTCAGTGGCACGGCTTCGGCCGCCATCAGCTTGTCGATGATGGCGTTCACGTCCAGGCCGCTGGCGCCGGCGGCGATGCCAACGGATGAAATTGTAGGGGTGATGGCCACGGAATGCTCCTAGGAAAACGCTAATATAAGCTGTTATCGGCAGAATCAATCAGGACTTGAGAGGGGGAATTACCGCGCTGTTTTCAGGCGAAACAAAAAGGCGGGAGGAAAAAAGGGAATATTGCTGTATTTGCAATAAAATACGAGGCCCGGTAGTCAGGCTACCTGGCCCCGGTAAACTGCTGATGCGTGCTGCCACGATGCTGCGCTTCCGTGGACAATGCCATCATCTTATGCGCTTTGGCTAATCAGGGAACCCTTGGCCGAATCGAACGTCTTGGCCAGCTCCAGCGCTTCCCGGGTGGGAATCTGGCGCAGCACTTCTTTGGTTTCCTGGTCGATGACCTTGACCACTGTGCGTTGGCTGTCCTCGTCGATGGAAAATTCAATGCCTTGCGTTTTTATTTGCGATGACTGGTTCAGCTCCGATACCGCCTTGTTCAACTGCTCGCGGCTGGGTTCTTTGCTGACTTGTTGTGGTGCAGCTGCGTCGTTTTCCGTCGTCGTGCGTGGCGTTGCCGGGCGCGCCGCCGACGTATCCGTCGCGGTGTAACTCTTGTCTATCCTGGCCGCGGAGGCGGCCGCTATCGTATCGATAGTCATGGTGCTCTCCTAGTGAAAATTCCCCTGCCGAAAAAATCCGGCAGGGGAATCAGAGTCCTACGCTGTTGCCTGGCTAATCGGAGATTAGCCGCGCAGCAGACTCAGGACGCCGTTTGGCAGCGAGTTCGCTTGCGCCAGCATGGCCGTACCAGCTTGTTGCAGGATCTGGCCGCGGGTCATGTTGGCCGTTTCCGACGCAAAGTCCGTATCGACGATGCGGCTGCGCGATGCCGACAGGTTTTCCGTGGTCGATTGCAGGTTCGAGATCGCCGAAGCGAAGCGCGATTGCAATGCACCGTACTGAGCACGTTGGCCATTGACCGTCGACAAGGCTGCATCGGCGATTTTCAAGGCCAGCTGAGCGCCATCGAACGTCGTGATGTCGATCGACGCGACGGACTTCAGTGACGAACCTTGGTTGCCGGCGCCTGCACCAGTCGCACCAAGACCCAGACCGGAACCGGCATCGGTGACGGAGAAGCTGCTGTCCGAGTCGAACGTCACGGTGCCGTTTGCAACAGCGACACCTGCAGCGCCTTTGTTATCGACCGCTGTGGTCTTGGTGCCGTCGAGCTTGTAGCTTGCGACATCGAACTTGGTGTTCGCAGTAGCGCCGTTGGTGAGCTTGATGTCAGCGCCATTGGCATTGCTCAGCTTAATACCGCCGTTTTTCGTGTCGTACTGAGCCGTCACGCCGGTCTTTGCCGATTGGGCATTGATGGCGTTGATGCCTGCTGCGAAGTCGGTGGCGCTGCTTGCGCTGCCGCCCACTGCGAAGGACACGGTGACAGGAGTCTGGGCTGGATCGTTGTCCGATGCGATCTGGAACGAGTACGATTCGGCGGCCAGGGCCAGGTTGGTTTCCGTTTTTGCCGTAGCGGTGACACCGGTAGCGCTGGTTTTCTGGTTGATGCCAGCAGCGATCGATTTAGCCGTGTCCGACAGGACAGCTGGAGGACCTACGGCAGCGGTAGCCGTAGTGTAGGTGGCGGAACCGAGCTTGCCGTTGATGGTGATGGCTTTTGCATCGGCAACGTTGGTTGACGTTGCTTTGACTGCAACAGCATCATTCTCAATACGGTTGTTGCCGTAGGTATTGGTCAGGAAGTTTGCGCCGCTGGCCGAAATCAGCTGATTCGCGTCCGCGCCGACCTGGAAGTTGGCCGTGCCCATGGTGCCGTCCAGCAGCGCCTGGCCGTTGAACGAAGTGGTTTGAGCGATGCGGTTCAATTCCGAACCCAGTTGACCAACCTCGGTTTGCAGAGCCTGACGGTCGCTCGACGAGTTGGTGGCGTTCGACGATTGAACTGCCAGTTCGCGGATACGTTGCAGGATGTCGCCCGAGCTCGACAGTGCACCCTCGGCCGTTTGAGCCAGCGAGACGCCGTCGTTTGCATTGCGGGTTGCCTGCGTCATGCCGCGGATTTGCGACGTCATGCGGTCGGAAATCGCCAGACCAGCAGCGTCATCCTTAGCGCTGTTGATGCGCATACCGGAAGACAGACGTTGCAGCGAGGTGGTCAAGGCCGATTGCGACGTCGACAGGTTGCGCTGTGAGTTCAGGGAGGCAATGTTGGTATTAATTACTGCAGCCATGTTAATTCTCCAAACAGATACTACATTGTGCTAAGTGCCGTTCACTTTGGCCTGCCCCGCTGTTCCGGGACAATCAAGCCGCTGTTGTTTAGGGTAACGGTTGCTCTGCGGGAAAATTTATAGCGGAAAGTGCTTTAAATTTTAATTTTTAGCCCTTCAGTTTGCTGCTGGCCGCGCGCTAAACGACGGCGTTTGAGAAAACTTGAGGGTAAAAATAGTTTTATTTTCATATCGCGCGGACGCTGGCGGCATGCTGCAGGGGGTGAGGGGTGTTGTTGTTTGTGCCATGAAAAATGCCGTCCGGCCGAGTGGCGGGACGGCATGTGGCGAAGCGGGCGGGCGTCAATCCGCCACCACCACCCGATTCTTGCCCGTCTGCTTGGCCTGGTACATGGCGCGGTCGGCGCGTTTGACGAGTTCGGCCTGGTCTTCGTTGGGCAGGCGCAGGGCCACGCCGGCGGAAAAGGTGATCAAGACTTTTTCGTTGTCGTGCAGGAAGAAATGCCGGGTCAGTTCGCGTTGCAGCCGCGTCATCGTCGATGAGGCCGCTTCGACCGTGGTTTCCGGCAGCAGGATGAGGAATTCCTCGCCGCCGAAGCGGGCGATGACGTCCATCGAGCGCAGGGTTTCCTTGACGATTTTCACCAGATGTTTCAGGGCGGCGTCGCCGGCCAGGTGGCCATAGGTGTCGTTCAGGCGCTTGAAGTCGTCCAGGTCCAGCATGGCGATGCACAGCGGCGTGCCGCGGCGGTCCGAGCGGGCCGTCTCGCGTTCGAACACATCGTCCAGGCCGCGACGGTTCAGGCTGCCCGTCAGCTGGTCTTCCCGCACCAGTTCGCTCATATGCTGGAGCTTCGCTTCCAGCGTGTGGATGCGCTGTTCCGCATCCTGCACTTCCTGGCGCGCCAGCACCATCTTGTCGCGCGCGCGCAAGGCCTCGTTCTGCACCATGCGCGTTTCGCGCAAGACTTCGTCGAGAACGCTGTTCAACTCGCTGATATTTTCCGCCTGGCTGATCTTTTCCGAATAGCCGCCGATCTTTTCGTGGAAGTCGCCCGTGCTGGCCGCCACTTGCCCCAGGCGGTCAATGAAGGTCATCATCATGTTCTTGACCGTCAGCTTGACGTCGGACAGGCTGTGCTTGAGCTGGCTTTGCTTGTAGATGACTTCCTTCAGGCTGCGCGTGGCGTCTTCCAGCGCGCGCTGGTCGAGCGGACCGGCGATCAGGTTTTGCACGGCGTCGACCTGGCCGCGCAGCCAGCTGTCGTCGTCGAGCAACTGGCTGACGTTGTCCAGCAGCAGCTTGAACAGGCGCAGCAACAGTTCCTGCTGCTCGGCCGTGTCGCCGCTTTTCAGTTCGATCTGATAGCACAGCTGTTTCAGGCGCAGGGCCGCTTCGTTCAGCGCTTCTTCCGTGTGGGCCAGCTTGATCGCCGCGCCCAGGGACTCTGCCTCTTCCACCAGCGCGGGCGTGCCCGTCAGCAAGGTGGCGACGGCAAAGCCCAGGGTGCGGCTGAGCAATTCACGCAGGGTGCGCGTCTGTTCGCCGTCCGGCAGGGGCGGCAATTCGATGCCGCCGCTTTTCTTGACCTGTTTCTCGGCCAGTTGCGCCAGGGTACGTGCATAGCCATCCCAGTCGCGCGCTTTCAGGGCGCGCTGGAAACGCTTGCCAAAGTCGCCCAGTTCGCCCGCCGATTCGCTCATCTTGGCGGCGAATTGCGTCAGGACGTTTTCCGCACCGCTCTCCGTGGGGGCGCTGGCGGCCAGCACGGCTCCCGGCGTAGCCGGCGTCTCGGCCGCTTCGCTGATGCCCGCGATTTCATTGTAGATATCGCGGTAGGCGCTCGGCGTGGGGGCGATGCGGCGCGTGGCCAGGCGGCGAAACGCTTCGCGGGCGATATCGGCCGGGTTCATCGCCGCAGCGGCGGCGGTATTCGTGGCGCCAGCGGGAGCGCCTGCTGGTGAGGATGGCAATTTACTGGACATGTAGGCACAGCCTTTTTAGATATTTCTCATTATCCTCATGATATGCGAGTTGGCAAAGAACTTATTGTGCGAGAAGCAAGGAGAAGTCCTGTCAATTCGCCCGATGCCAGCGGGCATGCCGCTTTGCCGTCAATCCACCAGCTGGTTGCGGATGGCGTAATGCGTCAGTTCCGCGCTGTTCTTGAGCTTCATCTTGACCAGCAAGCGGGCGCGGTATTCGCTGACGGTTTTCACGGACAATTTGAGCTCTTCGGCGATGGCGCCCACCGCCTTGCCCGAGGCAATCATGACCAGGGTCTGGTACTCGCGGTCCGACAAGGTGTCGTGCAAGGCCGTTTCGTGGTCTTCGCCCACCGTGTTGGCCAGTTCCTGCGCCAGCGAGGCGCTGATGTATTTCAACCCTTGCGCCACTTGCCGGATGGCCGTGACCAGCTCGCGCGGCGCGCTCTGTTTCGTCAGGTAGCCAGCCGCGCCCGCCTTGAGCGAACGGATGGCGTACTGGTCTTCGCGGTGCATGGACAGCATCAGCACGGCCAGTTCCGGCTTTTCCTTCTTGATCTGCTTGAGTACCTCGATGCCGCTGCGGTCGGGCAGGGAGATGTCAAGCAACAACACCTGGCATTTCGAGCCGCGGAACAGTTTGATGGCGTCGTGGCCATTTTCGGCTTCGCCAGCTACGATGATGTCCTTCGTGTCGGCGAGGATTTGCTTCAAGCCTTCGCGCACGATCGCGTGATCGTCGGCGATGAATACCCGGATGGTGGCTTTTTCTTTCATGACTGCATTGTTTCCTATCTAATTCACCCACTAGGCCGCGTCTGGCGGCGGCCCGCTGTGCGCGGGCGCACTGGCTGCAGCCGCTATTATCGCCTCTCGCGGGGTGGTCAGACGGATTTTTATGCTCAGGATGGTGCCGCCGTCCGGCCCATCCATCAGGCTCAGGCTGCCGCCCAGCGCGCTGGCCCGTTCGGCCATGCCGCGGATGCCGAACGACTGCGGCTTGGCGCGGTCGGACAGGCGCATGCCGACGCCATTGTCGGCGATGGTCAGGCTGATATGCTGGCGCTGCCGGGCCAGGCGCACGCTGACCTTGCTCGCCTGCGCATGCTTGGCGATATTCGTCAGCGCCTCCTGGGCGATGCGGAACAGGCTGGTCGCCTGATCCAGCTCCAGTTCGATGTGCTGGCGGTTGGAAATGAACTGGCACTCGATGCCGGCCTGGCGCGCGAATTCCTTGACCTGCCAGTCCAGCGCGGCGACCAGGCCCAGGTCCAGCATGGAGGGGCGCAAGTCCAGCGAAATGCGGTGCACGGCGTCGATGCTGCGGTCGACCAGGGCATCGACATAGTCGGCCTTTTCCTGCAGCAGCGGGTCGTCCGGCGGCAGGCGGCGCGCCAGCATGGCCAGCGCCATCTTGATCGCCGTCAGGTTGCCGCCCAGGTCATCGTGCAATTCGCGCGCCAGGCGCGTGCGTTCGTGTTCCTTGACCTTGTCGATATGCGCCGTCAGCTCGGCCAGGCGCGCGCGCGACTGGCGCACTTCGATCTGTTCCAGCCGGCTTTCCGTGATATTCGTCATGATGCCTTCCCACTGCACCGTGCCGTCGGCCAGCGCGCGCGGCGTCGAGCGCAGGTTGATCCATTTGACGTCCTTCCAGGCATCGATCCAGATCCGGCCTTCCCAGTTCCAGCTCCACAAGGCGCTTTTCGAGGCTTGCATCGATTCCAGATACGAGGCCCGGTCGTCGGCCAGGATCAACTGGTAAAACAGTTCCGGGCGCGCGTGCAGCAGCGCCGGGCTCAGGCCCAGAAGGGCCTGGCAGCCTTCGCTCAGGTAGGCAAAGGACGCCCGTCCATCCGCATGCAGGCAGAACTGGTACACGAGGCCCGGCGTATTCGAGACGATGGCGTTGAAGCGCGACTGCACCTGCGCCAGGGCGGCGGCCGTCGCCTGCGGCGTGCGCAAGTCTTCGCCCTCGGCCAGCAACAGGGGGCGCCCCTGGCGCTGGGCGCGCGACAGGTGCAGGCTGAGCGAATACAGGCTGCCATCGCGGCGCCGCTGCTGCACGTGCAGCCGGGCTTGCGCGCCGATGCTGTCGTCCAGAGTGGCCAGCACGGCGGCCAGTTGCTGCGCGTCGAGCTGCGGCGCCAGCGTGAAGGGCGTCATCGCCAGCAATTCCTTGCGCGCATACTGCAAGTTGTCGCAGGCGGCATCGTTGGCGTCCAGCAATTGCAAGCTGGCCGCGTCGTACAGGTAGATTTCCGGCGCCGCCGCGCGCAGGGCGGGGGCCAGCCGGGGAGTGTCGTGCATGGAGTTGCCTTTCTTCATCAGCGGCGGGCGCGCCAGAAGGCGGCAAAGCGGCGCAGCACCCTGGCTGGGCGGGAATTATGACGCCCTGGCGTGCCCTTGCGCAAGCGCTGCCACCAGGCGCGGCGGGCGCGGCCCAGGGCGGCCGACAGGCGGCTGACACGGCGCCACGGGCGCGTGGCGCGCAGCCGGGCGATCCAGCGGTCCTTGGTTTCCATGAAGAGGCCATGCCAGCGCGCAAACCACGGCAAACTGAGCAGGGTAGGGCGCGTCAGCGAATACAGGCGCGCGACGGCGGCCGCGCCGCCCAGCTTGGCGATGACGATCACGCCGATGCCGGAAAACGCATGGCCGCGCGCGATCGCCAGCAGGGCCAGCAGCTTGACGGGAAACAGCAGCACGGCCGGCAGCACGAAGATGGCCAGCGCCCAGTACGGGGGCAGGCGCTTGATCCACGCTTCGAGCGCATGCAGGGGCGGAAATTGCGACACCACCTGCATGATGCGCGCGCCCGTCGCCCATAGCCATTCCTCGATCAGCAGGCAGATGGCGGCCAGGTAGACCAGCGGCGCGAACAGCCAGCGCCTGACTCTGTAGATTTTTTTCATCCGTCTCCGTGTGCGGCCCACGTTTGCCGCGATTGCCACGATGATACGTCAAAAAAGCCCGCCTGCGCCCGCATCCGGTGTGCCCATGGCTTCCTGGCGGGGCTACAATAGGCGGATGAATAAAGCCTTTGTAAAAGAATCGGACAACGACGACGATGAAGAAGCGGTCGCGCTGGCGCTGGCCATTCCCGCCGGCGCCAAGAACTACATCACGCCGGCCGGCTACCAGCGCATCAAGGAAGAGCTGCTGCAGCTGATCGACGTCGACCGTCCGGAAGTGGTACGCATCGTCCATTGGGCGGCGTCGAATGGCGACCGTTCGGAAAATGGCGACTATATCTATGGCAAGCGCCGGCTGCGCGAAATCGACCGCCGCATCCGCTTCCTCACCAAACGCATGGACCTGGCCGCCATCGTCGATCCCAGCGTGCACCATGGCAACGACCAGGTGTTTTTCGGCGCCACGGTAACCTACCGCACCAGCGACGGCGAAACGCACACCATCACCATCGTCGGCATCGACGAATTCGACCCCCTGAACGGCAAGATCAGCTGGGTCTCGCCCATGGCCCGCACCATTACCAAGGCGCGCGAAGGCGATGTGATCACCCTCAACACGCCGCTGGGCGAGCAGGAACTGGAGTTGCTGGAAGTGACGTATCCGGCGCCGGGGGAGGGGTAAGCTTGCGGTGACGCAGGACGCCAGAGGCGCGCGCTGGCACACTGACCATTCAGTTGGTATCAGGAGTTGCCATGCCCCGTCGCCTTCGGCTCGTCTTGCCCGGCGTTCCCTTACATGTGGTGCAACGTGGCGTGAATCGCCAAGCCTGCTTTCTTGATGGGCAAGACAAGCAGCGTTATCTGGATTATCTGCACAGTTGTTTGGCGCTTGCACCATGCCATCTGCATGCGTATGTGCTGATGAATAATCATGTGCATCTATTGCTTTCCACGCAAAGCACAACGTCCCTGTCGTTGCTGATGAAAATGCTGAACCAGCGTTATGTGCAGTATTTCAACTGGCGTTATGGCCGCACCGGCAGTTTGTGGGAGGGCCGCTACAAATCTTGCCTGGTACAGGGCGAGCGTTATTTATTGATTTGCCAGCGCTATATCGAACTTAACCCTGTCAGGGCCGGTATCGTGGCATTGCCTGGTCAATATTGCTGGTCCAGTTATCGAAGCAATGCGCTGGGCGTGCATGATGATCTGCTGTCTCCGCATTCTTTATATATGCAACTTGGATGTGATGTGCTTGAGCGGCAAAAGACATACCAATCGTTATTTCAGGATGAATTAGGCGATCGCTGCATCGGACAACTGCGAGAAGCAGTCAATGCTGAATTTGCGGTGGGGGATCAGGCGTTTTTACGACGCGTTGCGGAACTGAACCGGTAGCCCGCAGCGGAGATCCGGGGTCAGTCGCTTCGCGATCGGAATACGTCCCATTGGGACGTATTCCCCCGGCGGGTCTGACCCCAGCTTTTTGCCGCGTGAATCAGTTACGCTCGCGCAAGATGCGGTTCACGCCGGCCACTCTGCGCACATTGCGCAGCAGGGCGGCCAGGTGGACCCGGTCCTTGACCTGCACGGTGAAGCGCAGCTGGTCGAGCACGTTGTCCTTGTCTTCGTCCATGCCGACATAGATGATGTTGGCGTCCGATTCGCCGATTTCGGCGGCCACGCGGGCGAGGATGCCCCGTTCGCTGTTGATCAAGACTTTGATGCGGCAGTCGAAGCGGCGGTTCAGTTCGGTTCCCCAGCGCACGGCGATCCAGCGGTCCGGTTCCTTGGCGCGCTGGCGTTTCGCTTGCGAGCAGTCGCTCGTGTGCACGAGCAAGCCCTGGTCGCGGCGCAGCTGGCCGATGATCTGGTCGCCGGGAATCGGCAGGCAGCAGGGCGCCAGTTGCACGGACACGCCTTCGCTGCCGCAGATGGTGACGGGGTCCAGTTCGCTGCCGCTATTGTGTTCCACGGGCATGCTGGCCGCTTCGCCGCCGATCAAGCCGAAGATGTGGCGCGCCACCAGGGTGGCCATGCGCTTGCCGATGCCGATGTCCGCGTACAGCTCGTCCATGGAATTGGCGCTCGATTCGTTGAGCAGGCGTTCGACCAATGGCGCTTGCAGGTCGGCGTCGATGTTCAGGGTGTGCAGCGCCTGCGACAGCAATTGCTGGCCCAGGGCGATCGATTCGGGCAGGTTGATCGTGCGCAAGTGGTGGCGGATGGCCGAACGGGCCTTGCCGGTGCGCACGAACGACAGCCACGTCGGGCTGGGGCGCGACGAGGAATCGGTGATGATTTCGACGATGTCGCCATTGTGCAGCTCGGTGCGCAAGGGCGAGGTTTCGTTGTTGATTTTCACGGCCACGGTCTGGTCGCCGATGCCCGTGTGGATCGAGTAGGCGAAGTCGATGGCCGTGGCGCCGCGCGGCAGGGCGATGATCTTCGATTTCGGCGTAAACACGTAGACGGAATCGGGGAACAGGTCGACCTTGACGTGTTCGAGGAATTCGGCCGAGTCGCCCGTCTGCTGCTGGATGTCGAGCAGCGATTGCAGCCACGCATGGGTGCGCTGCTGCAGGTCGGACGGGTTCGATTCGCCGCTCTTGTACAGCCAGTGCGCCGCCACGCCGGACTCGGCCGTGCGGTGCATTTCCTGCGTGCGGATCTGGAATTCCACGGGCGTGCCGTACGGGCCGATGACGGTCGTGTGCAGCGACTGGTAGCCGTTCAGCTTGCGGATCGCGATGTAATCCTTGAACTTGCCCGGCATGGGCTTGTACAGGCTGTGCAGGGTGCCCAGGGTCACGTAACAGTCGGCAAAGCTGCCCACCACCACGCGGAAACCGTACACGTCCAGCACTTGCGAGAACGACAAATGCTTGCTGCGCATCTTTTTATAGATGTCGTACAGGGTCTTTTCGCGGCCCGTGACGTCGGCTTCGAGCTCGGCCATGGACAGGGTGCTTTTCACCGCTTCCATGATCTTGTTGACCACCTCGCGCCGGTTGCCGCGCGCCGCCTTGACGGCTTTCGCCAGGGTGCGGTAGCGCATCGGATACAGGTGCGAGAACGACAGGTCCTGCAGCTCGTGGTAGATGTTGTTCAGGCCGAGGCGGTGCGCGATCGGCACGTACACTTCCATGGTCTCGCTGGCGATGCGGCGTTTTTTCGCCGCCGTCATGAAGTCCAGGGTGCGCATATTGTGCAGGCGGTCGGCCAGCTTGATCAGGATCACGCGCACGTCGGACGCCATGGCCAGCAGCATCTTGCGGAAGTTTTCCGCCTGCGCCTCGATCTGGCTCTGGAATTCGATCTTTTCCAGTTTCGACAGCCCATCGACCAGGTGCGCTACAGGAGCGCCGAAGCGCTCGATCAATTCTTCCTTCTTGACGTCCTGGTCTTCCATGACGTCATGCAGCAGGGCAGCCATGATGGCTTGCGCGTCGAGCTTCCAGTCGGCGCAGATTTCGGCGACGGCGATCGGATGCGAGATATACGGCTCGCCCGAGCGGCGCATCTGGCCCAGGTGCATTTCGTCGGAGAAGCGGTAGGCTTCCTTGACTTTTTTCAGGTCGGCGGGAGACAGGTATTCGGCCAGCTTGTCGGCCAGATGGCTGACGGAAGCCACGCCGAGGGCGGGCGCTGGCGGTGCTGCGGGGGTGTTGCTGCCGGACGTGCCGGCGCCGGGCGCGGAAGCGCCCTGCGATTTTGCCGCCTGGCGCGAGGCCAGGGGCGGCAGTGCTGCGGAAGTCGTGTCGGCTGGGGTCAGACTCATAAAACGTCGCGTTGCTTCACAGTGTGAATAAAGGATACGGTAGAACCAGGGGTCAGCACTGTTCCGGCACGCGGGTTCCCACTTACATCGGGACCTTTTTCAGCATTTCGATGCCGACTTTACCGGCAGCGATTTCACGCAGTGCGACGACGGTAGGCTTGTCCTTGGCTTCCACCTTTGGGGTGTGGCCTTGCAACAACTGACGTGCGCGATAGGTCGCAGCCAGGGTCAGCTGGAAACGGTTAGGGATCTGCTTCAGGCAATCTTCGATTGTGATACGGGCCATAGTAACTCCTAAAATTTTTGCGTGGTGCTGTGTGAACTGGCGTGCCGTTGCAGCGTTTTTACTCTGCGTGCAGGCCCAGCTGGGCGAATAGCGATGCGTTGCGGGCCGCTTGTTGCGCAAACCGGCAACGGGCCGCTCTCACGATCGCGCTCAGTTCGGACAAAGCGACCGTAAACTCTTCATTGATAATAACATACTCGAACTCGGGAGCGTGTGCGATTTCGCCGCCGGCCGCCAGCAGGCGGCGCGTGATCACGTGCGGCTCGTCCTGGCCGCGCTTGTTCAGGCGTTCTTCCAGCGCATCGATCGATGGCGGCAGGATGAAAATGCCGGCCGCGCGCGGGAATTGCTTGCGCACCTGGCGCGCGCCCTGCCAGTCGATTTCCAGCAGGATATCGGTGCCGGCGGCCATTTGCTGCTCCACCATGATGCGCGAGGTGCCGTAGTAATTGCCGTGCACTTCCGCCCATTCCAGGAATTCGCCCTGGTCGGCGCGCGCGACAAAGTCTTCCGCCGTCGTGAAATAGTACTCGCGGCCATGCTGCTCGCCCGGACGCGGGGCGCGCGTGGTGGTCGAGATCGACAATTTGATGCCGGGCTCTTGCGCCAGCAATGCATTGACCAGTGTCGATTTGCCGGCGCCCGATGGCGCGGCGACCACGAACAGGCTGCCGGAGAAGGCGGTAGGGTGGCTCATGCGGATCTTTCCATTTGCGTGTGATGGCGGCGCGTGCGCTTGCATGGGCGCCGCCCAATTCGGTATTTTACCAAGAGGCAAGGCGACGAGCCAGCCCTGCGATGCGCCTGGCCGCCGCGCCTGCGCATTTTTTGCTTGTTATCCTGAAGAAATAGTTATCTAATTTGGAATATTTTTTCTTTATCGACAGGATGTGCGCATGAAAAATTTCCCGTTTCTCAGTATTGCCCAGGCCATGCTGTTGCTGCGCGTGGCCATCGCCGTGATGTTCATGGCGCATGCCATCACGCGCATCGCCAACGGCACCATTCCCCGCTTTGCCGGTTTTCTGGAAGACAAGGGATTTATCTATGGCCTGGCTGTCGTGTGGGCGATTACCATTGTCGAGATCGTTTGCGGCAGTTTGCTGATCGCCGGCAAATACATGCGCTGGGCGGCGGCCGGCCTGATGGTGATCTGCCTTGGCGGCATCGTCATCGTGCATGCGGCCAAGGGCTGGTTCGTGGGCGAGCATGGCGCCGGCGGCGTGGAGTACAGCATCGTGCTGTTTGTCGCCTGCGTCGTCATCGCCGCCAGCGACAGGGCGCGCACCGGAGCGCGCCTGGCGTAAGTTGCATGCCCTGTCTCAGCGGGGCAGCCGGCCCAGGGCGATTTCGCCGCTATTGAGCACGATGGCCCGTCCATTCACATCGGTGCAGTCGCGGTTGCTGATGCGCACGATGGCGCTGTCGACCGAGACTTCTGCGCCCAGGTTGCTGCGCGAGCAGATGCGGTAGGAGGCGGCGTCGGCGCCCGTGTAGATGGCGGCGCCGCGTTCCTTGAGAGCGAAACACCCGGAGGCGCAGCCTTCAACCGCATACGGCGACGGCTGCTGCGCAGGTTGCGCTTGCGCGCCTGCCGCCAGCAGCACCAGGGTGACGCTGGCGAGCGTCAGGATGCGTGGTGCGGTCATGGCTTATTCCAGGTTCTGCACCTGTTCGCGCATCTGCTCGATCAGCAGCTTCAAGTCCATCGATGCGTCGGCCAGTTCCTTGACGGAGGCCTTGGCGCCCAGCGTATTGGCTTCGCGGTTGAGTTCCTGCATCATGAAGTCGAGGCGCTTGCCCACTTGCCCGCCCTTGGTGAGGATGTGGCGCGTTTCGCCCAGGTGGGCCGACAGGCGCGCCAGTTCTTCGGACACATCGATGCGGATGCCGTACAGGATCACTTCCTGGCGGATGCGTTCCATGGCGTCCTGGCGCGACAGGGCCGAATTCGAGCCCTGGCTGGCCAGGCCCAGCGCATCCTGCATGCGCTCGATGGCTTTTTGCTGGAAGGCCGCCACCACTTGCGGAATCAAGGGCGTGATGCGCTTGACGATGGCTTCCATCGCTTCGATGCGCGACACCAGCACCGCTTCGAGCGCCGCGCCTTCGCGCTTGCGGCTGTCGACGAAGGCGGCCACGGTGCGGCGGGTCAGCGCGCCCACGTCCGCCTGCAGGGACTCCTGTCCCACTTGCGCTTCTTCGATGACGCCAGGCCAGCGCAGCAGTTCTGCCACCGTCATGACGGGGGCGGAGACAAAATGCTGGCCCACTTCGTTTTGCAGGCGCGCCAGTTCGGTCAGCAGGGGCACGTTCAGCGCCTGCGTGCCGGCGGTCGCAGCCTTGCGGCCAAAGCTCAGGCGTACCTCGACTTTGCCGCGCGTGATGGCGGACATGACGGCGGCGCGCAAGTCAGGTTCCAGGGCCCGCAGATCGTCGTTGATCCGGAATTGCAGGTCGAGAAAGCGTGAGTTGACGCTCTTGATTTCAATTGTCAGTGTGCCTGCAGCACCTTCGCTGGTGGCAACCGCGTAGCCTGTCATGCTTGAAATGCTCAAAGGATTCCCCGATTTGATCTTGTATACAGTCACTTATACACTTAATCAGCCAGCGCAGGCAATACTGCCCGCGCCGCGAAACAGGACCGAAGTGCCCGATGGCCTGAAAATTGCTGAATAGTGTGCGTTTTACGGCATTGTAAAGAAAATTGTGTTTGGCGGGGCAGGATTGTAGGGATCATGTGTGCGCCGCCCGCCATTGCGCCCTGCGCTGTTGCATGACTGCAAATGGGCGCGCGCGCGGTGGTAGAATCGCTGCCGCAACCCCAATCACACAGGACATCCCCATGACATTCGAATCCCGCCCGAGCGGCCGCGCCGTCGATGCGCTGCGCGCCATCCGCATCACCCGCCAGTACACCAAACATGCCGAAGGGTCGGTGCTGATCGAGTGCGGCGACACCAAGGTCATCTGTACCGCCAGCATCGAAGACAAGGTGCCGGGCTTCCTGAAGGGCAAGGGCCAGGGATGGTTGACGGCCGAGTACGGCATGCTGCCGCGCTCGACGCACACGCGCATGGACCGCGAAGCGGCGCGCGGCAAGCAGTCGGGCCGCACGCAGGAAATCCAGCGCCTGATCGGCCGCTCGCTGCGCGCCGCCTTCGATTTGCAGGCGTTCGGCGAACGCACCCTGCACCTCGATTGCGACGTGATCCAGGCCGACGGCGGCACGCGCACGGCCTCGATCACGGGTGCCATGGTGGCCGCGTATGACGCGTTTTCCCAGCTGCAGGCGCGCGGCGCGATCGCCGCCATCCCCGTGAAAAGCTTCGTCGCCGCCATCTCGGTGGGCGTCTACCAGGGCATGCCGGTGCTGGACCTCGACTACGTGGAAGACTCGGGCTGCGACACGGACATGAATGTGGTGATGACGGAAGCGGGCCACTTCATCGAAGTGCAGGGCACGGCCGAAGGCGCCGCCTTTGACCGCGCCGGCATGAACCGCCTGCTGGACCTGGCGCAGGGCGGCATCGCCGACCTGATCGCCCTGCAAAAGCAAGCTCTCGGCATGTAATCTTTACATAAATTTACATGTCTTCGCCCGCTGCGCCGGGCAAAAAGCCCGCACCTGCCGTTTTTTTCGGCAGCGGCGGGCCAGGGTGAGGGGAGCGCAAAAGGTTTACAATGTCGGCACTTCAACCGGACTACTGACATGACCCAACGCCTCATCCTCGCCTCCAACAACGCCGGCAAGCTCAAGGAATTCAACGAGCTGCTCTCGACCATCGGTTTTTCCGTCCACGCCCAGGGCGAATACGATGTGCCGGAAAGCGACGAACCGTTCCACACCTTCGTTGAAAACGCCCTGCAAAAGGCGCGCCACGCATCTCGCCTGACGGGCTTGCCGGCGCTGGCAGACGATTCGGGCGTGTGCGTCAATGCGCTCGGCGGCGCGCCCGGCGTGTACTCGGCCCGCTATGCGGGCGAGCCGAAATCGGATGCGGCCAACAGCGCCAGGCTGATCGCCGACCTTGAGGCGCATGCCGACAAGTCCGCGTATTACTACTGCGTGCTGGTGTATGTGCGCCATGCGGACGACCCGCAGCCCGTGATCGCCGACGGCCGCTGGAACGGCGAGATGATCGCCACGCCACGCGGCAACGGCGGCTTCGGCTACGATCCGCATTTCTTCATTCCCGCGCTGGGCAAGTGCGCGGCCGAACTGACGTCCGATGAAAAGAACGCGCTGTCGCACCGCGGCCAGGCCCTGCGCGCGCTGGTGGAAAAGCTGCGATGATCCCGATCAAACTGGTGGGCGCCGTTGCCCAATCGGCCGCCAGGTCGGCAGCCAGGCCCGCGCCGCAGGAAGGCATTTCCGGCGCGGCCGGGGCGGCCCTGAAGTACCTGCAGCCGGGCGCGCTCAACCTGACGGCCCTGCCGCCGCTGTCGCTGTACATTCACTTTCCGTGGTGCGTGAAAAAATGCCCGTATTGCGACTTCAATTCGCACGAGGTGCGCGGCGACCTGCCGGAAGCCGAATACCTGGCGGCCCTGCGGCTGGACCTGGAGATGGCGCTGCCGCTGATCTGGGGCCGCAAGATCCACACCATCTTCATCGGCGGCGGCACGCCCAGCCTGATGTCGGCGGCGGGCCTGGACCGGCTGATGTCGGACGTGCGCACCCTGCTGCCATTGGAGCCCGATTGCGAAATCACCATGGAAGCCAATCCGGGCACCTTTGAAGCGGAAAAATTCAAGTCTTACCGGGCCAGCGGCATCAACCGGCTGTCGGTCGGCATCCAGAGCTTCAATGGCCGCCATCTGCAGGCGCTGGGGCGCATCCATGACGACAACGAGGCGCGCCGCGCGGTGGAGATCGCGCATGCCAACTTCGACAATTTCAACCTCGATCTGATGTACGCGCTGCCCACGCAGACGCTGGACGAAGCGCGGCAGGACCTGGAGACGGCGCTGTCGTTCGCGCCGCCGCACCTGTCGCTGTACCACCTGACGCTGGAACCGAACACCCTGTTCGCCAAGTATCCGCCCGCGCTGCCGGACGACGACGAGAGCGCCGATATCGCCGATATGGTGGCCGCGCGCGCCGCACAGGCCGGCTATGGCCGCTACGAAGTGTCGGCCTATGCGCAGCCGGGCCGCCAGGCACGCCACAACCGCAATTACTGGGAATTTGGCGACTATCTCGGCATCGGCGCGGGCGCGCACTCGAAGATTTCGTTCCCGCACCGCGTGCTGCGCCAGGCCCGCTACAAGCAGCCGCGCGCCTACATGGACGCGGTACTGGCCGGTAATCCGGTGCAGGAAGAGCGTGAACTGGCGCGCGAGGAAATGGGCTTCGAATTCATGTTGAATACCCTGCGCCTGACGCAGGGCTTTGCGCCGAACCTGTTCGCCGAGCGTACGGGCCTGGCCCTCAACGCCATCGAGCAGCCGCTCAATGCGGCCGAAGCGAAAGGCTTGCTGTACCGCGACCACCAGGTCATCCGTCCGACGGAACGGGGATTGTGCTTCCTGAATGACCTGCAGCAGATGTTCCTGGAGGATTAATGCGTGGTGACGGCGCGCAGGCGCTGCAGCTTGGCCGCATACAGAGTATGGTCGCTGCGCGTGGTGCTGTTGTTCATCGCCAGTTCCAGCTGCTTGCCGGCCTGCTCCATCTGGCCCAGGCGCGCATAGGCTTGCGCCAGCCAGAAGTGAAATTCGTGGTAGTACGGGTCGCGCGCGATTTCACGTGAAAACAGCTGTATCGCCCGCACGTAATCGTTTTGCTGCATGGCCGCCTTGCCCAGGTTGAAGTAGTGGAAAGGCGGCTGCGGCTGCAGCGCCAGCAGGCGCCGGCGCAGCGGCAGCGCTTCTTCGGGCAGGCCGGACGCTTCCAGCACCTGCGCCAGGTTCGACAGCAGCACCGTGTTGTCCGGCGTGCGCGTCAGCGCATGGGCGAAAGTGCGCCGCGCTTGCGCCAGGTCGCCATGGCGGAACTGGATCACGCCCAGGGTGTTGTAGGCGCCGCTGAACGAGGAGTCTTGCAGCAGCGCTGCCCGGGCCCACCAGTATGCCTGATTCAGCTGGCCCTCGCTCATGGTTTCGGCGGCGCGGTTGTTCATGTACATGGCGAGCACGGTCGCTTCGTCGAGTTCTCGCGTGCGGTAGCCGCCTATCTCCGAGGACGGCAGGAAATCGATCACCATCATGCCCTTGGCATCGTACCTGCCGGATTTGTCGTCCAGCCGCTGGCCCAGTACCAGGTTGACGTGGCCGGCGACAAAATACATGTCGCCGCTGCGGCTCCAGCTTTCTTCACCGAGCACCTCCTGGTAGCGCACCTGCAAGCCCATTTCATGCGCCAGCGCCGCCGTCATGATCACCAGCGACAGGCAGTTCCCCTGACGCGCGGCGAACGTTTCGCGCGCATTGCGGGTCATGGCCGCATCGTACTCGAGTTTCAGCCTGCTCTTGTCGTACAGGGCGTCATACAGGGCCGCGCGGTCATTCTTGTTGCGCGCTTCGCGCCGCACTTGCGTGCGCACATACTGGCGCATGGTCTCGTCGATGGCAAAGACCTGGCTGGCGTCGATGGCGGCGGCCGGCGCGAAATCGCCGTCGTTGAAGATGGGGGGCAGGCTGGCTGGCGGTGCTACGCTGCAGGCCGCCAAAGCGCCGCAGAGCAGGGCGGCGCCCAGGCGCTTGAAGCAAGCGGCGAAAACAAGATAGGGGCGCATGGTCTCTCCCTGGAGGCGCCGGCTGTCTCATGTCGCGGTGGCGCGCCAGTCCCACCTGAAACCAGTATCGGCGCGCCTGGCGCCGCTGTCAAATGGTTTCAAGCGCCTTGCCGCCGCCTGCACGGTGCTGGAAAGCGGGTGTAACGCCAGACTTAAAACCTCGGGCTTAAAACTCTTCCCAGTCCTGCTCGCCGGCGATGTGCGATGGCGTTTTGCGCGCCGCGGCGCCGGCCGCCTTGGGTGCTGCGGGTTTGCCGGCCCTGGCCTGGGGCGGGCGTGGCGCGAGTTTTTGCGTGGTGGCAATGGCGGCCCTGGCCGGCCGCGCGGCGCGCACCGGCGCCGCCGTGGCCACGTGCTCGAGCTGGAAGCCGGCCGCCACCTGCGCCAGGCGCGCCGCCTGGTCCTGCATGCTTTCGGCTGCCGCCGCCGCTTCTTCCACCAGCGCCGCATTTTGCTGCGTCACCTGGTCCATCTGCGCGATGGCCTGGTTGACCTGGTCGATGCCCATGCTTTGCTCGGCGCTGGCGGCAGTGATCTCGGCCATGATGTCGGTGACCCTGCGCACGCTGTCGACCACTTCGCCCATGGTGCTGCCGGCCTGCTGCACCAGCCGCGTGCCGTTGTTGACCTGTTCCACCGAGTCGCCGATCAGGGTCTTGATTTCGCGCGCCGCCGCGGCCGAGCGCTGCGCCAGGCTGCGCACTTCCGTGGCGACGACGGCAAAGCCGCGCCCCTGCTCGCCGGCGCGCGCCGCTTCGACGGCCGCGTTCAGGGCCAGGATATTCGTCTGGAAGGCGATGCCGTCGATGACGCCGATGATGTCGACGATTTTCGTCGAGGCCGTATCGATGGCGCCCATGGTGTCGACCACCTGGCTGACGATGCCGCCGCCCCGTTCGGCCACGCCGGATGCGGCCACCGCCATCTGGTTGGCCTGGCGCGCGTTGTCCGCATTCTGCTTGACGGTGCTGGTCAATTCTTCCATCGACGACGCCGTCTCTTCCAGCGAACTGGCCTGCTGTTCCGTGCGCGCCGACAGATCCTGGTTGCCGGCGGCGATTTCGCCCGACGCCGTGGCGATCGCATTGGTGCCCGTCTGCACTTCCGACACCACCTTGCGCAGCGCCTCGTTCATGCCGTGCAGCGCGCGCATCAGGTCGCCGATTTCATCGCTGGCAGGCGTGCCGAAATGCGTGCGCAAGTCGCCGTCGGCCACCGTTTCGGCCACCTTCACGGCGGCCTTCAACGGCTGCGTGATCGAACGCGTGATCAGCCAGGCGCAGACGCTGCCCAGCGCCACCACCAGCGCGCACAAGGTCAGTAGCAGGGTGAAGCTGCGCCCGTTGGCCGCCTCGATCGCGTGCGCCGTGGCGTCGATGGCCTGGCGCTGCTGCGACAGCAGGGCCTTGACGTTGTTCTGGTACTTGGCGGCGGCCGGCGCGAAGCTGTCGCGGTAGACGCTTTCCGCCTGCGCCGCATTGCCGCCCTTGCGCGCATTCATCACCAGGGTCTTGGCATCCTGGTACTTGACGCGTTCGGCAATGGACGCCTTGAAGATGGCCTTTTCCTCGTCGCTGACGAGCAGGGTTTCGATTTGCTTCAGCAGCTCGCCGCCCTGCTTGGTGCTGTCGGCGATGGTGTCGGCAAACACGTTCGACAGGGTTTCATCCGTGCTCCTGGCGATCATCGAAGTGCGCGCGATGGCCGAGTAAATCAGTACGTACCAGTCCGATACGAGGCGTTCCTTGGCCAGCGGCTTTTCCATCATTTGCCGCGTCGCTTCGGCATTCACGCTGGCGCTGTACAGCGCGTACGAGGTGGAGATCACGGACAGCAGCAGCACCAGCGCGAAGCCTGCAGCCAGGCGTGTGCCGATACGGAGGTGGGAGAGGGCGTGCATGGTTGGAGCTCCTGTCGCAGAGGGATTAAAGGTTGCCTGTGCGACATAGTATGCACTGATAAGTGACCAAGAGGCGAGGGAAAAGCGCGCTTGTCTTTGCGCCTGTTGCAGCCACGCCCGTGCTACAGCTCGCCCGCCTGGCGCAGGTCCGGCTGCTCGGCCCAGCGGGCGAAGGCGGCCGCCATGCGCTCGCTTTCCGCGATGGCGCGGCGCCAGTCGCGCATGCGCGCCGCGTGGTCCTGGCCGTAATGGGGGAAGTCGCGCCGGTCCGGCAATTTGCCGTTGGGCAGGCTGGCCACGAAGGCGGGCGAGGGCGAGACGAGGATCATGTTGTCGAGTGCGCCATCGCCGCGGCGCGCGCGGCGCCAGGGCATGGTCTTGTCCAGCCAGCCCGGCACGATATGGTCGGCAAAATGCGGGTACAGCACCAGGTCCGGTTCGCGCTGGTAGGGCAGGTGCAAATGATAGTCGACCAGGCCGCCGTCCCAGTAGCGCCCTGGCGGCGCGCCGGCGATGTCCGTGACCGCGTCGAGCACCAGCGGGATGGAGCCGGAAGCGAGCAGCGCGTCGCGCAGGTTGTCCTGCGCCAGCGGCACGAAATGCGAATGAAAGGCGTCGAAGCGCGAGCGCAGCCAGCTGGCGCCGTCCGGTCCGGCATGGAACACGGTGCGTTCCAGCGAGGCGGCCAGCCGCGCGCGCGCCACAGCGTTGCCGGCGGCCGCCAGCAGGAAGCCGCGCCGGTCGCGCCATTTGCCAGGTTGCGCCAGCGCGCCGATGCCGCGCACGGCCAGCACCGACAGGCTATGGCGCTCGTGCCGCAGCAGTTGCGCATCCTGGCCATCGAGGACGGCGTCGAGCAGGGCACGGCACGTGCGGCTCACGTGCGCCGCATCGGGTTTGTCGGGATAGCGCTGGCCCACGTATTCGCGCACCAGGCGGCGCTGCGCGGCCACCGGGTCGGGGAACACGGCGGCGGCCATGCGCCAGGCGCCGATCGAGGCGCCGACGAACTGGCGCGGGCGCGGCGCCTGCGCCAGGAAGTCGCCGAACAGCCAGCAATCGAGCTGGTGCAGGATCAAGCCTTTCGGCCCGCCCGCGGCGGCGGGAACGATGGCGATGTCGCTGGCGCGCACCCCGTTTTCGGCGATGCGCGCCCGGGCGCGGCGGCCCAGGCGGATGGTGATCGGTGATTGCATGAGTAGTCGCTGGCGGCCTGTAGCCAGGTATTTTACCGCCAGCGCGGCGACACGGCACAGACGCGCTCGGTATAGTCACATTGTTAGTATTAATAAATTTCTTTAAGGCAACCATTCTATTGAGAAATGTTGCATAATATTGGACGTTGAATTTTTGGCATGTGCCAAGGATTCCTTATGTCTTGCTTTTTTTATTGGAATCGTATGCAACTGAATCACGCTTTTGTTCTGACCCTGATCGCCGCTTCGCTCGCCGCTTGCGGTGGCGGCGGTTCGTCTTCCCCATCCGACACGACGGCTGTCGTGAATACGGCCAAGCCTGCCGATCCGGTGGCGCCCGTCGTTCCCGTCGTGCCAACGGCCACCGGCGAAAACACGGGGGCCGTCAGCGCCCGTTTCGCCAATGGCGACAACAGCCGCTACATCTTTACGTCGATCGGCTTGCAGAGCAGTGGCAAGGCCAGCCCGCTGGTACAGGATGCCTCCGGCGCCCTGAGCACGATCAGCGGCATCGTCTTCACCGGCAACCCGGCCGTGACGCGCGAAATCAGCGGCGACGCGGCCTTTGCGCAGGGACGCTGGTTCAAGGGCGCGTTCAGCAATAGTACGGGCGCCACTACGTTGAGCGGCAACAATGCCAGTGGGCATTACGTCGCCTATAACGTGCTCGCCGCGCTGCCAGCGACCGGCACCTTCACCTGCGATGCAGGCACGTTCACGGCGCCTAGCTATACGGGCGGCAGCAGCGTCTCGTCGACCGCCAACTTCGGCACGGCCAGCGGCACTGCCAGCATGTCCTTCGATGCCTCGGGCGCCAAGGTCGTGCTGGCCATCGACGCCAGCGCCGGCGGCAGCACGGGCAAGGTATCGGCTTCGACGACCATGGCGTCGGCCGCGTCGAGCAGCATCACCGGTGGCTACCTGTCGAATGGCACGGGCGCGCAGCTGATGCTGGGCGACGGCGGCGCTGGCCGCTATCTGCTGATCGCCGCCTACAAGGCGCAGCTGGCGAATGGCGCCAACTACCAGGGCGTGGCCACCTTCCGTTGCTCTTGATGACGCCTGACGGCACCTGCTGCGCGTCGTGATTTGCGGCCACTCGCAATGGTGCCGTCAGTCGCCCCGAGGCCAACGAGGACGACTAGAATAAAAAAAGCGGCGTCCGTGCAATGCACGGCGCCGCTTTTTTTCGCCCGTCGTAATGATGCGATTACCGCAGCGCCGCGATCATCTGTTTCAGCTTGCCGGAATCGACGCAGAAGGCGCGGATGCCTTCGGCCAGTTTTTCCGTCGCCATCGCGTCTTCATTCATCATGAAGCGGAAGGCTTCTTCGTTCAGCGACATTTGCACGATGTTGGTCGATGGCGCCGCTTCGGCGCTCAGCTTGCGTTCCACCGGCGCATCGCTGTCGGCCAGCTTTTGCAGCAGGTCGGGGCTGATGGTGAGCAGGTCGCAGCCGGCCAGTTCGAGGATTTGCGAGGTGTTGCGGAAGCTCGCGCCCATCACCTCGGTCTTGTAGCCAAACTTGCGGTAGTAATTGTAGATGCGGCGCACCGATTGCACGCCCGGGTCTTCCGCGCCCATGTAGTCGATGCCCGTCGATTTCTTGTACCAGTCGTAGATGCGGCCGACGAACGGGGAAATGAGCTGGGCGCCCGCTTCGGCGCAGGCAATCGCCTGGGCCAGCGAGAACAGCAGGGTCATGTTGCAGCGGATGCCTTCCTTTTCCAGGATGGCGGCGGCGCGGATGCCTTCCCAGGTGGAGGCGATCTTGATCAGCACGCGCTCGCGTGGTATGCCCGCGTTCGAATACAGGGCGATCAGGTCGCGGCCCTTGGCCACCGTGCCCTGCGTGTCGAACGACAGGCGCGCATCGACCTCGGTGGAGACGCGGCCGGGGATGGTTTGCAGGATTTCCACGCCAAAGGCGATCAGCAGGCGGTCGATGATCTCGGTGGTCGAGGCGTTCGGATGGTCGCGCACGGCCTTTTCCAGCAGCGGCTTGTATTCATCCTTCTGCACGGCCTTCAGGATCAGCGACGGATTCGTCGTCGCATCGCGCGGCGTGTAGGCCTGGATCGATTGGAAGTCGCCGGTGTCGGCCACCACGGTAGTAAATTGCTTCAGTTGTTCGAGTTGGTTCATGGCTGCACAGGAAAGAGTGAATGGGCTTGCCAGGGTATTGTACCGAATGCGGGACGGTGGCGGCGCTTTTAACCCAAGGGCTAAAGTGCCGGGGTCGGACCCGGCGGGTCTGGCCCCGGATTGCCGCTTTTTAGCCGATAAACGAATCAAACTGCATGTCGAATTCCTGCAGCGCCTTTTGCGCATTCTGCATCTTCTTGCGGAATTCCGGTCCCCGTTGCAGGGCCAGGCCCACGGCCAGCACGTCGATCACGACCAGGTAGGCCAGGCGCGCCGAAATGGGCGTGTAGGGGTCGGTGTTGAAGACCAGGTCGATCGGGATCAGCACGGTGGCCAGGTCGGCCAGCGGCGTGCCCGATGGGGCCAGCACGACGACGTCGGCGCCGCCGCGGCGCGCCAGTTTCACGGAGCGCACCAGGGCGGGGCTGTTGCCGCGCTGCGAGATGGCCACCAGGCAGTCGCCGCCGCGCAGCAGGGCCGCCGCGATGCTGTGGATGTTCGGGTCGCTGTAGGCCACCGTCGGCACGCCCGAGCGGAAGAACTTGTGCTGCGCGTCGGCCGCCACGATACCCGACGTGCCCTGGCCATAGAATTCGATCTTGCTGGCGCGCGACAGGATGTCGAGCGCGCGCTGGATCGCTTCCGGATTCAGGTTGTTGCGCAGGTCGAGCAGAGTATTGATCGAGCGGCTGCAGATTTTATTCACCAGGTCGGCGGCCAGATCGTCCTGCGCCGGCTGCTCGTTCGCGCCCGGCATGGCCAGCGCCAGGCCCTGCGCCAGTTTCAGCTTGAATTCATGCCAGCCGTCGTAACCCAGCGTGCGGCAAAAGCGCACCACGGTCGGTTCCGACACCTGCGCGCTTTTCGCCAGCGCCGTGATGTTCTGGCTGACCGTCTGGTTGGGCTGGTCTAGCACGGCCAGCGCGACCTTTTTCTCCGACTTGGAGAGCGAATCGAGCTGGGTGCGGATGGAATCGAGTAGCATTGATTGATCTTCTGGCAGTAATGCCGTAAGTTTGCGTCCTTTTCACCCCAAAAGCAAAGTTCCGGGGTCGGACCCTCAGGGTCCGACCCCAGTATTTCGCCGTTCAGGGTTAAGCCAAATCTTAACGGCTTCAGTCCTCTGGCAATGCCTCTTCACGCCACTGCAAGCCATCGCGGCCGATCAGGGCGCTGGCGGCCGCCGGGCCCCAGGTGCCGGCCGTGTACGGAATCGGCGCGCTGTCGTTCTGTTCCCAGTTGTCGAGAATCGGCTCGACCCATTCCCAGGCCGCTTCCAGCTCGTCGCCGCGCATGAACAGGGTCAGCTGGCCGCGCAGGACGTCGAGCAGCAAACGCTCGTAGGCGTCCATGCGCGGGGTCTTGAACGATTCGCGGAAATCGAGTTCCAGCTCCGCCGGTTTCAAGCGCATGCCGTCACCCGGGGTTTTCGCCATCAAATTCATGCGCAAGCCTTCGTCCGGCTGCAAACGGATCACCAGGCAGTTCGGCTGGAAGCTGGACGTCGGCTGGTTGAAGATCGAATGCGGAATCTGCTTGAAGCGCACGACGATCTCGGCCAGGCTGTCGGCCATGCGTTTGCCCGTGCGCAGGTAGAACGGCACGCCGGCCCAGCGCCAGGTGTCGATTTCCGCCTTCAGCGCAACGAAGGTTTCGGTGCGCGAATGTTCCGGCGCATCGGGCTCGTCGCGGTAGCTCGGCACTGTGGCGCCATCGACGTGGCCGGCGCGGTACTGGCCGCGCACGATGTTTTGCGCCAGGGTGGTCGGTGTGAATTTTTTCAGCGAGCGCAGCACTTGCAGCTTTTCATCGCGCACGGCGTCCGGCGCGATCGAGGTCGGCGGCTCCATGGCGACGATGCACAGCAGTTGCAGCAAGTGGTTTTGCAGCATGTCGCGCAGCGCGCCCGAGGTGTCGTAGTAACCCATGCGGTTGCCCACGCCCAGCTTTTCGGCGATGGTGATCTGCACGTCGGAAATCCATTCGCGGCGCCACAGCGGTTCGAACAGGATGTTGCCGAAGCGCAGGGCCAGCAAGTTCTGCACGGTTTCCTTGCCCAGGTAATGGTCGATACGGTAGATCTGCGATTCCTGGAAGACCTTGCCCACTTCGGCATTGATCTGCTTGGCGCTGGCCAGGTCGCGGCCCAGCGGCTTTTCCAGCACCACGCGCGAATTCGGCGTGACCAGGCCGTTGTCTTCGAGGTTGTCGCAGATGAGGGCGAACAGGTGCGGCGGCGTCGCCAGGTAGTACACGCGCGTCAGGTCGGCGTCGCCGCGCAGCGCTTCGACCAGCGGCGCGTACGTGGCCGCATCGCTGGCGTTGAGCGACACATACACGATGCGCGCGCAGAACTTGCTCCAGGTGGCGGCGTTCAGGGTGCTGGCCTTGATGTGGGGACGCGAATTGGTCTCCACCATTTTCAGGAAGGCATCCTGGCCGCTGTCCTGGCGGCCCACACAGATGATGCGCGCCGTCGGCGGCAAATCGTTCGCGACGTCGCGCGCATACATTGCAGGCAACAACTTGCGCATTGCTAAATCGCCGCTGCCGCCAAACAGGACCAGGTCAAAATCGGTAAGTGCCATAAGTGAGTGTCGTCGCAAAAGTAAAAGGGCCGGAGCGGGGAGAAAGCCGACCGGAAGTGCCAGTCTGTCGCTACTATAATCGATGGTGTAAATTTACTACGTAGAACAGGCAATTGCAAGAAATTTTACTACATTCCATCCGCTGCCGTCGCCATTTTTCCCGGTATGCCTGCCTGCGATGCCGGCATGGCCATTATATGACGTTCGCCGGCGCCGGCGCAGCGTCATGCTGGTTATCGGCTTTGCAAAGCAACCATGGTTGCCAGGGAAATTTTCGATTCTCTCCGTCATCATTTGCGCTGTAGCAACAAGGAAATCAAGAAATGCTGTCAGGATCGCCGTTGGCAGCGTAAAGTAGCTTTGAAGAAAGTAAAAAAACGTATAATTCAAGCTCGAATCGATAGCAACTATTGGTTGTATGAAGTTGTACGATATACACTGCACCATTAGCGCCGGCCATGCCCCAAACCCGCCGTCCGGCGTCCATGCGACGTGCAGTCCGCACTGTCCGCAGCATCAGGGGCGGGCGACTTAACTTTACAAGACGGCTCAAGGGGACACAATGAATTCAATGCAGCAAGATGTCGATGAACGCACCAGCCTGACAGGCAATAACAAATTCGAACTGTTCCTGTTCAAGCTGGGGACCAGTGATCACTCGGCCAGCCGCGAACTGTTCGGCATCAATGTGTTCAAAGTCCGTGAAATCATGGAAATGCCGGCCATCACGGCGGTGGCTGGTTCGCACCCGCACATGCTGGGCGTGGTCAATATCCGTGGTCAGATCGTTCCCGTGATCGACTTGCCAATGGCGGTCGGTTGCAAGAGCAGCGGCTTGAAGATCCTGATGGTGACGGAATTTGCCCGCTCGACACAGGCGTTTGCGGTGGAAGAGGTCGATGAAATCGTGCGCCTCGAATGGAATCAGGTCTTGTCGGCCGAATCGAGCGTCGGCGGCGGCCTCGTCACCAGCATCGCCCGCCTCGACGGCGACACGGACAAGACCCGCCTGGCGCAAGTGCTGGACGTGGAGCAAATCCTGCGCAACGTGCTGCCGTCGGGCGATCCGGACGTGGACGAAAACAGCATCGGCCCGCAAGTGCGCTTGCCGGCCGGCGCCGTGATTCTCGCGGCCGACGATTCCTCGCTGGCCCGCTCGTTGATCGAAAAGGGCCTCGAAGCGATGGGCGTGCCTTTCATCATGACCAAGACGGGCAAGGAAGCGTGGGAGCGCCTGCAAGCGATCTCGGCCCAGGCGGCCACGGAAGGCAAGACGGCGAAAGACAAGGTCGCGCTGGTGCTGACCGACCTGGAAATGCCGGAAATGGACGGCTTTACCCTGACGCGCAACATCAAGAACGATGGCCGCTTCTCCAACATTCCCGTGGTGATCCACTCGTCGCTGACGGGCTCGACCAACGAAGACCACGTCAAGGGCGTGGGCGCCGACGGTTATGTGGCCAAGTTCGTGGCGGCTGAATTGGCGGAAACCATCCGCAAGGTGCTGTCGCGGTAATCCGACGGCACCATGGCCAACACTGTTGTCGGATTACGCTGGGCCTTGCCCCGCTAATCCGACCTACGTGAGCGTTAAAAAAGCGCCGGACCCTCGCGGGTGCCGGCGCTTTTTCATACCTGACCGTGTTACGCCTGGTAAGGCGTTTCCGGCTGGCCTGCCACGTCCACGCGCACGGACAGCACGTGACCCGTCAACGGGTAGTCGGCGATTTCTGCTGCCGAGCGGTTGTGGCTGGCGCTGGTGATGTACAGGGTGCGCAGGTCGGGGCCGCCGAACGTCACCATGGTGGGGCAGCGCACGGGCACGGTAATTTCGCCCAGCAAATGGCCATCGGGGGCGAAGCGCAAGATCTTGCCGCCTTCAAACATGGCCGACCAGTAATTGCCTTCGCTGTCGACGGCCGCGCCATCGGGGCGCCCGCCGTAATCAAACGCCTTCTTGTCCATGGAAAAGCGCTGGAACGGTTGTGGCGCGGAAATGGCTCCCGTGGCCGCATCGAAGTCGAAACGGTCGATGCGGTGCGTGGTGGTATCCGAGTGATACATGGTGCGCCCGTCGGGACTGAAGCCCAGGCCGTTCGACACGGTCATGCCGCCCGACCAGACCTTGCGCACTTGTCCCTTTTCCAGCACGAACATTTCCGCTGCGTCAGCGTTGCGCGGCTCGAAAATCGTGCCGACCCAGAAACGGCCGGCCGGGTCAACCTTGCCGTCGTTGAAGCGCGTGGTGGTCATGTCGAACGGCGCCGGCGCGATGTGCGCCAGGCTGCCCGTCTTCGTGTCGAGGTGGGCAAAGCCGCTGCGCAGGGCGACGATCAGGCCGCCGCCGGCGTTGATGGCCAGCGCCGACGGTTCCGTCGGCATGGTCCACTGCGCATGCTTGCCGCTGGCCGGGTGCAAGCGGTGCACGGCGCGGCCATCGATGTCGACCCAGTACAGGGCCGCTTCCTTGCCATGCCAGAGCGGGCATTCGCCCACTTGCATGGCCTTGTCGCTGACTACTTTGATTTCGTAAATATTCATAAACCTCAATTAAGTTAATACGCCGCCTTGGCGGCTTTCGCCAAGGCAATCAAGCCATTGGTCGAGCTGTCGTGGTGGTCGGGACGGGCTTCGCCCGTCAGTTCGGCCTGGATTTTCTTCGCCAGCACCTTGCCCAGTTCCACCCCCCACTGGTCGAAACTGTTGACGTTCCACAAGACGCCCTGCACGAAGGTCTTGTGTTCGTACAGCGCGATCAGGGCGCCCAGGGTGGTCGGGGTCAGCTGGTCCATCAAAATGGTGTTGCTGGGGCGGTTGCCGGGGAAAGTCTTGTGCGGCACCAGTGCTTCGATTTCGCTTTCCGGCAAGCCCTGCGCCTGCAGGTCAAGGCGCACTTCCTCGGCCGTCTTGCCCGTCATGAAGGCTTCCGACTGGGCGAAGCAGTTGGCCAGCAGGGCATCGTGGTGGCCCGGCAAATCGTGCGTGGCGCGCAGGGCGGCGATGAAGTCGATGGGGGTGATGTCCGTGCCCTGGTGCAGCAGCTGGAAATACGCGTGCTGGGCATTCGTGCCGCAATCGCCCCAGATGACGGGGCCGGTCGGCACGTCGACGGGCACGCCATCCTTGGTGACGCGCTTGCCGTTGCTTTCCATGTCCAGCTGTTGCAGGTAGGCGGCGAAGCGGCTCAGGTCCTGGTGATACGGTGCGATGGAAACGGAGCCGCAATCGAGGAACTGACGGTTCCAGAAGCCGACCATGGCCAGCACGACGGGCATGTTGTCTTCGAGGGGCGCCTGGCGGAAATGCTGGTCCATCGCATGCGCGCCGGCGAGGAAATCGCTGAAATATTCAAAACCGACGGACAGGGCCACGGCCAGGCCGATCGAGGACCAGACGGAATAACGGCCGCCGACCCAGTCCCAGAACGGGAACATATTGTCCGGCGAAATGCCGAAGTCGACGATGGCTTGCGTGTTGGTCGAGACAGCCACGAAGTGTTGCGCCAGATCCTTTTCTTCGCCTTCGAGCAGGAACCAGGCGCGCGCCGTGTTGGCGTTGAGCATGGTTTCAGCGGTAACAAAGGTTTTCGAGGCAACAATGAACAGGGTGGTTTCCGGATCGACTTTCGACAGGGTCGCTTCCATGTCGTGACCGTCGACGTTGGAAACAAAGTGCATTTCCAGCCCCGGGTTGGCATACGAGCGCAGCGCCAGGCACGCCATTTTCGGGCCCAGGTCCGAGCCGCCGATGCCGATATTGACGATGTCGCAAATCGGTTTGCCTGTGTAGCCGAGCCAGCTGCCATTGCGGACCTTGTCCGTAAATGCCTTGACGCGCTGCAGTACATCTTGCACGTCAGCATCGATATCCTGGCCATCGACCATCAGCCTGGTGCCGCGCGGCGCGCGCAAGGCGGTATGCAGAACGGCCCGATGTTCGGTAAGATTGATTTTCTCGCCGGTGAACATGGCTTCGCGCTGCGCTTCCACGCCGCGCTCGCGGGCCAGGTCCATCAGCAGCGCCATGGCGGTGGCGTCGACCCGGTTCTTCGAGTAATCGAGCAGCAGGCCGGCCGCATCGACCGTCATCGTCGAGAAACGTGCGGGGTCGGCGGCGAACAGCTGGCGCAGATGCACTTCGCGCAGGCTGGCGCTATGCGCTTGCAGGGACTGGAAACTGACGGTGGCGGTGATGGCAGGAGTAGGTGCTGGCTGGCGCATGGCGGTCGGCTTGGGTGCTTGTCTCGGTTGAAAGGAGCGCGGCGCGTTCGTGGTGGCGAACAGCGGGTCCGGCATTGGTATGAGAATAATACATCAGAAAAACGTAATTTCACTACAGTTTGTGACGCGAAGCGGATTTTGTTGTGCTTTTTTTAGCGATTGCGCCCGTGCCATATAAGAGCTATGTTGACAGCTGCCGATACGCGATATTTGCCGGGCTTGCCTTGATACGCCGCAATCCGTGGCTTATTTGTGCGGTCGGCCCATGCAAGAGTGCTTCTTCTTCACCATTTTGTAGTAAAATTTCACGAAATACTCATTTTTAAGGAAATCCATATGGCGCTGCATCCAGTAGTCGAATCCGTAACAGCGCGCATCATCGCGCGCAGCCGGCCATCGCGCGGCGCCTACCTGGCGCATCTGGATGCGGCCCGCATCCAGGGCGTGCAGCGCGGCGCCCTGTCGTGCACCAACCTGGCGCACGGCTTTGCCGCCTTTCCCGCCAACGACAAGCTGTCGCTGAAGGAATACAAGAAGCCGTCCGTGGCCATCGTTTCCTCGTACAACGACATGCTGTCGGCGCACCAGCCGTTCGAAGGCTTCCCGCAGATCATCAAGCAAGCCGTGCGCGAAGTGGGCGCCGTCGCCCAGTTCGCCGGCGGCGTGCCCGCCATGTGCGATGGCGTGACGCAAGGCCAGCCGGGCATGGAACTGTCGCTGTTTTCGCGCGACACCATCGCCATGTCGACTGCCGTGGCGCTGTCGCACAATATGTTCGACGCCGCCCTGTACCTGGGCGTGTGCGACAAGATCGTGCCGGGCCTGTTGATCGGCGCGCTGCACTTCGGCCATTTGCCGGCCGTCTTCGTGCCGGCCGGTCCGATGACGTCGGGCCTGTCGAACCAGGAAAAAGCCAAGGTGCGCCAGCTGTATGCACAAGGCAAGGCCACGCGCGAAGACTTGCTCGAAGGCGAGTCGAAAGCCTACCATGGCGCCGGCACCTGTACCTTCTACGGCACGGCGAACAGCAACCAGATGCTGATGGAAGTGATGGGCCTGCATTTGCCGGGCGCCGCCTTCATCACGCCGAACACGCCGCTGCGCGATGCGCTGACCAGGGCCGCCGCCCAGCGCGCGGCCGTCATCACGGCGCAAAGCGGCAGCTACTTGCCAGTCGGCCATATCGTCGACGAGAAATGTATCGTCAACGCCGTCGTGGGCTTGCTGGCCACGGGCGGCTCGACCAATCACACCCTGCACCTGGTGGCGATCGCCAAGGCGGCCGGCATCGTCATCGACTGGAACGATTTCAATGAACTGTCGGCCATCGTGCCGATGCTTACGCGCATCTACCCGAACGGTGACGCCGACGTGAACCATTTCCACGCGGCCGGCGGCACCGGTTATCTGATCCGCGAACTGCTGGATGCGGGGCTGCTGCACGACGACGTCAACACCATCCTGGGCCACGGCTTGCGCGCGCATTGCATGGAGCCGTTCCTCGGCGAAGACGGCAAGGTCTTCTGGAAAGATGCGCCGGCCGCCAGCGCCGACGAAAACGTGCTGCGCCCGGCCAGCAATCCTTTCGCGCCGGACGGCGGCATGGTGCTGGTGGCGGGCAACCTGGGCCGCGCCGTGATGAAGGTGTCGGCCGTCAAGCCGCAGCACCGCACGGTCGAAGCACCTGCCCTGGTATTCAATTCGCAGGAAGACTTCATGGCCGCCTACAAGGCCGGCACGCTGGACCGCGATTTCGTCGCCGTGCTGCGCTTCCAGGGTCCGCGCGCCAACGGCATGCCGGAACTGCATGCGCTGACCCCGGCGCTGGCCAACCTGCAGGATGCGGGCCGCCACGTGGCGCTGGTCACCGATGGCCGCATGTCGGGCGCGTCGGGCAAGGTGCCGGCCGCCATCCACGTCTCGCCTGAAATCCTCGCCGGCGGCCCCCTGGGCCTCGTGCGCGACGGCGACATCATCCGCCTCGACGCCTTTACGGGCGTACTGGAGGCGCTGGTGCCGGCCGACGTCTGGCACGCGCGTGCGCTGGTCACGGCCGACCTGTCGCCGAACCACGTCGGCATGGGCCGCGAGCTGTTTTCCATGTTCCGTTCCACCGTCAGCGCGGCGGAAGAGGGTGCCACCACCTTCGGCCTGCCGTCGCCGATTCCCACCACCGTCGCCTTGCACGACGCCGACAATGTCGGCGATACCGTACCGGGTTCCGATGAAGACTTTTTGGCTAGGAAATAAGAGATGACCATGACACTACTGGAAATTATGCGCACCTCGAGCGTGATCCCCGTGATTGCGATCGACGATCCTGAACACGCCGTACCGCTGGCGCGCGCGCTGGTGGCGGGCGGCATCCGCGTGCTGGAAGTGACGCTGCGCACCAAGCACGGCCTCGAAGCGATCCGCGCCATGTCGGCCGTGCCGGGCGCCATCGTCGGCGTGGGCACCTTGACCCGTCCCGAGGAATTCGTGCAGGCACGTGATGCGGGCGCCGTCTTCGGCGTTTCGCCGGGCCTGACGTCGGCCCTGGTGGCGGCGGCGAAAAGCAGCGGCCTGCCCTTGCTGCCAGGCGTGATGACGCCAGGCGAAGTGATGGCGGCGCGTGAAAACGGCTTCCAGCAGCTGAAACTGTTCCCGGCCGTACCGGCGGGCGGCATCGGCATGCTCAACGCGATCTACGGCCCGCTGCCGGACATCACGTTCTGCCCGACGGGCGGCATCTCGCAAGAGACGGCGTCGCAGTTCCTGGCGTGCAAGAACGTCGCCTGCGTGGGCGGCTCGTGGCTGACGCCGAAAGACGCGATCGCGGCCGGCAACTGGGGCCGCATCACGGAAATCGCCAAGGCCGCCAGCGGTCTTCGATTGGCTTAAGCGGTACTGGCGCGGCAGGCTTTACGCTTGCCGCGCTTTCTTCTCTTCTTCTTATGCGAGTCTTGCGCCGCCCCCTCACCATCGGCGAAACCGCCATGGCCCGCAGCGTCTTCCAGGGCGCCATCGACTACGCGCGCGTGCGCGTGGTGCGCGGCTCCTTTTTACCGTTCGGCCTGCAGGACCAGAACACGGCGATGACGCCGCGCGGCAGCCTGCATTTCATGCCGGCCCAGTACCGCGACGACTTTTCCCGCGAAGGCAACAGCGGCAAGCTGTTCTTCATCCACGAAATGGTGCACGTGTGGCAGTACCAGCTCGGCTACGGCGTGCTGCTGCATGGCGTGCTGCTGGCGCTGCGCGGCGGCTACATCGGGCAACGGGCCTACCGCTACGATGCGCAGGCTGGCGGCGTGCTGTCCGACTTCAACATGGAGCAGCAGGGCGACATCATCGCCCACTACTTCGGCGCGCGCCAGCTGGGCATTCCCGCCTACGTGGCGAAACTGCCGCAGCTGCAGGATATCCTGCAGGGCTTCCTGATCAACCCCGCCGACCGCCGCCTGCTGCCGCGCTGATGCCTGCGTCACGGTGTCGCGTTCGATGCCAGGCGCACGTCCGGTGCGCGCAGGCTGGCCGCCGCATCCTTGCCCAGCAATAAACGCAGGTCGGCGCCCGCGCCGATGCCGCTGTCGCCGGCCGCCTGCAGTTGCGGCATGCCGCCCAAGGCCAGCGCCAGGGCGGCCGCTGCCTCGGCGTGCCCGGGACGGTAGACGATGCTGCTGGCCTGGATGCCGTAAGGCCGCTGGTTGCCCAGCCGCAGCACGCTGATGCCCATGCCGCCCAGCATGCCGCGCATGCGCGCCGCCATCCCCGTTTCTCCATTGCCGTTGATGACTTCCAGCCGTGGCAGCGGCGCCGCCTGCTTCGCCAGGGCGGGCACGGCGGCCGGCGCGGCGCGTGGCGCCACGGGCGTGTCGCGCCAGCTCAGCGTGAAGATATTCGGCTGCGACTGCGTCAGCTGCAGGCGGCTGGCCGGTGCCGCCGGCTTGGGCGCCGGCGCCAGATCGGGCGCGACGGCGTCCGCAGTGGCATCGATGGCATCGACTGTGCTGACGCTGCGCGCCAGCGCCGCGATAGCCAGGTCCAGGTTGGCGCGCGCCGGCTGCTGGCCGTTGTCGAGCTGCAGCGACTGGCGCAGCACGCTGGCCGCCTGGTCGTAATCGCCCTGCAGGTACAGCACGTAGCCGAGGTTGTTGTAGGTCCTGGCCGTCGGCGCCTCTTGCGCCAGCGCCTGCAGCATGGCGCGCGCCGTGTCCAGCTGGCCCAGCTGCGCGTGCAGCACGGCGGCGCCATTGCGTGCATCGGCCGAGTCGGGCTCAAGCAGCAGCGCTTCGCGGTAGGCGGCCATCGCCGCGCGCGGATCGCCCAGTTCCTGCATGCGCTTGCCCAGCTTGCAGAACGCGGCGCTGCGGGCGGCGGGGCTGTCAATGCTGCGCGCCCGGGGCGGGGCGGCGTGATTGGCCTGGCTGTGCTGGCTGGCGGGACCGGGCAGGTGGCCGCAGGCGGGCAGCAGGCCGGCGCAGGCGAGCATGAGCATCAGGGTGGTGTGCTGTGACATGGCGGTTCTCCGGTCAGCTGCCGCTGCCCATGCTGGGCAGGAGCACGCGGTAAATTTGCAGGAAGGCTGGCCCCATCAGGACGACCAGCAGCGAAGGGAAGATGAAAAAGATCAGCGGGAACAGCAGCTTGAGGGCGATCTTCGCCGCTTCTTCCTCGGCCATCTGGCGGCGCTTGGTGCGCAGCTGGTCCGACTGCACGCGCAGCGACGCGGCGATGCTGGTGCCGAAGCGCTCGGCCTGGATCAGCATGGCCACCAGCGCGTCGACATCCTCGACGCCCGTGCGCAGGGCCAGGTTGCGCAGCGCCCGCTCCTTGGTGTTGCCGGCGCGCAGTTCCAGCATCACCAGATGCAATTCCTCGGCCAGCACGGCGCTTTTCAGGGCGATCTCGGCCGCCACCCGGGCCAGCGCCGCATCCATGGCCAGGCCTGCTTCCACGCACACCGTCATCAGGTCCAGCGCATCGGGAAAGCTTTCGAAGATATCGCGCTGGCGCCGCTTGATCATTTGTGCCAGCACGATATTGGGCAGGTAGTAGCCGATGGCGGCCACGATCAGCAGCCAGAACAGCAGCGCCTTGCCCGCCATCTGGCTGCCCGAGGCGCTCAGTCCCAGAAACAGCAGCAGGGGCAGGCCGATGGCCAGCATGGTCTTGGCGGAAAAGAACAGGATGGGCGCCGACGCCTGGCGCAGGCCGGCATTCATGAAGCGCCGGCGCATCACGGAGCCTTCCCAGCCCTGCTCGGGCAGCGACAGTCTGGCCAGGGGGCCGCTCAGGCGCACCATGCGCGCCAGCCAGGGGCTGGGCGCCGATGCGCCGGGCGCCGCCGCGCTCTTGCCGGTGGCGTTGTCCATGCGCTGGCGCAAGGGATCGGGCGCAAAGCTGCGCATGGCCACCAGCACGGTGCCGAAGACGGCAATGAAGAGCAGGGCGAGAAAGGCGATATGCACGGGATTCATGAGGGTTCTCCTTGCGGGCTCAGACGCGGATGCGGATGATATTGCGCATGACCAGGATGCCGCACACCATCATCACCAGGGCGCCGGCGAGCATCTTGCGTCCGCCCGGGTCGACGAACAGCATTTCCAGGAACTGCGGATTGGTCAGGTGGATCATGGCCGCCGCGCCGAAGGGCAGCAGCGACAGGATCCAGGCCGACAGCTTGCCTTCGGCCGACAGCACGCGCACCTGTCCCAGCAGCTTGATGCGCTCGCGGATGATGCGGCTGATGCTGTCGAGCAGTTCGGCCAGGTTGCCGCCCGTTTCGCGCTGGATCAGCACGGCGATGACGAAGTAGCGCAAGTCCGTGCTGGGCACGCGCGTGGCCAGGTTCATCAGGGCGTCCTGCATGGCGATGCCGAAATTGACTTCGTCGAAGGTGGCGCGAAATTCCACGGCCAGCGGCGCGTTCATTTCATCGCCGACCATTTTCAGGGCGGTGGGGAAGGCATGGCCGGCGCGCAGGGCGCGCGCCATCAGATCCAGCGCATCGGGCAGTTGCTGCTCGATGCGCTGCAGGCGCTTGGCCTTGGCGCGCAAGACCACCAGCAGCGGCAGCAGGGCCGCGCCCGCCACCAGCGGCAGGAGCAGCAGCCACGGCACACTGAGGTAGATGAGCAGCAAAAATGCGGCGCCGGCCGAGGCCAGCATCACGCCGGCGAAGCTTGCCACGCTCCAGCTCAGGCCCGACTGCTCCAGCAGGCGGTCGAGCGCATGCACGCGGGGCACGCTGAGCAGCACGCGCTGCAGGGCCGGGGTGTCGCTCAGCAGGCGCTTCTTGATCATCGAACTGCCCGTGTCGCCATGCGCGCCGGCCGACATGATGCGCAGGCGGCGCGCGACCCTTTCCGCTTCCGGGCCGCGCGAGGTGTTCCATGCCAGGTACACGCCCTCGATCAGCAGTACCACGGCGATGAAGGTGAGGATGGCGAATACGTAATAGAGATAGTCCATGATGCTCCCCTTAATGGTACTGGCGGGCGGGATCGAACAGGGTTTCCGGCAGGCTGATGCCGAAGGCGCGCAGGCGTTCCAGGAAGCGCGGCCGCACGCCGCTGGCATGGAAATGCCCCTGCACCGTGCCGTCCTCGCCGATGCCCGTCTGGCGGAAGGTGAAGATTTCCTGCATGGTGATCATCTCGCCCTCCATGCCTGTGATTTCCTGGATCGACGTGACCTTGCGCTTGCCGTCCGTCAGGCGCGACACCTGCACCACCACGCTGATGGCCGAACTGATCTGCTGGCGCATGGCTTTCACGGGCAGGGCCGCGGAAGCCATGCTGATCATGTTTTCCAGCCGCGTCAGCGCGTCGCGCGGGGTGTTCGCGTGGATGGTGGCCATCGAGCCTTCATGGCCCGTGTTCATGGCGCCCAGCATGTCGAGCGCCTCGGCGCCGCGCACCTCGCCCAGGATGATGCGGTCGGGGCGCATGCGCAGTGCGTTGCGCACCAGCGCCCTTTGCGTTACCTCGCCCTTGCCCTCGATGTTCGCGGGCCGCGTTTCCAGGCGTACCACGTGCGGCTGCTGCATCTGCAGTTCGGCCGCGTCCTCGATGGTGACGATGCGTTCGGCCGTGCTGATGAAACCGGAAATCGCATTGAGCATGGTGGTCTTGCCGCTGCCCGTGCCGCCCGAGATCAGGATGTTGACCTTGGCCTTGCCCAGCGCCTGCAGGGTGGTGCTCATTTCCTCCGTCAGGCTGTGCTTGAGCAGCAGGTCGGCCAGGCGCAACGGCTGGGCCGAGAAGCGCCGGATCGACATCACGGGGCCGTCGATGGCCAGCGGCGGGATGATGGCGTTCACGCGCGAACCGTCGGGCAGGCGCGCATCGACCATGGGGCTCGATTCATCGATGCGCCGGCCCACGCGCGAGACGATCTTGTCGATGATCTTCATCAGGTGGGCGTCGTCGGTGAAGCAGACGTCGCTCAGCTCCAGGCGGCCATGGCGCTCGACATACACCTGCCGATAGGTGTTGACGAGGATGTCGGACACGCCGGGATCGGCCAGCAGCGGTTCGAGCGGGCCGAAGCCGAGCACCTCGTCCTGGATGTCGCGGATCAGCGAGCGCCGTTCCAGCTCGTTGATCACCACATTGTCTTCCGTGAGCACGTCGCTGACGAGGATTTTCAGCTCTTCGCGGATCTGCTCGCGCGACAGGCGCTGCATGCCCTCCAGGTCGACGCGGTCGAGCAGCGCCTGGTGGGTGCGGTGCTTGAGCTGCTGGTAGCTGTGGCTCGCTGCGCCCTGGTGCGCGGCATCGTCATTCAGGCTGGCGTCATCCTGGGCATAGCCCAGGCGGTCCCGCAGGGTGAGTTTTTCGGCAGTCATGGTCGGTCTCCGGTGAGTGGGGCGGTATCAGGCTCGAGGATCAGGCTGGAGCCTCAGGCGCGCGCGAGCAGCCGCGAAACCCAGCTTTGCGCGGCGGGCGGGGTTTCGCCTGCCAGGCTGGCGGCCAGTTCCTGCAGGGCGCGCGAGACGGCGTTGTGCGGCGTCAGCTTGAGGATGGGCACGCCCTGGCTGACGGAGGCCGCCACCGCTTCATAGTGGTTGGGGATGGATTTGTAGACGTGCTTGCCATACGCCGCTTCCAGGTCGGCCACGCGGATGCTGTCGCTGCTGGCATAGCGGTTCAGGATCAGGCGGACCTTGTCTTCGCGGTAGCCGAGGCCGCGGAACACGTCGAGCAGGCGCTTGCCGTCGCGCACATACGGCAAGGTTGCCTGCAGCACGGGGAAGATCAGGTCGGCCCGGTCCAGCGCGCGCACGCTGACGGGGTCGAGTCCGCGTCCCACGTCGAGCAGGATGTAGTCGTACTGGCTGCGCGCCAGGGTCAGCAGTCGGTCGATATGGTCGGCCTCGACGTCGGCCGCATGGGCCGGGTCGTCGGCGGCGGCCAGCACGCTGTAGGCGGGCGTGATCTGGATCATGCTGGCGCTGAGCAGCGACGCATCGAGGCGCACGATCTGCTGCGACAGCTGCGACAGGGTGGTGGCCGGCTTGTGGTCCGAGACGAACAGGGCGGCGTCGCCGAACTGCAGGTTCAGGTCGAATAGCGCCACCTTGCGCTGTTCGCCGGCGGCCAGCGCGTAGCCGAGGTTGGCGGCGATGAAGGTGGCGCCGCTGCCGCCCTTGCACGAGACGAAGGCCAGCACCTGGCCCTTGCGCGTGACCTGTTTCTGCAGCTTGTCCTCGATGCGGCGCAAGGCGGCGCACAGGGCCGCGTCGTCGTCGGGCTGCAGCACTTCGCGCACGCCGGCGCGCATCGAGCGCAGCAGGAATTGCGGACTTTGCTGCTGACATTGCACGATGATGGCCAGGTTCGGATGGCGCCCGCCCAGCAGTTCGAGCCGTTCCAGCTCCGCCTCGCCCGTCTGCTCCTGCTCCAGCAGCAGCAAGTCCGGCGTGACGCCGTTGTCGAACACATCCGGTATGCTCGCCAGCAGCGAGACGCGGTCGGCCGCGCTGCGTTCGCGCAGCAAACGGGTCAGCCGCTTGAGCTGGGCTTCATTCTTCGAGACGATGACGATATTCACTTGGTACTCCCCGGTAAAGGCATTCGGTAAAGGCGTTCAGTTGATCTGGAAGCCCAGGCTTTCGGCGTGCATGACCACCACCGAGGCTGGCACGGCGATATTCAGAAAGCCGAACAGGCTGACCATCGGCGTGTAGCTGACGTTGTCGATCGATACGCGCACGCTGTCGATGCAGCTGGCCGTGCGCGTGATGTCGCCGCAGGCCGACAGGTTGTCGCCCGGGTCAGTCGGCGGCAAGGTCACTTCGGCGCCGCTCTTGTTCAGGTAGCGGATGGTGATGTTGGCAGCCGTCAGTTCGGGCGCGGCCGGCAGGGCCGTGCCGCCGAACAGGGCCAGGGTCTTGACGGCGTCGGTCTGGTCGATCCAGCGCACCACCGCTTCGCGCGCGGCGCGGCGGCTCACTTCCTGCACCGTGTTGTACAGGTACAGCATGCGGCCGAATTCCAGGATGCCGAACAGCAGGGTGAAAAACAGCAGCGACACCAGGGCGAATTCGACGGCGGCGGCGCCGCGCTGGAGCCCGGCTGGAGGAGACGATGAAAGGCGGTGGCGCATGGCGTTCTCCTTACAGCATGTAGCGCATGGTGGTGCGCGGTGCGAGCGGCGTGGCATAGGTGCTGGCTGCGCCGATCACGAAGGGCAGGTACTGGCCCACCGACAGCGTGTAGTTGACGACTTCGACGCGGATGCCGCCCGGCGCCGTGCCGTCGGTGCAACTGCTGTCGTTGAATGCCGCGTCCAGGCAGGTGACCGTCACGTTGGCCGTGGTGAAGTCGCTGATGCCGGCGCTGACGGCCGCATCGGCCACCGTCTGTCTGGCCGCCGGCACGCCCTGCGAGGCGATGCCGGCCTTGGCCTTGACGGACATGTTGCGCGCCGCGTCGCGCGTGGCCTTGTTCAGCGCGTCGTAGTACCAAAAAGCGCGGCCGAAGCCGAAGATGCCGGCCAGCAGGGTGATCAGCAGTGCCAGCACGATGCCGAATTCGACGGCGGCGCCGCCGCGCTGGCTGAGAGGGGAAAGGTGGATGCGCATGGCCGCCTCACTTGTAGAGTTTGATTTCGGAATTCGGCACGGGCTCGATCAGGCCCGCGAACTCGACGTCGAGGCGCTTGGTGCCGCCGCTGAAATCGGCTTTCATCGTCATGAAGAATTTGCCGATACCGACCGCGTTCATGGTGCCGCACGAAGCCGGCCCGACGGGCGCCGTGCGGCAGTCGACCAGCACCACGTTGAGGATGCGGCGGTTGCGCTGGCCCGGATGGGCCACCGATGGCGCCTGGAACGTGGGGCCGCTGGTCTGGTTGTATGGCGCAGGCGGCGTACTGGCAGGAAAGCCGGCGCCGGCGCTGACGGGGTAGCTGGCCGTGTCGAAGTAATTCGCCTTGGCCGTGCTGTACATGGGGTTGGCGTTGCCGTCCGCGACGCTGTAGGCCGTGCCGGCCTTGGCCGGGGTGGCGCCATTGCTTTGGTAGGCGGGGCCGTAGGACCACAGCACGCCGTAGCCGGCGAACTGCGCGAACGTGGCCGACGGTGCCGGGACGGGACCGGCTGACGGCAGCTGGTAATTCGGTTTGTTGCCGGCCAGGCTGACCGGCTGCTGGCTGGGCAAGGTGCTGGCGCCCGGCTGCATCCAGCCGGTGGGCGGCGAGTTGGCGGCAGCGGCGGCGCAGGGCGACGCGGCGCCCACGCACGGATATTCCTTGATGTTGGTGTCGGGCGGCGCCGTCGCGGGGTCGCACACGGATGGCCCGCCGTAGTCGTCGAAGCGCGAATTGAGCGAGGCGGCCAGCGAAGCCGTCAGCCCCGTGTTCGTGTAGACCTGGCCCGTGCCGCTGGTGATGACGGCGCTGCTGCCCGTGCACATGAATGGCGCGGTGGAGGCGGCGCTCGCGTGCGAGGCGCTGCAGCTGCCGGGCGGCGCGTCGACGGGGTTGATCAGGTAGGGATCGGACGGCCCGCCCAGCGGATTGAGGCCGAACAGGTTGTAGGTGACGCCGCGGCGAAAGCCGAATTCCACCAGCTCCGTCAGGCCCGTGCCGGCCGGCGCGGCCGGATACGTGTATTGCGCCGTCTTGTTGGCCGGATCGACGGCGCACACGCCGATCGGCGTGACGTCGTTGACGAAGCGCCCCGCCACGGCCACGCCCGAGGTGCTGGTGCTGGCGATGCCGGCGATGCCCATCAGGTAGGTGGCGAAGGTCTTGCTGCCCGTGTCGACGCGGATGAAGGTCTGGCCCTGCGGGCTGGTGCGGGCGCTGGCGCCGGACGACCAGGGACCGTCCGGGCTGGGGCCGAAGCTGATGTTGGCGGCCGTGATGGTCAGCGCGGTGGAAAAATCGTAGCGGTTCTTTTGCGCGATGGCGATGGCCTTCGTCTGCGCGTTGTCGATGCCGGCGGCGCTTTGATTGAGTTCCACGGCGCCCGCCAGGGCGGCGCTGTCGGCGCCGTTCTGCAGTTCCGTCTTGGCGATGTACAGGTGGCCCAGGTCCAGCACCAGGCCGCCCATGGCGAACAGCACCACCAGGGTCAGCCCCAGCACGATGGCGATCGCGCCCTGCTGCTTGTCGTGCCTGCGAAATGCGGTCTTCATGGCTGTCTCCTGGTGGCCTGGGGGGAGTGCGTCGCGAAACTGGCGCCTACTGGCGTCCGCCCACGCCGATGGTGAAGACATTCGGCTGCGGTTCCGGCGCGGCGAACGATTTCTGGTAGCGCTGGTAGGCGCTCGCGCCGGCCTTGCCGTCGATGCCGCTGACGGGGTCCATGTTGCGGTAGGCGTCCGGATACATGATCTGCTGCGCCTTGAGCAGGGCCACCGATTCGCCGAAGTGCGAATCGAGCACGGGCGTGGTGGTGGCGGCGCAGCCGGCTAACAGCAATAGCGACAGCAGGGTGGCGCAAGGCAGGCAATGTGCGGTTTTCATGGTGTTCTCCTATTTGAGGTCGAAGCCGGCGGCGGACTGGGGCGCGGCCGCTTGCGGCTGCATGGGCGCTGCCGGCGCTGCGGGGGCGGCAGCAGGAGTGGGCGCGCTGCCTTCCATTTTTCCCTGCATGAACATGTCGCCGCGCGTCGGCTGGATGTAGCCGTCGGTGGGCAGCTTGTAGTCGGCTGGCAGCGGCTTGACCAGGTGCGGCGTGATGATGAAGACCAGTTCCGAACGGTCCGTCTGGAAGTCCGTGCTGCGGAACAGGGCGCCCAGCACGGGCACTTCGCCCAGGCCTGGCAGGGCCTTGATATTGCTGGTCACGTTGTTCTTGATCAGGCCGCCGATGGCGAAGCTCTGGCCGTCGAACAGCTGCACCGTGGTGGTGGCGCGCCGCGTCGTGAACGAGGGCAGGATGGCCGTGGCCGAGATGCCGGTGGCGGTGATGCCGATGCCGTCCTTGTTCAGGTCCGACACTTCCGGCGCCACCTTCAGGTTGATGCGCCCCCCATCGAGCACGGTGGGCGTGAATTTCACGGCCACGCCGAATTCCTTCTCTTCCAGGGTGATGGTGGGCACGCCGTTATTGTTGCTCTGGCTGACGGGGATGAAGATTTTGCCGCCGGCCAGGAAGCTGGCCTCCTGGCCGCTGATGGCCATGATGTTCGGTTCGGCCAGCACCTTGATCAGACCATCGCGTTTTTGCGCGTCGAGGTTGAAGAAGTTGTTCTTGCTGGCGCCGCTCAAGCCGCTGGGATTGTTGCTGAGAAGGCTGGACAGCAGCGAATACGACCAGCTGCCGATGGTCTTGTTGATGCCCAGACTGGCGCCCAGCTGGTCGACCAGCACCTTCGACACTTCGGCCACCTTCACTTCCAGCATCACCTGCTGCGGCGCGGCGATCGACAGCAGGTTGATCACGCGCGGTGCGGCCGCATCGGGCGTGGCGGCGGGAGCGGCAGCGGCGGCGCCCGCGCCTGCGGCTGGCGCGGCGCCGGAGCTGGCCGCGCCGCTGCGGGCGCTGCGCTGCACATAGGCGTTGGCCAGCGACAGGGCCTGGTCGGCCTTGACGACGTCGCTGACCATGCCCGACAGGATCAGGGTGTCGCCCGCCACCGTGACGTGGATCTTTTCGTTCGGCAGCAGTTCGGCCATGCGTGCCTGCAGGCTGCTGCTGTCGATGCCGACGGCCAGGTCGATGATGGTGGCGTCATTGCTCTTGTTCCACAGGATCAGGTTGGTGGTGCCGACGGAACGCCCCAGCAGGTACACCTCGTTGGGATTGAGCAGGATGACGTCGGCGATGCGCGGGTCGCCGACGGACATGCGGCTGGCGGCGAACGGCAGGCGCATCAGGGTCGACTTGCCTTCGGCCAGGCTCATTTGCGGCGCCATCTCGGTACGGCCGGCGCGCGATTCGCTTTGCGGCGGCGTGGCCCTGGGCCGGGCGGCGGCCCGGCTGCTCCTGGCTGCGCCCGTGTCGGTGCCGGCGGCGGTGGCGGCAGCGGCGACGGGTTCGCCGCGTGCCTGGGGCGCCAGGGCGCCGATCATGGCGAGGGCAAGCGCCAGGCTGAGTACCCGGCTTCCGCTTGCTGTGCAATATGTGCTCATGGCGTGACTCCTCTGATGCAGGTTAGAATTGTTGGGAGCTGCGTTCCAGCCCCTTGATGACATCGACGCGTGGACCGGCTTGAGGCGCGGGTGCGGCGGCGGGACGGCGGCGTGGCAGCGGCTTGGCTTGCACCATGGCGGCGGGGGCGGCCATGGCGACCTTTTCATCGAGCAAGCTGGACTTGGTGGCGCCTTCCGTGTTGACGGGCTTGTCCTCGACCTGATTGCGCAGCACCAGCGACAGGGTGCCCACGCTGCGCGCCAGGTCGAGTTTTTCAGCCTGGTCCGGCGTCAGCTCCAGGGTCACGGCGTTGACCACCTTGGGCTTGGTGTCGTCGCGGCTCGATTCCTGGGCGATGGCCAGCACGAGGATGCGTTCGAGCACGATCTTGGAAATGTTCGGATCGCGGTCCGGCGTCTTGCGGGCCCCTTCGCCCTGGGTGTTGACGAGGATGTCGACGAAGTTGCCGGGCAGGGCGAAGCCGGCCACGCCCACCACGTCGTTGACGCGCACGGTCATGGCGCGCTTGCCCTCGGCGACGACGGCCGACAGGCCGCCTTGCGTGCCGGGAGGCGCCAGCTTGCCTTCCATGATCGGTTCGCCGTGCTGGATGCTGGTGCGCGTGACGCGCGTTTCCAGCAGTTTCGGATCGTTGATGGCACCGGGCGGCAGCGCGTTCGATGGCCAGTCGACCATGCGCACCATGTCGGGCGTGAGACGCGCCCCCAGGCTGATGTCGACCTGGGCCACGGCCACCTTGTTGATGTTGCCCGAGGCTTGGGCATTGATCCAGCGCGCGGCCACGATGACCGCGGCGAACGCCAGGATGACCGCAATGGCCATCATCGTCAGAGCGCGTGCGTTTCTCATTTTGCTTCCCCTTTGTGCTGGACCGCTGCCGGTCCGGTGTGTGTGCTTGCGAGGTCGTTATCGCTGCCGAAATAGTTTTGCCATGCCCAGAACAGGACTTCCGGAGACAGTTGCGCCGGGTGGTCTTCATAACGCGCCTGGTCGCAGACCTGCGCGAGGATGTCGCGCGGATAGCAGGCGAGCAAGGGCCGCTTGTAGAGGCTATGCAGGTGCAGCAGGTAGGTGTAGGAGGCTTCGTCGAAATTGATGCCCAGCTGGGCGCAGGTGCTGCGGAACACGGCCAGGTAGTGGTAGGCGCTCAGGGGACCCACATGGATCTTGTAGCCGATGCGGCGCAGGAAGGAATCGTCGGCCAGCTGCTGCGGCGCCAGGTTCGACGAGAACACGACGATGACGTCGAAGGGCACGGGGAATTTGTAGCCCGTGTGCAGCGACAGGTAATCGATGTGGCGCGCCATCGGCACGATCCAGCGGTTCATCAGTTCCACGGGCGAGCAGCGCTGGCGGCCCAGGTCGTCGATGATGAAGATGCCGTTGTTGGCCTTCAGGTGTGGCGGCGCCTGGTACAGGCGGGTGCCCTGGTCGAATTGCAGGTCCAGCATGTCGAGCGTCAGCTCGCCGCCCGTCAGCACGGCGGGGCGTTCGGCGCGCACCCAGCGCGGGTCGGATGGCACGCGGCCTTTGTTTGACAGGGTGTGCAGCATGGGGTCGAGGAAGGGCAGCACTTCGCCGTCGACCATCACGGCATGGGGCAGGGCGATGGCGCCGCTGAGCAAGCCGTTCAGGCGCTCGGCCAGGTAGCTCTTGCCGCTGCCGGCGGGGCCGTGAAAGAACAGGGCGCGTCCGGAATTCATCGCTGCGCCCAGCTGGTCGAGCACGGCCGAACTGGCCACCACGTCGCGAAATTCGCGCTGCACGTCGTCGCGCGTGACATGCATGTCGGCCACGCTTTGCGCCAGCACCTGGTTGCTGTAATCGGCCAGGGCGACGGGGGCGGGACCGCTGTAGGCGTTGCGGCGCATGTATTCGGCGGCGCGCAGGCGGCCCTGGTCGCCCAGCAGGTAATACAGGTCGGCGTCGGTGCCGCTGCCGCCGTTGCGGCGCGCTTCGCACAGCTTTTCGGCGCGCATGAAGGTGAGCAGCGGTTCGAGCACGCCGGCGCCCAGTTTCACGTGCGTCGACAGGGCGGGCAGGCCGATCTGGCCGCGCAGGAAGAGTATCTTGACCAGCAGTTCGACCAGGAACAGGAAGGGCAATCCCGTTTCCTCGACCGTGCGTGGCGCGCGCTTGGCCGCCGGTTCGACGCCGCCGCCGTCGCTGCGTTCTGGATAGGTGTCAGGCATGATGGATACTCCTCGCTCGGATGGCCGGATATCAGAAGATGAAGGGCAGCAGGCGGTACTTCACCTGGCGCATGTAGACGCGGTAGCGCACGTCGGCGGACAGGAAACGCTCTTCGCGCAGCAGGCGCATCACCATCATGCCCATCGTCGCGACATAGATGACGGTGTTGACGGGCGAAGTGTTGGCCAGCAGGTAGCCGCTCAGGGAAATCAGGTAGCTGGCATACAGCGGATGGCGTATCACGCGGTAGACGCCGCCCGTCTTGATCTCGCGCTGCGCCGCCACCAGGCCGAAGCTGCGGTTCAGCGACAGCAGGCCGGCGATCTGCAGCAGGCTGCCGACGGCCAGCAGGTAGCGCGCGCCGGGCCAGATGGCCATGTCGGCGGGGGACAGTAGGAAGGGCGCGAAGGTGGCGCCGATGGCCAGCAGCCAGTCGCCCGCATCGGTGGAGACGCTGACGGGGGCCGAACGCACGATGAAGAACAGGGCGGCCAGGGTTTCGGCGGCGCAGAACAGCAGATAGCTCCAGTCGCCGCTGTGCAGGAATCCCACCACGTGGGCGCTGGCAAAGAACGTCCACAGGCAAGCCATGGCGATGCTGGTGAACAGGCTGGCGTGGCGCGAGTGGCAGAGGGTGGCGAGGGTGTCCATGGTCAGGTCCTATGGTGGCTGGTCGTCGGAGCGGCGCGTTTCAGCGCAGGCTCCACAGGTGGGTGTATTGCAGGAAGACCTGCAAGCCGGTGCCGCTGGCAATGGCGAAGGCGTAGGCCAGCTTGCCGGTGGCTGGCGGCGGTTCGGCGATCGTGGCGGCGCCGCCGGCCAGGCTGTGCAGCAGCGCGCCCAGCATCATGTGCCAGGTATTTTTCAGCACCTGGCGCAGGCGCTGGCCGGCCAGCGCGGCGGCCAGGGCCAGCACGCCGCCGCACAGGAAGGTCAGCAGGGCCGCTTCGAGCACGGCGTCGGGACCGAGGAAGGCGCCGCACATGGCCATCAGCTTGACGTCGCCGGCGCCCAGGGCGCGCAGCAGGTACATGGGCAGCAGCAGGGCCAGTCCGGCGGCGGCGCCGGCCAGCGCCTGCAGCAGTCCCAGGCCGCCGAAGGAGGCGTCGAACAGGCCGGCGCCCGATGGCACGAAGCCGTTGAGGATCAAGCCCGCCAGCGTGCCCCACAACACCAGCCGGTTCGGGATGCGGCGCGTGCGCAGGTCGTGCCACAGGGCGCTGGCGAGCAGGGTGGCCAGCACGGCCAGGCACAGCAGCATGGGCAGGTGGGCGTTCATGACGTCAGTCCTTCCTTGCTCATGCAGGGCGCCGTGGCCATGTGCATGGCCGGTGCCGCGGCCTGGCTGCCCAGCAGCCGTCCCACCAGGCGCCACACCAGCGCCGCGCCGGCCGCACCCACATAGCCGTCGAGCGCATAGTGCCAGCCCAGGTGGATGGAGCCGAGCAGGATCAGCACGGCGAAGGCGGACAGGGCGATCCCTGCGGCGCGGCTGACCTTCCAGCCCATGATGGCCATCAGCACGGCGGTGGCCACATGCATGCTGGGCATGGCGGAGATCCCCAGTTCGCCGTTCGCGCCCTTGCTTTGATAGCCTTGCCACAGCATCTCCTGCACCTGCAGGGCCCAGACGGGAACGTGCTGGTTGGCGTCATGCAGGTAGGCCATCAGCGGCGCATACGGATCGCTGGCGTGCAGGTGGCCGTAGTAGCAGGGACCGACCGAGGCAAACAGCACGGCCAGGATGCTGCCCAGGGCGATCCAGGTCAGCGCAAAGCTGAGCAGGAACTGCATGCGCAGCAGCGGGCGGCGCGTGTCGAGGATCAGCCAGTACAGGATGGCGTAGAACAGGAAGAACCAGAAGTGGTAGCTGAAGTTGAGCAAGCCCGTGACGAGCGGGTGGCCCAGCAGCGGCTGCAGCCTTTCCCATGGGGCCATGCCGCCATGCAGCGCCATGTCCCAGGCGGACAGGGTGGCATCCCAGGTGTAGGGATGCAGGCGCGGAATGGCGCCCTTGAAGACGGTGAAGCTGGAGGCGAAGACGGGAATCAGCAGCATGGCTGGCAGCGCGTGCAGCAGTCGTTCGTTGCTCAGGTAGCGGCGCAGATCGTGGTACAGATAGTGGCACAGGCGGTGCGGGCGTTTCATCACCATGACGTGGATGGTGTAACCGCACAGGATGAAGACGGGACCCGTGAGGATGGCCACGAAGAAGCCGGCCAGCACGTTGAGGATCTCCGATGCGCTGGGCAGGCCGCCGGCCAGCAAGGTCGCGGCGGCGGCGTACAGCAGCACGATCAGCAGCAGGGCGCGGTGGGTGCGCAGCGAGGCGCGCAGGGTGTTCATGACAGGGCCAGGACCACTTGGTCCTTGACGTAGACAAACAGCAGCTTGACCTGGTCGCCCAGCACGGTGATCGTGACCACCAGCACTGCCGCGATCAGGCCCGCCAGCAACGCGTATTCGATCGCTGTAACGGCGGACTCGTCGGATAAACGGCTGAAGAGAGATTTCACGATGGGCCTCGCTAGGCGGTATCAAGGTGGGCGTGCCGGAAATATGGGGAAGCGTAGTCCGGGCTGGCGCTGGGCCGGCCCGGACGGCACCGCGTCAGGCATTGGCGGTGGTCAGCTTGGTGCCGATGGTGCTGAAGGTTTTTTTCAGCTGCGTGCCGACGATGGTGATGGCGGCGATGATCACCACGGCGATCAGGGCGGCGATCAGGCCATATTCGATTGCGGTGACGCCATCTTCTTCGCGGATAAAGTTTTTGATGAGGTTCATGACAACTCCTGGTGGTGGTTAAGCTACGACGGTGGGTAAAACGGCATGGCGGTGTTGCTTCCTGTTGCTACGCTCTCATGGGCTTTCGCCCAGTGCGAGCAGTCCGATGATGCACACCACCGCCATGAGGGCCGCCACCAGGGCATAGCGGTAGAACGCAGCCTTTTCCTTGCCCTGCAAATAGGTGATCAGGGCTGTCGGAAGAAACTTGTCAAGGCGCATGCTGTGCTCCGTGTCGTGGTGGGCCGCGCGGTGATTTGCACTCCGGTAAATCCACTATAGAAGTTGGCACCTTGATCTACATCAGAAGAACATCCTTTTATTGCAAGGAGGAATTGCTTGTTTTTTTCGTGACAATTGTCATGGTCGAGTCTGGCGTGCGAGCGCGCGGGCGCAGGCAGCGCCGGTGGCTGGCGAAGGGGGCGGCGGAGGGAGTGCGCGGCCGGGCAGTGGCCGTGCCGGGGGACAGCGGCGTCAGGCGCCGGGCGGCAATTGGCCCAGCTGGTGCTTGGTGGCGTAGGCGTACAGTTCCAGGCGGTTGTATACGCCCAGCTTGCGGTAGATCGACGTCAGGTGGTTGCGCAGGGTGTGTTCGGAGATGAACAGCTGGTCCGCCAGCAGCTTGGCCGGCGTGCCGCTGCCGTGCACCAGCGCGGCGATGATCTTTCTTTCCTTGAGGGTCAGGCTGGCGATGGCGATGGCTTGCGCCGAGCCGCCGCCGGGCTGGGTCAGCTGCGTCAGCATGCGTCCCAGCATCGCGTGTTCCAGCCACAGCTCGCCCTGGTATACCTTTTCGATGGCCTTCAGCACCATCTCCGCCGGCGCATCCTTGCTGACGATGCCGCGCGCGCCTTTCAGCACCGTCTGGTCCAGGACGGCCTGGTCGTGGCTGGCCGTCAGCACCAGCACGCGCGTGCTGCCGCACTGCGCCAGCGCGGGCAGGATGGCCAGCGAGCTGATGCCGCCCAGGTCCAGGTCCAGCACGATCACATCCGGTTGCAGCGCCTTCGCCTGCTCCAGCGCCTCGGCGCTGTCGGACGCCGTGGCGACCACGCGCATGCCCGAGTGCTCGCCGCCGATCAGCCGCTCCAGGCCCCACAGCATGGTCTTGTGATCGTCCACCAGCATGACGCTGATGACATGGCTGGCCGGGGGCGTGTAGCGTAAGTCGTTCATATGGGGATCTCGATCTGCACGGAGGTGTTGCCCAGCATGCCATGCGTGACGCGGGCCGTGCCACCCAGGGCGGCTGCCCGTTCGGCCAGCGAGTCGGGCAGAAAATCGGGGACGTGCGCGGCCGCGCATTCGTTGTCGATGCTGATGTGCAGCGCGCCCTGCACGCAGGTCAGCTTGACGGCGCCGTGGCGCGCCGACGTATGCTTGCGGATATTGCTCATGCCTTCGTTGACGATCTGGAACACCTCGGCCGCCAGGCGGTCGTTGATGTGCAGGTCGCCTTCGATTTGCAGGGCGATATCGATGCCATAGAATTCGCGGATCTGCGTGGCCTGGCGGCGCAGCGCGACCAGCAGTTCCGGCTCGCTTTGCACCTGGCCGTTCTTGAACGTGCGCGCGTAGCTGCGCAGGTCGGCGATCACCTGGCCCGACATGATGATCAGTTTTTCCAGTTCGGGCAGCAGCGGGTTGCCGGGCGTGGCTTCGTTGCGCAGGGCCGCCAGGCCGTGGCGCAGGCCGATGTACGGCTGCACGGCCGTGTCATGCAGGTCGCGGGCGATCTTTTCGCGCTCGCGCGAGGCCGCCTGCGACGCCAGGCGGTCGAGCAGGTCGATGTTTTCAATGACGGGAAACGCCTGCGCGCCGATATGACTGAGAAACAGGGCGTCCGTCTTGCTCATGCTGGTGGCGGAGACGATGAAGATGCGGCCCTTGCCATTGCGCAGGGGCAGCGGTGCGCTGATGAAGGCGTGCGCTTCGAGCAGCTCGGCCAGGCGGTCGCCTGCCGCGTCGTCGTGCCGCAGCCAGCGTCCGCTGTCGGGATCGAGCATGCGCGCGCCGCCTGTCCACGGCAGCCAGCGGCCGGCGGGCTGGTTGTACAAGGCGATTTTATCGTGCGGGAAAGCGAGCAGGGGACTGGCCGCGTCATCGCTGAGGAGCGAGCTGGTGTGCACGACGCCCGTTGCCGTTTGCAGCACGCTGCGCAGCGACCAGACCCGCGTGCCCTTGTCCTGCATGATCAGCAGGCAGCTGCGGCCGTTGAAATAACTGCGGGTTTTTTCCAGTACGGAGGTAATGGTCTGGTCGACGCCGAAGCGCGGATTGGACAGCTGGCTGACATCGCGCAGCAACGCCAGGTGGCTGCGCTGCGTGATGGCCGAACCGCCCCAGTAGGCGATCATGTAGCCGAGCGCCAGCAGGAAGGTGGTACGCAGCAGCAGGCGCGACAGCTCCGCATCCGATTCGCCGAACAGGGCCGTGGCGGCGAACAGGCCGGCCGAGGCCAGGGTCACGCGCGCGCCTTCCTCGAAGCCCCGCTGGAACGACGAGGTCAGGATGGCAAAGAAAAAAAACAGGAAGAATAAATTGTTGTGGCTGCTGGTGGAAAACACGATCAGCGCATACCAGGCCACGTCGAGCCAGTACAGCAAGATGTCCTGGGGCAGGCTGAAGCCCAGCACGGCCAGCACATAGAGCAGCAGGCTGTGCATGGTGTAGGCGGAAAAGATCAGCCAGGTAATCTTGCTCAGCTTGCCGGCGCTTTCGGGGTCGATGAACAGGGTCAGCAAGGTGGCGCTCGACAGCAGCAGGCGCATGCCGTTGACCATGGTCGTATCCATGCCGGCACCCGGCAAGCCGGATCTGAGGGGAGGATCGAGATTCACAAGCGCTCCTGGCCGTGTCCCGCATGGTGAGCCATGCGCAGGGATAGATACCACAGATAAATTCTTGTTATTGTTGCTGCAATCAATGACGAGTCTACGCACACGCCATAAAGATGTCTACTGGAATCCTTTGCCCTGCGTTGCTTTTTTTACAGCGGCTGCACCATCACGCGGTTGCGCCCGGCGCCCTTGGCCAGGTACAGGGCGCGGTCGGCGGCGCCGATCAGGGCGGAGATGGTCGGCTGCTGCTGCGGGTGCTGGGTGGCGATGCCGATGCTGACCGTGATGTGCTTGACCTCATTGCCCGTCTTGGCATGCGGAATGCGCAGTCCGGCCGCGTGCTGGCGGATTACCTCGGCCATGCGCAGCGCCTGCGCCGCGTCCGTGTCGGGCAGGATGGCGGCAAATTCCTCGCCGCCATAGCGCGCCAGCAAGTCTGTGGGGCGCTGCAGGATGGCGGCCAGTTCGGCCGCGACGCGGATCAGGCAATCATCACCTTGCTGGTGGCCGTAATGGTCGTTGTAGTCCTTGAAGTGATCGATATCGATCATCAGCAGCGACAGGGGGCTGCCCGTGCGCATGGCGCGCCGCATTTCCTTCTCGATCGCCACGTCGAAGTGGCGGCGGTTGGCGATGCCCGTCAAGCCATCGGCAAAGGTTTGCGAACGCAAGACCATGGTCTGTTCGCGCAGCAGCTTTTCGCGGCCCACGGCGATGGTGACATCATTGATCTGGATCAGGCAGTGGCGCGGCGAATCGGGCAAATTGATCGGCGTGACGGCGATCGCCTGCTGCATGCGCTCCCGGCCTTCGGCCGCGCCATGCGTGTACAGGGGAAACGGCGCCTTGTGCAGGGTTTGCGACAGCAGCGACTGGAAATTGTCGCGCAGGGCCTGGGTGATGGCCGAATCGATGCGCTTGTGGCGCAGTTCCGGATAGACGGTGAAGAAATCCTGGCCCAGCACGGCGTCGGCCTGGCATGCCGAGTGGCGCGCCATCCAGTGGTTCCACAGCACGATGCGGTGCTGCTCGTCGAGCACGATGGCGCCCAGGTTGACGGCGCCGAGTATGCTCTCGAGCAGGGCGAGTCGGTGTAAGGCATCCGGCATGATCGTCACGCCTGTCCCAGGACCTTGGCCAGATAGTGGCTGACCTGCTGCTTCAGGTCGTGCAGGGCGGACAGGTCGAGCACGAATGCCACATAACCGTGGATCTGGTGCTTGGACAGCACGAAGTCGATATGCAGCATCAGTACGACGGCCTCGTCATCGTGGCCGCCGAACGAAGACAGGATTTCCGCGCTGGTGCCCACGTGGTACAGGGGCAGCGAGCCATGCAGTTCGCTGTCGAACAGGTTGGCCAAAGTCCCTACGCAGGAATTGAGGATGATGTTGCCGATTTCGCTCATCGCTTCCTGTTCCATCTCCGTCAGTTCCTGCAGCGGCATGGCGTCGCCCACCATCAGGCGCACGATTTCCAGGCTTTTATCTTCCGGGAACATCAGGATGGCTTCGGTGGCGAAGGCGCCATCGTAATGCTGGCTGACGCCGCAGATGCGTTCGCCATCCTTCTTGCTGCCCAGCAGGGCAGCCGCATCGGCACGGTTCAGGAAAGTGATCGACGGCACCGACATGGTGACTTCTTCATTGACGATCTCGCTCATCGCGGCGGCCGCATGGCCCACCCCGATGTTGAATATCTCCACGAGGGCATCGTTTTCCAGTTCGGAGAGATTGACCATGCTCACAGTCCCAGTGACTCGATCAGCTGGTGGATGCGGGTTTCCGTGATCGGTTTTTCCATGAAGCCGACACGAAGTTCGATGGCGCGGTTGCGGATGGCGTTTTGCACGTTCGCCGTGACGAGAACGATGTGCGTTTGCGGGCACAGCGCGCGCAATTGTTCCGCCGCCGCCACACCGCCCATGCCGGGCATGTTGACATCCAGTAATATCAGCACAGGGCTGACAGTCTTGACTTTTTCCAGGGCTTCCTCACCCGTCGCCGCCTCAATCACTTGCCAGTCGGCATGTTTGCTGAGGATGAACTGATGCGACATCAGACGTGAAACCCGGCTGTCATCGACAACAAGTACCTGCTTACTGTGATTCATGTGCTATTCCTGAAACGTCATATCGGTCAATCGTTCCATTTTCGCATATTTTAGAGGGCATAGAGAGTAATTGGCTGGGCAATTGCCTTGGGGCAAGTCTTTTCCACTTGCCTGTTGTATCCCGTCGCCAGGTCCGTCATCATGGCCGGCTGGCCGGGCTGGCAATCCGTTAAAATAGCGGCATTCCTCACTTTAGCCTTTTTTTGCCATGACCCAAGACGAATTGAAGCAAGCCGTAGCCCGCGCCGCCATTAACTATGTGGTGGACGGTGAAATCATCGGTGTCGGCACCGGTTCCACCGCCAACTTTTTCATCGATGAACTGGCCAAGATCAAGGACCGCATCAAGGGGGCGGTCGCGTCGTCCGAAGCGACGGCCGCGCGCCTGGCCGGTCATGGCATTCCCGTCTTCGACCTGAACGACGTCGAGTCGATCGCCGTCTACATCGATGGCGCCGATGAAATCACGGCCAGCGGCGCCATGATCAAGGGCGGCGGCGCGGCATTGACGCGCGAAAAGATTGTCGCGTCCGTCGCGAAACAGTTCGTCTGCATCGCTGACGGTTCGAAGCTCGTCGAGACCCTCGGCGCCTTCCCGCTGCCGGTGGAAGTGGTGCCGATGGCGCGCGCCGCCGTCTCGCGCCAGCTGGCCGCGCTGGGCGGCACGCCCCGCTTGCGCCTGAAGCCTGGCAGCACGGAAGCCTTCATCACCGACAATGGCGGCGAGATCATCGACGTGCTGGGCTTGCAGATCGCCGACCCGGTGGCGCTGGAACAGCAGATCAACCAGATCGTCGGCGTCATCGCCGTCGGCCTGTTCGCTGTGCGCGGTGCCAACGTTTGCTTGCTGGGCATGCCGGAAGGCGTGCGTACCTTGGCGTACTGATACGCAGCAGAAATCCGGGGTCAGTCACTACTTGATCGGAATGCGCCCCACTGGGGCGTATTCCCCCGCCGGGTCTGACCCCAGCCTTCCGTTTGCACCGCCCGGTACACGGCCACGGTGCGCAGCAAGCCGCCGAGGAAGATGCCGCTGAAGCAGCCATAGGCGAGGCAGACAGGCACGATGAAGCCGGTCGCATGGGCGTAGGCCGGCGCGATGGCCAGGGTCACGGCCACCGCATACTTCATGCAAAAGATACTCATCATCAGCATCAACGGCACCCAGCTGCCGGGACGCTGCACGCTGGCCCGCTCGGGTATGGCGACGATCTTGCGCGCATCGCTCAGCGTCCAGGCCAGTGCCGCGCCGGCCAGGGCGCCGGCGGCCCAGGCGAACGGCGCCACGCCGGCCAGGCCGAAACTGCCCTGCACGCCGCTCAGCGACAGGGCCAGCATGACCAGGGGAATGATGCACAGCTTGCGCAAGGTCACTTCGCGTGCGCGGCTGGCCAGCACGCCCCGGTAGACGAGCAAGCCCAGGATGGCCCAGACGTAGAGGGGAGTGTGGCTGAAGATGTGCTGCAACATGGTGTCCGCCTTTGGAGTGAGGTTGTCGATGGACGTACTGTGCCAGCGGGCGGCATGGGCGGCGAGCGGTGTGCGACGAAACGGGGAGGCGGTGCCGTGAAACGGCGGAGGAGGGCGTGAAACGCAGGTGAAACTGCCCGTGACGCGGCGGTCACGGGCAAGCGATAAAACTTATTCCGTTGGCGGCACGTAGCCCATGGCGGCATCGGCGCCATCGCCGAAGAAATGCTTTTCCATCTGCGTGGCCAGGTATTTGCGGGCGCGCGCGTCGGCCAGGTTCAAACGGTTTTCATTGACCAGCATGGTCTGGTGCTTGAGCCAGGCGGCCCATGCTTCCTTCGACACGGATTCGTAAATCTTCTTGCCCAGTTCGCCCGGGTACGGCGGGAAATCCAGTCCTTCGGCTTCCTTGTTGAGTTTGATGCAGTGGATCGTGCGGGCCATCTGTGCTCCTGAATCAGTGTAGAGATAAAGCGTGATTATAAGGCACTTTGCGCCTGCCCTCGCGGGGTCGTCGCGGCCTGGCGACACGCCGTTTGCCGCGCCCTTGCGCTGGATCAAATTTGATCTGCGCCGCCCTAGCTAGTAAGATGCCTTATCGCGCCAGCCGCTGGCTGCGCCTCTTCCAAGCAAGTAGTAACAATTAACCAATATGGAATCCCTATGACCTCAGTGAAAGTCCATGGCATCGATGTCAGCAATACCGGCAGCTTCGCGCTGTTTGGCGGCATCAACGTGCTCGAATCGCGTGATCTTGCCATGCGCGCCTGCGAAGAATATGTGCGCGTCACGCAAAAACTGGGCATTCCCTATGTGTTCAAGGCCAGCTTCGACAAGGCCAACCGTTCCTCGATCCATTCCTACCGGGGACCGGGCCTGGAAGAAGGCATGCGCATCTTCCAGGACGTCAAGGCGGCGTTCGGCGTACCCGTGATTACCGACGTGCATGAGCCATGGCAGGCGCAGCAGGTGGCCGAAGTGGTCGACGTGCTGCAACTGCCCGCCTTCCTGGCGCGCCAGACGGACCTCGTCGTGGCGCTGGCGAAAACGGGTAAAGTCATCAACATCAAGAAGCCGCAATTTTTGAGCCCAGGCCAGATGGCCAATATCGTCGAGAAATTCAAGGAAGCGGGCAACGACCAGTTGATCCTGTGCGACCGCGGCACTTGCCTCGGCTACGACAATCTGGTGGTCGACATGCTGGGTTTTGGCGTCATGAAAAAGACCTGCGACGACCTGCCCATCATCTTCGACGTCACCCACGCCCTGCAGCAGCGCGATCCCGGCGGCGCCGCTTCGGGCGGCCGCCGCCAGCAGGTGGCCGACCTGGCCCGCGCCGGCCTGGCCGTCGGCATCGCCGGCCTGTTCCTGGAAGCCCATCCGGACCCGGACAATGCCCGCTGCGACGGCCCCAGCGCCTTGCCGCTGGACCAGCTGGAGCCGTTCCTGGCGCAGTTGAAGGCGCTCGACGATCTGGTCAAGTCGTTTGCGCCGCTGAATATCAAGTAACTAGTCACTAGCAGCTGTTTTTCGCGCGTTCTGTGAGCAAAAACACCACCGGTTCCGGTGGTGTTTTTTTTTGCCTGCAGCGGCTGCGGGTGCTGTTGTCTGGCATGCGTGTTGTGTTAACGCCCGATGGGGAGAATTTGTCGAAATTGCTTACTTGCAGCATTTTATAATGCCATTAATTGCTTTTGCCGAAAAGTCCTGGCAAGCCCCGATGTCATCACGTCAGATCGGAACATCACATGAATCGAATTCATCGCACGGTATGGAACCGCCGCCGCAACGCGGTCATGGTCGTGGCAGAACATGCCGGCAGCGGGGGCAAGCGCTCCGGCACCACAGGGACGCTGCTGGCCAGCGTGCTGACCGGCGTGATGCTGGGCGGCGGGGCGCAGGCGGCGGACCTTGCCGCCACGGCCTTGCCCAGCGGCGCCGTGGTGACGGCGGGACAGGCGCACGTCGGCCAGCAGGGCGCGGCCATGACCGTAACCCAGGCCAGCGGCAAGGCGGCCATCGAGTGGAACAGTTTTTCGATCGGCAAGGATGCCAGGGTCAATTTCGTGCAGCCGAATGCCGCCGCCGTGACCTTGAACCGGGTCCGGGGCAATGAAGGCTCGGTCATCGACGGCGCGCTGCATGCGAATGGCCAGGTGTTCATTTTGAATCCGAATGGCGTGCTGTTCGGCAAGGGCGCCAGAGTCGATACGGCGGGCCTGGTAGCGAGCACGCTCAATCTCGGCGATGCCGATTTTCTGGCAGGCAAGACCAGTTTCACCGGCAAGGGCGGCGCCGTCCGCAATCTGGGCAGTCTGAACGCCAGGGATGGCGGCTACATCGCGTTATTGGGCGCGCAAGTGCGCAATGACGGCGTGATCAGCGCCAGGCTGGGGACGGTGGCGCTGGCGGCCGGCAACAAGGTCAGCCTGACTTTCGACGGCGGCGCGTTGGTGGGCGTGGCCGTCGATGAGGCGGCGCTGGCCGCGCTGGTCGCCAATGGCAACGCCGTGCACGCCGATGGCGGCCTGGTGGTGCTGACGGCGAAAGGCGCCGACGGTCTGTTGAGTACCGTCGTCAACAACACGGGCGAAGTGCGCGCGCGCACCATCAACGAGCGCGGCGGGCGGATTTTCCTGCTGGGCGAAGGCGGCGCCGTGGAAGTGGCCGGCAAGCTCGATGCCAGCGCGCCGCAGGGCGGCAATGGCGGCTTCATCGAAACCTCGGGGCCGGTGCTGCGCGTGGCTGACGGCACGCGCGTCGACAGCAGCGCCGTTGCGGGCCGCAGCGGCTCCTGGCTGATCGATCCCACCGATTTCACGATCGGCAGCGGCAGCGCCGCGCAAGGCGCGAGCGGCATCGGCGTCGATACCCTGCAAGCGGCGCTGGCTGCCGGCAATGTCACGATTCAGACCCAGGCGGCCGGCAGCGAAGCGGGCGATATCCACGTCAACGCGCCGCTGGCCTGGAACGCCAACCAGCTGACCCTGGAAGCGCACGGCGACATCAATGTCAACGCCGTCATGAGCGCCACCGGCAGTTCGACCTTGAACCTGAAAACAGGCTACAACTTCAATCCCGGCAGCCCGACGTTTAACACGAGCAAGAATGTGCTGGTGGGTATCGATGACGCCGGCGTCTTCAAGGGCCGCATCGATGTCGACCGCGCCGGTACGGGGTTGCTGACGATTAATAACATCGGCTATACCCTGATCAATGCGCTGGGCAGCGCCGGCAGCACCAGCAGTCTCGATTTGCAGGGCATCAACGGCGGCGCCGGCGGCCACTATGCACTGGCCGGCAATATCGACGCCAGCGCCACCAGCGGCTGGAACGGCGGCGCCGGCTTCGCTCCCGTATCCCTCTCCGGTGTGTTCGACGGCCTGGGTCATACCGTCAGCGGCTTGCGCATTATCCAGCCGTCCGGCACGTATGTTGGCCTGTTTGGCAGCAACAACGGGCGGGTGCGCAACGTGGCGATGTCGAATGCGGTGGTCAGCGCCAATCAGGGCGTGGGGGCGTTGATCGGATTGAACATGGGCAGCGTTTACAACAGCTACGCCGCGGGCAGCGTGACGGGGCCGGGCGGTTACGTGGGCGGCCTGATCGGTGCGATCTTCGATGGCACGCTCACCCGCCTGCATTTCGACGGCACGGTCAATTCGCAGGGCAATAACATCGGCGGACTGACCGGTTACCTGGCGTACCAGATCACCCTGGCCAACAGCTATGCCAACGCCACGGTGACGAACACGGCCGGCACCTGGACTGGCGGCCTGGTCGGGCAAAACGATTACGGCTACATCGTCGACAGCCATGCCGGCGGCAGCGTCATTGGCAAGGGCGACACGGGCGGTCTGGTCGGCAATAACAACAGCGGCAGAGTCACCGGCAGCTACGCCACCGCCACCGTGACCGGCACCACGAATACGGGCGGCCTGGTCGGCAACAACAATAACGGCAAGGTCAGCGGCAGCTACGCCAGCGGCGCCGTCACCGGCACGAGCACGGTGGGCGGCTTGATCGGCCGAAGTAGCGCCGCCGGCGGCACCGCCACGCCGGATAATGAAGTCAATACCAGTTATACGAGCGGTACCGTCAATGCCAGCGGCGACAATGTCGGCGGCCTGATTGGCTTAAATTATGGCAACAACGTCGTCAATACCTATTCCCGCAGCGCCGTCAGTACCAGCGGCAATTATGTGGGCGGTTTGATCGGCAACAACCTGGGCACCGTCGACAAGAGCTACTCGACCGGCCTCGTGAGCAGCCCGGGCGCTGGCGTGGGCGGTTTGATGGGCGTCAGCATCGGCGGCGTCAGCAACAGTTTCTGGGATACACAGACCAGCGGGCAGAACAGCAGTGGCGACGGCACGGGCAAGACCACGGCGCAAATGAAAGATAGCAATACATTTATCACCAGCAGCTGGGATTTCACCTTCCACAGCGGAGTATGGGGACGCAAGGCAACGCTCAATGACGGCTATCCCGTCTTGCGCACGTTTGGCTACGTCGATCCGATCACCATCACGCTGAACAATCCAGCCTTGACGAAAACCTATGGCGGGGCCAATCCGGTCCTGACAGGCGGCTGGACGGTGAGCGGCTGCGACAACAACCTGGCATGCGTGAGCGGCGTCGACTGGAGTGCGGCCTTGCTGCCCACCACCTCCGTCGGCACGCTCAATTACGGCGCCAGCCTGTTCACGCCGACCCTGGGCGCCGGCTATGGCAAGTTGAGCGATTATGACATCACCTACAGCATGGGCGCCCTGTCGATCACGCCGGCCGTGCTGACCATTGCCGGCATCGGCGCCGCCAACAAGACGTATGACCGCACGAACGCGGCCAGCATCAATGCCGGCACCCTGGTGGGCCTTGTGAATGGCGAAAACCTGTCGCTGTCGGCCAGCGGCACCTTCGACAGCGCCAACGCCGGCGCCCGCACGGTGGCGGCCAGCTTGCTGGTGGGCGACGGCAGCGGCGCCAACGCGGGCCTGGCCAGCAATTACATCCTGTCCACGCCGACCGTCAATTTGGCGGCGACCATCCATGCGCTGGAAGTGCATCTCGCCAGCCTGGGCGGCAAGGAATACGACGCGACCGACAAGCTGAACGCCAGCTTGCTGCAGATCACGAATGTGCTCGGTGGCGACACCGTCAACCTGAGCGGCACAGCTACCCTGGCGTCGCGCAACGCCGGTACGCAGGCGCTGGCAGGCTATGCGGACCTTGTGCTGGACAACAGCAACTACACGTTCGCGCCAGCCAGCCTGGGCGCCAGCGTGCTGGTGACGCCGCGCGCGGTCAGCGTGAATGCGGCTGGCGGCGCCACGCGTCGCTACGATGGCAGCGTGAATGCGGCCGCCGGCCTGCTGAACCTGGCTGGCGTGCTGGCGGGCGATAGCGCCAGCCTGAGCGGCAATGCGCTACTGGCAGGCAAGAATGTCGGTACGCAATCCATCAGCGGCCTGGGTACCTTGAGCCTGGACAATGCCAATTACACCTTGAGCGGCGTGCTGCCTGCCGGCAGCGTGGCCATCACGGCCTTGCCCGTCAATGTGGCGGCAGTCTCTGGCGCGAGCCGGGCGTTTGACGATACTGCGGATGCGGCCGCCAATTTGCTGGCCTTGAACGGCGTGCTGGCCGGCGACAGCGCTGTGCTGGGCGGCAAGGCGACGCTGTCTTCCAAGGAGGCGGGCAAGCAATCCATCGTCGGCTTGTCGGGCTTGACTGTGTCCAACAGCAATTACACGCTGGCCGGCGCGAATGCCAGCGGCACCGTGGAGATCCTCCCGCTGGAAGCGGAAACGCCGGAAGCGCCAAAGGCGAGCCTGGCCAGCACCATAGGCGAGGTTTCCCGGACCAGCGTTCCCAGCAAGCGCGAGGTCTTGCGCGATGCCGGCCTGTCGTTGCAAAGCGACTTGATCCCGTTCGTTTCCGTGCCACCCACCGTGAATAGCAGTGCCGTGCCACTGGGCGCCGCCTTTGGCGCGAATGCGCCGCTGAGCGTGCTGTACAGTCCCGGCGCGAACGAGATGAGCGAAAGTCTTACCCTGGCGCAAACCCAGCGCTTGCTGCAGCCAGCCGGCGCCCAAGGCAATGGCGGATCGCAGCCATTGCGCTTGCCCGTCAGCCGCAATTCCCTGATGGAGATCGTCAATGGCGGCGTCAAGTTGCCCGATGGCGTGGACCAGTTGCTGTTTGTCGTGAAGGCCCAATAAATGAGCATGCTTATCCGTACCTCCATCGTCCCCACCGCCCGCCGGGCGGCCTGCAAACGCACGGCCATGTCGCTGGCGCTGGGCCTGGCCTTGGGCGCGACCGCCATGGCGCAGGCCCAGCAGGTACCGACCATCGGCGACGTCGTGCGCCAGAGCCAGCCGGTGCCGCCGCCGGTGACGCCGCCGCCGTCCCTGCCTGCGCTGGGCGGCGTGCCGGCCGCGCCACCGCTGCAGGCCTTGACCGGCGATGCCGCCAGCAAGGTCAGGGTGACGCAGTTCGTGCTGGAGGGCAACCACGCCATTGACAGCGCCACTCTGCTGGCGCTGCTGCAGCCGGAGCTGGGCCGGACGCTGACCCTGGCCCAGCTCGAAGAGATGGCCACCCGTATCACGCGCCATTACCGTGCCGCCGGCTACTTTGTGGCGCGCGCCTATATCCCGGCGCAGGAATTGACTGATGGCAAGTTGATCATTCGCGTGGTGGAAGGTCAATACGGAAAATTTATCCTCAGCAATACTTCGCGCGTGCACGATAGCGTGGTGCAAGGCTTGCTGGACCAGGCCAGGCGGCACGATGTCGTGTCCCTCGATACCCTGGAGCGGGCGATGTTGATCATCAATGACACGCCTGGCGTCAAGGTGGTGCAGGCCGACGTGATGCCGGGCGAGCAGGTCGGCACCTCGGATTTTGCCATCCGTACCGAGGCCACGCCCGCCTGGGGCGGCTACGTGTTGCTGGATAACTATGGCTCTACGTACACGGGCAAGCAGCGCCTGCGTTTCAATGCCGACTGGAATTCGCCCAGCGGCCGCGGCGACCGCCTGTCGGCCAGCGGCATGGCCACGCGCAACAGTGGCTTGCTGAACGGCCGTCTTGGCTATTCGATGTTGCTGGGCACGGACGGCGCCCGCGTCGAAGGGGCGCTCAGCCGCACTACCTATGAACTCAGCGACGTGTATGCCGCGCTTGACGCCTCTGGCAACGCCAATGGCGTGGACCTGCTCCTGAGTAAGCCGCTCAAGCGTACCCGCGAGCACACGGTGGAAGCGGGCCTGGGCGTGGCGTACAAGGATTTAAAGGATGAAATCGGTGCCACGCGCACCTCGGTGGGCAAGCAGTTGAGCAGCATCAGCGCCAGCATCGCGGACCGGCGTATGCATGCCTTGCTGGGCTGGGATGGCTTGACCCAGAGCAGCGCCAGCCTGACGGTGGGGCGCTTGCACTTCAAGGAAGCGGCTGCCGAAGCGCTCGATGCGGCCGGCGCCGATACGCAGGGCGGCTATGCCAGGCTGAATCTGGCGGCGTCGCGCGTCAGCGTGCTGCCGTCGCAATTCCTGCTGACCACCAGCGTCAAGGCGCAGGCGTCGCTGAACAATAAAAGCCTCGATGGCGTCGAGCGCATGAGCATTTCCGGCGACGGTGGCGTAGCCGCGTATCCGATCGGCGAACTCAGTGGCGACCATGCGGCGCTGCTGCGCGCCGAACTGGCCCGGCCGCTGGCGGGCGGCGGCACGGCGCAGCTGAGCGGCAGCATCTTTAGCGACTATGGCTGGGCCAGGTCTGTCGCGGCGCCGGCCGGCGGCGTCGCCTCGCGCAAGCTGGGCGATATCGGCCTGGGCCTGAGCGCCATGGCTGGCGGCATCCTGCTTAACCTGCAACTGGTGCACCGCACGGTAGGCGGGGTGCCGAGCAGCGAATCGGCATCGCGCACGCGCCTGCTGTTCCAGGCAGGCTGGGTAAGGTAAGCTATCGGCTGCCCTTGTCTGCAATGCAAAAAGCCTGGCAATGCCAGGCTTTTTGCGTGTTCAGTGACGCCGATTACAGGGTCTTGATCAACACCTGCGACTTGCGCTGCCAGTTATACATATGCTGGCGGTCCTTCGGCAGATCGTCGACGGTGGCCGGCACGAAGCCCCGCTTCTTGAACCAGTGCGAGGTGCGCGTGGTCAGCACGAACAGTTTGTTCAGGCCGGCGGCGCGCGCGCGGTTTTCCATGTGTTTCAGGATGCGCTCGCCGTCGCCCTGGGCTTGCACTTCCGGGTTGACCGTCAAACATGCCATTTCCGCCATCTTTTGCGCGGGGAACGGGTACAGGGCGGCGCAGCCGAAGATCACGCCGTCATGCTCGATGACGGAGAAATAATCGATTTCGCGCTCGATCAGCTCGCGGCCCCGCTTCACCAAAGTGCCGTCCGCTTCCAACGGTTCGATCAGTTTGATGATGCCGCCCACGTCTTCGATGGTGGCCTGGCGCAGGCTTTCCAGGTTTTCATGGCTGATCATCGTGCCCACGCCATCATGGGTAAACAATTCCAGCAGGGCGGAACCGTCCATCGAGAACGGCACGATGTGCGAGCGCTCGACGCCGTTGTGGCAAGCCTTGACGCAATGCTTCAGGTAGAACGCCGTGGCGTCGGGCAGGAAGCCGGCCATCAGCACGGCTTCGGCCTGGTGCGACGACAGTTCGCGGATTTCCACGCCCGTGGCGTCTTCCATCATCGGCGTTTCGGTAATAAAGATCAGCTTGTCCGCGTGCAGGGCGATGGCGGCGCTGCACGCCACGTCTTCCATGGTGAGATTAAACGCTTCGCCCGTGGGCGAGAAGCCCAGGGGCGAGAGCAGCACCAGGCCGTCCGAACCGAGGATGGAATGGATGGTTTCTGCATCGACCTTGCGCGTGATGCCCGTCAGTTCCAGGTCCACGCCATCGATCACGCCCAGCGGGCGCGCCGTGATGAAGTTGCCGGAAATGATACGGATGGCCGCATGCGACATGGGCGTGTTCGGCAAGCCCTGGCTGAACGCGGCCTCGATATCGAGGCGCAGCTCGCCGGCCGCTTCCTTGGCGCATTCCAGCGCGGCGATGTCCGTGATGCGCACGCCGTTGTGGAAGCGGCCTTCGACGTTACGCAAGGCCAGTTGTTCCGCCACCTGCGGCCGCGAGCCGTAGACGACGGTGACATTGATGTCCAGCGCATGCAGCAGGGACAAATCATGGGCCAGCACCTGCAGCGCCCCGGCGCTGACGAGTTCACCGGGGAAGGCGACCACGAAGGTCTTGCCGCGAAAGGCGTGGATGTAGGGCGCGACGGAGCGCAGCCATTGGACGAATTGGGTAGGGTTTTCCATTAAGCGCATTATAATTCGCTGCGCGATGTGCGCGCTTAAAATACCTGTAAAAAACAATGTCTTCAGCCAGCAATAAGTCTTCCCCTCCTTCCACCGTTGCAAATGTGCCCGCCAGCGGGGGTGTTGCCACGCCTGCCGCCACGCCTGCGCAAGGCCGCCAGCGCCCGCCCGTGAGCCAGCAAAGGCAGCAGCCGCCACGCGCGGAACAGCAGAAAGAGCAACAGCGACAGCAACAGCAGCAGCGCGCGCCGCGTCCGCCGCGCGAGGGGCAGGCGCCGCGCGATGACCAGGCCAGCCGCGAAAGCCGCGAGAGCCGCGACGCGGCCCGCGCCGCGCGCGAGGCGGAAAAGGCCTTCCGCAACCCGCTGCCACCGATTACGTATCCGGAAGACTTGCCCGTTTCGGGCCGGCGCGAAGAAATCGCCAAGGCCTTGACGGAAAACCAGGTCATCATCGTCTCGGGCGAGACGGGGTCCGGCAAGACGACGCAGTTGCCGAAGATTTGCCTGGAGCTGGGACGCGGACAGAAGGGCATGATCGGTCACACGCAGCCGCGCCGGATTGCCGCCTCGTCGACGGCCAAGCGCATCGCGCAAGAACTGGGCACGCCCTTGGGCGAAACGGTGGGTTTCAAGGTGCGCTTTAACGACACCCTGAGCCGTGGCGCGTCCGTCAAGCTGATGACGGACGGTATCCTGCTGGCCGAGACGCAGACCGACCCCTTGTTGAAAAACTACGACACCATCATCATCGATGAAGCGCATGAACGCAGCCTGAATATCGACTTCCTGTTGGGTTACTTGAAACAGTTGCTGCCGCGCCGGCCCGACCTGAAGATCATCATCACCTCGGCCACCATCGATGCCGAGCGCTTCTCGCGCCATTTCGGCACGCCGGAAAAACCGGCACCCGTGATCGAAGTGTCGGGCCGTCTGTACCAGGTGGAAGTGCGCTACCGTCCCGTGGAGCGCGAGCAGGTGGCCATGCCTGGCGCAGGCAGCAATGCCGACAAGCCGGGCCAGCGCACCGCCGCCGCGCGCGAAAAGCGCGACTTGATGGATGCCGTCGTCGATGGCGTGGAAGAGCTGTGCCGCATCGGCTCGGGCGACGTGCTGGTGTTCCTGCCCGGCGAGCGCGAAATCCGCGACTGCGCCGAAGCGCTGCGCAAGCACCATCCGCCGCACGTGGAAATCCTGCCCCTGTTCGCCCGCCTGTCGGCCGAGGAGCAGGAACGCGTCTTCAAGACCAGCAATGCGCGCCGCATCGTGCTGGCCACCAACGTGGCGGAAACCTCGCTGACGGTGCCCGGCATCCGCTACGTGGTCGACGCGGGCCTGGCGCGCGTGAAACGCTACAGCTACCGCAACAAGGTCGAACAGCTGCAGGTCGAACCGATCGCCCAGTCGGCCGCCAACCAGCGCGCCGGCCGTTGCGGCCGCGTGGCCGACGGCGTGTGCATCCGTCTGTACGAAGAGCAGGATTATCTGCTGCGCCCGAAATTCACGGAGCCGGAAATCCTGCGCTCCTCGCTGGCCGCCGTCATCCTGCGCATGAAGTCGCTGCACCTGACGGACGTGGAAACCTTCCCCTTCATCGAGCCGCCGCTGGCGCGCGCCATCGCCGACGGCTACCAGCTACTGCAGGAACTCGGTGCCGTCGATGAAGTCAATAAACTGACGGCGCTGGGCAACAAGCTGGCCAAGCTGCCGCTGGACCCGCGCGTGGGCCGCATGATCCTGGCCGCGCTCGATAACGCGTGTCTGACGGAAGTGCTGATCGTCGCTTCCGCCCTGTCCGTGCAAGACCCGCGCGACCGCCCGATGGAACACCAGCAGGCGGCCGACGAAGCGCACAAGAAATTCGCCGATGAAAAATCGGAGTTCCTCAGCTACCTGAAGATCTGGCGCTGGTTCGAGTCCGCCATCGAGCACAAGAAAACCAACCGCCAGCTGCAGGACAATTGCCGCACGAATTTCCTGTCGCAGATGCGCTTGCGCGAATGGCGCGACGTGCACTCGCAGCTGCTGACCATCGTCAAGGAGCAGGGCTGGCGCCTGAACGAAGCGCCGGCCACCTACGACAATCTGCACATGGCCTTGCTGACCGGTTTGCTGGGCAATATCGGTTTCAAGGGCGAGGACGAGCCGGGCGCCGGGTATCTGGGCGCGCGCGGCATCAAGTTCCATATCTGGCCCGGTTCTTCGCTGCTGAAAAAGCCGGGCAAGTGGATCATGGCGGCGGAACTGGTCGACACGACGCGGCTGTACGCGCGCTGCGTGGCGCAGATCCAGCCCGAGTGGCTGGAAAAAGTGGGCGAGCACCTGCTGAAGAAATCGTGGGGCGAGCCGCGCTGGGAAAAACGTTCGGCGCAAGTGACGGCATCGGAACGGGCGACCTTGTACGGGCTGGTGGTGTACAGCCAGCGCCGCATCAACTACGGCAATTTCAACTTGCCGGAAGCACGCGAAATCTTCATCCGCGACGCCCTCGTCGGCGGCGACTTCGACACGCGCGCGCCATTCTTTGCGCACAACCACAAGCTGATCAAGGATATCGAAAACCTCGAGCACAAGTCGCGCCGCCTGGACGTGCTGGTCGACGATGAGCTGATCGCCGCCTTCTACGACAAGCTGCTGCCGGCGGACGTGTGCAATGGCGCCGGTTTCGAGAAATGGCATAAAGAGGCCACGCGCGACAACCCGAAGCTGCTGTACCTGAACCGCGAAGAGCTGATGCGCCACGAGGCGGCCGGCGTGACGACGGATCTGTTCCCGAAAACCATGTCCGTGACGGGCCTGGAAATGGGCTTGACGTACCACTTCGAGCCGGGCAGCGTGCGCGATGGCGTGACGTTATCGGTGCCGCTGTACGCGCTGAACCAGCTGCCGCGCGAGCGCTGCGAATGGCTGGTGCCGGGCATGCTGAAGGAAAAAGTGCATCTGCTATTAAAATCCTTGCCGCAAAAGCTGCGCCGCCACTGCGTGCCGCTGCCCGATTACGCGGCGAAATTCTGCGAGCGCGTGCATGAAGCGGGCGTGTTCGGCCGCGGTGACCTGATCGACGCCATCATCCTCGACATCCGCACGCAGATCACGATCAATGTGCTGACGACGGACTTCAAGCCGGAAACCCTGCCTGCCCATCACTTCATGAATTTCAAGGTGATCGACGAGCATGGCCGCCAGCTGGACATGGGCCGCAACCTGGCCACCCTGCAGGCGGAATTCGGCGGCCAGGCGCGCCAGAGTTTCCAGAAGCTGGCCGAAGTGTCGGGCGTCTCCGGCACGGGCACGCCCGGCGCCAAGGTGGCGGGCGCGCAAGTGGCGTCGCGGCTGCAGGCACAGGGCGCTACAGTCGCAGCAGGCAAGGGCGCATCCGCCGCCGCGCCGGCGCCTCCGAACGCCACCGTCTCGCAGCACATGGGTTTGACGGCCTGGACCTTCGGCGAATTGCCGGAGTTGCTGGAAATCGTGCAGGGCAAGCTGACCTTGATCGGTTTCCCTGCCCTCGTCGACAAGGGCACGCATTGCGACCTGGAAGTGTTTGATGATCCGACGGTGGCCGCGCGTACGCACAAGGTCGGTTTGCGCCGTTTATTTGCGCTGCAAATGAAGGAGCAGATCAAGTACGTCGAGAAAAGCATCCCCGGCTTGCAGCAGATGGGCATGCAATTCATGGCCCTGGGTTCGCAGGAAGAGTTGCGCGAGCAAATCATCAACAAGGCGCTCGACATTGCTTGCTTGCAAGATCCGCTGCCGCTGGACGCCGCCTCGTTTGCCAAGCGACAGGCGGAAGGCAAGTCGCGCCTGGTCTTGCTGGTCAATGAAATCGCCCGTTTGCTGTCGCAAGTGCTGACGGAATTCCACGGCTTGCCGAAGCGGCTGCAAAATATTCCCGCAGCGGCGGCCACCGATATCCAGGCGCAGCTGCAGGGACTCGTGCATAAACGTTTCCTGACGGAAAACGAATACACGCAGCTCGCGCATTTCCCCCGCTACTTAAAAGCGATCAATGTACGCCTGGAAAAACTGCGCGCCGACCCCGCCCGCGACACCAAGTTGATGGCCGAATGGCAATCGGCCGCCGCGCCGTATCTGCGCCAGACCAAGGACCGCCAGGCCGGCAAGAACACGGATCCGAAACTGGTCGAGTTCCGCTGGATGCTGGAAGAGCTGCGCGTGTCGCTGTTTGCGCAGGAATTGCGCACGCCGATGCCCGTGTCTGCCAAACGTTTGCAGAAGGTGTGGGAATCGATGCAGCGGTAGGTCGGATTAGCGCGTCCGCAGGGCGCGCGTAATCCGACGTCATCGTTGGCACGGGCGATGGGGTGGTGTTGATGGTGTCAATGGTGTCAATGGGTGTCGATGGGTGTTAACGGTGTCGCTGGTGGTGTCGGATTACGCGGCTGCGCCGCTAATCCGACCTACCTGACCTATCCGACCTATCCGGCCTGCCCGACCTGCCCGACTGTTCGTACGGGAACTGCGCACGCCGATGCCCGTGTCTGCCAAGCGTTTGCAGAAGGTGTGGGAATCGATGCAGCGGTAGGTCGGATTAGCGCGTCCGCAGGGCGCGCGTAATCCGACGTCATCGTTGGCCTGGGCGATGGTGCGCTGGATGGTGCGCTGTTAACGGTGTCGCTGGTGGTGTCGGATTACGCGGCTGCGCCGCTAATCCGACCTACCCGACCTACCCGACCTGCCCGACCTACCCGACCAGTGCGACCTGTCCGGTCTGCCCGATCTACGTTCTATCTTTATTGAGATCATCGTCGCTGAGCGATGAGCGCGAGCCGCTCTGGCTGCTGGTGCCGGCGCGGCTGCCGCTCATGGAGCTGCCGGACAGGCTGCCTTCGCTGCCCGATTGCAGGCTGGCGCCACCGCGCAGGTCGCTGCCCGATGGCATGCGGCTGCCGGCCATGGCGCCGCTGCTGTAGCGCGTGCCGCTGCCATAGAACGCTTCCATCTGCTGGTTCCAGGCATCGCTGCCCATGTCGGGCCAGTTGTTCTTGTCGAAGCCGGGAGCGTTTTTCAGCAGGTCTTTATCCACGTTGAGCAGGAAGCGCTTGTTGACGGTGTCCAGGGTCAGGCGTTCCCAGGGCACGGCAAACAATTTGTCGCCCATGCCCAGGATACCGCCGAAGGACAGCACGGCATACGCGATCTGGCCGGTGCGCATGTCGAGCATGATTTCCTTGATGTCACCCAGCTCCTCGTCGTTGTGATTGTAGACTTCGTCCCCGATCAGGGTGTCGGCCCCCATCAGGGCTGGCCCCGGGCCGTCGTGGTTGCGGTACATGCCCAGGATGTCGCGGTCCAGATAGCTCATGGTGTTCTCTCCTCTGGTGAAATGCTGATCGAACATGCAGATTAAGCTTACGCACCTGTTCGCGTTTGATCTGCCTCAATGGTGTTAAGTAACCCCCAATAAATTATTATGATTTCTGACTTCCATAACCGGCGCTCTGCAAGGTGGCCGACGAGGCTTGCCCACTGCTAGCAGTGCTCGCACTGCGTTGCAGTGGACGCCTTGCATAGCATCCGGTTCTGTTCGTCATAAATTCACAATAATTTCCTGAGGATTACTTAGCGGCACTTTTATCCGTGTGCAAACGTACGGTGTGGTCGGCCAATTGCGGTACTCTATGCGTTCTACGGAGGAGGCCGCACATGCTGACGATGCAACGATGCAGAGGGATGAACTTGCGGTACGCTCCACCAAGACACGCGCGCCGAGCGCCATGGTAAAGCCCGCCACCAAATGGCTCCGCGGGCTATTGCGCGCCGGTAAGGCACAGCAGCGCACGGCAACCAAGCTGGCCAAGGTGCTGTTCGGGCCCGTGCCTGCCAAGCCCAGGGCCAAGCCCCGCAGCAAGCCTGTGGCCAAGACCAGGCCGACGCCGCGCGCCAGGCCCGCCAGCGACGCCGTGCCCTCGCTGGCGCCGTTTGCCACGCCCCTGTCGCCACCGCGCGTGCGCAAGCGAACGGCGCCCCCGCCGGGCAAGTGGCTGGCCGCCCACTACGCGCCGTTGGCGGAACTGGGGCAGTTGCCCGGACGGCGCCTGCCTTATTTTTTGTACCTGCCCGAAAAAGCGCCGAGCGCCGCCATGCGCAGCCGTGGCCGGCCGCTGCTGGTGATGCTGCACGGCTGCGAGCAGAGCGCCACGCAGTTTGCCGACGGCACGCGCATGAACCGCCTGGCCGAGCGCAAGGGCTATGCCGTGCTGTATCCGCAGCAATCGCTGCGCGCGCATGCGCGCCGCTGCTGGAAGTGGTACGACAAGCTGACGCAGGAGGGCGGCGGCGATGTGCGCCTGATCGTCGGCGCCATCGAGCAGGTGGCGGCCCGCTATGCGATCGACCGCGCGCGCATCTATATCTGCGGCATTTCCGCCGGCGCCGGCATGGCGCATATCGTGGCCCTGAATCACCCGCATCTGTTCGCCGCGCTGGGCCTGCATTCGGGCCCTGTGTTTGGCGCCGGCCATAACCTGATCGGCGCGCTGGGCGTGATGCAGCATGGCGCCAGTGCCCGCGCCGATGCGGCCATCGATGAAGTGCTGGCGCGCCAGCCCGCGTTCCCCCGCCTGCCCACCATCCTGCTGCAAGGGCTGTCCGACAAGGTGGTGCGTCCCATTAACCAGACGCAGCTGGTACGCCAGAGCGTGCGTGTGAACCGCATGCCCGCCGACACGCTGGTAACGGCGCAGCGTCTGCCCGGCGGCGCTGCGGGCGGGCGCAATCCGGCCCATGCCTATGCGCTGCACGATTATCAGGTGGGCAAGCAGGTGCTGCTGCGCGTGGCGCAGATCGAGCACCTCGAGCACGCGTGGAGCGGCGGCGACGCCAGCCTGCCGTTCAACGACAAGGCCAAGCCCGACGCCAGCAAGATGCTGCTCGATTTCTTCGCCGGCCACCGCCGCCGGTAAGCGGCTCCCCGCGCGCCCACTGGTACGCATCGTTTTTCCCTTCCCGGCATGCCCGCGCCAACGCGCCGGCATGCTGGCGCGCCCTTTTCAGGGCAGGCGCCATTCCCGCAATGCCATGGAATTATCGTAAGTGGTATTGTTGCGGTATTTAAAAATCACAAAAATAAGCGTTAAAAATACTAATTGGTATACAATTGGTACACGTTTTCAGTGTGAGATGTGTCCGCCGTCCCATGCCCCGACGGCTGGCATGCACTGACGGCAGCCACCCACGTTACGGAACGCGCCATGTCCATCAAATCCAGGCAGTTGCTGTGTTTTTTTGCGTTTTTTCTCGTCTTTGAACTGAATATCTATCTGTCCAATGACATGATCATGCCGGCGATGCTGGGCATCGTCGACGAGTTCCAGGCGGAGAAAAAGTTTGTCCCCCTGTCCCTGAGCCTGTATTTGCTGGGCGGCAGTTCCCTGCAGATTTTCCTGGGGCCATTGGCCGACTGCATCGGCAAGCGCAAGCTGGTGTTGACCGGCAATGCCTTGTTCCTGCTGGCCACCTTGGCCGTGCCATTGACCGCCTCGATCGAGCAATTTCTCGCCGTGCGCTTCATCCAGGGCATGGGCTGCTGCTTCATCTTCGTCGGCTATGCCATGATCCATGAACTGTTCGACGACATGGCCGCCGTCAAGCTCAGCAGTATTCTGTCGAGTACCACCATCCTTGCGCCCCTGGCCGGTCCCATCCTCGGCAGCGCCATCATCAGCCGGCTGGACTGGCGCTACGTGTTTTTCCTCTCGGGCCTGCTGGCGCTGTTGTCCCTGCTGGGCCTGTTCAAGACCATGCCGCGCACGGCGCCCACGGTCACGCGCCTGGACCTTGCCGCCATCGTGCGAAGCTATGCCGCCATTTTCAGCAACGGGCGCTTCATGTTCGGCATGTTCACGGCCGGCCTGGCCACCGTGCCCCTGACGGCCTGGATCGGTTTCTCGCCCATCTTCGTGCTGCAGGAAATGGGCGCCTCCTACGCCACCTATATCGCGCTGCAATGCGTGATTCTGTCGGGCTTCGTCCTCAGCAGCATCGCCATCCAGCGCCTGCGCCAGGATTTTCCGCTCGTCCATCTACTGCGCATGGGAGGGCTGATCGCGGCGGCCGGCATGCTGGGCGCCGGCGCGGGCCGCCATCACGTCGATGTGTTTGCGGCCTGCATGTTTGTCTATTCCATCGGCTTCGGCCTGTTCAACGGCGCCTTGATCCGCAGCGCGATCACGGCCAGCAAGGAGTCGATGACATTGACGACGGCCGCCATGAGCTTGCTGTACTGCATCTATCTGTCCGCCTGGCTGCAGCTGTACAACGTGCTGTGCCAGCGCTTCGGCTATGTGCTGGAAACGTATGCGCTGCTGAATATTCCCGTCATCGTGGTCATCGCCGCCTGCCTGCTGTTGTTTACGCGGGGCATGGCGGAGCGCCGGGAAAGCGAGGTGCGGCTGGCCCGGCACTGATGGCGCAGCGCATGTTCTCGACCTTGTTTTACCCCCTGCGACGTTTATTGACACTCTCCTGCGGAAAATGGTGCGCCCATGAAAATAGATGACCTGGCCTCAAAACACGATCAAGCAAAGATTTTCAACCTGGAATACGAGTTCCGCATCAACCGGCTGAAGCTCGATTACATCACTCTGGCCGATGTGCGGCCCCCTGGCATTGATCTGGAACAACTGGCCGCGGAACACCAGGCGGGGATCGCCGCCCTGCGCAGCTTCGTCGGTCTGAACTTTAACCATTTCAATGCGGCAAGCTGTTCCTCGCTCAGCTGCATCCCCACGCGCGCCCTCGGCGACGACGAGCGCTACCTGCACCGCATCTGGATGGGCGGGCCGCTGCCGGCCATCGCATTTGACGCGATCGGGCAGTGGGGCGCGGCGCTGGAAGAAGTACGGCACAACGGCGGCGCGCCGTATGTCTCCATCCTGTGGGTGTGGGATGCGCAGCAGCTGCGCAATGACGAACGCTTCAGCCCCACGGGCGGCGCCGGGCGTTACACGATAGGCCGCTACGCCATCGGCGGCACGACCCTGCACATCAACTCGCTGCGCGCGCTGGCGCTCGATTTCGCACCGGCCCGCTTCGACATCCTCGACACCCTGCATACGCAGCGCTACTTCGCCACCCTGTCCGATTATTTCCGCATCCTCATCATGTGCGAATACGGCGGCATGTACATGGACGTCGATACGATCCCGCACAATCCGGCGACGATTTTCCTGATGAAGCCGGAAGTGCCCGACTATTTCCAGCGCAAGAGTGATGACAGCGAAGAGCGCCGGCATGTCAGCTGGATGAATCTGTTTCTCGATGAAACGGGCATGCTGATCGCCAAGAAAAACGACGCCGCGTTGCGCGTGATCCAGCGTAATGTGAACCTCGCCTATGCGGGCATCGATGCGCAGATTCCCCGTTCCTGTCCGCAATTCGAGGCGCAGCTGTTCGGCCAGTTCTATGCCGAATGGAAGAAAAACCTGGGCGTGACCCTGCTCAGCCATGCCGAGTTCTACCAGCGCTATTGCGTGCTGTATGACGGCGTGCGCGAAGCGGTGGCGGGCGGCATCCGCGGCATGCGCTTGCTGGACGATATCATTACCGGCATGCACATCCCCTTGAGCGACGAAGAGCGGCGCGCGTATGCGCGCTGCGTGGCGCGGCTCGATGACATCGACTGGCAGCTCGACGATCCTTTGCGCCTGCCCGACATCGTCGACGTGTTCGACATCGAGGAAGTGCCGCGCATGGCGTATGCGGCCCAGCTGCGGGCGGACATCGATCATTTCCACTATTACTCGGTGCTCTCAAGCGATCCGCAGCTCGATCGCGTAAATGACGTCTTTTGCCGCTACCTGCTGGCCCACCGTTCGCAGCATATTGCCGCCGGCAATTTCTGGCGCCCCACCGTCGGTCGCCACGGCAGCCGCATGCCGGCCGTCAGCGATGCCGCCCCGCCCGGTGACGAGGCGCAGGCGGGCTTGCTGTCGCATGCGCCGCTCAAGCTGGTGGCAGGTGAATTGCTGGGCGACGAGACGAAGAACCGCATGGCCAAACTGCTGTTTGCCACCAGTTATCTGGAATACTGCTCTTTTGGAAATAAACTCAATCTGCAGTTCGTCGAATTGCAGCGGCGGCAAAACATCGATCCGTATCTGGCGCACATCCACGGCCTGCATGACGAGGACGAGCGCTTCATCGGCTTTTTCACGGCCGCGACGATGGACGAGTTCCAGGCCTGCGGCGCCGTGTCATATTACCGCGATGACATGAAGGCGCTCGACGATGCGTATGACGCCTTCGTGCTCGCGCATGCGCGCGCCGACGACTGTTTCGTCAGCAGCCTGGCCATCGACGAGAAATACCGGGGCCAGGGCCTGTTCCGGCAAATGTTCCATGAAATCCGCGACCTGGCCAGCCGCAAGGGCTGCGCGCGCATCACCCTGACGGTGTGGGAAAAGAGCGAAGCGCTGCAAGTGTATCTGCACAAGGGTTTTCGCAGCGTGGGCACGTTCGACTATGCCTACAGCCTGTTCTATGACCGGCTGCATTTCCTCGTGTATGAGGGAAACTGAGGGGAAACTGAGGGAGAGCAGGGGCGGCCGGCAGCCGCCCCGCGAGGGTGCTTACAAGGCCAGGAAGGCCAGGCCCGCCACGGCCGTCGGCAGCAGGGCGCCCGCCAGCAGGCCGACGGCGCCGATCGATTCATCCTTGAAGCCGCGGCGCAGCAGGGCCACGCCGGCCGGGTTCGGCGCATTGGCGATGACGGTCAGGCCGCCGCCGGCCACGGCGCCCGCCATCAGCATGTATTTCGCTTCGTCCGTCATGCCGACGATCAGTGAACCGAGGTAGGTGAGGGCCGCATTGTCCGTGATCGCCGTCAAGCCCAGGGCGCCGAAGAACAGGGCCAGCGGCTTCAGACTCGAGACGATCGGTTGCAGCCACCATTGCTGCATGCCGCCCAGTACCACCAGGCCGCCGAGGAAGAAGCCGACCAATAAGCCTTCCTTCAGGATCAGCGGGCTTTGATAGCGTTCATACGCCTGCACGAAGCCGAGGAAGAACAGGAACAGGCCGATGAACAGCACGGGATGATGCGCCAGGGTGACGACGCCGGCCAGCACGATCATGTGCACGAGGCTGACGGCCAGCGGCACTTTCGGCGCTTCGACTTCACCGGCTTTCGGCTTGATGTCGGAGGTGTTGCTATGCAGGTATTTGCGCAGCAAAATGCTTACGCCCGTGGCATTGACCAGCACGGCGATGGCGGCTTTCCAGCCGAAATGGGTGGCCATGAAGGCGCTGTCCCAGTTCCACGTGGTGGCCACCATCAGCACGGGTGGTGCCGCATACGAGGTCAGGGTACCGCCGATGGAAACGTTGACGAACAGCACGCCCAAGGCGCCGTATTTCAGCCATTCAGGAATGCCCGGACGGAAGATTTGCGGCGCCAGCATCAGCGCGGCCAGGGTCATGGCGGCCGGTTCCGTGATCAGCGAGCCCGTCAGGGGCACGAGCGCCAGGCCCAGCCAGACGAGGGCCAGTTCCGTGCGCAGCGGCATCACGCGCGCCACGCCTTTCAACAGGCGCTGCACGGCGTCGAGCACGGGGCGCGAGGCGGCCACGACCATGACGACAAAGACGAACAGCGGTTCCGTGTAATGGCGCGACTCGGCATACTCGATGGCCGCATCGCTGCCCGAGACAAAGGCCATGATGATGATCAGGATGAAGGCCCAGAAGCCGAACACGACTTCCACTTCGCCCAGCAGATGCAGCAAGCCCGCATGGCGGGGGTGGCGCCGCGATAATGTTTCAAACGATTTGGCGGCGAAGGTGTGGATGAGCGCAAGGCCGAAGACGATGGCGCTGATGATTTGGATGGTGGTCAAATGCGTTTCCTTATGGACGGAGGAAGCCGCCCGGTGCATTGCCGAGCGGTAAGGAGAGTGCTTATGGTACAGCAATCGATGCCAGAAACGGGGTTTTTCGGACATGGCGTAGCGGCCCCGGGCGCGCTATCTGGCAGATAAGCCTTGCCAAAAGCAGGGCTGGATAGTACTGTATATGCATACAGTATTCATCTTGATATTCAATTATGCAACATTCCGAATTGATGGCGTCGCCGGAAGCCCTGCATCCGTCTTTATGGCGCGCATCGCAGCTGGGCCAGGGTGCCGCGCGCTGCCTGGATACGGGCTTTGCCGCCCTGTCGGCGCAGCTGCCCGGCGGCGGCTGGCCCAGTGGCAGCCTCATCGATCTGCTGGTGCAGCAGCCGGGCAGCGGAGAATTGCGGCTGCTGGCGCCCGCGCTGGCGCAGCTGCCGGGCTTGCCCATCGTGCTGCTGCAGCCGCCCCATCCGCCGCAGGCGCTGGCCCTGGCCGCGCAGGGGCTGGCGCCATCGCAATTGCTGTGGCTCAAAAGCGCCGGCAGCAAGGATGCCCTGTGGGCGGCCGAGAACATCTTGCGCAGCGGCACGTGCGGCGCCCTGCTGTTCTGGCAGCCGCACGTGCGCGCCGACAGCCTGCGCCGGCTGCATCTGGCGGCGCAGTCGGGCAATACCCTGTTCTGCATGCTGCGCCCGCTGCACGGCGCGCAGGATGCGTCGCCCGCGCCGCTGCGCCTGTCCGTGCGTCCGGCCGCCGGCGGCATCGAGATCGGCTTCATCAAGCGCCGGGGACCGCAGCGCGACGCGCCGTTGTTCCTGCCCCTGCAACCTCCTTCTTTACTGCTGCGCCATGCGACTCTGGATCGGCCTGTACCTGCCCCGGCTCCCGCTCGAAGTGTTTTGCCCGCGCTGGTCGGCTGACAGCCTCGGCGTGGTGCTGGAGCAGGAGCAAGTGATGGCCCTGTCGCCGCTGGCATTGGCCGCCGGCATCCGGTCGGGCATGCGCCGCGCGGGCGCGCTGATGCTGGCACCGCAGGCGCGTTTGCACGAGCGCTCGCCCGAGCTGGAAGCGCAGGCCCTGCAGGCGGTGGCGCTGGCGCTGCTGCAATATTCGCCGCTGGTGGCGCAGGGCGAGGAAGCGACCCTGCTCGTCGACGCGGGCGCCAGCCTGCGCCTGTTCGGCGGCGTGCGCGCCCTGTGCCGGCACATCGCGGCCAGCTTGCGCGCGCTCGGCTACACGGCCCAGCTGTCGTGCGCCCCCACGGCACGCGGCGCCTGGCTGCTGGCGCGCGCCGGGATGCGCCGGGGCCGGACCTTGAGCATGGCCAGCCTCGTGCGCCGCCTCGATGGCTTGCCGTGCGCCTTGCTGCCGCCCGCGCGCCCCTGGCTCGACTGGTTCGAGGGCATCGGCTGCCGCACCCTGGGGCAGTTGCGCCACTTGCCCCGGCCCGGCTTGCAGCGCCGCTGCGGCGGGGCCTTGCTGGACATGCTCGACGACGCGCATGGCCACAGCACGGAACTGTTCGTCTGGCTCGAAGCGCCGCCCACGTTCCGCGCCAGCCTGGAACTGTTCGACCGCGTGGAGCACGCCGACGCGCTGCTGTTCGGCGCGCGCCGCCTGCTGCAGCAAATGACGGGCTGGCTGTGCGCGCGGCAATTTGCCGTCGAGCGCATACAGCTGCTGCTGGCGCACGAACGGGGCAGGGTGGCGCGCCCGCCCACCGTCATCGACCTGGCGCTGGGCGAAGCCGTCTGGCGCGACGAGCATCTGGTGCGCCTGCTCAAGGAGCGCCTGGCGCAGCTGGCGCTGGAGGCGCCCGTGATCGGCTTGAGCCTGGAAGCGCTGCAGGTGCAAGCGATGGCGCCGCCCAGCGAGAGCCTGTTCCCCGAGCCGGGCGGCACGCCGCAGGAGCGTCAGCGCCTGCTGGAATTGCTGGTGGCGCGCCTGGGCACAGACAATGTCTTGCAGGCCGCACCGCGCGCCGATTACCGCCCCGAGGCGGCCAACCAGTGGCTGCCGCTGCCGGTCAGGGGCAGTGGCAAGAACGCGCCACCCGACTTGCCGCCCGGCTTGTCCGGCATGCCCCGTCCCGGCTGGCTGCTGGCCCAGCCCATCGCCCTCTTGATGCGCGAACACCGTCCCTTCTATGGCTCGCCCTTGAAAATGGTGTCCGTTGCCGAGCGCATCGAAGCGGGCTGGTGGGGCCAGTCGCAGGCGCGCGATTATTTTATTGCGGAAGGCCTCGACCATGCCCACTACTGGGTCTACCGCGAACGCATCGCCGGCAGCGGAGAAGACGCCGCGCCGCGCTGGTTTTTGCATGGTCTGTTTGGCTGAAGGCGGTGTCCTGCTGAAACTGCCATGCTTGGCTATACTTGCTTTCTTGCGCCGCGTCTTTAATTGAAATGAAGGATATCCATGACACCGCTTTCCGACTTCCCCATCACCCAAAAATGGCCTGCCCGGCATCCCGAGCGCCTGCAGCTGTACTCGCTGCCCACGCCGAACGGCATCAAGGTCTCGATCCTGCTGGAAGAGCTGGGCCTGGCGTACGAGCCGCACCTGGTCAGCTTCGAGCAAAACGACCAGCTGTCGCCCGCCTTCCTGTCCCTCAATCCCAACAACAAGATTCCCGCCATCCTCGACCCGAACGGTCCCGACGGCAAGCCGCTGGCCCTGTTCGAGTCGGGCGCCATCCTGCTGTACCTGGCGGAAAAGACGGGCAAGTTCCTGCCGCAGGATGCGGGCTTGCGCTACGAAACCATCCAATGGCTGATGTTCCAGATGGGCGGTATCGGCCCCATGTTCGGCCAGGTGGGCTTCTTCCACAAATTCGCCGGCAAGGAATACGAAGACAAGCGTCCGCTCGAACGCTACCTGGGCGAAGCGAAGCGTTTGCTGGGCGTGCTCGAGCAGCGCCTGCAGGGCCGCGACTGGATCATGGGCAGTCAGTACACGATTGCCGATATCGCCATCTTCCCGTGGGTGCGCTGCCTGGTGGGTTTCTATGGCGCGGGCGACCTGGTCGGTTTTGATAATTTCCCGAACGTGCGGCGTGCGCTGGATGCGTTCCTGGCCAGGCCAGCCGTTGCCAGGGGCGTGGATATTCCCAAGCGTGGTTAAAACAGGCGGCGGCCGGGCGGCGCTACAATGCGCCATCGGCCGCCCTGCGCGGCAGCTTTGATCTGAGACAATGAAATCCACCCGGCAAGATTTTCCCGGCGCGCACGGCCATGTGCTGGCGGCGCGCCTCGACGCGCCCGACGGCGCCATCCGCGCGTACGCGCTGTTCGCCCACTGTTTTACCTGCGGCAAGGATGTGCTGGCCGCGCGGCGCATCGCGCAAGGCTTGACGGAACACGGCATCGCCGTGCTGCGCTTCGACTTCACGGGACTGGGCGCCAGCGAGGGCGAGTTTGCCGCCACGAATTTCTCGTCGAATGTGGACGATTTGATCGCCGCCGCCGATTTCCTGCGGGCAAAACATGCTGCGCCGCAATTGCTGATCGGCCACAGCCTGGGCGGCGCCGCCGTGCTGGCGGCCGCCGCGCACGTGCCGGAAGCCACCGCCATTGCCACCCTGGCCGCGCCGAGCACGCCCGCCTACGTGACGCGCATGTTCAGCGAGCATCTGGAGCGAATCGCTGCCGAAGGCGAAGCGCTGGTGCAGCTGGAAGGGCGGCCCTTCCGCATCCGCCAGCAATTCGTCGACGACGCGGGCCGCCACAGTTTAAAGGAGCACATCGCCGGCCTGCGCCGCGCCCTGCTGGTGATGCACGCGCCGAACGACACGACGGTGAGCCTGTCGAACGCGATGGATATTTTTACTGCCGCGAAGCACCCGAAAAGCTTCGTCTCGCTCGACGACGCCGACCACTTATTGACGGGGCGCAATGATGCGGCCTATGTCGCCAACGTCATCGCCGCGTGGAGCGCGCGCTATCTGCAGGCTGCGCCTACGCCATGAGGCTTGCAGGCGCGGCCAGTTTTTTTCTGACAAGCAGAAACACGATGGCGCCCAGCGGCAAGGAGACGATGAATGTCCAGGGCTGGTAGGCGCTGGTGCCGGCGGCAACGCCAAACAGCTGGATGGCGATGGGCAGGAATAAATACTGTCCCGTCGCCCAGTTGAGCGACAGCTGGCCGAAGCCGATGCTGATGAACAGCAACCAGGGCCATTTTCTCACGGTCAGCTTGCTGCGCAGGCATAACACGAGGGCAGACAAAATCAGCATGGGGGAGAGGATGGCAGCGCCGAGCACCACGTAGTGGCGCAGCGATTTGCCGCGCAGCGTGAAGGTCGCCTGCTGTTCCAGCGATGCCGTCTGCGGCGCCACGCTCAAGCCCATGATGGTGGCGTCAGTGCCATATTTTCTCAGCACGATGGTGCTGACGATCCATTTTTCCGGATAGGCATATTCGAAGCTGATACGCAGCAATTGCGGCATATCGCGCTGTTCAATGCGCTGGTAGCCCACCACCTTGACGTACTGGGGCTCGCCTGCCGGGAAGGCGGCGCTCAAGGCGGGCAGCGCCTGGCGGATCTGATCGCCGTTATTGCCCGGCTCGGTTGCCATGCGCACATAGTCCAGCTGTTTTTCACGCAGCAGATCGCTGTAATGCCGCGCCAGCTGCTGGTCTTGCAGCGGGACTATCTGTTCAAAGTCCTTGATCATGTCGGATTGCTGGCATCCGGCCAGCATGCAAAACAGGAAGGGCAGGGCGCAGGTGCGCAGAAAGAGCAGGAACATGGGCAAAGGAGCAAGGGGACGATGAAAAACGCCGCCCCTGCAGGGGCAGGCGCGGCGCATGATGGCGTTCCGGTGGCGAAGGCTCAGTCTTCGTCAAATTCGGCCGAAAGATCCTTCCAGCCCTTGCTGACGGCAAAGGCGGAAAATTCCTCGGGCGCTTCCAGGACGATCAGTTTCTTGTCTTGCAAGCCCAGGTCGCCATGGCCGAAGTCGGGGCCCACGTAGCCAAGGCTGCGCAGGCGGGCCAGGATGTGGCCGACCAGGGTCTTGTCCTTGTAGGCGCCCGCTTCGAGCGGGGCGGCGAAGTCGACGTAGACGTCGATGATGCCGTAGCCTTCGTCGAAGATGCGGATGGCCTTGATGTCATGGGCACGGCCGGAGCCGTCGGTGGCCTTGAAGGGGCCGCTGAGCTGGATGTCGGTGTCATTGTTCATGCCGCCAGCATACACCAAAAGCCGGCCCCGCATAGGGGGCGCGGCGCAAAATCGCCGGGCAATCTCCGCCTCAGCGCGCCTGCAGGATGGCCGACAGGCGGTCGCGCGTGCCGGCGATGCGTTCCAGTTGCGGGTAGCGCAAGCCGCCGTGGTAGTCGAGCGCTACCGTCTGGAATTGCTTGCCCTTTTTGACCAGCAAGTTGATCGGCTGCGGGCTGGCCTTGGCCGCCTGGATGGCCGCCTTCAGCAGCTTGGGCGTGTAAGCCGTGCCATTCACGGCGAGCAAGGTCGTGTTGCCGGACAAACCTGCCTGGAAGGCGGGGCCGTCCCACAGCAGTTTGCCCAGCTTGCCATCCTTGTCGATCGTCAAACCCAGCGAATAGCTCAGGTCCGTGCTCTCGCTGCGCTCTTCATTCGCTTTCAGGAAGGGCCTCGGCGTGTCGCGGTAGACGAGTTTCCAGCCGGCGCGGGCCAGGCCATCGAGCGGTGCGCCGGGGCCGTGGCTCTCCAGGCGCGTGCGCAAAAAGGCGGCCCAGTCGTGCGGCTGCACGGCGTTCAGGGCCGCGACGACATCCTCGAAGGTGTAGGGCAGGGGCGTGGTGCTGCCATCCTGCATGCCAAAGAAACTGCGGGCGAAGTCGTCCAGCGAGCGGCGCTCGCGGGACAGTGCGCGGATGGTGGTGTCGACGTCGAGCCAGATCAGCGCGCCTTCCATATAGTAATCCTCGTCGCGCTGCCAGCTGCTCCAGGCTATGGGGCGCCGGCCATTGATGATGGGATCGTTCGTCGTATCCTGCATGGTGCGCCAGCTGCGCCCGGGCATCACGTCGTAATGGGCTGCCGTGGCGGCGAACAGGTCGCGCATGTTGGCTGGCGCCACCAGGCCGGAACGGGCCGCCAGCACATTGCCCCAATATTGCGTCTGGCCTTCATAGACCCACAGCAGGCTGTTTTGCAGCGGCGTGTTGAAATCCGGCGTGTCCTGACCGGCGGGACGGCGGAACTTGCCGTTCCACGAGTGCACCAGCTCGTGCGGCAGCAGCACGCGGCCCGCCTCGTTCTTGTCCCACTCGCTGAAATAGCCGGGCTTGACGCCGTTTTCGCTCGACTGCAGGTGTTCGCGGCCGATGCCGCCGAACTCGTCGCTCAAGGCCAGCAGGAAATCATAGTGGCGGTAGTGGCGCGCGCCGAACAATTTGTAGGCTTGCTGCAGCATGGCCCGGTGTTGCTCGACTTGCTGCGGCGACGCTTCCAGGCTGTCGGCGCTGTCGGCCATCACATTCAGCAGCACGGGCACCTTGGCACCCGGGTCGAGGTCGATGCGCTCGACATGGCGGCCGGCAAAGACGGGCGAGTCGACCAGGGTGTCAAGGTCCAGCGGCTCGAAATCGACTTGCTGGCTGGCCGGCGTGGCCGCCCGCGCGCGCACTTCCAGGGCGCTGGCAAATTCCCAGCCGGCCGGCAGGGTCAGGCTCGGTTGCACGAGAATGTCGCGCGCGGCGCGGCCCGCCGGATACAGTGTCATCGCATGCCATTGCACGCCCAGCATGGCGCTTGTCATGGTGATGCGGCCCTGGCTCGTGTCGACGGGCGAGAGTAGCTGGTATTGCGCTTCCACGGCCGTGGCGCCGGCCGGCACGTCGAGGTGAAAGGCGAACATATTGACGGGGTCGCGCCGCCACTCCAGGGGCGCGCCGTTGGCGGACAGGCGCAGGCCGGCCAGCTGGTTCAGCGGGCCGCTGGGGCCGTGGTTGCCCGGCACCCATTGCGGATACAGCAAAGTCAGCTTGCCGGGCGCGGCGGGAATGCTTGCGCGGATGCTGAACAGTTGCTGCGCCACGTTGCTGGCATCCACCTGCAGCACGATGGGGGGAGCAGTGGGCGAGGCGGCCTGGGTACCAGTGAAAACGAGAAGCGAGAAGGACAGGGACAGGACGGCACGGGAATAGGGCATGGAGCGGGGCATGGGACGGGGCGGCGGGGAGGACAAAGGCCGAGTCTAGCATTCTGTAAAAATTTCTTACAAATTTGAGGCCGTCTGGGGCGTTTTACGCCAATTTCAAGGCCTTGAAAGGGACTGGAGAGGCCGTATATCGGTAACAGGCGGATGCTCATGGTGAGGTCCGCCCCTCTTATCGCTTCATTTGAAAAGGATATTTATCATGCGTACTTTTGACCTTGCTCCTCTGTATCGTTCCGCCATTGGCTTTGACCGTCTGGCACAGCTGCTCAACGAACAGCGCGCCGATGCGCAACCGAGCTATCCGCCTTACAACATCGAACTGGTGTCGGAAGATAAATACCGTATCGTGATGGCATTGGCTGGCTTCTCGCGCGAAGAAATCGACATCATCACTGAACGCGACTCGCTGCACGTCACGGGCCGCAAGCAGAAAGATGGCGTCGAGCGCACGTTCTTGCACCGCGGCATCGCTGCCCGCGATTTCGAACAGCGTTTCCAGCTGGCCAACCACGTGAAGGTCACGGGCGCCACGTTTGAAAACGGCATGCTGACCATCGACCTCGTGCGCGAAGTGCCGGAAGCGCTGAAACCGCGCAAGATCGAGATCGGCAGCGGCACCGGCAGCGATACCGTCAGTGTGCTGGAACAGCGCCAGGCAGCCTGATCTGATCGCGGCGCCCCTAGGGCGCCCGGGCTAGCTTCTCCCATGCAGTAAAATACTGGCCGGTTGATCCGGCCAGTGTCACGTCCGGAGCCCATTCGGGCTTCCATTGATTGTCACGCGGCACGCAAGATTAAACCCTGCTTAAAGGCGCAAATGCCTGTTTCCAAATAGAAAAATGTTAAGCACCGCCTAAGACTCGTGGCCCACTATTGCATACATCAAAATCTCATTGAATGAGGAGCAATTCATGGAACAGCAAACGAATACCGCATCCCTGAAAATCAAACGCACCGTAGCCGCGCTGGCCGCGATCGGTGTGCTGGGCGCCGGCGGCGCCATGGTGGTGCATCAGAATAATGCCGGCGCGAATGCCGCCGCCGCTGGCGCCCCCGCCGCCCCCGTGGCTGCGGCCGTGGCGCCCGCCGCCAGCGCGCCGCTGGTGGCCTTGCCCGACTTTAGCCAGATCGCCGCGCGCAACAGCCCGGCCGTCGTCAATATCAGCGTCACGGGCAGCACCAAGGTGGCCTACGACCCATCGGCCCAGGCCGGCAACGACGACTTCGGCAACGACCCCTTCTTCGAATTCTTCCGTCGCTTCCAGGGCCCGCAAGGCGGACAGCGGGGCGGCCGCGACGTGCCCACGCATGGCCTCGGTTCCGGTTTCATCGTCAGCCCCGACGGCGTCATCATGACGAATGCCCACGTGGTGCGCGATGCGCGCGAAGTGACCGTCAAGCTCAACGACCGCCGCGAATTCCGCGCCAAGGTGCTGGGCACGGACCCGAAGACGGATATCGCCGTGCTGAAGATCGATGCCAATAACCTGCCCGTCGTGCCGCTCGGCCATTCGAGCGACCTGAAAGTGGGCGAGTGGGTACTGGCCATCGGTTCGCCATACGGTTTCGACAGCACGGTGACGGCCGGCGTCGTCAGCGCCAAGGGCCGTTCCCTGCCCGACGACAGCAATGTGCCGTTCATCCAGACGGACGTGGCGGTCAACCCCGGCAACTCGGGCGGTCCGCTGTTCAATACGCGCGGCGAAGTGGTCGGCATCAATTCGCAGATCTACAGCCAGACGGGCGGCTTCCAGGGCTTGTCGTTCGCCATCCCGATCGACCTGGCCGGCCGCATCAAGGACCAGATCGTCGCCACGGGCAAGGCCAGCCATGCCAAGCTGGGCGTGACGGTGCAGGAAGTCAACCAGGGCTTTGCCGACTCGTTCAAGCTGGCCACGCCGGAAGGCGCGCTGGTGGCCAACGTCGAGCGGGGCAGCCCGGCCGACAAGGCGGGCCTGAAATCGGGCGACGTCGTGCGCAAGGTGAATGGCCAGCGCATCATCGGCTCGGCCGACTTGCCGGCGCTGGTGGGCACGTCCTTGCCAGGCGACAAGATCACGATGGATGTCTGGCGTGACGGCAAGATCGTCAGCCTGACGGCAACCCTGGGCAATGCGGCCGACAAGGTGGCCGACGTGGCGAAGAGCGACAGCGCCGCCGGCAAGGTAAAGCTGGGCCTGGCCCTGCGTCCGTTACAATCGGATGAAAAACGCGAGGCGGGCATCAGCGCCGGCCTGCTGGTGGAAGACGCGGGCGGTGCCGCCGCGAATGCCGGAGTGCAGCCGGGCGACGTGCTATTGTCGGTCAATGGCCGTCCCGTCAACACGGTCGAGCAGGTGCGCGACGTGGTGGAGAAATCCGCCAAGTCGGTCGCCTTGCTGATACAGCGGGGACCGGACAAGATATTCATCCCCGTGCGGCTGGGGTAAATACCGGGGTCAGACCCGCCGGGTCTGACCCCAGCCTTCCGCTATGGGGCAAATAAATAAAAAAGGAGCGGCCATGCGGCTATTGCTGGTAGAAGATGACACGATGATCGGCGAGGTGGTGCTCGACTTGCTGCGCGCCGAGCATTACGCGGTGGACTGGGTCAAGGATGGCGACATGGCCGATACGGCCCTGCAGACGCAGACCTATGACCTGGTGCTGCTGGACCTGGGCTTGCCCCGCAAGGACGGTCTCGACGTGCTGCGCTCGATGCGTTTGCGCAAGCTCGACACACCGGTGCTGGTCGCTACGGCGCGCGATGCCGTCGAGCAGCGCATCGCCGGCCTCGACGCGGGCGCCGACGATTACGTATTAAAACCGTACGACCTCGACGAACTGCTGGCGCGCATCCGCGCCCTGCTGCGGCGCGCCTCGGGACGGCCGGAACCGGTCTTCGAGCACCAGGGCGTCTCCATCAATCCGCTGACGCGCGAAGTGATCGCCGAAGGCCATCCCGTCAACCTGTCGGCGCGCGAATGGGCCGTGCTGGAAGCGTTGATCGCGCGCCCCGGCATCGTGCTGTCGCGCGCGCAGCTGGAAGAAAAACTGTACAGCTGGAAAGATGAAGTCAACAGCAATGCCGTGGAAGTGTATATTCACGGCTTGCGCAAGAAACTGGGCAGCGACTTGATCCAGAACGTGCGCGGCCTCGGCTACATGGTGCCCAAGGCATGAGGATGAAGGTTACGGTGACGCACTCGCTGCGCGGCCGCCTGCTGTGGTTTTTGCTGGCGGCCATCATCATGGCGGCCCTGGCGCAGGCGTCGATCGCCTACCGCAGCGCCCTGTACGACGCCGACCAGATTTTTGATTACCACATGCAGCAGATGGCCCTGTCGCTGCGCTCCGGCGCGCCGCTGGCCAACCACGCGCAAGCCTTGCCGGCCGACCCTGTCAACAACGACATGGTGGTGCAGGTGTGGACGCCGGACGGCGTGCAGGTGTTCCGCTCGATCACGCGCGCGGAACTGCCGCAGCGCGCCGTGCTGGGCTTTTCGAACGTGAAAGCCAACGGCACGACTTACCGCATCTTTTCCGTGCAAACCAGTTCCCAGACCGTGCAGATCGCCCAGGACATGGCCGTGCGCAAGCGCATGGCCGGCAGCCTGGCGCTGCGCACGGTGGGGCCGATTGCCCTGATGGCGCCTATCTTGATGCTCGTCGTGTGGTGGGTCGTCAGCGGTTCGCTGGCGCCCGTCTCGCGCGTGCGCAAGCAGGTGGCGGCGCGCCAGGCGGACGATTTATCTCCCGTATCGGAAGCGGGCTTGCCCGACGAAGTGCGGCCCCTGGTGCATGAACTCAATCTTTTGTTCGGCCGTGTCAAGACGGCGTTCGACGCACAGCAGCATTTCGTCGCCGATGCCGCGCATGAATTGCGCACGCCGCTGGCGGCATTGAAACTGCAGGTATTGAGCCTGGAACGGGCCGAATCGGAAGAAAAGCGCAGCCTGGCGATCAGCCGCGTGAGCGCCGGCATCGAGCGGGCCACGCGCCTGGTCGAGCAGCTGCTGGTGCTGGCGCGCCAGGAAGCGAGCGCCGCCAGCGGCGACCAGCTGCAGGCGGTGGACTTGAACGACGTCGTCAAGCGCGCGCTGGGCGACATGGCCGGCATCGCGCAGGCACGCAAGATCGACCTGGGCCTGCACCACATGGACCCGGCCAAGGTGGCCGGGCAGGCCGACGCGCTCAACATCATGCTGCGCAACCTGGTCGACAACGCCATCAAGTACACGCCGCAGGGCGGCACCGTTGACATCGACCTGCGCGCCAGCCCCGTCGGCGTGACGTTATCGGTGGAAGACAGCGGCCCCGGCATCCCGCCCGAAGAGCGCGAGCGCGTCTTCAGCCGCTTCTACCGCGTGCCCGGCACGGACGCCAACGGCAGCGGCCTGGGCCTGGCCATCATCAAGGCCATCGCCGAGCGCCATGGCGCGCGCCTGGTGCTCGACAAATCCGAGCGCCTGGGCGGCCTGTGCGTGCGCGTGGAATTCCCGCAAGCCGTGAAATGAGCGTTTTAATCGTCATCTTTGGCATGTTGCATTGACGCGCGCGCCGTGGCCCTATATTGTCTGCGAAACAAGCAGAACCAGACCACGGAGCGCAGCATGCAGAGAATCGGATTTTCAGGAACCCTCGACCCCATCACCAACGGCCACATGTGGGTGATCGGCGAAGCGCGTTCGCTCGCCGACGAGGTGATCGTGTTCCTGTCGCAAAACCCCGCCAAGCGTCCCCAATTTCCCGCCGAAGACCGCAAGCGCATCATCGAGCAGAGCGCGCGCGAGTGCGGCTGGGACAATGTGCAGGTGGTCATCGTCAAGGGCGACTACACGGCGCGCGCGGCGAAAAAGCACGGCTGCGACTACCTGATCCGCGGCATCCGCACGACGGCCGATTTCGACTATGAAAACCTGATCCAGCAAACCAATGTGGACGTGTTGCAGGGCGCCAAGACGATCTTCGTCATGCCGCCGCGCGACCTCGGCTCCGTCAGTTCCAGTTTCGTCAAGGCGCTGGAAGGGCCTGTCGGCTGGAACTGGACCATGAAGAAATTCGTTCCCGGCCCGGCCTACCAGGCGTGGATACTCGACTGCCTGCGCAAGGAGTGGGAAGCGTTGTGGCACTACGCGACCGCCTCGCAAGCGGACATCGCCCTGTTTGACCACTGGTTCGCGCACCTGACGGGACCGCAGGCGTATGGCGGCGCGGACCGCCACTATCACAACCTCGACCATCTGGTGCACGGCCTGTCCGAAATCCGCGTGTGGGCCGACAACACCTATGCGCCCAAGCGCGACAGCGCGCTGGTCAAGAAGGCGTTCTGGTTCCACGATGCCGTCTACAGCCACGACGACGATACCCTGTATTCGAGCGAAGAGGCGAGTGCCCAGCTGTGGCTGGCCAGCGGCCTCGATGCGGGCGATAATCAGGATGTAGCGCAATTGATACGCGCCACCGACCATTTCCAGGGCCCCGGCATCAGCCACGCGTTGAAAGACGCCATGCTCAGCGCCGACCTGGCCATCCTGGGGCAGGATGACGAGGTGTACCAGGCCTACACGCAAGCCATCGGCCGCGAATACGCGCACGTGGACCCCGCGCGTTTCAACGAGCAGCGGAGCCTGGCGCTGCAGCATTTGTGCGGCAAGGCGCAGGCGGGCCAGCTGTTCGGCGATGCATACTTTGCCGACCAGTACAACGAACGGGCCATTGAAAACATGCAGAAGGAAATCGCGGCGCTGGCCGGCTGATGCTCGTCAGGGGCGGGCGGCGGCATGCGCCAGCGCATCGTCGAGCCGGTCGTTGCCCCAGAAGAGTTCGCCGCCGCTGAGGAAACTGGGGGCACCGAACAGCTTCAGCGCTTGTGCCTGCTCAGTCTGGCGGCGCAGCCGTAGCTTGTTGTCCTGTGTCAAAGCCAGCGCCAGGATGGCGCGTGCATCGAGGCCCAGTTCCTCCAGGGCCTCGCTGACGGCCGCGATGTTGTCGATATCGCGGTCCGCGGCAAAATTCATCGTCATCATGCGGCGCGCAAAGGGCGCAATCCACCCCTGGTCCGCGCCGATCAGCGCCACGCGCATGGGCAGCAGGGCCGTGCGGGGGAAGACGCCCGGCTGCTGCCATGGCAAGCCGTACTTTTCGCACTGGCGCGCCATGTCGCGCCACGTGTAGTCGCCCTTAATTTTTTGCAGGACGAAGGGCGACGTCTCCCAGCCCAGCGCCTTGAAGACGACGCCCAGCAGGAAGGGTTTCCAGATCACATGGACCTGCTTTTCGCGCGCCAGCGCTTCGATGCGCATGGCGCTCAGGTAGCTGTAGTTGCTGCCGAAATCGAACCAGAATTCCAGTGCGGCCATGGTATCGCTCCTGGGTCAGGCGGCAGCCGCCTTGGCGCGCGCCGCGTGCAGTTTCTTGAAGCTGTCGATCAGGCGCTGGTGCCTGTCGAGGCCTTCCAGCTGCATGCTGGTCGGGGTCAGGCCGAAGAAGCGCACGCTGCCGTTCACCGAGCCCAGCACCGCGTCCATGCGTTCCTTGCCAAACATGCGGCGGAAATTGACCACGTAATCGTCCAGTTCCAGCTCGTCGTCCAGTTCCACCTCCAGCACCACGTTCAAGGCTTGATAGAACAGTTTGCGTTCGAGCGTGTTGTCGTTGTACTGCAGGAAGGTTTCCACTAGTTCTTTCGCTTCCTCGAATTGCTGCAAGGCGAGATGAATCAGCAGCTTCAATTCCAGGGTCGTCAGCTGGCCCCACACCGTGTTTTCGTCAAACTCGATGCCGATCAGGGTGGCGATGTCGCCGTACTCGTCGAGCTCGCTGTTTTCCAGCCGGTCGAGCAAGTCTTCCAGGCTGGCATCGTCCAGCTGATGCAGGTTCAGGATGTCGGCGCGGAACAGCAGCGCCTTGTTGGTGTTGTCCCAGATCAAATCTTCGACCGGATACACCTCGGAATAACCGGGCACGAGGATGCGGCAGGCGGTGGCGCCCAGCTGGTCATACACGGCCGTGTACACTTCCTTGCCCATGTCGGCGAGGATGGCGAACAGGGTCGCCGCTTCCTCGGCATTCGAGTTTTCGCCGTGGCCGGAAAAATCCCACTCGACAAAATCGTAATCGGCCTTGGCGCTGAAAAAGCGCCACGAGACGATGCCGCTCGAATCGATGAAGTGTTCGACGAAGTTGTTCGGCTCGGTGACGGCTTCGCTGGCAAACGTCGGCTGCGGCAAGTCGTTCAAGCCTTCGAAACTGCGGCCCTGCAGCAATTCCGTCAGGCTGCGCTCGAGCGCCACTTCCAGGCTCGGGTGCGCGCCGAACGAGGCAAACACGCCGCCCGTGCGCGGGTTCATCAGGGTGACGCACATCACCGGGTACACGCCGCCCAGCGACGCATCTTTCACCAGCACGGGGAAACCCTGTTCTTCCAGCCCCTGTATGCCCGCCAGGATGCCCGGATATTTCGCCAGCACTTCCTGCGGCACGTCGGGCAGGGCGATCTCGCCTTCGATGATTTCGCGCTTGACGGCCCGTTCGAAAATTTCCGACAGACATTGCACCTGGGCTTCGACCAAAGTATTGCCGGCGCTCATGCCATTGCTGACATATAGATTTTCGATCAGGTTCGACGGGAAATACACGACCTCGCCGTCGGAATGGCGCACGTATGGCAGCGAGCAGATGCCGCGCTCGGCATTGCCGGAGTTGGTGTCGATCAGGTGCGAGCCGCGCAGTTCGCCATCGGGGTTGTAGATGTCGAGGCAATATGCGTCGAGAATTTCCTTCGGCAGCGCATCCTTGCGGCCCGGCTTGAACCAGCGCTCGTTCGGGTAATGGACAAAATCCGCGTTGGCGATGTCCTCGCCCCAGAACGAACCGGCGTAGAAATGGTTGTTGCTGAGGCGCTCGATATACTCGCCCAGGGCCGACGCCAGCGCGCTTTCCTTGGTTGCGCCCTTGCCGTTGGTAAAGCACATGGGCGAATGCGCATCGCGGATATGCAGCGACCACACGTTCGGAATGATGTTGCGCCACGAGGCGATTTCGATCTTGATGCCCAGGCCCGCCAGCAGGCCCGACATATTGGCGATGGTCTGTTCCAGCGGCAAATCCTTGCCGACGATATAGGTACTCGCGCCCGGGGCGGGATTCAGGGCCAGCAAGGCCTGGGCATCGGCATCCAGGTTCTCGACTTCTTCAATGACGAACTCGGGACCCGTCTGCACCACTTTTTTCACCGTGCAACGGTCGATCGAGCGCAGGATGCCCTGGCGGTCCTTGGCCGAGATATCGGCCGGCAGCTCGACCTGGATCTTGAAAATCTGCTGGTAACGGTTTTCCGGATCGACAATATTGTTTTGCGACAGACGGATATTTTCCGTGGAAATATTGCGCGTATCGCAATACAACTTTACGAAGTACGCGGCGCACAGTGCTGACGATGCCAAAAAGTAATCGAACGGGCCAGGCGCCGAGCCATCGCCCTTGTAGCGGATGGGCTGGTCGGCGATGACCGTAAAATCGTCGAACTTGGCTTCGAGACGCAGCTTGTCGAGAAAGTTGACTTTAATTTCCATGAGGTAATCCAATACTGTGCTTATGAGTTAGCCGCTATTATCCGTGCTTTCCGCCGCAGGGCAAAGATTGTTCACTGCGGCCGTGCTGGCCGGGAGCGGTTCCCCCCCCTGTTGTCGTGACAATGCATGAGTTTTTCGGTTCGATAAGTGGCTATCCTCCATGGGAGCAGTACCGGGGTGTTGACCGCCACTGAGTCCCATGCGGGGTCACCGTCTTTTTACTTTCGCTTTGCCTGCACTATTTCAAGGATGAGCTGATGCAATTATCTAACTATCTATTCTTTACCACGACGTGCGAACAAGCACTGGGGTTCTACACGCAATGCGGGCTGGGCAAGATTACCGAGGTATTGCGATTTGGCGTCGATGGCATGCCGGTCCCGCATGAAGCCATGCGCGGGAAAATCATGCATGCACGGTTTGAGGGGCCAGGTGTGTTGTTCTTTGCTTCGGATAATGATGATGCGGAGCCAATGCGAGGGTCTGCGCATATTTTGCAGATGAAGGACAGGCAGTTAACAAAACAGTTGTTTGACAAGTTGGCGGATCAAGGTGTGGTCACGACACCGCTCGCCGTACAGATTTGGGGCGATTATTTCGGTAAATTGACCGACCGGTTCGGGGTGCAGTGGATGTTGAACTGTCCGGTCTGAATTGCCTAGACGAGGGGGAGCCATCCCTCGTCCAGCGTCTGCCGACCGGGAGTTGATGCAAAAAAACAGCGGCTGCCCATGCCGGCGCAGCCGCTGTTTCTTCAGGTGGACACGGCGATCAGAACTTCACCCACAGCCGTCCGAAATACGAGGCGCCGTTCAGGCCGAACTGCACGCTGTCGTATTTGAAGCCGTTGTCCGTCTCGTCCGCGTTTTGCGTGGTGGGCTTGACGTTGAAGATGTTGTTGCCGCCAAAGGTCAGCTTGGTATTTTTATTGATGCTGTAGGTGAAGCTCAGGTCGGCCGAGGTCTTGGCCGCGTAGCGGGCGTTCGGTACGCCCTCGGCCGTGCCGCTGAAGGTGCCCAGGGTTTGCGGGCCAAAATAAATGATGCGCAGGTCCGACTCCAGCTTGCCCGTGATGTAGTCGAAGCCCAGGGTGGCTTTCGAACGGGGGCCGCCCTGTTCGATGAACAGGCGTTCGCGTTCGGACAGCAAGACATCCTCGAAGCCCGTCAGCGAGGCGGGCGTCTTGACTTTCGTCACTTCCGTTTTGCTCAAATTCAAGGCCAGGAAGGTGTTCAGGCGGTTGCCGGCGAATTCTCCCTTGTGCGAGGCCGTCAGGTCCAGGCCACGCGTGCGCGTGTCGATGGAGTTGACGAAGAATTGCGCTTCGCCCACGCCCAGCAGGGCCAGGCGCGCGGCCAGGTCCGGGTAGTTGTCGGCATTGAAGCGGCCCGACAGCACGATGCGGTCCTTGATCTTGATATTGTACAAGTCGGCCGTCACGGAAATGGCTTGCGTCGGCGTCCATGTGGTGCCGAACGTAAAACTGGTGGATTTTTCCTCTTTCAGCTTGGGAATACCGGCCGCATTGGCGACGGTGCCACCGTTCGGCGCCAGCACCACGTCGGTAGGCACGCCGCCGATGAAGTCGGTGAAGGTGGACGAGAAATACACTTGTTGCAACGATGGCGCGCGGAAGCCCGTGCTGGCCGAGCCGCGCAGCAGCACGTTGGGCGCCACTTTATAGCTGGCGGCCAGCTTGCCCGTCACGGTGGAGCCGAAATCGCTGAATTTTTCGTAGCGCAGGGCCGCCTGGGTTTTCAGGCGTTCCGTCCAGTCCAGTTCCACATCGGCATACGCGGCGATGCTGTGGCGCTTGGCCTTGGTGGCGTCGCCGGGCTGGAAGCCGGGAAAGCCCTGGCTGCCCGCATTGCCGCCCATGCCCACGCCGTCGGCATCGATGTAGGAGTTCGGCTCGCCGGCCATGATCTTGTATTCCTCGCTGCGGTACTCGGCGCCGAAGGCCACGTTCATGCCGCTCATCACCGTGTCGTAGTAGCGGCTGAAATCGGCGTTGCTGGTCAGCTGCTGGAACGAGAAGCCGCCCGCGTCAAAGCTGCTGGCGCTGACGCCCTTGCCGCCGTTCATCAGGTCGAGGTTGGCGATCGAGGCGTTCAGGGTATGGCTGATGTCGTAGCGCATCTTGTTGTAGCCATAGGTTTGCGAAAAGTCCGCATGCCATTCGCCGATCTGGCTGCGGTGGCCGATGGTGGCGTACTGGTCGTCGATCTTGCCGTTAATGAACGGTACGAAACCGTCCGGGTACATGGCGGCCGAATTGCGCGCAGGGATGTCGTCGCTGCCGATGCCGCCCCGGCCGAACGCGGCGCTGGACGCGTCGCGCGTCTGCGCGCCGGCCGTGAAGTACAGCTTGCCTGTGCCGCTGGTGGCGTAGTCGCCATTGACGTACAGGGTCTTGTTCTTGGATTTGGTGTCGCCGATGATGCGCATGCTGTCCGCGTCGGCCCGGTTCGAGCGGCCCCGGTCCAGGTATTCGCCCGTGATGGCAAGCGTGCCCTTGTCGCCCAGCGCGATGCCGCAGTAGGCGGACGTCATGTAATTCTTGCCGTCGCCTGCGGAATACTGGCTGTAGCCGGCCACCGCTTCGCAGCCCAGGCTTTTCTTCAGTTCGATGTCGATCACGCCGGCAATGGCGTCCGAGCCATACTGGGCGGCGGCGCCGTCGCGCAGCACTTGCACGTTCTTGATCGCCAGCAAAGGAATCGCATTCATGTCCGTGCCCGTGTTGCCGCGGTTGCGCGCGCCAAACAGGTTGACCAGGGCCGTCGTGTGGCGCCGCTTGCCATTTACCAGCACCAGGGTCTGGTCGGAGCCGAGGCCGCGCAGGGCGGCCGAATCGATCAGGTCGGCCCCGTCGGCGCCCGTCTGGCGCGTGGAGTTGAACGAGGGCGAGATGTATTGCAGCGATTGCGCCAGGTCAAACTGGCCGCCTTGCTCGGCCACCTTGGAAATCGGAATGATATCGACCGGCACCATCGTATCGGTGGAGGAGCTGGCGACCCGGCGCGAGCCGACCACGCTGACCGTTTGCACGGGACCATCCGTGGCGGCCGCTTCCGTGGACTGGGCCATGGCGGCGGGACTGAAGGCGGCCAGGGCGGCGCTGCCGTACAGGCTGATGAGGATGGCTTGACGCAAGGTGGTGAGGGTCGGCACGCAGTATCTCCAAGTGGCTGATGAGCAAGATTCGTGACTTGATTCTAGTGCCATCATTTCAGCATTCACCAGCGATACTTTGTTTTGTTATTACAAATTTGCTGTAACTGTTGTTTCCTGGTTGATTCTCTTTTGGCCGCTGCCCGGCTTGCCTTGTACTGGTGCGCGATGCCCTATTCAGGTGCTGCGTTGCACCATGCCGCCCACCCAGATTGCGTCTGCGCTGTATTGCACCTCGATCAGACACGGCTGCTGCGTCACGTGGCCCTGATGCAGGCGCAGCGACTGTTGCAGATGCGCTGCCAGTGCGCCCGCCGCCACGCCCGTGGCGCTGTCTTCCAGGGCCGGATCGCGGTGGTTGAAGTTGCGCCCTTCATATTCGCTCTCGCCCGTGCGGCAATACACGTAGCAGCCGCTGACCTGGTGCAGGGCGCTCCAGTCGGCGATCAGTTCCAGGTTCGGCCGCAGCGCGCGCAGGGTGGTGCGGTCGGCCACTTCCAGCAGCAGCTTCGGACTGCCGACGGAGGCGATGACGGGCGGCGACAGCAAGTGCATGTGCTGGCCCATGAGTTCGGACGGCACATATTTTTCCAGCATGACGGCCGGTGCCGGCTGCGAAGTCAAACCAATGAATAGCCCTTCCGCGCGGCGCACCAGCTGCAAGGCTTGCCCGCGCATGGCCGTGCTCACCGTCAAGGTTGCCGTGGCGCCGGGCGCCGTCAGCAGCACGTGCGCGGCCGCCAGGGTGGCGTGCAAACACAGGGGGCTGCGCGTGTGGGGGTAAAAATAGTCGAGCACGATGCCGCCGTCCGCCTGCCGGTCGATGAAGACGCAGGCGCTTACTTGCCGTTCGCGGGCGAAGGCCTGGCGCGCCGTTTCGCTGCTGCCGCCGTTTTCCACGACCAGTGCCGCATTGCCGCCGCCGGGTACGGTGCCGAAACATTTTAATAAGTGGACGATCATGGCGCTCGATGGGCAAGATAAAACACCAGCATAAACGAAAATAAGTGCAAAGCTTCGCGATGTCTTGGCTGGATGGAGTCAAAGGCTGCGCCTATTGACGCTTTCGTGGAAGTGACATATCAGCAGATGATATACTTCCCGCATGAGGACCGATCCTGCCATTGATACATTGCTGGACCTGGATGGCTCCATCCTCGACCAGGATGGGGGTTATTGGATCAAGATAGAAGCCAGGCGGACGGAGGTGTCGGATGAGATTCCTCACGGCATACGCTACTCGCTGACGCTGCACGAACCGTATGGCAAACGCATCCTCGGTTACGACAATGCGCACATGGTAAAGCCGCCAAAGAAATTCAAATATGCGGGACGTATCGTGGCATTCGACCATAAACACCGGCATCCGTCAGATCAGGGAGTGCCATACGAATTCAAGGATGCGCAGCATCTCATCAATGATTTTTTTGCTGACGTGGACCGCATTTTGCTGGAGGTAAAAAAGCAATGAAACCGATTTTTATTGGCATCATGCCGCAAGAGAAAATCCGCGAACGCGTGCTCGCCATCGCTCGCGGCATATATAAACCGAAGGCGGATGAGCCCAAGGTCTGGTTCACTTCGATCAAATCGCTGGCGGAAGTCCTGAGCGACGAAAACCGGGCGTTGTTGCACGTGATTCTGGAAACGCAACCGGAATCCATCTCGGCCTTGGCTGAAACAACGGGTCGTAAACCGAGCAACCTGTCGCGCACATTGAAAACAATGTCCAATTACGGCATCGTGGAATTGAAACGGGAGCGAAATCAAGTTCGCCCCGTAGCCACAGCGACGGAGTTTCGCATAGTTGCTAACTGATTTTCCGGACTATCAATGTGGTCCGTCATGCGACAGGCCAAAGCCAAGTGCCGGCCGGCAGACGCTCCGTGTGCCCATCAAAATGAACACTATCCGACTGGAGCCGGCTACTTGATTCCAGATGAGTATAATATGCTGTGTTTATATACAGTATTGAGGTAGATCATGTGGGGCGCCGTCTTACCCGAGTATGCTGAGTTGTACTGCCTGAGCAATTTCAGCTTCCTGCATGGGGCCTCGCATGCGGAAGAGCTGGTCGCGCGCTCCGTGCAGCTCGGTTACAAGGCGCTGGCCATCACGGACGAGTGTTCGCTGGCCGGCGTCGTGCGCGCCCATGCGGTGGCCAAGCGGGCCGGTTTTCACCTGATTATCGGCGCGCATTTCCATTTGACGCAGGCCGACGGCAGTCCGGGGCCGTCCCTGCTGGCCCTGGTGCGCGATATCGATGGTTACGGCAACTTGTCGGAACTGATCACCATGGCGCGCACGCGGGCGGCCAAGGGGCGCTATCTGCTGACGCCCGATGATTTCACCGCGCCTGCGGCGGAGTTTGCCCATTTGCGGGGCTTGCCCGGCTGTCTGATGATCTTGCTGCCCGGCTATGCGGTCGAGGCGGAAACCGTGCGCGCGCAGGGAGAGTGGATGGTATCCACCTTTGGCCGCGAGCGCAGCTGGATCGGCCTGAACCTGCTGCAGCGGGCGCAGGATGACGCGCACCGCGGCGCCGTGCAGGAGGCGGCGCAGGCGCTGGGCTTGTCCGTGGCGGCCGTCGGCCACGTGTGCATGCACGTGCGGTCGCGCAAGCCCTTGCTCGACACCCTGTGCGCGATCCGCGTGGGCAAACCCGTGGGCGAGTGCGGCTATGCGCTGGCGCAAAATGCGGAACAGCATCTGCGCGCGCGCTTGCGCCTGGCCAATGTGTATCCGCCGCAAGCGCTGGCGGAAACCGTACGCATCGCCAAACTGTGCACGTTTTCGCTCGACAGCCTGCGCTATGACTATCCCGTCGAGCTGGTGCCGCACGGCCACACGCCGGCGACGTATCTGCGCGAAGAAACGTATGCGGGCGCGCGCCTGCGCTTTCCGCTCGGTATTCCAGCCAACGTGCAGGAGCAGATCGAACAGGAGCTGGAGCTGATCCGGGATCTTTCCTACGAAGCGTATTTTTTGACCGTCTACGATATCGTGCGTTTTGCGCGCTCGCAAAACATCCTGTGCCAGGGCCGGGGGTCGGCCGCCAATTCGGCCGTCTGCTATTGCCTGCACATCACGGAAGTGGACCCGGCGCGCGGCAATTGCCTGGTCGGGCGCTTCATGTCGCGCGAGCGCAACGAGCCGCCCGATATCGACGTCGATTTCGAGCACCAGCGGCGCGAAGAGGTCATCCAATATATCTACGGCAAATATGGGCGCGAACGGGCCGCGCTGGCGGCCGTGGTGATCAGCTACCGGCCGAAGAGCGCCTTGCGCGACAGCGGGCGGGCGCTGGGGATCGATCTGGCCATCGTGGAAAAGGTGGCCAAGGCGCACCGCTGGTTCGACGGCAAGCGCGATCTGCTCGAGCGCCTGGCCGAATGCGGGCTGGACCCGGAGGCGGAATTGTCGCAGCAATGGGCGGGCCTGGCGCAGCAGCTGCTGGGCTTTCCCCGCCATCTGTCGCAGCATCCGGGCGGCTTTGTCATCGCTCAGGGAAAGCTGTCGCGTCTGGTGCCGATTGAAAACGCCAGCATGGCCGAGCGCAGCGTCATCGAGTGGGACAAGAACGACCTGGAAGAGCTGGGCTTGATGAAGGTCGATGTGCTGGCGCTGGGCATGCTGTCGGCCCTGCGCCGCGCCCTGGAACTGGTGAGCGGGCGGCGCGGCGAGGAATTCCGCCTGCAGGATATTCCCGCCGAAGACCCTGCCACCTACGACATGATGTGCCAGGCGGACACCATCGGCGTATTCCAGATCGAGTCTCGCGCGCAGATGAGCATGCTGCCCCGGCTGCGGCCCCGTGAATTCTACGACCTCGTCATCGAGGTGGCGCTGGTGCGCCCCGGCCCCATCCAGGGCGGCATGGTGCATCCGTATCTGCAGCGGCGCCAGCAGAAGGAAGCGGTCGAGTATCCGAAGGGACTGGAAAAGGCGCTGGGACGCACCCTGGGCATCCCGATTTTCCAGGAACAGGTGATGCAGGTAGCCATCATCGCGGCCGATTTCACGCCCGGCGAGGCGGACCAGTTGCGGCGCGCCATGGTGGCCTGGAAACGCAAGGGCGGCATGAACAATTACAAGGAACGCATCGTCGAAACGATGGTCAAAAATGATTATGAACGCAAGTTTGCGGAAGCCATCTTCAGCCAGATCGAGGGCTTTGGCGAATACGGTTTTCCCGAGTCGCACGCGGCCAGCTTCGCCCTGCTGACCTACGCCAGTTCCTGGCTGAAACGCCACGAACCGGCCGCCTTTCTATGCGCCTTGCTCAACAGCCAGCCCATGGGTTTTTACAGTCCCTCGCAACTGGTGCAGGATGCGCGCCGCCATGGCGTGCAGGTGCTGCCCGTCGACGTGGCCGTCAGCGGCTGGGAGGCGGCGCTGGAAGCGCCGGCAGGGCAGGGCGGGCAGCGTGATGCACCGGCCGTGCGCCTGGGCTTGAACAGCCTGTTCGGCATGCGCGCGCAGGCTGCCCAACGCATCGAGGATGCGCGTGCCATCGCCGCCTTCGTCGATGTGGCCGACCTGGCCCGCCGTGGCGGCCTGGATCGCCATGACTTGCAGGTGCTCGCTGCCGGCAACGCGCTGCATGCGCTGGCCGGGCACCGGCGCGAAGCGCTGTGGCAGGCGGCCGGCGCCGTACCCGACAGGGACTTGCTGCGCGATACCACGCAAGAGGAAGATTTGCCCGTGCTGGCCGCGCCGACGGAAGGCGAGAGCATCGTCAGCGACTACCGCGCGCAAGGCCTGACCCTGGGCCGCCATCCGCTGGCGCTGCTGCGCAAACAATTGCTGGAACAGCGCTTCATGCCGGCGTCCACGCTGATGACGTACACGAGCGGGCAAGTGGCGCGCGCCTGCGGCATCGTCACCGTGCGCCAGCGTCCGGGCACGGCCAAGGGCGTCATCTTCATGACCCTGGAAGACGAGACGGGCACGGTCAACGTCATCGTCTGGCCCGACCTGGTGGCAAGCCAGCGGCGCGAAGTGCTGAGCGCGCCGCTGCTGGGCGTGTATGGCGTGTGGCAAAGGGAGGGCATCGTGCGCAACCTGGTGGCCAAGCACCTGGTCGATATGTCGCACTTGCTGGGGCGTTTGCGGACCAGCAGCCGCGATTTTTGCTGAGAGTTGCCGGCGGGGAGGAGGGCATGGCATTATTTGAATATGACGACACTCCCCGAACCGACACTGCGTCCCGCCCTGGTCGCCGACGCGCCCGCCATCGTCGCCCTGATCGACGACTTGATGCCCTTTTTGACCTTGCACCCGGACGGCGCGGGGGCGGAAAAGTTCATCGAGAACTGCCGCCAGCCCGCCATCGAAGGCTATCTGTCGCTGCCCAATTACGCCTACCAGCTCGCGCATATCGACGGCGTACTGGCCGGCGTGGTGGCCATGCGCGACAACACGCATCTGTTCCACATGTTCGTGCCGCGCACCCTGCACCGGCGCGGCATGGCGCGCCGTTTGTGGCAGGCAGCCCGCGACGCGTCGCTGGCCAAGGGCGATGTGACGGCCTTTACCGTCAATTCCTCGGCCTACGCCTTGCCCCTGTATCAAAGCCTGGGCTTTGTCGCCACGGGGCCGAAGGTGGAAACGGGCGGCATCGCTTTCGTGCCGATGCGCATGGAGTTGTAAAATGGCCAAGGCTGGGGTCAGACCCGGCGGGTCTGACCCCATTTTTTGCTTGCAGGCTTATGGCGCTTCTTTACCAGCGCACGATCTTGCCTGGATTCATGATGTTCTTCGGATCGAGCGCGTGCTTGAGGGCGCGCATGGTGTCGATGGCGCCCTCGCCATGTTCTTCCACGAGGAAAGCCATCTTGTGCATGCCCACGCCATGCTCGCCCGTGCACGTGCCGTCCATGCCGATGGCGCGCGTGACCATCTCGCTGTTGACCTTTTCGGCGCGCGCGATGTCGGCCGGGTCGTCGGGGTCGACCAGCATCTGCACGTGGAAATTGCCGTCGCCCACGTGGCCGATGATGGCATAGACGAGGTCCTGCGCCTCGCAATCGGCCTGGGTGGCGAGGATGCATTCAGCCAGCCGCGAAATCGGCACGCAGCAGTCGGTGGAAATGGCGCGGCTGCCGGGACGCATCTGCAGCAGGGCGAAATACGCGTTGTGGCGAGCGGCCCACAGGCGCGAGCGCTCTTCGGGACGGCTGGCCCATTCGAAATCGCTGGCGCCATGTTCCGCCGTGATGGCTTGCACCAGCTGCGCCTGCTCGGCCACGCTGGCCGGCGTGCCGTGGAATTCAAACAGCAGCAGCGGCTTTTCCGGCAAGGCCATCTTGTCGTAGGCGTTGATGGCTTTCACGCCGTTTTCATCGAGAAACTCGACCCGTGCCACAGGAATACCCATCTGGATGGTCTGGATCACGGCGCTGACGGCCTCGCCCGTGCCGGGGAACGAGCACACTGCGGCCGAGATCGCTTCGGGCAGCGGATACAGTTTCACGGTCACTTCCGTAATGATGCCCAGGGTCCCTTCGCTGCCGACAAATAAACGCGTCAGGTCGTAGCCGGCCGACGATTTTTTCGCCCGGGTCCCCGTCCTGATGATGCGCCCGTCGGCCGTGACCACCGTCAGGGCCAGCACGTTTTCGCGCATGGTGCCGTAGCGCACGGCGTTTGTGCCCGAGGCGCGCGTGGCCGCCATGCCGCCCAGCGAGGCATTCGCGCCCGGATCGATGGGGAAGAACAGGCCCGTGTCGCGGATGTCCTCGTTCAACTGCTTGCGTGTCACGCCCGCCTGCACGGTGGCCGTCAAGTCTTCATTGTGCACGGCGACCATGTGATTCATTTGCGACAGATCAATCGTCACGCCGCCATGCAGGGCCAGCACGTGGCCTTCGAGCGAGGTGCCGCTGCCGTAGGCGATGACGGGCACGTCGTGCGCGCTGCACAGCTTGACGGCGGCCGCCACTTCCTCGGTGGAATGGGCGAAGATGACGGCATCGGGCAGCATGGGGGGATAGCTCGACTCGTCGCGGCCATGGTGTGCGCGCATGGCTTGCGTCATGGAAAAGCGGTCGGCAAAGATCAGGGAAAGTACGGCAGCAAGAGATTCTGGCAGCGGTTTTTTCAGTACCGACAACTGGTCAGTTTGATTCACGCAAGTCCTCCGTTTTTTTTATTCTACTCCGCGCCCGGGGATTTCACTGAAGCGCCAGTTAATTTTTTGCCGCTTGTAAAAAAATCCGCATGGCGCGTCGTGCATTGGTTGTAAATGAGAATCATTTCTATTAAAATGCCCGCCAGTAGTTATTTTGCAATGCGTGCATCCACCCGAAAGGCCATGTCATGAAATTCCCTTTGTCCCTCGCCGCCGTCCTGCCCGCCTGCGTGCTGGCCCTGAGCGCCTGCAGCAGCGTCGCGCCCGCCACTGGCACGGCCTCCGCCGCCACGGCGCAGGATGTGCGCCAGCTGGGCGAGATCGTCGACCTGCGCAGCGGCCAGCGCTTGACTGCCGAGCAATTGCTGGCCCAGCTGGCCGCCGCCCCGAGGGTCATCGTGGGCGAGCAGCATGACCAGCTCAGCCACCACCGGATCGAGCAGTGGCTGTTGCAGCAATTGCAGGGCCAGCGTCCGCAAGGCAGCGTGCTGCTGGAAATGCTGAACCCGGACCAGCAAGCGAAGGTGGACAAGGTCAAGCCGTGGCTGCAGACGGACCCCGTCGTGCGCCCCGAACACGTGGCCGAGCTGCTGGCCTGGCAGCCGAGCTGGAAGTGGGCGCAATATGGCGACCTGGTCATGACCGTGATGCGCGCGCCGTATCCCGTCTGGTCGGCCAACCTGGACCGCAGCGAGATCAAGCAACTGTTTGTCGACCAGCCGGCCGTGCAGGGCAAGCATTCGAATCTGGCCAACGATGGCAAGGTGCATGACAAACTTAAAGATATCATCCGCGTCATGCACGACAACCAGATCGATGCGCCGCGCCTGGCCGCCATGCTGTCGGTGCAGCAGCAGCGCGACCGCCGCATGGCCGAGCGCCTGCTGGCCGCGCCCGCGCCCGCCGTGCTGATCGCCGGCGCCTACCATGCGCACAAGGACCTGGGCGTGCCGCTGCATGTGCAGGACTTGACGGGCGGCCCCGCGCCGCTGGTGCTGGTACTGGCGCAGCAGGGCGCCACGGTGCTGGCGCCGCAGGCGGATTTTGTGTGGTACACGCCGGTGGCGGCACCCGCCGTCGCCAGCGCCAAGTAATTCGTTGTAACTCCGCCGGGCGTTCAGCCCGGCACTCCTCCCCAGCAAGCTTCTTCGCAGCAGCCAGGTAGTTTTTCCGATTTTTTTGCATGCGCGTGCGCGCCGTTGGCGCAGCCATGCCTGTTACCTGTTGAAGCTCCCATGCGTATCCTCTGTATCAAAGCCGCCGCCGGCGGCGTGTTTCTTTCCCTGTTCCATGCCACGGCGCAAGCGTCCGCCTTACCGCACGATATGTCGCCGCTGGGCATGTTCTTCGCCGCCGACCAGATCGTCAAAAGCGTGCTCATCGGCTTGCTGCTCGCCGCGCTGGCCACCTGGGTGGTCTTGCTGGTGAAGGGTGCCAGCTTGCTGCAAGCGCGGCGCGCGGCGGCGCAAGCCGTCGCCATGCTGAAGACGGCAACGTCCTTGCCGGACGCGGCCGTCAAAGTAGAGGGCGCAGGCAGCAATTCGCTGGCGCAGCAGCTGCTGGCCGAGGTGCAGCAGGAACTGAGTCTGTCGCATGCCAGCGCGCCGGCGGCGGCCCTGAAGGAGCGGGCCGGGTTTCGCCAGGAGCAATTGATCGCGCACAAGGTACGCAGCATGACGCAAGGCATCGGTTTACTGGCCAGCATCGGCGCCGTGGCGCCGTTCGTGGGCCTGTTCGGCACCGTGTGGGGCATCATGAACAGCTTTATCGGCATCGCCGTCAGCCAGAGCACGAATCTGGCGACCGTCGCGCCCGGTATCGCGGAAGCCTTGCTGGCGACAGCGCTGGGCCTGGTGGCGGCGATACCCGCCGTCGTCATCTACAACGTCTTGAGCCGTGGCATCAATCAGTACAAGGCGCAGCTGCGGGCCGCTTCCGCGCAAGTGCTGCTGATGCTGAGCCGCGACCTCGACGTGCGCCAGCAGGCCTGAGCCATGGCCAGCCTTTTCCCATCGCAGGACGACGACACGGCCGACATGCCGGAATTGAGTGAGATCAATGTCACGCCCTTCATCGACGTGATGCTGGTGCTCTTGATCATCTTCATGGTGGTCTCGCCGCTGGCCACCGTCGACCTGAAGATCGACTTGCCGGCCGCCACGGCCAAGCCCGAGCCGCGCCCCGAAAAACCGGTGTTCGTTTCCCTGAAAGCCGACCACAGCCTGTACCTGGGCGAGTCGCCCGTGGCGCGCGGGCAGCTGGGCAGCCTGCTCGATGCACAGACGGGCGGCGACCGCCAGCGCACGCTGTTTTTCCAGGCCGACAAGCAAGCCGCGTATGAAGACGTGCTGGGCGTGATGGATGCCCTGCGCCAGGCCGGCTATCTGAAAGTGGGCCTGGTGGGCCGGGAGGAAGGGTGAATCCCCGTCCGGTATTGAGCTGGGGCATCGCCACGTCGCTGGTGGCGGCTACCGCACTGTCGCTGCTGCTGTGTGCGGCCTGGCAGCCCGTCGCCGTCGCGCCCGCGCAGCCGCCCGCCAGCGTGATGGTCGTATTTGCCGCGCAAGCGATGTCGCCGGAGACGCAACAGGCAGCAGCGGCAGGGGCGCGCCAGTCGGCCGCGTCCAGCGCAGCCCAACCGAAAAAGAGTACGACCAGGCAGCAAGCGCTGCCCGTGCTGGCGCGCGCCGCCGCGCCGAAAATCGTCGCGGCCGAAAAAGAAGCGAAGGCAGAAGCCAGTCCGTCGCCAGATCCCGGCAAGGATGCCGCCAGGGAAGCATCCATGCAAGCCCAGGCCAGCAGCAGCGCCACGCCGGCGCCAAGTTCGGTGCGCGGTCCGCAGGCGGCGCCGTTCGACAGCGACACGCCGCCCGCCAGCGCAGCGCCCGCCAGCTGGCAAAGCCGGGTGCTCAGCCACCTGGCCCATTTCAAACGCTATCCGGGCGACGCGCGCCAGCGCAAGCGGGCCGGCGCCGCCTGGGTACGCTTCCAGGTGGACCGCGACGGCAAGCTGCTGGCCAGCGAACTGGTCACTTCATCGGGCACGGTGCTGCTCGACCGCGAAGCGCTGCAAGTGCTGCAGCGCGCGCAGCCGCTGCCGGCGCCGCCCGACAGCGTATTGCGCCAGGGCACAGTGACGGTGACCTTGCCCGTGTCGTTCAAGCTCGATGCCGAGAGCGGCCACGGCGCCAGCTGATTTTTCGCATTTTTTCAATTACATAACAAATCGAGGGTGTATGCATATCAAGACAATGACACGAGCCGTGGGCGTCTGCATGGCGTTGCTGGCGCAGCAGACATGGGCGCAAGAAAGTAGCGACGGCAAGGTGGTGTTTTCGCCGCTGAATGTATCGGGTGAAACGGTTCCGGCGGAACAGCAGGCGCTGGAAAAACCGGGCGCCGTCAGCGCACGCGGCGCGGACACGCGCTTGCAACCCGTGGACCAGATCGTGCGCAGCATGCCGGGCACGTTTACCCAGATCGATCCGGCGCAGGGCGCCGTCAGCGTCAACATCCGCGGCTTGTCGGGCCTGGGCCGCGTCAACATGATGGTCGATGGCGTGAGCCAGAATTACTATGGCAGCGCACCGTCGTCCGTGTCGCACGGCGGCGTGCCCAGCAGCCAGTTCGGCGCCCTGATCGACCCGAACTTCATCATCGGCGTGGACGTGTCACGCGGCAATGTGGTCGGCGGCGATGGCGTCAATGCACTGGCCGGCAGCGCCAACTTCCGCACCATCGGCGTCGATGACGTGGTCTTCGCCGGCGAAAAGGTGGGCGCGCGCACGAAGATGTCGACAGGGAACAACGGTGTCGGACGCAGCGCCATGCTGGCCGTGGCCATGAAAAACCCGGCCTTCGATGGCGGCAGCGTAGGCTTCATGGCCGCCACCAGCGCGAGCGTAATCGGCAACAACTACAAGAATGCGAAGGGCGTCAACAGCGAGGAATTCGGTTTCGGCTACAACCGCTATTACAAGCAAAAACCGAAATCGCAGTTGCTCAAGCTGGATCTCAGATTGAGCGACTTCCACTCGCTGGAACTGTCGGCACGCGATTACCGCAACACGTTTACGCGCCGCGATATCCAGAGTGATGACTACTACGTCAAATATCACTACACGCCGTTTTCGGAATTGATCGACCTCAATGTGGTGGCCAGCAGCAGCCGTGGCAACCAGAAATACATGCCCGAAGCGCTGACCAATTTCATCAACACGAATGCGGCCAACCGCGCCGACGCCTTCGATATCAACAACACCAGCAGCTTCAAGCTGGCCGGCGGCGATGCGATGGTGACGGTGGGCGGCAAGCTGATGCGCAACAAGTACAGCAAGCACGTGGAAAGCCTTGTCGACGACCCGGACAATCCGGATGCGAACCAGCAATCGATTGAAAACAATACCTTCGGCCCCGAGGGCGTGCAAAAGATCAGCAGTCTGTACGTAGGCCTGCAATACAACCGTGGCATGGTTCAGGTCAATGCGGGCCTGAACACCACGCACTTTGATTTGACCGGCCACAAGCCCGCCTGCGATCCGCGCGTGCAGTGTTTCCCGCAAGGGGCGAGCAATATTGCGCTGAAAGAACACGGCATCAACCCTTCGCTGCTCGTTTCCGCGCAAGTGACACCGTGGTTCCAGCCGTTTGCCAGCGCCGAGCGCACCATGCGCGGGCCGAATCCGCAGGAAGTGTTTTTCTCGAATGACGGCGGGGCTTCGATGAATCCGTTTCTGAAGGGCGAGAAAGCGACGACCTATCAGCTGGGCTTCAATTCCAGCCTGCATGGCTTGCTGAGCAAGAATGACGTGCTGAATTTCAAGGCGCTGTATTTCAAGAGCAAGATTGATGGCTATATCACCAGCCAGTCCTTCCTCGTGTGCGACCGCGGCCGCAAGTGCAATATCGCGGAAGTGCTTGCCAATGATTGGCAGAATGTCGATGACTACATGACGAATATGTATATCTACATCAACTCGGCCACGCCCGTGCGCACGCGGGGCTGGGAGCTGGAAGCGCAGTACCAGCTGGGCTCGGCGTATGCGCGCCTGTCGTACACGCGTGAACAGACCAGCCAGCCCACCTCGATCGCCAGCGCCTGGTTTGGCGCGGCCGACATCAGCGAGCTGCCCAGCACTTATTACAATCTCGACGTGGGCACGCGTTTGCTGGACAATAAAATGGAGATCGGCGCCATCATCAAGCACACGGGATCGAACCGCCGCCTGTCGCCGGACAACGAAGCTGATGAAGCGACGGGTGAAGTGCTGAAGGCTGGCAATCCGAAGATCCCGGCCGTGATCGACTTGTATGCGAGTTACCAGGTGTCGAAAAACCTGTTCCTGCGCCTGTCCGTGCAGAACGCCATGAACAAGGATTTTTCGGAAGCGCTGAACCGCCTGAACTCGATGCCGTCGCAGTCGCAGGACAACACGCCGCTGAGCACGGCGCGGGGCAGGACCTATGTGGCGGGGCTGGAGTACCGCTTTTAGAGCAGACCTCAGCCCCGCGCTTTGGCTTAATTAATACTCACGCGGCGTGGTGCCGTAGTAACTGTGGATCGAATTGGCCCACGTCTGGTCCGCCATGTTCGGCCAGTTATCGGTATCGAAGCCGGGCGCGTTTTCGATGCGTTCCTTGTCGACGTTCAGGGTGAAGCGCTTGTTGACGGTGTCGAGCAGCAGCGCTTCCCAGGGCACGGCGAACAGTTTTTCGCCGATGGTGAAGACACCGCCGTGCGACATGACGGCATAAGCGATCTTGCCGCTGCGCATGTCGATCATGATTTCCTTGATTTCGCCCAGGTGTTCATCCTTGGCGTTGTGCACATGGTCGCCGATCAGGGTGTCGGCACCCATCAGTTCAGGGCCGGGGCCTTTGTGGCCGCGGTTGACATACATGCCGTAGGCGTCGCGTTCTTCGTAGCTCATGGTGGACCTCCTGTTGAAAAATCCCAGTCTGCGGCCAGGGCCCGGCAGGGTCTGTTCGCTCGCCCACACAAAGTATGGAATTGGAAATATTTCAATTATTGCTATCAGGTAATTTTGTTGTGCGTAGACAGCAGGAGGGGGAGGGATAGTCGGTATTTGGCGCAAATTTCCACGCGCGGGGGGCGACGCAGGCGGGCTTTAGTGTATAATTTCAATTTCCCGCACGTGCCGTTCGGCACCATCTGCAATGACCAAATTTGTCTTCGTCACTGGTGGCGTTGTGTCTTCCCTTGGAAAAGGGATTGCCGCCGCCTCCCTCGCCGCGATCCTCGAATCGCGCGGCCTTAAAGTCACCATGCTCAAGCTCGACCCGTATATCAACGTCGATCCTGGCACGATGAGCCCTATGCAACACGGTGAAGTATTCGTCACCGACGACGGGGCCGAAACCGACCTCGACCTCGGTCACTACGAGCGCTTCATCTCCACCCGCATGAAAAAGGTGAATAACTTCACCACTGGCCAGATCTATGAATCGGTGATCCGCAAGGAACGCCGGGGCGAATATCTGGGCAAGACCGTGCAGGTGATTCCGCATATCACCAATGAAATTCAGGATTACATCCGCCGTGGCGCCGAAGGCTACGACGTGGCCCTGTGCGAAATCGGCGGCACCGTCGGCGATATCGAATCGTTGCCATTCCTGGAAGCGGCGCGTCAGCTGAGCCTGCGCGCCGGCCGCAAGAACACGGCCTTCGTCCACCTGACCCTGGTGCCTTACATCGCCTCGGCCGGTGAACTGAAGACCAAGCCGACCCAGCACTCGGTGCAAAAGCTGCGCGAAATCGGCATCTTGCCGAACGCCTTGCTGTGCCGCGCCGACCGCGCCATCCCGGAAGACGAGCGCGCGAAAATCTCGCTGTTCTCGAACATCGAGGAAGACGCCGTCATTTCCGTGTGGGACGTCGACACCATCTACAAGGTGCCGCAGATGCTGCACGACCAGGGCCTCGACAAGATCATCTGTGATGCGCTGGACCTCGATCCGGCCCCGGCCGACCTGTCGATCTGGAGCAAGCTGATCTACACGATGGAACACCCGAAGGCGGAAGTGACCGTCGGCATGGTCGGCAAGTACGTCGAGCTGACGGAATCGTACAAGTCGCTGATCGAAGCGCTGCGCCACGCCGGCATCCACACGGAAAGCCGCGTCAACATCGAGTACATCGATTCGGAAGAAATCGAAACGACCGGTTGCGAGAACCTGGCCAAGTACGACGCCATCCTGGTGCCGGGCGGTTTCGGCAAGCGCGGCGTGGAAGGCAAGATCAAGGCGGCCCAGTTCGCCCGTGAAAACAAGATCCCTTACCTGGGCATCTGCCTGGGCATGCAAGTGGCCCTGATCGAATACGCGCGCAACAAGGCTGGCATGCCGAACGCGAATTCGACCGAGTTCGACCTTGATACGGATCAACCTGTCGTTGCACTGATCAATGAGTGGCAAAACCACGATGGTAAAGTCGAGTTGCGCGATGAAAACTCGGACCTGGGCGGTACCATGCGCCTGGGCGCGCAGACCTGCGCCGTCAATCCGGGCACCCTCGCCGCCGAGATCTACGGCAGCGTGGTGACCGAGCGTCACCGTCATCGCTACGAAGCCAATAATCACTACCTGGCCCGTGTCGAAGCGGCTGGCCTGATCGTCTCGGCCCGCACGCCGAGCGAAGATTTGTGCGAAATCATGGAATTGCCGCGCACGGGTGAAAATGCCCACCCATGGTATATGGGCGTGCAATACCATCCCGAGTTCAAGTCGACGCCACGCACCGGCCATCCGCTGTTTACCTCGTTCATCAAGGCAGCGCTGGCGCACAAGGAAGCCAACGCCGCCGCGGAATAACGCGGGTCGCTTGCGACAGTATTACCCGTAAGACAGCTCCCGGCCAGATGGTTCCCGCCGGGAGTTTCTTTGCCCCCTTTGTGCAATTGCGCATCAGAACGCAGTGTGCAGCCCCTGTTACGCTTAACTTTGGAGAATGACATGAGTGCTATTGTTGATATTATCGGTCGCGAAATCCTGGACTCGCGCGGTAACCCGACCGTCGAATGCGATGTGTTGCTGGAATCGGGCGTGATGGGCCGCGCGGCCGTGCCGTCGGGTGCCTCGACCGGTTCGCGCGAAGCCGTGGAATTGCGCGATGGCGACGCCAAGCGCTACTTCGGCAAGGGCGTGCTGCAAGCATGCGAAAACATCAATACCGAAATCTCCGAAGCCATCATGGGCCTGGACGCCAATGAACAGGCTTTCCTGGACCGTACCCTGATCGACCTGGACGGCACGGAAAACAAATCGCGCCTGGGCGCCAATGCCATCCTGGCCGTCTCCATGGCCGTGGCCAAGGCTGCCGCCGAAGAAGCGGGCTTGCCGCTGTACCGCTATTTCGGCGGTTCGGGCGCCATGCAGATGCCAGTGCCGATGATGAACGTCATCAACGGCGGCGCGCACGCCGACAACAACCTGGACATCCAGGAATTCATGATCATTCCCGTGGGCGCCCCGTCGTTCAAGGAAGCCGTCCGCTACGGCGCGGAAGTGTTCCATACGCTGAAAAAGATCCTGCACAAGAAGGGCCTGAACACCAACGTGGGCGACGAAGGCGGTTTCGCGCCATCGCTGGCCAACCATGAAGAAGCCATCAAGCTGATCATCCAGGCCATCGAAGAAGCGGGCTACGAGCCAGGCACGCAGATCGCCATCGGCCTCGATTGCGCCGCGTCCGAGTTCTACAAGAACGGCAAGTACGAAATGGAAGGCGAAGGCCTGAGCCTGACGGCCACCGAGTTCACCAACCTGCTGGCGACCTGGTGCGACAAGTACCCGATCATCTCGATCGAAGACGCGATGCATGAAGGCGACTGGGACGGCTGGGCGATCCTCACCAAGGAACTGGGCAAGAAAGTGCAACTGGTCGGCGACGACCTGTATGTCACCAACACCAAGATCCTGAAAGAAGGCATCTCGAAAGGCATCGCCAACTCGATCCTGATCAAGATCAACCAGATCGGCACGCTGACGGAAACCTTCGCCGCCATCGAAATGGCCAAGCGCGCCGGCTACACGGCCGTCATTTCGCACCGCTCGGGCGAAACGGAAGATTCGACCATCGCCGATATCGCCGTTGCCACGAACGCCCTGCAGATCAAGACCGGCTCGATGTCGCGTTCGGACCGCATGGCCAAGTACAACCAGCTGCTGCGTATCGAGGAAGACCTGGGCGACATCGCCAGCTACCCTGGCCGCGATGCGTTCTATAATCTGAAGTAAGCTGATGTAAAACCCACTGGCCGGCCGGAGATATCCGGCCGGTTTGTTAACCGACTACCCCATGCGCCTGATTACGCTCGCCCTGGCAGCCCTGCTGCTGCTGATCCAATTTCCCCTCTGGCTGGGTAAAGGCGGCTGGCTGCGCGTTGCCGACATGGAAGCCCAGGTGGCGGTGGCGAATAAAAAGAATATGGAATTGAAGGCGCGCAACGCCAAGCTCGAATCCGAAGTGCGCGACCTGAAAGATGGTACGGGCGCCGTCGAGGAGCGTGCCCGCTATGAGCTGGGCATGGTCAAACAGAATGAGATTTTCGTGCAGATCGTGCGCAAGGGCCAAACCCCGCCACTGCAGGAAACGCCGGTGGACGCTGCTGCGCCGCACTAAGTCGTACCCACTTCCCGCTTGCCAGCCTGGACCGATTGCCAGGCTGACATGTCATATTGTTACCTTGTACTGCTGCACACTATTGCCTTGCTGCTTGCTGATCAGAAACGCGCCTTGCCGGTCGAGATCAGGTAGAAATGGATGCCGGTAACGACGACGGCTACGGCGATCAGTGCGGTTTCGAGAAACATCATATAAAAATCCTTTCAGTATTTAGTTAGCCGCGCGAGGCCAAGAAACGCAACTCGGCTGCGAGGTTAGGCATCAGCTTTTCGTAGCGGTTTGCTTCCGAGTTAAGCAGGGCGAAATCGCGCTTGCTTGGGCGTACATAGCGTTCGTCGTCGGCGCTGGTCGTCGCGCTGGCGATGACTTCCTTCTGGGCCAGTTCGCTGTACGGCTTGGAAGCGAGCAGGGCGCCCAGGAAGGCGCGCGTCGCACGGCCCAGGTTGCTGAAGTAGTTGTCGTTGTCGTTGCTGTAGGTGTTGGTAAAAGTGGACATATGCCCTCCATGAATGGTCTGTTGTTGCATTGCACAATAATGGAGTTGGCGATATATGTCTAATTTCAAATTCCAATTTCAGAAATTCAAGAAACGAATAATAAGGGCGTAGCCGCCGGCCACGCCCTGAAAAAGAATTTGTTACCAAATGTTTATCCGGCGGCGATGCGTCCCAAACCGGGATCGTCGCTGAAAAAGCCGTCCAGTCCCGTCTCGATGTAACGCCGCATTTCCGCCACGGAACCGGCTTCGTTGCGCGCATTCTCGCCATTGCCATCGCGGAAGTCGGCCGCCAGGAAACGGTTTTCCGGGCGGAAGGTCCACGTGTGCAGCAGCAAACCGGCCTGGTGTGCATCGTCGACGATGGACGAGGGTTTTGCCAGGCGCTGGTCGGCGCCCAGCGCGATGATTGCTCGCGTTGGCGGCGCCACCACGTCCGCGTAGGCGGCGATGTCGCGCAGGCCGGCCGGTGTGGTCATTTGTCCAAACGTTAACTTTCCGCCCGCCTTGACGACATCCATCGGACGCACGTCGCCGCCCACCACCAGCTGCATCAGGCGCACGTTGGCGCGCCGTCCCAGCTTCTCGCGCAGGTACTTCAGATTCGCCACTTCGAAGGACTGGATTTCGATCGGCGCGCGGCGCGTGTATTCGTGCGCCAGCATGGTCGACAGGAAACGGTCTTCCAGCGCCAGACCCGCATCGCGGAAGTAGGTCGAGCTTTTCAGCTCCGGCACGAGGCCGATGACGCGGCCGCTGGCGGCAGATTGCGCTGCAACAAAATCGATGATTTCTTCCCACGTGGGGATCTGGAATTGTCCATCGTACAAGGTGTTGCCGGTGCGGACTTTCGGCAAGCGTTCGATGGCGCGCAGGGTTTTCAGTTCCGCCAGGGTGAAGTCGTCAACGAACCAGCCTTCGTGCCATTCGCCGTCGACCATCTTCTTGCCGCGCCGGCTGGCAAACTCGGGCCGGCGCGCCACGTCGGTGGTGTCGATCAGGTTGCTTTCGTGGCGCGCCACGAGGATGCCGTCGCGCGTGGCCACCAGGTCCGGCTCGACGTAGTCGGCACCGTCGAGGATGGCCTTGGCGTACGACGCCAGGGTATGCTCGGGGCGCAGGGCGCTGGCGCCCCGGTGGGCGAACACGAGCGGGCGGCTCGGGGGCGTGGCCAGCAGGCTGGCGGCAAAGCCCGGTGCTGCCGCCAGGGCCAGGCCGCCCACGGCCGCCTGGACGAAGTTGCGGCGCGAAAAGTGCCGTTGCGGGAGGATGGGTGAGCGCATCAGAAATCCGCCGTCAAGGTCAGGAAGCCCTGGCGCGGGGCGATGGGGAAGGTGTTGTACGTCTTGTCGGCCGCGCCCACGACCACGTTCAGCGATCCTTCGCGGTTGGCCAGGTTGCTGACGTTCACGCGCCAGCGCGGGTTTTTCAGCCAGCCGGCCATGGCCGGCAGCTTGCCCGACACTCCCAGGCCCATCAGGAAATAGCTGGGGACCGACAAATCGTTGGTGTACGTCGCGTAGCGCTTGCCCACATAGTCTCCCGTCAGTTGCACTTCGATATCGCCAAACGTGGCCGAAGCCACGAACTTGTTCAGCCATTCCGGCGAGCCCGGTACGTTCTTGCCAGCGGTCAAGACCAGCGCGGCGCCATTGTTGTAATTGTCCGCGTACTGCGAGCGGTTGTACGACAGGGCATTGTAGAACGAAAAATTGTTACCAAAGTGCACGGTGCCCGCGATATCGATGCCGTCCGTGCGCACGCTGCCCACGTTGGCCAGCACGGGATTGCCGCCGATGATGGAGGAAATCACGGGCGTGGGGCTGATCTGCAGCAAACGGTTGCTGAAATCGACGTGGTAGACGTTGACCTGGCCATCGATGGCCGTGATGGCGCCCAGGTTCAGCTGATGGCTGCCGCGCACGCCCACTTCATAGGTGAGGGCCGTTTCCGGCTTGGCGTCGCGCTTGAACAGATCAAAAGCAGCTTGGCTCGACAAGCTCCACGGCGAGGCGCCGCCGCCGCCATAGGTGACGAACTGGCGCATGTTTTTCTGGATGTTGAAGTACAGCTGGTCTTGCGGCGTGAAGTCCCAGCGCGCGCCCACTTGCGGCAGGAACCATTTTTTCGTGTTGATGGTGCCGACCGGCAAGGCCGTCGAGCCGCCCGCGATGGCGCCCAGCGCCGGCTGCACGGGGAATTGACCGTCGGCAAACTGCAGGCTGGACTTGAAACCGGCCTGCAGGGCGATATCGGGGCGGATGCGCCATTCATCCTGCAAGTGCAGTTGCACCACCTTGTTGTCGATCTCGCTGCCGTACTGCGTGATCAAAGGATTGCTGGGGCGGTCATACGGCGAGGTGGGGTTGTTGACGTCGAGCGCATACCAGCGGCGGTAGGCGGACGAGCGGTTCTGTTCCAGCCACAGGCCCGCTTCCAGCTGGTGCTCGCCGATTTCCTTGCGCACGGTGGAGATGAAGCCGCCGCGCTTGATGTCGTATTCCGTCGTGCGCACGGCGTAGCCCGAGTTGCCGAACACCTGTTTCAGGTTCTGTTTCGGGTAGTACACGCTGAACAGTCCCGGCAAGCCGGCCACGCCGATGGGGCCGGCCACCACGCCGGCGCCGTCATCCTTGTGGTAATACACCTGGTTGGACCAGGTCATGCCATCGGACAAGTTGGCGTCGAACTTGGCGTAGGCCAGGTAATCGGTGCGCTGCGCATCGCTGTAGTAATTGCGGTAATTGTTGCCGTCCGCGGCAGGCGTGGCGCCCGTGGGCGACAGGTAATTCAGGGCCGCCTTGAAGTCGGGGTACAGGAAGGGGCGCGTGTACGGTGCGCTCGTTTCGCCCGCCACGTGCACGGTGCTGTCTTCGTTCGGCTCGATCTTGTCCGAGTAATTGAAGAACAGGGTCAGCTTGCCCGCCTCGCTGCGGTTGACGTATTTGGCATTGAACTGGTCGCCGCCCTGGCGCGCATCGAAATCCCAGGCGCGCGCTTCGTGGTGCAGGATGGAAAAATAGGCGCTGCTGCCGTCGCCGAAAACGCCCGTGTCGTAGCGGGCAAATGTGCGCGAGGTGCGGTGGCTGCCCACCGTCTGCTGCACGCTGGCGCCTTGCGTGGCCAGCGGATCGCTGGAATAGGTTTCGATGGTGCCGCCCAGGTTGCTGGTCGAGGCCGTCGCCAGGTCGCCCGCACCCGAGGACAGCACGACGCTGCGCACGTTTTCGCTGATGACGGCGCGCTGCGGCGACAGGCCGTTGTAGTTGCCGTACTGCTGGTCGCCCAGCGGCACGCCATCCATGGTGTAACCGAGTTGCTGGCCGGAAAAGCCATGCACGAACAGCGACAGGTTCTGCTCGTTGTTGCCCCAAGGATCGGCCGTCTGGAAGCTGACGCCTGGCAAGGTTTGCAGGGCTTTCAGGGGATTCGTGCCGGGCAGGATTTTCTGGATTTCATTCTTGCTCAGGGCAACCGAGGAGCGCGTCTTGCGCGAGGAAATCTCCACGGTGGCCATCGGGACGTTGTCGTCGGCAGCCGGGGCGGCAGCGGCTGCCATGTCGGTCGTGGCGGATGCCACGGCGGATGCCACGGCGGCGGCCACGGCCGTTTGCGCCAGGGCCGGCAAGCTCAAGCCCGCGGCGCACGCGCCCAGCAAAACGTGGAAGGAATGGCGGCGCAGGGCCAGCGTCAAGTGGGTGGTCATCATCAGCCTGTGGAAAGTGGGAAGTAATACAAGCTGCGCAGCGTAACGGCGGCGCGTGACGGGCTGATGACGAACTGATGACGGAACGATGACAGTGGAAACGATTGCGCCGCCTCAAGGGCGGCGCGGCAGATTCATGGCGAAACTGTAATGCTTAGTTGATGCTGGCGGCTGGCGGAATCAAGACCTCGGCCGGCGCATCCGTGATGAACAGCTGCGCGCAATCGACCTTGTCGAATTCATAATGCTGGCCGCAGAAATCGCAGTTCACGCCCACTTGCCCCACTTCTTCCAGGGTGCTGTTGACTTCTTCCTCGCCCAGCATCTTGAGCATATTGCCCACTTTTTCGCGCGTGCAGCTGCAATGGAAGCTCGGGTGCAGCGGGTCGAAGACGCGGATCGTCTCTTCCCAGAACAAGCGCTGCATCAGGGTATCGATGTCCGTCGACAGGATTTCCGTCTCTTTCAGGGTCGATGCCAGCATCACGGCGCGGTTCCACGTGTCCAGCGCGTCTTCTTCCGACACGGGCGTCGCCTCGGCCTTGCCGCCATGGTGCGGCAGTTTTTGCAGCAGCAGGCCGCGCGAGACGGTGTCGTCCGTGGCCAGCCACAGACGCGTGTCGAGCTGTTCCGAACGCAACATGTAGTTTTCGATCACGGTGGCCATGTCGTCGCCGTCCAGCGGCACGATGCCCTGGTACGGCTGCTGGCCCGGCACCTTGTCGGCCGGGTCCAGGGTGATGATGAAGCGGCCCTTGCCCGTGGCGTTGAGCAATTGCGGCACGGTGGCCACGTCGGGGATGGTGGCGTCCGGGTCCAGCTTGGCCGTGGCGCGCAGGCGCAGGTCGGAATCGCATTCGACCACCATCAGGCGCACGGGACCGTCACCGTGGATTTGCATGATGATGGAGCCGTTGAATTTCAGGTTGGCGGACAGCAGGGCGGCGGCGGCCACCATTTCGCCCAGCACTTTTTTCACGGCCGTCGGATAGGCGTGGCGCGACACCACTTCCTGCCAGGTGGTCGATACGTCGATGAACTGGCCGCGCACGGCGGCGTTGTCGAAAATAAATTTTTGCAGGGTATCCTGGCCGCTAACGGCTGCGCTGACGGCGCCCGTGGTTTCAGTCGTCATTCTCTTATCCAATCTTCTTGAGTTGCGTATTAAATAGCTGGCCGCGCTGCACATAGTTCACGGCGTTGCCTTGTAGCCTGGTGATATCGTCTGCCGTCAGGGCCCGCACGGCTTTCGCCGGTGAGCCGATGATCAGCATATTGTCGGGAAATTCCTTGCCTTCCGTGACCAGCGCGCCCGCGCCGACCAGGCAGTTTTTGCCGATCTTCGCGCCGTTCAGGATCACGGCCTGGATGCCGATCAGGGCGCCATCGCCGATCGTGCATCCATGCAACATTGCCTGGTGGCCAATGGTCACGTTCCGGCCGATGTCCAGCGGGTAGCCCGGGTCCGTATGCAGCACGGCGCCTTCCTGCACATTGCTGTTGGCGCCCACGGTGATGCGTTCGTTGTCGCCGCGAATCGTGGCGCCGAACCATACGGACGTATTCGCTTCCAGGGTCACCTTGCCGATCACGTTGGCTGTGTCGGCAACAAAAGCGGAAGCATCAATCTGCGGCGCATAGTCGCCCAATTGGTAGAGTGTCATCGTCAGCCTGTGGCGGTGGTGGAAGCGCCGGGCGCGGCCGGACGCGAAAGTTTTGCGCTATTTTACGCTGTTGCAGGACAAGTCCGAGCGCCGACCGTCAATCCGGTATAATTATCGAACGGTCGTACTTTTATGTCCAACCTATCTACAGACACAGCATGTGGCGCCATCTGCGCCACTTTCAAGGCAGGCAATCAGATGAAACCCATGAAACTTTCCCGTTCCGAATTCATCAACATCCGCGGCGCCCGCACGCATGTGCGCCACTGGGGCCGCGAAGGCGCGCCCATCCTGTTCATGGTGCACGGCTGGATGGACGTGGCCGCCTCGTTCCAGTTCGTCGTCGACGAGTTGCAAGGCGACTGGCACGTGATCGCGCCCGACTGGCGCGGCTTTGGCCTGAGCGACTACACGCAGTCCGATACCTACTGGTTCCCCGACTACCTGGCCGACCTGGACGCCATGCTGCTGCACTATTCGCCGGAAGCACCCGTCAATCTGCTCGGTCACAGCATGGGCGCCAACGTGGCCGGCCTGTACGCGGGCGTGCGGCCCGAACGCATCAGCCGCTTCATCAACCTGGAAGGCTTCGGCATGATGGCAACGCAGCCGGAGCAGGCGCCGGGCCGCTACGCCAAGTGGCTAGCCGAATTGCGCGAGCCGCCCGCCATGCGCAGCTATCCTTCGCAGCGCGCCGTGGCCGAGCGCCTGCAAAAGACCAATCCGCGCCTGCCGGACGACCGCGCGGCCTTCCTGGCTGAACACTGGTCGGCGCAGAACGAAGCGGGCGAATGGGACATTCTGGGCGACCCGCAGCACAAGCGCGTCAACCCCATCCTGTACCAGGTGGAAGAAGTGATGGCCTGCTGGCGCCGCATCACGGCCCCCGTGCTGTGGGTGGAGGCTGATGACACGAATATGTGGCAATGGATGGGGCCCAAGGAACAGGCGCGCATCGAGATCGACCGGCGTTTGGCCTGCATCAAGGATGTGCGCTGCGAGATGATGCTTGACGCGGGCCACATGCTGCATCATGATCAACCGGCGGCACTGGCGTGCCTGGTGCAAGCATTTTTGACCTGATGTGTGTCGGGAACGCCGCAGCGCGATTTGACAAGCAGCGTACAATGAAAACTTCTTCCATGCTGAGCCCGTGCAGGGTATTGTTTTCACATGCTTAAAGTCGACCTGCATTGTCATTCGAATATCTCCGACGGCGTGCTGTCACCGGCCGCCGTGGCGGCGCACGCGCGCAAGGCGGGCGTCGATGTGTGGGCGCTGACGGACCACGATGAAGTGTCCGGCGTGGCCGCCGCGCGCGCGGCCGCGCTGGACCTGGGCATGCGTTTCGTGGCCGGCGTGGAAATCTCGATCACCTGGGCCGGCGAAACCGTGCACATCGTGGGCTTGCAAGTCGATGAAAACAACCCGGGCCTCGTGCAGGGCTTGCACCAGACGCGTTCGGGACGCGATGCGCGCGGCCGGGAAATCGCCCGCCAGCTGGACCTGGCTGGCATCCCCGACGCCTATGAAGGGGCCTTGAAATTCGTCGGTAACCCGGACCTGATGTCGCGCACGCACTTTGCCCGCTACATCGTGGAAATGGGCAAATGCGCGAATATCCCCGACGTGTTCAAGAAATACCTGTCGGAAGGCAAGCCGGGCTACGTCGAGCACCGCTGGGCCACCCTGGCCGAAGCCGTGGGCTGGATACGCGGGGCGGGCGGCGTGGCCGTCATCGCCCATCCGGGCCGCTACCGCTTCAGCGACATGGCGCAAGGCGTGCTGTTCGATGAATTCAAGCAACTCGGCGGCGTGGCCATCGAAGTCGTCACGGGCAGCCACAGTCCGGACCAGTATCCGGAATACGCGCAGCTGGCCAATGCCTACGGCTTCCTCGCCTCGCGCGGCACGGATTTCCATGCGCCGGGCGAATCGCGCGTGGATTTTGCCATGTTGCCGCCGTTGCCTGCCAACGTAACCCCCATCTGGCACGACTGGTTTTAGCTGACAGCCAGGCAAATCTGCTGCGCGGCGCGCTTTGCGGCCGGCGATGCTCACCGTACTCCAGTACGGTTGCGCTTCTCGGCCACAAATCACTGCCGCTCGCGACGATTTTCCTGGCTGCCGATGCGCCGTCGTGTCGCTGCTTGAAATCTGCGTTTGCGTGCATATCTTTTTGTTATTCTTGTTATACATAGTCATCTGGAGCCATCGCCCATGAAACGTATCGTCCTTTTTATTGCAACCAACCTGGCCGTGATGCTGGTGCTGTCGCTCGTCCTCAGCTTGTTGGGCGTGGGCAATCCGGCGCGGGGCAGTACCCTGAACCTGGGCAGCCTGCTGGTGTTTTCGCTGGTGGTGGGTTTCACCGGGTCCATCTTTTCCCTGTTGATCAGCAAGCCGATGGCCAAGTGGAGCACGGGCGCGCGCGTGATCGACAATCCGACCTCGTCGACGGAATTGTGGCTGGTCAATACCGTGCGTGCGCTGTCCGAGCGGGCCGGCATCGGCATGCCGGAAGTGGCCGTGTACGAAGGCGACGCGAATGCGTTTGCCACGGGCGCGTTCAAGAATTCGGCGCTGGTGGCCGTGTCCACCGGTTTGCTGCAAAGCATGAACCGCGATGAAGTCGAGGCCGTGCTGGGCCACGAGATCGCCCACGTTGCCAATGGCGACATGGTCACCTTGACCCTGATCCAGGGCGTGGTGAATACCTTTGTCGTCTTCATGGCCCGCGTAGTGGGTTTCTTTGTCGACAATGTGCTGTTGAAAAATAACAACCGCGAAGGCGGCGGGCGCGGCATCGGTTACTTTGTGACCGTGATGGTGTGCGAAGTGATCTTCGGCTTGCTCGCTTCCATCATCGTGGCCTGGTTCTCGCGCCAGCGCGAATTCCGCGCCGATGCCGGTTCAGCCAAGCTGCTGGGCAGCCCCACGCCAATGATGCATGCGCTGGTCCGCTTGGGCGGCGTGCCGCCGGGCGAACTGCCGCAATCGATGCAGGCGCTGGGCATCAGCGGCGGCAATGGCGGCTGGGGCGCGCTGTTCGCCACCCATCCGCCCATCGAAGAACGTATCGCCGCGCTGCGCGGCGTACAATAATGCTAACTTAACAAGCTGGTTCGCCAGAACGCTTACACATGAGTCAATTTTTTCATATTCACCCTGAGAATCCGCAATTGCGTTTGATCAAGCAGGCGGCCCAGATCATCCAGTCCGGCGGCGTCGTGGCCTTGCCCACGGATTCCTGCTACGCGCTGGTGTGCCAGCTCGACGACAAGGGCGCCGTCGAGCGCCTGCGCCGCATCCGTGGCGTGGATGAAAAGCACCATCTGACCTTGCTGTGCCGCGACTTGAGCGAGCTGGGCGTGTATGCCCGGGTCGACAACCGCCAGTTCCGCCTGCTCAAGGCGGCCACGCCGGGCGCCTACACCTTCATCCTGGAAGCGACCAAGGAAGTGCCGCGCCGTCTCAGCCATCCTTCGCGCAAGACCATCGGCCTGCGCGTGCCGGAGCACCGCATCGTGCAATGCCTGCTGGAAGAGCTGGGCCAGCCGCTGCTGGGCGCGACATTGACCCTGCCCGGCGACGAGGAGAGCCTGACGGATGCCGACACCATCCGCGAACGGCTGGAAAAACTGGTCGACCTGATCATCGACGGCGGCGTCTGCGCGCACGGCCCCAGCACCGTGATCGACCTGACGGGGCCAGAGCCGGAAGTGGTGCGCGTGGGACGCGGCGACCCTGCCGTGCTGGGCTTGTAGAGGGGCATTGCCCACCTGTTGCGGCGCAGCTCTTCATTTGTTCTTAATGACAACGTAAGAAAGGGCCTGGGACGCCTCTGGTAGAATCGCGGTCATGAGCGATTTCAATACGATAGTCCAGACCGTTGCGGTGTACCTGGTGCCGGTGCTGTTTGCCATTTCCCTGCATGAGGCGGCGCATGGCTACGCCGCCCGCTATTTCGGCGACCCCACGGCCTCGAACGAGGGCAGGCTGAGCCTCAATCCGATCCGGCATATCGATCCTTTCGGCACGATCCTGCTGCCGTTGATACTGTATTTCACGATCCAGGTACCGTTCGGCTATGCCAAGCCGGTGCCCGTCGATTTCAGCCGCCTGCGCAATCCGAAGAAACAGATGGCCTGGGTGGCGTTTGCCGGGCCTGGCGCCAATTTCGTCATGGGCCTGGGCTGGATGATCGCCTTTGTCGTGCTCAGCGTGCTGCCGCCGACGGAAATGGGCATGTTTTTCCGCAAGATGGCGGGCGCCGGCGTCAGCGTCAATGCGGCCATGTTCGTCTTTAACCTGATTCCCGTGCCGCCGCTCGATGGCGGACGCATCATGACGGGCTTGCTGCCGATGCAGCTGGCGCGCCCGTACGCCAGCATCGAGCGCTACAGCCTGTATGTGTTCGGCGCCCTGGTGCTGCTGATGTACACGGGCATCCTGAACCGCGCCCTGCTGACGGCGATCGAATTTGTCATAGGCATTTTTGTCACCGTGGTCACGCCCCTGACGGCCCTGTTGACTTGATGCAAGCAACTGGATGGTTGTAAATAATTGATGGAAGTACCGATGCAAGCAATTGAACCAACAGTAGACACTGAAACGATTTCCGGTTGGCTGCGCCGCTGGGCGCCCCTGATCCCGGGCGGCGAAGTGCTGGACCTGGCCTGCGGCGCAGGCCGCCATGCGCGCCACCTGGTGAGCCTGGGCCACCCGGTGCTTGCGCTCGATCATGATCCGGAAATGCTGGAAAAGGCGGCCGGCACGGGTATCACCACCTCGCTGGTGGACCTGGAGGCGCCGGGCGCCGTGTGGCCCTTCGCTCCCGGCCGCTTTGCCGGCATCGTCGTCACCAATTATCTGCACCGGCCGTTGCTGGAAGCCATGATTGCCAGCCTGGCGCCCGATGGCGTGCTGCTGTATGAAACGTTTGCCGAGGGTAATGAGCAGTTCGGCAAGCCGTCGAATCCGAAATTCCTGCTCAAGGAAGGCGAAATGCTGACCTGGGCGGTGCAGCAGGGTTTGCGTGTGGTAGCGTATGAAGATGGGCGCGTCGAACAGCCAAAAGCTGCTCTGGTGCAACGAATTTGTGCCGTCCGGCCGGATTTTCCACGGTTGGCAGCCTTGCTGCCGACGTTTTGAGCGGCCATACTATGTCAGAATGCACCACAGGCGCGGGCTATCCGCTACAATCGTTGTTTTATTTATCGGCGCTATAAACTTACTATGATCAAGGGCAGCATTGTAGCAATCGTCACCCCGATGCACGCAGACGGCAGTCTGGACTTTCCAGGTCTGCGCAAGCTGATCGACTGGCATATCGCCGAGGGTACGGACGGCATCGTCATCGTTGGCACAACGGGCGAATCGGCAACAGTCAGCGTGGAGGAACACTGCGAACTGATCCAGTTGACCGTCGAACATGCCAAGGGACGCATTCCTATCATCGCCGGTGCCGGAGGCAACTCCACGGCCGAGGCCATCAAACTGACGCGTTACGCGAAAGAAGCGGGCGCCGATGCTGTCTTGCAAGTGGTGCCGTACTACAACCGTCCTACCCAGGAAGGCATGTACCAGCACTTCAAGGCCATCGCCGAAGCCGTCGACATCCCCGTCATCCTGTACAACGTGCCTGGCCGCACGGTTGCCGACATGAGCAACGAAACGATCGTGCGCCTGTCCGCCATCCCGAATATCGTCGGCGTGAAAGATGCGACCGGCAATATCGGCCGCGGCATCGACCTGCTGCGCCTGGTGCCGGCCGACTTCGCCGTGTACTCGGGCGACGATCCGACGGCCATGGCGCTGATGTTCTGCGGCGGCCACGGCAACATTTCCGTGACGGCCAACGTCGCGCCGCGCGCCATGCACGAACTGTGCGTCGCGGCCATGGCGGGCGAGCGTGCCAAGGCGATTGCCATCAATAACAAAGTTTTCCCTCTGCACCAGAAATTGTTTGTCGAGCCCAACCCGGTGCCCGTCAAATGGGCGATGGCCGAAATGGGCCTGATGCCTGCCGGCATACGCTTGCCACTGGTGCCGCTGGCTGAAAACTGCCATGCCACCGTGCGCGATGCCTTGCGTGACGCCGGCGTCCTGTCTTAAGGCCGAACTTCAAGCCCGGACTTGACCAGTCCGGACCTTCCCTGATTCCAGCTGCTACTTAGCTTCTTATCCAGTTACGACATGACTAATTGCAAGAAAAACCAATCGGCGCCTGCCACCATCGCCGTCCGCGGCATCGTCATCGGCGCCGTCGCAGCCAGCCTCGCGGGCTGCGGCATGATCAGTTCGGTAGTCGGCGGCGACAAGGTCGACTACAAGTCGGTCAAGAAAGCCGGCACCCTGGACGTGCCGCCTGACCTGACGCAATTGCAGCAGGACAACCGCTACTCCTTGCCGGATGCGAAAAACGGCGTGGCCACGGCGTCCGGCTACAACGCGCAGCGCAACGCCACGGCCGGTACCCCGGTCGTCGTGGGCGCCGACGGCGTGGTCGGCGTGGTGCCGGTCACGGCAGGCGGCGTGAAGGTCGAGCGCGCGGGCAACCAGCGCTGGCTGGTCGTCAAGCAGTCGCCCGAGGTGCTGTGGCCGCAGCTCAAGCAATTCTGGGAAGATTCGGGCTTTACCATTGCCGTCGACCAGCCGACGGCTGGCATCATGGAAACCGAGTGGAACGAAAACCGCGCCAAGGTGCCGCAAGACTTTATCCGCAGCACCATCGGCAAGGCCTTCGATTCGCTGTACTCGACCGGTGAAAAAGACAAGTTCCGTACCCGCGTGGAGCGCCTGGCCGACGGTTCGACCGAGATCTACATCAGCCACCGCGGCGTGGAAGAGGTTGTCACCGGCCGCGACAAGGAAACCACCACCTGGACCGCTCGCCCGAACGATCCGGGCCTGGAAGCGCAATTCCTGGCCAAGCTGATGACGCGCCTGGGCGCGGCCAGCGACGAAGCACAAGCGAAGACGTCCGTCGATGCCGCGATTGTGCAGCCGCAGCACGCCAAGCTGGTGGGCGATGCCGCCACGCCGGCGCGCGCCATCGAAGTCGATGAGGGTTTCGACCGCGCCTGGCGCCGTGTCGGCCTGGCGCTGGACCGCGTCGGCTTCACCGTGGAAGACCGCGACCGCACGCAAGGCACGTATTTCGTGCGTTACGTCGATCCGGACGCGGTCAAGAAAGATGGCTTCTTCTCGAAGCTGTTCAGCTGGGGCTCGTCGTCCGACAAGGACAAGGAAGCGCAGCGCTACCGCGTCCTGGTCAAGGCCGGCACTGGCTCGACCAGCTTGGTCAGCGTCCTCAGCAACGAAGGCAAACCCGATACCTCGCCGGTGGCCGAGAAGATCCTGGGTCTGCTGAATGATCAGTTGAAATAAGCGCTACATTCGCGGCAGGCATCAGAACCTGCCGCGCATTAAAAAGGCTGGCCCGGGAAACCGGGTCAGCCTTTTTTAATTGTGAATGCACTTGGACGTAGCAACGCCCAACAAAACCGTAGCGAGCGCCAGTGATTTGTGGCTAAGAAGCGCAACCGTACTTTAGTACGGTGAGCATCGCAGGCCGCAAAGCGCCGCGCGCAGTAGGTTTGGTTGGGCGTTTACCCAACAAAAAAGCCGGCCCTAAGGCCGGCTTTCTCTAGTGCCGGGTGCTAATTACTTAGCAGCCGATGCAGCAGCCGAAGCGGCAGCAGCAGCGTCCGAAGCGGCCGAAGCAGCGCTCGAAGCAGCAGCAGCAGCGTCGGTAGCGGCCGAAGCAGCAGCGTCAGCAGCAGCAGCTGGAGCAGCTTCAACTGCTGGTGCTGGTGCTGGGGTTTCAACTACTGGTGCTGGTGCAGGAGCTTCTTCTTTTTTGCTGCAAGCAGCCAGAGCAACAACCATCAGGGAGGCGATCAGCAGGGATTTTTTCATTTGTTTTCCTTAATTATTTCAAAAAATAAATCAATATTGTTGCGATGAATAATTACCGGTAATTATCGCTCGTTAGGTCGTCTTCGAAGGCTTTTCGTACCAGGTGGTGCCTGCCAGACAACGGAAACTTCCTAACCGAATATTATAGCGATTTTTGGTGCGTCGCAATAGGAGCAAGAGGCAAATTCGCAACTATTTTGTGATATCGCAATATTTGCTGAAGCAAATTGCAAGCAAGTGTAAGCGATTTGCGAAAGCGCGACAAAACGATATAAAAATAATATGTTTCATTGCGCTGGCGCAGAAGCTGTTATTTTACCTACTGTAATACCACTTTGCTACGACACGCTCATTCAAGCCAGTTCGATCCAGCCATCCTGATACCAGGTATACAAAGCATCCATCACGTCATCGGATGCCTGTGCCACGGCGGCGCCATCGAGGGCGCGTTCGTTGGCCAAGGTTTCCAGGGCCGTTTTGTCGGCCTTGCCAATGGCAAACGATTCGCCATTGATGAAGACATTCTTGCCACGATACAGCATCAGCGTCTTGCGCGACAACACGACACCCTTTTTCTGTGCGGCATCCGCGAAGCGGCCCACCGTCAGCGGCTTGGACAGCGGCGTGAAAAACACATTGTGCTTCGGTTCCGACAGGTGTTCGCCCAGGAAAATGGTCACGTCTTCTTCCGTGAAGCGCACCTTGTTCATTTCTTCCGCGATGGTGCTGAGCATTTCACGGGGGATTTCCGCCGGCTTGCCCGACGCTTTCAGGTCGGGATCGCTGTAAATGCCCGGCAAGTCGATCGAATCGGCCATGAATTGCAGGAAAGCTTCGCCCAGTTCCTGGAATGATGGCGAGCGGAAACCGATCGAATACGTCTGGCAGTCGCCGATGGCCACGCCGTCGTGCGCGTAGTGGGGCGGCAAATACAGCATGTCGCCCGGTTCCAGCGTGAATTCTTCGTCGGGCGTGAAGTTGCTGAGGATTTTCAGCGGCAAGCCGTCGATGAGGCTCAGGTCCTTCTGCGCACCGATGCGCCAATGGCGCTTGCCCTGGCCTTGCAGCAGGAACACGTCATAGGAATCGAAATGCGGGCCCACGCCGCCGCCATCGGTGGCAAAGCTGACCATCAGGTCGTCCAGGCGCGCGTCGGGCAGGAAGCGGAACTGGCGCAGCAGGGCGTCGGCCTTGGCGCTGTGCAAGTTGGCGCCCTGCACCAGCAAGGTCCATTCCTTCTGTTTCAGCGAGGGCAGGCTGGTCAGCGGACCCTGCTGCATGTTCCAGTGGCCATCCGCATGGCTGACCAGACGCGATTCGACGTGGTCCAGGGTAGCCAGCTCGGCCAGGGCCTTGACATCGAACAGCGCCTTGAAGCCAGGCACGGCTTGACGGATCAACAAGGGTTTTTTATGCCAGTAGTCGCGCAGGAATTGCGCCGGCGTGATATCGCCGAGGAGAGTTAATTTTTTCATGCGCCCATTATAACAACCGGAAATGCAGGAATGCGCCTGCCGTTGGCGGCGTGAAGGTATAATTTGCCAGCTTATACAATGAAAGGAAGCATAATGAAGATTGCCAAAAATACGGTCGTGACTGTCAACTACAAACTGTCAGACGCGCAAGACAATCTGATCGAAGACGGCCGTCAGCCGATGGTCTACCTGCACGGTGATTATGAAAACACCCTGCCGAAGATCGAAGAAGAGCTCGACGGCAAGGAAGTTGGCTATTCCAACACGATCCAGATCGAACCGGATGATGCTTTCGGTGAATACGATCCCGCCCTGGTCAAGGTCGAGCCGCGCAATCGCCTGCCTGAGCCGCTGGAAGTGGGCATGCAGTTCGAAGGCATGCCGGAAAGCGATTCGCCGGACGAAGAAGCGATGATCTTCACCGTGACCGATATCGCCGACGACAAAGTCGTGCTGGACGGCAACCATCCACTGGCCGGCATCGCGCTGCGCTTCTCGCTGACCGTCGCTGACGTGCGCGAAGCCACCGAAGAAGAAATCGCCCATGGCCACGTGCATGGCGCACACGGCCATGACCATGGCGATGAAGATGATGAAGGCGAAGAGGGCGATCACTTCCGCACGCACCCGATTCATTAATACCGCTTGTTCCAGGCCGGCTATATGCCGGCCTGTTCGTTTGTGCCGCTGTAATTAACGACGTAGCGTTGACGCCTTGGCCCTCGCTTGCGCCGATGGGCGGGTGGCACGTTGACGTACCTCAAAGAATGGCGTCTTGCCGGGCCGTACGGCAATGGCGGACCAGTCGTTGTCGATGCTGACGTGGCCCAGGTTGCCTTTCCAGCTGATTTTTGGCGCGTCCGTCCTGGCCGCAGCCTTTTTGTTTTTGCCTTCCTTGCCGTCCGCTTCGGCTTTGCGCTGCGTATCGATCAATAACACCTTGCCGCTGAACTTCTTCGCCAGGGTGCGCACCTGCTTGCGCGGTCCGGCAAAACCATCCTGTTTCGAACTGAAGCTGGGCAGCAGCGAATTGTCGTCTTCATCGAGCACGCCCATGTCGCCATCGGAAAACAGCACGATGCCGTCGAGTTTCTTGCGTTGCGCCATGGCGAACAGGCGCTGCAGCCAGGAACGGTTGGCGACCAGCCGGTCTTCGAATTCGCTGTTGCGGCCGGCTTCTGGCAGGAAATGGTTGTTATTTGCGGGCAGGTTGATGGTGGCAAACAGCACGCCGCCGTATTCCCAGTGGGCGTTTTCCGCATAGCTGCGGAATTTCGCCGTCGATGATAATCGCGACAGGGTCAGCTTGCGCTGGCCCAGGCTCTGGTCGTCGGCGAAATACACGTCGCGCAGGCGGTTCAGGCGTTCGATGGCGTTGATGCGGCCGCGCGAATTGCGGCAGTTGGCCCAGTCGCTGGCCGACAGCGAGACGATCAGCGGCGGACCGCTGGCGTCCAGCAAGTCCTTGCGTTGGCTGTACAGCTTGTCGCTGCACGATTCGCTGGCGGCCTTGATGCCGGTGGCCACGACGAAGGACGCGTTGAAAGCGCTGGTTTCCGCGATGGCTTTTTTCAGGGGGCCATCGTCGGGCCCCGCGTTGAAGGAATGGCCCAGCACGGCAAACTCGAAGCCGGCCTGGTCGCCCGGGGCCGCCAGCGCCGCTTGCCATGGCAGGCTGACGGCCAGCAAGCCGGCAGCCAGCAGGCGGATCGTGCCGCGCCGGATCGTCATGCGGCGGCCAGCCGTTTCAACTGATACAGCTGCTCCAGCGCATCGCGCGGGGTGAGCGCGTCGGGATCGAGGTCGGCGATGGCGTCGAGCAATGCTTGCTGCGCCGCGTTCAATGCGGCCAGCGGCGCCGCCGCTGCCTCGTCTTCCTCTTGCGCATACGGATCGGCGGAAGGCAGCGCGAACAGGTCGCGCTGCGGCGTGGCGTCCAGCGCCTGCGCTTCCAGGCGCGCCAGGTGCTTGCGCGCGGCCTTGATCACGGGTTGCGGCACGCCAGCCAGCTGCGCCACCTGCAAGCCGTAGCTTTGCGAAGCGGGACCGGCTTGCACGGCGTGCAGGAAGACGATGCTGTCCTTGTGTTCGACGGCGGACAGATGCACGTTGGCGGCGCTCGGATGGCTGTCCGGCAATTGCGTCAGCTCAAAGTAATGCGTGGCGAACAGAGTGAAGCTGCGGCTGCTGTCGATCAGATGGCGCGCGATGGCCCAGGCCAGGGCCAGGCCGTCGAAGGTCGAAGTGCCGCGGCCCACTTCATCCATCAGCACCAGCGAATGCTCGGTGGCGCCGTTCAAAATCGCTGCCGATTCCGTCATTTCCACCATGAAGGTCGAGCGTCCGCCGGCCAGGTCGTCGGTGGCGCCGATGCGCGTGAAGATGCGGTCGATGGGGCCGATGGTGGCGGATGCGGCCGGCACGTAGCTGCCCACGTAGGCCAGCAGGGTGATCAATGCCACCTGGCGCATGAAGGTCGATTTACCGCCCATGTTCGGGCCGGTAATCAGCAGCAGGCGGCGTTCGTTGACGAGGCGGCAATCGTTGGCGATGAAGCGTTCGATCTGCTTTTCCACCACCGGGTGGCGGCCTTCGACGATGTTGATGCACGGCTCGTCGACCAGTTGCGGCGCGGCCCAGTTGTGCTGCTGCGCGTGTTCCGTCAGCGCATTCAGGGTGTCGAGCTGGGCCAGGCCCTGCGAAATCGTCTGCAAGGTGCCGATGTGTGGCGCCAGCTCGGCCAGCAGCAGGTCGTACAGCAGTTTTTCGCGCACCAGGGCCTTGTCTTGCGCCGACAGGGCCTTGTCTTCGAACACTTTGAGTTCCGGCGTGATGTAGCGCTCGGCGTTTTTCAGGGTCTGGCGGCGGCGGTAGTCGTCCGGCACCTTGTCCGTCTGGCCGTGCGTGACTTCAATATAGAAGCCGTGCACCTTGTTGTATTCGACGCGCAGGTTGGCGATGCCCGTGCGCGCCCGTTCGCGCGTTTCCAGGTCGAGCAGGAACTGGCCCGCGTTCTCCGACAGGGCGCGCAATTCATCGAGTTCGGCATCGAAACCGGTGGCAAACACGCCGCCGTCGCGCACCATCGCGGCCGGTTCCTGCGCCACGGCGCGCACCAGCAAGTCCAGACAGGCCGTCGGTGTCGCCAGTGCCGCGTGGATGGCGGCCAGCAAACCCGTTTCGCCGCCCTGGCCGGGACCATAGCAGCGCACGACGTCGCCGCGCAGGGCCGGCAGTTGCAGCAAGCCGTCGCGCAGGGCGGCCAGGTCGCGCGGACGCGCCGACAGCAGGGCGATGCGCGTGGTGATGCGTTCGATATCGGGCACTTGCGCCAACGTGGCGGCGAGCGGACCGGCCGCCTCGCTTTGCGCCAGCGCGGCAATCGCTTCATGGCGCGCGCGCGCCACGTTCTGGTCGCGCCGCGCATGGTGCAGCCAGTGGCGCAGCATGCGCGAACCCATGGCCGTGCGGCAATGATCCAGCAGGGAGAACAAGGTCGGCGATTCCTGCCCGCGGATGGTTTCCGTCAATTCCAGGTTGCGGCGCGTGGCCGCGTCCAGGCCGATGAATTCGCTTTCCGTTTCCGTCGTCAAGGAGCGCACGTGCTGCAAGCCCCGCCCTTGCGTCGATTGCGCATAGCGCAGCAGCGCGCCGGCCGCGCCGAACGCGGCACCGAGGCCGTCGGCGCCAAAGCCCGTCAGGGTCGCCACGCCCAATTGGTCGAGCAGGGCCTTGTGGCCGCCCACCACATCGAAATGCCAATCCGGCACGCGGTTGATGTGCGTGCCCGCGTAGTCGTCGAACAGGTTGCCGTTGTCGCCGCTGAGAATTTCAGCGGGCACGATGCGTTCCAATTCCTGCTGCAGGCGCGCCGCCACGGTGGCGCTGTCGCCGGAAAACTCCATCAGTTTCAAGGCGCCGCTGGCCAGCGACAGCCAGGCCAGGCCCGTGGTGACCGTCTTGCGCTGCGTGATGCTGCACATGGCCAGCAGCGGGCGCTCGGCCTTTTCCGGCAGCAAGTCCGCATCCGTCAGGGTGCCGGGCGTGACCACGCGCATGACCTTGCGCTCGACGGGTCCCTTGCTGGTGGCCGGGTCGCCGATCTGTTCGCAAATGGCCACCGACTCGCCCAGCTTGACCAGCTTGGCCAGGTAGCCGTCCAGCGAGTGAAACGGCACGCCGCACATCTTGATGGGGTTGCCGCTGGCCACGCCGCGCGCCGTCAGGGTGATGCCCAGCAGGCGCGCCGCTTTTTCCGCATCCTCGAAAAACAGCTCGTAGAAATCGCCCATGCGGTAGAAGACCAACATCGTCGGGTGGTTTTCCTTGATGCCCATATATTGTTGCATCATGGGCGTGAGCTTTTCAGCCGAATTCTTCTTTGCCGCGGCGGCGTTGATTTCTTTTGGGACGGTGGTCATGTGTTCTTTGTCGTTGGTCCGGCCGCAGGGAAGGCATGCGTGCCGGGCTGTGGGTGGTGCTGTTGTGCGTGCCAAGCCGCGCCAGTGGAGCGGAGCTTGGGTTCAAGGCCGTCATTTTACCGCTTTCGGCGGGCGGAGCGGGGTATTGCGTGCGGATGTGAAAAAGCCGCGCTTGTGGAGGTCGGGGCGGCCTGGGTAGAATGAAATTCTATTTCCATTTCGCAAGACGATGTGCTTGCTTTGGCCGTGGCCGCCTTTGCAGAGCAAGTCTTCAAGTAGACCATCGAGCGAGTGTTTCGGGACGGGGAGGCTCCGCTCTCCATTTCGCGAAAGTGGCCATCGTTATTCGTGGGCCCAGTCAATCTTGGCATGCTGCGCTCTGGCGATTGCAGCTGGAAAGACGCTGGTCATAGGGCCGCTCTCAAAAGCAACAGGTGGCAACAATCATAAACTCGTTTATCATTATTCGACCTGATGCCATCGCTTTCTGTTGCCCATGCTGATATATCTCGATGCCGCCATGCTGGAAGAGCCGGAAAGGAAGACACTTTCCCGTTTTTTTAGAAAGCCCTTTACCGACGAAAGTTGTGCGCTGGTGGCTGAGCGGTTGCCGCATCTGGCGCAGGTTTATCGGGCGCTGGCAAGCTCAATGCCGACGTGGCGAGGTGGAACATTGTTGTCGCAGGTGCACCAGGCTGAGCGCGTCTTTCAGCAGGTCGCGCAGTTGGGACCTGACCAACTTCCGCTGGTTCCGGAACTGGTGCTCGCCCGACAGGTCGAACTGCTGGAGGAACTCGTCCGCGATCACGCCGACTTCGTTCATCAGCGCAGCGAGCAGCCAAACCAGCGGTTCAAGCTCGACGCTGACAGCAGCCGGGTTGCCGTGCGTGCATTCAGCTTCCACGAAGTGGTCTTCCTGACGCTGATGGGGATATTGGAAGCGCAGGTAACGCGCCAACTGGTGACGTTTTCCTTCACGCCGCACGGTGGAGAAATCTTGTACAACCGGACGATCACAACGACCATGGAGGCGCAGTCTCAACTGTCGTTGACGCTGGTGCTGCGTGACGTTATTACCCACCTGCGTCATGGCGACCTGACCCGCACCGCCAGCATCCTGACACTGTTGCGGCCCGAGCTGCTCGACACGCTGGAAGACGCTTTTCTGGACAGTTTCTTCTCTATCGGCACGTATATGGCACGCGATGCCTCCTCGTCGGAACTGATCAGCGGCGCGCGCGAACTATGTCGTTGGTTCGCGCTGCTTGAAATTGTCCGACTCGCCGACGAAGCGGGTGTCATACCGAACGATGCTCTATGTGAGCGACTTGAACTTGATCGAGACCTGCTGAACCTCGTGCTGGCTGATCGCGCCGCTGCTATTCCATCTAATCGCGGCATTTACGTGCACGCTGGCGGCTGCCTGAGCCTGGGAAAAACGGGGCTCGGACACGCGGTCCATTGCTGCAAATCCGCCGCCTTGAGCGGGGAGCAGGCCCGTGACCTCGGCGAAAAATTTGAAAAGGAAATTACGGAATACATCACGCGACGCGTTTCTCCAGCGGATTATGTGGTGCGGGCCGGATTCAAGCGGAGCGAAAATGGCAAAGGCAAGATGTACGACTGCGACCTGATCATTTTCGAGGTGGCGCGGCGGCAGATATTTTTCATCCAGGCGAAGTGGAAGCGCAATAGCCGTACGGCTGATCTGGGCGATGAATTGAATTATTGGGGCGGCAAGAATTGGCCGCTGACGAAAGGCGTGAAGCGACTGGTCGCCTTGCGCCAACGACTTACGGAAAAGGACGTGCTTGCAAAGATTAAGGGCGCACTGGGCGATATCAGGCTGACCGACCAGCATATTCTCGCGAACTCGCATTATGTCGTTGTGCACACGCTGCCGTCTTTCAGCGCTTATCAGATCGATGGTGTCGCAATCTACGAATGGAATCTGTTCCGCAGGCTACTGCAAAGGGGCGCAATGGAGCGTAGCATGTGGACAGGCGGGCCGCATGCCGTGGCCATCGTCCTGCCCGAGCATCGGCATCACACTATGCTGAAGCTCGAAGACCCAAATCAGGTTCTGGACTATTTTTACACGATGGCCGGTGGCAATCTGGCGCAACTGCCGCGCGAAAAACAAGACCGAGAGCAGGCGAGGTATGGATTTGATCTAGCATTGCCATCTGCATCGCTATGGTGCCGCATGAGGGGAAACGCCACGCTGCGCGTCATACGTCCCTACACCTAATCGATTGGATAGACTTTTCTCACCGGCCATACCAGCAACGCGCACCTTTCCGCGACGCGGCGAAGTAGCCCGCCAGCTCAGGCTCAGCACCTGGCCACAGCACCAAAGGCACGCAGCATAAGGCCACAGAGCATCAGGACCACATCACGAAAGGAAGAGTCATGTCGATGAGCGCCGTTCCTGGAAGGATCCGCAAATTGCAGGTGGTCTCGCGCTCTTCCTCGTGGGGCTGGCGTGGGCATCCGTCATAACGACGGCTGTGGATGCCGAGCCAGTTCCTGGCGTGCGCGCCGGAGCCGAGCTCAACGCGGACATCCTTGGCCAGTAGCGGTTGACGAAGGTGATCGACGCCGCCGACATCGCCTCGATGTCGGACCGGCAGGCGCGCGCGTTGATCGGCAAAACCGTCGCGGTCACCAAGGACAAGTTCGTGTTTAATGGAGGGGCGTGTGCATCGCCGAGCTACGAGCGAAGCGTCAACGACTTGGCGCGCTCGTTTCGAGAGCAGGGGCATGTGAGCTCGGCAAACATGGGGTTGCCCGACCCGGTCACGGCGATCGACGTCTGCTGCACCCACCTCTTTTTGAAGGAACCGGGCCGCATCCTGGTCTATTGGAACGGCTTTTATTTCGATGCGGTCAGGACAAGGAAGTGAGTGGCGTCAGAATGGTTATGTCACCATCCATATTACTGAAATTTGGCACTGGAACTGGCGAAGGTCGCGGGACACGTCCATTTTTCAAAGTCGGCCGAGGCGGAGTAGATACCTGCGAGGAAGGAATATCTCCAGCCAACAACGCGTCTACTACTGACGGTCAGCACACTAGCTTGTGTGCTGACATAAAGCCTGGCGTCATTCGCGTTTTACAGGGTAGTGGCGCGTAAGGGCTCGCGCCCTGTTCCAGTAATGCGTTTCTGTTTCAGCCAGTGGTGCCAGACCTTAAAGAGCGACGGTACCGCCGACCGAACTTTCCGGGTCGAAAGAAAATACGCGCAGTTCCGGTTGAACGTCTTCGCCGCGCATAATGCGCACGGTCATGACGAAGGACAATTCCCAGCGACCGGCAGCATAGCCTACGTCCAGATTGTGTTTCCACTCCTGGCGGATGCGGTGCAGGGGCGGCAGTTCCGGTTCGCCCAGCAGTTGCTGAATTTCGAAGTCCAGTGGTAAATGATAGGTGGCGCCCACGGCTTGCAAGAATGGGGATGGCGGCGAGTACACGGTCGGTACTTTCGGACCGATTTGCGTCAATTGCGGTACGGTGATGATGCAGCAGTCGACGATCTGGAACGAGGTGAAGCCGCTTTCCTTGGAGCCACAGCAGGTAACGTCGAGGTAAACGTGCTGGCCTTTCTGGAAGTGTACGCCGCCCATGTAGGGACCGTGGCGGGGGTCTGCCGTTCCATCGCACGAGGTGAAGCTGTAATCCAATTGGTTGGTGATTTGATCTGCATCGAAGTGTACGGATAGCTTCATCCAAGGGCTTACAAGTGTCATTTTTTACTATCTCTTTCCATGTTGATAAGAAATTGCTGGTAGCGGGCATCTCGCCGCAGGTTCAACAGATCGGGGGCCGAATCGATCAGGTTGATGGGGTAGCCGAGTTTGGAGGCATGTAGCACTGCCTGAATCGCTTCTGTACGATTGCCAAGTAACTCATGGGTCAAGGCTGCTCTGAAATGGACATCAGCGCTGTCAGGTGCAATTGAAATAGCTTGCCGCATCCGTTCCATGGCATATTTTTTTTCTCCCAGATAGGCTGAGTACAGCGCCATACGGGAGTTAAAGGTGGCATTGTCAGGCTGGCGCGCCAATATCGGCTTGAGCAATGTGACTGCGCGTTGATAAGATTTTTTGGAGGCGGCGGCTTGTGCAGGGATCCAACGTTGTGCATCGGCAAGGTTAGCCCAAAGCATATAAATACCAGGGCCACCCTTATTGGATGAGACTGCATTTTCAAAAGCCTGCACTGCTCCTAAATAGTCGCCTTTCGCAAAGAGGCTTGTACCAAGGTTGCTGTATAGCTCCCAATGCGGTTGTAGTTGCAAGCCTTGTTGAAGTACTTGAAGTGCCTCATCATTGCGATTCTGGCGTAGGAGAACCGCATTCAGATAGGCGTAGGCGTTTGACGATTGCGGGTCCAGTTTTATGCTGGTGCGGAAGGCTTGCTCTGCCATTGCATAATCTGTTTGACGATAACGCATCATGCCTAAGAGCAAAGGGAAAAGGCGTTCGCGTGGATAAATTTCGATGGCCTTGTCCAGCGTCACTTGAGCCAAGTCAAATTTACTTGCCTGTATCAACAGGCGTGCTTTGCCTGCAAGTCCCAGCATATTATGTGGATCGAGATTGAGCGCAATCGCCGTTGCCTGCATTGCCGCATCCTGCTTGCCTTGAAGATCCAGAACCCAAGCATGGGCGACATGGGCCAGTGCCACTTGATTGTCGGACATCAGGGCCTGCTGGGCACTGGCATCGGCGCGCTGGAGCCAGGTATCATCGCGGCCATCGCCAATATAGCGCAGGCTGTAGGCGAGGGAGAGACCTGCCGCTGCGGCCGCATTGTGCGGACTATGCTTGAGTACCGTGTTGAAATGTTCGATCGCTTGCGTCTGGCTGGTCTCGCGGTCGAAAACCCGCAGAGCTTCCATACCGGCTGCCATGCTGGCGATTTCCGAAAAAGGTGCGGGCGCTTCTTTGGCTGTGATGAATGACTTCACTGTGGAAGAAATGATTGGCATTTGCCATGCAGCCAAAGCCAGCAGCGCAATCCCGGCAGTGATTTGTAATGTGCGCTTGCGTGGAATGGGCAAGCGGATAGAGACTGCGGGCGCCACATCTACTGGCGGTGGCGTCGCCACGACAGGTGTTGCCAATGTTGTCGTCTCCCTGTGCCCCCCGCCTATCGCCTCGCGCACGTCGCGCATGGTGCGTGGCCGTTCGGCCGGATCGTGCGCCGTCATCGCGCGCACGAGGGCGTTGATGGCGGGCGGGACGGAGTCCGGCAGGTCGGGCCACGGTTCTGTTGCCTGCATGTGGGCGGCGGCCAGGGCCAGGCCGTTCAGGTGGGCGAAGTGGCGCTGGCCGGCCAGCATTTCGTACAGCATGGCGCCCAAGGCATACACGTCGCCGCGCGTGTCGGGCAGGCGCCCCATCAGGCGCTCGGGCGCCATGTAGGCGATCGTGCCCTGCAGGTCGCACAGGGTGGTCGTTTGTGTGGCTTGCGGGTCGATGTGGCGCGCCAGGCCGAAGTCGAGGATGCGCACCCTGCCGTTTGCTTCCAGCATCAGGTTCGATGGTTTCAGGTCGCCATGGACCAAGTCCATCGCATGCGCCTCGTCCATGGCGTCGGCGATCTGGTAGGCGATGTCGAGCGCAGACTGCAGGTCAGCCTTGCCGCTGTGCATGAATTGCCCCAGGGTCTGGCCTTCGACCAGTTCCATGACGATGGACTGGCTCGTGCCCTGGCCTTCGATGGCGAAAATGCGTACGAAGGCTGCATGCCTGAGCGAGGCGGCCAGGCGCGCTTCATTGATGAGTTTTTCGGGATGCAGCACATCGGCTTGCGGTTTCAGGCGCTTCAGCGCCACGCTACGGCACAGCTTGGCATCCCACGCTTCGAATACATGGCCGAAACCGCCTTCGCCCAGCAAGCGGCGCACTTCGTAGTGACCGCTGATCGTGTCGTCTTGCGACGGGGTCTGACGCAGGGAGTCGAGCAGTTCCATATACCTTGGCTTCAGAGTGCATCAAGGTGCGCAGCAGGCATCGGGAAGGGAATTGCGATGGCTGTGTGCGCAAAATGATTGATTTTGAGTAACTTCCTGATTTAAAACGATTGTTTCGAATAAGTCAATTGGTATTGACAAGGAGTGAACAAAAGTTGCTGCCGTGGGCAAGGCATTGCTTGCCGATTCATGCTTGCAATCTTGTTCAAACTCAATTTTCCTTTTCCCCGCTTCCTCAATAATGCTGATGGGGCTGTACCTACATATGCGGGTCAGGCGTTGGGAGCTGGCATGGATGAGTTGTTGCAATTTTACGAGCACGAGCTGGGCACCTTGCATGCGCACAACGAGGCGTTTGCCCGGCGCTATCCGGCCATCGCGGGGGCGCTGGGCATCCAGGGCGGAGACACGGGCGACCCGCACCTGGCGCGCATGCTGCAGGCGTTTGCCATGTTCAACGCACGTACGGCCAAACGGCTGGCTGATGGTTTCGGCACCTTCAGCGAAACCTTGCTGGAAGTGAATTTCCCCCATTATTTGCGCCCGTTTCCTGCCTGCGCCATTGCCCGCATCGATAACGACCTTGCGACGGTGACCGAGCCGGCCATGATCCCGTACGGCACGGTCATGCATGCTGCCGAGCATCAGGGAGTCACCTGCAAGTTCACCACTGTCTACGATGTCGCCGTGGCGCCGCTGCGCCTGTCCGACGTGCGCTTTCAGTCCATCGTGTCGGCGCCGCCCGCATTGCGCCTGACGCCGGATTTGGGGGCGGCGATCAGCATCACGCTCGAAGCGACGGGCGCCACAGCCACGCTGGATGGGCTGCCGCTGTCGATGCTGCGTCTGTTCCTCGACGGCGAGCCTGCGTTTTGCGCCACCTTGCGCGACAGCCTGTTCCTGCGCACCCGGCGCGCCTGTGTGGAAGTCGATGGCGCCTGGCATGCGCTGGACGCGGTGCCCTTGCATCCGGTCGGTTTTTCCGCCGAAGACGCCTTGATACCGGCCCCGGCCGCATCGCATCCCGCTTACCGCCTGCTGGGCGAATGGTTTGCCTTCCCGGATAAATTCAATTTCGTCGACCTGGATATGGCCGCGATGCGTCCCCTGTTGCCTCCGGCGTGCCGGCGTTGCACCGTGCATCTGCTGCTGGCCGAGGTGCAGGTCGATACGGATATCGCGCGCATCCTGCGGCCGCTGTCGGCAAGGCATCTGGTGTTGGGATGCACGCCCGTCGTCAACCTGTTCCGCCAGGCGGCCAATCCCATCCGCCTGACGCACACGAGCGCTGAGCATGTGCTGCTGCCATCGGTCAGGCAGGCGCATTGCTACGATATCCACAGCGTCGACAGTGTGCAGGTGCTCGGTGAAACGCCGCAGGGTGCCACGCTGGACACGTTTCACCCGTTCTATTCGATGCGCCACGGCGAGGCGGGCGGCCGTCAGGGGCGCTACTGGGTGACGCGGCGCGACGAAGACATGGCGCTGAGCAATCCCGGCTATGACATGCGCATCGCCTTTGTCGACGGCGCCATGCAGCCGCTGCACGACGCGACGCAAACGGTGTCCATCATGCTCACCTGCAGCAACCGCGATTTGCCCAGCCGCCTGGTGTTCGGCAATGCCGCTGGCGATTTGCGCCATGACGGCATGGCCAGCGCCTTGCCGGTGCGCCTGCTGCGCAAGCCCAGCGCTGCAGGCCGCTTCCCTGCGGGAGTGGCGTCGCACTGGCGGCTGATCGCGCAACTGTCCCTGAATCATCAGTCGCTGAGCGAGCAGGGTTTGCCGCTCTTCAAGCAAATACTCGAGTTGTACAACTTGCCCGGTTCGGCCAGCGCCGCGCGCCAGATCGCGGGCATGACCGGACTGCGCCAGCGCGCCGCCAGTACCTGGCTGCACGACGAGGCGGGCGGCAGCCTGGTGTTCGGCATTGACGTCCTGCTATCCGTCGATGAGGAAGCCTTTGTCGGCAGCGGCTTGCATGCGTTTGCCCAGGTGATCGAACGTTTTCTCGGACTGTACGTGCACCTGGGCTCGTTTACCCGCCTGATCGTCTTGTCGCAGAAGACTGGAAAGGAGTTGCTGTGCTGCCTGCCCCGCAATGGAAACCAGGCGCTGGTGTAGTCGCGCGCCTGCTGGCCGACCCGTCCGGCACCACTTTCTTTCAGGCGGTGCGGCTGCTGTCTGCCTGGCTGATGCAGCAGGGTATCTCGCAGGAGCAGGTGTTTGATGATTGCCTGCGCCTGCATGGCAGCGCATCGCTGTCGTTTGCGCCGGGAGAAATCGAACAGCTGTGGCTGGAGCAGGAAGCAGATGGTCATACGCAGGTGCATGTGCGGGCGGCAATGCTGGGTTTTTTGGGCGTGCATGGCAGCTTGCCGCTGCATTACACGGAAACGTTCGCCCGCCACGAACGGCAAACGGGCGATGGCGGTCCCCGTGACTGGCTCGATACGCTGTCGCAGCGCGCGCTGGCCCTGTTTTACCAGGCCTGGGCACGTTACCGCATCGAATGCCAGATGGACGCCAACGGCGGCGATTTCCTGCCCCTGCAACTGGCCCTGGCCGGTGCCTGGCCTGCCGAGGTGGCACGGCAGGCGGATGGCTTGCCTGCGCATGTGCTGGCCCATTACGCGGCCTTGCTGCGGCATCGGCCCGTGGCGGCCGATGTGATGCAGGCGGTGCTGGCCGAGTATTTTGGCGTGCCCGTGCGCATGCAGCGTTTTGTGGGTGCCTGGTTCCGGCGCGCGCCGCAGGAGCGCACCCTGCTGGCCACCGCGCACGCCCGGCTGGGGCACGGCGCCATGCTGGGCGAGCGCTGCCGGCGCGCCGACTTGCGCGTGCGCCTGGTGCTGGGACCGTTGGAGCGCCGTGTCTACGAGGATTTCTTGCCCGGCCGGACGGGCGCGCTGGCCCTGCGCCAGATGCTGGCGCTGTTCGGCTTGCCCGGCGTGGGCTTCGAGATACGCCTGGTGCTGCGGCGGGAAGACGTGCGCACCTGCGTCCTGGGCATGGGCGCCTGCCTGGCGCAGGATGCCTTTCTGGCCGGCAAGCTGCCGGCTCGCGACCGTGACGACATGCATTACGACATACGATTCGATGGTTCCGCCTGAGACCGCCATACATATTGTGCCCCGATGACCGCTGGAAGGAAGAAAACCATGGAAGACTTCGCGCAATGGCTGGCCGTGGACAAGGCCTTGACCGCTGGTAACCGAGCCTTGCGGCTGCGCCTCGCTTATCCGGAAGGCAGCAATGAGGATGTCTTGCTGCCGCAGCGCATCAGCGGAAGCGAGGCCGTCTGCGGTGGCCTGGAATACCGCATCCTGTGCGTCGCCACCGAAGCGCGGTTGCCGCTGAAACAGTTCATCGCCGTGCCGGCCGAATTGCAGATCGTGACGGACCAGGGGCAGCTGCGCAGGGTCTGCGGCATCGTCGCCGAAGCGAGCGCGGGGCAAAGCGATGGCGGTCTGGCGACCTATCAACTGGTGCTGCGCGACGGCCTGGCGTTGATGGAAAAACGCGTCAACACGCGCGTGTTTCGCAACAAGCATGAATTGCAGATCGTGCAGCTCCTGTTTGAGGAGTGGCGGCAGGGCAATAGCGTGCTCGCCGCCAGCCTGGATCTCACCATCGATGCGGCGCTGGCGGCGCGCAGCTTGCCCGTGCGCGAATTCACGATGCAGCACAATGAATCCGATGCCGCCTTTATCCGCCGCCTGCTCAGGCGCCGCGGCATCGCCTGGTGTTTCCAGGCGGCAGCGACCGCCAGCGCGAACGCCACCACCATGCCCGTGCATGCTCTGCTGCTGTTCGACGACGCCAGCCGCCTGCCGGAAAATGCGGCCGGCACGGTACGCTATCACCGCGACGACGCCACCGAGGAAAGGGATACCGTGACGGCCTGGAGTGCGGTGCGTCGCTTGCAAGCGGGAAAGTTCGAATGCTACAGCTGGGACGATGGCCACCCGCACAGTCCGCAGTTCATGGCCACGCAGTCTCACAGCGGAGCAGATCAGGGCGGGAATGGCAATCGCCTGGCGGCCAGTCTCGACGACTATATCGTGGAGCCGCCGCTGGCCGCCGGCAGCAATGACGAATTGCGGCAATTGGGCCAGCTGGCGATGGCACGTCACGACATGGACAGCAAGTGTTTCCAGGGAGAAGGCTGCGTGCGCGACTTTTGCGCGGGCCAATGGTTCAGCCTGGAAGGGCATGCCGATATCGACTGCCACCCGGTGGCCGAGCGCAGTTTCGTCATCACGGCCTTGAGCGTGGCTGCCAGCAATAACTTGCCGACAGGGCTCGATGCCAGGGTCGGGCGCCTGTTTGCACAGAGCGGCTGGCAGTGCGATGCCGCTCTGGCACAAGGGGCCGGCGCCGATGGCCAGGCGGCTTTGCGCTACCGCAACCGTTTTACCTGCGTGCGGCGTGGCATCGCCATCGTGCCCGCTTTTGATCCGCGCAGCGATTTCCCCGTCGTCCGCCTGCAAAGCGCGCTGGTCGTCGGGCCTGCCGGCGAGGAAGTGCATTGCGATGCGCTGGGGCGCGTCAAGGTGCGTTTTGTTGCGACGCGCGCGCCGGACCACGCGCATGCCAACGGTTCCGGTGCTTCCGATACGGAGCGCGATTCGGCCTGGGTGCGCGTGGCGTCGAGCTGGACCGGCAATGGCCCGGGCAGCGGCAAACAATGCGGCACCTTGAGCTTGCCACGCATCGGCGCGGAAGTGCTGATCGATTTTCTTGGCGGCGACCCGGACCGGCCCATCATCGTGGGCCAGCTGTACAACGCCGTGGGCGCGCCACCCGGCCTGAGCAGCCGCGGCGCCTTGCCGGGCAACCGTTATCTGTCCGGCATGCGCAGCCGCGAAGTGCGGGGCGGGCGCGGCAACCAGCTGTGCTTTGACGACACGCCGTCGCAAATCAGCGCGCAACTGGCCAGCGACCAGGCGGCCACGCAATTGAACCTCGGCTACCTGACCGAGCCGCGCAGCGACGGCGTAGGGCGGCAGCGCGGCGACGGCTTTGAATTGCGCAGCGACGCCAGCGGCAGCGTGCGCACGGCCCGCTCGCTGCTGATTTCGGCCTGGAAACAGCTGGGTGCCAGCGGCAAGCAGCTCGACGGCAACGAGCATGCCGCCGTGATGAAGGAGTGCCTGGAATTGTTTAGCTCCTTGGGCGAGTTTGCCGCCCAGCACCAGGCACTGGCGCTGGACGCGGCCGGCAGCAAGGCGCTGGGAGCGGCGATTGCCGCCGACCAGCCCGCCGTCAGCATCACGGCGCCCGAGGGTGTGGCGCTGAGCACGCCCCGGACCATTGCCGGCAACGCGGGCGCGAATATCGACATGGTGGCCCAGCAGCATCTGCAACTGAGCGCGGCCCAGCGCTGCAACGTCAACGGGGGCAAGGGCATTTCCCTGTTCGCGCACCAGGATGGCATCGTGCAGGTGGCCCATTTCGGCAAATTTTTGCTGCAAAGCCAGCACGACCTGCTGCAGGCGGACGCCGCCAAGGACATCCGCCTGACGGCCGGCACGCGCCTGGTCGGCATGGCGCAGGACGAAATCACCTTCATGACGGCGGGTGGCGCCTACCTGAAACTGTCCGGCGGCGCGGTGGAACTGGGCGGTCCCGGCGCACTGACGGTGAAGACCGATGGCCACCACTGGAGCGGCCCGGCCAGCATGAAGGCGGAACTGCCCACCTTCGGCGAAGGCGAGCTGGGCCGCGTGCCGCGCTTGCTGCGTCCCACCGACGGCTTGCCCGTCGAAGGCGTGGAAGTGCACATCGAGCGCGAAGGCGACAGTCCCTTGACGGGCGTCAGCGGTGCCGACGGGCGCGGGCCGAAGGTGGCGACCGACCACCTGCAGCGGCTGAAGGGATTTTTCTTCCGCCGCCGTTCCTGAACCCCCGTCACTGGAGAGCACACCATGCAATTCGATCCCCACCCGCCGCTGTGCGACGACCCCGAAATCGATATCCTCGGTCAGTTTTCCTGCAACGCCAATTTCCAGAGCAGCGACCGGGACACGCTGCAGCAACTGCCGCTGCCCGGCATCGTGATCTTCGTGCACGGCGTCAATTCCGATGGCGAGTGGTACGCGGCGGCCGAAGAGGGACTGTGCAACGGCCTCAACGAACGCCTCAAGCGTTCCTGCCATCATATGCAGCACCGTGGCGTGGAAGGCGGCGAACTGAAGCCGGTCAGCTATGGCGCCGAAATCACGGCCGAAGGCTTTCTCCATCCGGAGATGTCGGCCGATACCTTGATCCGCGATGCCGGCACTTTTTCTCCCGTGATCCGTTTTCGCTGGGGCTACAAGGCTTCCGGCGAGGAACTGCAGCAATACGGCAAGGGCATCTACCTGAATGAAGACAATTACTGGGGTGGCGGGCCGTTTGCCAATGGCTGCAGTGCGCTGGCCGACTTGTGGAAGGACGGACTGAGCGAGGGTTTATTCTTGTGGAACACCATCCAGCACATGAATCCCTTCCCGGAACGGCAAGTGTACAGCTGCCCGCCGCGCCCGTATTTCGTGCTGGCCGCCTACCGCCTGGCCAAGCTGGTCGAAGCCATCCGCCAACAGCAGGCCGACGTGCCCGTCACCATCGTGTGCCACAGCCAGGGCACGATGGTGGCGATGGCGGCGGCCTTTCTGGGCACCCGTCTGCCCAAGGTGGATGGCGTTCCCTGCGTGGCCGACAACTATGTGATTTGTAATTCGCCGTACAGCCTGGCGAAATGCAATAGCGCCGAGAACTGGGTTGCCGGCAACCTGCGCGCGGCGGACGGCAGCACGGGCAGGGTGACGGTGCAGGCGCGCATCGCCACCTTGAAAAACTTCTTTGCCATCATAGGCCAGCGCGCCAGCCTGGGCGAGGTGCAGACAGACGAGGAAATCGACCGCTGCATGGCCAATCTGGAGCACGGTTTTTCCGCCGCGGCGGACCGCGAGCAATACGGGATTGCCGGCGCCGCCCGGGGCGGCAAGAAATCATCGTATGGCAGGGTGACCATCTATTGCAATCCGCACGATGTGGTGGTGTCGTCCGTCGCCATCGAGGGCATCGGCTGGCGCGGCCTGTCGGGTTCGCTGGCCAAGGACGGCAAGGACGGCGGCGAACTGGCTGCCACCGAGGCGGCAGGCGTGTGCGTGCAGCGCGTGTTTGCCCAGGGTTTTGAGGTGGGCAAGCAGGGCAGCTATCACTACTGGCGCGATCACTGGCGCAAGCCTGCGCCGGGCGGCGAGGACTTCTGGTTTCCGGCGCAGAAATATGCGTCGTATTCCATCAAACACGGTGTCGAGGCCAGCCAGAGCGCCTTTTCCACCATCCTGACGGTTGGATTTGCGCCTCTGTTTATCGTGGCCACGGGCCTGGCCCGCAGCCCCTGCAATGCCTCGCCCCACAAAGACTGGAAAATCGAACTGAGCGCACCCGACTTGCTGCCGCCCTTCAAGCCGCAGTCCTTGCGCTTTGGCCAGACCAGCGAGGAATTCGACGAAGGCTACGAGCCCCCCGGCGAATCGCGCCAGGTGGGCAAGCAGCGCGCGCCCGGCGACGATCTCCTTGCCGATCATGAGATTCCGCCCGGCGGCCTGCAGGGGCGGGCGGCGAAAAATGAAGCCAAACGCATGGACAGCGCCAGGGGCACGGCCGATGACGAGGCGCGCCTGCGATTCGAGCAGCGCGCGGTGATACGCGCGCAGGCCATACGGGAAGGGAAAAGTCCCGAGGGTCAAAAAGTACAGCAGGAAATGCCCAACGCCACGCCCGACGCCGGGTACCTGCAATGGCGCAGCACGCGGGTAGGGGAAATGATGTCCAGCCAGGCGGGCGCCTACGCCACCGACCATTCCACCATCCTGACCAACCCCATGCACTCAGAGCGGGCGCTTGCGTATGACGTGGCGGTGGGCGTCTGCCGCATCAAGGCCGACCAGTTGCGCAAGTTGAGGGTGGCGGCGGATTGGCGGTTGTTGAAGTGGGTAGGTGATGATAATTCTGCAATTGAATTCTTAGAGTACTTTAATAAGGGAGAATTTCATAAGAAAACTGTTGCGGCTTGGGCAATGCAATCCGGATGCGAGGCTGGCATGCCGACATTAATCATCGATCAGCGTGAAAATTCACCGCTGGATACGAGGCCGACGTCGGGTGAAATGGCGCATAGGTAATTCCATGTCGATTGATTTCCATTATTAAGAATGTTACTCACAAGTTGTTTCCACCATGGAGAATCTCGCATGTTGAAATCCTTTTCTTTGTACGCCTTGCTTGTGTTTCTGGTGTTAATTTTTCTGACAGCTTGCGCGCGTCTGCGTTCATCATCGACTACGTCGGAAAATGCCATTGCCGCCTTACCTGACATGGTCAAGCGACCGTACATGGCACAAGTGGTCGCCGTGCAATGGCTGAACCCTTTGCAACGGCGGGATTACCCCACGCAATGGCAGTTGCTGTGGACCTTGGGGCTGGTACAGCCAAATCCTGGCGACGATATGGTTAAGGTAAACCCCAACAAGTACTCCAGTTTGCAGGCTGTTTCACCTGTCGTCGCTGGCAATGAAGGTCAGGAAACGTTTCGCGGTTATCATCGGAAGTACATTCGTGAAGTTATGAATTTATTTCGTAGCCCGTATTTTTCAGATCCTGAGTATTTCTATAACGTATACTCAGCAAAGGACAGGTCGCGCTGGCGTGAGTTGGCCGGCATCCACGTTGAGTATGCGATTCCTGAAGGAAAACTTGATCTTGCGGATGCGACGAATTTTGTGCGCGAGTACATTGGTGATATCTTTGATATTGGCAACCCAAACTTCCCCACCCTGTGGACCCGTTCCACCCCGCCCGACGTCCGCCTCACCATGGGCGGTCCCAACGCCGGTTTTACGTCACTTTCCGCAGCGCTCGACTACCTGCAAAGCCATCCCAAGGAAACCGTCTGGGTCATGAACTGGGATGCGCCCAGCCGGCCGCTGGACCGGCAGATCAACGAGAACCTGGTACTGCTGGTGCTGGCCGGCCCCGACTTTAAAACGGAGCGGGCGCCGCTGGCGTGGCTCGGCTATCCGAGCACCAAACAGGTGGCGGATTTTGAAATCAAAAAGGGCGAGCCGCCGCGCCTGGTGAAGGCGTGGACGGCGGCCATCGAAGAGGCTGCGGCTAAGGCCAATCAAGCGGAGACCGGGATCGGTTATGTCATCCACGACGCTGGCAATACGCATCAGGATTCGTCCGCGCGGCTCGGTGCGCTGGCGCAGACGCTTACCGTGCAATTGCCGGAATTCGATCTGCTGAAGCAAAGCTTCAATCTGACGGCCGTGCTGGGCGAGACGGGCGCGGGCACGGCGCTGACGAACGTGGCGCTGGGCATCGCTTACGCGCACCATTTCGGTAAACCCGTGCTGGTGGCCGGCACCAGCGACCTGCTTGCCCCCGTGGCGCTGGTGGTGGCGCCGCCCGCCGTCGTGCGGCCGATCCGGCCCGACAAACCGTGGTTCCGCGCGCGCAGCGGCAACCATGCATATCTGCCCTGGTGGGGCTTGCGCCACGATGCGCGCGAGTATTACCAGGGGTTTTCGCAATGAGGGCGCTGATCGCGGTTCTCATGTCGCTTTTGCTTGGTGCGTGCGCGACGCCGCCATTGCCGGAGGCAACGGTGCCACGCAGCGGTCCGTTTATGGCGCAGGTGGTGGGATTGCAATGGCTTAATCCACTACAGCGGAAGGACTATCCGACGCAATGGCAATTGCTGTGGACGTTGGGGCTGACACAACCAAATCCGAACGATGAGATGGTCAGGGAAAAGCCTGAAAAATATTCCAAACTGCAAAGCATTGCGTCTATTGCGGTTGGAAATAATGGCTCTGAAACCTTCCGCGGCTACCACCATAAATATATCGAAGATATGTTTGATCGTTTTCATGGGGTGTACTCGGCGCGCTGGCGCAGACGCTTACCGTGCAATTGCCGGAATTCGATCTGCTGAAGCAAAGCTTCAACTTGAAGGCCGTGCTGGGCGAGACGGGCGCGGGCACGGCGCTGACGAACGTGGCGCTGGGCATCGCTTACGCGCACCATTTCGGCAAGCCCGTGCTGGTGGCCGGCACCAGCGACCTGCTTGCCCCTGTGGCGCTGGTGGTGGCGCCGCCTGCCGTCGTGCGGCCGATCCGGCCCGACAAACCGTGGTTCCGCGCGCGCAGCGGTAATCACGCGTATCTGCCCTGGTGGGGCTTGCGCCACGATGCGCCCGAGTATTACCAGGGGTTTTCGCAATGAGGCGTTTGACCTATTCAAGGAGAAGAGCATGCGTGGCGTGATCCGCTTGAACGACCCCACCAGCCACGGCGGCAAGGTGGTAGGCGCGGCGCCGAACAGCACGGTGCTGGGCGTGGCCGTGGCGCGCAAGGGCGACCCTTGCGTCTGCCCGATCAAGGGCCATGTGCGCTGCGTGATCGCCGAGGGCGATCCGCAGGTGCTGATCGATGGCGTGCCCGTGGCCTTCGAGGGGCACAAGACGAGCTGCGGCGCCAGCCTGATCTCTACCGTGGGCAACAGTGGGCGGCCTTAGCTGATGCAGGCGTCGATGGCCATGCCCAGCTTGTCGACGATTTCCTCGATGTGGCTGGCGTCGATGATGTAGGGCGGCGCCAGCAGGATGTGGTCGCCGTGCAGGCCGTCGATGGTGCCGCCCATGGGGTAGCACATCAGCCCGTTCTGCATGGCTTGCGCCTTGATGCGCGCGTGCAGGCGGCGGGCCGGGTCGAACGGCTGTTTGCCGGCGCGCTCCTGCACCAGTTCCAGCCCCAGGAACAGGCCGCGGCCGCGGATGTCGCCCACGTGCGGGTGCTCGCCGAAACGCTGGCGCAGCCGCTCCTGCAGCAAGCCGCCCATGGCGCACACGTTGGCCAATAAATCGCGCTCCTCGATCTGCCGCTGCACGGTCAGGGCGGCGGCGCAGGCCGTGGCGTGGCCGATATACGTGTGGCCATGCTGGAAGAAGCCCGTGCCGGCGCGGATGGTGTCGCGGAGGTCCTTCGACACCATCACGGCGCCGATGGGCTGGTAACCTGCGCCCAGGCCCTTGGCGATGCAGATCAGGTCGGCCGTGATGGCTTCCTGCTCGCAGGCGAACAGGCTGCCCGTGCGCCCCATGCCGCACATGACTTCGTCGAGGATCAACAGGATGCCGTGGCGCTGGCAGATGGCGCGCATGCGCGCAAAATAGCCGGCCACGGCAGGCAGGGCGCCGGCCGTGGCGCCGACGACGGGTTCGGCGATGAAGGCCATGACGTTGTCCGCGCCCAGCTCGGCGATATTGTCTTCCAGCTCCTGGCCCAGGCGCGCCACGTAATCAGCATCCGTTTCATGCGCCTGCTGGTCGCGCCAGGCATAGCAGGGTGATACCTGGGTCACGCCAATCAGCAGCGGTTCGAACTGCTGGCGGCGCCAGGCGTTGCCGCCCGTGGCCAGCGCGCCCAGGGTGTTGCCGTGATAGCTCTGGCGGCGCGCGATGACGTGGCGGCGCTGGGGCTGGCCCCGCTCGACGAAATACTGGCGCGCCATTTTCAGCGCGCTTTCCACCGCTTCCGAACCGCCCGAGACGAAATACACGCTGTCGATGCCGTCTGGCGCCCGCGCGACGAGAAAATCGGCCAGCTGCTCCATCGGTGCGCTGGTGAAAAACGCGCTGTGCGCGTACGCCATCGTGGCAATCTGCCGCTGCACGGCGGCGGTCACGGCCGCATCCGAATGGCCGAGGCAAGAGACGGCGGCGCCACCGCAGGCGTCCAGGTAGCGCTTGCCGTCGGCATCGATCAGGTAGGGACCGTCGCCGCCCGCGGCGACAGGGTAGGTGGCGGTCAGGCTGCGGTGGAAGACATGGCTCATGGCATCGCTTTCTTATCGGCAAAGGGGGAATGGCCGATTATAGGAGGCGTTGCGCCGCATTGCAACGATTGATGTATTTTGTTTTAATTTACATCATTCGATGTTTTTGCATAGGCGCCCAGCGCCCGCAGCTGGCTTTCCGCCGCGCCGATGGCCGTGACGGCATCCGGCCCCGCGCGCGCCACCAGCAATTCCACCAGGCTTTCCACGGCAGCGACGCCGGCCACGATGGAAGGGAAGAACGAGGGGCTGTCGACGGCGATGACGATGCTGGCGTCTGCCTGCAGGGCCAGCGGCGACATGGCGCTGTCGCTGATGGCGACGACCTGGCAGCCGGCCTGGCGCGCCGCCTGCGCCACCAGCAGCGCTTCGCTCGAATACGGCGCGAAGCTGACGATGACGACGGCTTCGCCCGCCTGCAGGGCGCGCAAGTCCATTTCCAGGGTGCCGCCCTGGCCGCTCAGCAGCTGCACGCTGGGGCGCACCAGCCGGTACAGGTAGTGCAGGGTGTAGGCGATCGGATGGGCGGCGCGAAAGCCGGCCACGTGCACGCGGGGTGCCGCCTGCAGCAGGCTGGCGGCCGCGTCCAGGGCGGTGTGGTTGGCGCTTTCCGTGGCGGCCAGGTTGCGCTGCTGCGCCGTGAACACTTCCGTGACCAGGTCGCGCTCTTTCCCCTCTTTGCCGGCCAGCGCGCCCGCCTTTGCCGCATAGCCGGCCTGGCCCGCGCGCAGGCGTTCGACGAAGATGGCTTTCAGTTCGGGCCAGCCGGCAAAGCCCAGCTGCTGCGCCAGGCGCACGAGGGCGGCCGACTGCACCTGCGCGCGCGCGGCGATGCTGCGCATCGATGAGACGGCCACTTCGTCCGGATGGTCGGCCAGGTAGCGGGCACCGGCCTGGAATTGCGGGCTCAGTTCCGCATGGCGCGCCTTGATCAGGTCCATCAGTGCCGCATAGGAATCGTGGGGTGTCGCTGCCTGCATCGCCGTGCCTCATTTGATAGGTTGCGGCGATGGTACAGGATTCGTCAGCGCGCCGGTAGCGGCGCGCCTTGCACCCGGGCGGCCGTGCGCGGACGCAGGCGGGCAAACAGATGCGGCCCGGCCGGTTTGCGGCGCGGTCCCGTCGTCAGCACGCGCAAGGCGGTGGGCAGGGGCACGTCGTGGCAATGCAAAAACAGGGCGGCGGCGCCCGTGCCGGCCATTTCCTGCAAGGCCAGCGCATGTTCGACCAGCGCCGCCGTGCGCATGTCGAGCCGTACCGGGATGTCGGGTTGAAATAACTGTGTGTCGATGGGCCGTGCATCGCGCATGCTGTCCCCCGCCGGGTTCGCTAGTCAAGCTGCCAGCATAAAAGCGCCCCGACGCCATCGCTTTGCGCCAGATCAATTCCACTGTCGGATAGATTCCATAGAGCAAAAAAAACGCCAACCGTTGCCGGCTGGCGCTGAAAACCCTCGAAGGAAGAAAGGTATATTGTTTTTAACAACGTCTCGACGCCTGACAAAACCATCGCGAGCGGCAGTGATTTGTGGCCGAGAAGCGCAACGGCACTGTAGTGCCGTGAGCATCGCCGGCCGCAAAGCGCGCCGCGCAGCCGGTTTGGTCAGGTGTCCACTAGTAGCTCCAGCGGACGGACAAACCGACGACCTTGTCATAGCGCCGCACATCGCGCACATAGTCGGGCGTGTCGTGGTAGTCGCGGTAGGTCGAGTCGAGCAGGTTGTTCGCGTCCAGCGTTACCGTGGTGTTCGGGTTGAGCTTGTACGAGACCGATGCGTCCAGGGTCTTGGTCGGCGCCACGGTCAGGTGGATGCCCTTGCCGCGGTAGTTGTAGTCGTCGACATATTTGTCGCGCCAGCTGTAGGCCAGGCGCGCCGACCACGGTCCCTGTTCGTACAGGCCGACGATATTGGCCGACCACTTCGACATGCCCGTGAACGGGTGCACGCTGCCATTCAACTCTTCCAGCTCGCCCGTCATGTAGGTGGCGTTCGCCTGCAGGCCCAGTCCGCTCATCCAGCCGGGCAGCTTGTCGTAGAACTGCTGGTAAGCCATTTCCAGACCTTGCAGATGGCCCTTCGAGGTGTTGCGCGGACGCGTGATGTCGTACTCGATGCCGCCGTACGTTTCCTTGGCCGAGCCGGAGAGGATGTAGTTCTTGAAATTGTGGCGGAACACGGTGGCCGTGACGGAACCCGTCTGGGCGAAATACCATTCCAGCGCTGCATCGAGGTTCTTGCCTTCCACGGGTTTGAGGTCGGGATTGCCGCCGCTGCCAGTCGGGCGCACCATTTCCAGGCTCTGGCCCAGGCTCACGCCGGGGTTGAAGTCGGCGAAGTTCGGGCGCTGCACGGCTTTGCCGGCGGTCATGCGGGCGATCAGGTCCTGGCGCAGCAGGGCTTTCAGGGTCAGGCTGGGCAGCACGTCCGTATCCGACGTCTTCACGCGCACGGGCGTGACGATGCCGTTTTGCGAGGAATTGCCTTGCAAGTCCTGCTTGGTCTGCACCACGCGCACGCCCAGCGTGCCATCGACCGGTACCTGCGCCAGGTCAAAGCCGATGCGCGCCTTGCCGTAGACGGCATTGGTTTTTTCCACATCCTTGTAGTGGGTCATCGGATCGTCCGGGCTGCGTTCGCTGCTGCCCGTAAACAGCTGGCGCAGCGCGGCCGTGTTGTTGAGCATGAAGTCGCGGCAGGGCGTGAGCCAGCTTTGCAGGCCGAAGTTGCCCGTGTTCTCGTGCGAGGCGCAAGCCAGGCCGGGAATCGCGTCCGCAGTCATAATCGACGTCAACCCGCCCTGGCCATTTTTTTCGCGGATCGATTCGGCCTTGCGCTTGGCCAGGCGCACGCCGCCCGAAAATTCGCGGAAAAAGCCCGTGCTGTCCATGTCGTAGGTAAGGTCGCCGCGCCAGTCGGTCGAGCTGCCTTCGTCGTGGCTGTGGTTATCGTAGAAGCCGAGCAGCGTGTAGTTCTTCGGGTCCAGCATGTTGTAGCCGGGGTAGCTGATCTGCGCGCCGCCGTTCACATTCGTGCTGCCGATCACGCTGGTCGGGTGGGCGAGGAAGTCGAGGATGGGAAATTCGCGCTCGAAGTTGCTCACCGTGCGCGCCAGCTCCGTGGTGGCGCGTAGCTGCGGCGTGATGTCCCAGCGCGCGCCGATGGCGCCTTGCGAACCGATCGAGCGGTCGCGCCGCGCCTGTGTCGAACCGAGGGTAAACGGCGACCACGGGCCGTCGATCTTGCCCACCGTGGCCGCCTGGCTGGTACCGGGGATCAGGGTGATGTCCGGGTTCTGGCCCCAGGGCAGCGAACCGACGAAGAACTGGCTGTCGAACGCATGCTTGATCAGGGTCGACATGCCTTCCGCATACACTTCCACCTGCGAGTTCGGGCGCCACTGGAAAGCGGCATTGGCCGCGTAGCGCTTGCGGTCGCCCACGGTCGGGATCATGCCGACGGAATCGGGGCCCGTGATGTTGCCCGCTTCGGGGCGTTTGACGGGTTCGGCGTTCCAGATCGTCTCGTCATAGTATCTGCCGCGCTGGTAGGACAGGCCGAGCAGGGCGCCGAATTCGCCGTATGGGGTCTTCCAGCGGTTCGAGACCATGCCGCTGACGTTCGGGTCCGTCGAGCCGGCCTTGTCGCGGTGTTCGGCGCGCACATTGCCCGATGCCGTAAAGCCCTTGAAGTCGAACGGGCGGTTGGTGCGCACGTCGATCACGCCGGCCGTGCCGCCTTCGACCATGTCGGCGCCCTGCGATTTGTACACGTCCACGCGCTGCAGCATGGCCGTCGGAATGTCGGCCAGGTACAGGCTGCGGCCCACCGAGGTGAACATCTCGCGGCCGTTGAGCAGGGTCACCACGCCGGGCAAGCCGCGGATGATGACGGTGCCCGCCTCGCCGCTTTCGCGGCGGATCTGCACGCCCGTCACGCGGCCGAGGATTTCGGCCACGTTCTTGTCGGGGAATTTGCCGATTTCATCGGCGACGATGGAGTCGACCACCTGGTCGTTGTTTTTCTTGATCGTCTGCGCGCTCTGTGCCGCCCTGCGCACGCCCGTGACGGCGACGACGGCGATGCCGCTGTCGGCTGGCGCTGCCGCCGGTGCTGTTTCTACCACTTCTGCCGCTGGTGTTTCCGCGGCGGGCGCCTGTTGCGCCCAGACGGACGCGCTGCTCAGCAGGCCGGCGCCGGCCAGCGCGGCCACTGTGGCCTTCAAGGTCAGACGTGTGTTGTGCCGGGACGTGCGGGTGCCCGTTGCCATCGATTGCTTCATCTTGTCTCCACCTGTATTTTAGTTATGTTGAGAACGCTGCGGCAGTCGCCGCCAGAGCTGGAACCTGCTCAAGAAACATGGTAGGTGGGAATGACTTTGCCCCACAAATGACTTCTTTTGCGAAGTCAATATCAATTCCGGTATCCCTGCTGCATTCATGCGCCCTGGCGGCGCACCCAGGCATCGCTGTTCGCTGCCGATGAAATGCGCGCCGGTGCGCCGGCCGCGCAGGAGCGAAAAAAAAGGCGGCCCGCAGGCCGCCCTTGTGCGCAGTTGGCGCGCTTACGCTTCGGCGACGCGCTTGGCGATGTGCGCCAGCGCTTCTTCCACCTGGTCGATCAGGATCAGGCACAGATCGCCTTCGCTCAAACGCGCCAGGGCCTTGTCGATGGCGACGAATTCGCCGTTGATTTCATCGATATGGCTGGTGCGCTTGGCGCCGTCCAGGCCCTGGCGCAGCAAGGCCACGACTTCACCGTCGGCGCGGCCGCGCTGGCACTGGTCCTGGTACAGCAGCACGTCGTCGAAGGCGGCGCCGAGGATTTCCGTCTGCTGACGGATGTCTTCGTCGCGGCGGTCGCCGGCGCCGCTGATGACCACCGAGCGGCGCTTGGCCGGCATGCTTTCGACGGCCTGCACCAGCGCCAGGATGGCGTCCGGATTGTGGCCGTAGTCGGCGATCAGCGTGGCGCCACGATAGTCGAACACGTTGAAGCGGCCCGGCGCGTTGTCGGCTTCATTGGCAAAGGTTTTCAGGCCCAGCGCGATGGTTTTCCAGTCCAGGCCCACGGCCCAGGCGGCGGCCAGCGACGCCATGACGTTGTCGACCTGGAAGCCGATGGCGCCGTTGCGCGTGATGGGCACTTGCGACAGGGCGATTTCGTGGCGTTCCTTGCCTTGCGCCGCGACCAGCTTGCCGTCTTCCACGTACACGACGCGGTTGCCCTGCGCGCGGTGCGTGGCCATCACGGGATGCGTCTTGTCGGCGGCGAAGAAGGTCACCGTGCCGCTGCAATTCTTGGCCATGCGGGCCACGGCCGGGTCGGTGGCGTTCAGCACGGCCACGCCGCTGTCAGCCACGTTCTGCACGATCACGCGCTTCAATACCGCCAGGTCTTCCACGGTGGTGATGTAGTTCAGGCCCAGGTGGTCGCCGGCGCCGATATTCGTCACCACGGCGACCTGGCAGCGGTCGAAGGCCAGGCCTTCGCGCAGCATGCCGCCGCGCGCCGTCTCGAACACGGCCGCATCCACGTCCGGGTGCAGCAGCACGTTGCGCGCGCTGCGCGGGCCGCTGCAGTCGCCGCTGTCGATCTGGCGTCCTTCGATGTACACGCCATCCGTGTTCGTCATGCCGGTGCGCAGGCCGGAGGTGGTCAGCAGGTGGGCGATCAGGCGCACGGTGGTGGTCTTGCCGTTGGTCCCGGTGACGGCGACGACGGGAATGCGGCCATCGTCGCCCTCGGCGAACATGGCGGCGATGATGGCTTCGCCGACGGGACGCGGCTTGCCGAACGACGGCGCCAGGTGCATGCGCAAACCCGGTGCTGCGTTGACTTCGACGATGCCGGCGTTCTGCTCTTCCAGCGGTTTCAGAATGCTGTCGGACACCACGTCCACGCCGCAGATATCGAGGCCCACCATGTGCGCGGCCGCGACGGCGCGCGCCGCCACTTCAGGATGCACGTCGACGGTGACGTCGGTGGCCGAGCCGCCCGTCGACAGGTTGGCGTTATTGCGCAAGATCACGCGCTGGCCCACGGGCGGCACGGAGTCGGCCACATAGCCCTGCTTGGCCAGGCTGGCCAGGGCGATGTCGTCGAAGCGGATTTTCGTCAGCGAGGTGGCGTGGCCGCTGCCGCGGCGCGGGTCCAGGTTGACCTGGTCGACCAGTTCACGCACCGTGTGCTGGCCGTCGCCCACGACTTGCGGCGGGTCGCGGCGGGCCGCTGCCACCATCTTGTTGCCGATGACGAGCAAGCGGAAATCGTGGCCCGGCAGATAGCGTTCGACGAGGATGTCGTCGCGGAATTCCTGCGCCGCGAGGAAGCCGGCCGTCAGCTGCTCGCGCGTGGTGACATTGACGGTGACGCCCTTGCCCTGGTTGCCATCCTTCGGTTTCACGACGACGGGCAGGCCGATCTCGCAGGCGGCGGCCCAGGCGTCGTCCGCGTCGACGGCGACACGGCCTTGCGGCACCGGCACGCCGGCCGAATCGAGCAATTTCTTCGTCAGTTCCTTGTCCTGCGCGATGGCTTCGGCAATCGCGCTGGTGCCGTCCATTTCGGCGGCCTGGATCTTGCGCTGCTTGCTGCCCCAGCCGAACGTCACCAGGCTGCCTTCGGTCAGGCGGCGGAACGGAATGTTGCGGGCCACGGCGGCGTTGACGATGGCGCCCGTCGAAGGGCCCAGGCGCACGTCTTCATCGAGTTCCTGCAGCTGGTGCAGGGCGCCGGCCAGGTCGAACGGCGCGTCGTCGAGCGCGGCGCGGCACAGCTGCTGCGCCAGTTCCAGGGCCAGGCGGCCGACGGCTTCTTCCGAGTATTCGACGACGACCTGGAAGATGCCCGTTTCCAGGGTCGGCGTGGTGCGGCTGAAGGTGACGGGGCAGCCGGCTTGCGCCTGCAGGCCCAGCGCCGCCAGTTCCAGCACCTGCGCCATCGGCGCGGCGTTGTAATTGCCCAGCGGTTGCAGCGGGCTCAGTTGCGGAAAGAGTGCGCGCAGGCGGGCTTCGAAGCCGGGCAGCTGGGCGATGTCGAGTTCCTGCGTGGTGCAGGAAACAATGGCTTCCACGGCAGTGTCGTGGCTCCAGAGGTTAGGGCCCCGCAAGGCCCGTACGCGAGATACTTCCATAATTAAACCGTAATCCTGTTGTGTTCTTGTGGGCCCGGCCGTAGCCGGGCTTGAGTCTTAATTCCCGATGCAGCCGGGGGCCGCGTCGAAGGTGCGCAGGCCGGCGCAAATCAGGTCGACGGGCAGGTTCAGGGCCCAGGCGGCGGCCGCGACGGCCAGTACGCTGTCGACATTGCCGGCCGTGGCCGGTTTCAGCAGGTCCAGGCACAGCAGGACCGTTTCGATGCCGCCTTCGGCCAGCACGATGTGGTTGCCGCGCACGAATACGGCGCGCTGGCCGGCGGCCAGTTGCGCCGCGATGGCGGGCAAGCTGCCATCCTGCGCATACAGGGTCACCGTGCCGTCGCACAGTTCGGCCAGTTCCAGCACGTGCGCGTTGGCGGCGTTGAGCACGGCCACGCCCGTCGGCACGACCACGTCGACCTGGCTGCGCACGGCCTTGTACAGGCCCGCTTCGTCCAGCACGTCGAAATCCTTGACGCTATCGAGGCTGCCCATGTCCGTGACGACGCCGATCTGGCACTTGTCGTAGGCCAGGCCCTCGGCCAGGATCATGCGCGGATTGCTCTCGAACAGGGCCGTCTGCACGGTGCGGTTGAGCAGCAGGCGCTGGCCCGCGTCCCAGTTCACGCAATCGCTGCTGACGACGCGGCGCTGGTCCAGATACATGCCTTCGCTGCAGACGGCGCCCGTGTGCAGGCCCGACAGGTTGAGCAGTTTGCACAGCATGCGCACGATCAGGCTGGTGCCGCGCGTGCCCGTCACGCCGATCAGCGGAATGCGGCCCGTTTCCTCGGCCGCGAACAGGTGGTCGACGATGGCCGCGCCGACAGGGCGGGGCTGGCCCACGCCTGGCTTGATGTGCGCCAGCAGGCCGGGACTGGCATTGACTTCGATGATGGCGCCGCGCTGCTCTTCCAGCGGACGCGTGATGTCGGTGGTGACCAGGTCGATGCCGGCGATATCGAGGCCGACCACGCGCGCGGCCAGCAGGGCCGCATGCACAACGGACGGGTGCACGTCGTCCGTGACGTCGATGGCCACGTTGCCGTTCGGCTGGATCAGCACTTTCTGGCCCGCCTGCGGCACGGACAGGGCGGTCATGCCCTGGCGCTGCAGTTCGAGGATGATCTCGCCCGATTCATGCGGCTTGACGGTGCCGAGCGGGAAATCTTCGCCTTCGCCGCGGCGCGGATCGATATTGATCTGCGTGTTCACCAGTTCCAGCACGCTGGAAGTGCCATCGCCGTCGACCCACAGGGATTCGCCCTTGGCGGCCGCGATCAGCTTGTTGCCGACGACGAGCAGACGGTGTTCGTCGCCCGTGATGAAGCTTTCCACCAGCACGGCGGAGCTGTCGCCCTTGCGCGCGGCCAGTTCATAGGCGGCCTTGACGTCGCTTTCGGTCATCAGGTTCAGCGACACGCCGCGGCCATGGTTGCCGTCATACGGCTTGACGACGACGGGCACGCCGATGTCCTGCGCTTCTTCCCAGGCCGCTTCGGCGCTGCGCACCAGGCTGCCTTCTGGCACGCGCACGCCGCACGATTTGAGCAGGAATTTGGTCAGATCCTTGTCGCTGGCGATGCCTTCGGCAATCGCGCTGGTGCGGTCTGTTTCGGCCGTCCAGATGCGGCGCTGCGCGGCGCCGTGGCCCAGCTGCACCAGGTTGCCGTCGTTCAGGCGCAGGGAAGGGATGCGGCGCTCGGTGGCCGCATCGACGATGCTCGCCGTGCTCGGGCCCAGGCAGCGCGAGTCGACCATGTCGCGCAGCGGCGCCAGGGCCGCTTCCAGGTCGTAGGCTTCATCATTGATGGCGGCCATCAGCAATTCGCGCGCGGCGGCCAGGGCGGCGCGGCCCACGTGCTCTTCGCGCGTGCGGAAGGCCATCTTGTAGACGCCGCGCTGGCTGGTCGAGCGCGTCTGGCCGAAGCCCGTGCGCATGCCGGCCAGGTTTTGCAGCTCCAGCACCACGTGTTCGAGGATGTGGGCCGACCATGTGCCTTCGCGCAGGCGCTCGAAAAAGCCGCCCCGTTCGCCCACGCCGCAGCGGTGCTCGATCATGCCGGGCAGCCACGCCACCAGGCGCTCGTACAGGCCGGGCAGGGTATTCGATGGATAGTCTTCCAGTTCGCCGATGTCGACCCAGGCTTCAATCACCGGGCGGTAAGTCCAGATGTTGGGGCCGCGCAAGTGGGTGACGCGGACGAATTCGATGTTCTTCTTCTTGATCATGTAAGTGGTTTCTTGATAACAAGCCAGGCGTCTGGGCGCCAGATACTTTATGTTGGCTTTACAGAGTCTTTTCAGGCTCGTGCTTGGTTCTTTATCCCGGGTATGCGCAGTGTGCCACTTTTAGCGGCCTCTTGTCGCGTTTGCTTCTCGTATTCTGCTGGTGTTGTCATTCTAATTGTTACTAATTGTTGCCATACTTGTTATAAAGTTACCGACTCCGGGCTAAGCTGGAGCATTTGCGCAACAGCGGGCTGTTGTATACTTGCCCCTGTACGATGGCCGCGCATTTTTTTGCTCCGTTTTGCCATCATTCATTACCTGCAGGCATCCATTCGATACAATACAGGAAATTGCCACTGGTGCATCTACCTCGCCATCGCGCAATACACAAACATTGATCGGGCGTCTGCCCCATCCCCCAAATCCCGCCCTGAAGGGCTTGGCCTCGAGCCGGAGTATGCTTTACGATGACAACTGAACTGAGTGTTCCTGCAACAACTATTCCCCTTACCTCGCTGCCGGAACACTGGCTGGCGGAAGTCGAAAGCAAGCTTTCTCCAGGGGAGAACGTTTTAAGTAGCGTTGAGGTTGACCTCGATGCGCGATTACGTTTCACAAAAGGCATAATTGTTGTCACAGAGAAGCGTTTACTGGCCCGTTCCCCGGGCGATACCACCTGGAAAAGTTGGTCTTTCCGCCACGGACTGCGCCTGACGCACCACGACCACGCCGGCGTCGGCCACCTGGAATTGTTCGACGACCACGGCCGCCTGGCGTCGTGGCGTTTTACCCTGGGCCAGAATCTGCATGCGATCCGCGTGCTGGAACAGTTCGTCGAGCGCCTCGACAGCCACCTGACGGGCCAGCCCGTGCTGGAAGCGGAGCAGGAAGTGTGTCCGAGCTGCAAGGCGCCTCTGGAGCCGGAGCAGGAAGAATGTCCGATCTGCGCCAAGGTGCTGCATACGCCGCCATCGACCTGGACCCTGTTCCGCCTGTGGCGTTTCGCCCATCCCTACCGTGGCCAGCTGGCCCTGGGCTTCATGCTGATGCTGCTCTCCACGGCCGCGCACATGATTCCGCCCTACCTGACGGCGCCGCTGATGGACAATGTGCTGATCCCGTATCAGAACGGCAAGCATATCGATCCGTGGCTGGTGGTGTACTACATGAGCGGCTTGCTCGGTTCGGCCCTGCTGGCCTGGCTGCTGGGCTGGGGCAAGACCTATGTGCTGGCCCTGGTGTCCGAACGCATGGGCGCCGACTTGCGCTCGGCCACCTATGAACATCTGATGAAACTGTCGCTGGAATTTTTCGGCGGCAAGCGCACGGGCGACCTGATGGCGCGCATCGGCAGCGGCAGCGACCGCATCTGTGTCTTCCTCTCGCTGCACTTGCTCGATTTCGCTTCCGACGTGCTGATGATCATCATGACGGGCGTGATCCTGTGGTCGATGAATCCGTGGCTGGCCATCATGACCCTGGCGCCGCTGCCGTTCATCGCGTGGATGATCCACCTGGTGCGCGACCGCTTGCGCACGGGCTTTGAAAAGATCGACCGCGTGTGGAGCGAAGTGACCAACGTGCTGGCCGATACCATCCCCGGCATTCGAGTCGTCAAAGCGTTTGCGCAGGAAAAGCGCGAAGCGGCCCGCTTCCGCGACGCCAACGCGCACAACCTGGCCGTCAACGACAAGTTGAACAAGGTCTGGTCGCTGTTCTCGCCGACCGTTTCCTTCCTGACGGAGATGGGCTTATTGGTCATCTGGTGCTTCGGCATCTGGCAGCTGTCGCGCGGCGAAATCACCGTCGGCGTGCTGACCGCCTTCATCGCCTACAGCACGCGTTTTTATGGCCGCCTCGATTCCATGAGCCGCATCGTCTCCGTGACGCAGAAATCGGCGTCCGCCGCCAAGCGCATCTTCGACATCCTCGACCACGTGTCGAGCGTGCCGGAACCGGCGCAGCCCGTGAAACTGGAGAAGATCGAAGGCAGGATCGATTTGCGCGAAGTCGGTTTCCGCTATGGCAACCGCGCCGTCAACCGCGGCATCACCCTGAACATCAAGGCGGGCGAGATGATCGGCCTGGTGGGCCACAGCGGTTCGGGCAAGAGCACGCTGGTCAACCTGATCTGCCGTTTCTACGACGTGTCGGAAGGGGCGATCTTGCTCGACGGCGTCGACATCCGTTCGTTCGCCGTGTCCGACTACCGCCGCAATATCGGCCTGGTGCTGCAGGAACCGTTCCTGTTCTTCGGCACCATCGCGGAAAATATCGCCTACGGCAAGCCGCACGCGACGCGCCAGGAGATCATCGCCGCCGCGCGCGCCGCGCATGCGCACGAATTCATCTTGCGCCTGCCGCAAGGCTACGATTCGATGGTGGGCGAACGTGGCCAGGGCTTGTCCGGCGGCGAACGCCAGCGCATCTCGATCGCCCGCGCCCTGCTGATCGACCCGCGCATCCTGATCATGGATGAAGCGACATCGTCGGTCGATTCGGAAACGGAAAAAGAGATCCAGAAGGCGCTCGACAATCTGGTGCAGGGCCGCACGACGATCGCCATCGCGCACAGGCTGTCGACCCTGCACCGGGCCGACCGTCTGGTGGTGCTGGACCGTGGCCAGGTCGTCGAAGTGGGCAGTCACGATGAACTGATGGCGAAAGAGGGCGCCTATTTCCGCCTCTACGAAGCACAGGCGCGCAACAACGAACTCGCCCTGGATGACAAGGAATAAGCATGGCCAGTACAACTTTTACATTAAGCCGCGACCCTTTCGGCAAGCTGGTGATGACGGACGCGGACGGCCAGGTCTTTGAAGGCGTGGCGCCCGTGCGCGCCTTCCCCATCCAGTCGCCGGACGAAGGCATTTCGCTGGTGCTGGGCAACGGCAAGGAAGTGGCGTGGATCGACCGCCTCGACGCCATGCCGGAGCCGGCGCGCAGCCTGCTGCAGGAAGAGCTGGAAGGACGCGAATTCATGCCCGAGATCGCGAGGGTGAAAAGCGTCTCCAGCTTCGCCACGCCATGCACCTGGCATGTCGACACGGACCGGGGCGAGACGCAATTCGTGCTGAAAGGCGAAGAAGACATCCGCCGCATCGGTGCCGCGTCGCTCTTGATCGCCGACAACCACGGCATCCACTTTTTGATACGCGACATGTTTAATATCGACAAGACGACGCGCAAGATACTCGACCGCTTCCTGTAAGCTAAGCGTTGGAGTTACCTGAAAACCGCTGCCTGCAGCGGTTTTTTTTAGGCTCTGTCCCCGACAAATAGGGGAACTTAAGGAATCTTCCCCAGCCCCGGCTGTCTGACTGTACATATCAGACAAACGGGAGCCATCCATGCAGCCAGCCGAATGGAAAACCTTCATCGCCCAGTTCGCCGCACTGAGCCGTCGCCAGCGTTTGGCGAGCACTGCTCTGCTGCGCGGGGCAGGATCGCAGAACGCCGCCGTGGCACTGGTCGAAAGCGTGGCCCGGCAGCGGTTACACTGTCCCGCCTGCAACAGCAGCCATGCGCACCGGCACGGTCATGCGCACGGACTGCAGCGCTACCGCTGCGTGCCGTGCGGACGCACCTTCAATGCGCTCACCGGCACGCCGCTGGCGCGCTTGCGCCACAAGACCTTGTGGCTCGACTACGCCGACTGCCTGCTCGAATCGGCTTCCGTGCGCAAGGCGGCAAGCCAGCTGGGCGTGCACCGCAACACCGCCTTTCGCTGGCGCCACCGGTTTTTAAGCCTGGCCAAGACGGACCGGCCCCATTGCCTGCATGGCATCGCCGAAGCGGACGAGCTGTATGTGCTGGAGTCAGAAAAGGGCGCGCGGCATCTGACGCGTCCGGCGCGCCGCCGTGGCGGCCATGCCCGCAAGCGCGGCATTTCCAGTGAGCAGGTTTGCATTCTGGTGGCGCGCGACCGCACGGGACAAACCCGCGATTTCGTCGCGGGAAAAGGGGCGCTGACCAAGGCGCAGCTGCATGCCTGCCTGCCGCCGGTGATCGACAAGGATATCCTGTTGCTCACCGATGGCCATGCCGCCTATCGCGCCTTTGCCAAGGAAGCGGGAATCAGCCACCAGGCCGTCAATGTGCGCGCCGGCATCCGCGTGCAGGGCGCCGCCCACGTGCAGAACGTCAACGCGTATCACAGCCGCCTGCGGGCATGGCTAGGCCCCTTTCACGGCGTGGCGACGCGCTACCTGCCGAATTACCTGGGCTGGCGCTGGATACTCGACGCCGGGCGCATCCGCTCCCCAGAAACATTATTGAAGGCAACACTGGGCGAGTTCCCACATTTGACGGTGACATAGCTTTTTTTCGTCTGCCGGGCATGAAAAAAGCCGCACTCTCGTGCGGCTTTCGGGGGCAGTACCGGCAGCCATTTCAGGCTGCCGGGGATTGCGCTACATTACATGAACTTGTAGCCTGCGCCGATGTAGAAGTAACGGCCGCGCACGTTGTACAGCTGAGCAAAGCCCAGGGTGCCGTACTGGTTACCCGCGCCCATTGCGCTAAACGGTGGCATTTTGTCGAACAGGTTCTTGATGCCGGCCGTGAAGGTCAGGTTTTGCATCGCCACGTACTGGCCCGTCAGATCGACTTCCGTGTGCGAAGGAATCGTGCGGGTGCCCGGCTTGATTTCTTCGCGGCGCTTGTCAGAGTCGATCATGTCGCCCGTCGTGCGAATGACCAGGGAGCCGGACATATTGTCCTTTTCCAGGCTCGCAGTAAACGTGTTGCGGTATTTCGGGTTCATGAACGTCTTCAGCGTGCTTTGCACCGGATCCGTTTCCGTATCCTGCGTTTCCATGCGGGTGTAGACGGTGGACGCATTGCGGATCGTGAACTTGCCGAACATCGTTTGCGGCGAGGTGTAGCGTACGTCCGTATCGAAACCGCGTACTTCGGTGGTAGCCAGGTTCTGGTTGTTCAGCAGGATGCGCGCGTCGCCATTCTTGATTTCGACGTTGCCGCGCTCGATCGCCTTGGTTTCCGTCAGGGTACCGATCTCGTTCTTCTTGTCGATCTTGAAGTAATCGATGCTGACCGTCAGCGAGTTCACTGGCGAGAACACCACGCCCAGGTTATAGGTCTTGCCCGTTTCAGGTTTCAAGTCCTTGTTGGAGCCGGAGACCTGGTAGTAGGAGAAGTTGGTGCAATTGCCGGAAATCGAAGGGAAGGCATTGCAGATTTCCTTGTCGTTCGTCGTATAGGCACCGGCATCGACGCCGCCATACATCTGTTTCAGCGATGGCGCCAGGTAGCTGCCTGCATACGAACCGCGGAACATCAGGTTGTTCAGCGGCTGGTAGCGCAAAGCCAGTTTCGGGCTGGTCTTGCTGCCGACATTCGAGATGTCGTCATAGCGCAAGGCGACCTGAGCTTCGACGTTTTTCAGGAAGGGAATCGACAGTTCGCCGAAGATGCCCTTGGAATTGCGGTCCGCCTTCACGGAGGCTTGCTGGATGCTGCCGAAGACCAGGCCATCGATCTGGTTCTGGTCGGGCTGGTCGCTCAGCGTTTCCTTGTTGTACGACACGCCGACGGCGTAGGCCATCGCACCGCCAGCCAGGTCCATGATCGGCGCCGAGGCCTTGGCGTTGAAGAAGGTCAGTTCCGATTTGCCGGCGCGCGTAGGCGTCAGGCGAATCTTGTCGACGGCGGCTTGCGGGTTGTCGGTGCGGGTCGGGTCGATCGAACCATTCTCGATCGCTTCGTTGAACAGATCGTAATGTGCGTAGTTCGAATCGCGGTTGGTGGCCTTGCTTACGCCCTTGCCGATGGCGACGTCCCAGTCGATGCCGCGCGTCGTGCCTTCCAGGCCCGTCGAGAACTGGGTCATTGTGCCCTTGCGGTTGGTCTTGCGAGGACCCATTTGCATAAAGCGGCCGGCAACGGTCTTGCCATTGACTACGAAGTTGCCCGGAGCAGCCTGGGCTTCGAAGTCATCCTTGCTTTCGGAATAGGTAAATTCCGCGAACGCGCGGATGTTGTCGCTGATTTTCAGGCTGCCGATCAGCATGCCGCTGACGCGGTCGGCGCCGTTGGTCGAGGTCAGCAAGGTCTTGTTGACGTCGAAACGGCAGGAGCCGTTGCTCAAATCGTCCGGTGGGCATGGCACCAGGGTGCCGCCGCCGGCGATATTGCCGCTAGGATGGAAGCCGCTGCGGCCATCCGGGCCGCCAAAGCGGCGGAAGTCGGCCGAACGGGTCAGGTCGCGGTCCTTGCGGTAGATCGGATCGCGCTTGAACACGTCGACCGTGGCCAGTACGTTGAAGCCCTGGGTGTCGTAGTCGCCAAAACCGTACACGAGGTTGGCCGTCTTTTCCTTGGCGTCCGAGCGCGAGCTTTGACCATAGCTGGTCTTCGCTTCCAGGCCCTGGTAGTTCTTTTTGGTGATGAAGTTCATCACGCCGGCCACCGCATCGGCGCCATAAATGGCGGATCCGCCGTCCTTCAGGATTTCAATGCGTTCCAGCGCGCTCAGCGGGATAGCGTTGACGTCGACCGCGGCGCCCGCGCCCGAACCGTCAGCCAGCGCATTGGTTGGCAGGCGGCGGCCGTTCAAGAGGATCAGCACGTTGCGTTCGCTCAAGCCGCGCATCTTGATGTTGGTGGTGCCGGAACCGGAAGGCGAGTTGGCGCTCAGCTCGCCTTGATCATTGATGTCGATCGAGGCCAGATTCTTGACCAATTCGGCAACGCTGGTGGCGCCCGTGCGCTCGATATCTTTTTTGGTGTAAATCTCCACCGGTGCGGCCGTTTCGGCATCCACGCGCTTGATGGCGGAACCGGTGACGACCACGCGCTGCAATTTCTCGTCAGCCTTGGCTTCCTGCGCTTGAGCGGCCTGGTGCATGAAGCCTGCGCTCATGACCAAAGTGCCGGCAAACATCATGCGCAAGGATTTGCTTAATTTCTTTTCAATCATTGTCCATCCTCCAACTAGGAAACTTTAGTTTCCTTAGGGTTTTTATTTAGCTATTTGAAAGTATTTTCAAAATTACCATGTTTATAAATTTAGCAGCTTAAATTTACAATTCATCAGACCATTTTTCGCCTTGGGCTGTCAAGACGGCTCTGCTTTTTGCGTATGGATTCTCTCTTCGAAGAACGACGCTGGATGAATTTGATTTGTGTATGGCAGGAAATCATTAAATTTCAATTGTTAAATAAATTTAATTTTCCCGTTGGCAAAAAAAGCGTGGATAGTTTTGTTTTTTTGTAATGCCGATCTAGACATCTGTTGTTTTTTTGTGACGTTTTATAGTGTCGTTGCGACGATTGCCTGCCGCATTGCGCCAGCGCCACGGGCAAAAAAAAGCCGCCCTTGGAGGGCGGCTGGCATGACGGGGAAGCGCGCTTATTGAAACGCCACTTCCGCAAAACTGCGCAATTTTCGGCTGTGCAGGCGGTCCACGCCCTGGCGGCGCAGCAGTTCCACGGCGCGGATGCCGATGCGCAGATGCTGGTCGACTCTTTCGCGGTAGAAGTGATTGGCCATGCCGGGCAGCTTGATTTCGCCGTGCAGCGGCTTGTCGCTCACGCACAGCAGGGTGCCGTACGGCACGCGGAAACGGAAGCCGTTGGCGGCGATCGTCGCGCTTTCCATGTCCAGCGCGATGGCGCGGCTCTGGCTGAAGCGGCGCTCCGGCGTGCGCTGCGGCAGCAGTTCCCAGTTGCGGTTGTCCGTGCTGGCCACGGTCCCCGTGCGCATGATGTGTTTCAAGTCATGCCCCGTGAGCTGGGTGATTTCCGCCACGGCCGTTTGCAGCGCCTGCTGGATTTCCGCCAGCGGCGGGATCGGCACCCACAGCGGCAAGTCTTCGTCGAGCACGTGGTCTTCGCGCACATACGCGTGCGCCAGCACGTAGTCGCCCAGGCTTTGCGTGGTGCGCAGGCCCGCGCAATGACCGAGCATCAGCCAGGCGTGCGGGCGCAGCACGGCGATATGGTCGGTGATGGTCTTGGCGTTGGCCGGTCCCACGCCGATATTGACCATGGTGATGCCGCTGCCGTCCGCGCGCAGCAGGTGGTAGGCGGGCATCTGCGGCAAACGCGGCGGGGCGGCGCCCAGCGCATCCTCGCTCTCGACCGTCTGGCCCACACGTCGCGTGACCACGTTGCCCGGTTCGACGAAGGCGACGTAGCCATCGTCGTCCGATGGCGCGGCCGCGTCGGGCGCGCGGTCCATCATGGCGTGGCCCAGGCGGATGAATTCGTCGATGTAGAACTGGTAATTGGTAAACAGGACGAAGTTCTGGAAATGCTGCGGCGAGGTGCCGCTGTAGTGGCGCAGACGCTGCAGCGAATAATCGACGCGCGGTCCCGTGAACAGCGACAGGGGCTGCGCTTCACCGTGCGCCGGTTCGTGCGTGCCGTTGGCGATGCCGTCGTCCATGGCCGACAGGTCGGGCAGGTCGAACAGGTCGCGCATGGCCAGGCGGCGGCCCGCATCCATATTGCCCTCGATATGGTCATGCTCGGCGAACGAGAAATGCACGGGGATGGGCTGGGCGCTGACGCCCACTTCCAGGTGCACTTTCTGGCCGCTGTTATGGTTTTTCAGCAGCAGGGTGAACTGGTCCAGGTAGTAATCGCCGAACAGGTCGGGGCGCGTCAGCGTGGTTTCAAACACGCCGGGGCCGGCGACAAAACCGTAGGCCAGCGGAGAGTCGGCGCGCGCCACGGTGTCGGTCTGGATGCGCACGAAGGGGTAGCAGGCGCGCACCCGTTCGTGCATGTCTTCGCCGGCGACAAAGCGCTGCAGCGCGTCGCGCAAGTGTTCGATGCTGCTGCGGTAAATGGCTTGCACCTGTTCCAACGCCAGGCGTGGATCGTCGAAGCGGGAGGAGGCGATGAAGGGGGGCGTAAGCAAGCGGATTCTCCTTGTAGCGGTTCGTGCATACCATTGTAAGGCAGCAAGGCAACTCATGTTGGCGCATGTCGGGGGCGCTTGACGGATTCAAATAGAATCTGTATTCTATTTGAATGGTCAGACTCGCTAAATTCAACGAAAACAATTTCATCGACAGTGCGATCGCCGTCGCCGCGCAGTGCGGCGTGGGCGCCGTGTCGATGGCTGCCATCGCCGTCAAGGCCGGCGCGCCCATCGGCTCCGTGTATCACCGCTTCGATTCGCGCAACGCCATCCTGGCGCGCGCCTGGCTGCGCGTGAAAAGCGACTTCCGCGAGGAAGTAGCCAGCCGCTGGCTCGGCGGCGACACCTGGGCCGGCGTGCACGGTCTGCTGGACTGGTGCCGGCGCAAGCCCGTGTATGCGCGCTTCCTGCTGCAATGCGCGGACAGCCCCGATTTCAGCGGTGGCCTCAGCGAGGAGTTGCTGGCCGCCGTGGAAGAGGAGCAGGCGGCGCTCGACGCCTGCTTTGTGCGCTGCGCCGAAGCCATGCCCGCCACCACGGAGCTGGACCTCGATCACATGCTGCTCAAATTCGTGCTGATCGACGCGCCCGTGGCCGTCGTCAAGCCCTACCTGACCCAGGAGCGGCCGATACCGGCCAGCGTCGACGCCATGCTGCGCGCCTCGCACGATGCCGTGCGCGGCTGGGCCTTGCATTCCACATCACACTAACAAAGAAAAGAATCCCCATGCGCTATTCCACCCAGCTTGAACACGGCAAGAAAATCCCGCTGCACGACGAAGAAGGTTTTATCGGCATGCGTGCGGCCGGCCGCATCGCCGCCGACACGCTCGACTACATCGCGCCTTTCGTCAAACCGGGCGTGTCGACGGCCAAACTCGACGCCCTGTGCGAGGAATTCATGCGCGCCGCCGGCGCCATCCCCGGCACCATCGACTACCACGGCTACAAGCACGCCAGCTGCATCTCCGTCAATCACGTCGTCACGCACGGCATCCCGTCGGACACCAAGATCCTGAAGGCGGGCGATATCCTGAACATCGACGTGACGCCGAAATTCAACGGCTGGTTCGGCGACACCAGCCGCACCTTCAAGGTGGGCGCCGTGTCCATCCTGGCCAACCGCCTCGTCAACACGGCGTATGACGCCATGATGGCAGGCATCCACACCGTGCGTCCGGGCGCGACCCTGGGCGACGTGGGCGCCGCCATCGAGGCGGTGGCCAAGGCGCAGGGCTTTTCCTCCGTGCGCGACTTCTGCGGCCATGGCGTGGGCCAGGTCTTCCACGACACGCCGCAAGTGCTGCACTATGGCCGCGCAGGCACGGGCATCGTGCTCGAACCGGGCATGATCTTTACGATCGAGCCGATGCTCAACGTGGGCAGCTACCAGGTCAAGGTCTTGCCCGACAAATGGACGACGGTGACGAAAGACCGTTCGCTGTCGGCGCAGTTCGAGCATTCGCTGGCCGTGACGGAAACGGGCTTTGAAATCTTTACCCTGACCGGTTCGACCGAGCCGCTGGTCTGAGCATGGATGCGGCCAGTACCAGCCTGACGCAGCGCCTGCTGAACAAATACCGGCACGATCCCGAAGACGCGCTGCAGCAGGTGGCGCTGGCCGTCCTGCAGCAGGAAGGCATCCGCGACGACAGCGTGCTGCGCCTGGAGCGCATCGCGGCCCTGGCGCCGCCCGTCGCCGGCGTGGTGATGCTGGCCGAGTGGCTGGCCTACGTGGACTGGGAAGGCTTTGACAGCGCCCTGTACGCGAATATCGACGCGGTGGCGGCGTTCGTCGCCGGCGAATTGGGCCTGCCCGAGGCGGCCGCCAATCTGCTGCAAACGCGCGATGCGGCCGTGTTCGAAACGCAGCGCCCTGCGCTGGCGGCAGCGGCCTTGCTGTTCGTCGAACGCCACATCGCGCTCTTTCCCAGATAGCGGCCTGCGTCTTACAATGGCGGCAAGCACTGTTGCCCCATTTTGAAGACTTCCGCATGAGCGATTTTCCCGAAGATATCTACACCGAGCCGTCCGCCGACGTGCATACCCTGAACAACCTGGGGCCCCTGACCGGCATGGCCGGCATCTGGACGGGCACGCGCGGCCTGGACGTCAAGCCGAAAGCGGACGGTCCGCGCAAGCAGGCCTTCGTCGAGCGCATCGAGCTGCAGCCGATCGACCCCGTCACCAACGGCCCGCAGCTGTTCTACGGCTTGCGCTACTACATCCACATCACCAAGCCGGATCAAGTGAAAACCTATCATGAGCAGGTGGGCTACTGGCTGTGGGAACCGGCCACGGGCGCCGTGATCCAGACCCTGGCCATCCCGCGCGGCCAGATCGCCATGGCGTCGGGCACGACGACGGCGGACGCCACCAGTTTCGAACTGGTGGCCAAGCGCGATTCGACGGCCTACGGCATCTGCTCGAACCCCTTCCTCGAACACGCGTTCACCACCGTCGAATACCGGATCAAGGTCGATATCCACGCCGACGGCACCTGGGGCTACGACGAAGACACGGTCATGCTCATTCGCGGCAAGGATGAACCGTTCCACCACACGGACCGCAACCTGCTGACGAAAATCGGCGAGCCCACGCCGAACCCGATGGCCTTGCAGGCGCTGGCGGCAGCCGCTTAAGGCTGTCCCTGGGCGACGGCCTTGATCGCGCGTTCCTCGCCCATGGCGGCAGCGATCTTCCAGCGCTGCATGGCGCTGGCGCGGTCCGGGCGCTTTAATCCGGCGCCTTCCCAGTCCATCAGGCCCAGGTTGTAGATATCGCCCGCGCTGCCCTTGTCGGCGGCCAGGGTGAACCATTTGCGCGCTTCCTTGTGGTTGACGGGAATCTGGTAGCCGCGCACGTGGTACAGGCCCAATAAGTGCATCGCTTGCGCATTGCCCTTGTTGGCCGCCTGTTTCAGCAGGTCGAGCCCGCGCGCCATGTTGCGCGGTTCCTGCCAGCCTTCGGCCAGCATCACGCCCTTCGCCGTCAGCGCATAACTGTCGTTCTTCAGCAGGCCCTTGCCGACCAGGGGCTTGGCGGCCACCTGGCGCGCTTCGCGCTGCTGCGCCGTCGGCGCCGTGACGGGGCCGGGCTTGCCTTCGCCCATCAGCAGCATCCAGCCATACAGACCATACGCGCCCGCGTCGCCCTTGCCGACCAGGCTTTCCAGCATGGCCAGCGCCTGTGCCTTGTCGCCATTTTCGTACAGCTTGACGGCCTTGGCGGCACTTGCGTCCTGCGGCACGGCGGCCGGTGCATGGGGCGCAACGGGCGCCGAGGCCATGGCCGCCTGCTGCGGCGGCGCAGCGGGGCGCACGCGCACGGGCAAGCCATAGCTGGCGGCCAGCACGGCCACGCTGGCGGGGGCGAGGATCAGCACTTGCGCCAGCTGGTTGCGGCGGCCCTTGCCGGCGATGCCCATGGCGCGTGCGGCCTGCTGCTGGCCGCCCAGCGCTTCACTGAGCACGCTTTTCACCTTGCGGTTGAACAGCCAGTAGCCGGCGCCCGTGACGAGCAGGCCGGCAACGGCGGCGGCCCCGCGCCCGGCGAAGAACCAGGCGGCGATGGCGGCGGCCAGCGCGGCCAGCGCGCTTTTCCACCAGAATTGCTTGGCCAGCCGCGTGTAGACCTGGCGCAGGGCACCGAGCACGCAGGTGCGCACATTGTTGGCATACTCGGCGGAGACGACATCGACATGGGCGTGATCCGCGTCGCCGCTGAGGACAGACTCGATCACGTCCGCATTCAGCTCCGAGGCGGCCACGTCGCGCAGCGGCGTCAATAGCCCTTGCACGTGGGCCGAGAACAGGCCGTCGTCGGCGCTGCCGGCCAACGCATCGCTGAGCGCCTTGAGGTCACCGCGCAGCAGTTTTTCCACGATGTCGTCCAGGGTCAGCCAGCGCAAGTCCGTGCCGTACGCCACCAGGTGGTGTTTTTCTGCATTGCACGATGCGTCCAGGCGCACGATGCGCAGCTTGGCCGCATACAGGGCGTCGACTTCCTGCGGCTGGTCTTCGTTGTAAATGCTCACTTTTGCCAGGGTCAGGCTGCTGGCAATGGCCGCCAGTGAGTGCACGCTCTCCTTGTCGCGGATGCGGCGCGCGTCGTCGGGCGCCTGCTTGGGCAGGCTGACGCTGTAGCCGGGCGTCACGTGCACGTCGACCCAGGCCGCCGTGCCCACCTTGCCGGAGCCGTCGCACGGGTTGCAGCGCAGGTCGCCCACGCCGCTGCAGGTGCGGCACGTAACCTTGCCGCTGGCGCGGCAAGTGCCGCAATTGATGTTGCCGGAACCGTGGCAGGTGTTGCAGCTGACCTTGCCGTAGCTGCAATGGTAGCAATTGCGATGCTCGGTGCGGTATTGCGTGCGCGTTTCGCTGTGGTAGCTCGTGTGCGAGCTGCCGTTGCTGTAGGTGGTAGTGGGCACTTGCACCGTGATGTAATCGGTGACTTGCTCGGACACGGTGCCGCTGCCGCTGCAATACGAGCACGACACCTTGCCGCTGCCGTAGCAGCCGTAAGCGTCGCAGCTGACGGTGCGCCCGCCGTGGCAGTTCCAGCATGTTTCCGTCGTCGCGCCGTGGCAGGTGTGGCAGCCGATGCGGCCTTTGCCCGAACAGGGGACGCACGTATCGAGGTGCCAGTACTTGACGGCGTGCGGCAGGTAGGCGCCCGCTTCGATGGCGTTGTAGGCCTGGCCCGCCTGGCGCAAGGCATTGTCGAGCTTGCCCGCCGCGCGGCGCAGCCGCTCCTTCTCCTGCGCGTGAGCGAGCGCTCCCACCTCGTGGGAGCCACAGCGGCAGTCATTGCCCGAGGGCGTGAAATAGCCATTGATCACGCGCTGTTCGAAGCGCGCTTCGAGCGCGTAATTGGCTTGCAGGGAAAAATCCTGCAGCACGTCTTCCTCGCCCAGCGGCGTGATGTCGTGCGGCTCGAAACGCGTCTTGTTCTGCACCAGCGTGCGCAGCTTGCCCAATACGGTGGGGATGTCTTCCTTGCCGAGCGTGACGGGCGCTGGCGCCGTCACGGCCGTCTCTGTCACCTGCGGCGCATCCTCGATGCCTGGGGTTTCATGGGCCGTGTCGGTGCTGGGGTTCATGCGCGTCCTTTTGCTCTCTGGAAAGATGTTTGAATTTTAGCATCCTCATATGACAAACCATGACAAAGCGGAGCCGCTTTTTCAGCGCAGCCTGCGGCGGAACTGGTCCGGCGTGCCGCCGCCCTGGCGGCGGAACATGGCGATGAAGGCGGAGGCCGTGCTGTAGCCCAGTTCCAGCGCGATCGCCTGCACGGTTTCTCCCTGTTCCAGCAGGGGCAGGGCGGCCAGGAAGCGCTGGCGCTGGCGCCATTCGCCGAACGGCATGCCCAGTTCGCGTTGGCAGCGGCGCGCCAGGGTGCGCTCCGTGACGTGCAATTGCGCGGCCCACTCGGCCAGTGAGCGATTACTTCCCGGCTCCGCCTGCAGGGCCGCCAGCAAGGCCGCGATGACGGGCTCGTCGCTGCCGGGCAGGTAGTTGCGGCTGCACGGCGCCAGCTGCAGCTGGTCGACCAGCACCTGCGCCAGGCGCTGGTCGGCTGCGGTGGCGGGCGTGGTGACGTTTCTGTCGGCGAAGTCGCCGAGGATGGCTTTGAGCAGGGGACTCAATACCAGCGCGCACGGCTGGGCCGGCAGCTGCGCGCACAGGCTGGCATCGATGTAGGCGGAGTGAAACACGACGTCCTGGCGGATATAGCCGTCGTGCAAGGTTTCCGGCGGTATCCACACGGCGTACTGGGGCGGCGACAGATAGCGCTGGCCCGCCACCATGATTTCCATCACGCCGGTGGAACAATACGTGAGCTGGCCCCACGGATGGCTCTGGTAATCGAACTGCTGGTGCGCGTGATAATCGTCGAGGCGAAAGTACACGGGGTAGGGCAGGGTGTCGGAAACGGCGGGGAAATGCTGGTTGCTGGCCATGGTGTCTTTGTCCTGTTCTTCGCATCGAATGTCCGATATGCATTATATCCATGGAATCAGACCATGCGAAAATGGCGGTATTGAAATCTGGAGTCCGCCGCATGCAAGCCAAGCATTATCTGTTTCCCGTGATCGCCGTGCTGATCTGGGCCATCAATACCATCGTGAGCAAGCTGGCTGTCGGCGTGATCGATCCGGCCGCCATCTCGTTCTTCCGCTGGCTGCTGGCCGGCGTGCTGCTGGCGCTCGTGTTTGCCCGTCCCGTGTGGAAGCAGCGGGCCGTGGTGACACCGTATCTGGGCAAACTGTTTGTGCTGGGCATGTTGGGCATGGTCATGTACCAGTGCCTTGCCTACATCGCCGCGCAAACGACGACGGCCACCAACATGGGTATCCTCGCGTCGATGATGCCGCTGCTGGCCGTGGGCCTGTCCGTGCTGGTGTTGAAAGAGGCGCCTACCGTGGGCGGCGTGTTCGGCGGCATCGTGTCCTTGCTGGGACTTGGCTACCTGCTCAGCCATGGCGACCCGGCCGGCCTGCTCGCTCATGGCGCGGCCGTCGGCGACGCGCTGATGCTGCTGGCCTGCCTGTCGTATGCGGGCTACGGCGTGCTGCTCAAGCGCTGGAAGATTCCCCTGAATAACTGGCATTCGCTGCTGATCCAGGTCTGGTGCGCCGTGCCCGTGCTGTTCGTGTATTACCTGAGCCAGTCGGCGCCGCCCGTCACCAGCGCCGGCTTGCCGCTGGTGCTGTTTGCCAGCATTCCCGCATCGATCATCGCGCCGTTTTTGTGGATGCATGGCCTGGCCAAGCTGGGCCCCAGCCGCGCCACCACCCTGATGAACTTGCTGCCCGTGTTCACGGTGATCATCGCCATGCTGTTTCTCGGTGAAACCTTGCACAGCTACGATGTGATCGGCGGCGGCGTGACCCTGCTGGGCGTGGTGATGGTGCAAACGCTGAAACGTCCCCTGCGCCGCGCCAGCGCCTAGTTTTTTTGCTATGCTGGTGTTTTTCACAAGGAGCCATCATGCCGGACATTGATACCCTGTTGAGCGAACTCGAAGCCTTCGGCAGCAGCAACGATGCGGCGCACACGGAACGCGCCAGCCGCATGCTCAACATCACGCGCGATACGGGCGAATTGCTGGCCGTGCTCGTGCACGCGCGCGGCGCGCGCCGGGTGCTGGAAATCGGCACCTCGAACGGTTACTCGACCCTGTGGCTGGCGCGCGCGGCGCAGGCGCTGGGCGGCAGCGTGGTGACGGTGGAAAAGGCGCAGGACAAGTTCGACATGGCGCACGACAACTTTGTGCGCGCGCAATTGCAAGGCGTGATCGGCCAGCTGCTGGCGGACGCGGGCGACGTGCTGCGCGATGCGGCGGACGGCGCCTACGATTTCATCTTCCTCGATTCCGCGCGCCAGCAATACGCACAATGGTGGCCGCAGCTGGACCGGGTGCTGGCGGCGGGCGGCGTGCTGGTGGTCGACAACGCCAGTTCGCACTACGCGGACATGGCGCAGTTCCTTGACGCCATCCGCGCCGACAGCCGCTACACGGCGTGCCTGGCGACTGTCGGCAAGGGCGAATTCATCGCCGTCAAGTCCGGCAACTGATTATTCAGCGACGATAGCCGCTTCCAGCACGCGCACCAGCGATTCGACGCCTTGCGCGTCGACGTCATCGAAACGGCCGGTCAAAGGACTGTCGAGGTCGAACACGCCGACGATCTGGCCGTGCGCAAACACGGGCACGACCAGTTCCGAACGGGAATTGACGTCGCAGGCGATGTGGCCGGGAAAAGCGTGCACGTCCTGCACGACGATGGACTTGCCTTCGACCACGGTGGTGCCGCATACGCCGCGGCCCTTCTTGATGCGGATGCAGGCCGGCTTGCCCTGGAACGGTCCCAGCACCAGTTCCTCGCCCTTGAGGAAATAAAAGCCGGCCCAGTTCAGGCCCGGCATCGTGTGGAAGACCAGCGAACTGAAGTTGGCCGTATTGGCGATGAAGTCGGTTTCGCCCGACAGCAAGCCTTGCAGTTGCGAACGCAGGTCCGCATACATGGCTTGCTTGGCTTCGGGGGTATCGGTGGCGTAGGCGGCGTCGCTGAGGGTAAACGTCATGGTCGTGGTGGGGCGCAAAATGGGGAAGGCTCTATGGTAGCGCGTCTGGCGCATCCGCGTGTGACCCTCACTTTTGCAGGTGTTCCTGCGCCAGCCGGCGCAGCAGGGGCAGGGCCGCATGGCCGTGCTCTTCCCGCCAGGCCAGGCCGATGCCGGCAGCCAATTCCTCGCCCTCCGCCAATGGCCGGTAGGCCACGCCAGCGAGGCGCAGCGCGCGGAACGAGTCGGCCAGCAGCGCCATGCCCTTGCCGGCCGCCACGTCGCCGAGCAGCACATGGTGGTCGGGCGCTTCGCGCAGGAAGGCGGGCGCGAAGCCATGGCGGCGAAACACTTGCTGGCAATGGTCGAAGAAGGCGGGCTGGCGCGCCCGTTCGAACCAGTAAATCGATTCTGCCGCGATGTCGGTCAGACTGAGCTTGCGCTTCTTCGCCAGCCGGTGCCCGGCGGGCAGGGCCAGCATCATGGGCTGGCGCGCCAGCGGCTGCACGGCCAGCTCGAACGTGGCGCTGGGTAAAGCGAGCAGCGCCGCGTCGAGCTGGCCCTTGCGCACGCCAGCCACCAGGCGCGGCGACGGCGCCGCCGTCAGTTCCAGCCGGACACTGCCCAGTTGCGCCTCCAGCGCCGCCAGCAGCGGGCGGAACAGGCCGGCCGCCACGGAGCTGGTCAGACCCAGGCGCAGGCGTGCCGGGGCGGCATCGCGCTGCAGCGACGTTTGCGCCGTCTCCAGCAAGTCGAGGATGTGCAGTGCCTGCGGCAGCAGGGTGCGGCCCGCCTGCGTCAAGGCCACGCCCTGCGTGTCGCGCTCGAACAGGCGCGCGCCCAGTTTTTCTTCCAGTGTCTTGATGGCGCGCGACAAGGGCGGCTGGGTCATGTGCAATTGCTCGGCCGCCTGGCGAAAGTTCAGGCAACGGGCAACGGCGCAAAACAGGGTCAGGGCGTGGGTATCGAGGGCTCTCATACCAGAAAGGTATCACGAAATCGCGCATTCCCCCGCCAGCCGGCACGGCCTAGACTGGCTGCATCGAGTCAACACATGAGGAGAGCAGCATGCAACAGCGACGCATCGGCAATAGCGGTTTGAGCAGTTCGGCACTGGGCCTGGGCTGCATGGGCATGTCGGAATTTTATGGCGCCACGGACGAGGCGCAATCGATGGCCACCCTGGAAGCGGCCCTGGCGGCGGGCGTGACCCTGTTTGACACGGCCGACGCCTACGGTTTTGGCCACAACGAGCAATTGCTGGGACGTTTCCTGGCGCGCCACCCAGGCCAGGCGCTGGTCGCCACCAAGTGCGGCCTGGCGCGCGAGCCGGGCAGCTATGCGCGCCGCGTCGACAATTCCCCCGCCTACATCCGCCAGGCGTGCGAAGCGTCGCTGGGGCGCCTGGGCGTGGAGAGCATCGACCTGTTTTACCTGCACCGCCTGAACCTCGATACCCCTTTGGCAGAGTCGATGGGAGCGCTGGCGCAATTGAGGCAAGAAGGAAAAATTCGCGCCGTAGGCTTGTGCGAAGTGAGCGCCGCCACTTTGCGGCGCGCGGCGGCGCTCTGCCCCGTGGCGGCCGTGCAGAGCGAATACTCGCTGTGGACGCGCGAGCCGGAGCAGGGCGTGCTGGCCGCCTGCCGCGACGTGGGCGCCAGTTTCTTTGCCTACAGCCCGCTGGGGCGCGGTTTCCTGACGGGCGCCATCGCCGATGCGGCCAGTCTCGACGCGGGAGATTTCCGCCACTTCAATCCCCGTTTTGCCGCCGACAACCTGGCGCATAACCAGGCCATCGTCGCGCAGGTCAGGGACATCGCGCGCGCCAAAGGCTGCACGCCGGCCCAGCTGGCGCTGGCCTGGCTGCTGGCGCAAGGCGACGACATCATTCCCATCCCCGGCACCAAGCGCATCGCCTACCTGCACGACAACCTCGGCGCGCTGGCCGTGCGTCTGGACGGGGCGGAGCTGGCGGCGATGAACGCCGCCTTTCCCCTGGGCATGGCGGCGGGCGCGCGCTATACGGAGGAAGGCATGAAGGGCGTGGATGCGTGAAAAAGTGGCTCTAGCGTACGCCAGCGTACCTAACTGACGCTTTTCCTGCGGGATAATCGGCGACGATCTGCTAGCATTTGGCAGTGACTGCACGGTGCGTGTTGCCCCGTGTTCAACGGTCAGGTATCCGATGAGGTGGATGTTGTTAGATGACGATATTTTCGATATAGAACTGAAATTATTGCTTGAGGGAATATTGCTGCGCTATCAGCACGATTTCCGCGATTATTCCGTGGCCTCCCTGCGCCGGCGCATGCGTCAGGCCATGGAGCGCTTCGGCTGCGCCAGCCTGTCGCAATTGCAGGACCGCATCTTGCACGAGCCGGCCATGTTCGCGCAGATGCTGCAATTTTTTACGGTGCAAGTGAGCGAGATGTTCCGCGATCCCGCGTATTTCCGCGCCTTGCGCGAAAAAGTCGTGCCCATCCTGCACACCTATCCCTCGATCAAGATCTGGGTGGCCGGCTGCAGCAGCGGCGAAGAGGTGTGGTCGCTGGCCATCTTGCTGGAAGAGGAAGGCTTGCTCGAGCGCAGCATGATTTATGCGACCGACATCAATGTGGAAGCGCTGGCTGCCGCGGAAGCGGGTATCTATCCGGTCGAGCGCATCGCCCAGTTCAGCGAGAATTATCAGCTGGCGGGCGGCAAGCGCTCGCTGTCCGACTATTACACGGCCGCCTACAAGGGCGCCATCTTTGACCGGCGCTTGCGGCGCCAGTTCGTTTTCGCCGACCACAGCCTGGCGACGGACAGCGTGTTTTCGGAGGTGCACATGGTTTCCTGCCGTAACGTGATGATTTATTTCAATAAAGATTTGCAGGACCGCAGCCTGGGCCTGTTCCACGAAGCGCTGGTGAACCGGGGCTTCCTGGGTCTGGGCATGAAGGAAAGCCTGCATTTCAGCCGCCATGCGGACAGCTTTAACGAGCTGAGCCCGGCCGAACGCATCTTCCAGCGTGCCTGACATGCTGCCGAGCTCCGACGTCGCGTCACCGCCGGCCGGCCTGCGCCTGATCGCCATCGGCGCTTCGGCCGGCGGCGTGGAAGCGCTGGGCATCGTGCTGCGCGCCTTGCCCGCCACCTGCCGCGCGGCCGTGGTGGTGGTGCTGCACCTGGCGCCGGGCCGCTCGAGCCAGTTGCCGCAGTTGTACGCGGAACGTTGCCAGCTGCCCTTGCGCGAAGCGCAGGACAAGGAACCGCTGCAGCCCGGCGTCGTGTATTTCGCGCCGCCCGACTACCACCTGCAAGTCGAATCCGATGGCTGTTTTTCCCTGTCGCAGGAAGCGCCCGTGTATTTTTCGCGCCCATCGATCGATGTCTTGCTGGAAACGGCTGCGTATGCCTACCGGCGCGCCATGCTGGCCATCATCCTGACGGGCGCCTCGGCCGACGGCGCGGCGGGCCTGGCGCGCGTGCGGCAGCTGGGCGGCAGCGCCTGGGTGCAAGACCCGCAGCGGGCCAGTTGTGGCATCATGCCGGCCGCCGCGCTCAAGCTGGCCGGCGCCGACCGCGTGCTCGATTTGCCGCAAATGGCCGCCAGCCTGGCATTGCTCGGCGATGGCGAACACAAGTGAATGGGAATAGTGTAGTGCGTGTAATATATGTGAGAATTGAAACAATGTTTATGTCCATATCGAAACACGATGGCGTCTTGCCGTTGCGATGCCTGAAGATGATTCCGTGACCGCTCCTATTCATATCCTCGTCGTTGACGACATCGCGCAAAACCTGGTTGCCGCCGAAGCCGTGCTGGCGCGGCCCGGCATTGTCATCCTGAAGGCCAGCTCGGGCGCGCAAGCGCTGGAACTGCTGTTGACGCATGAAGTGGCGCTGGCCCTGATCGACGTGCAAATGCCGCAGATGGATGGTTTCGAGCTGGCCGAGCTGATACGCGGCAGCGAACGCACGCGCAGCATTCCCCTGATTTTCCTCACGGCCGCGTCGCGCGAGCCGAGCTACAGTTTCCGTGGCTACGAGGCGGGCGCCGTCGACTTTCTCTACAAGCCCATCGACGTGAAAGCCTTGCAAAGCAAGGTGGCGGTGCTGGTCCAGCTCTACCAGCAGAAACGCGAATTGTCGGCCCAGCTCGATGAACTCAAGCACGCGCTGCACCTGAATGAACTGTTCACGGCCGTGCTGGGTCACGACTTGCGCACGCCCTTGTCGGTGGTGATGAACGGCGCCATGCTGTTGCCGATGATGAGCGACCACCCGAAGGTGATCGTCACGGCGCAGCGCATCGAAAGCAGCGCCAAGCGCATGGCGCGCATGGTCGACCAGTTGCTGGACCTGGCGCGCATCCGTTCCGGCACGATGGAGTTGCGCGGCAGCATGCACGACTACCTGGCGCTGGCGCGCGCCATCGTCGAGGAATGCGAGACGGCCGGTCAGGCGCCGCAGGTCGAGGTCAGCAGCGTGGGCGAGCTGCACGGGCAATGCGACGCGGGCCTGCTGTCGCAAGTCATCTCGAATCTGTTAAACAATGCCATCACGCATGGCGAGCCGGGCGCGCCCGTGCAACTGGCCCTCGACGGACGGGACGCCGGCAGTATTGAATTGCGCATCGCCAATCGTGGCGTCATTCCCGCCACCTTGCTGCCGACCCTGTTCGAACCGTTCCAGCAGGCGGGCGAGAAGCGCCGGACGGGGCAGGGCCTGGGACTGGGCCTGTACACGGCAAACATGTTCGTCAAGGCCCATGGCGGCACGCTCGAGCTCAGTTCGACGGCCGCGCAGGGCACGCTGGCGACCGTGCGCATTCCGCGCCAGTGCCAGGTGTGCGTGCAAGCGGGACGGGCGACATGAGCGCGCCAGCCTGGCCGCGCGGCGGCGGCAGCATGGGGGAACTGGTGCGCCAGCGCGACTGGTCCGCCACCAGCCTGGGCGCCGTCGATGGCTGGCCCGCCCATCTGCGCACCAGCGTCGACATCGTGCTCAATTCGCCGATGGCGATGGTGCTGATGTGGGGCCCGCAGCACGTCATGATTTACAACGACGACTACATCCAGATCGCCGGCGAGCGCCATCCGGCGGCGCTGGGCGGCACGGTGCCGGGCATCTGGCCGGAAATCTGGGACTGGAACGCGCGCATCCTCGAAGCGGGACTGCGCGGCGAGACGCAGGTGCACCGCGAATGCTGTTTGCCGCTGTTGCGCGGCGGACAGCGTACGGACGTCTGTTTCGACCTGTTCTACACGCCCGTGCATGGCGCCGGCGGCCAGGTGGACGGCGTGCTGTGCACGGCGCTGGAATTGACGGCGCGCATGGAGGAGGGGCGCAAGCTGAAGCTGGCCACGGCCGAGCTGGGTCAACTCAACACCACCTTGCAGGCCGAGAGCGAGGCCGTGCGCGCGGCCAACCGCCGCCTGGGCGAGGAGCGGGCGCTGCTGCGCGCCCTGTTCCAGCAGGCGCCGAGTTTCATGGCCCTGCTGCGCGGGCCGCAGCACGTGTTCGAATTGGCGAACGAGCATTATCTGCGTCTGGTCGGGCACCGCGATGTGCTGGGCAAGACAGTCGAAGCGGCCTTGCCTGAAGTCAAGGAGCAAGGTTTCATCGAGCTGCTCGACCAGGTCTACCGCACGGGAGAACCTTACGAGGGGCGCCAGGTGAAGGTGGACTTGCAGGCGGCGGACGGGCAGACGGGCCAGCGCCAGATCGATTTCGTGTACCAGCCCATCAAGGATGAAGAGGGCGTGGTGACGGGCATCCTCGTCGAAGGCATCGACGTGACCGAACGGATGGAAGGCGAGGAGCGGCTGCGCCTGGCCCAGCAGGCGGGCGGCATCGGCACCTTCGAATGGTTCCCCGAGACGGGCGCGATGGTGGTGTCGCCCACGTTCCGCCGCCTGTGGGGCATTGCCGACGAGGTGGAAGTGACGGAACGCCTGCTGGTGAGCCTGGTTGATGCGCGCGACCAGCAAAAGGTCGGACCGAGCAAGCTTGACGTCGCGCCCAATCCCCTCGAATACGTCGAGTACCGCATCCGCCGCCCCGCCGATGGCGCGCTGCGCTGGATCGCGCGTCAGGGCGAGGTGGTGGCCGGCCGCATGCCGGGCCAGCGCCGCTACGTGGGCGTGTCGTTCGACGTGACGGAGCGGCGCCAGATCGAGGACGAACTCAACGCCAGCCAGGAGCGTATGGCGGCCATTTTCGGCCAGGCCTCGGTGGGCTTGTCCGAGCTGGGCCTCGATGGCAGTTTCCAGAGGGTCAACGGTGCCCTGTGCTGCATGCTGGGGCGTTCCGCCGAGGAACTGCTGAGCCTGAACATGAACGACATCATGCATCCGGCGGACGTGCCCGGCAACAACGTGCTGTTCCAGCGTCTGGTGGAAACGGGCGAGTCGTTTTCGCTGGAAAAGCGCTACCTGAAGCCCGACGGCACGCAAGTGTGGGTGTCGAGCAATGTCAGCCGCCTCGTCGATGAGCAGGGTCATACGCGTTCCCTGATCGCCGTCAAGACGGACATCACGGACCGGCGCCGCGTGGAAAAAGCGCTGCATGAATTGAACGAAACGCTCGAGCACCGGGTCGAACAGGAAGTCGGTGAGCGCACCAAGGCCGAAGACGCGTTGCGCCAGGCGCAAAAGATGGAAGCCGTGGGCCAGTTGACGGGCGGCATCGCGCACGATTTCAATAATGTGCTGCAAATTATTTCCGGCAATTTGCACTTGCTGCAGCATCTGGCGGGCACGGATGGCCTCATGCGCCAGCGCCTGGACACGGCGATTGCCGCCGTCGAGCGGGGCGCCAAATTGTCGTCGCACCTGCTGGCCTTTGCGCGGCGTCAACCGTTGAAACCCGTGGTGGCCGACCTGGCACGCGTGGTGCGCAACATGGATGCGCTGCTGCGGCGCGCGCTGGGCGAAGCGATCGACATCGTGCTGGTGGGCGGCGGCGGGCTGTGGAATACCCTGGTCGACCGCAGTCAGATCGAGAACGTCATCCTCAACCTGGCCATCAATGCGCGCGACGCCATGGATGGCGTGGGCAAGCTGACGATCGAACTGGGCAACGTCGTGCTCGACGAACAGTATGTGCACAATCTGGTCGACGTGCCGGCGGGCCAGTACGTGATGCTGTCGGTGACGGACACGGGCCGCGGCATGAGCGGCGCCGTGCTGCAGCGCGCGTTCGAGCCGTTCTTCACCACCAAGCCGGAAGGCGCGGGCACGGGCCTGGGCCTGTCGATGGCGTATGGCTTCGTCACGCAAAGCCGCGGCCATATCCGCATTTACAGTGAACCTGGCGTGGGCACGGGAGTCAAAATCTACTTGCCCCGTTCCCTGATGGCCGAAGCGGACGAGGAACTGGAATTGAGCGGCGTCGTCACGGGCGGCACGGAAACCGTGCTGGTAGTGGAAGACGACGTGGGCGTGCGCACCACCGTGGTCGACATGCTGGGGGCGCTGGGCTATACGGTGCTCAAGGCCGAGGATGGCGAAAGCGCGCTGGCCGTGCTGCATAGCGGCGCGCAGATCGACTTGCTGTTTACGGACGTCATCATGCCCGGTCCCGTCAGCAGCACGGAGATGGCGCGCCAGGCGCGCGAGTTGCAGCCCGATATCGCCGTCTTGTTTACGTCGGGCTACGCGCAGGATGTCATCGTGCATGAGGGGCGTCTCGACGCGGGAGTGGAATTGCTCAGCAAGCCGTACCGGCGCGAAGAGCTGGCGCGCAAGCTGCGCCATGTACTGGCCAACCGCCAGCAGCAAATGCGTGCGCGCCAGTTTGAACGGTCCGGCGCGCCGGTGGCCGGCATCCTGCCGACCGGCAGCGCGGCGGCCAGCGTGCTGGGAAGTGACACGCCGGGACTGGACTTGACGGGCCATGCTCCGGAACCGCAGGGGGACATGCCGACATCGATGAAAATACTTGTGGTGGAAGACAACCTCGATTCGCAGCTGATGGTGTGCGAACTGGTGGGCATGCTGGGCCATACGGTCAGCGGCGTGTCCGATGGCGAGGCGGCGTGGAAATTGCTCAACGAGCAAGACTTCGATATCCTGTTTACGGATGTCAGCCTGCCCGGCATGTCCGGCATCGCGCTGGCGCGCATGGTGCTGCGCGATAAACCGGCCATGCGCATCATCTTTTCCACGGGCTATGGCAAGGAATCGATGGATGAGCTGGGTTTTTCCGCCAGTGTCTTGCGCAAGCCCTATGATTTGATGGAGTTGCAAGCGGCACTCGACCAACCTTGACGGGCATGCGCCGCTTCGGCCCGCCCGTCTCACACCTAGAGGTAAGGCATGACCCCTGAACTGACGATGCTGGCCGGTACCCTGGTGCTGGCGCTGGTGCAAATCCTGCTGCCCGCGCTGTTCCGCACGCGCGAAACGGGCACGGCCTATAACGTGAGCGCGCGCGACGGCGACGGACCGCCCGTGGGCAAGATCACGGGCCGTTTGCAGCGTGCCCAGGCGAACCTGTTCGAAACCCTGCCCCTGTTTGCCGCCGCCGTGCTGATCGCCCACGTGACGGCGCAGGAAAGCGCGCTGACCCTGTACGGCGCCGCCCTGTATCTGGCCGCGCGCGTACTGTATCTGCCCCTGTACGCGTTCGGCGTGCCCGTCGTGCGCACCCTCGTGTGGTGCGTGTCGATTGCCGGGCTGCTGATGCTGTTCTGGGCCATCCTGTTCGCTTCCTGAATTCCTACGCTGGCTGTAGCAGCCGTCCTATGGTCGTACGCCAGACCCGGCCGTAAAGTGGCGGCAAGCTGGCGACTGGCGCCGGCATGTGAGGAACCGGACCACGATGGCGACTACCATTTCTGCAGTGAACGAAGCGGGCAGCGCCCGCCAGCGCAAGATCCAGCGTCTGCTGCGCTCCGTATTCGGCGTGGCGCGGCTGCGCGCGGGCCAGCAGGACGTCATCGACAGCGTGCTGGCCGGACGCGACACCCTGGCCATCATGCCCACGGGCAGCGGCAAGTCGCTGTGCTACCAGCTGCCCGCCGCCCTGTTGCCGGGCGCCACCGTGGTGGTGTCCCCGCTGATTTCTCTGATGAAGGACCAGCTGGAAAAGCTGCACGAACTGGGCATCACGGCCGTGCAGCTCAACAGCAGCCTGTCGCGCGCCGAGGAAGACGACGCCATCGCCCGCATCGCCCAGGGCGGCAGACTCATCATCTTTTGTACGCCGGAACGCCTCACCAATACCGCCTTCCTGTCGCTGCTGGCCGGCACGCCGCCCAGCCTGGTCGTCATCGATGAAGCCCATTGCATTTCCCAGTGGGGCCACGACTTCCGTCCCGCCTACCTGGACATCGCGGCCGCCCTGCGCGCGCTGGGCCGCCCGCCCGTGCTGGCGTTGACGGCCACGGCCACCGGGGAAGTAATGGACGATATCGATACGCAACTCGAAGCGCGCAAGCTGAACGTCATCAATACTGGCATCTACCGCGCCAATTTGCGCTACCGCGTGATCCAGGTCACGAATGCGGAAGAAAAACGGGACGAAGTCCTGCGCCTGCTGCGCGAAACGCCGGGCGTGGGCATCGTGTACGCGGCCACCGTCAAGGCCGTCGAAGACCTGGCGGCGCGGCTGGAAGCGTTGGGCGAGAGCGTCACCTGCTACCACGGCAAGCTGGCGGCGCGCGAGCGCAAGCTCCACCAGGACTTGTTCATGAATGGCGAGCGCCGCATCATGGTGGCCACCAACGCGTTTGGCATGGGCATCGACAAGCCCGACACGCGCTTCGTCACCCACTTGCAGGTGCCGGCCAACCTGGAAGCGTATTATCAGGAATCGGGCCGCGCAGGGCGCGACGGCTTGCCCGCCGACTGCACCTTGCTGTACTTCCAGGAAGACAAGCGGGTCCAGCAATTTTTTCTGGCGAAGCACTATCCCACGGCCGAGGAACTGGCCGCCATCGTGGCGGCAGCGCAAGAATTGCCGGCCACGTTTGCTTTCGCTGCGCTGGCGTCCAGCCTGCCCGATTTTTCCGACGGCCACCTGAAGGTATGCCTGAAACTGTTGAAAGACGGCAAGCTGCTGCGCCAGGACCGCAAGCTGGGCTACAGCCTGAAAGCGCCTTCGGCCAGCTCGCCCTCGTATGCGCAGCTGGCGCAGATCTACGTCGACAAGCAGGAGCGCGACAAACAGGCGCTCGAGCAGATGGTGGCCTATGCGCAAAGCGGCTTGTGCCGCTGGAAACTGCTGCTCGATTACTTTGGCGATGCCGGCGATTTCCAGCGCTGCTGCACCTGTGACAATTGCCTGTCGCCGCCCGCGCTGGCCGCGCCCATTTCCCTCGACGAGTTGCCCCCGGTCCCGTCCCAAGCGCCATCGCCGCCACCAGCGCCGCAGATTGCCGTCGGCAGCCGCGTGCGCGTGCCCCGCTACCAGATCGGCACCGTGCTGTCGGTGGCGGGCGACCAGGTCACGATTGCCTTTCCGGAAAACACCACGCGCACCTTCATGGCCGAGTTTGTCGCACCGGCGTGAACCGAGTGTGCGCTGTCTGACAGATGATCTGGCGCAAGAGCGCTAGAATCAGCCCATTCCAACGCGTGATAACGCAGGGAGCAGGGCATGGCAGACATGGTAGTGGTGCGCAAGGAAGGCTTGTACTGTGTGCCGGGTCAGTTCTACATCGACCCGTGGCGCCCCGTCGAGCGCGCCATCATCACGCATGCGCACGCCGACCATGCGCGGGTCGGACACCGGCATTACCTGTGCGCCGCGCCAGGCGAGCAAGTGCTGCGCGCGCGCCTGGGCCCCGTGTCCATCCAGGCACTCGCGTATGGCGAGACCATCGAACACCACGGCGTGCAGGTGTCGCTGCATCCGGCCGGCCACGTGCTCGGTTCGGCACAGGTGCGCATGGAATATGGCGGCGAAGTGTGGGTGGCGTCCGGCGACTACAAGCTGCAGCCCGACCCCACCTGCCTGCCGTTCGAACCCGTGCGCTGCGACACTTTTATCACCGAATCGACCTTCGGCCTGCCCATTTACCGCTGGCAGGCGCCGCAGGAAATCTACGACGACATCAACCAGTGGTGGCGCAGGAATGCGGCCGAAGGGCGCACCAGCGTGCTGTTCTGCTATGCCTTCGGCAAGGCGCAGCGCATCCTGGCGGGCCTCGATGCCAGCATCGGCCCCATCATCTGCCATGGCGCGGCGCAAGCCCTGACGCAGGTCTACCGCGAGTCGGGCGTGGCCTTGCCCGCCACCGTGATGGTGGGCGAGGTGGCGGACAAGGCTGCATTGAAAACGGCGCTGGTGATCGCGCCCCCATCGGCCGCCGGCTCGCCGTGGATGAAGCGCTTCGGCGACTACAGCGATGCGTTTGCCAGCGGCTGGATGCTGCTGCGCGGCGCGCGCCGGCGGCGCGGCGTGGACCGGGGTTTCGTGCTGTCCGACCATGCCGACTGGCCCGGCCTGATGCAAGCGATCACGGCCACGCAGGCCGAACGCATCATCGTCACGCATGGCTCGATTCCCGTCATGGTGCGCTGGCTGCAGCAGAACGGCTGGCAGGCGGGCGGCTTCGAGACGGAATACGGCGATGACGAGGCCGATGACGGTGCGCCCGGTGCGGCCACGGCGGCGGAGGACGTCAGCCATGCGTGACTTTGCCCGGCTGTACGCGGAACTCGACGAGACGACCTCCACCAGCCGCAAGCTGGCGGCGCTGCAAGTCTATTTTCGCGGCGCCTCGCCCGAGAACGCGGCCTGGGCCGTGTATTTCCTGGCCGGCGGCAAGCCGCGTCAGGCCGTGCCCACCAGATTGCTGCGCGAATACGCGACCGAACGGGCGGGCCTCGATGCCTGGCTGTTCGACGAGGCCTATCACGCCGTGGGCGACCTGGCCGAAACCATCGCCCTGATCCTGCCCGCGCCCGCCAAACGCAGCGACGTCGGCCTGGCCGAGTGGGTCGAGCAGCGCATCGCACCGTTGCGCGGCGCGGCGCCGGACGCCATCCGCGCCGCCCTGCTGGGGTACTGGGACGAGCTGGAAACGCGCGAACGCTTCCTGCTGATCAAGCTGATCGGCGGCGGCTTTCGCGTGGGCGTCTCAAAACTGCTGGTGACGCGCGCGCTGGCGTCCATCGCCGCCGTCGACAGCAAGCTGATCGCCCAGCGCCTGATGGGCTGGACCGATGGCAAGGTCAACCCCACAGGCGCGGGATTTTTGAAACTGATCGCCGCGCAGTCGGAGGGCGAACATGCGCTGCGCGGCGGCCAGCCGTATCCGTTTTTCCTCGCGCATCCCTTGCAGACGGCGCCGGAAACCTTGGGTGAGCTCTCCGGCTGGCTGGCCGAGTGGAAATACGACGGCATGCGCGCCCAGCTGCTGCGCCGGGAGGGCATGAACTGGCTGTGGTCGCGCGGCGAGGAATTGATCACGGAGCGCTTTCCCGAACTGGCGCAGCTGGCCTTGCCCGAGGGTACCGTGCTCGATGGCGAAATCCTTATCTGGCAGCCGGGCGACGTGCCGGCGCCATTTGCCGATTTGCAGCAACGGATGGGCCGCAAGACGGTCTCGCCCAAGCTGCTGGCCGAGCTGCCCGCCGTGCTGGTGGCTTACGATGTGCTGGAACTCGATGGCGTGGACGTGCGCCAGCTGCCCCAGCTGGAACGGCGCGCGCTGCTGGAAAGCGTGGTGGCCGGCGTGCACTCTCCTGCGTTGCGCCTGTCGCCGCGTGTTGACGCGGCTAGCTGGGAGGCATTGGCCATCATTCGCGAGGAATCGCGCGCGCGCGGCGTGGAAGGCCTGATGCTCAAGGCCGTGTCGGCCGCGTATGGCGTGGGCCGCACGAAAGACGTGGGCACGTGGTGGAAATGGAAGATCGATCCGTATGCCATCGATGCCGTGCTGATCTACGCCCAGGCGGGCCATGGCCGCCGCGCGTCGCTGTACACGGACTATACGTTTGCCGTGTGGGATGACGTGGAGGAGGGCGGGCAGGGGGAGCGCAAGTTGGTACCGTTCGCCAAGGCGTATTCGGGCTTGACGGATGCCGAGATCGGGCAGGTCGACGCGGCCATCCGCAAGACGACGATAGAAAAATTCGGCCCCGTGCGCAGCGTGCAGCCGACGATGGTGTTCGAGATCGGCTTCGAGGGCATCGCCGCGTCCAGCCGCCACAAGGCGGGCATCGCCGTGCGCTTTCCCCGCATCCTGCGCCGCCGCGAAGACAAGACAGTCGCCGACGCCGACACCCTGGCCACCCTGAAGGCCATGCTGGCGGGCGCCGCATGAGCAGGCGATGAGCACGCTGGCGCAGCGCATCGATGCGTGGTTCAAGGGGCGCGGCTGGACGATCTTTCCCTTCCAGCGCGCCGTCTGGCGCGCTGGCGCGCAGGGACAATCGGGCTTGCTGCATGCGAGTACGGGGTCCGGCAAGACGTATGCCGTGTGGTTCGGCGCCCTGCTGCGCGCCGAGCGGCTACAACGCAAGGGCAGGAAGCAGGGCATGCGCGTGCTGTGGATCACGCCCATGCGGGCGCTGGCGGCCGACACCGTGCGCGCGCTGCAGGCGTCCGGCGAAACGCTGGCGCCCGGCTGGCGCATCGAGGCGCGCACGGGCGATACGAGCGCCGCGCAGCGGGCGCGGCAGGCGAAAGCGTGGCCCGAGGTGCTCGTCACGACGCCGGAAAGCCTGTCCCTGATGCTGAGCCAAGCGGACGCGCAGGAACGCTTCAGCCTGCTGGAAACGGTGATCGTCGACGAGTGGCATGAATTGATGGGCAGCAAGCGCGGCGTGCAGGTGCAGCTGGCGCTGGCCCGGCTGCGCCGCTGGAATGCAACCTTGATGACGTGGGGCTTGTCGGCCACCCTGGGCAATCTGCGCCAGGCGCAGGACGTCTTGCTGGGAGAACAAAGCGATGGCGTGCTGGTCGAAGGTAAAGTCAAAAAGCGCATCCTTGTCGACAGTCTGATTCCCGTCAATCCCACGCGCTTTCCCTGGGGCGGCCACCTGGGCATCCAGATGCTGCAGCCGCTGATCGCCGAGATCGAGGGCAGCGCCACCACCCTGGTGTTCACCAACACGCGTTCGCAGGCCGAGCTGTGGTACCAGCACCTGCTCGATGCGCGCCCCGACTGGGCCGGCCTGATCGCCCTGCACCACGGTTCGCTGGACCGCGAAGTGCGAGAGTGGGTCGAGCAGCACCTGAAGACGGGCGAGCTGAAAGCCGTCGTGTGCACGTCCAGCCTGGACCTGGGTGTCGATTTCCTGCCCGTCGAACGGGTGCTGCAGGTGGGCAGCGCGAAGGGCATCGCGCGCCTGGTGCAGCGGGCGGGGCGCAGCGGCCATGCGCCGGGGCGCATTTCGCGCGTCACCCTGGTGCCGACCAACAGCCTGGAATTGCTGGAAGCGGCCGCCGCCCGCGCTGCCCTGGCGCAGGGCCACCTGGAAGCGCGGCCCGTGCCGGACAAGCCGCTCGACGTGCTGGTGCAGCACCTGGTGACGATCGCGCTGGGCGGCGGTTTCGACTCGCCGGCGCTGTACGCGGAAGTGCGCGCGGCCTGGTCGTATCGCCACCTGACGCCGGACGAGTGGCAATGGGCGCTCGACTTCGTCGCGCGCGGCGGGCAAAGCCTGACCGTGTACCCGGAATACCGCAGAGTGCTGCCCGACGATGCAGGCATCTACCGCGTGCCGGACGTGGCGCTGGCGCGGCGCCACCGCATGAGCATCGGCACCATCGTCTCGGAAGCGGCGATCCAGGTCAAATTCCTCGGCGGGGCGCGCATCGGCAGCATCGAGGAATCGTTCATCGCGCGCCTGAAGCAGGGCGACCATTTTCTGTTTGGCGGGCGTATCCTGGAATTCGTGCGCGTGCATGAGATGACGGCCTACGTGCGGCGCGCCACGGGCAGCCGCGGTGCCGTGCCGCGCTGGCAGGGCGGCAAGATGCCGCTGTCGTCGGAGCTGGCGCATGCCGTGCTGGACCAGCTGCAGCTGGCGCAGGAAGGGAAAGCCAGCGGGCCGGAAATGCGCGCGCTGGCGCCCTTGCTGGCCATCCAGCAGAAATGGTCCAGCCTGCCCACGCGCGCCAGCCTGCTGCTGGAAACCTTGTCCAGCCGCGAAGGCCATCACCTGTTCGTGTATCCGTTCGCGGGCCGCTCCGTGCACCTGGGCCTGGCATCCCTGCTGGCCTATCGCATCGCGCGCGTGCAGCCGGCCACCTTGTCGATCGCCGTCAACGATTACGGCTTTGAATTGCTGGGCGCGGACGATATCGATTTTGCGCCGCTGCTGACGGCCGCCAGCAGTGCCGATCTTCCCCTGTTCAGCACGGACAACTTGCTCGAAGACGTGCTGGCCAGCCTGAACGCGACGGAATTGTCGCAGCGGCGTTTCCGTGAAATCGCCCGCATCGCCGGCCTCGTGTTCCAGGGCTATCCGGGTCAGCCGAAAAGCGCGCGCCAGCTGCAGGCGTCGTCTTCGCTGTTCTTTGAAGTGTTCCGCAAGCACGACGCGGCCAATTTGCTGCTCACGCAGGCGCAGCGCGAAGTGCTGGAGCAGGAACTGGAACTGACGCGCCTGCGCGCCACCTTGCGCGAACTGCATGGACGCAGCCTCAGTCTGCAAGCGCTGGAGCGCGCCTCGCCATTTGCCTTCGGCCTGATGGTCGAGCGCTTCCGCGAACAGCTGACGACGGAAAAACTGTCGGACCGGGTGGCGCGGCTGGTGCTGGCGCTGGAAAAGGCAGCCGCATGAAGGGACCGGAGCGGGCGCACTGCGCGGTGGAGCTGGCCGGCGAGCTGGTCTGGCTGCTGCCGGACAAGGCCGTGTACTGGCCGGCGCGCAGGATATTGATCGTTGCCGACATCCATTTCGGCAAGGCCGCTGCGTTTCGCGCGCTGGGCGTGCCCGTGCCGCGCGGCACCACCACGCAAAACCTGCTGGCGCTCGACGCCTTGCTGGCCAGTTACGCCTGCGAAGAAATCGTCTTCCTCGGCGATTTTTTGCACGCGCGCGCCGCCCATGCGGCCGCCACCGTGGCGGCCATGCTGGCCTGGCGCATGCGTCATCGCGATGTGCGCCTGACGGTGGTGCGCGGCAACCACGACGCGCATGCGGGCGATCCGGCCGCCGCGCTGGGCATCCGCATGGTGGACGAGCCGCACCAGGTGGGCAAGCTGTCGTTCTGCCATCATCCTGACACCGTCGCGCCCGGCTACGTGCTGGCGGGCCATGTGCATCCCGTGTTTCACTTGCGCGCCAAAGGGAGCGGAGCGCACGGCGGCGGCTTGCGCCTGCCGTGTTTCCTGCTGGGCCAACAGCGCGCCATCCTGCCCTCGTTTGGCGCCTTCACGGGCGGCCATGCGGTGCTGCCAGGCACTGGCGAGCGCGTGTACGTGACGGCCGACGCGGCGATTTTTCCGCTGCCCGCCAACTGCTGAGTGTCAGATACTTTTGGTGGAAAACTGAAAGTAACTGTGCCACCGTAGGCGGGACTCATCCTACATGCGCTCTTGCCATCCTCCTATTTCTTGTGCCCCATGCGCGCACTAAGATGACGGTTCCCTTGCCATGCGAGGGGGAAGAATTGCATGGTTTGCACTGTTTCCGATTCCATCGATCAAGGAGATCATCATGGCCACATCGAGCGACAATAAACAGCAAGGTAGTAAAACCAGTAGCAGTAGCAGTAGCAGCGGCGGCAGCGGCGGCAGCAAGCAAAGCGATACCAGCAAGCGGGGTTTCGCTTCCATGGACCCCGCCCAGCAGCGCGAAATCGCCAGCGAAGGCGGACGTGCCGCGCATGAAAAAGGCACGGCCCATGAATTCACGTCGGAAGAGGCCCGCCGCGCAGGCAGCCAAAGCCACAAGAACGATGCCAACCGGCAAAGCGCCTCCAGCTCCAGCGGTTCGCGCGATAACGCCAGCATGAACCAGGAGGGCAACCGTGACAGTGGCAACAAGCAAAGCGGCGGTTCCGGGTCCGGTTCCAGCTCCGGGTCGCGCAACAAGTAGCGCCAGCTGAGTAGCAAGTTGCAAGTGGTCCTGGCCAGCGGGAAGCAGGCACGCCGCAGGTCAGGGCCACGCTTATTTGGCTGCCGCAAAATTTTGATGCAACGCAGCAGGCATGGACTATGATGAAATAGCTGCGCCGGCCACGGCCTATGCGCAGTCAACGCAGTCAAATCGCATTCACGATCAGGGAGAAGATGATGGGCAACTCCACCACGCCGCAAGCCGGCAATAGCCAGGGCGGCACGCCGTCCATGGCAGGCAACAAGCAAAGTACGGCCGATTCTGCCGAGAACTTTGTGCTGGTCGATAGCGAGCAAGGGCTCGATATCGGCGACGATCTGTTTTCCATCGGCGAGGTGCGGCGCGCCGACCGCCTGCCCCATCACCAGTCCGGCTCCGCCGGGCAGAGCCGTCAGAGCGCCGACGATGCGCCCGACACCACGGGCAGTACGGGCGTCTGATCTGGCCGCCTAACTTTCTTCACTCTCAAGCCACCCGCGCCGGGCCAGCTGCAAGACGTGTTCGCGCACGTCCGCTGGCCATTCCTGTACGCATGCGAGAAACGCTGCTTGCTTGCCGGCGAACAGGGCGCGGCTCGCTTCCTCGAAGCCTGGCGCATCGCCGGCCAGCGCATTCATGACTTTATAGGCCGCTTCGCGTGCCTGGCGCTGCTCATCGTGCAGCTTGTTGCCGCGCTGCGCGTGTTCCACCAGTTTGCGCAAGGCGACGGAGGCGCCGCCCGACTGCGTTGCCAGCCATTCCCAGTGACGGGGCAGCAAAGTGATTTCGCGCGCCACGACGCCCAGCTTCGGGCGGCCTGCCGTGCGTGTGGGGGCGGGAGCGTCGTCCTGCGGCGCCGGCGTTGCCGCGCGAGGCAGGCGCTGCAGCACGTCGGCCAGGCTGCCATGCAGGTTCAGGTCAACCTGGCTGCCGCTGGCGTCGTCGAAAATCAGGATCTGCGCATCGGGATCGCGCGTCACCAGTTCCTTCAGTGTTTGCGCAAGCGCATGTAAAGGGCCGGCGGCGACTTTTCGCTTGCCGGCGAAGGCGGTGAGCTGAGGTGGTGCGGGGGTATGCATGTCTTGCCTCCATGGGGAATGCAGGCAATTTTACCCGGGTTAAATAGAAAGTCAATATTATTCGGGTAAAATAGGGTGAATCTGCTACAGATCGACCCGGCCGTGTTCGCCCATGTCTTTCGGCGGCTCGCCCGTGATGGCGGCCTTGGCCATTTCATAGAATTGCATCATCTTGCTGGCGCTGCTATCCCAATACTCGGCCGACTGGATCGTCACCTTGATCAGCGACAGTTTCGGATCGTCGAGCCCGCCCGGGAACCAGGCTTTTACGAGCGGATTCCACAATTCCTCCGCCTTGGCGCGGTCTTTCAGCAGCTGCGCGTGGCCGCAGACGGATACATACAGGCTGTCGCCCGTGTCGACGAAGCTGACATTGACTTGCGGATTGTTCAGCAAGTCGCGCGTATAGCTGGCCTCGTCCGAGACAAAGAACCAGATCTGCCCCTCGTTATCGACCTGCTGCTGCGTCAGCGGCCGGCTGGTGAGGGTGCGCATGTCGTCGCTGGTGGTCAGCATGCCGAATTTGACGTCCTTGATCCTGGCCGCGATGCTGGCCAGTTGTTCGCTGGAATACGATTGCATGGGTGCTCCCTTGTTGGTTGTCCTGAACAACAAGCATAGGCGCTTGCTGCATGCGGCTCTGTACGGCAGCTTACGTAGCAGCGGTGCTTTGTTTCAAAGCTGTTACAAAACGCCGGCCCGGCGGGGCGCCCCATGTCTTGACTTAATAAATGATAATCATTATCATTTGTTTGAAATATCGGCATGCACTCTGATTGAAGGATGGGAATGAAGCACACTGACTTGTCGCGCCAGCTGGCCCGCCCCTTGCCGGGAGCGGAGCATGCATAGTGCGGGCGCCGCCGACAAGGCCAGGAACAACGCCAGCCGCGCCGTCTGGCTGAAGAACTTGCATCAATGGCACTGGATCAGCTCGGCACTTTGTTTGCTGGGCATGTTTTTGTTCGCCATCACCGGCATCACCCTGAACCACGCCGGTCAGATCGAGTCGAAACCGTCGATCACGCGCCAGAAGGCGCAGTTGCCGGCGCCCCTCGTCACGGAACTGGCCGCCTTTGCCACCGGGCATGACGGCGCCAATGCGCCGATGCCGGCCGCCGCCGAAACCTGGCTCAAGCAGCAGTGGTCGCTCAATGCGGGCGGGCGTACCGCCGAATGGTCGATCGACGAAGTGTATTTGCCGTTGCCCAGGGCGGGCGGCGACGCCTGGGTGCGCATCGGCCTGGAAGACGGGGCCGCCGAATATGAATTGACGGACCGGGGCTGGGTGTCCTGGCTCAACGACGTGCACAAGGGCCGCAACACGGGCGTCGCCTGGAGCTGGTTCATCGACATCTTTGCCGGCGCCTGCATCGTGTTTTGCCTGACGGGGCTATTGATTTTGAAGTTCCACGCGGCCAACCGGCCATTTACCTGGCCGATGGTGGGCCTCGGTATCCTGATACCTTGCGCGATCGCCTTGCTGTTTATCCACTGATGTTTTTATTTTTCCTTTTTACAGGCACACCATGAAATTACGCTACTCCCTGGCGCTTGGCCTTCCCCTGATCGGTACGTCGGCGATGGCTGCCGACTTGTCCCTGAAGATTGAAATTCCGCAACTGAACGTGGCGGAATACCACCGCCCCTATGTGGCGGCGTGGCTGGAAACGGCCGATCAAAAGGTCGTTGGCAATCTGGCTGTGCTGTATGACGTGAAAAAGAAGGACAAGGCGGGCGAAAAATGGCTGAAAGACATGCGTCAATGGTGGCGCAAGAGCGGCCGCGACCTGGCCATGCCCGTGGACGGCGTCAGCGGCGCCACGCGCGCGCCGGGCGAACATACCCTGACTTTCCCTGGCGCCAAGGCCTTGCTCGACAAGCTGCCGGCCGGCGAATACCAGGTGGTGGTGGAAGCGGCGCGCGAAGCGGGCGGACGCGAACTGGTGCGCGTGCCGTTCCAGTGGCCGCTGAAATCGGCCCAGTCCGTTCCTGGCAAAGGCAAGGAAGAACTCGGCAATGTCGTCGTCCAACTCAAACCTTAAGGCGCCTCTACCATGTTGAAGCAACTGAATAAACCGCTGATCGCCCTGGCGCTGGCCGGCCTGGCCTTGAATGCCCACGCCCACCGGGGCTGGATGGTGCCATCGAGCACGATGGTGGAAAGCAAGGACGCCTGGGTGACGGTGGACGCTGCCGTCTCCGACGGCCTGTTCGAGATCGACCACCAGCCGCTGCGCCTGGATGCGCTGCAAGTCATCGGTCCCGATGGCGCGAAAGTGGCGCCGGCGAATACGCTCACGGGCCGCTTGCGCAGCGTGTTCGATGTGAAGATGGAAAAGCCGGGCACCTATAAAGCTGCCATTGTGTCGCAGAATGTGATGGCCAGCTACAAGCTCAACGGCGAGCAGAAACGCTTCCGCGGCAACGAAGAGACGTTCAAGAAAGACGTGCCGGCCGATGCGCAAGAGCTGAAAATCACGCGCACGGCAGCGCGCCTGGAAACTTTCTTCAGCAATGGCGAAACCAGCACGGAAGTATTCAAGCCGACGGGCGTGGGCCTGGAATTCGTGCCGGTGACCCATCCGAACGACTTGCGCGCGGGCGAAAAAGCCACGTGGCGCTTCCTGATCGACGGCAAGCCGGCCGCGAACCAGGCCTTCAGCCTGGTGCCGGGCGGCGTGCGCTACCGTGGCGTGCTCGGTGAAATCCGCCAGAGCACCGATGCCAAGGGCGAGATCACGTTCACCGTGCCGGCCGCCGGCATGTATTACCTGAGCAGCACCTGGCCTGCGGCCGCACCTGCCGTGGCCGGCCAGCCGCCAGCCATGCCGGAGCGCCGCATGACGTACGCGGCCACCGTGGAAGTGCTGCCGCAGTAAGCGGCGGCATCGTCACGAGCTCGCCGATGCGCCGGGTCCTGCTGCCGCAGCATATTTCCGATCAGGCCGCGCCGCCCGGCGCCGCGATCCGGGACTTGCGTGGCTTGACCATGGGCACCAGCTGGTCGGTGCGCCTGCTCGAGTCCGCCATGCCGGGACGCGCCGGCAGCGCCGACCTGCAGCAGGGCTTGCAGCAGCAGCTGGACCTGGTCGTGGCGCAAATGAGCCACTGGAGCGATGAGTCCGACCTGGGCCGCTTCAACCGGGCTGAACCCGGCAGCTGGCACAGCCTGCCCGCCGCCTTTTGCGAGGTGCTGGGCTTTGCCATGCACGTGTCGCAGGCGTCCGGCGGCGCGTATGATCCGTGCGCGGGCGCCCTCGTCAACCTGTGGGGCTTCGGCCCCCGCCATCGCTACGACGAACCCGGTTTTCTGCCGCCGAACAAAGAGACGGTGGCCTTGCTGCTGTCGCAGCGCCAGCGCCGCCGCCTGGAACTGGACTTGCCGGCCCGCCGCGCGCGTCAGCCGGGCGGCTTGCAGCTCGATTTATCGGCCATCGCCAAGGGGTATGGCGTGGACCGCCTGGCGCGCTACCTGGACAGCCAGGGCATCGGCCATTACCTGGTCGAAGTGGGCGGCGAGCTGCGCGGCGCCGGCAGCAAGCCCGACGGCCAGCCGTGGTGGGTGATGCTGGAACAGGTCGACGGCGGCGACGCGGATCTACATCCGCCGGAAATGCTGCTGGCGCTGCACGGCTTGTCCGTAGCCACGTCGGGCGACTACCGGCGTTTCTTCGAGGACGGCACGGCGCGTTTCTCACACACCATCGATCCGCGCAGCGGCATGCCGATCGCCAATCAACTCGCTTCCGTTACCGTCGTGCATGAACAATGCATGGCGGCCGACGCCTGGTCGACGGCCCTGACCGTGCTCGGTGTCGAGGCCGGCATGGCGCTGGCCGAAGAGCAGGGCCTGGCCGCACGCTTCCTGCAGCGCGACGGCCCTGGCTTTCACGAAACGCTGAGCAGCCACATGCTGGCCATGCTCGACGAATGAAGATTTATTTCCCATGATTTTTACGCACGATACGACGCGGCTGGCCTTGCTGGCCGCCCTGTCCCTCAGCTACGCGGGCGTGTGCCTGGCGCCTTGGCTGCGCGCGCGCGCCAGGCGCCGCGCGTCCGCCGCCGCCAAGGCGGCGCTGGCAAACAGTCCCGCCTGGCTGGTGACGTATGCAAGCCAGACGGGCAATGCCGAGGAACTGGCCACGCAAACGGCGCAGAGCCTGCAACTGGCCGGCATCCCCGTGCGCCTGTGCACGCTGGCCGAAGTCACGGCCGTTGATCTGCAACAAGCCGAACGGACTCTGTTTTTAGTCAGCACCTATGGCGAAGGCGATGCGCCCGACAATGCGGCTGCCTTCATGGGCCGCCTGATGACGGGCGGGCTGGCGCTGCCGCAATTGCATTACGCCGTGCTGGCCCTGGGCGACCGCAGCTATGGCCAGTTTTGCGGTTTCGGCCGCGCGCTCGATGCCTGGCTGGCGGCGCAGGGCGCCTCGCGCCTGTTCGAGCGCATCGAAGTTGACCGCAGCGCCAGCGACAGCATCGAGCAATGGTTCCAGCATCTGAGTCACCTGGCCGGTACCAGCGACGCGCCCGACTGGAGCGCCCCCGCCTTCGGCGACTGGCGCCTGACGCGCAGGCAGCTGCTCAATCCGGGCAGCGCCGGCGGCGCCATCTATCACGTGGAACTGGCGCCCGTGGCCGGCAGCTTGCCTGACTGGCAATCGGGCGACCTGGTGCAGGTGACGGCACCCGCCGACCCCTCGCAGCCGCGCGAATACTCGATCGCTTCGATTCCGCGCGATGGCGGCGTGCACTTGCTGGTGCGCCAGCATGCGCATCCCGATGGCAGCCTGGGCCTGGCCTCGGGCTGGCTCACGGCGCAGGCCAAGGTGGGCGACGTGGTGCAGCTGCGCCTGCGCCAGCACAAACGCTTCCGGCTGGAAGACAATGCCCAGCGGCCATTGATTTTGATCGGCAACGGCAGCGGCATCGCCGGTCTGCGCGGCCACCTGAAGAGCCGCGTGCTGGCAGGGCAGCGGCGCAACTGGCTGATCTTTGGCGAGCGCAACCTGGCCCACGATTTTCATTATCGCGAAGAGATTGAAGGCTGGCATGCCAGCGGCGACCTGCCGCGCCTGGACCTGGCGTTTTCGCGCGACCAGACGGAGCGCACCTACGTGCAGGACCGCCTGCGCGGCAATGCCGATGAAGTCAAGCTGTGGCTGGAGCAGGGCGCGGCCATCTACATCTGCGGCAGCCTGGCCGGCATGGCGGGCGGCGTCGACCAGGCCCTGCAGGAGATACTGGGCCGGCCCGCGCTCGACGCGCTGGCGGCCGAAGGGCGCTACCGGCGCGACGTGTATTAATGCAGCAGGGACTGCTTATGACTGGACCGCAGCCAGCGGCGCCGTGTCCATGTCGCCGCTCACTTCCTGCAAGCCGCGCGCCAGGCTGGAGATGCTGGGGTTGTCGATGAAGACGCAGCGCTTGCCCGTGCGCTTGCAATAATCCTTCACGCGCCAGTAGGCGCTGTGGCTGATGCAGCCCGTCTGGCAAATCACCAGGTCGGCGGCCGCCAGGCTTGAGTCGAGCAGGTTGGCATTGTCTTCCAGGCCGCCGTCGTGGTGGGCGAACTGCGCGCCGACCCGTTCGATCAGGGCGCGGTAGGTGGCGACATTGCCGCTGCGTCCGCCCACGCACAAGACGCTTTGATCGACGAGGCGGATCGGCATTTTCAGCTTGCCGCCGGTCGGCACTTCCAGCTTGGGCGCCGGTGGCGGCACGGCGGCGGCTGGACGCGGCTGGGCCTGTTTCAATTCCGCGATTTGCTGGCGCAATTCCTTTTCGCGCTCATCCATTTGCGCCAGGCGTTCGACCAGGCGCGTGCGCGATTCCAGTGCCGGGACGGCCGCCTGCAATTGCGCCAGTTCCGCGCGCAAGCCGTCGATCACGCTATCCTTGCCGATGGACTCGGCCCGCGTGCGCAGCAGCACGGCTTCCTGGCGTTCCAGTTCGCCCGTTTTTTCCGTCAGTGCGGCCTGGCTGCGCTGCTGCAGCTTGGCCAGTTCCTGCGTCAGGCGCGCATTTTCTTCCTGCAAGGCCGTAAATTTGCCCATGTCGGCGCGCACGCAGGCGCCGGCCTGGTGCTGGATCATGTGCAAGTCGCGGCACATCTGCTCTTCCAGCTCGGCGTCGCAGCGCGGGTGCGTCAGGCCGGCCCAGAAGGCGCCCGACACGTCGCCGTTGGCGACGGCCGTGCGCCACAGTTGCGCTACCTGTTCCGTGGTCTTGGCGCCGCGAAAGCGCAGGATCACGGGAGCGTAGCGGCGTTCGAGTTCCTTTTGCAGCGCTTCGGACAGGCGGTTGCGCGCGCCGCATTCCGTCACGGCGCCCACGTGCACTTCGTAGTCGTCGGCCAGCACGCGCCCGCCCGTCATCTTGCCCACCAGCTTGCGCAGGTAGCCCAATGGCAAGCCCACGCCGACCAGCGGACAATGGCAGGTATGCGACAGTTCCCACAGCCGGCGGCGGCGCGAAGCGAGCGCGGCCGTTTCCGTGCCGGCGTGGGCGCAATTGCTGATGACGGGCAGGGACTGGTCTTTGTCACACATGGCGATATCCTGTTGGGCGGTGGGGCAGCGGTGGAAGAGAAATAGAAATTAGTGCGGCAGCGGCGAGGCAGGACGTCTGGCGCTCAGCATGCGTGCCAGGCGCTCGAGCAAGGTGGTCTTCGGCGGCGCGGGCCGGTGCAGCGCCACCAGGGTGGCCCATTGCTGCGACAGTTGCTGGCAAGTCGCTTGCAGCACGGGGCCGAGGCCGGGCGAGCCGGCCAGCGCTTGCAGATGGCGTTCGATGACTGCGGCCAGTTTCTCGCAGGGACTGTCCGCATGGTAGTGCGACATCAGGTGCAGCACGGCCGACAGCAGCAATTCAGGCTGCTGGCCTTGCGGGGAAGGAAACATCGGGGAAGGTCGGTCGTTCGCCATCAAACACTCCTGTGCGGTGGTTTGGCTGGCTGCGCGCACGGGGCGCGACTGGCTGGCGAGCGTGGTGACTGGCTGCCGTGCTGCTTCAGGCAGTCAGGATCAGCTTGTTCAATTGGGTGACGCGCAGGCGATAGATCTTGCCGCTGTGCTCAATCTCCACTTCGCGGCCCTGCTGCAGCAGCGCTTCGCTGGTGATGCGGCGCGCCGGCTGGGCCATGCTGACGGGAGGACGGACGTGGGCGGTAGCGGCATCCTGGATCAAGGCTGGTTTTGAGCTTTGCATGTTGGGCTTTCTTTATCTCAGTTGAGAATGATTCGTATTTGCATTATTGTTGAATGTGGCCCGAAAAGCAAGGCTTATTTATGCGCAATCCGTGCTTTTTTGCGATGGGATGGCAGCGTGGAGCATGGCGCTGCGCGAAGACGGCCATTGGCGCGGCATGGAAGGGGAGCGGCAGCAAAAAAGACCCGCCAAGGCGGTGCGCGCCTTGGTCGGGTCAAGCCTGTGCCAAGCTGGAAGAAATCGGGATGGCGTTAAATCGTGGCCAGCAATTGCGCCGAGGCGGCCGCGGCGGCGGTGGTGTCGGCCTTGAGCTTGGCGGCAGCCAGCTGCTTGGCGCGCGAGCGCGACGGCGGCAGGCGGCGCAGGGTTTTCAGGGCGTCCGGATCCTTGATGCCGATGGTGCGCTGGTCAACCGAGATCAGGCCGATTTCATTGAAGGCGGACAAAGTGCGGCTCACCGTTTCCAGGGTCAGGCCCAGGTAGCTGCCGATTTCGTGGCGCGTCATGCGCAGGTTGAACAGCTTGCTCGAATAGCCCATCTGCGCGAAGCGGTCGGCCAGCGAGACGAGGAAGCGCGCCACGCGGGCTTCGGCGCTCAGGGCGCCCAGCATGCCGATCATCGCCTGTTCGCGCACCAGTTCGCGGCTCATCACGCCGTACATGACGTTTTCCAGTTCCAGGTGAACACGTCCCAGCGCCGTCAGCTTCTTGAACGGCAACAAGATCAGGTCGCAGTCGGACAGTGCCACCGCTTCCGAGGAGTAGTGGCGCGAGTGGATGCCGTCGACGCCCAGCATGTCGCCCTTCATGGGAAAGCTCAGTACCTGTTCATTGCCGAATTCGTCGATGAGCACGGTTTTCAGGAAGCCCGAATTGACGATGTACAAGGTGTCGAACGGTTGGCCGATGGTATGCACGCGCTGGCCCGTCTTGAATTGCACGTGCTGGAACAGCAGTTCGTCTGCGGCGATGGTGCAGGCACTGGAGATATGCAGCAGATCGCATACTTCCTTCAGGTTCGACCATAGCCGCCCCTGGCGCTGGCGCCCTGCTTCCATCGGGGAAGAGGGGGCCAGCGATGGGGCGGCGGCGCGGGTTTCGGGCGTTTGCGTGGACAGCATGTTCATCTCCTGGTGACAGGTAGTTCAGAGTTGAATGACAGGGTGCGCAGACGGCGGGCAGGGAAAGGGCGGCGCGCGTCCAGGCTGATAAAGCTCAATTCGCTGACGACTTGCTGTGTGATGAAATAACTTCCCAGCAACTTGATTACTGGTTTCAGTATGCCAACAACCATATGCAATTAATATCAGCAGTGGCTGAATATGGCAGTAGGAGCTACGGTAGGGGGAGTAGGATTGTTCCTACGGTCGACGCGCGGGCGCGCGCCGCCGGGCTTACGTCTTGAAGGGGGAGAGCAGGCGGTGCGCCACGGCGTACTGCACCATTTCGGATAGCGAACTCATGCCCATTTTTTGCATGATGCGCGTCTTGTGCGTACTCACCGTCTTCACGCTCAGGTGCAGGTTGTTGGCGATTTCCGTGATCGACTTGCCCGCCACCAGCAGGGAAAAGACTTCGAACTCGCGGTCCGATAACTGTTTGTGCAGCAAGCTTTCATTCGGCATCATGATGTTGAGCACGAGCTGCTCGGCCACCTCGGCGCTGATGTAGGGGCGTCCCGACGCCACCTTGTGAATGGCGCCCACGAGCTGGGTACCAGCGCTTTCCTTGGTCAGATAGCCTTGTGCGCCGGCGCGGATGGCGCGCACCGCATATTGTTCTTCCTCGTGCATGGTGAGGATCAGGATGGCCAGCTTGGGCGCCTCGCTGCGGATTTGCCGGATCAGGTCGACGCCGCTGCGGCCCGGCATCGACAGGTCGAGCAGCAGCAGGTCGAAGCCGCCCTGGCGCACCTGATTGAGTACTTCAAAGCCGTCGATGGCTTCGCCCACGATATCGATATCCGGCGCGCCGTCAAGGATGCGCTTCAAGCCTTCTCGCATGATGGTGTGGTCGTCGGCAATTACAATACGTATCATAGGCGGGCAATCTGGATGCGTGAAATCTGCTCTGTCCGTCACCGGACAATCAAATGTTGAGAAACGAGAAACGTTGTCATTTTAACTGAGGCGGCCGCATTATGCCTTTTTCTGCATATGCCGGCAACGGCGGCCCCGGTGGTCATGTGACCTCTTATTCGGACAGGGGTTCCTTGATCAGCCTATGCACGAGCACGGGCAATTTCGAGTGCGACAGCACTTTATTGGTCACGCTGCCCAACAGCAATTGCCCCCAGCCGCTGCGGCCATGCGAACCCATGAAAATCAGATCGCAATGCTGCAATTGCGCCACTTCCACGATCTTCAGGGCCGGGCTGTCGGAAAAGGCCGTCAGGCCCGTCGCTTCCAGGCCGCGCTTGGCGGCCGCGTCGAGGATGGGCTGCCAGTGGTCGGCGCCGGCCTTGCGCATGGCGATGCGGTACTCCTCCTCGCTGGGATAGCTTGGCGGAATGATTTCGATGTACACCGGGTACTGGTATTCGGGCGCCACATACAAGGCAAGGATGTCGGCGTGCATCTGTTCGGCAAAAGCAACGCCGGCGCAGGCCGTCAGGTTGGAGACGGTGGAGCCATCGGTGGCGATCAGAATTTTCTTATACATGGCAGGTCCTTTGGCGGTGACTGAGCGCGCGCAACGCCTCTTATTGTAGACGCGGCGGCAGCATTGTATTCATGCAAAGACTTGATAATTATCAATACAACTGCACCTTCAGTATAGACAACATTGGCAGAAAGATCGTGTGTAGCTGCAACGATGTCCATGTGGCGCTGTTGCGCAGACGCCCGGAAGCAGGATTTCTTCTGCTGTGCGTGGTCTTGCACGCACGCCAATGGTAGTATTTCAAAATACAACAGATGGAACACATATTTCCTTGTGGAAAAGCTCTTGTAGGCCAGCTTTGCACCAGGAAGCGCGTTTTGAGATTTACCAACAGGGCGGCGCCCTGCTACACTCGCACCATCGCAGCGGTATTGCCTCAAATCATCTTAATCGAGAAATTGTGGGTATCAGTCTGTAAAACGCACAGTTCAGGCGGAATTTTGACAAATTATGGAGAAGCAGGGATATGACCAACGCCGCTGATGATTTCGACGCATTATTCGATGAAGTATCTGCGCAAAGTGCGGCCGCGGCTCAGCCCGCGTCTGCCGCCGCGCCCGCTCCCGCCGTGATTGCGGAGGACGATTTCGACGCGCTGTTCGACTCGGTGTCGGCCAACGCCGCCGTGCCGGCAGCCGCCGAGCCGGTGGCCGGCGAGGCGGAAGCGCTGCCTGTGGCCGGCGCCGAGGCGTCTGGCGACGCGGCCGATCCCGTCGACCAGTCCGACAAGCCGATGTTCGAGCGTCTGGGCGGCATCGTGCGCCTGCTGCACGATTCGCTGCGCGAACTGGGCTACGACAAGGCGCTGACGGAAGCGTCGTCGCAGATCGTCGACGCCCAGGACCGCCTGGAATACGTCGCCACCCTGACCGAACAGGCCGCCAACAAGGTCCTGAACACGCTCGACGAAGGCATGCCGGCGCAGGATGTACTGTCGAAGAAAGCCAAGGACATGGACGGCCGCTGGACGGCGCTGTTCGACGGCAAGCTGAGCCTGGAAGAATTCAAGGCCCTGGCCGGCGACTCGCGCCAGTTCGCGCAAGCCGTTGCCGAAGCGACGGAAGCGGAAAAAGCGCGCTTGCTGGAAATCATGATGGCGCAGGACTTCCAGGACATCACGGGCCAGCTGATCAAAAAAGTGGTCAACATCACCAAGACCGTGGAAAACGAACTGGCCCAGCTGTTGCGCGACAACGCGCCGGCCGAGGTGCGCGAGAAACTGGCGCAAAAGCCGGTGCCGCTGATGCAGGGCCCGTCCGTGCCGTCGGTGGCGCTGGACCAGGATAATGTAGACGACCTTCTTGCGGATTTGGGATTCTAATGGACGATATGCTCAAGGATTTCGTCGTTGAGGCGATGGATCTTGCGGTTAATGTTGAAGAGCACTTGTTGCGCCTCGAGCGCGATCCTGACAACAAGGAAACACTGAATGCGGTGTTTCGTTCCTTCCACACGATCAAGGGCGGTGCCGGCTTCATGGGCTTGCCCGCGCTGGTGGCGGCCTGCCACCTGACGGAAAACCTGTTCGACGCCTTGCGTACGGGCGCCGCGCCCGTCACCCCCATCGCCATCGAGGCGGCGCTGCAGGCGTCCGGTTTCGTCGCCGACCAGCTGACGGAACTGGCCAACGGCGCCGCGCCGGAAAGTTTGCCGGCCATGCCGGAAGAGCTGGAACACATCCTGACGAACGCCATCGAAGGCAAGGGCATGGACGCGCCTGCGCCTGCCGCCGCCGTGGTGGCGGAAGTGGCCGCGCCCGTTGCCGAGGTTGCGGAAGTGCCTGCCGCCACGCCTGCCGCCGCCGTCTCCACCGCCGGCGCCGATGGCCTGGACTGGGAAGGCATGTATAACGCCGTCGTGCCCGAGGGCAGCCGGGTCGCTGCCGCGCCGGTGTCCGCCGTCGCCGCTGCCCCTGCCGTCGTGGCCGCCGCTGCGCCCGCCGCTGCTGCCGCTGCCGCCAAGCCGGCCGCCAAGGCCTGGGATGGCGCCGAACGACGCGAAGAGCGTCCGGAAGTGCGCCATGCCGCGCCCGTCAAGGAAGACAGCATCCGCGTCGACGCCGTCAAGCTCGACGCGCTGCTGGAAGTGGCGGGCGAATCCGTGCAGGCCGCCAACCAGGCCGCCGTGCTGCTCGAACGCTTGCTGCAATTCAAATTCGAAGGCCAGGCCGCTACCCTGATGGCGACCCTGGCGGAAACCCTGGAGCGCGCCTCGCGTTACTCGACCGAACTGCAGCGGGCCACCCTGGCCACGCGCATGCAGCCTGTCGGCCGCCTGTTCCAGAAATTCCCGCGCCTGGTGCGCGAGCTGGCGAAAGACCTGGGCAAGGATGTCGAGCTGACCATCGAAGGCGCGGAAACGGAAGTCGACCGCGTCGTCGTGGACAGCCTGTACGATCCGCTCGTGCACATGCTGCGCAACTCGCTCGACCATGGCGTCGAATCGCCGGAAGCGCGCCTGGCCGCCGGCAAGCCCGCCAAGTCGTATATTTCGCTGAAAGCCTGGCAAGAGGCCAACAGCGTCATGATCGTGCTGCAGGATGACGGCAAGGGCATGGACCCAGTCTTCCTGCGCAGCAAGGCCCAGCAAAAGGGCTTGATCAGCGAAAACGCGCAATTGAGCAACGACGAATGCTTCCAGCTGGTGTTCCTGCCGGGCTTCTCGACCAAGGAAGTGGCGTCCAGCGTCTCCGGCCGCGGCGTGGGCATGGACGTGGTGAAAACGGCCGTGGAGAAAAACCGCGGCGCCATCCACATCGAGTCGACGCTGGGCAAGGGCACGAAGTTCGCCATCCGCCTGCCGATCGAACTGTCGATCGTGCCGACCATGCTCGTGTCGACCTCGGGCGCCGCGCTGGCGCTGCCGATGGCGGTGGTGCAGCGCGTCGTCGAATTGCCGGAAACCTTCATGGAAGTGGGCGGCGCGCCCGTGCTGAAAGACCAGGGCCGTCCATTGCCCGTACGGTCGCTGGCCGGTGCCCTGGGCTATGAATCGTGCAGCGAACGCGTCGGCATCGTCGTCGCCGCGCCACAGCCGTACATTCTCGCCGTGGAAGCCGTCGATGGCACGGCCGACCTGGTGATCAAGCCGATGACGGCCATCACCGTGGAAGGCATTACCGGTACGGCCCGCTCGGCCGAAGGCGAGCTGGTGCTGGTCGTGGGCCTGTCGTTCCTGATGGACGGCTGCCGGGGAAGCGTTCGTCTAGCTGCCTGAGTCTTGCTTCAATCGTTAGAAAGCCCGCTAGGCATAGCGGGCTTTTTTTATGGCGCCAGCGGTGTCAGATGTTGTTAGGGCGTAAGGTGCCGCCTTCCAGCCAGCGCTGCACGCGCACGATTTCCTGGGCGCGCTCCGCCTCGTCCTTCGGCGGCGGCAGATAGATGTCGGGCATGATGCCGTCGAGATCGACCTGCAGATATGGCAAGCGGGCCGAGCGCGAGGTGGCGTAGGCCAGCTGGCGCCGTCCCGAGGGCAGAGGGTGCATGCGCAGATTCGAATAATCGAGCGCGCCTCCGCTGTTGCGTCCGATCAGCTTGACGCGAAAGCTTTGCCGCGCTTCCAGCAGAAACTGTTCGCAGGAACTGCCGCAATCGCGGTCAACCAGCACCGCCACCCTGGACGGCTGTACTGCCTGGCCAGACACACTCGCATAGCTGACAGGCCCGTTGGTGCTTTGCGCCACGAACTGGCCGGGCTGCACGCTGCGCATGCGGGTGACGGCCAGTGCCATATATTTCGTGCAGGTGGCGTCGCCGGGAGCGTACAGCGCGCAGATGTTTTCCTGGCTGGCGATATTGGCCGGCGTGGACAGCCATTCACCACCGATATTGACGCTTTCGCCTGAAGCTAGCCATGGCAGCAAGGGCGCATATGTGCTGTCGCTGCCGCCGTTGTTGCGCCGCACATCGATAATCCAGTTTCGACGGCTGGCCAGTTCGTCGCGCTTGCTTTCCAGTAAATCATTGATGAGCCCGGCGTACCCGGGGAAAAAACTCGGTAAGGTCAGCAGCGCCGTGTGCGGCGACAGCAGCTGCAGTGATGGCGCCCTGTCATCGATGGTGGCCGTTGGCGCGGCGGTTGAGGATGGTGCTGCAGCTGGTGTCTCATGTTTCAGCGCACCGGTCGGCATGATCTGCAGGTGGCCTTTGCGCCACTGGCTCAGGTAACCGGACAGTACCGTATTGCAGGCAGCCTCACCGTTCACCCTGGCCGCCGCGGTGCTGGCGCTGGCCAATGCCTGATCGAAATACGCTTGACCTTTTTGTGCCAGATGCTGGCGCGCGCCAGTATCGTTTTCCAGCAAAAAGGCGGGAAGGACGCGCAAGTCCTGCAGGCAGGTCTCGCCCGGCGTGGCCGCTTGCGTATGGCTGACTGTCAAAGTAGTCAGGAGCGTGGCGGCAAAAGAACACAGTCTCATCAATGCAGTCTTTCCTGAAATTGTTGTCTAAATACAATACACGAAAGATTAAAGAAAAAGTATCGATTTCTGGCCGCGCCGTGGCTCGTTCGGCGGCCTGCCCGCAGATGGGGCCGTCATGTCGCCGATATGCCGATATCGGCAATTTCCAGCTCATATCCAACAATGTGGCCAAACTTTGTATCGCCAATCCCACGCTTTTGCCTGTTTCGGTTCTGTGCCGCCCAATATATGGCATAATCCTTGTGGATCACCGTATGACCTGGTATCACTTGATCACTTACTACAGGCTGTGGCAACGCTGCATAAATCATGATGAAGACGCTTTACGACAAACTCTGGGAATCCCACGTTGTTCGGGCCGAAGATGATGGCACGACAATTTTGTACATCGACCGGCACCTGCTGCACGAAGTCACCAGCCCGCAAGCCTTCGATGGCCTCAGCGTGGCGGGCCGCCAGCCGTGGCGCATTTCCGCCAACCTGGCCGTGGCCGACCATAACGTGCCCACCACCAGCCGGGTCGACGGCATTGCCGATCCCGTCTCGCGCCTGCAGGTGGAAACCTTGGACAAGAACGCCAAGCACTACGGCTTGACCTACTTCAACATGAACGACAAGCGCCAGGGTATCGTGCACGTGATCGGCCCCGAACAGGGCGCGACCCTGCCCGGCATGACGGTCGTCTGCGGCGATTCGCACACGTCCACGCACGGCGCGTTCGGCGCGCTGGCGCACGGCATCGGCACGTCGGAAGTGGAACACGTGCTGGCCACGCAAACCTTGCTGCAAAAGAAATCGAAATCCATGCTGGTGCAGGTCGACGGCGCCTTGCCGGCCGGCGTGACGGCAAAAGATATCGTGCTGGCCATCATCGGCAAGATCGGCACGGCCGGCGGCACCGGTTACTGTATCGAGTTCGGCGGCTCGGCCATCCGCGCCCTGTCGATGGAAGGCCGCATGACGGTGTGCAACATGGCCATCGAGGCGGGCGCGCGCGCCGGCATCATCGGCGTGGACGATACCACCATCAATTACGTCAAGGGCCGTCCGTTTTCGCCGGCCGGTCCGCACTGGGAACGCGCCGTGGCCTACTGGCGCACGCTGCATTCGGACCCGGGCGCCCGTTTCGACCTCGTCGTCACGCTCAACGCGCAAGAGATCGAACCGCAAGTGACGTGGGGCACCTCGCCCGAGATGGTGGTCGGCATCGATGGCCGCGTACCGGATCCGGACAATGAGAAAGACAGCGTCAAGCGCGACGCCATCGAAAAGGCGCTCGTCTACATGGCGCTGAAGCCGAACACGCCGATCTCGGACATCCGCATCGACAAGGTCTTCATCGGTTCCTGCACCAATTCGCGCATCGAAGATTTGCGCGCGGCGGCCGCCGTGGTACGCGGCAAGTACCGCGCCTCGAACGTCACCCTGGCGCTGGTCGTGCCCGGTTCCGGCCTGGTGAAAGACCAGGCCGAGCGCGAAGGACTCGACCGCATCTTCAAGGATGCCGGCTTCGAGTGGCGCGAGCCGGGCTGTTCCATGTGCCTGGCCATGAATGCGGACCGTCTGGAACCGGGCGAACGCTGCGCCTCGACCTCGAACCGCAACTTCGAAGGCCGGCAAGGGCAGGGCGGTCGTACCCACCTGGTGTCGCCCGCGATGGCGGCGGCGGCCGGTATCGCCGGCCACTTTGTCGACGTGCGGGGATTGCGATGAATTTGGGGTCAGACCCGTTGGGTCTGACCCCAGCATTTGCCGGTGGTTTACACTAACGGGATTTGCAACCATTAGCACATAGACTGAAATCATCATGAAAAAACTCTTCGCCCTCCTCATCGCCACCGTCATCTTGTCCGGCTGCAACACCGTCTCGGGCATCGGCCGCGATGTGCAGAAAGTCGGCCAGGTCGTCACTGGCGCCGGCGGAAAATAAACCGTGACGTGGCGGCGCCCCGCGCCGCGCGTCTTACCGAGTAGAAACAGCATGGATAAATTTACGATTTACGAAGGCCTGGTAGCCCCGCTGGACCGCGCCAACGTCGACACCGACGCGATTATTCCGAAGCAATTCCTGAAATCGATCCACCGCAGCGGCTTCGGCCCCAACCTGTTCGACGAATGGCGCTATCTCGACCATGGCGAACCGGGCCAGGACAACAGCCGCCGCCCGCTGAACCCCGAGTTCGTGCTCAACGAGCCGCGCTACCAGGGCGCCTCGATCTTACTCACGCGCAAGAACTTCGGCTGCGGCTCCTCGCGCGAACACGCGCCGTGGGCGCTCGATCAATATGGCTTCCGCGCCATCATCGCGCCCTCGTTTGCCGACATCTTCTTCAACAACTGCTACAAGAACGGCTTGCTGCCCATCGTGCTGTCGGAAAGCCAGGTCGAGCACCTGTTCAATGAAGTCAAGGCTTTCCCCGGCTTCAAGCTGGTGGTGGACCTGGAGCAGCAATGCGTGCGCACCAGCAACGATTCCGTCTCGTACCCGTTCGAGATCGATGCCTTCCGCAAATATTGCCTGATGAATGGGCTCGACGATATCGGCCTGACCCTGCGCCACGCCGACGACATCCGCGCCTTCGAAGAACGCCATCTTTCTGCTCAGCCCTGGCTGGCCAACGTCATTTAAACGATTAAAATATGAAAATTGCAATCTTACCCGGCGACGGCATCGGTCCTGAAATCGTCGCGCAAGCCGTCAAGGTCTTGAATGTGCTGGGCGAATCGTTTGAGCTGGAAACGGCGCCCGTGGGCGGCGCCGGCTACGCGGCCCATGGCCACCCTTTGCCGGAAGGCACGCTGGCCCTGGCGAAGGCGGCTGATGCCGTGCTGTTCGGCGCCGTGGGCGACTACCAATACGACAACCTCGAGCGCCAGTTCCGCCCGGAACAGGCGATTCTGGGCTTGCGCAAGAACTTGGGCCTGTTCGCCAACCTGCGTCCGGCCATTTTGTATCCGGAACTGGCGGGCGCCTCGACCCTGAAGCCGGAAGTGGTCTCGGGCTTGGATATCCTGATCATCCGCGAATTGACGGGCGATATTTATTTCGGCCAGCCCCGCGGCGTGCGCGAGTGCCCGGACGGTCCGTTCAAGGGCCAGCGCGAAGGCTTCGACACCATGCGCTATGCGGAAGGCGAAATCCGCCGCATCGCCCACGTGGCATTCCAGGCTGCGCAAAAGCGCGACAAGCGCCTCACCAGCGTGGACAAGGCGAACGTGCTGGAAACCTTCCAGTTCTGGAAAGATATCGTCATCGATGTGCACAAGGAATACCCGGACGTGGCGCTCGACCATATGTATGTCGATAACGCGGCCATGCAGCTGGTGCGGGCGCCGAAGAAATTCGATGTCATGGTGACCGGCAACATGTTCGGCGATATCTTGTCGGACGCGGCCGCCATGCTGACGGGCTCGATCGGCATGTTGCCGTCCGCCTCGCTGGACGCCAACAACAAGGGCTTGTACGAGCCGTCGCACGGTTCGGCGCCCGATATCGCGGGCAAGGGCATCGCCAATCCGCTGGCGACGATCCTGTCGGCCGCCATGATGCTGCGCTATTCGCTGAATCGCGAAGAGCAGGCAAACCGCATCGAAGGCGCCGTCAAGCAGGTGCTGGCGCAGGGGCTGCGCACGGCCGACATCCACGAAGCGGGCACGACTTTGGTCGGTACCGAGGCCATGGGTGATGCCGTAGTGCGTGCATTAGGATAAAATATTTCAATGATGGCAGTCGCCGTCTCATCTTGAGGAATGGTAATGAAATTAGTTGGCTTGGTAGGTTGGCGCGGTATGGTCGGTTCGGTCCTGATGCAGCGCATGCAGGAAGAGGGCGATTTCGCCCACATTGAACCGGTGTTTTTCACCACCTCGAACACGGGCGGCGCGGCGCCGGCCATGGCGAAGAATGAAACCATCCTCAAGGATGCCAACAACATCGCCGAACTGTCCAAGTGCGACATCATCATTTCCTGCCAGGGCGGCGACTACACGAGCGCCGTCTTCCCGCAGCTGCGCGCAGCCGGCTGGAACGGTTACTGGATCGATGCGGCCTCGACCTTGCGCATGGAAAAAGACGCCGTCATCGTGCTCGACCCCGTCAACCTGCACGTCATCAAGGATGCGCTGGGCAAGGGCGTCAAGAACTACATCGGCGGCAATTGCACCGTGTCGTGCATGATGATGGGCCTGGGCGGCCTGTTCCAGCACGACCTGATCGACTGGATGACGTCGATGACGTACCAGGCGGCCTCGGGCGGCGGCGCGCAGCACATGCGCGAACTGCTGACGCAATTTGGCACCATCAACAGCTCCGTCAAGGCGCTGCTGGAAAACCCGGCGTCCGCCATCCTGGAAATCGACCGCCAGGTGCTGGCCACCCAGCACGGCTATTCGCCGGATGAAATCAAGCAATTCGGCGCGCCGCTGGCCGGCAACCTGATCCCGTGGATCGACAAGGACCTGGGCAACGGCCAGTCGAAAGAAGAGTGGAAGGCGGGCGCGGAAACGAACAAGATCCTCGGCCGCGGCATCGATTTCGGCACCAAGGAAATTCCCGTCGACGGCCTGTGCGTGCGCATCGGCGCCATGCGCTGCCATTCGCAGGCGCTGACCATCAAGCTGAAGAAAGATGTGCCGCTCGATGAAATCAACGACATCATCGCCAGCAACAATCAATGGGTGAAATTCGTGCCGAACACGCGCGAAGCGTCCGTGCGCGACTTGTCGCCGGCAGCCGTTACGGGCAGCCTGACGATTCCCGTCGGCCGCGTGCGCAAGATGAGCATGGGCGGCGAATACCTGTCCGCGTTCACCGTGGGCGACCAGTTGCTGTGGGGCGCGGCCGAGCCGCTGCGCCGCATGCTGCGTATTTTGCTGGATGCGTAACAGCAATAAATCAGCAATTAATTGCTGATGCGGATCAAGCCGGGGCTGTTTTCCCGGCTTTTTTTTCGCCCTGAGCCCGTCAAGGCTCAACCATGCGGAGCTTGCATAGCTCTGGGCATGATGATATGTTGATACCTCTGGAAAAGTAACTGTTTTCCCATGTCAACTAAGATGCCGCCAACTATGCCTGTACACACTCGTCCCCGGGTCGCCTCCCTTGCCATTAAAACACTCAGCAGCGCTGTCGCCTGTGCGGTGTTATTGTCACCGGCGGCATCCGCAGCCGAGCTGGGCAAGATCACGGTGCTGTCCGCCGCCGGCCAGCCGCTGCGCGCCGAGGTCGAATTATCGGCCATCAAGCCAGGCGAGGCAGCCAGCCTGCTGGCCAAGCTGGCGCCGCCGGAGACCTATCGCCAGGCCAACGTGGAATTCAATCCCGCATTGAACGCCTTGACGTTTGCCGTGGAAAACCGCAATGGCAAGCCCTTCATCCGCATCAGCTCGGCTCAACCGGTGGCCGAGCCCATGGTGGATCTCTTGCTGGAATTGAGCGGCAAGAGCGGTCGCCAGGTGCGCGAATATGCGTTCGTGCTCGATACGCCGGAAGCGCGCCAGACGCGCGGCGCGCAAGTGACGGCGCCGGCCGAACCGGGCAAAGGCAAGGCGGCGGCCGATGCTGCGCCAGCTGCGGCGAAAAAGCAGGCCGGGGAATACAAGGTCAAGACGGGCGACACCCTGAGCCGCATCGCCAGCGAACTGAAGCCTTCGGGCGTGTCGCTCGACATGATGCTCGTCGCCCTGTACCGCGCCAATCCCGACGCCTTCAAGGGCGAGAACATGAACCGCATGCAGGCCGGGCGCATCCTGGCCGTGCCTGGCGCGGACGCCGTGCGCGCTACCGGTGCGGCTGAAGCGAAGGGCATCGTGACGGCGCACGCCATCGATTTCGAGGCCTACCGCAACAAGCTGGCAGGTCAGGTGTCGCAAAGCAAGCCGGCCAAGGCCGCGCAAGCGACGCAAAGCACGGCCGGCAAGATCGGTGCGACCAAGGTGCAGGAAAAGCCGACGGCCGTGAGCGAGTCGCAAGACAAGCTGAAACTGTCGAAGGCGGAGCCGGCGGCCAAGTCGGCCGGCAAGAGCGCCGTCGCCAGCGAGGAAGACAAGATCGCCAAGGCGAAACAGGTCGATGAAGCCGCTGCCCGCGTCAAGGAGCTGGAAAAGAACGTCAGCGACCTGGAAAAGTTGATGGCGGTCAAGAGCAAGGCCATGGCCGACAAGAGCGCCCCCGCACCCGCCAAACCGGCTGAGGCCGCTGCCAGCGCACCCGCCAGCGCGCCGGCCGAGGCGCAGCCGCCCGCACCTCAGCCTGCCGCACCGAAGGTCAAACCGGTGCCGCTGGTAAAAAAACCATCGCCGCTGGAGCCGACGATTACCGACAAGATCAATGACCACCTGGGCGCCATCGGCATCGGCATCGCCGCGCTGCTGGCGGCCGTGGCCGCACTGGTGGTCGCGCGGCGCCGCAAGGAGACGCCGCAGCCAGCCCAGGGCGATATCGCCCCCGTGGTCGAGCCGGAACCGGAAGCGCCCGTGACGCCGCCGTCCGGCCTGGCGCCGGAAGACCAGCAGTCCGAAGCGAGCAATCACCTGTTCGGTACGGGCGCGGCCGCTGCCGGCGTGGCCGCCGCGGCGGGCGCCAGCATGCTCGATGCGAATGAAACGGACCCCGTCGCCGAAGCGGACGTGTATATCGCTTACGGCCGCGATGGTCAGGCGGAAGACATCCTCAAGGAAGCCTTGCGCATCCACCCGGAACGCCATGCGGCCCGCCTGAAGCTGCTGGAAATCTATTCGGCCCGCAACGACGTGCGCGCGTTTGAAGACCAGGCCAGCGAGCTCTACAGTCTGACGCGTGGCCAGGGCGAGGAGTGGCCGCAGGCGGCCGCGCTGGGACTGGCGCTCGATCCCACCAATCCCCTGTATGGCGATACGGAAGACGACGCCGTGGTCAGCCTGAGCAAGGCAGCCGGCGACGACGTGCATGGCCAGAGCATGGACTTGCCCGACGAGCCGCCCGCGCCGCTGGCCGACCTGGCGCCGGCCGAGCCGGTCTCCTCCGTGACGGCCCGCGATGCGCGCGACCCCCTCGACTTTGACCTCGACAGCCTCGATTTCGAACCTGTTTCCACCAGCGAGCCGATCGTCATGCCTGGGCCGGACAGCAAGCCGGTCCCTGCCGCGCACGATGCGCAGTATGACGCCAGCATGGATTTCGGCCTGGACCTGGAGCCGCCTGCCGGCCCCGTCAATGGCGTGGGCGCCGGTTTGACGCCATTGCCTGATCCCTTGAAGGATGTCGACCTGGCCCACTTCGACCTCGACGAACCCGTGGCGCCGGCTGCCGCGCCCGTCGCGGCGGCCGAGCCTTCCCTCGACAGCCTGTTCGACGATGCGCAAGCGCCGGCGAGCTTGCCGGAAGCGATACCGCCCGCACAGGAATTCGACCTGTCCGGCATCGACCTGGATCTCAACGATGGCAAGACGGCCAGCGTGGGCGTGGACGACCCGTTGTCGGCTATCCACATGGAAATGGATACCAAGCTGGACCTGGCGATCGCATACCAGGAAATCGGCGACAAGGAAGGCGCGCGCGAGCTGATCGATGAGGTCATCAAGGGTGGCAGCGAAGAGCAGGTCGCCAAGGCGAATACCATGAGAGCTTTGCTGAGCTAAGCACCTGATACGACGTCCATGGCTGCGTTGCACGGTCTCGCCGTACTATTCGTACTGTCTTCGACCGCGCGCCTGGCCCTGAACGCCGTCTCGTTCGCTTTCCAGCACCTGATACGACGTCCATGGCTGCGTTGCACGGTCTCGCCGTACTATTCGTACTGTCTTCGACCATGCGCCTGGCCCTGAACGCCGTCTCAGGCGCTTGTGTGGCAGGAAGGCGGGGCCGCCTTTGCGCCGGTATAATGCTTCGATGCAAAATATTACGACAGCAACGCCATTGAAGCGTATCGTCCTCGGCCTGCAGTACGACGGCACGGCCTGGCATGGATACCAGAAACAGGAAGACGGGCAGACGGTGCAGGACCAGCTGGAAAACGCGCTGGAACAGTTTGCCCGCGTGCGCCTGGCCACCACCTGCGCCGGCCGCACGGATACGGGCGTGCATGCGCTTGAGCAAGTCGTGCATTTCGATACGGAACTGAATCGTGACGTGCACTCGTGGGTGCGCGGCGTCAACGCCTTCCTGCCCAAATCGATCGCCGTGCGCTGGGCCAAGGAACTCGACGGCGATCCGACGGTCAATGACTTTTTTCACGCCCGTTTCAGCGCCCGCGCGCGCACCTATCATTATGTGTTGTACAACAACGCTACCCGTTCGCCGCTGCTGGAGGGGCGCGCCGGTTTCTTTTTCCGCCCGCTGGACGTGGAACTGATGCGCCAGGCCGTGCAACCGCTGCTGGGCTGGCACGATTTCACGGCCTTCCGCGCCGCGCAATGCCAGGCCAAGTCGCCCGTCAAGCTGATGCACGACATCCGCATCGAGCGGCGCGGCGATTGCGTCATTTTTACGATTATGGCCAATGCCTTCCTGCACCACATGGTGCGCAACCTGGTCGGTTCGCTCGTCTACATCGGCACGGGGCGCGAAAAGCCGGAGTGGCTCGGGCATTTGCTGGAAAGCAAGGACCGCCACGCGGCGGCGCCCACCTTCATGCCGGACGGCCTGTACCTGGCACAGATCGATTACGATCCGAAATGGGCCTTGCCGCAAGACAGCAGCAGCGCCTTGCCCTGGTTTTGATCTGCATCAATAAAGGATAGCCATGCCACGCACACGCATCAAGATCTGCGGCCTGACCCGCGTCGAAGACATCCAGGCTGTCGTGGCGGCGGGCGCCGACGCCATCGGTTTCGTGTTTTATCCGAAAAGCCCCCGTTACGTGACGCCCGGGCAGGCAGCGGACCTGATCGCGGCCATGCCGCCCTACGTGACGACGGTGGGCCTGTTCGTCAATGCCACCGTGGAAGAAGTGCGGGCCACCAGGGCCGTGGCGCCTTTATCTCTGCTGCAATTTCATGGCGACGAGACGCCCGAACACAGCGCGGCGCTCGCCGGCGCCGTGAATACGCCGTTTACGCAAGTGTTCCGCGTCAAACCCGACACCAGCTTTGAAGATTTGCTAGAATACGAACAGCGCTATCGCGCCGCCAGCCCCTTGTTCTCGAGCCTCTTGCTCGATACCTATGTGGATGCCTACGGCGGTGCAGGAAAGGTATTCGATTGGTCCCTCATTCCAGAAGAACTCGCGCCTCGGGTCGTTTTAAGTGGTGGCTTGAGCGTACAAAACGCGACTGACGCAGTGGTGCGCGTGCGCCCTTACGCCGTCGACATCAGCAGTGGTGTCGAAGCGTCCAAGGGCATCAAGGACGCATCCCGAGTCCGCGCGTTCATCGCCGCGGTGGGGGATGCCGATGCCATCATTGCCAGAGGAAACCACCATGAATGACCACACCAACTCGTCCGGCGCAGCCGCCGCATTGTTCCACGCTACCGATTACCCGTTTCCCGACCTGCGCGGCCACTTCGGCCCGTACGGCGGCTCCTTCGTTGCCGAAACGCTCACGCATGCACTGGCCGAACTGAAAGACGCCTATGCGCGCTACAGCGCGGACCCGGAATTCCTCGAAGAATTCCGCTACGAGCTGAAACACTTCGTCGGCCGTCCCTCGCCCATCTACCACGCCAAGCGCTGGTCCGAGATGGCGGGCGGCGCGCAAATCTATTTCAAGCGCGAAGACTTGAACCACACGGGCGCGCACAAGATCAACAACGTGATCGGCCAGGCCCTGCTGGCAAAGCGCATGGGCAAGCCGCGCATCATCGCCGAGACGGGCGCCGGCCAGCATGGTGTGGCCACGGCCACCATCTGCGCCCGCTTCGGCCTCGAATGCGTGGTCTACATGGGCAGCGAAGACGTCAAGCGCCAGGCGCAGAACGTGTACCGCATGAAATTGCTGGGCGCGACCGTCGTGCCCGTCGAATCCGGTTCGAAGACCCTCAAGGATGCGCTGAACGAAGCCATGCGCGACTGGGTCACCAACATTGAAAACACCTTTTATATCATCGGTACCGTGGCCGGCCCCCATCCTTACCCGATGATGGTGCGCGACTTCCAGTCCGTGATCGGCGAGGAATGCCTGGTGCAGATGCCGGAAATGACGGGCCGCCAGCCCGACTACGTGCTGGCCTGCATCGGCGGCGGCTCGAATGCCATGGGCATCTTTTACCCGTACATCGACCAGAAGGATGTCAAACTGATCGGCGTGGAAGCGGCTGGTGAGGGATTGGACACAGGCAAGCATTCGGCTTCGCTGACGGCCGGCTTCCCGGGCGTGCTGCATGGCAACCGCACCTATCTGCTGCAGGATGACAACGGCCAGATCATCGAGACGCATTCCGTCTCGGCCGGCCTCGACTATCCGGGCGTGGGGCCGGAACACGCTTGGCTGAAAGATTCGGGCCGCGCGCAATACGTGTCGATCACCGATGACGAGGCGCTGCAGGCTTTCCACGACTGTTGCCATATCGAAGGCATCATCCCGGCCCTGGAGTCGTCGCACGCGCTGGCCTACGCGGCCAAGCTGGCGGCCACCTTGCCGAAAGACCAGATCGTGCTGGCCAACCTGTCGGGCCGTGGCGACAAGGACATGCATACCGTGGCGGAACGCATGGGACTCAATTTCTCCTGAGACCCCAATAACGGCTGGGGTCGGACCCTCAGGGTCCGACCCCGGTCTTTGCTCCTGGGTTGAAATTACTTCCTCTATCCATCACCACGAAAGCTCACCATGTCCCGTATCGCCACTACCTTCGCCCAATTAAAATCCAACAACAAGACCGCCCTGGTCACCTTCATCACCGCCGGCGACCCTGGCCCTGACGCCACCGTGCCGCTGATGCACGCGCTCGTCGAGGGCGGCGCCGACATCCTGGAGCTGGGCGTGCCGTTTTCCGACCCCATGGCCGAAGGCCCCGTCATCCAGCGCGCCTGCGAACGGGCCTTGAAATTCAATGTCGGCATCCACGACGTGTTCGGCTACGTGCGCCAGTTCCGTGAAACGAACCAGACGACGCCCGTGGTGCTGATGGGGTACGCCAATCCCATCGAGCGCATCGGCAGCGCCGCCTTCATTGCAGCAGCGCAAGCGGCCGGCGCCGATGGCGCCATCGTCGTCGACTATCCGCCGGAAGAGTGCGAGGAGTTCGGCGCCGCCATGCGCGCAGCGGGCCTCGACCTGATTTTCCTGCTGGCGCCCACTTCGACCGAAGAGCGCATCGCGCAAGTGGCCAAGGTTGGCGGCGGTTTCAGCTATTACGTGTCGCTCAAGGGCGTCACGGGCGCCGGCAACATTGATACGGAACAGGTGGCGGAGCGCCTCGCGGCCATCCGCCAGCATGTAAAATTACCCATCGGCGTGGGCTTCGGCATCCGCGATGGCGCCACGGCCAAGGCCGTCGCCAAGGTGGCCGATGCCGTCGTGATCGGCAGCCGCATCATCCAGGAAATTGAAAATGCCCCGGAAGGTGGCGCCGTCGACGCCGTGCGCAGCTTTACGGCAGGCATCCGCGCCGCACTGGACGCCTGAGCAAGCTTGCCGTTTACGCAAGATGCGTTGGCGGCAAAGTTCGACAGCCCGGCGATAAACGGCTACACTTCGGCCACTGATTTGCCTGTTATTGTGCAATAGATAAAATTTTTGGTGGCGCCCCGCGGGGCGTTGCCGTTGACCGTCTGCCGGGGGCGTCCACCGACGCTACCCCTACAAGGGCCCAAGGAGAAAATATGAGTTGGTTGGAAAAACTGCTGCCACCGCGCATCCAGCGTTCTGATGCGGCCGCGCGCAAGACCATGCCGGAAGGCCTGTGGGTCAAGTGCCCGTCGTGCGAAGCCGTGCTGTACCGTACGGACCTGGAATCGAATTTGCACGTGTGCCCGAAATGCGACCATCACATGCGCATCCGCGCGCGTGAACGCCTCGACAGCCTGCTCGACGCGGGCGGCCGCTATGAAATCGGCCAGGAAATCCTGCCCGTCGATACCCTGAAGTTCAAAGACAGCAAGAAATACCCGGATCGCCTGAAGTCCGCCATGGAAGCGACGGGCGAGACGGATGCGATGGTCGTCATGGGCGGCGCCATCATGAGCCTGCCAGTAGTCGTGGCGTGCTTCGAATTCGAATTCATGGGCGGCTCCATGGGCTCGGTCGTGGGCGAGCGCTTCGTGCGCGGCGCGCAGATCGCGCTGGAACAGAAAGTGCCGTTCATTTGCATCACCGCCACCGGTGGCGCGCGCATGCAGGAAGGCTTGCTGTCGCTGATGCAGATGGCGAAAACCACGGCCATGCTGACCAAGCTGTCGGAAAAGAAATTGCCATTCATCAGCGTGCTGACCGACCCGACCATGGGCGGCGTGTCCGCCTCGTTCGCCTTCATGGGCGACGTGGTCATTGCCGAACCGAAAGCGCTGATCGGCTTTGCCGGCCCGCGCGTGATTGAAAACACCGTGCGCGAAAAACTGCCGGAAGGCTTCCAGCGCGCCGAGTTCCTCGTCACCAAGGGCGCCGTCGACATGATCGTCGACCGCCGCAAGATGCGCGAAGAAATCGCCCGTTTGCTGGCCTTGTTGCAAAACCAGGCTGTGGAAGTGCTGGCTTAATTTACCGCTGGCGTCGGGTTACGGCCTTTGGCCTAACCCGACCTACATCGTCCTGCCTCGTTATATCTCTTCTGCGCCTTGCGCATCGCATCCTTCAAGAAGTCTCCCATGCAAAACCTCCCTACGTCATTGCCGGACTGGCTCGCCCTGCTGGAAGCCCGCCATTCGGAAACCCAGATCAACATGGGCCTGGACCGCGTGCAAGCCGTCAAGGCGCGCATGCAGCTCGCTTTTACTTGCCCCGTGATCATGGTGGCGGGCACGAATGGCAAGGGCTCCACCTGCGCCATGCTGGAATCCGTGTTGTTGCGTGCCGGCTACAAAGTGGGCTTGTACATCAAGCCGCATTTCCTCGATTTTAACGAGCGCGCGCGCGTGCTGGGCGAGATGGCCAGCGACGAGCAGCTCGTCGCCAGCTTCCAGGCCGTCGAAGCCGTGCGCGGCGATACGCCGCTCACCTATTTCGAGTTCACCACCTTGGCGATTTTGCATCTGCTGTCGCAAGCCAACCTGGACGTGGCCATCCTGGAAGTGGGCCTGGGCGGGCGCCTGGATGCCGTCAACGTGATCGACGCGGACGTGGCCATCGTCACCAGCGTCGATATCGACCACACGGATTACCTGGGCGACACGCGCGAAGCGATCGGCTTTGAAAAGGCGGGCATCTTCCGTCCGGGCAAGGCGGCCATCTGCAGCGACCCCGTGCCGCCGCAATCGTTGATCGACCATGCCGAGGCCATCGGCGCCGACCTGTGGCTGATGGGCCGCGATTTCAACTATTCGGGCGACAAGCAGCAGTGGAACTACGGCGGGCGCGAGCAGCGCCGCAATTCGCTGGCCTACCCGAGCTTGCGCGGCGCCAACCAGATCCTCAATGCGACGGCCGTGCTGGCCGCGCTGGAAGTGCTGAAGCTGAAACTGCCCGTGGGCGCGCAGGAAGTGCGCACGGGCCTCGTGACGGTGGAACTGCCGGGCCGCTTCCAGGTCTTGCCTGGCCGCCCCAGCGTGATCCTCGACGTGGCGCACAACCCCCACGCGGCGTCGGCGCTGAACCAGAACCTCGGTAATATGGGTTTCCACCCGTACACCTATGCCGTATTCGGTTCCATGCACGACAAGGATATCGATGGCGTGCTGGCCGCGATGAGTGAACACGTTGACCACTGGTGCCTGACGGGCCTGCCTTCGCCGCGCGCGGCCACGGCTTCCGAGCTGGCCGCCAAGGTGCAGATCATGCTCGAAGATAAGCCCGACAGCAGCGAACATACTGTGTCTATTTTCGATGATCCGGCACAAGCTTTTGCAAATGCAATGAGCCGGGCCGGTGAGAATGATAGAATTGTGGTCTTTGGTTCTTTCCTCACCGTTGCAGGCGTGATGAAGGCCCGAAAATCCTCACTTCACTGAAACGCACTCGACTGAAAATCACGCATGGGCTTGTTCTCGAAACTGTTTAAAAACAAGCAAGAATCCTCTGGCGAAGACAGCGGCTTTTATGTCCCTGGCGAAGCACAGTCGCCGACCCGCAAGCGCGCCGCCAACACCTCGGGTGGCGGCGGATCGCGCCGTGGCGGCAAGGAAGCACCGGATCCGGTCTTGCCTGAAAAAAAGCGCGCACGCCGCCGCCTGGTCGGGGCCGTCGCCCTGGCCCTGGGCGTCGCCGTCGGCTTGCCGATGCTGCTCGATTCGGAGCCGAAAGCACCGTTCAACGATATCGCCATCGACATTCCGTCGAAGGAAAAGGCGGCGCCTGCACCGGCGCCTGTGCCGGCCGTTCCGGTCCAGGCCGCATCGAATGGCCTGGACCAGTCCGAGGAAATCGTCGACGCGCCGCTGCCGCCTGCGGCCAAGCCGACGCCGGCCCCCGTGCTGGCCGCCGCCCAGCCTGTACCGGTCAAGCCGGCCTATGTGGAGCCGAAACCCGAACCCAAGCCCGAACCGAAGCCTGTCAAGGTGGAGCCGAAGCCGGAACCGAAGCCCGAGCCGAAGCATGAAGCCAAGCCGGAGCCGAAACACGAGCCCAAGCCTGAACCCAAGCATGAAGTAAAGCCCGAAGCCAAGCCTGAGGCCAAGCCTGCCAAGCCGGCGCAATCGGCCGACGATGCCGCGCGTGCGCTGGCGATCCTGGAAGGCAAGCCGCAAGACAAGCCGCAAGAAAAAGCGCAAGACAAGGCCCACGACGCCGGCAGCGGCAAGTTCGTGGTGCAGGTGGCGGCGCTGGCGACGCAGGACAAGGTCGATGAATTGCAGGACAAGCTGCGCGAAGCGGGCATCAAGTCGTACACGCAGAAAGTCTCCAGTCCGGCGGGCGAGCGCATCCGCGTGCGCGTGGGACCGTTCGGCAGCCGCGAAGACGCGGAAAAGACGCGCGCCAAGTTGCAAAAGCTGGGCCTGGGCGGCTCGCTGGTGCCGGCGTGATGTTGCAAGGCTGAATGCGCGTGACGATCTTCGATTACCTGGTGCTGTTCGTGCTGGTGACTTCCGTGCTGATCAGCATGATGCGCGGCCTGGTCAAGGAAATACTGTCCCTGGTCAGCTGGATCGTGGCGTTCGTCATTGCCAATGCCTATGGCGCCACCCTGGCGAAATTTCTGCCGGAAGCCGTGCCGGGCGAAGCGATCCGTTTATTGCTGGCTTTCGTGGTGCTGTTCATCGGCGTGCGCATTTTGATGGGATTGCTGTCCATGACGGTTGACGCGCTCGTCAAGGTGACAGGCCTGAGTCTGGCCGACCGCACCCTGGGCAGCCTGTTCGGCGTGGCGCGGGGGCTTGTGATCGTGCTGACCGCCGTCATCTTGTGTGGCATGACTTCCATACCGCAGCAGCCATTCTGGAAAAACGCGCTGCTCAGTCCGCTCGCGGAACAGGGCGCGCGCGCGATCAAGCCTTATCTGCCTGCCGCTTACGCGCAGCATGTGAAATTTTGAATTTTTTTAAAATCAGTAGCACAGTTTAGGAGCACACCATGTGTGGCATCGTCGGCGTCGTTTCCCATCAACCTGTCAATCAATTGCTCTATGATGCATTGTTGCTCCTGCAACATCGCGGTCAGGACGCGGCAGGGATTGCGACCAATCACAGCAGTATGTTTTCCATGCACAAGGCCAACGGCCTCGTGCGAGACGTCTTCCGCACGCGCAACATGCGTTCGCTGCAAGGCACGACGGGCATCGGCCATTGCCGCTACCCGACGGCCGGTTCGTCGAGCGAAGAGGAAGCACAGCCGTTCTATGTGAATGCGCCGTTCGGCATCACCCTGGCGCACAATGGCAACCTGACCAACTGGGAACAGTTGAAGCTGGAAATGTTCAAGAACGACCGCCGCCACATCAATACCGATTCCGATTCGGAAGTGCTGCTCAACGTGCTGGCGCATGAAATCCAGGAAGCGACGACGGGCCTGAACCTGGACCCGGAAGCCATCTTCAAGGCCGTGACCGTGCTGAACCGTCGCGTCAAGGGCGGCTATGCCGCCGTCGCGCAAATCGCCGGCGTGGGCTTGCTGGCCTTCCGCGACCCGCACGGCATCCGTCCGCTGTGCCTGGGCATCAATGAAACGGAGCAGGGTCCCGAATACCTGATCGCTTCCGAATCCGTGGCCCTGGAAGGCATGGGCTTCCGCTTCGTGCGCGACATCGGTCCCGGCGAAGCCGTCTTTATCGATGCCGACAAGAAATTGCACAGCGCCCAGTGCGCCGACAATGCCAGCCTGAACCCGTGCGTGTTCGAATTCGTCTACCTGGCCCGTCCCGACTCCGTCATCGACGGCGCCTCCGTGTACGCCACGCGCCTGAAAATGGGCGAATACCTGGCCGAGAAGATCCGCGCCGAATTGCCAGGCGTGCATATCGACGTGGTCATGCCGATTCCCGATTCCTCGCGTCCGGCCGCCATCCAGCTGGCCATGGCGCTGAACATCGAATACCGCGAAGGCTTCATCAAGAACCGCTACATCGGCCGTACTTTTATCATGCCGGGCCAGGCGGCGCGCAAGAAATCCGTGCGCCAGAAGCTCAACGCGATCCCGTCCGAATTCAAGGATAAAGTGGTCTTGCTGGTCGACGATTCCATCGTGCGCGGCACCACCAGCCGTGAAATCGTGCAGATGGCGCGTGAAGCGGGCGCGACGAAAGTCATTTTCGCCTCGGCCGCGCCGCCGGTCATCTATCCGAACGTGTACGGCATCGACATGCCGACGCGCGACGAGCTGATCGCCTACGGCCGCACGACGGAAGAAGTGTGCCGCGAAATCACGGCCGACTACCTAGTCTACCAGGATATCGGCGCGCTCAAGCAGGCGATCGCCGACGTCAACCCGGCCCTGACCAACTTCGAGGCCTCGTGCTTCGACGGCGTCTACGTGACGGGCGACGTGTCGCAGGAATACCTGGACCGCCTGGAATATGCGCGCCACCATCCGAAGGCGGCAGCGCCCGAAGATACGCCGCGTTCCCAGCTGAACCTGAACCTGGCAACGACAGAAGCGTAATTATCTTGCCCGGCTAGCGCCGGGCTTTTTTTGCTCCGCGATCATGAACGATAAAAAAAACTACGGCTTTACCACCACCATCCTGCATAACGACCGCCGCAAGGGCATCGAGCATGGTTCGCTGCACAAGCCCGTGCACACTTCCGTCGCGTTTGGTTATGCCGATGCGCGCCAGCTCGCTTCCGTATTCCAGGGCAAGGAACCCGGTTTCCGCTATGGCCGCCAGGGCAACCCCACCGTGTCCGCGCTGGAAGACAAGGTCAACAAGATGGAAGACGGCGTGGCGACCTTGTGCTTCGCCACCGGCATGGGCGCCATCGGCGCCGTGGTGCAGTCGCTGCTGCGCGCGGGCGACCATGTCGTCTCGTCGGCCTTTTTGTTCGGCAATACCAACAGCCTGTGGCAAACGGTGACGGGGCAGGGCATCGCCGTGTCCTTCGTCGACGCCACCGAGGTAGCCAACGTGGCGGCCGCCATCACGCCTGCCACGCGCATCGTGTTCGTGGAAACCATCGCCAATCCGCGCACGCAGATCGCCGACCTGAAAAAAATCGGTGACCTGTGCCGCGAAAAGGGCATCTTGTACATCGTCGACAACACGATGACGACGCCGTATTTGTTCCGCCCGAAAGCCGTGGGCGCGGGCCTCGTGGTCAACGCCTTGACGAAATCCATTGGCGGCCACGGCAATGCGCTGGGCGGCAGCTTGACGGACACGGGCGTGTTCGACTGGACGCAGTATCCGAATATTTTCGAGAACTACAAGAAGGCGGCGCCCGCGCAGTGGGGCATCGCGCAAATCCGCGCCAAGGCCTTGCGCGACTTCGGCGCGTCCCTGGGGCCGGAAGCGGCGCACCATATCGCCGTCGGCGCGGAAACCATGGCCTTGCGCATGGACCGCACCTGCTCGAACGCCCTGGCGCTGGCCACCATGTTGCAGGCCGACCCGAGAGTGGCGGCCGTGCATTACCCGGGCCTGGCGTCGCACCCGCAGCACGCGCTGGCGAGCGACCTGTTCCGCAGCTATGGTTCGCTGTTCAGCTTTGAATTGAAGGATGGCATCGATTGCTTCGATTTCCTCAATCGTTTGAATTTGGCCATTCCAGCGAGCAACCTCGGCGACACGCGCACCCTGGTCATTCCCGTCGCCCACACGATCTTCTATGAGATGGGCGCCGAGCGCCGCGCCAGCATGGGCATCGCCGAATCGCTGATCCGCGTCTCCGTCGGTATCGAGGATGAGGTGGATCTGCTTGAGGATTTCCGCCAAGCACTCGATGTATAAGTCGTCGGACAAATGAAAAGGGCCGCAACAGTCATGCTGTTGCGGCCCTTTGTTCGTGCAGTCGTTTAATGCCAGTTGCGCATCAGTCCCACAGCCAGGCCTTCCAGGGCGAATTCATCTTTCGGCAGCAGTTCGATGACGGAAACTTAGGTGTCAGAACTTAGGTGTCAGGCATGAGAAGGGGCCGCAACTAAAAACTGGGGTCAAACCCGGCGGGTCTGACCCCGGCAGGCAACTTAATGCCAGCTGCGCATGAGTCCGACGGCCAGGCCTTCCAGGGCAAATTCATCTTCCGGCGACACGGTAATGACCTTGAAGTCGGGGTTTTCCGGCAGCAGTTCGATGACGGAACCCGTCTTCTTGTAGCGCTTGACCGTGACTTCGTCGCCGATGCGGGCCACGACGATCTGGCCATTCTTGGCGCTGTCGACCTTTTTGACGGCCAGTAAATCGCCATCCATGATGCCGGCGTCGCGCATGGACCAGCCGCGCACCTTCAGCAGGAAGTCGGGCTTGGCCGAAAACAGGGCGGGGTCCACGTTGTAGCTCGCTTCCAGGTTTTCCTGGGCAAGGATGGGCGAACCGGCGGCCACCCTGCCGATCAGGGGCAGCGACATCAGCAGCGCCGCCGGCACTTTCGATGGCGGCGCTTCAGCTGCCGCGCCGATCAGGCGGATGCCGCGCGAGGTGCCGGGCGAAATCTCGATCGCGCCCTTGCGGGCCAGGGCCTGCAAATGCTCCTCGGCCGCATTGGCCGATTTGAAACCCAGTTCATTGGCAATTTCGGCACGGGTGGGAGGAAAGCCCGTGTTTTCAATCGCGTCCTTGATCAGGTTCAGGATTTGTTCTTGTCGTGCTGTCAGCTTGATCATGAGCGGTGGGTGCATACTAAAATGCTGTCTATATGAACAGTCTGTATTTTTGTACAGTATCGCTCACTATGCAAGGGGATTTCCGTGTTTTCGGCGAATTTCGCAAGAAATACTTGTTCCCGGTCGAAAAGCACGGTGGCGCGCGGGCTTTTCGGGCACTGGCGCAAGCAATGATTGAAACGTTTGCAAAAGGCGGTTATAATCTTCGGCTGACCTTCCCACACCCGTCTTGACGCCGGGGTGGGCGATTATCAATCCGACCTGAAGGAGTTTGCATGCGTCATTATGAAATAGTCTTTATCGTCCATCCGGACCAAAGCGAGCAAGTGCCCGCGATGATCGAACGCTACAAAGCCAGCGTAACCACCCGCGGCGGTTCGGTTCACCGCGTGGAAGATTGGGGCCGCCGTCAAATGGCTTACTCGATCCAAAAGCTGCCTAAAGCACACTACATCTGCCTGAACATCGAATGCGACAACGAGACCCTGGTCGAGTTGGAAACAGCATTCAAATTCAATGATGCCGTGTTGCGTCACCTGACCGTTAAAATGAAGAAAGCTGAAACAGCTCCTTCGCCGATGATGAAATCGGTACAACGCGAAGACGCGGCCAAAAGCCACCGCACCGAAGCACCAGCAGCCGCTCCAGCCGCAGCAGCAGCTTAATTCTTGACCAGGATCGTGCGCTGAACCAGCTACAAGTCACCGCCATCATTGCCGAGCGCGAAATATTGCGCTATACCCCGGCAGGGCTGCCGATTGTGAATGCAGTATTGCAACACAGTTCGCAGCAGATGGAAGCAGGGATTGCCCGTTTGACCGAGTTTGATGTTGCCGCGCTAGCCGCTGGCGAAATTTCAGGCCGGTTCAGTCAGGCAAGCTTGGGCGGGGTGTATCAGTTCACGGGTTTCCTGGCCAGGAAGAGCCGCAACAGCAAGAGTTTGGTGTTTCACATCATTGATTTTAGTGCAGTCAATTCTGACTAGCGCATTTTAGATACAGGAGCCTGACATGGCATTCGGTAAAAAGTTCGACAAAAATAAGCTCAAGCTTAAAGAAAAACGCAAACAGCAAAACCCTTTGTTCAAACGTAAGAAGTTCTGCCGCTTCACGGCAGCGCACGTTGAGCAAGTCGACTACAAAGACGTCGACACGCTGAAAGACTTCGTCCAGGAAAACGGCAAGATCATGCCAGCACGCCTGACCGGTACCAAAGCGCACTACCAGCGCCAAGTCGACACCGCAATCAAGCGCGCTCGCTTCCTCGCGCTGCTGCCATACACCGATCTGCACCACGCTTAATCGGTCAGATATTCCTGGAGAAGAACTATGCAAATCATTCTGTTAGAAAAAGTTGTAAACGTCGGTAACCTCGGCGAAGTCGTCAAAGTCAAAGACGGTTACGCACGTAACTTCCTGATCCCGCAACGCCTGGCACGTCGTGCTACGGCAACCGCTGTGGCTGAATTCGAAGTCAAGCGCGCCGAACTGGAAAAAGCTGCTGCCGCCAAATTGGCCGCATCGCAAGCCCAGGGCGAAAAACTGAGCGGCCTGACCGTTCAAGTTGCTCAAAAAGCTGGCGTCGATGGCCGCCTGTTCGGTTCCGTCACCAACTTCGACATCGCTGAAGCGCTGACCAAGCAAGGTTTTGCTGTTGAAAAAGCACAAATCCGCATGCCTACCGGCCCGCTGAAGATCGTTGGCGAGCACAACGTTTCGGTTGCTCTGCACACCGACGTGGTCGTGGAAGTTGTTATCGCTGTCGTTCCAGACGCGAACGCGTAATCGTCTGCGGGCCTGGCCCGCAAGCGCTGCCGCACTATGAAAAGCCGGGTTCGCCCGGCTTTTTTGTGGCCTTTTTTTCGCTCATTTTCAGCCCTTTATTTTTGCCGGCACGCCGAAGCGGGTATAATTCGCGCCATGAACGCCCCCTCTGATCCGCAACTGGATTCCCTCCGTATTCCGCCGCATTCGATCGAAGCAGAACAATCCGTTATCGGTGGTCTGCTGCGCGACAATGCCGCCTATGACCGCATCGCCGACTTCATGCATGCGGAGGATTTCTATCGCTATGACCATCGCATCATCTTCGAGCAAATCGTCAAGATGGTTAACGCTTCCAAGCCAGCCGATGTCATTACTGTTTTTGAAACCCTGACCCAGCTCGGCAAGGCCGATGACGTGGGCGGACTCGCTTACCTGAACGCCATGGCGCAAAACACGCCATCGGCCGCGAACATCCGGCGCTATGCCGAGATCGTGCGCGACCGCGGCGTGCTGCGCAAGCTCATTACCGTCGCCGACGATATCTCCGGCACGGCCTTCAGCCCGCAAGGCAAGGAAGTCAAGCAGATGCTTGACGAGGCCGAGTCGAAGATTTTCGCCATCGCCGAAGAAGGCGCGCGCGGCGCCCAGGGCTGGACCGCCATCCAGCCCCTGCTGACGCAAGTGGTCGAGCGCATCGACGAACTGTACAGCCGCGACAACCAGAGTGAAATCACGGGCGTGCCCACCGGTTTCATCGACCTCGACCGCATGACCTCGGGTCTGCAGCCGGGCGACCTGGTGATCGTGGCGGGCCGTCCGTCGATGGGCAAGACGGCGTTTTCCGTCAACATCGGCGAAAACGTGGCCATCGACAGCGGCTTGCCCGTGGCCGTGTTCTCGATGGAGATGGGCGGCGCCCAGCTGGCCATGCGTATGCTCGGCTCCGTCGGACAGCTGGACCAGCACCGCCTGCGCACGGGCCGCCTGAACGACGAAGACTGGCCGCGCCTGACGAATGCAATCCAGAAGATGAACGACGCGCAGTTGTACATCGATGAAACGCCGGCGCTCAATTCCATCGAATTGCGCGCCCGTTCGCGCCGTTTGTCGCGCCAGTGCGGCAAGCTGGGCCTGATCATCGTCGATTACTTGCAGCTGATGTCGGCCAATACGCCGGGCGACAACCGCGCCACGGAGATTTCCGAGATTTCGCGTGGCTTGAAAGGCCTGGCGAAAGAACTCGGTTGCCCCGTGATCGCGCTGTCACAGTTGAACCGCTCGCTGGAACAACGCCCGAACAAGCGTCCCGTGATGTCCGACTTGCGCGAATCGGGCGCTATTGAGCAGGATGCCGACGTGATCCTGTTCATTTACCGCGACGAGGTGTATAACCCCGACTCGCCGGACAAGGGGACGGCCGAAATCATCATCGGCAAACAACGTAACGGTCCAATCGGCAGCATCCGCCTCACCTTCATGGGGCAGTACACCAAATTTGGCAATTACAGTGGTGGCCTGGCGCTTTACCAAGGCGACTAAGACTCAGCAGCACTGATATTCCATTGGCCGCCCCCTCATACGGGGCGGCTTTCTGTAGTAAATAACACGACTCAATGCTTAACGGAGAATGACATGTTTGGACGCTTGATGCCCACTGAGGGCAAGTTTTTTGAATTGTTTAACCAGCACGCGGAATTGTGCGTCAAGGGCGCGAAAGAGATGCTCGGCCTGATGACCAATTTCGACGACCTGGAAAACCGCGTGCATGCGATCGAAAGCATCGAGAAACAGGCGGACAAAGTCACCTACGCCACCGTGGAAATGCTGCACAAGACCTTCATCACGCCGATCGACCGCGACGACATCCATCAACTGATCACGCGCCAGGACGATATCCTCGACCTGCTGGAAGATGCGGCGCAGACCGTCTCGCTGTACGACCTGAAAGCCGTCACGCCGGAAGCCAAGCGCCTGGCCGAACTGGTGCTGGCCTGTACCGAGAAAGTACGCGACGCCGTCGCCATGCTGCACAACATGGACAACTCGCGCAAGATCGTCGCCATCTGCGAAGAGATCGACCGCCTGGAATCGGACGCCGACCACGTGATGCGCGCCGCCATGTCCAAGCTGTTCCGCGACGAACCGGACGTGCGCAACCTGATCAAGCTGAAAGCGATCTACGAAATTCTGGAAACCGTGACCGACCGTTGCGAAGATGTGTCCAATATTATCGAAGGCATCATCGTCGAAAACGCGTAAGCGTTGGGCCTGTCCTGAACCAGAATCAGAAAAGAAACTATAATGACCATACAAATCAGCATCTACGTGCTAGGCCTGTTGATCGTCCTCGCGCTGCTGTTTGACTTCATGAACGGCTTCCACGATGCCGCCAACGCGATTGCCACGGTGGTCTCGACGGGCGTATTGAAACCGCAGACCGCGGTTGCCATGGCCGCCACGTTCAACTTCGTCGCCATCTTCGTGTTCCACCAGCTGACCGTGGCCGCCACAGTGGGCAAGGGCACCATCGACCCGGCCGTGATCGACCAGTACGTGATCTTCGGCGCGCTGATGGGCGCCATCTTCTGGAATTTGTTTACCTGGTACTACGGCATTCCCTCGTCGTCCTCGCACGCCCTGATCGGCGGCCTGGTGGGCGCCGCTGTCGCCAAGTCCGGCACGGGCGCGCTGGTCGCGGCCGGCCTGTGGAAAACCGTGGCCTTTATCGTCATCGCCCCCGTGCTGGGCTTCGTGTTCGGCTCCATCATGATGCTGATCGTGTCGTGGATTTTTGTCCGTTCGACGCCGCGCAAGGTCGACAAGTGGTTCCGCCGTTTGCAACTGGCATCGGCAGCCGCCTACAGCCTGGGCCACGGCGGCAACGATGCGCAAAAAACCATCGGCATCATCTGGATGCTGCTGATCGCGGCCGGCTACTCGAACGTGAACGACCAGATGCCGCCGATGTGGGTCATCATCTCGTGCTACACGGCCATCAGCTTCGGCACCCTGTTCGGCGGCTGGCGCATCGTCAAGACCATGGGCCAGAAGATCACCAAGTTGAAACCCGTCGGCGGCTTCTGCGCCGAAACGGGCGGCGCCATCACCCTGTTCGTCTCGACGGCGCTGGGCATTCCCGTGTCGACCACGCACACGATCACGGGCGCCATCGTCGGCGTCGGCTCGGCGCAAAAAATGTCGGCCGTGCGCTGGGGTGTTGCCGGCAATATCGTCTGGGCCTGGATCTTCACGATTCCCGCTTCCGCGTTCGTGGCGGCAGTGGCCTGGTGGATTGGCCACCACATCATGTAAGGCACCTCTGCAAACCTACTGCGCAGCCCACTATCGAATCTCCGTTGCTCACTGTACTAAAGTACAGCTCCGCTACTCAATCCGATATCGGGCTTGCTCGCTACGGTTTTCAGAGGGCCTTGGGCCAACTGGGCGCATGTATAAAAAAGGAACCGTAAGGTTCCTTTTTTTATGCGCCGGCCAGTTCCACCGTCAGCCCCTCGCTGGCGAGGAACACCTGCAGGCCGGCCAGGCGGCTCGCATAGCGGCCCATCACGTCGGCAAACACGGCCTCGAGCTGCTCGTCGCTGCGGGTCGGTTCGTGGTGGGTGCAGTACAGGTGCCGCGCGCCGCAGCGCAGGGCCAGGTCGAAGGCGGCGTCGAAGGTGCCGTGGCCCCAGCCCTGCTTGCCCGGGTATTCCTCGCGCGTGTACGAGCAATCCATGATCAGCGCATCGACGCCGGCGACCAGCGCATCGATGCCGGCCTGGCGCTGCGCATTGCGCGCCGCGCAGGCCGCATGCTCGGCGTGGCCGGGCGGATGCAGGTTGTAGAACGGTTCATGGTCGCCGCTGAAAAACAGCGAGGCGCCGCCGCAGTCGATGCGGTAGCCGAGGTTGACCACCGGATGGTTCATTTCCGCGCCGCGCACGCGCGCGCCGCCCACTTCGACGGCTTCGCCGGGCGCCAGGGTGCGGTACTCGATGCAGGCCGCCATGGCCGCTTCGCTGACGGGAAAATAACTGCCCTGCAGCTGCACCGCCATCACGTGCTCGATGCCGCGCCCGCTGTTGCCGTCCAGGGCGCCATGCAGGCGCATGCGGTTGCCGGCCACGAACAGGGGCGAGAACATGGGCAGGCCGTGGATGTGGTCCCAGTGGCTGTGCGTGATGAAGACGTGCGCGTCGACGGGCTGGCCCGGCGGCAGCTGCTGCGCCAGCGCGAAGATGCCGCTGCCGGCATCGAGAATGATCAGGCTGTCGTTGTCCGTGCGCACCTCGATGCACGTGGTGTTGCCGCCATAGCGCGCCGTGCGCGGGCCGGGGGAGGGGATGGAGCCGCGCACGCCCCTGAACGTGAATTTCATTCAGTACCTTGTTACAGTGTAATTATTGTTGATTCTATTCTAATTAATGAGATTGGCGGCAACATTTATGCGTGTTGCGTTACGGAAAGTAATTTCATTTTGTTGTGACTAAGTAATGTACAGTGCGCAGGGTCGCCGTTACACTGGCGCTTGCCGACTTCCCCTTTTTTGCTTGCCCATTACCTGATTGCCACCAATATGCCTCAGCTGCACCCTGAGAAAATCGCCCACAGACTGGAGCAATTGACCGAACTCAGCGTCGCGCTCGGCCACGGCCTGGGCGGTGAGGGGCGCGACATTGGCGCGCTGCTGCAGCGCATCGTGCTGCTGGCGAAAAGCATGAGCGGCGCCGACGGCGCCACCCTGTACCGGCCCGCGCTTGACGGGCGCCAGCTGGCGTTCGACATCAGCGTCAACGACAGCCTGGGCATCGCGCAGGGGGCGGACATGGGTTTGCCGGGCGTACCCCTGTTCGATGGCGCCGGCCAGCCCAACCTGGCGTCGGTGGCCGCGTATGCGGCGAACATGCGCCGCAGCGTGAATATCGCCGACGTCTACCGCGACGAGGTCTTCAATTTTTCCGGCATGCGCGAGTTTGACCGCCACCATGGCTACCACACGCAATCGATCCTGACGGTACCCATGAGCGATCACGAGGGCGACTTGATCGGCGTGCTGCAGCTGGTCAATGCCAAGGATGGCGAGACGGGCCAGGTGCGCGCCTTTTCCTCCACCGACCAGCGCTTCATCGAGGCGCTGGCCGCGCAGGCGGGCGTGGCGCTGACGAATCAGCTGCTCATCTCTCAGCTGGAAGAGCTGCTCGAGTCGCTCGTTACCCTGATCAATATCGGCATCGATGAAAAGTCGCCGTACACGGGAAGGCACTGCCAGTTCGTGCCCGAGCTGACGATGTTGCTGGCCGACGCCGCGCATGCGACGCAAACGGGGCCGCTGGCCGATTTCCGGCTCAGCGACAACGAGCGCAAGCAGCTGTGGCTGGCAGGCCTGCTGCACGATTGCGGCAAGATCACCACGCCCGTGCACGTGGTCGACAAGGCCACCAAGCTGGAAACCATTTTCGACCGCATCGCCCTGATCGACACGCGCTACGAAGTGCTGCTGCGCGACGCCGAGATCGAGGCCCTGCGCCTGCAGGCCGCGCAGCCGCAACAGAAGGACGCCATTGCCCGCGCGCTGGAGCAGGAGCAGGCGGCGCTGCGCGAAGAGCGCGATTTCATCCGCACGGTCAACATCGGCGGCGAGAGCATGGCGCAGGCCGACCAGGAAAGGGTGCGGCAGATCGCCCGGCGCCGCTGGCGCGCGGCCGACGGCGAACTGCGCGATTTTCTCGATGCCGACGAGACGGAAAACCTGACCATCCGCGCCGGCACCCTGACGGCGGCCGAGCGGGCCATCGTCAACAACCATATCAGCGTGTCGATCCGCATGCTCGAAGCGCTGCCGTGGCCCAAGCACCTGCAAAAGGTGCCCGAATATGCGGGCGGCCACCATGAGCGCATGGATGGCAAGGGCTATCCGCGCGGGCTGACGAAAGAGCAGATGTCGGTGCCGGCGCGGCTGATGGCGATTGCCGACATTTTCGAGGCGCTGACGGCGCGCGACCGGCCCTACAAAAAGGGCAAGTCGCTGTCCGAATCGCTGCGCATCCTCGGTAACTTCAGCCTGAACGGCCATATCGACCCGGAGCTGTTCGACGTTTTCATCCGCAGCAAGGTCTATCTGACCTTCGCTGAAAAGCACATGCATCCGAGCCAGATCGATGCCGTCGACGAGGCGGCCATTCCGGGCTATACCCCGTGATGCTGCCGCTGGCCTGGCGCAAGCATGGCGCGCGTTTCGCGCTGGGCGTGCTCCTCAGCGTGGCGGCCGCCGTGCTGTGCCTGGCCGGCAACGACACGATCGCGCGGCTTGACGCCATGCTGGGCGACTGGCGCATGCGCTTTGATGCGCCGCAGCTCGACCGCCGCATCGTCATCGTCGACATCGACGAGCAAAGCCTGGCCCGCGTGGGCCGTTTTCCCTGGAGCCGCGACGTGCAGGCGCGCCTGGTGCGCCAGCTCACCGGCCATTACGGCGTGGCCGCGCTGGGCTTCGATATTGCGTTTCCCGAAGCGGACACCAGTTCCGGTTACGCCGTGCTGCAAGGGCTGGCGCGCGGCGAACTGGCCGGCGTGGCCGGCTTGCCGGCGCAGCTGGAAAAGCTGCGCCCAGCCATGGACTACGACGGCCTGTTTGCCGAGGCCATGCGCGGCCAGCCCGTGGTGCTCGGCTACAGCGTCTCGGAGCAGCAAAGGAAGGGCGTGCTGCCCAGGCCCGCCTTTACCGTCGCCGATTTGAACGGGCGCACGGTCACGGCCTACGTGGCGCGCGGCTACGAAGCCAATATCGCACCCCTGCAGGCGGCCGCGCAGGGCGCCGGCATCTTCACGGCGCTGACCGATGCCGACGGCGTCGTACGTTCCTCGACCCTGTTGCAGCGCATCGGCGACGGCTATTATCCTTCGCTGTCGCTGGCCACCGTCGCCGTCTACCTGCAGGCGCGCGCCATCGCCCCCCGTTTCACGGGCACGGCCGATACCTTGTCGGCGCGCGAACTGGCCAATGGCGGCCTCGAACACATCATGCTGTTCACGCCGCGCGGCGCGATGGCGATTCCTGTCGGCGAAGCCTTGACGACCACGGTGCAGTACCGCGGCGCGGGCGGCCCCGATGGCGGCGCCTTCCGCTACGTGTCGGCCGCCGATGTGCTGGCCGGCACGGTGCCGGCCGCGCTGCTCAAGGGCACCATCGTGCTGGTGGGCACCACGGCGCCCGGTTTGAACGATATCCGCGCCACGCCCGTGAATGCCGAATATCCGGGGGTGGAGGTGCACGCCAACCTGATCAAGTCCATGCTCGACGGGCGTTTCAAGGCGCGGCCCGACTACGCGCTGGCGTTGGAACTGGTGCAGATCGTGCTGTTTGGCCTGCTGCTGGCGGGCGCCCTGGCCGTGCTGCCGCCGGCCGGCGTGATGCTGGCCACCGTGGCCGCGCTGGCCGCCGCCATCGGCATCAACCTGTACCTGTACGCCGTGCACGATCTGGTGCTGGGCGGTGCCGTGCTGTTGCTGCTGATCCTTGCGCTATTCATCGCCAACCTGGCGTGGGGTTACTTTTTCGAGGTGCGCAAGGGACGCGCGCTGGTGGCCCGTTTCGGCGAGTACGTGGCGCCCGAGCTGGTGGCCGAGATGGCCGACGATCCGCGCCGCTACACGATGGAGGGCGAGAACCGCGAACTGACGGTGCTGTTTGCCGACGTGCGCGGTTTCACGGCCATTTCCGAGCAGCTGGCGCCGGCCGCGCTGCGCGAATACATCAACGCATACCTGACGGCCATGTCGGAAGATATTCGCGACAGCCATGGCGGCACCCTGGACAAATACATCGGCGACGCCGTGATGGCGTTCTGGGGCGCGCCCGTCGCCTTTGGCGATCACGCCAGCCGGGCCGTGGCCAGCGCCCTGCTGATGCAGGCCAGCGCGGCGCGGCTGAACCAGCAATTTTGCGCGCGCGGCTGGCCGGCGCTGCGCATCGGCATCGGCATCAATACGGGGCCCATGCATGTGGGCGACATGGGCTCGCGCATCCGCCGCGCCTATACCGTGATGGGCGACAGCGTCAACCTGGCCGCGCGCCTGGAAGGCGCCAGCAAGCTGTATGGCGTGGGCATCGTGGTGGGCGAGGCCACGCGCGCGGCCGCCCCGGATTTCCTGTACCGCGAGCTCGACCGGATCAGGGTGCTGGGCAAGCAGGAAGCGGTGGCCATCTTCGAGCCGCGCTGCCTGCTGGCCGGCGCCGCAGCGGCCGAACTGGCGCAGCTCGAGCGCTGGCACGCGGTGCTGGCCCGGCTGCGCGCGCGCGACTGGGCGCAGGCAGGTGCGCAGCTGGCCCATTTGCAGGCGGACTTTCCCGGCGATGGCCTGTACCGGCTGTACGCGGCGCGCCTGGAGCAGTACCGCAACGCGCCACCGCCATTGGACTGGGATGGCGTGACAGCATTGCACAGCAAATAGCCCGCCATTCGCCGGAAAAGGCAAGCGATTGCGGCATTTTTCACCATTGCGTGCGCATTGTTTGTTGCATTGCGATAAAAAACACGGGGAAATGTTAGAAATTTCTGACTGGAAACTAAAAGCCGTCTAAAATTTGTCTTCAATCCATTGCCGGACATGCTGGCGCCTGCGGGCCGCGCGCTTGTCCGGTTACACAAGAAATCCTTCACATGACATATCGTTTGGTGCACCTGCTTGCGGGTTCCGCGCTGCTGTTCGCCGTCGGCGCCGCCGGCGCCGCTGTTTCCATGGATGACGCCGCGCCTGCCACGCAGGGCGACGGCGTGCCGCGCTTCGAGATCCGCCGCTTCGACGTCCAGGGCAATACCCTGCTCACGCCCGCGCAAGTGCAGGCCCTGCTGGCGCCTTACACGGGAGCGCAGCGCGATTTTTCCGACATCGCGCGCGCCGTCGAGGCGCTGGAGGGGGCTTACCGCGAGCGCGGTTACAGCGCCGTGCAGGTGCAATTGCCCGAGCAGGAACTGGAGCGCGGCGTGGTGCGCCTGAGCGTGCTGCAAACGCCGCTGGGCAAGCTTGCCATCGGCGGCAATACGCATGTGGACGAGGCCAACGTGCGGCGCGCCTTGCCGTCTCTTCGCGAAGGCGAGACGCCGAACTTGCCGGCGCTGTCGCAAAGCCTGAGGCTGGCCAATGAAAACCCGGCGCGCAAGATCGAAGTGCGCCTGCAAGCCGATGAACCGGCGGGCGCCATCGACGCCATCGTCACGGTGGCCGATGAAAAGCCCTGGAAAGCCATGCTCAACGTGGACAATACGGGCAATGCGCAAACGGGCAAGACGCACGTGGGCGTGGTGCTGCAGCATGCGAATCTGTTCGGCCTCGATCATGTCGCCAGCCTGCAATACACGAGCAGCCTGGAAAAGCCGGACAAGGTGGGCGTGTATGGCGCCGGCTACCACTTGCCGCTGTATGCGCTGGGCGACTCGATGGATTTTTTTGCCAGCTATTCGAACGTCGATTCGGGCAGCGTCTCGGCCGGTATTTTCGACCTGGCCGTCAGCGGCCAGGGCAGCATGGCCGGCATCCGCTACAACCAGAACTTTGCCCGCAGCGGCGATTTCGAACCCAAGCTCGTGTACGGCATCGACTACAAGGCTTACCGCAACAGCGTGCAGCTGTTCGGCATGGAACTGGGCGCCGACGTCACCGTGCATCCGCTCAGCGTCAGCTATATCGGCAACTGGACCTTGCCCACGGGCGAGACCAGCGTGGCGGTCACCTTCGCGCACAATATCCCTGGCGGCAAGCACGGCGCGCAAGCCGATTTCGACCGCGTGCGCGCGCACGCCAAGGCGGCCTACAACACGGTGCGCCTGAGCGCCAGTGCGGGACGCGTGCTGGCCGGCGACTGGCAATGGCGCGCGCTCGCCAACGCGCAGATCACGCCCGATGCGCTGGTGCCGGGCGAGCAGTTCGGCGCCGGCGGCGCCGCGTCCGTGCGCGGCTTTGCCGAGCGCGAGGTATCGAACGATTCGGGCGTCAACCTGAACCTGGAGCTGTACACGCCGAACTGGTGCGGCCAGGCGCTCGCTTACCAGTGCCGCGCGCTGGCGTTTTATGACACGGCCTGGCTGCGCCGCAACCATGCACTGCCCGGCGAAAGCGCGTCGCAAGGCATCAGCAGCGGCGGCCTCGGCCTGCGTTTGCTGCTGAGCCGCTACGCCAATCTGCAACTCGATTACGCCCATGTCGTCAATGGCGGCGACACGGGACAGCGGGGCGCCAACCGCCTGCATTTCCGCCTCGCCTTGGCCTACTAGCATCAGGATGAACACCATGCACAACCACGTCCAGCACGCCTCCGCTTTCATCCTGACGCCCGCCTTTTCATTACCGCTTGCGCCGCCCTTGCGCCGCACGGCGCTGGCACTGCTGCTGGCCGGCTGTTTCGGCACCGCGCAGGCCAACCCCGCCTTGCCGCAGGTGGTCAACGGACAGGCCACGTTCAGCCAGCAGGGCAACATCTTTTCGATCACGAACACGCCCAACACCATCATCAACTGGCAGAGTTTTTCCATCCATGCGGGCGAAATCACGCGCTTCATCCAGCAAAGCGGCAATAGCGCCGTACTGAACCGCATTACGGGACAAGACCCCAGCAAGATCCTGGGCGCGCTCGAATCGAACGGCAAGGTCTTCCTGATCAACCCGAACGGCATCGTTTTCGGCCAGGGGGCGAAAGTGGACGTGAACGGGTTGGTCGCCTCCAGCCTGGGCATGACGAATGAGGATTTCCTGGCCGGCAAGCGCCAGTTCACGGCCGGCGGCGTGGCCGGCGGCGTCAGCAATGCGGGCATGATTAACGCGGGCAAGGGCGGGCAAGTGCTGCTGATCGCGCCGAACGTGGAAAACACGGGCATCATCACGGCGCCCAATGGCGAAGTGATCCTGGCGGCCGGGCGCAGCGTGCAGCTGGCCGACCCCGGCAATCCGCAATTGCGCGTACTGGTCTCTGCGCCGGCCGACCAGGCGCTGAACCTGGGCCAGATCATCGCCCAGGGCGGCAGCATCGGCATGGCCGGCGCGCTGGTCAGCCAGCGCGGCGTGCTCAACGCCAACAGCGCCGTCGTCGGCGAGAACGGCAGGATCGTGCTCAAGGCCAGCGGCAAGGCGCTGCTCGAAGCGGGCAGCGTCACCAGCGCCGCGGGGTCGGCCGGCACGGGCGGCCAGATTCAAGTGCTGGGCGAGCAAGTGGGTTTGCTGGGCAATGCAAAGGTCGACGCCAGCGGCGCGACGGGCGGCGGCACGGTCTTGCTGGGCGGTGATTACCAGGGCAAGAACGCGGCCGTGCACAATGCGCGGCAAGTACTCGTCGGCAAGGATGCCAGCGTCAATGCCGATGCGATTGTCAGCGGCAACGGCGGCAAGGTCATCGCCTGGGGCAATGAATCGGCCCAGGTGCACGGCAGCATTTCCGCGCGCGGCGGCGCGCAAGGCGGCGACGGCGGCTTCGTGGAAACGTCCGGCCATTACCTGGCCGTCGACGGCATCCGCGTCAATACCAGCGCGGCGCGCGGCAAGCGCGGCAACTGGCTGCTCGATCCGTATGATATCGACGTGGTGCAGGGACCGGGCGGCAACCTTGCCAATGTCGATCAGTTCAGCGACATGCCGTCGACCGGCAGCACCAGCATCGGCGCCGATACGATCTCCGGCGCCACCAGCGACGTCACCTTGCAAGCCCTGCATCGCATCAATTTCAGCAGTTCGGTGAACATGCTCAATTCCGGCGTCAGCCTGACCGCGCAGGCGGGCGAAACCATCAATGTCTACGCCGCCATCACCACCAACGGCGGCAATGTGACCCTGTCGGCGAATGACCCTGCTAGCACCAGCGGCAACTATGGCCCGGGATCGAACGTCAATCTGAACGCGGCCATTACCAGCAACGGCGGCAACATTTCGCTATCGGGCGCCAGCATCGAGGGCGCCGCCACGGTCCATGTCGGCAACGGCAATCTGAGCTTGCGCGCGAATGACGCGCTGGGCGGCATCAATCTGTCGGGCGGCGCCGGCCAGCTTGCTGGCAACGGCATCGCCGGCCAGACGGTGACCCTGCAGGCCGACAATATCACCGTTGCCGGCGGCATCGACGTCGGCGGCACGGCGGGCGGCGCAAATGTCATCATCAAACCCCTGAGCAGTGCGCGCAGCATCGACCTGGGCACCAAATCGGGTACGGCCCTCAGTTTGAACGCGGTTGAGCTGGCCGGCATCTCGGCCGCGTCGCTGACCATCGGCGACGGCACGAACACGGGCGGCTTGCGGATATCGGATGCGCTTGCCAGGACCGGCGATCTGCACCTCAATTCCGGTTCCGCCATCACGGCCACGGGCGCCGTGACGGTGAGCGGCAGCTTTGTGCTCGACGGCGGCGCCTGGGTGCAAAACGCGGCGGCCCTGCCAGGATTTAGCGCCAGAAACTTCACCATCGGCAGCGGCGCCAGTTTCCTGCGCGTGGCCGGCGGCGACGGTGCCGCCACACCTTATCTGCTCGCCGATATCTATGGCTTGCAAGGCATCGCCAGCCTCGGTCTGGGCAACAGCTATCGCCTGGCCGGCAATATCGACGCCAGCGGCACGGCGAACTGGAACGATGGCCAGGGCTTTGTGCCGATCGCCGGCAGCGGCAGCGGTTTTTCCGGCGTGTTCGATGGCGGCGGATTTACGCTCAGCAATTTGAAAATCGACCGCAGCCTGGTGCCTGGTCAGGCGGCAGGCCTGTTTGGCACCGTGCAGGGCGGCACCTTGCGCAACCTGACCCTGAGCGGCGGCAGCGTCACCGGCAGGGCGAACGTGGGCGCGCTGGCGGGCGAGGTCGTCAGCGGCACCATATCCGGCGTGAACAGCAGCGTCGCCGTCAGCGGCCAGCGTAATGTTGGCGGCCTGGTGGGCAGCAACGGCGGCGCCATCACGCTGTCGGCCAGCAGCGGCGCCGTCACCGGCGTCAATGCCGACAACGGCGGCGCCATCGGCGGCCTGGCGGGATCGAATGCGTCCGGCGCCAGCATCGCGACTTCGTACGCCACCGGCGTGGTGACGGGCGCGCGCGAAATGATCGGCGGCCTGGTCGGCAACAACCAGGGCGCGCTGAGCCAGTCTTATGCCACCGGCAATGTCAGCGGCGCGCGCAGCATCGGCGGCCTGGTGGGCTTGAACGGCGGCAGCATCGACGATGCATATGCCAGCGGCGCCGTGGGCCGGGCCGTTACCGCCGATCCCATCCTGTCCATGGAAAACATGGGCGGGCTGGTCGGTGAAAGCACGGGCAGCGTCAGCCATGTCTTCAGCAGCGGCGCCGTGAGCGGCGACGGCTACGCGTCCGTGGGCGCGGTGGCCGGCCGCGTGTCCGCCGGTTCCCCGTTCAGCTATGGTTTTTTCAATTATGAAACATCGCTGGTGCAGACCGGTGGCGGCGGCTCCAGCGGCCGCAGCACGGCGCAGATGCGGCAGCAGGGCAGCTTCAGCGACTACAATTTCAGCAGCGTGTGGCGCATTTACGAAGGCTACACGACGCCGATGCTGAAGGCTTTCCTCAAGCCGCTGCAAGTGAACCTCTCGGGCAATGCCACGGGCAAGGTCTACGATGGCCAGCTTGCCGCCTTCCTCGGTTCGATCGCCTATGTGGGATTGATCGACGGCGACACGGGCGTGAATGGCAGCCTCGGCTACGGCAGCAACGCGCGCAACGTGGGCAGCTATGCAGCGACGGGCCTGTGGTCGACCAAGTACGACATCACCATGGGCGGCACGACGACTTTCGCCATCACGCCGCGCACCCTCAACGTGCAATTTAACGGCGTCAACAAGGTCTATGACGGCACGACGGGCGCCGCGCTGGGTTTTGGCGATGACCGGGTTGCCGGTGACCGCCTGGACCTGTCGGCCCTGGCCAGCTTCAGCGACAAGAATGCGGGCGCGGGCAAGACGGTATTCGTGACGAACCTGAGCCTGGGCGGCGCCGATGCGGGTAATTACCTGCTGACCTCGACGGGCGGCACGACGCAGGCGACGATTGCGCAAAAACAATTGTCGACCTGGGTAGGCAGCGGCAGCGGCTTGTGGAGCGATGCGGCCAACTGGGACGGCGGCGTGGTGCCGGAAGGCGCGAACGTACTGGCTGTCGACTTTAGCAACAGCAAGGGCATCGTGACCTACAGCGCGGCGGCCGGCAACACCATCCTGAAAAACCTGACGGCGTCCGCGGGCTTATTGCTGACGGGCGGCAGCCTGACCCTCGGTGACAAGGCGCCGGATAGTTCCCTGCTGGCCAGCCTGGAAGTCAACGGCGGCAGCCTGTTGCTGAACGGCAGCCTGTCGGCGGATCGTTACGTGCAAGGCGGCGGCGTGTTGAGCGGCAATGGCAACTTGCTCGTCGCCAACAGCTTTAATCAGACTGCCGGTGCCATCCGGCTGGCAGGCCAGCTGGCCATCACGCAAGCGGCTGGCGACTTGCGCTTCGCCAGCCTGGCGGCCAACGATGTGCAGCTGAGCGCCTTGAACGGCGCCATCGGCCAGGACGGTGCGGTGCTCGCCAGCAGCCTGACCGCGCAGGCGCGCGACGGCATCGTGCTGAGTAATGCGGGCAATCAGGTAAGCAGTTTTAGCGCCAGCAATCGTGCCGGGGGCGGCATTGCGCTGAACAATACCTCGGCGCCAGGCACCCTGGCGCTAGGAACGCTGACCACTGGCGCGGGCAATATCGCCATCGACAACACGGGCGGCGTCAATGCTGGCAATATCGATGCGCATGGCGGCAACGTCAGCGTGACGGCGCACAGCCCCGTTACCGTCAACGGCAGGATCGCGGGCAATGACATCGCGCTCAATGCCAGCACGGACGTACTGCTGGGCGATGGCGCGCAGCTGGTAGCGGCGCGCGACATCAGCCTGGCGGCGGGACGCGACATCAGTATCAAGGGCAACTCCCGCGTAGCCAGCGGCGGCAATTTTACCGCCAGCGCAGAAGGCAATGTGCTGTTTGCGGACACGGCAAGTTTCACTTCGCCGGCCGCTGCCAGCATGAGCGTGCTGGCGAAAACGGGCAGCATCACGGGCACGCAGGGCGTGCGCATCAATCGCCAGCGCACCAGCGTCGGCTTGCAGGCGCCGAATGGCACGGTCAGCATGGCGGACGCCATTTTCCTGCCCGTCACGACCGTCGAACAGCCCGTGATCATCAACGTCATCATCAATAACACATTGAACGTCATCAAGCAGGCCGACTATGCCAACGTCCCGCTCGTTTCCAAACTGCCGGCCAAGCCTGCTGACAAGGTACCGGACGACAAGGATGTTACCGCCTCCGCAGGTGACTCAACAGGACCTACAAAAAATGAATCTGTTAAAAAAATGTACTGCAATTAAGGCTTTCTTGTGGCTGGCCTTGATGTGCGTGGGCGCGCATGCCTGGGCCGGCCAGGTGGCCGGTACCGTCATGCAATTGAGTGGTCCGCTGATGGCGAAGAAGGCCGATGGCAAGGTGAAGATCCTGGCCATCAAGTCGGAAGTCGAGCAGGGCGACACCTTGCTGACGGAAAAGGAGACCTATGCCTTGATCAAGCTGATCGACAATAGCGAAATCACCTTGAAACCGAATACCAGTTTTGTGATCGAGCAATTCAGCTATACGGCCGAGCAGCCCGATGGCGACCACGCCATCTTCAGCCTGCTCAAGGGGGGCTTGCGTTCCGTCACGGGGCTGCTGGGCAAGCGCAACAAGGAGCGCTTCGAGATGAAGACGCCGGCCGCCACCATCGGCATTCGCGGCACGACATTTATTGCCGAGTATATTGGCCCGTCGACGCCTGCACTGTCGACGCCTGCACTGTCGGCGCCTGCATCGTCGATGCCTCGGGCTCCCGGCCTGTATGTGCAAGTGCTCGATGGCCTGATCAATTTGACCAATCCTGCCGACACACTCAATTTCAGCGCCGGCCAGTTCGGCTATACGCCGAATTTCCGGCAGCCGCCGGTGGTGCTGCCGGCCAATCCGGGCATAAAGTTTGCGCCGCCGCCCGTGTTCAATTCCAGCATGCCCCCGACCGCCAGCAGTACCACGCCCGGCAAGTCGAACAACGTCGACTGCGAAGTACGCTAAGTTTCGCTTGACCTTCCCATCATGGTAGGGACGATCCTGTAGACATCACCTCTTATCTACAGGATCAGCGCCATGCAGCCAGCTTCCCCTTATTTGCAATCGTTCACGGTCGAAGGCATGACCTGCGCCTCGTGCGTGGCCCGCGTTGAAAAGGCGCTGGCGGCCGTGCCGGGCGTGACCAGCGCCAGCATCAACCTGGCCACCGATACGGCCAGGGTGGCGTCCAGCCAGAACGTTCCGCTGGCCACCTTGCAGGCGGCCGTGGACAAGGCCGGCTATGCGGTGGCGCAGCGCGAGATCGACCTGAGCATCGCCGGCATGACGTGCGCCTCGTGCGTGGGCCGGGTGGAAAAAGCCCTGCTGAAAGTGCCCGGCGTGCTGGCCGCCAGCGTCAACCTGGCCACGGAAAGCGCGCGCGTCAAGGTGACGGGCGACGCCGATGCGGGCGTCCTGATCGCCGCCATCGACCAGGCCGGCTATGCCGCCACGGTGCCCGCCGCCAGCCACGCCAGCGCGCCCGCGGCGGCGCCCAACCGCGACGGCATGAAAGTGGCGTTCGCGGCCGTTCTGGCCTTGCCATTGATGCTGCCCATGCTGTTCGAGTGGGCCGGCATCCATTTGATGCTGCCCGGCTGGCTGCAATTCGCGCTGGCCACGCCCGTGCAGTTTTACTTTGGTGCGCGTTTCTACAAGGCGGGCTGGAAGGCGGCGCGCGCCGGCAGCGGCAATATGGATTTGCTGGTGGCGCTGGGCACGAGCGCCGCGTATGGCTTGTCCGTCTATCAATGGCTGACGGCGGGCGAGATGCTGCCGCACCTGTACTTTGAAGCGTCGGCCGTCGTCATCACGCTGGTGTTGCTGGGCAAATGGCTGGAAAGCCGCGCCAAGCGCCAGACGGCTTCGGCCATCCGCGCGCTGCAAGTCTTGCGCCCGGAGGCGGCCCGCGTGCGCCGCGACGGCGTCGAGCTCGATTTGCCCGTGGAACAGGTGAAAGTGGGCGACCTGGTGGTCATCCGCCCCGGTGAACGGGTGGCCGTCGATGGCGTGGTGGTGGAAGGCGCCAGCCAGGTCAACGAGTCGCTGATCACGGGCGAAAGCTTGCCGGTCGATAAGCATCCGGGCGACAAGGTGACGGGCGGCGCCATCAATGCCGATGGTTTGTTGCTGGTACGTACCCAGGCCGTGGGCGGCGAGACGACCTTGTCGCGCATCATCCGCCTGGTGGAAGACGCGCAGGCCGCCAAGGCGCCCATCCAGCATCTGGTCGACAAGGTCAGCGCGATTTTTGTTCCCGTGGTGCTGGTGCTGGCGCTGCTGACCATGCTGGGCTGGTGGTTCGCCACCGGCGAGCTGGAGAACGCCATCATCAATGCAGTGGCCGTGCTGGTCATCGCCTGCCCGTGCGCGCTGGGCCTGGCCACGCCGACGGCCATCATGGCCGGCACGGGCGTGGCCGCCCGCTACGGCATCCTGATCAAGGATGCGGAAGCGCTGGAAGTGGCGCACGCCGTCAATACCGTCGTATTCGACAAGACGGGCACCCTGACCATCGGTAAACCAGCGCTGGCGGCCCTGCATGCGCACGGCATCGACGATGCCCGGCTGTTGCAGCTGGCGGCCAGCATCCAGCGCGGCAGCGAACACAGCCTGGCTACTGCCGTGCTGGATGCGGCCAGCGCGCGCCACGTCGAGCCCTTGCCGGCCACGGCCCTGGCGGCCTTGCCGGGCCGTGGCCTGGCGGCGCATGTCGACGGCCTGGACCTGAAACTGGGCAGCACGCGCCTGATGCAGGAGTTAAACGTGGACATGGCACCGCTGGCGGCACAAGCCTTGTCGCTGGAAAACACGGGCAATACGATCTCGTGGCTGGCTTCGGGATCGGAACTGCTGGGCCTGTTCGCCTTCAGCGACCAGGTCAAGCCGAATGCGCAGGCGGCTATTGCCCATTTGCACAGCCTGGGCATCCGCACGGTGATGTTGACCGGGGATAACCAAGGCAGCGCCGACGCCGTCGGCAAGCTGCTGGGCATCGACACGGTGGCGGCGAAAATGCTGCCGGCCGATAAAACCGCTAAAATTGTTGCGCTGAAAGGCGAGGGCGCGAAGGTGGCCATGGTGGGCGACGGCATCAACGATGCGCCCGCGCTGGCCGCTGCCGACGTGGGCATCGCCATGTCGACGGGCACGGACGTGGCCATGCATGCGGCCGGCATCACGCTGATGCGCGGCGATCCGGCCCTGGTGGCGGACGCCATCGATATCTCGCGCCGCACCTACAGCAAGATACGGCAGAATCTGTTCTGGGCCTTCATTTACAACCTGATCGGCATTCCGCTGGCCGCCTTCGGCTTGCTCAACCCCATGGTGGCGGGCGCGGCGATGGCCTTCAGTTCCGTCAGCGTGATCAGCAATGCCCTGTTGCTGCGCCGCTGGAAAGCCCGCAGTCATTCAGGTCGCGCGCATACCAAGGAGTCATAGGATGAATATCGGCCAGGCAGCCAGTGAAACGGGCGTATCGGCAAAAATGATACGCTACTACGAGAGTATTTCATTGTTAAAACCCAGCGCGCGCAGCGACGCCGGTTACCGCATCTACACGCCGAACGACTTGCACGCCTTGCGCTTCATCAAGCGCGGGCGGGGGCTGGGTTTTTCGCTGGAGCAGATCCGCGAGCTGCTGTCGCTGTGGCAAAACGACCAGCGCGCCAGCGCTGACGTGAAAGGCATCGCCCTGGCCCACGTCGCCGAGCTCGACAAGCGCATCGCCGAACTGACGGAAATGCGCGACACGCTGGCCCACCTGGCGCAGTCGTGCCATGGCGATGACAAGCCCGATTGCCCCATCCTGCAAAGCCTGGGGCTGGCCAGCGACACGGAAGCGAAGGCTTGCTGCCATTGAGTTAAATCAACGGAGGTGCGTATGGCGTATGAACTGTATTACTGGCCCACGATACAGGGACGCGGCGAATTCATCCGCCTGGCCCTGGAAGAGGCGGGTGCCGACTACCGCGATATCGCCCGTTTGCCTGAACGCAAGGGGCAAGGCGTTCCCGCCATGCTGGCCTGCCTCGATGGCGGTGCTACGCCACAGGCCGCCTACGCACCGCCCGTGCTGCGCGACGGCGACATGCTGATCGGCCAGACGACGAATATCCTCTTGTATCTGGGCCGCCGCCTGGGCCTGGCACCGCGCGCGGAAAGCGGCCGTTTATGGCTGAACCAGCTGCAACTGACCATGGCCGACTGGCTGACGGAAGTGCACGACACGCACCATCCGCTGTCGATGAATCAATATTATGAGGAACAGAAACAGGCGGCCATGCTGCGCAGCGCGGATTTCCGCGAAACACGGCTGCCGAAATTCCTCGATTATTTCACCCAGGTCCTGCTGAATAATCGCAGCCGAGGCCAGTATCTGGTGGGCGCAAAGCTCACGTATGGCGACCTGTCGCTGTTCCAGATGCTGGCCGGCTTGCGTTATGCGTTTCCGCAAGCCATGGCGCGCCTGGCACCCGAATATCCGTTCCTGTCCGAGCTGCACGATATGGTGGCGGCGCGGCCGAACATCGCCCGCTACCTGCAGTCGAAGCGCAGAATTGCGTTCAATGAAGAAGGCATCTTCCGCCACTACCCCGAGCTGGACGGATAAAAAAACAGCCGGCGCAAAGGCCGGCTGTCGTAATGCTGCTGTGGCTGTTACTGCGCGCTGGTAACGGGGTAGCCCGCCTCCACGATGGCGGCGCTGATGGCGCCCAGTTCGGCGGGTGATTCCACCGTGACGCGCTTGCTGGCCAGGTCGATCTGCACCTGGGCTTGCGGATCGATGGCCTGCACCGCTTTCGTGACCGAGCCGACGCAATGGCCGCAGCTCATGTTTTCAACTTGTAACTGATACATGGCAAGCACTCCTTGAATGATTAGGTACGTCTACTGTAAGCCTTGCCCCGGTGGGAAGGTCAAGGGGAAGCTGGCGTGCGCATCAATTCAGCAGGAAATCGTCCGCTTGCATGGGCGGCGGCACGTTCTCGTCCTGCACGGATTCGCGCAAGCTGATTTCGATGGCGCGGCACATGGCCGACAGCGGCAGGTCGTTGGCGTCTTCGCCGAACGGCTCCTCGATCTCGTCGCCCAAGGCATCGAGGCCAAAGAAAGTGTAGGCAACGATGGCGACGACGAACGGCGTCATGAAACCGAGCGAGTCAACGAGGCCGAACGGCAGCAGGAAGCAGTACAGATAGGCTGTGCGGTGCAACAGCAGCGAATACGAAAACGGAATCGGCGTGCTGCGGATGCGTTCGCACGACGCGCCTGCCGCTACCATGGCCGAGACCGTGTTATCGATCTGTGCGGTGAGGATGCTGTCGATGCGGCCTTGCCGGACGCAGTCGGCCAGGTCGTGGCCCATCTGCAGCATCAGATAGTCCGATGGATTCGATGCCTGGCAAGCCGCTTCCCATTCGGCCGGGCGCAGCAGCGGCTGCAAGTCGGCCGGTCCGCGCGTGTCGCGCAGCTGGTGGCGCAGGGCGTGGCAAAAGGCGATGGTGCGGTAAATCATGCGCACGCGCACGTCATCGAGGCCCAGCCTCGCGTGGGCGGGCGTGTTGCCGCGTATCATGGTCTGGCACTGGCGCGAGAAATTACGGCTGCGCAAGACCAGTTCGCCCCACAGCTTGCGCGCTTCCCAGTAGCGGTCATAGGCGGCCGTGTTGCGAAAGCCCAGGAAGATGGCCAGCGGCAAGCCGATCAGCGTAAACGGGATGGTGGTCAAGATCACCTTGTGGTCGAACAAGGTGCCGTGGCACCAGGTGACGAGGGTGGCGATCAGGGTATTGACGATGAGCGTGGTGCGGATGCGCGGCAGGACGGAGCCGCGCACCACGAGGAACAGCCTTAGGGCCGAAGGACGCTCGCGCACGATCATGCTGCGCTCCTTGCTGGAGGCTGGGCTGGCGGGGAACGGCGGGCCCGGTGATCGGTAAAAGAGGAAAGATGCAGTGGCAATGGCCGGGAACAAAAAGCCCGCGATGTATGCGGGCTGAGCAGGGTGTGCATGGGAAGCAGTGTAGGGGAGACGGTTTAAGTATAGGCCGCCGATCCGTTTCCAGCCAATTCACAGTGATAATGGGTATTATTCATTTCATGAATGAATATTTCATTTGTAGGTTGTTGTGTGAATTTAGCTATCCGATTCCTGTCGCTGCCTGATCTTCTTGCGGTGTTCTTCCTGCTGCCGTTTCAGTGCGGCACTGGCTGTATAGTCGTTGCGGAACCATGTCGTGTTCTTGCCGCGGCCCGGCCGGGAGCAATCAGCCAGGCTGGCCACGTCGGCGCAGTCGCAAGCGCAGTCCAGCAGAGGTACGTCGCAGTCGCAAAATCCCGCCTGCGCCTGGCGGCGCGCACTGCGCCGCGTCTGCGGATGCAGCGCCAGGTATCGGCGATGGCGTTCGCCGCAGGCGCGCAGACGCCGTTGCAGCAGCGCCAATCCCGGGCGCAAGCCGTGACGCGCGATGACCTTGTAGCCATAGGCGGAGCAGCTGTCGCGCCCCGTCAGCACGCGGTAGGCGCAGCGAAATCCTTTCCAGGGAGATAGATGGCGCTGGTAGACGCGGATCGCCCACAGGGCCAGGTGCTTGCCGCAGGTGTCGAAGGTGAAAATATTGCTTCCTTTGCCGTTTGCCTTGCGGCACTGACTCGAGCATACGACAGGTCTGCAAAAAATAATAGCGGCAAGCCCGCATGCATGGCGGCACGTGACAGAGAGGGAGATCGGCTGGTGCGTACCGTGGCCGCCATGACGCCTGCGGCCATAGTCCACTATGTTCGCGTGCGTACTGTCGCGCGGCGCGTCCGCCAGCATACTGCCCAGCTACCCCACGCAGTCCCGGGGTGCCAAGACCAAGGAAACCAGATGAGCTATCAGACCACGAATCCCTACAGCGAACAGATCGAGCAGACCTTCACACCGCATAACGATGCGCAAATGGACAATATACTGGCCCAGGCAGCCACTGCTTTCGAGAGCGACTGGCGCCAGCGCAGCTTTGCCGAGCGCAAGGCAGTCGTCAAGAAAGCGGCCATGCTGCTGAAGGAACAAGGCGATGCCTTCGCCAAGCTGATCACCGTGGAAATGGGCAAGCTGTTCAAGGAAGCGCAGCAGGAAGTGTCGCTGTGCGTGAAAATCCTCGACTACTACGCGGATAATGCTGAGCAATTTCTCGCTCCCAAACAACTTGACGTCAAGCGCGGCGAGGCCAGCGTGGAAATCGCGCCGCTGGGCGTGATCTTCTGCGTCGAGCCGTGGAATTTCCCGTATTACCAGCTGGCCAGGGTTGCGGGTCCGAATTTGATGGCGGGCAATACCCTGGTAGTGAAGCACGCGTCCAACGTGCCCCAGTGCGCACTGGCCTTTGAAAAACTGTTCCTTGACGCGGGCGCGCCGGCAGGCGCCTACAGCAACGCATTCTTGTCCAGCGAGCAAGTGGCCACCGCCATTGCCGACCCGCGCGTGCAGGGCGTGGCGCTGACGGGCAGCGAGCGTGCCGGCGCCTCCGTGGCGGCCACGGCCGGCAAGGCCCTGAAGAAAACCACGATGGAACTGGGCGGCAGCGACGCCTTCATCGTGCTGGACGACGCCGACATGGACCTGGCCGTCAAGCTGGCCGTCATCGGCCGCATCCAGAATGCGGGCCAGGTGTGCGACGGCTCGAAACGCTTTATCTTGCTCGACAGCATTGCCGATACCTTTGTCGAGCGCTTCCAGGCCGAACTGGCCAAGCTGCAGCCAGGCGACCCGATGGATGCCGCCACGACCCTGGCGCCGCTGTCGAGCAAATCGGCGCTGGAGCTGGCCGTCAAGCAAGTCGGCCAGGCCGTGGAAGGCGGCGCGAAAGTGCTGCTGGGCGGCAAGCGCATCGAGCGCGCCGGCTACTTCATGGCGCCGACCATTCTCACCGAAGTCACGCCTGGCAATCCCGTCTACTACCAGGAATTCTTTGCCCCCGTCGCCATGATTTTCCGCGTCAAGGATGACGACGCGGCGATCGCCCTGGCCAACGATTCTCCCTTCGGCCTCGGTGGCACCATCATCACGGCAGACGTCGCGCGCGGCAAACGCATGGCCAGCCGCATCGACACGGGCATGGTATTCATCAACTCGCCCGCCGTCACGGCGCCTGAACTGCCATTTGGCGGCGTGAAACATTCGGGTTACGGCCGCGAATTGTCCGACCTGGGCATCATGGAATTCGTCAACCGCAAGCTGGTGCTGGTCGGCTGACCGGGCGACCTTGGGGGCGTTTCCTTACGCCCCCAGCGCCTGCCAGCCATACCAGCCGAACGCCGCCACCCACGCCAGCAAGATCGCCAGCCCCGGCAGCAACAGCCATTTTGCTGCCGTCTCTTCCCACGCCACATACGGCTTGCCGCCGCGCGCGATGGCCAGCAGCGCCTGGCCCCCATTCAGACCGGCAAACGGCAGCAGATTAAAGGCGCACAGTTTCAGCGAGAACAGGGCGAACACCGGCGCAAAGCCATGCGTACGGGCAAATAGCTCCCCTGCACCCAGCAATTCCTGCGCCCCCGACAACGGCGCCAGCGCGCCAGCGACGATGTGCCCGAAGGCGGCGATAAAGCGCTCCCAGCCCGAGGCTCCCATGATGCCCAGTGACAAGGCCAGCAGCACGGCCACGCCGCTCAATGGCAGCAGCACCTGCTTCCACAGCGGCTGGAAGTTGTAGGCGTCAAGGCAGGGATCGTCGTCATACAGCGTTTCCTCACGCGTATCTTTCAGCACCAGATTGCCGGCCAGGGGCAGCAGCTTGACGCGCACTTTGCCCCAGGTCAGCAGGGTGGGACCGACGCCATAGCTGATGCTGCGCACCGTGATGCCGAACAGCCTGGCGCAGGCCGCCATGACGGAAATGTGGAGGAGCATGAAAACGATGAAGCAGAGCAGCAACTGCAGGGCGGGAGGCATCGGCAAGGTGTTCAGAAAGAAAGGAGCGGTATTAGAACATGCCGCAGGAAAAAGTCGCGCACGTGAAAAAAGCCCCGCCTGCATCGCTGCAGCCGGGGCTTCGAATGAATGGGCAGCTTGCGCCGCCCGCTATAATTTACAGCACTTCGCTGGCGTGGTCGGCCAGACGCGAACGCTCGCCGCGTGCCAGGGTGACGTGGCCGCTGTGCGTCCAGCCCTTGAAGCGGTCGACCACGTAGGTCAGGCCGCTCGAGCCTTCCGTCAGGTACGGCGTGTCGATCTGGGCGATGTTGCCCAGGCACAGGATCTTCGTGCCGGGGCCGGCGCGCGTGACCAGGGTCTTGACCTGTTTTGGCGTCAAGTTTTGCGCTTCATCGATGATGAGGAACTTGTTCACAAACGTGCGGCCGCGCATGAAGTTGAGCGACTTGATCTTGATGCGCGAACGGATCAGGTCTTGCGTTGCCGCGCGGCCCCATTCGCCGCCATCCGAGTCGGACTTGTTCAGCACTTCCAGGTTGTCGTCGAAGGCGCCCATCCATGGCGACATCTTTTCTTCTTCCGTGCCTGGCAGGAAACCGATGTCTTCGCCCACGGGCACCGTCACGCGGGTGACGATGATTTCATTGTAGAGCTTGGTTTCCAGCACTTGCGCCAGGCCGGCGGCCAGGGCCAGCAGGGTCTTGCCGGTACCGGCCTGACCCAGCAGGGTGACGAAATCGCATTCCGGATTCATCAGCAGGTTCAGCGCGAAGTTCTGCTCGCGGTTGCGCGCCGTCACGCCCCACACATTGTTCTTCGTGTGGCTGAAGTCGCGCAGGGTTTGCAGCACGGCCGTCTTGCCGTTGATCTGCTTCACCTGGCCGTAGAACGGCGTTTCGCCGTTTTTCGGTTCCAGGTAGATGAACTGGTTGACCAGCAGCGATGGAATGAACGGGCCCGTCACGCGGTAGAAGGTGGAGCTGTAGCCGTTCTTGCTTTCCTGCCACGACTCCATGTCCTTGCCGTGCTTGTTCCAGAAGTCGTCCGGCAATTGCACGATGCCCGAGTACAGCAAGTCCGTGTCTTCCAGCACATGGTCGTTGAAGTAATCTTCGGCCGGCAAGCCCAGGGCGCGCGCCTTGATGCGCATGTTGATGTCTTTCGACACCAGCACGACGGGGCGGCCTTCCTGTTCCGACTCGAGCGAACGCACGACGGCCAGGATCTGGTTGTCGGCCTTGCCCACTGGCAAGCCTGCCGGCAGGTCGGCGCTTTGCAAACGTGTCTGGAAGAACAGACGGCCCTTGGCGTCCTTGTTGCCCAGCTTGGACAGCAGGATGCCGTGTTCGATGGCGTCGTCATCCGTGTTGCTGATCAGGGCATCGAGCGTGCGCGACACCTGGCGCGCATTGCGGGCCACTTCCGTCATGCCCTTTTTGTGGTTGTCCAGCTCTTCCAGGGTCATCATCGGCAGGTACACATCGTGTTCCTCGAAGCGGAACAGCGACGATGGATCGTGCATCAGCACGTTCGTGTCGAGCACGAACAGCTTGCTGATGCCGCGCTGATCGGCGGCGCGGCTGGCGGACGACTTGAGCTGCACTTCCACAGGCTTGTGCTTGGCCGGATGCGGCTGCTCTGCCTGCTTGACGGGCTTGATCGGCGTGACCTTGCCTTTTGCCGCCGGCTTGGCTTTCGCTGCAGGCGCGGCAACGGCGGCAGGCGCGGCCGCAACCGGCGCCGGGGCTGGCACTGGCTTGGCGACCATCAGGGCCGCCACTTGCTTGATCTTCGTGGCCGCATTGCGGACCGGCTTGGCAACTTCGGCGATCGCCGCTTCAATGATCGGTGCAGCCACTTTCTTGGCTGCCGGGGTTTTGGTGGCCGGGCGCGCTGCGCCTGCGGTTGGGTAATCTTGGGTGGCCAGGATGGTGGCTGGCTTGCTCGGTAATTTTGGCAGTGGCATCAGGATCTCAATCAAAAAATTTCTGGAATGAATCGCCCATGGGCAGCCAGCTTCTGGCGGCACTTCTCATGGGGTGGATGCGGGGGAACAACAATGCTACAGGACGAATAACTGCCGGGAGGCCGGCAGCATGGCCGGTCATGGACGCCATCGGCGGGCTGCAGGCCCGTCTGGCGGAGTGGATGGAGGCGCTTCGTTGACTCAAAATGGCGATAGGTACCGTGAACTGAACTGCGGTTGAACCAGGCTTGCTGGAAGCCGACAACGCGCATTGGATCAAAATGAACGATCAATTCAGATGCGCTACGAATTCCAGCACTTCTTCCACGTGAGTTGCGACCTTCACGCCTCTCCATTCTTTCACCAATCGGCCCTGGGCGTCAATCACAAACGTACTGCGCTCGACGCCGCGTACGGTCTTGCCGTACATCTGTTTCATCTTCATGACGTTAAACAGCAGGCAAACGGCTTCGTCCGGGTCGGAAATGAGCTCGAACGGCAGTTCCAGCTTCGCTTTGAAGCTTTCGTGCGAGCGCAGGGAATCGCGGCTGATGCCGTAGATTTCCACGCCGGCGGCGACAAATTGCGGATACGCGTCACGGAAGGCGATGTTTTCAGTGGTGCAGCCAGGGGTGTTGTCCTTCGGATAGAAAAACAGTACCGTGGCCTTGGCCGGGCGGCCCAGCAACTGAAAGGTCTTGCCGCTGGTCATGGCGGCACTAAAGTCGGGTATGCTAACGAGGGATTGGCTATCAGCCACAGGTTCTCTCCTGAACGGTGATCATCAGCGCTGTTTTTTAATCTGGCAACGCATCCAGGTGCAACAATACAGCATTCAGGCCGCTTTGCCCTGCACAATCAGGCGTCCCGAACGCCCGGGCAACTCATCCCAGGTGATGGGGCAAATTGGCAAGTCCGCATCTTTTATCTTTTCATAATAATCGCCCATCGCCGCAAACTGGTAGCCCTGGGCTTTCCAGCCAGTCAGCAATTGTTCGAAAATGGGGGCGAGTTTCTGTCCTTCAAGTTCCGCATGCAAGGTATACACGTGATCGCGCGGGTTGTCCGCCGTCAGTGACAGGATATGCGCGGCAACATTGCCTGTGGTGATCAGCTTGCCGTCGATTTCGCAGCCCAGCAATTCGTCCAGGGTGGGCAGGGTGGTGGGCAATTGCACGCAGCGCAGGATGGTGTTGCCATTGCGCACGCGGTGCGGGCCATTGCCCGGATGCACCATGGCGCCGCGCGCGTCGAGCATGGCGCGGCCATCGGAGGCAAAGCGGTAGCCGGCCGTGTCGTGCTCGACAAAGGCGCTGACATTCATTTGCCAGCCGGCCGCGCCGTGCGTGTGCGGCTTGCTGCCGAACACCTGTTCGTAGCGGTTGGCGGCCTTGCGCATCATGTTAATGGTCCAGGCGGCGTTGCGCTTGGCCACATTGTCTTGCCACAGGGTGTGATCCCAGGTGTGGATGCCGCACTCGAAACCGGCATCGCGCACGGCGCGCAATTGCGCCGCGCACTGCTTGCCGATATCGGGTCCCGGCAGCAAGGTGCCGTACATCAATGTTTTCAAGCCGTAGTGCTCGACCACCGACGTGCGCGAGACCTTGCTGAAAAAGCCGGGCCGCAAGGCGCGCCGCAGGGCCCAGCCCGTGTGGTCGGGGCCCAGCGAGAACAGAAAGGTGGCCTTGGCCTGGTGCGCGGCCAGCATGCGCACCAGATTGCCCATGCCTTCACGGGTGCCGCGATAGGTATCGACGTCGATTTTGAGGGTCAGGAACGGCTTGCTCAACATTAATCCATCAGGGCTTTGGCTTGGGCTACCTGGCTGCGGTAGGCGTCAAAAATATTGCGCAGGGAATCGGCCATGGTGGTGGTCGGCGCCCAGCCCAGCTCTTCGCAGGTATTCGTGATTTTCGGCACGCGGTTCTGCACGTCCTGGTAGCCGGCGCCGTAGTAGGCGCCCGAGGTCGTTTCCACGATGTTCACGTGTTTCGCGCCTTCGGCGTATTCCGGGTATTCGGCGGCCAGGGTCAGCATCATGCCGGCCAGGTCGCGGATCGAATAGTTATTGGTCGGATTGCCAATGTTGTAGATCTTGCCGCTGGCGATGCCGTTCTTGTTGGCGATGATGCGGATCAGCGCATCGATGCCGTCGTCGATATAGGTGAACGCGCGTTTCTGCGCGCCGCCGTCGACCAGCGAGATGTTTTCGCCGCGCACGATGTGGCCGAAGAATTGCGTCACCACGCGCGAGGAACCTTCTTTCGGCGTGTGGATCGAGTCCAGGCCCGCGCCGATCCAGTTGAATGGACGGAACAGGGTGAAGTTCAAGCCTTCCATGCCGTAGCCCCAGATCACGCGGTCCATCAGCTGCTTGGCGTTCGAATAGATCCAGCGCGGCTTGTTGATCGGGCCGCAGATCAGTTCCGAGTTTTCCGGATCGAATTCCTCGTCATGGCACATGCCATACACTTCCGAGGTCGACGGGAAGACCAGGTGCTTGCCGTACTTGGCGGCCGAGCGCACGATAGGCAGGTTGGCTTCGAAGTCCAGTTCGAAGACGCGCAGCGGCTGCTTGACGTAGGTCGATGGCGTGGCGATGGCCACCAGCGGCAGGATCACGTCGCATTTCTTGACGTGGTACTCGACCCATTCCTTGTTGATCGTGATGTCGCCTTCGAAGAAGTGCATGCGCGACTTGTAGTTGTCATCTTCCAGCAATTCCGTGATGCGGTCCGTGTTCATGTCCATGCCGTAGACATGCCAGTCGGTGGTTTCCAGGATGCGCTTGGACAGGTGGTGGCCGATGAAACCGTTGACGCCTAAGATGAGGACTTTTTTCATATGAGATTCTCTTGAGTGATATCAGTGTGTGCTGACGCGGGCGGTCAGACTTGCTTGCAATTGCTGAGCCGAAATCGGCTCCCCGGCAGCCCTCAGCGCGGAAATGGCCAGCATGCGGCCGTCTCCGCAGACGCCAAAGATGCAATTATCCACTACCGCCAAGCCTGGTGGCAAACTTCCTGCTGAATGCTTGCTTAAACGGGCTTTTTCGATGGTGTAAATAACATTGTTGACTTCGGTGAACGCGCCGGGATAGGGGGGCGCGACGGCCCGGTGCAGGTTGTACACCTGCTGCGCGGGTAACTTCCAGTCGATGCGGCCGTCTTCCGGCGTGCGGCCGCCAAAGTAGCCGCCCTGGCGTAAATCGTTGAGCTGGCGCGGCGCCGTGCCGTCCAGCAAGGCTGGCAGCACGTTCCACAAGGTTTGCTCCGCCGCCACCGTGACCTTGCCGAAGACTTCGAACGCCGTGTCGTCGGGCAGGATGGGCACGGCCGTTTGCGCGACGATGGCGCCGGCATCGGGCTTGACCGTCATTTCATGCAGGGTGGCGCCCGTTTGCGGGGCGCCATGCAGCACGGCCCAGTTGACGGGCGCGCGGCCGCGGAACTGCGGCAGCAGCGAGCCGTGCATATTGTAGGCGGGCGCGACTTCCAGGAGGCTGGCCGGCAGCATGTGGCGGTAGTAAAAGCTGAACAGCATGTCCGGCCTGGCCGCCTGCACCTGCGCCAGCAGCTCGGGCGCGCGCGCGTCCGGAGGCGTGATGTACGGGATGCCTTCGGCCTGGCACAGGCTGGCGACGGATTCGAACCACAGGTTTTCCGTGGGGCTGTCTTCGTGCGTGACGACGAGGGCGATATCGACGCCGCCGGCCATCAGCACCTTGATGCAGCGCACGCCCACATTGTGGTAGCCGAAGACGACGGCGCGCGGGGCGCCCATCAGCGGCTCACCTGGCGCTTTTCCAGGCGCACGTACGATGGCGCCTCGGCTTCCGCCTGGACCATGCCATCCTGCAGGATGGTTTGCACCACATAGCGGGGACGGGCGCGCACTTGCTGGAAGATGCGTCCCACGTATTCGCCCACCAGGCCGATGCCAAACAGGATCACGCCCATGAAGAAGAAGGCGATGGCGAACAGGGTGAACACGCCTTCGGCCTCCGCGCCCAGCAGGAAGCGGCGTACCAGCAGGAAGATCACCAGCAGCGCCGAGCCCAGCGACATCGCCATGCCCAGCATGGAAAAGATTTGCAGGGGAATCAGCGAAAAGCCCGTGACGAGGTCGAAATTGAGGCGGATCAGGCTGTACAGCGAATATTTCGACTCGCCGGCGGCCCGTTCCTCGTGCTCGACGGTGATTTCCGTGGGCTTGCGGGCAAACGTGTAGGCGAGGGCGGGCACGAAGGTGTTCACTTCGGCGCACTGGTTGACCAGGTCGATCACATTGCGGCCATACGCCCGCAGCATGTTGCCCTGGTCCGTGATCTTGATGTTGGTGATGCGTTCGCGCAGGCGGTTCATCATCTTCGAGGCCAGGGTGCGCCAGGCGGAATCTTGCCGCTTGCGCCGGATCGAGCCCACGTAATCGTAACCTTCGCGCATCTTCGCCACCAGGTTGCCGATTTCTTCGGGCGGGTTCTGCAGGTCGGCGTCGAGCGTGACCATGATCTGCCCGCGCGAGGCTTCAAAACCGGCCAGGATGGCCATGTGCTGGCCATAATTGCCGTTGAATAAGATCACGCGCGTGACGTCGGGGCGCTGGCGGAACTGTTCCGCCAGGATCGCCACCGAGTTGTCGCGGCTGCCATCGTTGATGAAGATGATCTCGTAGCTCGTCTGCAAGGCATCGAGGGCCGGATACAGGCGGGCGAACAGGCTGGCCAGGCCATCCTGCTCGTTGTAGATCGGAATGATTACGGACAGTTCAGGTTTCATCGGCGCGCTGCTCATTTGATGAGAATGGATTTGACGGTGGCGACGGCGCGTTCCACGTCCTGTGTCGTCATGGCGTAGAACATCGGCAAGGTCACGGTCAGGCGGCCGATCTGTTCCGAGACGGGGAACATGCCCTCGGTAAAGCCGCGTTCGCGGTACATGGTAAACAGGTGGATCGGTGCGTAATGATAGCCCGTTCCCACGTTTTGCTGCGCCATGGCTTGCATGAACGCGGCGCGCGTGCCGGGGCCGTTGTCGGGCAGGATGATCTGGAACAGATGCCAGTTGCTGTTTTCAAAGTCCTGCACGGGCAGCCGGGCGCCGCTCTGTGCTTCGAAGTCGCTGCCGAACTGCGCGAAATAGTGGCGTGCCAGCGCGCGGCGGTGGGCCGTGATGGCGTCGATATTGGCGAACTGGCCCAGGCCGATGGCGGCCATGATGTCGCTCATGTTGTATTTGCCGCCCAGCACGTCGACGTCGATGCCGTCCACGCCGCTGCGGGTGACACCCTGCAGCCGGTATTTCTCGGCCAGCTTCGCTTCTTCCAGGTTGTTCAGGACGAGGCAGCCGCCTTCGCCCGTGGTGATGTTCTTGTTGGCCTGGAAGCTGAACGAGACGAAGTCGCCAAACGCGCCGATGCGCTTGCCTTTCCAGGTGGAGCCGAACGCCTGCGCCGCGTCTTCCACGACCCTTAAATTGTACTTTTCAGCAATCGCGTACAGGCGGTCCATGTCGACGGGCAGGCCGGACAGGTAAACGGGGATGATGGCTTTCGTACGCGGGGTGATGGCCGCTTCCAGCTTGTCGAGGTCGATATTCCGGGTGACGGGATCGATGTCGGCGAACACGGGCGTGGCGCCCACTTCGATGATGACGTTGGCCGTCGCGACCCACGACACGGGCGTGGTGATGACTTCGTCGCCGGGGCCAATGCCGGCGATGCGCAGCGCGATTTCCATGGTGCACGTGCCCGAATTGAAGGTGCGCACGGGACGCCCGCCGAAATACTCGGACAGCTGGGCTTCGAATGCCTGCACTTTCGGGCCGCTGGTGATCCAGCCCGAGCGCAGCACCTCGCCGACGGCGGCGATGGTCGCCTCATCGATGGTGGGTTTGGAAAAAGGCAAAAAGGGCAGGGTAGAGGTCATGGGGCGCGGTTCTTGAGTCGGTATGGTGTCAGGGTATCTGTGTTGCCGAGGCTGCCGTACGGTGAAACGCGGCCGGCAGGCATGGCTATTTTATATCGTCAGTATGGCGGCGCAGCCGGTTCAGCGGTGAAAAAATCATGCCGATGCGGGGGCGGGGCAAGCTGGCCGGGGGCGCGATCCATGCTGCCTCGCGCCCCAGTTAAACATTATTTGTTGGCAATGACCATGCGGCGCGCGTCCTCGGCAATGACACGCATGGGCACGCCACGTTGTTGCAATTCCTTGTAGCGGTCCAGGCTGATAATGGCCATGTCGCGCACGCCGGCGTTGGCATCGTTCGTCCATTGCGTGATGAAAGGCTCGATGTTCGGGATCGACAGTTCCGGCTGCTGTTTCAGGCCAAACGTGAATTCATCCCAGTAATCGACGAGGATCACGGGCCGCTGCAGATAATAGGTCAGCGACTGTTCGTAGATGCCGACCGAATAGAGCTTGGTATCGGCCGTCAGTTCGGCCTGGATCTGCGGCAGCATGTCGGTGCCTGCGCGGTTCTGGCCATACAGTTCGGAGCCGGCCAGGATGCAGTGCGTGGCCAGGAAGCCGGCGCCGGCGATCGTCAGCACCGTCATGTCGCGGCGCAGCTGGCGCGCATGCAGCAAGGCCAGGGCGCCGCCGGCCAGGGCGAAGAAGCCGGCCGCCATCAGCCATGGCTGGTAGCCTTTCAATGCAATCAATGCTGCCGGATCGCGCGCGCTGGCCTTGCCGAAGGCGATCGGTCCGCCGATCAGGATGGCAGCGCCCAGCACGCACAGCAGGCCGGCGGCGAACAGGCGCTGGCGGCGCGACGCCGATTCCAGGTACAGCGCCACCAGCAAGGCCAGCGCCGGGAAGATGGGCACGATATAGCCGGGCAGCTTCGAGGTCGAATAGCTGAAGAAGAAGAAAATGAAGACGGCCCAGACCAGCAGCATCAAACGGGGCTGGAAGGCGCCTTCCTGACGCTGGAAGGCGGCGGCCAGGCTTTGCGGCAGCAGGCCTATCCATGGCAGGATGCCGGGGATGAGCAGCACGAGGAAGTAATACCAGGCGCCTTCGCGCTTGTGGCCCTTCATCAGGAAGCGCTGGAAATGCTCGTGGATGAAGAAGAAATGCGGCTGCTCCGGATTGCGCAGGGCGACCAGCACGAACCACGGCGTGGCGATGGCAAAGAACACCAGCAAGCCCTTGACCAGGTGCAGACGCGTCCAGATGCGCCAGTCGCGCGCACACAGCGAATACAGCACCAGCACGGCGCCCGGCAGCACGATGCCGATCAGGCCCTTGGCCAGCACGGCCAGCGCCATGGCGGCCCAGCAGGCCAGCATCCAGTTGCGCCGCTCCGTCGCCGTGGCGTCGTCGCGCTGGGCGATCAGCAGGCTGCCCAGGGTCAGGGTCATCATGCCCGACAGGCCCATGTCCAGCGAATTGATCTGGCCGGAAGCGAGCCAGAACAGGCTCGACGCCAGCACCAGGCCCGCATACAGGCCCACGCGCGGGCCGAAGACCTTCTTGCCCGCATAGGCCGTCATGCACACGCCGATGATGCCGCACAGGCCGGTCCACAGGCGCGCCTGCCACTCGCCCAGGCCGAAGGCGGCGAAGGTCAGCGCATTCATCCACGTTTGCAGCGGCGGTTTTTCAAAGTACTTGATGCCGTTCAGGCGTGTGGTGATCCAGTCGCCCGTGACGAACATCTCGCGCGCCATCTCGGCGTAGCGGCCCTCGTCGGGCGGCACCAGGGTGCGCACGCCCAGCGCATACAGGGTGACGACGATGAAGATGCCCAGCAGGGACCACATCAGCACCCGCGACGAGTGCAGTTCGTTGACATTGATTTTCATGCAGCCTTGCCTGCGGCCGGGGCCAGGATCAGTGCCAGGGTGACTTTGCGGCCCTCGCCCATGAGGATGTTGTAGGTGCGGCAGGCAGCCTGGCTATCCATGCATTCGACGCCGATGCGGCGCATGGTCAGCGCGGCCGTCAGCTTCGGGTGCACGAAGCGCTGGCGCTCGCCCGTGCCGAGGATGACCACGTCGGGCGCATCGGCCAGGATTTGCGCGAAATGCGCCTCGTTCAATTGTTCGAAACTGTCCACTTCCCACGCGCGCGGCGGCGTTTCCGGCATGACGATCAGGCTGTAGTTGTACGGCTGGGCATTGATCTCGACGCCGTTTTCGTCATAGCCGGTGACAGTCTGGTATTGTTGGGTGCTGCTGGCGTGGAGTTTCATGGCGATATCGGGGCTGGTCGTGTCGGTTGATCGGTACGCGCGCGGCCAAACTGGGTGCCGCGGCCAAGGGCGTAAGCATGCCATAAATGACAGAAAAGAGCGACTGAAAAGCAACATCCTTTCCAATTTGCAATGTTCGGCGCCACAGTGGCGCTGCATGCTGGCGCCATGGTAATGCTGCAAGATTAAGGGAAGATGAAGATGGCGCCCGCCCGATAGTCGTCCGGCTGCGCCGGCGTGGCAGAATCGGCGTCAAATGCTGCAGTTCGCCATGTTTAATTTGATAAAATGGCCTGTTTTCGGCGAGAATGGTTGTTTTCGCCTTGCAGTCTTTCGCATCGCAGTTTCACGGGTTCATAGTTCTGGCGCGGCGGCCACGCTGCAAGCTCAAGTCTCCGCGCCGCATCACGACAGGGATTTATTTTGCGACCGATTCAGAAATCGAATAAATTGGCGGACGTCTGCTACGACATCCGCGGCCCGGTCCTGGAAAAATCCAGGCAAATGGAAGAAGAAGGCCACAAGATCACCAAGCTCAATATCGGCAATCTGGCCGTATTCGGCTTCGATCCGCCCGACGAGATCGTGCGCGACATGATGCTCAATCTGCAGAACGCGGCCGGCTATACGGATTCGAAAGGCATGTTCGCGCCGCGCAAGGCCGTCATGCACTACACGCAGGGCAAGAATATCGCCGGCGTGACCATCGATGACATTTACCTGGGCAATGGCGCTTCCGAACTGATCGTCATGTCGATGAACGCCCTGCTCAACAGTGGCGACGAAGTGCTGGTGCCGGCGCCCGATTATCCGCTGTGGACGGCCGCCGTCAGCCTGTCGGGCGGCAATCCCGTGCATTATGTGTGCGACGAGCAGAACGAGTGGTATCCCGACATCGAGGACATGCGCCGCAAGATCACGCCGCAGACCAAGGCGATCGTCGTCATCAACCCGAACAATCCGACGGGCGCGCTGTATCCGGTTTCCGTGCTGCTGCAGATCGTCGAACTGGCGCGCCAGCACCAACTGATCATTTTCGCCGACGAGATCTACGACAAGGTGCTGTACGACGAAGCCGAGCACGTGTCGATCGCCTCGCTGGCCGACGACGTGCTGTTCATTACCATGAACGGCCTGTCGAAGAATTACCGCTCCTGCGGCTACCGTTCCGGCTGGATGGTGGTTTCGGGCGAAAAGCGCCACGCCAAAGATTACATCGAGGGCCTCAACATGCTGGCCTCGATGCGGCTATGCGCCAATGCGCCGGGGCAGTTTGCCATCCAGACGGCGCTAGGCGGCTACCAGAGCATACAAGACCTGGTGGGGCCCGGCGGGCGCCTGTTGAAACAGCGCGACCTGGCGCACAAGCTGCTGACCGATATCCCCGGCGTCACCTGTGTCAAGCCGAAGGCCGCGCTGTACATGTTCCCGCGCCTGGACCCGGAGATCTACCCGATCGCCGACGACCAGCAGTTTGCCTATGAATTACTGGCCGAAGCCAAGGTCCTGATCGTGCAGGGCACGGGGTTCAACTGGATCGCGCCCGACCATTTCCGCGTCGTCTTCCTGCCCAACTCCGATGACCTGACCGAGGCGATGGGGCGCATTGCGCGCTTCCTCGAAGGCTATCGCAAGCGTCACGGCCGGGGCTGAAAGCCAGCAGCAGCAATCTCGATCAACCTGGCGCCGCCCAAGGGGGCGCCACTTATGAGCAGTCAAGCACAACTATGAAATCCATCAAGATCGGCCTGCTGGGCCTGGGCAACGTCGGTTACGGCACGTTCAGCGTCCTGAAACGCAACCAGGAAGAAATCAAGCGCCGCGCGGGCCGCGGCATTGACGTCGTCGCCGTCGCCGTGCGCGACGTGGCGCGCGCCGAAGCGCTCGTCGCCGGCGGCTGCAAGGTCGTCAATGACCCTTACCTGATCGTCAACGATCCCGAGATCGACATCGTCGTCGAACTGATCGGCGGCTACGACCTGTCGAAAACCCTGGTGATGCAGGCCATCGCCAACGGCAAGCACGTGGTGACGGCCAACAAGGCGCTGCTGGCCGTGCACGGCAACGAAATCTTCGCCGCCGCCCAGGACAAGGGCGTGATGGTGGCCTTCGAGGCGGCCGTCGCCGGCGGCATCCCCATCATCAAGGCGCTGCGCGAAGGCTTGACGGCCAACCGCATCGAATGGATCGCCGGCATCATCAACGGCACCACCAATTTCATCCTGTCCGAGATGCGCGACAAGGGTCTCGATTTCGCCACCGTGCTGAAACAGGCGCAGGAACTCGGTTACGCGGAAGCCGACCCCACCTTCGACATCGAAGGCGTCGACGCCGCGCACAAGGCCACCATCATGTCGGCCATCGCTTTCGGCATTCCGGTGCAGTTCGACAAGGCCTACGTGGAAGGCATCAGCAACCTCAATGCCGTCGACATCCGCTACGCCGAGCAGCTGGGCTACCGCATCAAGCTGCTGGGCATCACCAAGCGCGCCACCGTCAATGGCGTGGAAGGCATCGAGCTGCGCGTGCATCCGACCCTGATCCCGGCCAAGCGCCTGATCGCCAACGTGGAAGGCGCGATGAACGCGGTGCTGGTGCATGGCGACGCCGTCGGCGCCAGCCTGTATTCGGGCCGCGGCGCCGGTGCCGAGCCGACCGCCTCGTCGGTGATCGCCGACCTGGTCGACATCACGCGCCTGGCCACGGCCGACCCGGAACACCGCGTGCCGCACCTGGCGTTCCAGCCGAACGCGATGACCAACATCGAAATCCTGCCGATGTCGGAAATCACCACCAGCTACTACCTGCGCATGCATGTGGCCGACCAGCCGGGAGTGCTGGCCGACCTGACGCGCATCCTGGCCGAACGCGGCATCTCGATCGACGCCATGCTGCAAAAAGAGCCGGCCGAGGGCGAGACGCATACGGACATCATCATGCTGACGCACCAGACGCAGGAAAAGAACGTCACGGCCGCCATCGAGAAGATGGAAGCGTTGAACAGCGTGGTGGGCACGGTCACCAAGATCCGCCTGGAAAACCTCAGCTGATCGTTGTCAGCGATCCATGCAAAACGGCGCCCGCGGGCGCCGTTTTTTTATGCGTAATGTCGTCGGATTACGCCGCCGTACCGACGGGGCCCACGTCCATGCCGTCATAGCTGGCCAGCTGGTTGTCCTGCGCAAATGCCATCAGTTCGCCATTGCGCGCATGCAGGCTGTCGACGCCGTGCACTTCGGCCTTTTCCACGTGCAGCACCCACACGGGCGGTGCCGCCGGATCGTCGAGTTCCGGCTGGTACAGTTCCACGGGGCGGTAGCCCTGCAGCGCCAGCAAGGTGGCGGCCTGTTCCAGCGGCTCGGACGTCGGGTTGGTGAAGTAATAGCCCCACAGCAGCGGCTGGGACAAATCCCACGGCGCGTTCTCGGCGATATTGGCAAACAGTTCGGTTACGTCGTCTTTGGTCATCATGGCAAGGTGCCTTCTTAAAATCTCAGGGCGCGATCTTAGCATCCATGCCGCCTGCACGCCATTCGCCCATAAAAAAACCGGCTGTGCAGCCGGTTTCTTATCCGCCATTACATCGGCAGGAGATTCATTCGCGCAAGCGTGAATTAGAACTTGTAACGCAGGCCGATCGACAGCAGGTCAGCTTTCACTTTGGAGCCATCTTCGTTTGCTACTTTGCCGAAGTTTTCGTATTCCGCAACAGCCGACAGGTTTTTATTGATGTTGTAAGCAGCACCGATACCAAACAGGGCGGAAGTTTTGTTTTTCGACACGCTCTCGCTGAAATTGAGTTCGCTGACGGTGGCTTTGGTGCGGTTCTGCGATACGCCAGCCTTGGCGAACAGCGAGAACTGTTCGTTCAGTGGCAGGGTGCCGGTGGCGGCGACGTAGAATGCATGGCTTTTCACTTCCATTTTTCCGCCGTCAAATTTCTCTGTCAGTTTGCCGAAGTCGACATAGCCAGCTTCCGCGCCGAAGTTTTGCGTAAAGTCATAGCCAGCGTAAGCTTTGTAGCCGGTGTCGCTTTTTTTGATCGAATCAAATTCGTCCGATGCTTTCAATTCGGAACGGCCGACGTTAACGCCGACGTAAGCGCCTTCAGCTTGGGCGAACAATGGGAATGCCAGGGCGGCGCCAACAACTACTGCAAACAATTGCTTTTTCATATTAATCCTAGATAATTAATGCGGAGAGACTGTCTCGCCGCTTAATGGGAACCGAATTGTATAGGGATGAATATGTTTATGTAAGGCAATTATTTAAAAAATATTACAAATAATGTACTTGTTGTTTTGATGCAACATTCAATATCGAAGACATATCTGTCTGGCGCCTCATGCGGCGCCGCTGAAATGCACGCTGACTTTCAAGCCGTGCCCATTGGTCGCCGTCGCCAGTTCCAGCCTGGCGCCATGCAGGGCGGCGATGTCGCGCACGATGGCCAGGCCCAGTCCCGCGCCGCCGGGGTTGCTCTCGAGCGCCGCGCCGACGCGGTAAAACGGCGTGAACACGCGTTCGCGCTCGGCCGGCGGGATGCCGGCGCCGCTGTCTTCCACTTCCAGCACCGTTTCGTTTCCATGACCGCCCGCGCGCACGCGCAGGATCACGCTGCCGCCCTGTGGCGTGTAGCGCAGGGCGTTGTCGACCAGGTTGGCGACCAGTTCATGCAGCAGCAGCGCCTGGCCATGCACGGGCGCCTCGTCGGGCGCTTCCAGCGACAGGTCGATATTTTTGGCGACGGCGGCCATGGCCATTTCCAGTCCCACCTGCTGCGCCACGTCGCGCAGCGCGACGGTGTCCATCGCCAGATTTTCGCCGCCATGCTCGATGCGCGCCAGGGTCAGCAGGCGGTTGGCCAGCAGCACGGTCGAATCGGTGGTGACGGCGATCGAGCGCACGATGTCGCGCAGGGCGGCGATGTCCGGCGGCGCGCCCGCCTGGCGGTCGCACTCGCGCATGGCCAGTTCGGCCTGGGTTTTCAGCACCGTCAACGGCGTGCGCAGCTGGTGCGAGGCGTCGGCGATGAAGCGGCGCTGGCTGGCGATCAGCTGCTGCAGGCGCGACATGGAACCGTTCATGGCGCTCACCAGCGGACGCATTTCCTTGTGCACCAGCGCGGGATCGACGTCGGACAGGTCGGACAGGGCGCGCGTCTCGACCTCCGTTTTCAGCCGCATCAGCGGCTGCAGCACCAGGCGCACGGCAAACCACACGAGGGCGCCCATCACCAGCACCATCGCCGCCTGCCAGATCAGGGTGTCGAACAGGATCTGGTTCGACAGGCCGCGCCGCGCATCCAGCGTTTCGGCCACCTGGATCAGGGCGATGCCGCGCATCGAGTCGTCGTACACGGGCTGCAGCAGGGCGGCGATGCGGATCGGTTTGCCGTGGTAGTCGGCGTGGTAGAAGCGCACCAGTGCCGGATAATTCTGCGAACGGGGCACGTTTTTCGGCACGGGCGGCAAGTCGCCGTAGCCCGACACCAGTTCGCCGTTGATGCCCGTGACCTTGTAGTAGATGCGGCCCAGGGTATCGGTCTCGAAGCTGTCGAGCGCCACATAGGGCACTTCGGCCACGACCTTGCCGTTGACGATGGAGACGCGCTCGGCCAGCGCCCGCGTCGACGCCAGCAAGGAGCGGTCGTAGGCCATGTCGGCCGCGTCGAGCGCGTTGCGGTAGACAAAAACGGCATCGAGCAGCACCAGCATCACCAGCGGGATGAGCAGCCAGCGCAGCAGCTGGCTGCGCAGGCTGCCCAGCGGCCGGCCCTGCGCCCAGCGCCGGCGCAGGCGCTCGAACAGGGGCCGGCTGGGGGCGCGCACGGTCATTTTGAGGCGGCGGGCGCCATCGCGCTGCGCGGCTGCAGCAGGTAGCCGATGCCGCGCAGAGTGGTGATGACGGCGCCGTCGGGCGAACCGCTTTCCACGCCGTTCTCGAGTTTTTTGCGCACGCGGTGGATATACAGTTCGATGGCGTCCAGGTTGGCGTCGTCGGCCAGCGCGAAGACTTCGTCGAACAGCTTTTCCTTCGAGACGGCGCGTCCCGAGCGCGTGATCAGCGCTTCGAGCACCGCGTGTTCGCGCGGCGTCAGGGGAAAAGGGGCGCCGGCATAGCTGAACATGCGCGTGACGGTGTCGAAACTGAGGGCGCCGCAGGTGTGCACGAGCGCTTCGTTGCCCTGGCTGCGGCGCAGCAGGGCTTTCACGCGCGCTTCCAGTTCGGCCAGTTCGAACGGCTTGGCCATGTAGTCGTCCGCGCCCAGGTTCAGGCCCTGCACCTTGTCATCGAGGCCGCCGCGCGCCGTGAGTATCATGACGGGAGTCTTGCCGCGCGTGCCGCCGCGCGCGCGCAGGCGGCGCAGCACGTCCAGGCCATCCATCTTCGGCAGGGAAAGGTCGAGCAGCACCAGGGAATATTCCTGCGTATGCAGCAGGGCGTCGGCATCGGCGCCGTTGTGGGCGGTCTCCACCGTCAGGTGCGCGTCGCGCAGGGCCTTTGCCAGCCAGTGCGACAGCTCCAGATGGTCTTCCACTAATAATATGCGCATGGTCTCCGCCATTCGTTTGAATTGGTGCAGTGTAAGCCTCTCGGCACGCCGCCGACAGGGGCCGCAATGAATTTGTTGGTATTGCCTGTGGCTGGCCGGCGACACCTGTCAGTCTGAAAGCGAATTGAAAGGATCACGATCATATAGTGTGATCCTGATTCATGAAATTGATCAGGCATATCACTAATAACTATATCTAAGGGAGACACTCTACATGAAGAAAACTGCATTCTCGCTGGCCGCCATGGCGGTACTCGCCGCCGCTGGCAGCGCCCACGCCCAGTCGAACGTCACCCTGTACGGCCGCCTGGACGCCGGCATCAGCAACACCAGCAACGCCGGTCCGAACAAAAGCTCGATGACGCAAGTCAGTTCGGGTGGCATGAACACCTCGCGCTGGGGCATCCTGGGCAGCGAAGATCTGGGCGGCGGCCTGAAAGCCGTCTTCAATCTGGAAGGCGGCATCCTGGTCGACACGGGCGCGGCCGACGGCGCGCTGTTCAAGCGCCAGGCCAACGTGGGCCTGGAAGGCGCATTTGGCCGCGTCGTGCTGGGACGCTCGTTCACCACCGTGTACGACTTCGTGCTGCCATTCGATCCGATGGCCTATGCGCCGTTCTATTCGTGGGCCACCTCGGCCAACGCGACGGGTCCGAGCAAGTATGGCATGACGACGGCCTTCGACAACATGGTCAAGTACTCGGGCAAGACGGGCGACTTCAGCTACGGCGCATCGTACGGCTTCGGCGAACAGTCGACGGGCAGCTCAGACAGCGCCAAGCTGTCGACGGCCGTTACCTACAAGACGGGTCCCGTCAGCCTGCTGGCCACGTATGAACAGGTGAACGGCAATGCCATCGCCGGCGGCGCGCGCGACAAGACCACCGTGTACCACCTGGGCGCCATGTACGACGACGGCCCGTGGAAAGTGCAGGCGGCGGCGCGCGACTACAAGCTCGATCCGGCAGCAGCCGGCAAGGCCGACGTGCGCGGCACTCTGTACTGGGGCGGCGTCAGCTACAAGACCACGCCGGTCATCACCCTGACGGGCGTGGTCTACTACCAGGACGTGAAAAACGTGGCGGCGAGCCTCAATGCCGATCCGATCATGTACGTGGCGCGCGTGCGTTATGCCCTGTCCAAGCGCACGGACCTGTACGTGGCCGGCGCCTATGCCAAGGCCAAGCACAACCAGCTGGTCAGCCTGTCGCGTGACGATGCCGGTTTCGGCGACACGCAGCGCGGCCTGATCGCCGGCATCCAGCACCGCTTCTAAGGCATGACGATGCCGCGCACCGCGTTCCTGTCGCTGCTGCTGTTGTCGGCGCTGCTGCCCGCGCCGGCAACAGCCGCCGCGCCTGAAGTCGATTGCGTGGTGCCGTCCAAACCGGGCGGCGCCATGGACCTGACCTGCAAGCTGGCGCAGAAAGGGCTGCTGCAGCCCGATCCGGCGGCGGCAGCGCCGTTCGCGTCCTCGGTGCGCATCAGCTATCTGCCCGGCGGCATCGGCGCGGTGGCGTGGCGTTCGATGGGCTCGCAGCGCCGGCGTGCCGAAGCCAACACCCTGGTGGTGTTTTCGGGCGGCTCGCTGCTGAACCTGGCGCAAGGCAAGTTTGGCAACGCCAAGACGGGCGACGTGCGCTGGGTGGCGGCGCTGGGCGCCGACTACGGCATGATCGCCGTGCGTAGCGACTCGCCCTACAAGACCCTGGCCGACCTGATCGCCGCGCTCAAGCGCCACCCCGACAAGGTGCTGATCGGCGTGTCCGGCACCATCGGCAGCCAGGACTGGCTGAAGATGGCGCTGGTGGCGCGCAAGGCCGGCATCGACCCGAAAGTGCTGCGCTTCGTGGCACTGGAAGGTGGCGGCGAAATATTTACGGCGATGCAGGCCGATTACGTGCAGGTGATGTCGGGCGACACCTCGGAAGCGACCCTGAATGCGGGCGACAGCCATGCGCGCGTGCTGGCGGTGCTGTCGGAAAAGCGCCTGCCCGGCGTGCTGGCCGGCGTACCGACGGCGCGCGAGCAGGGCATCGATGTGGTGTGGCCCATCATCCGCGGCGTGTGGATGGGGCCACAGGTGCCGGAAGCGGATTACCAGCGCTGGGTGGCCAGTTTTGAACGCGCCATGGCCACGCCGCAGTTTGCCCAGTGGCGCACGCAGGCGGGCATGTATCCGTTCGCGCTGACGGGAGACAAATTGACGCAGTACGTGAACCAGGCGGTCGAACGCTATTCCAGGCAGGCCGCCGAACTGGGCCTGATGCGCTGAAGCCAATAGCAAACCATACAACAATCACAGACGGAGACAAACCATGCAAACCAAGACCATACTCGCCATCGCCCTGGCAGCCGCTTTCGCGGGTACCACCGGCGCCGCCTTCGCCCAGGTGCCGGCAGGTTATCCGGCCGACTACCAGAAGATCATCGACGCGGCCAAGAAGGAAGGCAAGGTGGTGATCTACAGCGCCACCGACAGCAAGGCCGCCGCGCCCCTGATCAAGGATTTCAGCGCGCTGTATCCGGGCATCTCGGTCGAATACAACGACATGAATTCGACGGAAGTGTACAACCGCTTCATTTCCGAAGTGGCCGCCGGCGGCAATACGGCCGACGTGATGTGGTCGTCGGCGATGGACTTGCAGATGCGCCTGGCCTCCGACGGCTACGCCCTGAAATACAAGTCGGTCGAAGCGGCGAAGATCCCCGGCTGGGCCATGTGGGACGATCAGGCCTACGGCACCACGTTCGAGCCGGCCGCCATCGTCTACAACAAGCGTTTGCTCGATCCGAAGGAAGTGCCGAAGAATCACGACGACTTCGTCAAGCTGATCGCCACGCCGAAATTCAAGGACAAGGTCACCACCTACGATATCGAAAAGTCGGGTGTCGGCTTCATGTTCATGGCGCAGGATGCGAAGGAATATCCGCAGTTCCTGGCGCTGCAAAACGCGTTCGGCACGGCCAAGGTGCGCGTGCAGTCGTCGACGGGCACCATGATGGAGCGCATCTCGTCCGGTGAAAACCTGATCGGCTACAACGTGCTCGGCTCCTACGCCCTGGTGCGCGCCAAGACCGATCCGTCGATCGGCGTGGTGCTGCCCAAGGATTACACCTTGATCCTGTCGCGCGTGCAGTTCATCAACAAGAATGCGAAGAACGTCAACGCCAGCAAGCTGTGGCTCGATTACATCCTGTCGCACCGCGGCCAGACCATCATCGCCAACGGCGCCAAGCTGTTCGCCATCCGCGCCGACGTCACGGGCGAAACGACATCGGCGGAACTGATCAAGGAAATCGGCGCGGCCAACGTCAAGCCGATTCCCGTGCATCCGATCATCCTGCAATTTCTGGGACCTGCCAAGCGCATGGCGTTCCTGAAGCAGTGGAAAGAGACCGCCGGCAAGAAGTAAAAATAGCCAATGCCGTCTTGGCCGCCCGCGAGCCTGGCTTGCGGGCGCACGCCGCACCCTTCATTCATTGGATTCATCATGCAAACTGCTATCTTGCCGCTGCCTGCACGGTCGCGCTCTCCCTTGTCGCGCCTGAACTGGCCGCGCGGCGTGGTCGTGGCGATCACGCTGGTCGCCATCTTCCTGCCGCTGTTCCTGATTTTTTACCAGAGCTTTTTGAACGCGCCGTTTTTCATGCCCGTGCGCGAATTTGGCTTTGATTCCTACCGTTTCATCTTCGATGATCCCGATTTCGCCATGGCTTTCAAGAATGGCCTGATGCTGGCCTTCGGTCTGACCGTGATCGCCGTGCCGCTGGGCGGCATGCTGGCCTTTTTGATGGTGCGCACGGACCTGCCTGGCCGCGGCTGGGTGGCCCCGATGCTGCTGGTGCCGATCTTTGTGTCGCCGATGGTGATGGGCTTCGGCTACGTCGTCTCGATGGGGCCCGTGGGCTTCTATTCGATCTGGGCCAAGGAGCTGCTCGGCTTCGTGCCGTGGAATATTTATTCCTTCACCAGCATCGTCATCATCGCCGGCCTGACGCACGTGCCGCACGTCTACCTGTACGCTTCGTCGGCCCTGAAAAGCCTGGGTTCGGACGTCGAGGAAGCGGCCCGCGTGGCCGGCGCCTCGCCGATCCAGGTGATGCTCAACGTGTCGCTGCCGATGATCATGCCGGCGCTGGCGTATGCGGGCGTGCTGGTATTTTTCCTCGGCTTCGAGGTGTTCGGCCTGGTGCTGGTGCTCGGCGATCCGGAAGGCCACCTGGTGCTGCCGACCTATCTGTACAAACTGACGAACAAGCTCGGTACGCCGTCGTATCACCTGATGGCCGCCGTCGCCGTCTGCCTGGTGATGGTGACCATGCCGCTGGTGATGATACAGCGCTGGCTGCTCAAATCCGCCAACAAATATGTGTCGATCAAGGGCAAGGGCGCGCGCAGCAAGGCCATGCCGCTGGGCCGCTGGAAGTGGCTGGCGTTCGCTTTGCTGGCGGGCTGGCTGATCTTCACCATCATCCTGCCGTTGACGGGTATCGTGCTGCGCTCCTTCGTGCAGTATTGGGGCGAGGGCGTGCACCTGGCCGACGTCTTGACCTTGCAGCATTTCCGCGACATTTTCGACCAGCCGTCGCTGGTGCGCGGCATCGTCAACACCATACTGATCGGCGTCGTCGGCGGCGCGCTGGCCGTCGGCTGCTACAGCTTCATCGCGCTGGCGATGCACCGCAAGCAGGACGGCATCACGCGCCTGCTCGACTACAGCGTGCTGGTGCCGCGCGCCGTGCCGGGCCTCTTGGCCGGCCTGTCGTTCCTGTGGGTGTTCCTGTTCGTGCCGGCCTGGCTCGACGGCATCTTGAAAGGCATGGACAACGGCGTGGCCCTGTGGCTGAGCGGCCATGTGATTCCCGTGCTGCGCGAAGTGCGCTCGACGATTTTCGCCCTGTGGCTCGCGTATTCGGTGGTGTGGATGGCCTACGGCATGCGCCTCATTTCCACGGCGCTGCTGCAGGTGGGGCCGGAACTGGAAGAGGCGGCGCGCGCCGTCGGCGCCAGCCGCGGCCAGGTGACGCGCGACGTGACCCTGCCGCTGATCAAATACGGCTTGCTGGGCGCCTGGCTGATGGTGTTCCTGATCTTCGAGCGCGAATATTCGACGGGCGTGTACCTGCTCTCGCCGGGCACGGAAGTGATCGGCGCCATGCTGGTATCGCTGTGGGCAGGTGGCTCGACCGACCTGGTGGCGGCGCTGTCCTTCATCAATATCACCCTGGTGGCCATCGGCCTGGGCATCGCGCTGCGCTTCGGCGTGAAGTTGCATAACTAATTAGAAAATGAGACCACATCATGAATGAATTGACCGTCAATGAACTGCACCTGGACTATGGCACGGGCGCTGCCGCCAACCAGATACTGAAGGGTGTCTCGATGCACCTGCAAAAAGGCGAAGTGGTCGCCCTGCTGGGGCCTTCGGGCAGCGGCAAGACCACCTTGCTGCGCGCTGTGGCGGGACTGGAAAGCCCGAAGGCGGGCACGATACAGATCGGCGAGCGCAATGTCTTCGACGGCGCGCAGCATTTCGAGATGCCGGCCGAGCACCGCAACCTGGGCCTGGTGTTCCAGTCGTACGCGCTGTGGCCGCACAAGACCGTGTTCGACAACGTCGCCTATGGCCTCAAATTGCGCAAGATGGGCAGCACGGAGATCGCCGCGCGCATCAAGGAAGTGCTGACGCAGCTGGGCCTGGGGCACCTGGGCGAACGCTATCCGCATCAGCTGTCCGGCGGCCAGCAGCAGCGCGTGGCGATCGCCCGTGCGCTGGTGTACAACCCGCCCGTGATCCTGCTCGACGAACCGCTGTCGAACCTGGACGCCAAGCTGCGCGAAGAAGCGCGCGCCTTTCTGCGCGAGCTGATCGTGCGCCTGGGGCTGTCCGCGCTGATGGTGACGCATGACCAGGGCGAGGCGATGGCCATTTCCGACCGCATCCTGCTGCTCAATAACGGCAAGATCGAGCAGCAGGGCACGCCGCAAAGCATGTATGAAACGCCCGACACCCTGTTTACGGCCGAGTTCATGGGCAGCAACAACCGCCTGCCCGGCAAGGTGGTGCAGCGCGAGGGCAGCGCCGTGCGCCTGCTGGTCGACGGCGCCTCCATGCAGGGCGTGGCGCGCGGCGCCAACGTGGGCACGGAAGTGACGACGATGATACGCGTCGAAGAGGTGAAGATCAGCGCCACGCAGGTGGACAACGCCATCGAGCTGCCGCTCCTGACCTGCATGTACCTGGGCGACCGCTGGGAATGCCTGTTCGAGCGCGGCGGCGCCGAGAACATCAGCCTGCGCGCGTATTCGCGCCACAAGCTCGACGCGGGCAAGTACTGGCTGCACATGCCGGCCGATAAGCTCTGGGTGTTTTAACGGTGCCGTGGTGGCCGCGCTGGCGCGCCTTTGCTGCCGCGCTGGCCGCCGGGCTGGCGGGCGCCGCCATCTGCCTGTGGCTGCACACGCCGCTGCCGTGGATGATCGGCCCCCTGTTTGCCACGGCCGCCTTGCGCCTGGCAGGGCGCGAACTGGTCTGCCCCGTGCGCGTGCGCGAGGCGGGCCAGTGGGCCATCGGCACGGCCCTGGGCCTGTATTTCACGGCGCCCGTGCTGGCCGTCCTCATTCTCTATATGCCGTGGATCGCCGGCGCCGTGCTGTTCGCGCTGGCGCTGGGGGTATCCGGCGCCATGCTGCTGCGGCGCCTTTCCGGCGTCGACCAGGCCACCGCCTTCTTTGCCATGGCTGTCGGCGGTGCGTCCGAAATGGCGGTGCAGAGCGAGCGCCATGGCGCCGATGTGGGCAAGGTCGCCGCCGCGCACAGCTTGCGCATGATGCTGGTGGTGGCGACCATTCCCTTCGGCGTGCGCTACTGGGGCAGCCATGGTCTGGCCGCGGGGTATGAAAGCTTCGTGCCCGGCGCCGCACTGGTCGACTATGGCGGGCTGACGCTGCTGGTCGGCATCACGGTGCTGGCGGCCCTCGCCTTCAAGCGGGGCCAGTTGCCCAATGCCTGGGTCATCGGCCCGCTGCTGGCCGCGCTGCTGCTGACGGCGTGCGGCATCCATCTGACGCGCCTGCCCGAATGGATGATACGCTCGGGCCAGCTGTTCATCGGCATCGCCCTGGGCACGCGCTTGAGTCCCGCCTTCCTGCATGCCGCTCCCCGCTACCTGGCCGGCGTTGCCCTGTGCAGTGTCCTGATGCTGCTGCTGGCGGCCGCCTTCGGGCTGGGCTTGGCGCACTGGCTGGGCATCCACCCGGGCACGGCCATCCTGGCCACTTCGCCCGGCGGCATCGCGGAAATGTCGCTGACGGCCAAGACCCTGCAGTTGGGCGTGCCCATCGTCACGGCGTTCCACGTCGCGCGCATGGTGGTGCTGGTATTGCTGACGGGGCCGCTGTTCCGCCTGCTGAAGCGTCCTTAGTTCCGCACGACGATTTCCTGCACCTGCGGTTCGCGCTGGCGCATGAAGCGCACGATGGAGTCGACGGTGACGACGTCGATCTGGCGCGTCATGCGGCGCTCGAACGGGTGATCGTCGAAGGCGATATTGGCGCGGAACATGCGCGCGCCCAGGCGCGTGGCGGCGGGGATGCTCAGCGTTTGCGGCGCGTAGCTGGCGCTGCGCAGCCAGCCTTGCGCTTCGGCGCGCGTTTCGATCTTGCCAGGCTCGTTGCTGGCGGCGGCCAGGGTTTCCAGCACCCACTGGTTCGAGTTCTGGTACTTGGTGGAAAACGGGTAGGCCAGCATATTGTAGTGCGGCTCATGCAGGCGCTTGGGCGTGTTGCTGGTCAGCAGACGCGCCAGTTGCTGCTGCGTATCCTGGCCCGGGACCAGGATCAGGGTTTCATACATGAACACGTCATCCATGAAGAAATTGCCGAGTCCCTCGTTGTACAGTGACGATTGCGCCGTGCCGCATTCATTGAGTTCATGCACCACCAGCCAGCGGCCTTTCGGGTGGTCGCGCCAGGCCAGCGCCATGTGCGAATAGCGCAAATGGTACTTCGACAGGTCCTGGCCGGCACGCGCCACCAGCGCCACCTGCGCGCCCGAGGCGTCGAGCGCCTGCAGGGTCTTTTGCGCCAGGTCCATCGATTTCACGAGGGTGGTCGCATCCGTTTGCTTTTCCTCGCACGAGCGCCCCGCATGGGCGGTGCCGGCCAGGGCCAGGCTGAGAACAATGACGGTCAGGCGTTTCATGGGGTTCACGCTTTCGAATGGTGGAGGATGGCGTTGCCGGCCGCGTTCGGCACATAGGCGATGGCCTTGCCCGACAGCATCAGCATGTGGCCCGTCGAGACGGCCACTACCTTGACGGCCGTGCCGGCCGCCAGCGACAGGCCTTGCATGGCTTTCTGGCTCAGCTTGACGGAAGCCGTGGCGGCGGACGATGCGCCCGTGGCCGCGCTTTTGAGCACGAGCACGCTGCCGTCGGCCACGTCTTCCACCTTGTCGATGACGATTTCACCGGCGGCGGCCAGCACCGACATGGAGCCGACCAGCACGATGGCCGAGGCCATGCTGGCGTTGTCGGACGCGTTGGTGGTATCGGAGTTGGCCTGGGCCAGCGGCGCCATGGTGGCGGCGCACAGCAGGGTCATGGCGAGCAACTGTTTCATGGAATTTCCGTTCTTCATGGTGGTTACACTTTGGAATGGTGCAGCAGCGCCTTGCCCAGTTCGTTCGGGATGAAGGCGATGGCCTTGCCGGAAAGAACCAGCATGTGGCCGGTGGACAGCGCCACCACATTGACCACGGTGCCGGCCGCCAGCGACAGGCCCTTGGCCGCTTGCGTGCTCATCTGGATGGATGCGCCGCCCGCTTCGGAAGCGCCTTTCAGCACGATGACGATGCCTTCGCCCACCGTTTCCACGCTGGCAACGACGACCTGGCCGGAGGCGACCAGCATCGACATGGACCCGGCGACGACGATGGCGGAACCGTCGCTGAGGTTTTGCGAGCCTTTCGACAGGTTCTCCGAGGCGGCGGCGTGGACCAGGCCAGGGGTGGCCACGGAAAGCGTCAACAGCGACAGGGACAGGCAGAGGGGCAGCAGGCGTTTCATGTGTTTCTCCTTCAAGTGTGCCAAGTGGCAACGCCATCATTGTAGACTGTGGGCAATTGGTCAATGAAAACGCTACTCGTAGCGGGCAGGCATACCGCAGGTAGCGTATTGCGCTACTTTTTTGCTGCTGGAACCGATGCTATTTTTATAAAGGAAGTGCATGCCGCAAACCCACGCCCTGATCGAGGCCTTGAAACGCTTGTTGAAAGCGCGTTCCGTCACGTATGCCGAGCTGGCCCAGCGCATCGGCGTGTCCGAAGCCAGCGTCAAGCGGATGTTTTCGCAGAAGCAATTTACCCTGCAGCGGCTGGACCAGATCCTGGTGGCCATCGGCAGCGATTTCCAGCAGCTGGCGCTGGCCGTGCAGTCAGCCCAGGCCGCGCCCACCCTGATCACGGGCCTGACGTATGCGCAGGAAAAGGAAATCATCGAAGACACCCGGCTGTTCGTGGTGGCCGTCTCCGCCCTGAACCTGCTGCCGCTGGAACAGATCGTCGCCATCTACGACATCAGCGAAGCGCAAGCCGTGAAATACCTGCTGCGTCTCGACAAGATCGGTTTTCTGGAACTGCTGCCGAATAACCGGGTCAAATTGCTGGTGGCGCGCACGTTTGCGTGGATACCGAACGGTCCCATCCACACGTATTTCAAAAAGGAAGCCTATGGCGACTACCTGAATTCGCAATTCGATGGCGAAACGGAATTGCTGCGCCTGGTGAACGTGATGCTGTCGAAGAAATCCACGGCAGCCTTGCTGGAGCGCCTGAAGCAAGTGGCGGTGGAATTTTCGCAGCAGCACCAGGAAGACGCGCGTCTGCCTGGTGACGAGCGCCTGGCCATCAGCTTCATGCTGGCGGCACGTCCCTGGATGCCGCAGACGTTCAAGGCGCTGCTGCGGCAGTGAGCCGGCGAGTACCGCGCTCAGCGGCTAATGTTCCTGCTTGTCCGTACTGCCTTGTTCCTCTTTCATTTGCGTCAGCAGGCGCCACGCAAAAAAGCCCAGTACGGCCACGCCCAGCAGAAGCGCGGCCCACAGTGCGGCCAAGCGCCACGGCGCCCCGTCCTTGCTGACGCGCGGGGGGGCTTCAGCGCCGGCGTTGGTCTGGAGCGGGCCGGCGCTGGCCGTCTTGAGCGCCAGCAATTCGTCTGCCTTGAAGCCGGGCGCCACCTGCGACAGCGGCTGCGCGACGGCGGCGGCGTTGCTGTTGCCGAATGCCAGCTGGTAGGGCGGCTTGCCGCTGGCCAGGAAGACGACAGTGGCTGGTGTCCAGCCCAGGCGCAAGGCGGGCGCATTGCCGGTGGCGAGCGGGTGTTCCGTGGATGTCTGCAGCACCCATTCGCTGGTCTGCGTCACGGGCATGGCCAAGTCGCCCGAAATCCGTTCCTTGCCATCGAGGCTGATGCGGTAAAACGTCGTGCTCAGCAGGGGATCGAAATATGCGCCTTGCGCGGGACGCGCCTGCTGGCGCAGGTGCAGCCGGTGCCGGGGAACATAGCTGTTCTGGCGATACACGCCCAGGGTCACGGGCAGCACCGTATTGGTCTGCGTCAATTGCAGGGCGATGCTGTCGGCGGGAATGGCGAGGGGCGTGGCGTAGCGCCATTCATTGTCCTGCTTGCCGGGCGCACCTTGCAGCACGACGCTGGCGCGCGGCGCGGCGATGTCCGTTTCGCTGACGGCTTGCGCCGTGATCGCGGCAAAGGCCAGCGGTTCGCCCGCTTGCCAGCTCAGGCGCGCATAACGAAACGCGCGCGGCGCAAAGGCGATGCTGTCGTTGGCCAGGGTTTGCGTGTCGCTGTTGCTGAGCCAATTCAGGGTGGTGGTACCGATGGCGTCCCATTGCTTCAGGTCGTCGCTTACTTCCAGCAGCACTTGTGCACTGTAATTGTCCGTGCGGGCCGGCGGCGTGAAGCGCAGGGCGGCGATGCGCTTGTCTTGCCCTTGCTTGCCCAGGTCGAGGATCAGCGCCTGCAGCGCCGTCGTCGCCGCTGCCGTGCCGGCGCGCGTGCTGACTGACAGCAGCCGGCCATCGTCGGCCGTGCGGATATCGATGCCTTGCAAGCCATCGCCAGTTGCCGGCGCGCCCGTCACGGGGAAGATACGGGCTGGAATGTTCGTGCGCTGCGTGGCCGATTGCGCGGGCGGCGCGCCGATGGCATAGGCCAGGCGCTTGCCGTCGGCGTCGAACAGGCGCAGGTCGGCCAGACTGGCCGAGCTGGCGTGCAGGTAGACTTCCCTGGGCAACGATAGCTGGACGATGCCCGCGCCGGCCGGCACCTGGATGGGCATGCTCCAGCGATAGTCCTGCGGCCGGTCCTGGCCGGGCGCGGCCAGCGCGGCGCCCGCCACCAGCAGGCTGCAACAGATCAATATGGGTTTCATGCGGCTCCCGGATGCGGTTCGGCCGGCGCTGTCGCGGCAGCCTTGGGAAAAGGTGCCAGGTAGCCGATCAAGACCATCAGCAAGCCGACACCCACGAAAGAGATGATGCGTTCGATGCCGCCCACGTTCGACAGGTCGATCAGGAACAGTTTCAAGACAACCAGTCCCAGCAGCACGGCGCCCATACTCCATTGCTGGCGCCGCTGCTGGCGGGCCGCATGGCGCATCAGCAGCAGGGCCGTGACACTCCACACGAGCGACAGCATCGCTTGCACGAACTGCGAGGCCAGCATGGCGTCAAAGGTGTAGGGCACGCCGAGGTAGTGAGAGACCGTGCGCAGCAGCATCAGGTTGAACCAGCCATACAGCAAGCACGCGGCCACGACGGGCAAGCGCGCTTGCCACAGGGATGGCAGCGGGATCTGGCCGGCCGGGAATAAACGGTAGCTGGCAATGGCCAGCAGCACGGCAAAGCCCGTGCTCAGGTCCAGTGGATTGAGCAGCGGCAAGTAGGGCAGCGGTGCCATGGCGCCGTCGTCAAAGACGTTCCATGCGGCGATCAGCAGCAGCGACCACAGCGCGCCCAGCGGTATCAGGGTGCGCTGGTACCAGGCGGCAATCGGCGCCACCGGCCAGGCGTTTGCTCGGCAGCGGCGGATCAGCCAGGCCAGTACCAGCATCATGGCCCAGGCCGGCAAGTAGCGGGCCCAGGCAGGGCTGACGCTGTCTTCATGCTGGGCCAGCCAGGTGCTGACGTGCATGGCGCCCACGGGCCACAGCATCAGCCATGGCGCGGCCGTGCGCAGCGTGTGCAGCAGACGCTGCGCCCGCACATCGAGTGGCCAGCCCGCTTGCGGCCAGGCCCGCAGCAGGTATTCGCCGGCCGCCAGTGCGCAGGCCAGCGCCAGCCAGCTCAAGCCCGTCGGCAGATAGTCGCGCAGGTACAGCGCCAGCAGCAGCTTGGCGCTCCACAGGCCCAGGCCGAGCCAGGCGGCCACGGTCAACCAGCGCAGTTGCGGCCAATCGAGACGCCGGGCCAGGATGGCGAACACGGGCGTCGTAACGCACACGGCGATCAGGTACAGCGCCAGCCAGTGTTCGCCCGCGTGCGGCTGCATGGTCAGGTCGCCGTCGATCAGGCGCAGCAGCCAGCTGACGAGCGGCACGAGGATGGCGGCAAACCACAGCAAGCCGCTCCAGACCAGCAGCGGGCGCGCCACTAGCGCCAGCAGTTCGTCGCCGCCGCGCGCGCGCAGCGCAAGGAAACGGGCGCTGGCAAAGGCGCCGGCGCCCAGCAGCAGGGCGCTGAGGAAGGAGCCGCCGAACAGGCTGGCCGGATGCTGGTCCCAGGCCCAGCTGGCGCGGCTGAGCATGACCATGCCGGCCAGTACCTGCACGGCCAGCAGCAGCGCGCGCGGCGCATGCCATTGCTCGCGCCGTGCCAGTGCCGCCAGCAGGGCCGCCACTGCCAGCGCGCTGATCGTCAGCAGGTTCAGTTGCGTGGCGGCGTCCGTGCGCAGCAGGATCTCGTTCCAGATACCGCCCAGCAGCCAGACCGTGGCGGCCGTCAGGAACAGCACGGACATGCTGCTCATGAACTCCGGATGCAAGGGGCTGCCATGGCGGCGGAAATTGTAGGCCATCACCAGCGCGGCGGCGGCCAGCAGCGCGCAGCCGAGCCAGATGTTGGCCTGCAGGGCCAATGCCGTATTGAGTTGCTGCATGGCGATGAGGAAGGCAATCCACGCGGCTGCCTGCACCAGCAGGCCGAAGGCCCAGGCCAGGGTCTGGCGCTGGCGCAAGCCGACCCAGACGATGCCCGCGCCTTCCAGCGCCCAGGCGGCCGACGTCCAGCGGCCATCGAGGGCGAACGGGATGGCCAGCGTGCCGAAGACGATGCCCAGCGCGAGGAAGGCTTCGGCCAGCAGTTTGAAGCCGTTCCTGCGCCACAGGGCCACGGCCAGCCCCGTGTAGGTCAAACCGGCGGCCAGGGCGGAAAACGCCAGGCCAAATTTAAAATTCCAGACCAGGCTGTATTGCAGGCCCATGGCGGCCAGCGGCGTGCCGAACACGAGCGTGCCATCCACGTAGTGCTTGAGGCGCGGCGCCTGGCGTGCGCAGTAGGCGATCGCGATGCCGATATAGAACAGCACGAACAGGATCAAAAACAGTTGCGTCGACAGGTAGTTGTCCGGGGTGTAGCGCAGCAGGCCCCAGGTGGTGGCGACGACGAAGGTAAAGCCAAAGCTCAGCACATTCAGCACGCGCCAGGCGCGTTTCAGGGCGATGGCGAAGACGCCCGCATTGAGCAGCGCGTAATAGCTGAACAGGCCGATATGGTTGCCGCTGCCCGTCGACACGAGCAAGGGTACGGCAAAGCCGCCGACGATGCCGAAGACGGCCAGCCAGACGGCGTTTTGCAGCACGGCCAGCAAACACGTGAACGCCGTCAGCACGAACAGCACGGCAAACGCCAGGCCGGCCGGGAGCAGTTCATACAGGCGGAAGGCGCCGAACGTCACCAGCATCAATATCGCCAGCGCCGTGCCTTGCAGCGGCAAGCTGATGCCGGGACGTTTTAGGCGGATGCGCCAGGCCCAGGCCAGCAGGGCGATGTCGGCCAGCGCGATGCCGGCCAGGCGCAGTTCGATGGGCAGCGTGACCTGCGCCGACACGTATTTGAGCAGGAAGCTGACGCCGAGGAAGAGGATCAGCAAGCCCAGCTTGGCGACCAGGTTGCCGGTAAACAGCCAGTTCTTCGCCTTGGCAAACAGGCCATCCGGGCGCGCGATCCAGGACGGGGTATTCGGGGCGGCGGGGACGGGTTTGGCGGGAGCCGGCGCGGCGGGTGGCACCGGCTTGGGCGTCACGGGGGCGGCTGGCGCCGGCGCGGCCTTTGCCAGCTCGACCGGCTCGATCATGGCCGCTTGGGGCACCGGCGTCGGCACGGAAACAGGCACAGGCGCCGGCACAACACTCTCTACGGCGGGCGGGGCAAGTGGTGCTTGTGCCTGGCCTTCCAGCGCTTGCAGGCGCTGCTGGATGCCGCTGACTTCCTTGCGCAGGCGCGCCGTCAGCAGCTCCAGATCGGCCACCTTTCTGCGGTATTGCAATGCCAGCACGAAGGCGGTAATCAGCAAGCCTAGGATGAACAGCGTGATCAATCCAAACATGGAGTAGCTTTCCTGGAAGGGCAGGGCGAAGGCGCCCGAAGTATGCGCACATTACCTTATTATTAAGAGACTGGCGATTTCTGTTGCGTCATGGCAAGTGCCAGGGGCGGCATCAGGAAGACATGGCCAGCATGGCGTGGCAGGTTGTTTCCCGTATTGACGCCGAGCAATATGACGACATTCAGATTGTCGCGCGCAAGATAGTGCTGTATTTTAGCAATTCCTTAATTGCCGGTTCCCCATGCCATGAGTCAAAGCAGCCAGTTTTCCTTATTGTCGCAGCGCCGTTTCGGGCCCTTCTTCTGGACCCAGTTCTTTGGCGCCTTCAACGACAATCTGTTCAAGACGGCCCTGATGGTGATCCTCGCCTACGATGCGCTGAGCTGGACCACGCTCGACCCGTCCACCATCACGAATCTGATTCCCGGCCTGTTCATCCTGCCCTACGTCGTGTTTTCGGCCACGGCGGGCCAGCTGGCAGATAAATTCGAAAAGGCGGGCCTGGCCCGTTTCGTGAAATGGATGGAGCTGGCCATCATGGCCGTGGCCGCCGCCGGCTGGATGACGCACACGCTGTGGCTGCTGGTGGCGGCCGTCGTGGGCATGGGCGTGCATTCGACCCTGTTCGGCCCCGTCAAGTATGCGTATTTGCCGCAGCAGCTCAAACCCGAGGAATTGGTCGGCGGCAATGGCCTGATCGAGATGGGGACGTTTGTCGGCATCTTATTGGGTGAAATCCTCGGCGCCGTGCTGATCGTGCACAAGCCGCTGGGCGTGGAACTGGTGGCCGGCGCGACCATCGCCGTGGCCGTCTTCGGCCTGATCGCCAGCTACCGCGTGCCGCGCACGCCCGCGCCCGAGCCGGAGCTGAAGGTGAGTTTGAACTTCGTCGCCGAATCGTTGCGCAACCTGAATTTTTCGCGCAAGAACCGCCCCGTCTTCCTGGCCATGCTGGGCAACTCCTGGTTCTGGTTTTACGGCGCCCTGATCCTGGCCCAGTTCCCCGTGTATTCGAAGGATTTCCTGCATGGCGACCACAGCGTGTTCGTGCTGCTGCTGACCGTGTTTTCCGTCGGTATCGGCACGGGCTCCCTGCTGTGCGAGCGGCTGTCGGGCCACAAGATCGAGATCGGCCTGGTGCCGTTCGGCTCCATCGGCCTGTCGCTGTTCGGCATCGACCTGTATTTCGCCAGCAATGCGTATGCGAATACGCACATCGTCGACGCGCTGGCGTTTGTGGGCCAGGCGGGCGTGCCGCGCATTTTGATCGACATCGTCATGATCGGCGTGTTCGGCGGCTTCTTCATCGTGCCCCTGTTCGCCCTGATCCAGACGCGCTGCGACCCGAAACACATTTCGCGCACGATCGCCGGCATGAATATCCTGAACGCCCTGTTCATGGTGGCGGCCGCCGGCGTGGCCATCGTGCTGCTGGGACGAGGCTTCACCATACCCCAGCTGTTCCTCGTCACGGCGATTCTGAATGCGCTGGTGGCTGCCTACATCTTCTCGCTGGTGCCGGAATTCCTCATGCGCTTCCTGGCGTGGATACTCATCCAGACCGTGCACCGGGTCAAAGTCGTCGATGGCGAGCGCATCCCCGCGGAAGGCGCGGCCGTGCTGGTTTGCAACCACGTCAGCTATGTGGATGCCATCGTCATCATGGCGGCCAGCCCGCGTCCCATCCGCTTCGTCATGGACCACCGTATCTTCAAGATGCCGCTGATGGGCTGGATTTTCCGCACGGCCAAGGCGATTCCCATCGCGCCGGCCAAGGAAGATCCTTTCCTGATGGAAAAAGCCTTCATCGATATCGCGCAAGCGCTGCATCAAGGCGAACTGGTCTGCATCTTCCCCGAAGGCAAGTTGACCCGCACGGGCCAGATCAGCGAATTCAAGGGCGGCATCGCCAAGATCGTCGAGCGCAGCAAGGTACCCGTGATTCCGCTGGCGCTGCGCGGCTTGTGGGGCCATCTGTTGAGCCATCGCAACGGCCATTTGTTCGAGCGCGCCTTCAAGGCGGGCTTGCGCTCGCGTCTGTCGCTGGCCGTGGGCATGCCCGTGGCGCCCGAGGCCGCCACGCCGGAACTGCTGCAGCAAAAGGTGCAGGAATTGCGCGGCAAGTGGAAGTAAGCGCTATGGCGTTTGCGTAGCCGTCCCTTCCTGCCGCGCCAGGTGCGCGCGCAGCAGGGCGGTGATGGCGTCGAAATCCACGGGTTTCGTCAGGTGATGGTCGAAACCGGCTTGCTCCGTGCGTGCGCGCGCTTCGCCCTGGCCCCAGCCCGTCAAGGCGATCATCAGCACGTCGCGCCCGTGCGCGCGCTGGCGGATCTGGCGCGCCGCCTCGTAGCCATCCATGTCCGGCATGCCCAGATCCATCACCACCAGTTGCGGCCATATCCTGTCGACGGCCGCCAGCGCCTGCGCGCCGCCATACGCGACCTGGGCCGCATAGCCCTCGAGCTGGAACAGGCTTTGCAGGGAATCGGCCGCGTCGCGGTTGTCGTCCACCACCAGCACTGGCACGGGCTGGCCCGCGCCGGCGGGCGTGCCGCTTCTGGCGGCGGACGGCGTGGCGGGTGCGGGACCGCCGGCGCTGGCCGGCAGGGTGACGATGAAGCGGCTGCCACGTCCGGGGCCGTCGCTGTAGGCCTCGATGCTGCCGCCATGCATTTCGGCAAATTGGCGCGCCAGGCTGAGGCCGATGCCCAGGCCGCTGGTCATCTGGCCCGCCACCGTGCGTCCCTGTTCGAACATGGAAAAGATGCGCGCGATGGCGTCCGGGTCGATGCCGATGCCATTGTCTTCGATCATCACCTGCAACTGGCCCTGCGCCAGGCGCGCCGTAATGTGGATGAGCCCGCCGTCCGGCGTGAATTTCACGGCATTCGAGACGATATTGGCAAAGACCTGCACCACCCGGGCATAGTCGGCGTGCAATGTCACGGCATGCGGCGGTAGATCGACGGTGATGCGGATGTGCCGGCTGGTGGCCGCAGGCAGGCATAGTTCGATGACATGCTCGAGCACTTGCTGTAATTCAAATTCCTTGCGCTGCAGCAGGACCTTGCCGCTGCTGATGCGCGCCACGTCGAGCAAGTCGTCCACCAGCCGCGTCAGGTGCGTCACCTGGCGTTCGATCACGTCGCTCACCTTGCCGACCTGCGCCGATGCCGGAAACAGGTGCTTGAGCAGGGTTACCGACGACTTGATGGGCGCCAGCGGATTGCGCAGTTCATGGCCGAGGCTGGCAATGAATTCGTCCTTGCGCCGCTGCGTCTCGCGCAACTGGTACTGGCGCTGGCGCGCGCGCAGCATGGCGTGCGCCGAGGTGATCAGGGTCAGGATGTGCACGGGGCGTTCCAGCAGGGTCAGGTTGCCCAAGGTGGAAATAGCTTGCCGCACTGGCAGGGAATCGAGTCCCGCGTGCGTCAGCAGGATGATGGGCAAGTCGGACCAGTCCGGCTGCTGCCGGGCATAGGCGTCGAGCACGGTGTACACGCCAGCATGCAGCGCCTCTTCCACCGTCAGCACGCCGCCGGCGCCCAGCGCCAGCTGCTCGGCCAGTTCGCCGGGCGAGCGGCAGGCGTGGCTGGCGATGGCGCTGCCCGCCAATACCGTGCCGGCCAGGGCGGCATCCTGGCCGGCAGGCGCGTAGATCAGGATGCGCAGCTCCATGGTAGTCCTAAGGGAAAGGCGTGCCGCCGATGGTGGGCAAGCCCGACAGGATGCCATGAAAGCCGGCCAGGGCCGGGCCGATGCGGATGCCCTGCGGGCTGATCTCGAAACGGCGGATGGTGCGCTCGTGCGCGCTGTCGCGTTTCTTGAAGACGGAAATGGCTTGCCGCACCTCGCCTTCCGTTTCGTAGTAGCGCAGCATGATGACGCTGTCGGCCAGGTAGCTGGCGTCGGCCGCCGTCGTCATCGAGGTGCCCAGCATGTTTTGCTGCACGCCGACGAGCAGGGTGGCCACGCCGTGCTGGCTCAGGTAATTGAGCAGTTCATGCAGGTAGGTGCTCTGGAAGCGTTCATCGGGCACGGCATGCATGTAGCCATTCAGGCTATCGATGACGATCACCCTGGCGCCCCGCTGCGCCGCGTCGACCACGGCCTGGGCGAATTCGCCCGGTGTCATCTCGGCCGGATCGATCTGCTGTGCGCTCAGCAAACCCGTGTCGAGCGCCTCCTGCAGGCGCATGCCCACGCTGTCGGCCCGGTTCACGAGCTTGCTGCGCGCTTCCTCGAACAGGAACATGGCGCACGGTTCGCCGCGCGTTGTTGCCGCGTGTACGAATTGCGCCGCCAGGGTGGACTTGCCGCTGCCGGCGGGGCCGGAAAGGAGCGTGCTCATGCCTTCTTCCAGGCCGCCGCCTATCATGGCGTCGAGTTCGGGCACGCCGCTCGACAGGCGCCGATGGCCGCCATCGCGGCGTGTGTCGGCCGCCACCAGACGGGGATAGACGACCAGGCCGTCACGGGCGATCTTGTAGTCGTGCGTGCCGCTGCGAAACGCCACGCCCCGGTATTTCACCACCCGCACGCGGCGGCGGTCATTGCCATAGTCCTGGTTTTGCAGCTCCAGCGAGATCACGCAATGGGCCACGCTACGCACTTGCAAGCCGTCGTCCAGCGCGGAGCGGTCGTCGATCAGCACGGTGGTGCAGTGCCGGCTGGCCAGGTATTGTTTCAACGCTACGACCTGGCGCCGGTAGCGCAAGGGGTTTTCCGCCAGCAGCTGCAGTTCGGACAGCGAATCGAGCACGAGGCGGGCCGGACGGTGCTTTTCGATGGCGGCCAGGATACGCTGGTTGGTCGAGGCCAGTTCGATTTCCGACGGGTGGAAGATCGTGTACTGGCGCTCGGGGTCGAGTATATCGTCGCTGGGCGCCACTTCTTCGATGGCGATGCCGGCCAGGTCCCAGCCGTGCGACAGGGCCGCGGCGCGCAGCTCGATTTCGGATTCGGCCAGGGCGATATACAGCACGGGCGTGCCCTTGCGCGCCCCTTCGGCCAGAAACTGCAGCGCCAGGGTGGTCTTGCCTGTGCCTGGCACGCCTTCGAGCAGGTACAGGCGCTCGGACAGCAGGCCGCCCGTCAGTATGGTGTCGAGACCGGGGATGCCCGTCGACAGCAGTGGCGGCGCGTCCAGGCCGCCTGCGCCATCGTCTTGCGCCGTTCCTTGCGCCTGTGCTGTCGTCATCGCGTCCTCGCTTCGCCACGCTGTGGTCAATATATTAGCGCGTCCGCCGTGGCATGTCTTTTCGATACCATTGGTAAATAATCACGCCGCCATGCCAGCGGGGGCCGGCAGTGTTGCACACTTGTTGGCAGGTTCAGCAAAGAAATCTTGACCCTGCTAAAGTATTGATTCAATCCAACTCTCCCGCTTTGCCGTTTTGCCGCCGCCGGCCTGAATTTCCGATGGATCCTGCTGGTGCGCACCTGCTGTTGTTGTCGCCATTTAATTGCATCATTAGCAACAAAAAACGCTTAAAGGTTACTTTGTTTCAATTGTAACGCTGCTTGACGATTTTAGAATGATCGTTCATTCTTTGATCTGCGTTAATAAATTTAGTCATTTCTAACGACACTAGCCAGCTTCTTTTTCAGAAAGTCCAAGATGCAACCAACCTTTTCCCTGACGTCGCCGCGTACGAGCGGCGCTATTGCCGTTCTGTGCGCCACTGTAATCATGGCCGGCTGCAGTAAAAAACAGGAAGCACCTCACGCGCAGCAAGCGCCGCAGGTGGTCGTGTTTACTGTTAATCCGGCCGCGTTGCCGATGAGCGCCGAATTGCCCGGCCGCACGAATGCCTACCAGGTCGCCGATGTGCGCCCGCAAGTGGGCGGTTTGATCCAGAAGCGCCTGTTCGTCGAGGGGAGCGATGTGAAAGCGGGCACCGCCCTGTATCAGATCGATTCCGCTACTTACCAAGCCGCCGCCAATTCGGCCAAGGCCGCCCTGTCGAAAGCCAAGGCCAACCTGCTGACGGCCGGTCCGAAAGCATCGCGCTACAAGGAGCTGGTGGCCATCGAAGGCGTCAGCCGTCAAGAGTACGATGATGCCGTCGCCGCGTTCGAGCAAGCGAAGGCAGACGTCGAGTCCGCCACTGCGGCGCTGGAATCGGCGAACATCAACCTGCGCTACAGCACCGTGACGGCGCCGATCAGCGGCCGCACCAGCCGTTCGAGCGTGACGGCCGGCGCGCTGGTGACGGCAGGCCAGGCCGAAGCGCTGACCACCGTGCAGCAACTCGACCCGATCTATGTCGACGTAACCCAGTCGAGCACCGACCTGCTGCGCCTGAAGCGCCAGATGGCCGACGGCTCGCTGAAGAAAGTGGGCGAAGGCCAGGCCAAGGTCGACTTGATCCTGCCGGACGGCAGCAAGTACGGCGCATCGGGCAAGCTGCAGTTTGCCGGCGTGACGGTCGATCCGACCACCGGCAACGTGATCTTGCGCGCGCTGTTCCCGAACCCGAAAGGCGAATTGCTGCCAGGTATGTACGTGCGTGCGCAGCTGGAAACGGGCGTGGATGAGAAAGCCATTACCGTGCCGCAAGTGGGCGTGACGCGCAACCAGAAGGGCCAGGCCACGGCCCTGATCCTGAACAAGGAAAACAAGGTCGAGCAGCGCGTGCTGACCACCAGCGGCACCGTCGGCACCAACTGGCTGGTGACGTCCGGCCTGGCCGCAGGCGACCGCGTGATCGTGGAAGGCTTGCAAAAAGTCAAGCCAGGCGCGCCGGCCGTTGCCGTGCCGGCCAAGGCCGAAGCTGCTCCTGCGCCAGCGCCCGCCGCTGCCGCTTCTGCCGCCGCATCGGCTGCCAGCGCCCACTAATTCAGGAGAATATTAATGGCCCGTTTTTTCATTGACCGCCCGATTTTTGCCTGGGTGGTCGCGATCGTCATCATGCTTGCCGGCGTGATTTCGATCCTCAGCCTGCCGATCGCGCAGTACCCGAGCATCGCTCCGCCGTCGATTTCGATCAGCGGCTCCTACCCTGGCGCCTCCGCCAAGACCGTGGAAGATGCGGTCACCCAGGTCATCGAACAAAAGATGAAGGGTATCGACGGCTTGCGCTACATGTCTTCGTCGAGCGATGCGACTGGCGGCATCAGCATCACCTTGACGTTTACCAGCGGCACCAATCCCGACATCGCCCAGGTGCAGGTACAGAACAAGCTGCAGCTGGCCACGCCACTGCTGCCGACGGCTGTCACGCAACAGGGTCTTGTCGTGTCGAAAGCCACGAAGAACTTCCTGATGGTGTTCGGCTTCATTTCCGAAAACGGCAAGATGGACCAGACCGACTTGAGCGACTATGTGGCCGCCAACGTCGTCGATCCGCTGAGCCGTGTTGCCGGCGTGGGCGATGTAACCCTGTTCGGTTCGCAGTACGCCATGCGTATCTGGCTCGACCCGGCCAAGCTGCAAAGTTTTAACCTGACCCCGGCGGACGTGATCACGGCCGTGCAGGCGCAGAATGCGGAAGTGTCGGCCGGTGAATTGGGCGGCACGCCGTCCGTCAAGGGCCAGCAGCTGAACGCGACCGTGTCGGCGCAAAGCCGTTTGCAAACGGTGGAGCAGTTCGGCGCCATCTTGCTGAAAACCACGACCAACGGTGCCATGGTGTACCTGAAGGACGTGGCCAGCATGGAACTGGGCCGCGAGAACTACAACACCGTGGCCCGCTACAACGGCCATGCGGCCACCGGCGTGGCGATCAAGCTGGCGACGGGCGCCAACGCGCTCGATACGGCCAATGCGGCGAAAGCCATGCTGGGCAACCTGAGCAAGCAATTCCCTGAAGGCATGAGCTACCAGGTGGCGTTCGACACCACTCCGTTCGTGAAACTGTCCATCGAAGAAGTGGTGAAAACCCTGGTCGAAGCCGTCATCCTGGTGTTCCTGGTGATGTATTTGTTCCTGCAAAACTTCCGCGCCACCCTGATCCCGACCATGGCCGTGCCGGTCGTGCTGCTCGGTACCTTCGGCATCCTGAATGCGTTCGGCTATTCGATCAATACGCTCACCATGTTCGCCATGGTGCTGGCCATCGGCCTGCTGGTCGACGATGCGATCGTGGTGGTGGAAAACGTCGAGCGCGTGATGAGCGAAGAGGGCTTGTCGCCGCTGGAAGCGACGCGCAAGTCCATGACGCAGATCACGGGCGCGCTGGTCGGTATCGCCATGGTGCTGTCGGCCGTGTTCGTGCCGATGGCCTTCTTCGGCGGTTCGACGGGCGTGATTTACCGCCAGTTCTCGATCACGATCGTGTCGTCGATGGTGCTGTCCGTCGTCGTCGCGCTGGTGTTTACGCCAGCCTTGTGCGCCACCCTGTTGAAACCGGTCGAGAAGGGCCATCACGCGACGAACAAGGGTTTCTTCGGCTGGTTCAACCGCAGCTTCGACCGCAGCAGCAATAAATACCAGGGCTGGGTCGGCGCCATGATCACGCACCGTTTCCGCTCGATGCTGCTGTACGTGCTGCTGCTGGCTGGCCTGGTGTTCATCTTCATGCGCCTGCCGACCTCCTTCCTGCCGGAAGAAGACCAGGGCATCCTGTTTACGCAGATTCAATTGCCGACGGGCGCCACGCAAGAGCGCACCCTGAAAGTGATCGAACAGGTCGAAGACCACTTCATGAACAGCGAGAAAGACAACGTCGCTTCCGTGTTTGCCGTCGCCGGTTTCAGCTTCGGCGGTAACGGCCAGAATACGGGTATCGCCTTCGTGCGCCTGAAAGACTGGTCGCTGCGCAAGGACGTGGCGCAAAAAGCGCCGGCCGTGGCCGGTCGCGCCATGGGCAAGTTGTTGCAGATCAAGGATGCGATGGTATTTACCTTCGCTCCGCCTGCCGTGCTGGAACTGGGTAACGCCACCGGTTTCGACATGCAGCTGCAGGATATCGGCGGTGTCGGCCATGACGCCCTGATGGCGGCGCGTAACCAGTTGCTGGGCATGGCGTCGCAAAACCCGGCCATGGTGGGCGTGCGCCCGAACGGCCAGGAAGATACGCCGCAATACAAGATCGACATCGACCAGCAGAAAGCCACCGCGCTGGGCTTGCAGATATCGGAAATCAACCGCGTGCTGAGCGTGGGCTGGGGTAGCTCGTATGTGAACGACTTCCTCGACCGTGGCCGCGTGAAGAAAGTGTTCATGCAAGGCAATGCCGAATCGCGCATGCTGCCGGAAGACTTGAACAAGTGGTTCGTGCGCAACACGGCTGGCCAGATGGTGCCGTTCTCCGCCTTTGCCACCGGCAAGTGGATTTACGCGTCGCCACGCCTGGAACGCTACAACGGCTTGCCGTCGGTCGAGATCCTCGGTACGCCGGCGCCGGGCCAGAGCACGGGCGCCGCCATGAACGCGATGGAAGAGATGGTGGCGAAGTTGCCGCCTGGCATCGGCTTCAGCTGGACCGGCGTATCGCTGGAAGAGCGCGAATCCGGTTCGCAGACGCCGCAGCTGTACGCGCTGTCGCTGCTGATCGTCTTCCTGTGTCTGGCTGCGCTGTATGAAAGCTGGTCGATTCCATTCTCCGTGCTGCTGGTCGTGCCGCTGGGCGTGATCGGCGCCGTGCTCGGCACGTGGCTGTTCGGCCTGTCGAACGACGTGTACTTCCAGGTGGGCTTGCTCACGGTGGTGGGTCTGTCGGCGAAGAACGCGATTCTGATCGTGGAATTTGCCAAGGAAATGCAGGAATCGGGCATGTCGCTGCTGGACGCGACCTTGCATGCGGTGCGTCTGCGTCTGCGTCCGATTCTGATGACCTCGATTGCCTTCGGCCTGGGCGTGTTGCCGCTGGCCATTTCCAGCGGCGCCGGTTCCGGCAGCCAGAACGCCATCGGTATCGGCGTGCTGGGCGGTATGTTGACGGCCACGTTCCTCGGTATCTTCTTCGTGCCGGTGTTCTTCGTGCTGGTGCGCGGCTTCTTCTCGAAGCCGGACGCGCCCGCCACGCCGGCGACGCCTGGTTCGCCAGCCGTCACGCTTTCCAAGGATGCACATTAATATGAAAAAATCACTACTCTCCATGGCGGCGCTGGCCTTGTTGGCCGGTTGCAGCCTGGCTCCCACGTACGAGCGTCCGGCAGCGCCGGCGCCGACGGCGTGGCCGACGGGCCCTTCCTACAAGGCCGACACGGCCGCCGCCGACGCCAAGCCGGTGGCGGACGTCGCCTGGCGCGAGTTCTTTGCCGATGCGCGCCTGCGCCAGGTACTGGAACTGGCCCTGGCCAACAACCGCGACCTGCGCGTCTCGATCCTGAACATCGAGAAGGCGCGCGCCACGTACGGCATCGAACGCGCCGCCCTGATCCCGACCCTGTCGGCCTCGGGCGGCCAGTCGGCCACGCGCATTTCGAAAAACGCCAGCCCGACGGGCGAAGCGTCCATCAACCGCCAGTACACGGCGAACCTGGGCGTATCGGCCTACGAGCTGGACTTCTTCGGCCGCGTGCGCAGCCTGTCCGACAGCGCGCTGGAGCAATACCTGGGCACGGAAGAAGCACGCCGTGCGCAGCAGATCAGCCTGGTGGCCGAAGTGGCCAGCACCTATCTGAACCTGGTGGCCGACCAGCAGCGTCTGCGCGTGGCGCAGGACACCCTGAAGAGCCAGCAGTCGTCGTATGACCTGGCCGTGCGCCGCTTCAGCGCGGGCGCCACCTCGGGCCTGGACAAGTACGATACCCAGACCAGCGTCGAGTCGGCCCGTTCCGACGTGGCTGTCTACACGAGCCAGGTGGCGCTGGACCAGAACGCGCTGGTCTTGCTGGTGGGCGGCCCCGTGCCGGCCGACCTGCTGCCGCCAGCCGAGTTCGGCACCGTGACGGCGCTGACGGACATTCCGTCCGGCGTGCCGTCGGACGTGTTGCAACGCCGTCCCGACGTGCTGGCGGCGGAGCGCACCTTGCGCGCCGCCAACGCCAACATCGGCGCGGCGCGCGCGGCTTTCTTCCCGCGCATTTCGCTGACGGCCACGGCCGGTTCGGTCAGCGACAACCTGTCGGGCCTGTTCAAGGCGGGCAGCGGCACGTGGAGTTTCTTGCCGCAGATCAGCTTGCCGATCTTCGATGGCGGCGTGAACCGCGCCAACCTCGATATCGCCAAGGTGCAGCGTGAAATCTCCGTGGCGCAATACGAAAAGGCGATCCAGGTCGCCTTCCGCGAAGTGTCCGATGCGCTGGCCCAGCGCGGCACCATCGACGAGCGCCTGCAGTCGCAGGTCTCGCTGGTCGAGGCGTCGACGAAGAGCTACACCATCCACGATGCGCGCTACAAGCAGGGCGCCGAGTCCTACCTGAACGCCCTGGTGGCCCAGCGCGCGCTGTACACGGCGCAGCAAAGCCTGATCACGGCGCGCCTGGCCAAATCGACCAACCTGGTCACCTTGTACAAGGTGCTGGGCGGCGGTTGGCAGCCTGAGCAGACGGCCGTCGCGGCGGCTGGCGGCGCCCAATAATCACGGGGACGCCGACGCCGGCCTTGCCCGCAAGGGCAGGGCCGGCGCGCTACTGGAAAAGTCATGAACCAAGTTGAAAAGAAGCATCCGGATCCCGAGCGCGCCAACACGCGGCGCAAGCAGGTGCTCGACGCGGCCGAAAGCTGCTTCAGCCGCCGCGGTTTCCACGGCGCCAGCATGGCCGAGATATCGAAGGCGGCCGGCATGAGCGCGGGCCACATCTATAATTATTTTGACAGCAAGGATGCGATCATCGCCGCCTTCGTCATGCAGAATACGGAGCGCGTCTCCAATTTGATGCAGGACCTGGCGCAGCGCGAAGACCCGCTGCAGGCCGTGATCGACAATGCGGGCGAGCATGTGCTCGAAGCGCTGGACCCGACCACGTGGATGATGCCGCTGGAAATCTTTGCCGAAGCGTCGCGCAATCCGGCGATCGCGGAAATGCTGCAATGCTCGGACCGGCGTTCGCGCCAGTTATTTCTCTCCATCATCCGGGATGCGCGCATCAAGCGCGGCTTGCCGGCCGACGAGGAGATGTTGCAGGGGCGCCTCGATGCCCTGGTGGCGCTGTATCAGGGCTTGCCCGTGCGCTTCATTCACCATCCGGACGTGAAGGTCGAACCGCTGATCGCGGGCTTTCGCATCGTCCTGACGGCGCTGCTGCTGAGCGAATAGGGCGCTTGAGCGGGACATGCAAAAAAGTTTGCGCAGATCGACATGAATCGCGCGCAAAAGCATGGCAAAAACCTAAAAGCGTCTGCTATAATTCCCACCTCGTCGGGGCGTAGCGCAGCCTGGTAGCGTACATGCATGGGGTGCATGGGGTCGGAAGTTCGAATCTTCTCGCCCCGACCATTAGATTCAAGGAGTTACAGCGCAAGCTGTATAGAAACCCAGTACTGTTTATTATACGTTTGTATAATATAGGTGCTGGGTTTTTCCGTTTACAGAAGCGGACGCTGCGTTAGAGCTGCGCCAGGCCATGATTGACTCGACAGATATGTGCAGCAAGCAAGTAACGATAGATCTTACCTACGCCAAGAATGCTTTGTTCGTTCGTCAATCCGTTGCGGTCGCTTTTGGCGTGCCAATCGATACGGAAATAACTTGGGTCTTTCTTCAAGATATGCTCTGTAATGCCAGCGAGTGTGCATTACCTGCGCGGGTGTTAGTCTGTGGCCTGCCAAGTGCTAGCGGCGCGATTGGCGATGAGATTCGAATGCTCCGCACCTTTCTCCGCGCGCTTGCGACAACGCGAAGCATCGAAGTTCAGATTGTTTTGCACGATTAAACATGTGGCGCTCTGCCTCTGCTCTGGGGCGACAGTTGCCGTACGCCGTAGGGCTGACATCGGCCAGGAACAGTCATTCGCGTTGACGTGACAATACGTGACCTTTCTCGCTTGCTAAGTCGTTATGCTCATGGGCCGCTAGCGGCCAAAGACGGACGCCGATGAGCATATTTTTCGATTCACGGAGAGTCATATCAAAACACTTGCACGCGCCATAATTTTCGCCACACAATATATAAATAGTCGAGCCGGCGACGCCTTGGACGACGATGTCGCGGTACTCGAAGAGATTTCAGCGGAGTTGAAAAAAACTTCCGTCGAGGAAAAGAAATGCCTTATCCAAACCGCAAAAGAGCTCGGACTTGAATCTTGGCTGGATGAAATGGGCATTGATTAAGTGCGTAGAAAAAGATATTGGAAAGCTGCTGTTGGGCCGGGAGCGGACGTTGAACAGGCATGCGCTGCTGCTTGCCTGCCTTTACGGGCAAGAACACAATCGTCTTCAACGATTCTGAACGCAAGTCGATTCTGCGTCGAATTTTCCCGGGCTACTTTCAGCGACGCTAACGACTGCAAGAGCAGCCGCCCGATAGAATAGAGCTTGTTTAATTCAGGGCATGCAGTCGTCCATTTCTAAGTATGGAATCAATGACAGTGATGGCAACAAAGTGGAAGAACCAGGAGGTGCGAAGCTGTAATGGCCTTCTGTGCAGCAATGGTGATCTCTACGACGTGCACGCAACCAGAATGGCCAGGGTACGTGAAAAACGGGAACTTGGCGGTTGGCTCAATGTCGCGATTCTGGCGCAAGAAGAGTTGTATGGTGGACGGTACATGGTTAAGTGCGGAGAGGCTGCGGAACACGGCTCAATCGGCGTAGTCGTTTTGGAATCGCTGCAAAATCATGAACCTGTTTGGACGTTTGTTTCGGATCAATCCAATCCATTTGATCAAATAACAATCAAGGGCGGCTTGGTGTTGGTGCTGTCAACGTCAGGCGCCGTGTTACGGTTTGGTGCGCCAATGAGGGAGGCAAGGCTTCTGCTCCCGAGTACTTCGATCCATGGTTCTAACGACGAGCGCTTGTAAAGTGAGACGCTGCGCGTCCGCTATGCTTAGGTGATGCCTTTTAAGCAGCCTCCGGCCACAAGCGGTCAGTCGTGAACAGGGAGACAGATGGGCTTCATCAACAGATGTGAAGCGTCGCTACGATTATTTGGCGACGACCTCATTCCCGAAGAGGTGTGCCGTCTATTCGGCCATTTCCCTTCGCAGGCATGGATGGTAATCCCCCCCATTTTTAGAGCGCGTTAAAAGTAGAGCTTGAGCGGCCATGGCAAGCTTCTGTTTTGGCGTGATGGCGCCAGGTCCGATGTTGGGCCGGTCGTGATTGCAAGTCCACAGCCAGCGGGTTGCCAAATCCTCGATATCCTCGAGCGTTTCAAACAAATAATGGGCCAACCAGTCGTAACGCACCGTGCGGTTATGTCGCTGAAAAATGGATTGATCAGCGCTTCCCTCCGCTATTCTCCTCAAAGCATTTGCCGACAGGCACCCGGCGGCGTGCCGATGACGCGCTTAAAAGCACGACTGAACGCGGCTTGCGATGTATAGCCAAGGCGTCGGGCGACGACGTCGATGGACACGCTTTCGTGAGTGAGCAATTGTCTCGCAAGGCGCATTCTCAATTCCGTGGCATAGCGCAGGGGCGGCACCCCGATGGTGGTTTCAAAGCGTTGGGCGAAAACAGAGCGGGAGATATGGCACTCCGCAGCCAACTGCGCAACTGTCCATTCACGACCAGGCTGGCGGTGCAGCGCCAATATGGCGCGAGCAAGGCGCGGATCACGCAAGGCGGCCAGGAGACCGGAAGCGTTTTCACAACCGCATTCAATCCAGCCGCGCACGATCATTGCTGCAGCGACCTCCGCCAGGCGAGCCAGAATGCCTGCAAAGCCAATACGGCCGGCACAGATTTCACGCTTCATTGACTCAAGAACAGGCAGCAACCCGGGATAGCCTTGCGCTTGCGTGTCAGCCACCATGACAATTGGCATCAGCTTGCCGATCCCTTGCATCCCGCCGAGATCGAATTCCATGCAGCCGTAAAAAATAACGGCACTGGGCACGGGGTGCGTACTGGGACATGTGTCTACTCCGCTAACGGATTCACCCAGGGGCGCGACATCGAACTTTTCGATGTCCTGAAACGCAATACCCGCATCCGATAGAAGCTGATGTCTCCTGCCGTGAGGCATGAACACCGCGCTACCGGCGGACAGCTTATGCAACTCACCATCATCGGTACACAGGAAGGCAGTGCCAACAGCGAGGAAGTGGAAGTAGGCGTGGCCTGGCTTGTCTTCAAAGCCTATGCCGAAAGCTGGACCGGTCTGAATACGGCGGTACTGGACTCCACGCAGGCGCATGCCTGTCAATAGTTCATTGACGAGATTAGATAATGGAAAAATTTGATTTTGCTTGCTCATTTTAGGTGTTTCGATCAAAACATCCGGACTTGCCATCATAGATCATCCTGCATTTTACCTCTAGACTTTCGACTCCGATTGTTTTAGGGATTTCAGAGATGAACAACGATGTTTTTGCTACCGAGCAAACGCCCAACGCGAACGATGTGTCTGTTCCAGAGCCAGCGACAGCGGCATGGATGGCAGTGTTTTCACTGGCCATGGGGGTTTTCGGTTTACTGACGGCGGAGTACCTGCCAGCCAGTCTGCTGACCCCGATGGCCTTCGATCTTGGCGTATCGGAGGCACTAGCTGGTCAGGCAGTGACGGTGACGGCCGTAGTGGCCATGTTCGCCGGGCTGTCGGTGCCAGTTCTCACGCGTAATTTTGACCGGCGTATCGTCTTGTTGGCTTTCACGGTGCTGATGATCGCCTCCAACTTGCTGGTGGCGTTGTCCTCAAGCTTGACAGTATTATTGGTGATGCGCATTCTTCTGGGCGTCGCGTTAGGAGGTTTCTGGAGCATGGCGGCAGCCGTGGCCATGCGTCTGGTGCCGGCAAAGCTGGTGCCGCGAGCGCTATCCATCATATTCAGTGGCATCGCCGTCGGGACGGTCGTTTCCGTACCGCTGGGCAGTTACTTAGGGGGGATATATGGCTGGCGCAGTGCATTTATAGCAGCCGCGGCTGTCGGAGGGCTGACACTTTTGTTTCAATTGTTCACGCTGCCCCGTATGGCGCCGCGCACGATGACGCGTACCACATCGGTGCTGCGATTGCTCCGTCGCCCGGGGATCGGGATCGGGATGTTGGGCTGCGTACTGGCCCATACCGGGCAATATGCATTGTTCACCTATATTCGCCCCGCTCTTGAAAGCGTTGTCCATATAGATGTAAATGGTTTGTCTCTGATGCTCCTGGGTTTTGGTGTCGCCAACTTCGTTGGCACGCTGCTGGCCGGCTGGCTAATGGAGCGTAGCCTGCGTGCCACTTTAGTGCTCATGCCTGCGCTGGTGGGCTTGGCGGCATTCGGCATGATCCTGCTGCCAGTCCAAGGAACAGGCCTGATGTTTTTGGTCGCTCTGTGGGGCCTGGCGTTCGGCGGCGTACCTGTCGCCTGGTCCAACTGGGTAGCCCGTGCTGTCCCGGATCAAGCGGAGACAGCAGGCGGCATGGTCGTCGCTGCGGTGCAATCTTCAATAGCTGCCGGCGCTGCATTGGGTGGCATTATGTTCGGCTTTGGTGGAGTGACAGGCGTTTTCATGATTGCTGGCGTTGTGATGCTGTTCGCCGCTCTCGTTATCGCTTTAAAAGTTCGCGTGGAACTGCCGCAGCACGGTGCGACCGCTGCCCCGGTGCTGCACGGTTGAACGCAAGCCACATCCGAACTGTCCGCCGTCGCCATGCGGGCATGCATCATCTGCTATGCAGTTCATCCCTCCTTTCCACCTTCCTGTGCCCCGATTTTCGTCCCCTGTCGCTGTCATCAACCTGGCAGCACGGCTTTGACCTATGATTTGCTGGCACATGCACCATGATTATGTTTTCCTTCATCCCACAACCATGAGGTGTCCATGATTCGCTATGTCCTGCCTGCCCTGTTGTTCGCCAGCGCCCTGCCGGCGCATGCCCAAGCCCCTGTCAAGGAAACGCCGCTGATCGAGCGCACCAAGCTGTTCGGCAATCCCAGCAAGTCCGGCGGCAAGCTCAGCCCCGATGGACGTTGGCTGTCGTGGATCGCGCCGCGCGATGGCGTGCTCAATGTGTGGGTGGCGCCGGCCGGCGACCTGGCGCAGGCGCGGCCGCTGACGGAAGAAAAGGTGCGTCCCATCCGCGGCAGCTTCTGGTCGCCCGATTCGACAACCCTGCTGTTCATCCAGGACAAGGGCGGCGACGAGAATTTCCTGCTGTACGGCGTGAACGTGGCGACCGGCAAGCAGGTCAATTACACGCCGTTCGAGAAGACGCGCGTGCGCATCGTCCAGATCAGCAGCAAGGTCAAGGACCGGATTCTCGTCGGCATCAATAACCGCGATGCGCGCTGGCACGACGTGTACAGCCTGGACCTGGCCAGCGGCAAGCTGACCCTGGTGCAGCAGAACGATGGCTATGGCGGCTACCTGGCCGATGAATTGCTCAATCTGCGTATGGCCAGCAAGGCGCGCGCCGATGGCGGCATGCAGTATTTTCGCCTGACGGACGGCAAGGTCGAGAGCACGCCGCTGACCGAAGTGGGCCTGGAAGACTCGCAGACGACGGCGCCGCTGGCGTTTACGGTCGACGGCAAGACCTTGTACTGGACCGATTCGCGCGGCCGCAATACCTCGGCGCTGCTGGCGCAGGACGTGGCCAGCGGCAAGACCACGGTCATGGCGCAAGACCCGCGCGCCGACATCGCCGATGCGCTGTACGACACGCGCACGGGCCGGGTGCAGGCCTATACGGTCAATTACCTGCAGCAGGAATATCTGCCGTTGGCGGACGATCTGAAAGCCGACCTGGAGTTCCTGAAGAAAAATACCCGGGGCCAGTTCACGGTGACCTCGCGCACGGATGCCGACGATAAATGGCTGGTGAGTGTCGATGCCGTCACGGCGCCCCCATCGAGCTGGCTATACGAGCGCAAGACCAAAAAGCTCACGCGGCTGTACGTGACGCGTCCGGAACTGGAAGGCGCGCCGCTGGTGCCCATGTATCCGCAGCAAATCAAGGCGCGCGACGGCCTGAACCTCGTGTCTTACCTGACCCTGCCGCAGGCGTCGAAGGCGGGCGCCGGCGGCAAGGCCACGCAGGCGGTGCCGATGGTGCTGCTGGTGCACGGCGGACCGTGGGCGCGCGACACCTATGGCTATAACGGTTACCATCAGTGGCTGGCCAACCGCGGCTATGCCGTGCTGTCGGTGAACTTCCGCGGCTCGACGGGCTTCGGCAAGCAATTCATCTCGGCCGGCGACTTGCAGTGGGGCCGCAAGATGCATGACGATTTGCTCGATGCGGTGCAATGGGCGGTGAAAAGCGGCGTGACCAGCGCCGACAAGGTGGCCATCATGGGCGGCTCCTACGGCGGCTACGCCACCCTGGCCGGCATGGCGTTCACGCCGACGACGTTTGCCTGCGGCGTCGACATCGTCGGCCCGTCGAACCTGTTTACCTTGCTGCAAACCATCCCGCCGTACTGGGAAGCGGGCAAGCAGCAGTTCTACAAACGCATGGGCGACCCGACCACGGAAGAGGGCAAGGCGCTGCTCAAGGAACGCTCGCCGCTGAACTTTGCGCAGAATATCCAGCGCCCGCTGCTGATCGGCCAGGGAGCGAACGACCCGAGAGTCAACGTGGCTGAATCGGACCAGATCGTGGCGGCCATGGCGGCGAAGAATATTCCCGTCACCTATGTGCTGTTCCCCGATGAGGGCCATGGCTTTGCCCGGCCCGTCAACAACATCGCCTTCAATGCCGTGACGGAAAACTTCCTGGGGCAATGCCTGGCGGGCCGCGCCGAGCCGATCGGCGCCACCCTGAAGGCATCTACCGCGCAGGTCAAGCATGGCGCGGAGTTTGCGCCGGGCTTGCAGGAGGCGATGCGCTAAGAGCCTGTCCCAGGGGATGTATGCATCCGCTGGGACAGGTTCTAAGTCAGCGTCAGGTGTGGTGACGCTTCCATCTCCGCCACCACCTGCTGCAAGGTATCGCCAAAGCCGCCCCGTGCCCTGGCATGGCGGCGGGCGCTGGTGGTGACGCGCGGCGCGGCGCTCCAGGCGATGTGCGCGCCGCACGCTTGCAGCGCGGCCACCATGGCCACGTCTTCGCTGCAAGCCAGTGGCGCGAAGCCGCCGGCGCGCAGGTAGGCGCTGGCGCACACGCCGAAGTTGGCGCCATGGATGTGGCGGTGGCCGTCGGCATCGGTATAGGTGCGGCTGAAGTGGGCAAGCAGCGCCCCGGCGTTGTCGCCGTGCGGCGACCAGTCGTCCACGGCCACCGTGCCGCAGACGGCATCGGCATTCAGGCCCAGCTGTGTACTCAGCCACGATGGCGAGACGCGCGTATCCGCATCCGTGAAGGCCAGCCAGCGGGCACCGCGTTGCAGCAGCTCCTGCGCGCCCGCGGCGCGCGCGCTGCCCACGTTACGCACATTGACGGCGATACAGTCGAGGCGCCAGCGCAGGTCCGTCTGCATGGCGTGCGTCAGCACGATGCGTTGCGACTGGTCGCTGCAGGCGTCGAGCACGATGACGATGCACACCGCTTCTCCGGACAGTCGGGGGCAGGTGACGGCAAGGCGCAATGCCTCCAGGCAGGCATCCAGGCACGCTTCCTCGTCATGTACGGGCACCACGACGCCGATCATGCAAAGCCCTCGCGCTGCGCCACCGAGCGCGCATCGTTCGACCAGATCCCCAGCAGGAAGTCGGTCTCTTCGTGGCGCAGCACGCGGTGCAGGCCGGGCGCATCCTCGAACGCCGCATGCACGCGCACGGTCGAGATGATGCGTTGCGCGAATGGCGCGCGCCAGTGGCACAGGGCGATGCTGCCGCCCGGCGCCAGGCTGGCGATGCAGTGTTCGACCACGCGCGCCAGCTCTTCCGGCGACAGGTAATAGGCGATCTCGCTGAGGACGATCAAGTCAAACTTGTCGGCGCCGGGCAGGATGCGCGGCCAGTCCTGCGGCAGCCGGTGCTGCGCGAGGCTGACGTTGCCGCCGCCTCCGGCGTCGAGCAGCCGCTGCTGCGTGAGCCCCAGCGCTTCGGCCGAGAGGTCGGCCGCCAGCAGGCGCTCGCAGCGCCGTGCCAGCGCCAGTGTCAGCTCGCCATTGCCGCATCCCGGTTCATATGCGTGGCGGTAGCGTTGCTGCGGCAGGCTGGCCAGCAACAGGGCGCGCTTGCGCTCCTCGTACCAGCGCTGGCGCACCAGCCACGGGTCGGCATCCTGGCGATACAGTTGTTCGAAATAGCTGCGGCGCTGGTCGTCGGGCGTGGAAATGGCGCTCATAGAAAATACACCTCCCACGCGTGCAACAGGCGCTGCAAGGCGTCGCCTGCCACGATGGCGGGGCTGCCCGTCGACGGGTCATCCTGCATCTGGCTGGCGAAGCAACGCAGGGCGGCGCGTTTGCGCTGCAGGAGGGGGGCCGGCAATGGCAGCCGGCGCGCGCGGTGCCAGGGTACGCGCGCGTCGCCCGGCACGGCCCAGTGCCAGCCCCAGACGGGCATTTCCACCAGGGTGGCGCCGCTGGCCGAGCAGGCCGAAGCGCAGGCCCAGCCGCACGCTTCATGGTCCGGGTGGCCATCCAGGCGCCAGGTGGTGAAGACGATGTCGCCGGGCCGCAGCTGCGCTGCCAATGTGGCGCTCAGCTGCGGCGTCCTGCCGGCCACGCCGCCATCGGGCAGGTGCAGGCGCAGCCACGCGGGCAGCGCCAGTCCCAGTGCCTGCAGCGCTAGCGCCGATTCCTGCGGACGCACCTGGCGCAGGCGTTCCTGCGGCCAGAGTGGCGAGCCCGGGTGGCTGGCGTCGCCGTCGGTGACGGCGACGAACAGCAGTTCGCTGCCCTGCGCCGCCAGCAGTTGCAGCAAGCCGCCACAGGCGAGGATTTCATCGTCGGGATGGGGCGCGACGATGACGGCACGCGCCCCCGGCGGCACCAGGGCGTGGGCGCTGATTGCGGGTAGGTCGTTGAGCCCCGGCCAGGATTGCCACACCTGGTCCGGCGTGCCGCAACCTTCGATGCGGCGCGTATGCGTATCGGCAAGAGTCAGCATGTCATAGCGCCCACGGATGGTCTTCGGCGCCGGCGACGATACCGCCGAGCACGGCCTGATCGCGCTCGGCATGGCTCTGGCGCAGGAACACGGGCAGGTCGGCCGCCAATCGCGCGAAACGGGCGTCGCGGCACAGGGGCCCGGCGCCCAGCGCGCGCGTGGTCAGCAGCAGGGCCAGCGTGGCGGCATCTTCCACGGCCAGGCGCAGGCGCAGGGCCAGTCCCATGGCGTCGCGCTGCGGATGGGCGTCGATTTCCGCCGCGCCTTCGCGCAGCAGGGCGCCAGCGGCGCGCAGCGCACAGTCGATCTGGCCCAGCTGCGCCAGGCGCACGGCATCGGGGGCGGCGTGCTGCGCGCGTGCGTGCAGGTGGCTGGCGATGGCGCAGGCGGCGCCGTACCAGGCGGCCGCGATGCCGGCGCCGCCATGCCAGAAGCCAGGACGGGCCAGATATGCGCCCGGCGCGCCCACGGGAAAGGCGCGCGCGGCGGAAAAGGTCACGTCGACGCTGGCGCAGGCGGCCATGCCGACGGCTTGCCAGCCCTGGTCCGTGACGTGCACGCCCGGCTGCGACAGGGCTATCGAGGCCAGGCAAGCCTGGCCGTCCTCATTCCAGCAGCTGACCAAGGCATGGCTGAGGCCATGTGCACCGGAGCACCAGGCCTTGCGTCCATCGAGCACATAGCGGCCATCGGCCGCCTGCTGCAATTGCACGCGCGCGCCCGGCATTTCCGCGCACCATACGCCCCAGCTGCTGCCAGCCGGCACGCCGGGGCCGTCGATTTCAGCCAGGATGGCCAGCGCATCGGTATGGCCCTCATACAGCTTGAGCAGGGACAGGTCGATGGCGGCGATGGCGGCCAGCATTTGCCAGCGCAGCAGGGTGGCGCCGTGGCCGGGCAGGGGCAGCTGGTCCAAGCCCGCATCGCGCAGGCGCCGCAAGCCTTCGATGGGGAGAAAGGCGCTGTCCTGCTGCTGCAGCAGGGCGCTCAGTGCAGCGTGGGACGGCAGGGGGAAAGCGTGGGACGACATGGCAAGCTCCTGTTTTTCAACAGAATAGCTTTCTATTTACGCAAAGTATGTTCGATTCTACACATACGCTCGCTAACGGACTCGAGTCTACGAGGCGGCGGGCGAGATGGCGCCGCCGCGCCAAGCTGCGGGCCGGGCGGCTCCACGGCTACTCGTGCGTTTATTTTTGGGCTATGTCACCGTCAGGTGTGGGAACGCTCCCAGTGTTGCCTTCAGTAACGTTTCTGGTGAACGGATGCGCCTGGCGTCGGGTATTCAGCGCCAGCCCAGGTAGTTCGGCAGGTAGCGCGTGGCCACGCCGTGAAACGGCCGCAGCCAGTCGCATGGTGAATATGCAGAGTCAGACAGCACCGCCAAGGGAAGATTCCGTCATTTCCCCTACTTGCCGATGACTGAGCCTATTTTTTTACATACAGCATGTCGGGCACGTAACTGCTGCCGTTATACGAGAAGGTGTAGAGGGTGTTGTCACGCAAGACGATGCCGCCTTTGATGGTTTGCGCGGGGAGTGTGCCTTCGTCGAGCAGGCAAGTGGAGCCGCCTTCATATTCGATGCACCATTGCTGTTTGCCATCTTTCTTCACGTATTGCACGCCGGGGCCCGTGACGTTGAAGCTATAGGCGGGGATGGACAGGTTCAGTTTGTCGATGCGCACGTTGCTCGCGGCCCCATTCTCCGTCAGTTTGACGAGAACGTCAGCCACGCCATCCGGTGTCGCCGTGATTTTCGCGGTCATGGTTTCCGTGCCCAGCAAGGTGCCGCTGCAGCCGGTCTTGAGATAGGTTTCGGTGGTGGAGGTCAGTTCCATCGCGCCGCTGCCGTCGGCTTTGGCTGCGACGACCATGGTCTGGCGTTCATGCTCGTCGCATGGCGCTTGCCAGGTGCCGATGTAGGGCGCCAGCGTCGAGCCGGCATTGACATTGCCTGCATCACTGCTGCCGCCGCCACCGCCGCAGCCAGCCAGCAGTGCGGTACTTGATGTCAATAATACTGCTACGATTTTTTTCATGCCCATCCTTTTATGCCGGCAAACATGCGTGCCGTAGACGCGGCAACAGTATAAAAGGATGGCTCAGGGGCAATTCTCACCGAATGTATTTGCCACTTGATTTACATCAAGGATAGCGTGCAATGACCAGGCAAGGCAGGCTTAAAACTCTTCCCAGTCATCTCCTGCCGGTGCCTTGGCCGGCGCGTGCTGTGCCGCTGGGGGCTTGGCAACGGTCAGGCGCTTGGCCGGTGATGCTGTCTTTGGCGGCGCGGCGCGTGGTGTAGCCACGGCTGCCGCCGGTGTTGCTGCCGGCGCCGTCTGGCGCACCTGCTCGCCCAGCTTGAACACGCTGACCACCTCGGCCAGATGGCTGGCCTGGTCTTGCAGGCTTTCGGCGGCCGCCGCCGCTTCCTCGACCAGGGCCGCGTTCTGCTGCGTCACGCCATCCATCTGCGCCAGCGCCTGGTTGACCTGGGCGATGCCGTCGCTTTGTTCGTTGGTGGCGACGCTGATGTCGGCCATGATGGCGGTCACCTTGCGCACGCTGTCGACCACCTGTTCCATGGTGGCGCCCGCTTCATCGACGAGCTTGCTGCCGGCCGCGACCTTGCCCACCGAATCGTCGATCAGCAGCTTGATTTCCTTGGCCGCGGCCGCCGAGCGTTGCGCCAGGTTGCGCACTTCCGTGGCGACGACGGCGAAACCGCGGCCCTGTTCGCCCGCGCGCGCTGCTTCCACGGCCGCATTCAGGGCCAGGATATTCGTCTGGAAGGCGATGCCGTCGATCACGCTGATGATGTCGACGATCTTGTTCGACGAGTCGTTGATCGAGGTCATCGTTTCGATGACCTTGCCGACCACTTCGCCGCTCTTCTGTGCCACGCTCGATGCGGAAGCGGCCAGTTGATTCGCCTGGCGCGCATGGTCGGCGTTTTCCTTGACGGTGCCCGTCAGTTCTTCCACCGAAGCGGCCGTTTCCTCGAGCGAACTGGCTTGCTGCTCCGTGCGGGCCGACAGGTCGTTATTGCCTTGCGCAATTTCCGCGCTGGCGCGGGCCACGTTGTCGGCGCTGGCTTGCACTTGCAGCAGCACGGCGTGGATCTTTTCCACGAAGGCGTTGAAACCCTTGCCGATGACGGCCAGCTCGTCGGTCCCCTTGACTTCCAGCTTGACGCGCAGGTCGGCGTCGCCGCTCGACAGGTCCGTCATGGTGCGGCCCAGGGTGCGCAGGGGGCGCGTCAGCTGGTTGACGACGAGGATCAAAATACCGGCCGTGGCCGCCGCGCACAGCAGGGCGACGATCAGTGTGTAGATCATCAGGTCGCGCGCCGAGGCGATGGCCACGCTTTTCGGGAAGTTCAGTTCCACGCTCCAGGGCGCGATATCGGGGTGGATCTGCAGCGGCTGCAGCAAATGGATATAGCCCTGGCCGTCTTCATATTCGTACGGCTGGCCCTGGCGCACTTTTTCCAGGCCGGCCGCAGGCACGTCGTCGGCCTTCTTGCCCAGACGCTCAGGCACGGGATGGCTCGCGTACAGGCCGCCGTTCGAGATCAGGGCCAGCTTGCCGCCCTCGATCACTTTCAGGTCGGCCAGGATTTTCGCCAGGCGCGTGAGCATGAAGTCGGCGCTGGCCACGCCCTTGAAGCTGCCGTCGATCATGATGGGGGCCACCAGCGAGGCCATCAGCACATTCTTGCCGTCGACGGGGTAGATGTACGGTTCCGTAAAGTAAGTCTTGCCCGTGCGCTTGGGCACGTCATACCAGTCGTTGGCGCCCGGTTTCGGGTCGAAGACGATGGGTTCGACTTGCAGCTTGCCGCCGGCGCCCCGCGTCCAGTAGGGCATGAAGCGGCCGCTGGCGTCGTAGTACGGCTTCTGGTTGGCGAAATCCGCATCCTTGCCGTCGAGCGCGTTCGGCTCCCACGTCACGGCCGCGCCCAGCAAGTCTTCCGAGCTGGTCAGGGTGGCCTTGGTCATTTCATTGATCTGCTCGCGCTGCAGGGGCAGGCTGGCGCTCTTGGTGCCGCGCATGGCGCCGGCCAGGCTGGAAACGCTGGACAGGTTGCTGGCGATGCGCGCCTGCAGCGCGCCGGCCACTTCGCGCGCCGACGTGCGCGCCAGGTCCAGCGCGGCCGCTTCCGCGCTGGCGCTGCTCTTGTAGCCGATCACCGCCGCCGTGACGCCGAGGCTGAGGACGGCGAGCGCGGTGGCGGCGACGCAGATTTTACTGTTCAGTGAGAGTTGCATGATGCTGTTCCTTGATGGGGAGGGGTATCGGTGCCATGGGCGTCGCGGGCGGCGCGCCTAGAACGTCTTGCTGATGGCCACGACCAGCGTGGCCGCGGCCGGGTTCGACGTGTCGAACTGGCCGGCCGCATTCGGGATGCCCAAGGTGTAATGGTCGTAGGCGTCGGTGGCGCCCCAGGCGCGCGTCACGGCCGCGCTGGCGCTCCAGCCGCCGTCGAAGGCCCTGGTGACGCCCACCTTGGCGTCACGCCAGTTCCAGATGGCATTGCCCGTGCCCGCCACCCGGCCATTGCCGGCGTGCAGGTTCAAGGTCCAGGCATTGCCCAGGTCGACATTCGCGCCCACGTCCAGGTAGCCCGTGCCGCGCGCATGCGTGATGCCGAAGAAGTCCGGCGTGACGGTATGGTTGTACTTGGCGTACAGCATCTTGTAGCTGAGGCCCAGCGACAGTTCGCCATAGTCATACTTGACGCCTGTGGCGCGGTAGACGGCGCCCGGATACTTGTAGTAATACGCGAGCACGCTGTAGCCCAGTTCGCCCACCGTGCCGCTGTAGCCGCCGTACAGATCCCATTCGACCGTGGCGTCTTGAATGTAGCGGTCGCTGACGGTGGAAGCCCAGGTGCCGAGCGACCAGCCGCTCGGGTGCGCGTAGTCGGCCCCCGCCTGCAGCGCCGGCTTGCCCCAGGTCTGGCGAAAGCCGCGCGAAATGTATTGGGAAGTGAGGCTGACATTGGCGCTGAAGGTGGCGGCAGGGCTGTCCGTGCTTTGCGCCTGCACGGGCAGGGCGGCCAGCAGGAAGAGGCAGCCGAGCAAGGATGTTCCAGGAAAATGGTGATGCGATGGCATGGCAGTCAGCTCCGTATTTGCTGGCAGCGGCCGTCCAGGCACGTTGCCCTGATGGTTGCAATAAAAATGCGGAATGGACTTTTGTGGAGGCAAGGCGGACCCTGCCTGCAGGCTCGCATGAACGGGCAGATATTCTCGCCAAACTTAACTGAAAGGATAGGGGTTGGGACTAGTGGAAGTCAACAAAGTTGCGCTACGGAAAACGTAAGTTGTTGTTTCCCGGCACTTTTTCATGCGCTTGTTACATGCGCTTGTTACATTCGCGGCCCGCCACGGCTGGCTGCCTCCTGCAGGCTGGCCAGCAAGCCGGGCAGGGCCGCGTGCAAGGCAGACAGGTCGCCCGCCGGCAGGTCGGCCTGCGTTTCCACCTGGCCCGAAGGCTGGCCCCAGACGACCTGTGCGCTGAGCCGGGCGCCCGACTCGAGTCCCGTGACGCTGACCAGCAGGGCGACTTCCTCCGGGGCATCGTCGGGCACGTCCTCGAGCAGGCAGGAAATGCCGAAATGATAATCGTGGAAGACGCTGGCCGTGCCGCTGGAAAACGCGAATACGGAGGCGAGCGCCCTTGGCGCGGCGGCCGCGAGTGCGGGCAGGGCGGCGCGGAACAGGGGCAGCAAGTCGTTTTCCAGCTGAAGCACCAGCGGGTGGGTGTGGACGAGGACGGTCATGGCAGGAGGAAGTCAATGGCGGCGCGCGATGTTAGCAGCTTTCGCCGCCGCTGTGGCCATGGACTGTGGTCCTACCAGTGGCGTCAGTCGTCATCGCTGGTGACGCGCGTGCGCACGAAATCGATGTGGCTTTGCATGGCCGTGCGCGCCTCCTCGGGCTGGCTGGAGCAGATGGCCTCGCACAGCGTGCGGTGCTGTGACAGCAGCTGCAGCGAGGTGGCCTCGTCCTGCTGGCGCAAGCCCGTGCCGTTGATGGTGATGTGTTCGCGCAGCATGCCGATGATGCTGGTGTGCAAGTGCAAGAACATGGTGTTGTGCGACGCCTGCGCGATGACTTCATGCAGGCGCGCGTCGGCCTGCGCCTCGCCGTGCTTGTCGTCGCTGGCGCGTGCCTGCTCCAGTTCGGCCAGCAGCGCCATGATCTGCGCGCGCTCGTCGCCGTTGGCCCGCTGCGCCGCGAAATAGGCCGTCGCCCCTTCCAGCACGCGACGAAATTCCAGGATGTCGTCGCGCAGGGCGGGGTGGTCGGCCACCAACTGGCTCCACGGCGACGCCATGCCGGTGCGCAATTGATCCGTCACGAACACACCGGCGCCGCGCCGGCTGCGCACGAGGCCGCGCGCCGCCAGCCGCTGCACCGCTTCGCGCACGGTGTTGCGCGAGACTCCATATTGCAGCGCCAGCAGGCGTTCGGCCGGCAATTGCGCGCCCGCCGGCAAGCTGCCGTCCAGCAGGGCCGTCTCCAGCCTGCGCATCACCATCTCGACCCTGCCCCGTGTTTGCATGCCTGTCGCCATCGATGTCTTCCGGTGTTGTTTTAAAGTGGTCCGAGCAATTTGAAGTGGCTTGCGGAAGCTGGAATTATGCGTGAACCGGTCATTCTTAACAACACACAGCGGCGCCGCAGCAACACACAGAGCGCCGGGGAGACACACTCATGCAGCCAGACCCGCGCCAGCCGCGCCACTATCCGCCATCACCACACGAGGTGTACCTGTTCGCCACCTGCCTGGTCGACCTGTTCGTGCCGCAGGCGGGGCTCGACGCGGTGCGCCTGCTGGAACGGGAAGGCTTGCTGGTGCACTATCCGCGCGGCCAGAGCTGTTGCGGCCAGCCCGCCTACAGCAGCGGCAATCCGGAACAGGCGCGTGCCGTGGCGCGCGCCCAGCTCGACCTGTTTGCGCAGCCGTGGCCCGTGATCGTGCCGTCCGGCTCCTGCGCCGGCATGATGCGCCACCATTGGCCGCAGCTGTTCCAGGACGACCCGGTGGCCGGTCCCAAGGCGCTGGAACTGGCCGAGCGCGTGTACGAACTGAGCGAGTTTCTTGTCTGCGTGCTGCAGCTTGACCTGGCGGGCCTGGCCCTGGCCGGCGCCGGGCAGGCCGATGAAAACGTGGTGCTGCATACCTCGTGCGGGGCGCGCCGCGAAATGGGTACGCGCACCCACGGCGTGGCGCTGCTCGACGCCTTGCCCGGCGTGACGCGCACCGAGCACCAGCGCGAATCGGAATGCTGCGGTTTCGGCGGCACGTTTTCGCTAAAACATCCGGACATTTCCGGCGCCATGGTCAGCGACAAGATCGCCTCGGCCTGCGCCACGGGCTGCGACCGGCTCGTCTCGGCCGACTGCGGCTGCCTGCTCAATATCGGCCACGCCGCCCAGCACCAGGGCGCGCCGCTGCCCGTCGAGCACCTGGCCAGCTTTTTGTGGCGCCGCACGGGAGGCGCGCCATGAGTACGGCATTGACTGCCCGCGAACGCATGCTGGGGCGTTTGCGCGCCGCCGCGCCCTCGGCGCCCGAAGCGGTGGATACCATCGATACGGCCATCGACAATCACTACCAGGCCCGTCGCGCTGCCGCGCCGCTGCCGGCACGGCACAGGATAGCCGCCATGCAGGCAGCCTTGCGCGCTGCGCACGCGGAAGTCGACTGCGTGAGCGCGGATGCCTGGCCGGCCTTGCTGGCGCAGCGCCTCGGTGAACACGGTGTGCACCGTTTGCTGCTCGATACCGGCAGCGCCGAAGGGCAGGCCTTGCGCGCCGCCTTGCCGCAGGGCGTGTCAGCGCTGTCTTTTGACCGTCCGCTGGCGCAGTGGAAGGGCGAATTGTTCGACACGGTCGACGCGGGGTTGACCGTCGCGCGCTCCGGCATCGCCGCCACGGGCACCCTGGTCATCGCGCCCGATGCGGCCACGCCGCGCACGGTGTCCTTGGCGCCGCCCTTGCACATCTGCCTCGTGTATGCGAGCAGCCTGCACGTGGACTTGCACGCGGCGGCGCGCGCCGAACGCTGGGCGGACGGCATGCCGGCCAACCTGGTGCTGGTGTCGGGACCCTCGAAAACGTCGGATATCCAGCAAACCCTCGCGTATGGCGCGCACGGCCCGCGCTGGCTGTGGGTATTGATCATCGACGACTTGCCAGCCCATGAAGGAGGCCAGCCATGAGCGCCAAGCCCCTGCAATTCGTCAAGCCGGCCGACTTTCATGCGCGCGCCCGCGCCGCGCTGGACGACCCGAAGCTGCGCCAGAGCTTTCGCGGCGCCATGGATTTTTTACAGGACAAGCGCAGCGCCCAATTTCCCGACGGCGACGAGCTGGAACGCCTGCGCGACATCGGCGAAGCCGTGCGCCGGCACGCGCTGGCGCGCCTGCCCGATTTGCTGGTGCAGCTGGAGGAGCGGCTGACAGCGGCCGGCGTGCAGGTGCACTGGGCCGAGGATGGCGAGCAGGCCAACGCCATCATCCACGCCATCGCACAGCGCAATCAGGCGACGCGCTTCATCAAGGGCAAGTCGATGGCCAGCGAGGAAGTCGAGCTCAATCACTACCTGGAAGCGCGCGGCATGCGCTGCCTGGAGTCGGACATGGGCGAGTACATCGTCCAGCTGGCAGGCGAAAAGCCGTCGCACATCGTCATGCCGGCCATCCACAAGACCAAGGCCGACATCGCCGGCCTGTTCGCCGAGCACATTCCCGATGCGCCCTACACGGAAGACGTCGACAGCCTGATTCAGACGGGGCGGCGCGCCCTGCGCCAGGCTTTCGTCGAGGCGGACATCGGCCTGTCGGGCGTGAACTTCGCGGCGGCCGACACGGGCACCCTGTGGCTGGTGGAAAACGAGGGCAATGGCCGGCTGACGACGTCCGTGCCGGAGATCCACATCGCCATCATGGGCATGGAAAAGGTGGTCGCCAGGCTCGAACACATCGTGCCGCTGGCGAGCCTGCTGACGCGTTCGGCGACGGGGCAGGCCATCACCACGTATTTCAACCTGATTTCCGGCCCGCGCCGCGCTGGTGAGCAGGATGGTCCGCGCGAAGTGCACCTGGTGCTGCTCGATAACGGTCGCAGCCAGGCCTATGCCGACGAGCAGCTGCGCGCCACCCTGCAATGCATCCGCTGCGGCGCCTGCATGAACCACTGTCCCGTTTACACGCGCATCGGCGGTCACGCCTACGGCACCACGTATCCGGGGCCGATCGGCAAGATCATCTCGCCCCACTTGCTGGGACTCGCCGCGACGGCGGACCTGGCCACCGCGTCGAGCCTGTGCGGCGCCTGCGGTGAAGTGTGCCCCGTGCGCATCCCGATTCCGCAGCTGCTGGTGCGCCTGCGCACGGAGGCGAACCGCAATCCGAACGAGGAAGTCAGCCATCCGCTGCGCGGGCAGGGGGCCAAGTTCAGCCGCGGCGAAAGCCTGATCTGGCGCTTCTGGAGCGGCGCCTTCGCGCGTCCCGCCAGCTACCGCCTGTTCCGCTGGGCCGCCACTCGGCTGCGGATGCTGACGCCGCGCGCGCAGCTGGGCTGGACGCAGCACCGCAAGCCGTTGACGCCGGCGCCGCGCAGCCTGGCCGACCTGCTCAACGCACGGGGGCAGGAAGAATAGCGACGCCCCGCCATACCGCAAAAAACACGCTGCACACAATTACATCAAAAGCCGTTTTTTCATTCAACCCGCATCCACCGGAGGAGACCCGACATGCAAACCTGGACCCAACTTTATACACCGCTCGGCAGCTTGTGGCTGTCGTCGCTGGCGGCAGCCGTGCCCATTATTTTCTTCTTCATCGCCCTGGCGGCGCTGCGCATCAAGGGCCACGTGGCGGCCGCCGTCACCCTGGCGCTGGCGCTGGCGGTGGCCATCTTCGCGTACGGCATGCCCGTGCCGCAGGCGCTGGCTGCGGCCGGTTACGGTTTTGCGTATGGCTTGTGGCCCATCGCCTGGATCATCGTCACGGCTGTCTTCCTGTATAAAATCGTCGTGAAGACGGGGCAGATCGAGATCATCCGCGCCTCCGTGCTGTCGGTGACGGACGACCAGCGCCTGCAGGTGCTCTTGATCGGCTTTGCCTTCGGCGCCTTCCTGGAAGGGGCGGCCGGTTTCGGCGCGCCCGTGGCCATCACTTCGGCCTTGCTGGTGGGCCTGGGCTTCAATCCGCTGTATGCGGCGGGCCTGTGCCTGATCGCCAATACGGCGCCCGTGGCCTTCGGCGCCATGGGTATTCCCATCATCGTGGCGGGCCAGGTGACGGGCATCGACCCCTTCCTGATCGGCGCCATGGCGGGCCGCCAGTTGCCGTTGCTGTCGCTGCTGGTGCCGTTCTGGCTGGTCTTCATGATGGATGGCTTGCGCGGCGTGCGCGAAGTATGGCCGGCCGCCCTGGTGACGGGTTTGAGTTTTGCAGTGACCCAGTATTTCACGTCGAACCATATCGGCCCTGAACTGCCGGACATTACCTCGGCCCTCGTCAGCCTGGTGTCGCTGACCCTGTTCCTGAAGGTGTGGCAGCCGAAGAATGCGAAAGTGGCCCACGCCGTCGGCGGCGGCACGGCCGCGCTGTCCGGTTTTGGCGGCGCGGGCGGTGCTGTGGACCTGCGCGGCGGCGGCAACCGCGCCGCTTCCCCTTACACGACGGCGCAGACCATGCGTGCCTGGGCGCCGTTCGGCCTGTTGACGGCCATCGTCACCGTGTGGAGCCTGCCCGGCTTCAAGGCCCTGTTTGCCGCCGGCGGTGCCTTGTCTGGCCTGGTCATCAAGATTCACGTGCCCTATCTCGATAAACTGGTGATGAAGACGATGCCCATCGTGGCGGAACCGAAAGCGTATGACGCCGTGTTCAAGCTCGATATGCTGTCGGCCGTGGGCACGGCGATCTTGCTGACGGCCGTATTGTCGATGCTGATGCTGCGCATGAAGCCGCGCGATGGCGTCAAGGCGTTCGTGGAAACCGTGGTGGAATTGCGCCGTCCCGTGCTGTCGATCGGCCTGGTGCTGGCGTTTGCCTTCGTTGCCAATTACTCGGGCATGTCGTCCACGCTGGCCCTGCTGCTGGCCGGCAGCGGCGCCGCCTTCCCGTTCTTCTCGCCATTCCTGGGCTGGCTGGGCGTCTTCCTGACGGGTTCCGACACGTCGTCGAACGCCTTGTTCTGCTCGCTGCAAAACACGACGGCGCACCAGATCGGCGTGTCCGACACCTTGATGGTGGCGGCCAATACGACGGGCGGCGTGACGGCGAAGATGATCTCGCCCCAGTCGATCGCCGTCGCCTGCGCGGCAACGGGGCTGGTGGGCAAGGAATCGGATCTGTTCCGCTTCACCTTGAAGCACAGCCTGTTGTTTGCCGTGATCATCGGCATCATCACCATGCTGCAAGCGTATGTGTTCACCGGCATGATCCCGCATTGAGCGGTCCGTAGAAGTACGTAGTAAAACTAGATGAATTGATAGTAAAACGTGCAGACGGTCATGAAAATGACCTGATGCGCTGCAACATATCGAGGATGGCCCGGCGCAATGCCGGGTCTGCGGCGATGCCGTCCGCATCGAGTCCCGACCCCAGCAGGGGCAGGCTGATGCAGGCCTCGTCGATCAGGCGCGCCGACATGGTGCGCACCGTTTCGCGCAGTGCCGCCTGCGCGTGCGTGGCGCGCGGCGAGGCGTTCAGCAGCACCAGCGGCTTGTCGATGAACGATTCATTTCCCACCATCCAATCCAGCGCATTCTTCATGGGCCCGCTCACGCCGTGCGCATACTCGGGGCTGGCCAGCATCAGCACGTCGGCCGCCAGGATGGCGTCGCGCAGACCCGTCACGGCGGGCAGGCTGTCGGCGTCGAGGTCAGGATTGAACAGCGGCAGTTCACCGAGTCCCGGATGGATGCGGATGTCGAATGACGGCGGGGCAAGCCGGGCAATGGCGCGCAGCAGGGCGGTGTTCAGCGAGGCGGCGCGCAGGCTGCCGGCGATGGCGAGGATGGTAATGGGCGTTTGCATCCCGCCTGTATAGCCCATCCTGTGCTCAAGCGCAAGGCGAGCAGGATGGCGCTATCGATGTTGCAACAGCCGATGACGGGCTGTGACGAGTGGCTGGGTATTACGGCACTCTTAACGGCTCAGACCGCTCATCCAGCTTGGCTGCGGGTTGGCACGGGCCAGTTCGCGCATGCGGTATTCCAGATCGTAACGGTCGGTCGATTCGGCCAGGTAGGCTTCTTCGTAAGCGCGCTCGCGGCGGTCGCTGCTTTGGTTCAGCCAGGCACCGACGCGTTTTGCGGCGTGGACCAGGGTGGCGACGATATTGCTGTTTTGCGTGGTGTGGTAAGTAAATGCGGTAGACATGGCAGACTCCTTATGTGGCGTGCCGCGTTGTGCTGCACTGCAATATAAGTATAGCGACTCCAAGTTATAAGGCTACTTTTGATTTCAAATGTCAGCTATTCAATTTTGAAATAACAGCCGGGAAAGCTGCGCAATACGGGGCTTTAAGGCATAATGCGGGCGCAGTATCGTAGTTTTACTACAAGACTGTTTTGCCCCGAATGTTGTTTTCAGACGCAGCCCGCAGGCGTGCCGCGCCCACAAGACATCATTCTGGCGAGAAACGGTCGGCCGTGCGCCTGCCGCGCGCAAGAAGCGCCAAGCCTGCCCCATTTCGTTGATGGCAGTCATGGCCCACGCTGATATCTGCGTGGCGCTTGCGCGTCCTGGTGCTGCCCGGGTGGAAACGCTTCCATGCCTGGCAAGATCAACTTGGAATTGAAAAATGGAGAAGGTATGGAATACGTAAAGCAAGGCCAGGGCGTCCAGTCCGCGCAGGCCGGCACGCAAAACAATACAGGCGCCCTGATCATTGTCACGGTCCTGTTTTTCATGTGGGGACTGCTGACCTCGCTTAATGATGTGCTGATTCCCCATCTGCGCTCGATCTACACCTTGACCTATGTCCAGGCGATGCTGGTGCAGTTCTGCTTCTTTGGCGCCTACGCCATCGTTTCGCTGCCCGCCGGCATGCTGATCAAGAAAATCGGCTACCAGCGCGGCGTCGTCGCCGGCCTGCTGATCGCCGCCGCCGGCTGCGCCATGTTCTACCCGGCCTCGACCGGCAGCTATGCGCTGTTCCTGTTGTCCTTCTTCATCCTGGCGGCCGGCATCACCGTGCTGCAGGTGGCCGCCAACCCGTACGTGACGGAACTGGGCGACCCGCAGACGGCGTCGAGCCGATTGACCCTGACGCAGGCGTTCAATGCGCTGGGCACCACCGTGGCGCCTGCGCTGGGCGGCATGCTGATTTTGTCCGGCACCGTGCTGACGGTGCAGCAGTTCGACCTGCTGCCGGCGGCCGAGCAACTGGCCTACCGCGCCAAGGAAGCCGCTTCCGTGCAAGGCCCGTACCTGGTACTGGCTGCCACCCTGGTGATCCTGGCCGTGCTGTTCGCGCTGGCCAAACTGCCGAAGATTTCGCATGCCGACGATGCGGCCGCCCTGGCGCAGGACGGCAACAAGGTCTCGATCTGGTCGCACCGCCACCTGGTGCTGGGCGCGCTGGCCATCTTCCTGTACGTGGGCGGTGAAGTGAGCATCGGCAGCTTCCTGATCAACTTCCTGGGCGAGAGCCACATCGCGGGCCTCAGCCACGCAGACGCCGCCTATTTCGTCAGCTATTACTGGGGTGGCGCCATGCTGGGCCGCTTCGTCGGCTTTGCCGTGATGCGCTATGTCAGCCCGGGCAAGACTCTGGCCTTCAACGCCGCCGTCGTCATCGCGCTGATCCTCGTCGCCGTGTTCTCCAGCGGTCACACGGCCATGTGGGCATTGATCGCCGTCGGCCTGTTCAACTCCATCATGTTCCCGACCATCTTCAGCATGGCCTTGAACAAGCTGGGCGCGCAAACGGGGCAAGGTTCGGGCATCCTGTGCATGGCCATCGTCGGCGGCGCCATCGTGCCGTTCATCCAGGGCTTCCTGGCCGACCACATCAACCTGCAGCTGTCGTTCCTCGTGCCGGCCCTGTGCTACACGTTTATTTTGTACTTCGGCTGGAAGTACGCGAGCATGTACAGCGACGACGCCAAGTAAGCAAGGTAGCGTTATCAATATAAAGGGTGGCCTCGGCCACCCTTTATTACGTCAGTGCGCGAACTGCGTGCCCAGCACGTCCTGGCACACCTCGAGCCAGGCGCGCGCCGCGTGCGACAGATAGCGCCCGCTCCAGACGTGCGCCACCTGCCACGCCACCTCCGGCTCGACGATGCGCACCGCCTCCAACGGTTCGCCGGCCAGGCGGTGGATGAACGGCTCGGGCAGCAGGGCCACGCCCAGTCCCGCCGAGGCCATCGCCACCAGCCAGTCCCACTGGCCGCTCTGCGCGGCGATGGTTGGCGCGAAGCCCGCCTGCGCGAAATGCTGGCGCAGGCTGCGCGTGAGCGCGAAATCATCCTTGAGTAAGACCAGCGGCAGCTCGGCCAGCGCCTTGAAGGGCAGCGTCGTGCGGTTTTTCTGGAACGTGCCCGGCTCGGCCAAGGCCCAGATCGGGTAGCTGGCCACTTCCACGGCCACGAGGTCGAGTTCCGGGTCGGCCGGCAGCACCGTCATGCCGATTTCCAGTTCGCCGGCCGCCACCTTGCGTTCGATCTGCTGGCCCGTGTCTTCCTGCAGGGTCAGGCTGATGTGCGGATGGCGCGCGCGGAAGGCTTTTAATACAGGGGTAAACAGCACATTGATCATGGGCGGGATGCCCACCGTCAGGCTGCCGCGCTGCAAGGCCTGGGTATCGCGCACTTCCAGGGTCAGCTGGCGCATGTTTGCCAGCATTTCCTGGCCGTGCTGGTAGACGATGCGGCCCGTGTCCGTCAGGGTCAGCTTGCGCCCGTCGCGCACCAGCAGCTGCGCGCCCACTTCATCTTCCAGCTGGCGCACCATCTTGCTGATGGTCGACTGGGTCAGGTGCAGCGATTCGGCCGCCTGCGTAAAGCTCGACAGGCGCACGGTTTCGACGAAATAGCGCAGGGAACGGATATCCAAGAGGGTGCTCGGCAGTGGCGCGACATGAAAATATCGACTGGATGTGGCGAAATTAATTCATGCCATGCATGTAAGCGGGATTTTATACTGAAACCACTTATGGGGTTGGTGTATGACAGCCATCCAGTTTGAGAATATTAAGAATATCAGGAGCATCACGATGTACGAGGACCGTATCCGCCACCCAGGCTTGCTCAGCAAAATCATGAGCGCCGATGAGGCAGCCAAATTGTTCCACAGCGGCATGCGTGTAGGCATGAGCGGCTTTACCCGTGCCGGCGACGCCAAGGCCTTGCCGCGCGCCCTGGCCGAGCGTGCCCTGCAAGACCCCTTGAGCCTGACCCTGATCACGGGCGCTTCGCTGGGCAATGGCAGCGACGGCCTGATGGCCGAAGCGGGCGTGCTGGCGCGCCGCATGCCGTTCCAGGTCGACCCGGTCTTGCGCGGCAAGATCAACAAGGGCGAAGTCATGTTCATCGACCAGCATCTGTCGGAAACGGCTGAGCAGCTGCGCTCGGGCAACCTGGCTGCCGTCGACATCGCCGTCATCGAAGCGACGGCCATCACGGCGGCCGGCGCCATCATCCCGACCATGTCGGTGGGCAACTCCGCCGCCTTCGCCCAGCAGGCGAAGCAAGTCATCATCGAAATCAACCTGTCCACGCCGCTGGCGCTGGAAGGCTTGCACGACATCTATATTCCGCATACCTTGCCGGGCCGGGAACCGATTCCCCTCACGCGTGTCGACCAGCGCCTGGGCAGCACAGCCATCGCCATCGACCCGGCCCGCATCGCCGCCATCGTCATCACGGACAGCCCCGACAGCCCGTCGAACGCCTTGCCGCCCGACGCGGAAACGCAGGCGATCGCCGGCCATGTGATTGCCTTCCTCGAAGGCGAAGTGGCGGCCGGGCGCATGGGGCCGGAATTGCTGCCGCTGCAGGCGGGTATCGGCACCATCGCCAACGCCGTGCTGCACGGCCTGATCGGTTCGCCCTTCCAGAACATGACGATGTATTCGGAAGTGCTGCAGGACAGCGCCATCGAACTGCTCGATTCGGGCCAGCTGGCGTTCGCCTCGGCTTCGTCGATCACCCTGTCGGCCGCCGTGCACCAGAAGTTGATGGACAATATCGACCATTACCGCTCGAAAATCGTGCTGCGCCCGCAAGAGATCAGCAACCATCCGGAAATCGTGCGCCGCCTGGGCATCATCGCCCTGAATACGGCGCTGGAGTTCGATATCTATGGCAACGTCAATTCCACGCACGTGTGCGGCACGCACATGATGAACGGCATCGGCGGCTCGGGCGACTTCGCGCGCAACGGGCAAGTGTCGATGTTTGTGTCGAAATCGGCGGCCAAGGGCGGGCGCATTTCCAGCGTCGTGCCGATGGTCTCGCATGTCGACCATACGGAGCATGACGTCGACGTGCTGGTGACGGAGTGGGGCTATGCGGACTTGCGCGGCCTGGCGCCGCGCGAACGGGCGCCCTTGATCATCGAGCGCTGCACGCATCCCGCTTACCGCGATCAATTGCGCGCGTATTACGACGCGGCATGCCAGCGCGGTGGCCATACGCCGCACATCCTGGAACAGGCGCTGTCGTGGCATACGCGCTATCAGGAAACGCAGAGCATGCTGGCAGCGCAGTAGTTTGCGTCAGCGTAAACACAGGGCAGGGCGGTGCGGCACCGCGCCTGCCTTTTTCACAATTCAATACATATGCAGCGCCTTGGCGCCCAGGCCCAGCAGGGCAAACGTGGTGGTGGCCTGGATGCCCATGAACCACAGGAAGTGAGTGTGCATGTGTTTGCGGATGTCGCCCAGTTCCGTGCGCAAGGCGTGGCAGTCGCCGCGCAGGTCGCCGCGAAATTGCGTCAGGTCGGCCCGCAGCAGCTGCGACTCGTCGCGCAATTCCGCACGCACGTTGTCCAGGCCTTCGCCAAGACGCTGTTCCAGGGTCTTGAACCATAGCCGGTCATGTTCCCGGTCCGTTTCCAGTTTTGTCAGGCGCGCTTCCATGCGTACAGCATTGTTCGCGCTTTGCTGTTTGTCAAGCCGGTCCGTGGCATAGGCTTCGTTCATCTCGCACTCCTTCGCGCGAGCCGCGCTGCACCAGCGCAGGCGGCGTCACCCCACTGTCCGCCTTTTCCGTCCGGGCGGTTTGCGCTGGGTCAAACGTCACGAGGACGGTGCAAAGCGCAGGCGGATGCCTGCCGTGACGACAGCGAGCAGGTCGTCGATATGTGCGTTCATTTCCAGGTGCGGCGTCCATGGGTCGCCCGCATCCATGACGATGCGCAGGGAAACGAGGCCGTGCAGAGACTGCCAAAAGATTTGCGTCATCGTGTGCAGCGCCGGCTCGTCCTGGCGTACCTGACCCGTTTGCGCCAGTTCGCCGAACAGGTGCAGCGCGTAGGCATACGGGTCTTGCTCGATATTGCCGTGTTCCACTTCGACGGCGTCGACTTCCGCGTGCGGACGCAGCTCCATGAAGATCAGCGAATACTCGTCCGGATGCTGGAAGCCGTACTCGATGTAGGCGCGGCCGACCAGGCTGATGCGTTCCCATGGGTCCATGCTGTTGGCGCAGGCGGTGCGCATGGCGCGTACCAGTTCCAGCAAATCCTTGTCCATGGCCTGGGCGATCAGGGTGGCCTTGTCGCGGAACAGGGCGTACACGACGGTGGTGGAAAATCCTGCCGCCTCGGCCACCTTGCGGATGGAGACGGCGCGCGCGCCACCCTTTTTGATGAGGTCTTTGACGACGTCGATGATGTGTTCGCGCCGCGCCTGCGCCTCGCGCAACTTTCTTTCCTGAATATTGGTCAACTTCTTGTCCACGACTCTTTCCTGGCGACTCTATGAAAGCAGGAATTATAGGGGCGCGATGGCCCGCTAATGTGTCTGGCATTGTTACAATTCAGTTTTTTGTCCGGTGGATGCGACAGTAGACCGATTTTTCGCGCTTTTGACCCCCGCTTTTCCATCGATGCCCCGGAATGGTGCACGAATCGGCCGGCCAGGCTTTGCGAACGGGGACAAAGGGCGGAAAATAGAGGGATAGCTTACACTGCGTTTAGCGCAACGGCGGCCGCCCGCGAGGCGACGCCGGCACACTTACATTCGGACGGGATCATTACATGACCATTAAAATCAGCCAGAACTTCGACTCGGGCGCCATCGACGTGGTGAGCGCCACCAGCGCCGGCGCTATCGACCTGAACTTGCGCAAGGATAGCCACGCCGACATCCACCAGTGGTTCCACTTCCGCCTGCAGGGCGCGCGCGGCCAGGCATGCACGATGCGCTTCCTGAACGCGGGCCAGGCCACCTATCCGGCCGGCTATGAAGACTACCAGGCCGTGGCCAGCTACGACAGCGAAAACTGGTTCCGCGTGCCGACGACGTTCGACGGCCAGGTCATGACGATCTCGCACACGCCGGAACTTGACAGCGTGTACTACGCCTACTTCGAACCGTACTCGTGGGAACGCCATTTGCGCCTGCTGGGCGAAGTGGCCGAGCATCCGCTGGCGCGCGTATCGGACCTGGGCAGCACGGTCGATGGCCGCGACATGAACATGGTTACCATCGGCAATCCGCAGGCGCAAAAGAAAATCTGGGTCATCGCGCGCCAGCATCCGGGCGAATCGATGGCCGAATGGTTCGTCGAAGGCTTGATCGACTCGCTGCTCGACGACGCCAACCCGATCGCACGCAAACTCTTGCAGCGCGCCGTGTTCCACATCGTGCCGAACATGAACCCGGACGGCTCGATTCGCGGCAACCTGCGCACGAATGCGGCTGGCGCCAACCTGAACCGCGAATGGATGACGCCATCGCTGGAATCCAGCCCGGAAGTGCTGTGCGTGAAAAACAAGATCCACGAAACGGGCGTCGACATGTTCTTCGATATCCACGGCGATGAGGCGCTGCCGTACAACTTTGTGGCCGGCAACGAAATGCTGGAAAACTTCACACCGGCGCAAGCGGCGCACCAGAAAGCCTTCATCGAGCGCTACAAGCAGGCCAGCCCCGACTTCCAGGACAAGTTCGGCTATGCGGCCAGCAAGTACAAGTCGGACATGCTGACCCTGGCGTCGAAATACATCGGCCACCACTTCGGCTGTCTGGCGCTGACGCTGGAAATGCCGTTCAAGGAAAATGCCGACTTGCCGGACCCAAGCGTGGGCTGGAACGGCGCGCGCAGCGCGGCCCTGGGCGCGGCCATGCTGCAGCCTATCCTGCTGTCGCTCGATTGAGCGGCCTTGATCATGGGCGTCGAGATCGAGCGTAAATTCCTGCTGGCCGGCGACGCCTGGCGCGGCCTGGGGCAGGCGGTACTGCTGCGCCAGGGCTACCTGTCGTCCGCGCGCGAGCGCGTGGTGCGCGTGCGCATCGAGGGCGAACAGGCGATGCTGACCATCAAGGGCGCCAACGTGGGCACGACGCGCGGCGAGTGGGAGTATCCGATCCCGCTGGCCGACGCCGTCGAACTGCTCGACGGCCTGTGCGAACAGCCGCTGATCGAAAAGTACCGCCACCGCATCGAACACGCGGGCATGGTATGGGAAGTCGACGAGTTCCTGGGCGTCAATGCGGGCTTGCTCGTGGCCGAGATCGAACTGGCCTCGGAAGACCAGCCCTTCGAGAAGCCGGAATGGATAGGCGCGGAAGTGTCGGGCGATGCGCGCTACTACAATGCCAACCTGATCCGCCACCCGTTCTCGCAGTGGTGATAGTGTTTTAAATGACGTTGAAATGAAAAAGGCGGAACCGGGGTTCCGCCTTTTTTATGCGCCTGACCCATCCTGGAATAAGTTGACACTTTTTCGTTACAGAGAAGGAGTGTCCGATGGAACAAGGGTTTCGACGCAGTCAGCGAGATTACAGCCTGGCTTTTAAATTGAGCGTTGTCGAGCAGGTTGAAAAAGGCGAGATGACGTACAAGCAGGCGCAAACGCGCTACGGAATACAGGGTCGGTCGACAGTTTTGGTATGGTGTCGCAAACACGGCCTGCAGGATTGGACGCATCCCAGGGGCCGAAGCCAACGGAGAGCGACCATGACAGACACACCAGCCAGGCCACTGACGCCAGAGCAGCGCATCAAGGAGCTGGAGCGTCAGCTCAAGGAAGAAAAACAGAAATCCGCGCTGTTCGAGGCGGTTCTCGACGTTCTGCGTGACGAATACGGGGTGCCGGTAAAAAAGCCTTTGGGCAGGTCATCGCGCGCAAGCAAGTCGAAGGATTAAGCGTCGAACGGGCCTGCCGCTGTGTCGGCATCAGCCGCCAAGCGTATTACCAGCGCCGTCAGCGCGAGCGACATTGCCTGGACAGGGCGCAAACTGTCGTCAAGCTGGTGCAGCCGATACGCCTGCGCCAGCCACGCATCGGCACGCGCAAGCTGCACAGCATGCTCGGTGCAGCCTTTTCCGGTGCAAAAATCAAATTGGGACGCGATGGACTCTTTGATATCTTGCGCCAGGAGCGGCTGCTGGTGCAACCACAGCGGGCCTATCATAAGACCACGAATAGCCATCACCGCTTCCGGCGCCATCCCAATTTACTCAGGGAGGGGCCGGGACAAGTGCTCGCCACGCGGCCGGAGCAGGTGTGGGTAGCCGATATCACGTATCTCCCGACCGCCGGAAAATTCGTCTATCTGAGCTTGGTAACGGATGCGTATTCGCGCAAGATCGTGGGCTATCACGTGCACGCAAGCCTGCAAACCGAAGAGGTCAGCGAGGCCTTGAAGATGGCCCTGCGAGCACGACAGCGCAAGACGCCGCTGATCCATCATTCAGACAGGGGCATCCAGTACTGCTCGACTTACTATCAAGAAATTCATCGTCGTCATGGACTGACTTGCTCCATGACCGACGGCTACGACTGCTATCAGAATGCGCTGGCCGAACGTATCAACGGCATTCTGAAAGGCGAGTTCTTGCTGAATCGACCTGCAGACCTGAAACAGGCGAGCAAAATGGTGGCGCAATCGGTGCGGATATACAACCAGGAACGACCACATACGGCCTTGAAGTACAAAACGCCCGATGCGGTGCATCGGGCGTTTGTGCAGCAATAAATACTGTCAACCTATTTTAGGACTGGACAGCCAATACTGTTGTCGGATTACGCCGTTCCGGCTAATCCGACCTACGGCCTGCCTTTCAACCATTGCATCGACACCTATTGCATCGACACCTCTTCAAACCGTAGTCGGATTACGCCGTTCCGGCTAATCTGACCTACGGCCTATGCCGGCATTGTAGGTCGGATTAGCGCTGCGCGCGTAATCCGACAAGCCCGCATCAATGGAAATGCTCGGTACCCTGCGGCGTATCTTCCGGCATTTCCGCATGCGCCAGCTCGCCGACCGGGTCGGCAAACAGGGGGGCGCCGCAGTCGTCGCAATACTCTCCGACAAAACGTTCCGCGTGGCGCTTGATCTGCGTCACGCCGGCGGCGTTCAGGTGTTCGATGATTTCATCGACGGGCGTCTTTTGCTTGTCCAGCGCGGCGATGCCGACCTGGATCAGGCCTTCGATCGGCGTGCCATCCTCGTCTTCCTGGCCGTACAGGGGCCAGACGATGCCGTAGATGACGTCCGGCGCCTGGCGCAGGGTGAAGGCGATGCGGTACTCGTCGACCTGGCCGTCGGCCGCCTCTTCGCCGAAGCCGGCGATCACGGCGCGCAGTTCCGACGGTTCGATGGCCAGCGTGTGCGTCAGGTAGTGCACGGCGGCGCGCACGGACACGGGACGTATCAGCTTGTCCGCTTCGCGGCAGGCCACGTAGTACGCTTCCGGCAGCAGCAATTCCAGGCCGCAGCCGGGCAGCAGGCGGGCGATGGTCGGCGTCGCCTGCGTGCGCCATTGTTCCAGGGCGGCGCTGCGCTCGGCGATGAAGTCGAGCTGGCTCGAAGGCGTCTGCCAGCGGAACAGCGGTGCGCCGGCAGGCGCCACCACGGCCACCAGCAGGTAGCGCGTATCGGCCAGGAAGGGTGCCGTTTCCGCTTCTTTGCTGGAGGGCTTGACGGCCGTGCCCTTCAGGGCGGCCAGGGCCAGCTTTTGCGTCTTGGCATAGGTCTCGACGTGGCTGCGCGGCAACTGATCGATCGAGTACAGGGTTGGCGCCATGGCCATCTTCGTGCCATCGGCCAGCAGGTGGGCGGCGAAATGTGCGGACAGCACGCCGTGCGCGTCGCCGGCCATGGGGCCGGAGGCGATGGAAAAGCGCGTCCACGCAAGGATGGGCACGGCGACGAGCAGGGCGTCGTAGCGCACGTCTTCATGCGTGACGACGGTCGATTCGCTGATGGCTTCAACGCAGTCCATCAGCACGTCGTAGGCGTTCAAGTCTTCCTTGAACAGGCTGCCCAGGGTGTTGTCGATGGTGTCCTGGTGGCCGGTTTTGAGTAATTTCTGGAGCTGCGTATCCAGGCTGTGTTCCCAGGACCGCTCTTCGAGACGGCTGGCTGCCTGTACGATCGCCTGGGCAAAGGTGACCAGGCGCTGGCTGTCGGCAGTCAGTTTATGGGATGAATCTTTGGAAGGACGACGCATAGCGGGATAAGAGTCTCGGAAAGTGAAAAAAATGGATCAGTCAAACAATGATAAACCCTTATAACCGTATTGTAGAGGATTCAGCCGCACGCAATACGTAAGCTGTCCTTAGATCATGCCAATAGTCGAAATTTCAAGTCGGAACGGGGCGCAGGGGCGAAAAAAAGCGCCGGTTGAAACCGGCGCTTTGATCTTACCTCACAGCTGGGCTGCTTACTCTGCCAGCAGTTGACGCAGCACGAATGGCAGGATACCGCCATGCTTGTAGTAATCGACTTCGATCGGCGTATCGATGCGCAGCAGGACTTTGACTTCCTGGCTGCTGCCGTCGGCGCGGTGGATCACCAGGGTAGCCAGTTGCTGTGGCTTGATTTCGCCTTCGAGGCCTTTCAGGTCGAAGGTTTCATTGCCGGTGATGCCCAGCGTCTGCACGCTGTCGTCGCCGATGAATTGCAGCGGCAGCACGCCCATGCCCACCAGGTTCGAGCGGTGGATGCGCTCGAACGAACGGGTGATCACGGCTTTCACGCCCAGCAGCTGGGTGCCCTTGGCTGCCCAGTCGCGCGACGAGCCCGTACCGTACTCTTCGCCGCCGAAGACCATGGTTGGCGTGCCTTCAGCAACATATTTCATCGCTGCGTCGTAGATCGACATTTCTTCACCGGAAGGCTGGTGGATCGTGATGCCGCCTTCGACCGCCGAACCGTCCGCCTTGGCAGGGATCATGCGGTTTTTGATACGCACGTTGGCGAACGTGCCGCGCATCATGATTTCATGGTTGCCGCGGCGCGAGCCGTAGGAGTTGAAGTCCGCTTTCAGGACGCCGTTTTCCTTCAGCCATTTGCCTGCAGGACCGTTTTCCTGGATCGAGCCGGCTGGCGAGATGTGGTCGGTGGTGATGGAATCGCCGAACACGCCCAGTGCGCGCGCGCCTTCGATGCCGGTGGCCACAGCCGCTGGTGTCATCGAGAAGTTGTCGAAGAACGGCGGTTCCGCGATGTAGGTCGATTTCGGCCAGTTGTAGACTTGACCGGACACGGTGGTGACTTTTTCCCACAGCTTGCCTGGCGCGCCCTTGACGTCGGCGTAGTTGTCCTTGAATACCTTGGCGTTCATGGCGAACTTCATCATGGCCGACACTTCAGCCGAGGTCGGCCAGATGTCGCCCAGGTAGACGTCCTTGCCGCCCTTGCCCTTGCCGACAGGTTCCGTCATCAGGTCGCGCGTCATGTTGCCGGCGATGGCGTAAGCGACGACCAGCGGTGGCGAAGCGAGGAAGTTCGAGCGGATGTTCGGGTGGATACGCGCTTCGAAGTTGCGGTTGCCCGACAGCACGGCCGACGCGACGATGTCGTGCGTGGCAATCGCTGCGTTCAGCTCGGGCGTCAGGTCGCCCGCATTGCCGATACAGGTGGTGCAGCCGTAGGCGGTCACGCCGAAGCCCAGTTTTTCCAGGTAGGGCAGCAGGCCGGCGGCCGTCAGGTACTCGGTCACGACGCGCGAGCCGGGAGCCAGCGATGTCTTGATGTGCGGCGCGACCTTCAGGCCGGCTTCCACGGCTTTCTTGGCCAGCAGGCCGGCAGCCAGCATCACGCTCGGGTTCGAGGTGTTGGTGCACGAGGTGATCGCGGCGATCAGCACGTCACCGTTCGACACTTTCACGCCGTTCGTCGTTTCGTACACGGCAGCCAGGTCGGCCGGGTTCTTGTTGAAGCCGTTTTCGGTCGTCGGCTTGGCGAACAGCTCGGCGAAGTTGGCCTTGACGTTGCCGATTTCGATACGGTCTTGCGGGCGTTTCGGGCCGGCCAGCGACGGAGCGACCGATGCCAGGTTCAGTTCCACCACGCGGGTGTAGTCGATGTCGCCCGCTTTTGGCACGCCGAACAGGTTCTGCGCCTTGAAGTAGCCTTCGAACGCGGCGATTTCAGCCTTGCTGCGGCCGGTGCCCTTGAAGTAGTCGATGGTCGCTTCGTCGACGGGGAAGAAGCCCATGGTCGCGCCGTATTCCGGTGCCATGTTGGCGATCGTCGCGCGGTCCGTCAGGGTCAAGGACTCAGTGCCTTCGCCGAAGAATTCGACGAACTTGCCGACGACTTTCTCTTTGCGCAGCAATTCGGTAATCGTCAGTACCAGATCGGTGGCGGTGCAGCCTTCGCGCAGCGCGCCGGACAGGTTTACGCCGATGACGTCCGGCGTCAGGAAGTAGACCGGCTGGCCCAGCATGCCGGCTTCCGCCTCGATGCCGCCCACGCCCCAGCCGACTACGCCGATGCCGTTGATCATGGTGGTGTGCGAGTCGGTGCCGACCAGGGTGTCAGGGTAGTACACGTCGCCGGCTTTCTTGCCTGCGTGGTGCACGCCGCGCGCCAGGTATTCCAGGTTGACCTGGTGGACGATGCCGAAGCCCGGCGGCACGACGCCGAAGGTGTCGAATGCCTGCATGCCCCATTTCATGAACTGGTAACGCTCGTTGTTACGCGAGAATTCCAGTTTCATGTTCAGGTCCAGCGCTTTCTTTTCGCGGTAGTGATCGATGGTGACCGAGTGGTCGACCACCAGGTCGACCGGCACCAGCGGTTCGATCTTCTTGGCGTTGATGCCCATCTTGGCGGCCACGTTGCGCATCGCTGCCAGGTCGGCCAGCAGCGGTACGCCGGTGAAGTCTTGCAGCACGACGCGCGCCACTACGAACGGGATCTCGTCGGTGCGCTCGGCGGTCGGGCCCCAGCTCGCCAATTGCTTGACGTGTTCTTCGGTGACTTTTTTGCCGTCGCAGTTGCGCAATACCGATTCGAGCACGATGCGAATCGACACTGGCAGGCGGGAGACATTGATGCCCAGGCTTTTTTCCAGCGCAGGCAGGGAATACAGCTTGCCCTTCTTGCTGTCCGAAATATTAAAGTCCTTGAGCGTGTTCAGAGTGTTGCGGGACATGACCTCTCCTTGTTGGGTATCGTCTTATTGATTATTCAAATTACAAAACATGACTGAGCCCCCGAAGAGGCCCTTGCTACGCACATCAGCCGCCGGTCGCCGGCAGCACGCCCAGCGATGGCGCGGCTTCCACCACTGCCGCCGGCTTGGCTTGCTCCGCATCCTTGCATTCATTGGCCAGCTGGCGGCCCTGCTTGGAGTCGAGCAGCATGCCTTTGGCCGGGATGCCGATCCACACGAGACCATACAGACGGTTCTCGAAGCGGTTGGCGCCGGTGGTGGTGCCAACGCGGCTCAGGCGGTGCAGGCGCTTCTTCCAGCGCAGGGCGATGTGTTTGTCGTCAGTAGCATTGGTGTAGATGGTAATTTTATTACCAAGTTCACAATTGAAATCGGTGGAGGCCGAGCCTGCCGTGTTCGGTTCATCGGCTTCTTCCTTGTCGGCGACCGACATGGCGAGCGGATGGGCTTCCTTGGCGGCAGCTTTTGCCTTGGCGGCCTTGGCCTTTGGCTTGGCCTTGACGGCCTTGGGATTTGCCTCTGCCGTGGCGGCGAAGCTGGCTGGCGCCAGCGTGAGGGTCATGGCGCCCAGCGCGACGCTGCAGGCAATTGCTAATTTGGAGAGGGACATCGTGTAATTCCTGTCAGTTTTCAGTGGTGCTGGAAGAGGGGGTGTTGAGTAATGCAGCAGCCGCCTCGGGCAGGCCGAGGCCCGCCAGTTTGGCGCGTTGCAAAACGGTCCAATAATATCGGTAGCTGGCGCGGTCGTGCAAGCGGCCATTTTGCGCAATCGGCCCCCAGTTGGCGCGCAGCGCTTCGTTGAGGATGTTGCTGGCCTCGTTGACTTCGGACAGGCGCGGCGTAAAGGCCTTGATGATGGGCTTGATCTGGTCCGGGTGGATGCTCCACATGCGCGTGTAGCCGAACTCGGCTGTCGCGCGCTGGGCGTCGTTGGCCACCACGGCCGAATCGCGCACGTCCGTCGTCACGTTATGCGACGCCACCTTGCCGTGCGCGTGGCAGGCGGCCGCCACTTCGAGCTTGGCGCGCACCACCAGCGGGTGCGTGAACTGGCCCGGCGTGCGCATGGCGGCGGCGGGAATGGCGCCGTAGTGGGCCGAGACGAAATCCATGATGCCGAAGGACAGGCATTCGACCTGGGGCAGGGCGGCGATCGCATAGGCGTCGCGCAGCGCGCCGTGCGTCTCGATCAGGATGTGCACGGGCAGGTTGTCGCGGCCGGCGCGGCGCGCGTGCAGGTTGATCAGGTCGATGGCCAGCATGGCGTCCTGCACGCCGGCCACCTTGGGCACGGCGATGTAGGCCAGGCGGGATGCGGCCGTGCAGATGATTTCCACGTCGCGCGCGAAAAACGGGCTGTCGACGTCGTGCACGCGCACGCCGATGCGGTTGAACTGGTTGTCGTCGCTGGCCAGCAGGCCGGCGATCATCAGGGCGTGGGATTCTTCATTGCCGGCGCTGGCGCCGTCTTCGCAGTCAAATGTGATGTCGAACAGGGGACCAAGCTCTTGTTGCAAAGCAATCGATTTACGCATCAGCTTTTCAGAGCCGGCGTAGTGGTCGCAAGCGGCGAGCAACAGCGGCTGGCGTTTGCCTTGGAATAAAACCTCGGAAGGGTGCATGCTTAAGGCATTTCTGCAGGTAAAGACTACTTGATAAAACAGCCGCGCCGCGAATCTCGCGGGGCGGCCTTCGTGGCGGGCGGCACGTTTGCGCCGCGCCGCCAGAACTGGACTTAGGCCAGCAGGTGTTTCACGCCTTCGCGCTCTTCGGTCAGTTCTTTCAGGGTCAGGTTGATGCGCTCTTGCGAGAATGCATCGATTTCCAGACCTTGAACGATCGTGTACTCACCGTTGTCGGTGGTGACCGGGAAGCCGAACACGGTGCCTTCCGGGATGCCATACGAGCCATCCGAAGGAACGCCCATGGTGGTCCACTTGCCGTTCGTGCCCAGCATCCAGTCATGGATGTGGTCGATGGCGGCGTTCGCTGCCGACGCTGCCGACGACAGGCCGCGCGCTTCGATGATGGCCGCGCCGCGCTTGCCGACGGTTGGCAGGAACACGTTGGCGTTCCATTCCTGGTCGTTGATCAGGTCTTTCACAGCCTTGCCGTTGACGGTGGCGAAGCGGTAGTCGGCGTACATCGTTGGCGAGTGGTTGCCCCACACGGTCAGCTTTTCGATGTCTTTCACGGCGGTGCCGGTCTTGGCAGCGACTTGCGACAGCGCGCGGTTGTGGTCCAGGCGCAGCATGGCGGTGAAGTTTTTCGCCGGCAGCGATGGCGCCGATTTCATGGCGATGTAGGCGTTGGTGTTGGCAGGGTTGCCGACCACCAGCACTTTGACGTTGCGCGAAGCGACGGCGTCGAGCGCCTTGCCTTGCACCGTGAAGATCTGCGCGTTCGCTTCCAGCAGGTCCTTGCGTTCCATGCCTGGGCCGCGTGGACGCGCGCCAACCAGTACGGCCACGTCGACATCCTTGAAGGCGGTCAGCGGATCGGAGTGGGCGGTCATTTCCGTCAGCAGCGGGAAGGCGCAGTCGTCGATTTCCATCATCACGCCCTTGAGCGCCTTCTGGGCTTTTTCGTCCGGGATTTCAAGCAGTTGCAAGATGACAGGCTGGTCTTTGCCGAGCATGTCGCCATTGGCGATGCGGAACAACAGGGCGTAGCCGATCTGGCCGGCGGCGCCGGTCACTGCAACACGCATTGGGGTTTTAGCCATGATGAATCTCCAAAAATGGGAAAGAAAACGGGCTTGAAGCTGGGCTTACGCTTATCCGGAAAAACTATAATGATACCAAAACCGGCCCGCGCCACCGAATTGCTGGTGTACGCTGCCGTCACGCTCGTGCTGCACGAAGCCAGAGTGGCTGGCCGACAACATAAAACGCGGGCTCACATGTTTTATCGAGGGCAGTTTAGGCCTCCGATCTCTATCTGTCAATCATATCTTATGTCTTATATAAGACAGATAACCGCGTCTGTTTTACTGGACGCGGGCAGTGATTTGTGTTGAAATGTCGGACTATGAATTCCGCCTCGTCCAATCTGACCAACAATGCCACTGCTGCAAGCGGGGCGGTCAGTCCGACCGCGGGCACCCCGGCCACGCCCGTCCCCGCGGCGGCCAGTACGCCAGTCACCGTGACGGCCGCCAGCAATACCACTGCTTCCGCCGTGCCTGCAGTCACTGCTTCGCCCACCTTCAGTCCCCTGTACCAGCAGATCAAGGCGCTCATCACGCAAAGCCTGCAATCGGGCGAATGGAAACCGGGCGAGCTCATTCCCAGCGAGGTCGAGCTGGCCGGCCGCTTCAAGGTCAGCCAGGGCACGGTGCGCAAGGCCATCGATGAACTGGCCGCCGAGAATCTCGTCATGCGCCGCCAGGGCAAGGGCACTTTCGTTTCCACCCACCATGAGGCGCGCGCGCATTTCCGCTTCCTGCGCCTGGTGCCGGACGAAGGCGTGCCGCATTATCCCGAAAGCAAATTCATCGAAGTCAAGCGCGTGCGCGCGCCGGCCGACGTGGCGCGCCTGATGGACCTGAAGTCCGGCGACGCCGTCATCTTCATCAAGCGCGTCCAGTATTTCGACGGCGTGCCGACCATCGTCGAAGAGCTGTGGCTGCCCGGCCTGATCTTCAAGGGTCTGACGGCCGAGCGCCTGGTGGAATACAAGGGGCCCATGTACGGCCTGTTCGAAACGGAATTCGGCACGCGCATGATACGCGCGTCCGAGCAGATCCGCGCCGTGTGCGCCGACGCGGGCGCCGCGCAACTGTTGAATATCGACCTCGGCACGCCCTTGCTCAGTTCCGAGCGCGTGTCGTTTACCTACGGCGACAAGCCGGTCGAACTGCGCCGGGGCTTGTACCTGACCAGTCGCCACCATTATCAGAATGAACTCAGCTGAAGCTGCGGGGCGCCTGCGGGTGTCCGCACAAGCGGCAAGGCTGAAGTGCATCGCTTGCAAGATGCCTGTCGCAAGGCGGGCTACGGAGACAACGGAAAGCGCAGCGACAACATGGCCCGCCCCCGGCGGGCCGTGTTTTGCCAGCGATTCTGTAATTAAATTACGTGAACTACGGAAAGTAGCGCGGTATTTTGTAGTAAAAAACCATTTTGGTTATATGTAACAATAGATATTGGTATGGGTTGCGAAAATCGGCGAAAATCGCGGCTTCAATATTTAGTTGAAATTCAAAGGGGAGGTTTTTGTTATGTCTGAAGCCGTAAGAGAAGTACCAAAAAAAGAACGGCCGCAATTCCGTAACATTCATGTTACCGAATTGTCGAACTACCGCATGGCTGTCGGCGCCATCGTCTCGATCCTGCATCGCATCAGCGGTTTCATCATTTTCGCCTTGCTGCCATGCATACTGTACATGCTGGAACTGAGCCTGCGTTCCGAAATGTCCTATGCCTACTTCCAGGGCATCGCCTCGCACTGGTTCGTCAAGCTGATCACCCTGGGTCTGGTCTGGGCCTTCCTGCACCACTTCTGCGCCGGTATCCGTCACCTGTTCATGGATGTGCACGTTGCCATCGAAAAAGATTCGGCCCGCAAGACCGCGTCGTCCGTGCTGGTCGTGAGCCTGGTGTTGACGGCTTTGGTCGCTTTGAAACTGTTTGGAGTATTTTAAACATGGCAGACAATAATATCGGACCGAAACGCCTCGTCGTCGGTGCCCATTACGGCTTGCGCGACTGGCTGGCGCAACGCGTCACCGCCATCGTCATGGTGGCTTATGTGGCCATCCTGCTTATTTCTTTCCTGACCGGCAGCAACTTCAGCTATGAAGGCTGGGCCGGTCTGTTCGCACAGCAGTGGTTTAAATTGTTCAGCCTGGTGACCTTCGTCGCCCTGTTCTACCACGCATGGGTCGGCGTACGCGACATCTGGATGGACTACGTGAAAAGCGCTGGCCTCCGTCTGACCCTGCAAATTGCCACCATGCTGTGGTTGATCGCTTGTGCCGGCTGGACGGTACAGATACTCTGGAGTGTGTAATCGTGGCAGCATATAAATCTGCAATCCCTACCCGCCGCTTTGATGCGGTCATCGTTGGCGCCGGCGGTTCCGGCATGCGCGCGTCGTTGCAGCTGGCTGAAGCCGGTCTGAACGTCGCAGTTCTGTCGAAAGTCTTCCCGACCCGCTCGCACACCGTGGCAGCGCAGGGCGGTATCGGCGCGTCGCTCGGCAACATGGCCGAAGACAACTGGTTCTGGCACATGTTCGACACCGTCAAGGGCGGCGACTATCTGGGCGACCAGGATGCCATCGAATTCATGTGCCGCGAAGCACCGAAGGTCGTGTACGAACTTGAACACTTCGGCATGCCATTCGACCGCAACCCTGACGGCACCATCTATCAGCGTCCGTTCGGCGGCCACACGGCCCACTTCGGCGAAAAGCCGGTGCAGCGCGCTTGCGCGGCAGCCGACCGTACCGGCCACGCCCTGTTGCACACGCTGTACCAGCGCAACGTGCGCGCCCGTACGCACTTCTTCGTCGAATGGATGGCACTTGACCTGATCCGTGACGCCGAAGGCGACGTGATCGGTGTTGTCGCGCTGGAAATGGAAACCGGCGAATGCATGATCCTGGAAGCAAAGACGACGGTCATGGCAACGGGCGGCGCAGGCCGCATCTTCGCCGCGTCGACGAATGCGTTCATTAATACCGGCGACGGCATGGGCATGGCGGCGCGCGCCGGCCTGCCGCTGCAGGACATGGAATTCTGGCAGTTCCACCCGACCGGCGTGGCCGGCGCGGGCGTATTGATCACCGAAGGCGTGCGCGGCGAAGGCGGCATCCTGATCAATAGCGAAGGCGAACGCTTCATGGAGCGCTATGCGCCGACCCTGAAGGATCTGGCGCCGCGCGACTTCGTCTCGCGCTCGATGGACCAGGAAATCAAGGAAGGCCGCGGCTGCGGTCCGAACAAGGACCACGTGATGCTGGACCTGCGTCATATCGGCGCCGACACCATCGCCAAGCGCCTGCCGTCGATCCTGGAAATCGGCCACAAGTTCGCCAACGTCGACGCCACCAAGGAACCGATTCCTGTCGTGCCGACGATTCACTACCAGATGGGCGGCATCCCGACGAACATCCACGGCCAGGTCGTCACCCCGACCGGTCCGGACAATTCGGCCAAGGTCGTCAACGGCCTGTACGCGATCGGCGAATGCGCCTGCGTCTCCGTGCACGGCGCCAACCGCCTGGGCACGAACTCGCTGCTCGACCTGGTGGTCTTCGGCCGCGCGGCCGGCAACCACATCGTCAACAGCGGCCTGAAAGCCAAGGAAAACAAGCCTTTGCCAGCCGACGCTGCCGATTTCGCCATGGGCCGCCTGGCGCGCCTGGAAAACTCGACCGGCACGGAAACCGTGCAGGGCGTGGCCAACGACATCCGCGCAACGATGCAGAAGTACTGCGGCGTGTTCCGTACCGACGAGATGCTGAACAAGGGCGTCGAAGAAATCATGAAGCTCGACGAGCGCCGCAAGCACGTCTCCTTCAAGGATAAATCGATGGTCTTCAACACGGCCCGCGTGGAAGCGCTGGAGCTGGACAACCTGATCGAAACGGCGAAAGCGACCATCGTTTCGGCAGCGGCCCGCAAGGAATCGCGCGGCGCGCACGCCCAGGACGACCATCCGCAACGCGACGACGAGAACTGGATGAAGCACACTCTGTGGTATTCGGAAGGCAACCGACTGGAATACAAGCCGGTCGTGACCAAGCCGCTGACGGTTGATACCTTCAAACCGAAACCACGTACTTTCTAAGGCTATACCATGGCACGCACTCTTAAATTCAAAATCTACCGCTACGATCCTGACCAGGATGCCAAGCCGTACATGCAAGACCTGACGGTCGAACTGAAAGACACCGACAAGATGCTGCTCGACGCACTGCAGCGCATCAAGGCGGACGTCGACGACTCGCTGGCCCTGCGCCGCTCGTGCCGCGAAGGCGTGTGCGGTTCGGACGCGATGAACATCAACGGCAAGAACGGCCTGGCATGCACCACCAACCTGAACGAACTGTCGGAGCCTATCGTGCTGCGTCCGTTGCCAGGCTTGCCGGTCATCCGCGACCTGATCGTCGACATGACGCAATTTTTCAAGCAGTACGATTCGATCAAGCCGTTCCTGATCAACGATTCGATCCCGCCTGAAAAAGAGCGCCTGCAGTCGCCGGAACAGCGCGAAGAACTCGATGGCCTGTACGAGTGCATCCTGTGCGCATGCTGCTCCACGTCGTGCCCGTCGTTCTGGTGGAATCCGGACAAGTTCGTCGGCCCGGCCGGCCTGCTGCAAGCCTACCGCTTCATCGCCGATTCGCGCGACGAAGCCACCGGTGCGCGTCTGGACAACCTGGAAGACCCGTACCGCCTGTTCCGCTGCCATTCGATCATGAACTGCGTCGACGTCTGCCCGAAAGGCTTGAACCCGAACAAGGCGATCGGCAAGATCAAGGAATTGATGGTCCGCCGCGCGATCTGATCCTCCTGATCGCGTCCGCCGGGCGCCGTTTGCGGGAAGAGGGTATCCTCTCTTGCCTGCAGGCGGCGTCTGCAAAGCAGCACCGTGCCGCAAGGCACACGTAAAGTGGTAAACCAAATGACAGAATCAATTTTGTCCTCGCATCAGGCCGACCCGGCCAACCGCGCCCGCCTGCGCTGGCGTTCACGCCGTGGCCTGCTGGAAAACGACATTATCCTGACCCGTTTTCTCGATGCGTATGAAACCGAATTGACCGATGAAGAAGTTGACGCGCTGACGCGTTTGCTGGATTTGTCGGACAATGCGTTAATGGATCTGGTACTGGCCCGTAAAGAGCCGGAAGGCGAAGTCGATCTGCCGCATGTGCGCGCACTGCTGCAACGACTGCGCATTGCCTAGACGCCTGGGCGATATATTGCAAACGGTGCGAGTGGCGCGCTGTAGCACTGCCGAATGCGGTGCGAATTGCAGCCAGAATTTTTGATTTTAATTTCGACTCACTCCCGAGAAGGAAGAGCCCATGAATATCTCTGACACAAAAGCTACCCTGTCGTTCTCCGATGGCAGCCCATCGCTTGAATTTCCAATCTACAAAGGCACAGTTGGCCCGGACGTCATCGACATCCGCAAACTGTACGCCGGTAGCGGCAAGTTCACCTACGACCCAGGCTTTATGTCGACGGCCGCCTGCAACTCGTCGATCACCTACATCGACGGCGACAAGGGCGAGCTGCTGTACCGTGGTTACCCGATCGAACAGTTGGCCGTCAACGCCGACTTCATGGAATCGTGCTACCTGCTGCTGAACGGCGAACTGCCGAACGCGGCGCAGAAGGCCAAGTTCGTCGACACCGTCACCAAGCACACGATGGTGCACGAACAGATGCAATTCTTCTTCCGCGGCTTCCGCCGCGACGCGCATCCGATGTCGGTCCTGGTGGGCACCGTCGGCGCGCTGGCATCGTTCTACCATGACTCGCTGGATATCAACGACCCGCGTCACCGCGAAGTGTCGGCCATCCGCCTGATCGCCAAGATGCCAACCCTGGTCGCCATGACCTACAAGTACTCGGTCGGCCAGCCGTTCGTGTACCCACGCAACGACCTGTCGTACAGCGCCAACTTCATGCACATGATGTTCGCCAACCCGTGCGAAGAGTACAAGGTCAACGACGTGCTGGTGCGCGCCCTGGACCGCATCCTGATCCTGCATGCAGACCACGAGCAAAACGCATCGACTTCGACCGTCCGTCTGGCCGGTTCGTCGGGCGCCAACCCGTTCGCCTGTATCGCTGCCGGTATCGCCTGCCTGTGGGGCCCTGCCCACGGCGGCGCCAACGAAGCGGCACTGAACATGCTGAAAGAAATCGGCACCGTCGAGAACATCCCTGCCTTCATCGCGCAAGTCAAGGACAAGAACTCGGGCGTCAAGCTGATGGGCTTTGGCCACCGCGTGTACAAGAACTTCGATCCACGCGCCAAGCTGATGCGTGAAACCTGCTACGAAGTGCTGCAAGAACTGGGTCTGCAAGACGATCCGCTGTTCAAGCTGGCGATGGAGCTGGAAAAGATTGCACTGAACGACGAATACTTCGTGTCGCGGAAACTGTACCCGAACGTCGACTTCTACTCGGGCATCGTGCAATCGGCGCTGGGCATCCCTGTGTCGCTGTTCACCGGTATCTTCGCTATGGCCCGTACGATCGGCTGGATCGCCCAGTGGAACGAAATGATCGCCGACCCAGAGCAAAAGATCGGCCGTCCGCGCCAGCTGTTCGTCGGTTCGACCACGCGTGAAGTGCTGCCACTGGACAAGCGTTAATCCAGAGCGGTATCGAGCAAACAAAAAAACGGGCTTCGGCCCGTTTTTTTATGCGCGTGTTCGACGCAAGCCGGGGCCGCCGGGCTGTTATGCTCGTACTCTGATCAACAGGAAGCACAACGCGATGAATGAAGAAACCTGCGCCCCCGGCGGCGTGGCCCTCGGCGATACTGCATTTGGCTATACCTTGTCGCTGATCGGCGGGAAATACAAGATGCTGATCCTGTACGCGCTGGCGGAAAACAAGGTGCTGCGGCATAACGAACTCAAGCGCCATCTGGGCGGCATCGCCTTCAAGACCCTCAGCGTCGTGCTCAAGGAGCTGGAAGCGGACGCGCTGATCGTCCGCAAGGAGTATCCGCAAGTGCCGCCCAAGGTGGAATACTCGCTCTCCAGCAAGGGGGACTCGCTGATCCCTGTGCTGCATACCCTCTGCGAGTGGGGCGAGCGGCACCAGCCAGTCTGATGCGGATGCGCATGGCAAGGCGCTTTTTCACAGTCAGGTAACTTACTTTTTGTATGGTATGAGCAGTTAATGTGCGTACTTGCGAAAAGTACCCAGCATGGCTATGCTGTTTCTGCCCTTGGAGGCGCGCGGCCACGTGCGGCGCGTCATGGGGCAGGGCATCGGCTTGCCTGCTTTCCTGAGAAGGCGGGGCCGGTGCGTCCCTCTCATTTTCAGGAAAGCAGCATGATGAAAACCCTTGTGATCGTCTTCCATCCGTCCATCGCCACGTCGGTGGCCAACAAGCGCTGGCTGCAGGAATTGGCGCGGTATCCCGACCGCTATACCATCCACGACGTGCACCAGGCTTATCCGGACGGGCACATCGATGTGGCGCGCGAGCAGGCGCTGGTGGAATCGCACGCCCATGTGGTCTTGCAGTTCCCTGTGTACTGGTTCAACTGCCCGCCCTTGCTCAAGCAGTGGCTCGATGAGGTGCTGGCGTATGGCTGGGCCTACGGCTCGGGCGGCGACGCCTTCAGGGGCCGCAAGGTGGCGCTGGGCGTGACGGCAGGTATCCGCGAGGAAGACTTCACGCCGCAAGGCAAGTGGCACGTCACCCTGGCGCAGCTGCTGGCGCCGTTCGATGTCACCCTGGCGTATATCGGCGCCGACAACCGCCGCTTCTTTGCCTTCTATGGCGCGGAAGACGGGCCGAAGGAAACGGGCTATGCCGAGCGGCTGGCGCGCAGCGCGCAAGAGTATGAGCGCTTCCTGACCGCGTTGTAGAGCCGGCCGGAGCGGCCTCAGTTCAAGGCCGCTTCCAGCTGGCGCAGCGCGACCTGTCTTCCTTCCAGCTGCAGGCTGGTGCCCTCATAGGGCTGGGGCATGACGATGCAGCGCGGCGCGTTGTGCTTGAGGATGCCGCCCCAGTGGGCGACCCTGGCGCCGGCCTGGCGGCGGATCGCCTCGACCGTGGCGCCGCTGGCGAGGATGCGGGCTTGCGGAAAGGCTTGGCGCAGCACGCCCAGGCCGAAATACGCTTGCGGTTCGGCCGCGCTGATATAGATGGTGATCAAGCGCTTGCCGCTGGCGGCGATGGTGTGCGCTAACTGCGCCGCATCGTCGCGCAGGAACTGGGCATTGACGAGGATGGCGTCGGCCACGCCGCTCAGCAGCAGCGAAGTGGACGGTGCGCGGCCCAGTACATCCAGCTGGAAAGTTTCCAAGGTACGGGAGGGAAGGGCGGCGCGTGCAAACATATTATTCTTTCTGCATTAGGTGCTCATGTCGCATATTATCCTTTCGACCAGGCGCGACAAATAGGGTAGATTGCAATACTTAGTTGCATGGATCGGATGAATCAAGGGAGTAGCGCATGGACCGTATCACCGCCGCACAAGTATTCGTCGCCATCGCCGAGCGGGGCAGCATGGTGGCCGCCAGCGAGGCGCTCGACATGTCGCGCGCCATGGTGACGCGCTACCTGGCCGAGATGGAAGAGTGGGCGGGGGCGCGCCTGTTGCATCGCACCACGCGCCGCCTGAGCCTGACGGATGCGGGCGAGGCTACCCTGGCGCGCTGCCGGCAGATGCTGGACGTGGCCGGCGCCATGGCCGTCACGTCGCCCGAGGGTCTCGACACGCCGCACGGCTTGCTGCGCATCACCTGCTCGCAATCCTTGGCGCAGACGGCGCTCGCTGGCGCAGTGACCGCTTACCTGCGGCGCTACCCGCGCGCCGCCGTCGACCTGCAGATGGAGAACCGGGCCGTCAACCTGGTGGAACAGCGCATCGACCTGGCCATCCGCATCACGAACGCGCTCGAACCGAACCTGATCGCGCGCCAGCTAGCCAGCTGCGCGTCGGTGGTGTGCGCCGCACCATCGTACCTGGCGGCGCACGGCACGCCGCGCCGGGCGGAAGACCTGGCCCTGCACAACTGTCTGACGTACACGTATTTCGGCAAGAGCCTGTGGCAATTTACGCATGACGGGGAAGCGCTCACTGTCCCCGTCAGCGGCCGCCTGTCGGCGAATGAGTCGCTGGTCCTGCTGGTGGCCACGGTGGCGGGGGCGGGCATCGCCATGCAGCCGCGCTATTCGGCCGCGCCGCTGATCGCCAGCGGACAGCTGGTGGAACTGCTGCCCGCTTACGTGCCGCAGGATATGGGCATCTATGGTGTCTACACTTCGCGCCAGCACATGTCGCCGCTGCTGCGCACCATGCTCGACTTTCTGGTCGAGTGGTTTGCCGGCGATCCTGATTGGCTGGCGGCCATCGCGGCGGGGCCGTTGCCGGGCAGACCAGTTGGGCGCAAGCGGCACGCCGGCAGGGCCGCCGATGTGCCGTAAGCACAACAGTGACAGGCTTGCAAGCCCGGGAAAATCAACAACACAGCTTACATTTGCTTGCCAAATAAAATTCAACTTGCAGTTGTTGCGTTACAATACCGCGTGCTATTCTAAATGACGGTATGCAGAATGCTGGTGCAATAAAAAAGCCCTTCCCCACAACTTGATGTGCAATCCGCTAACCGGTCAGGCCGTGTCGCGGAAGGTTAGATTAACCCGCTAATTCCTCGCGAAGCGCGAAGAAAGGTGAGCAATATATGCAGCAATTAACGACCAACTCCTACCTGTTCGGTGGGAATGCTCCGTACGTGGAAGACCTGTACGAGGCGTATCTGAACAATCCAGGCTCGGTACCCGATAACTGGCGTTCCTACTTCGACGCAATGCAGCACGTGCCTGCCGTCGATGGCACCAACAAGCCTGACGTGGCACATGCCTCCGTCGTCGCCTCGTTCGCCGAGCGCGCAAAAGCAGGTCCGATCCGCACAGTGACCGCTTCCTTCGATGCTGAAATGGGCCGCAAGCGCGTCGCCGCCACGCAGCTGATCGCCGCTTACCGCTACCTCGGTTCGCACTGGGCCAACCTGGATCCGCTGCAACGCCAGGAACGTCCGATGATCCCTGAGCTCGAGCCGAGCTTCTACGGTTTCACCGACGCGGACATGGACACCGTGTTCAACATCAGCAATACCTATTTTGGCCCCGAGACCGCCACCCTGCGCGATCTGCTCAACTATCTGCGCGATACTTATACGCGTTCGATCGGCGCCGAATTCATGTACATCTCCGATCCGGCCGAAAAGCGCTGGCTGCAAGAGAAACTGGAATCGATCCGCTCCACCCCGAATTTCACCCCAGAGAAGAAAATCCACATCCTCGACCGCCTCACCGCGGCTGAAGGCCTGGAACGCTATCTGCACACCCGCTACGTGGGCCAGAAGCGCTTCTCCCTGGAAGGCGGCGAAACCTTCATCGCCTCGATGGATGAGACCATCCAGCGCGCCGGCGAAAAAGGCGTGCAGGAAATCGTGATCGGCATGGCCCACCGCGGCCGCCTGAACGTGCTGGTGAACACCCTGGGCAAGGCGCCGCAGGAACTGTTCGAAGAATTCGAAGGCAAGCATGGCGACGACCTGCCAGCCGGCGACGTGAAATACCATCAAGGCTTCTCGTCGGACATCTCCACCGCAGGCGGCCCGGTCCACCTGTCGCTGGCGTTCAACCCGTCGCACCTGGAAATCGTCAACCCTGTGGTCGAAGGTTCCGTCAAGGCCCGCATGGACCGCCGCGGCGACGCGCAGGGCGCGCAAGTGCTGCCTATCCTGGTGCACGGCGATGCTGCTTTCGCCGGCCAGGGCGTGGTCATGGAAACGCTGAATCTGGCGCAAACCCGCGGCTACCATACCGGCGGCACGGTGCATATCGTGATCAACAACCAGATCGGTTTCACCACCTCGGACCCGCGCGATGCACGCTCGACCCTGTACTGCTCGGACGTCGTCAAGATGATCGAAGCACCGGTCCTGCACATCAATGCCGATGATCCGGAAGCGGTGGTACTGGCGACGCAGATCGCGCTCGACTACCGCATGGAATTCAAGAAGGACATCGTCCTCGACATCATCTGCTACCGCAAGCTTGGCCACAACGAGCAAGATACGCCGGCACTGACGCAGCCGCTGATGTACAAGAAGATCGGCCAGCATCCAGGCACCCGCAAGCTGTACGCGGACAAGCTGGTGGCGCAAGGCGTGATCCCTGCCGATGGCGGCGACAAGATGGTGGCCGCGTTCCGCGACGCCATGGACGCCGGCAAGCACACCGTCGATCCGGTCATCTCGAACTTCAAGAACAAGTATGCCGTCGACTGGCTGCCGTTCCTGAACAAGAAATGGACCGATTCGGCCGACACCGCCGTGCCGATGACGGAACTGAAACGCCTGGCCACCCGCATCACCACCGTGCCGGAAGACTTCAAGGTCCACTCGCTGGTGGAAAAAGTGCTGGGCGACCGTGCCACCATGGGCCGCGGCGAAATGAACCTGGACTGGGGCATGGGCGAACACCTGGCCTACGCATCGCTGGTATCGTCCGGCTACGCCATCCGTCTGACGGGCCAGGATGCCGGCCGCGGCACCTTCGTGCACCGCCACGCCGTGCTGCATGACCAGAACCGCGAGCGTTGGGATGCAGGTACCTACATTCCGCTGCAAAACGTGTCGGACAACCAGGCGCCGTTCACCGTCATCGACTCGGTGCTGTCCGAAGAAGCCGTACTGGCCTTCGAATACGGCTACTCGACCGCTGAACCGAACACCCTGACGATCTGGGAAGCCCAGTTCGGCGACTTCGCCAACGGCGCGCAAGTGGTGATCGACCAATTCATCAGCTCCGGCGAAGTGAAGTGGGGCCGCGCTTCGGGCCTGGTCATGATGCTGCCGCACGGTTACGAAGGCCAGGGTCCTGAGCACTCGTCCGCGCGTCCCGAGCGTTTCCTGCAGCTGTGCGCAGACAACAACATGCAAGTGGTGCAGCCGACGACGGCTTCGCAGATCTTCCATTTGCTGCGCCGCCAGATGGTGCGCCAGTTCCGCAAGCCGCTGGTCATCCTGACGCCGAAGTCGCTGCTGCGCAACAAGGATGCCGGTTCGCCGCTGACCGACCTGGCCAAGGGCGGTTTCCAGACCGTCATCGGCGAAGTCGACGACAAAATCGACGCCAAGAAAGTCAAGCGCGTGGTCGCCTGCTCGGGCAAGGTCTACTACGACCTGGTCAACGCACGCAAGACCCGTGGCCAGACCGACACGGCCATCGTGCGCCTGGAACAGCTGTATCCGTTCCCGCACAAGTCGTTCGCTGCTGAACTGAAGAAGTTCCCGAACCTGGTCGAAGTCGTCTGGGCACAGGACGAGCCGCAAAACCAGGGCGCCTGGTTCCAGATCCAGCACAACATCTTCGAAGGCCTGGAATCGGGTCAGCGTCTGGCCTACGCCGGCCGTCCTGCTTCGGCGTCGCCTGCTGTCGGTTACTATGACAAGCACTACGCCCAGCAAAAAGACCTGCTGGAAACGGCATTCTCGAAGCTGAAAGGTTTTATCCTGACCAAGTAAGTGGCTCGATAAGGGGCGCCATGCGAGTGCATGGCGCCTGCTCGCATACATCATGACGGAGCGCCGCCCTTGCTACGCAGGGGCGGCGCCGCAATAACAAAATAAACGGAGTTTTACATGGCACAAATCGAAGTCAAAGTTCCCCAGTTGTCGGAATCGGTTGCAGAAGCGACCCTGCTGGCATGGCACAAGAAAGTCGGCGAAGCAGTCGCGCGCGACGAAAACATGATCGACATCGAAACCGATAAAGTAGTGCTGGAACTGCCGGCGCCGGCCGCTGGCGTGATCGTGCAAATCATCAAGGATAACGGCGCCACCGTCGTTGCCGGCGAAGTCATCGCCATCATCGATACCGACGGCTCGGCCAAGGTCAGCCCGATGGAAGTCTCCGCCGTGCCTGCGCCAGCCCTGGCTGCCGCCGCGCAAGATACCGCCAGCGCTTCGGCGCCAGCTGCTGCGACCAAAGGCGATGTCGCCATGCCTGCCGCCGCCAAGATCCTGTCCGAAAAAGGCCTGTCCGCCGGCGACGTCGCCGGTTCGGGCAAAGACGGCCGCGTGACCAAGGGCGACGCCCTGGCCGCTTCCGCCAAGCCAGCTGTCGCGCCGCTGGCGCCAGCCGCTGCCAAGCCGGCGCTGCAACAAGTTGCCACGCCGTCGGCCGCCAATCTGGGCGACCGCCCTGAAGAGCGCGTGCCGATGAGCCGCCTGCGCGCACGTATCGCCGAGCGCCTGCTGCAATCGCAATCGACGAATGCCATCCTGACCACGTTCAACGAAGTGAACATGCAGCCGGTCATCGACCTGCGCAACAAGTACAAGGACAAGTTCGAGAAAGAGCACGGCGTCAAGCTGGGCTTCATGTCCTTCTTCGTCAAGGCCGCCGTCGCTGCCCTGAAAAAGTACCCGATCATCAACGCTTCCGTTGACGGCAACGACATCGTTTACCACGGCTACTTCGACATCGGTATCGCCGTCGGTTCGCCGCGCGGCCTGGTCGTGCCTATCATCCGCAACGCGGACCAGCTGTCGATCGCCGACATCGAGAAAAAAATCGGTGAATTCGGCGCGAAAGCCAAGGAAGGCAAGCTGACCCTGGACGACCTGACGGGCGGTACGTTCTCGATCTCGAACGGCGGCACCTTCGGCTCCATGCTGTCGACTCCGATCATCAACCCGCCGCAATCGGCCATCCTGGGCGTGCATGCGACCAAGGACCGCGCCGTCGTCGAAAACGGCCAGATCGTGGTGCGTCCGATGAACTACCTGGCCATGTCCTACGACCACCGCATCATCGACGGCCGCGAAGCCGTCCTGGGCCTGGTGGCGATGAAAGAAGCGCTGGAAGATCCTGCACGCCTGCTGCTGGACCTGTAAGCACTGTAGTCCCCCGGCGTAGCCGCCGGGGCAATGTAGCTGATACCCCTTGCCAGAAGACGCAGCTGGCTGATCTCAATGAAAGAGGATTCCTATGAACATCTCTGAAGAAATCAAGCGTCTGCACGAGTTGCACCTGGCGGGCGCCCTGAGCGACGCGGAATTCGCGCAAGCGAAAGCCAAGCTCCTGAGCAATATCAACCTGGACAAGCCGGACAGCACGTCCGGCGCCGGTGCCGCTGCCGGCCCGGCGAACGACCTGGTGCAGGAATTCAACCGCCTGCGCCGTTCGCGCGACGACCGCTGGCTTGGCGGCGTCTGCGGCGGCCTGGGCCGCGCTTCCGGCATGGAAGCGTGGATCTGGCGCCTCGTCTTCGTCCTGTTTACATTGACCTTCGGCTTCGGCGTGGTGATTTACCTTCTATTGTGGATTTTCGTACCAGACGAAGAGATTGGAATAACAAAACATGAGTACTAAACAATTTGACGTAGTTGTCATCGGTGCGGGCCCTGGCGGCTACATCGCCGCCATCCGCGCAGCGCAGCTGGGCTTTTCCGTCGCTTGCGTCGACGAGTGGTCGAACGCCAAGGGCGGCGCCGCTCCTGGCGGTACCTGCACCAACGTCGGCTGCATCCCGTCGAAAGCGCTGCTGCAATCGTCCGAGCATTTCGAACACGCGGGCCACAGCTTCGCCGAGCACGGCATCGACGTCGCCGGCCTGAAGCTGAACCTGGGCCAGATGCTCAAGCGCAAGGACACCGTCGTCAAGCAGAACAACGACGGCATCCTGTACCTGTTCAAGAAGAACAAGATCGCCTTCTTCCACGGCCGCGCCGCTTTCGCTGCCGCCGCCGCTGGCGCGTATGACATCAGCGTGACGGGCGAAGCCAACGAAACCTTGTCGGCCAAGCACGTGGTCATCGCCACGGGTTCGAACGCGCGCGAACTGCCGGGCGCACCATTCGACGAGAAACTGATCCTGTCGAACACGGGCGCACTGGCCATCGACGCCGTACCCGCCAAGCTGGGCGTCATCGGCGCCGGCGTGATCGGCCTGGAAATGGGCAGCGTCTGGCGCCGCCTGGGTTCCGACGTCACCGTGCTCGAAGGCCTGCCGGTCTTCCTGGGCGCCGTGGACGAGCAGATCGCCAAGGAAGCGTCTAAGCTGTTTACCAAGCAAGGCTTGAAGATCAACCTCGGTTGCAAGATCGGTACGATCACGCCAGGCAAGAAAGACGTCACCGTGGAATTCGTGGACGCCAAGGGCGAAGCGCAAAAAGCCGTGTTCGACAAGCTGATCATCTCGATCGGCCGCACGCCGAACACGAACGGCCTGGGCGCCGACAAGGTCGGCCTGCAGCTGGACGAGCGCGGCTTCATCGCCGTCGACGGCGACTGCAAGACCAACCTGCCGAACGTATGGGCAGTGGGCGACGTCGTGCGCGGCCCGATGCTGGCGCACAAGGCCGAAGAAGAAGGCGTTGCCGTGGCCGAGCGTATCGCCGGCCAGCATGGCCACACCAACTTCAACACGATTCCTTGGGTAATCTACACCTCGCCGGAAATCGCGTGGGTCGGCAAGACCGAGCAAACCCTGAAGGCTGAAGGCATCGCCTACAAGGCCGGCACCTTCCCGTTCATGGCCAACGGCCGTGCGCGTGCGCTGGGCGACACCTCGGGCATGGTGAAATTCCTGGCCGATGCGACCACCGATGAAATCCTCGGCGTGCACATCGTCGGCCCGATGGCGTCCGAACTGATTTCCGAAGCCGTCGTGGCGATGGAATTCAAGGCCTCGGCCGAAGACATCGCGCGCATCTGCCACGCGCACCCATCGCTGTCCGAAGCGACCAAGGAAGCGGCACTGGCGGTTGACAAGCGTACCTTGAACTTCTAATTGTAGTTAGTCCAGCAGGGGCGCTCGCGGATTTTTTCCGCCGGCGCCCTTGTGCGTTAAAGCGAATCCCATGAACGTAGAAGAGTTTTACCAGCACGCGTTGCAGAAGCGTGATTTCAAGGCCGACGCCGCCCAACGGCGCGCGGTCGACCGCCTGCAGCTGTGCTATGACGAGTGGGTGGCCTACAAGGGCCAGCGCTCGAGCACCTTCAAGCGCCTGCTGAATCGTCCCGCCGTGCCGAAGGGCGTGTACATGTGGGGCGGGGTGGGGCGCGGCAAATCGTTCTTGATGGACAGTTTTTACTCGGTCGTGCCCCTGGTGCGCAAGACGCGATTGCACTTCCACGAATTCATGCGCGGCGTGCACCAGCAGCTCGATGAATTGAAAGGCGTGGCCGATCCGCTCGACGAGGTGGCCAAGCGCATCGCCAAGAAATACCGCCTCATCTGTTTCGATGAATTCCACGTCTCGGACATCGCCGACGCGATGATCCTGTACAACCTGCTGTCGGCCCTGTTCGCCAATGGCGTGTCCTTCATCATGACCTCGAATTACGACCCCGACCTGCTGTATCCGGACGGCCTGCACCGCGACCGCATGCTGCCGACCATCGCGCTGCTCAAGGACAAGCTCGACGTGATCAACGTCGACGCCGGCGTCGATTACCGCGGCCGCGCGCTGGAGCAGGTGGAGAGTTACTACACGCCGCTGGGCGCGGACACGGACCGGGCCCTGCGCGACGCCTACACGCGCATCGCCGAGACGGCCGACGAAGATGCGCGCATCCGCATCGAAAGCCGCGAAATCCACTGCCTGCGCCGCGCCGGCGGCATCATCTGGTTCGATTTCGCCACTCTGTGCGGCGGGCCCCGCTCGCAAAATGACTACCTGGAGATCGCCAGCCGCTTCCATACGGTGATATTGTCCGGCATACCGGCCATGTCGGCGGCGCAGTCGTCCGAGGCGCGCCGCTTCACCTGGCTGATCGACGTGTTTTATGACCAGAAGGTCAAGCTGATCATGTCGGCCGAAGTGCCGCCTGATGAGCTGTACACGAACGGCATGCTGGCCAACGAGTTTCACCGCACCGTTTCGCGTATCATCGAGATGCAATCGCGCGAATACATGGAAAAAGAACAGCGCGGCGCGGCCGACGCGATCGTTTGAGGCAGGGATAAGGAACATGATGGCAAATACACTATACAAGCTGGGTGCGGCGCTGGGCCTGGTTCTGGCGTTGTCCGCCTGCGCGCACAAGGGTACCGCGGCATTGGATGAGGTCGGCGCACCGCAGGTGCCCGCCACCTTGTCCGTGGAAGAGGCGGACGCCAAGCTGAAGCAGTCGGCCAGCGAGCGCGAAGCGGCGGAAAACGAGTTTGCCGCGCGCGAAATCGAGTGCTACAACAAGTTTTTCGTGAATAATTGCCTCGACAAGGCCAAGGAAAAGCGCCGTGTGATCCTCGTGCGCCTGCGCGCCATCGACGCGGAAGCGAATTATTTCAAGCGCGCCGAGTCCGTGCGCCTGCGCGATATCGACCTGGCCAGGACGCAGGAAAGCGCGCGCCTCGATGCCGAGCAGCGGGCCGCGGCCGTGCCCAAGCCCGTGAAAGTGGTCACGCCCGATCCGGCGCCGCCCAAGCCGCAAGGCAAGAGCGTTGCCGAGCGCGAGGCTGAGCAAGCGGCGAAAGTGGCGAAACAAGCCGCCGACGATGCGGCCGAGGCGCCGCGCCGCGCCGCCCGCGAAGCAGCCTATGCAAAGAAACAGGCTGACGCCGTGGCGCGCCAGAAACGCGTGGCCCAGCGCCTGGCCGAGCGCCAGGCTGAAGCCGATGCCAAGGCCGCCAAGGCAGCTGCCGCTGCCAGCGCGCCGGCGGCTGCCGTGCCTGTGCCGCCGGTCAAATAACACCGCCGCGCAGGGGCACGCCGGAAATGGCGTGCCCTAACGCGCGCGGCAGGTTAAACTATGCACCATGGCTGCCTGCGCGCGCCGCGCCGGTTTCCCAACACTGTTACCAACACTGCCTGGAACGCAACACATGAGCGATGCACAGCAAATAGAGCGGCGCCTGATTGAACTCAACGTGGAGCACCGCGACCTCGATGCCGTCATCGAGTTGCTGATACTCGATGGCCACCATGATGAGCTGCAGCTGCGCCGCCTGAAAAAGCGCAAATTGCAATTGAAGGATCACATCACCTTGCTGAAAATGCAGTTGGTGCCCGACGTTCCCGCCTGAGGGGCGCCAGTAGCGTCCAGTCCAGCCTTCACTTAAGTATATTTTGACCGATCACAATTTATTGCCAGTAAACCCGGATGGCCAGCCGACCGATCTGCAAGCCAGTCCGCCGGCCGAACCACAGGCGGCGCCTGGCAAGCACGATGCCGACATCGAGCGCCTGTTTGGCGCCGGCGGCCCGCTCGGTCCGGCCGTGGGCAGCTACAAGCCGCGCCGTTCGCAAACGGACATGGCCAAGGCCATCGCCAGCGCCATCGACAGCCAGACGACCCTGATCGCCGAGGCGGGCACGGGCACCGGCAAGACCTTCGCCTACCTGGTACCGGCCCTGATGTGGGGCGGCAAGACTATTGTTTCCACCGGCACCAAGAACTTGCAGGATCAATTGTTCCTGCGCGATATCCCCACCGTACGCGCCGCGCTGCAGGCGCCCGTCTCCGTCGCCCTGCTGAAGGGTCGCTCGAACTACGTCTGCCACTATCACCTGGAACGCACGCTGCAGAACGGGCGCATGACCTCGCGCGACGACGTGGGCCATCTGCGCGAAATTTCGCGCTTCATCAAGATGACCAGCTCCGGCGACAAGGCCGAACTGACCAAGGTGCCGGAAAACGCCATGATCTGGAACCTGGTGACGTCCACGCGCGACACCTGCATGGGTGCCGAGTGCCAGTATTACCAGGATTGCTTCGTCATGAAGGCCCGCAAGGAAGCGCAGCAGGCCGACGTGGTGGTGGTCAACCACCATTTGTTCTTTGCCGACGTGGCCCTGAAAGACACGGGCGTGGCGGAATTGCTGCCTTCGGCCAATACCATCATCTTCGATGAGGCGCACCAGCTGCCCGATACGGCAACCTTGTTCTTCGGTAACACAGTGTCGACCTCGCAAATCCTGGAACTGTGCCGCGACGTGCTGGCCGAGGGGCTCGCGCACGCGCGCGGCATCGACTGGGCCAAGACCGTCACCGTGGTGGAAAAGGCGGCGCGCGACCTGCGTTTGACGTTCCCGCAGGATATCGTGCGCCTGTCCCTGCCGCAGATCGCCCCGTCGAGCGACTTTTTCCCCGCGCTCGACACCCTCAAAGATGAGCTTGACGGCATGGTGGCCGTGCTGGAAACGCAGGCGGAACGGGCGGAGACGCTGGAGCAGTGCCGTGTGCGCGGCGTCGAACTGGCGCAGCAGCTGAGCGGCTGGAAGTTTGATCCGAAGGCGAAAGTGGCGGCCGGCGAAGAAGCCGTGTTCTGGGTGGAAGCGTTTTCCAGCTCTTTGCAGTTGCATAAAACGCCATTGTCGATCGCGCCGATCTTCAACAACCAGCGCGAAGGCACGCCGCGCAGCTGGATTTTCACGTCGGCCACCCTGGCCGTGAAGAACGATTTCAAGCATTTTTCCGAACAGATGGGCTTGACGGGCGAACCGTCGCATACGTGGCCGAGTCCGTTCGACTATGGCCAGCAAGGCTTGCTGTTCGTGCCGCAAAACCTGCCGCAACCGAACGCGCTGGGCTACACGGATGCCGTCATCGACTGCGCCCTGCCCATCATCGAGGCGGCGGGCGGGCGCACCTTCTTCCTGTGCACTACCTTGCGCGCCGTCAAGCGGGCCGCCGAGCGCCTGGCCGACGAATTCAAGCAGCGCGGCCTGAACTTTCCCCTGTTCGTGCAGGGAGAAAGGGGCCGCACGGAATTGCTCGATCAGTTCCGCGCGGCCGGCAATGGCGTGCTGATCGGTAGCCAGAGCTTCTGGGAAGGCGTCGACGTGCGCGGCGATGCCTTGTCCCTGGTGATCATCGACAAGCTGCCGTTCGCGCCGCCGGACGACCCGGTGCTGGCCGCGCGCATCGAAGTGATGGAAAAGCAGGGCAAGAATGGCTTCATGCACCACTCGCTGCCGGAAGCCATCATCAACCTGAAGCAGGGCGCGGGCCGGCTGATCCGCGACGAGGGCGACCGGGGCGTGCTGATGATCTGCGATCCGCGCCTCATCTCCAAGCCATACGGCAAGCGCATCTGGCAAAGCCTGCCGCCGTTCAAGCGCACGCGTGACACGGCTGAAGTGGTGGAGTTCTTTCGCAACCTGCCCGCCAAGGACGCCTAGCCTTGCTTGCCGGCGCCATCCGCGCGCCGGCTTATTTCCCTTTGTTATCAAGCGAGTAGCGTTTTTCGCGCGCTGCGTGCCTGCGCGCCCGGCATGCCAGAAAGCGGCGCGATCACGCCATTTTCTGGCATTGTGACGCGTGTCCAGGACGCCAGACACATCTTTGTGCCAGCGCAAACAGTCTTGTTGCCGGGCAGTCTACAGTGAGCTCATGCCTTGCAGGATGAGGCGCGGCGATGGCAGGGCCGCACGGGGAACAGGGGGATGCCATGGAGATCCGCTACGGCTGTTTCTTGAGTTATGCACACGGCCAATATGCGTTCATGAACAAGTTCAAGAATGACCTCATCGAGGCGCTGGCGTGCTATCTGGAGCCGCACCTCGACCGCGAGGAAGTCCTGTTCATCGACAGCGAGCAACTGGGCGGCGGCGACGATATCGACCAGCGCGTGGCGCGCGCCATGTGCCAGAGCGTCTGCATGATCGTGCTGTACACGCCGAAATATGAAGCGCATGGCTATACGCGGCGCGAATTTGCCGCCATGCAGCTGATCGAGCAGGAGCGGCGCGCCTGGTATGAACTGCCCAGCCACCTGATCATCCCCATCATCATGACGCGCCATCCGGACGGCTTGCCGCCGCAAATCACGGAGTCGGGGCTGTACGTCGATTTTTCCGGCTACACGCTGGCCAGCGGCGACCTGAAGTCGAATCCGCAATACCTGCCCGACATCGAACGCATCGTGCAGCGCATCGCCACGCATTACCACTTGCTCAAGCGGTCAACACCGGCCGGTCACGATTGCAGCCGTTTCGTGTTGCCCGATATTCCACCGGAATGGCGCGCCATTCCTCCTCCCCACTTTCCACGTTAATCACGTAAAAGGTCCCGTCATGGAATGCCAACGCCTCTCCCTGCCACCTTTGAGCGCCCCTGGCGAAGTCGTCACCTTCTATTCCTACAAGGGCGGTACCGGCCGCACCATGGCCCTGTCGAACATCGCCGTACTGCTGGCGCGCCGTGAAAACGCCAGCGTGCCCGTGCTGATGCTGGACTGGGACATGGAGGCGCCGGGCCTGCACCATTATTTCGAACAGCACGAGGAGCGGCCCGGCGTGCTCGAATTCTTCGAGGCCTGCCGCCAGCAGATCGAGCGCATCAGCCTGGAAACGGCGGGCGCGCGCGCCAGCGGGCAGGGCGCCGGCCGCGAGGATGCGGCGCTGGCCCAGCGCGTGCTCGACGCCATCGACTGGCAGCAGTACGTGGTGCGCGTCGATCAGGGCAGTCCCCTGTACCTGATGCGCGCGGGGCGCTTCGACGCCAGCTACAGCGAACGTCTGGCGCAGATGCGCTGGGATCAGCTGTTCGACAGCTGCCCGGCCCTGTTCCGCTGCTTTGCCGATACCCTGGCCCAGCATTTCCGCTACGTGCTCGTCGATTCGCGCACGGGGCGCACGGACAGCGCCGGCATCTGCACCACCTTGCTGCCGAAAAAGCTGGTGGTGGTCTTCACGCCGAACCGGCAAAGCCTGGAAGGCGTCGACGCGCTCGTCACGCGGGCCATCGAGTACCGGCGCAGCCATGAAGATGAACAGCGCCCGCTGCTCGTGTACCCCTTGCCGTCGCGCATAGAAATGGGCGACGGGGCGCAGCGTGCCGAGTGGCGCCGCGGCGACGCGCACAAGGGCATCGCCGGCTTCCAGCCCATGTTCGAGCGCCTGCTGCGCACGTCCTACGGCTTGCCGCAGATCGCCCTCGACAGCTATTTCGACGAAGTCCAGCTGCAGCAGACGAAAACCTTTGCCTATGGCGAGCAGCTGGCCGTGCGCATCGACCAGGGCGGCGACCGCTTTTCCCTCACGCGCACCTTCGAAGCCTTTTTGCACTGGCTGACGGGCGGCTACTTTCCCTGGCAATCGAGCCGCGAAATCGCCTTGCTGGGCGCCATCAGCGAAGCGCGCCAGGCCTTGCAGCTGGAACCGGGCCGCGCCGTGGCCCTGCCGCTGGCGCGCGACCTGGCCCGCCTGGGCGAGCTGTACCGCAAGGATGGCCGCAGCGCGCAGGCGCTCGACGCCTTCCGCCAGAGCGTCGAGATCCGCGTGCGCCTGCTGGGCGAGGAGCATCCCGACAGCCTGGCGTGCAAGAGCGGCATGGCGCGCCTGCTGCGCCAACTGGGCAAGCTCGATGAAGCGCGCTTCCTGGAAGAAGACGTGCTCGACGTGCGCGAGCGCGTGCTGGGCAGCGAGCATCCCGATACCCTGGCCGCCCGGGCTTGCCTGGCGAAAACCCTGTTGCTGCAGGGCGAGCTGGCGGCGGCGCTGCTGCTGCAGGATACGGTGCTGGCCACCTATGTGCGCCAGCTGGGCGGCGAGCATCCGCTGACCCTGGATGCGATGGATGGCCGCGCCGCCACCTTGCTGCGCATGGGCAGGCTGGCGCAGGCGCGGCAATTGCTGGGCACGGTGGTGGCGGCGCGCGAGCGCCTGTTTGGCGCCGAGCATGGCGATACCTTGCGCAGCAAGCTGGCCCTGGCGCAGGCGCTGGGACGCGAAGGCGACCTGGAGGGCGCGCGGCGCCTGCTCGCCGCCGTGCTGCGGGTGCAGGAGCGGCGCCTGGGCGGCGACCATGCGGCCACGCTGTCCACGCGCGACTTGCTGGCAGATATCGTGGCCGGGCAGGGCGACTGGGCCGGCGCGCGCCAGCTGCACGAAGACCAGGTGGCCGCGCGCGAGCGCACGCGCGGGCTCGACCATCCGGAGACCCTGATGAGCCAGCGCAAGCTGGCCGAGGCGCTGCTGCGGCGCGGTGAACTCGATGCGGCGCGCAGCGTGCAGGAGCAGGTACTGGAAGTGCATGCGCGCCTGCTGGGCGAAGACCACCTCGATACCTTGCACAGCAAGAAGCAACTGGCTGGCACCCTCCAGCAGCAGGGCGACAGCGAGGCGGCGCGCCTGCTGGAAGATGCCGTGCTCAGCGGCAGCGACCGGCTCTTGAATGCGCCCGTCACGGGGCATGCGGACAGCGTGCTCGACGGTGCGCGGCATTTGCAGGAAACCATCCTGGCCGGCCGCGCCAACGAACAGGATGCGGCCGAGCCGGATACCCTGGCCAGCATGATCTCGATGTTGCAAGGCATGATCGAACGGGAACAGTATGCGCAGGCGGGCGAACTGGCCGAACATTTGAAGTCCTGCCTGCTGCGCCCGGGCGTGCCGGGCAAGCTGCGCAGGCGCGGCATGGCGCAGCTGAAAAGAATGTACAAATTGCAAGGCGACCTGAATGCCTTGCTGGCCTTGCAGGAAGATGAAGTGCAGGCGCTGGAAGGGGCGTTGTCGGAAGCGCGCATCGAGCAGCGCTGATGCGGCGCGCCATGTCCGCGCGGCAGCACAAATAATGCTGTCTATCGGCGTGCGGCATGCGCAGTGTGGGCATCGCTTCGGGTAAAATCCCGTTATGAGAATCCTTATCAGTAACGACGACGGCTACCTGGCGCCTGGCCTGGCGGCCCTGGCCGACGCGCTCGCGCCCATTGCCGACATCGTGGTGGTGGCGCCCGACAGCAACCGTTCGGGCGCGTCCAATTCGCTGTCGCTGGACCGGCCCCTGTCCGTGCACAAGGCCGCCAACGGCTTTTATTTTGTCAACGGCACGCCCACCGATTGCGTGCACGTGGCGCTGACGGGCATGCTCATCGAGCGCCCCGACCTGGTGGTGTCCGGTATCAACAACGGCCCCAACATGGGCGACGACACCCTGTACTCGGGCACCGTGGCGGCGGCCACGGAAGGCTATCTGTTCGGCATTCCCGCCATCGCCTTTTCCCAGTCGCAGTTCGGCTGGGCCAATCTGGACGCGGCTGCCCGCGTGGCGCGGGAAATCGTCGAGCGCCAGTTCGACGCCCTGCAGAAACCGTATTTGCTGAACGTGAATATTCCTGCCATTCCTTACGAGCAATTGCAAGGCATGGCGGCCACGCGCCTGGGCAAGCGCCATTCGGCCGAGCCCGTCATCCGCGCGCTCGACCCGCGTGGCCGTGAAATCTTCTGGATCGGCCCCGCCGGCGCGGCCAAGGAAGGCGGTCCGGGCACGGACTTCCATGCTGTTGAACATGGACAAGTATCGATCACGCCGCTGCAGATCGACCTGACCCATACCACCCAACTCGATGCACTGGCGAAAGGCCTGGCATGACCGCTCACTATGACTGACAAGCCGCGTACCTTCCCCCTTTCCCTCGATTCGCTGGCCGGCAAGCCCGCCAGGCAGGGCGGGGGGCAGTCGCTGGCCCAGTCCAGGATCGCCACGCCGCAGACGGCCACGCAGAATGCGGCGCAAAACGCGGCGCGCGGCGTGGCGCAGCCGTATGGCGCGCACGCGGCCATCGCGCCATCGCGCGCGCAAGCCATCGCCAATGAGCGGGCGCAGCCGGCCGTGGTGTCGCCGCCGCGGCAAAACCCGCTCGTCTCGGAGGCCGTGCGCCGGGCCATGGTGGCCCGCGTGGCGAAGCAGGGCGTCAAGGACCAGCTGGTGCTCGACGCCCTGCAAGCCGTGCCGCGCCACCTGTTCATGGACGAGGCGCTGGCGTCGCAAGCCTACATCGACGCCTCCTTGCCCATCGGCCACCACCAGACCATCTCGCAGCCGTATATCGTCGCGCGCATGATCGAGGTGATGCGCCAGGGCGGCAGCTTGCAGCGCGTGCTGGAAATCGGTACGGGTTGCGGCTACCAGGCGGCGGTGCTGTCGCTGGTGGCGAAGGAGGTGTATTCGATCGAGCGCATCCGGCCCTTGCACGAGCTGGCGAAGGCCAATCTGCGCCCGCTGCGCGTGTCAAATCTGCGCTTGCAGTACGGAGATGGTATGCTTGGCCTGCCGCAGGCGGCGCCCTTCGACGGGATCATCCTTGCCGCAGCCGGCCTGGAAGTCCCGCAAGCCTTGCTGGAACAGCTGGCGCCCGGCGGGCGTCTGGTTGCGCCGGTGGGGGCTAAATTGCAACACTTACAACTCATTACCCGGGTGGGGAAAATGGAATGGACCAGCCAAACCCTGGAAGATTGCCATTTCGTGCCTTTGCGCCCGGGCACCATATGATCCCCGGATCAGCTAGCAAGCAGGACATATAATTACATGCGAATGATTAAGAAAAGTAACCTACTTCTATGTAGCATCACCTTGGCCGCGCTGTTGAGCGGTTGCGGCACGACGGGCGTCCAGGCACCCGTCGTTGAGCGCCATCCATCGAGCAGCAGTGCCGCCGCCAGCGATCCGCGCGACCGCGACCCGGCCTATTACACGGTCAAGCGCGGCGATACCCTGTTGCGCATCGCTCTCGAGCACGGCCAGAATTACCGCGACCTGGTGGCCTGGAACGACTTGAGCAACCCGAACGACATCAAGGTCGACCAGGTATTGCGCGTGCTGCCGCCGACTGGCGACACGGGCGGCGCGCAGACGTCGGCCGTCGTGATGCCGCCGTCGACGGAAATCAAGCCGGCCGCGCCTGCCGTGCCGAAGAAAACGGGCCCGCGCGGCGAGAAGCGCGCGTATTCCGACGCCACCCTGGCCGAGCTGCGCGCCGATGGCGGCTCCGGCGACGCCAAGCCGGCGCCCGCGCCGGCGGCAACTGTCGCCGCCGCACCGGCCGCCGCCGCTGCAGCCCCTGCCGCATCGGCGCCTGGCGACGACAGGATCAGCTGGATGTGGCCTTCCGAAGGCAAGGTCATCGGCACTTTTGACGAAGGCAAGAACAAGGGCGTCGATATCGCCGGCAAGGCGGGCCAGCAAGTGGTGGCCGCAGGCGCGGGAAAAGTCATGTATGCCGGGAGCGGAATCCGTGGTTATGGTAATCTTGTCATCGTGAAGCACAGTAATAGTTTATTGTCGGCATATGCGCATAACCGCAGCATCCTGGTGAAGGAAGGGCAGAACGTCAACAAAGGCCAGGCCATCGCTGAAATGGGCGACTCCGATGCCGACCGCGTGAAGCTGCACTTTGAAATCCGCCAGCAGGGCAAGCCTGTCGACCCTTCGAAATTCCTGCCTAACCGTTAGGTAAAGCAATGACACACGCGCCGCACGATCAGCTGGACGATGACCCGGAACTGCCGGAAGACGGGGCAGACGAAGTCGTGACGGACGATGCCGGCGAGCTCGACGGCATTGACGCCGTCGACGCGGGCGAGGGCGGCGAGGTGGCCAGCGTCAGCGTGGTGGTCGAAAGTGTCGATGAACTGAAAAAGGTGCTGGCGGCCGAGCTGTCGACCGATACCACGCAGCACTATCTGAACCAGATCGGCACGCGGCCGCTGCTGACGGCGGCGCAAGAAGTGCATTACGCCACCCTGGCCAAGCAGGGCAATTTCGAAGCCCGGCAAACCATGATCGAGCACAACCTGCGCCTCGTTGTGTCGATCGCCAAGCATTACATCAACCGCGGCGTGGTCCTGCTCGACATGATCGAGGAGGGCAACATCGGCCTGATGCGCGCCATCGACAAGTTCGAGCCCGAGCGCGGTTTCCGTTTCTCTACCTACGCCACCTGGTGGATACGCCAGAGCATCGAGCGCGCCATCATGAACCAGGCGCGCACGGTGCGCCTGCCCGTGCACATGGTGCGCGAACTGAATCAAATCTTGCGCGGCAAATATCATCTGGAAGCCCAGCACCACGACGGCAAGGATGCCACCGCTGAAGATATCGCTCACCTCGTGGGCCGTCCCGTGGAAGAGGTGCAGGATATCCTGGCCCTGTCCGAGCATGCCACATCGCTCGACGCGCCGCTCGACAACGATCCACAGTCGTCGCTGATGGACATGTTGCCCGGCGCCAGCGAAGACAGCCCCGACGCGCGCGCGGAACACCATGAAATGACGGTGCTGGTGCGCGACTGGCTGACCAAGCTGCCCGACAAGCAGCGCGTCGTCATCATGCGCCGTTTCGGCCTCGACAACGACGATCCGGCCACCCTGGAAACCCTGGCCGAGGAAATGGGCGTGACGCGCGAGCGCGTGCGCCAGATCCAGCAGGAAGCCTTGATTAAACTCAAACGGGCCATGGCGGCGCGCGGCGTCGTACGCGACTCGCTGCTGTAGCGTGTCCGATAAAACGCACATGGCGGCGTTGCAATGCCTCGCCGTACTGGCGTACTGTCTTCGGCAATGCGCCTTGCCCTGTACATTTTCTCAGGCACGCTAAATCGGCGCAACTGTGCTGCGGACTTAAGCTAGTCGGCATCTGCTATCATACGCCCCGCTCGCGGCGCCTGACCTTTCCCCCCATTGTTTGCAAGTTCCAGCGCGGCCCTGCGTCCTGGCCCACTCTTACCTATTGATCGCTATGCAAGAAAATATCATCGAAATCAAATCGCTCGACATGGACGCCCGTGGCGTTGGCCATATTGAGAACGAAGACGGCTCGCCGGGCAAGGTCGTGTTTGTCGAAGGCGCGCTGCCGGGCGAGCGCGTCAGCTTTGTGACGTTCAAGAAGAAGAAAAACTGGGAAATGGCCCGCATGACGGCGCTGCACCGCGAATCGTCCATGCGCGTCACGCCCAAGTGCAAGCATTTCGACAATTGCGGCGGCTGCTCGATGCAGCACCTGGAACCGTCGGCGCAGGTGGCGATCAAGCAGCGCGTGCTGGAAGACAACCTGTGGCATATCGGCAAGGTACGTCCGCAAAGCATCATGCGCCCCATGTATGGTCCGACCTGGGGCTACCGCTACCGCGCGCGCCTGTCCGTGCGCCACGTCAAGAAGAAAGATGCCGTGCTGGTGGGCTTCCATGAAAAGAAATCGGCGTTTGTTGCCGACATGGATAGCTGCGAAATCTTGCCGCCGCACATCTCGGCCATGCTGCTGCCGCTGCGCGGCTTGATTGCGTCGCTGTCGATCTTCGACCAGATGCCGCAGATCGAGCTGGCTGTCGGCGAAGACGTGACCGCCATGGTCTTGCGCATCATGGCGCCGCTGACGGCGGACGATGAAACGAAATTGAAGGCCTTTGCCGACGAGTACGGCGTGCAATGGTGGCTGCAGGTGAAAGGCCCGGAAACGGCCGTGCCGTTCTATCCGCTCGACAAGCAATTGCACTACCTGCTGCCGGAATTCGGCGTCAAGATGCCGTTCAAGCCCGTCGATTTCACGCAAGTGAACCACCACATCAACCGCGTGCTGGTATCGAAAGCCCTGCGTTTGCTGGAAGTGCAGCCGACCGACCGCGTGGCCGACCTGTTCTGCGGCCTCGGTAATTTCACCTTGCCGCTGGCCACGCAGGGCAGCGCAGTGGTCGGTATTGAAGGCAGCACCACCCTGACGGAGCGGGCGCTGGAAAACGCGCTGGCCAATGGTCTGGCGGAAAAAACCTCGTTCTCGACGCGTAACTTGTTCGAAGTGACGACGGACGACCTGATCGCGCTGGGCCGTTTTGATCGCATCCTCGTCGACCCGCCTCGCGACGGCGCCATGGCCCTGTGCCAGGCGCTGGTCGGCCTGTCGCAAGTGCGTCCGGACCTGCTGCCCAAGCGCATCGTGTATGTGTCGTGCAGCCCGTCGACCCTGGCGCGCGACGCCGGCATCCTGGCGCTGGAAGCGGGTTATGTATTGAGCAAGGCGGGCGTGGTGAACATGTTCCCGCACACGTCCCACGTGGAATCCATGGCAGTGTTTGATTTGCCTCAATAATTCTGCCTGGCTCGGCGGGTGGCTTTGCAGGCACCCGCCGCTGCCGTATTCAACGGCGTAGCAAGCAACAGCAATACCACTTACAGCGTATTAAAAAACTGGTCTGTCTTTTCCCGATCCAGCGTCTTTTTTCATCCTCCCTCTGCCGTTTTTTCATTGTCCAGTAGGACAACACGCCGTTCGCATAAGCCGCTGCGCTTTCTGCGCAAAGTGGTATTGCCCACTTCGAGGCCACTTCAAAACCACTTGACCGCCTATTTTTTCAGCAGCATGCTGTTCTTGCAACTGCAAAAAAACAAAATCACAGGGTAGCTTTTTATCGAAGCAGAGTGGTATTTCCGCAAACCTGAACAGGAGACAGCGTGGAAAATTTAATACTCAAAAAAACGATCAGGAACATGATGGTATGTCTGGCCAGCGGTGGCGTGCTGGCGGCATGCGGCGGTGGCGGCGATGCCAGCGCGCCGGCTGGCTCGCAATTGCTGGCGGCCAGCACGGTGGTCGCCTGCGTGCCGTGGCAAGAGGGCGGCACGTACAACGCGGGCACGGTGGTCACTTACCTGGGCGCCAATTACACGGCCCTGGTGACGCAGACCGACCACGTGGGCTCGGGCTGGAACCCCGTTTCCACGCCTAGCCTGTGGAGCGCGGGCGGCACGTGCGATGGCGGAACTACGCCAACTCCTACGCCGACCCCGACACCGACTCCCACACCAACCCCGACGCCCACCCCGACGCCGAATCCAACCCCGACCCCCACTCCAACGCCTACCCCGACGCCAACCGGCGGCACCTGCGCACTGGCGTGGGTGGCCGGCACGGCTTACAGCGCGGGCGCCACCGTCAGCTATGCGGGCACGAATTACCGCGCCAACTACTGGACGCAGGGCGACAACCCGTCGACCAGCAGCGGCGCCGCCGGCACGGGCAAACCATGGACCAGCCTGGAGATCTGCAGCACCACGCCGACCCCGACGCCAACCCCGACACCGACACCGACTCCAACGCCAACCCCGACACCGACACCGACACCGACACCGACGCCAACGCCGACGCCAACGCCAACGCCAACCGGCCGCGAAGTCGGTTCCTATTTCGCCCAATGGGGCGTATATGGCCGCGACTATGAGGTGGCGAACGTGCATTCCAGTGGTGTGGCCGACAAGCTGACCTTCATCAACTATGCCTTCGGCAATATCTATCCGAAAAACGGCGGCTACGAATGCGGCATGATCACCAAGACGGAGCCGGGCGCGACGAATCCGAATTCGCCGGACGCTGGCACGGGCGGCGATGCCGAGGCCGACTACATCCGCACGCCGAAGCGCACCGTCGATGGCCAGGCCATTCCCTGGGACGCTCCATTGTCGGGCAACTTCCTGCAGCTGAAAAAGTTGAAGGCGGCGCACCCGAACCTCAAGTTGTTCATTTCCCTGGGCGGCTGGAGCTGGTCGAAGAACTTCTCCGTCGGTTCGGCCACCGATGCGCTGCGCAAGCAGATGGTGCGCTCGTGTATCGATATCTACATCAAGGGCAACCTGCCGGTGCAGGGCGGTCGCGGCGGCGTGGGTGCGGCGGCCAACATCTTTGACGGCATCGACATCGACTGGGAATACCCGGTCGGCGGCGGCCAGCCGTACAACACGGTCAGCCCCAACGACAAGCGCAACTTCACCTTGCTGATGGCGGAATTCCGCAGCCAGCTCGATGCGCTCGGCGCCGCCAACGGCAAGCGCTACCTGTTGACGGCCGCTGTCGGTGCCGGCAAGGACAAGATCGACAACACGGAACCGGCCCTGTACTCGCAGTACATGGACTGGATCAACCTGATGACGTACGACTTCCACGGCGGCTGGGAAAACAGCACCAACTTCAACGCCCAGCTGTTTGCCGACCCTGCCGATCCGTCGACAGGCATGGCGCGCGAATACGTGGGCGACAAGGCGGTGCAGTACATGATTGCCGCCGGCGTGCCGCGTGACAAGCTGCTGCTGGGCATACCGTTCTATGGCCGCGGCTGGACGGGCGTGGCGCCGGGACCGAACGGCGATGGCCTGTACCAGGCGGCCACGGGCACGGCGCCGGGCACCTACGAGTCGGGCATCGAGGACTATAAAATCCTCGTCGCCAAGTCCGGCACGCGCTACTACCATCCCGTGACCAAGCAGCTGTACCTGTACACGGGGGCGGGCGGCCAGTGGTGGAGCTATGACGATCCGACCGTCATCGGCACCAAGGTGAAATACGTGAAGGACCAGGGCTTGCGCGGCGCGTTCTCGTGGGAACTCGATGGCGACGCGAATGGCGTGCTGGCGACCGAGGTGTGGAAGGTACGCTAACCGTGTGCTAGCGTCGCAGGATGCGGCCGGGCGGCATTGCTGCCCGGCCGCTTGTTCACATAAAAAAAGAGGAGACGGGTGATGGCGGCAGTATCGACATTGGGAGTCAAACATCAGGAACAGGAACTGAGCCGCGAGTGGCGCAGCTGGATCGCGGAAAACCTCATGCTGGGCAGCCACCCGTCGGCGCTGATACCGGTGCTGCAAAAGGCCGGCATCACGGAAACCCTGGCGCGCCGCGAAGTGGAGCTGGCGCTGCACAGTCCCTACCTGGCCGGCGCCGTGCGCCTGTCGAACCGCCTGGCCAAGCGCGACTGGGTGATCGATATCCAGCGCAAGCTGAACCAGCTGCGCCCGCCCGAGATTCCCCGCCGCGACAAGCTGTCCGCGCAGGAATTCCTCGACGAATACTATTCGACCAACCAGCCCGTCATCATCACGGGCATGATGGATGACTGGCCCGCCCTGGCCAAGTGGAGCCCGGCCTACTTCCGCGACCATTTTGCGCAGCGTGAAGTGGAAGTGCAGTTCGGCCGCGAAGCGGATGCCCAGTATGAAATGAACAGCGTGGCGCACAAGCGCAAGATGGCGTTCGGCGAGTACGCGAGCCTGGTCGAGGGCAGCGGCGCGACCAATGATTTCTATATGACGGCGAATAACAATTCGCAGAACCGGCAAGCCTTGCGCGAGCTGTGGGACGACATCGGCCAGCTGCCCGAGTACCTGGAGCAGAGTGGCGGCCCGACGGGTTTTTTATGGTTCGGCCCGGCCGGCACGGTGACGCCGTTCCACCACGACCTGACGAACAACTTCATGGCGCAAGTCAAAGGGCGCAAGCGGTTGCGCATCATGGCCGCCTGCGAGGTGGCGCGCGTGTACAACCAGCGCCACTGTTTTACACCCGTCGACGGACGCGCCATCGACCTGCGGCGCTATCCGCTGATGGCCGACGTGCAGGTGCGCGAATGCGTGCTGGCGCCGGGCGAGATCCTGTTTTTGCCCGTCGGCTGCTGGCATTTCGTCGAAGCGCTCGACGTATCGATGACGGTGGCGTTTACCAACTTCAAATGGGATAACGATTTTTACAGCAAGTATCCGCCGAATCACGACTTTTGATCGTCGCGCGGATTGCCGCGAACGCGCAGGGAACAGCCGCCGAACGGGCGGCTTTTTTCATTGTACGGTGCGCTTCTTGTATAAGATATTTCCATAAAATAATTGATTGAAATCATTTTGCAGCAATTATTTTGATATGAATCGCCATGATGTTTCATTATCCAGCTGGTGATGGCGGGCGGATAATTTGATGGCTGGCGCGGCGCCGGGCCTCTGAGCGGGCTTGCCGGTGCGCACCGGCACCGACAACCATCTGGAGGCGGCAGGGCATGAACACGCAGCAAATGACACAGTTACAGCAAGCACCGGCAAGTAGTACGGAACTCCAGCTCGACACGCGGCTGACCCGCGAAGCGGCCGAGCTGCTGGCCCGCGCCGATATCCACCTGAATGGCCGCGCCGCCTGGGACATGCAGCTGCGCAAACCGGGCGTGCCCGAGCGGGCTTTTGCCAGCGGCAACCTGGGCCTGGGCGAAGCGTACATGGATGGCGACTGGGATGCGCAGCAGCTCGACGAATTCTTTTGCCATCTGCTGCGCGCCAGGGTGGCCGACGATGTGCGCCCCATGCGCCTGGCTTTCCACGCGCTGTACGCGCGCCTGTTCAACCTGCAGACGGAGCGACGCGCGTGGATGGTGGGCAAGGAGCACTACGACCTGGGCAACGCCTTCTATGCGGCCATGCTCGATCCGCGCATGACCTATACCTGCGGCTACTGGAAGGACGCCGGCAGCCTGGCCGAGGCGCAGGAGGCCAAGCTCGATCTGGTCTGCCGCAAGCTGCGCCTGAAACCGGGCATGCGCGTGCTCGACATCGGCTGCGGCTGGGGCAGTTTCATGCGCTATGCGGCGGAAAAATACCAGGTGCAATGCGTGGGCGTGACGATTTCGCAAGAGCAGGTCGCCTACGCGCGCGGCATGCCTGGCGGAGAAAACCTGGACTTCCGCCTGCAGGATTACCGCGACACCGATGAAAAATTCGACCGCATCGTCAGCATCGGCATGTTCGAGCATGTGGGGCACAAGAATCACCGCACCTTCATGCAAGTGGCGCACCGCTGCCTGGAAGACGACGGCCTGTTCCTGCTGCACACGATCGGCAAGAACAAGCGCGATTCCGCATGCGATCCGTGGATCGACAAGTACATCTTCCCGAATGGCGACTTGCCCTCCATCGGCCAGATCGGCGACGCCATCGATGATTTATTTATCGCCGAGGACTTGCACAACTTCGGCGCCGACTATGACAAGACCCTGATGGCCTGGCATGCGAACTTTGAGCAGGCGTGGCCGCAGTTTGCGGCCCAGCTGGGCGAGCGCTTCCACCGCATGTGGTCATATTATTTGCTTTCCTGCGCGGGCGCCTTCCGCGCGCGCGACCTGCAGCTGTGGCAATGGGTCTTGTCGAAGCAGGGCGTGCTCGGTGGCTATGATCGCGTCAGCTGATATCATGGCTTGATGGACATCAATCAGGCGCGTACCTTCCTCGAAGTGGCTTCCTGCGGCAGCTTCATCATGGCGGCCGAGCGCATGCACGTGACGCAGACGGCCGTCAGCGCCCGCATCCGCACCCTGGAGCAGCAGCTGGGGCGCCAGCTGTTCGTGCGCAACAAGGCGGGCGCGCGCCTGACGCCGGCCGGCGAGCGCTTCATGCGCCATGCGGCCACCATGGTGCAGGTGTGGGAGCGGGCGCGCCACCAGGTGGCCTTGCCGCCGGGGCGCGACGACGCCGTCAGCATCGGCTGCGAACTGAGCCTGTGGCAGCCGCTGCTCGGCGACTGGCTGATACGCATGAGCCGCGATTGTCCCGAAATCGCCTTGCGCGCTGAAGTCGACAGTCCCGCGCGCCTGCTCGACGCCGTGCACGACGGCTCGCTGGACCTCGCCGTGCTGTACAACCCGCCGCAGCGCCCGGGTCTGGCCGGCGAATTGCTGGCCGAGGAAAAGCTGGTGATGGTGACCACGCGCGCCGACGGGCAGATGCAGGCCGATACCTATGTGTACGTCGACTGGGGACCCAGCTTCGCGGCCAACCACCAGGCGGCGTATCCTGAACTGAGCAGCCCGCCCGTGTCGATCTCGCTGGGCCCGCTGGCCCTCGTGTACCTGCTGGAAGTGGGCGGCGCCAGCTACTTTCGTATCGGCAGCGCGCAGCCGTATCTCGATGGGGGCTTGCTGTACCGCGTGCGCGACGCGCCCGAATTCTCGCATTCCGCCTACGCCGTGTATGCTGCCCAGCGCGACAACCCGACCCTGGACCGCGCCCGCGCCTGCTTGCTCGAGGTGGCGGAGAAGATCAAGTAATTTGAACGGACGTAAAAAAGCCGACCCGCGGGTCGGCTTTTGTTTTCATGTCCTCGCGCATAAGCGCAGCGCATAAAACGTTCAGGGCAAGGCGCGGTGCCGAAGGGCAGTACGACTGGTACGGCGAGGCACTGCAACGCCGCCCTGGGCGTTTTTGCGTTAGCGCTTAGTCGCGGCTGCCGCCAGCGAAGCCCAGAAGGGAGAGCAGGCTGGTGAAGATGTTGTACACGTCCAGGTAGATGCGCAGGGTGGCCGAGATGTAGTTGGTCTCGCCGCCGTTGATGATTTGCTGCACGTCATACAGGATGTAGGCCGAGAAGATGGCGATGGCGACCATGGAGATCACGATCGACAGTGCCGACAGGCCCAGGAAGATGTTCGCCACCGATGCCAGGATCAGCACGATCACGCCGGCGAACAGCCATTTGCCCATGGCCGAGAAATCGCGCTTCGAGACCGTGGCAATCGTCGCCATCACGGCCAGGATGGTGGCCGTGCCGCCGAATGCCGTCATGATCAGCATGCCGCCGTTCGAGTAGCCGAGCGTGCGCGTCAGGATAGGCGTGAGCATCAGGCCCATGAAGAAGGTAAAGCCCAGCAGGACGGCGACGCCGAGGCCCGAGTTCTTGGTTTTCTCGATCGCGTACATGAAGCCGAATGCGACGGCCATGAAGATGATGAAGCCCATGCCGCCGGTCAGCATCGGCAAATGCATCTGCACGCCGATGAAGGCGCCCAGCACGGTCGGTATCATGGACAGTGCCAGCAGCCAGTAAGTGTTGCGCAAGACCTGGTGGCGGACTTGCTGCATGCCCCCCGACAGGTCAAAGGTGCGTTGCATGTTCTGATTCATAGTGCCTCCGTGTTGTCAATTCAAATTACTGCTTTACCCAAGGATAGCATGGGGGCCGGAATTTGCCAAAAAAGCAGCTTAAGATTTCATTAAACAGGGACAGGGCGGCAAGATGCCCCTGCCTGTCTGGGTGATATGGGGTGGAGTATGGTAAAATCAAAGGTTGATTGAGTTATCAATTTACCGTTTTAAACCTTACTTTTATTGGAGTTTTCACACATGGCAATCGAACGCACCCTGTCGATCATCAAACCAGACGCAGTTGCAAAAAACGTAATCGGTCAAATCTACACCCGTTTTGAAAACGCTGGCCTGAAAATCGTTGCAGCACGCATGACCCAACTGTCGCGCGAACAAGCTGAAGGCTTCTACGCAGCGCACAAAGAGCGCGGTTTCTTCAAGGATCTGGTCGACTTCATGGTTTCCGGTCCAGTCATGATCCAGGCCCTGGAAGGCGAAAACGCCGTTCTGGCCCACCGTGACCTGATGGGCGCGACCGATCCGAAGAAAGCAGAAAAAGGCACGATCCGCGCCGATTTCGCCGATTCGATCGACGCTAACGCCGTACACGGTTCCGACGCTGTCGAAGCTGCTAAAGTGGAAATCGCTTACTTCTTCCCAGAACTGAAGGCTTAATTGCCTTAGATAACGTTATTTCCTGGCGTTATCTGTGAAATAACTTATCACCCCCTGTTCCCGCTGCGCTGTGGTGCTTTGCCCCTGATGCGCGCGGGGACGGATTTTTAGAATAGACAAGATCATGAATACGACGACTCTCACCAACTTGCTGGACCTTGATCCCGCGCAACTCATCGCCTACTGCGCCGAGCTGGGAGAGAAACCGTTTCGTGCGAAACAATTGCAACGTTGGATACACCAGTTCGGCGCCTCCGACTTCGATGCCATGACGGACCTGGCCAAGTCGCTGCGCGACAAGCTGGCTACGCGCGCCGAAGTGCGCGCCCCGGCCATCATCAGCGACCACACGTCGACGGACGGCACGCGCAAGTGGCTGGTCGACGTGGGCAATGGCAATGCCGTGGAAACCGTGTTCATTCCGGAAGAAAACCGCGGCACCCTGTGCATCTCGACCCAGGCCGGCTGCGCCGTGAACTGCCGTTTCTGCTCGACTGGCAAGCAAGGTTTCAACCGCAACCTGAGCGTCGGCGAAATCATCGGCCAGCTGTGGATGGCGGAATTTGAATTGCGCCGCACCAAGGGCATCGAACCGGGCCCGAAAGGCGAGCGCCAGATCACCAACGTGGTGATGATGGGCATGGGCGAGCCCCTGCTGAACTTTGAGCCGACCGTCACCGCCCTGAAATTGATGCTTGACGACAACGCCTACGGCCTGTCGCGCCGCCGCGTGACCCTGTCGACGTCGGGCGTGGTGCCGATGATGGACAAGCTGTCGCAGGAAGTGCCGGTGGCCCTGGCCGTCTCGCTGCACGCCTCGAACGATGCCTTGCGCGACGGGCTGATTCCACTGAACAAGAAATACCCGCTGAAGGAATTGATGGCGGCCTGCAAGCGCTACCTGGAATTCGCCCCGCGCGATTTCATCACCTTCGAATACTGCATGCTCGACGGCGTCAACGACAGCGACGAGCACGCGCGCGAACTGCTGGCGCTGGTGCAAGACCGCGAGTTCGGCGTGAACTGCAAGTTCAACCTGATTCCGTTCAACCCGTTCCCCGAGTCGGGTCTGTTCCGCTCGAAAAACCCGCGCATCAAGGCTTTCGCCCAGGTGCTGATGGATGGCGGCATCATCACCACCGTGCGCAAGACGCGCGGCGATGATATCGATGCGGCCTGCGGCCAGCTGGCCGGCGAAGTCAAGGACCGCACCCGGGTGCAGGAACGCATGGAAAAGATGACTGAGTATCAACAGAAATTTGGCGCCAATTTCGGCAAGATCGTGGAGATCCGCTCCTGATGAGGGAAGGCATGGCTTACCAACGCTCGCTTGCTGTGGCCGCTGTTTGCCTGGCTGTGCTGCTGGTCGGCTGTGCTTCCACCGCAGACAAGGAGCAAGCTGCATCTGTCGAGCAGCGCGCCGCCTTGCGCTTGCAGTTGGCCAGCGCCTATTATATGCAGGACCAGTTTGAGGTGGCGTTGGCCGAAGCAGAGCAGGCGGTGCAGCTGGTGCCGGACAATGTCCAGGCGCACGGCATGCGGGCCTTGATTCTTGCCGCCCTGCGCCAACCTGGGGCTGCTGAAAAAGATTTTCTTTACGCATTGCGCCTCGCGCCCCACAATCCCGAGTTGAGCAATAATTATGGCCAGTTTCTGTGCCAGACCGGGCGCGCGGCGCAGTCGCTGGCGTATTTCGATGCCGCATTGCAAGATGCCGCCTATGGCACGCCTGAACTGGCGCTGCATAATGCGGCGGCGTGCAGCCTGGTCATGAAAGATTACCCGCGCGCCGCTGACTACTGGCTCAAGGCGGAGCGCATCGCACCTGGCGCGGCAATCACGTATGCCGGCCTGGTGCGCGTGTATTACCAACAGCAAGACTACCGGCAAGCGGCTCGTTACCTTGAGCGGCTCGGTAAAGTAGCGACAATGGAGAGCCAGACGGCCGATGTGCTGTGGCTCGGGATCAAGGTGCAGCATAAGCTCGGGGATGCGGGTGCGGAAGCTGGCCTGGGGGCGCATTTGCGCAACCACCATTCCGGCTCCCCCGAATATGCTGCTTATCAAAATGGGGCGTTTGATGAGTGAGACAGGGATACCAATGAATTCAGAGTGGGCAGAAACGCCTCAGCAGCAGCCCCAGGGCAATCTTGCGTTGGCAGGCGCACAGTTGAAGGCGCAGCGCGAAGCGCTGGGCTGGCCCGTGGAGCAGGTGGCCGACCAGCTCAAGCTGGCGCCGCGCCAGGTGATCGCGCTGGAAGAGGGCGACATGGCGGCCTTGCCGAACGTGGCCGTGGTGCGCGGTTTCGTGCGCGCCTACGCCAAGGTGGTGCGTCTCGACGCGGCGCCGCTGGTGGCCATGATCGAAGTCCATCCGGCGCCGGCGCAAGACCCGGCTGCGCCCGCGCGGCGCGAGATTTCCGCCACGTTCTCGGAATCGCGCTTCCCGTCGATGACGCAGCGTTCGTCGAACCAGACGCCAATCTGGATCGCCGGCGCCGTGGCCGTCGTCGTGGCGGCCGCCTTTGGCGCCTATAAACTCGGCTACGTGCCGGCCAGCCTGCTGTCCGCGCAGGCCGGGAAGGAAACCGCGCATGCGGAAGTGGGCCCGGTGGAAACGACCCTGATCAAGCCGGGCCAGGACTTGACGCCCGTGCAGACGCCGTCCGTGCCCCTGATTTCCGTGCCGCCGCCGCCAGGCAACGATACGCAGACGGGCGCACCTGCCGCTGCCGCCGCTTCGGCGCCGGCCGCCGCCGCAGTGCCGCCAGCCGCCGTGCCAGCTCCGGCGACAGCGACGACGGCTGCCGTCACGCCGCCCGCCGCTGCCGCTGTCCCTGCCGTGGGCGCGAATGCGCTGGTGCTGAAGGTGGAGCAGGATTCCTGGGTCGAGATCCGCCGTCCCGGCGCTTCTCCGCTGATTTCGCGCATGGTCAAGGCGGGCAGCACGGAAACGTTCGATATCACGGGACCGGCCACTCTGGTGGTGGGCAAGCCGGGTGTCGTGCAGGCAACCTTGCGCGGCGCCAAGCTGGATCTGCCGACCGTGGCCGGCGGCACGATCTCGCGTGTCAGCATCAAATAATTGCAGTAATCGTTCAAGCAAACTCAGAAGATAATATTATGGCTACCTCGAAAACAGCGATCGGCTCCGGCCCATCCGGCCGCCGCGACAGCCGCAAGGTGCTGATCGCGCACGGCCAGCGCCAGATCTGGGTGGGCGGCGACGCCCCCGTGGTGGTGCAGTCGATGACGAACACGGATACGGCCGATGCCATCGGCACGGCGATCCAGATCAAGGAACTGGCGCGTGCCGGTTCGGAACTGGTGCGCCTGACGGTGGACCGTCCGGAAGCGGCTGCGGCCGTGCCCTACATCCGCGAGCAGCTCGACAAGATGGACATCGACGTGCCGCTGGTGGGCGATTTTCACTACAACGGCCATACCCTGCTCAACGACTACCCCGATTGCGCGCGCGCGCTGTCGAAGTACCGCATCAATCCGGGCAACGTGGGCAAGGGCGCCAAGCGCGACACGCAATTTGCGCAAATGATCGAGGTGGCTTGCAAGTATGACAAGCCGGTGCGCATCGGCGTGAACTGGGGCAGCCTGGACCAGGCCTTGCTGGCGCGCATCATGGATGAAAATGCGGGCCGTGCCGATCCATGGCCGGCGCAAGCCGTGATGTACGAGGCGCTGGTGACGTCGGCGATTGAAAACGCCGTGCGCGCCGAAGAGCTGGGTCTGGGCCGCGACAAGATCATCCTGTCGTGCAAAGTTTCTGGTGTGCAAGATCTGATCGCCGTGTACCGCGAACTGGCGCAGCGCTGCGACTATCCGCTGCACCTGGGCCTGACGGAAGCGGGCATGGGCAGCAAGGGCATCGTCGCTTCGACGGCGGCCCTGGCCGTGCTGCTGCAAGAGGGCATCGGCGACACCATCCGCATTTCGCTCACGCCGGAACCGGGCGGCGACCGCACGCGCGAAGTGATCGTCGGCCAGGAAATTTTGCAAACCATGGGCTTGCGCAAGTTCGCGCCCATGGTGATCGCCTGTCCCGGCTGCGGGCGCACGACGTCGACCACCTTCCAGGAACTGGCCGACAACATCCAGACGTATCTGCGCGAGCAGATGCCGGAGTGGAAGAAATCGTATCCGGGCGTGGAAGCGATGAACGTGGCCGTCATGGGCTGCATCGTCAACGGTCCCGGCGAATCGAAGCATGCGAACATCGGCATCAGCCTGCCCGGCACGGGCGAGTCGCCAGCCGCCCCCGTGTTTGTCGACGGCGAAAAAGTCGTCACCCTGCGTGGCGAACGCATCGTCGAGGAATTCCAGGACATCGTCCTCAATTATGTTAAAAGCCATTACGGCGCAGCAGCGTAGGTCGGATTAGCGCTACGCGCGTAATCCGGCAATCAAGTTAAAGCAAAGAAGAACACTATGTCCGAAAATAAAAAGCTCGATAAAATCACCGCCGTCAAAGGCATGAACGATATCCTGCCCGCCGACGCCCCACTGTGGGAATTGTTTGAAAACACGGCCCAGTCCGTTCTGCAAAGCTACGGCTTCCAGCAGATCCGCACGCCGATCGTGGAAGAGACGAAATTGTTCGCGCGCGCCATCGGCGCCGTGACCGATATCGTGGAAAAGGAAATGTATTCGTTCACCGATTCGATGAACGGCGACAACCTGACCCTGCGCCCGGAAGGCACGGCCGGCGTGGTGCGCGCCGTGGTCGAGCACAACCTCGTCTACGAAGGTCCGAAACGCCTGTGGTACAAGGGCCAGATGTTCCGTCACGAACGCCCGCAGAAAGGCCGCTACCGCCAGTTCCACCAGTTCGGCGTGGAAGCCATCGGTTTCACGGGTCCGGATATCGACGCCGAGATCATCATGCTGTCGCGCCGCCTGTGGGACGACCTGGGCCTGGAAGGCATCCGCCTGGAACTGAACTCGATCGGCGACGCGGCCGAGCGCCTGCGCCACCGCGCCGACCTGATCGCCTACCTGGAAAGCCACAGCGAGCTGCTCGACGAAGAAGCCAAGCGCCGCCTGCACAGCAATCCGCTGCGCATCCTCGATACCAAGAACCCTGCCATGCAGGACCTGGTCAATGGCGCGCCGAAGCTGCTCGATTACCTGGGCGAGGAATCGCTGGCCCATTTCCACGGCGTGCAGAAGATCTTGAACCACAACAATATCCCGTTCACCATCAACCCACGCCTGGTGCGCGGCCTCGATTACTACAATCGCACGGTGTTCGAGTGGGTCAGCGACAAGCTGGGCGCGCAAGGCACGGTCTGCGCCGGCGGCCGCTATGACGGCATGGTGGAAATGTTTGGCGGCAAATCGACGCCCGCCGTCGGTTTCGGCATGGGCGTCGAACGCCTGGTGCTGCTGATGAAGGATGCGGCCGAGCCGGAAGCGCCGGCCCAGTGCGACGTCTACCTGGTGCACCAGGGCGAGCAGGCAGGCTTGCAAGCGTTCGTGCTGGCCGAGCGGATTCGCGATGCGGGCCTGGACGTTGTGCTACATTGCGCAGCGAGCAACGGCGGCGGCAGCTTCAAGACGCAAATGAAAAAGGCCGATGCCAGCGGCGCGGCGTTTGCCGTGATCCTGGGCGACGATGAAATCGCCAACAATGTCGCGACGGTGAAAGCCATGCGCGAAGCCGATGCGGGCGCGCAGCAGAGCACGGTGCCGTTCGACGATGTCGTCGATTACGTGGTGGACCAGATCATCGGCGACCACGATTGCGGCCACGACCACGGTCCTGGCGGCCACGTGCATCACCACCATTAATTTGCAGCAAGACCGTACTACCCTCGATCAACTACTCATTCAAACTGACGACCCATGGCATACGATCACGAAGAACAAGAACAACTGGCAACCCTCAAGGCCTGGTGGCAGCGCAATGGCAATCTGACCTCCTGGGTCCTGATCGTGGCGCTGGCCGGCTACAGCGGCTGGGCTGGCTGGCAGTACTACCAGCGCACGCAGGCCGCGCAAGCGGGCCAGCTGTACGACGAACTGCAGAACGCCATCGCCGCCAAGGACACGGCCAAGGTGATGCGCGCGACCAGCGACATGCAATCGCGTTTCAGCGGTACGGCATATGCACAGATGAGCGCCCTGGCCGCGGCCAAGGTGGCGTTCGACGCGAACGACCTGAAAACGGCCAAGACCCAGCTGCACTGGGTGGCCGAGCACGGTACGGAAGAGTACAAGGCCATCGCCAAGCTGCGTCTGGCCGGCGTCCTGCTGGACGAAAAAGCCTACGATGAAGCGCTGAAGGTGCTGGCGACGGCCACCGTGGCGCAATTTGCCGGTGCCGTGGCCGACCGCAAGGGCGACATCCTGGTGGCGCAAAACAAGCTGGCCGATGCCCGCACGGCCTACCTGGCCGCGATAGCCGCGACGGACAAGAACAATCCTGGCCGTCAACTGATCCAGGTCAAACTGGAAGCGATCGGCGGCACGGTACCGGAAGACAAGGCCAAGGCTGACAAGGCCGCCGCCTGACAGGAACACTGATGGTGGTGCGGCCGCGCGGCGTTGTGCGCCGCCTGCCTTGCCCTTACAAGTACAAGAAAAAGGTTGGATAACACTTATGCGTGTCACTGAAAAGCTGGTAGCTGCAAGTCTGTTGGCCCTGATGGCCGGTTGCTCGTCCTGGAACCCGTTCGCCTCGAAAGATCCGAAAGTCGAGCCGGCCAAGCTGGTCGAGTTAAAATCGAGCATTGCCGTGCGCGACGCCTGGAAGTATTCGATCGGCAAGGCCGGCGTGTACGCGTTGACGCCTGCGCTGGCCGGCAGCAGCCTGTACGTGGTCAGCGCCGATGGCGCGCTGGCGCGCCTGGATGCGGCCAGCGGCCGTGAAACGTGGCGCATCAAGGCCGGCAGCGACATCACCTCGGGCGCCGGCAGCGATGGCGCCGTCGTCGCTGTGGGCGCCGCCAAGGGCGCCGTGCTGGCGTTTGACGCCGATGGCAAGCAGCTGTGGAAGGCGCAGGCGTCCAGCGAAGTATTGACGGCGCCCGTCGTGGGGCAGGGCGTGGTCGTGGTGCGCAGCGTGGACAACCGCATCGTCGGCTTCGACGCCAAGACGGGCGAGCGCAAATGGACGGTGCAGCGCGCCACGCCGGCATTGACCTTGCGCAATGCGCCGGGCATGGTGCTGGGCGGCGCGAACATCTACGTGGCCCAGCCGGGCGGCAAGCTGCTGGCACTGACGGCGGCGACCGGTGTGGTACGCTGGGAGATCGTCGTCAGCGAACCGCGCGGCGCCACCGAACTGGAGCGCGTCTCCGACATCGCCGGCACGCCGGTGGTGTTCGAAGGCGAAGTGTGCGCCGTCACGTATCAGGGCAAGGCGGGCTGCTTCGACGCCGCCACGGGCGTGCCGCGCTGGACCAAGCCGATCTCGTCCGATGTGGGCGTGGCCGTCGACCAGCGTTTCGTGTTTGTTGCCGATGACCAGGGCGCCGTGGTGGCGTTCAGCCGCGAAGCCGGCCAGAGCGCCTGGAAGAATGAGGCGCTGGCGCGCCGCCGCCTGTCGACGCCGGCCTCCTACGGCCGCAGCGTCGCCGTCGGCGACTATCAAGGTTATATCCACTTCCTGTCACGGGAAGATGGCGCATTAATAGGTCGTGTCAGCACCGACGGTAGCCCGATTGTTTCGGCTCCCGTCGTTGCCGGTTCGAATTTGATTTTTCAAACCCAATCAGGGACAGTGACCGCTCTCGCGGTCGAGTAATACAATGAAGCCGGTAATTGCACTAGTAGGTCGACCCAATGTTGGGAAATCGACTTTATTCAATCGTCTGACCCGCTCGCGCGATGCGCTGGTGGCGGATTTGCCTGGGTTGACGCGCGATCGTCACTATGGCGAAGGCCGTGTCGGCGAACGTCCCTTCCTCGTCATCGATACGGGTGGTTTCGAACCCGTCGCCAAGGAAGGCATCATGCACCAGATGGCACTGCAGACCAAGCAGGCCGTGGCCGAGGCCGACGTGGTGGTGTTCATCGTGGACGGCCGTCAGGGCCTGACCCCGCATGACAAGACCATCGTCGACTTCCTGCGCAAGAGCGGTCGTCCGGTCTTGCTGGTGGTTAACAAAAGCGAAGGCATGCGCTACACGGCCGTCGTGTCCGAATTCTATGAATTGGGCATGGGCGATCCGTATGCGATCTCGTCGGCGCACGGTGACGGCGTCAACGACCTCGTCGAAGTGATGCTGGACCTGGCGTTCGCGCAGCGTCCGGATGAGCCTGAAGAGCTGGAAAAGACCGACCGCGGCATCAAGATCGCCCTCGTCGGCCGTCCGAACGTGGGCAAGTCGACCTTGATCAACACCCTGCTGGGCGAAGAGCGCGTGATCGCCTTCGACATGCCGGGCACGACGCGCGATTCGATCGAAATCCCGTTCGAACGCGATGGCCAGCAATACACCCTGATCGACACGGCCGGTATCCGCCGCCGCGGCAAGGTGTTTGAAGCGATCGAGAAATTCTCGGTGGTGAAAACGCTGCAGTCGATTTCCGAAGCCAACGTGGTCGTGCTGATGCTCGACGCGCAGCAGGATATTTCGGAGCAGGACGCGCATATCGCCGGCTTTATCCTGGAATCGGGCCGCGCGCTGGTCGTGGCCGTGAATAAATGGGATGGCTTGCAATCGCACCAGCGCGATGAAATCAAGATCGATATCGACCGCAAGCTCGATTTTCTGTCGTTCGCGCAAATGCACTTCATTTCGGCGCTGAAGGGCACCAACATCGGTCCACTGATGAAGTCGCTCAACGCCGCGTATGCGGCCGCCATGTGCGACCTGTCGACGCCGAAGCTGACGCGCGCCCTGATCGAAGCCGTGGAGAAGCAGGAACCGCGCCGCAAGGGTTCGATCCGTCCGAAGCTGCGCTATGCCCACCAGGGCGGCATGAACCCGCCTGTGATCGTTATTCACGGCAATGCGCTCGACGCCGTTGGCGATCCCTACAAGCGTTATCTGGAAAAACATTTCCGCGATACGTTTGCCCTGGTCGGTACGCCGCTGCGCATCGAATTGCGTACGGGTAAAAACCCGTTTGCACGCACGCCAAGCAAGTAATGAGTTAACAGCTGGATTAAGTGCATATTAAGGCGCCGCGGAGATAATGCGGCGCCGACAGCCAATTCAATGGTTATTTGCACGGAAATAATAAAGTGTTAATGCGCCATGCGCGACAGCGATCGCGAAAACAGGTTACAGTAGCTATGACGCATCTTTCTTTCTTTGAAAGGTGTGAGAGCACTTGAAATCAAGCGAGTCGCCTCCAATTCTTACACAACAACATAAACAACGGAGCTGTTATGAGCAACAAAGGGCAACTGTTACAAGACCCATTCCTCAATGCATTACGCAAAGAGCATGTTCCTGTCTCGATCTACCTGGTCAATGGCATTAAATTGCAGGGCCATATCGAATCGTTCGATCAATATGTCGTATTGCTGCGCAATACGGTGACACAGATGGTATACAAGCATGCCATCTCGACAGTGGTGCCGGCCCGTGCCGTCAATCTCAATATTGAATCTGAAGCGGAGTAAAGCGTTGAGCTTGACGGCCCAGCGCCTTTCACCCTCCATCGCCCCCGTCCGCGCCAGCGGCGCTGATGCGTTTGCATCGGCGTCGGCGTTCGCCGCAACTCATCAGATGCCATCATGCGCGCGGCACTAGTCGGGGTTGACTTCGGTCACAGCGACTTCGCCGCCAGCATGGAGGAACTCATGCTGTTGTCGCGTTCGGCTGGCGCGGACCCGATTTCCACCATCACGGCCAAGCGTTCCAGTCCCGATTCCGCGTATTTCGTCGGCAGCGGCAAGGCCGATGAAATTGGCGACGTCGTCGTCAACGATGGCCTGGAAATCGTCATCTTCAATCACGCCCTCTCGCCCGCCCAGCAGCGCAATCTGGAAAAGCGCCTGAATGTGCGCGTGCTCGACCGTACCAGCCTGATCCTCGACATCTTCGCGCAGCGCGCCAAGAGCCACGAGGGCAAGCTGCAAGTCGAGCTGGCCCAGCTGCAGCATCTGGCCACGCGCCTGATCCGCGGCTGGACCCACCTGGAACGGCAAAAGGGCGGTATCGGCTTGCGCGGTCCCGGCGAGACGCAGCTCGAGACCGACCGCCGGCTGATCGGCGACCGTGTCAAGGCCCTGCGCGCGCGCCTGGAAAAACTGCACAAGCAGCGCGAAACGCAGCGCCGCGCGCGCGGCCGCAATCACACATTCTCGGTGTCCCTCGTCGGTTATACCAATGCCGGCAAGTCGACCCTGTTCAATGCCGTGACCAAGGCCGGCGTGTATGTCGCCGACCAGTTGTTCGCCACCCTCGACACCACCTCGCGCCGGGTTTACCTGGGCCAGGAAGTGGGCAACGTGGTGATCTCCGACACGGTCGGCTTCGTACGCGAATTGCCGCACCAGCTGGTGGCCGCCTTCCGCGCCACGCTCGAAGAAACCATCCATGCCGATCTGCTGCTGCACGTCGTCGACGCCGCGTCGCCGGTGCGCATGGAGCAGATCGAGCAGGTCAACCTGGTCTTGAAAGAGATCGGCGCCGATCATATTCCGCAAATCCTCGTGTGGAACAAGATCGATGCGGCCGGGCTGGAGCCTTCGGTGGAGCGCGACGAATATGCTACGATCAGTCGCGTGTTCGTCAGTGCGCAGAAGGGCAGCGGGCTCGACCTGCTGCGCGATGCGATCGTCGAGATGGCCAGGAAGGCGCCCCGTTCTGCCCACCTGTATCAGAACGACGAAGCACCGCAGGAAGATCAGTTTGACGGTCAGTACGACCAGCACGATGGCGCCGCCCCGGACCAGGACGAAGAGCCTGGCGAGGACGATAGGATTTCCACCCACTCCCAAGTCGGAACACGATAGTTATGCTTGTCTCCCTACTCAAAAAAACAGGCTTGAAGTTGTCCCTGAACGATCCCCGCTGGGGCAATCGCAAGGACGACGGCAAGAAAGCCCAAGAAGGCAAAAAGCCCGGCGAAGGTCCGCCGGACCTCGATCAGTTGTGGCGCGATTTCAATCAGCGCCTGAACGCCTTTTTCGGACAGAAGAACCGTCCCGACAACGGCGGCAATAACAACGGTGGCGGCGGTGGCCCGCGCCCCGACATGAAGGGCGCCGGCATCACCGCCGGCGTCGTTGGCGTGATCGCCGTCTTCATCTGGCTCGCCAGCGGCGCCTTCATCGTGCAAGAGGGCCAGAGCGGCGTGGTGCTGACGTTTGGCCAATACACGCGCACGGCGCCGGCCGGTCTCAACTGGCGCTGGCCGTATCCGTTCCAGACCGATGAAACCGTCAACGTGTCGCAGGTGCGCACGGTGGAAGTGGGTTATCGCACCTCGCTGCGCAACAAGCAGGCCAGCGAGTCGCTGATGCTGACGGATGATGAAAACATCATCGACATCCAGTTCGCGGTGCAGTACACCCTGAAAGATCCCGTGGAATGGCTGTTCAGCCTGCGCGACCAGGAAGACACCTTGCGCCAGGTCGCCGAAACGGCGATCCGCGAAGTGGTCGGCCGCAGCAAGATGGACTTCGTGCTGTATGAAGGCCGCGAAAAAGTGGCTTTTGATACGCAGAAATTGATGCAGCAGATTCTTGAAGATTACAAGGCTGGCGTGTTGATCAACAACGTGACGATGCAGGCCGTGCAGCCGCCGGAGCAGGTGCAAGCCGCCTTCGACGATGCCGTCAAGGCAGGCCAGGACCGTGAACGCCAGAAGAATGAAGGCCAGGCCTACGCCAATGACGTCATTCCGAAAGCCCGCGGCGCAGCATTCCGCCTGGTGCAGGAAGCAGAGGCCTACCGGGCCATGGTGACCGAGAACTCCGAAGGTAACGCGTCGCGCTTCAAGCAGGTGCTGGTCGAGTACCAGAAGGCGCCGGCCGTCACGCGCGACCGCATGTACCTGGAAACGATGCAGCAAGTGTTCAGCAGTGCCAGCAAGGTCATGGTTGACGCCAAGACGGGCAGCAATCTGCTGTATCTGCCGCTCGACAAGTTGATCGCCCAGACGGCTGCCACCGATGCTGCCGCTGCCGCCGCCCGTGCTGCCGCGACACCCGCAGCCAACACCGTTTTGCCACAGGAAGCCATGCCGACAGTAGAAGTCAATCAGCGCCGTGACAGCCGCTCTTCGCGTGAACGGGAGAGCCGCTAATGAACCGTATCGTTGCCGCCCTGATCGCGGGCTTTATCGCGATCATGCTCCTTTCCTCGACCGTGTTCGTCGTCGATCAGCGTAAATACGCCATCGTCTTCGCCCTCGGTGAAGTCAAGGACGAGATCAGCAAGCCAGGCTTGTACTTCAAGCTGCCGCCGCCGTTCCAGAACGTCATCTACCTGGACAAGCGTATCCTGACGCTCGATACGCCGGAACCGGAACGCTTCATCACGGCCGAGAAGAAGAATATCCTCGTCGACGCGTATGTGAAGTGGCGCATCGTCAATCCGAAGACCTATTTCCGCAGCTTCGGCGGCGATGAAAGCCGTGCGCGCAACCGCATGTCGCAAATCGTCAAGGCGGCGCTGAACGATGAAATCACCAAGCGCACGGTGCGCGAAGTGATCTCGGGCGAGCGTGGCAAGGTGATGCAGGCGATCAAGGCCAAGGTGGCGGCCGAGGCCGAGGCCATCGGCGTAGGCATCGTCGACGTGCGCCTGAAGCGCGTCGATTACGTCGAGCAGATCAACAACTCCGTGTACGAGCGCATGAAGTCCGAGCGCGTGCGCGTGGCCAATGAACTGCGTTCCACCGGTTCGGCCGACTCCGAGAAAATCCGCGCCGACGCCGACAAGCAGCGCACGGTGATCCTGGCCGAAGCGTATCGCGAAGCCGAGAAGATCCGCGGCGAGGGCGATGCCAAGGCGTCGCAGGTGTATGCGGAAGCGTTTGGCAAGAATCCGGAGTTCTACAAGTTTTACCGCAGCCTGGAAGCCTACCGCGCCACGTTCAAGGACAAGGGCGACGTGATGGTGGTCGATCCGAGTTCGGAATTCTTCAAGTACTTCAAGGGTAACGGCACGGCCGCTCCGTCCAAGAAGTAAGACAGCATCGGTACTGCGCCAGTCCGCAAGGACGGGTGGCAGCAGCGGGGCCGGCATCGATGCCGGCCCCGTTTTTTTGTGCCCGTCCAGTTGTTGCGGGAAGGCGTAAAATGCGGTGTTTTTAGGGCCGTGCGGCAGCGTTTCGGACAACTTATCCCTAAAGGCCCGTGTTTTCGCGTAAAATATCAGGTTCGGCCTCTTGCCTGGCGCGCCCGCCGCTGCCTCGCATGATGCATTTTTTCAACTTTCTTCCGTATCTCGCTCCCTCATGCCGAATTGGCTTTTGCCCGAAAATATTGCCGATGTTCTGCCGTCGGAAGCGCGCAAGATCGAAGAGCTGCGCCGCCTCATGCTGGATAATTTCCGTCTGTACGGATATGAACTGGTGATGCCGCCGCTGCTCGAGTATCTGGAATCGCTGATGACCGGCGCTGGCAAGGATACCGACCTGCGCACGTTCAAACTGGTCGACCAGCTGTCGGGTCGCATGCTCGGCCTGCGCGCCGACATGACGACGCAAGTGGCGCGTATCGACGCCCACCTGCTCAACCGTGCCACCGTCACCCGCCTGTGCTACGCCGGCAGCGTGCTGCATACCCGTCCGTCGGGCCTGCACGCCACCCGCGAACCGCTGCAGATCGGCGCCGAAATCTATGGCCACGCCGGCCTGGAAGCGGATGCCGAGATCCAGGAACTGGCGCTCGCTTCGCTGGCACTGGCCGGTTTCGACAGCGTGCGCCTGGATCTGTCGCACGTCGGCCTGTTGCGCGCTATCATTGCGCAAGACGCCGCCGCCGGGCGCGACGAAGCTGCGCTGTACGCCTTGCTGCGCGCGAAAGATGCGCCGGGCCTGCGCGCCCTGACCGCATCCTACGATGCCGTCACGCGCGATGCGCTGCTGGCCTTGCCGAACCTGTACGGCGACATCGACGTGCTGGCGCGTGCGCGCGAAGTGCTGCCGCCGCTGCCGGGCGTGCTCAAGGCGCTGGCCGAACTGGCCGCGTTGGCAGGATCCGCGCTGGGCCGCGCCGAAGTCGCGATCGACCTGGCCGACCTGCGCGGCTACCAATATGAAAGCGGCGCGATGTTTGCGCTGTATGTACCAGGCTTGCCGAACGCGGTTGCGCGCGGCGGCCGTTATGACCACGTCGGCGAAGCGTTCGGCCGGGCACGTCCCGCGACCGGCTTCTCGCTCGATTTGCGCGAACTGGCGCGCCTGTTGCCGACCGCGGAACGGAAGCATTCGATCCGCGCGCCGTGGGGCAGCGCGCCAGAATTGAAGGAAAAAATCGCCGAGTTGCGCAAGGCGGGCGAGGTCGTGATCCAGAGTATGCCGGGTCACAGTAATGAACAAGACGAGTTCGAGTGCGATCGCGTGCTGGTACTTGCCGATAATGGTAGTAGCTGGATTCTTAAAAACTTAGGTTGAGTGATGTCAAAGAAAATTATGGCAAAGAACGTTGTTGTCATCGGCACCCAATGGGGCGATGAAGGTAAAGGCAAGATCGTCGATTGGTTGACCGATCACGCCCAAGGCGTGGTGCGCTTCCAGGGCGGCCACAATGCAGGCCACACGCTGGTCATCGGCGGCGTCAAAACCGCACTGCAGCTGATCCCGTCGGGCATCATGCGTCCAGGCGTCGCCTGCTACATCGGTAACGGCGTGGTCGTTTCCGTGCCGGACGTGCTGCGCGAAATCGACAAGCTCGAAGCGGTCGGCGTCGAAGTCGCCTCGCGCCTGAAAGTGTCGGACGCGGCACCCGTGATCCTGCCTTACCACACCGCGATCGACCTGGCGCGTGAAGCCAAGCGTGGCGATGCGAAGATCGGCACCACCGGCAAGGGCATCGGCCCGGCCTACGAAGACAAAGTGGCGCGCCGCGCGATCCGTATCGCCGACCTGCTCAACGAGAAGCGCTTTGCCGAAAAGCTGGCCGAAAACCTCGATTACCACAACTTCGTGCTGGAAAACTACCTGAAGGCGCCGAAAGTCGACTATCAGAAGACCCTCGATGACGCGCTGGCCTATGTGCCGCGTCTGCGTCCGATGGTCACCGACGTGTCGAGCGCGCTGTACAAGGCGCACAAGGCCGGCGCGAATCTGCTGTTCGAAGGCGCGCAGGGTTCCCTGCTCGACGTCGACCACGGCACCTATCCGTTCGTCACTTCGTCGAACTGCGTGGCAGGCAATGCCGCCGCCGGTTCGGGTGTCGGTCCTGGCATGCTGCACTACATCATGGGCATCACCAAGGCTTACACGACGCGCGTCGGCTCCGGCCCGTTCCCGTCGGAACTGCCAACGGATGCGGGCGTTGGCCACCATCTGGCGCAAGTCGGCCATGAATTCGGCACCGTGACGGGCCGTGCCCGCCGCTGCGGCTGGTTCGACGCCGCCTTGCTGCGCCGCTCCGTGCAGATCAACGGCGTGACGGGCATGTGCCTGACCAAGCTGGATGTGCTGGACGGTATCGAAACGCTGAAACTGTGCACCGGCTACACCATCGACGGCGTGGCCACGGACATCTTCCCATCGGGCGCTGAAGAAGCCGCCCGTTGCGTGCCCGTGTACGAAGAGATGCCGGGCTGGACGGAAAGCACGGTCGGCGCGAAATCGCTGGCGGCCCTGCCTGCCACGGCGCGCGCCTACATCAAGCGCATCGAAGAACTGGTCGGCGTACCGGTGGACATGGTTTCGACCGGTCCGGATCGTGAAGAAACGATCGTGCTGCGCCACCCATTCGAGTAAGCTGCTGGACACAATCCGCCGCAAGGCGGATTTTTTTAATCACGCTAATAATAAGATTTCACTATCATGACTACCCCACAATCGAACGATCAACATCTCTGGGTCAACTGGGAAGAGTACCACCGCCTGATCGAGCGCCTGGCGCTCAAGGTCTATGAATCGGGCTGGAAATTCGACCAGGTATTGTGCCTGGCGCGCGGCGGCGTGCGTCCTGGCGACGTGTTCTCGCGCATTTTTGATTTGCCGTTGGCCATCCTGTCGACCAGCTCCTACCGCGAAGACGCGGGCACGGTGCGCGGCGACCTCGATATCGCCAAGTACATGACCATGACCAAGGGCCCGCTGGCCGGCCGCATCCTGCTGGTCGACGACCTGGCCGATTCCGGCGTCACGCTGGACAAGGTCACGCGTCACCTGAAGGAAAACTTCCCTGACGTGACCGAAGTCAAATCGGCCGTGATCTGGCTCAAGGGCTGCTCCGTCGTGCGTCCCGACTACTTCCTCGACGAACTGCCGCATAATCCGTGGATCCATCAGCCGTTCGAAGACTACGACGGCCTGCGTCCGCACCAGCTGGCGGCGTGGATCAAGAAGGGCGAAGCAGGCAAGTAATTGCGTGCGCGCTTGCAAAAAAAAGACGATCGTGTATCGTCTTTTTTTTCGTCCAAGGAAATGCGATGACCATACTGACGACGGCGCGGCTGCGCCTGGAACCGATCAACGAGAGCCACTACGAGCGCATGCGCACGCTCAACACCGATCCCGAGGTGATGACCTACCTGAACGCGGGCCAGCCCGAGACCGAAGAGGTGACGCGCGCGGCCATCGCGCGCACCATGGGCCGCTGGGTCGAATGGGGTTATTCGTGGTGGGCGCTGATACGCCTCGATGACGGTGAACTGGTGGGCATGGCCTGCCTGCAGCACCTCTCCGGCGACAGGGCCAATCCCCTTGAAATCGGCTGGCGCCTGGCGCGTACGGGCTGGGGGCAGGGCTATGCCAGCGAGGCGGCGGCCGCCATCGTCGCGCATGCGTTCGACGTCGTCGGCGCGCCGGAAGTGGTGGCCGTGGCCCATCCCGACAACGCCGCCTCGATCAAGGTCATGACGCGCCTGGGCATGCAATATGTGGGCATGGAACGCCATTACGATATCGACAGCGTCGTCTACCGCCTGGCGCGCCCATGACGGCAGCGCGCAAGCCCCTGAAGCTGGGCTGCAGCTACGGCGTGCGGTTTTCGCCCGATGGCACGCGCCTGGCCGTGCTGGGGCGCGACCTGGTCCTGTGGGATGTGGCGGCACGCCAGAAACTGTGGCGCGGCAAATTCATCGCGCACATGTCGGGCATGGCCTTTTCGCCCGATGGCAGCCGGCTGGCCATCAAGAGCACGACGGGCCAGCTGGCCGTGGTGGAAGCGGCATCGGGGCAACTGCTGCTCAATTTCCAGAACAGGAAGGATGGCGAAGGCTGCGGCCCCGCGTGGTCGCCGTGCGGGCAGTATCTTGCCGACGGCGGCTGGGATGGCCGCCTGCGGCTACGCGACGCGCAGACGGGCGAGGTGCGCTTCATGCAGGAGCACCCGGGCGAGATGCTGCGCGGTGTCCACATTATCGACGGCGGGCGGCGCTTGCTGGTCCTGCACGGCGTCAAATCGGTGGACGAGGGGCAGGTGCAGCCGCCCGACTACTGCAGCGTATGGGACTGGCCCCTGCAGGCGGGCGGCGGGCGCAAGGTGCTGTCGCTGCCAGGACTGAAGTCGTGCGCGCCATCGCCCGACGGAGCGTCCCTGGCCGTGCTGCATCACGCGGGCGGCGAGGAGTTCCTGTCGGTGTATGCGCTGGCCGATGGCCGCCGGCTGGCCACGGTGCCGGTGGAGGCGGGCGGCGGCACGGGCGACGCCCTGCGCTGGCTGCCCGACGGCAGCGCGCTGGGACGCATCGGCAAGGGCAAGCTGCTGTTGTATGGCTGGCCCGGGCTCTGCGTCCTGGCGCAGGAAGAATTTACGTATCCCTGCGCGCTGGACTTTTTGCCCGGCTCGCCATTGTCCGCCATCGGCTCCTGGGAATCCGGCATGCTGATGGAGTTGAACATACACAAGGAAACCGCATGATCACCTGTTATTTGCGCTACATCATCGACCCTTATAAATTGCGGGAATTCGAAGCCTACGGCAAGCTGTGGATACCGCTGGTCGAGCGCTTCGGCGGCCAGCACCACGGCTACTTTTTGCCATCGGAAGGCGCGAGCAATGTGGCCCTGGCCATGTTCTCGTTCCCCAGCCTGGCCTTGTACGAGCAGTACCGCAGCGATTCGATGCAGGATGCCGAATGCCAGGCCGCCTTCCGCTATGCCGAGGAGACGCGCTGCATCGTCAGCTACGAGCGCAGTTTTTTCCGGCCCGTGTTTGCCTGAACAGGTTTACTGAACAAGGTCAGTCGCGCTGCGGCGCGCCCAGGGGGAATAGGTGGCGGTACGGACGCGCCTCGTCCACCGCGCGGGCGAACGATGGACGGGCCAGCAAGCGGGCGCGATAGGCGCGCAGCAGGGGCAGCGTGGCGGGAATCGGCTGCGTCCAGTCCGCATAGAACAGCGACGGAGCGGCGGCGCAGTCGGCCAGGGTAAAGTCTTCGCCCGTCGCCCACGTCTTGCCGGCCAGGCGGGTTTCCAGCCAGGCGTAGGCGAGGTCCAGCTTGTTGCCGGCAAACACGCGGCCTTCCTCGGTCTTCGCCGGGTCGCCCGTCAGGGCGGCGCCGACGGCATGCTGCACGGGCGTCATGACGTGCAGGTCGAAATAGCGGTCGAGAAAGCGCACGTCCAGCGCCTGCATGGCGTCGTCCGGCAGCAGGCGCAGCGGGCCGGGATGGGCCAGCTGCAGGTATTCGATGATGATGCTGGTCTCGGCGACGTTGCGCTCCCCATCCACCAGCAGCGGAAACTTGCGCAGCGGCCAGCGCGCCAGCCACTGCTGCAGGTGCTGCGGCATGTCCGGCGCCAGGCAGCGGAAATCGAACGGTATGGCGTTTTCGTACAGGGCGATGAGCACCTTTTGCGTGTACGAGGAAAAGGGATGGCCGTAGAGGATCAGCGACACGGTGGGATCTCCTGTGCAAGGTTGGCAACACGCGCGTGCAGCAACGATAGTGCAATCACAGGATCAATGCAAGCGGTCCGGGCCGATCGTGCACCGGCCGTTTCCGCTTGCACTCCTGGCTCGCCCGCCGTCTAACCGAGGCTCGCCAGGTAGCGCAATCCCGTGATGCTGGGGAAAAAGCAATACACGCCGCCCCGCGTGATGACACTGCGCGAGAAATGCTGCAGTTTTGTATTGCCGCTGCCCTTGGGGCCCACGCCTGGCAGGGTGAAGGAGCTGACGGCAGGGTCGTTGATTCCCAAAAACACGTCCTGGCCGCTGATATTGAACGTGGCATTGCCCGCCTCGGGACCGGCCGGACCGACGGCCGATTTGACGAAGGCATCGTCGTCGTTCCATTGCTCCATCAGAAATTCGAATTGATTGCGCAGGCTGGCATTGATGAAATAGCCGACCAGGCCGCGCTGCTGCGCGATGGGTGCGGCCGGATCATATTCGCTGCCGTAGGGCATGGCGCGCCGCACGATGCGGTGGTGGCGGGCGGAGGTGCCCACGACGCCTTCGTCGCGCGGATTGTTGCGCCGGATATGCGCGCCGACCGGGCATTTCAGGCCCAGCGTGTCATCCAGTTCCGGCTGTGCGCCATCGACATAGTGAAAGCGGTTCAGGCTGTCGTCCGGCAGCACGGGGCCGGCCTGGTCCGGCCTGAGCACCAGTGGATTGCCGTTGCGCCAGCGCCCGCACATCTTGGCGGCCAGCATCTCGGTGCTGAGCCCGGAACTGGCCGCGCCCTGGCTCAGGATGCTGTCGAACAGGGGCACGTCCTGCTCCAAGATGCGGAAGGCGGCATAGCTGCCATTGGTGGACAGTTGCGGCGGCTGCACCTGGTAGGTGCCGCCATTTTCATTCAGGTAGCCCAGCAGGAATTCCCCCGTCTTGACGCTGTTGAGCGGGTCGGGGTCGTGTTCGTGCTTGCGCTGCGGGGCGCCATCGACGTCCGGCTGGGCGATGCTGTCGCGGTAGCCGAAATGCACGCGGTTGCCTGGCAGGGCCATGCCGTCGTGTGCATACAGTTCACGCCAGCCAGCGGCAAATGCGCGGCGCAGTGTGGCCGAGGTCTCCTGCAGCACTTCCTCCGATTCGCTGACCCATAGGCTCAGCAGCGCATGCACCTGGCCATGCTGGGTGGCCGGCCCCAGGTTGCCGAGCCAGTGTTCGGGGGCGCTGTCGCCCACGTCGCCCACGGCAGCGACGCTGGCCGGGTCGGCCGCGCCCCGCTGGAACGCCTGGTCGAAGGTGGCCAGGTTGGCCGCAGCAACGCCCAGCGCGGACAGGCCGGGAGCGGTAAAGCTGAGGTTCAGGAAGCAGGGCGGCTTGGGATGGATATGGCGCGCTGTAGTTATCGACGGCAGTCCGTCGCTGCCGTCGAGCAGGGCCGCGATGGTACGCCGCGCCTGCGCCGCATCCGTGATGCTAAGGATGAAATGGCGCGCCAGGTTGACGCGGTAGCCGCGCAGGATCGTGCCTTGCACGTCGTCGTAATCGATGGTGGGATCGGCCATGCTGTCTCTCCGGGGGCTGGGGTTGTGACTGGCAGGGTGGTGGGGCCGCTTGCGCAGCCCCGGCGTGGTGTCGAGTTCAGACTGAAGCGAGGATTTGCTGGACGGTCTGTGGATAGGCGCTATACAGGCCGTTATTGGGCACGTGCTGCGCAGCGTCGTTGGCGGTGATGAAGGCTTCAAAAGCAGCCACGTGGTTGGCAACGGGCATCAGCGCCTTGCCGCCCACGACAAACTGCAGTAGCGCGTCGAATACCTCGCCCAACTGGGCCACGAAATCCTCGATGTAGCCGTTGAAACTGCCGTCGTACTCGGTGATGACGCCGATGACGAGGGTGTTGGAAGCGCCCGCCGAGTTAATGTTGGGCAGCAGGTTGGCCTGGGAGCGGTCAAGCAGGGTGAAGCGGGCAAAGTGCACGGTACCAATATCGGTGAGGGCGGCATTGATCTTCGCCTGGTATTCCTGCAACGCTGCGGCGATGGAAATCGGATTGGTGTCGGGCAGTACCGGCATCATCAAGCACAGTGGATTTGCCATGGGAAGCTCCTCATTACGTGGTTGTCGGGAGGGCCGACACTACGCTGCGGCGCCCACTGCGTCAAAAACTATATTTTTGAACTTGTTGCTAAATTAGCACCATTGCAACATGATAGTCGATATGAAATGTAGTCTCATGTGGATAGTCGCCGGGGCTGGCCGGCACTGGCGGACACTCTGCCGCCAGGCTGTTCCGGCCTGTTGCGGGAAGCGCAAGTGGCGCCGCCGGCAGCGCCGGATTCTGGACGATTATTTCTGCAGAATGGGATGGCGATGCGATGCCGGCCGCCTGGTGCCTGGCCTTAATCCTCAGCCTGGAATTCGCTGGCCGAGACGAACAGGTCCCACGAGGCGATGAACAGGGCCGCCACCACGGGGCCGATGACAAAGCCGTTCAGACCAAACAGGGCCATGCCGCCCACGGTCGACAGCAGCACCACGTAGTCGGGCATCTTCGTGTCCTTGCCCACCAGGATAGGGCGCAGCACGTTGTCGACCAGACCGATGACGAAGACGCCGAAGGCGGCCAGGCCGGCGCCTTGCCAGATGGCGCCCGTGGCCAGGAAATAGGCTGCCACGGGCGCCCACACGAGGGCGGCGCCGACGGCCGGCAGCAGCGACAGGAAGGCCATCAGCACGGCCCACAGCAGGGGCGCCGGCACGTCGAGGAACCAGAACGCCAGGCCGCCGAGGGCACCCTGGGCGATCGCCACGAGGATGTTGCCCTTCACCGTGGCGCGGATCACCGTGGTGAAATTGGTGAACAGGCGCTGCTTGTACTTGCGGCTCAGCGGCACGGCGTTCTTGATGCGGGCCGACAGGGTCGAGCCATCGCGCATGAGGAAAAACAGCAGGTACAGCATGATGCACAGGCTGGTGAGGAATTCGAAGGTGTACAGGCCCACATTGATGGCTTTGACGGCCACCACCTGGCTTACCTGCGTGGCGCCCTCGGCCAGCTTGTCCTGCAGGCTCGCCAGGCTGGTCAGGTTGAAGCGCTCGAGCAGGTTGATCAGCGACTGCGGCAGCACGGCCATGATTTTATTGAAGAACATGGCGACCGTGATTTCGCCCGAACGCACCATCTCCACGACGCTGGCCGCCTGGTTCACGAGCGATACGGAAATGAGCGACAGCGGCAGGATCACGATGACGATGATCAACAGCAAGGTCAGAAGCGAAGCCAGGCCGGCGCGGCCCCGGGTTTTGGCCAGCAGCCAGCGGTACACGGGCGCGAACAGGATCGCCAGGATGACGCCCCAGAAGATGGCGCCCGCATACGGCGCCAATATCCAGCCGAAGCCGATGGTGACGATGCTCAAGAGGAGCAGGAACACTTTCTGGTGCAGCGTGAGGGTAGGCATGGGCGATAGCGCAATGATAAGGGTTGAGTTGCCCCATCATAAGCGAGGCCAAGGGCCGTGCGCCATACAATTGTCGTGCTGCGTGCGCGAGCGCACCCGGCGCGTCGGCGGGCTGGCAACGCGGTGGCGGCAATTCCAGTAAGCTGTCGTTCCAGGCGTTCCATCCCGGGCGCCGTTGACTTCCTTTGACTTCAGGAATCCGCGTGCTTGACCCCATCCATTTTTATGAACCTGCGCAGGGCCACGGCTTGCCGCACGATCCCTTCAATGCCATCGTGGGGCCGCGGCCCATCGGCTGGATCGCCTCGCGCAGCAGCGCGGGCGTGCTCAATCTGGCGCCGTACAGCTTTTTCAATGCCTTCAATTACACGCCGCCGCTGATCGGCTTTTCCAGCATCGGCCGCAAGGATACCTTGCGCAATATCGAACAGACGGGCGAGTTCGTGTGGAATCTGGCGACCCGCCCGCTGGCCGAGGCGATGAATGCCAGCTGCGCGCCCGCGCCGCCCGAGGTCGACGAATTCGCGCTGGCCGGCCTGACGCCGGCCGCCTCGCGCATCGTGGATGTGCCGCGCGTGGCCGAAAGCCCCGTGTCCTTCGAATGCCGGCGCACGCAGATCATCGAACTGCAAGGCGTCAATGGCGACGGTGTCGGCAGCTGGCTGGTGCTGGGGGAAGTGGTGGGCGTGCACATCGCGCGCCATCTGCTGGTCGACGGCGTGTACGACACGGCCGCCGCCGCGCCGATATTGCGCGGCGGCGGCCCGGCCGATTATTTCGAGATCGGACCGGCCAGCCTGTTCCACATGCGCCGGCCTGCCTGGCCATAAACAGGTCGTACTGGTTCAAGCGGGAACTGGATGGCGCTCCTTGACGATGCCGCGATAGATCAGCCACGTCGCCAGCAGGCTGATGGCGCCGGCGCCCGCCATCCAGTAGCCTGGCGCCGCCTTGTCGCCGGTGCTCTCGATCAGCAGGGTCGACACCAGCGGCGTCAGGCCGCCGAACAGCGCGGTGGCCAGGCTGTAGGCCAGCGAAAAGCCCGTGGTCCGCACGCTGGCCGGGATGATTTCCGTCAGCGCGACGATGGTGGCGCCGTTGTAGCTGCCGTACAGGAAGGACAGCCACAGCTCGACCATGAGCATGTTGTTGAAACTGGGATGGGCGACCAGCCAGGACAGGGACGGGTAGGCGGTCAGCATCGTCAGCGCCGCGCACGCGGCCATGATGGGCCAGCGCCCGATGCGGTCGGACAGCGCCCCCATGACCGGCAGCCAGAGGAAGTTCGACAGGCCGATGCACAAGGTGACGAGCAGGCTGTCTTCGGTGCTCAGTTTGAGCACGCTCTTGCCGAAGGTCGGCGTGTAGACGGTGATCAGGTAGAACGCCACCGTCGTCAGCACGATCAGCATCGCGCCGCTGACGACCAGCGGCCAGTTGAGGCTGATGGTCTTGAGCATCTGGCGGAACGTCGGATGCGACTTGCGCGTCAGATAGGCCTCGGTCTCCTGCAGCGAACGACGGATGTAGAACACCACGGGGATGATGGAGCAACCGATGAAGAACGGAATGCGCCAGCCCCAGTCCGCGATGAATTCCTTGCTCAAGGTTTCGTTGAGATAGTAACCGAGCGCGGCGGAAAAGATGATGGCGACTTGCTGGCTGGCCGATTGCCAGCTGACGTAATAGCCCTTGTTGCCGGGTGTCGCCATCTCGGACAGGTAGACCGACACGCCGCCCAGCTCCACGCCGGCGGAGAAACCTTGCAGCAAGCGCCCGATCAGCACGAGGAACGGCGCCAGCAAGCCGATGGTCGCATAGCCGGGCACGAAGGCGATCAGCGCCGTGCCGGAAGCCATGATGGCCAGGGTCAGCACCAGGCCCTTGCGGCGGCCGATGCGGTCGATATAGCTGCCGAGGATGATGGCGCCCAGCGGCCGCATGAAAAACCCCGCGCCGAAGGTGGCGAAGGTCATCATCAGGGCCGCGTATTCGCTGGTGGCGGGGAAGAAGGCCTTGGCAATATACGTCGCGTAAAAGCCGAACAGGAAAAAATCGTACATTTCGATGAAGTTCCCGCTCGTCACCCGGATGACGGTGGCGATGCGCGAGGGAGGGCGTGCCTGTGCGCGCGGCGCTGCCGGCTCGGCGAGGGGTGCGGCGGTCGATGGAATGGCCATGATTTACCTCTTGATGAAAGATGAGTGACGTCGCCTAGTGCGTTGCTGTCGCTGGCGCCGATGCCGGCTGCAGCCCGGTCGCTTCGATCGCGCCGGCGTTGGCAGGGGCGGCGAGGAAGCGCAGCAGGGCGCGGCCGGCTTCCGGTTCCTTGCCGCCCGGGACCAGCGCCGCCGAAAACTGCGTCATCAGCTGCACTTCCGGCGGCAGCAGGCCGACGATGTCGATGCCTTGGACCGGCAGCAGCTCGCTGCGCTGCTGGCAGCCGAAATCGGCCTCGCCATGCGCGATGATTTCGCCGACGGGGGTGGCGGGAATTTTCGCGGCCTTGCCCTGCATCTGCTCCGCGATGTGCAGTGTCTTCATCAGTTGCTTCTCGATGTATTCGCCGCTGGCGCTGTCCGAATAGGCCACCTTGTGCGCCTGCAGGAAAGCGCTGCGCAAGCCCTCGGTGGTGCTGATGTCAGGCTTTGCCGCGCCGTGGCGCACGGCGCAGGCGATCGGCGAATTGGCCAGGACCACCTTGCTGCCGGGGACCAGGCGGCCTTCCCGCATCAGCGTGTCGAGCGCGTCGCCCACCATGATGACGACGTCGATCGGCTCGCCGCGCGCCAGGCGCGCCGGGATCGCATTCTTGGTGGTGCCCATCGACGGTCCCCATTCGGACAGCAGATGGTCGCCGCTGGCGCGCTCGTAGGCGGGGGCCAGGTTTTTGTAGGCCTGGGCGAAACCGCCCGAGCTGACCACGCGGATGTCGGCGGCATGCGCCGCGCCGGCGGCCAGCAGCACCAGCGCCGCGAGCAGCGGGCGCGAGGTTTGCAGCAGAATATGCTGAGGCATGATGGTTCTCCTGATGTTAAATTTTTTCATGAGGCCGGGTGTCAAGCCCGTGCCGTGGCGGTTGTTGAGGTGTGTTTCCGTGACGCCGGCAGCGTCGCGCCGCCGGCCGCCGGTAAAAGCGCGAACGTGGAATGGTGTCGCATCATGTCTCCTTTTTCAGGTCAGGCCTTCTTGGCGAGGCTCAGCATTCAGACCCCATCATCGTTGAAATGGCATAATTTGATAATTGCAATTTTTCCGAGGATTAATGCATGCAGCGCATCAATTACGAGCTTCATGATTTGCAGGCCTTCGTGGCCGTGGCGGAGCGCAACAGCTTTCGCCAGGCCGCGGCCGACCTGTTCCTGTCGCAGCCGGCGCTGAGCCGCCGCATCGAAAAACTCGAGGATGCGCTGGGGGTCAAGCTGTTCGAGCGCACCACACGGCGCGTGCAGCTGACCAATGTGGGGCAGGCGTTCCTGGTCAACGTGCGCGATGCGCTCAACGGCCTGGAAGATGCCGTGCTGGGAGTGGCCGACCTGGCCGCGCACCGCACGGGGACGGTGACGTTCGCCTGCGTGCCTTCGGCCGTGTGGCACTTCCTGCCGGACGTGCTCAAGCGCTTCAGCGCGCAGTTTCCGAAAATCCGCGTGCGCGTGCATGACGAAAGCGCGCAGGACGTGCTCAACCTCGTGCTGGCCGGCGAGGCGGACTTCGGCATCAGCTTTACGGGCGCGGAAAATCCGGAGATCCACTTCCAGCCCATCTACGTCGAGACCTACGTGCTGGCCATGCGGGCCGATCACCGGCTGGCCAAGCGCAAGAAGCTGAGCTGGAAGGATACGGTCGACGAACGCTATATCTCGGTGGCCAAGTCGAGCGGCAACCGCAGCGTGCTCGATGCGGCGCTGGCCGGCGTGGAAAAGCACCCGTGGATCTCGTGCGAGATCAACCACGTCTCAGGCATCCTGGCGCTGGTGGAGTCGGGCTTGGGCGTGGCGGCGGTGCCGGGCCTGTCGATTCTGCCGGAGCGGCAAGGCACGGTGGTCGGCGTGCCGCTCGTCAATCCCGCCGTCAAGCGCACGCTGGGCTTGATCAGCCGGCATCAGCACGCGATGCCGCCCGCGTCACGCACTCTGTTCGAGATGATGAGCGCGAGCATAGGAAAGCAGGGGCGGCGGGCATGAGCGCTGCAGTGCGGCGCAGGAGAATCGAGGGCCCGGACCTTATTTTTGCATGATGGGATCGCGCCCCAGCGTGCGCGCCAGCGCGCCGCCGTCGCCGCGCCAGAATTCGCGGTCGGCCAGGCGCACGCGCTCGGCCGCGTGCTGCATGTGTTCCATGGCCGCCTGGCGCGCCCGCTGCGGGTCGCCGTCGGCGATCGCCTGCACGATCTTTTCATGTTCGCGCCGCACTTCGATGGAAAAGTCCGTGCGCCGCGCTTCGTTCGCGCGCGTCACCTTCACGGCCGAGCGGATCGGGTCGGCGAACATGGCGACGAATTTCGGCCAATAGGGGTTGCCCGTCGCTTCGGCGATGCACAGGTGCAGGCGCACGTCTTCTTCCACGCCGTCGACGCCGGCCGCCACGGCTTCCTCGATGCGGCGCAGCGCGTGTTCGATGTCGGCCAGCTGGCCCGGCGTGCGCCGCACGGCCGCCAGCGCGGCGATTTCCGCTTCCAGTCCCTGGCGTACCTCGATCAGGTTCAGCAGCGACTGCACGGACTGCTCCGTCAGCTCGTCGCCCCGTTCGCCCGTCTTCGCGCCATCCTGCGCGCACACGAAAGTGCCGCTGCCCTTGCGCGTGGCGACGATGCCGTCCGCCTGCAGCAGGGCGATGGCTTCGCGCAGCACCGTGCGGCTGACGCCAAAGTGGCTGGCCATGGCTTGCTCCGACGGCAAGCGCGTGCCGCCGGCCAGGCCGTCGTTGTGGATTTGCTGGCGCAGCCGTGCCGCCACCCGCGCACCCAGGGTGCCGGTGGTGAAACTGCCCGCGGCGGGCTCCGGCGGGGGAAGGGTAAAGCGGAACGTGCGGTCCATCGGGTGCATCCTTGTGCTAGCGGTTTTTATGCGGGCTTGCCTGCTTGCCATTATATGGAATATACAGCTTGACACACACAAAACACACACATAATATACATCCATACAAATTTTAGACAAGTTGCCAGCCACCTCCGGTGGACCATAAAAACCCGGCACGGTCGATCCCCCAGCGATCAGGAGACAAGCATGGACGTATCACAAGCATTGCCCGGACAGGCGGCCGGCGTGGCCGCCAGCCAGAAAACCATCGACGACGCCGTCTATCGCAAGGTGACCTGGCGCATCATCCCTTTCCTCATGCTGTGCTACATCGTCGCTTACCTCGACCGTGTCAACGTGGGCTTCGCCAAGCTGCAGATGCTGGCCGACCTGCAGTTTTCCGAAACCGTGTACGGCCTGGGTGCCGGCGTGTTCTTCCTCGGCTACTTCCTGTTCGAAGTGCCCAGCAACGTGATGCTGCACAAGATCGGCGCGCGCGTGTGGATCGCCCGCATCATGATCACCTGGGCCATCATCTCGGGCGCCTTCATGTTCGTCACCACGCCGACCCAGTTCTACGTCATGCGCTTCCTGCTCGGCATCGCCGAGGCGGGCTTCTTCCCCGGCATCATTCTCTATTTGACCTACTGGTATCCGTCCGAGCGCCGCGCGCGCATGGTGTGCACCTTCATGGCCGCCATTCCCGTGGCGGGCCTGATCGGCGGCCCCCTGTCGGGCTGGATCATGGAAACCTTCGCCGGCTGGCACGGCTATGCGGGCTGGCAGTGGATGTTCGTGCTCGAAGCGATACCCGCCGCGCTGATGGGCGTGGCCGTGCTGCTCTACCTCGACAACAGCATCCGCGCCGCGAAGTGGCTGACGGAAGACGAAAAAGTCATCCTCGAGCAGCGCATCGCCACGGAAGCCCAGGGCAAGGTATCGCACCCGTCGATCCGCGCCATGTTCGCCGACCCGCGCATCTGGGTCATGGCCCTGATTTATTTCTGCTGCGTGATGGGCCAGTATTCGCTGACCTTCTGGCTGCCCAGCCTGATCAAGGCGGCCGGCGTGACGGGCGTGCTCAATATCGGCCTGTTCACGGCGATCCCGTATTCGGTGGCCGTGGCGTCGATGATCCTGCTGGGCCGCAGCTCGGACAAATACCGCGAACGCCGCTGGCATATGGCCATCCCGCTGGTGGTCGGCGCCGCCGCCATCGTCTGCAGCGCGCTGGCCGGCGCCCACAACACGGGCTGGGCCATCTTCTTCCTGACGATCGCCGCCGGCGGCATCCTGGCCGCTTCGCCCATGTTCTGGAGCCTGCCGACGGCTTTCCTCGGTGGCGTCTCGGCCGCCGCGGGCATCGCCGCCATCAATTCGGTGGGCAACCTGGCCGGCTTCGCGGCGCCGTACATGATCGGTTCCATCAAGGACCTGACGCAATCGACCGACATCGCCATCTACCTGCTGGCCGGCATCCTGGTGATCGGCGCGTTCATCATCATGCGCGTGCCGGCCAAGCTGGTGAACAAATAAGACTGGAGTAGAAGATGAACGTGGAAATGAAAAAAGTGGGCGTGATCGGCCTGGGCGCCATGGGCATGGGCATCGCGCAATCGTTGCTGCGCGCGGGCTTCGAAGTGCATGCCTGCGACGTGCGCCCGGAAACCGTGCAAACGCTGGTCGACAAGGGCGCCCATGCGGCGCAATCGCCGGCCGTGCTGGCGGCGCAGGTGCAAGCCTTGCTGATCGTCGTCGTCAATGCGCAGCAGACGGAAGCCGTGCTGTTTGGCGAACATGGTGCGGCCAGCGTCCTGGCGCCGGGCAGCGTCGTCATCGCCTGCGCCACCGTGGCGCCCGAATTTGCCGAAGCGCTCGGTGCTCGCCTGGCGGCCATGGGACTGCGCTTCATCGACGCGCCCATTTCTGGCGGCGCGGCCAAGGCGCAAGCCGGCGAGATGTCCGTGATGGCGGCCGGCGCGCCCGATGCGTTCGACGCTTGCACGGGCATTTTTGACGCCATCTGTGCAAAGCTGTACCGCCTGGGTGAGCAGCCGGGGCAGGGCTCGAAAGTCAAGATGATCAACCAGCTGCTGGCCGGCGTGCATATCGCCGCCGCTGCCGAAGCGATGGCGCTGGGCTTGCGCGCCGGCTGCGACGCCGATGCCTTGTACGAAGTCATTTCAAACAGCGCCGGCAGTTCCTGGATGTTCCAGAACCGGGTGCCGCACATTTTGAAGGGCGACTATACGCCGTTATCAAGCGTGAACATTTTCGTGAAAGACCTCGGCATCGTGCTCGATTACGCGAAAAAGAGCGTCTTTCCACTGCCCCTGTCGGCCACGGCGCACCAGATGTTCATGCAGGCGTCGGCCGCTGGCTTTGGCGGCGAGGACGACTCGGCCGTGATTAAAACTTTCCCCGGTATCGATCTGCCGGCGAAAGCGTAACTGAATCAAAAGGAACCATCATGACTGTATTACTGGGATGTATCGCCGACGATTTCACGGGTGGCACCGACCTGGCCGGCATGCTGGTCAAGGCCGGCATGCGCACGGTGCAGCTGATCGGCGTGCCGCAAGGTCCGCCGCCAGCCGACGTCGATGCCGTCGTCATCGCCCTCAAGTCGCGCACGAATGCGCCGGACGAGGCGGTGGCCGAATCGCTGGCCGCGTTGGCCTGGCTGCAGCAAGCCGGATGCCGCCAGTTCTACTTCAAGTACTGCTCCACGTTCGACTCCACGCCGCGCGGCAATATCGGTCCCGTGGCCGAAGCGCTGATGCGGGCGCTCGACACGGACTTCACGATCGCCTGCCCCGCGTTTCCCGCGAATGGCCGCACCATCTACAAGGGCAACCTGTTCGTCGGCGACGTGCCGCTGGCCGAGTCGGGCATGCGCGACCATCCCCTGACGCCGATGACGGATTCGAATCTGGTGCGCGTGCTGCAGCAGCAGGTGCAGGCCAAGGTGGGCCTGGCCGATTACAGTGTGGTGGAGAAGGGCGCTGCCGCCATCGCCCAGCGCTTCACGGACTTGCGCGGCCAGGGCTGCCATTTCGCCGTCGTCGATGCCGTGTCGAACCGCGACCTGGAAGCCATCGGCGCCGCTTGCGCGGACTTGAAACTGATCACGGGCGGCTCCGGCATCGCGCTGGGATTGCCGCAGAATTTCCGCCAGCGGGGCCAGTTGTCGCCATCGCATGCGGGACAGGCAGGGCGCTTGCCGCCGGCGTCCGGATTGCGCGCCGTGATTTCGGGCAGCTGCTCCGTGGCCACGCAGCAGCAGGTGGCGCACCTGCGCGAACTGGCGCCGTCCTTCCACGTCGACCCTTTGTCGCTGGCCGCGGGCGGCGAGGTGGTGGACGCCGTGGTGGCGCAGGCGCTGGCCTGGGCGAATCAGCACCTGGCGCAAGGCCCCATTTTGATCTATGCCACGGCCACGCCGGACGCCGTGCGCGCCGTGCAGGCGCAGCTGGGCGTGGAGCGTGCCGGCGCCCTCGTCGAGGAAGCCCTGGCCGCCATCGCGCAGGGACTGGTGCGCCTCGGCGTGGGCCAGTTGATCGTCGCCGGCGGCGAAACCTCGGGCGCCGTGGTGAAAGCGCTGGGCATTGCCGGCTTGCGCATCGGCCCCGAAATCGACCCCGGCGTGCCCTGGACGCTAGCCTTGCCAGCGCCGGGCGACGAAGGCAGGGCACCGTTGGCGCTGGCGCTCAAGTCCGGCAATTTCGGCACCGTGGATTTCTTCAGCAAGGCCTGGCAGGTGCTGGCATGAGCGCCACGGAATCGCGCCAGCGCGAGCTGATCGTCGACTTCGGCAAGTCCCTGTTCGAAAGGGGCTTGACGGCGGGCAGCAGCGGCAACCTGAGCGTGCGCCTGTCCGACGGCTGGCTGCTCACGCCGACGAACGCCAGCCTGGGCCGGCTCGATCCGGCGCAGCTGTCCAAGCTCGATTGGGATGGCAAGCTGATCAGCGGAGCGCCGCCGTCCAAGGAGGCGTTCCTGCACCGCGCCATGTACGCAGAGCGGAGCAGCGCGGGCGCCATCGTGCACCTGCACTCGACGCATTCGGCCGCCGTGTCGTGCATGTGCGGCTTGAACCATGACGACTGCATCCCGCCGCTCACGCCATACTTTGTGATGAAGGTGGGGCGCTTGCCCCTGGTGCCGTATCACCGTCCGGGCGACCCGGCGCTGGCGGGCGCGATCGGCGCCATGGCGCGCAAGCACTCGGCCGTGCTGCTGGCCAACCACGGTCCCGTCGTGTCGGGCACCAGCCTGGAAGCGGCCGTGTATGCGGCCGAGGAACTGGAAGAGACGGCCAAGCTGTTCCTGCTGCTGCGCGACGTGCCCACGCGCCCGCTCGACGCGGCGCAGATCGCGGACCTGAAGCAGACATTCAAACTCGAACTATAGAATTCAAGGAGACACGCATGCCCCGTTTTGCCGCCAACCTGACCATGATGTTCAATGAAGTGCCTTTCCCGCAGCGCTTTGCCGCCGCCGCGCAAGCGGGTTTCCAGGGCGTCGAATTTCTGTTCCCCTACGATCACGCGCCGCAGGAAGTGGCCGGCTGGCTGCGCGAAAACAAGCTGCAGAACGTGCTGTTCAACCTGCCGCCGGGCGACTGGGCGGCAGGTGAGCGGGGCATCGCCTCGCTGCCGGGCCGCGAAGCGGAATTTCGCGCTGGCGTGGCACAGGGCATCGCGTATGCGCTGGCGCTGGGCACGCCGCGCGTGCACATGATGGCGGGCCTGCTGCCCGTGGGCGCCGACGTCAATCTGCACCGCGCCACCTACCTGGCCAACCTGCGGTACGCGGCGAAAGCCGTGGGCGAGCATGGCATCGAGCTCCTGATCGAACCGATCAACGGGCGCGACATGCCCGGCTATTTCCTCGTCACGCAGGCGCAGGGCCATGCGCTGCGCCTGGAGTCGGGCGCGCCCAACGTCAAGGTGCAGATGGATTTTTATCACACGCAGATCGTCGAGGGCGATATCGCCATGACGTTCCAAAACAACTTCGACGGCATCGGCCACGTGCAGATCGCCAGCGTCCCGGCCCGCAATGAACCGGACGATGGCGAAGTCAATTACCCGTATTTATTCAGGCTGCTCGACGAGCTCGACTACGAGGGCTGGATCGGCTGCGAATACCGTCCGCGCGGGCGCACCGAGGATGGCCTGGGCTGGCTCGCTGCATACAACAACACGCAAGGAGAATTGAAATGAAGGTACTGATTACCGGCGGCGCCGGTTTCCTGGGACAGCGCCTGGCGCGCCAGTTGCTGGCGCAAGGCCGCTTGACGGACAGCCACGGCCAGCTGCAAGCGATCAGCGAGCTGGTTTTGGTCGACGTGGTGGCCGCGCATGACTTCCACGATGCGCGCGTCAAAGTGGTCACGGGCGACATCGCCGATGGCGCCTTGATGCGCGCCACCATCGATGCGCAGACCGCGTCGATCTTCCACCTGGCCGCCATCGTCAGCGGCCAGGCGGAAGCCGATTTCGAGCTGGGCATGCGCATCAACCTCGATGCCTCGCGTTTGCTGCTCGACATCTGCCGCGAACTGGGGCACAAGCCGAAAGTGGTCTTCACCAGCTCCGTGGCCGTCTACGGCGGCAAGCTGCCGGACGTGGTGCAGGACACCACCGCGCTGAACCCGCAATCGTCGTACGGCGCGCAAAAAGCCATCGGCGAATTGCTGCTCAATGACTACAGCCGCCGCGGCTTTGTCGATGGCCGCGTGCTGCGCCTGCCCACCATCAGCGTGCGTCCCGGTAAGCCGAACAAGGCGGCGTCGTCTTTCGCCAGCGGCATCATCCGCGAACCGTTGAATGGCGAGGCGGCCGTCTGCCCTGTGTCCACCGATTTGCGATTGTGGCTGCTGTCGCCGCGCGGCGCCATCGCCTCGCTGATCGCCGGCCACGAACTGGCGGGCGAGGCCTTTGGCGCCAGCCGCACGGTGAACTTGCCGGGTTTGAGCGTGAGCGTGGGCGAGATGATCGCCGCGCTGGAACAAGTCGCCGGCGCGGACGTCGTTGCCCGCATCAGCTATGCGCCCGATCCGGCCGTCGAGCGCATCGTCAAGAGCTGGCCCGGCGCCTGGGACACGGCACGGGCCGAGTCGCTGGGCTTGACGGCCGATGCGGATTTCGCCAGCATCATCCGTGCGTATATCGAGGATGTGAAAGCATGAAGCCGCGTAGGTCGGATTAGCGGCGGCACGCCGCGTAATCCGACAATATTGCTGGCGTTGGTTTAAGTGCTGATGTCGGATTGCGCTGGCCTGTCAGCCAGCTAATCCGACCTGCGCCATGCCAGCGCGTGGGGCTTATTTGCCCAGTATCGACGCCACATTGTCGGTGCCGGGCGCGCCGAACAGCTGCTGCTTGAGGATGTGCAGCTGGTCGCGCACTTGCGCCGCCTTTTCGAACTCCAGGTTCTTGGCGTGGTCGACCATCAGTTTTTCCAGGCGCTTGATTTCCTTGCTGACCTGTTTCTCGCTCATCGCTTCGAATTTCGCCGCTTCCTGCGCCACCTGCAGGGTCTCGCGCGCTTCCTGCGGGCTGTAGACGCCGTCGATCATTTCGCGGATCGATTTCTTCACACCGATCGGGATGATGTTGTTGGCCGTATTGAAGGCGATCTGCTTGGCGCGGCGGCGTTCCGTCTCGTCGATGGCGCGGCGCATGGAGTCCGTGATGCGGTCGCCGTACAAAATCGCCGTGCCGTTCAGGTTACGCGCGGCGCGGCCGATGGTCTGGATCAGGCTGCGTTCGGAGCGCAAAAAGCCTTCCTTGTCCGCGTCGAGGATGGCGACCAGCGATACTTCCGGCAAGTCCAGGCCCTCGCGCAGCAGGTTGATCCCCACCAGCACGTCGAAGGTGCCCAGACGCAGGTCGCGCAGGATTTCCACGCGCTCCACCGTTTCGATATCGCTGTGCAGGTAGCGCACCTTGATGCCATGGTCGCCCAGGTATTCCGTCAATTGCTCGGACATGCGCTTGGTGAGGGTGGTCACCAGCACGCGCTCGTCCTTCTTGATGCGCTCGACGATTTCCGACATCAGGTCGTCCACCTGGCTGCTGGCCGGACGCACGATGATCTGCGGGTCGACCAGGCCGGTCGGGCGCACGACCTGTTCGACCACCTGGTCAGAATGGGTCTTTTCGTATTCGGCCGGCGTGGCCGAGACGAACACGGTCTGGCGCATCTTCTGTTCGAATTCCTCGAATTTCAAGGGCCGGTTGTCGAGCGCCGACGGCAGGCGGAAACCGTAGTCGACCAGGTTCGTCTTGCGCGAGCGGTCGCCGTTGTACATGGCGCTCAGCTGGCCCGTCAGCACGTGCGACTCGTCGAGGAACATCAATGCGTCGGGCGGTAAATAATCGACCAGGGTCGGCGGCGGTTCGCCGGGCAGCGCGCCGCTCAGATGGCGCGAGTAGTTCTCGATGCCCTTGGTGAAACCGATCTCCGCCATCATTTCCAGGTCGAAGCGCGTGCGCTGTTCCAGCCGCTGCTCCTCGATCAGTTTATTTTCCTTGCGGAAGAACTCGAGGCGCTCGCGCAGCTCGTCCTTGATGGTCTCGACGGCGCGCAGCACGGTGGAGCGGGGCGTGACGTAGTGCGAACCCGGGTACACGGTGAAGCGGGGGATCTTTTGCCGTACGCGGCCCGTCAGCGGGTCGAACAGCTGGATCGATTCGATCTCGTCGTCGAACATTTCCAGGCGCACGGCCAGCTCCGCATGCTCGGCGGGGAAGATGTCGATCGTGTCGCCGCGCACGCGGAAGGTGCCGCGGCCGAAATCGACCTCGTTGCGCGTGTACTGCATCTGGATCAGGCGCGCGATGACGTCGCGCTGGGCGACCCTGTCCTTGACGCGCAGGGTCAATATCATCTGGTGGTATTCGTTCGGATTGCCGATACCGTAGATGGCCGAGACGGTGGCGACGATGATGACGTCGCGCCGCTCCATCAGCGATTTGGTGCACGACAAACGCATCTGCTCGATATGCTCGTTGATCGACGAGTCCTTTTCGATGAACAGGTCGCGCTGCGGCACGTAGGCTTCGGGCTGGTAGTAATCGTAGTAGCTGACGAAGTATTCGACGGCGTTCTGCGGGAAAAAGTCGCGGAACTCGCTGTACAGCTGCGCCGCCAAGGTCTTGTTCGGCGCGAAGACGATGGCGGGCCGGCCCATGCGCGCGATGACGTTGGCCATGGTGTAGGTCTTGCCCGAACCGGTCACGCCCAGCAGGGTCTGGAAGGCCAGTCCGTCGGCAATCCCCTCTGACAGCTGGTCGATTGCCGTGGGCTGATCGCCGGCCGGAGGGAAGGGCTGGTGCAGCTTGAAGGGGGAGTCCGGGAAAGAGATAATTGCGCTTTCCGCCTCGCTGGCGGTAGATAATTCGGGCATGTGAATCAGACCTTTGTTAGAATAGTGCTCTGCTGGCGGCCCTGGCGTTGTATTTCGGGGCGCTGTCTACAACTCCGCTGTGAACCTGCTTCCAATCGAATCCAATCTTATCATGACGAACCCAACTGTTTCTGCCAGTCTGTTTAGCGCCATCGAGATGGCCCCACGCGACCCGATCCTGGGCATCACCGAAGCATTTAACGCGGACCAGAATCCCGCCAAAATCAATCTGGGCGTTGGCGTCTATTATGACGACAACGGTAAAGTGCCTCTGTTAGCTTGCGTACGCAAGGCGGAAGCCATCCTGATCGAACAGGCCGCCCCACGCACCTATCTGCCGATCGAAGGCCTCGCTGCCTACGACAAGGCGGTGCAAGAACTCGTATTTGGCGCCGATAGCGCCGTAATTCAAGAGCGCCGCGCCATCACCGTGCAAGCGATCGGCGGCACGGGCGCACTGAAGATCGGTGCCGACTTCCTGCAGCGCTTCGCGCCGGGTGCCCAGGTCTACATCAGCGACCCGAGCTGGGAAAACCACCGCGCGCTGTTCGAGAACGCCGGTTTCGTTGTGAATAACTACACCTACTACGATGCCGTCACCCATGGCGTGAACTTCGACGGCATGCTGGCCAGCCTGAACGCCATGCCGGCCGGTTCCATCGTCGTGCTGCACGCCTGCTGCCACAACCCGACCGGCGCCGACCTGAGCGTGGCCCAGTGGGACCAGATCATCGCCGTCGTCACGTCGCGCGGCCTGGTGCCGTTCCTGGACATGGCCTATCAAGGCTTCGCCAACGGCATCGCCGAAGACGGCGCCGTGGTGCGCCGCTTTGCCGACGCGGGCGGCCCGCTGCTGGTGTCGAACTCGTTCTCGAAATCGTTCTCGCTGTACGGCGAGCGCGTGGGCGCGCTGAGCGTCGTCGCCGCCAGCGCCGATGAAGCGGCCCGCCTGCTGTCGCAATTGAAACGCGTCGTGCGCACCAACTACTCGAACCCGCCAGTCCACGGCGGCAAGGTGGTCGCCACCGTCCTGGCCACGCCGGAACTGCGCCAGCTGTGGGAAGAGGAACTGGCCGGCATGCGCGTGCGCATCCGCGAAATGCGCAATGCCTTCGTGGAAAAGCTGAAAGCCAAGGCGCCAGGCCACGACTTCGAATTTGTGCGCCAGCAAATCGGCATGTTCTCGTACTCGGGCCTTAGCAAGGAACAAGTGGCTTCCCTGCGCGAGCAATCGATCTACGCCGTCGACACGGGCCGTATCTGCGTGGCAGCATTGAATTCGCGCAACATCGACATCGTTATTGACGCGATCGCCAAAGTGCTTTAAGATCTTGCTTCTTCGGCGCTGCATGCAAGTGTGGCGCGGATGGCAATAGAAAGTCGGCGCTGGCCGTGTTTGTGAAGATGCAGTATCCATCTTGCAAATATGGAACAAGCGACATATAATATTGCCTCTTTTCCCTGATAGCTCAGTTGGTAGAGCGACGGACTGTTAATCCGCAGGTCCCTGGTTCGAGTCCAGGTCGGGGAGCCAGAATTCGAAAGGCCGCGTTGAAAAACGTGGCCTTTTTTGTTTTTGCGCTGTCGGCGGGCAGCTGCTGTCCGGAATAGAAATTTCCCTGGGGGAATCTGGACATGTGCTTGCTTGCCCTATATAATACGGCCTCTTTTCCCTGATAGCTCAGTTGGTAGAGCGACGGACTGTTAATCCGCAGGTCCCTGGTTCGAGTCCAGGTCGGGGAGCCAGAACATCAGCAGTATCGAAAAGCCCAGCCTTCACCGGTTGGGCTTTTCGCGTTTCAGAGCCTGCATGAGGCATCCGTGTCATCACTCTTGATCCCGCGCATAGGCCGCCAGGCACCCGGCGCTATGCTGGAGGCGACAAGGCGCCGGCAGGCCTGTCATCGCCTTCAACTTCCTGGAGGGGCTGAAATGGATGAGGTCACAAGTGTTGGGTCGGCAACGATCGTGCTCGTGCATGGCGGTTTTGTCGACGGGTCGGGTTGGGAAGCCGTTTACCGGGCGCTGCGTGACGAGGGTTGTCACGTTGCCATTGTGCAAAACCCAACGCTATCGCTGGCGGACGATGTGGCCGCGACCGGACGGGTCATCGCCGCGTCGCCGGGTCCCGTGGTCCTCGTTGGTCATTCGTATGGCGGTGCCGTGGTCACGCAAGCGGGGAACGATCCCAAGGTCAAGGCATTGGTCTACATCGCGGCGTTTGTGCCGGATCAAGGCGAGTCCGTCGATTCCTTGCTGAAGAATGCCCCGCCTGGCGCACCGGTGCCGCCGATCTTGCCGCCGCACTATGGCTTCCTGTTGCTCGACCAGAAAAAGTTTGCGGCCGCCTTCGCGGCCGATGTGCCCAGGGACAAGGCCCGCTTCATGGCGGTATCGCAAGTGCCCTGGGGAGTGGCCGCGCTGACCGGCGTGGTCAGCGCGCCAGCGTGGAGGAGCAAGCCCAGCTGGTACCTGGTGGCGACTGAGGACAAGATGATTGCGCCGGCGATGCAACGCAAGATGTCCGAACGCGCGGGCTCGAAGGTGGTCGAAGTCGCCGGCAGCCATGCCATTTACATTTCGCAAGCCCATGCGGTGGCGACGCTGATCCGCAAGGCCGCCGCCGGCATTGCCGGCGACCAGGCCAGCCTGTCCGCTTCCGGGATTGGTGTCCCGTGACGGGGCGTCGTATCAGGACTTCGGCGCCGCATCCAATGTCTTGATGATGGCTTCCTGGAACTGCACCGGTTCATCCTGGTGAATTTGATGCCCGGAATGGTCAAAGAAAAACAGCCCCTTCTTTGGCGTCTTCAATGTTTCAAAATACGCTTGCGTGATCCTGGTCGAGGTCTGGATATCGTTTTTGCCGACGAAGAAATACACGGGGCAGTCAACGCTCTTCAAGGTCCTGGGCAGATCGATGTTCATGACCTCGTTCCAGACTGGCGACCAGGTTTTCGACCATTGAAGAAAGCCCGTCTTGAAGCCCTCGCTTGTGGCAAATTCCTTGCCATCCTTGTAAAAAAGCCATTTCCTTAAATAAAACATGCTTTCGTCACTTGCAAACGGGAAACTGACGCTGTCCAGTTCCTGGCTGGCGACGGCATTGTCCTTGAAATGCACTTTCAAGGTTTTCAGCAATTCTTTCTCGCTTTCCAGCTGGCTCACGACAGGATTGGACGCGAAATAGGCATGCAGCAGTTCCGGATGATGCTTGACGATATAAAAGCCCAGGACGTTGCCCCAGGAACTGCCCAGCAAGTATATTTTTTCCTGCTTGAGCTCTTTTTGTAGAAACGTGATGACCTGGTACGTGTCCTGCTCCATCTGCGCGACGGAAGGTTGGCTTGGCGAAGGATTCAGTTTCAGGGTTTTTCCTGCATCGCGCTGGTCCCATTGCACAAGCGTAAATCTCTTTTTCAGGATGGCGGTAAACGCATCCGCATTCTTCATCATCGAACTTCCCGGCCCGCCCGATAGAAAGAGAAGAGCAGGCTTGTTGGAGTCATCTGTTTTGATTTCCACAAACTGCTTTATCCCGCCAATGTCGGGAGTCAGCAGCACGTCGATGACAAGCGGAACGGGTTGTGCTTTACATGCATAAAATGGAATCAAGGCGATGAATAACATGGCCATTATGCTGTTTTTTGTCATGGGCTGGTATGGATGGTTGCTGGCAGGTATGGGGTGTCCATGTAGGATGTTATCCGAATAATATGTTGCATATGAAAAATATCTGCAGCGCGTCCGCAGTGGCGCCATGGCGGGCTGCGGCCTGTGTCTTTTCCCGTTTTGCGCTATCCTGAATGCAACCCCATAGGAGAGTTGCCACCATGACCTGTTCTATCCCGTTGCGCCATATCGTTCTCTGTGATTTTCTTGAGGACATCACACCGGCCAAGCATGCCGAGCTGGTCTATGAATTTTCCCAGCTTAAACATCGCATCCCCGGCGTGCTGCAATTCGAGTGGGGGCCGAACGTCAGCCCGGAAGGCCTCGATGACGGCTTTACCGATTGCTTCAGCTTGAGTTTTGCCGATACGGGCGCGCGCGATGCGTATCTGACCCATGCCGCGCACCAGGCTTTTGTCGAGCTGCTTAAACCATGGCTGGGCCGCGTACTCGTGTTCGACTATCATCCGCAGGAAAATCCGGGCTGAGGTATGCCGCGCATAATTTTTTTCGCGTAAATCTGGACAACTGAAAATTTGCGCTATAGAATGCGGCCTCTTTTCCCTGATAGCTCAGTTGGTAGAGCGACGGACTGTTAATCCGCAGGTCCCTGGTTCGAGTCCAGGTCGGGGAGCCAGAACATCAGCAGTATCGAAAAGCCCAGCCATTACGGTTGGGCTTTTTGCATTGTGACATTGCACGCAGATGTGTCGAAAAGCATCTGTCATACTTGCAGGGCATATTTGCCGCCTCTCGAGGAACACAAGCCTTCCCATGAAGAATATCTGCGCCCTGGTGCTGATGCTGGCCGCCGGCATCGTCTATGCGCCCCTTGCCGGCGGCCAGGGACGCCAGCCCTTGTCCGAAGCGAAGGTCAAGCAGCAGATCATCGCCGAATCGATTGCCGCCTATCCGGGGCGCTGCCCCTGTCCCTACCATGCCGCCAAGAATGGCAGCGCTTGCGGAGGACGCAGCGCATGGAGCAGGAAGGGCGGTTATGCCCCCATTTGCTACGAACGCGAAATCAGCAGCGAGATGGTGCGCAAGTGGCGCGAGGAAAATGCCGCGGCGCCGTGACCATTGCCCCCTGCGCAGCGCCTGCAGCTGTGCCAGCATAGGGGCTGATGCCCAAGCGGCCCCATAAATCGTGGTACAGCCTGACCGGCACGAGGCCCGTATGGCCATCGATATCGCCGGGCGTCACCCTCGTGCGATGCCGCTATCTCGCCCCTGGCCAGCACATGTTCTTGCTGGGCAGCCAGCCGGCATCCATGCCGGCATCGCGCAGGGCAAATTCTCAATAGTAATACTACATTGGCAGACAATTTACTTCTGTAGGATAATGTGGAACCGGTTCCATTTATGCGCAAATGCAATGTGGCGCAATCATCGAAGTCAATAAAACAACAAGTCTTGCGGGAGTCTCATGAACTATCCAGGCAGCGAACCATCTGCAACATCCGTTTCATCCCTTCCCCGGATCAGCCGCCGCCACGCCCTGATCGGCCTGGCCGCCTTGCTGGCGCAGGCCGGTTTCTGGAGCAATCCGCTCTCGGCCGCCATGCCGGCGCCAGCCAGCGCTCCGGCGCCCGGCCTGGCGCCTGCCACGATGCTGTTCTACACCTTGTCGCAAACCATCACGGGCCACCGCGACCTGTCCGCCGCGACGGCGGCGCGCATCGAGCAAGCCATGCGCACGAACGTGCCCGGCTTCGCCGAGCGCTTGCCGCAACTGGGCGCGCTGCTCGTCACGGGCCAGGAAGCCAAGGCGCTGCTGGCCGCCGCCAGCGCCGCCGATGCGGGCTTGCGCGAGCTGGCGCTGGCCATCGTTGCCGCCTGGTACACGGGCACCGTCGCCGGCCATGCTGAGCAGGGCACGAAGTCCATCGTCGTCGCGTATGCGGAAGCCTTGATGTACCGCACGGTGGCCGATGGCCAGGTCGTGCCGACCTATTGCAATTACGGCCCCCTGTGGTGGCTGAAGGCGCCGCCGGCCGTGCGCGTCTCCGCGCCCGTGGCGCCCAAACCCGTACCGGCCCCGGCCACCACCGGCACTCCCGAACTGAAAGGCAAGCAAGCGAAATGAAATCCCCCCAATTCAAGAGTAATGGCGACGTCGTCGCCGATGTCGTCATCGTCGGCACGGGTGTCGTCGGCGCCATGATGGCCGACCAGCTGGCCGCGCAAGGCCATTCCGTGATCATGCTGGAAGCGGGCCTGCGCATCGAGCGGGGACAAGCCGTGGAAAACTGGCGCAACATGCCGTTCGAGAACCGCGTCGGTTCCGACTTCCAGGGCCTGTATCCGCAGGCGGACAATGCGCCCGCGCCCCTGTATTTCCCGAAGAATAACTATGTGGAATTGTCCGGTCCCAGCGGCAGCAGTTTCCAGCAGGGCTATCTGCGCACGGTGGGCGGCACGACCTGGCATTGGGCCGCGTCGTGCTGGCGCCATTTGCCGTCGGACATGCGCATGAAGAGCGATTACGGCGTCGGGCGCGACTGGGCCATTTCCTATGAGGAACTGGAACCCTACTATTGCCGCGCCGAGCAGGAAATGGGCGTGGCCGGCCCCAACGATCCCGCCTTGCAGTCGCCCAGCGAGCGCAGCGCGCCGTACCCGATGGACATGGTTCCCTGGGGCTATGGCGACAAGCGCTTCGCCGAAGTGGTCAACCCGCACGGCTACCGTTCCGTGCCGATTCCGCAAGGGCGTTCGACGCGCCCATGGCAGGGCCGTCCCACGTGCTGCGGCAATAACAATTGCCAGCCGATCTGCCCCATCGGCGCCATGTACAACGGCATCCACCACGTGGAGCGTGCCGAGCTGAAAGGCGCTGGCGTGCTGGCCGAGGCCGTCGTCTACCGCATCGACACGGACCAGAACAACCGTGTCACGGCCGTGCACTGGTATGACGCCAAGAAACAGTCGCACATGGCGACGGGCAAGGCCTTCGTCATCGCCTGCAACGGCATCGAAACGCCGCGTTTGCTGCTGCTGGCGGCGAACCAGAATAATCCGAACGGCATCGCCAACAGTTCGGACCAGGTCGGCCGCAACATGATGGACCACTCGGGTTTCCACTGTACCTTCCTGGCCAATGAACCGATCTGGACGGGCCGTGGCCCCGCGCAAAGCAGCTGCCTGGTGGGCCCGCGCGACGGCGCCTTCCGCGCGCAGTATTCGGCCAACAAGATGATCTTGAACAATATCACCAGGGTGGGACCTGCAACGCAGCAGTCATTGAAGCTGGGCCTGGTGGGCAAGGACCTCGACGACGAGATCCGCCGCCGCGCCGCGTTCGGCGTGGACCTGTCGATCAGCCTGGAACCGCTGCCCGAAGCGCACAACCGCTTGACCTTGAGCAAGACGCGCAAGGACCCGCTGGGCCTGGCCTGTCCCGACATCTACTATGACGTAGGCGATTACGTGCGCGATGGCGCGAAGGCCGCGCATGCGCAGCTCGAACACATCGGCAAGCTGTTCGGCGCCGTGGAATTCCATATCACCGACAGCCTGAATGCGAATAACCACATCATGGGCGGCGTCATCATGGGCAGTAACCGTCTTGACTCCGTGGTCGACGGCAATTGCCGCGCCCACGACCACGCCAACCTGTGGCTGCCGGGCGGCGGCGCCATGCCGTCGGCCAGCGTCGTCAACACGACCCTCAGCATGGCTGCGCTCGGCTTGCGCGCGGCCGACGACATCGCCCGCACCCTGGCAAGGGAGGCAGCATGATGCGCCGTTTCTTGCTGGGCCTGACCCTGGCGGCCGGCTTGCCGCTGGCCGCGCGTGCTTTACCACCTGTGCCGCCGGCGCCGCCCGTCACCCTGACGCCGGACCGTCCGGCCGCGCCGGCCGCAAGCACAGCCGCCAAGCCCGATGCGCGGCTGGAGCGGGGCCGCTACCTGGCCATCGCGGCCGATTGCATGGCCTGCCATACGGCAGCGGGCGGCAAGCCGTATGCGGGCGGCTACGCCATCGATTCGCCGCTGGGCACGATTTATGCCACGAATATCACGCCATCGAAAAAAGGCGGAATCGGCCATTACACGGAGGCCGACTTTGCACGCGCCCTGCGCGCAGGCGTGCGCGCCGATGGCAGTCATCTGTATCCGGCCATGCCCTACACCAGCTATGCGCAGCTGACGGATGCGGACGTGGGCGACCTGTATTACTACTTCATGCAGGCAGTCAAACCCGTCGACGAGCCGGCGCGCCAGACGGCCCTGCCATTCCCGTTCAATGTGCGCCTGTCCATGCTGGGCTGGAACACCTTGTTCCTCGACAATAAACGCTTCGTGCCCGATCCGGCAAAGAGCGCGCAGATCAACCGCGGCGCCTACCTGGCCGAAGGGCTGGCGCACTGCAGCGCCTGCCATACGCCGCGCAACGCGCTGATGGCGGAAATCGGCAGCCAGACCCTGGCGGGTGCCGCGCTCGGCTCCTGGCATGCGCCGAACATCACGTCCGACAAGGTCAGCGGCATCGGCGCGTGGACGGATGCGGAGCTCACGGCCTACCTGAAGACGGGCCACGTGGAAGGCAAGGGGCAGGCGGCGGGCGGCATGGCCGAAGCCATCCAGAACAGCCTGCAATTTTTGCGCGACGACGACGTGGCCGCCATCGTCGCCTGGCTGCGCACGGTGCCGCCTGTGCGCGCACCGGGGCAGACCAAGGCTGCCTTCAGCCATGGCAGCGCCGCCAGCGAGGAAGCGGCATTGCGCGGCATGGCCGGCGCCACCGAGCGCCATTCCTTGAATAGCGGCGCCGTGCTGTTTTCCGGCTATTGCGCCAGCTGCCATTCGGCCAGCGGCACCGGCAGCACGGGGCAAAGTTATCCGGCCCTGTTCAACAACACGGCGACGGGCGGCAATACGCCGGCCAACCTGGTCTCGGCCATCCTGTTTGGCGTCGAGCGCAAGATCGAAGGGGAAGAGCACGAAGCGTTCATGCCCCGCTTCGACCAGCGCTCGTACGTGCAGCCCTTGACGGATGAGCAGATCGCTTCGATCGCCAATTACGTGCTGAAACAGTACGGCAACCCGGAGGTGTCGGTGACGCCTGCCTACGTGGCGCAGGCGCGCAGCGGCGGCGAAAAACCCGTGCTGGCGCGGGCGCAACCGTTCATGCTGCCGGGCGGCATCGCGGCCATCTTGTTGCTGATCGCGCTGTTTGTGTGGCTGCGCCGGCGCCGTCAAGTCAAGAAATAGGCATCGGAGCCGTGGAGTATCGGCGGCGAATATGAACGTTGGGCGCAACTTGCAGTAAAATGCAGGCTGAAAAATGGTTACGAGCAATCGTAGCCATTTTTTATTCTGGCCCGACCCTGCTATCGTTCATTTGAAAATTGACAATGTCCCATTCCCTGCATCACCAATTCTTGCGTTTCGCCGCCGTCGGCGCTTCCGGCACGGCCGTGCAATACAGCGTGCTGTGGGGTGGCGTGGAATGGGCGGGCATCAGCGCCGCCGCCGCGTCCGGCATCGGCTACATCCTCGGTTCCGTCGTCAACTACCTCCTGAATTACTTTTTCACGTTTAAAAGCGACAAGGGCCATGGCGAGGCGGCCAGCAAGTATTTCACCTTGCTGGGCATCGGCTGGTGCATCAATACGGGGCTGATGTGGCTGCTGGTACACCAGCTGGGCTGGTATTACTGGCTGGCGCAGGTGCTGGCGACGGGCATCGGGCTGGTCTGGAATTTCGCGGGCAGCCGCTGGTGGGCCTTCAAGCCGGCCGGCGCGCCAGGCAAGTAATCAAGTAAGCAAGTAAGCAAGTAAGTAGTTGTTGCAAGAAAAAAAGATGCGCATAGTCCAAGACCAGGCGCGCGGTTTTACCAAAACAAGGGGTTAATCATGCAGTTCCTGGAACGCTATTTCAAACTGAAGGACAACGGGACCAATGTGCGCACGGAGCTGCTGGCCGGCCTGACCACGTTCCTGACGATGGCCTACATCATCTTCGTCAACCCGTCCATCCTCGGCGACGCGGGCATGCCGAAAGACGCCGTGTTTGTCGCCACCTGCCTGGCGGCCGCCATCGGCACCCTGATCATGGGCCTGTACGCGAACTACCCGATCGCGCTGGCGCCGGGCATGGGCTTGAACGCGTATTTTTCGTATGCGGTGGTCAAGGGCATGGGCATGAGCTGGGAAGTAGCGCTGGGCGCCGTCTTCATTTCCGGCTGCCTGTTCATCCTGGTCAGCCTGTTCAAGATACGCGAGATGATCATCAACAGCATCCCGCCCGCGCTGCGCACGGCGATCACGGTGGGTATCGGCCTGTTCCTGGCCATCATTTCGCTGAAAAGCGCCGGCGTGGTGGTGTCGAACCCGGCCACCATCATCGCGCTGGGCGACTTGCACCAGGCGGCGCCCATCCTGGCCATCCTCGGTTTCTTCATCATCGTCGCGCTGGACCGCCTGAAAGTGCCGGGCGCCATCCTGATCGGCATCCTCACCATCACCATCGCCAGCTTCTTCTTTGGCGGCAACCAGTTCAACGGCATCGTCTCGGCGCCGCCCGCCATCGAACCGACCCTGTTCAAGCTCGACATCATGGGCGCGCTGTCGATCGGCATCGTCAACGTGGTGCTGGTATTTTTCCTGGTTGAATTGTTCGATGCGACGGGCACCCTGATGGGCGTGGCCAACCGTGCCGGCTTGTTGAAAGACGGCAAGATGGAACGCATGAACAAGGCCTTGCTGGCCGACAGCACGGCGATCGCCGCCGGCGCCTGCCTGGGCACGTCGAGCACCACCGCCTTCGTCGAAAGCGCTGCCGGTGTGCAAGCGGGCGGACGTACGGGCTTGACGGCCGTCGCCGTCGCGCTGCTGTTCCTGGGCAGCCTGTTTTTTGCTCCGCTGGCGCACACGGTGCCGCCGTACGCGACGGCGCCCGCGCTGCTGTACGTGGCCTGCCTGATGCTGCGCGAACTGACGTATATCGACTGGGATGACAGCACGGAAAGCATCCCGGCCGCCATCACGGCGCTGATGATGCCGTTTACGTATTCGGTGGCCAGCGGCGTGGCCTTTGGTTTCATCACCTATGCGGTATTGAAACTGTTGACGGGCAAGGGCAAGCAGGTATCGGTAGTGGCCTACATCATCGCCGCCATCTTCCTGTTCAAGTTTATCTACCTGGGCGAATAGCAAGTTTGCCTGCAAGCAGTGACAAGGCCGCCCGCGCATCAGCAGGGCGGCCTTTTGCTTTTGGCGCCGCTTACATGAGCAGCGCGGCGACCAGGTCTTTTTTGGCGTCGCCGGCGCTGCCGTCGAAGCGCAAGGCCGCTTCCACATGCGCCAGGTGCTCGACCATCAGGCGCGCCGCCAGATCGGCGTTGCCGCTGCGTGCCGCATCGAGAAAGCGGCCGTGTTCGTCGCACGAGCAGGCGGCCGCGTGACCCGACTGGTACAGCATGGTGATGAGCGAGCTGCGGCCCACCAGTTCGCGCACGATGTCGCGCAGAACGGCGTTGCCGGCGATATCGGCCAGCAAGACGTGGAAGTCGCCCAGCAGTTGCGAGCGCAGCGGCGTCGCTTGCGCCAGCGCCAGGCGTTCCGCTTTCAGGTGCCGATCGAGCATCCTGTAGTCGGCAGGTTTGGCCTGCGCGACGAATTCGCGCGCCAGGGCCGCTTCGATGATGCGCCGCGCGGCAAAGATGTCGCGCGCTTCCGCTTCGGTGGGCTGGCTGACGAAGGCGCCCTTGTCGGGCACCATGCGGATGAGTTTGTCTTTCGAGAGAATCAGCAGGGCGGCGCGTATCTTGGTGCGGCTGACGCCATACAGCCGGCACAGCGCCTCTTCGCGCAGCCGCGTGCCGGGCGGCAATTGGCGCGCCACGATGGCGGCCGCCATATGTTCGGCAATTTCTGCCGAGCTGTCGCCGCTGCCGGCCTTGTCTACCAGGGTTGCGCTTGATTCTGTCATGTCGGGTAAGAGCAGTCAGCCAGGGGCAAGGCGAACCTTGCAAACGCATGTCCGCGCGGCGGCGTGGTTGACGCCCCGCTGCCGGCATGCCGTTGTGGGCCTTGCGTATCGGCAAGGCATGGCTATTCTACTATCTTGCCTGGCGGCGCGCAGACGGGGCCTGCCGCCTCGCGAGGCATGTTCCCTGGCTGCCTGTTTTGCTGGCCATGCAGCAACCATGTAGTAACGACTGGACATGGGAAATTTTGACGTATATAATTCGGCCTCCTTTCCCTGATAGCTCAGTTGGTAGAGCGACGGACTGTTAATCCGCAGGTCCCTGGTTCGAGTCCAGGTCGGGGAGCCAGAACAAGCAGCAGCAAAGGGCCACGTGGCAACACGTGGCCCTTTTGTCATGTGCGCATGGTTTTCATCCATGCTTGCCATCCCGTCAGTGTATCAACGGCCTGCGCGATGCCATTCCGCTGGTGGCAGGGGCACGCGCAATGATGCCCGGATCAGGGATCGACAAACACGTCGAAGCGCACCTTGAGCGGGCTGCCCCAGGAGATTTCTACCCAGGCGCGGAAGCCGCCGTTGTATGGCGCGATGTTATACACGGCCATGCGGGCGGCGCCGATGAAACGGTCCTGGGGATTCGCGCCATATTCGCTGATATTGAGAAATACGCGCGAATTGGCGTGCACATTGGCATTGGCGAAGTTGACCGAAGGATGCACGCCATTGGCCGTCCACGTATAGTAGGTGGTGAAGGCAGCGGGACTCAGGTTCAAGTCCTGTGCGGCCGCGCCTTGGGCGCTTTGGCCTTCCTGCTCCATCGGCGTATCGGTTTCATCCAGTGCCAGGTTGCTGCCGGTGCGATGTTCTACTTTCATTTCCATGATGTACTCCTGATCGATAGTTTGGACGCCGCGCCTGTCGTCGTGCGGCAAGACGCCCTATCTGTGCTGCCGTGACGGCCAGTGTCACGTCCTGGCTGATAAGGTAGCCGCCTGCTCCATGCTGTTGGAGTAATTCATTCTAGGCATACGCGGGGGCGGAAAGCGCGCTGGGCCGCCGGAAAAGCGGCGTGCGATTGTGCTGGCGCAAACACCTTGCAAGCAGGCGGCAAGATATTTTCCCCCAGGCTATTTTTACGGGGCCGCCACGCATGCGGCGCGGGACAATGGCACAATAGGCCCAGCCGACCTGCCGATACGGAACCCGTTGCGAGCCTAGCCCATGCCGATACTGAACCTGAGTGCCGAAACCGATATCTATTACGAACTGATCGAAGGCGACCCCGTCAAGCCCTGCCTGGTATTCCTGCACGAAGGACTCGGTTGCTGTGCGATGTGGAAAGATTTTCCCGCGCAGCTATGCCAGGCGACGGGGTGCCGCGGCTTGCTGTATGACCGTCATGGCTATGGGCGGTCGTCGCCGCTGGCGGCGCGGCGCCAACTCCATTATTTGCACGACTATGCGCTGTGCGAACTGCCGCAAGTGCTGGCGGCACTGCTGCCGGGGCAGGACCATTTTCTCGTCGGCCACTCCGATGGCGGCAGCATCGCCCTGATCTATGCGGCGCAGCAGCCGCCGCGCTTGCGTGGCATCATTACCGAGGCGGCGCACGTGTTTGTCGAAGGCATCACGCTCGATGGCATCCGCGTGGCGGACGCGGCGTTTGGCGCGGGCAAGCTGCGGGCGCTGGCGAAATACCATGGCGACAAGACGGAATCGATCTTCAAGGCCTGGTCGGACACCTGGCTCAGCTACGGTTTCCAGTTCTGGAACATCGAATACCTGCTGCCTTCCGTCGAATGCCCGGCGCTGGTGGTGCAGGGCAGCGAGGACCAGTACGGCAGCGCGGCCCAGGTCGACACGATCGTGGCGCAGGCCCTCAACGCCATGCCCGCCATGGTCGAGCAGTGCGGGCATACGCCGCACCAGGAGCAGCCGCAGGCATTGCTGGCGCTGATGGAAGGTTTCTTGCAAGGCCGCATGGACGCGGCCGCTCACCCGAAAACTATATGATAGACCACCTCGATCACCTGGTATTGACCACCCGCGACAAACCGGCCTGCATCGATTTCTATACGCGCGTGCTGGGCATGCAGCTGGAAACGTTCGGCACCGGCCGCCATGCCTTCAAGTTTGGCGCGCAAAAGATCAATCTGCATGAAGCCGGCAAGGAATTCCTGCCCAAGGCGGACCTGCCCACGCCCGGCGCGCTGGACCTGTGCTTCATCGCCGCCGTGCCGCTGGACGTGTTCATCGCCCATCTGGCGGCGCTGGGCATTGCCATCGAGGAAGGACCAGTGTCCCGCACGGGCGCCAATTGGCCCATCCGCTCCGTGTATCTGCGCGACCCGGACCGTAACCTGATCGAAGTGTCCGAGCGCGCCTGAGGTTTCATGCGGCGCCCAGGCGTTCAATGGCAGGCGGGATCGCTGTCCCAGCGGCCCGAGCAGATGCGCGAACGGCACAGCATGCCTTCGATCAGGCCCAGCTGCTGACAGCGCCGCAACAGTTCCGCCGTGTCCTGTTCCTGTTCCTGTCCCTGTCCCTGCTCCTGCTCCTGCCTGTGCAGCACCACGTCGCGCACGGGCGGCGCCATGCCTTCCTGCCGGTGCGCATGCGCGACCATCGCCGTGAGCAAGGCGACGTCGCTGTCGCCGGATGCGGCGGCCGGTTTCGCTCCCTGTGGGCGGGTGGCCGCCTGGCGCGCGGGCGGCGGCGTCTTGGGCGGCGCGCTTGCTGTGGCGGCGACCGCAGCAGGCAAGGGCGGCGCCGCCGTATTGACGATGGTGGCCGCCTGTGCCGCGTGCGGCAGCGCCGTTGCTGCTGGCGCGGGCGGAATCTCGGTCATGGCTGTGGCGGGCGCCGGCGGCAGGGGCGGCACCTCCGTGTCGTAGGCAAGCACGGCCATGATCAGCGCCGCCAGGCACAGGGCGCCGGCGGCGCCGTACCGCCAGCCGGGGCGCCAGCGCGGGGCCGGCATGGCTGCGGGCGCGGCGGCGCCGTGCTCGAGCTGCGACAGGATGCCCTTGCCTTCGATGCGCGCGCCCGCCGCGCCGGCCTTGCTCAGCAGGTCAGGACCGCGCGCCTGGCCATCTCCGGTTTTCAGTAAAGACAAAATATCACCTCCGCAATGGATCAAATTCGACTGACCTTGATGTAAACCGCGCTCATGCGGGCCGCGGACGCCTACGATCTAACGATACCGCCGAGCAATGGATTGCCGGCCCCGCCGATTCCCGTCACGGAGCGCCCCATGTTTGTCGCCCTGGTCCTGATGTATTTCCTGCTCGCCTGTCTCGCTTGCTGGCTGCTGCTGTTTCCCGGCGGCCGCGCCATCGTGCTGCATACGCTCGTCAACCTGGGCTGGCGCATGCAGCGGCGCGCGCAAGGGCTGCAGCGGGGCGGCGGCGCGCAGTGGCAGCGCGTGCAGCAGCACACGGGCTCGGGCATGGCACGCGCCTGGCAATTGCTGTGGCGGCATCGCTGGCTGAGCCTGGCAGGCAGCGTGCTGGTCATCGTGCCCCCGCTGCTGGCCTGGCTGTCCAGCGACCGCATCGCCCTGCGCGGCTATGCCGACCAGCAACACGTCATCAATGACCAGGTCAGCGACTTGCTGAAGGGCGAACAGCTGGTACCGCCACCGACCTTGCCGCCGCTGCTGTTTTCCACTGCCGAAGTCACGCAGCTGCGCCCGCTGCTGGGCGGCGCCAGCCGCAACTGGCAATTGCTCGACCACGATTTCGCGCAGCGCCTGCTGCTGGTCTTCAAGATCATGAAGGAGGTGCATGGCTACGACATGGTCTTGCTGGAAGGCTACCGCAGTCCCGCGCGCCAGGACCAGCTGGCGGCGGCAGGCCCGAACGTGACCAACGCGAGGGCGTTTCAAAGCTATCACCAGTACGGCCTGGCCGCCGATTGCGCATTCATGCATGAAGGAAAGCTCATCATTTCTGAAAAAAATGCCTGGGCCATGCGCGGCTACCGTTTGTATGGCGTGACGGCCGAATCGGTAGGCCTGCGCTGGGGCGGGCGCTGGACCATGATGGATTTTGGCCACACGGAATTGCCGCAACCGCGCGGGCCGGGCAAGTAAGCCGCGCCAGCCATTCTAGCGCCGCGTACCGGCCTGAATTTCACCGCTGCAAGCTTACTTGCGCAGCGTCAATGGCACACCGGCGCGGGCCGTGCGCTGGCGCCTGGAACTTGTCGTATGTCAACAAAGGCGCGCCGCATTGCTGTCAGCATGGGCCGAATCCGCCTCGCTGCGCGGCGGCGTTCCTCCTGTTTTGCGACCTCACCCTGGGCTCATCATGCTGCGACGACTCTGGCATTTCCTCACCGACAGCCGCAATCTGACCATCTTCGGCTTCGTGGCGCTGGCACTGTCCCTGTACCTGGGCGCCGAGGTGCTGGAAGTGGCGCTGATCTGGGCGCTGGCCTTGCTGCTGCTGGCTTTTGTCACGTGGCTGGGCCTGTGGCTGTGGCGCCGTCGCCGCGCGCGGCGCAATGCGCAGGCGCTGGGCCAGGCCATCCTCAACGAGGCCGAGATCGCCGCCGCGCAGGCGGCCTCGTCCTCGACGGCCAGCAACACGCAGCAGGGCGAACTCGACGCCGTGCGCACGGGCATGCTGGCCGCCATCGAGACCATCAAGACCTCCAAGCTGGGCCTCAAGTCGGGCGCCGCCGCCCTGTACGAATTGCCGTGGTACATGATCATCGGCAATCCGGCCGCCGGCAAGAGCAGCGCCATCCTGCATTCGGGCCTGCAGTTTCCTTTCGCCGACGGCAAGATCGTGCAGGGCGTGGGCGGCACGCGCAACTGCGACTGGTTTTTCACCACGGACGGCATCGTGCTCGACACGGCAGGGCGCTACTCCGTCGTCGACGAGCACCGGGGCGAGTGGTTCGGCTTTCTCGACCTGCTGAAAAAATACCGGCGCAAGGCGCCCATCAACGGCATCCTCATCGCCGTCAGCATCGCCGAATTGAAGGGCGACCCCGACGTCGGCATGCAGCTGGCGCGCAGCCTGCGCAAGCGCGTGCAGGACGTCATCGAGCGCCTGGAAGTGTTCGCGCCCCTGTACATCGTGTTTACCAAGGCGGACCTGATCGCCGGCTTCACGGAGTTTTTTGCCGATGCCGAACGCAGCGAGCGCGAGCGCGTATGGGGCGCCACCATGCCCTACCAGCGCAAGCTGCCCACGACCGACTTGCTGAGTTTTTTCGACCAGAGCTTCGATGAATTGCACGATGGCTTGACGGAGCTGAGCCTGGCCAACATGGCGCACCGGCAACGCAAGACGATGGCGCCCGGCGTGTTCACCTTCCCGCTGGAATTTGCCGCCATCAAGCCGGCCCTGCGCGCCTTCATCGCCACCCTGTTCGAGGAAAACCCGTTCCAGTTCCAGCCCGTGTTCCGCGGTTTTTACTTGACCAGCGCGCTGCAGGAGGGCGAGCCCGTCAGTGCCTCGTCGCAGCAGGTGGCGCGCCGCTTCGACCTGGCCTTCGCGCCGGCCCCGGCCGCCGTGCCATCGGGCGCGCGCCAGCACGGCTATTTCCTGCTGGAACTGTTCCGCAAGGTCATTTTTGCCGACAAGCACCTGGTGGCCACCTATGCCAACCGCGCCAGGCTGCGCTTCAAATATGCCGTGTTCTTTGCCGCCACGGTGTCGCTGGGCGCCTGCCTGGGCGGCTGGAGCTGGTCCTACCTGGGCAACCGCCAACTGGTGGCCAACGTCGAGGCCGATCTGAATAAAGTCGTGAAGCTGCAGGAGAAGCGCCTGGACTTGCAATCGCGCCTGGAAGCGCTCGAAATACTGCAGGACCGCATCGAGCAGCTGGAAGCGTACCGGGAGCAAAGGCCGTGGTCCTTGCGCCTGGGCCTGTACCAGGGCGACTTACTGGAGCGCAAACTGCGCGAGGAATATTTCGCCGGCGCGCGCCAGCTCATGCTGACCCCCGTGGCGGGCGCGCTGGAAGCCTTGCTGTTCGAGATGAACGCCAGCGCCGACCAGCTGCAGCCCACGGCGCGCACGCCGCAGACGCCGGCCGCCGTATCGCCCGCTGCGGGGCCCGCCGCGCCGCGCAGCGTGCAATACCAGGCGGCCAGCGCGACGAATGTGGAAGACGCTTACAACGCGCTGAAAACCTATCTGATGCTGGCCGACAAGACGCATGCGGAGAGCAGTCACCTGAACGACCAGATGACGCGCTTCTGGCGCGGCTGGCTGGAGGGCAACCGGGGCGCCATGCCGCGCGAGCAGATGATACGCAGCGCCGAACGGCTGCTGACGTTTTACCTGGCGCAGATCGGCGACCCGTCCTGGCCGCGCATCGAGCAAAAGCTGGCGCTGGTCGACCAGGCGCGCGAAAACCTGCGCCGCGTGGTGCGCGGCATGCCGGCGCGCGAGCGCGTGTATGCCGACATCAAGGCGCGCGCTTCGACGCGCTTTCCCGGCATGACGGTGGCGCGCATCGTCGGCGAACAGGATCAGGCCCTGCTGGCGGGCAGCTACGCCGTCTCCGGCGCCTTTACGCGCCAGGCCTGGGAAAAGTTCGTCGAGGGCGCGTTTCGCGATGCCGCCAACCGCGAACTGCAAAGCGCCGACTGGGTGCTGAAAAGCGCTTCCACCGACGACCTGACCCTGGAAGGCAGTCCGGAGCAGATCGAGAAAAACCTCGTGGCCATGTACAAGGCCGACTACGCGCGCGAATGGCAAAAATTCGTGCAGGGCGTCGCCGTCGCCGACCTGAAGGGTTTTGACGGCGCCGTGCAGGCGATGAACCGCCTGGGCGACCCGCAGTCGTCGCCAATCGCCAAACTGCTGACGACGATTTACGAGGAAACCTCGTGGGACAACCCGGCGCTGCAAAATGCCCAATTGCGCAAGGCCGAGCGGGGCATCATCGCGTGGTTCAAGGAAACCGTGCTGCGTCGCGCGCCGTCGCAGCTGACGGCCAGTCCCGGCGTCAATGCGCAGCTCGATCCGGCGCGCCTGGACAAACCGATGGGCCCTGTGGGACGCGAATTTGCCGGCGTGGGCAAGCTGGTGGCGGCCAGGGACAACAATGCCTCGCTGATGCGCGCCTACCTGGAAGCGCTGTCGAAACTGCGCAGCCGCTTGAACCTGCTGAAGAACCAGGGAGACGCAGGACCGGGCGCGCGCCAGTTCATGCAGCAGACCTTGGAGGGCAGCGGCTCCGAGCTGGCCGACGCCCTGAAACTGGTCGACGAGCAGCTGCTCACGGGGATGAGCGACGCGCAAAAGCAGGCGATACGCCCCATCCTCGTGCGCCCGCTGATGCAGACCTTTGCCGTCATCGTCGCACCGGCCGAACTCGATATCAACAAGACCTGGGCGGCGCAGGTATATGAACCGTTCCAGAAATCGCTGGCCAACAAGTATCCGTTCGCGCCCACGGCGCGCATCGAGGCGAGCAACCTGGAGATCGGCCAGTTCTTCGGCCCGGAAGGCCTGGTGGCGAAATTCGTCACGACGTCGATAGGCCCCCTGGTGGTGCGGCGCGGCGACGTGCTGGCGCCGCGCACCTGGGCCGACATGGGCATCAGCCTGTCGCCGCAGGTGGTGGCGCGCTTCCCCGGCTGGATCGCGCCGCTGGGCGCGGGCGGCGTGGCGGCCACGTCGACAGCGGCGCAAACCGTGTTCCAGATCCAGCCGTCGCCCGCACCGGGCACGCTGGAATACACGGTGGAGATCGACGGCCAGCAGCTGCGCTACCGCAACACGCCGGCGCAGTGGACGAACATGGTCCATCCGGGGCCGCAGGGCGCGGCGGGCATGCAGGGGGCGCGCATCACGGCCGTCACCTTCGACGGGCGCACGGTGGAGCTGTTCAACGAGCCGGGACAGTTCGGCTTGAAGCGCATGATCGATGCGGCGAGCAAAAAGCGCAAGGATGGCGGCGTATTCGAATTGCGCTGGACGCGCGGCGAGGTGGCCGTGGCGGTCGACCTGAAAATCACCAGCAGCGCGGAAACGACGGCGACGGGTGCGGGCGGGACTGCGGCGGTGCAGGAGCAGGGCTTTCGCGGCATGCAGCTGCCCGAGACCATCGTGGGTGCGCCGGCTCCTGTGCCGGTCATCGCCGCGGCTGCGGGAGTGTCGCCATGATGCGCGCAGCGCAGCAGGTGCGCCTCGGCTACTTCGGCAAGATCCCCGCGCGCGGCGATTTCATCAAGGCTTGCGACAATCACGCGCTGGTGCAGCTGCTCGACGACTGGCTGGCGCAGGTCATGACTGCGCTGACGGTGGAACCGCGCTGGAAGCTCAATTACGACGCCTTGCCGCCGCTGCGCTTCGCCTTCGTCGGCACGCGCAGCCGGCGCGCCATCGCCGGGCGCCTCGAAGCGAGCAACGACCAGTCGCAGCGGCGCTTCCCCTTCATGGCCATGGGCGCGCTGGAAATCGACGACGCCGAAGCCTTTGTCGGCTGCAGCCCGCTGGCGCTGGCGCCGCTGTGGCAGCGCGTGGAGCAGCTGTCGCAGGGTATCGTGGCCAGCCCGGAGCCGGGTCCGGCCTTGCTGGCGCTGGCCGGCAACGTGGTGGAAATTGAACCGGCCGCGCCTGAGCACGCGGCGCGGCTGGCCGCCTTTTTGCAGGCGCAGACCGTGCATGGCCTGCAAACGATGCTCGCTTCGCCCGCGTTCCCGGTGACGGTGCGCGAATTGCTGCTGGGCCTGGGCCTGCTGCTGCAGCCGGTGCGGCGGAGCGGCTTGCCGCGCCTGGAAAAAAGCCTGGTGTTGCCGCTGCCGCAAGATGCGCAGCTGCGCGAGCTGGTGGCCAGCTTCTGGCTGCATCTGATTGCGCCTTTCCTGCGCCAGGCCGATTTCGAACTGGCGCTGTTCTTTTCCCACCTCGACGAGGCGCCCGTGCTGGTGATCGGCTTTTGCGGCGCCGACCCGCATGGCTTGCGCGCGCTGATCGATCCGCAGGCCGGCAGCGAACGGCTGATCATCTTCGACCAGCTCGACTGGGTCGAGGAGCAGCTGGGACACGCACCGGCGCTGCGCCGGTTGTCCGCCTGCCTGCAGCAGGAGCAGCTGTCGCTGCGCTCGGCCTGCGCCATGTTCACGAATACCTTTGCCTGAAGGATTGCGATGAAATCAACCGTTTTCTTCCTGCTGCTTGCCGCCGCCGTTCCCTGCATCGCCCAGACGCAGGCGCAAGCGCCGCAGACGCCGATGCCGGGGCAGATCCTCGTCACGGGCACCCTGGCCGACGAGGCGGGCAAGGCGGCCGTGCTGGCCCGCCTGCGCGAACTGTATGGCGCCGAGCGCGTGGTCGACCAGATCAGCGTCGGCAACGTGGCCGTGCCGGCCAACTGGAACGCTTACGTGCAAAAGCTGATCGCGCCGAACCTGAAGCTCATTTCGCGGGGGCAGATCAGCATAGCCGGCAACAACGTCAGCGTGCGCGGCGAGGTGGCGAACGAGGCGCAGCGCCAGCAGATCGCCAGCGACATCGCCACCAGCCTCAATCCCACCTACACCGTCAACAATGGCTTGCGGGTCAAGGCGGCCGAGGCCGAGCAGGGCTTGCTCGATGCGGCGCTCGATAAACGCATCATTGAATTCGACAGCGGCAAGGCCACCATCACGCCGGCCGGCCAGGCCATCCTCGACGAGATGGCGGCCGCCATGCTCAGGCTGCGGGGCCGCAAGGTGGAGGTGATCGGCCATACGGACGACACGGGCCTGCGCGCCAGCAACGTGGCCCTGAGCCAGGCACGGGCCGAAGCCGTGCGCGCCTACCTGGCCAGCAAGGGCGTCGCGGCCGATACCGTGCTGGTGTCGGGCCAGGGGCCGGACCGTCCCGTGGCCAGCAACGCCACGACCGATGGCCGGGCGAGGAACCGGCGCATCGAGTTCCGCATTGCTCAATGAAGCACGCGTAATGGGACATGCGCGATGATCAGGGTAAGGTAATGGTCAGGTGCGCGGGCCGCGGCGCCAGCTTGACCAGGTCCGCATACGCGGCCAGGGTCGTTTGCGTGCCGCGCGTCAGATGCGTTTTCAGACCGAGGTAGGCGCAGATGGCCAGCAGGGCGAAAAAGCTCGACAGCGCCCACAGCGGCACGTCGCTGCCGCGTTTGTTGACCACCTGGTCGGGGCGTTCCGCGCGCGGCGCGAAGCCGCGGCTCTTGCCCTTGATGTGGGCGATTTCGTCGCCCAGGCGCGCCGTCAGGTAGCTGAGTTTTTCGCCGCCGTCGATCGCATACTTGCCCTGGAATCCCAGCAATAAGCACATGTGGAACACCTGCAGCGCCTGCACGCGCATGGCGCCCTTGCCGCGCAAGGCGTCGAGGCGGTCGAAGAAGTGTTCGCCGGCCAGCTGGTCGCCGAAGATCAGCAGCTGCAGCGGGCGCCGCTCCCACTGCTTGCGCAGGGCGAACGGCGAGGCGAGGATGATTTCATCGACGGCCGCGCAGAACGCATACTTGGCCGCCTCGATATCGTCGCCATCGGCGCGGATCTTTTTCGCTTCGCGTTCGAAGTCGTCGAGGAAGGCCGTGATGCGGTCCATGAAGCTTTGCTCGTCGCCGGGCGCCGAACCGTGCTTCAGCATGAACAGCATGTAAAAGCCTTCGTGCATCAGGTCCAGCAGGGCGCTGCCCGCATGCCGGCTGCCGCCTGCCGGGGCGGCACCGCGTGGTCCCAGCAGGGAGGGCGCCGCGCGCCGTTCGATGAGCTGGCTCATGCCGTCACCGCGATCAGTTCCAGCTGCAGGTCGCGTATGCCGGCCGGCACGTAGACGGAAATCGACTGCGCCTTGAGCATCTGTTCGTACAGCGCGCCGCGGTTTTCAATCGCAAAATAATAGGTGTCGGGCCGCACGGGAATGGCCGCCGGCACTTGCGGCGCATGCGACAGTTTCAGGCCGGGCATGGCCGTGAGCACGCATTTTTCCACGTCGTCGGGCGCGCCCACCTTGACGCGCACGGGCACCACGTCCACCAGCTCTATGGCGGGCATGGCGGCGCGTATCGCCAGGTACAGGGTGGTGTGCTGGTCGATCTTGCCCGAATCGAGCTTGCCCAGGTAGTACGAGGGCTTGTCTTCCAGCAGGGCGATGGAAAAATACTTCGACGAGATGACGGTGTCGAGCAGTTCGCGGATGATGGCGTCGATGGCATCGAAGCAGGCGCCCGGCTGCGCGTGGTCGTAGGCGGGCAGGCTGGCCAGGGTGTAGTGCTTGGAGTAGCTGAGCAGGCCGCCCGCCAGGCCCAGCAGCGCCTCGTACAGGCGCTCCGGATGCAGGGCCGGGTGGCGCACATAGTGCATCAGCGCGGCGGCGGCCGTGCTGACCGTGTGCAGCAGCCAGAACGAGGACACGTCGCCCGAGCGGAATTCGATCACGTTGCGGCTCGGTTCGCGGTGGTGGCCGTGCAGCGCGCTCACTTTCGCCTGCAAGGCGTCGAGCAGGTGTTCCAGCACGCCTTGCAGGCGCGGCGCGCCGGCGATCGCCAGGCTGGGCGCCATGAACGAGGGCAGGGGTTCGAAGCCGCCCGATACCGTGCGCCGCAGGGCGATCAGAGGCAGGCAGTCGTAGGAGCCGCGCGCCTCGCTGTCGGGAATCAGGCGCACGGTCTTTTTCAGATAGGCCACGTCGGCCACGGCGGACTCCGTAAACAGGTCGGGCGTGGCGTGCATGGCGTGCGCGAAGCGCGTGGCCGCCGGCGTACCCGCATTTGGCGCCTGCGCCGTGTAATTCACGCCTTCGCGGTTGAGGATGGGCAGGGCCGCGTAATACGTCACTTCCTGCACCGCCGGCGGCAGCGCTTCCAGGTCCACCGGCGGGGGCAGGATATCGCTGCCGGGCGCGCCGTCGCCCAGTGCCTCGAACACTTCGCCGTCGCGGAAGATGGCCGACAGCGCCTGCAGGCGCAGGGTGCCCGTCTTCAGCGCCGCCAGGTCCCACTCCATGTGCGCCACGCCCCACAGGTAGGGATGCAGCGCGCTGGCCGTGTGATGCAGGCGCGCTTCGTGATACTGGTCCTGGCGCTGGAAATGCTGCGGCCGCAGGAACAGGCCTTCTCCCCACAAGACTTTCGCTGCCATGCCCATCTCGTTTCTCCTTGAATGTGTGGCGTGTCTGTTGGTGCTATTGGCAGCGCGGGGCCGACAGCGTGGACGTGCCGCTGATGCTGAGCGCGCAGGCATGCAGGCCGACGGTGATGCCGCTGCGTTCCGCGTCGGCGGCGGCAAAGGTGGCGCGCCAGCGCTGTGTCGCAGGCGCGCGGAACAGGGCCACGACGCCGATGAAATACGCTTCTTTGCTGACTTTTTCCTGTACTTCGTAGCGCTGGCCCGGCACCAGCAGCACCTCTTTGACTTCCATCAGGTCGGCGCCCAGCGCCGCTTTTTCGCGCTGCGCGTCGAGGAAGCTGTCGTAAGGCGCCTGCTCGAAGGCGGCGCTCTGGCGCAGCTTGTAGATGCGCGCCACCAGCGCCAGCGGCCGGCCGTCGGCATCGGTGTTCAGGCGCTGCGCCGCGTGCAGGCGGATGCTGACGTTGCGCGGCGGCTGCTGCGCGTCGGGCAGTTCCGGCGGCGGCTTGGCCACGCCGGCCATTTGCAGCGCCGCGTTGGCCAGGGTGCCGAGGGCGCCGCCCGCGCAGCCGGTCAGCAGCAACGCTTGCAGCAATGCCAGCAACGGTAGCGCGGTGGCGCGGGCCGGGCGGACCAGGGCGTCAGGTGGCATGGGCGACCTTTGCAAGATGAAGTGTGGAAACAAAAGTGTTGCAGTCATTTAAACGCATGCACGGGCGACCTGCTTGCGTTGGCGCAAGATCGGTCTGCGATCAAGACAATTACTGCGCCAGATCAGGATTCATGTCGTCCTGCGCGGCTGCAGCGTGGAACTTCTTCTTTGCTGATTAATCTCAATTTGGTAAAAAATTGCCGATCAATAATAGTCTTCACGCCGCCCATCTTTCCCAGCGGTAGCGTCCTCCACGTGAAGGAGTACCCCGATGAAGCCAGCCACGATATCGCTCCGTATTGTCTGCCTTGCCAGCGCCTTGCTGCTGGCCGCCTGCGCCACGCCGGACCAGTCGGCGTCCCCAAAACCTGCCGCGGCGACCCTGGCGCAAGTGATGAGCGACGCCGATGCGGCGGCGCGCGCCGGCCAGTACGAGCGTGCCATGACCCTGCTTCAGCGCGGCGGCGCGAGCTATCCCGCCGACAAGGCGCCGTGGCTGCAAATGGCGCAGATGAAGTTCGACCGCGGCCAGTACGGCGACGCCATCGGCCATGCGCTTGAAGCGCTGGAGCGCGACCCGGACGACAAGGTGGCCAACAGCATCGTCGCCGTCAGCGGCTTGCGCCTTTCCGGCAAGGCGCTGGCCGATCTGTCGCGGCAAAATAATCTGAATGGTTCGTTGCGCTCGGAAGCGCAGGACCTGGCCAAGCTGCTGCGCGCAAGCATAGGCGAAGACGTCCTGGTGCCGCCGGCCAGGCGCCCGCCGGCGGCCGGCAAGCGCGCGGCCGGTTCCGGTACGCCGGCGGCGAAGGGCGCGGCGCAGCAAGGCAGCGCGGCCGACCCGTTCAGCGGCCTGAAATAAGCGAGCATCCCCACCATCTCCTTGCAAAGGAAGCGACATGTCCAAGTCCGACAGCGTGCAAAAACGCCTGAAGCAGGTACGCGCGCCGCGCGTGCAAATGACCTATGACGTCGAGATCGGCGACGCGATTGAAAACAAGGAGCTGCCCTTCGTGGTCGGCGTGCTGGGCGACTTTGGCGGCAACCCTGACAGCGAGAAAAAACGCCTGAAGGACCGCAAGTTCGTTTCCATCGACAGCGCCAATTTCGATGAAGTGCTGTCCGGCGTGGAGCCGGTGGCCCGTTTCGCCGTGCCGAACCGTATCAGCGAGGCGGGCGGCACGTTCGCCGTCGATCTGCACTTCCGCTCGATGGACGACTTCCGCCCGGAATCGGTGGTGCGCCAGGTCGATCCCTTGCGCAAGCTGCTCGAGGCGCGCACCAAGCTGGCCGACCTGCGCAACAAGCTGGCCGGCAACGACAAGCTGGAAGACTTGCTGACGGAAGTGCTGAACAACACGGACAGCCTGGCTACCCTGAAACCGCAGTTCCCGGCGCAGGAGGATTGAGATGAGTACCCAGGCAGAGGCCCTAGCAGTATCCACGCCCGGCGCGCCGGCCGCGACCGATTTGCTCGACCAGATCGTCGAGCAAAGCCGCGTCGCCAAGTCCGGTGCCGAACATGCGCGCGCGCGCGACCTGATCTCGGAACTGGTGGCCCAGGTACTCGACGGCACGGTGCTGATGTCGAGCAGCCTGTCGGCCACCTTGGACGCGCGCGTGGCGGAGATCGACCGCCTGATCTCGGCCCAGCTCAGCGAAATCATGCACGCGGCGCCGTTCCAGCAGCTCGAACAAAGCTGGACGGGGCTGCGCTACCTGGTCGGCAATTCCGACACGGGCACGCGCCTGCAGATCCGCATGTTCAACGCCACCAAGCGCGAACTGGTGAAGGATTTCCAGGCCGCGCTGGAGTTCGACCAGAGCAGCATGTTCAAGAAGGTGTATGAAGAGGAATTCGGCACCTTCGGCGGTGCGCCATTTGCCGCGTTGCTGGGCGACTTCGCCATCTCGCGCCAGCCGGAAGACATGTATTTCGTCGAGCAGATGTCGCACGTCGCCGCCGCCGCGCACGCGCCCTTCATCGCCTCGGCTGCGCCGGAACTGTTTGGCCTGGAAAGCTACGGTGACCTGGGCAAGCCGCGCGACCTGGCCAAGGTGTTCGATACCGTCGAGTACGCGAAATGGAAAGCCTTCCGCGAATCCGAGGACGCCCGCTACGTCGGCCTGACCTTGCCCCGCTTCCTGGGCCGGCTGCCGTTCAATCCCGTCGACGGCACCACGGTCGACGGTTTTAACTTTGTCGAGGAAGTCGACGGCAGCGATCATCACAAATACCTGTGGTGTAACGCCGCGTATGCGTTTGGCAGCAAGCTGACGCGCGCCTTTGCCGACTACGGCTGGTGCGCCGCCATCCGCGGCGTGGAGGGCGGCGGCCTGGTGGACGACCTGCCGACCCACACCTTCAAGACGGACGAGGGAGACGTGGCCCTGAAATGCCCGGCCGAAGTGGCGATCACCGACCGGCGCGAAAAGGAGTTGTCGGACCTGGGCTTCATCTCGCTGGTGCATTGCAAGAACACGGCGTATGCGGCGTTTTTCGGCGCGCAGTCGGCGCAGAAAAGCCGCAAGTACAACAGCGACGCGGCCAACGCCAACGCGGTGCTGTCGTCGCAGCTGCAGTACATCTTCGCCGTCTCGCGCATCGCGCACTACATGAAGGCCATGATGCGCGACAAGATCGGCAGCTTTGCCGCCGCCTCCAGCGTGGAAGATTTTCTGAACCGCTGGCTGATGCAGTACGTGCTGCTCGACGATAACGCCAGCCAGGAACAGAAGGCGCAGTTCCCGCTGCGCGAAGCGTCCGTGCAGGTGCATGAAGTACCGGGCCGGCCCGGCGTGTACCGCGCCGTGTCGTTCCTGCGGCCGCACTTCCAGCTCGATGAATTATCCGTTTCGCTCCGACTGGTCGCGGAGTTGCCGAAGTCGACCAATTCCTGAATCACCCATCTTTCAACCAGAGGAGCACACCATGGCAATCGATGTATATCTGCAGATAGACGGCATCAAGGGCGAGTCCACCGATGACAAGCACAAGGACTGGATCGAATGCAAATCGGTCAGCTGGAGCGTCGAGCAGCCGAAGTCCGCCACCGCTTCGACGGGCGGCGGCCACACGGCCGAACGCTGCGAACACAAGGACATCGTCATCTCCAAGCTGGCCGATCTGGCCTCGCCGGTGCTGCTGCAGACCTGCTCGGCCGGCAAGACCATCCCCAAGGCGCGCTTCGAATTCATGCGCGCCGACGGCCAGGGGGAGCGCGTCAAGTATTTTGAAATCGAAATCGAGAACGTATTGATCGGCGCCGTGACGCCGAATGTGGAAGAAGGCGACATCCTCGGTGAACACGTCGGCTTCAAATTCTCGAAAGTGAAGTGGAAATACACGCAGCAAAAAGTGACGGGCGGCGCCGGCGGCAATACCTCGGGCGGCTGGGACCTGGCCGCGAACCGCGTGGCTTGATCCATGGTGCGCGGCGCGCGGCGGCCACCTTCGCCGCGCGCCGCGCCGATTTTTCAGGAGAGCGCATGGACAGTTATGTACCTGGCCTGTTTGACCGCCTGATGGATGACGGCGGCAGTGCGGCGGGCGGCGTGGCGGTGCGCCTGTCGCTGGAACAATTGAAGGATGCGGTGGCGCGCGACCTGGAGGAACTGCTCAACACGCGCGTGGCCCTGCCGCCCGGCGCGCTCGACGCCTATCCGGAATGCGCGGCCTCCATCGTCAACTATGGCCTCATCGATTTCGCCGGCATGTGCCTGTCCAGCAGCGATGACCGCGCCCGCATCTGCGCCGCGCTGAAGGCGGCCATCGAACGCCATGAACCGCGCCTGCGCAATGTGCGCGCCCGCCTGGAGCGCGAAGCGGGCAGCATCAACCGCGTCGGCTTCGTCATCAGCGGCACCCTGGCCGTGATGGCAGGCGGCGAGGCGGTCAATTTCGACGCCGTGCTGCAGCCGTCGTCGCTGCGCTATTCGATCAACCGCAAGGGAGCCGCCGCATGAGCAATCATTTGAAAACCCTGATCGCCAAACTCAATGACACGGCGCGCACGGCCGCCACCCGCGCCGCCGCCATCTGCGTGGGACTCGGCCAGTACGAAGTCGATGTCGAGCACCTGTTCCTGGCGCTGCTGGAGCAGGAGCGCAGCGATTTCGTCACCATCGCGCGGCGCAGCGAAATCAGCCTGACGGCGCTGGAGGCGGATTTGCGCCGCGAGATCGGCGGCTTCCGGACGGGCAGCGCGCGCACGCCCGTGTTTTCGCGGCACTTGCCGCTGCTGTTCGAACACGCCTGGCTGATCGCTTCGCTGGACACGACGCGGCCAGGGCCCATCCGCAGCCGCCATCTGTTGCTGGCGCTGCTGACGGAGCCGGAACTGTCGCAGCTCGCGTACCGCGGCTCGAAGCTGTTCGCCCGCTTCAGCGTGGAGCAGTTGAAACACCATCCGGACAAGCTGACGGCAGGTTCTGATGAAGAGGAAAGCGCGGCAGTGCCGCAGCTTGCCGACCTGTCCGCAGATCCTGTTGCCGCCCTGGCCAGCAAAACTCCGGCGCTGGACCAGTTCACCACCGACCTGACGCAGCTGGCGCGCGACGGCACGCTCGATCCCGTGATCGGCCGCGAGGCCGAGATACGCCAGGCCGTCGACATCCTGCTGCGCCGGCGCCAGAACAATCCGATACTCACGGGCGAGGCGGGCGTGGGCAAGACGGCCGTGGTGGAAGGCCTGGCCCTGCGCATCGCCGCCGGCGACGTGCCCGAGGTGCTGCAGGGCGCGCACATCCACGCGCTCGACATGGGCTTGCTGCAGGCCGGCGCCAGCGTGAAGGGCGAGTTCGAAAGCCGGCTGAAAAATGTCATCGACGAGGTGGCGAAAAGCCCGCACCCCGTGATTCTCTTCATCGACGAGGCGCACACCATGATCGGCGCCGGCGGCCAGGCGGGACAGAACGACGCGGCCAATCTGCTGAAACCGGCGCTGGCGCGCGGCGCCCTGCGCACCATCGCCGCCACCACCTGGAGCGAGTACAAAAAGTACTTTGAAAAGGATGCGGCGCTGGCGCGGCGCTTCCAGGTGGTGAAGGTGGAAGAGCCGAGCGAAGACATCGCCTGCGCCATGCTGCGCGCCATGGCGCCGCTGATGGAGCGCCATTTCGGCATCCGCGTGCGCGACGCCGCCATCGTCGAGGCGGTACGCCTGTCGCACCGCTACATCAGCGGGCGTCAGCTGCCCGACAAGGCCATCAGTGTGCTCGATACGGCGTGCGCCAAGGTGGCGCTGGGCCAGCGCGCCACGCCGGCGCAGCTGGAAAACGCGAACCGGCGGCAGGAACGCATCGGTGCGGAAATCGCCGCCCTGAGCCGCGAGGCGGCCGATGGCGAAGCGCCCGACAAGGCCGGCGCCGCGCGCCTGGCGCAGCTGCGGCGCGAGCATGACGAAGGACAGGCGCAGATCGCGGCGCTGGCGCAGCGCTGGGAGCGCGAGAAAACGCTGGTGGCGCAGATCGGCGACTTGCGCGCGCAGCTGCGCGGCGAGCGGCCGGGCGAGATCGGCGCGGCGCGCCTGCTGGCGCTGAAGGAAGAGCTGGCGGCCCTGCAGGGAGAAGCGCCGCTGTCGCCGCTGGAAGTCGATGCGCAGGTGGTGGCCGGCATCGTCGCCGGCTGGACCGGCATCCCGCTGGGAAAAATGCTCAAGGACGAGATCCGCACGGTGCTGACCCTGGAGGGCGCGCTGCGCGAACGGGTGCTGGGACAGGACCACGTCATCGACGCGGTGGCGCAGCGCGTGCGCACGGCGCGCGCCAGCCTGGACGACCCGAACAAGCCGCAAGCCGTGTTCCTGTTCACGGGGCCGTCGGGCACGGGCAAGACGGAAACGGCGCTGGCGCTGGCCGATCTGCTGTACGGCGGCGAGCGCAAGCTCATTACCATCAACATGAGCGAGTACCAGGAAGCGCACAGCGTGGCCGGCCTGAAAGGCTCGCCGCCCGGCTATGTCGGCTATGGCGAGGGCGGTGTGCTGACGGAAGCCGTGCGGCGCCAGCCCTACAGCGTGGTGCTGCTCGACGAGGCGGAAAAAGCCCACCCCGACGTGCTCGAATTGTTCTTCCAGGTGTTCGACAAGGGCGTGCTCGATGATGCGGAAGGGCGCGAAGTCGATTTTCGCAACACCATCATCATCGCCACGTCGAACCTGGGTTCCGGCGCCATGATGGCCGCCTGCCTGAACCGGGTCGCGCAAGACTTGCCCACGCCGGCCGCGCTGGAAGAACTGGTGCGCCCGCAACTGGTGGCGCACTTCAAGCCGGCCCTGCTGGGGCGCCTGAAAGTGCTGCCATTTTTTCCCCTGAACGACGCGGTGCTGGCCGAAATCATCGCCCTGAAGCTGGCGAGGATAGGCGCGCGCATCGCGCGCAACCACCAGGCGCAGTTCAGCCATGACGCGGGCCTGGTCGACGCCGTGCTGGCGCGCTGCACCGAGGTCGATTCGGGCGCGCGCAATGTCGATCAAATTCTGAACGGCAGCCTGCTGCCGGCGATCGCCGAAGCGGTGCTGGCGCGCATGGCCGCAGGCGAGCCGCTCGCGTCGATACGCGTCACTGCAAATAAGCAGGGGCAGTTCAAATACACCATCAAATAACGTCAGCAAGTAACGTCACCCCGCGGAGGGCACCATGTTCAATCTGGAGCAGTTGCTGCACCCCGTCAGCGCCGTCAGTCCCTGCGGCGAAGACATCACCTTCAGCCAGGAGCTCGATGCCATCGCGCGCGCGCGCCAGCACGACGACCCGAGCCTGGACCAGGGCGAGTGGGTGACGGCGCTGAAGGAAGCCGACTGGCCTTTCGTGGCGACGCGCTGCGAACAGCTGATCGCCACGCACAGCAAGGATTTGCGCGTGGCCGTGTGGCTGGCCGAGGCGCACGCGAAAACGCGCCATTTCCGCGGCCTGGGCGACGGCTACGCGCTGTTGGCCGGCCTGTGCGAGCGCTATTGGGATGGCCTGTATCCGCCGGCGGAAGAGGGCGACCAGGAACAGCGCATCGGCAATGTCTTCTGGCTGCTCTCGCGCACGCCGCAGCTGCTGCGCGAGATCCCGCTGACGGATGGCGCCGACGGCCTGTTTTCGCTGCAGGATTTCGATGCGGCGCGCCAGCGTGCGGCCGTCAGCCTGGCGCCGGGCGCGGCGGAGCAGGGCTGGGGCGATGCGCGCCACGACGAAGGCGTGACCCTGGCGCAGATGGAGGCGGCGCGGCAAAGGAACTCGCGCGCCTTTTCCGACGGCCTGCTGGCCGATGCCCAGTACTGCATGCAGTCGCTGCTGGCGTTCGAACGCAGCGTCGACGCGCGTTTCGGCGTCGACGGTCCGAGTTTTCGCGCCGCGCGCGAAGCGCTGGAAAACGCCATTCATTTCATCGCGCCGCTGTCACCGGATGCGGACTTTGCCGGTGTGCCGAGGGCCGCTGGCCAGGGCGCTGACGCAGGCGCAGGCGGGGGCGCCATCGTGCAGCGCCAGCAGGCGCTGGCCCAGCTGCGTCAGGTGGCCGATTTTTTCCGCCGCACGGAGCCGCACAGCCCCGTCGCCTACCTGGCCGACAAGGCTGCCAGCTGGGGCGAGCTGCCGCTGCACCTGTGGCTGCGCGCCGTCGTGAAGGATTCAAGCACCCTGGCGCAACTCGACGAAATGCTGGGCACGAACAGCGCGAACGGATGATTGGTTTGCGCGCTTCCATGCTAATCTTCCGGCATGTCCAGAATGTTCATCCTGCCTGCCGCGCTATGCCTGTTCCTCGCTGCCAGTGCGCGGGCGGAGGGGGCGACGCCGCTGGTGATCTATGGCGACGACGATTATCCGCCGTACTCCTACGTCGACAACGGCCAGCTGAAAGGCATCTACACGGAGATCGTGCGCGAAGCCGTGCAATCGATGCCGCAATATGCGGTGCAACTGCGTCCCGTGCCGTGGAAACGGGGCGTGCTGATGCTGCAGACTGGCGAGGCGTTTGCCCTGTATCCGCCGTATTCGTGGCGCAGCGAGCGGCCGTACGTGCGCTATTCCGTGCCGTTGCTGATGGAGCAGCTGGTGGTGCTGTGCAACCAGGACGTGCTGGCGAAGCGCGCGCTGCGGCAATGGCCCGCCGATTACGGCGGCCTGCACATCGGCGTGAACGCGGGTTTTTTGCTGGGCGATGCGCAACAGACGGCAGCCCTGCAAGCGGCCAGCATCGTGTTCGATACGGCCAAGGGCACGCGCACGAATCTGCTCAAGCTGATGCGCGGGCGTATCGATTGCTATGTCAGCGACCGCCTGTCGGCGCAATGGGAATTGCAGCGCATCCGGCGCGAGGGTGCGCCGGGCACGCCGATGCAGGCGATACAGGAAACCGCGCAGCTGGCCAGCCAGCAGGGCCACCTGGGTTTTACGGAGCGCCGGCCTGCCGCCTACCCTTATCGCGATGACTTTATCGAACAATTCAATGCGGCCATCGTGCGCATGCAAGCCAATGGCGCAATCCGCCGCATCCTGGACCGCGCGCTGCTGCCCTGACTGATTCAACCCGATGGAGAAAAACATGAAAAGAATATTATTGCTATGTGTGCTCGTGCTGGCCGGCTGCGTAGGCCGGCCCGAGAATATTGTGCCAGTTAGCAACTTCGACACGACCCGTTATCTGGGCAAATGGTATGAGATCGCGCGCCTCGACCATTCGTTCGAGCGGGGCCTGAGCCACGTGACGGCCGACTACAGCCTGCGCCAGGATGGCGGCCTGAAAGTGCTCAACCGCGGCTACAAGGATGCGGACGCGAAGTGGAAGGAAGCGGAAGGCAAGGCGTACTTCGTCGACAAGAAAGACGTCGGCTATCTGAAAGTGTCTTTTTTCGGTCCCTTCTATGGTTCCTACATCGTGTTTGATTTGGACCAGCAAGATTACAGTTATTCCATGATCAGCGGCCCCGACAAATCCTACTTCTGGTTGCTGTCGCGCACGCCCACCATGGATCCTGCCTTGCAGCGGCGCCTGATCGAGAAAGCCGGCGGCTTGGGTTTCGATACATCAAAATTGATCTATGTGAAGCAAAACTGACCTTGCTTGCCTGCCGCCCGTTCGTGGCGGCATACCGTCTTCTGGTTGTTGCTTTTCTGCATGTTATTTCTTGCAATACCACTCTGATTCACTCACAATCTGCTCCAAAGTGGTGCGCTGCGGCGTGCTGCCATTCTGGTGACGCGCCTGCCGTTGCGCCACCGCCCGTGATTGCCGCACGGCAGATGCCTGCTATATTGATACGTAGCAGCACGTCGGTTTCGTGGCGTCTGTGCATTGTTTTTTTCAGATAGGAATCACGCAATGAAAAACCTCAAAATCGGCGTACGTCTCGGTGGCGGTTTTGCCGCCGTCCTGCTCCTGTTGACGACCCTGACCGTGGTGGGCATCGTGCAGATGCAAAGCGCCAGCAAGGAAACCGATGCGCTGGTCAACGTCAAGGTGCGCAACGAGCGCCTGATCGGTGAATGGACCAAGGTCATCGAGGTGAACGCGGCGCGCACGGCGGCGGCCTGGAAAGTCGGCGATCCCGAACACCAGAAGCAGTTTGAACAGGAAATGGCCGTCTCGTCGGCACGCGCCACGGAAATTCAGAACGCTATCGGCAAAAGCGAGCTGAATGCCGAAGAGCAATCGCTGTACCAGGAGGTGCTGAGCACGCGCAAGGCTTACACGGAAGTACGCAAGAATGTGTTCAAGGCCAAGAATGCGGGCGATCTGGAACTGGGCAAGCGCCTGTACGAAGGCGACATGGTCGCCAAGCGCGACATCTATCTGGCGTCGTTGAAGAAGCTGGAACTGCTGGAAGCCAAATTGCTCGACGAAACGGCTGCGCAAATTCGTTCGCGCTACGAAAACGGCCGCCTGCTGCTGATCTCGCTGGGCGTGGTGGCCATCTTGCTGGGCATTGCCTGCGCCTACTGGATCACGCGCTCGATCACGCGTCCCATCACGCGTGCAGTCGAGGTGGCGCAAGCCGTTTCCGCCGGCGACCTGACCAGCCATATCGTCGTGGAAAGCCGCGATGAGACGGGACAGTTGATGCACGCGCTGAAAAACATGAACGATAAACTGGTCAGTATCGTGGGTCAGGTGCGCGCCGGCACCGAATCGATCAGCACGGCGTCGAGCGAAATCGCGGCCGGCAACCTGGACTTGTCGTCGCGCACGGAAGAGCAGGCCAGTTCGCTGGAAGAGACGGCATCGTCCATGGAAGAGCTGACCTCCACCGTGAAACTCAACGCCGACAATGCGCGCAGCGCCAACCAGCTGGCCATCGACGCCTCGCAGATCGCCAGCAAGGGTGGCGTGGTGGTCTCGGAAGTGGTCAGCACCATGGGCTCGATCAACGATTCCTCGCGCAAGATCGTCGACATCATCAGCGTCATCGACGCCATCGCCTTCCAGACGAATATCCTGGCCCTGAACGCGGCCGTCGAAGCGGCCCGCGCCGGCGAGCAGGGCCGTGGTTTTGCCGTCGTGGCCTCCGAGGTGCGCAACCTGGCGCAGCGCTCCAGCGCGGCGGCCAAGGAAATCAAGGGCTTGATCGACGATTCCGTGCAAAAGGTCGAGGCCGGTTCGCAACTGGTGGACAAGGCGGGCCGCACCATGGACGAGATCGTGCAAAGCATCAGCCACGTGACGCAGATCATGAACCAGATCACCGACGCCAGCGATGAGCAGCGCACCGGCATCGAACAAGTCAACCGGGCCATCGGCCAGATGGACCAGGTGACGCAGCAAAACGCGGCCCTCGTGGAAGAAGCGGCGGCGGCGGCCGAATCCATGCAGGAACAGGCGGCCAAGCTGGCCGACGTGGTGGGCGTGTTCAAGCTCGATGCCACGCAGCAATATGCATCGGCCAGTGCTGCTCCGTCCGTGACGGCGTCTGCGCCCATCAAAGCTGCGGTGCGGCCTGCCATGCGGCACGCCACGCCGCGGACGCCAGCACCCGCCGTGGCCGCGCCTGCGCCGGGCAAGGCGGCGCCAGCGGACGCTGTGCGCGCACGCACACCGAAGACGACGGTGGCATCCGGTGCCGACGACTGGGAAGAGTTTTAAGCGCAGGTGTTTTAAGCGCAGCTTTCCCTTGGCATGGCGTGGGCGCTACAATCGCGGCTTGAAGACAGCCGCGAACGCGCTCCGCCATGACCACCCGCCGTACCTCCCGCTCTATTTCCAGCGCGATCGCCAGCCCTGGCGCCGCATCCTCCTTCAAGGCTGAACCCGCCAAACGCGCACGCTGCCCGGTCTGCCTGCGCGCTGCGTCCAGCTGCATTTGCCGCTGGACTGCCCCCGTCGCCCACGCCGTGGACGTGCTGATCCTCCAGCATCCGCTGGAAGTCCACAACGCCAAGGGCAGCGCCCGCTTGCTGCATCTGAGCCTGCCCAACAGCCGCCTGCTGATGGGCGAACAGTTCGCCCCGGACGCGCTCGCCGAACTGCTGGCCGACAAGCACAACGTCCTGCTGTACCCGGATACGCCAGGCGACCGTTCGCTGGGCATCGCGCCGCCGCCAGCGCTCGACCCGTCCATCTTGCTCGATCCGGCCCGATTTTCGAGCCAATTGCGGCTGGTGGTACTGGACGCCACCTGGCGCAAGAGCCGCAAGATGCTGTATCTGAATCCCCTGTTGCAACAGTTGCCGCGCCTGCCGCTGCGCGATACACCCGCTTCCCATTATTTGATCCGCAAGGCGCATGCGCCAGACCAGTTATCGACCCTGGAAGCGACGTGCTATGCCCTGATGCAGTTGGAGCAGGACGCTTCCCGCTTCGTTCCCTTGATCACGGCATTTGACGGGTTTGTCGCGCAGCAGTTGAGTTATGTCATGCCGCATGGCGAAAAAGCTTGAAACGACAGCACGTTAGCCCTTGATCTTGGCCGCACAGCGGCATAGTATACTGTACGTATATACAGTTGATGGGGCCGTTCATGAAAGCAATCATTCCAGAGCACGATGACAGCTTCGCCGGGCAGGCCATGTTGCCGCCGCAATCGCTGAAAGCGCAAAAGGGGCGCGGGGCCGTCTCGAATCTGCAGGGGCGTCACGAGACGCATGCGCGCGCCGGTTTCGATGACGGCTGGAGCGTGGGCGGCCTGGACGAGGCAGCTGGGGAGGCGGCGGCGCCGGGATGGAAGACGCAGGTCAGCGACGAACAGGCGCGCACCATTCTCACGCGCAACGCTTCGCCCGATTTGCCCTTCAACGTGTCGCTGAACCCGTACCGGGGGTGTGAACATGGCTGTATTTATTGCTTTGCCCGCCCCACGCACAGCTATCTGGGCCTGTCGCCGGGCCTGGATTTCGAAAGCCGCATCTACGCCAAGGTGAACGCCCCCGAACTGTTGCGGCGCGAACTGGCCAAGCCGTCGTATGTGCCCGAACCGATCGCCCTGGGCGTCAATACCGATGCGTATCAGCCGTGCGAACGCGAACGGCAGCTGACGCGGCGCGTGCTGGAAGTGCTGCACGAATGCGACCACCCCGTGGCGCTGATCACGAAATCATCGCTGATCGAGCGCGATATCGACATGCTGGCGCCCATGGCGGCCAGGCGCCTGGCTGCCGTGGCCGTCACTGTCACGACGCTGGACCCGGCCATCGCGCGCACCCTGGAGCCGCGCGCGGCCGCCCCGGCGCGGCGCCTGCGCACCATCCGCACCCTGACGGAGGCGGGTATTCCCGTGGGCGTGAGCATCGCGCCCATCATCCCGTTCGTGACGGAGCCGGAAATCGAGCAGCTGCTCGAAGCCGTGCGCGACGCGGGCGCCATCCACGCCCATTACGTGGTGCTGCGCCTGCCGTGGGAAGTGAGCCCCTTGTTCCAGCAATGGCTGGAAGCGCACTTTCCGGAGCGTGCCCAGCGCGTGATGAACCGGGTGCGCGAAATGCGTGGCGGCAAGGATTACGACAGCGCGTTCGGCGCGCGCATGCGCGGCGAGGGTGTGTGGGCTGACCTCATCCGCCAGCGCTTTGAAAAGGCCGTGCACCGGCTGGGGCTGCACGGCAAGGGCGGCCGCTTCAAGCAGCTCGATTGCACGCAATTCCGCCGGCCGCTGGTGGTGCCGCCGCTGGGTGCAAAGGTAAGGAAGGGCAATGCGGGGCAGTTGGATTTGTTCTAGCGCATGCAGCGTGGACGGGGCGGAAAGGGCCGGCGTCCGACGCAGTCCCCGCTTCCGGCAGAGGCCAGAAGGCGGGGATACTGCTGGCCGAATCGGTGTTTATTGGCAGATGGCAAAGGTGCCATTCACGCCTTGCCAGTGAATCGCACCGCGCCGGGCGCAGCAGGCGCTGCAATTGTGGGCCGTCGGGCCGCCTATCGGCCCGTGCGTATCGAAGCACTGGCCCTGGCCCGTGTTGGTCGGTCCGCAGGCGGACGGCTGCATACCGCTCGCGTGCGGGCCGCTGGCTTGCGCATTGATAGGGCCACGCGCGCTGCGCGAAACAGGCGGGCTTTGTAGTGGGAGTCGCATCGCTGTCCTTCCTCAATCGTGGGTGATGCCGGCAGGTTGAACGGGCGACGAGAAACGCATCGCCCGCAGGCATGCCGGGTTTAGCCGGAATGGCTCGATCCTGCTGGCTTGATCAGCAAACGGTGGCGGCGCAAGCAGCCAGGCAGAGTTGCTGTGCGGTGCCGCTCAAGGCGCTGCAACCCATTTGGCACAGGGTGCAGGCAATGCCGGAAGGGGCGACACCCTGGCTGATGGCGGAGATGCTGGGGCTGCGTTGTACGGCTTTGGCTTGCAATGGCAGATTGTTCATTTTAAAACTCCTTGTGGTGGCGCCGCCGCGGGCAACGGCAATGGGTGTGCGTACCGAAGTACGGTGCTGATCGTTTCCCGCCAACGACCGTATGCTGAAGCGCGTGTATGCATCGCTGCGCCCACGTGCCCCGACAATTCAAATGCTGTTGGGGTTAGCGTTGCGACCAGTAGCGCACTGCGCCGACGCTGACCGGTATCACGTCGCTGACGTCGACGGCGAAACGGGCGACCGTGTTGGCTACCTGCAGGTTTTCCGGGTTGAAGAAGGTCATGATGATGTCGTAGCACTCGGAGCCTGGGCGGCACACGGGGCTCTGTTGCACGACGATGGTATCGAGCTGCATGCCGGTGGTCTTGGCCAGCATTTCCGCCGCTTGCATGGCATTCGTGGCCGAGAAGTTGAGCGCGCGGTCCATGCCCGTGACGCCCAGGTTGCGGAAGTCGTAATAGATGCGGTTCAGGAAGTTTTCCAGGCGCGCGCCCGTGTTGCTGCTGTTGATGTCCAGGCTGTCCTGCACCGCCATCAGGCTGTCGATCAGCTGCGGCACATTCCAGCTGAACATGCCCCGGATGGCCGGCTGGATCACGGGAACGACCTGGCCGGACATCAGCCTGGCGGCGCCCGAGATTATGCCGGGAAACGAATTCATGACGACCAGGCCATCGATGGTGCCGACATAGGCCTCGAACAGCAGTTCATAGGTCAGGTCGGCATACGGACCGACGGGGACGACCGCGTAAATCGGCGTGGCGTCCAGGTTGACGGTCCAGGTCAGCGATTGGCGGAAATATGGCTTTGAGCGCAGGAATTCGATCAATTGCTGCGGATCGCTCGGATTGTTTCTGTCCAATGGCATGGCCTGGACAAAGGAATCGCGGCGCGCTTCGCTGCCGAAGTCGATGCCCAGGTTGCCCAGTGCATACACCAGCGTCGGACCCTTGGCAGCACCGCCGCCGCAGCCGCAATCGGAGGCATCGATGCCGGAAGCGGCGATGCCTTGTCGCGCAGCGCCGGCAGGGGCGGCGAGCGTGGCCGGGGAGGAGGTTTCCAGCATGGGGATGCTGAGCGGATGCGCCTGCGCGGAAGTGTCGGCATTGGCTGGGCTCGCTTCAATCACAGTATCGTCTGACATTTCAATTTTCCCTTTTAATAATAGTTGAGTGGCGCCCGGCACATTCAATGTCCCAGTCAGGAGGCGGCGACAGTCCAGCTCGCCATTGGTGTTGCAACGCGTTGCGCTCTGCAGCAGTGCGCTGCAAACTCCACGAGGGTCAGGACGATCCCCATGTTGGTGTTGCCGGCATAGCAGCAAGGCTGCGATGGCCGAGACGATCGGGGTGGCAAAGCTGGTGCCGCTGTTGACGCGCACGCGCCCCGCGGGAGCGGCGCCGAGGATGTCGGTGCCCGGTGCCATGAGGCCGCGCGAGCGGTAGGCTTCGCCCCAGTTGCTGTTGGGCATGGGAGCGCCTTGCCGGTCCAGGGCGCCGACCACCAGCGTGTACTCGATGGAGGCGGGGATGTGCAGGCAATCGCAACCGTCATTGCCTGCCGCCGCCACCAGCAGGACGTTGCGTTCATGGCACAGTTGTATGGCTTTTTGCAGCAGGCCATCGGCGGCGCCGCTGTCGGACAGTTCGCCGCCGCTGACGTTGATGATGTGCGCGCCGTGCTCGACGGCCTGGGTGATGGCGCGGGCCAGGTCGAGCTGCGTGCATTGCATCAAGGTGCCGTCGGCGCGGTCGGCAAAGATGGGCAGGATCAAGCCCCGACAATGGGGGGCCAGGCCCGTGACGGGGCTGCCGGGCTGGCCAAAGATGATGCTGGCGACGTGCGTGCCGTGCTGCGATGCCCGGCCGCTGCCGCTGGAGCCCGTGGCGAGGGTATCGATCCGTTGCAGCCTGGCCCCGGCAAAACAGGGGTGGCTGGTATCGACGGGACCGTCGAGCACGGCGATGCAGATGTCGGCACAGCCGATGTTGCCTTCTTGTAAGGCAGCCAGGCCGGGCAGCAAGCCATGATTGGCCAGGCTGTCCTGGGTGGTGGATTCTTCCATAATCGTCGGCACGGCCGGGCTCCTTGCTGGGTCCTGGAGGGCGTGCGGCACGCCACTCGAGGTGCGCCGCCTGCCTGCTGCGGCGCCTGTTTGCCAGGCGCCGATAGCTTGATATTTAGCAAGGGATGTGCCAGAACGCCAAGTGCTTGATTTGCAAGGGATGGGGCTGATTTACCTTGTCATGACGCAACAATACTGGCGCATATCGTCCACCCTTTTTGGCCGGGATGGACGAAAACGGCGGGCGGGGAAGGAGGGACGCCGGGGCCACGACATGGCGTGGCCCCGGCGCGTGTGCTGCATCAGCGATGCTTGCTGTAGCAGGCGCGGCTGGGACGCAGGCCCATGCGCACGAGGGAAACCAGGAAGCTGAAGCCTGCCTGGTTCGGATCGATCACCGGCACATAGGTGTGCAGCGCGTCTTCCAGCAGGACGGTGACGCGCGCGGCGACGCCGACAAAGCCGGTGCAGCCGAGCAGGATGGATTGGGCGCCGTCTTCCTGGACGGCCAGCATGGCGGCCTGGAAGGTTTTTTCCACCACCTTGTCCAGCTTGTCGAGGTCGCCGACGGGACAGTCGATGGAGCGGATGGAGGCGAAGCTGTCCTGCAAGCCGTAGGCTTGCATGTGGCCCTGCTGCATGGCGAGCGTGCTGGGCAGTATCGTCATGATCGACAGGCGCTGGCTCAGTGCCAGCGCGGTAAAGGCGGCGGGCGGAAAGCCGCCGAGGATGGGGATGTCGATCACTTCGCGCGCCGCCTCCACGCCGCACATGTCGAAGTCGCTGAGCCAGATGCCGTCATAGCCGTCGCGTTCGATTTCCCTGGCCAGTTGCACCACCGGATAGCCGTTTTGCAGCCAGTCGACGCGGTATTCGATGCAGTCGTGCCCGGTGGAGATATTGCGCACAGTCACCTCGACATCGGGCGGCATCACGGGGTCGATGGCGGCCAGCAGGCGCTGGTTGTAGGCGTCGGTGGCCACCGGCGCCACGATGCAGATGCGCAGCGCCTTCATGCGGCGCTCCCTGCCGCCGCGCCGGCATTGCCACTGAGCGGCACATACGGCCCCAGGTAGCCGATGGTGTCGAGCAGTTGCATGAAGCTGTCCAGTATCAGGCCGCCCCGTTCGCGCAGTACGGGATTGGCTTCCAGGCCCAGCAGCGTCACCTTGCGCTGCAGGAGAGCCGGGTTGAGGGAGCCGTCCGGCAGCAGCAAGTCGCCATTCGAATACACGGCCTGGCCATCGCCCTCGACCAGGTAGCTGATGGTGTCGGGCGCCATGCAGATGGGGCTGCTGCGGCTGCTGTCCCAGGCCAGCAGCGATTCGTTCTGGTACAGGATCGTGCATAGCCGCTCGCCGGCGCGGATGGTGATCTTGCCCAGGTCGAAGCCATTGCGCGATTCGACTTCGGCGGCGACGAATGTGCCCTGCGGAAACAGGGGCCGGGCGCGCATGTCGAATTGCAGCGCCAGATAGGTGACCAGTTCGTCCGCGCTGCGCAAGCGTCCTGCCTGCAGTTCGCGGCCCAGGCGCAGGGCACGTCCCAGGGTGCCGCGCACCGGCAGCGCCCGGGCCAGCTCCGCCGGCGCCATGATCCACATGGCCAGCCCGCCGAACTGCTTGAAGTCGGCTTGCGAGACGATGGGGCGCATCATCTGGTCAATGATCGTTGCCACGTCTTGCTGATGGGAATGGGCGCCGTTCACGCCCTGGCTGGGCTGGACGTCGAGTTCCACGCGCAGTCCGGCCTGGCTGACGAGGAAGGCCGGGCGCGGATTGATTTGCGCGGCCGCATAGGTCAGCTGGGGCAGCGAGGGAACGGCGCGGCCCGCGCCGTCGGCGTCGATCACCGCCAGCCCCAGATGGGCTGCGACCAGGCAGGCGACGAGAAACCCCAGCGCGCCGCTCTCCGGCGGCGCCAGGTAGGCCAAGGTGCGATTTTCCAGCGCCAGGCGCTCCCTGACGGCGATCACGGCATCGACGGGGCCCTGCGGAAAATGCGCGCCATTGATCGCCACGGGCGAACCCAGGTAAGCCACCATGACGGTATCGCCGTCGGTGGCTTCGTCGACGCTGACCACGCGGACCCGGGCGTCCGGATAATAATCGCCGGCGTGGAACTGGGCCAGCAGGCTGCGCGCGGAAGTGAGCGTGCCGCCGCCGCCACTGCCGAAGAAGCAAGCTCCCAGCAATAGCGATTCAAGGTCATCGTGGTTCAGCAGATAGCTCATGATGCGGGTCCTCAGGTTGGCATGGCATGGAAAAGGCTTGCGCCAGGGTGGCCTGCAACTGCAGCGCCTGGGCAAACCGGGGGAAAGCCGTGTCGCGTTCCACGCCGCGCAAGGCGCGCGTGAGGTGCTCCAGCGCTTCGGGCCGGCGTCCGCGCTGCAGCAGCAGTTGCGCCAGGCGGGTCGCCACCAGCAGGCTGCCGGCCGCCGCGCCCAGTGCCTTGGCGGTCGACAGCGCACTGCCCAGCTCGCGTTCCGCCTTGTCCAGGTCGCCCACCGCGATCCACGTCTGGGCGTGCATGTCGAGCAATTCGACCAGATAGGCCCGTTCGCCATGTTCCAGCGCCAGTTCGATGGCACCGTGCAGCAACTGCCGGGCTTGCGATGGCAAGCCTGCCGACAGCAGCAGTTCGCCCCGCTTCCAGGCCTGGAATGAATGGAAGAGCATGCCGCCTTCGCACAGCATGTAGTGCTGGTAGCCGTCGGCGATGCGCTGCTCGATTTGCACATGGGTGTTGCCCGGCGCCAATGCGCAGGCATGGAATATCTGGCCCACCCCCAGATAAAACTGGTAGCCATATTCGCTGGCGACGGTTTTCAGGTCCGCCGCCAGGTTCGCCAGCAGGGGCCAGTCTTCGAACATGCAGGCCAGCCATGCGGCGCCCTGCAGCGCGATGGCGCGATGGAAGGGGTGCGGGTTGTCGGCGGTGCCGCGCAATGTCAGTTGTTCCATGACCAGGCGCGCGCGCCGGAAGGCGCCGCTCTGGAAGCAGGACAGGCCTTCGAAGGTGGAGGACAGCGCGGCGATGTCCAGGCCCTGTCCCCCGGTTTCGGCCAGTACCGCGCCGCAGAGCAGGTGTCCGCGCTCCAGGCAGGCCAGCGTCTCGCGGTAGTCGCCGAGCCAGAACAGCGTGTTGGCCAGGGCCAGGTGGGCCTGCGACAGCAAGTCCGTGTCGCCTATCGCCTGCGCCCGCTGCAGCATGTCCTGTGCCGTGGCCCGGGCCTCCGCCAGGTCCAGCGCCATCAGCTGCGTGCTCCAGATGCCGAAGCGCAGGGCGGTGATTTCCACCTCGTCGCCCAGCGCCGCCGCCTCCTGCAATGCCTGCCGATAGCAGGTCAGCGCTTCGGCGCTTTGCCATCCGCTGATGCCGCGGTGCGAGATGGCCAGCCAGCGGTGCAGGTCGCAGCTCAGGCGGCGTGCCGTGCAGGGGTGCGCATCGGCGGCCAGCAGCGTGAGGCCGCGGCGCAACACTTCGATGGCTTCCTTGAAGCGGGCCGCCTCGATCAGTGCGCGCCCCTCCAGCAGGCAGACGCGGGCGAAATTGCTGCGCTCCTCGTCGCCGTGCAGGCGGCGTTCGATGACCTTGCGGTTGATGCCCAGGTGGCGGGCTGCGATCGTCTTGTTGCCATCGGCAAGGCGCATCGCATAGTCGATCAGCAATTGTTGCGCGGCAGCCAGCTTGTCATCGCCGTCCAGCCGCATCAGCGCTTCCGCCAGCAGCGTGCGATCGGCGTCCTCCGGCTTGCCCGCCGACAGGAAGGTTTCCAGGCTGTGCGCATCGATCAACGGTGATTCGGCCAGTATCGACAGCCGTTCGATCAGGTTGCGCAGTTCGCGGATATGGCCGGGCCAGGCTTGCCGGCACAGGCGTTCCATGGCGGTGGCGGTAAAGCGGATGGGCCGCTTTTGCTGACCGGCAAAGTGCGCGGCGAGGGCGGCGACGTCGCCACGGCGCTGGTCCAGGCCCGGCACGTCGAGTTTCAGTACCGCCAGGCGGTAGTACAGGTCAGCGCGAAAACGGCCCGCTTGCACCATCGCGGCCAGGTCGCAATGGGTGGCGGCCACGATGCGGCCGTTGAACGGCTGGGTATCGCCGCCGCCCAGCGGCCGGAAACTGCGCGATTCGAGCACGCGCAGCAGCTTGCTTTGCACGCCCAGCGGCAGTTCGCCTATTTCATCGAGAAACAGCGTGCCTTGTCCCGCCTGGGCGAAAAAACCGGCGCGGCTGCTGAGTGCGCCCGTAAATGCCCCTTTGGTATGGCCAAACAGTTCCGCATCGATCAAGTGTTCCGGCAGGGCGCCACAGTTGAGATCGACAAAGGGCGCGCCGGGATCGCCGCTTTGCCGGTGCACGAGCTGGGCGATGATTTCCTTGCCGGAGCCCGTGGGGCCGCTGATGAGCACCGTGCAGCGGGTCGGTGCCACCGCGTCGACCATGCGCAGCAGGCGCTGGAATATCGGGGAGCTGCCGATGATGTTCAGCCCGCCCCCGGTGCTACCGCGGTGCATGGGGGCCTGCACAGGGGCAATGGCACCCGTCCCGGGAAGTATGGCATGCGGCTGCCTGCCATGCTGTTGCAGCATAGACCTGTCGGACATGGTCGTCTCGCTCCGATGAAGGCGCTTCTATCGTGCAGGGCAGTGATTGTGATGGATGGACGGCCCCGTTGCCTGTTGACGCGCACCGTTGCTCCATTCATGCATCAGGAATCGCGCGTTCCGATTATGGGCGCTAATAAAACGGGGGATAGTCGCCAATTGTCACAATAAAAAGATATTCATCGCTTGCATCTTGCAAGCTGGCAGCCCGCCGTCACTCACTGCGCTGCAGGCGGGGCATCCTTCAATTGCGCCAGATGTTGCTCAATGGCAAAGACATGCGGATCGCTCTTGCCCAGTTCGCGCAGGGCGCTGGCCAGGTGCAGCAGGTACTCGCTGTTCGGACCGCTGGGGCCGTTTGATCGGGCGATCTGGCGCGCGATATCGAGTTCCGTGGCGGCACCGAGGAAGGCGGCGTTTTCCTCGTTGGCGATGTACACCAGGCCTTCGGCCTTGCTGCCATCGTCGAAGGTGATGTCGGTGGCCAGGCGCAGGTAGCCGTTTTTTTCGCGGTGGTCGAGGTGGGCGAAGACTTCGGGCGTGATCAGATACGCCATGCCGTCGCACACGGCGCCCGCCTGCGGCACGATGGTGGCGACCCGGCCCGGCGCCATCGGCGTGCCCCGGTGGTCGTGCGAACCTTGCCAGAAGCGCCGCGTCCAGCCTGCGATGCTGGCGGGGCGACGTTCGATATAGGGGAAGTCCGCCTTGTAGATCAGCGAGCCATAGCCGAACAGCCACACCTGCTCATGGCCGTCGAATTTGTTCATGCGCTGGTTGATGGCGATGGTGGCGGCGTCGGTGGGCGACAGGGCGTGCTGGTCAGGCTGGGTCATGGTGCAAGCGGATAAGGGGCGATGCGCCATTATAAAGGGGCGTCGGCGAGGCCGCCGGCCGGCGGGGTGTCGCGGGCGGCCGGGCCGCCCGCTCCCACGTTCCACTCGTGCGTCTCGACAAAGCGGAACAGGAAGGCCATGAAGCTTTCGGCGGCCGGCGACAGCGAACGCCCCGTCTTCGTGTAGACGAAAAAGCGCCGCGTCAGTTCCGGCTCGTGCAGGGTGCGCATGTGCAATTTGTAGAGTTTGACCATCGGCTCCGCGTACGGCAGGCAGACCGTGATGCCGAGGTTGGCGCTGACCATGGCCAGCGCCGTCGTCATGAAGGTCACTTCGTTATAGGGATTGAGCGACAGTTCGCGGAACGCGCCGTGCATGTCGCGCAGCAGGCGTTCCGTAAATTGCCCCTGCAGCGAGATGAACGGATAGTCGCCCACGTCGGCCCAGGTGACGCGCTCTTTCTGCTGCAGCGGATGCTGCTCGGGGAAGACCAGTACGAAGGGCATCTCGAACAGCACTTGCGCGGCGATTTCCGCCGTCGGATCGCGCTCGGGGCCGATGCCGAAATCGACTTCGCCGCTGAAGACGCGCGCCGACACGTTTTCCACGGGGCAGTCGACCAGGCGCAGCTGCACATCCGGGTGCGCCTGGCGGTAGGCGGCGATCACTTCCGGCAGCAGGGTGCAGGCCATCATCTGCGGCGCGGCGATGCGCACCAGGCCCGTCTTCAGGGCCTTGCGCTGGGCGATGCCGGCCATGGCGCCGTCGAGGTCCTCGATCATCTTTTCAAACAGCGGATACAGTTCGCGGCCGATTTCCGACAGCTGCGTCTTGCGCGTGCTGCGCTCGACCACGCGCACGCCCAGCACGCTTTCCAGTTCCTTGATCAAGCCGCTCAAGGCGGACTGCGTCACGTGCAGGTATTCGGCGGCCAGGGTAAAACTGCCGGTCTTGGCCAGCGCCACGAAGGCGCGCATCTGTCGCAGGCTGGGACTCATAAGATAATCCGATAAATCGATGGTTAAAAATTGTTTGTATGATAGCTGTAACTCGATTCTAATGGTGAAAAGCTGAAAAACCCGCCATCCATCGGAGACAGACATTATGAAGATCAAGCAAATCCACCACGTCGCCTACCGCTGCATCGACGCGAAGAAAACCGTCGAGTGGTACGTCAAGCATTTGAACATGAATTTCGTCCTCGCCATCGCCGAAGACCTGGTGCCGTCGACCAAGGCGCCGGACCCGTACATGCACGTCTTCCTCGACGCGGGCCAGGGCAATGTGCTGGCCTTTTTTGAACTGCCGACGCAGCCGCCGATGGACCGCGACCGCAATACCCCGGCCTGGGTGCAGCACCTGGCGCTGGAAGTGGGCAGCATGGAAGAACTGCTGGCCGCCAAGGAGCGCCTGGTAGCCGCCGGCATCGAGGTGCTGGGCCCGGTGAACCACGCCATCTTCCAGTCGATCTATTTCTTCGACCCCAACGGCCACCGCCTGGAACTGGCGGCCAACGTGGGCACGCCCGAGATGATGGCCAAACTGGACGCCGTCAAATGGGAAATGCTGGAAGAATGGTCGCAGACGCGCCGCGCGCCGAAGCACGCCGCCTGGATGCACGCGCCGGCCGAAGCCTGAGCGCCGCCCACGGCATCCATCTGAACACTACGCCTCAAAAGGAACACACTCCATGAAACTCGCAACCCTGAAAAACGGCAGCCGCGACGGCGCCCTGATCCTCGTCAGCCGCGACCTGCGCCAGTACCAGCGCGTGGCCGCCATCGCTCCCACCCTGCAGGCGGCGCTCGACAACTGGGACGCTGTGGCGCCCAAGCTCGAAACCGCCTACGCGGCCTTGAACGCGGGCCAGGCGCCGGACGCGCAGCCGTTTGATGCCAATCTGTGCCACTCGCCGCTGCCGCGCGCCTACCAGTGGGCCGACGGTTCGGCCTACATCAACCACGTGGAACTGGTGCGCAAGGCGCGCAACGCGGAAGTGCCGGCCTCGTTCTACACGGACCCGCTGATGTACCAGGGCGGCTCGGACAGCTTTATCGGCCCGCGCGACCCCATCTTCGCCCTTTCGGAAGAGTGGGGCATCGACCTGGAAGCGGAAGTGGCGGTGATCACGGGCGATGTGGCCATGGGCGCCGGCGCGGCCGACGCGGCGAAAGCGATCCGCCTGGTGATGCTGGTCAACGATGTCTCCTTGCGCAACCTGATCCCGGGCGAACTGGCCAAGGGTTTCGGTTTCTTCCAGTCGAAGGCGGCCAGCGCGTTTTCGCCCGTCGCCGTCACGCCCGATGAACTGGGTGCCGACTGGGCGGACAGCAAGCTGCACCTGCCGCTGCTGGTGGACTTGAACGACAAACCGTTCGGCAAACCGAATGCGGGCGAAGACATGACCTTCAATTTTGCGCAGCTCGTCGCCCATGCGGCGAAGACGCGCGAACTGGGCGCCGGCAGCATCGTCGGCTCCGGCACCGTGTCGAACAAGCAGGGCAACCTGTTCGGCTCCAGCATCGAAAACGGCGGCGTCGGTTACTGCTGCCTGGCCGAAGTGCGCATGTATGAAACCATCGAACACGGCGCGCCGAAGACGGCTTACCTGCAGTTCGGCGACACGGTGCGCATCGAGATGCGCGACGCGGCGGGCGCCAGCATCTTCGGCAGCATCGAGCAAACCGTGGCCCTGTACGCCGGCCGCGCCTGAGGGGAGGGCGCCCCATGAAGCTGTACACCTATTTCCGCAGTTCGGCCGCCTACCGCGTGCGCATTGCCTTGAATTTGAAGGGTATCGCCTACGACAGCATCCCCGTGCACCTGCTGCAGGACGGCGGCCAGCAGCTGCTGCCGGCCTACCGCGCCGTCAACCCGTCGGCCCTGGTGCCGGCGCTCGACGACGAGGGCGCCATCCTGACGCAGTCGCTGGCCATGCTCGAATACCTAGATGAAACGCGGCCAGCCGTGCCGCTGCTGCCGGCGGATGCGCTGGGACGCGCCCGCGTGCGCGCGCTGGCGCTGGCGATTGCCTGCGACGCCCATCCGTTGACGAATCTGCGCGTCCTGAAATACCTGAAAAACACCCTGGGGCTGTCGGACGAGGCCAAGCAGGAATGGTACCGCCACTGGATGGCCGAGGGACTGGCGGCCGTGGAAGCGCTGCTGGCGCAGGGCGATCCGGCCGGAGTTGGCCTGTTCTGTCATGGCGACAGCCCGACGATGGCCGACTGCTGCCTGGTGCCGCAGGTATTCAATGCCCAGCGCTTCGCCATCGACCTGGCGCCGTACCCGCGCGTGGCGCGCATCCACGCGCATTGCGCCGGCTTGCCGGCCTTTGCCGTCGCCCATCCGTCGCAGCAGCCTGACGCCGAGTAAGTTTGAGCCGCATCAAACGTAAGCCGCCCCGGCCAGCATGCAGGCCGGGGCTTTTTTATGCGGAATTGATTTTGTGCAGTCAATGCCTGCTTGCCGGTAGGCTACAATTTGCGTTTGCCCAAATATTTTACTGACGCGCCATGACCGCAACAACCGTTCCTGCCAGCATCACCGATGCCCTGTCCCTGGCGCACGCTTCCTGGCGTCCCGTCCTGCTGCGCGGCTTGCACGCCGTGATGGCGGCCGATCCCGCCTATTTGCCGGCGCTGGCCGCCGACGATTACCTGCCCACGCAGGGCCGGCTGTTCGCCGCCTTTGCCCTGCCGCTGGCGCGGGTGCGCTACGTGCTGGTGGGCGAGGGGCCGTATCCGCGTGCCGACAGCGCCACGGGCGTGTGCTTCATGGATGGCGCCGTCGGCAGCCTGTGGTCGGCCACGGGCCTGTCGAAACCCGTCAACCGCGCCACCTCCTTGCGCAACTTCATGAAGATGCTGCTGGTGGCCGATGGCCAGCTGCAGGCTGGCGACACCTCGGGCGTCGCCATGGCGCCCGTGGCCGCCGCCGCGCTGCAAGCCGGCAGCGGCGTCATCCAGACCCTGCCCGACTTGCAGCGCAAGATGACGGAGCAGGGCTTCTTGTTGCTCAACGCGGCGCTGGTATTCCGTTCCCACGTGCCGCCCGTGCAGGATGCGCGCGGCTGGCTGCCCTTCCTGCAGGTGGTGCTGGAAGCGCTGGCGCAGCAGGGCGGGGCGGCCTTGCCGCAACTGGTGCTGTGGGGCAAGATTGCCGAGCTCATCAAACGCTTGCCGGTGGCCGCAGCCTTGCCGCAGGTGACGGCGGAACATCCGTATAATCTGTCCTTTATCGGCAACAGCGACATGCAGGCCCTGTTTGGGCCGATGCAACTGTTGCGTGCTTGAGCTTGAATCATCGCCTGTCTGGCGGAAGTGCGGGGAATATGCAAATCAGTAACGTGGAAGAATTGAAGGCGTGGATCGCGGCGGGCGGCGAGCCCGACTATCTGTATTTCTGGGGCCACACGCCGGCGCAGCCGCAGGTGCCCGACAAAAGCTGCTTCAGCCAGTGGTTTCCGTCGCCGTTCAGCCTCGCTGGCGTGACGTATGCCACGGCCGAGCACTACATGATGGCGCAAAAGGCGGCCCTGTTCGGCGACACGGCCGTGCAGGCGCGCATCGTGGCGGCCGCCCGGCCGTCGGAAGTGAAGAAGCTGGGGCGCGAAGTGGCCAATTTTGACGCCAGGGCGTGGGAGGCGGCGCGCGCGGGCATCGTCTTCGATGGCAACTTCGCCAAGTTCTCGCAAAAAGCCGCGCTGCGCAAGTTCTTGCTGGGTACGGGCGAGCGCGTCATCGTCGAAGCCAGTCCCGTCGACCGCATCTGGGGCGTGGGCCTGGCGTCGGACAATCCGCGCATCGGCGATCCGGCCCGCTGGGACGGCTTGAACCTGCTGGGGTTTGAGTTAATGAAAGTACGTAGCGCTCTGCGTGCCTGAGCAGTATTGTTGTTTTCCTGATGCCGCCGCGCCTGGCGCGGCCGGCCATGCCCCTGCCAGCCCTGTGGTCATCGAGGGGCGCTCTGACAAACCCCGCCGAATTTGTTATACTTGACTAAATCATTCAACTACTCAGGGTTTGAGGAGTTGAAAAACCGCAATATTTTAAACCAGTTGACCAGAGGATGTATGCGTCTGACTACAAAAGGCCGTTTTGCCGTGACAGCGATGATCGATCTTGCCCTGCGCCAGGGCAAGGGACCGGTCACCTTGTCCGGCATCAGCCAGCGCCAGTCGATTTCCCTGTCCTACCTGGAGCAGCTGTTCGGCAAGCTGCGCCGGCATGAGATCGTCGAATCGATCCGCGGCCCGGGCGGCGGCTACAGCCTGGCGCGCCGTGCCGACAAGGTGACGGTGGCCGACATCATCATCGCCGTCGACGAGCCGCTCGATGCCACGCAGTGCGGCGGCAAGGAGCATTGCCACGGCGCCGACGCGGCCACGGGCGCGCGCTGCATGACGCATGAATTGTGGTCCACGCTCAACGAAAAAATGGTCGATTATCTGGATTCTGTGTCCTTGCAGGACCTGGTCGACCAGCAGAGACAAAAGATTGCCGAACAAAGCGTGATGGTGATGCACCGTAACCACGCCGCCCTCGGTTGAACATAACAAAATACCAAGTTGCTGATTGCAGGAGTTATTGATGAACGCCCCAGAAAAAAACGTAGGCCAAGTGCACTTTGAAACCGCACCGCATTTCCCGATCTACATGGATTACTCGGCCACCACGCCGATCGATCCACGCGTCGCCGACAAGATGATTCCCTACCTGCGCGAGCAGTTCGGCAATCCGGCATCGCGCAGCCACATGTACGGCTGGACGGCGGAAAAAGCCGTGGAAGAGGCACGCGGCCACGTGGCGGCCCTGGTGAACGCCGATCCGCGCGAAATCATCTGGACGTCCGGCGCGACGGAAAGCAACAACCTGGCCATCAAGGGCGCGGCGCAGTTCTACAAGACCAAGGGCAAGCACATCATCACCGTCAAGACCGAGCATAAATCGGTGCTCGATACGGTGCGCGAACTGGAACGCATCGGCTTCGAGGCGACCTACCTGGAACCGCAGGACAACGGCCTGATCACCGTCGAGCAGCTGGCCGCGGCCGTGCGCCCGGACACCATCCTCGTGTCGGTGATGCTGGTGAACAATGAAATCGGCGTGATCCAGCCTATCGACGAGATCGGCGTGTTCTGCCGCTCGAAAGGCATCATCTTCCATTGCGACGCCGCGCAAGCGACGGGCAAGGTCGTCATCGACCTGCAAAAGACCAAGGTCGACCTGATGACCTTCACGGCACATAAAACCTACGGCCCGAAAGGCGTGGGCGCCCTGTACGTCTGCCGCAAGCCGCGCGTGCGCCTGGAAGCGCAGATGCACGGCGGCGGCCATGAGCGCGGCCTGCGCTCGGGCACCCTGCCGACGCACCAGATCGTGGGCATGGGCGAGAGCTTCCGCATCGCCAAGGAAGAGATGGACAGCGAAATCGGCCGCATCAAGGCCTTGCGCGACCGCCTGGCCAAGGGCCTGCAGGAGATCGAAGAAGTCTACATCAACGGCGACATGGACCACCGCGTGCCGCACAACCTGAACGTCAGCTTCAACTACGTCGAAGGCGAGTCGCTGATCATGGCGATCAAGGATATCGCCGTGTCGTCCGGTTCGGCCTGCACCTCGGCCAGCCTGGAGCCATCGTACGTGCTGCGCGCCCTGGGCCGCAGCGACGAACTGGCGCACAGCTCGATCCGCTTCACCATCGGCCGCTTCTCGACCGAGGAAGACATCGACTTCGCCGTGAACCTGCTGAAATCGAAAGTACACAAGCTGCGCGAACTGTCGCCGCTGTGGGACATGTTCAAGGAAGGGATCGATATTAACTCCATCCAATGGGCAGCCCACTAAAAGCACCTGTTAAACCTACTGCGCGTCGCGATTTGCGGCCTGCGATGCTCACTGTGCTACAGCACAGTTCCGCTTCTCGGCCACAACTCACTGCCGCTCGCTACGGTTTTCCAGGCACTTGAAGATAAATTGGCCTCGTGAATGGGGCCGGCAAGAATATTAAAGGAGCATCAAAATGGCTTACTCGGACAAAGTACTCGATCACTACGAAAACCCGCGCAACGTGGGCGCTTTCGACAAGGGTGATGAAACCATCGGCACCGGCATGGTGGGCGCGCCCGCCTGCGGCGACGTGATGAAACTGCAGATCAAGGTCGGCGCCGATGGCCTGATCGAAGACGCGAAATTCAAGACCTATGGCTGCGGTTCGGCCATCGCGTCGAGCTCGCTGGTAACGGAATGGGTCAAAGGTAAAACCCTGGACCAGGCGCTGGCCATCAAGAACACGCAGATCGCCGAAGAACTGGCCCTGCCGCCAGTGAAGATCCACTGCTCCATCCTGGCGGAAGACGCCATCAAGGCGGCGGTATTGGATTATCAAACGCGTCACCCTGCAGCAGCTTAATCGTTGGTAGCCCGCCCCAGCCGCAAGGCCGGGGCAGTTACGGAGAAATACATGATCACACTGACCGAAAAAGCGGCGAAACACATCAACCGTTATATCGAACGGCGCGGCAAGGGCATGGGCCTGCGCTTCGGCGTGCGCACCACGGGCTGCTCGGGCCTGGCCTACAAGCTCGAATATGTCGATGAGGCGGCGGCCGAAGACAGCGTCTTCGAATCGCACGGCGTGAAAGTCTTCGTCGACCCGAAAAGCTTGCCTTACATCGACGGCACGGAACTCGATTTCGCGCGCGAAGGCTTGAACGAAGGCTTCAAGTTCCACAATCCGAACGAAAAAGACGCCTGCGGCTGCGGCGAGTCCTTCAGGATTTAAACAGCTGGCAAGACCCCGGTCGGTGCGCTGTACCCATCGATTGCGGTACAGCGACCACTGACAATTATGCAAAACCACTTCGAATTATTCCAGTTGCCGGCGCAGTTCGGGCTCGACATGAGCGCGCTGGACGCGGCTTATCGCGACGTGCAGGGCAAGGTCCACCCGGACCGTTTCATCAACGCCAGCAGCGCCGAGAAGCGCGTGGCGATGCAATGGGCCACGCGCGCCAATGAAGCCTACCAAACCCTGAAAAGCCCCCAAAAGCGCGCGCAATACCTGTGCGAACTCAATGGCGTCGATCTGCAGACGGAATCGAACACGGCCATGCCCGTCAGCTTCCTGATGCAGCAGATGGAATGGCGCGAGGAACTGGGCGATGCCCGCGCGGGCAAGGATGCCGACGCGCTCGACGCCCTGGACCGTCAGCTGCGCGCCGAACGCAAGGCCTTGCTGGCCCAGGTGGCCGCCCAGCTCGACGCCGCCGACTACGTGAATGCGGCGCAAAGCGTGCGCGCCCTGATGTTCCTCGACAAATTCGGCGAGGAAGTCCGTTTTGCCTATGAGGCCATCGAGGCTTGACCCGGCGATCGCTTGACCGGCGTGCCAAGCGCCAGTCCGGCCCCCGTCTTATAATGCGCACCAGGCATCAGCTGCATCACGCAAAAAATTAATCGAGGCACGAATACAATGGCACTTCTGCAAATTTCCGAACCAGGCATGTCGACCGCGCCGCACCAGCACCGCCTGGCTGTCGGCATCGACCTTGGCACCACCAATTCCCTGGTCGCGACCGTGCGCAACAGCATTCCCGAGGTGCTCAACGACGAAGAAGGGCACTCCCTGCTGCCGTCCGTCGTGCGCTACCTGCCGAACGGCCACGCCAACATCGGCTACAAGGCCCTGTCCGCGCAAACGACCGACCCGAAGAACACCATCGTGTCCGTGAAACGCTTCATGGGCCGCGGCCTGGCCGACATCGCCTACGCGGAAAACCTGCCGTACGACTTCCAGGATACGCCTGGCATGGTGCAGCTGAAAACCGTGGCCGGCGTGAAAAGCCCCGTCGAAGTGTCGGCGCAAATCCTCGCTACCTTGCGCCAGCGTGCGGAAGACTCGCTCGGCGACGACCTGGTGGGCGCCGTGATCACCGTGCCCGCCTACTTTGACGATGCGCAGCGCCAGGCGACGAAAGATGCGGCGCAATTGGCCGGCATCAATGTCTTGCGCCTGCTGAGCGAGCCGACGGCCGCCGCCATCGCGTATGGCCTCGACAACGCCTCCGAAGGCGTGTACGCCGTGTACGACCTGGGCGGCGGCACTTTCGACATCTCGATCCTGAAGCTGAGCAAGGGTGTGTTTGAGGTGCTGTCCACGGGCGGCGACTCGGCCCTGGGCGGCGACGATTTCGACCGCCGCCTGTTCTGCTGGATCAGCGAGCAGGCCAAGCTGGCGCCGCTGTCCGACGAAGACACGGCCATCCTGATGGTGAAAGCGCGCGAAATCAAGGAAACGCTGTCGACCAAGCCGGAAACGATGATCGACGCGGCCCTGAACTCGGGCGAAGAAATCCACCTGCGCATCACGGCCGCGGACTTTGCCGCCATGACGCAGCACCTGGTGGCCAAGACCATGAATGCCATCAAGAAAGCCCTGCGCGACGCGAACGTGGATGCGGATGACGTCGACGGCGTGGTGATGGTGGGCGGCGCCACGCGCATGCCGCACGTGCAGCGCGCCGTCAGCGAATTCTTCCACACGACGCCGCACGCGAATATCGACCCCGATAAAGTGGTGGCGCTGGGCGCGGCCATCCAGGCGAACTTGCTGGCCGGCAACCGTGCCGCCGGCGACGACTGGCTGTTGCTGGACGTGATCCCGCTGTCGCTCGGTATCGAAACCATGGGCGGTCTGGTGGAAAAGATCATTCCGCGCAATTCGACGATACCGTGCGCGCGCGCCCAGGAATTCACGACTTTTAAAGATGGCCAGACGGCCCTGGCCGTGCACGTGCTGCAGGGCGAGCGCGAACTGGTCAGCGATTGCCGCTCGCTGGCGCGCTTTGAATTGCGCGGCATTCCGCCGATGGTGGCGGGCGCGGCGCGCATCCGCATCACGTACCAGGTCGATGCGGATGGCTTGCTGTCCGTCTCGGCGCGCGAACTGCGCTCGGGCGTGGAAGCGTCGATCAGCGTCAAGCCGGCCTACGGCCTGGGCGACGACGACATCGCCCGCATGCTGCAGGATTCCTACACCTCGGCCGACACCGACATGGTGGCGCGCGCGCTGCGCGAAGAGCAGGTGGAAGCGGAACGCATCCTGCTGGCCACGCAGTCGGCGCTGGACGAGGACGGCGGCTTGCTGGACGACGCCGAGCGCGTGGCTGTCGATGGCTTGATGCAGAAGGTGCGCGATGCCATTGCGCAATCGCAAAGCGGCGCCATCGACCACCAGGCCTTGAAGCTGGCGATCGAAGCACTGGCCGACGGCACCGAGGATTTCGCCTCGCGCCGCATGGACCGCAGCGTGCGCACGGCATTGACCGGCAAAACGCTGGACCAGGTCGTATAAAACCAATTGAACAGCGTGCCGCCGATATGGCGGCCGCGCTCCGAATGACAGACTGAAAGAAGAAACCATGCCACAAATCGTTATCCTGCCGCACGCCAAGCTTTGCCCGGACGGCGCCGTCATCGAAGCACCAAGCGGCAAGTCCATTTGCGACATCCTGCTGGAAAACGACATCGACATCGAGCACGCCTGCGAAAAATCGTGCGCCTGCACCACCTGCCACGTGCTGGTGCGCGAAGGCATCGAATCCTTGAACGAAGCGACGGAACTGGAAGAAGACATGCTGGACAAGGCCTGGGGCCTGGAAGCCGTGTCGCGCCTGTCGTGCCAGTCCATCGTGGCCGAGGGCGACCTCGTCGTCGAAATCCCGAAATACACGATCAACCAGGTCAGCGAAGGCAGTCACTAAGATGAAATGGTCCGACATCAACGCGATCGCCGAGGCTTTGTTCGACGCGCATCCGGACATCGATCCGCTGACCGTGCGTTTCACCGACCTGCACAACTGGGTGGTGGAGCTGGACGGCTTCGACGATGACCACACGCGCGGCGGCGAAAAAGTGCTCGAAGCGATACAGATGGCGTGGATCGATGAAGCGCGCTAAGGGCGCGGCACCCGCCGCCACCGCAGCCGTTGCGCCGAAAGACATCATCACGGCCGCCAGCAACATGCCCGAGATCAAGGATGGCCAGTCGGTCGCCTTGCTGCAGGAATTGCACATCCTGACGCGCGACGGCAAGATGAACCAGGACAGCCGCCGCAAGCTCAAGCAGGTGTACCACCTGACGCAGTTCATCGAGCCGTTGCTGCGCGAAGTGCAGTTGGACCACCCCGGCGTGTCGCTGGTCGACCACGGCGCCGGCAAGTCGTATCTGGGTTTCATCCTGTACGATCTGTTCTTCAAGAACGGCAACGACGGTTCGCACATCTACGGCATCGAGACGCGCGAAGAGCTGGTGCAGCGCTCGCAAGAGCTGGCGAAGAAATTCAAGTTCCCCGGCATGTCGTTTTTACCGCTGTCCGTGGCCGAATCGACGGAGTCGAACCTGCTGCCGCAGCAGATCGACATCGTCACAGCCTTGCATGCGTGCAACACGGCCACCGATGACGCCATCCACTTCGCCCTGAAGAAAAAGGCGAAGTTCATGGTGCTGGTGCCGTGCTGCCAGGCCGAAGTCGCTTCCGTATTGAAGAAGAACAAGGGCAAGAGTCTGGGCAAGAACGTCTTGACGGAATTGTGGCGCCACCCGCTGCACACGCGCGAGTTCGGCAGCCAGATCACCAACGTGCTGCGCTGTCTGCAGCTGGAAGCCCATGGCTACCAGGTCAGCGTGACGGAACTGGTGGGCTGGGAGCATTCGATGAAGAATGAACTGATCATCGCCAGCTACAAAAACCTGCCGCGCCAGCGCCCGACGGAGCGCCTGCAGGAAGTGCTGCAAACGCTGGGCCTGGAAGAGATGGGCCACCGTTTCTTTGCCGAGGAATTGGCCAAGGCGCAAGCCTGATTGTTGGCTTACGCGGCAAGCCGCTAAGCCAACCTACCAAATCAGTCACGGCCGCGCAGCCCGGGTAGGTCGGGTAGGTCGGATTAGCGCAGCGTAATCCGACAATCAGCAGCGTAATCCGACAATCACCAGCCTAATCCGACAATCACCAGCGCAATCAGCAAAAAGGGGGAGGAGCGGGTCGGTTACAATACCGGCTTTCTCCTCCTCTTGCTTTTTGCGCCTCCCCATGACCACACCTATTGAAATGCCCACCGTCCGTCTGGCCAAGCGCCTGTCCGAAGACGTGCCCTGCTCACGCCGCGAGGCCGAGCTGTATATCGAGGGCGGCTGGGTGACGGTCGATGGCGTGCTGGTGGAAGAGTCGGGCGCGCGCGTGGCGGACAACCAGACCGTGGTGCTGTTGCCGAACGCCACCCTGGAAGAAATGCCGCCCGTGACGATCCTGCTGCATAAGCCGGCCGGCATCAATGGCGGTATCGGCAGCGAAGGCAAGCCGGCCTTGAGCTGTTTGCGTCCCGAAGAGATTTTTACGCCGGAGAACGTGGCGCCCAGCTCCATCACGCGCTTCCTCAAGCGCCATCTGATCGGCCTGACGATCACCAATCCGCTCGACACCATGGCGTCCGGCCTGCTGGTGTTCACGCAGGATTTCCGCGTGGCCCGCAAGCTGGTCGACGAGGCGAAAACGGTGGAGCAGGAATTCATCGTGGAAGTGTCGGGCACTATCGCTGAAAACGGCCTGGCGCTGCTCAATCACGGCTTGCCCTTTAATGGCAAGCCTTTGCCGCCGATCAAGGTCAGCTGGCAGAACGAGACGCGCCTGCGCTTCGCCCTGAAAAACGTGCAGCCGGGCCAGATCGCCCACATGTGCAAGATGGTGGGACTGGACGTCGTCGCCATGAAGCGCTTGCGCATCGGCCGCATCCCGATGGGCGCCATGCCGTCAGGTCAGTGGCGCTATCTGCAGGGTTACGAGAGGTTCTAAAGCTGCGGTGCCACGATGGCGTGGCTTTCCGCAAAGCTTTTCCATAGCCGTTCGGCAATATTCAAGGCGATGGTATCGGCCTTTTCCTGCAGGGCCGGGTTGCCCATGCTCTCGGTCGTGGCGAAGAACAGGGTCAGCCAGCGGCGGAACATGCACGGCGTCAGGTTTTCCATATTCGCGTGCTGGGCCAGCGGCTTGCCGTGGTAGCGCATGGTGCCGCGCAGCAAGCCTGACCAGAAATCGACCAATGTTGCCAGATGGGCGTCCCAATCCTTGACCTCGGCGGCAAAGATGGGACCCAGCATGGCGTCTTCGCGCGCGGCCGCATAAAAGGTGTGGACGAGGTGCTTGACGTCGTCTTCGCTGCAGACTTCCTCGCGGTAGGGAGCGAAACGTGTGTGGGGGAGGGGGGCGGTATTATTCATGGCACGCCATGATCGCAGAGCCCCCGTAGCGCTTCAATGACGCAGGTCAAGCCGCATAAAAACTCAGGCGGCGACTTTCTTCGACTTTTTCGCGGGGGCCGGCAATTGCACGATCTGCGTGCCCGCCAGCTTGTCGTGCAGGAATTGCCCGTTGCCGGTGAACAGGGCCGTGGCCGACCAGGCCAGGATGCCCACGCCGATGGCGCCCAGCGCTGCCCAGTGCTGCAGGTCGAAGGCATATGCCGCCACGAGCGCTGGCAGCAGCCACATCCATGACAGGATGTAGCGGTAGGCAGCCACGCGCAGCGGCACGTGGGCGTGGCCCGGCAGCACGACTTTCAGGCGCCACGTCTTCATGGCCAGGGTTTGCCCTTCGCGGCTCCATTGGTGGATGAAATACGCGCCCATGACGAGGAAGGCCAGGCATTGGCGCATGTGTTCCGTCAGGGGCGTATGCGCGCCCTGCACGGCCAGTTCAAACAGCAGGAAGGGCAAAAACAGCACGGCCAGGGCCAGCAGCGACTCGTACACCATGGAAATCAGGCGGCGCTTGATCGTGGGATGGGAAGTGATGCTGGCGGCGGGCGTGCTATTTGACATTGGTCGGCAGTGGGGCAGGCGTAACAGGTGGCGTGACGGGCACGGCGGCGGGGGCCGTGGCAGGATCCGTGAGCGGCACGGCCGCCGCTGGCGCAGCGGCTGGCGGCAGGACGGGCGCGGCGGCAGGCGCTGCCGGCGTGGCGGGCGGCACGATCACGGGCGGCTTGCTCGTGGTCGAATTGATCGCTGGCACCTTGCCCAGCGGTTTTTTCGGCACGAGTTCCGTCGCCAGCTTTTTCTTTTGATCTTCCGGCAATTGCTGGTATTGCTCCCATTGCGCGGTTTTTTGACCCGGATCAATCTTCTTCGTGCGCGTGTAGTTTTCGCGCACGAGGCGGCGCTGTTCCGGCGTCAGCTTGATCCATTCGCGCATGCGTTCATGCACGCGGATTTGCTCGTCCGCCGTCATCGAGGCAAAACGGCTGGCGATATCGAGCCATTTCTGCTTGCGCAGCGGTTCCAGCTTGTTCCATTCGCCCGCCAGCGGCTGCAGGGCTTCCTGCTGCGCGCGCGACAGCTTGTTCCACGATGGATTCTCGCTGGCCTTGGGCGGCGTGCCGCCCTTGCCGGCTGTGCGGGGCGAACCGGGCTTGACGGTTGAGGCCGGCGCCGGCGCCACCACGGGCGCTGCCGCCACGGGAGGCGCGGCGGGCGCGGGATGTTGCTGCGCGCCTACCCAGGCGGCGCCCGCCAAGGCGCAGGCGCCCAGGCCGATGCCGCCGGCCAGCCAGCCTTTGCGTACGCTCGTGCCTGCCATTTATTGCTCGCGTTTCGTCAGGTAGGCGTTGAAGCCATGGTCCATGTACGCAGACAGCGGCAATTCGTCCGACAGAACGGCGGCATCGATTTCTGCCAGTTCGGCAATATGTTGTTCCTGCTCAAACTGATAGATGCCCACCAGGCCGCCGACGAGCAGCAGCAGGGGGATGATGACGCTCATGCGGCCCAGCCACGACAGCGGCTCGACGAACAGGCTGCTGGCGACGCCGGCGAACACGTTCTGGCGCACGGCAACGGCGGCGGGCGCGTCCGCCTTCTTGCGCGACAGGGCCAGCTTGCGTGCCGCTGCCAGGCGATCGGTGGTCGATGCGGGCAGGTCGTCGAGTTTTTCGTTCAGTGCATGGCGCACTTTGTAAGCGAAATTGAGATCGTCGGTGTTCATAATTTAATTCCCTTGGCTTTCAGCGATTCGGCGAGCGTGTGGGTAGCTCTAGAGCAATGTGTTTTCACGCTACCTTCGGAGCAACCCATCGCTTCCGCTGTTTCAGCCACATCCATGTCCTGCCAATAACGCATGAGGAAGGCTTCGCGTTGACGTGAGGGCAGTTTTTGTACCTCTGCATCAATCAAATCAAGGATTTGCGCGCGTTCGACCTGGTCGGCCGACGATTCGGCGGCGCTGGAGCCCTGTTCCGATTCATAGGTGTCAAGTATATCAAAATCTTCATGTTCGTCGCCCGAGGGCTTCATGCCGGAAAACAGGCTGACCCAGGTGTTGCGAACTTTTTCACGGCGGAAATAATCAAGGATGGTGTTCTGCAAGATGCGCTGGAACAGCATCGGCAGCTCGGCGGCCGGCTTGTCGCCGTATTTCTCGGCCAGCTTGATCATGGCGTCCTGCACGATGTCGAGGGCCGATTCTTCCTTGCGGACCGCGTAGGCGGCCTGCTTGAAAGCGCGCCGCTCGACATTTTCTAGAAAGTCGGATAATTCTTTGTCTGTTGCCATGCGGTATGGGGATCTTAGCGGCTGCGGGATGCGGTGGGCGAAATGGGGGCGGGTATGCTTTTTGCAACCCCGTGCATGCTAGCAAAAAATGTGCGTTTCCGCAGGGTTTTTGCACGTTGTGCGAGCAAAAATGCAGCGAGGCCGACATTTTCCTTGACCATCATGGTGCAACGCGATAACGTATGGGACGCTTTGAACACCCCAAAGCCCTATGGTCAGGTCGCGACCGGCACACAAGGCCAGCAGCGGCAAGACGCGCTTTCATTTGTAGGCAGTTTGTTCTAACCCGCGCCACAAGCGCGAGCGGTTCGTACAGGCGCCACAGAAACTCCGGCCAAACGAGTTGCGTTAAGCGTTGTTTTGTAAGGTATCTATGGGTGCCCAAAGAAATTGCGTGACCGCATGAAAAGGGAAGCAGGAGCACTGTTGCGTTAGGCGTACCTCGTCAGGAAAGAACATCCGATCAATCTCCAATGGACCTTGAAAGGAATGTTTCATGAATACCGAAGCAGCAGCAGGACCAATTACGGGCGCAGAAATTGTCGTGCGCTGTCTGGCTGAAGAGGGCGTCGAGCACGTCTTTGGATATCCGGGCGGAGCCGTACTCTACATCTACGACGCCATCTTCCAGCAAAACAAATTCCAGCATATCCTGGTACGCCACGAGCAGGCCGCGATCCACGCCGCCGATGCCTATTCGCGCAGCTCGAACAAAGTCGGTGTCGCCATCGTCACGTCCGGTCCGGGCGTCACGAATGCCGTCACGGGCCTGTCGACCGCGTACATGGACTCGATTCCCATGGTGGTGATCTCCGGCCAGGTGCCGAGCCACGCCATCGGCCAGGATGCGTTCCAGGAATGCGACACGGTCGGCATCACGCGCCCCGTCGTCAAGCACAACTTCCTCGTCAAGGACGTCAAGGACTTGGCAGCGACGATCAAGAAAGCCTTCTTTATCGCCCGTACCGGCCGTCCGGGACCCGTGCTGGTCGATATCCCCAAGGATATCAGCATGCACAAATGCCATTTCGACTATCCGAAGGAAGTCGAGATGCGTTCCTACCGTCCCGTCGACAAGGGCCATTCGGGTCAGATCCGCAAGGCCGTGCAGCTGTTGCTGCAAGCCGAGCGCCCGATGATCTACACTGGCGGCGGCGTCATCCTGGCAAATGCCTCGGCCGAGCTGAACAAGCTGGTCGACCGCCTGGGTTTCCCGTGCACCAACACCTTGATGGGCCTGGGCGGCTACCGCGCCTCGAGCGAGCAGTATGTCGGCATGCCCGGCATGCACGGCACCTATGAAGCGAACATGGCGATGCAGAACTGCGACGTCCTGATCGCCATCGGCGCCCGTTTCGATGACCGCGTGATCGGCAACCCGAAACATTTCGCCTCGCATCCGCGCAAGATCATCCACGTGGACATCGATCCATCGTCGATTTCCAAGCGCGTCAAGGTCGATATCCCCATCGTCGGCAACGTCAAGGACGTGCTGATCGAGTTCCTCGCGCAACTCGACGCGGCCGAAGCCAAGCCGAACGTCAATGCCTTGAGCAACTGGTGGAAGCAGATCGCCGAATGGCGTGGCCGCGAATGCCTGAAATACCCGACTTCCGACCTGGTCATCAAGCCGCAATCGGTGGTGGAAAAAGTGTTCCAGATCACCAAGGGCGACGCCTTCATCACGTCCGACGTGGGCCAGCACCAGATGTGGGCCGCGCAATACTATGGCTTCGACAAGCCGCGCCGCTGGATCAATTCCGGCGGCCTGGGCACCATGGGTGTCGGCTTGCCGTACGCCATGGGCGTGCAGATGGCCAATCCGGACGCCACCGTTGCTTGTATTACCGGCGAAGGTTCGATCCAGATGTGCATCCAGGAACTCGCCACGTGCAAGCAGTATCATCTGACGCCGAAGATCATCATGCTCAACAACCGTTTCCTCGGCATGGTGCGCCAGTGGCAGGAAATCGATTACGGTTCGCGCTATTCCGAGTCGTACATGGATTCGCTGCCCGACTTCGAGAGACTGGCGGAAGCGTATGGCCACGTGGGCATGAAAATTGAAAAACCGGGCGACGTCGATGGCGCGCTGAAAGAGGCGTTTGGCATGAAAGACAGGCTGGTATTCATGAACTTCATTACCGACCAGTCCGAAAACGTGTGGCCCATGGTGAAAGCCGGCAAAGGCCTGTCCGAAATGATGCTCGGTTCGGAGGATCTCTAATATGCGCCACATTATTTCTGTCTTGCTGGAAAACGAAGCGGGCGCCCTGTCGCGCGTGGTGGGCCTGTTCTCGGCACGCGGCTACAACATCGAAACACTGACCGTGGCGCCGACGGAAGACTCGACCCTGTCGCGCATGACCATCGTCACCAGCGGTTCGGATGACATCATCGAGCAGATCACCAAGCACCTGAATCGTCTGATTGAAGTGGTGAAGGTGGTGGACCTGACCGAAGGCCAGCATATCGAACGCGAGCTGATGCTGATCAAGGTTCGTGCCGTGGGCAAGGAGCGCGAGGAAATGAAGCGCACCGCCGATATCTTCCGTGGCCGCATCATCGATGTCACCGAAAAGACGTACACGATCGAACTGACCGGCAACAAGGTCAAGCTCGACGCGTTCATCGATTCGATCGACCGCGCCGCCATTCTGGAAACCGTCCGTACGGGTGGTTCCGGCATCGGCCGCGGCGAACGCATCCTCAAAGTATAAAAATATAAGCAGCACTACGCGGCCCTGGGGCCGCATTTAAAACAACAACGCATCATCAAATGATAGGAAATACCATGAAAGTTTTTTACGACAAAGACGCTGACCTCTCCTTGATCAAAGGCAAAAACGTTGCCATCATCGGCTACGGTTCGCAAGGCCACGCGCACGCGCAAAATCTGAACGATTCGGGCGTCAACGTCACCGTCGGCCTGCGCAAGGGCGGCGCTTCGTGGACCAAGGTCGAACAAGCTGGCTTGAAAGTAGCGGAAGTCAACGACGCCGTGAAAGCGGCCGACGTCATCATGATCCTGTTGCCAGATGAAAACATCGCCCAGGTCTACAACGAAAACATCGCGCCATTCGCCAAGCAAGGCGCCGTACTGGCCTTCGCCCACGGCTTCAACGTGCATTACGGCCAAGTCGTGCCACGCGCCGACCTGGACGTGATCATGGTCGCGCCGAAAGCCCCGGGCCACACCGTGCGCGCCACGTACACCCAGGGTGGCGGCGTGCCCCACCTGATCGCCGTGTACCAGGACAAATCGGGCATCGCCCGCGATATCGCCCTGTCGTACGCTTCGGCCAACGGCGGCGGCCGTGCCGGCATCATCGAGACGAATTTCCGCGAAGAAACCGAAACGGATCTGTTCGGCGAACAAGCCGTGCTGTGCGGCGGCGCCGTGGAACTGATCAAGGCCGGTTTCGAAACCTTGACGGAAGCGGGTTACGCGCCTGAAATGGCGTACTTCGAGTGCTTGCACGAACTGAAGCTGATCGTTGACCTGATCTATGAAGGCGGCATCGCCAACATGAATTACTCGATCTCGAACAACGCGGAATACGGCGAATACGTGACCGGTCCTAAGGTCGTGACCTCGGCCACCAAGGATGCGATGCGTCAATGCCTGAAAGATATTCAAACGGGCGAATACGCGAAGAGCTTCATCCTGGAAAACAAGGCAGGCGCACCGACCCTGATCTCGCGCCGCCGCCTGACGTCCGAGCACCAGATCGAAGAAGTGGGCGCGAAACTGCGCGCCATGATGCCTTGGATCGCCAAGAACAAGATGGTTGACCAGTCGAAGAACTAAGCAGCAATCGTTCCTCACACGAAGCCGGCGCAAGCCGGCTTTTTTTTGCGCGGGCGTTTGGCCGCCAACATCCGTTACAATCAGGCCCATTCAACCATAGCGTCAGCACCATGCTCGTTTTTTCTAAAGTTTTTGTCGGGAATCTTCATGTGGTCAAGCGCCCCGTCTCGGTTGCCATCAGCTGCTGGTTTCTGGTCCTCAGCTCGCTGTCAGCGCTGGTGTCGGCTTACCTCGGCCGCAACGATCCCTCCATGCTGGCCGGCATGGGGCACGGCGTGATTCCCGCCGAGGTGCAATACGCGATGATGCTCTTCAGCTTGGGCCTTACCCTGGTGACAGCGCTGGCCATGCTGCAAAGGCAGCGTGGCGCGCGCACCGTGTATCTGGTATGGGGCGTGATCGACATTGCGTTCTGTCTGGCGACCTTGCCGCTGAAGATGAACGTCTTGCCTGGCGCGCTCACGTTCGCCGTCATCTGCGCCTTCCTGTACAGTCCGAAATCGAATGCCTGGTTTTCGCCGCGCAAGGCGGCCAATGATGCCTGCATGACGCCAGCCTGAGTACGGTTGATTTCGTGCACACGCTGTTGGCGCGTTTGCTTTACAATCCCGCCCTTCCTTTGCAGTTTCCCATGGACTGCATCTGTTTCGGTATCTGCCGACCGCAACGCGCATCACCGCTTTTGTAGCACGCCAGGCGCTAGTTTTTTAGCCGCTTGCGCAACCAGAAAGACCTCCATGACTGACCGTATCACCGCCACGGGGCCCTCGCAGGCTGCTGTTGACTCTTCCATTCCCATCCTGGCCTTGCTGGCCCTGGCCATGACGGCGTTTCTCGCCCTCCTGTCGGAAACCTTGCCGGCCGGCTTGCTGCCGCAGATTGCCCGCGACCTGAATATTTCCGAAGTCATGACGGGCCAGCTTGTGACCGTGTACGCCATCGGTTCCATCCTGACGGCGATCCCCCTGACGGCGCTGACCAGCACCTGGCGCCGGCGCAATGTCCTGTTGCTGGCCATCATCGGCTTCCTGATCTTCAATACGGCGACGGCCCTGGCGCCCAGCTACATCGTCGCCCTGGTCGCGCGCTTCGTCACGGGCATGGCGGCCGGCCTGGCCTGGGGCTTGATGGCCGGCTACGCGCGCCGCATGGTGTCCGTCGAGCAGCAGGGCAGGGCGATGGCCATCGCCATGATCGGCACGCCGCTGGCCCTGTCGCTGGGCGTGCCGCTGGGCACCCTGATGGGTGGCGTGCTGGGCTGGCGCAGCATCTTCGGCATCATGTCCGGCCTGGCCGTGGTGCTGGTCGCGTGGGTGTTGCTGGTCGTGCCCGATTATCCGGGGCAAAAGAACGGCGAACGTCTGTCGATCCGCCAGGTGTTCATGACGCCGGGCGTGCGGCCGATTCTGGCGGTGATCGTCGCCTGGATGCTGGCGCATAACATTCTCTATACCTATATCGCGCCGTTCCTGGCGCCGTCCGGCTTGCGCCCCCGCGTCGACCTGGTGCTGCTCGTGTATGGCGTGGGCTCCTTGGCCGGCATCTGGCTGGTCAGCCAGCTGATCGACCGCTGGCTGCGCCCGCTCGTGCTGGGCTGCATCGCCGCCTTTGCCCTCGTGATGGTGGCGCTGGGGCTGGCGATGGACTCGCCCGCCGTGATCTATGTCAGCATGACGATCTGGGGCATCACCTTTGGCGGCGCCGGCACCTTGCTGCAGACGGCGTCGGCGGACGCGGCCGGCGACGGCATGGATGTGGCGCAAGCGATGGTGGCGACCATCTGGAACGTGGCCATCGCGGGCGGCGGCCTGGCGGGCGGCATGCTGCTCGACGGCTATGGCGCGGCATCGTTCCCGTGGGCCATGCTGGCCTTGCTGCTGGTGGCCTTGACCATCGCCTGGTGCGCGCACCGCCACAGTTTCAAGCCGGGCCGGCGCAGCGGCGGCGCGGTGCTGGGTCACTAACACATTGTTATTTTGAATAACAGTGTGTTGAAATGTGAGCAGATGTGACTGGCAAGCACATTTTGTGACGATTTGTTAATTTGCGCCACGGGAATGAATGAGGCGTTAGAATCTACACAGTTTGACAAGTTTCTCAAGAGAAATGGGGTAGTGCAGAGCGCGCCCCATCGCTCCTTGTCAGCCACATTAACTACCTAGGAGTACCCCCATGACCGTGATGAAATCCGTCCTTGTTGCCGCCGCAGCCACCGTTGCCCTGAGCGCGCAAGCCCAATCTTTGCCGACTTCCGGCACCCTGGTGGTCGTACCCGCATTTGGCGAAGTCAAGCATGTCAATGACCAGGTGGTCGCTACCCTGGCCGTCGAAGAACAGGACAAGGACAAGGCTGCCGCTGCGTCGCGAGTCAACCAGAAGATGAACAAGGGTATCGCCATCGTCAAGCAGGCCGACCCGTCGGCGGCACTGAAATCGTACGGCTACTACACCTACCCTGTGTATCCGGAAGAGCGTCCATTGCCGGCTGGCGCCGTGGCCAAGCCGCGTTTGCCGACGGCCTGGCGCGTCGGCCAGTACCTGGAAGTGACGACGGCCAACCTGGCGTCCCTGCCAAAAACCGTGTCGGCGGCGCAAGGCGTGCTGACCCTGAATGGCTTGAATTTCGGCCTGAAGCCGGAAACCATCCGCTTGCTGGACGACCAGCGCATCGCCGCCACCTATAAAAACCTGAACGAGCGCGTGGCTGCCATCGCCAAGGCCATGGGCCGCAACGTCTCGGACGCCGTGCTCGATACGGTCGACTTCGAAGGTTCGGGCAACTACGCCACGGAAAGCCGTCCTGCCGCCGCGCCGATGATGATGCGCAGCGCCAAGATGGCCGAAGACAGCACCGTCGCCGAACCGAGCTTCGAGCCGGGCGAAACGACGCTCGACATGCGCGTCGTCGGCAAGGTCAAGTTCAAGTAAGCGCGTTAGCGCGGAAATATTTTCGCGTTAGACTGTTTTAAAAATCATGGGGCTGTTGGCCCCATGGTCGTTTTTGCCCCATTATTTTCCAGGAGAACACCATGACCGTCATGAAATCGCTGCTGGCAGCAGCCGCCGCTACCGTTGCCCTGGGCGCCCAAGCCCAGGCCATGCCCACTTCCGGCACCCTCGTGGTGGTGCCCGCCAATGGCGAAGTGGTGCACGCGAACGACCAGGTGACCGTCACCCTGGCCATCGAAGAGCAGGACAAGGACAAGGCCGCCGCCGCCTCGCGCGTCAACCAGAAGATGAACCAGGGCACGGCCATCGTCAAGAAAGCCGATCCGCAAGCCGTGCTGAAGACCCAAGGCTATTACACGTATGCCGTGTACCCGGAAACGGCGCCCTTGCCGCCTGGTGTCGCCGCCAAGCCTAGAGTACCAACGGGCTGGAGAGTGGGGCAATACCTGCAGGTGACGACGACCAACCTGGCCGCCTTGCCGAAAACCGTTTCCGCAGCGCAAGGTGTGTTGACCCTGAATCGCCTGAACTTCGGCCTGGCGCCCGCCACCGTGCGCAAGCTCGACGACCAGCGCATCGCCGCCGCCTACAAGAACCTCAACGAGCGCGTGGCCGCCATCGCCGGCGCCATGGGCCGCAACGTCAATGACGCCGTGATCGACACCATCGATTTCGAAGGTTCCGGCAACTATACGCAGCGCGCGAACGTGGCAGGCGCGCGCGCCATGAGCGCCGATTCCATGGGCTACGGCGGCAGCCAGGTGGCCGAACCGAGCTTTGAACCGGGCGAAACGACCCTCAACATGGGCCTGGTGGCCAAGGTCAAGTTCAAATAAGGCTAGTATTGGTGTCAATATTGCCGGCTTGACGCCGCCGCGCTTTTCTTTGGCGGCGGCTCCTCTATAATGACAACATCGGCAGGCGCATGCCCTGACAGTCATGCGCCTGCCATCTGGCACCGATTCCCCCGCAGTACACAAGATATGGAACAACATGGCAAACTTCCCCCGTCGTAGAGGCAAGAACGGCACCCCCGCAGTATCCAAAGCGTCCCGCTTCAGCAAATTCGTGCGCCAGCCGGTAACCGATGGCACTGGCAAGAAAACCTTGCGCCGCCGCGGCATCTATCTGTTGCCGAACGCCTTCACGACGGCAGCCCTGTTTTGCGGCTTCTACGCCATCGTCATGGCCATGAACCAGAAATTCGAACACGCGGCCTGGGCCATCTTCATCGCCATGATCCTCGACGGCCTCGACGGACGCATCGCACGCCTGACGAATACGCAGAGCGAATTCGGCGCGCAGTACGACAGCCTGTCCGACATGGTGTCGTTCGGCGCCGCGCCGGCGCTGGTGATCTACGAATGGTCGCTGCGCGGCATGGGTAAACTGGGCTGGCTGGCCGCCTTCGTGTATTGCGCCGGCGCCGCCCTGCGTCTGGCCCGCTTCAACACGAACATCGCCGTGGTCGACAAGCGCTTCTTCCAGGGCTTGCCCAGCCCGGCGGCGGCGGCCATGGTGGCCGGTTTCATCCTGCTCATGAACGACCTGGAATTTGCCGGCAACCAGCTGGCCTGGGTGTCGTGGACGATCGCCCTGTTTTCCGGACTGACCATGGTCACCAACGTGCCGTTCTACAGTTTCAAGGATGTGAATTTCCGCAAGTCCGTGCCTTTCATCGTGGTATTCCTGCTGGCATTGTTCTTCGCGCTCATTTCCATCGATCCGCCGAAAGTGCTGTTCCCGATTTTCGTCGTCTATGGCTTGTCCGGCTACGCCGTGTTTTTCTGGCGCATGGCGAAGGGCAAGCCCGTCAGCATCATCCAGACCGACCCCGAGCATTAATACGGCGAGTCGGTAGCGTCGCCAGTCTTCAGCCAGCCAGGAGCAGCCATGAACACCAGCAACCGACTCATCATTTTTGACACCACCTTGCGCGACGGCGAGCAATCGCCGGGCGCCTCCATGACGCGCGAGGAAAAGCTGCGCATCGCCAAGCAGCTCGAGCGCATGAAGGTCGACGTGATCGAAGCGGGCTTCGCCGCCGCCTCGCAGGGCGACTTCGAGTCGATACGGGCGATTGCCGGCGCCGTGCGCGAATCGACCATCTGTTCGCTGTCGCGCGCCAACGACCGCGACATCGCCCGCGCCGCCGAAGCGCTGGCGCCCGCCGAGCGCAAGCGCATCCACACGTTTATCGCCACGTCGCCCCTGCACATGCAGATGAAGCTGCGCATGACGCCCGAGGAAGTCCTGCTGCAGGCGCAGAACGCCGTGCGCTACGCGCGCCAGTTCACGGACGACATCGAATTCAGCCCCGAAGACGGCAGCCGCTCGGACGAGGATTTCCTCTGCCGCGTGCTGGAGGGCGTGATCGCCGAGGGCGCCACCACCATCAATTTCCCCGACACGGTGGGCTACGCCGTGCCTGAAATCTTCGGCAATACCATCAAGCGCTTGCGCGAACGCATACCGAATTCCGATAAAGCCATCTGGTCCGTCCATTGCCATAACGACCTGGGCCTGGCTGTGGCCAATTCGCTGGCCGGCGTCATGATCGGCGGCGCGCGGCAGATCGAATGCACGGTCAATGGCCTCGGTGAGCGGGCCGGCAACACGGCGCTGGAAGAAGTGGTGATGGCGCTGCGCACGCGCGCCGCCTATTACAACTTGACGGTGGGTATCGATACGACGCAAATCGTGGCCGCCTCGAAAATGGTGTCGCAGATCACTGGTTTTGCCGTGCAGCCGAACAAGGCCGTCGTCGGCGCGAACGCCTTTGCGCACGCGTCCGGCATCCACCAGGACGGCATTTTGAAGGCGCGCGAGACGTATGAAATCATGCGCGCCGAAGACGTGGGCTGGACGGCCAACAAGATCGTCCTCGGTAAACTGTCGGGCCGCAATGCCTTCAAGCAGCGGCTGCATGAGCTGGGCATCGCGCTTGAATCCGAGGCGGAAGTCAACGCCGCTTTCCTGCGTTTCAAGGAGCTGGCCGACCGCAAATCCGAGATTTTCGACGAAGACATCATGGCCCTCGTCAGCGAGGAGCAGCAGGCGCAGGAGAGTGAGCACTACCGTTTCATTTCCCTGACGCAGCAGTCGACGACGGGCGCCGTGCCCCATGCGCGCGTGGAATTTCTCGTCGGCGGCGAACAGCGCAGCTGCGAAGGGCGGGGCGACGGTCCCGTCGACGCCACCGTCAACGCCATCGAAAGCGCGGCCGCCAGCGGCGCGGAACTGGTCTTGTTCTCCGTCAATGCCATCAGCACGGGCACGCAGTCGCAGGGCGAGGTCACGATGCGCCTTTCGCGCGATGGGCGCATCGTCAACGGCGTGGGCGCCGACCCCGACATCATCGTCGCGTCGGCCAAGGCGTATTTGTCGGCCTTGAACAAGCTGCATGCCAAGGATGAGCGCATCGACCCGCAGCCGTAAGCCGGGGTCAGACCCCAGAATTTGCATTTGGGATAGGCGCTAGTCTTGGTGCAAGACGCTCGTCACCAGAAGAAGCGGCGCTCTTCCTTGGCCGGATCGGGCCCGTTCATCATCATGCGCACGATGCCGTCGTGGTCGAAGTGCACGTGCATCATGGAATCCCACACGCCCGATTCCTTGTAGCGGTAGGACCAGACGTAGAGCTTGGGCAGCGGCAGATACGATGTTTCCGTCGGGCGGCCCAGGGTGTGCAGCACGTCTTGCTGCGTCGACACGCCTACCTTGATGCGGGCAAAGCCCGGCGTGTCGAGCACCTGTTCGTAGGAAATCAACTTGTCGTCGGGGCCGAAGCGGGCCATATACGTGTACTGGCCGTACGGCCCCGTCGCGTATTCGAGTTCGGGCCCCGTGGGCAACTGGTAGATATTCGTCGGACGGCCGAGGCGTGCTTCCACGGCGGTGCGCGGCTCGCCCGGCTGCGGTGGCGGGGCGTTCCAGCTGGCGCAGCCGGCCAGCACGGCAAACAGCAGTGGTGTTGCTAATTTGAGCAGTTTTTTCATGTTGGACCTCCTGAAATGCAGGAAAATCCTATCATGCACCGAGAAAAGCCCGCACGGCAGGATACAGGCGGGCATTTTTCCGATATACTTGCGCGTCTGGTTGGAAGCCTAGGCCAGTATTTTAATAATCGTAGTTCACGGTGGATAGGGTTCAGACTCTGTGCACCGCATGTGAAAGGTTTATCATGACAGTAGAAAACATCAACAAAGCCGCTATTATCGCGGACAACGCACGTGGTCAAAACGACACCGGCTCCCCTGAAGTGCAAGTTGCACTGCTGACAGCTCGCATCAACGAACTGAACGGCCACTTCAAAGCCCACTCGAAAGATCACCACTCCCGCCGCGGCCTGATCATGATGGTCAACCGTCGTAAGAGCCTGTTGTCCTACCTGAAGGCTAAAGACGCTACCCGTTATCGCGACCTGATCGCTAAACTTGGTCTGCGCAAGTAATTTTTGCCGTACAAGGTTTATACAGAAATGCCTGCGCCAGTTCGCTGACGCGGGCATTTTGTCATTTGAATTCCGGATTTATGTCGAGAAGTACAGTATTCTCTACCGATATCATGTTTTAAAAGTAAAGTAGCAAAGGTGGTAACAAGTAAAGGCAGCATTTTTACGCCGCCTGTGGTGAGGTGAACGACAGCCCCTGAAAATCTGTCGGCAATTAGAAAAGGGATACCCCATGTTTAACAAAGTTACGAAAACCTTCCAGTACGGTCAACATCAAGTGACCCTGGAAACCGGCGAAATCGCGCGTCAGGCATCCGGCGCAGTGCTGGTGTCGATCGAAGATACCGTCGTTCTGGCAACGGTGGTGGCACGCAAAGATGCCAAGCCAGGCCAGGATTTCTTCCCTTTGACGGTTGATTATGTCGAAAAAACCTATGCTGCCGGTAAAATTCCGGGCGGTTTTTTCAAGCGCGAAGGCCGTCCTTCCGAAAAAGAAACACTGACATCGCGTCTGATCGACCGTCCTATCCGTCCGCTGTTCCCGGAAGGCTACCTGAATGAAGTGCAAGTCATCATTCACGTGTTGTCGGTCAACCCTGAAATCGATCCGGACATCGCCGCCATGATCGGCGCCTCCGCCGCCCTGTGCGTGTCGGGCGTGCCTTTCAACGGTCCTATCGGCGCCGCGCGCGTCGGTTACGCCAACGGCCAGTACATCCTGAACCCGACCGTCCAGCAACTGAAAACGTCGGAAATGGACCTGGTGGTCGCCGGTACCGAAACGGCCGTGCTGATGGTCGAATCGGAAGCGAAACAGCTGTCCGAAGAAATCATGCTGGGCGCCGTGGTCTTCGGCCACGACCAGATGAAAGTCGTCATCGACGCGATTCACGACCTGGTGCGTGACGGCGGCAAGCCGGAAGTGGAATGGGCGCCTGCGCCGAAAAACGAAGCACTGATCGCCCGCGTCGCGCATTTCGCCAACGCCAAGATCAATGATGCGTATCAAACCAAGGACAAGCAAGAGCGTACGGCCAAGCTGAAAGCGGCAACGTCGGAAGTGATCGCCGACCTGTCGGCCGAAGCGGCTGCCAACGGCGGCGCGTCGATCGACAGCGCTGAAGTGAACAACATCCTGTTCGACATCGAAGCCAAGATCGTGCGTACGCAGATCCTGGACGGCGAGCCACGCATCGACGGCCGCGACACGCGCACCGTGCGTCCGATCTCGATCCGCACCAGCGTGCTGCCACGCACCCACGGTTCGGCCCTGTTTACGCGCGGCGAAACGCAGGCGCTGGTCGTCGCTACCTTGGGCACCGCCCGCGACAGCCAGAAGATCGATGCGCTGATGGGCGAGTTCACCGATTCGTTCATGCTGCATTACAACATGCCTCCGTTCGCCACCGGCGAAACGGGCCGTGTCGGTACGCCAAAACGCCGCGAAATCGGCCACGGCCGCCTGGCCAAGCGCGCGCTGATCGCCGCCCTGCCGGCAGCCGAAGAGTTCAGCTACTCGGTGCGCCTGGTATCGGAAATCACGGAATCGAACGGTTCCTCGTCGATGGCATCGGTGTGCGGCGGCTGCCTGGCACTGATGGACGCCGGCGTGCCGATGAAAGAACACGTGGCCGGTATCGCCATGGGCCTGATCAAGGAAGGCGGCAAGTTTGCCGTGCTGTCCGACATCCTGGGCGACGAAGATCACCTGGGCGACATGGACTTCAAGGTAGCCGGTACCCGCAACGGTATCACGGCGCTGCAGATGGACATCAAGATCATGGGCATCACCAAGGAAATCATGCAAGTGGCACTGGCGCAAGCCAAGGAAGGCCGCGAGCACATCCTGGGCGAAATGCAAAAAGCCATGCCGCACGTCAAAACCGAACTGTCCGATTTCGCACCGCGTCTGATCACCATCAAGATCAACCCGGAAAAAATCCGTGACGTGATCGGCAAGGGCGGCGCCGTGATCCGCGCGCTGACCGAAGAGACGGGCACCCAGATCGACATCAGCGACGAAGGCGTGGTCACCATCGCTTCCGTTGACGCTGCCGCCGGCCAGGAAGCCAAGCGCCGCATCGAAGAACTGACGGCCTCCGTCGAAGTGGGCAAGACCTACGAAGGCACCGTGCTGAAACTGCTGGACTTCGGCGCCATCGTGCAAGTCATGCCAGGCAAGGACGGCTTGCTGCACATCTCGCAGATCGCCAACGAGCGCGTCAACGCCGTGGCCGACTACCTGAAAGAAGGCCAGCTGGTCCGCGTCAAAGTGCTGGAAACGGACGACCGCGGCCGCTTGAAGCTGTCGATGAAAGCTGCTGAAGGCAACGAAGCGCCAGCCGCTTAATTTCCTTCGGGTTCGCCTGAATGCGGCCTCGGCCGCATGCTCAACAACCGCCAGCGCGCAAGCCCTGGCGGTTTTTTTATGCGCGGCGTTTGCGCTGTATCGAAGATGTATGCCGACGCGTGCACGGGCCTTGATCCAGCGCGTATCGGCCGCTGCCGCGCCTTGTAGATTCGAAGTGGGATTTTCCCTCGAACGAGTCTTCCAAGGAGATGCAGCATGCGCACATTCTGCGGGCTGGCCGCCGCCTTTCTGCTTGCCGTTTCGCCCGGCGCCTGGGCACAGCTGGACAACGCACCCACGCCGGTGCCGCTGCCCATCCCCATCGCCGCCGCGTCTGGGGCCATGCCGGCGCAAGACCTCGACGCCTTGCGCGCCGTGCATGCGCGCGAAATCAACGACCTCAGCACCTTCAGGACGGCGGGCTTGCCGCGTGAGGCTATCGACTCCTATCTCGATAGCGGGCCAGGGCAGCAATTTTTGCGCGAACTGCGCACCGCCGATCCTGCCGCCTCGGCCGACACCCTCTATGCGCGGGCCGTCGAGCAGCTCGCGTCCGGCAGCACCTTGCCGGACCTGCAGCCCATGGCTGCCGCGCTGGTAAAAATCGTGCCGCATGGCCAGAATGTGTCGCCGTATTCGCCATATTTCACCACCAGCGCGCAGTTGCAGCTGGCATCGGGCCGCTGCGCCACCCTGGCCGACTGCTTCGGCTTGCCCTTGAAGAGCGAGGCGCCGCTGTATGATGTGTATCAGATCATGCCCAAGGGCACCGTCAACGTGTTCGTCAGCCAGGTCGCGCCGACGGAAGAGTTGGGCGGGCTGGTGCGGCGCAAGGGCGGGGCGCAGCAGTATTTGCTCCCCAACCGCAGCTTGTGGTCGGCCCCCGTGCTGATCGGCACGATCAAGAATTGAGGAGAGAAGATGGATCAGCAGCGTTTGCAAGCCTGTGCCGCCGAACTGGAGCAGTTGCTGGCCCGCCTAGCGAGCGCCGACGGCGAGGTGGCCGACCTGCGCAGCGCGCTCGAGCCGCTGCTGGCCCTGGCGGGCAGCGGCGCCTTGAGCGCACCACTGCCATGGGGCGATATCCCCGGCGGGCGCTATTTTACGGAGGGCGGCTTGCGCCGGTACCCCGAGCTGGAGCAGGCGTTTGCCCGCTTCCGCATCGAAGCGACGGGCGGCGATTCGCCGGCTCTGCGCAAGCTGCGCGGCGAGATATAGTTGGTATTTTATTATCGTGTGCTTAATATAAGGTATCAATTGTTGTTTATGGGTAATCGAGAGTCGTTATTGCTTGACGACAAAATCTTATTCCCTGACCATGGCGCATCCCTCCCGATTTTCTCTTTTTTATTGGATGCACCATGTTGTCCTCCCTTAAGGCGCGGCTGATCGCCATCGCCGTTTCCATCGTCGTGCTGGCCATGCTGGCCGTCGCCATCGCCAATTTCTTCACGACGCGCGCAAGTACCCTGGCCGCGCTCGACACGCAGATGCTGCAGTTGTCGCACAGCCATGCGCAAGCCATCGCCGAATGGCTGCGTTCCAAGCAAGCCGTCGTGGGCTCGCTCAAGCAGGGCGCCACGGCGGCCGATCCCTTGCCGGCGCTGAAGGCGGCCGAGCAGGCAGGCACGTTCGACATGGCGTATATCGGCTTTGCCGACAAGCACGCCGTCTTTTCGCAGGAGCGCAAGCGCGCCGCCGACTACGATCCCACGGCACGGCCCTGGTACAAGCTGGCGTCCGAAGTGGGCGGCCCCATCATCACGGCGCCGTATATCGGCGCCAGCACGGGCAAGCTGGTGGTGACGTTTGCCGAGCCGCTGCGCGGCAAGGGCAGCGTGACGGGCGTGATGGCGGCCGATGTGATGATGGATGCTGTCGTGCAAAACGTCGCTTCGATCAAGCCGACGGCATCCAGCTACGCCTTCCTTGTCGACGGCGGCGGCAAGATCATCGCCCACCCGGACGGCAAGCTGACCCTGAAGCCGCTGGCCGAGCTCGACCCGGGCCTGAGCGCGCAGGCGCTGGCCGATATCGAAAAGAGCGGCGACGGCGCCGCCATCCGCCTGGGCGACCGTAACGGCATCTTGCATGTGAGTAAAGTGCCAGGCAGCGACTGGCTGCTGGCTACCGTGCTCGACCGGGCGGAAGCGACGCAGGCATTGACTTCCATGCTGCGCGCCTCGGTCCTGACGGCCTTGCTGGTGCTGGCCCTGGCCGCCACCGTCTTGAGCGTGCTGGTCGCGCGCGCCTTGCGCCGCCTCGGTCTGGTCCGTGATGCGATGGAAGCGATCGCCACGGGCGACGGCGACCTGACCAGCCGCCTCGACGCGGAAGGTTCGGACGAGCTGGCGCAGATCGCCAAGGCCTTTAATTTGTTCGTCGAAAAGATCGCCACCGTGCTGGTACAGATCCGCAGCATCAGCACCCTGGTGCGCAGCGAATCGGCCGATATCGCCGCCGGCAATGCCGACCTGTCCTCGCGCACGGAAGCACAGGCGGGCGCGCTGGAGGAAACAGCCAGCTCGATGGATGAGCTGACCTCGACGGTGAAACAGAATGCGGAAAACGCGCATGCGGCCAACGAACTGGCCGTGTCCGCCTCGGAAGTGGCGGCCAAGGGCGGCCGCGTGGTGCAGCAGGTGGTGGGCACCATGGCCGGCATCCAGGAAAGCTCGCGCAAGATCGTCGACATCATCGGCGTGATCGACGGCATCGCCTTCCAGACGAATATCCTGGCCCTGAACGCGGCCGTCGAGGCGGCACGCGCGGGCGAGCAGGGCAGGGGCTTTGCCGTGGTCGCATCCGAAGTGCGCAACCTGGCGCAACGCTCCGCTGGCGCGGCGAAGGAAATCAAGGAATTGATCGGCGATTCAGTGGAGAAGGTCGATGCGGGCGGCCGCCTCGTCAATGAAGCGGGCCAGACCATGGACCAAGTGGTGGCCTCGGTGCAGCAACTGACGACCATCATGAGCGAGATCACGGTGGCCAGCCGCGAACAGAGCGCCGGCATCGGCGAGATCAATACGGCCGTCACGCACATGGACACCATGACGCAGCAGAACGCTGCCCTCGTCGAGCAAGCTGCGGCCGCCGCGGAAAGCCTGCAGGAACAGGCCGTGGACCTGGCGCAAGCCGTCGGCATGTTCCGCCTGGGCGATGCTGGCCCTGCTGCGGCATCCGCACCGGTGGCGCGCCTCAAGGCGAAACCGGCCGCGCCAGCGCCGCGCGCGCCGGCCCGTGCGCTGTCGCCGGCCAAGCCCGTCAAGGCGGCCAAGTCCGGCGCCGACGAGTGGGAAGAGTTTTAAGCTGCAAGCGCAGCGATCTGCGCGTTCATCCGCGTTTTTGTCAGGCCAGCCTGCCAAAAGCGCAGTTCGTCGCAATCGGCGTGTCTGGCGGGGGCGGTATGGCTATAGTGACACCATACCGCAAGCCCACTGCCAGACACCCGAGGAGAACAACATGAACGTCGCTAAAAACATGGAAATCATCGCCGTTGCCGCCGCCATCGTGCTCGGCGCCGGCTGCTACGCCATCGCTCCGGCCGCCCCGGCCCTGCAAGTGGCCAGTTCCACGGCCACCGTGGCTGCGCCAGCAAACAAGGCTGCCATGCAAGTGGTGGTCGTCAAGGCCAAGCGCCTGAACGCGGCCGAAAAAGCCCGTTTCGCATAATTGATTGCCAGTCATTTTCCGCGCTGCTAGAGTGCAAGGCGCGATGCAATGCCGGCCGCCCGACGCGGGCGCCGCAAGACATAAAAACAAGATACCGAGGATGCACTACATGAAAAAGATACTGCAACTGGCGCTGCTGTTCCTGGCGACACTGGGCCTGGTGCGCGGCGTGGCCGCCGAGACCCGCTTGCTAGAGATGCGCAACGTCGACGCCCGCGTGGTGCGGGTCAAGCTCGACGGCGTGATGGAGGTGCGCATCCGCCAGGGCAACGTGCCTTCGCTGAGCATCACGGCCGACAAGCGCTACATCGCCGATGTCAGCACGGCGCAAAGCGGCGACACCCTGCACATCGAAACGGAAGTGCGCGGCTTCAAGCTCGGCCCTTCGTCGATCCGCGCCGACCTGGTCTTGCCGAACCTGCGCGAACTGAGCTCGGAAGGCTTCGGCAGCACCGACATCACGGGTTTCAAGGGCGAGGAACTGACCTTGTCGCTGGAAGGGGCGGGCAGCATCAAGCTGGTGGGCGACTACCGCAAGCTCAATGCCAGCCTGGGCGGCGTGGGCAGCATGCAGCTGTGGATCGGCAACAATGAGCGTGCCGAGCTGGACTTGCAGGGCGCCGGTTCCGTGGTGCTGGGCGGACGCGGACGCCTGCTGAAAGCGAGCCTGGGCGGCCTGGGCAGCCTGAACGCGCAGCAGTTCGAAGTCGATGCCGTCAACCTGGAATTGAGCGGCCTGGGTAATGCTACGGTGAATGCCCATACGAATGCCAAGCTGAACCTGAGCGGACTCGGTTCGGTTGTGGTGTACGGCAAACCGGCCAATCGCGATGTCAGCGTCGAGGGCCTGGGCAAAGTTAGCTGGAAGTAAAAGCATCCTGCCGCAGGCCTTCTGCAGGACAAGAATAAGTTGTCAGACCACATCCCATTCCGATGAAAAAACTGATCATTACATTACTCATGCTGTTGACGATACAGCTACCCGCGCGGGCCGGCTTCGCCGAAGGCGCCAGCGCCTACAACAACAAGAATTACGCGCTGGCTTACAAAGAAATATTGCCCCTTGCTAAGACCGGCAATGCCGATGCCCAGCATTTGCTGGGTTTGATGTATTACATGGGGCGGGGCTTGCCGCAGGATTACAAGCAAGCCATGTTCTGGCACCGCAAGGCGGCCGAGCAGGGCAAGGCCGACGCCCAGTACGTGGTGGGCGCTATGTATTACACGGGCAACGCCGTGCTGCAGGATCACAAGCAGGCCGTCGGCTGGTTCCGCAAGGCCGCCGAGCAGAACCATGCCGAGGCGCAGCAGGTGCTGGGCCTGATGTACCGCTATCACATGGGTGGCGTGCAGCAGGACAATGTCATCGCCTACATGCTGTGGAACCTGGCGGCCGCGAATGGCAACGCGAATGCGGCCGACCAGCGCGCCGCCGTGGTGCGCAAAATGACGCATGAGCAAGTCGAGGAAGGGCAGGCCCTGTCGGCCCAATGGAAGCCGGGCACGCCCTTGCCGCGCCAGTCGAAAACGGGCGGTGGCTGAGAGGCCATGTAGCGGCCTGCAAGGGTGGACGGCTTGGCGTACAATCGCCGTTTTCCCTTGAAAGAGTCCCGCCATGCGTGCAGTTGCCATCAGCCAGCCAGGTCCCGCCGACGTTTTGCAGATCGCCGAACGTCCCACGCCGCAATATAAGGCGGGCGAACTGCTGATCAAGGTGCATGCGGCCGGCATCAACCGCCCGGACGTGCTGCAGCGCCTGGGCAAGTATGCGCCGCCTGCGGGCGCCTCCGACTTGCCGGGCCTGGAAGTGGCGGGCGAAGTCGTCGATGGCGATTTCAGCAACACGGCATTCAAGAAGGGCGACCTCGTCTGTGCGCTGGTGCAGGGCGGCGGCTATGCCGAATACTGCGCCGCACCCGCCGGCCAGTGCCTGCCCTTGCCGAAAGGCTTGACGGCGCTGGAAGGCGCGTCCCTGCCGGAAAACTTCTTTACCGTCTGGAGCAATGTGTTCGACCGCTGCGCGCTGGCCGATGGCGAAACGTTATTGGTGCAGGGCGGCACGTCCGGCATCGGCGTGACGGCCATTCAATTGGCGGCCGCGCTCGGCCACCGCGTGTTCGCCACGGCGGGCAGCGACGAGAAGGCGCGCGCCTGCGAGGCGCTGGGCGCCGAACGCGGTATCAATTACCGCACGGAGGATTTCGTCGCCGTCGTCAAGGAATTGACCGATGGCAAAGGCGTCGACGTCATCCTCGACATGGTGGGCGGCGACTACCTGCCGCGCGAAATCGACTGCCTGGCCGATGATGGCCGCATCGGCCTGATCGCCGTGCAGGGCGGCACCAAGGCGGAACTGGACCTGGGCGCCTTGCTGCGCCGTCGCCTGACAGTGACAGGTTCCACCTTGCGCCCCCGTTCCGTCGCCTTCAAGGCGGCCATCGCGCACCACCTGCGCACGACCGTCTGGCCGCTGATCGAGGCGGGCAAGATCAAGCCCGTGATCTATCAAACTTTCCCGTTGGAAAAGGCCAACGAGGCGCATGCCTTGATGGAAGCGAGCACGCACGTGGGCAAGATCATGTTGCAAGTTGCCTGAAACGGGGCACTGCCTGTTTGACCGGCATCGGTGCCGGAGTTAGAATGACGGGTTATTAAGAATTTAGGCTACTATGCGTCGCAAACTCGTCGTCGGAAATTGGAAAATGAACGGCAGTCGCACCTCGAACGCGGTGTTATTGTCTGAAATAGTTGCTGGCCTGGCTGCTTCTGGCGCCGCCAGCGCCGTCTGTGTGCCTGCGCCGTATCTGGCGCAGTGCCAGGCGCAATTGGCAGGCACGGCGCTGGGCTGGGGCGCGCAGGATGTGTCCGCGCACGCCAGCGGCGCCTACACGGGCGAAATCTCGGCCGCCATGCTGCAGGATTTCGGCTGCGGCTATGTGGTGATTGGGCATTCCGAGCGCCGTGCCTACCATGGCGAGAGCGATGCGCAAGTGGCGGCCAAGACGGTTGCCGCGCTGGCGGCAGGCATCACGCCTATCGTCTGCATCGGCGAGACGCTGGCGCAGCGCGAAGCGGGCCAGACCGACGCGGTCGTGGCGCAGCAGCTGGGTGCCGTGCTGGCGGCCATTTCCGCCGACGACGTGGCAAAGCTGGTGCTGGCCTACGAGCCGGTGTGGGCCATCGGCACGGGCAAGACGGCCACGCCGCAGATGGCGCAGGACGTGCATCAGGTATTGCGCGCCCAGCTGGCAGAAAAGAATGCGGTAGCGGCCGCCGGCGTGCAGATCCTGTACGGCGGCAGCATGAAGCCGGAGAACGCAAAAGAATTGATGGCGATGCCGGATATCGATGGCGGTCTGATCGGTGGAGCAGCATTGAAGGCGGCGGATTTCCTGGCGATTATTCACGCCGCCGATTGAATTAATTTAAACTGAGAATGGAATTGCAATGAACATGATGTTCAATCTGGTAGTGGTAGTACAGGTTATTTCGGCATTGTCGATTATCGCGCTGGTGTTGCTGCAGCACGGCAAGGGCGCCGACATGGGTGCCGCCTTCGGCTCGGGCGCCTCGGGCAGCCTGTTCGGTGCGACGGGTTCGTCGAACTTCATGTCGAAGTCGACGGGCGTTGCCGCCGCGATCTTCTTCGGCGCCACGCTGGCCCTGTCGCTGATGGCCAATCAGCGCGCCACCACGGTGGGCGGCGGCGTGATGGACAAAGTCGTCAAGCCAGTGCCGGTCACCGGCGCGGGCGCGATCCCGACGACGGTACCTGCGGCAGCTCCGGCGGCCAGTGCTCCGGCAGCGGCCGCACCGGTTGCCAGCACCCCGGCAGGCGCGATTCCGAAGTAATTCTGTAGCAACTCGATACCTCATCGAGAGTAATTCTCATTACGGGCAGATTATTGCTCAATGTTTCAGCAGTGCGGCAGGAAAAAATCGTGACGCGCTGGAAGATGTAAAAATTTATCGTTTTTATCTGTGTTTTGATGCATTTGTGCATTAACTTTAGCGGCAAAGCAGAGTAGAATACGGGCCTTACCGCCGACGTGGTGAAATTGGTAGACACGCTATCTTGAGGGGGTAGTGGCGCAAGCTGTACGAGTTCGAGTCTCGTCGTCGGCACCAGAAATCAGAAGCCAGCAACGGCGCACGAGCCATGGCTCGTACAAAGTTGCTGGCTTTTTTTACGAGGATGTGTCGTTCGATCCTGGTCTTAGCTTTGATTGGGGTCGTGCGTTAGATACGCTGCAAATGATCGCAGCGTCCTCATTTAACCGATCGTTCAATATAAGCTTATCAATCGTGAACCTCGAAAATTACTTCCCCGTCCTGCTGTTCATTATTATCGGCCTCGGTGTCGGTATCGCTCCCCAGCTCCTGGGGCGCCTGTTAGGTCCTAACAAGCCTGACGCAGCAAAACTCTCCCCGTACGAATGTGGTTTTGAAGCATTCGAAGACGCGCGCATGAAATTCGATGTGCGCTACTATCTGGTCGCAATCCTGTTTATTTTGTTCGATCTGGAAACGGCATTCTTTTTCCCATGGGGCGTTGCAATGCGCGACCTGGGCTGGGCCGGTTTCGTCACGATGATGGTGTTCATCGCTGAATTCGTGGTCGGATTTTGGTACATTTGGAAGAAAGGTGCCCTTGACTGGGAATAAGCCATGGCTATTGAAGGCGTATTAAGCGAAGGTTTCATCACCACCTCGGCCGACAAGCTGATCAACTGGGCGCGCACCGGGTCTATGTTCCCGATGACGTTCGGTCTGGCCTGCTGTGCGGTCGAAATGATGCATGTGGGCGCAGCCCGCTACGATATGGACCGTTTCGGCGTCGTGTTTCGTCCGTCGCCGCGTCAGTCCGACGTCATGATCGTTGCCGGCACCCTGTGCAACAAGATGGCGCCGGCCCTGCGCAAGGTCTACGACCAGATGGCAGAGCCACGCTGGGTCATCTCGATGGGTTCCTGCGCCAATGGCGGCGGGTACTACCATTACTCCTATTCCGTGGTGCGCGGTTGCGACCGCATCGTGCCCGTCGACGTGTATGTGCCTGGCTGTCCGCCGACCGCTGAAGCCTTGCTGTACGGCATCATGCAGTTGCAGAACAAGATCAAGCGTACCAGCACGATCGCACGCTAACCGGGCCGCTTCAGATTATGACAACACATTTAGAAGTATTGCAAAACGCCCTCGGCACTGCCCTGGGCGATCGCGTTAGCACGACGGTTGCACTGGGCGAAGTCACCTTGCAGGTCAAGGCCGAGGACTACCTCGCCGTGATGCAGACCTTGCGCGATGATCCGAGCCTGCATTTCGAGCAATTGCTCGACCTGTGCGGCGTCGACTACTCGACCTATGGCGACGGCAGCTGGGACGGCCTGCGTTTCGCGGCCGTTTCGCACTTGCTGTCGGTCAAGCACAACTGGCGCGTGCGCGTGCGCGTGTTCGCGCCCGACGACGACATGCCGCTGCTGCCCTCCGTGGTCGGCATCTGGCGCGCCGTCAACTGGTACGAGCGCGAAGCGTTCGACCTGCTGGGCATCCTCTTCGAAGGCCACAACGACTTGCGCCGCCTGCTGACCGACTACGGTTTCATCGGCCATCCGTTCCGCAAGGATTTCCCCGTCTCCGGCTATGTCGAGATGCGTTACGATCCGGAACAAAAGCGCGTGATTTACCAGCCCGTGACGATCGAGCCGCGGGAAAACGTGCCGCGCGTGATCCGCGAAGAACATTACGGGATGAAATAATGGCTGAGATTAAGAACTACACCCTGAACTTTGGGCCGCAGCATCCGGCCGCGCACGGTGTGCTGCGCCTGGTGCTGGAGATGGATGGCGAAGTCATCCAGCGCGCCGACCCGCATATCGGCCTGCTGCACCGCGCCACCGAAAAGCTGGCCGAACAGAAGACCTATCTGCAATCCGTGCCGTACATGGACCGTCTCGACTATGTGTCGATGATGTGCAATGAACATGCGTACGTGATGGCCATCGAAAAGATGCTGGGTCTGGAAGTGCCGCTGCGCGCGCAATACATCCGCGTCATGTTCGACGAGATGACGCGCATCCTGAATCACCTGATGTGGCTCGGCACCCACGCGCTGGACGTTGGCGCCATGGGCCCGTTCCTGTATTGCTTCCGCGACCGCGAAGACTTGTTCGACGCCTACGAGGCAGTCTCGGGCGCGCGCATGCACGCGGCCTACTACCGCCCGGGCGGCGTGTACCGCGACCTGCCGGACGCGATGCCGCAGCACAAGGCGTCGATCATCCGCAACGCCAAGGCCATCGGCAAGCTCAACGAAAACCGCCAGGGTTCGCTGCTGGACTTCATCGAAGACTTCGCGCGCCGCTTCCCGAACTCGGTGGACGAGTACGAAACCCTGCTGACCGACAACCGTATCTGGAAACAGCGTACCGTCGGCATCGGCGTGGTCTCGCCGGAAGATGCGCTGGCCATGGGCTTTACGGGCGCCATGCTGCGCGGCTCGGGCGTGCAGTGGGATTTGCGCAAGAAACAGCCGTACGAAGTGTACGACCTGATGGATTTCGACATTCCTATCGGCACCAACGGCGATTGCTACGACCGCTACCTGGTCCGCGTGGAAGAGCTGCGCCAGTCGAACCGCATCATCAAGCAATGCGTGGAGTGGCTGCGCAACAATGAAGGTCCTGTCATGACCAGCAACCGCAAGGTGGCGCCTCCGGGCCGCGTCGACATGAAGACCAACATGGAATCGCTGATTCACCACTTCAAGCTGTTCACGGAAGGTTTCCACGTGCCGCCGGGCGAGGCCTACAGCGCCGTGGAACATCCGAAGGGCGAGTTCGGCGTGTACCTGGTGTCCGATGGCGCCAACAAGCCGTACCGCATGAAACTGCGCGCGCCAGACTACGCCCACTTGCAGTCGCTCGACGAGATGGCGCGTGGGCACATGCTTGCCGACGCCGTGACCATCATCGGGACGCAAGATATCGTGTTCGGCAGTATTGACCGCTAAGAGGCAAAAAGTATGTTGTTATCAGAGCAATGCTATAAGAAAATTGACCGCGAGCTGGCCAAGTACCCGGCCGACCAGCGTCAGTCGGCCGTCATGGCCGCGCTGGCCCATGCCCAGGATGAACTGGGCTGGCTGGCGCCGGAAACCATGAAGGAACTGGCCGACTACATCGGCATGCCGGCGATTGCCGTGCAGGAAGTGGCCACGTTCTACAATATGTACAACGTCAAGCCCGTGGGCAAGCACAAGATCACCGTGTGCACCAACCTGCCATGCGCCCTGTCGGGCGGCGTGCGCGCTGCAGAGTACCTGAAGCAGAAACTCGGTATCGATTTCCGCGAAACCACCGCAGACGGCCAGTTCACCCTGGTTGAGGGCGAGTGCATGGGTGCTTGCGGCGATGCGCCGGTCTTGCTGGTCAGTAATAAAACCATGTGCAGCTGGATGTCGAACGAGAAAATCGACGCCATGCTGGAGGAACTCAAGAAATGACGTCACTCCACAACCGCCATATCGATCCATTGATCCTGAAGGATCTGGATGGCAAGAACTGGCATTTGCAAGATTATGTGAACCGCGGCGGCTATTCGGCCCTGCGGCGTATCCTGGAAGAGAAAATCACGCCGGAACAGATCATCGCCGACCTCAAGGCCTCGTCCTTGCGCGGCCGTGGCGGCGCGGGTTTCCCTACCGGCTTGAAGTGGAGCTTCATGCCGCGCCAGTTCCCGGGCCAGAAATACCTCGTCTGCAATACAGATGAAGGCGAACCGGGCACTTTCAAGGACCGCGACATCATTCGTTACAATCCCCATGCGCTGATCGAAGGCATGGCCATTGGCGCTTATGCGATGGGCATCACCGTTGGCTACAACTATATCCACGGTGAAATCTTCCAGGAATACCTGCGTTTCGAGGAAGCGCTGGAAGAGGCGCGCGCCGCCGGTTTCCTCGGTGACAAGATCATGGGCAGCGAGTTCTCGTTCCAGTTGCATGCGCACCATGGTTATGGCGCCTACATCTGCGGCGAAGAAACGGCCCTGCTCGAATCGCTGGAAGGCAAGAAAGGCCAGCCGCGCTTCAAGCCGCCTTTCCCCGCCTCGTTCGGCCTGTACGGCAAGCCGACGACGATCAACAACACGGAAACCTTCGCGGCCGTGCCTTTCGTGCTGAACATCGGTCCAGAGAAATACCTGGCCATGGGCAAGCCGAACAATGGCGGTTCGAAGATCTTCTCGATCTCGGGCGACGTGGAAAAACCGGGCAACTACGAAGTACCGCTCGGCACCCCGTTTGCGACCCTGCTGGAACTGGCAGGCGGCATGCGCGGTGGCAAAAAGATCAAGGCCGTGATTCCTGGCGGCTCGTCCGCGCCGGTGATCCGCGGCGACATCATGATGCAGACCGACCTGGACTATGACTCGATCGCGAAAGCCGGTTCGATGTTGGGTTCGGGCGCCGTCATCGTGATGGACGAAACACGCTGCATGGTGAAGGCGCTGGAACGCCTGTCCTACTTCTACTTTGAAGAATCGTGCGGCCAGTGTACGCCTTGCCGTGAAGGCACAGGCTGGATGTACCGCATGGTGCACCGCATCGAGCAGGGGCAGGGTCGTCCAGACGACCTGGACATGCTCAACTCGATCGCCGACAACATCCAGGGCCGCACCATTTGCGCGCTGGGCGATGCGGCTGCCATGCCGGTACGGGCCTTCATTAAGAATTTCCGTGAAGAATTTGAATATCATATCGAGCACAAGCATTGCTTAGTGCCCGCATATATCTAAGCTGCGTCAGGTAACGATCACCATGGTTGAAATCGAAATAGACGGCAAAAAAGTCGAAGTCCCTGCTGGTAGCATGGTGATGGACGCCGCCAACAAATTGGGAACCTACATTCCGCACTTCTGCTATCACAAGAAATTGTCGATCGCAGCGAACTGCCGCATGTGCCTGGTCGAAGTGGAAAAGGCGCCGAAGCCTTTGCCCGCTTGTGCGACCCCGGTCAGTGCCGGCATGATCGTGCGCTCCGCCAGCGATAAAGCTGTGCAGGCGCAAAAGTCGGTCATGGAATTCTTGCTGATTAACCACCCGCTCGATTGCCCTATCTGCGATCAGGGCGGCGAATGCCAGTTGCAAGACTTGGCCGTCGGTTACGGCAAGAGCGAATCGCGCTACAAGGAAGACAAGCGCGTCGTCACGCCGAAGGAAGCCGGTCCGCTGGTTTCCATGCAAGAGATGTCGCGCTGCATCCAGTGCACCCGCTGCGTACGCTTTGGCCAGGAAGTGGCCGGCGTGATGGAGCTGGGCATGATCGGCCGCGGCGAGCACTCGGAAATCGTGTCGTTTGTCGGCCAGACGGTCGACTCCGAACTGTCGGGCAATATGATCGACCTGTGCCCGGTCGGCGCACTGACCTCGAAGCCGTTCCGCTACAGCGCCCGTACGTGGGAACTGTCGCGCCGCAAATCGGTCAGCCCGCATGACGGCCTCGGCTCGAACCTGATCGTGCAAGTGAAAGCTGGCAAGGTCAAGCGCGTACTGCCGCTGGAAAACGAAGCCGTCAACGAGTGCTGGATCTCGGACAAGGACCGTTTCTCGTACGAAGCGCTGGACAGCGCCGAACGCCTGACGTCCCCGATGCTGAAACAAGGCAACGAGTGGAAAGAAGTCGATTGGCAGACCGCGCTGGAATACGTGGCGCACGGTTTGAAAAATATCAAGCACGAGCATGGCGCTGACGCCATCGCCGCGCTGGCCACCCCGCATTCGACCGTCGAAGAGCTGGTCCTGCTGCAAAAAGTCGTCCACGGCCTCGGTTCCGAGCACGTCGACTTCCGCCTGCGCCAGACCGACTTCGCGCTCGACGCCGGCGTGAAACCTTGGCTGGGCATGCCGATCAACGAATTTGGCCAGATCAAGCGCGCCTTCGTCATCGGCTCGTTCCTGCGCAAGGATCACCCATTGCTGGCCACGCGTTTGCGCGCGTCCGTCAAGGGCGGCGCCAAGCTGTCGATCCTGCACGCCTCCGACGATGATCAACTGATCACCATCGCCAACAAGATGATCGTCGCGCCAAGCGATTGGCTGGCGGCCTTGTCGGAAGTGGTCGTCGCTGTTGCTAAAGCGAAAGAAATCACCGCGCCAGCCGGTTTTGAAGCAGTTGTTGCTTCGGACGTGGCCGTCGCCATCGCCGCCAGCCTGATGGCCGGCGACCACGGTGCCGTGCTGCTGGGTAACGCGGCAACGCAACACCCCCAAGCGTCGCAACTGCATGCTGCCGCGCAATGGATCGCCGAACAGACGGGCGCCAAGCTCGGTTACCTGACGGAAGCGGCCAACACGGTAGGCGCGCACCTGGTCGCCAAGCCGCGCGCCAACGTGCAAGCCGCCTTTGCTGCTCCGAAAAAAGCCTACGTGCTGCTGCACGCCGAGCCGGAACTCGATGCCGCCAATCCGCAAGCGGCCCGCGCCGCCCTCGATGGCGCCGACATGGTCGTGGCGATGTCTGCCTTCAAGCACGGCATGGATTACGCCGACGTGCTGCTGCCGATTTCCCCGTTCGCTGAAACCTCGGGCACCTTCGTCAACTGCGAAGGCCGCGCGCAAAGCTTCAACGGCACCGTCAAGCCGCTGGCGGAAACCCGTCCAGCCTGGAAAGTGCTGCGCGTCCTGGGCAACATCCTGGGCCTGGCCGGTTTCGACTATGACACCTCCGAAGCGATCCGCGACGAAGCGTTCGGCGCCGGCGTGACCGATCTGTCGGCACAGCTGAACAATATCGCCAAGAACGCACCGGAAGCGGCAAGCTACGCACCGGCTTCGCCAGCGCTGCAACGCATCGCCGACGTGCCGATCTACTTCGCCGACGCGCTGGTCCGCCGTTCCGAACCGCTGCTGCGCACGGTCGACGGCGCCGCGCCGCAAGCCCATCTGTCGCCGGCATTGGCCGAGAAGCTGGGCATCAAGGCGGGCGACAAGGTCAAAGTGGCGCAAGGCTCCGGCAGCGCCATCCTGGTGGCGGCACTTCATGCCGGCCTGCCAGCCAATGTGGTCAAAGTGTCGGCGGCGCATGCCTCGACGGCCAGCCTGGGCGGCATGTTCGGTGACATCACAGTTGAAACAGCAGAGGGGAAAATCTGATGGCTCTGCCTGAATTTGTAAACGTCATCAACAGCAGCGGCCAGGATCTGCTGGGCGGCTCGTGGCCGTTCTTCTGGACCCTGATCAAGATCCTGTGCGTGCTGTTGCCGCTGATGGGCCTGGTTGCCTACCTGACCTTGTGGGAACGCAAGCTGATCGGCTGGATCCAGATCCGCGTCGGCCCGAACCGCGTCGGCCCCTTGGGCTTGCTGCAGCCGATCGCCGATGCGCTGAAACTCTTGTTCAAAGAGATCATCATCCCGTCCAAGGCCGCCAAAGGCCTGTTCGTGATCGGCCCGATCATGACCATCATGCCGGCCCTGGCCGCTTGGTCGGTCGTGCCCTTCGGCCCGCAAGCCGTGCTGGCCAACGTCAACGCCGGCTTGCTGATGCTGCTGGCGATTACCTCGATGGAAGTCTACGGCATCATCATCGCCGGCTGGGCTTCGAACTCGAAGTACTCGTTCATGGGCGCCATGCGCGCTTCGGCACAGATGATTTCGTATGAAATCCCGATGGGCTTCGTGATGGTCATCGTGCTGATGGTCTCGGGCAGCCTGAACTTCATCGACATCGTCGGCGGCCAGCAGATAGGCTTCTTCGCCGACAAGGGCGTCAATTTCATGTCGTGGAACTGGCTGCCGCTGCTGCCGATGTTCGTCATCTACCTGGTGTCTGGCCTGGCTGAAGCCAACCGTCACCCGTTCGACGTCGTCGAAGGCGAGTCGGAAATCGTGGCCGGCCACATGGTCGAGTACTCGGGCATGGCCTACGCCATGTTCATGCTGGCCGAATACGCCAACATGATCCTGATCGGCGCCCTGGCTTCGATCATGTTCCTCGGTGGCTGGTCCGCACCATTTGCTTTCCTTGAGTTCTGGGGTGGTTTCGGCGGCTTCTTCTGGCTGTTCGCCAAGACCTTCTTCATCGTGTCGGTGTTCATCTGGGTACGCGGTACGTTCCCACGCTACCGTTATGACCAGATCATGCGCCTCGGCTGGAAAGTGTTTATCCCGTTGACGCTGGTCTACCTGGTCTTCGTCGCTGCCTGGATGCAGACATCCTGGAATATTTGGAAGTAAGAGAGTGCATACGAATGGATAAGGTAAAAGATTTCTTCAGCAGCCTCTTGTTAGGCGAGCTGATCAAGGGCATGGCGCTGACAGGCAAGTACATGTTTTCGCGCAAGATCACGGTGCAATTCCCGGAAGAGAAGACACCGATCTCGCCGCGTTTCCGTGGTTTGCACGCGCTGCGCCGCTACCCGAACGGCGAGGAACGTTGCATCGCCTGCAAACTGTGCGAAGCGGTTTGCCCGGCGATGGCCATCACGATCGAATCGGAACAGCGTGACGACGGTTCGCGCCGTACCACGCGTTACGATATCGACTTGACCAAGTGCATCTTCTGCGGTTTCTGCGAAGAGTCCTGCCCGGTCGATTCGATCGTCGAGACGCAAATCCTGGAATACCACGGCGAGAAACGCGGGGATTTGTATTACACGAAAGAGATGTTGCTGGCCGTAGGTGATCGTTATGAAAATGACATTGCCGCTGCGCGCGCCGCCGACGCACCTTATCGCTGATGGATGCGCCGCAGCCCCAAAGCTGCGGCGCGCCCCTCGTTCATCTGTACGTCTATTGGGTTTTTTATGGACTTTAAAACAATTTTGTTTTACGCCTTCGCGCTGATCTTGATTCTGGCAGCGACGCGCGTCATCACGGCCCGTAATCCGGTCCACGCAGTACTGTTCCTGGTACTGTCCTTCTTCTCGGCAGCGGGCATCTGGATGCTGCTGCAAGCTGAATTCCTGGCCATCGTGCTGGTGTTGGTGTATGTCGGCGCCGTGATGGTGCTGTTCCTGTTCGTGGTCATGATGCTCGATATCAATATCGACCGCATGCGCGAAGGCTTCTGGGGCTACTTGCCACTGTCGGTGACGGTGGGCGTGATCATCGTGCTGGAAATGGCCGCCGTCCTGTGGCACGGTTTCCGCAACTTTGCGCCTAGCGTCGCACCGGTGAACGTCAACCTGGGCGGCACCAAGGAACTGGGCCTGCTGATCTACACGAAATACGTGTTCGCCTTCGAGATCGCCGCCGTCGTGCTGCTGGTGGCCATCGTTGCCGCAGTCGCACTGACCCTGCGCAAACGCAAGGACACCAAGCATTTTGCTCCAGGCGATGCCGTGCGCGTCAAGCGCAACGACCGCCTGAAGATCATCAAGATGGACGCGGTCGTCGAGCGTCCTGCGGCTGAGCCGGAAGTTAAGGAGGCACCATGACATTATCGCTCACACATTTTCTGGTCCTGGGCGCGATCCTGTTCGCAATCTCGATCGTCGGTATTTTCCTGAACCGCAAGAACATCATCGTATTGCTGATGGCAATCGAATTGATGCTGCTGGCGGTGAATATGAATTTCATCGCGTTTTCCCATTTCATGGGCGACGCGGCCGGTCAGATCTTCGTTTTCTTCATCCTGACGGTTGCCGCCGCTGAGTCGGCTATCGGTCTGGCTATTCTGGTGGTGATGTTCCGTAATCTGGATACCATCAACGTCGAAGACCTGGACAGCCTCAAAGGCTGATGTTTTTCAGACTCGATCTCTCGAATAATAACGATTAAGGTTCATCATGGCGGGGCAACTCCTCAACCCTAACCTCCTTCTTGCCGTACCGCTGGCGCCGCTGGCCGGTGCCGCGATTGCAGGCTTGCTTGGCACCCAGTTCCTGGGTAATTTGGTCGGACGCAAGACGTCGCATACCGCGACGATCCTGGGCGTACTGATTGCGTTCATCCTGTCCGTGCAGACACTGCTGGCAGTGATGGATGGCGCGACATTCAATGGCACGATCTATAACTGGATGACGATCGGCACCCTGAAGATGGAAGTGGGCTTCCAGATCGATTCGCTGTCGGCGATGATGATGTGCGTGGTCACCTTCGTTTCCCTGATGGTGCATATCTACACGATCGGCTACATGAAGGACGACGAAGGCTACAACCGCTTCTTCGCCTACATCTCGCTGTTCACGTTCTCGATGTTGATGCTGGTCATGGCCAACAACTTCCTGCAGCTGTTCTTCGGTTGGGAAGCCGTGGGCCTGGTCTCTTATCTGCTGATCGGTTTCTGGTACCAGCGTCCGACGGCCATCGTGGCCAACATGAAGGCTTTCCTCGTCAACCGCGTGGGCGACTTCGGCTTCATCCTCGGTATCGGCCTGCTGCTGGCATTCGCCGGCACCATGAACTACCAGGAAGTGTTCGCCAAGAAAGACGAACTGGCACTGCTGACGATGCCGGGCACCGACTGGGCCCTGCTGACCGTGGCCTGCATCTGCCTGTTCATCGGCGCGATGGGCAAGTCGGCGCAGTTCCCGCTGCACGTGTGGCTGCCTGACTCGATGGAAGGTCCTACCCCGATCTCGGCACTGATTCACGCCGCGACGATGGTGACGGCCGGTATCTTCATGGTCTCGCGCATGTCGCCGCTGTTCGAACTGTCCGACACGGCACTGTCCTTCATCCTGGTGATCGGTTCCATCACGGCGCTGTTCATGGGCTTTTTGGGCATCATCCAGAACGACATCAAGCGCGTCGTCGCTTACTCGACCCTGTCGCAGCTCGGTTACATGACCGTGGCGCTCGGTTCGTCCGCGTACTCCGTGGCCGTGTTCCATCTGATGACGCACGCATTCTTCAAGGCACTGCTGTTCCTGGGCGCCGGTTCCGTCATCATCGGCATGCACCATGACCAGGACATCCGCAACATGGGCGGCCTGCGCAAGTACATGCCGATCACCTGGATCACCTCACTGGTCGGTTCGCTGGCCCTGATCGGCACGCCGCTGTTCTCCGGTTTCTACTCGAAAGACAGCATCATCGAAGCCGTCGAAGCGACGCACATCTGGGGCGCTGGCTTTGCCCAGTTCGCCGTGCTGGCTGGCGTGTTCGTCACCGCCTTCTACTCGTTCCGCATGTATTTCCTCGTCTTCCACGGCAAGGAACGTTTCGGCCAGGCACATGCGCACGGTCATGACGACCATCACGCGCCTGCTGCCAAGCATGATTCGGACGCGCACGATGAAGAAGACGAAGACGACCACGCGCACCACGGCCTGGAACCTGGCCAGAAGCCGCATGAATCGCCGTTCGTCGTCTGGTTCCCGCTGGTGATGCTGGCGATCCCTTCCTTGATCATCGGTTACCTGACGATCGGCCCGATGCTGCATGGCGATTTCTTCAAGGGCGTGATCTTTGTCGGCGAAAACCATCCGGCAATGGAAGAGTTGTCGCATGAATTCCACGGCGCAATGGCGATGGCGATCCACGGCCTGTCGACGGCACCGTTCTGGCTGGCATTGTCCGGCGTGGTGGCAGCCTACTACTGCTACATGGTCAACCCGCGCGTACCGGCCTGGTTCTTTGCCAAGTTCCACGCGATCCACACCCTGCTGGACAACAAGTACTACATGGACAAGTTCAATGAAGTCGTGTTCGCCGGCGGTGCCCGCTTGCTGGGTAATGGCCTGTGGAACTTCGGTGACAAGAAGCTGATCGACGGTTTCGTCGTCAATGGCAGCGCCAAGGTTGTCGCCTGGCTGTCCTCGCTGTCGCGAGTGTTGCAGACCGGCTACATCTATCACTATGCATTCGTGATGATCCTGGGCGTGCTGGGCTTCCTGATCTATTTCCTGCCATTCTGGCCCGCTAAGTAAGCTGACCTGATAAAAGAATACTGAGAACCATGATGCAGTCTACGATTTCTACACTACCTCCTTACCTGAGTCTGTCGATCTGGGTGCCGATCATTTGCGGCGTCCTGATCCTGGCTCTTGGCCGTGACAGCAAAGCGGGCTTTACCCGCTGGCTGTCGCTGGCTGGCGCCGTGCTCAGCATGCTGTGCACCTTGCCGCTGATCCAGCATTTCGACAACGCCGCGCACGGCATGCAATTCGTCGAAAAAGCGCCGTGGATAGCAACCTTCAATATCTGGTACTCGCTGGGTATCGACGGCCTGTCGCTGTGGTTCGTGCCGCTGACGGCCTTCATCACGGTCATCGTCGTCATTTCGGCTTGGCAAGTGATCGAGAAGCGCATCGCCCAGTACATGGGCTCGTTTTTGATCCTGTCGGGCCTGATGATCGGCGTGTTCTGCGCGCTGGACGGCTTGCTGTTCTACTTCTTCTTTGAAGCAACCCTGATCCCGATGTTCATCATCATCGGTATCTGGGGCGGTTCGAACCGCGTGTACGCGTCGTTCAAGTTCTTCCTGTACACCTTCTTCGGTTCGCTGCTGACCCTGGTTGCCATCATCTACCTGCGCAATGTGTCGGGCACCTTCGACATCCTGGCCTGGCATGCGTTCAAGCTGTCGATGAACGAGCAGATCTTCATCTTCCTGGCGTTCCTGATGGCGTTTGCCGTGAAAGTGCCGATGTTCCCGGTCCACACGTGGTTGCCGGACGTCCACGTGGAAGCGCCGACGGGCGGTTCCGCCGTGCTGGCCGCCATCATGCTGAAACTGGGTGCCTACGGCTTCCTGCGTTTTTCGCTGCCGATCACGCCGGACGCCAGCCACTACCTGTCGGGCTTCATGATCGCCTTGTCGCTGATCGCCGTCATCTACATCGGTCTGGTTGCCCTGGTGCAGACCGATATGAAAAAACTGGTCGCCTATTCGTCGATCGCGCACATGGGCTTCGTCACCCTGGGCTTCTTCATGTTCAACGACATTTCGGTGCAGGGCGGTATCGTGCAGATGGTCTCGCACGGCTTCATCTCCGGCGCGATGTTCCTGTGCATCGGCGTACTGTATGACCGCATGCATACCCGCAACATCGCCGACTACGGCGGCGTCGTGAACCGCATGCCGAAATTTGCCGCCTTCTTCGTGCTGTTCTCGATGGCCAACTGCGGTCTGCCAGCGACGTCCGGCTTCGTCGGCGAGTTCATGGTGATCCTGGGCGCGGTGCAATACAACTTCTGGATCGGCTTGCTGGCTGCGACGGCATTGATCTGGGGCGCGGCGTACTCGCTGTGGATGGCCAAGCGCGTGGTGTTCGGCAAGATCAAGAACAAGCATGTGGCCGAACTGACCGATATCAACAAACGTGAATTCTTCATGCTTGCTGTGCTGGCCATCGCCGTGCTCGTGATGGGTCTGTACCCAGCCCCGTTCACCGACACGATGCAAACTTCGGTTGCCGACCTGCTGCAGCATGTCGCCATCAGCAAGTTGCCTTAAATAGAAGACCGATAACATGACTAATGCACCTAATCTGGTACCGCTGTACGCGGAAATCTTTCTGCTGATCGCCACGTCGGCGCTCTTGCTGATCGATATGTTCTTGCCTGCGGCGAAGCGTTCGATCACCTATGCGCTGTCGCTGCTGACCCTGGCCGGCTGCGCCTTGCTGACCGTGGGCGACTTCAACGCGGGCACCACCGTCTACACGTTCCACAATATGTTCGTGTCGGACCCGATGTCGCAGCTGCTGAAACTGTTCTCGTACGGCGCCGTGGCGCTGACCCTGATCTACTCGCGCGCCTATGCCACCGACCGCAGCATGCTGTCGGGCAACCTGGGCGGCGAGTTCTACGTGCTGGCCCTGTTTGCACTGCTGGGCCAGATGATCATGATCTCGGCCAACAACTTCCTGATCATCTACCTGGGTCTGGAACTGATGTCGCTGTCGCTGTACGCGCTGATCGCTCTGCGCCGTGACAATGCCAAGGCCACGGAAGCTGCCATGAAATACTTCATCCTGGGCGCGCTGGCTTCCGGTTTCATGTTGTACGGTATCTCGATGCTGTACGGCGCATCCGGCACGCTGGACCTGGGCGAATTGCGCGTGGCGCTGGAAAACAGCAAGACCAACGGCACCATCATGGTCTTCGGCCTGGTGTTCCTGGTAGCCGGCCTGGCCTTCAAACTGGGCGTCGTGCCATTCCACATGTGGGTGCCTGACGTGTATCAAGGTTCGCCGACGGCCGTGACCCTGCTGCTGGGCGCGGCGCCGAAACTGGCCGCCTTCGCCATCACCCTGCGCTTGCTGGCCGAAGGCTTGCTGCCGATGGCGCATGACTGGCAGCAGATGCTGCTGGTGCTGGCCGTGATGTCGCTGGCCATCGGTAACTTCACCGCCATCGCGCAAACGAATTTGAAGCGCATGTTGGCGTACTCGACCATCGCGCAAATGGGCTTCGTCCTGCTGGGCTTGCTGTCCGGTACCGTCGACGCGCCGAACAACACGCTGAACGCGGCTGGCGCAGCCACCGCCTATGGCGCCTCGATGTATTACGTCATCACCTACGTGTTCACCACCCTGGGTACGTTTGGCGTGATCATGTTGTTGGCACGTAATGGTTTCGAAGCAGAAGAACTGGCCGACTTCAAGGGCCTGGGCAAACGCAGCCCGATCTTCGCGCTGGTGATGACCCTGTTCATGTTCTCGCTGGCCGGCGTGCCGCCGCTGATGGGCTTCATGGCCAAGTACTCGGTGCTCGCATCGGTATTGGCGACGGGCCAGCTGTGGCTGACCATCGCCGCCGTGCTGTTCTCGCTGATCGGCGCCTTCTACTACCTGCGCGTCGTGAAAATGATGTGGTTCGACGAGCCGACCGACAGCAACGCGCTGGTCGTGCATGGCGACATGCGCGTCGTGCTGGCACTGAACGGCGTGTTCGTTCTGGCCCTCGGTGTGATGCCTAACAGCATCCTGGCTGCCTGCGCGACCGCCATCACCAAGACCCTGGCGTCCTGACCGATGGATGTCACCGCCTCGAGCTGGCTGGTGATCGCCCTGGGCATCCTGGGCGCCAACCTGCCTTTCCTGAACGAGAAACTGTTTGCCGCCGTGCCGCTGAAAAAGGCGGCGCAAGCGGAGCAGGGCTGGCGCAAGCCGCTGGCGCTGCGCCTGCTGGAGATGGTGATTCTGTACTTCATCGTCGGCGCCGTGGCGTTCGCCCTCGAAGCGCGCATCGGCAACGGTTTCCCGCAGACGTGGGAGTTCTATGCCATCACGGGATGCCTGTTCCTGGTGCTGGCTTTCCCAGGTTTCGTGACTCGTTATCTGCGTAAACGCCGCTAGGCACCATCCTCCGAAAGCGGCGCCTCTGGCGCCGTTTTTTATTGAATAAAGGAATTCCATGGATACGAATCTGATTGAAACCAAGGTCGACGGCGAGCTCGTCTACCAGGGCGGCTTCCTGCGCGTGCAGCGCGACCGCGTTGCACTGCCGGACGGCAAGATCACGGCGCGCGAATTCGTCCTGCATCCGGGCGCCGTCGTGATCCTGCCGCTGCTCGACGACGGCACGGTGCTGATGGAACGCCAGTACCGCTATCCGCTGGACCGGGTCTTCATCGAATTTCCTGCTGGTAAAATCGATGCGGGCGAGTCGCACCTGGCCTGCGCCCAGCGCGAACTGCTGGAAGAGACGGGCTGCACGGCCAGCGACTGGCAATTCGTGTCCACCATCCACAACGCCATCGCCTATTCCGACGAGCACCTGGAACTGTTTCTGGCGCGCGGACTCGTGGCCGGCGAACGCCAGCTCGACGAAGGCGAATTCCTGGAAACGTTTACGGCCACCGTGCCGCAGCTGCTCGACTGGGTCAGGGATGGCACGATCACGGACGTGAAGACCGTCATCGGCATCTTCTGGCTCGACAAGATTACCAGCGGCGCCTGGCAAGCGGCCTGATTCCGCACATGCGCGCGGCTCTCCTCCTGCTGCTGGCCGGCGGCGCCCTGGACGCGCAGGCGGCAGCGCGCACGCCGTTCCAGGTGCGCTGCGAAGACACGATCAGCAAGACGGTGTCCGTGCTGACGGTGCAGCAGAACGGCTACAGCATCGACACGCATCTGCCGTACAAGGCCCTGACGGTGATGAAGGGCACGGCGCGCGCGAACACCTGGGTGCTGGGCCTGACGAAGACGGATTCGCGCGTGGCCATCGCGCTGGCCGGTCCCATGCTGCAAGACCCGGCCAGCGGCTATGAATGCGTGGCGCCGCAGATTACCGTGAGCCTGACATATGCGCCCGTAGTGATCTATATCGGCCGCGAATTTGCCCCCGGCACGTGCGCGTATGATGAGATACTCGCGCACGAGCTGCGGCACATGAAAACCTATATGGAACACTTGCCGCGCGTGGAAAAGACCGTGCGCGCCGCGCTGGCCAGACGCTTCGAGGCGCGGCCCCTGTACGCGCCCAGCGGCACGGCCAAGGCGGCGCTGGCGCGCGAAATCGATACGGGCTGGTTGCCGTATATCAAGGCGGAAATGCGCAAGGTGGAAACCTTGCAGGCCGCCATCGATTCGCCGCAAGAATATGCGCGCCTGGGCAAGGCGTGCAAGGGCGAAATCCAGAACATCCTGTCGGGCAAGACAGCGCCCGCCAACTAGACAAGGAGTGGCATGACCGCAGCATCGAACACCGTCCGTTATTTTGCCCTGATCCCTGCCGCCGGCGTGGGTGCGCGCATGGAAGCGGGCAGTCCCAAGCAATATTTGGCCATCGCCGGCAAACCCATGCTGCGCCACGCGCTCGACGCCTTTCTCGCCAGCCCCCTGATCGCGCACACCTATGTCGTCGTCAGCGCCGAGGATGGCCAGATCGACGCCGTCGTGCCGGAGCAGGGCGCGGGGCATGGCGTCACCGTGCTGCGCTGCGGCGGCGCCACGCGCATGGACAGCATCCTGAATGGCTTGCACGCCGTGCACGGCAGCATCGATGCCCATGACCAGGTGCTGGTGCACGACGCGGCCCGGCCCGGCCTGACGCCGGCGCTGATCGAAAAGCTGATCATGGAAGTGGGCGACCACCCGGCCGGCGGCTTGCTGGCCTTGCCCGTGGTCGATACCGTCAAGCGGGCCGGCCCCGCCAATGTGTCGGCGCAGACGGTGCCGCGCGATCATCTTTGGCTGGCGCAGACGCCGCAAATGTTCAGCTATGCCTTGCTGCACCGGGCACTATCCGAAGCGCCCGATCCGCTGGCGATCACGGACGACGCCAGCGCCGTCGAAGCGCTGGGCCTGGCACCGAAACTGGTCGAAGGCCACCCGCGCAACCTGAAGGTGACCCTGCCGCGCGACATCCACACGGCCGAGCTGTATTTGGCCCATCCTTGACTCCAGAAAGACCTGCATGCACACAACGACTCCCGACCTCCCTTTCCGCATCGGCCAGGGCTATGACTGCCACGCGCTGGTGGAGCACCGCGACCTGATCATCGGCGGCGTGAAAATTCCCCATCACGTCGGTTTGCTCGGCCACTCCGACGCGGACGTGCTGCTGCACGCGATTACGGACGCCATCTTCGGCGCCGCCGCGCTGGGCGACATCGGCCGCCACTTCCCCGACACGGACGCGCAATTCAAGGGCGCCGATTCGCGCACCCTGCTGCGCGAAGCCGTGCGCCGCGTGCAAGCGACCGGTTATATCATCGGCAATATCGACGCCACCATCATCGCCCAGCGCCCGAAAATGGCGCCGCACATCGCCGCCATGTGCGCGAACGTGGCCGAAGACCTCGGTGTGACCGTGGGCCAGGTCAATATCAAGGCCAAGACGAATGAAAAACTGGGCTACCTTGGGCGGGAAGAGGGCATCGCGGCAGAAGCCGTGGCCCTGCTGCTGCGCGCCTGAGACGCCAACCATTGATCGATTAACGACAGGAGTCGCCATGTTCCAGTTACGCCGTACCGGTATCGCGCTTGCACTGGCATTGACTGCCGCGCCAGCGGCCTGGGCCGAACTGCAAGCCACGGGCGAGCCGCCCGCCGCCAGACAAGGCTGGAAGGCCGAGACCGTCGCGCAGGGCGTGCGCCAGCCGTGGGGCATCGCCTGGCTGGGCGAGGGCCGCGCGCTCGTTACCAGCAAGCAGGGGACCTTGCATCTGCTTACTGGCAAGACATTCGAGGACGTGGCGCTGGAAGGCATGCCCAAGGTGTTTACGGGCGGGCAGGGCGGCTTGCTCGATATCGTGCTGCATCCGCAGGATGCGGGCAAGCCGAACCCGCGCGTCTACATGACGGTGTCGACGGGCACGAATGACGCGAACCGCACGACCCTCGTGCGCGGCGTGTTCGACGGCAAGAAGGTGACGGGCATCGAGACCCTGTTCAAGGTGGCGGCCGACAAGAGCGGCGGCCAGCATTTCGGTTCGCGCCTGTTGTGGCTGCCGGACGGCACTTTGCTGATGAGCGTGGCCGATGGCGGCAATCCGCCGCTGCGCATCGGTGACCGCCTGGCGCGCGAGCAGGCGCAAAACCTCGCCACGCACCAGGGCTCCATCCTGCGCCTGACGCAAGACGGTAAACCGGCGCCCGGCAATCCGCTGGCCGCCAAGGGGGCCTTGCCGGAAATCTGGTCGTACGGCCACCGCAACGTGCAGGGCCTGGCACTCGACCCTGTTTCCGGCCGCGTGTGGGCCACGGAACACGGTCCGTATGGCGGCGACGAGCTGAACCTGGTGGTGGCGGGCGGCAACTATGGCTGGCCCCTGCAAAGCTACGGCGCCGACTACAAGACGCATGAACCCGTCGGCAAGCATGAGGTGCCCGGCATGCTCAATCCGAGCGTGGCCTGGGTGCCGTCGCCGGCCCCGTCGGGGCTGGCCGTCTATACGGGCGACAAGATCGCCGCCTGGCGCGGCAGCATCTTCAGCGGCGGCCTGGCGGCCAAGGATATCCGCCGCATCGCCGTCGATGCGAACGGCAAGGTGACGGGCCAGGACCGCCTGGACATCGGCGCGCGCGTGCGCGACGTGCGCCAGGGACCGGATGGCTACCTGTATGCGCTGACGGACGAAGACAATGGCCGACTGCTGCGCATCGTGCCGCGGTAATACGCCAGGCGCCATCTTCGCTTAAGATGGCGCCTTTATTTCATTCAAGGTGGCGGCATGGCCCGTGATACTTATGCATACCGGCATGTTGCCGTCGAATCGCGCGCGATTCATGGCCGCGTGGAAATCCGCCCCGTGCCGGGCCAGGCCTTCTCTCCCGAACTGGCCGTGCAGTGCTCGCGCCGCCTGGTCGACCTGCAGCGCTATCCGCTGGGCAGCCGCTTTTTACTCTTTGCCAAGCTGACGGACCGCCTGGGCGGCACGCCCTTCCTGTATGCCTATCACGGCGATGCGGACGTGCCCATGACGCCGTCCGAAGTGACGAAATTCCTCGGCGAATTCCGCCGCGGCCGCATCTGAAGCCACGGCCCTACGACGCTGGGCAGGCCGCGCCGGCCTTGGCGCTGGCCTGCGGTTTGCCGAACAGCGCGATCGTCAAGGCGCAGCCGAGGGCGAACAGGCCGCCCACCACCATCGCGCTCGACACGCCCAGCCGGTCGACGGCCATGCCGCCGAGCAAGGCGCCCGATGCCAGCGACACTTGCACTATAGCAACGAACAGCGCGCTGCTGCCCTCCATCAAGTGGGGCGCCGCCTTGAACATCCACGTTTGCACGGCGATCGGCATGGCGCCGAAACCGAAGCCCCAGACGGCCACCAGCAGCATGGCCGTCACGGAATGGCTGCCGAACGCGGCCAGGGCCAGGGTGGACAGGCCCAGCACGGCGCCCGTGACCATCAGCGCGGCCCGTTCGTAGCGGCCGGCGCCCCAGCCCCCCACGAGGTTGCCGATGAAGCCGGAAGCGCCGTAGACGAGCAGCATGGCGCTGACCGTGCCGGCCGCCAGGTGCGAGATTTGCGTGAGGAAGGGCGCGATATACGTGTAGGCGGCGAACTGGCCCGTGAAGAGCATGGCCGTGGCGATCAGGCCCAGCCTGGCCTTGCGGATGCCGAAAATCATCGGCAGCTGGCGCAGGCGGATGGCCTGCGTCGGCGGCAGCTTGGGCAGCAGCAAGAGCTGGCCGATGAAGACCAGCACGGCAATGGCGCTGGCCGCGCCGAAGGCGACCCTCCAGCCCACCAGCTCGCCCACGAGCGCGCCGGCCGGCACGCCCGCCACCGTGCCCAGCGAGACGCCGGCGAAGATGATGGACATGGCGCGCGACGCATGTTGCGGCGCCACCAGGCGCGGGCCGATGGCGCTGCCGATGGCCCAGAAACCGCCCACGCCCACGCCCAGCATGGCGCGGCCCAGCAGTATCCACGCATACGAGGGCGCCAGCGCCACGAGCAGGTTCGAGACGACGAGCAGGGCGGTGAGCGCCAGCAACACGATGCGGCGGTCCAGCCGGCCCGAGCCGACGGTGACGAAGATGGCGGCGAACGCGGCAACGATGCCGGGCGTGGTGATCATCAGCCCCGCCTGGCCCTTGCTGATGGCCAGTTCGGCGGCCATCGCGGGCAGCAGGCCGACGGGCAGGAATTCGGAAGTGACGAGGGCGAAGGCGCCGATGCCGACCGATAAGACGGCCAGCCACGGCGCCACGGTGGTATCGTCGGCAGAGGTGTTGGAAGGTGTGTGCATAGGGTTCCTGAAAAGCCGGGAGGTTTTTAACCGGTCGGTATATAATCGGGGCAGGCAGACAGTGTTGTCAATAATTTTTTACCGAACGGTATGAAACAAGATAAAAAAGAGGAAGTCGTCAAGGCGAAAACGGGGCGGCCACGCACGTTCGACGCGGACGAGGCGCTCGATTGCGCCATGAAAGTGTTCTGGGAAAAGGGCTATGAGGGCAGTTCCCTGCCGGAATTGACGAAGGCCATGGGCATGAACCGGCCCAGCCTGTATGCCGTCTTCGGCAACAAGGAGCAATTGTTCCACAAGGCGCTCGAGCGCTACAGCGACACGCGCATGCGGTTTTTCGATGCGGCGCTGGAACAGCCGACGGCGCGCCAGGTGGTGGAAGCCCTGCTGACGCAGTATGTCGACGCGCAAACCATGCCGGACGGCCCGCACGGCTGCATGGGCGTCAATGCGGCGCTGGCCTGCAGCGACGATGCCTTGCCGATCCGCGATGAATTGTTCGCGCGCCGGCTGCGCGGTGAAATCAAATTGCGCGACCGCCTGCGGCGCGCGAAGGAGGAGGGGGATTTGCCGCCCGATTCCTGCCCGGAGCAGCAGGCGCGCTTTGTCGTGACCTTGTCGCAGGGCATGGCCATCCAGGCGGCCGCCGGCGTCTCGCGCGAGCAATTGCAGCAAATGGTGGGCTTGCTGCTGCGCAATTGGCCGATGTAACTAAGCAATCCTCGGGAAATTAGTGTGAATTTATGACGAACAGAACCGGATGCTATGCAAGGCGCTCGCTGCGACGCAGTGCGGGCACTGCTAGCAGTGAGCAAGCCTCGTCGGCCACCTTGCAGAGCGCCGATTATGGCAGTCAGAAATCACAATAATTTATTGGGGGTTACTTAGCCCGTCGGGGCGATGGTCTTGGCCAGGTCGCTCGGTGCCTTGCGCCGCCAGGCGGCTGTCAGGGCGGCGGCCAGCATGTCCAGCTCCGCGTCCGCCAGGCATACCGTGATGCCGGCCAGGCGTTCGCCCCACCAGAGTTTCTCGCAGCCGGATGGCGTGATGACGGTGGCGATATGCGCCGCTTCCGCATCGAGCAGCACGTTGATGTGCTCGTCATCGGGCAGGGTGGCAAAGATCTTCCCGCCCACGCGGAAGGCTGGACGGTCGTGGTGTTCTTCCTCGCTCGTGTCGGGAAACGACAGTGCCAGATAGCGTAGTTCTTCCAGGTCGACCATTCCTCTTTCCCCCTCATCGGACAGATAGCAGCGTGACTACATTTTGCCATGCTGTTTCGCCCCGTGGTGCAGCGGCATGCGAAAAGAAATGCGCGCGATGCGACACTGACGGCCTGATCTGTGGTGCCGCCGCGACATGCCGCGCGCCGCAGATGGCCGTCGCGCCAGAGTGGAAGCTGGCGCTTTTCTGCTGCCGGGCAGGTGATTGCCAGAAAAATATCTTTCATGGTCAAAAGAAAAATACTTTTCTTCTGGGGAATTTACGCTAGAATAGCTCCATCGTCTTACCTGACCCGTCAATTGTCTGGCCTTGTCCCGGGAACCCGAACCCTTTCCAGGACGCTTGCAGTGCCGCCATGGCACGCCGCAAGTCCGCACTGTCACGCGGAAGTTCACGCCCCCGACCGCTCATCCTTGCAATTCCTGGCGCTATGCCGACACGCCTCAATGCAGCGTGTATTCAGCTCCAGTGCCCCTTGCTGCGCCCACTGAATACTTACTTACTGGATACCATCATGAAAAACTTGCCTAAAATCGCCCTGTCCCTGATCGTTGTCGGTGCGTTTGCCCACGCGAACGCCAGCACCATCACCGTGTCCACCGGCTATTCGAACGCTGGCGCGCAAAGCTCCGCCGCCGCCTATGAATCCGCCGTGAACGCGGCCGTGGCCACGCCAGGCGCCGGCTATGGCTCGACGACGATTGCCAGCTACGATAACGTCAACAACAGCGGCCTGTTCGGCAGCGGCTCGAACATCGCCTTCAAATCCGTCATCAACTTTGGCGTCAGCGCGGCCGATGCGGGCGCCTGGAGCTTCCGCAGCGGCGTCGACTTCGGCAAGGGCGGCGCCCTGTTCCTCGATGGCGTGGCGCTGGACTTCAAGAGCAATGACATGTGGTGGGCAGGCAACTACAACAATGGCAGCCAGTTCCTCAGCGGTTCGAGCGCCTTGTCGGCGGGTAACCATACCCTGAGCATCTATGGCCTGGAAGGTTGCTGCGATGGCGGCCAGCAAGCGCAGTTCAAGGCGGGCAACAACAATTTCGTCAGCTTCGGCGCCAACGATGGCTTGATCTCGGCCGTCCCTGAGCCAACCACCTACGCCATGCTGCTGGTCGGCCTGGGCTTGCTGGGCTTTACGGCGCGCCGCAAGCAGGAAGCCAAGTTCTAAACAGCGATACGCTGCGCGCCTCGCGGCGCTGTCCAGTCCTAAAATAGGTTGACAGTATTTATTGCTGTACAAACGCCCGATGCACCGCATCGGGCGTTTTGTACTTCAAGGCCGTATGTGGTCGTTCCTGGTTGTATATCCGCACCGATTGCGCCACCATTTTGCTCGCCTGTTTCAGGTCTGCAGGTCGATTCAGCAAGAACTCGCCTTTCAGAATGCCGTTGATACGTTCGGCCAGCGCATTCTGATAGCAGTCGTAGCCGTCGGTCATGGAGCAAGTCAGTCCATGACGACGATGAATTTCTTGATAGTAAGTCGAGCAGTACTGGATGCCCCTGTCTGAATGATGGATCAGCGGCGTCTTGCGCTGTCGTGCTCGCAGGGCCATCTTCAAGGCCTCGCTGACCTCTTCGGTTTGCAGGCTTGCGTGCACGTGATAGCCCACGATCTTGCGCGAATACGCATCCGTTACCAAGCTCAGATAGACGAATTTTCCGGCGGTCGGGAGATACGTGATATCGGCTACCCACACCTGCTCCGGCCGCGTGGCGAGCACTTGTCCCGGCCCCTCCTTGAGTAAATTGGGATGGCGCCGGAAGCGGTGATGGCTATTCGTGGTCTTATGATAGGCCCGCTGTGGTTGCACCAGCAGCCGCTCCTGGCGCAAGATATCAAAGAGTCCATCGCGTCCCAATTTGATTTTTGCACCGGAAAAGGCTGCGCCGAGCATGCTGTGCAGCTTGCGCGTGCCGATGCGTGGCTGGCGCAGGCGTATCGGCTGCACCAGCTTGACGACAGTTTGCGCCCTGTCCAGGCAATGTCGCTCGCGCTGACGGCGCTGGTAATACGCTTGGCGGCTGATGCCGACACAGCGGCAGGCCCGTTCGACGCTTAATCCTTCGACTTGCTTGCGCGCGATGACCTGCCCAAAGGCTTTTTTACCGGCACCCCGTATTCGTCACGCAGGACGTCGAGAACCGCCTCGAACAGCGCGGATTTCTGTTTTTCTTCCTTGAGCTGACGCTCCAGCTCCTTGATGCGCTGCTCTGGCGTCAGTGGCCTGACTGGTGTGTCTGTCATGGTCGCTCTCCGTTCGCTTCGGCCCCTGGGATGCGTCCAATCCTGCAGGCCGTGTTTGCGACACCATACCAAAACTGTCGACCGACCCTGTATTCCGTAGCGCGTTTGCGCCTGCTTGTACGTCATCTCGCCTTTTTCAACCTGCTCGACAACGCTCAATTTAAAAGCCAGGCTGTAATCTCGCTGACTGCGTCGAAACCCTTGTTCCATCGGACACTCCTTCTCTGTGACGAAAAAGTGTCAACTTATTCCAGGACGGGTCACGCACTTAAAAAAAGCCCGCCGGTCTGTCAGGACACGGCGGGCTTTTTGCATGGCGGCGCGTTAATCGCCGCTGTCTTCATCTTCGTCGGCGCCCTTGGCCGCCTTGCCCCGTTCGGCGTCGACGGCGCGCTGCAGGCTGGCCGCGTCGCGGAAGAAGGCATCCGTCGTGTGATCCGGGCTCAGGCGCAAGGCCGGCGGGTAGATCGCCGACATGTACGCCTCGTCGGCCAGGCGGCCGCTGATCTGCAGGTTACTCAGCAAAATCAGGCTCGAGCCAAGGATGGCCAGCACGACGGCGACGAGGCCGAAGCGGCGCGGATGCTGGGGCTTGATCGTGCACAGATGGTAGTAGATCATGGCGCAGACGATGACGATGAACATATGCCGTCCGTAGCGCGTCAGCGCTTCCAGCGAGAACGCATACGCCGCCACCTTGCTGCCCAGTTCCCACACTTCCATGGCCAGCAAGCCGCAACCGATGATAAACAGGTGGCGGCCGAAGCGCGCCACATGGCCGAACAGACGGTTCGCCACGGCCCAGATCGACGACCACACGAGGCCGCCGGCCAGCGCGGTGGCGATGATCATCAGGTAGGAAATCGGATCGAAGGCGTCCGCATCGCTGAGCCAGTTGCTGAAGGCGGCCGAAGCGCCGATCATGGCCAGGCCGGCGACGGCCGGGCGCAAGCCTTCCCAGTCGTGCCTGGTCGTGTCGCCCAGTTCGGGCGCCACCGGATGGTCGCTGGCGCGCACGCGCAGGCGCGTGTGGCCCAGGCGCACGATGCTGTTGCCGTTCAGGGCCACTTGCGCTTGCCGCTGTCCCCGGTGGATCACGCCGTTATAGCTGCCCAGGTCGCGCAGCAGCAGGCCGCCTGCGCCATCGTCCTCGACAATGGCGTGCTCGGCCGCCGTATGCGGATCGTCGAGGATGAAGTCGTTGTCATAGCCGCGGCCGATGCGGATCGGCAGGGACTCCATCCGCTGGCGCCGCTGCACTTCGCCATTCTCGGCGAGGATTTCAAGGTAATAGGGCGGCTTCATGGCTTGCGGCCGCTTTCCCGCGACAGCGCTTCGAGGAAGGTGCGCGTGACGCGCATGCCGTTGGCGTAGGACACGCCGCGCGCGTCGATGCGGCTTTGCAGGCTCATCAGTGGCTCATCGGTGCTGGCGGCCAGCAGGGCAAAGTCGTACAGGCCCGTAAACTTGCGGTAGGCGCGCACGCACAGCACGGCGCGCAGGGGCAGGGTGGTGTTCTTGACGAACTGTTCCGTGCATTGCGGGCCTGTCAGGTGCGCGCTCTTGTAGCTGCCAAAACTTTCGTTCTTGAACGAGGCGCTGGCCAGCTCGGAAAAGCGCAGCGGACCCAGTTCGCTGCTGCGCAGGAATTCGTGGCGCATCGACACTTGCCCCGTCTGCAGGGCGCCGGAAATGAAGATGGCCGACTCCATGGCGCAACTGGTGTTGTCGAGCAAGTAGGGCTTGTCGGACTTGACGTTGGAACGCCCCCAGCAGCGCATCTGGTCGGACTCGCGCACGGGCACGCGGTACGGGCCCATGGCTTTCAGGCTCAACGGCGTGTCGAGCAGGCGCGCCAGCATGACTTCCTGGTGCGCCAGCAGTTGCGCCGTCACCAGCGGCTTGAAGTCTTTCGGCGGCTTGCCTTGCTGCGCCACCTTGGCCAGCAATTGCTGGGCATAGCGGGCCGGCACGAGAAAACTGACGAGTTCGCCGTCGAGGCGTTTTGACACGTTCACGCCCGCGACGTCGCCATTCGCAGTGACGCTGGGGCCGCCGCTCATGCCGGAATTGATCGGTCCCGTAAACATCAGCTGGTCGTAGAAGCTGCGCGTGACGACGCCGTTGTACGAACCTTCCGAAATGGCGAAACCCAGGTCCAGCGGATTGCCCATCGAATACAGGTACTGGCCCTGCGTCAGCGGTGCCAGCGCTTCCGGCATCTTGAAAAAGCCCGTGCCGTGGCGGTTCACGCGCAGCACGGCCAGGTCGTGCAGCACGTCGACGGCCAGCAATTCCACATTGCCCCGCTGGCCGCTCGTGTCGACCCATTCGCCCACATAGGTGTCCGGGTCGAGGGCGAATTGCGACACGACGTGATAGTTGCTCACCACCAGGTCGCCCGTGCCGATCAAAAAGCCCGAGCCGACGGACGACTGCGTGCGGCCGTTTTTCAGCAGCACGCGCACTTGCAAAATATCGGCGCGCGCGGCCGTGTACAGTTTTTGCGCGGCCGACGAGGGCGGCGGCAGGGCCGCATGTTCGGCGGCGGGCGCGGCGGTGGCCGGCGGCGGCTTGGCGGGGGGAGTCGAAGCGGTGGTGGCCGCGGCTGGCGCCGGCGCCGGGGCCGGGGCCGCGTGGGCGCCTGCGCCAGCGCACAGGCTGGCCAGCAAGCAGGCGTAGTCAGAGAATTTCATGCATCCTTTGTGCGTGAGCAGGAGCGAAACGGGGGGCGCTGCCGCGCCGGCGGCTAGCCGGTTGGTAATTACAGGGCGCCGTCTTCCAGCGCCGGCGCCGTTTCCGGCGTCATCATGTGGCCCAGTTTGCTTTGCTTGGTATTCAGGTAGTGCTGGTTGAACGCATTGCGGTTGACCAGCAGCGGCACCCGTTCGGCCACCGTGATGCCCAGCGCTTCCATTGCCGCGATCTTGCGCGGGTTGTTCGTCATCAAACGCAGGCTGTGGATGCCGAATTGCGCAAACATGGGTTTGCACAAGGTGTAGTTGCGCGCGTCGGCCTTGAAGCCCAGCTGTTCATTCGCCTGCACCGTGTCGGCGCCTGCTTCTTGCAGGCGGTAGGCGCGGATTTTATTGATCAGGCCAATGCCGCGCCCTTCCTGGCGCAGGTACAGCAAAATGCCGCGGCCTTCCTCGGCGATGCGTTTCAAGGCGCCCTCGAGCTGGGCGCCGCAGTCGCAGCGCTGCGAAAACAGCACGTCGCCCGTCAGGCACTCGGAATGCACGCGCGCCAGCACCGGTTCGCCGTTGCCGATATCGCCCAGCACCATGGCCAGGTGTTCCTTGCCCGTGGCGTGTTCGACAAAGGCGTGCAGGGTGAACTGGGCCCACGGCGTCGGCAGTGCGCAGGAAGTCGTGTAATCCAATTCGCCTGTCGCCAGGAGGTCTGCGCCGCTTTGCATGGTTGTGCTCATATAAGTAATTGTCAAAAATAAAAGGCGCGCGACACCACTCCGGTGCCGGCGCGCCTTGCCATCATACCAAAAAGCAGGGAAACGTTTTCCCCGGTTGCCATTCGGTCGTTGCAATGTCTGGTGATGAACCTTACTTAGGGGCACTTCCTCCTTTTACAAGGTCGATGTCTGGCTATGCCTGGCGGATGCCGCCGCCAGGCACGTCACATCAACTGCCGATGCGGCCGCCGTCGTTCTTGGTGATCACGATGGTGGCCGAGCGGGGACGCTTGCCGGCGCCGTAACCGGCGTTGGCCGGCCACTGGCTCGTGTATTTGGACGGATCGCCGATATTCGCCAGCGCGGTGTTTTCGCCCGGATGCTGGATATTGATGAACATGGTCTTGCCGTCGGGCGTTTCGCTGATGCCCGTGATTTCCGAGCCGACCGGCCCCACCAGGAAGCGCTTGAGCGTGTCGGCCGTGGGTTTCTTGCCGATGAAGGTGTCGACCGCCAGGTTGCCGCCGGCCGCCGTGGCGTAGTTCAGGGTGGACTTGGCGCCGTCGCCCACCTTGCCGGGGATGGCCGCGAGCATCATGCAGTTGGTCACATCCGTGTACGCGCCATCGTCCGTCTGGATCCAGCAGATGCCCGTGTAGGGGCTGAAGGCCAGGCCGTCCGGGCTCGAGAAATCCTGGTCGGCCGTCAGGTTCGACAGGTTGATCTTGCTGGCGTCGGCGCCGCTCTCGGCGCCAAACAGGTAGACGTCCCACGTAAAGCTGGTGGCCGCCGCCGCGCCCGTGCCTTCCTTGAAGCGGATGATGTGGCCGTTCGGATTGCCGTTCTGCGCGCTGCTGCCCTTCATGTCCGTGTAGGCGCGCGGGTTGGCGCTGTCGGGCGCCAGCTGCGACGAGCCGCTCGGATTGACGGTGCGGTTCGAGTTGTTGGTCAGCGTGTAATAGATTTCGCCATTGGCCGGGTTGACCGAGCACCATTCCGGACGGTCCATCTTCGTCGCGCCCACGGCGTCGGCCGCCAGGCGGGCATTGACCAGCACGTCGGCCAGGTCGGCGAACTTGTAGGCGCCGTACGTCTGGATCTGCGCGTTCGACAGGGACAACTCGATCCACTGGCCCGTGCCGTCGGCGGCCAGCTTGGCCACGTACAGCTTGCCCGAATCGAGGTATTTGTCGCCGGTGGCGATACGGTCCGCAGGCGTCGCATCCGCGGCGGCCCAGACGGCCGTCGTGACGAATTTGTAGATGTATTCGTTGCGCGAATCGTCGCCCATGTAGACGGCCAGCTGCTGGCCCACGGTCGGCACGCTGAAGGCGGCGCTTTCGTGCGCGTAGCGGCCCAGCGCCGTGCGCTTGCGGATCGCCTTGGTCTTGTCGTACGGGTCCATTTCGACGATGTAGCCCATGCCGTTCAATTCATTGCGGTAATCGTCGCTGCCGTCGGCTGATGCGCCGATCTTGCTCAGGTTCCAGCGCGCGTATTTGTCGTCGCTGCCGCCCGTTTCCCAGCCGTGGCGCGAGGCGCCGCCCTGGCTGCGGCCATAGCGGTTCAGCGACACCACGGACTTGTCGCCGCGTGCCGCATTGTCGGTGGCCGAGCGCGTGAAGTAGCCGGCCCAGTTTTCTTCGCCGGAGAGGTAGCTGCCCCATGGCGACTTGCCCGTGCCGCAGTTGTTGATGGTGCCGCGCGTCTTGGTGCCGGTCGGCGAATACTTGGTCACCACGAGGGCATTGCCGCGCACGGGGCCGGCAAGCTCGATGTCCGTCAGCGGCGTGACGCGGCGGTTGAAGGCGGAATCGTTGACGGTGGCCCAGGCGCTGCCAGTCTTCCTGACTTCCACCACGCTCAGGCCGTGGACGGCCACTTCCTTGTCGACTTCGGCGGCGGGGCGCGGCAGCGTGGTGGTGCCGCCATTCACGTGCAGGAAGTGCGAGGACAGTTTTTCGTCCGTGGTCGCTTCGTGGTTCATCGCCAGCAAGCCCCGTTCGGCGCCGGAGGCCAGCGGCGCGCCGGCGGCGGACAGGCCGTAGTATTCCATGCCGTCGTGGTGGTCGCCGGCGCGGTTGTCGAAATCGGTATCGCTGCCGTCATTCTTGTAGGCTGGCGTGGCCGCGCGCAGCGAGTCGCCCAGCGCATACAGGGCGGTGGCCGTGTAGCCGGCCGGCACGGACACGACGTCGGCCAGGCTTTTCGGCACGGCCGTGAAGGCCAGCAGTTTTTCGGGCGTGGGCGTCGGCGTGACGGCCGCCGCATCGCTGCCGCCGCCACAGGCGGACAGACCCATCGAACCCATGACGGCGGTAGCGGCCGTGACGGCGCCGCCGCGCAGCCAGTTGCGGCGGCTCAGGCGGGCGTTCAGGATGCTGTTGAAATGGTTGTCGTGGGACGCGTTGCTGTCGATGTCGTTCAGATCGGTGGCGCGGATGGCCAGATCGTTGGGCTTGTTCATGGGCTGCGATGTCCTGTGGTTGCGTGATTTAAAGGCAACCGCATGATAGTCAGCGTATGTGACAGCGCCATGTCAGCTTGATGACAAAACGGTGACAGGCTGCCGGCCGGACCGGACGCGTCGATGACGGGGCCCTCCGGTCAGGCAGCCTTGGCCTCACTTGGCCTGGCGAAAGCCGCGCTCCACCAGCAAGAGCATGCCGCCGAAGATGGACAGGTTCTTCAGGAAGTTCGTCAGCTGGTCCTGGAAGTGGGCCGCATCGGCGCTCCAGAAGGCGTGGAAGATCACGGTGGTCGGGATCAGGAACAGCGCCAGGGCCAGCGCCGCCCAGCGCGCCTGCCACCCTGTGATCAGCAGCAGGCCGCCGCCCACTTCCAGCACAATCACGCCCACAAGCAAGATATTGGCGATCGGCAAACCCTGGCTGGCCATGTAGCCGGCCACCCCCGCAAAGCCGCCGATTTTCAGCAAGCCCGAGACAAAGAACAGCACGCCAAGGGCGGCACGGCCGAGGGGCAGCAATACGTTGGTTCTGTTTTCCATGATTTTCTCTTTCTTTGTATTTATCAATTATTTCGGTAAATCGAAGACCAGGAACTCTGCGTCCTCTGCTTGCGTGAGGATCACGGCCGCTTCCTGCGTCAGTTTCAGCGCATCGCCCGCTTTCAAGGGCGTGCCGTTGACGACCAGGCTGCCGCGGATCAGGTGCACGTAGGCGAGGCGGCCTTCGTCCAGCGCATGTTCGGCCTGCTCGCCTTCCTGCAGGATGCTGGCGTAGATGGCCGCATTCTGGTGGATCAGCACGGAACCCTGGCGGCCGTCGGACGAGGCGATCAAACGCAGCTTGCCCCGTTTGCTTTCCGGCGTGAAGTGTTTCTCTTCATAGCTAGGGGGAATGCCCGTCACGTTCGGCTGGATCCAGATCTGCAGGAAGTGCAAGCCATCCGTGTTTGAATGATTGAACTCGCTGTGGCGCACGCCGCTGCCGGCGCTCATGCGCTGCACATCGCCGTAGTGCAGCACGGAACCGGTGCCCATGCTGTCCTTGTGTTCGAGCGCGCCGTCGAGGACATACGAAATGATTTCCATGTCGCGGTGGCCGTGCGTGCCGAAACCCTGGCCTGGCGTGACCCGGTCTTCATTGATCACCAGCAGGGGGCCAAAACCCATGTGCAGCGGATCGTGGTAGCTGCCGAAGGAAAAGCTGTGGTGGGAATTGAGCCAGCCGTGGTTGGCGGCGCCGCGTTCTTCGCTATGACGAATCTGTAACATGGTGAACTCCGTTTCTAAAGGTTAATGTGCGATAATTTCGAAGGACCGTTGCCTGGCGCTATGCCTTGGCTTCTCTCTGCCCTTCGCTGTACGATGAACAAAGTATAGGCGCCTCAGAAGAGAAAGAAAAACGGAAAATCTTGCGACCTATGATCGAAAAAATCGAATGTTAAGACTGAGCCTGGAAGCGCTGCAAATCGTCGACGCCATCGACCGCCGTGGATCGTTCTCGTCGGCCGGCAAGGAGTTGCATAAAGTCCCGTCCACCATTTCCTATACGGTGGCCAAGCTCGAGGACGACCTGGGCGTGCAGGTGTTCCAGCGCAATGGCCCGAAAGTCATGCTGACGGCGGCTGGCCAGGAATTGCTGAAAGAGGGCAGGTATTTGCTGAAGGCGGCGCAGGACCTCGAGCACCGCGTGCGCAGGGTGGCGTCCGGCTGGGAAACGGAATTATCCATCGGTATCGATTCCATGTTTTCCGCCGTGGCCCTGGCCGACGACGTGCGCGCCTTTTACGACGTGGCGCAGCAGACGCGCTTGCGCCTGTCGCAAGACACCCTGTCGGGCACCTGGGAAGCGTTGCTGGACCGGCGCGCCGATTTGCTGGTGGGCGCGCCAGGCGACGGGCCGGCGGGCGGCGGCTATATCGCGCAGCCGATCGGCATGCTCGACTTCGTCTTTACCGTGGCGCCCACGCATCCGCTGGCGCAGGTGGCCGAACCCTTGTCGCGCGGCCATTTGCAGCAGCACCGGGCCGTGGTGGTGGCCGATTCGGCGCGCCAGATGGCGCCGCGCACGGTGGGGCTGCTGCTGGGGCAAGATGCCTTGAGCGTGCCGAACATGCAGGTCAAGTTCGATTACCAGGTGCTGGGGCTGGGCTTTGGCTTCCTGCCGGGGCCGTGTGCGCGCGCCGCCATCGCGCGTGGCTTGCTGGTGGAAAAGGCCGTGGAAGAGCCGAAACCGTCGGAAACGTTTTACCTGGCCTGGAGAGTGGGCGAGGATGGCGCCGCGCTGCGCTGGTGGATGGCGCGCATGCGCGAACCCGATGTGTTTGCCCGCCTGGCGCAGCATCTGCCGGGCCATTCGGCGTAGGTCTTAAAATGTTGACATACGCCAACACTTTTAAGTTACCATATTCACAGTATTTCCCGCCCGACCTCCACGCCCCACAGTGGGATTTTGATGATTACACACACCGCAGCGCCTCTGATCCCTTCCCCTGACCTGGTCCAAGAGTGGGGTTGCCATGCTTGAGGCGAAGGTCGCGCTGTGCCTGCGCCTGGCCCAGGATGCCCGTGAACAGGCGGGGCCGCAGCAGGCCGCCACCCTGGCGCGGCTGGAGGAAGAGCTGGAGCGGCTGCGCGGCGCCAGCCGGCCCGTGGTGCGCGTGGCGCCCCCTGACGCCTTGCTGGAAATCGATCCCGACGGCTTTTTGATCGGCTGGAACCATGGTGCCGAACAGATGTTCGGTTATTCCGAACTGGAAGCACTGGGCCAGCACATCCTGTTTTTGTATCCGGAAGACGACGCGGAAGCGAGCGTGCTGGAACTGCATTTCACGCAGGGCGACGTGGCCACCGATGTGCGCCGGCGAAAGAAGTCGGGCATGGTGACATGGCTGCGCATGCACCGCCATGTGATCCACGACCAGGCGGGCAAGGGCTGCGGCATGGCCGTGCGCCTGTCGGCCATGAGCGAGCCGCTGTCCGACGTCGACAAGGTCCGGTTGCACGCCCGCATCATCGAAGACAGCGAGCAAGCCGTGCTGATCACGGATGCGGAAGAGCGCATCGTCTCGATCAACAGCTCGTTTTCCCGCATCACCGGCTATTCGCCGGCCGAAGCCATCGGCCGCACGCCGGACTTGCTGCGCTCGGGCGTGCACGACCCGGATTTCCGCGCCAAGGTGCGCGCCGCCATGCGCGGTCACGGTTCCTGGCGCGGCGAAATCATCGGCAAGCGCAAGAATGGCGAACTGTTCCCGCAAGACGTCACCATCAGCGTCGTGCGCGACGAATTCGGCGAAATCAGCCATGTATTTTCCCTGTTTTCCGATATCTCGGTGCACAAGGATGCCGAGGCGCGCATGCAGCGCATGGCCAACTACGACAGCCTGACGGGATTGCCCAACCGCTGCCTGCTGAACCAATTGGTCGACCAGGGGCTGGCCGAAGCGAAACGGCAAGGCACGCATGGCGCGCTGATGGTCATCGACATCAGCCGCATCGGTTCCATCAGCGACACGCTGGGCCATGAAGTGGGCGACCAGCTGGTGATCGCCATCGGCCAGCTGTTCCGCGGCGCCCTGCGCGATGCCGATATCCTGGCGCGGGTCGACAACAGCAAATTCGTCGTGGCCCTGCTGCACATCGAAAAGCGCGAACACGCGGCCAACGTGGCGCAAAAGCTGCTCAACCTGCTCGAGGCGCCGATCAATATCGACGCGCACGCGCTGCACGTGGGCGCCAGCATCGGCATCACCGTGTATCCGGAAGACGGCCTGGAAGCGCCGGCCCTGTTCCGCTTTGCCGACGTGGCCGTGGCCAAGGCGGGGCAGACCATCGAATCGACCTTCCTGTTCTACCGCGAAGACATGAACCGCAGGGCCAAGGAGCATCTGCGCCTGGAAAGCGAAATGCGGCTGGCGCTCGGCGACAAGGAGCTGGAATTGCATTACCAGCCGAAAGTGAGCCTGGCCAGCGGACGCATCGTGGGCGCGGAAGCCTTGCTGCGCTGGAAGCATCCGATGCGCGGCATGGTTTCGCCCGGCGTCTTCATCCCCGTCGCCGAGGAAACCAGTCTGATTCTGGAGCTGGGCACCTGGGTGCTGGACGAGGCGTGCCGCCAGATCCGCAGCTGGGAAGACCGTGGCCTGCACATGCCGGCCATTGCCGTCAACCTGTCGGCGCGCCAGTTCGATGAACAGTTGCCGGCGCGCATAGCGGCCGTACTCGAGCGCTACCAGGTGCGGCCCGACCAGATCATGCTGGAAATCACGGAAAGCCTGCTGATGCGCGGCGCCGACAAGGTCATCGGCATCATGAACCAGCTGGTGGCCATGGGACTGGCGCTGGCGCTCGATGACTTCGGCACCGGCTATTCCAGCCTCGCCTACCTGAAGAAATTCCCCATCAGCACATTGAAAATCGACCGCTCGTTCGTCATCGGCTTGCCCTTCGAGGAAAACGATTGCGCCATCGCCCGCGCCATCGTCACCATGGCGCAGCAGCTGCGCCAGGAAATCGTCGCCGAAGGGGTGGAAACGGCCGAACAGATGCGCTTCCTGCGCGAACTCGGCTGCGACCAGCTGCAAGGCTATCTGTTCAGCCCGGCCGTGCCGGCGGCCGAATTCGAGCTGATGCTCGATGAAGGCCGGCAGTTGCGCCTGGAAGAGGCGGTCTGAACCGGCGTCGCTCAGACGCGCAGCAGTCCGCGAAAGCCCCGGCTCGCATAATACGATTCGGCGCCGTTGTGATAGACGAAGACCTGGTCATAGCGGCGGTCGCCAAACAGGGCGCCGCCCAACGCCCGGATGCTGTCCGGCGTGGCGATCCAGCTCGAGGTCTTGCGGTCGAACGGTTCCAGCTCTTGCAGCTGCCGGTACTGCGCCTGCGTCAGCAAGGCGATGCCCATCGCCTGCGCCATGGCGAGCGCGCTGCCGGCCGGCTTGTTGGCCTTGCGCGCAGCCAGGGCCGCCGCGTCGAAACACAGGCTGCGCCGGCCGATCGGGCTTTCTGTTGAGCAATCGCAAAACGTGACGGCGTCCGTCTCGCCGGCGTGCCCGATGACGTCCGGTTCGCCGCCCGTGTCTTCCATTTTCTGCAATGCCACCAGGCTGGCGGGAGCGGCGTTCAAGCGCGCCAGCACGCTGTCCCAGGTCCATCCCGGATGGCGGTGCATGTGCCGGCTGAAGCGGGTTTGCAAGGTGCGGATCAAGTCATCATGCATGGCGCGGCTCCCTGGAAGTTCAGCGATATGGCCGATTATAAGACGCGATGCCGGCGGGCGGCGCTCATCCCAGCTGCACTTTTTCCAGCAGATAATCGAGCATCACGCGCACCCTGGCCGGCACTTGCAGGCCCGGTCCCACGAAGACGGCGTGCACGAGTTCCTTGTCGCCCGGATTGTAGTCCTGCAGCACTGGCATGAGTCGGCCTTGCTCGATGTCGCGCTGCACGTGCTGGCGCGAAAAGCGCCCGAGACCCATGCCCGCCAGCACCAGCTGGCGCATGCTTTCGCCATCGCTGACGCAGGTATTGCCCTGCGGCGCCACCTGCAAGGTGCCGCCGCTCCCGTCGAGGAAGGGCCACGTTTCGTTCTGGCAGCGGAAGTTGAAGGCCAATAAATTGTGTTCAGATAATTCCTGCGGCGTGCGCGGCAGGCCGTGCCGCGCCGCGTAGGCTGGCGAGGCGACGACGACCATCGTGTCTTCGCCCAGTTTGCGCGCCACCAGGTTCGATGCCTTCAGCGTGCCCGTGCGGATGGCGATGTCGGTGCGGTCTTCCAGCAGGTCGACGATGGCGTCGCTGACGACCACGTCGAGCACGATGTCGGGATAGCGCTGCGCGAACTCGGGCAGGATGGGCAGCAGGTGGCGCACGCCGAACGGCACGAAACAGTTGATGCGCAGGCGTCCGCGCGGCGCGGCGCCCTGCGATGCTTCGCGCTCGGCGCCATCGATATCGTCGAGGATGCGCTTGCACTGCACGAAGAAGGCGTCGCCCTCGGGCGTCGTGTGCAGCTGGCGTGTGCTGCGCTGGAGCAAACGTGCGCCGAGCCGCGCTTCCAGGCGATTGACGAGCTTGCTGACGGCCGACGGCGTCAGGGCCAGGCGGCGCGCGGCGGCGGAAAAGGCGCCCGTTTCCACCACGGCCACGAACACGGCCATCTCGAACGCGCGGTTGATGTCTTGCCTGGCCATTATTGAATCCATTTCACAGGTGTTTCCATTATTAGAGTCTATATCAAAAGTATTTATCTCGATACACTGGCCCGCTTGAACCATTTGTTGGAGCCATCATGACCACCGCACACCCTGTTTCCCCTTCAGCCAGCACGATGCCGCCCGGCGTGCTGGCGCTGGCCGTCGGCGCCTTTGCCATCGGCGTCACCGAATTCATCGTCGTCGGCATCTTGCCCGCCATTGCGAAGGATTTGCACATTTCCATCGAATCGGCCGGCTCGCTGGTGAGCCTGTACGCGCTGGCGCTGGCCATCGGCACGCCGCTGCTCGTGTTATTGATGTCGCGCCTGCCGCGCAAGGCGGCCTTGCTGGGGCTGATGAGCGTGTTCCTGGCCGGTAACCTGCTGGCCGCCTTTTCCCACACGTTTGAATTGCTGCTGGCGGGACGGGTCATCACGGCCGTGGCGCACGGCACCTTCTTTGCCATCGGCGCCACCGTGGCCGCCAGCCTGGTGAACAAGGCGCAGGCGGGCAGGGCGATTTCCGTGATGTTTGCCGGCCTGACGCTGGCCATGGTGATCGGCGTGCCGTTCGGCAGCTTCCTCGGTAATCTGATGGGCTGGCGCCTGCCGTTCTTTGCCGTGGTGGTCCTGGCTGCGCTGGGTTTGGCCGCCATGGCGCGCTGGCTGCCGGCCGGTTTGCAGCAGGGCAAGGGCGGCAAGGCCATGACGCAGCTGGCGGCGCTCGGCAGCGGCCCCATCCTGACGATGATGGCGGTGACCACCTTCGGCTTCGGCAGCAGCTTTGCCGCGTTCACGTTCATTACGCCCATCCTGACGGATGTGACGGGCTTTTCCGCCACCATGGCCAGCGCCCTGCTGATCGTGTTCGGCGTCGCCACCTTTGCCGGCAACCTGGCGGGCGGCTACCTGACGAGCCACCTGGGCTGGCAAAAAGCGCTGCGATTGATGCTGCTGTTGCTGGCCGTGACGCAAGTGGGCGTGGCGCTGGCCATCACGTCCCAGTGGCTGATGACGGTGATGCTGTTCGTCTGGGGCGTGTTCGCCTTCGGCCTGTCGCCCGCCTTGCAGGCCGGCATGCTGGCGACGGCCGAGCGCTACACGCCGCAGGCCGTCGATTTCGCTTCCGGCCTGAACATTTCCGCGTTCAACCTCGGCATTTCCTTCGGTTCCATGCTCGGTGCGCTGATGGTGTCGCGCCAGCTGATGGCGTCGTCGCCATGGGCCGGAGTGGCCGCAGCGCTGCTGGCCCTGCTGCCGCTCGCCTGGCTGGCGCGCAGGAACCTGGCCGCCCACGTGGCGGGGGCGGCCGCGCACTGAGCGCGGTCCGCCTTATTCCAGCAGGGCGGCGATCGCCAGCGGCGTGCCGCCGGTGAGTACCTGGCCCCCGTCCGGATGCGCATGGAAACGGAAGGCGTAGACGCGAAAGCCGCTGGCGGCGTCGCCAGGAAAGGCGGGGCCGTCCTGCGCCGCCAGCGGGAACGCCGCGCCATCGCCGCCCTGATAGCGCACTTGCGCCGCATCCGTCCTCGCATACGCAAACTGCACGCCGGCGCAGCGCTTGCCGCCAGCGCTGCCGGCGTAGCGCGTATAGGCGAGGAATTGTTCGCAGGCGGCGCGCAGGTCGGCCGCCGCATACACGCCATCGGGCCGCGTGACGATGGAGACCCAGGCGCTTGACGAGATCTGCCCCGGCTTGCGGTTCCAGGTCAGCTCCGCGTTGTCGTCATAGGCAGCCTTGGAAAACGGGAAAACGGCGCGCCCCAAAGCATCGAGCGGCAGCGCCAGCTGCGCGTCCTTGCCGTGCAAGGTCAGGCGCAAGCCATCCGTGGACACGCTGGCGTCGCGCGGACGCAAGCGCAGATGCTGCTGCAGCAATTGCTTGGGCTTGCCGTATTTCTCGAACCAGATCATGTGGCGGTAGGCGTCGCGATACGCGGTCCAGTCGCTGCCTTCCTGTGCGCCGGCGAAAGCGGGCAGCAATGCCAGGCCGAGAAGCAGGGATTTGCGCATGCCGCTTAAAACCGGTAACCGAGGCCGGTGGACCAGCTGATGACGTTGCGCCGTTCGATCACGGGACTGCCGGTCGGCCCGCTGCCCAGCCGCGTGCCCGTGACGGCGCTGTTGAGCAGCCACTTGCTGCTCAGCGCCCAGTTCCAGTTGACGCCTGCCTCGATGGCGGTGACGCCGCCGGCCGGGCGGTAGTCGCGCGCGCCGCCGGCAGCAACGCTGACGGCGTAGCGCTCCTCCATCACGGCGCCGCTGGCCAGCGACACGCCGGCCGACAGGGTCACCGTATGATGGGCCGCCAGCGAGGGCAGGGTCTTTTGCACGGCGAGCTGCGCGCGCCAGCCGTGCGCGCTCGTGTCGTACACCAGGTTCGACGTGATGCGCGCCGCGTCGCCTAGGTAATAGCCATAAAAGCCGCCCACGTCGGGCGAGCCCTTGATGCGCCGCGTGCCGCGCAGGCGCCAGCCATCTTCCGGATCGCGCGCGTTGCTGGCGGCCAGCAGCGGGCCGTATTCAATGCCCGGCGTAGCCGACAGGTGCATGCCCGCCACGCCGCTGGCCGAGACGAACACGCCATTGCTCCACTGGACCTGCAGCAGCGGCCGCAGGACGGCGGCGCGCGGCGCGCCATCGTCCGTCGCGGAGCTGCCCGTGACGGCCGCGCCCACGTACATGTCCCGGCTCCCGTCGGGCATCATCTGCGCGCCGGCGCCGCCGGCCAGCAGCAGCGCCGGCAGCAACAGCCGTGGGGGAAAACGGGAAGAAAAACGGGGAGCGAACTTGTGCATGCCATCCTTTAAAAACCGAAACGGACACCGAGCGCGATGCGGTTCATCGTGCTGTCGAGTCCTTCGTATCTGACTGTCGGGGCGTGCTCCCATTCGAGCTGCAGCGCCACGTCCTTGTTGATCTGGTAAGCCGCTCCCACGCTCGCGTACAGGCCCGTCTTGCCGGCCGATTCACCGGGCGGCGCATTCCTGCCGTCGATGGAGAATTTGACGCGGCTGCGCGCCATGCCCGCCTTGGCGAACAGCGACCAGTCCTCGTCCAGACGCCAGGTGCCGCGCGCCGCCAGGTAGGCGGCGCTGGCGCGCACCCTGAGCCGGTAGCCGGGGTCGAGGTCGAAGCTGGTCGCGCCGCCGCTGGCGCGGTAGCCGCCCTCCAGCGCCCAGGCCGGCGTCAGTTCATAGCCGGCGAAGACGCCGAATGGCAGCGCCTTGCCGCTGGCGTCGCGCTGGCTTGTCGCGCCGCCAGCCGCATACTGGATCTTGCCGTCGCTGGCTGGGCTGATGTTGGCGCCCACGTACAGGCCTTCGGCGTGGACGAGCGAGGTGGCGGCGACGGCGAGCAGGGTGCTGCATGCAAATTTTTTCATGTTCTGATTCCGGTTGAGGTAAGAGCCATGAATGTTAGGCAAACAGCGTCCCGGAATCCGCCCGTGTTTGTCTTCGAATTGTCCTCAATTTGTAGGCCGCATTTGTATAGAAAGTGTAGCAATGTGTACCGGATTGTCGAATTTGCCACAGGCGCGCCGCGCTCCACTACAATACGCCACAAAAATGGCGGCGCGGAGGAGCGATGCAAGGTGTCATGCTGGTGGAGGACGATGCGCGGCTGGCCGCGCTGGTCAAGGAATACCTGGAGCAATACGACTATGCGGTCGATGTGGTCACGCGCGGCGACCAGGCCCTGGCGCGTTTTCGCGATACCCAGCCCGAGCTGGTAATACTCGACCTGACCCTGCCCGGCGTCGACGGCCTGGTGGTGTGCCGCCAGCTGCGCCAGCTCAGCGCCGTGCCCATCCTGATACTGACGGCGCGCGAAGACACCTTTGACGAAGTCTCGGGCCTGGAGCAGGGCGCCGACGACTACGTGAACAAGCCGATCCAGCCGCGCGTGCTGCTGGCCCGTTTGCGCGCGCTGCAGCGGCGCGGCAGCGCGGCGGCCGGCAGCGATATCGTCATCGGCCAGCTGCGCGTGTCGCGCGAGAACCGCGCCGTGCACTGGCGCGGTCAGGAAATCGCCATGAACAGCGCCGAATTCAAGCTGTTCGCCATCCTGGCCGATGCCGCGGGCAAGGTCATGTCGCGCAACGACATCCTCGTCAAGATGCGCGGCATCGAATTCGATGGCCTCGACCGCAGCATCGACAACTGCATCTCGCGCCTGCGCCGCAAGTTCGACGACACCGCCGCCGAGCGCATCAAGACGGTGTGGGGCGAAGGCTACCTGCTCACGCCCTCGGCCTGGGAATGAGCCGCCTGTTCTGGCGTTTCGCGCTGCTGGTGCTGCTGGCTATCGCGCTGGGCAGCGGCGTCATTTACTTCACCTTCAGCCGCCTGTTCGGCGATCCGCTCGAGCACATCGCGCGCGACCAGGCGGCCGGCCAGATCTTCCTGCTGGAGCAGTACATCGACCAGGCGCCCGCCGACGAATGGCTGCCGCGCCTGAACAAGGTGCGCGAAGTGTCGGACGTCACGCTGGAACTGCAGCCGCTGGCCACAGTATTGGCGGCGCTGCCGGCCGCCCGGCGCGCGCCGCTGCTGCAAGGCGCTGTCGTGATGGACGTGGGCGGCAAGGGCTTTTACCGGCGCGTCGATGTCACGGGCGCGCGCTATGCCGGCAGCGATGACGACGTGCTCCACGCGCAGAAGCTGCCCATCGACGTGGGCCAGGCGCTGCGCATGGAAGCGATCCGCTTTGCCGTCATCGCGCTATTCCTGCTGCTGCCGCTGGGCTGGTGGACGCGCGCGCACGGCCGCAGCCTGGCGGCGCTGTCGCGCATGGCCGACGATTTCGGACGGGGCGACCTGGCCGCGCGGGCGCGGGTCAGCCCCGCATCGAGCATCGCGCCGCTGGCGGGCCGCATCAACGACATGGCCGGGCGCATCGGTTCGCTGCTGGAGGCGCGCAAGCATTTGCTGCTGTCGGTCTCGCACGAGCTGCGCACGCCGATCGCGCGGCTGGAATTCGGCCTGGAACTGCTGGCCGCGCGGCATGCGGACGGCCAGCCCGACCTGCAGCGGCGCGTCGACGCCATGGGCGCCGATGTCGATGAACTGAAAACCCTCGTCAATGAGCTGTTGGGCCTGATGCAGCTCGATCATGCGCAGGCGCTGCCGCGCCAGTCCTTCGCGCTGGCGCCCCTGCTGCACGCCTGCCTGGCGGCGGCCTTGCCGCGCCAGGTGGACGCCGGCATCGCCACCGACCTGGGCGAGCTGCGCGGCGACCCCCGCCTGCTGGCGCGCGCCGTCGGCAACCTGCTGGGCAATGCGGCCAAATATGCCGTGGCGCGCGTGGCGCTGTCGGCCTTCCGCGATGGCGAGGCGCTGCGCATCGTTATCGAGGACGATGGTCCCGGCATTCCCGCTGACCAGCGCGAACGGGTGTTCGCCCCGTTCTACCGCCTGGAGCGCGAGCAGGACCATGCGGCCGCAGGCCACGGCCTGGGGCTGGCCATCGCCGCCAGGGCTGTCGCGCTGCACGGCGGCGCCATCGCCGTCGACGATTCGCCGCTGGGCGGCGCGCGCTTCACGATTTGTATTCGGGCCTGAGCGCTGCCGCGCCGCGTCTCTGCCGCTGCGCCATGTACGAGCTGCCCATCGACGCGGCCATGATCATGGCAATCGCCAGCCACTGCCCGGCACCGAGCCGCTCGTCGAGCAGGATGTAGGCCAGCATGGCGGCCACGGCCGGTTCCATGCTGCTCATGATGCCGAACGCTTGCGGCGTCAGCCGCTTCAGGGCCACCATTTCCAGCGAAATCGGGATGGCGCTGGAAATGAGGGCCACGCCCAGGCCGATGCCCAGCACGGCGGGCGAGAGCAGGGCGGCGCCGCTATGCGCCACGCCCACGGGCACGACCACCAGCGCGGCCATGGCCAGGCCCAGCGAGACGGAATGGCCCGCATGCAGATGGCTGGCGCGCTTGCCGAAGACGATGTACGAGGCCCAGCAGACGGCCGCGCCCAGGGCGAACAGCACGCCCGTGGGATCGAGATTGCTGATGTCGTGGCCCAGCGGCAGCAGCAGCGCCAGTCCCGCCACGGCCAGGGCCACCCAGACGAAGTCGAGCGCGCGGCGCGAGGCCAGCAGCGCCACGGCCAGCGGGCCGGAAAACTCGATGGCCACGGCGATGCCGAACGGGATCGTGCGCAAGGCCATGTAGAAGCACAGGTTGGTCAAGCCCAGCGCCGCGCCGTACAGGGCCACCGTGCGCAGGTCGGCGCGGCTCAGCTGCCAGCGCCACGGGCGCCAGAACAGCAACAGCAGCAGCGCGGAAAAGCCCACACGCACGGCCGTCGTGCCTTGCGCACCGACCAGCGGGAACAGGCTGTGCTTGGCCCATGAGGTGCCCAGCCCCAGCGCGGTGACGGAACCGAGGATGGCGAGCAGGGGAATGAACGAGGAATAGCGGCGTAATGGCATGGTGATAAAAGGCTTGATATCGGAATGGTGAAAGTTTATTGTGTCTGCTCCGATATTTGCACTGCATTTTGACCTTCATGACGCAACTTTCGCTCACGCCTTCGCCCGACCTCGATGCCTTCGACCTGGCGATACTCGACATCCTGCAGCGCGATAACACGACTTCGCAGCGTGAAATCGCCCAGGCCGTGCATTTGTCGGCGCCGGCCGTGCAGCGGCGCATCCGCCGCCTGCGCGAGAGCGGGGTGATCCGTCATGAAGTGGCCGTGCTCGACGCGAGCCGCCTGGGCCGTCCCTTGATCTTGACGGTGGAAGTGCATTTGCACGACGAGCACCCGCAGCGCACGGCCGGCATGCGCGCGCGCATCATGGCCGAGCCTGCCATCCAGCAGTGCTACGGCATCACGGGCGAGGCCGATTACCTGCTGATCATTACCGCCAGCAGCATGGCCGAATACGAGGCACTGACGGAACGCCTGTTCGGCGGCGACGACAATATCCGGCGCTACCGTACCTCGGTGGCGCTGACCTGCCTCAAGATGGGCTTGCACGTGCCGCTGGCATAGGATCGGACGGATGACGATCTCCAACAAGAAGCAAGCGGCCGTGACGGCAGCCATGCCCGCCAGCCTGCGCGCCGCCGTGGCCGGCTATCGATGGACGCGCGACAGCATCGGCGAATCGGACGCTGCCGTCTATAGGCTGCAGGGCAGGGACGGCGCGCCGGACCTGTTTTTGAAGCATGGCAAGGGTGTTGCCGCCGCCGAGCTCGCCGATGAACTGGCGCGGCTGCGCTGGCTGGCGCCATACCTGCCCGTGCCGGTCGTGCTCCAGTTCGCCCAGGCGGCAGACCCGCAGCAGGCATGGCTGCTGACGGCGGCGCTGCCGGGCAAGACGGCGCACGAATTACTGGAAGCCGATCCCGAGATTGGCCTCGCCGTGGCCGACGCGCTGGCAGCCTTCCTGCGCCGCCTGCACGCGCTGCCCGTCGATGCCTGCCCGTTCGACGCCGGCCCTGCCGCGCGGCTGGTCCAGGCGCGCCAGCGCATCGATGCGGGCCTCGTCGACGCCGACGATTTCGATGCCGGGCGCCAAGGCTGGACGGCGGAACAGGTGTGGGCGGCGCTGCAGGATTGCAAGCCGCTCACGCCCGACCTCGTCGTCACGCATGGCGACTTCTCGCTGGAAAATATCCTCCTGCACGAAGAACAGGTCTTCGGCTGCCTCGACGTGGGACGGGCGGGCATTGCCGACCGTTATCAGGACCTGGCCATCGCCTGGCGTGCTCTCGGTCAGTTGGATCCCGCGCTACAGCAAAGGTTTGTTGAGCAATATGGGCTCCTTGATATCGATCAAGGCAAGCTGGCATTCCATTTGCTGCTCGACGAACTGTTTTGAAGGCTGCCAGCCATCAAGGCTCTTCGCGCTCGGCATCGCGTTCGCGGCAGCTCAAGGACGCATAATGGCCCTTGGGCATCCTGGTCTTGATGGCAACCTCGCTCAGTGCATGCCGGATGTCGACGGGGTCGGTCAAGGTGCAGCGCTGGGCGATGGCGAACTCCTGCAGCTTCCGCGTGCTGCCCTGCACCTTGAGCGTCACGCCCGCCCCCGGGCTGACGCAGCAGCCGATGTATTGCGTGATGTATTCTTCCTCGATCAGCACCAGTGCATGCCCCATGAAGCTGGCCGGCTTTTGCAGCAGGTAATAATCGGTGTAGTCGAAGCGCTGGTCCGGGTGCTTGCCGACGTAGCCTTCGCGCATGTAGGCGGCGATGGCCTTGCCGGAGGTGCCCACCCTGTCCGTCGTGCCCTTTTTCAGGTGCAGCGCCTGGATCAGACCGCTTTCAAGCCCGGGATCGGCAGCGGCCAGGGCGCTGGAGGCGCAGGCGGCGAGAAAAAGCGAGCCGATCAGGCGGCGGGTGCGGCGCCACTCAGCCATGGGAGGGATTGCTTGCATATATTGACGTGTAGGGGAGAAGAAGCGCAGTGTAGCCCACGCCAGTCCGTGTGCGTGGCACAATGCGTGATCGGCACGCCACGTGCCACTGACCCCAGGACTTTCATGACCCGTGCCATCCTCGACGAAGCCCAGATCCATTCCGCCGCCCGGCCCTTGATCGGCAGCAAGCACCAGGACATCGTGCGCGAGGTGCAGGCTGCCATCGCCGCGCATCAGGTGGTGGTGGTCGGCATGGCGCTCAATCCGTTTCCGCGCAAGGCGCGCAAGATCCTCGACGTGCTGGGCACGCCCTACCAGTACCTGCAATACGGCAGCTATCTGAACCAGTGGCACCGCCGCAATGCCTTGAAAATGTGGACGGGCTGGCCCACGTTTCCCATGATTTTCGTCAATGGCGTGCTCATCGGCGGCGCCAGCGAGCTGCAAAAGCTCGTGGAAAATGGCGAGTTCAGCGCCATGCTGGCGAAGAAGCTGCGCCAGTTCTGACCTGTTCCTTACTCGCCCGGCCGCCACGGCGACTTGCGCGTGCGCAAGGGGTCGAGCAAGCTGCGTAAATCGTTGTGGTCGAGTTCGTACATCAACGCGATTAAACTGCCCAGTTCGCCCGAGGGAAAGCCCTCGCGCGCGAACCAGCCCAGGTAGTGTCCCGGCAAATCGGCCAGCAAGCGTCCCTGATATTTCCCGTATGGCATTTCGCGCGTGACCAGCAGCGCCAGTTTTTCTGAATTCATGGTGGTGACCCCGTGTTGATGCGGCCAGTGTAGCAGACCATTGCATTGTTGAGTTGAGCGCAATTATCTTCTGCCTGATCAGGTATTTTTCGGAACAAAGAAACCCCCGATACTGCATGCCAACATCATTGATCGGAGTTTGCCATGCCCATTGCCTTGCTCGCGCTGACCCTCAGCGCCTTTGCCATCGGAACCACCGAGTTTGTCATCGTGGGACTGTTGCCCACCATCGCCGCTGACCTGGGCGTCAATCTGCCCTCGGCCGGCCTGCTGGTCAGCCTGTACGCGTTGGGCGTCGCCATCGGCGCACCCGTGCTGACTGCCCTGACGGGCAAGATACCGCGCAAAACCCTGCTGCTGTCGCTGATGGTCTTGTTCACCCTGGGCAATTTGCTCGCCTGGAAATCACCGGGCTATGAAACCCTCGTCGTCGCCCGCATCCTGACGGGGCTGGCGCATGGCGTGTTCTTTTCCATCGGCTCGACCATCGCCACGTCATTGGTGCCGAAGGACAAGGCGGCCAGCGCGATTGCCATCATGTTTACGGGCTTGACCGTGGCCCTGGTGACGGGCGTGCCGCTGGGCACCTTCATCGGCCAGCATTTCGGCTGGCGCGAAACCTTCCTCGCCGTCTCGGCCCTGGGTCTGGTGGCGTTCATCGGCAGCCTGTTGTACGTGCCGTCGACCATCAAGCACAGCAAGCCCGCCTCGCTGCTGCAGCAAGTGCAGGTGCTGGGCCAGCCCCGGCTGCTGCTGGTGTACGCCATGACGGCCGTCGGCTATGGCGGTTCCTTCATCGCCTTTACCTATCTGGCGCCGATCCTGCAGCAAGTGTCGGGTTTCAGCGCCGGCGCCGTGGGTGCGGTGATGCTCGTGTATGGCGTGTCCGTGGCGTTCGGCAATATCTGGGGCGGCAAGCTGGCCGACAGCAAGGGTCCAGTGCGCGCCCTGAAACTGATCTTCTTGCTGCTGTCCGCCGTCTTGCTGCTGCTGACCTTCACGGCGCCGCATCCCGTGCTCGTCGTCATCACCGTGCTGCTGTGGGGTGCCGTGGCCTTCGGTAACGTGGCCGGTTTGCAAGTGTACGTCGTGCAGCAAGCGGAACACTTCACGCCCCGCGCCGTCGACGTGGCTTCCGGCCTGAATATCGCCGCCTTTAATCTTGGCATCGCCGGCGGCGCCTGGGGCGGCGGCCTGATCGTGGAACACCTGGGCCTCGTGCACACGGGCTGGATCGGCGCGCTGGTCGTGCTGGGCGCCTTCGGCTTGACGGCCCTGAGCGGCCGGATGGACCGTTTGAATCCCATCCCCGTGCGCAGCGGCGGCGAGAAATCGATGCATGCGGTGGGGCATTAAGCCTGCTTGATCTGCAAGCAAGTTGCTGGCACGGGCGAGAGCAGGGTTTACAATGGTGTTTCCCTTTCTCTCGCCCATATTCCCCATGTCCGATACCGCAATGTCACCGCTGCGCCTGCGCGCCGCCATCAACCCGAAACCGCTGGGCGTCGCCCTGTTGCTCATCGTGCTAGGCGCCTGGTACCTGGCGCTGACGGTGGGCGCCACCCAGTCCGCGCTGTACGTGGTGGGCGCCTTGCTCGGCATCACCCTGTATCACGCGGCCTTCGGTTTTACATCGGCCTGGCGCGTCTTCATTGCCGACGGCCGCGGCGACGGCTTGCGCGCGCAAATGCTGATGCTGGCCGTGGGCGTGGCGCTGTTCTTTCCCGCGCTGTCGGCCGGCACCCTGTTCGGCACGCCCGTGGCGGGCCTGGTGTCTCCCGCCGGCACGTCGGTGATCTTCGGCGCCTTCATCTTCGGCATCGGCATGCAGCTGGGCGGCGGCTGCGCCTCCGGCACCTTATATACAGTCGGCGGGGGCAGCACGCGCATGCTCATCACCCTGGCCGCCTTCATCGTCGGCTCCGTGATCGGCACGGCGCACATGCCGTTCTGGACGGCGCTGCCGCAATTGAAACCCATTTCCCTCGTCACGACCCTGGGCCTGGTACCCGCGCTGGCGCTGAACTGGCTCGTCTTCGCGCTGATCGCCGGCATCACGGTGCTGGTGGAAAAGCGCCGCCATGGCAAGCTCGTCGCGACACCGCTGCGCCCGTCGCAGGCGTCGCCGTGGCTGCACGGTCCCTGGCCGCTGGTGGCGGGCGCCATCGCGCTCGTCGTACTCAATTTCATCACCCTGGCGCTGTCGGGCCGGCCGTGGGGCGTGACGTCCGCGTTCGCCCTGTGGGGCGCGAAAGCGGCATCCGCGATCGGCATCGATACTGCCAGCTGGGCCTACTGGTCGACCAAGGCCAACGCGGCCGCGCTGGCCGCGCCATTGACGCAGGACAAGACTTCCGTGATGGATATCGGCATCGTGCTGGGCGCCATGCTGGCGGCGGCCCTGGCTGGCCGCTACGCGCCCGTGTGGCGCATTCCGCGCCGTTCGATCATCGCCGCCGTCGCCGGCGGCTTGCTGCTCGGCTACGGCGCGCGTCTGGCCTACGGCTGCAATATCGGCGCGTATTTCAGCGGAATCGTCTCGGGCAGCCTGCACGGCTGGCTGTGGCTGGTCTGCGCTTTCCTGGGCAACGTCATCGGCACGCGTTTGCGTCCGTGGTTCGGCCTGGAAGTGGAGAAAGTCAAACCTAGCGGCTGCTGAGGCCGGCGTCAACAGGGGCTTTGCTGTATATTTCTGCCCCTGTTCACCTTGCCGCCAGCGTATCGCCCATGTCCCCCCTCATCCTGTTTGCCGTCGTCCTCGCGTATTTCCTGATCCTGCTGGGCGTGGCATGGCGCACCTCGCGCCACGCCACCAACGACAGTTTTTTCATCGGCAACAAGGACAGCAACTGGATGCTGGTGGCCTTCGGCATGGTCGGCACCACGCTTACGGGCGTGACCTTCATCAGCGTGCCCGGCGCCGTGGGCAGCAACGGTTTCGGCTACATCCAGCTGATGATCGGCTATGTGCTCGGCTACCTGGCCATCACCTTCATCTTGCTGCCGCTGTACTACCGGCTGCAGCTCACTTCCATTTACCGCTACCTGGAAGTGCGCCTGGGCCGGCGCTCCTACCAGAGCGGGGCGGCGTTTTTCATCGTCTCGCGCCTGCTGGGCGCCACGGCGCGGCTGTATCTGGTGGTCAATATCCTGCAGGCAACGATACTCGACAGCCTGGGCGTGCCGTTCTGGCTGACGTCGTGCATCGTGCTGCTGCTGATCCTGCTGTACACGTACGAGGGCGGCGTGAAGACCATCGTCTGGACCGATACCCTGCAAACGGCGTGCATGCTGGCCGGCCTCGTCATCTGCAGCGTGTTTTTGCTGCGCGCGATGGACCTGTCCCTCATCGACAGCCTCGAGCGCATGCGCGCGCAAGGCCTCACGCGCATCTTCAACGTCGACCCGGACAGCCCCGCCTATGTGTGGAAGCATATTCTTGCCGGCATGTTCATCACGATTGCCATGACGGGCATGGACCAGGAAATGATGCAAAAGAACATTTCCGTGCGCACCTTGCGCGATTCGCAAAAGAACATGCTGAGCCTGACCGTGGTGCTGACCGGCGTGCTACTGCTGTTCCTCTTCCTCGGCGGCTTGCTGCACCTGTACGCGCCGCTGGCCGGCGTGACGGCGACAGGCGACAAACTGTTTCCCGCCGTCGTGCTGGGGCACTTCCCCGCCGTGGTGCAGCTGATTTTCTTCATCGCCCTCATTTCCGCCCTGTTTCCCAGCGTGGATGGGGCATTGACGGCGCTCACGTCCACCTTTTGCATCGATATTTTGGGCGTGCAGCGCAGGCAGGATTTGAGCGCGGCCGCGCAGATGCGCTGGCGCCGCCGTGTGCACCTGGGGTTCGCCGCCCTGTTCCTGATCCTGATCATGGCCTTCAAATGGCTGGATGACCCCAGCATGATAGGCGTGATCCTGAAGCTGGCCAGCTATACCTATGGTCCGCTGCTGGGTCTGTTCGCCTTCGGCCTGCTGAGCCGGCGCGGCGTACGCGACCGCTGGGTGCCGCTGGTGGCCGTGGCCGGGCCGCTGCTGTGCGCGCTGATCGAAGGGGAGCAGGCGCGGCTGTTCGAGCATTACCGCATCGGCCTGGAACTGCTGATCCTGAACGGCGCCCTGGTACTCGCTGGCCTGTTCCTCATTTCCACGCCGCCAGGGCAGGGCGGCCAGGACCCGCAATACTTGTCAAAATAAGACGAATCCCAAGGCGATCGCGGCCATTTTCAGCTATATTGATTTCCTTTAGGTACATAACCTCACGGAGCATCGATGTCACTCAACCCCTTCCCGCCGCTACGCCGCGGCTTTGGCGCATTCTGGCGCGCGCTGGACGCCACCCGCCGCGCGGTCATCAACCTGATTTTCCTGCTGATCGTCATCGCCATCCTGATCGCCATCTTTGGCGGCGGCGCCAAGCCCCTGGCGGACAAGACCACCCTGGTACTCGACTTGCAAGGCCCGCTGGTCGAGGAAACCCCGGGCGGCGTGCGCGAAGCCGTGCTGGCCAATGTCAGCGGCGAAGTCAAGAAAAGCGTGCAGCTGCGCGACGTGCTGGCCGTGCTCGACACGGCCGGCAAGGACAAGAACATCGGTTCCATGGTGATCCTGCTCGACGAACTGCAGGGCGGCGGCCTGGCGTCGCTGCGCGAAGTGGCGGCCGGCGTGGAGCGTTTCCGTGCCACGGGCAAGAAAGTGACGGCCTGGGGTTCGAGCTACAACCAGCGCCAGTACCTGGTGGCGGCCAAGGCCGACGAGGTATTTCTGCACCCGATGGGCGGCGTCATGCTGGAAGGCTTTGGCCGCTACCGCAATTACTACCGCGACGCGCTCGACAAGGTGGGCGTGACGGTCAACCTGCTGAAGGTCGGTACGTATAAAAGCGCGGCCGAGCCTTTCATCGCCAACGGCCCGTCCGAAGCGGCGGCTGAAGCGGACCGTTACCTGAACAACGGCCTGTGGACCACCTACACGACGGATGTGGAAAAGGCGCGCAAGCTGCCGGCCGGCGCCATCATGCAAACGATCGACAACCTGCCAGCCTTGATGACGGCTGCCGGTGGCGACATTGCCAAGCTGTCGCTCAATGGAAAACTGGTCGACGGCCTGAAAACGCGCGATGAGCTGCGTCAGTTCATGATGGCGCGCGGCGCCAAGAACACGGAAGGCACGAACTTCCGCCAGGTGAACTACACCGACTACCTGGCGCGTCTGCGCCCCGTGCACATCGGCGACGCCGTCGGCGTGGTCATCGCCTCGGGCGAGATCGGCGACGGTATCGCGCCGCCGGGCGCCATCGGCGGCTTGTCGACCTCGCGCCTGATCCGCCAGGCGCGCGAAGACAAGTCGATCAAGGCCGTCGTGCTGCGCGTCGATTCGCCGGGCGGCAGCGCCTTCGGCTCGGAACTGATCCGCCGCGAACTGGAACTGACGCGCGCCGCCGGCAAGCCGGTGGTCGTCTCGATGGGCAACGTGGCCGCTTCGGGCGGCTACTGGATCAGCACCTCGTCGGACGAAGTGATCGCCGACGCGGCCACCATCACGGGTTCCATCGGCGTGTTCGCGATTCTGCCGACGGCCGACAAGGTGGTGGAAAAGCTGGGCATCCACACGGCCGGTTCGCCGACCACCTGGCTGGCCGACGCGGGCAACCCCTTGCGTCCGCTCGATCCCCGCTTCGCCGAAGTGATCCAGGGTTCGATCAACCACGTGTATGGCGACTTCCTGAACCTGGCGGCCAAGGCGCGCAAGACGACGCCGGAAAAGATCGATGCAGTGGCGCAGGGCCGCGTCTGGACGGGCTTGCAGGCGAAAGAGCGCAACCTGGTCGACCGCATCGGCAGCTATGGCGATGCGCTGGCCTCGGCCGCCAAGCGCGCCAATCTGGGCGCCGACTACCGCGTGACCTACCTGGAACAGGAAACGTCGAACGTCGATCGCCTGATCGGCATGTTCGGTTCCAAGGCCATGGCCTCGCTGGGGCTGGGCGAACACGTGAAACTGGGCCTGGCCGGCACGGGCTTGCCGGCCGACGCGGCGCTGGGCATGGCGCAGGACCTCTCCTGGCTGTCGGGCATCACGCGCGAGCGCAAACCGTTCATGGCGCTTACGCACTGCCTGTGCGAGGTGCCTTTGGGCGGCAAGTAAGGTCAGGCCTTACACGGCAATATAGATGACATCCCCAAGCCGGCTTCGCCCGGCTTGTTTTCCTTGAGGAGCAGACTATGGCAAGCGACATGAGTGCACCCACGGGTATCACCATCCGCCCTTGCATCAAGGGCGATGAACAGGCGCTGGCGCTGGTGGGACAGGCCACCTTCCTGGAAGCGTTCGCCGGCATCCTCGATGGCGCCGACGTCATCGCCCATTGCCAGCGCCAGCATGACGCGCAGCTGTACCGCGACTGGCTGGCGCTGCCGGCCATACGTTTATGGCTGGCCGAGGCCATGCCCGGCGGCGCACCCGTCGGTTATCTGGTGCTCAGTCCTGCCAGCCTGCCGGTGGCGGACCCGCGTCCGGACGACGTGGAAATCAAGCGCATCTACCTGCTGCACCGCTTCCAGGGCCAGCGCGTGGGCCAGCGCCTGATGCAGGCGGCGCTGAGCCAAGCGCGCGCCGGCGGGGCAGGGCGCGTGCTGCTGGGCGTGTATGCGGAAAACCACGACGCGCTGGCGTTCTATGCGCGCTGCGGCTTTGCCCAGGTGGGCCGGCGCACCTTCCGCGTGGGCCGCACCGACTACCAGGATGTCATCCTCGGCATGACCTTGTAAATTCAGGTAAAGAATCGCCGCCGTCTGTGACCACTTGATCCCCGCGCGGCGCCGGGTCAAGGCGGCTGGCGGGAGATTTGTAGCGAGTTTGTATCTGCATGCGAGTCGCCCGCGTCTGGCGCACGCCGGGCGATGACGCCCCGCAAGCCTGATTTTTCCACCGTTACCCCACAGGGTCGGCCCGCCTGCCGGCCCGCCTGGTCCTCCCATGCCTGCCAGGCTGTGTGTAATTGTTTCAAGTAGAAATGAAACAGTTACATGACTATGCTAGAGTCGTTTCACGCTGGAGAGCGATGTTTTTTCAGCTGATTTTCAGCTCTTGACTCCCCGGCTGAGTACCGAAACAACCCCGAAAAACGGTCGTCCGGCCTGAGTGTGTTCCACCTCGGCCGGCGCCACAGAATCGCCGTGCCAGCGGCCACTACAAGGATAAGCGATGGATTCGCAGACAACACCCCATACCCCGCGGCGCAGCCGCCGTTCGAAAATCGTCGGCACGGTCATCGCGCTGGCCGTGATGGCGGCGCTGGGGGGCGGTGCCTGGTATCTGACCCATTCCGGCGCCAGCGCCCAGGGCGGTGCCGGCGGTCCCGGTGGCCCGGGCGGACCCGGCGGGCCTGGCGGACGCCGCGGCGCTCCCTCGACCACCGTCGGCGTGGCCACGGCCGTCAAGTCCGACCTGCCCGTGGTGCTCGATGCGCTGGGCACGGTGACGGCCGCATCCACCGTGACGGTGCGCCCGCAAGTGTCGGGCATTTTGAAGGAATTGAAATTCAAGGAAGGCGGCATGGTCAAGGCGGGCCAGGTGGTGGCGCAGATCGATCCGGCCCAGTTCGAGATGGCGCTGATGCAGGCCACGGGCCAGCGCCAGCGCGATGAAGCGCAGCTGGAAAACGCGCGCCTGACCCTGAAACGCTATCAAACCCTGCTGGGCCAGGATTCCATCGCGCGCCAGGACGTCGACACGCAGGCCGCATTGGTCAAGCAGCTGGAAGGCACTGTCATGACGGACCGCGCGTCCGAAGGCACGGCCAGGCTGAACCTCGGCTACACCAAGGTGGTATCGCCGATCAGCGGCCGTGCGGGCCTGAAGGTGGTCGATATCGGCAACCTGGTGAGCACCAGCGACACGGGCGGCGTGGTGGTGGTGACGCAGCTCTCGCCCATCGACGTGGAATTCTCCGTGCCGCAGGATAAGGTGCAGACCATCCAGGAGCGCCTGAATGGCGGCTCGGCCCTGGCGGCGCTGGCGCTGGACCGCACGCGCACGCATACGCTGGACAAGGGCAGCTTGACGGCGCTCGACAACCAGGTCGACGTGCAGACGGGCACCGTGCGCGCCAAGGCCCGCTACACGAACGACAAGATGGCCTTGTTCCCCAGCCAGTTCGTCAACGTGCGTCTGGAACTGGGCAACATCACGGGCGCCGTGCTGGTGCCCGTCACGGCTTTGCGTCACAGTAACAACGGCGACTTCGTGTATGTGCTCAAGGCCGACAAGACCGTCACCGTGCGCATGGTCACGCGGGGCCAGGCCACCACCGACATGGTGGAAATCCGCGCCGGCCTGGAAGCGGGAGAGCAAGTCATTACGGAAGGCGCCGACCGCCTGAAGGAAGGCGCGAAGGTCATGCTGGCGGGCGACAAGCCGGCCATGGGCGGCGCAGGTGCTGCCGGCGCGAACGGCGAACGCCGCCACCGCCGCCAGCATGCTGAGGGCGCGGCCAGCGCTTCGGCCACCGCCTCCGCTCCCGCCAGTGCGCCGGCGACCGCTCCGGCGAAGGGCGCAGCGCAATGAGTCCATCGACGCCGTTCATCCAGCGCCCCGTCGCCACGGCGCTGCTGATGCTGGCCATCGTGCTGGCGGGGCTGGTCGGCTTCAAGTTCCTGCCGCTGGCCGCCTTGCCGCAGGTGGACTTCCCCACCATCCAGGTGCAGACCCTGTACCCGGGCGCCAGTCCCGAAGTCATGGGACAGACGGTGACGGCGCCGCTGGAGCGCCAGTTCGGGCAGATGTCGGGTCTACAGCGCATGAGTTCCACCAGCGCGGCCGGCGTTTCCCTCATCACCCTGCAATTTACCCTGGGCCAGACCCTGGACGTGGCCGAGCAGGAAGTGCAGGCGGCCATCAACGCGGGCGGCTCGCTGCTGCCGACCGACTTGCCGGCGCCGCCCGTGTACGCGAAGATCAACCCGGCCGACGCGCCCGTGCTGACCCTGGCGATTACGTCGGACACGATGCCGCTGACGCAGGTGCAGAACATCGTCAACACGCGTCTGGCGCTGAAGATCAGCCAGGTCAACGGCGTGGGCCTCGTCTCGCTGTCGGGCGGCCAGCGTCCCGCCGTGCGCATCCAGGGCGACACCAAATTGCTGGCCTCGTACGGCCTGGGCCTCGACAGCCTGCGCACGGCCATCGCGGCGGCCAACGTCAACAGCGCCAAGGGCAGTTTCGACGGACCCACGCGCTCGTTTACCATCAACGCCAACGATCAATTGGTGACGGCGGAAGACTACAAGCGCCTGATCATCACGTATAAAAACGGCGCGCCCGTGCGCCTGGCTGACGTGGCGAACGTCGTCGACAGCGCGGAAAACACGCGCCTCGGTGCCTGGTCGGGCAAGCAGCCGGCCATCATTCTGAACGTGCAGCGCCAGCCCGGCGCCAACGTCATCAAGACGGTGGACGCCATCAAGGCCCTGCTGCCCGACCTGCAGGCCAGCCTGCCGGCGGCCATGAAGCTCGACGTGCTGAGCGACCGCACGACGGGCATCCGCGCCTCCGTCGAGCACGTGGAAATGGAACTGCTGTTGTCCGTGCTGCTGGTGGTGCTGGTGATCTTCGCCTTTTTACACAGCCTGCGCGCCACGGTGATCGCCAGCCTGTCCGTGCCGATTTCGCTGATCGGCGCCTGCGGCGTCATGTATTTGCTCGGCTACAGCCTGAACAACCTCTCCTTGATGGCGCTGACCATCGCCACGGGTTTTGTCGTCGATGACGCCATCGTCATGATCGAAAACATCGCCCGCTACATCGAGGAGGGCGAAACGCCGATGGCCGCCGCATTGAAGGGCGCGTCGCAGATCGGCTTTACCATCATCTCGCTGACGGTGTCCCTGATCGCCGTGCTGATTCCCCTGCTGTTCATGGGCGACGTGGTGGGCCGGCTGTTCCGCGAATTTGCCATGACCCTGGCCATCACGATCTTGATTTCCGCCTTGGTGTCGCTGACCCTGGTGCCGATGATGTCGGCGCGCTGGCTGAAAAGCCACGCCGATGAAAAAATCAGCGCCACGGGCCAGCGCATCCAGGCTTTCCTCGACAAGGTCATCCATCAGTACGACCTTGCGCTCGTGTGGGTGCTGAAACGCCAGGGACTGACCCTGCTCGTGGCCCTGGCCACCTTGCTGCTGACCGTCGTCCTGTATATCACCATCCCGAAAGGCCTGTTCCCCACGCAGGACACGGGCCAGCTGCAGGCGCGCATCGAAACCTCGCAAGCCGTCTCGTACGCGCGCATGGCCGCCTTGCAGCAGGCCGCCGCCAGCGCGCTGCTGGAAGACCCCGCTGTCGATACCTTGAGTTCCCTCGTCGGCGTCGATGCGGCCAACAACACCATGCTGCACACGGGCAGCATGCTGATCAACCTGAAGCGTCCGCGCAGCGGCAGCCAGGACGAGATCATGGAACGCCTGCGCAACCGCGTGGCCAAGGTGGCCGGCGTGACCCTGTATCTGCAGCCGACGCAGGATCTGACCATCGATGCGGAATCGGGGCCGACGCAGTACCGCGTCTCGCTCGAAGGGGCCGATACGGCCACCGTCACCGAATGGGCCGGCAAGCTGGCCGCCCGCATGCGCGAGCAATCGCAGCTGCGCAACGTCGTCACGGATGCGGGCGCCACGGGCGCCGCCGTGACGGTCGCCATCGACCGCGACAGCGCCGCGCGCATGTCCGTCACCACGGCCACCGTCGACGACGCCTTGTATAACGCCTTCGGCCAGCGCATCATTTCGACGATTTTCACGGAAACCAACCAGTACCGCGTGATCCTCGAAGCGCAGCCGGGCATCGTCACGACGCCGTCCGACCTGTCGGACCTGCAGGTGCGCACGGGTTCCGGCAAGTCGACGCCGCTGTCCGCCTTTGCCAGCGTCAGCGAAAAACAGGCGCCGCTGCAGATCACGCACGTGGCGCAGTATCCGGCCACGACGCTCGGCTTTGATACGACGCAGGGCGTGGCGCTGGGCAGCGCCGTCGACGCCATCCGCCAGGCGGCGAAAGACATCGCCTTGCCGCCATCGGTGACATTGACCTTCCTCGGCGCGGCCGGCGCGTATGAAAACTCGCTGTCGAACCAGCTGTGGCTCATTCTGGCCGCCGTCGTCTGCGTGTACATCGTGCTGGGCGTGCTGTACGAAAGCTACATCCACCCGCTGACGATCCTGTCGACCCTGCCGTCGGCCGGCGTGGGCGCCCTGCTGGCGCTGATGATTTCCGGGCAAGACTTGGGCGTGATCGGCATCATCGGCATCATCCTGCTGATCGGCATCGTCAAGAAGAACGCCATCATGATGATCGACTTCGCCATCGAGGCCGAGCGCGACGAGGGGAAAAGTCCGCAGGAAGCCATCCACCAGGCGGCGCTGCTGCGTTTCCGTCCCATCCTGATGACGACCCTGGCGGCCCTGTTCGCGGCCGTGCCGCTGATGCTGGGCTGGGGCGAGGGCGCCGAATTGCGCCGTCCGCTGGGCCTGGCCATCTTCGGCGGCCTGATCGTCAGCCAGGTGCTGACCCTGTTTACCACGCCCGTCATCTACCTGGGCTTCGACCGCCTGGGCCAGCGCTTTGCGCGCAAGACGCCCGGGGTGAAGCTGGACAAGCCGGCCGATAACGCGGGGAGCGCCGCGTGAACCTGTCCGAACCGTTCGTCAAGCGTCCCATCGCCACCGTGCTGCTGACCATCGGCATCGCGCTGGCAGGCATCGGCGCCTTCTTCGTGCTGCCCGTCTCGCCGCTGCCGCAGGTCGATTATCCGACCATTTCCGTCAGCGCCAGCCTGCCCGGCGCCAGCCCCGCGACCATGGCCACGTCGGTGGCCACGCCGCTGGAACGGCGCCTGGGCGTGATCTCGGGCGTGAACGAGATGACGTCGTCGTCGGGCACGGGCTCGGCGCGCATCAATTTGCAGTTCGACTTGAACCGCAAGATCGATTCGGCCGCGCGCGAAGTGCAGGCCGCGATTGCCGCCGCGCGCGTGGACTTGCCGGCCACCTTGCGCAGCAATCCCACCTATCGCAAGGCCAATCCGTCCGACGCGCCCGTGATCATCCTGGCGCTGACGTCGAAGACGCGCACGCCGGGCCAGATCTACGATGCCGTGTCGAACCTGGTGCAGCAAAAGGTGGCGCAAGTCAAAGGCGTGGGCGACGTGGAACTGGGCGGCGGTTCGCTGCCCGCCGTGCGCGTGGAACTGCTGCCGTACCAGCTCAATCACTACAGCTTGTCGATGGAGGACGTGCGCGCGGCCATCCAGGCCAGCAACGCCAACCGCCCCAAGGGAGCCATTTCCGGCGACGAGCGCAGCCTGCAGATCTATTCGGGCGCGGCGACGGCTTCGGGCGGGCGCTCAGCAAACGACTACCGCAGCCTGGTCGTGGCCTGGCGCGATGGCGCCGCCATCCGCCTCGACGACGTGGCCGACGTGGTCGACGGCGTGGAAAACACGAATACCCTGGGCCTGTTCAATGGCGACCCGGCCGTCATCGTGCTGATCACGCGCCAGCCCGGTGCCAACGTCATCGCCACGGTGGACGGCGTGCGCGCGCTGCTGCCGCAACTGCAGGCGCAGCTGCCGGGCGACATCAAGCTGCAGGTGGCGTCCGACAGCACCAACTCCATCCGCTCGTCGCTGCACGAAATCGAATTCACCCTGATCCTGTCCATCGTGCTCGTCGTGCTGGTGGTCAGCGCCTTTTTGCGCAGCGTACGCGCCACCATCATCCCGGCCGTGGCCACCATCGTTTCCCTGCTGGGCACCTTCGGCGTGATGTACATGCTGGGTTTCAGCCTGAATAACCTTTCCCTGATGGCGCTCACGGTGGCCACCGGCTTCGTCGTCGATGATGCCATCGTGGTGCTGGAAAATACGCAGCGCCACATCGAGGCCGGCATGGACCGTTTCAAGGCGGCCCTGCTGGGCGCGCGCGAAGTGGGTTTTACCGTGCTGTCGATCAGCCTGTCGCTGGTGGCCGTCTTCATCCCGCTGCTGTTCATGGGCGGGCAGGTGGGACGGCTGTTCCGCGAATTCGCCGTGACCCTGTCGGCCGCCGTGATGATTTCGCTCGTCATCTCGCTGACCACCACGCCGATGATGTGCGCCTGGCTGCTGAAAAGCGGGCAGCAGCACCAGCCGCCAGGCAGAGTGGCGCGCTGGTTCGAGCGCGGTTTCGAGCGCATGCTCAAAGTCTACGAGCACTGCCTGGACTGGGCGCTGTCGAGCGCCGCGCTGGTGATGACGATCCTCGTCTTCGTCGTCGGCCTGAATGTGTACCTGTTCGCGGCCGCGCCCAAGGGCTTTTTCCCGCAGCAGGACACGGGCCAGATCAACGGCGGCATGCGCGCCGACCAGAGCATCTCGTTCCAGGCCATGCAGAGCAAGTTGCGCCAGCTGGTCAACATCATCAAGGACGACCCGGCCGTCGCCACCGTCGTGGGGTTTACGGGCGGCGGACGGGCCGGGGGCGGCTTCATGTTCATCGACTTGAAGCCGGCCTCGCAGCGCACGGACAAGGGGCAAGCCGTGATCGCGCGCCTGCGTCCGCAACTGGCCAAGGTGACGGGCATTTCGCTGTTCCTCAACCCCGTGCAGGATTTGCGCATGGGCGGGCGCTCGAGTAATTCCACCTACCAGTACACCCTGATCAGCGACAACCAGGCGGACCTGAAGAAGTGGGCGGCGAAGCTGGCCGACCAGATGAAGCTGCAGCCGGCCCTGATCGACGTGGACACGGACCAGGCGGAAAACGGCGTGGAAACGTTTGTCAGCATCGACAAGGACCGCGCCACGCAACTGGGCGTGCAAGTCAAGGATATCGACAATGCGCTGTACAACAGTTTCGGCCAGCGCCAGGTGGCGACCATCTACGATGAGCTGAACCAGTACCACGTGATCATGGAAGTGGCGCCCCGCTATGCGCAAAGCCCGGAAGCGCTGCGCTCCGTGTATGTGCCGGCGTCGAATGCGGCGGCCGTCGCTGCCACCAGCACGACGGCGACGGCCAGCACCACCGCTGCGGCGACGGGCGCGGCGACGTCCAACACGACGGCGGCGCGCGACCCGTCCAGCGGCTCGGCCCTGTCCACGACCCTGGCGCACATGGTGCCGCTGTCCTCGTTCAGCAGCTTTGCGGAAAGCGCGACCGCGACCTCGATCAACCACCAGGGCGGCGAGCTGGCCACCACCGTGTCGTTCAATCTGGCCGACGGCTATCCGCTCAGCGACGGGCAGGCCGCCGTGGCCCAGGCGGAGTCGGAAATCGGCATGCCCGTCAACGTGCGCGGCAGTTTCCAGGGCTCGGCCAAGAGCGCGCAGGACAGCAACAAGGAGCAGCCGCTCTTGATCCTGGCGGCCATCGTGGTCATCTACATCGTGCTGGGCATCCTGTACGAAAGCCTGATCCATCCCGTCACCGTGCTGTCGACCTTGCCGTCGGCGGGGGTGGGCGCCGTGCTGGCCTTGCTGCTGTTCCGCATGGAGTTTTCCATCATCGCCCTGATCGGCGTGTTCCTGTTGATCGGTATCGTCAAGAAAAATGCTATATTGATCATCGACTTCGCGCTGGAGGCCGAGCGTTCGCGCGGCTTGAGTGCAGTGGAGGCGGTGCGCGAGGCATGTTTGCTGCGTTTCCGCCCCATTCTGATGACCACCCTGGCGGCGGCGCTTGGCGCCTTGCCGCTGGCGATCGGTTTCGGCGAGGGGTCGGAGCTACGCCAGCCCTTGGGGGTCGCCATCATCGGCGGCCTGATTGCCAGCCAGTTACTCACATTGCTGACCACCCCGGTGGTCTACATCCTGCTCGACAAGCTGCGCACGCGCAGCGCCGACGAGCAGCAATTGAGCCGCATTCCTGGGCCAGATAACCCGAGCACACAATCATGAAGCAAGTAAAACCTATTTCCTCCGCCGTTCCCGCACGCCGCCTGCTGGCTTTGGCCGCAGCAGTTCTCCTTGCCGGCTGCGCCGTCAGCCCCGCGTATGAAACGCCGACGGCCGCCGCGCCGCAAGCGTTCAAGGAGGCGGCCGGCTGGCAACCGGCCGCACCGGCCGACACCCTGGAGCGCGGTCCCTGGTGGACCCTGTTCGGCGACGCGCAGCTGAACCAGCTGGCCGAAGGCATCGACATATCGAACCAGAACGTGGCGGCCGCCATCGCTTCCTACGAGCAGGCGCGCGCGCTGGTGCGCGAACAGCGCGCCTCGCTGTTCCCCACCGTGAACCTGACGGGCAGCGGCGCCCGTTCGGGTGGCGGCGGCGAGCAGCAGACGAACAACAACTTCAAGGCCGCCATCGGCGCCTCGTGGGAACCGGACGTGTGGGGCAAGCTGCGCGCCGGCGTGACGGGGGCCGATGCCAGCGCCAGCGCCAGCGCGGCCGACCTGGCCGCCGCGCGCCTGTCGGCGCAGGGCGAGCTGGCCACCAATTACTTTTCGCTGCGCCAGAGCGATGCGCAGATCGCGCTGCTGAACGCCACCATCGATGGCTACAAGCGCGTGCTCGAGATCACCGGCAACCGTTTTAACTCGGGCATCGCCGCCAAGTCCGACCTGCTGCAGGCACAGACGCAGCTGGCCAATGCGCAGATCGATCTGTCGAGCCAGACGCGCGCGCGCGCCCAGCTCGAACACGCGATCGCCATCCTGTTGGGCCGCGCCCCGTCCGACTTCAGCCTGGCCGTGGCGCCGTGGACCCTGACCGTGCCCGAGGTGCCGCTGGGCGTGCCGTCGACCCTGCTGCAGCGCCGTCCCGACATCGCCGCCGCCGAGCGCAGGGTGGCCGTGGCCAATGAGCAGATCGGCATCGCCCGCTCGGCCTACTATCCGAGCCTGAACCTGACGGGTTCCTACGGTTCCGGCGCCAGCAAGGTGGGCGACCTGTTCAACGCTTCAAGCAGCTTGTGGTCGCTGGGTGTGTCGGCCGCGCAAACGCTGTTCAACGCGGGCGCCACCACGGCCAGCGTGGACGCGGCCAAGGCGGGCCATGAGGCGGCCGTGGCGCGCTACCGCCAGACGGTGCTCAGTGCTTTCGGCGCCGTGGAAGACCAGTTGTCGGCCACGCGCGCGCTGGCCGAGCAGCTGGCCTTGCGCCAGCAGGCGTCGTCGGCCGCCGACCAGGTCGAACAGCAGATGCTGAACCGCTACAACGCGGGCCAGGTCGGCTACACGGACGTGGTGACGGCGCAAGTGACGGCCCTGTCGGCGCGCCGTTCGCTGGTGCAGGCGCAGGCGGACCGCCAGACGACGGCCGTGGCCCTGATCCAGTCGCTGGGCGGCGGCTGGCATGCGCCGCAGGCGCAGTAAGGGGGCGATCAGGTGCAGGCCGGTGCAGGCGAAAACCCCTGCGCCAAATTCGCGTTTTCCTGCGCATCTTGAGTGCTAGAATGCAAGATTATCAATTCCCAGCCTGACGGCCCCGCCGTGGCTGCTTTCTTGCAGACGATGACACGCAGCAAACACAGTAATATGTCCGTTCCCGACGTGGCCACCATCGTTTTCCCCGTGGTGGCCATCGGCGCTTCCGCCGGCGGGCTCGATCCCATCGTCGCTTTCCTGGCGAACGTGCCGCAGGAAAGCGGCATTGCCTATGTGGTGATCCAGCACCTCGATCCCACGCAAAAGGCCATGCTGCCGGAATTGTTGCAGCGCGCCACCAGCATTCCCGTCACGGAAATCACGCACCAGGCGGAGTTGCGGCCCAATCATATCTATGTGATCCCGTCGAATGCCGACCTGGGCCTGGCCAAGGGCCGATTCGTGCTCAGCGAGCCGGTGCAGCTGCGCGGACACCGCCTGCCCATCAATACCTTTTTCGAAAGCCTGGCCAGCGAGCTGGGCGAACTGGCCGTCGGCGTGATTTTTTCCGGCATGGGCAGCGACGGCACGCGCGGCCTGCAGGCGATCAAGCAGGCGGGCGGCCTGACCCTGGCCCAGCATCCCGATACGGCCAAGTTCGACATGATGCCGCAAAGCGCGATTGTCGCCGAAGTGGTGGACCTCGTCGATTTCCCCGACAAGATGCCTGACAAGATCATCACCTATCTGTTCCGCAGCAGTTTCCTCAGCTTGCCGGGGCATGAGCCGAACGGCCGCAATTCGCTGCAGGAAATCGTCGCCCTGCTGTCCGAGCACACGGGCAACAGTTTTACCGACTACAAGATCAACACGGTGCTGCGGCGTATCGAGCGGCGCATGAGTTTGTACCAGATGACGTCGATGGAAGAGTACGTTCCCTACCTGCGCGAGAATCCCGCGGAAATCGACTTGCTGTTCAAGGAATTGTTGATCGGCGTGACGAGCTTTTTCCGCGATCCGAAAGTGTGGGAATACCTGAAGATGGTGGTCGTGCCGCAAATGCTGGCGGCCCACCCGGACGGGCGCGCCTTCAAGGCCTGGGTGCCCGCCTGTTCCACGGGCGAGGAAGCGTATTCGCTGGCCATGGTGTTCCATGAAGTGGTGGCCGGCATCAACCCGCCGTCGAAATACAGCCTGCAGATCTTCGCCACCGATCTGTCGGCCGATGCCATCGACCGCGCGCGCCAGGGGCGCTTTCCGCACAGCATCATCAGCGACGTATCTGCCGAGCGGCTGGAGCGTTTCTTTGTCAATGACAAGCACGGCTACCATGTGAAGAAAGAGATCCGCAACACGATCATCTTCGCCCAGCAAAACATCATTTCGGACCCGCCGTTCACCAAGCTCGACATCCTGTGCTGCCGCAACCTGTTGATCTATCTGAATGCCAAGCTGCAGCAGCGCCTCATTCCCCTGTTTCATTACGCCTTGAACCGCGATGGGATTTTACTGCTGGGCAGCGCCGATACGCCCGGTCATTTTTCCGAGCTGTTTTCGCCGCTGACCACGTCGACCCGGCTGTACCGCCGCCTCGACAATCTGGCGCGCCAGCGCCTGCCCACGTATTTTCCCACCAAGGTATCGTTGGCATCCCCCCCCACACCTAGCGACACGAGAGAAGTCAGCATGACTGGAAAGATTCAAGCCCATGTCGAGCAATTATTGCTCCAGAAATATTCGCCGGCCGCCGCGCTGCTGAACCAGGATGGCGACATTCTTTACATCAACGGCCGCACGGGCGCCTTCCTGGAACCGGCGGCCGGCAAGGCCAACTGGAATATCCATGCCATGGCGCGCGAAGGCTTGCGTTACGAGCTGGCCAGCCTGATCAAGCAGGCGCTGCAAAGCGAAAGCGTGGTACGCCTCAAGGGCCTGGTCGTCAAGGACCACCTGGGGCAATCGCTGGGCGTGGACCTGAGCGCCGAAGCCCTGAGCCAGCCCGAATCCCTGCGCGGCATGGTGTTTGTCACGTTTTCCAGTGCGCCTCTGGTGGCCGAGGCGCGGCGCGGCCGTTCGCCTAACCCCAAGGTGCTGGAGCTGGAACAGCAGCTGGCGCAGGCGCGCAATGAAATCCAGGCCGTGCGCGACGAGATGCAGACCTCGCGCGAGGAATTGAAATCGGCCAACGAAGAATTGCAGTCGACCAATGAAGAGCTGCAGTCGACGAACGAGGAATTGACCACCTCGAAGGAAGAGATGCAGTCGCTCAACGAGGAGTTGTACACGGTCAATGCCGAGCTGCAATCGAAAGTCGATGATTTGTCGCTCGTCAATAGCGACATGAAAAACTTGCTCAACAGCACCGATATCGCCACCATCTTCCTCGACAGCGATTTGCGCATCCGCCGCTTCACGGCGCCGGCCACGCAAATCTACAAATTGATCCAGACGGACTTGCGCCGCCCGCTCAGCGACATCGTCAACGACCTCGATTATCCGGGCCTGGAAGACGATGCGCTCGAAGTGATCCGCAGCCTGGTGTTTTGCGAACGGCAAGTACCGACCAAGAACGGGCGCTGGTACAACGTGCGCATCATGCCGTACCGCACGATCGAAAACGTGATCGATGGCGTGGTCGTGACCTTCATCAACATCACGGAATCGAAGCTGCTGGAAGCCCAGCTGCGCCAGATCCAGTCCGGCGTCGCGGCAGACGGGAAAGCAGGGGAGAGCGCCTCATGAGCGAACCATTCGACGAGGAGAGCGTGCCGGCCCGATTGCGGGAGCAGGCCGAACAACTGGCGGCGCAGCAGCGTCAGCCCGTGCCGCAGTCGAATGAAGAGGTGATACGCCAGCTGCATGAGTTGCAGGTCAGCCAGATCGAGCTGGAAATGCAGAACGCGGCCCTGGCCGAGCTCGAGCAGCTGAAGAATGAATATGAAAGCAGCCGCGACCGTTATGCGCAGCTGTATGAACAGGCGCCCGTCAGCTACTTCTCGCTGGCGCGCGAGGGCGTGATCACGCGTGTCAACGTGGCCGCCTGCGGCTTGCTGCAGCGCGACAAGAACCAGCTGCTGGGGCGGCGCTTCGAGCAATTCGTCGCGCCCCAGGCGCAGGGCGGCTTCCGCCGCTTCCTCGACACCGTCTTTACCTGCGGCGCGCGCCAGGTGCTCGAGGCGCAACTGTTCGAAGGCGAGGCGGGCGGCATGGGCGGCATGGTGCGCATCGAAGCCAATTTCGACGCGGACAGCGCCACGGCGCGCATGCTGGTGACGGACCTGGGCGATGAGCATGCGCGCGAATCGGCCTTGCGGCGCGCCTTCGTCATCCTCGACAGTATCCGCGAAGGCGTGCTGGTGACGGACAGCGCCAACCGCATCATTTCCGTCAACCCCGCCTTCACCACCATCACCGGCTACCAGGCCGAGAAAGCCATCGGACGCGATCCGTCCTTCCTCGGCGGCGGCACGCATTTGCCGCATTTCTATGAAACCATGTGGCGCAGCCTGCACGAGGAAGGCAGCTGGTATGGCGAACTGGTGAACCGGCGCAAGAATGGCGAGCGCTTCGTCGAATCGCTGTCGATCACGCCCATGCGCACGGCCGATGGCGCCATCAGCCATTTTGTCGGCGTGTTTTCCGATATCACCGAACGCAAGCTGGCCGAGGCGGACTTGCGCGAACTGCACCGCGAGCTGGACCAGCGGGTCATCGACCGCACGGCCGAACTGCTGCGGGCCAACCAGCACCTGCAGCTGGAAGTGCACCAGCGCGAGCGGGCGCAGGAAGCCTTGCGCGATGCCGAGCGCTTCTTTCACGCCACCATCGATTCGCTGACGGACCGCGTGCTGGTGCTGGACCAGGCGGGCAGCGTCGTGCATGCGAACCAGGCTTGCCTGGCCTTCGTCGGGCAAAAGCAGCCGCCGCTGCAGTACCTGGAATTTTGCGAGACCGACCCGCGCTGGCAGCGCAGCGCCGGACGCGAGCTGGCCGCCGGCATCCGCTCCGTCATTGCCGGCACTGCCGACACGTTTGCGCTCGAATACGAGTTTGCCACGCGCTCGGGGCCCCGCTGGTCGCAGGCCAGGATCAGCCGTTTCCTCGGCGAAGGGCCGTTGCGCGTGGTGGTGGCGCACACGGACATTACGGAACGCAAGCTGATGGATGGCGCCTTGCGCCAGTCGCACGCGCAGCTGCGCCAGCTTGCCCTGCACCTGGAAACGGCCAAGGAAGACGAGCGCAAGCGCATTTCGCGCGATATCCACGATGAACTGGGGCAAAACCTGCTGGCGCTGCGCATCGATATCTCCATGCTCAGCGCCCGCACCGAGGGTTCCCATCCGCGCTTGCACGGCCGCGTCGGCGCCGTGCTCAGCAACGTCGACACGACCATCAAGAGCGTGCGCGGCATCATCAACGAACTGCGCCCGATGGCGCTGGACCTGGGCTTGCAGGCCGCCATCGAATGGCAGGTGGGCGACTTCCGCAAGCGCAGCGGCGTCGCCTGCCGCCTGCTGATACGCGACGAGGCCCTGTTTGCCGCCATCGGCAGCCAGGCCGAGATCGTGCTGTTCCGCATCGTGCAGGAAGCGCTCAGCAATGTCATGCGCCATGCCCAGGCCAGCCAGGTCGAGATCGAGCTCAGTTCGGATGCCTGCGCCGTGTACGTGACCATCAGCGACAACGGCATCGGCATCACGCCGCAGCAGCAGCGCAAGAAACAGTGTTTTGGCCTGATCGGCATTGCCGAGCGGGTGACGGCGCTGGGCGGGCACTTCGAGGTGGGCTTGCCGGCGTCGGGCGCCGGCTGCCGCCTGGCCCTGCAGATTCCCCTGCAGGGAGTGAGGCAGCCAGCCGCCTGATACAGAAATTGCAATGGGTTAATTTTTGCCGACTCAGGTCCCTTGGACAGGCTATACTTTCGCCTGCTATTTACGGAGGGGCATATCTTGTTCAAAACAATCGTTTTACCAGTCGCCTTGTTGGGCGCGTTCGCCGGCGCACACGCCGACGAAGGGCAGTGGCAACCACACCAGCTGCCACAGCTGAAAGCCGAGCTCAAACGGGTCGGCATCGACATTCCTGCAGAAAAACTCGCCGACCTGAGCAAGCACCCGATGAGCGCCATCGTGTCGCTGGGCGGCTGCTCGGCCGCTTTCGTCTCCGACGCGGGCCTGGTGGTGACGAACCATCACTGCGCCTACGGCGCCGTGCAGCGCAATTCCACGCCGGAACACAATTACATCACCGACGGCTTCCTGGCCAAGACGCGCGCTGGCGAGCTGCCGGGCGGTCCGAACAGCCTCGTGTATGTGACGGACAAGGTGGAGAACGTCAGCGAGCGCGTGCTGAAAGGCTTGACGGCCAACATGAGCGGCCGCGCGCGCCACGAAGCCGTGGAAAAGCGCATCAAGGACCTGATCGCCGAATGCGAGACGGACAAGATGTACCGCTGCTCCGTGCCTGCCTTCCACCGCGGCCTCGAGTACTACCGCATCCGCCAGATGATGATACGCGACGTGCGCCTCGTGTATGCGCCATCGGACAAGATCGGCAACTTCGGCGGCGACACCGACAACTACGAATGGCCGCGCCACACGGGCGATTACTCGTTCCTGCGCGCCTACGTGGGCAAGGATGGCCGTCCGGCCGACCCGTCGCCCGACAACGTCCCCTATAAGTCGAAGGACTTCCTGGTGGTCTCGGCCGAAGGCTTGAAGGCCGGCGACGGCATCTTGCTGGCGGGCTACCCTGGCCGCACCAGCCGCTACAAGCTGCCGGCGGAAATCCGCTTCGCGCGCGATACGGCCTTTCCCCTGAAAGTATCCGAATTGCAAGCTGACCTGGCCGTGATGGCCGCCGCCACGCAGGGCGATGCGGCCGCCGCCGTGCGCTACGCGAGCGTGGTGAAAAGCATCAACAACGTGCTGAAGAAAACCCAGGGCTTGCTCGACGGTTTCGCCCGCAAGGACATCGCCGCCATCAAGGATGGGCAGGATGCGGAGTTCCGCGCCTGGTACGCGAAACAGCCGAACGTGTCGGCCACCCTGCTGGCCGAACTGGACGCGGCGATCGCCAGCGACATGGCCCTGAGCGAAGAGGAGTTCGCCTGGACGGTGGCCACCAACAGCGACCTGCTGAAAAGCGCGCGCACCGTCTACCGTCTGTCGCAAGAGCGCCAGAAGCCGGACGCCGAGCGCGAATCGGGCTTCCAGCAGCGCGACCTGGCCTTCATCAAGGCCCGTCTGGCCCGTTTGGAACAGTCGTATGTCAACAAGGTCGACCAGGCGCGCTTTGAAGCGGGCCTGAAGCGTTACGCCCAGCTGGCGGCGAAGAGCCATCCGCAAGGCCTGGACGCGCTGCTGCCGGCCCCAACGGCCGTGGCGGCCCTGTACCAGCAGACGCAACTGGCTGACACGGCCAAGCGCCTGGCCTGGCTGTACAAGGACCAGGCTGCCGTTGCCCAGTCCGACGACGCTTTCATGCAGCTGGCCGTCAAGCTGTATCCGGTGGAACTGGCGCTGGAAGAGCGCCGCAAGGAAATCGACGGCAACCTGGAACGCGTGATTCCGCAATACATGCAAGCCGTGATCGCGTGGAAGAAATCGCAAGGCAAGCCGGTCTATCCTGACGCCAACTCGACCCTGCGCGTGACCTACGGCACGGTCTCGCCGTACTCGCCGCGCGACGGCATCACCAAGGGGCCGTTCACGACCGTGGAAGGCATCGTCGAGAAAGTCACGGGCAAGGCCCCGTTCGAAGCGCCGCAAGGCTTGATCGACGCCGTCAAGCAAAAACGCTACGGCCAGTTCCGCGACCCGGTGCTGGGTACCGTGCCGGTCAACTTCCTCACCAGCGCGGACACCACGGGCGGCAATTCCGGCTCGGCCGTGATGAACAAGCGCGGCGAACTGATCGGCCTGAACTTCGATTCGACGTATGAATCGATCACCAAGGACTGGTACTTCGACACGGCCATCACGCGCGCCATCCACCTCGACATCCGCTACATGCTGTGGGTGATGAAGGAAGTGGACCACGCGGATAACTTGCTGCAGGAAATGACCATCAAGTATCCGAAAGCTGCCAAAGCCGCGAAGTAATTAGTTTTAGCAAGCGCTGGAACAAAGCCGCATCCGCCCCAGGGCCGATGCGGCTTTTTTGCGTATGGGCAACTGGTTTGAGTTCCATCAATATGCCGGCGTCCACCATGGTTAGCATGGACCAGGGAAACTATGGGATGGAGGCAACATGGATGATGGCGAGCTGGCAGCCGATCTGGCGCGGCTTTTCGGGGCGGACAGGCGAGTCCAGGACAGCCGCTTGCTGCGCATGGATTTTCCGCGCGAGGATGGTCCGCCCGATACCGCGCTGCTGGTCAACAGCTTGCGGGCACACGAGGAAATGTCGCGCGACTTCCGCTTCGACGTCGAACTGCTGTCCGACAATCTCCACGTCCCCCTGACGGTGATGATGGGACGCATGGTCACGATTTCGCTGGTGCGCGATGATGGCAGCTTGCGCTATTTTAATGGTTATGTCGGCGAATTTCGCCTGTTGCGCAGCGATGGCGGTTTCGCGTTCTACCAGATGGTGCTGCAACCCTGGCTGGCGTTGTCCAGGCTGCGCATGGACAACGTCTCGTTCCACGAACGCACGGTCATCGACATCAGCGAAACGACCTTCGAGCATTATGTGCAGCGCGACTGGCAAAACCGGCTGCATGAGGAAAAAGCAATTTTAAGCTGCGCCAACCAGCATAATGAAACCGATTACAACCATCTGCACCGGCGCTGGGAAGACCAGGGTATCCATTACTGGTATGAACATCGCGCCGACGGTCATACGCTGTGTCTGGGCGACAATACCTGGCTGAGCGACAGCATCGATCCAGGCGACGGCCATGCCAGCGAAGCCGACGAGATGGTGTATCGCAGCGGCGCGGGCTCGCTGGAGCGCGACGGCATACGCGATTGGCAGGCAATACGCAAGATCGCTTCAGGCTCGCTCACGCTGGCCAGCTTCAACTACAAGCATCCGTATGCCAGCCGCGCCAGCGGCTATGCGCTGCACCAGCAGGGCGACGTGTTTGCCCATGAACTGTATCAAAACACCGGCTATGGCTATGCCGGCATGGGCGACGGCGAAGCGCTGGCGCAACGCCGCCTGGAGGAGCAGAACTGCCAGGCGCAATACTTCGAAGCTGGCGGCAATCACCGCTGCGCCCAGGCCGGGCGCAGTTTCACGCTGGGCGGACACTTCAGCGCCCAGCAATCCATGCCGGCCAGAGGTGAGGAGGCGCGCCCGGACATCGGCGCGCGCGAATACCTGATCCTGTCCGTCGATCATATCGCCAGCAACAATTACCAGGCAGGCACGGGCGCGAAGTCGCATTATGAAAACCGGTTTAACTGCATCCGCAAGAGCATCCGCTGGTATCCGGGGCGGCACTTCAACAGCACGCCTTGTGCGTTGCCCGGCGTGCAGACGGCGATCGTCACCGGGCCGGCAGGCGAAACCATCCATACCGACGGGCTGGGCCGGGTGAAGGTGCAATTCCACTGGGACCGGCTGGGCAAGTTCGACGCGGGCAGTTCGCCATGGATCCGGGTCATGACGCCATGGGCGGGCCAGGCGTTCGGCCAGATCGCGTTGCCGCGCATCGGCCAGGAAGTGCTGATCCAATTTCTCGACGGCAATATCGACCGTCCCGTCATCGTCGGCGCAGTGTACAACGGCAACCATGCGCCGCCGTGGAATTTGCCGGGGCAACGCATGCTGGGCGGCTGGCGCAGCGCCGAGCTGATGCCTGGCGGCGGCTGCGGCGTGCGCGGTAATCAGTTGGTGCTCGACGACACGCACCAGCGCATCCAGGCGCAACTGAAAAGCGATCATCAGCACAGCCAATTGTCGCTCGGCTGCATCAGCCGCATCGAAGACGCCAGCGGGCGCAAGGATGCGCGTGGCGAGGGCTGGGAACTGGCGTCAGACGCCTGGGGCGTGGCGCGGGCCGGCCGCGGCATGTTGCTGACCACCGAAGCGCGCCCTGGCGCCGCCTTGCATATCAAGAGCATGGATGAAACCTTGCGCCGGCTGGCCGAGGCTGCTGAACGGCACAAGGCGCTTGCCGCCCTGGCGCAGCATTACGGCGCGCAAGAAAGCGCCGCCCAGCAGGGCGCCGCCGCCGATGTGCTCAATGCCCAGCATGCCGGGATCAAGGGCGGTGCCGGCAGTGGCGAAAGCGCATTTCCCGAACTATCCAAGCCGCATCTGGTGCTGGCCAGTCCGGCCGGTATCGAAACGACGAGCGCGCAATCGACGCATATCGCCAGCGCCGAGCACACGGCGCTGACGACCGGGCGCGACCTGTCGCTGGCGGCCGGCGGCGGCCTGTTCGCCAGCATCGGCGCGGCGTTCCGCCTGTTCGTCCACAAGGCGGGCATGAAACTGATCGCCGCAGCCGGCCCGGTGCAGATCGCGGCGCAAACCGATGCGGTCGATATCGTTGCTCACAAGGTGCTGGAATTGATCAGTCAGACCGACTGGGTGCATATTCGCGGCCGCAAAGGCGTGCGTCTGCATGGCGCCAATTGCATGCTTGAAATTAGCGACAAGGTACAGTTTTTTACTGCGTCGCCGACGCTGTTCCATGGAAACCTGGAAACCTTGGCGCCAAAGAACCGGCCGCAGCCGGAGCTGGAACCGCCCGTCGCGCCGGTAGCGGGGCAATTGCAGCATACGATACAGGCCCATGCGGATGGCGGCCAGTACGCCAATGTGCCGTACACGCTGTACAACGGGGAAGCCGAAGTCGAACGCGGCTTGACCGACGAATTCGGCCGCATCCTGATCGCGCATCAGGACGGCACGCCCCGCTACCGTGTCGTCCTTGGCAATGGCGAAGAGTTTTCATTGCAGGCGAGCACACGCTTCGACCCGGACGCGGCGCCGGGCGGCGAACACACGCTGTCGAACCGCGGCTTGCGCGCGTTCGACGACACCAGCGACAGCCGCTGGGTTCAATGATTCACGACACTGACTGGAGAGCGCCATGCCGGAATCGAGCGGCCGCATCGAAACCACCCATATCGACGAAGTCGGACGGACTGCGACCAGTTCGCTCCAGTGGCTGCTGGAAAACCGCAACCTGAAGGGCAAGGCCACTCATCCGATTACGCACAACAACAAGCTGACACTGTTCATTTGCGGACAGGAAGGGTTCGCCGACATCGCCGGCGAGATCGCCAAGGCTAAACATTCGATCGACCTGTGCTGCTGGGGTTTCGACCCGGGCATGGAACTGGTGCGCGGCAACAGCGCCACCTGGCCGCGGGGCGAAACGTTTGGCGACTTGCTGATCGACGCCACCACGCGGCGTCACGTCAGGGTGCGCTTGCTGGTCTGGTATGACCGGATCGGTTCGCCGATAGCGCGCACTATGCCGGGCCATTCGCACGGTACCTCGCCATGGAAAACCGGTGGACAGCGCTTTGATGACATCAGCGCAAAAGCCAGCCTGGCGATGTTGCAGGAGGCAGTCAGGAAAAAACTTGTTTTAAGCAGTGCTTTCAGGGGCGATATCGTCCGGCCCGAGGATATCCCGATGCTGGCGCGTGAAGAATATTGCCACAGCTGGTATGCGGCCGCGTTCCATGGCTTGTTGGGGCGCCTGGAGATTCGTTTGCGGCACGGCGACAGCGCCGCGATCAGCAAGAGTATCGCGACCGAAATCAACCAGCCGCACGGCTTGACGATGGGGGAAATCGAAAAGCCCGGCATGCAATACCTGGGCACGCACCACCAGAAGCCGGTCCTGATCGATTTCGACCATGAAGAGGGCGCCAAGGCCGTCGGTTACGTGATGGGCCTGAACTCGGTGACCGATTATTGGGACACGACGGCCCATCTGCTCGACGATACGCGCCGCGAACAGGGCGGCGTCAACGAGCGGCGCGAGTGTGTGCAGGGAATGGCCGCGGATGGCGGCTTCGCCACCTTGAAGCCCTATCAGGATTACGCCTGCCGCATCGACGGCGGCCGTGCGCTGATCGCGCTCTACAATAATTTCGTGAAGGCGTGGGATCGCGCGATCGACGACCGCACGCGTTCGGCTTCCAAATCCTGTGTCAGCTGGGAGTTGCCATGTGGCAGCCCACCGGCGCGGCTGTTGGATAAGGCCGAGCCAAGCGACTCCACCGTGCAGATCGTCCTGACGCAGCCCGAGGAGCAGGACAAGACGATCAAGGAAACCTATTTTCGCGCCGTGACCCAGGCCAGCCTGGCGGCCGGCTACCTGTACGTGGAAAACCAGTATTTCCAGTATGAAGAATGGGCCCGGCACTTGCTGGCCGAGCGCAAGAAGGTGGTCGCTGCCTGGAAGGCCGGCAGTGTCAAGGCGGGCAAGAGTCTTGAAGACATGCCGGTCATGCACGTATTCATCGTCATTCCCGTGCCGGAGCGCGCGCAAATGGTGCCGCGCACTCACGACACGCTGGCGACACTGGGGCAGCAGTCTGGCATGACGGGGCAAAACACCATGATCGATGACTACAACAAGCAGCCGAAAACCCGGCGTGTCAGAGGCGGATTCGGCATCACCAACGAGGTGGAAGTCAAGTTGCCCTACGTGGTGCAGCATGCCAACGGCATCAACAAACCCGGCGTGATGACGCTCGAAAGCGAATTCGGGCTGAAGGTATCGGTGGCCATGCTCAATGTCAGCGCGTTTGACAAGGACCGCTGGCGCTACCGCGAAATCTACATCCATTCCAAATTGATGCTGGTCGACGACGCGTTCATGACCTTGGGCAGCGCCAACCTGAACCAGCGCAGCATGGCAGTTGACAGCGAAATCAATATCGCCGCCGTCGACCGCCGCGTGGCCCGCGATTTGCGCAAGCGGGTGTGGCGCATGCATAGCGGCGGATTGGTTGATGGAGGGGCGGGACGAAGGCGGAGATTATAGATGCTTACGGGAACTGGGTGAAATTAATGAAAGATAATCGCGGGAAAAAAAATTCGTATTCTGAAAATTCTGCAGATAAAAAAATGACCGGTTTTTTGCTGCCCTTGGAAGATAACCGTAGTTCAACGTTACGTTTGGGTTGAGCATGAAAAAGTATAAAAATTTTCCCCTTCCCCTGTCATTTTTTATCACGGTAGTTATCCTGAGTTTCTCTTTAGGCGCCTGCAAAATGTCGAACGACACGAAAGAAGTCTTGCCACGCAACCAAAGCCTGCCCCTCTTCAATCCCCATGTAGCGGATTTTATCTGTGAAACCGAGGCGAGCAAGGTGCCTCCGATCGATGCGCAAGCGGAGGACTGGTTCCTCGAAGCACGCGCCTTGGAAGATCCAGAAATTTTCGTGGAAGACCGCGATTACAAAAAAATCGTTGATCTGACGCGTCAGGCAGCAGAGCGATTGCACTGGAAGGCGATGCTCAATCTGGCCAGCCTGTATGTGGAAGGGCGCGATCCTGTATATGGTGAGGAAGAAGCGGTGCAACTGGTGGAAAAGGCTATGCGTTTGGGCATACCTGCGGCTTATGACCGGATGGGAACCTATTATGCGAACAGTACCGGCGTCAATGGCGACATCACGCGTGCCTATGCCTTCTGGCAAAAGGCGGCGCAGATGGGAAATCCGCAAGCGATGGCATTTTTGGCGGATAAATTAAATGTTGGACCCGCCAGTGAAGGGGCGGGCTATTGGTCCAATATTCCCGTCGCGACAAAAATGCTGGAATGTGCATTTGGGCAAGGATATGGTCCCGCAGCATTTGATTTGCATTATTTGTATGTATCTCCACGGGCTGCCAATGGGAAAATAAATGGCTCGCGTAACGCTGAAACAAAAAGTCGTGCATTAAAGGTGTTGCATGAAGGTGTTAAGTTTGGTTGTGAGGATTGTGCAAATGCATTGGCAATTGAATTCGGTTCACCTTTTGATCTTGCCGATATGCTGGTGCCATATGTAGACAAGGCTCGTGGAGAGCGATATCGTATGCTTAGTAACGCCCTCGGCTTCAACCCCAATCGCCGCTTTCCCAACCTTGATAAAATATTGCCATTACCACCGGCCGATCTGCCGCCGTGGGATGGTCAACGAAAGAGCCTGCTCGACGCCGCCATGGGTGTCCGTCCGCCGCCAGCCACCCCGCAGCCAAGCGCCTCCTCGTTGTTGCAAAAACCATATTTCCTGGCCGCCGACTATGCGCTGCGTCCCACCGGCTTGCACAGCGACGCGCCGACTGCGCCGTTTTCCGCATACTGGCAACCCGTCCAAGGGCAAGGAGTGACGGAAGCGGCCCGGCTATTTCGCAAAGGCGAAGAGTTCCGCCATTTCAGCGTGCTCGATGCCGCTGGAAAGAGCCGTTACGGCCCCGTGACATGGGAGCAGTGCCTGACGATACGGCACAACCATGGGGCAGTGGAACCGCGCGCGGCGCGCGGTTTGCTGCGCGAGGTGGCGCGGCCCGAGCCATGGTTGAGCTGCGCTTGCGGGCAAGCCTGTCCGGTCAGCGGCGTCTGGCAACCGTGGGTGGCGGCCGACCATCCGCTGCAGGCCATCGTCAACCAGTACTGGCGCCAGGCGTGGCTGAACCAGGGCGCGCCGTTCCCTCTACCGCGCCGCGACTGGCTGCTCGATTTGCCTGACGACGAGGTGACGTGGCATTTGATGGACGCGTCCCTTCCTGATCTTGGGTAACGCAATGCCGTAGCGATGGAGCACGCAATGATTTGGAATCAATCCAGCATGGCTGCCACAAGAGGACGCCTTGCGTCGCTTATTGTCTTGTGCTGCCTGCTTGCCTGCAAAATGCCTAACGACAAAGTCCTGCCACGCAACCAAAGCCTGCCGCTTTTCAATCCCCATGTCGCGGACTTTATCTGTGAAACCGAGGCAAGCAAAGTGCCGCCCATCGATGCGCAAGCCGAGGACTGGTTTCTCGAAGCGCGCGCCTTGGAAGATCCCGAAATTTTCGTGGAAGACCGCGATTACAAAAAAATCGTCGCTCTGACGCATCAGGCGGCAGAGCGATTGCACTGGAAGGCGATGCTCAATCTGGCCAGTCTGTATGTGGAAGGGCGCGATCCCTTGCATGGTGAGGAAGAAGCGGTGCAACTGGTGGAAAAGGCGATGCGGCTCGGGATTCCGGCGGCCTATGACCGGATGGGAACGTATTATGCGAATGGCACGGGTGTTAATGGCGACATCACGCGTGCCTATGCCTTTTGGCAAAAGGCGGCGCAGATGGGTAACCCGCAAGCGCTGGGTTTTTTAGGAGAAAAACTCACTGCGGGGAAGGATTATCCAGGTGCTGAAATGTGGGGGAATATTCCTGTGGCAATCAAGATGATGGAGTGCGCGCTGGGGCAGGGATATGGCCCATCTGCATATGATTTATCTTATTTATATGTTGTAGTAAGAACGCCTGACGGCACGTCTGATGGGGAAAGAACAACTGAAACCAAAGAACGTGCTTTGCAGGTATTACATACCGGAGTAAGGCTGGGCTGCGAGAAATGCGCAAACAAACTCAAGATTGAATTCGGCGATCCGTTTGATCTTGCAAATATGCTGGTCCCGTATATTGATAAGGCGCGAGCGGAACGTTACGGCGTACTTAGTCGTGCCCTCGGCTTCAACCCCAATCGCCGCTTTCCCAACCTCGATAAAATCCTGCCATTGCCACCGGCCGATCTGCCGCCCTGGGATGGTCAACGAAAGAGCCTGCTTGACGCCGCCATGGGCGTCCGCCCACCGCCCGCCACCCCGCAGCCAAGCGCCGCCTCGCTGTTGCAAAAACCATATTTCCTGGCCGCCAACTATGCGCTGCACCCCACCGGCTTGCACAGCGACGCGCCGACTGCGCCGTTTTCCGCATACTGGCAACCCGCCCAAGGGCAAGGAGTGAAGGAAGCGGCCCGGCTATTTCACAAAGGCGAAGCGTTCCGCCATTTCAGCACGCTGGATGCTGATGGAAACAGTCGTTATGGCCCCGTGACGTGGGAGCAGTGCCTGACGATACGGCACAACCATGGCGCCGTGGAACCGCGCGCGGTGCAGGGTTTGCTGCGCGAGGTGGGGCGGCCCGAGCCTTTGTTGAGCTGCGTTTGCGACCAGGTCTGTCCGATCAGCGGCGTCTGGCAGCCGTGGGTGGCGGCCGACCATCCGCTGCAGGCCATCGTCAACCAGTACTGGCGCCAGGCCTGGCTGACCCAGGGCGCACCGTTCCCGCGACCGCGCCGCGACTGGCTGCTCGATTTGCCTGCCGACGAGGTGACGTGGCATTTGATGGATGTGTCCCTTCCTGATCTTGGGTAACGCAATGCCGTAGCGATGGAGCACGCAATGATTTGGAATCAATCCAGCATGGCTGCCACAAGAGGACGCCTTGCGTCGCTGATTGTCTTGTGCTGCCTGCTTGCCTGCAAAATGCCTAACGACAAAGTCCTGCCACGGAACCAGAGTCTGCCCCTCTTCAATCCGCATGTCCCTGATTTCATTTGTGAAATCGAATCGAACAAGGTGCCGCCCATTGATGCGCAAGCCGAGGACTGGTTTCTCGCAGCACGCGCCTTGGAATATCCTGAAATTTTCGTGGAAGACCGCGACTACAAAAAAATCGTCGATTTGACGCGTCAGGCGGCAGAGCGATTGCACTGGAAGGCGATGCTCAATCTGGCCAGCCTGTATGTGGAAGGGCGCGATCCTTTATATGGTGAGGAAGAAGCGGTGCAACTGGTGGAAAAGGCAATGCGGCTGGGCATACCGGCGGCCTATGACCGGATGGGGACGTATTACGCGAATGGCACGGGTGTCAAAGGCGACATCACGCGTGCCTATGCCTTTTGGCAAAAGGCGGCGCAGATGGGTAACCCCCAAGCGCTGGGTTTTTTAGGAGAAAAACTCACTGCGGGGAAGGATTATCCGGGTGCTGAAATGTGGGGGAATATTCCTGTGGCAATCAAGATGATGGAGTGTGCACTGGGGCAGGGATATGGCCCATCCGCATATGATTTATCTTATTTATATGTTGTATTAAGAACGCCTGACGGCACGTCTGATGGGGAAAGAACAACTGAAACCAAAGAGCGTGCCTTGCAAGTATTACATACCGGAGTAAGGCTGGGCTGCGAGAAATGCGCAAACAAACTCACGATTGAATTCGGCGATCCGTTTGATCTTGCAAATATGCTGGTTCCGTACATTGATAAAGCGCGAGCGGAACGTTACGGCGTACTTAGTCGTGCCCTCGGCTTCAACCCCAATCGCCGCTTTCCCAACCTCGATAAAATCTTGCCATTGCCACCAGCCGATCTGCCGCCCTGGGATGGTCAACGAAAGAGCCTGCTTGACGCGGCCATGGGCGTCCGCTCGCCGCCAGCCACCCCGCAGCCAAGCGCCGCCGCGCAGTTACAAAAAACCTACTTCCTGGCTGCCGGCTAGGCGCAGCGTCCCGCCGGTTTGCCGTCCCGGCATCGCTCGCACTGTACACGCGCCACGACCTGCCGCATGGGCTGCGCCACGTATAATTCCGCGCACTATCCACCGCTATTCTTTTTCGACAGGTTCCCATGCCCCAGACTCCCGATTTGCCGCCGGATTGGCACGCGTTTGAAACAGCCTATGACGTTGAAGCAACCTGGTTCAGGCTGGCCAATGCCTCGCTGGCGCTGCTGGGCGCGTCCGCTTTCAAGGATCAGGCATTTTCAGCCTTTGCCTTCAACGCCGTATCGTTCCCGTCCATTTCGCTGAGCTTTGACACCGATCCCGGTAACAGGGCGCGCGATTACTATCCTCCGGACTGGTCGAACGAGTGCATGGAAGCCGATGTGCCGGAAATCGGGCAACTATGGGAAGAGGGCCACGCAAGGATCGAAGGCGCGTTGAGCGAGCTGATCGACGCTGCCGATGACGAGCTGCTCTGCGCCATCGAGGAAGGCTATCTGCACAGCCTCAGGAAAACCATGGTGCGGCTGGAAACGTGCCATGCTTTCGAGCAGATCAAGACGTGCGCGCCGTTCTGGACGGTGGTCACGCAAGTCGATGCCGATACGGATGAAGAGGAGCGCCTGCTCGACCAGGTGCGCCAAGGCCTTCTGGTGTAAGCGCTATATCAGGGCTTGCCACGCCCTGACTTCTTCGTCCGTGAGCGCCGGCCCCCAGCCGCCGCGCAGCGCCGCATCGTGCTGCGCATAGTGCCCAAGCTGCGGCACGGCGACGTCATGCCTGGCACAGATATCAAGGACGGCTTCCAGCTGGCGCCTGCTGGCCGCAAGGTCATCGCCATGCCAGGTACAGGCGCTCGTTTCCAGCACATGCTGCGCCAGTGCTTCCAGCGTGCCCAGCAGGTGCCCCGGCAGTGCCGCGCGCACGTCTTCCGGCCAGGGATCGCCCATGCCCGTGACAGCCAGGGAAGCAAAGCCCCGTTCCCAGGCGGCAAACTCACCAGGCGCGAGCTGCGCCACTTTCCACACGTGAGCGGCGAACGCGGACAGGGCAGGATGATCCACATCAAAGCGCCGGCAAAAGCGTTGCAGGCACGTGACGGCAAGGCATTGCCTGGCGATCACGGAGAGCGTGTCTATCGAGATGTTGTGCATGAGTCAAAAGCTCCTGACGGCGGCGCCTGCCGCAGTGCCTCCACCGGCAACTGAAAAAAGCGCGGCACCATGGCCGGCGACAGCGCGTCGCCACCGTCCGCCATGGCCAGGCGGCCGCTCAGCAGCAGCATCACGTAGCCGTGGCCCAAGGACCAGCCGGCGCTGGCGGCGGCCTTGTCCCAGCGCGGGTCGAGGCCCGCTTCGCGCACGGCCGCGCCTGCCGTCTGCAGCACATATTGAAAGCACGCTTGCGCCGCTTCCTGCAGGGCGGGGAACTGGCGCACGTCCTGGTGCTCGAACATCAGCCGGTAGTGGGCCGGCGCGGCCAGGGCGAATTCGATGTATTGCTGGCCCAGCAATTGAAAGCGCTGTTCGGCCGGCAAGCTGCCCGGCGGCGGCAGCTGCGTTTCCCATTTCTGTATCAGGCTGGCGAAGCCGGCCGCCGCCACCTCGGCCAGCAAGGCTTCCTTGCTGGGGAAGTGGCGGTACACGGCGGCGACCGAGACGCCCACCGTGCGCGCCAGTTCGCGCAGCGAGAGGGCGGCGTCATGCTGCTGCGCCAGTTGCGCGATGACGGTGGCGACCAGGGTGTCGCGCAAGTTGCCGTGATGGTAGGTGCTCGTTGTTGTCATTCGATGTTATCGCTGTTCACATTGTCGTGTATGATGGGCATGTTATCACTGAAAACATGGAGAGCACATGCATGAGATGAACATTGCCGTCCGCACCGTGGACTTGCCGCCAGGCGCCAGCATCGCCCCGCTGTATCCCGGCAGCAACCTGGCCGACGCGTACGCCGTCGATTTGCCCACCGCGCAGGCGCGCCAGATGGACATGCAGAGCCTGGCGCGCCAGCTGCTGGGCAAGCAGCCGGGCTGGGCGCGCAAGCTGATGGTGCTGCGCGACGCCATCGTGGCGCGTTTCGGCATCCGGACGGCAAAACAGATGGAAGCGCGGCCCGGCAAGCGCATCGGCATCTTCCGCATCTATGCCGTCAGCGACGACGAGATTATCCTGGGCGAGGATGACAGCCATCTGGACTTTCGCCTGTCGGTGCTGCGCAACCGCGACGCGGGCCGCCATGGCAACGTGACCGTCTCCAGCGTCGTGCATTGCCATAACCGGGTGGGGCGTGCCTATATCCTGCTGATCCGGCCGTTTCACAAGCTGATCGTGCGGCATTCGCTGGCGCGGGCGGCCAGGGCAGGCTTCGCCTGAGGCGGGGAGGGGCGGACGGCAAGGGCAATCTTGCTTATTCATGGCCGGTATTGCATACTGCACCACCAGCCTCATCACGATTCCCATGAACGATACGCTTCTCCTGCTGGGTTTTGCCACCACGCCGCTTGAACTGATTTCCTTTGTCCTGGCACTGACAACCGTTGCGCTGAACATCCGCCAGAATCACTGGGCGTGGCTGTTCGCCATCATTTCCTCGGCCGCCTACGGTTTCGTGTTTTTCGAATCGCGCCTGTATGGCGACATGGCCTTGCAATTGCTGTTCATCAGCGTCTCGTTCTGGGGCTGGTACCAGTGGCTGCATCCGGCCAGCGGCGGCAAGACCCTGCCCGTCACGCGGCTGGGCATGCGCGGCTGGCTGGGCAGCGCCCTGGCGTGGCTGGCGGGCTTTGTGCTGCTGGCCTGGCTGCTGACCTCCACCGACACGGACGTGCCTCACGCGGACGGTTTCCTCACGGCAGGCAGCCTGGTGGGGCAATTCCTGCTGTCGCGCAAGAAGCTGGAAAACTGGATCGTCTGGATCGTCGTCGACGTGCTGTACGTGTGGCTGTACCTGCACAAGGACCTGACCCTGACGGCTATCCTGTATGCCGTGTTTGTTGTCATGGCCACGATCGGCTTGCTGGCGTGGAAAAAAGCGGCGCCGGCCGCGCCCGATGCAATGGTCCTCAAGTGATGGACCGCTGCGTGCGCGTGGCCATCCTGGGCGCGGAATCGTCGGGCAAGTCGACCCTGGCGGCCGCGCTGGCCGAGCGCTACGGCACCGTCTGGGTGCCTGAGTATTTACGTGAATTCGTCGCCACGCAGGGCAGGGTGCCTGTGGCGGAAGACCAGTATGAGATTGCGCGTACGCAAGTTGAACGCGAAGCGGCCGCGGCCGCACAGGCGCGCAACTTCCTGTTCTGCGACACGACGCCGTTGATGACGGCGGTCTACAGCCGCCATTATTTCAATGGCGCCGATGCGCAACTGGCGGCGCTGGCCGCCGGCCATCAATACCACGCGACCATCGTGACTGCTCCCGACAGCCCCTGGACGCCAGACGGTTTGCAGCGCGAATCGGAAGCCGTGCGCCAGCTGATCTACCGCTATCTGCTCGACGAGCTGGACGCGCGCGGCATCGCCTACCTGCTGGTCAACGGTCCACTCGCGCAGCGCTTGAAGCAGGTTGACGGCTGGATGGCGAGGGCTGCGGCAGTCCTGCAGCGTTAAGGCCTGCCAATATGCTGGTGCAGGAATGCTTCCAGTTTCCGATACATCGCGGTGGCGTTGCGCGTCTTGTAAAAGCCATGCCCCTCGTCTTCCACCATCATCCATTCGGGCGCGTTATTGGCGGCAATCAGCGCCTTGCGCATCAGCTCGGCCTGCACGGGCGGCGTGGTCTCATCCTTGTCGCCATGGATGAGCAACACCGGCACCTTGATCCGCTGCGCTTGCTGGCTCGGTGAAATGGCATCGAGTTCGCGTGTATCCTCGCCCAGATAGTCCTGGAACTCGCGCCGCACATACTTGAGGCGGCGCGTCATGGGGGCGTCCTGCAGCAGCTTCAGTTCATACGCGCCGGCATAGCCAATCGCGCATTTGAAGGCGCCAGGCGCACGGACAGGCAGCATCATGGCCGCATACGCGCCGAAGCTGGCGCCATACGAACAGACGCGGCTGGCATCGACTTCACCCTGCGCCAGTACGGCCGCGAGGCCGTCGAGGATGTCATCCTGGATCAGCGTACCCCATTGGCGATAGCCGGCGCGCCGGAACCGCTCGCCGCGACCATCGGAGCCACGGTAGTTTACCTGCAGCACCGCATAGCCGCGGCTGGCAAGGAATTGGGCGTCGCTATCGAAATACCAGGTGTCGGCGATGCCGTGCGGGCCGCCATGGGGCATCACCACCAGAGGCAGCTTGACGCCGGGAGCATGCTTCGGCATGGTCAGGTAGCCATGCAGGTCCAGTCCGTCACGTGCCTTGAAGGCAATCGGCCGGCGCGGGGCCATCTGTTCCGGATCGATGTCGGCCATGGTCGCATACAGCAGGTCGGCCTTGTTGCTGGCTTTGTGATACAGGTAATAGCTGCCCGGATCGCGGTCGTTGGAAACGGCAAACAGCAAGGTGGCGCCATCGTCCGTGAAATTGATGAACTGGACATGATCGTCCGGAAACGAGGCGCTCAATTGCTGGTGCAGTCTGGCGCTATCGCTGGCAGGATCGACGTACACGGTGCGTGGCCTGCCGATGTCGATGACGACGGCAAATGGCGTGTCGTCGGGCGCCAGCATGGCAGTTCTGACGTCGCCGACGGCATCCTGCGCCAGGACAGTTTGTTTGCCGCTGGCAAGTTCTTGACGTATCAGCGAATACGGGCCGTTATCGTTGTTCTGAAAGGCGAAAAACGCGCTGTCGTCCGGCGTGAACTGGAATGGAATGAAATTCCTGCCTTTCTGCATCGTATGCAGACGCCATTCGCTGCTGGCATCGTCATAGCGATACAAGATGGGAGTGAGCTCGTCGTTCCAGCCATAGGCAAAACGTGGCACCTGATTATTCTGCAAGATGTAACTCAGCCGCGGCGCAGCAATATTGGCGATCAGCTTGCGCACGCCCTGTTTGCTGTCCACGTCATACAGCATCGAGCGATCGCGATCCCAGTCCTGGGCGGACAGAAAGACATGGCCCGTGCGCGGCCGGGGAATGGTATTGATATAGGCGTAGCCATAATCATCCTGATACTGTCCGCGGCTTGATGAGCGAAACATTTCATAGCCATACAAATATTCCTGCTTGTTGCCGTCGAGGTCAAAGGCGAGGATTTCTCCCGTCGACATGGGCTTTTCGAGGGAGCCTTGTTCCTCGCCCTTGCGCATGACGAGGCGCCGGTTGTTCAGCCAGAAGTAGCTCATCGGCACTTCAAAGATACGCAGGCGCAGCGTGCCGACCAGTTGCATCTCGGGCAGGCTGTAGATCCCGATGGTGGGAACCATGCGTTCACCCTGGGGAACTTGCACCGTCACGGCCAAATGCTTGCCATCTGGCGAAAGCCGCAGCTTACTGACGGCATCGCGCTTGGTGAAGTGTTCGATGGGGATGAGTCGCTCTGCCGACCAGGCAGCGCTGGCCGCCAAAGTCGGGAACAGGACGGCGACGAGAAGGGGCAAGGCGCGTGGCAATGTAGGCATCGGCAAGGGTGGGTAGTTGCAAATAATGATATTTATTGTAGCAATAAAATCAATTCCTATTAGGAAATATTTCCAGCTTCCTCGCCATCCTCGCCGTCGTCCCCGTGCCAGGTCTCTTGCGCCCTGGATCAATCTTTACAGAAATTAAAAATCGAACTGCGCCGACACCTTGAACGTGCGGCTGGCGCCCGGATACAGATAGCCGTCCGATTCCGGCGTCACGTCGCGCCAGTAGAACTTGTCGGCTACGTTGTTGACGGCGGCGCGCAGCACGGCGCGCGTGCCGGCGATGCGCGTGGCGTAAGCGGCGCCCAGGTTGAACACGTGGTACGACGGCACGAAGGTCGTGTTGTTGTACTCAAACGCTTTCTTGCCCGCATATTCCCAGCTGCCATTCACGCTCAGGCCCGCCACCTGTTGTACGGCGTAGTCCGCATGCACGGCCGCCTTGAAGGCGGGCACGTTGGGTACGCGCTTGCCGTCGAGGTCCGCATTGCCCGTGCCCGACTGCTGGCTGTTCAGGGCCGTCACGGAAGCGCCCAGGCTCAGGTTGGCGCTTGCCTTGCCTTGGGCCGACAATTCCAGGCCGCGGTGCTGGGCCTGGCCTTCGCGCACGAAGTAGCCGGCCGTGTTCTGGAATTCCAGGCCTTTGCGGATCTGGAACAGGCTGGCCGCCAGCATGAAGTCCGGCGTCACATCCATCTTGGCGCCGAGTTCGATCTGCTTCGAGCGGCTCGGTGACAGTTCTTCATTGGCATTCATCGCCTTGCGGTCGGCCGTGCCGCCATGTTCCATGCCCTGCGAATAGGCCGCATACACGGACACATTGTCGAGCGGGGTGTAGACGAGCGATACATTCGGCAGCAGGAAATCGTGCTTGGCGCGGATTTCCGTGTCGGCCTTCAGCACGTACTGGTAGCCATCGACATTGATATGGCGCAAGCCGCCATGCAGTTTCCAGTTCGGCGCCAGGCTGACGATATCCTGCACGAAGACGGAGTTTTCCGTATCCTTGCGCACCAGGCGCACGGGGCCCGTGACGCCGGGCGACGTGCCGACGATCTGCGGCTGGTAGATGTTGCTCACGCCGACCCAGTCGTACACGTACAGGCCGGCGCGGTCCTTGCGGCGGAAGGTCGAGACGCCGGCCGTGAGTTCATGGCGCAGGGAGCCGGTGGCGAACTTGCCCTGGATCATGGCTTGCGCGCTCAGCGGTTTTTTCGTCTCGCCCAGGCTGCGGTAGTCATACACGTCGTAATCGCCATTGCCGCAGAAGCCGGGGTACAGGTCCTGTCCGCTGCAGCCATACGGGAAGGCCGTGTAGTCGTCGCGCTTGAACGAGTGCTGGTTGGCCGACACGGTGGCGTGCCAGTCGTCATTGAAGGCGTACTGGAAGCGCAGGCCGATATTGCTGGTGACGGTTTCCACGGGGCGCGTCCACGGCTGCAGGTTGAGCATGGCGTCGGCGCTGATGCCGGTCGGCAAGGTCTTATTGTTCAGCAGCTGGAAGCCGGGCGCCGTCGCCTGCGCCTTGTCCTGGTAGTCGGCGTCCAGTTGCAGCAGCGCTTGCGGCGAGATTTGCCAGTCGAAGGCACCGGAAATGAACTTGCGGTTGCCGTCCGCGCCCTTGATGTAGGAGCGCAGGCGCTCGGCTGCCACGTTGACCCGGTAGCCGAACCGCGTGTCTTCCATGCGGCCGCCCAGGTCGACGGCGCCGTACAGGGTGCCCCGCTCGCGCGTTTCCACGGTGACCGTGCGCAGCGGCGCGGCGGTGGGGCGCTTGACGATGAAGTCGATCACGCCGCCCGGCGCGGCCACGCCTGCCTGCAAGCCGGCCAGGCCTTTCAGCACTTCGATGCGTTCCTTGTTTTCCAGCGGAATTTGCGTGTCGCCAGGAATGGCCACGCCATCCTTGCGGTAGCTGGAATTGTTGTCGAGCTTGAAGCCGCGGATCGTGAACTGTTCCGCATAGCCGACGGCGTTGTAGGCATCGTTGATGCTGGCGTCGAGCTTGACGGCATCGCTGAGATTGCGGATTTGCAAGTCCTGCATGTCTTTCTGCGAAATGACGGTGACGGACGCGGGCGTCTGCAGCAGCGGCGCATCGCTGAAACCGCCCACGGAGGCGCGCTTGGCGGCCGGCGCCTTGCTGGCCGTGACGACGACTTCGGCCATGCTTTGCGCCTGCGGGTCGGCCGCTTCGGTGGTGTCATTCGCGGCGAAGGCAGGCGCGGCAAACGCGTGCAGGATGGCCAGTGTCAGGACGGAAACAGATAAATTCGGTGTGGACATAGATTGCTCGTGGTTCAAGCCGTCTCGGGAAAGAGCACGGCAGGCTGCTTGTTCGGCTGGCGCCAACGCAGGAGCTATCAAAGGAGGGAGGTACTTTGCGCTTTCCTTCGCTGGCATTATCCAGATCAGGTACGAAGGGTATCTCTCACCCGGATGACTGCTCCAGGACCCCTAGCGAAATGACAGCTTAGCATGAAGCACGGCCAGCTGTCCCACCCGGCTGACCGTTTTACAACAGTGTCGACGAAATCTACAGACTCAGTTCGAGCACCTTGCGGCTGACGGCGGGCGTCACTTCGCGCTGTTCGCCCAGCGCCGTCATGCCGTGCGCTTCCAGGGCGGACACGACGGCGTCCACGCTCGCGTGGTTCAGACCGTAGTCGGCCAGGCGCGTCTTGACGCCCATGTGGCGGAAGAAGAATTCCGTGCGCGCGATGGCCGCCTCGATGCGGCCCTCTTCGTCGCCGCCATCGAGGCCCCACACGCGGGCCGCGTATTGCAGCAGCTTGGCGCGCTTGGCCTGCTTGCGCACGCGCAGCATGCTGGGCAGGATGATGGCCAGCGTCTGCGCATGGTCGAGCTCGTACAGGGCCGTCAATTCGTGGCCGATGGCGTGCGTGGACCAGTCCTGCGGCACGCCCACGCCGATCAGGCCGTTCAAGGCCAGGGTGGCGCTCCACATCACGTTGGCGCGCACGTCGTAGTCGTCCGGGTGCGACAGGGCTTTCGGGCCTTCCTCGATCAGCGTCAATAAAATGCCTTCGGCGAAGCGGTCCTGCACGGATGCGTTCACGGGATAGGTCAAATACTGCTCCATCACATGCGCAAACGCATCGACGACGCCATTGCCCACCTGGCGCAGCGGCAAGGTGAACGTCTTCGACGGGTCCAGCACGGAGAATTTCGGATACACCTTGCGGCTCATGAACGAGCGCTTTTCCTGCGTGGCCTTGCGCGTGATCACGGCCGAGCCATTCATTTCGGAACCCGTGGCCGGCAACGTCAACACGGTGCCGAAGGGCAGGGCGGCTTCGACGATCTTGCCGCCTTTGGCCAGGATGTCCCACGCTTCGCCTTCATGCAAGGCGGCGGCGGCGATGAACTTGGTGCCATCGACCACGGAGCCGCCGCCGACGGCCAGCAGGAAATCGATGCGCTCGCTTTTCACCATGGCCACGGCCTGCATAGGGTTTCATAGCTGGGATTGGGTTCGATGCCGGCAAATTCCAGCACCGTGTGGCCGGCCAGCGCCGCCCTGACTTCATCGTAGACGCCGTTCTGCTTGATGCTGCCGCCGCCGTAGGTCATCAGGACCCGCGCCTGGGGCGGGATCAGGCCGGCGATGGCGGCGATCTGGCCCTGGCCGAAGAGGATTTGCGTCGGATTGTAAAAGTCGAAATTGAACATGGGGCTCCTGCTGCCGAGGTATAGGCTGTTGCTGAGCCATGATTATGGCCGAACGGGTGAAATCGTGTCGTGGACGCTTGAGCTTTTCGCCCGCGCGGTGGAGAATGCAGCCGATGTCACCACCACGCGAAAAGGAATGCGCATGACCACCGTCCCACTGGAAGAATCCGGCTTGCCGGCCACCGCGCTCGACATGCACCGCGCCATCGGCGCCACCATCGCCGCGCTGCAGGCGCTGGACTTGAACAGCCAGCGCTTCGAGGCGTGCACGGACCCCGAACTGCGCCGCGTGCTCGCGCATGCGGGCGACACGAGCCGCAAGGAAGCGGCCATGCTGCTCGAATGGATGCGCCGCCGCGACGCGCGCCTTGATGCGGCCATGAAAGAAGCGCTGTTCAAGGCGGGGCCAATTGTTGCTCAGTATCACTATGACGAGAAAATATTGTAACTATTGGTTTGTTGTTGTGGCGTACCATGCGCCATTTAACCTTTGCTTCGCGTAGACTGTGCCCCGAACACGATTTTGGGGGAGTCTGCAGAAATGAAATCATTACCATACCGAGAAGGCAGCTGGTTTGCCGTGCCCCTGCCGGGCGGCGGTTATGCCGTCGGCGTGGTGGCGCGCAGGGCGCCTGCCGGGCGCATCATGCTGGCGTATATGTTCGGCCCGAAACGCGACCGCTTGCCCGCGCTGGAAGAGCTGGAAGGCTTGCGGCCGGAACAGGCCGTGCGCCGCCTGCGCACGGGCGACATGGCGCTGCTCAACGAGCGCTGGCCCCTGCTGGGCGACAGTCCCCACTGGAACCGTGACGACTGGCCCATGCCGGCCTTTATCCGCCGCAACGAATCCCTGCAGCGCGCCTGGCGCGCCAGCTATGCGGACGCCGATCCTGCCAAGCTGAACCGCGAGGAATCGATCCCCTTCGACACGCCGGGCATGGAAAGCGATTCCCTGTACGGCTACGGGGCGACGGAATTGCTGATGAGTAAATTGCTGGCGCAGGAGCAGGCGTCGGCGTGATGGCTGTCGGGCGGCCTTGGTGCCGGAACCTGCATTGGACCGCGTAGGTCGGATTAGCGCAAAGCGCGTAAGCCGACACCACCAGCGGCCCAGGTCAACAATGTTGTCGGATTACGCGAGGCAAGGCCTCGCTAATCCGACCTACGCCACTTATGCCGCCGGCAAGCTGATCTGAAACGCCAGGCCGCCGCCTTCGCGGTTGCGCACCTGCAATTCGGCACCGTGGCGCAGCAGCACGCGGTCGACGATGGCCAGGCCCAGGCCAGCGCCGTTGGCTTGTCCGCGCGCCGTGTCGAGGCGGGTGAACGGTTTCATCAGCTGCTCGATCTTTTCCGCCGGCACGCCCGTGCCGTGGTCTTGTACCTCGATGATCACCTTTTTCGCGCCGTGGCTGGTGCGCACCTGGCAGGCGATGTCGATTTCCGTCACGTCGCTGCCCGGCGTCTTGCCATAGCGGCGCGCATTCTCGATCAGGTTGTTCAGCACGCGGCGCAAGTCGGTGGGGTTGCCCATCGCATGCGCGCCATCGGCGATGGTGGCGTTGAGCTTCACGTCCGACAGGCGCATCGCTTCGCGCGTCATATCGTGGAGCAAACCGCTGAGGTCGACGTCGGTAAAGCTCGACGCTTCCGTCGGCTTGGCGTAGTCGAGGAACTGGCCGATGATGGCGTCCATCTGCCCGATATCGGACTGGATGCCTTCGCGCGCCTCGTCCGACAGGTTGGCCATTTCCACTTCCAGCTGCATGCGCGCCAGCGGCGTGCGCAAGTCGTGCGAAATGCCGGCCAAAATCACGGCGCGGTCCGATTCCACTTGTTTCAGATCATCGACCATCTGGTTGAAGCTGCGGTTCGCCTCGATGATTTCGATCGGCCCTTTTTCCGGCAACGGCGCCGGCTGCTTGCCCTTGGCGATGTCGCGCGCGGCCGCCGTCAGACGCGACAGCGGCAGATTGATCAGGCTTGAAATGATGGCCGCGCCCAGCAGGGACAGCAGGGACACCAGGCTGGCCCAGCCCAGCCACTGGAAGCCCGTCAGGCCGCGCAGGCGTTCGCGGTCCAGCATCAGCCAGTACTCGTCGTCGTCGATCTTGAAGCTGACCCAGAAGCCGGCCACGCCGTTGACGCGCGCGGAAAAGCGCGTGTCCTTGCCCAGCTTGGCCTTCACCAGCGCCTCGATCTCCGGCATCAGGTAATTGTCGGGCGGCGGCTCGATGCGGTCGTCCTCTTCCAGCGAGAAGATGCGGATGCCTTCGTTGCTGACGAGGTCGAACAGCAGCTCGCGGCGCAACTCGGGCGCCGAGTGCGTCAGTGCCGCATGCGTGATGGTGACGACGGAAATGATCTGGGCGGAAATCTGCTGCGCCTGCGGCTCGCGCTGGATGACGGAAATCATGCCGATCCAGGTGATCATGCTGACCGTGGTCAAGGTGCCGAGCAGCAAAAAGGTGCGCCAGAACAGGCCGCTTTTCAGCCGCGCCAGGCTGATATCGGGAACAAGCTTCATCATGCCTCGCCAGCGATCAGCGCGGCTGTCCGTCCGGGATGAAGACGTAGCCGAGGCCCCACACGGTCTGGATGAAGAGCGGGCTCGACGGATCGGGTTCGATCAGTTTGCGCAGGCGCGAAATCTGCACGTCCAGGCTGCGGTCGAACACTTCGTATTCGCGTCCGCGCGCCAGTTCCATCAGTTTTTCGCGCGACAGCGGCTGGCGCGCATGGCGGGCAAACACTTTCAATACGGAAAATTCGCCCGTGGTCAGCGGCACCGTTTCGCCATTCTTTTTCAAGGTGCGCGTGCCCAGGTCCAGCACGAAGTCGCCGAATTCGAAGGTTTGCGGCGTTTCCGACGGCGCGCCCGGGATTTCATCGGGACCCTTGCGGCGCAGCACGGCGCCGATGCGGGCCACCAGTTCGCGCGGATTGAATGGTTTCGGCAGGTAGTCGTCGGCGCCCATTTCCAGGCCCACGATGCGGTCCACGTCCTCGCCCTTGGCCGTCAGCATGATGATCGGCGTCTGGTCGCCCGCGCCGCGCAGGCGGCGGCAGATCGACAGGCCGTCTTCGCCCGGCAGCATCAGGTCGAGCACCAGCAGGTCGTAGCGTTCGCGCAGCCACAGCTTGTTCATGGCCGTCGCGCTCTCTGCCGTGAAGACATTGAAGCCCTGTTCGGTCAGGTAGCGCCGCAGCAGGTCGCGCAGGCGCACATCGTCATCGACCACCATGATTTTTGCCTGGTGGCCATGGATCGATTGCGTTGTTGTATTGCTGCCGGTAGTGGAGGTTGTGGTCATTTAGGGTGTCGTGTTATCTTATATTAGTTGCTATAGTAACGCCTCGCGCGGCGTCGGCAAGGGGCTGTGGCGACCCATTACAAAGTGTTACAAACTTTACCCAATTACTCTTACTGCACCGTGTAAAGCATCATACACTGGGGCCACAGTGGAAATCAGCTTTAGTTTATACGGCATCGCGGAAGAGGAACTCAATGAATATCTTTACTAAAAAAATTCACGCCGCTCCCAGCGCAGCTATTGCCGCACGTACGACTGTGCTGTCCGCATTTGCCGTTTGTTCCGTGTTTGCCGCCAGCCTGGCGCTGGCGCAAAACCAGCCGCCGCCACGCCGTGACGACCAGCAGCAAATGCAGGCCCAGCGGTATGAACAGGTACAGCGCAGCAATAGCAATGATACGCGACTGCGCGAACAGCGTGACGTACGCAGTTTCGACACCCGCGCCGAAGAGCAGCGCCGCGCCAACGAGGGCGCAGACGCCTCACGCCGCACGGGCCGCATGACGCCCGACGAGCGCCGCGACCTGCGCCGCCAGATCAACGAAGTGGGCCAGGATATTTACTCGAATCCGCCGCGTCGTTGATGACATCCGGCAATACCTACTGCGCGTCGCGACTTGTGGCCTGCGATGCTCACTGTACTAAAGTACAGTTCCGCTTCTCGGCCACAATTCACTTCCGCTCGCTACGGTCTTGCCAGATGTCGTGACTTTACCTGAAACATCCATCTCCATTTTTCATTCCCCTGTTTGTTGCGCCAGGATTATGCTAATCCGGCATACCGCCACGCCCCGTGATATTGTTCTAGTGCACTGAGACAATTCTCTGAATGTGTTGCAGGGGGAGGCAAGTGGTGAGCGACGACGACACACCCGTTCCTGATGCGGCCCCCGCAGGCGGCCTGCCGTACGGCCTGCTCCAGCGCGACGGGGGCGTGTTCCTTGACCTGTCGCTGGCGCCGGCGCAGCTGCGCGCCGCCGTCGACCAGCTGTTCCAGTCGGGGCAGTTGCTGGCTGGCCTCGATTACGGTTTGTTCCTGCTGACCCTGTTCCATGCCCCCACGCCCCGCGCCGCGCCCAAGGGTGACGCCTTGCTGCGCATCGCCGTGCGCGTGGCGCCATTTTCACCCCAGCGCCGCGCCCTGTATAAACAGGTCAAGATCCACGGCGACAGCGCCGAGTTTTACTTTGAAGCATTGCTTCCTGACGCCGATGGCCAGGTGCCTGTGCGCCGCGAGTTTGACGAGCTGGTGGCTGACCTGTGGTGCAAGGGTGTGCACTACGGCATCGATAGTGTGGCCGTGCGCGCCATTCTCGCCAGCGGCAAGGCCGAGCGCATCACGGTGGCGCGGGTGCTGCCGCCGCAGCCGGGGCGCGACGCCCAACTGGTCGAGGTGTCGCAAGGCATCCACCGCGACGATGCGCCGCGCGAACGCTCCGATGGCCGCCTCGATTTGCTCAGCTTCAAGAACCGCTTTCCGCAAGTCAAAAAACACGCGCGCCTGCTGCGTCTGCTGCCAGGTGCGCCCGGCTTGCCCGGCTATGACCTGGCCGGCAAAGCCCTGCCGCCGCCCGCGCCGCTGGCGCTGGACCTGGCCACAGTGGCGGGGCCGGGGACGGCGGTCGAACATTTCAGCGATGGTGATTTCGTCGTGGCCACCCAGGCTGGTTACGTGAATGTCGATGAGGGCGGCAAGATGTCCATCGAGAACAAGATCGTCAGCCGCGAAGGCGTCAGCAGCCGCACCACGGGCAATCTGAAGCTGCGCGCCGCCTACGAGGAATATGGCGACGTGCAGGAGCAGCGTCAGCTCGACGGCAGCGACATCACCATCCATGGCGACGTGTATGGCCATTTGCACTCGCATGGCGGACTGATCTTGTTGCAGCGCAACCTGGTGGGCGGCACGGCGTTCAATGAACACGGCGACGTGCGCGTCGAGGGCGTCGCTTCCGGTTCCGTGCTGCAGGCGCTCAGCGGCGAAGTGCATGTGAAGCGCGCCGAAAGCTGTGTCATCGCCGGCACGCGCGTGGTGATCGACAGCGCCAGCAATTGCGAGATCATCGCCGACGAGGTCGTCATCGAGCTGGCCGAAGGCTGCGCCGTGGCGGCGCGCACCATCCGCATCGGCAGCGCCGGCCCGCGCAAGCAGGTGGAAATGCTGCTATTTCCCCTCGTGCCCGATTTGAGCGCCCTGGAGCAACAGATCGCCGAGAGTCTGGCCAAGGCCGCGCAGTACCAGCAGGTGCAGCACAAGCGCCAGCAGGAAATTGATGCCATCGCGCAGTTGCCGGAAGTGCGCAACTACCTGACCCTGGCGGGCCAGCTGCGGCGCGGCGAATTGCAGCTGCAGCCGGCGCAACAGCTGCAATACGACAAGCTGGCCGCGCGCATCGCTCCCGTCCTGAAAGAGGTGGCGCGGCTGCGCGTGGAAGTCAAGCAGTCGGAAATCCTGCAGGCGCAGATGCTGGCCCTGGTGGCGCAGCTGCGCCAGAAGCGGCAGGCGACGGCTGGCCAGTCGCGCTGCAGCCTGGGCCTGGTCGATGGAGAAACGACGGTGCGCGCCCTGGTCGTGCCGCCCGGGCCGGCCAAGGTCTACGACCGGCCGCCGAAAGAAATCAAGGCCTTGCTGCGCAGCGCCACGCCGGCCACGCAAGCCGTGTTCGCGGACAGCACGGGCAGCCTGGAGTGGACGTATGCGCCGCCGCCCTAGCGTTTAATCCGTGACCTTGCCGCGCGACTGTTTCAGCACGCTGTGCGTGCTCTTGCTGTCGAGGCGGCGCCGCTGCGAGCTGCGTGTGGGCTTGGTGGCGCGCCGTACGGCGGGCAGGAACGTGACGCTGTCGATGATTTCCTGCAGCCGGCGCAAGGCTTCTTCCTTGTTCTGCTCCTGGCTGCGCGACTGCTGCGCCTTGAGCACCAGCACGCCATCCTTGCTGATGCGGCTGTCGCGCAGGGCCAGCAGCCGTTCCTTGTACGCTTCCGGCAGCGACGAGGCGGCGATGGGGAAGCGCAGATGGATGGCGCTGGACACCTTGTTGACGTTCTGCCCGCCCGGGCCCTGGGCACGGATGGCGGAAAATTCAACTTCAGCGGGGTTGACGAGGTGTTGCATGGCCTGCCTGTAGGGAGTGATGTAGGTATTGTAAGGGAAGATGGCTGCGCCGGCGCAAGGGCAGGCGGCCAGTCGATGATGTCTTCCGGGAAAGTTGATGTTTCTCAACGCTGGAGGCGGGGATGCTGGTTAGCATGGGCCAACGTTGCGCCACTGCGCATCCTGGCAGCGCTTACCGGATGAAAGGAACACCATGCAGCCCACGACCACGCCTGGCGCCGCAGCGACGGCGGAACGCGGCACCGCGCAATCCCTGACGCAGTACTTGAGCTTTCGGCTGGGCGGCCTGGAATACGGCCTCGATTACCGCTGCGTGCGGGAATTGCGTGCCCTCAAGGAGCTCGACCGTTTTTCTTCGGAAGGGGAAGTGCTGCACAGCGTGGCCGTCTCGCGCGGCGTGATCATCCCCATCGTCGATATGCGCGCCGCGTTCGGCAGCGCCCACGGCGCGCCAGACCCGGCCACTGACGTGATCATCCTGCAGCTGAGTAATGGCGTGATGGGCATGGTGGTCGACGGCGTCACCGATATCGTCAGCCTGGCGCCCGCCGACATCGCCGCCGTGCCCGGCCTGGGCGAGGCGGAAGCCGATTACCTGCTGGGCCTGGGCACGGTGGCGGGGCGCCGATTGATCCTCGTCGACATCGACCGCCTGATGGCGATCCGCAGCCCCGGTCCCATGCAGGTGGCCTAAAAAAAAAGACGACCCGGAGGTCGTCTTTTGTCGCTGCTTGATTAACCGAGTTTTTCCAGCTGATCCTGCAGTTCGAGCCATTCCGCTTCCAGCTGCGCCAGGTCCTTGGTGAAGAAGGTCTGGTCGGCCAGCAACTGTTTCAGCTTGGCCTTGTTGGCGGCGTCGTAGATGGTCGGCTCGCCCAGCTTTTCTTCCGTTTCCGCCTTTTGCGCGTTGCGCTTGGCGATTTGCTCTTCCTGGCGCTTGATCTTGTTTTCGATCGGCTTGCGCAGGGCGGCCGCCTTCTGGCGGTCTTCCGCTTCCTGGCGCTTGTCGCGCACGGGCGCGGCAGGGGCGGCTGCCGGCGCAGGGACGGACGACGTTACCGGGAAGTCGGTCTTGTTGGCCTTGCCGGCGGCCGGCAGCACATCGGTACCCTTGCCCAGCTTGGTCTTGAACAGCCAATCCTTGTAGTCGTCCAGGTCGCCGTCGAACGGCTGCAGCTTGCCATCGGCCACAATGATGAATTCATCGGTGGTGGCGCGCAGCAAATGGCGATCATGGGATACGACGACCAGCGTGCCTTCGAACTGGGCCAGCGCTTCCGTCAGCGCTTCGCGCGTTTCCAGGTCCAGGTGGTTGGTCGGTTCATCGAGCAGCAGCAGGTTCGGACGCTGCCAGACGATCAGGGCCAGCGCCAGGCGGGCTTTTTCGCCGCCCGAGAACGGCGCGATCGACGCGGTGACCATGTTGCCGGGGAAGTTGAAGCCGCCCAGGAAGTTGCGCAGTTCCTGCTCGCGCACGGTCGGGGCGATCTTCGCCAGATGCCACAGCGGCGATTCGTCGTGGCGCAGCATTTCCACCTGGTGCTGGGCGAAGTAGCCGATGTTGAGGCCCTTGCCCATGGTGGCGTCGCCCGTCAATGGCATCAGTTCGCCAGCGATGGTCTTGATCAGCGTCGATTTGCCGGCGCCGTTCTGGCCCAGGAGGCCGATACGCTGGCCGATCTGCAGCGAAAACTTGATGCCGTTGACGATGGTCTTGTGCGTGATCTCGCCCGTCGCTTCGTTTTCAATCTTGTAGCCCGCATCGACGTCTTCCATCACCAGCAGCGGGTTCGGGGCGCTCAAAGGCTCGCGGAATTCGAACGAGAATTCGGCGGCGGCGCGCAGCGGCGCCAGTTCTTCCATCTTCGCCAGCGCCTTCATGCGGCTTTGCGCCTGGCGGGCTTTCGAGGCTTGCGCCTTGAAGCGGTTCACGAACGATTCCAGATGGGCACGCTTGCGCTGCTGCTTTTCCAGCGCGCCGGCGGCCAGGATCATCTGCGCTGCGCGCTGACGCTCGAAGCTCGAATAGTTGCCCGAATAGCGTTTCAGCTTGCGCTCGTCGATATGCACGACGACGTTGACCACTTCATCGAGGAAGTCGCGGTCATGGGAAATGATCAGCAAGGTGCCGGCGTAGCGCTTGAGCCAGTCTTCCAGCCAGATGATGGCGTCCAGGTCCAAGTGGTTGGTCGGTTCATCGAGCAGCAGCAGGTCGGACGGGCACATCAGCGCTTGCGCCAGGTTCAGACGCATGCGCCAGCCGCCGGAGAAACTGGCGACAGGCTGCTGCATCTGGTCCAGGGTAAAGCCCAGGCCCAGCAGCAACTGCTCGCCGCGCGACTGCACGGTATACGCGTCGGCATCGGCCATGGCGCTGTAGATCTCGCCGATGGCGATGCCGTTTTCCGACGTGGCCGGTTCCGATTCCAGGCGCGCCAGTTCCGCTTCCAGCTTGCGCAAGGTCACGTCGCCGTCGATGGCGTAATCGAGCGCGGCACGGTCCAGCGGCGGCGTTTCCTGCGCCACGTAAGCCACGCGCCATTTGGCCGGAAAATCGATCTCGCCCTGGTCAGGGTGCAATTCGCCGCGCATCATGGCGAACAGGCTCGATTTGCCCGCGCCATTGGCGCCGATCAGGCCGATCTTGTCGCCCGGATTGAGGGTGACATCGACTTGTTCGAGCAACGGTTTGATGCCGCGCATCAGGCTTACTTGTAGGAAACGTATCATTTTTTTCTTTGTAAAGGCTGGGCTTTACCCCTCGCCGTAAAAACATCGTGTAGGTCGGATTAGCCCGAAGGGCGTAATCCGACGGGTGCCGCACAGGCATGTCGGATTACGCTACGCTAATCCGACCTGCCAAGTCGATCAAACCAGCTTGAGCTGCTCGGCCGTCAGCAGGAATACCATGTCGTCGCCGGCGCTTGTCGTCAGCCAAGTCAGGCCCAGCTCGCCGAAGGCCGCTTCCGCGTAGGCGCGTTCGTTGCCGATTTCAATCATCAGGATGCCGTCGTCCGTCAGGCGCTCGGCCGCGCCGGCGATGATCTTGCGCACCAGGTCCATGCCGTCGCTGCCGCCGTCGAGGGCGATCTGCGGTTCGGCCAGGTATTCCTGGGGCAGGGCGCCCATCGACGCGGAATTCACGTACGGCGGGTTGCTGATGATCAAATCATATTTCTTGGCCGGCACGTTCGTGTACAGGTCCGATTCGATCAGGTTCACGCGGTCCTGCAGCTTGTACGTGTCGACGTTGCGCTTGGCCACGGCCAGCGCGTCGGCGGAAATGTCCACGGCGTCGACGCTGGCGTTCGGGAAGGCGTCGGCCATCATGATCGATAGGCAGCCCGAACCGGTGCACAGTTCCAGGATGTTTTCCACGGCTTCCGGTTCCGCCACCCACGGCGAGAAGTATTCAGGGATCAGCTCGGCGATGAAGGAGCGGGGCACGATCACGCGCTCGTCGACGTAGAAGTTATACGTGCCCAGCCAGCCTTCCTTGGTGATGTAGGCGGCTGGCACGCGGTCGATGCTGCGGCGGTCGATGACCGTCATCACGCTGGCCACTTCCGACGGCAGCAGCTTGGCGTCGAGAAACGGTTCGAGCTTGTCGAGCGGCAACTTCAAGGTGTGCAGGATCAGATAAGCCGCTTCGTCGAACGCTTCGGCGCTGCCGTGGCCGAAAAACAGCTTGGCGGTATTAAAACGGGTAACGGCGTAGCGCAGCAGGTCGCGTGGCGTGGAAAACGGGTTCGGGGTCATGGCATTCTCGAAAAGACGGTGTTCTGGCCCGCCGTGACGGGCCTCGGTATTCTGGTTCAGACGGGCAGCAAATGCTCCAGCGTGCGCCGGTAAATATTCTTCAGGGGATCGATGTGGCGCAGTTCGATGTGCTCGTCGATCTTGTGAATACTGGCATTGGGCGGCCCGAATTCTATCACTTGGGGGCAGATTTGCGCGATAAACCGGCCATCCGAGGTGCCGCCCGTGGTCGACAGCTCCGTCGTGAGGCCCGTTTCTTCGAGGATGGCCGACGACAGCGCATCGCTCAAGGTGCCGCGCGGCGTGAGGAAGGGCAGGCCGCTCAGGGTCCACTGCAAATCGTACTGCAAGTCATGCTTGTCGAGGATGGCGTGGACCCGTTCCTGCAAGCCTTCGGCCGTGCTGGCCGTGGAAAAGCGGAAGTTAAAGTCGATCACCATGTCGCCCGGGATCACGTTGTTGGCGCCCGTGCCCGCGTTGATGTTGGACATTTGCCACGAGGTCGGCAGGTAATACTCGTTGCCCGCGTCCCATTTTTCCTCGACCAGGTCGGCCAGCGCCTGCGCCGCTTCGTGGATCGGGTTTTTCGCCAGGTGCGGGTAGGCGATATGGCCTTGCACGCCCTTGATGGTCAGGCGGCCCGACAGCGAACCGCGGCGGCCGTTCTTGATCATGTCGCCCAGCTGCGCGCTCGAGGTCGGCTCACCCACCAGGCAATAGTCGATCTGCTCGCCGCGCGCCTTCAGTTGCTCGCAGACGATGACGGTGCCGTCCGTGGCCGGGCCTTCCTCGTCGCTGGTGATCAGAAAGGCGATCGAGCCAGTATGCTCCGGCGTGGCGGCAATGAATTCCTCACAAGCCACCACCATGGCGGCGATCGACGTCTTCATGTCGGCCGCGCCACGGCCGTACAGCTTGCCGTCGCGGTGCGTGGGAATGAACGGTTCCGAGCGCCATTGCTCGACGGGGCCGGTCGGCACCACGTCCGTATGGCCGGCAAAGACGAACACGGGGGACGTCGTGCCACGGCGCGCCCACAGATTGGTGACGTCGTTCGACTGGATCGTTTCGCAGACGAAGCCCAGCGGCGTGAGGATATCGATCAGGTGCTGCTGGCAGCCCTTGTCGTCGGGCGTGACCGAGGACAGGGCGATCAGTTTTTCGGTCAGGGCGAGGGTTTTGGAGGTGGTCATGGTGTGGAGCGGGAGCGTACCCTTGGGACTCGGCGTCCCCGTACGACCCCAGCTTTGCAGGTGTCGGGTTTAAACTGAAAAAATGCTCTTGTACTGGGCATCGGAAAACGCCACGCTGAACTGGCCATCCTTGTCCAGCACGGGGCGCTTGATGATGGACGGGTTTTCCAGCATCAGGTCCAATGCGCTGGCCGCGTCCGTGATCGACGCTTTGCGCTCGTCGGACAGGGCGCGCCAGGTCGTGCCTTTCTTGTTGACCAGCACATCCCACGGCAATTGCCCGAGCCACGCTTCCACTGTGGCGCGTTCCAGGCCCTGCTTCTTGAAGTCGTGGAAGGTGAAATCGAGTTGCTGCGCGGCCAGCCAGGTGCGGGCCTTTTTGACGGTATCGCAGTTGGGGATACCGTAGAGTGTAATGGTCGTCATGGGTAGGGCCAAGAGGAATGAATGCGGTTCGCTTGATCGCGGCGCTTGCGCCAGGTCAAAATGCGATGGTAGCCGCCATTATACAGTCGATGCGCAGTCGATGCGGCAGTGCAACACGGTTGCATGTTACGGGCAGGTTCAGGGCCAGGCGCTGCGAATGCCCAGTTGCGTGGCCACCTGGCCGAAGTCGCGGTGCGCGGATAGCGGCGTGGCGGACGCCATCGCCAGCCTGGGCGTGGCGCAATGTTGCCACGGTTGCGCCGCTATTCGTCGGCGTAGGCGCGGGCGGCCGCCATCACAGCGTCGAGTTTTCCTTTTGCCAAGGCTTGCAGCGGCGACTTGCCGCCCAGCGACAGGCGCGGGACGGTAAAAAAGTCCCATTTGGCGGCGCCGGGCAAGTCACCGAGAATTTTGCTGATTTTTTCCAGCGTGTGGCGGTCATGGCGGGGATCGGCGAAAAATGCCGGATAAACATATTCGCCGGAGGCGCCGCGCAAGGCGAACAGGCGTCTGGCTTTCAGTGCCGCACTGAGTGCCTGCGGCGTGACTGCCAGCCGGGCGCGCAATTCGGGGCCGGACAGCAAGCTGTGCGAGGCCACGTCTTTTTCACGCTGATGCCGTTCCTGTTCTTCCAGGCCGCGCATGAATTGCCGGGTGCTGACGTGGCCTGTCTGCGTATCGTTGCCGGAAGCCATGCTCAGCTCCCGCTCGGCCACGATATCGAGATCGTGCCGCATTTGCGCCAGCAGCGCGGGCCGGTCGTCGCGCGGCACGGCGTCCAGCAGCGATGCATAGGCTTCCTGGAAAGTGTCTTGCGCAATGTTGAAGCGCAAGCCTGTGGCGCTGGCAGCCAGTGTGGCGGCCAGCTGCTCAGCCAGCGGGGATGCCGATTCAGCATCTTCGGCTTCGCAGGCGGGCTGGTCAGTTGTTGAGTGGTTGCGATGTGTGTTCGACATGGCCGTATCCTTGAAACGCAAGTCTCAGCATAGGATAGCAAGTCAAACAAAGCAAACAAAGCAAGGAGATTAACTCTATCTGCCTTGATGCAGCACAAACCTGCGGCGTTGTCTCTTACACAGGCCGGGGCGTCGTCTTCCCACATTCCGAAGAACCGAAATGCAGGCCCAGCCGCAAGGCCAGGGCGCGCAGGGCGCCGCTTTCCTGCAGGTGCAGGGCCAGCGCGATGTGGCCGTCGGGGCGCACGAGGTAGGCCGCGTCGCGGCCCAGGCCGGCCAGCTTGGCGGCCACGTTATAGGTATAGCAATGCACGGGCAGTTTCAGCACGCGCGCCTCGTCGAGCAGTTCCGGCGCCGGCTCGCCATAGATGTGCAATTGCCAATCCATGCTGCGCAGGGCGATAAAATTGTCTTGCGTGCCGTCCGAGAACCAGGGCAGGCGGTCGCCGCCGCGCAGGTATTCCGCATGGCCGGCGGAGAGGGCGCTGTCTTCATAGCTGATCTCGATTTGCGACACGGTCTTGAACAGCAAGCGGCGCGCCCGCGCGAAGCCGGACAGGAAGGGCAGCGCGTGCGGCACCAGCCAGCGCCGCAGGAATTGCCCGGCGATGCCCTGCGCGACGATGGCCTGGAAGGCGCGGTCGGTGGTGGCGACGAGCTTGCGGGCAAACACGATGCGCTCGCTTTCATAGGTGTCGAGCAGGGCGTCGTTGCTTTGGCCATGCAGCTTTTGCGCCAGCTTCCAGGCCAGGTTGACGGCATCGCCCAGGCCCGTGTTCATGCCCTGGCCGCCCACGGGGCTGTGCAAGTGGGCGGCGTCGCCGAGAATGAAGCAGCGGCGCGCGCGGAACTGGCCCGCCACGCGGTGATGGACTTTATAGGTGGAAAACCAGTTCACGTGTTCGACGTGGATGCCCAGCAGGTTTTCCACGTCGCCGCGCACATCGTCGAAGACGGGCGCGGGCGCGCCGTCGGGACGGTCGGGCAGGATGCCGATCAGGCGCTGCATGCCGCTGGTGCGCACGGGCAGCATCAGCGCGAAAGAGTTCGCGCCCAGGTGGGCGTGCAAATCCGTATTCTTGCCGGCTACTTGCGCGTCCGCCACGTAGTACAAGTGGTCGTAGGTGCCGCCGGAAAAGTCAAAGCCGGCGATCTCGCGGACCTTGCTGCGGGCGCCGTCGCAGCCGCAGATATAGTCAAACGTACAATATTGTCGTTCGCCATTGTTGAGCAGGATGGCTTGCACTTCGCTATCGTCCTGCGTCCACAAGTCCAGCGTGACATTCCATTCCACGTGCACGCCGGCCGCCGCCAGCTTGCTGATCAGAAAGCGTTCATGCTCGTCCTGGGGCAGGCTCAGCACGAAAGGATAGGGGCTCAGGCCTTCGCCGATCTCGCCCAGCGCCAGTTTTACCAGCTCCTCGCCGCCTTCGTGGATGTGCATGGCATTGATCTTGATGCCCAGGTGCACCAGTTCGTCGGCAAAGCCCAGCTGCTGGTAAAACTCCAGGGTGCGCGCATGCACGGCCATGGCCCGCGACGCCTGCCCGGGGCCGCTGTTTTTATCGATGATGCGGCAATCGACGCCATGGCGCGCGAGGCGCAAGGCAAGCATGAGGCCGGTAGGACCGGCGCCGACGATCAATACGGGAGGAGTATTCATGCCATCCAGTATAGGACAGGATGGGAGAGGACAGCGGGACGATTGAAGTTGCTAGTCGGAAATGAAAATGTCCCGCCGGATGGCAGGACATGATTTTTTACGTGCGTCTCGACGCCTCTGCAAACCGTAGCGAGCGGATGCGCGGCGTGGCCGAGAAGCGCAACCGTACATGCGTACGGTGAGCATCGCCGGTCGCGCCCCGCGACGCGCAGCAGGTTTACAGAGGTGTCATCAGATGCCGCGCAGGAGTTCGTTGATGCCGGTCTTGGCGCGGGTTTTTGCATCCACGCGCTTGACGATCACGGCGCAGTACAGCGAGTACTTGCCATCTTCCGAAGGCAGGTTACCCGAGACCACGACGGAACCAGCCGGCACGCGGCCGTAGGTCACTTCGCCCGTGGCGCGGTCGTAGATCTTGGTCGACTGGCCGATGTACACGCCCATCGAGATGACGGAATTTTCTTCGACGATCACGCCTTCGACGATTTCCGAACGGGCGCCGATGAAGCAGTTGTCTTCGATGATGGTCGGGTTCGCTTGCATCGGTTCCAGCACGCCGCCGATGCCGACGCCGCCGGACAGGTGGACGTTCTTGCCGATCTGCGCGCAGGAACCGACGGTGGCCCAGGTGTCGACCATGGCGCCTTCATCGACGTAGGCGCCGATGTTGACGTAGGACGGCATCAGCACGACGTTCTTGGCGATGAAGCTGCCGCGGCGGGCGACGGCTGGCGGCACCACGCGGAAACCGCCCTTGGCGAAGTCTTCGGCCGTGTAGTTGGCGAACTTGGTCGGCACCTTGTCGTAGAACTGCATCGTGCCGTCCGATGGCAGGACGACGTTGTCTTCCAGGCGGAACGACAGCAGCACGGCTTTCTTGACCCACTGGTTGACGACCCAGTCGCCCGAGGTTTTTTCCGCCACGCGGATGCTGCCGTTGTCCAGGCCATTGATGACGTGGGAGACGGCGTCGCGCAGTTCGGCCGTGCCGTTGCGCGGATTGATCTCGGCGCGGTTTTCCCAGGCCTGGTCGATGATGGTTTGCAGTTGTTGGCTCATGATGATGTCTTGTTTATTTAGTTGGTTGATGCGGATGCGGAAAGCTGTTGGCAGAATTTTACTATGCGCAACGCCGCTTCCAGCCCTTCGGCCGTTTCGGCCACCAGGGCCATGCGGATGCGGTTGCGGCCCGGATTGATGCCGTGCGCGTCGCGCGCCAGGTAGCTGCCAGGCAATACCGTGACATTATATTCGGCGTACAGGCGTTGCGCGAATTCGGTGTCGGACAGGCCCGTGCGGCTGACGTCGGCCCACAGGTAGAAACCGGCGTCCGGCAATTGCACGTCCATCACCGATTGCAGCAGCGGCGTGATGGCGTCGAACTTGGCGCGGTACTTGGCGCGATTTTCCTCGACATGGGTTTCGTCGTTCCAGGCCGCGACGGAGGCCGCCTGTACGGCAGGGCTCATGGCGCCGCCGTGGTAGGTTCGGTAGAGCAGGAATTTTTTCAGCACTTCGGCGTCGCCGGCAACGAAGCCCGAGCGCATGCCCGGCACGTTCGAGCGCTTCGACAGGCTGGAAAACACCACCAGGCGCGCATACGGGCGCTCGATGGTGGACAGGCCCAGCATGTGCGCCGCCTGCAGCGCGCCCAGCGGAGGCGTGTCGCCGTGGTAGATCTCGGAATAGCATTCGTCGGCGGCGATGACGAAGTCGTAGCGCTCGGACAGGGCGAACAGGTGTTCCCAGTCCGTCAAGGTGAGCACGGCGCCCGTCGGGTTGCCGGGCGAGCACAGGAACAGCAGCTTGACCTTTTCCCACACGCTGGCCGGTACGCTGTCGTAGTCGCAGCCGAAATTGCGCGCCGGGTCGGAATTGACGAAATACGGTTCGGCGCCGGCCAGGTAGGCCGCGCCTTCATAGATCTGGTAGAACGGATTCGGGCTGATCACGAGCGAACCGGCCGATGGATCGATCACCGTTTGCGCCAGCGCAAACAGCGCTTCGCGCGAACCGTTCACGGGCAGGATTTGCGTGGCAGGATTCAGCTTGGGGATGCCGTAGCGGCGTTCCAGCCAGCCGGCAATCGCGCTGCGCAAGGCTTCCGAACCGATGGTGGTCGGATAGCTGGCCAGGCCGTGGATATTGTCGACCAGCGCCTGCTCGATGAAGGCTGGCGTCGGGTGCTTGGGTTCGCCCATGCCCAGGCTGATGGGCGCATACTCGGGATTGACCGTCACGCCGGCAAACAGCTGGCGCAGCTTTTCGAATGGATATGGTTGCAGTTTAGCAAGAAGTGGATTCACGGAGCGGACCAGGGCAAGAGTGGGGTGATAGTGTGGCGTATGGATTGCCTGGCATGGCGCAATGACGCCGGTCAAGCAATCAGCTTAGCCTTTTATTATAGCCGTCCTCGGGCGCGGGCTGTGCAAGTGGGCTGTTGTTGACCTGCACGGCATGTCGCTCCCGGGCTTGGCAAGGTAAAATACGCTATGTCTACCTTACTTCCCACCTTGCTTGCCATTGAAACATCGTCCGAACTCGCGTCCTGCGCCTTGTTGCGCGGCGATGTCGTCCTGTCCCGCGCGTCGTCGGGCGTGCGCACCCATTCCCAGTCGATCTTGCCGATGGTGCAGGAATTGCTGGCCGAAGCGGGCGTGACCCTGGCCGACGTCGACGCCATCGCCTACGGCTCCGGCCCCGGCTCGTTTACGGGCGTGCGCACGGCCTGCGGCATCGCGCAGGGTCTGGCCTATGGCGCCAATTTGCCTGTCGTGCCCGTCGTCACGCTCGACGCCATGGCCCTCGCGTGCCACCAGCAGCATGGCTCACAGCACATCGTGACCGTGCTCGACGCCCGCATGGGCGAAGTGTACTGGGCGCAATATGACTATCAAGATGGCTTGCAAGCCGTCCTGCCTCCGGCCTTGAGCGCGCCGGCCGGCGTGGCGCCGCAAGGCGACGTGACCGGCTGCGGCAACGGCTTTGGTGCCTATGCCGAAGCGCTGGCCGCGTTGCCGTGCGCCGCCACGGCCGACGCCGCCATCATGCCGCACGCCGTGCAAGTGGCGCAGCTGGCGCGCCTCGCCTTTGCGGCCGGCCAGTGCGTGACGGCGGCCGAGGCGCAGCCTTTGTACTTGCGCAACAAGATCGCCTACACGAGTGCCGAGCGCCTCGACATGCAGGCCGCCAAGGCCGCTGCGGAGTCGGCACAATGATGGAGACGGGCAAGGACAGCGCGGCAGGCTGGGACTTGCTGCGCCTCGACTATCAGCCGATGGTCGAAGCCGACCTGTTGGAGGTGCTGGCGCTGGAACAGCGCGTCTACCCGCATCCCTGGACGCACGGCAACTTTGTCGATTCCCTCAAGAGCGGCTATCCGGCCTGGGTGCTGCGCGACGTGGATGGCACCTTGCTTGGCTATTTCTTGCTGATGCTGGTCGTCGACGAGGCGCACTTGCTCAACGTTGCCGTCGAGGGTGCCATCCAGGGCCAGGGGCTGGGCCGCTTCCTGCTGAACCAGTCCTGCGCCTGCGCGCGCCAGCTGGGCATGGAATCGATGCTGCTGGAAGTGCGCCCGTCGAATACGCGCGCGCTCGATATTTACCAGCGCTATGGATTTGAACAGATAGGCCGGCGCAAGGGATACTATCCGGCCAGCAACTCGCAACGTGAGGACGCCATCGTGATGCGTTATACCTTATGAGCCGCAGCGCCGTTTTTCTCGATGAAATGGGCGTCGGCCCCTTGTGGCGCTTGCGCCAGGGCGCCGCACCCGAGGCTGTCGACGTCGTCGCTGAGGCCGCCGTGGAGGCGGAAGTCGCCGTGGCGGAGCCCGTGGCCGAAGCCGTGGAAGCCGTTGAAGCAGTGACCGAGGTGACTGCCGAGGTGGTCGCCCAGGTGCAGGCCGAAGCGCCCGCCGCTGTTGCCGCTACGCCAGTCCCCGCCATGCCAGTTCCCGCCACCGCGCCTGACGACACGGCCTGGTTCGACGATGCGCCCCCGCCGCCGCCTGCCAGACAGCTGAGCGATGCCGACATCGCCGCCCTCGACTGGGAAGGCTTGACGTCGGCCGTCGCCAAGTGCGCGCGCTGCGACTTGTGCAAGACGCGCAAGGGCGTCGTCATGGGCCGTGGCGACCGCCAGGGTGCGTGGCTGATGCTGGCCAGCAGCCCTTCGCGCCTGGAAGAACGCGAAGGGCGCGCCTTGCCGGGCGAGCAGGGCAAATTGCTCGACAATATGTTGAAAGCCATCGACGTCGACGCGGGGCGCGACGTGTACATCACGCACCTGCTGAAATGCCGTCCGCTTGACGAGACGGGCCAGGAACGCTTGCCCACCGAGGCCGAGTCGGCCGCCTGCCGTCCGTATTTTGACCGCGAACTGGCCCTGCTGCAGCCGCGCACCATCGTCACCCTCGGTTCGATGGCCGCCGCCGGCATCAATCCCGGCGAAAAACCCGTACGGGGCAAGGTGCGCCAGCTGGGCAGTGCGTCCGTCGTGGCCACCTTCCACCCAGAGCAACTGTTGCAGGACGAGACGGGCAAGGCCAAGGCGCGTGCCTGGGCCGACCTGTGCCTGGCGAAAAGCACGCACGGTGGTTGATACATTCCAGGTCCGCTTCGAGCAGCGCTGGGGACATCTGACGCACCCCCGCGTGCGGGCGCTGGCCTGGCTGCTCGATTCGCCCGACTTGCTCGATCCTGCCAGCCCCCACTGGGGCGGGCGCATCGCCAGCTTGCCCCTAGTCACGCCTGCCGTGGCCGCGTGGCTGGGCGCGCTGCAGGACGATCCGTCGCCGCTCGATGCGGCGTTGGGACTGAAGTTCTATTCCCGCTTGGGCCTGTACGCTGAAAAGCTGCTGGCCTTTTATTTTGAGCAACACGGCTTGCTGGCCGCGCATGGCTTGCAAGTGCAAGTCAACCGCAACGACACGGTGGGCGAGTTCGATTTCCTGTTGCGTGACGGAAATGACCTGCTGCACTGGGAATTTGCCACCAAGTTCTACCTGCTCGAAGGCGCGCCCGATCCCGGCGACTTCAACCATTTGATCGGCCCGAACCTGGCCGACACCCTGGGCTTGAAGATGCGCAAGATTCTCGACAAACAACTGGCCCTGTCCCGCCACCCGGCCGCGCAAACCCTGCTGGCGCACCCCGTGCGCGCGGCGCAGGCGCTGGTCAAGGGCTGGCTGTTTTATGCGGCAGGCGTGACGCCCGCCATGGACGGCATTTCCCCGGAACATGGGCACGGTTTCTGGTGTACGCCGGCCCAACTGCCCGAGCAGCGCTACGTCGTGCTGCCGCGCCTGCAATGGCTGGCGCCGTTCAAGGGCCGCGACGTGGACGTGCTGGACGTGGAGGCCCTGCGCGCGCAGTTGTTTGATCTGGCGCAACCGGTGATGGTGGCCACCGTGGATACTATCGAAGGCTGGGAAGTGGAGCGCACACGCGGTTTTGTCGTGCCGCATGACTGGACGCAGCAGGCAGCCGCGCGGCGGATAGCGGGTGCGCTACCTGCGTAATGTTGGGGTCAGACCCGGCGGGTCTGACCCCGGAAGTTAATGCTTCTGCTCGCCAATCAATGACAAGTTGTCATGCTCAGCCTGGTTCAGCTTGTGCTTGCGCATGATGGCGTACATGGTGCCGGCAACAAACAGGCCGAACAGGGTGATGATGATGTTGAGCGGCAGGTGCAAGCGGATCATGATCGAATACACGGCCAGCATGGTGAGAATCGACAGGTTCTCGTTGAAGTTCTGCACGGCGATGGAATGGCCCGCGCTCATCAGCACGTGACCACGGTGTTGCAGCAGGGCATTCATGGGAACGACGAAGAAGCCGGACAGGGCGCCGATCAGGATCAGCAGCGGGTAGGCGATCCACACGGAGTGTACTTGCGTCATCATCATGACGATCACGCCCATGGCGATACCGAGCGGAATGACGGTCAGCGATTTGCGCAGCGGAATGAAGCGTGCCGACAGCACGGCGCCGGCGGCCACGCCGATGGCGACCACGCCCACCAGGCTGGTCGCCTTGTCGAACGGCATGTTCAGCGACTGCTTGGCCCATTCCAGCACGATCAGCTGCAAGGTGGCGCCGGCGCCCCAGAACAGGGTCGTCACGGCCAGGGTGATCTGGCCCAGCTTGTCTTTCCACAGGATGGAATAGCAATTGGCAAAATCGGTAATCAGTTTGATAGGATTGCGTTCCTGGTGCGGATACACGCAGCCCGTGTCGGGAATCTTCAGGTTGGCCAGGGTCGCCAGCGCATAGATGCCCACCACGACGCACAAGGCCGCTTCAGTCTTGCTGGTGATGCCCGTGTCGATCAGCGGAATGTCGATCGACAGCAGCATGTCGGACACGTGGCCGCTGACGAGCGCGCCGCCCATGACGGTGCCGAGGATGATGGAGGTGACGGTCAAGCCTTCGATCCAGCCATTCGCCGCCACGAGCTTTTCCGGCGGCAGCAGTTCCGTCAGGATGCCGTACTTGGCGGGCGAATACACGGCCGCGCCGAAACCGACGACGGCGTAGGCCAGCAGCGGGTGCACGTGGAAGAAGACGAGGGCGCAGCCGAAGATCTTGACCATGTTGGCGATGAACATGACCTTGCCTTTCGGCAGAGCATCCGCGAAGGCGCCGACAAAAGCGGCCAACAGCACGTAAAACAGCACGAACGACAATTTGAGCAGCGGCGTGATCCACGCCGGGGATTTCATGGACACCAATAAATCGACGGCGACAAAAAAGAGGGCGTTATCTGCCAGCGAGGAAAAGAACTGCGCCGCCATGATGGTATAAAAACCACGATTCATTCTGGATTGCCTGAAATCATATCTGGCTTGCTTTATACCACGAAAAAACAGCAAACCCCAAGTTTGGCAGGGGCTGCTTTGCATAGTCTTGCCTAAGCGAAGCTTAATTTTTCTGCCGTAGAAAAATACACATATATGTGAGCATTTTATACATGGTGTCCTGGGCGCCGGTCTGGGGCCCGCTGCGGACCTGCTTGCGGCTCCCGCTTGCGGCCCATCCGGTAAAATACGGCTTTCCCACCTGCCGTGAACGACGCATATGCCCAGGCCCCTTATCGCCACCATCCATCTCGATGCCATGCAACACAATCTGGCGCGCGCCCGTGCCGGCGCCCGCGGCGCCAAGGTATGGGCCGTCGTCAAGGCGAATGCCTATGGTCACGGGCTGGAACGGGCCATGCGGGGCTTTGCCGACGCCGATGGCCTGGCGCTGGTCGAGGTCGATTACGCCGTGCGCTTGCGCGAACTGGGCTGGACCAAACCCATCCTGCTGCTGGAAGGGTTTTTCGACGCCAGCGATTTGCCTGTCATGGCGCAATATGGATTGAATGGCAGCGTGCATTGCGAAGAACAGATCGCCATGCTGGCAGCGGCCCGCCTGCCGCACGCCATCGACGTGCACCTGAAAATGAATACGGGCATGAACCGCCTGGGTTTCACGCCGGCTGCCGTGGCGGGTGCGTATGCGCGCCTGCGCGCCATGCCGCATATCGGCACGATCACCCTGATGACGCATTTCGCCAATGCGGACGAGGCGGGTCCCACGCGCTTGCCGTTGGAACAGCAGATGCTGCGTTTTGAGGCGGGCGCCTCCAGCATCGGTACGCCGCTGCCGCGCAGCCTGTGCAATTCGGCCGGCGTGCTGATGCACCATCTCGACAGCGACTGGGTGCGCCCCGGCATCATGCTGTATGGCGGCACGCCCAGCGGCGCCCCGGGCGGTACGTCCGCGCAGGCGTTCGGCTTGCTGCCCACGATGACCTTGCGCAGCAGCATTATCGGCATCCAGGATATCGCCGCCGGCGAGGTGGTGGGCTACGGCAGCCGCTATGAAGCGGCCGGCAACGTCAAGGTGGGCGTGGTGGCCTGCGGCTATGCGGACGGCTACCCGCGCCACGCACCGGAAGGCACGCCCGTGCTGGTCGACGGCGTGCGCACGGGGCTGATCGGCCGGGTGTCGATGGACATGCTGATGGTCGACCTGACCCACGTGCCGGGCGCCAAGGTCGGCAGCAGCGTCACCTTGTGGGGGCAGGGCATGCCGATCGACGAGGTGGCGCTGGCCGCCGGCACCATCGGCTACGAGCTGATGTGCGCACTGGCGCCGCGCGTACCGGTGATCGAAGCGTAGGGTGACGCGCAAGCGCGGTTTGTATATACTGTATATATAACCAGCTGTTTCATCTTACCCGGGCAAAGTACACCATGGCAAAAGTCAAGACCATCTACACCTGCAGCGATTGCGGCGCCATCAGCAACAAATGGATGGGGCAATGCACCTCGTGCAACCAGTGGAATACCATGGTGGAAACCCTGCCCGAGACGGGCGGCAACAACCGCTATTCGAATCCGCAGCACATGTCGCTGGCGCAGACGGCGCCCGTGCTGTCGCTCGACGATATCGACGCCATCGACGTTCCCCGCTTCGGCACGGGCATCGAGGAATTCGACCGCGTGCTGGGCGGCGGCATGGTGGCGGGCGGCGTCGTGCTGATCGGCGGCGACCCCGGCATCGGCAAGTCGACCCTGCTGCTGCAGGCGCTGGCGAACATGTCGCACCACAAGCGCGTGCTGTACGTCAGCGGCGAGGAATCGGGCGCGCAGATCGCCCTGCGCGCCAAGCGCCTCGTCATCGACGCCAAGGAACTCAAATTGCAGGCGGAGATCCAGCTGGAAAAGATTCTTTCGACCTTGAACGACCTGAAGCCGGAAGTGGTGGTCATCGACTCGATCCAGACCGTGTATTCGGACGCCCTCAGCTCGGCGCCCGGTTCCGTGGCGCAAGTGCGCGAATGCGCGGCGCAGCTGACGCGGGCGGCCAAGCAGACGGGCGTGACGATCATTCTGGTCGGCCACGTGACGAAAGAGGGCGCGCTGGCCGGCCCCCGCGTGCTCGAGCATATCGTCGACACGGTGCTGTATTTCGAGGGCGACGCCCATTCCAGTTTCCGCCTCGTGCGCGCCATCAAGAACCGTTTCGGCGCGGTCAATGAGCTGGGGGTGTTCGCCATGACGGAAAAGGGCTTGAAAGGGGTGTCGAACCCGTCCGCGCTGTTCCTGTCGCAGCACGACAACCAGGTGCCTGGCTCGTGCGTGATGGTGACGCAGGAAGGCACGCGCCCCTTGCTGGTGGAAATCCAGGCCCTCGTCGACACGAGTCACTTGCCGAATGCGCGCCGGCTGTCCGTCGGCCTGGAACAGAACCGCCTGGCCATGCTGCTGGCCGTGGCGCACCGCCATGCGGGCATCGCCGCCTTCGACCAGGATGTGTTCATCAACGCCGTCGGCGGCGTCAAGATCACGGAACCGGCGGCCGACCTGGCCGTATTGTTGGCGATTAACTCGTCGATGCGCAACAAGCCCCTGCCGCGGGGGCTCGTGGTGTTTGGCGAAGTGGGGCTGGCCGGCGAAATCCGCCCCGCGCCGCGGGGCCAGGAACGCTTGCGCGAAGCGGCCAAGCTGGGCTTTACCCTGGCCGTGGTGCCCAAGTCCAACCTGCCGAAGCAAGTCATCGAAGGCCTCAAGGTCATCGGCGTCGAGCGCATTGACGAAGCGTTCAATAAATTGCGCGACCTGGAGTAAGAGTTGGTATGGTTTAAATGCCAAGCTTGAGGTAAGTCAAACAAAGTTTCCGTTTGGAACTATAATATTTGTCCGATGAATTCGCGTAGCGAGTTCGCGTCGACAATGAATTAATAGAGAAGCGGAATATAGTGTTAGTTGAGCAAAGGCAGGGCGCACGCAAGATATTGCGTGCCAAGGCAATGTTGGTGATGGACGGCGCGGACCCTGTGGCGGCGCGCACCCTTGACGTGGGGCCGGGCGGCATGACGGCCGTCATCGCGGAACCGCTGCCGACAGGCAAGCAGGGCAAGGTGCTGTTCGAGCTGTTTTACGATGGCGCGGCGCACATCATTGAGGCGCGCGTGTCCGTCTCGCACTGCATTTTCAGCAGTGCAGGTTTCAAGGTGGGACTCACTTTCCCGCAGCTGGACATGGCTGTCAGCAGCGCCATTTCGAGATTCATGCGCTGAAACAAGATAAGATCGGCTGCAAATGAAATGCGCTAAAATGGTGCATATGGGTTTGCAGTCAGGAAAAACCTGTTCTGTTCGCTGTTTTGATATTCCGGTAATACTGCATAATTATCAACCAGAAGAGGGACCTTGCCGCGCCACGCGCGCCTGCCGTCCGTTTCCAGCGCAGCACGGTCAAGACCTGAACCGTGTGCCATGACCATACACCCGACGGGAATGCCTACCATGTTTAATTCGACCATCAACAGCAGGGCTTACACCAACAACACGCAGCAGACGACGCAGGGCAATATCTCGGCCGATGTGTATGCGAAGGTGGAGCGCCAGATGCAGTCGCAGAACACGGGCGTCGTCAAGCTCAACGCCAGCCTGGCGCGCGACCAGGCCAAATTCTCGGGCCTGGGCCAGCTGCAATCGGCGCTGGCAAAATTCCAGACCGTGGCCAAGAACATGGCCGGCAGCGGTCTGGCCACGTCGGCCACGTCGAGCGCCAAGGATGTGCTGAGCGCCACCACCACCGACAAGGCCGTCAGCGGCAGCCATGAGCTGAACGTCAAGCAACTCGCGCAGGGACAGACCCTGCTCAGCGGCGCGCAGAAATCGTCGAGCGCGGCCATCGGCACGGGGGCGCCGGCGCTGGTCAAAATCGAAGTGGGCACGGCCGACGGCAAGCAATTTACGCCCGGCAGCGGCAAGGTCATTTCGCTGACGATAGACAGCAGCAACAACAGCCTTGACGGTATCGCCGCCGCGCTCAAGCAGCAGGGCGTCGATGCCAGCGTGGTGAAGGGCGCCGATGGCTATTCGCTGGCCATCAATGGCAAGAGCGGTGCCGACAGCAGCATGCGCATCAGCGTGTCCGGCGACGCTGCCGTCAGCAACCTGCTCAGCTATGCACCCGGCGCCGGCAAGGGCCTGCAGCAGACGGCCGCCGCGCAGGATGCGCTGCTCACCGTCGACGGCAAGGAGATCAAGAGCGCCACGAATACCTTGACGACGGCAGTCGAGGGCGCCACCATCGAATTGAAGAAAAAGGGCACGACCGATCTCGTCATCGCCAAGGACAGCAGCCAGATCGCGACCAATGTGGCCAGCTTCGTCACGGCCTACAATGAACTCAACAGCAAGCTGCAAAGCCTGCAGCAGGGCGACTTGAAATCCGACACGGCCCTGGGGCAGGTGCGTTCGCAGATGGAGCAAGTGCTGCGCACGGCCAGCACGGGCGTGCCCGCCTCCATCCTCAGCAGTGCTGGCGTGACCTTGGGCAAAAGCGGAGAACTGGTGCTCGACGATAAAAAACTCAAGGCCGCCATCGCGGCCGATCCGGATGCCGTCAGCAAGTTGTTTACGAATAACGGCAAGGGCGTGGCGGACCAGTTTTCCAGCAAGATCGGCGAGCTGACAGGCGAAACGAGCATCATCCGCAAGGAAGTGCAGACGGTCGGCAAGGACATCACCACGCTGACCAACAAGAAAGCCGTGCTGGCCAAGGCGCTGACGGCCCAGGCGCAGGCGCTGATCAAAGCCTATTCGGCCCAGGAACAGATGGGAACGAACTCGGCCTTGCCGGGCTATACGGGCAAGAATTCCCTCTTCGACTTCATGGCCTGAGGGCGCACCGCTAAAGCGCCGATGGCGGTGTTGCACCGCCTTGCCCTGAGCACGATATCGGCGCGCTTGCTATATTCGTTCGCCCTGCGCAAAGAAGGCCGATGGCGAACTGCCGAAAGTCTTCTTGAACATGGCGGAAAAGGCCGACTGGCTGGCGTAGCCCAGTTCTTCGGCCACCTGCGACAGCGGCACGCCGCGCGCGATCAGGGGCGCCGCGTGCGCCAGGCGCACCTGCTGGCGCCACTGGCCAAAACTCATGCCCAATTCGCGTTCGAACAGCCGCGCCAGGGTGCGTTCCGAGGCGCCGACCAGCTGCGCCCAGTGTTCCAGGGTCTGATTCAAACCCGGTTTCTCGATCAGGCTGTCGCACAGGGTCTTCAGGCGCTTGTCGCTGGGCAAGGGGACGCGGATGGGGCGCGTGGCCGAGCGTTTCAATTCATCGAGGATCAGTTCGGCCAGCAGCGCTTCGCGCGCCGGTTCCTGGCCCGGGTCCAGCTGTTCCAGTGCCATGATCAGCTGGCGCAGCAGGTTCGACACTTCCAGCACCTTGCAATCCTGGCCCGCGAACGGCGCGCGTGCGGCGTGGATGCACAGGGGGCGCAAGCGGGTTTTTTCCAGTATCGTGACGGCATGCTCCACGTTGGGCGCGATCCAGATGGCGCGCATGGGCGGCAGCACCCAGCTGCTGTTGTTGGCAGTGATGCGCAGCACGCCTTCGAGCGCCATCGTGACCTGGCCCCAGGGGTGGGTATGCGATAACAAGAATTCATCGGGTTGCAGGTCGCGCGCGATCATCGTCACGGGGATGGTCGCGCTGGGCGCTTCCCGCGGCGGACACATGCGGGTATGGTGGAGGATAGGTACACCCATCAGCTTGGCCTTAATTCGATAAATTATGTCATCCTGTCGGAAAACAGACGATGATATTTTGCATACACTTGAGCTTCACCAGTATAAGACAGGGTATGACATGATAACAACTAACTCAGCATCCGAACTTCCAACCTTGCGCAGCGATGCGCGCGTCATCGCCCTGGTGGGGCTGGCGCATGGCGTGTCGCACTTCTACCATCTGATCCTCGCGGCCCTGTTCGTCTGGCTGAAACCCGCATTCGACCTGTCATATGCGGAGCTGGGCCTGCTGATGACGGTGTTTTTCATCATCTCGGGCGTGGGGCAGGCGCTGGCCGGCTTTGTCGTCGATCGCTTCGGCGCCCGCGCCGTGCTGTTTTCCGGCGTCTTTCTGCTGGGCGTGTCGGCGCTGGCCCTGTCCACCGCGCACAGCTATGCGGCGCTGATGCTGGGCGCCATGCTGGCCGGCATGGGCAACAGCGTGTTCCATCCGGCCGACTATACCATCCTCAACCAGCGCGTTTCGGCGGCCCGCGTGGCCTATGGTTTTTCCGTGCATGGCATCAGCGGCAACATCGGCTGGGCCCTGGCACCGCTGTTCATGACGTATGTCGCCACCCATTATGACTGGCGAATCGCGCTGCAATGCGCGGCCGTGCTGCCGTTCGGCGTGCTGCTGATCCTGTTCCTGAACCGTCACGCCATCCGCCCCGAGCCTGTCAAGAAGGCCGCAGCGGGTCAGCCGGCTGGCGGCGAAGGCACCCTGGATTTCCTGCGCCTGCCTGCCGTGTGGATGTGCTTTGCCTTCTTCTTCATTACCGCCATCGCCCTGGGCGGCATCCAGAGCTTTGCCAGCGTTGCCCTCGTCAAGCTGTACGGCATGAGCCTGGCGTTGGCCACCAGCGCCTACACGGCCTATATGCTGGCCTCGGCCGTGGGCATGCTGGCCGGCGGCGTGGTGGGCGCGCGCAGCAAGCAGCCGGACCGCAACGTGGCGATCGCCTTTTCCGCCGCCGCGCTGCTGGCCGTGCTGCTGTCCATGGCCGTCGTGCCGGCCTGGGGCGCGGTGGTGCTGATGGGCGCCATCGGCTTGACCTCGGGCGTGGCGGGACCGTCGCGCGACCTGATGATACGCGCGGCGGCGCCGAAGAATGCCACCGGGCGCGTGTATGGCGTCGTGTATTCGGGCCTCGACAGCGGCCTGGCCGTCGGCCCCCTGTTCTTTGGCGCGCTGATGGATGGCGACCATCCGGCCCTGTTGTTCGTGTTCATTGGCCTGTTCCAGGCGCTGGCGATTGCCACGGCTGTGGGAGTGGGCGGCAAAACACGTGCCGCCGCGCTGCAAAAGGCATAGAATCGTTGCCATCTGCTACGAAAGGAATCCCCATGACCTTTGCTACCACCGACCTGTGCGACGACTATGCTGCCATGCTCGACGACGGCACTCTGGCCGTGCTGCCGCCCGTGTACCGCGCTTTCGGCCAGCGCGTGCGTTTCAGCGGGCCCGCCACCACCTTGCAAGTGTTCGAGGATAACGCCCTCGTGCGCAGCACGCTGGAAACGCCGGGCCAGGGCCACGTGCTGGTCATCGATGGCGGCGGCAGCCTGCGCCGCGCGCTGGTGGGTGGTCAACTGGGCGTGCTGGCCGAAAGCAATGGCTGGGCCGGCATCGTTGTCGATGGCTGCATTCGCGACAGCGAGGAAATCAATGTCTGCCAGATCGGCGTGCGCGCCCTGGCCACGCATCCGCGCAAGAGCAACAAGACGGGCGCCGGCCAGCGCGACGTGCGTGTGCAGCTCAGCGGCGTGGCCGTGCATCCGGGCGACTGGATCTATGCCGATGCGGACGGCATCCTGGTAGCGCGGCAGGAACTCGATTGACGGCGCAGCGCGCCTGAAAGCGTTGCAAATTATCTACATTCAATATATTTCTGTAAATTTCTTTGATTTTCATCAAGGCTGAGATATGATTTCACTTAAGGAAACTTTAATATCAATAAAGCAAGGAAATCAGATCATGAAAATCGCCACCATCGCAGCAGTTGTCGCCCTGTTTGCCGCAGGCACCGCCAGCGCCAGCCCCGTCAACCTGATTACGAACGGCAATTTTGACACGGTCGCTTCCGGTTATACCTTCGACAGCGGTTTTAAAGTCGTCAACAGCGGTTCTTCGGCCATCACGGGCTGGACCGTGGGCGCCAGCTCCGTCGACCTGATCCGCAATGCGTATAACGCCATCGATGGCTACAGCATCGATATGCTGGGCACGCCTGGTCCTGGTTTCCTGTCGCAAAATTTCAATGTCGTTGCCGGCCAGACTTACAATCTGAGCTTTGACATGGCGCGCAATTCCGGCGGCCCCGCAGGCCAGGGCGTGAGCGTCAATTTCGGTGGCGCGGCCGGTAATTTCTACTCGACCGCTGCCGCGTCGAACACCTTGTACAGCAACACCCTGAGCTTCACTGCCGCTTCCACCGGCCTGGCGACCCTGTCGTTTGCCAGTGCCGCCAAGGCCGGCACGCCATTCGACAATTATTCGGGCGCCGTCATCGACAACGTGTCCGTGATGGCCGCCGTGCCGGAACCGGAAACCTACGCCATGCTGCTGGCCGGCCTGGGCCTGATGGGTTTCCTGCGCCGCCGCAAGGCTGCCAAGTAAGCCGGGGTTGCCCGACATCAAACCGCCTGCTGCCATGCACAGGCGGTTTTTTTACGTCAGGGGTCTTGCGCGCTGCCTGCGCCCAGCAGGAACAGCCACGGCAGCAGTTCAGGGATTCGCACCGGCATCGCCGCGCAACGGGCACGCCGCCGCTGCCGCCCCCATACGCCGCACCAGTTCGCCGCGCAACTGCGTCAGTCCATCGATGCGCGCATCGATTTCACCGAGCTTGCGCGCCAGCGCCGCGCGCAGCTGGTCAGCCGTGGCGGGATCGCCGGCGGCCGCCAGCAGCGGCATGTCGGCTTCGATTTCCGCCAGGGTAAAGCCCAGCTGCTGCGCCGTGCGCAGGTAGCGCAGCCAGTCGGCCGCTTCGGGCGGGTAGTCGCGGTAGCCGTTCGCGCCGCGCCGCGCGCGCAGCAAGCCCCGTTTTTCATAGAAGCGCAGGGTATCGCGGCTCAAGCCCGTCGCCTGCGCCATCTCGCCGATCTGCATGGTTCTTTTCTTTCATAAAATGCTTGACCATGGAGTGTACTCCAAGCTTGATCATGGGCGCTTTCCACTGACAGGAGTTCCCATGTTGTCCCTTTCCGCCTTCCGCCGCGTGGTGCGCGCCAGCGCCATTTATGATGTGCTCATGACGGCCCCGTTTACCACGCCGTGGACGTTTTTGCTGCTGCGCGAGCACTTGAACGTCCTCAATGTGGGCCTGGGCGGCGCGCCGCTGCCTCTCTTCGAGCCCTTGCATCTGCTGATCAGCAGCTTGTTTGGCAGCGTGGTGATGGTCTGGTCCGTGCTGCGCGTGCTTGACCCGCAGCCGCGCTTCGGCCGCTACGACGCGGCGGCGCGCTACCTGTTTTCCATCTGGATGGCGTGGGCCTTGCTGGAGACGGGCCAGCCTTTGTTGTGGCTGTTCCTCGTGCCGGAACTGGCCTGGGGCCTCGCGCAAAGCCTGCCTCTGCGCGCTCCCGCAGCCGGGCGGGAAGGGCGCGCGCACGAATCGCTGTTGAGATGAATATAACGAAATGCAATAATGGCCGTGCTTTACAGCAATAAACGACTATTAAAGGAATGACTATGCAGCAGGATGCCGCAGGAAAAAACATGGCGTTGCTCGATCCGGTGGTGGCGCCGCGCATCGCGTTAACGCGCCTGGTGACGGGCCTGCTGCAAGGCTTGCTGCTGTACTGGCTGTACAGCACGGCGCAGGACAAGGTGTGGCCCGCCACGGAAGCCTACCTGCTGGGGCCGCTGATGCTGATCAGCTTGCTGCTGCCCATCCTGCTGGTGTCCAGCCTGGGCCATATGTCGGTGAAGCGCATCGCGCTGTGGATGGCGGGCGCGGCCGTCGTGCTGGCCGTGCTGGCCTGGCATGACGTGGCGCGCGGCGCTGAACACGTGATCTGGGGCAATTACAAGCCGGGCGCGCCCCTGCGCGTCATTTCCGCCCAGCTGTTCGGTTTCTGCGTCGTCGGCTTGTATATCGCCCACGCGCTGGTGCTGGCCAGCGCCCAGGATGGCCAGCGCATCGCCCGCTATCCGACCTACTTTGAAATCGCCTGGAAGCTGGGCATCCAGTTGCTGTTCTCCCTGCTGTTCGTGCTGGGCCTGTGGCTGGTGCTGTGGCTGGGCGGGCAGCTGTTTCTGCTGATCAAGCTCAGTTTCCTGAAAAAGCTGCTGGGCCAGGCCTGGTTCGTGATTCCCGTCATCTGCTTCGCGTTCTCGTTCGCCATCCACATCACGGACGTGCGCCCATCCATCGTGCGCGGCATCCGCACCTTGCTGCTGGTGCTGCTGTCGTGGCTGGTGCCGATTGCCGCCGTGCTCGTCTCCGGCTTCCTGCTGACCTTGCCATTCATCGGCTTCGAGCGCCTGTGGGCCACGCGCCATGCGGCGTCCGTGTTGCTGGGCATGGCCGGCGTGCTGGTGGTGCTGATCAATGCCGCCTTCCAGAATGGCGAAGTGGGCCATGGCGTGGCGCGCGGCATCCGCCTGGGCACGCGCCTGGCATGTTTGCTGCTGCCGTGGGTGGTGGGCATTGCCATCTATGCGCTGACCCTGCGCGTGATGTCGCATGGCTGGACCTCCGACCGCCTGATCGCCGCCGCTTGCCTGCTGGTCGCCACCTGCTACGCCGCCGGCTATGCCTGGGCGGCCAGCAAGTACGGCGACTGGCTGCACCTGATCGCCAACGTCAACGTGGCCACCGCCTTTGTTACCCTGCTGGTGCTGTTCGCCCTGTTCTCGCCGCTGGCCGACCCGGCGCGCATTTCCGTGGCCAGCCAGATGGCGCGCCTGGAAAGCGGCAAGGTTGGCGTGGACAAGTTCGATTTCGAGTACCTGCGCTTCCAGGGCGCCCGCTACGGCCAGGCGGCCTTGCAGGAACTCAAGACGCGCACGACGGGCCCGGACGCCGCCATCGTGCGGGCCCGTGCCGAGGCCATGCTCAAGCGCCAGAACCGTCTCGACGAGACGGGCGCGCTGAGCGACGTGTCGATCAACCTGACCCTGCGCCCGGCCACGGCCAAGCTGCCGCAGAGTTTCCTGCGCCAGGACTGGACGCAAGTGAGCCCGGCCTGGCGCCTGCCTGCCTGCCTGAAGCGGGCAGGACCCCAGTGCGACGCCTACCTGCTCGATTTCGATGGCGACGGCAAGCAGGACGTGCTGCTGATCAGCAATGACCCGCGGGCCTCATCCGTCTTGCTGGCCGAGAAGGACGACGGCAGCTGGACCGCGCGCGGGCAAATCCCCACCGACGCCCTGCGCTGCAAGCCCCTGCGCGAAAAACTGCAGGCGGGCGAGTTCCAGCTGGTGCCGCCGAAAGTGCGCGAGCTGGAAGTCGACGGCCAGCGCGTACCGATGACCTTGTACACGCAGGAGGACGAGGTCAGCTGCCCGGAGGAGACGGCGGCGGCGCCGCCAACGCCGTAAATGGCCGGAAGAGGGCGGGCTGAAGCGCCGGATAAAAGCACTTGCTTGCCATTAAGGTAATGGCTTCGTGGGCTGCGCGACTCGGGCCGTCCGCTATGGCGTACTTCACCCGGAATATTCAAAACGGAGAGAGCATGGAAGGTCCTGATCCAAACACTGCATATCCAATGCCGGGATTCCCGCAAATCTGCTTTCTGAAGAATATTATCACCCGGCCCAACATTGAAATCGGCGACTACACCTATTACGACGATCCCGACGGCGTCAAGCATTTCGAAGACAATGTCCTGTACCATTTCCCGTTCATCGGCGATCGTCTCAGAATCGGCAAATTCTGTGCCATCGCGCGCGGGGTGAAGTTCATCATGAACGGCGCCAACCATCAAATGAACGGGATTTCCAGCTACCCATTCTTCATTTTCGGCAATGGATGGGAAACTGCACGACCTGTCGAGGGCGAATTGCCCTACAAGGGCGATACGGTTATCGGCAGCGACGTGTGGATAGGCTACGACACACTCATCATGCCCGGGGTGCGCATCGGCGATGGCGCCATCATCGCCGCGCGCTCGGTTGTCACTGCCGACATCCCGCCCTACGCCATCGTCGGCGGCAATCCGGCACGTGTCGTCCGGGAGCGCTTCGATGCCGCTTCCGTGCAACGGCTATTGGACATCGCCTGGTGGGATCGCCCGGCAGAATGGATAAGCAGGCACCTCGACCTGATCCGGGGAGGGGACGTTGACGCACTCTGTGGTGCCGCCCGCTGAGGTCATGGACGTGGCCGATGCCGTGCCGGCTTTGGCCAGCAGCGGACGGTCGTGCAAACATGCGAGATGCAGCGCATTAAAGTCATTCATCAACTGAGTAGGATTAGCAATGCAAGAGGAATCAAAAGAAGAAGTTCGCCGGATCTTGCTGGCAGCCTTTGGCAGCCTAAATCTCCATAGTGAGCTTCCATCAAGGGAGTTTTACGCGAGACTAAGCGTTGTTGGGCGTCCTGACGTATGGATACTGATCTACGGCGACTACATGGATTTCTCTTATACGGAAAATTCGTCACCGGTCTCACTCATCACCGACATTTTTGCAGGACTTCAGCCTGCACAGATCATCGATTGGTCGCCCGGCCGGCTGGCATGTGTTCAGTACAAGTCAGCTGCCCCTAACATGCTATTTCAAGCGATCGATGCATTACTAAAGAAGCTTTATGGACTTACCGACTACAAACTCGCTGGCTCCCTAGAAACGTTTGGACGCGCGTAAGTTTGTGGGAAAGATCCATTATTTGATGGTAACAATCGGCCAGAAGCGGACGGCTGACGTTAGTTTCCGTTCACTACTCATTTCAAGTATGCCAAGTTACGTAAAAAGACACTGGGAAGAGACTAGAGGTGACAGGTACGATGCATGGGGTACGTCCTGGTGGTACTTTGAAGTCGATGGTGCAGGCTGGGTTACCCGACAAATTGAACAGTACAATTCTGGTCCGCAGCTTTGCTATAGTGCCGACAATGAGAGCGACGAATTTGGCGGGATATCAGAAAAGCCTCTCGATTTATCAGAGTCAGGGTACAGTGTGATTTCCCATCAAGAGTTCGAATCAATTTGGAGAGCTGCATAGTGCTTCCGTTATCGGCCAAAAGCAAACAATCGCGGCAACATGACAATGTGTGAGTTTTCCCGCTTGGCAAGCCGCTATGCTCTAGTGCCTCTATAGGCCAGAAGCAACCGTTCAGGAGGTTAAAAGCAGGTTGCTCGGACGTATCCTAGCTCGACTTTCCAACGTATTTAAACCATCAAACCTAGATAAAACTAATGGAAAACAACGCCCCACACATATTTGTTTCATTTCTACCACTAGTGTTCATGTCGCTAATGATGGCAGTTTCTGCTTATCTTCTAGCGAAGGACAAAGGAAGGAACGCAGTGCTCTGGACGGTCCTGGCGTTGATTCCAATCGTGAATTTCGCTTGCATCTGGTATTTCATTGGGGCGTCTAATTTGAAGCTAGAGGGCAAGCTCGATGCGTTGATGAACCAGCTAAACGGAACGTCGATAAAATCGTAGGTGTACAATCAGCCAGAAGCGGACGATTGGACGACCGGTATCTATAAACCTATGACAAACGACGAAGCGCTCAAAAATTCGGATCTCATTGCGTATCACAAGGCAACCGGCTGCCCCATGATGACGGCAGCCCAGTGCAGTTTGAAAATCTAAAATGCGCCCAGCGAAAGTGTCCGTGACGACGGGGGAAGGCCATATCGATACCATGGCTTGCACGATGGTAATGCCGCCTTCGGACAGCATGCCCGGCGTTAGGTACAGTCGCGACAATTCATAAATGCGCATGCGTTCGCCGATACCTGACAAGGCAGCCAGCAGGCGCAGCAACCCGTCTCCGCGTTGCATTCGCCTCACGGCTGTCATGAGAAGCAGCCCCGCCACTGCTACACAGCCCGCCATTAATATGCTGTGCTCGGTGGCGAACTGGTTCCAATCGAGCATTACCTCGACATCCAGGGCAGGTTGCATCCAGCGCCTTTCTACACCTCTGCAAAACGTCGTACCACATAACAGATCAGGAAAGGACTAACGCCACCACCCACGCATAATACTATCGTCGGGTAGATGGCTGCACTAATCAGCTTGGTGCGTACCAGTACAATGCGCTGTTGGTAATCGATATTGCGCGACAACGCGTGCGGCAGATATGTCTAAATATTAATAATAACTATATTATTTAAAACTAATCAATCGATTTTTTATAACTGGCCAATCATTATCTAGAAAATCATGTTGAATTTTATCTTTGGCTTGGTGTTCTTTTAAAAGAGACTCGATTGACTCGACATACTTGCTAGTTTTCGAAGATACCGAAATTTCCAATAATGTCATTGCCGCGTCGTAATTGTCTGGTGCGAAACTATTTGTTTTTTTGCCAGCGGGCGCATTTTTAAATTTTCCCTCATTCCATATTTTAAGCGTACTTAATATTTTTTTTCCTAACTCAAAGGCTCCTTCGTCAAATCCATTTTTTAATAGGTCGTCAAAATTTAAAGGCACATCTAATGGTGTAGCACCTAATCTACGAATCAGAGATAAATTTATTGTTGAGTCTTCTAACATCGTCACTTCTATTCTCGGCACTTTCATTATAATCCCCTTAATTATTGAAAAAAGCCTAACATGCAGCGGTAACTGCGATACTTGATATAAGTATGGTTAGGCTATAATTTAATTAACTATTTGCCTTCGGCACTTCGAAGACATGCTGCATATCTTACCGCTGCAATACCTTTACACGTAGCCCAAGTCGCAGATCCAAATGCGCCATAGTACGCGGAGCACTCTTTCATGTCGAATTCATAGTCTGCATCGCAAACTTGCCGGCGTTCTTCCGTAGTGTTGGCTGATGGAGGCATATTAGGAATCGAGGTAGGATCTGAACAAAACAAACCAAACAACGAGCAAAATGACCATGCAGTAGAAGGTGCAGGTAATGTTGGGTCAGGACGAGGTGCTACGATTGTGCATACAGTAATCGGTCCGTACACACAATTTGTCCCATTTCCTGCATCGGAGACTTCGTCGTAATCAGATGGATCAGGTGAGTTGTAGTCGCCATTATATCCACCGTTGTCACCACCACCGTCCCCCCCTCCATCACCACTACTTCCTCCTCCTCCCTCATCACCGCCATCACAATTATCGCATTCCTCGTCAATCTCTTCGCCTTCACGTGCTAAAGACATGGCGTGAGGGAGAGGTGATTTAGATTTAGGCTTGCTAGTATGTTTTGTATGCGCAAGATTTAGCTTTATTTGTAGCTCTTTTGCTGCTTCATCAAGCGACTTGGTGAAGTGATCAACGACACTACGCATTTTTCTCGTGCTAGGTGGATTTTTTGTATCGGAGCTCTTGTAGGTAAGCGTATTGAGTCCTTGACCAACGCTCATATAACCAACATCAACGGTAGGTGGTAGATTTGATTTGATGAAAATGCAATAAATTTTCTTTGAATTAATTGAGATGCTACAAAGGCTGGGACGTTTATCTGAAAAAACCAGCCAACTGGCCTTTGTTGTAGAAATAAAATCACCGACTAAAATTTTGTTAACTTCACCAACTTTTTCGGGCATGGAAATGGTTTTACATTTTCGTTTCCCTTCTTTCTTTTCATCACAATGCATCACTTGCAAATCCCCGATCCATGTAGTAATAGCTGCATCAGGTTTTGATAATTTTTCTTCTGGCACGCGTGGCTGCGTAGGTGCAGCACTACTTATAGATAAAATACTACCCAGCAATACCGAAAATATGAGGCGACAAAAATTAAATTTCATTTCTTACCTTTAATGGTTATGTTTTTATGCCAAAATAGCAACCAAAAATAAAATTATTTATTTTTGGTATTTTTTGTTTGCTACAAGAACAAAAAAAGAAGAGATTTTTCCTAAAAAATTATGCGAGAACGCGTCAGACGCTCACTTTTCAAACAGAATTCTCTATTTGTAGCACATACTCGTGGGCTTGATAATTATGTTTTTAGCGAGTGAAAACTACTAAAAATATATATTGTGAAAATTTAAAATTCCCGGAAGCAATAGTACAAGAACTTAAATTAATTTGAAATCATTACATTTTTGTAATGTTATAAATGGAGAGAATGTTGGCTAAAAAATTGTGTTAATTGAAGCGTTCTAGAAAACCGTGCTTTATACCGTTGCGTGTGAAATTTGACAGCTAAGTGACGCTTTAAAAACTTCATGGCAACTTCCGGGTCAAAGCATCTTTGATGTTTTGGAGCGATTGACGATTTGGACGCAAGAGAATCGAAGCCGGCATCAGCAGGTGAGGACGGCAGTCAAACGTGGCTATCCCTCGGATGTCAAAGATGAAGAGTGGAGCCTGATCGCGCCGCTGCTGTAAAAGCAAGCGAAGACGGGAAAACCTCGCAAGACGGATTTGCGCACGGTGATCAATGCGCGGCGTTACATGGTACGGTCCGGATGCGACTGGTGCATGCTGCCTAATAATTTCCGCCCTGTTAGATGCTCTATTACGGGTTTCGGCGGCTGATGCGGCGCATGCTGTTTCGTACTATTCATGACTTGGCGCTAATGCTTGATCGCTTGTACAGTGAGCGGGAGGTGCTACCGAGTGCCGGTATTGTCGATAGCCAAAGCGTGAAAGCGCCAGGCGCGCGAACTCGAGGCTATGATGCCAACAAGAAACTCAGCGGGCGCAAACGTCATATCGCGGTCGACACACATGGTCGCCTGCTGGCGATGAACCTGACGCCAGCCGATATCGCCGACTCTACTGGCGCGCAGATGGTGTTTGATATGGTGCTTGATGGTTTGATCAAGCGCTGGCCGTGGGTAAAGCATCTGTTTGGGGACGCGGCATACGACCGCAGTCAGTTGATGGACAGCGGCGTCGCCAAAAGCGGTTCTTCAACTCGTTAACCGTTGAATAGGGCGAACTTCCGCTTTGGGGCAGAAGCGGACGGTGCCATTGGCGTAAAGCGCCACCGGCAGCTAAGTGCTGATCCATAGTTCTGGCAGATGAGAACGCGATGGGGCGTGGCAGCGGCCTGGGAGGCCTGCCAGACTCCTGATATGCGATCTCGTAGCTGCTTGGTCCAACGATGAGATCGGGTCTGGCCTGTCTATCTCCTGCCTACCGAGACTCTTGCCGCGCTCAAGCAAGAGCGGGTCTTCCCTTGCCGTAACGGGTATAGAGGGATGGCATGTACGAACAGCTTGCGGCAGTATCGCCGCTGTAGCAGTGGTTCAACTGATACAGCATGTGCTTGTACGCGCCGCCTTGTGCCTTGTCGCCGCCGTGCCGCGCTTCTAGACTGGGGCCTTTTCCACGCTGCGACTGCCTGCCATGACTGAACTCCTGCCCCTGATGAGCTATTGCTTTGTAATGTCCGCCACGCCCGGGCCGAATAACGTCATGCTGGCTACCACCGGCGCCAATTTCGGCTATCGCGGTGCGCTGCCGGTGATCCTCGGCATCCAGGCCGGCATCTTTGTGCAGACCATGCTCATGTGCGTGGGGCTGGGCAGCGTGTTCGTTGCGTACCCGATGGCGCAGCAGCTGCTGCGGATCGCGGGCGCGCTGTACCTGATGTTTTTGGCGTGGAAGCTGGCCGGCGCCTCGGTGGCGGGAAGCAGCGCGCCGAAGGCCGTGTCGTTTGCGCAGGCGGCGCTGTTTCAGGCGCTGAATCCCAAGAGCTGGATCAAGGCGATCACCATGGCGTCGGTCTTCATGCCTGCGCACGGCAACATGCTCGCCAGCGCGCTGCTGGTGTCCGTGACCGGCACCGTGGTGGGCACGCCGTGCAACGCCATGTGGGCGCTGTTCGGCGTGTCGATCCGCAGCGTGCTGAAAGCGCCGCGCAACCAGCGCATCTTCAATCTGGCGATGGGCGCCATCCTGCTGGTCCTTGCCCTGACGTTTTTACGCTAGACTTGCGCCATGTTCGCCATCGACCGCTCCTCACCCATCCCCCTGTTCAAGCAGATCGAGGCCGCACTGCGCCAGCAGATCGCGCAACGCGTGCTGCCTGGCGGGACCAGGCTGCCGTCGATCCGCCAGCTCGCCACGCAGCTTGCGGTGAGCACCAACACCGTGGTGGTCGCGTATGACCGGCTGGTGGCTGCAGGCGTCATCGATACGCACGGCACGACAGGCTTCTTCGTCTGCGCACCGGCCGACGCCGGCCGCGCCATTCCCGACGAGGTGGCGCTGGAAGCGGGACAGGAGCAGGAGCCGGTTTGGCTGAGCCAGCAAGTGAACGACCAGCGGCCGGGCGTGCTGCTGGCCAGCAGCGGCGCCTTGCCGCCCACCTGGCTGCAGGACGCGCTGCCGGCGGCCGCCGTGCAACGCGGCCTGGCGCGCAGCGCGGCCGGCATGGCCTCGCGCTGCCCGCCGCAAGGGCTGGCCGAACTGCGCGAGCAGATCGCGCTGCTGTTGCGCGGCATCGGCATCGCGGCGGACGCCAGCCACATCCTCACCACGTTCGGCGGCACCCATGCCATCGATCTGATCTGCCGCACGTTCCTGCAGCCCGGCGATACGGTGCTGGTGGAAGACCCCGGATACTTCCTGATGTTCGGCAGGCTGCGCCAGGACGGCGTGCGCCTGGTGCCCATCCGGCGCCGCCCCGATGGCCTCGATCTGGACGAGCTGGAAGCGGCTTGCCGCACGCACCGTCCGCGCCTGCTGTTCATGCAGACGGCCTTGCACAATCCCACCGGGTGGAGCAGCAGCGCCGCCAACCTGCACAAGGTGCTGATCATGGCGCAGCAGTACGGCTTCCTGATCGCCGAAGACGACGTGCACGGCCATTTTCAGCCGGGCCACAGCACGCGGCTGGCGTCGCTGTCCGGACTGGACGGCGTGATCTACTACTCGAGCCTGTGCAAGGCGCTGAGCCCGGCCCTGCGCATGGGCTACCTGGCCGCGGCGCCTTCCCTGCTCAAGCCCTTGATGCGCACCAAGATCCATTCCATCATGACCTTGCCTGCGCTGAACGAATACGTGCTGCTGGAAGTGCTCAAGGCCGGCAATCTGCGCAAGCACCTGGAGCGGCTGCAACGCAAGATCATGGTGGCGCGCAACGCCAGCACGCGTCAGCTGAGCACGGCCGGCGTGCTGTTCGAGCAGCCCGGCGACGCAGGCATTTTCCTGTGGGGCAGCATGCCCGAAGGGCTGGACGTGGACTTGCTGGTGCAGGATGCCTACCGCAACAAGATCCTGCTGATGCGCGGCGCCGCGTTTTCGGCCAACGACACGCCCGATCAGCACATCCGCTTCAACGTCGCCTTCAGCCAGCATCCGCGCGTGAGCGCCTACCTGGAAGAACGCCTGCGCGCGGTGGCTGGCGCGTGCTCAAGCCTGGCCCGCGCCCGAGCCGCCGCCAGCATCGAGGGCAAGTCCTGAGCATAGTCCGCGCCTTTCTTCAGTATTTATTGATATTCTGGAGGAACGATTTTTTCGTAAGCGTGTCAATTTGGTATGCCGTCACCCGTCGCAGGGAAGGCGCACCGCTTGCCCATCCCACCTTCACCAAGGAAGCAAGGAATCGCCATGAACAAACAGATCATCCTCAACCTGCCCGTGAAGGAACTGGATAAATCCAGGGCCTTCTTTTCCGCGCTCGGCTTCACCTTCAATTCCCGCTTCAGCGGCGAGAACGCGGCGTTCATGAACATCGTCGAAGGCAGCATCGAGGCCATGCTGACGACCGAACCGTTCTTCCGGTCCCTGATCGACAAGCCGCTCGCGGATGCCCGGCAAGCCAATGAAGTCGTCATTTGCCTCAGTTGCGAAAGCCGGGAAGAGGTGGACAGCCTGATCGCCAAGGCCGCCGCCGCTGGCGGCCGCATACCGCATCCGCCCGAAGACCATGGCTTCATGTATGACCAGGGCTTCGAGGATATCGACGGCCACCTGTGGAACCTGGTCTGGACGGCGCCGCAAGCCTGACGCGCGGGGTAAGCAGGCAGGCGGGATCAGTTCTTCGTGCGCACCTGGCGCACGTGGTTTTCCAGTTCGCTGAACGAGGGGCGTTCCGTGGCGGAAATGACCTTGCGGCCGAATTCCACGGCCAGCGCCGGCGCGTAGCCATTCAGGCTGGCCAATAACGTCACTTTCACGCACTGGTACATCTTCGCCGTTTCATGGTGCTTGCGGCGCAGCAAGCTCGCCAGCGGCGCGATGAAGCCGTAGGCCAGCAAAATGCCGATGAAGGTGCCCACCAGCGCCTGTGCGATCAGCACGCCCAGCTCGGCCGGCGGCAAGCCGACGGAGGCCATCGTATGCACGACGCCCATCACGGCGGCCACGATGCCGAAGGCCGGCATGGCGTCGGCCAGCTGCGAAATCGTCTGGATCGGCATTTCCGCGTCTTCATGGTGCGTTTCGATCTCGTTATCCATCAGATTTTCGATCTGGTAGGCGTCCATATTGCCCGACACCATCAGGCGCAGATAATCGGTGATGAATTCCAGGATGTGCTCGTCACCGAGCGTGTACGGGTACTTCACGAAGATGGCGCTGCGGTAGGGGTCGTCGATATCGTCCTCGACCGACATCAAGCCTTCCTTGCGGATCTTGCTGAGGATTTCATACATCAGCCCCATCAGCTCCATGTAGCGCGCCTTCGTGTATTGCGAGCCGTGGAACAGGGTGGGCAGGGCGGCGAACGTGGCGCGGATGGCCTTGGCGTCATTGCCGACAAAGAAGGTGCCCAGCGCGGCGCCGCCGATCATCAGCAGTTCCAGCGGCTGGAACAGGGCGCCCAAGTGTCCCCCCTGCATGGCGAAGCCGCCGAAGACGGAAAACAGCACGACGAGAAATCCGAGTATGACTAGCAAAACCTACTCCTTCATAATATTGCCATATCGCAATATTATAGTTTAACCTGATTCTGCCGCTGTGGCCGCTTCCGGCTGCAATTGCTGGATGAGAAAATTGATAAAAGCGCGCACTTTGGCGGGCAGCTGGTGGCGGCTCGGATAGTAGGCGTACAGGTCGGCCGGCGCCAGCGTATAGTCGGCCAGCACCACGCGCAGGCGGCCGCTGTCGAGGTAGCGCGCCAGGTCCCATTCCGAACGCAGCAGGATGCCGTGCCCGTCCAGCGCCCAGCCCAGCACCACGTCGCCATCGTTGCTGGCCACCGTGCCGCGCACCTTCACCGTGTGGCTGGCGCGGCCACGGCTCAAACGCCAGATGCCGTAGGCGTCGTCGTTCTGCCGGTGCACGATGCAGCGGTGCTGCGCCAGGTCGTCCGGTGTCCGCGGCGTGCCGTGCGCCTGCAGGTAGGCGGGTGAGGCGCACAGGAAGCGCCGGTTCGACATGATCTTGCGCGCCGACAAACGCGTGTCGGGCAGCTCGCCGAAACGGATGCCCAGGTCGTACGCCTGCTCGACGAGATTGATGGGGCTGTCCGTCAGCTGCAGCTGCACTTCCAGCTGCGGGTGGCGCAGCGCGAATTGCGACAGCAGGGGCGCGATCACCGTGCGCCCGAAGCCCAGGGTGGCATTCACGCGCAGCAGTCCGCGCGGCTCCGCGCCGCCGCTGGCCAGCGACTCCTCCATGGCGCGGATATCGTCGAGGATCTGCCGCGCCTGCCGCAGATAGCTTTCGCCGTCGCCCGTCAGGCTGATGCGCCGCGTGCTGCGGTTGAGCAAACGCACGCCCAGGCGCTGCTCCATCAGTACCAATCGCTTGCTGACGGCGGGCGGCGTGATGCCCAGCTCGCGCGCCGTGGCCGACAGGCTGCCCAATTTGGCCAGCAGCACAAAGAAGGCCATTTCCGTGGTGGCATCCGTTTTCATGGTTCATCTTTCACTTCAAGTGAATAATGCTTTAAATTCAGATCGATTATATGGCTTTGTATCGCGGTAAGCTGGCGTCATTGTTTTCATCCACAGGAGAGCCGTATGAAAATCGTCGAGATCCGCGAAAAGACCATCCCCATCTCTTCCCCCATCCGCAACGCCTACATCGATTTCACGAAGATGACCTTGAGCCTGGTGGCCGTCGTCACCGACGTGATGCGCGACGGCAAGCCCGTCGTCGGCTACGGCTTCAATTCGAACGGCCGCTACGGCCAGGGCATGCTGATGCGCGAGCGCTTCATCCCCCGCATCCTCGAGGCAGATCCCGCCTCGCTCGTCACGGACGACGGCGCCAACCTCGATCCGCACAAGGTATGGGATTGCATGTACACCAATGAAAAGCCGGGCGGCCACGGCGAACGCTCGGTGGCCATCGGCACCATCGACATGGCCATCTGGGATGCCGTGGCGAAGATCGAGAACAAACCGCTGTTCCAGCTGCTGGCCGAGCGCCACGGCACGGGCGTGCCCGACAAACAGGTGTTCGTGTACGCGGCGGGCGGCTATTACTACCCGGGCCAGAGCCTTTCCGCCCTGCAGGACGAGATGCGCAGCTATGTCGACCGCGGCTACACGGTGGTCAAGAAAAAGATCGGCGGCGCTTCGCTGGACGAGGACTTGCGCCGCATCGACGCCATCATGGAGGTGCTGCAGGATGGGCAGAAGCTGTGCGTGGACGCCAACGGGCGCTTCAACCTCGACACGTCGATCGCCTACGCCAAGGCGCTGCGCCAGTACGATCTGTTCTGGTATGAAGAGGCGGGCGATCCGCTCGACTTCGAGCTGCAAGCGACCTTGCGCAGCTATTACGACAAGCCCATGGCGACGGGCGAAAACCTGTTTTCCATGCAGGATGCGCGCAACCTGATCCGCTACGGCGGCATGCGCGCCGACCGCGACTGGCTGCAGTTCGACTGCGCCCTCAGCTACGGCCTGGTGGAATACCTGCGCACCCTGGACATGCTGCACCAGCACGGCTGGTCGCGCAGCCGCTGCATCCCGCACGGCGGTCATCAGATGTCCTTGAATATCGCGGCGGGCCTGGGCCTGGGCGGCAATGAATCGTATCCGGATTTATTCCAGCCGTTCGGCGGCTTTCCCGACGGCGTGCGCGTGGAAAACGGCCACATCACCATGCCGGACCTGGTCGGCATCGGCTTCGAGGGCAAGGCGAATTTGTATGCGGAAATGCGGGCGCTGAGCGGGCAATAACCTCAGGCCATTGCCTGCCGTTTGACCTGCGCGGCGCGGCTGCTCTTCTCCCAGCGGAACAGCCACATGATGATCAGCTTGGTCGTGGCGCTGACGCTGGCGAGCAGCAGCAATGGCCAGCCCGTCGACAGGCCCATGACGCAGGCGAAGAAGATGGTGCTGACATCCATCGCCAGGATGAACTGGCTCATCTTTAACGACACGGCGCCCGTCCTGCCAGAGCGCCAGATCAGGCGGATCTGATGCGCATAGCCCTGCGCCAGCAGCACGGTGACGGCGACGATCAGGCTTTGCGAGATCACGCGCTTTTCATCGGTGAAGGTGGGGCCGAAGGCCAGCGCCGTCACGCCCGCGCACAGCAGCAGCGCGCAGGCCAGCAGCGCATGGCGCGACGCCAGGCTGCGGCGGTCGCGGTCGATTTCATGCAGGATGGCCAGCGCGATCAGCGAGGCGACCAAACGGGGCCAGACGATGTAGTGGTTGAACGGCGTGATCGAATAGCCGTAGACGAAGAACGCGCAATACGCGAGGAAGCTGACGGTGAACTGGTTGATCGACAAAATGTCCGTCGTCTTGCCGGCGCCGATGCCCGCATCGCGCTTGCGCCGCCAGATTTTTTGCAGCTGCGACCACAGGCCGAACAGGCTGACGACGATGAAGAGGGAATTGAGGCTGCCGGCGAGGGCGTAGAGGGAAGGGGCTTGCAACGGTGTCTCCGGAAATCGGCAAGGCAGCGCTGCGGTGACAGGATACCTTGTCTATACATTTTATTTTTGCAACATGCTCTCATGAAATAAATTGGCAGGCAAGAAATGATTTTGCGGCCAGGGACTGTTGCAGCTGTACTTGCTCGGACGCACCTCTTCCTGCGCTTGCCCTTATAATCGGTGCATGACTTTCTTATCACTGCGTGCCCGCTCCGTGCTGGCCACCCTCGGCAAAATGGCCGTTTCCCTGATTCTCCTGTTGACTGCACTGTGGGGCGCGCTGGCGCTGTGGTACCAGCTGTCCGGCGGCACGGCGGCGCAAGCCATCGGCGCGCTGCTGTGGGGCGCGCTGGGCGTGGCCAGCATCGCGCTGTGGTGGACGCGCGGCGACGCGCGCGTGCTGCTGCCGTATGCGGCCGGTTTCATCCTGCTGCTCGTGTGGTGGAGCCTGATCGCACCGAAACAGCAGCGCGTGTGGGCCGACGACGTGGCGCGCAATGTCACGGGTACGGTCAAGGGCAATCTCGTCACCCTGGACAATGTGCGCAATTTCGACTGGCGCAGCGATGACGACTACACGGTCAAGTGGGAGCAGCGCAGCTACGACCTCGACGAGCTGCGCACGGTGGATACGGCGCTGTCGTACTGGACGGGGCCGTACATCGCGCATACGCTGATCTCGTTCGGCTTCGCCGACGGGCGCTTTCTGACGTTTTCCATCGAGATCCGCAAGGAAAAGGGCGAGAGCTTTTCCGCCATCGGCGGCTTTTTCAAGCATTTTGAAATGAGCCTGATCGCCGCCGACGAGCGCGACATCCTGCGCGTGCGCACGAATGCGCGCGGCGAGGACATGCATCTGTACCGCGTGATGATGCCGAAAGCGGCCATGCGCTCGCTGTTCCTCGCCTACCTGGACGAGGCGCAGGCGCTGAAGAACCAGCCTCGCTTCTACAACACCCTGACGGCCAACTGCACCACCATCGTCTTCGAGATGGTGCGCCGCATCGTGCCGGGCCTGCCGCTCGACTACCGGCTGATGGCCTCGGGCTACCTCGACCGCTATCTGTTCGACGTCAAGGGCCTGGTACCTGGCCAGACCTTCCAGCAGCTGCGTATTGGCGGCCACATCACGGCGCGCGCGCGGGCCGCCAACGACGATGCGGACTTTTCGCATACGATCCGGCGCGGCATGCCGGGCTACGATGACGCGGGCCATCCGACGCTGCAAATGCCCAAGCAGTAGCCGCCTGCCTTATACTGTCGCTATTCCGACCGGCCGCACATTGCGGCCGGTCTCACTTTACGAATAAAGAAGGCCCGCTATGCCATTTTCCTCCCTGGGTCTGATTCCCGCCCTGGTCCGCGCCGTCGACAAGGCCGGCTATGCCGCGCCGACGGCCATCCAGGCGGCCGCCATTCCCGCCATCCTGCGCGGCAGCGACGTGCTGGGCGCGGCCCAGACGGGTTCCGGCAAGACGGCCGCCTACGCGCTGCCGCTGCTGCAGGCGCTGATGGCGCCCGCTTCCGGCCCGCGCCAGGTGCGCGCGCTGATCCTCGTGCCCACGCGCGAGCTGGCCGCGCAGGTGGGGCAGACGGTGCACGCGCTGGCCAAGCCGCTGCCCGTGAAACTGAAGATTTCCGTGCTGTTCGGCGGCGTGTCGATCAATCCGCAGATGATGGACTTGCGCGGCGGCGCCGATATCGTCGTCGCCACGCCGGGCCGCTTGCTGGACCTGGTGCGCCAGAACGCCGTGAAGCTGGGCGGCGTGTCGCTGTGCGTGCTCGATGAAGCCGACCGCCTGCTGGACATGGGTTTCAGCGACGAGATCAACGCCATCCTGGCGCTGCTGCCCAAACAGCGGCAAAACCTGTTCTTTTCCGCCACCTTCCCCGACAGCGTGCAGGCGCTGGCCGACAGCCTGCTCAAGGAGCCCGTGCGCATCGAGGTGGCGTCCGAACCGCAGGACAAGCCCGACATCGTGCAGCGGGCCATCACGGTCGACATGCCGCGCCGCACGCAGCTGCTGCGCTACCTGATCCTGCAGCAGCAGTGGGAGCGCGTGCTGGTGTTCGTCGCCACCAAGTACGCAGCCGAACACGTGGCCGACAAGCTGCAGCGCGCGGGCCTGCACGTGGGCGCATTCCACGGCGAATTCAGCCAGGGCACGCGCAGCCAGCTGCTGGCCGACTTCAAGGCGTGCCGGCTGCAGGTGCTGGTAGCCACCGACGTGGCCGCGCGCGGCATCGACATCGCCGGCCTGCCAGCCGTCGTCAACTACGACTTGCCCCGTTCGGCCGTCGACTACACGCACCGCATCGGCCGCACGGGCCGCGCCGGCGAAAGCGGCACGGCCATCAGTTTCGTGACGGCCGACACGGAAGCGCATTTCCGCCTGATCGAAAACCGCAACGACTTGCGCATCGTGCGCGAAGTGGTGGCCGGTTTCGAGCCGACGGAACTGCCTGCGCCCGTGCATCCCGTCACCGATGCGGTGAACGGCGGCGTGAAGGGCGCGCGCAAGAGCAAGAAGGACAAATTGCGCGAAGCGGCTGCCATGGCGGCGAAGGCGGCCGGGGACAATTAAATTGGCCTTATGTGCGCTGGCCGCTTGAACGGCCAGCCATCCCGCTTTAAGATTGTGTTTCTATAAAGCAAGGGGACGGCAATGCACATGATATACACCATACGCGCGGGCGTGCTGGCGGGCGCGCTGGCGCTGGCCGGTTGCGCCGGCCTGGGCGGCAAAACTGACAGCACCGGCATGCAGATGCCGGGCAAGACGCCGGCCGATGCCGCCGTGGCCGCCACCTGGTACAACCCGCCCAGCGAATTTCCCGGCATTTGCCTGACCCAGTTCAAGGATGGCAGCCTGCGTTTCGACGGCGGCTTCGCCTTTTTCAACCCGGGCCGCTGGACGTATGACGCGGCCACGTCCGAACTAAGTCTGGCATTGGCGCCGACGCCGTCTCTGGAACTGTCGCACGCGCAAACGGTGCTGCACAAGAATCTGCTGAGGGTCGATGCGGCCAGGAACACGCTGGTGTACGCCGTGAAGGCCGACACGCAAGCCATCGGCCTGGGCGGCTTTGTGTTCTACCGCAACACGCCTTGTCCGGCGCGGCGCGGATAAGTGCAGGATAAGTGCAATGAAGGAATATTTAGTCGTATAATTTCAACGCAAGCTGGCTGCCGCGCAAGACTCGCAAGACTGTCTCGCGCGGCAGATTCCCCTCCAGGCAAGCTCCGATATCGCCATGGCGATGAGAGGATGGTCCGATGGATGTGCACGACGAGCATGGCATGCCGGGTATGGCGGCGCTGGCGGCGGACGCCGGGCAGCAGCCTGCGGCGGCGCCGCGCACCTTGCTGCTGGTCGATGACGAGCCCAATATCCTCGCTTCCCTCAAGCGCCTGCTGCGGCGCGATGGCTACCATATCATTACGGCCAACAGCGGCCAGGAAGGGCTGGACGTGCTGGCCAGCCATGCCGTCGACGTGATCGTGTCGGACCAGCGCATGCCGGGCATGCTGGGCGCCGACTTCCTGCGCAAGGCCAAGCTGCTGTGTCCGCAAACCATCCGCATCATGCTGTCCGGTTATACCGAGTTGCAGGCCGTCACGGACGCCGTCAACGAGGGCGCCATCTTCAAGTTTCTCACCAAGCCCTGGGAAGACCATCAACTGCGCGAGCATATCGCCGAAGCCTTTCGCCTGAAGGGCATCGACGACGACAATGTGCGCCTCAATGCGCAGCTGCGCGACGCCAACCAGGCGCTGGCGGCGGCCAATGCCGCCATGCAGGCGCTGGTGCGCCAGCAGCAGCATCAGATCAGCCGCGACGAGGTCAGCCTCGGCATCGCGCGCGAATTGCTGCAATTTCTGCCGCTGCCCGTGATCGGCCTCGATGAGGACGGCATGATCGCCTTCATCAACGCGGCGGCGGCCAACCTGTTCGAACGGGGCGCGGCCCTGCTGGGCAACGAGGCGGCGATCGTCTTGCCGCAATTGTTTGACGGGCAGGGCGCGCCTTGCCTGGCAGCCATCGATGGCCAGCCGTATACCGTGGCGGTCCATCCGATGGGCCTGCATTCGCGCTCGCGCGGCAGCCTGGTCACCCTGAGTCGTCATGGAGCGGATACATGAGTGAAAGCGGACGCGAAATTTCCATGGAGCAGGCGCAGGAAGGCATGGTGCTGGCGCAGGCCTTGAACGACGCCAGCGGCGCCGTGCTGCTGGCCCAGGGCGCCACCCTGACGGCGGCGAACCTGGCGGCTTTGCGCCGGCGCAATGTGGAACGCTGCCACGTCGTCATGGATGAGGCGCCCGACCCCGCCGCGCAGGCGCACGCCGAGCAGGAACGCTTGCGCCGCCTGGAACGGCTGGCCGTGCTGTTCCGCGCCACGCCGCCCGATTCCGCCGGGGCCCAGCTGCTGGCGCTGGTGCAGCGCTACCGGCAAGGGGGAGCGGCATGACACGGCTCAGCTTTGAACATATCATCCGCCAGATACAGGAACTGCCTTCGCTGCCGGTGGTCGTGCTGGAACTGCTGTCGAGCATGGACCAGGACGACACGGACGTGCACGTGCTGGCGCAAAAGATAGAGCTGGACCAGGGCCTGGCGGCGAAGACCCTGCGCATCGCCAATTCCTCGTTCTACGGCATGCAATCGAAGGTCACCAGCATTCCGCAAGCCGTATCCGTGCTGGGCTTTCACAGCATCCGCACCGTCGTCACGGCGTGCGCCCTGACGGGCAGCTTCGCGCCGGTGAGCGGCGGCTTCGATTTCCAGGCGTTCTGGCGCCATTCGCTGGCCACGGCCATCGCCGCGCGCCTGCTGGCGCCGCACCTGCGCGTCAATCCCGAAACGGCGTTCACGGCCGGCCTGCTGCACGACCTGGGTACCCTGGTGCTGGTGACGCGCTTCCCGGCCGAGCACGCGCTCGTGCGCAGCTACCGCCAGGCGCACGACTGCCAGATGGCCGAGGCGGAACTGGCCGTCATCGGCATCGACCACGCGCAGGTGGGCCGCGCCCTGGCCGCCTACTGGAAGTTTCCCGAGGCAATACAGCAGGCGGTGGCCGACCACCATGCCATCGACCGGCTGGAAGCGGGCGGCTTGCCGCTGGCCGTGCACATGGCCAATGCCGTCGCCCTGGCGCTCGATCTGGCCGGGGTCGACGATGCGCTGGTGCCGCCGCTGTCGCCGGCGGGCTGGCGCAGCGTCGCGCTGGACGAGCAGGCCTGGCTGGCGCTGCTGGCGCAAACGGAACACACCTTCGATGAAATGTCGCGGATCATGCTGGCATGAACAGGATAGAGGCCATGGAAACAGATGCAGGACAGGCGCTGCCCGCCATGCCGGAACGCCGCCAGGGCGACACCATCGCGCTGTCGGCATTTTTCGACGGCCATCCCGTGGCCACTTTCGCCATCGATACGAACCACGTGGTGACGCACTGGAACAGCGCCTGCGAACAGTTGCTGGGCTTTACGGCCGCCGAAATGGTCGGCACGCGCGACCACTGGAAGGCGTTTTATCCGCAGCCGCGCGCCTGCCTGGCCGACCTGCTGGTGGCCGACGATATCGCGCTCGGCGAAAATGACCTCTACCTTGGCAAGCTGAAGCGTTCTCCCGTGATCCCCGGCGCCTTCGAGGCCGAGGATTTCTTTGCCGATATCGGGCCCGACGGCCACTGGCTGCATTTCACGGCGGCGCCCCTGCGCGACCGCCAGGGACGCCTGGTGGGCGCCATCGAAACCCTGCGCGACGTGAGCGAGCGGCGCCTGGCGGAACTGGCGCTGCGCAAGGCGCACGACAATCTGGAACACCTGGTGGCCAAGCGCACGGCCCAGCTGGCGGAAATGAACGAACGCCTGGCCGACGATATCCGCCAGCGCCAGATCGCCGATCTGGAACTGCGCGAGCGCAACCTGGCCCTGACGGAATTGAACAGCAAGCTGTCGCTGGCCCAGCAAAAGCTGCTGCAGTCGGAAAAACTGGCGTCGATCGGCCAGCTGGCCGCCGGCGTGGCGCACGAGATCAACAATCCCATCGGCTATGTGTTTTCCAATGTCGGCACCCTGGAAGGTTATCTGGATGACCTGTTCAGCATGCTCGACGCCTACGAGGACGCCGAGCCGGCCGTCGCCGACCCCGTGGTGGCGGCGCGCCTGCGCGCGCTGCGCGAACAGATCGACCTCGACTTCCTGCGCACCGACATTCCCATGCTGATGGGCGAGTCGAAGGAAGGCATTGCGCGCGTGCGCCGCATCGTGCAGGACCTGAAGGATTTTTCGCGCACGGATGCGCACCAGGAGTGGGTCTGGGCCGACCTGCGCCAGGGCATCGATACCACGCTCAACATCGTGAACAACGAGGTCAAGTACAAGGCCGACGTGGTGCGCGAATATGGCGACATTCCCGATATCGAATGCCAGCCTTCCGAGCTGAACCAGGTGATCATGAACCTCGTCGTCAACGCGGCCCACGCCATGGGCGAGGCGCGCGGACGCATCACCCTGCGCACGGGCAGCGACAACGCCACGGAAGTGTGGATCGAGGTCGAGGACACGGGCGGCGGCATCGCGCCCGAACACCTGTCGCGCATCTTCGATCCGTTCTTTACCACCAAGGCCGTCGGCAAGGGCACGGGACTGGGCCTGTCGCTGGCCTACACGACGGTGCAGAAACACCATGGCCGCATCGACGTGCGCAGCATCATCGGCCGCGGCACCACCTTCCGCATCACCTTGCCCGTGCGCCAGGCGCAGCCCGTCACACCATGAACGAACAGGACAGCATGAGCACGAGCACTAGTACCAGCGCCAGCGCCAGCACTGCGGCCGCGCCGCCCACCATCCTGTGCGTCGACGACGAACCGAATATCCTGTCGTCGCTGCGGCGGCTGTTCCGCCCGCACGGCTACCGCGTGCTGACGGCCGACGGCGGCGCGGCCGGCCTGGCCCTGCTCGAGAGCGAGACGGTGGACCTGGTCATCTCCGACATGCGCATGCCGCACATGGACGGCGCGCAGTTCCTGGCCCAGGTGCGCCAGCGCTGGCCCGGCACCATCCGCCTGCTGCTGACCGGCTATGCGGACATCCAGTCCATCCTCGACGCCATCAACCAGGGCGAAATCTACCGCTACGTGACCAAGCCGTGGGACGAGAACGATATCGTGCTGGTGGTGCGCCACGCGCTGGAACGGCGCGCGCTGGAACAGGAAAAACGGCGCCTGGAAGCGCTGACGGCCAGCCAGAACGTGGAGCTGCAGGCGCTCAACGCCAGCCTGGAAGCGAAGGTGGCCACGCGCACGCAGCAGCTGAAGCAGTCCCACGACGAGGTGCAGGCGGCCAACGAGCGCCTGAAAGCCACGTTCGTGACGACGATCAAGGTGTTTTCCAACCTGATCGAAATGCGCGGCGGCAAGCTGGCCGGCCATGCGCGGCGGGTGGCAGAGCTGTCGCGCAAGCTGGCGCAGGCGCTGGGCCTGGAAGGGCAGGAGGCGCGCGACGTGTTCATCGCGGCCCTGCTCAAGGACATCGGCAAGCTCAGCCTCAGCGACGACGTGCTGGAACTGCCGGCCAGCGCCTGGACGGGCGAGCAGCTGGCCGCCTTCCGCAAGCATCCGCTGCGCGCCGAACAGCTGCTGATGGCGCTCGACGAGCTGCGCGCCGTTTCCGTGATCCTGCGCTCGCAGCTGGAGCGCTTCGACGGCGGCGGCTTTCCCGATGGCTTGGTGGGCCTGGCCATTCCCATGGGCGCGCGCATCCTGGCGCTGGCGTCGGACTACGACGGCTTGCAGATCGGCGCCATGGTGCAGCGCAGCCTGCGCGCCGACGAAGCGCGCACCCTGATCTACGACAGCATCGGCAAGCGCTACGACCCGGCCGTGGTGGCCGCTTTCCGCGGCATCATGGAGGAGACGGAGCCGCCGGCGCGCGACCTGACCGTGCTGTCGGGCCAGCTGGAACCGGGCATGGTGCTGTCACGCGACCTGATCAGCCGCGACGGCCTGATGCTGCTGGCGGCCGAACACGTGCTGACGGCCCGCGTGATCGCCCAGCTGCTCGATTTCGAAGGCAAGAATGGCGGGCGCCTCAGCATCCGCGTGTATGCGCCCGTGAAGGACGCCTAGGCGTTCGCGGCGGCGGTGGGCGGCTGCAGCGGCAGGTGCACGGTAAAGCGCGTGCCCTGGCCCACTTCCGACGCCACCTCGATGCGTCCGCCGTGCTTGTTGACGATGCCGTACGACAGCGACAGGCCCAAACCCGTGCCACTGCCCACGGCCTTGGTGGTGAAGAACGGCTCGAAGATGCGGTTCAGGTGCTCGGGCGCGATGCCGGCGCCCGTGTCGCCGATTTCCACCCACACCCAGTCGCCCGCGTGGCCCGTGCGGATGCTGATCACGCCGTCGCTGCTGATGGCCTGGCCCGCGTTGACGAGCAGGTTCATGAACACCTGGTTCAGCTGCGAGGCCAGGCACAGGATCGGCGGCAGCTCGCCATAGTGCTTCTCGATGCGCGCCTTGTATTTCAACTCGTTGGCGACGATATTGAGGGTGCTGTCCAGGCCCGCATGCAGGCTGGCCACCTGCCAGTCCGTCTCGCCCACGTGGGAAAAATCCTTCAGCGCCTGCACGATGTCGCGCACGCGTTTCAAGCCATCCATCGATTCGCGCACCAGATCGACCATGTCGTCCTGCAGGAAGGCCAGGTCGGCCTGCGCGCGTACCTCGGCCACGCGCGCGGCCAGGGCCGGGCCGTCCGGCGTTTCGCGCATCGCCGCTTCGTATTGCCCGATCACGCCGAACAGGGTGCCGACATAGCCTTGCAGCGAACTCATGTTCGAATTGACGAAGCCGATCGGGTTATTGATTTCGTGCGCGATGCCGGCCGCCAGCTGGCCGATGGACGCCATCTTTTCCGATTGCAGCAGCTGGTCGTGCGCTTCCTGTAACTTGCTGATCAGTAGTTGCTGCTCTTCGCCGCGCGCCTGCAGCATCGCTTCCATGCGCTTGCGTTCCGTGATATCCGTCAGCGAGCCGATCACCTCAAACGGCACGCCGTGCTCGTCGCGCACGAGGCGCAGGCTGTCGTGCATCCACAGGTAGCTGCCGTCGCGCACGCGGAAACGGTATTCGTAGGCGCGGGCGCCTTCGACAAAGATCTGCGCCAGGCTGGAAAAGATGCCGGGCGCATCGTCCGGGTGGATGTGGTCGAACCAGAAATTGGGATCGGCGACCATGTCCTCGGGCTGGTAGCCCAGCACGTTCAAGGCATTGTTGCTGACAAAAGTCATCTTGAAGTCGCCGCTGGGCACGGTGCAATAGATGATGGAGGGTGTATTGTCGAGCAGGTATTGCAGGCGCACGGCCGTAGCCGCCGGTGCTTCATCGCCAGGCGCCGCCCCGGCATGCCGGTCGGTATCGGGAGTGGAAAGGTCGAAATCCTCGAACTGCATCGTCACACCTCGCTGCCTGCACGGCATAGCTGTCATCCTGGCTGAATTATGCCTGATTCCGCCTGCCTTGGGCCGCCATCGGCGCGCTCAGGGAGCCGGCGGCTGCTCGACGACCGCCATGCGCCGCGCGATGCGCTGCGCCGCTTGCGTGTCGCCCGCCTGTTCGGCGCGCAGGCGCTGCACGCCCAGCCAGGCCAGCAGCGGACGGCGCCAGCCCTGGTCCGAGGCGGTGGCGACGGCCGTGTCGAGCAGCGCCGGCGTGGCACGGCCCGAGCGCAGCAGCACGCCGGCCGCCACCAGCCGCGACAGCGGGTCATCGATGGCCGCCACGGCGCTGGCGGCGGCCGTGTCGGATGCGGCGCCGGCGGCCGCCCGCTGCGCTTCCGGCAGCAGGGCGACATCGGCCCCTTGCGCCTTGCCGGCCAGCCAGGCCGCATACGCGCGGTCGGCGTCGTTCGCGTCCGCTTGCAGCGCATCGAAGCCCGTGCAGTCCTCGAAGGCCAGGCTGGCCACGCGCGCGGCGCAGCGCAGCAGTTCGATGCGCGCCACCAGTTCGAGCTTGCCCGTGCCCGCCACCTGGCTGCGGGCGCGCCGGAATTCCGTCTGTTCGACGAGGGCGTTGCCGCCCAGGTAGGCCGCTTGAAACCGTTCGACGGAACTTTGCGCATTCATTTTCCAGTCGGGCACGGGCGGGCCGCTGGAGCAGGCGGCGAGCAAGGTGGACAGCAGGGCGGCGAGGGCGGGGCGGGACATTTTCATGGCAGTTTGATCTCCGGATTGCGCTTGAACGGCCATTTGCGGTTGATTTCATTGACCAGTTGTTCGACCTTGCGCAGATTGCTTTCCACATCGGCGCGCAGCGGGCCCAGGTCGGCCGTGGCCGCCCTGGCGTTGGCGCCCACGGCTTGCGCCTCGACCAGCACGGCGTCGACTTTTTTCAGGCTGGCGCGGGTGTCGGCCAGCAGCGCGTTCAGCTGCACGATGGTCGCTTGCGCATCCGTCATCACGCCCTTGTCGCCAAACACGCGCGTATCGGCATTGGCGACCAGACCATCCGTGCGGCGCGCCAGCTGGTCGGCCGTGACGAGCAGGGCGTTGGCCCGCTCGACGAGCAGGCGCGACTGCTTGTCGTCGCCCGTCAGCAAGCCCATGGCGCCGCCCGGGCCGCTCAGCTTGCCCGTCACGGCCTGCACATTGCGCAAGGTGCCGTCGAGCGCGGAATCGCTGCCCGTCAGGGTCGCCACATTGTTCAGCAAATCCTTGGCGGCGGCCAGCAGACGGGGGATTTCCGCCGCCATGTCGCCCACCAGCAAATCGCGCGTGGCGTCGTCGGGCAGCGGCGGGTCCGTCAGGATGCCGCTGTAGGCGCGCAGCTTGGCGCCGCCCACGATGCCCCGCTCCAGCGTGAAGATGGAGCTGCTGCGCAGCCAGTGCGCGTCCTTGCGCGGCACGTCGACGATGACGCGCGCGCGGCCGTCCGGCGCCAGTTCGATGCGCTGCACGCGGCCGATGGGAAAGCCGGAAAAGGTCAGGTCGGCGCCCACGCCCACGCCGTCGGAATCGTCGGCCGTCAGCACCAGGGTTTGCGTGGCTTCGAAGGCGCCGCGCGCATACATCAGGTAGACGACGGAGCCGACCACCAGCACGAACATGAAGATGAGCAGGATGGCCGCCTTCAGTTCGGCGTGGCGCACGGGCGGCGGGGCGGGCAGGACACTATCTTGCGCGAGACCGGCGGGCGCCGTGACGTCGACCTGGTCGGGATTTTGCGGTTGGCTCATGGCTTCTGGCTCTCGTATGGGTGGTTCGGGATCGCTGGCGGTGGCGGGCGGGGCATCAGTAGTAATTGCCCATCAGCGAAGCAACTTCGATCAGCAGGATGACGGAAAACAGGCGCAGCATTTCGGACAGGCCGTGCGCGGCCCACAGGCGGTTGCGCCGGCCGTGCGGGTCTTCCGGATAGTACGAGGAGGCCAGCGGGATCAGGGCCACGGCAAAGCTGAAGAAGATGACCTTGAGCATCAGGATCAGGGCCACGGCCGGATTGAAGATCTGCCCCACCACGCGCGTGTAGCCTTGCAGCGCCCACGGCGTGAAACCGTAGATGGTGAGATAGGCGAGGATCAGCGAGGTGACGCAGCTGACGATGGCCAGCATCCACACGGCGAAGATGCCCGACATGACACGAGGAAAGTATTCGCGGCGCAGCAGGTCGACGCCCTGGCGCTGCATGGTATCGAGCATGCCGGAAGAGCGCATTTGCGCGAAAGCAATGCCGTCGGGCAGGGTCAGGCGCAGGGCCACGAACAGGGCGGCCGTCAGCGGTATCAATTCCAGCACCAGCACGCGCACCACCATTTCCAGCGCATAGCGCGACAGGCCGTAGCTTTGGGCGCTGACGACGACGATGCGGATGAGCACCAGGCTGACGAGCGCGCAGGCCACGCTGAACCACACGAGATTGGGCGCCGTGTTCGTCACCAGGCGGTGCGCGAGGATGGGGCGGTTGTCGCGGTTATAGCTCGATGGCGACAGGGCCAGCGAAAACACGAGGATGGCGAAATGCAGCATGCGCCACCAGCTGACCAGCCAGGCCATGGTGGCCCGGTGCAGGCGGCGCAGGCTGATGATGAGGGAGACGGATAGGGTCATCATGGCATCTTAACATCTGCCCGCCCGCCGGGCACGTCAGGCGTGCGCGCTGAAGTAGGTCGTAATAAATTATTGTGATTTCTGACTTCCATAACCGGCGCTCTGCGGCGTTACCCGCTGCTAGCAGTGCCTGCACTGCGTCGCAACGGGCGCCTTGCAGCGCATCCGGTTCTGTTCGTCATAACTTCACAATAATTTCCCACGACCTACTTACTCAAACAGGGCGAAGCCGGCCATGACGACCATCAGCACGGCGATGTATTGCATCGGAATCCAGAACAGGGTGTGGCGCTGGCGCAGGATCACGCGCTCCTGCGTGGCCGGGTCGATCAGTTCGCGTCCGGGCGCGCTGTTCAGGCGTACGCCCGCATACCAGCTGGCGGCAGCTGCCAGCAGGAAGGCCAGGGCCAGGGTCCATGTGTGGCTCTTCGTATAGGCCTCGCCCAGGGTGGCGCCAAACAGCGCCTGTGCGGCCAGTACGACGATCAAACAGATAAGGGGGCCAAGTATGCCGAAGCCTTGCCAGATAAGCATAAAAATTCTCCAGGGGGATTGAGGGATCCCGCGGCGATTGGCGGCGGCTGTGCGCGGCGGGGGGAGGAATTTTATCAGATTCACAAGAGATAAAGTTTCTTTTGGGAATGATTTTTTTGGGGATGGACTTGCGCCTAGTGCGCCGGGCCGGCCACGCTGGCAATGATGGCGTCGGCTGCCGCCCGCACGCGGGCCGAGCGGTTCAGGTCCGCATGCATGACCAGCCACACGTCGTAGCTTTCCGCCCGCTCGGGCCAGATGCGCACGAGCTGCGGGTCGATGTCGCCTAGATGAGTCGCCAGCTCGGCCACGCCCAGGCCCGCGCGCGTGGCTTCCTGCAGCATGGCCGCCGAGTTCACTTCCATGGCGACCCGGGCGTTGGCGACGGATTCGCCGGCGATTTTCTCCGCGTGGCGCGGCGTCACGGAATGGTGGTAGATGACGATGTCGTGGCCGGCCAGCGCCGTGCCGCGCACGGGTTCGCCCCGTTCGGCCAGATAGGTTTTCGAGGCGTACAGGCCAAGGCTGCGTTTGACCAGGTGGCGCGAGATCAGGTCCGGGTCGGTGGGGCGCACGCCGCGCACGGCCAGGTCCGCTTCGCGCCGCGTCAGGCTGGCCAGCGCGGGCGCCACGTTGAGCACGATGCGGATGTCGGGGTGGGCCGCGTGCAGCCGCTGCATGGCGCGGATGACGAAATGGCTGGCCATGGTGTCCGTGGTGGCCACGCGCACCAGGCCGCTTAAACGGTTGTCGACGCCCTGCATCTCGCGCTGCAGCTTGTCGGCCGCCCGCTCCATCGCTTCGGCCGCCGTCAGCGCCAGCTCGCCGGCCGGCGTGGGCACGTAGCCCGATGGCGTGCGCAGGAACAGGGTGGCGCCCAGCGAGCTTTCCAGCGCGGCCAGGCGGCGCCCGCACGTGGCCTGGTCGATGCCCAGCAGGGCGGCCGCGCCGCGCAGGGTGCCGGCCCGCCCGATGGCGAGAAAGATGCGCGCGTTATCCCAGTCCATTGTATTTCCCTTTTTTTGTGATGCATTTTTGCATCAAGATGCCGAGTTTATGCCTGTTTACTGCATCATGCAACGCTCGCATAATGGCCGTCCCCCCTGTTACTGCAAGGAGTACCATGCCTGTTCCCACACCGCGCCGTGCCAACGGCTTGATCTTGCTGACCCTGGCCTTCGGCTTCGTCATGGCGATGCTCGACGTCACGGCCGTCAACGTGGCGCTGTCCGATATCGCGCTGGACTTGCATATCCCGCTGACGGGCCTGGTCTGGGTGGTCGACGGCTACACCTTGACGTTTGCCGCGCTGCTGCTGGCCGGCGGCGCGCTGGCCGACCGCTACGGGCCGAAAGCCGTGTACCAGGGCGGCCTGGGCGTCTTCCTGCTCGGCTCGGTGCTGTGCGGCGCCGCGCCCGACGGGCATTTCCTGACGGCCGCGCGCCTGCTGCAGGGGGCGGGCGCGGCCCTGTTCATGCCCAGTTCGCTGAGTTTGCTCACGCACAGTTTTGACGACGAGCGCGAACGCACGCGCATGCTGGGTGCCTGGTCGGCGCTGGTGGGCGTGGCCGGTGCGTCCGGCCCCCTGATCGGCGGTATCCTCGTGCACGAGTTCGGCTGGCGCAGCGTGTTCTGGGTGAACGTGCCGCTGGGCGTGCTGGCCATCGTCATGGCGCAGCTGCTGCTGGTCGCGCCGGCGCGTCAGCCGCGCGATTTGTCGCTGTTCAGCCATGCACTGGGCGTGGCGGCGCTGGCGGGCCTGAGTTTCGTGCTGATCGAAGGGCCCGTGCTGGGCTGGCTGTCTCCCGGCGTCGTGGCGGCGGGGGCATTGACCTTGCTGTCGGCCTGGCAATTGCTGCGGCGCGAGCGCAGCGGCAGCCATCCGCTGTTGCCGCGCGCGTTGTTTCACAGCAGCAGCTTCGGCGCGGCCAATGGCGTGGGTTTTTTGATCAATTTCTGCGTATTCGGCCAGCTGTTCTTATTGAGCCTGTTCCTGCAGCAGTCGGGCGGCGCCGACGCCCTGCAGTCGGGCTTACGCCTGCTGCCCATGATGGCGGCCTATACGGTGGGCAATTTCATGGCGGGAAGTATTGCGGCGCGCCATGGCACGCGTAGGCCCATGCTGGCCGGCTTGCTGGTGGGCGCCGTGATGGCCTTGCTGCTGATGGGCTTGCGTCCGGGCACGCCGTATGGCTGGCTGGCGCTGGGCACGGCCGTCATGAATGTGGCCATCGGCATCGCCATTCCCGCCATGACGGCCACCGTGATGCGGGTGGCCGGCAAGCCGCATGCGAACAGCGCGGCGGCCGCCCTGAATGCCAACCGCCAGATCGGCGCCCTGGTGGGCGTGGCCCTGATCGGCAGCATCCTGCACATGTTGCCCGAATGGTCGCTGCGCCTGCCGCTGGCCTACGCGACGATTGCCGCCGCGTATGGCCTGGCGGCGGGCCTCGTCTACCGGCATGTGCATGTGCCGAAGGCCGTGGCCGCCTGAAGCAGGCTTACTGTTCGCGCGTGCTGCGCCATTCCACCAGTTCTTCGATGGTGAGGATCGGCATGCCGTGCAGTTCGGCGAAGCGTTCGATATCGTCGCCGCGCATCATGGTGCCGTCCGGGTTCATCAGCTCGCACAGCACGGCGGCCGGGTTCAGGCCCGCCATGCGCGACAGGTCGACGGAGCCTTCCGTGTGGCCACGGCGCTCGAGCACGCCGCCGGGCGCGGCGCGCAGGGGGAAGACGTGGCCGGGGCGCACCAGGTCGGCGGGCTTGGCGTCCGGCGCGATGGCGGCGCGGATGGTGGTGACCCTGTCGGCGGCCGACACGCCCGTCGTGACGCCGTCGCGCGCCTCGATGGAGACGGTAAACGGCGTGCCGTAGCGGCTGCCGTTGTCGGGCGACATGGGCGGCAATTCCAGCGCGCTGACGACATCTGTCGGCAGGCACAGGCAGACGATGCCGCTGCATTCGCGGATCAGCAAAGCCATGGTTTCGTTCGTCAATTTTTCGGCAGACAGGATCAGGTCGGCTTCGTTTTCACGGTCGAAATCGTCGAGCAGGATGACGGGGATGCCGGCGCGCATGGCGGCCAGGGCGGACTGGATGCGACCTTCCAGGTCGTTGGAAAGCAGGGTATAGCTGTTGACTAACATGGTGAAACGCTCCTCGCATAGGCGAAAAACGCTGCAGGGCAAGCGAATAGACGCAACTGGCCGCATCGCCGTGGCGATGGGACATCACACTACTGCACATCTTCTTTCATCCGGACTATACCGTCGGCTCTGGATTCACACCAGATCTGCTGACCTCGCCAAGCGGTGCCTGGAAAGCGCTCGCGGGCTTGACCGTTGCCGGTCTTACCGCCGGTGGGGAATCGCACCCCGCCCCGAAGACGTATTGTTGTGCCGGTCCACATGACCGGCGGCAATACTTTAGCACAATTGCAAAAAGCTGGCAGGACACCGTTGAGTTTGTCATTCGGCAAAGTTGCCTGGGAAAAGCGGTTTTTCCTAAGCTGTTTTTAATGGCGGAAACAGAATTTCAGTGTAAGGTATGGCTACTGAATTTTACCGTTGAGAATACATGAAGCTGAGTAAATTACGCCTGATCTCGGGCGCCGTCTTGCTGGCGTGCGCCTGCATGGCCCAGGCGGAAATCCGTTTGACCGATCCCCTGCCGCTGGCACCAGAAGTTACCGTCGGAAAACTGCCGAACGGCTTGACCTACTACATCAAGAAAAATGCCCGTCCCGCGCAGAAAGTGGAATTGCGCCTGGTGGTGAAAGCCGGTTCCATCCTGGAAGATGACGACCAGCAAGGCCTGGCCCATTTCACGGAACACATGGCCTTCAATGGCTCGACGCATTTCAAGCGCAATGAGCTGATTTCCTACTTGCAATCGATCGGCGTGAAGTTCGGCGCCGACCTGAATGCTTACACGAGCTTCGATGAAACCGTCTACGTGCTGCCGATTCCCACGAACAAGAAGGAAAACCTGGAAAAAGGTTTTCTCGTGCTGGAAGACTGGGCGCACGGCTTGAAATTCAATCCGGCCGACATCAATAGCGAGCGCGGCATCGTGCTGGAAGAGGCGCGCCTGGGCAAGGGCGCCAGCGACCGCATGAACAAGGTGCTGTATCCGAAGCTGCTGAACGGTTCGCGCTATGCGGAACGCATGCCGATCGGCAAGGAATCCGTGTTGAAAACCTTCAAGCCGGAAGCCATCAAGCGTTTCTACAAGGATTGGTACCGTCCCGACCTGATGGCCGTGATGGTGGTCGGCGACGTGGAGCCGAAACAGGCTGAAAAGCTGATCCAGCAGCATTTCGGCAAGCTGAAAAACCCCGCGAAACCGCGTCCGCGCCTGTATGCGGAAGTACCGCAGCGCTCGCAGACGGAAGCGGTGGTGATCACGGACAAGGAAGCACCGGACGACAGCGTCTTCATCCGCTACCCGATCCGCGCCGCGCAGGAGCCCGTCACCATTGCCGACTACCGCCGCCAGATGATCGAAAACCTGTACGGGCAAATGCTCAGCGCGCGCATGCAGGAATTGACGCAGCAGGCCAACCCGCCGTTCATCCAGGGCGGCAGCAGCATGGGCAAGCTGGTGCGCGGCTATGAATCGTTCAGCGCTTATGCCTTGCTGGGCAAGGGCGGCGTGCAGCCGGCCGTCGATGCGCTGGTGCAGGAAGACGAGCGGGCGCGCCGCTTCGGTTTCAGCCAGGATGAGCTGGACCGCGCGCGCAAGGACATGTTGCGCAATTACGAGCGCGCCTACAGCGAACGCGACAAATCCGATTCGGCCGGCTTCGTGGCCGAGTATTCGCGCAACTTCCTGGAGCAGGAAGCCATTCCCGGCATCGCCAATGAATTGCTGTACGCGAAGGAACTCTTGCCGCAGGTAACCTTGCAGGAAATCAACGAAACGGTAGCCAAGGTGATTCCCGACCAGCAAAAGAAGCTGGTGGTCTTCATGGGCGCCGAACCGAAAGCGGGCGATGCGACGTCCAGCGTGCCGACGCAGCAGCAATTGCTCGACGCCGTGGCGAAGGCCGAGCAGCAGAAGGTCGAGCCGCGCACGGAAAAAGTGCTCGCCAGCAAGCTGATGGACGGTCCGCCGGCCGGCGGCAGCATCGTTTCGGAAAAGTTAAACAGTGCCATCGGCGTGACGGAACTGACCTTGGGCAATGGCGTGCGCGTGCTGCTCAAGCCGACGGACTTCAAGAATGACCAGGTGCTGATGGGCTCGACGCGCTTCGGCGGCCAGTCCCTGTTCGGCGACGCCGACATCTACAACGCCCGCTACGCCAGCGCCGTGGTCGGCAGCATGGGGCTGAAGGATTTGGCGCCGCTGGACTTGCAAAAAGTATTGGCCGGCAAAACGGTCAATGTGGGCGCTTCGCTGGGCGAACTGAGCGAAGGCTTTGGCGGCTCGGCCAGCAGCGCCGATGTGGAAGCCATGTTGCAGCTCGTGTATTTGTATTTCAATGACGTGCGCAAGGATGCGGGCCTGTACCAGTCCTTCATCGGCAAGCAGCAGGACCTGGCGAAAAACAGCATGGCGCAGCCGGAAGCCGTGTTTTACGATGCCATCCAGCACGCCATGTATGGCGATAACCCCCGCGTCGATGGCGTGCCGCGTGCGGCCGATTTCGACAAGGTGGGCCTGGACCGCTCATTGGACATCTTCCGCCAGCGTTTTTCCAGCGCGCGCGGCATGACCTTCATCTTTGCGGGCAGCTTCGAGCTCGACAAGATCAAGCCGCTGATCGCCAGCTACCTGGGCACCTTGCCCGTGGGCGAGGTGGCGCACGCCTACCGCGACGTGGGCATGCGCCCGGTGACCGGGGTCGTCAAGAAGGATATCTATATGGGCAGCGAGCCCAAGAGTACGATTTCCATCACCTTCAATGGCGACGTCGCGTATTCGGACGAGCAAAAGCTGACCCTGCAGGCGCTGGGCGAGGTGCTGAACCTGAAAGTCATCGAAGTGCTGCGCGAAAAGATGAGCATGATCTATGGCGGCGGCTTTGAAACCTCGATGGGCCAGCATCCGTACGGCCATTATTCGGTGGCCTTGAACTTGCCGACGGGACCGGAAAACGTGGACAAGGTGATCGCCGCCGCCTTTGCCGAAATCAACAAGATGAAGGCGGATGGGCCATCCGTGGCCGACCTGGAAAAGGTCAAGCTGAACTGGATCACGCGCCAGCAGAAATCCCTGCGCGAAAACAACTACTGGATGAATCAGTTGATGGGTTCGGTGACGCAGGGGCGCGACCCCGCGCACATTCTGCGCTACGAGCAACGCGTGCGCGCCATCACGCCGCAAGCCGTCAAACTGGCGGCGCAGCGCTACCTGGACATGCATAATTATGTGCAGGTGGTGCTGTATCCGGAACGTAAAAATGTTGCAGCCAAGTAATCCTCGTGTTTGATCTGCATGGGCGGCAGCGTGGCGAAGCTGTTAAACTGCCGCTTATTGATGTGATATCGCAATTTAACAAGCAAGGAAATACGATGGCTAAGAAAGAAGAGCTCGATCCGGAAACCCTGGAGTTGATCAACTGGTGTATCGAGGTCGAAGGCTTCCTCGTGGCCGGCGGCGCCACCGTGGCGCAGGCGCAGGACCACATCGAAGAGCAGGTCGAGTGGTTTACCGACCAGTTCTACGACGGCTTGACGCCGGAAGAGGCGGCCAAGGAAGCCTTGGCCTGACCTTTTAAACACGACTTACAGCGGGCGGTGCCTGCCGGGCACAGCCCGGTAGCGCCGCCCGTTTTGCTTTTCTGAAAAGATTTCCATCGGGCAATTAAATTTCCTATTCACTCCAGGCACCCATGACACTCCGTTCGCGCATTCTCCTCCTGTGTTTCAGCACCTTGCTGGGCATCGTCCTCATCGCTTCCTTCTCCCTGTATTCCCTGCGCCAGACCATGATGGCCGAGCGCGTCGAGCAATTGACGGTGCTGGTCGAATTGGCCAACGCATCCGTGGAAAAGGCGTACGCGCTGGAACAGTCGGGCAAGCTCACGCGGGAGCAGGCCCAGCAGCAGGCCAAGCTGGCTATCGGCAGCTTCGTCAAGGACGAAATGTATTACTTTGTGCGCGATTTCAGCACGGACTTGCTGTACGTGCATCCGAATGCGTCGCGCATCGGCACGCCGCAAAAGAACATGAAGCAGTCGGGCGACCGCTACCGCGCCGCGCTGGCCAACAGCCGCATCGGCCTCGTGCAGGCGGACGGCACGAGGCCGGGCGTGCCCGATCCCGTGGCGAAGATGTATGCCGTGGTGAAATTTGCACCGTGGGACTGGCTGATCGGCACGGGCACGTATATCGATGACATCAACCACAAATTCTGGGCCCAGGCGGGCGTGCTGCTGGCCATCGGCGGTGCGCTGATGCTGGTGGTGGGCGCGCTGGCGGCCCTGATGCTGCGCCGCATCCTGGCCCAGCTCGGTGGCGAACCCGACTATGCCGCCGCCATCGTGGCGCAAATCGCCCAGGGCGACCTGACCACGCAGATCGACACGCGTCCCGGCGATACGTCCAGTCTGTTGATGGCCATCAAGGCCATGCGCGACAACCTGGCGCATCTGGTGAGCCAGGTGCGCAGCGATGCGGAATCGATTTCCACGGCATCGGGCGAGATCGCCTCGGGCAACCACGACCTGTCGGCGCGCACGGAGCAGCAGGCGGGATCGTTGGAAGAAACGGCATCGACCATGGAAGAAATGACCTCGACCGTGCGCCAGAATGCGGACAATGCGCGCCAGGCGAACCAGCTGGCCATTTCCGCCTCGCAAGTGGCGAGCCAGGCCGGCGGCGTGGTGAGCCAGGTGGTCGACACCATGGGCGCCATCAATGCCTCGTCGAAGAAAATCGGCGACATCATCGCCGTCATTGACGGCATCGCCTTCCAGACGAATATCCTGGCCCTGAACGCCGCCGTGGAAGCGGCGCGCGCGGGCGAGCAGGGCCGTGGTTTCGCCGTCGTGGCCAGCGAGGTGCGCAACCTGGCTCAGCGCTCGGCCAGTGCCGCCAAGGAGATCAAGCAATTGATCGACAGCTCCGCCGAACAGGTGGGCGCCGGTGAAAAACTGGTGGCGCTGGCGGGCGAAACGATGGAAAAAGTCGTCTCCAGCGTGCAGCACGTGACCGATATCGTGGCCGAGATTTCCTCGGCCAGCGCCGAGCAGAGCGCCGGCATCGAGCAGATCAACCAGGCCATCGTCGAGATGGATAACATGACGCAGCAAAACTCGGCCCTGGTCGAGCAGGCGTCGGCGGCAGCGCAGGCCATGAACGAGCAGGCGGCCGGGCTGGCGCAGATCGTCAGCGTATTCAAGGTGGGCGCCGTGGCGCCGGCCGCGGCGCAGCGGCGCCTGACGCGCTAGCCGCTTTTTATCTGTCACGGGGGAACTTATCCCCGGCTCACCTGTCCAAACTTTTTCGTCCGCAATGGATGCACAGAAGAGGTGAGCATGACAGAAGGTTTTTCCTATCACGCGGCATTTGCCCGCAACCTGGGCTGGGTCACGCAGGCGGAGCAAAACAGCTTGCGCGGCAAGCGCGTGGCCATCGCGGGCATGGGCGGCGTGGGCGGCGTGCACTTGCTGACCCTGGCGCGGCTGGGCATCGGCGCCTTCCACATCGCCGATTTCGACACCTTCGATATCGCCAACTTCAACCGCCAGGCCGGCGCCATGATGTCGACCCTGGGCCAGCCCAAGGTGGCCGTATTGGCGCAGATGGCGAAGGACATCAATCCCGAACTGGAGATTAAACAATTTCCCGACGGCATACACGACAGCAACCTGGCGGAGTACTTTGCCGGTGTCGACCTGTACGTGGATGGCCTGGATTTCTTTGCCTTCCCCGCGCGCCAGGCCACCTTCGCCACGTGCGCACGCCTGGGCATTCCCGCCATCACGGCCGCACCGCTGGGCATGGGCACGGCCGTGCTCAGCTTCATGCCGGGCGGCATGACGTTCGAAGAGTATTTTGGCTGGGGCGACTTGCCCGAGGAAGAAAAGGCCCTGCGCTTTCTCGTCGGGCTGGCGCCGTCCGGCTTGCACGGCCCCTATCTGGTCGACCCGTCCGCCATCAACCTGAAGGAGCGGCGCGGACCGTCGACCATCATGGGCTGCCAGTTGTGCGCGGGCGCGGCCGCCACGGAAGCCTTGAAAATCCTGTTAAAACGGGGCAAGGTGATGGCGGCGCCGCACGGCGTGCATTTCGACGCCTACCGCAACAAGCTCGTGCATACTTGGCGTCCAGGCGGCAACCGTCATCCGCTGCAGCGCCTGACGATGGCCATCATCAAGCGGCGCCGCGCCGCACAGGGGGCATAAATGGCGCAAGCATTGCTGAACGATCCCGTGCTGGAAAACATCCTCGAGCAGGCGCGCTGGGCGCCCAGCGGCGACAATACGCAGCCGTGGCGCTTTGAAGTCGTGGACCAGCGGCACGTGGTCGTGCATGGTTTCGATACGCGCAGCCATTGCGTGTACGACCTCGACGGCCATCCCAGCCAGCTGTCGCTGGGTGCCTTGCTTGAAAGCATGGCCCTGGCGGCCAGCTGTCACGGCTTGCGCATGGAAGCGCGCCGGCGTTTGTCCATGCCCGACACCTTGCCCACCTTCGACGTACGGCTGGTCGACAGCCCGGGCATGCTGCCCGATCCGCTGGCGGCCTTCCTGCCCCAGCGCAGCGTGCAGCGGCGCCGGCTCAGCACGCGCAGCCTGCGCGCCAGCGAAAAGGCGGCATTGGCGGCCAGCTTGCCGCCCGGCTACGGCGTGCAGTGGTTCGAAGGCGGGCGCGCGCGCCTGGCCTGCGCGCGGCTGATGTTCGACAATGCGAAGCTGCGCCTGACCATGCCCGAAGCGCACAAGGTGCACCGCGACGTCATTGAATGGGGGGCGCGCTTCAGTGCCGACCGCATCCCGGAGCAGGCGCTCGGCGTCGATGCCATGACGGCGCGGCTGATGCGCTGGGTCATGCACAGCTGGCGCCGCGTGGATTTTTTCAATACCTGGCTGGGTGGCACGATTGCCCCGCGGCTGCAGATGGACTTGCTGCCGGGCCTGTATTGTGCCGCGCATTTCGTGCTGCTGGCCGATGCGCCGCCGCGCCATATCGACGATTACGTGGCGGCCGGCCGCGCCATGCAGCGCTTCTGGCTGACGGCCACGCAACTGGGACTGCAATTGCAGCCGGAACTGACGCCGCTGATCTTTGCCCGCTACGTGCGCGAACGGCGCGCCTTTTCGCGCACCGATGGCATGCAGGACATGGCGCAGGAGCTGGCCGTGCAATGCCAGGGCGTGCTGGGGGAGGCGGCGGTCGAGCGGGCCGTGTTCCTAGGGCGCATCGGCGCCGGGCCGGCGGCCAGTGCGCGCTCGCTGCGCCGTCCGCTGCAAGACTTGCTGGTGGCGCCCACGGCTGGGCCGTGAGGCGTGACTCCCTGCGCGGTCAGCGCCGCCGCCGTGGCGCCAGGGCAGCCAGCGCGGCCAGGCCCGCCACCAGCAGCGGCAAGGTGCCCGGTAGCGGTATCGGCGTGTCCGTCGGCACATAGGCCAGTTCGGAACTGTTCAGCATGTTCAATACCAGGGTATAGCTGCCTGCCACCAGGTTGTCCGTGACGGCGCCATACTGCCCGCCGCACGTCGTGCCGATGCCGGTGCCCGTGGGCGCGCCGCAGCCGCCGGGATCGTAGGTGAACACGCTGCCGCTGGTCAGCGGCGTTTGTGCGTACCCTGTATTGAGGCTGGCGGCGTCGGCCAGTTCGGTGCCGCCCAGGATGCCGGAGCCCAGGTTGCCGTCGGGGGCCCAGTTGAAGACGATCTGGCCATGTTCATCGATGATGGTAAACGTCATCGCCATATTCGTCGTGGCCGCCGAGCCCGTGCCGGCCAGGGCATCGAGGTACAACTGCATGAAAGGCAGGGCCTGGAAGTCGAAGGCCAGGGTCGCGCCCGGTTGGCCGACGACGAAATTGACGGTCATCGCGGTACTGGAACCGTTGCGTCCCGAGGCGTCGGCGCTGCCGCCGCCCGTGAGGAAGGTTTCCGCCGCATTCACCGTGTGCGTGCTGGTCGAGCCTGGCGGAAAGGGGGGGATTTGCGAGGTGACGATCTGCGCCTCGCCGCGCGCAAACGAGGCCGTGCCCATGCCTTGTTGCGTAAAATCATTTTCCCCCTTGGTGACGGCGCCGCGTGTCGCTTGCTGCGCATCGATCTCGTTGCTGCCGCCGTGGATGACGCTGCTGCCATTGAGCGTGGCGGTGGTGCGCGACAGGTCGATATTGCTGACCAAGGTGGTGGAGCCGGTGGGGTTGCTGATGACGAGGCCAAAGACGCTGGTGTACGAATAGCCATAGGCGGCGGCGCCGGCAGTGCCGCTGCTGGCCAGCAACAGCAAGGCCAGCAGGGCCGTTGGCAAGCGGGTACAAGAAAATGTAGTCATGAAAATCCTCATCTGCCGGTCGGCCGCGTTGTAAGGAAAACCGACAGGCTTGCCACATAAAAAAAGGCGAGGAGACTCCCTCGCCTGTAAATCCCCCTGTTGCCTGGTTCAGGCGGCAAGCTTGCGGCGGCGGGCATAGCCCAGGCCAGCCAGGCCCAGACCCAGCAGTGCCAGAGTGCCAGGTTCCGGCACCGCCTGTTTCACCAGGTCCACGCTTTCCACCGCATTCAAGGTCAAGGTGTAGTTGCCGGCCGTTAAAGCATTGCTGACGGAACTGAAGTTGCTGCCGCAGCCCGTACCCACGCCCGTGCCCGTGGGCGTGCCGCAGCCGGAAGGGTCGTAGGTGAACAGGTTGCCGCGCGTCAGGAAATTGGTCGCCAGACTGGTGTTCAGGTTGGCGCCGTCGGCGTTTTCCGTGCCACCGAAGATGCCCGAGCCGATCACGCCATCGGGCGTCCAGTTGAACACCGTCAGGCCGGCTGCATCCGTGATGGTGAAGGTGACGACAAGGTTGGCCGTGGCCGTGGACAACTGGCCGACCGTGCTTTGCAGGAAGACCTGCATGAAGGGCGACGCCAGGAAGTCAAAGCTCAGCGTCGCCGTGGGCGAACCGACGACGAAATCGACGGAAAAACCCGTGGTCGAGCCATTGCGCCCGGAGGCATCGGCCGTACCGGCAGGGCCGCCCAGATGGGCTTCGGCCACGTTCACCACCTGGGTGGAGGTGGAGCCGGGCGGGAACGAAGGGAACTGCGTGCTGACGATCTGCGCATCGCCGCGCGAATAGGTGCCAGTGGGGCCTTGCTGGGTGAAGTCGTTTTCGCCCTTGGTGACGGCACCGACGTTGGCACGCGGCGCGTCGAGCGAACCGGCGCCGCCGTTGATGACGCTCACGCCGTTCAGGGTGGCCGTGCTGCGCGAAATCGTGGTGCTGTTGGCCACCGTGATCTGGCCCGTCGGCACGGCGATGACCAGGCCGAAGATGTTGTTGTAGGAATAGCCGTAGGCGCCCGCTTGTGCGCTACCGGCCGCGCACAGCATGGCCAATGCTGCTGCGGCCGGGAGCAGTTTCAGTTTAGAAAGTTTCATGTCATTCACCTCGTAGTTGAGTGAGTGTGGAAGTCTTGCCTGAGTCCTGTCGGCAGGTGCTCATGGCCAGACTTAAGCGACTTCCATGCCAACGCATGAGGTTCTTTTGAAATCAATGACTTGGCGTGCTTTTGTTGACACAGTGCAGGTGTTGCCGGACGCGTTGTAAGAAAAACCGACGCCGCCCGTCAAGGCTGGCTACCACGGGGCGACGAGCCCAGCAGGGCGTGCAGATGGGACAGCAAGCGTTGCCCGGGCACATAGTCGCGCATGGCGGTGGCCAGCTGGCGCGCCGCCAGCCTGGCCCGGCCATCGTCGAGCATGCGGGTGGCGGCATGGCGCAGGGCGGTTTCCTGGAAACGGTCGGCGCGCAGCAGCAGGCCGGCGCCCGCGCCCACGATGCCGTGCATGTTGAGGAATTGGTCGAGGTTGCCGGCGATGCCGATGACGGGCACGCCTGCCGTCAGCGCCTGCTGGCTGGTGGGGCTGCCGCCGTTGCAGATCACCAGGCTGGCACGGCGGGCGGCCGCGTCGCCCGGCAGAAAGGGCGCGACATAGGCATTCGGCGGCACGGCATCGACGCGGATGGTGCCGGCCGTGGCCGCCAGCACGGTGACGGGCAGGGGCGCCAGCGCGCGCAGCACGCGCGGCAGCAATTGCCCCTGGCCCGAGCTGCCCAGGGTGACATAGACGATCGGCCGTCCGCTGCTCAGTTCCGGTCGCTGCCACCAGTCCGGCAAGTCGAGCGGCGGCGCCCAGATGATGGGACCCAGGTAGTCGTGCGTGGGTGGCATGCCATGCGGCGGAAATAGCTGGGGAATATCGGCGTACAAGGTGCGGTCGGCATCCGTATAGATGCGCCGCAGGTCGCTGCCCAGCGATGGCAGGCCATGGCGTCGGCGCACGCGGTTCAGGGGGACGGCATGCGAGGCGAAGGCCAGCGGGCGGATCAGGCGGAACAGGGGATCGGCCAGCCAGATGGGCAGCACGCCCGTCAGGGGCAGGCTGGGCACCGTGTAATGCTGGCGCACCCAGGGACTCCAGTAGGCGTTGCTGACGGTAATGTAGGGAATGTGCTGCAGGCGCGCGCTGACGGACAGCGACAGGCGAAAGTCGCCGATCACGAGATCGGGCTGGGCGGCATTGAGCAGGCGCAAGTCATCTTCCACGTACGCGTGCAAGGTGCTTTCCGTATAGACGGGCTTGCCGTGGGCCAGCGCCTGCAGAAATTGCAGTGATGAAATGCTGTCGATGCGCCAGCGGCGGAAGTGGGCTTGCCTGAAACAAAAGTCATACCCGTCGGCGCAGGCAAAGTGCACCTCGTACGCTTCCTCGTCCAGGCCCTGGGCCAGGCTCAGTGGGCGGCCAACATGGGCCAGGGTCACTGCCTCGGCCATAAAGAGGATTTTCTTGCGCGCCATAGGGTCGCTTGCACTCGTGCTGTAGGGGATGCCTGCCAAGTTGGAGTGGCGCCACGCCGTTTAGTTCCCCTGCAGCGTGCCACTGGCGGGCGCCAGGATTTGGCCGCATCGGCTAGAGTGGGGCAAAGGAGGCCACCATGCAGCCACAATTCCGTTTTTCCCCGCTGCGTGCACACAGCACGCCCGAACCCGATATGCCGCCACCGCCGGAAGGCGATCCCCTCACGCCGCCGCCGGAACAGCCGCCGCACATCGACCCCGTGCCGGTCGAGGAGCCAACGCCGCCGCCACCGCCCGTGAAAATGCATTGAGCGGTTTTCGTGCCATGGCGCCGCGCCAAGGCCTGCGGTGGGCAGGCGTGCGCCGTGTTTATTTCCAGTCAGAAATGGAAGGCGCGGGCCCCGCCGGAGGTACGCCATTTAAACAACAAAAATGCCCACAAATGTTGCCGAGTGGATACAAATCAAGCCCCAACTGTCGAGTGTCATGCGGCCGTCACGATTCTGTTCTTATAATGAGACATCATAAAAATTCTTGTACAGGAGACCATCGTGGGCAATTCCTTGCATAACAAAATCTACCTGGGCCGGCGGCCTGTGATCACCAGCAAACACCTCGTGGCGCTGGCCCTGGCGGGTGCCGTTGCTGGTTGCGGCCTCGCATGGCTGCTGCTGCGCAGCTACAAATAACGCTCATCACACGCGTGTTTCCGCCGCCTGGCCGCCTGGCTGGCGGCGGTAGATGCACGTTGCCTGTTGCCGATGCGCAGCGGGGCGCGTACCATGGGGGCCGAACACCTGGCCTTTTATGGAAAAGTAATGAAGAACGAGAAATTAACAACCGATGAATATGACGCGCTGGAGCAAGTTGCACGCGGCATCAAGACCGAGCGCCCCAGTGCTTGCGTTGCCCGCAATGCCAAGCGCCTGTCGGGCCTGAAGCTGCTCAGCTATGCACGCGATGGCCGTCTGTCCATCACCGATAAGGCGCAGCAACTGCTGTTCCTGCGCCGCTGCATCATGGGGCTGCGCGCCGTCGCCGCCGATCCGCTGACCAAACTGGAGTCGGACGTGGCTTACTTCCTGGGCAAGAAAGCCCACATCGTGGCGCGCGCCGAAGGCGAGGGCCACGACATTTCCGACAAGGGCCGCGAATCGCTGGCCGACATCGACAACCTGGGACTGTAACAGCCTGTCCCGGCAACCGGCCCCAGTGGCCGGTTTTCACATCCCCCTCATTTTTTCATTTTCCCCTTGGAGAACACTTTGGACAGCGCGATGAACTGGTCGGCCCACGAACTGACGATGACGGTCCTGATGACGCCCGATATGGCCAACTTTTCCGGTAACGTGCATGGCGGCACCATCCTGAAATACCTCGACAGCGTCGCCTACGCCTGCGCCAGCCGCTATTCGGGCAGCTATGTGGTGACCCTGTCCGTGGACCAGGTGATGTTCCTGCAGCCTATCCACGTGGGTGAGCTGGTGACGTTCCTCGCCTCGATCAATTACACGGGCACGACGTCGATGGAAGTGGGTATCCGCGTGGTGACGGAAAACATCCAGCAGCGCCTGGTGCGCCACGCCAACAGCTGCTATTTCACGATGGTGGCCGTGGACGCCAACCGCAAGCCGGTGGCCGTGCCGCCACTGGTGCTCGAGACGCCGGAGCAGCATGCGCGCTTCGAGCAAGCCAAGCTGCGCAAGCTGTCGCGCCAGAAGGTGTCGAAGAAGTAGTTGTGTAGCGTCATGAATGGCCTCAGCCGGTTATTGGCCATGTGCGTAGCACATTTGCATTTCTGCGCAACGTATGGGGCCTGGTAAATGCGTCCAGTCGCCCGGGTTGGGGAATGTGAAGGCGCATATTTGTTGAATGGCTTGCGGCGGCAAAAAACCCTGATCTCTGCCCAGTTGTATTGCCCAACAATCGGCGGCCCTTTCGTTGCTGCCCACATATTGATGCGCACATTCATGCGTATAGATATACCATTGTATAAAAGGCGGAAGGTAGAAAAAATCAGGGCGGAATAATAATACGCCTGGCGATGCCATTGCAATATCGGGGATGGCGGCCACATAGGAAACCGCGCCGCCGCATGTCAGGGTTTGTCCGGCAATGATGGGGGCGATCCCCATGGGTTGAAGAATGACTTGCGCAGCGGCTGGCGGGCTGAGGATTGCGGCCAAAACAATGAGAAACAGAGATACCGTTAACGTTTTCATTTTTCAGTGATGACGCTTCAATTGTATGGTACGGATAGTTTTAGCACAGTAATTTTGAAATCAGCGGCTAGCTTGCATCTTCCAGCTCTTTGGGGAAGGTGCATCGTTTTTTTCTTGACTGGATCTGCTCAAGCTGATTTTTTAGTGTGGAAATCAATCCGGAACGAGAGAGCGGTAGAATTTCCGGGTCTTGCAAGAGCTGAATGAATTGTCCGATCCGTTCGTTCCCGGAATTGCAGTCTCCCATGGCGAATTCTGAAATTGCCCAATCCGCGATGATGTAGGCCCTGGCTCCATTAATGCCGAATGCTGATTCGCTGCGCAGTACATTCAGGGAGTCCTGATAAGCAGCCCGTCCTTCCTGTATTTTTCCGGTCGAAAACATCAGTCGCGCCTTGTATCGTCGCGCTTCCGATTGCATCGAGGGTACGGCATCCTTGATGGCAACGGCCCGTTCAACCAGGGTCGTGGCACTTTTCCAGTCATAAATATTCAACGCTTCCGATATCAGTACCAATAGTTGGGGAATTCCCGCATGGTCACCGAGGCGCGGTAGTAATGCTGTTGCATATTGTATGTTTGCCAGTACCTGCGGAGAGACCATGGAATTCATCGCCATCAGCATTTGCGGATTGTTCGACTGGTATTGAATCTGGATCATGTTCTGACGCAGATTTGACACGGCATTCACGGATTTGTTGAATTCTTCCATATCCCTGAAAAGTTCATTGCGTGGCTGGCTCCAGAAAATGTCAAAAAGAGAAATTCCACTTAAAAGTATGCCAATGAGTAAAGCCAGGAAGCTTGTTCTTTTTTGAATTATTTCAAATCTTCCGTGCTCAGGATTCTCAAGGCGATTTATTCGAAGATCCATTGAATGTACTCTCGACTCGATCGAGGATTTCTCCTCCGGGGAGGGGGAGTTGCTTTCCGGTATGGGATTGGAATTCATGGAGGAAATTTCCAGTCGTGGCTACATCAATGAATTAATTGTTATCTGCATTCTCTGATGTGACTATATTCTGAAAACTCCAGTGAAGTTTGATCTTGAGTAACGTATGTGATTATGCGATGCCTTTATGTTTTTTATCTGAAAGTATTTTCATTTTTTATGATAGGAAATCTCTCCCGAGAGGCGCAGTCAGCCGGTATGCCGCTGTCAAATCGGCGGGCAAAAAAAAGCCACCAGATTACGCTGGTGGCTTTTTTTCCTACTGCGACTTGCAGCGGCTAACCGTGATTAACGGTCGCCGTAGCTGCGGCGTGCGCCGTCGGTGCTGCGCGGGTTGGAACCCTTGTAGCCGCCGCCGGTGCTCGGCGCGCCGTCCTTGCGTGGTGCGCCCGGCTTGCTGAACGTGCGTTGGCCTGGCTTCGCGCCGCCACGGTTGTCGCCTGGTTTCCAGCCGCCTGGACGGGCGCTCGAACGTGGTGCCGATGCCGTTTTCTTCGGCTCGAAACCTTCGATGACATTGACCGGGATCAATTGCTTGGTGAAGCGTTCGATGCGTTTGACGTTCATGCCTTCAGCGTGGTTCACCAGCGAGATGGCCAGGCCATTGCGGCCAGCGCGGCCGGTACGGCCGATGCGGTGGACGTAGTCTTCCGGGAACTTCGGCAGATCGTAGTTGAACACGTGGGTGATCGTCGGCACGTCGATGCCGCGGGCGGCAACGTCGGTGGCAACCAGCACTTTGACCTGGCCGCGGCGCATGCCGTCCAGGGTGCGGTTACGCGCGCCCTGATGCATGTCGCCGTGCAAGGCGGCAGCCGAGAAACCGGCGATGTTCAGGCGGTCGGCGATGGTGTCGGCGTCACGCTTGGTGGCGGTGAACACAACAGCCTGGTCCAGCGATTCGTCGCGCAGCAGGTGGTCCAGCAGGCGATTCTTGTGCGACAGATCGTCGACGAAGTGCACGCGCTGGGTGATGTTTTCATGCTTGTTGCTCGAGCTTGCCACCTGGATGACCAGCGGGTTTTTCGTGATGCGGCGGGCCATGTTGCCGACGACGCCGTCCAAGGTTGCCGAGAACAGCATGGTTTGACGGCCTTCCGGCGTCGCTTCCACGATTTTTTCGATGTCGTCGATGAAACCCATGTCCAGCATGCGGTCGGCTTCGTCCAGCACCAGGATTTCCAGTTGCGAGAAGTCGATCTTGCCCGAATCCATGTGGTCGATCAGACGGCCAGGGGTGGCGACCAGGATCTCAGGATTCTTGGCCAGCAATTGCATCTGTTTAGGGTAAGGCATGCCGCCCAGAATCGACACAGCCTTGATGCGGCGGATGCCGGTGCTGTACTTGTCGGTGTTGGTGGTCACTTGCAGGGCCAGTTCGCGCGTTGGCGTCAGTACCAGCATTTTTGGCTGGGCAGCCTTGAAGCGTGGACGCTCGCCGCGGGCGCGCGATGCTTGCATTTCCTGGTTCGGCGTCTTGCCGGCGGCACTTTGTTCGGCGCTGGCCAGTTTGTGCAGCGACGGCAGCATGAAAGCTGCGGTCTTGCCCGAACCGGTCTGCGACGAGACCAGCAGGTCACGGCCTTCGATCGCGGCTGGAATCGCTTGCGACTGTACCGCGGTTGGCGCGGTGTAGCCCGATTCGGTCAGAGCGGCGATGATGGACGGATGCAGGCCTAAGGATTCAAATGTCATTCTTTTCTTTCGTAAAAATCAGCGTTCTTGCAAAAAGCAGAACGCAAAATAGCAACGCCAACCAAAACGAAATGACTCAACTAAAAAGAAATTTCGGCACAAAAGCTTTGCGCCGGGACGGTGTCAGGTGCGACACACAAGGCGGGAGGGCTTTATAAGCGGCATCCTGTGGATGCGCTAAGGCTTGCGAAGCTGCTAAGTTTGTAGTGCATGACTGCGGTGTTGCCATCGCTTCAAGGGAACATATTGCAGCGCACAACGACACTATACCGTATTTGCCGCCGTTTTGCACGGGCTAAATGGGAAGAAACGCAAGTCCTACCACGTTTTGAAGATGTTTCCTATCTGAAATCAGTAGGAATACGTAGATTTCGCCCGTTTAATTGAGCATGGCCACGATGTCGGCGGGCAGCGGCGGTGCCTGCCGTGCAGGCCGGGCTCCAGCTGATACATTCCCTTGGCATGCCGCCAGGTCGGCACACGTCACCGCTTACTCTACTTCGGGATTGACGGCCATCACTTGTGAAAAGCCGCCATCGACGTAGGTAATCTCGCCCGTGATGCCCGACGCGAGGTCGGACAGCAGAAAGGCGGCCGTGTTGCCGACCTCTTCGATGGTGACGTTGCGGCGCAGCGGGGCGTGCTCGGCCACGAAGCCCAGCAACTTGCTGAAATCCTTGATGCCGGAAGCGGCCAGTGTCTTGATGGGGCCGGCGGAGATGCCGTTGGCGCGGATGCCGCGCGGGCCTAGCGATTCGGCCAGGTAGCGCACGGACGCTTCCAGCGACGCCTTGGCCAGGCCCATGGTGTTGTAGTAGGGCACGGCGCGCACGGCGCCCAGGTAGGTCAGGGTCAGGACCGACGCGCCCGGATGCAGCAGGGGCAGGGCCGCCTTGGCCATGGCGGGAAAACTGTAGGCGGAAATGTCGTGGGCGATGCGGAAGCTGTCGCGCGACAGGCCGTCGAGGAAGTCGCCCGCGATCGCCTCGCGCGGCGCGAAGCCGATGGCGTGCACGAGGCCGTCCAATTGATCCCAGTGGCGTGCCAGGTCGCGGAAGACGGCGCTGATCTGTTCATCGCTGGACACGTCGCAGTCGAACACCAGTTCGCTGCCGAATTCGGCCGCAAATTCCGTGATGCGCTCCTTGAAGCGCTCGCCCACATAGGTGAAGGCGAGGGTGGCGCCTTCGCGGTGGCAAGCCTTGGCGATGCCATAGGCGATGGAGCGGTTCGACAGCAAGCCCGTGATGAGGATTTTTTTGCCTTGCAAGAAAGCCATGACGACTCCTGTCTGGGGTGGTGGGTCGGGCGAATGTACAACCGGCCGCGACAGCAAAGCTGTGGCGGCCGGTGAAGTGCGTCAATACAACTCAGGCGATCAGTGACGCGCTTTTGCCCGACTGTTACCGCCGCCACGCTGGATGCGCGGCTTCACCAGCGAGATCGGTGCTGTTTGCGCCTTGCCGCCCTTGGCGACGCGGCGCAGCGCTTTGGCGGCCCGTTCAGGACGGTCCGCTTCCAGCAGCATGGTGGCGCTGTCGGCGATTTCCTGGGTGATGTCGCTGTTCATCGTGGCCGAGGTTTTCGGCACGAGGATGGTGGAACCGGCGCGCAGGCTGGTGCGCTGGGGAATGTTGTTGGCCTGGCGCAGCACGTCGGCCGTGGTGCCGAATTTCGACGCCAGGGTTTCGATGCGTTCGCGCGCATTGGTGATCTTGTGCGTGGTCCAGCTCGACAAGGCATGGCCCCATTGCGCCAGGTTGGTGGTGAACTTGGCGGCGTTTTCCTGCGGCAACAGAATCTTGGTCTTTTCGCCGCCGATGATGACGGGGCGGTTAAATTGCGGATTCAAGGCCTTGAATTCATCCATCGACAGTTCGGCCAGCTGGGCGGCGACGGTGATGTCGATGTCGCTGGTCTTGTCGATGGCCGTGAAGTAGGGCTGGTTGTCGACCACGGGCAGGGTCAGGCCGAACTGGGCCGGATTGGCGATGATGTTTTTGACCGCTTGCAGTTTCGGCACGTAGTTGCGCGTTTCGGCCGGCATCAGGTCGGCCAGGCTTTCGAAGTCGGTCGGCTTGCCCAGTGCCTGGTTTTTCTTGATGGCGCGCTGCACCGAACCTTCGCCCCAGTTGTAGGCAGCCAGGGCCAGTTGCCAGTCGCCAAACATGTCATACAGGCGCTGCAGGTATGTCAGGGCCGCATCGGTCGAGGCCAGCACGCCGCGGCGCTCGTCCTTGAACATGTTTTGCTTGAGGTTGAAATCGCGCCCGGTGGCGGGCACGAATTGCCACATGCCGGCCGCATTGGCGCTGGAGAACGCCTGCGGGTTGAAGGCGGACTCGATGAACGGCAGCAAGGCCAGTTCCGTCGGCATGCCGCGCTTTTCCAGTTCCTGCACCACGTGGAAGATGTAGCGCGAGGCGCGTGCCGTGGTGCGGGCGATGTAGTCGGGGCGGGTGGCGTACCAGTTGACGTGATTCGCCACCAGCTGGTTGTTGATGTCGGGAATCGCATAGCCGCTGCGGATGCGGCCCCAGACGTCGGCTTCGCGCAGCGGATCGGAATTGTCGCTGAGGTTTTTCAGCAGACGGTCGGTCTTTTGCAGGCGGTTGTCGAGGGTGGGGAGTTTCGCCGTGACCTGGGCGGTCATCGGGATCAGGGCTGGTGCGGCGGCCGCGACTGGCGCGTTATCGCTCTCAACACCGGCTTCGTACGCCTGGCTGAGGGCGGGCGCAAGCGCCAGGGCCAACGCCGCCAGGACGGTAGATTTAAAGGAGTTTTCGTGCATAGTGTTCCATTGTTGTCGTCGGAGAAACATCGGACAGACCCATGATCAAGCTGCGAGTGTACGTATATCCACATGCCGGAGTCAAGAATTATGTCAGCATGATGACAGCACATAGGCGTCAATAGCGATGTTTCCAGTCGCTAATAATGCAATTATTACAAATTTAATTTGCCAGATGTGCGATTCGGCCGCTGTTATAGCATACATGGCGACGAGGCTGGCGCAAGCTTGGCGCCCGTCCGGTATGAGACTGCGCAAAGAGTGCGTACAATTTGGCTTTGGCCGGCCATTTGGCTGCCGGCTGCCTTATTGATAGAGAGTTAAGTATATGAACACCCCGCCGCGCCACGACGACGACAACGCCGTCATCATCGCCAATACCGTTGCCTGGCTGGAAAAGGCCGTGATCGGCCTGAACCTGTGCCCGTTCGCCAAGGCCGTGCACGTCAAGAAGCAGATCCGCTATGTGGTATGCGAGTCGGAGAACCCGGAAGATCTGCTGGCGATGCTGATGGACGAGCTGCAAACCCTGGCCGACACGGACCCGGAACAGATCGACACGACCTTGCTGATCCACCCTTACACCCTGAACGATTTCCTCGACTACAACGAGTTCCTCGATGTGGCCGACGCGGCCGTGGAAGACATGCACCTGGCCGGCGAACTGCAAGTGGCCAGTTTCCACCCGCACTACCAGTTTGCCGAGACGTTCGAGGACGACATCAGCAACTACACCAACCGCTCGCCGTACCCGACCCTGCACCTGCTGCGCGAAGACAGCATCGAGCGCGCCGTCGAAGCGTTCCCGGAAGCGTCGGAAATCTTCGACAAGAATATCGCCACCCTGGAAGCGCTGGGCGTCGAAGGCTGGGAAAAGCTCGGCTTGCCGAAGGTATCCTGATGGCTGACAAGGAATTGCCGCCGCGTCCAGACACGCCCTGCGTGGCCGTGTGCTCGACGACGTTCGATGAAATCTGCCGCGGCTGCGGCCGCACCGTGGTGGAAGTGGCCCACTGGGTGTCGATGACGGACGAGGAGAAGGAAGTGGTGTGGGTGCGCATCCTGGCGCAGGGGTATCCGCGCCGGAATACTTGACGTTTGTATTGCCAAACCCAAAGGCAACTGCTGGGGTCAGACCCCCAAGGCCGCCAACGCAGAGCTCAGCGTTGGCGGCCGCGAGGGTCTGACCCCGGTACTTTTGGCGTCAACTATTAATAACTGCCGATAAAATCCTTCTTGCCGACTTCGATGCCATTGTGGCGCAGGATGTCGTACGCCGTCGTCGCATGGAAGAAGAAGTGCGGCAGCGCGTAGTGGAACAGATAGGTCTGGCCCGTGAAGTGCTTGGTCTTTTCGCCGCTGCCGGTGGTGATGGCGCGCGTTTCGCTGCCGTCGATGTCCGCTTGCGGCAGACTTTCCAGGAAGGCGATGGTTTTCACGATGCGCGCTTTCAGCTCTGCAAAGCTCTGTTCGCTGTCTTCATACGGCGGCACGGCCACGCCGGCCAGACGCGCGCCGCAGCCCTTGGCGAAGTCGGTGGCGATCTGGATCTGGCGCACGAACGGCAGCATGTCCGGGAACAAGCGGAATTGCAGCAGGGCGTTCGGGTCGATTTTCTTGTCTTGCGCGTGCGTTTCCGCCTTGTCCAGGATGGCGGCCAGGCTGCCCAGGATCTGTTTGAAGACGGGGATCGAAGCGGAGTAGATGGAGAAGGTCATGGTGGTTCCTCTAGGTAAAGTGGCGCGATGATAGCAAGCCGCGCGCTTTTTTGCTGGCGCCGCCCGGGCGCGCCGGCCCACGTGTGGTTTTTCAAGCCTGTCTATATAGCATGACCTGGATGCTGACACGTGTTTATTGGTGACTTTTCCCGCTTTTTCCATGCATAATTGCTTTTGAAAAAGTTTCTTCCCGCCTTGTCACCTGAATTCCCCTGTAAAGTTCGATGATCGCCCGCCTGATCCCTGTTGCCCTGTTGCCGCATGTTTAATTCACCTTACCAGCGCCTGCGCGCCAGCCTGCGCGTGCTGTACGGCTCATCGATCTATGGCGCCCTGCTGCTGGTGGTATTCGGCGGCCTGGTCGTGCCCGCCATTTTCGGCAGCTATGTGCTGGTCGGCGTGCATGAGCGCCAGTCGGCGCGCACCAGCCTGAACGAGGCCTTGCAGCGCAATGCCGACATCCTGGCGCTGGGCATGCAGGAGTCGCTGTGGAACATGAATGCGGAATCGGCCCATTCGCTGGTCGAATCGGTGATGCGCGACCGCGCCGTGCTGCTGGTGAAGGTGCTGGGGCAGGGCGACACGGAATTCATCCGTCTGCAGGCGCCGCAGCGGCCCGTGGGCAATCTGTACCGCGCCGAACGCGACATCCTCGTGCGCGGCGAACGCATCGGCCACATCGTCGTCGAGATGGACGACGCGCGCAGCCAGCAGGAGCTGCGCGAAAAGCAGATGTCCTATATTTTCGTGCTGGGCGCCCAGCTGGCCGTGTCGATGGCGCTGATCGTGCTGTTCCTGAACCGCCGCCTGCTCAAACCCCTGCGCCGCCTGACGCGCTTTTCCGACCGCCTGTCGCACGGCGATTTCGACACGCCGCTGACGTCGCACAGCAATGATGAACTGGGTCGCCTGACGGCCCAGCTCGAGCAAATGCGCGCGGCCATCGGCCAGCTGTTCGAGGATGTGGGTCAGCGCGAAGAGCGTTTCCGCACCATCGTCACGCAGGTGCCGGGTGCCGTTTTCCGCTACCGGCCCGATGGGCCCATCGATTTCGTCAGCGACGCCATCGAAGAGATCGCCGGCTATTCGGCGCATCAGTTCATGCGCGGCACCACGCATGCCTGGGCCGACCTGATCTGTCCGGAAGACCGGCGCGAGCACCGCCGCGCCGTGCGCCAGGCCGTGGCCGACGAACGGCCGTATGCGCTCGAATACCGCATCATCGACGCTTTCGGCATCGAGCGCTGGGTGGCCGAGAATGGCCAGCCGCAGGCGGGCGAGCAGGGCGTCATCTGGATCGATGGCATCATTGCCGACATCAGCCAGCGCAAGCACCACGAGATGCGCATCGAGGCGCTGCTCACGGAGCAGAGCGCGATCCTCGACAACGTGATGTTCGGCGTGATGTTCGTGCGCCACCGCCGCATCATTTCCGTCAATCGCCGCTGCGAGGAACTGTTCGGCTACGGCCATGCCGAGATGACGGGCAGTTCCACCGCCATCGTGTTCATGACCTCATATGACTTCGAGGAGGCGGGCGAGCGCCAGTATCCGGCAATGGCCGCGGGCGGCGATTTCAGCGAGGAGCGCCAGTACAAGCGCCGCGACGGCAGTCTGTTCTGGGCGCTGGTCAGCGGTTGCGCGCTCGATCCCCTGCGCCCCAACGAGGGCAGTATCTGGGTGTATGCCGATATCACGGCGCGCAAGGAAGCCGAGGAAAAGCTGCGCCTGTCGGCCACCGTGCTCGAACATATCGCCGACGGCGTGATGGTGGTCGATGCGGGCGGCATCATCGTCACCGTCAATCCCGCCTTCACGCAGATCACCGGCTATACCGAAGCCGAGGCGGTGGGCCAGCATTCCTCGCTGACACGCTCGGCGCGCCACGACTCTGCGTTCTACCAGGCCATGTGGGACGAATTGAAGGCCAGCGGTTTCTGGCGTGGCGAGATCTGGCACCAGCGCAAGAACGGCGAGCTGTATCTGGAGTGGCTGACCATCAGCGCCGTGCGCGACGCGCGCGCCGGCACCACGCATTACGTGGGCGTGTTCAGCGATATCACGCTGGTCAAGGAGTCGCAGGAAAAGCTCGACCACATGGCCCACCACGATCCGCTGACGGCGCTGCCGAACCGCCTGCTGTTCCACGACCGCCTGCAGCACGCGCTGCTGCGCGCCGCGCGCGACCAGGAGCAGCTGGCCGTGCTGTTCATCGACCTGGACCGCTTCAAGAACGTCAACGACACCCTGGGCCACCACGTGGGCGACGAATTGCTGCAGAAGGTGGCCGGCCAGCTGGCGGCCCGCCTGCGCGAAGGCGACACCCTGGCGCGCCTGGGCGGCGACGAGTTCATCGTGCTGCTCGAGGGTATCGACGGCGAGTACGGCGCGACGCAGGTGGCGGAAAAGCTGATGACCATGTTCGACCAGCCGTTCACGGTGGCCGACCACGAACTGTTCGTCACCTGCAGCGTGGGCATCAGCCTGTATCCAGACGATGCGCTGGACTTGAACATGCTGATACGTAATGCCGACGTGGCCATGTACCAGGCCAAGGCGCGCGGGCGCAACGGCTACCGCTTCTATGCGCCGTCGATGACGGGCGAGGGCGTCGAGCGCCTGCGCCTGGAAACCTTTTTGCGCCGCTCGATCGAGAAGAACGAGATGTTCCTCAATTACCAGCCGCAGGTGGAAATCGACACGGGCCGCCTGGTCGGCGTCGAGGCGCTGGTGCGCTGGAACCACCCGGAACTGGGCCTGGTGCCGCCCGCGCGTTTCATTCCGCTGGCCGAAGACAGCGGTTTCATCAACCAGTTGGGAAAATGGGTGCTCGACGAAGCGTGCCGCCAGATGATGCGCTGGCAGGCGCAGGGCTTGCACGTGCCGAAGATGGCCGTCAACCTGTCCGTCAAGCAGTTCGAACGGGGCAGCATCGCCGGCATGGTGGCCGCCATCTTGCAGGAAACGGGTCTCGAGCCGCAGCGGCTGCAGCTGGAAGTGACGGAATCCGTCATCATGAACACGGGCGACGCCCTCGGTTTCATCAATGACTTGCACGCCATCGGCGTGGGCCTGGCCATCGACGATTTCGGCACCGGCTATTCCTCGCTCGCGTATCTGAAACAGCTGCCCGTGCAGACCTTGAAGATCGACCGCTCCTTCATCAAGGATATCTCGACGGACGTCAATGACGAAGCGATTGCGATTGCCATCATCCAGCTGGGCAAGAGCATGCAATTGTCCGTGATCGCCGAAGGCGTGGAGACGGAAGAGCAGGCCGCCTTCCTGCTGCGCCATGGCTGCAAGCTGGCGCAAGGTTATTTTTATAGCCGTCCGGTGCTGGCACAGGATATGCTGGAGCGCTGGATCGATCACTCACTACTATAAAGGACAGCCCATGGCCGCACAATCCTCCCCGTCGCGCCGTCGTTTCCTGCTCGGCGGCCTTGGCCTCGGCGTGGCCGGCGTGGGCGCCCTGGTGCTGGGATGGGGCGTGCTGCCGCCGCGCCAGCGCCTGCATGGCAGTGCGCCGCTGCCGCTCCAGGATGGCGCCGTGGCCTTGAACGGCTGGCTGGCCATAGGCACGGATGGCACGGTGACCCTGGCCATGCCGCGCAGCGAGATGGGGCAGGGCGTGCACACGGCCTTGCCCATGCTGGTGGCCGAGGAACTCGACGTGCCGCTGGCCAGCGTCAAGCTGATCCAGGCGCCCATGGATAAAATCTTCGGCAACGTCGCCATGCTCAAGGATAGCCTGCCGTTCCATCCCGATGACCAGGGCCGCGTCAAAGCGCTGGCCCAGTGGACGGTGGCCAAGGCGGCGCGCGAACTGGGCGTGATCGTCACGGGCGGCTCGTCGAGCGTGAAGGATGGCTGGGGTCCGATGCGCGAGGCGGGGGCGTCCGCGCGCGCCATGCTGGTGGGGGCCGCCGCCGCGTTGTGGCAGGTGCCGGCCGCGCAATGCCGCACGGAAAATGGCGACGTGCTCCACCCCGATGGCCGGCGCGCCAGCTACGCCAGCCTGGCGCAGCGCGCCGCCGCCATCGATCCGGGCACGCCCGTGCTGAAGTCGCCCAAGGATTTCAAACTGATCGGCCAGCCGGCGCCGCGCCGCGACACGCCGTCCAAAGTCAACGGCAGCGCGCGTTTCGGCATCGATGCGCGTCCGCCCGGCATGCTGTATGCGGCCCTGCATCTGCCGCCGCGCTTGGGCGATACCTTGTCCGCGTTCGATGCGGCGCCCATCCTGGCCATGCCCGGCGTAAAGCAAGTGCTGGACCTGACGCCGCAGCTGGCCCAGCGCAGCGTCTCGTGTGCCGCCGTGGTGGCCGACACTTGGTGGCGCGCCAGACAGGCGGCCGCCGCCTTGCCGACGCAGTGGAAGGCCGGCCCGCAGGCGAACTTGTCCAGCGCGGGCGTGTATGCGGAATTTGCCCGCCTGCTGGACACCGAGGCCGGTTACGCCTACCACGCCAGCGGCGAGGTGGAAAGTAAAGCCGTGCAAGGCTTGCGCAGCGTCAAGGCCGAATACCGCGCGCCGTTCCTTGCGCACGCCGCCATGGAACCCGTCAACTGCACCGCGCAGGTGAAAAATGGCAAGGTGATGCTGTGGGTGTCGACGCAGGCGCCCGGCATCGCCGTCGACGTGGCGGCGAAAGTGGCCGGCGTCGATGCGCAGGATGTCAGCATTGAAGTGCTGCTGCTCGGCGGCGGTTTCGGCCGCCGCCTGGAAGTGGACATGGTGGCGCAGGCCGTGGCCATCGCGCTGCAGTGCGATGGCGCGCCCGTGCAGCTGGTGTGGACGCGCGAACAGGACACCAAGCACGATATGTACCGTCCCGCCGCGCTGGCCCGCTTCGCGGCCCGGCTCGACGAGCATGGCCGCATCGCTTCCTGGGACAATAAATCCGTCAGCGGCTCCATCACGCACCAGTACCTGCAGCGCAATTTCGGCCTGCCCGGCGCGGGGCCGGACAAGACCACGGCGGAAGGCGAATTCGACATGCCGTATGAAATCGCCAACCAGCGCATCGCCCACGTGATCGCCGACAGTGCCGTGCCGGTCGGCTACTGGCGCTCCGTCGGGCATTCGCATAATGCATTCTTCAAGGAAAGCTTTATCGACGAACTCGCGCATGCTGCGGGGCAGGACGGCATCGCCTTCCGCCGCGCCATGCTGACGCAGCATCCGCGCCACCTGGCCGTGCTCGATGCAGCCGTCGCCAGGGCGGGCAGTGCTCCGCCCGGCCATGCGCATGGCGTGGCCCTGCACCAGTCGTTCGGCAGCATCGTCGCGCAAGTGGCGCAAGTGTCCGTGGAAAACGGCGAGATCCGCGTGCAGCGCGTCGTGTGCGCCATCGATTGCGGCATCGCCGTCAATCCGAACATCATCGCCCAGCAGATGGAGTCAGCCGTGCTGTTCGGCCTGTCGGCGGCGCTGGGCGGCGAGATCACGTTCCAGGAAGGGAAGGTCGAGCAAGGCAACTTCCACGACTATCCGGTGCTGCGCATGGGGCAAACGCCCGAGGTTGAAACCATCATCATCGCCAGCGCCGAGCATCCGGAAGGCGTGGGCGAACCGGGCACGCCGCCGATCGCGCCGGCCGTGGCCAACGCCGTGTTCAGTCTGACGGGCAAACGCCTGCGCAGCTTGCCGCTGCGCCTGGCTTGATGCGGATCAGGCCAGCGTGGTAGCCAGTAAATGGCGCAGATTGCAGTCGCGCTGCCAGTCGCGCCGTTCCTGCGTGCTGGTGGCCAGCGCCGCCAGTTCCTCGGCGCTGAGCGCCTGCTGCGCCTGCACCATGCGGTGCGCCAGGCCGCCGTCGGGCAGCACGGTGCCGAAGAAGGCCACGTTATCCTCGCGCTGGATCAGCAAGGTGGGGAAGTTGTCGATGTCGAGGTCGCCCACCACGTCGGCCTGGTCTTCGATGTCGATCCAGACGAAGACGGTGTCCGGATGGCGCGCGGCCAGTTCCTCGAACGTGGCGCGGTAGCTGCCGCAAGTGCCGCACCACAGCGCGCACAGGCAGGCCACCGTCCAGCGCGGGCCGGCCAGGGCTGCCGCGACGTCGGCGCGGTTATCGGTCGTGAGGGTCAGGCTGTACATGGCTGTATATATTAGTAGGCTGATGGGCGCGGGCGCCCGATGCGCGTATTCTACCGCGCCCGGCCCCCTCAGTCCCGAGAATGCATGAGCTTGTTTATGGGTGTTTTTTGATGCAATACACCTTTCTGGTGGATAATGCTGATAATTGCGCGCTGATTACGCTGGTCCATGCTGTTTCCTGGCCCCGCAGCCTGACCCCCTCCAGTCTGTTTTCATGCCCTGCCCGGTGTCAGCGCTCCCGCCTTTGTTTATTTTTATTATGGAATTAGCCAGCTTATGTTGAGTTACCGCCACGCCTTTCACGCGGGTAATCACGCCGATGTGTTGAAACATTATGTGCAGATTCAGTTATTGCAATACCTGAATCAAAAAGATACCGCCTATAGTTATATCGATACCCATTCCGGCGCGGGCGTGTATGCGCTCGACGGCGGTTATGCCTCGAAAAATGCCGAGTACGAAACGGGCATCGCGCCCCTGTGGGACCGTACGGACTGGCCGGCCTCGCTGGCCGAGTACATGAAGCTGATCAAGGAAATGAATCCGAGCGGCAAGATGCGCTACTACCCGGGTTCGCCGTACTGCGCCGACAAGGTCAGCCGCGAGCAAGACCGTCTGCGCCTGTTCGAACTGCATCCTGCCGATGCAAAGATTCTGGCCGACAACTTCCGCAAGGTCGAGGCGCATGCGCTGGCCCAGGGCGAGCGTCCCACCGTGCGCGGCAAGCGCGTCATCATCACCAAGGCGGACGGCTTCCAGAGCCTGAAGGCCCTGCTGCCGCCGCCATCGCGCCGCGCGCTGGTGCTGATCGACCCGCCGTATGAAGACAAGATGGATTACCGCAAGGTCAAGGACACCCTGGCCGACGCCCTCGTGCGCTTCCCGTCCGGCATCTACGCCGTCTGGTATCCGGTGCTGCAGCGCATGGAATCGCGCCAGTTCGCCGACAAGCTCAAGCAATTGCCCAGCTCGGACTGGCTGCACGTGACCCTGACCGTCAACACGCCGTCGCCGGACGGCTTCGGCCTGCACAGCAGCGGCATGTTCATTTTGAACCCGCCGTACACCCTGGAGCCGATGCTGCGTGAAGTCATGCCTTACCTGGTCAAGGTGCTGGGCCGCGACGATGGCGCCAAGTTCGTATTGGAAACGGGCAAGGGTGGACAGAAAAATACGGGCACACGTCGCGTATAGTGACTGTCGTAGTGAGGTAATACAAACGCCACGGTGCAGTCGACCGTGGCGTTTTTTATTGGCTGGCGAGGAATTACTGTCCCAGCAGCAAGAACACGGTGGGTTTCTTGTGGAAGTCCGGCGCCTTGCCGGCGGCCAATTGTTTCTTCCACTGTCCGCCATTCCACGTCTGCACGTTTTCCGAGTCCAGGCTCAGGTCGGTGGCGACGCAGATCAGGGTTGACGGCGCGCATTGCGCCACGAGGGCTTCGAGCATGGCGGCGTTGCGGTATGGCGTTTCGATGAACAGCTGAGTTTGCTTTTCATTGCGCGAACGGCTTTCCAGTTCCTTGATGCGCTTGGCGCGCAGGGCCGCGTCCGTGGGCAGGTAGCCGTTGAAGGCGAAGCTCTGGCCGTTCAAGCCGCTGGCCATCACGGCCAGCAGGATCGACGACGGGCCCACCAGCGGACGCACTTTAATGCCGTGCTGATGCGCCAGGCGTACCAGGTCGGCGCCGGGGTCGGCCACGGCGGGCACGCCCGCTTCCGACACGAGGCCCGCATCGCGTCCCGCCAGCAGCGGTGCCAGCAAGCCGGCCAGCGCTTGCGCCGGGGTATTGACGTTGAGTTCGGAAATCGTGATTTCCTGCAGCGGCTTGGCCAGCGGATGCTGGTTGCCGATCAATTTCAGGAAGGCGCGCGCCGTCTTGGCGTTTTCCGCGACGAAATAATCGAGTTGCGAGGTGATCTGCCGCACCTGCTCGGGAATGATGCGGGCCAGCGGGTCGATGGCGCCATCGGACAGGCCGAGGTGGTTGGGGATCAGGTACAGGGTGCCGGTCATGGATTTTAGTCAGTCATGTTAGTACCCCAACGTCAAACTGCCGGGGTCAGACCCGTCGGGTCTGACCCCAGATGTTGCCGTTAGGGGTATTTTAAATTTTAAAAAACGCCACGCCCGCCTTGCGCAGCATGCCGGTGAGGGCGATCAGCGGCAAGCCGGTGAGGGCGGTCGGGTCGGTGCTGTCGATGCGTTCGAGCAGGGCGATGCCCAGGCCTTCGTTCTTGGCGCTGCCGGCGCAGTCGTACGGCTGCTCGATGCGCAGGTAGGCGTCCAGTTCCGCGTCGGGCAAGTCGCGCACGGTGACGAGGGTCTGGATATCTTCCACCTGGGCCACGGCCGGAGTGTGGCGCCCGTCGAGCAGGCATAGTGCCGTGTGGAACACGGTCTGGCGCCCGCGCATGGTTTGCAGCTGGCGCAGGGCGTTCGCATGGCTGCCTGGCTTGCCGATCTGCGCGCCGTCCAGGGTGGCGACCTGGTCGGAGCCGATGACGAGACTGCCAGGATAGCGGTCGAGCACGGCCTGCGCCTTGGCCTGCGCCAGGCGCAAGGCCGTGGCGCTGGGGCTTTCGCCTGGCAGGGGGCTTTCGTCGAGATCGGGAACGGCCACCTCGAAAGGCAGGCGCAGGCGTTGCAGCAATTCCTTGCGGTAGGTCGAGCTCGATGCAAGAATCAAGCGCAATGGGGCGGAAGTTGGTATCATTCGGTAGTGGATGGCGGCCGGCATGGCCGCGCAGGTCGATGTCAGTGGGATTTCACGCAAATTCCAGGGCGCAGAGCCCATAACTGAGGCTCCATGCGGCATGACGGTGTTGATGAAGTTGTCATGTTGATGGCAATGATTGCGTCAAAAAAGATGCTTAGCCTTTGACTCCGTGCTAAAAACCCTGTTATTATCGCAGGTTTTCCGGGGAAATTTTCTACCAATGAATGCTTTTGTGATCGACGCCTTTGATTTTTGTCGTATCAGCGGGAGCCGCGAGGGTGTAACTCCTGTCGCTGAAATGACCCGGTTGACCAAGGATTGTGCAGATAATTCCGGCGAGATCGCCTGGAAGATCGTCGGCGGCACCAGCAAGCTGGGCTACCCACAACTGACCTTGTCGGTCAACGGCACCGTTCAGCTGGTTTGCCAGCGCTGCCTGACTCCGTATGCTTACGCAATTGATTCGACGACCACTCTGATGCTGGGCAAGGATGACGAGCACGCAGACGAGATCGAAGAAATCATCAACGATGAATCGATCGACGTGATCGTCGGCAGCCGCAGCATGGATGCCGCGGCCCTGATCGAAGATGAAGCCTTGCTGGCCCTGCCGCAGGTACCCAAACACGACGTCTGCCCCGATACGGCGCAGCTCGATGCTCTCAAGACTGAAAAGAAGTCGCCGTTTGCGGCACTGAAAGACTTGAAGCCAGAATAAGTAGTGTAAGAAAGGAAGCCTTAAAAAACCGTAGCGAGCGGCCCGATATCGTCTTGAGTAGCGCAAGCGTACGAAGGTACGCTGAGCAACGCCGAGGCGATAGCGGGAAGCGCAGTAGGTTTTTTATGCTTCCTGTAAAGAACGTGTCAAACGCGTGTAGTAATCGAGTATGGCAAGTGTAGTGAAATGTAATTGTAATAAACGATGTCGGTCCGGGCTATTTTCGGGTAGTCTTTGCCGCTGGGATACTCGATTCGCATGTATTTGCCAATCGATTGTGCTAAAATTTTAGAACTTATGTATTAGGAGTCATCATGGCAGTTCAACAGAACAAGAAAACCCCTTCCAAGCGCGGCATGCACCGTTCGCACGACTTCCTGGTCGCGCCGCAATTGAGCGTCGAGCCAGTTACCGGCGAAACACACATGCGTCACCATATCAGCCCTAACGGCTTCTATCGTGGCCGTAAAGTGTTGAAGACCAAAAACGACGAGTAATCGACGTTTTTGTTGGGTAAGATGAAAGCGGTGTTGCGTGGTTATTCGGCGTGGCGCCGCTTCTTCTTTTTTATCGGCTGCAATTCATCTTGCACACCCGTCATTTTGAATCACGCTGTCCAGGCCTGTGCATGACATGCTGCGCCCTGCATATGCTCCAGTCCGATTCACATCTTGCCGCACGCCCGCAGCGGTATTGAATCAACACAAATGACAATCAAAATTTCTATCGACTGCATGGGCGGAGATCACGGTCCCTCAGTCACTATCCCCGCAGCAATTTCCTTCGTAAAACATGAGCCTGAAGCCGAACTGATCCTTGTTGGATTGGAAGACGTGATTCGTGCCGAACTGAAGAAACATAAAGCCGACACGCATCCGCGCCTGTCGGTATTGCATGCCTCCGAACAAGTTACCATGGACGATCCCCTGGAAGTGGCCCTGCGCCGCAAGAAGGATTCCTCCATGCGCGTGGCCATCGAACAGGTCAAGAGCGGTGTGGCGCAAGCCTCCGTTTCCGCCGGTAATACCGCAGCCTTGATGGCCGTGTCGCGCTACGTATTGAAAACCATGTCCGGCGTCGACCGCCCGGCCATCTGCAGCATCTTGCCGAATCAAAAGAACGGCCCGACCTATATGCTGGACCTGGGCGCCAACGTCGATTGCGAACCGCATCACTTGCACCAGTTCGCCATCATGGGCTCCGTGCTCGTGTCCGCCATGGAGGGTATCGAACGTCCCACGATCGGCTTGCTGAACGTGGGCACGGAAGATATCAAGGGCAATGAAGTGGTGAAACTCACCTCGAAGCTGCTGCAGGCTGACCACGAGCGTGGCGCGCTGAACTTCTACGGCAACGTGGAAGGCAACGATATCTTCAAGGGCACGACCGATATCGTCGTCTGCGACGGTTTCGTCGGCAACGTGACCCTGAAAGCCATCGAAGGCCTGGCGCGCTTCATGAAAGACGTGCTCACTTCCGAATTCAAGCGCAATCCGATTACCATGCTGGGCGCGCTGATCGCCCGCGGGGCCCTGAAAGCCATCGGCAACCGTTTGAATCCTTCGCGTTACAACGGCGCCAGCCTGCTGGGCTTGCGTGGCCTCGTCTTCAAGAGCCATGGCAGCGCCGATGCTTATTCCTTCGAATGGGCCTTGCGCCGCGCTTTTGATGCGGCAAAAAATGACGTGCAAGCGCACTTGGCCAGCCTGATCGCCGAGTTGATGCCGCGCACGCCAGTTCCGGATGAACCTACATCAACAAGCTCTACCATTTAGTGGACGGGTACTTGCATGACTGTTTTTAGCAAAACTTACAGCAAAATTATCGGTACCGGCAGCTACCTGCCGGAGAAGCGCGTCACCAACCAGGACTTGACCGAACAGCTGGCCGCCAAGGGCATCGAGACGTCGGATGAGTGGATCGTGTCGCGCAGCGGCATCTCGGCGCGCCACTACGCGGCGCCAACGCAAAACTCCTCGGACCTGGGCGTGGAAGCGGCCAAAAAGGCCCTGGACATGGCTGGCCTGAACGGCAACGACCTCGACCTGATCATCGTCGCCAGCTCGACCCCCGACTTCTTCGGCAGCTTCCCCAGCACCGCCTGCATCGTGCAAAACAAGCTGGGCATCACGAACAATTGCGCCGCCGTCGACGTGCAAGCCGTCTGCAGCGGTTTCGTGTATGCGGTGGCCACGGCCGACAGTTTTATTCAGTCGGGCATGCATAAAAACGTGCTGGTGATCGGCGCCGAAGTGTTTTCGCGCATCCTCAATTTCGACGATCGCGGCACCTGCGTGCTTTTCGGCGACGGCGCCGGCGCCATCGTCATGACGGCATCGAAAGAGCCGGGCATCCTGGCCACCAAGCTGCACGCGGACGGCCGCCATTCGAACATCCTCAGCGTGCCGGGCAGCCTGGCTGGCGGCGCGCTGGACGGCAGCGCCTTCCTGTACATGGATGGCCCGGCCGTCTTCAAGCTGGCCGTGTCCGTGCTGGAAAAGGTCGCGCACGAAGCCCTCGAACACGCCAACATGACGTCGGACCAGATCGACTGGCTGATCCCGCACCAGGCAAATATCCGCATCATGAACAGCACGGCCAAGAAACTCGGTTTGCCGCTGGACAAGATGGTCGTCACCGTCGACCAGCATGGCAACACTTCGGCCGCCTCGATCCCGCTGGCGCTCGACATCGCCGTGCGCGACGGCCGGGTCAAGAAGGGCGACAACGTCATGATGGAAGGCGTGGGCGGCGGCTTTACCTGGGGCGCCGTGCTGGCAAGGATGTGATAGCCGAAGGCTGACTTTGGGGTCCGACCCGTCGGGGGAATACATTCCAATGGAATGCATTCCGATCCCGCAGGGACGTACCCCAGCAGTTGCCTTTAGGTCTCTGATTCTCTAAATAGTAAAAAAACGGAGTCGACATGACACAATTTGCATTTGTTTTCCCAGGCCAAGGCTCGCAAGCGATTGCGATGCTCGATGGTTTCGCCGGCAACCCCGTGGTTGCGCAAACCGTCGCCGAAGCGTCGGACGCCCTGCAATGCGACCTGGGCAAGCTGATCGCCGAAGGTCCGAAGGAAGAGCTGGACCTGACCACCAATACGCAACCGGTGATGCTGACGGCGGCCGTGGCCTTCTACCGCGCCTGGCTGGCGGCCGGCGGCCCCGTGCCGACGGTCGTGGCCGGTCACAGCCTCGGTGAATACTCGGCGCTGGTCGCCGCCGGCGTGATCTCGTTCAAGGATGCCGTGCCGCTCGTGCGTTTCCGCGCGCAAGCCATGCAGGAAGCCGTACCGGTCGGGCAGGGCACGATGGCTGTCGTGCTGGGTCTGTCGGACGACGACGTGCGCGCCGCCTGTGCGGAAGCGGCGGCGGAAAACCCGGCCCTGGTGGTCGAGTCCGTCAATTTCAATGCGCCTGCGCAAGTGGTCATCGCCGGCCACACGGCGGCCGTCGAGCGTGCCTGCGAACTGGCCAAGGCCAAGGGCGCCAAACGCGCCATGAAGCTGCCCGTTTCCGCGCCATTCCACTCGTCGCTGCTCAAGCCGGCATCGGACCGCTTGCGCGAGTACATGGCCGGCCTGACGTTCGCCGCGCCGCAGATCGCCCTGATCAACAACGTCGACGTGGCCATCGTCAACGACGTCGCCGGCATCAAGGATGCCCTCGTGCGCCAGGCAGCCAGTCCCGTGCGCTGGGTGGAAACCATGCAAAAAGTGGCGGCAGACGGCATCACGCAAGTGATCGAATGCGGCCCGGGCAAGGTCCTGATGGGACTGGCCAAGCGCATCGATCCCGTGCTGGTGGGCGACGCCATCGTCGATCAGGCTTCGTTGGAACGCATTTTGACGCAGCTCAAATAAACATCAGATCGCGGCAGCCTGCCTGCCGCGCTTGCTTTTAAGGATACTCATGAATTTAGCAAATCAAGTCGTGCTGGTCACGGGCGCCTCGCGCGGCATCGGCCGCGCCATCGCCACCGAACTGGGCAAACAGGGTGCTACCGTGGTTGGCACCGCCACCTCGGAAAGCGGTGCGCAAGCGATCACCGATTACCTGGCCGCCGAAGGCGTCACGGGCAAGGGCCTGGTCCTGAACGTGACCGATGCGGCGCGCTGCGCGGCCGTCGTCGATGAAGTGCAGAAAACCTACGGCAGCCTGTCCATCCTCGTCAACAATGCGGGCATTACGCAAGACCAGCTGGCCATGCGCATGAAGGATGAGGAGTGGGACAGCGTGATTTCCACGAACCTGTCGGCCGTCGGCCGCCTGTCGCGCGCTGTACTGCGCGGCATGATGAAAGCCAAAACTGGGCGTATCATTAATATCACGTCGGTGGTGGCTTCGTCGGGCAATCCGGGGCAAATGAATTACGCGGCGGCCAAGGCCGGCGTGGAAGGCATGAGCCGCGCCCTGGCGCGCGAAATCGGCAGCCGCAACATTACCGTGAACTGCATCGCCCCTGGCTTCATCGATACCGACATGACCAAGGCCCTGAGCGAAGAGCAGCACGCGGCCCTGTTGACGCAAATTCCCCTGTCCCGCCTGGGCAAACCGGAAGACGTGGCGGCGGCGGTGGCCTTTTTGGCCTCGCCGCAAGCGGCCTACATCACGGGCACCACCCTGCACGTGAACGGCGGTATGTACATGAATTGATGTGAAAGCTAGACGGGGCGGGCGTTTGTGGCATCATTCAATGGCCGTTTTTGTCTATAATCGCATCTTTTAGCAGCAGCTTCGGTCGAATTAGCAGCAGACACCGAAATTAGTATTCGGACGCGCAAACCTGATAAAATGCGCGCACTTTCCGTAACACACACTTTGGAGCCATAACATGTCGGATATCGAACAACGCGTTAAGAAAATCGTCGCTGAGCAACTGGGCGTTGCAGAAGCAGACATCAAAATCGAATCCTCCTTCGTCGACGATCTCGGCGCCGATTCCCTGGACACCGTGGAACTGGTCATGGCCCTGGAAGACGAATTCGAAATGGAAATCCCTGACGAACAAGCTGAAAAAATCACCACCGTGCAACAGGCGATCGACTACGCCACCGCACACGTCAAGGCCTAAGCCTGTCTGACCGACTTCAGGAGAATCGCTTGAGCCGTTCTAAAAACCGTCGTGTTGTTGTCACCGGCCTGGGCTGCGTTTCACCTGTCGGCAATACTATTGCCGAGGCGTGGGGCGCAATCATTGAAGGTAAATCCGGCATTGCCACGATTACCAAGTTTGATGCACAGCCATTCACCACGCATTTTGCCGGTGAAGTCAAAGGCTTCAATATCGAAGAGTACATCTCCGGTAAGGAAGCACGCCATATGGATACCTTTATCCATTACGGCATGGCTGCCGGCATCCAGGCGATGCAGGACTCCGGCCTGGAAGTGACCGAGGAAAACGCCGAGCGCATCGGCGTGATCATCGGTTCCGGTATCGGCGGCTTGCCGCTGATCGAGGAAACCAAGTCCGAGTACGAAAAGCGCGGTCCGCGCCGTATCTCGCCCTTTTTCGTGCCTGCCTCGATCATTAACATGATCTCTGGCAACCTTTCGATCAAATATGGTCTGAAGGGCCCGAATCTGGCGATCGTGACGGCGTGTACCACCGGTTTGCACAGCATCGGTGCCGCAGCGCGCATGATCGAGTACGGCGATGCCGACGTCATGATCGCCGGTGGCGCCGAATCGACCGTGTCGCCGCTGGGCCTGGGCGGTTTCGCCTCGGCACGCGCCTTGTCGACCCGCAACGACGATCCGGCAACGGCATCGCGTCCGTGGGATACCGACCGCGACGGCTTCGTGCTGGGCGAGGGCGCTGGCGTCATGGTGCTGGAAGACTACGAGCACGCGGTGGCCCGTGGTGCCAAGATCTATGCCGAAGTACATGGTTTCGGGATGAGCGCAGATGCTTATCACATGACCTCGCCGCTGGAAGATGGCAGCGGCGGCAGCAAATCGGTGATCGCGGCCCTCAACAACGCCGGCTTGAATGCGGATCAGATTCAGTACCTGAACGCGCACGGCACGTCGACCCCACAAGGCGACGTGGCGGAAGTGATGGGCATCAAACGCACCTTCGGCGAGCACGCCAAGAATCTGGTTGTCAACTCGACCAAGTCGATGACGGGCCATTTGCTGGGCGGCGCGGGCGGTCTGGAAGCGGTGTTTACGGTCCTGGCATTGCACCATCAGGTGTCGCCACCGACCATCAACATCTTCAACCAGGATCCGGCTTGCGATCTCGATTTCTGTGCCAACACGGCGCGGGATATGAAGATCGATTATGCAGTGAAGAATTCGTTCGGCTTCGGCGGCACGAATGGCACACTGATTTTCGGTAAAGCGAAATAAGCAGGAACTTTCAAGCGCTCGCTACGGTCAAATCGTAGTGAGCGCTGATTCGGCGCCAACGTTCGTTGGCGCCTGAATTTGCCCGGCATGTTGCCGGCGCGCCTTTTTTTTCCCATGAAGTATGTCAATCGCAGTAGCGGCTGTCATTCGCACGCCTGTCTGTTTGCGTCTGTTGCAAGCGGCGCTGGGACTGTGCGCCTTGCTGGCCGCCTGGCCCCTGAGCGGTGCGTGGCGCGCTGCGGCGGTGCCTGGCCAACTGGTGGGCGGCTATGCGCTGGGCTGGCCCGGTGCGTTGCTGAGCACTGCTGGCGGCGTGTTGTTGCTCGCTTTGCTGCGCAGGCGCAGAAAGCCGCAGACGCTTGATATTTCGCCGGTTGGCCAATTGCGGCTGGCGGTATATCTGGAGCATGGCGGAGCGCCAGGGGCGGATGCCGGCGGGGTGGCGGCGCCGCCCGGCCCGGGGCCGTCGCCGCCGTCAGGACTGCGCCTGTTGCCGGGCTCGACCCTGTGGCCGTCGCTGCTGGTGCTGTGCCTGGCCGATGCCGCGGGGCGGCGCACGCAGGTGCTGGTGCAGCGCGGCGGCGGCTGCCCCGCCTTCCGCCCGCTGGCCGTGGCGTGCCGGGCCATTGCGGCGCGGAGTGGGGACGAATAAAAGTGGGGCGAACACTGAACTTCTTGCAGCGGGCCAACTCTATATCCATACAGGCGCCCACGCTGCATGACTACAGGGACATTGGGCGTGAGGACAGAGCGCGAGTATGATCAGTTACTGGTCGAGCGGGTGCAGGCTGGCGACAAACGGGCATTCGATGTGCTGGTATCGAAATACCAGCGCCGCTTGATGCGCCTCGTGTCGCGCCTGGTGCACGACCCGGCGGAGGCCGAAGATGTGGTGCAGGAAACCTTTATCAAGGCATACCGGGCGCTGCGCCATTTTCGCGGCGATGCCGCCTTTTATACCTGGCTGTACCGCATCGGCATCAATACGGCCAAGAATTATCTCGTCACGCAGGGGAGGCGCGCCGCCACGTCCAGCGATGCCGACGCCGAGCAGGCCGAGTCCTTCGATGATGGCAATAAATTGCGTGACAACAATACACCGGAATCGGTGCTGGCGAGCAAGCAGATTGCGGCCACCGTCAATGCGGCCATGGATGTGCTGCCCATCGAATTGCGCACGGCCATCGTGCTGCGCGAGATCGAGGGCCTGAGTTATGAAGAAATATCGGAGATCATGGCGTGCCCCATTGGCACCGTGCGCAGCCGGATTTTTCGCGCGCGCGAAGTGATTGCGGAAAAATTGAAACCGTTGCTGGACATGCCAATTGACAAGCGCTGGTAATCTGAAGAGTATGAGGTTGGCATGGCTGCGCCCGGTTTTCGCACCGATCCTCTTGAAATGGCAGGACCCATCATGGATACGCACACACGTTTGCACGAGACTATTTCCGCCCTGGCCGATGGCGAGCTGGCGGCGAGCGAACTCGAACTGGCTTTTGCCGCCCTCGACACGGATGAGGGGAGGCAAGCCTGGAATGCCTATCGCCATATCGGCGACGTGCTGCGCTCGGAGCAGTGCGGCCATGCACTGAGCGCCCAGTTCGATGCACGCCTGGCCAGCCGCCTGGCCGCCGAGTCGGCGCCTGCCCATGCGGAACCGCTGCTGCCCCTGTCCGCCGCCATCGTGCCGCCGGGCGCAGCCGAGCCGCTGGAGGCGGGGCCGCTGGCGCAGCGCTAGGGCGTTTCGCCATCTTATGCCAGGCTTAACGTTCCTGTCGCCCTCTTGACACTGGCCTTCGGTACGATTGACACTGTGTGCAGGCAATATCTTGCTTTTGCGATATATTGTTGCTGCCATGCGCGCTACCGGATGGGTTTGCCCCGGGGACGCCGTCATGACGGCCAATCGTGCACGCAGGCAATCACCTGATTCGCGTTTTGATCCGTTTATATATTCGAAGAGATCCTTTCCATGAAAAAAAACATGTGTGCCGCCAGCAAGTCGTTTTCAGTAAAGACGCTTTCCGCCTTATTGTTCGGTACCGCTGGCGTGTTTCTGGCTCCCACCATGCTGGGCCTGGTGCCACAGGCGCAGGCCGCCGTGCCGGCAGTGAAACTGCCTGATTTCTCGGACCTGGTCGACGCCGTGGGCCCGGCCGTGGTGAATATCCGCACCACCGAACGCCTGAGAATGGGCGGCGCCGGCGCCGGCAGTCAGGATGAGCAGGAAATGCAGGAATTCCTGCGCCGCTTCTTCGGCGGCGCCATGCCGACGCCGCGCCAGCAGGCGCCGCGTGGCGGCCGCCGCGCCGTGCCGCAGGAACAGGAAGTGCAGCGCGGTGTCGGTTCCGGCTTCATCATCTCGGCCGATGGCTACGTGCTGAGCAATGCCCACGTGGTCGATGGCGCCGACGAGGTCTACGTCACGCTGACGGACAAGCGCGAATTCAAGGCCAAGGTGATCGGCGCCGATGCGCGCACCGACGTGGCCCTGCTGAAAATCGAGGGCGGCAACCTGCCGCGCCTGACTATCGGCGATTCGAACAAGATCCGCGTGGGCGAATGGGTGATCGCCATCGGCTCGCCGTTCAACCTGGAAAACACGGTGACGGCCGGCATTATTTCCGCCAAGTCGCGCGACACGGGCGACTATCTGCCGCTGATCCAGAGCGACGTTGCCGTCAATCCCGGCAACTCGGGTGGTCCCCTGATCAATATGCGCGGCGAAGTGATCGGCATCAATTCGCAGATCGCCACCCTGTCCGGCGCCTACAACGGTATTTCGTTTGCCGTGCCCATCGATGAAGCCATGCGCGTGGGCGAGCAGCTGAAAAAGACGGGCAAGGTCGTGCGCGGCCGCATCGGCGTGCAGATCGGCGAAGTGAGCAAGGACGTGGCGGGATCGCTGGGCTTGCCGAATGCCAAGGGCGCGCAAGTGTCGATGGTGGAGCCGGGCGGTCCGGCCGACAAGGCGGGCATCAAGCCCGGTGACATCATCCTGAAATTCAATGGCGCGCCGATCGAGCGTTCGTCTGACCTGCCGCGTCTGGTGGGCGGCGCTCCCGTCAACGGCAAGTCCACGCTCACCGTCTGGCGCAAGGGTGCGCAGCAGGACATTCCCGTCACCGTCGTCGAGCTGGAAAGCGAGAAAACGGCGAAGAAGGGCGCCAGGGAGCCGGAAGCGCAAGCCGTCAATGCACTGGGGCTGAAGGTCAGCGACGTGCCGGCCGCGAAGAAACAGGAATTGAAGATCGACGCCGGCGTGCAGGTTGACGAGGCCGATGGCGTGGCGGCTCTGGCCGGCCTGCAGCCTGGCGACGTGATCTTGCAGCTGAATAACGTTGCCGTGAAAGACGCCAAGCAGTTCAACGCCCTCGTGGCCAAGCTCGATCCGAAAAAGACGTCGGCCGTGCTGGTGCGCCGCGGCGATGTAGCGCAATTCGTTTCGCTGCGCCCATCGGCGAAGTAAGGTTCTGATTCACCTGCATCCCGGCTGTGGCCGGGATGCCTTTTTCTCTTTTCCATGCACTTCACGCTCTATTCCCGCAGTTATTGCCACCTTTGCCAGGACATGCTCGATGCCTTGCTCCTGCTGCAGCCGCCCGGCAAACCGTTCACGGTGGACGTGATCGACATCGACGCCTCGCCCGACGCCTCGCTGCTGGCCCGTTTCGACGAGCTGGTGCCGGTGCTGTTCGGCGACCTGGCGCAGCCCGAGCTCTGCCATTATTTTCTCGACGAGGCGGCCGTGCGGCGCTGCCTGATGTAGCTTAACTGTCAATATTGACACTGCATTGCACCATTCTGGTGCTGAAAACAGCCGAAAATGTCGGCTTGCCCCGGTGCCGGCCTCATAAGACGGGCTTTCTACTCTGAAATCCGGTAAAATGGGGAGGTCGAAAAAGCTACTGTCCGAGGCAGCAGCTTCTGTCGCTTCAAAAGCGCTCGCCTGGGCATGCAGATGTCCTGCTCGGAGCGCTTTTTTCATCATGAGTGGGGCGCCTGGTTTTGGCCCTGTTTGGCCCGGACATGATCCCCCTGATTCCTGTTAAAGCAGTGTCGTCAACTTCGCACTTATATTAGTTAATGAACAACATACGCAACTTCTCCATCATCGCCCATATTGACCACGGTAAATCGACCCTGGCTGACCGCATCATTCAATTGTGCGGCGGCTTGTCCGACCGCGAGATGGAGGCGCAGGTGCTCGATTCGATGGATCTGGAGCGCGAGCGCGGCATTACCATCAAGGCGCAAACGGCGGCCCTGCACTACAAGGCGCGCGATGGCCAGATCTACAACCTGAACCTGATCGATACGCCCGGCCACGTCGACTTCAGCTATGAAGTGTCGCGCTCGCTGTCGGCGTGCGAAGGCGCGCTGCTGGTGGTGGATGCATCGCAAGGCGTGGAAGCGCAAACGGTCGCCAACTGCTACACGGCGCTGGACCTGGGCGTGGAAGTGGTGCCCGTCCTGAACAAGATCGATTTGCCGAACGCGGATCCGCCGAGCGCGATTGCCGAGATCGAAGACGTGATCGGCATCGACGCGGGCGACGCCGTGCATTGCTCGGCCAAGACGGGCTTCGGCGTGCTGGACGTGCTCGAGCAGCTGATCGTCAAGGTGCCGCCACCGAAGGGCGACCCCGATGCGCCGCTGCAGGCGCTGATCGTCGACTCCTGGTATGACGCCTATGTGGGCGTGGTCATGCTGGTACGCGTGATCAACGGTACCCTGAAACCGAAAGACAAGATCCGCCTGATGGCCACCGATTCGGTGCAGCTGGTGGAAGACATCGGCGTGTTTTCGCCCCGTTCGCAATCCTTGCCGCAGTTGTCGGCAGGCCAGGTGGGCTTCATCATCGCCGGCATCAAGGAATTGAAAGCGGCGAAAGTGGGCGATACCGTCACCCTTGCCAACCGTCCTGCCGCCGCGCCATTGCCTGGCTTCAAGGAAGTGCAGCCGCAAGTGTTCGCCGGCCTGTTCCCCGTGGAAGCGAACCAGTACGACGCGCTGCGCGACTCGCTGGAAAAGCTGAAACTGAACGATGCGGCCCTGATGTACGAGCCGGAAGTGTCACAGGCGCTGGGCTTCGGCTTCCGCTGCGGCTTCCTGGGCTTGCTGCACATGGAAATCGTGCAGGAGCGCCTCGAACGCGAATTCGACATGGACCTGATCACCACGGCGCCAACCGTCGTGTACGAAGTGATCCAGCGCGACGGCACCATGATCAACGTCGACAATCCGTCGAAGATGCCCGATCCGTCGCGCATCGAGGAAGTGCGCGAGCCTATTGTTACCGTCAATCTGTACATGCCGCAGGAATACGTGGGCTCCGTGATCACCCTGTGTATCGGCAAGCGCGGCATCCAGATGGACATGAGCTACCACGGCCGCCAGGTCAAGCTTGTGTATGAAATGCCGATGGCCGAGATCGTGCTGGACTTCTTCGACCGCCTGAAATCGACGTCGCGCGGCTATGCCTCGATGGATTACGAGTTCAAGGAATACCGCGCGGCCGACGTGGTCAAGGTCGACATGCTGATCAACAGCGAAAAAGTCGATGCGCTGGCTATCATCGTTCACCGTTCGAACAGCCAGTACCGTGGCCGCCAGGTGGCTGCCAAGATGCGCGAACTGATTCCGCGCCAGATGTTCGACGTGGCGATTCAAGCGACCATCGGCGCGAACATCATTTCGCGCGAGAACGTGAAAGCCTTGCGCAAGAACGTCCTGGCCAAGTGCTATGGCGGCGATATCAGCCGCAAGAAGAAATTGCTGGAAAAACAAAAAGCGGGTAAGAAACGCATGAAGCAAGTGGGTTCCGTGGAGATCCCGCAAGAAGCATTCCTGGCAATTTTACAAGTGGATGGTTGATCAATGAACCTGCAAGTGATTTTAGGAAATTTCGCTTTAATCCTGTTCGTGCTGATGGTGTTGACGGGCCTGGTCTGGTGCCTGGATGTGTTTTATCTGTCCAAGCAACGCCGCAAGGCGGCCGACCGTGCCCTGGCCGAGTTCGATGAGCGTCAAGCGAAGTCGTTGGCTGAAGGCATCAAGTCCGATGGTAGCAGCAGCCGCCGCGCCGCCATCGAGGCAGATCTGTTGCGCCAGCCGACCTGGGTCGAGTATTCGGGCAGCTTCTTTCCCGTCATCGCCCTCGTGTTTTGCCTGCGTTCGTTCCTGTACGAGCCGTTCAAGATCCCGTCGAGCTCGATGGTGCCGACCTTGCTGGTCGGCGATTTGATCCTGGTAAACAAGTTCACCTATGGCATTCGTTTGCCGATCGTCAACAAGCGCATCATTGAAGTCAATGATCCGCAGCGCGGCGACGTGATGGTGTTCAAGTATCCGAAAGATATGTCGCAAGACTATATCAAGCGCGTGATCGGGGTGCCCGGTGATAAAATCACCTATGAAAACAAGCGCTTGACGGTCAACGGCAAGGAAGTGGCGTACACCCCGCTGGACGACTACCTCGATGACGAAAGCACGGTCTACCACAAGCAGCTGGAAGAAAACCTGACGGGCGTGAGCCACCGCATCCTCAACGACGAGCCCGCTCCCACGTTGAACTTGCGCGAAGTGAAGGATTTCCCGCACAAGGAGGCGTGCAACTACAACGAAGACGGCTTCACGTGTGTGGTGCCACAAGGCAATTACTTCATGATGGGCGATAACCGCGACAATAGCGCGGACAGCCGCTACTGGGGTTTCGTGCCGAACGAGAATATCGTCGGTAAGGCTTTCCTGGTGTGGATGAACTTCAGCAATCCGAAACGCGTGGGCGGCATACACTAAGCCGGCCTGGTCTGTAATGGACCAACCATGGCTGCCGCGCCGACTCCCCGCGCGGCGGCCAGCCGAATTACTCAGATGACACAGAAACAACAATGAATCTTCAGCTATTGCAAACCCGTTTAGGCTATACGTTCCAGGATGCTGGCCTGTTGCAGCAAGCCTTGACGCACCGTAGCCACAGCAGTTTGCATAACGAGCGGCTGGAATTCCTCGGCGACTCCATCCTCAACTGCGTGGTCGCTTCCATCCTGTACGAACGTTTCAAGACCATCGACGAGGGCGACCTGTCGCGCCTGCGTGCCAACCTGGTCAAGCAGCAGTCGCTGTATGAAATCGCGCAAAAGCTGGAATTGTCGCAATTTTTGCGCCTGGGCGAAGGCGAGCTCAAATCGGGCGGCTTCCGCCGTCCGTCGATCCTCGCCGACACGCTGGAAGCCTTGCTGGGCGCCATCTTCCTCGACACGGGTTTTGACGCCGCCAGCACGGTGATCCGCGCCTTCTACATTCCCATCCTCGACTCGGTCGATCCGCAAACCTTGGGCAAGGATGCCAAGACCCTGCTGCAGGAGTTTTTGCAGAGCAAGAAAATTTCGCTGCCACAGTACAACGTGGTGGCTACCCATGGCGCCGCCCACAGCCAGGAATTCGAGATCGAATGCCTGGTGCCGAAATTGAACATCCAGGTTTACGGCCGTGGCGGAAGCCGCCGCGCCGGTGAGCAAGCCGCCGCCAAACTGGCGCTGGACGTGGCCGAGCAGGCGCTGTTGAAGTCGCCTGCCGCCAGCCGCAAGCCCAAACCGCGCGCCGCTCAGCTCAAGCTGGCCGGCATTGCCACCATCCAGAGCGACGACGCGCCAGCCCCGGCTGCCCCGGCGATCGCCGCTCACACTAAACAGAATCGACACTAGCATGACTGCCACCAAAATGCCCGACAACTTCCGCTGTGGCTATATCGCCATCGTGGGCCGCCCCAACGTGGGCAAATCGACCCTGATGAACGTGCTGATCGGCGCGAAGGTCAGCATCACTTCGCGCAAGGCGCAAACCACGCGCCACCGCATCACGGGCATCCAGACGGTGCCGGACGCGCAATTCATCTACGTCGACACGCCTGGCTTCCAGACGCGCCACTCGAACGCGCTGAACAAGACGCTGAACAAGACCGTCACGAACACGCTGATTTCCTCGGACGTGATCCTGTACGTGATCGAGGCGGGCACGTTCGGCCCGGCCGACCAGCAAGTGATGGACCTGCTGCCGAAGGAAGTGCCGTGCATCCTCGTCATCAATAAATCGGACAGGGTCAAGGACAAGGCCGTGCTGCTGCCGTTCGCGCAAAAGATCGCCGCCATGCGCGACTTCGCCGCCATCGTTCCTGTGTCCGCCAAGCTGCACTTCCAGCTGGAAGGCCTGCAGAACGAGATTAAGCGCTTCTTGCCGGAAAACCAGCCCATCTTTGGCCCGGACGACATCACGGACCGCAGCGAGAAATTCCTCGCCTCGGAAATCGTGCGTGAAAAACTGTTCCGCTTCGTCGGCGACGAACTGCCGTACACGAGCACCGTGCTGATCGAGAAATTCGAGCAGGAAGGCGATTTGCGCCGCGTGTTCGCCGCCATCCTGGTCGAGCGCGATACGCATAAATCCATGATCATCGGCAACAAGGGCGCGCGCCTGAAGGAAGTCTCCACCCAGGCCCGCCTGGATATGGAAAAACTGTTCGGCGGCCCCGTGTACCTGGAAATCTGGGTCAAGGTCAAGTCGGGCTGGGCCGACAACGAGGCGGGCTTGCGCGCCTACGGCTACGAGTAATCCGCAACCCGGGGGCGACACCACACGCATGAGCACCACCACGCCAGCGCTGCACGATCCCGCGCCAGCCTCACCCGTTGTCCCCGCGCCGGCGGCCATCGCGCCGCCGGCCGCACCTTCCGCAGCACCCCGGCGCAGCCGTCCGCCCGCGCGCGACGGCCGCATCACGGGCCAGCCAGCCTTCGTGCTGCACAGCTATCCGCATAAAGAAACCAGCCTCATCGTCGACGTGTTTACGCGCGAATACGGCCGCATCGCGCTCGTCGCCAAGGGCGCCAAGCGGCCCCATTCGCAGTTGCGCGGCGTGCTGCAGACGTTCCAGCCGCTGCAGGCGGGCTGGACGGGCAAGTCCGAGCTGCGCATCCTGACGGGCGCGGAATGGGTGGGCGGCATGCTGCCGCTTGAAAAGACCGCCCTGCTGTGCGGCTTTTACCTGAACGAATTGCTCGTCAAATTGCTGGCGCGCGACGATCCGCATCCCGTGCTGTTCGACCACTACGTTGCCACCTTGAATCAACTGGCGCACAATGAGCCGCCGCCCATCGTGCTGCGCAAGTTCGAGCGCGCGCTGCTCAAGGAAACGGGCGTGGCGGCCGACCTGACGCGCTGCACGGGCACGCGCCAGGCCGTCGAAGCGGGGCAGGTGTACGTGGTCGACCCGGAACGGGGGCCGCGCCCGGCGCGCGCCGCCGACGCCTGGCCCAAGATCACGGGCAAGACCCTGCTCGACATGGAGCGCGAAGATTATTGTGACGTGGCCACGCAGGCGCAAAGCAAGCTGCTGATGCGATTTTTGCTGGCCCATCAACTGGGGGGCGCCACCTTGAACACGCGCCAGATACTGATCGATTTAATGCAGTTGTAGCGGTTGCGCTACAGCACTTTACGGATACCATCACTATGAGCTTTTTGCAGCCTGCCGGCCCCGTCATCGACCTGGGCGTCAATATCGACCACGTGGCCACCTTGCGCAATGCGCGCGGCACCGCGTATCCGGACCCGATCCGCGCGGCCTTGCTGGCCGAACAGGCGGGCGCCGACGCCATCACCCTGCACCTGCGCGAAGACCGCCGTCACATCAAGGATGCGGACGTGATCGCCATCGCGCCGCAGTTGCTCACGCGCATGAACCTGGAAGCGGCCGTGACGCAGGAAATGATCGACTTCGCCTGCGGCATCCGCCCGGCCGACGTGTGCCTGGTGCCGGAAAAACGCACGGAAGTGACGACGGAAGGGGGCCTGGACGTGGTGCGCTACTTCAAGGAAGTGCAGGCTGCCGTCAAGCAATTGCAGGGCGAGGGCATCCGCGTGAGCCTGTTCATTGACGCGGACGAACAGCAGATCGCCGCCGCCGCCGAACTCGGTGCGCCCGTGATCGAACTGCACACGGGGCGCTACGCCGATACGCAAGGCGCGGAACAGCTGGCGGAGCTGGAACGCATCAAGGCGGGCGTGCTGTTCGGCGTGGGCCGCGGCTTGAAGGTCAATGCGGGCCACGGCTTGCATTACACCAATGTGCAGGCGATTGCCGCCATTCCCGATATTGCCGAACTGAACATCGGCCACGCCATCGTCGCCCATGCCGTGTTTGTCGGCTGGGAAAACGCCGTGCGCGAAATGAAGGCCATCATGGTGGCCACGCGCCTGGGCCACAGGGCCTGACAAAGGAGCTCGGCATGATTTACGGCATCGGCACCGATATCTGCAAGATTCCCCGCATCGAGGCGGCCCTGGCGCGCCACGGCGAGCGTTTCGCCAAAAAGATACTGGGACCGCAGGAGCTGGACAAGTTCCGCGCCCGCAGCGCCAAGAACGCCGTGCGCGGCGTGCGTTTTCTCGCCACCCGTTTTGCGGCCAAGGAGGCGTTTTCCAAGGCCATCGGCCTGGGCTTGCGCATGCCAATGACGTGGCCCGCCGCGCAGATGCTGAACCACCCCAGCGGCAAGCCGATGATCGTCTGCAGCGGCGTGCTGGCCGACTTCATGGAAAAGAATCGCCTGAGCGCGCAAGTGACGATCAGCGATGAAGAAGAGTATGCCGTGGCGTTTGTGATTGTGGAGCAAGCGCCGTAATGCAGACGACTGTTGGGGGCAGTCTTTTCGATCGGAATGCGTCCCACTGGGACGTATTCCCCCGGCGGGTCTGACCCCATTTAAGAGCCAGCAATGACCGAAGCAATACCCGACCTCAATTCCACGGAAACGCCACCCGACCCGCGCGCGCAGGTGCTGGCCACCGTCGCCAAGCTGCCGAACCTGCCCGGCGTGTACCGCTATTTCGACGCCGCCGACAAGGTGCTGTACGTCGGCAAGGCGCGCGACCTGAAAAAGCGCGTGTCCAGCTATTTCCAGAAAAACCTGGCCAGCCCCCGCATCGCCATGATGGTCGAGCGCATCGCGCGCCTGGAAACGACGGTCACGCACAGCGAGGCGGAAGCGCTGATCCTGGAAAACAACCTGATCAAGGCGCTGCAGCCGCGCTACAACATCCTGTTCCGCGATGATAAATCGTATCCGTATCTGAAAATCACCAATGGCGATGCGCCGCGCATGGTGTATTACCGGGGCGCGGTGGACAAGAAAAACCAGTATTTCGGGCCGTTCCCCAGTTCCTGGGCCGTCAAGGAATCGATGCAGATCCTGCAAAAGGTTTTTCTCATCCGCACCTGCGAGGACAGCGTGTATGCGAACCGCACGCGGCCCTGCCTGCTGCACCAGATCGGCCGCTGCAGCGCGCCGTGCGTGGACCTGATCAGCAAGGAAGATTATAAAAACGACGTGGAAAACGCGGCGCGCTTCCTGCGCGGGCGCCAGAGCGAGGTGATGGCCGACCTGGAAAAGAAGATGCACGCGTTTGCCGCCGAACTGAAATTCGAGCAAGCCGTGGTGGTGCGCAACCAGATCGCCTCGCTGTCGCGCGTGCTGCACCAGCAGAGCATGGAAACGACGGGCGACGCCGACGTCGACATCATCGCCGTGCTGGTGCAGGGCGGGCGCGCCTGCGTCAACCTGGCCATGGTGCGGGGCGGGCGCCACTTGGGCGACCGCGCCTATTTCCCCAGCCAGCTCAGCGATGCGGCGGCGATTGCCGAAGAGCCGATCGAGGTGGAAGTGCTGGCCGCCTTCCTGGCCCAGCACTACACGGAAAAATTCATTCCCGGCACCTTGATCCTGAATATCGAATTCGACCAGCCGGCCCTGATGGTGGCGTTGATGGAGCAGTGCGGCCACCGCATCAACCTGATCTTCCAGCCGCAGGGGCAGCGTCGCCAGTGGCTGGAAATGGCGCAGAAGGGCGCCGGGATTTCGCTGGCGCGATTGTTGTCCGAGCAGGGCTCGCAGCAGTCGCGCACGCGGGCGCTGGCCGAGGCGCTGCGCCTGGAAACGGAGGATCTCGACAGCCTGCGCGTCGAATGTTTCGACATCAGCCACACGCAGGGCGAAGCGACGCAGGCCTCGTGCGTGGTGTTCCATCATCACGCTATGCAGAATGGCGAATACCGGCGCTACAACATCAACGACATCACGCCCGGCGACGATTACGCAGCCATGCGCCAGGTCTTGATGCGCCGCTACGAGAAGGTGGCCAATGGCGACGGCGTGATGCCCGACGTGGTGCTGATCGACGGCGGCAAGGGCCAGATCGAAATGGCGCGCCAGGTGTTCGCCGAGCTGGGACTCGATATCAGCTTGATTGTCGGCGTGGCCAAGGGGGAAGGGCGCAAGGTGGGCCTGGAAACCCTGCTGTTCGTAGATGGCCGCGCGGCGCAGGAACTGGGCAAGGAATCGGCGGCGCTGATGCTGATCGCGCAAATCCGCGACGAGGCGCACCGCTTTGCCATTACCGGCATGCGCGCCAAGCGGGCCAAGACGCGCCAGACGTCGCGCCTGGAAGAGATCGAAGGAATCGGCGCCAAGCGCCGCCAGAAACTGCTGTCGCGCTTTGGCGGCTTGCGCGGCGTGGTCGACGCCAGCGTCGAGGATCTGATGTCGGTGGAGGGGATTTCCACGCAACTGGCGGAAGAGATCTACAAGCAGCTGCATTAATGGATGGGGGCCTGGTCCGGCGCTGCGGCAACCGGACTAGGCTAATGTTGCCGGGCCATGTAGACTAGTGGCGCTTTCTTCACGCTTTCTTCATGTTCAATTTACCCGTCGGCCGATTGCTCTCTTATGCCTTTTAATATTCCCATCCTTTTGACCTGGCTGCGCGTGGCCCTGATCCCGCTCGTCGTCGGCGTGTTTTACCTGCCGCCGTCGATGCTGCTGCATGGCGACCAGAACCTCGTTGCCACCCTGGTCTTCATCGTTGCGGCCGTGACCGACTGGTTCGATGGTTTCCTTGCGCGGCGCTGGAACCAGACGTCCGCCTTCGGCGCCTTCCTCGACCCGGTCGCCGACAAGCTGATGGTGGCGGGCGCCTTGCTGGTGCTGGTGCAGCTGGACCGTGTCAATGCCGTGCTGGCCTTCATCATCATCGGCCGTGAAATCACGATTTCCGCCTTGCGCGAATGGATGGCGCAGATCGGCGCGTCGAAATCGGTGGCCGTCAGCTCGATCGGCAAGATCAAGACGGCCGCGCAGATGACGGCCATTCCCTTGCTGCTGTACCACGAAGTGATCTTCGGCGCGATCGACACCCATGTGTGGGGCGAGAAGCTGCTGTGGATCGCCTGCGTGCTGACGGTGTGGTCGATGTTCTATTACCTGCGCCTGGCATGGCCGCTCATCAAGGAAAAAGCGGGCAATCTGCATTGAGGTGATGGACGCCGATAGCATTGGGCTGGCGTCTTTTTAACCCAAACGCAAGAGCTGGGGTCAGACCCAAAGGGTCTGACCCCAAATATTTTGCAAAAGACCAGATATTGCCCGTTGACAGCCCCTGTAATCCCTCTATAATGCTGGCCTGTTGTTGATGACGCGGGAGTAGCTCAGTTGGTAGAGCGCAACCTTGCCAAGGTTGAGGTCGAGAGTTCGAGACTCTTCTCCCGCTCCAGTTTTCTGGATCGTGTCATAGGTAAAAACAGCAAATGCAGTAAAAAGTAGTACTGGCGATGTAGTAGAGCTTCTGATACAATGTTGTCCACTGCGGGAGTAGCTCAGTTGGTAGAGCGCAACCTTGCCAAGGTTGAGGTCGAGAGTTCGAGACTCTTCTCCCGCTCCAGTGAACACTGGATCAGCAGTAAAGCAGCACTGGTAAACGGTAGCAAAAAGCAGTAAAATAGCGGTTCGTATGCGGGAGTAGCTCAGTTGGTAGAGCGCAACCTTGCCAAGGTTGAGGTCGAGAGTTCGAGACTCTTCTCCCGCTCCAGCGAAAGCTGAAGCAGCATAGCAAAAATGGCAGTAGCAGAAAATAGAAGCTCCAATGCGGGAGTAGCTCAGTTGGTAGAGCGCAACCTTGCCAAGGTTGAGGTCGAGAGTTCGAGACTCTTCTCCCGCTCCAGAATTCTAAAGGGAAGCTAAGCTGGCTTCCTTTTTTTATCCGCCGCAACGCAGTCATGCGGCGTGATTAAGCGGTAAACAAGCTCCAATGCGGGAGTAGCTCAGTTGGTAGAGCGCAACCTTGCCAAGGTTGAGGTCGAGAGTTCGAGACTCTTCTCCCGCTCCAGTTTTCAAGGTGGGCCGCAAGGCGCATCCAAGCAGTTCCTCTGGCGAGGTAGCAAAGAGGTTATGCAGCGGCCTGCAAAGCCGTTTAGACGGGTTCGATTCCCGTCCTCGCCTCCAGATGCAGCGCAGTGATTGACGCGCAGATAAAAAAGCCCACTTCGGTGGGCTTTTTTTTGCCTATGCGGCTGAACGGCGTCGGCTGCAATTAAATACAGGGCTTCAGTTTATTTGATTTCCGGGAAATGACTAACCGACAGTAATCTGTGGATCCCAATAAAAATAACCATACAGGCTTTGCGTCTGGCCATCGTCATTCAGGCTATATACGGCAATATAGACATAGAAATTTTCCGTGCCGGATTTGGATACCTGCGCCGTGAAATTAGAAAAATTGCGCGGTTGCTGTATTGCCGGCAAACCATTCGAGGAATCCGAATTCGGCATGACCGCATTTCTGCGGGTAATGGTATTGGAGACAAAGGTATTGAAGACCTTGTCGCCATTCCAGTAATTGATGCCATACACAATGACGGCCGAATCGGCGTTGTCATAGATGGAAGCGCCGGTGAACGAGACATAGTCGCCCACGTTGGCCCTGAAACTCAGGTCAGCAGAGCCTTGTCCGCTATTGATGCCGCGTGGGTCGGTGGCAATCATGTACTGGCTGGTATGCGCCAGGCCCACGGGCTTGCTCTGATCAGGGGCGGTCTGACGCGGATGCTGAGCCATAATCAGATCGGTGTCTATTACAACGAGAATGTTGATTGTAATATTGCTGGCATATAATTGCGCGTCGGTCATGATTCCTCCTCGGTTTTCCTACTCGTCTGGCTTTTCGGATACGCCCCGTTTTTTAATGTGGTAAGCAGTCTCCACCGCTGCTGTGTAGAATAATGGAGAAAATTGCATAGATACTATCCAATTGAAACAGCAGTATTATTTAAAAATATTCCATTTAAATTATTTTTATTTTGCAAATACAGCTGCTGGAAACATTATTTTCCTGCCCGCGTCTGGGTGCCGCGGTCCCGCCCATCCGGCCCGGCCGCATCTTGTATAATGTCTGCAGGCTCAGCCGCACCCCCATGGTGCGCTGATGAATCTTTTCCTTTTCGCCACCCCATGTAGTCGCTGACGATTTCCCTCTCCGTTAAAGCTAAGTAATCCTCGGGAAATTAGTGTGAATTTATGACGAACAGAACCGGATGCTATGCAAGGCGCTCGCTGCGACGCAGTGCGGGCACTGCTAGCAGTGAGCAACGCCGCAGAGCGCCGGTTATGGCAGTCAGAAATCACAATAATTTATTGGGGGTTACTTAGTCGTGGCTCCCCCGCGAAGCCTGCCTGCATGGCTGCGCTGTCCATTGGACGCGCATTTCCCTGTTCCGACCCTGGATGTGAATCAATGATCAACGCAAGTTTTCGGGAAGAGTGGTTCTCGAACATACAAAAAAATGTCCTGGCGGGCCTGACCACCTCCTTCGCCCTGGTGCCCGAATGCATCGCCTTTGCCCTGGTGGCACAGTTGAATCCCCTGATGGGCCTGTATGGCGCCTTCATCATCTGCGCATTGACGGCCATCTTTGGCGGGCGTCCCGGCATGATTTCGGGCGCGGCCGGTTCCATGGCCGTCGTCATCGTGGCACTGGTGGCCCAGCATGGCGTGCAATATCTGCTGGCGACTGTGGTGCTGAGCGGCATCATCATGGCGCTGTTTGGCCTCTTGCGCCTGGGTAAGCTGATCCGCATGGTGCCCCATCCCGTGATGCTGGGCTTTGTGAATGGCCTGGCCATCGTCATCGCCATGTCCCAGCTCGAACACTTTCGCCAGGCCACGCCGCAGGGCGAAACCTGGCTGCAAGGCACGCCCTTGTATATGATGGGCGCGCTGGTGCTGCTTACCATGGCCATCGTCTACGTGTTGCCGCGCCTGACAAAAGCCGTGCCGCCCGCGCTGGTGGCCATCCTGGGCGTGGGCGTGCTCAGCCATTTCCTGCACCTGCCCACGCGCACCCTGGGCGACCTCGCGCATATCGCCGGTGGCTTGCCGGCCTTGCATTGGCCCGCCGTACCGCTGGATATGGCGACCTTGCACATCATCTTCCCGTATGCGGCGCTGATGGCCATGGTGGGCTTGCTGGAAACCTTGCTCACCTTTAATCTCACCGATGAGATAACGGAAACGCGGGGCCAGCCGAACCGCGAATGCATCGCGCTCGGCGCTTCGAACGTCGTGTCGGGGCTGTTTGGCGGCATGGGCGGCTGCGCCATGATCGGGCAGACGATGATCAACCTGAGCTCGGGCGGCCGCTCGCGCCTGTCGGGCGTGACGGCCGGCGTGATGATTTTATTGTTCATCCTGTTCCTGTCACCGCTGATCGAGCGCATCCCGCTGGCTGCGCTGGTCGGCGTGATGTTCGTCGTGGCGCAGCAGACGTTTGCCTGGGGTTCCTTGCGCGTGCTGGGCAAGGTGCCGTTGCAGGATGCGCTGGTGATCGTCGCCGTGACGGTGATCACGGTGTTTACGGACCTGGCGATGGCCGTGCTGTGCGGCATCGTGATTGCCGCCTTGAATTTTGCCTGGCAACATGCGCGCGACATGCGCGCCGACATCGATGATGGCAGCTCCGGCGTGCGCGTGTACCTGCCGCACGGCACCCTGTTTTTCGCCTCGACCACGCATTTCCTGGAACTGTTCCAGCCGGCCGGTGATCCGGTCCGCGTCATCCTCGATTGCCGGCATCTGCACATGGCCGACCACTCGGCCGTCGCGGCCATCGAAGCCTTGTACGAGCGCTACGACAAGGCGGGCAAGCACCTGCAGGTGACGCATCTGTCCGCCCGCAACCAGGCCTTGCTGCAGCGCGCGGGCGTCGATGTGAGCGTGGCGTAAAATAGGGGAAAGTCTGCTCCGCGCCATTTCTCGGCATGGGCGGAATTGTTGAATGTCTGTGGAGTGTGAATGCTGTCGTACGAACAAGAACAATTATTGCAGCAAAGCCAAACGGCTTTTGATGCCTACTATGACGCGCTGGGCGCGTCGCTGGTGAATTTTGTCGAGCGCCTGGGCATCCAGCCCGCGCACGAAGTGCTGACGAACGCGGCCGAATACCTGCCGTACATCGATGCGGCCATGCGCACCATCGTCATCCGCGACGAGAGCTGGCAATGGGTGAAAACCATGCTCGGCTACTTTATCGGCGAATACTTCGTGCAGGGTCATGCGGGTTGCTGGTATGTGGAAACGCGGGCCGAATCGCCGCATTTCTGCCGCACCATGGTGGGCGGTTTCGAGCATGGCTTGCCGGCGGAGGCCGCCATCGATCCGGAGGCGCTGGCCCTGGAATTTCTGGGGCAATCCGCGCCGCGCGAACTGGCGGCACTGATCGCCACAGCGCAAGCGCGCGCGGCTTGATGGCGCGCGGCTTGCTGCAGCAGATTTAAAACTCTTCCCACTCGCCTTCGGCAGGTGCGCTCGCCTTGCTGCTGGCGCGCGTCGCGGGCAGGCGCAGGGCCGGGACGGAGGCCTTGCGGACCGGCGCTGCCGGGGTTGCCGGCGCGCTGCGCTGCGCCGCCTTGGCGCTGAAACGGTCGGTGGCCGCAGCGTTTGCATCGAGGCGGAAGACGCTGACCACCTGCGCCAGCTCGCTCGCCTGTTCCTGCATCGCTTCGGCCGCTGCCGACGCTTCTTCCACCAGCGCCGCATTTTGCTGGGTCACCTGATCCATTTCGGAAATGGCCTGGTTGACTTGCTCGATGCCTGCGCTCTGCTCTTCACTGGCGTTGCTGATCTCGCTCATGATGGACGTGACGAAGCCGATGCTTTGCACGATTTCTTCCATCGTCTTGCCGGCCTTGTCGACCAGGTCCGTGCCCACGTCGACCTTTTGCACGGAATCGTCGATCAGGCCCTTGATCTCTTTCGCTGCCGCTGCCGAGCGCTGCGCCAGGTTGCGCACCTCGGTTGCCACGACGGCGAAGCCGCGTCCCTGTTCGCCGGCGCGCGCCGCTTCCACGGCCGCGTTCAAGGCCAGGATGTTGGTCTGGAAGGCGATGCCGTCGATGACGGAGATGATGTCGACGATTTTCTTCGACGAGGTATTGATCTCGCCCATGGTGGCGACCACTTCGGCCACCACGGCGCCGCCGCGGCTGGCGATGCCGGCCGCGTCGCCGGCCAGCTTATTCGCCTGGCGCGCGTTGTCGGCATTCTGTTTCACGGTCGACGTCAGTTCTTCCATTGACGAGGCGGTTTCTTCCAGCGAACTGGCTTGCTGTTCCGTGCGCGACGACAGGTCCTGGTTGCCGGCGGCGATTTCCGCCGATGCCGTGGCGATGGTGTCGGTGCCGCTGCGCACCTGGCCCACGATGCCGACGAGGCTGTCGTTCATGGTTTTCAGCGCATGCATCAGCTGGGCCGTTTCATCGCGGCCCTGTGCCGTGATGGTGCTGCTCAGGTCGCCTGCTGCCACGGTTTCCGCCACTTTCACGGCGTCGCGGATGGGGCCGGTGATCGAGCGCGTGATCCACCACGCAAAACCGATGCCCATCAGCACGGCCAGCACGCCCATGGTGATCAGGAAGATGCGCGTGCTGCTGTAGGCTTCGATGATGCTGGCGCCGACGCCGTCGGCCGCCTTGATCTGCATGTTGGCGAAGCGCTTCACTTCGGCCAGATAGGCCACGGTGATGGGCGCGACTTCCTTGTCGAACACGATCTTGGCGCCTGCCATGTCGCCGTCGGCCTTCATCTTGAAGGCGCGCGCGCGCGTCGTCACGTAATCGGTGCGTACCTTGCGCACGACCTTGAATTGCTCGATCACGGCAGGGTTGAGCAGGGACGCGACGATGTCGTCCTGCAGCTTGCTGGAACGCTCCGCATCGACTTTCAAGTCGTCCTCGATCTTGGCGCGCACGACAGGATCGGTGATTTCGAACGAGGCGACGCCGCGCACGCTGTTGAGTTCAATGATCTTCGACCATTCGGCCACCATGCGCTGGTTCTTGATGCTGGTATTGATCAGGCGGTAAGTCAGGTCGCTGGCCGTTTGCATGCGCACGAGGGCGGTGATGGTCAAGGCGGCAAGCAACAGCAATACGACAGCAAAGCCGACGCCAAGGCGGCTGCCGATGTTCAGGTTTTTCATGTAATTCCTAACAGTTTAATAGTCATGATCGCCGCCGCCAGCAGGGGCGGACAGGCGCCGCGAGGCGCAGGGGATCGGGGTCTTCGGGTGCCGCGTGATGGCTGTGCGGCGCGCCGCGCTGAGCGTGGCGTTGGAGGTGAAACAGGGGGCATGCCGGTCAGGCTGACCGTTGCCCAGCAAGCCGCAAGTATAGCATTGACACAGAGAAATAGTTTTTTACGGCAATTTTAATTATTTTTTGATATTGATTTCCTGTTGTGTTTTTACATCAAGTACCTAGTCCATAAGTACTATCACTTACAGAAACGCTTACTTTATGCATGTTCGCCTGATAAAATACTAATGATAATCATTCGTATTAAAACATCGACCAGGGAATTGTATGCAGCAACGTCGCAAGCCAGGATGTAAACCGATCACCATCGCCGTACTGGGCGCCTTGACCTTGGGCGCCACGCCATTGGCGGCCTGGGCGCAGGAAAGCTTGCCCGCCGTCACCGTGACGGCATCGAAGGACAAGGACGGCTATGTCGCCGCCACCTCCGCCAGCGGCACCAAGACGGAAATGGCCCTGCGCGACGTGCCGCAAACGATCAACGTGGTGCCGGCCGCCGTCATCCGCGACCAGAACGCCATGTCGATCCAGGACATCATGAAGAACATCCCTGGCGTGGGCCTGTCCACGGGCGACGGCCAGCGCGACCAGGTATTCATCCGCGGCTTCACGGCCATCGGCGACCAGTTCGTCGACGGCTTCCGCGATGACGCGCTGTATTTCCGCGACCTGTCGAACGTCGAGCGCCTGGAAGTGATCAAGGGACCGGCCGCCGTGCTGTACGGCCGCGGTTCCTCGGGCGGCCTGGTGAACCGCATCACCAAAAAGCCCGGCATCGATATCACGGACGTGGCCCTGAGCCTGACCAATACGGCAGGGCGCCGCGGCGAAGTCGACGTGGGCCGTGTCGGCGAGACGGTGGACTGGCGCTTCACGGGCGCGCGCGAATTGTCGGACAGCTACCGCGAGCAGCAATTCATCAACCGCACGGCGCTGGCGCCATCCGTGGCCATCCGCCTCTCAAACGCGACGAAACTGCTGCTGCAGGGCGACTACCTGGAAGACCGCCGCCTGACGGACTTCGGCATCCCGTCCTACCAGGGCCGCCCCGTCGCCGTCGATGCGGGCACTTATTATGGCGCCGCGAATGCCCGCGATGCGGATTTCAGCCAGTCGCGCGTGGTCTCCACGGCCGCCACCCTGACGCACAAGTTCAGCGATACCTTGTCGCTGCGCAATGCCTTCCGCTATTACGATTACCACCTGGACCGCAACAACACGAATATTTCCGGCAACGTCAACGAAGTCAAAGGCACGATGAGCCTCGGTCATGCCAAGCTCAACCGCGACGAGAGCGGCTGGTTCAACCAGACGGAACTGACGCAAAAGCTGGTCACGGGCGGCCTGCGCCACGAAGTGCTGTACGGCGCCGAGTTCGGCAAGCAAAACAAGGATGCGTCGAGCTGGGCCTCGACCGTGGTGGCGACGAATGTCTCGATCTCCCATCCCGTCCTGCCTGTGGTCAACCGCAGCAAGCTGGGCGCGCGCGGCGATACCTTCGGCACCTACGACACGGCCGCCGCCTACGTGCAGGACGCCATCAGCTTCAGCGACGAGTGGAAGGCGCTGGCCGGCCTGCGCTATGACCGCTACAAGCAGCAGTCGCGCCTGGCCAATGCGCTTGGCGTAACGACGGCCAACCTGTCGCGCACGGATTCGGCCTACAGCCCCCGCGCCGGCCTCGTCTGGCAACCGGGCGCCATGCAATCGTACTACGCGTCGTGGAGCCGCTCGTTCCAGCCCAGCGGCGAGAACTTCGCCCTGGCCGCCAACAATGCCGACCTGGCGCCGGAAACCACGCGCAACACGGAAGTGGGCGCCAAGTACGACCTGTGGGGCGGCCGCGCCAACGCCACCGTGTCGCTGTTCCGTCTGGAACGCGACAACATCAAGACCAGCGACCCGATCACGAACCGCATCGTGCCCGTCGGCACGCAGCGCACGGACGGTTTGGAACTGACCTTCAACGCGGACTTGCATGACGGCTGGAAAATGATGGCCGGTTATGCTTACCTGGACGCCACCATCACCGATTCCATCGCCGTCGACCGCAGCGTGAATGCGCCGGGCACGACGACGGCCAGTTCGGTGGCCATCAAGGGCAAGCGCGCCACCCTGACGGCGCGCAACATGGCCAATCTGTGGCTGACGAAAGACCTGGGCCACGGCTTCACGGTGGGCGGCGGCGCGAATGCCGTCGGCAGCCGCTTCGCCAATCCGGGCAACACGGTCGTGCTGCCGGGCTACGTGACGGCCGACGCCATGGCTGCCTACCGCACGGGCCGCTATGAAGTGCAGCTGAACATCAACAATATCGGCGACACGCGCTACATCGTGTCAGGCCACGGTTCCAGCCCGAACCTGAGCTTGCCTGGCGCGCCGCGCAACGTGGCGTTGACCTTGCGCTACAGCCTGTAAATTCGCTTGCAAGTTCGGTCTCATCCATAAAAAACCCGCTCACTGAGCGGTTTTTTTTTCATGGCGGGCGCTGCATGGGCAGGCTGGTATTGTTTAGAGGAACTATTCGGTACCGATAAAATAATGTTGACTATGTGCAATTTTTTCCGGCGGACTGAGCCTTGATTGCCTTTGAGGGGTAAAATACGCCTCATACGGCACAGGCATGGTGCTTATATCTTATGGATATGACACTGTCATGACGCCGTATGACTTTTTATTTACTCACATCATAGAGGTCTGATATGGTTCAGATATCCAGGCGCCAGTTCCTTCGGGTCACTGGCGCCACGATTGCTGGCTCCAGCCTCGCCTTGCTCGGTTTCGCGCCGGGGCAGGCGTTGGCAGAGGTACGGCAATACAAGCTGGCTCGCACGACCGAGACCCGCAATACCTGTCCTTACTGTTCCGTTGGCTGCGGCGTCCTGCTGTATGGCCTGGGCGATGGCGCGAAAAATGCCGTCTCCAGCATCATCCACGTGGAAGGCGATGCCGATCACCCGGTGAACCGCGGCACGCTGTGCCCGAAAGGCGCCAGCCTGGTCGACTTCATCCACAGCCCGAACCGCCTGAAAGTGCCCGAATACCGCGCACCGGGCGGCACGGAGTGGCAACCGATCTCCTGGGATGTGGCGCTCGACAAGATCGCGCGCCTGATGAAGGATGACCGCGACGCCAACCTGATCGAAAAGAATGCCGACGGCAAGACCGTCAACCGCTGGCTCTCCACCGGCATGCTTGCCGCGTCCGCCGGCAGCAACGAGGTCGGGTATCTGACCCACAAGACAGTGCGCAGCATGGGGATGCTGACCTTTGATAATCAGGCGCGTGTATGACACGGACCGACGGTGGCAGGTCTTGCCCCGACGTTTGGCCGTGGCGCGATGACGAATCATTGGGTCGATATCAAGAATGCCGACGTGATCCTGGTCATGGGCGGCAATGCAGCAGAAGCACATCCTTGCGGATTCAAATGGGTCACGGAAGCGAAGGCGCATAACAAGGCCAAGCTGATCGTTGTCGATCCGCGTTTTACCCGTACCGCATCCGTGGCAGATTACTACTGCGCCACGCGTACCGGCACGGACATCGTCTTCCTCGGCGCGATCATCAATTATCTGCTGACGAACGACAAGATCCAGCATGAGTACGTGCGCAACTACACGGACATGCCCTTCATCGTGCGCGAAGACTATGCGTTCGAGGACGGCCTGTTCTCGGGTTTCGACAAGGAAAAAGGCAAGTACACCGACAAGGCCACCTGGGATTACGAGATCGGCGACGACGGCTACGCCAAGGTCGACCCGACCCTGGAACACCCGCGCTGCGTCTACCAGATGATGAAGAAGCACTACGCGCGTTACACGACCGAGATGGTCGAGCGTACGTGCGGCGTGTCGGCCGACAAGTTCCACAAGGTGGCGGAAGCTTTGGCTTCGACCGCCGTGCCGGGACGCGCCGGTACCATCCTGTACGCGCTGGGCTGGACGCACCACTCGACGGGCGCGCAGACCATCCGCACGGGCGCCATGGTGCAGCTGTTGCTGGGCAACATGGGCATCGCGGGCGGCGGCATGAACGCCTTGCGCGGCCACTCGAACATCCAGGGCTTGACCGACCTGGGCCTGATGTCGAACCTGTTGCCAGGTTACATGACCTTGCCGAACGAGGGCGAGCAGGACTTCGACGCCTACATCGCCGCGCGCGCCACCAAGCCGCTGCGGCCGAACCAGCTCAGCTACTGGAGCAATTACCGCAAGTTCCACGTCAGCTTCATGAAGACGTGGTGGGGCGACTTTGCCACGGCCGAGAACAACTACGCCTTTGACTACCTGCCGAAACTCGACAAGCCGTATGACTTGATGCAAGCCATCGAGAACATGCACCAAGGCAAGATGACGGGCTATATCTGCCAGGGTTTCAATGTGCTGGCATCCGCGCCGAACAAGCAGAAGGTCACGGAAGCGCTGTCGAAGCTGAAGTTCCTCGTCATCATGGACCCGCTGGCCGTGGAAACGGGCGAATTCTGGAAGGCCCACGGGCAATACCACGAAGTCGATCCCACCAAGATCATGACGGAAGTGTTCCGCTTGCCGACCAGTTGCTTCGCCGAAGAACGCGGTTCGCTGGTCAGTTCCTCGCGCGTGCTGCAGTGGCACTGGCAGGCAGCCGAACCGCCGGGCCAGGCGCGCAGCGACCTGGAGATCATGTCGGGCCTGTTCTTGCGCATGCGCAGCATGTACAAGAAAGAGGGCGGCAAGTTCCCCGATCCTATCGTCAACCTGACGTGGAATTATGCGCAGCCGCATAACCCGCAGCCGGAAGAAATCGCCCGCGAATTCAACGGCAAGGCGCTGGCCGACTTGTACGATCCGAAAGATCCGACCAAGCTGCTGGTGAAAAAGGGCGAGCAGCTGGCCTCGTTTGCGCAATTGCGCGACGATGGCACGACCACCAGCGGTTGCTGGATCTTCGCCGGCAGCTGGACGCAGGCGGGCAACCAGATGGGACGGCGCGACAACAGCGACCCGACCGGCATCGGCCAGACTCTGGGCTGGGCCTGGGCGTGGCCGGCGAACCGCCGCGTGCTGTACAACCGCGCCTCGTGCGACTTGAAGGGCAAGGCCTTCGATCCGACCCGCAAGTTGATCGAATGGAATGGCACGAACTGGAGCGGGGCCGATATTCCCGACTTCAAGGCCGACGAACCGCCGGAAAACGGCATGGGGCCGTTCATCATGCTGGGCGAGGGTGTGGCGCGCTTCTTTGCGCGCGGCGCCATGGCCGAAGGGCCGTTCCCCGAGCATTACGAGCCGTTCGAAAATCCGCTGGGCTACAACCCCATGCATCCGAAAAACCCGCAGGCGACCAGCAATCCGGCCGCGCGCGTGTTCGCCGATGACCGGAAGATGTTCGGCACGCACGAAGAATATCCGCATGTGGCCACCAGCTACCGTTTGACCGAGCATTTCCATTACTGGACCAAGCATGCGCGCCTGAACGCCATCATCCAGCCGCAGCAATTCGTTGAAATCGGCGAAGAGCTGGCCAAGAGCATCGGCGTCGTGGCTGGCGGCGAAGTGCGCGTCAGTTCCAAGCGCGGGCACATCATCGCCAAGGCCGTCGTCACCAAGCGCATCAAGGCCTTGATGATAGAAGGCAAGCCGGTGCATACCGTGGGCCTGCCGCTGCACTGGGGCTTTACGGGCGTGGCCAAGCCGGGGTATCTGATCAACACCCTGACGCCGGGCGTGGGGGATGCGAATTCGCAAACGCCGGAATTCAAGTCCTTCCTCGTGAAGGTGGAAAAAGCATGATGGGAGCTCAATAATGGCACTGCAATCCTTAGATATCCGGCGCCTGTCGGCGACCACGGTAACGCCGCCGCAAGCGCGCAGCCCGGTGACGGGCACCGTGGCCAAGCTGATCGATGTGTCGAAATGCATCGGCTGCAAGGCTTGCCAGACGGCGTGCATGGAATGGAACGACTTGCGTGACGAAGTCGGCGAAAACCATGGCACCTATGACAATCCGACGGACCTGACGCCGCAATCGTGGACGGTGATGCGTTTTGCCGAACACGAAAACAACGACGGCAACCTCGAGTGGCTGATCCGCAAGGATGGCTGCATGCACTGCGAGGACCCGGGCTGTTTGAAAGCCTGTCCGGCGCCGGGCGCCATCGTGCAATACACGAACGGCATCGTGGATTTCCACCAGGAAAACTGCATCGGCTGCGGCTACTGCGTGGCCGGCTGTCCTTTCGACGTGCCCCGCATTTCGAAAAAGGACGACCGCGCCTACAAGTGCACCTTGTGCTCGGACCGCGTCGCCGTGGGCCAGGAACCGGCCTGCGTGAAGACGTGCCCGACGGGCGCCATCGTCTTCGGCACCAAGGAAGACATGAAGGTGCATGCGGAAGAGCGCATCGTCGACCTGAAGTCGCGCGGTTTCGAAAACGCGGGCCTGTACGATCCGCTGGGCGTGGGCGGCACGCACGTGATGTACGTGCTGCACCATGCCGACAAGCCGAAGCTGTATTCGAACTTGCCGGAACGCCCGCGCATCAGCCCGATGGTGGGCTTCTGGAAGGGCTGGTCCAAGCCGCTGGCGGTGGCCGGCATGGCTGCCACGGCACTGGCAGGCTTCTTCCATTACACGCGTGTCGGCCCGAACGAAGTGAGCAAGGACGAAGAGCACGAGGCGCTGGAAGAGGCCAAGCGCATCCGGGAGGAACAGCATGAAGCATAGTGACCTTCACGATGGCAAGCTGCGCGACAAGGATGGCAATCCCTTGATCGAACGCTACAACCCGAACGAGCGCACGAATCACTGGGTCACGGCCATCACCTTCGTCATGCTGGCCCTGTCCGGCCTGGCCATGTTCCATCCCTCGATGGCGTGGCTGGCGAACCTGTTCGGCGGCGGGCAATGGACGCGCATTTTGCATCCGTTTGCCGGCCTGGTGATGTTCGTCTCGTTCGCCATCCTCGTGGTGCGCTTCTGGCACCACAACAAGTTCGAGGACGGCGACAAGCAGTGGCTGAAACAGATGGACGACGTGCTCAACAACCGCGAGGAGAAGCTTCCGAAGATCGGCAAATACAATGCCGGCCAGAAGATCCTGTTCTTCGTGCTGCTGTTCTGCATGGTGGGCTTGCTGCTGTCGGGCATCGTGATCTGGCGCGCGTACTTCGCGTTCTATTTCCCGATCGACGTCGTGCGCTTTGCCGCCTTGCTGCATGCCGGTTGCGCGTTCGGCATCATCTGCGCCATCATCGTGCACATCTATGCGGCCTTGTGGGTCAAGGGCTCGATCGGCGCCATGGTGCGCGGCACCGTCACCTACGGCTGGGCGCGCAAGCACCATCCGAAGTGGTTTGAATCGGTAATCCGTCATACGGAAAAGTAGGCAGCAGGGTAGGTCGGCTTAGCTTCGCGTAAGCCGACATGCTCCGCCGCCGGCGTTTTCGTATGCCAGGGCCAGTCCCCCAGGACTGGCCCCTTTCTTTTTATCGATTAAAATACTTTTACAGCACAGCCAACTCCGCTGGCCGTGTTGTGCTTTTTTTGATGGGAAAACTCCATTGGTACAACGCATACTCCAGCCAGGCGAAATCGAAGGCCTGGACCACAACGCGATTCCGCGCCTGCTGCTGCCGCAGCCAGTCAGCCTGTTTACGGCGCGTGCACAGCGCTTGCGCGAACTGGCGCAGGGCAATATCAAGGGCATCCCCGTCGACGCGGGTATGCAGGGCTATCTGGTGCTGGTGGCCGCGCTGGCCGATGCGCAGGCCGCCGTGGTGGGAAAACTGGCGCCCGGCGCCGTGCCTGCCGCCGACTCCGACGCGCTGCGCCGCGCCATCGCCCACCGTATGCCGGTGCTGCCCGTCAGCGGCGCCCGTCCGCCCGTCTGGCGCGACATCTTTGCCAGCCTGCTCGATGAACTGGCCGCCACGGCGGCACGCCAGCCGGCCCTGTCCGGCGGCCTGACGCAGGTGCTGGCCCAGCTGCGCGCGCTCGACGCGACAGCGCTGGACGCCTGCGCCGATGCCGTGCTCGATGAAAACGGCGACAACCTCAATCCCATGCACGCGCCGTTCGTCGCGGCCGCCCTGCAAATCCTGTGGTCGGTATCGGCCAGCGAACTGCGCGCCGCGCGCGTGCCGGACCTGGAAACGGGCACCCTGTGCCCCGTCTGCGGTTCGCACCCGGTCGCCAGCGTGATCCGCATCGGCGGCCAGTCGCAGGGCTACCGCTACCTGCATTGCGGCATCTGCGAAAGCGAATGGCATATGGTGCGCGTGAAATGCTCGACCTGCGAACAGAACGGCAAGATCGCCTACCAGGGCCTCGATGCGGCCGACGCCGCGCCGTTCGACCCCGTGACGGCGAAGGACGACAAATTGCCGAACAAGGCGAATGACCCGAAAAAGGTGGCGCGCGCGGAAACCTGCGACGATTGCCATACCTATCGAAAAGTCTTCAACCAGGAACACGATTACAACGTCGAACCGCTGGCCGACGACCTGGCCAGCCTGATGCTCGACCTGCTGGTGGGCGAAGCGGGCTACCAGCGCGCCAGCGGCAATCCGCTGCTGTGGCTGGGGAAGAGCGAAAGCGGCGAGGGCCAGCCAGCATGACGACGGGGCAGACCGTGCGCCTGCCATCGGTAGACCGCATCCTGGGCGACGCGGCTTGCCTGGCCCTGATTGCGCACTACGGCCGCGTGCAGACCCTGGCCTGCGCGCGCGCCGTGCTGGCCGAACTGCGCACCGCCATGCTGGCCGGTGCGGGTTTTGGTAACTTCTGCGAAGAGGGCGCGTCGATCGCCGCCATCGTCGCGCAGGTGGACGAACGGCTGCAATCGCAAGCGCGCCCGCGGCTGCGCCCCGTGTTCAACCTGACGGGCACCGTGCTGCACACGAACCTGGGCCGCGCGTTGCTGCCCGACGCCGCCGTGCAAGCCGTGGTCGAGGCGCTGCAGTGGCCGATGAACCTGGAATTCGACCTGGAAACGGGCAAGCGCGGCGACCGCGACGACCTGGTCGAGGAATTGCTGCGCGAACTGACGGGGGCCGAAGCGGCCACCATCGTCAACAACAATGCGGCCGCCGTGCTGCTGATGTTGAATACCCTGGCGCAGAACAAAGAGGTGATCGTCTCGCGCGGCGAGCTGGTGGAAATCGGCGGCGCCTTCCGCATCCCGGACGTGATGACGCGCGCGGGTGCCGTGCTGCGCGAAGTGGGCAGCACCAACCGTACGCACCTGGCCGATTATGCGGACGCGATCAACGCGCAGACAAGCCTGCTGATGAAGGTTCATTGCAGCAATTACGCGATCACCGGTTTCACGAAAAGCGTGGAGCTCGACGAACTGGTGCCGCTGGCGGCACAACACGGCGTGCCGACGGCCGTGGACCTGGGCAGCGGTACCCTGGTCGACCTGGCGCAATACGGGCTGCCGCATGAAACGACGGTGCGCGAAACCATCGAGGCGGGCGCCGACCTGGTGACCTTCAGCGGCGATAAATTGCTGGGTGGCCCGCAATGCGGCGTCATCGTCGGGCGTGCCGATTTGATCGCGAAGATCAAGCGCAATCCCCTGAAACGCGCGCTGCGCGTGGGCAAACTCACCCTGGCGGCCCTGGCCCCCGTGCTGCAGCTGTACCGCGCGCCGGACTTGCTGGCCGAACGCCTGACCACCTTGCGCCTGCTGACGCGTCCCGCTTGCGCCATGCGCGCGCAGGCGCAAACCCTGCTGCCGCTGCTGCAAAACGTACTCGGTGCCGCCTATGTGGTCAGCGCCGAAACCGTGACCAGCCAGATCGGCAGCGGCGCCTTGCCCGTCGACCAGCTGCCCAGCTTTGGCCTGGCCGTCCGCAGCGCCCCCGGTTCGCGCCTGAGCAATCCATTGGGAACGCTGGAACAGCGCCTGCGCGCCATGCCGCGCCCCGTGATCGGGCGCATCGGGCAAGACACGTTGTGGCTCGATTTGCGCTGCCTGGAAGCGGCGCACGAGACGGCCTTCATCGCGCAGCTCGCCGAGTTGTCCGCATGATCGTCGGCACCGCAGGCCATATCGACCATGGCAAGACGACCCTCACGCGCGCATTGACCGGTGTGCACACGGACCGCCTCAAGGAAGAGCAGGCGCGCGGCATCTCGATTGAACTCGGTTACGCCTATCTGCCGCTGGCCGATGGCACGGTGCTGGGCGTGATCGACGTGCCAGGCCACGAAAAATTCATCCGCACCATGGCGTCCGGCGTGACGGGCATCGACTTCGCACTGCTCGTGGTGGCGGCCGACGACGGCGTCATGCCGCAGACGCACGAGCACCTGGCCATCCTGCAGCTGCTGGGCGTGACGCGCGGCGCCGTGGCATTGACCAAGATCGACCGCGCCGACAGCGCCCGCGTGGCGCAGGTGGAGGCGGACATCGAAGCGCTGCTGGCCGGCACGCCGCTGGCGGGCAGCCCGGTCTTCCCCACCGCCGCCCATCGCGACAACGATGCGGGCGTGGCCGCCTTGCTGGCGCACCTGACGCAGGTGGCGCGCAGCCTGCCGCAACGCGACGAGCGCCGGCTGTTCCGCCTGGGCGTGGACCGCGTGTTCACCTTGTCGGGGCAGGGCACCATCGTCACCGGCACGGCGCTGGCGGGATGCGCACAGGTGGGCGACATGCTGCAGCTGGCGCCCGGCGGCGCGCCTGCGCGCGTGCGCAGCATCCATGCGCAGAACCGCGCGGCCGAGACGGGCATGGCAGGCCAGCGCCTGGCGCTGAACCTCGCGGGCATCGACCGCGAGCGCATCGAACGGGGCAACTGGATCGTCGCGCCCGAGCTGGCGCAGTGTTCCGAGCGCCTGGACGTGGAACTGACCCTGCTGCCCGACGCCGGCGTGCAGCTGAAAGCCTGGTCGCCGCTGCACGTGCACCTGGGCGCGACGCACCAGCTGGCGCGCGCCGTCATGCTCGATGGCGAAACCCTGTCGCCGGGCCAGACGGGCAGGGTGCAACTGGTGTTCGAGGCGCCCATGCACGGCGTGCCGGGCGACCGCTTCGTCGTGCGCAACGCGCAGGCGACGCAGACGGTGGGCGGCGGCATGGTGCTCGATCCGTTCGGCCCGGCGCGCAAGCGGCGCAGCCCGGCCAGGCTGGCGTGGCTCGATGCGCTGGCGGCGTTTGTCGCGCACGGCGACTATGCGGCCCTGCTGGCGCAAAGCCCGCTGGGGCTGCGCGAGTCGCTGCTGGTGCGCCTGTCCCTGCTGCCGGCGCATGCCCTGGCGCTGCCGCCCGACACGCGGCGCATCGCCCTGCGCGGCGGCGATGCACTGCTGGTGGCGCCGCCCGCGTTGCTGGCGCTGCAAGAGCGGGTGCTCACCGCACTGGCGGCCTTCCACGCGCGCGCGCCCGACGAGGCAGGGCCGGAACTGTGGCGGCTGAAGCGCATCGTCGACGCGGAGATGGAAGACGCCTTGTGGAGCCATCTGGTCGAAGGCTTGCTGGCGCAGGGTAGCATCCTGGCGCGCGGCGCCAGCCTGCACTTGCCGACGCACAGCGTGGAGCTGACGCCGCAGGAGCAGGCCATGGCCGAGCCCTTGCTGGCCGCGCTGGAGCAGGGGCGTGCCGATCCGCCGTGGACGCGCGACCTGGCGCGTGGTTTCGGCCTGGCCGAGGACGAAACGCGCCGGCTGTTGCGCAAGCTTGCCAAGGCAGGGCAGATCAGCCAGGTCGTGCATGACCTGTTCTATCACCAGGCGGCGCTGGCCGGGCTGGCGCAACTGGTGCGGGAACTGGCGCGCAAGGCGGAAGAGGATGCCGGCTTACCGGCAGGCAATGGCGCTGTGGGCGCGGCCACTTTCCGCGACGCCAGCGGCTTGGGCCGCAAGCGGGCGATCCAGGTCTTGGAATTCTTCGACCGCGTCGGTTATACTCGCCGTGTTGGCAATGGGCATCTATTGCGCCCGCAGGCGTTGTGGTCCTACACCGCAGCCCCAACAGCTAGCTCAGGCACCGCGGAAAGCACACTCATCCGGTGATGTGGCCGGGCTTCAAACCCGGTGGAGGGCGTCAGACGTTCTCCCGTAGGTTCGACTCCTACTGTTTTCCGCCACTTGTTTTTCTCGCCATCCTCCCCTCGCATGATGATCCCGGCGTTGGCCCTGAGCCACGTTACGGAAAAATAATGGTTTAACTGACAACCTTTGGCCATGGCCGGCGGGGGCCGATGGTACCATCCTGCAGGTGCAGGGCTGCGTATCCCCTGTGGTAGAAGAAGGCAAGCATGAAACAAGCAAGCATGGCATGGCTGCTGGCGGCGCTGTTGCTGCCGGCGGCGGCCTGGGCGGCGGGCCTGCGCATCGTCGGCGAGCATTTGCCGCCGTCGAGCATGATGGAAGGCAATGTCGTCGTGGGACGCGAAACGCTGAAGGTGCGCGACATCATGGCGCGCGCCGGCATCGGCTATACGATGGAACTGCTGCCGTGGAAGCGCGCGTATGCGCAGGCGCTGCGCGAGCCTGACACCTGCATCTTTTCCACCACGCGTACGCAAGAGCGCGAAGCGCAATTTCGCTGGATCGGCCCCCTCAACGAAGCGGAGTGGATACTGTATGGCCTGGCCGAGCGGCACCTGGCGCTGCGCACCCTGGCCGATGCGCGCGGCCTGGTGATCGGCACGGTGCTGGGCGACGCGCGCGACGACTACCTGCGCCAGCACGGCATGAACGTGGCGCCTGTCACGCAGGAGTGGATCAATCCGCAAAAGCTGCTGCTCGGGCGCATCGACCTGTGGGCCGTGGGCCTGGCGGTGGGCAGCAAGCCTTTCGTCGGCAAGGAGTGGGAGGGCAAGGTGGTGCCCCTGCTGACTTTCAACCGCGTGCAGACTTACCTGGCCTGCAACCTCAAGGTGCCCGAGGCGCAGGTGGTGGCCATGCAGCGCGCGGCAGCGGCCATGCGCCGCGACGGCAGCATGGCACGCGAACAGCTGCGCTGATTCAGCGCATCGACTTAACTCTCCAGCCACTGGCGCACGCAGTTGCGTCCTTCGCGCTTGGCCTGGTACAGGGCCTGGTCCGCATGGCTGTAGGCCGTTTCGAACGGCGTGCCGGCGCGGTTCCAGCTCAGGCCCACGCTGATGGTGATGGCGCGCGTGATGGGCGCCGCATGGCGCTGGCGGCCGACCGTCTCGCAGATGCGCTGCGCCACTTGCGCCGCCTCGTCGCGCGAGGAGGTGGGCCAGACCACGGAAAACTCTTCGCCGCCGACCCGGCCGATGGCCGTTTCCTGTCCCAGCAACCCTTTTAAACAGTCGACCACGGCCTGGATCACGCCGTCGCCGGCCGGGTGGCCGAAGTCGTCGTTGACCTGCTTGAACAGGTCGATATCGAGCACGATCAGCGCCATGTCGCCCTGCGCCAGGCAGCGCGAGGCATGGTCGATCACGGCGCCGCGGTTCAGGGCACCCGTCAGCGGGTCGTGCGTGGCCCGGTATTCGAGCTGGCCGGCCAGGGTTTGCAATTGCCGGTTCAGCAGATGCATGTCGCGCTCGGCGCGGTCGCTGCGGCCGATCAGGCGGCGCGTCTCGCGCATCAGCCGCTCGTAGTGAACGATCAGTTCACCGAGCACGCGCCGTTGTTCCGCGCCCGAGGCGTTGGCGTCGGCGTGCATGCGGCGCGCGGCGGCCAGCGCTGCCGCTTCCACGGTGAACAGGTCGGGTTCCAGGCCGGACTCGGAGATGGCGGCGCGCATGCCCTAGCTGCCTTGCACGGGATGGTCGTGGAAGTCGAGGGCCGTAAAGTCCTGCTGCAGCTCCTGGCCGAATTCCAGGATGGTGTCGTCGTCCTCGTCGTGATACCAGTTCAGGCGCACCTGGTTGCCGTCCACGGCCGCCTGGTTCAGGGTGTCGAACAGGGTAAACAGCATCTTCGTGCTGGAGCTGTTGAAGTAGGCCAGCGAGACGTTGACGGTGATGGCAGCTTCGCGGCAGCCTTCCAGATAGGCGCGCACGGCGGCGATCAGCGGACCATAGAAGGCGGCCGCGTTTTCCGGATACGACTCGCCCTTGATCGACAGGGTGTGCTGCTCGAAACGGAAGTCGATTTCGGGCGAACTCGGGGTCGCGGCGATGAACAGTGGTGACGGTAATTGCATATGCTTTCCTGAGTCGGCTCTTTCAAATGATGGCTTTGATGCAGAAGATGGTGTGGCCAGGTTCCTGTGGGTCCTGGACGAATTCGAATTCCAGCGGCTCGCTGGCGTCGCGTGCCATGGTGAGAAAACCCAGGCCCGCGCCCTTGCTGTCCGATGGCGCTTCCTCGCGCAGGGCCTTCTTGTAGGCGAGGCGGATTTCTTCCATCGTCATCGTGTGCAGCGGTTCCAGGCGGGCGCGGATCTGCGCCACGTTGTCGGTCGAGACGGGGTTGGCGCACAGCAGAAAAAAGCTGTCGCCGCGCGTGCCGATGCAAAACGAGCCGCGCCGCATCTGCTGGTCCAGCTGCGCATCGGGCGTCAGGCTGTCGGCCGAATAATGCATGATGTTTTGCGACATCTCGATGAATGAGGAAAAGATGCGCCGCCGCGTGGGCCCGGCCGCGCCGGCCGTATCGAGGCGCGCCTTGATGGTTTCGGAAATGGCGCTCACCACGTGCTGCGAGAAATAGCCCACGTAAAAAAAGATGATGTTGCGCTTGCGGGCCACATCCCAAAACTCGTTGAATTCTTCGTACAGCACGTGCGTGCTCCTGGCTAGCCGGTGACCCGGTGTCTTGTTGATAAGGTGGCTCGATGGCGCCCAGACTACAGGCGGAAACAGAAAAAGGTCAGGTCGTCGCGGCGTGGCTGTTTTCCCTGCCAGGCGGCGCTGTCCTGCAGCAGGGCCGCCGCCACATCGCCGGCCGGAGCGTCGCGCCGCGCCAGCAGCTGCTCGCGCATGCGCCGCTTGCCGTAGGCGATGTCGCGCGCGCCGCCGATCTGGTCGAGCAAGCCGTCGGTGGTGAGGAACAGCAGGCTGCCGGCGGGAATGTCGGGTGTCTCGTTGTGCCAGCAGTAGCCGGCCGGCGTGTCAACGTAGCCCACGCCCATGCGCGCGCCATCGATGGCGCGCACGGCTTCTTCGCCCGGCGCCACCACGTAGAGCGCCAGTTTCGCCCCTGCGAAACGCAGGCTGGCGCTGGCCGTGTCGTAGCATAAAAAGGCGCAATCCATGCCGTCGTTCGAGCCGGCGTGGCCGGTGGCCGCGCCGCTGTCGGCGCCGTCCTGGCCCAGCAGGGTCTTGATGGCGCGGCTGACGGCGCCGATCAGGGCGGCCGGATCGCGCGGCCCCCGTTCGCGCAAGGCCTGGCTCAGGGCCGACGAGGCGATCAGGGTCATGAAGGCGCCCGGCACGCCGTGGCCCGTGCAGTCGGCGATGGCGGCGAACCAGCCCCCTTCGTGGCGTTCGAAAAAGTAGAAGTCGCCGCCGACGACGTCGCGCGGCTGCCATTCCAGGTGCGCGTCGGGCAGGGTGGCGCGCAATTCCGCATCGGAGGTGCGCAGCAGCGCGCGCTGGATCACGCTGGCGTAATCGATGCTGTGCATGATCTGCCGGTTCTTTTCCGCCTGCATGGTGGCCACCACGTTCATCAGCTGCAGGCCGAAGCCCACGCCGGCCAGCGCGCCATCCTCGGTGATGATGAAGCCGTCGGCCAGCGCCTTCTCTCCCGCTTCCACGGCGCGGAAAGTGAGGTCTTCGATGCTCATGGCGCCATCGACGATCAGCGGTTCCTTGTCCATGAAGGCGATGCAGCTCTTCTTGCCGTACACCTCGTGATAAAAGGGCTTGGACATCTGCGACATGAAGATATTGCGGCTGATTAAGCCGATCGGCTTCTGCTGCTCCGTGACGGGCAGGCTCATCATGTCACGCCGTTCCGTGAACAATTCCAGCACGGCGAAGTTGCTGGCGTCGGCCTGCACGGATTCCGTGGGAACGCACAGATCAAGCGCCACGGACGTGCGATAACGGGGAAGATGCAATCGAGAAGCGTTGAACTCCACAGCGGCTACCTTTACATGACGATCGGACCTTTGTTGTCGCGAGAGCAAGGCGACTGACAAACAGGCAATATCATCATGGTAGCCGCTGAATATGACGGCTTGATTACCGGCTTGTCAAAACCGTATGCAAGATGGCTGCATGGCAATCCGTTGCCGGGCTTACATACGCCTGGCCAGCGCCTGTGCCTGCTCCAGCCAGCGCGCGCGCTGCGTGCCGGTGGAATCGATCATGGGGCCGAAGCAGGCCACCTTGACGGGCTTGACGCCGCAAAATTCCAGGGTCGTCTTGCGCAGCTGGTGAATGCCGGGCATGTGGTAGACCCAGCGGAAATACCAGGGCGGCGTGTCCATCGCCACCAGCAGCTGCGCCGTGCGGCCCTTCAGCAGCTGGGCGGGAAAGGCCTTGCCCGGGCGGTATTTGAAGGCAAAGCCGGGCAGGAAGATACGGTCGACAAAACCTTTCAGCAGGGCCGGCGCGCCGCCCCACCAGATCGGGTAGGCGAACACCAGGTGTTCGGCCCAGCTGATGGCTTCCTGCGCGGCCAGCAAGTCTGGCTCCAGCGGCTGCACCTGGCGGTAGCCTTCATGCAGGTTCTGGTCGAAGTCCAGCTGGCCCAGGCGCAGTTCGCGCACGGTATGGCCTGCGCTGCGGGCCGTGGCGGCGTAGGCCTCGGCCAGGGCGGCGCAGAAACTGTCGCTGGACGGGTGGCCGAGGAGAATTAAAATGCGCTTCGGTGTAATTTTGCTCATGCTGCAGGCTTTCCGTTAAAGAAGAGCTTGCATGCTAAAGCCTGCCCCTGGGGGCAGAGTCAAGCGCGCAGTGTCAGGCTGCCTACAGTTGCTGGCGCGCCAGGCAGTCACGGATTTCCGTGTCGATGTCGGCCAGCTGCACGTCGAGCTGGCGCAGGCGGGCGATATCCTGCCGCACCTGCGCGCGCTTGGCGTCGATGTGCCGTGACAGGGCGGCCCAGTCCGTATCGTCGCCGGCCAGGACGGGCAGCAGTTCGGCCAGGCGGAAGCCCAGGACCTGCGCCTGGCGTATCAGTTTGACCTGCGCCAGGTCCTGCTGCGTGTAGACGCGATAGGCGCCGGAACGGCGCACGTCGCCCAGCAAGCCCAGCGCTTCATAGTGGCGCAAGGCCTTGGGCGAGGTGCCCGCCAGGCGGGCGATTTCTCCGATGTACATGCTTGTCCCTTGTTGAGCTGCGGCGCACGCAGTGTAGCGCAGGTGGCTTGCCAGGCGCTACCTTCCGCGCTGCCTCAGGAGGCTTTGCGCGGCGGGACTTTCTTCGCCGTGCACTCGGCGCAGGTGCCGTACAGCGACAGCGCGTGCTCGTGCAGCACGAAGCCCCGTTCGGCGGCAATCTCGTTCTGGCGCAGTTCGATGCCTTCGTCGACGAATTCATCGACCTTGCCGCAACCCGTGCAGACCAGGTGGTCGTGGTGCTGGCCTTCATTGAGTTCGAAGACGGCGTGGCCCGATTCGAAGTGCCGGCGAAACAGAATGCCGGCCTCGGCAAACTGCATCAGTACGCGGTAGATGGTGGCCAGGCCCACGTCGATCTTTTCAGCCAGCAAGAGTTTGTAGACATCGTCCGCACTCAGGTGCTTGATCGTGCCTTCCTGGAACAGCTGCAGAATCCGCAAGCGGGGGATGGTCACTTTCAAGCCCGATTCACGCAGTTCCCTCAATATATCCATGTCTCCCATTCCTTTTTGTAGTCGCTGAGCGAGGTAAGCCATTATATCGCAAATGATAATCATTACCATTCTCATGTGTGCACTGGAAATAGTATGCTGCAGGGCCCGGCGGCAATCCAGTGACATCGGCGCAAGTAACCATTGCGCGGCGCGCAGCTTGTCTCAGCATTGCGCGGCTGGCTGGCCGCTGAAATAGGGGACCTTGCATCCCGTCACGCTGCATTGCCGCATTTTCTTGACTTGGGCAAAGGAAAAAATCCGTCTAGTGATGCCATCTAGCACTATTTGATGTGGATCAAAGTTTTTGTTGCACTGCACTCTTAGACTTCGCAGCGTTACTTAACGACAAAAAGAGGGAACTAGAATGAAAAAGTCCGCAACTGCAGCAGCAATCGTCCTGGCCGCCATCGGCGCCTTCGCCGGCAACGCAATGGCACAGGAAAGCCCATGGCTGGTCCGTGCCCGCGCCGTGCACATCGATCCGGCCAACAAATCTGCTCCTGTTGGTGGCGTCGGCGCATCCGACCTTATTCACGTCAGCAGCAAGACGATTCCTGAAATCGATATTTCGTATTTCTTCACGCCTAACATCGCTGCCGAGCTGATCCTGACGTATCCGCAAAAGCATGACGTTACCTTGTCCGGCACGAAGATCGGTACTTTCAAGCATTTGCCGCCGACCCTGTCGCTGCAATACCACTTCATGCCTGAAAAACAGTTCAGCCCATACGTAGGTGCCGGCGTGAACTACACGAATATCTCGGACGTGAAATTGCTGAACGGCGCAGGCCGCCTGGAGCATGACAGCTGGGGCTACTCGCTGCAAGCCGGTGTCGATTACAAACTGGACAAAAACTGGTCGCTGAACTTCGACATCAAGAAAGTACAGATCCGCAGCGACGTACTGGCCGGCGGCGCCAAGATCAGCGAAGTCAAAGTCGATCCTATCCTGATCGGCGTAGGCGTCGGCTACCGCTTCTAAATAGTGATGGCGCCCGCAAGGCGCGGACAATAAAAAAGGACGGCCTTGGCCGTCCTTTTTACGTTTGGTGCACGCCGTTTATTTTTTCAGCGTCTTTTCCAGCGCCAGCTGGTAGTCCGTCTTTTCGTAGCCGGCCAGGTATTTGTTCGTCGCGTCGAGGAAGGCGCGCGAGCGGTAGGCCGCTTCCAGGTCCTTCACCCATGGCTTGGCCTTGTCGGCGGTGCGGATGGCGACCAGGTTGATGTAGCTGTCCGAGATCTTTTCCACGCTCAGGGCCGAGGTCAGCTTCATGCCGGCGGCCAGGGCGAAGTTACCGTTCACAAAGGCGTAGTCGGCGTCTGCCAGCGAACGTGGCAGCTGCGCCGCTTCCAGCGGCACCAGTTTCAGCTTCTTCGGGTTCTCCAGCACGTCGCGTTCGGACGCGCGCAGCGGATCGACGTTCGGTTTGAGCTTGATCCAGCCCATCTTGGCCAGCATCACCAGCGCGCGCGCCTGGTTGGTAGGATCGTTCGGCATGGTGATGGTGGCGCCGTTCTTGACTTCGGCCAGGGTTTTCTGCTTGCCGCCGTACAGGCCGATCGGCATGGTCGGCACGGTGATCAGGGCGCTCAATGGCAGCTTGTTATCGGTGGCGAATTTGGTCAGGTAGACGATGTGCTGGAACACGTTGGCGTCCAGCGACCCTTCGGCCAGCGCGTAGTTCGGCTGCACGTAGTCGTTGAATTCCACGATCTTGACCTTGTAACCCTGTTTTTCCAGGATAGGCTTGATGCCCAGCTTCAGCTGGTCGGAATACGGGCCGGAGCTGGTGCCGATGACGAGTTCTTTCGGGTCCTTGGCATGGGCGGCGGTGGCGAAGGCGAGGCTGGCGGCGGCCAGGAGCAAATTACGGCGAAGGTGGTTCATGCAGGTCCTTGTTTCTGAATATGAATTAACGTTTGTCGAGGCGCTTGGCGATGCGCGTGCCGGCGAACTGGATGGTTTGCACCAGCACGATCAGGATGGCCACGGTGGCGACCATGATGTCCGTCTCGAAGCGGTAGTAGCCGTAACGGATGGCCAGGTCGCCGATACCGCCGCCGCCCACCACGCCGGCCACGGCCGAATACGACAGGAAGCTGATCGACAACACGGTCAGCGCCAGCACGAGGCCGGAGCGCGCTTCGACCAGCAGCACGCGGAAGATGATCTGCATTTCCGACGCGCCCATGGCGTGCGCCGCTTCGATCACGCCGCGCGGCACTTCGCGCAGGTTCTGTTCCACCAGGCGCGCCAGGTAGGGAATGGCGGCGAACGACAGCGGCACGGCAGCCGCCAGCGGGCCGATCGAGGTGCCCGCGATGATGCGCGTAAACGGCGTCAGGGCGACGAGCAGGATGATGAAGGGGAAGCTGCGCACGGTATTCACCAGCCAGCCCAGGATCGTCGACAGGGGACGGTTTTCCAGCGACTGGCCTTCCGAGACGAGGAACAGCAAAATGCCCAGCGGGCCGCCGATCAGGATGGCGGCGGTCAAGCCGATGCCCAGCATGGTCATGGTCTGGCCCAGCGCCACCCAGATTTCCGGCAGCAGGTTGACGACGTTATTGATCGATTCTTCAAACATGTGTTGCATCCTTCCATGCGGTGGCTTCAAACGCCTCGGTGCCGTAATACGCCAGCTCGCGTCCCAGCGCCGTCTTGCGCGGGGTGGCCGTGTCGCTCAAATCGAATTGTTCGGCGATGGCGCCGTTTTCCACGACGGCCACGCGGTTGCAGATGGCGCCCAGCACCGACAGCTCGTGGCTGACGATGACGATGGTCACGCCGAGGCGCGCATTGATGTCGCGCAGGGTGTCGAGCAGGGCGCGCGTCGTTTCCGCGTCCAGCGCGGACGTCGGCTCGTCGCACAGCAGCACGTCGGGGTGGCTGGCCAGGGCGCGGGCGATCGCCACGCGCTGCTTCTGCCCGCCGGACAATTGCGCCGGATAGCTGTGCAGCTTGTCGGACAGGCCGACCAGCGCCAGGCATTCCTCGACTCTGGCGGCGATCTGCTCGCCCTTGGTCGTGCCATGGATTTTCAGGGGGAAGGCGACGTTGTCGAAGACGCTGGCGTTTTGCAGCAGATTGAATTGCTGGAAAATCATGCCGATATTCTGGCGCGCGTCGCGCAGCTCGCTCTTGCCCAGGCGGGTCAGTTCGCGCCCGGCCACGGTAATGGTGCCGCTGTCGGGGCGCTCGAGCAGGTTAATCAGGCGCAGCAGGGTCGATTTGCCGGCGCCGCTCTTGCCGATCAGGCCGAAAATATCACCGGGATAGACTTCCAGCGTGACCGATTTGACCGCGTGGAATTGTTCGCCCTTGGGCAGCGCGAAGGTCTTGTTCGCGCCATCGATGCGAATCACCGGCGTACGGTGTGGTGTGGTCATGCAGTGTTTCCTTTTTTATTGGACCGTCACAGGCTTGCTTGCAGGGGCCAAATCGCCCAGCCTGTTACGTCGGTTGCGTAGTATACCTCCGATCGTGTTATTACTCCTACGACAGAATCTTGCTTTGAATATGCAAATAATGTCTATGCGACTGTTTTCAAGTGAAAAAAGCGGGAAAGCGGCGTTCTTGCCGAATTTAATCGCGCCGATGGGCGTGGCGGAGCCGCATCTTGGTGAAAAGTTCGACGCGCCCTGTGCAGGCATCGCGGTGATTTTATGTGCGGTTCGGCTCAGTTGCCGTTTTTTCGCCGCGGGCAGGGCCGTTTACTGCCTGCGATTGTCCTCTTCACGGGCAGATTCTGCTCCGCTGGCCGCAGGACCTTCGGGACGGCGCAACAGGTAGATGAGCACGGCGAGCTCCATGGCGCCCACCATGGCGATGACCCACCACGGCGGATGGCCGAGGCACATGGCGACGAAGCCGATGGCCATGCCCAGGCAAGCCATGGCCTTGCCGCGCCGCGACACGGCGCGGTGTTCGCGCCACTGGCGCAGCGGCGGGCCGAAGCGCGGATGGTGCAGCAGCCAGTGCTCGAGGCGCGGCGAGGCGCGGCTGAAGCAGGCCAGGGCGAGGATCAGGAAAATCGTCGTCGGCATGACGGGCAGCATGGCGCCGATGATCCCCAGCAGCACCATCAGGGCGCCGGCAGCGGTCCAGGCCCAGCGGCGCAGGCGCGCGCCGTGCGCTTCGCGCAGGGAGGCCTGGGCGTGCGGCTCGCCCATCAGGCGAGGGCGCCGGCTGTCAGGCCCTGGCTGCGGGGAGGGGAAACGATGGGCTGTGCGTTCAAGGTGTGCGTATCGTGGCGGGTGGCCGTCATGTTTTTCTGCCGTATGTGCTGCGCTATTATGGAGGAATCAAGGCGAAGCTGCAGGCTTGCCGGGGCCGCAATGATAACAATCCTGTAGGGTAATAACAAGAATCATTCTCATTTGCGGCCTGGTCTGAGGCGCCGGATAACGCTGGATATTTTTGGCAATGCAGACAATAATCGGCAACAGAAGACGTTGTCGTGGACATCCTTACCGTTATTATCGATTTTTTCGATGCTAACTAGGTATATTTTCCGTTTTACATCGATCTTCATGCCATGCATAATCTGTTGCAACTGAAGCCAGACAATCAGCCGCAGCGCTTCCCGCCTGCCGCCGGTTGCGGTTTTGACATCCTCCACTCCAAACAGGAATTTACAATGAAAAAACTGCTCGCTTTTATCGCCGCCGCCGGCTTCTCGCTGTCCGCCTTTGCCGCTCCGGAAGTCTATGTCATCGATGGCAGCCATACTTTCCCCCGTTTCGAATACACCCACATGGGTTTCTCGACGCAGCAAAGCCGTTTCAATAACACCACCGGCAAGGTCACCCTGGACCGCGCCGCCAGGACGGGCGCCGTCGAAGTGCTGATCGACACCAAGTCCGTCGATACGGGTTCGACCCTGTTCAACTCGCACATCCAGGGCGAAGACTTCCTCGACACGGCCAAGTATCCCGTCGCCACGTACAAATCGACCAGGTTCAATTTCGACGGCGACAAGCTGGCCTCCGTGGAAGGCAACCTGACCCTGAAAGGCGTGACCAAGCCAGTCACCCTGACCGTCACCTCGTTCACCTGCGCACCGCACCCGATGCTGAAAAAAGACGCCTGCGGCGCCAACGCCACGGCCAAGATCAAGCGCTCGGAATTCAACGCCGGCAAATATGCGCCGGCCGTCAGCGATGACGTCACTTTGACGTTTGCGATCGAAGCCATCAAGCAGTAATCGTTGGCTGCATGACGTAAAAATGGCGGCGGACTTCGGTCCGCCGCCATTTTTTTTGAGTGGGTGGTGGCGGTAGGTCGGATTAGTGCGGCAACGCCGCGCGTAATCCGACATGAGCCGCCAACAAGGTGTCGGATTACGCGCTTCCCGCGCTAATCCGACCTACATGGGTTGCATCGCCTTTACGCCAGGTGATGCACTTCCTGCTGCCCATATACGGGCGTGTTCAACCCTTCCATGCGCGCCTTCAGCTGCAGCGACAGGTACTGGGAATAATGGCGCGACTGGTGCAGGTTACCGCCGTGGAACCACAGCGCTTGCTGCTGCGTGGGTTTCCACATATTGCGCTGCTCGCCCTCCCACGGGCCCGGGTCCTTCGTCGTGGCCGAACCGAGGCCCCACACCTTGCCCACTTTATTCGCCACCTCGGGCGAGATCAGGTCGGCCGCCCAGCCGTTCATGGAGCCGTAGCCGGTGGCGTACACCACGAGGTCGGCGGGCAGCTCCGTGCCGTCGGACAGCACGATGGAATGGGCTTTCAGTTCCTGCACGCCGACCCCGCTTTTCAGCTTGATCTTGCCCTCGGCGACCAGCTCGGAGGCGCCCACGTCGATGTAGTAGCCGGAGCCGCGGCGCAGGTATTTCATGAACAGGCCCGAATCGTCGTCGCCGAAATCGAGCATGAAGCCGCGTTCTTCCAGGCGCGCATAAAAGTCCGCGTCGCGTTCGCGGATGGCCTTGAAGACGGGCTTCTGGAAGTCGGCCAGGATCTTGTACGGAATCGAGGCGAACGTCAGGTCCGCCTTGTTTGTGGTCATGCCGGCCGCCAGCGCCCGTTCCGAATACAGGTCGCCCAGCGCCAGGTCCATCAGGGAATCGGACTTGACGATGTGCGTCGACGAGCGCTGCACCATGGTCACGTCCACGCCCGCTTCCCACAGGGCGGCGCAGATATCGTGCGCGGAATTGTTCGCGCCGATGACGACCACCTTCTTGCCGGCATACGCGTCCGGTCCCGGATGCTGCGACGAGTGCTGCTGCTCGCCCTGGAACACGTCCATGCCCTTGAACTTCGGCATGTTCGCCTTGCCCGACATGCCCGTCGCCAGCACCAGCTGCTGCGGCTTCAGGGTGACGGGCTGGCCATCGCGCAGCACCTGCACCGTCCACTCGCCGCTGGCTTCGTTGAAGCTGGCCGATTCGCATGACGTCGAGCCCCAGTAGTTCAGCTCCATCACCTTGGTGTACATTTCCAGCCAGTCGCCGACCTTGTCCTTCGGCGTGAAGACGGGCCAGTTGTCCGGGAAAGGGATGTACGGCATGTGGTCGTACCAGACGGGGTCGTGCAGGCACAGCGATTTGTAGCGCTTGCGCCAGCTGTCGCCGGGACGGGCGTTTTTCTCGATGATGATGGTGGGGACGTTCAATTGCCGCAGGCGCGCGCCCAGCGCGATGCCGCCCTGGCCGCCGCCGATGATGACGCAGTAGGGCTGGCGCGCGTAGCCCAGTTCGGCCGCTTCCTGTTCGCGGTGCTCCAGCCAGCTGCTGCGGTTGGTGCGCGCCCCGTGTTCGGCGCCCATGGCCCGCCGGCGGCCCTTGGCTTCCTCAAAACCCTTCAATTCGCTCATGGTGGTGAGCAGGGTCCAGATCTTGCCGTCGCGGATGCGGATGAAGCCCACGCCGCGCGCCACGTTCGTTTCCACCGTGATCCAGCTTTGCACCACGCCGCCCGCTTCCACCGCATGTTCGCCGTCGGCGATGCGGATGGCAACCGGCTGCACGGCGCCCAGCTGGGCGGCCAGCATGGCGGCGATCTGCCCGCGGCCTTCCAGGGTTTTCAGGTTCCAGGTAAACAGCACCAGGTCGCGCCAGTAGCCATCCTGTTCGAACAGCTGTGCGGCGCCCGTGCCGTCGCTGGCGCGAAGACAGCCTTCGAGCTGCTCCAGGATGCCGGCCACGGCCAGGTCGTGCGGGTTGATTTCGGTTTGCATCGTGTCTCCTCCAAGTCTGCTGACTTTATGATGGGATGCGGCTGTGTTGCCGCTGACGATGTTGTAACACTGGCGTTCCAGCCCCGCATTCCGCAGCGCAGCATGGCGGAATGTGAGACGGAAATCTCAGCGTGCCGTATGCCTTACTGGCGGTGCGGCGGCACGATGTGCAGCTGCTTGATGCGCCGGTACAGGGTGGCGCGCGAGACGCCCAGCATGGCGGCCGCCTGCAGCGGGCGCCACTTGGCGGCGTTCATGGCGTTGACGATGCGCGTGCGCTCGGCCAGATCCGGCGGCGTGCAGGCCGGCGCGTCCTGCGTCACGGGAGCGGCATTCTTGATGCGTACCCGCGCGCTGGCCTGGCGCAGCGGCGCGCGCACGCGCGCGTGCAGCCAGGTGCTGCCGCCGGCCAGGCGCAGCGACAGCAGATTGTGTCCCGTACGCGCATCGAACAGCCGTTCGGCGCGCACTTCCAGCACCTCGGCGACGGGGCGGGGAAGGGCGTCCAGGCCCCCGATGACGTCGCGCGCGCAGCGGTTGGCGGCGACGATGTCGCCATGCTCGTCGATGGCGAGAAGCATCTCCGGCTGCACTTCCACGAAATGGCGGTTGCGGTGCGCCAGCAGGATGCAGCAATGGCCATAGGAGGTGAGAAAAAAGCCGTCCTCGATCAGGGTCGCGCCCTGGCGCACCAGCTGTTTGACCAGGCGCTGGCTGTCGCGCGCATCGGGCGAATTCAAGGCCGAGGCATCGAGCACGCCGATCAAGTCGCCGTGCGGTGAAAAGATCGGCGCGGCGCTGCAGGTCAGGCCCGTGAAGGCGGCGCGGAAGTGGTCGGTCTTGTGCACGGTGATGGCTTCCTGGTCGAGCAGCACGGAGGCGATGCCGCACGTGCCTTCTTCCTCCTCCGACCAGCACGAGCCCGGGTACAGGCCCGCCTTCTTGAATTCCTTGCGCTGGTCCGTGTCGGCCGCGTAGTCGATCGTCACGCCGCGCGCGTTGGCGAGGATGACGCAGTAGCCCGCTTCGCGCACCATGGCGTGCAGGCGCGGCAGGCACTGGCCCGTGGAGCGCAGAAAATTTTCCTCGGACTGCTGGATGGCGCGCAGTTCGGCGCCCGTCAGGATGCGCGGCCCCGTGGTGGACGCGGGATCGAGCCGGTAGTCGTCCAGCGAGCGCCGGTACGACGACGCCAGCCTGGCCGTATCGGCGCCAGGATTGACGACGCGGCCGGCGATCAGGTCGCGCACGCGCTCGATATGGCTGGTCTGGCGGACGTAGGGCATGGCGCTCTCCGGTATCTCGGTATCTGCTTTATGGTATTTCGTTTGTAGCACGAAGCCCCGGATGGCGCATCCTGCGCTGCAGCATGGCGCGTGCGTGAGACGTTCGTCTCAGCGCCTGGCGCCGCACAGTAGGATGCTTTACAACAATAAAAAAGAGCATCTCTGATAACATCCGTTCAAATCTGAGGTCAGCTATCGCAAGGGATACCTATGACAACGCAAGCGATGTTCCCCGTGCGCAGCTCACTCGTCCTGGCCCTGCTGGGCTGGAGCGCCGCCTGCGGCGCCGCCGGCCAGCTCGATCCCGATGGCCAGAGCAGCCTGGAAAAAGAGGTAGCCCGGCGCGCCGCCGTCGAACCGGCCATGGCCGCCGGCTGGCAAATGAGGCGTTCCGTGGAAGCGGGCGTGCAGGTGGCCGGCGAGAGCAATCTGTTCTGGAAGCTGTCGAATACGCCGGCGCGCAATCCCGGCTTCGATTTCAATCCCTACTGGTACGAGTTCTATGTCAAGCCGGCGCTCGGTTTCAAGCGCAACCTGGGCGACGGCAAGCAGCTGTATGCGCGCGTGTCCGCCGTCGGCTCGGGCACCTTGCGCCACGATCCTTTCGGCGCGGGCGACACGGGCCGCATCTCGATCGAGGAATTCGTCGCCGGCATCCGCATGCCGCTCGGCGGCACGCGCGCCATGGTCGATGTGTCGGCCGGCGCGCAGAATTTCACGCTGGGTACCGGCATGCTGATCGCCAATGGCGGCTCGAACGGCTTTGACCGCGGCGCGCTGAAACTGGGGCCGCGCAAGGCCTTCCAGAATTCCGTGGTGGCCAGAATAAGCCAGGACGCGTTCAGCGCCCAGGCGTTTTATCTCGACCCGAATGAAAATCCCGACAACGATAGCGGCACGCGCGTCGTCGGCGTTGACGTCAGCTACGCGCCCGCGAACGACCGCAAGGCCGGCGTCGCGTATGGCAAGGTGCCCCGTTCGCATGCGGCGTATCCGCAGGCGGCGCCAGGCGGCATCGGCGCACCGCTGGCCGTGCCTGACGGCCGCAAGGACTTGCAGTTCGTGTATGGCTACGCGCGCGTTCCCGTGCTGCCCACCGTGCTGTCGAAAGGCTGGTTCGGCGTCGATGCCGCGCGCGAGTGGAATACGCGCGAGCCGATGCGGGCCTGGGGCTGGCGCACGGAAGGGGGCTTTTCGCTGTCCGACGTGGCGTGGACGCCGAAGTTCACGCTTGGCTACCAGAGCTTTTCCGGTGACGATCCGCGCACGGCGCGCAATGAGCGCTTCGATCCGCTGTTCTTCGAAGGCACGCCGGGCGCCTGGGCTTCGGGCAGCAAGGCGACCTGGGTCTTCGTCAATGCCAACGTGAATGCGCTGCAGGCCACCATCGAGCTGCACCCGACGCCGAAGGACACCGTGACCGCCTACCTGGCCCAGGTGCGGGCCAACCAGATGGGCAGCCCGCTGCAGTTCGGCCAGGCCACGCGCCTCGACGTGCCGGGCGGCGCGCCCGTGGTGATCGCCGGCGTGCTGCGCCCGATGCTGGCCAACGACGTCTTCGTCAAATACGTGCGCGTGGTGAACCCGAATACCTACCTGACCCTGGGCTTCAGCGCCTCGTTCGCGCAGTCGGGCGTGAACCAGCTGGTGAACGGGCAGGCCAGGACCTGGACGGGATGGCTGGCGAACGTGGTATGGGTTTATTAAATATTCTGTCTATCAAGGAGAGCATCGCATGAACGATTTTCCCAGCATGAAACGCCTGGCCCTGGCCGCCGCCTGCCTGGCGCTGGCCGCCGGCGCCCACGCGGCAGAGACGACGGTGCCGCTGTCAGCGGCCGCCAGCGATCCGGCCGCATTGAAATGGATGGTGGGCGCGCCGCCGCCGGCCGATAAAATCATCCGCTTCGACGATGGCAGCTATTTCAATTTCCCGCAGCTGCGCTGGAGCGTGTCGCACTTCCGCCAGCTGATGCCGACGGTGGACGTATCGCGCGGCTTGAAGGCACCCGTGCCCCTGAAACGCGCGCTGCGCAACGATATCGACGGCCTGCGTTTCACCCCGCTGGGGGCGCAGGAAACGATGACCTGGGAACAGTCGCTGGGTGCCAACTACACGGACGGCATCGTGGTGCTGCACCGGGGCCGCATCGTGTATGAACGTTACCTCGGCGTGCTGAAGGAAAGCGGCCAGCATGGCGCCATGTCCGTGACGAAGTCCGTCATGGGCACCCTGGGCGCGGCGCTGGTGGCCGAAGGCAAGCTCGATCCGGACAAAAAAGTGGCCGATTACGTGCCGGAACTGGCCAAGTCCGCGTTTGGCGACGCCACCGTGCGCCAGGTGCTGGACATGACCACGGGCCTGCAATTCAGCGAAGATTATGCGGACCCGAAAGCGGAAGTGTGGCAGCACGCGGCGGCCGGCAGCCCGCTGCCCAAGCCCAAGGATTACACGGGGCCGCGCAGCTATTTCGAGTACCTGCAAACGGTGCGGCACGAGGGCCGGCATGGCGAGGCGTTCGGCTACCGCACGGTCAACTCCGACGTGCTGGGCTGGATCATCGCCCGTGTCACGGGCCAGAACGTCAACGACTACCTGTCCGAGCATGTCTGGCAAAAGCTGGGCGCCGAGCAGGATGCCTACATGACGGTCGATTCGACGGGCACGCCGTTTGCCGGCGGCGGCCTGAATGCGGGCTTGCGCGACCTGGCCCGCTTCGGCGAAATGCTGCGCAACGATGGCCGCTACAACGGCCAGCAGATTCTGCCCAAGGCAGCCGTCGACGATATCCGCCGCGGCGGCGACAAGCAGCTGTTCGCCAAGGGCGGCTACGATTTGCTCAAGGGCTGGAGCTACCGCGACATGTGGTGGGTCACGCATAACGACCATGGCGCCTACATGGCGCGCGGCGTGTACGGCCAGCGCATCTATGTCGATCCGAAGGCGGAAATGGTGATCGTGCGTTTCGCCTCGACGCCGACGGCGGCCAATGCGGCCAACGACCCGACCACCACGCCGGCCTTCGAAGCGCTGGGCAAGCTGCTGCTGGCCAAGCCGAAGTAGGCTGCCAGCCGTGCGGCTGAACGGGCACAACTGCAATATACTATCCTTTCGTCATCATTTATTGCTTGAATGATAATTCATGCAGCGCACGCAAGGGGAACGCACCGTGGAAACCAGCCAGCCGGACCAACCGCGCCCCCCGTTGTGGCGGCGCTTGCTGTGGCCGGTCGCCCAGCTGGGCTCGGCCTTCAAGCTGACGGGCACGCATCTGCTGCATCACGTGATCGGCGCCAGTCTGATCGCCGCGCTGATGCTGGTGCTGGAAGGTTTTCACGTGCTCGAATGGCTCGATGCGGCCATGCTGCGCGCCAGCGCGGAACAGGGGCAACTGCTGAACCGGGGCAAGGACCCGGGCGCCGCCTACCGGCCCGGCATCATCGAAATAGACCAGCCCGCGTTCGAACAGGTGTTCGACGAGCGCGAACCGCTGGAACGCACGCGCCTGGAACAAGTGATCGCCAGCGCCGCAGCGCGCGGCAGCAAGGTGCTGGCCATCGACCTGGACCTGGCGCCGGCCGTGTATGAACAACACAAGGATGGCGAGCGGCCGCTCGACCGCCTGCTCGACCGGCTGGCCGCCGAGGGCCGGAAACTGGTGCTGATCCTGCCCGAACAATCGGATCAGAATGCGAACCTGGCGTGGATACGCGCGCGCTGCGCGGCCGGCATCCACTTCGCCAGCCCGCGGATCCGCGAGCGCATGGGCGCCGTCACGCGTATCGAACTGAAAAGTCCCGTGCTGGCGGCAGTGGCCTTCGAGCTGGCGCACGGCGCCGACGAGCAGGAGCAACAGCAGCCCATGCCGGCCGTCCTGTCAGAGCAAAAGGAAGTGGTGGCGCTGGCCGGCCGCGTGTGCCAGCTGGCGCGGCGCACGGGCAGCGAAAAGGAATTGGCGCGCTGGGCGTTCGAACCCGTCATCCACGGCGACGCCAGGGCGGCGGCGGAACAGAACGCCGTCACCGCGCCGTTTCACCCGGCCGCCGTGGCGCCGGCCTTCCTGAATTCCACGCGCACGCGCGTACAACTGATCGATGGGCAGGCCGGCGTAGCGGCGAATGCACTACGCAAGAACGTCGTGTATATCGGCAGCACCTATGACGTGCGCGACCGCTATACGACGGCCGAAGGCGAGCAGGCCGGCCTGCACCTGCACGCGGCTGCCCACACGTCGCTGGGCATCGGCACGGCCGACGTGAATAAATACGTGGTGTTCGCGGCCGACATCGTCATCGGCGTGCTGCTGGGCTGCCTGTTCGGCGGCCTGTGGACCCTGTACGGCCGCGCCGAGCTGGCCATCGACAAGCGCATGGAAGACCACGATTTCAGCCGCCTGCACCGCGTGGGCACCCTGGCGGAATTCTATGGCATCCGCCTGATGCTGGCGCTGGTGTGGGCTTCGCCGTTCGCCATCGGCGCGCTGGCCATCTACCTGTCGCGCGGCTTGCTTGAGCAGGGTTGGTGGGTCAATCCCGGGCCCCTGATCGCCGGCATGTTCCTGCACGCGATGTCGCTGCGCGACGAAGCCCACCACCCGCACGAGGAAGTGCCGGGCCTGTCCGTATGGGCCCAGCTGCGCCGCACGCATCCGGGCATCGTGCTGGTGCAGGCGCCGCTGGCGCTGCTGCTGTTGATCGTCGCCGTGATCTAGCGCAAACCGTGGCGCCGCGGCGGCGCTAAACTGGGCGCCTTTTTCATATCGCAGGAGGATGCCATGCTGACGGGAGGATGTTTGTGCGGCGAGGTCCGCTATGACACTGGCGCGGACAGCTTTCATCAAAGCGCCTGCCACTGTTCCGTGTGCCGCCGCGCGTCGGGCGCGCCGTTTGTCGCCTGGTTCAGCGTGCCACGGGCGAACTTTCGCTGGCGGCAGGGGCAAGCCATGTCGTATGCGTCCAGCGTCCATGGCACGCGCAGCTTTTGTCCCCGCTGCGGCACGCAGCTGACCTTTGAAGACAGTGCCTATCCCGATGAAGTCGACGTGACTACCTGCAGCCTGGACAATCCCGAACAGCTGCCGCCGCACAGCCATATCTATACGGGCACGCAGCTGGAGTGGGTGAAGCTCGACGATGGCTTGCCGCGCTATCGGGGCTCGCGCAGCGAGGAGGAGGAGCCTGGAGGGAAGGCGAGCAGGTCGGATTAGCCCAGCGGGCGTAATCCGACGTGTCGTTGCCGCTCAAGGACGCGGCATTCTGTCGGCAAGCGCACTGCCGCGCCATTGCCTTATTTTTGGATGATAGTGGTATTGTCGGATTACGCTACGCTAATCCGACCTACGTGAGCCATGGTTTCAGCCGATCAGCTTCAAGCCCGGCGGCAGCGCCTCGCCCAGCATGCGCCGGGTAGCTGTTTCATCCAGCTGTGTCACTTCGCTGACCATCGTTTGCCACAGGGGCGGGGCGCCCACGGCTTTCAGGCGGGCGAGGATGGTGGCCCGCAGGTCGTCGCCGATGTCGCGCGAGCGGTCGCCCGTCATGCGCGCCAGGTGGGCGGCGGCAAACGCCGCCGGTTCCACTTTTTTCCAGTCCAGCGCCAGCAGCACGTGCAGCCAGTCCGCCACGATGGCGCTGTCGACCACTTCGTGCGCGCTGCCGTGGAAGGGCTGGCGCGCGCCGACCCTGGCCAGCGCCCACAGGGTATTTGTGTCCGCCGCTTCGCCCCTTTTATCAGCCTTTTGCAGGCGCTTGATCAGCCAGGCGCCCACTTCGGCCTTGTAGGCGCCGGGGATGCGCTCGAGCGATGCGCCCAGGCGCAGCATGTCGTCGTCGCTGCCGTTCACGAGGGTGACGGGGCGGCTGCCGCGCTGGGCCGCATCGGCTTGCAGGTTGAAGGCGAAGTCGTCGAGCAGGCGCAATTGCTGCTCCGTGCTCAAGCCGCCGGCGACCCTGCGCCACAGGGTCCACCATTCGGCGCACACCTGGTTGTCATTGTGATGCTGGACGCCTGCATCGAACAGGGCCCACAGCTGCTCGATACGCCACGGGTCGAGCGCATCGCCATAACCGGGCCGCAAACAGTAGCCGGCCAGATTCAGCCACACCCGCTCATGCTCGGCGGAGCGGCGCCGGCCACGGGCGCGCAGCATCAGGGCGTCGAACAGCTGGCGCAGCAGGGGCGTATCCCAGCTTTCGCGCCCGCCCAGTCCCCGTTCCAGGTGCTGGCGCAGCTGGCGCACTTCCTTGGTCTCGACCTTTTGCGCCTTGCCGCCGAAGATGCGCTCGATCTTCTCGATGGCTTCCTTCACGCGTGGCGGCACGCTGGACGTTTCGGCCTGCGTTTCCTCCTCGCCACGCAACTGGAATTCCAGCAGCCAGCGCTGGCCCGCATCGGCTTCGGCCACGCAGTGCACTTCCAGGGTGCCCACTTCCGTCATCACGGTGGCCAGCTGCACGGTGATCTCGCGCTTGTCATTGCCGTCGCTGGCGTGCAGCACGCTGGCCAGCGGCGGCAGGCGCAAGTATTCTCCGGCGTTCAGGTCGACGATCTCGCCCAGCTTGGGCGGCGTGCCCGACTCAAAGAGGGAAGTGGCCAGGTGGAAGCGCACGGGCCGGCCCAGGCGCAGCGCGAACAGGCGCTCCGTCAGGCGGATTTCCTCGCCGCTGGCACTGCCGCGGGGCAGGATGCAGACGGCGCGATGGTCCTTGCCCGCCTCGCCCAGCACGAGGAAATAGCTGCGCGGCGAGCCGCCGCCGATGCGCGGCGCCTGGCCCCGTCGCGCCAGCGCGTAGGCGACGGCGCCACGGGCCACGGCCACGTCGGGGTTATCGTTGTGCAGGATGGTGAGGGGCTGGCCCCGCCAGTGCGCCAGGGTCTCGGCCAGGCGGCGCGCCAGCGCGTCGGCGCGGAACACGCCGCCATTGAGCAGCAGGGTGTCGGGCAGTGCCCCTTGATGCTGCTGCAAAAAGCTGGCCAGGTGGCGCGTGATGGCCGCGTCCTGCGCATACGGCAGGCCGAATGCAACGATGCCGGCACGGCCTTTTTTCGCCGTGTCGCCCAGTTCCACCTTCGGAAAGAAGCCGTCGACCACCATGGCCGCAACTTCCTCGCGCGTGACGTCGGCGGAACGGCTGCCGCCGATCAAACGCGATCCCGCGCCCAGCAGGGTCACGGTGACGCTCTCGGGCGCGTCGCTCGACAGCAGCAATTCCTTGGCGGCGCGGCAGCGCTCCATCAGTTGTGACAAGCGTGCGGCAGACAGTTTCATGCCGCCTTCGCTGCCTGCGGCCATGCGCGTTTCCACCAGGTGGGCCAGCGCCAGGTCCATATTGTCGCCGCCGAGGATCAGGTGGTTGCCCACGCTGCTGCGCGTGAGCTGCGGTGTGCCGTCGGCAAAATCCACGTCGATCAGGCTGAAATCGGTGGTGCCGCCGCCCACGTCGCACACCAGAATGCGGCGCGTATTGGACAAGTCTTCGCGCAGGGTGGCGCGCCGGCGCTGCAGGAAGTCATAAAAGGCGGCCTGCGGCTCTTCCACCAGGCGCAGCGCGGGCAAGCCCGCCATGCGCGCCGCTGCCAATGTGAGTGCGCGCGCACCCTCGTCGAACGAGGCGGGGATGGTCAGCACCAGTTCCTGCTCTTCGAGGGGAGCGTGCGGAAAGCGGTGATTCCACGCGGCGCGCACGTAGGCGAGGTAGCTGGCACTGGCCGCCACGGGCGACACCTTGGCCACGTCGGCATCGGCGCCCCATGGCAAAATCGGCGCCTGGCGGTCCACGTTTGCATGCGACAGCCAGCTCTTTGCGCTGGTGACCAGCCGGCCCGGCACCTGGGCGCCGAGCTGACGCGCCAGTACGCCCAGCACGGCATGTTCCACCTCCTGCTGGGGCCACGGCAGCGGCAAGTCGCCCGCCGCAAGTTCGCCGGCGGCGGGGTGGTAGCGCAAGGAGGGCAGCAGGGGGCGTGCGCCCACTTCGCCGGGCGCGACCAGCTGCTCGATGGCGAACAGCTCGATGTCCGCCTGCCCATCTGCCGCTTTGGCCGCATTGGCGTACGCCACCACCGTGTTGGTGGTGCCCAGGTCGATGCCGACCAGGTAGGCCGGCTTGCCCGCAGCGCTGCCCATGTTTATTGCTGCGGCGTGCCGCGCACGTCGAATTCCACCTTCCAGCGCTCGGCGCCGTCAGGGGAAACGGCCAGCAGCTCCAGGGTGCCCGCTTCCGTCACTCTGGCGTGCAGCATGACTTGCACCACGTCGCCGGCCTGACGGCCTTCGGCGGACAGCGTCGCCTGGATTTCGCTCAGCTCCTGCAATTCATCGGGACCCCAGAAGTCGAGCAAGTCGCCGATCAGGTCGTTGCGGCGCGTGGACGAGGCGAAGAAGCGGAAATGCACGGGTTCGCCCACGACGAGGCCGAATTGCTGGCCCGGCAGTTCCAGCTCGCTGCCTTCTTCCATGCCGAACGGCGCCACGCACAGGGCCTGGATAGGCGGTTCCATGCCCGGAATGGCGGGCATGGCCGATTCGATGGCCACATAAAAGGCGCTGGCCGTGCCGCCGCGGATGCGCACGCCGTGGCCGCGCCGCACGTAGCTGTAGTAGGCGGCGCCACGGGCGACGGCCAGGTCCAGGTCGGCCCCGGCCAGCATGCGCGCCGGCTCCGCGCCTTCCATGTACAGCCAGTCGTTGACGGTCGCCATGATGCGTTGGACCAGCAGGTCGGACTTGAAGACGCCGCCGTTGAACAGCACGGCCGTCGGATGCAAGAAGCTGGCGCCTTCCGCCTGGCGGCCGGCGAAACCTTCCAGTTCGCTGGTCGCCATCACTTGGCGGCCCAGAAAGGCGGCCAGGTGGCGCGTGATGGCCGCGTCCTGCGCATACGGCAAGCCCAGTTGCGTCAGGCCGGCGCGCGTGCGCACGGCGGGGCGGCTCGATGCTTCCACCTGCGGGAAGAAGCCGTCGAGAATGAAGGTCGACACTTCCGCGCGCGTCAGTTCCGTGCGGATGGAGCCGCCGATCAGCTTCGAACCGCGGCTCGGCACGACGATCGGTGCCACATCGAGGCCGCTGTCGGCCAGCAGGCTTTCCTTGGCGCTGCGGCAGCCGTAGGTCAGCGCGCGCATTTGCCAGGCATCGAGTTGGGTGCCGTTGGCGGCCAGCTTGCGCGCCACCAGATGGGCCAGGGCCAGGTCCATATTGTCGCCGCCGAGCAGGATGTGCTCGCCGACGGCCACGCGGTGCGGTTCCAGCACGCCGTCGCGCTCGAGCACGGCGATCAGCGAAAAGTCGCTGGTGCCGCCGCCCACGTCGACCACTAAAATGATGTCGCCCGGCTTGACTTCCTTGCGCCAGCGGCCTTCGCTGGTCTGTATCCAGCTGTACAGGGCCGCCTGCGGCTCTTCCAGCAGGGTCAGCGAGGTGTAGCCGGCCGCCTGCGCCGCTTCCATCGTCAGCTCGCGCGCGGCCGGGTCGAACGAGGCGGGTATCGTCACCGTGATTTCCTGCTCGGCGAACGGCGCTTGCGGGTGGGCGTTGTCCCAGGCCTGGCGCAAATGCGTCAGGTAGCGCGTGGCGGCCGTGATCGGGGAGATGCGCGCCACTTCCGCTGGCGCGTCGTTCGGCAGGATAGCTGCGCGGCGGTCCACGCCCGGGTGGCACAGCCAGCTTTTCGCGCTCGACACTAAACGGATCGGCGTGGTGGCGCCGCGGCTGCGGGCCATTTCGCCCACGACAAACGGCGCTTCGGCTTCCTCGGTGACCCAGGGCAGGGCCAGGTCGCCCGCCGCCACTTCGTCGGCGTGCGGCAGGTAAACGAAGGACGGCAGCAGCGACAATTCTTCGACGGTGCCCGGTGCCGACAGTTGCGGCACTTTCAGCACGCCGTGGCTGGATTGCTCGCCGTCGCTCTCGACCAGGTTCACATATGACAGGGCGCTGTGGGTGGTGCCCAGGTCGATGCCGATGGCGTAGCGCGGGGTGTTGTTGGCTTGATCGCTCACAGTTCCACCTCGGCCGGTGCCAGGATGGCGGCGTCGTGCTGCTCGCTCAGCTTCGGCAGGCGCACGCTCGAGGCGCGCCAGCCGCGGTGGCTCAGGGTGCCCGTGAACGGCGCGGAACCGACCACGTTGCCCGTCAGGCGCACGCTGGCCGAATCAAAGCCTTCCTGCAGCACGATGCGGCTGCCCTCGACTTCCTGGCGCACGGCGTCGATGGTGAAGTATTCACGCATGACCTTGGCGCAGCCTTCATGCACGACGCGGGCGGCCGCGCCGATGTCGGCATCGGCATGGCTGCCCAGGTTTTCCTGGGTGAAGTCGATCAAGCGCGCTTCGCGTTGCAGCAGGGCCAGCAATTGCAGGGCCGCGTCCGGCGTCGCTTCTTTCAAAATGACGGGGGCGGCTGCCGGCACGGGGGCTGGCGCCGGAGCCGGGGCCACGGGTGCCACGGGGGCGGCCTCGGGCAGGGACAGCTTTTCCACGCGGGCCGCATAGGCGGCGTCCGACAGGGTGCTGAAGAAGGCGCCGAAAGCCAGCGGGACGCGGCGCCAGAGCGATGGGTGGGACGATGGTGTGCTCATAGGAACTCGTTTCTCTGATCTGTAGGGTGGCGTCGGCGGCGGGGGCCGCTTCGCAAGGTAGTGCCATGTGCGGGGCCAACAGGGCCGGCTGCGTTTGCCCGCATGATACCAGCTACGGGGCCGGCGCCAAAGCCGCCGCCCCCGTTCCCGCCTGCCTGTGGCGTGGATTTTCTTTGTTCCTGCGCAAGGAAACGTTCGATTTCGTGCCGCTTCGACTAGAATCGCGCATTATCTTTTTGCATGACCTGGATGCCATGTCTACCGACTTTTCCCTGTATTTAGCCAGCAGCACTTACATCGACAGCGACCATCCGGCCGTGCGCGCCAAGGCGGCCGAACTGGCGGCAGGCGCTGTGGGCGACGCCGCCATCGCGGCCCGCTGCTTTGCCTTCGTGCGCGACGAAGTCGCTCACAGCTGGGACTACCAGCGCAATCCCGTCACCTGCCGCGCGTCCGACGTCTTGCAGCATGGCACGGGATATTGTTATGCGAAGAGCCATCTGCTGGCCGCGCTGCTGCGCGCCAACGGCATCCCCGCTGGCCTGTGCTACCAGCGCCTGGCTGTGGGGGAAGCGGGCCCGCCGTTTTGCCTGCATGGCTTGAACGCCGTGTATCTGCAGGATGTTGGCTGGTATCGCATCGATGCGCGCGGCAACAAGCCTGGCGTCTCGGCCGCCTTCGCGCCGCCGCAGGAGCAACTGGCCTTTCCCGTGCTGGCGCCGGAAGAGCGCGATCTGCCGGAAATCTGGCCGGCACCGCTGCCGCAGGTGATCGCATCGCTGACCGGCCATGCGACCGTGCAGGATGTGGCGGCGCACTTGCCCGATATCGAATTGTTGCCGCTGCAAAAATAATCTCAAGAAAGAAATCATGAAAAAAGTGTATCTTGGTCTGTTCGGCCTGTTGCTGCTGGCCGGTTGCGGCGGCAAGGGCGAGAGCGGCGGGCAATCGAGCGCCGCGCGTCTCGACGGCAAGGAAAAAGGCAGCGAGTTTCTTGCCTATGAACACAATGTCAGCGTCGATACGAGCGAGGCGCAAGTGCGGCCCCTGTATGAAAAAGTCGTCGCCGCCTGCAAGGCCGATACGGAAAACGGCTGTTTGCTGCTCGATTCCAGCCTCGACAGCGGCCGCTACGTGCATGCGCGCATCAGCATGCGGGCCAAGCCGGCCGGCATCAAAAAGCTCGTCGCGCTGGTCGCGGCCGAAGGCGACGTCACCAGCCAGGGCACCAAGGTGGAAGACCTGGGCCGTCCTGTGCTCGACAGCAAGAAGCGCCTGGAGATGCTGAAACAGTACCAGGCGCAGTTGCAAGACCTGGAAAAGCGCTCTGGCGCGAACGTCGACGCCCTGATCAAGGTCACCAAGGAGCTGGCCACCGTGCAAGTGGAGCTGGAGCAGGCGACGGCGGCCAATGCGCTATTAATGCAGCGCATCGACACGGACTTGCTGAACGTAATGATCAGCGCTGAAGGCAAGCAATCGTTCTGGCGCCCCGTCAAGCGTGCGCTGGGCAATTTCACGGACAACCTGTCGGAAGGCGTGGCCAACGCCATCACGGCCATGGCTTACATCCTGCCGTGGCTGATCGCTTTCGTGCTGCTGTTCCCGCTGGGCCGCAAGGGCTGGCGCCGCTTGAGAGGCTTGCCGCGCAAGGATTAAAGCCTCCGGCGCACCGTTTTACGGCAATTTGAAACCTGGCTGCACAGTCCTTGTGCAGCCAGGTTTTTTTTCGTGCGGCGAGCGCCGCGTGCACCATGGCGGACAGCTGTAGGCGCTGGCACGCATTCTGCTTTAACAACATGGCAGGCCCAGCTCGACCCCACGAACCCATCACAGGAGTCCCCATGTCACGACGCATCATCCTGAAAGCGGCCGCCGCCGGCGCATTCGCCCTGGCCACGTCCACTTATATGCAGGCAGCCCTGGCCGCCGATACGATCAAGGTCGGCATCTTGCACTCCCTGTCGGGCACCATGGCCATTTCAGAAACGTCGCTCAAGGATGTGGCCCTGATGACGATCGCCGAGATCAATGCCAAAGGCGGCGTGCTGGGCAAGAAGCTGGAAGCCGTCGTCGTTGACCCCGCGTCGAACTGGCCTTTGTTCGCGGAAAAAGCGAGACAATTGGTGGCGCAGGATAAGGTGGCCGTGGTGTTCGGCTGCTGGACGTCCGTGTCGCGCAAGTCGGTTTTGCCCGTGTTCAAGGAACTCAACAGCCTGCTGTTTTACCCGGTGCAATACGAGGGCGAGGAGCTGGAAAAGAATGTGTTTTATACGGGCGCCGCGCCCAACCAGCAGGCGATCCCCGCCGTCGAATACCTGATGAGCACAGATGGCGGCGGGGCCAAGCGCTTCGTGCTGCTGGGCACGGATTATGTATACCCGCGCACCACCAACAAGATCCTGCGCGCCTTCCTGAAAAGCAAGGGAGTCAAGGATAGCGATATCAGCGAGGTCTACACGCCGTTCGGCCACGCCGACTATCAAACCATCGTCGCCAATATCAAGAAGTTTTCCACGGGCGGCAAGACTGCCGTCATTTCCACCATCAATGGCGATTCCAACGTGCCTTTCTACAAGGAGCTGGGCAATGCGGGCTTGAAAGCGACGGACGTGCCCGTCGTCGCGTTTTCCGTGGGCGAGGAAGAGCTGCGCGGCATCGATACCAAACCCTTGCTCGGCCATCTGGCGGCGTGGAATTACTTTGAATCCGTCAAGAACCCCGTGAATACCGCTTTCATCAAGCAGTGGAAGGCGTACGCCGTGGCGCAAAAGCTGCCGAACGCGGGTTCGGTGGTGACGAACGACCCGATGGAAGCGACCTATGTTGGCATCCACATGTGGGCGCAAGCCGTGGAAAAAGCGAAATCGACGGACACGGACAAGGTGATCGCCGCCATGGCGGGCCAGAGCGTCAAGGCGCCATCGGGCTTCACCCTGACCATGGATGCAACGAACCACCACTTGCACAAGCCCGTGATGGTCGGCGAGATCAAGGCCGATGGGCAATTCAATGTCGTGTGGAAAACCAAGGAACCGATACGCGCCCAGCCGTGGAGCCCGTATATCAAGGGCAATGAGGGCAAGCAGAAGCTGTAAAAAGCTTGCGCGTCGATTCGTCGCCGCAACCCCAGGCAAAGAGCTGGGGTCAGACCCGGCGGGTCTGACCCCTGTCCTTGTCTTGGGGGAAGGATACCTATCAAGACATCGGCTTTACTACATGGAATCCATGCACATGCAGCTTCTCCCCAAACTGCTGGTCCTCGCCTGCCTGTTGCTATCCTCGCTGGCGCAGGCCGCCATCCCTCCCGACCTGCTCAAGCCGCTGGCCGGCGACGATCCCGACGCCAGGGTCGCCGCCGTGGCGCAGATCGCCGCCCTGGCCACGCCCGAGGCTGCCAAGGTGCTGCAAGCGCTGCAGGACGACGCCTTGTACGCCGCGCCCGACGGCAAGGTGTACATCGTTGACGGCGAGCAGGCGGTTGACCCGGCAATCGGACGGAACGTGCCGATGCCCGACGGCATCGACGGCGTGATGGTCAACAACCGCTTGCGCGCGGCTGTGGCAGGCGCCTTGTCGGGTTTGCAGCTGCTGGCGCCGGAGCGCAGCGCCCGCCTGGCCGCCGCGCAAGCCTTGCAAAAGGCGGTCGACCCCGCGCAGCTCCCCCTGATCCGCACCGCGCTGGCGCGGGAAAGCGACGCTGAAATTCAACAACTATTGCAAGTGCTGATCGCCAGCGCCAACCTGCATGCACCCGACGCCGCCACGCGCAAGGCCGCCGTGCAGGCGCTGGCGGGCAGCAGCGATGCGCGCCTGCTGCCGGTGCTGCAAGCCATGCTGGAGCAGGGCGGCGAACCCGACGAAGCCGTGCAGCTGGCCGCCATCGACACCATGCGCCAGATCAAGGGACGAGTGTCGCGCATGGAATTGGCCGGCAATGTGTTTTACGGCATCTCGCTGGGCAGCGTGCTGCTGCTGGCCGCGCTGGGCCTGGCCATCACCTTCGGCCTGATGGGCATCATCAACATGGCGCATGGCGAATTGCTGATGATAGGCGCGTACACGACCTATCTGTGCCAGCTGTTTTTCCGCACCTATCTGCCTGGCCTGCAGGATGCGTATCTGCTGGCCGCCTTGCCGGCCGCCTTTCTCGTCGCGGGACTGGTGGGCGTGGCACTGGAACGCACGGTGATCCGCTGGTTGTACGGGCGGCCGCTGGAAACCCTGCTGGCCACCTGGGGCATCAGCCTGATCCTCATGCAGCTGGTCCGCACGATCTTCGGCGCGCAAAACGTGGAAGTGGCCAACCCGGCCTGGATGTCGGGCGGCGTCACCGTGCTGGGCGGTCTCGTGCTGCCGTACAACCGGCTGGCCATCATTGGCTTTGCCGTCGTCGTCGTCGTGGCCGTGTGGTTGATCCTGAACAAGACGCGGCTGGGACTGTTCGTGCGGGCCGTTACGCAAAACCGCCGCATGGCCGATTGCGTGGGCGTGGCCACGGGCAAGGTCGACATGCTGACTTTCGGCCTCGGTTCCGGCATCGCCGGGCTCGGCGGCGTGGCCCTGTCGCAGCTGGGCAATGTGGGTCCGGACCTGGGCCAAAGCTACATCGTCGATTCCTTCATGGTGGTGGTGCTCGGTGGCGTGGGCCAGCTGGCCGGCACCGTGATCGCCGCGCTGGGCCTGGGCGAAGTCAACAAATTCCTCGAACCGGTGGCGGGCGCCGTGCTGGCGAAGATCGCCATCCTGGTATTCATCATCATTTTCATCCAGCGCCGGCCGCAGGGCCTGTTTGCCATGAAGGGACGCAGCGTCGAATGACTACCTCCTACCCGATCAAACAGGGCCTGTTCACGCGGCCCGTCTGGCTGGTCATCGCCGCCTGCAGCGTGCTTGCGGCGCTGCTGCCGATCTTTAATCTGATGTTTGCCGAAGGCCATGCCTTGCATGTGTCCGCCTACACGGTGGCGCTGGTGGGCAAGTTCATGTGCTACGCGCTGGCCGCGCTGGCGCTGGACCTCGTCTGGGGCTATACGGGTATCTTGTCGCTGGGACACGGCGTGTTCTTTGCCCTGGGCGCGTATGCGCACGGCATGTATCTGATGCGCGCCATCGGCGACCAGGGCCAGTATCGCAGCAGCTTGCCCGACTTCATGGTCTTTCTCGACTGGAAAACCTACCCGTGGTACTGGGCCTTCACGGAACACTTCTGGTATTGCATGGCCCTCGTCGTGCTGGTGCCGGGCGTGCTGGCCTTCGTGTTTGGTTATTTCGCCTTTCGCTCGCGCATCAAGGGCGTGTATTTTTCCATCATCACGCAAGCGATGACGTATGCCTTCATGCTCTTGTTCTTCCGCAATGACACCGGCTTTGGCGGCAACAACGGTTTCACGGATTTCAAGACGATATTGGGCCATAACATCACGGCACCCGCCACCCGGGCCGTGCTGTTCCTGCTGACCCTGGCCTTCCTGCTGGCGGCCTTGATCGGCGCGCGCGCCATCGTCCGCTCGAAACTGGGCAGGGTGCTGCAGGGCGTGCGCGACAGCGAAGCGCGGCTGATGTTCCTCGGCTACAACCCGCTGTGGTTCAAGCTGTTCGTCTGGACCTTGTCGGCCGTGCTGTGCGGCATCGCCGGCGCCCTGTACGTGCCGCAGGTGGGCATCATCAATCCGTCCGAGATGTCGCCCGCGAACTCCATCGAGATGGTCGTGTGGGTGGCGGTGGGCGGGCGCGGTACCTTGCTCGGTCCGATTGTGGGCGCTTTTACCGTGAACGGCTTGAAAAGCTGGTTCACGGCCGTCCTGCCGGAACTGTGGCTGTTCGCGCTGGGTTTGCTGTTCATCGGCGTCACCCTGTTCATGCAGCAGGGCATGCTCGGTGTGTTGAACAAGCTCAAACGTAAAAAAGTCGCCATCGTGGCAGAGGAGGCCGCATGAGCATCCGCATGTTGCCCGGCATGGCCGGCACCGAGGCTGGCCCCACGTATGCGCGCGTAAAAGGCGAGGGCGTCGATACGACGCATGGCGCGATTCTGTATCTGGAAGACATCAGCGTGTCGTTCGACGGCTTCAAGGCCATTAATAAACTGAGCCTCGATATTTCCGTGGGCGAGCTGCGCTGCATTATCGGCCCGAATGGCGCGGGCAAGACGACGATGATGGATGTCATCACCGGCAAGACGCGGCCCACGTCCGGCACGGCCTGGTTTGGCCAGACCATGAATCTGGCCACCATGACGGAAGCGCAAATCGCCCACGCGGGTATCGGCCGCAAGTTCCAGCGCCCCACCGTATTCGAGCAGCACACGGTGTTCGACAACCTGGAACTGGCGATGAAAATGGACAAGCGCGTGGCGCCCACCCTGTTTGCGCGCCAGACGTCCGAGCAGGCGGGCAGGATCGAAGCGATCTTGCGCCTGATCCGCTTGAACGGCCACGAAGCGCGGCCGGCCGGTTTGCTGTCGCATGGGCAAAAGCAATGGCTGGAAATCGGCATGCTCCTGATGCAGGAGCCGCAGCTGATTTTATTGGATGAGCCCGTGGCCGGCATGTCGGACGCGGAAACGGCGCGCACGGCGGAACTCCTCAATGAATTGCGCGGCAAGCATTCGATCATGGTGGTCGAGCACGACATGGGTTTCGTTACGGAGATCGCGCAGCAAGGCATCGTTACCGTGCTGCATGAGGGTTCCGTGCTGGCACAGGGGCGCATGGACGAAGTGCAAGCGGACGAGCGGGTCATCGAAGTCTATCTGGGAAGATAATAAGGGGGGATCGCAGGCCATGCTCGAAGTGCAACAATTAAATCAATACTATGGCTCCTCGCACACCTTGCGCGGCATCGACCTGTCGGCGCGCAAGGGCGAATGCCTGGCCTTGCTAGGGCGTAATGGCGTGGGCAAGACGACCTTGCTAAAATGCCTGATGGGCGTGCTGCCCGTGGCGCAGGGCAAGGTGGTGTTCCAGGGGCGCGATATCACGAAGCTGGCGCCGCATGCGCGCGCCAGGCTGGGCATGGCCTACGTGCCGCAGGGGCGCGACATCTTTGCGCGCCTGACGGTCGAGGAAAACTTGCTGATGGGCATGGCGGTGAAGCGGGGCAGGCTGGCCTCGCGCATTGATCCCCACGTGTATGAGCTGTTTCCCGTGCTCAAGGAGATGCTGCAGCGGCGCGGCGGCGATTTGTCCGGCGGGCAACAGCAGCAACTGGCCATCGCCCGCGCCCTGCTGGCCGAGCCGCAATTGATCATCTTTGACTAGCCGACGGAGGGTATCCAGCCCTCCGTCATCAAGGATATCGGCAGGGTCATTTCCTTGTTGAAACAGCGGGGCGACATGGCCATCGTGCTGTGCGAACAGTATTTCGATTTCGCCCGCGAACTGGCCGACGAATTCATCGTGCTGTCGCGCGGCAGCGTGGTGGCCAGCGGCAAGGCGGAACAGATGGATGGCGATGAGGTGAAGCGGCACCTGGCCGTGTAAGGTCAGACGAGCTGCAACCAGCCCAGCACGGCGCCGGCCGCCAGCAGCCACAATAAATGGATCTTCGTGCGCCAGATGATCAGGCCGGCCACGATGGACAGGCTCCACAGGGGCCAGTCGGTGCGGATGTCATGGTTGGCGCCGCCCAGGATCATGCCCGTGGAAATCAGGAGGGCGACGACGATGGGCGCCATGCCTTGCTTGAAGGCGCGCACGGGGCGCAGGTCGCGGTTGCGGTAGCCCCACTGGGCCGCCACGTAGGTGAGGGTGGTGCTGGGCAGCATGATGCCCACCATCGTGATGAACACGCCGAGATAGGCGGCCGTGTAGCTGCCCGCATTCATGCCCACGTTCCAGCCCATCAGGGCGACGAACAGCACATTGGGGCCGGGAGCGGCCTGGGCGATGGCGATCGACTCGTTGAATTGCGCCTGCGTCAGCCAGCCATGCTGTTCGACGAGGAAGCGGTGCATTTCGGAAGTGGTGGAAATGGCGCCGCCGATCGACATCAGCGACAGCATCAGGTAGTGGCCGAACAGGTTCAGCCAGTCGCCCGCGCTTAACACCAGTTGCAGGGGCGGATTCATGTGGACAGCTTTCGATAGGTGAGCAGGCAGCCGATGCCGCCCAGACCCAGCAGGATGTACAGCAGGGGCCAGCGCAGCACGGCCACCATCAGCACGCCCAGCACGGTGATGGACAAGGTCAGCCACAGGGGCAGCGGATGCCTGGCCAGCGCCGTCGCCAGCTTCACACCCGTGGCGGCGATCATGCCGGCCGAGACGGCGGCCATGCCGCGCAGTGCGCCCGCCATCTGCGGATTGTCGCCAAAGCGCGTGTACAGCACGCCCAGCACGAGCACGATGACGAGCGGGGCGGTCAGCATGCCGGCCAGCGCCGTCAGCGCGCCTTTCAAACCGAAATAGCGCCCGCCCACCATCAGCGACAGGTTGACGACATTCGGCCCGGGCATGATCTGCGCCACGGCCCAGTCCTCGAGGAATTCCTCCTGCGTCAGCCAGCGCTTGCGCTCGACCATCTCGCGCTGGATCACGGCCAGCACGCCGCCAAAGCCTTGCAGGGCCAGCCAGGTGAACGAAAAGAACAGGTCGGCAAGCGAGGCCGGTTCCGGACGGGGCTGGTCGGGTTGGGGAGTGGATGAGGCGGCGGGCATGCACGATTATGGCCGTGCCTGCTCCGCCTTGTCCATGCCTATCTCCATGCCGTCTAGCCGCCGCCCACGCCGGCGATGACCACGCCCGTGCCGCCGCACATGACGCAAGGCTGGCCATTGTCCGTGTTGCCCCTGCCCATGCAATGCGTGCAGACGTTTTCTCCCGTGCCGGGCGTGCCGGGCGGGGCGATGTCGCCAGGATGTTGCTCAGAATCCGGTGTTGTATTCATGTCGTGTCTCCTTTGCATGCAGGGCGGGAGCTGCGCGATGGCGGCCAAATCCCATGGTAGGCCGGCGCCGCGTGAGGCGTTTGACCTGCCTTAAGGTGCGCGGCCTTGCATCCCCGAAAAAAACTGCATTGCAATAGCTGGCTGGCATTGACATCGCGCGTTTTTCAGCAATACTTTCGCTGTCGCCTTCCGCGCTGGCCATGCTGGTGCCGGTCCCCGCTGCTGCATCCCGCCACCGTCGCTTTCTTCAGGAGTCATCGATCATGCCTCATTCCACAGAAACGCTGCATATGCCCGCCAAAACCGTGGTGCTGCATGCCCGCGTCGACCAGAAGATGTCCGATATCGTCAATCTGGGCATCGCCGTGCAGGCAGCCTTCAGCACCTTGTGCGCGCTGGAATACCTGAAGTCATACAATGTCGCCCCCGACCTGATCGAGCGCGTGCTGCTGCATCCGGAGCAGCGCCGCCAGACCGTGCACTGAGTATCCTCGCGGCAACTGTATTGCCGGCAGCGTTGGCCCGGTGTTGTCGGATTGATCATTACGGCTCAGTTATGCACAAATGATGGGCTAACGAAATTGGCGAAATAATTTTCTTGTGATTATGTGTGACTTTCTAAGTGTTTGATTTTAATGGATTTTATTTTTGCTGTTTGATTGAGCAGTTTATTGAAAGCCGCACGGGCTGTGGCTTTGAAGGCTGTCAATAGGCCCTTATCCACAAAGATATCCACAGTCCGTGTGGATATCTGAAAAAGCGCTTAACAATCCGCCACTTAGGAAAAAGGGGCGGGCCAGCGCCTGCTATCGGCGCGCGAGATGGGCCAAAATGGGGCATGCCACAAGCCTGTATGCCTATCCAGTGCTCTTGTTTTTATGACTGAAAGTAGCGGCCCCGTTCAGGGCGTGCCGCCGGCCGGCGCCGCTGGGGTGTCGCCGCACTGGGCCAGGGCGGCAGCCAGTTCGGCGACTTGCTGCTCCGCTTCGCGCAAGGTGGCATAGGTGCGCAGTGAGGCGATCACAGTGGTAAACAACTTGCGCGTGGTCAGGTCCGTCTTGCACCAGAAATCGTTGATGTCGTAATCGATGATGATGCGGTGTTCCAGCGCCTGGCCGGGCTGGCCCGTGCGCAGGATGATGCGCACGGCGCTGTTGTGCAGCTCTTCGCGGATCTGGCGTGCCACTTGCAGTCCGGCATCCTGAGTTTCCATGATCACATCGAGCAGCACCACGGCGATATCGGAAGTGCCGCGCAGCAAGGTGAGCGCCTCGGCGCCCGAGTACGCGTGCAAAAAGCTCAGCCTGCGGCCCTGGAAGCTGGCTTGGCTGAGGGCGAACTTGGTCACCACGTGCACGTCGACATCGTCATCGACGATCAGCACGCGCCATGGCGCCGCAGTGGCAGGCTCTGCCGCCGCGTCTGCCCGTTCCAGCGGTTCGTCGACCAGCCAGTCCGGTTCGTCCGCTCCCTTGGCGGCGTTGTCGCTATCCATGTTCATGCGTTTATCCACCGTTGATCGTGCTTGCTACTCCACACTATGCCAGTCTACGGGGTTTGTCAAAACAATGCTGTTCAAGCAAGACGGCCTGGGCCAGGGTTGCTTATGCACAGCAAAATATATTTTCATTGTGGCCGAATAACTTTGCGCAAGCGCAAATTCGTGATTGCAAGTCATTGATTTTATTGGAGTAAAAAATTGCCTGTGAAATCAGCAAATTGTTGAAACCCGCATCAATACTGGTGTTGCGGCTTGTCAAGAGGGGCTTATCAACAACTTTATCCACAGTTGCTGTGGATATCTAAAAAAGCCGTGCAAAAACCGGGGCTTAGCGCCCATTCATGCGGCAAGGTCGCAGCATTTCATGCGGCCAGTCCAAGCCCGCTCAGCTGGGCAAAGGCATGCAGGAAGCGCTGCTTGGCTTCGGCCGGGCCCATGGCTTCGATTATACCGGGCAGAGGGGCGATGCCGTCAAGGTAAGCCCAGCGTTCGGCCGAGTGCGGCATCAGGTCGCGCTTTTCCGTGGCCAGCGCGATCAGGTCGGCCCGCTTGATGGGTGCGTAATCGGAAAAGTCCAACCCATACGTGGCGGCGATGATGGCGCTGACCTTGTCTTCCAGCACGGCAAACTCGGGCAGCAACACTTTCAAGGGCTTCACCATGTCGCCCAGGTAGGCTTCGGCCGCGTCGTGCAGCAGGGCGGCCAGGCGCAAATGGGGCGGCACCAGTTCGGCGACGATCAGGCTGTGCTGGGCGACCGAGTAAAACACTTGCGTCTGTCCATTGAAGCGGCACTGGTAGGCGAGGCCGTGGGCAATGTCCTCGATGGCTACCTTGTCGATATGCGGGCGCAAGGGATAAAAACGGTTGCCTGAATAAGTGGAAACGTAGTCGGTGGTAATCATTGCCATGGCATGGTGCTCGGAACGCTCAAGATGCTTCATCGTACACCCGATGGCATGGGCTTGCCCCGGCTGCGGTGCACAGGCGTCGGGCTGCTGAGCCTATGCATCTTGGCAAAGCCTTTAATTTATTTCATATCATTCATTGTTCTTTCTCAAATACACTATAGCAATCTTGTTTGTCTGAAACTTCATTTAGGGGCAGGGCAATGACGGCGATACCTTCGGCAAGACCTTCGTATATCTATCAGGGCGGTTCGGTGATGATGCACTCGCCGCTGCAATTGAAACAGTCGGAAATGTACGGCTATTTCGTCAGGGGCGACCTGGCCAAGCTGCAGGCCACCGTGAATACCACGCTGAACCAGGTGGCCGGCAGCAAGATGACCCTGAAAGCCCTGTCGCCGTATGTGATGCTAACGTTTACACGCGTCAACCATGCGGACTCGGCCAACCCCGTCGACCAGGCCAAGGGCTGGATCACGGAAGTCGACATCGTCACCTGGATCATGGTCGGCCAGATGGATGAACGCGGCAAGCTCGCGCATATCTACTGGTATCCGTGCCACATTTTTGTGGATGACGCCATGGCCCTGATCAACGGGCGCGAACTGTTCGGCTATCCGAAATACCTGTGCGACTACGAAATTCCCGCCGCCGGCAGCGAGCCGCTGCGCTGCTCCGTCGCCGCCAAGGGCTTCCAGCATTTTTCGCCGGAAACGAAGCTGGCCCTGCACCCGCTGCTGGAAGTCAATGCCACCGTGCAGACGGGGCCGCACAAACCCGTCAACAGTTTCCTGGAACTCATCGAGCAGGCATTCGAGATTTTCCTTTCCATTCCCGATTTCTTTGACATGGACCAGGCTGGCTGGGCCGATATTTTGTCCTTGCTGCGCAACCCGCGCATCGATCAGATTTTCCTCAAGCAATTCCCCGACAGCGCGGGCGTGAAAGCCGTGTACCAGGCTCTGGTGGCCGCGCCGGCCGAAATCAACCGCCTGCACAGCGCGCGCCTGCTCGGCTATGAATACGAATGCACGGTGCACGCCTTCGACAGCTTCCCGTTGGACCAGACCCTGGGTTTGCAGCTGGGACCGCAGGCGGCGATTTTGCCCTTCAATGTGAACTTCGATTTCACGGCCATGCCGGGCGAGGAACTGGTCGACAATTCCCGCATCGCGCCGGAAAAGATCGCCATCCTCGGCGGCGGCGTGGCGGCCATGACCGCCGCGTATTATCTGACGAACCAGCCGGGCTGGCAAAACCGGCATGCCATCACCGTCTACCAGCTGGGCTGGCGCCTGGGCGGCAAGGGCGCCAGCGGGCGCAATGCGCAGGCGGGCCAGCGCATCGAGGAGCACGGCCTGCACATCTGGTTCGGCTTCTACGCGAACGCCTTCAGGATGATCAAGGAAGCCTACGCCAGCCTGGAACGCCCGCCCGGCGCGCCGCTGGCCACCTGGCGCGACGCTTTTAAACAACACGATTACGTGGCCCTGTCGGAAGACGTCAAGGGACAATGGCGCAACTGGTCCATCGTCTTTCCCACCTTGCCGGGCGAACCGGGCGAGGGCGGCGAAGACGTCACCCTGTGGCAGATGGCCATCGCCATGGTGGGCTGGATCGAGCAGTGGCTGCGCCAGATCCGTCAGGTGGCGGACGCCGACGCGCGCATCGTGCGCGCCAGCGCGCAACCAGGTGACGGCGAAGGCGAGGGCGTGTGGCCGGGCTGGCTGCGCCGCCTGGCCGACGAAGTGGTGGGGCAGGCCGATGAACTGGGGCTGGACGTGGGCCTGTCCGTGGGCGCGCTGGTGGCCCTGGTGACCGACCTGGCGCCGGACTCCACGCGCCACGACCAGGCCCGCCACCAGCTGCTGGCCAGCACCCTGAACGGCATCCGCGCCTGGCTGCGCCTGCGCTACCGGGTGCTGATCGATGGCGACGACGAGTTGCGCCGCCTGTTCACCTGCCTGGACCTGGGCATCACGGTCATGAAGGGCATGTTCGAGGATGGTGTGTTCAAGAACGGCTTTGACGTCATCAACGACATCGATTTCCGCGCCTGGCTGCGCAAGCATGGCGGCGACGAGCAGTTCAGCGTCAATTCGGCGCCCGTGCGCGGCTTTTACGACCTGGTGTTTGCCTACGAGGGCGGCGATTTTTCCAAGCCGAACATCGAGGCGGGCACCTTGCTGCGTTCGATGGCGCGCATCGGCCTGGCCTACAAGGGCGGCATCATGTTCAAGATGCAGGCCGGCATGGGCGACACGATTTTCACACCGCTGTACGAGGTGCTGCGCAAGCGCGGCGTGGAATTCAAGTTCTTCCAGCGCGTGGAAGAACTGGTGCCGGGCGCGGGCGACATCGACAGCATCCGCATCACGCAGCAGGTGCAATTGAAGGACCCGGGCGCCGGTTACGCGCCGCTGGTGGACGTGAAAGGCTTGCCGTGCTGGCCCAGCGCGCCCGATTACGCGCAGATCGAACCGGCGCAAGCGGCGCTGCTGCAGGCGCAGGAAGTCAACCTGGAATCGTACTGGAGCGACTGGCCGCAGCAGTATGCGCAGGCGTTCGGCCGCGCGCTGCCCGCCACGGTATTGAAGAAGGGCGTCGATTTCGACAAGGTGGTGTTCGGCATTTCCATCGGCTCGCTGCAAGCCCTGTGCCCGCAACTGCTGGCGCAAAGTCCGGCCCTGCAACTGGCGGCCGACAAGGTGAAAACGGTGGCCACGCAGGCTTACCAGGTGTGGCTCAACAAGGATTTGTCTCAGATGGGCTGGACCACGCAGCCGAAGGGCCAGCAACCGGTGCTGTCGGCCTTCACGGAGCCGTACGACACGTGGGCGCCGATGGATCAATTATTGGCGCACGAGGATTGGCCGGTGGGGCTGGAACCGAAAAACGTTTCGTACTTTTGCAGCGCCTTCCCCGTCGATAGCTACCCGCCCGTCACCGACACGGGCTTTCCCGCCCGCTGCGCGGCCAAGGCGAAACAGGGCGCGCTGCATCAGCTGGAACGCGAGATCGGCGCGCTGTGGCCCGAGGCGGGCGCGCCCGGCGCGTTTCCGTGGCAATGGCTGGTCGATGCGAAGGCCGGCACGGGCCCGGCGCGCTTCGACAGCCAGTACTGGCGCGCTAACGTCGATCCGTCCGAGCGCTACGTGATGTCGGTGGTGGGCAGCACGCAGTACCGGCTGGCGACCGACCAGTCGGGCTTCAGCAACCTGTTCCTCGCGGGCGACTGGATCAGGACGGGCCTGAACGCGGGCTGCGTGGAGGCGGCCGTGATGGCCGGCATGCAGACCTCGCGCGCCATGACCGGCTATCCGGCCGTGATCCAGGGCGAGACGGATTTCTAGGCATGCGAGGCCTGATGCTGCCGTGCCTTGTCCTGATCCACCTGCACGCGGGCGCCGCGCCGCCGGGCGCCATTGTGCTGTGGCCCGGCGCGCCGCCCGGCGGCGCGGCGCCGGGTCCGCAGCGCGACAGCGCCAAGGGCTCCATCACGCAAGTGGAGCAGCCTTATCTGATCGCACACCGCCCGGCGCGGCCGGACGGCACGGCGGTCCTGCTGGTCAGCGGCGGCGGCTATGCGCATATCGAGGCGGGCAAGGAAAGCGGCCCCGCCGCCGCCTGGCTGCAAGCGCAGGGCGTCACGGCGTTTGAACTCGTGTACCGTCTGCCGCAGGAAGGCGGCGGGGTGGCCGCGCCGTTGCAGGACGGCCAGCGGGCCATGCGCGTGATCCGGGCGCGTGCGGCCGAGTGGGGCATCGACCCGGCGCGCATCGGCATGCTCGGTTTTTCCGCCGGCGCGCACCTGGCCGGCATGACGGCCGTCCAGCCGGACGCCGCCCTGTATGCGTCCGTCGATGCGATCGATGGCGTCTCCGCGCGGCCCGATTTCGTCGTGCTGCTATACCCCGTGCTCACCATGCAGCCGCCGTTCGACACGACGCATGCGAAGAAAGAGCTGCTGGGAAGCCACCCCACGCAGGCGGCGCGCGATGCGCTGTCGGTGGAACGCCACGTCGATGCGTGCACGCCGCCGATGTTCATCGCGCAGGCGCTGGACGACCCGATTTCACCGCCGGAAAACAGTACATTGATGGCGGCGGCCTTGCGCCGCGCGGGCGTGCCCGTGGCACTGCAGCAGTTCCGGCACGGCGGCCATGGCTGGGGCCTGGGCAAGCGGGGCAGCGAGCCGGCCGCCTGGCCGCCACTGCTGCTGGCGTGGCTGCAATCGCGTGGCTGGATGCCTCAGCCGGCGGGCTGAGCTTCCAGGTCGCGCCGCGCCGCGTCCAGCGCCGCCCGCAGCTGCGGCAGGAACTGTTCCACATTATCGAGCTGGCCGTTCGAGGCCAGGGTTTCCATCTGGTGGCACAGGCCGTGCAGGGTGGGGCGGCTCAGGTAGCCTGCGCTGCCTTTCAATGCGTGGAAAGCGGCCGCCGCGGCGCTGGCATTGCCGTCGCGCACGGCGTGGCAAGCCAGGTCCAGGCGCCGTGGCGCTTCCGTCAGGAACGCTTGCGCGATGCGCTGCAAGTGCTGCGGCGACAGGCCTGCCAGCGGCAGAATGTGCACGGGCGCCGTCATGGGATCGGCCGGCGCCGGCGTTTGCGCCTGCGCGTCGTCAGCATGGTCCAGGCCGAACTGGCGCGCCAGGGTGTCGTCGTCGATGGGTGCGGCCTGCGGCAGCGCGTGGCCGCGCGCCAGCAGCAGGTCGATGATGGCGTCGATTTTCTCGAACAGCAGCGCTTCGTCGACGGGCTTGCTGAGGAAGTCGTCCATGCCGGCGGCCAGGTAGCGTTGCCGGTCATGTTCGCTGGCGTTGGCCGTCAGCGCGAGGATGGGAATCTGCGCGTCGGGAATGGGGAACTGGGCATTGCCGCCGTCGCGGATCAGGCGCGCGGCCTGTTCGCCATCCATTTCCGGCATGCGGCCATCCATCAGCACGCAGTCGTAGGGGCCGGATCCCAGCGCGCGCAGCGCCTGTTCGCCGTTTTCCACGATGGTCACGTCATGGCCCATGCTTTCGAGCAGGGTGCCGATGATGATCTGGTTGGTGCGCACGTCTTCGGCGCACAGGATGCGCAGGCGGCAGGCGTGGCGCGTCTGGCGCACCGGCCGGCGCGCGTCGGCCGCCGGCGCGCTGCCGTCTTCCAGCGGCAAGGTGAAGTGGAAGCGCGAACCGATGCCGACCCGGCTTTCCACGCCGATCGTGCCACCCATCAGTTCGACCAGTTCCTTGCAAATGGCCAGGCCCAGGCCCGTGCCGCCGTAGCGGCGCGTGGTGGAATGGTCGGCCTGCTCGAATTTCTGGAACAGGCGCGGCAAGGTGTCCGCGTCGATGCCGGGACCCGTATCGCTGATGATGAATTCGATCTCGCTGCGGCCATCGCGGCGCGGCGGCGTGCGGGCGCGCCGCACTTCCAGCAGCACTTCGCCATTGGCCGTGAATTTCAGCGCGTTGCCCAGCAGGTTGATGAGGATCTGCCGCAGGCGCGTGGGGTCGGCGCGCACGTAGCGCGGCAGGTCCAGCGCCAGTTCGCGGCGCAGCAGCAGGCTCTTGGCGTCGGCCTGTCCCTGCACGATGCCGGCCGCGTCGCCGATCAGCGCCAGCAGGTCGAAGTCCACCGTTTCCAGCGTCAGCTTGCCCGCGTCGATCTTGGAAAAATCGAGGATGTCATTGAGGATGGTCAGGAGCGACACGCCATTGTGCAGGCCGATGCGCAGGTATTCCTGCGTACGGCCACGCACGGACTGGTCGCGCAGGGCGAATTTCAGCATGCCGATCACGCCGGCCAGCGGCGTGCGGATGTCGTGGCTCATGGCGGACAGAAAATCGATGCGGTGGCGGCTGACCACTTCCGCATGCTCCTTGGCCTTCAGCAGGGCGTCGTTGCTGAGGGTGAGGGCCAGGGTGCGTTCCTGCACCCGCTGTTCCAGGTTGTTGCGCAGCAGGCGGATCTGGTCGGCCAGGGCAAAAGCCAGCAGCAAGCCGTCGAAGGTGCCGCCGAGCAGAGTCACCAGCTGGGCGTTGGCCACCATGGCCGGCATCAGCCCCAGGTTGGCCGGCAGGATCAGAAAGCCGGGCAGCATCAGCGCGACGAAGGCCAGCACGAAGAAGCGCGCCGGCTGGTAGCCGCGGCGCCAGACGACGATGCCGCAGATGAGCGCGAGCAGCATCCAGATACTGATGGCGATGGTGGCCAGCGTGTGCGCATACGACAGGGCGAAAAAGCAGCTGGGCAGCAGCAGCAAGGGCAATGCCAGGTTGACCTTGCTGAGCCGGTACAGCAGCAGAGAGTAGTCGCGCAGGCGCAGGAAATGCATGTAGAACAGGGTGCTGAAGACGGGCAGCAGGAAAAACGGCACGTAATGCAGCTGCAGCTGGTGCCAGTCGAACAGGTCGGCAAAGACGTGGAAGGTCATGGCCCAGGCCAGGCCATACGTCAGCACGTACAGCGCGTAATACGCCGACGCCTTTTCCAGGGTGATGGAAAAGATGAAGAAATTGAACAGGCCCAGCGCCAGCAGGGCGCCGATGGAGGCCACCATCAGGAAGTTTTCCTTGCCCACCAGCTTGCGGTAGTCGTGCTGCGTCTTCACGCCGAACAGGGGCGCGCGCGCGTAGTAGGGGCTGGAAAAGCGGATCAGGATGTCGTACGTGGCGCCCGGCGCCAGCTGCACATTCATGCCATAGTGCAGCAAATAGTCGTGCGGCCGCTGGTAGCCCGTGAGCAAGGTACGCGGCGCCGCGTGCGGCCCCGGGCCATACACGTAGACGTCGACCAGGTCGATCAGGGTGTCGTTCGGGTCGATGACCCAGGCCGCTTCGCTGCTGTCGTTGCGCACCTGCGCATGCAGCCAGTAGGCGCCGCCGAACAGGTCGACCTGGTCGGCCGGGCGCTGGCGCGCCAGCCAGGCGGGCAGGGCGGCGGCATCGGCAGGCGCGGCTTCATTTTCGGCAAGAAATAGTTGTCCGCCCTTGCCCAGGTGAGCGATGCCTTGTTTGCTCAGAGGCAAGGGCGTCGCCTGCGCCGCGCCCGCCAGACCCAGCAGGCCGAACAGCAGGCTGAGCACGAGCGGCCAGCCGCATAGCCAGGCGCTGACGCGGGAGCTGGAAGCGCGGTGGCAGGGAGGGGGCGAGTGGGCTGACATCGATGGAGTGGGTGATGGTCGCGCGGGAATTGGCGGCAACGCCGTTTGCTGTGGAGTGTCCATTTTAATCGACTCTCGGTGACACACGGGCAAATTCATGTCCTGTCCGCCTGGCGCCCGCTCCGGTATCATGGCGCTTTTGCCCGCGAGATATTCATGCTCAGTCCCGACCAGTTCCTGGCCTTCCTGGCCGCCGCCGTCTTGATCACCGCCAGTCCCGGCCCCGACAACCTGATGGTGCTGGGCGTGGGCATGTCGCGCGGGCGCCGCCAGGGCATGGCGTTCGGCCTGGGCTGCGCCCTTGGCTGCCTCACGCACACCGTGCTGGCGACCATTGGCGTGTCGGCCCTGCTGGCCGCCTCGCCCACGACCTTTACGGCGCTGAAAGTGGCCGGCGGGCTCTATCTGGTGTGGCTGGGCATCGGCGCCCTGCGCAGCCGTGGCGGCGCCAGAGTCGATGGCGCGGCCGCCTTGCCCGACGAATCCTTGCTGCGTCTGTTCGGCAAGGGACTGTTTGCCAACAGTATCAATCCGAAAGTCGTATTGTTTTTCCTGTCGTTCCTGCCGCAGTTCATCGTCGCGGGCCAGGGCAATGCCAGCTGGCAGACGGCGCAGCTGGGCCTGGTCTTCACGGCGCAGGCGTGCGTGCTGTTCGGCCTGCTCGGCTATTTTTCCGGCGCCGTCGGCCTGTGGCTGAACCGCCGCCCGCGCGCCGGCCTGTGGCTCGACCGCGTGGCCGGCACCATCTTCATCGGCCTGGGCTTGCGCCTGATCCTGGCGCGCTGACCTTTTGCCGGGCGGTGATGCGGAAGGCCAGTTCCATCTGGTCCTGCACGGCCATGGCGCCGCCCAGGATGGCGAACGGCACGATGCCGAAGTCGCTTTGTTTCAGCAGCAGGCTGCCGCTGGCCTGCAGGCTGCGCCCGTCGGTCGCTTGCTCGATCCGCACGGGCAACTGCACCGTGCGCGTCACGCCATGCAGGGTGATGTCCGCATCAAACACCTGCTGGTCGCCCGTGCGGCGCGCCTCGATGCTGACCCACGGATAGCGTTCCGCCTCGAGCACGCGCACCAGCATGTTGTGGCGCGTGCCGGCGATGGCATCGGCCGACGGCGTCGTCGTCAAGCCGGCCTCCCGCCGCAAGCTTTCTTCATCCACAGTCATCTCGTCGAGCCGGAAGCGCAACTGCGCGCGCCCCGGCGCGGGCGCCACCACGCCCTGCAGGGTATGGCTGGCCACCACGTGATCATGCCCGAGCCGCGCCAGCGCGCCGCCACGGCGCACGGTGATGGTCAGCAGGGACTCGTCGGGCGCGATGTGCAGCAGCTGCATGTCTTGCCGCTGCCACGCGGGCGCCGGCACGGCGGCAGGGGCGGCCGGCGCGGGCGGCAAGGGCGTGCAGGATAGCAGCACGGCGCAGGCGCCGGCCAGCAGCATGCGGCGGTGAACAGTGTGCATCGATGAAAACTCCTGGCTGGACATGGACAGCGCGTGCAGAGGCGCAAGGCGCGATGGGGCGATGGGGCGATAGTACGCGATCCAGCCTGCCCGGCGCTAGCCCCTTCGCAGGCGGCCGCGCAAGGACGGAGTACAGGGATAGCGTTTACCGCGCCTGTCCGTCGACAAACAGGAGGATGGCGCTGGCGACCACCTGCGGCGCCTCGCGCTGCGGGAAGTGGCCGATGCCTTCGAGCAGCACGCGCTGGTAGGCGCCGCTGAAATGGCGTTCGCGTCCGGCCGAGCTGTCCGGGTGGTTGCAGGTGTCGGCCGCGCCATGCAGCACCAGGGTCGGCACCGGCAAGACGGGCGCCGGGTGCAGCCGTGCTTCGTCGGCCGCGTACGCGGGGTCGCCCTCGGCAAACGCCCAGCGGTGACGGTAGGAATGCAGCACCACCTCGGCCCAGTCGGGACCGTCGAAAGCGCGGCTGGCCTGCGCGAAATCGGCTTCGCCATACCAGCCGGCGGGCGACCAGCTGTCCCACATCATGCGGGCAAACGCGTGGCGGTCATGCTCGACGGCATGCTGGCCCCGCGGCGTGGCCATGAACCAGTGGTACCAGTAGTTGCGCGCCTGCTGGTAAGACAGTTCTTGCCGTGGGTCATTCGTGCCATAGCCTACCGACAGCATGACGAGGCCGGATGCCGCATCGTGGCGCAAGCCGCAGGCATTGGCGACGGCGCGCGCGCCCCAGTCATGGCCCACCAGCAAGGGCCGATCCAGTTGCATCGCATCGATAAAGTCGAGCAAGTCGCGTCCCAGCGCGGCCAGCTGGCCGCTGCGCGGCGTGTCCGCATGGCGAAAGCGCGTGGGCGCGAAGCCGCGCAGGGCGGGCGCCAGCACGCGGTAGCCAGCGGCGGCCAGCGCCGCCGCCGTTTTGGCCCAGCTTTCCGGGCTGTCGGGCCAGCCGTGTACCAGCACGGCGCAGCGGCTGCCGGCGGCGTTCCATTCCAGGTAGGCCACGTCCAGCAGCGGGGTGGCGATGTAGTGATAGTCTTGCATGGCATTCCTGACGAAGGTGAGGGGAGAACGTCATGGTAGCGCCGGCAATGCATTTGATTCGTGAGCAATTCATCGATATTATGATCATATCTTGATGAATTGGAGCGTACCATGCACGCCTTGCCGGCAATGACCCTGGACATCGTCCTCCTGCGCAGCCTGCTGGAAGTGGTCGATACGGGCGGCTTCGCGCTGGCCGCGCAAAACCTGGCGCTGACGCCGTCGGCTGTCAGCGGGCATATCAAGCGCCTGGAACACAGCGCCGGCAAACAGTTGCTGGCGCGCACGACGCGCAGCCTGGAGTTGACGGCGGCCGGCGAACTGCTGTACATGTATGCGCGCAATATCGTCGACCTGGAACGCGAGGCGCGGGCCAGGCTCAGCGGTGCATCGGTGCAGGGGCGGCTGGTCCTCGGTGCGTCGGAAGATTTCGCGGGCACGTGGCTGCCGCAAGTGCTGCAGACGTTCCAGCGCTGGCATCCGCAAGCGTCGATCGAGTTGAAGGTGGGCATCACGGCCGACCTGCTGCGGCGTCAGGCGCACGAGCAGATCGATGTCATTTTCGGCAAGCAATGCAGCCGCACGGAAGGGGCGGGCGAATTGCTGTGGGCCGAACCGCTGGTATGGGCGTATGCGGCCGGCCGCCTGCCCGATCCGCAACTGCCCGTGCCGCTGGCGCTGTTTCCCTCGCCGTGCGTGTACCGCGAAGCGGCGCTGGCCGCTTTGGCGCAGGCGGGCCGTGCCTGGCGGCTGGCGTTTGACAGCGGCAGCATGGCCGGCTGCGTGGCGGCGGCGCTGGCCGGCTTTGCCGTGACGCCCGTGGCGCGCAGCCAGTTGCGCGACGGCTTGCGCATCCTGGGAGCGGAAGAGGGCTTGCCGCCATTACCCGATGCCCGTTTTTATGCCTTTCCACGCAATAATACGCCGGCCGTGCTGGCGCTGGTGGACGCCGTGCGCGGCGCGGGACAGCGGCACCAGTTTCGCGCATGATGCCGGCGGCGCTGGAAATGCCGATGAAAGCGTGAAAGTTTAGCCTGCGTCATAAGGCGGTCATATGCCGCTGTTATGATGCTTTCGTTGGCACACAGCATGCATTGCGCAGATCACTACGCTCCGGGAGCGATAGGATGCAGGCATGACTCAACAGCTTAGCCGGTGAGCTCAACCATCGGCACCAGACATGTAAAAATTGTTTTATGGCAGTATTTGCAGGGTGGGGCAGGGGAAATGCAGGAATCGGGCGGGGCTTTAATGAAGTCCTAAGCCTGCCCGAGGGAAGGACTGGCATAGTGGATACATGGCGCACGGAGACCCCGGGCGCAAGGTTGCCGGACACCTCAATGACCGGCACGATTTCCACGTTTTCATGTGTTTCCCGTTTTATCCCTGCGCTCGAAACAGCGTTTCAACCGGCTACCGCACCTTGCGAAGCCGGTTTTTTTTTGCCTGCGTTTTCATCCGTTCCCGGCGCCGCGGCGCCGGGAAAACCAATCAGCCCGCCTGTTTCGCCAGCCATGCATCGACGGCCGGCAGCCGTTCGGCGCGCAGCTTGATGCGGTACTTGATGCCGGCCACGGAACTGTCGGCGTCGCCGCGCGCGCCGGCCGGCAGGTGCGCCTGCGCGTACGCTTCCAGCTTGGCGATCATGTCCGGCTGCGCCGAACCGGCGGCCAGGCGCGGGAAGTAGCGGCTGCGCGAGCTGGCGTCGATGCGCGCATTGACTTGCTCCAGGTGCGCCAGCGCAAAGTCGAAGGCCAGTTCCGGATGCGTGCGCGACACGCGCGAGATCATGGCCGGGCTGTTGGTCACGCCCGGTTCATCCGTCAGCGCCAGTGCCAGCGCGCGCTGCGCCAGCGCGGGATCGTCGCTCGAGGCCAGCAGGTCATACAGCTGGTTTTTCACCAGCGGCGTCTTTTCCTGCTGCGCGCGGGCGTGCAGCTGCTCCCAGGTGGTGGCGTCCGCATGCTGGGCCACCACGCCCAGGATGGTGCGGCGCAGCGGTGCGGGCATGGCGGCGGGATCTTGCTCGCTGGCCGCATGGCGGCGGCGCGCCTCGGCGATCACGCCCGGTTCGCCCATGTCGCCGAGGATGGCGATCAGCTGTCCGCGCAGGGTCGCCACGCTCGACGCTTCGCCCGCGCGCGCTTCCCAGCCCGTCTGCGCCATCATCGGCGCCAGGCGCGCCACGGCAAAGCGGCCGAAGGCCTGCTGGCGCGCTTTGCTTTCCGCGCTATCGCCCGCATATTGTTCGTACAGGCTGCCCAGGGAGGCGGCCACCTTGCCCAGTACCTGCGGATCGGCCGACAGCGGCGTCGCTTTCACCAGTTCCAGGAAGTCGGCCAGGTTTTGCGCGCCGGCCAGGCCCAGCGACTGGCTGTCCGCCAGCAAGCCCAATTGGTCGATCGGCGCCAGGCGCGCGAAGCTGCGCGCCAGCGCGCGCGTGTTGGCGGGCGCGTACACGGTGCGGTAGTAGCCGCTCTGGCCCGCGTTCACCAGCAGGGCGCCGCAGCCGGGCACGTTCAAGGTCGCCTTGCCATTCCTGACCAGCACCGTGGCCAGCTTGCCGTTGCCGACCGTAGAGGCGATGACGGGCACTTTCCACGACAGCGGTTTCTTGTTCGGCTGGTCCTTGGAAAATTCCGTCTGCGTCAGGCGCACGCGCGTATTGCCGTTCCGGCACACGGCGTTGTCCACCGTGATCATCGGCACGCCCGGCTGCAACGTGAAATCATGGGCGATGGCGCTGACCGGCTTGCCGGCGGCCGCATCGACTTCGCGCCACAGGTCGTCGGACACCGTATTGCCATACGCATGCTTGCGCATGTAGCTGCGCACGGCCGTGCGCCACGTGTCGGCGCCGACATACGCTTCGAGCATGCGGATCACCGCCTCACCCTTTTGATACGTGATGCCGTCGAAGGCCTGGCTGGCCTGCTCCACGGTGGCGATGCGCTGTACCACCGGATGCGTGGTGCGCAGCGCGTCCTGGCTCATGGCCGACTCGCGCCCGCCCACGCTGGACAGGGCAGTGTTCCACTCGGGGTGCAGACGCTCCGTGGTGCGGCTTTCCATCCACGACGCAAAACCTTCGTTGAGCCACAGGTCATCCCACCAGCGCATGGTGACCAGGTCGCCGAACCACTGGTGCGCCATTTCATGCGACAGGGTGGTGTAGATGTTTTCCTTGTCGGCCTGGGTCGAGATGGCCGGGTCAAGCAGCAGGCCATATTCGAAGGTGAAGACGGCGCCCCAGTTTTCCATGGCGCCGAAGAACTGGCTGCGGCCCGGCGCGGCGATGTTGTCGAGCTTGGGCAGCGGATAGCGCACGCCGAAATAATCGTTGTATTCGCGCAGCAGGGCGCTTGACTCGTCGAGCGCGAAGCGGCTTTGCGCCAGCGCTCCTTTCTTCGTGATGACGCCGATCTCCGTACCGTCGGCCATCGTTGTCGCACGCTCGAAGTCGCCCAGGCCGAAGAACAGCAGATACGTCGACATGCGCGGCGTGGTGGCGAAGTACACGTGCTTCATGCCATTGCCCAGTTCCTCGCTGCTGGCGATCGGCATGTTGCCGACGGCCATCTGGTTGCTCGGCACGACCACGTTGAGATCGAAGGTGGCCTTGTAGTCCGGTTCATCCCACGATGGCACCATGCTGCGCGCGTCCGAATTTTCGAACTGCGTGTACAGCGCGCGCTGGCGGCCTTGCGGCGTGTCGTAGTCGAGCGAGAACAGGCCCGTGGCCTGCGTGCCGATCTTGCCGCTGTAATCGATGCGCAGCAGGTACTCGCCCTTCGCCACGGGTTCGGCGAAATGCACGGTGGCCGTCTGCTTGTCCGCGTCGAACTCGATCTTGCGCGTCACCTGTTTGCTGCCGCCCGCGCCTTCGATAGCGGCTGCCGCAAACGTCAGGTTCAAGGCATTGAAGGTGATGCTGGCGGTCGGCGCGTCGACCGCCACCTTGATGGCCACCTCGCCCTTGAAGGTAGAGGCGGCGGCGTCCGGCGTGATCGACACAATATAGTGCAGGGGCGTGACGCCGCGCGGCAGCTGCGTGGTGGTGCCGGGCGCATGGCTGGCCGAGACGTACCTGGCGGCGGGAGCGGCATTGTCCGCATGGGCTGCGGTGATGGAAGCCAGTGCCAGGACGGCGGCGGCCAGTTGGCTGCGCCGGAAGCGCGGAGTCGGTGTGCGATGCATGGTATGCCCTTGGTTCATGGATAAAACGCCCGCCAGCCGGATAGGCTGCGGGCGTTGATGACGTGTGGGGGACATCGCTGGAACTGGCGGCCAGCGTTCCCGTACAGCAATCTAAGGCGAAACGGAGGCAAAGTCAACGCGCCAGGGGCGCCGCACCATGCCGGTGCGCTGGTATGATGGGCGTCTGACTGCATTGCCACAGGCTGGTGCCGCGCCTGATTGGCCACCACCATAACGAGACGAGACCTGCACATGAAACTCACTATCAGCCCCCGCACGCCCAATCCGCGCCGCGTCACCATGTTCATCGCCGAGAAGGGCATCACCGGCATCGAAGAAGTGGCGCTCGACCTGATGGCCGGCCATCACCGCGATCCCGCCTTCCTGGCGAAAAACCCGCTGGGCCGCGTGCCCGTGCTGGAACTGGACGACGGACGCGTGCTGACCGAGACGCGCGCCATCTGCACCTACCTGGAAGGCTTGCAGCCGCAGCCGAACCTGATGGGTGAGGGATTCGAGGAGCGCGCATTTATCGAAATGGCCGACCGCCGCGTGGAACTGCACCTGTTCAGCGCCGCCGCCAACTGGGTGCGTCACGGTCATCCGGCCCTGGTGGCGCTGGAAAACCCGCAGTTTCCCGATTTCGCCACGGCGCAGGCGGGCAAGCTGCGCGAGACGGCGCAATGGCTGGACCAGGTGCTGGCCCACCAGCCCTACATCGCCGGCGAACGCTTTACGATTGCCGACATCACGGCCTTCTGCGCGCTGGAATTTGTGCGCGGGCTGATGAAGTACCGGCCGGGAGCGGAAGGGTTGCCGAACCTGCAGGCTTACCGCGACCGCATCGCCGAACGTCCCAGCGCGCAGGCGAAGTAGGCCATGCGTGCGGGCCGCTTCAACTATGTTGTCGGCTTACGCCCGTTGGGCTAAGCCGACCTACGCCGGCCTACGCCGGCCTGCGTCTACCGACAGCCCGGTAGGTCGGATTAGCGGGACGCGTCATCCGACATCACCACTTACTTCAGCTGCTCGTGCAGGAAGGTGTAGGTCAGCGCCCACATCAGCGCCTGCTGGTCGTTGTTGGCGGCGCCCGCGTGGCCGCCTTCCGTGTTTTCCCAGTACAGCACGTCGTGGCCTTGCTCTTCCATCTTCGCCACCATCTTGCGCGCATGGCCTGGGTGGACGCGGTCGTCGCGTGTCGAGGTGGTAAACAGCACGCGCGGATATTTCTTGTCCTTGAAGACGTTCTGATACGGCGAGTACTTGCTGATGTAGGCCCATTGTTCCGGCACGTCCGGATCGCCGTACTCTCCCATCCACGAAGCGCCCGCCAGCATCTTGTTATAGCGGCGCATGTCGAGCAGCGGCACCTGGCTGACGACGGCGTTGAACAAATCGGGACGCTGCACCAGCACGGCGCCCGTCAGCAGGCCGCCATTGCTGCCGCCCATGATGCCCAGGTGGCGCGGACTGGTGACCTTGCGCTTGATCAGATCCTGCGCCACCGAGATGAAATCGTCATACGCGCGCTGGCGGTTTTCCTTCAGCGCCGCCTGGTGCCAGCGGGGGCCGAATTCGCCGCCGCCGCGGATATTCGCCAGCACATACACGCCGCCCTTTTCCAGCCACGCCACGCCCGTGGTGCCGCTGTAGCTCGGTTTGAGCGACACTTCAAAGCCGCCATAGCCATACAGCACGGTGGGGTTGCTGCCGTCGAACTTCGTCTTCTTGTTCATGATGGCGAAGTAGGGCACCTTTGTGCCGTCCTTCGACGTCGATTCGAACTGCTCCACCTTGTACGGCGCCGCATCGTAGTAGGCGGGCAGCGACTTGATTTTCGTGCGCTGGTCGCTTTGCGCCGTGGCCAGATACAGGGTGGTCGGATTGAGGAAGTCGGTCACCGTCAGGAAGTACTGGTCCGAATCGACCGGGTCGAGCGCGCTGACGGCCAGAGTGCCCAGCTTCGGCGCGTCGACGGCGCGGCGCTGCCACTTGCCGTTCACGTGGCGCAGTTCCGTCAGGCGGTTCTTGACCTTGTCCAGGGTGGTGACGAGGATGGTCGATTTCGTCGCCGTGACATTGTCCAGCGACGAGGTGGCCGTGGGCGCGTACAGCAATTCCAGCTCCTGCTTGCCCTGCATGAAGGCCTTGAAGTCGGACGCCAGCAGCGAGCCTTGCACGTAGGTCTTGCCGTTCACTTTCCAGTCCGAGCGCAGGGTGATGATCAATTGATCGCGTACGGTGAAGGCCGTCGCGTCGTCCGGCTTCGGCACTTTTTTCAGATCGGCGCCTTCGCGCAGGAACATTTCGCCGCTGTAGAAATCGATTTGCCGCTCGATGAACTGGTGTTCGTGGCCGGGCGTGAAGTCCTTGTAGGCGCCCGCGCTCAAGTCGTCGGGTTTGGCTTCATACAAGGTGTGCGCCTGCGCCAGCGGCGTGCCGCGCTGCCACTCTTTGATGATGCGCGGGTAGCCCGAGCTGGTCATCGAGCCGGGGCCGAAATCGGTGGACACGAACAAGGTGTCCTGGTCGATCCAGCTGGCGCTGCCCTTCGCTTCGGGCAGGGTGAAGCCGCCGTCGACAAAGGCGCGCTTGGCCACGTCATATTCGCGCACCACCTTGGCGTCGCCGCCGCCGCGCGACAGGGAAATGAGGCAGCGTTCGCCCTTCGGATACAGGCAGGAGGCGCCGCCCCAGACCCAGTTTTCGTTCTCGCCGGCGGCCAGCTGGTCGAGGTCGATCACGGTTTCCCACGCGGGTTCGGCCAGCTGGTACTGCGCCAGGGTGGTGCGGCGCCAGATGCCGCGCACGTGCTGGGCGTCGCGCCAGAAATTGTAGTAAAACGCGCCTTCCTTGCTGACGTAGGGGATGCGCTCCTTCGAGTTGAGGATGGTTTTCAGGCGCGCCTGCAGGGCCGCGAAGCCGGGCTGCGCTTCCAGCTCTTTGGTGGTGACGGCATTGTGCTGCTTGACCCAGGCCAGCGGCTTGTCGCCGAGGACTTCTTCCAGCCACAAATTGGGATCGGTGTTGGCGGCGGCAGGGGCGGGGGCTTGCGCGTGGGCGAGGCCCGCTGCGGCCATGCCGAGCAGCATGCTGCCGGCGAGAGTGCGATATGACGACATGTAAGGTTCCTGGTTGGTCCGGTGGAGGCCGCGTTGCAGGCAAAACGGCGCAGCCATGGTGCCATGGATTGCTGTGAGGAACCAGTGTCTATGGACGCTACCTGAAAAAATAGTTACTTTTCCAATATTGTTTGCTGGAAAAGAGCAGGGCCGTAGAATCTGCGGCACTTGGTGTACCAGTCCGTGCCGTTGCCGTGCCCTGATGCGCGGCGTTCACGGCAGCTGATTGACCCACACGGGCGCCGACCAGACGATGTTGCCGTCGTCCTGCGTCAGGCGCGCGTAATAAACATGGGGGCCGGGCGCGGGCGTGACGGTGAGCTCGGCCTGGTCCGACAGTTGCGTGACGGAGCCGTTGCCGCCCGGTACGCCGTGGAAAATGGCGACGGCCGCCGCTTGCCGGCCCGCGCTGTTGCTGAAATGGGTGGATAGTTGCAAAGGCCCGTGGTTGTCGAAACGTTCGCCCATCAGCTTGCCATTGGCCGTGAACAGCAGCTGCGCGTGCTTGTCCATGGTGGCAAACACGCGGCGCGCGCGCAGCGCGTCGAGGAAGCTGTCGCGTGACACGGGCATGCCGGCGGCCGGGCTGGCCACCAGCACGGCCGTGCGGTTGCCGTACGATGCGCCCCAGTTGGCGCAGTGGTTGTCCTGGTTGCTGCTGAAGGCCACGTGGTAGCCGGCCGCCAGGGCACGGTTGCAGGCCGCCTCGTAATTGCTGCGCCGCGTTTCCGTTTCCTGGTCGTTGGTGGAAAACGCGGACGTATTCATCACTTCGCACAGCACCATGGCCGCATCGCCGTCCGGCGTGTAGCCGAGCGGCTGGCCATCGACGAGAAACTGGCCCGCATAGGCAGGGTGGTTGAACTGGCCTATCCAGCCCCGTTCGCGCATCAGCGCATACAGGGCGGCGTAGTCGTTTTTCGGCGTTTCCAGGTCGGCCAGCAATTCGCCCCGAGCATTCCTTTCCCAGCCCAGCAATTGTTCGCTATTGAAGATGTTCAGGTGGCCGCCCTTGTTGATGACGCCCCATTCCATGCCGTACAGGGCCAGGAAACCGGGGTGGGCGTTTGTATAGGCGGCCGCTTCGGCCAGCCCCGTCTGGTACAAGGCCTTCGCTTCGGCAGGCGTGGCTGCGGGATTGGTTCCGTCCGAACCGTCATACATATGGTTGTGCTCGGATGTCAGCAGGGCGTCCAGGCCGTGATCCTGCGCATATTTATAGGCGTCGATGGGGCCGAACGGCGCCGTTTGCGGCTCCTGCGCGCCATGGCAGGCGTCGAGCGCCGCGCCGCCGTCGCTGTGGCGCGTCTGGCTGTGCAGGTTGGCGTAGACGATGCGGTAGCCGGGCTCCTCATCCAGGCGGGGCAGTTGTTGCAGGCCGGCCTGGAAGGCGGGCACCCGGGGCGCCGTGCTGGCGCCCCGCTGCACCGCGATTTGCCATTGCTGTTCCACCTGCGCTTCGCGCGGCGAGCCGGCATCGGCCACGGCCAGCAGGCGCAGTTCGTACAAGCCGTCCGGCGCCAGCATGCGCCGTTCGCGCGCATCGGCATCGGCGCGGCCATCCCAGGGCAAGTTCACGCGCTTGCCGCCGGCGCCCACCTGTTCCGTGCCCGACCAGCGCCGCAGCACGGCGCCTTGCGGACCTGGACCGGACAAGGTCAGGGTCCAGCGCACGGCATGCGGGCGGCCTTCGTCCGGATACGTGAGGCGCACGACGAATGTGCGCGCCTGCGTGACCCGCTCGCCGCGCGCCGCGTGGAACGGTGCGAACACGGTCGCGTCCAGCTCGCTGTGCTCCCTGGGTTCGGGAGAGCCATCTTGCGCTGCGGCAGTGTTACTCCAGGCGATCAGGAGCGCACCCACGCAGACGCATGCCAGCGCGCGCGCCAAGCCGCGCCGTGGCTGCCATTGCCGCAGTTGCCCGAACATGCCGGCCTCCGCTTCATGAACTCAATATCAATTAGACAAACATTGCACTTTCGAGTTCCCCGACGCACCAAGAAGAGGCGTGCCTGCACCGCCAGATGCCATGACCTGGCGCAAAGTCCGTACAAATAGGCACCCTGCCCCTGGGACGGGCCTGGCACGGCGCTTGCTAAACAGAAGGTACGGATCAACGGCGATCCCCTGAATAAACGCACAACGGTCCAACGACGGACCACCTGGACAACGGCGTCCGCTCTGGCTGATTTTTTCATCGGCGGGGGCGGGCGCCGTTTTTGTTTGCATCTTTGTTATTTTCGGGATACTTCGGGAAACCATCATGGCCAGCCAAAAAGCAACGCGCATCGCGCTCTTCTCCCTCGCCACGCCGCCCATGCGGGCATTCCACCTCACGTGGATGGCATTTTTCGTGTGTTTCTTCGCCTGGTTCGCCTGCGCCCCGCTGATGCCTGTCATCAAGGGCGAGTTCGGCCTTTCTTTGGCGCAAGTGGCGAACATCAATATCGCGGCCGTCGCCATCACCATCCTCGTGCGCCTGATCGTCGGGCCCTTGTGCGACCGCTACGGCCCCCGCAAGACGTACACGGGCTTGCTGCTGCTCGGCGCCATTCCCGTGCTGGGCGTGGCCGCGTCGCAAAGCTATGAAAGCTTTCTGTTCTTCCGCCTGGGCATCGGCGCCGTCGGCGCCAGCTTTGTCATCACGCAATATCACACCTCCGTGATGTTCGCCCCGCGTGTTGTCGGCACGGCAAACGCGGCCGCCGCCGGCTGGGGCAATGCGGGCGGCGGCGCGGCGCAGGCGCTGATGCCGCTGCTGCTCGGCGCCGTGCTGATGCTGGGCGTGTCCGAATCGCTGGGCTGGCGCGTGGCCCTGCTGGTGCCGGGCGTGCTGATGCTGGTGATGGCCGTGCTGTACTGGCGTTATACGCAGGATTGCCCTGAAGGTAATTATTCGGACTTGCGCGCCGCCGGCACCGCCATCGAAGGCGGTAAAGGTGGTGGTAAAAGCGGTGGCTGGGACAGCTTCAAGGCCGCCAGCAGCAATTATCGCGTCTGGCTGCTGTTCGTCACCTACGGCGCCTGCTTCGGCATAGAAATCTTCATCCACAACATCGCCGCCGTCTACTACGTCGACCATTTCGGCCTGTCCTTGAAATCGGCGGGCCTGGCCGCCGGCAGCTTCGGCCTGCTGGCGCTGTTTGCCCGCGCTTTGGGCGGCTGGCTGTCCGACAAACTGGCCCTGCGCGGCAACCTGAACAGCCGCGTGACCCTGCTGTTCATGCTGATGATAGGCGAAGGCGTGGGCTTGCTGTGGTTTGCCAAGGTCGACAGCGTCACCTGGGCCGTCATCGCCATGCTGGTCTTCGGCCTGTTCACCCACATGGCGTGCGGCGCCACCTACGCGCTGGTGCCCTTCATCGACAGCAAGGCTCTCGGCGGCGTGGCCGGCATCATCGGCGCGGGCGGCAACGTGGGCGCCGTGGCGGCCGGTTTCCTGATGAAAGGCACGGGCGACATCCGCCAGACCCTGATCATCCTCTGCGCGCTGGTGGTGATTTCGGCCCTGTGCGCCATCGCCGCCCGTTTCACGGGCTTGGCGGCCGAACCGAACATGGCCGCGGCCTGAGGAGAGCGCAATGAACCACCCCTTGAACATCGTCGTCCTTGGCCATGGCATGGTCGGGCATAAATTCCTCGAACGGCTGGCCCTGGACAACGCGCCGCACCTGTCCGTGACGGTCTTGTGCGAAGAGCCGCGCCCCGCCTACGACCGGGTGCACCTGTCCGAATTTTTCAGCGGCAAGTCGGCTGAGGATCTGTCGCTGGTGGCGCCCGGCTTCTTCGACAAGGGCAACGTCGTGTTGAAGCTCAATGCGCGCGCCGTGTCCATCGACCGCGCGGCGAAAACCGTCACTGCCAGCACGGGCGAGGTCTTGAGCTACGACAAACTCGTATTCGCCACCGGCTCGACGCCGTTCGTGCCGCCGCTGCCGGGCAAGGAGCGCGATGGCTGCTTCGTCTACCGCACCATCGAAGACCTGGAAGCCATGCTGGCCTGGGGTGCCAAGTCGAAAACGGGCGTGGTTATCGGCGGCGGCTTGCTGGGCCTCGAATGCGCGAAAGCCTTGCGCGACCTGAAGCTCGACACCCACGTGGTGGAATTCGCGCCGCGCCTGATGGCCGTGCAGGTGGACGAGGGCGGCGCGCGTGTCTTGCGCCGCAAGATCGAGGAGCTGGGCGTGACCGTGCACACGCAAAAGAACACGCTGGCCATCGTCGACGGCGAATCAGCCACGCACCGCATGCAGTTCGCCGACGGCAGCCACCTGGAAGCGGACATGATCGTCTTCTCGGCCGGCATCCGCCCGCGCGATGAGCTGGCGCGCGCCTGCGGCCTGGACGTGGGGCCGCGCGGCGGCATCGCCATCGACGACAGCTGCGTCACCTCCGACCCGGACATCTACGCTATCGGCGAATGCGCGCTGTGGGGTGGCCTGGTCTTTGGCCTGGTGGCGCCCGGCTACGAGATGGCGCGCATCGCTGCCCGCCACCTGCTGCAGGAGGAGGGCGAAGCGTCGTTCAATGGCGCCGACATGAGCACCAAGCTCAAACTGATGGGCGTGGACGTGGCCAGCCTGGGCGACCCGCACGGCAATGCGCCGGGCAGCCGCTCCTACCAGTTCATGGACGAGCGCAAGCAGATCTACAAGAAGATCGTCGTTTCCGACTGCGGCAAGTACCTGCTGGGCGGTGTGATGGTGGGCGACGCCAGCGAGTACGGCACGCTCTTGCAGATGATGCTCAACAAGATCGAGCTGCCCGAGTTCCCTGAATTCCTCATCCTGCCGCAGGCGGACGGCCAGCAAAAGACGGGACTCGGTGTGGACGCCTTGCCCGAGTCGGCGCAAATCTGCTCGTGCAACGACGTGTCGAAAGGCGCGCTGTGCGCGGCCGTCGCCGATGGCGCCACCACCATCGGTGCCCTCAAAAGTGCTACGTGCGCCGGCACGGCCTGCGGCGGCTGCGTGCCGCTGGTGACGCAGATCATGAAGGCGGAAATGCAGAAGCAGGGTCTGGCCGTGAACAACCACGTGTGCGAACACTTTGCGTACTCGCGCCAGGAATTGCACCATCTGGTGCGCGTGGGAAAAATCCGCAGCTTCGGCGCGCTGCTGTCCGCGCATGGAAAGGGTCTCGGCTGCGACGTGTGCAAGCCTGTGGCGGCGAATATCCTGGCGTCTTGCTGGAACGATTTCGTGCTGTCGCCCGTGCACGCCAGCCTGCAGGACAGTAACGATTATTTTCTCGGTAATATCCAGAAGGATGGCACGTATTCCGTCGTGCCGCGCATGCCGGGCGGCGAAGTGACGGCCGACGGCTTGATCGCCGTGGGAATGGTGGCGAAAAAATACGGTCTCTATACGAAGATCACGGGCGGACAGCGGGTCGACCTGTTCGGCGCGCGCGTGGACCAGTTGCCGGCCATCTGGGAAGAGCTGATCGCGGCCGGCTTCGAGTCGGGCCACGCCTACGGCAAGTCGCTGCGCACGGTGAAATCGTGCGTCGGCTCCACCTGGTGCCGCTATGGCGTGGCCGACAGCGTGGGCTTCGCGATTCAACTGGAAAACCGCTACAAGGGCTTGCGCACGCCGCACAAGATCAAGTTCGGCGTCTCCGGCTGCACGCGCGAATGCGCCGAGGCGCAAGGCAAGGACATCGGCCTGATCGCCACGGAAAAGGGCTGGAATTTGTACGTGTGCGGCAACGGCGGCATGAAGCCGCGCCACGCGGAACTGCTGGCATCCGATCTCGATGAAGCGACCCTGGTGCGCTATGTCGACCGCTTTTTGATGTTTTACGTGCGCACGGCCGACCGCCTGCAGCGCACCAGCGTGTGGCGCGACAACCTGGAAGGAGGCCTCGACTACCTGAAAGCCGTCGTCGTGGCCGACCGTCTGGGCATCGCCCACGAGCTGGAAGCGGACATGCAGCACGTGGTCGACACCTATGCCTGCGAGTGGAAGGAAGCCGTCTCGAATCCCGCCGTGCGCCAGCGTTTCCGCCATTTCGTCAACAGCGGGAAGAACGATGAAAACGTGGTGTTCGTCGAAGAGCGGGGCCAGATCCGGCCCGCCACGCCCCTTGAACGCCGCAACACCGTGATCCCCATCCTTGCCGTGGAGGCGTGAGCCATGAATGCGATGAATGAATTGAACAGCGCCAGCGCCGACAACTGGGTGGCCATCTGCCCCTTGACGGACATCGTGCCCGACACGGGCGTGTGCGCGCTGCTGGGCGGCCGGCACGTGGCCGTGTTCCGCGTCGGCGATGCCGCGCCGCGCGTGTACGCCATCGACAATGTCGACCCGAACGCGGGCGCTTCCGTGCTGTCGCGCGGCCTGGTGGGCAGCATCGGCGAGCGCGTCGTGGTGGCGTCGCCGATTTACAAGCAGCACTTCGACCTGGCCAGCGGCGAGTGCATCGAAGCGCCTGAACACTCGGTGGCCGCCTGGCCGGCGCGCGTGTTCGGCGGCATGGTGTGGGTGGCCATATGAACACCGCCGCACGGCCGTCTTTAGTCGTGGTCGGCAACGGCATGGCCGGCATGCGCACGGTCGAGGAATTGCTGAAACTCGCGCCGGACCTGTACGACATCACCGTCTTCGGCGCCGAACCGCACGGCAATTACAACCGCATCCTGCTGTCTCCCGTGCTGGCCGGCGAAAAGACGGTGGACGACATCATGCTGCACACGCGCGACTGGTATGCCCAAAACGGCATCACCCTGCACGCGGGCGACCCCGTGGTGCACATCGACCGCCAGGCGCGCACCGTGCAGGCGCTGTCGGGCATCGAGGTGCGCTATGACCGCCTGCTGCTGGCCACCGGTTCCACGCCCTTCATCGTGCCCGTGCCGGGCCACGAGCTGCCCGGCGTGATCGGTTTTCGCGACATCGACGATGTCGACACCATGCTGCGGGCGGCGCGCCAGCACCGCCACGCGGTCGTCATCGGCGGCGGCTTGCTGGGACTGGAAGCGGCCAACGGCCTGCAGCGCCAGGGCATGGATGTGACCGTGGTGCACATGAGCGGCGCGCTGATGAACCAGCAGCTCGACGCGCCCGCATCGATGCTGCTGAAATCGGCGCTGGAAGCGCGCGGCCTGCGGTTTTTGATGCAGGCGCAAACCTCCGCCATCATGGGCAGGACCCGCGTGGAAGGCGTGCAGTTTGCGGACGGCAGCAGCATTCCCGCCGACCTGGTGGTGATGACGGCCGGCGTGCGCCCCAACATCGCGCTGGCGCAAGCGGCCGGCCTGCACTGCGAACGGGCCATCGTCGTCGACGACTGCCTGCAAAGCTACGACCCGCGCGTGTACGCCGTGGGCGAATGCGTGCAGCACCGGCGCGCCACCTTCGGTCTGGTCGCGCCCATCTGGGAACAGGCGCGCGTGTGCGGCGCGCATCTGGCCGGCGCCGGGCACCGCCGCTACGTGCAGCAAGCCAGCGCCACCAAATTGAAAGTGACAGGCATCGACCTGTATTCGGCCGGCGACATCATCGGCGGCGAGGGCAGCGAAGACCTGGTGCTGCGCGATCCGAGGCGTGGCGTCTACAAACGGCTCGTGGTGCAGGGCAGCCGCCTGGCCGGCGCCGTGCTGTATGGCGACGTGCAGGACGGTCCGTGGTATTTCGACCTGATCCAGCAGCGCCGCGACATCAGCAAGCTGCGCGCCCATTTATTGTTTGGCCAGGCGCTGTGCGCCCAGGCCGCCTGACAGCGACCAACAGGATACGCCCATGACCAGCTGCACGCCCGTGAAAACCACTTGCCCGTACTGCGGCGTCGGCTGCGGCGTGGAAGCGACACGCCTGCCAGACGGCGCCATCCGCATCGCCGGCGATACAACGCACCCGGCCAACCTGGGCCGCCTGTGCGTGAAAGGTTCGGCCCTGGGCGACACCCTGGACCTCGGCCAGCGCCTGCTCTACCCGCAGGTACGCACCGACGGCGTGCTGCGGCGCGCTTCCTGGGATGCCGCGCTGGACCAGGTGGCCGGCGGCCTGCGCGCCATCATCGATGAGCACGGCCCCGACGCCGTCGCCCTGTATGTCTCGGGCCAGCTGCTGACGGAAGACTATTACATCGCCAACAAATTCATGAAGGGCTATGTGGGCAGCGCGAACATCGACACCAATTCGCGCCTGTGCATGTCCTCGGCCGTCGCCGGCCACAAGCGCGCGTTCGGCGAAGACATCGTGCCCGGCTGCTATGAAGACCTGGAGCTGGCCGACATGGTCGTGCTGGTGGGCTCGAACACGGCCTGGTGCCACCCGATTTTGTTCCAGCGCATCGCCCGCATCCGCGAAACCCGGCCGGAGATGAAACTGGTGGTGATCGATCCGCGCCGCACGGCCACCTGCGAACTGGCCGACCTGCATTTGCCCGTGAAACCGGGCACCGACGTGTGGCTGTTCAACGGCTTGCTGTGCTATCTGGCGAAGGAGGGCGTGATCGCCGGCGAGTTCGTCACGCGGCACAGCCGCGGCCTCGACGCAGCGCTGGCGGCCGCGCATGTGGACTGCGGCGACCCGCTGCAGGTGGCGAAAGTGTGCAAGGTCGACCCGCAAGCCCTGCTGGCGTTTTACCAGGCGTTTGCGGCCACGCGCAAGGTCGTCACGGCCTTTTCGCAGGGCGTGAACCAGTCGTCCTCCGGCACGGACAAGGTCAACAGCATCATCAACTGCCACCTGGCGACGGGGCGCATCGGCCAGCCCGGCATGGGGCCGTTTTCGCTCACGGGCCAGCCGAACGCCATGGGCGGGCGCGAAGTGGGCGGGCTGGCCAACATGCTGGCGGCGCACCTTGAACTGGACAATCCGCTGCACCGCGACACCGTGCAAACCTTCTGGGACTCTCCGCGCATCGCCGCCAAACCGGGCTTGAAGGCGGTGGACCTGTTCCACGCGATCGAGGCGGGCAAGGTCAAAGCCGTGTGGATCATCGCCACCAATCCCCTGGTCAGCATGCCGGACGCCGACCAGGTGCGCCGCGCGCTGGCCAGGTGCGAGCTGGTGGTGGTGTCGGACATCAGCGCGCAGTCGGACACGAACGTCCATGCCGACGTGCTGCTGCCGGCCCTGGGCTGGGGCGAGAAGGACGGCACGGTGACCAATTCCGAGCGCCGCATCTCGCGCCAGCGCGCGTTCTTGCCGGCGCCGGGCGAGGCGCGTGCCGACTGGGACGTGCTGTGCGACGTGGCGCGCCGCATGGGTTATGACGGCTTCGATTTCGCGGCGCCGCAAGCCATTTTTGCCGAACACGCACGGCTGTCGACCTTCCGCAACGGGGCGGAAACGGCGCGGCTGTTCAATCTGGCGGGCCTGGACAAGCTGGATGCGGCGCAGTACGACGCCCTGGCGCCACAGCAGTGGCCGCAGGGCCGGGCGCGCCTGTTCGGCGACGGCCGCTTCGCCCATGCGGACGGGCGCGCGCGCTTCGTGCCGACGGCGCCGCGCGCGCCGCACAACATGCCCGGCGAGGACTATCCGCTGATCCTGAACACGGGCCGGGTGCGCGACCAGTGGCATACGATGACGCGCACGGGCAAGGCGGCCAAACTGTCGGGCCATGTCGCCGAAGCGTTCATCGATATCCACCCGCAGGATGCGCTGCTGTACGGCGTGCGCGAAGGCGAACTGGCGCGCATCACCAGCGCCTGGGGCGCGATGGTGGCGCGCGTCGTGCATGGCGGCGGCATCGCGCGCGGCCAGGTCTTCGTGCCCATCCACTGGAGCGACGCGAATGCGTCCGACGCGCGCGTGGGTGCCGTCGTCAATCCGGTCGTCGATCCCGTCTCGGGCGAACCGGAATTCAAGCACACGCCCGTGCGCATCGAACAATTCCGCGTGCACTGGCATGCGTTTGTCCTGAGCCGCACGCCCTTGGCCCTGGACGGCGTGGCGCACTGGACGCGCATCCAGGGCGAGCAGTTCCTGCGCTACGAACTGGCGGGCCGCCAGCGCATCGAGGATCTCGGCGCCTGGGCGCGCGCGCTGCTCGGCGTCACGGACGACAACGCCGACTGGCTCGATTACGCGGATGCCAGCGCCGGCGTGTACCGCGCCGTGCACCTGGACGAGGGACGCATCGCGCAATGCGTGTATGTCTCGCCCCGTCCCGACCTGCCGTCGCGCAGCTGGCTGGCCGGCCTGTTTGCGCATGCGCAAATGGATGCGCTTGATCGCGCCGGCGTGCTGCTGGGCCAGCCCATCGGCAAGGGCGTGGACGCCGGTCCCATCGTGTGCTCGTGCTTTGGCGTGGGGCGCAACACCATTTGCGCGGCCATCGCCGGGCAAAAACTGGAGACGACGGCTCAGGTGACGGCCTGCGTCAAGGCGGGCGGCAATTGCGGCTCCTGCGTGCCGGAGATACGACAGTTGCTGCTTGAAGCGCGCAGCGCGGCCTGATCATCTGTCCTTTCCCGCGCGGCTTTGCTATATTGCCAGCTCTACAAGGGGAAAGGCAATGTGATGACGGCAGGACAATACGACACGGTCTGGCTGACGGGCTTGAGCGGCGCCGGCAAGTCCAGCATCGCCGACGCGCTGGCGCGCCAGCTCAAGGCGCAGGGGTGCGCCGTGGCAGTACTCGATGGCGACCAGCTGCGCCATGGCTTGAATCGCGACCTGGGTTTTACGCCCCAAGACCGGCATGAAAACATCCGCCGCACGGCCGAAGTGGCGCGCCTGATGAACGGGGCGGGCTTGACCGTCATCGCCGCCTTCATTTCTCCCTACCGCGCAGACCGGGCCATGGCCGCCGCCATCATCGGCGCGCCGCATTTCATTGAAGTCCACGTCAGCACGCCGCTGGCCGTGTGCGAGGCGCGCGACCCGAAGGGCCTGTATGAAAAGGCGCGGGCAGGGCAGCTGGCGCAATTCACGGGCGTTTCCGCACCCTATGAAGCGCCGCTGGCCGCCGCGCTGACCCTGGACACGGGCACCCTGGCGCTGGACGAGTCGGTCGAGCGCATTTGCCGCTACCTGCGGCAGCGGCCGTGACGACCTGGCGCAAACGATTGCGCCGGCGCCTGCCCGCCAGCCTGAAGGCGCGCATGAGCGTGGTCGTCTTCCTGCTCGTGCTCGCTGCCGTGGCTTCGCTGGCGCTGGCCACCCTGTCCGTGGCCGAGCGCGGCATGCGCGACGTGACGGGGCGCCAGCAGTACGTATCGCTGTCCAGCGCCGCCGTCTTCATCGATGAGGAACTCGACGCGAAGCGCAACGTGCTGCGCGCCATTGCCGACAGCCTGCCTGCCGGCGGCGCGCACGACGGCGCCAGCCTGCAGCGTTTCCTGGCTGCGCAAACGGTGCTGCGCAAGGAATTTTATTCGGCCGGCGTGGTCGGTATCGACGGGGCCGTGCTGGCCAGCGTGAGTCCCTTCAAGCCGCAGGCGGGGCTGAATGTGAAGGGCCGTCCTTACTTTGAACAGACGCTGGCGACCCGGCGCTCGGTGATTTCCGCACCCCTCAACGGCAGCATTTCCGGCATGCCCATCGTCGTGGTCACGCAACCCGTGTTCGACGCGCGGGGCGCCGTGCGTTATGTGCTGGCGGCCAGCGTCAACCTGCGCCAGCCCGATTTCCTGGGCCGCCTGGGCGCGCTCAAGCCGGGCACGGGCGGCTACCTGTACATCATGACCGGCGAAGGCATCATCGTCGAGCATCCCGACAAGTCGCGCATCATGCAGCATATCGAGGCGCATGGTCCCATCAGCATGTCCGCGCGGCGCGCCTTGCAGGGTTTCGAGGGCTGGCTGACGGGCACCACCACGCAAGGTGTCGATGCCCTGTTTGCCTACCACCGCATCGCGTCGACGGGCTGGATACTGGCATCCGTGTATCCCATGCGCGACGCGTTCGCGCCGCTGCACGCCATCCGCAGCAAGATATTGCTGGCCGCCGTGCTGCTGGCGGCGCTGGCGGGGCTGGCCGGCTGGCGCGTGGTGCTGCGCCTGCTGCTGCCTTTGGCGCGGCTGCGCCACCATGTACATGAAATCCGCCGCCAGCGCCTGGGCATCGAGGCGCTGCAAATCGAGCGGCGCGACGAGATCGGCGACTTGAGCCGCGATTTCTACTCGCTGATGGCCGAGCGCGAAATTGCCGTGGCGCAGACGCGCGACAGCGAGCGGCGTTTGAAACTGCTGACGGACCACGTACCCGTGGTGATCGTCTACATCGACCGCGAGCACCGCTACCAGTTCATCAACGCGACGTTTGAAAAATGGTTCGGCAGATCGCAGCAGGAAAGCATGATGCAGTCGATCCGCGAGGTGCTGGGCGAGGAAGCCTACCAGTTGCGCGAACAATACCTGCGGCGCGCCTTCTCGGGCGAGGAGGTTGAATATGAGTTCACCATCGGCGGCGACGGAGACGCCGGCCAGCGCGCCTTCCAGACCAGCTACGTGCCCGACGTGGGCGAGAGCGGCGCGGTGGAAGGCGTGTATGGCCTGATCCACGAAATCACCAAGACCAGGGCCGTGCATACGGCGCTGCAGTTCGCCGCCGCCACGGATATCCTGACGGGCATCGCCAACCGGCGCCGTTTCGACGAACAGCTGGAATTGAGCATGCAGCGCACGCGGGCCGCGCGCGCGCCGATGGCGCTGGCCTATCTCGATATCGACCGTTTCAAGGCCATCAACGACAGCCTGGGACACAAGGCGGGCGACGAGGTGCTCAAGGAGTTCGCCGCGCGCCTGGTGCGCAGCGTGCGCGCCAGCGACCTGGTGGCGCGCCTGGCCGGCGATGAATTCGTGATCATTCTCGAAGGGGTGAACGGCGCGGCCGAAGTGCGCCAGGTCGGCGCCAAGATCGTCGAGGCCATCCGTCAGCCGTTTGCGCTGGCCGGCGGTCCGCTGCCGGTGACGACCAGCGTCGGCATGGCCATTTTCCGCGAAGGCGCGCTGACGCCGGCGCAGTTGCTGGATCTGGCCGACCAGGCCCTGTACGCCGCCAAGGGGCAGGGCCGCGACGGCGTGGCGCTGCGCGAGGCGGCGCCGTAGCCACTACAGGGTGGCGCTCCAGTGATCGAGCTGCTGCGTGGTGGCCGTCACGCCGCCGCACACGATGACGAGCACATTGCGGTAGGGCGCCAGTTCCGGCGCCTTGCCGTAGACGGCCGCCAGCGCCGCGCCGCAGGCCGGTTCCACCACCAGGCGCTGGTCGGCGACAAAGCGCTGGCAGGCGTCGACGGCGGCGCGGTCCGACACCACCACGCTGTGCAGCAGACGGGTCTGGCTGATGGCGTATGCCTGCGCGCACACCTGGCGCGCGGCCAGCGACGTGGCGATGCTGCTCACGGCCGGCAGGGCCACGTGTTCGCGCGCGGACACGGCCGCCGCCAGCGAAGCGGCGCCTTGCGTTTCGACGGCCACGATGGCCACGTCATCCCAGCCGTTGCGCTGCAAGCCTTCGGCCACGCCGGCCAGCAGGCCGCCGCCGCCCACCGACAGCACCACCGCGTCCGGTTTCAGGCCCGCGCGCGCTACTTCATCGATCATGCCGGCATGGCCCTGCCACAGCAGCGGGTCGTCGAACGGGTGCAAAAAAGCGTCTTGCGGCGTGAGCATCGATTGGGCCAGCGCGTTCGCTTCCTGCCAGGCGGCGCCGTGCACGATGACTTCGGCGCCTTCCTGGGCGATCAGGGCCTTGGCCCGTTCGCTCGTCGTTTCCGGCACGACGACGATGACGGGAATGCCGAGCTGGCGTCCCGCATAGGCGACGGCGATGCCGGCATTGCCGCCGGAAGAGGAAATGAAGCGGCTGGCGCCGCGCCGCGCGTATTCTTCGCAGGCGAGGCCGATGCCGCGGATCTTGAAGGAGCCGGGCGGCTGCAAGGCTTCGAGTTTGAGCCAGATGGCGCGTTCGCTGAGCAGGCTCAGGGCGCGCGAGTTGAGCAAGGGAGTTTCGATGTGCAGGGCCATGCGTGTTCCTGGTAAACAGTCAGGCCAGCATCATAGCCGAAGCGCCCGCGCCACCGTGTCATCCTTGCCGGCAGTGCGCTGGCTGTCAGTTCAGCGGGACGCTTTTGAGGTGGTGCGTGCGCGCCACTTCCTTCATCGCTTCGAGCAGATCGTCGCGCAGCTGGCGCGGCAGCTTGCCGAAGAATTCCTCGTCGTTCTGGTCGGCCATTTCGGCCAGCACCGGCACCAGCGCCTCGCCTTCCGTGGTCAGTTCGATCGAGTGCTGGCGGCGGTCGGCCAGCAGGATGGATTTGCTGACCATGCCCTTGCTTTCCAGGCGGTCGATCAGTTTCGACACGGCGCCCTTGCTCATGCCGGACACCTGCGCCAGCACCGTGGGCGAGGTGCAGCCCAGGCGGAACATTTCGCGCAGCACCACCCATTCGGACACCGTCACGCCATTGGCTTCGGCTTTCTTCTGGAAGCTGTGGGACACATGGTTGGAAACGAAACGCAGCCAGTAACCGAGATGGGCTTCCAGTTCGCTGACGGGAACGCTGTTGGGATGGGCGGCTTGCGTGGCGGCCGATTCAAAATTATGACTCATTTCTCTTCCTTCACTGGGCGGCGTTGCCGGCATGGTTAAGGCCTTCACGCTTGCTGTCGAGTGGTTTGTTTGGGAACAATCGTCGTGCTTGAGGTATTTCTAACACTGTTTTCACAGGAAATCATTCAGCGGCAAAAAGTTTTTCCTTTTTCTCTTGCTCTAAATATATAAAAAGCAATATCAAGCAAATAATCGTATTGCTAGAGAGGAAGATTAAAAAAATAACTCATGTTGTATCAATGGTAACATGAATTTTGCCGAATTGATAAATATTTCAAGCGCGATCACTGTCGCATGGCACAGGTGTGTTGCCGGCGCTACTTAGAGCCTATCCCAGTAGATGAATACATCTCTTGCAAGCGCCCCTCAGAAGCGGGGAGTCGTCGCGTGGTTCGCCACGCGTCCTCCTCGCGCCTTGTCCGCGCTCCTGATGTGCTGCTTGCAAAAAGACGCTCCCTACTGGGATAGGCTCTTAGCTGAACCGTTCCACGAGAAAATCGACGAAGCTGCGCAGCTTGGGCGAGCGATAGCGGTCCGGCAGGTAGACTACGTTCAAGGGGCGGCTGGGCAGCGCATGCGCGGGAAACAGCTGGACCAGGCGGCCCGCCCGCACGTCCGTTTCCAGCAGGAAGGCCGGTTGCAGCACGATGCCCATGCCATGCAGTGCGGCAACGCGCAGCGCCTGGCCGTGGTTGACTTGCAGGCGGCCCGAGATGGGCACGCTGCAGACGCCGTCCTCGCCTGTCAGGCGCCAATGCGCCAGGGCGGCGGGCGAGAAGGACAGGCATTCGTGCCGGCTCAGCTCGGCCGGGTGGCGCGGCGTTCCCCTGCGCGCCAGATAGTCGGGAGCGGCGCAGATCATCAGCCGGTAGGGCGCCAGCGGTCTGGCGATCAGCAAGGAATCGGGCAACTGGCCGATGCGGATGGCGGCCTCGAAACCTTCCTCCACCAGGTCGGCCACGCGGTCGCTCAGCGACACATCGATGCTCACGTCGGGATAGCGCTCCAGGTATGCGGCCATGGCGGGCATCAGCGCTTCCGCGCCGAAGGTGAGGGGCGCCGTGATGCGCAGCTTGCCGGCGGGCGCCAGTTGCAGGTTTTGCGCCTGGACATCGGTTTCGGCCACCAGCCTGAGGATTTCCTTGCAGCGCGCATAGTAATCCTCACCGAAGGCCGTCAGGTGCTGGCGCCGGGTGGTGCGCTGGAGCAACTGCATGCCCAGGCGCTTTTCCAGCGTCCGCAGGTGGTTGCCGGCCATCGTCGCGGAGATCCCGCAGGCGGCCGCGGCGGCGCTCAAGCTGCCTTTTTCCACGGCCAGTACATACACCTTCATGCTGTCGAGCAAATCCATTGGCAATCCCTGCTGTCAAATCATTGAATCAAACCATAGTTTATCTATTAATGATTTTAAATGACACTGCTGTTTGTCCCGCCAGCGCGCGGCCACCCTGACCCATTGCCCGAGAACAGACCATGCAAGCCATCCAACTGACCGCTCCTTCCCTCACCGCGTTTCGCCAGACCGAGCTGCCCGAGCCGCAGGCCGGCCGGGGCGAGGTGCTGCTGCGCCTGCGCGCCGCCACGCTGAACTTTCTCGACGTGGCCATTGCGACCGGCAACTTTGCCGGCGCGGCCTTTCCGCTGATTCCCGTCGCCGACGGCGCGGGCGAAGTGGCGGCGCTGGGCGAGGGCGTCAGCGGGCTGGCCGTCGGCGACCGCGTCATCCCGCACTTCATGCCGCGCTGGCAGGGCGGCGCCATCACGCCGCACAACGTGGGCGCGATGCGCGGCGTCACCTTGCCGGGTTCGCTGGCCGAATACGTGGCCGTCCCCGCCGCCAGCCTGGTCGCCTTGCCGGCCCACCTCGATTTTATCCAGGGTGCGGCCCTGCCGATTGCAGCCACGACGGCGTGGAATGCCGTGCGTTCGGCGCAAGTGCGCCCCGGATCGGTGGTGTTGCTGTTGGGAACGGGCGGCGTCAGCCTGTTTGCCTTGCAGTTCGCCAAGGCGTCGGGCGCCACGGTGATCCTCGCGTCTTCCAGCGATGACAAGCTGGAGCGGGCGCGCCAGCTGGGCGCCGATCACCTGATCAACTACCGGGCCACGCCGGCCTGGGATGCGGAAGTGCTGAAACTGACCGGCGGGCGGGGCGCCGATCTGGTGGTCGAGACGGTGGGCGGCGCCACCATCGTGCGCTCGCTCAACGCGGCAGCGGTGGGCGGCACGGTCTTCACGGTGGGTTTTGTCGGCGGCACGGCGGCCAGCATCGATTTGCTTCCCGTCATCGTCAAGGCCTTGCGCATCGTCGGCAACAACACCGGTTCCGTGGCGGACCTGGCGCAGGCGGCCCAGGCCATCGCCGCGCATGGCATCGTGCCCGTCATCGACCGCGTGTTCGGCCTCGGCGACACGGCCGAAGCGTATGCGCAGCTGGCTGCCGGCGGCCGCCATTTCGGCAAGCTTGCCATCGCGCACTGAGCCGGCCGCAACACTGTCGCCGTCAGGCGGCGACGTGCACTTTCACGTTCGCGTCGCGCAGCACCTCGGCAAAGCGGGGCGGCGGCGGCGCGTCCGTAAACAGGATGTCCACTTGCGCCAGGTCGGCCAGGCGCACCAGCGCCTTGCGGCCGAATTTATGCTGGTCGGCCACCAGCCACACTTCGCGCGACTGCTCGATGATCGCTTGCGCCACCTTCACTTCGCGCGCGTCGAAGTCGCGCAGGCTGCCATCTTCGTCGATGCTGGAAATGCCGATGATGCCGATGTCGACCTTGAACTGGCGGATGAAGTCGATGGTGGCTTCACCGACGATGCCGCGGTCGCGCCCGCGCACCACGCCGCCGGCCACGATGACTTCGCAGGCGGCGTTGTCGGCCAGGATGGCGGCCACGTTGAGGTTGTTCGTCACCACGTGCAAGCCCGTATGGCGGCTCAGCGCGCGCGCCACTTCCTCGGTGGTCGTGCCGATATTGATCAAGAGCGAACAGCCGTGCGGCACCTGCGCGGCGACGGCGGCGGCGATGCGCCGCTTGGCGTCGCTGTTGAACACTTGCCGCTGGCTGTAATCGATGTTTTCCACGGACGAGGGCAAGCCGACTCCGCCGTGGTAGCGGGCCAGCAGGCGCGCTTCTTCCATCTGCTTGACGTCGCGGCGCACGGTCTGTGGCGTCACGTCCAGCTGCTGGGCCAGCTCCTCGACGGACATGGTGACCTTCTGGCGCACCACTTCGAGCAAGCGGCGCTGGCGGGGATTCAAAATCATGGGCTTGTCTCTTTAAAAAACACAAACGAACAAAAACGAACAAATAGTGATAAAAATATGTTGCTATCGATTCGCAATCTGGCGTATCTTATCCATATTGCATTCGAATTACAGCTGTATTGATCTTAACGACAGTCGCCGGCGATGCCTAGTCTTTCCTCGCCGGCCTTTCCCGACAGACACGGAGTCCCGATGGCGGCAGCACAGCAAGGTGTGGAGACAACGATGGCATGCGACGTGCTGGTGGTGGGCGGCGGCATCAATGGCGCCGGCATCGCGCGCGACGCGGCCGGGCGGGGCTTGTCCGTGGTGCTGTGCGAAAAGGACGACCTCGCTGCCCACACCTCGTCCGCTTCCACCAAGCTGATACACGGCGGCCTGCGCTACCTCGAATACTATGAATTCGGCCTCGTGCGCAAGGCGCTGATCGAGCGCGAAGTGCTGCTGCGCTCGGCGCCGCACATCATGTGGCCCTTGCGCTTCGTCATGCCGCACGCCCAGGGCCAGCGCCCCGCCTGGCTGATACGCGCCGGCCTGTTTCTGTACGACATGCTGGCCAAGCGGGAAATCCTACCTGGCTCGCAGGGCATCGACCTGACGCGCCACGCGGCCGGCAAACCGTTAAAACCCGAATTCAAGCGCGGCTTCGTGTATTCCGACGGCTGGGTCGACGATGCGCGCCTGGTGGTCTTGAACGCCATCGACGCGGCGGACAAGGGGGCGACCATCCTCACGCAGACGCGCTGCACGGCCCTGCGGCGCGACGGCGCGGGTGCGGACGCCTCCTGGCTGGCGACCCTGCTGCAAGGCGACGGACGTGAGCTGTCCGTGCGTGCGCGCAGCGTCGTCAATGCGGCCGGGCCGTGGACGGCCGAATTCCTGCAGCAGGCGGCGCCGGGCGGACAGGGCCGGCATTTGCGCCTGATCAAGGGCAGCCACATCGTCGTCAAGCGATTGTTCGAGCACGATCACGCGTATATCTTCCAGCATCCGGACGGGCGCATCGTGTTTGCCATTCCGTATGAGCACGATTTCACCCTGATCGGCACCACCGATCTCGACTACCACGGCGACAGCGGCAAGGTGGAAATCGACGACGAGGAAATTCGTTACTTGTGCGAGCTTTCCAGTTACTATTTCAGCAAGCCCATTGTGCCGGCCGACGTGGTGTGGACGTATGCGGGCGTGCGCCCGCTGGTGGAAGACGCGGCGGCCGACGCCAAGGCCGTCACGCGCGATTACCGCTTCGAGCTGGACCGGGAAGGGGCGCCGCTGCTCAGTATTTTCGGCGGCAAGATCACCACGTTCCGCAAGCTGGCGGAGGAAGCGCTCGATGTGCTCGCGCCGTTGTTGGCGCCGGTGCCGGGCAATGCGCGGCCGGCCTGGACGGCCAACGCCTGCCTGCCCGGCGGCGATGTGTTCGGCAGCACGCCGCAGAACCGGTCCGTGCGCGAGTTCGGCCAGTTCGTGCAGGGCTTGCAGCGCGACTATGCGTGGCTGCCGGCGGCGCTGGTGGCGCGCTATGCACGCGCCTACGGCACGCGCATCCACGTGCTGCTCGCCGGGCGGACGGATGTGGCGGCCATGGGCGAGGAAATCGCCGCCGGCCTGTACGCGGCGGAAGTGGACTATTTGCGGCGCCACGAATGGGCCGTCAGCGCGGCCGACATGCTGTGGCGGCGCTCCAAGCTGGGCCTGCACCTGCCGCGCGAAACGGCGGACACGCTCGACGCCTGGCTGTTGCAGCACCCGTTGTCGTTGTAGGCAGCACACGTTGGCGACCGCACCCCGCAGAGGGCGCGGCGAAGAATAAGAAACCATCACTGGAGGAGAAGCGCGTGCAACTGGTACTGGACAAGATCAGCAGGAAGCAGGGGGCTGACGATTTTTTATATCCGATGTCGCTGGCATTGGTGCCGGGCGCCATCAACGTCTTGCTGGGCACCACGCGTGCCGGCAAGACGACCCTGATGCGCGTGATGGCGGGGCTGGACAAGCCCAGCGGGGGCACGGTGACGGCCGACGGCGTCGACGTGACGGGCGTGCCCGTCAGCAAACGTAACCTGGCCATGGTGTACCAGCAATTCATCAACTATCCGGCCTTTACCGTCTACGACAATATCGCTTCGCCCTTGCGTTTGCGCAAGGTGCCCGAAGAGCAGATCCGCGCGAAAGTGCTGGCGCTGGCCGAGCGCCTGCACATCACGCCCTACCTGCAGCGCACGCCCGGAGAATTGTCGGGCGGGCAGCAGCAACGCACGGCGCTGGGACGCGCGCTGATCAAGGACGCATCGTTGCTGCTGCTCGACGAGCCCCTGGTCAACCTCGATTACAAACTGCGCGAGGAATTGCGCCGCGAATTGACGGAACTGTTTTCCAGCGGCAGCACGACGGTCGTGTACGCGACCACGGAACCGCTGGAAGCGCTGCAACTGGGCGGCCACGTGGCCGTGCTGCACGAGGGACGGCTGCTGCAGCAGGGACCGACCCTGGACGTCTTCAACGCCCCCAATTCCATCGATGTGGCGCGCACCTTCAGCGACCCGCCGATCAACCTGATTCCCGCCCGCGTGAGCGCCGATGGCGTGGCGCAGGCAGCCGACGGCCTGGCCATCCACCTGAGCGGCGCACAGCGCGCCCGCCTCGGCGAGCGGCGCGACGTGATCCTCGGCGTGCGCGCGCACAGTCTGCATTTATCGCCCCAGTCCGAAGGCGACGTGGCCATCGCAGCTACGGTGGACCTGGCGGAAATCAGCGGCTCGGAAACCTATGTGCATGCGCGCCGCGGCGAGCTGGCGCTGGTGGCCCAGCTCGGCGGCGTGCACAATCTGGAGATCGGCAGCGCCTGCACCGTGTATTGCCAGCCGCATGCCTTGCTGATCTTCGCCGACGATGGCGGGCTATTGTTCGCTCCTGTGCAAGGAGGGGTGTGACATGGCGCGCATCGAACTGGTGGACCTGGCTCACGCCTACAAACCGAACCCGACGGCACCCGCCGACTATGCGCTGCGGCCCATGAGCATGGAATGGCATGACGGCGGCGCCTATGCCTTGCTGGGGCCGTCCGGCTGCGGCAAGACGACCTTGCTCAATATTATCTCCGGTCTCGTGAAACCGTCGCATGGCAAGGTGCTGTTCGACGGCAAGGATGTGACGCAGCTGCCGACGGAAGCACGCAATATCGCGCAAGTGTTCCAGTTTCCCGTCATCTACGACACCATGACCGTGCACGACAACCTGGCGTTTCCGCTGCGTAATCGCGGCTGGAAAGAGAGCGAGGTGAAAAAGCGCGTGCAGCAGGTGGCGCAGATGCTGGAGCTGACGGGCGACTTGAAACTGCGCGCCAGCGGCTTGTCCGTGGACGCCAAGCAAAAAATTTCGCTGGGACGGGGGCTCGTGCGTCCCGACGTGGCGGCCGTGCTGTTCGACGAACCGCTGACGGTGATCGATCCGCATTTGAAATGGCTGTTGCGCAGAAAGTTGAAGGAAATCCACCACGAACTGAAATTGTCGTTGATCTACGTCACGCACGACCAGGTGGAAGCCTTGACCTTTGCCGACCAGGTGGTCGTCATGACGCAGGGCGAAGTGGTGCAGACGGGCAGCGCGCAGGCGCTGTTCGAGGAACCCGAGCACACCTTTGTCGGCTATTTCATCGGCAACCCGGGCATGAACTTGCTCGATTGCACCCTGGACGATGGCGGCGTGCGCGTGGCGGGGCAGGCGCTGGCCGTGTCCGCTTCCGCCCGCGCGGCCCTGGCTGGCGCGCAAGGGAAAATCACGCTGGGCGTGCGGCCGGAATTCGTCGCATGCCTGAAGGCGGGCGAGGGCGGTGCGGGCAGCGATCATTGCCTGGACGCCACGGTGACGGCCGTGCGCAATATGGGCACGCATTACCTGGCGGAATTCCAGCTGGGCGGCACGACGGTGGCGGCCAAGCTGCGCGCCATCAATGCGGTGGTGGGCGATGCCGTGCGGCTGCATTTTCCGCCGCAACGCACCTTGTTCTATGTCAACGATAAGCGGGTGGCCTGATGATACATAACGGTAAAACCGATAATAACCGCCGCGCCTGGCTGCTGATCCTGCCCGTGCTGCTGTGCGTGGCCTTTTCCGCCATCCTGCCCCTGATGACGGTGGTCAATTATTCCGTGCAGGATATTCTGAGCCCCACGCAAAAGGTCTTCGTGGGCACCGAGTGGTTCCGCATGGTCATGCTCGACGGCGACTTGCACAGCGCCTTGCTGCGCCAGCTGCTGTTTTCCGGCTCCGTGCTGGCCATCCAGATTCCGCTCGGCATCTTGATTGCCCTGTGCATGCCGGCCGATGGCTGGAAGGCATCGCTGGCGCTGGTGCTGATCGCGCTGCCCTTGCTCATTCCCTGGAACGTGGTGGGCACCATCTGGCAAATCTTCGGCCGCGGCGACATCGGCCTGATGGGCTATACCCTGAATCAGCTGGGATTCGACTACAACTACAACGGCAATTCGCTCGACGCCTGGCTGACCGTGATGGTGATGGATATCTGGCACTGGACGCCGCTGGTGGTGCTGCTGTGCTATGCGGGTTTGCGCGCCATTCCTGACGCGTATTACCAGGCGGCACGCATCGACGGCGCCTCGCGCCTGGCCGTGTTCCGCTACATCCAGCTGCCGAAACTGCGCAATGTGCTGATGATCGCCGTCTTGCTGCGCTTCATGGACAGTTTCATGATCTACACGGAACCGTTCGTGCTGACGGGCGGCGGACCGGGCAATGCCACCACGTTCCTGTCGCAATACCTGACGCAAAAGGCCGTGGGCCAGTTCGACCTGGGGCCGGCCTCGGCCTTCTCACTGATCTATTTCCTCATCATCCTGCTGTTCTGCTTTGTGCTGTACACGTGGATGCAGAGAGTCGGCACGGGAGACCAGAAATGATGCACAAGAAAATGAGCAGCACCATCCTGATCGTCTTTTTGCTGGGCTCGCTGTTGCCCATCTACTGGATGCTCAATATGTCGCTCAAGACCAACGAGGAAATCGTGGGCGTGCTGAGCCTGTGGCCGCAGCAATGGACGTTCGCCAACTACCACACGATTTTTACCGACCGTTCCTGGTACAGCGGCTACATCAATTCCATGATTTACGTGGCCTTGAATATGGTCATGTCCGTCACCGTCGCCTTGCCGGCAGCCTACGCTTTTTCCCGCTATAACTTTGTCGGCGACAAGCATTTGTTCTTCTGGCTCTTGACCAACCGCATGACGCCGCCCGCCGTCTTCCTCGTGCCCTTCTTCCAGCTGTACTCGACGGTGGGCCTGATGGATACGCATCTGGCCGTGGCGCTGGCGCACATGGTGTTCAACGTGCCGCTGGCCGTGTGGATTTTGGAAGGTTTCATGTCCGGCGTGCCGAAGGAAATCGACGAAACGGCGTATATCGACGGCTACAGCTTTCCCCGTTTCTTCATCCGCATCTTCTTGCCGATGATCAAGTCGGGCGTGGGCGTGACGGCGTTCTTCTGCTTCATGTTCAGCTGGGTGGAACTGCTGTTGGCGCGCACCTTGACCTCCGTCAATGCCAAGCCCATTGCCGCCACCATGACTCGCACGGTGTCGGCGGCCGGCATGGACTGGGGCGTGCTGGCGGCGGCCGGCGTGCTGACCATCGTGCCCGGCGCGCTGGTGATCTGGTTCGTGCGGCATTACATTGCCAAGGGTTTCGCGATGGGGAGGGTGTGATATGGAAAATAATACCGATAGCACAGCCAGCCTGTTCGGCTGGATGGCGTGGACGCCGGAAGTGGCCATCTTCTTCATCTGCATCGGCTTGATGCTGGCTGGCATGACGGTGTGGCAAATCCGCTCGCCCAGCATAGCACGCAAGGGCTTTTTGCCCATGCCGACGACGCGCGGCGACCGCCTGTTCATCGGCTTGCTCACGGCGGCCTACGTGAATCTGGCCTGGGCGGGGTTCACGGAAATGCAGCAGGCGATAGGCGCCGCCATCAGTTTTGTCATTTTATTAGTGGTAATGCGTTGGGGATGACCGGCTTGCCGGTGTTGATGGAGGCCGGACCGTCAGCAGGCGGCCGGCAATAAAATAAAAGGAGATTCACGATGAAATTGAAGTTCACGGTCTTCGCGGCTGCGGCCATGCTCGTGTCGAACGCGGCCCTGGCCGACGCCAAGCAGGCGCAAACCTGGATCGACAAGGAATTCCAGCCATCCAGCCTGAGCAAGCAGCAACAGCTTGCTGAAATGAAATGGTTCATCGATGCGGCGGCCAAGCTCAAAGCCAAGGGCATCAAGGAAATTTCCGTGGTCTCGGAAACCATCGACACCCACGTCTACGAATCGAAGACCCTGGCCAAGGCCTTCGAGGAAATCACGGGCATCAAGGTGCGCCACGACATCATCCAGGAAGGCGACGTGGTGGAAAAGCTGCAGACGTCGATGCAGTCGGGCAAGAGCATCTATGACGGCTGGATTTCCGATTCCGACCTGATCGGCACGCATTACCGCTATGGCGCCGTGGAACCGCTGTCCGACTACATGGCCGCCAAGGGCAAGGAATTCACGAATCCGGGCCTGGACCTGAAAGATTTCATCGGCATCAGCTTTACCACGGCGCCGGACGGCAAGGTGTACCAGTTGCCCGACCAGCAATTCGCCAACCTGTACTGGTTCCGCGCCGACTGGTTCGCGCGCAAGGATTTGCAGGCCAAGTTCAAGGCCAAGTATGGCTACGAACTGGGCGTGCCGCAGAACTGGTCCGCCTATGAAGACATCGCCGATTTCTTCACGAATGACGTGAAGGAACTGGACGGCAAGAAAGTCTATGGCCACATGGATTACGGCAAGAAAGATCCGTCCCTGGGCTGGCGCTTCACCGATGCGTGGCTGTCGATGGCTGGCGCGGCCGACAAGGGCATTCCGAACGGCATGCCGGTCGACGAGTGGGGCATCAAGGTGGCGGCCGACAAGTGCACGCCCGTGGGCGCGTCGATGTCGCGCGGCGGCGCCACCAATTCGCCGGCGGCCGTGTTTGCGCTGACGAAATATATCGACTGGATGAAGAAATACGCGCCGCCGCAGGCGAACGGCATGAATTTCTCGGAATCGGGCCCCGTGCCGGCCCAGGGCGAAATCGCCCAGCAAATCTTCTGGTACACGGCATTTACGGCCGGCATGACGAAACCGGGCTTGCCAGTGGTCAACAAGGACGGCACACCGAAATGGCGCATGGCGCCGTCGCCGCACGGCCCGTACTGGAAAGAGGGCATGCAGAACGGCTATCAGGACGTGGGTTCCTGGTTCCTGTTCAAGTCCACGCCCGATGACCGCAAGGCCGCCGCCTGGCTGTACGCGCAATTCGTTACGTCGAAAACCGTGTCGCTGAAGAAATCCATCGTCGGCCTGACCTTCATCCGCGATTCCGACATCCGCCACGATTATTTTACGAAGCACGCGAACGAGTACGGCGGCTTGATCGAGTTCTACCGCAGCCCCGCCCGCGTGGCGTGGACGCCGACCGGCAACAACGTGCCCGACTATCCGAAGCTGGCCCAGCTGTGGTGGAAGAACGTGGCCACGGCCATCACGGCGGAAAAAACGCCGCAGGCCGCCATGGATAACCTGGCCGAGGAAATGGACCAGGTCATGGCGCGCCTGCAGCGGGCCGGCATGAAGGCGTGCGCGCCCAAGCTCAATCCCAAGGTCGATCCGAACCAGTATCTGTCGGACCAGCACGCGCCATGGAAAAAGCTGGCGAATGAAAAGCCGAAGGGTGAAACAATTGCCTACGATAAATTATTGCAGGCCTGGAAAGAAGGCAAGGTAAGGTAGTCGTGTAAACTTCTGCCGCCGCTTTCCCGGGGCACGGGCGCTTGTCCGTGCCCTTTTTTCACTGTATAGCCGTAGTAGCGACCATGACCAAATACATACTTGCTTTAGACCAGGGCACCACCAGTTCGCGCGCCATCCTGTTCGACCATGCGGGCCGGCCGCACGCCAGCGCGCAGCGCGAATTTCGCCAGATATTCCCCCAGCCGGGCTGGGTCGAGCATGACGCGGGCGACATCTGGGCCTCGCAAGAGGGCGTGCTGCAGCAGGTGCTGCGCGACAGCGGCGTGGCGGCAAGCGACGTGGCCGCCATCGGCGTGACCAACCAGCGCGAAACGACGGTGCTGTGGGACCGCGCCACGGGCGAACCCGTCGCTAACGCCATCGTCTGGCAAGACCGCCGCAATGCCGCGTTCTGCGAGCTGCTGGTGGAGCAGGGCAAGGCGGACGTGATCCAGCAAAAAACGGGCCTCGTGCTGGACGCCTATTTTTCCGCAACTAAATTGAAATGGCTGCTTGACAACGTGCCGGGTGCCCGCGCCCGCGCCGAACGGGGCGAGCTGGCCTTCGGCACCGTCGACAGCTGGCTGATCTACAAGATGAGCGGCGCCCACTTGACGGACACGAGCAACGCGGCGCGCACCATGCTGTTCAACATTCATACTTTGCAGTGGGACACGGATTTGCTGGCGCTGCTGGACATTCCCGCCTCCCTGCTGCCCGACGTCGTGCCATCGAGCGGCGTGGCCGCGCACACGCATGCGGCATTGTTGGGCGTGTCCGTGCCCATCGCCGGCATCGCGGGCGACCAGCAGGCGGCCACGTTCGGCCAGGCCTGTTTGAAACCGGGCATGGCGAAAAATACCTACGGCACGGGCTGCTTCATGCTGATGAACGTGGGCAAGCGCCCGCTGCCATCGAAAAACCGGCTGCTGACGACGGTGGGCTGGAGCCTGGGCGCCGGCAGCGACAAGACTGATTACTTGCTCGAAGGCAGCGCCTTTATCGCGGGCGCGGCCGTGCAATGGATGCGCGACGGCATCGGCATCATCCGCGACTCGTCCGAAGTGGAAGCGCTGGCCACCAGCGTGCCCGATTCGGGCGGCCTCGTCTTCGTGCCCGCCTTCGCGGGGCTCGGCGCACCGTACTGGGACCCGTATGCACGGGGCACCCTGATCGGCATCACGCGCGGCACGGGCAAGGCCCACATCGCGCGCGCCGCATTGGAGGGCGTGGCCTACCAGAACGTCGATGTGTTGTCCGCCATGCAGGACGACGCGGGCATTGCGCTATCCGAGTTGCGCGTGGATGGCGGCGCGGCCCGCAACGACATGCTGATGCAGTTCCAGGCCGACATACTCAATGTCCCTGTGGTGCGCCCCGTGGTGACGGAAACGACGGCCCTGGGCGCCGCCTACCTGGCGGGCCTGGCCGTCGGTTTCTGGACGTCGCAGGAAGAAATCGCCGCCCAGTGGCAGGTGGGACGCCGATTCGAGCCGAAGATGGCGGCCGACGAACGGCTGACGCGCTTGCATAAATGGCAGCGCGCGGTGGAGCGCTCGCGCGACTGGAGCGAGTGACTGCTCACAGGCCTGGCCTTGCCATAAGCCTTGCCACGCGCTTTAGCAGGCCCGGCAGCAACAGGGCCGCGCTTGCGGCACACAGGGCGCTGGCGGCATAGGCAACGCTCGCCGTGATCGATTGCGTTGCAAATGCCAGCGCGAAACTGCCATACAGCACCGCGCTGCACAGCGCGCCCACGCAGGCCGACAGCCAGTGGCCATGCGCCACGTCCACACGCCGCGCCAGCGCGCCAAAGGCGGTGATGCACACCCCCAGCATCAGCGCGCCAAACAGGTACAGGCTTGCAGCGGCGCCGATTGGCTCCGCATCGGCGGCGGCCATCGACGGCACGGTGCATGCGGCCACCAGGCCAAAACTGGCGGCAAAGGCAAGTATCTTCATGTTCAGGATTTCACGTAATACACAAGGTAGCCCACGGTTTCCCTGGGTACGGAATACAGGTCGCGCAATTCGAAATAGGGCGCATGCACCTGGCCGCTGACGGCGATGCCGGCCCGCTCCAAAGCCAGCCGGAAGCGGGGCACGTGAAAGTATTGCGTGGCCACCATGGCCGTGTGCCAGCCGTGTTGGCGCATCAGGGCCGCAGCGTTGCGGGCCGTGGCGTCCGTGGTCCAGCCTTGATTATCCTCAATGATGGCGTCGGCCGGCACGCCGCGCTTGAGCAGGTAGCGGGCCATAGCCGCGGCCTCGTCAAAACCTTCCTTGCCCGTCGCCCCGCTGACGAGGATGCGCGGCGCCCTGCGTTCCTGGAACTGTGTGAGCGCCGCGTCGAGCCGCGCCTGCAGGCGGGGGCTGGGCGTGCCGTCGGGCAGGATCGTGTTGCCGGGCACGACGATCACGTCGGCCGGGGCCAGCTTGTCGTTCAGGCCCGCCAGCACCAGGGCGGCCGTGGCCAGCAGGAAAGCACCGGCAGTACTTAAGCCCAGCACAGTTATTTTTCGCATCGTTCATCATCAAGTTGGGAATGGACGCATGATACCCGTCCATTCCCGCCGGCGTCAGTTCGCCTGCGCCTTGCGTGCGCGCTGGTTCGACAGATAAATATTGTCCTTGTCCAGCGGCTTGCCTGCGCGCACGGCATCGAGCCAGTCCTGCGTGCTGACGACGGCGGCGAAATTCGAGTGGAACACCGTGCTGAAGACGCGGTGGATTTCCTCGGCGCTGGCCGTGCCGCCCGCATTGGCGTAGGGCAGGGTGCCGGTGGCGTCCTGAAGGAACTCGACTTGCAAGCCGTCGTGCGCGGCCTGGTAGATGGTGGCGGCGTCGCAGTTGTGCGTCATGTAGCCGATCACCGTCAGGGTGTCGATGCCGCGGCTCTCCAGCCAGGCGCGCAAGTCCGTGCCCGCAAACGCGCTGCCCATGCTCTTGTTGATGCGGTGGTCGGCGGCAAAGGCGGCCACTTGCGGGTGCAGCTGCCAGCCGTCGCTGCCTTTTGCAAAGATGGGAGAAGCTTCCGGCGCATCGTGCTGGACGACGATGACGGGCACGCCGGCGGCGCGGGCGGCGGCCATGGCGGTGACGATGTTGGGCAGGGAAATATCGACGGACGGATATTCGATCGGCATGTCGCCCGTGAAGTATTCATTTTGCACGTCGATGACGAGCAGGGCGCGGCGCGGTGCGGTAGTGGTGGACATGCTTGACTCCTGAATGTTTGAAAGAGGAAGGACTTCCCCGATACAGCCATTTTCAAGCCGCACGGCATAAACAAAAAGTGGCCCGAAGGCCTATCTGCGATAAAATCGGGCCATGCCTGCCATTTCTTCTTCTTCGCCTTTGAGCGTGGCCGTGATCGCCTTCGACGGCATGACGCCTTTCCACTTGTCCGTGCCTTGTCTCGTGTTTGGCGCCCAGACGGACGAGGCCGATCTGCCGCCTTTCCACGTGCGCGTCTGTGCCGCCGACCCCGCGCCCTTGCGCACGGCGGCCGGCTTCGCCATTACGCCCGAGTTCGGCCTGGAAGGCCTGGAGGGCGCCGATATCGTCATCATGCCGGCCTGGCACGACGATTGCCGCGACGCGGCGGCGTCACTGGTCGCGGCACTGCAGGCGGCCAGCGGGCGCGGCGCGCGCATGGTGGGCCTGTGCCTGGGCGCGTTTCCCCTGGCGCAGGCGGGCTTGTTGGATGGCAAGAGCGCGGCCACGCACTGGGGCATGGCGGACCGGCTGGCGGCCCGCTATCCCAGGGTCAGGGTAGACCGGGAAGTGCTGTACGTGGACGATGGCGCCGTGCTGACGTCGGCGGGCGTGGCGGCCGGCCTCGATTGCTGCCTGTATCTGCTGCGCCAGCTGGCGGGCGCCGAGGTGGCCAACCGCGTGGCGCGCCGGCTGCTGGTGGCGCCGCACCGCCAGGGCGGGCAGGCCCAGTTCATCGAACGCCCGCTGCCCGTGTCCGGCAGCGAAGGGCGCTTTGCCGACGTGCTCGCCTGCGTGACGGCCAGCCTGGGCCAGGCGCACAGCATCGATGCGCTGGCCGAGCGGGCCGCCATGAGCCGGCGCAATTTTACGCGCCACTTCCGCCAGGCGACGGGCACCTCGTTCAAGCAATGGCTGCTGAACCAGCGTCTGGCGCATGCGCAAAGCCTGCTGGAAAAAAGCGCGGCCTCGATCGATATCGTGGCGCAAGAAGCCGGCTTCGGCACGGCCCTGTCGCTGCGCCAGCATTTCCGGGCCAGCTTGCAGACGTCGCCGTCGGCGTATCGCAAGCTGTTCCGGCAGAAATCAGGCCAGATCAGGCAGCCATAGCGTGGATGTGTCCCGGCTGCCATTGGGCAGCTGCGCGCTGACGGCGATTTGCCGCGCGATGAAGGCGGCCGGTTCGAAGGCGTAGCGTTCCTGGAACGAGACGGTTTCTGCGCTCATCAGTTCGGCATACGTCTGCATCAGGGTCGAGGCGGAAAGATGCTTGCCTTGTTCCACATAGGTGTCGATGGCGGCCAGCAGCACGGGGTAATCGGCATTTTCCTTGCTGCCGCCGAAGTTGAACGACAATTGCCCGCAGGCGCGCCAGATGGGGTCTGGTTCCCCGTCCGGCACCGGCTGCGTGCGCAGCCATTGCAAGGCCTTCAATGGCGGGCCGCCAAACGATGGTGGCGATATGATGGCCTGGATGGCCACCTTGACGGCTGCGTCGATTCTTCCCGCGCGCACATACTGGCCATGCAGCAGCAACAGCGCGTCCGTATATTCGGGAACGATGGCCAGCGCCGCTTCCAGCAGCGCGATGGCCGCTGCGGGATTGCGCTGCGCAATCAATTCCTTGGCTTCCAGGAACGCGGCGCGCGGCGAAGCGGGGTCGTCGGCCAGCGATGGCGTGGCGACGTACTCGTCTTCCGCCGTTGCGTAGGCTGACAGAAACGCCGCCAGGCTGGAAAAGTGCGGCTGCAATCGCCATTCGTCGTGCCACGTTTCGACGACGATCGGTTCGTACGCTTCGCGGCCGATGGGCCAGTACAGGCCGAACGTATCGCCATTGCCCAGCGCCCCTTCGGCGAACGGGGTGAAGCCGAGCGGTGGATACGCAGTCGTGTGTTGCCAGTCTTGTTCGACAGAGATGTGGGCGAGGTTTGCAGGTAGTTGCATGGAGGTTGCAGAGGATAAAACGCCAGTGTAGAGCAAGAGCGCATCCGCCGGCGTTTCCCATCGCAGGGGGCAAGTGAGGGGGCAGGCCCTTCAGTCGCGTTCCGGCACCGGCACGTTGAAGCCGTTCAAGGTGGTCGAGACCAGCGCGTACAGGCCCACCAGGTAGATCAGTTCGTTGGTGCCGTGCTGGCCAAAGGTGGCCAGCGCCAGGCGGTACAGCGGCTCCGGCAGCGTGCCGCCGCCGCTGAGCGCGTAGGCCAGATCGTAGGCGATGCTCTCATGCTGGTCCAGGTCGACGGGCTTGACGTCGGCCACCAGCGTGGCCAGGCGCTCGTCCGACATGCCTTCGCGCTCCGCGACGGCGATGTGGGCATAGATTTCATAGGCAGCGTTGTAGCGCGCGCCGACCACCAGGATGGCAATCTGGCGCACGTTATCGGGCAGCGTGGCGTTGGCCGTCATGGCCAGGGTCAGGTCCCAGATGGCCTTGCCGATGGCCGGTTCGTGCAGCCACGGATTCCATGGCCCCATCAGGGCGCCGTCTTCGCGCACGGCGATGAAATCGTTGAAATTGCTGGTGATGCCTTTGCGCATATCGTCGTACAGCGGCTGCTGTTCGGGCGTCAGGTCTTGCGGAGCGATCAGGGGCAGGCGCATGGGAACTCCTTGCTGGGTAGGTGAGCGGTGGGCGGCGATAGCCAGCAGCCAGTATAGCCAGCCTGGCTGGCGGCACCCGTTCGCTGTGCGCCTACTTGCGCGGCTCGTGAATGCGGAATTTCTTCACGACGCCCGCCTGGTCGAACATGACGGCCACTTCGCGCGTGCCTTTTTCGCCCAGCAGGGGGATCAGCCGCGTCACCTTGGGCGCTTGCAGCTGGTTCTTGTAGACCCAGACTTCATAGCCGGGATCGAAGCTGACGACGGTGGCGTTGCCCAGAGCCGCGTCGAGGTCGAGGCGGGTGGTCTTGCCGACCTTGATGTTTTGATAGATGGCGCCGTTGTCGGGCGCGCGGTTGACCTTGTATTCACTGGCGGTGCACATGGCCACGGCCAGGCCCGCGAGGCAGGAAGCTGCCAGTTTGATCAATGTGTTCATAGGGACTCCCGGTGTGCATCACTGCTTCCAATCTCAGAGGGGACGGGCGTGATGTCATGCCGGGAGTGTGCTTGCGTCGCCGCGAATGTGCTACAAGATTATACAAAGGCGCAAAAAATGATGCCGGTGGTGCCGGCTGACGGTACTTTTACCGGTTCTGCAGCACGTCGGTCGACAGTGCCAGGGTTTCCTTGATTTCTTCCATCACCACATAGCTTTTCGATTGCGCGGCGCCCGGCAGCTGCAGCAGCATGTCGCCCAGCAGCTTGCGGTACTCGGCCATTTCATGGATGCGCGCCTTGATCAGGTAATCGAAGTCGCCCGACACCAAGTGGCATTCCTGCACTTCGGGAATCTGCAGCACTTCGCGGCGGAATTGCTCGAAGGCGGACGCTGACTTTTGATTGAGAGTAATCTCTACAAAGACGAGCAGCTTCGCGCCCAGCGCGGCCGGGTTCACCTTGGCGTGGTAGCCCGTGATGACACCGTCGCGTTCCATGCGCTTGACCCGCTCGATGCAGGGCGTGATCGACAAGCCCACCTGTTCGCCGAGGTCTTTCATCGAGATGCGGCCATCCTGCTGCAGGATGCGCAGGATGTGGCGGTCCAGCTTGTCGAGGCCACGTGCCGATTCTTTAAGGATTCTCATGATTTATTTCTGAATATCTCGATTTATACGTGAACAAATACTGGCTCTTTCCCAATATGATAGCGGTTAATCTGGCGTCAGCCTAAAAAAATATAATGAGGAAACTATGCGTATCGTGATTCTGGGTAGCGGCGTCATCGGCGTCACCAGTGCTTACTATCTGGCCAAGGCAGGACATGAGGTGACCGTCATCGACCGCCAGCCGGGCCCCGCACTGGAAACCAGCTTTGCGAATGCGGGGCAAATCTCGCCCGGCTACGCTTCGCCATGGGCCGCGCCCGGCATTCCCCTGAAAGCCGTGAAATGGATGATGCAGCGCCACGCGCCGCTGGCCATCTCGCTCGACGGCAGCGCCGCCCAGCTCAAATGGATGTGGCAGATGTTGCGTAATTGCACGCCGGAAGCGTATGCCGTGAACAAGGAACGCATGGTGCGCCTGGCCGAGTACAGCCGCGACTGCTTCAAGGTGTTGCGCGCCGAGGCCGGCATCACGTATGAAGGCCGCCAGCAAGGCACGATGCAATTGTTCCGCACGGAAAAGCAATACAACGACGCCGCCAAGGATATCGAAGTGTTGAAAGACGCGGGCGTGCCGTACGAAGTGCTGCAGCGCAATGAGTTGTCGCGCGCCGAGCCGGCCCTCGAAGCTGTCAAGGACAAGCTGTTTGGCGGTTTGCGCCTGCCCAACGATGAAACGGGCGATTGCCAGCTGTTTACCACGCGCCTGTCCGAGATGGCCGAGGCACTGGGCGTGAAGTTCCGCTATGGCGTCTCCATCGATGCATTGCTGACGCAGGGCGATGAAATCGCCGGCGTGCAATGCGGCGCGGAAATCGTCAAGGCCGATTCCTATGTCGTGGCGCTCGGTTCCTACTCGACGGGCTTCATGAAACCGCTGCTCGACATTCCCGTGTATCCATTGAAGGGCTATTCGATCACCGTGCCCATCGTCAACGCGGCCAAGGCACCCGTGTCGACCATCCTCGATGAAACCTATAAAATCGCCGTCACGCGTTTCGACGACCGCATCCGCGTGGGCGGCATGGCGGAAATCGCCGGCTACAACCTGAACCTGAATCCGCGCCGCCGCGAAACCCTGGAAATGGTCGTCAACGACCTGTTCCCCGGCGGCGGCAACACGGCCGAGGCGACGTTCTGGACGGGCTTGCGCCCGATGACGCCGGACGGCACGCCCATCGTCGGCCGCACGCCGCTGCGCAACCTGTTCCTGAACACGGGCCACGGTACCCTGGGCTGGACCATGTCCTGCGGTTCGGCGCAATTGCTGGCCGACCTGATGTCGTCGAAAAAGCCGGCCATTCTGGCCGACGACCTGTCCGTCAGCCGCTACAGCGGCGCGCAGCGCGGCGGCAAGTTGCAATACGCGGGAGCCTGAGATGGCGGGAAGCATGCCTCCAAAGGAACGTAGCGGCGCCATCCTGACGGTGGACCTCGATGCCGTGCGCGCCAACTACCGCTTGCTGCGCGACAAGGCGCACCCGGCCGCCTGCTCGGCCGTCGTGAAATCCGATGCGTATGGCCTGGGCGCCGCGCAAGTGGGCGCGGCCCTGTATGAAGAAGGGTGCCGCCATTTCTTCGTGGCCCACCTGGAAGAGGGCATCAGCCTGCGCCCGCACGTGGCGCCGGACGCGGCCATCTTCGTGCTGCACGGCCCGCCCGTCGACACGGAAGGCGAATTCACGGCCCATGGCCTGACGCCCGTGCTCAACAGCGAGCCGCAGGTGGCGGGCTGGCGCCGGCACGCAGCAGCGCTGGGCACCACCCTGGACGCGATCGTGCAGGTAGACACGGGCATGTCGCGCATGGGCTTGTCGCCGCAGGAAATCGACGGCTGGCTGCTGGACCCGCACTTTCTCGACGGCATCAATGTGCGTTATGTCATGAGCCACCTGGCTTGCGCCGACGAGCGCGCCAACCCGATGAATGGCGAGCAACTGGCCCGTTTCATCGCCATTCGCGCCCGTTTGCCGCAATACCGCGCCAGCCTGGCCAATTCCTCGGGCATCTTTTTGTCGCCCGATTACCACTTCGACCTGGTGCGCCCCGGCGCGGCCCTGTACGGCATCGGACCGCAGGGCGGCGAACCGAATCCGCTGCGCTCCGTGGTGCGGCTGCAAGGTAAGGTCTTGCAGACACGCACGATTGCCGCCGGCGACCACGTGGGCTACAGCCGCCGCTACACGGCCAGCGAGCCGCGCCAGGTGGCCACGGTTTCCGTCGGCTACGCCGATGGCTGGCTGCGCAGCATGAGCAACCAGGGCCTGGCCATCGTCGATGGCGTGAAAGTGCCGCAGATCGGCGCCATCTCGATGGATTCCATCACCCTGGACGTGAGCGCCATCGCCGAGGAACGCGTCGCGCCGGGCAGCCTGGTCGACCTGATCTGCGCCGAACATCCGGTCGATGCCGTGGCGGCCATGGCCAATACCATCGGCTACGAGGTATTGACGAACCTGGGCGGGCGCTACTACCGCGAGTACCGGGGCCTGGCACGTTAGCGCACCTGCCAAAACGCCCATGGCGTTGTTGCCTTGCCTTGCCGTACATTCGTACTGTCTTCGGCAAGGCGCCTAGCCCTGAGCATTTTTTCAGGTGCGCTGGTTTCGCACGCTAAGCAGCGCGAAACCGATGATTGTGTGGCAAGATAGCCCTGACGTGCATCGCACCTCAGGGCATTTTTTTAACCATCATCGGGGATTTCTATGAGTCAATATAACGTTGCTATCGTCGTCGGCAGCCTGCGCAAGGATTCCTTCAACCGCAAGCTGGCCGACGCCATCATCAAGCTGGCGCCGCCCGAGTTTTCCTTCAAGCACATTGAAATCGGCGATTTGCCGCTGTACAACCAGGACGACGATGGCGCGCAGGCCGAGCAGGTGCTGCGCCTCAAATCCGACATTTCCGCATCGCAAGCCTTGCTCTTCCTCACCCCCGAATACAACCGCTCTATCCCCGGCGTGCTGAAAAACGCCCTCGACCACGGCTCGCGTCCGTATGGCCAGAGCGTGTGGGGCGGCAAGCCCGGTGCCGTGCTCGGCGTATCCGTGGGCGCCACCGGTACGGCGCTGGCGCAGCAGCATTTGCGCAATGTGCTCGCCTACCTGGACGTGCCGCTGCTGGGGCAGCCTGAAATGTTTATCCAGGCCAAGGACGGCCTGTTTGACGAGCACGGCGGCATCGGTCCGGCCAGCCTCGGTTTCTTCCAGGGCTGGATGCAGCGCTACGTGGACTGGGTCCGCAAGCATGCGATTCACGCTTGATGCAAGTCAAGGCGGCAGCGCTCAGCGTTGCCGCTTGTTCACATTCTTTGACCAACGATGCCAGGATTTCAATATTGGCACGGCTGTCTCGGTATAATGCGCCCTTTCTGTAGCGCAATACTTTCCAATTTCCTGCCGACTCCATGTGGACTAAACCTGTTCCGCGCATGAACTTGCGCCGTTTGATCGTGCTCGTGGCCTTTGCCAGCGCCCTGGTGTCCCTGGCCAACACCTTCTATGCCAGCTACAGCGTGCAGCGCCAGCTGCTGATCGATACCACCCTGGAAGCGAACCACGCCTACGCGAGCAAGCTGGCCAGCACGGCCGAGGATTTCCTGCAGTCGGCGCGCCAGCAGCTGGCCTACAGCGCCGGCAGCCTGCCGTCGCGCATGGACGACGAGCAATGGCTGACGGAAGAAGCACAGCGCCTGCGCCTGCAGACGAACAGCTTCAATTCCGTGCTCATCGTCGATGCCCAGGGCAAGGTGCTGGGCGTGTCGCCGGAAACCCTGGCCCTGAAAAACCGCACGCTCGACTCGGCCGGCGCCGCGCAGGCGCTGCGCGAACGGCGCCCGCTGGTCACGCAGCCGTACATATCTTCGGTCGGCAATCTGGTGGTGTTCATCTCGCATCCCATCCTTGGCAAGGATGGCCGCTACCTCGGCTACGTGGGCGGCAGCATCTACCTGAAACAGAAAAACATCCTGTACACCATGCTGGGCCAGCATTATTACCGCGACGGCTCCTACCTGTACGTGGTCGACCAGAACCGGCGCCTGCTTTATCACCCTGATCCTGAGCGCCTGGGCCACGTGGCCGGCCGCAATGACGTTATCGACACCATCATCGCGCAGCGGGGCGGCGGCAACCGGCGCATGCATAACAGCCTGGGCGTGGACATGCTGGCCGGCTACGCCGTCATGCCGTCGACGGGCTGGGGCATCGTGGCGCAGCGGCCCACGGCCATGACCCTGGCGCCGCTGAACCAGCTGATGGCCAATACCGTATGGCATTCCCTGCCAATCGCCTTGCTGAGTTTGCCATTCATCTGGTGGCTGGCCAGCCTGATTTCGCGGCCCCTGATGCAACTGGCCGAGGGGGCGCGGCGCATGGATGTGCCTGGTACGAGCGAGCACATCGCCTCCATCCGTGCCTGGTATGTGGAGGCGGCGCAGATCAAGAAAGCCTTGCTGAAGGGCCTGGCGTTGTTGCAGAACAGGATCGGCAAGTTGAAGACCGACGTGGAGACGGACCCGCTGACGGGCCTGTCGAACCGGCGCGGCATGGCGGCGGCGCTCGACGTCTGGCAGGCGCAGGCGCGGCCGTTTTCTGTCATCGCCATCGATATCGACCATTTCAAGCAAGTCAACGATAAATGGGGCCATGCCGTGGGCGATGAAGTCATCCTGCGACTGGCGCAGCTGATGCGCGCCTGTTCGCGCGATGCCGACGTGCTGTGCCGCAATGGCGGCGACGAGTTCATCATGCTGCTGCCCGATGCCGACCTGGACGTGGCCATGCAGGTGGCCGAGCGCCTGCGCGCCAAGGTGGCCGCCGCCGTGATTCCCGGCGCGGGCGCCATCACGGTCTCGCTGGGCGTGGTGGCATCGTCGCACGGGGAGCGCAGCACGGACGCCGTGCTGCTGGCCGCCGACGCGGCCCTGTACGTGGCCAAGGAAAACGGGCGCAATTGCGTGGGCATCACGGAACCCGCCTGACAGGCGTGCCGTGCGGGATGAACTGATCCGTTGTTTTCTGTTGCATCTGAGCCTGTCCCGTTTGCCCGACAGCGCTTACCATATGGCCCTGATGGTGTACAACGGGGACAATGTGCATGGCAACGGTGAATATTGATGACGTTTGAGCAAGAACTTGGCATCCGCTGCGAGGTGGGTGATCAGCCCCACCCGCTGGCCTTGCTCGACTGCCGCGAACTCAATTACGGCCAGCACAGCGTGCTGCCGCTGCACCCGTTCCGCCTGAGCGTGCCGGAAGCGGCGCTGGCGGGACTGCTCGACGAACCGTTCAACAGTTTCGTGCAGGATTGCCGCGAAGACGATCTGCAATACGAGGAAAGCGACTTGCCCGAGCTCAGGGACGCCGGTTACCCCGACATCACGGCCATGCTGGCGGGTCACCGGCCGCTGCTGGCCGAAATGATTGACGACTTCATGATCGGCGACCTGATGTGGGCCATCGGGCGCGCCAGCGGCTACCGCCGGCCCCGCGCCCGTTGCTTGGGCGACGTGGAGGCGGCCGATGGCCGCGCGTATTTTACCGTCAATAAAGTGGAGAAAATCCATTTTGCCGATGGCAAGGTCATCCTGGAAGGGCAGGGCTATTACGGCACCTACATCATCTGGCTGACGCAGGGCCGGCGAGATCAAATAGGCACTTGACCTTCCTCATGTGGGAAGGTTTATAGTCGTGCCATGAACCGTGCCTTTTTCCGCTTTCTCGCCCGCTCGCTGCTCTGGCTGCTGGCCGTCACCTTGCCCCTGCAGGGCTTTGCGTCGGCCATGCGCAGCTGCTGCGTGGACGAGCGGGCGGCAGCGGTCACCGTCACCGCCGTAGCGATGGAGGCGCCCCAGTGCCACGACATGGGCGACATGGCCGGCATGTCCCACATGCAGGACCAGCCGCTAAAAATGGCCATGGACGATGGCGGCGCCGGCCACCCTGGCCACGATTGCAGCAACCACGGCGCCTGCACGGTGGGCGCCACTGCCCCCCCGGGCATGCCTGCCTTGCACGCCTTGACCCTGCGCGCGCCGCCTCCGGCGCTGGCACCCGATTCCCTGTTCGCCGGGCATATCCCGCCTGGCCCTGAACGTCCCCCGAGAAGCACGCGCTCCGCCTGACCGCCCGTTGAACCTGGCGGTGCCGCCGTCGCACGTCCCTGCATCTTGATTTTGCAGCTTGTACCGGTCGCGCCAGCGTTCCAGTCGCGCGCCCGCCGCGCCATACCCCGTCATTCAAGGAATACCATGAAGCAATTATTCAGCCTCGCGCTGGCCGCCGGCGTTGCGCTTGCCTCGCTGCCGCTGGCCGCCGCCCAATCGCGGCCCCCATCCGCCCCGCAAGAGGCGCAAGCGCCCGTGCCGGCCGCCGCCTACCGCTCCGCCTTCGCCGGCTACCGTCCCGCCGCCGAGGACGACGCCACGCCCGATCAGACCTGGCGCGCCGTCAACGAGAAAGTCGGCAAGGCCGGCGGCCACATGGGCATGATGAAGATGGATGGCCACAAGATGGAAGGGCACAAGATGGAAGGCCACAAGATGCCGATGGAGAAGCCCGGCCCCAAGCCGGCCGCCCAGCCCGCCCCGCAACACCAGCATGAGGGACACTGAGATGGCACGTTTTACAAAATCAACTTGCCTCACGCCGCTGGCCCTGGCGGCCGCCTTGCTGCTCAGCGGCTGCGCCAGCTTCAGCCCCGATGGCGGCATGCAGGCCGTGTCCGCGCTGGCAGACGCCCGCACGGGCGCCCCTGCGGCATTGACGGACAAGGGCGGCGAGGAAAAGCTGGCTTCCCTGCTGGCCCAGCCCCTGGACGCCGACAGCGCCGTGCGCATTGCCCTGATGAACAACCACGGCATGAAAGTGGCGCTGGCCGAACTGGGCGCCTCCGAATCGGACCTGGTGCAGGCGGGGCGCTTGCGCAACCCGGGCCTGTCGTTCGGCCGTTCGCACGGCAGCCACGGCAATGAAATCGACCGCGGCGTCAGCTTCGACCTGGCGGGCTTGCTGACCATGCCGATGCGCGTGAACATCGAGCGGGGCCGCTTCGAGCAAGCCAAGCTGCAGGCCGCCGGCAGCGCCGTGCAGCTGGCGCTTGAGACGCGCCGCTCTTACTTCAATGCCGTGGCCGCCGTGCAGACGGAAGCGTTCATGCAGCGGGCGCTGCTGTCGGCCGAGGCGGGCGCCGAACTGGCCACGCGCTTGCGGCAGGCGGGCAACTGGAGCCGCCTCGACCAGGCGCGCCAGCAAGTGTTTTATGCGGACGCCGTCGGCGACCTGGCCCGCGCCCGCCACCAGGCATTGGTGACGCGCGAACACCTGACGCGCTTGCTGGGCCTGTGGGGCAAGCAGACCAGCTTTACTTTGCCGTCGCGCCTGCCCGACTTGCCGGCCCAGGCGGCGGAGGCGGGCAATATCGAGGCGCAGGCGATGGAGCAGCGCCTCGACGTGCAGATGAGCAAACTTGACGCCCATGCCACGGCCAGTGCACTGGGCCTGTCCAAGGTCACGGGTTTCATCAATGTGCTCGACGTGGCTTATACCAACAAGAGCACGAGCGAGGCGCCGCGCGAAAACGGCTATGAGGTATCGCTGGAACTGCCGCTGTTCGACTGGGGCGCGGCGCGCAACACCAAGGCGCAAGCGCTGTACGAGCAGTCGCTGCAGCGCACGGCGGGCACGGCGGTGAAGGCCCGCTCGGAAGTGCGCGAAGCGTATTCGAGCTACCGCACGGCCTACGACCTGGCGCGCCATTACCGCGATGAAGTCGTACCGCTGCGCAAGACGATCTCGCATGAAGTATTGCTGCGCTACAACGGCATGCTGGCCAGCGTGTTCGAACTGCTGGCCGATGCGCGTGAGCAAGTCGCCAGCGTCAACAGCGCCATCGAAACCCAGCGCGATTTCTGGATCGCGCAAACCGAACTGCAAGGCGCCATCAACGGCAGCGGCCCAGCCAACAAGGAATAATGATGATTACACGTAGAAATTTTTTCATGAATGCGGGCGCCGTCGCCCTCAGTGCGGCAGCGGTGAGCAGAGTCGGTGCGGCCTCCCTGCCGGAAGCCGTCAGCATGGCCGGCGCAGACACGAAAGCGCCGCCACCGCCGCCGAACGGGCGTCCGTACAACCCCGTCGTCACCCTGAATGGCTGGTCCTTGCCCTGGCGCATGAACAACAACGTCAAGGAATTCCATCTCGTGGCCGAGCCCGTCGTGCGCGAACTGGCGCCCGGCATGCAAGCGAACCTGTGGGGCTACAACGGCCAGTCGCCCGGTCCCACCATCGAAGTCGTGGAGGGCGACCGCGTGCGCATCTTCGTCACCAACAAGTTGCCGGAACACACGAGCGTGCACTGGCATGGCCAGCGCTTGCCCAACGGCATGGATGGCGTCACGGGCCTGACCCAGCCGGGTATTCCTCCCGGCAAAACCTTCGTCTATGAATTCGTCGCCAGGCGGCCCGGCACCTTTATGTACCACCCGCATGCGGATGAAATGACGCAGATGGCCATGGGCATGATGGGTTTCTGGGTCACGCACCCGAAAGACCCGAATGTCATGAAGGTGGACCGCGATTTCGTCTTCTTGCTCAGCAACTACGACATCGACCCGGGCAGCTACACGCCGAAGATCATGACCATGACAGATTTCAACTTGTTTACCTTCAACAGCCGCGTCTTCCCCGGCATCGACCCCATGGTCGTGCGCCAGGGCGACAAGGTGCGCGTGCGCGTGGGCAACCTGACCATGACGAACCACCCGATCCACATGCATGGCCATGAATTCGAGGTGACGGGCACGGATGGCGGCTGGACGCGCCCCGAATCGCGCTGGCCCGAAGTGACGACCGATATCGCCGTGGGCCAGATGCGCGCCGTCGAGTTCACGGCAACGGACATCGGCGACTGGGCTTTCCACTGCCACAAGTCGCACCACACGATGAATGCCATGGGGCATGACGTACCGACCATGATCGGCGTCGACCATCAGGGCGTGGCGGCGAAGATCAACCAGCTCGTGCCCGGCTACATGGTGATGGGCGAGCGGGGCATGGCCGACATGGGCGAGATGCAGATGCCGATCCCCGACAATACCTTGCCGATGATGGCGGGCGACGGCCCCTTCGGTGCCATCGGCATGGGCGGCATGTTTACCACGGTCAAGGTGCGCAAGGATCAGAAACCGGGCGATTACCGCGACCCGGGCTGGTACAAGCACCCGGCCGGCAGCGTGGCCTATGAATGGACGGGCGCCTTGCCGGAACCGGTGCGGGGCCAGGGCGCGGGCAAGCCGGCGGCAAAAAGCGGCGTGGAAATGACGGTGCGCAAGCCAGGCGGGCACAGCGGCCATTGACGCTCTCCCGGGGATTGCTAACATGGCACGCCCCGGGGCATGTTGCTTTGTATCAAGGAATTGTTGGTTAGTGACAATCCGAGCATTTTAGTGACAGTTTTTTCCTTATATTCAAGTCATAGCTTAAATTATTGGCTACCGTCTTGTCTGGGAGGAAACATGTTGAGTAAAATGAAAGTGGGGACGCGCCTGCTCGCTGCCTTCTTTTGCGTCGCGCTGATGGGGGCCATCGTGGCCGGCATCGGCATCTTCAACATGGGCAAGATCGATACCATGGCGGGGCAGATGTACAACCATGAATTGCTGGGGCTGTCGTACATCAAAGAGGCCAATATTGCCCTGATCAAGGTGGGTCGCGCGCGCAGCAATTTCTTGCTGGCCACGACCGCCGAGGAGCGCGCCACGCGCCAGGCCGACATCGGCAAATTCCTCGAGCTAAATAAAAGCTATCTGGCCAAGGCCCAGCCGCTGTTCGTCACGTCGGCCGCCAAGGAATTGTTTGCCCGCTTCGCCGCTGTCGAAGCGGAGTACATTGCCACCATGCAGCAAGCCCTGGCGCTGGCGGCGGCCGAGCCGCTGGCGCAGCGCAGCGCGCAACTGGTCGAACTGCTCAACAAGACGCGCCAGCATGCCGATGAACTCGACGGTATGCTGGATAAACTGTCGCTGCAGAAGGAAGAGCGCGCCAAGGCGGCTTCCGAACAGGCCTCGGGCGTGTACCAGGCCAGCCGCAGCTTCATGATCGCGCTCGTGCTGGGCAGCATGGCGGCCGGCCTGGCGCTGGGGGCGCTGATCACGCGCGGACTGACGCGCCAGCTCGGCGGCGAACCGGCGTACGCCGTCAGGATCGCCGGCGCCATCGCCGAGGGCGACCTCACCATCGATATCCGCACGGCCACCCATGACAATGCCAGCCTGCTGTTCGCCATGAAAGCCATGCGCGACAAGCTGGTGGGCATCGTCAGCCAGGTGCGCTCGGGTACGGACACCATCAACACGGCCTCGAGCGAAATCGCCCAGGGCAACCTCGACTTGTCGTCGCGCACGGAAGAGCAGGCCAGTTCGCTGGAAGAAACGGCGTCCTCGATGGAACAGCTGACCTCGGCCGTGCGGCAGAACGCGGACAATGCGCGCCAGGCCAATGCGCTGGCCGGCGCCGCGTCCGATGTGGCCGGCAAGGGCGGCGCCGTGGTGGGGCAGGTGGTGCAGACCATGGAATCGATCAATGCGTCGTCGCGCAAGATCGTCGACATCATCAGCGTCATCGACGGCATCGCCTTCCAGACGAATATCCTGGCCTTGAACGCGGCCGTGGAAGCGGCCCGGGCGGGCGAGGAAGGGCGGGGATTTGCCGTCGTGGCATCCGAAGTGCGCAGCCTGGCCCAGCGTTCTGCCAGTGCCGCCAAGGAAATCAAGACCCTGATCGGCGACTCCGTCGAACAGGTGGAAATCGGCTCCAAACTCGTGCATGACGCGGGCAGGACGATGGATGAGGTGGTGACCAGCGTGCGCCAGGTGGCCGATATCATGCAGGAAATCACGGCCGCCAGCGCCGAGCAAAGCGCCGGCATCGAGCAAGTCAACCAGGCCGTGCTGCAGATGGACCAGGTGACGCAGCAGAATGCGGCCCTGGTGGAAGAGGCGGCAGCCGCCGCCGAATCGCTGCAGGACCAGGCGCAGACCCTGACGGAACTGGTGGGCGTGTTCCGCCTGCATGCCCAGGCCGAACGCATCGCCGTGCCGGCGGCCAGCAATGTCACGCCGCTGCGCCGGCCAGTGCCGCCCGCCCGGCAGGATGTGCGGCGCCTGGCCTGACAGCGGCTGGCTCGGGCGCAATGGGCGCGGCGGTGGTAGGCTGTCGCTATTGCGCGTTTGCCACTTCCGGGTCCCCCATGCCATCTTCTTTCCTGTCCTCCTTCAGTTTTTTCCTGTTGCTGCTGTCGCTGGCGCCCCTGGCGCAGGCGCAGGAGGGCGATCCCGTCCTGCCTTATCGTCCATCGGTGGCCAGTCCCGCCCAGCTGCCCGTGCCGGGTCAGCTGGAATTCGAGGCGGGCGGCCTGCTGTCGAAAACGGACGACACGCGCCGCGCCAGCTTGCCGTACACGTTCAAGCTGGCGTTCACGCCCGAATGGGGCGTGCTGCTCGAAGGTGAGGGCTTCGTGCGCGCGCGCGATGACACGGGCCGGCGCGAGACGGGCGTGGGCGACACGACGGTCGTGCTCAAACGCGCCTTTTTGCTCGACAGCGCCACGGCGCTGGGCCTGGAACTGGGCTGGAAGTTGCCCACTGCCAAGGACAGCATCGGCAGCGGCAAGAGCGACGTCTCGTTGAACGGTATTTTCAGCCGCGACCTGGGCGCCGTGCACATGGACGCCAACCTGAACGCCACGCGCCTGGGGGCTTCCGACCCTGGCACGGGCAGGGTGCAAACGGGCTGGGCGGCCTCCTTTTCCACGCCCGTCAGCGACCGCTGGGGCGCCACGGCGGAAGTGTCGGGCACGCGCCTGCGCGGCGCGCCAGCCACGGCGCAGCTGCTGCTGGCTGCCACCTACAGCCCCACGCCGCGGTTGGCCATCGATATCGGCATGGCGCGTGGCTTGACGGCGGCGTCGCCGGACTGGTCGCTGTTCAGCGGCTTGGTAGTGCCTTTGGGCAAACTGTGGTGAGATTGCGACGGGATTCCTTATGTGTCCTTGCGAACAAACAGTTAGTCACACAAGGTCTACAATTGCGGCATAACTGATAAAAGGAGTGTCCTCATGAAAACCCTCATTCTCGCCGCCGTCCTGCTGTCGGCAGGTACCGCCGCCGTTGCCCAGGTTTCCGTCACCGTCGGCCAGCCAGGCTTTTACGGCCGCATCGACATAGGCGACTATCCCGCGCCGCAATTGATCTACGCCCAACCCGTCATCGTGCAGCGCCCGCAATACTATTCGGCCGCCCCGATCTACCTGCGCGTACCGCCCGGCCATGCGAAACACTGGTCCAAGCACTGCCGCAAGTATAATGCCTGTAACCAAGAGGTATATTTCGTCCAAGATGGTTGGTATAACAACCAATATGTGCCCCGCTACCGCCAGCAGCATGGCGACCATGGCCGTCCCGATTACGGCGACCGCGACCGTCATGACGACAAGCATGACAAGCACTATGACAAGCGCGACAAGCATGATGACAAGCCGGGCAAAGGCCATGGCAATGGCAATGGCAATGGTCGTGGCAACGGCAACGGGCACAGGGATTAACAAGCAGGAGGATCTTTGCATAGTAAAATCGTTATCGTAGGAGGAGGTGCAGGCGGCCTGGAGCTGGCTTGCAAACTCAGCCGCAAGCTCGGCCCAGGCCAGGTCACCCTGGTCGACAGCCGCCTGTACCATATCTGGAAGCCGTCACTGCATGAAGTGGCGGCCGGCACCCTGGACATTCATCAAGAGGGCCTGTCGTACCAGATGCTGGCGCATGACAATGGTTTTACCTATGTCTATGGTCCCCTGATCGGGCTCGACGCAGCGTCGAACAGCCTCACCGTGGGCGCCATCGCCACGGACAAGGATGAGCAGCTCTTGCCGCAGCGCCAGGTCAGCTACGACCAGCTGGTGCTCGCCGTGGGCAGCACCTCGAATTACTTCGGCGTACCCGGCGCCCAGGAAAACACGATTTCCCTCAATGCCACGGAAGACGCCGAACGTTTCCGTCTGACCCTGCTGAAACTGCTGGCCATGGCCGAACAGCGCCAGGGCGACGCGGGCCATCCCGGCGTCGACATCGTCATCATCGGCGGCGGCGCGACGGGCGTGGAACTGGCGGCCGAATTGCGCGAAGCGAGCGGCGTGTATGCCGCGTATGGTTTCCAGAATCTCAACGCCATCAAGGATGTGCGCATCACCCTGCTCGAAGGGGCGCCGCGCATCTTGGCGCCGCTGCCCGAGCGCGTCTCCCTTGCCGCCTCGAAACTGCTGCACCAGCATGGCATCACGGTGGTGACCGATACGCGCGTCACCACGATCGAAGCCGACAAGGTGACGGTGGCCAGCGGCACCAGCTATGCGGCCGACATCTGCGTGTGGGCCGCCGGCATCCGCGCGCCGGAATTCCTGTCCACTTTGGGCTTGCCTACCAACCGCGCCGGCCAGCTGGAAGTGACGGGCATGCTCAATGTGCAGGGCCATGCGAATATCTTCGCGCTGGGCGATTGCGCCGCCTGTACGGGTCCCGACGGCAAGCTGGTGCCGCCGCGCGCCCAGGCTGCCCACCAGCAAGCCGATTACCTGCTGAAAACGTTCCTGCTGCAGGCGAAGGGCAAGCCGCCGCAAACCAGGCCGTACGAATATCTGGACTACGGTTCGCTGGTGTCGTTTGGCCGCACCACCTCGGTCGGCACCCTGATGGGGTCGCTGAAGGGCCTGAGCTGGTTCGTCGAAGGCTTTGTCGCGCGGATGATGTATGTGAGCCTGCACCTGATGCACCACAACGCCGTGCTGGGCACCGTGCGCACGGCCGTCATGGCCATGGGCCGTTTCCTGATCAAGCGCAGCTCGCCGCAGGTCAAGCTGCATTAAGCAGTTTGCGCCGTAACAAAACAAGGGGCCTTGCGGCCCCTTTTTATTTGCCGCGCGCGAGGGGCGCCGCGTCGCAGCGGGCCCGCGTCATGGGGAAGGCGATGGTGGTGAGCTTGCCCTTCAAGGTGCCGGTGATGCTGGCGTGTAAGATGCGCTCGCTGTCATGGCGGTAGGTGATGCGGCTCGGAAAGTCATTGTCCAGGTTGGCGAAGATGAATTCATTCGGCTTGTCCTGACGCAGCAGGTTGAAAATCACGGGCGGCTCGCCCGACGGCTGCACGATGTAGGCCAGCTGGCCCGGTTCGGTGAGGCGGATCTGCACGAATTCGAAGGCCGTCGTCTTGCCGCCCTTGACGGTGCGGCTGGTGCCGAGGATGGTACCGCCGGCGGCCGTACTCCATTGTTCCCCGGAACCGGGTTCGGCGCCGTCGACGTTCCAGCAGCCGGCCAGCCAGGCCAGCTTGTCCACGGTTTCCGGCGGCGGCACGGTCTTGTCGGCGGCCTGGGCGGCTCCCATGGCCAGCAGCGCTGCCAGCAGGGTGGGGATCAGTCGTTGCATGCGGTTTCCTCGTCGTATCGTTGAGCGGGGCAGGGCGCCCGGCGATGTTCCGGCCCGATGCTGTCTGGCAGGGATTATTCTTTCGGGCTAATGCGCGGCAAGACGGCAGTCAGGGCCATGCCGCCTTGCGGATTCGCCGTCAGGCTCAGGCTGCCGCCGAGGTAATGCACGCGCTCGCGCACGGCGCGCAGGCCGTGCTTGCTCATTTCGACGGGCTCGCTGGCCGGCAAGCCGCTGCCGTTATCCTTGACGGTCATCATCAGCGCCTCGTCGTTGTCGTCGATGATGATATCCACTTCGCTTGCCTGCGCGTGCGCGGCGATATTGCTGAGCGCCTCTTCCAGGGTGCGCAGCAGGGCCACGCCCACGTTGCGCGGACAAATCAGTTCATCTTCGGGCAGGCTGCAGCGCACGGTGATCTTGTGCTGTTCCGCAAATTGCGCAGCCAGCTCGCCCAGCGCCACATTCACCCCGAGAAACTCCAGCTTGTCGTTCCACAGCTTCATCTGCATTTGCCGGTTGGTCTCGATGACATTCAGCAGCAATTGCTTCATGGTCGCGGCGCGGTCGAGCAAGGCCGCTTCCTGCGGCATTTTTTGCGTCAGCAGCGACAGGTGCATGGTCAGCGCCGTCAGCGACGAGCCGAGGCTGTCGTGCAGCTGGCGCGACAGGGCGCGCCGTTCATTGTCCCAGCTGGTGTTGACATGACCGAGCAACTCGCTGAGATCGGCGGCGCGTTCCGCATCGGCCTGGGCCGCTTCCTTGTTCGGATCTGTTTGTGCGGACATAGCGCCCCGTGAATGGTGAAAGGTGGACCAAATTCAAGTTGTGGATCATACATGAGGATTTCATCGCGGGGCGCATGGATGGAAAATTTCTGTCTTTTCGGCAATTTTAATCTCCTCCCATCATTTTTATATGATAGGCAATATTTGTGTTTGCGCCAGCAGGAAGTTGTTCCCGTCTTTACGTACGGCTGCGCACATACCGGGACGCCACACGCTGCCATAGTGGGGTTGTGCATTTTTCCATGCAGCATAGCCGCCCCGCGGCGCAGGGTGCAGTACAGGCCCGTTTACCGAAACGAAAGGACATGCCATGAATATCGAAACCATCGTCGACAAGGAATACCTCGACAAAAGCTTCCGCGACATCGTCAATGCCCCGATCAGCGCCTTGCGCGGCGTCAGCGCGAAGGATGCGAAGGCCTTGCAGCAAGCGTTTGGCGTGACCACCGTACGCGAATTGTCCAACCTTAATTTCGTGAAATGGGCCAGCGCGCTGGCCATCCTGGCCGATGAAGAAGGCATGAGCGGCGAAGAGCGGGCCAAGGAAGAGTTGCTTGACGACGCCGTGGAAATGACCTTCCCCGCCAGCGACCCGATCTCCGTCGATGCCGGCATCACGCGCATCGAAGTACCGCCGGAAACCGTCGATGCGCAAACGGACCACCAGCATGCGGGCCAGCATGAAGTGACGGCTGGCAAGAAATAAAACATTGTGCTCATGAAAAAAACCGGCAAGCCATCAACGTGGCTTGCCGGTTTTTTTCATGTGCGGTGCGGCGTAAAAACTCAGGCGATCGACGGAATGTTGTTTTTTTGCATATTTACCTGCGAGGCGATCACCTCGTGCGGAATGCAGCAAAAGCGGTTTTTGCCGGCGCGTTTGGCTTCGTACAGGGCCGTGTCGGCCGCGCCCAGCAGGGATTCGACGGTGCTGGCGTCGTCCGGGTAGATGGCGATGCCGATGCTGGTCGACAGGCGCAGGGTCAGGTCGTTGATGAAATACGGCTCGGAAATGACTTCGATCAGCTTGGCGGCCGGTTCGCGCGCGTCGCCCTTGCCGGCCAGGTTGCCCAGCACGATGACGAATTCGTCGCCGCCGATGCGCGCCACCGTGTCTTCCTTGCGCGATGCGCTCACCAGGCGGGCCGCCACCATTTTCAGGATTTCATCGCCATAGCCGTGGCCGTAACTGTCGTTGATGGCCTTGAAGCCGTCCAGGTCCAGGTACAGGATGGCCGACTTGCCGCGGCTGCGGGCCGATTGCTGCAAGGTATGCTCGATACGGTCTTCCAGCAGGCGCCGGTTCGGCAAGCCCGTCAGCGGATCGTGCAGCGCCAGTTCCTGCTGCTGCTTGCTGTATTGCGCCAGTTCCTTGTACAGCAGGCGCACTTCCAGCATGTTGTGGATGCGCTTGTGCACTTCCATCAGGTCGAAGGGCTTGCTGATGAAGTCGCGCGCGCCCGCTTCCAGGGCGGCGATCTTGAAACTCGGCTGTGCCGTCAGGGCCAGCACGGGCAGGTAGCCGCCATGCTCGATTTCCTTCAAGCCTTTCATGACCTGGAAACCATTGAGTTCCGGCATTTGCAGATCCAGCAAGATCAGGTCGTAGCAATGCTCCCGGTGCAGGGGGCAAACCTGGGCCGGACGCATGGTGGCCGTCACATTGGTGTAGCCGGCATCGCGCAGGATTTCCAGCATCAGGTCAACATTGTCGGGTGAATCGTCGACGACCAAAATTTTGGCTTTCAAAATCTCATCTTGGCTGGGCATGTAAGGTCTCGGTTATACGGTCTATGCAACGCTGGCTTCCACCGCAGATGATGGGCTGACGGCGGTGGGGAAGATAGTAGCGCCTTGCAACAAGTTAGGGCGCACAACAGCGCTTGAGCTCGCTTCTGACGTTCTCGCCGGCCCAGGCCGCCATCTCCAGCCTGCCGTGCAGGTGCGTTTCTGCATTTCAGTGTAGCAAACTTTAGCTTAGTTGCTTGTAGGACAGAGCCGCGTCTGAAAGTAGGAAGGCTAGCCCATGAAAATAGTCATTTTGTACTGCATCATGTATTTCTTTGCATCATCTTTTTAGGGCGGCGTATTGCTGCCCTCTTCAGGACGCTGCGCGAGGGAGCGCGTTGCGGCCAGTTGCGCCACGGCCGCCAGCAGTTCGGCCGGGTCGAGCGGTTTCGAGACCCAGGCCTGGAAGCCGCTGGCCAGTGCCCGCTGGCGGTCCTGCGGTTGCGCGAACGCCGTCAGTGCCAGCGCGGGCAGCCGGGCCGCATCAGGGGAGGCGTGCGCGCGGATTTGCGCCAGCAGGTCGAAACCGTCGGCGTCAGGCATGCCGATGTCGCTGACCAGCACATGCGGGTGTACCTGGTCCAGCAGTTGCAGCGCTTGCGCCACGTTGCCGGCGCCATGCACTTCGGCGTTGCTGTCACGCAGGATGCGCGCCGTCAGTTCGCGCGCATCGGCCTCGTCATCGACCAGCAGGACGGTGACGCCGCGCAAGTCATGGCTGGCGGGCAAGTCGCCGCCCGTTGGCCGCGCCGGCGCGGTTCGCGTCCCCAGGGGCAGGCGCACGGTAAAGCTGGCGCCCTGCATGTCGCCGGCGCTGCTGACCGTGACCGTGCCGCCATGCTGCTCCACCAGGTGCTTGACGATCGCCAGTCCCAGCCCCAGGCCGCCATGCCGGCGCGTGGTGGAGGCGTCGGCCTGGCGGAAACGGTCGAACACGTGGGGCAGGAAGTCTTTCTTGATGCCGACGCCGTTGTCGCTCACCGTGATGGCCAGGCGACTTGCCTCGCGGCGCACGCCGATCTCGACCCGGCCGCCTTGCGGCGTGAACTTCAGGGCATTCGACAACAGGTTCCAGATCACTTGCTGGATACGGCTGGGGTCGCCCGTGATCCTGCCCGCATCGCTGGCGATGTTGCTGTGGATGGCGATGTGCTTGGCGTCGGCCGCCGGGCGCAGGGTTTCGATGGCCGAGGCGATGATGCTGGCGGGCACGATGGTTTGCAGATCCAGCAGCACCTTGCCGGAAGTGATGCGGCTCATGTCGAGCAAGTCTTCGATCAGTTGCGCCTGCGCGCGCGCATTGCGTTCGATGCTTTGCAGGCCGCGGTGCAGGTCGGCCTGGTCGCGCGTGCCGCGCCGCAGCACCTGCGCCCAGCCCAGGATGGCCGACAGCGGCGTGCGCAGTTCGTGCGACAGCGTGGCGAGAAAATCGTCTTTCAGCTGGTTCGTGCGCTCGGCGTCGGCGCGTGCCTCGCGTTCGCTGTCGAGCAGCACCTTGCGCTCTTCGGCGGCGCGCGTGGCGGCCGCGTACAGGCGCGTATTGTCGAGCGCGACGGCGGCCTGGGCCGCGATGGCCGAGACGATGCGTTCGCTGCGCGCGCTGAACATGCCCGCTTGCGGATGGCCGAGCAGCAAGCGCCCCAGCAGCAGGCCCGAGCGCGAGCTGACGGGCAGGCTCAGGCAGCTGCGCAGCGGCGGCGCGCCGCCGGCGCTGGCGTCGGGCGCGGCCAGCAAGTCGTTCTGGCGCATGGCCGCTCCCTGGCGCAGTTCCGTGGCGATGGCATCTGCCTGGCGCAGGCTGATGCCGTTGACGGCGCGTGCCGCGGGCAGAGCGTCGGGATCGTCGTGGATATCGCCCGCATCATCATAGTAAAAGGCGCCGAAGCGCGCGCCGCTGATGCGCGTGGCCGCATCGACGGTTTCCTGCAGCAGGGCCGGCAAGTCGAGGGTGCTGGCCAGGGCCGCGCCCGTATTGTTGAGCAGCTCCAGTACGCGCGTTTCATCGCGCAAGGCTTCCTGCGCCCGCTTGACCTGGTCGACGTCGGTGCTCGTGCCAAACCAGCGCAGCAGCTGGCCGCCCCGGTCGCGCACGGGATTGGCGCGCGTCAGGAACCAGCGGTACTGGCCGTCGGCACCGCGGATGGGGAACTCCATTTCGAAGGGCGTGCCCTCGCGCAAGGCGGCCTTCCAGGCTTGCAGCATGGAAGGCAGGTGCTGCGCGTCATAGGCGATGCTCCAGCCGTCGCCCGCCATCTGTTCGGCAGTGGTGCCCGTGTAGTCGTGCCAGCGCTGGTTGTACCAGGCAATGGTGCCATCGAAGCTGGCGATCCAGGCCAGTTGCGGGATGGAATTGGCCAACGCGCGCAAGTCTTCCTCGCTGTGGCGCAAGTTTTCCTCGGCCGCCTTGCGCTGGCTGATGTCCTGGATATACGTGGTCAAGCCTTCGCTGGAAGGGAAGATGCGCACTTCCAGCCAGCGCCCCAGCGGCGGATACGGCAGTTCGAAACTGCAGCTGAGCTGCTGCGCCATGGCGCGCCGGTACTGGGTTTCCAGTTCCGTGCCATGCAGGGCGGGGCAGGCATGCCACAGGTTCTTGCCCGCCAGGCCGGTGCCAGGCGCGTGTTGTGGCGCGAGCATGGCGGCGCCGCGCGTATTGAGGTAGCGGATGGTCCAGTCGCGGTCGAGCAGGCAAAAGCCGTCGGTAATACCTTCCAGCAAGTTGGACAGGCGCTCGTCCGATAGGCTCAGCGGCGCTGATGGGGGAAGCAGATCTTGCTCGCGGTCATGCTTGGCCATCGGAAATCCTGCAACAATGAATCTGCCGCACGGGCGCTTGTCCCGCCGGGCCGCCGTCGCTAAGCTCAGTTAAATAGGTCATGATGCTCAATGTCCGCCGTCATGCATCAGGGAAGGCAAAAGCTCCCCTGTCTGGCTGGTATTGTAGCCCCAAGCGGGGCACCGCCACCGCACGCTTGCGCGCCGCCTGCAGATAGCACTGGACAGGCTGGAAAGCAGTCCCTATAATCCCGCTTCTTTCGAGGCAGCAACTCCTCGATTCGCTGGACCCGACTGTGGAAGCAGAAGTGCCCTGCGATAAAAAGGCGTCAGCTTTTTGGCAGTGAAAAGGTAGTCGATCATGCGGGGCGGTATTCTGCAAAATCAGCTAAGCGATTGAAAAATCGAACTTTTCAAAGCGAAATGAATACGCTATAATGTTTGCCTGCGCGGCTGTAGCTCAGCTGGATAGAGTACTTGGCTACGAACCAAGGGGTCGTGGGTTCAATTCCTGCCAGCCGCACCAGAATACTGAAAATCAGACTTTGCCTGGTTTTGTTGTGACAAGTTTCACCTCCACGTTGTCAGTGGAATGTTGTAGAAGTTTTGCGGCTGTAGCTCAGCTGGATAGAGTACTTGGCTACGAACCAAGGGGTCGTGGGTTCAATTCCTGCCAGCCGCACCAGTATTGATTAGTATCGTTGCCGGAATGAAGTTCGCTTCGTTCTGATGAAAGTTTCAAGCTTCGCGCCGTTCGGCGAAGTGTGTCAGAGTTTGCGGCTGTAGCTCAGCTGGATAGAGTACTTGGCTACGAACCAAGGGGTCGTGGGTTCAATTCCTGCCAGCCGCACCAGTATCAGCAGTAGTGAAGAAAACCCGGAAAGTTCGCTTTCCGGGTTTTTTTTCGTCCAGCGAAAGGCAGGCCTGCAGCGCGCCGCCCCCATCGCGGCGCGCTGCAGTGGCCGGGCCCCGTCAATTCGGGTAAGGCTGGCCCGACGACGCCTGGTTGCCCAGGACGATGGTGGTCACCCACAGTCCGCCGCTTGTCACGGGACCGGTGAACTTGAACAGCGAGGCGCCGGACTGCGCCGGGTCCGCCACGTTCGACGCCAGCGCATTGAGCCCCGAGGTCGTGAACGTGCACGAGGTTTCCTGTCCAACCGCATTTTGCTCCGCGTTCAGCACCGGCGTGGCGCCATTGAACAAGTACAGGCCGCAATTATCCATTTTCGATCCGTAGGTGGCCGACTGCGTGTAATTGAAGGTCACCGCGCCATCGAGCAGGGCGGCGGACGGGATGGACGACAGTTTCGCCGGCGTGATGCTGGTGAGCGTGGCGAACAGGCTGGCCTGGTTGGCCTTGGCAAACGCTTTCGACAGGGGCACGGCATTGATCTGGAACGGGAAGGCGCTGACGGCGCCATTCGGCGTTTTCAGGGTCCACACGTAGATTTTTCCAGGCGCCACTTTCGTTTCGTCGATGCAAGCCGTACCCGCGCCCAGGCCCGGCGTATTGACGGGCAGGCTGGCCAGGTCCTGGCAGCTCTGGATGGCTTCCGCGTTATTGTAGAAAGTGCTGGCGGCGCCATTGCTGTCGGCCACCCGCATGTGGGTGTAGCCGGTGGCCGGCAGGATCAGCTGCAGTTTGCTGCCGGCCGAGCCCGGTATCTGGAAGTCACCGAACGTCGTCAGGCCCGGTCCCCGCACGTCGATCTTGTTGACGGCCGGATTTTCCTGCAGCACGGTGTCGAGCTCGACGTGGGCTGCCCATTCGCGCGCAAAGCTGGCCGTGCCTGCAGCATCGAAGTTGCGCTGGATGCGCGCATTCATGTGCATGTCCAGGTGGCCGCTGCCGGCCAGTTTCCAGCCGCCGGCGCAGCCGCTGGTGTCGCCCGTCTTGACCAGCTTCCAGTTGAGCATGCCCGCATCTGTTCCTATGCGTAACTGTACCCATGCGCTGCTGGGCTTGCCTGAAGTAAAGGCGATGGCCGTCGCCCCGGCACCGAGGCGATTGCCGATGAAGTCGGCGACGCGCGTCGTCGAAGTGCTGCTCGCGGACGTCAGCGTGGCGATTTCATCGGCGCTCAAGGGCTGCATGCTGACGCTGGCCAGGCCCAGCGCCTCGATCGTCAGGCCCGCATGGGCAGCCTGGTCCGCGCTGCTCAGGGCGGACACAATGTCGGCCTTGCCCACCGCCGCGCCCATATTGAAGCTGCTGTCGATGAACGGCGACACGGCCGCCGCCGACGGCACGACGAAGCCCGTCTTCGGATACAGGGCGCTGAGCGAGGCCATGCAGGCGCGGATTTCCGGCAAGACACTGGCCGCGGCCGTCGCTCTGGCCAGGTCGGCGTCCGATGGCGGCGTCGCTGCCGGTATCGTCGGCGCGCCGCCGGCGGCGGCCGGCAGGGTTACGCTGCCCAGCGCGCTGTTGGTGGCGATCAGGGTGACGGTGGCCATGGCGCCCTGCGCTTCCGCGGGCGCGACGAGGATCTGGTCCAGCACGGCGTCCATGCCCGTGCCGTTGGCAACAAAGGCGCCCGTCAGCGGATTGGTATTGCCGGTATTAATCGGTTTGATCATGGCGACGACGGCGGCCACGGCCGCATCGAGCCGTTGCTGCGTCGCGGCATTGGCCAGGGCCGCAGTGCAGGCGGCCGATACCGTATTGGCGACGGGAGCGCAGACGGCGGCCAGGGCCGTGCCGCCGGGCTGGCCCGACGCCGTGGAGACGATCAGGTCGGTCAGCGGCGTGATGTTGACGGTTTGTCCAGCCGCGGTGGCGATGGAATTGAGCGTCACCTGCTTGCCGCCGGACGAGCCGGTGATGCTGAGGAAAAACGGCGCCGTCATGCCGGCCACGTCGACCGTAAATGCCCCGCCGGCGCCGGTATTGACCGCCGTGGACACTTTGCCCTTGCTGTCGATGGCCACCACGCTGCCCGAGATGGGCGCGCCGACGGCGGCAGTGCCGCTGAGCGTCGTTGCCGGCGGCGGCACGACGGGCGGAACCGGGTCGGCGGGGCTGCTGCTACTGCCGCCGCCACAGGCGGCAAGAAGGAGGGTGGCCGCGCAGGCGGCGGCCAGAGGCAATTTATGCAAGTTTATTTTCATGACATCCCCTTGGTATTTTTTTTGGAATTACTGCTAGTAAACATTCTCAAAGTTTTCCATGAATTGCAATTTATTTTTCTTGAATGCATTAATAATGGCCAATCAGTCATCAGCGTGTCGGTTTTGCGCCGCAATCAGAAAATAAATGTGATTAAAAATGCAAGTTGCGGGGCGGCCGGTGAAAAACCGGGGAGGGCGTCAATTGTGAAATATCGCCGCCACGCCCTTTGCCATTCTGCAAAGCCCTGCTATAATCTTGTCTTAGGCGGCTGTAGCTCAGCTGGATAGAGTACTTGGCTACGAACCAAGGGGTCGTGGGTTCAATTCCTGCCAGCCGCACCAGAATATCGGGGATCAGATTGTAAAATCTGATCCCCTTTTTCGTGTCCGAATGGATTTACGCCGCGTTGTTGGCGCCGCGCCGGTATTGCAGGCGAAACGCGCGCGGCGTGACGTGCCTGGCGGCGCGGAACTGGCGGTTGAAATGCGCGAGGTTGCGGTAGCCCGCCTCTTGCGCGATGACGGCGATGGCGAGATTGCTCTCGATCAGCTGTTGGCAGGCGCGGCCGATGCGCAGCCGCGCCAGGTATTCGCCCGGCGTGCAATGCGCGTGGCGCTTGAAACAGCGGTGAAAGGCGCCCAGCGACAGGGCCGCCCGCTGCGCCAGGGTTTCCAGCGCGATTTCTTCCCGGAAATGTGCGTGCATGAAATCGAACACGCCGGCCATGCGTTTTTGCTGCCCATCGGGCAGCGGCGCCTGCGCCGTCGAGGCCAGCGGCTGCGCGCCAGTATCGCCCGCCAGTTCCAGCAGCACGTCGAGCAGCAGCGGCAGGCGCTGCGGCACGGGCAGGGCGTTCAGCCGCAGCAGCTGACCGGCGCAGCGCGCGCTCGTCCGCGGCGAAAAATGCAGGGCAGGCCCGGCGCGGGCCGCCAGTTGCCGCAAGCTGTGCAATTCCGGAAAACAGGCCGCCAGCTGCTCCAGCCACTCGAGCGAAAACCACACGACGACGGCCAGCATCGGCTGTGCGCTGTCGATGCGCTCGCTGGCCGACCACGTGTGCGGCAAATTCGGCCCCAGCAGCACCAGGTCGCCCGGTTCGAAATCGCCCAGGTGGTCGCCGATGTAGCGCTGCCCCCGTGCATTCACCGTCAGGGTCAGTTCGAACTGCGGATGGTAGTGCCAGATGAAGGGAATGGCATCGAGTTCGCGCCACAGCAAGCCCCAGGAGTGGCCCGCCGGGATCGTGACTTGTTCGAATAAAGGCGTCATTGTGACGTTTTATGGATATGAATGGTCAGGATAGTATCAGTATTGGCCGCTTGGCGCGCATTTCAACTGGCCGCGCCAGCGCACAATCTGTCTCACACCCACACAGGAGACAGCGATGCAGAACCCATACCAATACGGCGAAGACCGTCCCGGCAACCCGTCCGTGGCCTACACGGAACAGACCCAGTTGCGCGATATCCGCAAACAGCTGCCCCTGCGCGTGCTGTCCGACAGCGATTTCCTGCACTGGCAAACCTATGGCTACGTCATCGTCAAGGATGCGGTGTCGCCCGAGCAAGTGCGGCGCACGACAGATTTCCTGTGGGAATTCCAGGGACTCGACCAGCATGACCCCGCCACCTGGAACCGGGAGCAATTGCGCGACCACGCGATGAAGGAACTCAACGGCTCCGGCATGGTCGAGGCCTATCACAACCAGACGCTGTGGGATAACCGCCAGACCCAGCGCGTGTACGACGCCTTCGTCGACATATGGGACCGTCAGGATCTGTGGGTAACGATCGACCGCGCCAACCTGAACACGCCGAACCATGGCAAGCGCAAGTTTGGCGGCTTCATCCACTGGGATGCCGACACCACGCTCGACCCGCTGCCCGTCAACGTGCAGGGCGTGCTGGCCCTGTCCGACACCTCGCCCGAGAGCGGCGGTTTCCAATGCTATCCGGAACTGTTCAACAACTTGCTCGCATGGCGCAAGACCGTGCCGGCGGATCGCAACCCGTGGCAGCCGGACCTGGCGACGGTGCCGTACCCGATGGAATTCATCGCCATGAAGAAGGGAGAACTGCTGATCTTCAACAGCCTGCTGGCGCATGGCATCCGCCCGAACACCTCGACGGACCAGGTGCGGCTGGCGCAATATATTTCCTTTACGCCCGCCCAGCAAGACAACCAGGCCTTGCGCGACTGGAGGGTGCAAAGCTGGCGCGAACGCAGCGCGCCGCAGGGCTACGCGTTTCCCGGCGACCCCGAGGACAAGGAAAAGCTGCGCTACCCGCAGGCGCGCCTGACTGCGCTGGGCGAGCAGATCCTCGGCGCGCGCGACTGGTAAGCCACGCTGCATCCGGCAGGCTTGCCTGCCGGATAGACAATTGCCGGCAAATGCACGATCATGGTCCGACTAGCCATCGACCGAGGAAACGCATGAGTATCATCACCTGCATCGAAGACTTGCGCGTGCTGGCCCAGAAACGGGTGCCGCGCATGTTTTACGACTACGCCGATTCCGGCTCCTGGACGGAATCGACGTACCGCGCCAACAACAGCGATTTCGCCAAGATCAAGTTCCGCCAGCGCGTGGCCGTCAACCTGGAAAACCGCAGCCTCGCCTCGACCATGGTGGGGCAGGCCGTCTCGATGCCGGTGGCCCTGTCGCCCACGGGCTTGACGGGCATGCAGCATGCGGATGGCGAAATCCTCGCGGCCCAGGCGGCCGAGAAGTTTGGCGTGCCGTTCACCCTGTCGACGATGAGCATTTGCTCGATCGAGGACGTGGCGGCGAACACGACAAAACCGTTCTGGTTCCAGCTGTACGTGATGAAGGACCGCGAATTCATCAACCGCCTGATCGACCGCGCCAAGGCGGCCAAATGCGGCGCGCTCGTGCTGACGCTGGACTTGCAGGTGCTGGGCCAGCGCCACAAGGACTTGCGCAACGGCCTGTCGGCGCCGCCGAAACTGACCATCCCGAATATCCTCAACATGGCCACCAAGCCGCGCTGGGTGGCGGGCATGCTGGGCACGAAACGCCGCGGTTTCGGCAACATCGTCGGCCACGCCACGTCCGTGTCCGACATGTCGTCGCTGTCGGCCTGGACGCAGCAGCAGTTCGACCTGAGCCTGTCGTGGGCGGACGTGGAATGGATCAAGCAGCGCTGGGGCGGCAAACTCATCATCAAGGGCATCATGGACCCGGAAGACGCGCGCCTGGCCGTCAACAGCGGTGCCGACGCGCTGATCGTCTCGAACCATGGCGGGCGCCAGCTCGATGGCGCGCAATCGTCGATCGAAGCCTTGCCCGCCATCGTCGACGCCGTCGGCAGCCAGATCGAAGTGCACATGGACGGCGGCATCCGCTCGGGCCAGGACGTGATCAAGGCCGTGGCCTTGGGCGCGAAAGGCGTGTACATCGGCCGCCCATTCTTATATGGCCTGGGTGCCATGGGCGGCCCGGGCGTCACCAAATGCCTGGATATCATCCGCAATGAACTCGATCTGACGATGGCGTTTTGCGGCTTGCGCGACCTGCAGCAGGTGGACAAGAAAATCCTGCTGCCGGGGACGTTTTAAGGCGTCACGCGCACGACGTGAAAACCTTCCGACGTGTCGGGCGGCACGAAGTGGCGCGTGATTTCATCAAATTGCGCGTCGCTGGTGGAGAACGGGTGCAGTCCGCTGTCATTGCGCCGGCGCAAGCGCGCCTTGCATTCCTCATCCGGCACGTCGAGGTAGTGCAGCACGTGCGGCACGCGCGCTTGCTGGAACAGCTCGCGCATCCAGGCGCGGCTGGCGGGCGTATTCGCGGGGAAATCGAGCACGACGGACACGCCCGCCCGCAGCATCTGCAGGGCCAGAGGCGCGATGGCCGCGCGCAGCCGCGCCGCGCAGGCGACATAGTCGGCCAGGCTGGCGATCTGGCCCGGATACAGCTGCGCCAGCAGGGTGTCTTCGCTGATGCGCACGGTATGCGGCGCTTGCGCAAGCTGGCTGGTCAAGGTGGATTTGCCCGAGGCAATCTTGCCGCACACGAGGTGCAAGGTGGGGCTAACGGGGGTGCTGGAAGTGGTGTGCATGGTCGCTCGCTGAAAGTGAAAACAAAGCCTGCGAGACGTCTTGATTGTTTGTTGCCGATCAAAGCCGCCTTGCAGGCGGCTTGGTCAATGTCATTCCTGTCCAGCCACCATGCTTGAAATGGCAGCAATAATCGATGGCAGGGGCGGGAATGACGATGGCATGGCGCAACGATGCCATGCGACGGTTGGCGTTGTCAATTGTCCTTTTCGAATAACTGCCGGTACTGCGCATACGGTTCCATGCCCATGCTGGCGCGGCGCTGCTCCAGGCGCTGCGGATCGTCGATGGGGAAGGGCACCGTCTTGCCGGTGCTATCCGTGCGGAACTGGCTGCCGTACAGCTGCGGCAGCTTGTCATTGCTCAAGTCGCGGTCGATCGCCAGTGCCAGCTTCGAGGGCGTGATCTCTCCCCGTGCCGCTGCTGCGCGCATCAGGACCAGGCTGCTTTTGAGGAAGGCATTGGATCCATGCTGGGCGATCAGCCAGGCGCTGCCCGCCGCCTTGTAGCCGACCATCGTTTGCGTGGGCCAGCCTTTGCTGGCGATGATTTGCCGTAAGCGTTGCTCGCGTGCTTCATCCGTGGCCAGCATGCGCTGGCGCGTGGCCAGGTCCGGCCCCGTAGGCGGGAATCCCGCGCGCAGGGCCTGGTCTTCCTGTTCCATGGTCCGCAATTCGGCTGCCAGCGCCGCCTCGGGCACCGCGGCCGGATACAGCAGGAAGTCCAGCGCGCCCGCCGTGGCCACGCTGAAGATGAGCTTGGGTTCCGCTTCCCAGCCGGGCGATTGCAAAAGCAGTGCCAGTGTGCCGCCTTCCGGTACATCAATGCGGTAGCGGCCATTTTCGACCGTGCCATGTATCTGCGGCTCGCCGTGCATGCGCTCGGCAACGATGCTGATGGCTTGCGGCAGCGGCGGGCCGTTGCTGCGGATGGTGCCGCTCAGTTCGAAGGCGCCCGCATGGACGCTCCAGCACAGCAGGATGGCAAAGCTCAGGCGTGGCATGGGAGTCCGTTCATGCATGGTGGATGTCGAGTTTGCTCCATACATCTTGGAACGCGGTGTCATCGAGCGGTCGGGCATGCGGGTCGTCCTGCCGGAACAGGCCGCCGATCAGCATGTCCTGGATGGCACCCGTGAAACCGCCATACGACGAGGCGCGGCCCCACTGGCGGTGCGTATGGGCGAAGACGACGGCGTCTTGCTGCGCGGCCAGTTGCGCCAGCGCTTGCCGCAAGGTGGCGGCCGCTTCCGGGCCCATGTCCGTGGCGATGGCGCACACCAGGCGCTGGCCAAATTGCAGGGATTTGCCTGCCAGTCCCAGCAGCGATTCATTGGCCAGGGCCAGGAACACATCGGGCGCCCGGTTGTCCTTTTCGCAGACGGTCCAGGTGGGCGCCCATGCTTCCAGGCTCATGAAGCGCGCTTGCGTCGTGGCCGGCGTGTGCGCCCACTTCGCGTGCGATGTGGCGTCCCAGCCCAGGCGGCCAAAGGGAATCGGCTTGCCCTTGGGATTGTACTGATGGCTGCGCACGCCGGCCTTGCCCCGCGCCTGCGCCATCAGGCCGTCGAGGCTGGCGGCAAACGGCGTCCATTGCGCCGCATCCCATAGCGGTATGGCATCGGGCGCGGCCAGCAACAGGAATACCTCGTAATCACGTGAAAAAAACGCCATGCACAGTCCTTATCGTTGCAGTTGAGATATGGCGGCCCGCTGGCTGGGGCGCAGCAGGTAGACGCCGTACAGGCACAGGGGCAGCACGGCCAGCAGGGCGATATACGGCAGGATCGATGCGCCATCCTCGGCCGGGTGCGGCAAGGTGGCCGTCACCAGCGCGTAATCCCACAGTCCATGCACGAGCACCATGGGCCAGATGGAGCGGGTGCGCAGGCGGATGGCCGCATAGCCGACGCCTTGCAAGGTGGCGGCCACGGCTTGCCACAGGGCGCCGCTGACGTCGCCCGTGGCCAGGCCGTTGGCCGTATGGGCCAGGCCGAACAGCGCCGAGGACATCAGGACGGCGGGCCAGACGGCGTAGCGGTCCAGCATTCCTTGCAGCAAGATGGCGCGGAACATCAGCTCTTCCGAGACGGCCACCAGCGCCGCATTGCACGCGACGATCAGCAGCACGCGCGGTTGCGGCCAGCCGCCGGCCCAGGCCAGCAACAGCATCAGCAGCGCATACAGCAGGGGCGGCGAGGCGAGCCACACCGTTTTCCATGGCTGCGGCGTGCTCAGGCCCGCTTCGCGGGGCCGGCTTGACGCCAACAGCAGCGCCAGCGCGAATACGGCGGCCAGCGCCCACGACAGGCCGATACGGCCGGTGACGGCGGCGCCCGGCAAGGCGTAGCCGGCCGATTCCAGCCAGCGCCCGCCCATGCTCAAGCCCAGCCAGACGGCCAGTGCTCCCAGGGCAAGCGGCATGGTGAGGTGGATTTTAGGGATGGGCATGGTCGGCTTCGGTGTTGGCTGCGTGTTTTACTGCGTGCATGAGCGGATCATGAAGTTGCATCAATGATATGGTCGAAATATTGCCATATTACATTAAAAGCACCGTCACAAAATTGCCACTTCGTTATAGTTGCATGGAATAATAAGCATTCGTCCGTTTGCCGCCAGACTGGAGCGCCATGACCTACAGCAAGACCATCACCACCGAACGCCTGATCCTGCGCAAGCCGCAGCCATCCGATGAGGCGGCCCTGTTCGCCATGCATGCCGATCCCGAAGTGATGCGCTATTTCAGCGAGCCGCCCTGGGACGATGCCGGCCGCGCCGCGCGCCAGATCGCCGAGGACAGCGCCGCCTTCGAGAACGAAGAGTTCTTCCGCTTCGCCATCGAACTGCAGCAGACGGGCGAATATGTGGGCAGCTGCACGCTGTTTTCCGTGCACCGCCAGAACCGCCGCGCCGAGATCGGCTATGCGCTGGCGCGTCCGTACTGGGGCCGTGGCTATATGCACGAGGCGCTGTCGGCGCTGATCGAGTACGCCTTCGTCGAGCGCGACCTGAACCGTCTGGAAGCCGATATCGACCCGCTCAACGCCGGTTCGGCCAGCGCCCTCGAGCGCCAGGGTTTTAACAGGGAAGGCTTCTTGCCGGAGCGCTGGATCGTCGGCGGCCACGTCAGCGATTCGGCACTGTACGGCTTGCTGCGGCGCGAGTGGGAAGCGCGGCGCAAGGATGCCGCGTGAGCGGGCAAGCGATCGACGCGCTTGAACGCTGGCTGGGTGCCCCCTTGCCGGCGCATTACCTGCGTTTTCTGCAGGATGGGCAAGAGAGCATGCGGGGCGAACAGGTATTGCTGTACGGCGTGGACAGCTTACGGGAACGCAATGAAACGTATGAGACGCAGCAATTTTGCCCCGGCTACATGACCATCGGCGACGACAGCGGCGGGCGCGCCGTCATGCTGGCCCTCGATGGGAGCGACCGCGCCGTGTACCTGGTGGGCCATGGCTCGATGCAGCGCGGCGATTTCGAGCGGGCCGCCGATGATTTCGCCGCCTGGCTGGCCGCTGATTGCCCCGTCGATTGACTATTCCATGAGCAAACGATGAAACCGGCTGACTTGCCCTGTTCCACCCATCCCCTCGTGACCTTGCGCCCGCTGGAACGCAGCGACGCGCCCGCCTGGTATGCTTACCTGGCCGACCCTGTCGTCGTCGAGCACACGAGCTGGTATTTGCATTCCATCGATGACTTGCAGGCCAATTTCGCTGATTATGCATCGGCCCAGCCGGCGTCGTCCATGCGCCTGGCCGTGGTGCTGCGCGAGGGCGGCCAGCTGGTGGGTACCATCGGCTTGAATGCCATTTCTCGGCAGCACCGCACAGCCGAGATTGCCTACGATCTTTCTCCTGTCGTGTGGGGGCAGGGCGTGGCCACGTCCATCGTCCAGTCCATGCTGGACTGGGGTTTTCAACGCCTGGGCTTGCTGCGTATCCAGGCGACCGTGCTGGAAAGCAATGCACGTTCGCTGCGCGTGCTCGAACGCTGCGCTTTCGAGCGGGAAGGCTATCTGCGCTGCTACCGGCAAATCCGCGGAAGATCGGGTAACTTCTGGCTGTATGCGCGCCTTGCCGGTATTCCATGAGCAAAGCGCCCTTGAGCATCCTGCTGGTGGAAGACCACCTGGCCATCGCGCGCCAGGTATTGGATTTCCTCGACGGTCTGGGCTGGCAGACCGACCATGCGGGAACGGGCGCGCTCGGTGTCGCGCTGGCCACGCTCAACACTTATGACGTGGTGCTGCTGGACCTGAACCTGCCCGATATCGATGGCTTGCAGGTGTGCCGCGCCATCAAGGCCAGTGCGCCCAGCAATGTGCCGATTCTGATGCTGACGGCGCGCGACTCTTATGAAGATAAGGCACGCGGCTTTCGCGACGGCGCCGACGACTATCTGACCAAGCCCTTCGACTTGCGCGAAGTGGCCTTGCGCTGCGAAGCGCTGGCGCGACGGCAGCAGCTGCACGTGCATCAGGAAATGCGCGTGGGCCCATTCACCTTGCAGACGCGCGCAGGGCGCGCCTTGGTCGGCGACGTACCGCTGCCGTTGACGCAGACGGGTTTTAAAATTTTGCTGCTGCTGTGCCGCGAGCATCCGCACGCCGTGTCGCGCTCGGCCTTGCTGCAAGCCCTGTGGGGCAGCCAGCCGCCCGACAGTGACGCGCTCAAATCGCACATCTACGCGTTGCGCAAGCAACTGGAGTTGCTTGGCGCGGCGGGTGTACTCGTGACCATCCCGCAGCTGGGCTACCGCCTGGCCTTCGAGGCGGCGGCCAGCGATGGTTAGGTCGATCCGGCAGCGCCTGTTTGCGGCCCTGGCCGGTTTCACCGTCCTGCTGTGCCTGTGCTACACGGGCCTGGCGCTGGTGATCGCCTACGTGACGGAAGACATGCTGGTGCAGCGCCTGCTCGAGCGCGAAGCGGCGGTGGTCAGCCAGCGTTTGCGTCAGCACGGTGAGCTTACGCCGTCTGGCAGCGACCTCATCACGGTTTATGGCCGCTACCTTGACTTGCCTCAAGCCGTGCGCGCACACGTGCCACCGTCTGCCCCGCGCGGCGAAGTGTTTACGACGACGGGCCAGCATTATCACGTGCTGGCGCTGGACCTCGCTGCCGCCGGCCAGCCGCAGCGCGCGTATCTGCTGGCCGACGTGGCGCCCGTGCTGGTAGTGCAGCGCCTGGTGCGGGAGGTGGGCGGTGTCGTCGCTGGCGTGGCGCTGGCGCTGATCGCCCTGGCCTTGCTGCTGGCATACTGGCTGGCGCGGCGCCTCGTGCTGCCCTTGCAGAGATTGGCGCAGGAAGCGCGCCAGCTGGCGCCCGGCGGCGCCGTCCATTTCAGCGAGCGCGATCGTCCCGACGAGATCGGTTTCCTGGCGCGCCGCCTGGAAACCACGTTTGCCGAACTGCAAACGGTGTTGCGGCGCGAACAGGCATTCGCCCGCGACGTCAGCCACGAACTGCGCACGCCGCTGACCTTGATGCACAACAGCCTGGCGCTGGCCGGCGCGCAGCCCCTGGCGGCAGATGGGCAGGCGCAGCTGCGCCAGGGTGTCGACGACATGCGCGCCACCATCGAGGTGCTGTTCGCGCTGGCGCGCGCAGAGCAGCTGCCTGGCCAGGTGGTCGAGTTGCGCGCCTGCATCGAGCAATGCCTGCTGCGCCTGCTCGACGAACATCCGTGGGACGCCAGCCTGCTGACGCTGGACTTGCCCGAGCGCCTGGAGGTCGTCGGCAATCCGCAGTTGACGATGTTGCTCATCAATAACTGCCTGGCAAATGCCCTGTTCCATGGCGGCCCCGCTTGCCGCATCCGCATCGCGTATGCGCAAGGTTGCCTGAGCATCGGCAATACCGTGTCGGCGGGGCAGCCGCGGCGCGTCCAGGGATTTGCGCATGGACAAAGCTTGCTGGGGCGCGTGGCGCAGGCCATGCGCTGGGAAATCCGTTTCCATCCGGGCGAGGGGCACTACCGCGTCGACATCATTCTCCTCCAGATACGATAAAAAGCAGGAAGATTTCACCGCGATTTCACCGGCGCTTGCATAAGCTGCAAGCTTTTGATGAATGGAGAAAACCGCATGAAACTTCTTATCAGCCTGCTGGTGCTGGCGTGCACCAGCCTCCCGGTTCTGGCGCAAGTGAGCAGCCTAGTCCACAAGGAGGAAAAGCGCCGCTACATCGTCTATACGCCGGAGGCGTATCAAAGCCAGCCCCAGCAGAACTTTCCCGTCGTCTTCAATTTCCATGGCGGCGGCATGAGCATGGCGGAACAGATGCTGTATACGCAGATGAACAAGGCGGCCGAGCGGTACCGGTTCATCGTCGTCTATCCGCAAGGCATCAGGCAGGACTGGAACGTGGGCTTCGGCATGGATTACCTGGCCGGCACCGATGACGTCGGCTTTACGCAAGCGATATTGAGCAAACTCAAACAGGATTACCGCATTGATGACAAGCGCGTGTATGCGACGGGCCTGTCGCGCGGCGGCTTCTTTGCCTTGCGCCTGGCGGCCGAGCTGCCCCAGCAGTTCGCCGCCGTCGCCTCGGTGGGCGCGCCCATGCCGGAACCGGTGCTGCAGCACCACAAGCAGAAGGACAAGGTGGGCATGCTGCTGATACAGGGCATGGCCGACAAGGTGGTGCTGTTTGAGGGCAAGGCTGCCAGCTACCTGTCGGCAGAAGGCACCTTCGATTACTGGCGCAGGCACAACGGCATCGAAGGCGCCACGCCGCAGCCGCGCCTGATTCCCGGTGCCGCCGGCGACGCCACGCAAGTAAGCTGGCTGGAGCAGGGTGCGGGCGGCGCCAAGGTGGCCTTGCTTACCGTCAAGGAAGGCGGCCACACGTGGCCCGGTGCCGACGCTTTCAATGTTGGCCTGCCCATCGGCAAGACCACGCGCGCCATCGATGCAAATGAGGTGATGTGGGAATTTTTCAGCAAGCACCGGCGATAACGCTGCGGCGACGCGGGTGCCTGTGGCACACTCTTGTCATCGTGAATCTTGCACAAGGAAATGATGAACAGCCACCCCGTCGCCATCTTTTGCCGCTCGCTGGGCCAGTTGTCGGCCATGCTGGACAAGCTCGAGGCCCAGCCGCAGATCCTGGCCACGCGGCTGCACCCGGACATGCTGCCGTTTGCCCAGCAGGTGCGCGCAGCCGTAAGCTTTTCGCTGCGCGGCTGCTGCCCGCTGGCGGGGCTGGAGGTGGCCGATTTCAGCGCCGCCGCCAGCCTGCAGGAACAGATCGCGCAGACCATGCGTTATCTCAAGGCGATTCCCGCAGAGCGCTTCGACGGGCCGCCAGACCGCATCTGCCGCGACCGCGCCGGCTTTGCCGACATCGCGCTGCCGGCCGGCGAGTATTTGAATTTGTACATCCTGCCGAATTTCTACTTTCACTTCAGCATGGCGTATGCGATCGCCCGCAGCCAAGGTGCCGCCATTGGCAAGGGCGATTTCGACGGCTATCATGCGTATGCGCCGGGTTTCAGTTTTGAGCGTCCCGCCGCGCCGTAAGGCCTACAGCCCCGCTTCCTTCCAGGCAGACAGCCCCAGCCGCTTCAGCAGTCGGCCCGACAGCCCGCAGCTCCAGCAGCTGATCTGGATTTGCCGGTGCCGCCCCTGGTCCGCATGCCAGGCTTGCTCGGCGTAGTCGAGCAGCGCGTCGCTGAGCGCAGAGGCGTCGGCTGTCGCAGGCAGGCGCGACATCAGTTCGAACACGCCGTGCGTCGTCTCCCTGATCTGCAGCAAACCGGCCAGCAGCGCGCGCAGCACGGCGCCGTCGATGGAAGCGCTCGCTTGCGTGAAACGCTGCTGCCAGCATAGCTCGCGCTGCGGCCACAGTTGCAGCAGCGCGGGCACGTCGGCGGTCCGCAATTGCCCGATCAGTTCGTCCGCCTCGTGAAACAGGTCGAGGCGGTCGTATTCCTCGTCGTCGCCGCACAGCAGTTCATCGAGCTCGTGCAAGACGCTCATGCCACCACGTTCACGGGAGCGCCGCGTTCGAACGCTTCGATATTGCCGATCAATATGTCGGCCAGCTTTTGCATGGCCTCGCCGCTGGCCCAGGCCGTGTGCGGGGTGAGGATGAAGTTGGGTAGGCGCAAGTTCAACAGCGGATTGTCTGGCGGCGGCGGTTCCTTCGATAGCACGTCGAAGCCGGCGCCGGCGATCACGCCACGGGTCAATGCGTCGGCCAGCGCCGCTTCATCGACGAGGCCGCCCCGCGCCGTGTTGATCAGCAGGGACGTGGGCTGCATGCGCGCCAGCTCTTGCTCTCCGATGATGTTGCGCGTCTTGTCCGTCAAGGGCAGGTGCAGACTGAGCACGTCGGAGGTGGCCAGCAGTTCATCAAAACTCACTTCCTGCACGCCGTCTTCCTCGATCGGGGAACGGTTGTGGACGATCACCTGCATGCCGAAGGCGCGTCCCAGCTGGGCCACGGACTTGCCCAGCGCGCCGTAGCCGAGCAAACCCAGGCGGCTGCCGGCCAGGTCGCGGATCGGGTGGCCGAACAGGCAGAAGCGGTCGGACTTCTGCCACAGGCCCGCTTCCACGTCCGCGCGGTAGGCGATGAGCTGGCGGCGCAGGGCCAGCATCAGGGCCAGCGTGTGTTCGGGCACGGTGGCGCGCGCATAGTCGCGGATATTCGCGACGATAATGCCCCGCGCGCGGCAGGCGGCCAGGTCGAGGATATCCGTGCCCGTGGCGGCCACGGCGATCATTTTCAGGTGGGGCAGCTGCGCCAGTTCGGCCGCGCGCAGCGGCACCTTGTTCGTGATGGCGATGGTGGCGCCTTGCAGGCGGGCTACCGTCTGCTCGCTGCCCTTGGTATGCGGATATTCTTCCCAGCTGTGGGCGAAGGCGGGCGGGCGCACGGTGGCGATCAGGCTGTCACGGTCGAGAAAGACGATGCGGTGCGGGTGCAGGTGCAGGTGCGGTGATGTGCTTGCTGCGGTCATGGCTGGGCCTCGGTCAGGGCGGCACGCGCGGGCAGGGTGCTCTTGCCCTTCAGCTGCGTGGCCGGGTGGTTGGTAAACATGTCGGCGACCCATTCGACGAATACGCGCACCTTGGCGGACAGGTGGCGGTTGGGCGGATAGATCACGTGGATGGGCAGGGGGTCGGATTCCCAATCGCCCAGCAATTCCACCATTTTGCCCTGTTCCATCAGGGGCGCAAGCATGAAATGCGTCATTTGCACGATGCCCAGGCCCGCCAGGCCGGCCGCCGCGTAGGCGTTCGAGTCGTTCAAGGCAATATGGCTGGGCATGGACATCTGGATGCGTTCGCCGGCGCGCGTGAAATCCCATTCGAAGGTCTTGCCCGTCTTGGCGGAGAAGAAATTCACGCCCCGGTGCTGCGCCAGGTCGTTCGGGTGCAGCGGCGTGCCATGGCGCGCCAGGTAGCCGGGTGCGGCACAGGTGATGAAATGCAGCACGCCGACCCGGCGCGCGATCAGGTTCAAATCGCCCAGTTCGCCGCCGCGCACGGCGCAGTCGACGCCTTCCTCGATCAGGTCGACGGGACGGTCGCTGCAGCCGAGTTCCAGCGAGATATCGGGGTAGCGGGCGAAGAAGTCGGGCAGGGCAGGGATGATCAGTTCGCTGGCCAGGGCCGTGGGCGCGTCCACGCGCAGCCGTCCGCTGGGACTCAGGCGCGTGCGCGACAGCGATTCCTCGGCTTCGCGCACGTCCGACAGGATGCGCACGCAGCGTTCGTAATACGCGGCGCCGTCGGAGGTGATGCTGACGTGGCGCGTGGTGCGGTTGAGCAACTTGACCGACAGGCTCGCTTCCAGCGACTGGATCAAGGTCGACACGGTGGCTTTGGGCAACTGCATGTTTTCCGCCGCGCGCGTAAAACCGCCCGCATCGACGACTTGGATGAAAACTTCCATGGCTTGCAGCTTGTTCACTTGATTTCCTATCACTTTCTTCGCGATTATTCAGAATCCTGAACAATCAATTCGGCATTGCACTCTTTATCAGATTGTAGATCAAGTCTATAGTTGTTGTACTGCAGCATAAATGTGATGCCGCAGGAAGTACAACAGGAGAAACATCATGGGTCATCGGAATGGAAACTTTGCAGTATTCGCCTTGGCGGCGAGCCTGCTGGCTCTGGCCGCGATGGTATCGACGGATGCCTACTCGCTGGCGGCGCAAAGCGAAGCCAGCGCTTATAGCGCCCTGACCCATGAAGTGGGCGGCATCGCCCTGTTGTGCCTGAACGACGCGGTACGCGATGTGGCGGTGCAGCCGGTGGTGGCGCAATGAGCATTGCCGACACCACGGCCGAACTGGCACCTGGCCAGGCGCTGAAGATACGCGACATCCAGGTGCAGGGCGCGCAGGATGCGCTCGGCGCGCGCGTCTATACAGCCGGCGTGCCGGGCGCCAAGCAGCCGAACCTGATGGTCTTCTTCCATGGCGGCGGCTTTGTGGCCGGCGACCTGGACGACGCGGACGACTTCCTGCGCTGCCTCGTGCTGAGCAATCCCGACCACGTGGTGCTGGCCGCGAACTACACGCTGGCGAAGGTGCGGCCATTCCCCGCCGCCGTGGAAGACGCGCATGCCGTGCTGCTGTGGGCGAAAAAGAACAAGTCCAAGCTGGGCTGGACGGGCAAGCAGATGGTGGTGTCGGGCATCGAAGCGGGCGCCAACCTGGCTGCCGTGTGCGCCATGATGTCGCGCGACCGGGGCGGCCCGCCCCTCGCGGGCCAGGTGCTGATCATGCCCATGCTCGACCCCGGCCTGTCGACCTGTTCGATGCGCCACTTGCCGACCTGTCCGGACCTGGCCGAAGTGGCCGATCAATGCGCCGCCGCCTACCGCGGCTACCTGCCGAATGCCGCTGACCGCACCCACCCGTACGCGTCGCCATTGCAGTCGAGCCGCCTGAAGAACCTGCCGCCAGCCTTGATCTTGTCCAGCGAAGATGACCCATTGCGCGACGAGGCTGAACAATACGGCAGCAAATTGATCGCCTGCGGCATCAAGACCACCGTGCGGCGCATGGCCGCCGCGCCGCTGCAAGACGCGACCGCCCGTAATGAATGCGCCTGCAAGGTGCAGGTATTGAGCGAAATTAGCAGTTTCGTCGCCGGACTGGGGCAGGAGCCCGAGTCATAAAGCCGCCATCTGCGGCACTGCAAAAAAACTTACACTAATCAGTTTACTTTTTGAGTTTCGGTTGCTACACTACGCAGTGTAGTTCTCTTCCTGTCTGCGTTGTGCGTTCGCACAGCCAGCTTCGTCGTCCCCGTCCGCTTTCAAGCAGCAGGCGGCCTGTTTACCTTTGATCGAGCGCCGTCGGGCGCCATGGCACCACCATTCACTTTTTCAGCTGGGTTGCTTTCTGCCGCCCATATCATTAGAAATTTTCATAAAACAGGGAAATAAAATGAAAAACGTTCAACAATTTTCCACTCTGCTCAAGCCCCTGGCGGCCTCGCTCGCGCTGGCGGGACTGGTGGCCGTGAGCCTGGCCGGCTGCGATTCGGCCAATAGCAAGGTGCCCGACGCGCCAGCGGCCGGCGGCCCGCCCATCTCGGCCGCCGCCGTCGTTGAAAAACAGATCACGGAAACGCAGGAATTCTCGGGCCGCCTGGAAGCGATCGAGCGCGTGGAAATCCGCTCGAGAGTCGGGGGCTTCATCACGGCCGTCAACTTCAAGCCGGGCAGCGAAGTGAAGAAGGGCGATGTGTTGTTCGTCATCGATCCGCGTCCATTTCAGGCCGAAGTATCGCGCGCCGAAGGCACGGCCGCCTCGGCCCGCGCCAAGGCGGAACTGGCCAAGCTGGAACTGTCGCGCGCTGAAAAGCTGCTGGCCGAAAAGGCCATCGCCCAGCGCGAATTCGATGAAAAGGCGTCGGGTCTGAAAGAGCTGGACGCGAATGTCCGTTCGGCGCAAGCCGCGTATGAAGCGGCCAGGCTGAACCTGTCGTACACGCAGGTGCAGGCACCGATCAGCGGCCGCGTCAGCAAGGCGGAAATCACCGTCGGCAACCTGATCGACGCTTCCGCCATTTTGACGTCGGTGGTGTCGACGGACCGCATCTACGCCAGCTTCGACGGCGATGAAGATACCTACCTGCGCGTGGCCGGCACGGCGCAAAAGGGCACGCCCGTCACCGTCAAGGTGGGCCTGGCCAATGAAACGGGCTTCCCGCACGAAGGCAAGCTGGAATTCGTCGACAACCAGCTCGACCCGGCCACGGGCAGCGTGCGCATGCGCGCCACCTTCGCCAACGCCGAGCGCCAGCTGGTACCGGGCCTGTTCGCACGCATCCAGCTCGATGGCGGCAACGGCCCGCACGCGCAAAGCACGGCGCTGTTGATCTCCGACCGCGCGGTCGGCACGGATCAAAGCCGTAAATATGTCTACGTGGTGGGCGCCGATAACAAGGCCGAATACCGCGCCGTCAAGCTGGGCCCGACCTCGGACGGCTTGCGCGTGGTGCGCGAAGGCTTGAAGGCGGGCGAAAAAATCGTCGTCAACGGCTTGCAGCGCGTGCGCCCCGGCGCGCCCGTGACGCCGCAGATGGTGGCGATGGATTTCGACCCGACCGCGCCCGTCGCTCCCGCAAAACCTGAAGCAAAAGACGCCAAGATCGCCGCGAAAGCAGCATCGACTTCCAAGGAATAAACATGAATTTTTCCCGCTTTTTCATCGACAAGCCGATTTTCGCGGCGGTGCTGTCGATCGTCATATTCGTGGCCGGGCTGCTGTCGATATTCGGCCTGCCCATCTCCGAATATCCCGACGTCGTGCCGCCATCGGTGGTGGTGCGCGCGCAATACCCGGGCGCCAACCCGAAAGTGATCGCCGAAACCGTGGCCGCGCCGCTCGAAGAGCAGATCAACGGCGTCGAGAACATGCTCTACATGTCCTCGCAAAACACGTCCGACGGCGCGATGATGCTGACCGTGACCTTCAAGATCGGCACCAACGTCGAGCAGGCCGAGACGCAGGTGCAGAACCGCGTGCAGCGCGCCTTGCCGCGCCTGCCCGAGGAAGTGCGCCAGATCGGCGTGACGACCGTCAAGTCCTCGCCCAACCTGACCATGGTCGTGCACCTGGTGTCGCCGAACAAGCGCTATGACGATATGTACCTGCGTAACTACGCGGTGCTGAACGTCAAGGACCAATTGGCCCGTTTGCCCGGCATGGGCGACATCCAGATCTTCGGCGCCGGCGACTATGCGATGCGCATCTGGCTCGACCCGCAAAAGGTGGCGGCGCGCGGCATGACGGCCAATGACGTCGTCGACGCGATCCGCGAGCAGAACGTGCAGGTGGCTGCCGGCGTGATCGGCGCCTCGCCAGCGAAGAACTCGGACTTCCAGCTGACCGTCAACACGCAGGGTCGTCTGCAGACGCCCGAGGAATTCGGCGCCATCATCGTGCGCACCAATGCCGACGGCGCCGTGACGCACCTGAAGGACGTGGCGCGCGTGGAAATGGGCGCAAACAGCTACTCGCTGCGTTCGCTGCTGAACAACAATCCTGCCGTCGGCATGGGTATTTTCGAAGCGCCGAACGCCAACGCGCTGCAATTGTCTTCCGACGTGCGCGCCAAGATGGACGAACTGAAAAAAGACTTCCCGCAAGGCGTGGAATACCGCATCGAGTACGACCCCACGCAGTTCGTGCGTTCGTCCATCGAAGCCGTAATCCACACACTGCTGGAAGCCATCGCCCTGGTGGTGCTGGTGGTGATCATCTTCCTGCAAACCTGGCGCGCATCGATCATCCCGCTGCTGGCCGTTCCCGTCTCGATCGTCGGCACCTTTGCCGTGATGCTGGGCTTTGGCTTCTCGATCAACACCCTGTCGCTGTTCGGCCTCGTGCTGGCCATCGGTATCGTCGTCGATGACGCCATCGTCGTGGTGGAAAACGTCGAGCGCAACATCGAGGAAGGCCTCTCGCCGCGCGACGCCACCATCCAGGCCATGAAAGAGGTGAGCGGTCCCATCGTCGCCATCGCCCTGGTGCTGTGCGCCGTGTTCGTGCCGATCGCCTTCGTGCCCGGCCTGTCGGGCGAGTTCTACCGCCAGTTCGCGCTGACGATCGCCATTTCGACCGTGATCTCCGCTTTCAGCTCGCTGACCCTGGCGCCGGCCCTGTCGGCCGCTTTGCTGAAACCGCACGATGCGCCGAAAGACGCGCTGACGCGCGGCATGGACATGGTCTTCGGCCGCTTCTTCGCCTGGTTCAACCGCTTCTTCGGCCGCGCCTCGCACCGCTACGAAGCGGGCGTGAAGGGCGTGTTGGGCCGCAAGAGCGCCTCGCTGGGCGTGTATGCGCTGCTGGTCGTTGCCGCCATCTTCACCTTCAAGTCCGTGCCGGCCGGCTTCGTGCCGGCGCAGGACAAGCAATACCTGGTGGGCTTTGCGCAATTGCCTGACGCCGCCTCGCTGGACCGCACGGAAGATGTCGTGCGCCGCATGTCCGACGTCATCAAGTCGGTGCCGGGCGTCGAATCGACCATCGCCTTCCCCGGCCTGTCGATCAACGACTTTACCAACGCGCCAAACGCCGGCATCGTCTTCGCCACCCTGAAGCCGTTCGACGAGCGTACGACCAAGGAGCTGTCCGGCGGCGCCATCGCGGCCGAGATCAACAAGCGCCTGGGCGGTATCCAGGACGCCTTCATCATGGTCTTCCCGCCACCGCCCGTCAACGGCCTCGGTACCATCGGCGGCTTCAAGATGATGATCGAAGACCGCGGCAACCTCGGTTACGACGCGCTGTACAACGCCACCCAGGCACTGGCCGCGAAAGCGTACCAGACGCCGGAACTGGCGGGCGTGTTCTCGGGTTACCAGATCAACGTGCCGCAGCTGTTCGCCGACGTCGACCGCGTGAAAGCCAAGCAGATGGGCGTGCAGCTGCAAACGATTTACCAGACCTTGCAGATCAACCTCGGTTCGCTGTACGTGAATGACTTCAACCAGTTTGGCCGCACCTACCAGGTGCGCGTGCAGGCCGATGCGGCATTCCGTTCGCATGCGCAGGACATCGCGCAGCTGAAGGTACGCAATGACAAGGGCGAGATGATCCCGCTGTCGTCGCTGATGCGCGTCAAGGACAGCTATGGTCCTGACCGCGTGCAGCGCTACAACGCCTATGCCGCAGCCGATTTCAACGGCGGCGCAGCCCCTGGCGTATCGAGCGGCCAGGCGCAAGTCGCGCTGGAGCGCATCGCCAAGGAAGTGCTGCCGCAGGGGATTTCGTATGAGTGGACGGAGCTGACCTACCAGGACATCTTGTCCGGCAATACGATGATCTATGTCTTCCCGCTGTGCGTGCTGCTGGTGTTCCTGGTGCTCGCTGCCCAGTATGAAAGCTGGACCCTGCCGCTGGCCGTGATCCTGATCGTGCCGATGTCGATCCTCTGCGCGCTGTTGGGCGTCAAATTGACCGGCGGCGACAACAACGTGTTCACCCAGATCGCGCTGTTCGTGCTGGTGGGGCTGGCATCAAAAAATGCCATCCTGATCGTGGAATTTGCCCGCGAACTGGAAGAGCATGGCCGCACCGTCGTGCAAGCGGCGCTGGAAGCGTGCCGTCTGCGTCTGCGTCCGATCCTGATGACGTCGATCGCCTTCATCATGGGCGTGGTGCCCCTGGTGTTCTCGCACGGCGCCGGTTCGGAAATGCGCCATGCGATGGGCGTGGCGGTATTCGCCGGCATGCTGGGCGTGACCTTCTTCGGCCTGTTCCTGACGCCCGTGTTCTACGTACTGCTGCGCACCCTGGCGCAGCGTTTTGAGAAAAAACCAGCCGCCGCTGCCGCCAAGCCTGTCGCCGCGCCAGCGCTGGACCTGGAAGGAGATATATATTGAAAACCAATGCAATCATCCGGCGCGCGGCGCCCGTCTTGAGCGCCATGGCCGCCGCAGTCCTGCTGGCCGCCTGCGCGGCGCCCGAGTTCAAGCAGCCGCAGATCGAGACGCCGGCGGCGTTCAAGGAAGCACAAACCTTGCCTGCCGTGCAGACGGCAGCCGACGGCACGCGCTGGAAGCAGGGCGTGCCGGCCGAGCGCCAGGCGCGCGGCGAGTGGTGGCTGGCGTTCAATGATCCGGCTTTGACTGGCCTGATCAACGAGGCCACGCAGGCGAACGCCAACCTGGCGGTCGCCGCCGCCCGCGTCAAGCAGGCGAGGGCGATTGCCGGCATCGCCGAAGCGGACCGCATTCCGCAAGTGGGCGTGAACGTGGGCGGCCAGCGCAACCGCGCTTCCGCCGTGTCGCTCGGCTTGCCGAACGGCGCGCCGGTGGCGGCGACCAACGTCTACCAGGCCAACCTGACGGCCAGCTACGAAGTCGATCTGTTCGGCAGGGTGGCATCGAACGTCAGCGCCTCGCGCAGCGATGCGCTGGCCGTGGAAGCGACTTACCGCTCGGTGCTGCTGTCCTTGCAGGCCGACGTGGCGCAAACCTACTTCCAGCTGCGCGCCACGGACGCCGAACTGGCGACCCTGGAACAGACGGTGCGCCTGCGCGAGGAGAGCGTGCATGTGAACCAGCGCCGTTACGACCTGGGCGACATCGGCGAATTTGACCTGTCCCGTGCCCGCACGGAGCTGTCGACCGTGCGCGCCGAAGCCATCGGCCTGCAGCGCCAGCGCGCCACCAGCGAGCATGCGCTGGCCGTCCTGCTGGGCAAACCTGCCGCCAGCTTCACGGCCGGCGTCAACCCCCTGCAGGACAGCGGCTTCCTGCCCGTGATCCCGGCCGGCATGCCGTCGTCCCTGCTGGAACGCCGTCCCGACATCGCGTCGGCGCAGCGCACCATGGAAGCGTCGAATGCGCGCATCGGCGTGGCCAAGTCGGCCATGTTCCCCGCCTTGAGCCTGAACGCTTCCGGCGGCGGCGCGTCCGATACCTTCTCGGACATCTTCAAGTGGAGCAGCCGCTCCTGGCTGCTGGGCGCCCTGATGTCGATGCCCATCATCGACGGTGGCCGCAACAAGGCGGCCGTGAGCCGCAGCGAAGCGCAGCTGGAAGAATCGGTGGCGACGTATCGCCAGAGCGTGCTGGTGGCCTTCGCCGAGGTGGAAGACAACCTGGCCGGCCTGCGCATCCTGTCGGGCCAGACGCAGCAGATCGACGAAGCCGTCGTCTCGGCGCGCCGCTCGGCCGACCTGGCGCAAAAGCTGTACGACGCGGGCCGTTCCAGCTACCTTGATCTGCTCGACGCGCAGCGCAACCTGGCGGCCATCGAGCGCAATGCCGTGCAGCTGCGCGGCAACCGCGCCGTCACCACGGTGGCGCTGATCCGCGCCCTGGGCGGCGGCTGGGGCGAGACGGAGCCGCAAGTCGCGGCCAACTAGTATCCCGGCGATAAGCCAGTCAAGAACGGCGTCGTGCATTGCACGGCGCCGTTTTTTTATGGTTGGCGCAGGTCGGCTCAGCGCTGTAGGTCGGCTTAGCGCGCAGCGCGTAAGCCGACAATACCCTGTTCATTACGTCCATGCTGGCCGCCAGCGCCCCCTTTGCCGCCGACATGGCGACCATGGTCGGTGGCCAGAGCATGTATCCGTCCAGGGACATCGTCGACAACGCCGTCAATTCGGCCGACCACACGACCCTGGTCGCCGCCGTGAAGGCGGCTGGCCTGGTCGACACCCTGGTCAAGCCGGAAACAAGGCGACCCTGACGAAAATCCTCACCTACCACGTGGTGCCCGGCAAATACGACTTCAAGGCGCTGGCCAGGGAAATCAAGATGCATGACGGTAAAGCCACCTTGCCCACGGCCAGCGGGGGCAAGCTGATGTTCGCCATGAACGGCATGCACAACATCGTGGTGATGGATGAAGGCGGCAACAGCGCCAACATCAGCACCTATGACGTGTACCAGTCGAATGGCGTGATCAATGTCATCGACACGGTGCTGATGCCACAATAAGCGGACGAAAAAAAAGACAGGGAAAACCCTGTCTTTTTGCTTGCTGCGGCCGTGATTACTTGGCTGGCGCTGGCGCTGCTGCTGGTGCGGAAGCTGCTGGTGCGGCCGGAGTTGCTGGCGTTGCCGGCGTTGCTGGTGCCGCTTTCTTCGCCTTGTGATGCTTGGCTTTCTTGTGCGCGGCCGGCTTGACGGCTGCTGCCGGTGCTTCAGCCTTGACGACAGGGGCGACGACAGGAATCGGTGCCACTGGAGCGACTGGCGCGACGGCTGGCGTCTGGGCGAAAGCGGCGGTGGCGAACAGGCTGGCGATCAGGGTGGCGATAACTTTTTTCATGATGAGATCCTTGGTGTTTTTTCGGGTGAATGCAGTGGGAAGAAATTACTTCGCTGGAGCCGCTTCAGCGGTGGCCGATGCCAGCTTTTCGTCAGCCTTGGCCTTGGTTTTCTTGGCTTTGTGGTGGGCTTTGGCCTTGGTGGTAGCCGCTTCCGCTTTGGCGCTGGCGACGTCCGTCTTGGCGGCGACGACGGCTTTCGCTTCTTTCGCATCCGCTTTCACGACCGTTTGCGCTTCCTTGGCATCGGCTTTCACGACGGCCTTGGTGTGGGCCGCTTCCACTTTGGCGGGAACCGAGGCTGCCGGGGTGGCTGCAGGAGCTGCAGGCGTCTGGGCAAAGGCAGCGGTTGCGAACAGGCCGGCGATCAGGGTAGCGATTACTTTTTTCATGGTGCAGTCCTCAGTGGTGGTTTGTCTGGTGTATCTGTTGGTGCCGGGATGATTCCCGTGTCACTGAGCATAAAACGCGCCCCGGGACGCTTGCGTTGACGGTCATTACAAACGCTTACATCTGCGTGGCATCCGCTTTCAGGATGGCCTTCAGGATGTCTTCCGAACGGCGCTGTCCATGTGCCTTGCCGTAGGCGCTGGACGCGATGCTCACCACCATGCGGTGCGATGGAATCACATAGATCTTGTTGCCGCCATTGCCGGAGGCGAAATACACGGCGATTTGCTGTCCTCCAATCTCCTGCGTCTTCGCGTACCAGAAATAGCCGTAGCTGTCGGCGTAGCGGTCGACGGCGCCGACGGCTACGCGCGGCGCCAGCGCCGCGTGCAGCCAGGCGGCGTCGATCACGCGCCTGCCGTCAACCACGCCGTCGTCGAGCACCATCTGGCCGATTTTCGCCGTATCGCGCGCCCGCAGCGACAGATTGCCCTGTCCCTTCGGATGGTTGGCCACGTCGCGGCCCCAGCTCCAGCGCCTGATGCCCAGTGGCGCGAACAGCACCTTGGCGGCGTAGTCTTCCAGGTCGGCGCCGCTGGCGTTTTCCACCACCCTGCCGGCGATGTACGCCCCCAGCGAGTTGTAGCGGTAGGCGCTGCCCGGCTTTATTGCGGCCGGCACGCCGCGCACGAAGGCGGCGGGGTCGGGCGCCGCATCGAGCTTGTCTTCATTGCCGGGCGACTGTTCGTCTTCATCGAAGGCGGCCAGGCCCGAACGCATGGTCAGCACGTCGTCGAGGACGACCTTGCCCGCCGGGCTGCCGGCCACTTCGGGCCAGTAGTCGCCCACGGTTTTTGTCGTCGCCAGCTGGCCGCGCGCCACGGCCGCACCGGCCAGCAGGGCGGTGATGCTCTTGCCGGCCGAGCGGATGTCGTGCAGGGTATCGGCCGTCTCGCCGTTGTAATAGCGTTCGGCGACGATGGCGCCGTCGCGCAGCACGACGACGGCGCGCAGGTCGCCGTGGCTGTCGCGGTCCTGGGCTTGCAGGACTTGCGCGATGGTGCCGGGGGCGCTGTCCTGTGCCAGGGCGGCGCAGGACAGGAGGAGGGTAGTCAGCAAGGACAAGGACAGGCGGCGCATGGACAGCTTTCGTGGCGATGGTCGGATCGCCAGTGTCGCCCAGTTGCGCCGTTTTGTGGCGTTTTACTGCACCTGCTTGCTGAAGTTGGCATGCAGCGGCGCCGGCGCCTTACCGGTCTGCGCCGCGCGGGCACGGCGTTTTCTCAACCAGATGATCAGGCCCGTCGCGCTCAGCATGGCCACCACCAGGCCCATGGCGGAAATCAGGATGCGCCCGGGCAGGCCCAGGATGCGGCCCGAATGCAGGGGGAATTGCGCCTGCAGGAAGATGTCGCCGGCGCTGCCCGTGCCGGGCACCACGCCTCCCGCCGGCTTGCCGTCGCGCCCGTCGAAGTACAGCCATGCATTGCCCAGGCCGCCGTCGCCATGGTCGTTGTCCGCCGCGAAGAAACCGACGCCATACAGGCCGTAGGCGGAAGAATAGAACACGCCGCCGGCCGGCAGCGTCCAGCCCCGTCTTGCCGCTTCCGTCTTCGCCAGCGCCACGGCCTCTTCGCGCGTCAGCAGCGGCTCGATGGGGTTCCCGGGGGGCTGCGGCGTGCGGCTGTCGAAGGCGTTCGGGCTGAGCGTGGACAACTTCGCGACCAGGGGACGCATCACCTGGGTTTGCAGATTCATCGACACGGACGTGACGGCCAGCACCAGCAGCAGCAACCAGACCCACACGCCGCCCGAGCGGTGCAGGTCGAAGTTCAGCCTGTGGCCCCCTTCGAGCCAGCGGAAGGCCAGCGACTTGCGCCAGCTGCGCCAGTTCGGAAACGACAGATACAGGGCGATGCCGCAGTCAAGGACCCACACGATGCCGATGATGCCCATGAACCACACGCCCAGCTCGATGCCCCAGCCATCGGGAATGTGCATGGTGTAGTGCAGTTTATACAGGAAGGGCAGCAGGTTTTCGCGCGTCAGCGAGACCACGCCCCACTGGCGCGTGCCCTGGATGGCGCCCGTGGCCGGGTCGACGGCCACCTGGTTGAAGCCCGGCTCGAACGGCTTGCCGGTGGCCGGGTCGGGCCGGCCTTCCACCGCGATCAGCGCCGTGTGGCCAGGCTCGATCGCCGTGAGCGTGTAGTTCACGCGCAGGCGCCGGTCCTGCGCCTCGAGCTGCTGCGCCAGCTCCAGTCCCGATTTTGCGGGGCCGTCACTGGCGGCGCTTGCGGCGTGGAACAGCTGCGGATTGAGCCAGGCATCGAGCTCGTGATCCCACGAGATCACGGCGCCCGTCAGGCCGGAAATGAACAGGAAGAGCGCCACCGCCAGGCCGAACCAGCGGTGCAGAACAACCATGGGAGGACGCAGTCGCATGGCGGCTCCCTAGTACTTCCAGCTCAGGGTGGCGCTGCCATTGCGGCCTGCCGCGTACAGCGACTGGGTCCAGTACAGGCTGGTCAGGTGCTTCTTGTCCGTCACATTGTTCAGGTTCAGCGACAGGCTGACGTTGCGGCTGATGGCGTAGCTGGCCATCAGGCCCAGTTGCGCGTAGGCGCCCTGGTGCAGGGTGGTGCTGTCGTCGACCTTGTTGTAGATGGCGTCCTGCCAGGTCAGGCTGGCGCCCAGCTTCAGCGCCGGCACGGCCGGCACGTGATAGGTGGTGGCCAGGTGAAAGCGCTTGCGCGGGATGAAGGTGCGCGCATCGTGGCCGTCGTCGCCTTCGATGCGCAGCTGCGCATAGCCGGCGTTCGCCTGCCAGCCTTTCGCCAGCTCGCCCGAGGCATCGAGCTCGAAACCCTGCGATTCCGAATCGACGCCCTTGTAGAACGTCTTGAGGTCGGGCGTGGTGCCGGCCGCTTCGGCCACGTTCTTCTGGCGCGTCTTGAACAGGGCGCCGGACAGGTTCAGGCGGCCGTCGAACCAGTCGCTTTTCAAGCCCGCTTCCAGGCTCTTGCCGGTGGCCGCCGCCAGGGTCTGGCCCGTGCGGTCGATGCTGCTTTGCGGGTTGAAGATTTCCGTGTAGCTGCCGTAGGCCGACACATGGCGGCCGATGTCGTACACCAGGCCCACGTAGGGCGTGGTATCGCTCTGCGACTTGGCCTGGCTGACGCCATACGCGCTGCCCGTGCTGTCGGCCTTGACGGTGTTCACGCCCGCCAGCAGCTTGGCGTTGTCGGCCAGGTTGAAGCGGGCGGCCAGGTAGGCATTCTTGCGTTCGTCCTTGTAGGCGCTGCCATTGGTCGATGCATCGAAGAGCGGTTCCGGGTAGGAGCCGTCGAAGGCCGCGCCGTTCGGCAGGGCCGTGCCGATGCCGCGGCCATAATACGACACGTCGTCGAGCGTGGACTTCGACCAGGCCAGGCCCATGCTGAGGTCATGCCGGCGCCCGGCCAGCGTGAATGTGCCCGTGGCGGCGACATCGAGCAGGCGCTGCTTGTTGGCCGAGGCATAGCGCGAAGGGTAGCTGAACAAGCCGTCGCCCGTGGCCTTGTCCGGCGTGCCGTAGACGTAGAACAGTTTGGAATCCGAGGTGGAGCGGTTGTAGGTGGCCGTGGCCGTCACGCGCCAGTCGGCATTGAACTGGTGCGCCAGTTCGGCGAAGGTGCTGTTGTTGAGGATGCTCCAGCGCGACCAGTCGGCCGACGTCGAGGCGGAAACCGGGTAGTCGGTGGGCGTGCCGTCCGTGTAGGCGACGGGCAGGGCGCCCCACATTCCGCCCCTGGCCAGGTTGTTCTGGTAGCTGTGGCCCACGGCCAGGCGGGTGTCCGGCGTCAGTTTCGCTTCGACGATGGCGTAGGCGACATCCTTGCGCGGCGAGTAGCGGTCCAGGTGGGAATCGCCTTCCTCGTGGGCGGCGACGAAGCGGGCCGCCACCTTGCCGTCGCTGCCGAGCGGCGTCGAGACGTCGGCATCGACGCGGCGCGTGTTCCAGGAGCCCAGCGTGACGCCGGCAGCAGCGGCCAGGCCCTGGGTCGGGCGCTTGCGCACGAAGTTGACGGTGGCCGACGGATTGCCGGTCGAGGAAATCAGGCCATTCGCGCCGCGCACGATGTCGACGCGCTCGAACAGCGCCGTATCGAGGTCGCCCATCACATTGCCGAAGACGAAAGGAATGCCGACGCCGTCGAACTGGAAGTTGGTGATGTCGTAGCCGCGCGCCGTGTAATAGCTGCGGTCCGTTTCTACCGCTTCCACCGTCACGCCCGTCGTTTGCGCCAGCACCTTGCTGGCGTTATCGAGCCTGAAATCGTCCATTTGCGCGCGCGTGACCACGGAAACGGCCTGCGGCGTCTCGCGCAGCGACAGGTCGAACTTGCTGGCCGAGGCGCTTTTGCGCGCCGTGTAGGCGTTCGCGTCGCTGCTGCCCGTGACGGTAATGGTTTGCATCACGGGCGTATCTTCGCCAGCATCATCGGCGGGGGCGCCGTCGGCGCCATGCGCCATGCCGGCGCCGAGCGCCAGTGAAATGGCCAGGGCCAGCGGGCGCAACGACAGCGCGGCGGGGCAGGATGGGGTGGACGATGCGGCGGAAAGAACGGTGCGACCTGGCATTGAAACGGCTCCTGAATCAAGGATGAGAATGAGAATAATTCTCAATTCTATTTGAGGAGGGGCCGGAATGGGGACTTTTTGTGACTGAAAAGCGTTGTTTTTTTACATCTTTACACGGTTTTACGTTGGAGGTTTTGCTTCCGGTCGTCAGTGCCGCTCATGCGCTACCAGTGCCAGCCGCGAAAAAAAAAGACAGCCGAAGCTGTCTTTGATACTGCGGGCGAAGCCGCCACGGAAGCGCAGACCCGGCGGACGCGCTCCCGTGGCGATTGCCGCGATTACTTCGCTGGCGCTGGCGCTGCCGGTACGGCTTCTGCCGCTTTCGTTGCGTCCGCTTTCACTTTCGCTTTGCTGGCCTTGTGATGGGCCTTGGCCTTGCTGACCTTGGCGTCGGCCTTGGCGCTGGCCACGTCGGCTTTCGCATCGGCGACGACGGCCGCTTCTTTCGCATCGGCTTTCACGACGGCCTTGGTTTCCTTGGCTTCCGCTTTTGCTACGGCTTTCGTGTGGGCCGCTTCCGCCTTGGCGGGAACCGGTGCTGCCGGGGCGGCAGGGGCTTGGGCGAAGGCGGCGGTAGCGAACAGGCTGGCGACGAGGGTGGCGATAACTTTTTTCATTGTATTGTCCTGGAGAGTGGTAAGCGATTGTCTGGGTGATTACTTGGCTGCTGCCGGTGCTGCTTCAGCGGTGGCCGATGCCAGCTTTTCGTCAGCCTTGGCCTTGGTTTTCTTGGCTTTGTGGTGGGCCTTGGCTTTCGTGGTGGCCGCTTCCGCTTTGGCGCTGGCGACTTCCGTTTTCGCGGCGACGACGGCTTTCGCTTCTTTGGCGTCCGCTTTCACGACCGTTTGCGCTTCCTTGGCATCGGCTTTTACGACGGCCTTGGTATGGGCCGCTTCGACTTTGGCGGGCACTGCCGGAGCTGCTGGGGCTGCGGGCGTCTGGGCAAAGGCAGCGGTTGCGAACAGGCCGGCGATCAGGGTAGCGATTACTTTTTTCATGGTGCAGTCCTCAGTGGTGGTTTGTCTGGTGTATCTGTTGGTGGTGGGATGATTCCCGTGTCACTGAGCATAAAACGCGCCCCGGAAGCTTACCGTTGACCTTGTTTACACTTTCTTACAATCAGGTGTTTTATAGGATGTTGCTGCATGATGCTGGCATGAAAATGAAAAAAGACAGCCGAAGCTGTCTTTTTGTGTGGCGCAAAAAATGCGCTGTGGGGATTACTTGGCTGCTGCTGCGGTCGCTTCAGTTTTGGCTTCGTCAGCCTTGGCCTTGGCTTTTTTCGCTTTTTTGTGGGCTTTGGCTTTGGTGACGGCGGCATCGGCCTTGGCGCTGGCGACGTCGGCTTTCGCATCGGCGGCAACAGCGGCTTCTTTCGCATCGGCTTTCACGACGGCCTTGGTTTCTTTGGCTTCTGCTTTAGCCACTTCCTTGGTGTGCTTGGCTTCGGCCTTGGCCGGCGCTGCTGGTGCTGGGGTTTGAGCAAAGGCTGCGGTAGCGAACAAGCCGGCGATCAGAGTAGCGACAATGTTGACAGTGCGTTTTTTCATGATGCAGTTCCTCGAGAAGTGGGGTTGTAGTTCAGGAGATGCATTTCCCCTGTCACTGAGCCAAAAACGCGCCGTGCGGCAATTGCGTTGACACGTTTTCTCTCAATTACAAACACTTACATTTGCCGGGGCAGGCGCTCTGTTAGCTGGCGTACCGCGCCTTGGCCCCTGGCGGCCTAGACTCGATGCCATCGTCACCGCATGGGTCCGCCATGAAAGCCGCCTTGAAAACCTATCAAGCCAAGCGCAACTTCGCCGTCACGCCCGAGCCTGCGGCGGGCGGCGAGGCGGCGGGCGGCGGGCTTACCTTCGTCATCCAGAAGCATTGGGCCAGCCGCCTGCACTATGACTTTCGCCTGGAACTGGACGGCACGATGAAAAGCTGGGCCGTGCCGAAAGGCCCCAGCTACGACCCGCGCGACAAGCGCATGGCCGTGCAAGTGGAAGACCACCCGATTGCCTACGCCAGCTTTGAAGGCACGATCCCCGAAAAACAGTATGGCGCGGGCAAGGTCATCATCTGGGACAAGGGCACGTGGCAGCCCCAGCCGGCCACGCCCGATGCGCGCAAGGCGCTGGCGGCCGGCGAGCTGAAATTCACCGTACATGGCCACAAGATGCACGGCAAGTGGGTGCTCGTGCGCATGAAGGGCAAGGGCGAAAAGCAGCCCGCCTGGCTGCTGATCAAGGAAAAAGATGAATATGCCCGGCCGGCGCTGGAATTTTCTGTCGTCGACGAATTCCCCGACAGCGTCAAGCACAAGGCCATGCCCAGGCGCAAACACAGCGCGGAGCAGGCGGCTGCGCCAGCCGCGAAGCTGCCAGCCGCCCTGTCGCCGCAGCTGGCCACGCTCGTCGATGCGCCGCCGCTAGACGCGCAAGACTGGATGTTCGAGGTGAAATTCGACGGTTACCGCATCCTCGCGCGTTGCGATGGCGAACGGGTCAGTTTGATCACGCGCAATGGCAACGACTGGACGGCGAAACTGCCGAAGCTGCGCCAGGCGCTGGAAAAGCTGGGCTTGCCGCCTGGCTGGTATGACGGCGAAATCGTCGTCAACGACGCCAGCGGCCATCCGGATTTTGGCGCCTTGCAGCGCGCCTTCGAGGCAGACACGACCAGCGAGATCGTGTATTACCTGTTCGACGTGCCGTTTTTCGACGGCCACGATCTGCGCGGCCAGCCGGTCGAGGCGCGCCGGGCCTTGCTGGAACAGCTGCTGCAGCGCTTGCCGGCTTCGCCGCTGCTGCGCTTCAGCGAAGCGCTCGACGCCAAACCCCGGCAATTGCTGGCCCACGCCTGCCGCCTGGGGCTGGAAGGGGTGATTGGCAAGCGGCGCGGCTCGCCCTACGTCACGCGGCGTTCCGGCGACTGGATCAAGCTCAAATGCGGGCTGCGCCAGGAATTCGTCATCGGCGGCTATACGGCGCCGCAAGGCGCGCGCGAAGGCATCGGTTCGCTGCTGCTGGGCGTGCACGATGACCAGGGCAAGCTGCGCTATGCGGGCAATGTGGGCAGCGGCTTTGACGATGCGGCCTTGCGCGACTTGCGGCGCCGCCTCGACACCCTGACCATCGAGACGAGTCCGTTTGCGGGCAAGGCGGGCGGCGTGCGCCAGCCCATCTGGGTCAAGCCGGAGCTGGTGGCCGAGGTCGGCTTTGCGCAATGGACCAGCGGCGGCGCCGTGCGCCACGCCGTGTTTCACGGCTTGCGTGCGGATAAACAGCCGGCCGCCATCGTGCGCGAGCGGCCACAGCGAATCGACAGGGAGAAGACGATGCCGAACCAATCCAGGCCGGACAGCGTCTTGCCGGCCAGTTTCAAGGTCAGCCATGCGGACAGGGTGATCGACAAGGACAGCGGCGCCAGGAAGATCGACCTGGTGCGCTACTACGCGCTCGTGGGCAAGCTGATGCTCGTGCATTTGCGGGGCCGGCCCGTGTCGCTGGTGCGCGCGCCGTCCGGCGTGGGCGGCGAGCTGTTTTTCCAGAAGCATGCGGACACGTCCGCCATGCCCGGCGTCAAACAGCTCGATCCCGGCCTCGATCCCGAGCATGCCAGCATGCTGGAAGTGGCCAGCGTACAGGGCCTGTTGTCGGCGGCGCAGTGGAATGTGGTGGAATTTCACACGCAAAATGCACTGGCCAGCGCCTACGACACGCCGAACCGCCTGGTGTTCGACCTGGACCCGGGCAAGGGCGTGGCCTGGCCCGCCATCCGCGAAGCGGCCGTGCTGCTGCGCGCCTTTTTGACGGAACTGGGCTTGCCCGCCTGGCTGAAAACCAGCGGCGGCAAGGGCTTGCACGTGGTCGTGCCGATCCGCCCGAAACACGACTGGGATACGGTCAAGGCGTTTTCGCAAGCCATCGTGGCGCACATGGCGCAGCTCATTCCCCAGCGTTTTGTCCTGAAAAGCGGACCGTCCAACCGGGTCGGCAAGATCTTCATCGATTATTTGCGCAATGGCCGGGGCGCCACCACCGTGTGCGCGTGGTCGGCCCGCACGCGTTCGGGGCTGGGCATTTCCGTGCCGCTGGCCTGGGAGGAGCTCGACCAGCTGAAGGCGGGCGACCAATGGAACGTGGGCAATGTCCACAGCCGTCTCGACGTGGGCAACGCGCCGTGGGCTGGCTATGCGCGCAGCGCGAAAGGGCTCGATGCGGCGATGAAAAAGCTGGCCTTTACGCCTCCGGCTTGAATGTCACGGTGGCGCGCGCCAGCTGCAGGGCTTCGTCGATGGCGGCGTTGAGCTGGGGAATCTCGACGGGTTTGGTCAGGTAGCGGAAAAAGCCCGCGGCCAGGCCATGCCGGATGTCGCCCTTCATGGCGTTGGCCGTCAGGGCGATGACGGGGATGTGCGCCGTGCGCGGATCGTTGCGCAGAATGCGTTGCGCCTGGTTGCCGTTCATGCCGGGCAGGTTGATATCCATCAGGATGACATCGGGCTGGCGTTCCAGCGCCAGCGCGATGCCCTGGCGCGCATCGGTGGCCGAGATCATGCGCAGATGCGGCAGGAAGCTGACGATGTCTTCCACCAGGCGCAGGCTGGCAGGATTGTCTTCCACGTACAGCAGCAGCGCCTGGCCGCTGGCGTCGTCCCCGGCGTCGCCGGCAGGCTCGGATAACCCCTCCGTATCCAGCGGCATGCTGTCGGGCGGCGCGGCCATGGTGTCGAGTTCGATCCAGAACACGCTGCCCTCGCCAAGGCAGCTGTGCACGCCCATGCGTCCGCCCATCAGTTCGACCAGGCGCTTGGTGACGACCAGGCCGATGCCCGTGCCTTCTTCGCTGCCGGCCTCCTGCCCCAGGCGGTTAAACGGCTGGAACAGTTCGGCCATCTGCGCGTCGTCCAGCCCCTTGCCCGTGTCGCGGATGGCGATGCGCACGCACAGCGCATCGGGCTGCGAAATTTCCAGCTCCACCTTGCCGGCCGGACGGTTGTACTTGATGGCATTCGACAGCAGGTTCAGCAGCACTTGCTTGAGGCGCGTATGGTCGGCCCTGAGCGTCAGCGCTTCGCAGGCGGGAAAGATCAGGTGGATCTGGCGCTGCTGCGCCTGTTCTTCCACCATCACGCGCACTTCCTCGATCAGCGCGGGCAGCGTCACCGCTTCCATCGACAGGCTCAGGCTGCCTGATTCGATCTTCGCCAGGTCGAGGATTTCATTGATCAGGGTGAGCAGGTGGCGCCCCGAGGTGACGATGTTTTGCACGAAGGTGCGTTTTTGCAGCACGGTGGCGGGCAAGGCTTCGTTGGCCAGCAGCTGGGCAAAGCCGAGGATGGCATTCAGCGGCGTGCGCAGCTCGTGCGACATGCTGGTGAGAAAACGGTCCTTCGCCTGGCTGGCCCGTTCGAGTTCGACTTTCTGCTCGTTGAGCGTGCGTTCGATGCGCTTGCGCTCGGAGATGTCGCGGATGGCCGACGACACGAGCACGCCTTCGTCCGTTTCCAGCGGCGACAGGCTGATTTCGACGGGAAATTCGGTACCGTCGCGGCGCAAGCCGTACAGTTCCAGCCCTGCGCCCATGGAGCGGGCGCGCGGCGCCGTGGAAAACGCATGGCGGTGGCGCGGATGGTCCATCGCGTAGCGGGCCGGGATCAGCACTTCCACATTGCGCCCGAGCAACTCCGCGCGCGAGTAGCCGAACAGGCGTTCCGTCTGCGAGTTGACGAGCACGATCTCGCCATCGCCGTTGACGATGACGATGGCGTCCGGCGCCGATTCGAGCAGGCCGCGGAACTTCTGCTCGGCGCGGCGGCGGTCGCTGACGTCGCGGATGGCGCTGATGACGAAGGTGCCGATCTCCGTCTGGATGGGCGACAGGCTGATTTCGACGGGAAACTCGACGTTGTCCTTGCGCAGGCCCAGCAATTCCAGGTCGGCGCCCATGGTGCGCGTGCGGGGCTGGTCGAAATAGCGCGCGCGGTGCGCCACGTGCGAATGGCGCAGCCGTTGCGGCAGCAGACTATCGATTTGCCTGCCGTTCAATTCGCCTTCCGCGTAGCCGAACAGGCGCTGCGCCTGCTGGTTGGCCAGCACGATGGCGCCCGTGGCATTGACCATGATGACGCTGTCCGGCGTCGATTCGAACAGCACGCGGTAGCGCACCTCGACGAACTGGGCGTCGCGCGCCGCCTTCAGCAAGGTCGTGTCCTTCATGGTGGAAATCAGGTAGCGGGGGGCATCCGCCCCGGCCTGTGCCACCTGGCACGCGACATCGACGTGGATGAGTTCGCCATCCTTGCGCCGCCGCAGCGATTCGCGGTCGTAGCTGCCATGCAGGGTCAGCTGTTCGTCGATCAGCTGTGCCGCCTCGGCTTGTCCGGGCAAGGAGATCAGCTCCCACAGCGTGCGGCCCAGCGCTTCGTCGTTGGCATAGCCGAAGATGCGCTGGGCACCCACCGTCCAGCGCACGACGGCGTGCTCTTCGTTCGTGATGACGACGCCGCCAGGGGCGCCGCTGAGGATAAGCTGATCTAACTCGGCATCCATTTTTTTCCGCACGCGAGACAGGGGCTTGCCGGCTGGCAGGCCTGTGCATAACGTAGCGAGAAGCTTGATCAAAGTCAATGCATTTATAGTATTGACTATTCTCGGTGGCGTGGGGCGTGCCTCAGGCCGCCTTGCGCCTGGCGGACGCCGTTTTGCGCGCGGGGGACGCGGCCGTCCGCTTGCGGACCGGTGCCGCGGACGTCTTCTTGCCCAGGCTTTGCTGCAGCAGGGCGACCAGGTCGATCACATTGCTGGCGTGTTCCTCTTCCGGTTCGGGGGCGGGCGGCGTGATGGTCTTGGTCTGTTTCGCCTTGATTTTCTTCTTGACCAGCGCCAGCACGTCTTCGCGGTAGCTGTCGTGGTATTGCTCCGGTTCCCACGCTTCGCTCATGCCTTCCACGAGCGACAGGGCCATCTTGAGTTCCTTGTCGGATATGCCGGCCGCCTTCAGGGTGCTGGCGGGCAAGTCCAGGTCATCCGTGGGGCGGATTTCATCAGCGTAGCGCAGGGTGTTGAGCACGATGGCGTCGCCCACGCAGACGAGCGCGCACAAATGCTGCTTGGTGCGCATGACTACGCTGGCGATACCCACTTTGTTAGCTTTGCGCAAGGTTTCGCGCAGCAGCGCATAGACTTTCTCGCCGCCCTTGGCGGGCAGCAGGTAATACGGGTGCTCGTAAAAGGTCAGCGGCACTTCCGCCGCATCGACGAAGGTGAGGATGTCGATGGTTTGCGTGGCCTTCACGTTCGCCTGCCTTAAATCCTCGTCGGACAGCACCACGTACTCGTCCGTCTTGTATTCATAGCCCTTGACGATGTCGTCCCACTCGACTTCCTTGCCCGTCTGCTTGTTGTAGCGCTTGTAGCCGATGGGCGCGAAGTCGCGCCGGTCCAGCATGGACAAGTCCAGTTCGTGGTCGAGGCTGGCAGAAATCAGCTCGACGGGAATGTGCACGAGCCCGAAGCTGATGGCGCCTTTCCAGAGTGCGCGCGCCATCGGCTAGTCTCCCACGCTGCCGGTGACGGGCAGGACGATGCCGCTGATGTAGCTGGAACAGGCGGGCGAGGCCAGGAAGACATAGGCGGGCGACAGTTCTTCCGGCTGGGCCGGGCGGCGCATGTCCGTGTCCTGGCCGAATTTCTCGATCTCCTCGGGCGACTTGTCGGCCGGATTGAGCGGCGTCCAGACGGGGCCGGGTGCGATGGCGTTCACGCGGATGCCCTTGTCGAGCAGGTTGCCGGCCAGCGCCATAGTGAACGCATGGATGGCGCCTTTGGTGGTGGAATAGTCGAGCAGGTGCTTGGAACCCTGCAAACCCGTCACGGAACCCGTGTTGATGATGGACGCGCCCCGCTGCAAATGGGGCAGCACGGCCTTGGCCATGTGAAAGTAGCCGTAGACATTGGTCTTCATGGTCAGGTCGAAGCGTTCTTCGCTCAGGTCCAGCAAAGATTCGGCGTGCTCCTGGAAGGCGGCGTTGTTCACCAGCACATCGATGTGCGTGAACCTCTCCAGCACCTGGCTGACGGCTTGCTGGCAAAAGCCCTGGTCGCGCACGTCGCCGGGGATCAAAAGACAGCTTTGGCCTTCCGCTTCCACGTAGCGCTTCGTTTCGTTGGCGTCCGCGTGTTCGTTCAGGTAAATGATGGCGACATCGGCCCCTTCGCGCGCGTACAGCACGGCCACGGCGCGCCCGATGCCCGAATCGCCGCCCGTGATGACGGCCACCATGCCGGCCAGCTTGCCGCTGCCACAGTAATCGGGCGCCAGGAAGCGCGGTTTCAACTGCATTTGCCCCTCGATGCCCGGTTTGTCCAGGTGCTGGGCGGGCAGGGGTGTGCCTGGCTGGCTGCGGCTGCCCGTCTGTACGGGCTGCTTGCTGTCCTGTTTGCCTTTTGCTACGGCATCACGGCCATCCTGCTCCTGCTGGATGGCGCGCTGCAAGTTGCCGGCGGACTGGTCTTTGTTTTCGTTCATGCTGGCCTCCCTGGAAACGAAGACCCAGTATCGGCGCGGCGCCGCCATCAAACGGTGCGCTTGCTAACAGAGTGGCGCAAACGGGCGTAAAGTTATATGATGATTGACATAAATGCAGGAGGGCAGCATGAAAGTGAGCAGGGAGCAGGCGGCGCTGAACCGCGAGCGCATCGTTGACGTGGCGGCAAGATTGTTCCGCGAAAAGGGCTATGACGGCATCGGCGTGGCCGACCTGATGAAGAACGCGGGCCTCACGCATGGCGGCTTCTATGGCCATTTCGCGTCCAAGGAAGACTTGATGATCGAGGCGTGCCAGCATGCCTTGAACAAGTCGCTGGAAGGCTGGCGGGCGAAGGTTGCCAGCGACCCGCAGCGCGCGCTGCCGGCCATCATCGACAGCTACCTGACCACCCGGCACCGCGACCAGCCGGGCGGCGGCTGCCCGGCGGCGGCCATGGGCGTCGACGTGGCGCGCATGTCGCCCGGCGCGCGCCCCGCGTTTACGCAAGCCACGCGGCAGCAGTTCGCGCTGCTGGAAGGCTTGCTGCCCGGCGGCGCGCCCGATGGTGCGCCCGAGCGGCGGCGCCAGCAGGCCATTGCCACGTTTGCCGCCATGGTGGGCGCCATGGTGCTGGCCCGTTCCGTCGATGACGAAGCGCTGTCGGCGGAAATCCTCGATGCCGTGAAGGCGCAATTGCTGCCAGACTGATCGCGTTCCCCCTGTCAGCCGGCCTCGTCGCATGATAGGCTTCGGTTTTCAGATTTTGGGATCATCCATGCTGCTCTGGCTCAGGCAATACCGGCGTCCTCTGTTGGCCGGAGACATCACCGCCGGTATCGTTGTCGCCATGATGATGGTGCCGCAAGGCATGGCTTACGCCTTGGTGGCCGGTTTGCCGCCCGTGGTCGGCATCTACGCCAGCATCTTGCCGCCCGTGCTGTATGCCTTGTTCGGCAGCAGCATGACGCAATCGGTGGGCCCCATGGCCATCGTCTCGCTGATGACGGCCGCGGCCCTGGCGCCGCTGGCCGACCCCGGCTCCTCGCTGTACATCGTGCTGGCCGCCCAGCTGGCCTTCATCAGCGGCCTCGTCCTGTTGCTGTGCGGCGTGCTGCGGCTGGGCTTCATGGCCAGCTTTTTGTCGCGTCCCGTGATCAGCGGTTTCAGCAATGGCGCCGCCATCCTGATCATCTGGGGCCAGATCACGCCCCTGCTGGGGGCCACCTGGCCACACTGGCACACGCCCAGCCTCGTGCTGGGGCTGTCCGGCCTGCTGTTCCTGTGGCTGGCCAAGCGCTACGCATCGCGCCTGCTGCAGCGCTGCGGGCTGAACAAGGTGGCCGCCGACGTGGGCGCGCGCCTGGCGCCGATGGCGCTGGTGCTGGCCGGCATCGCGCTCGTCGCCTATGGCGGCCTGGAAGCGATGGGCGTGCAGACGACGGGCCACGTGCCCAGCGGCTTGCCGGGGCTGAATCTGGCCACCTCGGGCGCCCATTGGCGCACCTTGCTGTCGCCGGCGTTGCTGATCGCCTTCATCATCTTTCTGATGAGCATGTCCGCCGCCCAGACCCTGGCGCAAAAACGCGGTGAAAAGCTGCATACGAACCGGGAACTGCTGGGCTTGGGCGCGGCCAACGTGGCCAGTGCGCTGTCGGGCGGCTTTCCCGTCACGGGCTCGATTTCCCGTTCGGCCGTCAATTTCCAGGCGGGCGCCAACACGCCGTTGGCCAGCATCATCACGGCGGGGCTACTCGCGCTGGCGCTGGTGGCGCCCACGGGCTGGCTGGCCCTGCTGCCGCTGCCCGTGCTGGCGGCCACCATCATCTTTGCCGTCAGCAGCCTGCTGGACTGGGATACCTTGAAATTGTCGTGGCGCTACGACCGCAGCGATGCGCTGGCCCTGCTGGCGACGACGGCCGGCGTGCTGGTGCTGGGCGTGGAAGCGGGCGTGGTGATCGGCGTGCTGCTGTCGATGGGGACGCTGATCTGGCGCGCCAGCCGCCCGCATATCGCGGTGCTGGGGCGTATTCCGAATAGCGAGCACTTCCGCAACGTGGAGCGCTACGAGGCGCAGACCTTGCCCGACGTCTTGCTGCTGCGCATCGATGCGGGCCTGTTCTTTGGCAACGTGGAAGCCGTCACGGAGCGCGTGGAAGACGAGCTGCGCGGCCACCCGACGGCGCGCCATCTGGTGTTGGTGCTGTCGGCCGTCAACCAGATCGACAGCACCGCCTTGCTGGGCTTGATCGAGCTCAACAGCACGCTGGCCAAGCGCGGCATCAGCCTGAACCTGGCCGAAGTAAAGGGCCCCGTGATGGACCGCCTGCGCCAGAGCAGTTTATTGAAAGACCTCAGCGGCAAGCTGTATCTGAGTACGGCCCTGGCGACGAACGATTTGAGCGGGAGCACAACATGACAATGGAATTGAATCTGCATGGGGAGGCGCGCGCCGTCGACACCATCGCTGCGCTGGAACAGGCGCTGATGGAAGCGCGCGCCCTGGCCCAGTGCGAGCTGTGGCTGACCATGGCAACCGATGCGGAGCAGGGCCCGGCCCTGTGCATGCTGCGCAATGGCGGCAACGCCTGGCTGATGTATCTGTCGGGCCAGGAAGACTTGAGTTTTCACTCGCTGGGCGACGAGGAGGCAGACGGCGTTTGCAGCTATCTGCTGTCGAATGGCCAGGTGGATGAGTATCCGGAAGCGTGGTGCATTGATGTGGAACACTGCCAGCGTGCCTTTGCCGATTTTTTCAGGACGGGCGGCGCGCGGTCGGCCGCCATCGCGTGGGAGGCGGATTGACATGCCGCACACCATCATCGCCGAGATCGACAGAGACCTGCTCGCCGCGCTGGAGTCCGGGGCAGGTTTATTGACGCTGCGCGCCATCCTGCTGCGCTACAAGGCCAGCGGCGTGACGGCGGCACAAGTGGCCGGCTTGCTGCAGGAATTGCGCCCGTCTGCGCAGGACGGCGCGCAGGATGAGGCGCGGGAAGACGTGATACTGGATGCCCTCGACCTGGTGACGGGCTGGTGCACGCCGCAGCTGCGGGTATGGGACGAGGCAGGGGGAAACCGTGCATCCTGAAAAGTTCAAGCAGGTGATGGGCCTGCCGTCCGCCGAACGCCATGGCTATTTTGTGCGCAAGGTAGCCGATACGCAAGAAGTGTGGGGTTTGCACCACGACGGCTGGGCCACGGCGCAAGCCGACGCCAAGGTGGCGATTCCATTCTGGCCGGAAGCGGCATACGCGCAAGCGTGCGCCAGCGGCGAGTGGGGACATTTCCAGCCGCGCGCCATCGCGCTGGGCGATTTTTTGCATAAATGGCTGCCAGGCATGGCCGGCAACGGCCAGCTGGCGTCCGTTTTCCCCGTGCCGCAAGGCCGCGCCAGCATCGCGGCGCCGGACGATTTACGGAGGGATTTGCAACATGAGGCAGAACAATATGAGTGAAGACAAGGATCGCCTCGACGCCTGGTACGACGGCTCGGCCATCTGCCTGATCGCCGTCGGCGCGCACGGCGACCCGTTGGATCTGGGCGACGACGAAGTGCGCGCCCTGATCGCGAAGCTGCAGCAATGCCTGGCTGAGTCCGAGGCAGGCGCGGTGCCTGATTGAAGGTTCAGGCCGCCGCCAGCGCCTTTTCCATCGCCACGCTGGCCAGGCTGATGCCGCTCGGGTGCGCATAGGCTTCCGCGCGCAAGGCAACAAAACCGGCGGCCCGGTAAAACGGCTCCGCATTGAGCGACGCGGACAGGTGCAGGCGCACGATGCCGCGCTGGCGCGCCAGCTGCTCCAGCGCCGCCAGCAGGCGCTTGCCGATACCGAGTCCCGCGCGCGCGGGATCGACGAAGACGGCATCGACTTCCTGCTTGTCCGCATCGAGCATGGCATAGCCGGCGATGGCCTCGTCCTGCATGGCGACGATGCCGCCACCGGCAGCCAGCATGGCGCCATACGATGCCGGCACGGGCGAGGCCGTCCACGCGGCGATCTGTTCCGGCGCATAGTGCGTGGCGCAACTGACGCGCACGGCCACCGTGCGCAGGGCCCACAGGGCGTCGATGTCAGAGGGCAGGGCGGGGCGCAGGGTGATGGGCATGGGGGCTTTCCGGGCAAAAGGAGCATGCTAGCGCAACAGCTTGCACGGCGCCAGCATGAGTTTGTCAATTGTCACTGCGCCGGCTTGTCCGGATCGATGTAATACGAACCCGGCGGCGCACCCGGCACTTTCACCCGGAACTTCAGGCCGGAGAGCAGCTTGTCCCACAAGGCGATGGCCTCTTCGTCCGTCAGCGACGCGGCTTCGGCGGCGCCGACCATGTTGTGGGCGACTTTGGTGTACATATGCGCCTCCAGTACAGATGGATTCGCGACATCGCGCGGTTTGCCGACCAGGGCCCATTCAAAATCGTGTACGCCATCTGTTCGTCGTATCAGCGACTCTTCTCCTTGCCAGTGCTGGACGTTGCGTTTGCCCTCGCGTAGCAGGGTTCTCTTGGGATAGCGATTGCCTTGTCTTTTCTTGGCCATATCAATACGGCCCAAGAGGGATAGTTCAATGTGCATTTTTTCATACAATTCACTCGAATAATCCATATATGCATTTTTATTCGAGCTTACTGAAAATGTGACGTCAGGAAAACTGGGGAAATACAGCCCCGCACTAACTATTTCCTGTTCCTCATAGCTATTTCCCTTAATGAATCCGTAAGGAATGCAATTTCCCGGTTCCGTCGGTATGTCAGATTCTTCGCGTAATCGAAAATTATTTGCACGAACTATTTGTTCGGCAGCGACATCCATTCTTGTTTTTCCTTCAGGAGTAGTGTCTCCTATGGTAAATGTGATATTTCCTTTTGTAATGTACGTATTGAAATATACATTGCCTTCATTTTTGGTATATTTGTCAGGGAAATATTGAATCTGCCAAATGCCTTCGGCTGGGGATTTTCCATTGTAGATAATTTCCGAAGTTGGGTTGTTGAATTTTATTCGTTCAATATCTTCTAGAACTTGTTTGTCGCGTCCTGCCAATCCATCGGTTCTTATTTCAATCGTTGATGGTAGTGATGTTTCCCCAAAAATCAATTCTGTCTCTTGCGGTATGCGCAGGGTGTAGCGCCCAAAACATACCAATTTCGTTTTTAGAAAGAGCACTTCAAGACGTTTAGTAAGAGCGATATTTTCTGACACGGCATTCTCCTCGATCGAACTTAGCGCTTTGAAAGGTTGGAACAATCCAAACATTGCAATAGTGGTGAAAAGAATTTTTTTTTGACTAAACATGATCAATTCCACTTTGCTGTTTTTGCGATTTGTATAATGGAATATAGCATTGATGCAAGTACATTTGGATTCGAATAGCTATCTTGGTGCCCGTAATCAGTTCCATCTTTCACCCCATGAATAAATAACCGTTCTTTTTTAAAGCACTTTTCTAAATTTTTTGAGGGTACTGTGTCATCGCCAGCGGCACTGGCTGGCATTAGCCGCAATCGTAGTTTTTGAGGGCCAGCTTGAACAATAAGCTCATTTTTGGCGTTGTCTCCGTGCAGAGACCATTTTTCAGGAGAGAGTGACTTGGGTCTTTCTTTTGCATCTGGTAGCCCGCTGTTAAGCCCATGGATTACTTTGAATGCGACGTTGCCATAACTTAAACGCTTCGGTGATGCGCAGTAGCTTGCATAAGTAAGGGTGTGGAACGTATCTTTTATTGATTCTAAAAATTCAAACGCGTTTTTGAGCCTGCGATTAACGTTCATCAAACCACCACCATTTTTTTCTTCTATTTTTGCCGGATTTATCCATTCTGGATTTATTAGCCGCCACCACGCATTTGGTGGTTGCAAATAAATAGCATCCAATGCTGTAGCGCCCTCGCGCGGCCAGCTCCACAGTTCTTTGTCTTGCTGATCTACCACCCTGAGCCATTTTTCACCGTACACGACGCCAGGCATCATCTCCAGCGGTGCCGGGGCATTCGCCAGAATGGCGGTCGCATGGACACCATTGATGCCAAGTACCTCAGCTTCGTATTCACCGGCAGTAGTGTCTTTTTCCTGAAAGCCGAATCGCATGCGCTTATACGCCCCGGCGGCGCCGATGGCTGGCATAACACTGTGATAAATGCCAAGTATGGTCAGGTCACTGTCGTTGACTATTTTTCCATAGTCAGGGTGTATCAAGGCGCGGGCCAGCAGGCCCCCCATGCTGTGTGTGACCAGAATGACTTCATGACAATTGAATCCTCGCTCACGATAACCTTTGACCAGGCCTCTTAGGCGTTTGGCAATGGTCACGGCAGTGACGCTATTGCTCTGCACAAAGTTGTAGCCCATCGCGTGAACTGGGTACCAGCATGCCGCGATTTTTTTCAAGTCTTCTTCCGTTACGGGATTGCCTGATATGCCACCAAACGTGGATGGGTCTTTCATTACCGACGCACTCAAGCCACTTGTCCCGCGCCAGACTGGATGCAGCTTCCCGCCTAACACCATATTGTTCATGTGCTTTTCAGTGTGTTGGAGCATGGAGCCATAAGCTCCATCAAATAACACTTCGCTCCAGCCGCGCCATCGGGCTACCTGCGCTGGAGTTGTGAACGCTTGCGGTTTCCCTTGTACAGGACGGCTGCCGGGGTTGACTCTGTTCGAGCCCATCAGGGGAGGGATGGCTGTCAGACTGTCAGGAACGTTCTGATGTCGTATATCGGAAGCCATTGTTTGTGGTCCCTCCGCGTCAAATCGTCCATTGTTTTCTGTGTAATGGTAGTATTCGACTTCTGTTTCGTTGGGGTCAAACACCAATTGACGTTGTTGAGGCGTAGCTTCTCTGAACCATCCGCCTAAACCAGTTCCGGCTGCAACGTCTGCCATCCCTCCCACCCCCATCAAGTCGTCCGGTCGCCATGCTCGATTGTCCGGGCGCTCCAACCGTTTTTGCCGCGCCTTGGACATACGTAAGTTGCTGCCCATGACACCCGGCAGAAAGATAATCGGTATCACTTTGCCTGGAGGCTTGGCGACCTCATGGCGTGCTGTGTCGCTGGTTCTGGTCATCTGCACCGCGTACTCAGCCCATCCGCCCACACCCTGTGTAAATTCTCTTGGATGATTACCTCGTTTGTTCAGCTCATCGTTGTCACTCATGGCAGTTCTCCCTTATAGCGAATGATGTAGCTGTCCATGCCCGTGGATTTTTGTAGTTGCGTGGAACCGTCTTCCGCGCTTTTGCCGGGCATGTTGCCGTCATCGCGCAGGATTTCAAAAGCAAGGCCAACGGCCGGTGTATCGTCGACATTCACCAGCAACACTTCCTGGTCAAAACTGCTGTGTGGCCGTTCATTGAATTCCTGCGACACGCTCTTCGGCGCCAGGGTTTCCAGGTTGCCGTTGAAGAGCACGGGCGAGGAGGTGAAGAACTGCACCTTGTCGCTGATTTCCAGCATGTGGTTGGCGCCGTGCAGGCGCACGCCTTTCTTGCCCTTGATGTTGACCCAGTCCGCTTCGCTGATCAGCGACAGCACTTTCCGGGCGAGGATTTCCACCTCGTCGCTCTGGGCCTGGATGGCTACCTTGCCGCTGGCGGCGATCAGTTTCATGCCGGCCTTGTGCACGAACAGGCTGAAGGTTTTGGCGATGCTGGCAAACATGCTGTCGCCGCTGGCGAGTGAAATATGTTTGCTGCTGGTGAGCGCCACATGCTCGCTGGCGGCCAGGTGGATGGACTGGGCCGTGCTCAGCTCGATGCCGGCCGGGCTGGCCAGCACCAGATGTGGTTCGGACAGTTCCGGGAAGTCGCCGCCGCTGCCCTTGATGGCGGCGTTTTGCCGCTGGATGGTGTCGGCCACGGCGCTTTGCTGTGCGGTACTGTCCTGCGCGCCCGCATCGACGGCCATGCCGGCCAGTCCCTCATGCAGTTGGCGTGCCTGCGCCAGGCGGGACTGTGTTTCGTCGAGCTGTTTGATCGACGCGGCGCCTGCCGAAGTCTCTGTGCTGATCAGCATGCCTCTGGCAGCGCGCAGGGCGCCCCAGGCGTTGCTGGCCAATTCAAAGCCCGCGCCGCGCGCTTCCTTGCGCCCGGCATTGTCGTCGATGCGGGTGATGTTGCCCAATGAAAGCCTGCTGTCCTGGTGCTCGCTGCGCAGCTGTGCCTGGATCGCCCCCTTGGTATCGTCGAGTACCAGGTGGTTGGCACTGCGGGCGCCCAGTTCGCGGCTGCGCACGCCGGACAGGGCGCGTTGCTGCGGCAATTGCCACGGCGGCGGATTGGCGCTGTTGTAGACGACGCCGATGACGATGGGGTGGTCAATATTACCGTCCTGAAATTGCACGACCACTTCCTGTCCCACGCGGGGCAAGGCGATCTGTCCCATTTGCGGTCCCGCCATCGGCATCATGACCCGTATCCATGGCGAGCTGCGTTCATCGAATTTGCCCAGGCGGTCCCAGTGAAATTGCAGGCGGATGCGTCCCAGGGCATCGGTATGGATGTCTTCCCCGGCCGGCCCGACCACCAGTGCCGTCTGCACGCCGGCAACCACGCACGGCGTGCTGTTGTAGCCACGGCCCGGGCGCCAGCGAATGTCCCGCCGCACGCACACCAGCGTGTTAGCATAATCCGATGGCGCGCTGGGGCCCGCTTGATAATTGTTGCTGGCGATATGCTCGGCTGACAGGATCAGGTATTCGCGTTCGGCAATACTGTCCGGGCGTTCCTGGCCAGGCTGATAGCGCTTTTCCTCGGCGCTGAAATGTCCATCGAGCCGGAAACAAAGGCCGGGCTGCGCGCCACGGTGATTGCCTGCCGCCTCGAAATACTGGCGCAGATGGTCGCTTTCTTCCATGCGGCGCTGTGCCAGGGACTCTCCATCATCGACATTGCTGTAGCCATAGGCGCCCGTATCTTCATACAACTCGTGGGCAAATACGTCGCCCTGGCGATTCAGCGAGTAGCCGCTGGCAAGGCGTGGCTGCGGATTTTTATAGTCGAAACTGGCCAAGGTCAGCTGTCCTGAGCCGATCCGGCGCACGGCTTGCCATTGTTGCAGGCCATCGTCTTCCAGGGAACCCGACTCGGCGTGAAAGCGCATGGCGCCGTCGCCGGATGCTGTGGCGATCATGTCAGCCAGGGTGCTGTTGTCCGCGAGCCACAAGGTATGGCCATCGGCACGGTGCTCGTACCAGTAATGCCAGCCGAGGGCTTCCCAGCGCCGGTGCAGGTGGTTGTAGTCGGTTTCATTGTGCTGGTTGGCGCAGGTGATCTGTGGATCGTCGCCATGGATGCTGGTTTTCCAGTCGCGCTGCTCGTAATGCGCAAACGTTGTTTCGGTCAGCTGCATGACGCTTTGGCCATGAAAGGACACGTTGTCCTGGCGCAGCCGGGCAAAGGCCAGCCACGGCTGCAGCACCATCCGGTACCAGGCGAAGCCGCCGTCGGCGCGCAGCAGGCAGAATTCGCCCACATAGCCGTTAAAGTGGCGCAGCGTGCCATCGTCGCGCACCATGGAAATGGTCACCATGCGGCCCATCATGGCCTTGAGCGCGATATGCGCGTCGTCCGACAGCAGCTCGGTTTCGAAACGGAAGTCGCGCGATACTTCTTCCCTGGCGGTCAGCGAATTGACCAGCAGGATGGCGCCGGCCGGCCCATCGTCATGGGGGAAATCGATCTTCAGCAGGCGCCGCTCTTGCGCGGCGAGGTCGAAGGCCGATAACGCCGCCTGTATGCTTGCATGCATGGCCTGCCTCCCTTATAGCGATGTGATCAGGCGGGCGCCGCAGGCGGTGGCATCGCCGTCATAGGCGTACGGCTTGCCCATGTGCTTTGCGCCGGCGCCGTCTGGCGTGATGGGAAAGCTGCCCTTGCACTTGGGGCAGAAAGTCATGTCGTCGACCAGCGCCGCCGTCTTCCCCATCACGGTGCTGCCCGACGATGCACTGGTGACCTTGCCGCCGTGATCGGTTGCGTCTCCTAGCCGGATGACGCCGCGTCCCGCATGTTTCATGCTTGCCTCGCTTTCAGGGATAAACTGCTCAAGCCAGTTGCAGCAAATAACGCACCTGCGCGCCGCGTACCTTGCCCTGTGCCGTCTGCAAGAACGTCGTCCAGCCAAGGCGCCTTCTTTCCGAAGGCTTGGAACTCAGGAGCAGGGGCCGGATGCATGGCGGACTCAGTATCAGCCGCACTTCATATTGCACATCCGGTACGCCAAACAGCGCCAGCATCTTTGCCAGTGCCGCCGCACCTGCGCTGTGCGGCAGGAAGCGTTGCAGGCCGGCAGTATCCAGCGGGCCGATATGCAGGCAGACGCGCATGTCCTGGCGCCACAGCCGCAGGCCAAGCGTTGCGCCGCGCGCCAGAACGAAGTTGACACTGCCCAGCAGGCTGCGCCGGTTTTTTTCCAGATAGTCCCAGCCTCCGACAAATTGTTGCAGGGCGACGGGCACGCCGCAGTACTCGGCCAGCGCGGGGGCAATCGCTTGCGCGGAGACGGGGCGGCAGCGCAGCAGACCCGCGTACCAGGCCGCGACGTCCTGCGTCACGGCGCCAGCTTCGCCGTTCGATGGCAGCGCATCGCGCGGTACGCCGGCCAGTGCCTTCAGCAAGGGCAGTTGCGCATCTTTTGCATGGGTCTCGCGTGCGGACTCCAGGCGATATTTTTCCCATGCCTGGCAATACAGCGAGACCATGCGGTGCGAAAAGATATCGAGGAAGGCCGAGACGCCGGCGTCCTTGCCCGACAAACGGCAGGCGGCGATGCGTTCCGAGTGATGCAAGGGTAAGGTGCCGCTGGCGCCCAGAAAACGCATGAAAGTCGGTGTCAGGATCAGTTGTTCATGCTCGTCGAGCGAGAGCTGCTCGATTTCGCTGGCTGGAAAGTTCAAGGACAGGCTGTTCTTGAAGCGCAGCACCTGGCTGAAGGCTTGTGCATGGGACACGTTCTGCTGACGTAGCCAGCACAGCAGAATACGCACCGCCTGCACGAACTGGTAGCGGCAAGGCTCGGCGAGCAAGTGTTGCATTACACCAGATTCTGCAATCCGCTTCTTGGTTTGCATCGGATCAGCTCCTCTCCGCTTTGCAGTGACAGCACCACCAGTTCGATGAAACTGTTGATTTGCACATACAGCCCGAGAAAGTGGTCGATCACCTGTACAAACAGGTGCATGCCGCTGCCGATAAAGGCTTCCTCGTCCAGCGTGATGCGCACTTCCACGCCATGCGCCAGCGAGGTGCCGCGCCTGTGCCGCAGCCATGTCGTGGTTGGCGAGTGCGCCAGCGCGACGATGCCGCCTATCTGGCGTTGCGAACTTGCCGATTGGGACAGGTCGTACAGCGTCAGCATTTCGCGCAGCGCCGGCAGTCCCTCCTGGACCAGTGCGTGATGATTCAGCGCCAGATGCGAAATCAGGCGCCAGTGCAGACCTGCGCCTGGCGAAAAGCGTCGCGGCTGGCTGGGGCGTCGCAGCATGTGCAGCGCGGGTCCGCCAGCGCACGGTTGCAAGTCTCCTTGCGGCTGGCCGTATTTGAGTGCAAGGGGAAGATCGCGGTTGCTGCATGTCAGCGACAGCGACAAGCTGGCCTTTTCATGGATCAGGGGATTGAAGTCGCTGTCGATCAGCGTGATTTTCTTTTCATGACCAGGGCTTTTGATGGCCAACGCCGTGTCGTGGCGCATGATCCAGTAATGGCCTTGTTGCGCCGTCCCCTCGCCATGCCGCAGGCTGTACAGCGGGCGGAATTCGGTCAGCGTGCTTTCGCCGCCGCGTTGGCGCAGCAAACGCACGGAGTCGATGGAAACGACTTCGTAACCATGCGCATGGGTGGCATGGGCCAGCACGGGATAGTCGGTTTTCTGCCGGGTGACGGAGATCGGTACGCCTTCCTGGCGGAAGAGATTGACCGCCGGACTGCAGCCCAGCCTTAAGTTTTCGCTGGAAATGCTGGACAACATGCGCGCCGTCGCGGAATCGGGCCGCAAACCAGCCATGCACAGATGCAGGGTAAAGCGCTGGCTGCCAGGCGGCAGGGCCGCACTCAGCGCCGCGATATCGATATCAAAGAAATTGAATTTTTCCGGATACGCAAAATACTCGCTCAGGATGCGGTATGCCGGCTGCGAACGGGCACCGAACGGTATCAAGGCATCCGCGTCGGCGAAGCCGACGGGGGTCAAAGGGACGGCGGGCAAGGCCGTCCATTGCGCCGCGTCGGCCGACACAAAAGCACAGACGGTATGCATGAACAGGGCATCGCGCAATGCGGCGGAAAAAGAAGCCTCGCCATCGATGAAAACGCGCAGCGACGCGGGCGCCGCACCGGGATGCCGGATGCCGATGTTCAGCGAGGCGCTGGCCGATGCTGGCAGGCGTACTCCCGGTGGCGCCTTGATCATCGCATCGAAAACGGCGCTGTCCAGTAACGATGCGCCGGTCGTCATATCGTAGGCCGTCTTGAAGCGGCAGCGTACGCCGCGCACGGGCGCTGTATCCATTTCACTGCCGGCAGGCAGCTGCAAAGCACCCGCTCCCGCCGCCGGGGCGCACTGGCGCACGATGCTGCAGGATGGAAAAGGACGCAGGTAATGCGGGAACAGGGCTTCGAACAAGGCTTCGGTAAATTGCGGATAGTCGTCATCGAGCCGTTTTGAGATGCGTGCCGCCAGCATGGCCACCGATTCGATCAAGTGTTCCACGTGCGGATCTTCGCAAGACTCGCCGGACATGTGCAGTTTGCCGGCGATTCTCGGGTAGCGCTCGGAGAATTCACGGCAATGTCGCCGCAGCATCACCAGTTCGCGTTCGAAATACGGCAGCAAGTCTTCCATCTTTCTTTTCCTGTGTCTTCGCGGCGGAATGGCCAGTATCCGAGCGTTTGCTCCAAGGAAAATTGCGTTTGCGCAAATAATTGAACAGGGTTACTGCGCAACATCAACGACTTCCACGCTGGCAACATCAGACTGGCAAAGCAGAAAGATTCCAACGGTCAACACGGAGAACGCAATGACATTGCCATCCAAATTACTTTGGTCCGAAGGCCTGGCCATCGGTCCCCAACAATTCCAGCAGCTGGACCGCTACCATGAAGCGCGCCTGCAACGTCTGGCCTCGCTCATTAACCCACATTTATGGGGCGTGCATGGCGTCAGCTGGAATGCGGATGCGCTGGCCAACAATAGCCTGCGGGCAGACGCCATGTCGCTCGTCTTTCAGGATGGAGAACTGTTTGAAGCGCCGCTGGGCGATGTATTGCCCAGTGCGGTTGACCTGTCCAAACTCCCTTCCAGCGAACATAGCTTTACTTTTTATGCCGCGCTGCCCGCGCTGCAGGCACATGGCGGCAATGTGAGCTCTGCCGGTGCGCGCTATGTCCAGGCGGATATCGAAACACCGGATCTGTACAGCGAGGCAGTCAGCATAGACGTGGCTTACCTGAAGAAACGCGTGTATCTGCTGTCCCAACTGGACCCTCTGAATGATTACCTTGCCATCCCGGTGATCCGTTTGTACCGCGCTGGCAATGGCGGCTTTGACATCGATGCTTCCTTCATCCCACCTGGCCTGACCATCAGTGCCGAGTCCTCGCTGCAGAAAATGCTCGATTCGCTGATCGATCGCATGGGGGCGAAAATTGAGGCGCTGTACAGCCGCCACCGTCAGCCTGGTAACAATACGGTGGAATTTCATGGCGGAGATGTTGCCTCGTTCTGGATGCTCCATACTTTGAGCATGGCCAGCGCCACGCTCAGTCATTGCGCCAGTTACCGGCGCCACCATCCCGTGTATTTGTTTGAAAAATTGATGGCGTTGGCCGGTGGCTTGATGACGTTTTCGAAGAAATACACACTGAGCGACTTGCCCGCTTATTGTCACGATGACGCGGCTGCCGGCTTCGGCAAGCTCGATGGCATCATTCGTGACCTGATCGATACTGTGCTCCTGTCGCGCTATTTCCCGATTGCGCTATCGAACGACGCGCAACAGAACACCCACTATTACGGCTTGCTCGATGCCAAGCGGATTGACCGTCAGACCGAACTCTGTCTTGCGGTAAACGCCGATATGCCGGCGCTGGAACTGGTCGCCACGGTGCCGTTGCAGTTCAAGATTTCATCTCCGGACAATATCGAACTGCTACTGGGCAGGGCACTGCCGGGTGCCGAGTTGCGCCATATGGCCCAGGTTCCCGCCGAGGTGCCAGTACGGCCCAATACGTATTACTTTTCGATCGATAACAAGGGCAGTATCTATGACAGCATGATCAAGGCCCAGGCGATTGCGATTTATGTGCCGTCTGGCATAAAAGGGCTGAAGCTGGAATTGTTCGGTATCAGTAGCACCGCCGCGTAACGATGCTTGGCCTGACGCGCCGGGGTATTGTCAAAAGATTGCCCTAAGGAATAGACTTGCCCCGGCAGTTGACGTTATCATGTTTTTGTAAGTGTCGGTGGCTGAATGGCCGGCGCATAGTTGAAACATGGTGACAGGCGAGGGTGAGCATGGGCATGGCGAATGATGCGTGATGTGCCTGGCGGCGGGACGGGCAGGGCAGCGGTGTACCGCTGCGGCCGCGCATTGCTGCTGGCATTCTGTGTCGCCGCGGCCCCGGCCGCCGTGCCGGCAGCGGCGCCAGCCGCTGCGCCGCCGCACCAGGGCCAGCGCGTGCTGGTCCTCAACGCCTACGATTACGGCCGCGCCGGCGTGGAATCGTACACGCGCACCTACGTGGCCGCCATGGCCGCCGCGGGTCTGGCCAGCGAAGACATCATGGTCGAGCACCTGAACCTCAATACCCAGGGCGACCCGGCGTTGCGCAACGAGATGCGTGATTTGTTGCTTTTAAGATACACCCAGATGATGGGGCGCAAGGCCGACCTGATCATCGCCATGCAGCAGCCGGCGCTCGATTTTTTGTTGTCCGACCTGGCGCCGCTGGCGCGCGGCGTGCCCGTGCTGGCGATTAACACCTCGGGCAAGGCCTTGCCGGCCGGCAGTCCGCTGGCCATCTGGCAGCAAAAGGCGAACGTCGATTTGCCCGGCACCCTGGCGCAAGCGATGGCGCTGTTCCCGGAGACCAAAACCATCGTCATGGCCGTTGGCGTCAGCGAGGCCGACCAGGCCTTGAAGCGCAGCATGCAGCAGGCGGCGCAGGCGTGGCAGGGCAGGGTTTACATCGAGTATCTCGACGGCCTGACCCTGGCGCAGATGCGCGTGAAGGTGGCGCACCTGCCCGCCGATACGTTGCTGGTGGCCGGCAATGTCAACCGCGACGTGGCCGGCGCCATCGCCACACCCGTGCAGTTTGCCGGCGAACTGGCGCGGCTGGCGAACGTGCCCGCCTTCGGCATGTACAACACGAACGTGGGCAAGGGCATCCTGGGCGGCTCCCTCCTGCACATCGAAGGGGCTGCGCAGCAGGTGGCGCAGATATCGCTGGCCGTGTTGGCCGGCAAGGCGCCAGCCGCGCCGGGCGCCTTGCTGCCGCCGGTCCGCCCCGTGCCCATGTACGACTGGGAGCAGCTGCAGCGCTGGGATGCCGACATCAGCCAGCTGCCGCCGGACACGCTGTTCTTCAACCGCCCGCCGCAGCTGTGGCACGAACACCGCGCCGCCGTGCTGCTGGCGGCCGGCGTCTTCATCGTGATGGCCGGCTTGCTGAGCGCCTTGCTGCTGCAGCGGCGGCGTTTGCGCCGCGCAGAGAGCGAGGCGCGCGAAAGCGAACAGCGCTTCCGCATCCTCGTCGAGCATGCGCCTGAAGCGATCGTCGTGTATGACCTGGACCAGGACCGCTTCATCGACGCCAACAGCAGCGCGCAGCGCATGCTGGGCATGTCGCGCGAAGCGCTGCTGGCGCGCGGGCCGTTCGACCTGTATAGCACGGAGCAGCCCGACGGCATGCCTTTGGGCCTGATGATGGAAGAGCATCTGCGCCGCGCCATGCTGGGTGAACCCATCCTGGTCGAGCGCCATGTGCGGCGTGCCGACGGCAGCGTCTTTCCCTGCGAAGTGCGGCTGGTGCGCTTGCCGATGGAAGGGCGGCGCCTGGTGCGCAGCGGCATCGTCGACATTTCCGAGCGCAAGCAAAGCGAGCAGGAACTGCTCGGCTACCGCGACCACCTGGAAGAACTGGTGCAGCAGCGCACGGCCGCCCTGTCGGTGGCCGTCACCGAGGCCGAATCGGCGAACCGCGCGAAAAGCGTTTTTCTCGCCAACATGAGCCACGAATTGCGCACGCCCTTGAATTCCGTGATCGGCTTTTCGCAGATGATGGCCGATTCGAGCAGCATGTTCGAGGAAGAAAAACACAACCTGGCCATCATCAACCGCGCCGGCCACCATTTGCTGACCTTGATCAACGATATCCTGGAATTGTCGAAAATCGAGGCGGGCCGCATGCAGCTGCAGGCGGGGCCCGTGGACTTGAACGGCTTGCTCGACGAGGTGCTCGAGATGGTGCGCATGCGTTCGGGCGACCAGGGCATCGCGCTGCGGCTCGAGCGCGACGGCGTGCCCCCGCTGGTGCGCCTCGACGGCGCCAAGCTGCGCCAGGTGCTGCTCAATTTGCTGTCGAACGCGCTCAAGTTCATCGAGCAGGGCAGCGTGACCCTGTCGCTGGCCTGCCAGGCGGACGGCGACGGGCAAATGGCGCTGGCGTTTGCCGTGCGCGATACGGGCAGCGGCATCGCGGAAGAGGACCTGGAACGCATCTTTGAACCGTTCGTGCAGGCCGACAGCGCCGTGGCGCAGGCGGGCACGGGACTGGGGCTGACCATTTCGCGCGAATTCGTGCGCCTGATGGGCGGCGAGTTGCGCGTCGAATCGACCTTGGGCGCCGGTTCCCGCTTCAGTTTCGAACTGCACGCGCCCGCGCTGCGGCAGCCGGCCCTCGCGGCGCAGGCGCCGGGCCGCGTGGCGCGCCTGCCGCCGTCCCAGCGCGGGCGCATGGTGCTGCTGGTCGACGATGACGACAACTGCCGCAAGCTGCTGGCCGGCTTGCTGGCGCCGCTGGGCTTTCAGCTCCAGGAAGCGGCGGGCGGCGTGCAGGCGCAAGCGATGCTGGCGGCGCAGCGCTACGACATCGTGCTCAGCGACTGGCGCATGCCGGACCTGGACGGTTTGGCGCTGACGCGCTGGCTGCGCGCGCAGCCGGCGCTGGTGCAGCCGCGCCTGGTGATCATGACCGCCTCCGCCTTCGAGGAAGAAAAGCAGGAGGCGCTGGCGGCCGGCGCCGACGGCTTCCTGCGCAAACCGATCGAGCAGGAACATCTGTTCGCCATGCTGGAGCAGCAACTGGGCCTGCGCTTCCAGCGCACTGCCGCCCAAGCGCCGCGCGTGCCGGCCGCCGCCTTCGATCTGCAACAGGCGCTGGGCCAGCTGAGCGCCGCCCAGCGGCAGGCGCTGCTCGAATCCGTGCAAGCCCTCGATTTGCGGCGCAGCGCCATCGTGCTGGCCGGCGTGGCGACCAGCCTGCCGCAGCTGACCGCGCACATCGCCGCCATGCTGGAGCAGCACCAGTACCAGCCGCTGTGCGCCCTGCTGGCGCAGCCAAGCAGCGAGCCGCAGGGCGAAGGTGCATGACGCCATACGCCCCCAAAGATGCGCGCCTGGGCGGCGTCTCCATCGTGCTGGCCGTCAGCGTGGCGCTGACCTTTGTCGTCACCGCGCTGCTGCTGGTGTTTGCCGTGCTGTTTTACCAGTCCGAACGCGAGCAGCGCTGGCAGCAGCTGCAGGGCAGCCTGTCCGTGAGCGCGGACCAGCTGGCCGTGGCCATCGAACTGCCATTGTGGAATCTCGATGAAAAGCAGATGCAGGCCATCATGCGCAGCATGCTGGGCAAGCGCGACCTGGTGGCCAGTTCCCTCACGCCGGGCATCGGCAAGGAAGCGCTGGTCCTGCGCCGCACTGCGTCCGGCGCCATCGGCAGCTTTTCTTCGCTGTCCGCGGAACCGGGCTGGCTGGTGCAGCGGCGCCCCGTGACGATGGGCGGACAGGTCATCGGCAGCGTGGCCGTGTATGCGACGCCGGCCCTGCTGCACGCGCAGCTGCGCCAGCGCGCGCTGGGCATCGGCGCCATGATCGTGGCGCTCGACGTGATCCTCGTGGCCAGCATCTGGCTGCTGATGTGGTGTCTGATGCTCAAGCCCCTGAAGGCGATCGGCCAGTATGCGGCCGGCATCCAGGCGGGGCAGGGCGAAGCGCCCGGCACGCCGCCGAAAGCGTGGTTCCTGGGCGAGCTGCGCACCTTGTACCGTTCCATCCGCGACATGGTGGCGCTGCTCGACAGCCGCTACCGCGCCCTGCAGCGCAGCGAGGAGCGCGTGCAGATGGCCACCGGCGCGGCCAGCATCGGCATCTGGGACTGGAACGTCAGCAGCGATGCCTTGCAGTGGGATGAACAGATGTATGCGCAGTTCAAGGCCGACGCGGAAAGCGGCATGGCGCCGGCGGCGATCTGGCGCAGGGCGCTGGTGCCGGACGACGTGCCCGCCGCCAAGGAGGCCCTGCGCGCCGCGCTGGGTGCCGGCCAGGCGTTCACGCATGAGTACCGCATCCTGTGGCCCGACGGCGCCATCCGCTACATCAAGGCCGATGCCGTGATCTTCCGTGACGGCCAGGGCCGCCCCATGCGCCTGGTGGGCTCGAACTACGACATCACGGCGCACCGCGAGGCGGAACTGGAACTGCTGCGCCACCGCCATCACCTGGAAGAACTGGTGGCCGAGCGCACGAGCGCCCTGTCGGTGGCCGTCAGCCAGGCGCAGGCAGCGAACCGCGCCAAGAGCACCTTCCTGGCGAACATGAGCCATGAACTGCGCACGCCCTTGAATTCCGTGATCGGCTTTTCGCGCCTGATGGCCGCCTCGCCGAACATGCAGGACGATGAGAAGCGCAACCTGGCCATCATCCACCGCTCGGGCAACCATTTGCTCACCCTGATCAATGAAATTCTCGAACTGTCGAAGGGCGAGGCGGGGCGCCTGCAGGCACAGACGGCCGTGGTGGCGCTGGCGCCGCTGCTGCAGGAAGTGATGGACATGCTGGGCATGCGCGCCGAGCAGCAGGGGCTGGCCCTGCGCCTCGACTGCGCGAACCTGCCGGCGGCCGTGGTGCTCGATGCGACACGCTTGCGCCAGGTGCTGCTGAACCTGATGTCAAACGCCGTCAAGTTCGCCGGCGGCGGCGAAGTCACCCTGCGCGTGCGCGGCGAGCGGCGCGCTGGCGACCAATGGGGGCTGTCGTTCGCCGTCAGCGACACGGGCATCGGCATCGCCCCGGAGGACCAGCAGCGCATCTTCGAGCCCTTCGTGCAGGCCGACAGCGCGGGACCGAAGGATGGCACGGGGCTGGGCCTGGCCATCTCGCGCGAATTCGTGCAGCTGATGAACGGCGAACTGACGGTGGAGTCGACGCCGGGGCAGGGCGCCACCTTCCGCTTCAGCATCCCCGCGCAGGCGGCCGAAGCGCCCGTGCCGGCGCCTGTGCCGCTGCCCGTGGCGCAGGCGCCCGAGGCGTTGCCGGCACTGCGGGCACAAGACTTGCTGCTGCTGACGGGGGAAGAACGCGCCGCCTTGCTGGTGGCGCTGCGCGAATTGAACCTGGCCAGGGTGGCCCTGCTGCTGGCGGCCCTGCCTGCGGTGGCGGCGCCGTTGCTGGCGCCGCTGCAGGCCATGCTCGACCAGCATCAGTACCGCCAGCTGTGCGGCTTGCTGGAAAATGAGGGGGCGCTGGCGCACACGTAAAAGTGTGGGCTGACAACATCGGTTTCGCTGAAAAGACGGACTAAGTAGGGCCGATGGATGGTGCTAAATTGCAATAAAGATTATGATGATAGTACGTAGTTCATCGCAAAGAAAATGTCTTGTCCAGCGTGGCAACGGACCGCCGCGCCTCATCCAAAGCTGAGAGAACTGCTACATGCACCGCGATTTTTCGGAAGTGAATTCGAAGGGCGAAGTACTGATCGTTGAAGATACGCCGGCTTCGCTGAAGCTGTTGAGCGATTTGCTGGGCGGCGCCGGCTACGCGGTGCGCCAGGCGCCGAACGGCGAACTGGCCCTGTGGACGGCCCAGGCGCGCCCGCCGGAGCTGATCCTGCTCGACGTGCGCATGCCCGGCCTCGACGGCTTTGAAGTGTGCCGCCGCCTGAAGGAGATACCGTCCCTGCAGCAGGTGCCGGTGATCTTCCTGTCGGCCCAGTACGATACGGACGACAAGGTGCGCGGCTTTGCGCTGGGCGCCGTCGATTTCATCGCCAAGCCCTTCCAGGCCGAGGAAATCCTCGCCCGCACCGATGCCCATGTGCGTCTGGCGCGGGCGCAGCTGCAGCTGGCGCAGGAGCGCGCCAACCTGGAACGCCGGGTGGCCGAACGCACGGCCGAACTGGAACAGGTGGCCAGCACGCTGGCGCACGAAGTGCAGATCCGCCGCGCCAATGAAGAATTGCTGCGCCTGTCGGGCCAGGTCTTCGAAGCCACCCAGGACGCCATCCTGATCACCGATCCGGCCGGCATCATCGTCACGGCCAATCCCGCTTTTACCCGCATCACCGGCTACGCGGCGCAGGAAGTGGTGGGCACGGACATCATGCGCCTGCATGCCGAATACACGGGCGAAGCGGTGCTGCTGGCCCTGCGCCAGGGCTTGCGCAGCAGCGGCTGCTGGTCGGGCGAGGTGCAGACGCGGCGCAAGAGCGGCGACACCTATCCCTGCCTGCTCAGCGTCTCCACCGTGCACGGGCCCGATGGCGCCGTCGTCAACTATGTGGGCGTCTTCCTCGACATCAGCGAGCGCAAGGCCGAGCAGCATCTGATCGATTTCCTCTCCTACCACGACGCGCTGACGGGCTTGCCGAACCGCGTGCTGCTGCGCGAGCGCTTCGAACAGGCGCGCGCGAACGCCGTGCGCGACAGCCAGCAGGTGGTGCTGATGTGCCTGGACCTGGACCGCTTCAAGAACATCAACGATTCGCACGGCCAGGCCGTCGGCGACAAGGCGCTGCAGGTGGTGGCGCGCTTCCTGTCCGGCTGCGTACGCGAGGGCGACACCGTGGTGCGCCAGGGCGGCGACGAATTCCAGATACTGCTGCAGGACGATGCCCTGCTGGGACGTACCCTGGGGCTGGCGCAAACCATCCTGGCCGGCTTGCGCGAAGAATTGAGTGTTGACGGCGAGCGCCTGGCGCTGACCACCAGCATCGGCATCGCCATGTGCCCGGCCGACGGCGACAGCCTCGACGACGTGCTGCGCCATGCCGACACGGCCCTCGTGCGCGCCAAGGAAATGGGGCGCGACCATTACGCCTTCTTCACGGAGCGCATGGGCAGCGATATCCGCGCCCGCCTGGCCATGCAGCAGCAGCTGCGCGGCGCCATCGGCCGCGATGAATTCGAAGTGTATTACCAGCCGCAGATGTGCTTGCGCACGGGCGCCATGCTGGGCGCGGAAGCGTTATTGCGCTGGAATAATCCTGTGCTGGGCAAGGTGCCGCCCGGCCTGTTCATCGCGCTGGCCGAGGAATATGGCTTGATCACGGCTATCGGAGAATGGGTGCTTGAAAGCGTGTGTGCGCAGATCCGCGTGTGGCACGATGCGGGCCTGGGCAGCATCAAGGTGGCCGTCAACCTGTCCGGCAAGCAGTTCGCGCAGGACCGCACGGTGCCCTTCGTCGAGGCGGCCCTGCGCAAGTACGGCATCGCGCCCGCCTGCCTGGGCATCGAGATCACGGAAAGCACGGTGATGGGCGACCCGGACAAGGCCGTGGCGGCCCTCACGCGCCTGAAGGACATCGGCGTAGGCATTTCGCTCGACGACTTCGGCACCGGCTATTCCAGCCTCGGTTACCTGAAGCGCTTTCCCATCGACGTGCTGAAGATCGACAAATCCTTTGTCGACGACGTCACCACCAGCAGCAGCGACGCGGCCATCGCCCGTTCCGTCATCTCGCTGGCGCACAACCTCGACATGCGCGTCATCGCCGAAGGCGTGGAAACGCGCGAGCAGGTCGCCTTCCTGACGGAACACGGCTGCGACGAAATGCAGGGCTATTATTTCAGCCGCCCCCTTGGCGCCGCACTGTTTACGGCCTTGCTGCGCGAACGGCGCACCCTGGCCATGGCCGAGGCATAAGCGCCGCGGTGCGGTCGCTGCACCATGCCGGTGCATTCGCTGCAACGCGGTGCACGATTCTCACGTTTCCTTCACCTGATGCTGGCACATATCCTGCTTAGGTAATCGCTTATTTACGCGATTGCCCCGCATGCCAGACAGCAGCCATCCAGTCATGCCTCCACCAGCCAGCGCACACGGCGCCTGGCAGGCGCACCTGCGCCTGGGCTTCGCGCTGCACGATGGCGTCAGCCGCCTTGTCGAGCGCACGCACAGCGGCCCCCTGCGCGTGCAAAAGCCCCTGTATCCGGAAGGCGATGCCGTCTGCCACGCCATCATCATCCATCCGCCCGGCGGCGTGGTGGGCGGCGACCAGCTGGCCGTCGACGCCACGGCGGGCGAGGGCGCACACGCCTTGCTCACGTCGCCGGGCGCCGCCAAATGGTACCGCGCCAACGGCCATGTCTCGGGCCAGCACATCGTGCTGCGCGCAGGCAGCGGCGCGGCGATCGAGTGGCTGCCGCAGGAGAGCATTTTCTTCGACCAGGCCTGCGTGCGCCTGCGCCATGAGGTGGACCTGGCGGCGGACGCCGGCTACATCGGCTGCGACATCGTTTGCCTGGGCCGCAGCGCCGCAGGCGAAATTTTTAATACGGGCAGCATCAGCCAGCAGGTGCAGATCCGCCGCGGCGGCAAGCTGCTGTGGTGGGAGCAGGGCGTGCTGGCCGCCGGCGGCGCCCTGATGGCCAGCCCCCTGGGATTGGGCGGGCACACGGTATGCGCCACCCTGATCGCCGTCGGCCGGCCCGTTTCTTCCGCCGTGCTGGCGGCCGTGCGCGAGATCGCCGTGCCGGCCGGCGCCGCGTTTGGCGCCACGCACATGAAATCGCTGGTGGTGGTGCGCCTGCTGTGCGGCGACAGCGAGGCGGCGCGCCGCATCATGCTGGCCGCCTGGCAGTTGCTGCGCCCCGCCATGCTGGGACGCGACGCCGTCGTGCCCCGCATCTGGAACACTTAGCATCTGGAACACTTAATCAGGAAAGAAGCGCAAGGAAAACCATGGACCTGACTCCCCGCGAAAAAGACAAGCTGCTCATTTTTACGGCCGCGCTGCTGGCCGAACGGCGCCTGGCGCGCGGCTTGAAATTGAATTACCCGGAAGCGGTGGCCCTGATCAGCGCCGCCATCATGGAGGGCGCGCGCGACGGCAAGTCGGTGGCGCAGCTGATGTCGGACGGCACCAGGATACTCTCGCGCGCCGACGTCATGGACGGCATCGCCGAGATGATCCCCGACATCCAGGTGGAAGCGACCTTCCCCGACGGCAGCAAGCTGGTGACCGTGCACCACCCGATACCGTAACCTACAAGCGACATTGACAGGAGCCCCTCATGACCCCAGGCGAATACCAATTGGAAGAAGGCGAAATCAGCTTGAATGCGGGGCGCGCCACGGCCACCGTGGTGGTGGCCAACCGTGGCGACCGGCCGATCCAGGTCGGCTCGCACTTTCACTTTTTTGAAGTCAATCCGGCGCTGGCCTTCGAGCGCTGGCGTGCCTACGGCATGCGCCTCAATATCACGGCCGGCACGGCCGTGCGCTTCGAACCGGGCCAGCAGCGCACGGTGAAACTGGTGGCGCTGGCGGGCGAGCGCAAGGTTTACGGCTTCAACGGCGAAGTGATGGGCGAACTGCAAGACACACCACCGGGAAAGGATTGAGATGGCCAGCATTCCCCGCAGCGCATATGCCGAGATGTTCGGCCCCACCAAGGGCGACCGCATCCGCCTGGCCGACACGGAACTGTTCATCGAGATCGAGCATGACTATGCGATCTACGGCGAAGAGGTGAAATTCGGCGGCGGTAAAGTCATCCGCGACGGCATGGGCCAGTCGCAGCGCTGCGCGGCCGAAGTGATGGACACCGTCATCACGAATGCCGTCATCCTCGACCACTGGGGTATCGTGAAGGCCGACATCGGCCTGAAAAACGGTCTGATTTTCGGCATCGGCAAGGCGGGCAATCCCGATATCCAGCCCGGCGTCACCCTGGCCATCGGCGGCGCCACGGAAATCATCGCCGGCGAAGGCATGATCGTCACGGCCGGCGGCGTCGACACGCACATCCATTTCATCTGCCCGCAGCAGATCGAGGAAGCGCTGATGAGCGGCGTGACCACCATGCTGGGCGGCGGCACGGGGCCGGCCGTAGGCACGGCCGCCACCACGTGCACGCCGGGACCGTGGCACTTGCACGCCATGCTGGCGGCCGCCGACGCCTTTCCGATGAACCTGGGCTTCATGGGCAAAGGTAACGTCAGCTTGCCGCTGCCCCTGGAAGAGCAGGTGCGCGCGGGCGCCATCGGCCTGAAACTGCACGAGGACTGGGGCAGCACGCCGGCCGCCATCGACAATTGCCTGTCCGTCGCGGACCGCATGGATATCCAGGTGGCGCTGCACAGCGACACCCTCAACGAGGGGGGATTTCTCGAGCACACCTTGGCCGCCTTCAAGGACCGCACCATCCACACGTTTCACACGGAAGGGGCGGGCGGCGGCCATGCGCCCGACATCATCGCCGCCGTGGGCCAGTCCAACGTACTGCCCTCGTCGACCAATCCCACGCGCCCCTTCACCGTCAACACGCTCGACGAGCACCTGGACATGCTGATGGTTTGCCACCACCTGGACCCGGCGATTGCCGAAGACGTGGCCTTTGCCGAGTCGCGCATCCGCCGCGAAACCATCGCCGCCGAAGATATCTTGCACGATATCGGCGCCATCTCGATGATGTCGTCCGATTCGCAAGCGATGGGCCGCGTCGGCGAAGTGATCATGCGCACCTGGCAGACGGCGCACAAGATGAAGGTGCAGCGGGGCGCCCTGGCACCCGACACGGCGCGCAGCGACAATTTCCGCGCCAAGCGCTACGTCGCCAAGTACACGATCAACCCGGCCATCACGCACGGGATTTCGCACGTGGTGGGATCGATCGAGGCGGGCAAGATCGCCGACATCGTCCTGTGGAAGCCCGCGTTTTTCGGCGTCAAGCCGTCGATGATTTTAAAAGGCGGCATGATCGCCGCCGCGCAGATGGGCGACCCGAACGCCTCGATCCCCACGCCGCAGCCCGTGCATTACCGCATGATGTTCGGTGCCTTCGGCGGCGGCCTGAAAAAGTCGTTCACCTTTGTCTCGCAGGCGGCCTACGACCTCGATATCGGGCACCAGCTCAAACTGAATAAATCCGTCATCGCCGTGAAAAACATGCGCGGCTTGCGCAAGCACGACATGATCCACAACGGCGCCACGCCGCACATGGAAGTGGACCCGGAAACCTACGCCGTGCGCGCCGACGGCCAGCTGCTCGTGTGCGAGGCGGCGGCCGTGCTGCCCATGGCGCAGCGCTATTTTCTATTTTAAGCGGGAGACATCATGCTGACTTTGCATACCAAACTGGCGGCTGACGATCCTCGCGCCGCCGCTGCTCAACTCGTGCTGCCCTACGACCAGCGCGAAAAATGCCGGCTGCGCGCCATGCTGTCGAATGGCGAGGATGTGGCCGTGTTCACCGTGCGCGGCACGGTGCTGCGCGACGGCGAGCGCATGACGGGGCCGGGCGGGCAGGTGGTGCAGATCGTCGCCGCGCGCGAACCGACCTATCTGGTGCGCTGCGCGGATGCGCACACTTTGCTGCGCTGCGCTTTCCACCTGGGGAACCGCCACACGCAGGCGCAGGTGGGCGACGGCTTTTTGCGCATCCGCAAGGATATGGTGCTGAGGGAGATGCTGGAAGGCTTGCGGGCGACCGTGACGGAAGAAAGCGCGCCGTTCGAACCGGAAGCGGGCGCGTATGGCGGCGGCCATGGCCACCACGACGGCCACGGCCAGCACTTGCTGGCGCCCGTGCCGCTGCGGCAGAAAATCCACCGCCCCGGCGATACGCCGGGCGCCGCCTGATGCAGGCGTCGGCCCTGCTGCATCTGCTGCAGTTCGCCAGCCCGGCCTTGCCGATCGGCGCCTACAGCTATTCGCAGGGGCTGGAAGCGGCGCTCGAGTCAAGCCTGGTGCACGACGCGGCCACGGCACGCGCATGGATCGCGCAACACTTGGCGCAGGTGGTGGCGCGCTGGGAAGCGCCCCTGTGCTGGCGCTTGATGCAGGCGTTTGCAGCGCAGGATCTGCGCGCCGTGCAGCGCTGGAGCGAGCGCTTCATCGCTTCGCGCGACACGGCGGAATTTCGCGCCGAAACCATCCAGATGGGTTATTCCTTGACCAAGCTGCTGGCAGAACTGGGCGTGGCCGACGGCGTCTTGATCGACATGCTGCAGGGCGAGCCTGAAGTGGCGCTGCCCACCGCGTATGCCTGCGCCGTGGCGGCGCTGGCCATCCCGCGCGAGGAAGCGCTGCTGGCCATGCTGTTCGCCTGGGCGGAAAACCAGGTGCTCGTCTGCGTGAAATCCGTGCCGCTGGGGCAGGTGGCGGGCCAGCGTTTGCTGCTGTCGCTGCGGCCGGACCTGGAAGCGGCGGCCCTCACGGCGCAAACGTTACCAGACGACGAGATGGGCAACTGGGCGCCGGGCCTGTCGCTGCTGTCGATGCGGCACGAAGTGCAGTACAGCCGCTTGTACCGTTCCTGAACTATTCAATGAGAGAGCAAACATGACATCGATTACCTCCAATCCCTTGCGCGTGGGCATAGGCGGGCCCGTCGGCTCGGGCAAGACGGCCCTGTGCGAAATGCTGTGCAAGGGCATGCGCGAGCGCTACGACATGGCCGTCATCACGAACGATATCTACACCAAGGAAGACATGGAAATCCTGCTGCGCGCCGATGCCTTGCCGGCCGAACGCCTGATGGGAGTGGAGACGGGCGGCTGCCCGCACACGGCGATCCGCGAGGACGCGTCGATCAACCTGGAAGCGATCGCGCGCATGCAGGCAGATTTTCCGCATCTTGATTTGATCCTGGTCGAATCGGGCGGCGACAATCTGGCCGCCACCTTCAGCCCGGAACTGTCGGACTTGACGATCTACGTGATCGACGTGGCCGGCGGCGAAAAAATCCCGCGCAAGGGCGGCCCCGGCATCACGCGCTCCGATTTGTTGATCATCAACAAGACGGACCTGGCGCCGTATGTGGGCGCCAACCTGGACATCATGGCGCAGGATGCCAGGCGCATGCGCGGCGAGCGCCCCTTCGTGTTTACCAACCTGCGCAGCGGCGACGGCGTGCAGGTCGTCATCGATTTTATCCGCGAGCAAGGTTTGCTCGATCAACCAGGCAAGGAGCTGCAATGAGCGCAACACTGACGAAGAAAGCAGCCGCCGTGGCAGCCCTGTGCCTGCTGGCCTTGCCCGCGATGGCCCACCCAGGCCATGGCGAGAGCGTGGGCTTTCTGGCCGGTTTCGCCCATCCGTTCACGGGCATCGACCATTTGCTGGCCATGCTGGGCGTGGGTCTGTGGGGCGGCCAGCAGCGCCGCGGCTGGGGGCAGCCCGCCACGTTTCTCGGCATGATGCTGCTCGGCGCGCTGGCCGGCATGGCGGGCTTGACGGTGTCCGGGCTGGAAACGGGCATCGCCGCCACGGTGGCGCTGGTGGGACTGGCCATCGCGCTGGCGCTGGCCTTGCCGAACTGGCTAGGCTTGGGATTGGTGGGTATGTTTGCGCTCGCGCATGGCAATGCGCATGGCCAGGAATTGCCGGCCGCCTCGGCCGCGTGCGGCTTCATGCTGGCCTCGGCCATGCTGCTGTGTGCGGGACGTGTCGTCGGCCAGGTGCTGGCCGAGCGCGTGCTGCGTGTGGCCGGCGTGGCCTTGACGGCCGCCGGCGTGGTGCTGATGGGGGTTGCTTGAGCGGCTTAAGCGCCGGGGCGCTTGTCGGACAGCACGATGGGCGCCGCCATTTCAGGATGCAAGCCCTGGTGGCCCGCATACACGGCGGCAATCGCCGCCATGTCGGCCTCCTTGTCGCCCGTCAAGTATAAATGGTCGACGACGCCCAGCACCTTGTTCGGGTAGTCGATGTAGACCAGCAGCAGCGGCACCTTGGCGGCCAGGGCCAGGTGATAAAAGCCGCTTTTCCAGTTCGGGCGGTAGCTGCGCGTCGCTTCCGGCGTGATGGCCAGCCAGTACCAGTCTGCGGCCAGCATGCGTTCGGCCTGGCGCTGGATCGTGCCGCTGGTGGTGCTGCGGTCGACGGGTTCGCCGCCGAGATAGCGCAGCACCTTGCCCATGGGGCCGCGGAACAGCGAATCCTTGGCCAGCCAGCGGAACGGCAAGGACAGCGCCCATTTGCCGAACAGGCCCACCATGAAATCCCAGTTGGACGTGTGCGGGTAGACGACGGCGATGCCGCGCGGCCCCGGCAAGGGGCGGAAGCGCAGGCGCCAGCCGAACAGGTGCAGCACGCGCAGCGCGCAGCGCTGGTGCCAGGTCGGCAAGTCGCCCGCTTGTACAAATAAATCGTCCATTGATACCCTTCAGTGACACTGTTTTAATGGGATGGCGCTGGTGGCCATTTTCCTTGAAGCAAAAATTCTGCGCAGGCATTTTATACGGGGCTGGCGGTGGCGACAAGCAGCCGAGGCCGCTATCCATGCGGTGTCGGCGCCGTTTGTACTGCCATTTTAACCATGCTTGCTTCCTGTGCCGGGCACTAAATGCACGGTATGTGGTCAAAACTTGATGCAGGGTTGATTCACCCGATAGGGAGCCATGGCATGAAAAACAGTAGCGATGATGTACATGGAAACAATGTCCGAACGGACAAAGTGATGGCCGAGCTCGTCGAGCGTGGCGTGGCGTTTCATCACGCCCTGGGCCGGACGGTCGCAACGGCCTATTTGCGCGAGCACGCCGTGCCGGCCGAAGTGATACGCCGCGTCTTCAGCAGCGTGCAGGCGCGCCGCCCGGCACGTCCGGCCCGGCGCCGATGGCGCTGAAAGACAGGCAAAAACGGCGGCCGCCACGATCATTGCGCAGTGAACTGCGTTGGTGTCGTTGCGCCCGCCGCATGGGGGGATGAGCGGCGCAGAGCCGCTCGTGCTCAGGGCGCTGTTCAGGCGTGTGCCGCCAGTGCCGGGTAGTCCGTATAGCCGGTCGCGTCCGGCGCGTACAGGGTGTCCGGGTTCAGCGGATTGAGCGGCGCGTCGCTGCGCAGGCGGATGGGCAGGTCGGGGTTGGCGATGAACCACAGGCCAAAGGCCACGGCATCGGCTTCGCCCTTGGCCAGCAAGGCTTCGGCCGCCGCCTTGTCCATTTTCTCGTTGGCAATGTACACGCCGCCAAATTCCTGCTTCAGGTACGGGCCCAGGCGGTCTTCACCGAGCGCTTCGCGCGCGCAGATGAAGGCGATGCCCCGTTTGCCCAGCTCGCGCGCCACATAGCCGAAGGTGGCGCGCGGGTTCGAATCGCCCATGTCGTGCGCGTCGCGGCGCGGCGCCAGGTGCATGCCGACCCTGTCGGCGCCCCATACTTCGATGCACGCGTCCGTCACTTCCAGCATCAAGCGGGCGCGGTTTTCAATCGAGCCGCCATAGTTGTCGGTGCGCAAGTTGGTGCTGTCTTGCAAGAACTGGTCGAGCAGATAACCATTGGCGCCATGGATTTCCACGCCGTCGAAGCCCGCTTTTTTCGCATTCTCTGCGCCCAGGCGGTAGGCTGCCACGATGCCGGGGATTTCTTCCGTGTCCAGTGCGCGTGGCGTGACGAATTCCTGTTTCGGGCGGACCAGGCTGACATGGCCGGCCGGCTTGACGGCGCTGGGCGCCACGGGCAGGTCGCCATCGAGGAAGACGGGTGCGGAAATGCGGCCCACGTGCCACAGTTGCAGCACGATCAGGCCGCCCGCGTCATGCACGGCCTTGGTGATGTGTTTCCAGCCTTCCACCTGCTCGTCGGACCAGATGCCGGGCGTGTCGGCATAGCCCACGCCCTGCGGCGTGACGGCCGTCGCTTCCGAGATGATCATGCCGGCCGAGGCGCGCTGCGTGTAGTACTCGGCCATCAGGGCGTTGGGCACGCGGCCAGGATTACCGGCGCGCGAACGCGTCAGCGGCGCCATGATGATGCGATTTTTCAGTTGCAGGCTGCCTATGGTGATGGGGTCGAATAAAGTTGCCATGGTTGCTATCTTTCCTGTCGAGAATGCCGCGAACGGCGATATGGATGGGGGGGGCTGTTACAAACCTTGCTGCATGTGGTCCAGAAAGGCCTGGATGGTGGCTTCATTGCGCTTGAAAAAGCTCCATTGGCCAACTTTTCTGGCGGAAATTAAACCGGCCTTTTGCAGGGTGGCCAAGTGCGCCGAGACCGTCGATTGCGACAACCCCAGCCGCCGGTCGATCAGGCCGGCGCAGACGCCAAAGTCGAGCGGATGGTCCTGTTCGCAAAAATACTGCTCCGGCTCCTTCAGCCACTGCAAAATCTGCCGCCGTACGGGATTGGCCAGCGCCTTGTGAATGGCGTCGATGTCCATGCTGTTTCTCCTGGTCGATGTTCGTCTTCAAGCGATATATGTATCGTCTTTTGTGAATTTCAATATCGGAATTTTACGATATAAATAAAAAACGTGCTGGCCGGTGGATTTATCAGGCAGGGGCGGGTGCCAGCGCCGGCCGGTCGGCCGCCCCGGCAGGTATCAGGCGAAGTGGAACAGCAGCAGGGCGATGACGGCAGGCACCGTTTGCAGATAGAGAATGCGCGTCATGACGGTGGCCGCGCCCCACACGCCGGCCACGGCGATGCAGGCCAGGCCGAAGACGGTGAATGCATGGGCGATGGCCGCGTCCGGGTGAAAAAAGCCCAGCGCCAGCGCGGCGACAAGAAAGCCGTTGTAGCAGCCCTGGTTCGACATGGCGGGGCGCACGATCTCCGCCTTTTCCTTGGACAAGCCAAACACCTTGCGTCCGCGCGCATCGAACAGCACGGTTTCCAGCAGCACGATATAGACGTGCAGCAGCAGGATGAGGGCGGTAAGGATTTGGGCCAGCAGTAGCATCATTGTTCCCGGGTGTGTGTGTGGATGCCCAATTATGCTGCCATCAGCATATCTTTTGGCAATAGCACCAGAAAAAATGTTCTGGCGGCAAGAGTTTTCACCCGATGGTATACTTTTCCCTTTGCTCCTGTGGGGACGACCCCGCTCGATGTGGGGGCTGCATGGCGGGGACGACCCTGCCGCCTCGGGAGAAATAGATGGCGTGGATCATTCTGGTATTGGCGGGCTTGCTGGAAATCGGCTGGGCCATCGGCCTCAAATATAGCGCCGGTTTTACCCGTCTCGTGCCCTCCGTCTTGACGGCGGTGTCCATGCTGGGCAGCGTGGTGATGCTGGGCCTGGCCTTGCGCACCTTGCCTCTGGGCACGGCCTACGCCATCTGGACGGGCATCGGCACCGTGGGCACGGCCATCTTCGGCATCATGGTGCTGGGCGAACCGGCCAGCGCCGCGCGCATCGCCTGCATCGCCCTGATCGTCTCCGGCATCCTGGGCTTGAAACTGCTCAGCCCGCAATAAAGGATGCCAGCATGAGTCTCACCATGACGTATTTCTACCTGGCCATCGCCATCATCGCGGAAGTCATCGCCACCAGCGCCCTGAAGGCATCCGAGGGATTCAGCCGTTTGTGGCCCAGTGTCATCACCGTGGTCGGCTACAGCACCGCCTTCTGGTGCTTGTCGCTGACCTTGAAAGTCATTCCTACCGGCATCGTGTATGCGATCTGGTCGGGCGTGGGCATCGTGCTCATTTCCGCCGTGGGCTGGTTCTGGTTCAAGCAAAGCCTCGATACGCCGGCCCTGATCGGCCTGGGGCTGATCATTGCCGGCGTGCTGGTGATTAATCTTTTCTCCAAATCAGTGGGGCATTGATCAGAAGCTGCTGGCCACCCGCGCCAGGTAATACCACTCGGCATTGGCTTGCGCGTTGACGTCCGGGAAGAGGAGGTAGGCGTCGAATTCGGCCGTCACGGGCGTGCCGTCCGCGCGCACGCCGATCTGCTCGCCCTGTTTGACCTTGTCAAAGCTGGACCAGGTCTTGATGAAGCGGTCGCTTGCATGCAGCTTGTCGTGCACGACGACCATATTCAGCGCTTCCATGTCCGCGTCGGCGATCGGTTCAGGCTGTGGCGCATCGATGAAGCCGAGGAAGGCCAGGGTGTTCATGATGGCGCGGTAGGCCACGTCCGGCGCGGCCGGGTCCGCATGCTGGCCGCATTCCAGGGTCAGCGCATAGCCGCCCGTCGAGCGCATGTATTCGGTCGTGCCCACGCCATAGCGCAATACCATGCCTACCTGGTCGCTATTGCCCAGGCGGCGCTGCACGCCCTGGCCATACGCATGCAGCCAGCCGTCGACGAAGCGGCGCACGCCCAGGCGGCGCGCCAGCGCGCGTTCCTTGTCTTCATGTTGAAACGGTTGCAGCGGGCCATCGTTGTTGCGCGGCCCCACCATGACGAAGGGCTGGCTGTCGGCATTGAACGAGTGCAAGTCGAGCAGCACGTCGTGCTGGCCCAGCAAAGGGCACAGCCAGTTGGCGATGCGGTCTTCAAAATCTTGTGGATTGTCGTTCGGAAACAGATTGCGGTTCAGGTTGCGGTCGCCGCTGCGCACGCCCTTGGCGTAGGCCAGTGGGTTGGTGATGGGCACGAAGGTGACGCTGCCGGCCAGAATCGAGAGGGCGCCGCTGTCGAGTTCAGCCATCACGCGGTGGATGCCCTTGGTGCCGCAGGTTTCATTGCCGTGCACGGCGCCCGTGACGATCAGGCGCGGGCCGCTGCCCTGGCCCGTGTAGTTGATGGATTTGAAGTGGAGTGCGCTGCTCATGCTGGACATATCCTATGCTGTTGCGGGAAGGGAAAGCGGGGTCGGCATATTTTAGCGGGATTCGCCGTGCACGCCTGCAAAAAGTTGGCCATGGCAAGGTGTGGCATGGCATGATCGGCGCCACCGTTGTTTTCCCTTGCCGATTCCATGTCCAGTACGTCCCATCCTTCCCGCCTGTATGGCCTCGATACCTTGCGCGCGCTGGCCATCGTGCTCGTCTTCATGAACCACTATTTGCTGTTCGTCAGCGAGGGTGGGGCGTTTGGTTTCTGGGGAGAAATTGGCTGGACCGGTGTGGACCTGTTCTTTGCCCTCAGCGGCTATCTGATCGGCAACCAGATCTTTGCGGCCCTGCGCAGCGAACACGGCTTTTCCCTGTCCCGCTTTTATGCGCGGAGATTCTTGCGCACCTTGCCCAATTTTTATGTCGTGCTGGCTTTGTATTATGTGTGGCCCGCGTTTCGCGGCGACAGCGCGCTGCTGCCCCTGTGGAAATTCCTGACGTTTACGCAAAACATCAATCTGACGCCGGGCACGGCGTTTTCCCATGCGTGGTCGCTGTGCGTGGAAGAGCAGTTCTACGTGCTGCTGCCGGCCGTGGCGTTGTTGATCGCCGCCTGCCGCAAGTCGCTGCTGTGGGCGTGGCTGGCCGTGGCCGCCAGTTTGATCGTCGGCATGCTGGTGCGCGCCTATCTGTGGGATGAATATGTGCAAGTGCCGCGCGGCGGGCTTGGCTACTACAAGTATATTTATTACGCGTCGTGGTGCCGCTTCGACGAACTGGTGGCGGGCGTGGCGCTGGCGCTGCTGAAGAATTACCACCCGACCGCCTGGGCGCGCCTGACCTCGTACGGCAACCGTACCTTGCTGGCGGGAATCGCGGGCACGGCGCTGATGTTTTACGTGTTTCTCACCGATCACTATGGCTATGCGGTGACCGTGTTCGGCTATCCGGCCCTGGCCGCCAGTTTTACTTTATTGCTGGTCGCCGCGCTCAGTCCCGCCAGTGCGCTCTATCGACTGCGCGTGCCGGGCGCGGCCAGCCTGGCCCTGTGGTCGTATGCGATTTATTTGCTGCACAAGCAGCTGTGCATCCTGCTGCGGCCGGTGTTGCAGGATCTCGGTTATGGGCCGGACGGCGCGCCGGCGATACTGGTCAGTGTCGCCGTCAGCATCTTGACGGGCTGGCTCTTGTATAGAGTGGTGGAAACGCCGTTCATGCGCTTGCGGGCGCGCTACGTTCCCGCCAATCATGCATGACGACTACATGTCGATCACGTCGAGTCCCCGTGGCGTGCCGACCAGCAATTCCAGGATCGCATGCACGCGCAGATTCGTGTCTTCGTGTTCCGTGTTGTAGATCAAGGTGCGCAGGCCGGGCACGGCTTCCGTAATGTGGGGGCTGGCGTAGGCATTGATCAATAACAAGACCAGGTCCGTGGCGCCCGCGCCGGGCTGGCGCCGCAGCCGGTCGTGGATCACGTTCAGCAGCGCGCGCTGCATGCGCGGCGTGGGATTGCTGATGTAGGCGAAGACGCTCGGCGTGTTGGCGATGGCCGCGCAGATGCGCCGTTCGATCTCGTCGGGCTTCACGTCGGAGGCAATATCGAAATAAGCGGCTTCCCAGCGCGTGCGCGCATAGGGATGATTGGGCGGGAAGGAGTCGGCCGTTTCAAAACCGCAGATGCGGCTCAGGGTTTTCAGCCAGGCGAATAGGGTGGAGTTCATGCCGCGATTCTAGCGGCATTCCGGGTGTGCCGGGCCGACTCTATATAAAGGAGGCTGACGCCCGGGAAGCGGATGAAAAACAGATTAAAGTTTCCTGTAAAACAGCCCTTGTCATTCTGGGAAAGCCTCTCTATAATGCTGGTCTTCGGGGCGGTTAGTTCAGCTGGTTAGAATACTTGGTCGACATCCAAGGGGTCGGGGATTCGAATTCCTCACCGCCCACCAGAATTTAGCAGTAAGTGGTTTTAAAGAGTTTTAAGCTGGCGCAAGCCGCAAGCAGTCATTTGAAATACAATGATCAACAAAAGTTTTACGGGCGGTTAGTTCAGCTGGTTAGAATACTTGGTCGACATCCAAGGGGTCGGGGATTCGAATTCCTCACCGCCCACCAGAATGCAGTTAGAGAGAAAGGTAAAACCGGTTATGACACCGCGAACTACTACCAAGCTTTGGGAGTGACGCTAGTCGAACGGGTTTCCTTTGTCTCAAAAAAGTGAAAAACGCGGCTAGTCCGCGTTTTTTTGCGTCTGCGTTTTCCTTTCAGTTTTTCAGTCCACACCATTCATTGCAGTTTTACCTGGCGCCAGCGCCGATATGGAGATCAATATGCTTACAATCCGACTTCCCGATGGTTCCGCCCGTCAATTTGACGGTCCGGTCACCGTGGCCCAGGTTGCGGCCAATATTGGTACCGGCCTGGCCAAGGCTGCCCTGGCGGGCAAGGTCGACGGCAAGCTGGTCGATACCTCCTATCTGATCGAGCAAGACGCGGAATTGGCGATTGTGACGGACAAGGATGCCGATGGCCTGGAAGTGATCCGCCACTCGACGGCCCACTTGCTGGCGTATGCCGTCAAGGAATTGTTCCCGGACGCGCAAGTGACCATCGGTCCCGTGATCGACAACGGCTTTTACTATGACTTCGCCTACAAGCGTCCGTTCACGCCGGAAGATCTGGTCGCGATCGAAAAGAAAATGGCGGAACTGGCCAAGAAGGATGAGCAAGTCACGCGCAAAGTTGTCGCGCGCGACGAAGCCATCGACTACTTCAACAGTATCGGCGAAGCGTACAAGGCTGAACTGATCGGCTCGATCCCGGCCGACCAGGAAGTGTCGCTGTATTCCGAAGGCAAGTTCACGGACTTGTGCCGCGGCCCCCACGTGCCGTCGACGGGCAAGCTGAAAGTGTTCAAGCTGATGAAGCTGGCCGGTGCCTACTGGCGCGGCGACTCGAAAAACGAGATGCTGCAGCGTATCTATGGCACGGCCTGGGCCAAGAAGGAAGACCAGGAGCTGTATCTGCACAACCTGGAAGAGGCGGAAAAACGCGATCACCGCAAGCTGGGCAAGCAGCTCGATTTCTTCCATTTCCAGGAAGAAGCGCCGGGCCTGATCTTCTGGCACCCGAAAGGCTGGTCGATCTGGCAGCAAGTCGAGCAATACATGCGCAATGTGTACCAAGTCAACGGCTATCAGGAAGTCAAGGCGCCGCAGATTCTCGACCGTGGCCTGTGGGAAAAAACCGGTCACTGGGATAATTACCGTGAAAACATGTTTATCACGGAATCGGAAAACCGCGCCTATGCGCTGAAGCCGATGAATTGCCCTGGCCATATCCAGATTTTCAACAATGGCATGCGCAGCTACCGCGACTTGCCATTGCGCTACGGCGAATTCGGCCAATGCCACCGCAACGAACCGTCGGGCGCCTTGCACGGCATGATGCGCGTGCGCGGTTTTACGCAGGATGACGGCCACATCTTCTGTCTGGAAGAGCAGATCGCCGGCGAAGTGACGGCTTTCCACCAGCAGGCCATGGATGTGTACACGGCATTCGGCTTCACGAATATCGACGTGAAACTGGCCTTGCGCCCCGATAATCGCATCGGCACGGAAGAGTCGTGGGATTTCGCCGAGGAATCCCTGCGTTCGGCCTTGCGCGCCTGTGGCGTGGAATGGACGGAATTGCCGGGCGAGGGCGCGTTCTACGGTCCGAAGATCGAGTACCACCTGAAGGATAGTCTGGGCCGCGCATGGCAAGTGGGCACCGTGCAGATCGATCCGTCGATGCCGGGCCGCCTGGGTGCCGAATACGTGGCTGTGGACAACACGCGCAAGGTGCCGATCATGCTGCACCGCGCGATCGTGGGTTCGCTGGAACGTTTCATCGGCATCCTGATCGAACACTATGCGGGTGCCATGCCGTTGTGGCTGTCGCCGGTGCAAGTGTCAGTGTTGAATATTTCCGACGCCCAAGCTGATTATGTACAAGAAGTAACAACAAAACTGCGCAAAGCGGGGCTGCGCGTACAGGCTGATTTGCGTAACGAGAAGATTACCTATAAAATACGTGAACATTCCGTACAAAAATTGCCTTACATCTTAGTAATTGGCGACAAAGAGCGGGATGCGAATACAGTGGCCGTGCGGGCGCGGGGCAATGTCGATCTGGGCGTCATGTCCGTCGATGCCCTGATTGAGCGACTCAAACATGAAGTCGACACCAAGGCCTGACGAGGAAACTCGCTGCACGACCGTCTTACAAGATTTTTAAAGGAAATTACAATAGCTACTGACAAGTCACATCGCATCAATGGCGAAATCACTGCCCCTGAAATGCGTTTAAGCGGGGTCGATAACGAGCCACTCGGTATCGTAAGTTTGGCTGAAGCCTTCCGCCTGGCGGAAGAGGCAAACGTCGACCTGGTGGAAATTGCGCCTACCGCGCAGCCACCGGTGTGCCGTTTGATGGACTACGGCAAATTTAAGTATTCGGAGCAAAAGAAAGCTCACGAAGCCAAATTGAAGCAAAAGATCATCCTCGTGAAGGAAGTCAAATTCCGTCCGGGGACTGATGATGGTGACTACAATATCAAGTTGCGTAATCTCATCAAGTTCCTTGAAGATGGCGATAAAACCAAGATCACCTTGCGTTTCCGCGGTCGTGAGATGGCGCACCAGGATATTGGCTTCCGCATGCTGGAACGTCTGAAAGCCGATCTGGAGCCGTACGGCCAGGTCGAGCAGTTCCCGAAGATGGAAGGCCGCCAAATGATCATGGTTCTTTCGCCTAAGAAGAAGAAGTAAGTTACAATAGCGTTTTACTGTGGGTGGACACAGCGCGTGCCAGCATTGGCGCGGCGTCAAACCCCAGGCAGAATTTGCGCGGCCCGCTCAGCAATGTGCGGGCCGCGTGAACTGTAGCGGACTCGCATCCGCTGCACAACATGTGAAAGCAGGCATCTAAGCGCAACGTCGTGTTGCCACCTGCAATCCTGTTATAAATGGAGCTGTCCGTAAGAGGACAGATTGCTATGCCTAAAATGAAGACCAAAAGCTCCGCGAAAAAACGTTTTCGCGTGCGTCCAGGTGGAACTGTCAAGTCGGGTCACGCGTTCAAGCGCCACATCCTGACCAAGAAGACCACCAAGAACAAACGTCAGTTGCGCGGTACCCGTAACATCAACGCATCGGATGTCACATCCGTTATGCGCATGATGCCGACTGCTTAATCTCACACTCAATTTAAGGAGTTACTATGCCTAGAGTAAAACGTGGGGTTACAGCTCGTGCCCGTCATAAAAAGATTCTTGTTCAAGCTAAAGGCTACCGTGGTCGCCGCAGCCGTGTATACCGTGTTGCCAAGCAAGCAGTTATGCGCGCTGGCCAATACGCTTACCGCGATCGCCGCAACAAGAAGCGCGTTTTCCGCCGCCTGTGGATCGCCCGTATCAACGCCGCTTCCCGTGAGCATGGCGTAACGTACAGCGTATTCATGAACGGCTTGAAAAAAGCAAATATCGAACTGGACCGTAAAGTCCTGGCCGATATGGCTGTGATGGACAAGCCAGCATTCGCTGCGATTGTCAACGCAGTGAAAGCAAAAATCGCTGCGTAAGCATCGGTCATTGCACAACGTCATCCACAGGGTGATGTTATAAAGAGCGGGGCAGGGGTGTGAACCTTATGCCCCGTTTCCGTTTTTGATTGTTGGGTTCTAGATTACTAAATCCAGGATTGATTTCCAAAACAGGAAAAGCCGCATGAACTCCCTAGAAGAACTCGTCGTCTCGGCCCAGGCTGACTTTATCGCCGCCGCAGACGCTGCCGCACTTGAAAACGCCAAAGCCCGCTACCTGGGCAAGACTGGCCAGATTACTGAAATGATGAAGGGCCTGGGCAAACTGGACCCGGACGCGCGCAAGGCGCAGGGCGCCCTGATCAACGCCGTCAAAGTGCAGATCGAAGACGCGCTGACGGCGCGCCGTGATGCGCTGGCCGATGCCCAGATGCAAGGCCGTCTGAACGCCGAAGCGATCGACGTCACCTTGCCAGGCCGTGGCCGCATGCCCGGCGGCATCCATCCCGTGATGCGCACGTGGGAGCGTGTCGAGGAAATCTTCCGCTCGATCGGTTTCGACGTGGCCGATGGCCCCGAAATCGAGAATGACTGGACTAACTTCACGGCGCTCAATAGCCCGGAAAACCACCCAGCCCGTTCCATGCAAGACACGTTCTACATCGATGGCAACGACACCGACGGCAAGCCCTTGCTGCTGCGCACGCACACGAGCCCGATGCAGGTGCGCTATGCGCGCACGCATACGCCGCCGATCAAGGTCATCGCGCCGGGCCGCACCTACCGCGTCGACAGCGACGCCACCCATTCGCCGATGTTCCACCAGGTTGAAGGCCTGTGGATCGCCGAAGACATCAGCTTTGCCGACCTGAAGGGCGTGTACCTGAACTTCGTCAAGGCCTTCTTTGAAACGGACGACCTGCAAGTGCGCTTCCGTCCGTCGTACTTCCCGTTCACGGAGCCATCGGCCGAGATCGACATCGCCTTCGGCTCCGGCCCCCTGAAGGGCCGCTGGCTGGAAGTGTCGGGCGCTGGTCAGGTGCATCCGACCGTGGTGAAGAACTTCGGCCTCGATCCCGAGAAATTCATCGGTTTTGCTTTCGGCTCTGGCCTGGAACGCTTGACGATGCTGCGCTATGGCATCAACGACCTGCGCCTGTTCTATGAAGGCGACTTGCGTTTCCTGAAGCAATTCAACTAAGCGTTGTTCCGTTTGATTCATGGCGCTGGAGCGCCCGTGCGCTCGCGCTGTGAGCTTTGACCATTTGAAGGCTTGATTATGCAATTTTCCGAAAACTGGCTCCGTACCATGGTCGATCCGAAGATGACTTCGGACGAACTGGCCCATCTGCTGACCATGTCCGGTCTCGAAGTCGAGGACGTCGATCCTGTCGCCCCGCCATTCTCGAACGTGGTGGTGGGCCTGGTCCTGGAGATGGAAAAACATCCGAACGCGGACCGCCTGAACGTGTGCCAGGTCGACGTCGGCACGGGCACCATGCTCAACATCGTCTGCGGCGCGCCGAACGTGCGTCCGGGCTTGAAAGTCGTCTGCGCGATGGCGGGCGCCGTGTTGCCCCCTGGCGCCGACGGCAAGCCGTTTGAAATCAAGGTGGGCCAGCTGCGCGGCGTCGAGTCGCAAGGCATGCTGTGCTCCGCGCGCGAATTGAAATTGTCGGAAGAAAACGCCGGCTTGATGGAATTGCCGGACGACGCGCCGATCGGCCAGAATTTCCGCGATTACTTTGCCCTCAATGACTTGAAATTCACCATCAAGTTGACGCCGAACAAGGCGGACTGCCTGTCCGTGCTGGGTGTGGCGCGCGAAGTGTCGGCATTGACGGGCGTGCCCCTGCATGCGCCGCAGTTCCGCACCGTGCCGGTTTCCAGCGATGAAATCCTGCCCGTGAAAGTCAGCGCGCCGGACCTGTGCGGCCGTTTCACGGGCCGCGTCATCCGCGGCTTGAACGCCAAGGCAGCCACGCCGGACTGGATGAAGCAGCGCCTCGAGCGCAGCGGCCAGCGTCCGCTGTCGGCCCTGGTCGACATTTCCAACTATGTCATGCTGGAGCTGGGCCGTCCCAGCCACGTGTTTGACCTGGCAAAGATCCACGGCAGCCTCGACGTGCGTTGGGGCAAGGCGGGCGAATCCGTCAAGCTCTTGAATGGCAACACCGTTGCCGTCGACGAGTGGATCGGCGTCATTGCGGACGACCAGGAAATCGAATCGCTGGCCGGCATCATGGGCGGCGACGCCAGCTCGGTCTCGGACGATACGGACAGCATCTACCTCGAAGCGGCATTCTGGTGGCCGAACGCCATCCAGGGCCGCGCCCGCCGTTTGAATTTCTCGACCGATGCGGCGCACCGCTTCGAGCGCGGCGTCGATTTCGCCACCACCGTCGAGCATATCGAGCGCATCACGGCCCTGATCGTGGAAATCTGCGGCACGCCGGCCACCACCGTCGGCCCCGTCGATGACCATGTAGTGAACCTGCCGCAACGCCAGCCCGTGACCATGCGCACGGCGCGCGCGCAAAAAGTCATCGGCGTGCCGCTCACGGATGCGCTGATCGCCGATATCTTCACGCGCCTGGCCCTGCCGTTCACCCTGGCGGACGGCGTGTTTTCCGTGACCTCGCCCAGCTACCGTTTCGACATCGAGATCGAGGAAGACTTGATCGAGGAAGTGGCGCGCGTATACGGCTTTGAAAACATCCCGACCTTGCCGCCCGTGGCCGCGAACGTGATGCAGATCGCACCGGAAAATACCCGCTCCTTGTTTGCGGTACGTCATGAGCTGGCCGACCTGGGCTTCCAGGAAGTGGTTAACATGAGCTTTGTCGATGCGGCATGGGAGCGCGATTTCTCGGGCAACACGAACCCGATCAAATTGCAAAATCCGATCGCCAGCCAGATGAGCGTGATGCGTTCCTCGTTGATCGGCAGCCTGATCGCCAACGTGCGCTACAACCTGAACCGCAAGACGAACCGCGTGCGCATCTTCGAAGTGGGCGCCATTTACCAGCGCGACGACAGCGTGCAAAACGGCCCCTTGTCGGTGGCCGGCTATGCCCAGCCCAAGCGCGTTGCCGCCATGGCCTACGGCGCGGTGGCCGACGAACAGTGGGGCCAGCCGTCCCGCACGGTCGACTTCTTCGACGTGAAGGCGGACCTGGAAGCGCTGTTCGCGCCGCTGGTCTTGCGTTTCACCAAGGCGGAACATCCGGCCCTGCATCCGGGCCGTTCGGCCAACGTGGAGCTCGATGGCAAGGTCATCGGTTTCATCGGGGAATTGCACCCGCGCTGGATGCAAAAGTACGACTTGCCGCTGGCGCCCGTGCTGTTCGAAGTCGATGCCGCTGCCCTGACGCAAAGAGTCGTGCCCGTGTACCAGGAAATCTCGAAATTCCCTGGCGCCAGCCGCGACCTGGCCGTGGTCGTCAAGCAATCGGTGGCCGTGCAGGATCTGCTCGACAGCTTCCATGCCGCCGCCAAGGCAAGCCCGGCGGCGCGTATCGTGCAAGCCATTGTTTTATTTGATGAATATCGTGGAAAAGGTCTGGAAGCGGATGAAAAAAGCCTTGCTTTCCGGATTAGCTTGCAAGATACTCAAAACACCCTGCAAGACGATGTGGTCGATGGCCTGATGGCTGTCCTGATCGATGCCGCCAAGCAGGGCCACGACGCGAAACTGCGTTCGTAATTACCGGACTGGCCGTCGCTTTTTGCGTGACGGCCTTTCCGTCGTCAATCGTAGACGAGCTTGCCATGTGGCGGGCTCGGGCGCACAGAAAAGGCAGGGCAGGAAAATTAATAACAGCGACGTTGATTCCGCCGTACTGCAATCCGCACTGGCCGCCGATTTGCATCGGGCCATGCTGGTTGCCAAAGTGCGCCAGGAAGCGGAAAAAGATTTGCCCACCTTGACCAAGGCGGAACTGGCCGAACTGTTGTTCGAGCAAGTGGGCCTGAACAAGCGCGAAGCGAAGGATATGGTCGAGACCTTTTTCGACGAGATCCGCAATGCGCTCGAGCGTGGCGAAGCCGTCAAGCTGTCCGGTTTCGGCAATTTCCAGTTGCGCGACAAACCGCAGCGGCCGGGCCGCAATCCGAAGACGGGTGAAGAGATTCCCATCACGGCGCGCCGTGTCGTGACCTTTCATGCGAGCCAGAAGCTGAAAAGCATGGTCGAAGAGACCAGTCCGCTGGCACGTGCTGCCTGAGTGAGTGGCGATGAACGAGCGCATCAGTAAAACCGAGTTGATCGCCCCCTTGCCGCCTATTCCGGCGAAACGCTATTTCACGATCGGCGAGGTGAGCGAGTTGTGCGGCGTCAAACCGCATGTACTGCGCTACTGGGAGCAGGAGTTTTCCCAGCTCAAGCCGGTCAAACGACGCGGCAACCGCCGTTATTATCAGCACCATGAGGTGCTGCTGATACGCCGCATCCGCGAATTGCTGTACGAGCAGGGCTTTACCATCAGCGGCGCGCGCAACAAGCTCGACAGCCGTGGCGCATCGCATGCCATCGCCGACGAGTTGCCAGTGCTGCCGGCCATGCCTGCCGTGCCGCAGGAAGCGCCGCTGGACCGCGTGTGGATACGCAATGAATTAATTGCGATTTTAAACTTGCTAAAATAAGATTTGTACCAATATAGGTGGGGTTGTCCGGTAGCGGTTGACTAAGTTGACTATACTGCATGGGCGCTCCGCCTTGGTGCTGACGCTACCGTACGGCGCGCCATATTTTGAATATAATGCTAATGTTGCGTTTTTGTTAGTGACGCTAAGCCGGAGCAGCGTTCAGGTTCCGGTAGTCTTTCCCAGGCCAGGAAAATTTAAGGGGAAACAATGATACGCGTTGCCATTTGTGATGATCACCAAATAGTACGAGCTGGGTTCAAACAGATTTTTTCGTCGTCAAGCGACTTCAGTGTGGTGGCGGAAGCCGGTACCGGGCGCGAAGCGCTCGATATCGCCCGCCGCGAAATTTGCGATGTATTGCTGCTCGATATCGCCATGCCCGATCAGAGCGGCATCGATACCTTGCGCACGATCCGCCAGGGCCAGCCGGAATTGCCCGTGCTGATCCTCAGCGGCTATCCCGCGCAGCAATATGCGCTGAATCTGTTCAAGATGGGCGCGAATGGCTATCTGAACAAGGAATGCGAAGCCGACGAGCTGATGACGGCCGTGCGCACCGTATTCCAGGGGCGCCGCTATGTCAGCTCCACCGTGGGCGAGTTGCTGGCGCAGTCGTTCGACCGCGACACGAATGCCGCCCTGCATACGGAATTGTCGGACCGCGAGTTCCAGGTCTTCCTGCGCCTGGCGCGCGGCGCCACCGTGTCCGATATCGGCGTGGCCTTGTCGCTGAGCATCAAGACGGTCAGTACCTACCGTACGCGCATCATGGAAAAAATGGGCTTGCAATCGAACAGCGACTTGACCTATTACGCAATGAAAAACAATTTGCTTGACTAGCGCTGCGGTGCGATCATGGAAACATGATCGCTCAGCCAGCTAACCGGGCACGACTTGATGTTGTGCAGTGCAGCAGTTTGTGGCGAGGACTATAATTGGCCGGCGCCGGCGCTCTCTCCCGCGCCGAACCTTGCTAAGGATGCACACCAGGATGTATTTCACCGCTCAACCGGCCCCGAATCACCGCCTGCCCCTGTACAAGACGATCCTGTGCGTGACGTGCGCCTTGTTGCTTGTATTGAATGGTTTCAGTCTTTACCATAACCTGGAGTCGCTGAAGGGCACGAATGCCTTGCTCAGCCAGAGCGCCCGCGTGGCCGACCGCCTGCAGTATCTGAACGTGCTCGTGCTCGATGCGGAAAGCAGCTTGCGCGGCTATTTCATTTCCGGCTCCGAAACCTATCTGGGGCCGTCGAAGACCGCTGCCACCGAAATCGACAACGAATTCAATGAGCTGCAAACCTTGCTCGCGGGCAGTCCCACCCAGCTGAAAAACCTGGGCCAGCTGAAAAGCCTGATCCGCCGAAAAATGTCGATGTTGCAACAGTCTATCGACGTCTACAAGCAGGGCGGGTTGGCCGAGATCGTCAACATTTCCCGCGTGACCGATGACCGCGCCACCATGGACGAGATCCGTCTGCAGGTGGTGATCATGACGCGCGAGCAGAATGAAGCGCTGTCGACCGGCAGCGCCGCCTTTTATCATGAGTACCAGAAAGCCGTGCTGCTCGGCATCGGCATCAATGCCCTGGCCATCCTCGTGCTGATCATGTTTTACCAGCTGGTGCGGCGCAGCTTCCAGAACCGGGCAGCCGTCGAGTATGCATTGCAAAATGCCAATGACACCCTGGAATCGACGGTCAGCAAGCGCACGGAGCAGTTATCCGTGCTGTCGCGTCATTTGATCAGTGTCAACGAAGTGGAAAAAGCGCGCCTGGCGCGCGAGCTGCACGATGAACTGGGTGCCAACTTGACCTCGATCAGCATGGACCTGGGCGCCGTCACGCAGCAGTTGGCGCATGCGCAGCCGGAACTGGCCGCGCAGCTGCGCCATGCCAAGGCGACCTTGCTGGAAACGGTGGAGCTGAAGCGCCGCATCGTGGAAGACCTGCGCCCCAGCCTGCTGGACAACCTGGGCCTGTGTGCCGCCATCGAAAGCTATTGCGAGGATTTTGCGCGCATGAGCTCGGTGCGCTGCGAAACGGATGTGGCCATCAATATCGATAACCGCGAAGCGACCTTGACGATCGCTCTGTTCCGCATCGTGCAGGAATCGCTGACGAATATCCTCAAATATGCACGGGCCGGCATGGTCAGCGTGACCTTGAAACGCAACGAGCACGGCCTGGTGCTGCGCGTGATCGACGACGGCATCGGCATCACGGAAGATGCGCTGCAAAAACCGATGTCGCACGGCTTGCTGGGCATGCGCGAGCGGGCCCTGCTGCTGGGTGGCACGCTTACCGTGCGCCAGGGGCCGGAAGGCAAGGGGACGTGTGTGGAGGCCGTGATTCCCATGCCGCTGACGCCGGAGCTGGAAGATATCGATGCGGATGCCGAAGCGTAATTTTCCTTGAGATAAAAAAATGGCCGGGCATGCAGCCCGGCCATTTTGCTAACTATCTTGCCCGATCAGCAGCGTGAAACGTCGCGCAGCAAGCGGTCGTATTCCGTCTTGGCGACCTTGTAGCACTCGCCCGCATAGCATTCCAGGCCGGCGCGGTCCAGCACCGTGATATTGCCGCGGCGATAGTGGATCAAGCCTTCTTCCTGCAGCTTGCCGGCGGCGGCCGTGATGCTTTCGCGGCGCACGCCCAGCATGATCGAGATCAGCTCTTGCGTCACTTTCAATTCATTCGATGGCGAACGGTCCAGGCGGTCCAGCAGCCAGCGGCACAGCTTTTGCTCGATCGAGCTGTGGCGGCCGCCGACGGCGTTCTGCGCCATCTGCGCAAACAGGGCGTTGGTGTAGCGCATCAGCAGCTGGGGCAGGGCGCCGCCTTGATTGAAGGCGTCGCGCAGGCTTTGCGTTTTCAGGCGGTAGCCGTAACCGGCGCTTTGCACGACGGCCGTGCACATGGCGCGCTCGCCTGCCAGCAGCGAGGCACCGGCCACGCCTTCATGGCCGACCACGGCGATTTCCGTCGTGGCGCCGTCTTCCATGACATACAGCAGTGAAATGATGGCGGTGGTGGGGAAATAGCTGTATTCCAAGTTATTGCCGTAGGCATACAATTCCTTGCCGAACGGCAGTTCCACCAGTTCCAGGTCTTCGAACAGCGATTCGAGCGCGGCGCGCGGCAGGGCGGCCAGCAATTCATTCTGTTGGGCACTGCTGAGGCTAACCCGCGACGCAAGCTTGATTTCCCGTCCGGCCGCCGGCATGGCGCGCGGCAGCAACTGGTTCTTCTGGACCGGGGTGCTAAGTTGAGTTTGGTTCATAGTATTCCTCACAGGCTTTTTACATCGGAGTGCGACTGCCGCGTTGCTGGTCAAAGAAGCTGCCGTGCTCATGTGATAACGGCGTTTTGTTCGACCGCGCGGTGCAGATCGCGATGTAGCTACTTTAAGAGCTTATGTAAGTGGCGAACATAAGATTAGCAGTCGCCACTTTGTAGTCTCTTTTGAGGCGAAATTGTAGTCCTTGTCCTACGTGCACACTTTTGACTAGCTAGCCTTGCGCCGTTCTGCGCGATTTTGTGATATGACGCGCGGTTTGTTGGCGCTCCACAGGCCGGCCGGACGCACGCTGGGCAAGCCGTCGTGCACGGTCGCGGCCGGCGCCTGGCGCGCGTTTGGCGCCTCGTGTTCGCCCAGGCGGAAGCGGCTGACGGCCTGCGTCAGTGCTTCGCCTTCCTGGTGCAGGCGCTGCGAACCGGCGCGCGCCTCGTCGACCAGGCCCGCGTTCTGGCGCGTCATGTCGTCGATCTGCGCCAGCGCCTGGTTGATGCGGGTAATCTCGCCATTCTGTTCGGCACCGGCGCTGCTGATGCGTCCGATCACCACGGCCACCTGCTGCACCGCATCGACGACCTGGCGCATGGTGCTGCCGGCTGCATTGACCAGGTCGCCGCCCGCATCCACGGTGGCGACGGAATCGCCGATCAGGCGCTTGATTTCCAGCGCCGCCTCGTTCGAGCGCTGCGCCAGGCTGCGCACCTCGGATGCCACGACGGCAAAGCCGCGCCCTTGTTCGCCCGCGCGTGCCGCTTCCACGGCCGCGTTCAGGGCCAGGATATTCGTCTGGAAGGCGATGCCGTTGATGACGCTGATGATGTCGACGATCTTGTGCGAACTGGCCTTGATCGAGGCCATGGTCTCGACCACGGCGCCGACGGTCTGTCCGCCTTTCAGGGCCACGTCGGCCGCCGTCGCCACCAGCGTGCGTCCCTGTCCTACGTGGGCTTCGTTGCGGCCCACGGTGGCCGTCAGCTCGCGCATCGAGTCCACGGTGGCGCCCAGCGCGTCCGCTTGGGTGGCCGTATGGCCGGACAGGGCGGCGTTGCCCTGGGCGATATCGGCGCCGGCCGCCGCGATGACGGCCGCGCCGCCGCGGATTTCCTGCACCAGTGCGGCCAGGCCGTGCGTCATGGCGCTGAAGTCGCGCACCAGGTCGCCGATCTCGTCGTGCGCCTGCGAGTTGATGCGCTGCGACAGGTCGCCCGCCGCCGCCGCGCCGACGGCCACGCGCAATTGCGTCACGTCGCGCGCGAACGCGGTATAAAAGCCTGCGCACAGGTAGGCGGCGGCCAGCAGCACCAGCAGCATGGCCGCCAGGATCAGGGCGCGGCGCGCCTCGTCGCGGGCGATGCGCTGCGCCAGCAGGCTGTCCAGCGCGGTGGCGGAGGCGCCGGAGAGCGCGTGCAGGGCGTCGATCGCCTGCATGCCGGCCGCGTGGAATTGCGCGCCCGACGTCTGGTCGTAGGAATTCGTCACTTCATTTTTCGTGCGTTCGAGGAAGGCCAGCGCGGCCGGCACGGCTTTCAGGGCCGGCTGCAGGCTGGCGCGCAGTTCCGGCCTGGCGGCAAGGATCTCGTCGAAACGGGAGGGCAGGCGTTCCAGTTCGTGGCGCGCGATCAGGGCGTTGGCGTTGACGAGCTGATCTTCGTTCGCCTCGAACAGGCCCGTGTCGATGTAGGCGGCGCCGCGCCCGCCGATGTCCGACAGGCTTTCGGCCAGGTCGGGCAGGGTGGCGGTGAAGACGGCGCTCAGATGGTTGGCGCCCGCGTCCGGGTCCAGGCTCAGGTGCGAACGGTCGGCCACCAGCTGGCCCAGTTTGGCCGCCTGGCGCAGCAGCGCCGTGTGCGCCGCGTAGCTGTCGCGCGCCGCCAGGCCCGCCTGGCGGCCCAGCAGGGCTTGCCACTGTTTCGTCAGTTCGGCCGCCTGGGGCAGGCCAGCGCCGGCCGGCAGGCGCGCCAGGGCCGCCAGAGAAGCCGTGATGCGCGCGTTGAGGGCCGTGTTGTCCATGCCTGCCTTGCCGCTCAGGCGCAAGTGCTCGAGGCCGCGCCGCTGCTGCAGCAGGCGCGTGCCTTCCTGCAACTGGCGCACATAGGTCACGCCCCGCTGCGCATCCTGCGCCTGGGCCAGCGACTTGCCCAGCTCCGAGATCAGCAGGGTGGTCGCCAGCGCCAGCGGCAGCAGGAAGACCAGGCAGACAAGCATGAATTTGGGCAGCAGGCGCAGGCGCTGCATGAGTCGGATGGCGGGGGTGAGAAGGATTTTCATCGGGTTTCCAGGGTAGGGTGACAATATTTCTGCAGTGCAATGTTGCCTGCGGATTGTGACCCCTTGATGAAGCGGGCGATTTTGCTTTTCTCTACAGTGAAGCAGTTCACACGGAAGGCCGATCCTTCTGTAAAATCGAGGGTTTTTTGCGAGGGCCATATTATGGTCACCAATATGGCCAACGAGAACGACATCACTACCCCCGATTCCAGCGACAATGCGGACAACGCCGCAGCGCCGGCGAGCAGCAAGGCGCCGGCCGTGATCGCGCGCGAAGTGCAGCGCCGCCGCACCTTCGGCATCATTTCCCACCCGGATGCGGGTAAAACCACCTTGACGGAAAAACTGCTGCTGTTCTCGGGCGCGATCCAGATGGCCGGCACCGTCAAGGCCCGCAAATCGGGCCGCCACGCGACGTCGGACTGGATGGAGATCGAGAAGCAGCGCGGCATTTCCGTCGCCTCCTCGGTGATGCAGTTCGAATTCCGCGACCACGTCGTCAACCTGCTCGACACCCCGGGCCACCAGGACTTCTCGGAAGATACCTACCGCGTGCTGACGGCAGTTGACTCGGCGCTGATGGTGATCGATGCGGCCAAGGGCGTGGAAGCGCAGACGATCAAGCTGCTGGCCGTCTGCCGCATGCGCAATACGCCCATCGTCACCTTCATGAACAAGATGGACCGCGAGACGCGCGATCCGCTGGACCTGCTCGACGAACTCGAATCGGTGCTGAAGATCCAGTGCGCGCCCGTCACCTGGCCTATCGGCATGGGCAAGAACTTCCGCGGCGTGTACCACCTGCTGAACGACGAGATCATGCTGTTCAAGGCCGGTGAAGAGAAGGCCGACGGCGCCTTCGAAATCATCAAGGGCATCGACAACCCGCGCCTGCAGGAGATGTTCCCGCTGGAGATGGATCAGTTGCGCATGGAAGTCGAATTGGTGCACGGCGCGTCGAACCCGTTCAACCTGGAGGAATTCCTCTCCGGCGTGCAGACGCCCGTGTTCTTCGGTTCGGCCATCAACAACTTCGGCGTGCGCGAGATTCTTTCCGCGCTGGTCGACTGGGCACCGGCGCCGCGCCCGCGCGACGCGACCGTGCGTTCCGTCGATCCGACCGAGCAGCCATTCACCGGCTTCGTCTTCAAGATCCAGGCGAACATGGACCCGGCGCACCGCGACCGCATCGCCTTCCTGCGCGTGTGTTCGGGACGTTTCGAGCGCGGCATGAAGGTCAAGCACTTGCGCCTGGGGCGCGAGATCAAGGTGTCGAACGTGGTGACCTTCATGGCCTCCTCGCGCGAACAGGTGGAAGAGGCGTACGCGGGCGACATCATCGGCTTGCCGAACCACGGCAACATGCAGATCGGCGACAGTTTTTCCGAAGGCGAGATGCTGACCTTTACCGGCATCCCGTACTTCGCGCCGGACTTCTTCCGTTCCGTGCGCATCCGTAATCCCTTGAAAATCAAGCAGTTGCACAAGGGCCTGCAGCAGCTGGGCGAAGAGGGCGCGGTACAGGTCTTCAAACCTGTGCAGGGCGGCGAACTGGTACTGGGCGCCGTCGGCGTGCTGCAGTTCGAAGTGGTGGCCAGCCGTTTGCTCAACGAATATGGCGTCGATGCCGTCTTCGAAGGCACCAGCATCAGCAGCGCGCGCTGGGTCAGCTGCGACGACAAGCGCGTCCTGCAGGATTTCGAGAACGCGCTGGGCCACAACGTGGCCTATGATGCGGCCGGCAACATGGCCTATTTGGCCACATCGGGCGTGAACCTGCGCCTGACGGAAGAGCGCTGGCCGAAATTGACATTCCACGCGACGCGCGAGCATTCGGCGAAATTGGCTTGATGTAGCTGGTGATGTCGGATTACGCGCTTTGCGCTAATCCGACCTACGCCGACCTGCCTGTGCATGGCGTAGGTCGGATTAGGCCAACGGCCGTAATCCGACACCATCGTTGGCAGCAACTCAAGCCGGCAAAATCGTCCGCGTGCTCCAGTCGCGCCGCTCCAGCAGCAATGCCGTCAACTGCGCCGCCGTCATCGGTCGCGCAAAGAAGTAGCCCTGCACGTTGTCGCAGCCCGCTGTTCTTAAAAATTCCACCTGCTGCAAGGTCTCCACCCCCTCGGCCACCACTTTCAGGTGCAGGCTGTGCGCCATGGCGATGATGGCCGTGACGATGGCTTCGCCCTCGCCGGGCAGGTCGTGCACGAAGCTGCGGTCGATCTTCAGCTGGTCGATCGGCAGGCGCTTCAGGTAGGACATCGACGAATAGCCGGTGCCGAAATCGTCGATCGACAGGTGGATGCCCGTCTCCTGCAGGCGCCGCATCAGTTCCACGTTGGCGTGGACGTTGTCCATCAAGACCCCTTCCGTGATTTCCAGCTCCAGCAAGCCATGCGGCAGCTGCGTTTCGTGCAGGATGGCGCGGATGTCGTCCATCAGGCCCGGGTCGCGCGCCTGGCAGGCCGACAGGTTGACGGCCACGTGCTCGAGCGAGTCGAGCAGCCCCGCCTTGCACCAGACGGCGGCCTGGCGGCAGGCGCTTTGCAGCACCCAGCGTCCCAGATCGACGATGATGCCGCTTTCCTCGGCCACGGGGATGAATTCGGCAGGGCTCAGCTGGCCCATCTCGCGGCAGTTCCAGCGTACCAGCGCTTCCACGCCGACGATGCGCCCGCTGCGCAAGTCGATCTGCGGCTGGTAGTGCAGATACAGTTCCTCGTTTTGCAGCGCGCGGCGCAGGTTCGCTTCCATGCGCAGGCGGCGCTGGGCGCGCATTTCCATTTCGGCCTTGAACACGGCGTAGCGGTTCTTGCCCTGGTGCTTGGCGTGGTACATGGCCGTATCGGCATTGCGCGTCAGGGTGGCCACGTCCTGCGCGTCGAACGGGTACAGGCTGACGCCGATGCTGGCGCTGACATACAACTGGTGGCCTTCGAGGTCGAACGGTTCGGCCAGCACGGCGAGGATCTTGCTCGCCACGCTGGCCATTTCCGAGGCGTCGTCGGCCGGTTCGACGATGACGACGAATTCGTCGCCGCCGATGCGGCAGATGATGTCGGTGCCGCGCAGGATGGCCACGAGGCGCTCGGCGACGAGCTTGAGCAACTGGTCGCCGCAGTGGTGGCCCAGCGTATCGTTGACGATCTTGAAGTTGTCCAGGTCCAGCAGCAGCAGGCCCACGCTGCTGTCCTGGCGGTCGGCGCGCGCCAGCGCGTAGGCCAGCGCGTCGTTGAATTCATGGCGGTTCGGCAGCTGCGTAACGGAGTCGACGTGGGCCAGGTAGTGCAAGTGGCTTTCCGCATGCTGGGCGGCGGTGCGCGTGCGGCGCACCATCAGGAACGTCAGGCCGAATGCGCACAGGCAGACGAGCAGGGTGAAGGCGGCAAATTGTGCCAGGCTGGCGTACAGCGGCGCCAGGCTGGCGCGCAGGTACAGGGCGCCGCCGCCGGGCAAGGTCTTGAGGATGGCGGCGCTGCCGTCCAGGTAATCGAGGTGCACGCCGTTGCGCGGCGCCGCAGGCACGCTATCGACGCTGCTGCGCGCATAGCGGGCAAACGGCGCGCCATAGGGACTGTAGAGCAGGGCTTGCCGGATATGCGGGGCGGCGGCGAGGGGAGCGAGCAGTTGTTGCGCCGCCAGGCGATTGTCCTGGCGCATGGCCTCGGTGGTGGCGGGCGCCAGCATGTCGGCCTGGATCTGCAGGCTGCGCTGGAGGGATGCCTGGAGGGAAAACAACTGGAAGAGGATCAGCAGCAGGCTGGCCATGGCCAGCATGGCCGCCGCGGCCAGCAAGTTCAGCCGGGCTATCCGGTCGCCGCGTAATTGCACGGACGGCAGTATCAATGGCGTCATCATGACGCTTCCTCCTGCCGGCCCCGCTTGCCGCCGCCCCGTGTGATCGCGCCTCGCCCTGCCATACTTTACGTTCCAGTCTGAAGAAAACCGAAGTGAGCCGGAACTCTCAACGTGTTGCTAAGTGTTGCTAAGGCCGACATATTGTCATTTTGCAGCGTGAAAGTACAGGGCGTGCGGCAATTTAGTATCCATGCCGGGCACCGCTGGCGGCAGACAAGGCGACAAGACAGGCGGAAAAGGCGGGCGTGTCTTTCTAATAATACATACTGAAGTTTAATCCTTTTTTTGCCTGCCGGTTTTTTTCTCTAAAAACATGCTGAAGGTAAACAAAATACCGCCAAGAATAACTTCAATGTGCCCGGCCATTCCGGCACGGATTAACTTTTTGACTGTATCGGCCATTGCAAGTCATTGATTTTAATAAATTTTAATGAAGAATGCGCGAACGCTATGGCCTTGCTTCGCGAGTTCGTCCATAATCCGCTGATGATGGACGTTCTGATGCTGTTTGTTTTGTCTGCCGCGGCCAAGCAAGTCGCCGCCAGCAAAACCGGACGCCGCCCTAATGATCAATAGTGAGGATATCTTGGAAAAAAAACCAAAAATTATTTTGTCGTCACAAGACCTGGAACGACTGGAAGCGTTGTTGTATGCCTTGGGTAATAACTTGTCGCCGGACAAGGCCGCCTTGCTCGATGAGCTGGGCCGCGCCGAGGTGCTCGAACCGCAAGAGATTCCCCCGACCGTCGTGACGATGAATTCCACCGTGCGCTTCACGGTGGAAAACAAGGAGGAATTCTGCCTCACGCTCGTATATCCGAAGGATGTGGAAGGCCAGGCCGACCGCATTTCCGTGCTGGCGCCCGTCGGCAGCGCGTTGCTGGGCCTGTCCGTGGGCGACAGCATCGCCTGGCCCATGCCGGGCGGCGTGGTGAAGGTCAAGATCGAGGAAATCGTCTATCAGCCTGAACGGGCCGGCGAGTACCACCGATAAGCAATGACGGCGGACGGCGCCTGCCGTTCGCCTGCCAGGCCGTGCCGGGACGGAAATTAACTGTTTCGCTGCACGCGCACCACCAGCCATCCCGCCACGACCGTAAATGTGACGATGATGGCGACGATGATCCAGAAGCCCTGCGGATGCTGGGCCAGCGGAATACCCCCCACATTCATGCCCAGCATGCCGGCGATGATATTGATCGGCAAGGCCAGCACGGTGACGATGGTCAGCACGAACAGGCTGCGGCTGTTTTCCTCGTTGACGCTGGCGGCGATCTCTTCCTGCAGCAGCTTGATGCGTTCCTGTAGCGAGGACATATCGCTGAGCACCACCGAAAATTCCTCCGTCGATTGGCGCAATTCCAGGCTGTCCAGTTCCGACACCCATGCGGGCGGACGCTGCAGCAGGCGGAACAGGGCGGCCGGTTCCGGCGCCAGCAGGCGCTGCAGCCGCACCAGCACGCGCCGCATGGCGCCCAGGTCTTCGCGTTTCGGCACCAGGCGCCCGGCCAGCAAGTGATCCTCGATATCGTCGACCCGTGCCACGGCATCGCGCACGATGTTGACCAGCACGTCGGCCTGGTCGCGCAGCAGGTGGATCAGCAGTTCCACCGACGAGCGGATCGGTTCGTGGTTCTTGATGACGGCCTGGCGCAGCCGTTCGATCGACTGCAGCGGCGCGCGGCGCGCCGTGATGACGAGGTTTTGCGCCACGCTGGCCCACATGGTGGAAATGTCGGATGCTTCGAACGAGAAGTTGTGCACCACATCATTGACCACGGCGATCAGGGTGTTTTCCGCCTGCTCGATGCGCGTGGAACGCGAACCCTGGTGCAGGGTTTCATAGAATTCGTCGGCCAGCTGCGTGTGCGTCATCAGCCATTTTTCGCTGGCCGCATGCGACAAATTAAAATGCAGCCAGACGAATTCCTGCGCCGGCCGCGCCGCGCCATCGGCCAGCCAGGCCAGCGCGGCCGTCGAGTCGAGCGCCAGCGGCTGCGCCTCGCGGCCAAACAGGAAGCCCCAGACCAGGCCCGAGGTGTCCGAGCCGTAGGTAAAACCGGCAGTTTCCATCGCCATCGTGAATCTTTCTCGCGCAGTGTGATTGATCGTCGCGCGATGTTAATACACGGATGTGTCCGGAAAATGACAAGGCCACCGCGATGGGTGGCCTTGTCCGGACTACGGCTGCATATTAATTGCGATGGGGATTATCGGGACGGCGGTCGTCGCGGTTCGGAACGCCGTCGCCGTCGCGGTCGTGGCGGTTGCCGTTGTCGCGGTCATAGCGGTTGGGGATGCCGTCGTGGTCGCGGTCGCCGTTCGGGCCGCGTGGCGACCAGCGGCCTTGCTCCATCTGCCAGCGGCCGTCGCGCTGGTTCCATGCGGGCGGCGCATACACGTAGCCGGGGCGTTCGGCGATCCATACGCCAGGCGTCCAGGCGTAGCGCTGGCTGCGCCATTCCCAGTGGCCGGGCACCCAGGCGTAGCCGTGGCGGGCGCGCGGGATGGCTTCGCGGCGCGGCGGCGGCGGAGCGATGCGGATGTCGTCATAGCGCACCGGCTGCACCTGTGCGGCGACCCAGCCGCCACGGTCCAGGCGCCAGCGGTTGTTCTCTTGTATCCAGGCGGCGCGGCGGTACTGGTTGCCGCCGCGTTCGCGCAGCCATTCTCCGTCGTTCCACACATGGCGCTGGCCATCCCAGTTCCAGTAGCCTGGCGCCCAGACATAGCCGGCGCGCGGTGCCGGCACGCTTTCAAACCGTGGCGGAGGCGGGGCGTTGCCGATGACAATGCTGACGCCGAGCTGATTCTGTGCCATGGCCTGCGCGGGCAGGAAGGCTGCGGCGCTGATGGCAAGCATGGCTGCTGCGTAGAGTGTGATGGGTTTCATGATGTGCTCCATTTCGGTGATTGCGTGAAATGGACTATAGGCGCTTGCCGGCGGTTTTTCGCCTTTGATTCAACTTATTACAATTGACACAATGCTGTGTGTCCGTGTATCCGTGGCCGATACAAATGGCGGCCTGGCGCGGTCGTGTTCAAACTGGCGCCAGGCGGCGTGGGGTCAGCATCGGTGACTCACAGGGCGCTGGCGGTGGTGTTGCCCAGCAAGGCCTGGCGTTCCTCGATCAGCGAAATTTTCTTTTCCTGTTCCGTCAGGCGCTTGGCGCTGACCACGACGACGGGGATGGCGCGGGCCTGCGCCGTATTGCCGGTTTCTGCCGCCTGTGGCCTGGTGAAGCTGGCATAGCTGGCACCGCAGGCGATGGCGACGGCGACGGTGAAGATGGCTTCCATGTTTTTCAAGGCTTTCATGATCGTTCCTTTCGTGTGGCGGGTGGGTATGCATGCACTGTAGCCAAGCGCCCGCCGGCCCGCCATGCGCATGCGACCAGCCGTGGTTTTGGCGGGATGGCCTGCAAAAAAACGGCGCTGAAATGCCTGCGCGGGCGACCGCTTGAATTGAGGCCTAATTAGACCTGTATCCGTGCATATGAATGTACTTGCCGCGTGGCATTATTTGATACTGCGCGGTGTAGCGTGCGCCGCCGGCGCTCCTGCTAGAATCGCTACGGTAGCCAGCGCGCACGCAATCATTCTCATCAGGAGTCACACATGTTCCAATTGTTTGGTTTTGGCGGCGCCCGCTGCCCGCGCTGCGAGCACAAGAACGGCGCTGCCGCCGGCTATTGCGCGCGATGCGGCTTGTCGCTGGGCGCTCCCGACAGCGACGCGGTGCTGCATGCCAATCAATGGCATCTTGCTGATGGGCAACTGGCCCTGTTCTTTGGCGTGCGCGAATTGTCCTCGCTGTTTGGCAGCGCCGCACGCCGCCTGCAGGTGCCCACCGAGTCGCGCGCCTGGATCGTGCAATCGGACGCTTTCACCTTGATACCGGCCGGCGATTACGACAGCGCCGCCTTCTTTGCGCGCCTGCCGGCGCTGCTGCCGGCACGCCCGGCCGAAGTGCTGATCGCGCGCGCCGACGCCGTAGGCCTGGAATTCGACCTGCCCGCCCTGGCCAGCACGGAACTGCTGGACGTCGCCGCCTCGCTGCGCGTGGACATCGCGCTGGGCCAGCCCGATGCGTTCGCGCGCCAGTTCATGCGCGCGCCGGGCGCCGTCACGCGCGCTCACCTGCACGCCTTGCTGCTGCCGTCCGTGCGCCAGATCGCGCTGGAATTCATCGGCAGCCGCGCGCTGCGCGAGATGGACGCGAATGCCGACCTGCGGCCCGAATTGAACGAACGCCTGCAATCGGCCCTGACGCAGCGCCTGGCGCCGTCCGGCCTGGCCGTGGCGCGCGTGGAAACGCTCAGCCTGCGGCACGACAAGCGCGCGGGCGAGGGCGATGCCGCCGCCAGCATCGGCACCCTGTGGCTGGGCGGCTTGCCGGCGCAGGAACTGGAACAGCACAGCCTGGAGCGCATGAAGCAGCTCGACCAGCTGTATGACGAGGAAGAATGGCAGCGCATCCGCCGCGAGGAACTGGCGGCGCGCCACGCGCACCGGCGCGCCGAACTGCGGCAGGACGCGACGCTGGAAAAGGCGGAGCTGGGCCATCAGGAAGCGGAGCGCCTGCAAGCGCTGCGCGGACGCCAGATTGACCTGTATGGCCGCATCCTGGAAGCGAAGTCGCGGCGCCAGGCGCTCGACCATGGCGCCGCGCTGGCGCTGGGCGAGCTGGAACAGGAACTGGCGCAAAAGGGCGCGCAGCGCGCCGATGAGGCGGCCAACTGGGAACATGTGCGCGCGCTGGCCGCCATCAAGATGCGCAGCGAGCTGGAATTGTCGCAGCTGCACGGACGCGAACAGATCCAGATGGCGCAGCAGCGCTTTACCCACCAGGTCCACCTGCAGTCGATCGCGCAGCAAGTGGAAAGCGCGCTGCTGATCGACGACGAGACGGGCCGCCGCACCCAGCTGGCGCGCCTGCGCCAGGCGGAAGCGGATGCGGCCCAGCGCGAGGCGCAGCTGGAGGCGGAGCAGCACCAGGCGGCCTGGCAGGGCCTGATGCTGGCCAACGCGGCGCGCAAGCGCGAGGCCGAGCGGGTACAGGAGTGGGAAGACCAGATGCAGCTGGCGCGCCAGCGCGAACTGCTGCGCGCCGAAGCGCATAAGGACGAGGCAGCCCAGGTGCAGGCGGCGGAGATCGCGGAAAAGGTGGCGGCGCTGCGGCGCGGCGGCGCGCGCGAGGACGCCATCGCGCAGCAGGAAAAGCTGCTGCGCACCATCGAGGCCGACGGCGTGCACGCGCGCCAGCTGCAGCAGCAATCGCAGCTGGCGCAGCTCGACGCGCTGGCCATCGAGGAACAGCGCCAGCAGCTGCGCCAGCTGGAACAGGAAGCGCAATGGCAGCGCGACTTGCTGGCCATGGCGCAGCAGCGCGAAAGCGATTACGCGCGCTGGAAGGGAGAATATGAGGCGTTGCTGGCGCAGCAGGCGCATGCGGCCGAACTGGCGCGCATCGATATCGACCGCATCGAGAAAATCGGTTCGCTGAGCGACACGGGCAAGGTGGCCATGGCCGCCGGGCAGAACGCGGCCGCGTTGGCGCAAGTGCTCAAGGTGCAGCTGCAGGCGGGCATGAGCGCCGAGCAGATCCACGCGCTGGCGGCGCTGGCGGCGGCCGAGAACAGCGTCGCGCCGCTGGACGCGCTGCGCATGGCGCAGGACAGCGTGGCGCAGGAGCGCAGCTACCTGGAAGGCCAGGCGGAGCGCGAACGGCGCCAGCAGCTCGACCTGATCAACCTGCAGAACGCGGCGCACGCGCACGGCCTGTCGGCGCAGGCGCAGCTGGGCGTGGCCGTGGCGCAGGCGCTGCAGCCGGGTGCGGCTTCTGCCTCCGCCGCACCGGCATCGGCGCCGGCCCGCTGCAAGAACGGCCATGCGCAGCGCGCGGGTCACCCGGAAGATAAATTCTGCGCCGCCTGCGGTGTCGCCCTGCAGCCTTGATGGAAGCGTTTCACCCCAGATGATGCAAAAAGCACGAGACAAACTGCGGGAACTGCGCGCCCTCCACGACGACGGGCTGCTCAGCGAGCAGGAATTTGAACGCCGCAAGAACGCCATCCTCGACGCCGAGTACGCGCCGCCCGGCGCCGCTCCCGTGGCCGCGCCGTTGCCCGTGCGCCAGGGCACGGAGCTGGGCTTCATGACGGGCCAGGAAATCGGCCCGCAGAACCGCCGCTACCGGCTCGAACGGCTGATCGGCACGGGCGGCATGGGGCAGGTATGGCAAGCGACCGACCTGGCCACGCACGCGGAGCTGGGCAGCAGCGAAATGGTGGCGCTGAAGATCTTGCCGCCGCAGCTGACGCAAAGCGCCACGCATGCCAAGCTGCTGATCGAGGAAGCGACCCAGGCGAGGAAGCTCGCGCATGAAAACATCGTGCGCGTCTACGAGTGGGCGCAGGACCCGGCCACGGCCAGCTATTTCATCATCATGGAATGCCTCGATGGCGAAGACCTCGAGCATTATCTGGCGCGCGAGGGCGCACTGCCTCTGTCCACGGTGCAGCAACTGCTGCAGCCGGTGGCCGACGCCCTGTCGTATGCGTGGGAAAAGCACAAGCTGGTGCACCGCGACATCAAGCCGGGCAATGTCTTCCTGACGGCGAAAGGCGACGTCAAGCTGCTCGACTACGGCATCGCTTCGCGCGTGCGCAATGCGGACAGCAGCCTGGCGCTGGACATGCCGAATGCGGGCACGCACGGTTACCGGGCGCCCGAGGCCGGCGCCAACCAGCGCCAGCCCAGCCCGCGCCTGGACGTGTATGCGGTGGCCGTGATGATCTACCAGATGCTCGAAGGGCGCATGCCGTTCGACGACGCGCGCAGCGCCAGCCATCTGCCGTCGGCGCCGCAAGCGCTCAACGCGCAGCAGTGGCAGGTGCTGCAGAACGGGTTTTCGCTGACGCCGGAATTGCGTCCGCAATCGGTGCAAGCCTTGCTGGAAAACCTGGAGCGCGCGGCCGGGCCGTCGCCCGAAGAACTGGCGGAGCAGGCGCGCCAGCAGCAGGCGCGCGCGGCGCAGCAGCAAAAGGCGGCGGCGCTGGCCGCCGAACAGGCCCGCGAGGCGGCGCTCAAAGAGGCACGTGCGCGCCAGGAAGAACTGGACCAGCGCCGCAAGGCGGAAATCCAGGCCGCCGCGCTGGAAAAGCAGCGATTGGACAAACTGCGCCGCGAGCAGGAGGCGCAGCGCCATTTCGAGGCGGAAGAGGCGCGCAAGCTGCGCAAGGAAGCGTTGCGCGGCCAGCTGCGCGCGCGCCGCGAAGCCGATGCCGCCACCGCCTTGCAGGAACACCAGGAATTGCAGCGCAAGGCCATCGTCGCCAAGGCGGAGGCGGCCTACCGCGCCGAGCAGGAACGCGCGCGCCGCGAAGAGGCCAGCCGCGCCGCCGCAGCCGCTGCCCCCGCGCCGGCATCCGTGCCTGCTCCGGAAGCGGAACACGTGGAACCGGTGCCCAATGCGGAAGGCGTCTTGCGCGACGATTTTCTCGATGGCTCGGGACAGGGGCCGGAACTGGTGCTCATTCCCAGCGGCCGTTTCCAGATGGGCGCGCACGAGACGGAACACAAGGCCGCCATCCAGGCCGGCTCGCAACAGGCCTGGCTCGAGCGCGAGATGCCGCAGCACTGGGTCGGCATCTCGCGCCCGTTCGCGCTGGCCCGGCATCCCGTCAGCGTGGGCGAGTGGCGCGCCTTCGTCAAGGCGACCGGCTGGGCCGGCGGTTCCGAGACGGACTGGGACAATCCCGGTTTCGTGCAGAACGACCAGCATCCGGTGGTGGGCGTGAGCTGGAATGACGCGCAGCTGTATCTGGGGTGGCTGAGCGAGCGTACCGGGCGCAAGTACCGCCTGCCCAGCGAAGCGGAATGGGAATACGCCTGCCGCGCCGGCACGCGCACGGCTTTCAACGTGGGCGATACGATCAGCACCGAGCAAGCCAACTACGACGGTTTGTACGTCTACAACGGCGGCCCGCGCGGCGTGTACCGGGGCGGCACCAGCCCGCTCGGCACCTTCGCGCCGAATTCCTGGGGCCTGTTCGACATGCATGGCAATGTATGGGAATGGGTGCAGGATGTGGTGCACGACAATTACGAAGGTGCGCCCGTCGACGGCAGCGCATGGGAAGAGGGCAGCGACAGCAGCCGGCGCATCCTGCGCGGCGGCTCGTGGCTGTACCACCCGCGCTACCTGCGCTCGGCCCTGCGCAACGGTTTTTCCACCGTGCTGTCGAACGACATCGTGGGCTTCCGCGTGGCGCGCACGCTCGATTAGGCAAGTACGGCGCCTGGCGTCGTCACGCCGGACCCGGAAGAAATGGCGCTGATGGCCGACGCCGTCTTCCGTATCATATGACCAGGTAGCAGGGGAGCGGGCTGCGCCAAGCGGGCAAACGGTGTAAATTGTGGCTTTCCAAACGCACCAAGGAACGCCATGACCATCAAAGCCATCCGCGACCAGTCGCAGCCCATGCGCCACATCGTGCACGTGCGCGATCACATCATTTCCGCCGACGCCTCGGTGGAGGAGGGCGGCGGCGACGCCGGCCCGTCGCCGCACGACCTGTACGACGCGGCCCTGTCGGCCTGCAAGGCGCTCACCGTCGTCTGGTACGCCAGACACAAGGGCATCGCGCTGGAACACGTGGAAGTGTCGACCGAGCGCGATGCCAGCGACGAGCGCAAGGGCGTGTACCGCCTGGCCGCCACCCTGCACCTGACGGGCGAGCTGACGGATGCGCAGCGCCAGGAATTGCTGGCCGTGGCCGGCAAATGCCCGATCCACAAGCTGATGACGGCCGTCACCACGGAAATCACGACGGTGCTGGCATGAGCGCGGCCATCCTGAAAAGCCACGAGAAGGACTTGGGCGGCGGCTTCATCGTGCGGCGCCTGCTGCCATCCGCAGTCAAACAGGCCGTCGGCCCCTTCATCTTCTTCGACCATTTCGGCCCCATCGATGTGGCGCCCGACGCCAACCACGACGTGCGCCCGCATCCGCATATCGGCCTGGCCACCGTCACTTATCTGTTCGAGGGCGCGATCGACCACCGCGACAGCATCGGTTCCTGCCAGCGCATCGAACCGGGCGCCATCAACTGGATGACGGCCGGGTGCGGCATCGTGCATTCGGAGCGCACGCCGCACGACCTGGCGGGACAACCGCACCGCACGCACGGCTTGCAGCTGTGGGCCGCGCTGCCGAAGGCGCACGAAGAGGACGCGCCGAGTTTCACGCACACGCCGCAGGCCGACATTCCCGTCGTGACGGTCGATGGCGCCGTGGTGAAAGTCCTCATTGGCACGGCGTTTGGCCAGACCTCGCCCGTGCGCACCTACATGCCCACGCTGTACCTGGACGTGGCGCTGCAGGCGGGGCGCGAGTTGCGGCTGGAGGACTTGCCGCCGGAAGCGGCGATCTATCCGATCAGCGGGGAGGTGCTGGTCGACGGCGTGGCGCTGCTGCCGCATACCATGGCCTTGCTGGAGGAGGGTAAGGCGCCTGTCGTGACGACAGGCGGCGGGCCGGTGCAGTTCGTCGTGATCGGCGGCGAGCCGCTGGACGGCCACCGCTACCTGTTCTGGAATTTCGTCTCGTCGAGCAAGGAGCGCCTGTCGCAGGCGGCCGACGACTGGAGCGCCCAGCGCATGGGACAAGTGCCGGGCGAGACGGAATTCATCCCGTTGCCGAAGGCGCCATTGCGTCCTCCGGCATAAGCTGGCTTAGAAGCGCGCGCGCAAGGTCAGTTGCGCCTTGCGCGGCTCGCCATAGAAATTGCCCCAGGCCGGCGCGCCCACCGTCTGGTAGTAGCGCTTGTCGAGCAAGTTCGTCACGGACAGCGATGCCGTCCAGTTGCGGTCGATCTGGTACGCGGCGCGCGCGCTCCACAAGGCATACGCGCCTTGCGCCACGGTCACGTCGCGCGTGACGCGCGAGCTCTCCGTCTGGAAGTTCACGCCGCCGCCCACGCTCCACTGCTGCAAGGCGCCGGGCAGGCGGTAGTCGCTCCACGCGCGCAGCATGTGGCGCGGCGAGTAGGTGCTGGCGAACATCACGCCCGCGTTCGACGTCTGCTCCAGGTACTTGAAATTGTTCAGCGTGTAGCCGGCGAACAGCTGCCAGCCCGGCGCCACTTCGCCGCTGATTTCCGCATCGAGGCCTTCGCTGCGCACCTTGCCCGTCGAGAAATAGCACTCCGTGCCGGACGAGCAGGTATTGGCCAGGTCGAGTTCCGCGCGGTTGCGCTGCTCGATGCGGAACAGCGCCAGCGAGGTGTTCACCTTGCCGTCGAACAGTTCACCCTTGACGCCCACTTCCAGGTTGCGGCCCTTGAGCGGGTCGAGCCGGGCGCCATCGGCCGTGCGCTGGTTTTGCGGCTGGAAGATGTCGGAGACGCTGGCGTAGCCGGACCAGCGCTTGTCGAATGCGTAGATCACGCCGCCATACGGCGTGACGACGCCGTTTTCGCGGTACGGGTCGATGTACACCTCGCCCGTGTCGCGGTACACGCTGCTCCATTTGTAGTTCGATACGCGCGCGCCCGCCACCACGGTGAGCGGATCGCTGACGCTGAAACGGGCCACGCCGTAGGCGCCCGTCTGCGTCATTTTTGTTACGCTGGGGTCGCCCCGGTAGCTGTGTTCGCGGAACCAGGCGTCGCTCGGTTCGGCCACGCCGTGATTCGGCTGCAGCGGATTGTTCGCTTGCTGCAGCAGAGCCAGACTGAAATCGCTGTCGCTTTCCAGGCGGTTCGTGCTGATGCCGGCGCTGAAGCCGTGGCGGCGGCCAAAGGCGTTGAATTTGCCGTCGAGCGACAGGTCGAGGCCCTTGTTAGTGCTGCCGTAGTCGAACACGCCGCCATACATCATCATGCCGGCCAGGGTGGCGGGGTCGATCGCGCCCTGGCTGAACATGTATTTCACGTCATGCCGCTCGCGCGTGTAGTTGGCGCTGGCCTTGAGCGACCAGTCGGCGTCGAAGTGGTGCTCGAATTCGGCGAAGACGGCCGTCTGGCGGCTAGCCCAGCGGTTCCAGTCGGCACCGAGGAAAGTCTCGCGGGGCAGTTTCGGATCGCTGCCGTCGCGGTAGCGCGGCATGCCGGAAAAGAAGGGCGTCGCGTGCAGTTTTTCGTAGCTGGCGCCCGTCGTCAGCTTGCTGCCCGGCGCCAGGTCGAATTCCAGCACGCCGTACAGCACGTCCGTGCGGCTGTCGGCCACGTCATAAAAATAATCGCGCTGGTCATGCGCGGCCACGGCGCGGCCGCGGATGCTGCCCGATTCGTTCAAGGGGCCGGTGACATCGACTTCGCCGCGCACGTCGTTCCAGCGGCCCGCGCTGAGCGCCAGCTGCACCTGCTTTTCCGCCAGCGGACGCTTGCGCACCATGTTGATGGCGGCGCCCGGCGAGCCGGTGCCCTGCAGCAGGCCCGTGGCGCCGCGCACGATCTCCACGCGATCGAGCATGGCCGTATTGCTGGTGAAGCTGTTCGCCTGCGGGTAGTACATGGCGCGGTTGACGCCGTCGAACTGGTAAGTGTCGACCATGAAGCCGCGCGAATACACATAGCGCCCGCCCATGGGGCTGTCGTACATGGTGATGCCGGTGGTGTTGGCCAGCACGGCGTCGATGGTGTTGAGGTTCTGGTCATCCATCTTCTGCCGCGTGACGACGCTGACGGACTGGGGAATCTCGCGCAGGGTCTGCACGCCTTTGCCGACGGTGACGGCGCGCGCCGCGTACGAGTTGCTGTGTTCACTGACGGGGTCGCGCTCCATGCTGGCGTTCACGACCACGGGCGCCATGGTCTTTTCCACGCTGGCCGCCGGCGCGGAGGAGGGTGCCGCCTGGCGCAGCACGTAGGCGCCGTTCGGCAGCTGCACCGCTTCCAGGCCGCTGCCGGCCAATACCTGGGCAAAGCCCTGCGCCACATTGTGGCTGCCGTGCACGCCGGGCGAGCGCAGGCCGCGCGTCTGCGCGGGATCGGTCGACAGGCTGACGCCGGCGACGACGGCAAAATCGTTCAAAGCGGTGGCCAGCGGGCCGGCCGCAATGGCGTAGGCTTGCGGCGCAGCGCTTGAAGCGGCGGCCTGGCCTTGCGCCAGCGCGGGCGCGGCGATAAAGGCGGCGGAGGCGGCGCACGCCATGGCGAGGACGGCCAGGCGGATGGCGCGCGCGGCGGGATGGAGGACGGGGGTGGTCAGCTGCATGCTCGGTCTTTCTGCTCAGGGTAAGGGCTATGGTGGATGAATCGGCTTCTTACCTGTCAAGCCGAAGCAGCGCAGCGAAACACCAACCCCTGGCGCAAAAAAAACTGAAAATAATTAGCTTGAACGGGCCGCCAACGTGGCCCAGTAGCGCGTGAAGTAGTTCACCTGCAGTCCGTGCGAGGCGCACAGGCTTTCCAGCACGGCGTCGATATCGTCGAGCCGGTAAGTGCCCGTGACGGGGCGTTGCGCCACGCCGGCGTCGCAGGCCAGGCGCCCGCGCCGGTAGCGCGCCAGTTCCGTGACCAGCCGTTGCAGGGGCCAGTCTGCCGCCACCAGCATGCCGCGCAGCCAGCTGTCCTGGTGCGCGGGCATGGCCAGCACGGCTTCCAGGCCGGTGCCGCCAAAGCGCAGCTGCTGCCCCGCTTCCAGGCGGCGCACGGCATCCGGGCGCGCCGCGCCGCGCACTTCCACGGCGTGTTCGAAGACGCTGACGACGCTGCCACCGTCATCGCAGCGCACGCCGAAGCGCGTGCCCAGCGCGCGGATCACGCCGTGCGGCGTGTCGACGAGGAAGGGGCGCGCATCGGGCTCCGTCGTGATCATGACTTCGCCGTGATGCAGGCGGATGCGGCGGCGCGCGGCGCTGTAATCGACGTCGACGGCGCTGTCCGTATTCATCTCCATGCGCCCGCCATCGGCCAGCGTCACGTGGCGGCGCTGGCCCGGCGCCGTGCGCAAGGAGGCCGTCCACGCTTGCCAGGGAGCGGACTGCAAGCCCGCCTGGCCCAGCATGATGCCGCCGCCGGCCGCCACCAGCATGGCCAGCACTTTCGCGGCGCTGCGCCGTCGCTGCTGCGCCGCCTGCAGGGCAGGAATTGCCAGCGCCGGCGGTATGATGGCCAGTTGGCCGTCCATGCGCTGCAGCAGCGCCCAGGCCCGGTCATGCTCGGCGCTGGCGTCGCGCCATGCCTGCAGGGCGGCCGGGTCGGCGCTGCCGCACTGGAGTTCCACATGCCAGTGGGCGGCGGCGGCCAGCACCTTGCGGGGGATGGGCGCTGACTGCGGGGTGGAAGGGGAAAACATCAGCCGGCCGCCAGCATCAGGCATTCCGTGTAGGCGCGCACCAGGTGCTTTTTCACGGTGGGCAAGGACACGCCGAGGCGCCGGCTGATGTCCACATAGCTGAGCTCTTCGATTTGCGCCAGCAGGAAGATGGCCCGCGTGCGCGCGCCCAGGCGGTCGAGCAGGCGGTCGATGGCGAGCAGGGTTTCGATGATGATGGCATGCGTTTCGGCGCAGATCGATATCGGCTCGGCTTGTTGGGCCAGCGCTTCCAGGTAGGCCTGTTCCAGCGCCTGGCGCCGGTAGCGGTCGATCAGCAAGCCGCGCGCGATGGTCGCCAGGTAGCCGCGCGGCTCGCGCAGGGGCGCCAGCGGTGTCACCTCGCGCTTGCCCAGCAGGCGTAAAAAAGTGTCCTGCGCCAGGTCGGCCGCCTCGGCGCGGTTGCCCAGCTTGCCGCGCAGCCAGCCATACAGCCAGCCGTGGTGTTCGCTGTACAAGGTGTTCAGGTGGCTGGCATGGGTGGGACTGACGGTACTCACTGCGTTCTCCAGGCAAGGGATGGGCTGGGCTGACGGAACGCGGGGTGCCGGCTGGCTGGGCTTTTTGAGAATGATACTCATTATCACATTGCCATGCGGGCGGCGTCAATTACTGTCCGCCACCGAGGCGCCAGCGTTCCTGCCACTGTTGCAGATCCGCCCAGGCTTGCTGCAGGGCAGTAGCGGACCAGCGCAGCAGGGCCTCGAACGCCAGCACGCTGCGCTGCCAGTGGATGCCGTCGAAAAACACATGGTCGGCCACGATGGTGGCGGCCAGCCAGGCGGCGATGATGACGATGATGTCGTGGCGGCCGCTTTTCCACCAGCGCAGCGAGTGGCGGCGGAAAATCCACGGCACCCCCAGCGGATTGGGCCAGTCGGCCAGCAGATGCATGATGCCGCCGGCGGCAAAGCCGAACAGGGGCGGCGCCCACAGGTGGTGCGGCAATTGCAGATACGTGTAGACGAGCAGGGCGATCCAGGCCAGGCCCCAGTGCGTCCACGTGCGGTGCGTGATCCACAGCTTGTGCGTGCGCGCCCACCAGGCCACTTCCAGCCAGTCCGGCGCCGTGCCGCCCAGCGCCCCCATGACAAAGGCGAGCATGCTCAGCACTTGATAGGGGCCGCCGGCGCCAGCGTGCGCGACCAGGGCCGCGGCGATCACGCCGGCAGCCCAACCGGTCGCATGATGCGCTTTGTTGGAAGCCATAGGAAATGTAAAACGCCGTGCGGGCGCTTTGTGAAGTACGGGAAATATTAACTGGATGAATATACAGTACTCAAGGGCGTCTCTGGGGGCTATTTGCGCAATATCTGCTATTAAAGTGTTAAATTATGTGTCGGAATGGACGTGGTGGCGGACTCGGCGTCTGATGCCGGCCGGCCAAGTGTGTTGTGCGGCTGATAATGTATTTGGCGCAGGGCGCGCTATGCTGAAAGCAGTCTTACGTTTTAAGAGGTGTCGCCATGAAAATCCCGCGCGAATTGCAGATTCCCGCCATCGTGTTTACGCTGGAAGCGGTGTTTATTCTGGGATTGTCGATGATTTTTCTCGTACTGATACCGCGCTAAAGCCTTGCGGATAACTGCAGATTTACAACAGTGTTACTACGCAGTTTGCATGGTGCTATCGCACAGCGCCGCGCCTTCGGTGCGGATGATCCAGCATTCGGGATACGGTTCGCTGGCGAAGCGGTTGTGCCGCGCGAAGCCGCTCAGCTTGTCGAGCGCCGTGGCCGGGGCCAGCGCGGTTTCCTTGCCGCTGGCCGTGTCCAGATGCCAGAAACCGCCGTTGCGGTGGAACAGCAGGGGAAGGCAGCCGGCCTGCGGCGTGGCCAGATGGCTTGCCGGCGTGGGCTGGGTGTCGGGCAGCAGCAGGTAAAAACACTCGGCGCGGGCGCCATGGTCGATGCGGTGCAGGATCACGCCGTGCGCGAGGATGGCCGTGACGCTGAGCACGACGATGCCCTTGATGCTGGCGGACAATTCAATGCGCATGCCCAGGCGCAGGGGCACGGGCTTGTGCTTGCCGGGCCATACGCCGTCGAGCAGCACGCCGTAGCGCGACACGTCTTCGATTTCAAAGCCTTGCTGGCTGCGCCGGATGATGGCGTGGCGGCCCGACAGGCGGCGCGTCAAGCCATTGTTGTCCTGGCCGTCGGGGCTGAAATGGCTGAGCAGCACATCAGCTTCGGGGTCCACCAGCTCGAAGCGTCCCAGCATGCATTCTTCCAGCGCGAACAGGCGGATCTGGCGCTGCTCGCCCGCTTCCGGCGCCGCATTGACGAGGCAGGCAGCCTGGCTCGGGTGCGGATGGCAGTGGCTGGCGGCGGGCAGGTCGACTTCGATCAATTCCTCGTCCCAGGCGATGGTGGTAAAGCCCATGTCGATCTTGCCTTGCGGCGCCGACAAATCCACGTGGGCGATGCCGGCATTGCGCGCGGTGACGTCGAGGTTGCAGCCGTCGCCGCCCGTCACGCGGGCAATCGAGGCGTCGTCGGCCATCACGCGCACGTTCTTGTGCGTGCTGAGGAAGATCTGGTGGATTTCCGTCAGGGTGGCGTCGCGGCGGGGTACGAGGATGACAAACGTGCATACCCATTTCTGTGCCACGGCGCCGTCGACGTGGCTGTGTACTTCCACCTCGATCTGGTATTGCCCGTGCTCCTTGTTACGCGAGGAAAACTCGACAAATACGGGGCGCCAGTCGCCGCGCGTGGTGCGCACGAAATCATGCTGGACGGCGCCGCGCGGGATCAGGTCCGAGCGCAGGCGCAAGGTCAGCTGCGGCGCGCAGGCGGCGCTCATGCCGCGCAATTCCATTTTCAGGGTTTGCCGTCCGCCTGCCGCACGGGGATCGAAGCCGCTGATGTGCAGGTGGGCATGTATCGGCTGGTAAGCGGGCGCAGTGGCCGGCTGTGCGGCGGGCACTGGGGTAAATGCCGGCAGGCTGGCGGGGGGCGAGACTGGCATGGGGCTGGCCAGGCTGGTCACCGCTTGAGCAGCATCGCGTATCACCGCATCGCGCATCGCAGCATCATGCGCACGGGCGTGCAGAAGCGCCGTTGCCGATGGTTCGGAACGGGCGCTGCGCAGTGCGCTCAACAGGTCGTAGCTGCTGGGGACATTCGTCGCTTGCGGGTGGTTGCCCGCGCAGACTGTTTCCCCAGGCAAGACCCAGAACGTACAGTGCGGGTGCTCCGGGTTGCTGCATTTTTTCATGACATTCTGACTCGAATCGAGCGGGGACATTGCGCCCTCTGTTCTACATGAGAGCTTACGCGCTTTTGCGCCTGCTTGGCAACTTTCGCGGCGCTTGAATGCGCTCTTTTTGCCCAAATTCATCCCCTTGGTCACACCTTGCCATACATGTCATGGAAACTATTGCTCAAAAACACATTTTATGTCTTTCCGGATATGTTATTTTGATATCGCCAGTCCCGCTGCGTTCAGCTGCGCTGTTTGCTGACGATGACTTCCAGATACTCGCCCGGCACCACCAGCGAGTGGGCGCCCGCTGTATTCAGGCGTTCGAGCAGGGCGAACAGCTCCTGCTCCAGCGCCTCGGCGCCAGGTGCGTCCAGCGCGGCAAAGGCCTTGTGGACGGGGCCGTAATAATCGCGGAAGACCTGCACCCAGTGGTGGGCGGAGGCGTAGCGGAAATTGAAGACCTTGCGCTGGCTGTGCACCTGCTCGGCCGCCTGGCCGAACAGGTCGCGCACATACGCTTCCTCGCCCCAGCGGGCCGGCGACACCACGCCTGCCGGCGGCGGGACATATTTGCCGATGGTCCTGAAGAGTTGTCCGATAAAGCCGTCCGGGGTCCAGTTGGCCATGCCGATGCGTCCGCCGGGACGCAGCACGCGCAGCATTTCGCTGGCCGCGCGCCGGTGGTCGGGCGTGAACATGACGCCGAAGGTCGACAGGGCCGCGTCGAAACTGGCATCGGCGAAGGGCAGGGCTTCGGCGTCGGCCACGCGGAAGGTCACGGCCAGCCCTTCCGCTTCGGCGCGCGCGCGCCCCTTGTCCAGCAGCGCCGGCACATAATCGGTGGAGACGACGCGGGCAAAGCGGCGCGCCGCCGCCAGGGTGGCGTTGCCGTTGCCGGCGGCGATGTCGATGACGTCTTCGTTGGCGCGGATGTCGGCAGCCTCGGCCAGCGACTCGCCGACCGGCTGCAGGGTCACGCCGATGACGGCGAAGTCGCCGCTGGCCCAGCCTGCTTGCTGGCGCTGCTTGATGGCGGCGTAGTCGGGCGCGCCGGCGGCGCCGGCCTGCGGTGTAGGAATGGTGTTGCTCATGGCATGCTCCTGGTGACGTTGGGAGAGGTCCTTCCATCAGACCGCGCGCCATGGGCATGGTTCAATTTATACAGGCTGTCGTGAGCGTGGCGGCATTTTGCATTATGCTGGCGCAACTGTTGCCCTCAACGCCGCCTGACGCCGAAAGACGACCATGTCTGCCCAACGCCCGCTCCAGCTTGCCATTGCCTATGGCGCCGCCTTGTGCGTGTTCCTGGCCATCGATGCCCTGTGGCTGGCGGTGCTGATGAAACCCGTGTACGCCGCGGCGCTGGGGCCGCTATTGGCGGACACGCCCCGCTGGGCGCCGGCCGTGTTGTTTTATCTGCTGTACGTGGCCGGACTGCTGGTCTTTGCCATCCTGCCCGGCTTGCGCGCGCGCCGCGGACGCACGGCGGCGGCGCTGGGCGCGCTGCTGGGGCTGCTTGCCTACGGCACCTATGATTTGAGCAACTATGCGACCTTGCGCGGCTGGCCGCTGGCCTTGACGGCGATCGACATGGTCTGGGGCGCCGCCTTGTCTGCCTTGTCGGCCACGGCCGGCTACCTGGCCGCTAGCCGCCTGGGACGGTGAATGCCGCATCGAAGCGCAGCGCCACCACGGTAATGTTGTCGCTATACAAGCCTTTTGGCGGATGCAAGAGGAAGTCGTCGAACAGGTCGCTGACGGCCTGAGCCGCAGTCTTGCCGGCACACAAGGCGGGCCAGCGGGCCGTGAGGGCCAGCGGATCCTCGCAGGCCCAGAAACCGTCGCTGGCCAACAGATAGTGGGCGCCGGGACGCACGCGCAGCACGCGGCGGTCGCCCAGGTGCGCGAGGAAGGGCGGCAAGGTGGCCGCATCGAGGCCGCGCAAGGGCTTGTCGAGCTGCAAGCTGTCGCTGATGGCGTTGCCTAAAATGAAGGCCTGCGAGATTTGCGAATGGTGCTCGCCGTGCACGGCGGCGCGCCAGCGCGTCTCGTCGAGCGCGCCGCGCATGGCGTACACGGTGGCCGGCACGTGGTCGACGGTGAGGATGCTGGCAACCCCGTCGGCAATTTCATACAGGCGCGAATCGCCCACGTGATACAGCAGCGGCGCTTCGCCGGGCGGCACTTCCAGCAAGGTCAGGGTGGTGCCCGGCGGGCGGGCCTGGGCTGGCGCCGTCCTGGCGAAGGTATCCTGCAAGCGCGTGTGCAACTGGTCGAGTTTGGCTGCCAGGCTGGCCGTGTCGAGGCAGGCGGGTACGGCAAGCAAGCCTTGCACGGCCGCTTCCGCCGCTTCGCGCCCATGGCCGTGGCCGCCCATGCCGTCGAGCACGGCGGCACGCACGTGGCCGCGCGGCCAGCCCGGCACCTGGCAGTGGAACGGCGCCTGCCGCGACAGGCAGACGGCGTGGCCGCTGGCATCGATCAGCAGGAAGTTGTCCTGGTTCTCGCGCCGGGGCATCGGGCCGGCGCCCACGCTGGTGCCGGCGGCGGCATCGAGCCAGGGGCCAAAGTCGAGCGCGTCTTTAATTAAATGCATCGGTTGGTGCGGTCCAGGCGGCCAGCAATGTTGATCGTAGGACACAGCTTAGCCGAAATCGTGCGGGGGCGATACCTTGCCTGTTTCGCAAAAAAACCTGCGGCAGCAGGCTGGCGCAGGTTTTATATGGTGGCGGGCGTCGCTTAACGGCGATGGCCCCAGCCGTGGCCGTGACCGTGGCCACGGTCATAGTAGTCGTAGCGGCCATGGTCGCGGTAGTAGCCGCGGCCCGGTTGCACGTAGACGACAGCCGGCGGGCCGTAGTAGCGCGGTGGCGGCGCGTAGTACACGGGCTGCGGCGCGGGGGCGTAGTACACCGGTTGCGGCGCAGGCGCGTAATAGGTTTCGCGGTAGCCGCCGCGATAGCCGCCACGGTCGTAGTAGCGGTCATTCGTGCTGATGCTGTTGCCGACTGCGGCGCCCAGTACGCCACCGACGATCGCACCATTGCGTCCGCCGGTGCTGTTGCCAATGGCCGCCCCGACAACGGCGCCTGCAACGGTATTGAAGTCGCGGTCACCGGCGACTGCGGCCGAAGACACAGCCACTGCCGCTACCATTACCGCACCCAGGAGTTTCTTGTTCAACATGGCATTTCCTTCCATTCCGGCGAGATCACAATGATCTGCATGAACTGGACTATATCTGCTGCCGCAAGCTTGTTCCACGTCTAATACAACTTATTACAATCGGGGCGGGGCGGTAACAAGTCAGCGCCGGCGCGCCTGCCATTCTGGACGAAGCAGGCTGTACATTTTGGCGTCGCGCATCACGCCGTTGATAAAGAAAGCCTGGCGTATCAAGCCTTCCTGGGTAAAGCCGTTCTTTTGCGCGATGCGCTCGGAGCCGATGTTCAGCGGGTCCATCAGCAGCTCGAGCCGGTGATACGGATAGGCGCTGAACAGGTAGTCGACCACCAGGCGCGTCGCTTCGCTGATGTAGCCGCGCCCGTCCCGCTGCCGGTCGAACAGGCGGTAACCGATTTCGCGCGAGGCTGGCGTGCGGCTCTTGAAGTGCGTGATCGTGCCGATGATGTGCTGTGAGTGATCTTCGATGAGGAACAATTCGCTGTCTTCGGTGACAAAGCCCGATTGCAGGAAGTCGCGCCGCATGGCCTCGGGCGACTTGAATTGCATGGAGAAAAACTCGCCGCGCGAGGGCAGGTCGTTGACGAGGGAAATATAGGTATTCAGGTCGGCAGCCTGCAAATGCCGGATGGTGCAGAGGGTTCCCTTGAGCATGTCGGTTTCCGGTAGCGATCACGAATCTTCATGGTAATCGACTCTGGGGGCAAGAGGCAATCGGTCCCGTAAAAGTTGCTGCAATGACAGAACAAATACGCTATCGTAGACAGCCGCGCCTTGCCCCTGGCCACGGCGTACCCGCTTCGACCTCGTTGACTGGAACTGACATCACATGCAAATCATCCTGACTGGCGCGCCATTGCGCCGTTCCGTTTTATCCATCGCCCTTGGCTGCATCGTCAGCGCCGGCGCCTTTGCCGCCGCACCGGGCAATACGCCGCAAGCGCTGGCGCAGGTGCGCGACACGGCGCTGCAAAGCGACTGGGCCTACGCCCGCCTGGCCGACATGACGGATTTGATCGGCCCGCGCCTGTCCGGCTCCGCAGGCGCGGCCGCCGCCGTGCAGCAGGTGGCCGACGCCATGCGCCAGCTGGGCGCCACCGTCACCCTGCAGCCCGTGAAAGTGCCGCACTGGGTGCGCGGCGTGGAAACGGCGGAAATCGTCGACTATGCGGGCCGTCCGCAGGGCGTGTCGCAGCGCGTGGTGCTCACGGCCCTGGGCGGCTCGGGCGCCACTGCGGCCGCCGGCCTGACGGCGCCCGTGATCATCGTCAAGAGCCTGGACGAACTCAAGGCACGCGCGCCGGAAGTGAAGGGCGCCATCGTGCTGATCGACACGCCGTTCGACCAGGAGATGGCCGAACGGGGCCTGGCCGGCGTTACCTACGGCCAGGGTTCGCGCGCGCGCTTCCTCGGGCCGAAGGCGGCGGCCGACCTGGGCGCGGCGGCCGCGCTGGTGCGCTCGGTCGGCGGCGCGAACTTCCGCATCCCGCACGCGGGCGCCACGGGCCTCGATGACAACAAGCGCATTCCGGCCGCCGCCGTCACCGTGGAAGACGCCTTGCTGATCGGCCGCCTGGCCGCGCGCGGGCCCTTGAAAATGCACCTGACCCTGACGCCGCAAAACCTGCCGGAAGCGGACAGCTACAACGTGATCGCCGACTGGCCCGGCACGGACAAGGCCGGCGAAGTGGTGGTGGTCTCGGGCCACCTCGATTCCTGGGATCTGGCGACGGGCGCGCACGACGACGGCGCCGGCGTCGTGGCGGCCATGGGCGTGGTGGAAACCTTGAAAAAGCTCGACTACCGCCCGCGCCGCACCATCCGCGTGATCGCCTGGATGAACGAGGAAAACGGCGGCCGTGGCGGCCAGGCCTACTTCGAGGCCCACAAGCAGGCGCTCGGCAAACAATACGCGGCCATCGAGATGGACAGCGGCGCCGGCCGCCCGTTCGGCATCCTCGCCAGCGTGGGGCCGAAGTCGGAAAAACTGTTCGCACCGCTGCGCGCTGCCTTGCTGCCGATGGGCGCGCACGCGTTCACGCGCCGCGACGCGCTGGGCACGGGCGACCTGCACCGCCTGGAAACGGGCGGTGTGCCCAGCTTCGAGCCGCTCGTCGACAGCCACAGCTACTTCCACTACCACCACACGCCGGCCGACACCCTGGACAAGGTCGACCCGGATAACCTCAAGCGCAACGTGGCGCTGATGGCGTCGCTGGCGTGGTTCCTGGCCAATATCGATGGCGAGATCGGCCGCGCGCCGGAGCAGGGCGAGTAAGCGCCAATGTCGCTACCCGATCTGAACCTGTTGATCACCCTCGATGTCCTGCTGGCCGAAGGCAGCGTCACGCGCGCGGCGCGGCGCTTGCGTCTGAGTCCATCGGCCATGAGCCGCGCCCTGGCGCGCCTGCGCGAGACGACCGGCGATCCGCTGCTGGTACGCGCCGGGCGTGAACTGGTGCCCACGCCGCGCGCGCTGGAGCTGCGCGAACGGGTGGGCCGCCTGCTGGGCGAGGCGCTGGCCGTGCTGGGACCGGTGCAAGCACTCGATCCGCGCCAGCTGGCGCAGACGTTCACGCTGCGTGCGAGCGACGGCTTCGTGGAAAATTTCGGCCCGGCCCTGCTCGCGCATATCGGCGCGCAGGCGCCTGGCGTGCGCCTGCGCTTCGTGCAAAAGCTCGACCGCGAAAGCGTGCAGCTGCGCGAGGGCAGCATCGACCTGGAAACGGGCGTGATCGGCAGTCTCACCAGCCCGGAAGTGCGCACGCGCAGGCTGTTCGGCGACCGTTTCGTGGGCGTGGTGCGCAGCGGCCATGCGCTGGCGCAAGGAGCGATCAGCGCCGAGCGCTATGCGGCCGGCCAGCACGTGCTGGTGGCGCGGCGCGACCAGGATACGGGACCGATGGACGACGCGCTGGCCGCGCTGGGATTGCAGCGCACGATCGCCAGCATCGTCGGCGGTTTTACGGCGGCGCTGGCGCTGGCCGCCGGCTCCGACCTGATCGCCACCGTGCCGGAACGGCATACGGGCAATCTGCGTGCCGGCATGTTCAGCTTTGCGCTGCCGCTGGGCATGCCGGACCTGACCGTGTCGCTGATGTGGCATCCGCGCATGGATGCCGACCCCGCCCACCGCTGGCTGCGCGGCTGCGTGGTCGACGCCTGCGCGGCCCGGATCAGCGCCGGCTGATGGCGCCGGCAGCGGCCTGCTGCACGGGCCCGTCGAAGCCGCCGGCCATGGCCGTGTAGCCGCGCGCCGTGGCGATGGCCACGTCGCGGTGCGCCGTCACCAGCTGCTCCTGCGCGGCCAGCGCAATGCGTTCCGCTTCGAGCACGCCGAGCAGGCTTTCTGCGCCTTCCTGATAGCGCACGCGCGCCAGGCGCGCGCTTTCCTGCGCCAGCCGGTGCGCCTCGCGCAGTTCCGCTTGGCGGTTGCGCAATTGCACCCATTGCGCGATGGCGCTGTCGGTTTCCTCCAACGCCAGCGCCAGCGCCTTGTCGAAGCCGGCCTGCGCGGCCTGCACCTCGGCCCCGGCCGCGCGGGCGCGGGCGCGGCGCGTGCCGCCGTCGAACAGCGGCAGGGAAAACGCGGCGCCCGCATGCCAGCGCGCCGCATCGCCGCCATTCCAGTCGCCGGCCACGCCGGAGGCGCCAAACAGCGCGCCCAGGCTGATGCGCGGGAAGCGTTCGGCGATGGCGGCGCCTTCGCGCGCGCTGGCCGCTGCCAGCGCCCGTTCGGCCGCGCGCACGTCGGGCCGGCGCAGCAGCAGGTGAGCCGGCTCATCCGTCAACAAGGTTTGCGGCAGCGTCAGCGGCATCGGCTGGTCGAGCGCCGCCAGTTCCGGCGCATCGAGACGCTGTCCGGTGAGCGTCGCCAGCCGGTTGCGCGCCAGGCGTTCTTCGGCGTTCAGGCTGGGCAGGCGGGCACTGGCCAGGCGCATCTGCGCCTCGGCGCGCATGCGCTCGGCCGGCGCGGCGCGGCCCGCGCTTTCGCGCTCGCGCACCAGTTGCAGGGTGCCGGACTGGTTCGACAGCTGCTCCTGCAGGCTGACGCGCATCTGCTGCGCGCCGCGCAGCACCAGGTAGGCGTCCACCACCTGCGCCAGGATCAGGCGCCGCACATCGTCGCTCACGGCGGCGCGCTCGTCCGACGATGCCTCGGCAGCGGTGATGCTGTGGCGCACGCGGCCGAACAGGTCGAGCTCCCAGCTGAAGACGGCGCTCCACTGCAGCGGCGAGGCGATGTGCGGCTGGCCGCCGCGGCTCTCGATCGCCGCCAGGCGCGCGCGTCCGGCCTGGGCGTCGAGATCCACCGCCGGCAGGCGGGCGCCGCGCGCGGCCTGCGCGAACTCGCGGGCGCTGGCCAGGCGCGCGGCGGCGATGCGCACGTCGTAGTTGTCTTGCCAGGCGCGCTTGACCAGCTGCTCCAGGCTGGCATCGCCCAGTGCCTGCCACCACAGCGCCGGCGGCGCGCCGGCCTGCAGTTCCGGGCCGCCCGCCGAGGGCAGGGCAGACAGTTGCGCCGGATCGAGCGCCCGCGTCGCCGTGGGCGTGCCGGCGCTGCAGCCGGCCAGGGCCAGCATGGCCGCCGCCAGCAGCGGCGCGGCGCGGCGCGTGTTCAAGTGTGTCATGCGGCTCATGCGGCTTCTCCCAGCGCGACCGTGTGCGTGGCCGGCGCCGCGCGGCGGCGGCTCAGCAAGGTGAAAAACAAGGGTGTAAACAACAGGCCCGACAAGGTCACGCCCAGCATGCCGGCGAAGACGGCCGTGCCCATCGACTGGCGCATTTCCGCGCCCGCACCGGAAGACAGCATCAGCGGTATCGCACCCAGCAGGAAAGCCAGCGACGTCATCAGGATGGGACGCAAGCGCGTGCGGGCGGCGGCGATGGCCGCTGCGCGCGCATCGGCGCCGGCCGCCATCGCCTGGCGCGCGAATTCGACAATCAGGATGGCGTTCTTGGCGGCCAGGCCGATCAGCACCACGATGCTGATCTGCGTCAGCACGTTGTTGTCCAGGCCGCGCCACGACACGCCGATCAGCGTGGCCAGCACGCAGCTGGGCACGATCAGCACGACGGACAGGGGCAGCAGCCAGCTTTCAAACAGGGCCGCCAGCAGCAGATACACCAGCAGAACGGCCAGTCCCAGCACCATGCCGGTGCTGGCGCCCGCGTGTTTTTCCTGCAGCGCCAGTTCCGTCCACTCGTAGTCGAAGCCGGCCGGCAGGCGCGCCTTGAGCAGTTCTTCCATCGCGGCGATGGTCTGCCCCGTCGAGTAGCCGGGCCTGGTGCTGCCCTGGATTTCGGCGGCGGGATACAGGTTGTAGCGCGGCACGCGGAACGGCGCCGTTCCTTCGCTGAAGGTGGCCACGCTGCCCAGCGGGACCATGTCGCCGCTGGCGGCGCGCGTCTTGAGTGTGGCCAGGTCGGCCACGCTGCGCCGGTAGGGCGCGTCCGCCTGTGCGGTGACGCGCCAGACCCGGCCCATCAGGTTCATGTCGTTGACAAACACGGGTGCCAGGTAGCTTTGCAGGGTCTCGTTGATGCGCAGCGGCGGCACGCCCAGGTATTCGGCCCTGGTGCTGTCCAGTTCAACCTTGATCTGCGGGCTCATGGCGTTGAACGGCGTGAAGGCGCCCGTCACCGAGGGCAGTTTCCCCGCTTCCTCGGCGATGCCGCGCGCGGCCGCCTGCAAGGCTTGCGGTCCCAGGCCGCCCGTGTCGCGCAGCATCAGCTTGAAGCCGCCGCCGGTGCCGATGCCGCGCACGGAAGGCGGCGGTATGACCATCACGCGCGCCGCGCTGATGGGCGCCAGCTTGCCGCGCAGGGCGCCCAGCATGGCCGGCCCGTCCAGGCCACTGCTGGCGCGCGCGCCGAAGTCCTTGAACATGGTGAAGATGACGGCCGTGTTGGGCGCCGACGTAAACGTGGCGCCGTCGGTGCCGACGAAGGCGGCCGTGTGGGCCACGCCGGGGTGGCTCATCAGGCGTGCCGTGGCGTCCTGCACCACTGCGCTGGTGCGCGCCAGGGTCGAGCCGGCCGGCAGCTGGATCGAGACGATGGCATAGCCGCGGTCCAGCTGCGGCACGAAGCCGCGCGGCGTCGCGTCCAGGCGCCACAGGGTCAGGCCCGCCAGCACGAGGTACACGGGCAGCATCAGCCAGCGCCGCGAGAGGATGCGCCCGGTCAGTTGCACGTAGCCGCCCGTCAGGCGGGAAAAGCCGCGGTTGAAGATGGCCATCCAGCGCGCGCCCAGGCTGTTGGCATCGCGCTGCGGCTTGAGCAGCAGCGCGGCCAGGGCCGGCGACAGCGTCAGCGAGACCAGTGCCGAGATCACGGTGGAGGCGGCGATGGTGACGGCGAACTGGCGGTAGAACATGCCGGAGATGCCATCGATGAAGGCCGTTGGCACGAACACGGCCACCAGCACCAGCGCGATGGCGACCAGCGCGAAGCCCACCTCGTTCATGCTGCGCTGCGCCGCGGCGCCGGGGCTCATGCCGTCCTCCATGTGGCGCTCGACGTTTTCCACCACCACGATGGCGTCATCGACGACGATGCCGATCGCCAGCACCAGGCCGAACAGCGACAGGGTATTGAGGGAATAGCCCATCGCGGCCAGCACCGTGAAGGTGCCGACCAGGGACACGGGAATGGCCAGGATGGGAATGACGGCGGCGCGCCACGAGCCGAGGAACAGCAGCATGGCCAGGCACACCAGCAGTGCCGCCTCGAAGATGGTGTCGCGCACCTTGTCGATCGAGGAACGGATGAATTCGGTCGGATTGTAATAGGCATGGTAGGCGACGTCCTGCGGGAAATCGGCTTCCATTTTGGCCAGCAGCGCCAGCACGCGGTCGCCGGTGGCCAGCGCGTTCGAGCCGGGCAGCAGGCTGATGCTCAGCGCGATGGCCGTGCGGTTGTCGACGAAGCCGCTTTCCGCGTAATCCTGCGCGCCCATCTCGACGCGCGCCACGTCGCGCAGGCGCACCACGCCGCCGTCGGCATGGGCGGCGACGATGATGGCCTCGAATTCGGCCACGTCGCGCAAGCGGCTTTGCGCCTGCACCTGCACCTGGTAGGCGCCATCGCTGCCGCCGGGCGGCTGGTTCAATACCCCGGCGGCGACCTGCGAGTTGGCTTGCCGTACCGCCGCGATCACTTCCGGCGCGCTCAGGCCCAGCGAGGCCACGCGCGCCGGATCGAGCCAGATGCGCATCGAGAAGTCGCGCGCGCCGCGCGTGTAGATGTCGCCGACGCCTTCGATGCGGGCCAGCTGGTCCTTGACGGCGGTGCCGATGAAGTTGGAGATGTACTGCTGGTCGCGCGTGCCTTTCGGCGAATCGAACAGCACTACCATCAGCTGGTCGGGCGAGGCCTTCTTGACGGCCAGACCCAGCCGGCGCACGGCGTCGGGCAGGCGCGCTTCGGCCACCGCCACGCGGTTCTGCACCAGCGACTGCGCCTGTTCGATGTCGGTGCCCGGCTTGAACACCACGCTGATGGTCAGCTTGCCGTCGCCCACCGATTGCGAGGACATGTAGAGCATGCCGTCGACGCCGTTGATTTCCTGTTCGATCGGCGCGGCGACCGTATCGGCGATTTCCTGCGCCGAGGCGCCCGGGTAGCTGGCCTTCACCGTCACCGTGGGCGGCACGATCTCGGGAAACTCCGAGATCGGCAGGCGCATGGCCGACACCGCGCCCACCAGGGTGATGAGGATCGACAGCACGATGGCAAACACGGGACGGCGGATGAAAAATTGGGAAAAGCGCATGGCCGCTCCTTATGCGCCGCTGGCGCGGGGAGCGGCCACGAGCACCTGGTCGCCTGGGCGCACCTTGGCCGCGCCGGAGACGATGACCCGCTCCTGCGGTCCGAGGCCGGACAGCACGATCTGCTTGTCGCCCTGCAGGCCGCCCAGTTCCAGCTTGCGCGGCGCCACCTTGCCCGCCGCGTCCACGATGAACACCATCTTTTTGTTCTGGTCGCTGAGGATGGCGGCGTCGGGCACCAGCAGGCGCTCTTGCGCCGCGCCGACGGGAATGCGCACGCGCGCAAAGCTGCCCGGCATGACGGCGCGGTCGGCGTTGGCCAGGCTGGCGCGCAGGCGCACCGTGCCCGAGCGGGCGCTGATCTCGTTGTCGACAAAATCGACGCTGGCTTCCTGGGCGGGGCCGCCGCCGTCGAGCGCCAGCTGCACCTTGGACGGCAGCCTGCTGTGCTGGCGCAGGCGCTGGAAATCCGCTTCCGACAGGTCGACCGTGGCGCGCACGGGGCTGTGCGCGACGATGGTGGTCAGCACGCCACTTTGCGCGGCGCCGCCGGCCACGTAGTTGCCGACGTCGACGCGGCGGTCCGACACCGTGCCGGCGATGGGCGCGCGCATGGTGGTGAAGGACAGTTCCAGTTCGGCGCTGCGCAATTCCGCCTGGCTCAGCATGACGGCCGCCTGCGCGCCTTCCAGCTCGCCGCGCGCCCGTTCCAGCTCCTCGGTGCTGGCCGCGCCCGTCTTCTGCAGCCGGCTGCTGCGTTCGAACTGGGCCGTGGCCAGCTTGCTGCGCGCATGGGCCTGGGCCAGGCTGGCCCGGGCGCGGTCGCGCGCCGCCGCGAAGGGGCGCGGGTCGATGACGAACAGCGCATCGCCGGCCTTGACCTGCTGGCCATCGCGAAAGGCGATTTGCTGCAAGTAGCCCGATACGCGCGAGCGTACTTCCACGCGCTGCGACGGCTCGATGCGGCCCGTGTAGTCGAGGCTTGCCTGCACCATCGACGTTTCCGGCAGGGCCACGGACACGGTCGGCTTGGGCGGCGGACCGCCAGGCGCGGCCTGGGAGCGGCCGCAGCCGGACAAGGCGGCGCTGCAGGCCAGGGCCAGCAGCAGTGGGACGGGCAGGGACGGGATCGGACGGGGGCGCATCATGCGGGGTCTCCAGAAGGCGTAGGGGGCTTGGCCAGGGCGCGGCCGAGCGCGAAAATGGCCAGCGCGGCGAGTATCAGCGCGCTGGCGACGGCAAAGGTGGCGTGCATGCCACGGATCATGGCGGCAGGCCGGGCGCCAGCGATATCGCCAGCGCCGGCGGCGAAGACGGCGCCCATCACGGAGGCGCCCGTGACGAGGCCCAGATTGCGCGACAGATTGAGCATGCCGGAAATGAGGCCGCGCTGGTCGGGGACGATGTCGCCCATCACGGCGGTATTGTTGGCCGCCTGGAACAGCGCATAGCTGGCCGTGAGCAACATGATCGGTGCGACGTAGCCGGGGATGCCCAGGCTGGCCGGCAGCAGGGACAGCGCCAGGCAGGCGGCGGCCGCGCCGCACAGGCCCGCGCCGCCCATGCGCTGCGCGCCGTAGCGGTCCACCAGCCAGCCGGACGGCACGCCGCAGAACGCCGCCACCAGCGGCCCGGCCGCCAGCACCATGCCGGTGACGGCCGTGCCCAGACACAGGCCGCGCGACAGGTAGAACGGGCCGACCACCAGGGTCGACATCATGACCGTCGACACCAGCATGCTGGTCGCCAGGCCCGCGCTGAGCACGGGCGCGCGCAGCATGGCCAGGCGTATCAGCGGCGCCGGCGCCTTCAGTTCGACGCGGACGAACAGGGCGCCGCCCACGCAGGCGGCCAGCAGCAGGGCTGCGTTGCGCATGCCGAAATGGCCGCGCCCCAGGGTCATGGCCAGCGCGTACGCGGCCAGGGTCAGCGCCAGCAGCAAGGTGCCGCGGTGGTCGAACACGGGCCGCCTGGCGTGCGCGCCGCCCCGGTCAGCCGGCAGGTAACGCCAGGCCAGCAGCAGCGCCACGCCGGCCAGCGGCACGTTGACGAGGAAGATGGCTTGCCAGCCGAAGCGCGCGATCAGCAGGCCGCCCAGCGCGGGCCCGAGCGTGGTGCCGACGGCCGACATGGTGCCGAGCAGGCCCATGGCGCTGCCCGTCCTGGCCTTGGGCACGGTGCTGCCGACGAAGGCCATGGTCAGCGCCATCATGACGGCAGCGCCCAGGCCCTGCAGGGCGCGCGCGGCGACCAGCAGCCACAGGGTGGGCGCCAGGGCGCACAGGATGGAGGCGGCGGCGAACAGGGCGATGCCGGCCAGCAGCAGGCGGCGCCGGCCGATCATGTCGCCGAGGCGGCCCACGCTGACGATCAGCGCGGTGATGGCCAGCAGGTAGGCCAGCACGATCCATTGCACGTCCTGGAACGGCGCATGCAGGGCCCTGGCCATGTCGGGCAGGGCCACGTTGGCGATGCTGGTGCCCAGCGCGGGCAGCAGCATCGACAGGGACAGGCTGGCAAGGGCGCCGCGCACGGGCATGGTGGCGGTGCCGGCCGGGGTGGCCTGCTGGCTTGGAGGTAGGGGTTTTGACGGCGAATTCATAAGGTGGCTTGTCCATCCAATAAGAGTGATTCCATGGTAACGAGGGATTTGGCATGGCGGAAGACGCATCATTTGCACTATATTGTTGCGTTTGACGCCATGTCTGGTGCGTGGGCGGCGCTGCAGCATCTGGCCCATCTCGAAGGCGGGCGGGCTGTCGGCCAGGTGGCAGCGGACGATGCGCCCGGGAATGCCGGCCACCGTGCAATGGGCGGGCACGTCCTGCAGGATCACGCTGCCGGCTGCCGCCTTGCTCATGGTGCCGATTTCGATGTTGCCGAGGATATTGGCGCCCGCGCCCAGCATCACGCCCGAGCGTGTCTTCGGATGGCGGTCGCCATGCTCCTTGCCGGTGCCGCCCAGGGTGACGTTCTGCAGGATGGAGACGTTGTCGTCGACTGCGGCCGTTTCGCCGATGACGATGCCGCTGCCCTGATCGAGCATGATGCCCGCGCCGATGCGCGCGGCCGGATGGATGTCGATGCCGAAGATGCCGGCCGCATGGCTGGACAGGGCAAAGGCGGCCTCGCTGCGGCCCGCCGTCCACAGATGGTGCGCCATGCGGCAGGTTTGCAGCGCGTGAAAACCCTTCAGGTTCAGCCGCGCGTGCAAGCTGTCGGGGCAGGCGGGATCGCGCTGCGCGATGGCCGCAAGGTCGGCCGTGATGCTGGCCAGGATGGGCGGCTGCGTGCTTGGATTGTCCTCGAACAGGGGCCGCAGCACGGCCGGGCGCATATCGCGCGCGCCCAGGCGCTGTGCCAAGATGGCGGCAGCCCGGCGGGGCTGTCGTGCGGCAGTATCAGCTTGGCGAGCTGCTGCGCCATGCCGCGCACCTGCGTCCACACGCCGGGAATGTCGTCGGACTGGCTGGCTGCGGCGGCATCGATGCGGCGCAAGGGCGGCGCAGGCGGCAGGGGGCTGGCATAGGTCAAGTAAGTCATCGTGGTGCCTGTCCAGGCAAAGGAAGGGGGAAAGTGGAGCGCATGGCAACAGGGCCGGCGCCGGCTGGCAAGTGCCCGGGCTCCCGGAAGGCAGGGCCAGGCAATTGCGGATACACGATAAGCCGCCACGAAGGACGAAGCAAATCGTAAATACTGAGCGTGCGGCTCACGATTCCTGATGCTTGGGGAGGCAGCGGCGCATGCCGCGCTGGCGCGCGGGCAGGCGGCGCCAGGGGGAGGTGCGATGAGGCGGGAGGGAGGGGGCGGAGCGTGGCCCCGCGAAATTACAGCGCGTTGAGCGGAATCTTCAGGTAGCGCACGCCATTGTCTTCCGGCTCGGGCAGCTTGCCCGCGTTGATGTTGACCTGGATGGCGGGCAGGATCAGGGTCGGCATGTCGAGGGTGGCGTCGCGGCCCGTGCGCATGGCCACGAATTGTTCTTCCGTGATGCCGTCGCGCAAATGGATGTTGCTTGCGCGCTGTTCCGCCACCGTCACTTCCCAGCGCGGCGCGCGGCCGTTGGGCGGGTAGTCGTGGCACATGAACAGCCGCGTCTGCGGCGGCAGCGCCAGCAAGCGCTGCACGGAGCGGTACAGCAGGGTAGCGGAACCGCCGGGGAAGTCGCAGCGGGCCGAGCCTACGTCCGGCATGAACAAGGTGTCGCCCACGAAAACGGCGTCGCCGATCTGGTACGCCAGGTCGGCCGGCGTGTGGCCGGGCACGTGCAGGGCGCGTACTTCCAGTTTTCCGATATGAAACACCTGGTCGGGCGCGAACAGCTGGTCGAACTGCGAGCCGTCGGCCCTGGCGCCGTCCTGGTGGTAGACGGCGGCGAAGGCCTGCTGCACCGTCTGGATGGCGGCGCCGATGGCCACGTCGCCGCCCAGCTGCTGTTGCAGGTAGGGCGCGGCGGAAAGATGATCGGCGTGCGCATGGGTTTCCAGCAGCCAACGGCACTGCAAGCCGTGTTCGCGCACGAAGGTGATCACCTTGTCGGCCGAGGCGGTTGAAGTGCGGCCCGCCTTCGGGTCGTAATCGAGCACGGAATCGATGATGGCGCAGTCCCGTCCATCCGCTTCGTAGACAACGTAGGTGACGGTGGCGGTGGTCGGGTCGAAGAAAGCTTGGATTTGTGGAGTCATCGCGGCGGCAAGGGACGGGCAAGGGAATGGCATTATATCGCCAGAGTTCGCTAAAAAAATGCTGCAAATTGACATTTGACATGCGAAAAACAGATAAGCGGGCATGCATGCCTCCGTCGCAGCCGTGCGCACGCTCGCGCTTGCAGCATGGTAACCTCATTCTTCCAAGGAGGAATTCATGAACGATATCACTGCACGCAGCGAACAGTACCGCGGTTTTACGATTTCCGTGACCCCGCAAAAAGATAACGACGATTTATGGGATTTTACCTACCGCCTGCAGCGCGACGGTGAGCCGGAAGCGCAGGCGATCACGCGCAGCCGTACCCTGGGCGGCTACGCGGCGCCCGAGACCGCTTGCACGGCGGGCCTGGAAGTGGCCAGGACGGAAGTGGATAATCTGCTGCGTCCTTGAGCCAGCGTAAATCGTTTAGCCTGAAAGTCGGCCTGACCGCGCGCCGGCGCGTGAAACACGTCGCTAGCGGTCCCGCTTCATGCTACGATTTCCAGTATTGAGTCAGTCAAAGGAGGCACCCCATGAATAGCAGTTCTAAAATTCACTATAAAGGCTGGGAAATCGTTCCCCTGGCCGTGCCCACCACCGATGGCAAATGGTCGGCCAGCTGCGACATCGAACGCGCCACGGCGGAAGGCCTGGAGGTGTTCGAAGGCTCGACCATGCAATTCGTGCGCGACGACGAGGAGGGCGCCATTGCCGCCGCCTGCGAAGAAGCCGTGCGCCAGATCGACAACATCATCGCCAATCCGCTGGTGCGGCTGGCGTAGACCCTGCATTTCCAGCAAACCTGCAGCCGGCACCCGCCGGCTGTTTTTTTATGCGCGTCGCCGGTGGCAGTCTCATATGTTTCATGTTTCAATGTTTCAAATGGAATGGTTGAAACATATTTGAAACATCATTGGCCTGAATCGTGACATCGCTGTTCCCTGGCGTGACAACGCGTGCAGCGCCGATGCGTGGCCATTTCCCTGGTTTTCACTGTGCCGTGGCGCATTTTCCGCGCGAGCGCATGGTGCTGGCACGGCATTTGCAATATCAATGTTCATAGCCACTCCGTGAAACATTCGGGACCGTCCGAAACCCATAAGGTGAACACATGACTCAATACTCCGCAGGTGCCGCATTCCGCAAGGCCGTCCAGGAAGAATCCCCGTTGCAAGTCGTCGGCGCCATCAACGCCAACCACGCCTTGCTGGCCAAGCGCGCCGGCTATAAGGCCATCTACCTGTCCGGCGGCGGCGTCGCGGCCGGCTCGCTGGGCTTGCCCGATCTGGGCATTTCCAGCCTGGACGACGTGCTGACCGACATCCGCCGCATCACCGACGTGTGCGATCTGCCGCTGCTGGTCGACGCCGACACGGGCTTCGGCGCCTCAGCCTTCAACGTGGCGCGCACGGTGAAATCGATGATCAAGTTCGGCGCGGCCGGCCTGCACATCGAAGACCAGGTGGGCGCCAAGCGCTGCGGTCACCGTCCGGGCAAGGAAATCGTCAGCAAGGAAGAGATGGTCGACCGCATCAAAGCGGCCGTCGATGCGCGCACGGACCCGAATTTCGTCATCATGGCGCGTACCGATGCGCTGGCCGTCGATGGCCTGGAAGCGGCACTGGAGCGCGCCGTCGCCTGCGTCGAAGCGGGCGCCGACATGATCTTCCCGGAAGCCATCACGGACCTGGACATGTACGCCACGTTCGCCAAGGCCGTCAACGTGCCGATTCTGGCCAACATCACGGAATTCGGTTCCACGCCGCTGTTCACCCTGGACGAGCTGCGCAGCGCCCACGTGGGCCTGGCCCTGTACCCGCTGTCGGCCTTCCGCGCCATGAACAAGGCGGCGGAAAACGTCTACCAGGCGCTGCGCCGCGACGGTACGCAAAAGAACGTCGTCGACACCATGCAGACGCGCATGGAACTGTATGAATCGATCAACTACCATGATTTCGAGCAAAAACTCGACGCGCTGTTCGCCGCGCAAAAGAAATAAGCAGAAATAAGCAAAAAGCAGGGACCGCATGCCGGTCCCGCAGTGACGCACCCGAGACTATTCAATCTGGAGAACACAATGACCGCACCGCAAGCCGCCACTTTCAAGCCTAAAAAATCCGTCGCCCTGTCCGGCGTCACCGCCGGCAACACGGCGCTGTGCTCGGTCGGCAAGACCGGCAACGATTTGCATTACCGCGGCTACGACATCCTGGACGTGGCCGACAGCTGCGAATTCGAGGAAATCGCCTATTTGCTGGTGCACGGCAAGCTGCCGACCTCGGCGGAACTGAAAGGCTACAAGGCCAAGCTGAAGTCCCTGCGCGGCTTGCCGTCGGCAGTGAAAGCGGCGCTCGAAGCGCTGCCGGCCGCCGCCCACCCGATGGACGTGATGCGCACGGGCGTGTCCGTGCTCGGCTGCACCCTGCCGGAAAAGGACGATCACAACGCGCCGGGCGCGCGCGACATCGCCGACCGCCTGATGGCGTCGTTCGGCTCCATGCTGCTGTACTGGTACCACTACAGCCATAACGGCAAGCGCATCGAAGTGGAAACGGACGACGACTCGATCGGCGGCCACTTCCTGCACCTGCTGCATGGCGAAAAACCGTCGGCGTCGTGGGAAAAAGCCATGCACACGTCGCTGATCCTGTATGCGGAACACGAATTCAACGCGTCGACCTTCACCAGCCGCGTGATCGCCGGCACGGGTTCGGACATCCATTCGGCCATCACGGGCGCCATCGGCGCGCTGCGCGGCCCGAAACACGGCGGCGCCAACGAAGTGGCGCTGGACATCCAGAAGCGCTACGACAATGCCGACGAAGCGGAAGCGGACATCCGCGAACGCGTCGCCAACAAGGAAGTGGTGATCGGCTTCGGCCACCCCGTCTACACAATTTCGGACCCGCGCAATAAAGTCATCAAGGAAGTGGCCCGTTCGCTGTCGCAGGAAGCGGGATCGACCAAAATGTTCGACATCGCCGAGCGCCTGGAATCGGTCATGTGGGAAATCAAGAACATGTTCCCGAACCTGGACTGGTTCTCGGCCGTGTCGTACCACATGATGGGCGTGCCGACGGCGATGTTCACGCCGCTGTTCGTCATCTCGCGCACCTCGGGCTGGGCTGCCCACATCATCGAACAGCGCATCGACAACAAGATCATCCGCCCGAGTGCCAATTACGTGGGCCCGGAAGACCTGGAATTCGTGCCAATCAAGGACCGTAAATAATGAGCACCCCCATGAATACCCTGTACCGCAAGTCCTTGCCGGGCACCCAGCTAGACTATTTCGACACGCGCGCCGCCGTCGATGCGATCCAGCCAGGCGCCTACGCCACTTTGCCCTACACCTCGCGCGTACTGGCGGAAAACCTCGTGCGCCGCTGCGACCCGGCCACCCTGGACGCTTCGCTGAGCCAGTTCATCGAACGCCGCCGCGACCTCGATTTTCCCTGGTTCCCCGCCCGCGTCGTCTGCCATGACATCCTGGGCCAGACGGCCCTGGTCGACCTGGCCGGCTTGCGCGACGCCATCGCTGCCCAGGGCGGCGACCCGGCGCTCGTCAACCCGGTGGTGCCCACGCAGCTGGTGGTCGACCACTCGCTGGCCGTCGAATGCGGCGGTTTCGACCCCGACGCCTTCGCCAAGAACCGCGCCATCGAAGACCGCCGCAACGAAGACCGTTTCGATTTCATCGACTGGACCAAGAAAGCGTTTAAAAACGTCGACGTGATCCCGCCGGGGAACGGCATCCTGCACCAGATTAACCTCGAGCGCATGTCGCCCGTGATCCAGGTGCAGGACGGCGTGGCCTATCCCGACACCCTGGTCGGCACGGATTCGCATACGCCCATGGTCGACGCGCTGGGCGTGATCGCCATCGGCGTGGGCGGCCTGGAGGCCGAAAGCGTGATGCTGGGCCGCGCTTCGTGGATGCGCCTGCCCGACATCATCGGCGTCAAGCTGACGGGTAAACCGCAGCCGGGCATCACGGCCACGGACACGGTGCTGGCGCTGACGGAGTTCCTGCGCAAGCAGAAGGTCGTCTCCTCCTACCTGGAATTCTTTGGCGAAGGCGCATCGCACCTGACCCTGGGCGACCGCGCCACGATCTCGAATATGGCGCCGGAATTCGGCGCCACGGCCGCCATGTTCTACATCGATGCGCAAACCATCAAGTATCTGAAACTGACGGGCCGCGACGACGAACTGGTCAAACTGGTGGAGCTGTACGCCAAGGAAACGGGCCTGTGGGCCGACAGCCTGGTGGACGCCCAGTACGAGCGCGTCTTGAGCTTCGACCTGTCGTCCGTCGTGCGCAATATCGCCGGGCCGTCGAATCCGCACAACCGCGTGCCGACGTCGGAACTGGCCGCGCGCGGGATTTCCGGCGTGGTGGAAAACGAACCGGGCAAGATGCCGGACGGCGCCGTCATCATCGCCGCCATCACCAGCTGCACCAATACGAACAACCCGCGCAACATGATCGCGGCCGGCCTGATCGCGCGCAATGCGAACCGCCTGGGCCTGACGCGCAAGCCGTGGGTCAAATCGTCGCTGGCGCCCGGCTCGAAAACCGTGGAGCTGTACCTGCAGGAAGCGGGCCTGATGCCGGAGCTCGAAGCATTAGGCTTTGGCGTGGTCGCTTTCGCCTGCACCTCGTGCAACGGCATGTCGGGCGCGCTCGACCCCGTCATCCAGGACGAAGTGGTGTCGCGCGACCTGTACGCCACGGCCGTCCTGTCGGGCAACCGCAACTTCGACGGCCGCATCCACCCGTACGCGAAACAGGCTTTCCTCGCCTCGCCGCCGCTGGTGGTGGCCTACGCGATTGCCGGCACCATCCGCTTCGACATCGAAAAGGATGTGCTGGGCCATGACGCGGACGGCAAACCGATTCTGTTGAAAGATATCTGGCCGTCGGACGAGGAAATCGACGCCATCGTCGCGTCCAGCGTCAAGCCGGAGCAGTTCCGCAAGGTGTATATCCCGATGTTCGCCGCGCAGGCGGATGACGGCATCAAGGTCAGCCCGCTGTACGACTGGCGTCCGCAGACGACGTATATCCGCCGTCCGCCGTACTGGGAAGGCGCGCTGGCAGGCGCGCGGCCCTTGAAAGGCATGCGTCCGCTGGCTGTCCTGGGCGACAACATCACCACCGACCACTTGTCGCCATCGAACGCCATCATGCTCGATAGCGCGGCCGGCGAATACCTGGCGAAGATGGGTTTGCCCGAGGAAGACTTCAATTCCTACGCCACGCACCGGGGCGACCATTTGACGGCGCAGCGCGCCACGTTCGCCAACCCGACCCTGAAAAACGAGATGGTCATCGAGGACGGCAAAGTGAAGGCCGGTTCGCTCACGCGCATCGAGCCGGAAGGCAAAATCTCGCGCATGTGGGAAGCCATCGAGGTGTACATGGAGCGCAAGCAACCCCTGATCATCATCGCCGGCGCCGACTATGGCCAGGGTTCCTCGCGCGACTGGGCCGCCAAGGGCGTGCGCCTGGCCGGCGTGGAAGCCATCGTGGCCGAAGGTTTTGAACGCATCCACCGCACCAACCTGGTGGGCATGGGCGTCTTGCCGCTGGAATTCCTGCCTGGCGTGAACCGCAAGACCCTGGGCCTGGACGGCAGCGAAACCTACGACGTCGTGGGCGAGCGCACGCCGCGCTCCACCTTGACCCTCGTCATCCACCGCAAGAACGGCGAGACGGTCGACGTGCCCGTCACCTGCCGCCTCGATACGGCGGAAGAGGTGTCGATCTACGAGGCGGGCGGCGTGCTGCAGCGATTTGCCCAGGATTTCCTCGAATCTTCGAAAGCCGCGTAACGGCAGGTCGGATTAGCGCTTGCGCATAATCCGACCTTATCTGCCAAAACGCGCCAACAATGTGTCGGATTACGCGCGGCGATGCCCCGCTGATCCGACCTACCTCTTCCAGGAAAACTCATGACCCACGTACCCCAAATCAAGATCCCCGCCACCTACATGCGCGGCGGCACCAGCAAGGGCGTGTTCTTCCGTCTGCAGGATTTGCCCGCCAGCGCGCAAGTGCCGGGCGCGGCGCGCGATGCGCTGCTGCTGCGCGTGATCGGCAGCCCCGACCCCTACGGCAAGCAGATCGACGGCATGGGCGGCGCCACGTCGAGCACCAGCAAGACGGTGATTCTGGCGAAAAGTACGCAGCCGGAGCACGACGTCGACTACCTGTTCGGCCAGGTCTCGATCGACAAGCCTTTTGTCGACTGGAGCGGCAACTGCGGCAACCTGTCGGCCGCCGTCGGCTCGTTCGCCATTGCCAGCGGCCTGGTGGACGCGGCCCGCGTGCCTGCCGACGGCATCGCCACGGTGCGCATCTGGCAAGCCAATATCGGCAAGACCATCATCGCCCACGTCCCCATGACGCAGGGCGAAGTGCAGGAAACGGGCGACTTCGAACTCGATGGCGTGACCTTCCCGGCCGCCGAAGTGAAGCTGGAATTTCTCGACCCGGCCGCGGACGAGGAGGGCGGCGATGGTGGCAGCTCGGCCATGTTCCCTACCGGCAATCTCGTCGATGACCTCGACGTGCCCGGCATCGGCGTGTTGAAAGTCACGATGATCAACGCGGGCATCCCGACGATTTTCGTCGATGCGGACGCCATCGGCTACACGGGCACGGAACTGCAGGACGCCGTCAATGGCGATCCGGCCGCGCTGGCCCGCTTCGAGACCATCCGCGCGCATGGCGCGCTGCGCATGGGTTTGATTTCCCATCTTGATGAAGCGGCGAAGCGCCAGCACACGCCGAAGGTGGCCTTTGTCGCCAAACCGGCCGGCTATGTGTCGTCGAGCGGAAAAAAGGTGGAGGCGGGCGACATCGACCTGCTCGTGCGCGCTCTGTCCATGGGCAAGCTGCACCACGCCATGATGGGCACGGCGGCAGTTGCCATCGGCACGGCGGCGGCTATTCCCGGCACCCTGGTGAACCTGGCAGCGGGCGGCGGACCCCGCAACTCGGTGCGCTTCGGCCACCCGTCGGGCACCCTGACGGTGGGCGCGCAAGCGCAGCAGGTCGATGGCCAATGGCGCGTCACCAAGGCCATCATGAGCCGCAGCGCGCGCGTGCTGATGGAAGGCAGCGTGCGCATTCCCGGCGACGCGTTTTAAGGCCAGGTAGGCCGATGCGCAGGCAGATCAGTTGATATTTCTGCTAGCAAAGAAACGGAGCGACAAGGAAAATGGGGGAGCGTCAGCCGCGATGCGTGCAGCGCAGACGCTGGCGACCTCCCACACTTCCCGACGGGTGAACTGATGTTATTTAACTCTTACGTCTTCCTGTTCGCGTATCTGCCCATCACGGTGGCCGGTTTTTTCATCCTGGGACGGCGCAGCGAATTATGGGCTGCCGCCTGGCTGGCGTCGTCGTCGCTGTTCTTCTACGCGTACTGGGATTACCGCTACCTGCCGCTGTTGCTGGGCTCCGTCGTCTTTAACTATGGCTGCGCGGCCTGGCTGGCGACCAGCCCCCGGCCGCGCAAGAAATGGATACTGGCTGCCGCCATTGCCGCCAACCTCGGCTTGCTTGCCTACTATAAATACGCGGGATTTTTCGTTGCCAGCCTGGCGCAATTGCTGGCGCAGCCAATTCCCGCTTTGCACGTGATTCTGCCGATTGGCATCTCGTTTTTCACGTTTACGCAGATCGCCTTCCTGGTCGACACCTGCAAGGGCAAGGCGCAGGAAAGCCGCTTCGTCCACTATCTGCTGTTCGTCACGTATTTCCCGCATCTGATTGCCGGTCCTGTCTTGCATCACAAGGAAATGATGCCGCAATTCGCCGACCGGCGTACCTTCCGCCTGTCGGCCAGCAATATCGCCATCGGCAGCACGATTTTTTTCATCGGCCTGGCCAAGAAGGTGCTGATTGCCGACAATATCGGCGCCTATTCGGCGCCCTTGTTCAGTGATCCCGCCGCGCCATCCTTGCTGATCGCCTGGGCTGGCGTGCTCGCGTATGCCTTCCAGCTGTACTTCGATTTCTCCGGCTATTCCGACATGGCCATCGGCTTGTCGAGACTATTTGGCGTGCGGCTGCCGCTGAATTTTGCTTCGCCCTATAAAGCGCGCAATGTCGCGCAATTCTGGCGCCGCTGGCACATGACCCTGTCGCGCTTCCTGCGCGACTACCTGTATATCCCGCTGGGCGGCAACCGCTGCGGGCCCGTGCGGCGCTACCTGAACCTGATGATCACCATGGTGCTGGGCGGCCTGTGGCATGGCGCCGGCTGGAATTTCATCGTCTGGGGCGCGCTGCATGGCGCTTACCTGGCGATCCACAAGGCCTGGAGCACGGTGACGCGCAAGCTGCACCTGCCGTCCGGTACGCGCGTTGGCAACATCCTGGCGACGGCCCTTACTTTCATTGCCGTCTGCGTCGCCTGGGTCTTCTTTCGCGCACCCGACATGGCAACCGCCCTGACAATCATCCAAGGCATGGCGGGCGGCTTTGGCCTGGATTTGCCCGATGCGCTGGCGCCCCATTTGCTGCCGCTTCAGCCTGTGCTGGCCGCCATGGGCATGGGCTATTACCTGGGCGGCGGCACGGTGTTCATTGAAAGCTGGACGTGGATAGCGGTGGCAGCGCTGATTACTTTTTCCATGCCGAATACGCAGCAGATCATGCGCCACTTTGATCCGGCGCTGGATTTTCCTGCCGGTGGGCGACACCTGCGCGCCTGGCTCACCTGGCGCGCCTCGCCTGCGTGGGCGACCGCCATCGCCGTGCTCGCGCTGGCGAGCATGCTGGCCCTGAACCGGCCCGCTGAATTCCTGTATTTTCAATTCTAGAAAGGGCGCATCATGACGGCATCCCCTTTCAAATCCTATCTGGCCGTACTGGCGCTGGTGCTGGCGGGGGGCGCCGTGCTGGCGGGCGCCTTCGTTTTCGTTGTCGACCCTTATGGCCTGTATGGCGTCGTCCGGCGCGATAATTTCAATGCCGTCAAGCCGGGCCTGAGCCGCTACCAGAACCAGATCAAGCAGGAACATGCGCTGCGCAGGCAGCCGCGCTTCATCATCCTCGGCAATTCGCGCGCGGAGATCGGCTTCGATCCGCGCGCCAGCGCCTTGTCGGCGCTGGGCGCCGGCTACAATCTGGCGATTCCGGGCACGGGCCTGGCGACATCCGCCAGCCAGTTTGCGCAACTGCGCCAGGCCGGCGTCCGGCCACGCACGGTCATCGTGGGCATGGAATTCATCGATTTTCTCAATCCCGCCGTCGCACCGTCCGCACGTGCTGCGTCAGCGGCCGCCGCGCCGGCGCATGGCCGCGCGTTCTGGCGCTTCGATGCGCTCTTTTCGCTGGCCTCCGTCAAGGATGCCGTGCACACGCTGCGCATTCAGCACGACGATGAGGCGGCCACCTTGTCGGCCGATGGCTTCAATCCCTTGCTGGAGTACGGCGCCCATGCGCGCCGGGATGGCTACCACAAGATGTTCACGCAGCGGGCGCAGGAAAGCGCCGCCAGCTTGCGCCGCAAATCGACGCGGAGCCTTGCCACCGAAGACTTTCGATTGCTGCGCACCTTTTTGCTGGCGATGGCGGCCACCGAGGCCGATATCAAGCTGGTGATCTATCCGTATCACGCGCAAATGCTGGCCATGTTCGAGGCTGCCGGGCTGTGGCCCCTGTTCGAAGTATGGAAAGCACAGCTGGTGCGGGAAATTGGCGCGGTCAAGGCGCGCTACCCGGATGCGCATATTTCCCTCACGGATTTCAGCGGCTATGGCGCATACAACTGCGAGCCGATACCCGCCGCCAATGAGCGCGGCACTGCCACGCGCTGGTACTGGGAGGCCGGACATTTCAAGAAGGCGCTGGGCGATATCGTATTGCAGCGCGTGATGTCGCCGCAGGATGTTGCGCCTGGCGATGGGCAGTTTGGCATGCCGCTCGATGACGCCAGCCTCGAGCAAAACCGCGCGCGGATCGCGCAGGAACGCAACAGTTGCGCGGCGGCGCAGCCGGCATTGTTTTCAAGGCAGCTGCTCGCCACACAGCATGGCCACACTGGAGGAAGCAGATGAACAGATAAGCAGAACATGCACGAACAAAAAAACACAGATTGCACGCATACCGGAGGAGACATGAATTTCGCAGCATTTTATCAACGCTCGATCGACACGCCTGACGTTTTCTGGCGCGAGGAAGCGGAAAAGATCGACTGGAACACCCCGTTTTCGCAAGTGCTCGATTATTCCCGCCCGCCGTTCGCCAAATGGTTCGTCGGCGGCACCACGAATTTGTGCCACAACGCCGTCGACCGCTGGGTGGACCGCCAGGGCGATGCCGCCGCGCTGATCGCCATTTCCACCGAAACGAACACGGAGCGCAGCTACAGCTTTCGCGAGCTGCAGCGCGAAGTGGAGCGCTGCGCCGCCATATTGCAGTCGCTGGGCGTGGTCAAGGGCGACCGCGTGTTGATCTACATGCCGATGATCGCCGAGGCGGCGTTTGCCATGCTCGCGTGCGCGCGCATCGGCGCCGTGCATTCCGTGGTGTTCGGCGGCTTTGCCGCCAACAGCCTGGCCAGCCGCATCGACGATGCGCAGCCAAAATTGGTGTTTTCCGCCGATGCCGGTTCGCGCAATGGCAAGGCGATTGCCTACAAGCCGCTGCTCGACGAAGCCATCCGCATCGCCGCGCACAAGCCGCAGCATGTGCTGCTGGTCGACCGCCATCTGGTGCCGATGGAACGGACGCCTGGCCGCGACGTCGATTACGCGGCCCTGCGCGAACGGCACCTGGACGCGCAGGTGCCAGTCGCCTGGCTCGAATCGAACGAGCCGTCGTACGTGCTGTATACCTCGGGCACGACGGGCAAACCGAAGGGCGTGCAGCGCGACGTGGGCGGCTATGCGGTGGCGCTGGCGTCGTCGATGCAGTACAACTTCTGCGGCAAGCCCGGCGAAACCTTCTTTGCCACCTCGGATATCGGCTGGGTAGTGGGACACTCCTACATCGTCTACGGCCCGCTGATCGCCGGCATGGCCACCATCCTGTACGAGGGCTTGCCCATCTGTCCCGATGCGGGCATCTGGTGGAGCATCGTTGAAAAATACAAGGTCACGCGCATGTTCTCTGCGCCGACGGCCATCCGCGTGCTGCGCAAGCACCCGGTGGAACTGATGCGCAAATACGATTTGTCTTCCCTGAAGGCCCTGTACCTGGCAGGCGAGCCGCTCGATGAAACCACCTCGCAGTGGATCGCCGACGAACTGAAGGTGGACATCATCGACAATTACTGGCAGACGGAGACGGGCTGGCCCATCCTCTCGGTGGCCAAGGGCATTGCCGACACGCCGACGCGCCTGGGCAGCCCCGGCCAGGCCATGTACGGCTACCGCGTCAAGCTGCTCAACGAGGCGACGGGCGAGGAGTGCGGCGCCAACGAGAAGGGCGTGCTGGTGCTGGAAGGCCCGCTGCCGCCCGGCTGCATGCAGACGGTCTACGGCGACGACTCTCGTTTCGTCGACACCTACTGGTCCACCTTCAGCGGTCGTCAAGTGTATTCGACCTTCGACTGGGGCGTGCGCGACGCGGACGGCTATTACTTCATTCTGGGCCGCACGGACGACGTGATCAACGTGGCCGGCCACCGCCTGGGCACGCGCGAAATCGAGGAAAGCATCACCAGCCATCCGAACGTGTCGGAAGTGGCGGTGGTGGGCGTGGAAGACAAGCTCAAAGGCCAGGTGGCGATGGCCTTCGTGATCCTCAAGGACCCGCAGGGTTTTGACAGCGTCGAGGCGAAAACAGCGCTGGAACGCGAAGTGATGGCCGTGGTCGACCGCCAGCTGGGCGCCGTGGCGCGGCCCGCGCGCGTGCTGTTCGTGGCGCAGCTGCCGAAGACGCGCTCGGGCAAGCTGCTGCGCCGTTCGATCCAGGCCATCTGCGAAGGACGCAGTCCGGGGGACCTGACGTCGATGGACGATCCGGCATCGCTGCAGCAGATCCAGGCAGCATTGGCGTCAGCGCCATGATGGGAACGAAGTTTATCAATCGATAAACCTCGTTCTCAGATCCGGTCGCTTTCCTTGCGCACAACCCTGCCGACGATCAGGCATTCATTGCCGCGGCACAGCTTGCGGTGGTATTTGCGCTGGTCGGGGTTGTCCGACGTCAGCCACCATTCGCCGATGTCGCGCGCCATGCGCTTGACCACCGGTTCGCCTTCGTAATTGATGGCAAACACGATGCCGTCGGCCGGCCGGTTGTCGGCCGTATTGATGATCACCACATCGTCCTCGTACAGGGCCGGCTCCATGCTCTCGCCCTTGACCTTGATCGCCACCAGTTTTTCAGGGTGGTAGCCATTGCGCTCGACCCAGCTGCGCGGCACGCTGATGGTGCTGCCGTCGTGCGTTTCCGGTTCGATGGCAAAGCCCGTGATGCCGGCCGACAGGCGCAGCTTCACCTTGCGGATCGGGTAGAAGCGTTCATCTTCGCCATCTTCCACGACCACGGGCTGCACGCCGGCCAGCGCGCGCGCGGCCATGGCCGCCTGGTCGGGCGCCGCGCCCTGGTCGAAGTACATGCTGTCCAGCTGCAGATCCGCTTCCAGCTTGCGCGCGATCTTTTCGCTGAACGCGCGTCCCTCGCGGTAGGTGGGCGAGAGGATTTGCGAGATGCGCGCCTCGCTCCAGCCGCTGACGTCGGAAATTTTCTTGCGCGTGTTGTCGTAGTGCTCGCGGATCAGGGCCAGCAGGCGGTCGCGTCTGTATTGATACATATTCATCTCCACATTAAACCTGAAATTTACCGTTTGATAAATTACCAAATGCTTGACTTTAACATTAGCGATTGATAAAGTCCAATCGTTGCCTGTCGCAAACGCACTACAGCGTTTGCCGGTTGGCGACACCACGGGAGGTCAGGCAGATGTTGAACAGCAGTCAGTCGGTTGAAAGCAGGGCGGTGCCGCGGCAGGGGCGCCAGTTACAGGGACGCAGCAAGAAGTCGCAGCTGCATATCGCCCGCATCGCGCAGTACATCCGCGAGCAGGGCCAGGCCAGCGCGGCGCAGTTGTCCGCCTTGCTGGGACTCGACGCGGGCACCATGAGCCGCTATTTGCGCCACATGTGCGGCATGGGGCAGATTCATCTGGCGCAGCGCCATTGCACGGAGCCGGGACGCCAGCGGCCCGCCCTGTACGCGCTGGGCGAGCAGGACGACGAGGTCGACGGCTGGGCCGAACTGCCGCCGCAGGTGCGCCGTACGGCCAGCTGGCCACGCGGTGCGGCGCGCCGCGATCCGCTGGTGGCGGCCCTGTTCGGGCCGGCGCGGGAAAACTAAGACAAGAATCAACGAGGAGAAAATCATGGGGTTTGCAGAAAAATTCATCGCATCGCTGTCGTCGCAGAACCTGCGCGACGATGCCGTCCACCACGACCTGGACGTGATCGCGGCCGCGGCGCTGGCCGGCGACATGGGCGCCTTGCTGTGCCGCGTCAAATACGCGGACGGCACCGTCAGCCGCCTGTTCGAGGGCAATGCCGGCAACCTGGCGCAGCTGCTGCGCGCCTGGACGGCGGCCGTGACGCAGAAGGGCCGCGCACGGCGCTGGGTCAAGGCGCAGACGGCCTGGGATGCGCAGGCCGCCAATACCTTGTACCGCCGCGTGGCCGAAGCGTCGCTCGCGCATTGGCTCGACAGCAAGTGCAAGGTTTGCCACGGCACGGGCGTCGTCGCCGCCATGCAGGCCGGCGCGCCGGTCGTCTGCAAGGCGTGCCACGGCGCCGGCGAAGCGGCCATCAGCTGCTCCGGCGGTTTCGAGCTCGAACGCATCAAGGACATGGTCAGCGAGCTGGAAGGCATCTTCCAGTCGCACGGCGCCCGCGCCATGCGCCGCCTGGGGCACTGAAAAGTTTTTTTGCAATATGCCTGGCGCTGAAAAAAACGCCCCTACAATAGAGTCTCGATCACGCAGCAACAGAAACACCGGCAACACCGCAGGACCACATGCTTCTCCACTCGTAATAGACGCGCCTCTGGCGCGACACCGATAGGGGAAATCAGCGCAGCGAACGGCCTTCATGGCCCCTTCGCCCAACATCCATCCGGCATGGCCCCATGCCATCCGGACGCCAGCCCGCCGCCTCACCGCGTGCGGGCTTTTTATTTTCCCGATACTTGGCAGTTCCCCCCTCAAGACCACAGCTGTGGTCTTTTTTTTCATCCCACGAAAGGTATTACTTATGGCATCGACAGCAAACGGCATCGACAGCTTGATCGTTATCAGCAAACAAAGTGCCGAAGGCAGCAAGGCCGCCGCCGGCGGCGGCCAGATTTATCCCCGCGTCACGGCCACCTTCGACACGGAAGCGGACAAATATGCGAGCGCCGAAATCGACGCCAGCCAGCAGCAGGGCGATACCCGCCTGGGCAATTTCCGCACCACGGGCGCCATCAAGGCCGAAGCGGCGTGCGGCACCTACGCACCGCTGATGGCAGCGCTGCTGCGCCGCGACTTCACGGCCGGCGGCGTCGCTGCCGCGCAAACCACTATCGCCGCTGCCGCCTCCGGCCTGACGCGCAGCGCCGGTTCCTGGCTGGCGGAAGGTTTCCGCGCCGGCAGCGTGGTGCGCATCACCGGCATGACGGCGCCGGCCGCCGCCAACAACGCGAAGAATTTCTTCGTCACGTCGGTGACGGCGACCAACCTGAATGGCCAGTTCATGGACGGTTCGGCCATGATCGTCAAGGCGGCCGGCGACTCGGTCGGCGTGGCGGCGGTGGGCAAGCGCAGCTTCACCCCCTTGAGCGGCCACACCACCGACTGGTTCACGGCCGAAGTGCAGGACCCGAAGATCGGCGTACACCGCAGCTTCGTCGACCAGCTGGTCAGCAAGATGGATATCGCCGTGCAGCCGAACGGCATCACCAGCCTGGACTTCACCCTGATGGGCAAGGCGGAAGGCCCGACCACGGCCGTGCCGTACTTCCCCACGCCGCTGGCCGCGCCGGGCACCGGCAAGTTCTCGGGCGCCACGGCGATGCTGTCCGTGAACGGCATCCCGTCGCAGATCTGCACCGGCATGTCCGTCTCGCTCGACGGCCAGGTCAAGGTCGACCCGGTGATCGGCTCGAAGTACGCCACGGCCGCCTCGCGCGGCAAGGTCATGGGCTCGGGCCAGTTCACGGTGCTGCTGCAGGACGCCACCTATCTCGACTACTTCAAGTCCGAGACGGAAATCCCGCTGGCCTACGCCATGGCGTCGGGCACGGCGCCAACCGCCGACGTGCTGGCATTGGCCATGGGCCGCATCAAGATCACGTCGGCCAAGATCGACGACGGCGAGAAAAACAAAATCGTCACCTGCGCCTTCGACGTCCTGCGCTACAAGGGCGCCGATGCGCAGCATGAAGCGACCACCTTGAGCATCCAGGACAGCGCGCTGTAAGCGGCTGACGCTTGACCCGGGGCCGCCGTGATGGCGGCCTTTTTATTTTTACCTTAATCAAGAAAGAAAATACACATGAACAACGCACAAATGATCGCCTCGGCTGGTTTTGATATCTCCCTGCTGAATGACGGTAACAAGCCTGTGGACCAGGTGCACCTGGTGTCGGTCTTGTTCGACGAAGACGGTGCGCACAAGGCGGGCTTTGAAATCGTCAGCAAAAATTCCGACCAATACCGTGCCGTGATCCGCGAAACGTCGGTGGTGGCGATCAAGCGCTCGGTGCAAAAAAGCAAGCAGATCGACGCGAAGACGGACGAAGGCGCTGCGGAACTGTATGACCTGGCGGAAAACCGCAGCATGAAGATCGCCATCGCGGTGGTGGTGGGCATGCCTGGTTTCGTCGACAAGGGCGTGCCGGTACAACCGTCCCCGGCTTTGCTGAAGGCGATTTTTGAAAAAATGCCGTCCTGGCAGGAAAAAGTGCTGGCTGCGCTTGAGGCGGAAGGCAATTTTTTGACGGTCTAGCCGCCGCCTTGCTGCTCTTTGCCGACGAACAGTTTGAGCGTTCGGCGAAGGCGGCTGATGGCAATGCGAAAGGCGAGCACCTGGATGCCGCGAAGCGTCATCCACTCTACCGGGAGCCGCAGGCTCCCGTTTGCGCGCAACTGCCGTTTGAACTGGCGCACGTGTGGCAGTTTTTCGTGCAGATGAGCCGCAAGCGGCAAAACGGCATGGCGGTCAATCCCTTGAGCAGCCTCGATATCCTGGCTTGGCAGTTGCGACACCGCATACGCCTGGCGGTATGGGAAGAAGAGCTGGTCGATCAGCTTGACGCGGCCTACATGGTTCATCAAAACAGTTCTCATTAGGCTGGCCTTTACCCGGCCTATCTATAGCAGAGGTGACGCCAAAAACACAACTGTCATCGCCAGGGTGACCTCGATTTGCATTGCCACCCTTCGGTGGCTTTTTTTATGGGTAAATTATGACCGTTGATATTGCAACACTACAGATACGCATTGATACGCTCAATGTGCGCATCGCGGCAGATGACCTGGAACGCATGCGCGAGGCCAGCGAGAAGGCCGCCAAGTCGACTCTGAAACTCGAAGATGTCACGAAAAAATACACGGAGATACTCTCCAGCCTGGGTATTTCCAACAATATCGGCCAGATCGTTAAATTAACTGATGAATATACGAAATTGACAGCGCAACTGCGCATGTCGACCAGCTCTACACAGGAATATGGCGAGGCGTACGACAATGTCAAGCGTATTGCAGCCTCGGGACAAACGGATCTCGCCGCTACGGCGGGTCTGTATACCCAAATGAACGATGCGACCAAGAAATTGGGCATCAGCCAGGCCGAAGTGGCCGGCATCACCGAGGCCCTCAATCTGGGCGTCAAGATCAGCGGCGCATCGGCAGCCGATTCCGCTACCGCCGTCAAGGGGCTGTCCGATGCCTTCGCCGATGGTGCCCTGAGCAGCCAGCAATTTAACGCCATCAGCCAGGCCGCCCCTGAGGTCATGGCGGCAATGGCCGCCGGCCTGGGCGTGTCGAAAGAAGCGCTTGCCGGGTTTGCCGGCGCAGGATTGATCACCGCCGAGGTGATGGCCATCGCGCTGCCGAATGCGCTGGGCGAGTTGCGCAAGGAAGCCGTGCAGTTCGAAACTATCGGCGGCAGCTTTACCGTTCTGAGCAATAACGTGATGGAATTCACGGCGAGGCAGGCGGAGTCGAGCGGCGCCGTGCGCCTGATGACGAGCGGTCTTGAATTTTTGTCGAATAACCTGATCCTTGTCGTTGGCGTGCTGGAAACGCTGACCACCGCGAAGTTTGCCACCTGGGCTGCCGGCGTCGTAGTGGCTACTTACAGCAAGGTCACAGCCAACCGGGCCTTGCTTGCATCCACCCTGGCGGCGGCGAATGCCGACGTGACGGCGACCGCTGCCACCTCGGCACTGGCGGCTGCACGGGTAGCTGAATTGCAAGCGACGATACGCGCCAGCCAGGCCGACGTGGCGCTGGCGCTGACCACCAATGGTCTGATACCGGCCCAAGCCCGTGCCACTGTTGCCTCCGAGGCTCACTCCGCCGCATTGGTGGCGCAAACGGCAGCAACGCGAGCCGCATCGGTCGCTGCAGGGGTACTGAAAGGGGCCTTGGCATTCATGGGTGGGTATATTGGCTTGCTGGTGACTGTCGTAGGGTTAGGTGTTACTGCCTGGAATATGTGGGGGAGTTCATCGAAGGACAATGCGGAGAAGGCCGTAGAGCCCATGCGCAAAAGTACCAAGGATATCATTGCTGAACTCGACAAGCAGATGGTCCAGCTGGCAAAGCGCAATGAGCTGGCAAAGCTGGGCGTGTCGGAAAAAGGATTGGATACCCCGGCTGGCGAGCGCATGGCAGAGATATCGACGGAAATGGATGCGGTGCGCAATCGCACGGGAAAATATCAGTCCCTGGACAAGGCGGCGCGGGACAGCAACATGGCAAGGCTGCAAGCCGAATTCGATGCGCTGCAGGGCAAGCTCAAGCAGCTTGAGCAGCAAGGCGCGTCGGGTAAACCGACGAGCGGAACTGGTACAGGCGCGCCATCACTTCCCGCTCCGCCAACGCCTTTCGAAGCCATGATGGATGACATGCGCGGCAAGGCCCGCGACCTGAAGCGCGAAGTTGCCGGCTATGCCGAGATGAACGAGGCGCAACAGTTCGATTATCGGTTGAAGGAACTCCTGGCGGATCGGACGAAAAAGGTGACCGCAGCACAACAGGCGGGATTCGAGGTTGCACGCAAAGTGATACAAACTCGCCTCGATGAGATCGAGGTGGACAAGCAAGCCAAGGCAGTGGCGGAGCAGGCGCAGGCGGAGGCGAAAGCGCTGTCCGATACGCGGACGCAGGCCGTTGCCGATGCCGTCAAGGAAGCGGAGGCTGGCGAAAAGCTGGTAGCGGTGTATGGCATGAGCAAGACCGCTATCGCGCAAAATGAAATGGCGTTGTTGAAGGAACAGCGCGCCGCGCTGGCGGTGGGCAAGGAAAATGCGGCGCAGATCGAGTATTTGAATGCCTTGATCGATGCCAAGCAGCGCAGCATGACGGCGACGGAAGAACTGGCCGCCAAGGAAGCGTCTGCCGCTGCGGCCAAGAAGGCCTCGGATGAATGGGCCGCCAGCGCCAAGGACATCGAAAAATCGCTGACTGACGCCTTCATGAACGGCTTCGAAGGCGGCAAGAACCTGGCGACGATGTTCAAGGACAAGTTGAAGAGCATGTTCAACAACCTCGTGCTGCAACCGATCATGTCTCCCATTGCGGCCGGCTTTGCCTCGTTCCTGAATCCGGGTGCGGCGCAGGCGCAGGGCAGTTTCGCCAATGGCGGGGGTATCCAGTCGCTTTTGAGTTCGGCGAAAGGCATCTATGAATCGCTGTCCAACGGACTTTCCGGTATTGGTACTTCGGTAGCCAATGGCGTGCAGCGTGGCATGAGCATGCTGCAAGGCACTCCGTACACGGCCGGGGCCAATGGCGCATTTGCCACCGGTGCGGGCGCGGCGGCAAGCGTTGCCGCCGGCGTCATGGGCGGCGTGTACGGCGGCAAGATGATTTCGGGTGAATATGGTCGCAATGGCGTTGTCAATGCTGGCACGGCGATCGGGGCTGTCGTTGGCAGCATTTTCCCGGTGGTAGGTACTGCCATGGGCGCGCTGGTGGGCGGCTTGCTGGGCGGCGCGGCGAACCGCCTGTTCGGCATGGGCGAGAAAAAGGTCAGCAGCGCAGGTATTTCCGGCAGTCTCGGTGTCGATGGCTTTACGGGCGAGAGTTATTCGAACTGGACCCAGAAAGGCGGTCTTTTCCGCAAGAATAAAAAGGGTACCGACCATTCTGAAGTCGATGCCGAGCTGGCCGCATCGTTAGGCGATACGTACGCGCAGATGAAGGCGGTGACGGGCACGTTCGCCAACACACTGGGCGTGAATACGGATGGCCTGGCCACGCGCACGCAGTCGCTCAATATTGTCATGACCAAGGACGATGCGGCCAATCAGAAAGCCATTGCCGACTTCTTTACCGGCGTCGGCGATGCCATGGCCATGGAATTGGTTCCTTCCTTGTCGCAGCTCAAATTGAAAGGCGAGTCGGCGAGCGCTGCGCTGCAGCGCCTGGCGGGTAGTTACGCCACTGTTGACGCCGTGCTGGCTACCTTGGGCAGCACTTCGCAGCAGGCATTTGGCGCCGTCGGCGTGGCATCCCTGGCGGCGCGCGAGCAATTGGTCAAGGCCGCCGGCGGCGTTGAAGCACTGGGCAATCGGACTGCGTTCTTTGCCGAAAACTACCTGACCGAAGGCGAGCGCCTGGCGCCCGTGCAAAAACACGTGACGGAACAGATGGCAGCTCTGGGCTATGCCAGCGTGACCACGCGCGCGCAATTCAAGGACACGGTATTGCAACTGGCCAATTCCGGCGCCTTGGCCACCAAGACGGGCGCCGAGCAGTATGCGGGCCTGATGGCGCTGGCCGATGCGTTTGCGAAGACGCATGCGGCGACGGAAGACCTGACCAAATCGGAGCAGGGTATCGCCGACGAGCGTAAGAGCATCCAGGAAAAACTTGACCAGATGACGATGACGTCGGCGCAATTGCGTGCCCGCGAGCGTACTTCGGTCGATGCTTCCAACCGGGCGCTATATGACCAGCTGCAGGCGCGGCAAGACATCGCCAGCGCCTACGAGACGGAATCCTCCGCCCTCAAATCCACCATCGACCGCCTGAAAACCTTCGGCGATGGCATCCGCTCTTTCAAGGATTCCCTGCTCCTGGGCAGCTTGTCGACCCTGACGCCGATGCAGAAAATGGCTGAGGCGCAGCGCCAATATGAGGAAACGCTGGCCAAGGCGAAGACGGGCGATGCGGCGGCGCAATCGGCGCTGACGGCGGCGGCCACGGCGTACCTGACGGCGAATCAGGTAGTCAAATCGTCGAGCGACGCCTATGCGGCCGATGCGGCGCGGGTGCAGGCCGACCTGGCGGCGCTGGCGGCGATTGCCGGCACGCAGATGAGCGATGCGCAGAAGCAGTTGACGGCCCTCGACACGCAGGTGGGGCAGTTGATCAATCTAAACAAGACGGCGGTGGGCATCCAGGAAGCGGTCGATGCGCTGGGCGCTGCATTGCGGGCAGGTGGCAACGTCGATATTACAGGCGGGATGCAGTTCGCATCCGCTTTCGGCATGCCGCTTGCCGCCGTTGACGAGGTGGTGGTCGACGCGCCGGCGGCGCAAGCGATGCAGCGCTATTTCAGTGCCGGCGATGGCGTCAACGAAGCGCTGGTGGCAGAGATCAAGGGCTTGCGCGAGGAAGTGCGTCAGCTGCGCGCCGATCAGGACCAGCAGACGGGCGCCATCATCAGCAGCAATTACGACGCCAATGAACGCGCCGCCGACAAGGTGTCGGCCGGCGCGTCGGAAGCGGCCCGCGCCTCGGTTTGGGCCAGTCAATCGAAAGCGAGCATAGTATGAACGAAACCTTGAATGGGTCCATGAGCGACGCGCAGTTCACCGCGTGGCTGCGCAACGCCTCGGCGCGGCGTCTGGTGCTGATAGAGGTGGCCGTGCGTAGCGCTGGCCAGGAAAGCACGCGCTTCCTCAGCACGGGCGCATATGTCACGGCCCCCGATGACACGCCGCCTAACCTGGCCTACCAGTCCATCGTCTCGACGGGCATGCAGTTCACCGAGCAGCTGTCGCTGGGCGGTGAGGCCAGCCTGTCGGCGGGCGATATCGAGATCCACAATCCGTCCGGCATCCGTGATGCCTGGCTCGATGACGTGTGGATGAACCGTCCGATTCGTGCCTGGATCGGCGATCCGCGCTGGCGCCGCAGCGACTTTCGCATGATCTTCAATGGCGTGGTGGCCGACATCGCGCCGAAAGGCCGCGACAAGCTGGCGCTGAAACTGCGCGACAAGCTGCAACGCCTGAATACGCCTGTCAGCGAGGCCAAGCTGGGGGGCGCGACGCCGAACAAGGATGCCGTGCTGCCACTGGTTTTTGGCGAGGTGCACAACATCACGCCGCTGCTGGCCGATCCGGCCTTGCTTCAGTACCAGGTGCATGACGGCGCCATCGAAGGGATCATCGAAGTGCGCGACAACGGGTTGCCGGTGCGAATCACGGCTGACAAGGCCAGGGGCACCGTCGTCCTGGCGGCGCCACCCGCCGGGACAGTTACCGTGACTGTGCAGGGCGACCGTCCTGGCGCCTATGCCAATACGGTGGCCGCGCTGGTGCGGCGCCTGGCGACAGCCTACGGCAAGGTGGGCGACCGCTTTGTCGATGGCGACCTCGATACGGCCAACCTGGCGGCGTTTGATGCCGCGCATCCGCAAGCGGTGGGCCTGTTCCTGGCCGGCCGCACGAATGTGCTCAATGCCTGCCAGATGCTGGCGTCCAGCTTGGGTGCGCAGCTGGTGATGTCCCGCCTGGGGCAGCTGCGGCTGCTGCAACTTAGCCTGCCTCCCGCCGGCTCGCCGACGCAGGTAGGGCCGAAGCACATGGTGGCGGGCAGCCTGACGCCAGTCAGCCGCAGCGCGCCGATGGCATCCGTCAAGCTGGGCTTCTGCAAGAACTGGACCGTGCAAACGGGTTTGCTGACAGGTATCCCAGTCCAGCACAAGGATTTGTTTGAAACGGAGTGGCTGACGGCCACCCTTGTGGACAGTTCGATACAGGCGGCCTACCGGCTCGACGCGGAACCGCTGCAGCAGGACACCATGCTGCTGCGCCGCGTCGATGCCGAGGCAGAGGCGCAGCGTCGCCTGGCGATTGGCCGCGTGCCGCGCATGGTTTACGAATTCGACGGCACGGCGGAGATGCTGGCGCTGGAATTGGGACAGGCCGTGACAGTCACGCATCCACGCTTTGGCATGGAAAACGGCGTGGCGGGGCAGGTTGTATCACTGGCCCCGGATTGGTTGACTGGACATGTGAAAGTGGGGTTTGTCGTATGAGTACCATCATGAATGACCGCGACGTGCTGTTGCAGGCAACGTCGCCACGGCTGACGGCGCCGGAAGCGGGGGCCGCGCTGCTGCTGACGGTGGACACGCCCGTGTTCCACGTCAGCACCAGCGGCGCCGGCTCGCCGGCCGCCATCAATTTCAAGGCCACGCAAATCAATTTGCCCGGCACCGTGCAATGGAGCTGCAGTGCTGGCGGCGTCCTGAGCGGTAGCGGTAACACGCGTAGCCTGGCCTATAGCGCCATGTTGGTGCAGCAGGTCACCGTGACCGCCACTTTGCTGCACGACAGCGGCGTGACGTTCACGGCGCAGCAGATCGTCAACAAGGTGCAGGACGGCGTGAATGGCGTGCCTGGATCGAATGGCAGCAGCGGCAAGTCAGCGCGCCAGTGCTTCACGCTGATCGACGGCTATGCGCTGGCCTTCAATCCGGCCAGCGTGACGGTGCAGGGCGACGCTTATCCCCCCGTGGGTACCTGGGGCGAGACGCGCCCCTGGGGCGCGGCCATCAATGGCGCCCCGGCGGAACGGCAGGTGTGGTTCCAGTCCAGCGGCAACTACGATCCGGTAACCAACCAGACTGTGTGGACGACTCCTTTCCAGAGCTATGCCAAGTTTGGCTCGCTGGAGGCGATTTCGACCAAGACGGGGGCGTTGACCTTCAGTGACACTTGCAAGTCCGCCAATGGCAATGTCGTCATTAATGCGGATGGCACGTTTTATTTGCGTTCGACGCCCAGCGAGGTGACTGGATATCAACGAATTGAACTCAATGCGAACGGATTTTACGTGTTCAATAAAGACGGCCGGGCGGTGATAGAACTGGGGATGGCTTTATGAGGGCCGCCGCGTTGATACTCCGTACCGATACAGGCCGGGTGATATTCGATTCACGGCAGGCGGCAGGCGGAGTCTGTCTTGGGATCTTCGCCATTCCGGCGACAGGAAAAACCATCATCTTTCCTGGCTTGCCGCGTGGCCGCATGCCAATGGTGGTGTATGGCGATGGGCAAAATCATGTGGAGTGGTCCTATGACGAAACACCTGGCTATCCGCGTTTTATTTTCCCCGTTAGCAGCGATTTGCCACCAACCAGTATGACGACTGCGGGAGTGTATTTGAAATGACAAATACATTGCGCATTTTGAATGCCGCTGGCGATCTCGTGGTCGATAGCGATACCCCTGGCACCTCCTGCATAGGTAAAGCGAATTTCTTGAAAACTGTACAGCCTTACTACAAGGATAGCGCATGGCAGACGGGCTACTCACAATATACGTTTGCGACGGATCGCCCGGTGCTGTGGGCGTTCGATTTGCCGCTTGGCCGGCGTGTCGGCATTTTTGGCACATCGTATCAGGATGGTGTCCATACGGTGGGGGTGTATTGCGGTACCGGAGGAGATTGGGAAAAATTTGACAGGCAGGAAGCTGTGGATGTTTGGGCCTTTTCCACCATATCCCAGGCACGCTCAAAGTTTGGTTTGATCTTACGGCATAGTAAGGAGCACTACGTGACCCATGATTTTGGCACACCGAATATCACTTTCCCGATTGCGTCCGGATCGCTGGGTGAAAGTGTCCGGATTCCTCCCGTTGATCGTCCAATCGCCATTGGAAATGCACCTTTCTACAATGTTTCGTATTTTGATCTTGAGCCTGGCTACATCCTGACGAATAGCCGCTATTTTCTTTTGCGCACCGCGAACAATACAGTGGGGTATACGGCAGGGCTCACATTCAAGAGGATTGAATCGCAAGGTCAGCGGGGTAAAGACTCAACGGTAAGTCATCCTTCGCCATTCCTGGTAATAGATGGAAGCTTCCTGCCGTAGAGATATTTTGCAAATTTCAGGAAAGAATATGTCATGACGAATTTACGCATCATCCACCACAATGCGGCTGACCTGGCCGTCATCACGGCATCGAGCCAGTCGGGGGGCCTCACCGCAGAAAACCTGTTGACGGACATTAAATCCGAAGTATGGCGGTCGACAGGCACGAGCGCCACCCTGCACGCTGTTTTTCCCTCGACCGCTTTGATCGGCGCCTTAGTGCTGCCATTTTGCAACTTGAGTTCGGCCGCCACCTTGCGTGCGCGCGGCTACGTATTGGCGAGCGATTCGACGCCCGCATTCGACACGGGCACGGTGCAGGCCTGTGCACACCAGCCGCTGGGCGCCTGTGACTGGGGCCTGGAACCTTTGGGCGTGAATGCCTTCTCGTATGGCGGCGGCGCCTACGGGCGCATCTGGTTTGCACCGGATTGGGTGGAAAAGTTGGAAATTGACATCGATGACGCGCTCAATCCTGCCGGCTACATCGAGGCGTCGCGCCTTGTCGCCGGCATGTACTGGTCGCCTGAAAGCAATGCCGACTATGGTGCTTCGGTGACGGTCGACGATGCCAGCCAGCATTACCGCAATGAAGGCGGTGATTTGCTGACGAATGTGGGACCGCGCAGCCGCAAGCTGGCTCTGAGCCTGACTGCCATGTCGCCACCCGACCGCAGCAAGTTGATGGCCATCTTGCGCGGCAATGGCAAGTCGCGTCCGGTCTTCATCAGCCTCTTTCCGGAATCCGACGACCCCTTGCTGGAGCAGGATCACCAGGTATACGGCAAGCTGCCCGATGCGGCTGCCGTCACCACGCCGCAATTCGAACGTTATTCGACATCCATTACTGTAGAGGAAATCTGATGCCAGCCAATTTTTATCCCGGGCAAACGGACTATGTGCGCAAGCTCAACGACTTGGCGCTTGCTAAGGATGTCGCGGATATTCCGCGCAATGCGGCTGCTGCTGCGGCCAGTGCGGCAGCGGCGGGACAGGCCGCTACCAGCGCCAGCGCAGATGCAGTTAAAGCATCCGCGCAGGCCGCATCCGCAAGCGCCGCGTTTGTTTCGCTCGACGCGCGCTATCTCGGTGCTAAAGCGCTGGCGCCGACATCGGACAACGCTGGCGCAGCGCTGCTGGCCGGCGCGACCTACTGGGACACGGTGCTGAACGGCGGCTGCCTGCGCGTATTCCAGGCTGGCGCCTGGGTGACGATTCCGACGAACGTGGCGTCGCAGATAAGCAGCACGCCGGTGGGGGGGATTATTGCGACGAATGTGCAGGCGGCGCTGAATGAGCTTGAGCTGAAAAAGGCGGCAACGACCAGCCTGGCCAAGGTGGCCATTTCCGGCAACAAAGTTGATGTTGGCCTGGGGAATGTAGACAATACCGCAGACGCGTCAAAACCAGTTAGCGCCGCGGTGGACAGCGCGTTGTCATTGAAAGCCAATGCATATAACGCGGTGTTTGGCGGTGTCATCGGCGGGGATTTCTCCAATGCGATTCACGATGCCCGTGTGCTGTTGCGCACGACAAGCGCCAATAGTTCCACGATTGTTGGTGCGATTCCTAACGGTACCGGGACGGTCGCCCAATTCAATGCCTATGCCGATGATAATCCGCAGAATACTTCCTTGGCCTCGCTCGGCATAATCAGAGCCGATAGTGTCAGGCTTTCTTCCTCACAAATTGGTACGGGAAGTTACCTTCCCCTGAAGTTTTATACCGGTAGTGCCAACACCATGACTCTTGGTGTCAACGGCAACGTGAGCGTGGGAGAGCAGCGTCCGGTTGTCGGCTACAGGTATCTGGATGTGGTGAATGAGGCCAATGGAACTGGCAATTGTTCGATCATACGGCTGATTACAAAGGCGGCATCGGGGGGCGCGTCCACCTCGGCGGATATCCTGAAGAACTCCAACGGTCAGTTTTCGATTATTAACTATGAGTCGAGCAGCGCCGGAACCATTTACTTCAAAACCAGTACGTCAGACGCGACGTTGTTTCCGGGAGGCTTTCAGGTCAATGCGCCTGGCCAGAATACAGTGGCCGTCAAATCTTTAGGGGGCTACACAGCGCTGGCGCTGGACGCAGCGCAGGGCCAGGCATCGTATATTTTCAGTTATAACAACGCGATCGAACATGGACGTGTCTGGTTTGATAATAATGCAACACTGGGAAGTTTCACTATCGCAGTAAAGCGAGCCGGAGTGTTAACTGCCGTATTATGCGTGCAAGGAGACTACGTCTACCCTTGGGAAGACAATGTAATTGGACTCGGCAGCTTTAACCGGCGCTGGACCAATATATACGCCTCTACTGGCGTGGTCCAGACATCCGATGCCCGGCATAAAACGGCAGTCGTTGCCTTGTCTGGCAATGAAATCGCCGCTGCCACCCAATTGGCCAGAGAAATAGGAAAATATCGCTTCCTGGAAGCGGTGAGGGAGAAGGGAACGGCAGCGCGTCAGCATATTGGCATGACGGTGCAGCGGGCAATCGAAGTGATGGAAAGCCACCGGCTGGATCCGCTCGCCTACGGCTTTATTTGCTATGACGAGTGGGATGAAAAGACCACCGAGCATCCGCAGATCCAGGTGCCGGACAAAGTGCACCCACCCGTCGTGGTCCGCCATGCAGCCACAGAGACAGCCGAAGCATACGACGAGGTACTCACAGAGGGGTATACCGAACCCGGTGAAGTTCAGCCTGCTCGAACGGAAGTCCAACTCGCTGGCAGCATGTACAGTTTTCGTCCTGATGAGTTAAATCTGTTCATTGCACGCGGCCAGGCCGCCCGCCAGGATCAGCTGGAACTGCGGCTGGCGGCACTCGAGCTTGCTGCCTAGCCATCTACTTTTCACCACTGTAACCCGCTTCGGCGGGTTTTTTCATTTCCACCACCTGAAAGGCAACCATGGCCCTCGAAACCACCGCCGCCGGCGGCGCATTGATCAAACTGTTTGGCGTGCCCGTGCTGGCCGGCGCCGCCGCCACGTCGCTGGGCTTCATGTTCATGTGGCCCCAAACCACCAAGGAGGCATTTATTCGTTTTTGTTCCAGCATCATCATTTCCACCTTTCTTGGCCCCGTGCTGGTGGCCGCCGTGCTGTCGTGGTGGCCCAGCCTGTTCGACAGTGCGAAAACCGTGGCGGGCCTGTATGGCGGCGACCCGGCCACGGGATTTTTATTTATCGCCGCGCCGCTGATGGTGGCGGCCGGCTTGCCTGCCTGGTGGGTACTGGGCGCCTGCGTGCGCTGGTTCGACAAGCGGCGCGGCAAGGATATCGGCGAACTGGCGGCCGATGCGGCCGCTGCCGTCAAGGATGTGCGGGGCATGCTGTGACAGGCGCGCAATTGATGCAGATCATGCCGTTGGCCGGCCGCCGCGCTACGCTGTTCCTGGCTCCGCTGAATGCGGCGATGAGCGAGTTCAGCATTGATACGCCGCTGCGCCAGGCGGCGTTTCTGGCGCAGGTGGGGCACGAATCGGGACAGTTGCGTTATGTGCGCGAGCTGGCCAGTGGCACTGCCTATGAAGGACGCGCGGACTTGGGTAATGTGGTCGCTGGCGATGGCGTGCGCTTCAAGGGGCGCGGCTTGCTGCAGGTGACGGGGCGCGCCAACTACGCGGCGTGCGGCGTGGCGCTGGATATCGACTTGCTGGCGGCGCCGCAGTTGCTGGAGCAGACGACTTTCGCGTGCCGCTCGGCGGGCTGGTTCTGGCAATCGCGCGGCTTGAACCGCCTGGCCGACGCGGGTGACCAGGAACGGGTGACGCGCCGCATCAACGGCGGTGTGAACGGCTTGGCCGAACGCCTGGCCTTGTACCAGGCTGCGCGCAAGGTGCTGGCATGAAGCCGTCCTGGAGCATTGTGGCCATGCTGCTGTTGCTGGGGGCAGCCGTGTTTTGCGCCCAGCGCTGGGGCCGCGAAACGGGCCGTGCCGCGTGCGCGGCGCAAGTACTCGAAGTGCAAGCCCTGTTGCGGCGCCAGAGCCAGGCGCTCGATACGATGCGGGAAGAGGGCGCACGCCGGTCTGCGCGGGTACGCCAGGCGCTGGCCACGGCGCAGACCGGGCAGGCAGAGGCGCAAGCGGCGGCAGCGCGCATCCTGGCGCTGCCGCCCGAAGGCGACGCCTGTCGTGCCGCCGAGGCCTTGATCGCCAGAGAAATGCCATGAGGTCGCCAGGCGAACGTGCCGGAAGGCATGCCGGCAGCCTCGCCAACCGTTTAGCCAGTTTGTTGCTGGTAAGCTTGTTGAGCGGCTGTGCGGCATGGGGGCCAGCATCGCAGGTGCAAGCGTGGCCGGTGAGCGCGCCATGCATCGCCACGCGCCCCGCCTCGCCCGCCTTGCCTGCGGTGCCAGCCCACGGCATCTTCGAGCAAGTGCAAGCCTTGCTGGCGCGCGAGCAATTGCGTGCTGCCCATGTGCGTCAGCTGGAAGCGCTGCTCGATGCCTGTGCGGGCGGCTAACAACGCCTGACTGCGCCTGATAGCGCCCACCAAAACCGTGACGGGCGCAAGGAAGGCCCGGCGTCCCGCTGGCCCGAGAAACGCCACTGCACGAAGCAGCGTGCCGCCGAGGCAGTGAGCATCGCCGGCCGCAAATGACGATGCGCATTGGTTTTTGACAGGCGTTCCAGGCAGCAGTCCCCATTCACCAGTGGCCTGCCAGCGCCGCCGCCTTCTGGTGCAGATGCGGGGCGGCATGCGAGAAAACGGTGCATTCACCGCCTGATTAGCTGATTTCTGGTGACTTTCGGCACAATCTCTGTATACAATCACCTGGCACGAAGCGTGCATGGCTACCTCGGTCATTCCATCCAAGGAGCTTCGCATGCATCATCGGCCGCTAGTGTGTTTCTGTCGTCCCGTTTCTGTCTTGCTTTTCCTTTTCACCTGCACCCATCCGTGCCGCGGTAACCCAGGAAATGGAGCGTAAATGGCCTCTCCCCGTCTGAAATCCATCCACCGCGGCGTGTCCGCTACCACGCCTGCCGCTCCGTCCCCCGTCGATGAAGTGCTGCCGGCCGGGAAACTGTTCACCCTGGGCTTGCAGCACGTACTCGTCATGTATGCGGGCGCCATCGCCGTGCCGCTGATCGTCGGCCGCGCGCTCAAGCTGCCGCCCGAGCAGGTGGCGGCGCTGATCAGTGCCGACCTGTTCTGCTGCGGCCTCGTGACCCTGATTCAGTCCTTGGGAATCGGCAAGCATTTCGGCATCCGTCTGCCCGTCATGATGGGCGTGACCTTTGCCGCCGTCAGTCCCATGCTGGCCATGGCGAACAATCCGGCCCTGGGCATCACCGGCATCTTTGGTGCCGTGATCGGCGCCGGCGTCGTTTCCATGCTGATCGCGCCCTTCATCAGCCGCCTGCTGGCCCTGTTCCCGCCCGTGGTCACGGGCAGCATCATCGCCGTGATCGGCGTGTCGCTGATGCGCGTGGGCGTAAACTGGGCCATGGGCGGGCCGCCCGCCATGGCGCAGATCGCCGATCCCGCCTTCCTTAAGATGGCCGCTGTCGCGACGGCGGCCGGCTTGCCCGGGCCAGCCGGCCCCGTGCCCCTGATCGCCAATCCCGGCTACGGCGCGCTGGACAACATGGGCATCGCCTTCTTCGTGCTGGCCGTCATCTTGCTGGTGGCCAAGTATGGCCGTGGTTTCCTGTCGAATATCGCCGTGTTGATCGGCATCATCGCCGGCACGGCCCTGTCGTTTGCGCTGGGCAAGGCCGACTTCGCCAAGGTGGCCAGCGCCAAGGCTTTCGCCATCGTCACGCCATTCCAGTTCGGCATGCCGACTTTCGACCTGGTTGCCATCGTGACCATGAGTCTGGTGATGATCGTCGTCATGATCGAGTCGCTCGGTATGTTCCTGGCCTTGGGCGAGATGACGGGCAAGCGTATCGAACAGGCCGACATCAGCCGCGGCTTGCGCGTCGATGGTCTGGGAACCTTGATCGGCGGTATCTTCAATACCTTCCCGTACACGTCGTTTTCGCAAAACGTGGGCCTGGTGGGCGTGACGGGCGTGCGCAGCCGCTGGGTCTGCGTGGCGGCCGGCCTGATCCTGCTGGTGATGGGCGTGATTCCGAAGATTGCGCAGACGGCCGAAGCCGTGCCGGCGTTCGTGCTGGGCGGGGCAGGGCTGGTGATGTTCGGCATGGTCGCCGCGACGGGCATCCGCATTCTGGCCGGCGTCGACTACAAGAGCAACCGCAACAACCTGTTCATCGTGGCCCTGGCTATCGGCTTCGGCATGCTGCCGCTGGTGGCCGAGCAATATGCGCAGCACATGCCGAAAGTCCTGTCGCCGTTGCTGCACAGCGGCATCCTGCTGGCCGCCATCGTTGCCGTGCTGCTCAATCTGTTCTTCAACGGGCTGGCGTCAAGCGAAAAAGCGCGGGAGCAGGCGCGCGAGAACAGCCATGGCAGCGATTGAGGCACCGCCGGCGCCGTGAATGCGGTGCGCGGCGCTGCCGGTCAGCCAGGCGGCAACGCCCTGAGCACCACGCAATTGCGTCCCTCATCCTTGGCGTGGTACAGCGCGGCATCGGCCAGGCGCAGCAGGGCGTCCGGATCGGCGGCTCCCGGTGCCGGCTGGACCGCGATGCCGACGCTGATCGTCACCTGCCGCGCCTCCGCGTTCGCGTGGGAGATACCCAGATCTTCGATCGCCCGCCGCAGTGCTTCGCCGATCTGGCGCGCTTCGTCCGCGCCGGTGTTGGGCAGCACGATCGAAAACTCTTCGCCGCCATAGCGCGCCGTCAGGTCGCCCGCGCGCCGCATGCCGGCCGCCAGCGCATGCGCGACCCGCACCAGGCATGCGTCGCCGGCCTGGTGGCCGTGACTGTCGTTGAAGCGCTTGAAGTAGTCGACATCGAGCATGATGACGGCAAGCGGCCGGCCGACGCGCGTGGCACGCGCACATTCGGCACGCAATACGTCGTCGAAATGACGCCGGTTCGCCAGGCCAGTCAGACCGTCGGTGATGGACAAGGTCGCCAGTTTGCGGTTGGCGTCTTCCAGCTGTTCCGTGCGTTCGGCAACGCGCCGTTCGAGGCTGTCATGCAGCCTGGCGCTGGAGATCGAGATCATCGCCTGGGCGCCGAGCATGCGCAGGAACGCCACGCGTTCCTCCGTGAACGAGGCTTCTGCAAGCCGGTTCTCGAAATACAGGATGCCGCCGATCTGGCCGCCGTGCCGTATCGGCAGGCACATGACGGCGCGCGGCAGGTGCAACTGCACGTACGGATCGGCGGCAAAGCGCGAGGCGCCCGTGATGCAGTCTTCGATCACCTCGGCGCCGGTGCGAATGACGTAGCGCAGCAGCGACAGCGGGAACTGCGGGTCGCTGGCGGCGTTCAGGTCGAACTGGCGCGATTGCAGGACAGTGACGACATCGCCATCGATATTGGCCTCCAGCTGGTAGCTGCCTTCGGACAGCAGCAGCAGGCGCGCCACCTGCGCGCCGGCGTTTTCGCACACGATGGTAATGAGGCGCGTCAGCACGCTGCGCAGGCCCACTTCGTTCGACAGGATCTGCGACGCTTTCAGCAGCGACGCCAGGTCGAGCGCTGAACTGCCGTGCGTGTGGGAGACGGAATGACGTTGTGCGCCGCGGCCATCCATCCTTGACAGCAGTGCGCCATGGCGCGCCTGCAGCTGCGCCACCTTGCCCTGCGCACCCCACTGGCCGTAGTGCGCGATGGCGTCCTGGATGAAGATGCCGGCCACGCGCGCATGTCCTTGGTCGAACCAGCATTCGCCGCACAGTTCATTGCCCAGCGCTTGCATGTTGACGTAGCCCGCCAGGCCGGCCGCGTCGATCGCCTGCTGGTAGCAGCGCGTGGCCAGCTGCAGGTCTTTCCGGTAGCGTGCCATCTCGGCCATCACCAGCAGATGCTTGGCGTCGCTATTGTCCGAGCCTTGCCTGGACCACTCGGCGAGGCTCGTTTGCAGCGTGTCGACCACGGCCAGCACATCGTTCGCATCGGCACGCGCAGGATCGCGCCGCAAGGCGCGGATCAGGATCAGCGCGGCGTAGAAGCTGCACTCGGCAACCTTGGCCTGGCCGCGCATGATCTGGGTGACGATGCCAAGCTGGCCGGCCAGCGGCTCGGCGTCGGCGCTGTCGAACAGGTAGGCGTTGCGTATTTTCCCCTGCAAGAAGTAGGCGCGGTACAGCTGCGAGCCGCCATACTGATCGAGGAAGCGCGCCTCGCTGAAGGCCCCATCGTCGTAGCTGTCGTGACGGGGCAGGAGACCCATCAGGCATTTGATCGGCTGGACCGCGGCGGCGACGCAGCAATCGGCCATCGCCTGCTGGCCGTTGGCGCGCATCAGCGCCAGGTCGTGCTCGATGTCGTGCATCAGGTGCGGCAGGTAGTCGCCGAGGATGATACGGTCGGTGGCGCGCACGGCCGCCACCACGCCGACCTGCACGAAGTCGGCGATTTCCAGCGCCCAGCCAAACGCTTCTTCGTACAGGGCGTCGGAGCTGCGCAGCGGCTGCGTCCAGTGGTTGCTGAGCGCGCCGAACATCAGGCCCGTGAGCGTGCGCGTCTGCAGGTTGGCACGGCGCCTGGCCAGCGCCATCGCCATCGCGCCGAAGGCGTAGCCGCGCGCGATGTCGCCGCTGTACAGCGCAAGCATCATCGCGTAGCCGACATAGGCGACAGCGCTGAAATCGCTGTTCCCCCGCTGCGTCGACAGCCGCGTCATCGACACCACCATCAGCGCGCTCAGATCCTGCTGGCCGGCGTAGTAGCTGGCCATCCACAGGCCCTGCATCATCTGCATCGCGGCCACGGCGTCCGGCTCGCACATGTCATCGGCCGCCAGCAGGGTGTCGGGCGCGTGCGCGCCAGGCTGCTGTCCGATGTCGGCGAGAATGTCGCTGAAGCGCGCCTTCATCTGCGCCACATCGTGCGGGATGTCGATGTGCAGCAGCGCCAGGCCGTCGCGCTGCACGGCAATGGCGTCGAGCAGGCGGCCCTGCAATTGATACTGGTGCGCCTGGATGGCAATGCAGCGCACCTGCTGCAAGGGGCTCAGGGAGCGGGCGCGCACCAGTGGATAGATCGCCTCGGCCGTATCGAACTGGCCGCACAGGTAAGCCGCTTCGGCCGCGCCCAGCTGCAGGTCGAGCCAAAGGCTGGCGTGGACGCTCCATGCGTGCTCCGGCAGCAGCTCGAGACCTATGCGCATGTGTTCCAGGGTGGACTGGAACGCGGCGGAACGCCGTGCCTTGACGCCGGCCTGGAGATTGAGCGTCGCCAGCTGCACGCGCTCGTCCGCATCCTTGATCAGCGCGCGACCGGCGTTGAGCTGCTCGACGATTTCAAACAGTGTTGCGTCCTGGTGCTGCGGCGCCGTATGCCGCAGGAGCAAGCGGCCGATGAGCAGATGGTTGGCCACGCGCGTAGCGTCGTCGGCGACCAGGTAGGCGGCCTGCTGCACCCGGTCGTGCAGGAAGCGGTAAGCGACGCCGCTGTTGGCCGCATCGCTGTCGCCACTGACGTACTTATAGCGTTCGTCGAGCGGCTGGATCAAGCCTGCCCTGAGCGCCGGCCACAGGTCTTGCTGCGTTTTGCGGTGAGCGCGGTCCATTGCCAGCGCGAGCGTATCGAGCGTGAAGCGGTTGCCGCAGGAGGCGGCCAGTTGCAGCAGATGCTGCGTCACCGTGGGCAGGCGGCGGATTTTTTCCAGCAGCACCTCGACCACGTTGTCGGTATATTTGGCCTGTTCTATCGCGGGCAGGTCCCAGTCCCAGCAATCGTCGGCGGCCCGGTAGCGCAGATGGCCCGTCTCATTGAGCGAAGCGAGGAACTGGTTGAGGAAAAAGGGATTGCCGGCCGTCTTGCGGTAGCAAATGCTGGTCAACGGCGCACAATCGTGGGTTGCCACGCGCACGGTGGCCGAGACCATTTGCGCCACCTGCGGCTCGGTCAATGCGCTCAGTAACAGCGTCGACAGGCGTACCTCGCGGGCGAGCAGCTTGTCGCGCAGCGCGATCAGCGGATGATCGGCGCTCACCTCGTTGTCGCGATACGCGCCGATGAACAGCATGCAGCTCTTGTCGCAGGAGACCATCAGCAGTTCGATCATTCGCAACGTGGCGGCATCGGCCCATTGCAGGTCGTCGAGGAACAGCACCAGCGGATGCCCGGCGCAGGCGAACACTTCGACGAAGCGGGGGAAGAGGCGGTCCAGGCGCAGCTGGGCCTGTGCCGGGTCCGACGCGGGCACTGCGTCCGTGGGGCCGACGATCAGCGCCAGTTGGGGAATCAGTTCGATCAGCATGCCGATGCCGCTGCCCAGCACCTCGTGCAGTTTGGCGGACCACTGCCGCAGCGTTTCCTCGGGTTGGCCGAGCAGCTGGCGCACCAGCTCCTGGAAGGCCTGGATCAGCGGGGCATACGGCACGTCGCGCTGGAGCTGGTCAAATTTACCGGACAGGAAGCAGCCGCGCCGCGCGATGATGGGCTTTTGCACTTCGTTGACGACCGCCGACTTGCCGATGCCCGAATGGCCGGCCACCAGCAGCATCTCGCACCTGCCCGCGGCGCTGCGTTCAAATGCCGCCAGCAGCACGGCGATGGCATCCTCGCGCCCGTGCAGCGTTTGCGGCACGAGGAAATGGCCGTTGTGGTCGGACAGCTTGAGCGTCTGCGCCGGCTTTTGCGCGCGGCATGCTTCGAGATCGCTGCGCAAGCCCTGCAGGCTCTGGTAGCGCTGATCGGCATTTTTTTCCAGCAGCCGCTGGATGATCGGCAGCAGCTGGCCAGGCAAGCTTGCCAGCGCCGGGTGCGACCAGTCGGGACTGCGCGCAATGTGGCAATGCACGAGTTCTATCTCGTCGCCCGTCTCGAACGGCGCCTGGCCGGCCAGCAGCTCGTAGAAGGTGGCGCCCAGCGCATAGAAATCGGCGCGCCAATCGACGCGCCGGTTCATGCGTCCGGTCTGTTCCGGCGCCATGTAGCGCAGCGTGCCTTCCAGCGTCTGGAGATTGGCGATGCCATGGCTTTCGTACGGCAGTTCGCAGGCGATGCCGAAGTCGATCAGCTGCAGCAGGCGCCGGCCGCCATTCCACACCAGATTGGCGGGATTGATGTCTTTGTGGATCACGCCCTGACGATGAACCTCGTCCAGCGCCGCGCACAGTTGCAGCGCGATGTCGAAAAAGTCGTCCAGCGCCAAGGCGGGTTGCGACGGCATCCTGCGCGCCGCCACCTGCGCACGCAACACCTGGTCGAGCGCCAGGCCGCCGCAATCTTCCACGATCATCGTCCAGCACCCGCCGTGCAGCTGCAGCGCCAGCGGATGCGCCACGCCCGGATGGCGGCAACGGCGCGCGATCGCATACTCGCGCTTGAATTGCGCCAGTTGCTGAAAGGAGGGGAACTGCTGATTGGGTTGCTTGACGATCAACGCGGTGCCATCGGCGGCCCTGGCACGGTAAACCCGTGAGCGGACACCGCTGTGCAGCTGTTTGATGATCTCGTGGTCGAAAAGAGAGCGCATGGGCTAGCAGTACACAGACGGTTGCGGGAGCCTGGAGGCGCACATTTCGGAATATTACTTGATTGTAAGTATTATATCAGTAGGGGCCTTTGGAGGAGGGAGAGGGGGGCGGGGTGTTGTAAAAACGTCAGTGGGAGCAGGTTAGCCCGGGTGTGGGAATTGATCGTGATGACAGTCGCGGCAAGGTGAAGAAGTAGAGGTGATGGAGGTGTCGGAATTTACAGACAAGGAAGAGTTCCGCGTAGATGCCGCACCTCGGCCAGCACATGCTATTGGGCAAGATACAAGAGGATTTTCTGGAATTGATGAAGCCTCCATACCTTTCTTGAAGTAGTTATCACTTAGGTGCAAGTCCATCGCCTTGCAATATGGGTAGCCACACATTGTGCGCAATTTTTTCGAAACCCGTCGACGTTGGATGAAGTTCGTTAGCCCAGTCGTCGTCACCTAAGGTGCCGCGACTATCGACAAGACGAACGCGGCCGGGATAACGAGCGACCAACCCCTTCAACCGCAAAGTGAACTCGTCGATCAAAAAACGGATGCAGGAATCCTGCAGGTGGGTAGGCACGTTTGCGACTACTAGCGATGCTCGCAGCCATTTGCTTTCGGCACCAAAGATGCCGATACCTGTTGGCCGAGCATAGTCGTAGTTATGTAAATAGATCTTCGTTGGACCGGTTGCATTTTGCGTCGTATTCCAAGTTGCACCAATTATCTTGTCGATAAGAGCGATGAAGCTTCCCGTAACTTTATTTAAAAATCGGTTCAGGCTTTGCTCGTCATCACCGGATCGGTAGCAAGCTTCAGCCGAAGTGCAGGCGGAGCAGTCTTTTAGCAGTAGCGGGCGCATATCGGATAGGCCGGCGAAGTCGTTCCCTCCACCGCTTATGAAAACAGCCGACAAAGAATCCCCATGTAGTTGTAATGCGGTCTGGATTCTTCTTTTATAGGTTCCGTAAACATAATCGTAGGCTTCGGCACCGTTATTTCCGTGAGCTAGAATGTAATGCTCCTTTTTTTCAACCAAATTTCCTAATTTGCTTAATAATGAGCCACCAGGAAGAGGATACCAGAACCAGCTGTCGCCGATTGCCAATATTGACGGTTGATGAAAATCGTTCTGCATCATGGTCTCGTCCCAATAAACATTTTTGTTGTGCATAATAATTTCTCCAGTATGAACCATCTTTGAATTCATGCTTAGGATTCTTGGTGGAAAGCGGACAGATTCCTAAGCATTACGAATATTTTTTCCTCTGGCGATGAGGTCAAGCAGGTGAGAATGTGCGAAACGCGCTTATGGAATTTTTTGATAATTTGTATTTTTGTATTTCATCGGTATAAGAAATGGTGCCTGATTCTATTGGTTGCTTCGGTGCGTCTTCCTTAATTGGCTGAGTAAATTTCTCAATCTGACAATTTGATGCTAAATTAAATTTCATTCCGTCATCAGTTTTTTGAAACTGTGACTGTATATAATTTTCTTTTTGATGGATTGTTAAGATTGGCTCTCTATTAGTCAGCAGAGAGCTAATTAGGTTCATTTTTTTTGGATTCGAATGGCACCGCCGGCCTTGACGCCGCCGTGAGGCTGCTTGAACAAGCTGATGGTGCTCGCCAGCTCGTCCTCGCTGGCTTTTATCGCCGCCGCACGGCCAACCGGCCTCGCCGGTTTGACCGCGATGTGCTCGGTCAGGTTCAGCTTGATCGAGATATCGACTGTTTCACGGTTGTTGAATTCGAACTTGAAGGCGATGCCGTGCTTGCGCGTTTTCTCATTGGTCATCAGGTCGAGCTGGTGAACTTACAGCCAGGCGAGCAGGGGCACCATGATGGCGCCGGCGCCGGCGTCGCTCGCGTAATCACGGCGTAAATCTGGCGTAACCGCTAGAGGTTTTTGTCGGTTTTAATCTGGATTAAGTCGAATGTCTGGACGTAAAAAAAGCCACTAACCCGTTGATTTTATTGGGTTTAATGGCTTTTTTGATGTTTCTGAATTCTGTGCGCTGGTGCCCGGAGCCGGAATCGAACCGGCACGCCCTTACAGGCGGGAGATTTTAAGTCTCCAGTGTCTACCAGTTTCACCATCCGGGCAGCGCGGCGAGATTCTAGCACAGGTGATGTGTATTACGCCATCTTGTGCCTGAGCGATGGGCCAGCATCAATGGCCTGTTATCAGCTTCCCGCCATCAAAACACTGCCTTGAACTGCACCCCATACGTGCGCGGTTCGTTGACGATGCCTGTCAGGTTGTCGAAATCGATCGCGCCCAGCAACTGGATCTGGTTGGTGATGTTGCGGCCGTACGCGGAGAGTTCGTATTTGTCCCATTTGTAGCCGACGCGCAAACCGCCTTCGAGCAGTTCCTTGGCCTTGTATTCCTTCGCTTCATACAGGAAGAAGTTGTAGCTGGTGCGGTAGGCCCAGTCCGTGTAGGCGTAGAACTCGCCATTGGCGAGGGGGATGCTGTACTTTAATGTGAAGTTGGTTTGCCATTCCGGCGCGCGCGGCAGCGGGTTGCCGTCGATGTAGGCCGTGCCCTTGAACGGGCCCAGCGGGTCGGTCACGGTGCAGCCGCTGGCCGGGTTGTTTTGCGCGTTGCCGCAGCTTTGCACGAACAGCTTCTTGTCCTGGATTTCCGTGTGGTTGTAGCTGCCGCCCAGGGTCATGCTGAGCGAATCGCTGAGGTTCGCCTGGAAATCGAGTTCCACGCCGCGGCCCGTGGCCTTGTCTGCGTTGATCAGCTGGTTCATGTTGACGGCGCCGCTGCCGGCCGTCAGTTGCTTGTCCTTCACGCGGTACTGGAATATGGCCAGGCTCAGGCGCGCGCGCTTGTCGAACAGGTCCTGCTTGATGCCCGCCTCGACGGACAGCGCTTTCTCGGCGCCCGCAAACGAAGGGCGGTCGGCCAGGCCGTTCAGGCGTCCCTGCATCGACGGCGCGCGGTAGCCGGTGGCGATGCGCGCGTAGGCATTCGTTTCCGGCGTCAATACATAGGTGCCGCTCAGGTCCCAGCTGACGTTGTGCGAGGTGTCGTGCAAGTCGAAGGGGCCGGCCGTGGTCGCTTCCACCCGCTTGGCGGAGAAATCCTTCTTGTCGGTCGTGTAGCGCAGGCCGGCGCGCAGTTTCAGGGCGTCCGAGACCGTGTAGTTGAGCGAGCCGAAGGCCGCGTACGACTTCGAGCTCTGGTTTTGCGTGGCGTAGTTCGGGCTTTGCGGGTTGCCGGGCGCCAGGCTGTTGAAGCCGATGCTGTCGATCTGGATATCTTCCTTGAAGTAGAACAGGCCGGCTATCCATTGCAGCGGGCCGCGGGCAGACGACTCGGCGCGGAATTCCTGCGAAATCTGCTTGTGCTTGGGGATCACGTCGGCCGTTTCCACGACGAACGGGATGAAGCCGGGACCCATCGGCGGCGCGGACACGGCGCCATAGCCGCCGTCGACGTCGGCGCGGCTGTAGAAATCGAGCTTTTCGTAGCCGGTGATCGAATGCAAGGTGACGCCGGGCAAGTCCCATTTCAGGCGCATGCTGGCGCCCTTGGTTTTCAGGTGCTGGCGGTTGATGCCGTCGGTCGGGTAGTTGTCGTAATCAAATCCGTCGACGAGGTCGTTCGTGCCCTGTTTCAGGATATTCGCGCGGAACAGGGTGGCCGTGCCGTCGAGATTGCGCGCGTGCACGTTGAACAGGGCCGTGAAGTCGCGCGTGGGCTTGACCAATACCTGCAGGCGGGCGGCGCTGTCTTCATAGCCTTCGAAGTCGCGCGTGCCGGTGGGGCGCGGGTTGTGCACGCGGTCGTCGCGGCGCTGCGTCTGGCCGGAAAAGCGCAGGGCGACCGTGTCGCTGACGGGCACGTTGAACGCGCCTTCCAGGTTCTTCATGCCATCCTTGCCGAAGCCGCCGCTCAGGTAGCCTTCCGTCTTGAAGACGGGCTTGGCGGAATCGAACTTGATCACGCCGGCTGGCGAGTTACGGCCGAACAAGGTGCCTTGCGGGCCGCGCAGCACTTCGACCTGATCCACGTCAAACACGGGAAAGCCCTTGAGCATGGCGTTTTCCTGCACTACGTCATCCATCACCAGGCCCACGGGCTGCGAGGCGTTCAGGTCGAAGTCGGTATTGCCCAGGCCGCGAATGTAGAAGCGGGGGAAGGTGCGGCCGTAATCCGATTCGACGGAGACGCTGGGCGAGCGGCTGTTGAGGAAGCGGATGTCGGCGCCGCCGGCCGTCAGCGTGTCGAGCTTGTCGCCTTTCAAGGTGGCGATGGACATGGGCACGTCCTTGATGTTTTCCGCGCGCCGCTGCGCCGTCACGATCACCGTTTCCAGCTGGCCAGGACCGGTCTGTGCCGCCGGCGCGGCAGGCGCGTCGGCGGCTGGCGCCGGGACGCTATCCTGTGCCATCGCCTGCAGCGGAAAGGCGGCGCTGATTGCCAGGGCAATCAGGGTGTGGCGTACTGTGCTGGCATGCGGTGTCATCATGAAACGGCTCCTGTCGGTCAAGGTTGTTGGGGGCATGCAAGCTGGCGCTGGCCAGCTGAACGAAAAATCATGCTAGCACGGGAAATTTTGGTATTCATGCCATTTTCCTACGATGGTTATTCATATCCGTTTCGACTCAATACGCGAATAAAATCGTATTTGTCGTCACTATCTGGCGGGTGCATAGTGGAGTGCCGGCAGGCTTGTGCGGGAACAAAATAGGCTGGACAAGACGACGCGGTTTCCTGCGGCGGCGCAAAAAAGCATGCGCCATTTCGGCGTAGTAGCGGGATCCGGGGCGGCACAAATACAACAGTTGCCGCGGATTTTTTATGTGAGGGGCGTGTTGTTGCAACGCGACAGGGGAGGCCGGCTGCGGCTCTCCCCTGTGCGTGTGAAGCGGGGCATGCGTGGCTGCATGCCTCTATGTGCTTAAAACTCTTCCCAGTCGCCGGCCGTCACGGCTTCCGCTTGCGCCGCACGGGGTTTTGCCGGCGCGGCCTGGCGCTTGGCGGGGCTGCTGGCCGTTGCCGGTACCAGGTGCAGCGGCTTGTGACTGGCGCGTGCCGGTGCTGGCGCCGGTGCGGGTGCCGCCAGATGGCTGTCATGCGTCTTGAAGATGCTCACGGTTTCCACCAGGTGGCTGGCCTGCTCGCGCAGCGATTCGGCCGCCGCCGCCGCTTCTTCCACCAGCGAGGCATTTTGCTGCGTGACGCTATCCATCTGGGTCACCGCCTGATTGATCTGCTCGATTCCTGCGGACTGTTCCTGGCTGGCCACCGTGATTTCAGCGATGATGTTGCTGACGCGGGCGACGCTGGCGACCACCTCGGACATCGTCGTGCCCGCTTGCGCCGCCAGCCTGGAGCCCGCATCGACGCGGCTGACGGAATCGTCGATCAGCGCCTTGATTTCCTTGGCTGCGCTGGCGCTGCGCTGGGCCAGGCCGCGCACTTCGGTCGCCACGACGGCGAAGCCGCGGCCCTGTTCGCCGGCACGTGCCGCTTCCACGGCGGCATTCAGGGCCAGGATATTGGTCTGGAAGGCGATGCCGTCGATGACGCTGATGATGTCGACAATCTTGCGCGACGATTCGCTGATCAGGTCCATGGTGCCCATCACTTGCCCCACCACGGCGCCGCCCTTGCTGGCGACGTCCGATGCCGTCGTGGCCAGCACATTGGCTTCGCGGGCATTTTCCGCATTCTTGCGCACGGTGCTGGTGAGCTCTTCCATTGACGAAGCGGTTTCTTCCAGCGAACTGGCTTGCTGTTCCGTGCGCAGCGACAGATCGCTATTGCCGCTGGAAATTTCCGCGGCGGCAAGGGAAACGGTGTCGGAATCCTGGCGCACGGACGACACTACCGTGGTCAGCGACTCCTGCATGCGCTGCAGCGCCGACAGCACGCTGGCGGTATCGTGCGGTGCAACGTTGAGTTTGCCTGTCAGGTCGCCGCCGGCCAGCAGGCTGACGGCGTCGCACAGCTGCTTCGGCTCTGCGCCCAGCGCCTTGAGCAGGCTGCGTGTGATGAGCCAGCCCGCCAGGGCTGCCAGCACGATGGACAGCAGGCTGGCGCCGATGAGAATATTCCTGTTGAGCGTGTAACGCTCGTTGTCTTCCTGCAAGATGGCGGTAGAGCGCTGGTCCGTCAGGGCGAAATATTCATCGCTGGCGGCGACGAGGGCGGCCAGCAGCGGGCGGCATTCCTCATTCATCTTGACGATGGCCTGGTCGGTTTTCTTTTGCAGCGCCAGGTCCACGATAGCCATCGCGACGGGAGAATAGCGTTTTTCGATGCCGTCTATCTTGTTGACTATGGCGCGCACTTCATCCGATACCTCAGGCTGCTGTGTCAGCTGCAGCAGATGCTGCATGTTCTTGACGACCTCGGCCTGCGCCTGCAAGACCTGTTTGCGTTCGATCTCCAGGTCTTCCGGCTTGGTGACGAGCACCAGATTCCTGGCCGCCACGGCACGCATGTCGATTGCGTCACGTACGCGGTGCGCCGTATTGGCGCGGGCGGTGATGCCGTTGACATACTGGTCAAAACTGGCGTTGAAGTTGGAAAAGCTCCGCACGGACAGGATCGATATGCCGATGAGGAAAAAGACCAGCAGGCCGAAAGCCAGAGTGAGCTGGGTGCGTACGGTGAATTTGTCCATGATGTCTCTCCAAAATACGTGGTGATGATTAGAAAGGGGGCTTGCGTGAGACCGGTGGCAGGCGCTTGCCTGGCGACGGGTCGAGTCCTACGCAGTGCTTTTCTATCCAGAACACGGATTCGTGGTGCAAGGATGGAATTAATTTAAAAAACCGATTTCAATAATTTATTTGTTTTATTTATTAAATTCATTGTTGCACAAAAAATTCATTAAATCAATGATATTTTGCGTGTCAAAAAACAACTTTTCGGCATGGATGCTGGTTCCTGCGCCGTTTGATCGGGCGCAGGACAGTATCTTCGGGGAGGTGGATCAGCCGGGAATGGGCGTGCCCTGGTGAAAAATCATTTGCCAGCGGCCATCGCGCCATTTCCACAAGGAACTGCGCAAGCTGGCGCTGGCGGGCAGGGCGCCGTTGGCGTGGCGTTGCGAGCGGTAGGTAACCAAGGCAACATCGTCGGCCAGCAATCGGGCCTGAAAATCGCGGATGCTGCGCTGGCAAAAGTCTTCCACCGGCAAGTCCGCCAGGGTTGCCGCGCGCGTCCAGAGATTGCCCGAGCTGCCGAACTCGACGAAGTCGTCAGCCAGCAGGGCCGCCAGCCTGGCCCTGTCGGCGCGCACCGCCTGGCTTTGCAGCGCCGCTTCCAGCGCCTGCAGCTGCGCCGCCAAGCTGTCCTGCTGAGTATCCCGCGCGTCGTCCATTGGCAAGATCTTCAGATAGGAAATGCGCCCGCGCCCGATACATTCAGGCAGGCGACCTTGTCGCTGGAAAAGTACTTGATTTGTCCCAGGCCGATGGCGTAGCAGCCGTCGCTGAGCGGGGAAATGGGGCCGGTAAGTTTTTCACCGCCGACCAGGGTCACCACCCAGGGCGTGGTGGCCGGTTTGCCCGCGTGGGCCAGGGCGTGTTGTACCAGGTCTGACATGCTGCCTCCGTTGGAAATCAAAATCCGATGATAGCAGTGTCCGGTGTCGGATAGCCGCTGGATTGACGACACGAAGGGCGGGCGCTTTACGCGTCGGCCAGCAAGTTCTTTGGCAGGGCCACCGATACCAGCTTCCAGTGCCACAGGCCGTCGCGCGTCAGGGTCAGTTCGCCGATATGGCTTTTGCTGTGGGCGCGCTGCACCACCACGCTGTTCCACGAGGTGTAGCGCAGCCTGTAGTCGGGCTTGGTGTTGCGCTTGCGGCCGCTGATGTCGCTGACCTTGGCGATCGGGTTTTCGTAGCGGTCATTGAGCTTCATCAATGCGACGATGCCTTCGGGCATCAGCATGGTGTCGAGCAAGGGATCGATGACCTCGGGATTGATATCGTCGGCCACTTCCGGCGCCGAGAACAGGGTGTGCAGTTGCTGCCCCAGGCTGCCGCGCAACTGGGCCAGGTCGATCTGCGCGGCCAGCGCCTGCGTATCCTCGTCCATGGTGGCCGCGCGGATCTTGTTCATGGTGAAGTACGGGCTGCCATAGAAGACGCCGGCCAGCGCGACCAGTACCGCTACAGCGAGAAGCATCATTCTTTTCATCGTGCAATCTCTCGGATGCCTGGCGACCCGGTGCGCCTGAGGTGTTGGCATTCTACATAATATTTCCCAAAATCAATATGACGGTTTAGGTAAGTGTTGTTTTAGATCAAGTTTCTTTAGAGTAATTCCGGCGGCAGGGTAATGTCCATCAGTTTCCAGTCCCAGATGCCATGGCGGCGCAGCAGAAACTGGCTGGCGGCGGGTCCGGCGCCGCTGCGCCGCAGCACCACTTCATTCCACGAGCGGTACGCCATGCCGAAGTCGTGGCGCTTGCCGTCAGCCCCCTGCTTGCCGTGCAAGATCAATACCGTGATGCCGGGCGGCGAGACGATGGTGTCGAGCATTTCCTTGAAATCATCGTCATTGGCCGTTTCGCCGCCCGCGCGCAGCTGGCGCGCCACGCTGGCGCGGATCGCAGGCAGGTCGGCCTGCTGCGCCAAGTTTTCCAGGCGCACGGATTTCGCCGCGATGCTGATGCGGTACATGGCGATGTAGGGGCTGACCCAGGTGAAGCCGATGGCGGCGACGGCAAAAATGATCGCGGTGGCGTACTTTCTTTTCATGCTATATCTGCCTGGATCGCAGCTTGCCCGCGAGTGTCAGTAGCCGCCAATGATTTGGTATTCCAGGCCCTGATTTCCTGCGCTACGTACTTGTATCTTGATTTTCCTGAAGGTGATTTCCGCAGGAAAATTTGTGATCTCGAATGATAAATCTTGCGAAAACGACGGCCTTGCCAGGCTGCCCGCATACTCCCGGTAGGCAATGCGCAAAGTCTTATTGCTGTAGCCCTGATATAGCAATTGTGAATTGATGGACCTGTCGATAGGTGCAGTTTCCACTCCCGGGCCGAATTTGATGCCGGGGCTGACGTCTTCGTGCCACCACGCCAGATCGCCTGCGATCATCACCTGGTCCAGCAGGCCATCATTGTTTCGGTCGGCAAAACAGGCATTCTTGGTCATTCCGGGCAGCAGCATATTGAATACCTGCCGTTCAGTGCAGTAAGCAGGTTTTCCCTCGACATCGGCGCGGTACAGGAAGTCGCCCTCGATGACAGCTACACGTCCGCCGCCAATCGACACGGCGCGTCCATCGTAAATCTGATAGCCCGTTTTGCTTGTGTATTGAAATGTGGACAACAGTGCTTCACCGGCAGTGACCTTTGAAACGACATTCAGTTGCGGATCATGGCCGATGCGTTCCATCGTGCGGGTGGTCTCGCGCACTTCCATGGTGGCGCACCCGCTGAGTACCAGGGCAGCGATGGCGACGCGGCATAACTTTTTCATTGATTTCCTTGTTTGTCTTCGAAGCGCTCATACGCAAGCAGGCGCGAGTAAGGGGAAGGTCGTTAAATATTGCCAAATGATAAGTTCAGTTGCTTCTGAAGGAAAGGAAAAATGCGCTTTTTTCTGCCGTGACGAGCGATGGGGGACCTCGGTCAGCCTTATGGAGGGCGGATGGTGTAGCATTCGTGCCGGCGCGGACCATCGCGCCGCAATATTGAGGACAACCATGAATATCACTATCAATCAGGTGCTGCAGTCGTATATCGACCCGCTCACCGCCAGCGAGTACGCGGCGCTCGAGCGCAGCCTGCTGGCCGAAGGCTGCCGCGATGCGCTGGTGCTGTGGAACGACGTGCTGATCGACGGGCATAACCGCTACGCCATCTGCCGCCAGCACGGCATCGAATTCAAGACCATCCAGAACACCAGCTTTACCTCGCTTGACGACGTCATGCTGTGGATGATCGACAATCACCTGGCGCGCCGCAGCGTGTCGGACTTCCAGCGCGGCGTGCTGGCCTTGCGCAAGAAGGAAATCGTCGCCGCGCGCAGCCCGGCGCCCGTCAGCGCCCAGGACGCGCCCGATGGCGAAAACGCGCCCAAGCCTCCCATGAGCACGCGCGAAGAGGTGGCCAAGGCGGCCAGATTGAGCAGCAACCAGATCAGCCAGATCGAGAAGATCCAGAAGGCGGCCTCGCCGGAACTGGTGGAAGCCGTCCGTTCGGGCACGATCTCCATCAATGCGGCGGCCACCGTGGCATCGCTGCCGCCGGAAGAGCAGGTGGCGGCTGTCGCCGGCGGCAAAAAATTATTACGCCAAGCGGCCAAGGAAATCCGCGAACAGCGCGCCGCCACGCGCACGCCGCGCGAGCCGAAGGCGCCGCACGTGTCGCAGGATACGCCGGAGACGGGCAACGAACCGTGGGCGGAAAACGCGGCCCAGGCGCCGTCCGAAACGGAACGCCTGCGCGGCGAGATCGCCAGCTTGAAGCAGAAAGTGGCGCAGCTGCAGGCGGAAAATGTGGAGTTGAACCAGCGTATCGCCACCCTGATCGACGCATCCTGATATTGGAGTAGTGCATGCCAGTTCGCCGTGCCCTGTTCGCCGCCATCGCCTGCGGCATCGTTGCCGCTCCTCCCGCGCTGGCGGCGCCCGCCGCTTCCGTCACGGACATGGCCCGCTGGCAGACGCAGGCTGCCAACGTCAGCATCGCGCGCGACACCTGGGGCATTCCCCACGTGACGGGCAAGACGGATGCCGATGCCGTCTTCGGCCTGATGTATGCGCAGGCCGAAGACGATTTCCCCCGCGTGGAATTGAACTATATCAATGCCATGGGGCGGCTGGCGGAAGTGGAGGGCGAGCGGGAGCTGTACCGCGACCTGCGCATGAAGCTCTTCATCGATCCGCAGGAGCTGCAGGCGCAGTACCGCGCCAGCCCGGCGTGGCTGCAGAAACTCATGGATGCGTTTGCCGACGGCCTGAATTTTTACCTGGCCACGCATCCGCACGTCAAACCTCGCTTGATTACGCATTTCGAGCCGTGGATGGCCCTCAGTTTCAGCGAGGGCAGCATCGGCGGCGATATCGAATCGGTCAACCTGACGCAGCTCGAAGCGTTCTACGGCCAGCAGGCAAGGCCCGCCGCCGTAGCGCTGGCCAGCGTGGAGACCAGGTTGGCGTCAGGTCTGGACCCCGAACCGAGCGGTTCGAACGGCTTCGCCATCGCGCCCGCGATTACCAAAAACGGCCATGCGCTCTTGATAATCAACCCGCACACCTCGTTCTACTTCCGTCCCGAAGTGCAGGTGACCAGCGGCGAAGGCCTGAACGCGTATGGCGCCGTCACCTGGGGCCAGTTCTTTGTCTACCAGGGTTTCAATGAGCGCCTGGGCTGGATGCATACCTCGGGCGGCGGCGACGTCATCGACGAATACCTGGAAAGCATCGTCGACAAGGACGGCGCATGGTTCTACCGCTATGACGGCGGGCTGCGGCCCCTGAAAGCCGTGCCGATGACCGTGCCCTATAAACTGGCCGATGGCGCGATGGGCTCGAAAACCATCACCGTCTACTACAGCCACCACGGCCCCATCGTGCGCGCGCAGGACGGTAAATGGGTGGCCGTGCGCCTGATGAATGAACCATTGAAGGCGTTGACGCAATCGTACACGCGCACCAAGGCGCGCGATTACGCGGCGTTTTATCAAACGATGGAACTGCGCACGAATTCGTCGAACAACACGGTGTACGCGGACGGGGATGGCAATATCGCCTACTTTCACGGCAATTTTATCCCCGTGCGCGACCCGCGCTTCAACTGGAAGCAGCCCGTCGACGGCAGCGACCCTGCCACGGAATGGAAAGGGCTGCACACGGTGGCGCAAACCATCACCTTGTTCAATCCGAAGAATGGCTGGATTCAGAACACGAACAACTGGCCGTATTCGGCGGCCGGCGCCAACAGCCCGCGCCAGCAGGACTATCCCGCCTACATGTCGGTCTACGGCGAAAACGCGCGCGGCCTGCATGCCGTCAAGGTTTTTCAGAACAAGACGGGTTTTACGCTCGACAGCCTGATCGCCGCGTCCTACGACAGCGAACTGACGGCCTTTGAAGCGCTGCTGCCGCCGCTGTTCGCGGCCTACGATGCGCTGCCGGCCGGCGGCGCGCAACAGCTGGCGCTGGCCGGCAAGATCGCCTTGCTGCGGGCCTGGGACTGGCGCTATTCGCTCACTTCCACCGCTACCTCGCTGGCCGTGTTCTGGGGCCAGGAGCTGGCCGAGCTGACGGGCAAGCAGGCGAGGGAACAAGGCGTGCCCGTGGTCGATTTTCTGGCGACGGACAAGGTTACGGCGGCGCAGCGGCTGGCTGCCCTGGCGACGGCGGCGGACAAACTGCAGCGCGATTTCGGCCACTGGCAAACGCCGTGGGGCGAGATCAACCGCTTCCAGCGCCTGACGGGCGACATCGTGCAGCCGTTTGACGATGCGCAAGCCAGCTTGCCCGTGCCGTATGCATCGGGTAACTGGGGCGCGCTGGCCGCGTATGGCCAGAGCAGCAGGAGTACCACGAAGCGTATTTACGGCGAACGCGGCAACAGCTTTGTCGCGGCCGTGGAATTCGGCCCCCGCATCAAGGCGAAAAGCATCCTCGCGGGCGGCCAGAGCGGCGACCCGAAGTCGCCGCACTTCCAGGACCAGGCGGCCATGTATGCGCGCGGCGAATTCAAGGAGGTGTTGTTTTATCCGGAGGACGTGGCGAAGCACCTGGAGCGCAGGTATCGGCCGGGGGAGTGAGGTTGGTGGTGTGTCGGATTACGCCCGGCGTTGCCGAGCTAATCCGACCTACCGGCCTCGGCATAGCGTAGGTCGGATTAGCGCAGAGTAATCCGACACCTCTCCCCTCAAATCGCGTCCAGCGCCGTGCGCAGATCATGGCGCAAATCCTCGATATCCTCGATCCCCACCGACAGGCGGATCAAGCCGTCGCCGATGCCCAGCTTGGCCCGCTGTTCGGCGGGAATGCTGGCATGCGTCATCAGGGCAGGGTGCTCGATCAGGCTTTCCACGCCGCCCAGGCTTTCGGCCAGGGCAAATACTTCGCAGCGCTCGAGGAAGCGCCGCGCGCCGGCCAGGTCCGTGTCGAGGTCGATCGAGATGATGCCGCCGAAACCATCCATCTGGCGCTGCGCCAGCGCGTGCTGCGGGTGCGACGCCAGCCCCGGATAAAACACGGTTTTCACTTCCTTTTGCTGTTCCAGCCACTGCGCCAGCACCAGGGCACTTTCGCAATGGCGCTGCATGCGGATAGCCAGGGTTTTCACGCCGCGCAAGGCCAGAAAGCTGTCGAACGGCCCGGCGATTGCCCCCACCGAGTTTTGCAGGAAGCCCAGCTGCTCGCGCCATTCCGCCTGGCGTTCCTCCGTGCCGACGATGGCGATTCCGCCGATGATGTCCGAGTGGCCATTCAGATACTTGGTGGTCGAGTGCACGACGATGTCGAAGCCGTGTTCCAGGGGGCGCTGCACCAGCGGACTGGCAAACGTGTTATCGGCCACGGCGATGATGCCCCGTTCGCGGCAGATGTCGGCGATCGCCCGCAAGTCGGCCAGTTTGAGCATGGGGTTCGTGGGCGTTTCCACCCACACCATCTTCGTTTCCGGGCGCAGCGCGGCCAGGAGGTTTTCCGGATTCGTCAGGTCGACGTACGTGAATTCGTGGCCGGCCGAGCGGCGGAGCACGCGTTCAAACAGTCGATACGTGCCGCCGTACATGTCGTCGCCAGCGACGATGTGGCTGCCCGCGTCCAGCAATTCCAGCACGGACGAGATGGCGGCCAGGCCCGAGGCGAACGCAAACGCGGCGCTGCCGCCTTCCAGGTCGGCCACGCAGCGCTCGAGCGCCCAGCGTGTGGGATTGTGCGAGCGGCCGTAATCGAGGCCCTTGTGCACGCCGGGGCTGTCCTGCACGAAGGTGGAGGTGGCGTAAATGGGCGGCATGATGGCGCCCGTCGACGGGTCGGGCGACTGGCCGGCGTGGATGACGCGGGTGGCCAGATGGCTCTTGCGGGGGATGTCTTGGCTCAAGATAAAGTCCTGCGTAAGTGATTGAGAAGGTCGAAGCGGGTGATCAGGCCGTAGAAGCCGGTATCGTCGGCGACGACGGCCGTCAAGCCCCGGTCCAGCGTGGCGCGCAGGGCGGGCAAGCCGCTCGATGGCGCCAGCGTTTCGATCTGCGTCGTCATGGTGGCGCCCACCAGCGATGCAAAATGCGCGGCGTCGCTCGAGACGTGCAGCAGCAAGTCCGATTCGTCAAGGATGCCGACCAGTTGACCTGCATCAATGACGGGCAACTGAGCCAGGTCGCTGGCGCGCATGCGGTTGAAGGCCGTGAGCAGGGTGTCGCCCGGCGCCACGCTGACGACGTCGCCCTCGTCGTAGCGGCGCCCGATCAGGTCGCGCAAGTCGCCCGAGCGCGCGCGCTGCAACAGACCCTGGTCGCGCATCCAGCCGTCGTTGTAGACTTTGGATAAGTAGCGCGTCCCCGTGTCGCAGACAAACGTGACGACGCGCTTCGGGCTAGTCTGTTCGCGGCAGTATTTGAGGGCCGCTGCCAGCAGGGTGCCGGTGGATGAGCCGCCTAAAATACCTTCGGCGCGCAAGAGGGCGCGCGCGGAATCAAAACTTTCCTGGTCCGTGATGGTATAGGCCTTCGTGACGCTGTCCATGTCGGCGATGGCCGGGATAAAGTCTTCGCCGATGCCTTCGACGGCCCACGACCCGCTTGTGTCGCTGATTTTTCCTGTGTCGATGTATTCGGTGAGGATGGAGCCTTGCGGGTCGGCCAGAACGAATTCGAGCTTGGGCTGCGTCTTGCGGAAGTAGCGCGTCAAGCCCGTCAGGGTGCCGGACGAACCGACGCCGACGACGATGGCGTCCACGTCATGGCCAGTTTGCTCCCAGATTTCGGGAGCCGTCGTCGTTTCGTGGGCCAGCGGATTGGCGGGATTGTTGAACTGGTCGGCGAAGAAGGCGCCCGGCAGTTCGCGCGCCAGCCGCGCCGCATAATCCTGGTAGTACTCGGGATGGCCCTTGCCCACGTCCGAGCGCGTGGTGTGCACTTCCGCGCCCAGCGCCTTCAGGTGCAGCACTTTTTCCGTCGACATCTTGTCGGGCACGACGAGAATCACGCGGTAGCCCTTGATGCGCCCGACCAGGGCCAGGCCGATGCCCGTGTTGCCGGCCGTGGCTTCGACGATGGTGCCGCCCGGCTGCAGGCGGCCGTCCGCTTCGGCCGCTTCGATGATGGACAGGCCGATGCGGTCCTTGATGGAACCGCCGGGATTTTGCGATTCCAGTTTCAGGAACAGCTGGCACAGGCCCGTATCGAGCCTGGTGACTTCGACCAGCGGGGTGTTGCCGATCAGCTTGTATAGCGCTGGCGGCTGGGAGGGGGATGGCATTCGATCATTCATGGTGGCTCCTGTCAGAGAAACAGCCGCTCAGGATCGTGTCCCGAGCCGCCTTCCGTGCCGCGCAGTGTAGGCGGGTGGACGAGTGCGGCGAACGAATGTTTCCATGCTTGCATATGCGCGCTGCGCATATCGGCTGCAACGCGCGCGATTCGAGTATGCGCCGTTTTTGGCCCGCTTGCCGCACCAACGACGCGACTATTAAGCTGCCGCAAGCCCGCCATTGCGATTTATAATCACGCCTCGAAAAGATACTAAATAGTATTGAAAATCAACCAGACAGGGCAGGCGGCGGTGGCAAAACTTTATTTCCGGTATTCCGCGATGAACGCGGGCAAGTCGACGGCCTTGTTGCAGGTCGCGCACAACTATGAAGAGCAGGGCCAGCAGGTGCGCCTGTACACGGCCGCCATCGACAGCCGCTACGGCGTGGGCCGGGTCACCTCGCGTCTGGGGCCGCAGCGCCAGGTCGATATCTTCCATGCCGACACGAATTTCCTCGACGCTATTCCCCAGGTCGCCTGTTTGCTGGTGGACGAGGCGCAATTTCTCAGCACGGCCCAGGTGCAGCAATTGCACCAGCTGGCGCAAGTGAAGGGCGTGCCCGTCATCTGTTACGGCTTGCGCACGGATTTCAAGGGCGAACCGTTCCCCGGCTCGGCCTACCTGCTGGCGCTGGCCGACGATATCGAAGAGTTGAAGAATATTTGTACTTGCGGCAAGAAGGCCACGATGAACATCCGCGTGGACGAGCAGGGCCGCCGCATCAAGGAAGGTGAGCAGATCAGCATAGGCGGCAACGAGAGTTACCGCCAGGCTTGCGGGCGCTGTTTCTACTCCTAAGTTAATTCCTTATTCGGCGACGGGCACGCCCACGTCCGTATCGTCCGACAGCGCCAGATCGCCCCGTTCGAACGCGGCCAGGATGTCATTGGCGCGCGCCACGTCGTGTTCGCGCACCATGACGCGGGCGCCGCCGATGGCGGCCGCCAGCAGCATGTCGGCCTGCATGTGCTGGTCATCCGTCAGCAGCACGTCGATGCCGGCCGCTGCCAGGCAGCCGCGGATGACGTGCGCATCTGTGGGGATCATCAGCCGGGCAATCAAAACATAGTCGTCGTGCATCGTGTCTCCTGGCAAGGTGGATTCGACCCCATCTTAGCACCAGGCATGACCTTACAGCTTGAACACGCCCACCACCTGGTTCAGCTCATGCGCCTGCTCCTGCAAGGCGTCGGCGGCCGCGGCCGCTTCTTCCACCAGGGCCGCATTCTGCTGGGTCACCTGGTCCATCTGGGCGATGGCCTGGTTGACCTGCTCGATGCCGCTGCGCTGCTCTTCGCTCGCCTGCGCGATCTCGGCCATGATGGTGCTCACTTGCTGGACGCTGGCCACGACGGTGTCCATGGTGGCGCTGGCCTGGCTCACCTGGGCGTGGCCCAGGTCTACCGTGCCGGCCGATGCCTGGATCAGATCCTTGATGTCTTTCGCGGCGGCCGTCGAACGCTGCGCCAGGGTGCGCACCTCGGTGGCGACGACGGCAAAGCCCCGTCCCTGTTCGCCGGCGCGGGCCGCTTCCACGGCCGCGTTCAAGGCCAGGATATTCGTCTGGAAGGCGATGCCGTCGATGACGCCGATGATGTCGGCAATCTTGCCAGATGAGCTTCGGATGGCGTCCATGGTGCTGGCCACCTGTGCCACGGCGGCGCCGCCTTCGGCTGCCAGGCTGGACGAGTCGTGCGCCAGCCGGCTTGCCTGCTGCGCGTGATCGACGTTCTGCCGCACGGTGGAACTCAGTTCTTCCATCGAGGCGGCCGTTTCTTCCAGCGAACTGGCTTGCTGTTCCGTGCGGCTCGACAAATCCAGGTTGCCGCTGGCGATTTCACCGGACGCCGTGGCGATTTGCCCGGCGCTGCCGCGCACGTTGCCGACCACTTGCGACAGATTGTCGCTGATGCGGTTCATGGCGCGCAGCAGGCGGCCGATCTCGTCCAGGCTGGTCGTATCGAGGTGCACCGTCAGGTCGCCGGCGGCGATTTGCGCAGCGGCCGTTTCGGCGGCGGCCAGCGGGCGCGAGACGAGGGTGCGCACCAGCCAGTACAGCAGCAGGGCGAAGACGAGCAGGGCGACGAAGCCGGAAATGGCCAGCTGGTTGCGCAGCTGGCGCGCTTCCAAGGTGATTTCGTCCGTGAACGTGCCGCCCGCGATGATCCATTGCCAATCCTTGAATTGACGGTAATACAGCTGCTTTTCGCGCGCGCTGGCAGCCGTTTCGCCAGGCGCCGTCCACGTATAGCGCATGGCACCGTCTTTCTGCGCCAGCATTTCCTGGATGAACATCCGGCCGTCGCTGGCCTTGAACTCGAGCGCGCTCTTGCCTTCGCTGTTCGGGTGCAGCACCAGGTGGCCGTAATTGGCGCCGGGAGCCGTGTCGACGATATAGATGTAGCCCGTCTGGCCGATCTTGACCTGGCGAATCTTCTCTTTCAACATGGCCAGATTCTTGCTGATATCGAGGCCGATGAACAGCACGCCCACCACTTTGCCTGCCGCGTCGCGCACGGGATCATATTGCGTAATGTATTGCTTGCCAAACAAGGTTGCCATGCCGACGAAACGCTGGCCCGCACGCAGCGGCGCGTAGCTCGGGTGGTTGTGGTCGAGCTGGGTGCCGATGGCGCGTTCGCCATCCTGCTTTTTCAGCGACGTGCTGATGCGCACGAATTCATCGCCGTTGGCGGCAAAGATGGTGGCGATCACGCCCGTCTGCGCCGTGTAACGGTCGACCAGGGCCGTATCGAGGTTGAGCACCTTGCCGCCGTTGGCCAGGGCCGGCGTGGCCTTGCCGGCCACGGCCACCATGGCGCCCGCGTCGACCGTGAACGGGCCGGGAAATTCGGCCGCGAACAGGCGCGCAAAGCTGGCCGCTTCGTTGACCATGGCAGTATGGAAGACTTGCGTGGTCGTCATGACGCTATTGAGTTCGCTGGTGACGGCCGCTTCGGCACGCTGTTCCAGCACGCGCGAGGTATTGATACTCATCAAGGCAGTCAGGCTGGCCAGGATCAGGCTGACGAGGGCAAACGTGAAGACGGTAATCTTGCCGCCGACACTCCAGTGGCGGGGGGAGAAGGAAATTGTAGGCATAGTGTGAGTCTGGCAAAGGGTAATCAGCTCGGCCATTCCAGGTCATGACATGACACGCGGGGAGGGGATCTGGTGGGAACACTGTTGAAACGAAAGCGCGCCGGCTGTGGGAGCGGCGCGCAGGCAAGCTGTATTTCAGGGCGCGATGATAGCATGTTGCTTGCCATTTGTTACTAAGTGTTTCCCGCAGGAATCACTTTTTCACATAAAAACATCATTGAGATCAAGGATTGCCGCTTCAATCTATTGACTTTTTTCATTCCAGTGGCGCATGTTGATATTCATCGCTGCTGAATGATGCGATTTTTCTCACGAATGTTTCACTTTGTAATGAATGAGACGCCGCCTTTAATCCGCGTTTAAGCTTCCAGGAAGAAACTGATCTTCCTTGGGAGACTGCCAGGCCGTATCCTGTAGAATAATATGCAGACCAGTCGTGTATCCCCTTACTGTCTTGCTGGCTGGCGCATGCATCTCTGCGCCGCCTGGAATTGATTTAACTAATTTTCGGAGAAGCCGATGAAGAAGCAAATGATGCTGGTCACCCTGGTGCTCGCCCTGTCAGCCCACGCTGGCGCAGCCCAGACGGACAAGAGCGCCGCTCCTCCGCTCACCATGAAGCCGCTGGCCCAGCAAACGCAGGCCGCCTTGTGGGCATCGCGCGTATTGACGCGCGTCCATTACAAGGCCATGCCGCTCGACGACGCCATGTCGGAGAAAATCTTCGACCGCTATTTCAAATCCCTGGACGCAGAAAAACTGTTCTTCGTGCAGGCCGACATCGACCGCTTCGCTCCCTTGCGCACCAAGCTCGACGACGCCATCATCAATGAAGACCTGACGGCGCCGTTTGCCATCTACAACCTGTACCAGCAGCGTTTCGACGAGCGCATGGCGTATGCGCGTGAATTGCTGAAAACCAAGTTCGACTTTACCGCCGACGAGAGCTACCAGCTCGACCGCGAAAAGGCCGCCTGGCCGAAGAACGACGAGGAAGTGCGCGACCTGTGGCGCAAGCGCGTCAAGAACGACTGGCTGCGCCTGAAACTGGCGGGCAAGGAAGACAAGGCCATCCGCGAGACGCTGGACAAGCGCTATGAAAGCTACACGACCCGTTCGCGCAAGCTCAACAGCGAAGACGTGTTCCAGATCTTCATGAACTCGTATGCCATGTCGATCGAACCGCACACCAATTACCTGGGCCCGCGCGCCTCGGACAACTTCGACATCGCCATGCGCCTGTCGCTCGAAGGCATCGGCGCCGTGCTGCAGACGCGCGACGAATACACGGTGGTGCGCGAAGTGGTGCCGGGCAGCCCGGCCGGCCTGTCGGGCAAGCTGAAAGTGGGCGACCGCATCGTCGGCGTGGGGCAGGGCGAAAGCGGCCCCATCACCGAAGTGCTGGGCATGCGCATCGACGATGTGGTGCAGCTGATCCGCGGCGCCAAGGATTCCGTCGTGCGCCTCGACATCCTGCCGGCCGATGCCGGCCCCGATGCCAAGCACGTCGTCTTGCCGCTGGTGCGCAAGAAAATCAGCATGGAAGAGCAGGCGGCGAAGAAATCGATCATCGAAGTGCGCGAGAACGGCGTCAAGCGCCGCATCGGCGTCATTGCCCTGCCGACGTTCTACCAGGACTTCGAAGCGCGCCGCCGTGGCGACAAGGACTTTAAAAGCGCTACGCGCGACGTCAGCCGTTTGCTGGCCGAGTTGAAGAAGGACAAGGTCGACAACGTCCTGATCGACTTGCGCAACAACGGCGGCGGTTCGCTGAACGAAGCCGTCGAACTGACGGGTCTGTTCATCGACAAGGGACCGGTCGTGATGCAGCGCAATGCCGAAGGCAAGGTCGACGTGGAAAGCGACACCAACGCGGGCCTGGCCTGGGATGGCCCGATGGGCGTGCTGATCAACCGCGGTTCCGCTTCCGCTTCCGAAATTTTCGCCGCCGCCGTGCAGGATTACGGCCGAGGCGTCATCATCGGCGAAGGCAGCTTCGGCAAGGGCACCGTACAAACCCTGTTCAACCTCGACCGTTTCGGCGGCAGCGAGAAAGCCCGTTTCGGCGAGCTGAAGATGACCATCGCCCAGTTCTTCCGCATCAACGGCGGCACCACGCAGTTGCGCGGCGTCACGCCCGACATCAAGCTGCCGGCCATGTCGGACACGGAGAACTTCGGCGAATCGAGCTATGACAATGCCTTGCCATGGGTGGCCATCAAGCCGGCGCCGTACATGCCGACGGGCGACCTGAAGGATATCGTGCCGCTGCTGGACAAGAAGCATGAAGCGCGCGTGGCCAAGGACAAGGATTTCCAGTACTTGCTCGATGACATCGCTCTCGTCGTCAAGCAGCGCAAGGAAAACCAGATTTCGCTCAATGAAACCGTGCGCCGCAAGGAGCGCGATGCCCAGGAAGCGCGCGCGAAGGCCCGTGAAAAACGCCTGATCGCGCAGATTTCGAATCCGGCCGACGACCTGGTGGTGATTCCCGATCCGAAAGACGTGCTGAAGGGCGCGAAAGCGGCCAGCAAGACGGCCAAGCAGATCGCCGCCGTGAAGGGCGCCTTGCGCACCGACGACGGCTTGCAGGGCGACGAACGCGCGCTGAGCGCCGAACTCGATGCCGAAACGGCCGCCAAGAGCGCCAAGGACGTGCTGCTGAACGAAGCGGCGCGCATCCTGGCCGACGAAGTGGCGCTGATCAAGGCCGATACCCGCATGGCGGCGAAGGTCTTGCCGTATGGCGCCGATGGCAAGGCGACGCCGGTGGCGGCAGCGAAGTAAGGCTTTCATGCACTAGAAAACCGGTTCCTTGTGGAGCCGGTTTTTTTTCGCCCCGATCAGTTATCCGTTTGGCGTATTTCTATCATTCCAACAATCAATTGGATCGATATGCCGCGATGCAGCATAATGCACTTGTCTCCTCTATTCTCCTCCAAGAAAATAGATTCAGCCCGCTCTCGCAGCGGGCTTTTTTTTGCCTCAGATTCTGTGCGTGGGCGCTTGCACGTCGGGCTGTGCCGCCAGCAAGGCCGTGATCCAGCCAGCAAATGCCTGCAGCTTGGGCGTGGCCAGGCGGCCTTGCGGCGTCAGCAGCGACATCGGCATGGGCGTGGGCGGATGATCGGCCAGCACGGCCACCAGGGCGCCGCTGTCGAGGTGCGCGCGCACCTGGTACACGGCCGCCTGCGCCAGTCCCAGCCCCTGCAGCGCGCAATCGACGCTGGCGTCCGCGTCGTTGACGGCGATGGGGCCGGCCATCTGTACGCGCAGCACTTCCTTGCCTTGCTGGAAATCCCAGTCGAAGGCGCGGCCCGTGCGGCCCGAGTAATGCATGATGCCCTGGTGCGTGGCCAGGTCGGCCAGGGTCTGCGGCGTGCCGTGCCGCGCCAGATACGCGGGCGAGGCGCACGTGACGAAGCGCATCAGGCCGACCTGTTTGCCGATGAAGGCGGAATCTTGCAAGGTGCCCACGCGCAAGGCGCAATCGATGCCTTCCTGCGTCAGGTCGACCAGGCGATCCGTCAGGCTCAGCTGCAATTGCACGTCCGGCCAGGCGGCGTGGAAGTGCGCGATATGCGGCACGACCAACCTGCGGCCCACCGTATTGGGCAGGTTGATGCGCAGCAAGCCGCGCGGCTTTTTCGCGTCGGGACCGCGAAATGCCAGTTCCGCCGTGTCGACGGCTCTCAAAATATCAATGCAATGGCGAAAGTATTCGGCCCCTTCCGGCGTCAGCGACAAGCGGCGCGTGGTTCGCTGCAGCAATTGCGTGCCCAGGTAGGCTTCCAGCTTTTGCAGGGTGGCCGTCAGCGCGGCACGGGGCAAATTCAGGGTTTCGGCCGCCTTGGAAAAGCTGTTGGCTTCGACGATGCGCACGAAGGTCTGCATGGCCTTGATTTTGTCCATAGGATAGCTTCCATTCTCATTGTTCATTTTATGTGAAAAGTATAAGTGGATTATGCCCTGATTATCTTTGCCATAGTTTTCCCTAGAATGGCGACATCCCTATCGAACCGAGGAAACAACATGAACAAGGCCTCATCTTCCGCTCCCCACGACATTGCACCGGCCATGGTGCTGTTGCTGGCCATCGCTTCCGGCCTCATCGTCGCCAATCTGTATTACGCGCAAACCCTCGTCGGCCCCATCAGCGCCTCGACGGGCCTGTCGGCCAAGGCAGCCGGGCTGATCGTCACACTGACGCAAGTGGGCTATACCCTGGGCCTGCTGTTTGTCGTGCCGCTGGGCGACTTGCTGGAAAACCGCCGCCTGATCGTCACGGCCTTGCTGGTGACGGCCACGGCCCTCGTGGTGGCGGCCCTCTCCACGGGCGCCATCGTCTTCCTGGCCGCCGCCCTGGCCATCGGCCTCGGTTCCGTGGCGGCGCAAGTGATCGTGCCGTTTGCCGCCCACCTGTCGCAGGAAGCGACGCGGGGGCAAACCGTGGGCAAGGTGGTCAGCGGCTTGTTGCTGGGCATCATGCTGGCCCGTCCCGTGGCGTCGCTGGTGGCCGCGCACGCCAGCTGGCACGTGGTGTTTGGCGGCGCCGCCGTGCTGATGGTAGTGCTGGCGCTGGTGCTGCGCCGTGCCTTGCCCGTGCGTCAGCCCGTGTCGAGCATGAAATATCCAGCCCTGATGGCCTCGCTGTGGCACTTGCTGCTGGGCACGTCCGTGCTGCGCCGCCGCGCCGCCTATCACGCGGGCCTGTTTGGCGCCTTCAGCCTGTTCTGGACCGTCACGCCGCTGGTGCTGGCCAGCCCCGCGTTCGGTCTGTCGCAAACGGGCATCGCCATCTTCGCCCTGGTGGGCATGGCGGGCGCCGTCGCCTCGCCCATCGCGGGCCGCCTGGCCGATGCGGGCCACACCTTGCCCGCCACGGCTGCCGCGCTGGCGCTGGGTATCGTCGCGTTTGCCTTGCCCATGTTCGCCCCGGAATCGAAGCACGTGGCGCTGGGCTTGCTGGTGGTGGCATCCATCGTGCTCGACATGGGCGTGGCGGCCAACCTGGTACTGGGCCAGCGCGCCATCTTCAGCCTGGGCGCGGAAGTGCGGGGCCGTTTGAACGGCCTGTATTTCGCCCTGTTCTTCGCCGGCGGCGCGGCCGGCTCGGCCGTCGGCGCCTGGGTGTATGCCAGCTACGGCTGGCAGGCAACCTTGCTGACCGGCATGGCGTTTCCGGGCCTGGCCCTGCTGGTGTGGCTGGCAGAATTTTTACCCTTGGGCACGCGCCGCACGGCTTGAAACCCTGATGGCATCTCATTATCACTGATGGATATTTCTATCATCATGAATATAAAGTGGCATGATATGCCGCGATGCCGCAAGATGCACTTGTCTCCTCTATCTCCTCCAAGGAAATAGATTCAGCCCGCTTCCATAGCGGGCTTTTTTTTGCCTCTTTATTTGCGCTGTTTGCCATCGGCATCACAATAGCCATAACGTTGGGGACTGCCGCACCAGCCAGCTTCCTTTTGTGCTTCGGCTAGCTGGTTGCAATGCACGGTGCGGAAATGTGTCGGCAGATAGCTTTTTAATGTGGCATCAGAGATATTTCGAGGGGAAATTTTTTCGCCTTGCGGGGGCGGCGGGAAAGTCGCTGCAATCGCGCGATCCGCTACATTGTCAATGAAGAGGACAGTTTCGCCCTCCTGCACCTGGCACATATGATTGGTAGTGAAGTCATAACGTTCAGCGGCCTTGATCATGAACAGTGGCCCCTTGTTTGATATGCCCTGGATCATGGCCTGGGCCGCCGAATAACTTCCGATAAAGCCAGCAATGGAGATTGCAAAGAGGAAGTAAGTGGTTTTTTTATTGGTCTTGAAATCGAAAATAAACAAGAACAACAGGAAAATGACCTCAAAAATAATTGCCAGCACAGCATAGGCAAAGGCGCTGAACGAGAAGGCAAATATCAGGGTGGCGAGGCCAAACGAAAAGGGCAGGTAGGACGGCGGAAAAGGAAAATTGGCCGCAAAAAAATCGACAGCGCTCAGGCGCGAAAAAATCACGCAGGCAGACACCGCCAGGGAAACCCCCACTTTTGCCAGCAGGCTTGCAAAAACGGAATTCAGCGAAAAAAGTACCCATGCAATGCCTGACACCCCAACGACGAGAATGCCTGTCAGCGCCACCTGTTCGAGGATGTAATTTACATAATCATCTGTTTCCTGGATATGCAGGTGCGAAACCAGGAGGATCAGGCCGCCTATCGTGGCAATGGAAAAAATAACAAGTGAAATAATGGTCTTGGGATCGTTATATCTTTCGATCAGCGCAGGGATGATTTTTTCGGTGTCGGGAGATATCTTGACGATAAATCTTCTGATGCTCTCCTTGTTTTCACGCAGCGCCATATAACTGAAGATTACTCCCGCTGGCGGAATGGTGATGGATGTCAGGATGCACAGCAGTATGAATAAGATTATTTTTATTATCTTCATCATTGTTATTGGGCAGTATCGTCGGCGGATGTTTAAATGGAAACCTGCGTGCGGAATATAGCACGCATTATTTGGCATGGACTGCGGTGAATCGCGTGGCGTGAGAAATTGTGTGGGCCTGAAAAACCACTGGCGAGCGACGCAGCGTGGGCGATGGACATGGAAAATGCCACCAGCCCTGAACCCTTGGTTGCGGCAACCTGCTTTTACCGCAAGCTTGCTGTCAATAACGGTTGTGGGCAAGGCTTACATCACCACCAGATCGAGCGCCCGCATGAAGTTGGCCGCCTGCGCATGCGTGATGACAGCGCCTTTCAGCAGCGCAGCTTCGCTCAGTTTGAAACCGTCGATATCGGCGCCGCGCAAGTCCGCGCCCTGGAACTTCGCCAGTTTGATGGTGGCGTTGCGCAAGCTGCCCCCTTCGAAGACGGCGTCGCGGAAGTCGCAGCCGGCCAGGTAGGCGTCGGAAAAATCGAGCTGTTTGAGTATTGCCTTGCGGAACGAAAAGCCGCGCAGGTCGGCGCCCACCAGCAGGCTGTCTTCGAAGGTCAAGCCCAGGTGGGCCGCTTCCTCGAACGAGGCGCCCGTCAGCTTGCAGCCCCGGTAGGTGACCGATGCCAGCTTGGCGCGCCGCCATTTCGTGTTGTTCAGGTCGCAGCCTTCGAAATTCGCGTCAACGGCGTCGACGGATTCGAAATCGGCGCTGCCGGCGCGGCAGCGGCGCCAGGTGCTGCGCGCGAGTTTGCTGGCGAACAAGCTGGTGTCGGCAAAGGTGCAGCGTTCAAACGTACAGCCCTGCAAGTCGAGGCGTGACAGGTCTTCGCCATCGAAGGCGCAATCGATGAAGTGGCGCACCGGCAGGGCCAGTTGCTGCTCGATGCCGGCGCGGTCCAGGGTCATGCCAGTTACTGCGGTGTCGTGTGTTGCCATCCGTTTTATATTCCTAATCAAAGCAGGGGAGGGATGGCGCGGCGGGAAAATGCACGAACCAGAACACCTCCCCGGCTGGTGTAACAGCCAAGGGTCAGCGCCGTGGGTCCGCGTGGGCGGGAGCATGCCGGACTGTGCCGGGCACTTACCGGGTTACCAACCGGTGCGCTCATTTTCGATCAGCGCGTATTGTAGCTTGTCCGAATCGGCCTTGCCAGTTCTTGCGAAGCCGGGTTAGTATCGTTGCAGGCGCAGCCACTGCGCCAACGTCGCTCGGACGGATCCGGGCGCTTACGTATAGAGATAACCATGACCGACAGCCAAGCTCCGCGCAGCTTTTCGCGCATCAATCGTCTTCCCCCCTACGTTTTCAACATCACCGCCGAACTCAAGATGGCCGCGCGCCGCCGTGGCGAGGACATCATCGACATGTCGATGGGCAATCCCGATGGCGCCACGCCGGCCCACATCGTGGACAAGCTGGTCGAAACGGTGAAACGCCCCGACACGCATGGCTATTCCGCGTCCAAGGGCATTCCGCGGCTGCGCCGCGCGATTGCACACTGGTACAAGAAGCGCTACGAGGTCGACATCGACCCGGACAGCGAAGCCATCGTCACCATCGGCTCGAAAGAGGGCCTGGCCCATTTGATGCTGGCGACGCTGGACCGGGGCGACACGGTGCTGGTGCCGAACCCCAGCTACCCGATCCACATATGGGGCGCCGTCATCGCGGGCGCCGATATCCGCTCCGTGCGCATGGGGCCGGGCGTGGATTTCTTTGCCGAACTGGAACGCGCGATCCGCGAAAGCTACCCGAAGCCTAAGATGATGGTGCTGGGTTTCCCGTCGAACCCCACGGCGCAATGCGTGGAACTGGAATTCTTCGAGCGCGTCGTCGCGCTGGCGAAGCAGCACAATATCCTGGTGGTGCACGACCTGGCGTACGCCGACATCACCTTCGATGGCTGGAAGGCGCCGTCCATCATGCAGGTGCCCGGTGCGCGCGACGTGGCCGTCGAGTTCTTCACCATGTCGAAAAGCTACAACATGGCGGGCTGGCGCATCGGCTTCATGGTGGGCAATGCGGAACTGGTGGCGGCCCTGGCGCGCATCAAGAGCTACCACGATTACGGCAGTTTTACGCCCGTGCAAGTGGCGGCCATTGCCGCGCTGGAAGGCGATCAAAGCTGCGTGACGGAAATCTGCGCGCAGTACCAGCGCCGCCGCGACGTGCTGGTGAAAGGCTTGCATGAAGCAGGCTGGATGGTGGAAAAGCCGAAGGCGTCGATGTATATCTGGGCGCATATCCCGGAAGCCTACCGTCACCTGGGCTCGCTGGAATTTGCCAAGCTGCTGTTGCAAAAGGCCAAGGTGAGCGTGTCGCCCGGCATCGGTTTCGGCGAGTACGGCGATGAATACGTGCGCTTTGCCCTGATCGAAAACGAGGCCCGCGTGCGGCAAGCCTTGCGCGGCATCAAGAATATGTTGCGTTCCAGCGACGGAAAGACGGAAGCGGCAGCATAAAAGTTGCCGTATGGAATTGTCTGTTGCCCCTAATATCACTGCTGCGTATTTCTGACATCACGAATATAAAGTGGTTTTATATGCTGCAACGCGGCATCATTCATCTGTCTCCTCTATCTTCCTCCAAGGAAATAGATTCAGCCCGCTCCCGCAGCGGGCTTTTTTTTGCCTGTCGTTTTGGTCCTGGGCACCGGCCGGCACGCGCGGCGAACGAGGCGCCCGCCCCCGCGCGGCGCGGCCTCGTGAATACGTTCAGCATGCTAATGCATGAATATTAATAATGGATGTATGAAGTTTTACCATTATTTTTCATGGATGAAAGCCTCTATGATGACCCCACACTTCACTGGGAGGCAACCGCCATGACCGTCACGACACACAATTTGGGCTACCCGCGCATCGGCGCCAAACGCGAACTGAAATTCGCCCTGGAAGACTACTGGAAGGGCCACAGCAGCCTGGACGCGCTGGAAGGTCAGGGCGCTGAGTTGCGCCAGCGTCACTGGCAAGACCAGCGCGCGCTGGACTTCGTGCCCGTGGGCGACTTTTCCTTCTATGACCAGGTGCTGGACCTGAGTTTTACGCTGGGCAACCTGCCGCAGCGCGTGCGCGGCCTGGAAGGCGCCGCGCTCGACAACTATTTCCGCGTGGCCCGAGGCCGCTCGGCCAGCGACAGCGATTGCAGCTGCGTCCACGCCGGTGAAATGACGAAATGGTTCGACACCAACTATCACTACATCGTGCCGGAATTTTCGGCCGAGACGCAATTCAAGCTAGACAGCAGCCGCCTGTTGCGGCAACTGGCGCAAGCGCGCCAGCTCGGCGTGAAAGCCAAACCCGTGCTGATCGGCCCCGTTACCTATTTGTGGCTGGGCAAGGCCAAGGATGATTCCGACAAGCTGGCGCTGCTGCAAGGCTTGCTGCCCGTCTACGTGCAATTGCTGCAGGAACTGGCGGCCCAGGGCGTGGAGTGGGTGCAGATCGATGAGCCGATACTCGTCACGGAACTCGACGGCGCGTGGCAGCAGGCCCTCGTCACGGCCTATGATGCCTTGAGCAAGGTCAAGCACGTCAAACTGTTGCTGGCCACGTATTTCGGCAAGCTGCAAGACAATTTGCCGCTGGCGTGCAAGCTGCCCGTGCAAGGCTTGCACCTCGATGCCGTCAACGCCCGCGATGAAGTGGAGCAAGTGATCGCCCAATTGCCCGCCACCAGCGTGCTGTCGCTGGGCGTGGTGAATGGCCGCAATATCTGGAAGACGGATTTGACGCAAGTGCTGGCGTGGCTGGAACCCGTGCACGCCAGCCTGCAATCGCGCCTGTGGATCGCCCCGTCGTGCTCGCTGCTGCACGTGCCTGTCGACCTGGACAGCGAGCAAAAGCTCGATGACGATATCCGGTCCTGGCTGGCCTTTGCCCGCCAGAAGCTTGATGAAGTGCACACCATCGCCGGCGCCCTGAACCAGGGCCGCGCCTCCGTGCAGGCGGCACTCGATGCTAATCTTGCGGCCGTGCAAGCGCGCCGCCAGTCGACCCGCGTGCACAATCCGCACGTGAAAGCGGCCCTGGCGCGCATCGATGCGACGTTGGGCCAGCGCCTGAGCGGCTATGCCGAGCGTGCCGTCAAGCAAGCTGCGCTGCTGCAACTGCCGCTGTATCCGACGACGACCATCGGCTCCTTCCCGCAGACGGCGGAAATCCGCCAGGCGCGCAGCCAGTTCCGCAACGGCCAGCTGGACGAAGCCAGCTACAAAAAGCTGATGCAGGGGGAAATCGCCCGTTGCGTCAGGGAACAGGAAACCCTGGGCCTGGACGTGTTCGTGCACGGCGAAGCGGAACGCAATGACATGGTGGAATACTTTGGCGAACAGCTCGACGGCTATGCCTTCAGCCAGTTCGGCTGGGTGCAATCGTACGGTTCGCGCTGCGTCAAGCCGCCCATTTTGTTTGGCGACATCAGCCGCCCCCGCGCCATGACGGTCGAGTGGAGCACTTACGCCCAGTCGCTGACGGACAAGCCGATGAAAGGCATGCTGACGGGTCCCGTCACCATCCTGAACTGGTCCTTCGTGCGCGACGACCAGCCCCGTTCCGTCTCGTGCCACCAGCTGGCGCTGGCCATGCGCGCCGAAGTGCTGGACCTGGAGCGGGCCGGCATCCGCGTGATCCAGATCGACGAGGCGGCACTGCGCGAAGGTTTGCCACTGCGCAAGTCGCACTGGGCCGACTACCTGCGCTGGGCCGTGGAATCGTTCCGCATCGCGGCCAACGGCGTGGCCGATGAAACGCAGATCCACACGCATATGTGCTATTCGGAATTCAACGACATCATCGCGCAGATCGCCGGCATGGATGCAGACGTCATCACGATCGAAACTTCGCGCTCCGACATGGAATTGCTCGACGCCTTCGACGAGTTCAATTATCCGAATGATATCGGCCCCGGCGTCTACGACATCCACTCGCCCAATATTCCGAGTCAGGAACAGATGGTGAATCTGATGCGCAAGGCGGCCGAGCGCATTCCCGCGCAGCGCCTGTGGGTCAACCCCGATTGCGGCCTCAAAACGCGCGGCTGGAAAGAGGTGATTCCCGCGCTGGCCAACATGGTGGCGGCCGCGAAAACCTTGCGTGCCGACAACGTGGCATAGGAATCGCAGGGGCAGGGGAGGCCGCTATGGCTGAGATATAGAACAATCGTATTTCTGTCATCACAACATGCAATTGGATAATGATGCTGCGATGCGGCATCATTGCACCTGTCTCCTCTACTTCCTCACAGGAATTAGATTCAGCCCGCTCCCGCAGCGGGCTTTTTTTTGCCCTTGCGCCTTATCGCGCGGGCTGCCACGGCCGCATCTCTTAAGTGCAAGCACCCGAAGGCCATGGACATCGTCTCGTTTGGGTCTAGACAATCGGGCGCCAATGTCTCGAAGGTTCCGTACCAACCCATGTGAGGCATGAAAATCGTCTCGATGCGGCGCCTCGCATGGGTTTACCTGTACGGACAATACCTCAGAGGCAATTTCCGCTTCGGCCGAAAACAGACTTTAAAACGCGTGATGTGGCTAATACGTCACCTCGTATTGAAAACGCCACGGCGAGGAATTCCAGGGCTCCAGATACTGCATCGCTCGACCTGGCGACATGCCGTGCAATACGTGAGAATCAATGCAGCTCGCTCGCTTAGTATAAATCCTTGAAGAAAAATCGTGTTCCTCGACCTATAACCCTCCAAAGGGTATGACATAGGTTCGCGGAGCAAGTGTGAAGTAAAAAAAGTTAATAATTAGTTCAAGCATGGGAACTTTCTGCGATCCTCATGCGAAGACCGGTGATAAGCAGATCGAGGCCAGCGTCAAATCGCGCATCAAAATCCGGGTTGAATAAATCCGCTGCCGCAGCCAAAACATGTGGATAGCCCTTAGCCGCCAGAGCTTCAAACTGGTCACGGTGAGTTGCGATGGCCAGCGATATTTCACTAGGGGCAGCCAGCGGTTGCTCTTCCATCACGAAGCCCATTACGTAATAGATGATGCTGAAGGCACCCCAAGACGCCAACCGAGTGGAGGCCCCAGCCTCACACAAAGGGCCGATCAACGCCTCGGCAACGCGAAGTGTGTTGTCGGTGATGACGTAGGTGCCAGCATATACGCGTGCACCGTCCCGCCGCTTGCGCAGCGCATTTCGAATCTCATGTGCGGTCACGCTGACCGCATTGAACCAAGCAGTCGAGGGGGACAGTTCGTCCGGATGCCCATGCGCGACCCCTTCAATCAAAGCGTCGGCTATGCCATTCATCAAAGCCTGCTTATTGGCGAAGTGCCAATACAGTGATGCTGCTTTGATGTCCAGTTCCTGGGCAAGACGGCGCATTGTAAGACCCTCTATACCTACCTCGTCCAGCAGGTTCAAAGCGGTGGCAATTACGGCTTCACGTTGGATCTTCATAAACTTCTTGTTTGACAGGCTAACGACGTTAGATTAACATAAATTTTTTAACTAACAATGTTAGATTGAGGTACAAATGAAAAATGAAAATGCGGATGTGATCGTAGTAGGTGCAGGCCCTGTAGGTTTAACTCTGGCATGCGAATTGCGGTTGGCAGGAATACGCGTCACAGTACTAGAGCGCCGTGACGCGCCAATAGCGCAGTCGCGCGCGCTAACCATGCACGGCAGGACGGTGGAGATGCTGGCCCAACGTGGCGTGGCTGAGCGCTTTCTGGCGAACGGCATAAAGATTCCCAGCGGGCATTTTGCGGGATTGAAGACGCGACTTGACTTTTCGGTGATCGACACCACCTATCCTTACACACTGTTCATCCCACAGAGCGTGACCGAGCAACTGCTGGAGACATGGGCGCTTGAGCTAGGGGTTGAATTGCGCAGGAATGCTACGGTGGAGCGCATTGTCGAAACGGCCGATGGCATTTCCGTGATGGGGCAACAGCACAGCACCCCTTTCGATATTTCTGGCAGCTACGTGGTCGGTGCAGACGGCGCGCGCAGTCTGGTTCGCCAGCACGCAGGCATCGCCTTCCATGGTCTGCCGGCTACGAAGACTGTCATGCTTGGCGACGTTCGTCTGAGCGCACCGCCGTCTACGCCGGGATTCAGTGTAGGCAACGCGGCAGGTGGATTAATGATCGTTCCCTTAGGTCGTGGTATGTTCCGCGTCATCGTGATCGATACCGGCCGAGTTGATGTGCCTGCGACCACGCCCGTCACGCTCGAAGAGTTGTCTGATTCGACCACACGGGTGGCGGGACAGGACTTTGGTCTGCATGCACCGACGTGGCTATCACGCTTCTCGAATGAAACCCGCCTGGCGAGTGTCTACCGCAAAGATCGAATCTTGCTGGTCGGTGATGCCGCACATATCCACCTTCCTGCGGGCGGCCAGGGTATGAACGTGGGCATGCAGGACGCGATGAACTTGGGCTGGAAGCTGGCGGGCGTAGTGAACGGACATGCGCCAGAGTCGCTGCTAGACAGCTACCACAAAGAGCGTCATGCCGTTGGTGCCGCGCTGTACCAAAATACCTTGGCGCAAAGTGCACTAATGATGAATTCGTTTGATGCTCCGGGACAGGCGCTGCGAGAGACGTTTAGTGAGCTGATGAAAATTCCCGCTCTTAATGCAGTGCTTGCGCATGACTTGTCCGGCTACGGGATTCGATACCCGACCTCAGTTGTCGATGTTCCGCAGGGATGGGCGTTGCTGCCCGATTGGACAGGGCGGCGGCTGCCTGACTGGCAGCTAAAACTGGATAACGGTGGTCAAGCCTCGCTGTTCAGTTTTTTGCGGAGTGGTCATTGGCTACTGCTGCACCTGACGACCAGTGAGGATCGCGAGGGTGGCAACTACACGCCTGAGCTCGATATGCGATGGGTCGATACGATCAAAGCTGTGCCTGCGGACTCCCAAGTAACACCGGCAGGTGCGCATGCCTTGCTCATACGTCCCGACGGCTACGTGGATCACGCTGTGGGCATCAAAAGGAACGCGTGATAACCATCGTCAGGCCGAATCTGCATGCACTGTAAGTACCACATTAGTATAAGCTTGCTTAACCATAAACATACAAGGTGACAAGTTGATGCAGCCTTTGTTTCGCGCTGCGGGCATGCTCGCGCTGATGGCGCTGGGCGCCTGCTCGGACGAGCGGCATCCGCTTGAGCGCCATCTCGCCCTATTGCGGCCGGATACGGTCGCAGCGTTGCCTGATATGGGGTGGCCGGCCGGCACGCTGCTGTGTCCGCTGGCGCTGTATCAGAACGAGTTGCCCGGTTCGGCGCCGCCTGCGGACAGGGTCAACACCTTCCTGAAGCAAAAGCAGTTTCTCGGTGACGAGAACTGGTCGCTCATCGTCGTCAAGCCGCAGCCAGCGGAAAACGCCGGTGCCGGTATCGAGCAACTGTTTTTCAAGCGTGCAGATTATGACGTGATCAATGAGCCGCCACGCATCGCGCGCGATGCGCAGACCTTGCCAGCGGGGTTTGCGCCGCAGGTTTGCGTAAGCGTGGAGCAAGCCCGCGTGCTGGTGACGCGTGAACAACGATCGCATCGAAAACTCGTCATTTTTGGCACGGCCTGAACGAGATATTGATAAAGCATATTTCTATCATCACAACATGCAATTGGATTTATATGTTGCGACGCGGCATCATTGCACCTGTCTCCTCTACTTCCTCACAGGAATTAGATTCAGCCCGCTCCCGCAGCGGGCTTTTTTTTGCCCGTTTTTAAGGCGCAAACCTGCGCACGCTTGCTTGTCATCATCGCCATCGTGTTGCTTTTGTGCATGCTAAACTGGGCCTTCCCCAGACCAAGGTTTCTGATGCTTCAATTATTTCGCCACACGCTGGAGTCCACCCCCATCCTCGCCCTGTTTCTCGTCATCGGCGCCGGTTATGCGCTGGGGCGCATCAGCGTGTTCGGGTTTTCGCTGGGCGTGGGCGGCGTGCTGTTCGCGGGGCTGGCGCTGGGCGCATTTGCACCCGGTTCCGTGCCGCCGCCCATGGTCGGCTCCATCGGCCTGCTGCTGTTTCTGTATGGCATAGGCGTGCAGTACGGCGTGCAGTTTTTCGCCGGCTTGCGCGGGGCGGGCCAGAAACACAATCTGATCGCTTTTGCCGCCGTCATGGGCGGCCTGGCCGTGTCCGTCTGGGGCGGGCAGTGGATCGATATCTCGCTGCGCATGGCCAGCGGCGTGTTTGCCGGCGCCATGACCAGCACGGCCGCCCTGCAGGCGGCGCTCGAAGCGTCGCACGGCAATGGCGACGCGGCCGTCGGCTATGCGGTCGCGTATCCGTTCGGCGTCGTCGGCCCCATGCTGGGCCTGTACCTGGCCGGGCGCATATTAAAACCCGTGCTGACGCCGCCGCCGGCCCCCATCGTCGTGTCCGAAATTACCATCGACGAAGCGAAACTGGCGGGCGCAGCCCTGTCCGAACTGGCCGATGGTCCGCTGGCGGGCGTGCAAGTGATCGGCGTGCGCCAGGGTCACCAGAACCGCTTGCCTGATCCCTCGCTGGTGCTCGGCGTGGGCGACGCGCTGATGGTGTCGGGCACGGTGGCGGGCGTGGAAGCGGCGCGCACGGCGCTGGGCCATCTGGACCCGGGACGGCTGATGAAGGACCGCAGCGCGTTCGACGGCACGGAAGTGTTCGTCTCGGATGCGGAAATCGTCGGCGTACCGCTGGGCGAACTGAACCTGGCAAAAGATTTCCCCCTGCAGATCGCCTTCATCCGCCGTGGCGACGCCATGATCTTGCCCCATCCTTTCCTGACACTGGAATTTGGCGACAGGGTGATGGCCATTGCGCCGGCCAAACATGCGGCCGACGTGCGCAAGCTGTTCGGCAATTCCATCACGGCCACGGCCGAGTTCAGCTATGTCTCGTTGGGCATGGGCATGGTGCTGGGTGTGCTGCTGGGCCTGGTGCCCATCCCATTGCCGTGGATAGGCTCGTTCAGCCTGGGCCTGGCGGGCGGTCCGCTGGTGATGGCGCTGATCCTGGGACGTCTGGGCAGGGTGGGCAAGATCAGCTGGCGCCTGCCCCTGTCGGCCAACCTGGTCATGCGCAACTATGGCTTGACGATTTTCCTCGCCTCCGTCGGCATGGCCTCCGGCTTGCCGTTCGTGCAGCAGGTGGGCGCCGACGGCTTGCCCATGCTGGCGCTGGGGGCCGTCACGGTGCTGGTGGTGGTGGCCCTCGTCGTAATTTTGGGCAAGGTCTTCCTGCGCCTGCCGTTTCCTGAATTGCTCGGTATCGCGGCCGGCGCCACGGGCAACCCGGCCGTGCTGGTGTTCGCCAACCGCCTGGCCAAGTCGGACCGCCCGAACCTGGGCTACGCGATGATTTTCCCCAGCATGACCATTGTCAAGATCGTTGCCGTGCAGGTGCTGCTGCATTTGTATGGCTGATGGCGGCAAGAGTCAATCTCGTGCAGGGCCAAGTTGTTTGTTGGCATTAACAAAGTTGATGCCAAAAGCCAGCAGCAAAGCAGCAGCGGCGAAACCTGCGGCAAGCCAGAGGTTGGCCGAGAGGCCCAGCCTGTCCACGGCTTGACCGCCGGCCCACGCCCCGAGCGCAATGCCGATATTGAAGACTCCCACATACAGCGCGGCGACGATCTCCACGGCCCCGGGCGCCGCCTTCAGCATCAAGGTCATCAGGCCGACCGATACGCCGCCGTAGGCCAGTCCCCAAGCCAGCAACACTACGCCGCCAGCGATGCTGGAGTCGCCGACAGCCAGAAACAGCAGTGGCGTGAGCAGCAGGCCGCCCGCGATGGCTAGGATGGTTGGCGCTGCGCGCCGCGCCGCAACGCCGCCGGCCAGGAAGTTGCCAATGATGCCCGCGAAGCCATAGGAAAACAGCAGTGTGCCCAGCCATTGCGCATCAAACCCCGACATCGACAGCAGCAGCGGGCGCACGAAGGTAAAGGCCGTGAAATGGCTGGTTACAAGCAACATGGTCAGGAGCAGCCCCGCCTGCAACTGCCGGTTGTGCAGCTGTTTGCCGAATTGGCGCAAGGTCGTCGAACCGGCAGCGGGCAGGGCGGGAATGACAGCCAGATGCAGCACCAGTACAAGGCCGCTGAACAGCGCCATGGCGCCGAAGGCCCAGCGCCATCCTGCAACGTCGCCGATTTGTGCGCCTAGCGGCACACCCAGCACGGAAGCGGCCGCCACGCCACCGAAGATAATCGACGTTGCCAAGCCGATCGAGCGGGCAGGAACAAGCCGGGACGCCAGACCGCCGGCGATGGCCCAGATTCCGCCCATGCAAAAACCGACGAGAACACGTGCCGCCAGCATCCACGCCATGTTCTGCGCCAGAGCCGAGGCTATGTTTGCGAGCAACAATAGAGTGAGCAAGCCACAGAGAATTGTGCGCCGGTCCAGGTTTCCCGAGACGATCACGACCAGCGGCGCGAACAAGGCCGCCAGCAATGCTGGCAGCGAGATCATCAGCCCGGCGGTTCCGGTGGAGGTGCCCAGGGTGTCAGCGATCGGCGTCAACAGGCCGACCGGCAGCATTTCCGTCGTCACGACCGAAAAGGTGGCCATGCCGACAGCGCTGACCGCCAGCCACGGGTGGCGGACAGCCGTTTCTGCGGCAGCGTAGGGGGACGTACTCATGGTGCATATCCTTCATTTGATCATTCGATAAACGGCTTGTGCCGGTAAAGGCGGCGTCGGACCGCTGCTATGCAGTGGCAGCGGATGCCAAAGGGGATCGATATCGGTCCCTGCATGCGATGCTTGCAGCGGAGACGCGTCCCAGTGATAATACATACATCGCGTATGAATAGTATATATTCATACGCACTGTATGTAAACAATCATACGTTATGTATGTAAGGGGAAAGCAATGGTTCGCCGCACGCGTGTGGAGATGGAAGAAACCCGAGCATCGTTGCTGGCTACCGCCCGCACAGTGTTCAGCGAGCGCGGTTATGCCGATACGTCAATGGACGACCTCACCGCGCAGGCAGGACTGACGCGTGGTGCGCTGTATCATCACTTCGGCGATAAGAAGGGCTTGCTGCTGGCGGTGGTAGAGCAGATCGACGCGGAAATGGATGGTCGCCTGCAAAGCATCTCCGACAGCGCTGGCGATCTGTGGGAAGGCTTTCGCCATCGCTGCCGTGCCTATCTGGAGATGGCCCTGGAGCCGGAAATTCAGCGCATCGTTTTACGCGATGCCAGGGCGGTGCTGGGAGGCGCTTCACCGGACTCGCAGCGTCATTGCCTCGAGTCGATGCAAGGGCTTATCCGCGAGCTGATTCATCAAGGCATCGTGGCCGACACTTGCCCAGAGGCACTGGCTTCGATGATCTACGGCAGTCTCGCAGAAGCGGCGTTCTGGATCGCCGACGGTGACGAAGGCAATGCGCGCTTGATAAAAGGAGTTGCGGCATTGGATTTGCTTCTACGTGGGCTGTTACTAAAGAGGTAATCGTGAAAAGTGGCAATCTCATCAGAAGCGGACCTTTCCGTAGAACCCTTGAGATTAATTTTATTGCAACCATATGAAGCCTTGGATGACTGAAGCCAAACCAGTTTCGTTGCTGAATGTAGAGCTTTGCTTTCTCTTGAAGAAAGAGTTCTATTTCGGTCCGGACAGACATGCAGGCGTGGACACGTCAACATGTACACAGTGACTTCAGCTGCCTTCATTTCCACGGTCTGAACCATCCATGGTACTTACGTCCGAACTTGGCGGACGAGAGGGCGAGTTGGCTGCCTGCTACCGGCAGGTGGTGGAATTGGCCATCCGCCATGGAATGAATGTCAATTCGATTCGCCACCAATTCTGGGTGCGGTTGTGGATGTGGAATGGCAGGGGTGAGCTTTGAATGGTTCAATCATTAACACGGAGGAAAAATATGCAAGTCAAGCGTATCGTTGCCAATGTCCCTGTGTCGGATCCGGGCCTGGCGCGGAGGTTTTACGAGGAGGTGCTGGGCCTGAGCCTGCTGATGGACCACGGCTGGATCATGACGTATGGTGCGCAAACCGAGATGAGTGTTCAAGTGAGCTTCGCCACGCAAGGCGGCTCGAATACGGCCGTGCCAGACCTGTCGATTGAAGTCGATGACGTCGATACCGCATTTGCACGCATGGTTGCCGCAGGGTTTGCCATCGAGTATGGGCTGAGCGATGAGCCCTGGGGCGTCAGGCGCTTTTTCGTGCGCGACCCTTTTGGCAAGCTCATCAATATTCTGTCGCACACATAGACGCGATGCCAACGGCGGCTGCGGGCCGCCAGCCGGCCAATGCCACCCGGCGCCGGCCTGTGTAAAAGCCCTGGCGCCGCTCCCAATCTGTTGTACAATCCTTGAGAACGGTCGTGCTTTTTTGTGCGCTGAGTTTCCTTGCGTGCAGGCATCACGGCAACTCATAAGAACAAGGAGACAGACATGGACCTGCATTACACGGCCGGGGAGACGGCGTTCCGCGACACGGTGCGCGCCTTCCTCGACACCCATCTGCCGGCGGACTTGCAGCGCAAGGTGCGCCAGCATCTGCGTCTGGCCAAGGACGACTATGTGCGCTGGCACAAGATTGTCGCGCAACAAGGCTGGGCCGCGCCGGCCTGGCCCGTCGAATACGGCGGCACGGGCTGGACGTCCGTGCAGCGCCATATCTGGGAAGACGAGTGCGCGCGCGCCGCCACGCCGCCGATTTTGCCCTTCGGCGTCAATATGGTGGCGCCCGTCATCATGGCCTTCGCCAACGCCGAACAAAAGGCATATTACTTACCGCGTATCCTCAACTGCGACGACTGGTGGTGCCAGGGCTATTCGGAGCCGGGCGCAGGTTCCGACCTCGCCTCGCTGAAAACCACGGCCGAGCGCGACGGCGACCATTACATCGTCAATGGCCAGAAAACCTGGACCACCCTTGGCCAGCACGCGGACATGATCTTTTGCCTGGTGCGCACGGACAGCACGGTGCGCAAGCAGGAAGGCATCAGTTTCTTGCTGATCGACATGAAAACGCCGGGCATCACCGTGCGCCCCATCATCATGCTCGACGAAGAACACGAAGTGAACGAAGTCTTTTTTGACAATGTGCGCGTGCCCGTCAGCAATCTGGTCGGCCAGGAAAACAAGGGCTGGACCTACGCCAAGTACCTGCTGGGCCACGAGCGCACGGGCATCGCCGCCGTGGGCCGCTCGAAGCGCGAATTGACTTTCCTCAAGCAGCTGGCCATGCAGCAGACCAAGCGCGGCGCGCCGCTGCTGCACGACCCCGCGTTTGCCGCCAAGGTGGCCCACCTGGAAATCGAATTGATGGCGCTGGAAATGACGGTCTTGCGCGTCATCAGCGACGAGGGCAAGGGGCCGGGGCCGCAGGCGTCCATGCTGAAGGTGCGCGGCTCGGAACTGCAGCAGCAACTGACGGAACTGATGGTCGAAGCCATCGGCCCGCAAGCCTTGCCTTTCGACCCAGCATTTCTTGACGGCAGCGCGCCGAACAGCAGCGCTGGCGACGACCTGGCCGCGCCGCTGGCCGCGTACTACTTCAATTACCGCAAGACATCGATCTATGGCGGCTCGAATGAAATCCAGAAAAACATCATCACGCAGATGATCCTGGGCCTGTAAGCCAGAAGGAGACGACATGGACTTCCATTTTAATCAGGAACAGCAGCAATTCGCCGACGCGCTCCGGCGCTGGGTCGACAAGGATTACCCGTTTGAGACGCGGCAAACCATCATCCATTCCGCCACGGGTACGTCCGATGCCGCCTGGGCCACCCTGGCCGAGCTGGGCATGACGGCCTTGCCGCTGCCGGCCGCCGCGGGCGGTTTCGACGGCACGACCGTCGACATGCTGCTGGTGATGCAGGAACTGGGGCGTGGCCTCGTGGTCGAACCGTATTTCGCCACCGTGCTCGGCGCGCGCTTCTTGACCCTGGCGGGCGGCCGTGATGCGGTGCTGGAACAGGTGGCCAGCGGCAGCCTGAAACTGGCTTGCGCGCTCGGCGAGCGGCAGTCGCGCCACGACCTGCACGATATCGCCACGACGGCCACGGCCAGCGGCGACGGTTTCGTGCTCGACGGCGAGAAAACCGTCGTCATTCATGGCGCCCAGGCGGATTCTCTGATCGTCTCGGCGCGCAGCGGCGGAGGGCAGATGGACACGGAGGGCATTTCGCTATTCCTCGTGCCCGTCGACGCGCCCGGCGTTTCCGTGCGCGACTACCGCACCATCGACGGCCAGCGCGCCGCCACCGTGACCCTCGTGCAAGTGGTGCTGGGGCATGAGGCCCTGGTCGGACAAAAGGGGCAGGGCTGGCCTGTGCTCGATGCCGCACTCGACTATGGCGCCGCCCTGCTGTGCGCGGAAGCCGTGGGCGCCATGGACGCCATCTTTGCCGCCACGCTCGACTACTTGAAGACGCGCCAGCAGTTCGGCGCGCCGATCGGCAAGTTCCAGGCCCTGCAGCACCGCATGGCCGACATGTTCATCCACCTGGAGCAAGCCCGTTCGATGGCCATGCTGGCCGCCGCCAAGGCCGATAGCGACGACGCGTTTGATCGTCGCCGTACCGTGTCCGCCGCCAAGGCGCGGGTGGGCCTGGCCGCCACCTTTGTCGGCCAGCAAGCCGTGCAATTGCATGGCGGCATGGGCGTGACGGACGAATTGCCCGCCGCCCATCATTTCAAGCGCCTCTCCATGATCGCCCTGACCCTGGGCGACGTGGACCATCACATCGAGCGCTTTATCGCCCAGCCGGGCTTCTTGCCGACGGAGACCGCATGACCGCATCGACCGCTATTGCCCCGAAACACTGGTATTTCGAAGACTTTACGCAAGGCCTGGAAATCGACCTGGGCCAGCGCCACGTGACAGAAAAGGAAATCATCGCCTTCGCCACGGATTTCGACCCGCAGCCGTTTCACGTTGACCATGCTGCGGCGGAAAAAACCATCTTCAAGGGCGTCATCGCCAGCGGCTGGCATACCTGCGGCATGATGATGCGCCTGGTGGTCGATAACCTGCTCAAGCATTCGTCCAGCATGGGTTCGCCCGGCCTGGACAGCATCCGTTGGCTCAAACCCGTGCGCGCAGGCGACACCCTGCAGCTGACCTACCAGGTCAAGGAAGTGCGCCCGTCGACGTCGAAGCCGGACCGTGGCATCGTCATTTCCGTGTGGAGCGTGCGCAACCAGCATGGCGAGGTGGTGACCACCGTCGAAGGCATGGGCATGTTCGGCCGCCGCCCGGCCGGAGAGCAGCATGCGTGATATCGCCGGCATCGCCGGTTTCCAGGCCTTGTCGGGACAGCACGTGGCCGTCTCCGACTGGCTCACCATCACGCAGCAGCGCATCGACACCTTTGCCGACGCCACGGACGACCATCAGTGGATCCATGTGGACGCCGAGCGCTGCGCACGCGAGTCGCCGTACGGCTGCACGGTGGCGCACGGCTTTCTCACACTGTCCTTGCTGCCCGCCATGCTGCAGGGTGCGCTGCACATGGCCGGCATCCGCATGGCCATCAACTATGGCCTCAATAAAGTGCGCTTCCCCGCGCCCGTGCCCGTCGGCAGCCGCCTGCGCGCGCGGCTCGACATCCTCTCCGTCGAGGATGTGCCGGAAGGGGCGCAAGTGAACTGGGCCGTGACCATGGAGAGGGAAGGCGACACGAAACCCGTGTGCGTGGCGGAATTTCTGATGCGCTGCTATCCCTGAGCGGCAAACTGAGCCCGCATCGCAGGTCGGCGTAGGTCGGCGTAGGTCGGCTTAGCCCGCAGGGCGTAAGCCGACATGTGGCGGCATCGTGCGGCAGTCCGACAGGCAGCCGTGCGCTCCTGCGCGTGCGCCGGATGTACGCTGGTGGCGCGCCGGCGCTTTCCGGCGAAGGAGTGGATGATGTCTAACAATGCAAGCAGCGGAAACAGCGGCGCTGGCAAGGGCGCCGCCAAGGGTAGCAGCGCTACGGGCAGAGGTCGCGGTCCCGGCAATGCGGGTGGCTGGCCCAGCACGACGGGACGGCCATCCGGCGGCAAGCGGTCCAACGGCCCGCCCGCAAAGGGCCGATAGTCTGCCTGATTACTCCCCCTCCGACGCGCAATACCTGTCCCGCCCCGTCTGCTTGGCGCGGTACAGCAGGGCGTCGGCGGCGCGGATCAGGGCGCTGGGGTCCATGCCTTCCGTGGGCATGACGCTGGCCATGCCCAGGCTGACGGTGACGTGCGGGCCGGCGCTCGATCTGGCGTGGGCAATTTGCAGCGCGCGCACTTCGTCGAGGATGCGCTGGGCCACCACTTCGGCGCCGTCGCGCGTTTCCTGCGGCAGCAGGATGATGAATTCCTCGCCGCCGTAGCGCGCCAGCAGGTCGGGCGGGCGCACGGCGCAGCGACGCAGGGCGTCACTCACCTGCTGCAGGCACAGGTCGCCCGCCTGGTGGCCATACGTGTCGTTGTAATCCTTGAAGTGGTCGATATCGGCCATGATGAGGGCCATCGGCACGCCGTCGCGCGCGCAGCGCCGCCATTCGCTGTCCATCGTGTCATTGAAGCTGCGCCGGTTGGCCACGCCCGTCAGCGTATCCGTCAGCGACAGCTCGCGCATGGCGTCGGCCTGCCGCTTGATGGTCAGCTGGCTGCGCACGCGGGCCCGCACGACGGCTGCGTTGAACGGTTTCGTGATGAAATCGACGGCGCCCGCTTCCAGCGCCCGCGTCTCGTCCTCGGGCTGGTTCAGGGCCGTGACGAAAATGACGGGAATGGCGCTCAGGATGGCCGATTCGCGCAGCGCATTGCAGACGGCGTAGCCATCCATGCCGGGCATGACGGCGTCGAGCAGGATCAGGTCCGGCAGTTGATTATGCGCAATTTCCAGAGCCTTTTCTCCGCTCAGGGCGAACAGCACCTCGTGTTCCTCGCGCAGCAACTGGTGCAGGATCTGGATGTTTTCCATGGCGTCATCGACGATGAGGATGCGCCCGTTCATGGCAAGGTTGGTCCAGCTCACTTGTTTTCCTCTCGTTTCAGCTGATCGAGCACGAGTTTTTCCGCTTCGGAAAAATTCAGGGTTTCGATCGCGTTGGCCAGCGCCAGGGCCGCTTCCCGGTCTGATTGTTGCAGGGCGGGGTGCAGCGCGTGGAATTGGGCCAGCGCCTTCAGGTTATTGTTGCGGATCAGGACAAGCAAGTCGGCCAGGCCGGCGCGCAGGTCGGGCGGCGCGCTGCCGGGTGCGGCGGGTGCACCCTGCCCGCGCCGCAGGGGCGAGGGCAGGGTGCGCGCCGCCTCGATGACTTCGGCCATCGCCAGTTCCAGCTGCCCCAGCAAGGCGGGTGTCGCGTGCGATTGCGCCGTTTTGAGCGTTTTTTCCGCCTCGCCTGCCAGGCTGGCGACGTGGGCCGCGCCCAGGTTGGCCGCCACGCCGCACACGCGGTGCAGCAGCTGCGCCGCCTGCCGCGTCTGGCCGGCGGCCAGCAGGCGCCGCGTGTCCTCGACGGCGTCGCCTTGCGAATTTTCAAAGCGCTTGAGCAGGGCCAGGAAGGCGCCGTAGTCGCCGCCGAAGCGGTGCAGGGCCGCCGCCAGGTCGATGCCGGGCACCGTGGCCGGCACATCGGCCATCCACGCGACGGCGTTCGCGGCCGGCATGGCGCTGCCGCCAGTGCCCGCACCCGGCGGCGCCGGCACCAGCCGGGTCAGGGTCTCGATCATGTCGTCGACATCGATCGGTTTGGCCACATGCGCATTCATGCCGCTGGCGATGGCGCGCAGACGGTCCTCGTCCATGGCATTGGCCGTCATGGCGACGATGGGCAGGTCCGGCAAGCCCAGCGCGCGGATGGCCAGGGTGGCGTCGTAGCCGTTCATGACGGGCATCTGCAAATCCATCAGCACCACGTCCCAGGCGTCCGGCGTGCTGGCAAGCAAGTCGACGGCCAGCCGGCCGTTGGCGGCCACGGCCACGCGCGCGCCCGAGTGCAGCAGGATGTACTGCGCCACTTCCTGGTTGATTTCATTGTCTTCCACCAGCAGGACGCGCATGCCTTCCAGCAAGCCCGACAAGGGCGTGGACACGGGCAGCGCGGACGGCGCGCTGCGGCCTTCGCGCACGGCCGTCACGGCCGCCAGCAGGCGTGCCGGGGTGGCCGGTTTCGAGACGATGCCGGCCAGCATCAGGCTGTCGGCCAGGCGTTCGAGGTTTTCGCTGTCCTGGTCGGCCACCAGCATGATCACGGGCGGCAGCGCCAAGAGCGCATCGGCGCGCGCCTCGGTGAGCATGGAAATGCCATCCATGCCTGGCATGGCCGCGTCGAGCAGCACCAGGTCTGCCGGCGGCAAGCCGTCCGGGCCACCGGCCTGGCGCAGCAAGGCCAGGCCGGCCGCGCCGCTGTCGGCGCTGCGGCTGTGCCAGCCCTGCGCCGCGCACCAGTCTTCCAGCATGGCGCGCACGCTGGCGTTGTCGTCGATGATCAGCAGCGACAGGGCCCTGGGCGCGCCCTTGCCGCGCGGCTCGTGCGGCGCCGCCGCCTTGCCGAAGCGGCAGCGGAAGCGGAAGTCGGAACCCTGGCCCAGCGCGCTTTTCACGCTGAGCTGGCCGCCCATCAATTCCACCATGCGCCGGCAAATGGCCAGCCCCAATCCCGTGCCGCCGTATTTGCGGCTGGTGCCGCTGTCGCCCTGGGAAAACGCGTCGAAGATGCGTTCCTGCTCGGCCGCGCCGATGCCGATGCCCGTGTCGCGCACGGAAAACTCCAGGGTCACGCTGGCCGCATCCTCGGCCGCCATGCCGATGGACAGCACCACTTCGCCATGCGAAGTGAATTTGACGGCGTTGCCCACCAGGTTGATCAGGATCTGTTCCACGCGCAGGGCGTCGCCGATCAGCTCGTCCGGCACGCCGGGGGCCAGCACGAACACGGGCTCCACGCCGCGCGCCCAGGCACTGCTGGCCAGCAGCACGCCGACGCTGCCGAGCATGCGTTCGAGCTGGAAGCGGCGCTGTTCCAGCACCATCTGTCCCGCCTCGATCTTGGAAAAATCGAGCACGTCGTTGACGATGTGGAGCAGCGACTGCGTGGCCATCTGGATCTTGCCGACGTAGCTGCGCTCGCGCCGTTCCAGCGGCGACTCTTCCAGCAGGCGCGCCAGGCCGATGATGGCGTTCATCGGCGTGCGGATTTCATGGCTCATGTTCGCGACGAATTCGCTCTTCGCCGTGCTGGCCGCCTCGGCCTTGTCGCGCGCGCGCACCATTTGCTCGTTGAGTTCGTGCAGGCGCAATTCCGTGCGCTTGAGCTCGGAGACGTCCGAGGCCAGCACGAAGAAGCCGCGCACGCCGCCGCTGTCGTCGACGTCGGGGATGTAATTGGTCCACGTATGGCATACCTGGCCCGTGGGGTCGAGCAGGTCGCGCTCGAAGCTTTGCGGCCGGCCCGCCAGCACGCCCTCGACGTGGGGCGCATACACGTCAAACAGTTCCTGCCCCAGCAATTCGCTCATGTGGATGCCGGCCAGCTCGGCGCTGCTGCGGCCAAACCATTCGTTATAGAAATTATTTGCGAAGCGGCAACGCAGATCGGCGCCCCAGTACGACACCATGCCGGGCAGGTTGTCGGTGACGGTGCGGATGAAGCGCTCGCTCTGTTCCAGGCGCAAGGTGGTGGCGTGCAGCACCTCGGTGGCGCGCTTGCGTTCCGTGATGTCGATCGACACCCCCAGCACGTGGCTGGCGCGCCCCGCGTCGTCGCGCAGCACCACCTTGCGCGTGGTGAAGTGGCGCGTGGTGCCGTCGGCCGTGTTGATCGGCTCCTGCTCGATTTCCACCATCTGCCCCGTGGCCAGCAGCTTGCGGTCGGCGCTGACGAAGGCGGCCGCCTGCTGCGGCGGGAAGAAGTCGTGGTCCGTCTTGCCCAGCAATTGCTCGCGCGAGCGTCCCAGGGTCAGTTCCGCATGGCGGTTGACCATTTCAAAGCTCAGCTTGTCGGCACGCTTGACGAAGACCATGGCCGGGATGTTTTCAATGATGGTGCCGAACAGGTGTTTCGAGCGGCGAAATTCCGCTTCGCTGCGCTTGCGCTCGCTAATATCGAGCCACAGGCCCGACACGCCCAGCAACTGCTGCTCGGGGCCGAAAATCGGGTGATACGAGACGATCCAGTGACTGAGCTGCTCGCGCTGCCGCCCGCCATGACCCTGCAATTCGAGGTCGACGATGGGCGATCCCGTTTCGAGCACCTGGCGCACGCAGCGTTCCACCTCCATGCGCACGGCGGCGTCGAACAGCATGGCGCCCACGGGACGGCCCAGATGCTGCGCCACGCTGGCCCCGTGGATGGCGGCCAGGTACTGGTTGATCATGACGACGCGCAAGTCCAGTCCCACGAACAGCATGCCGATGGGCGCCGTCGCGTAGACGGTTTCCAGCAGGCGCGTGGATTTTTCCAGGGCCAGGGTGCGCTCGCTCACCAGGCTTTCGAGCTGTGTGCGGTGGCGCCGCAAGTCGCGTTCCAGCGCGCCCAGCGCGGCTGCCATGTCGGCCGATTCGCGGTCCGTGTGCTTGTTCGAAAGCAGGGGTTTGCCTTGCGCCAGCGCATGGATCTGCACGGTCAGTTCCTGCAGGGTGCGGGCCAGGCGGCCGCCCACGCGCCAGGCCAGGGCAAAGCCGGCGCCCAGCAGCAGGGCCAGGATGAGGGAGCCGGTGACGACGGAGCGCAGCAGGGCTTCGGCCACCGTGCTGGTGCGGATGGTGACGGCCACCGTCCAGGCGTCGTCCGGCGCGCGGCGAAATCCCGTATACACGTCGATGCCTTCCAGGGTGGCGTGGCGCAGCACGCCTTCGCGCTGCTGGCGTATCTGCTCCAGCAGGGGGGCCGGGCTGCGCTGGCCCACATAGCGCTGGGGCGCCAGGGTGCGCGCCACGTTGATGCCGTCGGCGTTGACGATGGCCGCGCCCAGGTAGGCCGGCAGGTGCAGCTCGCGCAGCAGCAAGGGCAGGTAGTCGGGCGGGTACAGCGCCGTCAGCACATAGGCGGGTCCCTTGTTACGCGGCAAGCGTTGGTTCAGGGCCAGCCGCGGCACCTCGTCCGGCGACGTCAGCAAACTGGTCAGCCGTGGCTTGCCGTAGTCGCGCGCGCGGTCCATGCTGGCGGCCCATTTTTGCGGCAAAGGGGGCGGTGTCTGGCCGGCGGGCAGCGATGTATTGATGAGCTGGCGTCCCTTGGCGTCGGAGACGATGAAGGCGCTGACGGCCAGGCCCGGCTGCAGCAGGCTGCCGGCCAGCGTGCGCAGGGCGTCGATATCGTCGTCTTGCAGGGCGGGCGAGGCGGCCAGGAGGCGCGCGGCCATCTGCGCGCCGCTCAAGTCGCGTTCGATGGCGGCGGAGACGGCGCGCGCCGCCTGCGCCGTTTCGCTGACGACATGGTCGCGTTCGCGCGTGTAGCTTTGCGCCACGAGCAGGAGAAACACGAGGGCCGTCGGAATGACCCAGGCGAACACCAGCCATGAAATTCTTGAGCGTATCGAAGGCAAATCTTGCACCCGGAAAGCTCCCAGAATGGATGAGTCGACAGGCAGGCTCACGCTGGCGCTGGCTGACCTTGAATGAAAAGATGCTAGACGAAATTGATTGTTCTGACAAGCCTAGTTTCTTGGGTGGAAAAAAGGTTGCGCAAGGCATACAGAAGGGAGGTGACGCCCCTCCCGCCGTGGCGGCGGGAGGGCAGGGAAACTTAGGGGACCACGGTCAGCACGTCGACATCGATTTCCGGGCTTTCCATGAAATCCTTTTCCACTTCGCCGCGAATTTCCACGCGGGTCCTGGCGTCGATCTGGCGGTTCATGAAGACCTTGTCGTCGATGTCCACGCGGATTTCCGCCGTGCCGTCGGAAAACGTGTATTTCTCGTTGCCCACTTTGCGCAGCAGGTGGCCGCGCAGCACGACGGCCTGGTCGTCGACGGGATTTTTCAGGATGGCGGCCACATTGCCGGGCGCGGCAGGGCCGGCCGTCGGCCCCACGTATTGGGCGTGCGCGCCGCCGGCCAGCAAGGCGCAGGCGGCGGCCAGGGAGACGATGAGTTTGCGGTGCAGTGGCATGGTATTCCTTCGATAGTGAGTGGCGGCTCAGAAAAAGACGGCGGTGCGGGGGATGATAGCACCGGTATTGCCATAGGGCATGTTCGCCCGGACGCTGCCCGTGCTGGCCACGCCATCGTCGAGTTTGCTGTCGATCTGCTCGGCGTAGGCTTCGGGCAGGTTGTCGAAACGGATGCCGTTGCCGGCCCGTCCGCCCACTTCATCGTTGTACAGGTAGACGGCGCCGCCCTGGGCGCTGGTCATGAATTGCGAGGTGCCGTTGAACGAGCCGGTAATGAAGCCGCCCAGCGCAAGGTGCTGCGGCGCCAGCGTGAATTCGCGCGGCTGGCCGTCGCCGATCTGGCCGTCGCCATTGCCGTTGCCGGCCGAATTTGGTACGTGCACGGTGCCCTGGATATCGTCGCCGGGCAGGGCGCGGAATTTGTCTTGGTAGGCGTTGACGGCGGCCGTCAGCGCATTCGACTGCTGGATGATGTTTTTCACCTTGGCGCTGTCGATCAAGCCTTGTCCCTTGAGCACGCCGCCGAGCAGCAAGCCGATGATGACCAGGACGATGGCGATTTCTACGAGCGTAAAGCCGTGCTGGCGGCGTGGGAGCATGGGATTTCCTTGGAAAAAAGTGCTGGGGACTGGTATGGCAGTTTACTGCAATTGGCGCCGCGCGCGCACGGCATGTCGGACGGCCGCTCATGGCGCCGCCTTTTTCTTGTCGGCCAGTGCATCGAGCTTGTGCGCGAGGAAAGCGAGTTCGTGCGGGTCGCTGATCTGGCCGCTGGCGATCAGGCCGCCGATCACCAGGCGTGCGCTGTCGAGCTGGTCCATGTCTTCCAGGATGAACGCTTCCATCTCGCGCACCCAGGCTGGCACTTGCGGCCCCGTTGCCAGCCGGCGCAGGTCGCGTGCATAGGCGAGCGCCAGCGGCAGGTCATGCAACTGGTGTTTGGCCACCAGCGCCGCCTGCGCCATGGCGGGCCAGCGGTGCTGCGGGTCGGCGGCGAAGCTGGCGGCGACAAAATCGAGCATGCGCCGCGCGCGCTGCGGATCGGCCACGCCCGCGTACACTTCGCTGGCGGCCACCAGCGCGTAGCGGCTGCGCGGGTCGAGCGTTTGCGCCGTCTCCAGCCAGCCGGCCAGGCGGTCATAGTCGAGCTCGCGCCACGGCAGGCTGACGCCGGGCTGGTCCTCGAACGATTGCAGGTACAGCAGCATGGCCTTGGCCATGGCCAGCGGCTCGCCCAGGCTGGACAGGCGTGCCACGGCTGCCGGCGGCGCGGCGGGCAGGGGCCGCGCCTGTGGCGGTGCCTGCTGCTGCGCCAGGCGCCAGCCCAGCTGCAGCAGCAGGCAGGCCGCCAGCAGCCAGCGCAGGGGGCGCGGCACGCTCGACCAGGGACGCTGGGCGGCGGCCATCAGATGTTCCTGCGGTAAAAGTCGCACAGCGCGCAGCTGGCCAGCAAGGCCACATAGATGGCCGTTTGCGCCGCCACACTGGCCAGGGCTTGCCAGTCGCCGGTGGCGTACAGCAGCCACTCCGTGCGCGCAAAGGCGTCGAGGCGGGGCAAGAGCAGGGCCAGCACGTCGATGGCGCCAGCCGTGGCCTGTTGCACCAGGGAGTCGCCCGCCTGCGGGCCGTGCGCGAGTAGCTGCAGGCTGCCCAGCATGCGCGCCAGCACATAGAAACCGCTAGTCGCGGCCAGCGCGGGCAAGGCCTGCTGCAGGCTGGCCGCGCACAGCAGGCTGAAGGCGGCGACGATCCACAATTCTCCCAGCAAGGACAGCGCCCACAGCGCGCTTTGCGCGGGCGCGGCGAACAGCGCCATCAGCAGGCCGAACAGCACGGCGGGCACGGCCGCCAACGCCCCGTAGCCCAGCAATTTGCCCAGCAGGTAGGCTGCGCGCGGCATGGGCAAGGCCAGCAGCAATTCCAGGCCTCGGTCGGCCGCTTCGCGCGCCATGCTGGTGATGATGAACGTGGCCAGCAGGAAGACGCTGGCCAGGCGCAAGGCGGCCGCGAGCAGCGCCGCCTGCACGGCGCCGCTTTCCGTCAGCGCCAGTTGCTGCAGGAAGCCGGCCAGGCCGGCGGCGGCGCAGGCGGCCAGCACGAACAGCCACGGCAGGCGGCTGCGCAGCGCTTCGAGCAGCGTGTAGCGGGCGATGGTGAGGGCGGGCAGGAGCATCGGCATCAGCGGGGCAGCCTTTGCGCCGCCACCATGCGGTTGAACAGGATGTTCGGCGACAGCCAGACGACGATATCGTCGAACTCGCCGCCCGGCTGCTGCGGGCCGCTGGCGGCGCGGCTGATGACAGTGGTGGCGTTCGATGCATTGTTGCGCTCGTCGACATTGTTGCTGAAAGGAATAGCCTGGCGCTGGCCCTGCACGCCCGTGGCGCCAAAGCCGTTCTTGCCGTGGGACATGATCATGGCGGGGATGTCCCTTAACGCCGTCGCCTGCAGCAGCGCGCCGCCATTGCGCGTGACGATGCTGATGTCGCGCGGCGTGCCCAGGTTGAATTGCTGCTCGCTGTCGCTGAAGGCGGGCGTCACGCTGTAGCGGAACAGATTGTTCCAGCTGTCGCCCTGGCGCAGCCCCAGGGTGGCCCAGGGCAGGAAACCCGCACGTTTTTCGCCCGTGCAGCGGGCGCCGCGCCGGTCTTCCAGGCCATTGCCGGCGGAGATGGCGGGACACGGCAGGTAGCCGTAGCGCAGCGCGTAGCCCGTCAGCGCTTCCTTCGCTTCATTGAGCGCCTGTTGCGTCTCGGCCACCTTGCGCTGTTCCAGCTGCACCGTCAACGGCGTGACCAGGCCGCCGATCATCAGGCCGACGATGACGAGCACGATGGCGATCTCGATCAGGGAAAAGCCGCCCTGGCGGCACGCATGGCGGGCGCTCATGGCAGGTTGCGCGCGGCGCGCATGCGTTGATACAGGGTGGGCAAGGTAATCCAGGTCAGCATGTCGTCAAAGGCGCCACCGGGCAGCGTGGCAAGCTCGGTGGCGGGGCGGTTAATGAAGCGGCGGCTGGCGCCGTCGTTGGCGGCTTCGTCGATATTGCCGCGTGCCGTGTTGATCTGCGCCACGCCGCTGGCGGCCGTGCCGTAGTGATCCTTGCCTTGCGAGAACAGCACGACGGGCAGGCATTGGGCGCTGACGTCGCACTGGTCCTGGCCCGCCACGAAAGCGAATGCGCCGCGCCCGTCGCGCGTGAGCACGACTCTGTTGGCGACAGCGGAAAACGAGACGATGGGCGCGCGCGCCATTTCCGGCGTGACGCTGTAGCGCAGCAGCTTGCCCCAGGCGTCGACGCCGTCCACGCCCAGCGCCACCCACGGCAAAAAGCCGCTGCACTCGGCGTCGTTGGCGCAGTCGGCGGCCCGTTCGCGCCCGTCGAGGGCGGAGGCGGCCGGACGGGGCAGGCGGCCATTGGCCGCCGCAAAGCCCAGCAAGGCGTCGCGCGCCTGCGCCAGGGTGGCCAGGGTGCGCTGCTGGCGTTCGGCCTCGCCCGTGTTGCGCCCGAAGGCGCCGATCAGCAGGCTGGCCGTGCCCAGGCCCAGCACGGCCACCAGCAGCAACAGGGCGGCGCCGCGCTGGCGACGAAGTTGGCGATGCGGTTGGTGAGGCGTCATGGCGGCGCCTCGGTGACCGTGCCGCTGGCCGGGTCGTAGCGCTGGCCGGGCTTCAGCAGCACCACCTGGCCGTTCGACAGGCGCAAGGTCAGGGCGCCGGGCGTGCCGGACTTGTCGCGCGCAAGGCGGTTGTGCGGTTCGTTTTGCGTTTCCTGGTTCAGCCAGACGGTAGAGCGGCCGCTGCTGCGCTGTACCACGCCATTCAATTCCACGGGCGGGGCAGGCGGCGGTGGCGGCGGCGGGGCCGGGGGTGCCGCCAGGGCAGGATCGGGCGCCGGCGGGCCGTAGCGCTGCGCGTCGAGCTGGGCGCGCTGGTCGGGCGACAGGAACAAACGGCCCAGTTGCGGCGACTGTGCCTGGGCCGTGAGCGCGGCGCCGGCCAGCAGCACGCCCAGGACGAGGGGGCGCAGGAGGGGGAGGCGCAGGAGGGGGGCGCGCAGGACGGGGGGGCCGCTCATGGCCGCCCCGGCACGGGCGCGCTGCCCAGGGTCAGCCACAGCAGCTCGCATTCGGCGCCCACGGTGGGCGCAGCTCCGCTGCCTGGACCGGCCCCGGCCGCAGCGTGGCGCTTGAGCGTGCAATCCTGCACGGCGAAATAGCCGGCCTGGCGCAAATCGTCCAGCAGGTTCAGCAAATCCATCTCGTGCAGCAAATCCATCTGCAGGCGCATGCGGCTGCCGCGCAGCTGATATTGTCCCATCACCATGGGCAACGGTACTTGCAGCGCTTGCTGCGGGCTGATGTCATAGCTGATCGGCAGCAGTTTGCGCTGTTCCTGGCTGCGGCGGATGGCGTCGATCCAGGCCAGGCGGTTTTCCTCACCGATCAGGCCGCGCTGGCGCAGGGCCAGGAATTGCGGTTCGTAGGCGCGGATTTCCTGCTTTTCCGCCTCCGCATGGTTGAACAGGAGGGCGGCCGCCGAACGCGTGCGCTGGGCCAGGTCCAGCTGCTGTGCTTGACGCGCCCGGTAGGCGGCACTCAGGCTCAGCAGCACCACGCTGGCCAGCAAGGTCAGCGCAAAGCACAGCAGGGCGCGGCGTATCAGATGCAGTTCGCCCAGCCAGGCCGGCAGCGCGCGCGCGGGCGTGCCGCTCCGTTGCATGCCGGGCAGGGGCGGCTGTTTGACGGGGCCGCTCATGGCTGCCACGCGAGCAAGAGGGTGAAGCGGGCCTGGCTGGCCGGCGCCGGCACGGCGCTCTTGCCGGACAGGGCCGCGCTGGGGCGCAGGTCGAGCGGCGTTTCCTCGATCGTCACCTGCATGCCCGGCTGGCGCGCCAGGGTTTGCGCGAAGGCCGTGATGGCCGCCAGGGCCGCGCGGTAATCGTTGTTCGGCATGGCCACGTCCGCTTCCAGGCGCAAGGCCTGCGGCGGCGCGACGGGAATGCCGGCCAGGGCGCTGCCGGCCGGTGCGCCCGTACTTTGCTGCTGCTGTGGCGGCGTCTGATTGCTCGCCACGCGCGCGGGCGCCTGGCCCGCATGCCAGTGCAGCTGGCCCAGCGCGACTTGCGGCGCCTGGTCCAGTGCGGCGCTCAGTATGCCCAGCAGCCGGCCCGGCTCCGGCGCCTGGCTGGCGATCATGTGGCCCAGGGTCACGGCCACTTTCATGTTTTGCGTCTTGGCCGGCGCCGGCGGCTGGGTCGACATGACGCTGCGGTAGCGCTCCTGATAGGACGCCGTTTCCTGCGCCAGGCGTTCGATGGCGGCCCCGTCGGCTATGCCGCCGAGCAAGTTAATCGCGCACCACAGGGCCGCCGATGCGCCGATCAGCGTGCTGGCGCCATACAGCGTCTTGCGCGCGCGCTGGAAGTGGTAATAGCGCGCCAGCGCGCCGGGCGGATAGTGGCTGGACGGCGGATGCTTGCCCAACAAAGTCAGCAGCAATTCGTCGGCCAGCGCCGGCGTGCGGCGCAAGCCCACCCGTTCGCCCGCCAGCTGCAGGTCGATGAAGTGGTAAGCCACTTCGACGCCGTTGTCGCACAGCAGTTCGAGCTTGGCGATTTGCGCGGCCGGCGCCAGGATGACGGTATTCAAGACGTCGCCGCGCGCCAGCATGCGCGTGCTGGTGAGAAATTGCCGCGTTTTTTCCGTTTCCAGCGCAATATTCACGGCCACGCCATCGAGCGCGATGGTGGCCGTCTGGCGCGAAAAGCGCAGCTGGCCCTTTTCATAGTAGCTTTGCCGCAAGCCGCCCGACTGCTGCGTCACCAGCAGCAAGTGTTCGTGCGCGACCGACAGCTTTTTGACCAGCGCGATACTGAGCAGGCTGGTCGAATAAATGCCGGCCACGGGCACGCGCAAGTGCTCGAGCGCCTCCGTCCATGGCTGCAGCAAGGATGGGTTGGTCAGCGCAAAGAACAGTACCTGGTCGTCGTGGCGGCCCGTGCTTTCGCGGCCCAGCAGGGTGCTGCCCCGGTAGGGCGTGTCGCGGTGTAATTGCTGCTTGCGCCGCTCCAGCAGGGCCCGGCCCGCCTTGCCGCGCACGTGGGGCAGCAGCTGGCGCTGGAAATCTTCCTCGATCAAGTCCGTCAGCAGGTAGGCGGGCACGCCCGACCGTTGCCCCTGCGGATCTTCCAGCCACGCGGCGAAACCGTCCAGCCCGGCCGCGCTGGCGGGGAAGGCCTGGCCCTGGCCCAGCACGCCGTGGTCCCAGTCGTAGGCGCACAGCGCGTCGCTGGTGATGTAGAGTAATTGTTTGCGGAACACGGCGGTCTCAGGTCTCCGGTCTCAAGTTTTCATCGTGCTGATGGTGTCGTAGATCGGCCCCAGCACTGACAGCATGATCCAGCCCAGCAGCAGGCCCAGGATGACCGTCATGGCCGGCTCGATCATGGCTTGCACTTTTTCAATCAATTCCTTCACTTCGCGGTTGTAAAAGTAACTGACATTGCGCAAGGCCGTGTCCAGCGAGCCCGTGGCCTCGCCCACCTTGAGCATGCGGATCACCAGTGGCGGGAAGATGCCCGTGTGCTGGAAGGCGGCGGTCACGCCATGGCCTTCGCTGATCAGCTGGGCGGCGCGGCGCAGGCCGGCCGCCACCACCTGGTTGCCGGCGATGCCTTCGGACAGGCGGATGCATTCGAGTATCGTGATGCCGGAAGCATACATCAGGGCAAAAAACGTGGCGAAGCGGGCCAGGATGATCTTGTGCAGCACGGGGCCGACCAGCCACAGCCGCAGCTTCAAGCCATCCCACGCGTAGCGGGCCGCCTCGCTGCGGCGGATCAGCGCGCGCAGGCCGAAAAACAGCAGCACGGGCAAGGCCAGCAGCACATACCAGTAATCGATGAACACATTCGATACAAAGATCAGCACGCGCGTGTGCAGCGGCAGCTCGCCGCCCATGTTGCGGATGAAGGCCGTCAGCTGGGGTACCAGATAAATCATCAGGAAAAACGTCACGCCCGCCACCACCAGCGCGACGATGACCGGGTACATGACGATCTTGCGCGTCTGCGAGGCCAGCTCGTCCTGCCACTTCAGGCTTTCCGACAGGTTCTTGAACACTTCGGCGATCTTGCCGCTCTGTTCGCCCGCCAGGATCAGGCTGGTAAACGTGGCGTCGAAGATGTCGCCATGCTGGGCCAGCGCGCCCGACAGCGGCAAGCCGCCTTCGATGCTTTCGATCAGATCCGTGACGACTTCGCGCAGGCGCGGGTGGTCCGTGCTTTCGCGCAAGTCGTTCAAGCCTTCCAGGATGGGCACGCCCGCACCCGTCAATTGTTCCATGTGGAAGCAGAAGTTGATCAGGTCGCGGCGGTGGATGACCCGCTTGCCCAGCAGCACCAGATACTGGCCCGTGATCTTGCAGTCGATCAAGTCCAGCTGCATGCGGTGCAGGCGCGCTTCCAGGTCCGGCACGTTGGCCGCCTCCATGCTGCCGGGAATCAATGCGCCGGCGGCATCCATGGCGCGGTAGACATATTGCGCCATCAGGCCAGCCTTTCCGTCAAGTCGACCACGCGGCCCACTTCTTCCAGCGTGGTCACGCCTTCGAGCACGCGGCGCACGCCGTCGTCGACGATGCCCTTGAAGCCGGCCGCGCGCGCCGCGTTCTTCAATTCGCGCGAACTGGCGCGGCGCGCCGTCAATTCATCGAGTTCAGCCGTCATCTTGAGGATTTCCATGATCGCCAGGCGGCCCTTGTAGCCCTGGTGCGCGCAGCGCTCGCAGCCGACGGCGCGGCAGATGGACGCGGGCGCATCGCTTGCTGCCAGGCCCAGCAGGCGGCGCTCGACGTCGTCGGCGATCACGGTTTCCTTGCAATGCGGACACAAGCGGCGCACCAGGCGCTGCGCCACGATGCCGATGATGTTGCCGGCCATGATGTCGGGCAGGATGCCGATGTCGAGCAGGCGCGCCACGGAACCGATGGCCGAGCTCGTATGCAAAGTGGAATACACCTGGTGGCCCGTCATGGCGGCGGCAAAGGCCATTTCCGCCGTTTCGCGGTCGCGGATCTCGCCCACGAGGATGATGTCCGGGTCTTGCCGCATCATCGAGCGGATGCCGTCGGCAAAGCCCAGCTTGACCGATTCGTTGACGGAGGTCTGGCGTATCATGTTCATCGGATACTCGACCGGGTCCTCCAGGGTCATGATGTTGACGCTTTCCGTATTGATATGGTTGAGTATCGAATACAGGGTGGTGGTCTTGCCGCTGCCCGTCGGGCCCGTCACGAGGATCACGCCGTCGGGGCGGGCGATCATCAGTTTGAGCAAGTTCAGTTCCGCTTCGGCCAGGCCCAGCCCGTCCAGCGGGACGATGCCCTTCTGCCGGTCCAGCACGCGCAGCACGACGTTTTCGCCATGCGTGGTGGGTTGCGCGGACGCGCGGAAGTCGATTTGCCGACCAGAAAACTTGATGCTGATGCGTCCATCCTGCGGCGCGCGCGCTTCGGCGATATTCATGTTCGACATCACCTTCAGGCGCACGGCCATGGCCGGCCAGTACGATTTGTGCAGGCTGCGGATTTGCCGCAGGATGCCGTCGATGCGGTAGCGGATGCGCAGGAACGACTGTTCCGGCTCGAAATGGATGTCCGAGGCGCCGTTCTGCACGGCGTCGGCCAGCAGCGCGTCGATCAGGCGCACCATGGGCTGGCTGTACTCGTCCGAGGGCGAGGCCATGCTCTGGTAGCTGACTTCGCCCGTCTCGATTTCGTGCAGGATGCCGTCGATCGACAATTCAAAACCATAGTACTGGTCGATGGCGCGCGAAATGTCCGATTCGTTGACGAGCACGGTGGAAATCGTGATGCCCTTGACCAGCATGGCGCTGATCTGGTCGAGCGCGACGATGTTGCTGGTGTCGGCCATGGCCAGGATCAGGTTGTCCGCCTGCCGCTCGTAGACGATGGGAAAGACACGGTAGCGCTTGGCCACGTCCTTCGGAATCAGCTTCAGGGCGATGGCGTCGACCACCAGGCTCGACAGGTCCGCGCTGACCTGTTTCAGGTTTTCGCTGAGGGCCTCGCGCACGGTGGCTTCCGTGACGAAGCCCAGGGTGATCAGCAGCTTGCCCAGCGGTTCGCTGCTGCGCCGCTGCTCGATCAGGGCGATGCGCAACTGGTCTTCGCTGATCACCCCTTTCTGGATCAGCAATTTGCCCAGCGGAAGTTTTGCCTGTTCTGCCATGTAGTGCTTATTCCTGACGGGGTGGGATGGTGACGGGCTCGGCCGGGGGCGGTGCTGCCGGCGCGGGGGCCGCCAGTTCGCGCAAACGCGTTTGCACGACGGCCTGGTCGAAGGCGGCCGGCGTGGTTTGCGCCAGGGTCAAGGCGCGCTGGTAATACGTGGCGGCCAGCTTGGGCTGGTTCAGCCGGTCCAGGCCGACGGCCAGGTTGAAGGCATAGTCGGGATTGCCGGGCGCGGCGCCGTAGGCGCGGAAAAATTGCTGCTGCGCTTCGTTCCAGCGGCGCTGCTTGGCATACACATTACCCAGGGCAAACAGCACGGGGCCGCTGTCGGGGGTGCGGGCCAGGATGGCTTTCAGCCTGGCTTCGCTCTGCACGACGTCGCCCTGGCGCAGGCCGATCAGGCCGGCCAGCGCGACGCCATCGTCCGGGTTTATCTCGAGCAAGCGCACGTACAGCGATGCCGCCTGCGCGCCCTGGTTCTCGCGCAGGGCCACGGCCGCCAGGCCCAGCAGCGCGTCGCGGTTGTTGGCATCCTGCCGCAGCACGCTTTCATATTGCTGGCGAGCAAGGCCCAGCTGGCCCGCATTGAAGGCCTGGTAGGCTTGCTGCACGCCTGGGTTGATTTGCGGCGCCGTATCGTTGCGCAGCACCTGGATCTGGCTATTGTCGGGCGCGGCCACCGGTGGCAGGCTGGGCTGCGCAGGCGGCGGCAGTTGCGCCAGCTGGGCGGCCACGGCCGCTTGCGCGGCGGCCTGGATCATCGCCTGCTGTTCCGCCGCGCCGGCTGGCGGGCGCTGTTCGCGCGGCGCGTCCTGCGGCAGCGGGGCGGGCGCCGGGGCGTCCGGCAGGACGCCGCCGGCCCCAGGCAGCACCACGATGGGGCCGGCAACGCCGGCCGTGCCCGGGGCGTCCGTCAGCGGCATGGGTACGCCGGGCAGGTTGGCGCCCGCGCCGGGGCTGCTGCTGGCGCGCCAGTACCAGTACGCCATCGATCCCGCCACCAGCAGCAGGATCGCCAGCAGCACGGCCAGGCGCACGGTGGCCGGGTCGACGCTGATGGGGCCGGTGGGGCCTTTCGGCGGCGGATTGCTGCGGCTGGCGCGTGGCTTGGCGGGCGGCGGTTCCGGACGGGCGCGCGGCGGCTCGGGGGGCGGGCCAGGTTGCGTGCCTTGCTGTGAACCGGGCTGCGCGCCGCTGGACTCGGGCTGCGGCGCGGGAGCGTCCTGCAGCGGTTCCAGGCGCAAGCTGCTTGCCGGCTGCGCGGGCGGTGGCGCGGCAGGCGCTGGGCGGGGCGGCAGGGCGTCGGCCGGCGCCAGTTCCAGCACCTGGTCGTAGGCTTCGGACGGCTTTTCCAGTTCTTCGTCGGAAAGGCTGTTCTGCTTGGCGCGCTCGGCTTTCTTGAGCGCCTGCATCAACAAGCTCATGGGACGTCTCCCTGCAGGCGTGCCTGCGGCTGGACGGCTGGCGCCGGCGGGCCATCCGTGTACGGCTGGCTGTTGAGCGGCGCCTGGCCGGGCAGCAGGTAACGGTAGTCGCGGTAATCGCCTTCGATGCTGGCATCCTTGACCACGACGGGGCGCATGAAGATCACCAGCTCCGTCTTGCTGCTTGCCTCATTACGATAGGTGAACAAATTGCCCACGACGGGCAGGCTGGACAGGCCGGGCACGCCATCCTTGGCATTGTCGATGGAATCCTGCATCAGGCCGCCCATCACGGCGATCTGGCCATTGCCCACTTTCATGATCGATTCCAGCTCGCGCGCCTGGATCACGGGCACGCGGCTGATCACGCTGGCCGTGGCCAGGGCCGGATTCGGGTCTTGCACATAACCCACGATGCGCGTAATGGTGGGGCGCACATTGAGCGTGACTTCGTCGCTGTCGGAAATCTGCGGCGTGACGCTCATGACGAAGCCGACGGGCACCGTTTCCAGTTTCGACTCATAGGTGGCGGGCGTGGTGATGGTGCCAGTCGAACTGATCACGGCCGGCGTCACCTTGATGGTAAAGAAGACATTGTTGTCGACCACCTTCAACATGGCCGTTTGATTGTTGAGCACGCTGATCTTCGGGCTGGACAGCACTTTCACCTTGCCGAACGATTCGAGCAGCTGGATGGTGGTCCTGAAACTATCCTTCATGTAGTTGAGCACGAAGATGCCGGGCGACGTACCCGGCAGCACGCCGCTGGGCAGGGGCAGGGTGCCGACACGGCCCTGGTTCAGGCTCAGGCTGCCCGTCAGGCGCGACCAGTTGATGCCTTGCTGATATTCATTGCTCAGGCGCACCTCGATGATGGTCGCCTCGATCAGCACTTGCCGCTTGGCGCTGTGCAACACGGCGTCGAGGAATTCGGCGATCTTTTCGTGCTGGCGACCCGTGGCGCGCACGGCGATCAAGCCGCCTTCCACGTTGACGACGACGGACGAGGGGCTGCCCTTGTTGGCCAGTTTTAATAGCGGCAGGCCGTTCGCGTCGAGCTGCTGGCCAGGATTCGCATTCTGGTTGGGTGCCTGCTGGCCTGGCGCATACTGGCCGCCAGTCTGCATCGGCGCCTGGCTGCCGTATTGGTTGCCGCCCTGATTCTGCTGCTGGCCCGGCTGGCCTGGCTGACCCGCTTGTCCCTGCTGGCCTGGCGTATTGCCCTGTGCGGCCGTCAATTGCTGGTTCAGCTGCGCCAGCGGGTCGACCTGCACGTCGTTGAGCGTGGTGTCGCGCAGCAGGTCGCGGATATTTTTTTCCAGGCTGTACCAGAAGTTATTTTCCGAACGATTCACGACCAGGGTGGTCGAATTGTTATTGCCGTTGCCGCCGCTGCCTTGCGTGCTGCCAACGGGATTGCTGGCGTTGTTCGACCCGCCGCCCGCCGTGGAAATTTGCGTAGCGATATTCACGCTGCTGTTGGTGCTGCGCGCGATGTTGACGTAATCGATCTTGTAATTGCGCCATACGGGTGCGTCGGGCAGCACCGTCAGGTTCTTGCCATCGATTTCGTAGCGCATATCGACTTGCTTGCCGATACGTGCCAGCAATTGCGGCAGGGTCTGGTTCAGCGCATTCAGGGTGACGCTGCCTTCGATCTGCGGGTGGATGTCGATATTCATGCCCGCGTCGCGCGCCAGCGCAAACAGCAGCGATTGCACGGGCACCTTGTGCACGGTGACGCTGTAGGTTTCCACCTTGGGCGCGGGCAAGGGCGCGGCCAGCGCGCTGCTTTGCTGCACCGGTTCGGGAATGGCGCCGCCGGCGACGGGCGCGGTATTGAGGTGGGCAGGCGACAGCGGCATTTGATGCGTGGCGCAGCCGGACAGCACGGTGCCGCAGGCGAGGGCGACCCAGGAGGCCAGCACAGGAATAGGGTGTTGATTCATGAAAAGTTCGCCCTTGGAGTCGTGTTGTGCCTTTGCAATTTTACCCAGCATGATCGCCTAAAATCAATCGGCTGTGCGGGCTCCGAAGGCAATATACCGAAATAAAGTCAGGGGCTACCACGCGCCGCTGGTGCCGGTGTCGCGGCTTTCATTTCCGTACGGATACTACCTATGTCGTTCAGCAATATTTTCTGTGGCGACGAGGGGGCCAGCCTCGCCCAAACGGCTTCGGCGCTGGCCCGGTCGGCGAAGCTGCCGTAGACGATGTCCAGGCGCGCGATGGCGTTTGCGGGCGCTGCGCCAGGCAGGCGAAACACGTGAAGATCGCGCAGGCCGATCGCTTGCTGCGCCTGCTGCAGGAAAGTTTCCGCCGCGGCCGTTTCGGTGGCGGGCAGGCTGGCGATTTGCAGCACCAGTTGCTGCGGCCTTTGCCGTGTCAGCCAGTCGCGCGATTCGGCCAGCTTGCCCTCGAGCAGCGTCGACGGCGCCGGCAGCGGTGCGCGTGGGACGGCAGCCGGGGCCGAGATAGCCGCCGTTTGGCCCGGTACCAGCCATTGCCACAGCAGTGCCGCAGCCAGCAGCAGCATCAGCGCGCTCAAGACGCCCGCCAGCAGCTTGCCCGCATGCCAGGGCGGGCGGTGGAAGGGGCTGTCGGCAATGGCCAGGCGCACGTGGCGCGCGCTGATTTCCTGCGCATCGTCCGCAAACGCGGCCAACAAGGCCTTGTCGGCCAGGATATTGACCCTGCGTACGATGCCCTGCGCCGCGCGCGCCAGCCGGCGCAGCGCGGCAGGCGTAAAAACGAGCGGCGCCAGGCGGCCGGCGGCGGCCAGGCGGCACGCCAGATAATCGTTCAGCAAGGCTTGCGGCAGGCGCGGCACGGTGAAACTGTGGGTGATGCGTTCCTTCAATTGGCGGAACTGGGGCAAGTCCAGGGTGTGCTGCAATTCCGGCTGGCCAAACAGCACGATTTGCAGCAGCTTGTGACTGGCCGTTTCCAGGTTCGTCAGCAGGCGCAGCGCTTCCAGGGTGGCGCCCGGCATGGCTTGCGCCTCTTCGGCCAGCAGCACCACCTGGCGCCCGGCCGCATGCCTGGCGATCAGCTCGCCGTGCAGGGCGCGCAGCGCGGCATCGGCGCGGCATCCGTCCAGTTCCAGGCCCAGTTCGGCAGCGATGGCGTGCAGCACTTCGTCCGGCTCCAGGCAGGGATTGAGCAGGTACAGCACGTCGACCTGGGGCGGCAGGCGTTCGGCCAGCATGCGGCACAGCATGGTCTTGCCGCTGCCCACTTCTCCCGTCAGCTTGATGATGCCTTCGCCTTGCGTGACGGCATACAGCAGCGCATCGAGCAGTTCGCCCCGCGTATTGCCGGGATAGAAAAAGGCCGGGTCCGGCGTGATGCCGAACGGCGCCGTGCGCAAGCCGAAATGGCGCAGATACATGCCGTACGGCGAGGGCGCGTAGTGGCTGGAAACCTGCGTGTCGGTGTTCATGCCGCGATGCAATTGAGAAAAGCCTGCTCCAGGCTGGCGTCTTCCGTGCCGCCATGGCGGGCGCGGCATTCGGCGGGCGTGCCCGTAAATACGATGCGGCCCGCATGCAGGATGGCCATGCGGTCGCACAATTCTTCCACATCGGCCAGCGCATGCGAGGTGAGCAGGGCGCCGCGGCCCTGCGCATGCGCTTGCCGCAGCACCTGCTTGAATTGCGCGCGCGCCTTCGGGTCGAGTCCGCTCATCGGTTCGTCCAGCACCAGTTGCCGCTTGCCCGACAGCAGGCAGGCGACCAGCCCCAGTTTCTGCATCATTCCTTTCGAATAGGCGCGCGCGGGACGCAGCAAGGCGTCCGGCGCCAGGTCCAGCGCGTCCAGGGCTTGCTGCACGGCGTGCGCATCGGGCCGCACATCGTGCAGGCGCGACAGGTAGCGCAGGAAGTCGCCGCCCGTCAGGTAATAAGGCGCCTGGAAACGTTCCGGCAGAAACGATAGCGGCTGGCGCGCCGCGCCATGCCGGTGCGGCCGGCCGAAAATGGCGATCTCGCCCCGCTCCGGCGTGCAAAAGTCGAGCAGGCATTTGAGCAGGCTCGTCTTGCCCGCGCCATTCACGCCGACCAGGCCGAACAGTTCACCCGCGCGCACCTGCAGGTCGACGCCGCGCAGCACGGCGCTGCCCGCCAGCTGCAGATGTACGTTGTGGAACTCGATGGCGCAGGCGTTCATAGGGGCAATGGTCGGCAGGGAAGACGGTGAACGACCGCCATTATTGCCATGGGCGCAGGCGGGCGGCAAGTGTTTCCTTGCATCATGTTGAAATGCGCAAAAATCAAATGATGGAATGTATTTTCTTTAAGAAACAACAGGTTCTGGAATAAAATGCCTGTGCGCGCCGCAGGCGTGTATCTTCTGTGAAATTTGTTTGTCGAGGAGTAAGCAATGGCAAGGCCAGAGAAAGTCCGGCTCGGTGAAATTTTGGTGCAGCAGAAGTTGCTGACGGAAGAACAGTTGGGCCAGGCCTTGACGGAACAGAAGCGTTCGGGACGCAAGCTGGGCCGCGTTTTTGTCGAGCACGGCTTCGTCACGGAAGAGCAGATTTCAGGCGCGCTGGCACGCCAGCTCGACATTCCCTATATCAATCTGAAGTTTTTCAACATCAATCCCGAACTGGTGCGGCTGCTGCCGGAAACCCAGGCGCGCCGCTTCCGCGCGCTGGTGCTGGAAGACCGCCGCGAGGGCTTGCTGGTCGGCATGTCCGATCCCACCGACCTGTTCGCGTACGATGAAATTTCGCGCCTGGTCAAGCGCCAGATCGAACTGGCCGTGGTCAATGAAACGGAAGTGCTGGCCGCCATCGACCGCATCTACCGCCGCACGGAAGACATCTCGACCCTGACGCGCGAGCTGGAGCAGGATCTGGGCGACGTGTCCGTCGACTTCGGCGCGCTGGCCGCCAATCCGGGCCTGGAAGAGGCGCCCATCGTCAAGCTGCTGCAATCGGTGTTCGAGGATGCCACGCAGGTGCGCGCCTCCGACATCCACATCGAGCCGCAGGAAGGCCGGCTGCAGATCCGCTTCCGCATCGACGGCGTGCTGCACCTGCAGACGGAAGCGGACAGCAAGATCGCCAGTTCGCTGGCGCTGCGCCTGAAACTGATGTCGGACCTCGATATTTCCGAGAAGCGCCTGCCGCAGGACGGCCGTTTCGCCATCCGCGTAAAAAACCAGCGCATCGACGTGCGTATTTCCACCATGCCGACGCAGTACGGCGAATCGGTGGTGATGCGTCTGCTGAACCAGGGCGGCACGACCTTGCGCCTGGACGCGATCGGCATGCCGCCCAAGCTGGTGCAGCAGTTCCGCGCCATCGTCAGCCGCCCGAACGGCCTCGTGCTGGTGACGGGGCCGACCGGCAGCGGCAAGACGACGACCCTGTACTGCGCCTTGTCCGAACTCAATTCCGTGGAAAAAAAGCTCATCACGGTGGAAGACCCCGTCGAGTACCGTTTGCCCGGCATTAACCAGGTGCAAGTGAACGACAAGATCGAACTGAACTTTGCCAGAGTGCTGCGTTCGGCCTTGCGGCAAGATCCCGACATCGTGCTCGTCGGCGAGATGCGCGACCAGGAAACGGCGCAAATCGGCTTGCGCGCCGCCATGACGGGTCACCTGGTGCTGTCGACCCTGCATACGAACGACGCCATCAGCACGCCGCTGCGCCTGATGGACATGGGCGTGCCCCGCTACATGGTGGGCAGCTCGCTGCAAGCCGTGCTGGCGCAGCGTCTGGTGCGCGTGATCTGCGAAAGCTGCAGCACGCCGTACCAGCCCACGCCGAACGAATACGAATGGCTGCGCCTGGAATTGGGCGAGCTGGTCGAGCGCAACCAGTATTTCCACGGCAAAGGCTGTTCGCATTGCAATGGCATGGGTTACCGGGGCCGCACGGGCGTGTACGAATTGCTGGAAATTACGCGCGCCGTGGCCGATGCCGCCAACCATGCCGATCCATCGCACTTCATGAAGGTGGCGACGGCGCAGATGGCCGGCGACACCTTGCGCCGCCACGCCGTGCAGCTGGTGGTGCAAGGCCGCACGACGGTGATGGAAGCGATGCGCATCAGCAACCAGAGCGAGGATTGACGTGGCGTTTTTTGCTTACAAGGCGCGCAATGCCAACGGCGAACTGCTGACCGGCGTGATGGAAGGCGCCGACAGCGGCGCCGTGGCCGATCAGTTGATGGCGGGCGGCAGTACGCCCGTCGACATCAGCGCCACCAAACAGACGGTGGCGGGCGCCGGCGCCAGCAAATTGGGCTGGTGGGACAAGCTGACCGAGAAAAAAGTCACGCCCATGGACGTGCAGCTGTTCAGCCGCCAGCTGTACACCCTGCTCAAGGCGGGCGTGCCCATCATGCGGGGACTGGCCGGCCTGCAGGAATCCGCCATCAGCCCCGCGTTCGGGCGCATCATCAAGGACGTGCGCGAGTCGCTGGATGCGGGGCGCGAGTTGTCGGCCGCCATGGCGCGCCATCCCGCCATCTTCACGCCGTTTTATCTGTCGATGGTGCGCGTGGGCGAAATGACGGGGCGCCTCGACGAAGTGTTCCTGCGCCTGTTCGATCACCTGGAATTCGACCGCGACATGCGCGCGCGCGTCAAGTCGGCCACGCGCTACCCGAGCTTCGTCGTCTTCGCCATGGTCGCCGCGATGATCGTGGTGAATATCTTCGTCATTCCCCAGTTCGAAAAAGTGTTCGCCAGCTTCCACGCGGAACTGCCCCTGATGACGCGCTTCCTGATCGGCACCTCGCGCTTCACGGTGACCTACTGGCCCATCCTGCTGATGCTGGGCGTGGGCGGCTTTTTCGGCTGGCGCGCCTGGCTGCGCACGAAAGAGGGCCTGTATAAATGGGACCGCGCCAAGCTGCGCCTGCCGATTGCCGGCAAGATCATCCTGAAGGGCACGATGGCCCGCTTCGCCCGCAGCTTCGCCCTGTCGAGCACCAGCGGCGTGCCCATCGTGCAGGCGCTGACGGTGGTGGCGCAAACGGTGGACAACACCTACCTGAGCGCGCGCGTGGAGCAGATGCGCGACGGCGTGGAGCGGGGCGAAAGCATCCTGCGCACCTCGGTGGCGGCCGGCGTGTTTACGCCCGTGGTGCTGCAGATGATCGCCGTGGGCGAGGAGTCCGGTTCGCTCGACGACCTGATGGACGAGATCGCGGACATGTACGAGCGCGAAGTCGATTACGAGCTGAAAACCCTGTCGGCGCAGATCGAGCCGATCCTGATCGTCTTCCTCGGCGCCATGGTGCTGGTGCTGGCGCTGGGCATCTTCCTGCCGATCTGGGACCTGGGCCGCGCGGCCCTGCACTGATGGCGCTGCCTGCCCGCCAGCGCGGTTTCACGCTGTTCGAACTGGCCGTCGTGGCGAGCGTGTTCGCCATCCTGGTGGGCGTGTTCCTGAACCGGGCCGGCTACTACCAGCAGCAGGCGCAGCAGCTGGCTATGGCGCAGACGCTGGGGGCCTTGCGCACCGGCTTGCGGGTGCAGGTGCTGCAGCTGTACCTGGCGGACGGGCGCGCGCGCATACCGGCGCTGGCGCGGCAAAACCCGTTCGACTGGCTGGCCGACAAGCCAGCCAACTACTTGGGCGAATTCGATGCCCCCGTGCTCGATGAATTACCCGGCGGGAATTGGTTGTACGACAGAAAAGAACAAAAAATCATCTATTTGTTTAGTAATGGCAATATTTTTCCCGGTTCAGAGCTTGATGCAGTGAAATTTAAGGTAATCTTGCCAGGTGCAGACGCCGATATTGACAAGCTCGTCCAGGAACCCGATATTGTGTTGTGGAAATAGCCTGACGCGCTGCAACGGCGTGCCGTGCAGCGCACGTTTCATGGCGTTGGTTTTGATGTTTTTATTTGATTTTGGAGAAGCTGGTATGAAGAAATCCTTACGTAGTATGAAAAGCGGCGCCCAGGCGGGTTTTACCCTGATTGAACTGGTCGTCGTCATCGTGATCCTGGGTATCCTGGCAGCGACGGCCATTCCTAAATTCGTCGACATGTCGACCGATGCGCGCATCGCCAAGATGCAGGCGGCAGCGGGCGCCTTGAAATCCGGCTCGGCCCTGTTCCACGCACAATGGCTGGTCAAGGGTTCGCCTGCCGACGCCGTTGCCGTCAACATGGAAGGCACGGACATCAAGGGCATCAGCGGCTACCCCGGCATCGCATCGCCTGGCATCGCCTCGGCGGCAGGCGGTCTGGTTGACTACGATATCGCCACCGTTGCGGCGACGGGAACCGTGCTGACGGTGTTGCCTGATAACAAGCATACAAGTTGCAAGGTGACCTATACGACTGCCGTGGCTGCGTCAGGCACCACGCCAGTCCTGCCGGCGGTGGTTGACGCGACGGCCCTGACCTCGACCAACTGCAGCTAATCCGGGCGTGCAGCTGCCATGCCGGCAAGCCGGCGTGGCCACGCCATGTTTTCCGCCCGCCCAACGCCAGGCCATGCCGGTTGGGCTTTTTTACGGGTATTGCCATTGTCCCTGCCATCGACCACCTTGCCGCAACGTATGACGCTCTCGCGGCCCAGGCTGCGGCGCCGCGCGCGCGGCTTCACGCTGATCGAACTGGTCGCGGTGCTGGTGATCGCCGGCCTGCTGGCCACGTTTGCCGTTTCGCGGTTTTTCCAGCGCGATGCCTTTGATGCCCGCAGTACCAGCGATCAGGTGGCGAGTATCGTGCGCTATGGACAAAAGCTTGCGGTGGCGCAAAACCGTCCCGTGTTTGTGCGCATCGACGGCAAAAGCGTGGCGCTGTGCTTCGATGCCGCTTGCAGCGATGAGCAGAAGGTGGTGCCGCCCGCCGGGACGAACAGCGGCAGCAAGGAAACACTGCTCGCTTGCAGCGACAGGAGCAACTGGCTGTGCGAAGGATGGCCTGCGGCCGTTACGCTGACGGGCGGCGCGGGGTTTTACTTTGACCCGCTGGGGCGCCCGTATTACGCGGCGTACGGCGATTTTTCCACTATCCTGGTGCTGACCGTGGTTGCGGGCGGGCAGCAATACCAGGTCAACGTCGCACCGGAGACCGGCTATGTGTACCGCTAGGCGCCGTGCCGCCAGGCGCGGCCAGGCCGGCGTGACCCTGATCGAACTGGTGCTCTTCATCGTCATCGTGGGCGTGGCGGTGACGGCCATCCTTGGCGTGATGAGCTTGACGACGCGCAATAGCGTCGACCCGCAGCTGCGCAAGCAGGCGCTGGCCATTGCGCAAGGCATGCTCGACGAAATCGAGGGCGCGCGCTTCACTTATTGCGCAGTGGACGACCCGGCAGCCGAGACGGCGACCGGCGAGGCCGGTTGCGCCACGAAGGAAGCGTTTGGCATACAGGGCGCCACCACGCAGCGGCCTTACGACAACGTCAATGATTACGTGGCCAGCGACGGCGGAACCTCGACATACACCACGGATGTGGCCGGCAACCCGTTCTCAGCGCTTGCCGGCCAGTATGCGGCGACGGTGAGCATCAATACCGTTGCGCTGAACGGCATCGCGGCGCCCAAGGTGCTGCATATCCAGGTCAGCGTCGCCTATGGCGACAAGCAGCAGGTCGTACTCGACGGCTATCGCACGCGCTACGCGCCGAACAGCATCCCATGAATACCTCTTCTTTCCGGCGCCGCGCGCGCGGCTTTACCCTGGTGGAGATGATCATTGTGATCGTCATCACGGGCATCATCGGCGGCATGGTGGCCATGTTCATCCGCCTGCCCGTGCAAGGTTATATCGATGCCAATGCCCGCGCCGACCTGGCCGACCTGGCCGATACCGCCACGCGGCGCATCGCGCGCGACGTGCGCCTTGCCCTGCCGAACAGCGTGCGCGTCAGCGCGGACGGGAAATACCTGGAGTTGCTGTTGACGAAATCGGGCGGCCGCTACCTGTCCGAGGACGATGCACCGGGTCTCGGAGCCGTGCTGGCCTTCAATCCCGTCGCCGCCGGCGCGAACGCCAATCAATTTACCGTCGTCGGGAGCGCGCCGGAGATCGCGCCCGGCGACTTTATCGCCGTCTACAATATGGGCGACAACCTGCCGGATGCCTACGGCTGTGCCGTCAACGCCGGCATCTGCAATCTGGCGCAGGTCGATGCCGTCAGCGGCACGCTGGTGACCCTGAAGAGCAATCCCTTCCTCGCGCAGGCGCCGCTGAAGTTCCCCTCGCCATCGCACCGTTTTCAGGTGGTGACGACGCCTGTCAGCTATGTTTGCGATCCGCAGGCCGGTACCCTGATGCGTTATTCCGGCTATGTCATCCAGGCGACGCAGCCGCTCGATGCGGCGGCGGCGCCTTTGTTAACGGCCCCCGTGCGCGCACTGCTGGCGCAAAAAATCCTGAAAAACACGGTGACGCGGTCTGGTCAAACAGAGGCTCCCCCCGAAGGCTGTTTTACCTATGAGGTGTTGAAGAACGGGCCGCGCGGCCTGCTCAGCATCGTCCTGAGCCTCGGCGCGGAAAACAGCAATACCGGCACGCTGCGCCTGGTGCAGCAGGTACAGGTCAGTAACACACCATGAGCGCCATGAGAATATTTCCCTCGCGCCGCATGCGCGGCTTCAGCCTGGTGACGGCCATCTTCCTGCTGGTGGTGCTGGCGGGGCTGGGCGCCGTGATGGTGAACGTGTTTACCCTGCAGCAAGTTGAATCGGCGATGGACGTGCAGGGCGTGCGCGCCGAGCAGGCCGCGCGCGCCGGCATCGAGTGGGGCGTGTACAGCCAGCTGATCGATGGAAACTGCGCTCCTTCCGTGTCGTTTGCCTTGCCGGCAGGCACATCGCTGTCCTCCTTTTCTGTCAGCGTACAGTGCGTCAAGGCCACGGGTCCGGGCACACTGAGCAGCTGGACCATCACGGCCACGTCCTGCAACCAGCCGGCCGCGGCCGAGCCGTTATGTCCGCACGCAGGCAACAACCCCGATTACGTCCAGCGCCGCCTGCAGGCCGTGCTGTCGCAGTAAGGTCAACTGCTTGAAAAAAAGATCGCTAATTTATTGTTTTTACACAACAAAATTGGTTTCATGAATTAGAATTGGCTTGATGCATTATCTGCGCGACAAGTCGGGCAGGCACTTACACTGGATAGTTCGCATGGGTTTATTCGCAAGAGCAAGAAAATACGATGGCTGGCTGGCGACGGCGTTTGGCCGCGAAGGTGTCAGCGCCGTCGTTGTCGAGCGTCCCGCCGACGGCCTGCCGCGCGTGCTGTGCGCCAGTTACCAGGCGGCGGAACGGCCCGCGTCGGCCGAGGTGCTGGAAAAGCTGGGCAAGGAACTGCAGGCCGCGGCGCGCCACTGCAGTACCGTGCTGGCCGGCGGCGAGTACCAGCTGCTGTCGCTGGAAGCGCCGGCTGTGCCGCGCGAGGAATTGAAGACGGCCGTGGGCTGGCGCCTGAAGGACATGCTGGACTTTCCCCTGGCCGAGGCCACCATCGACGTGTTCGACATCCCCGGCGACCCGAACGGCACCCAGCGCGGCAGCAGCGTGTTTGCCGTCGCCGCGCGCAACAGCGCCGTGTCGCGGCGCCAGGGGCTGTATGGCGTATGCAAGATCGGCCTGTCCGTGATCGATATCCCGGAAATGGCGCAGCGCAATATCGCCACCCTGCTGGAAACGCCGGGGCGCGGCATCGCCGTGCTGTCCTTCGATGGCGACGGCGGCTTGCTGACCATGAGTTTCAATGGCGAGCTGTACCAGGCGCGCCGCATCGATGTGACCTTGCCGCAATTGCACTCGCCCGACGCCAGCCAGTATTACGATCGCGTCACCCTGGAGCTGCAGCGCTCGTTCGACCACTTCGACCGCCAGTTCCACTTCATTTCGCTCTCGCGCCTGATGCTGATGACGGGCGCCAGCGATGGCTTGCACGGCTATCTGGCCGATAATCTGTACATGCCGGTCGAACGGCTGGACCTGAATCAGGTGTTCGACTTTTCACGGGTTGCCGCCTTGCGCGAGCCGGACATGCAGGCGCGCTACTTCCTGGCGCTGGGCGCGGCCTTGCGCGAGGGGGGCATGCTCCCGGGCAAGAGCGAAGGGAAGGGCGCATGAGCCAGCAGATCAATCTGTTCAACCCCCAGTTCGAACAGACGACCCACCAGATGTCGGCGCGCACCGCCGGCGCCTGCCTCGGTGCGCTGGCGCTGGGCTTGCTGCTGCTGTGCGTGCTGGGCCAGCGCTCGCTGACGGAACTGCAGCGCCAGGACGCGGATGTCCAGGCGGCGCTGGCAAAAGAAGAGGCGAGGCGCGACCAGGCCTTGCGTGATTTTCCGCCACGCAAGAAAGATCCGGCGCTGGCGCAGGAAGTCGCGGCAGCCGAGGCGCAGCGCCAGTTGCTGCTGGATGCGTCGGCCGTGCTGGCCAGTGGCGAACTGGGCAATACCCAGGGCTTTGCCGGCTATTTCCGCGCGCTGGCGCAGGCCAGGGTGGAAGGCGTATGGTTGACGAACATCAATATCGCCGGTGCCGGCAGTGAACTCGGCTTGCAGGGCCGCGCCTTGCGCGCGTCGCTGCTGCCCGCGTATATCACGCGTCTGGGTCAGCAGGATATGCTGGCAGGCAAGAGCTTCGCCAGCCTCGACATCGGCCAGCCGCCGGTGCCGGCGGTCACCGAAGGCAAGGCACCGGCGGCGCCGTATGTGACTTTCAGCTTGCAATCATCAAGTCAGCTTGCGGCGTCCGCCGCGGCAGCGGGAGGAAAACACTGATGCAGCCCTTGCTGAAAAAATGGGCCGCTGCCTTCGACGCCCTCAGCCGGCGCGAGCGGCTGATGCTGTTCGGCGCGGGCGTGGCCGCGCTCCTGTTCGTCTTCTATTTTTTGTTCTTTAATCCGCTGTTCGCGAAACGGGCGGCGCTGCATGCGAGCATTGCGCAAAAGCAAAACCAGAAGGCAGCCATCGCCAAGGAAATCGAACTGACCATGCTGGCGCACGCAGTGGACCCGGACCAGAATGCGCGCGCGCGTCTGGCGGCCCTGCTGGCGGAAGGGGCGAGAATGAAAGAGCAGCTGCGCCAGAAGCAGCACGGCCTGGTGGCGCCCGAACGCATGGTCGCGCTGCTGGAACAGTTGCTGCGCCGGCATGCCGGCCTGCGTGTGGTCGCGCTGAAAACCTTGTCTGGAGGTGGCGTGGGCGCTTCCCCGGCAGCCGCAGCGTCCGGCGACGGCGCTGCCAAGGCAAGCGCCCCGGCGCCCCTGCTGCACCGGCATGGCGTGGAAGTGGTGCTGCAGGGCAGTTATGCCGACATGCTGCAGTACATGCAGGCGCTGCAGGCGATGCCGACGCGGGTCTTCTGGGGCCAGGCCCGCCTGGAGGCCGAAACCTACCCGCAAGCGACGCTGACCCTGACTTTATATACCCTCAGCATGGATGACACATGGATCGCACTGTGACCGCCGGCCGCGCGCCGCGCCGCTGGGCGCCGCTCCTGGCGCTGTGCCTGGCCTGCAGCGGCGTGCAGGCGCAGGCGCTGGACGACCCCACGCGCCCGCCCGCGGCCCTGTGGGCGCCCGCCAGCGCCGCTCCCGTCGCGCCCGCGCAGCCGCGCCTGCAATCGGTGCTCATCTCCACCCAGCCGGGCGGCCGCCGCCTCGCCGTCATCGATGGCCAGACAGTCAAGGTCGGCAGCAAGGTGGGCGACGCCGTGGTGACGGAGATCCGCGACACGGCCGTATTATTGCGGCGTGGCAAAACACTGGAAACCTTCAAGCTGTACCCGGGCAGCAAGATACCGCCTCAGACCGACAGCAAGACCGACCGCAAGCAGGAGTAGAAGAAGTGGCCAAGCAATTCAATCAACACAAGGCGAGCATGTTCAAGATCAGCACGATGGCGGCGCTTGTCAGCGTCAGCCTGGGCCTGGGCGGCTGCAATGTCGCGCCCGTCAAGCGCGACACCTATAACGCAATTACGGACGCCGTCAAGGGCGCGGCGGCCACCACCACGCCGGCAGCCCAGCCCGATGCCGTGGAAGCGGCGCTGCTGCCGCCCGTGGCGGCCCTGGCCCAGCAATTGCCGAAGGCCCGCGCCGCGCTCGACGAGCGCTTCAACGTGGCCTTCAACAATGTGCCGGCGCGCCAGTTCTTCACCTCCATCGTGGCCGGCACGCGCTACAACATGCTGGTCCATCCCGATATCGGCGGCACGATTTCGGCCAACCTGAAGGACGTGACCCTGTTCCAGGCGCTCGACGCCGTGCGCGAGCTGTACGGCTACGACTACAAGGTCGAAGGCACGCAGATCTACATCAAGCCGCTGACCATGCAGACGCGCTTGTTCCATGTCAATTACCTGACGGGCGCGCGCAGGGGCAGTTCCAACCTGCGCGTGTCGTCGACCTCGGTGGGCTCGGTCGGTTCGACCAATTCGGGCGGTTCGGGCGGCAATGGCAACCAGGGCAACAACCAGAATAGCGAGCAGAACCAGCAGACGAATGGCGGCCAGGGCGGCCGCACCCTGGACAGCAGCAACCTCACCACCTCGTCCACGGCAGACTTCTGGCCGGAATTGAAGGCGGCGCTGGAAGCCATCGTCGGCAGCACCGAGGGCGGCCGGCAAGTGGTGCTGAGCCCGCAGTCGGGCGTGATCGTCATCCGCGCCATGCCGGAAGAGCTGCGCAACGTCGACATGTACCTGAAGGCCACGCAGCTGTCCGTCGACCGCCAGGTGATCCTGGAAGCGAAAATCCTCGAAGTCGAGCTCAACGACAACACGCAGACGGGCATCAACTGGGCTTCGTTCGCCTCGATCAAGAGCGGCCACACGAACCGCATCTCGACGGGCTTCATCCAGCCGGGCGGCAGCCTGGCGCCGCTGCCGTTCAACGGCGGCCAGCCGCCCAACATGACGAATGGCAGCGGCCTGACGGCCAGCAGCGGCTTCGGCCTCAGTTCGGCGGCGACGGCGGCCGGCTCCATGTTCGGCCTGGCGTTCCAGACAGCCAACTTTGCCGCCATGATTTCCTTCCTGGAATCGCAAGGCTCCGTGCACGTGCTGTCGAGTCCGCGCATCGCCACCATGAACAACCAGAAGGCCGTGCTGAAGATAGGCACGGACGAGTTTTACGTGACGGGCGTGTCGACCACCACGAATACGACGGCCAGCGGCGCCACCACCAGCCCCAACGTGACCTTGCAGCCGTTCTTTTCCGGCGTGGTGCTGGACGTGACGCCGCAGATCGATGCGGATGGCAACATCATCCTGCACGTGCACCCGTCCGTCAGCCAGGTGTCGACCATCAGCAAGGAAATCGACCTGGGCAGCGCCGGCTCGCTGAAACTGCCGCTGGCCGCTTCCAGCACGTCCGAGATGGACAGCATGGTGCGCAGCCAGGATGGGCGCATCGTCGCCATCGGCGGCCTGATGCGCCAGGCCACGACCTCGGACCGCTCGCAGGTGCCGGGCGCGGGCGATATTCCCGTGCTGGGCGCGCTGTTCCGCAACACGGGACAGGTGATCCAGAAGCGCGAACTGGTGGTGCTGATCAAGCCCACCATCGTCGAAGGCGCCAACAGCTGGAACGAGGACTTGCTCGATTCGGGCAAGCGCATCGAGGCGCTCGACCCGCGCCGGCCATCGGAGCGGCGCTAAATGTACCAGGCCCATTTCGGCTTGCGCGAGGCGCCGTTCGGCCTCACGCCCGATACCAGTTTCTTCTTCAATGGCCCGCAGTCGCAAAAGGCGCTCAACACCTTGCTGGTGGCGGCGCGCAATGGCGAGGGCTTCATCAAGATCACTGGCGAAGTGGGCACTGGTAAAACCTTTTTGTGCCGCAAGTTCATGCAATCGCTGGGGCCGGATTTCGTCACGGCCTATATCCCGAATCCTAACCTGCCGCCCCGATCGCTGATCCTGGCGCTGGCGGACGACCTCGATGTATTGCTGGAGAAAGATGCGGATCAGCACCAGCTACTCAAATCCCTCAACTTGCGCCTGCTTAACTTGGCGGCGCAAGGCAAGCGCGTGCTGCTGTGCCTGGATGAAGCGCAGGCGATTCCCGTCGACAGCCTCGAAGCGCTGCGCCTGCTGACGAACCTGGAAACGGAAAAACGCAAGCTGCTGCAAATCGTGCTGTTCGGCCAGCCCGAACTCGACGTCAAGCTGGCCCTGCCGGAAATCCGTCAGCTGGCGCAGCGCATCACCTTTCACTACCACCTGGGACCGTTGTCGCGCGACGACGTGGATTTCTATGTGGCGCACCGTCTGCGCGTGGCCGGTTTCGATGGCGCGCGTCTGTTCAGCCGGGGCGGCGTGCGCAAGCTGTACCAGGCTTCCGGCGGCATCCCGCGCCTGATCAACATCATGGCGCACAAGGCGCTGATGGTGGCGTATGGCGAAGGGCGGCAGCAGGTCAGCGGGCGCCACGTGGCGCTGGCCGCCAGCGATACCCTGGCCAGCAAGCCGCGCTTGTGGCGGAAGCCTTGGCCATGGCTGGCTGGCGCCGGCGTGCTGGCCGCCGCCTGCGCCGTGAGCTGGACTTTATTGAACCGATGACGAAGATGAGCCTGTAGATGAGCCTGATTAACAAGATGTTGCAAGACCTCGATGCGCGCGGCACTCCCGATGGACGCGGCGACGCGGCCGGCATCCGCTCCGTGCCCGAACGCGAGCGGGGCTTGCCGCGCGCGCTGATCTTCGGCGGCGCTGCCGGCCTGACGGCGGCGGCCATCGCCCTGGGCTGGGTCTACCTGAAGCGCCCGCCCGTGCCGCCCGTGCTGGTGAATGTGGCCAGCAACCCGCTTCCGGCGCCTGTCCCGGTACCCGTTCCAGTGCCCGTTCCTGTGCCTGTCGCCGTAGCGCCTGCGCCGGTGGTGTCCGCCCCGGCGGTTGAGCCCGAACCCGTGTCCCAGGCCGAGGAAGCTTCCCCGGCGCCCGCCAGGGCGCGGCCCGCCGAAATGCGGCGCGTCACGGAAAAACCCGCCAAGCCTGCCGCTGCGCCCGTTGTAAGGACGGCAGCGCCCGCCGCCAGCGAACGCCTCATCGACGGCAAGCAAGTGACTGCGCAGCAGCGCGTGGAGAATGCATACCGGCGCGCGCTGGCCCAGTTACAGGATGGCCGCGTCTCCGAAGCGTTGCCCGGTTTGCAGCAGACCCTGCAGCTGGACCCGCGCCACCAGGGCGCGCGCGAAACCCTGGTGCGCCTGCTGCTCGAAGCGCAGCGTCCGGACGAGGCGGCCCGCCAGCTGCAGCTGAGCCTGGCGCTGGACCCGAAACAGCCGGCGCAAGCGATGATGCTGGCCCGTCTGCAGCTGGAGAAGACCAACGGCGGCGCGGCGGCCCTCGACACCCTGATGCGCAGCTTGCCGTACGCCGCCGACAGCGGCGAATACCACGCCTTCCTGGCCGGCGTGCTGCAGCGCGAGCAGCGCTACCGCGAAGCGTCCGAGCACTACCAGCTGGCCCTGCAGGCGGCGCCCGACAACGGCGTCTGGTGGATGGGTCTCGGCATCGCCTTGCAAGCGGACAACCACCCGGCCCAGGCGCGTCAGGCGTTCGAGCGCGCCAAGGGCTTGCAAACCCTGTCGCCGCAGCTGCAGGCGTTTGTCGAGCGCAAGCTGGTGCAGTTGACCACGGCCAAGTAAGTGCGGCCGATTGCGGCGCCGCCGTTGGCAAGCGGGGCGAGCACGATACCTATGCTTCTCCTGTCGGCAGCGTTGCTGGCGCTATCGACTGCCGCCGCCGCGGCAATTGCCTGAAACGGATGAATCCGTGGACAAGACAAGATGAGCGTTGCCTGGAAATTCCCCGATGCCCCGAATACCGCCTGCTTCACGACCACGGAGGTCTTGAACGGCGCTCCCATCGTGCTGGTGTCCCATGACTACGAAGGGGATTGGCAATTTCACGCGGCCTCAACTGAAACGATGTTGAGTTCAGTCAAGATTGTCTGTCTGGCAGACATGATACGAAGAGATGACTTGCTGGCAGAGTTGCATGGCTTGCCCCTTGGCTGGGGCGCGCGGTGGGATGACTGGGCGGGACACTGGGAGCGTTTCAAGGACAAGCCGTTTCTCGCGTTTGCCGAACAGGGCTATTACCTGGAAGACGCCGTCTGGCTTTCCCGCTATTTGACGGATATCGAGCCGCCGCCGGCCGCGGTACGCGATGCGCTGCCCATCGGCGCCTGCGTGAAACGCGTGTTCCGCTTCGCCGCCGAGGATGGCGCGCGCGGCGACGGCCAGTGCGAACGGATGTGGGTGCAGGTGACCGGCATCGATGAATACGAGGCTGCTACAGCGGCACCATCGCGAACCATCCGCAGCATGCGGTGGCCAGCTATGGCGACCTGCTCGCGTTCCACCCCCTGCATGTGGCGGATATTGCTAGTGAACAAGATTGAAAGGACGCGCCATGCGCAATGAACGCGAGGGGGCGAAAGAGGCGCGCCGGGAAATCAGGCGCTACCAGGAACATATCAATTCACCGCGCCTTTGCCCGGACCAGTGTTACCGCAGGGCCAGCCCGACGTATGCGCTGGTGTGCCACGTCAACCAGGTGACGGGCCTTTTCCTGAGCAAGAACTATTACGTGATCCCTATTTTCCTCCAGCGCGCCCATGCAACGCTGCTGGAGTTGAAGGCAGAACTTGTCAGCGAGCCGTATCGCAAGCTGGTCGAGCAGTATCTGAGCCATATCGCGCATTTCATCGTCGATTTTCAATGTCTGGCGGAAGACGAGCGGCAAGCCGTGCAATATATCCCGCCAGCGCTGCTGGCCCTCATGCCAGAGACCTTGCCGGAAGACTTGCTCATGGAGGGCGAGTTTTGATATTGTAGTGCGGATGTATTTTTGGCATGATTGGAACAGTGTCATTTCTTTTTCAGATTGTTGATATCATCGCGCCATCACTGACTACGTCAAGGAACCCCGTTTGAAATCCCTCAGCCTGCTGCTCGCGCTCTGCTGCCTGCTCAACAATGCCCATGCCGCCCCCGCCACCGCCCCTGCCAGTTACGTTTTGGAGAATACGGAAGTGCGCGACATCCATGCGCAAACCTTGAACCGCGATTATCAGGTGTATGTGGCCTTGCCCGATTCCTATCGGCAGGGGAATAAACGCTACCCGGTGCTGTTCGTCGTCGATGCCAATTATGCGTTTCCCGTCGTGCGCAATATCGCGCAGCGCCTGAACAAGCATGCCGGGATGGAAGAAGTGGTGGTGGTCGGCCTGTCGTACGCCAACGGCGACGGTGGGGTGTACAGCCGCCGCCGCGACTACACGCCCACCACGCCGCGCAAGCACGATTACCGCTCGGACATGCCGGGGCGGCAGCCGGCGTTCGGCGAAGCGAAGGCGTATGGCCAGTTCATCGCGGGCGAGGTGTTTCCCTTTATCGCCAGTAACTATCGCGTGAATATGCAGCGCAAGGTGTTTATCGGCCATTCCTACGGCAGTCTGCTGGGCCTGCAATTTTTGCTGACGGAACCGCGCACCTTCGAGCACTACATCCTTGGCAGTCCGTCGCTGTGGTACGACGCTGGCGTGATGTTCGACCGCGAGCAGGCGTATGCCGCCAGCCACAAGGACTTGCCAGCTTCCGTGTTCTTCGGCATCGGCGGCCTGGAAAAGCTGGCGGCAGGCAAGAAACGTTCGCGCTCCGAGGAAGACGCCGACATGGTGGCCGACGTGCGCGAATTCGACGGCAAGCTGAAATCGCGCAAGTTTCCGAATCTGAAAACGCGTTTGCGCGTGTTCGAGGACGAAGACCATGCGAGCGTGTTTCCTTTTGTGCTCACGCATGGATTGCGGGCGTATCTGACGTCCGCAAAATGAACGGTGCCGGGTGCCGCCCGCCAGACAGTGCCTGCGTCGCCGTGCACATTCCGACCGCCGCAAGCGGTCATCGATAAGGTCAGATTACATGCGTACATTGAATGAATTACTCGATAGTGAAGACCCGGCGTTTCCGCTGATCAAACAATGGGCCAGCGAGGCCGACTTGCCGGTGGAATTGCTGCCGCCCGCGGCCGGCAGGGAGGATGTGCTGCTGAGCCTGCAGGTCACCACGCGTTCTCCCCTGGGGGCGATAGCCTATGAAACGGGGGGCATCCTGGTGGATGACGGCTGGCTGCGCATACTGGGGTCGGGACATGCCAGGCTGGGTAGGGATATCGCTGCCTGGAACAAAGGAAAGGCCGACGGTTTTCTGCTGGTCGCCGACGACGTGCTGGGCGGATTTTTTGCCATCAATGGCGGCGCACTCGGGGAGGACCAGGGCAATATGTATTACCTGGCTCCCGAGACGCTGGAGTGGGAAGCGCTGGAGATCGGCTTCACGACGTTTGTCCAATGGGCTTTTACCAGCCAGTTGCGGCAGTTTTACGGCCGCCAGCCTGGCGACGCGGAGGACTTTGACGAATTGCCCGAATTGCCCTTGCCCGGCGAGCTATGCCTGAATTTTTATCCATTTCTGTGGACGCAAGAGGGCTCGCTCAAGACCAGTTCGCGGCGCGTCATTGCCGTGGAAGAGCAGTGGGCGCTCAACCTTGATCTGCAACAAAAGTTGCTGGATGCGCCTGTGAGTGGGCGCTGAGGCAGCGTGCCGCGAATCGCCAGCATGGCCAATGGGGCCGGTGAAATGGCGTTTCAATCCCCCGATCCAGCAGTTTGTCGCAATGGCATGGGCGAGAAAATGGCAAGGCGATAGCATGTGATGGGTTTCCTCATGATGGGCTGCCCGCAAGCGAGTGTTCGGTGCTGACGGTAGCGCCGTCATCAACGGATGCTTCCCAATGACCTCGATCAGGATGACATACGCATGAAATTACCCCTTTCATATCTTCTTTCCACCTGCCTGCTGGGCGCCTTGGGCGTGATGGGTGGTGCGCAGGCGGCTCCCGCCGATGCGGAACTGCTGGCCCTGGTGCAGCGCCATGCGCAGGCCCAGAGCAGCTTCGATCAAGCCGCGTTGAAAGCCGTCACGGCCGAGAATTATGTGGAAATATCGCCGGTCGGCGAGGTGGACGGGCGTGAAAAAATGCTGTCCTTCTATGCGCCCGAGCAGAAGCGGCCGAGTCCGGAAGTCCAGGTCGATGAACCGGCGGTGCGCCTCTTTGGCAATACGGCGCTCATCTCGGCCCGGTTGTCCTACCGCGTCAATCAGGAAGGGGTTGCCCGCAACTTCGCCATGCGCGCAGGGTACGTCGCCCGGCTAGTCGACAAGCAATGGCTGCTCGTCAGCGCACAGTACACGGGCATCCGTCCGCCGAAAACCGCGAAATAACATTTGGTGGCCCTGGCCGCCGGCGTTGCCCGGCCAGACTACAGCCGCGCTTCATCGCCCCACACATGGCGCATGCTGAAGTGCACGCCCGCATCGTCTTCATGCAGCGACGAGACGATGGCGAACTGGCTGTCGCCCGTGTCGCGCGGCGTCATCTGCGCCAGCTGGGCGGCGGCCAGCGGCGCGCCCAGCGGGTCGCTGAGCGGATGCACGAGGGCGGCGCCCCGCTGCGTGACGACGCCCAGTTCGCCGCTGCGCAGGCGCACCAGGGTACCGGGCGGATACTTGCCCAGCAGATTGACGAACCGTTCCCCCAGCAGCGGATCGATGGGTACGCCCTGGTCGAGGAAGATGTGCTGCAGCGCCTGGTCGGGCACGATGGAGCGGCGGTAGTTGCGCGCCGAGACGCGCGCGCAATAGCGGTCCGCCAGACCGATCAGCTTGGCGTTTTGCAGGATTTCGTCGGCCGTACGCCCCTGCGGGTAGCCGCTGCCGTCGTCGTTTTCATGGTGCAGCAGCACGCAACTGAGCCATTCCTCGTCGTCGACGCCGGCGCAGCGCAACAGTTCCGTGCTTTCCTGCGGATGCTGGCGCACGATACGCATTTCTTCGTCGTTCAGGGGGCCGCGCCGGTCCTGGAAACTGTCGTGGTGGCGCAGCATGCCCACGTTCATCGTCAGCGCGGCCGCGCCGATCAATAAGAGTTCATCGTGGGACTTGTGCATGCTGCGGCCCACCAGCATGGCCAGCAAGGCCGTTTCGATGCAGTGGCGCACGGCGTAGCTGCCGGCGATCTGGTTGAGCAGGATGCTGGCCAGGGCGATGTCGGCATCGTGTTCGAGTGCGCGCAGTAGTTCGCGGGCGATGTCGCGCACGTCGCGCTCGGCATTGCTTTCGCTGCGCAAGGCCAGCAGCAGGCGCTCCAGGCGCTGCGCCGCTTCATTGAGCAAGCGCAACACGGACGGCTGCTCCGGCGTGCCCACGTACAGGCCCAATTGCATGAGCCGTCCCAGCTGCGCACCGTCCGTGATGATCTGCCCCTTGCGCAGTTGCGGGCCGGCGCTGTGGTCAGCCAGAAACAGATCCCAGGGCAGGGGTTCGCCGGGAACCAGGTCGGCCGGGCCGATGCGACGCTGTACCATGCTGTCATCCTTTACTCCGCCGTGGCGGAGAAATACTGTCGTTAAATGCTGCGCAGGCGCTCCAGCGCCAGGCGCAAGGTCTCGTCCTGCTTGGCAAAGCAGAAGCGCACGATGCCCGACTCCTTGCCCTGCGCGTAAAACGCGGAGACGGGAATGGCGGCCACCTTGATTTCCGCCGTCAGCCATTCGGCGAACTGCGCTTCAGTCTCTTGCGAAATGGCATCGTAGCGCACGCACTGGAAATACGTGCCGTCGGCCGGCAGCAGGGTAAAGCGGCTGCCCGCCAGGCCGTCGCGGAACAAATCGCGCTTGCGCTGGTAAAACGCGGGCAAGTCCAGGTAGGGCTGCGGGTCGGCCATGTAGCCGGCAATGCCGTGCTGCATGGGCGTGTTGACGGTAAACACGTTGTACTGGTGCACCTTGCGAAATTCCACCGTCAGGGCCGCGGGCGCCGCCACGTAGCCGACTTTCCAGCCCGTCACGTGATACGTCTTGCCGAAGCTGGACACGATGAAGCTGCGCGCCGCCAGTTCAGGGTGGCGCGAGAGCGAGGCGTGCGGCACGCCGTCGTACACCATGTGCTCGTAGACTTCGTCCGATAAAATCAGGATTTGCGTGCCGCGCACGATGTCGGCCAGCGCCGCCACGTCGGCCGGGCGCAAAATCGTGCCCGTCGGGTTATGCGGCGTATTGATGATGATCAAGCGCGTCTTGGGGCTGACGGCGGCAGCGAGCTTGTCCCACGGCACGCTGTAACCTTGTTCACCCACTTGCATGGCCACCAGCACGGGCACGCCGCCGGCCAGCGCGATGGCGGGCAGGTAGCTGTCGTAGGCCGGTTCGATGACGATGACTTCGTCGCCCGGATGCACGCAGCATAAAATCGCCGTGGTCAGTGCCTGTGTGGCGCCGGCCGTGACGGTGATTTCCGTGCCCGCATCGTAGGCGTGGCCGTACAGGCTGGCGATCTTCGCGGCAATCGCCTCGCGCAGGGGCGCAGCGCCCGTCATCATCGGGTACTGATTGTGGCCGGCGCGCATGGCGTCGCTGACCCGTTCGACCAGTGCCGGGTCGCAATCGAAGTCCGGAAAGCCCTGGCCCAGGTTGACGGCGCCATGCTGTGCCGCCAGGCTGGACATGCGGGTAAACACGGTGGTGCCCACCAGAGGCAAGCGGGTGGTCAGGGTGGGAGTCAGGTGGGGCAGGGACGGGCTGTTCATGAACGGTAGGGTCGCGGTGCGGAAAGTGGAATCGTTTCCCATTCTAGCGCAGCGCGCCCCGTCGCGTGCGGGGCTTTGGCGGCTCAGCCGGGCAATGCCCAGCCTTCCGGCACCATGATCTTGAACATGCCGGCCTTGGCCGTCTTGCGGGCCAGTTTCAGCAGCGCCTTGTCCTTGGTGATGAGGATGTCGGCGTTGGCGTCGCGCGCCAGTTCGAGGAATTTCTGGTCATCCTTGTCCGTGCAGACGGGCAGGCGCACGCCGGAGACGGGCGGCGCCACCACCGTGATGTGGGCGTCGAAGCGGGCGGCGGCGACGGCGCGGCTGGCTTCATCGAGCGGCAAATGCTTGTAATGCAGCACGACCAGATATTCCGCGCGGCAATCTTCGCGCGTGATGGCGTGCACGGCGCCGCTTTCCATGGCCGCCAGCAGGCCCGCCCAGCGCGGGTCGTTGAAGACGAACAGGTCGAGGCAAACGTTGGTGTCGAGGACGAGTTTTTGTGGAGCAGGTATCATGTCGGCAATTCTATTCTGTAGTGATAATTTATGTTGATCGTGCTTTCGCCCGCCAAGAGTCTCGACCTGGAGACGCCGCCAACAACCTCGTTGCATAGCACCCCCGATTTTCTCGACCATTCTGCCCAGCTCATAGCCCGCATGCGCCAGTTTTCGCCCGCCGAAGTGGGCAGCCTGATGGGCATTTCCGACGCCTTGTCCGCCCTCAACGTGGCCCGCTACGCGTCCTGGACGCCGCAGCTGGAGGACGCGCGCCAGGCCATCATGGCTTTCAATGGCGACGTGTATGCCGGTTTCGAGGCGCGCAGCCTGCAGCCGGCCCAGCTCGACTATGCCCAGTCGCGCGTGCGCATTTTATCTGGCCTGTACGGCTTGCTGCGCCCGCTGGACCTGATCCACCCGCACCGGCTGGAAATGGGCACGCGCCTGTCCACCACGCGCGGCAAGGATTTGTATGCGTTCTGGGGCGATACCATCACCAACGGCCTGAACCGCACAGCGAAGGAGCAGGGCGCGCAAGTGCTGGTCAATCTTGCTTCCGAAGAATATTTCAAATCCGTCAAGCCGCGCCAGCTGGACGTGCCCGTCATCGCGCCCGTGTTCGAGGACTGGAAGAACGGCAAATATAAAATCATCTCGTTCTACGCCAAGCGCGCGCGCGGCATGCTGGCCCGCTATGCGGCCGTCCACAATATCCGCGATCCGCAGCAGCTCAAGCAGTTCGACGTGGACGGCTACGGTTTCGTGCCGGAAGCGTCGAACGACACCAGCTGGGTGTTCCGGCGCAAGGTCGGCGAATAACCCTGAAGCAAATGCTGGGGTCGTACCTGACGGGGAAATGCGTCCCAGTGGGACGCATTCCGATCGCGCAGCGAACGACCCCGGTCCTTGCTTTTGGGGTTGACGCAAGAAAAAACCGGAGCAAGCTCCGGTTTTTTCATTTTACTGCCAGAATTTCCACCACTTGCGTTCCTTGTTCACCCCTTCCGGGCTGAGGAATGCCGTGTTCGGGTAGTTCTTGGTCAGCACGCGCAAGGTGTCGTCGCGCAGGTCGGTCAAGCCCAGCTTGTCATACGAGCGGTACATGATGAACAGCGCTTCTTCGATGGCGGGCGAGGCGGCAAAGTCCTTGACCGTCGTTTGCGCGCGGTTGGCGGCGGCCAGGTAGGCGCCGCGGCGGTAGTAATAGCGCGCCACGTGCACTTCGTATTTCGCCATGGCATCGATCAAATAGTTCATGCGGGCCAGCGAATCGGGCGCGTATTTGCTATTTGGGAACTTGTCGACCAGTTGCTTGAAGGCCGCAAACGCTTCGCGCGTGGCTTTCGGATCGCGCTCGGTCGGATCTTGCTCGTACAGGAAGTTCAGGAAGCTGATCTGGTCGTTAAAGCTGATCAGGCCCCGCAAGTAGTACATATAGTCTACATTGGCGTGGTTCGGATGCAACTTGATGAAGCGTTCGACGGCAGCCAATGCCTGCGCCTGATCTCCCGACTTATAATACGCGTAAGCGATCTCCATCTGCGCTTGCAGAGCATAGTTGCCGAAAGGATAGTTAGCCTCCAGCTTCTGGAACAGGCCGATTGCAGCTTCATAGTGCTGCCCGGCCATTTCTTCACGCGCCTCCGAGTATAATTTCGTAACGGACCAGTTTTTGGTCTCATCCACTTTTTCAGGCAACAAGCTGCAAGCGGACATGCCGAGCAGAACGACTGAAGCGACTACCAACGATAATTTTTTTTGCATGACGTTTTGCAAGAAGGTTTTAACCAAGATTTTACAATAGGCTGATTATAGCCGATGGGAATGCTGTGATATTAACTCCGAAGCCTAATTTGGCTGACCCCGCGTTTGACTCCCTTTCTGACCATGCCGCCGAAGAGGCGTTTGACGGCGATTTTGCCGCCGACGACGTCTTCGAGGAAATGGCCCCGATTACATTGGAACTGACGCCGGACGCCTGCGGCCACCGCCTCGATAAAGTCATCGCCCAGCTGGTGCCGCAATACTCGCGCAGCCGCTTGCAATTGTGGCTGGAAGCCGGTTTCGTGACCGTCGATGGAAAAGTTGCCAAACGCAACATGACCGCCTATGGCGACGAGAAGATCGTCATTCTGCCGCAAAGCGCGCCGGAAGACGAGGCTTTTAAGCCGGAAGCGATGGAATTGAACATCGTGCACGAAGATGAGCATATCATCGTCATCAACAAACCGGCCGGACTGGTCGTGCATCCGGGCCCCGGCAACTGGTCGGGCACCCTGCTCAACGGCTTGCTGCACCACTGCCCGCAACTGGCCGGCGTGCCGCGCGCCGGCATCGTGCACCGCCTGGACAAGGATACGAGCGGCCTGATGGTGGTCGGCAAGACCCTGGCTTCGCAAACGGACCTCGTGCGCCAGCTGCAGGCACGCACCGTCAAGCGCGAGTATTTCGCGCTCGTATGGGGCACGCCGAAAATGGCGGGCACCATCGATGCGTCGATCGCGCGCCACCCGCGCGACCGGGTCAAGATGGCCGTGTCGGAGAATTTCACCGCCAAGCCCGCCATCACGCACTATGAATTGATCGGCAGCGGCGAACTCGACCGCCGTCCCGTGAGCCTGATGCAATGTCGCCTGGAAACAGGACGCACGCACCAGATCCGCGTGCACATGCAGCATCTGGGCTTTGCGCTGGTCGGCGACTACGTGTACGGCAAGCAGCACCTGGTGTCCGTGTTCTCGCGCCAGGCCTTGCAGGCGCGCCGCCTGGGCCTCGTGCATCCGGGCACCCTGGAAGCGTGCGAATGGATCGTGCCGCTGGCCGATGATTTCGCGCAATTGATCGCCACGGCCGGCATTCCCGAGCCGGAACAGGTCTGATGACGTCGCCGTTGCCTTGCATTGTTCCCCATTGGCCCGGCTTGCCTGCGAACGTGGGCGCGCTGGCGACCGTGCGCGCGGGCGGCGTCAGCCAGGGGCCATATGGTGACGGGCAGGGCGGCGGCTTGAACCTGGGCACGCACGTGGGCGATGACCCTGATCATGTGGCCGCCAACCGCGCGCGGCTGGCAGCCATCCTGCCTGGCGAGCCGGCCTGGCTGTCGCAGGTGCATGGCGTGGCCGTTGCCGATGCTGGCAAGCTGGACGGCCACGTGCCCGACGCCGACGCCAGCATCGCCACGCAGGCGGGCGCCGTGTGCGTGGTAATGACGGCCGATTGCCTGCCCGTGCTGTTCAGTTCGACCGATGGCCTGGTCGTCGGCGCGGCCCACGCGGGCTGGCGCGGCCTGGCCAACGGCGTCTTGCAGCGCACGGTGGACAGCATGCGCGCGCAGGGCGCGACGGAGATCCTCGCCTGGCTGGGGCCAGCCATTGGTCCGCAGCAATTCGAAGTGGGGCAGGACGTGCTGCAGGCGTTCCGCGACGGCGCGCGCGATGACGTCGAGCGGCAAGTGTTGTCGGATGCGTTCGCCGCCATCGCAGGCAAGCCTGGCAAGTATCTGGCGAATATTTATGCGCTGGCGCGCACCATGCTGCTGCGCGATGGCGTGGCGCAAGTGGCGGGCGGGGAATATTGCACCGTCAGCGATGCGGCGCAGTTTTACTCGTACCGGCGCGACGGCGTCACGGGAAGACAGGCCAGTTTGATCTGGCGCAAATAATCTGCACGGCAGACACTTATGTGTCTGCCGTTTTTGTTTTATCGTCTGCTGAGGCGAGCGCGCGGGCGTTCCGTTCAGCGATACGCGCCGCCTTGCGTTTGCGTCGCCGCGAGCCCGTCAGATAGAATAGGATGGACAGCGGGATGACGCAGTACAGCACGAAGGTCATCACCCCGGCGACGATGGACGGTTCCGTCAGCGCCATGAGGCCGACGACATAGATCCAGGCAACAGCGGTCATGAGCATCATTGGTATTGGCAATTAGTAAGAGTTTGCATGCAGTTGATATTAAAGTTTTCTATTTTTCGACTACGTTTCGACGCCGCGCAAAACCGTAGCGAGCGGAAGGGAGAGGTGGCTAAGAAGCGCAACCGTACGAAGGTACGGTGAGCATCGCAGGCCGCCTATACCGACGCGCAGTAGGTTTTGTTCGGCGTCCCCAATTCTTGAATGGACTTATATAGCTATGAACATGCCCGATCCTCAAATGATGACCAAGGAATGGATGGCGCAGATCAGCAATCCTGAGCAGTGGAAGACGTGGTTCAACATGGTACCGCAGCCCCAGGGCAATCCGATTGCCGGCATTTTGCAGGATGCGGGCGCCAGCATCAAGCCGGAAGCGATCGAGCAACTGAAAAATGCCTACGTGGCCAAGCTGACGGGCTTGTGGGCTGACTTTATGGCTGGCAAGGCGCCGGAGTTGAAAGACCGCCGCTTTGCCGCGCCCGCCTGGCACGCCAGCCCCCTGTCGGCCTTCAATGCGGCCGCCTATCTGCTCAATGCGGAATTTCTCAGCGCCATGGCCGATGCCGTGGAAGCGACGCCGCACCAGAAGCAAAAGATTGCCTTTGCCGTGCAGCAAATCGTCGACGCCATGTCGCCCGCCAACTTTCTGGCCACCAATCCCGATGCCCAGCAAACCCTGATCGAGACCAAGGGCGAAAGCCTGGCCAAGGGCTTGAGCAATATGCTGGCCGACATGCAGAAGGGCCGCATCTCGCAATCGGACGAATCGGCCTTCGAAGTGGGCCGCAACGTGGCCACCACGCCGGGCACGGTGGTGTTTGAAAACGCCTTGTTCCAGCTGATCCAGTACACGCCAAGCACCCCCACGGTACACCAGCGGCCCCTGCTGATGGTGCCGCCGTGCATCAATAAATTCTATATCCTTGACTTGCAGCCGGAAAACTCGCTCGTGCGCTATGCGGTGGAGCAGGGCAATACCGTGTTCCTGATGTCCTGGCGCAATCCGGACATGAGCATGCAGCATCTGACGTGGGACGATTACGTGGAGCAGGGCGTGATCGAAGCCATCCGGGTGACGCAGGACATTTCCGGCCAGGACAAGCTCAATATGTTCGGCTTTTGCGTGGGCGGCACCATCGTTTCGACGGCGCTGGCCGTGCTCAAGGCGCGCGGCGAGAATCCGGCCGCCAGCCTGACCCTGCTGACCACCTTCCTCGACTTTTGCGACGCGGGCGCGCTCGACGTCTTCATCGACGAGCCGCAAGTGGCGCTGCGCGAGCAAACCCTGGCCAAGGGAGGCCTGATGTCGGGCCGCGACCTGGGCAGCACTTTCTCGAGCCTGCGGCCGAACGACCTCGTGTGGAACTACGTGCAGTCGAATTACCTGAAGGGCAAGGAGCCGCCCGCGTTCGACTTGCTGTACTGGAATGGCGACGGCACGGGCTTGCCGGGCCCCATGTTCTGCTGGTATCTGCGCAACACCTACCTGGAAAACAGCCTGAAAGTGCCGGGCAAGCTGACGGTGGCCGGGGAAAAAGTCGACCTGAGCAGCATCGATGCGCCCGCTTTCATCTACGGTTCGCGCGAAGACCATATCGTGCCCTGGGGCGCGGCCTACGCCAGCACGGCCTTGCTGAACCCGAAAAAGCCGAAAGCCAACCGTTTCATCCTCGGCGCCTCGGGCCACATCGCCGGCGTGATCAATCCGGCGTCGAAGAAAAAACGCAGCTACTGGAGCAACGACGCAGGCAAAGGCGCCCGCACGGCGAAAGCCAAACCCTTGAGCGCCGAGCAATGGATGGAAGGCGCGACCGAGCACGTGGGCAGCTGGTGGCCCGAATGGGCGGCCTTCCTGGCCGAACACGGCGGCGCCCAGGTGAAGGCGCCAGCCAAGCCGGGCAACAAGCGCCACGCGGCAATCGAGCCGGCGCCGGGGCGGTATGTTAAAGTCAGGGCAGATTAATTCACAAAGCGATTTGCCAGGCAAGGCCGGCGTAATCTCCGGTCTTGTCAATAATCTACTTTTAGTTGCGTTGCAATAAATGCGGGAATCTACTACCCTGATGTGCAATGGAGCCGTTTTCCACTCTATAATGGAAAACGTAGGCAGGTGCGAAAGCGGACCCACGTTCGCTTTTTTTTCGGATTAACTCAGTATGCGCTGCGGCGCAATAAGTGGAACTTGTGATGAGTAGTGCAAAAAAAAGTATAGACCGCCTGATTAAAAAATATCCCAACCGCCGTCTGTACGACACGCAAACCAGTTCCTACATCACCTTGACGGACGTCAAGCAGCTGGTGTTGGACAATGAAGTGTTTACCGTCGTCGATGCCAAATCCAATGAAGATTTGACGCGCAGCATCTTGCTGCAAATCATTTTGGAAGAGGAAGCGAACGGCGCGCCCATGTTCTCGAGCAGCGTGTTGTCGCAGATCATCCGCTACTATGGCCACGCCATGCAGGGCATGATGGGATCCTACCTGGAAAAGAACGTGCAAGCGTTCACCGATATCCAGCACAAATTCACGGGCACGTCGGCCGGCAGTTTCGAAGGCAAGCCTTTCAGCCCGGAAATGTGGACCCAGTTCATGAATGTCCAGGGTCCGATGATGCAAGGCATGATGAACAACTACATCGACCAGAGCAAGAGCCTGTTCGTGCAGATGCAGGAACAGATGCAGAGCCAGAGCAAGAATCTGTTCGGCACGTTCCCGTTTGTTCCGCCGGTGCCTCCAACGGACAAAAAGTAGGCCGCAACCGATGCGGATCACGCAACGGCACAGGAATTCCTGTGCCGTTGTGCTTTGCGGGTGTCTTGCCGCCGGCTGCCGATGCTGAATGCTATTGCTTCAGTTGTTGCAAGGTGGAAAGTAGATCCTGGTTTGAATGCTCGAGTTTCCATTTCCTGGCATTGTCCATGGAGCTGTAAATGCTGACGTTACCCTTGAAATCTTCCTGGATGCTGAGAGCGAGGCCGGAGGGGAAAATCAATGGTGCGTGGCGCAGTGTGTATGGCGCATACGGCCCCCAGGTTTTGCCTTCGTCGCTGCTGACCAGCAGTGCGCCCTCGTTATACATGCCGGCCTCCATCAGCAATCTGCCGTCATTGAGGGGCGCCACGGGCGACATCAGGACTTTGAATGGCGACACGATAGTCGTCCAGTTCTGGCCCCGATCCCGTGAAACATAGGCGTCGGGAAATCTTCCTGCCAGGCCGGCCGCTACCAGGACGCTTTCTGTGCCATTGGCTTGATGGGTAAATTCCGTCAGGTTTTTCTTGTGCGGACTAAAGCGTTCGGTCAACTTGCCCGTGCGGTAATCGAACTCGCCGATCAAGCCGCTTTCCAGCGCATAGCCGATCCGACCCGCGTCTTGCCAGGTCCAGAACAAGCCTGGGCCGTGCAGCCACGATCCGGGCACGGTGGTATGGTACACAGATCGCCAGTCGCCAGCGTCCAGTTGATTCGCATGAAAAATGTTTAACTCATCTCCCTTGCGATGCATCACGTACCAGCCATCGTTGGAGTTGCCACCGATGCGCAGCAGGTTGCCGGGCGGCAGGTTGCCTGCATCGATAGGAAGCAGCTTGTCACTGTCACGCGCTTTGCGTAGCAGGGAGCCGGATTCGCCTACCGCGATCAACTCGGCATTGGGCAGGTCCACAGGAAAGACGCAAGACAGCGACTCCACCGATGGCGCATTGATGATCTTCCATTGACCTTGCGTCGAGCGCATCAGGACAGCGCCCATGCGGCTGGCGGCAGCCACCCGGCCATCGGGCATTTCGGTGACGCACTCGGCCCCGGCCGGGTGGGCGCGAGCAAATTGCTCGACATCGTCCCGCGCGTGGCGTGGGGTGCTCCAGCCAAGGCTGGCAGCGGCGCCAAACATGGCGCTGTAGTCGGGGGCAAAGCGCCGGATCAATTCCGCATTGGATGCTACCTGTGCACTGCGGCCGTACTGCACGCCGAAATTGCCGCGTGTCACAATCAGTCGGCCCAGATCCGCCGATTTGCCCGCTTCGATCTTGAAGCTTCCCACGATGGTCGAATACACACGCAAGAGCTTGTTGGCCCGGGTGTCGATCAACTCGATGAATTCATACTCGCCAGGCGGTAGTGCGCCAATGAACAGGGAAGTATCGCCTGCCATCGCGCTCTCGACTTTTTTCATCACCAGGTTTTCGGACACCAGCTTGAAATCACTGCGCTGCTCACCCGCCACCACGCGGCGCAGCTTGATCGTGTTGAAACCGTAAATGTCCTTGGTGTTCGACGTGATGCTGAGCACCACCGGGCTATCTCCCGATTGCGCGCTCATTTTCAGTGGATCGACCACCGAGGTGTTGACGGCGCAGCCGCTCAGCAGCAATACGCTCAGACCGCAAGCCGCGACAGCCGAGCGTCGCGCTTTCAGATTGGAAAAGGAAAAAGACATGGGATTGATTTAGTTTTTTAAAAAACAATTATATGTCAGTCATTAGTTTCTTTGTGGCATTATTTTTTAATTTCTTGATACCGGTGATGCGGGGCGGGATCTGATTCGCGCACTGCCATGACGGCAGTGGCCGGAACAAAGTTGCGGTTGTAGCGTTGCAGATGCGCCAGCAAAAGGAACCCGCGCTGACAGCAAGGGGCGGCTCGGGGTACAATAGCCGATTCGCCTCACCATTTTCTCGCTGCCAACTATGTCTGAAATTCACCGTATTCCCGTTCCTTCCGCCCAGCCCGAGGCCATGCTGGCCATGCCAGGTACGGCGCCGAAAGTGGGCTTTGTCTCGCTCGGCTGCCCGAAAGCGCTGGTCGACTCCGAACAAATCCTGACCCAGCTGCGCGCCGAAGGCTACGAAACGGCGAAATCCTACGCTGGCGCCGATCTGGTGATCGTCAATACCTGCGGTTTTATCGATGCCGCCGTGCAAGAGTCGCTCGACGCCATCGGCGAAGCGCTGGCTGAAAACGGCAAGGTCATCGTCACCGGTTGCCTGGGCGCCAAGAAAGACGCTGCCGGCGACGACATCATCATGAAGGTGCACCCGAAAGTGCTGTCCGTCACGGGGCCGCACGCGCTGGCCGAAGTGATGGATTCCGTCCATTTCCACTTGCCGAAACCGCATGCACCGTTCCTCGACCTGGTGCCGCCGCAAGGCGTCAAGCTGACGCCGAAGCACTATGCGTATTTGAAAATTTCCGAAGGCTGCAACCACCGTTGCAGCTTCTGCATCATCCCGTCCATGCGCGGCGACCTCGTCTCGCGCCCGATCGGCGAACTGATGATCGAAGCGGAAAACCTGTTCAAGGCCGGCGTCAAGGAATTGCTGGTCATTTCGCAAGACACCTCGGCGTATGGCGTGGACGTGAAATTCCGCTCCGGCTTCTGGAATGGCCGTCCCGTCAAGACGCACATGACGCAGCTGACGGAAGCGCTGGGCGAGCTGGCCAAGACCTACGGCGCCTGGGTGCGCCTGCACTATGTGTACCCGTACCCGCACGTGGACCAGATCATCCCGATGATGAGCGGCGGCCACATCCTGCCTTACCTCGATATTCCGATGCAGCATGCGCATCCTGACGTGTTGAAACGCATGAAGCGCCCGGCCAGCGGCGAGAAAAACCTCGATCGCATCCAGGCCTGGCGCGCCATCAACCCGGACCTGACGATCCGTTCGACCTTCATCGCCGGTTTCCCTGGCGAAACGGAAGCGGAATTCGAGTATCTGCTCGACTTCCTCAAGGAAGCGCAGATCGACCGCCTCGGCTGCTTCGCCTATTCGCCCGTCGAAGGCGCGACGGCCAACGAAATCGCCAATCCCGTGCCGGAAGAGCTGCGCGAAGAGCGCCGCGGCCGCGTGATGCTGCTGCAGGAAGAAATTTCCAAGAAGCGCCTGCAAGCCAAGGTCGGCAAGACCGTGCGCGTGCTCATCGATGAAGTCACCCGCTCCGGCGGCGTGGGCCGTTCGTCCGCCGACGCGCCGGAAATCGACGGCGTCGTGTATGTGAAGCCGCCGTTCGAGCCGCACCGCAAGCTGGCCGTGGGCCAGTTCGTTGACGTAAAAATTACTTCCGCGGACGCGCACGACCTGTGGGGCGCCGCCGAGTAAGCAGGTGTAACAACAGTACGGCAGGCAAGGGCATAAGCCCTTACAATCAAGGCGGATCAGCACAGGCTGATCCGCCTTTTTTTATTCCTGACGCCATGACCACACCCAAATCTCCGCAAACCGCGCTGATCCACAGCGATTACCAGGCGCCGCAAGGCTTTGCCGCGTTTCCCAACGCCATCCATCACGCATCGACCGTGCTGTTCAAGGACGTGGCGGCCATGCGCTCGGGCGACTGGAAAGAGAAGAACGCCTATACCTACGGCTTGCACGGCACGCCGACCACGTTCACCCTGGAAGCGCGGCTGGCCGAGATCGAAGGGGGCACGCACTGCCTGCTGGCGCCGTCGGGACTGGCGGCCATCGCCATGGCGGACTTTGCCTTGCTGAAGACGGGCGACGACGTGCTATTGCCGGAAAATATCTACAACCCGAACCGCGAACTGGGACGCTGGCTGGCGCAGGATTTCGGCATCACGGCCCGTTATTACGATCCGCTCATCGGCGCCGGGATCGCGGCCTTGATCCAGGAAAATACCAAGCTCATCTGGACGGAAGCACCGGGCTCCGTGACGATGGAAGTGCCGGACTTGCCCGCCATCTGCGCGGCCGCCCACGCGCGCGGCGTGCTGGTGGCTTTGGACAACACCTGGTCGGCGGGCCTGGCCCTGCGCGGCTTCGACCTGGGCGTGGACATCATCATGCAGGCGCTGACGAAATACCAGTCGGGCGGTTCCGACGTGCTGATGGGCGCCCTGATCACGCGCGAGCGGGCGCTGCACGACCGCCTGGCGCAGGCGCACATGCGTCTGGGCATGGGCGTGGGGGCGGACGACGCCTACCTGGTGCTGCGCGGCTTGCCGACGATGAAGCTGCGCTTCGACGCCCACGATGCGGGCGCGCGCACGGTGGCCGCCTGGCTCAAGAGCCGGCCGGAGATCGCCACGGTGCTGCATCCGGCTTTCGCCGATTGCCCGGGCCACGCCATCTGGCAGCGCGATTTCACGGGCGCGGGCGGCCTGTTTTCCGTGCTGTTCGATGCCCGCTACACGGAGGCGCAGACGGACCGTTTCGTCGATGCCTTGCAGTTGTTCAAGATTGGCTACAGCTGGGGCGGTGCGAACAGCCTGGTGATGCCGTACCGCATCGCCGCCATGCGCAAGGGCTGGCAGTTGCCGGGCCAGTTGGTGCGCCTGAATGTGGGGCTGGAAGATCCGCAGGATCTGATCGCCGATATCGAACGGGCGTTCGCGGCGATGTAGCGGTATGGGGCAAGCATGTGGGCTTGCCCGCAAGCGCCTACATGGGCACGGGTTTGTTGTTGTTCAGGTCGAGGAAGCCGCGCAGCAGGCGGTAGGCTTTCCACAGCCAGGCCACGCCCCACACGATGATGGCCAGCGGAATGCCGATCAGCGTGATCCACAGGATGGCGCCGACGACGATCCAGGCCGCATACCACCAGAAGGAACGGATCATCCAGCTGTGATGGCTGTACACGAAGGTCCCGGCCGCCTCGTCCCGCTTCACATAATTGATGATGAGCGGAATGAAGGAAAACGCGCCCAGCGAAAACACGAAGCTGGCGCCATGTATCAGGTACAACCACCAGGCCAGGTTTTTGGTCTGCTGGAGTTGGGTATCCAAAATAATATCTTGTGACATGAAAGCTCCCGTCGTTGCGCAATTTTTAATTGTAACAAGCAAAGCGGCGAGGCAGCGCAGTCCATGGAAAAAGGCAGAGTACATTGTTGAAGCGAAATCAATATTCCACCCTGGCCGCGCGCGCCGGGTCCTGGCTGCGGCGCGCCGTGCCGGCCTTGCTGCTGTGGGCCACTGTCGCCCATGCCGCCGTTCCTGCCCTCGAGGCGGAATTTGCCGCCGGCTTGAAGGAAGAGGGACTGGCGGGCGCCGTCTGGAGCGAAGTTTTGCCCGACGGCACAGTCAAAGTCGGCGCGTCCGGCCTGCGCGACGCCGCCAGGCAAGTACCGATGCAGGCCGATACGCGCATGCAGGTGGGCTCAGTGGGCAAGGTGGCGCTGGCGCTGGGCGTCTTGCGCCTGATCAGCGAAGACAAGCTCACGCTCGACACGCCCCTGCAGCAAGTGCTGCCCGAACTGGCGCTGAGAAATCCGTGGCTGGCCAGCGATCCTGTGCGCATCCGCCACCTGCTGGCGCATACGTCCGGTCTCGATAATGTGCGCTTCTGGCAGGCCTTCAGCCTGCAACCGGCGCCGGACACGCCGTTGGCCGCCGCTTTTGACTGCGGCGGCAATCTGCTGCGCGTGCGCACGCGGCCCGGCAGCCGCTACGCCTACTCGAATATGGGCTATGGCTTGCTGGGCATGGTGATCGAGCGAGTCACGGGCCAGCCGTATGAACGCTACCTCGATGCGCAGCTGCTGCAGCCGCTGGGCATGGGGGACAGCACGTTTGGCTTTGTCAGCCAGGCAGGCGCGCAGGCTGATCCGCGCCTGGCCATGGGTTATTTCGAGCATGGCGTGGCGCAGCCGGCCGTGCCCCAGTACCTGCGTCCTGCCGCGCAATTTACCACCACGGCGGCCGACATGGGCAAGCTGGCGCAGTTCCTGATGGGCGACGGCAAGCTGCAGGGTACGCAGTTCATCGACCTGGCCCTGATGGGCGCCTTGTCCGAACCGGCCGGCACGGATGCGGCGCAGGCGGGCCTGGCGACGGGCCACGGTCTGGCGCTGGCCGTGCGCGACCGCCACAATGTCGTGGGCGCCTGCCACCCTGGCACGGCCGTGGGTTTCCGCGCCATGCTGTGCATCTATCCGGAGCAGGACAGCGCCTTCTTCGTGGCCTTCAACACGGATGCGGAGCGGGCCGACTATGAACGCTTCAACCGCCTGCTGCTGCGCGACCTGGAACTGCCCCTGCGTGCGCCGGCCCCGCAGGGCACGCCCGCACCCACGGTGGAAAACTGGCAGGGCGTCTACGTGCCGTCGCCCAGCGCCATGGCCAGCATGGCCTGGGTCGATGCCGTCTTCGGCTTTACGCGCCTCAAATGGGATGGCGAATCGCTGTTCCTGATCCCGTTCCAGGGCGAGCCGAAGGAGCTGGAACCGGTGGGCGGCTTGCTGTTCCGCGCCAGCGACCGCAGCACGCCATCGCATGTGCTGATGCAGGAAGATGGCAAGCATGTGCTCAGCGACGGTTTGCGCAGCTATGAGCGCGCGTCGATGCTGCGCATGCTGGTGCTGTGGGGCAGCCTGGCCCTGGGGGCTGCCGGCTTGCTGTACGTGCTGGTGGTGGGCGTCTGGCGCGCCGCGCTGCGCAGCCTGGGACGGGGCGACCATCTGTTCGCGCCCCTGTTGTCGCTGCTGGCGCTGCTCTTGCCGCTGCCGTTTTTCTATTTCCAGTCCTATCTGCGCCTGGGCGACGTCACCGTGGCCAGCGTGCTGCTGACATTGGCGACGGGCGCGCTGCCGCTGGCCACGGCATTCGGCCTGGCCCGCTGCTGGCGCAGCCGCGGTACGGCGGCCGAGGCGGGCTCATGGGCGAAATGGGATTGGGTGGCCTTGCTGGCGGCCTTGCAACTGCTGCTGGTGCTGGCCTGGTGGGGCTTGCTGCCGCTGCGGCTGTGGCAGATGTAGGCGGTCAGGTCCAGGCGGCCAGCAGCCGGCGCCACCAGGGTTGCGCTGGCGTGGACCTGCTGCCGTGCGCGGCCCGCTTGGCGCGATAGCTGGCCGCCGCCATCTGCAGGCCGACGCGGTCCATCGCCGCCATCGCGTCCGCTTCCTGCGGCGACAAACCGTGCAGCAAGGCTTGCGCTCGCGGCGCGAGCAGGAAGGCGGCACGTACGGCGTCGTCCGTGTACAGCCTGGCCAGATAGGTTTCCAGTGCGGGAGAGCTCATGCGCCGCGCCCCGCGCGCAAGGCCGCGCGCGCCAGCTCCAGCTGGCCCAGCACATGCCCGAACGACGGGTAATTGCCGTCGCGTTCGACGATCACCGTCAACGGTTGCGGTGCATGGCGCGCCAGCAGGGTCAATAAAGCGAAGACTTCAGGCGGCACGTCGTGCAGGTGGTCGTCCAGCAGACGCTGGCCGCCGCCCGGCGCAGCTATCCAGTGGCCGCCACTCAGGTGCACGGCGCCGACCCTGTCCAGCGGCAGGCGCAGCAGCAGTTGTTCCGGCTGCTCGCCAATATTGACGGCGTTCGCAAACAGGTTGTGCAGGTCGAGCAGCAGCGGCACTTGCGCGCCGTGGATAATCTGCGCCACCCACTCGGCTTCGTCCATGGTGCTGGCCGGCGGGGCGACGAGGGTGGCGATGTTTTCCATCAGCGGCGTGCTGCCGACGATGCGCGTGGCCAGCGCGATATTGGCGACGGCACCGGCGGCGCTGTGCGGCGTGCGCGGCGGCGCCGCCAGGTGGCCGATTTCCACGCCGCCGGCGCGCACAAAGCTCAGGTGTTCGGACCACGATTCCGCCTGCACCTCCTTCATCAGGCGCGCCATCGCCTGCAGCCGGCGCGGGTCGGCGGGTATCGTCGAGGCCAGCCCCATGCCCACGCCGTGCAGGCTGACGGGCACCTGGCGCGCCAGGCGGCGCAGGGCGGCGATGCCGGCGCGCGGGGCATGGTAATAATCGTCGGCGATCACTTCCAGCACGTCGATCCGCGCCAGGTGGGACAGGATGCCGGCGGCCAGTTCGCCGCGCCAGCCCAGGCCGACGCGGTCGCGCGCGCTTGCCTGGCTAACTGCCACAGCCGCCGCCACCGCCGCACCCGCCGCAGCCGCTGCCGCCGCCATCACCGCCGCCGTCACCGCCCGATGAAGAGCCGCCCGAGTCGCCCGTGCCGCCGGACGACGAGTCGCCGCCCGAACTGTGCCGGGGCGCCGGGTACAGCTCGGCGACATATGCGTACACGGACAAGGGCAGGGCGCCGATGCCGAAGATGGCGGCCAGCAGTGCCATGTCCGCGCTGCTGCTGCCTGCCTGCAGGCGCGCCGAGCGCATGTTCAGGCGGCCAAACAGCATGCGCAAGTCGGTCAGCAGCCGCTGCGCGCTCCAGCTGGTCGCCTGGGTACGCAGGCCGCGCAGCATGAGGAGAAAAATCGCCAGCAGGACTGCCAGGAACAGCAGGTTGTAGTGCTGGCGGCTGATGGCGATGACGGCCTTGACGCCGGCCACCGTCACCAGCAGCCAGTGCGCGGCCCAGGTGATGCGTTCGCGCCGGCGCAGCAGCGGCGGGCCGACCAGCAATTCCTGCTGCGTCAAGGTCTCCTGGTAGGCGCGGCACGATGGCAGCATCCCGGCCTGCACGGCGAGTTCCTTGCTATGGCCCTGGCGGCCCAGGTACAGCCGCAGCACGTCGCGTTCGATGTCGTGGCTGGCGAAGCGCAGGCTGTCGGCGCTGGCCGTTTCCAGCAGCGGGCCATCGGCGCGCAGCAAGCCGCGGTCGACCAGCACGATGGCGGCGATCTTCACGGCTTCGAGGGCGCCGCCGCGCAAGAAGGCGATGCGGTAGGGATCGTCGGCGAGTGTCAGCTGGGCGTGCGGATTGCGCAATTCCTGGCGGATCAGCAGCTCGCGCACGCCGTAGTACACGAGCAGGCCGAAGATCAGATAGGCCAGCAGGAACCACGGTCCGCTCCAGTCAAAGGGATTGAGACCGTTCACCGCATCTGCTCCGCGTGCTCGCGCAGGCGTTCGGTCATCGTCATCAGGCTGGTGAAGGCGGGCAGGGCTTGCCCCGGCGCCAGGCGCGCCGTTTCGCGCGCCGCCGACATCGCTTGCAAGGCTGCGTGCAGCGACGGTTCGCCCAGCTGGTCGACAAACGCTTCGAGCGCCTGCTTGCCGGACAGCGCAGACTTGCCCTCCAGCTGCGCCAGCGAGGCGGCGGCCGAGCGCAAGGGACCGGCGGCGTCGGCGATGGCGCCGGCCAGCTGTTCTTCATTCAGGCTCAATAGCATATAGCGTTCGCGCATGCGCACCTGCTGGTTCAGCAGCACTTGCCGCAGCCGGCGCAGCACGGCATCGCGGCTCGTGTGCAGGCTGGCGAAAGGATCATTGCCCAGCAGGACGCGGTGGCGCGCGATGATGTCGGCGAACTTGACGGCGAAGGCGTCGGCAGCCTGCGTCAATTCGCTTTCGAGCAGGAACATCACCTGCAAGTCGATGGCGGCGTGCGCCAGGCGCAAGGGAGCGCGCAGCGCATCGGCCGCCTGCGGCGTAAAGCGCTTGAGCAGCAACAGCAGGTTGACGTCGGACGTGGCGCGCAACTGGCCGTCGGCGGCCGAGCCAAACAGCACGGCGGCGGCCAGGTCGGCGCCGAAGGCCGTTTGCGCGGCGGCGACGAACACATCCAGGTGGCGTTGTATTTCTTCTGGCAGCGGTGGCGGCATGCGGTGTTCTTTCACGGTGGGCGGGCGGGGTGAATATAAGTTTGCAATATAGCAAACTTATGCAACCGTGCGCGCACCGTCCGGCGCCGCGAACTTGGCCCCGGCTCAGCTCAAGACGTTGAGCAAGCCATCGAGTCCCACAAAGTTCAGCGCCACATCGGCTTGCGAGCGCACCACGGGCTTGGCGCGGAAGGCCACGGACAGGCCGGCGATGCCCATCATTTTCAAGTCGTTGGCGCCGTCGCCCATGACGATGGCCTGCGATGGGGAAATGCCCATCTCCGCGCACACGCGTTCCACCGTACGCTGCTTTTCCTCCGCGTCGACGATGCCCCCTAAGACTTTGCCCGTCAGCTTGCCGTCGACGATTTCCAGTTCGTTCGCGTGCGTGTAGTCGAGGCCGAGGCGCTCTTTCAGGCGCTCGGTGAAGAAGGTAAAACCGCCCGAGACCAGCAGGGTTTTCAGGCCGGCCGCCTGCACGGCCGCCAGCATCTTCTCGGCGCCGAGCGACAGTTTCAGGCGCTCGTCGTAGACGCGCTGCAGGGCCGATGCATCGAGGCCTTCGAGCAGGGCCACGCGCTGTTTCAGGCTGGCCGCGAAATCGAGTTCGCCGCGCATGGCCGCTTCCGTGATGGCCGCCACTTGCGGTTTGAGGCCCTGCATGTCGGCGATTTCATCGATGCACTCGATGGTGATCAGGGTCGAATCCATGTCCATCGCCACCAGCTTGAACTCACTGAGTTCGCGCTGGCCCATCATGTAGGTCGCGTCCAGCTGCGCCGCCTGGGCCGCCACTTCGATGGTGGGGCGCAGGGCTGGCGAATAGGCGATCTGCTCGCAGCGCACGGCATTCGGACCGAGGCGCGTGACGGACGTGGGTGCGGCCAGCGCGGCGATGCGTTCGAGGCGCGCGCTATCGCCGTCGAGGCCCTGCAGGATCAGGTTCATGGTGATGGTTGTGGTATTGGTCATGGGTCAGGCCTGCATAAATGGTCGAAATGGTCTACACCGTCAATTGCTTGATGGTGGTCTTGATCTGCGTCACACGCGCGGCCAGGTCCGGCATGGCGGCCGTGATTTTCAGCTTGTCCTGGCCATGCAGCTTGATATGGCGGTTCTTCTGGATCAGGCCGATGATGCGCATCGGGTCAATGGGCGGCTTGGCCATGAATTGCAGGGTGGCCGCCTCGCCATGCACGTCGATCTTGACGATGCCCACGGTTTTCGCCGCGATGCGCAGGCGGTGCGTCTCGACCAGGGCCTTGACGGCGTCGGGCAGCTTGCCGAAGCGGTCGATCAGCTCTTCCTGGATATCGTCGATTTTCTCTTGCGTGGCGCAGTTGGCCAGGCGCTTGTAGATCGACAGGCGCTCGTGCACGTCGCCGCAGAAGTCCGCCGGCAGCAGGGCCGGCACGTGCAGGTTGATCTCGGTGGTCGAGGCCAGCGGCGCGGCCAGGTCCGGCTCCTTGCCGGCCTTCAGCGAGCGCACGGCTTCGTTGAGCATGTCCGAATACAGCTGGAAGCCGATTTCCGTCATCTCGCCCGACTGGCTCTCGCCCAGCACCTCGCCGGCGCCGCGGATTTCCAGGTCGTGCATGGCCAGGTAAAAGCCGCTGCCCAGCTCTTCCATCTGCTGGATGGCGTCCAGGCGGCGCTGCGCCAGTTTCGTCAGGCCCTGCACGTCGTGCACCAGCAGGTAGGCGTAGGCCTGGTGATGCGAGCGGCCCACGCGGCCGCGCAACTGGTGCAGCTGCGCCAGGCCGAACTTGTCGGCGCGGTGCATGATGATGGTGTTCGCCGTCGGCACGTCGATACCCGTCTCGATGATCGTCGTGCACAGCAGAATATTGAAACGCTGGGCGACGAAGTCGCGCATGACCTTTTCCAGGTCGCGCTCGTGCATCTGGCCGTGCGCCACGGCGATGCGCGCCTCGGGCAGCAGTTCCGTCAGCATGGCCAGGCGGTTCTGGATGGTTTCCACCTCGTTGTGCAGGAAGTAGATCTGGCCACCGCGTTTGAGTTCGCGCAAGCACGCTTCGCGGATGATGGCTTCGCCCTCGCTGCGGACAAACGTCTTGATGGCAAGGCGCTTTTGCGGCGCCGTGGCGATGATGGAAAAGTCGCGCAAGCCTTCCAGCGCCATGCCCAGGGTGCGCGGGATCGGCGTGGCCGTCAGGGTCAGCACGTCCACTTCCGCGCGCAAGGCTTTCAATGCTTCCTTCTGGCGCACGCCGAACCGGTGTTCCTCATCGATGATGACGAGGCCCAGGCGCGTGAATTTCACGTCGTCCGACAGCAGTTTATGTGTGCCGATGACGATGTCGATGGTGCCGTCGGCCATGCCCTTGAACGCCTGCGTGATCTCCTTGCCGGTGCGGAAGCGCGACAATTCCGCGATGCGCACGGGCCAGTCGGCGAAGCGGTCGGCGAAGGTTTGTGCATGCTGCTCGGCCAGCAGGGTGGTGGGCGCCAGTATCGCTACCTGCTTGCCTCCCATGACGGCGATGAAGGCGGCGCGCAGCGCCACTTCCGTCTTGCCGAAGCCGACGTCGCCGCACACGAGGCGGTCCATCGGCTTACCGGACGTCATGTCCTTGATGACGTTGTGGATGGCCTCGGCCTGATCCGGCGTCTCGTCGAAGCCGAAGCTGTCGGCGAAGCGCTGGTAGTCGTGCGACGAGAATTCGAACGAGTGGCCCTGGCGCAGCGCGCGGCGCGCGTACAGGTTGAGCAGTTCGGCGGCCGTGTCGCGCACCTGTTCGGCGGCGCGCTTCTTCGCCTTTTCCCACTGGCCCGAGCCGAGCGAATGCAGCGGCGCGTCTTCCGGCGAGGCGCCCGAATAGCGCGAGATCACATGCAGCTGCGACACGGGCACGTACAGCTTGGTGTCCTTCGCGTATTCGAGGTGCAAAAATTCCGTCTCGCCTTCGCCCAGGTCCATGCTGGTCAGGCCCATGTAGCGCCCGATGCCGTGGTTGATGTGCACGACGGGGTCGCCGATTTTCAGCTCGGACAGGTCGCGCACCATCGACTCGACCTGCGTCACGCCTTCCTGTTTCTTGGTGCCGACCCTGCGGCCGGAACCGGCATACAGCTCCGTCTCGGTGATGAAGGATAAATTTCCTTCCGGCGTAAACAGCTCGAAGCCCGCGTGCAGCGGCGCCACGCCCAGCATCAGCTTGGCGTCGGACTGCAGAAAACCGTCGCTGCCTTCCACCGGTGTCAGCTGCAGGTCGTATTCGCTGAAGTACTGCTGCAGGGTTTCGCGGCGGCCGTTCGATTCGGCGCAGATCATCACGCGGCGGCCCGCTTGCAGCAGATAGCTGCGCAGGTTGGCCAGCGGGTCGTCGGCGCGGCGGTTGACGGCGATGTTGGGAATCGGCGCCGACAGTTCGGACGCCAGCGCATCGTTCGATTTCGCAATCGCCAGGCGCGGGTAGGGCTTGGCCAGGCCAAAGAACTGCTCGTCGGACAGGAACAGCGCTTCGGGCGGCAGGATAGGCCGCTCGCGGTCGGCCTTCAAAAAGCGGTAGCGCGACTGCGTGTCGGTCCAGAAGCGGCCGATGGCGGCGTCGATCTCGCCCACCAGGGCCAGTGAGGCGTCGGGCGGCAGGTAGTCGAACAGGGTCGCCGTCTGCTCGAAGAACAGGGGCAGATAGTATTCGATACCGGCCGAGGCAATGCCGCTGCTGATGTCCTTGTAGACGACGGAGCGCGACGGGTCGCCTTCGAATTGCTCGCGCCAGCGGTTGCGGAAGGTGGTGCGCGCCGCTTCGTCCATGGGAAATTCGCGGCCCGGCAGCAGCCGCACTTCATGCACGGGGTAGAGCGAGCGCTGGGTGTCGGCGTCGAAGGTGCGGATGGTTTCGATGGTGTCGCCGAACAGGTCGAGCCGGTAGGGCAGGGCCGAACCCATGGGGAACAGGTCGAGCAGGCCGCCGCGCACCGAGTATTCGCCCGGCGACATCACTTGCGACACATGGCTGTAGCCGGCCAGGGTCAGCTGCGACTTCAGGCGTGCCTCGTCCAGGGTTTCACCCTTCTTGAAGAAGAAGGTGTAGGCGGCCAAGAAGGACGGCGGCGCCAGGCGCACCAGCGCCGTGGTGGCCGGCACGATCAGCACGTCGCACTGGCGCGTCTGGATTTCGTGCAGGGTGGCCAGGCGCTCCGAGACCAGATCCTGGTGCGGCGAAAAGGCGTCGTAGGGCAGGGTTTCCCAGTCCGGCAGCAGATGGCAGCGCAGTTCCTTGCCGCCAAACCACGGGATTTCATCGAGCAGGCGCTGGCCGTCGCTGGCCTGCGCCACCACAACGGCCAGCATCTGGCCCCGCGCTTTCAATTCCAGTGCGGCCAGCGCCAGGGCATAGGCGTCGGATGAACCATACAGGGCGGGCAGCGCGTAGCGGTTGCCGGGCTTGGGGAGGGCTTTCGTTAAGTCTAAGGACATGCAGGCGATGACACTAGTGGCAGAGGCAGTTGAGTGGAACAGCTGTGATGCGCGCCGCGCCGCCAGTGACGGCGCTGACAGGCGAGATTATAGACCATCGCCCGCACCTCCGCGCTTGAGAAAACCGTCGCGAGCGGCAGCGATTTGTGGTCAAGAAGCGCAGCCGTACGCTAGTACGGTGAGCATCGCAGGCCGCAAGGCGCGACGCGCAGCAGGTTTTATCCTGCGCGGACATTGGCGATGCCGAATGGGACATGCACCATGGGTATCGTGCCGCCCGCCGATTTCAGGTGGCTCAACTGGTCGTCGAAGAAGATATGCGGCTTGAACACGGACAGCACGCGCGATTTGTCCATGCCGCCGAGGAAAAACGTCTCGTCGGCCGCCACGCCCCAGCTTTTCAGGGTCGTCACGACGCGTTCGTGCGAGGGCGCGTTGCGCGCCGTGATGATGGCGATGCGCAGGATCTTTTTGTAGCCGGGGTCGCGCCGCTGCGCCTTTTCTTCCAGGCGCTGCATGGTGGCCAGCTTCTGGAACAGGTCGGCCAGCGGGCCGGGGCGGTGCGGCGTGCCCACGTTCAGGGTTTCATGGGCGTGGAATTCATCGACGTCATTGTTGCGCTTGAACACGGTTTCCGCCTCGTCGTCGGCGATCACGCCGTCGAAATCGAAGGCCACGCGCAGTTCCTCGTCGTTTTCGTCGTCTTCCGTGCGCGATGGCAGCACCAGGCCGGCCGGATAGTCGCACGCCAGCGCGCTGCGCACGTCGTCCTCGTTCGCGCTGAGGAAGAGCGAGGCGTTGAAGGCGGGCAGGTAAGGATAGGGCGACTTGCCCGTCATGAAGGCGGCGCGCGAGATATCGAGGCCGTAGTGGGCGATCGAATGCATGACGCGCAAGCCCGTTTCCGGCGAATTGCGCGAAAACAGCACCACTTCCACGGGCGACTGGCGCGGGTAGTGCTTGTTGATGTTCAGAAAGCGGCGAATGAAGGGGAAGGCCACGCCGCGCGGCAGGACCGTGTCGATATGCGCTTCCTGGTACTTGCGGTATTCCTCGGGGCCGCTGTCGAGGTAGACCTGGTGCGATTCTGCCAGGTCGAACAGGGCGCTGGAAGCGACCCCGATCACCAGTTTGTGTTCGATAGGATAAGCCATGGTCTGCCTGTTGTTTGCTTGTTGCTCATCTTATACGACTATCAACTGCGTAGCCAATAGTGGCGTATCGGGATTTTTTGCACCAAAGCGGGGCGCCAGGCCGTTTTTTCTGTCCACTGTGCAATATGCGCCACAGTAAAGAAAGAAATCTTGTTTTGTATCAAGTATGTAGCAGCCAGCGAGCGTATTTTCCACTATGCTTTCACTTATGAAATCTCGCCAATTGTAACGAAGCGTACGCCCTATCCCCGCCACCTTTATACAAGTGTCAGCTGTTTTACTCGAACATGCCAGCCCCAACTTCGCCAGCAGTCGTCGTGACTTTATAAAGGACCTAGCCATGTTTAAGAATTTACTGATCAAATGGAAGCTGGCGACGCTCGTTGCCGTGATGATGGTGGCCTTGCTGGTGGTGGGCATCAGCGGCTACACGGGCATCGCCACCGTGGGGACCGCCGTCAATGAGATCGGCGTGGTGCGCCTGCCGTCGATCCAGGGCCTGATGATGATGAACGAGGGCCAGACGGCCGTCGCCGCCGCCACCCTGACGGCCGCCATCTATGAAAACAATTACCAGGCACAGGACAAGTTCGCGGAAGCGCTGCAGCTGCGCACCAAGGCCTGGAGCAATATCGAGGCAGGCCGCAAGCTGTACGAGCCGCTGCCGCAAACCCCCGAGGAAGCCGTGCTGTGGAAGCGCTTCCTGGACGAATGGGCGGCCTGGAAGGGCGATGACGACAAGGTGCGCGCCATCCTGCGCCAGCTGGCCGACAACCGCGACGAGCCGCGGCAGAAAGAGCTGTTCGTGGCGTTCTACAAGCAGTACCAGGATTCGCGCAGCCTGTTCAGCAAGGCCGAAGCCACGCTCAACGAGATCATCAAGCTCAATAACGGCGTGGCCGATGCCAGCGTCAAGGAAGGCAGCGCCGCCGTGATCCGCTCGGAAAGCCTGATGGTGATCCTCGGCTTGCTGGCTTCCGCGCTGGGCATCGGCTGCGCCGCCTACATCACGCGGGCCATCACGCAGCCGATCAATTCGGCCGTGAAAGTGGCGCAAACGGTGGCCTCGGGCGACCTGACCAGCCACATCGAGGTGCACACAACGGAAGAAACGGGCCAGCTGCTGCAGGCGCTGAAAGACATGAACACCAGCCTCGTGAACATCGTCGGCCAGGTGCGCAGCGGCACGGAGACGATCGCCACGGCCTCGTCGGAAATTGCCAGCGGCAACCTGGACCTGTCCTCGCGCACGGAAGAGCAGGCCAGTTCGCTGGAAGAGACGGCATCGTCGATGGAAGAGCTGACGTCCACCGTGCGGCAGAACGCCGACAACGCCCAGCAAGCGAATCAGCTGGCGCTCTCCGCCTCGGGCGTGGCGGTGAAGGGCGGCGCCGTGGTGGGCAAGGTGGTCGAAACCATGGACGCCATCAACGACTCGTCGCGCAAGATCGTCGACATCATTTCCGTCATCGACGGCATCGCCTTCCAGACGAATATCCTGGCCCTGAATGCGGCCGTGGAAGCGGCGCGCGCGGGCGAGCAGGGACGCGGCTTTGCGGTCGTGGCCACCGAGGTGCGCAATCTGGCGCAACGCTCGGCGGCGGCCGCCAAGGAAATCAAGACCCTGATCGGCGACTCCGTCGTGGCCGTCGACACGGGCAGCAAGCTGGTGGCCGAGGCGGGCAGCACGATGGCCGAAATCGTCTCCAGCGTGCAGCGCGTGACGGACATCATGGCGGAGATCAGCCTGGCGACGCAGGAGCAAAGCTCGGGCATCGACCAGATCAACCAGGCCATCGGCCAGATGGACCAGGTGACGCAGCAAAACGCGGCCCTGGTGGAAGAGGCGGCCGCCGCGGCCGAATCGCTGCAGGAGCAATCGGGCCAGCTGGCCCAGGTGGTCAGCGTCTTCAAGCTCGATGGCGCACAGGCGCCGGCCGCGCGCGTGAAGCCTGCCGCGCCGCGCGCCGCAGTGGCCAGTGCCGCGCCCAGGCGTCCCGCACCGGGTCCGGCATCGCCTCCCGCATCACGCCCCGCTGCAGGCCGCCCGGCCTTGCGCGCCGTGCCGTCCCAGCGCCAGAGCGCATCGCGCGACGACGAGTGGGAAGTGTTCTGACGGATTGACGGACTGACGGCGCCAGGATGCGCTGACCGGACGGCCGCCCTGTGCGGCCGTTTTTGCATGTGCGCCCAAGCCCGCACTGCGGTTACTACTTACTAAAAAAACAGCGTTATAAAAATAGCTGTTTTGTCATCTAAGCAAATCTTTTCAAAACTTAACGCGACATTGCTTGTGAGATAACTCACACTGCCTGCCGTACCACCCTTGTTCCCGCCTCGGCCACATCCCGGCTGACCCCTCCGCCTGCTGCGTCCAGCCATTCGTGGCAGGCGGCAGCCATTGCCGTCAGCCTTGCATGCGAGCCCGGCGCGGTGACCGATGATGCACCACATTGAAGGATGCGAATAATGATGGCAAATATGAAAATCGGCACGCGCCTGCGCTGCTCTTTTGCGTTGTTGACCTTGCTGCTGCTGGCGACTGCCGCGCTGGGCATGTTGCACCTGTCCAGCCTGGAGCTGCGCATGCGCGACGTGATCGATGACAAGTATCCGAAAACCGTGCTGGCCAACGACATCATCAAGAATGTCAACATCATCGCGCGCTCCTCGCGCAACCTGCTGCTGATGATGGAGCCGCAGCAGCTGGCGCAGGAGCGCGCGAGCATCGCCAGGGCGGGCGCGGACACGGAGCAGCGCCTGGCGCAGCTCGAACGCATCGTGCTGTCGGAGCAGGGACGCGCACTGATGGCGGCCGTGACGCAGGCGCGCGCCACCTTCAACGAGGGCCGCGACAAGGTGCTGGCCCTGCTCGACGCCGATGCGCGCGACGAGGCGGCGGAGCTGCTGCTCGGTACCGTGCGCAACGACCAGCTGCGCTACATGGCGGCGCTGGAAACCTTGATCACGCACCAGCATGACCGCATGGAAGAAGCGGGCGCCCAGGTGCACGCAGAATATCTGTCGGCGCGCACCATGATGCTGGCGCTGAGCGCCCTGGCCATCGGTTTCTCGCTGGTGACGGCATGGCTGGTCACGCGCAGCATCGTCCATCCGTTCCGGCGACCTGACATCGACCTTCGGCCGCCACGGCGGCGATGAAACGGGCAAGCTGCTCGACGCGCTGTGCATCATGAACGGCAACCTGCTCGAGATCGTGCAGCGGGTACGCAGCGGCACCGACACCATCGCCACGGCCTCGTCGCAGATCGCGGCCGGCAATAGCGACCTGTCGTCGCGCACCGAGGAGCAGGCCAGTTCGCTCGAACAGACCGCGTCGGCCATGGAGGAGCTCAGCTCCACCGTGCAGCAGAACGCGGACAATGCCCGCCATGCCAGCATCCTGGCCGTCGAGGCGGCAAACATCGCCGGCGCCGGCGGGCAAGCCGTGGGCCAGGTGATCCACACCATGGACGCCATCAGCGCGTCATCGGCGCAGATTGCCGACATCATCGGCGTGATCGACATGCTGGCCTTCCAGACGAATATCCTGGCCTTGAACGCGGCCGTGGAAGCGGCGCGCGCGGGCGAGCAGGGGCGCGGCTTTGCCGTCGTGGCAACGGAAGTGCGCAGCCTGGCGCAGCGCAGTGCCGCGGCGGCGCGCGATATCCGCGCCCTGATCGCCAATTCCACCCAGCAGGTCGACGCGGGCGCGGCCCTGGTCGCACAGGCCGGCGCCACCATGCAGGAAGTGGTGGCGGCCGTGGGGCGCGTGAGCCAGATGGTGGCCGACATCACGGCTGCCAGCGCCGAGCAAAGCACGGGCATCGGCCAGGTCAGCCAGGCCGTCGTGCAGATGGACGAGGTGACGCAGCAGAACGCCGCCCTGGTGGAGGAGGCTGCGGCCGCGTCGCAATCGCTGGAAGGCGAGGCGGCGAACCTGCTGCAGGTGGTCAGCGTGTTTCGCCTGCAGCAGGGGCCGGCGCACGCCTTGCCGCGCCGGAGCGCGCCGGCCGTGCCGCGCCTGCTGGCCTAGTGGCGCGCCTGGCAAGGTTCTGGCACGGCCCGCGCGCGCGGTCGCTGCTGTGCGCTGCGCTGGCCGTCTGCCTGCCGTTGGGCATCTGGCTGGACGATGCGCAGCCGCGTCACGTGGCGCTGGCGGGACTGGCGGCGCTGGCGCCGGGTTGCGCCATGCTGTGGCGGGCGCTGAATGGGCGCGGCGGCACGCGCATGGCGTCGGCGCGCAGCCGGGAGCTGCAGGCGCGCCTGGACAGCGCCATCGGCGACGGCGAATTCTGTTTTCACTACCAGGGCAAGTTTGATACGGCGCAACTGCGCCTGGTGGGCCTGGAAGCGCTGCTGCGCTGGGACCACCCGCGCCACGGCCTGATCTACCCGAATGCATTCATCGGCCTGGCCGAGCAGACCGACGCCATCGTCGCGCTGGGCAACTGGGGTATCGATGCCGCCTGCCGCCAGCTGGCGCAGTGGCGCGCGGCGGGCCTGCCCTTGGTGCCTGTCGCGGTGAATGTCTCGGCGCGCCAGCTGTGCCAGCCGCACTTGCCGGACTTCGTGCTGCGCTGCCTGCGGCGGCACGCCATCGTGCCTGGCCTGCTGGAGCTGGAAGTGACGGAAAGCTGCTGCATCGACGACATGGCGCAGGCGACGCAGGTCTTGCGCCGGCTGCGCGCGCTGGGCCTGGCCATTTCGCTCGATGACTATGGCACCGGCCATTCGGGGCTCAGCCATGTCAGGATGCTGCCGATTCACACCATCAAGATCGACCGCTGCTTCATCCGCGACCTGGGCAGCGCAGGCAGCGCAGATAGTGACACTGTGATCGTCGCCTCGACCATTGCGCTGGCGCGCGGCCTGGGCTTGCAGGTGCTGGCCGAAGGCGTGGAAAACGGCGAGCAGCTGGCGCGGCTGCGGCGGCTGGGCTGCCCCCAGGTGCAGGGCTTTTACCTGCACCGCCCGGCGTCCGCGGCCGACGTGGCCGCACTGCTGGCCGACGGCGCGCCGGCCGGCCTTGTAACAGTGCCGAAACATGGCGCCATGCGGCCTGGCGTGGATGCTCAGTAAAATATGGCCACTGCAAGCCGCATGCTTTAACACTTCTCCCCCACGCAAGAATGATAAACAGTCCCGTCCCGGCCTATGTCTTCGGCCCGTTTCGCCTTTTGCCGCTAGAACGCGTGCTGTTCGAGGGCGATCGCGCGCTGCGCCTGGGCAGCCGGGCCATGGACTTGCTGCTGGCCCTGCTGGAGCGCGCAGGCGACATCGTCGACAAGCATGAACTGGTGGCCATCGTCTGGCCCAATGCCGTGGTCGACGACGCGACCTTGCGCGTGCACCTGGCGGCGCTGCGCAAGGCGCTCGGCGATGGCCGCGATGGCCAGCGCTACATCACCACCGTTCCCGGGCGCGGCTATGGCTTCCTGGCGCCGCTGGCGCACACGGGCCAGCCGGCGCCCGGAACGGCCGGCGTCGAGCCGCGGCATAACCTGCCCGTCATGCTGACGCGCATGCTGGGCCGCGCCGAGGCGCTGCAAACGATGGCCAACCAGCTGCTGCAATTGCGCCTGCTGTGCATTGCCGGTCCGGGCGGTATCGGCAAGACCACGCTGGCTGTCGTCCTGGCCACGCGCGTGCTGCGCCGCTATGCCGATGGCGTGTGTTTCGTCGACCTGGCGCCGCTGGACGAGGCCCGCCTGGTGCCGCTGGCGCTGGCCACGGCGCTGGGGGTGGCGGTGCCGGCCGGCGACGCCATGCCGGTCCTGCTGGCCTACCTGCGCCCGCGCCACATGCTGATCGTGCTCGATAACTGCGAGCACGTGATCGGCGCGGCCGCCATGCTGGCCGACGCATTGCTCAAGGGCGCGCCGTTGCTGCACGTGCTGGCCACCAGCCGCGAGCCGCTGCGCATCACCAGCGAGCAGCTGCAGCGCCTGCCCGCGCTGGAATTGCCGCCGGCCGATGCCGTGCCCGATGCGGCGGCAGCCCGGCATTTCGCCGCGGTGCAGCTGTTTTGCGAACGCTGCGCGGCCGTCGACGATGCTTTCGTGCTGGCCGACGCCGATGTGCCCGTGGTGGTGGACATTTGCCGGCGGCTCGACGGCATCCCGCTGGCGCTGGAGCTGGCGGCCGGGCGCATCGGCCATTTCGGCTTGCATGAATTGCGCCGCCAGCTCGACGACCGCTTTCGCCTGCTCACGCGCGGGGCGCGCAACATGCCCTTGCGGCACCAGACCCTGCGCGCCACCCTGGACTGGAGCTACTGCCTGCTCGACGCGCAAGAGCGCCAGGTGCTGCAGGCGCTGAGCGTGTTCAAGAGCCGCTTCCGCCTGGAGTCGGCCAGCGCCGTGGCGGGTTGCGACGTGTTCGACACGCTGGCCGATCTGGCGGCCAAGTCCCTCGTCAGCATCGAATTTTGCTGCCAGCACGTGTATTACCGCCTGCTCGACACCACGCGCGCGTATGCTAGCGCGCAGCTGGCGGCGGGCGGGGACGCCAGCGCCGTGCTGCGGCGCCATGCGCGCCATTGCCTTGGCCTGGCCGGACGCATCGCCGCCGACTGGGAGAGCATGCCGCCGGCGCACTGGAGCGCGCGCTACGGCCGCCATGTGGATGACCTGCGGGCCGCCATCGACTGGACCTTCGGCGAGGAGGGCGACGTGGCGCTGGGCGTGGCCCTGACTCTGGCCGCGCAACCCCTGTTCTATCAGCTGTCGCTGATGGATGAATACCGCGTGCGCGTCGCGCGGGCGCTCGAGTGCATGGCCGCGCAGGCAGTGGATGACCCCGACAGCGAGATGCAGCTGCATGCCTCGCAGGCACACCTGCTGCTGCATACGCAGGGCGTCACCGGCACCATGCTGCGTTCGTTCCAGCGCGGCTATGCGCTGGCCATGCGCACGGACGATGACAGCCGCCGTGCGGAAGCGATTTGCGGGATGTGGATCTGCAGCCTGCAGCTCGCCGATTTCCAGCGCGCCGACAGTTACGTGGCCCAGCTGGCCCTCCTGTGCGAAGCGCGCGACGACACGGCGATGCGGCTGGTGCTGGCGCGCATGCGCTCGGCGGGCGAGTACTTGCGCGGACGCTACGCGGAGTCGGCGGCGCTGGCGCGCATGGTGCTCGCGCATCCCGAGGGCGCCGGGCAGCTTGGCTTCAACAACGCCTTGCTGGCCGATCACCAGGTTTGCCTGCGCGGCACGCTGGCGCGCTGCCTGTGGATGCAGGGCCGCGCCGACGACGCACTGGCGCTGGCGCGCGAGGCGGTGACGGTGGGCTTCGAGCACAATGGCGTCACGCTGTGCGTGGCGCTGGCCATCAATGCCATTCCCGTCGCCCTGTGGTGCGGGCAGCGGGGACTGGCGCATGCCTGGACTTGCCTGCTGTGCGAGCACGCGGCCCGCTATGGCTTGATGTACTGGAGCGCCTGGGGCGCCGCCTACCAGCGGCTGCTCGACGCGGGCGATACGCTGACGGAATTTCCCTGGCCTGCCGTGCGCAGCTGGCCGATACAGATCGATTTGATGGCCACGCTGCACGACGCGGCCGCCGATAGCCAGGCGCTGCGGCGCGCACGCACGGGACTGGCGCCATGGAGCGCGCCGGAAGTGCTGCGCCGCGACGCGCACCACCGCTGGCGGGCGCTGGCGCAAGACGATGCGGCCGGCCTGGAAGCGGTGCGCGTGCAGCTGGAAGAAGCGCTGCAGCTTGCCCGGGGCCAGCAGGCGCCGGGCTGGGAGCTGCGCTGCGCCACCAGCCTGGCGGCCGTGATGCAGGCGCAAGGCTGCGGCGCCGCCGCGCATGCCTTGCTGGCCCCCGTCCATGCCGGCTACCGGCAGGGGCGCGACACCACGGATGTGATGGCGGCGGCAGCTTTGCTGGCCCGGTTGCTGGCGCAGCTGGCTTGATGGCTATTCGTAGGCGCCCAGCCGGCGCTGTTCGTCCGGCGTGAAACTGGCATCGCGCAAGCGCTGCAGGGCTGCCGCATCCTGCGCGCCGCCGGGCAGGCCGGACTGCTGCGCCTTGAGCGCCTGGTACGCGATGATGCGCTGCTGCCACTGCGATTCCTCGCGGTCCAGTTCCGCCAGGCGCGCCGCCGCCGCCGGGGTGAAGGTGCTGGCGCGCAGGCGGTAGACTTCATTCTCGCCGCCGCCCTGCGCCCGTAAGGCTTTGACGGAGGCATCCAGCTGCGCCACCCTGACGGGGGCGTCGCGCGCATCGCGCTGTGCGGGTGACATTTTCTGGTCCAGCACGGCCAGTTGCGCCTGGCGCTGGGTTTCATCGAGCGACGGATCGCCGAGGATCGCCATGCGCGCCACGGCATCGTCGTCATACGCGTCGCTGGCGCCGAACAGGCCCGCGCTTTCTTCCGCCGTAAAATAATTGCCGCGCAGGGCGCGCATCGCTTGCAGGCGCGCGCGCGCCGCCACGGCGGGATCGGCCTGCGCCGGCAAGGCCTGTTCCGCACCGGCCAGCGCCTGCTTGTAGGCCAGGTAAGCACCCAGCAGGCGCTTGGCTTCGCGGGCGGGGACGGGCGCGAGGCGCCGGTCCAGTTCCGCCTCGATCTGGCTGCGGATGGCGGCCAGCGGTTTTTCACCGAGGCCCGCCAGGTAGTAGTCGAACAGGTGCCCCAGTTCCGCGTCGACCACCAGCTTGTCGCCGGCGGCCACCGTCACGTTGCCGTCGGGGCGCGTGCCTTCCATCGAGCGCACGAACGCGAACAGATCCGGTTCCGCCTTCTCCGGCGGCGGAGCGGGCGGCTCCCCCGGCCGCAATGCCAGGTACAGGACCAGGGCCGCCAGGCTGCCGCCGATGAGCCATCTCGCGTTCGTGCGCATCGCAGCCTCCTTACAGTCCCAGGCCTTGCAGGCGGTTGGCCTGCTGGCGGAAGACGGTGACGGGGTTCGTCTCGAACAGGTTGACGATGCCGACGAACTGGTTGACTTCATCGAGGTGGTTCATGGCGTAGTCGTCGCGGATCACCTTGCCCAGGTGGCTGGAGCAGCTGCTGACCAGACCATCGTTCTTCACGCCGCCGAAGGCCAGGCTGATGGCCGCCAGCGCCGGGTCGCCCACGTCGAGTACATTCGTGTACGGTTGCGCGCCGCTCCACGAAAAGTATTGCACGCCCTGCACCTGGTAGGCCCCTTCGCCGCAGGAGGAGGTGGGCACGCCTTGCGGATGGCGGCTATTGAAGGCCAGCGAACCGGCCGTGGACAGCGAGGCGAGCGAGGCGCCCGCGTTTTGCGGCAAGCCCTTGTTGCCCGACAAAATGCCGATCAGGGAAGCGAGCGCATTGCCCAGCGCGCCGCTGGTGTTGGGAATGGCGCCGCTGAGGATATCGGCCACCTTGGAACCCTTGTTGACGCCGGCCACGCTGGTGACGGACGCCACCAGGTCGGGCCGCACGGAGGCGACATAGCGGGCCGTGGGGCCGCCGTGGCTGTGGCCGATCAAGTTGACCTTGGCCGCGCCGGTGGCGGCGAGGATTTGCCGCACCTGCGACAGCAGCTGCTCGCCGCGCACTTCCGTGCTGTTGGCGGCCGAGACGGTGGTCACATACACTTGCGCGCCGCCGCTGCGCAGGGCGTCGGACACGCCATAGAAATAGTCGACGGGTCCCAGCTTGTCGAAGCCGAACAGGCCGTGCACGAGCACGATCGGGTACTTCGTTTGCGTGTAGCCGGCGGCGCCGGCGCTGCCGGGCAGGATGGCGAGGGAAAACAGCAGGGTGGATAGCAGTTGCCAAAAGCGAGTCTTCATTTTGTCTCCGTTATTATTGAATAGTGGAAATGTCGATGCTGTAGCGATGAACCGTGCACTCCTTACATTCTCGATGCATTAAAAATAGCGAGCGCTCGGTTTATTGAATGTAGCATTGCTGGATTTAAATTGCTGTGAATTACATGATGCAGCGCAATAACTGTGCGCATTTGGCGTTGCGTATGGGCCCATTGCATAGTTGAAAGGTCAAATAGTTGTTTTCCTGAGCTATAATCGGCCCCGCATCCGCCGTCCCGCCGTCTTGCAGCGCCGCCCAGGTGCTGTCTTACATTGCTCATACACCGTTACTTGGGAATGCACTTGTCGACCCATTTTAATTTTGAACAGTTTCAGCAGATGACGCCTTTGAATGGCGAAAACATCTGGGAATATATTCTTGACCGCCACGCGGAGCGCATCGGCGTCAAACGCCGCAAGCCGGCGCTGGAAAATCTCGAACGCATCTTCGTCGCCACCTTTCGCCTGGCCAATGACGTGGGTTTCCGCGCCATGAGCTTGCGCGACCTGTGCCGCGAAACGGGGCTGTCGATGGGCGGCCTGTATGGCTACATCACCAGCAAGGATCAATTGGCCGAAATGATCGAGGACGTGGTGCGCCACGCCACGCAAGCCTTGCCGCTGCTGTTCGTTGACGTGAAGTCGCCGCTGGACCGCCTGGAGGCGATGATACGCTCGTCGATCTACCTGTCCGAAGTGCTGCAGCCGTGGTTTTATTTCGTCTTCATGGATTCGCGCGTGCTGCAGGTGGAGCAGCGCAGCATGGCGAAAAATTCCGAGCTGTATGTGCAGACCCTGATCGCCGCCACCATCGCCGAAATCGAACCGAAGCCGCAGGGCGATCCCACCCTGCTGGCGGCGCACTGCCTGGCCCTGTTCCAGGACTGGTACGTGAAACGCTGGAAGTACCGCGCGGCGAAGGTCAATGTCGACGATTTTGCCGACAGCGTAGTCGGTACGGTGCGCGGATATTTGAGCATGACCGCCGCGTAAACCTCGGCGGCACCTGTCGGGTTACGCCGTCCCGGCTAACCCGACCTACGACTGGCGATTGATGCAGTAAGAAGTAGGTCGGATTAGCGAAGCGTAATCCGACAAGATACTGGTGATTGATGCAGTAAGAGGCAGGTCGGATTAGCGAAGCGTAATCCGACAAGATACGGTGTAAACCTCTGCGGCACTTGTCGGGTTACGCCGTCCCGGCTAACCCGACCTACGACTGGTGATCGATGCAGTAAGAGGTAGGTCGGATTAGCGAAGCGTAATCCGACAAGATACTGGTGATTGATGCAGTAAGAGGCAGGTCGGATTAGCGAAGCGTAATCCGACAAGTTACCTGTGTCAGTTCGTGGTTTCCACCGGCAGCGTCTCCGGCAGTGCTGCCGGGTCCGTCGGCGTCTCCGCCTCCATATCCAGCGTCTTCACGCCATTCATGTCGATGAATTCATCGTACAGCCATTCGCCGTCGACCTGGCTCAGGCCCGCCGGCACGTCGCGCGTGACTTGCGGGCGCGTCGACAGGGCCGTGCGCATGTAGTCGATCCAGATCGGCATGGCCAGGGTCGAACCGAATTCGCGTCCGCCCAGCGATTTGGGCTCGTCGTAGCCCATCCACGCCACCGCCACGATACCGCCGCTGTAGCCGGCGAACCAGCCGTCGACGGCGTCGCTGGTGGTACCCGTCTTGCCGGCGATGTCGCTGCGTCCCAGTTTTTTCGTCGCCGCCGCGCCCGTGCCCGTGCGGGCCACTTCGCGCAGCATGCTGTCCATCACGAAGGCGTTGCGCGGGTCCAGCGCCAGGGTCTTGTCGTCGTTCGGCGCGGGCGGCTTGGTCTGCATCAGGATGGTGCCCCTGGCGTCGACGATGCGGTCGATCAGGTACGGTTCCACCTGGTGGCCGCCATTGGCGAACAGGGCGTAGGCGCCCGCCATCTGCACGGGCGTGACGGAACCCGTGCCCAGCGCCATGGTCAGATTGCTGGGCTGGCGGGCCGGGTCGAAGCCGAATTTTTCCAGGAAGTCGTGCGTGTACGGCACGCCCAGCGCGCGCAGGATGCGCACCGAGGCCACGTTCTTCGACTGCGCCAGCGCGTAGCGCATGGTGATGGGGCCGTCGAACTTGAAGTCGTCATTCTGCGGCGCCCACACCTTGCCGCCCGCCTGCATTTCCAGTGGCACGTCATTGATCAGGGTGGCCGGCGAAAAGCCTTTTTCCAGCGCCGCCGAATACACGAAGGGCTTCATGGCCGAACCGGGCTGGCGCCACGCCTGCGTGACGTGATTGAACTTTTGCAGGTTGTAGTCGAAGCCGCCCACCATGGCGTGGTAGGCGCCCGTTTCCGCATCGAGCGAGACGAAGGCGGCGGCCACCAGCGGCACTTGCGTGATGGCCCAGTTGCCCTTGGCGTCCTGGCTGATGCGGATCACGGCGCCCGGGCGCAGCTTTATGCCGGCGCTCGCCTTGGCGGACAGGGCCGGGGCGGCAAAGCGCAAGCCGTCGCCCGTGATGGCCTTGGCGTCGCCGTCGCCCGTGTCGGCCACCACCTTGCCGCTGGCGACTTCCGTGACGACGGCGGCGATCAGGCCGTCGCTGTCCGGGCGTTTTTGCAGCGCAGCATCGATGGCGTCGTCGCGCTGCTCGGGATCGGCCGGCATGTCGATGAAGGTTTCCGGGCCGCGGTAGCCGTGGCGCTGGTCGTAGGCGATGACGTTGCGTCGCGTCGAGGCGTAGGCCGCATCCTGGTCCGCCTTCAGGATCGTCGTGTAGACGCTGATGCCCTTGATATAGCTGTCTTCCTTGAACTGCGCAAACACGGCCTGGCGCGCCAGTTCGGCCACGTATTCGGCGTGCGTGTCGAACCCCTGTTTGCCGCGGCTGTTGATATGCAGCGGCTGCGCCAGCGCCTGCCGGTACTGGCCTTCGCTGATGTAATCGAGTTCACGCATGCGTTTCAAGACCAGCTGCTGGCGCGCGTGCGCCTTTTTCGGGTTGCTGATCGGGTTGTGGCGCGACGGGTTTTGCGGCAAGCCGGCCAGCATGGCCATTTCCGCGATCGACAGTTCCGACAAGGGTTTGCCGAAATACGTCTGCGCCGCGCTGCCGAAGCCGAACGAGCGCTGGCCCAGGTACATCTGGTTCATGTACAGCTCGAGAATCTGCTCTTTCGACAGGGCCGCCTCGATTTTCAGGGCCAGCATGATTTCATTGAGCTTGCGCGAGGCGACTTTTTCGCGCGTCAGGAAGAAGTTGCGCGCCACCTGCATGGTGATGGTGGAGCCGCCGCCATGGCCGAAGCCGTGGCGCAGGTTCGACAGCACGGCGCCGCCGGCGCGCACGAAGTCGATGCCGTGGTGTTCGTAGAAGCGGCTGTCCTCGATGGCCAGCAGGGCTTTCTTCATCATTTCCGGCACTTGCGCAATCGGCACGAAGTCGCGGTGTTCTTCGCCGAATTCGCCGATCAGCACATTGTCGGCCGTGTACACGCGCAGCGGGATCTTCGGCTGGTAATCGGTGATGACGCCCAGCTCGGGCAGGCGCGGGCGCACGTACAGGAACAGATAAGCAGCCAGCAGCACGGCGGCGGCCAGCGCGGCGCCGCCGGCGATGATGAAGCCGCGCACGGTGGCGCGGCGGGAGGGCCAGGGGAATCCGGATCGTTTGGCAGTCAAGGCAGTCTCACGTGAGCGTGCAGGGCACGGTGGCAGCGATTATAGACCAATGCGGCGGCGCTTCCGGCGCGGGCACGGCGCCGGGACCGGGAGCAAAAAACCTTTTCATCGAAACGCGGCTGTGCGATAGTCTCGGCTTCAAGCAAATAGCCCGGGCATCGATCCGGGCTGTTTAATTTATACAATTAAGGATTTATTTATGGCAAAAGATGCAATGCCGAGCGCCGTGAAGCCGTACATACCGGCCGATGCGAAGCTGCCCGAGATGACCTTCCGCGCGCTGTTCATGGGCGTCATCCTGGGGATGGTCTTTGGCGCCTCCTCGCTGTACCTGGTGCTGAAGGTGGGCCTGACCGTCAGCGCCTCGATTCCCGTCGCCGTGATCGCCATCACCCTGTTCGGCCTGGCCAAGAAGGTGGGCGGCAAGGATTCGTCGATCCTGGAAAACAGCATCACGCAGACGGCCGGTTCGGCCGGCGAATCGCTGGCCTTCGGCCTGGGCGTGACCATGCCCGCCATCCTGATCCTCGGCTTCGACCTGGAAATCTCGCGGGTCATGCTGGTCGGTATCCTCGGCGGCCTGCTGGGCATCCTGATGATGATTCCCATGCGCCGTACCATGATCGTCGACCAGCACAAGGAACTCAAATTCCCCGAAGGCACGGCCTGCGCCGAAGTGCTCAAGGCAGCCGCCACGGAAGAATCGCGCATCGCCGCCGGCGAAAGCATCGAGAAGGATTCGGCCGCCGCGCTGGACGCCAAGCGCCGCGCCAAGATCATCTTCGGCGGTTTTGCCGTCGGCTTGCTGTATAAAGTCTTCAATATCTCGTTCAAGGGCTGGAAGGACACACCGGGCGTGGAATTTGCCGCGCCGCTCAAGGGCGGCTCCATCGGCGCCGAGATTTCCCCTGAATTGCTGGGCGTGGGCTACATCATCGGCCCGCGCATCGCCGCCACCATGGCGGCCGGCGGCGTGCTATCGTATTTGCTGTTGATCCCGATGATCAAGTTCTTCGGCGACAGCCTGACGACCGTGCTCTCGCCGGGCACCAAGTTGATCAGCGAAATGGGCGCGGACGACGTGCGCAGCGCCTACGTGCTGTACATCGGCGCGGGCGCCGTGGCCGCCGGCGGCCTGATTTCGCTGGTGCGCGCCATGCCCATGATCTGGCGCAGCCTGTCGGCCGGCCTGAAGGGCATCGGCAAGGGCGTCAAGACCGATTCCACCTTGCGCACGGACCAGGATATTCCCCTGAAATGGGTCGTCATCGGCTGCCTGTCCATCATCGCCGTGATCACGTTCGCCACGCCGCTGCACATGAATTTCCTCGGCGCGCTGCTGATCCTCGTCTTCGGCTTCCTGTTCGCCACCGTCTCGTCGCGCCTGACGGGCGAAATCGGCTCCTCGTCGAACCCGATCTCCGGCATGGCCGTGGCCACCCTGCTGTTTACTTGCCTGATCTTCCTGATCATGGGCTGGACGGGCGGGCGTTACTATGTGACGGCCCTGTCGGTGGGCGCCATCGTCTGCATCGCCGCCAGCAATGCGGGCACCACCTCGCAGGATTTGAAGACGGGTTACCTGGTCGGCGCCACGCCGCGCCTGCAGCAGTACGCGATTTTGGCGGGCGCCTTGTCGTCGGCCCTGATCCTCGGTCCGATTCTGCTGAAACTGAACGAGGCGAGCACCGTCTACGTGCCGGCCGCGCAAGTGGCGCCCGGCCTGACGGTCGATGCATCGAAGCTGACGGTGACGGGCGAGCTGCATGGCCCGCAAGCCGAGACCGACCACAACACGTATAAAGTCTGGCAAAAGACCGATACCGTGGGTGGCCCGGCCGGCAAATACTTCGTCAAGGAAGACGGCCAGCTCGCCTACCTGGTCGATCCGGGCATCAATGGCCACTACAGCAAGCGTCCGGACGGCTCGGAAGTGAAGAAATACGATGCGCCGAAAGCCGTGCTGATGTCCTACATCATCAAGGGCATCCTCGACCAGCAGCTGCCGTGGACCCTGGTGCTGTTCGGCGTGATGATCGCCGTGGTGCTGGAAATGGCCGGCATTCCATCGCTGGCGTTTTCGGTGGGCGTGTACCTGCCGCTGTCGTCGACCTTGCCGATCTTCGTCGGCGGCCTGGTGCGCTGGCTGGCGGACCGCCGCAACAACAAGCTGGAACACAACGCCAAGCTCAATGAAGAAGAACGCCAGCTGGCGGGCGACCGCAGTTCGGGCGTGCTGCTGGCGTCCGGCTACATCGCCGGCGGCGCGCTGGCCGGCATCATCATTGCCATCACGGCCGGCGTGCTCACGCACTTCGACCAGATGATGGCCGACTGGGCCGAACACGGCAATCCGTTCTACGCCGGCTTGAACGCGGATGCGCTGTCCCTGCTGCCGTATGCGGCCATCATCGTGCTGCTGTATATCGTGGCGCGCGAGAAGAAAATGGACCGCCCGCAGGCTTGATTTTTTAAGCACGCTAATGAAAACCGCCCGGTGTCATGACGATCCGGGCGGTTTTTTATGCGCGCCCGACAGGCCGCGCCGCCAGTTGCGCAGCGCTTGCGTAGATCGTCACGTGTTCGGACGCCATTTGGCGCAGGTGGTCATAAAATGCCTGCGCCGGTATGCACCATGACGCCGCGTCGCCCACGTGACCGTTGACGCGCAGGCCGGCGGCGTCGAACTCCCGGTGAAAGTAGTCGCGCAAGTCGCCGCGCCCGGGATGGTCGATGCGGCGCTGCGCGATGGCCGGATCGAAGGGGCGCACGGGCACGTCCCAGCGCCGGCCGGCGTGGTCCAGGCAGGTCAGCAGCTTTGTCTCGCCTGCCCACACGGGCACGGGAAAGGCCTCGCCCATGGCGTCTTCCAGCGCGTGATAGAACGTCACCGGTCCCATGGAAATGCCCAGGCCCAGCACCTTGGCCCGCTCGCAGCCGATGAAGCGCTGCCAGGGCGAATCCACGCCGAAAATCGACGGCGCGCGGTGATGCGCCTCGGTGAGCGCGGCGGCATGGCGGCCCCACGCGGACACGGAGTGGGTCGGGTGGATGCTGCGCCGCACACCGGCGCTGGCGAGGAACGCTTCGGGCAGGCGCCCCATGTGCGTGCCATGGCGGCGCGGGTCGAACACATAGTCTTTCATGTCGCAGGTGGCGCGCACGGTCCCGCCCGGCAGATAGTAGGTGGGCAGCAGCAGGGTGCCTTGCGGGCCGACGGCGTCCTGCAGGGCGCGTATCACGGCCGCCGCGCCGCCTTCCACGTAGCCGAGGCTTTTCAGCGAAGAGTGCACGAACAGCGTATCTCCGTGCGCGATGCCCAGCCGCGCCAGATCGGCGGCCAATCCGGCGCGCGTCACGTGGCGCGCGCCGTGGCGCATGTTGCGGGCGCTGGCGGCGCGGCGCCACGCTTGCAGCGCGGCCCTGGCGGTGCGCCTGGCCCCGTCAAGCATGGCCTGACTCCAATTCCAGCAGGTTGGCATCGATGCAGAACTTGGCGGCCCAGTTCAGGTAAGCCCAGGTGCCGTAGTCGCCATCGACGGGAAACGAGCCCTTGACGCCGCCGCGCGCGTGCGCGGGTCCGTCGATGCTGACCGCGCGCCGCACGTAACTATTCAGGCGCCGCGCCGCGTCGAGGTAGTGCCGCTCGCCCGTGAGCTGGTACAGCAGGAACAGACAATGCGCGTTTTGCGCGGAACCGGTAAGGCAGGCGTAGCCGGCCCCCGGCTGGAAGTCGGGTCCGAGACGGCCAGGCAGGTAGCCGTCGGCGGCCACGGCCCTGGCGACGCTCGTGCCGGTGCGCGCGGCGGCGTCCAGCAGGTCGGCGCGCGCCGAATAACGGTGCGCTTCGAGCACGCCGCGCAAGGCGTAGCCGATGGTATGGGTCAGGGGCAGCAGCGGGTTGTCCAGGCAGTTCGAGGCAAACCAGCCGTTGGGGCGCTGCTTCGTCAGCGCCCAGTCGACCTGGCGCAAGCCCGCCGCGCCATAGCCGTGGCCCGGCGCGACGCGGTCCGCTTCGAACAAGCCCCATGCCACGTGCGTTTCATAGGCCTTGTCGCCGGCGCTGGCGAACGGCGTCGGATGGCGGCGCCAGCAGCCGTCGGCATCCTGGCTGTCGCGCAGCCAGCGTGCGGCGCCGTGCATGGCGTCCTGGTAGGCGTCGCCGTACGCTGCCACGCCGGCCGCCAGGCCAAGCAGGATCTGGCCCGTGTTGAAGGTGACGGGCACGCGCGGCGTCGAATCGATCTTCCCGCCCTGGAAACCGCCTTCCGGGAACTGGATGGCCACGCACCAATCGAGCATGCGGCGCGCCCGCTCGTGCAGCGCATCATCCCCGCCCTCGTCGCCCGTGCGCTGCGCCAGGGCGATGACGGTGGGGATGATGTAGCCGGTGGTTTCGGGATAGGAGCTAGCCCAGCCCGTCAGCAGGCTGTAATCGCGCGCGACGCCGCCGTCGTTGGAGCCGGAATGGTCCTGCGCCGCGCATAGCCAGGCCGTGCAGGCCTTGACGACGGCTTGCGGCCCGGGATCAAAAGCGGGCAGGCCGCGCCTGTCCGACAGCCGCTCCATGCGCGCCGCCGCCGGCAGGCCCGGCTCCGGCGCAAGAGTATTCCTGAGTTTCGCGAGCAAGGCGCGCATGGCATTCCATCCGGTGGTTGGCTCAGGCTACTGTAGCGCCGGCCATCGGCAGGGCTATTGACTTACCGCAAGGATTGGCCGCCGTGTCGCTGCCGCGGGAATTGACGCATAATGGCTGTATCACCATCGCCGACGAGGACCGCCATGAACACCGTCACGCTTGAGTATTCGGTCGTCACCAATCCCGACTCGTTTGTCGGCTTCAAGTATTACGTCAAGGCGGGGCAGGCATTCGATGCCGACGATTTCGCCTATTCCTACAAGCTGAACCGGTCCGACCTGGACCCGGACAGCGTGCTGGCCACGCGCGAGGCGGCGGCGAATTTGCAGCCGGGCGAGTGGTTGACGGTGTCGCATTCGATTGCGGCGTAGCCGGCATCCTTATGCTGGCGCAAACCACGCGCGCAGTTCATCGACGGCCTTCTGCGCCGAGTCTTCGGTCAACGTGAGCACGATGACCATTTCCTGCGCCGGGCGATGCTGCCCATCGCTGCCGGCCAGCTCGATGGCTTGCCTGAAGCTCGTGTAGCAGGGGCCGAACTCCTGCGGGCATTGCTGCACGATGCGCGCCGCCTTGCCGGCGTTGCGGTCCGCCAGGTTGACGATGGGATTGCCGACATAAAATGGCTGGCCGTTGGCAAATGCGGTGCGCAGATACGGCGCGCATTGGCCGTCGAGGAAGGCCAGGCGTGCCTGCCAGTAGGCCTCAGCCGCCGCGTACGCGGCCTGATCTTCGAGAAAATCGGCAAACAGGAAGTCGTTCATATGGTCTCATCGGCTAGATGCCGAACACTTTCAGGATCGCGTCCGTAAAACCCTCGAACCAGCTGCCTACCTTGCCCGGCTGCTTGCCGTGGCGCGGGGTTTCTTCGTACAGGTAGACGCCGTTGCCGCCGTCGAAGCGGTCGTTGAGCAAGGCTTGCTGGCCGCGCAGGTAGGGCAGGAAGGTTTCGCTGCGCATCGTCGAGTACAGCACGTCGGTGCTGAAACCCAGGGTGGCGGACTGGCTGATGGAGCGGCCCTGGCCCGCCCGTTCCAGGCGCACGCCGCGGCAGCCGCGCACGATCAGGGTGACGGGGCCGCGAAACACGATGAAGCGCAGCTGCAATGTGAGCCAGGCGTGCAGACTGCCCAGGCGCCAGTGGCTCGATAGCGCCAGCGGCTGGCCAGCGTCGCAGACCAGGCCCACGAGGCCCCGCGGCTGGAACACGAGCGCGCTGCCGGCCGGCAGGCGGACGACGGCCACTTCCAGCAGCGGGTCGTCGCTGGCGGAAATCGTCACGGATGCGGTCACGTCGCTTTCCAGCCGCGTCAGCGCCGCCATGCCGGCGGCCAGGCTGGTGAAGGGAAAGCGCCAGTCCAGCAGCCACTGCGTGCGTTTATGCGTGCCGACGGGCGACGCTTGCAGGTATGCGGGGTGGAGCAGCATCTGCTGGCCGGGTTTGAGCTGCAGCGCCTGCGAGACGGCGGAGATGCGGGACTGGCCGTCGGGCGGCAGGGGGAGCGCAGTGGCCGTCACGCCCAGCGCGTGCGCGATGGACAAGGGCTTCAGGCGCGAAGCGATGGGCGCCAGCACGAAGTAAAAGAAGGCCTTGATGGCGACGGGCAGCAGGATGGCCGACAGCACCAGCAGGGCGGCCGTGGGCGCCACGTCGAGCACGGGAGCGCGCCAGCGGGCGATCCAGTTGCGCGCCAATTGGGTCTCTCCGGCCGCAATCGCCGCCCGCACGGGCGCCAGCGCGCCGCTCAAGGCTTGCTCGTCGACGGCGAATGGGGCGGGGCGGGCAGCATCGCTGGTGCGCGCGCGCTGCGCCAGCCAGGCCTGGTAGGCTTGCAGATTGATCTCGCGCAAGCGCTGGCCCTCCGCGTCGAGCTGCGACAGCTGCGCGTAGGCGTCGCTGCCGGGCAGGCGCGCGGCCAGCGGGTGCAGCGCTTCCAGTTCCCGGCGCTGGCGCAGATTATTGTGCAGCGCCGCATACGCGCTGACGTGTTCCGCATGCAGGCGCGCCAGCGTCTGGCGTGCATCTTCGCCGCTGATCGCCGCCTGCAGGGCGCTCAAGTAACGGGATTCCTGCACCAGCACTTCGATTTCCACGCGGCGCATGGCTTCGTCCTGCGCGTGCAGGGCCAGGGTGTGCGTGTCGGGCAGGGGAATAGTAAACAGCGACGGTTGCTGCCGCGCGCGCAAGGCCGTCAATTGCGCCTGCACTTGCTTCAGGCGTGCCGCGATGACCGCGTGCGAGGCGTGCTGCAAGGCGTTGACGCGCAGCGTGGCCGCCTCGGCCAGGCTGGCGCCATGGCTGCCGGCGCTGCCGGAAGCCTGGCGCAGGGCGGCGACAGCCTCGCTGCCGGCGCTGTAGCTGCGCCATTCGGCCAGCAGCAATCGGCCGGCCAGCAGGATGACGATGAACAGGGCGAACTGCAGCGCGTGGCGCAGCAGGAAGCGCAGGATGGCCGTCAGCAGCTGGCGCAAGGAGTAATCGCCTTAGCTTGCCGCGCTATCGGCGTCGGCACAGCATTTCTTGTATTTTTTACCGCTGCCGCAGTGGCACGGGTCGTTGCGGCCCGTTTTCGGCAGTTCGCGCAGCACGGTGGCGCCGGGCTGGCTTTGTTTCAGGTGGCGCTGGCGCGCCCAGGCGGCGTTGATGGCGATCACGGCGGGAATCACGCCATCCATGGCCGTTTCAGCCGCATCGTCATCGAGTTCGCTGGCGCTGGCCAGGTGCTGGAACGGCGCCAGGTATTCCGGGTGGCTGACGGCCAGGGCCGCCCACTGGGGCTTGTCCAGGCTGGTGCCCAGGATAAAGCCGGCGCACCAGGCGGGCACGCTCCATTCGGGGCCGCAGACGTAGATGGGCTCGAAGCTGTCCGGATCCTTCGCCAGCCATTCGACCATGTAGGCGTGGTGGCGGCGGGCCAGGCTGGCCGCCCGTTCGCTGGCAGCATCCGCTGCGGGCGCGGCGCTGCCGGCCGCCTTGTCCCATACCCATGGCAACCACTGTTCCGGCGCGATCTGCTTCGGGTTCAGGGCGACGGCCGTGAGAAAACCTTCGAGCATCGACACGTCCATGGCGCGGCCTTCCAGCGCGGGCGCGGCCAGCAGGGTGTCGAGTTCGGCGTATTCGTCGTCGGAGAGGGGCGAGGTGGTGGAGATGCTGGACATAATATTCTTTGGTGATGTGGGGGGAGTGGCCGGTGGCCCTGGCGGTATTGTACCGCCCGCCAAGGCAATAACCGGCGCCGGAATGAAAAACGGCGGCCCGCAGGCCGCCGTTTTCAGCTAAGGCAGAACGCTTACTTCACGCCGTGCATCAGTTTGTTGATCAGCGGTGCGATCAGGAACAACACGACGCCGGCGCCCAGCAGGGACCAGAAGCCGAAGGTATAGCCGGACAGGGCCGACTGCACCGACATGCCGCTCGTGCCGCTGACGTGGCTGGCGAAGATGCCCGACAGGTTGTTGCCGATGCCGGTCGACAGGAACCAGCCGCCCATGCCCAGGCCCACCAGGCGCACCGGCGCCAGCTTGGTGACCATGGACAGGCCGATAGGCGACAGGCACAGCTCGCCGATCGATTGCAGCACGTAGACGGTGGTCAGGGTCCAGAACGGGATCTTGTTATCGGCGCCAACCAGGCTCGACAGAGCGAAGATCAGCAGGCCGAAGGCCAGCGCATTGCCCAGCAAGCCCAGGCCGAATTTGCGCGGGATCGACGGGTTGACGTTGTGGCGCGCCAGGAAGACCCAGACGGCGGCGATGATCGGCGCGAAGACGATGATGGCGACCGAATTGACGGTCTGGAAGTAGGCGGTCGGGAAGATCCAGAAGCCCAGGTCGCGGTTGACGATCTTGTCAGCCAGGAAAGTAAACGAGCTGCCAGCCTGTTCGAAGAACATCCAGAACAGGATGTTGAAGACGAAGATCAGCAGCATGGCGATGACGCGGTCGCGCGCCACTTTGCCGTTGCGGATGCCTTCGATCATCAGCATGACGGCCAGACCGACGAACAGCACGGTCAGGACGATTTGCAGCTTTTCAGCGCCGACGGTCAGCAGGAAATACATCAGCGGGATTACGCACAGGGAGCCGACGGCCACCCAGACGACGCGCATCGGGTTGCCGGAACCGGCTTCCGGAGCGCCGATGCCCTTCAGGGCGCGGCGGCCGATGAAGAACCATACCAGGCTGATCAGCATGCCGAAACCGGAGGCCATGAAGACCATCTTGTACGACGGCATGGCGCTGGTGCCGAAGATCGACTCGGCCAGCCATTGCGTGAAGACAGGCGCGACCATGGCGCCCATGTTGATGCCCATGTAGAAGATCGTGAAACCACTGTCGCGGCGCGGATCGGCGGTCGTGTACAGCTTGCCGACCATGGTCGAGATGTTCGGCTTGAACATGCCGTTACCGACGATCATCGTGGCCAGGCCCAGGTTGAAGATGTCCTGGTTCGGCACGGAGATGCAGAACAGGCCGGCAGCCATGAAGATGGCGCCCAGCAGGATGGAACGCTGGTAACCGATGACCCGGTCGGCGATGTAACCGCCGAACAGGGCGCCGGCGTACACCAGCGCGAGGAAGGAACCGTAGGTCAGGTTGGCCGCTGCCTGTCCCGAACCGTCGCCGCCGTGGAACTGGGCCACGATGTACAGTACCAGCGCCCAGCGAACTCCGTAGAACGCGAAGCGTTCCCAGAATTCAGTCATGAACAACATCCACAATGGGCTTGGATGGCCCATAATCTGCTTGAACTCGGGAATAACGGCTTCCTTGTTGGGCGTAGTCGCACCGCTCATGCGGTTCCTCCTGAAAAATTATTATAGTCAATCGATACAACGAACTTATGGAAGCCTGCGGGCGGCGGGGACTCTCATGAAGAACCGTACGCACGGGAATTCCAATAGGCTGGCATTCTAATCTACAAATTGCGCGGAGCGAAGGTTTCGATTCGCATTAGCAAGAATGACTGTTTCATATTAGTCAAACCGGTTTGCAGGCAAGAACGGCCCGGGCGATTTTGCGGCGGCACAGCACAACTTGCCTGACTTGTCGTATATTAAGGCTGCAAGACCTTCGAGCATCGATTTTTAAAGGATTTTTCGCATTATGGAACACGACGTTATCGATACTCTGGTTTCACCGGAAGGCCGCCTGGACGTGCTCTCCAAGACTGAAGTCAACAAACTGCTCGACACCAGCCAGGGCGGCCTGTACAACACTTTCCGCCGCTGCGCGCTGGCGGTCTTGAATTGCGGCAGCACCATCGACGATGGCCGCGCCCTGCTGGAGCGCTACCAGTCGTTTGAAATCTCCATCATCCAGCGCGAGCGCGGTATCAAGCTCGACATCAAGGGCGCGCCAGCCATCGCCTTCGTCGACGGCAAGATGATCAAGGGCATCCACGAGCACCTGTTTGCCGTGCTGCGCGACATCATCTTCGTCAGCGACGAAGTGACGGGCAACCCGAAATTCGACTTGCAGAGCACGGAAGGCGTGACGGACGCCGTCTTCCACATCCTGCGCAACGCCAACGTGCTGCAAACCCAGCTCAACCCGAACCTGGTCGTCTGCTGGGGCGGCCACTCGATCAACCGCGCCGAATACAATTATTCGAAGGAAGTGGGCTACCAGCTGGGCTTGCGCGGCCTCGACATCTGCACGGGCTGCGGCCCGGGCGCCATGAAGGGCCCCATGAAGGGCGCCACCATCGGCCATGCCAAGCAGCGTTTGCACAATGGCCGCTATCTCGGCATCACCGAGCCGGGCATCATCGCGGCCGAATCGCCGAACCCCATCGTCAATGACCTGGTCATCATGCCGGACATCGAAAAGCGCCTGGAAGCGTTCGTGCGCGCCGGTCACGGCATCGTCGTCTTCCCCGGCGGCGCGGGCACGGCCGAAGAGATTCTGTACATCCTCGGCATCCTGCTGCACCCGGACAATGCGGAGATTCCGTTCCCGCTGATCTTCACGGGCCCGGAAACGTCGCGCGAGTACTTCGTGCAGATCAACCAGTTCATCCACGACACGCTGGGCCCGGAAGCGCAGCAGCGCTATAAAATCATCATCGACGACCCGGAACTGGTGGCGCGCGAAATGCTCGAAGGCATACGCCAGGTGCGCGAATTCCGCAAGGCGCACAGCGACGCGTATTACTTCAATTGGCTCTTGAAAATCGACCACGAGTTCCAGAAGCCGTTCCAGCCCACGCATGAAAACATGCGCAATCTGAGCCTGCATAAGAACCAGCCCACGCACTTGCTGGCGGCCCAGCTGCGCCGCGCGTTCTCGGGCGTGGTGGCGGGCAACGTCAAGGATGACGGCATCCGCTCGATCGAAAAGCACGGCAACTTCGAGATCCATGGCGACAAATCCATCGCCGGCCCCATGGATGCGCTGCTGGCCTCGTTCGTCGCGCAGCACCGCATGAAACTGGCGGGCACGGCCTACGTGCCGTGCTACACCGTGGTCCAGTAAGCCGTTTTCCAGCCAGCGCCGCCCGCCTCCTGCGTTTGCAAGGGGGGCGGGCGGCGTTTTTTCATCCGCGTTCCCATCCATGCACCCACCGTGTTCCTTCGCCGCCACAGGCAATCAAATCGCTTGCGTCATCGATGCGTGGGTGCTATCTTTGGAACCGGTTCCAAAATAAAAATATGCAGATCAACAGGTAGTGGAGAGCACCTTGGATTCAGTACGCGGCAACAAAAAAACAGCCTCCGGCGAGCCGCCACGGCCCGTGACCATCGCCCAGGTGGCGCGTGAGGCGGGCGTGTCGAAAACGAGCGTGTCGCGCTTTCTCGGCGGCGAACTCGATGCCCTGTCCGAAAATATCCGCCAGCAGATCGCCAGCACCATCGCGCGTCTCGGCTACCAGCCGAACCAGATGGCGCGCGGTCTCAAGCGGGGACGCACGCGCCTGATCGGCATGGTCGTGGCCGACATGCTCAATCCCTACACGGTGGCCGTGCTGCAAGGCGTCGAAGCGGCTTGCCAGCAGCACGGCTATACCTTGATTTTGTGCAATACCGGCAATGACGAACAGCGCGAACGCCAGTCGCTGGCCGCGCTGCGCTCGTACAGCGTGGAAGGGTTGATCGTCAATACGCAGGGGCGCAATATTCAGTCGTCCGACTTGCAGCAGGCGGACATGCCCATCGTGCTGGTCGACCGCCGCATCGAGGGCGCCGATTTCGACCTCGTGGGCCTGGACAATGTGCAGGCGGGCCGGCTGGCCACCGCGCATCTGATCGAACAGGGTTTCGACGCCATCGCCTTCGTCGCGCCGCCATTGACGGGCGTCAGCTCGCGGCTGATGCGCGCCGACGGTTTCCAGGCCGTGATGGCCGAGCATCCGGGCTGCGTGGGCGAAGTGCTGGCCGTGGACCTGGACGACCGGCCCGCCATCGACGCGCAGGTGCGTCTATGCCTGGCGCGGTGGCGCGGCCGCCGCGTGGCGCTGCTGGCCTCGAACGGCATGGTGGCGCTGGAACTGGCGCTGATGCTGCAGCGCCTTGCCTTGCGCATGCCGCAGGACGTGGGCTTGCTGGGCTTTGACGAGTTGCCGTGGTCGCCGTTGGCGGGCCTGAGCACGATCGAGCAGCAGACCTATGAGATCGGCTTTTCGGCGATGACGTGCATGCTGTCGCGCCTGCAGGGCGATCAATGCCCGCCGCGCGAGGTGCTGTTGCCGGGCAAGTTGATTGTGCGCCATTCCACCCAGGGTAGCGAAGTACGCAAGGGCGGCGACGCTTGAGGAGGGGAAGGGGGCCTTGCCCTTTTTTTTGAGATAGTTATGGAACCGGTTTCATAGATGGTATTCACCTGGGAAAGGAGCGCGGATAGTCAGGCAGGGCAATGGTTGGCATGAAGTTGAAATGACACGGCAAGAGACGATCTGAATCGTCCATTTGACAATATTCCCGGCAGTGCCTCGACGAGGCCGGTACCGGGATCACAGGAGACTGAAGCATGAAGATGACTACACTGTTGTATTCGAAGATCGTGGCGTGCGCGCTCGCAGCGACGTTTGCCCTGGGGGCGGCGGCCGATGCCGGCGCCCAGACGCTTGGCGACCTGATCAAGAAAGGCAAGCTGACCATCGGCGTGGTCAGCGGCACGCCGCCGTTCGGCAGCATCGACGCCAAGGGCGCGCCCGTCGGCTATGACGTCGACGTCGCCAACCTGATCGGCAAATACATGAACCTGCCCGTGGAAATAGTCCCGTTGACGGCGCCGTCGCGCGTGCCGTCGCTGGAGTCGGGCAAGGTCGATTTCCTCGTGGCGACCCTGGCGCCCACGCCGGAACGGGCCAAGACCCTGATGTTCACCATGCCTTACAGCGCGTTCGAACTGGCCATCGTCGCGCCGGTGGGCGGCAAATTCAAGGCCCTGGCCGAGTTGAAGGGCAAGAAAGTGGGCGTGACGCGCGGCACCACCAACGATACGGCCTTGAGCCGCCTGGCGCCGGCCGGCACCAATATCGTGCGTTTCGAGGATGACGCCACCGTCACCCAGGCCTTGCTCAGCAAGCAGGTCGACGCCGTCTCGATTCCCAGCACGATGGCGCTCGACATCATCAAGACGCGCGGCGCGGGCAAGATCGAGGTCCGCTTCACCTACTCGCTGCAGCCGAACTCGATGGCGGTGCGCCGCGGCGACTTCGAGCTGCACCAGTGGCTCAACAACTTCATCTACTACGTCAAGCTGAACGGCGAACTCGACGCCATCGCGCGCAAGTGGAGCGGCGCGCCGCTGCCAGCGCTGCCGACTTTCTGATACCGCAAGCCGCATAGGAAAGTGCCCGTCCGCACGGCGCGCCGCCATGGTGGCGCGGCCGGGGACGCGCACGCAGACAAGGAGTTGAGTATGCCGTATGAATTTCATTTCGAACTCGTCATGCAATCGCTGGACCGCCTGTTGTGGGGCGCGGCGCTGACGATACGCCTGAGCGCCATGGCGATGGTGCTGGGACTGGCGGTGGGCGTCTGTGCCGCCGTCATCCTGAAGAACGGTCCCGCCTATGCCCGCGCCGTGGTGCGCGCGTATGTCGAGGTCATCCGCAGCACGCCGTTCCTGGTGCAGCTGTTCATCATTTACTTCGGCTTGCCGTCGCTGGGCCTGCAGCTCGACGCGAACGGCGCCGCGCTCGTCGCCATGACGGTCAACCTGGGCGCCTATGCGGCGGAGATCGTGCGCGCCGGCATCGGCGCCGTGCATCCGTCGCAGCTCGAGGCGGCGCAGGCGCTGGGCATGACGCGCTGGCAAGTGATGCGCCACGTGGTGCTGCTGCCGGCGCTGGAAAAAGTGTATCCGGCGCTGGCCAGCCAGTTCACCTTGATGATGCTCGCCTCGAGCGTCGTGTCGGCCATTTCCGCCGAAGAGCTGACCGCCGCCGCCCACCTGCTCGACGCGGAAACCTTCCGCAGCTTCGAGATCTACATCGTCGTGATGGTGCTGTACATCGTGCTGGCCCTGCTGTTCCGCTTCAGCTTCTGGGTGCTGGGCCAGATCGTCTTCAAACGCCGCCGCCGTCTGGGCGCGGCGCGCATGGGAGCTTGACATGATCAGTGACTTTTCCTGGGATAACCTGCAATTCCTGCTCGAGGCCACGCGCTGGACCATCGGCCTGTCGCTGATCGTCTTCATCACGGGCGGCATCGCCGGCTTCGCCGTGGCGCTGCTGCGCACGGCGCGCAGCCCGCTCCTGCGCTGTATCAGTGCCCTGTACATCCAGCTGGTCCAGGGCACGCCCGTGCTGATCGTGCTGTTTTTGACCTATTACGGCCTGGCCCTGTTCGGCTACAAGCTGTCGCCGGTCATCGCGGCCGGCGCGGCGATGACGATCTTTGCCAGCGCCTACCTGGGCGAGATCTGGCGCGGCTGCATCGAAGGCGTGCAGCGGCAGCAGTGGGAAGCGTCGGCCGCGCTGGCGCTGAACCGCTACCAGCAGCTGCGCTACGTCATCCTGCCGCAGGCGCTGCGCCATTCGCTGCCGCCGACGGTGGGCTTCATGGTGCAGATCATCAAGAACACTTCGATCACCTCGATCATCGGCGTGGTGGAATTGACGCGGGCAGGGCAACTGGTCAGCAATGCGACCTTCCTGCCTTTCATCGTCTTCCCCGTCGTCGCCCTGATCTACTTCGCGATGTGCTATCCGCTGTCGCGCTACAGCCATTCACTGGAAAGGAAATTCCATGCCCATCGTTGAAATCGACAATATCAGCAAGAGCTTCGGCGCCAATCACGTGCTCAAGGGCGTTTCGTTCGCCGTCGAGCGGGGCCAGGTGATCGCCGTGATCGGCCGCAGCGGCTCCGGCAAGAGCACCATGCTGCGCTGTATCAACGGCCTGGAAACCATCGACAGCGGCAGCATCGTCGTCGCCGGCCATACGCTGACGGCGCGCCAGGAGCACCTGCTCGACTTGCGCAAGGACGTCGGCATGGTCTTCCAGAGCTACAACCTGTTCCCCCACCTGACCGTGGAAGAAAACGTCATGCTGGCGCCGCGCATCGTCAAGAAGGTGCCTGACGCCCAGGGCCGCGCCACGGCGCTGCGCGTGCTCAAGCAGGTGGGCCTGGACCACAAGCGCGAAGCCTATCCCGAGCAGCTGTCGGGCGGCCAGCAGCAGCGCGTGGCGATCGCCCGTTCGCTGGCGATGGAGCCGCAAGTGATGCTGTTCGACGAAGTGACGTCGGCGCTCGACCCGGAACTGACGCAGGAAGTGCTGAAGGTGATGGAAGAGCTGGCGCAGGCGGGCATGACGATGCTGCTCGTGACGCACGAGATGGAGTTCGCGCGGCGCATGGCCGACGTCACCGTCTTCATGCACCAGGGATTGGTGTGGGAAAGCGGGCCGTCGGAAGCGTTTTTCAGCAATCCGCAAACGCCTGAAGCGCGCCAGTTCGTCGGCGCGGGAGCGATCAAATGAGCCCCGTTTTGGTGGCGGCGTCGGCTTATGGCGCAAGCAGGGTAAGGCAGCTGGGGCAAAGCCATTTCATCGACGTGGTGGCCGATGCGGGCGGCGCCGGCATCGAGATCCGCCGCGAACTGTTCACCTCCGACTGGCCGGACCTGGCGCGCATGGGTGCGGCGGTGGCCGCGCGCGGCCTGTACTCCGTGTATTCCACGCCCATCGAATTGTGGGACGCGGACGGGCTGCTGCGGCACGAGTTGCTGCAGCAGATGCTGGACGAGGCGGCGCGCCTGGGGGCGCGCTACCTGAAGGTGTCGCTGGGCCATTACCCGGCCGCGCCGGACTTGCAGGCCTTGAGCGCCCAGCTGGCGGCCGCGCCCGTGGCGCTGCTGGTGGAAAACGACCAGACGGCCCATGGCGGCAAGCTGGCGACGATGGCGCGCTTTCTGGAAGCGGCGCGCGACATCGGGCTGCCCGTGGGCCTGACCTTTGACATCGGCAACTGGCGCTGGGTGGGCGAGGATGCGCAGCAGGCGGCGCGCCTGCTGGCGCCGTACGTGCGCTATGTGCACTGCAAGGCCGTGCTGGAGGATGGGGGCCGGCTGTCCGCCTGCGCCGTTTCCGACGCCGATCCGGCCTGGCGCGCCGTCTTCGCGCACTTTGCGCCGGGCGTGCAGCGGGCCATCGAATTCCCGCTGGAGGCTACCGACCTGGTGGCCGAAACGGGCCGCTACATCCGGATGCTGGAGGCCGCATGATGGAACACGAAATGATGCATGGAGCGCATGCGCTCGACGTCGTCACCTACGGCGAAGCGATGGCGATGTTCGTTGCCGAGGAAACGGGCGACCTGGCGGCCGTGGCGCATTTCACGCGCCGCCTGGCCGGCGCCGAGACGAACGTCGCCATCGGCCTGGCGCGCCTCGGTTTGAAAGTCGGCTGGCTGAGCAGGGTGGGCGATGACTCGTTCGGCCGCTTCATCCGCGCCAGCGTGCAGGCCGAGGGCGTCGATTGCAGCCGGGTCGCCGCCGTCGCCGGCCAGTCCAGCGGCTTCCTGCTCAAGGAGAAGGCCGAGAACGGCGCCGATCCCCTGGTCGAATACTTCCGCAAGGGTTCCGCCGCCAGCCGGCTGGCGCCCGAGCACTTCGACCCCGCCTATTTCCTGTCCGCGCGCCACCTGCACGCCACGGGCGTGGCCGCCGCGCTGTCCGCCACCAGCCTGGCGTTCGCCGGCCAGGCCATCGACTTCATGCGCGAGCATGGCCGGACCGTGTCGTTCGATCCGAATCTGCGGCCTTCGCTGTGGCCGTCGCAAGCCGTCATGGTGGAACAGATCAACCGCCTTGCCGCCAGGGCCGACTGGGTGCTGCCCGGCCTGGGGGAGGGAAAAATCCTCACCGGTCATGACTTGCCGCACGACGTCGCCGGCTTTTATCTGCAGCAGGGCGCGCGGCTGGTGGTCATCAAGCTGGGCGCCGAGGGCGCCTACTACCGCACGGCCGACGGCGACAGCGGCATGGTGCCGGGCGAGCGCGTGGCCAACGTGGTCGACACGGTGGGCGCCGGCGACGGCTTCGCGGCCGGCCTGGTCAGCGCCTTGCTGGAAGGCTTGCCGCTGGCGCAGGCGGTACGGCGCGGCAACAGAGTCGGCGCCTTCGCCATCCAGGTGGCCGGCGACATGGAAGGCTTGCCGACCCGCGCCCAGCTCGACGCGCTGGGCCAATCTTGAACCGAACAGGGGAACACTCGTGAAAAAACATGTGCTTGTGTATAAAAAGCTGGCCGAGCCGCTGCTGGCGCGCCTGCGCGCCGAATGCGAGGTGACGTATTTCGAAGCGATCGACGCGGACAACCGCGCCGCATTCGCCGCCGCCATCCGCGGCGCGCATGGCTTGCTGGGCGCCAGCGTGCGCCTGGACCGCGAACTGCTGGACCCGGCCGTCGACCTGCGCATCATTTCCACCATTTCGGTGGGCGTCGACCAGTTCGACGTCGACTACCTGCGCGAACGGGGTATTTTGCTGGCCAATACGCCGGACGTGCTGACGGAAACGACGGCCGACACGATCTTCGCGCTGATCCTCGCCAGCGCGCGGAGGGTCGTCGAACTGGCCGAATTCGTCAAGGCGGGGCGCTGGACGCGCAGCGTGGGCGAAAGCCAGTACGGCGTCAACGTGCATGGCAAGACCATCGGCATGCTGGGCATGGGCCGCATCGGTCGCGCCGTCGCCCGCCGCGCCGCGCTCGGTTTTGGCATGCAGGTACTGTACGTGAATGGCGAGGCGGTGCCCGAGGTGGAAGCGGCGCTGGGCGCGCGACAGGTGGCGCTCGACGAGCTGCTGGCCGGCTCCGATTTCGTTTGCGTGGTCCTGCCGCTGACGGCGCAGACGGAACGCATGATGGGGCGGCGCGAGTTCGCGCTGATGCGCCCCGGCGCCATCTTCATCAACGGTTCGCGCGGGCGCATCGTCGATGAGGCGGCGCTGATCGAGGCCCTGCAGCAGGGCACCATCCAAGGCGCCGGCCTGGACGTGTTCGAGCGCGAACCGCTGGCGCCGGACAATCCGCTGCCGGGCATGGCCAACGTGGTGGCGCTGCCGCACATCGGCTCGGCCACGCATGAAACGCGTTATGCCATGGCGCAGCAAGCCGTGGACAACCTGCTGGCCGGCCTGCGCGGCGAGCGTCCGCGCCACCTGGTCAGCTAAGAACAGTATCCATAAAAAGACAGACAGGGAAAGAAATGAAGAACAAGGTAGCAAGGGCAATGATCATCGGTGCGGGCGCCTGCGGCGGCCTGTGCGCGGCGCAGTCGAACGTGGCCATGTACGGCATCGCGGACCTGGGCGTGGTGTCCGAGAGCGGCGGCCCCGGGGGCAGGGTGCTCAAGCTGACGAGCGGCATCGCCAACGGCTCGCGCCTGGGTTTCAAGGGCAGCGAAGACCTGGGCGGCGGCATGACGGCGATCTTTACGATGGATGCGGGCATCCTGGCCGACACGGGCGCTTCGGCCCAGGGCGGCCTGCTGTTCGGGCGCCAGGCCTTCGTCGGCCTCGCCGGTGCGGCGGGCACCTTGCGGCTGGGCCGCCAGTACACGTTCATCGATAGCAGCCTGGGGGCGCTGGACCCGTTTTACCTGGGTTTTGCGGGCAGGATGAGCAACGTCTTCACGGCCGGCTACATCAGCCGCGTCGACAACAGCATCACCTACAGCTCGCCCGTGCGCGGTGGCCTTTCCGGCGAACTGGCGTACGGCTTCGGCGAAGTGCCAGGGGATGCTTCCGCCAGGCGCTACATGGGCGCGGCGGCCACCTATGCCAGCGGGCCGCTGTACGTGCGCATGGCGCACCAGGATGCCAACACCCTGTCAAGCGCGCTGGTGACGGGCAGGGCGCGCAACACGGTGCTGGGCGCCACCTGGGGCTTCGGCGTGGTCAAGGCGCATGGCGCCGTCGCCGTCAGCAAGAGCACGGCCGGTGCCGCCACCACGGTCGACAGCGCGGACCTGATGCTGGGCGCCACCGTGCCCGTGGGCCCGCACCGCATCCTGTTCTCGTACGTGCGGCGCGACGACCGGCGCGCCGCCAACGGCGACGCTTCTCAAATTGGCATCGGTTACACGTATGCGCTGTCGAAACGCAGCACCTTGTACGCGGCCTACGCGCACATCGACAACCGCAACGGCGCCGCCTACCTGGTGGGCAATGCCACCGACAACGGCACCGGCAACCAGGCCTGGAACCTGGGCCTGCGCCACACTTTTTAACGGGAGAATCGAATGAAGAAAACCGGATGGATTTTGGTCGGCGCCAGCACCGTGGCGCGCGAATGGATGGTCGACGCGATCCGCCAGCAGGGCGATGCCGAGGTGCTGGCCGTGGTCAGCCGCGACGCCGCGCGCGGCGCCGCCTTTGCGGCGCAATTCGGCATCGCCGCCAGTTATACCGACCTCGATGCGGCGCTGGCCCATCCGGGCGCGGACGCCGTATACATCAGCACCACCAACGAATGGCACATGGCGCAGACCTTGCAGGCGGCGCGCGCGGGCAAGCACGTGCTGTGCGAAAAACCGCTGGCGCTGAACCTGAAGGACGCCCGCCGCATGGTCGACGGCTGCGCCGAGGCGGGCGTGGTGCTGGGGATTAACCACCACCTGCGCAACGCGGCCAGCCACGGCAAGGTGCGCGAGCTGATACGCGCGGGCGAGATCGGCCAGCCCCTGTATGGCCGCGTACTGCACGCGAACAACCTGCCGCAGCACTTGCGCGGCTGGCGCCTGGATGCGCCGGAATCGGGCGGCGTCACGCTCGACATGTTCGTGCACGATGTCGACACCCTGCGCTTCCTGCTGGATTCGGAACCGCGCCACGTGACCGCCTGCGCCACCAGCGGCGGCATGACGGTGGCGGGGCTGGAAGAGGGCCTGATGGCCGTCATCGAGTTCGACAACGGGACTTTGGTACAGGTGCACGACGCGTTCAACGCGCCGTATTCGCTGTCCGGCGTGGAAATCATCGGCAGCAAGGGCACCATCTTCGCCACCGGGGTGATGACGCAGCGCCCCGTCGGCAGCATCAGCCTGACCCGCGACGGCGGCAGCGTCGACATCCCCGTCGAGCACGAGAACCTGTACGTGCGCTCGGTGCGCGCCTTCCAGCGCGCCATGCGTGGCGAAGGGCAGCCGGCAGCCACGGGCGACGACGGCATGCGCGCGCTGGCGACGGCGCTGGCGGCGCAGCAAGCCAGCCGCAGCCACCAGCGCGTGACCTTGGCCGATTGACGGCCTGCGACAGACGTAAAAAAGCCGCCTGATTAAAAAAATCAGGCGGCTTTTTTTGCCTTGAAGCATCGAACGCCTGAAAAAATCGTAGCGAGCGGATGGGAGTTGCGGCTAAGAAGCGCAACTGTGCTATAGCACAGTGAGCATCGCAGGCCGCAAATCGCGACGCGCAGTAGATTTTTCAGGTGTTCATCACTCTTCGCGGCGCAGGTGAGGGAACAGCAGGACGTCGCGGATGTTCGGCGAATCCGTGATGATCATCATCAGGCGGTCGATGCCGATGCCGCAGCCGCCGGCTGGCGGCATGCCGTATTCCAGCGCGCGGATGTAGTCGGCGTCGTAGAACATCGCCTCTTCATCGCCGGCGTCCTTGGCGGCCACTTGCGCCAGGAAGCGGGCCGACTGGTCTTCCGCATCGTTCAACTCGGAGAAGCCGTTGGCGATTTCGCGGCCCACCATGAACAGCTCGAAGCGTTCGGTGATGCCGGCCACCGTGTCGGAAGCGCGCGCCAGCGGCGACACTTCAACAGGGTAGTCGATGATGTAGGTCGGTTCCCACAGCTGCGCTTCAGCCGTCTCTTCGAACAGCGCCAGTTGCAGCGCGCCCAGGCCGGCCGTGGCGAACGGCTTGACGCCGAATTTCTTCAGCTCTTCCTTGATGAAGTCCGCATCGTTCAACTGCTCCGGCGTGTAGCCCGGCGCGTACTTGTTGATCGCTTCGACGATGGTCAGGCGGTGGAACGGCTTGGCCAGGTCCAGCTCGCGGCCGCCGTAGGTCAGGGTGGCGGTGCCGTGCGCGTCGATGGCGGCCTGGCGGATGACGGCTTCCGTGAAATCCATCAGCCATTTGTAGTCGGTGTAGGCCGCATAGAATTCCATCATCGTGAATTCCGGGTTGTGACGGATCGACACGCCTTCGTTGCGGAAGTTACGGTTGATCTCGAACACGCGGTCGAAGCCGCCCACGACCAGGCGCTTCAGGTACAGCTCGGGCGCGATGCGCAGGAACATTTGCATGTCGAGCGCATTGTGGTGCGTGATGAACGGCTTGGCCGCCGCGCCGCCGGGGATCGTGTGCAGCATCGGCGTTTCCACTTCCATGAACTCGTTCTTTTCCATGAAGCGGCGGATCGACGAGATGGCGGCGGTACGGGCCTTGAAGGTGCGGCGCGTCTCTTCGTTCATGATCAGGTCGACGTAGCGCTGGCGGTACTTCGTTTCCTGGTCGGCCAGGCCGTGGAATTTGTCCGGCAGCGGGCGCAGCGACTTGGTGATCAGGCGCAGTTCCGTGACCTTGATGGTCAGTTCGTCCGTCTTGGTCTTGAACAGGGTGCCCGTCACGCCCAGGATATCGCCCAGGTCATAGTGGTGCAGGGCGGCCATGGCCGCTTCGCCGGTGAGATCAAGCGTGGCGTAGATCTGGATGCGGCCGTCGGCCTTCGGGCCGGAAGCGTCCTGCAGGGTGGCGAAGGCGGCTTTCTTGCCCGCTTCGCGCTTGAGCATCATGCGGCCGGCCAGCACCACGGTGACAGGTTCGGCTTCCAGTTCTTCGCGCGTCTTGCCGCCGTATTGCGCGTGCAGATCGGCCGCCTTGTGTTCTGGGCGGAAATCGTTCGGGAAGGCGACGCCTTGTTCGCGCAGTGCGGCCAGCTTGACGCGGCGCTCGGCGATGATCTTGTTTTCATCGGGGGCGGCGGCTTGTTCTTGGATATCCGTAGTCATGGTGTTCTTCGTTGGTGATTATTGATGATGTGGTGCCAGCGCTGGCGCCACGCTGGCAAACAGTGCGTCGACGTCGAGTGCGGAGAAATCCGGCACGATGGCAATGATGTTGTCGAATGCGGCAAACGCCTCGGCCGGCAGGGTGGTGGTGAGTACCACGACGCGCATGCCGGCACGGCGCGCCGCTTCCACGCCCAGGGGCGCGTCTTCGAAGACGATGCAGTCTTGCGGCAGCGCGCCGGCCAGCTGCGCGCCTTTCAGGAACACGTCCGGGTGCGGCTTGCCCCGTTCCACGTCGGCGGCGCCGACGATGGCGTCGAAGCGGTGGCGCAGGTCCAGGCCGTCGAGCGTGAACGCGATATTCTCGTCTGGCGCGGCCGTGCCCACCACCAGCCCCACGCCATGCTGGCGCGCGCTGGCGATCAGCCGGTCGAAGCCAAGCACCGTGGCCAGGTGCGGGCCATACAGTTCGCGGTAGACGACTTCCTTTTCCGCCAGCAGGGTGACGTGGTCGGCATCCTCGCCCAGGTACTTGGCGATGATTTCGTGTCCCTGCCGTCCCGCCGTGTCGCGGAAAAAGGCGTCCGCGTCCAGCGCATGGCCGTGGCGTTCAAAGAACGCCAGCCACGATGTCGTGTGGAAGGCCATGTTGTCGACGATCGTGCCATCCATGTCGAACAGGAAGGCGCGCTGCGCCAGTGCTGGAGCGGATGCGTTCATCCTTATACGCCTTGCTTGAGCGAGGCGGAGATGAAGTCGTCGATGTCGCCATCGAGCACGCCCTTGGTATTGCCCGTCTCGAAACCGGTGCGCAAGTCCTTGATGCGGGACTGGTCCAGCACGTAGGAGCGGATCTGGTGACCCCAGCCCACGTCCGTCTTCGAGTCTTCCAGCTTTTGCTGTTCGCTCATGCGCTTGCGCAGTTCATGCTCGTACAGTTTCGCTTTCAGCATTTCCATCGCTTCGGCGCGGTTGCGGTGCTGCGAACGGTCGTTCTGGCACTGCACCACGATGCCGGTCGGCGCATGGGTCATGCGGACGGCGGAGTCGGTTTTATTAATGTGCTGACCGCCGGCGCCCGACGCGCGATAGGTATCGACGCGGATATCGGCCGGGTTGACGTCGATCTCGATCGAATCGTCGACTTCCGGATACACGAACAGCGACGTGAACGACGTGTGGCGGCCGTTGGCCGAGTCGAACGGCGACTTGCGCACCAGGCGGTGCACGCCCGTTTCCGTGCGCAGGAAGCCGTAGGCGTGATCGCCCTCGACCTTCAGGGTGGCCGTCTTGATGCCAGCGACTTCGCCGTCGGACTGCTCGAGGATTTCGACCTTGAAGCCCTTGCGTTCGCAATAGCGCAGGTACTGGCGCAGCAGCATCGAAGCCCAGTCCTGGGCTTCCGTGCCGCCGGCGCCGGCCTGGATGTCGATGAAGCAGTTGTTCGGGTCCATCGGATTGTTGAACATCCGGCGGAATTCCATGCTTTCGATGACCTTGCGGATTTCCTGCACGTCCTGCTCGATCGCTTCCAGGGTCTCGTCGTCGCCTTCTTCACGGGCCATGTCGAACAGGTCGCGGGTGTCGCGCAGGTCGGCATCGGCCTTGGTCAGCGTGAAGACGATCGCTTCCAGCGCCTTCTTCTCTTTACCGAGGTCCTGGGCGCGCTTGGGATCGTTCCAGACGGTTGGATCTTCCAGCTCTTCGTTGACTTGCTCTAGTTTCTCCGACTTGACAGTGAAGTCAAAGATACCTCCGAAGTTCGGCTTCGCGGACCGTCAGGTCGTTGAGCAGGGCGGAGATGATATTGATGCGTTCGGCTTCCATAATGTTCTGGTCTTCTATGGTGAAATCAAACCCTGAATTATACGCGAGCGTGGCGCGTTTCCGCTGCCGCCGCGGCGCAATTGCGGCCGCGCGGGGCAATAAAATGCGTATTTTGCTATATTTGCGACAATATTTTTGCCTTGATGATGGCTATCGTGCTGCGTATGATGCTGGCGATATTGTCTTTCCACAGGAACATCTCATGCGCCACCCCCTGCGTCAACTGCCCCGTCTCGCCCTGTTACCGCTGCTGCTGGCCGGCTGCGGCGCCTTGCCGCCCGCCGCCACGGGACCCGCGCGGGCGCCTTCGGCCGCGCCGGCCGGCAGCAGCGCCACCCTGGCCCTGTTGGAGACGACGGACTTGCACGCGAATGTGCTCAGTTATGACTACTACAAGCTGCAGGCGGAACCGTCGATCGGCCTGGAACGCACGGCGGCCCTGATCGCCCAGGCGCGTGCGCAATTCCCGAACAATCTGCTGCTCGACAACGGCGACACCATCCAGGGCACGGCGCTGGCCGACTACCAGGCACTGGTAAAACCGCTGGCTTGCGACCAGACCCTGGCCATCTACAAGGCGATGAATCTGCTGAAAGTGGACGGCGGCGGCATCGGCAACCATGAATTCAACTACGGCCTGGCGTTTTTGAGCCAGGTGACGGGCAACCGCTTCGACGTCGACAGCGTCGACGCCGGCAAACCGCGCTGCGCCGGTCCCGCGTTCCCGCAAGTGCTGGCCAACGTCTACAGCGCCAGGACGGGCAAGCCCCTGTTTGCGCCGTACCACATCATCGACAAGCAGATCACGGCCACCGGTCCCGATGGCAAGGCCATCACCGCCACCGTGAAGGTGGGCATCATCGGCTTTGCGCCGCCCACCATCATGGCCTGGGACAAGCGCTGGCTGGAAGGGCGCGTCTACACGCAGGGCGTGCGCGAGACGGCGGAAAAATTCATTCCCGAGATGCGCGCGAATGGCGCCGAACTGGTGGTGGCGATCTCGCACGGCGGCCTCGATGACAGCCCGTACTCGCCGACCATGGAAAACGGCAATTACTACCTGTCGCAAGTGCCGGGCGTGGACGCCATGCTGATCGGCCATTCGCACCAGCTGTTCCCGAACGCCGCCAGCACGGTGCCGCAGTTTAATTTGCCCGGCGTCGACAAGGTCAAAGGATTGGTCAACGGCGTGCCCACCGTGATGGCCAATTTGTGGGGCAAGCACCTGGGCGTGATCGGCTTGCGCCTGCGCCACGACGGCAAGCAGTGGGTGGTCGACAAGAGCGCCACGACGGTGGAAGCGCGCGGCATCCAGAACGCGGACAAGAGTTATGTCACTCCCGATGCGGCCATCGCCACACTGGTGGCCAAGGAGCATGCGGCGACGATCGCCTACGTGCAGACACCGGTCGGCGCCACGGACTTCCGTATGTCGACGTATTTCGCCGACGTGGGGGACGTGAGCGCCATCGAGGTCGTGAACCAGGCGCAATCGAGCTATCTGGCCGCGTATGTGAAGGCGAACCTGCCGCAGTACGCGCACTTGCCCGTGCTGTCGATGTCGTCGCCGTTCAAGAGCGGCTCGGCCGGCGTATCCGACTACACGGACGTGAAGGCGGGCAATGTGGCGCTGAACAATGCGGCCGACCTGTATTTGTATCCGAACGCGCTGTACGGCGTGAAGATGAATGGCGCGGAGCTGAAAGCCTGGCTGGAGCAGTCGGCGCAGCGCTTCAATACCATCGACCCGAATAAGCTGGAAGCACAGGAGCTGGTCAACACCGCCCACCCGAGCTACAACTTTGACGCCATCACCAGCGCCGACGTGCGCTACCAGATCGACGTCACGCAGCCGCCGGGCCGGCGTATCAAGGCGCTGACCTACAAGGGTAAACCTGTGGACGCGGCGCAGGAATTCCTGATCGCGACGAACAACTACCGCGCCAGCGGCGGCGGCAATTTCCCTGGCCTCGACGGCAGCAAGACGGTGGTGGCCTCGCCCGATAACAACCGCGAACTCTTGATTGCCTACGTCACGCAGCAGAAAAACCTGACGCGCGCAAAAAACGGTTCGGCGCGCAGCTGGCGCTTCGCCAAAGCTGCCACGAAAGGCCCTGTGGTGTTCCATTCCGCGCCGGGCGTGATCGACCTGGCGAAAGCGGCCGGCATCGACAACGTGACGCAGCTGAAAGCTGACGATGGTGCGGGCAAGGGCTTTGCGCTGTATCAAGTGGACCTGTCGAAGTGAAGGCATGGTTGTGTGCCATCGCCCTGGCCGTATCGCCGCTGGCATCGGCGGCACCGGACCTGACGGCCCAGGCCAAGACCCTGATGCGCGCGGGAGTCGCGGCCCAGCCGCAGGCGCGCATCCTGTTCGAACGCGAGGCGGGGCAGGGCAGCGGTCCCGCCGCGTACTACCTGGGATTGATGCACAAGAACGGCATGGGCGGGCCGCAGGACGGTGCCGCCGCGCTGCGCTGGCTTGAACTGGCCGCGCAGCGGGGCGTGGCGCCCGCCATGTTCATCGTGGCGAACATGCTGCTCGATACCGACGAAGCCAGGGCGCGCTACTGGCTCGACGCTGCCTGCGACCTCGAATACCCGGAAGCGCTGCAGCAGAAATCCGTGGCCCTGGCCGAAGGACAGATGGGCTACGCGCACAGCGAGGAGCAATCGTTCCTGTATCTGAAGATGGCCACGCATGCGATGGGGCACCGTCCGCCTGAGCCTTGAGGGCATGGCCGGCTGCCTGGGGCAGGCCTGTTGCAATTGGAATGTGTTGAAGGAATTGTTTGTTTTTGATCGGAAAGATTAATTCTTCGTGATCATTCTGACTGCTTATATTTTCTTTCAATAATTTGTTATTTGATAGTCATTATTGGTTTTTTTAAAAAATTGTATGGCAGTATTCGGCATATGGTTTTTTTATTAACTGGATGATTCCGGGAGCCCGTGTGCAAAGTCAAATGATTCGCCAACAAAAAACAATGTTTCACCATCGCCGAAGCGGTATACCGTTCTTGCCGAGGAAAATGGCGCATGCCATGCTCGGCATGTTTTGCCTGCTTGCCTCTACCGCGATGGCGCAATTGCCAGCGCCGATCAAGCAAGGCCATCCGCGGCTATTCCTGAATCAAGCCAGTTTCGATGCGCTGAAACCGCAATTGCCAAATCTGCCGGCCGCATTCCCAGCCGCAGGCGGCAGCATCAGCCTGGAGCTGTTCGCCGGGCGCAAGGATCCGCTCGATAGCGTCAACCAGCCGATTTTTGGCGAATTCAGTCCGAGCCGCAACGGCTTTTTTATCCGCCACGTCGATTCCTACGATAGCCCGGCCGGCGCGGCGGGGGAAAGCCTCGGTTTCCAGGTCGGTTTCCAGGTCAATGGACTGGACCAGTATCTGTCTGTCGCCAGGATCGATTTGAAACCCGATGTCTGGTCGAACATCCAGTTGTCATGGAACAGCCAGACCCATCAAATTGACTTGAGAGTCAATGGCGTTGCCGTGCCCATGGGCTGGAGAACGGTCGACGGCACCAGCGCCACGCCACCGATGGAATGGAAGGCGGATGGGCAGATCAGCAGGATAGGCATGCGGCGCAACGAAACCATGCGCAATTTCCGTTTGCTCGATGGCGCTGGCCATGAATTGTGGCAAGCACCGGCGATGGATGCTTTGCTCAACAAGGCCTGGTACGGCTTCATGGAGCGTGTCGACGGACGGGTGAGCACGCTTCAAGCCTGCCCGCTGATTCCCCCTGCCAGCGGCGTGCCGGAGCTGTGCAACGTGGCCACTGGCAGCCGCGGCACGATTTATGAAACTGCGCAGATGCTGGCCATGGCCTACCGCCTGACTGGCAATGCGAAATATCTGAATGGCGCCCTGAATTACCTCGACAAGCTGCTGGTGACGCCCTCCGTGGCCGGCGGCGAGTGGTCGTCGGGCGGGCGCGTCGGCGCCATGGGCATCCTGTACGACTGGCTGTTTGCCGAAACGGGCGCGCGCGCCGTGCCCGACGCCGTGGGTTTCGGCAGCTACCGCGACCTGACGGCGCAGCGAATCAAGGAAACGATCGCCGCCGATACGGGCCAGGGGCACGAGAATCTGTTTGTCTCGATGTGCGGCTATCAGCAGTTGTATATCACCAGCACCAGTTTTGATTGCAAAAAAAAGCCCGTGTATGAACAGTGGGACCGCAGCGAATCGAAGCCGTCCATCGCCGGTTTCTATATCAGCGGCCACCCGTTCAGCGCCGTCAATAATGTCACCGTTGGCTTGCTGGCCATCGTTGACGAGCATCCGGAAGTGTTGCCGATGATTGAAACGTCGTATGCGCACTACGAAAAGGGTTTTCTTGCTGCACGCGCTCTTATTTCGGTCGACGGCGGCCATCATATGGGCTTTGCCTATGGCGTATCGAGCATTCCCGAGCGCCTGCTCCTGTGGCGCAGCGCGCTGGAAAGTACGGGCACGGCGCCCCTGTTGCAGGCCGACTGGCAAGCCAGGCTGATTTATCCGTATATCTACGGCTTGCGCCATGACGGCAGCTTTCCCGCCAGCGGCGACAATTTCACAACGCCGCTCGGCAGCACATTGATCGGGCAGCTGGCGCTGGGCGCGGTGACGGATACGGCCGATGGCGTGGCAGGGAAGTTTTATCGCGAGCATGTCGTGGCGTCGCGCAGCGCGCACGATGCCTTGATACTGGAACGGCTGTTGTGGCCCGTTCAACTGCCGGCGGCGCCGCTGGAATCGCTGGAACTGTCGCGCCATTTCAGGACGTCGGGCCAGGTGCTGATGCGTGATAGCTGGGACTATGCGAATGCCACGTTACTGGAATTCAAATCGACGTCCTTTATCGCGGAAAATCACCAGCACTTCGACCAGAACAGTTTTTCGCTCAATTACAAGGCTCCGCTGCTGCTCGACACGGGCTTGTATGAAGAATATGGCAGCAGCCACTGGTGGAATTACTACACGCGCAGCATTGCCCACAATACGCTGCTGATATTTGACAAGAACGAGCGGTTCACGCGCGGAGACAGGGAATTCAGCAATGACGGCGGCCAATGGTTCTATGCGCCGAGACAGGGCTACCCGACGATCGAGGAAATCAGCCCTGCGGGACCGAATGCGCTCGACGGCATCGTCCGCTACGAAAATACGCCGCAGTACACCTACACCAGCGGCAATGCAAGCAAGGCCTATGCGTCCAGCAAGCTCGATATGGCCAACGGTTTCGTGCGCAATGTGCTGTTCCTGCGCTCGCCATCGTTCTGGGGCAAGCCGGTCACTGTCGTCTTCGATAGCGTGCGCAGCAAGCAGGCCTTGCCGGCCACGTTCCTGCTGCACACGGCAAATGATCCCGTATCGGGCGCGTCGGGCGTGACGGCGCTGGGCAATGGCCAGTACCAGCTGGGCTACAAGGCCGGCCAGGAGCGCATCGCCACCATTCGCAATGGCGGCGGTATGCTGACGGCGCAGACGATCCTGCCGCTCAATGCCAGCGTGCGCAAGGTGGGCGGTGCGCAGGAGGGGGGCAATGGCTGCGCGCAGACCGATCTCGAAACTGGTGCTGTTGCCGGCAACGGCGCCGATTGCCGCTTCACCGTGCGCCGGCGCCAGGCCGATGGCAGTTACCTGTGGCGCAATCAGACGCCGCTGGTCAGCAAGCAGCAATCGTCGACCAGCGATGTCGGCGCCTGGCGCCTGGAAGTGGCGGCGCCCGCGGCGCCCGCCCTGAACGCGCCCGAGTACTTCCTGCATGTGCTGGCCGTTGCCGACAATGACGGCGGCACGGGACCGGCCGCTGCGCCGAGCGCCATACGCCTGGCTGCCGCGGCCAACACCGAGGCGCTGTTGCTGGGCAGTCAGCTGCATGTGCTGTTCAACCGCGACGTGGCGCCCGCCGCCCGCATGGACTGGGTCTCTACCCAAGCCGGCGGCGCCATCCTGGCGACAGGACTGAAACCGGGCGCGCAATACGCGTTGACGTCGGCACCGGCGGCCGGCGGCTACGCCTGGAGCCTGGCCGAAGCGGCCGATGGCGCAGGAACGTATCTGAGCTCGGACCAGGGCGTGCTCAGCATCGAGTAAGCCGCTTGCCTGGCGGCCGGGTCAAGCCTGAGCGTCTTTTTTAGGCTTGGCCCGCAAGCTGGCCGCCGCCTCGCCGATGGCGAACGGGTCGCGCGACAAAATGGCGGCGCCCAGGTCGACCAGCCGTGCCGCCGTGCCGATGGCCGCCTTGATGTCGGCGATGCGCTTGAGCTGCGACTTGCCCTTGGCGATGGCGCCCTCGATGTCGACGCGCGCCTGCTCGGCGCCTTCGGCCGTCAGGTAAATGCCATACGCACGGAACAGCGCGACCATCTGGTCCAGGTGATTTTCATATTGTTCCAGCAGCGCGCGCTCGTCCGGCGCCAGCGCCTCGCGTTCGCGGATGCGCAATTCCAGCACCAGGCTCGACGCCTGCGCCAGGTTGTCGGCGATGGCGTAGCTTTGGTCTTTCGTCAGTTCGCTCAGTTCGGTCAGTGGGGCCATGGGATACTCCTGTGTGCGCGCCGCTTACCAGCGGGCGGGGGCATAGAACGCCGCTTGCCGCTGCAGCGTGTCGACGTCGCGTGAAAATTGCGCCAGCTGCCGCTCCAGTTCCGGCGCCTGCAGGCGGTCGAAATTGGCCCGCAGCGCGGCCACGCTTGCTTGCAGCGCGTCGACGGCGGCGACATACGCGGCGACGATCTTTTCCCTTTCCTGCAACTGCCGGCCTTCCAGGTGCAAGCGCGTGCGGATGTAGTTGGCGGCCAGCGGTTCGCGCGGCGCGGCGTTATCGACGGCGCCGCGCAGCAGATCCAGGTCGCGCAATTCATCCTGCAAGCCGGCCCGGTAACTGCGTTGCGCATACTCCTTGAGCGCATTGCTGACGATATCGACGGCTTCCTGCTCGTCGAGCAATTCGCGCAAGGCCGATTTCTGCCGGCGCTGCGTGGCCAGCCGGCTCAGATGCTCGCTCAGTTTGACGACCTTGGCCAGCTTGTCCGCATCGAGCAGGGGCGCGCCGGCGCCCGGCTGCGCGAGACCGCCCAGCGCATCGCCCAGGCCGGAAAACTCTTCCTTGTAGACGGGCAGCTTGTCATCGGCCAGCGCCGCCATGGTCTGGGCATAGCGCAGCAGGACGTCGTTCAGGCTGGCGATCGACGCGCTGGCTTGCGCGATCGCGGCGCAATCGGCGCGCGCCGCCTGTTCGCTCGCTTGCGCATCGAAACGCTCGGCCAGGATCAGACGCTTGCGCATGGCCTTGTCCATGCAGCTGCGGACGCCGCCTGCCAGCATGGGTTCGAAGTGCAGCGACACCTTTTGCGTCTGTTCGGCGAAGCTGCGCACGGGCGCCAGGTTGGCGGCGCAGCCGCCCAGCAGCAGGCTGGCGCTGGCGCAAAGAAGCAGGGTGGAAATGGACGAGTTCGACGGGCGCTGCATATGGCCTCCATGCGGTAGCAGTGGCTGACGGGGCCGGCGCACACGCGCTGGCATAGCCGACGTTAGCATGCTGAGCAATGGCGGTATTGCGTCAGATCAGCTCGCTGTGAAGTCGCCTGGCGGCCCCGCATCGGTGGCAGCACCGTTGCCAAATGGTGCAGTGTGTTCCAATTTGCCTCATATTTTCCTTACAAAAGACTGACATCGGGCCAGCAATTGGCTCTTTTCTGCATGTTGCGACGCGTCATATGTAGTTGTTGCTGGTGCATGTTTACTCACCTACAATGATTTATCGATGGGGCGGTTATCCAGCGTACGACAATAAAAATAAGTGGCATTTAAAACGTTGTAGCAGAGGAGATGACAATGAATTTGAAACAGAAATTGCTCGTGGCAAGTTTGGTTTTGGGTTTCTCGCAGGCGGCAGTCGCAGCCGACCCCATCAAGATCGGCGTGTCCGGACCGTTTACGGGCGGTTCCGCGCCGATGGGCGTGTCGATGCGCGACGGCGTCAAGCTGGCCGTCGCGGAAATCAATGCCAAGGGTGGCGTACTGGGCCGTTCCTTGCTGCTGATCGAGCGCGATGACGAAGCGAAGAACGAACGCGGCGTGCAGATCGCCCAGGAACTGATCAACAAGGAAAAGGTCGCCGCCACGGTCGGCTACATCAACACGGGCGTGGCCCTCGCTTCGCAGCGCTTCTACCAGGAAGCGAAAATTCCCGTCATGAACAATGTGGCGACGGGCTCCATCGTCACCAAGCAATTCGCCGACCAGCCGGAAAACTACATCTTCCGCAATGCGGCCAATGACACGATCCAGTCCGGCATGATCGTGCATGAAGCGATCGAGAACCGCAAGTTCAAGAAAGTGGCGATCCTGGCCGATTCCACCAACTATGGCCAGCTGGGCCGTGAAGACCTGGAAAAGGCGCTCGACAAGAAAGGCATCAAGCCCGTTGTCGTTGAAAAATACAACATCAAGGACGTCGATATGACGGCCCAGCTGCTGAAAGCCAAGCAGGCGGGGGCGGAAGTCGTGCTGACCTACGGCATCGGCCCGGAACTGGCGCAGATCGCCAACGGCATGGAAAAACTGGGCTGGAAAGTGCCGCTGATCGGCAGCTGGACCCTGGCCATGGGTAACTTCATCGACAACGCGGGCAAGAACGGCAATGGCACGCGCATGCCGCAAACCTTCATCCAGGACGCCAGCACGCCGAAGCGCAAGGCCTTCATCGACGCCTATGTGGCCGCCTACAAGCCATCGGGCGGACGCATGCCGTCGGCCGTCTCGGCCGCGCAAGGCTACGATTCCATCTACCTGCTGGCCGCCGCCTTCAAGCAGGCGGGCGGCACGGATGGTCCGAAAGTGCGCGCCGCGCTGGAAAACCTGAATGAGAAGGTGGAAGGCGCCGTCACCACCTACAACAAGCCGTTCAGCAAGACCAACCATGAAGCCATCACGGCCGACCTGACGGTCTTCGGCGAAGTCAAGGACGGCAAAGTCGTCCTCGCGAAATAAGCCTGGCAGACCTTCGCCGCGCAGTGGCCAGCCTTGAGGAATCAGGACTGGCCATTTTTTTATCTCCCATCCTTCGGGGAACACCATGGAAATCTTCCTGCAGCTCGTCTTCAGCGGCATCGCGCTGGGCATGATCTATGCCGTCATCGCCTTCGGCTACCAGCTGACCTTTGCCACGTCCGGCACCCTCAACTTCGGCCAGGGCGAATCGCTGATGCTGGGCGCGCTCGTGGGCCTGTCGCTGGTGGGCACCATCCACGGCGGCCCCTACATGAGCTACCTGCTGATGATCCCCATCGTCATCGTCTTCGGCGCCTTGCAGGGCGTGTTCGTCGAATGGATAGGCGTGCGGCCCGCCATCAAGATCAAGTCCGAATTCGGCTGGATCATGTCGACCATCGCGCTGGCCATCATTTTCAAGAACGTGGCGGAAAACATCTGGGGCAAGGATGACCTGATGTTCCCGTCGCCCCTGTCGGCCGCGCCGTTCCAGGTGTTTGGCGCCAACGTGCAGCAGATGCAGGTGGCCGTCATCGTCGGCGCGCTGGCCATCATGCTGGCCGTCGAAGTATTCAACCGCAAATCGATCTACGGCAAGGCCGTCGTGGCGACGGCCAACGACCGCGACGCGGCCGGTTTGATGGGCATCAACACGGGCATGGTCATCACCTTTTCCTATGCGCTGTCGTCGGCCACGGCCGCCTTTGCGGGCGTGCTGGTGGCACCGCTGACCTTGACGGGGGCCACCATGGGCGCCTCGCTGGGCTTGAAAGCGTTTGCCGTGGCCATCATCGGCGGCCTGACGTCGGGCGTGGGCGCCATCGTCGGCGGCCTGATCCTGGGCATCGCGGAAACGACCACCGGCTACTACATTTCCACCGGCTACAAGGAAGTGCCCGGCCTGCTGCTCTTGCTGCTGGTGCTGGCCGTCAAGCCGTCCGGCCTGTTCGGCAAAGCCGCGATCAAGAAAGTCTGAGGACCACATGAACAAGAAAATCACCATGCTGGCGCTGAGCGCGGCGGGCCTGGCCGCGCTCGCGCTGTTCCCCATCGTTATCCCGAACCCCTACTATATCCACCTGGCCGAGACCATCCTGATCTACGCCATCCTGCTGTTCGGCCTCGATATCGTCGTCGGCTACACGGGGCAGGTGTCGCTCGGTCACGCGGGCCTGTTCGGCATCGGTTCATATGCCACGGGCGTGCTGGTGTTCAAGCTGGGCGCGCCGTTCTGGCTGGCCATCCCCGCCAGTATCGCGGGCGCGGCCCTGTTTGGCGCCATCCTGGCCTTGCCGGCCCTGCGCGTGACGGGGCCCTACCTGGCCATGGTGACCCTGGCCTTCGGCACCATCGTGCAAATCCTGATCAACGAGATGAGCTTCCTGACGGAAGGGCCGATGGGCATCAAGATCCACAAGCCCGTCCTGTTCGGCCACAAGCTGACGGAAGTGGAGTACTACTACATGGTCGCCGCGCTGCTGGTGATCTCGCTGGTGGTGGTGCACCGCATCCTGAAGTCGAACCTGGGCCGCGCGTTCGAAGCGCTGCGCGACAGTCCCATCGCCTCGGACTGCATGGGCGTGTCCGTGTATCGCTACAAGGTGTATGCGTTCGTCATCAGCGCCGGTTTCGCGGGCCTGGCCGGCAGCCTGTATGCGTATTCGGAAGAGTATATTTCGCCGAATACCTACAACTTCGAGCTGACGATCCTGTTCCTGCTGGCCGTCATCATGGGCGGACGCAAGACGCGTTCGGGCGCGCTGATCGGTGCCCTGATCGTCGTCATGCTGCCCAGCCTCTTGTCGGACATCGAATTGTTCCGCAAGATCGCTGTGTCCGCCGCCGTGCTGGGCGTGATCGGCTCCGCCTTCATGCTGGCGAAAAAACGCTCCACCGTGCGCGGCGTGCTCGTGCCCCTGGCCGCCACCATCGGCCTGGCCGCGTTTTCCTACAAGCTGGAAAACATGGTCGACTGGCGTTTGACCATCTTCGGCCTGATGACCTTGTTTGTCGTGTACTACCTGCAGGACGGCATCGTGGGCTTTTTGATGAGCTTTATCGGCAAGGGCCGGCGCCATGTGCAGGCCGTCGCTTCGCACGGCGTGGCGCCGTTCGACCACGCCCAGGGCGGGCAGCAGGGCGCGACCCTGCTGCGCGTGGACCAGGCGCTGATGCAGTTCGGCGGCCTGAAAGCGCTGAACCAGGTGGACTTGAACGTCACGCAGGGCTCCGTGCACGGCTTGATCGGGCCGAACGGCTCGGGCAAGAGCACGATGATGAACGTGCTCACGGGGATCTACAAGCCGACGGCGGGCAAGGTGGAATTTGCGGGCGCCGTCATTTCCGGCCGTACGCCGTCCGAAATCGCGCTGGGCGGCGTGGCGCGCACCTTTCAGAATGTGCAGCTGTTCGGCGAGATGACGGCCACCGAGAACGTGCTGGTGGGCTTGCACAATACGTTCAAGTCGAATGTGCTGGACGTGATGCTGCATACGCCGCGCTACAAGCGCGAAGAGACGGCGGCGCGCGAGCGGGCGGCCAGCATCCTCGAGTTCGTGGGCCTGGCGGACCTGGCCAACGAAGAGGCGCGCAATCTGCCTTATGGCAAGCAGCGCTTGCTGGAAATCGGCCGCGCGCTGGGCCTCAACCCCCGTCTGCTGCTGCTCGACGAGCCGGCGGCAGGCCTGACGGCGCCCGACATCAAGGAACTGATGGCCATCATCCGCAAGATACGCGAGCACGGCATCACCATCATCCTGATCGAGCACCACATGGACGTGGTGATGGCCCTGTCGGACGTGGTGACGGTGCTGGACTTCGGCCAGAAGATCGCCGAAGGCGCACCCGCGCTGGTCCAAAGCGATCCGAAAGTGATCGAAGCCTATTTGGGCGGCAGCGCCGACACCCTGAGCCCTGCGGCGCACTGAGAGGAAGACCATGCTGACCATTAACAATCTGCACGCCGCCTACGGCAAAGTCGAAGTCCTGCACGGGATTTCGCTCGAAGTCCCGAAGGGCAAGCTGGTGACCCTGATCGGCTCGAACGGCGCCGGCAAGACCACCACCATGCGCGCCATTTCCGGCATGCTCAAACCCAAATCCGGTACCGTCACCCTGGGCGGCAAGGATGTCACGGGGCTCGACTCGCACCGCATCGCGCGCGCCGGCCTGGCCCATTCGCCGGAAGGGCGGCGCGTGTTCGCCTCGATGTCGGTGACGGACAACCTGCTGCTGGGCGCCTTCCCCCGCTTTACGCGCGCGCGCCCGAAAGGCGACATCAAGGGAGATTTGGACAAGGCCCTGGAACTGTTTCCCCGCCTGAAGGAACGGCGCGACCAGCTGGCCGGCACCTTGTCGGGCGGCGAGCAGCAGATGCTGGCCATGGCCCGCGCCGTGATGCTGAACCCCGAAGTGATCCTGCTGGACGAGCCGTCGATGGGCCTGGCGCCGATCCTGGTGGAGGAAGTCTTCCGCATCATCACGCGCTTGAAGGCCGAAGGCGTGACCATGCTGCTGGTCGAGCAATTCGCCGCCGCCGCCCTGAACGTGGCCGATTACGGCTACGTGCTGGAAAACGGCAGCATTTCCGTGCACGGGCCGGCCGAGAGCCTGAAAACCGACCCGAAGGTGATTGCTGCCTACCTGGGCGGCGGGCACTGAAGCTGGCTTGACAATGCGCTTGCTGCGCATTGTCACATGCTCCGCATTACGCAGTGAGTAGGCGACGGCGTATCAATGCTTCCAGGTCACGGCTGGTATGGGCAATCATATGGACATAAATGATGTCGTTATGTCCATACTCGATAAGGATGCGATGCTGGCCGGCCAACAGTTGGCGGTGAGTCGTCAAATGAAGATCTTCAAGTTCAGGAACAAAGCTGCCTTTTATGTTCCAATCTTTGAGAGAATTGACTTCAGCCAGAATCGCTTGCGTCACCTTCCTGGCAAAAGCCAGGGATTCGTTCTGCTTCAGGTAGGAGCGAATGTCTTGCAAATCGTTCAAGGCGTACTGCGTCCAAATGATTTTCATTTGTGTAATCAATTGTCGTCGTCTTCAGCTTCCAGAAGGGCCACAACGTCATCATGATCAATGATTTTACCTTCCTCAATCTGCTTGCGGCCGAGAGCAAGGATGCGGAGCATGGCAAGCTGATCTTGAGTCTTTTGATAGCTGACAGGGTCTTGAACAATTGCCTGAACTCTGCCGTTCACCGTGATGGCTACCGGGTCATGCGTCTCAAGCACCTGTTTGACCACGTCGCTGGTGTTCGTCTTCAAGTAGCTAATTGGTTGAATATTTAGAAAGTTCATGCCGTCCTCCACAAGTTGCAGACCAATGGTAGCATTGGATAACTAAATTAAGTGCCAAATTTAGTTGACTGCGCATTTTCCCTACGTCGAGCGCAGCCTGCAGGCATCAGTGTTTGGTGGGCTTTTCCTGCTGCACCAGAATGAACGGGCTGACGACGACGGCCCACAGGGACGCATCGGCCGCCTGCCAGTCCAGCGCCTGCTGGTCCGAGACCTTGGCGACCTTGCCGTCGACCATCCATTGCGTGATGGTGGCCTTGTCGTCGTGCGAGATGCGCACGGCCACTTCGACCAGGTCCAGCTCGTTGGCGATCCAGACGACATTGCCTTGGGCGAAGTGCTTTTCCAGTTCGCTCCAGGCCAGGCGGGCCGTTTCGCTGTTTACTTTGAGGCGCAGTTCGGTGTCTTTTTCAGGATTGGTTTGCATGCGAAATATCAATGTTCGGTGAGTCGGATGCCGATGCGCGCGGTTTATTTGCCTGGCAAGGCTTCCACCTGCGGCGTCGGCGTACCCTGCCATGTTAACCGATAGGCGACGCCTTTGCGAACATTGCCCACCAGGGCAGGGCGGAAGCAGGCCAGGTTGGTGCCGCTGGCGTGCCGGACGCTGGGGAAGATGACGCCCATAGAACCGGCCTCGAGCAGGATGGCGGCCAGGTCTTGCGAGGCGATGTAGCTGGCCGGGTCCAGGCAAGCCTGGTAGCGCTCCTGGCCGCGCAGGTCGTGGAAGCTGGCGGAAAAATCGGCCAGTAGCGACTGGTAGCTGACGCTGTCGTCGAAATAGTCGATTTCCTGGTATTCCACGGTCTTGTGGAAAATGATCTCGGCCAGCGCCGTTTTCATGTCGAAGGCGCAATACCAGGCGCCCCGTTCGCCATCGTTGAAACGCGCCCCTTCCGGGCGGGCATACGTGTAGGCGGCGTTGATGATGCGAAAGTGCGGCACGCCAAAAACCAGCTCGTCCACGCCAATTCCTGGCGCGCCGCCGTACTCGGCCACCAGGCGCGCGTTGGTGGCGTTATCGAGCTCGAACAGCTCGCGCAGGTGGTCGTCGTCTTCGGCCAGCGGTGCCAGCACGGAATCCTCCATGTCGGCGAAGCGCGACGGGATCAGGCGGCAGGTGTCGATCTGGCGCAAGGCGGCCAGCGGCGGCAGGTGGGCATGCGGGGCGGCCGGCACGATCACAGCCCTCCGCGGCGCGCGTCGAGCAGCTTGCGCACGGTCTGCATGGCCAGCAAGCCGCCGGCCAGCATCTGCGACAGGGGCGTGCGGCCGCCGAAGATGGGATTCTTGTTGGGCAAGCTGACCCATTCGTCGGCCAGCTTGTCGCCGTACAGGATGTGCAAGGCCTTGTAGATGCCCAGCAAATAGGAAATGCGCGTGATGCGGTCCACTTCCAGCACGCGGTCCGGGTGTTTCTTCCACTCGTACCAGGCGCTGCTGGACAGGCCGCCCAGCAATTCGCGCGCATCGTCGTCGCGCAGTTTCCACGCGGCGGCCAGCTTGAAAAACCCCTTCAGTGCCGCTTGCGACAATCGTTCGCGCTCGGCTTTGGCGTTCAGGTCGACGAGCACGGCCGGCTCGAAGCGGCTCTTGGGATAGGCGTAGGCGAGATTCATGATATGTCCTTCAATAAAACTCTGTTTAAGGACTATTTATACTCCTTTTTCGGAATCGTTGCAACGGCCGCGCGCATGAAAAACGGGGCGCAGCGGACATGTGTCCCACTGCGCCCCGTTGGCGGGCGACGCTGGTTTATCTTGCCGTGACGGTGATCGGCACCGTCAGTTGCGCCGTCAAGCCGTTATTGTCCAGCGCCACGACCTTCAGCGCATAGCTGCCGGCCACCGGTTGCGGCCAGCTGGCCGTGATGGTCAGGCCGCTCATGGAAAACTGCATGCCCAGCGGCGCGCCGTCGATCGAGATCCGCAGCGAGGTCGCACCTGGCGCCGTCAGCACGATGCTGCCGCTCATGGCCTTGCCGGCCACGCCCGTCATGGCGGCGGCGCTGATCGTGGGGCCGGCGGCGGCGATTTTCACCGTGGCCACGGCCTGGCCCGTCAAGCCCGTTTTCGTATCCTTGGCGATGACGGTCACGTTGTAGCTGCCCAGCACGGGGCTGGCCCAGCTGATGACGCCGGCGGCATTGACGGCCATGCCGGACGGCGCGCCCGACAGGCTGTACGTGACGGGGTTGGGCGCCACCACCGTGGCAGTGAACGACAGGGCCACGCCCGGTTTGCCGCTGACGCTGGACACTGTCACCGCGGGCGGCAGCGGGGCGGCGATGGCCACCGTATAGACGCCTTTGCCGCTCAGGCCAGTCTTGCTGTCCGTGGCCGTCACGGTGACGGCATAGGTGCCGGCCACGGGCGCGGCCCAGCTCACCAGGCCGGCGCTGCTGATGGTCATGCCGGCCGGTGCGCCGGCGAGCGCGTAACTGACGGGATTGGCGGCCGTGACGCTGACATTGAACGTCAGCGCCGTCCCCACCTTGCCCGTGATGGCGCCGGCCGCGACGACGGGCGGCGCGACGGGGGCGATGACGATGCTGTACACGCCCTGGCCACTGAGACCGCTGACGCTATCCTTGGCCACCATGGTCACGGCATACGTGCCGGCAATGGGGGCGGCCCAGCTGACCACGCCCGTGGCGGCGATGCTCATGCCGGCCGGTGCGCCCAGCATGGTGTAGCTGAGTGGATTGGAAGCGGTGGCCGAGACGGTGAACGACAGCGGCTTGCCGGCCGCGCCGCTGATGCCGGCCGGCGCCACCACGGGTGCCGCGGGGGCGATCTGCGTGCCCGACAGGCTGGCCAGCAGGTTTTTCACGTTCGGCGTGCCCAGGCCGCCCAGCGGGTCATAGCCGACCCTGGCCGTGCACACGCTGCAGGTGCCGTTGCTGCCGCGCGTGATGTCGGCAAAGCTGCTGGCAAAGGTGCCGGGCACGGTGGCGATCTGGCCGTACAGCATGCTGTGCGGCAAGCCGAGCGCCGTCTTCGCCTGCAGCGCGCGGCTGGCGTTGGCGATGGCGACGAGGCCGGCCCATTGCGGCGTGGACAGGCTGGTGCCGCCGATGCTGAGCCAGCTTGCGGTGCTGCTGCCCTGTGCCATTACGGCCGTGTACTGGCCCGTGGCGGGGTCGGCATTGAAGGCTACATCGGCCACGTTGCGCCGCAGCAGATTGGTCAGGCCGGGCACGTTCACCGTCTGGTAGCTGGGCAGGGCCGTATAGGCGCTGATGCCGCCGCCCGTGCCGGACCAGGCCGCTTCGCTGCGCACGCCGCTGCCGCTGTAGCTGAGCGTGGTGCCGCCCACGGCCAGCACGTTCGGCGACACGGAAGGCCAGGACACGCCGCTGCCCGAGTCGCCCGTGGCGGCCAGGTAGCTCATGTTCTTGCCCGTGAAGGCGCTGTCGACGGAGGCCGTCCAGCTGCCTTCGGCGGCGCCAAAGCTCATCGAGACGACGCCAGGGCCCATCAGGTTGGCCAGACGCACGGCGCCCAGCAGGCTGTTGACGGACGCGTCGGGCGCCTCGATCAGCACGATGCGCGCCAGCGGTGCCGTGGCGTGCGCCCATTGCACGTCGAGCGCGATTTCCATGGCCCAGCCCGAGTTATAGGCGGGCGCGGTGGCCGTCATCGTGCTCGACGGCGTGTTGTAGACGATGGACAATTCGCAGCCGCTCAGTGGTGCTGGCGGCAATGGCAGGGCGGCATTCGTGGCGATGGCTTTGGTGGTGCAGCCGGGCAAGCCGAATTTCTGGTTGAAGATGGCCAGTTCGGCCGCCGCGTTCGGGTTGTGCATGGCATCGACGATATAGATCGTCTGCCCGGCACCCAGCTGGGCCGCCTGGGCTGGCGTCAGCGCCGTGCCCGCCGCAGGCAGGGCGGGCAAGTCGTAGGCGGCGCGGATTTGCGCGGGAGAGTAGGTCGCCACCACGCTGCTGCCGGCCATCGGTGCGGCCGTGTCGCTCGTGCCGCCGGACAGCAACGGCGCGATATTCTGCGCCGCCTGTTCCGCTGCAGCGATCTTTTGCGCCGTCAGGCGCCGCGTGGCCATGTCCGCCATGGCGCGGGGGACGCGCTGCAAATGCGGTCGCCAGTGGGCCGAGCCGCTGCTGTTGGCGTTGTCGCGCCCGTCCGGCGCATCCAGGAGGGCAGGAGCCGCATGGAACATCGGCTGCGCCACCAGCGTGCCGACGCCGGCGGGGATGACGGGTACCTCGACGCTGAACTGTGTCGCGGCCGTGGCGATGGCAGCGGGCGGCGCCGTCGTCTCCTGGCCGGGGCCGCACGCGCCCAGCAGGATGGCGGCCGTGGCGCCCAGCAGCAGGCGCCCGTGGCGGGCATGCGGGGGAATGAATTTTTTCATGGCGAAACTCTCCGAGTTGGGCGAGGGCCACATCTCGACAATGCATCGAGGCTGGTGGCGCGCGTTGGCGGTCCCGGCCCTGCATTGGCAGCCCCGCTGCCATGGCGCTTGCGCGCGGTAGGCCGGTGGCTTTGCGTCCCCGCCTTTCGACGGGTTTGCCCTCAGAACTGATCATGCATCATTGGAAATTACCTGATGTGCTATCAATTCTAGTGAATTTGCCAAATAAGTGTTAACTATTTCCAATCAAGATTTTTATTTTTACAATAAAATGTGGTGATTTTGCCCATTGCGGATGGAATCTTGTCAGCTTGATTAAGCTTTAAAAACAGTTTTAAAAACAAGATTATCAAGGGCTTATCGATGCGTGACAGTGTTTTTGTGTAGTAACAGCGGATGCTCTTTTGCTGGTGCAATGAATTTAATGAATTTAATGAATATGCGCTACCATCGTCAATCCTCGAACACCATGCCCTGATACGGCGCTGCCCGGCAGGCCGCCAGCCGCTGCGCCAGACTGCCCGCATGGATTTCCAGCTGGTGGCCGTCCGGGTCGAGAAAATACAGGGAATCGCCGGCGCTGCTGTTTTGCCGCCATTCGGTCACGCCAGCCGTGCGCAGGCGGGCGGCAAAGGCAGGATAGTCTTCCTGGGAAATGGAAAAGGCATAGTGCGTGTAGCCGCCCGCGCTGATCGCCGCGCCCGCATCCAGCGACAGGCACAGCCACAAATCCCCGGCCGACAGGTAGGCGCCCCTCTCCCAGCGCGCATGCATGCGCAGGCCCAGCGTATCGCGGTAAAAGACGACGCTGCGATCAAGGTCGTGCACGGACAGCGTGAGGTGGTTCAGGCCGGTCAGCATGGTGCGGGATAACTTTCAGGTGGTGTGAATCGCTGTTCCAGCCGTCGCTGTTGTTTGATCCGACATTGTTTCACGTAAACATGAGACATGGCAATAAGACCACAAAATTCGCAACGCCTGACAGAACCGTAGCGAGCGGAAGGGAGAGGCTGTCGAGAAGCGCAACCGTACTGCTAGTACGGTGAGCATCGCAGGCGGCCTATACCGACGCGCAGTAGGTACTGTCAGGTGTCACTACACAGGCTCGGCGTGCTCTACCATCAATTGCACCTTGGTCGTGCCATTGTATTCATTCGCATCAAGCCGGAAGGCGACCCTTGTCCGTTCGCCCAAGGCATCCGTGTGGCCGAACCAGATGGCGTCGAAGCGCACGCCGTTCTTTTCCAGCAGCAGTTTCAAATGCCGTTCCTTGAGGATGCGCTGGCTGACGACGCGGAATTCGTCGCAGAAGACGGGCGGGGCGAAGCCCTGGCCCCACACCTGGCCGTCCATCAGCTCGATGAAGGCCGTCGTGTAATACGCGTCTTCCAGCGGGCCATCCGTTTCCACCACCCGTTCCAGCTGTTGGGCGCTGAGCCAAGCCTGGCCCACGGCTTCGAAGGCCTGGGAAAAGGCGTCGAAGGCGTCGGCGCGGATGGTCAAGCCCGCCGCCATGGCGTGGCCGCCGAACTTGTCGATCAGGCTCGGTGCCCGTTTCGACACGAGGTCGAGCGCGTCGCGCAAGTGGAAACCGGGAATCGAGCGTCCGGAACCCTTGATCCAGCCGTCGGCACCGGGTGCAAAGGTAATCGTCGGGCGGTAGAATTTTTCCTTCAGGCGCGAAGCGACGATGCCGATCACGCCCTGGTGCCAGGATTCATCGAAGACGCTGATGGTGCTGCTGTTGGCCGGCTCGAAATCGTCGAGGTGCAGCAGGGCCGTATCCTGCATTTCCGCCTCGATTTCGCGGCGTTTCAGGTTGATGTCGTTCAATTGCTGCGCCAGCGCCCAGGCGCGGCCTTCGTCGTCCGTGATCAGGCATTCGATGCCCAGCGACATGTCTTGCAGGCGGCCGGCCGCATTCAGGCGCGGTCCCACGGCAAAGCCCAGGTCGAACGGCGTAGCGCTGCGCGCTTCGCGGCCCGCCACGCGAAAGAGCGCCGCCACGCCCGCGTGCATATTGCCCTTGCGCATGCGTTTCAAGCCTTGCGCGACGAGGATGCGGTTGTTCGTATCGAGGCGCACCACGTCGGCCACCGTGCCCAGCGCCACCAGGTCGAGCAGGTTGTCGAGCTTGGGTTGCGTCTGCGCATCAAAGATGCCGCGTCGGCGCAGCTCCGCGCGCAGGGCCAGCAAGACGTAGAACACGACGCCGACGCCGGCCAGATGTTTACTGGGAAAACCGCAGGCGGGCTGGTTCGGGTTGACGATGACGGCCGCGTCGGGCAGGGTGTCGGCCGGCAAATGGTGGTCGGTGACGACGACCTGCATGCCGCGCCGGTTCGCCTCGGCCACGCCGTCGATGCTGGCGATGCCGTTGTCGACGGTGATGATGATGTCGGGCGATTTTTCGCGCGCCGTCAGTTCGACGATTTCCGGCGTCAGGCCGTAGCCGTATTCAAAACGGTTGGGCACGATGAAGTCGACGTCGGCGCCCATGGCGCGCAAGCCGCGGATGGCCACGGCGCAGGCCGTGGCGCCGTCGCAATCGTAGTCGGCCACGATGACCATGCGTTTCTTGGCGGCGATGGCATCGGCCAGGAAGACGCCGGCCGCGCCGATGTGCAGCAAGCCGGACGGCGGTATCAAGTCCTTGGCCTCAATCGACAGTTCTGCCGCGTCGGACAGGCCGCGCGAGGCATACAGGCGGGCCAGCACGGGATGGATGCCTCCCTGGCGCAGCAATTCGGATTCGCGGTAAGGGCAGGGACGGGTGGCGATGCGGGTACGGGTCATGATGCTTTCAACTTGTTCAGGGTAATGGCGCGCCAGAATTTACGCTGCGCATGCTTGCTGGTAGTGACGTCCAGCCAGGCGTCGCGGTGGGTCAGCACCAGGCGCAGCTGGCCCAGGCGGCCATCTTTCAAGGCCGCCAGCAGGGGCGCGAACCAGTCTGCTTCCAGCGCTTGCAATTGCTGCAGCCACATGCCCCATTCCTGGGCCTGCGCCGCTTCGGTCAAGCCGCCCAGCACGACGATCGTGTCGGATTGGTCCGTCAGCACACTGTTTGGACTGGCATCGCGGCGCGCCGGTTCCGCCAGCGCGGCCAGCCAGCCCGGCGCGTTCTGCGTATGCAGGCTGGCCGCGCAGCGCGCAGCCTCCACTGTTGCCACGCTCCCGCCCCAGATCCAGAACGCATTGATGGCTTTCAGGCCCCGTTCTTCGCGCGCCGCATTGACGGGGTGTTCATGCCACAGCATCTGCACTTCGTTCTGCAGGCGGCGCGCGGCGCGCGCGTGCTCGCCTTCCGGCATCCAGACGGACAGGTCTTGCGTGGTGGCGGCGTCCGGCGTGGCGCACTGCAAGTCGCTCCAGCCATCGGCGCGCATGAACCAGGTGCCCGCGTCGCCATACGCGAGCGGCTGGCCGATCTCGTCGAAATACGGGGCAGCGATGTCGAACAGGGCGCGCCCATCGGTCTCGTTCAGCTTGAGCTGGCGCAAGTCTTCCAGGCTGATATGACTGCGGGCAATGGCCAGGTGGGCCGGATGCAGCAGGAAGTAGCGTGCGCCCGGTTCCGGCACGAGGCCGTAGCCGCGCATGGCCCGGGCGGCAAAGGCCGCCTGCGCCGCCACGCCGTTGGGCGCGGGCGACAGGTCCAGGGCGTGCGCCAGCCACGCTTCATGCGGCAGCAAGCGGTTGGCGTTGTCAAAAGTTTCTAAATTGCAAGTGGAGGTGCGCGACAGCAGCGCTGCCAGCGCGGGCGCCTGCAAGACCTTGAGCAGGTCGGCAGCCAGTTCGGCGTTGGGCAAGGCGAAGGGCAAGACGAGGGTAAGTTGATTCATCCCGAGATTGTAGGCGATAGCGGCGGCGTGCGAGTAGGGCGCATGTGTTTTCGCCTCGATCATTGCCACAGATTGGCGCGGGCAAGCCAGCCGCCTTGCATATTAAAAATATCAATAAAGCATCTTCATTATTTAAATTTTATCTTTGTCATCGGAAAATGATTCTCTTTTGAAAAGATAGTGGATATAATTGCGCTAACTTAATATCAGAAAGACAATCACCCCCTGCTGCGTGGTTGCGTCGTCTGGCTCCTGTGTCCCTCGAAATTGTATACAAGATCTGCCGGCTTCATTTTTAAACAAGTCCCTTCTTGGAAGCCCACTTATGTATACATTCGCCGCTTTGCGCGGCCAGGCTGATCGCGCCCTGGCCCCTCGTACTTCCTCTCCTGCTGCCGCCGTGGCATGCCGTCAGGAGGCCGCATGACTACCTACAACCTGTCGACCACGGTCCACGTCTGCGAAGACATCAACAAGAATTTCGATATCCGCGACCTGCTGATCCAGGCCGGCTACTCGGTGCAAGGCGAACTGAACATCAAGAATTTCACCGTGCTGTTGCCTGACGATACGGAATCGACCGAGAACACACCGCTGTTCGGCATGCTCGATGCGGACACCGTGTATGTGCGTCCCGGCGACTGGGCCGCCAACTACAACGGCAGCTTCTCGACCATCGAAGTGACGATTGACAAGGGCAATGGCGATATCGTCCAGCTGAGCCTGCAAGTCATCATCGACCCCGTCAACGACGCGCCGGACGCGGCCGATAAGACGTTTACATTGCTCAATGGAAACAACGTGGTGCTCAGCGAAGGCGATTTCGGCTTCCACGACGACGTCGAGCACGACGGCTTCAAGTCCATCGTCATCACGAATACCACCACGGCGGGCCAGGTCCTGTTGAATGGCGTGGCCGTGACGGTGGGCACGGAAGTGTCCATCGACGACATCCGCGCGGGCCACCTGGTCTTCGTGCCGAGCCAGACCGTGGCCGGCGACTTCGACCTCGGTTTCAAGGTGCGCGATGACGGCGGCACGGCCGGCTGCAATGCGCAAGACCTGAGCCTGGCGCCCCATTACCTGACCTTCAAGGTGCCGATGGCTCACCTGGGCGACTTCGTCTGGGAAGACAAGAATGCCAACGGCGTGCAGGACGCGGGCGAGGCGGGCATCGCCAATGTGGTCGTGCAACTCAAGGATACGGCCGGCAACGTGGTCGCCTCCACCACGACGGACGCCAGCGGCGGCTACCACTTTGACGTCAACCCGGGCACGTATTCCGTGACCGTGGTGGCGCCCGCCGGCTATGTGCCGACGGCGGCGAACCAGGGCGGCGACGCGGGCAAGGACAGCAATATCGATGCGGCCGGCAAGATGGCGCCCGTCACCCTGGCGCCGGGCGAAACCAACCTGACCCTGGACGCGGGCCTGTACCGCACGGCCGAGCTGGGCGACCGGGTCTGGTTCGATACCAACAAGAATGGCGTGCAGGATGCGGGCGAAGCGGGTGCTGCTGGCGTGAAAGTGACCTTGCTCGATGCGTCGGGCAACGCCGTCGGCAGCCCTTTGGTGACGGATGCGAACGGCAACTACCTGTTCACGAATTTGAAACCGGGCGCCTACAGCGTGCAATTCGATAAGACCACCTTGCCAGCCGGCTATACCTTCACGGGCCAGGACCAGGGCGGCGATGAGCAGCGCGATTCCGACGCGAATGCCGATGGCAGGACAGCGCAAGTGCTGCTGGCCTCGGGCGACAGCAACCACAGCGTGGATGCCGGCATCGTGGCCTTGCCGGCCACCCTGGGCGACCGCGTGTGGCATGACAGCAACGCCAACGGCATCCAGGATGCGGGCGAGTCCGGCATCGGCGGCGTTACCGTGCAGCTGAAAAACGCGGCCGGCAGCGTGATCGGCTCGACCGTGACGGACGCCACCGGCTATTACAACTTCAATGTCGATCCCGGCACGTACTCGATCGCCGTCGTCGCCCCCGCTGGCTATTTGACCACCGTCAAGGATGCGGGCAGCAGCGATGCGCTCGACAGCGACATCAACACGCTGGGCAACAGCGGCCAGGTGACGGTCGTCGCGGGCCAGAACTACAAGGATCTCGATGCCGGCCTGTACAAGACGGCGTCCATCGGCGACCGCGTCTGGTTCGATGCGAACGGCAACGGCACGCAGGATGCGGGCGAGGCGGGCGTGTGTGGCGTGAAAGTCAATCTGTACAACGCGCAAGGCGTCGTCGTGGCCAGCGCCTCCACGGATGCGAACGGCAATTATCTGTTCAGCAACCTGGTCCCCGGCGAATATTACCTGGGCTTCGTGCCGCCGGCCGGCTATGGCTTCACCAAGGCCGATATCGGCGGTTACGCCACGGATTCGGACGTCAATCCGGCCAGCGGCTTCACCACCACATGGGCCACCTTGAAGTCGGGCGATGTGCAGGTGGACTGGGATGCCGGCCTGGTCAAACTCAACACGGCCTCCATCGGCGACCGCGTGTGGGAAGACAATAACTACAACGGCGTGCAGGATTCAGGCGAACTGGGCGTGGCGGGCGTAAAAGTCAACCTGCTCAACGCCAGCAACGTCGTCATCGCCTCGACGACGACGAATGCCAGCGGCAATTACCTGTTCAGCGAACTGGCGGCCGGCAGCTACAAGGTGGAAGTCATCCGTCCATCGGGCTTTTATTACACCAAGGCCAATCTGGGCAGCGATACGGCCGATTCCGACGTCGATGTCAGCACGGGGCGCTCGTCCCTGATCAACCTGGCCGCCGGCCAGAACGACATGAGCTGGGATGCGGGCATCTACCGCAAGGCCAGCCTGGGCGACAAGGTGTGGCGCGATGCCGACCATGACGGCGTGCAAGACTACAACGAGGCGGGCATCGCCAACATCAAGGTGCAGTTGTACTCGGGCAGCGGCGTGCTGCTGGCCACCACCTACACGAATGCCAACGGCAATTATCTGTTCAGCAACCTCGATCCGGGCAGCTATTCCCTGAAATTCGACAAGTCGGGCGTGTACCACGCGGGCTACGCCATGGATACGTGGAAATGGGGCGCGAAGAACGTGGGCATGAACGACAATATCGATTCGGATGTCAACAGCAACGGCACGACGTCCAACGTGGTCTACACGGACATATTGAAGCTGGCGTCGGGTCAGAACGACATGAGCTGGGATGCGGCCATCACGCCCATCGTCATCGACCTCAACGGTGACGGCGTGCACACGATCGCCCGCGCCGACTTCCACGGCAGCTTCGACCTGCTGGGCACGGGCAGCGCCATCCAGACGGGCTGGGTCTCGGCCCATGACGGCTTGCTGGCCATCGACAGCAATGGCAATGGCAAGATCGACAACATCTCCGAGTTGTTCGGTGGTAACGAGAAGGGCACGGGCTTCGCCAAGCTGTCCAGCTATGACTCGAACCACGACGGCGTGGTCGATGCGCATGACGACAAGTTCGCCGAACTGCGCATCTGGCGCGACGCCAACAGCAATGGCGTCACGGACGATGGCGAGCTGATGTCCCTGCACGACGCCGGCGTGGCCAGCCTGGCGGTCAGCTACACGGAACTGCCTTTCCTCGACGCCAACAGCAATCTGCACCTCGAGCGCAGCAGCGCCACCCTGGCCGACGGCAAGACGGTCGACATGACGGACGTGTATTTCAACGTCGACGCCAAGGATGCGGCCGCCGCCGGCGTGCATCTGCCCAGCATGGCGGACCTGCTGCGCGACGACAGCACGCTCGACGTGGTGCTGGGCCAGGATGGCACGGTGACCACCGTCGCCGCCGCGCCGGCCGCCGCAGCAACCCCTGCCGCAGAAGCCCAGGCCCAGTGCGAAATGGCCGACCTCTTGCGCCGCGCCATGGCTCACGTAAATACCCAGCCCCAGGAAATGGCTGCCTGATGTCCCTTGCCGGGCCATGAGCCTGCCCGGCAATGCCGCACCGGCGCGCCCGTCACGGGGCGCCGGCGCTTTCCACGCTTTTTTCACACTTGATAATCGAAATAGGGAAACCACAATGAAACAATCCATGCACCTGATCGTTCGCGGCGCCATCGCCGCAGCCGCTTTCGCCCTCGCCAGCGGCAGCGCCCTGGCCGCTTCCAACCTGCAAGTCGTCGATTCGCACAGCGTCAGCCTGTTTACGGCTGCCGGTGGCGCCTTCGGCTCGGGCAGCGCAATCTCGCCGACCTTGTGGGAAGTCAAGTACGACAGCAACACCTTCCTGGCGTTTTGCCTCGATCCCCATGTGGCCGTAAGCAACAGTTCGAACAGCTACAGCAGCGGCGCTTTCGCCGCCAGCGATGCCGTCAAGCGCCTGTATGAAGGGTATTACGCTTCGTCCATCGCGACTGTAGCGACCAGCGCCAACAGCGCCGCCGCCTTCCAGCTGGCCCTGTGGGAATTGAATAACGACAACACGAACCTGCTGACGGGCGACCTGCGCTTCAAAAACCTGAGCAACGCCGTCGTCAGCCAGGCCAACACCATGTTGGGCGTGGCCACGGGCAATGGCGCCATCCAGAACCTGTACAACTACACGAGCTTGACGAGCGTCAACCCAGCTTCGCAAACCCTGCTGGCCGTGTCGCCAGTGCCGGAAGCGCAGACGTGGGCCATGCTGGTCGCGGGCCTGGGCTTGCTGGGCTTCATGGCGCGCCGCCGCAAGGGCGCTTCCGCGCTGACTTAATTATTACTCATTAGTCATCACTCATCGCGCAAGCGATAGCGTTCCCGCTGCGGCGCGCCCGACCGGCGCGCCGCAGCGTTTTATTGTGAATCCATCATGACCCCACCCCCTGACACTTACACCGCTTCCGCCGGCATGTCCACCGATGCCATCGCCGACGCCATCGTCTTCCTGGCGCGCTTTTTCGGCGTTGCCGTGCAGGCCGAGCGCCTGCGCGCCAGCGTGGCGGCCCAGGCTGCACCGGCCACGGCTGACTTTCTCGAACAGGCGCTGGCGCAGGCCAGCCTGACCGGCACCGTGTTGCCGGTAGATAAGCCACGCCGTCCCACGGAAATGCCGGCCTTGCTGCTCAACGGGGAAGGGCAGGCGCTGGTGATACTGGCCATTGCCGATGGCAAATATGAATGCCACGTGCCCGGCATCGAAGGCAGCGCCTGGTTTGACGCCGCCGCGCTGGCGCGGGAAGTGCCCGATGGGCGCTGGGTGGCCGTGCGTCCCGTCATGTTCTTCGACCAGCGCAGCTTGCTTTACAGCATGCCGGTGGCGGGGCGCTGGTTCTGGGATGTCTTCAACCGCAACCGCTGGGTCTTCCGCTGGGCCCTGCTGGGCACCCTGGTGCTCAATGTCATCGGCGCGCTGGTGCCGTTCTATGCGATGGCCGTGTATGACCGCGTGATCCCGAACAATGCCACGTCCAGCCTGTGGGTGCTGACGATCGCCGTCGTGGTGCTGACGGGCTTCGAGCTGGCCCTGCGCCTGCTGCGCGGCGAACTGGTGGAAACGGCGTCGCGCCGCATGGATGTGGCGCTGTCGTCGAACATTTTCGCCCAGTGCCTGCGCCTGCGCGCGGCCAGCCGGCCCGCTTCCGGGGGCACCCTGGCCAATACCGTGCGCGATTTCGAATCCGTGCGCGAATTCTTCGCCTCCACCACCCTGACCACCCTGGGCGACCTGCCGTTCCTGCTGCTGTTCCTGCTGGTGATCGCCCTGGTCGGCGGCTGGCTCGTGCTCGTGCCCCTGGCAGTCATCCCGATCCTGCTGCTGGTCGCCTTCGCCTCGCGCGCGGCCCTGGCGCGCCACGTGGCCGCCTCGATGCAGGAAAGCGCGCAGCGCACGGCGCACCTGTTTGAAACCATGAATGGCCTCGACACCATCAAGGCGCTGGGCGCCGAAGCGTGGAGCCGGCGCAAATGGGAAAGCCTGACGGTGGCCATCGCCGCCAACAGCGTCGAGACGCGCGAAATCGTCAGCCGGGTCAACTACATCAACACGGCCGTGCTGGCCCTGTCCGGCGTGGCCGTGGTGGCCACGGGCGCCTTGCTGATGGGCGAGCATCTGCTGACCCTGGGCCAGATCATCGCCGTGAGCATGCTGACGGGCCGCGCCCTGGCGCCCGTTAGCCAGATCGCGGGCCTGATCATACGCTGGGAACAGACCAAGCTGTCGTATCACGCACTCAATAAAATCATGGAAGCGCCCACCGACGATGATACGGCCAGCCTGCAGGCGCCGCCCCTGTCCGGGCGCATCGAATTTCGCGACGTGGGCTTTGCCTACCCGAATTCGCCGCCGCTGCTCGATAAGCTCAACCTGCACGTCCGCCCCGGCGAACGGGTCGGCGTGATCGGCAAGCTCGGTTCCGGCAAGAGCACCTTGCTGCGCTTGCTGCTGAACCAGTACGGCCCGCAAAGCGGCAGCGTGCTGTTCGACGACCTGGCCAGCACCCAGCTGGACCCCTTGAGCCTGCGCCGCCAGATCGGCTACGTGCCGCAGGACGTGACCCTGTTCCACGGCACCCTGCGCGAAAACATCGAACTGGGACGCAGCCAGGCCGACGACGCCAGCCTGCTCGACGCCATCCGCCTGGCCTGCCTCGACGACATCATCACCCAGCTGCCCAACGGCGTGGCGACGGAAGTGGGCGAGCGGGGTGAACGCCTGTCCGGCGGCCAGCGGCAAGCCGTGGCCATGGCCCGCGCCTTGCTGGTGAAACCGCCGATGCTGCTGCTCGATGAGCCGAGCAGCATGTTCGACCCGGCCACCGAGCAGCGCTTGATCGGGCGGCTGCGTACCTTAAAGGAGACGACCATCGTGCTGGTGACGCACCGCATGGCGATGCTGGCGCTGGTGGACCGCCTGATCGTCTTCGACAAGGGGCGCATCGTGGCCGACGGCCCGCGCGACGACGTCATGCGCGTCTTGAACAGCCAGGCAGCCAAGCCTGCGGTGGAACAGGGAGTGGCGGCATGAGCGCCCTCAATGCCCCGAACGCCCGCCCGCTGCCGGCGGCCCACCCGGACCCGGAACGCGAACCGCAGCGCATCGTCATCCGCATGCTGGCCTTGACGTCCGTGCTCCTGGTGCTGGCGCTGGCCTGGGCCATGTTCGCCCAGCTCGACGTGTCCGTGAATGGCCGGGGCGCCATCACGCCGCCATCGCACCTGCAGGAAGTGCAAAGCCTGGAAGGGGGCATCGTGCGTGAAATGCTGGTGAAACCGGGCCAGCGCGTGCGCCGCGGCGACTTGCTGCTGCGCCTGGACACGGCCCAGTACGAGGCCAACCTGGGCGCCAGCGTGCAAAACCGCCTGGCCGCGCTGGCGGGCAGGGCGCGTCTCGATGCGCTGCTGTCCGGCGGCACGCCCCAGTTTGCGCCGGAATGGCAGAAAGAGGCGCCCGAGCTGATCGCCAAGGAAATGCAGTTGTGGCGCGACGGACAGCGCGAATTCGCGTCGGCCACGGCGGCCGCGCGCGAAGGCGTGACGCGCCGCCGCGGCGAGCTGGCCGAGGCGCACAGCCGCATCGCCCAGCTGGACACGGGCTTGAAAATCGCCCTGGAAAGCCTGTCCATCGAGGAGAGGCTCTTCAAAGAGGGTGCCGGTTCGCGCGGCGACTACCTGAATGCGCAGCAGCGCGTGCAGCAGCAGCGCACGGAACTCGACAGCCTGCGCACCTCCGTGCCGCGCCTGACGGCCACCCTGGCCGAGGCGCAGGCACAGGCGGGCGAAGTGGAAGCGCGCATGCGCGGCCAGTGGGGCGCGCAGCGCAGCGAGTATGAAACCAAGGCCGGCGCCCTGGCCAGCACCGTGAAAGGCCAGCAGGACCAGGTGAGCCGGCGCGACGTGACGGCACCCGTCGACGGCGTCGTCAACCGCGTGCTGGTGGCAACCGTCGGCGGCGTGGCGCAGCCGGGTAAACCTATCCTGGAAATCGTGCCGGCAGATTCGGAAATGCTGATCTCCGTGCGCGTGAAGCCGTCGGACATCGGTTTTATCCATGTGGGACAGAGCGCGTCGGCCAATGTGCTGGCGTACGACGCCACCACCTATGGCCGCATGCAGGCGCAAGTGGTGCGCGTGGGGGCGGACGCGATTCCCGACGAGCGCAACGAACCGTATTTCGAGGTGCAGCTGAGCACCGACCGCAGCCAGCTGACGGCGCACGGCAAGGTATTGCCGGTGACGCCAGGCATGCCCGTCGACGTGGGCATCCTGACGGGGCGCCGCTCGGTGCTGCAATATGTGTTCAAGCCCGTGCTGCGCGGCTTGCAGTCTTCCCTGCAGGAGCGGTGATGCGTGCCTTCTTGATTTGCATGGCATTGGCCTGCGCAAACGCGGTGGCCCAGTCCGCGCCGCCGGCCACTTTCCAGGCGCAGGCCGCGCGCGGCTTGCCCGCCTTGCTGGCGCGCGCCGTGCCGCGCGATCCGCAGGTGATTGCGGCGCAGGCGGCGCTGGCCGCCACCGAAGCGGGCTACAAGCAGGCCCGTTCGCGCCTGTTCCCGACTGCGGCGCTGCAGGCGACGCGGGGGCGCAGCAAGGACCTCGATGGCACCCTGGAGGTCGAGCGCCGCACGCACCAGGTGGAAGCGAGCGTGCGCTGGAACGTGTACAACGGCGGCGCCGACCGCTCCGAACTTGACGCGGCCGAGCGCGAGATGGCGGGCGCCGCCTTCGACGTGGAGCGGGCGCGCGCGGAAAGCGCGGAAAAGCTGGCCGAAGCGTATTTCGACATGCAGCGCCTGGAACGCAGCCTGCAGCAGTCGCAGGAACGCCTGCGCGACGTGACGCAGCTGGTGCGGCAGGTGACGCGCCAGGCGGAACTGGGCAAATCGTCGGAAGTGGACCGCGAACTGGCGCAAAGTTCGCAGCTGGACGCGGAACTGGTGCACGACGGCTTGCTGACGGACCAGCAGGCGGCGCGCATCAAGCTCGAGGCGCTGGCCTTCGAGCCGGTGGCGCAGTTTGCCGATTTCGCCTTCGCGCCGCTGCCGGCGCAGGCGCTGGAGAATGCCGACACGCAGCAGGCGCAGTTGCGCGCCGCGCGCGAGCGGGCCGCCGCGGCCCAGTTGCGCGTGCGCGGCGTGGCGGCTACCCTGGCCCCCAAAATCGATCTGAATGTCAGCCATCTGCTCAATAACAAGACCACGCCGCCGCCGTCGACCATCCAGCAGCGGGGCTGGTCGGTGGGGGTCTCCTGGGAAATCCCGCTCGGCGGGGGCAGCCTGGCGCAGCGCGACGAGAGCATCAGCCGCGCCCAGGCGGCCGAGGCGGACGTGGCGCGCGCCGAGCAGGGCACGCGCGCCGACCTGGCCAGCATGCTGCCGCGCATCGCCAATGCGCAGCGCACGCTGGCCCTGCTTGACGAGCAGGAAAAGAAGATGGCCTTCGTCGTGCGCGGCGGGACCATCCAGTACGAGGCGGGCCGGCGCAACCTGCAGCAGGTCATCCAGACGCGCGACAGCTATTTCACGATACAGCAGCGGCGCTTCGACCAGCTGCACCGTCTGACCCTGGCGCAGATGCGGCAATATGCGCTGGCGGGGCAGCTGCTGCGGGTTTTCGGCCTGGCGCAGGAGGTAAAATAGCGCCGGCGTGCGCGGTTTCACACAGAGATGACGCAGAGATCATGCATGAAATGCCCATTGTGTGGCACACTGCGCGCTCGCATATCATCGTTGTCGCGGGAGCGCATGAGCATCATCAAACAATTTCCTTTCGAGTGGCAGGTCGGCGTGCGCTATACGCGCGCCGGGAAACGCAGTGGCCGCAACAGCTTCATTTCCTTCATCTCCCTCATTTCCGTGGCCGGCATCGGCCTGGGCGTGGCCGCCCTGATCGTCGTCCTCTCCGTCATGAACGGCTTCCAGAAGGAAGTCACCGACCGGCTGATGTCGGTGCTGGCCCACGTCGAGGTCTTCGACACGAGCGGTTCCATGCCCAACTGGCAGGCGCAGGAGCGCGCCGCCTACGCCAACCCGCAAGTGAAAGCCGTGTCGCCGTTCGTGGAAACCCAGGGCATGCTGCTCAATGACGAAACCATGCGCCCGTCCGTCGTGCGCGGCGTGCTGCCGCAGCAGGAAGCCACCGTCTCCAGCGTGGCCGCCCAGATGAAGCAGGGCAGTTTCGATGCGCTGACTCCCGGTTCCTACAACATCGTGCTGGGCATCGACCTGGCCAAGGCGCTGGGCGTGAAAGTGGGGCAGAACGTCACCCTGATGCTCGAGCGCGAGCCACGGGCGGGCGATCCGGCCAACGGCATCGTCATGCCGCGGATGCGCGCGCTCAAGGTGGCCGGCATCTTCGAGGCGGGCCATAATGAACTTGACGGCAGCCTGGCGTTTGTGAACATGCAGGACGCGGAGCAGCTGCTGCAGCTCGACGGCCCGTCCGGCCTGCGCCTGCGCCTGCACGACATGAACAAGGCGCCCCAGGTGGCGCGCGAACTGAAAGCCTCGATGCCGGGCCAGCTGTGGATGCGCGACTGGTCGCGCGCCAGTGCCAGCTGGTATGCGCTGGTGCAAAGCCAGAAGAACATGATGTTCATTATCCTCAGCATGATCATCGCCGTGGCCGCGTTCAACCTCGTCTCGACCCTGGTGATGTCGGTCACCGACAAGCAGGCCGACATCGCGATTTTGCGCACGCTGGGCGCCTCGCCGTTTTCCATCATGAAGATATTCATGATCCAGGGCGCGCTGGTGGGCTTGCTGGGGAGTGCTTTGGGCGTGATCGGCGGCGTCGTGCTGGCGCTGAACGTGGGCGTCATCGTGCCCTTCATCGAAGGCATCTTCGGCCTGCACTTCATTTCCAAGGAAATCTACCAGATCAGCGCCGTGCCGTCGGACGTGCATTGGCTGGACGTGGCGCAGATCGGCCTGATCGCCTTTGGCCTGGCGCTGGTGGCCACCATCTACCCGAGCTGGCGCGCCGCGCGTGTCAAGCCGGCCGAGGCGCTGCGCTACGAATAAGCGGCTTGTAAAACCGGGGTCAGACCCGCCGGGTCTGACCCCAGCCCTTCGTTGCACGGGCTAACGCGATGATATGTTGCATACATAAGAATTAACGAATTAATGAGCATGTTAAAAAATCTTCCCTTCGAATGGCTGGTCGGCCTGCGTTACACGCGGGCCGGCAAGCGCAGTGGCCGCAACAGTTTTATTTCCTTCATCTCGCTCATTTCCATGGCCGGCATCGGCCTGGGCGTGGCGGCGCTGATCGTCGTGCTTTCCGTGATGAACGGCTTCCAGAAGGAAGTGACGGACCGCATGCTGTCCGTGCTGGCCCACGTGGAAGTGTTCGACAACAGCGGCAGCATGCCCGACTGGCGCGCGGAAGCGGCGCAGGCCTTCAAGAATCCGGCCGTGAAGGGCGCCGCGCCATTCGTGGAAACGCAGGGCATGCTGCTGCGCGACGATGCGCTGCGCCCCGCCATCGTGCGCGGCGTGCTGCCCGAGGAAGAGCCCAACGTCTCGGACGTGGCCGGCCAGACGCGCATGGGCAGCTTCAAGGCGCTGCAGCCGGGCACCTTCAATATCGTGCTGGGCATCGAGCTGGCGCGCGCCTTGCGCGTCAACCTCGGCGAAAAAGTCACCTTGATGCTGGCGCAGGGCCAGGTCACGCCGGCCGGCGTGCTGCCGCGCATGCGCAGCTTTACCGTCAGCGGCATCTTCCAGGCGGGCCACAATGAATTCGACGCCGGTCTGGCCTTCATCAATATCGAAGACGGCCAGCGCCTGCTGCGCCTCGACGGCCCGTCCGGCCTGCGTTTGCGCCTGGCCGACATGAACCAGGCGCCGCAAGTGGCGGCGGAACTGAAGAAAACCATGCCGGGCGACCTGTGGCTGCGCGACTGGTCCAAGCTGAACGCCAACTGGTTTGCCGCCGTGCAGACGGAAAAACGCATGATGTTCATCATCCTGACCTTGATCATCGCCGTGGCCGCCTTCAACCTCGTCTCGACCCTGGTGATGACGGTGACGGACAAGCAGGCCGATATCGCGATTTTGAGGACGCTGGGCGCCTCGCCCCGTTCCATCATGAAGATCTTCATGATCCAGGGCGCGCTGGTGGGCATCCTGGGCACGATCCTGGGCGTGGGCGGCGGCGTGCTGGTGGCGATGAACATCGACGTCATCGTGCCCTTCATCGAGCATTTGCTGGGCGTACAGTTCCTCTCCAAGGACATCTATTTCATCAGCACCGTGCCGTCCGACCTGCGCTGGCCCGACGTCACCAAGATCGGCGTGCTGGCCGTGATCCTCGCCTTTTTGGCGACCCTGTACCCAAGCTGGTGGGCTGCCCGCGTCAAACCTGCGGAAGCCCTGCGCTATGAATAAACCACTGACTACGACCATGACCGATCTGAACAAACCTGCCTCCAACGGCGCCACCGCCGATTCCGCCGTCCTTAGCTGCCGTGGCCTGGGCAAGACTTTTACTCAGGGCAGCTACAAGGTGCAGGTGCTGGCCGGCATCGATATCGACGTGCATCGCGGCGAGCGCGTCGCCATCGTCGGCGCCTCCGGCTCGGGCAAATCGACCCTGCTGCACCTGCTGGGCGGGCTCGATACGCCCACCAGCGGCAAGGTGACCCTGCTGGGCAAGGATTTCGCCACCCTCAGCGAAAAGGCGCGCGGCGACTTGCGCAACGCCTCGCTGGGCTTCGTCTACCAGTTTCACCACCTGCTGCCCGAGTTTTCCGCGCTCGACAACGTCGCCATGCCGCTGATGATACGGCGCATGAAGCGCGCCCCGGCCACCGAGCTGGCGCAGCAGATTTTGACGCGCGTGAACCTGGCCAAGAGAGTCACGCACACGCCGGGCGAATTGTCGGGCGGCGAGCGCCAGCGCGTGGCCCTGGCCCGCGCCCTCGTCACGCAGCCTGCCTGCGTGCTGGCCGATGAACCGACGGGCAACCTCGATCACGCCACGGCCGAACAGATTTTCGACCTGATGCTGGAACTGTCGCGCACCCTGGGCACGGCCTTCGTCATCGTCACGCACGATATCGAGCTGGCCAAACGCTGCGACCGCGTGCTGCGCCTGACGGACGAAGGGCTGCAGCCGTACCAATATTAAGGAGCTTCGCCATGCTGTGGATCGACACGCATTGCCACCTCGACGCGCATGAATTCGGCAGCGAATCGCTGCAGGTGGCGGCGCGCGCGGCCGCGCAGGGCGTGGCGATGATCGTCGTTCCCGCCGTCGAACGGGCCAATTTCGCCATCGTGCGCGACCTGGCGGCAGCGGCGCCCAACGCCTGCTATGCGCTCGGTATCCACCCGATCTACGTGCCGCACGCCACCGACGACGACTTGATCGCACTGCGCGAAGCCGTGGCGCTGGCCATGAACGATGCGCGCTTTGTCGCCATCGGCGAGATCGGCCTCGATTTCTTCATTCCGATGCTGTGCGAACCGGCCATGCGCATCAAGCAGGAGCACTTCCTGCGCGAGCAGCTGAAGATCGCCCGCGACTTCGACCTGCCCGTGCTGGCCCACGTGCGCCGCTCGCAGGACATCGTCCTCAAGCACGCGCGCCAGATCCGCCCGAATGGCGGCATCGCCCATGCGTTCAACGGCAGCTTCCAGCAGGCGCAGGGCTATATCGACTTCGGTTTCAAGCTCGGTTTCGGCGGCGCCATGACCTTTACGCGGGCCTTGCAGATACGCCGCATGGCCACGGAATTGCCCCTGGACGCCATCGTGCTGGAGACGGACGCGCCCGACATTTCCCCCGCCTGGATCCACCCGGGCCGCAACAGCCCCGAAGAATTGCCCCGCATCGGCGCCGTGCTGGCCGAATTGCGCGGCCTGGAACTTGCCGACGTGGCGGCGCAAACCAGCGCCAACGCGCGTGCCGTACTGCCTCGATTACCCTTGATGGAATGAGACCATGAACAAGAAAATGCTTGCGGGCGCCCTGGCGGCTTGCCTTTCCAGCGCGTTTGCGCCCGCCATGGCGGCTGCCGGCGCCCAGTGCGACGGCATGCCGCGCCTCGACGTCACCACGCCGGCCGGCTTTTGCGTGGCCGTGCTGGCCGACGGCCTGAAGTTCCCCCGCGGCGTGCTGCCGCTGACGAATGGCGACATCCTCGTCACGGACATGACGGGATGGGCGCCGAAACAGGGCAAATTGTGGCTGCTGCAGCGCAAGGCGGCCGGTGGCGGCTATGAACGCAAGCTGCTGCTCGACAAGCTTGATCGCCCGAACGGCATCGTGCAGGGGCCGGACGGCCTGGTCTACGTGGGCGAGGTGGGACGCATCTTCCGCTTCGACCTGCGCGATCCCGCCCGCGCCATCACCGACGTGATCGGCGGCACGGCCAAGACGCCGCGCCTGCCGGGCCTCGGTTTGCACCTGCTGACGAACATGCGTTTCAGCCCCAAGGGCGACCTGTATGTGAACGTGGGATCGAGCACCGACCATTGCGAGAACGATGGCAAGGCGCCCGATCCGGCCAAGGCCTGTCCTTCGGCGGAAGGCCCGGAAGCGCTGGGCGCCATCCGCGAATACACGATGGCATGGCCGGCCGGCACGGTGACGAGCTGGCGCACGCATGCGCGCGGCTTGCGCAATTCGATGGCGCTGGCCTTCCACCCGGCGACGGGCGAACTGTGGCAGGCGGAAAACGCGCGCGACGCCATCCAGGCCGCCATGCCGCAACTCAAAAGCGACGAGAATCTGCCGCATGAGGAACTGAATCTGATCAAGTCCGACCGGCACTACGGCTGGCCGTACTGCTACGACGACAATGTCGCCAGTCCCGAATATCCGAAGACGGCTTGCGACGCCCAATTTGCGGCGCCCGAGCGCCTGCTGCCCGGCCATGCCGCACCGCTGGGCATGACCTTTTATACGGCCAGCCGCTTCCCGGCGCTGTACAAGAACAGCCTGATCATCGGCTACCACGGCTACCGCAGCAACGGCCACCGCCTGGTGGCCCTGCTGCCCGACAAGGCCGGCGCGCCGCTGGGCAAGTCCGTTGAATTGATCAGCAACTGGGAGCGCAAGGGCAAGCAGGGCAGGGGCGCGCCCGTCGACGTCAAGCAGGGCCAGGATGGCGACATCTATATGGCCGATGACCATAACGGGCTGGTGCTCAAGCTGCACTACGAGGCGGGCAAGCCGTAAGCGGCCTTCATCCGACGTCCTCGCTGGCGTTACGGGTGTCGTCGGCTTACGGCCTTTGGCCTAAGCCGACCTACATGCTCAAGTAGGTCGGATTGGCGTGGCTATGCCGCGCGTAATCCGACGTCATTGTTGGCATTACGGGTGCGGTCGGTTTACGCTTGATCTCGCTCAGTGCGGAGCCGCCGCATCCTCCTACAATCGGCCTGATGTTCCCTGTCGACCAGGGATGACGGGAGGCTGACGTGAAACCTGCATTCATCAAGCTGCGTGAAAATTACTCCAGCGTGGCGGCCGTCGATCAGGCGGCCCTGTTCCGCGAAATCGGCTGGGAAGACTTGATCGGCAAGGACAGCTTTGCCAACACCTGCGCCATCCGCGTCAGCCTGGCCCTGATCAAGGCCGGGGTCCAGGTCAAGGGTCGCATGGCGATACGCAAGGGGGCATTCAAGGGCGCGCTGATCGAACCGGGGCAGGCCAAGCTGTCGCACATGCTGGCCAGCCCCTCGATGTTTGGCGCGCCCGAAAAATTTACCGGGGATGATGCCATGGAAGGCATCGGCCAGCGCCAGGGCGTCGTCGCCTTCTTCCGCATTCCCGGCTACCTGGGCGGCGCGGGCGGGCATATCGACATCCTGCTGCCCTCCATCGGCGTGAAGGTCTGCGGCAGCGAATGCTACTGGGATTGCGGCGAGGTCTGGTTCTGGCCCGTCAGGTGACGCTTATTTGAACTTCTTCGACCGTCCGCGCGAGGCCGCATTGTGCGCGCGCAGGATGGAATCGACGCGCTCGGACGCATCGCGCGACAGGTGTTGCGCCACCGCGATATCGGGGAAGAATTCGGGCAGGCGGTAGCTGAGCCAGGCATACGCGGAATAGTAGCGGCAAGTGTCTTCCACCTGCTGCAGATTCTGCGTGCCGCCGCCGTACGCGTGCTGGCGCAAGGTGCTCGTTTTTCCCTGCGACAGATTCTTCGCCCAGTGCTCCCACGCCGTCTGCAGGGACGGCACCTTGCTCGATATCGGCACCAGCGACAAAGTAAATTTGTCGGCCACGGACAGGGGCAGGGTGTCGAGCCAAACGGCGCGCTCCTTCTGGTCTTCCGTGATGCGCGGGAAGAAGAAGCCGTCCGGCACGTCGATATTGTGGATGAAGCGGCGCAGCAGTTTACTGAGCGACAGCTCTCCCGTCACCGACGAAATCCGGTGCAGATGTTCGAGCGAGGGCGCCACGGCAAAGCCGCTGGTGTTCAGCGGGTGCAGCTTTTCCTTCAGCAGCGCGCGCATCACTTCATGCGTCTCGTTGTCGTAGCCGGCCACGAGTCCCTCTTCATGCACGCCATAGCGGCCCGCGCGTCCGGCGATCTGGCGCGCCAGCGCGGCCGAAATCTCTTCCTCTTCACGGCCATTGTATTTGACGCAGGTGGTCATGACGATGCGCGCGATCGGCATGTTCAGGCCCATCGCCAGCGCATCCGTGCCGACGACGATATCGGCCGTGCCGTCGCGGAAGCGCTGCGCCTGCGCACGCCGCACTTCGGGCGACAGGTTGCCGTAGACGGTGGCCACCGATAATCCCGTTTCCGTGATCATGTCGCGCCACATCAGCACTTCGCGGCGCGAAAAGGCGATGACGGCGTCGCCGCGGCGCAGGTTGCGCACCTTGCGCACGGCCGTCGGCTCCATCGACAGGGGCGCCATGCGTTTCAGGACGTGCACTTCCAGCGGGCAGTCCAGGCGTTCGGCCAGCGCCTCGATGGCGCGCCGCGCTTCGGGCGCCCCCACCAGGTAGACGGTGTGGGCCGGCGCGCCGCAGACGGCCGCCGTCCACGCGGCGCCCCGGTCCGGGTCGGCCAGCATCTGGATCTCATCGATGACGGCCACTTCGACGACGGTTTTCGTGTCCAGCATTTCCACCGTGCTTGCCACGTGCGTGGCGCCGTCGACGACCCTGCGCTCCTCGCCCGTGATCAGGCTCACGGCCAGCGGTTTGCCGTGCGGCGCGGCTTCCTGCAGGCGCTCGTAATTTTCCAGGGCCAGCAGGCGCAATGGCGCCAGGTAGATGCCGCTCTTTGCCTTGACCAGCGCTTCCATGGCGCGGTGCGTCTTGCCGGAATTGGTCGGTCCGAGCAGGGCGATGAAGCGGCGCGGCAGGCGGCGCGCCATCTCGAACGAGGCGGGGTATTCGGCCAGGTTGATGCTCTGGCGCGTGCGCGCCGCGTGCTGTTCTTCCTGCTGGCGCTCGATGGCGTGATGGAAGCGCTGGCGGATGCGGTCGAACACCATGCCGGCCGGCTCCGACGTCTGCATGTCGGCCAGCGTGTGCAGGAAGACCATCGGGTCCGTGTCTACATCCTCGCTCAGGCCTGCGATATCGGCGACGAAATCCATCACATGCTGGCGCAGTTCCTCGAAGACGGCCGCGCTGGCCCGTTCGCGCACCAGGGCCAGCTTGGTCTCGCGGTCCATCTTGCGCCATTTGGCCGGCCGCGCCAGCACGCCCTGGCTTGGCACCAGTGCATACGGCACCACCAGGTGGCCTGCCTTGACCACGCCGGAAAAGCGCACGAAGACGCGGCCTTCCATCTTGACCAGGCGGATATGCTCGGCCAGCTCCCCCAGTTCCGCGACCAGGGTGGCGTCGTTATTGTCTTCGCTGCTGTCGGAAAGGTCGGTGGAAGTATCGGGAGGAAGTGCGGAGGAAGTCATGTCGTGCCTGGGTGTTGAAGTAAGCGAGGCCGATTATACCGTGCGCAGGGTAAAGATTTTCCCCCGGAGCACGGTGCCGCTGCCGCACGAGCGCTGATCTGTAAAACGATGATTCCCTGAGGCGGATAAGCCTCGCAACCATGGAGGGCGGCGCTGCCGCCTGCTTGCCAATCATCTTGCTTGAACGCGAAATGGGAATCCGATATCCAGTGCTTTGCGCTTATCGGTTTTTCCTGCGACATTTTTATTTGGCTGGAATTACCATGAATGTATTTTTATTAACTTTGTTAATTTTTTGAATTTAACATTAAAATTTCAATTGCCGTGGCGCCGATGGTAACAAAGAGTATGTTTTTATCGATAGCCAGGGTGATGATATTCGTATCGCGCCTGTATTTTTCATTGTGTGAAGAATTGGCCGATGGCGCGCAATGAATTGAATTGTCTTGACAATTAATAATGGCGAGCTGATCATGGGTTCAGAATTTGCAGGGATATTTTGGTATCTTTTCAAAATATCTGAAATTGACGGCGACGTACGGCATTATTCTGGATGCCGCTCTGGCTATCGGCTGGGGCGTGCCGTTGATATGCACGGCTTTGATTTGACGGTGCTCCAGGATACGTTGGAGGCCGCAGGATTTTCCATTTCGCGCTGACGTACGACCAGCGCGCGATGACACCCGACATACCTGTGTATGTGGCCCTGCGCCAGAGGATGGCGCGCGCGGGGATTCATCAGCCATCCGACTTTGGGAGAACTCCATGAATAAAAAGCTCGCTGCATTTCTTTTTGCGTCAGGTCTCGGTTTGGCGGTAACGGCGACGCCAGCCTTTGCCAGCTGCTATAGCGCCTGCGCTGCCGAATGGCGGGCTTGCATCGCCGCCGGTACCGCTCAAGCCGAGTGCGGCGCCGAGCGGTCCGCCTGCCTGCAATCCTGCAATTGACGGGAGGAATACTGCGCGCTGCGGCAGCCACTATCGTAGCCTGTTGCCGCTGACGCCAGCAAGCCATGGCGCCGATGGCAGTTCAGGCTGCCCGTGCGCGCACGGCGCGTAGCCCCCAGCCGGTGGCGATCAATCCGTCGCCGGCTTGCAGCGGCGCTGCGGCGTCCATGAACGCATGACCTTCGCCGCAGGCCAGGTCGAGCACCACCAAGGGGTTATTGCTGACCGACACGAGGTCGGTCAGTACGGCATAGGACAAGGCGTAGGTGGTGGATGCAGTGCATGAGCGTTCTTATCCAGTGCACCTTTGCGCCAGATCAGACGGCAAGGCGTGGAAAGCGATCACAGTAACTGAGCCCCTTTCGCAGCGAGCGGATTTGCCTTCCCATGCGCACCCTGATACTCGGCTTTGCCGCTGGCGCCGCCTGGTTGCAGACGCAGGCAAGCTTGCCGCCGCACGCGGGCGCGCTGCTGTCGGTGATCGCTGGCGCGGCGCTGCTGATGGCGTGGCTGTTGTGCCGACACGCGCGCTGGCGTTCCGGTTGGCGTTCCGCTATTGCGCTCTCGGCCGGCGTGGGGCTGGGCTTTTATTGGGCCGCCTGGCTGGCCCAGGCCGCCATGGCGCCGCAACTGGCGCTGGCCGACGAGGGACAGGACATCGTCGTGACGGGCACGGTGGCCAGCTTGCCGTACCGCTTCGAGCAGGGCGTGCGCTTCAATTTTGCCGTGGAGAAGGCACTCAATGCGAAGGTGCCTCCCCTGATCGCCCTGTCCTGGTACGCGGGCTTTCGCGATGAGGTGACGAACGAGGTGGGCGACGTGCAGCCGGGCGAGCGCTGGCGGCTGACGGTGCGCCTGCAGCGCCCGCACGGCAACGCGAATCCCATGGGTTTCGATTACGAGGCGTGGCTGCTGGAGCAGGGCGTGCGCGCCACCGGCTATGTGCGGCCGCAGCCGCGCGCCGACACGCCCAACATGCGCCTGGCGGCCTTCGTGCCCGGTTTCGGCAATGTGGTGGAAGCGAGCCGCGCAGTGTTGCGTGTGCGCATACTGCGCAGCCTGGAAGGCAAGCAGTATGCTGGCGTGATCGTGGCGCTGGTGGTGGGCGACCAGCGCGCCATTCCCCAGTCGGACTGGCAAGTATTCAACCGCACGGGTGTGAGTCATCTGATCTCGATTTCCGGCCTGCACATCACCATGATCGCGGGCCTCTTCGCCCTGGGGGCGGGCGCGCTGTGGCGGCGCTCGTTTTTCACGGAGCGGCAATTGCCTTTGCTGCTGCCGGCGCAAAAAGTGGCGGCGCTGGCCGGCGCGCTGGCGGCATTGGTGTATGTGCTGCTGGCCGGCTTCGGCGTGCCCGCGCAACGCACTTTGTATATGTTGCTGGTGGTGGCGTTGGCTTTGTGGCTGGGACGCATCACCAGCATCGTCCATATCCTGTGCCTGGCGCTGGGCGTGGTCGTGCTGCTCGATCCCTGGGCCGTGCTGTGGCCCGGTTTCTGGCTGTCGTTCGGCGCCGTTGCCACCATGCTGTACGCGACGGCAGGCCGCACCACGGCGCCTTTGCCGGAGAACGCCAGCCGCTGGCGCCGCCTGCGCGCGGCCGTGGCGCTCGGTGCGCATACGCAATACGTGGTGACGGTGGGGCTGGTGCCGTTGACGATGCTGCTGTTTTCGCAAGTCTCGCTCGTGTCCCCCGTGGCGAATGCGCTGGCCATACCCGTCATCAGCCTGGTCGTCACGCCCTTGTCCCTGGCGGGCAGCCTGCTGCCCGCGCCTTTGTGCGACGGCTTGTTGCTGCTGGCGCATGCCATCGTGCAGATGCTGGCGCAGGTGCTGGACTGGCTCGGTGCGCGCCGCTTTGCCGTCTGGACGGCGCCCGCGCCGCCATGGTGGAGTTTTTGCTGGGCATTGTTCGGCACGGCCTGGCTGCTGGCGCCACGCGGATGGCCGCAGCGCTGGGCCGGCATGCTGGGCTGGCTGCCGCTGCTGACGGCCTTGCCGTCCAGCCCGCAGCCGGGCCAGATGTGGATCACGGCCTTTGATGTGGGACAAGGCATGGCCGTGCTGGTGGAAACCCACGATCACCGACTGCTGTACGACACGGGCCCCGCCTACAGTCTCGATTCCGACGGCGCCAGCCGTGTCATCGTGCCGTATCTGCGCGCACGGGGTATCAGCAAGCTCGACGGCGTGATCATCTCGCACAGCGACCTCGATCACGCGGGCGGCGCTATCTCTCTGCTGGAGAACGTGCAAGTGGGCTGGCTGGCTTCGTCGCTGTTCGATGGCCACCCGGCCGTCGAGGCCCGGCGGCAAGCCCGGCGTCCGTATCTGCATTGCGTGGCGGGCCAGAACTGGATCTGGGAAGGCGTGCGCTTCGCCATGCTGCACCCATTACCCGCCAGCCACACGGACATTTCACTGAAACCGAACGCCCGCAGCTGCACCGTGAAGATCACGGCCGGCAAGCATGCAATCTTGCTGGCCGGCGACATCGAGGCGGCGCAGGAAGCACAGTTGCTGGCGCGCTCGGCCGATGGCGACCTGGCCGCCGACGTGCTGCTGGCGCCGCACCACGGCAGCGGCACCTCGTCGACACCGGCCTTTCTGAACGCCGTCCATCCGGCCCTGGCGATTTTCCAGGTCGGGCACCGGAACCGCTACAAACATCCGAAGCCGCAAGTGTATGCGCGCTATGGCGACATGGGCATTGCCCGGCTGCGCACGGATGTGACGGGGGCGGTGGTGCTGGAATTTGGCGACGATATCGATGCGACGTTGTACCGGGCCAGTCGGCCACGGTACTGGCATGGGCGATAAGGCAGTGCGCCTCATCGGATGCCGGACAGGAGACCCATTATGTGCGATGAATGCAATCCCTTCGAGCGCTGGTTGGCGAAGGCCGACGCTGCTTACCGGCGCTTGCGTTCGATTCGGTGGGATCAGGGGTTACGTTATGTGGAGGGGATTTCGCCAGCGTTGGCGCAGGCGATACAGCATACGGGTATTGGTATCGCGAGCGGCTTGTTTACTGGCTTGATCTTGTTTGGATTGCAATTTACGATTGATCAGCCTGTCAATGACATGGCCAAATCGCTACAGCGCAAATTCATTGTGCATTACCAGGATATTCCAGCACCCTTGTTCAATCTTGTCCTTTTTCTGGCGGCATGCACCATGTTGTTGACTGCCGAGTGGGGGCATTTTTTCAGGCAGAAAGTGCTGGTGCCTGTCATACATGGCATCTCGCATACAGTGTCAATTAGCACCGGGATGTTATTGTCGCTCGTCTTTTCGGACGTGCTGACGAAGAGTTTTCTGCCGAATATCGGACAATGGTTATTCAGCCTCCTTATTATTTCGATAGTGTGGATACTCGCAGTGACGATGAACGCAGTTATTTATTTATGTCGCTACGGCGTGGTGGGGCTATGGCGAAAGAAGAGCTGCGCTGGCGAAGAGTGTCCTGCACCGCAAAAAAAGTACGAGGTCCTGCACTTTATTTTTCCACTGGTGGGAATTTTTCTCATCTTTTACCTGTGGGGAGATGTCAAGCGCAGCGCCGTACAGGTGGCCGATGCCGCCAAGGCCAGCAAGGTGGCGGACTGTGCAGTTGCACACTAGCTGTTTTCATATTCGCTTCAGCAGCATCTCAACGGAAGAACCCAATCGAGGAGCGTTGATTGTTACATTTAAGCAGCCATTATCTGATCAGCCTGGCCCAGGCCGCCGACATCGACGCCATCACGACCTTGTTGCAAGCTAATTCCCCCTCGCAGGGCGGCAGCCTGACGGGCGAGTTTTCGCGCGACAAGGTGGCCAGCATGGCGGATGGCGAATCGCCCGTCATTGTGGCGCGGCGCGCAGCGGACGGGCCTGTCGTTGGCGTGTTGTTCAGCGCTGCAGCTGCCACCGCGCAGGCGCCCGTGGTGCTGGCCATGCTGGCCGCGTATCGGGGAAGTGACAAGGCCTATGTGTATGGCCCTGTCTGCATCGCGGACTCGGAGCGGGGGCAGGGCTTGCTGGCGCTGTTGTACTCTGCCATGCGGGCGCGGCATGGGGGTGCGGAGGCGGTGCTGTTCATCCGGCGCGACAATATCGGCTCGCTGCGTGCGCATGAACGACTGGGCATGCGCGAGGTGGCCGCCTTTGTTTTCGACGGCGCGCAGTTCGCCGTGTATAGCGACGTCATCGCCGCGAAATAGATGCTAACTTGCCCGTTCATCGGGTATTTCCAGCCCTCGCTGCCGCACATATTCCAGAAACAGCCGGGCCCCCTTGGCCATCCTCGACGTGCCATACACGGCATGGATGCTCGGGTCCAGCTCCTTAGATGACGTCAGCCGGTATGCCGTGCAGACCCGGCGCAAGGTGCCGGCGGCGACAAACGGCTCGGCCAGCCAGCTGGCCAGGCGCACGATGCCGGCGCCTTCCAGGGCCGCCTGAAAGGTGGCGATGCCGGAAGTGAAGCGGAAACGGGGCTGCACCTGGTAGCGTACGTTGCGCGTGGCAGAGACGAAATGCCAGTCGCGCAGGATGCGGGGGGCCGAGTGCATGATGACGTCGTGGCCGGCCAGCTCTTCCGGTTCGTCCGGCGCGCCCATGCGGGCGATATAGTCGGGCGAGGCGTACATGTAGCGGCGGTAATTCCACAGGGGATAGCCGATCAGCTCGCTCGACTGGGGGAAGGCGCCGCGGATGGCGAAATCGAGCTTTTCCTGGATGGGGTCGATCGATTTGTCCGAGAAATGGATGTCCACGGACACGTTCGGATAGTCGCGCGAAAATTGCGCCACCACTTTCGGCAGGAAGCCCAGCGACAAAATTTCCGGCGCCGAGAGGCGTACCCAGCCTTGCGGCGAGTTGCTCAGCTCTGCCAGCTGCTCTTCCGCCTCGGCCTGCGTTTCCAGCAAGTGCCTGGCCGACGCGTAATAGGTCTCGCCGGCCGTCGTCAGGGTGAACTGCTTTTGCGTGCGCAGGATCAGCTCGGCGCCGATGGCGTCTTCGAGGAACTGGATGGCGCGCGTGACGGCCGACGGCGAGCGTCCCAGCATGCGCGCCGCATGGATGAAGCTGCGCTTTTCCACCACGGTGCAAAAGGCGCGGATCTCCCACATCAGTTTCATCGACATCGCGTCACTCCCGGCAAAAGAGGCCAGTAGACCGCATGGGGCGCATTCCGTCAAGCGTTACGCCTGATTGCGTTTTCCGCAATTTGAAGTTGCATCGGAAAAAGTGTCTGACGCCTATACTGCCGCTGTCGCCCATTCCATATTGCCTATCATGCTGACCATCTCGCTGCTGTGTTTATTTGCCTTCTTTGCCGGCCTGATCGATGCCGCCGTGGGCGGGGGCGGGCTGATACAGCTGCCGGCCCTGTTCAACCTGATGCCGAACATGGCGTCGACCTCCTTGCTGGGCACGAATAAGCTGGCGTCCGCCTGCGGCACCACGTTTGCCGCCCGCTCGTTTGTCGGCAAGGTGCACATCCCGTGGCTGCTGGTGCTGCCCGCCGTGGCCAGCGCCTTCGTCATGTCCTTCATCGGCGCGGCCGCCGTGTCCTACGTGCCGCAGCAGGTGGTGCGCCCCATGGTGCTGGTGTTGATCATCATCATGGCCATCTACACCTTCATCAAGAAGGATTTCGGCACGACGCGCGAAGCGCGCCCCATCGGCCCCCGTGAGCGCATCCTCGCCATCGTCATCGGCGGCGCCATCGGCTTTTATGACGGCCTGTTCGGGCCGGGCACGGGCAGTTTTTTGATTTTCCTGTTCATCCGCGTCTTCGGCTTCGATTTCATCCTCGCCTCGGCCTGCTCGAAACTGGTGAATATCGCCACCAACGTGGCCGCGCTGGCCTTCTTCATTCCCGCTGGCCACGTCGTGTATGCGGTGGCGGCGCCCATGGCCGTGTGCAACATCCTGGGCGCCCTGACGGGCACCTGGATCGCCGTGCGCCGCGGCGCCGCCTTCGTGCGCATCCTCTTCCTCGTGCTGCTGGTGCTGCTGATCGTGAAGTTGTCCTACGACATCTTCTTCAAGTAAGTTTTTGAACGACAACAAGCCATGAAAACCATCCGGGGCGTGCTGTGGGACAACGATGGCGTGCTGGTCGATACCGAACAGCTGTTTTACGAAAGCAACCGCGACTTGCTCTTGCCTTATGGCATAGAGCTGACGCCGAAGCAATTCTTTGACTGGTTCCTGGACAATAACTATGGCGCCTGGCATCTGCTGCTGGGGCAGGGCCATGCCATCGAACTGGTCGAGCGCCTGCGGGCCGAGCGCACCGTGCTGTTTGCGCAACGCCTGCGCCAGGCGGGCCAGCTGGCCATCCCCGGCATCGGGCAAGTGCTGGCGGCGCTGCGCCCGCACGTGGCCATGGGCGTGGTCACCAGTGCCTACGAACAGCATTTCCGCATCAGCCATGCGGCCACGGGCTTGCTCAGCCACTTCGACTTCGTGCTGACGCGCGAAATGTATGGCGAAAGCAAGCCGGCGCCCGACGGCTACCAGCTGGGCTTGCAGCGCCTGGGCCTGGCCGCCGCCGACTGCGTGGCCGTGGAAGATTCGCCGCGCGGCTTGCGCGCCGCCAGGGCGGCCGGGCTGGAATGCATCGTCGTGCGCAATCCCATGAACCGTCACCATGCGTTTGACGATGCTTTTTGCGTGGTCGATTCCAACGCTGAGCTGGGCGAAGTACTGGCCTCGTTCGTGCCCGGCATGGCGCCAGCGCGCCCGCTGCCAGCTCGCAAATTAGAGGTCTTCCTCTGATCCGTCTTGCCGGCGTGCCATTACAATTGCCTATCGCATTCACCGGCCTCGTCCCACGATGACCCTCCCGCAACTGCACTTTGCCCACGCCAACAGTTACCCTGCCGGCACCTACCGCAAGCTGTTCGGCTTGCTGGGCCAGCACTACACCGTGCAGGCGCTCGACATGCATGCGCACGATCCGGATTACCCCGTCAGCACGGGCTGGCCCGAGCTGGTGCGCGAGTACATCGACGACCTGGAGCGCCGCTACAGCGCGCCCGTGATCCTCGTCGGCCATTCGCTGGGCGGCATGCTCAGCGTGATGGTGGCCAAGCAGCGGCCCGACCTGGTGCGTTGCGTGGTCTTGCTCGATTCTCCCGTGGTGGCGGGCTGGCGCGCCTTGCTGGTGCGCCTGGCGCGCAACACGGCGCTGGGCGAGCGGTTTTCCCCCTCGCGTTTTTCCGCCAGGCGGCGCAAGCTGTGGCCCGATGCGCAAGCCGCATATGAACACTTCGCGGCCAAGGACATGTTCGCCATCTGGGCGCCGCAAGTCTTGCGCGATTACATCGACAGCGGCCTGGCTCCCCATCCGGACGGGGTGCAGCTGCGTTTTACGCGCGAAGTGGAAACGCAGGTCTACCGCAGCTTGCCGCACCATATCGGCGGCCTCGTCAAGGATGGTTTGCCCGTGCCCATCGGCTTTATCGGCGGCACGGAATCGGTGGAATGCCGCCAGGCGGGCTTGACGGCCACGCGCAAGCTGGTCGGCAAGTTTTTCCGCCAGGTGCCGGGCGGCCATCTGTTTCCCATGGAAAACCCGGAACTGACGGCGCAAGTGGTGCGCGAGATGATCACGGCATTGCTGGCGAAACAATAGCCTTCCGCCAAGGATTTTCAGGGGATGGGGGCCAACAGCGGCGGATTTTCGCGTAAAATCCTGCCATTCGGGCCGCGCCTGCACCAGGCGCGCCGCCCCAGCCATTCGATATTCTAGAAAGATACTGCTGCGATGACGATTAAAAGCGATAAATGGATACGCCGCATGGCGGAAACAACGGGCATGATCGAGCCGTTCGAACCGGGCCAGGTCAAGGAACGCGACGGCAACCGCATCGTTTCCTACGGCACCTCCAGCTATGGCTATGACATCCGTTGCGCCGACGAGTTCAAGTTGTTTACCAACATCAACACCACCATCGTCGATCCCAAGGATTTTGACGCGAATAACTTCGTCGATGTGTCGGGCAAGGGCTATTGCATCATCCCGCCGAACTCGTTCGCGCTGGCCCGTACCGTGGAATATTTCCGCATTCCCCGCAACGTCTTGACGATTTGCCTGGGCAAGAGCACGTATGCGCGCTGCGGCATCATCGTCAACGTCACGCCGTTCGAACCGGAATGGGAAGGCTATGTGACCCTGGAGTTTTCGAATACGACACCGTTGCCGGCGAAAATCTACGCCAACGAAGGCGTGGCGCAAGTGCTGTTCTTCGAATCCGATGAAGTGTGCGAAACCTCGTACAAGGACCGCGGCGGCAAATACCAGGGCCAGGTCGGCGTGACATTGCCGAAGACCTGATTGATTGCCTGAACGGGCGGGGCGCCAGTCCTGCTTTAAATCTGTTTCAGCAGCCACGCCTTCAGCGCGGTTGACGGCTGGTACAGGGGAACATGGCCGCGCAGCAAGATTTGCGCGCTGCGCCGGTAGGCCGCGCCGTCGATGGCGATGTTGCCCGTCACCCCGTCCTGGCGCGCCACGATGGTGGTGTCCAGGATGCCGGCCGGGTTGGCTAGGCCCAGTTCCATCTCTGTTTCCGCTTGCTTGACTGGCGGCACGCCGCGCGCCAGCGCATGCGCCACCGTGCCCGGTATCAGGCAAGCGGCCGCCAGGCAGCAGCCGCCCGAGACGGCCAGCGAAGCGTGGCCCGATTGCGGCGTAAAGTAGCGCACAGCAATATTTCCCTCTCCCGCCGCCGGCCCCACGATGCAGAACTTGGGGATGGTTTCGCTGCGTTCCAGTTCCGCCAACGTCATCAAGCCGCCATCGCGCTTGCGCAAGCCCATCAGCAGACCCGCCGCGCTCCACACCTGGCGGATCGCCTGCATGAAAGCCGTGTCCGCTTCCAGTTCCGCGATGGACTCGTGCGCCGTCTTGCCGAACTGGCTCGCTGGCGCGATGACCATGGGCACGGCCACATCCACGCAAGAGACCACATAACCGTGCACCACATCCTGCGCATTGCCTGTTGGTAATAACTTGCCCGTCTTGGCGCCTGCCGGCTGCCGCAGGAACAGGTCCACGCGGGGGAAGTTGCCGGTCACGCCAGGAATGCTGGCGGCCGTAAAGCTGCCGTCGCGTTCGCGCGCCATGCGCGAGGTGGTGATGACGCCCGTGTTGGTGTTGCGGATATCGATATCGTGCGCGCCGATGGCCAGTGCCTCGATCACGCCGCTGTCCAGTCCCCACAGTTGCAGGGCGGACGACATATTGCCGCAGTTCACGCTCCAGTCGATATCGCCGTGTTCGCCAGCCAGCTGGGCCAGGGTGCTGACCAGGCGCGGCTGGCCCGCATGCTGTTCCACCTCGGCGAGGAAGACTTTATTGCTGGTGGGCGTGCCCCGACCCAGGCCCGTGATTTGCCGGTTGCCCGGCTGCCGGCCGGACTGGGGCACGCCCATCAGGTGGCGCAGCAATTCCTCGCGCAGCGTTTGCTCGGCCGGCACGCAGGCCCCGTGCAAGACCAGGCCCGTCGATGTGCCGCCACGCATGTGGTGGACGGGAAACTCGATCACGCCGCAGCGTTGGCGGGGCACGAGGTCGGGCAGGGCGGGCAGCAGGGGCGTCATCATCATGGATCGTGGTCAAGGCAGGAAGCGCCAGTGTGCCAGTTTTTCTTGCTGGTGTGCAATTGGATGGTGCGCGCGGCGTCTTTACATGGCTTTACCCGCCTTTACACTTGCCGCCCTGTATTGAGTACCTTGCGCGCCGATAATAAGGTGTTGAATAATCAGGGAGGCAATATGGTAGCGGCAATCGGTTCCGGCAGCGCAGGCGGTACAGTCGGCGCGGCCGGCAGCGCCAGTGCGGGCAGCAGTGCGCAGATCGCGGCGCTGCAAAAGCAGATCACGGCGGCGCAAAAACAGTTGACGGAGTCGCAGAAGGGCGAGCAGACGGACGCGTCGCAAAAGCTGCAGCAGCAGCTGGCGCAGCAAATTCAGGCCTTGCAGGCGCAAATCGCCCAGCTACAGGCGGCGGCCGCGCAGAAGGCGGCGCAAGGCGATGCCCAAACGGCCAGCAGTGCTGACACGGCGGCCAGTCCCGCCAAGTCCGCCTCGTCCACGCTGGGCAGCATCATCGATACGCTGGCGTAACAACACATCCACGCGCCAGGCTCGCCGACAGGTCAGCCTGGCGTTTTGACAGGCAACAACATTTCCACGCACAAGCCGCCACCGCTGCGCAAGCTGGCCCCGATGCGGCCGCCATGGGCATTGATGACGTGCCGGGCGATAGCCAGGCCCAGGCCGTGTCCATCCGTGCTGTGCTGGGTATTACTGGCGCGGAAGAACGGTTCAAAAATGCGCGCCAGGTCCGCGCCAGCCACGCCGGGGCCCCGGTCCAGCACGGCGATGCGCAGCCAGTCGGACATGCGCGACAGTTCCACTTCCACCGTGCCGCCATCGGGGCTGTGCTTGACGGCGTTGCGCACCACATTTTCCACGGCGCGCGCCAGCAATTCTGGCTGGCCCGTGACGCTGGCGTCGGGCATGGCCGCATCGCCCGCCAGTTCGACGTTCAACTGGCGTGCCCGGGCCTCATAGCGGGCGTCGTCCACGATGTCGTGCACGAGGTCGGCGATGCTGACGTCTTCGCTGTGCATGTGCCCGGCTCCCGTTTGCCCGGCGCCGGCTTCCAGCCGTGACAGCGTCAGCAGTTCACCGATCAGTTTATCCATGCGTTCGCTTTCGCGTTCGATGCGCTGCATCGAGGCGGCCATCTTTTCCGGCTGCTGGTGCGCCAGGCCGATGGCGGCCTGCAGGCGCGCCAGCGGCGAGCGCAACTCGTGCGAGACGTCATGCAGCAGACGTGTCTGGCTATCCATGAGGCTGCGCAAGCGGCCCGTCATGCGGTCGAAATCGCGGCCCAGGTCCGTCAGTTCATCGCCGCGCTTGCCGCTGGCGTGAAAACGCGGCGCCAGATTGCCGTGCGAGGCGGCCTCGAACGCTTGTCGCAGGTCGCGGATGGGGCGCGCAAAATACCAGGCCAGCAGGAAAGAAAACAGCAGGCTGGCGGCGATGGCCGCCCCCAGGGGAATGAAGGTGCGGTAGGGCGTGTCCATGCGCGGGGGCGGGCCGCGGCCGAATTCGCCGCGTGGCGGCGCAGTGCCTGCTTCGTGGGACCGTGGACCGGCTCCCATGGCGCGCGGGCCGCTCATGGCGACGGCGTTGAGCGTGTCGCGCGCGGCGCCTGCCTCGGCATTGCGGAAGCGTTCGGACGAGGGCAGGAACAGCAGATAGCGCTGGCCGTCGCTGCCGGTGACCGTGCGCACGACGGGATGGACCTGGCTTTGCTCCAGCATGGCGCGCGCCTTGGCCAGCATGGCGGGATGCACCGCGCGGCCCATCAGTTCGTGTCCGCGCGCATCGACAGCAAACACGCGCATGCGCTCGAGCTTGCCCAGGAATTGCCGCAAGGCCTGGCTGCCGCCCGCTTCCAGCGTGGCGCTGGCGGCTTCGATGATCATTTGCGCGGGCGGACTGGTGTCGATGTCGAGGGCCCGCTCCTGCTGTGCCGCCCGGTTTTTCAGCCAGAAGGTGCCGCCGATGCCGATGGTGGCGGTCACTTGCGCCAGCATGATGCACAGAAAAAACTTCCAGAACAGACGGCCCACGCTTACTCCTTGATCAGCTGGTAGCCGAGACGGTACACGGTCTGCAGGCAGGAGCGGCCATCGGCCAGGCTGCCCAGTTTGCGGCGCAGGCTGCTCAAGTGCACGTCGATATTGCGGTCGAAGCGGGCCATGGGACGGCCCAGACCCAGTTCCGATAATTGATTCTTGCTGACGGGCTTGCCCGCATGGCGCACCAGCACTTCCAGCAAGTTGAATTCCGTGCTCGTCAGCTCCAGGTGCGCGCCGGCCCAGGAAACGCGGCGCTGTTCCGGCCACATCGTCAGTTGCCCTACGGTGAGCGGCGCCAGACCCGAGCTGTCGTGCGGCGCCGCCTGCGCGCGGCGCAGGATGGCGCGGATGCGCGCCGTCAGCTCGCGCGGCGTGCACGGTTTCGTCACGTAATCGTCGGCGCCCAGCTCCAGACCCACGATACGGTCCGTATCGTCGCCGCGCGCCGTCAGCATCAGGATGGGCAGGTTGCTGCCGGCGCGGATGCGGCGCAGGGTTTCCAGTCCATTCATGCGCGGCATCATGACGTCGAGGACGGCGATGGCGTACAGGCCCGTCAGCGCCTCGGCCGCGCCGCTTTCGCCGTCATGCACGGCGCGGGCATCGAAACCTTCCTGCGTCAGGTATTCCTGGAACATGCCGACCAGTTCCACGTCGTCATCGATTAACAAAACCTTGCTCATGCCTGTGCTTTTTTCGGGTGAATATCGCCCGATGATAGCAGTCAACAGGCGCGGCTCAGGGCCCTTTTACCCGCTTTTACATACGTCCGCTTACATTTGCGCAGCTTCCTTTACACGCTTTTACGCGGCCCTGACGTTGCTTTACACGCCAGACGCCGACAATCAGCGCTGATCTCCACGAAAGGAACGCCCGATGAAATACTTGAGTATCGCCGTATCCCTGTTGCTGTTGTGCGCCTGCAGCATGCCGCTCGTTGCCCTGGCCCAGCAGGAAGCTGCGCCGTCCGGCCCGCCGCCGCGCGCCATGCCGGGGCCGCCGTCCGGCTTCGGTCACGGCCCAGGCGGACCCGGCGCGCCAGGCTTGCCGCCGTTCCTGCATGGCATCGAGCTGAGCGAAGCGCAGCAGGATAAAATTTTTGCCGCCACCTACGCCCAGACGCCCTTGCTGCGGGAACAGGAAAAGATCGCCTTCAAGGCCCACGAGCAGCTGCGCGCACTGGCCGCCTCCAGCGCCTACGACGATGCGCAAGCCAGCGCGCTGGCGAACACGGCGGCGCAAGCCATGGCGAAGATCAGCTTGCAGCATGCGCGGCTGGAGCAGCAATTGCTGGCCGTGCTGACGGCGGCACAGCGCCAGCAGGCGCTGCAGCGGCACGACAGCCGCCAGGGTCCGCGCGACCTCCGGCGCTCCGAGTAAGCGGCAGGCGCGAGCGCAGGGAGAGCCAGCATGCGCATCCATGCCTTGCGTCCGGGCAGCAGCTTGCAAGCGCTCTCGCGCCATGCGACGCAGGCGCTGTACCTGTGCGCCAGCCTGAATCCCGCCTTGGCGGGCTTGCCCCACTTGATGGAATATCTATGGAACTACATGATCACGGTCTGGCATCCGACCTCGAAATGATGCGGCAACAGGCGGCCGAGCGGCGACAGGTGCTGCGCTGGCTGCTGGCCGGCGCCGCCACCTTGCCCCTGATGAGCTGCGGCGGCGGGTCGGACGCCAGCGGCGCGGCGGCAGGCAGCGCCGCCGCTGGGGTCACGACACCCAGCACGGGCGCATGCACAGTGATTCCCGAGGAAACGGGCGGGCCGTATCCTGCCGATGGCACGAACACCTATGGCGGCAGCATCATTAACGTGCTGAACCAGTCGGGTGTCGTGCGCAGCGATATCCGCGCCAGTTTTAATGGCGCCACGGGTGTGGCGGCGGGTGTGCCGCTCACCATCAAGCTGCAGTTGCTTAACGCCAGCGGCAGCTGCGCCAGCCTGGCCGGTTACGCCGTGTATGTATGGCATTGCGACCGCGACGGCCTGTATTCGCTGTATTCGAGCGGCGTGACGGCGCAAAATTACCTGCGCGGCGTGCAGGAAACGGACAGCGCCGGCAACCTCAGCTTCACGACGATCTTTCCCGGCTGCTATGCGGGGCGCATGCCGCACGTGCATGTCGAGGTCTATCCCAGCCTGGCCAAGGCAGCCTCTGCCTCGAACCGCATCAAGACCTCGCAGTTCACTTTTCCAATGGCAACGTTGAATGAGGCCTACACGGCCAGCGGCTACACGGCCAGCGTGCGCAACCTGGCGCAGATCAGCTATGCCAGCGACAATGTCTTCAGCGACGGCACCAGCCTGCAGATGGCCACGGTGACGGGCAATGCCACGGATGGCTACGTCGTCACGCTGGTGATCGCCGTCAATGGTTAAGTTGTCGTCATGAACCCCAGGTCGCGCCGGCTGAAGTTGCCGATGTTCGGGAACACCTCGGCCAGCTGGCTGTCGGCCACGCCGAACCACTTGGCCAGCGTGGCGCCGTACTGGTCGACGGAGGTGGTCGGCAGCAGGGCGCCGGAACCGACGTCCAGCTCATGGCCCAGGCCCGTGACGGGGAAGGTGCCGTAGATGTCGCGGCCCTTGACGGCGCCGCCCACGACAAAGTGGTGCGCGCCCCAGCCGTGATCCGTGCCATCGCCGTTGCTGCTGAAGGTGCGGCCGAAGTCCGACGCCGTAAAGGTCGTCACCTGGCGCCGCAGATCCGCGCCCTGCAGGGCCGCCAGGGTCGTGTCGAAGTAGGCGAGCGCATGGGCCAGCCGGGCCATCAGGTCGGCATGCAGCGCCTTTTGCCGGTCATGCGTGTCGAAGCCGCCCAGGGTCACATAAAATACTTGCCGTTTCACCCCCAGGGCGCCGCGTCCGCCGATGATGCGCGCCACCGTCTGCAATTGCACGGCCAGCGGATTGACGCCGGACGCGCCTGTGTTCGGATTGACGTAGGGCGGGGGATTCGGCACGCCCCCCGCGCCGGCCGCCAGCATGGCGCCGCTGAGGACGCTCTGGCTGGAGATGGCGCGCCCGATCGTGGCCACATGTTCCTGTTCCATCAGGTCGCTGCCGGCCGTCGTGATGATTTCACGCAATGCCGCCGGCCCCTGCGCCGTGCCGAACAGGCTGCCGCTGAGATCGATATTGCGAATCGGCACCGCACCGGCCTGGCCCACCTGGAACTGGCGCACCTGGCGTCCGCTCAGGAACAGCGCGTTCGATGCCGCGGATACGGCCGTGAACATGGCGTTGCTGTTGCCCGCGCCAAGCAAGTCGCCCAGACGTCCGCCCCAGCCCACGCTGGCGCCTTCCGGCAGGCCCGACTGCCAGGTCGATTGCTGGTCGTTATGCGAAAAAAGCTTGGACGGCAGGGCCACGCCGCCCGCCTTATATTGCGCCAGGGTAACTGGCTGGATCAGGGTGCCCACATTGGCGACGACGGCGGCGCGGCCGTCATCGAACAGGCTTTTCAGCGGAACGAGGGAGGGATGCAGGGCAAAGCTGCGTCCCGCTTGCACGGTGGCCGGCACGATGGGCAACACGCCACCGGCTGCACCGACGGCGGGCAGGTGGATCGAATCATTGCTGCCCGTGTTGCGCAGGCGCGTGTATTCATTCCAGGACGATGTGTCGGTTGCCAGCACCGTGTTGAAGGCGTCGTTGCCACCAGCCATGAACAGGCACACGAGCGCTTTGTAGTCATCGGCCGACTGGGCGGCAGCCTGGCCCATGGCTGCCAGGTTGAGGGCGAACGGCGCGGCCGTGCTGCCGGCCAGGCTCAGCATGGAGCCGAGGAAGCGGCGGCGGGAAAAAGGGGGGAGATGGGACATGCGGCTTCCTTATTTCTGGACCAGGTATTCAGGCGAGGCCATCGACAGGAAGATGGCCAGGCGTACGCGGTAGGTTCTTGCGAGGTTGACCTGTGCGGCATTGCTGCCGGTGGCGGCCGGAATCGGCACGCTATTGACGGTGGATAGGATGGTGCCGCGCAGCTTGGTCGACATGTTGCCGGCCAAGAGCAGCAGGTCGACGCGGTCGAGCAAGGCTGCCGGCTGGTCGGCCAGGGCCAGCTCGGCCGCATAGTCCGCCTTCACCGAGGCATTTTCTCCCACGCCGCCGCTGATGGCGTCCTGGATGAAGTTCAGATAGCCGGTGACGGACGGCTCTGCCGTGATCTGCATTTCCGGCGCCACCAGACTGGCGGCGGCCAGCGGCGAATTGGGCGGGACATAGCTGGGACGGAAATAATTGAAGACGGAGGGTGCATTCATGGGATTCTGGCCCAGGCCCGTGAGCGGATCGCTCAGGTAATAGATGCGGTATTGCGAAGCTGCATCCTTGGCGTTAAAGGCGCGCATCCAGTTGCCCAGGCGTACCAGCGGTTCGCGCAATTTCCCCGTACGCAAGGTTGTGCCGGCCGGGGCCAGCGCCTCCGGATCGAGCAGCACGGCACGCAGCATCGCCTGCATGTCGCCGCGCACGCCAGCGCCATTATTGGCAAACGCGGCCGCTACCCGGCCCACATAGGCGGGGCTGGGATTGCTGGTGACGAGCCGCTGGATCAGCTGGCGGCCGAAGAAGGGGCCTGTATTCGGGTGGTTGAACAGAGTGTCGAGGGCTTGCGCCAGGTCGGCTTCGCCGGTAGTGGCGCCCGAAATACTGACTCCCAAGAAATGTTTTTCTCCGGTGGAATGGAAGGCCGTGTAATTCTGCATCGGTTTCCAGTCGCGGTCCGGATCGGCCACGCTGCCAAAGAAACGGTTAGCGGCCTGGTCTGGTCCGGCCCAGCTCCAGCCTGTCAATACTTTCGCCAGGCCGCTCACATCGTCGCGCGAGTAGGTATCGATGGGCTTGCCGCCGGACAATTTCAAGCTGCCGTCAGCGTTCAGCTGATACAGGCCGATCGTAAATAACTGCATGATTTCGCGGGCAAAATTCTCATCCGGGGTACGCGTTGCCGATTCCTTCTGATTGCGCAGGTGCGACAGATACAGACCCATCATCGGATGCGTGGCGACGCCTTGCAGCAAGGTGCGGAAGTTGCCGAAAGCATGTTGTCCCAGCATGTCGTAATAGCTGGCAACACCGCGCACGTGCGGCCACACGGCTTCGTTTTGCGTGGAAATGACGAAAATTTCCGACAGGGCAAACGCCGTGCGTTGTCGCAACTGGTCGTCGCCGCCTACGGCCTGCTGCCAGAATGATTCATAAAAATTCTGAGGCAAGGCCTTGCTGGCCGTCGTGTCCGCTGGTGGAAATTTCGCATCGAGATATTTGCGATGCAAGCTTTGTGGTCTGGAAAACTGGTACTGGAACCAGGCGTTGCTGTCGCTGGCGGCCAGTGCATCGATGGCCGCGATATTCGGCCCGAACGTGGCCCGGCCCAGGAAGCGTGACGCCTGCTGGCGCGTAAATGTCGTCACCTTCGCGGCCGGTGGCGTGGTCAGTGGGGGCGGCGGGACGGTTTCCGCGGGAACTGCCGGCTCGCCCGGCTTCATGTCCGCAGGCGGCGCCACCGTGGCGGTCGGGCTGTCGCCGCCACCGCCACCACAGGCGTTCAGCAAACTCAGAAGTGTTACAGCAGCCAGCAAGCGGCGCAAAGTAGGATGGATCATTTAGTTTCTTTGTGGCAATCAAATTCTGACCTCGTTATTGTATTGCCTGCCTACTGAAAGTGCGTGCTCAAAAGAACATTTGCGTCTTGTCTATTTTTCGATTTAATGCATTTTTGACCGATGTTAAGTGATTTTTTATAGTATTTTGATGAACTTTATTTTTTACAAATGGAAAAATATTTTTACGCGAACGCCTGCTTGTGGTCGATAGGCGACGTAATAAATTCCCTCTAATTAAGCTTGTTTGAAAGCTCATGGACAGGGCGAAAACAGCTTCGCCGGAAACCATGGTTTTTATCGCATCGGCGAAAAGGCGTTCGCCGTCGCGTCCCGTTTTTCCCTCTGCACTTGGCTGGCATGGCCCTTGCGTCAGGGAGGCATGGACCACCCGCCCGCCTTTCACCGGAGCCTGTCATGACCAGCCGCCTGCTCGCCTATCGTCCCGAAATGGAATTGCCGGAAGCGCCGGGCGTGCTGTCCCTGCAGCACGAAGATGAGCTGGCACTGGCGGCGCAGTTGCTGGAATTGCAGGCGCCGTCCCAGTTCGACGCGTTCCTGGCGCGCCAGTTGGGCGCCACCGCGGCGGGCCAGCAAGTGCGCGGCACGCCGCTGGAAGGGCCGCTGCGCCAGCTGCTGGGCAAGGTGGTGGCGCCCCTGCTGCCCCTGCATGGCGGTTCGCCACAGGCGCTCAAGCGGCGCGCTGCGGGCATCTTCGGCATGGAACTGGAGGGATTGAGCCCGGAAGACAAGGAATTCGAACTGGCGCGCCAGGTCGTGCATCTGATCGATGCCGTCAATACGGCGCTGACGCAGGACGGCGGCACGGGTGCGCGCGCGCCCAGGGCGCGGGTGGAAACGGCCCTGTTGCAAGTGGCACGCAGCGTGGCGCCAGGCTTGCTCAGGCAGGCGGCGCAAGCGCCGGGACCGGACGGTGGCCGCTGGCGCCGCGAGGGCGGGCACATCGTCGTGCTCGATTGTTAGCCGGACGGCCAGTCTGTCCGGCGCTGTAGTGTCAACCGAGGTGCTAACTTTTAGGAGCTCATCATGCATGACTTAGATCGTACGACCCTGGAATACGGGCAGGAGATGTCCGGCTTTGAAGCGGAACAGTTCGAGTTTGGCCAGGGCGAATGGAGCGGCGAGGGTGGCGCGAGCGCCATGTTTTCCGAAGCCGAGGAAATGGAACTGGCCAATGAACTGCTGTCGGTCAGCAATGAAGCCGAACTGGAACAGTTCCTCGGCAATTTCCTGCGCAAGGCCGCCTCGGTGGCGGGCGGCATCATCAAGTCGCCCGTGGGCCAAGCCATCGGCGGCGTGCTCAAGGGCGTAGCGAAAAAGGCGATACCGCTGGCCGGTGGCGCCATCGGCGGCTATTTCGGCGGCCCGCTGGGCGCCAAGATCGGCAGCGGCCTGGCCTCGGCCGCCGGCAATGCGCTGGGGCTGGAAGCGGAGGCCTCGTCGAACGAAGACCGCGAATTCGAGGGTGCCAAGCAGTTCGTGCGCCTGGCCGCCGACACGGTCAACCGCGCCGCGCAGGCACGCGGTTCGGGCGACCCGCGCGCCATCGCCCAGGCGGCCGCCAGCGCGGCGGCGCGCCAGTTCGCGCCCGGCCTGCTGGGCCGCCCCGGCAGCCAGGTCGCCACACAGAACGGCAGCGGCGCCGCTGCGGGCGGGGCCATGGCCCAGGGCGGCGCGGCAAGGGGCTCGGCGGGCATGCGCCCCTCCAGCGGGCGCTGGGCGCGCCAGGGCCACAAGATCGTCCTGTACGGCGTCTGACATCATGGCCATCGGCGCTTATGCTGCCTGGATGCTGGCGCAGGAGGCGCGCTCGCTGCTGACGCGGCTGGCGCGGCTGGAACCGTTCGCGCTGATCGAGCCGACGGTGCTGGCGGCCGCCCTGATGCCCAGCGCCCAGTCGGCCATCGAAAGCCAGCTGGTGCAGGGCCGGCGTGAATTGCGGCGCATGGTCGCCCAGTTCCAGCACTGGCTGCGGCGCGAGCACGCCGATGGCGCCAGCATGGCCACTGCCGCCGAGGCGCAGCGCCGCTTCACCTTTCTGCGCCTGAAATTCAATGCCGCGCTGACCCAGTTCGACCTGTTCAACGAAGTCATCACGCAGCGCAGCGAGCACAAGACGGGCGTGTGGCTGGCCGGTCTCGACATCGTTGCCGCCGATGCGCTGGCGCTGCCCGGCAATGTGTACCAGGCGCCGCCCGTGATCTGCTACCTGGACCGGGGACCGGGCGCCGCCATCCGCCGCGCGCGCACGCGCCTGCCGGGCGGCGGCGACAATCCCGTCGCCATCATCCGCCTGCCGCGCGAACGCATGATCGGCAGCAGCATCGCTTCGTCGCTGGTGCACGAGGTGGGCCACCAGGGCGCGGCGCTGCTGGACCTGGTGGCGTCCTTGCGGCCCGTGCTGCAAGCCATGCAGCACGGCGGCAGCGGTCTGGTGCACGTGTGGCAGTTGTGGGAGCGGTGGATTTCCGAGATCGTGGCCGACTTCTGGTCGCTGGCGCGGGTCGGCGTGGCCGCCACCCTGGGCCTGATCGGCGTGGTCAGCCTGCCGCGCGTGTTTGTCTTCCGCCTCAATATCGACGATCCCCATCCGGTGCCATGGCTGCGGGTGCGCCTGAGCTGTGCCATGGGACGGGCCTTGTATCCGCATCCGCAATGGGACCGGCTGGAGCAGCTGTGGCTGTCGTACTACCCGCTGACCGGCCTGCCGCCGGCCCGGCAGCGGCTGCTGGAGCAGCTGCAGGCCAGCATGGCGGCCCTCGTGGGCTTGCTGGTGCAGCACCGACCACCGGCCTTGCGCGGCGGCTCGCTGGTCGAAGCCATGGCCGTGCACACGCGCCAGCCCGCCATGCTGGCGCAGCTGTTTCGCAGCTGGACCCTGGCGCCGGCGCAGATGTACCAGGCCGCGCCGACCCTGGTGTTCGCCGTGCTGGGCCAGGCGCGCGCCAGCGGTACCTTGAGTCCGGAAGACGAAAGCGAGCTGCTGGGGCGTTTGCTGACCCACTGGGCCTTGCGCAGCACCCTGGACACGTCGGAGCTGTGCGCCGACGTCGTGCGGCATGGCCGCCAGTCCGGCAGGTTGCTGCCGCCCCTGGCATCCCGTTTGATTATCCATTGAGGAGAACGACATGAGCAGCAAGATGAGCAGCAAAAGCAGAGGGGCGGGCCAGGCGGGTCCGAAACACCACGGCGGCAGCATCGCGGTCACCGTACACGAGCAGGACAGCGGGGCCATGGTCGTCAATGCCGCCATCAGCCTGTACCGGGGAGCCGAGGCGGATTGCCACAACTTCAATGCCGCCACCTGGGTGCCTGATCCCGCCATGCTGGTGGGCGTGCGCTGGACGGATGGGCGTGGCGGCACCGTGTTTACCGACCTGATGACGGGCAGTTACGTGGGGGTGTATGGCAATTTCCCCGCCACGGCGCCCCAGTGCGTGACGGTGCAGGCCGGCTGCAGCGCCGTATTGTGCTTCACGCCCCAACTCAACCCGCAGGTGACGCTGGCGTTTGAAACGGCCGACTGCCATCCCAGCGACTGTCAGTTCGGCAGGGTGGGCGACCGCGCCATCGCCACCGTCTCGTTTGACGGCGATCAGAGCGCCGACGGGCGCGACCAGGTGCAACTGCTGGCCGCCGCGCCGTGGGTGCCCATGCGCGGTACGCCGAACGCGTTTTCCACGCCAGTGCGGCGCGCCGGCATGCACCGCTTCATGGGACAGATGATGCTGTCGCAGCGTCCCGAACTGCGCAACGCCTTGCCCGTGCCGGAAGGGCTGAGCCCGCACGCCATGCTGGCGCTCGACGCGGAATACGAGACGGAAGAGCGCCAGCCGCAGCCCATCACGGGCAACGTGGGCGTGTCGCTGACGCGCACGGAAACGGAGCCGACGGAAGACTTGCCGCTGTGGACCCTGATACGCAACAGTACCGAGGCGATGTCGTTTACCAACTACCTGCATTTCATGGACAGCCTGTTTTGCGGCGACCTGGCCAGCGTACGGGGTTTCGAGCAGGAACGCTTCGTGAAAAAGGCCGACATGTTCCAGCAGCTCAAGCAGCGCCGCGCGCTGCCGTTTTCCGATGCCGATTCCTACCGCGTGCTGAAAGTGGCGACGGAAGCGTTCGTGATGGTCAATTGCGGCGTGCTGAATCAACCGCTGGCCTTCAATCCGGCCGAGGACAACGCCTATCTGGACCGGCGCGACATACCGCAAGGGCGCGACCTGGAAACCGTGCTGCGCAACGATTACCTGGAAAACATCGACGGCTTCCAGACCTTGCCCTACCTGGCCGTGATCCGCCGCAAGCTGCCCGACATCCCCATCAGCATCCCGCGCGGCCAGGAAGGCGAGGTCGACCTGTGCTTTGGCATCATCCAGGAAAAGCTGGCCAATCCCTGCCTGCTGGAACTGATCTGGTCGTACTGGCATGAAGAAGGCATGCTGGTGCAGACCATGAACGCCATCGCGCAGCGCTTCCAGAACCTGCGCGCGCCGGGCAACCATCTCGATCCTTTGTCGAACACGGAAATCGACATGCTGCGTCCGCTGAATAATTTACTGTGGGGATACACGCAGGATGAACAGCACCGGCTGACCGTGATGCGCCGGAACTACGAGTATGACCATCACTACGGTGTGCGCCTGGACGGCAAGGCAGTGCAGCACTTCCGGCCAGCCGACAGCCGCTCCAAATTCCTGGAGGCCTTCCACCACTTGCTGCGCCTGCTGACCTCGTTCTACAAGCAGGATGACGACACCACCGTGAAGGCGGATGCCTTCCCGGTGCTGAATGCACTCAAGGAGATCCACCTGATCCTGTCGCAGGGCGCGCACAACCAGTTCGGCGACTTGCCGTCGACGGCGCGCATCGAGATGCTGATGCAGCAATGGATGCTGGCGCGGCCCGAATTCCGCGAATTTTTGCCCACGCGCGTGATGGTCGCGTATCCGGAACCGTGGATGGACAGGGTCGACGCCATGAAGAAACTGCAGGGCTGGACGGACACGAGCGTCATGCATTTCCGTAACCTGGCCATCTTTGGCGAGCAATTGCTGCTCTCCGTGCGCTACGGCAACTGGAGCGATATCTATGAACCCACGCAGGCATTCAACTGGGCGCGCTTCTGGCGGCCGCAAGTGCAGGGCTATATCCACGGCTACCGCGCCGCCACCGGGGTCGATCTGTCCGTCGACAGCAGCGACCCGGTGGTCGAATCGACGATGCCTTCGGTGTTGCTGCGCCAGCGCCTGAGCCAGCAGTTGCGCAGCGTCTAGGGCGGGAGCGGGGCGCGTGCATGCTCGACTTTACCAGTGCCCTGTACCTGGGCATGCGCCATCCGGCGGCCTCGCTGGCGCCGTGGAGCAGCCTGACCCTGGGCCAGCCGGCCGCGCTGCAGGAGCCGCCCGGCGCGCAGGCGCTGGCCGCGGACTTGGCTGCGTTGCAAGGCTGCGAGGCCGCCTGCGTGCTGCCGTCGACCTTGCACCTGTTCTGGGACCTGTTCGGCATGCTGGCTGCCGAGCGGCTGGTGATCCTCGTCGATGGCGGCAGCTATGCCATCGCGCGCTGGGGCGCCGAGCGGGCGCAGGCGCTGGGCTTGCCGCTGCGCTTGTTTCCCAGCGGCGATGTGGCGGCGCTGCGGCGCCTGGCGGCGGCCTGGGGCAGGCAGGGGCGGCGTCCGTTGATCCTGGCCGACGGCTATGTGCCGGGCAGCGACCAGGTCTTGCCGCTGGCCGCTTATGCGGCCCTGGCGCGCCAGGGCGGCGGCTATCTGCTGCTGGACGACACACAGGTGCTGGGTGTGGCGGGCGCGCAAGGCGGCGGCTCGGCGCGGCTGCACGGCTTGCAGGGCGCTTGCGACGAAGCGGGCGGCCATTTGATCGTCGGCGCCTCGCTGGCCAAGGGCTTTGGCGTGCCGCTGGCCGTGCTGGCGGGCAGCGGCGGCCTGTTGCAGCGCTTTGCGGCGCACAGCCAGACGCGCGTGCATGCCAGTCCGCCGTCGGCCGCCGTGCTGGCGGCGGCGCGGCGTGCCATGGCGCTCAATGCGCGCCACGGCGACGCCTTGCGCGCTAGGCTGGCGGACAGGGTGGCGCAATGGCGCGGCGGGATGGCGGCGGCCGGCATCGCTTGCCGGGGCGGCAGCTTTCCCGTGCAGCGCCTGCCAGGACGCGCCCACTTGCAGCCGGCCTTGCGGGCGGCGGGCGTGCTGGCGCTGGCGCAAGCGGGGGAAGGTCCCGGGGCGCTGACTTTTCTGCTGCGGGCCGATCAGACGCCCGGGCAACTGGAGCAGGCGATGAATTTGCTTGAACATCACACGAGGAGGCGATATGAACGACGCGTTTGAAATGCTGCCCTTTGCGGGGCAAGCGGGAGCGGCAGGTGAGTACGAGTGGGAGCAGGAGCAGGAGTGGGCGCAGGAGGGGGAATCCGAGTCCGAGTGGGAGGGCGAGCGCTGGCGGCCCGGCAGCGGGCGCTATGGCGGCGGCGTGCGCGCGCGGCCCCCACTGCGCGGCCCGCGCCGCCCCATGCCGCCGCGCTACCAGGCGAATCCGGCGCGTCGGCCCCCGCGCCCCGCGCCGCCGCTCTTGCCCTACCTGCCGCCGCGCTACCGGGGCTGGGGCGGCTATCCGGCCATCTATCCCACGCTTTATCCGGCACCCTATCCCGTGGCGGAACCCGCGTTTGGAGACCAGCAGGAGCCGGAACCTGACCAGGACCAAGGGCAGGACCAGGGGCAGGACGACGGCCAGCAGCAGGGCGAGATCCCGCCGACCCTGGCCGGCACCATGGGCCGGGTGCCGGAAGCGGCCGCCCTCAATTACCTGGCGCTGGGGACGCTGGCCAATGCCTTGCGCGATCCGAATGGCCGGGGGCCGGGCCTGTATGTGATCGAATTCGATGCGGGCGGGCGCCGCCGCGCCTACAGCGGCCAGACGGATGACCTGCACCGGCGCCTGCTGCAGCACCGGCTGTGCGGCCAGATGATGGGCGTGGACCTGAGCGGGCACCAGGTGTATGTGGCGCCCCTGTCCTCGGCGGCGCAGCGGCGCCGCATCGAGCAGCGCATCCACGACGACATGTTCGCCAACCAGCGCGGCGTGCTGACCAACCAGCGGCGCGAACTGGAACTGGCCGTGCTCGGTGAAATGTGGAGCTGAATGTGGACCTGGCGTCCACGCCTTGATCATTGCGAAGGAGAGCATCATGCACCAACTCGAATGCGCATGCGCGCAATGCCGGCAGCGGGCCGGCGCCGCGTTTGAAGTGCTGGAATTCGGCCCGGACTGGCCCGGCAAGGGGGCGGCGCCGGCCGTCTTGAGCGAAGAGGAGGAACTGCAGCTGGCCATGGAATTGCTGGAAGTGACCAGCGAAGAGGAGCTGGAGCAGTTTCTCGGCAATGTCTTCAAGAGCGTGTGGAAGGGCGTCAAGAAAGTGGGCTCGACTATCGCCAAGGTGACCAAGCCCCTGGGCGGCGCCTTGAAGGCCGTGGCCAAGACGGCCTTGCCCTTCGTCGGCGGCGCTCTCGGTTCGATGATACCGATACCGGGCGTGGGTACGGCGCTCGGTTCGGCCCTGGGGCGCGCGGCCAGCGATGCGCTGGAGCTGGAAATGGAAGCCGAGGCGCCGGCCGACCGCAAACTGCAGATGGCGCGCCGCTTCGTGCGCATCGCGGGGCAGGCGGCCCGTCTGGCGGCCGACGGCGATGGCAGTGCGCGCGCCATCGAGAGTGCGCTGACGCGGGCCTTGCATCAGCAATTGCCGCATTTCCGCTCGCCTGCGCCGCAGCAGGAAGAGGAAAGCGGGCGCTGGCGCCGGCGCGGCAACCGCATCGTCGTCATGGGCGATTGGAACTGAGCGCAGGGAGGCGGGCATGGCGCTGGTCATCGACTGTCACTGCCATGCGGGACCGGGCGACGGCTTGAACGGGCCGTGGGACAGCGATGCGCCGCTTGATGCTTATTTGCGCCGCGCCCGGGCGGCCGGCATCGCCCGCAGCGTGCTGTTCGCCGCCTTCCACTCCGATTATGCGATTGCCAACCACGGCGTGGCGCGCCTGGCCGCTTCCGATCCGCAGCGTTTTTATGGCTTTGCCTTCGTGCATGCGCGGCGCGACCGGGGCCGCATCATGGACCTGGTGCGCACGGCCGTCGAACGCTATGGTTTTGTCGGCATCAAGGCGCACCGCTTTGACGCGCGTATCAGCGGCGAAGTGTGCGACGCGGCCCGTTTCTTCGGTCTGCCCGTGCTGTACGACCCGGCCGGCGAGGTGGCCGTGGCCGAACTGCTGGCGCAGCAGTATCCCGACGTCAATTTCATCCTGCCCCACCTGGGCAGTTTCGGCGACGACTGGGCGGCCCAGCTGGCGCTGATCGACCATCTGGTACGCCACCGCAACATCCATACGGACAGCTCGGGCGTGCGCCGCTTTGATTTGCTGAAACAGGCCGTGCGCCGTGCCGGGCCGCACAAGGTCTTGTTCGGCTCGGATGGCCCCTGGTTGCATCCGGGGCTGGAATTGCACAAGATTCACTTGCTGGGCTTGCCGCCGCTGGATGCGGCGCTGATCACGGGCGGCAATTTTTTGCGGCTGGCGGGGCTGGCGTGAGACAGATCACAGGGCGGCTGGCGTGGCCAGCGGTGACGCGGCAGTAGCGGCTTGCGCCGTGCAGGCGGCCGCCTTGCGGCGTATCTGCAGGGCGCGGTCCGTCACGCCCAGGCGGGCGGCGGCGCGCTGGTTGTTGCCGTGTTCCTCGGCCAGCACCAGGCGGATGGCCACGTCGGCGGCGCAGCGTGTGATGTGCGACAGCTTGCAGCCTTGGGCCAGGGCCCGCCGCACGGCCGCCTCGAAATGCTGGTCGGGCCAGGCCGGCGCCAGCAGCCGTTCCTCGGGCGGCAGGGCGCCGATGGTGATGGGGCCGGGGCCGCAATGGCGGTGCCAGATGCGCGTGACGGTCTGGCGCAGTTCGCGCACATTGCCCGGATAATCGCGCAGCAGCAGATATTCGAGCACGGCGGCGTCCAGCGGCGGCGGCTCTTGTTGCGCCAGTTCGGCGAGGAAATGCCGGGCCAGCGGCAGGATGTCGTCCTGGCGCTCGCGCAGGGGCGGCGTCTGGCAACGCCAGCCGGCGATGCGGTAATACAGGTCGGCGCGAAAGGCGCCGCGCGCCACTTCGTCTTCCAGTTCGCGGTTGGTGGCGCAGACGAGGCGAAACTGGGTTGGCTGCCAGGTATTGCCGCCCACGCGCTTGTATTTGCGCTCCTGGATGGCGCGCAGCAGCTGCGCCTGCAGCGGCAGCGGCAATTCACCCACTTCATCGAGGAAGAGCACGCCGCCGTCCGCCAGGGCAAAAGCGCCGTCGCGCGCGGCCGCCGCGCCCGTAAAGGCGCCCCGTTCATGGCCGAACAGTTCGCTGCCCGCCAGTTCCGGCGACAGGGTGGTGCAGTCGAGGACGATGAAGCCGCCGCTGCAGTTGCCGAGGCGGTGGACCAGCTGCGCCAGTAAATCCTTGCCCGTGCCCGTTTCACCCGTGATCAGCATCGACGCCTGGCTGAAGGCGGCCATTTCCACCACCTGCAGCAGCAGGGCGCTCCAGGCGGCGCTGTCGCCCACCAGTTGCCGGCGCACGGCGCTGGAGGCCAGCAGCTGCGCCACGGCTTGCCAGCGCTGCAGGCGCGCCAGCACCGGGCCCGCATCGACGCTGCCCGCCGGCCACAGCAGCACGTCGAGCACGCCGGCGGCCATCAGCGCGCGCTGTTGCGCGCAGCTGGGTGGCTGGCCGCAGGCGGCAATGGCCAGCACGCGGGCATGGCAGCACAGTGCCGGCAGTGCTTGCAGCAGCGCGGCATCGGCCTCGGCAAACAACACGATGCCCGCTGCATCTTCCTCACCTTCGTGCCGCCGGGCTATAGTTACCTGAGCCTGCTTCAAGGCCGTCATCAGCAAGGCGCCACTGCCAGCCGCCGCCTGCTGCACGATTTCCAGCCACACCTTGAGCATCATATGCCAGCCATCACAGGGCACGAGTCGCCCATCTTAGAAGCCCGATACCCCAGCCGTTTGATCTGGCACAAGCGTGCGCGGAAGGCGCACAATGAAAAACGCCGCCTGACTCACATCAGGCGGCGCTATTGAATGACGTACAACAAACGTCAGAATTAACCGTTTTTAACGAACGTGACGACGGTGCATCCAATCGTAGCGAGCGGAAGCGAATTGTGGCCGAGAAGCGCAACCGTACTGAAGTACGGTGAGCATCGCAGGCCGCAAGTCGCGACGCGCAGCAGATTGGATGAACCGTTACTGACGGACGCAGTCGACGAAGTAACCGCGCTTGCCATCGACTTCGCGTTTCACCAGACCATGCACATCCGTCTCGAAGCCCGGGAAGCGCTCGTTGAAGTCGCGCGCGAAGCGCAGGTAGTCGACGATGGTCTTGTTGAAGCGCTCGCCCGGGATCAAGAGCGGGATGCCTGGTGGATACGGCGTCAGCAGGATGGACGTGATGCGGCCTTCCAGTTCGTCGATGGCCACGCGTTCGATTTCGCGGTGCGCCATCTTGGCGAACGCGTCCGAGGGCTTCATGGCGGGGATCATGTCCGACAGATACATTTCCGTCGTCAAGCGCGCCACGTCGTACGCCTTGTAGAAATCGTGGATTTGCTGGCACAGGTCGCGCAAGCCCATTTTTTCATAGCGCGGGTTGGCCGCCGCGAATTCCGGCAGGATGCGCCACATCGGCTGGTTCTTGTCGTAGTCGTCCTTGAATTGTTGCAACGCCGTCAGCAGGGTATTCCAGCGGCCCTTGGTGATGCCGATGGTAAACATGATGAAGAACGAGTACAGGCCGCATTTTTCAATGATGACGCCGTGCTCGGCCAGGTATTTGGTGACGATGGACGCGGGAATGCCCGTGTCGCCGAACTGACCGTCCAGCGACAGGCCCGGGTTGACGATGGTCGCCTTGATCGGGTCGAGCATGTTGAAGCCGGGAGCGAGGTCGCCGAAACCGTGCCAGTCATCCTCGGCGCGTATCATCCAGTCTTCCTGCTGGCCCATGCCTTCGTCGTTGAAGGTGGACGGACCCCACACCTGGAACCACCAGTCCTGGCCCCATTCCTGGTCGATCTTCTTCATGGCGCGGCGGAAATCGAGCGCTTCCATGATCGACTCTTCCACCAGGGCCGTACCGCCCGGCGCTTCCATCATGGCCGCGGCCACGTCGCACGAGGCGATGATGGAATACTGCGGCGAGGTCGAGGTGTGCATCAGGTAAGCCTCGTTGAAGGCATCCTGGTCCAGCTTGACCGTGTCCGATTCGCGCACGAGGATTTGCGAGGCCTGCGACAGGCCGGCCAGCAATTTGTGCGTGGACTGGGTCGAGAAGATCATCGATTCCTTGGCGCGCGGACGGTCCTTGCCGATGGCGTGCATATTCTTGTAGAAATCGTGGAAGGTGGCGTGCGGCAGCCATGCTTCATCGAAGTGCAGGGTGTCGATCTTGCCGTCCAGCATTTCGCGCAGGGTTTCCACATTGTAGATCACGCCATCGTAGGTCGATTGCGTGATGGTGAGAATGCGCGGCTTCTTGTTCTTCGCTTCGCGCGCGAACGGGTTCGCCTCGATCTTGCGGGCAATGCTTTCCGGCGTGAATTCATGCAGCGGGATGGGGCCGATGATGCCCAGATGATTGCGCGTCGGCATCAGGAACACGGGAATGGCACCGCACATGATGATCGAATGCAAGATTGATTTGTGGCAATTGCGGTCGACGACGACGATGTCGCCCGGTGCCACGGTCGAGTGCCACACCATCTTGTTCGAGGTCGAGGTACCGTTGGTGACAAAATAGCAATGATCGGCATTGAAGATGCGCGCCGCATTGCGCTCGGACGCGGCGACAGGACCCGTATGGTCGAGCAGCTGGCCCAGTTCCTCGACGGCGTTGCAGACGTCGGCGCGCAGCATGTTTTCACCGAAGAACTGGTGGAACATCTGGCCGATCGGCGACTTCAGGAAGGCCACGCCGCCCGAGTGGCCGGGGCAGTGCCACGAGTAGGAACCGTCGTTGGCGTAGTGCACCAGCGCGCGGAAGAACGGCGGCGACAGGCCGTCCAGGTAGGATTTCGCTTCGCGGATGATGTGGCGCGCGACGAATTCCGGCGTATCTTCGAACATGTGGATGAAACCATGCAGTTCGCGCAGGATATCGTTGGGGATGTGGCGCGAAGTGCGCGTCTCGCCGTACAGATAGATCGGGATATCGGCGTTCTTGTAGCGGATTTCCTCGACGAAGGCGCGCAGCGATTTCAAGGCATGGTCGGTTTCCTCGATGGAACCGCCGCCGAATTCTTCATCGTCGATCGACAGCACGAAGGCTGACGCGCGCGATTGTTGCTGGGCAAATTGCGACAAATCGCCGTAGCTGGTCACGCCCAGCACTTCCATGCCTTCTTTTTCCATTGCGGCGGCAAGGGCGCGAATACCCAGGCCGGACGTATTTTCAGAACGGAAATCCTCGTCAATGATGACGATGGGGAAACGAAATTTCATGCATGTCTCCAAAAAAGCAAGCCGCCCCTGACAGATGTGAAGGGGCGGACTAGGGCGCGACGGTCAGGCGGTCGTACAACCCGGCAGCCGCAGAAAAAAAATAAGAACGGGATTCTCGCAGAAATGCGGCGTCTGCGGGAAAAAAATATCGCATCAAAGCGTCACAAGCGTACGCTAGCGTGACGCATGGGTGTGACAGGGGTATTACAGCAACATGCTGGCGATCGACATCACCTTATCAGGCTTTGCGTTCCAGCGTGACAAAGGCGTAAGGCAGGCCGGATTTCTCCGAAACATGGGCCTCGCGCGCTGTTTCTTGCCATACGGCATGGTCCACTGCGGGGAAAAACGCGTCGCAATCAAAGGTCTGGCCGATTTCCGTGATGATCAAGCGCTGGGCCAGGGCCAGTGACTGCCGGTAAATCTCGGCGCCGCCGATGACATAGCCTTCCGCGCCGTCGAGCAGGGCGATGGCCGCTTCCACCGACGAGACCGCTTCCACGCCCTCATGGCCCCAGTCGGCATTGCGCGTGATGACGATGTTGCGGCGGTTCGGCAGCGGCCGGCCGATGGAATCGAAGGTCTTGCGGCCCATGAGGATGGGGTGGCCCGTCGTCAGGCGCTTGAAATGCGCCAGGTCTTCCGGCAGTTTCCACGGCAAGGTGTTGTTGATGCCGATGCCGCCTTGCTGGTCGGTGGCGACGATGATGGTCAAATGGCTCATTGCTTCTGTCAAAGTGGTGGGGGCATGGCCCGATGCCCGTCATTATCGTTGAAATTGCCGGCAGCCTCCAGATGCGCACGCATGGCTTGCGCCAGCTCGCTTGGTGCTTCCAGCGGAATCATGTGGCCGGTGTTGTCTTTTAGTAAGTGCAAGGTGGCTTGCGGCAGGCGGGCCGCCATGGCGCGCAAATCGTCGGGATGGACGAGCTTGTCGTCTTCGGCGCCCACGATCAGCACGGGGAAATCGAGTTCAGGCAGGCGCGCCATCAGGTCAGGACGGTCGATGGTGGTGAGAAATTGCGCCAGCAGCACGTCCTTGCCCAGGTCCAGGCCCATTTGCCGGATCAGGCCCGTGATGGCGGCATCGTCCAGGTGCGACGGGTGCAGCAGTTCACGCAGGCGCTGGCGCGTGATGCCCGCATAGGCATTGCGCTCGAGCATGGCGACGATGCGCTGGCGCGCTTCGATTTCCGCCGGCAGCAAACCTTTGGCGGAATTGGCGATCAAAGTCAAGGATTGCACGCGTTGCGGGTGGGCCAGTGCGTGTTCGAGCGCCAGGTAGGCGCCCAGCGAAAAGCCCACCAGGTGGGCTTGCGGCGCACTGTGGCTGGCGATCAGCTCCTGCATTTGTGGGCGCGTGCGTGCCTGGTGCAGGGGCACGTGCCGTAGATCGAAGGCGTCGCCCAGGGCAGGCGCCAGGCGTGACCACAGGCGTTCATCGCACAGGGTGCCGGGGATACAGTCGAGTTGTATCTTCTTATTGTGCAAAGACAAGCCCGGGTTCAAGTCGCTCATGAGGGTGAAAATTTTCGTCGAGCGGCATTATCCGTCATTTTGCGTATTGGGGCAGCCGTACGGCATTTTCCGCATGGCATTATTTTCAATAGTGCGCCGCTGACAAGCAGGAACTTTATGGTAGGCTCATGGCTCATCAAGCCGGGGTACCGGCGACGTGACCTGAAACACCGAATGCAACCCACACATTAAAGAGGAAACACCATGGCGATCAGTTTGCAAAAAGGCGGCAATGTCAACTTGAGCAAGGAAGCTCCTGGCTTGAAGAAAATCGTGATTGGCCTGGGCTGGGACCCGCGCGCCACCGATGGCGCCGCTTTCGACCTGGACGGCAGCGCCTTCCTGCTGAAAACGGATGGCAAGGCCCGTTCCGACGCTGATTTCATTTTTTATAACAATCTGAAGTCGGCTGACGGCTCCATCGTCCACGCGGGCGACAACACCACGGGCGGCGGTGACGGCGACGACGAGAAAATCGCCGTCGACCTGGCCAACGTGCCGGCCGACATCGACAAGATCGCCGTGGCCGTCACCATCCACGATGCGGAAAACCGCAAGCAGAACTTCGGCATGGTCGGCAAGGCCTACATCCGTTGCCTGAACGGCGACAACGGCACGGAAATCGCCCGCTACGACTTGTCGGAAGACGGCTCGACGGAAGCGGCCATGATCTTCGGCGAAATCTACCGCGCCGGCAGCGAATGGAAATTCAAGGCCATCGGCCAGGGTTTCAAAGGCGGCCTGGGCCCCTTGGCACGTTCTTTCGGCATCAACGCCTAATAACAACTGTCAAAACCTACTGCGCGTCGCGATTTGCGGCCTCCGATGCTCACTGTGCTAAAGCACAGCTCCGCGTCTCGGCCACAACTCGTTGCCGCTCGCTACGGTTTTGTCAGGCGTTGCAATGTAAAAAAGCGGCCCATGGCGGCGTTGCGCCGCCATGCACGTTCCGTACTATTCGTACTGTCTTCGGACGACGCGCCTTGCCCTGGGCCGTTGTCCGAAGCTCCCACACCTGAATACATCATCCCATGGAAAACCTGATCAAGGGGCAGCGCCTGGCGCTGTCCGGCCTCGTCACGGGCAATGTCGTGCAACTGGGGCTCGCCAGCGCCGGCGTGCCGCTGGATTTCGCCTGTTTCGGCCTCGATGCCGCTGGCAAATTGTCCGACGACCGCTACATGACTTTCTTTAACCAGCCGCGCACGCCGTGCGGCGGCGTGGAAACATCGGCGCCGTCCGGCGATGCGGCAGGCTTCAGCTATCAGCTGGACCGATTGCCTGCTTCCATCGACCGCCTCGTCGTCACGGCCGCCATTGATGGCGCGGCCACCATGGCGCAGCTCGGCAGCAGCTACCTGCGCCTGCTCGACGGCGGGCGCGAACTGGCCCGCTTCGCCTTTGCCGGGTCTGATTTTGCGCAAGAAAAAGCCGTCATGCTGGGCGAGTTCTACCGCAAGGACGGGGGCTGGCGCTTCATGGCCGTGGGCCAGGGTTTCAATGGCGGCCTGGACGCACTGGTCGCGAATTTCGGCGGCGAAGTGGCGCAGGCGGACGCGGCACCGGTGCCGGCGCCCAAGATTTCCTTGTCGAAAATTTCGCTGACCAAGGCGGGGCAGACGCACAAGGTGTCGCTGGAGAAGGGCGCGGGCGCGCCGAGCAAACTGACCGTCAAGGCCACCTGGGTCGATAACGGCGATGGCGATGACGATAACGACGATCTCGACTTGCGCGTCGGTATCCTCTTGCCGAACGGCCAGATGCGCTTCATCCAGGCACCGGACGCGGCCGGCAACTTCGACAGCATGCCTTTCGTGCGCCACCTGGGCGACGTGGCGGGCGCATCGGGCAAGGAACCGGCCACGGAAACGGTGGAAGTCAATCCTGCGCTGGCGCAACACTATGGCGGCACGGTGGGCCTTGTCTTCAGCGTGTATTCGGCAGTGGCTAATGGCGCCGTGTCGGTAGCCTCCATGCGGCCGAAGATGGTCATGCAGTATGGCCAGCAGATCGTCGAGTGCGACTTCGATTTCCGCCTGTCCAAGGCGGCCGACGACGATTCCGTCTACACCTATGTGATCGGCATGGCGCGCGTCACGCCCGACAGCATCATCCTTGAACCGTCGGGCAAGACGTCGGAGCCCGGCAGCGAAGCGACGCCGTGGCTGAGCTGGCAGGGCGAGAGCCTGCAACTGGCCTTCAACGGTCCCGTCGTCTTCAAGGGCGAGGACAAGGAAGATGAAGATGATTGCAATGCGGACAATCCACGCCGCTACATTGCCTAGGAGACACTGATGGAAACCTTGTCCAAGGGTCAGCGCTTGCCGCTGGCCAATCTCGTTCCCGATGGCGTCTTGCAGGTCGGCGTCGCCGCGCAGGGCTTGGCGCTCGACGTGGCCTGTTTCGGCCTCGATGCGGCCGGCAAGCTGTCCGACGAGCGCTACATGACTTTTTTCAACCAGCCGCGCACGCCGTGCGGCGGCGTGGAAGCGCGCGCCGGCAGCGGTGGCGACATGGCCGAGTTTGCCTTGCAGCTGGCGCGCTTGCCGGCCGGAATTGACCGCCTCGTCGTGACGGCGTCCATCGATGGCGGTGGCGTGATGTCGCAGCTGCAATCGGGCCACGTGCGCCTGCAGGCGGGTGGGCGCGAGCTGGCACGCTTTGCCTTTGCCGGGTCTGATTTTGCGCAAGAAAAAGCCGTCATGCTGGCAGAAATTTACCGCAAGGATGGCGGCTGGCGCTGCATGGCCGTGGGGCAAGGTTTCAATGGGGGACTCGATGCGCTGGTGCAGCATTTCGGCGGTGAAGTCGACCAGACAACCCCTGCCGCTCCTGCCGCGGCGGCTTCGGCCGTCATGCAGGCGAAGATCAACCTGGAAAAGCGCGTCGAACGCGAGGCGCCGCAACTGGTCAGCCTGGTCAAGCAGGCGGGCGTGTCTTTGCAAAAAGTGGGCCTGTCCGAGCACCGCGCCAAGGTCTGCTTATGCCTCGATATTTCCGGCTCCATGGGACGGCTGTACAAAGAGGGGCTGGTGCAGCGCTTTGCCGAGCGCATCCTGGCGCTGGGCTGCAAGTTCGACGACGATGGCGAGATCGACGTTTTCCTGTTCGGCAAGAACGTCCACCATCCGGCACCGATGGCCTTGAGTAACTGCAATACCTACGTAGGCCAGGCCATACAGCGTCATCCGCTCGAAGGCGACACGCGCTATGGCGCCGCCATGCAGGCGATCCGCGCGTTTTATTTCCCAGACAAGGCCGGCGGCGAGCGCACGCGGCCCGTCGCGGCCGAGCTGCCCGTGTACGTGATGTTCGTCACCGATGGCGGCACCAGCGACCAGGCGACGACGGAGAAACAGTTGCGCTGGGCCAGTAACGAGCCCATCTTCTGGCAATTCATGGGCATCGGCAAGGGGCGCAAGTCGAAAAGCAAGTTCCTCGCCGCCTTTGCCGATTCCGATTTCCCGTTTCTGGAAAAGCTCGACGAACTGCAGGGCCGCCTGGTCGACAACGCCAATTACTTTTCCGTCAGCTCGCCCGACGAGCACAGCGACGCAGAACTGTATGATTTATTGATGACGGAATATCCGGGCTGGCTGAAACTGGCGCGCGGCCATGGCTTGCTGAGCTAGCGAAGGAGCAGGAGCGTCGCATAGGTGTTGCGCAGATACCGCATCTGACTTGATACCAATCATAAAAGATTGCTCTGAGGCAGCAATTTATGCGATGCTTGAGCATATCGCACCATCCAAAAAGAAGCTGTCATAGACGACAGCCTTCCACATCCGCCCAGACCCGCAGTTGTGCCTGTACGTGTTTTGTCTGCTATTGCCTGGAACTCCCGCCCACATACGTCGAGAGAACTGCGCAAGGCCGCGACAAACTCCTACTATTTTCCGTGTCGCCTCGCTTGGTGGCACGCTGACAAAGCACATTGAATAGAGGTTTGTATGAACCATATCTATCGCGTTGTTTGGAATGCCACGACCGGTTTGTGGCAGGCGGTTTCGGAATTCGCTTCCGGGCGGACAAAATCGACTACGTCGCGCACGCGCCGTCGTCAGACGGCAATTGCGCTGCTGGCAGGTGCCGCAAGTGGTATCGCCGCCGCCGCTGGTCCCTTGCCCACGAACGGGCAGCTTGTAACAGGCCAGGCATCGGTGGCTTACACAGGAAAGACGATGACGGTCAACCAGTCCAGCCAGAAAGCAGCGCTTGACTGGACATCCTTTTCCATTGGACAAGGTCATACAGTCAACTTCGTGCAGCCTTCCGCCTCATCGGTCGCACTGAACCGCGTGGTGGGCGCCGACCCATCGATTATCCAGGGTGCACTGAATGCGAATGGCCATGTGTTTTTGGTCAATCCCAACGGCGTGCTGTTCAGTCCAACGGCACAAGTTAACGTAGGTGGCCTGCTGGCATCCACATTGTCGATGGGCACCGATGATTTTATGGCGGGCCGCTACCAGCTCGCGGGCAAGAGCACTGGCACGGTCGCGAACCAGGGCACCATTAATGCCACTGCCGGCGGCAACATCGTGCTAGTGGCGGCCCGGGTACAAAATAGCGGACAGATCGGAGCCGAACGCGGCAATGTCCTGTTCGGCGCCGGCAGCGAAGTGCTGGTCGATTTTGGCGGCCCCGTCAAGTTGCAGGTGCAGAAGGGCGCAGTTGACGCGCTGGTCGAAAACGGCGGCGCGATCCGTGCAGACGGAGGCAAGGTGCTCATGACGGCCAAGTCCGCCGGCGAGCTCACTGGCTCGGTGATCAACAACAGCGGCATTATCCAGGCGCGCACGCTCGCGACGGGCAAGCGCGGCGAGATTTTGCTGCTGGGCGACATGCAGTCCGGTACCTTGCATGCCGGTGGACTGCTGGACGCCAGCGCGCCGCATGGCGGTAACGGCGGCGATATCGAGACTTCGGCGGCCCATGTCAATACAGCACCGGATCTCGTTGTCAACGCCGGCGCGGCCGCAGGCAAGGGTGGCGACTGGCTCGTCGATCCCTACGATTACATGATCAACCTGGCCGCGGCTACCACCATTACCGGCGCGTTGAACCAGGGCACGAACGTCACCATAACGACCCAGGCACCGGGCGGCACGGGCGTGACGGGCAGCGGCAGCGGCGATATCACGGTATCCAGCCCGATCGCCAAGACCGCTGGCGGCGATGCCAGCCTGACCTTGCGTGCCGACCGCAACATCGTCGTGGGTGCCGACGTCACGTCGACATCGGGGCGGTTGAACCTGACACTGTCGGCAGGCAATGCAGCGGGCGCCACGACGGGCGGCGTCAACGTTGCCGGCAACTTGTCCTCCAATGGCGGCAATATCCTCGTCGGAGGCGCCAACGGCAGCGCGAATGGCAACATCGCCTATGCGCTCAACACCAGTTCCAGCACCCCCGCCATTATTATCGGCACCGGCAAAGCCATCGATTCTGGCGGCGGGGATATCACGATCAACGGTCGCTCGCTCGTCGGCTCAAACAATGGCAGCTACGGCGGCGCGACGGCCGGCGTGTACATCCAGTCGAATGCCACGATCCGGTCGGGCAGCGGCAATCTGCTCATTAACGGCGAGAGCACCGGAGGCATCAAGACGTTTGGCCTGGCATTCCAGGGCGGTTCGAACACGGTGACCACGCTGGCCTCGTCCACTACAGGCGGCACGATGCTGCTGAACGCGGTCAACGCCACGCCAGGCAACTATACGTCTGCCGACCTCAATGCGGGAGCCATTGGACTGGTCTCATATGGAAGCCGTGCCCAAGTCGTATTCCAGGGCCCGTCGGTCGCCGGCTGGCTGGTCTATGTCAACGGCGCGCCCCAGTTGTCGGCCTACACGCAGGCGCCTCAGCTGTCCACCTGTTCGGCACAGCTGCCCAATTGCGGGACGATGGTCGTTCCGGGTTCCAACAACAGCTACCTCTACGCGACGTATCAAGCCGTCGACATGGCCACGCGCGCGCTGTTCATTACCCAAGCCGGTTCCGGCAGCAAGATCTACGATGGCAATACAGCGACCTCCGGCCTGACGTATTCGGCCACCACCGACATTGCTAACTTTTCGGTGTCGAATCTGGTTCCGGCGCCTGCCTTCGCTACCACCAGCAAGAACGTCGGCACGTATACCAAGCTCGTGGCTGCATCGGCCAACCCCACCAATTACACGACGGGCGGCACGACGTATGCGGTCGGGTATTTCAACACCGGCAGCTTTTCCATAACGCAAAAACAGCTGACGCCCAGCGCCGCCGACAAGGTTTATGACGGCAACACGACGGCTGCCGTGTCAGTGGCCGGCGCGATCGCAGGCGATGTCGTCACGGCCAGCGGCACAGGTACTTTCGGTGCCAAGAACGTGGGCACGTACTCCGTCAATATCTCGGGCATTACGCTCGGCGGCGCGGACATGGGCAACTACAGCCTGGCAGCTAACTCCGCCAGCGCTACGGCGCAAATCACTGCGCGCACGGTCACACTTGGCGGCACCAGGACGTACGATGGATCGGCTGCTTTCTCGAGCGTCATCCTCGGCAATCTGGTCGCCGGCGAAGACCTCGGCGTGAGCGGCGCGACCGCCAACAGCGCCAACGCCGCTTCAGCGCGCTGGATCACGACGGCGTCGCTGCTCAACGGCGTGGGCGGCCTGGCCAGCAACTATCAGCTGCCCGGCCTGGGCGCGGCCAGCGCAAGCAATGCCGTGTTCATTACGCCCAAGGCGCTCACCGTCAGCGGTATCAGCGCAACAAACAAGGTCTATGACGGCACCACGGCGGCCACGCTGTCGGGGGGGGCGCTATCCGGCATGGTCGGTAGCGAGACGCTGAACCTGGGCGCTATTGCCGGTGCGTTTGCCAGCAAGGATGTCGGCACGGGCAAGGCGGTGAGCTTGTCGACAATATCGCTAACGGATGGCACGGGTTCGGCCTCGAATTACACGTTCTCGCAGCCTGCAGGCGTCACGGCCGACATCACGCCGAAGGCGCTGACGGTGTCCGGCATCACCGCCGCCAGCAAGGTCTATGACGGCAGCACGGCTGCCACGGTCAATGCATCGAACGTCGTGCTCACGGGCCTGGTCGCCGGCGATGCGGTAACGGTCGGCGCGACTGGCGCCTTTGCCGACAAGAACGCCGGCAACGGCAAGACGGTGATACTGACCAGCTCGCATGGCGGCGCGGACGCGGGCAACTATGCGATCACGGACCAGGCGAGCGGCACGGCCAGCATCACGACGAAAGCGCTGAGCATCACGGGCGTGTCGGCCGCGAATAAAATCTATGACGGCAGCACGGCGGCCACGCTGACTGGCGGCACGCTGTCGGGGCTGGTCGGCAACGAAACGCTCGCCTTGGGCGCATTAACGGGTGCGTTTGCCGACAAGAATGCCGGCAGCGGCAAAACCGTGACCGTCAGCGGCGGCCAGCTGGGCGACGGCACGGGTCTGGCGGCGAATTACAGCGTGAGCGCGCCGGCCAGCGTGACGGCGGCGATTACGCCGAAGGCGCTCAGCATCACGGGCGTGTCGGCCGCGAATAAAATCTATGACGGCGGCACGGCGGCCACGCTGAGCGGCGGCACGCTGTCGGGCCTGGTCGGCAACGAAACCGTGACGCTGGGCGCACTGACAGGCGCATTTGCCGACAAGAATGCCGGCAACGGCAAAACCGTGACCGTGAGCGGCGTCCAGCTGGGCGATGGCACGGGCCTGGCGGCGAATTACAGCGTGAGCGCGCCGGCCGGCGTGACGGCGGCCATTACGCCGAAGGCGCTCAGTATCACGGGCGTGTCGGCCGCGAATAAAATCTATGACGGCGGCACGGCGGCCACGCTGACCGGCGGTGCGCTGTCGGGCCTCGTCGGCAACGAAACGCTCGCCTTGGGCGCATTGACGGGTGCGTTTGCCGACAAGAATGCCGGCAGCGGCAAAACCGTGACCGTCAGCGACGGCCAGCTGGGCGACGGCACGGGCCTGGCGGCCAACTACAGCGTGATTGCGCCGGCCGGCGTGACGGCGGCCATTACGCCGAAAGCGCTCAGTATCACGGGCGTGTCGGCCGCGAATAAAATCTATGATGGCGGCACGGCGGCCACGCTGAGCGGCGGTGCGCTGTCGGGGCTGGTCGGCAACGAAACCCTGGCACTGGGCGCACTGACAGGCGCATTTGCCGACAAGAATGCCGGCAACGGCAAAACCGTGACCGTCAGCGGCGGCCAGTTGGGCGACGGCACGGGCCTGGCGGCCAACTACAGTGTCACTGCGCCGGCCAGCGTGACGGCGGCCATTACGACGAAGGCGCTCAGTATCACGGGTGTGTCGGCCGCGAATAAAATCTATGACGGCGGCACGGCGGCCACGCTGACCGGCGGCACGCTGTCGGGCCTGGTCGGCAACGAGACGCTCGCCTTGGCTGCATTGACCGGTGCGTTTGCCGACAAGAATGCCGGCAGCAGCAAAACCGTGACTGTCAGCGGCGGCCAGCTGGGCGACGGCACGGGCCTGGCGGCCAACTACAGCGTCACTGCGCCGGCCAGCGTGACGGCGGCCATTACGACGAAGGCGCTCAGTATCACGGGTGTGTCGGCCGCGAATAAAATCTATGACGGCGGCACGGCGGCAACGCTGGCCGGCGGCACGCTGTCGGGCCTGGTCGGCAACGAAACCCTGGCACTGGGCGCACTGATGGGTGCATTTGCCGACAAGAATGCCGGCAGCGGCAAAACCGTGACCGTGAGCGGCGCCCAGCTGGGCGACGGCACGGGCCTGGCGGCCAACTACAGCGTGAGCGCGCCGGCCAGCGTGACGGCGGCCATTACGCCGAAAGCGCTCAGTATCACGGGCGTGTCGGCCGCGAATAAAATCTATGACGGCGGCACGGCGGCCACGCTGAGCGGCGGTGCGCTGTCGGGGCTGGTCGGCAACGAAACCCTGGCACTGGGCGCACTGACAGGCGCATTTGCCGACAAGAATGCCGGCAACGGCAAAACCGTGACCGTCAGCGGCGGCCAGCTGGGCGACGGTAGTGGCCTGGCGGCGAACTACAGCGTGAGCGCGCCGGCCAGCGTGACGGCGGCCATTACGCCGAAAGCGCTCAGTATCACGGGCGTGTCGGCTGCGAATAAAATCTATGATGGCGGCACGGCAGCCACGCTGAGCGGCGGTGCGCTGTCGGGGCTGGTCGGCAACGAAACCCTGGCACTGGGCGCACTGACAGGCGCATTTGCCGACAAGAATGCCGGCAGCGGCAAAACCGTGACCGTCAGCGGCGGCCAGCTGGGCGACGGCACGGGCCTGGCGGCCAACTACAGTGTCACTGCACCGGCCAGCGTGACGGCGGCCATTACGCCGAAAGCGCTCAGTATCACGGGCGTGTCGGCTGCGAATAAAATCTATGACGGCGGCACGGCGGCCACGCTGAGCGGCGGCACGCTGTCGGGCCTGGTCGGCAATGAAACCCTGGCACTGGGTGCATTGACGGGTGCGTTTGCCGACAAGAATGCCGGCAGCGGCAAAACCGTGACCGTCAGCGGCGGCCAGCTGGGCGACGCCAGCGGCCTGGCGGCGAACTACAGCGTGACCGCGCCGGCCAGCGTGACGGCGGCCATTACGCCGAAACTTGTTACCGTCAGCGGTCTCGCCGTTGCCGACAAGACGGCTGACGGCACGACGACGGCAATGATTGCAACGCCAGCAACGCTTACAGGGCTCGTCGCCAACGATACCGTTAAGCTCGATGCCAATTCGGCCTCAGCGAAATTCGCACAGGCATCTGCCGGTATTGCCATTCCGGTCAGCGTCACCGGCCTCACTTTGAGCGGTGCAGATGCCGGCAATTACCTTATCCCTGCGTCAAGTTCAAGCACAGGCAGGATACTGACGGCACCAGCCCGGGCAAACTCGACGGCAACGGCAACGGCAACGGCAACGGCAACGGCAACGGCAACGGCAACGGCAACGGCAACGGCAACGGCAGCCGCGGCGACGATTACGCCGCAGGCGGCGGGTATTACGTCGTCGTTTGCCGCGCCCGCGGTCGGCGGGCTGGCCTATGTCGCCGTGGCTGAAAGCGTGACTGCGCCGCAGTCGGGGACAGCACAGACTGCCATGAGCGAGGGGACGGGCGCTAATGCGGCACCGGCCAGCACCACGCAGCGGCGCCAGTCGTCGACCCAAGGCGCTGGTGCCAACCGCGATGCCAAATATCTCGATGTGATGGTCGTATCTGGCGGCATCCGCATGCCTGCCAGCGCAAGCAGCGATACCTCCAACGCCCCGGCGCCGAATAATCTCTGACACCTTCAGGACATGGGTATTCTATGAAGCATCCATCCACTGTTTTGCCGATGACGCTGTTCGTCACGGCCTGCATGCCCGCGCTTGCCCAGCAATTACCTGAGGCGGGTACGCTGCTGCAGGAAAATGCGCGTACGCTGCCGCAACCGACCAGTCGTGCGGCACCCACGCTGCGCGTGCTGCCTGCGCCTCAAACGGCGGCACAGGTTTCCGGTGGCGTGCAAATAACGCTGCAGCGCGTGACGATAAGCGGCAACACGCAGATCCCGAGTACGGAACTGCTGGCCGACCTTGGCCCGGTCACAGGCAAGACATATGACTTCGCGGGACTGTCCGCGCTTGCCGCACACATTACCTCCCGTTATCAGCAAGCCGGCTATCCTTTCGCGCGTGCTTACCTGCCACAACAGGATCTGTCCGCTGGCGAATTACGCATCGAGATCCTCGAAGGTCGTTATGGCCTGGTGCAGGCGACGGGCGATGGCGCATTGACGTCAGGGGCGCAAGGCTTCCTGTCGGCACTGCCGAAGGGCGCCTTGATCGAGGCGCACCTGTTGGAGCGCACGACCCTTTTATTGAACGATCAGCCCGGCGTGATCACGGCGCCGCTGATGCGCCCTGGAAAGGAGGTCGGCACTGGCGACCTGATCGTCGATGTGCAAAGGGATCATCGTTACAAGGGGGAAGCGGGGATCGACAATTTTGGCACGCGGGCGACCGGCCGCACGCGTCTTCACGCGAGCCTGGATGCCGACAGTCCATTCATGCTCGGTGATCAACTCTCGCTGCAGGCGCTCTATACGGATGCCCAAATGTGGTTTGGATCGGTGGCGTATGCGGCACCCATCGGTTACAGCGGCTTGCGCGGACGCGCCAGTTACACGCATTCATACTACGAACTTGCAGGCAGTTTCGCGTCCCTCGGCGCGCGCGGCACGGCGGACGTGGCGAGCGTCGGGATGAGCTATCCGATCGTCCGCTCGCAGTCGCGCAACCTGATCGTCTCGGCCAGCATCGATCACAAGTCCCTGCAGGACCGCCAAGGGGCGACTTCGTCGTCAAGTGACAAGCGAAGTACAGTCGTGCCGGTCAATTTGTCCTTTGACGTGCGCGATCAGTTCATTTACGCCGGCATCACCTACGGTGTCGTCTCGTGGGTGCATGGGCGCCTCGGACTGGATAAGGCAAGCGAGACCATCGACAGCGCGAGCGCCCGCACGGCCGGTGCGTTCTCCAAGCTGAACATCGATCTGGCGCGCGTTCAGTCCCTCAATAGCAAGATTGACCTCTATGGTCGCCTGTCCGCGCAGCGCGCGGGGAATAACCTCGACCCGTCCGAAAAGCTGGGCCTTGGGGGCGTGAACGGTGTGCGGGCGTATCCTAACGGCGAGGCGTATGGTGACAATGGCTGGCTGGCACAGGCCGAGGTGCGCTACACAATCGGTGCGGCGGTGCCGTTCGTCTTCTACGATATGGGACGAGTTGACATCAACAAGGACGCCTTGGCGAGTACGGGAAACCGGCGCACGCTGGCCGGCAGTGGCGTCGGCGTCCGCTATGCAGGCGCAGCATGGAGCGCAGGCATGACGCTGGCCTGGCGTACCCGCGGGGGAGCTTCGCTGACTGAGTCTGCGTCCCATAATCCGACCTTGCTGGCTAGCCTGGCGTACCGTTTTTGAGGCCGGCGAAAACTACGTGCGCGACGCGGGTGCCGGCCATGGCAACACGGCGCTCGCGACGCTTGCGGGCATCGGAGATATCCCGGGCAGCGCGAGCTGCATGGCATGAGGCTGGAATGCCACAAGCACCGGAGATTTGTAAATTGAAGTAAATAACAATGGTTCGCATTTGCTTTGCTCCTTGCAATCGTGGCATGCTTGGCATGTGCTCTCACGCTGCGGCGTAGTGCCTCATCCGTAGCGTCTCGATTATTTTTAGCCAAATGCATAAACTTCTTTTCCATTGCCTGGCGGGCGGCAGCCTGCTCGTCTCCGGCGCCGCTGTTCAGGCGCAAACCGTCACCGGTGATACCATCGTCAAGCCGCCTGCCAAGACGCCCGCCGTGGATGCGCCGCCGTCCGTCAGCGTGACGGCCGAACGTCCCACGGGCCGCATCGACCGGCAAGTCTACGACGTCAAGTCCGACGTCGGCAGCACCAATGGCACGGCGGCCGATGCCTTGAACAATGTGCCGTCGGTGGCCGTCGATCCCGATGGGGCCGTCTCCCTGCGCGGCAGCAGCAATGTGCAGATCTTGATCGATGGCAAGCCGTCGGCCATGCTGCAGGGCGATTCGCGCGGCGCCACCCTGAACGCCATGGCCGCCGACGATATCGAATCCGTGGAAGTGATCAACAATCCCGGCGCCCAGTTCGGCAACGAGGCCGGTGGCGGCCCGATCCTGAACCTGGTGATGCGGCGCAACCGCAAGCCGGGCGGTTTTGCCACCGTCAACGCGAATGCGGGCATTGCCGGACGCTACAACAGCTCCGTCTCCGGCACCTATAACGAGGGGCCGTGGGGCTACCAGGGCGGCATCAATGTGCGTCATGACGGCCGCAATTCCGTGGCCGAGGTCAGCCGCGAGCGCCTGGAGCGTGGCACGGGCGCGTTCGCCCCCAGCAGTCAGCAGTCCACCAGCAATGGCTTGAACGACTCGCTGGGCTTGCATGGCACCGTCAATTACAACCTGAACGCCAACGACACCCTTGCCGCCAGCGTGTCGTATAACGGGCGCAGCAACGACCAGCGCTCGCTCGACCGCTACCTCAATGGCGACAGCACGGGCAGCACCATCGGCGACTATGTGCGCAGTACCGTGCGCAACGGCGACAGCCGCAACTACAGCTGGGGCGCGCGCTACGACCACAAGGGCGAGTTGCCGGGGGAAACTCTCAAGATCGATTTGCGCGTGTCGTCGTCGACCAACGAGAGCGACAGCGATTACGCCAATACCTATGCGGTGGCGCCCGTGAATGCCTTCGACAGCCGCGCGCGCCAGCACAGCGAGACGGGCAACCGCATCGTCGACTTCAGCGGCGACTACGAGCGTCCGCTGGCGGGCGGCACGGCCAAGCTCGGCTACAAGGTGGCCGACAACAAGAGCAGCTTCGACACCCTGTACACGGACATCAACCCGGCCAGTCTGCTTGCCACCGTCAACCCCATGCGCAGCAACCGTTTCGAGCTCGACGAACGCACCATTGCGCTGTACGGCTCCTACCAGATGCGCCTGAGCGAGCGCTGGGGTGCGCTGGCCGGCTTGCGCGCCGAATACACGGACTTGAACGTGCGCCAGATCACCAGCGGCGTCGAGGCCGGCAACAATTACATCAACTACATTCCCAGCCTGTTCGCCACGTATAAGGTCAGCGACGAGAGCAACCTGCGCTTCAGCTATGCGCACCGCCTGCGCCGCCCGAGCGCGGGCGACCTGAACCCGTACGTGATCTACCGCGATGAGTTCAATGTGTCGGCCGGCAACCCGAAGCTGAAACCCACGCAGACGGATTCGTTCGAGATCGGCTATGAAACCAAATTGTTTGGCCTGGAAAGCAGCTTGCGTGCCTACCACCGGCGCGACACGGATGCCATCGTCGATTACCGCTATTTCATCAGTGACAATGTGCTGCTGACAACGCGGGAAAACGGCGAGGGCAGCCATTCGAGCGGCCTGGAGTTCAGCGTCAGCGGCAAGCTCACGCCATCGTTGACCCTGAACACGAGCGGCAACCTGGCGCGCAGCCAGCAGACGAGTTCCGACGACCTGGGCAACCGCAGCACGCGCACGGCGAATGCCCTGAGCGGCCGCGCGCGCCTCAATTACCAGATCAACCCGGCCAACCAGCTGCAGCTGGCCCTGCAAATGCAGGGCAAGATGCTGTCGGGACAGGGCTACCGTTCGCCGAACAACACCTTGAACGTGAGCTGGCGCCACACGGTGACGCCGCAGCTGAGCCTGGTCATGAATGTGACCGATGTGTTCAGCAGCAACAAGATGGAAACCGTCATCAACAGCGCTTCCTTGCGCGAGACGAGCACGCGGCGCTTCGATGGACGCATGATTTACGTGGGGCTGTCGTACCGCCTGGGCGGCGCCACGTCGGCGGCGAAAGAGGGCGAACGGGAACCGCGCTTCGGTCCGCCGGGCGGACGGGGGCCGGGCGGCCCAGGCGGTCCCGGCCCGGGCGGACCGGGAGGCGAAGCAGGCTAGGCCGCCGCCGCGATCTCGTTCAGGAAGTCGATGAAACTGTCCGCATGGCGCTCGAAGCGCCATGCGCCCATGCCGTGTTCTGCCGTGTACACGGGCGCATCGCCGCCGGCAATGGCGCCCAAGTCCAGGCAATACGGATCGGCGCCCGCGTCGGCGATCACCAGGTATTGTTCCGGCCAGCCGGCGATGGCGGCGCCGCTGACGGCATCCCAGGCGTAACCGGACTGGGCCTTGACCAGCCCGGCCGCGCCGTACAGGCTCAAGCCCTGGAAATATTGTTGGCTGTCGATCAACACCCGCAGCGGCGAATGGCAAGCGAGGAAGCGCCGGTACTGCTCCGGCAAGGCCCAGCGCTGCGCGATGCCGGCCATGTCGGCGGCGCTGGCGATGGTCAGCCAGTTCGATGGCTGCGCAAGGTCCTGCTCCTTTTTGCGCCGGGCCGCCAGTTTTTTCTCCAGCCTGGCGGCAGCCTTTTCCAGCGGCGTGCGCGGATCCTCGAGCGCCGCGTGAGTGGCGGGCGCCGCATGGCCTGCGCCATCCGGGTAGCCATCGCGCTGCCAGGCCTGTACAGCCTCCAGTCGCAGCTGCTCTTCCTTCCAATGGCCGGGATCGTACGGCAAACCGGCATCGAAAGGCTGGCGGCTGAAGACGGCCAAGCTTTTCACGGCCTTGGCGCGCACGCTCAGCTTGGCATTTTCCGCAGTGGCCAAGGCCACGAGCGGAGCATACGCCTCCTTGCCCATGCTTTTGAGCATGCCATCCACGCCCCAGTAGGCGAGGCCGTCCATATCAAGGCTCCAGCTGAAAAAATCGCCGTATTCTCCCGGTTCGGCCAGGGCGACGATATCCGTCATCAGGAAGGCGCGCCAGTGCAGCAACTGGCCTTCCCTGGCGTAGGCGGTCAGGATAGCGAGCACGGCTTGCCGCTCGTCGGCCGCATGCTTTTTCAGCAACCGGTCTTTCAGCTTGGAAAACTTAACGCCGTCCGTTTCGTCAAACAGCTTGCGGTGCAGGGCTGCCAGCGGTGCGACCGCCATCAGACGGCCATCGCCGCCTTGATCGGCGCATGGTGTTCATAACCTTCCAGCGAGAAATCCGACGGTTCGATCTTTTCCAGCCATTCCGGTTCGTATTTGCCCGTCTTCGCGTAATCGGGCACGCGGTCGGAAATGACAAACTTGGGCGCCGGGAACGGCGTGCGCTTCAATTGTTCTTCCACCATGTCGAGGTGGTTTTCATAGATGTGCGCGTCGCCGATGAAGTAGGTGAACCAGCGCGGCGTGTAGCCCGTCAGGCGCGCCACCAGGTGCAGCAGGGCCGCGCCTTCGGCGATGTTGAACGGCGTGCCCAGGCCGATATCGTTGCTGCGCACATATAAACACAGCGAAATTTCGCGCGTGCTGGCGTTCGGGATGAACTGGTACAGCAAGTGGCAGGCGGGCAGGGCGACGGCATCAAGCACGGCCGGGTTCCAGCCGTGGAACAGGATGCGGCGGCTGCCGGGATTGTGCATGATGGTGTCCAGGCATTCGCGCAACTGGTCGACGGCCTTGTACAGCAGCACTTTTTGCACGCCGTCCTCGACGATGGGGGCAACCAGGGTAAAACCGTTCGCTTGCGCGTCGGCGATTTGCGCGGGCTGGTCGGCGTCGAGCAGCTTGTACGCAGGCCATTGACGCCATTGCACGCCATACACGGGACCGAGGTCATCCTCGCCTTCGCGGTAGGGGTTGGCCAGCCATTGCGCATTTTCATTGGCGTTCTGGTCCCACACCTTGCAGCCCAGCGCGCGGAACTCGGCCGCGTTGCGCGAGGCGCGCAGGAAGGCGCACAATTCGCCGATCACGGATTTGAAAGCCAGTTTCTTGGTCGTGACGGCAGGGAAGTTGCCGTTGGCCAAGTCGAAACGCATCATGGCGCCCGGCACGCTCAGGGTGCGGATGCCCGTGCGGTTGTCTTGCCAGCTGCCCGTTTCGAGCACGGTCTTGATCAAATCTTGATATTGCTGCATGTATTTCTCCAACGGTAAGGATGGTGATTGTAACGCAGGCGCGACAGGCGGTCTGCGGGCCGCATACATAATTACGCGGCCGGCTTACCTGTAAACATGACTCTGTGGTAATTTGTGTGTCCTTGAAGAAATACACAGAAACGGCAGACGCTGCACCATGTTCTTGCGACAATTTGTAAATAATAATAACGGCGCCGTAGTGGAGATGAGCAGGGCCGATTTTTTCAAGGCCAATCTGCGCCTGATCCTGGCTTGGCCCTTGCTGGGGCTGGTCCTGTGCGCGGTGCTGTGGACGGCCACCTTGCTGCAGCTGGAGGCGGAAAAAAAGGTGGCGCAGCAGCAGGCGCTCGACAGCGTTTCCTCGTTGTCGAAAGCCTACAGCCAGTATCTGCTGCGCACCCTGGAGCAGATGGACCAGCTGACCTTGCAGCTCAAGTATGAATGGGAAAATTCGCGCGGCCAGTTGCGTCTCGACCAATTGAAGACGCAGGGCATGTATGCCTTGCCGCAATTTGCCATCGTCGCCATTCTCGACCGCAAGGGTCATCCCGTGACGGCCACGGCGCCGCTGCAGCGCCTGCGCGTCAACGAGCGCAGCGATTTCCTGCTGCGCCACTGGCGCAGCAATTCCAGCGCGCTGCGCATCGCGCTGGGAAAGGCCAATGCCGCCAGCGAAGCGGCGGCACCCCCGGGCGCCGACGAAAGCCTCGTGCATTTCACGCGCCGGCTGGAAGACGTGGATGGCAATTTCGACGGCGTGCTGCTGATCTCCATCCACTCCAGCTATTTTTCCGAATTCTACAACAGTGTCAATTTCGGCAAGTTCGGCATGTCCGCCATGGTGGGGGAAGAGGGCGAGCTGTTCAGCACGCGTCTCGGTGCGCGCGTGTTGCCGGCCCAGAGCGCACAGGGTACGCCATTCCTCGACACCAGTTTCCTGGAAACGGAGAGCGGCGCCCTGCATTCGGGCGGCCGGATCGCTTTTTCCGACAAGCAAAGCCGTTATGTGGGCTGGCAGGCGCTGAAAGCCTATCCGTTTGCGGCCGTGGTCGGCCTGTCGGACGGCGAAATGCTGCACCCCTACGAGGAAACGCGCACCATCTATATCGGCATCGCGCGGGCCGTCACCGTGCTGCTGCTGGCCTTTGCCGCCGTCGCCACGGTGCTGTCGCTGCGCCTGGCGTGGCGCCACCACCAGTCCGAAGGCGTGCGCAATGCCTACCGCATGGCCACCGAAGGCACGAGCGACGGCTTTTATATCATCGCCGCCCTGCGCGGCGCCGATGGCAGCATCCTCGATTTCGAGATGGTCGACTGCAACGAGCCGGGCGCCGGCTACTTCGGCGTGCGGCGCGAACAATTGCTGGGCATGCGCCTGCAGTCGCGCGCCCATGAGCCGTATTTCCGCGACCTGATCCACAATTACCGGGCCGCCATGGAGTCCGGCTTCTCCGAGGAAGAGATCGAGCTGCCGGAAGGCAATCCTTTCAAGCTGCGCTGGATACGCCGGCGCCTGGTGCGCAGCGGCGACCGCCTGGCCGTCACTCTGCAAGACATCAGCACGGCCAAGGAGCACGAGCGCGACTTGCGCCGCCTGGCCAACGAGGACGGCTTGACGGGCTTGCCCAACCGATACTGGCTGCAGCAATTCCTGCCCGGCGCCCTGGGCCGCGCCGCCATCGCGCGGCGCATGCTGGCGCTGCTGTTCATCGACCTGGACGGCTTCAAGGATATCAACGATACGCAGGGCCACGCCGAGGGAGATAAAGTGCTGCGCGCCGCCTCCCTGCGCCTGAAGGCCGTGCTGCGGCCGGGCGACCACGTCGTGCGCCTGGGCGGCGACGAATTCGTTGTCGTGCTCGACCCCGTGGAGGACGACAGCCGCGCCGAGCAGGTGGCGCAGCGCATCGCCATCGCCTTTGACGAACCGTTTTACCTGGGCAGCGAACGCCACAAGATGGGGGCCTCGATCGGCATCAGCCTGTATCCGCGCGATGGGGCCGAGACGGAAGTGCTGCTGAAGAACGCCGATATCGCCATGTACGCCGTGAAAGTGGCGGGCAAGGGCCATCACCGCTTCTTCCAGCCCGAATTGTTCGAAACCATCCGCAACCGCCGCGAACTGGAGCAAAGCCTGGTGGCGGCGCTGGAGCAGGACCAGTTCCTCGTCGTCTACCAGCCGCGCGTCGACGCCATGAGCGGACAGCTGTGCAGCATGGAGGCGTTGGTGCGCTGGCACCATCCGCAGCATGGCATGGTGCCGCCGCTGGAATTCATCCCCGTGGCCGAGAGCAGCGGCCTCATTTCGCAGCTGGGCGAAGTCGTCATCGAGAAGGTATGCCTGCAGATGGCGCGCTGGCAGGCCAGCGGGCTGGAACTGGTGCCCGTGTCGATCAACGTGTCGGCGCGCCAGTTCGGCCGCGGCGACGTGCACCAGGTGCTGGCGTCCGCGCTGACGCGCCACCGCATCGACGCGCGCCTGATCGAGGTGGAGATCACGGAATCGGCCATGATGGATGAGCAGAACCGCGCCGTGGAGCAGCTGTCGGCCATCCGCGCGCTGGGCGTGCGCCTGCTGGTCGACGATTTCGGCACCGGCTATTCCTCGCTGTCGCAGCTGCAGAAGTTCGCCATGGATGGCTTGAAGATCGACCGCGCCTTCACCATGGAGCTGGGCCGCTCGGAGCAGGGCGAGGTCTTCGTGCGCGCCATCCTGTCGATGGCCCATGCGCTGGGCATGAGCGTGGTGGCCGAAGGCGTGGAGACGCGCGAGCAGCTCGACATCCTGCGCGCGCTGCAATGCAATGAAGTGCAGGGCTATTTCATCTCGCGTCCCGTGCCGGCCGAACAGATGCTGGCACTGATGCATCAGCGCTTCCTGATACCGCTTCCAGCCCCGGCGCCGGCGCTGTAGTGCGTCGTGATTGGCATGGAAAACAACGCTGTTTCATAAAAAGAGCGAACGTTCGCTTTTTTCTAAAAAATATTATATGCTTCGCTCATGCCGTCAGTGAATTGGAGTTCACGGCGGCAAGAACAGTGCAGGACGGGTGAGGTTGAGCTACCCGGGACAATGTGACGAAGACACTTCATATAATAAAGAGAGACTAACTTGAAACATAAATATCTGCCCCTCCTCATCGCCGTCGCATGCGCCGGCTTCGCTTCCACCGCCCAGGCATCGGGCTACCGTTTCGGCTCGCAAAGCGTTTCCGCCCAGGGCACGGCCGATGCCAGCGGCGCCGAAGCGGCCGACGCGTCGACCATTTTCTATAACCCGGCCGGCATGGCGCGCCTGGAAGGCACGCAATTCGTGGGCGGCGGCACCCTGGTGGTACCGCATTCGACCTACACGGATTCGGGCTCCAAGCCTTTCTTCCCGGGCAACCGCACGCCTTACGCGGCAACCAAGGACTATGCGCCGGATGCCGTGTTCGCGCCAGCGCTGTATGCCAGCAAGAAAATCAATGAGCAGTGGACCGTCGGCGCTGGCCTGTTCGTGCCGTATGGCGCCAAGCTTGACTACGGCAACGACTGGTATGGCCGCTACGCGATCACCAATATCAAGCTCGAAGCCATCGCCCTGAATCCTTCCGTGTCGTTCAAGCTGGACCAGCACCACTCGTTCGGTTTCGGCGTGACGGCCGAATACATGAAGGCGGAACTGGGCCAGGGCGTGGACGTGCCGGGTTCGGTTGCTTTCCTGGGCAAGTTTGCCCCTAGCGCATCGCAGGCCTTCCTGGCCAATATCGCCAAGACGCAGGGTCTGGCTGCGGCGCAAGCTGCGGGCGCCGCGCTGCAGGGCCCGATCAAGGATGGCCATGCCTCGATGGATGGCCATGACTGGGGCTTCGGCTTCAACCTGGGCTACCTGTACCAGCTGAACGAAGGCACGCGTTTCGGTATCGCTTACCGCTCGTCGATTTCGCACAAGCTCAAGGGCAGCACCATCTGGGACTTCTCGCAAGTGACGAGCAATCCGGCCGTGAACGCCTTCATCGCCAAGGCATCGAACAAGGTCAATTCGGAAGCGCTGGTGGAATTGCGCACGCCGGAAACCCTGTCGGTCAACGCCTTCCATCAGATGGATGATAAATGGGCCTTGATGGGCGACGTCACCTGGACCCGCACTTCGCGCCTGCAGAACCTGGATATCCAGTTCCCGCCGACGGCCGAAGGCGCCGAGCGCATTCGCCAGAACTGGAAAGACACCTACCGCGTGTCGCTGGGCACCAACTACAAGTACAGCGAAAGCCTGATGCTGCGCGCCGGTATCGCCCACGACCAGGCGCCGGTCCGCAGCGCCGAATTGCGCCACCCGGCCTTGCCGGACAGCGACCGCATGCAGTATTCGATCGGCGCGAACTGGAAGCTGAACGCCAATTCCTCGATCGACCTGGCTTACAGCTATATCGACTTCAAGGATGCTGACGTCAACTACACAAACGACTGCTCGCCGGTCAAGACGGGCTGCACCGGCAACGGTGAAACCACCAAGGGCCTGTTCAAGACCCGCATGCAGTTGATCGGTCTCGCTTATAACTACAAGTTCTAAGCAGGTAGTGGCGGCCGACCCGGCCGCCATGAATGAAAAAAGCGCCTTCGGGCGCTTTTTTTTTGGCAGACCCCAGCGGTGGTGCGCTGTTGGGCGCGGTAGGGGGTAGGTCGGATTAGCGTGGCGAAGCCGCGCGTAATCCGACGGTATTGTTGGCTGTGGCTGTGGTCTTGTCGGGTTACGCGCTGTGCGCTAACCCGACCTACCCCGACCTACGCCGATGGTGCCTTGTTACGCATGGCCTGATCCAGCAGGGTCAAGGCCAGCCGTACGGTGTCGTCGGGCAGTTCCAGCAAGTTGTCGCCCACATACCACTCCACCACGCTGTGCCCGGGCAGGGCCGCGTGGCTGGCGCGGCCGAACAGCCAGATGCCGTGGTCTTCGGCCACCTGGTTGCGGATGGCGATGACCCGTTCGCGCGATACGGGCAGGTGCAGGTGCAGCATGTTGGCCTGCGGCTGGGCGGGGTTGACGGCGATCGATGGAAAATCGCGCAGCAGCGCGTACAGCCACTGCGTGCGCGCAAAATAGCGGGGCATGGCGGCGAGGCGCGCGTCGAACTGCATGGCGGCGGCCACCACGTAGGGCGTGCGGTGCACGATGTTGCCGCCCTGGCGGTGGAACCACGCGCGCGCACGCTCGACAAACGGGCGGCTGCCGGCCAGCATGGCGCCGCCGAGGCCGCCGATGCCCTTGTACAGCGACACGTAGACGGAATCAAAACCGTCGCAGATGGCGGGCAGGGACTGGCCAAAACCGGCTTGCGCTTCCCACAGGCGCGCGCCATCCATGTGCAGATGGATATTGCGTTCGCGGCAGTGCCGTTTGATCTGGCTCAACTCTTCCCACGACGGGCACTGGCCGCCGATCTCGCGCATCGGCAGTTCGACCTGCGCGGCGCCCAGCGCATCGGGCACGGCGCGCAGGTCGTCCGCCGTCCACGGGCGGTGCGGGTCGCCCAGCATCAAGCCCTTGAAGTGGTCGAGCAATTCATGGTTGCCCCGTTCGTGGCGCAGGATGTGCGATGTCGGGTGCAGCGCGACGAGGCGCGAGCCCCGGTCCTGGCAGGCCAGGCGCAGGGCCGTGACTTGCGTCATGGTGCCCGTGATGCAGAATACGGCCGCCTCGAAGCCGAGCAGGCCGGCGATCTTGTTCTCGAACTGTTCGATCAGCGCGCCTTCGCCATAGGTATCGTGTGCAACATCGTTGGCATCGCACCAGGCGGCCATGGCGGCGAAGGTGGCCGCTGGCGTGGGCTGGCGGTGGCCCGGCAGGATGGTATGGCAGCGCTGGCGCAGTTCAAGCTCGTTCACGGTGTTTTCCTTACAGGGTGGCCGTGGCCAGTTTCGCGCCAAAGCCGATGAACATGGCGCCCACGCCGCCGCCCATGCCGGCCGACAGGCGGCGACGGCGGCGGAAGGTCTCGGCCAGCCGCGCGCCGACAAAGATGATGGCCGTCAGGTAGGTAAAGCTGATCACCTGGCAGATCAGGCCCAGGCCGATGAAGGACAGCACGGGCTTTGCAAAGGCCGGGTCGACGAACTGGATGAAAAACGAGATGAAGAACAAAATCGCTTTCGGGTTCATCAGGCTGATGATCAGCGCCTTGCGGAACGGGTCGCTTTCCTTGACGGGGGGCGGCACGGCTGCCGCTTCGCCTTCAGCGGGCGCGGGGGCGCGCAGCTTGCGCCAGCAGCCTATCAGCATCTGCAGGCCGATCCAGCCCAGGTAGGCCGCGCCGATGTATTTCACGACGTAGAACAGGGCCGGGCTGGCTTTCAGCAGCGAAGCGACGCCGCAGGCCGACAGCACCATCAGAATCAGGTCGCCGGCGAAGATGCCGAAGGCGCCCTGGTAGGCGGGCCGCACGCCGCGCTGGGCGGCGACCGACAGCACGTACATGGAGTTGGGACCGGGCAGGATGACGATGAAGATGGTCCCCAGCAAAAAGGTCCAGAAATCGGTGATGCCCAGGTTGGCGTGGAAAAGTGCGTTCATGATTATTCCGCTGGATTGAGCTGTACGTGATGGAATTGCAGTGCGGCAAGATTCGCGTAGATGCCTCCGAGCGCCACCAGCGACGCATGCGTGCCCGTCTCGACGATCCTGCCGTCTTCCATGACGATGATGCGGTCGGCCCGCTGCACGGTGGCCAGGCGGTGCGCGATGATGACGGTGGTGCGGCCCACCATGGCCGCCTCCAGCGCCTTTTGCACCAGGCGTTCCGATTCCGCGTCGAGCGCGCTGGTCGCTTCGTCGAGCAGCAGCAGCGGCGGGTTTTTCAGCAGGGCGCGGGCGATGGCGATGCGCTGGCGCTGGCCGCCGGACAGGCGCACGCCCCGTTCGCCGAGGAAGGATTTGTAGCCGTTCGGCAGGCGTTCGATGAATTCGTGGGCGGCCGCCATCTTCGCGGCGGCGATGACGTCGTCGTCGCTGGCGCCGGCGCGGCCATAGCGGATGTTTTCCATGGCGTCGGCCGAGAAGATCACCGTATCCTGCGGCACGATGCCGATGGCGTCGCGCAGGGTGTGCAGATCGAGCTGCTTGATGTCGACGCCGTCGAGGCGGATGCTGCCGCTTTGCGGGTCATAGAAGCGCAGGAACAGCTGGAACAGCGTGGTCTTGCCGGCGCCCGACGGGCCAACGACGGCCACCGTTTCGCCGGCGCGGATGTCGAGGCTGACGTGGTTCAGGGCGTGGGTATCGGGGCGCGACGGATACGAGAACATGACGTCGTCCAGCGACAGCGAAGCGCCGTTCGCGGCGCGCGCCGGCAGCGGCAGCGGCGTGGCAGGCGACTCGATTTCCGATTTGACGGCCATCAGTTCCAGCAGGCGCTCGGTGGCACCGGCGGCGCGCTGCGCTTCGCCCATGACTTCGGACAGGGCGCCGATGGCGCCGGCCACGATGGAAGCGTACAGGATGAACTGGCCCAGGTCGCCGCCCGTCATCGCGCCTTCCAGCACGGCGCGCGCGCCCAGCCACAGGACGAACACGATGGTGCCGAAGACCAGCAAAATTGCGATCATGGTCAAGAGGGCGCGGGCGCGGATGCGGCGCATGGCCGTCATGAAGGCGCCTTCGACGGAGTCGCCAAAGCGTTTCGATTCGATTTTCTCGTGCGTAAACGCCTGCACGGTGGGCATGGCGTTGAGGATTTCGCCGGCCATGGCCGACGCGTCGGCGATGCGGTCCTGCGAATCGCGCGACAGCTTGCGCACCTTGCGGCCAAACACGATGATGGGCACGACGACGAGAATCAAGAGGCCGATGATGATGCCGGCCAGCTTGGCGCTGGTGACGAACAGCATCACCAGGCCGCCCAGGAACAGCAGCACATTGCGCAGCGCCATCGAGATGCTGGTGCCGACGACGGCCTGGATCAAGGTCGTGTCGGTGGTGATGCGCGACAGGACTTCGCCCGTCTGCGTGGTCTCAAAGAATTCCGGGCTTTGCGTGACGACGTGGCGGTACACGGCGCTGCGGATGTCGGCCGTGACGCGCTCGCCCAGCCACGACACCGTGTAAAAGCGCGCCGCCGTGGCCAGCGCCAGGATGGACGCCACGCCGAACAGGGCGAGGAAGACCAGGTCGACGTGCTGGATGCTTTTCGAGCCGGCCGCGCCGCCGAAACCGAGGTCGATCATCTGCTTGAAGGCGGCTGGAATGGCCAGGGTCGAGGCGGCGGCCACCACCAGCGCGATACCGGCCAGGAAGAACTGCTTGCGGTACGGCGTCAGAAAGGGCATCAAGCCCTTGAAGGCGGCCAGGCTGCCTTTTTTCAGTTCGCGGCTGCTGCCGGTGTCGGGAGTCGGTGCGGTACTTGCGGCGGTTGCTTTGCTGGTGCTGCCTGTTTCTGTGCTGGTTGTCATTGTTTTTCGCTTTGATTTACTTTTTTGCTTGTCCGGGGTCAGACCCGATGGGTCTGACCCCGGCATTTTATGCATTGCTTACAACTTCATCGGCTGGACATAGCCCGTCATTTCCAGGTAGGCGCGGCCCACGGGCTGGCCGTCGCGCTCCACCGTCACGGCGCCTTCCCAGTACACGGCCCCCGTCGAGCGGCGCGAATCGAGCTCCTGGTCGGCTTGCAAGGGCTTGATCTGCCAGCGCGTGGCGCCCGTGCGGATCTCGGTGGCGACCGGGTATTCGGCCTGCGTGCGGGGCGAGCGCCACAGCTGCGTAGGCGTGAAATCGACGTCGCCGGGCGCGTACTGCGTCATCTTACCGGACGCATCGCGCCATGTCGCGTGCGCCCATAGTTTAGCACCTGTCTTGCTGCGGATCTGGAAGGCCATCAGGGCGCCGCCGTCAGCGAGGTTGGCGCCTATCCAGTTCCAGCCGCTGGCGTCCGCATCAAGCACCTGGCTCGACCACTCGTGATCGAGCCAGGTGGCGCCCGTCACCGCTTCCGGCTTGCCGCCCGCGCGGGCGATGGTGCCCGTGGTACGCAGCTGCGGCTCGCTGTAGTAGTAACTCGATTGCGCGGGCCGCGCGCCCTTGCGCGAATAGCCGCCAACGCCCTGCAGCAGCACGGGCTGCGTGGGCGCCAGGACCAGCTGCAAATTAAAATCGCGCGCGGCCAGGCTGACCTGGTAAGTGCCGTCCGCTTGCCGCCGCATGCGCCAGTCGTCGAGTTTGACGTCCGTGTCGCCGACCTTGGCGTAGGCCAGGCCAAAACCCTCGCGCGCGCTTTTCTCGTCGTGCAGCAGCTTGCCCACTTTCGGGTCGGACAGGGCCGCATGGCCGATGATCAGCTGTTTCGGCGCGAAGGCGCTGGGGTTGTCCGCGTCGGCGGACGTGGCGCTGCGAAAGAAGGTCACCTGGTAGCCCAGCTGCTCGCCGCCGGCGGTTTTTACCCATCCCGTGGCGTACCACCATTCCGTTTTATAGGCGGGATGGGCGCCGAAATCGTGCGGCATGCGCAGGGTCTGGCCGGCCGGCAGCGGCGTGACGGGGGCAAAGGCGGGCGGCGCGGCGATGGCGGCGGCGCTGCAAAACAACAATAAACAAGTCAAACGGCGCATTACCAGTCCTCCCTGACGGCGCGGATGGGGCCAGCGGACAGCGCCTGGCGCCCCGCGATGAGGGCAGTGAGGGCGGCGGCCGTCAGCAGGGCGCCGGCCACAGTGGCGATCAAGGACCACGGCAGGTGCAGCTGCATGGTCCAGTGGAACGATTGCGGATTGACGATGAAGACCAGCACAAAGCTGATCAACAGGCCCAACACAAAACCGGTGGCGATGCCCAGCGCCGTCAGCGCGCCGCCCTCGAGCGCCAGGATGGACAGGATCTGGCCGCGCGTCACGCCCACGTGGCGCAGCATGCCGAATTCGCGCGCGCGCGCCAGGGTCTGGGCCGAGAACGTGGCGGCCACGCCGAACAGGCCGATGACGATGGCGATGGCTTCCAATAAATACGTGACGGCGAAGCTGCGGTCAAATATCTGCAGGCTCAGGGCGCGGATGGCCGACGGGTTCGACACTTCGAGGCTGGCGCCGAAAGGCAGGGCTTTCAGGCGCTGCTGCAACTGCTCGCCCGTGGTGTTTTTGGCCAGCCACAGGGCCGCATCGCTGACGTCCATGTCGCCCGTCAGGGCGCGGTAGTCATCGAGCGGCATGTGGATGGCGCCGGACGAGCGTGCATAGTCGCGCCAGATGCCGGCGACGAAGAACTTGTGCAGGCCGCCCGCCAGCGGCAGCGCGATCTGCTGGCCAGGCTTGACGTTGTACAGGTCGGCCGCCGCTTCGGACAGCCACACGGGCCGGCTGCCTGCCGGCACGGGCAGGGTGTCGCCCACCAGTACCATGCTCTTGCCAGGGTCCCGCAAGTTGATGGGGCGCGCCAGCAGCATGACATTCGGGCGGTCCGGCGCCAGCGACAGCGAGCGCAGGCGTTGGAAATCCACCCTGGCCACGCCGGGCAGGGCGAGGATGGCGGCCTGCTCGCGCGGGCTCAGGCCCGCCGTGCCGCCGCTGGCCGCCGGGCGCGTGTACACGTCGGCCGGCAGGATCTGCAGCAGCCAGTCGTCGACGGAAACGCGGAAACTCGACACCATGATCGCCATCGCCACCATCAGGCTAAAGCTCGACAGCACGCCGCCGAGCGCAATGCCGGCCTGGCCCGAGGCGTTCGCCAGGCGGGCCACGGTCAGGCTGCGCACGGGCGCATGCTTGCTCGTTTCCGTGCGCAGCCAGGCGGCTTGCAGGGCGCGGAAGACGACGGCCGCCAGCTGCGGCATCAGGGCGATGGCGCCGATCAGCAGCAGGGCGATGGACAGGTAGCCGAACAGGGGCAGTTCGAACACGGGCGGCAAAAACGTCAAGGCGCCGGCCAGCAGCAGACACGCCAGCGCTGGCCAGGTCTTGGCCAGGCGCGTCGTCACGACTTCCTCGCTGCCCGATTTCAAGGCGATGGCGGGGGCCGCGCGCGCCGCTTCCAGCGCGGGCGCCGCGCAGCCCAGCAAGGCCACACCGAGGCCCAGCGCGAAATACACGAAAGCGGCGACGGGCGTGAACTGCACCTGCGGCTGCACGCCCGCGAAATAGCCGGCACCCAGGTCGCCGCCGAAAAAGCGCAGGGCCACGGCGGCCATGGCATAGCCGCCGGCGATGCCCAGCGCCGCGCCGACGATACCGAGGCTGGCGCCTTCCAGCAGCACCTGGCGCAGCAATGGCCTGCGCTCCATGCCCAGCACGCGCAGCAGCGCGAACTGGCCGCGGCGGCGGATGACGGACAGGGCCTGCGTGGAAAACACGAGGAACGCGCCCGTAAACAGGGCGACCAGGGCCAGCACCGTCAGGTTGACGCGGTAGGCGCGGCTGAGGTTATTGTTGCGGCTATTCTGGTTCTCGTCGTTGGGCTGGCCCACGTGGAAGCGCCCCGGGTACTGCGCTTCCAGCGCGCTGCTCAACGCAGCCTGGAAGGCGTCGCGGTTGACGCCCTGGCGCAGTTTCAGGTCGATGCGCGACAGCTTGCCCAGCTTGTTGAAGCGCCATTGCGCCGCGCCGATATCCATCACGGCGATGCGCTGGCCGGCGCGCGCGCGCTGCAGCGAACCGGCCACGCGCAGGGACACCGTGCCCGTGCCCGATTGCAGCGCGACCTGGCCGCCTTCGGCGACGTCGAGCCAGCGCAAGGCGGCAGGCGATAAAAAGATGGCGTCGTCGGCCAGGGTGTCGAAAGGCTGGCCTTCGGCCGGCGCGCCGATCAGGTCGGGCGAGATGAAGCCGGCGCGGAAGACGTCGAGCGCCAGGATGTGCAGCGGGCCGCCGTCCTTCTTGCCACTCACGCCGGCTTGCAGTTCCAGCACGGGGGAGGCAACGGCCACGCCGTCGCGCTGCGCCAGCCACGGGTAGACGGCTTCGTCGAACAGCGCTTCGCGCCCGGCCACTTGCACGTCGGCCTGGCCGGACAGGCTTTTGACGGCCGTGGAAAATTCATTGAAGGCGGCCGCGTTGATCAAATGGATGGCAAAGCCCAGCGACACGCCGATGGCGATGGCGAGGATGGCGACGAAGGCGCGCACGGGATGCGCGCGCCATTCGCCCAGCAGCAGCCAGCGCGACAACAGGCGCATACCTGCGGGATTGGCTGCCGGCGCACTCAATTCAGACATTCAACGGCCAGGCGCTCGCCGGCGCGCCGCGCTTTCAGTTGCGCCGCATTGCGGGTTTTATCACCCGCGCCGACGGCGTCCTGCGCCGCCCATTTTTGTTCCAGCCGTAGCTGGGCGCAATGCTTCTCGTGCATTTCCTTCTGTTTGGCGGCCCGTTCGCGCGCCTGGTCTTCCAGGTTTTCGCGCTTCTTGCGCGCCGCTTCCATCTGGCTGGCCACCCGTTCCTGACGCGTGGCCGCGCCCTTGTCGACGGCGGGCGGAGGCGAGGGAACTTCCAGGATCTGCAGCTGGCCGCCCGTGCAGGGCGTGGCGCTATAGCTGGTCTGGCCATCCTGCACGCATTTGTAGACGTCCTGCGCGCTGGCGGAACCGGCCAGCAAGGCCATGGCGCAGAGCAGGAGAGACGATGGCTTCACAATATCTTCCCCGGATTCATGATGTTTTGCGGGTCCAGCGCCTGCTTCACGGCGCGCATCAGCTGCAGTTCCAGCGGCGACTTGTAGTGCGCCAGATCCGCCTTTTTCAGTGCGCCGATGCCGTGCTCGGCCGATATCGAGCCGCCAAAGCCGTGGACCTGGTCGTGCACGATGCGGTTGATGGCATCCTGGTTGGCCAGGAAATCCCGGTCCGTCATGCCGGCTGGCGGCGCCACGTTGTAATGCAGGTTGCCGTCGCCCAGGTGGCCGAAGCACACGAGCTGGCAGCCGGGGAAGGCTGACGCAAGGGCCGCATCCGTGACGGCGATGAAGTCGGCGATGCAGGAAATGGGCAGCGAGATATCGTGTTTGATGTTCTTGCCCGCCTGCGCCTGCGCCAGCGGAATATGTTCGCGCAGCTGCCACAGGCCTTCGGACTGCGCCACGGAGCTGGCGACGACGGCGTCTTCGATCAACTCGTCTTCCAGGGCCGCGCCGATGCTCGCTTCGAGCAATTCCACGGCATGCGCCTCGGACTGGCTGCTGGACAGTTCCAGCAACACATATTGCCCATGCGACTGCCCGTGCGCGTCAGCGAAAGGCCGCGGCAGCTGGGGGAACTGCTGCGCCACCAGTTGCAAACAGTATTGCGACATCAGCTCAAAACCCGTCAGGCTGGCGCCGCAATGGTCCTGCATCAGGCTTAACAAGCGCAGGGCGTGGGCGGGCGAGGGCATGGCGGCCAGCGCCGTGATGCAGGCCTTCGGCTGCGGATACAGTTTCATGACCGCGCCGGTAATGACCCCCAGGGTGCCCTCGGCGCCGATGTACAGGTCGCGCAAATCGTAGCCGGTATTGTCCTTGCGCAGGCCGCGCAAGCCGCTCCAGATCTCGCCCTGCGGCGTGACCACTTCCAGGCCCAGGCACAGCTCGCGCGTGTTCCCGTAGCGCAGCACCGCCGTGCCGCCCGCGTTGGTGGCCAGATTCCCCCCGATGGTGCAGCTGCCTTCGGCCGCCAGCGACAGGGGGAACAGACAGCCGGCGGCACTGGCCGCTTCCTGGATGGTTTGCAGGATGCAGCCGGCATCGACCGTGATGGTGCGGTTGACGGGGTCGAGCGCGCGGATGGCGTTCAGGCGCGCCAGCGACAGCACGACGGCCGTGCCGGCGGCGTCGGGAATGCTGCCCAGCACCAGGCCCGTATTGCCGCCCTGCGGCACGACGGGCACCTGCCATTGCGCGCAGGCGCGCAGGATTGCGGCCACCTGCTCCACGGTGGCGGGGCGCAGCACGGCCAGGGCCTTGCCCGTAAAACGGTCGCGCCAGTCGGTGAGGAAGGGCGCCATGTCGGCGTCCAGGGTGAGTACATAGGCGTCGCCCAGCAGGTCGCGGCAGGCGGCGAGGAAATCGGTTTGACCAGTCATTTCTTGATGCTCACTTTATTCACTTTTTCCAGAAGCTCTTTGGCCATGCGCTTGGCCGCCTTTTTATACGGGCGCAGATACAGCACGGCGCAGACAAAATAGACGCAGACGATGGCCGCTTCGCCCCAGGCCATCAGGGCCGAGGTGGGGTTCGTGTCGCTGTACCCGCGCACCACGCCTTCCGTAAAGTACAGCAGGATCACCATCGACGACCATTGCAGGGTGTAGACGTCGCGCTTGATGACGCCGTACAGGGGAATGAGCAGGGGAGCCGCCTTCAGCACGACCCAGGAGCCGCCCGGCTGCAGCGGCGCGACGACGGTTTCCCACAGCAGACACCAGACGATCAGGGTGACGAGGCTGGCGATGGCGCCCCAGTGAAAATACTTGTGCAGTGTGCCGTGCATCATGCGCCTGCCAGTTTCGCGGCGTTTTCCGCCAGGCGCCGGCCCAGGGCGATGGCCAGGCGTTTTTCATCGTCGCTCAAGGCCTTGTCGCCGTCTATGCCCGACCAGTGCGTGGCGCCATACGGCGAGCCGCCCGTGGAGGTGGTCATCAGTTCCGGATGCGTGTAGGGCAAGCCCATGACCAGCATGCCGTGGTGGAAGAGGGGAATCATCATCGACAGCAGGGTCGATTCCTGGCCGCCGTGCAGACTGCCCGTGGACGTGAACACGCAGGCGGGCTTGCCGGACAGGCTGCCGGCCAGCCAGTCGCTGGCCGTGCCATCCCAGAAGTACTTCATGGCGGCGGCCATGTTGCCGAAGCGCGTGGGCGAGCCCAGGGCCAGGCCCGCGCATTCCTGCAAGTCGTCCAGTTCCACGTAGGGCGCGCCGTCCAGCGGCACCTCGGGCGCCGTCGCTTCCGTTACGGTGGAGACGGCGGGCACGGTGCGCAGGCGCGCATCGCAGCCAGGCACGCTTTCCACTCCCTGGGCTATCAGCTCGGCCAACTGGCGCGTGGCGCCATGGCGTGAATAAAACAATACGAGAATAATCAGATTGGTTGGCTTCATCATTGGTATTATAGGGCGCTTTACAGCCTGATACGACTGCTGTCATGGCGCCGTTCTGATTTTGCACATGTTTTCAAAATATATATTCCCGTTCTTCCAATACCTGTGGCGCACCCTGAGTATGGGGCTGGACGTCGTGCGCGGCCTGACGTGGTCCGAAACGCGCGACCTGCTGCAGTTCGCGCGCCGCCGCGTGCGCGAGGAAAGCCTGCCGCAAGTGGCCGGCAGCCTGACGTTCGCCACCGTGTTCGCGCTGGTGCCCCTGCTCACGCTGGCCCTGGCCATCTTCACCACCTTCCCCCTGTTTAATACCTTCCGCCACGCGCTGGAAGACTATTTCGTGCAAAGCGTGATGCCCAAGGGCATCTCGAACACCATCCTCGACTACCTGACGACGTTTGCCTCGAAGGCGACGCGATTGTCGGCCATCGGTGCGGGCGCCCTGATCGTCACCTCGGTGGGCATGATGGGCTTGATCGAGCGCGTCTTCAACCGCATCTGGCGCGTGCGCCAGGAGCGCCGCTGGACCAAGCGTTTGCTCGTCTACTGGGCCATCGTCACCCTGGGGCCGCTGCTGGTGGGCGTGTCGCTGACGGTGACCTCGCGCCTCTTCATGGCCACCAGCGGCGTGGTGGGCGCCGTGCCGTTCATCGGCGCCGTGTTTTACACGCTGGTGTCGATCGGCCTGACCATGCTGGCGTTTACCCTGCTGTACATCGCCGTGCCGAACCGCGACGTGGACTGGCGCGACGCGGCCTGGGGCGGCTTGCTGGCGGCGCTGGCGTTCGAGGTGGCCAAGCGCGGCTTCGGCGAATTCATCCAGGAATTTCCCACCTATTCGCGCATCTATGGCGCACTGGCCGCCTTGCCGCTGTTCCTCGTGTGGATATACCTGAGCTGGATGATCACCCTGGTGGGGGCCTTGCTGGTGGCCGCCTTGCCCGTCGTGAAATACGAGCGCTGGTGGTACGAGGCGGCGCCGGGCAGCGAATTCGTCGACGCCGTCGCCATCCTGAAAGTGCTGCACCAGGCGTGCCACTGCGCCGATTCGGCCCTGGTGGGCGCGGCCGAGATCCGCCGCAGCACGCGCCTGGGCTTCGAAGAGATGGAAACCCTGCTCGACAAGATGGTGCAGCAGGGCTGGGTGGGACGAGTCAACGTGGATGGCGCCGTGCGGGTACAGTGGGGCAAGCGCGTGGCCGACAGTTCCGACCACTGGGTCTTGCTGGGCAACGTCAACCGCATCAGCCTGGCCGACGTCTACCGCCTGTTCGTCTTCGGCGGCATGCGCGTGAACTCCGGCTACCCGGCCGGTTCCACCAACGAGCGCGACATCAAGGCGGCGGAAGAGGCAGCCGCGCTGGCCGCGCAGGTGGAAAACGCCGTGGAGCAGGGACTGGGCCTGAGTCTGGCGCAGCATTTCGGGGAAGTGCGCTGCAATTGACGGGCCCGGGCGGTGCGCTTCCTGCCGGCATCCGCCTCGCGCGCTAGGGACGCATGTCATAAACTGGTCACCGAAGGCCGGTAAGCTTTCCTCTCCATTCATCTTGTAGAGGAAGCAAATATGCGTTGTCATTTGAGCGGTTTGAATTTGTGCCGCGGCCTGGCCATCGTGATGGTCAGCGGCATGCTGGCCGCCTGCGGCGGCAGTTCCTCTGTGGCTCCCGACGCGGTGCCCAAGGAGGGGGAGGGACTGCCGCACCAGCTGGTCGGCTGGGCAGCGTTGCCTGACACGGCGCGCTGGCCGGCGCCGGTTTCCGGACAGTTCACGGCCGCGGCGCTTGGCGTCAGCCCGCCGTTTGCCAATGGCGTGCCGATTCCGGGCTTCTCCGCTCTGCTGAGGAATGACGACGGCAGCTGGACTGCCATGGCCGACAATGGCTACGGCGCCAAGGGCAATTCGGCCGATTTCGTGCTCGGCCTGTATAACGCCAGCATCAACTTCCGCACGGACGCAGACGCCAGCAAGACGCCGGGCAGCATCAAGATCAACAGTTTTCTCGCCTTCAACGACGCCAGGGGTTTCTTAAACGACGGCAAGGGCATCGACCTGAAAATCACGGCCGACTATGTCAACTACCCAAGCAACACCTCCGGCGGGCTGGTCTTTTCCGACAGCGGTATCGCCGTCGATGCGCGCATTCGCGCGGGCCGCCTGCTGACCGGTTTTGACTTCGACATTGAATCGCTCGCGCGCGCCGCCGATGGCACCTGGTTCGTGGGCGAGGAGTTCGGCCCGTATATCCTGCACTTCGACAAAAACGGCACGCTCATGGGCGATCCCGTTCCCCATCCCTTCCTGCGCAGCCCGGCCAATCCGGAAGTGCTGGGCAAGGGCGCCAGCATCACCCTGTCAGGCAGCCGCGGCTTCGAAAGCCTGGCCTATAACGCCGACCGCAGCCTGCTCTACGCGGTGCCGGAAGCGGCGCCAAGCGACCCGTCGCTGCGGCCCGTTGCCGCGGATGAACGCTACCTGAACATCTTCGAGTTCGACCCCGCCGCCATGCGCTATACGGGCAAGAACCTCGTGTACCGCAAGGATGGCGCGGCCAAGGATAATGGCGTCGTGATCGGCGACATGACCAATGTCGGCGGCAGCAAGTTCGTGCTGATCGAACGCGATGGCTTCTGGGGTGCCAAGGCCGTGATCAAGCGCCTGTACCTGGTCGACCTGAAGGAGAAAGATGCTGATGGCGCCCTCAAGAAAACGCTGCTGGTGGACTTGCTGAACATCTCCGACCCCAAAGGCATCGGCGGGCAGGCGAGCAATATGCCTGTGGGTAAGTTCAGCATGCCTTTCGACTCGGTGGAGAGCGTTGAAGTCCTCGATGCCCACACGCTAGTCGTGGCAATTGACACGAACTACCCCGGTGAAGACGGCCGCAAGCCAGGCAAGCCGGACGATACCGAAGTCATTACCCTGCGTTTTGACAAGACGCTGTTCGATCGTTCCGTCAAGTAAAGATGCACCCGGCCAGCAACGGCGCTCCATGTTGCCGACCGGGTGCGATATCAGCAGACGGGCCGGCAAGCCGTCACAGCAGCACGGGCCGCAAGACCGCCTGCAGCGCCACCTTGCTGAACGCGGCCGCATCCTGTGCGCGCACCACGCCCAGATAGTACGTGTCTTCGCCGCCGTGCAGGTTCACCAGGCGCAGCTGATGGGGCGCCAGGTGGGCGGCGATGGCGGCCAGGCCTTCGGCCATGGCGTCGCCGTCTTCGCGCTCCGTCCAGGAAAAATCGCGCAGCGCGCGTAGGCCGATATGCCGGGCGATGCGCGGCACTTCATCGACGGATTTCCAGTCCAGGGTGGTGCCGTGGCCCAGCGCATCGGCAGCCGTGGACCAGAGCAGGAAGAAACACGCCGCTTCGGGTGTATCGCCGTCGTATTCCTCTTCCGGGTCGTCTTCCGCCAGTTCTTCCAGCGTGATGTCCACGCAGCGCGCGGCCAGTGCCGCGTCGCCCAGCAGGAGCAGGGCGGCCAGGGCGCGCAACTGCTCGCGGTCGGCCTTCGCCAGGATCTGCGCCGGCGTGAAGCTGCGGCGCCTGGCGGGCTTTTTCTTGCCCAGGCCGATGGACTCGCTCAATTGCGCCGTGATGGCTGCCTTGAAGTTCTCCACGGTGTCGAACTGTTCCAGCAACTTGCCCGTGAAATCCATGCTCCAGGCCATGCCATCGTTGACGACATATAAAAAGTCGCTTTGCACAGCCACGCCGCGCAGATGGTGGGCGGGCGGATACAGCGGCGTAAACGCCTGCTTGCCGTCCAGCGTCAACATGCACGCGAGGCCCTGCGCATCGATGGCGAAGATCAGGTTCTTGCGCAGCTTGGGCGGCGACGAGGTGGTGGCGCTATCGATGGCCTCGTACTGGCATGGCGCCAGCAGTTCGCCCTGGCTATTGACCAGGCCAAACAGGAAGCGCCCGGCGATGCGCTGGCTGACGATGGCGATTTTTTTCTTCGTGCCGAAATCCTGCACGGAGCTGTAGGCCGGCGGCACCACCACCTTGCCCATCTTGTCGACCACGCCGTGCACATTTCGCTGGTCGTCATCGTCTGTCTGGTCTGTCTGGCGTTCGATGTCGATCAAGCCATCGTCGCGCTGGCACATATTGTCCACTCTGTCGATGAGCAGCGCGCCGTCGGGCAGGCGCAGCAGGCTGCTGGCGCCGTCCGGTGCGATTCTCTGTACCAGATGGGGGCTGATCACATACAGGGCGCCGGGGGAAGGCGGCAGGACCACCGTGCCGTTCAGGTCCAGCACGCCGTGCGCATCGGGGGCGTCCGCCGTGGCAAAGGTGATCCAGCCATCGTCCGCGTAGTAAACGCCCAGGTCGACATAGCGCTGCGACAGCGGCACGATCCAGCGGCCATAGGGCGTGACCAGGCCGGCGACGTCCGGTTCGCCGCCGGAGCTCACTTCATAGCACAGCGCGTCTTCCTCCCATCCCACCACTTCCAGGCCTTGCAGGAACGGTACATCTTCCGCATCGAGTTCCTCGACATCGGCCAGCTGCGCGCTGGCCGTGGCCGACCAGGAGCCGGTGGCGGGCGATGCGGCGCCGGCGGCCAGCAGGGGCGCCAGGGATTCCCTGTCGCCACGCAGCAGGGCAAGATGCAGGGCTTGCGCCTCGGCGCGCAGGGCGTCGAGCGCGGCGGCGTATTCCGGCGTGCCGATATCGTGCGCGATCAGCTGCACGCAATCGAGGATCAGCCATGGCTGGCCACCGGCCAGCAGGGCGCTGATGGCACTGCGCGCGACGATGGACGCGGCGTCGCGCGGCTTGTCCATCAGCGCGGACAACGCTTGCCAGCTGGCCTGCGCCTGCGCCATCGGCGCGGCCAGCACGCAGGCGCAATCCTCGCCATCGCCGTAGATGGGCCAGGCGACGGCTTGCGTGCCGGCGCCGATGAGCAGCTTGAACAGCGCAGGGACGTCCAGCCGCCATTCGGCCAGGCCCGTGATGGCGTCGGTGTCGAAACCGGCCTGGCCGGGTAAAAATGCGGTGCTGAACAGGGCTGCAGTGTTGATCATGAATGCTATCTGAAAGAATAAGGGGTGTGCTCAGGGTGTGGGCGGCATGAGCCAATGCGCCAGCGCGCTGCGTTCCAGGCCAAGGTGTTTGGCCACGGCGGCCGCCTCGAAGGACCACAGGCCGTAATAGCCGCCCAGTCCCTGCGCGCGCAAATGGCCATTGAACCAGTCTTCGTGCACCAGCGCGCCATGCCAGCTGGCCAGGTAGTGCCGCAGGTGTTCCAGCTGTTGCGCGGGATCGTCCGCGTCCAGGCACTCGAAAAGGGCCGAATAGGGCTCGGCGAAATACCATTCGTCGACGGCGGGTCGCGTCGGGTCGATGGTCGCCAGCAGCGCTTCGTACACGCCGTCTTCGCCGTCGAAGGCCGTCTGCAGGGCGGCCAGGCGGGCGGCCAGGTCGTGGCGGCCGAACAGCAGGGCGGCGCCCAGCAATTGCAGGGTACGCGCGTAATCCGTCAACTGTTCGAAATCAAAGGCGGGCAGGGCATCGTCATCGTAGGCGGCGGCCAGGGCCGCGCGCGCCGTTTCGCAGGCGGCAATGGCCGCTTCCAGCGCCGTTTCCACTGCCGGCAAGGGCAGGCCTGCCGTGTAGCGCAGCGAGAATGCCTGGTAAGCCGTGCTGGCGGCGGCGCATGCCCAGTAGGCGCTATCGCCGCCATCGATTTCCGCCTGCCCCTGCGCGCGTTCGTAGGCGGCCAGCAGGGTGTCAAGATAGGCCAGGTTGCGCGCAAAATCGAACGGGGTGCCGGAAGGCAGGGGCGGCGCCTGACGCGGCACGTGGGGCCAGGGCGCGGACGAAGGCGGGCAAGCGGCCGCGCAATCGCGCTGGATGGCCCAGTCGGCGAAGATCTGTTGCAGATATGTCGCCGTCTCGTCGTCGTGGGCGATAGCGCCGACGCCCACCATGGTCGTGCCCAGCAGGGTGTAGCCGGGGAAGCGGCTGCTTTCGTAGGCGATGGTGGTCACGCTCTGGATGGCCTTGCCGTCGCTCAGGTCGCGCACGCGGAAGTACACGTCGTCCCAGCCCGCCAGCGGAGGCGCTGGCGTTTCATTCGGCAGGATGGCCCAGCTGCCGTCGGCCTGCTCTTCATAGGCCTCGAGCAACTCGTCGAGGCTGCCGGGGCGGTCGATGCGGTTGTTGGCGTCGTATTGCAGGCCCAGTTCCGCCGCGAAGGCTGCCGCGTGGCGGCCCTCGAAGACCAGGTACAGGGCGCTCGTGGTGCCGACCAGCAGGTCCGTGTGCTGGCCCGCGACGACCAGCGCTTGCGGCAGCCGGCACCATTGGTAGTACGGAATGCCGGCCATCGGGCCGCCTTCTTCCGCTTGCGGGTTATTGAAACGCAGCTGCTCCAGCCATTTATAGCGTTCGTGCCGCTCCGCTTCCGTGCCGCTGCCGCGGCCAGTCAATTCATCGTGCAGGGTATTCAACAACATGTGCATCTATCCTAAAAAAAGCGTTCATGCCGCTGCCGTTTGGGCAAACGCAAACAGCGCATCGAGCACGGCGTCGGGCTGCTCGGCCATCAATTCGTGCCCGCTGTCGACCTGCACCACCTTGCCATGCGCGATGGCAGACGTCAGCAAGCGGGTCGATTTGGGCGGCGTCATCATGTCGCGCGCGCCGACAATGAATAAAGTGGGGCAGTGTACCGAAGCGGCGGCGATTTCGCCGTTCGCGTAGGCATTGCAGGCATAAAAATCCGTGTGAAACACGTGATCGGGGTTGAGGGCGGCGATGCGCTGTTTCAGGCGCCGCGCGCCGCCCATGGCGTAGAAGCCGGGGCCCGGGAACGACGGCTTTTGCGCGATCGACGAGTGCGACCAGATATTGACCATGTCGATGGCCGCCTGTTCATCGTTGAGCGACGTTTCCAGCAGCGCCGGCGAGACTTTCATCGGGTAGGTGGAGCCGAGCATGGCCAGGTGGCTGACGCGATCCGGCGCCAGGAATGCCGCTTCCAGCGCGATCAATGATCCCATGCTGTGGCCGATCAGCATGGCCCTGGGTGCGCCGGCGGCGTCCAGCACGGCGAGGATCCAGCGCGCCAGTTCCTCGACCTTGGTTTTCGCCGCGCCGCCGCTGCGGCCGTGGCCCGGCAAGTCGACGGCCAGCACGTTCCAGCCGTGGTGCGCAAAATAACGCGTCTGCAGGGCCCACACGGAATGGTCGTTTTGCGCGCCGTGGATGAAGACGGCCGTAGGTTGATCGGGGTCAAACGCTTTGCCGCCCGTGTAGCAGTAGGCGACGGTATTGTCGATGGTGAGCAGCATCTCAGGCGCCTTTCTGCGACAGTTTCAGGCCACGGGCCAGGTCTTCGATCAAATCGTCGGCGTCTTCCAGGCCCACCGACAGGCGCATGGTGCCCTGCGTGATGCCCGCCTGCGCCAGTTGATCGTCGGGCACGCGGAAGTGCGTGGTGGAGGCGGGGTGGATGACGAGCGACTTGGCGTCGCCCACGTTGGCCAGGTGCGAGAAGATCTTCAGGCTGTCGACAAAGCGCTGGCCCGCCGCGCGGTCGCCGCGCAGGCGGAAGGTGAAGACGCCGCCCGCGCCCTTCGGCAGCAGGGTTTTCGCCAGCTCGTAATCGGGATGCGACGGCAGTTCCGGGTAGGACACGGATTCCACGGCCGGATTGGCCAGCAGGAAATCGATGACCTTGCGCGTATTGGCCACGTGGCGGTCCATGCGCAAGCCGAGGGTTTCGATGCCCTGCAGGATGGCGAAGGCGTTGTGCGGGCTCATGACGGCGCCGAAGTCGCGCAAGCCTTCGCGCCGCGCGCGCAGGGCGAACGGCGCCACCGTCGATTCCTCGGCGAAGACCATGCCGTGAAAGCCGTCATATGGTTCGCACAATTCGGCGAAACGGCCCGTCTGGTCGTAGGCCGCCTGCCAATCAAAAGTGCCGCCGTCGACGAGCAAGCCGCCGATGGCCGTGCCATGGCCGCATAAAAACTTGGTGGCCGAGTGGAACACCAGGTCGGCGCCATGCTCGAAGGGGCGCAGCAAATACGGCGTGGTGAACGTCGAATCGAGCATCAGCGGCAGCTGGTGTTCGTGCGCCAGGGCGGCAATGGTCGGGATATCGAGCACGTCGAGGCCGGGATTGCCCAGGGTTTCCGCGAACAGCACTTTGGTATTCGGGCGGATGGCGGCGCGCCAGGCATCCACGTCGCGCGGGTCGACGAAGGTCGTCTCGATGCCGAAGCGTTTTAATGTATACGCCAGCAGGTTGTGCGAGCCGCCGTACAGGGCGCGCGAGGCAACGATGTGCGAGCCGGCGCCGGCGATGGTGGACAAACCCAGGTGCATGGCGGCCTGGCCGCTGGCCGTGGCGATGCCGGCCACGCCCCCTTCGAGGGCGGCGATGCGCTCTTCCAGCACGGCGTTGGTGGGATTCGAGATGCGCGAGTAGACGTGGCCGGCCCGTTCCATATTGAACAGCGAGGCCGCATGGTCCGAACTCTTGAAGGCAAACGAGGACGTGAAATGGATGGGCGTGGCGCGCGCGCCCGTGGCCGGGTCGGGCGCGGCGCCCGCATGCAGGGATAAGGTATCGAAACCGGGGTATTTCGGGCCGCTCATGGTGTCTCCGCCAAGTTTTATAGTGGCAAGATCGTAACCTGATTTGCAGCTGAGCAAAAGGGCTGCTGTGCAGGGCGCATGGCGCCGTGCTGGCGGACGGTCAGGCTCAGCTCGCGTGTAACCGGCAGTGTAAAAAAAGTGACCGGCGTGGTGCGGCGGTGGTACGATATCGTATCAGCGATATTCGGGCTGTCTTAGCTGTGCGCGTGCGCCGCGCCGCAGGGAAACAGTTGCAAGCGAACGAAATCCTGGGCTTCAGGCGCACTCTCATGCATGTCCACCAGGAAAGATTTTATGCCCGCAATATCGTTCGACGGCTCCCTTGCCGTACCCGGACCCTCTATCGTCGACGGCCTGTGCCAGGCAGGCTGGCTCATGCAAGAGCATTTCATCTCCCCTGAACTGAGCCGCCAGCTGGCCGCCGAATGCGTGCAATCCATGCTCAGCGGCAAGATGAAGGGCGCCGGCGTGGGCAGCGGCCATGCGCCGCTGCTGCAGCCGGACATCCGCGGCGACCATATTGAATGGCTGGAAACGGGTCGTTCAGAAGCGTGCGACCGCTACCTGGCACACATGGAAGCGCTGCGCCGCGTGCTCAACCGCGAGCTGTTCCTGGGGCTGGAAGAGTATGAAAGCCATTTCGCCCTGTATGCGCCGGGCGCCTTTTACCGGGCCCATCTGGACCGTTTCCGCGACGACGACAAGCGCACCGTGTCCGTCGTGCTGTACCTGAACGACGACTGGCTGCCCGAACATGGCGGCGCGCTGCGCCTGCACCCGCAGGATGGCGCTCAGGTGGATATCTTGCCGCAGGCGGGCCGCATGGCCATGTTCATGTCGGGCGAGATGCTGCACGAAGTGCTGCCGACGGCGCGCGAGCGCCTCTCGATTGCCGGGTGGTTCCGCCGCCGCGCGTAATGGAATGTGGCGCGCAATCCGCCCCGATTTGATTGCGCGCAAGGCTGGATTTTTCCGCAGGCATAGGCTACAGTCGCAGTAAGGGCTTAGAATAACTAAAATACCAATCACGCGGACAGGACGGCCAATATGAAAGTATCTGAAATTCTCCAAGTCAAGGGCAATATTCTCTACACGGTCACGCCTGACCAGCCCCTGCTTGACGCGGCCAATACCATGGCTGAAAAAGACATCGGTTCGCTGGTGGTCATGGAATTTGGCGACCTGGTCGGCATGCTGACCTTCCGTGAAGTGTTGAACGCCTTGCATGAAAACGCGGGCCAGATCGGCGGCGGCACCGTGCGCAAGCACATGGATGACCACCCGATCACCGTGACCCCGGATACGGAAGTCAACGAAGTGCGCCGCATCATGCTGGAAAAGCACGCGCGCTACCTGCCCGTCATGAATGCCAAGACCTTGCTGGGCGTCATTTCCTTCTACGACGTGGCGCGCGCCGTGCTCGAAGCGCAAAGCTTTGAAAACCAGATGCTGAAAGCGTACATTCGCGACTGGCCGGCCGAAACCACCGACTAAGCTTCACTCATGCAGTAAAAACAACGCCGGCAACTGCCGGCGTTTTGCATTGAGTATGCAAGGTGGCGCCTATGCGGCCCCCTGCAGCGCCTCGTTGTTCAGCCAGGTGCCCAGCGCCGTGGCCGTCATGGGGCGGGCGAACAGAAAGCCTTGCGCCATCGGGCAGCCCAGCGCCTGCAAGATTTGCGCTTGCCGCTCGTCTTCCACGCCTTCGGCGATCACGGCCAGGCCCAGGTTGCGGCCCAGCTGGATGACCATTTCCGCGATGCTGCTGCCGCGCGCCGATCCCGTGATCTCGGTGACGAAGGCGCGGTCGATCTTCAGGCGGTCGACCTGCAGGCGCTGCAAATAGGACAGCGAGGAAAAGCCCGTGCCGAAGTCGTCAATGGCGATGCTCACGCCCGTCTGCTTGATCTGCCACAGCATCTTGATCAATAAGTCCGGCTCTTCCATGGCCATCGATTCCGTGATTTCCAGCTCGATGAATTCGGGCGGCGCCTGCGTTTCTTCCAGCGCCGCGCGCAGCATTTCCAGGAACAGCGGGTGGCGGAACTGCACTTGCGACACGTTGACAGACATGACGAAGTTGCGGTGGCCCTGCTCGCGCAGCAGCACCAGTTCGCGGCACGCCGTGCGCAGCACCCATTCGCCGAGGTCTATGATGATGCCCGAATACTCGGCGATCGGGATGAAGCGGTCGGGCGAGATGAACTTGCCGTCCGGCGTCTGCCAGCGCAGCAACGCTTCGGCGCCCACGGGCCGGCGCGTGGTCAGGTCGATTTGCGGCTGGTACACGACAAACAGCTGGTCCTGGCTGAAAGCCGTGCGCAGTGCGTGCATCATGCGCACCCGTTCGCGGATTTCGATGCCCATGCTGCGCGAAAAATAGAAGTGCCCGGCGCGCTGCTGGCTTTTTGCCCGTTTCAGCGCGATGTCGGCATCCTTCAGTGCATCGGCGCCTGTGCCCGCATGTTCGCCCAGGCGCACCAGGCCCAGGGTGGCTGACAGCTGCACGTCCTGGCCATCGATGCAGAACGGCGGCTGGAACAGGGCCAGGATATTGCCTGGGTTGACTTGGGACGAGTCGCCCAGCACGCAAAAGATATCGCCGCCCAGGCGCGCCACCGTCAGCTGCGGCCCCAGCTGGGTTTGCAAGCGGCCCGCCACGGCGATCAGCAGCGTATCGCCGAACTGGTGTCCCAGCGCGTCGTTGGTTTCGGCAAAGTGGTCGAGGTCGACCAGCGACAACGTGGCGTCGTCGCGCGCGGGGCCGGCCAGGGTGGCGTCGAGAATTTCTACCAGGCGCGTGCGGTTCGGCAGCTTCGACAACTGGTCGTAGAAGGCGGCGTTGTGCAGGTGCGATACCAGCTCGACGTTGTCCAGGCCCACGGCGACGTTGCTGCAGAATACTTCCAGCAGGCTTTCATCGATGGCGGAAAGGGGGCGCGGCAGCATGAGGTAGGCGGCCGCGTCGCGGCCGGCCTTGCCCGCGAAGTACAGCGTGGCGTAGTCGTGTGCGTAGACATTGCGCCGCTGCGCCAGCGTGTGCTCGATGGCGGCCATCACGCGCGGGTTTTGCAGGCCGCACAGGGCGCTGTGCGGCAGGCTGGAAAAGCTGCCCGTGCAGGCCGAAACGAGCAGCTCCTTGCTGCCATTGTCCTGCAAGTCCTGCACGCACAGCACGCCGTCGGCGCGGGTGCCCAGCAGGTCGGCGATCTGCGCCAGCACGCCGGCCGAGAAATTCTGTACGCCATGCAGCGCCATCAGCTGCGTGCTGGCGTGGACGATACGGTCCAGGCCGCGCCGGCTGCTGTTGATTGAACGGATCTGCTCGTACGAGCGGATGGCCGCCGTCACCGTGGTAAACAGCTTGATGCGCGTCAGTTCGGACTTGGTCTTGTAGTCGTTGATGTCGAAATCGCGGATGGCGTCGATTTCCGGCGCATAGCCGGGCTGGCCCGTGCGCAGGATGATGCGCACGTCCGTCATTTTCAGCGTTTCGCGTATGTAGCGCACCAGGTGCAGGCCCGCGTCATCCTGTTCCATGACCACGTCGAGCAGGATGACGGCGATGTCGTCTTCATGCTTGAGCAGTTCGCGCGCCTGGCCGGCCGAATACGCATGCACGAATTCCAGCGGGCGGTGCTGCATTTCCAGATTGCCCAGGGCGAATGTGGTGGTGGAGTGGACGTCTTCATCGTCGTCGATGATCATCACCCGCCAGACGCTGCGCTGTGCGACGGCCAGCGACGCCGCTGGTTGCTCATCGAGGAATACCAGGTCGTCGTGATCGTCCTTGTTGGCGTCAAGGGGGATGATCGGTGCGGGCATGTATAGCTTCTCCAGGATGACTCAATACGGAACGTGAGCACATCAGAAATGTCCATGGCGTTGTTGTACTGCCTCGCCGTACTCGCGTACTGTCTTCGGCAGTACGCCTAGCCCTGGGCATTTCTGATGCACTCTGGAACAACGAAAAACAGCACTCAACTATCGTTGCGTTGCCTCGCCGTACTTGCGTACTGTCTTCGGCAACGACGCCTGGCCCTGGGCATTTTGTGACGTGCTCTCGGCGCAGCCTAAATCTGGGTTGGCGTTCAGTATTGTGTGCCGCGCTCTGATCCAAGTATATAGCTATTTAATAAGCAAAATGTTTTTTTAAGTCTATTCTGTAGGGCAATATTTCTTGCATTGCATGATTGCGACGCTTATTTGGTATTTTTTATGCGAAAAAATAACGCGGGATTTTAAAATGGCGGTTTGGGGCGGGGCGAAAGGCGCGGCGGGAGGGTGGGTGGCGGGTAAATATCGGGCAGTGGCCTGGCATTAGCGGCATGGCATGCCCCGCAGGCTGGTAGAATTGAGTTTTCCAGTCCTCACCACTTCCTACTATGTCCGGCAATTCTTTTGGCAAGCTGTTTACTGTTACCACTTTCGGCGAATCGCACGGTCCGGCCATCGGCTGCGTGATCGATGGCTGTCCGCCGGGCTTGATCCTGTCGGAAGCCGATATCCAGCCCGAGCTGGACCGCCGCAAGCCGGGCACTTCGCGCCACGTGACGCAGCGCCAGGAATCGGATACCGTGGAAATCCTCTCCGGCGTGTACCAGGGCGTGACGACGGGTACGCCCATCGCGCTGCTGATCCGCAATGAAGACCAGCGCAGCAAGGACTACGGCAATATCGCGGAAAGCTTCCGCCCCGGCCACGCCGACTACACCTACTGGCATAAATACGGCGTGCGCGATCCGCGCGGGGGCGGGCGCTCGTCGGCGCGCCTGACGGCACCTGTCGTGGGCGCGGCGGCGATTGCCAAGAAATGGCTGCTGCAGCAGTACGGCACCACGTTCAAGGGCTGCATGAGCCAGCTGGGCGATATTCCCGTGCCGTTCCAGTCGTGGGAGCACGTGCATGCGAACCCGTTCTTTGCCGCCAGCGGCGACGCGGACCTGATCGCGCGCATGGAGGCGGCGATGGACCAGTTGCGGCGCGACGGCGATTCCATCGGCGCGCGCATCGACGTGATCGCGCAAAACGTGCCGGTCGGCCTGGGCCAGCCCATCTACGACAAGCTCGACGCCGACATCGCCTATGCCATGATGGGCATCAATGCCGTCAAGGGCGTGGAAATCGGCGCCGGCTTCGATTCGGTGGCGCAAAAGGGTTCCGAGCACGGCGACGAACTGACGCCGGAAGGCTTTATCGGCAATAACGCCGGCGGCGTACTGGGCGGTATCTCGACGGGACAGGACATCAGTGTGTCGATCGCCATCAAGCCGACGTCGTCGATCCGCACGCCGCGCCGCTCGATCGATAAAGAGGGCAATCCCGTGATGGTGGAAACGTTCGGCCGCCACGACCCCTGCGTGGGCATCCGCGCCACGCCGATCGCCGAAGCCATGCTGGCGCTGGTGCTGATCGACCACGCCCTGATGCACCGCGCGCAATGCGGCGATGTCAGCGTGAATACGCCGAAGCTGAAGTAAATTGAATGTTGTCGGATGACGGGCCTGCGGCCCTGATCCGACCTACGGCCCATGCCATGTAGGTCGGATTAGCGCGCAGCGCGTAATCCGACACCATTGTCGGCGCCTCCTGTCACGCCACCTTGTTCGCCACCAATTCCAATTGATGGCGCATCTCCACCGACTGCACCAATAACGCCCGGATATCGTTGATCAGGTTGAATTCCGTCTGATTCAATTGGATCGGCGGGAAGCTGTCGTCCCAGTCGCCATATAAAAATCCCGTGGGGTGGCCGTTGGCCGACAGCGGCAGCACGACGAAGCTGCGCGCTTCCGACAGGGTCGTCTTCCACCATTGCGGCAGTTTGGCGGCGAATTTCGGGTCGCGCGCGTTGTCGATGAAGATCACGCGGTCGCTGTTGAGGGCCGCATGGAAGACGTTCGGCTCATACGCGTCGCCAAACACCATCAAATCCTGCAGGTCCGCCATGCCTTCGCCCAAGCTGATGCGCGCCGAATACAAATGGTCCCTGTGGTTGCGCACGAACGCCACCGAGCGCGAAAAATCGAAGCCCTGGTGCAGCGTTTCGAGCGCCATCGAGACCATCTGTCCCGGGCTGGCGCTGCCGATGGCGCCGCGCAGGTCGGCCAGGCCGCCGATCAACACGCGATTGCCTTCGGCGCGCATGCGCGTCGAGGCCAGCTGGCGCGCGCGCCGTTCGGCCGGTTTCGACAGCGGTGCGATCGACAGGTCGGCCGCCGCCATCGCCTTGGCCTTGTCCACCGCCATCACCAGGTCGGTCGCCGTGATGCCCAGGGTGCCCGCATAATCGTCGATCAGCGCATGCACCTGCGCCGCGCCGGCCGCATCGTCATGCCACAGCGAGTCGGCGCAGCGCGCCGCCATCGTCGACAGGCCCGCCATCCAGTCGGCGCCGCTGACGGGGGAGTTGTCCGGCGACGGGTCCATCGGACGCATGCCGTTGATCAGGTGCTGCGGCAAGCCCCAGTGGGCGGCCGTGGCATAGCCCACTTCGGGCAGCGACAGGCCGAGGATTTCGCGCGCGGCGGCAGCTTCGTTGCCGGGACCCGCATGCGCCTGCATGCGCGCCCAGAAATCCGTCATGTAGAACGTCACCATCATGCGGCCCAGGGTGTGCAGCATGGAGCAGACGACGGCTTGCTCCGCCTGCAGGCTGCCGGCGCTGGTGGCCACCTGCTGCGCCACCATCCCGGCCAGCACGGCTTTTTCCATTTCCACGTGGGCGCTGACGGAATCGGGCGAGGCCTGCGACAGCTCCTCGATCAGCTTCAGGCCCAGCGCCAGGTGGCCGATGGCGTCGATGCCGAGCACCAGCACGGCCTTCGAGACCGTGTTGACGCGCTGGCCGAAGGCCGAATACATGCCGCTGTTGGCCAGCCTGAGCACCTTGTGCGTGAGGACAGGGTCGGACAGCACCGTTTGCGTGATGTCGAATTCGTGGTCATCCTCGCCGCGCATGGCGCCCAGGATGGCGCTGATGGCTTTCGCGAAGCCGGGCATGTCGCCTTGCTGTCGCGTGCGCGCCCACAGCAGGTCCAGGGTGTTTTTGCCGAGCTGTGTCGGTACCGTGAAATGACCTGGATTCATTGCACCCCTCCGCGCGGTTCATTGGCAGACGGCACAGGCACCAGCGCCGCATAGGTTTTGTCGCTCAAGGCCGATAGCGCGGCATGGGCCGGCATCGGCTTGCCCGTCAGGTAGCCTTGCACGTACTGGCAGCCGCGCGACTCGATGAAGTGCATCTGCTCCTCGGTTTCCACGCCCTCGGCCACGACGGACAAATTCAAATGCTTGGCCAGGTCGAGAATGGTGTTGCAGATGGCCGCATCCTTGCTCGATTCGGGCAAGTCCTTGATGAAGGTGCGGTCGATCTTCAGCACGGAAATGGGGAAGCGCTTCAGATACGCGAGCGAGGAGTAGCCGGTGCCGAAATCGTCGATGGCGATGCGCGCGCGGCGCTCCGTCATCTTGACGAGGATGGTTTCCGCATGCACGGGGTCGATCATCAGCGTGCCTTCCGTGATTTCCAGCACCAGGTGTTCGCCGGAGAGTCCCGAAAACGCGATGGCTTCATCGAGCACGTCGAGGAATTTATCGTTGCGGAACTGGCGCGGGCTGATGTTGACGGAGATGTACAACGGCCGTTTGGCCACTTCCTGGAACTGCTTGAGCTGCACGCAGGCCGCCTTCAGCGCCCAGGCGCCGAGCAGGTTGATCAGGCCATTGGCTTCCGCAATCGGGATGAAGCGCACGGGCGGCACCAGGCCCAGGGTCGGATGCTTCCAGCGCATCAGGGTTTCGAAGCCCTGGATCTGGCGCGTGTGCGCGTCGACGATGGGCTGGTAAAACAGCAGGAATTCGCCTTCGCGCACGGCGTGGAACATGGCCGCTTCCAGCGAAATATCGTGTTCCGACGGGCCGTTCAGGCGCGGGCTGTAGACCAGGCAGCGGGCCTTGCCCGTTTCCTTGGCGCGCGACATGGCCGCATCGGCCAGCGCCACCAGGCGCACTTCATCCTCCGCGTGCAGCGGATAGATCGATACGCCGACGGAGGCGCCCACGTAGATCGTGTGGCCATCGACTTCGAACGGCGCCTGCAGGGTGGCCAGCAGGCGGCCCGTCACCAGCTTGATCTGGGCGTCGGTGGCGCTGCCAGGCAGCACGGCGACGAATTCGTCGCCGCCCACGCGCGCCAGGGTGTCGCTGTCGCGCAGGGTCTTGCGCAGGCGCGCGGCGGCCAGGCGCAGTACGGCGTCGCCGACGGGGTGGCCCAGGCCATCGTTGACCTTTTTAAAACCATCGAGGCCGATGGTGGCGACGGAAAAGCCCTGGCCCGAACGGGCGGCCTGGGCGATCACCATGCGGATGCGGTCCGACAGCAGCAGGCGGTTCGGCAGACCCGTGAGCGCATCGTGCGTTGCCATGTGGCGCAGCCGTTCTTCCGTGTTGTGCTGGGCCGACGTGTCGCGCCCGACCACCAGCAATTCGGCCACGCCGGCCGCGTTCATATAAGACGACAGGCGCAGCTCGAACCAGATTTCCTGGTCCGGCGCTTGCAGGCGCACTTCCAGGCGGCCCGGCTCTTCCAGCGCGTCTTCCAGCGCCGCCTGCAGCGCCGCGCGCGACGCTTCGGTGGCCAGCGGCAGCAGCAAATGGCCGGACAGGCCCGAGGGCGCGCCGAACAGGGTGGCCGCGCGCTTGCTGGCGAACAGGATCAGGCCGTCCGTATCGAGCCGGAACACGACGTCGCCTGCCTCTTCCATGAGGTTGTCCAACTCGTGGCGGGCCTCGCGGTGGGCGGCGGATGGGGTACTGGAAAACATCGTGCTGGCTTTTACCTTTTTATTATCAGTGCCGGCGCTCGCTGCAGGGCAGGGCGCCAACGGAAACAGTGCATCGTGCGTGACGCGCGCCATAGGGGCCGGAAGGGCGGCTATCGGAACGCGATCCACACGAAATGTATCATTGAAAAGCATTCGATTACATGAAATAAAGCAACATTGCTTCAGGTTTTGTAAATATTCCTGCCTTCCATGAAAAAAATCATGCCGCGCGACACACATGGGTATTTTCATTCCACGTGGAAACATTTATCTGCGCTTGCTTCCCCTGGCGCGCTTGCCCCGCCTTGCGCTTTGCGCTAGTCTGGCTGGCAGACGGTGTTGACGGCGCGCCCGCGGCAGACAAGGGCGCCATGATAACAAATCGCGGGAGACCCCCATGAATGCTTTTGATACGCATGAAGTTTTCAACCAGGCCACGCCGTTTGAAAACGTCAACCTGTTCGCCTGCGACCCGGCGCTGATCGAAGCGCTGCTGCGTGAAGGCGGCGGCGCGGCGCTGCAGGAGCTCGACGCGCTGGGCGACAAGCTGGGCCGGGCCGAGACGTACGCGCTGGCGCGTCTGGCCAATATCCACACGCCCGAACTGCAGCAGTTCGACCGGTCCGGCCGGCGCATCGACGAAGTGCTGTTCCATCCGGCCTGGCATGAACTGATGGCCATCCTCGTGGGCGCCGGCGCGCACGCGTCGCCCTGGGCCTCGCCCGGCCCCGGCGCCCAGGTAGCGCGCGCGGCCGCCTATCTATTAGTGGGGCAGGTGGAGAACGGCACGCAGTGTCCCGTGACGATGACGTATGCCTCGGTGCCGGCCCTGCGCCAGGCGCTGGATCTGCCGCAGATCGCGCAGCGCTGGCTGCCGAAAATCCTGTCGCGCGAATACGATCCCCGCTCCTTGCCCGTGGAACAAAAACGGGGCGCCCTGGTCGGCATGGGCATGACGGAAAAACAGGGCGGCTCGGACGTGCGCAGCAATACCACGCGCGCCGTGCCCGTGCCGCCGGACGAGGCGCAAGCCCTGTTCGGTGCAGAGGCAGGGGGCGCCTGGCGCATCGTCGGCCACAAATGGTTTTTCTCGGCGCCCCAGTGCGACGCGCATCTGATCCTGGCGCAGGCGGACGAGGGCGGCTTGTCGTGCTTCTTCCTGCCCCGCTACCTGCCCGACGGCAGCCGCAACGCCATCCGCGTGCAGCGCCTGAAAGATAAACTGGGCAACCGCTCGAACGCCTCGTCGGAGGTGGAGTTCACCAATGCCTATGGCTGGCTCGTGGGGCAGCCGGGGCGCGGCATTCCCACCATCCTGGAAATGGCCAGCCATACGCGCCTCGATTGCGTGCTGGGCAGCACCGGCATCATGCGCGCCGCCTTGACGCAGGCGCTGCACCATGCGCGCCAGCGGGCCGTGTTCGGCAAGCCGCTGGCCGAGCAGCCGCTGATGCAAAACGTGCTGGCCGACCTCGCGCTCGAGTCGGAAGCGGCCACGGCTTTTGCGCTGCGCCTGGCCCGCTGTTTCGATGAAAAGGTCGATGCGCAGCAGGCGATGCTGGCGCGCGTGCTCACGCCGGCCGGAAAGTACTGGATCTGCAAACGGGGGCCCGGCTTCGGCGCGGAAGCCATGGAAGTGCTGGGCGGCACGGGCTATGTGGAAGAGGCGCCGCTGGCGCGCCTGTACCGAGAATTGCCCGTCAACTCGATCTGGGAAGGCTCGGGCAACGTCATGTGCCTCGACGTCTTGCGCGCCTTCGGCAAGTCGCCGGCCGCGCGCGACGCCCTGGCGGCCGAGCTGGCGCTGGCCGGCGATGATGACGCTTCCTTTGTGGCCTGCCGCGCGCGCCTGCTGGCCGACCTGGATGGAGCGCAAACGGATGAATTTGGCGCACGGCAATTGTCCGAGCGCATCGTACTGGCCGTGCAGGCGGCCTTGCTGCTGCGCCATGCGCCAACGTTCGTCGCGCAAGCTTTCCTGCAGTCGAGGCTGGTGCAGGCGCCGGGCGGGGCGTATGGCCGCTTGCCGGCGGGCACCGATTGCGCGGCCATCCTGGCGCGCGCGCTGCGCGAGTATTGATTTCAATAAATCCGAATATTTCGAAAATTCCGGCCACAGGCGGGCTGCGGACTGGGATAATGCTGCAATCCATGATTTTATCGACACACAGCGCGCTTGCGGTGCATGCTTGCCGCCGCGCCAGAGAGTAGAGAAAGAAAAACAATATGAAACAAGACCCACGCTTCCCGAATTTGTTCATTACCGATCACCCGTTGATCCAGCACAAACTGAGCCACATGCGTGAGCACGACACATCGACGCGCACCTTTCGCGAATTGCTCAAGGAAATCACTTTGCTGATGGGCTATGAAATCACGCGCGATCTGCCGCTGACCACGCGCGAAATCAAGACCCCGCTGGTGACCATCGATGCGCCCGTCATTGCTGGCAAGAAATTGGCCATCGTGCCCATCCTGCGCGCAGGCATCGGCATGAGCGATGGCTTGCTGAACCTGGTGCCGTCGGCGCGCGTGGGCCATATCGGCGTGTACCGCGACCCGGCCACGCACATGCCCGTGGAATACCTGGTGCGCCTGCCGGACCTGAGCGAGCGTACTTTCATCCTGTGCGACCCGATGGTGGCGACCGGCAATTCGGGCGTGTATGCCGTCGATGTGCTGAAAAAACGGGGCGTAACGGACGAGCAGATCATCTTCCTGGCCCTGGTGGCCGCACCGGAAGGCGTGACCGTGTTCCAGAACGCGCACCCGAACGTCAAGATGTTCTGCGCCGCGCTCGACTCGCACCTGGATGACCACGCCTACATCGTGCCGGGCCTGGGCGACGCCGGCGACCGTATCTTCGGCACCAAGTAAGTCATTCAGGCGAGTATTGAGATGGCAACCTTGATCGATCCGGATTTCCGCACGCGTTTGCGTGCGTTGAACGAAAAGTATGCGGCCAGCGTACCGGCCCTGATGCAGGCGATTGCGCAGGCAAGCGGCCGCTGCGACAGCGAAGGCGCCCGTCTGGAACCGTTGACGGAGCTGCACCGCGCGCTGCACGCGGTGGCCGGCTCGGCCGCCACCTTCGGCTTTGCCGCGCTGGGCCAGGAATGCCGGCGCATCGAACAGCTGGTGCGCGCCATGCTCAATACCCCAGCGCAAGCGGTGGCGGAATGGCCCGCCTTGCGGGCGCAAGTGACGGCGCTACTGGACTGGGCAGAACGTGATGCGGGCGCCACCCATTTCACCGCGTGAGCGACAGCACTACAGAGATGTGGTTGCAATGATTCATTTGATGCAACGCAAAGCACCCGCGTCGAAGATTAGGATATAGTGTCTCCATGCCGCTGGTAAAGGGCGCCGCAAGACGGGGATTTGGCTATTAAAGTAGTGTTCGCAAGTTTATTTTGCGAAAGAATGGTTTTTCTCAGTTTTGTTGGTATAATTGGGCATCGTTGGATTCGAGGTAGTAGTGCAGTTTGTCTGTCATTTCTTTCTTGCTTCAAACGATATAACGGGCGCAAGCCCAACTTAACTGAAATAGGAAATTGTAATGGCAACTGGCATCGTAAAATGGTTCAATGATTCGAAGGGTTTCGGCTTTATTACCCCTGACGAAGGCGGCGAAGATCTGTTCGCTCACTTCTCGGCTATCCAGTCGAACGGCTTCAAGTCCCTGCAAGAGAACCAACGCGTTTCTTTTGAAGTGACCGCTGGCCCTAAAGGCAAGCAAGCTTCGAACATTCAGCCAATCTAATACGCTGGATCAAACGAAATAAAGAAATCCTCGGTCTCCGAGGATTTTTTTTCGCCTGAATTTCCGTGAGGTATGGTTTTTGCGCGGGCTGCGCGCTCTTTTGGCGTGCTTGCGTCGCCGTGTAGGTCGGCTTAGCGCTTGCGCGTAAGCCGACAATGGTGGTGCTGGCGAGGTGCATGGGCTGGCGGTGTCGGCTTACGCTGCGCTAAGCCGACTTACGTCGACCTACGCTGACCGATGCCGGCCTGCGTCTGGTACGTCGCGGTGCGCAATCAAGCCGTTGCGAATACCTGTGATTTTTGGCCGGCATGCCTCGCCGGGCAGGCGGGTAGCTGGTAGGTCGGCTTAGCGCTTGCGCGTAAGCCGACAATGGTGGTGCTGGCGAGGTGCATGGGCTGGCGGTGTCGGCTTACGCTGCGCTAAGCCGACCTACGCCGACTTACGTCGACCTACGCTGACCCATGCCGGCCTGCGTCTGGTACGTCGCGGTGCGCAATCAAGCCGTTGCGAACCCCAGTGATTTTTGGCCGGCATGCCTCGCCGGGCAGGCGGGTAGCTGGTAGGTCGGCTTAGCGCTTGCGCGTAAGCCGACAATGGTGGTGCTGGGGAGGTGCATGAGCTGGGGTGTCGGCTTACGCTGCGCTAAGCCGACCTACGCCGACCTTGGCCGACCTACGCACGATCAGGGGGCTGAAGTTGTTCCCTCATGCGTCACGACGGGGGGGCAAAACCGTCGCGCAGCAGTTTGGGTCCGGCATCCTCAGATGGCGCGCTCGCGCCAGTAGTCGGGTTGGGAATATGCATGCCGCAAAAAATCCACAAATGCCCGTATGCGCAGCGGCAAGTGGCGGCGCTGGGCGAAGACGGCATAAATATCGTTGCCCGGCGCGGCGAACTGCTCCAGCACCGTCACCAGCTGGCCCGATTCGATCTCCGCGCCCACTTCCCACATCGAGCGCCACGCCAGGCCCTTGCCTGCCAGGGCCCAGTCGTGCAGCACTTCGCCATCGTTGCACACCATATTACCCGCCACCTTTAAAATCACATTCTTGCCGTTTTCGCGGAAGGTCCAGCCCCGCTGGCTGCCTTCGCTGCTGATCGCCAGGCAATTGTGCTTGGCCAGGTCGGCCGGGATGCGCGGCGTGCCCGCCCGTTTCAGATAGGCGGGCGAGCCGACGAGCACGCGCTGGTTGTCGGCCAGCTTGGTGCTCACGAGCGAGGAATCGGACAGGCTGGCGATGCGGATGGCCACGTCGATGCCTTCGCCGATCAGGTCGACGAGGCGGTCGTTCAGATTCAGCGACACCGTCACGTCGCGGTGCTCGGCGACAAACGAGGGAATCAAAGGCGCCACGTGCTGGCGTCCGAAGCCGGCCGGCGCGGAAATGAGCAGATGGCCGCTGGCTTTGACGCTGCGCTCGGCCACGGCCGCTTCCGCTTCTTCCAGCTCGCCCAGGATGCGCTGGCAATCTTCCAGGAAGGCGGCGCCTTCATTCGTGAGCGCCAGCTTGCGCGTCGTACGTTGCAGCAATTTGACGCCCAGGCGCTGCTCCAGCGCATCGAGGCGGCGGCCTATCATGGCCGGCGCGATGCCTTCCGCGCGTGCGGCGGCCGACAGGCTGCCCTTGGCCACCACTTCCACGAAGGTCGATATTTGTCTGAACTGGCCCATGTGTTGCTCCCGCTATGTCATCACTTGTGATAAAAACGCATAGATGAAGTGATTTTTAATCTCGTTTCCATGCCTTATAGTGCAATACTATAGAACAAACGCGCCGCCTGGCAGAGTGTTTTTGCGCCTCTGTCCAGCTTGCCTGCGCAGTTGTTGCGCTTATACTTGGATCACCAGATTTCCTTTGCTTATATTGACTAAAAACCGGAGAACTTCATGACGCAGAACACGATCGCACTTCCCGATGGCATGCAAATCACGGGTGACATCGCCCCAGGCTACGAACGGATTTTGACGCCGGCCGCGCTGGCGCTGGTGGCCAAGCTGACGCGTGCATTCGAGCCGCGCCGCCAGGAGTTGCTGGCCGTGCGCGTGGAACGGGCCAAGCGCCTCGACGCGGGCGAGCGTCCTGATTTTCTGCCAGAAACCGCGCACATCCGCGACGGCGACTGGAAGATCGCGCCGATTCCGAAGGCGCTGGAATGCCGCCGCGTGGAAATCACCGGTCCCGTCGAGCGCAAGATGGTCATCAACGCCTTCAATTCCGGCGCGGACAGTTACATGACGGACTTCGAGGATTCGAACACGCCGAACTGGGATAACCAGATCACGGGCCAGATCAATATGTATGACGCCGTGCGCAAGACGATTTCGCTCGAGCAAAATGGCAAGTCGTACAAGCTGAACGACAAGATCGCGACCTTGGTTGTGCGTCCGCGCGGCTGGCACCTCGATGAAAAGCACGTGCTGGTCGACGGCAAGCGCATTTCCGGCGGCATTTTTGATTTCGCCCTGTTCATGTTCCATAACGCCAAGGAGCAGCTGGCGCGCGGCGCCGGCCCGTATTTCTACCTGCCGAAGATGGAATCGCACCTGGAAGCGCGCCTGTGGAACGACATCTTCGTCATGACGCAAAACGAACTGGGCTTGCCACAAGGCACGATCAAGGCGACGGTGCTGATCGAAACCATCCTGGCTGCGTTCGAGATGGATGAAATCCTGTACGAACTGAAGGAACACAGCTCGGGCCTGAACGCGGGCCGCTGGGATTACATCTTCTCCTGCATCAAGAAATTCAAGCTGGACAAGGATTTCTGCCTGGCCGACCGCGCGAAAGTCACGATGACGGCGCCGTTCATGCGCGCCTACGCCTTGCTGCTGCTGAAAACCTGCCACAAACGTGGTGCACCGGCCATCGGCGGCATGGCGGCCTTGATCCCGATCAAGAACGATCCGGAAAAGAACGACATCGCCATGGGTGGCGTGCGCAACGACAAGGCGCGCGATGCCACCGACGGCTATGACGGCGGCTGGGTTGCCCATCCGGGTCTGGTGGAACTGGCCATGGGCGAGTTCACGAAAGTATTGGGCGACAAGCCGAACCAGATCGAGAAACAGCGTCCCGACATCGACGTCAAGGCATCGGACTTGCTGAACTTCCAGCCGGAAGCGCCGATTACGGAAGCCGGTTTGCGTTACAACATCAACGTGGGCATCCACTACCTGGGCAGCTGGCTGGCCGGCAACGGTTGTGTGCCCATCCACAACCTGATGGAAGACGCGGCCACGGCCGAGATCAGCCGCTCGCAAGTGTGGCAGTGGATTCGTTCCAGCAAGGGCGTGCTGGAAGACGGCCGCAAGGTGACGGCAGACATGGTGCGCGCCATGATTCCGGAAGAGCTGGCCAAGGTGCAGCGCGATGCGCCGGGCGGCAATGGCCCGACCTATGTGCGCGCCGGCCAGATTTTCGAGGAAATGTCGACGTCGGAATCGTTCGCCGAATTCCTGACCTTGCCGCTGTACGAAGAAATCTGATCCTGATCAAATAACCGTATAAAAAAATCCCGGCGATGCGATCAGCATCTGCCGGGATTTTTTATGGCGAAAGGGTACGTTTAAAAATTATTTTTCCACATCCGCAAAGCTGCAAACGCTTCGACGGGCGAAGCATCGGTGGTCAGCTTGCCTTCCACCTTCAGGCTGCTCAGGATGGCCGGTTCGCGGTAGCGCAGGAAGGGGTTCGTGGCCTTTTCAAGGGCAATGGTCGACGGCACGGTCGCTAAACCCTGCTGGCGCTTTTCCGTGTCGATGGCGATGCGTTCCTGCAAGGCCACATTACCCGGCTCGACGGCGTTAGCGAAGCGCAAATTGGACAAGGTGTACTCATGCGCGCAAAATACCTCGGTATCGTCGGGCAGGGCTGCCAGCTTGCCCAGCGAGTCGGCCATCTGGCCCGGCGTGCCTTCGAACAGGCGGCCGCATCCGCCCGCAAACAGGGTGTCGCCGGAAAACAGCCACGGTGCGCCGCTGCGCTCGTCGCGCTGGCGCACGTAGGCGATATGCCCCTTCGTATGGCCAGGCACGTCGATGACGGTCATTTGCAAGCCCAGTTCGGGCACGTAAGCGACATCGCCTTCGGCAAGCGGTTCCGTGATGGCTGTGATAGCCTCATTGCGAGGGCCGAAGACGGGGACGGCGAAATGCTGCAACAATTCAGGCACGCCACCCGTGTGGTCGGCGTGGTGATGCGTGAGTAAAATGGCGGACAAGGTCAACTGATGGGCTTTGAGCGCATCGAGGATGGCCATCGCATCGCCGGGGTCGACCACGGCGGCGTGGCGGCCGTCATGGATCAGCCACAGGTAATTGTCGGCAAAAGCGGGCACGGCAAGTACCGATAAAGCGTGTTCAGGGGAGTGTGTCATGAGCAAAAGAGAAAACTGAATGGACAGTGTGGCATCCGAAAAATCCATTATAGCGCTTGACGGCTGGCTGCAGACGCCGGCCGGTGTGTACGTGCGCGCCTGGGAACAGCAATGTCTCGACAGTCTGACCGTCGACATCTTCGGTTTTAATGCCGTGCAGATAGGTTTGCCCCAGCTCGACGCACTGGCCGCCAACCGCATGCCGAACAAATGGCTGCTCGATTCGCGCCTGCCATCGCGTCCGCCGCAGGACAGCCGCCTCACCCTCGTGTCGGCTTTTGACGAGCTGCCGTTCGACTCGCAAAGCCTGGACCTCGTGGTCTTGCCGCACGTGCTTGAATTTGCCGCCGAGCCGCACCAGGTCTTGCGCGAAGTCGAGCGCGTGCTGATCCCCGAGGGGCGCGTGATCGTCTGCGGCTTCAATCCGGCCAGCCTGTGGGGCGTGCGCCAGGGGCTGGGGCGGGTCACGGGACGCCACTACCTGCCGCAGGCGGGCGAGCTGATCTCTATGCCGCGCATGAAAGACTGGTTAAAATTGCTGAACATGGGCGTCAGCCAAAGCTACTTCGGCTGCTACGCACCTGCCTGCAGGACAGAAAAATGGCTGCGCCGCAACGCTTTCATGGACAAGGCGGGCGCGCGCTGGTGGCCATATCTGGGCGCAGTGTATATAGTGCAGGCGATCAAGCGCGTCAAAGGGATGCGTTTGATCGGTCCGGCGTGGACCAAGAAACCGGCGACGGCGCCCGCAGGCGCACCGGTCACGAATAAAAGGCGGGAACAGCAAGATGGATAAGGTAGAGATTTACGCCGATGGCGCATGCAAGGGCAATCCCGGCACGGGCGGTTGGGGCGCGCTGATGGTAGCCGATGGCGCCAAGAAAGAAATTTACGGCGGGGAACTCAATACGACGAATAACCGCATGGAATTGAAGGCCGTGATCGAAGCCTTGACGGCGCTCAAACGTCCGTGCCAGGTGGTGCTGTATACCGATAGCCAGTATGTCCAGAAGGGCATCAGCGAATGGATCCACGGCTGGAAGGCGCGCGGCTGGAAAACGGCGGCCAAGGCGCCCGTGAAAAACGTCGACCTGTGGCAGGCGCTCGATACGGCCCAGGCCGTGCATGAAGTGGAATGGCGCTGGGTGCGCGGCCACAATGGCCATCCTGGCAATGAGCGGGCCGATCAGCTGGCCAACCTGGGCGTGGAAACCGTGCGCGCCTAAGAACGCCCAACCCAACCTACTGCGCGGCGCGCTTTGCGGCCTGTGATGCTCACCGTACTAGAGTACGGTTGCGCTTCTCGGCCACAAATCACTGCAGCTCGCTACGGTTTTGTTGGGCGTTCGAACATGTCTGGGTGCGATTGCAGCACACAGGTTTGCTATACTGTGCCCTTCGCTTTTTGCTTTTACGAATGAATCCGCCATGCGTCAAATTGTTCTTGATACTGAAACCACCGGCCTCAACCCGCGCACGGGCGACCGCATCCTGGAGATCGGGGCGGTCGAACTGAACAACCGCATGTTGACGGGGAATAATTTCCACCATTACATCAATCCCGAGCGCGATTCGGAAGAGGGCGCGCTGGCCGTCCACGGATTGACGACGGAATTTCTCAGCGACAAACCGAAATTCGCGGAAATCGCCGACGAATTCCGCGCCTACATCGCCGGCGCCGAACTGATCATCCACAACGCCCCGTTCGATATCGGCTTCCTGAACGCGGAATTCAAGCGCCTGAACCTGCCGCCCGTGCATGAACAAGTGGTTGGCGTGATCGATACCCTGGTGCAGGCGAAGGAAATGCATCCGGGCAAGCGCAACTCGCTCGACGCCCTGTGCGACCGCTACGGCGTCTCGAACGCCCACCGCAAGCTGCACGGCGCGCTGCTCGACTCCGAATTGCTGGCCGACGTCTACCTGGCCATGACGCGCGGGCAAAACAGCCTGAGCATGGAAGAAGAGGTGGAAGTGGCCGCCGACGGCGCCGTGCTGGAAATCGTGCCCCTGGCCGAAGTCATCTTCCAGAGCGCCACGGCCGACGAACTCGCCGCCCACGCAGCCACCATCGCCGGCCTCGACAAGGCCGCCAAAGGCCAGTGCATCTGGACCGCCGTCACGTCGCCGCCAGCGGCCGCCTGAGAAAAAAGCGGGGCATGGTAAATTTCCTCTTGCCAGCCCTTGCAGATGCCGCAACACCTATGCGATAATTCGCCTCGCTTCGGGAGGTTAGCTCAGGGGTAGAGCACTGCATTCACACTGCAGGGGTCGCAAGTTCGAAACTTGCACTTCCCACCAAATTTAAGCTTTGAAATCAAGGTCTTGGCGTTCGCCGGCAGGTTTCAAGGCATCGGCGAATGCCGGCTTGATGGTGAAAAATAGGGGAATTCGACAAACGATTCCACCAACGCCAAAGGCCAATCATGGCATCATCCATTCCTCGCGGCATCCGGGTCATTGACTGGAAAAACGCCGACAAAACAAAATCCATACGTTACAGAGTGCGCGTTGAGCGTGGCGACTTCGTTGTCGACCGCTCGTTCGGGCAAGACGAGCTCGAGCGCGCCAAGATATTTTTGGCAGATACCAAGACTCCGCAGGGCCGGCTCCTGATCGCTCAGGGACGTGACCGCGCGACCCTGATGGTCGACGAGGTTCACCGCGCCGGCGTGGAGTTGATCACGGAAGGGCGCTGCACGCTAGGCCACGCCATCGACAGCTACTTGCGCGCCTACGTCAATCCGCTGCTGGATTGCGGCGTCGACAAGGTCCAGCAAACAGCAAAGGCTGCCAGAGCGCGCTTGCAGAACTGCCGCGACATCGAGATCTCCCACATCAAGAGCGGTTTTTACGTTCCGTCAGGGGCGCTTGCGAGCCTGCGAGAGCATGCCAAGGGCTTTGCCAAGAAAAAGATTGGTGATTTTTATATTGACGACCTGACCGAGCAGGATACGACTGAATACATCAATGTCCGATTGCAGCAGGGCCGGGCCAAGAGCACGGTCAAGCGCGAGATCTACGCGCTGCAAGGCGTTGTCAATAAGCTCCGATTCACGGACAACAAGGCCTGGAAGCGCCTCAACGGCCACAATCCCTTTGCGGAAGCCGACAAGGCCAAGGTGAAGGGCGGCGAACGCCGGCGCCGACGGATCATTTCACCGGACGAAGAGGAAGCGCTGCTTACGGAGCTGCGTAAATGCCGGAACAAGGAAATGCCGCTCATTTTTGCCGTCGCCATATCCACGGGCATGAGAAGAGCTGAAATACTTGGCCTGCTATGGTCGCAAATCGATGTCGAGCGCGGAGTCATCAATCTCGATGCGGACCAGACGAAGGCGGACGAGGAGCGCCTGGTTATTTTGCTGCCGGAGGCCGTGGCAGCCTTTAAGGTTATTCCGCGAGTGGACGAGCGAGTCTTTCACTACAAGATCGAGGGCTTCAAGACAGTATTCCGCCGAGTGCTTGAGCGGGCGAAGCTTGATGGCATTCACATGCATGACACTCGTCGCTCCTTCATTTCCAGAGTGCTCAAAGACATCACCTCGTCGCCAGTGGCCATTGCAGACATGATTGGCGCCCGCAGCGTGGCGAATTTGCAGAAGCGGACCATCGAGCGCATCCGGCAAGGCAACATGATCGATGCTGGCTTCATTCAAACGGAGGAGGAGCTGCGTTCAGTTGTTGGGCACAAGGACGGGCAAACGACCGCGCGTTACGCGAACATGGCGCCGGAGAAGAAGGGCTGACAAACCATGATTTGCAGCGCTTTCTCGGCGCGCTAATGACCTCAATCAGCGTGCCTTATGTAGTTAAGAAGAGTGAGTTTATTAACCATTCACATGATCACGTGACAGAAATCTATATTCAGGCCAAGTGTGAAGTGCTCCGGGAGTGGATGGTGAAAATCGAGCACGTGATCTTGGTCACGACGCCCAACGTTTATAACGCTTTGAAGCCGGCAGACTGGCTGATGCTGCCGGCCTCTGAGGCCCATGTCTGCAAGCCACCAAAGCCATGCAGTGGCCGGCCCCGTAAATCAATGTGACAAGGCATGGCAACCACTAGAACATGATGCCATAAATAGCTATCGTGAGTTATTATGCTGGCATCAATTAATGCAGTAGTGTCACTTTAAATAGGAATTGTATGCCTACATTTGCGGACTCCCATTTGCCCAAGCCGCAGGGATGGGATGAGTTTGAAAAGATCGTTTGCTCGGCCGCGAAGATTCGCTGGAATAACCCAGATTTCACTCGCCATGGAAGACAGGGGCAAGCTCAGTATGGTGTGGACGTATATGGTCGAGATCAGAACGGTGCACTGATTGGGCTTCAATGCAAAAACACGATTGGAAAAGTTTCCGAGACCACTATTCGGGCCGAGGTGGCTGAAGCTGCTAAGTTTAAGCCAGCACTGAGCAGACTTTATATTGCCACCACTGCGGATGCCGATGGCCCAACTCAGGCCGTTGCTCGTGAAATCTCAGAGCAGCAGCGTGAAAATGGCATGTTTGAGGTATCGATGCTTTTTTGGGGCGATATTTGGGAGGAGTTGTCGAGAGACGAGTCAAGGCTCTTCCAGCACTACCCGCAATTGAAGCCGATATCTGTGGTGCAGCTTGCCTCCGCTCCTATGGCTGTGGCATCACAGCCGGCCGGCCCAACACATGATCAGATTCTTTTCGAACGATTCAAAAAAGAGCTGCCGTTCGAGCCGTCGATTCGATTGCTCCGCGAGCAGGATTTTGGAGGGTCATTTAAGCGAATGGCTATCCAGCCATTTTTTCGCTTTGTTGAAGAGTGGGACACGCCAGAACATGAATTCGTGGATGCTGAGTTAAATGACGCTCTACAGCGGTTTTATGGCGAGGCTTGCATTATGGCTAGTTGCATTGTTGAGAGAACCGTTCCGATTGGTTCGTTTGACCTGCTGTCGGTCTTTTCAGATCAGCAGCGAGCGATGGGGGAACGGCCGCCGCATGTTATTCGTGAAGCGAAGGAAATGAATCAGGCCGCCGCGAAATTTGTGCCTATGTATGAAGCTTTTCTGCGGCTATGCCGATCGAAGCTAGCTTCTTGATCGTCTCTTAAAAGATAATTTTTCCATGTCAACTGCAATTCAGTTTTCTCTGATTTGACATTGTTGAATGGCGTTATTACTTTCTTAGCGCGGTGGTTCTTACCCGCGTCGAAGCTGCCCTCTTTCTGCATAGTTCGGTCGGTGCTCTTACCAGTTATTTGTAGCCTAAAACCTTCCGTAGAGTCGTGAAAATGTCGAACTAGGAATCAAAAAAATGCCGAAATCACTTGCATACCACGTTGTAGTCAATGCGCTCGAGGGCAAGGCTGGCTGGACGCCGATGACCATGTTCGTCTCCGCGGTGTCGCACGCCATCAGTGGCCACCTGCCGTATCAACGCTACCATGCCGCCGGCCGTGCCAGAACGGCTGAGGGGGCTGGTGCAGGTGTAGTCGAGCGCATGGTTAACGATTTTCTTTCCACCGACATCAACCCTGGATATCTGCTTCTCTCGTCATTCCAGCGCGAAGCCGACGTGCTTATAGCTTTCAACGCCTATAACCAGTCCGCGAATCTTGGAGTGCAGACCAGTCTCGGCGCCAATGGCTACGCGCGCCGGCCAAGCAGCGCATCTCGTAATAGTCCGGCCAACGGCAATGGCAATGATGGCGGAAATGGCGGAAATGGCGGAAATGGAACGCCCACGGCTGGTCGAGACGATCCTGATATCTGCCGCCAAGGCACGCTAGCGATTGTGGAGACCATGATGGCGACCACGCGGCGCAATGCGCAGTTGCCGAGCGGAGCAGAGAGGCGCAGCTTGACCACCACTGCCAAGATCCTGGGTGTGGAGGCGTCTGCTGCCGGCGAAGTGGCTCTGGTGTTTGAAAGCGAGGGGCACCTTCCCATCGCTAGTGTCACCCGCAAGCTTGGTTGTCACCAGCGGACTTTGGAGCGCCGGTTGAGGGAGTCAAATATAACGGCCGAAGCGCTTAGACAAGCGTCGCGCTTGATTCGCGCATCGCATCGCCTTGCATCCTTGGATAGCCTTACGATGATTGCCTTTGACGAAGGATTTTCTGATTTGGCCCACATGACCAGGGCATTTCAAACCGCATCGGGAATGCCTCCTAGTCTCATACGCAAGTTGATGCGCCTTAGCCAAAATTCCTTGCCAGCGCTAAGCCCCAGCCTTTAACTGCCCGTCGTGTTGCTGAGGGTTTCGAAGGCCTTGGGCTTTGATCGCTATTAACGTGGGCTTTGACAGGCGCTAAAGGCCACATCCTTCTTTATTCCCTTCCATTTTCACTTCCACTTTTTCTTGCTGCCGACATAGTTCTATCTGATGGCGTGTAGAGCGCGCGCCAACGTTCGGACGCGAGCGGTGACTCCGCATGCACGGGTTGCCGCGTTTGTTCGCTGGTTTGCCATTTACGTCCGCCTATATCTACCCCGGATTCAACTCGCGAGCATTCGTGGCTCCTCTTGCGCCACGCCTCGCGCTCCGCAGACATCCCATTTCGCAGTCCCTCGCTTGGGATGGCATCTCGCTCTGAGGCCGATCTGAGTTCAACAGCGTCAATTTCAATATCGTCAATATTGCCAATCTGTTTGCTGGTGTCGCATAGATTCAATCTTTTCGACAGCCGTTGCGTTATTTTTCTGGTTGTCGGAGAGCAATGGAATGCTTAATCACCGGCGCTGGAGTTTGCGTTCTCTATTTCGAGATTTTTTTTGTATTTTTCTTCTGCTGCCCCGTTGAGGGAGTGTCGGGGGAAGAAATGGTTGAGCGAAAGCCGTTGTTAGCCCTACCCCTCAGGTAGCCGGCAGTGGCGCGCGCCTGATCGACGACGAATGCTCGGTCCTCTGGGGAAAGGCCGCTGAGATGGGCTTCAATGGCTGCGGCCTGGTCGGTTTTGCGATCGCTGGATGTCAGCAGCAATTCATTCATTCTGCAATCAAAGAGCTCCGCGAGCTCTGACAGGCGCGGGATCGATGGCAAGACGATGCCGCGCTCAAGTCGCGAGATGGCCTCGTTGCCGATTCCCAAGCGCTCGGCAACATCCTCTTGCGTGAGGCCGACTCGGACTCTGTGGCTCGCGATGGCGGCGCCCACTGTTTGGGAAATTTTTTTGAGTCGTTGAGATTCCATGGGGCGTCCTTGTGATGGTTCAACCCGAATGGTGGCTACTAGGCTTATTTGTTTGAAGGACTTAAAAAGTTGAAACACAACTAAAATAGTTTATTATTCGTTCGCTGCATGTTTTTCTCTCATGCAATGTCCCGGAACCCCTAGGTTTGAACAGGCAACAAATTGAAAGGTGTAAGAATGTCTAATTCCCCGAAAAGCTTGCTCGCTAGCATCATATATTTCGCGATCAAAGTTTTGTGTTCGGTGGTAGCGGTAGTGACCACGCCCAAACCTGCGGTGTTAGCTGCGGTGTTTGTTTTCTGGATTTGGCAATTAGTCGCACACTACCGGCGCGGCCTCGTCGCCCTCAAAGCGGCATTGAAGCGGGGTGAAAGTGTGAATCCCAGAGCGGTGTGGTTCAGTAAATTCAAACACAAATTCGTGCTCTCAATCATGGCGTCGGTGGTCTACCCGATGCTTGGGATTCCCGCGGTGATTATTTTCTGGATCGTGGATTTGGCATTCCTCAACCGGCAAAAAGCTGCGGTTCGCGCCGCCGCGCCGCCCACCTACGCAGACAAGGCCGGCATCGCCAGTGGCGACGTGAACGGAGCGGAGTGGGGCTATTCCTGTTCTCGGTTCGATTTAATGATCAATTTCGAGCGCGACGAGGCAAGGTTGGTATCCCATGTCGACAATGTCGGTGTAACTATCCTGGGTATAAAAGCTGACATTTCGACGCGTTTTGATCGCACTTTCCGGCTGTCAGATTTGGCCTGTGCCGTCGAAGAAAATAGCACTAGCATTTACTTTTTTGCATTCTCTCAAGAGGTTGTGGTTGGAACACCTATCAGCGTGAAATGGCGAGGCGACGAGCTTGTCAGAGAAGGCTCTGCCCGTCTTGAACGAAAATGGCATTCCACGCCTGACTTTGGCGCATCCTTCTACGAGATCGGCCCGATGCTGGCGAGCGACTTCAATCGTTACTGGATGCCGATTCAAAAAAGAATATTTTCAATTGGACACGCGAGAGCGGATGCCTATGTCACCGAGCATCAGGATAGCTTGGCTGCGGTGAGGCTTAGCGCACGCGCTGCATGGAAGGCTGAACGCGAAATCAGCATGGCGCGCGTGAGCGAGCTTAAAGAGCTTGCAGGTCTTGGCGAGGCATTTTTAGAAAATGCCCTGCACGACAACGGCTCGCTAGCATGGAGCATTGCTGCCGACAAGAGTGGCCGCGCTGTCGTTGAGTTGAATGGCGACGTGTGGATCGGGTCACTCAAAGACGCTTGCGCGACGGCGAGCTTGGATGAAATTCCCGCAAAAACCGACGGCGCCGCGCCCACCTTTGCGCTGGGAATAGTCGTCAAGGATGACGAGTTTGAGCGCTCGCAGCTCCGCAAGCGCCGCTTCCAGCTCATGGTTGGCTATCCGAAGGCGCAAATTACAACCTGGATCGATCGAATTGAGATCCTTGCTCGATAGCAGGCGCTGGACTAGGACGCTGGGCAAGGCACACGCCTCGCCCAGTGATCGTTGCCGCTGCTGCGGCCACAGCATTCATCTGTTTTAATTAACTTATAGGAAATACTGATGCGTAAAATTTTATCCGCGCCTTTGATTGCGCTCGTCCCATTTGTGCTGTCCGCATGCGCCAACCCCGGAATGCAGGGCGGCTCGAATGTCCAGCTTCAGCAGGCCATCAACACGGTGGGCGCCATGCTTAATGGGACTGTGCCGACTTCGGCAACTGCCACTAACCCAACTAGCCGGCCAGCAGCCCCCACTATCGCTGCCGGTGAAGGCACTCCCAAGGTAATCAGTGGGTCAAGAATTATCATTGACGGTCCTCGCCCGAAAGATCCTCGCTGGGTAGGGAAGTCGATCGAGAGCACTCCGCTTTACAAGCTGTTTGAGCGCTACCCGTTGGAGAGCTATGGGAATTACTGGCCACGCGTGAGTATCCATGTTGATGACTATTCTGAAACACTAGCGTCAAGCGAGCATTCCAGCACCAGAAATTCGCAATTAGCGAAGGAGGCGCGTCCGTTGGAGTGCATCAAATTCACTGCGATGATATGGACCTCTGAGAAGAAATCGCAAAAAATTGAGGGTGTTGTGATTTGCAGCGTGGATATCAAGCCAGATGACCGATATTTGTCCATTGGCGCCATGAACGCTTATCGCGGACTTATGTCTCCTTCAATGTATTCTTCCCGGCAACTCCGAACAGCAGGGCCACGAATTCCGGCGCAACTTTTGCCGCGGTCAACAGGCGAAGACGCTACATTTTATTCCAATGGGGATTACCTTTTTTCCTCCCTATTCGTCAAAATGGGATATCAGGGAGCCATTGATGGGGATGCGCGGCTCTGGTTCGTCAACCTCACTAATGCCAAGTTCTGATAAAAATGGAAGATTAGTGGGGCTGTCTACCCTGCTCCTATGAGAATGGTCGGTTTCGTCGCCATGACTTTCTCAAATAAGAATTGAGGGAGCCCCTCTGTTTGTCCAGATCACATGCGTGACGTGACGCCTCGCACGTTTCAAGTGGCTCATATCCCATTTTCGCCTTTAATCTGACTCGCACTTGATGTGCGATTGGATTTTTGAGATGCTGGAAATATGAAGAACAGCAAAAAAGTCAACAACAGTTACAGGGGCAAGTGCGGGGGCTCGGAGACCGAGGCCAAGCGGCTCGCTCGCTTGGCGAGCTACGCCATAGAACGTGGCCATGCCCACACACTGCGTCGCCATTTAAACTCTGGATTGGCTGCCGACGCCATGTTTTATCACTGGGGATCAGGTCATGGCCCGTGGACTTTGATTGAGACAGCTGCCCGGCGTGGGCAATTGGAATGCTTTAAGGCGTTGGAAGAGGCCGGAGCTTTGATCTCCGAGAATGCGATTTTGAGCGCTGTCGAAGATAAACTCGATCAAGGTGTGCTCGCTCACCTCCTAGCGCATAGGAAGTTCGATCCTCGGGACATCATGCAGGCTGGCTGCTCTTGGAGTGATTACGCCAACCGATGCTCACTCAGAGCCGCGCCGATCCTAGAAAGAGCCATCAGCGAGTTGGAGCGGGACGAATTGAATTCGGTATCCGCTCCTTCAATATCGAGGCGCTCGTGCCGATTCTTGTAATATTGAGGTTTTATCATAGAATAGCCAGATGGCCTCCCCCAAATACAAACGCACTAATCGCTCCTATTCGCCTACAGGAGGAACAGTTCGAGCTGCGTTGGATTTTGCGACGAGTTCGGCTTGTTTCAAGGGTTTTGGCAGCAATTTACAAGGTCTCTCTGTTGATAAGTTGCAAAAAATAGCCATAGAATTATTCGAGGATAGGAAAGTGGTGACAGCCACTTTTTCGACGATACTTCCTAAAGTGGAAACCGCTCGCCAGCCATTCATCATCACGTTCACACCTATGGAGAACGGATGTGCGAGCACGGTGGAAATCGATATCGAGTCGGTGGACGAGCTGCGAGCTAAGGCCAAAATGTATAAAGCTGATGCCACGGCTTACTCGGGAATTCGCAAGCCCAAGATTAAGCTCCGCAACATCGATAAGGCATTGTGAGCGAAGCATAGAGCCACGGGCGTCCGGGGCGATTCGTAAGTCCATTTTATACACCTGACGCACCGTTGGTATATGCTTTTGCTATGAGTGCTGAGATGGACCTCCCAGCACTCTCTAAGTCATATGTAGCCCCGTTTCTGAGCTGGGCTATGAAGGGGATTGCATGATTGATGATTTGACCGGAGAGCGACTGACAATTCAAAATGGCCATTTGATCCTTGCGGCTGCTCAACGCCCGCGCGTAGATTCTATTTTGAAGGAGCATCGTTGTCCTGCGGTCTGGTCCGCGGGCATATCCGCGGTGGAGCGCTATGTGGACACCTCGCCAGACGATATGCGCAATGTGGCTGTTTGGTCGGTGGCGTTTGACGAGAGCATGGACATTGACACGCTTCAGGCCGCGCTTGACGCTGAATAACAGGATTTGAGAGTGTCCAGCACCCCGCTGACGCTATTGGCGATGCCAAGCGAGTTGCTCGCCGAGCCCAGTTGCATTGTTTCTCCGGAAGGTGGCGATATGCCATCCGCCCTGAGCACTTTTTTTGCAAACAAGAGTAATTGGATCGAACGGGGCCTGCGCTATGCCAGCGGCTAGCGCGCATTGCGGGTCCATATTTTCCAGAACCACTCGCATCTCAGCGCCGTCGTCTACAGCGCATCCATCCACGTGCAAGGCCTCAACACTTAGCTCCAAGGCGATCTTGCCTAGGGCGCTGCCATCCGCCCTGGTGGCAATCCAGCAGGCTTGCAGCAACGCCAAGCTATACACTTCTAGGCCACCTTCCGCCATGGGCGAGTCGAGCCACGCGAGAAGTGATGGGGTCTCATATGACAGAATATCTTCTTTCGTTGGCGCAGCCAGGGCAGACTGCATGCCAGGATTGCTGTTGGCGCTTTCTTTTACCATTACTAAGTGATGAATCTGCCCTATGGATTGTTCCTGCCTGTCGATGCGGCCGCAAAGCAAGGAGCGCAGATCGTCAATGTCGCCGGTAGTGTCGAACTCCGTTGCCTTCAATGATCCGCGCGCGCCGTCCTGCGCCTCGTCAAGGTATGCGGCCAGCGCTTTGAGCGGGGAGTCCTCGATTCCTCTTGAGCGGGCAATTTCAAGAAGCCGCGCCTTTCGTTTGGGATTGAGTTGAAGATAGACGCCTCGGCTTTCCCATAGGTTGGGCTTGCTAGGCTGCTCGGATGCTTCCATAGGCATTTTCATATCGTTCATATGCTCCGCATGGTTTGTCACATTTCTCTCGTTCAACGCATCACCCCGTCATTTACACCAGTCATAGCAGTGCTCCTAGCAGCCATTTCGGTCATTTCGCACTTCCCCCCACAAGTAAAATCTCTATCGACTCAGCCCTAAGTCGTGCTCGCCGAGCAGGGTAGCCGGTGGTCTTTTATATGGAACTTGCCCGTGGACCGAGCCCCGAGAGCCAGTGTTGGAGTGCACAGCTAAACCTATGGGGGAAGAGGGCAGCCAGGTGGACAATGGAGAGAAGCGGATAGAGCATGGCGCTGGGGAGATGGCGCCGACATTGGCCATGATATTGGGACTGGCGATGCCGTTGGCAGTGGGGCCGAAAGGCCGGGAGCCCGAACGCATTCGCCGGATTGCCCTCGAAATGAGATTTCGGAACGATGTTGCCCAGCGTGGGGAAGATGCGCTCGCTGGCGCCTTTGGCGACTCATAATCGAGCGTGGTCCCCTTCGCGCGGCTGCGCCTCATGCCAAAGGCCAGGACATCCATCGCCTTGCTTCGTTCGCTTGGCGCTCCGTCCTGCTGTTGATGGGATTCGGGATCTCCAGCTCCCAAGGCGCCAAGGTTTGCGTAAATGGTGGTGGCGAAGCGGGAGCGGCTGGCGGCAACATAGCTCCATTCGCGATCCGCCATGCCTGGATTCACCAGGACATAGGCCGATTCGAATGTGCGCCCTTGGCTCTTGTGATTCGTCAGACAAAAGGCATGGTCAAAGCGCCCAAACGACGCGGGTATGCGAACAATCTTTTCCTGGCGCTCGTTTGGCTCGTCGAGCTCCACCACGAGCATGACGCCGGCCGCGGCGCGCTCAATTGCCGCAATGCTGGCAGCCACGCCATTTGAAATGCCCAGCGACCTGTCATTTTTGGTAAAGACGATGCGATCGCCAGGCGCGAAGCGCTTGATGTCGGTAGTGTCGTCGCGGTGGATGATCTCGGCCTCAATTCCATACGCATCGCGAACTATGCCCCTTTCGACAAGAGCGGCCCGGGCCTTGGCATTGAGCTCCGCAACCTCTGCCCGCGTGCCGGCGATGATCGCCTTCTGCGGCAAGGCCGCATTGTCTTGGTCCCATGCTGCGATCAGCTGGGCAACGGTCGCAGAGTGGCCTGGGACCAGCTTGAGCCGGCCACGCTCATCGAGCATCTCCAATCCGGCGCGAGCCTCGCCGGTGGCGAAGAGCTCCACGGCCTTGCGCATCCATTCGAAATCGTAACGGTCCCTCCATTTTTCAAAAGCCCGCGCCAGCTTTGCGTCGCCCGAGCAAATCGATTCGAGGGCCAGCAGCCGCGCCTCCTCCGGTGCCTCGCGCAAGGCTTGGCCTTGAAGCTTCGACAGGCTTCCGCGAGCGTCGAGCCATGTGAGCAGGGGAGCGAAGTCCGTCCGCTGTCGCTGAATGTTTGAGATTTCGGCCTTGCCGTGACGGATGGCGAGCGCCCGAAAGATCCCGCCCGCGTCGATGGGCTGAAGCTGCTTTGCGTCGCCGACCGAAACTAGCTTCGCGCCGGCCTTGATAGCCTCCGCTTGCAGGAGGCCAAATTCGCGGGAGCCGACCATGCCAGCCTCGTCGAGGATCAAGATGCTCTTGGAGTCGAGTTTCACTCTGCCCTTTTGAAGCGACAAGAGCAGGCTGGCGATCGTGCGCGAAGGTATGTCCGCCTCTCGCGCCAAGTTCAAGCTTGCTGCGGCCGACTGGCAGCAGCCTGAGACGTTGAACCCTGCGGCCGCATACGCGACACCCAAGGCCTTCAGCAGGGTCGTCTTGCCTGTTCCCGCCCAACCCTCAACGAAGGCATGCCGGCCTGTGTCGCAGGCGATGTGCAGGGCCGCGGCGCGCTGTTGGTCCAGGGAGACGTCGACTCCCAGCTTGGCTTTGAGCTCGTGTTCCAGGCGTTCGAACTCATCACCAACGACGGAGCGGGCGACCTGGTGCGCTCGATCCAGGGAGAGCTGCTCCACCGAGGCGCTGATCGAAGCCTCAAGATTCAATGTGGCCTTCGAAGTGAAGATCTCGGTAAGGTGCTCAGTGCGGCCAAGTTGAACGACATTGGAGTGAGCCAGGAACTTTTCAAGCTCTGCCAGGCATTCCTCCGCGTTCCAGCGGCCCATGGCCTTTTCGCAGATGAGGGCGAGGGCATCTTGGGCGGTCGCGCACGACCGGCTCTCCAAAAGTTCGGCCAGCGCTTCGTCGCGATCGATTTCAAAAGGTGCTTCAATGTCTGGATGCACAGTCTTGTCGCGGCCGGTCCGCATCGAGGCGACGGCTTCTGGCGTCAAGCCCAGCTTTGCGGCCATTTCCTTGAATCTTTCAAGTAGAACCGGCAGCGAGGGCTCGGCCTTGGCGGAGCGGGTGTTGAGGGCGGCAATTTCCCGCGCGACAGCGCCATCCGCTTCAAGCATGCCGCATTCGCGCACATATTCTGCAATTTGCTTGGAGCGCGTCGACAGGGCGTCCCGTTGTGCCTGGTCGATTCCGCGAATTGTAAAGTAGGGGCCTGCTGGCTCCACTTCGAAGCCAAGGCCCCGCAGCCGGCTCGCGAGCTCGACGCGAAAGAGAATGCCGGTGGCAATCTTCGCCTCAAACTGGGCGCGGTGCTCCAAAGCGCTCCACTCCGCGCTATTTTTGCGCTTGGCCAAGTTAAAGAAGAAGCCATGGATGTGCAGTTGGGGCTCTCCGGCGCGGCTGCTGAAATGCGTATAGCAGGCTGAGATCGTGGCGCCCGCCTGCTGCTTTACCCTGCCGCCTTGGCCGTGCCTGGTGATTGAGTTGCTTTCCACATGGGCTAGAGCGCTTTTTGCCGAGTCCTGCAAGCAAGCGATGAGCGCATCGCGCGTGGCTTTGTCTGCGCCGGCAAAGATCGCCGAGACATCTTTGACAGCGGAGAAGGTCATGTCGAGCCCCATGACATGATTGTCGCCGGCACCTTTGACCAAGGCCTCGCCTGATAGAGGATGAAATCCCTTCGCCAAGCGCTCTACATGCTCGCGCTCGGCATGGTCAGAAAGCCCGAGCAGTGCGGCGCCGCCACCAGTCCAGAATGGCGGAGGCCCCAAGTCCCCATCAGGTCCCCGAGCATAGTCGTCAAAGTCTCCTCGCTGGCGCGTCGTGTCCATAGGTCCGCCAAGATAATGCAAGTATCCCTTGGAACTGTGGCCTTTTTTAGCTTGGTTCGATGCAGAATTTATTTTCGTGATTGAAAGCAAATGACACCTCCTTATTGAATAGCAAGCTGGCTCGCTTTTGGCGCTTTGCTTTTCAAATTTCCTTGCCTAGAAAGGGGCGAAAACAAGGGGTGGCTGGGAAACCACCCCAAGCCGAGCGTTAGTCCATCCGTTCGGCCAGCTCATCGCCCCTAAGATTTGCGTATCGGACCAGCATGGATACGTCGCTATGGCCGACAATCGCCATGATTTCAAAGACCGACAACTTGCGCTTGTAGAGCACCATCCGACTGATCGCCTCGTGGCGAAGATCATGGAATCTAAAATCAATCAGTCCGGCCCTAGTCACAAATTTATGGAATCCTGAGGAAACACTGAGCGGAAGGCCTAAGAGATGGAAGACCCGGGAGTTGCCAGCGACTGCCTCTTGCTGAAGATTCTGCATGAAGGCTATGGCCTTGAAAGAAAGCGGCACTGCGCGAACCTTTCTTCCCTTGGTTTTTATCGCGGGAATCGTCCATAACCTTCTATCAAGGTCAAACTCATCCCATTCGGCCAAGACAAGTTCCTGCAAGCGAGCGCCAGTCTCAAGCGCCATTTGCATGAGATGGAACCATTGATTCCGAGATGGCGCCTTGCATGCTTTGAGGACCGCCTCCAAGCGTAGCTGCTCTGGTTCGGAAAGGCGTCGCGTGCGCCTATTTTCCCAATGTTTAGGGAAGTGTTTTTTGGAGAAGTTGAGCTGCTGGGCCGGAAGGTTGAGGGTCTCCGCTCGCCACCTGCAGGCCATCGACATAATTTGCAGATGAACCGCGATGGTTGAATAGCTGAATGTAGTGCCAATCCGGGTTTTTTTTGTCAGCATGCGTGCGATGTAATTTTTATTCCACAATGGCGTCACGTCCTTGAGCGTGATATTGCCAATCACGCGCAAAATCGTCGGCGCTGTTTTTTTATGTCGCGGAATAGATTCATCGCTTTCGCAAAAAGCTTGGACAATGTCTCGCAGGCGCTCATCCATCAGGCCGGCGAGCGTAGCTTGTTTTTTGTCGAGGCGCTTCATTTTTTTCGATCGTTCCTCCGCAAGCTTTTTAAGCTTTGCCTCGATAATCTTCGAAAAATCCTCGGCATCGCATCTTTGCTCAAAGGTTTTCACAACTGAGGTTTGGCCCTTGACTCGAATGGTTGCCTGCCAAGTGCTCGGCTTGTTCTTGCGTGGTCGTTCAACGATGGTAGCCATATTTTTCTCCTGGGTTTGGTTTGAAGGTGCACCGCATACTTCCGATGAATGGGCTTTTCTGCCGGCCGCATGTCGGATCTATAAACGGGGTTTTAGCAGCGCTAATGCCGCGCTACATCCACACACAACAAATCCCGTAAACGAGAAGGCAGCGCAAGGCCTTGCGGGTTATGATTTCGGGCGCGTCTACACAAAAAACCTACCTCGCGGAGCACCAAAAACTCTCTCAAACCACTCTAAATACAGTCGTGTAACGACATAAAATTATCTTTTGAGCCACAAAACATTGCGTAATGTGAGTTTTTTGGGGCATATGAAGCAGATGAATTAAATCGGTGCAGCGCAGTGCAGCGGAGAAGTATCCGATGAGCGGTAATTTTGTTGTGTAGAGGGCTTGATTTAAAAGCGGTGTTCGAGGGATGCCGCAGTTTAGAATTCTGGTCGGTCAACGTCGAAGTAGGCGGAAATGCAAATATTTACTTTTGGATGTGAACTGAAAACGTTCTGCGCCGAAACGACGAACCATGCGAGAAGCATGGTTCGCGAAGAAATCCAGTTTGAGATGAAAGCCCATCAGCTTAATGGCGCGCTGCGTTAAGGATGGCTATAGCCGTATAGAGGTTCGAGAAAACGCTCTCACGGCCAGATGATCACGCCTTCATCTGTCGACGCAACGGCACCATGAGATCCTCGGCGAGCTCTGCAGCTTGGAAGAGCAATGCAGCCCGCGGCCGATCGGTGGACGAGGTCGGCGCCTGTTTCCCGCTGGCCATGCGCATTGTTCCGGAATTCGGACTGGCTTCCTGCTCCGCTCGCGTTCGCCAGCCCATATACTCACTCGCCTCGATCGATGCTGCCAATGCGACGTGCGTAATGCGCTGGGTCGGGTCGATTTTGTCTAAAAGCCATGCTCCGAATGCCAAGGCTGCGCTGAGTTCTCGCAATACGTCCTCTTCGATGACGGCAAAGGCGCCGAATCCGCTGCGATTGTCGAGCTCTGTTCGATCTAGGCAGAGGCGGAGTAAAATCGAGCCGTTTTCTTCAAGTTGGATTTTAGCGCCGCGCTCCTGCTCCAACACGAGAGCAGCGCCTTCGATGCCACAGTCAACCCCCTTCGACCTGACAAACAGTTTTGGCTCGATAAAAAGAGCCTGTTGGTGGAGCGCTTCGGCCAGAGCGGGAGCCTCCAACTCGGCTGGCCGCAGAATTTGTTGGATAGGGCCACCAACGATGCTGACCAAGAGGGTCGGGGAGGCATGGCTGTTTTGCCGAGCCTTGGGCAGCAAGCTTAGAGCCGCAGCCGACAGCGCAGCCTTGTCGAGAGGCCCTGCCGTGTTCGCAAGCTGGTAGTCGTGGAGGGCGCGCGTAACAAGGTCCCGGAGTTCGTCGGCAGTTTTAAAGCCTGCGCGAAAATGTCCAGCCTGCCAAGCACCCACCTCGGAGATAAACTTCGCCTGCTGATCGTCTCGCTCAACACCCTCTTGCACAAACATCAAGATAGGTTTGCTTCCCCGAGCTTCGAGATACTCTTCATGAGTAGGAGAGACTCCTGACGAGCCTTGGATATGTCCGTAACGGGAGCCAAGTATGAGGACTACCAAGTCCGCTGACCGCAATCCCTGCAGACACGCGATTTGGGGCGAAGTGGCCTGCGCGCCGAAGTCTTCCGCAACTACGGGTTCGTGGCGCAGGGCGACAATCGCTGACTGCGCTGCCGCTCGGAACTGCTCGAATCCACCGATTAGTGAACTGATGAAAATTTTCATGCAAAGTCTCCAATGTTTGGCCATCAATCTATATTGTAATCGCTCTCACGTTGGGGCTTTTCACGTTTCGATCTTCGGCTTGCGCAAATAACTCTTAGGCCAAGCCGATAATGAAAAGTCATCTATTCTCACAAAGGATAAGGGCCGATTACGACGAGCACGGCATTTCCGCAGATGGCACGGATTGGAATTCCAATAAGTCCGCGGCGGGAGCGCCGCGGAAGCTTCGAGGTTGGCGTAGGGAGTTGGCGCGGCTTGCCCAAAGGCAAAGCCGCGGTCAACGGTCTTCTATTCTATATCTATTAATAATCTATAGATGTAGGCCCTGCGTCCGGTTCAAACCCGAGGAGCTTCCTACTGGAACCCGAGCATCTTTCCTATTAAACCCGAGTTATTTTGGTGAACTTCCCATTTGCACACGAGCAATTTCCTGATTAAACCCGAGCTGGCGAGCATTCCGGAAATTCATCTGCTCCGTTAAACCCGTCAGCCCGTTTTTTTGATGAACAGATCATCCCAAATCAGGTCGGGACGCTCACAGCGCGACCCTGCGAGTCGTCGGATACGACAGGTCGTTTGGTTCGTCGGAGGATTCATACCAAGACGGGGCAGAGTAGGATGGCTGCTCTGGCCCGTGTGTGATGACAACAGTCCAAGAGTCGCTGGACTTCCCGTTTCTGATAATTTCGAAGTCTGCGACAAGCAAGGTTGCAGAGTTTCTCAACTCTGTCAGAGCGGTAAGTATCATCGCTGGAAACGTCCGTTGCTGTCCCTCGAAGCCGCACAGTTCTCGTATATAGCCGATCGTGAGCCCAGGGAAGCTTTTGTGGGTGGATAGAAAATCATGGAGCCACTGAGCGAGCGAGTAAGCTAGCCCATTGCGGCGGCCACAATTAACTTTGAATTGATAGTCTAGGCTCAAGGCCGCGGCCATCCATGGCATGTCCATCTCAATAAAATACTTCTTTTCTTGGCGATAGGCGGCCGCGACCAGCTTCCCTGTCTGGGCATGGCCGTCGTGAAGCGTCACTTCTATGGTCGCGCGCGACAATCGCTCGACGCTTTGCCAGATCCGTCGCAAGGCGCCGCCGCAGTGGTCCGACGACCCCATCAGCGTTGCAATTGCCGCCAGCTCTATGCGGATAGGAACATTATGGGCAGGCGCTCGCTTGACGATGTTCATGACGGCATGCCAGACCTGTTTGTCCCTCATATACAGCCGTTCGCCACAGAGCGTTAACGCGTATTTTCCCTGTGCCTTTACGGGGCCATCGTGGGGTATGCCTAGCACGGTCCGGCCGGAGCTAAATAGGGCGCTTCTTGCCATAAATGCGGGGCATCGATCAGGGTCAAAGAAGCTCGGCAGGCGCAAAGGGTAATTTTTAGCCGCCGGCAGAGCTATTTTCTCAGTTTCCCGCATGTTCTTAACCGGGACAGACTGAGTTGCAATATAAATGGCTGCACTGCGTGGCCGAGCCGGCTGCGGAAGATCCCAGTCATCTTCTGGCGCCGGAGCCTCTATTGCTACGCCTTCTTGTCCATAGTTTGTCATCATCTTTTCCTCTCGTGGTGATTTCATGTGATCGGCTTCCCGGAATGGAAAACGATTAGGCCGGATGCTTGGCGCCTGCGATGACAGGCGTGCGCCGTCAAGCCCTGACAGGTTTGCTGGGCAGTGTCGGAATATTCCTTTCAATGTATTGGAGCGGCCGAGCGGCGCGGTCCTGCCGTCTGTCGGCGGGGCGGCTGAAGTTCCTAACCGTGGACAGTGCTAAGGCTGGGCCAGTCGGCCACGGCCATTCACCAACGGAGAAAAGATGAACAGCTTTTATGGAAAACAATGCAATTGCGTAGGGGAATGTCGCTGCTCGAAGGATGACGACGCTGGCACTCTCTCTCTTGCGGCCACGGCGCAAGCCGAGCGCATGCGCGTGAAACTCATGCTCGTCAAGGACTTTCAGGTGCAGTCGGCATTCATCAATGTCACTAAACTGGCTAGCATTCTCGGCATTTCCCCCTCGACCATTTGGCGGCAAATGCGGAACAGACAGTTTTTCATTCCCTATCAAATCTTCAATTGCACCCCGATGGTCTGCATAGATGACTTGGTGGAGTGGTATTGCTCACGCGACTGCCTGTCTGCGTTGGAGGCCGCAGAACTCGAAGAGCGCGAAAAAGACGAGAAAGAAAAAACCAATCTTGCCCGCAAGATGAAGGACGAGGCAATGTCGCGGGCGCGAGCCGCAACGATCGTTGAAGACGCCATGGCTGCTTTGGGATTGGCCGGCAATGGCAAACGCGGGACTGGCTTTCGGCCGGGACGCTGACTCGTCAGGTGTGTAGTGGACTAGGCCGCAAGAGCAATGCTCTCGCGGCCTAGTCCATTTATGTTTTGATGTTCAGTGAATGCTGATGGGTGGGATAGCCACGACGCCGAGAATGCGCATGTCCGACTCCTCAAGCACGGGAATGGCTTCAAACGCTGGGTTCGAGGCGACCAAGATATATGCGCCACCGATAATTTTAAGTGTTCTCACCACGCGGCCGACGCCAACGACATCTGCGAACACGATGTCGCCATCCTTGGGCTCTGCATTGAGCTCGATCTCGACCATGTCGCCGTCCTTAATGCCAAGCTGGCGCATCGAATCCCCCTTGATGCGCACTTGCTTTTTTGCATGTGTAATTGCTGAGTCTATGCGCGCATGATGACTTTTCTTCGCTATTTCCTCGGCTGCGTCGACAGCGACGGGTGAGGGGAGTGCGACTGGTGATACTGCTGCGGCAGCGCCGGCGCCAGATGCAGTCGCTGATTTCGCTGACAACTGATTCGGCGCTTGCTTGCGATCGCGGGTTTCTCCGGCGATGCGCCACTTTTCAAAGACCGCCGCGAGCGTCTCGAGAGGCGCATCGTTAAGCGCATCCTTGTTTGTCAAAGCGTCAGTGGCATCCTTCTGGACGAGGTCATAGGAGGAGAACCCGTCGAAAGCAAAAATGTGCGCCTCCAGTGGCGAGAGCCCGGCGCTTGCGGGCTTGGCCTCGGTGGACTTCGATTGAGGCGCGGGCTTCCCCGTGCCATTTTTCTTAGTGTTTCGAATCATTGGAGAGAGCCTCTTCGTTTCGCCATGCGCCGCGATCTCAGCGTGGCATGAGCGGTAGGAAGAGTGCTTCCGCCGTCATAGCCGGATCAGAGTCTCTCCGACTTTTTAAACTTTCGCAAGACCCGTTTTCTTGCCGCGTCGTATGCGGCAACGGTCAGCCCTAGTGAGGATCTAATTTCTCTCGCGGGCATGTCCGACAGAAGGCATGCGAGAACGTCTCCGGCGACAATGTCGGCGCTGGCTCGAAGCTGGCCCAGTATCGTTTTGATGGAGATGCTGTTTGCCAATCGGGCCTCGGCTTGCAAGACCTTCTCCTCGGCGGAGATGTGAAAGTTTTCCCCCTCGAATGACCATTCGATAATGTCCTCGATGGAAATGCCAGAAGCCGTTCGGGTTGATTGCTTGTTTCGATCAGCTCCGGCAATGCTGCGCATGGTCATGACCATGTAGATCTCAAAAATGACGCTCTTGGGCCAGCGGCGGCGCTGATCCAATGTCAGGAATAGGGCTTCATGCATGAGGTCCAGCGGCTCGGAGAAATGGGTTCCCTGTATGTATTTCCGCGCCACCCCTAGCAAGATCTGTTTTTCGCGAGCGCTGATGTTGGCGTAGGCGAGCATTGTTTCTTCCGGTGTTCCATATTGCGTCATTGCTGTCATTTGCTTCCTCCGAGTAGTTGTCTTCCTGCCTTGGTCTGCAAACTGAAAGCGACTTCTGCCTAGCCGGATTTGTTTGGCTGACCAACGGCGGCGCCGGCCGCTCGTCAAGCTGGTCAACGTCCATGTCGGAAGCCAATTCTCCTTCGCAGTGCTGTTATTGGCATAGGGAGAAGCGATGAACAACGACCGTGGTCGGACCGAATTTGACTGGGGCATTTCAGCCCCCGCCGCGCCATCAGTGGGGCGGGTGAATGTGGTGGGATGGATCGGCGCCAGCGCGACGCTTGGAGCTTTTCTCGGGATTTTGGCGCTGATGTTGTCTTGGCGGGCGCTGCCTTGGCTGAATGACCCTCCGGGCTCCATCTCGCTGCACTTCAGCTATCTGATTCGCTCGGCCCTGCATGGCGTTTGGAGCTGGGCATTTTCAGATGCGGCCCGCAGCTATGCCCAATTTCTGGAATCGCTGTCTGCGGGGGAGAGGGTTGCTCTGATCTCTCGCTTGATGTTTGCGCTGTGGGTCGCGTGCCTGCCCGCGGTGTTTCTGGCGAAAATCTACCTCGCTCCGCGCAATGGCCTGCTTGTGCTGAGAGGATCGGCGCGCCATGTTGGCGCCCAAGCGGTCGAGGCGCTGAATCTGATGCTCGCGGACCGGGTCAAGCGCCGGCCTGATCATCCGATTGCCCCGGACGTGCCTTATCCAGCTGACATGTGGACTAGGCACGTCCTGGTGGTGGGAGGCGTGGGCTCTGGCAAATCGACGGTGCTCAAGCCGATGATCCAAGCGGTGATCGAGGCGGGCGAGAGCCTGCTCCTTTTCGATCCGAAGGGAGAGTTCACAAAGGGCTTTGGCGAACCCGAGATCATGGCGCCGTGGGATGCCCGGTCCCTGGCGTGGGACATCGCGAAGGACATGCGGAACATCGGGGACATGCGGCGCTTTGCCGCGGCCATGATCAGGGAGGCCCAAGATCCGATGTGGTCCAACGCGGCGCGGCAGATCGTTGTCGGCTTCATGATCTATTTGAAGACGACGCGAGGGAATGGGTGGGGATGGCGCGAGCTGGCAGAGATGATGTCCATCCCGCAGGCCAATATTCTGCAAATCATGGAGGCGTGCCATCCAGAGGCAATGCGGTCGGTGGAGAGGGCATCCGTCACCACGCAGGGCATTTTGATCAATCTGTCTTCATTTTGTGCGCCGATCTTTGACCTGGCCGAGGCTTGGGGCGAAACACCGGAGGATCGCCGTGTCAGCTTTGTGGAATGGGCGCATGGCGGGATACCAGCCAATGATGTTGGCGAGGCCATTGAAGGTCGCGGCGCCATAGATGATGGTGAGCCCGTTGAGGGAGGTGCGGGCCGGAAAGGTAAAAGGAAGGGCGGGGAGGCAGTTGAAGGGGATGCCCGTCGGAAAGGTAGCTCGAAAGGAGCCGGTGAAGTTGAGCGGGAAGGTGGCCGTAGAAGTAGCGGGAAACATTCCCGGGGCGTGCGCCGGCAAATCATTCTTCAAGGGCATGGCGCCTATCCGGAGCTCACCAAGGGCTATTTGGAGGGAATCATTGGCACCGTCTCTGCGATTGTGAACAGCGTGGAGATGGATGACGACGAGAGCCGCAAGCTGTGGATCATCGCGGACGAGTCGGCGCAGATGGGCAAGGTTCCGATCCGGCCGCTTTTGGAGGTCGGCCGCTCGCGAGGCGTGCGCTGCATCCTGGCCTGCCAAGACTTGGCGCAGCTGGAGGAGATCCATGGCGCGCTCATGGTGAAGGCGATGGTGTCGATGGCCGGCACCGTCCTAGTGGGGCAGCTCATGCAGGGAGACACCGCGGAGCAAATGTGCAAGGCCTTGGGCTCCCGAGAGGTCGAGCGCTCAAATATTTCCTACGGTGGCAGCGGCGCGAGTGGCTCAGGCAGCTCGACGACGCTTTCGTTCGCGCGTGACGAGATTGCAATTTACAAGCCATCGGAGCTGGGTTCCCGCCTCGGCCCAACCCCCGATGGCAAAGGTGTTCGCCTGGCGCTCTTTACCGGTGGCCAAGCATACGAGCTGTTCTGGCCCCATTACAAGATGAAAAAGGCGCGGGCTGCTCACGTGCCGGCTGCATGGACTCAAGATGTCAGCCGAGGTGCGGGCTTTGTTGGCAGCCCTGCGGCGTCCTCCCCGGCCCCGATCGCAGCATCAACCCTAGCCGCAGCTCCAATCCCAGCAGAAACCCTAGCCGCAACCCCAGTTGCAACAATATCGCCAGCCGCAAAGGCAGCTCCAATCTCTAGCACAACCTCAGTGGCAGCTCCTGCATCAGCAGTGCCAGCAGCAAGCACGGCTCTAATTCCAGCCGGGCACACTGAGCCAAACACTTTTTATCCCGATTCGTCTGGCTCGTTCGCTTTTTCCCGTGTTCCACTTGGAGCCAGCGTTGACTCGCCAGCATCGAGGACAGATTTTCGCCCGGAACTTGCGCCATTGACCAAAATTGAGCCGGTGCGCAGTGAGCTGCCCAGCGATTTGCACGACTTGCCCAGCGTGGAGGAGCTGTCAGCAATGCTTAACGAAGCTCTTGAGCTTAAAAAAAAGAAGGCATCCAAAAAGACTGGCGATACGAGGAGCGATGCGCTCAATGATTGATTAATTTGCATCTTTAGTCGAACGATGGCGGCGGCCGTTCGTCGCAGTCTTGCCAATTTCCTAGCAAGCAATCGGCGAATAACCACGCGCCAAAGCAGTCCGTGCATAGCTAAACGGAAGAAGCATCTCCAATGCTGCCGGCAAGGGCCGCAAGGAATGCTGCGGGGACGTGGCCAGCATCAGCGGCGAAGGCGGTGGGAGGGCAGGGACGGAGCAAGAAGCCAGGTGTTGGATGTCGAAAACATGCTGTATGGGAGGTTTGATGAAAAAAATGAACTCAATACGAGAAAACGGTTTCAATTGCTCGGGTTTCATCATCAATAGGCTGTGCCTTACGGAGGTGCGCGAAAGCCCACGAGGTGCCTCATTAGCCACTCAAGCCATTGCTAACGAAGACGTGGTCCTAGCTGATCTGGATGTCGACCTTGTTGGGGACTTGGGCAACGACCAGGATTTGGCGTCTTCAAGTGACCGAGCAGGTATTGGCGCACCCATTGAAGCCCCTATTGAAGAGGAAGCCCCCATTGACGAGCTCAATACTAAATTTCGAAAGATCTGCATTCAAGATCAGCAAGCTGACAAGGAAAAATACGCGGGGATGCTTTTTGTAAAGCTGGAACTTTGCGTTTACTTGCACAGCAGGTTAAAGGAACGTGGCTGTGTGGAGCGAGCCAGCTTGTCGCGGGAACTGGCAAATGTGATCCGAAAAATGCTAACGGACCAGGCGCATATGGATCGAGTTCATCAAAGAATTTGTAGGGCAAGCCTAGCGCCGCGCGCGTTTTCCCAGGACCAGAAGGGTGGCTATCAGGATATTGATCCCCAATAGGTCTTTGTAATGTAGGGGGGGGGGACGAACTGATCAGGTCTTCATAGTGGCAAAAATAAGAGGTTAGACATGCGTGTCGAAAACCCAGCTGTGCAATTTAACGGACATGCTCGCTCTGCAGGCGAAAATGTTGGAAATAAAGCAGACGTGAAATCTGAGATCGCTCTCACACTGATTGAAGCGATGAAGAACGGGAATACCCCCTGGCAAAGACCTTGGGCGGCGCAAGCTCTCAGGCCAGTGAATCTCGCCACGAATAACGGATATCGAGGCATAAATAGGCTGCTGCTTGCTTTGGGGAGCTGTCTTGATGCTGAGGGACGCTCCGATCCTCGGTGGGCAACCTATCAGCAGGCGCAAGCAAATGGCTGGCAGGTCAGGCGTGGCGAGAAAGGGATACCGATCGTGAAGTTGGTTGAAGTCGGGAAATCTGCGAGCCCGGATGCACATCAAAGCTCTTCGGCCGGCAATCGGCAGCATGCCGGCAGCGTCAGATCTAATGCCAATGCTAATGCCAATGCCAATGCCAATGCAAATGCCGGAAGTGGAAGTGGAGGGCGAAGTGGAGGGCGAAGTGGAGGGCGAAGTGGAGGGCGAAGTGGAGGGGCAGGCGGGGGCGGTGGACTTTCAGGCGCGCGGAATGCGCAGGCAGGTGAGGCCGAGCGCAAGGCTTTCGCGCTGCGCCGATACGTCGTTTTCAATGCTCAGCAAATGGATGGCGTGCCATCTCTTGAAGCCCCATCTGAAAAGCTGTTCGATCCTGTCGTCCGTGCGGAGGCGGTGATCCAGGCTCTCAAAGAAAAGACGGGCTTGCTCGTCGTTCATGGTGGCACTGATGCATGCTACGTGCCGGCCTTGGATGAAATACGTCTGCCGGCCAAAAAGTCGTTCCATAGCGTCTATGACTACTATGCGACGGCCCTTCACGAGGGGGCGCACAGCACGCTGCACAAGAAGCGGCTGGACCGGCAGGAAGCGATCGCCAAGCGTTGGGGCGACGAGGCCTATGCCGTGGAAGAGCTGAGGGCGGAGATCTGCTCGGCGATCCTGGCGGCCGAGACAGGCGTGCCAATGTCCCAAAGTCACATCGACAACCACGCGGCCTACCTCAAGCACTGGATCAAGGCTGTGAGCACTGACCCGATGACTATCTTCTCAGCAGCCAAGGATGCCGAGCTAATGGCGGAATACATGCTTGGGTTGGAAAAACAAATGATCTCCATGGAGGTGCACAAGGAATGGATCGTGGAATATGATCGCAATTGTTAGCGGCTGTGCCTTGCTTTCAGGACCCTCATTTGATAAGAACTGAAATGCTAACGACTGTTAAGCTGGCGGTGACGAGCGTGCTATCAGATGTTGCCTCTGTATCTGTGATCACTCATGCAATTTTTAAAGCCTTTTGCCGAGGCTAAAAGTAATACACTTTGTGGCACGTCCTCTTGAGCCCAGCACCCGCATGTCCAAAGCTGCATTTTTGCCTTTAGGTTCAACGGTTCTGCCAGATTCGAAACATTACAACGATAGCATTCTCGCCACAGTATCAAACCACTAGCCAGTTTAGGCGCAGCGATGCGCCGTCAATCACGCTTGTCAATATATGCAAGGCGCCGCTTTGCTCCACCTCGCGACTCTATCGACTGGCTCTGGCATTCTAATTAAGCATCTGGTTGTATGTCGAAAAGATCTTTTCGGCGCGCGCTAGCGTAGTCAAAACCTGCGCTGAGTCGCCATCCAACACGTTGGGATTTTGGAGCAACCAACGCGCGGGACTGAAATGGTCGAACTCAGGAACGCCTTCCGGCATGAGTTTGAACAGCGCTTCCGCTTTTTTGACTGAGCGCGGCGTCGTTTCGTCTGCGGCGGCAAGCGACTCAAATGTCACGGTATGCGTGTGTGGAGGCTTGTATGCTTGATTCAGCAAGTCGACAAAAAGCTCCGTGGCGAAAATATCTTCGATGTCAGCCTCTGCTTGGTCGAGGAAATCCGCGATGGTGAAGAACTGCCCGGCCTTCATGATGTCCGACTTTTTGAGCTTGTCGATCTTGCCCACTTCGCCCTTGCCAATGTCGGACAGCACGGCGACGTTTATTTTGTTTCCACCGAAGAGGCGAATGAATGGCGCGATTTTGTCGATCCCGCCGGTTGGGCACACCACCCACTTCTCGCTCATGCCTTCGCGGTTGCGCTTCTTCAACGCTTGGGACAGAACCTGCAAATAGATGATGTCCGAAGGTCCTTCGACAAGCCAAGTGTTTGGGGCGATGAACAACGTCTGGCTCACCTCGTATCCCAAGGCGCCTTGGAGTGGGAAAAGCGTGTCGCCTGTGACCTCGAGCACATCCGACCGCACTTTGGTTCCCTTCACCAAAGGCCTCGGGCCGTCGCCCTCGACAACGTCCTCGACAATCCGAACATCGGCCAACCGGCCTATTGGAACCATGAACGGCGAATGGGTGGTAAAAATGACCTGGTGTTCGGGAAGAAGCCGTTCGACGATGTAGCGCAGCAGATCCCCTTGGGCTTTGCCATGAAGCGTCAGACCAGGTTCATCAAGCAATATGATGGCGTTGGGGTTGGTCTTTTTGAGTTGCTTGAATTGCGCCAAAAAGGAGAAGAACCAAACGAAGCCAGAGCTACGCTCGGATAACGGCAGCGTCGCTTTGTGATGGGTGTTTTTGATCCGCACCTGCGCCACAGTGCCTGCGTTGAATGGAGGTTTATCACCGGGTCTGCCGGCATCAAAATCAATCACCACCTCCAGCGCGTTGTTCTGACTCCAAAACTGAAATATTTCTTCGGTGATATCGTTGCCTGCGGCCTCACATTGGGCCTTTAACGCTTCCCGCTTGTCCGCCGCCGCGAGCTCTTCGGGCGTCGTCCCCGCATAGGCGAGAAAGTCTAAGAAAATCTGATCGCCAGGCTTCAGCTCTCCTGCCTGGCGATCAAGTTGCAACTGCTCTATTGATATCTCGCCAGACATCCGTTCGAAATGCGACGTGAAGAAAAATTTCGGCATCCTCGGTCCAAGCAAATCGTAGACAGCCAAAGTGAAGTTCAGATCGCGACAGCTTCTGATGTCTTGAAACAGTTCTTCCTGCGCGGCAGTTCGGTCAGGCAAATTGGATAAGACCTCTTCCGCTTGGCGCGCATCTTTCGCATCGAGAAGCACCGCCCGCTCCGTGTCATCAAGGGCATGATGTTTGATGAGATGCGACAGGCACTTGGCGGCGTTGACTTCCAAGGTCCAAGTTCGTCGCTCGTATCCAAATCCAAATTTGACTGTGAAAGTGTTCCCACTCAGCGCTTTCGGGCCGAAACGCTGCTCAACAACATCCAAATCGGTGCGATCGAGAAGCCACAACGTTTCCACCACCTCCGATTTTCCATCAGGATGGCGCTCATCGAATCGCGCTGAGAATCGACGCGGATAATCCGTCACCTTGTCGTAGATAAACGGCTGGGCGGGCTTGATACCTCGTAACGCGTTGAGAAGCGTCGTCTTTCCCGCTTCGTTCTTGCCTACCAAACAGGTCAAGTCCCCGATTTCAAACTCTTCACTGTCTTCAACGGATCGATAATTTTGCACGCGCGCGCGAATCAATTTCATCTGCGGTTCCTTCTCAAATTGTCGACGGGTTGTCGGCCAAAAAAGTTACCAAGGGCGGCCGATGGCGCATGGCGCATCCCCCTGAAACTCTAGCTCACTTGGATTTCGGCAACTACATGACGCTCTTCAACAGTAGTTGCATGAATACACGACTATAAACTACTATTATTTATAAATATATATTGATCAACAACAGTGGGCTTGGCAACATCCAAGTAAATACATGTCATTGCCAATCAACGACGCCATCATTGGGTCTGTATCGAAGCTGATCGACGACTCCAAGAGCGGAGGCGTCTATCGCGAACCCACCCACTCCGACATCGAGTTCTACGTCGGCAGCGCCAGACTGTTGCACGCAGATCCGGCGCGCCAAGGACCCGTGGGCAAGGCCAAGAGGGTCCGCACAATTTTGACGCACGCGCTGGCCGAGGACGAGGCCGCCGGCGCCAAGCTGATTGAAGCGTTAATCTCAAAAGTGCGCTCGTGCGGCGGTTTCCGAGAGGCATCGCCAAATTATGTCGGCAAAGAGGCCATCGCGAATCTCGCCGCCGCCTTCGAGGTTGAGGGCTTCGTGCTGTCTTCGGATGGCACCGTCGCCCCCAAGGTTCTCAGCGCGCTTAAAGGCGCCGAGATGACGGCGGCATTGAAGGCGTATGCTGCGCGCGCGCAGCGAGGTGCGGAGGACGCGGCTTTAGTCGCGGGGACCGGCAAGGATTTGATGGAGGCGACCGCCGCGCACGTTCTGCAAACGATCAATGGAAACTACCCCGCCACCGGCGCAAACTTCCAAATGCTGTTGGGCATGGCATTCATGGCATTGGGAATGGCCGTCCCCGAATTGCCCGCCCAGCCTGGCGAAGAGTCTGTTCGCGGACTTGAGCGCGCCATGTTCCAATCGGCTTGCGCGGTGAACCGCTTGCGCAACAAACAGGGAACGGGCCATGGCCGGCCAGATCCAGCAAGCCTGTCCAAACACGAGGCAAAGGCCAGCATAGAAGTCGTCGGAACGGTTTCGGCCTACATGTTGGCCATGCTTGAAAAGCGCTAGCCAATGACCGCCGACGAATAATAGGTCCTAGCCCGGCCGCCACCCACAGTGGCGTCATCGCCGCCATCCTATCTAGTGGTGGTGAATCGACGCGCGGAGAGAAACGATGGACGACTCAGACTACGACATCAACAAGCGCTCCGACAAAACTTACATGAGTCGAGCCCTGCAAGGCTTTAGCGACAAGGAGCGCAAGGTTCGCATCGCATCGAAGGCTTTCGACGCCTCTGGCAACGAGTTGATCTTTGCCACGGTAAAAAAAGAGATACTCCTTCGGCAGAAGGAGGGCGGGAAGCGGATAGTCAAAGCGACGTTCTTCGAGGACTCTCGCACTGTTAGCGTGCTCAATCTCCAATCCTACACCGAAGCGACTGGCTCTCCGCACAAGTCAAACTTCGCCCTGATCGGCGACGAGATCACCAAATTCTTGGAGTTCGCTAAGCACATCCAAGAATACATTTTCCATCATGACCACGGGGTCAACATCACGGATGACGAGCTTCGTCGATTCATTCTTTCCGAGCGCCAAGCGACCAAACTGCTTACAGACAATCCAGATATACTCGCCGAAGTTCTCCGCACCAAAATAACCAAGGAAGATATTGTCGCCATCGCCTACCGCAAAGAGCAGCTAGCGGCGTATGCGCGTCTGCTCAATGAGCCTGAATATTTCGTGCATGCCGAGGAGTTCAAGGGATGCAATGGAGAGGCTCTTTGGCAAAGGTTCTTTGAGAAGAACACGTGGTTCTTCGGATATGGCCTTGGCTACTTGTTCCTATCGTCGCTCGACGACAAGAAGCTTGAAAGCGTCGTCCAAGGCCACTCGGTCGCCTCGCATGGAAAGAGAGTGGATGCGTTGATGAAGACGCGCGGGTTGATATCAAGCCTTTGCTTTGTAGAGATAAAAATCCACACCACCAAACTGTTGTCCAACAAACCGTATCGCGTTGGATGCTGGGCACCCTCGGCAGAGCTTGTCGGGGCGGTCGCTCAAGTGCAGGGAACAGTCCAAGGGGCCGTCGAGCAGATTGGAAACAAATTTGTCGGCAAGGATGAGCATGGCGCGCCGACGGGCGAAGAGGCTTTCAACTTCCAGCCACGCTCGTTTTTGGTGATAGGTAGCCTGAGCGAATTCATGGGCGAGCACGGGGTCAATGCAGACCAATACCGGTCGTTTGAGCTCTATCGCCGCAACACGGTATGGCCCGAGATCATCACATTCGACGAGCTCTACGAACGGGCCAGTTACATCGTCAACCACAGCGTCTAAGGGGCGCGGCGTCTATCACGGCATTTGTCATTTGACTTGTGGGTGCCTCACGAAAATTGACGTCGCGAGGCCGAACCAACTTCCAGCGATGTTGTTTTCGAAGAACTCCGCTGAGCCGTCCTTGTCCATGCCATCCCTGCGTCTAGTGTTTGGATGCTCATGCGGCAAAAGGCCTGGGATCGGCTACCTCTACGAGCAGTCGCCGCAGCGCCACTACCACAGCGGTGCGCTCGCCTCGCTTGGCATGGAGACGTTCGCCCGCATGGCGATCCCGGCCGACGCGTGTAGGCGTTGACGCCGGCGATCACGACGGCGGGCATTATCAGCCGGCTTATCGTTCCGACGCATGGCGCCAAGCCATTTTTGTCATGACCATCCTTATTAACTCCCCAAATCTATCATGCCTTCTGCACTTTCACTATCCACTCTTAACCTGAACAGAGCCGATGTATTTGTGTTGTTAACCTTATTGAGACCCCTTAGGAACGGTTTAATAACTTAGCGGAAATTTAGTCGACGCAGCAGCAACGAACCCATGGCCAGGTAAATCATATTTTCCGAAACATCAAGGCGCTGCTCGTAGTCGCGCACCAAGCGCCGGTAACGCATCAGCCATGCAAACGTTCGCTCGACCACCCAGCGCCTGGGTTGAACAGCGAAACCTTGCTGCCCTTGCAGGCGCCGCACGACTTCCACCGTGAAGTCAAGAAACGCAGCCTTGTCCATCAACTGTTTGCGGTCATATGCCGCATCCCCAAACAGATGCTTCACCCATGGCCAGCGTTTAATCAGGCCGTCGAGCACCATCTGAGCACCAGTGGAGTCGGCAATATCGGCTGGGGTCAGGTTCATCGCCAGTAAGCGACCGTCCGTGTCGACCGCGATATGGCGTTTGCGCCCGCTGAGTTTCTTGTGGGCGTCATAGCCTCTTGTTCGTGCCCCTGGCGCTTTCACGCTCTGGCTATCGACAACACCGGCACTCGGCAGCACCTCCCGTTCATTGCACATACGATCGAGCATCAGCGCCAAGTCATGAATGGTACGAAACAGCATGCGCCGCATCAGCCGCCGAAACCAGTAATAAACCGTCTGATACGGCGGGAAATCATTTGGCAGCATGCGCCACTCGCATCCGGACCGTACCATGTAACGCAGCGCATTGATCACCGTGCGCAAATCCGTTTTGCGAGGTCTTCCCGTCTTCGCTTGCCTTGGCAGCAGCGGTGCGATCAGACGCCACTCTTCATCTTTCACATCTGTGGGATAGCCACGTTTAAGTGCCGTCCTCACCTGCTGATGCCGGCTTCGATTCTCTTGCGTCCACATCGTCAATCACTCCAAAACATCAAAGATGCTTTGACCTGAAAGTTGCTATAAAGTTTTTAAACCGTTACTTAGCGCCGGTTATGACGGAAGAATGCGCTGGCCAATAGCCATCCAAATAAAAAACGCGACAATTGCCACGCCTTCCAGTGCGAGGATAATCTGATGCGTGCGGATGCCTTTACGCTGCGTTTCGAGAGCTCGTGAAAGTCCGGCTTCGCGCTCGGCCATCATTTCGAGTTTCACATCGAGTTTATGCTGCAAAGCCTCCGCTTCTACAAACTTATCTCGTGCGGTGGTTTCGCTCATGGCCAAACGCTCCGCTACGCGCATTTCGATAGCCATATGGACTTGGTCGAATTGAGCAAGCCGGTTGGCTATAATTTCTGTCCAGTCGCCAGACATAAGTCGCAGCCGCTCCTCGACTTTGTCTATGAGGAGCTCATGGGATTTAATCATAGCCTTCTCGGATTCAGCCAGCTTTTGCGCGCATTTAATAAGGTCGATCGCTTGAGCCTGCGTCAGACTTTTGGTTTCTTTCAATGAGTCGACCACTTTGCTAAATTCGCGTAGCGTGTTCGCATGAAGCTCTTGGTGTTCTTTGATGTTGCTGTTCTGCTTCTTGATGTCGCTGGCTTGGTGGTCTAGCGCAATCTGTTGACCTTGCAATGCCTTTTGCTGACCATTCATGATCTTGGCCATGGCCGTATTAAGTATCAGGAGATTTGAGGAGAGCACGCCGAGCTTTCGGAACTCATTGTTCACGTTGTCCTTGGCGTCGTCGATCTGATCGCTTCGGTCATTCCATATGTTCGAGATGAAATTGCCGTCGTTTTTCTCTCTGCGGAGTTGGCTCAACCTCTCCTCCGAGGTTTCCAAACGCTTTTTCGTGGACCTCATGTCCTCGACCATTTGCGGAACGTTGCTGTTCCTTAAAATATCCTCTGGCACCGTGACATTCGAAAACGCTTCGACGATTTGCATTTCGCTCAGAGCGAGGTCAGTCCTAGGAGTAGTAGATTCATAGGCACTGTCGGACGGTGGCGTGGATGGAGCGGATGATGTTTGCATTGGAGATTTTTTCTGAGGCGTTTCAGTGATTTGGTGACTAGGTAGATCGAATCACATATGTTTCAAGAAGCGTTCGATTTCGAGCTGCGAGGATTCGATGTAAGCCACCGTCGCCGTCGTGCTTTCGATTTGGAGCGCCATCTCCGCATTGCTCGCTTCCAAGCTCAGCCGCATGAGATTAGCGTCGTTGCTTGCGGATCCGAAGGACGCTCCGATATCCTTGTAAAGCTCGATGGATGTCGCGTAGTTGTTGAGGTTCGCTAGCGAGAAGCCGATCTGTTCCTCCATTGCGGTGGCAAACGCTTCCATGCGCTGCGAGTCCTCAATTAACTCATCGAGGCGGCGCTCGTCGCCAGCATTGGTGCACGCGTCGAACAGCCGGTCGATCTGATATGCCACCACGGCTGAAAGCAGGCCCACCATGATCCCGACCAGCACCGGCGCGACAATGTCCGCCAAGGGCTTAAGGAATGGTATCGTGGCCATGAAGGTGATTGCACTTTGTTCGATTATGACGCCCAACGACGTGATGACGACAGTCGTCAAGATCTTCAAACCTTGTTGGGCAGCATCGCTTTGGCTTATGTGCTTGGGAGGAAAAGCGATTAGCTTGAAGGCTTTGAAAAGACCCAGCAGGCCGTCGCGTATCACCCGAACCAGCTTTTCGCCCGTGCTGACGAAGGAGTTGATCACAAAGGTCAGCAGATTGCTCATGAAGCCGCTGGCGCCGCCTTCGAAGAGCGCACTGAATGCGTCTGGCAGCTTCTTCGTTACTGAGCGAGCGACTCGTCCAAGCCGCTCTCCGATGTCCGTTAACATATTCTCCGCGAGCGCGAAGCCTTCCTTAATCATGATTTTGAATTCGTTGAACAGCCCGTTGACTAGCTCAGTTAGCAGGATGCCTAGAGATTGCCTCAGGCCCATGGCCAAGGCTTGCTTGCCCCCAGTTTTGAGAAGCTCGCCACCCTGTTTTTTGAACATGGCGGAGTTTGTCTCACCGTCGAATTTCTCTTTGGATTCGGCGTGCTTCTTAGCCACTGCGTCGGGGTCGATCGCGAAGCGTTCGGCGTTGCTTTTTTCCGCGTCCGCTGTCGACACCTTCTCGCTCCATTCTTTCGCGTCGTGGTCCTTCTTGGAACGATTGATGGATATGTCCGTGACGGCCAAATTCACGTCGTCATTAACCAGTGCCTTGATCTTCTCGACCGAGACCTTGCCGTCTTTGACTTCCCCGAGAGCCAAATGCATTTTTGCGTTCGTTGCTACCTCTTTTATCGGGATGAAATGGTCGAGTTCTGGTTTGGCCGAAAGCGCTTCATTGGTGTATTCATCCACGCCACGCGCGATCCGCTCATCACGCTTTACGGCCCATTCTTTTTGGGACAGCTCATACTTGCTCCGGTCATACGCCTCTGTGAGTGAGTCGTGCAAGGCCTTGTCGCTTTCGGTGGCGACGATGCCTTTCTCGAAATTCTGGACCGTGGTGACATTGCCGCCGGCCTTGTCGACGAACATGGCCGGCGATAGCCCGAATGGGCCGATAATCTGGGAGAAGACGTGCTGTTGGCATTCTTCGAACAACGCGTCGAGTCGTTGTTGCTTGAGCTGCATGTTGGACGGAGCCATGTCTTCCTTCGGGGTTGCACGAATCACAATAGGCGCTCTTAAAAATCGGGACACGATTCGCCAAGCGAAAAGAATGATTTTAACCTACTAATATTGCTCTCATGAAAATATCTATGCGCTAAGAATTCTTGTGGGTATGAATTTTTTCTGCGGTTTCATTCAATGTCCCCCGACAGTCACACGTAGTTGGCCCGGCCCGCGGCGACGCAGTGCAGAGATAGGTGTGCCAATGTCCCAACGTCAAATTGATAACCTCGCGGCCTACTTCCAGCACTGAATCAAGGCTGTGAGCGCTGACCCGATGGCCATCAAGTCAGTGGTGAAGGAAGCTGACTTGATGGCGGAATACATGCTTGGTTTGGATAGGCAGATGACTACCATAGAGAGCCATAAGGAATAGGGCGCCGAATACGACAAAAAATTATAGATCTAATAACTTAAGGCGAGCAAAGGCTACTTTTTTACTTTTGCATATTGGTTATGTTTCTGTGAGGCATCATCGATGTTTTGGCCTCCACATCGTTCGCGACGTTGTGATTGATATGAGATAAAATGATGGGTTTTGAAAAGTTTTGAGTGGTGACGTAGCGGTTGTAGTATTCGCCGTTCTATCGGGGGTCTGAGTGATCCCTGGAATAATGATATGAAGAAAAAATTGATGGCACAGCGTAGCAAAATTCCCGTTATCGACTTGTTTGCCGGTCCGGGTGGTCTTTGTGAGGGATTTTCTTCCATTGTGGACGAAAATGGGTTTCCAAGATTCGGCGTTAAGGTTTCCATCGAAAAAGACCCGGTTGCCCATCGAACTTTGATGTTGAGGGCGTTGTTCCGGAAATTTCCCAAAGGCAATGCGCCTGCTAGCTATTACGAGTATGTCAGTGGGGGCATGACTCGCGAAGAATTTTTGAGCCACCCGGAGATTAAAGACGCTGCGGAAGAAGCCTCGAAAGAGGCTCGCTGTGCAGAGTTAGGCGCGACACCCCATGAAACTATTGATGCTTGGATAAAAGAAGGTATAGGCGGCAAGAGAAATTGGGTGTTGATCGGCGGGCCGCCATGCCAGGCTTACTCGATGGCTGGACGCTCGCGCCTTAGGGGGAAGGACCCGGAAGCGTTTGAGAGCGATAAGAGGCATTTTCTGTATACAGAGTATCTTCGGATCATTCAGGAATTTGAGCCATCGGTCTTTGTCATGGAAAACGTCAAGGGGATGCTTAGTTCCAAGCATGGCGAGTCCAAGATTTTTGAACGCATTTTGGCCGACTTGTCCGCGCCCAAAAATGGTCTCAGCTATCAGATTCGCTCTTTGGTTGTGGATGGCAATGAACTGAAGCCGCGGGATTACGTAATTGAATCGGACGATTATGGCATCCCACAAAGCCGCCACCGTGTGATTCTGTTTGGCATCAGGTCCGATGTTGTTGAGGCTACACCAGAACTTATGAGGAATCCACGACGATTCTTGTTACGAAAAACCTTTCCAAGGCCGAGCGTAAATGCCGCATTGTCGGGTCTGCCGCCACTGCGTAGTCGAATCTCCAAAGAACCGGATTCGCACAAGACGTGGCTCGGGGTTATGAAAGTAGCTCCATTGAGTTTGAATTTGTGGCGCTTGCCTTTACGAACCCAGATTGAAACGCGGATGAAGAACGCAGTCGAGGCCGCAGAGAAATTACCATCCTCGGGAGGAACGTTTATCCCTATGGTAGTGACTCCGGGCGTAGAAATGCCCAAAGAGTTGCGCGCTTGGTATCTGGATAGCCGGCTAGGTGGAGTGCTACAACACGAAACGCGCAGCCATATGCGCTCGGATTTGCATCGCTACCTATTTGCGGCTTGTTTCGCAAAAGAAAGAGGTTATGCGCCTACACTGTATGACTTCCCACCCAAACTTATGCCTGACCATATGAATGCCGAAAAGGAGAGTATTCCTTTTGCAGATCGATTTAGGGTCCAGCTTGGCGGTGCGCCTTCATCTACAGTTGTGGCCCACATCAAAAAGGATGGCCATTACTACATACATCCTGATCCTGCCCAATGCCGAAGCCTCACAGTTCGTGAGGCGGCAAGATTGCAAACATTCCCGGATAATTACTTCTTTGAAGGAAACAGGACAGAGCAGTATGGACAGATCGGAAATGCGGTCCCTCCTTTATTGGCGCGAAAAATAGCAAAGGTTATCTATAAATTCTTAGCTTCCCGTGAAGAGTAAGCCATTGACATAAGAAAAACGATTCGGTGGCTTACTCACCCTCGACCAATTTCCCCGCACGGGGTGTCTTGGTTGATCCATGCTGTGATTCTGTCGGACAATGTTTTGACTGTCTCTCGATCGCGAGTGGCACATTCCCAAACACACAAAACCCGCCAACCCATGGCTGTTAGCGCATCAAAGGCTCGTTGGTCTCGATCGACATTGGCTTGCAGTTTCTCAACCCAGAAGTCAGGCCGCGTAGCCGGAATTTTAAAATACTTGCATTCCTTGTGAGCGTGCCAAAAGCAGCCATGCACAAATATGGCGATCTTTCGGCTTGGCATGACAATGTCGGGCGTGCCTGGCAAATCGCGTCGGTGCAGCCGAAATCTGAATCCAGCGGCAAATAACATACGCCTGACCAGCATCTCGGGCTGAGAGTTCTTACCCTTGATGCCGGACATCATTCGACTTCTGACCGATGGTGGCACGATGTCAGCCATGCGCCGATCCCCACATGCCAATTGCCTCCATCATGGACATCCTACCCCGCCTTGATCTCTGGTATGTTGGACGCGGCTATCGAATAGCTGGCGCTCATCACTGCTTCTTTGCATTCTGGCCGCTTGGCCCATTCAGAAACCATGCGACCACCGGCCGAGGAATGTAGCACATCGTTGACTTCCTTGGACCAAACTGCAATCTGCGAAAGAAGCTCAGAGGAAACTGCTTGCTTTGCCCAAATGCGGTCGAGATCCATGCGGGACCCAAGTTTTTCCGATAGCAGTGAGACCGTATACGCAGTAACGTTGGCCTGAAATGCTTGAAACATTGGGCGCAAAAGTTTTTGGGAGTCTCGGTAAATTTTGGCTTTTGCGATCATGGCCTTGAACTCTGGAACTGTTGGCACAGGCACCTCTTGGCCATCGGAGGAAGTGAGGGCAGCCATGAAGCGGTCGAAGTTCTTTTGAGACCCTAGACTAACGACATCCGGTTTGCGGTCCCACGCAGTGATGTATTTTGCCAAATCGGTTTTGGTGATGCGCCGCGCCGTCGGAATCGCATCCTTTAGCGCTTTTAGTTTTGCTGGTGTTGTGCCTTCACGGGTTAGCAGGGTGTTATAGCTACCAGCCGCGCGCTCGTAGAACCACTGGCCGACACCGTCCGGGCAGTATACCGAACGAGAGAGCTTTTCGATTTCGACGTGGAAGGGCTTGTTCGCCGAGAGATCCGACTGCTTGACTGCATTCTGACTGTTGGCGAAGCGCGATATATCTGAGACCAGCGCCTCCTCTTTGGTTGAGTCCTGGGTCTTCATCACGATAATCTTGGCCGGAACTCTGACATGGCTCAAATCGGTGTCGGGATATTTTTTCTTGGTGAAATAGAGCGAGGCAGTCGTTTGGCCACCGTTGACGATCTGAAGCCCTTTAAGCCACGCTATTCCCGTCGCGCCGTCGCCATTTTTGCCCAAGCGCATTTCATCGGCCACGATTACGATGCCATTGTTATAGGCCATGAACCGCTCAGGCGCTGAACGCAAAGTGGTTTGAATGCCGGCATTGACTCCTTTTCCTTTGACGCTAAGGAATGAGCGGACGTTGGCTTCAAGTAACCGAGCGCCGAACTTCTCATAGAGCAGTCGGAGAGCCTCGCCGGGGACGGCTGTAAGCGCGTAGTCGTAGTCATCGTTTTCACCAGGCACGAAGACGCAGGGAAGAGGCCCGCCGGAGACCTCGTTGAAATCCACGACCAGCTCGTCGCGAGGTTTCCCCTCGGACCAATGGCGATGAAGCCGTTCGATGTCCATGACTTCGAGACGCACGGCCTTGCCGCCTATGTCGCGCGTCTTGAAGCTTTTGGATTTGGCGACCTTATCGGTGATGACGTATACGCGGATTTGCTCCAAGTCGTTGTAGATGCCGTGCAGTGTCTCCGCGAGCGAACGCACGTCGCTTGAGGGATCGAGTTTCGGAGCCATCTTGCCTTCGGCGCATAGTGTCAGAAAGCGCAGACACTGCTCGACAGCGGTCTTCGTCTCGGAATCCGGGATCGGCGTGGGGATATCGACGTTGGCGTATAGGCTGACGAACAGGTCGAGTTGGTCGCTATCTTCCGACACGGAATAGCCGCTGAGCCTTAAATTCGCATTGCCCACTTTGCCTTCAAAATGGCATTCGACAGGTTCGAACGTCATGCCTATTTCCGACATGTGGTCCATTACGATACCCGCGAATACCAATTCTTCGTATAACGCGCCGTCACGCATTTGCGAGCGGACGGTGGCCTGCGTCTCGCACAGGAATTCAGTCAAATTCATACTTAAATTGCTCCCAATTTTCTTAATGCGCCCTCTGTGCCAACGTTTTCGCCAGGCACCTTCTCGAGGTCAATTTCATACATAGCCTTCATGATACCCGCAGGCACATATCCCAAGGTTAGGCGTGGGAAGTCGCTAGTTACTTCGATAATGCGCGTTTCTGCTTGCTCAAATCGCCGTGGATAGCGCTCAGCGTGTGCGTCGATGTAGCCAGCAGCGAGCAGGCGCTCAGTAAAGAGCCGTTCCGCCTCGGCATCGCCCCGTATTGTCAATCGCATAGCATCGACTATCTCCGGCAGGTTCTGGCCGCTCTCGGTTTGCCGGAGCCGAGTGCCGGCCACAAATAGAGGTTGCCGCGTCGAGTCGTCGAGTTGATCGAGCGAGCCGATCTTGGCGGTGAAGCCTGCCGCTGACAGTGTGGTTTTAACCTCCAGCGCGCCGGTGCCCAACTCGAAGTCCTGTATTCCGTCGAGTGGGCCAACCCATGATTCAATGGCTAGCGCCGAAGGGATGCCAGCGTTGACGATGGCGCGTAGTAGCGTGAGCTCGCCAATTAAGCCGATCTCGGATTCTGGGGTGAGAACTTGCGTTCCTTTGCGCATGAATTCCTGCCAAGCCCCTACGCGCCCTGTGAAGACTCGCAGGAGTTTATTTTCGTCGGCACCGGCCATTACAGTGTCATCTAGAGCTCCGACTACATCGCACGCCATGGCCGCGAAGAGCTCCGCGCTACCCGCAGACTTTCGTGTCAAGGCAAGCCAAAGCTTGCCGCTGCCTTCTGGGTCGGCCCGTTCGACCGAGAAGCCTTGGCCTTCGGGGAGTTTATCGGCTGCGGCGAGCCGCACGGTGGGAAATCCTATCAACACTGCCTCAGTGTTGTCAGGCGAGCGGCGGCCGGCACGCACTTGAAGCTGTCCGGCCGAAGGCAAGGAGATAGCCTGCCATCCGGGCTCGATGTCGGCGCCAGTAAGCGACGACCATGCCATGATAAATTCGTTACTCGGTCGGGCCATATTGCTGTGTCCAATAGAGGAGGTTCACTTCATATTCCACGCGAATCCCATTTTCGCTAGCGGGGAACGCGATGGCGAAAGCCATGATGGGTTTGTCCCAGCCAGGCACGATGAGGTTTTCGGGAAGCTTTTCCTTGCCCTTGTAATAGGGAGCAAGTGAGTAGAGCAGTAAAAGGCCGCGATCGATATCGCCCCCAAGCCTGTCTCGCGCCTCGCGAATGCCTTTGCCACTGGGGCTGGATGGTAGCGTAACGCGGCCTCGGGCGGGTTCAGGTTTCCATGCCGCGCGGGTGCGCGCGAGCGCATCTCTCCACGCGTCGTCATCGAGGTCAATGCCCTCGTCCTTTGGATCGATCAGGACGCCGATGCTGAACATGGCCGGGTCCTTAATACTCGGTGGGACTGGATCCTCGGTCTTGCGTGTTTGGAACGAATCGACTACAAAGTCACCAGGGAAAATATGCTTTTCGCCAACACCATCACCGCCGGTTAAAAGCGCGACGCTCCATTGTTTCAATTTGCCAATATCCAGCATCTTGGTGATGAAGTCCCCGAGCACTCCCGCCTTAGCGCTGTTGGCATTTGGATGGGTTATATAGGTGCCCAAGAATGCAAGCACATTTGACGCTTCCACGTTTTTCCACAAGCGGGCTCCCGGCCACGAGTCGGCTTCGCTTTCGCGTGGATATTTCGGTGCAGAGATGAACTCTGTCCCGAGAGAGGCGATCAATGTGTCGGCTGCCGCGAGGTTTGCCTTCTGAATCTTGGCATCCCGATGAAATGTGATAGTTTGAGGCCGGGTGCCACTGTAAGTCAGGGAAAGTGTCTCAGCGTTACGCATTTTCATGGGCGAGGTCACGATGAGCGTTTCATGTGACATGACCTTGAGGCCGTATTGCTCGGGCGTGAGCTTTGCCTTCGCCATAAAGTCGAATTCTTCTCGCAGCTCTTCGGACGCGTCGGCTATGTGGCCGAACCACTTTATCAAATCCGGCGAAGTGTAGAGTCGGCAGAGGTCCAAATAGCCTGGCCTATAGCCGAACCAACGGCCCATTTGCATCAGCGTGTCATACATCTTTGTCGTGCGAACGAAGTAACTAACGCAAAGGCCTTCAAGGGTCAGGCCCCGTGCGAGCTTATCGCCACCGATGGCTATTACCTTGAGCGCTGCGCCTGGCGTTGCATAGTCCAAGGCGTCTTTGGCCGTTCCATTGATGGAGCGAACGGCGATGTCGCCAAGCACATCAGGCAGCTTTGCCACCACTTCACCCCATGAAGGTAGTTCAGGAGGGCGCTCCTCGGCGGGAGAGAGCTCTGCGACCATGTCTCGTGTGGGGATGAAGTCCTCGTCCCAGAGCTTGCGCATTTGCGCTAGCAGTTCATTAGCGTCGCTGCCACGGGTGATCTTCTGGCGCATCCGGCGCACTGTTTCCTCTACTTGCTCGCGCACATGGTCTTGGACGGCTACATATCGAGTGACGTGAATCAGCATGGAGCTGTGATCCGCCCCTTGGCCGCGCAATTCTCGGGCTGCACAGACAAGCACGAAAGAGTGGATGGCATTGCGCAGGGATAGTGGTATCGTCTCCTGGCCATTGTGAAGCGGGATATGCGTCTTCTTGTGTTTAGGTGGCATCCATCCCGATTCAGACTCGGGATCATAGTGGTCCAAGATGGTGCGCGAAAGCGGAAGAGCTCCCAGGCGGCCATCCTTGGTCAGTTTGCCAAACATGCGGGCGGGGCCGACGTAGTTCGATGGAGCGGCTAGATTGATAATGAAAGCTTTTGGAAAGAGGTCGGGTCCTTCCTTGGCTGTGGCGCCCTTGTGGTGAATGTAGATGTTGGCGAATGGCGTGGCTGTGTATCCCACGTAGGCCTTGCGAGTAAAGGAGTGGAGCAGTTGGCGGATCAGGCTGTTGATGGTTTTTGGCTGATGCTCCTCGTCAGGGGTCCCATCATCGTTGAAAGCCTGTTCGCCTGTATCCACCGAGGCGTTGTCAGCTTCGTCGTCGATCATCAGGAGCGGCAGCTTGGTGACCAATTTCCAATTGGGCATTGAGCTTGGTGAATCGGCTACGCGTGCTTGAATCCATTTAAGGAGCTCTGTCAGCACAGTTTTTTGCTTCTTAACCACGAAGATCCAAGGTCGCTCTTCAGGGGAAATACCATTAAAATGTTTTGCGATGGCTTTGCTGAAATCGCCATTTTCTGCCCTGGTCGTCGCTGAGTTTGTTTTCAGGTCCTCTCCATACGCAGCCACGCCGATGGCCGCGCCAGCGTCGCGGTCTGCCGTTGTTTCGTATCCCAGGAAGCCTTCCTCGAGACGCATCTGGGTCTGTGAGCGCAGGTTGTTGTGCATGCCTGCCAGCACAATGATGATCTTGTAGCCGGCGTCTGCAGCCTTATTGATCAAGCCCGTGTAGTTGCTGGTCTTCCCTGATTGCACATGCCCCACGACGAGCCCCCGTCGATCCCAGGAATCGGTTCGCAGAGGATCTTCGAGGAGCCCGAGAATGTCATCAGTCGCTTCGTCTAGTCCATCGACGACCACGTCTGACAATTTGGACTCCTGATAGTCGCGGTAGCGTCGCCAGTAATGCCATTCTTTCTTGCGGGCGGCATTCAACCAATCGAAGTGCCCCGCGATGTCGACGAGGGTAGTTGCCTTGCCCATCCGATGACTGAACCGTTGGATTAGAGTGGCAACTACTTTGGCTTCGTCCAAAGGGATAGGTGGATCGGTAGCGAACATCGCCGCTGCCAACTTCACCTTGGCAGCGATGTAGGAGGGGGTAATCTTCGACGAATCCTTCTCTGCCTTCACTAGTCGCTGCGCGGTGGCGATGACATCTTCGAGTAGCTGTGTCTGCGCGACGGCCTCTTCTGCTGCAATCATTTCTAACTCCCTAGTTTTGCGACGAGCGCAGGATATTTTTGGAATGGTTCTGTGCGCGCCATAGACCTGCGCGCGTCTTCTACGCTAAGGCCCTTGCGCTCGATCAGATCATTGAAGAGCACTCCGGCGACCTCGATTACGGCCGAATTGGGCTCACCTTCGAAGCTTGTTCGTGGTGTCTCTTTGTTTTCAGCAGTGTCCAGCCAGATGCGCTGCACGGGAACAGTCTCTTCGATTACCCGAAGCATTGACTTGATCAGAGGAGCGAGCGTTCCGGCACTTTCCAGGACGGCAGCAACGGAGGGGTGAGTCTCTTCGATCCTATACCGCATGCCCGCTTTGACGCGCTCTACACGCCAAGCCTGTTCAATGGGAATATTGCCTTTCGCGGGCGCTGGCGTGCCACGATAGGCGAATACGCGCCGGGCCCGCTCGCGGGTATTTTCGGCCAAGAGCATAAGCCAAGGGCGAAGCGATACAGGCGGACGGGCTGTCGATTTTCGAACATCGATTTTCCAGTCAGCATCGGCTGTGTTAGGAATATCTAGGCGTATTCGCGCTAGTCGATGGGCTTCTTCCCTGTTCCATGCGCGGGAATTGCCAAGCCCTAACCATCCACCCGCAACCAAGAGCCGCTCGTTTCGGTAGACGTAGAAGCCTTGCTGCGCTGTCCAACCGCCGGGACCGGCGTTAGATTCGAATTCGGCAGCGGTTAGCTTGTCACGGTGCGGCAACACGTGGCATTGCACCGACACGATTCCGTAGCTGGTGGTATGGTTTGTGGTCGGCGATGTCCATGGCTTTGCTGGATGTCCTAACATGAACGGGTCCCAAGGCGAGACGAGACGTCCATTCAAAAAAAGTTTAAGCTTTGGCCGAGGGCCCTGCATTAGCCGATGAAAGACCATCGCCAGATGAGACTCGACGTTGTCAATGAGATCGTGAAAGTCGTCTGATGTGTAGCCGGAAGTGACCACACGGTCCATTGTTTCCCATAGGATCAGTGTGCCGGTCTTATTTCCTTTCAAGCCCGCGAGGAAGGGTTTCGATCCGTGGGCTGAGCCTTCGAAAAGAAGCCAGCCTCCCTCTGGATTCGCGGCGAGCTCGTCTAGGTCCCAGCGTAGGCAACTTGTGACGCCTCCTTTGACTGCAGCCACAGTTAGTCTACGACATTGTGATAACGACGATGTTTTAAGGCCCATGCCAAAACGTCCGAGGTCATGGGCGGAGCGAGCATCGAGTGGGTTTTTGTCGCCAAGGCGCATCGCGCTTTCGAGTTCGGCGTCATCCATGCCACGACCATCGTCGAGAATGGTAACGCGGCTACTCGGCCCGTCCCATGTGAAGTCAATGCGGACTTCTTCTGCATCGGCAGAAATGCTGTTGTCGATGATGTCGGCCAAAGCCGCTGCTGTCGAGTATCCTAATCCGCGTAAAGATTCGAGCATTGCCATCGCGCGTGGGGGCGCGCTTCGTGTTTTTGAACTCATTTCCAATAGCCTTTCCCTAGCATGAACTCGAATCCTAAAGCCATTAGTTTGCGGGTCAATTTTCGATAGCGGTCGTCAGGTATATCAATAAAATTGATCCATATTTTTCCTGTTGTTCCTATACGCTCATCGACAATAGAAATACCTAAGCCCGTGGCCTGCTCTATTAGTCTATCTATGCTTGACGCCTTTGCAGACGAGGTGGTGATCGCAGGCGAATGTATGGCAGAGGCATCTGAATGTATCTGATTGGCTTCTTGTGAGTGCGCGGCCTCGCTAGGCTGGGAAGGAGCGTCTTGAGCAACCTCCTCTTTGGGAAATGGATATCCAAAGAATGCGCTCGATAAAGCATCGATGCGGCTAGGTTGCATCAACTTTCGGATTGCTTTGGCTTCGATCTGGCGAATGCGTTCTCTTGTGACCTCGTATCGCTGGCCAATGTCATCTAGCGTCAATGAGTCGCCGACCCCGATCCCGTAGCGTAGCCGAATAATTTGCTCTTCCCTCGGCTTGAGCGTGGCCAGAACTCTGCCAATTGTTTTGTGCACCTCGGATTTGAGCGCGATGTCAAAAGGGTCAGGCGAAACGAAATCCGACTGTGCATCGACGGCAATCATTTCATCAATAGGTAGATCATGTATTGGTAGCGGTTCAGGAGCTATGCTTAAAAGCGCTGATACTTTCCGGGCAGACATTTCCATGCGGGTCGCGACCTCATTCAGATCAGGCTCTCGTCCAATCTCGGATTCAAGTGCAAGGGTTTCGCGAGCGAGACGTTGAGTCTTCTCATAAACATGGACAGGAACGCGAATCGTTCTGCCTTTGTCGGCGACATGGCGCCCAATTTGCTGGCGTATCCACCAGGTAGCATAAGTGGAAAATTTGAATCCTCGGCGCCAATCGTAGCGTTCAATGGCTTTCAACAGGCCGATGTTTCCCTCTTGCGCCAAGTCGTCCAAGGGTTCGCCACTATAGAGATACTTTTTTGCGAGATGGAAAACGAGCTTTAAATTTGCGGCCGCCATCCGCTCTCGGGCGGCTTGGTAAGCCTCCATAGCGTTGTTATATTCGAATGCCGCAGAGCCTGGATTATCATTGGGTTCAGCGTCGGCCAGCTCCAAGAGAAAGCGGCGGTTCAATCGGAGGGACGATAGCGTGTCGCGGACGGCCTGCCATTGAGTTCCGCGCTGAGCTGGAACTATTGGAAGGCTGGCAAGCCTGTCCACCGCATCTGAGAATTCTGACGCAAAATCCCCAAGTGGGAGGCTGACGACGAATTGCGAGTCTTCATCGGATTCGACTTCTTCATCAGACTGATCTATGCCAGCCATCTCGGCATCGCTTTCGCTATCAGGCTCTGATTCAAGGTCTGGTTGCGTTTCGGTGGGTCCACGCGATAGCCAAGTTAGAGGTTTCTGCTTGGACTTGATCATGCTCCCGGCGGCCAGCGCAAAGCTAATTCCGCGAGGCCAAGTTGCCAAGACGTCAAGCGCTCGTTCGAGTTCGACTTCCATGGCTTTGCCTAGCTCAACCTCTTCGTCGGCCGAAATTAGCCTCTCGCGCTGGAATTCCTTTTGGTATATGCGGAGAGGTTCTGAGTAGCGACTAGTCACGTTGTCAATAAATGCTAACGTATCCGCAACTATTTCTTCCTCATCCGGATTTTCCTCGGGCTTGACGAAGACCTCGAAATTTTCGTTTGAACTGACGTATTCGAGTCGCTCATCGACTTCGGCACCAAGATCGTTGATAACCATGGTTAGCAGCGCCTCAGCTTCGGGGTTTTCCGATTGGTCATCGTTTAGCGACAAGGCTTCGATCGAAGCACGAGGAACGCTGCCTTCTCGAGAAGCTCGAAGCAGCAATGCACGCAGCAGTTCGCGGGTTTCGGCGTCGCCAGTGCGAGCCAACGGCATCGAGCGCTCCGGCAGGTATAGATCAATGTCCTCCCAATCTTCCGACGAATCTATTGGCTCGTGCTTTGAAATGGACTCTTGGAGCGTGCTTGCTGCTTGGGCCACAGACGGATCGACCGCGGGAGGGGGCATGTCCTCCTCCGGCTCCCAGCCGGACAAGTCAAATTCGAGCCCTGTTTCCAGCTCGTCCTCTTTTATGTCGATTTGGATATTGAGTAGAGCGATATCCTCAGCTCTGTTCGTGGCGCCGAAGGTTAGGGGCGGCTCTACGGCTGGATTGCCTGGGGAGGGGCAAGCTTCTCTTGGAGACGGAACCACGTTAGGGAGCGATCCGTCAGATGTATCGATCGGAAAAATCACAGGCATCAATATCGAAGCCGCTTCGTGCGCTCCTGCGTCAACGGCGATGGCATGCGCTGTTTTTCCTGACGGGGCTAGTAAACCTTTGTTCGCTCCTGCGTCGAGCAGGAGTTTACATATAGTAAATTTGTTTCTGGCCGCCGACAGCATCAGGGGCGTGAGTCCATTTCCATCTCGCGCATTGAGATCGTCGCCTCGATCGATGTGAATTCGAACCGCGCTCTCGACTCCTGCCACGACTGCCATTTTTAGGAAACGATTGAGAGGACGCATGTCGGCAATATTCGTGTCGATCATCCGCACGTTTGCGTCCGGGCCTCTGCAGCGAAGTGACTGCGCTCAAAAATGAAACTTTTTAGACACTTTGTTGCTGTCATGTTGCATTGTTTATTTGATATTTCTGATGTTCCGCTGGGCATGTTTTCTCTGCCAAATTGTGTTATAAAACAAATTTCTTGTATTTGAGTAAATTCTACAGCAGATGGCTAGAGACAGCACGCTTCATGTTCATTTTTCAATAAGCTTATTTTGCAATTGTAAACAAGTGCGATAAATGCCGGGGGCTCGGCAGAATCCTTGTGATTGATAAAGTGGAGACTGTTCGGCGTTATCTAAATGGCATCCCTCTTGGGATTTTTCTTTGAACGGGCTCACTGGTGAATGATCCGAAGAAGCTTTTTGTTGATGCGCGTATGACCGGAATGTGCATTTTTTTGCGGAGCCAAGCCTGATACCCGGGATCATTGTCCGTCAAAAGTTTTGCTCGACGAACCCTTTCCATTGAACCTCCCAGTCGTGGCAGCATGTGAACAATGTAATCAGTCGTTTTCAAGTGACGAACGATATTTGGCATGCCTAGTGGAATGCGTGATATGTGAATCGGCAGATCCTGCTTTAGTCCGGCGCGACAATATCCGGCGTATTCTCCTACAGGTTCCACGGCTTGCCGCGCAGATTCAATCGTCGATGTCCTTGGACTTACTTGGAGATAAGACTTGGAGTGTTGAGATGGATCGTGTTAGAAATGTGGTCTTGAAGCTCGCGCGGGGGCATCTTGATTACGAACTCAGCATCCAGGAGTTTGGAGAGCCGGACGTGTTCGAAATCGTCCCGTTTGCCCTTATGGATGAGGCCCAACAGGCGTTTTTCGAGAGTCCTGAGCTTGGTGTGATGGCTGGCTGGCCCGAGTTGGGATCGAGGGCATTCATGAAAGCTTTACCATCCGGAGCGAGGGTCGCAGACGGTTGGATAGAAGTCCAAGATGGGCGATACCGGTATCTTGCCGGGCAGACTGATGGTAATTACGTGCATATTGTGTTCAGCAAATATCTCGCGTGCCGTGTTGTGTGGGCGTAGGGATTTCTATCATAGTGTTTTTATCTTGGGTCAAACGCAGGGCGCGAATGACTGAATTCAACGTATAGTTTAAGCAGATCCATAGCATGCATATTGAGGCAAAATTTTACGAAACCTATTATTTATGTTCCATCGTTGATGAAATATTAAAGAACAGGTTTGAGCATATCGTGGCTTTGGAGGCATTTCATTGCGATGGGCAATGGGCAGGATGGTTTTCTCCCTACAAAAAATATTCCGTATTCCATCAGTTCATTGAATTTGTTGTCCGGAATGTTCACTCCGAACAGGCGGAAGAGGTGGAGTTGCCCTCTTGCTATAGCATGACAGATTTAGGCAGAAAGATAGTCACGAAATTTGGTGATTCTTTTGCTTGCAAGCTTCCAATTGAAAATGCCTTTGATCATCACGGTATTGATTATCAGAGCTTTGCGGATCATTTGGCCGATTTGGGCAAGTCATACCTTGATGCCGATGACGATGATGTATATGATTTCATGAATGAGATATGGTTGTCTGAGTCATATGAAAAGCTTATGGATCAAACGGTTGGAGAGGTCTTCCATGTGTTGTTTCAAAACCGGAAATTGTTATTAAATTTCAATGATTACATGTCGAGTATTCTGAGTGGCGCTACCATCGAGGATGCGGAGGATTTGGATCATACATTGCTTTCTCCTCGCGGAACTTTGCTTCGAGTAAGGCCTCCAAAGTGGGCGCAACGCGCCGTTTTCTATCGAGACCGCGGGCGCTGCGTCTTGTGCGACAGTGATTTATCTGGTTTGGCGAATATCGAGAATGTGGAAAACTATGATCACATTGTTTCTCTCGCGCAGTTCGGACTAAATGACGTCAGCAATTTGCAATTGCTCTGCGTGCATTGCAACCAAATTGAAAAAAAGGACGGGGCCGCCATTACTTCTGGGCGCTATCAATCATGGTATTCCATCGACTAATGTTTGGATGGCTTGATCTGACTCCGCGCCTAGTAGGGCGACAACAATAGCTATTATGGGTTTTCAATCTTGGCTGGCCAACGCGACGCCTATGGGAACTTGGCTGTTTTCGAGCCAACCGGATGGCCGCCCCATGGACATCTGCGGCCATCCTAACGGGCCGGCTTACGGGCGTGTCCGAGCTCCTGACTATCCACGAATTTGGCGGGTGGCCGCAGTTGCGTCGTCCAAAGCTTTCCACTACGCCGAGCGAGCTGAGTTGGATGCCATGGTGCTTTCCCTTAATCATGTCCTAGACCGTAAAGTGAGGAGAGCCGCTGAGACCGGTTTGCCATCCGTGCGTGTGCGAGACCTTTTTCTATCTAATCCACAAAAAAATGAATTCAAAGCAGTGCCTAGACTGACGAATTTAAGAAATGATTGATACGGGCTCGGAAGACTAAATTCAACGAAAAGGAACTGTTGTCATTTAATTTTTCGCGTCCCTCAGTCATGAATTACAATAGGCAATAAATGAAAAATTTTACTGGCTAAAAGCAGATTTTTCTTGGCCCGAGTGGCGTGGAGTGCTTGGTTTGATTAGCAGCCTTTCGCTTAGAAATTAAGAGGGCTAGTATTGTAAATGCGAAACCGAAATTTTAGTTTGCTTCAACGCCGCCGCGACGATTGGCTATCCCTCATTATAATTGGGTAAATATTATTTAAGATGGCTGCAGATGAATAAATTATTTCTGAAGTTTTTTGCCATAGAGGCTCATGTTTTTAAAAGGATTAAATATATATGGGTGTGAAAATGCCAACTATTTTGAAAAATAAAATCCCATTTTTTCTCATAAAAATGTCGCACTATTTAAAATTCAGGGTTGCTCCTATCTCATTGTTGTGGGCTGGTGCAGGATTGGCTTTGGCGAGTTTCAATACATTTTTAGGTTCGATGTCGGAAAATAGTGAGGTGAAGGTCAAGGTTTTAAATATTGCATCACTGGTAGATTACAGATTATTGATTGTGTTGTTTTTCGGAATGCTCGTAATAATTTCACTTGTTTTGATATGCGTAATAAATTTAAGACCTGATGCAACCGATCGTGCGCGTGCGTGGAAAGGGCTGTTTCGGTGTTTAGACGAAATATCTGCGGCATCAACCCATGCTGCAGCAATGCTGATTACCTCTATTGCTATTCAAGAAATCGGCAACTGGCCGGCTGGCTTCGAAAAGTGGGATAGGGTATTAATAATTTCCCTATATTTTCTTTTTGGTGTTTTGACTTATAATGGGGAAGACAGCGTTGGATTGCTTGCTGGGGTAAATAGCCAGTCGCCGACGGCTCGACAGGCTGCCCCACCGGCACCGGCACCGGTTTTGGCGTCTGCACCATCTCCTGCCCCTGTATCCGCAGCGCCTTCATCATTGGCTTCGCCGCACTCAGCAGCAAATCCAGGGGCAGGGGGCGGCGTGAATCCGCCCCCGCCTCCTACTGTTCAGACGCCTACCCCATGAAATTTGGCGATCTGGTAAAACCATATAGCCAACCTAGTTTGTAGAATATGAAAGTCGTGAACCAGGAAATTAGGTATGTCATCGCTCCCGAAAAAATCAGTGCGACTAAAACTGCTACACTGAGTGGCATTTCTCCGCGAAAAAATTTTTTAGTTATTTTTCTCATTCTCACCCCCTCTACATTTTTTACGTCTGCAGCGATCGGAAGTCAAGAGTAGTTTTTTCGCACCGCTGTGCCAATACTGTGATCTATACGAATACGACGAGTGCAACAGATAAGCTTCGATCTTTGTAGCGATTGCAATGGATTACTGTGGTGAGTGGGTGACTTGCATGACTTGTGGTCTATAGTTCAGCAGTCATGTTTTTTAAAGTTATACGGAGGTCGTGGACAAGGTCACGGTATAGCCATGATTGAATGTTTTTGTAAAGAGGGGGGAGTCTTCGTTCAGCGCGGGCAGCTGCTTTGCGAAGATGCTGTTGGCTATGGCGAACAGCCTTAGTAACGGTTTAAAAACTTTATAGCAACTTTCAGGTCAAAGCATCTTTGATGTTTTGGAGTGATTGACGATGTGGACGCAAGAGAATCGAAGCCGGCATCAGCAGGTGAGGACGGCACTTAAACGTGGCTATCCCACAGATGTGAAAGATGAAGAGTGGCGTCTGATCGCACCGCTGCTGCCAAGGCAAGCGAAGACGGGAAGACCTCGCAAAACGGATTTGCGCACGGTGATCAATGCGCTGCGTTACATGGTACGGTCCGGATGCGAGTGGCGCATGCTGCCAAATGATTTCCCGCCGTATCAGACGGTTTATTACTGGTTTCGGCGGCTGATGCGGCGCATGCTGTTTCGTACCATTCATGACTTGGCGCTGATGCTCGATCGTATGTGCAATGAACGGGAGGTGCTGCCGAGTGCCGGTGTTGTCGATAGCCAGAGCGTGAAAGCGCCAGGGGCACGAACAAGAGGCTATGACGCCCACAAGAAACTCAGCGGGCGCAAACGCCATATCGCGGTCGACACGGACGGTCGCTTACTGGCGATGAACCTGACCCCAGCCGATATTGCCGACTCCACTGGTGCTCAGATGGTGCTCGACGGCCTGATTAAACGCTGGCCATGGGTGAAGCATCTGTTTGGGGATGCGGCATATGACCGCAAACAGTTGATGGACAAGGCTGCGTTTCTTGACTTCACGGTGGAAGTCGTGCGGCGCCTGCAAGGGCAGCAAGGTTTCGCTGTTCAACCCAGGCGCTGGGTGGTCGAGCGAACGTTTGCATGGCTGATGCGTTACCGGCGCTTGGTGCGCGACTACGAGCAGCGCCTTGATGTTTCGGAAAATATGATTTACCTGGCCATGGGTTCGTTGCTGCTGCGTCGACTAAATTTCCGCTAAGTTATTAAACCGTTCCTTAGGTAAAGGCTTTCATAGACCTTTACGCAACGAGGTTGGGTCAGGCGAGGGACTGGATGTTCGCACATTACCGTAGACCAACGTTGCCATCGACGCCCGATGGTTTACGTGCAACTCGATGAAGCTTGCGCTAGCTAAAACTTATAGAGGGCACGATGGTCAGCATCAATGACGATAAATCATTCAAGTTAGCTTTGATCACCGAGGACTTGCAAGGCGACCAGTCTAAAGACGGTTTCGCTGCGGTGTGCGAACAAGCGAGGGCGGCTATGGATACGCACGACATCGGCAGCGACTTCCGTCGCGCTTACCTCAATTGCATGAGTAATCCTACGATCCTTGTAAGCCAAGTCCAGGCTGACATGATGGACAACTACATGATCGCCGCCTTCGCATGCATAGAGCTGGGCCTCTCGAAGCATTTTCCATTGATCGCATGGGCCGCGTTGAATAAGATGGACTTCGAGGGATTGCACGGTGAGATTGCTTGTATGCGCGCGCTGATGTGGGGCGGCTTCGACGTGAACGGCCAAACACAGGAAAGCGGCATTTCTGCGCTCCATGCCATGTGCAATTTGAAATGGGGCAAGGGAGCGCATCCAAGGGCTGTGCATCACCTCATTGAGAACGGCGCAAACGTAGATATTCAATCTGCGACGGGCGACACGCCGATGATCACACTGTGCGGCAACGCGACCTGGAACGAGGATATAGACAGAACGTTTTATTTACTCTTCGATGCTGGTGCGGACCTGGAGATGGAGGCCGACGATGGCGCTTCCGCGTGGCTTTTGCTTCAAAGCCAGCAGAAAAAAAAACCACATCCCCTGCGCGAGCAGCTTATTTCTGATTTGTCAGAATAGTTGCAAGCTCAAGCCGCTCGAAAAAATTTGACCTCTGACACTAGGTTAAGCTCGCGTCGATCGACAGTGTGTTCAAACTCTTGGAGATATATCCTGTGCGAGGATGCGGCCGCGATGATTAATGTGGCATTACTAGGAGTTACTAGGCGCTGGCCTCGTCGCGACCATGTCTCATTGAGGGAAATCGCCAAACGCCTCGGCATTACGCGCAACATCGTCCGGCGCTACCTAAGCTCGGAGACAACCGAGCCCACCTATGTGGAGCGCCAATCGGCCAGCGCCATCGATCCATACGCTTTTCACCTCGCAGGCTGGCTCAAGACCGAGGTGGCGAAATCACTCAAGCGACGGTGCAACTTGAAACAGCTTCACGAGGACCTAACGGAATTGGGGTTCAAAGGCTCTTACGACCGAGTGGAGGTGTTCGCCAGGCAATGGAAGTCCGGTCTACGCCATGGACTGCACCAATATCAGTATCTACGCTTGCCGGTTTCCTTTACCAGATTAAGCGAAGTCAAGATTGCACCATCTGGCAGTCGAATCGATTGTGATTGAACCTCTAGGCGATAAGTGTTTGGACCATTTATCCAGCGATTGGCTGGTTCTTTTTTAACCTTGCTCATCGAACCCTTTCCGGAAAAGGCCATCGTGAACCCCTCCGTCTCTTGATGAAGTTGTTTAACGAGATAGAAATCGTAGGGGAATGACGCACTTCGTTGGTGCCAGAGTAGTTTTTTCTGGTCATGGCATGCAAGCGCGGCTGGCTCTGAGGCTCGCTTGACTAACTTGATTGCAGAGGCCGTCAAGCTCGTTCGGAACTCGTGCGCCAAGGTCGCTGCCACCTCCAAAGATACCATCTTCCCGGCGACCCAAGGATCGACTAGGTAGCTTGGTAAGATCAACTGGCTAGCAAACCCGTTAGCTTCGGCCTCCATGGTGCGAGCCTCAGCGTTTTGCGGGCCGATGTCTTCTTGGGCGCACATGAAGGAACCAGCATGCCGGTCGCAAATCCAATGGGCCAATTCGTGGGCTAACGAGAAGCGTTGCCGTCCCTCGGGACTTCCGTTATTTACACTGATCACGGCCTTATCGCCAAAGACGACGAGGCGTGCCTCGCATCCACCCAAAGGACGATATATGACTTGAGCGTTTTGATCATGGGCTATGCCTTCCAGATTGATGTGAGATGGATCAATGACTCCATACCCCCAAAGCAAACGCTCGGCTGGCGAAAAGCGTTCGGGATCAATGTTCATTGTCTTCTGCCTTTATTGCACCCATGGCAACGAGATCGTCATACAACGAATGCCAGTCGGCCTCGGATTGTCTTTTCCCTTCGCGGAAAGCTAAGCCGACGGTCGGCTCTTGAACGAACAGTTGCTGAACCATTTGTTTGATCTTTTCCAAACTTGGCCGAACGGAGACCGCTCGATGAGGTTGAGGCGCACTGTGAGGTGAGCTGACCTTGGATGCATTCAAACGCTGCCTCAGGGCCGCAGCTGCGGCCTCTCTCATGGCTTGACGGGTTGTGGACGCGAACCTCTCCAAGTCGACCTCATCTTCCTTGGCCTCGGCGTGGAGCTCTGCATCGGACATCGCAATAAGATCCGCAATCGCTGCATCTTGAAGCGATGCAATTTCGTCGATCATTTTATTTGAGCTCATTTGCTCCTCCTGCCAGGAAAAATTTTGTCTAGACCTCGACGAAAGCGCCTTTTCGCGGTGTCATACTCTGTCGATGACATTCCAGATATGGCTCTAATTTCTTCCGCTGGCATTTCGTCCTTGTAGCCCATGATAATAAAGCTAACATTTTCATCGTTTTTGAAAAACTGATCGATGGCGTCCGAGTCGGATTTTGCGATGGCTTGGCGCAAACCGATTTCTTGGTTCTCTTCGACTTGATCTTCTGTGCTTCTGTGATTGAATCCTCTGGCCCCCAAGAAATCTTCCCCAGATAGAGTTTCAGTGGCCAGCGCGTCGATGCGCAGGGTGCGCTTTTGTCCCACTGAGTTAGCGGAGTCGCTTGCAATTCCCTTCATGCACATCATCAAAAATGAGAAGAAATCTATGGACGTCTTCCATGCGCGGCCTTGCCCGCCGATTGCCGCATTCATTGCGCGCAAAATAGCTTCGTTTAAGAGTTCGCTCGGTTTTTGATATTCGCTGCCAAAAAGGTAGTAGCCGGCTGCTTTTGCAAGTTTATACAGCTCTTCTGCCGTCAGGCGCTCTATAGCTTGTCGCAGTTCGTCTGGAGATGCTCGTTCTTTATCGTTTTGCTCAGTCGGTTCCAATGGGAGCTCCTTGAATCATTATTGTATATGCGGAACCGAGCCAAAAAACGGACAAAAGCTGCGATCATTGTCCGGTTTGGAAGAGCTCATCCGCATAGCTTAGTGAGCGGCAATCATGCCGTGATAAGGATCATCGAAATGAGCACGAAACGCAATCAACATGTGGTTCCTCGCGCCGATGGCTGGGCGGTGAAGGGTGAAAATACGCAACGGGCTACGGAGCTGTTTGACCGCAAGTCCGACGCGGTGCAACGAGCGCGCGAGATCGCCCAGAACCAAGGAACTGAACTCGTCGTCCATAAACAGGATGGCAAGATCGAATATAAGGATAGCCACGGCAAAGATCCGTTCCCACCGAAGGGCTGAATCCTTTGTGGTGGACCAGCCTGGTCCACCATTTTTAGGAAGCAATAGATGTTCTATGTTTGGCGACACCGACGGAGACAAAGGAGATCACGATGTCTGAGTATCGATTGACAACGGAAATTATAGAGCGGTCCGAAGCGGCGAACTGGGATCAGGCAAAATTGGAATGGGGTCTTGCCGAGGTTTATCAGGCAGACGAACCTGAAACCTGTCTTTGCGGGCATTTTCCGATTGTGGAACTGTGTGTTCTGCGAAATAAGCTAAATGCGAGCATCGCTACTGTTGGCAACTGCTGTGTCAAGAAGTTCCTTGGCCTACCATCAGACCTAATCTTTCAGGCGGTAAAGCGTGTGCGCGCGGATAACGATAAGTCTTTGAATGGTGAGTCCATAGAGCACGCATTCGGCAAGGGGTGGATCAACCAGTGGGAGCGAGACTTCTACTTCCAGGTAATGCGCAAGCGAAAGTTGTCGGACAAGCAGGCATCTACAAAGCGGAGCATAAATTTGAAAATGATGCGGAACATGCGTCGGATTCCACCATCCCCAATTGCGGCTACATGAGAAGGGCGTTAGCCGGCTACTTTCATGCTGTTCAACGGGTTCACAGCGCACGCGGCCTAGAGGACGGTTCTAGAACCTAGGGATCGGGCATGCTTAGGCTGCGTCGGCGACTCGGTGGCATTCGACAAACATTCCACCAAAATGATATTATTCGGACGCGCTCAGCGCATGTTTCCCCTATGAAGGCGACGAATTGGACCCTCGCATTCACACTGCAGGGGTCGCAAGTTCGAAACTTGCACTTCCCACCAAATTTTTCGTTTGTATTCAATGACTCAGGATTTCATCTTTTGTCTGAATACGAACTTGGGGCAAACTTGGGGCAATGGGATTTTCGTCCATTGTCCAGTCCCAAACGATACGGCCGCTTCCTGCGGCCGTTTTCATGTCAAGCAGGCTTACGCCTATCATATCTCTTCCTTGCTCTCAAAGCCTAAGCCACGCATGTCGTCTGCTATCGGCCGGGCGGAAACGGTCGGTCGCGACCTTCAGCAGTCCCTGCAAGTTCATATTTTTATCTGGACGAACAATAAAGTCGGACATCCTAGACGGCACATTTTTCATTGCAGCGCCAGTACCGTCAGAGCCACGCCAGACGGGATATCAATCTGCCCGGCCCAAGGCGCCCCGTTCCACCAAGCGGCGGGCGTCCCCCGTGTTAATCCGTGTCAACTTGCCGGATTGCGCGCCGTGACGATCCATGCCGCGCCGTCGATCATCACCGAGCGCTCGCCGGGGCGGCCCGCGAAGGCGGTACGGACGGCGACTGCCGCGCGGGCACGGATATCATCGGCCTGAGCGGCGAGTACGCGCGACAGCGGGCCGACCTCGAGCGCCATCTTCACCGCGTCGTCGATCGCAGCGTCCCGCGTTCCGCCCTCGCCGAACGGGACGGAAGCATCGAAGGGCGCGATAGCGATATCGGTGAAACCGGCTGCCGTCAGGATGCGCGTCACCCGATCCCGCTCGCCGAACGAAAACGGGCCGGGCGCTTCGGGATCGGGCGGCGCGGTCAGCGCGACGATGCCCTGTATCGCGCCCATCGGCAGGCGCATCCATTCGTTCTCGGCCGCGCCGCGCCAGCAGACGAAAGCGACCCGCCCGCCCGGCCGCAGCGCGCGTCGCATATGGGCGAACGCCCCTGTTGGATCGCCGAAGAACATCACCCCGAAGCGCGAGAACAGGATGTCGAACGCGCCTTCCGGCAACTCGGCACTGCTGGCGTCGGCTACCAGGAACTGGGCCGGCGTATGTTGTGGCGTAAGCGTGCGTGCGCGGCCGATCAGCGATTCGGATATGTCCACGCCCAGCACTTGCCCCTGCGCGCCGACGCGGGCGGCCAGAGCCAGACTCGACGCGCCTGCGCCGCAGCCGACGTCCAGCACGCGCTCGCCCGTCGCGGGCGCGGCGGCTTCGATCGCGGCTTGGCCGAACACCGCCACCATGGCATCAAGCCGGGCCTGGTTTGCGACCCAGCGCTCTCCGCTTTGATCATTCCAGTCGGCGACCTGATAGGCATTTTGCTCTGTCATGCTATCTCCTTGTTCTGATTTGTTCTTGACTAGACCCCTTTTGTCGAGGCAGGGGGGAATGACACGAGTCGGCCCCACGCCGCGATCCATTCCGCGATCGCCTCGGGGGCCTCGATGTGTAGGAAGTGGTCGACGTCGGGGGACGATCCATTGCGTGCCGTGCGGCGAACCGATGGCGGTCCTCGACCTGCGCGGAGAGGATCTCATGAACGTGAGTGGGTGAGGAATTGCGAGCGCGGCCGTGCGTTCGATCTGCTCCGCCGCCAACCCCGACAGCAGCGCTCCCGGATAGATGACGGGCGGAGGGATGCGTACACCGGCGCTGTCGGGTTCGATGGCCATGCTCATCACAAATCTGTGCCCTCAAACCAGCATCGACTGCTGAGCGGAGATACCCGCCGTTGCGCCCTGCGATATTGCCGTGGTGACCGAGGCCATGGCTGGGTTTGCAAGATCGCCGGCGGCGTAGATGCCGGGTATGCTGGTTTCGCGGCGCTCGTCGACCTTGATGGCGATGCCCAGTGGCGTATTGACTGTAGCGAGGCCCAGTGATTCATGCAGGCTTGCGGACGGCTTGTTGCGCGGATGCGCGAACAGGATGTCGACCGCGACATTGGTGGCGGTATCGAGCTTGACAGTGGCATTTTCGCCTCCGTGTCGGGTGATTTCCATGATTCGGCCATCGACGACAGGTATGTTGCGGCGCGCCAGATCGGCCCGGATATCGGGTGGAATGTCGTGCCCATCGGCGAAGACCGTCAGCGTCTCGGTCCAATCGCCGTACAGCCTGACATAATTGTGCGACTGCGGACCAGACCAGACAAGGCCCCAATGCTGGCCGGCGACTTCAAAACCGTCACAATAGGGGCAGGGCACAATGGACGTGCCCCAGCCTTCGGCGAAGCCCGGGATATCAGGCATTTGATCGACGACGCCATAGCTCAGGATCAGGCGACGTGTCCTTAGGCTTTCGTTATCGTCAGTGACGACGCAGAAATCGTCGATCGTACCGGAGATGCATTCGGCACGGGCAGTGACCAGCCTGATCGTTGGATAGCGCGCCAGCTGCTGCCGCGCCTCGACCAGGATGTCCAGCGGCGGCTTGTGATCGTGGCCGAGCAGACCATGCGAATGGCCGGCAAAGCGGTTGCGCGGCCGGCAACTGTCGAGGACCGTGACCTTGCGGCGGGCACGGCCGAGCTGCAGGGCGGCGGCGAGGCCAGCAAAGCTGCCGCCGATAATGATGACGTCATTCATGGTGATGGACTCCGTGTGTGGGTGAGGGCTGGGTAGGGCTTGGCGCGCAATAACCTGTCCATTGGGTTTGCACCTTTTGGATACTATGTGGTATCCTAATTAAAGAATTGGATACTGTCAAGTACTGGAATTTTTATGACTGAAAAAAATCAGGGCCGGCGCGGCCGGCCAACCAACGAGGCGCTTGGCCAAACGATCGCCGACGCGGCGTGCGAGCTTTTTGTGGAATTGGGTTTTCAAGCGACGACAATGGACAAGGTCGCCCAGCGGGCGAAGATATCCAAGCTAAGCATCTATCGGCACTTCGAGAACAAGGAGGCGCTGTTTAGTGCTGCCATCGCGGCCCGCTGCCATCAGTTTGCACCGCAGGCCCTGTTTGAAGGCGTAGACGGTTCGGCCGAGGATCAGCTCATGGCGGTGGGCTCATCCCTGCTTCGCACGTTCTTGAACCCGGACGTCCGTCGTATCGAAGCCATGATCATGGCCGACAAGACGAATCAACAGTCGCTAAGCAAGCTCCAATACGAAGCAGGCCCCGCCCATGTCATCGCCCAAATCGAGGCCCTGTTGCGTCAGTTGCACGCGAAGGAGGTTCTGCATGTGCCCGATCCTCGCCGGTCCGCCCGCTTGTTTGCCGCGCTGTTAAAAGGTTCCGATCTGCTGATCATCGCACGCTTCAATGAAGCGATAGCGGAGGACGACAACGAAATCGAATCCTATTGCCGGTCCGCAGTCGCCATGTTCATCGCCGCGCACGGTGGCAACGACCATGCGGGCGGATGCAGCTGATTGCTCCGGGCAGTTCATAGTAGCGGGAGGGGGGCTTGGTGGTGCGAAAACTTGCCAGACAGTGCCAGGCTGAAAACGAAAACAGCCCGCATTTAGGCGGGCTGAGAGGTGCTTTGGTGCTCTTTGGTGTCGGCTTATGCCTGACGCGGGACCATCCCACTCGATTACTTTTTGACTGACGGGTACATTAAACCACTGCACTGACTCGTTTGCCTCATCCGAAGTCGGGTAACTTATCTGAATGGCTGTTGACGAAGATGAGGCGAGCGAATTCGTTCGACAAATAGACCTAGATCGCGTGCGATCGCAATCGACCGCTCGCATTTCGAGGGTACTCCGATGTACATGTAGTAGTCGTAGCCAAAATGGACATACGCCTTGCCTGGCACGACGAGTTTTCCCCAGGCCTCTTCGCGAAGGACAAGACGCGCGAAATCGAGGCTTTGAGCAATAGATAGGTTCCCCCGGTGCAGAAAGCCATCTGCGGGGGCGTCGCGACATTCCAATGCCGTCAACGCCAATGACTCGATACCTGCCTCATCCAGGAAACTTTTCATAGCGGACAGGTAGCTATTTTCAACATTCAGATACACCGCCTCAGACAGCATCCCACCGTCAAATACCCGTCCGATATCAGATCGCGAAGTCCAATCGCAGCCTGTGTATCCGCCTGTCGCATCTCTCAGCGAGGGGTCATATTTTGTTACACGGTATTGATTCTTCATGGTCGCGATTCAGGCAGAAGGGAACTGAGCAAATCCATCACTGACAAAGGCTGCTTTTGGCTGCGGGTTCAATCGATCAACGCAACACTTTAACTTAAATGCATCATTGCAGAGCTGAATAGATAGGCCAGACCCGATCTCGTCGTTGGAGCGGGCAGCTACGAGATCGCACACCAGGTGCCTGGCAGGACGCCCATGCCAAACACGATCCATCGGTTTTTCATCTTTCAAGAACTATGTCTCAGGAGCGTCTAAGCTACTGGCGCCGATTCATCACTGGAAATTGAGCGAAGAAAAACGTGCTTTTGTTTCCTTCAATGCATTGGATGGCATGCGACAATTTCCATTAGCTCCGCTGCAGCCTTAGAGGCTTGCTCGATCGTCAGTGAGTATTCTTTTCTAAAACTGCGAACCAATTGCATCCTTTCTCCGGCTTTGGCAAAAGAAATCAATTCTGAAGAACCCACAAAAATACCGCCGAGCACTATCGGTTCACCCTTGCGCGAAATCGGAAGGGCTGGAACAATTTCAATCATAGACTGTGCAACACCAGCCTGTATGAGAGCATTTGAAAACTCGCTGCGGACTATCCAACGTACTTCCCCACGTCTTTTCAGCAGATGCTCAACAGGCAGTAGCTGCGTTAGCGCTCCGCAAAATCGCTCCATACCGGACGCATCAACTATCAAGTCACCGTCATCGGCAAGCATCCGCAAATGGCTTTCGACCTCGCACGCGTCATTTGCATGCACCCACGGTGCAAGCCGAAGATGCGTCGGCTTATAGTTGATGATGCTGACGGGCGGCTGCAGGTCTAAATAGCTCCGCACAATCTCGAGCAGTTCGCCAGCAGGCCCGCTGCAACGGTCAAAGGGCAAACATTCAAACACAGCAGCCAGCATCGTGTGTGCAGCGCACCCTTCTTTCGGACTCCACAACGAAAACAACTGAGGCTTCGAACTCGAGGAACCGAAAACTCCGTTAATGCTAATTCCATCCAAGCCAAGCTGATTCCACTGTTCATCCCACTCCATTAACATGGCGGAAGAACTTCTATGGAGTGTCGCCATTTGTTCACTTTCGACTGGCAAACTATATGTAATGCGCGGAAGAAGGCCTGTCTGAAGGGCTTCAAATGTGGCCAGTCCCGTGGCCTCACCTTCAATCCGAATTGAACATTGGCGATGGAAGGAGGGAGAGATATTGAGGACGAGATCGAAAATGGACATATCTTTTTAATATTTTTAATGAAAGTTCAGTCTTGCCCGCTGATGCTTCAGTACTTGTCAATAGTTCACTGACGAGATTAGACAATGGAAAAATTTGATTTTGCTTGCTCATTTTAGCCGTTCTGATTATTCAGCGGCATCGCCATCGGGACGGTCGTTTCCGTACCGCTGGGCAGTTACTTAGGGGGCATATATGGCTGGCGCAGTGCATTTATAGCAGCCGCGGCTGTCGGAGGGCTAACACTTTTGTTTCAATTGTTCACGCCGCCCCGTATGGCGCCGCGCACGATGACGCGCACCACATCGGTGCTGCGATTGCTCCGTCGCCCGGGGATCGGGATCGGGATGTTGGGCTGCGTACTGGCCCATACCGGGCAATATGCATTGTTCACCTATATTCGCCCCGCTCTTGAAAGCGTTGTCCATATAGATGTAAACGGTTTGTCTCTGATGCTCCTGGGTTTTGGTGTCGCCAACTTCGTTGGCACGCTGCTGGCCGGCTGGCTAATGGAGCGTAGCCTGCGTGCCACTTTAGTGCTCATGCCTGCGCTGGCGGGCTTGGCGGCACTCGGCAAGATCCTGCTGCCAGTCCAAGGAACAGGCCTGATGTTTTTGGTCGCTCTGTGGGGCCTGGCGCTTTGGTCATGGCGCAAGCTCGTCGCCGCCTTCGCGCAGCATCTTGCAACAGCCTTGCAGCAGCCTCCAGCGAAACTTGATGCCCGTGTCGTACCAGATGAAATACACCCAGAGATCTTTGTCCGACAGCGCGTTGGGCGCTCTTTGCCTGTTCGATGCCAGTACTTCGTCGATGACGTCTTGCGGCACGCGTGACTGGACGGCGACGCGGGCACGTTTGTGCGGCAAAGTCCGGGTCAGCAAGTCCACACGGTCGTTCCATGCCTGTAGGGCGCTTGGCTCTGTTGGTGGAGGCGGTGCTGGATAGGGCCATTCGGTCCATTCGAACTCCACCCATTGCGGCAGTGCGCGGCCATCGGGAGCGGCGCCCATGGTTTTGCCGCCTGTCATCGGATTCTTGTCGGGACCAAGGGAGCCGGGGGTCGGAAAAAACGTGCTGTTCGCCGTTCTCGCACGTATAACGTAGACTTTTTTGCCTTGGATGCCGTTGCTGAAGGTTACGATCATGCCGGGGCCTTGCTGCGAGTGTGGTGCGGCACAGGCAGTGCAGAGGGCGATGGCCGCCAGGAAGCAGATCGTCTGAAGCAGATATTTTTGCATGATGGCGCCTTGCAGGAAGTGTTGAAGGTGGGGGGGGACGGCCACGGCGGGCGCGCCGGCCGGTGCTGGTTGCCTGGCGCTTTGATCATGGCGCAAGCTCGTCGCCGCCTTCGCGCAGCATCTTGCAACAGCCTTGCAGCAGCCTCCAGCGAAACTTGATGCCCGTGTCGTACCAGATGAAATACACCCAGAGATCCTTGTCCGACAGCGCGTTGGGCGCTCTTTGCCTATTTGACGCCAGCACTTCGTCAATGACGTCTTGCGGCACGCGCGACCGGACGGCGACGCGGGCTGTCTGGATGGGCAGCGCGCGGGACATGGCATGCACGCCGTCGCTCCATGCCTGCAGTGCTACCGGCTCGGCAGGCATGTCCGGGTAGGGATAGGGCCATTCCTTCCATTCGAACTCCACCCATTGCGGCAGTGCGCGGCCATCGGGCGCGGCACCCATGGTCTTGCCGCCAGTCATGGGATTCTTGTCGGGTCCCAGGGAGCCAGGGGTCGGAAAAAATATGCTGTTCGCGGTTCGCGCACGCAGCACGTCGACCTTCTTGCCTTTGATGCCGTTGCTGAACGTTACGATCATGCCGGGGCCTTGCTGCGAGTGTGGTGCGGCACAGGCAGTGCAGAGGGCGATGGCCGCCAGGAAGCAAATTGCCTGGAGCAGATATGTTTTCATGATGGCGCCTTGCAGGAAGCGTTGAAGGTGGGGGTGACGGCCACGGCGGGCGCGCCGGCCGGTGCTGGTTGCCTGGGGCTTTGGTCATGGCGCAAGCTCGTCGCCGCCTTCGCGCAGCATCTTGCAACAGCCTTGCAGCAGCCTCCAGCGAAACTTGATGCCCGTGTCGTACCAGATGAAATACACCCAGAGATCCTTGTCCGACAGCGCGTTGGGCGCTCTTTGCCTGTTTGATACCAGCACTTCGTCGATGACGTCTTGCGGCACGCGCGACCGGACGGCGACACGGGCCGTCTGGATGGGCAGTGAGCGGGACATGGCGTGCACGCCGTCACTCCATGCCTGCAGTGCTACCGGCTCGGCAGGCATGTCCGGGTAGGGATAGGGCCATACCTTCCATTCGAACTCCACCCATTGCGGCAGCTCGCGGCCGTCCGGCGCGGCGCCCATGGTGGCGCCGCCATCTTTCATGGGGTTCTTGGCGGGACCTAGTGAACCAGGGGTCGGAAAAAATACGCTGTTCGCCGTTCGTGCGCGCAGCACGTCGACCTTCTTGCCTTTGATGCCGTTGCTGAAGGTCACGATCATGCCGGGGCCGTCCTGCGACCGTGTTACAGAGCAGGCAGTGCAGAGGGCGATGGCCGCCAGGAAGCAAATTGCCTGGAGCAGATATGTTTTCATGATGGCGCCTTGCAGGAAGCGTTGAAGGTGGGGGGGGGACGGCCACGGCGGGCGCGCCGGCCGGTGCTGGTTGCCTGGGGTTTTGGTCATGGCGCAAGCTCGTCGCCGCCTTCGCGCAACAAGCCACAGCAGCTGCTTTTCAGTTTCCAGCGGAGTTTGATGCCCGTCTCGTACCAGATGAAATACACCCACAGCATCTTGTCCGGCAGCGCCCGCGGCGCTCTTTGCCTGTTCGACGCCAGTACTTCGTCGATGACGTCTTGCGGCACGCGTGACTGGACGGCGACGCGGGCCGTCTGGATGGGCAGCGAGCGGGACATGGCATGCACGCCGTCACTCCAGACTTGCCGCGCTACAGGATCAGAAGGCCTGTCCGGGTAGGGATAGGGCCATACCTGCCATTCGAACTCCACCCAATGCGGCAGTTCGCGGCCATCCGGCGCGGCACCCATGGTCTTGCCGCCAGTCATGGGATTCTTGTCGGGTCCCAGGGAGCCAGGGGTCGGAAAAAATACGCCGTTCGCCGTTCGCGCACGCAGCACGTCGACCTCTTTTCCTTTGATGCCGTTGCTGAAGGTCACGATCATGCCGGGGCCTTGCTGCGAGTGTGGTGCGGCACAGGCAGTGCAGAGGGCGATGGCCGCCAGGAAGCAAACTGCCTGGAGCAGATATGTTTTCATGATGGTGCCTTACAGGAAGCGTTGACGATGGGGCCGGTGGTGATGCTTAAGCCATAACTGGCCAGCCAGAGCTTGTATTTGTTCATGTCCACCAGCCCGATATCGGGATTGGCCATCGTGCCGCACTTGTAAGCATCGGGAAAAAAATTGATGAAATCGTTGGTGTCCGAGGTTCGCTTGCCATCGAAGACCGCGTCCGTCTGCGATACTTCCTTGCCGTTTTCATAGCCGACGTATCTGGTGACGGTAATGTCGTCGCTGTTGAACCTGTTGCCGCTCCGGTCATGCAAGATGGGATTAGTGATAATGTCCCATCCATTTTTTTCTAGTTTTTTTTCGCTTATGGCGATTCCCTGTCCCTTCGCCTGTTCAACCATCCACATCAGCGCCACATCGGACAGGTCGCCGGTGCCGAAGCCGCCGCCGATGTCGGAATGGCTGCCAATGAACGCCTTTTCGAGGCGGTTCGCCGAACTGGTCTGGCCGGGTCTGTCCATGATGGAGCGCAGATCGAAGTCATCCCCTCCGCCCCGGTGTTCGTTCAGCGCCACGGCGTGCACCGCGTATTTGACGGCGGCCGGTACTGAAAAGAAGTATTGTTTTTCATCTTCATGGAGTATGCCGAGATGCGGCACGGTATCCCACAGGCCTTCAAAGCGCAGATTCAGGCAGCGGCTCTTGCCATCGATGACATAGGCGCCGTTATTTTTCTTAAGGTTGTCGGCAACGACATTGAGAAAAAAGCGTGCCTCTGCTGCACCTCGGCTAAAACCCACCACGTCAATATCCAGGAGACCAGTGTTCGCGCTTTCTTTGATGTAGTCGTTGAGAAAGGTAAGCCCCAGGCTCACGCGCTGGTCGAAGCCTTCGCCCGTAATGGCGCTGCCGGCGTAGGGCATATCCGGGTTGGTGGTGCCGATGCCGGTGATATAAAAAGCCTTTCCATTTTTGATCTGGTCATAGACCTCGTAGAACTTCAGCACATTGGAAATCGAACTGTCCGGCTTCGGATGTTCGCTATTGCCCGTGCCATCAAACGCAAACAGGATCAGCCCGTTCGGATCGACATACTTGAGCGGATTGCCCGCGACATAGGCATAGCTGTTGGCGCCGGCGCGCAGGCCCAGCGGGTCGGGCGTCAGGTAACGGCCCTGGGCCGGGTCGTAATAGCGCTGGTCGTTGTAGTACAAGCCCGTTTCCTGGTCGGCATACTGGCCCGGCAGGCGCAGCTTGAGCTGGAAGGCGTACTGGGTGTTTGTTTTTCTTAACTTGCCAAATGGCGCATATGCGGCTTGCCACACGGGCTTGCCATGGGCGTCGGTAGCCAGCTCGGGCGCCCCCAGATGGTTGTTGTGCAGGAAGGCGATGCTCTCGCCGTGACTGAACCAGGCTTGCCAGATGGCCGAGATGTCGGCCATGGCTTGCGCCAGCGGCCCACGCTGTTCCCGTAATTCGGCGGCGGCGTCGGCCGCCGTGTCGATCAGCGCCAGCGGCTGGCCGGCAAGATAGATGTATTGCCGGCTGACCTTGCCGTCGGCATCGACTTCCGCCAGCAGCTTTCTGTCGTCGTCGTACAGATAATAAGTACGCATCCCGCGCACTTCCTTGGCCATGCGCAGCCCGCGATGGTTGTAGCGGTAGCGCGCCAGCAGGTCCAGGCCCTGATGCACTGCCAGCAGCCGGCCCAGCGCATCCCATGCATAGCGGCGCTGGCCGATGCGCTGCGGCTGGCCGGCCGCGTCGTAGCGGGCGTCTTTCGTATCGCTGGCGCGGACGGTGTTGCGCCGCAGTTCATCCTGGCTGGCGATCTCTTCCTGGCTGATAAGGCGGTTGCCGCCGCTGTCGTAGTGGTAGCGGTCGAAGCTTGCCGCCGTTGACGGGGCCAGGGAGGCCGTTGCCGCTGCAATCAGGCGGTCGTGGGCATCGTAGGCGTAGCTGCTGGCAGCGTCCCTGTCCTTCGTATACAGCAAGTTGCCCTGCACGTCCCACAGGTAGCGGTGATCGAGCAGGGCGGCCAGATCGGGTGGCAGGCCCAACGCGCCAGCCTGAGCGGCGTGCTGCGCATTTTCGGCTGGCAGCGCGGATTCCGGCGCGGCCACGGCCTGGCCGATGCCCAGCACGGCTTGCAACGCCAAGACGGCTTGCTGCCCGGATTGGTCCCCCCGCGCGTTGCGGTAGACGATGCGCGCCAGCGCCCCTTCCTTGCTGCGCTGGTAAAGGGCCTCGATGCCGTTGCCATAGGTGTAGCGCTTGAGTCCCATCACGTCGCGCTCCAGGTCCTTGACGATGCTTGTCCCTGGCAGCAGCCAGCGCAGCCAGGGACTGTGGACGAGCTGGCGCTCAAGCGCGACTACTTGCTGCTGGCCGTTGCGCCGGTATTCGAGCAGGCTGCCGTCCGGCAAGCTGATGCCGCTCAGCTGCCCCAGGCTGTCGTAGCGGTAACGGGTGTGATAGCTGGCCTGCCTGCCGCCGTGGAGCGTGATGATGACGGTCTTGACGGACAGGCGCCCATGCGCGTCATGGCTGTAGCGCTCGGATTGTAGCGGGTGATCGATGGCGACCAAGTGTGCGCCCGCGTAGCGCCACGTGGTGACGGTCTGGCGCTGGCCGGCCGGAGCGCCGACATCGGTGATGACCTGGCGCACGATGCGCCCGGCGCCATCGTAGGCATAGCTGGCCTGGTTACCCATGGCGTCGGTGCCCGCTATCAGCCTGCCGGCGGCGTCGAATTGCCGGCGTGTCATGCCGCTGTCGGGGCTGATGGTGGCGATGACCTGGCCGAAATCATCGCGCAGATAGCGGGTAGTGGCGCCGCTTGGCGCTGTCACGGCCGTGGGCTGGCCGTCGATATCGCGTTCGAAGCGGGTTTCCGTGTTTTGTCCCAATGCCTCCGGCGTGTTCGCCCACTGCGTCACGCCGACGATATTGCCCATGGCGTCATGGCGCAAACGCGTGACGCGCCCCAGCGCATCGGCCACCGTATCAGGCAGGCCGCGTGCGTTCCACCTGATCGTCGAGCGCGCGCCATTCGCATCGGTCATGGCCAGCAGATGGCCCAACGGGTCGTAGCGGTAGCCAAGGGTTTGCTTGATGGTACTCGATTGCGTGGTGGTGTCGAGCAGGCGGTTTTCCGTGTCGTAGCGATGGCGCGTCACGATGCCCAGGTGTGAGGCGTTCCAGATGCGGCGGCCGGCGGCGTCGTACCCCAGGCGGGCAAGCGACTGCTGGCCTGCCTGGTCGCTGTATGCGATTTCGAACGGATTACCCAGGCCGTCGTAACGCGCCGCATACGTCGCGCCGTCGCGCGTCTGGCGCATTAACTGGCCGCGCGGCGTGTAGGCGTACTGCGTGATCTGACCGAGCGCATCGGAGATGGTGGCGATGCGGCCGGCGCCGTCATAGGTGAACGCGCGCTTGAGATTGCCAGGCGCGATGATGGCGGTCAGGGGGACGTCGTTTGTTCCATGTTCGTCATACCGCGCCAGCTTGCCCGCGTCGCTCTTGTCCGCCGGCTGGCCATATTCAAACACGGTGACGTCGGAGTCCGACGGCGTGCCCGTCTTGCCGTTGGGCAGGGGGCCGTCGATACGGGTCAGCAGGCTGTGGCCGGCGATGATGGCGTACTGGTAACTGGTGGTGCGCGCGATGGCGGTCGTTGCCTGCTGGCCGTCGTGGCCTGGCACCCATCCCGTCTGCGTCACGCGCAGGACCTGGCCCATGGCGTTGTAATCGATGCGCGTTTGCCGCTCCTTGCCCGGCACGACGCTGGGGCGGGCGATCAGCGTGGGCGCGGGATCGTCGCCCGCGTATTCCAGGCGTAGCCGCCATTGCGCGGCGCCCCGCTTGCCGTGCTGGTATGTCACGCTGCCGGCGCGGACGGTGCGGCCCAGCGGATCCAGTTCGCGCCAGTTGGCACTGACGGGCTCGCCCTTGTCGTCCAGGCGGGTCGTTTCCAGCAGTTGCCCCAGCTTGTCGTAGGCGTAGCGCACATTGCTTTCGCCGCAGCTGGCGCAGCCGGCGCCGCGTACTTCCAGCAGGCGCTGCTGGCCCCCGACGATGGCGTGGCGGTAGACGGTGCGCTGGCCCAGGCTGTTGGTGAGCACGGTTTTTCCCCCCTCGCTGGTATCGAGCGTGACCTTGCCGACATTGCCGGCATGCGTGCTGAGGTTGGCGCGGCCGTTGCTGTCGTAGCCGAAGGTGGCGTAGCGCGTGGCCACGGGCGGGCCGCCGGCGCTGCCGGTTTCGATGCTGATGCCCGTCAGCAGCCAGGGCAGGCGCGGGTCTTCGTGGTGGTAGCGGCGGCTGACAGCGGGCTGCGCCTTGTCGCCCGCCGGCAAGTGCACGCGCAGCAGGTTGGCCAGCAGGATGCGCCGCTCGAAGGACAGTGCTCCCGGTGGCGGCGCGCCGCCGTAGTCGTAGGAAAAGCGTCCCACGGGGCTGTCGATGTGTTGCACGCCGCGAAATTGCGTGCCGGCCCTGGCGCCTGCCGAGGTGGGCGCCAGGTAGCGCAGGTGCAGGCTGCGGCCTTGCGGGTCGGTCACTTGCACCAGCAGATGTTTGTCGTCATACAGCAGCCTGAGCATTTCGCCCGTGGCGGCCGTGATGCTGTCGAGCTTGCCCAAGGTATTGAAATGCAGGCGGCGCCCGTCGGGCAGGGTCCAGGTGTAGTCGCTGGCGCCGTTGGCCTGGGGCGCCAGCGTCAGGCGGCCGTGGGCCGGCAGCGCCGTGCTGCACAGGTCCGGATGCCGTCGATCGCGGTCAAAGATGACGCGGGCGCCGTCGGCCTGCAGTATCTGGATGCGGCCATCCTTGTCGATCAGTTCGGTTTCATACGACAGTTTCCATTCGCGTCCCATGGGACCGTTGGGGCTGCCTGGCTTGCTGTAGGCGCTGTTGTAGTGACGTACGATTTCCACTCCCAGCACGCCGGGCAGGGCGGGCAAGTCTTCCTCGCGCTGGTATTTATTGCCGGTGATGACGTTGATGGGATTGCCCGCGCCCGCATCGGGACCGCCGCTGCCGCCCACGCCGGCGACGGCGCCGCTGCAGGGGGACGGGGGGCCGCCCGGTTCGGGGCCGCAGGCGCGCGCGGGCAAGGTAAAAGATAGCATGCAGGATAACAAGAACCAGGCCGGCAGGCTGATACTGCGGGGACGCAGACGATGAATATATAGAGATGGCAACATGGTTTACCTCAGCTCGGTTCGCAGCAGACGATGGAGCACGGTTCCGGCACGCAATGCCGCGGGTCCGTGAACGGGTTGCAAGGGGGCGGCGTCACGGGCGGATCGGTGCAACTGAGGTTGTCGCACGCGGGCGGCGGCAGGTCTGTGACGGGCGGGTTGCCGGGGTTGACGGGCGCTCCGCCGTTGCCCGGCCCCGGCGTGGAAACGGGGCTGTTGCCCTCGATGGCGTCGGACTGCATGTGTACGGTGACGTGCGTGACCACGGGTATGCGGCCGCTGGCCAGCAGTTTGGTATGAAAGGCGTCCGTGTGCGGGTCCAGCCATTTCAGGTAGGTGGCATACAGGTTCTTGACCAGGGGAACTTTTGGCAGGTAGCCATGCGTGATGCGCAGCTTGATGAGGTTGGCGTCCTGGATGGTTTGGCCGGAAGTGGCGCCCACTTTCTGCTCCTTCAGGCTCTGGCCGCTGTACGGGATGACGCGGCGGTTGCCCGTATGCAGCGCGATTTGCCTGTGCACGTCGTTCCAGTCATCAAAACTTTGCCGGGTCGGGTTGAGCAGCTCGATGCTGGCGTTACCGGTGCCGTTGGCGCCGAGGTCTGCGTTCGCTTTGGCCAGCGAAGCGGCGAGCTGGGCTGGCGTCTGGCCGCCGCCGTACAGGGGGATCAGCGCGCGCGTGTACGCCGCGTAGGCGCTGCTGACGCTGGCATGGGCGACGGCCCCTTCGCGCGCGGCCATGAAGGCCGCGTAGTTGATTTCTGTCCTGGCAAAAAACAACATGCCGTATTGCAGGATCGACAGCCCGAGCAGGGTGATGATGGGGCCGACCACGGTGAATTCGATCATCGCCGAGCCGCGCTGGGTCTTGTCCCGCTTGCCGGCCACCGTTGCGGGCGGTGGCTTCAGCCGTGGATGCTGCAGGCGGTCGCCAGGGCGAATACGCAGGGCCGCGATGGCGCCGGCGGCCAGTTCCAGCGTGTGCGCCGTGCGCGGCGCACGCCAGCCGAGGCCGCCGAAGCTGGCGCGCCACGGGCGCAGGCCGGCGGCGCAGCGGGTGACGACGCCGTGGCGGTCCAGGTAGACCACGTCGATGGGATAGCGCATGCAGGCCGCATGCACGCTGGTGCAGTGCGTGATCAGCAAGCCTTGCGCACCATGCAGCGGGGCGGCCAGCATCAGGCCGCGCAGGCGCGTGAGAAAGCTGTCCGCCAGGCGCAGGTCCAGCGCGTGCGCACCGCTGGCCGTGTGCAGGATGCTGGAATGGCGTGTCGGCATGGCGGCTCCTTATAGGCCCGACTGCATGAATTGCACGACGATGGGAAAGAACAGGACGATGAAGGTGCAGGGAAAGATGAAGGCGATGAGGGGAAACAGCAGCTTGACGGGCGCTTCCATGGCCAGTTTTTCGGCGCGCAGAAAGCGCTCGGAGCGCCGCTGATCCGCTTGTGCCCGCAGCACGGGTCCCAGGTTCATGCCCATGCGTTCAGCCTGGATCAGCGCCGTGACGAAATTGGTCACGGCCGGTTCCTGCACCCGTTCGCTCATGGCGCGCAGCGCGTCGGCACGCGCCTTGCCGCTACGCACATCGCGCAGCACGCGCTTGATTTCGTCGCACAGCGCGCCTTTCGGCCCTTTCAGCGCCGCCTGTTGCAGCGCGCCCTGCAGATTGAGTCCCGCCTCCACGCACAGGGTGATGAGGTCGAGGTAAAAGGGCAGGGACTTGTTCAGCGCGCTCCTGCGCAGCGCCATGCGGTCGCGCAGCCAGATACCCGGGTAGCACCAGCCGGATCCGGCGCCGGCAAGCCCTGCCTGCCAGTAGCGGGCGGCGCCGACGCCGCTGCGGCTGCCCTGGCCCAGCGAATCGAGCACCCAGCACGAAAAGGCGGCGACGATCAGCGCGCACAGCAGCCGCGCCGCGACGAATTGCGAGGGGCTGAGACTGTAGTCCAGGCCCGCCTTGCGCAAGCGCACGGGCAGCGAGGCCGTGGGCGCCCTGGCAATGAAAGGGCGCAGCGCATGGCCGCCCCAGTGGATGGGCCACCACAGCAGGCGGAAGGCGAGGGGCGGCGCGTCCTTGTAGCTGCGGTCCTCGGCCGGGATGGCGGCCACCGTCCTGGCCAGCAAAGTCGCCAGCAGTGCCATGGCCAGGCCGGACAGCATGGCCAGGGCAGTGATGGTGAGTTCGATGCGGGTGGGAGACATGGCGGCGCCTAGACATCGATGGCGACGATGCGCCGGATGACGTGGATGCCCAGCACTTCCAGGGTGGCGATGACGGCCAGCGCCCCCCAGCCCATGCGCGTGTGCCACAGCTGGTCCATCGCCTGCGGCTCCATGTGGTCGAGCACGAGCATCAGGGTGACGGGCAAGAGGCCGACTATCCACGCCTGCAACTTGCCCTGCGACGTCAGCGCGCGGATCTTGCCTTCGATGTGCAATCGGTTGCGCACCGTGCTGGCCGTGCGTTCGAGCATTTCCGCCAGCCCGCCGCCCGTTTCCGTGGCGATGCGCATGGCCGACACCACGAGGATCGTGGTCTGGGTGGGAATGCGCCGCACCAGGCCGTTCAAGCTTTGCTCCAGGGTCACGCCCAGGCGCTGCTCGCGCAGCAGCAGGGTAAATTCCTGGCCCAGCGGCGCCTGCGCCTCGAGGACCAGCTGCGACATCGCCAGGTTCAGGCTCAGGCCCGCGCGCAGGGCACCGGCCAGCATCATCAGCGCGTCCGGCAACTGCTCTTCGAACTTGCGCAGGCGCCGCCGGCGCAGCCAGGCATACACGGCGCGCGGCAGCAGGGCCAGGCCGAGGAAGGCCAGGGCGGCCACCAGCATGCTGCCGCTGGCCAGCCCGGCGATGATGGCGCCCAGGGTTATGGTGGCCGCGTGGGCCAGGAAGATGCGCGCGGGATCGACGAACAGGAAGAATTCGCGCACCTGGAAACGCGTGCGTTCCGTGAAGTGGGCGCGGTAGCGCAGCATGGTGGCGATACCGATATCGATCACCAGCCAGGCGAGGATGGCCGCCGCCAGGGCGGCGATGGCGGTGATGAACAGCAGCATGTGGGCGGCGTTCATGGCGCTGTTCATGTCGCCTCCCGCTGGCGGAAGATCGTCGTGTCGAGCGGCTGGCCCTGGCTGCGCAAGGCCTCGTAAAAGCCCGGCAGCAGGTCGCAGCCGCTGAAATAGCCGCGTACGGTAGCGCCTTCGCCTTCGCCTTGGCTTTCGCCAGCGCCGCCGTAGCCGAGGTGGACGAAACGGAACAGTTCCTGCATCTGGAACTTGCCGCTTTCCATGCCCGTGATTTCCGTGATGCTGCTGACCAGGCGCGTTCCGCAGGCAAAGCGCGTCTGCTGCACGATCAGGTGGATGGCGGAGGCGACCTGGTCGCGGATGGCGGACAGGGGCAATTCCATACCGGCCATCAAGACCATGGTTTCCAGGCGCGCCAGGGCGTCGCGCGGGCTGTTGGCGTGCAGGGTGGTCAGCGAACCGTCGTGGCCCGTGTTCATCGCCTGCAGCATGTCGAGCGCCTCGCCGCCCCGGCATTCGCCGACGACGATGCGGTCGGGGCGCATGCGCAGGGTGTTGCGCACCAGTTCGCGGATGGAAACGGCGCCCTTGCCCTCGACATTGGCGGGGCGCGCCTCCAGGCTGACCCAGTGTTCATGGTGCAGTTGCAGCTCGGCCGCGTCTTCCACCGTGATGATGCGCTCGCCCGCGGGAATGAAGTTGGACAGGATGTTGAGCAAGGTCGTCTTGCCGGAACCGGTGCCGCCCGAGACGACGATATTCTTGCGCGCCGCCACGCACACTTGCAGGAAAGCGGCCATGTCGGCGCTGAGGGCGCCCAATTGCACGAGATTGTCCGCCGTCATCTTGTATCTGGCGAACTTGCGGATCGTCAATGCCGGGCCTTTCAATGCCAGGGGCGCGATGATGGCATTGACGCGCGAGCCATCCTTCAGGCGCGCGTCGACCATGGGAGAGGATTCATCGATGCGCCTGCCCAGCGGCGCGACGATACGCTCGATGACGCCCAGCACGGCCCGTTCGCTGGTAAACGTCAGCGGATGCCTTTCCAGCTTGCCGTCGCGCTCGATATAAATCCGGTCGAACTGGTTGACCATGATTTCCGTGACGCCTGCATCGTCGAGCAATTCCTCCAGCGGTCCCAGGCCCACGGCTTCGTCGAGCACTTGCCTGGCCAGCAGTTCATAGTCGAGTTCCTCGGGGATCTCGGCCCGCTGCGCCCGCATGATGTCGTGGATGTAGCGCCGCGCTTCCGCGCGCAATTGCTCATCGCTCATTTTCGATACGTCGTGGCGGCGCAAATCCATGGTTTCGAGCAAGATCGCATGCAGGCGCTGACGCCATTCGAATTCCAGCTGCTGGCGTGCCTGCGGCGCCAGGATGATGGCAAAGTCCTCTTCCGGCGCGGCGCCGTCGCCCGCTTGCCGCTGCATGTGCTGCTGCATTTTTTCCGCCGCCAGGCGCGAGGCGTGGATTTCCGCCGTGGCGCGCTGGTTGCGCGTGGCGGCGCTGCTCGAGCGCGAGTGGAAAGCGGCCGCCTGCACGGGCCGTGCCGTGCCGGCCAGTTCCTGCACCTGCAGCTTGTAGGGGCCGATGGCGATCACGTCGCCCGGCGCCAGCGGGCCATGCTGGCTGCGGATGCGCACGCCGTTGACGCTGGTGCCCGCATAAGAGCCCATGTCTTCCAGCAAAACGCCGGAAGGCGTCCTGAGCAGGCGCGCGTGTTCCTTGCCGATGCGCCAGCTGTCGAGCCAGATGTCGTTGCTGGTCTTGCTGCCGACCATGCAATCGTCGGGCACGCTCATTTGCCTGGCGCTGCCGTCGGGGTGGAGGATGTCGACCTGGAACATGATGGCCTTCATTGCGCCGGCACGGACGGCGGCGCCTGGTTGAAGCGGGCCGCATCCGCGCCGGGCTGCAAGGCGTCGCTGAGGTGGGGCGGCTGGCCCAGCTGCTGCTCCAGCCGTTGCGTGGCGCTGCGTACCCGGTCCGCCAGGCCGGCGCTGCGGCTGTCGACGATGCTGGGCGTGACGAATACCACCAGCTCCGTTTCCTTGTTCTGGTAGCGCTTCGAGCGGAACAGAGTGCCCAGGATGGGGATGTCGCCCAGCAGGGGCACTTTGTCGACGTCGCTGCTGCTATTGCGTTGCAGCAGTCCGGCAAGGACGATGGTTTCGCCCTGCCGCACATTGAACTCCGTACGCGTGCGCCGCGTCAGCAGGGCCGGGCCGCTGCTGGTGGACAGCGAGGCGTCGATGGAACTGACTTCCGACTCGATGACGGCGCGGATGACGCCATTGCTGCCCACCTTGGGTTCGATGTCGAGCTTGATGCCGTAGGGCTTGAACTGTACCGTCACGCCGTTGACGGAGGCGACGGAATACGGAATCTCGCCGCCGGCCAGGAAGCTGGCCTTGTAGCCGCTGCGCGTCGACAATTGGGGCTCGGCAAGGATGCTGGCAGTGCCGTTTTGTTGTAGTGCAAGTAACTGCGCGTTCAGCCCCAGGTTGATGGCGCTGAGGATGGTGAGGTTCGAGGGCAGGGGCACGAAACCGCCGTTGCCGCCATTCGGCACGGTGATCGGCGGCGCATTGGCCTCGCCCGTGCGCACGTTGATCGCATAGCGGCCCGCATCGCCGCGGCTGGACGGCGCCCAGATGCCGCCGATGGCCGCGCCGCCCGTGGCGCTCCATTTCAGGCCCAGCTCGCGCAGTTCCGTGCGGGGGAACTCGACCACCTTGACGTCCATCATGACCATCTGTTCCCAGCCGATGGGGCTGGTGAAATTGACGATTTGCGGATAGCGCCTGGCCAGTTCCGCCACCTTGTCGCGGTCCGCGTCGGACAATTCATCGCCTTCGACGACGACCTTGTCGCCCACCACGCTGGCCTTCGCTTTCGGGATGGCCGACAAAAAGCTGGCGATATCGCGCGCATAGCGGCGCATGTCGAGCGGCAGCACCGTGACTTTTACGCGCTGGTAGCGGCCATCCTGGTGCCAGACGAACAACGAGGAGTTGCCGGCGCCGTTGGCGAAAATGATGACATCCCTGTCGTCGAGCGCGTTGGCGGTGATGACCTGGCCATTGCCCACGGCAATGCGCGCCACGCCCGGCGTGGGGAAGACGCGTGATTCGCCCAGGTACAGCTCCAGTTCGGGCTCCGATTCGGCATCGTCCTGTTTGGCGATGGGCTGGTAGCGCGCTGCCGCGCTGCTGGTATTGGCGGTCTTTGGCATGCTGCCGGCCCTGGCTGCGAGCGGCGCCTTGCCTTCGATCACGCCCTGGGACGCCGTTTGGGCGCGGGCGCAGGCCGGTGCCGCCAGGCTCGCGCCCAGCACGAGCGTTACGCAAAGGGCTGACAGCAGGGTGAGGAAGTAGCGTTTCATGGGACTGTGTCCATACAAAGGGCGTGCGGTGGCTTGCGCGCTGGCGCAAGGCAGGCTGTCGCCGGTACGCCTCAGGGCGGCGCGGCGGCAGCGTTGATGAGCGGAATGGGCGGTGGGGCGGCCACTGGCGCTGGCGGCATCGCCACTGGCGGATCGGTACCGCTGCGATGCCCCTGCAGGCGCAGGGCGTCGGGCGGCGCCGGCATGCCGCTGCCGCCATACAGCACGGGGATGCCGCGCCGCTGCGGCAGGGGAAGGCTATCCGGCCGGGTGTCGAACAGCAACGACAGGTCATAGTCTTGCTGGCCAGGCGCGGCCTTGTCCGCCGGATTGCGCAGCAAGGCCGTCAGCTTGCCGCTTTCGCGCGCGATGATGAGGTTACGCGCTTGCGCGGGCGTGGTGTCGAGGGTGACGGTGGCAAATTGCGCGGCCTCGCCGTTTTTCGCGTCATCCACCGAGCGCTGGCCCGTGGCCATGACTTGCATGCTTTGCAACAGCGGCAGCACGACCTTCCTGCCGTTCTGGTCGATGGTCAGCATCAGGTCGATCAGGTCGCCTGGTTCCAGCATGCCGGAGATCGAATTGATTTCATCGACCACCACCGTGATGGCGCGCCGCCCCGCCGCCAGGCGCGCGGAAAAGGTGGGCACGCGCTTGCCCGCCATCTGGCTCCACATGATCATTTCGCCCGCCTTGACGGGAAACGCGATGGCGTTGCCGGCGATGCGCTCGAAATCGCCCGGCTGCACGGCGCCCGAGTGGGCATATTCGACGGGAATCTTGCGCACGGCCGCGTTGTCGTTCGACAAGATCGTGTTTTGCGCCAGATCCGTCTTGGCGACGACGACGCTGAGCGTCTGATGCACATTGCGCGCCTCGATTTCGGCCACCCGGGAGCTGAGGAAGCTGCGCGTGGCGACGGCGGCGAGCAGGCCGATGGCGAGTGCGGCGCCCAGTACCACCCAGGTCTTGTTGATCTTCGAAAACGGGGGAAAGGAAATTTTCATGATGCTCAGCCGGGCAGGGAAATGGCGTAGCTGAAGTCCTGGTACACGGACTTGAAGGCGGCCAGCAGTTGCCTGAGCACGCTGGTCTCGCCGCTCATGCCCACGCCCAGGGCGATGGCCAGCGCGGCGCAGACGATGGCGTACTCGACGCTGGATTGGCCCTCTTGCGGCCGGCGGCGGAAGCGGGGCCTCATCTGGCGGACTCCAGGCGCGTGATGGTGTTCAGGGCGATGGCCGTGTGGCCCTGGCTGTCGCGGTAAATCACCGCGAGCGCTTCACTGGCGGAGGTCTTGAAAAACAGCGAGGTGGCGCCGCCGGGCGCACTGGCAGCCGAGTCCGCACGCTCGAGCGTGTAGCCTTGCGCTTCGAGGGCGCGCCGCAAGTGACGGACATTGCTCTCGACGCCCATGGCGTTGCTGACAGTGAGCAACTCGGCGCGGCGCGGGCCATCCACCGAACGCGTTTGCGTCAGCAAGCGCGAGCCGGCAGGAAAGCGCGACAGCAGCCTGTCCGTGGCGCTATCGTGCGGCCCCGGCGCGGCGCCCAGGTGGCTGACGGCAAGCAGGCCGCGCGTACCGCTTCCCGCTGGCTGCAGCTGCACCGTGGCGTAAAATTCGCCCAGCGCCCGTCCCAGCACCAGCGTACCGTCCCGCGTGTGTTCCGCCAGCGGTTGTCCCAGGCTGGCGCGGAACAGCGCCGCCACCTGGACCGGCGTCCTGGCCGACAGCACGCCGCGCATGTGCAGCGGCAGGCCATTGACGCGCATCTCGCCACCCGTGGCAAAGGTTTCAATGCCGGCGGGAACAGCGATCACGGGCCAGGCTGTCGGCGCCGACACAGCGGCACCGCAGGGCAGCAACAGCGCCAGTGCCGCGCCTGATAGACGCCGAAGATATTGTTTTGCTGTCATTTCTGCAATCTCCCCTGATGCGGATAAGCTGGATGGCGCAATGCCTACCTGAGTCGGTCGGGCGGCACGACATCGCGCCAGAAGTCGAGCTGCCCCAGCTTCGGACCTTGGATGTGCCCCATTTCCACCAGGGTCACGCTGGCATTGACCACGCCCGCCGCATCGCGCAGCGCCGTGGCGGGAACCAGCAGCTTGCTGTCGAGACGGGACTGCACCTGGGCCGGTCCCCCGGCTGCCCAGCCATCGATGGCGACGCTCGTATGGCGGTGGATGGCCAGCTCGAGGCTGTCAAACGGCTGATAGGCGACGATGCCTGACGGCAACCTGGCCAGGCGCACGCTGACGTTGCCCCGGTAAATGCCGCGGCTTGGCAAGCCCAGTTCGTCGGCGGTGTGCAGGCCTGCGGAGGTGCCCGGCAAGCCGTTGAAAGGTGCGCCGTCGCTGGCGGGCGTGAAAGCGCCGGCATGGCTGGCCGCGTTGCCGGGGCCAAAACTGACGGCCACGTCGCTGTCGAAGTCCGCGATCAGGGCGATGCCGGCAGGCCCGCGCCAGAACAGGTTCTGGTGCGCGAGAAAATTACCGGCCGTATCGCCCGTCTTGATGGGGGCGTCCGCATTGCTGAAAAAGCGCCGGCGCACTTCGCCGGCCAGGGCTGCCGGCGGCTTCCAGGCACTCTGCGCATCGTTGTGCGTGATCGCCTCGAAGGTGACGTAGCGGCTGGCCATGCCGGCCTGCGTGGCGATGTCCTGGTATTTGGCGATCAGGGGCAGCAGCAGGTACAGCGGCAACAGGGCGGCGGCGAGCACGAGAAACTCCGTCAGCGCCTGCCCGCGGTCGTGCCTGGGGCGAAAGCTGTGCCGTTTCATGGCCGGTTCTCCGGGCGCGTGATGCGAAAGCCGCCCTCGAGGTAGGGCGCGAAAACGGCGTTCGGCACCAGGGTGTCGAGCATGGCCTGCGTGGCGCGCAGCTCGATGCCGTTGGACGAGCTCATTTCCAAGGTCATGCCGGACATGCCTGCTTCGCCGATGGCGTCCAGCGAGGAAAAGGAGCCGCCGCGCGACACGCAGTTCTTGCCTTCCGGGTCGAGCGGATTGGGCCGGACCTCGCATTCCAGGCCGAGGATGACCTTGCGTTCGCCCATGTCCGCCTGCGGGTGCGCTTGCATGGCGGCAGCGAATGCGGCCATGGCCGGGCTGCCGGCCGCCAGGCGCACGATGTCGGCCTTTTGCGCCGCCGTCATCGGCGGCTGGCGGCGCGGCGGCGCGGCGCGCGCCTGCCCCGTGGCATCGCAATGACCGTGCGCCGTCTTTGCCAGCAAATCGACTTCGCAGGTCCCCAGGCTCGATGACAGGCTGGCCTTGCTGGTACGCGCTTCCATCAGACTGCAATCGCGCGGATCGATGGCATAGGACAGGCCGGCGGCGTACACGATGCTGCGGTTGACGGCAGCATAGGTGTCCAGACGCATGCTGATGACATGTTCGGGCCAGGCGTGTGGCGGCTTCGAGGCGATGCCCCGTTCGCTGTTGCGCTGGACGCAAGCCTGTACTTCCGCGTGCAGGCGGGCCAGGCCGGCCGCGTCGCCGGGCTTGCCGTTCAGGTAGCCGCGCGCGCTGACCAGGTGCACCTTGACGGTGGCGTCGCGCGCCGCCAGCGCTTCGTGGACCATGGGCATTTGACGCACGGCATCTTCGGCCTGCGTGCTGGCCCTGGCCGGCAGCAGGATGCAAAGCAGGAGCAACAAGGACAGGCCAAACGGCTTCATCGCGCGCCTCCCATTGCTGTGGCGGCCGCCAGATCGGCCGCCGAGGTCGGCACGAGGCGCACTTGCCAATAAGGGTTGAACAGGCTGGCCAATTCCGTCATGCCATCGTCGCGCCCGCTTGGCCGTTCGAAATACACTTGCGCGGAGGACACTGCCGCCAGTACGTCGTGGGACGGCTTGCCGTCGATGAGGGCCAGGCGGCCGCCCGGCTTGATGCCGGAGCTGCCATCGGATGTCCTGAGCTGGTCTTTCGCCCGCGTCAGGCGGATGGCGAAGGTCAGGCGCGGCTGCGGGTCCGTCGACGCGTAGGCCAGGGCCGGCACGGCGATGTCGTAAAAGGTGGGCAAACCGCTGTAATGCCAGTCGCTGCTGCTGGCCAGGGCGCTGGCGCGGGGATTGCCAGGGCGCGACTGGCCGTAAGCGGCGCCGCTGTCGTCGGGCGTGCCGTGGGCCGCCGCCTGCGTGCCGTAGCCGAGCGGCATTTCATCGTCGTCGCAGGTGGGCAGGCGAAACAGGCCGTGCGTATGCCAGGACCAGTGGTGCAGCGACGCCGTGTCCATGGCTTTCCACTCGTCGAAGTCGACGAGCTCCGTACCGCCGCGCCGGCGGAACTCCGCCTTGTTGCCCAACAGGCAAGGCAGGTGATTGGCCGAGGTCCAGGAGCGCTGCCGGACGAAGGCATCGCGCTGGGCGGCCGCGAGCGCCGCCTGCTTGAAGCGGCCCCGTTCGGCGCCCGCATACGCGCGGATGAAGCTGCTTCCCTCGAACTGCGTGAACGTATCGGTGATGGGCATGCTGTCGACATGTACGCTGCCGTCGCCCGCATAGTTGGCGTCGGCCACCTGCTGCATCAGCGTTTTACGGGCAGGCAGGATGGTGGCCGCCATGTTCGCCTGCGCGCCCTGCAGGACGGCCTTGGCCGCTTCGGAGGCCAGCACGCTGGCCTGCGCTGCTTGCTGCGCCACCTGGTCGACGGCTTGCGCGGTATTCCTGGCGGTAGGCAAGCTGAGCAGGTAGCAGACGGGGATGTAATCGATCAGCAGCAGCGCCGCCGGCACGGAGTAATAGCTGCGGCAGTTGAGGGGCGTGACGTTTTCCGTATGTTTGACGACATGGGCGGACCACGCGGCGATGCTGACGGCTTGCGCGATCATGACCTCGTTGGCCATCAGCGCGCGGTTGGTGTAGGCGTCGAAATTGAGGGCGCGCGCCTGCATGACAGCGGCGCTGTAGGCGACGGCGTCGGCCGTATTGACGAGCTTGGTTTTTTCCGCCGTGAGCTGGCCCGTATTGAAAACGAAGAGCAGGGCGGCCAGGCCGCCCATGAGAACGACGATGCCATAGATGAGCGCCTGGCCTTGCTGGCGGCGTTGCGCGAAGGGGGGCAGGCGGACTGCCTGTAGCGGTGTCATGATGATGTGGATGAGGCGCTCATTGGCTCGGGGGCTCGCTGGCGGCGGCAGCCTAGTCCTGCTTGCCGGTGGTGGCCTGGTCGCCGTACGTGGACAGGCTGTTCTTCGCCGTGTCCTTGGCGGCGGTCTCGGCCTTGGTGGCGGCCCCGCCGGCCTTGGCGATGGCGGCTGTGCCGTTCTTGCCCGACACCTCCATGGCGATGCCGGCCGTCTGGTTGCGTATGGTGGCGCCGAACAATTGATATACGCCGATGGCGGCGACGGCGATCAGGGCCACGATGACGATGTATTCCGTCATGCCCTGTCCCAATTGTTGCCGTATTGACTTGATTTTCCGCATAGCAGGTTTCATTTGAAATACCTTTCAGTTGAGAAAAGACAAACAATGGATGAATAAAAGAAGCAAGCACGCTCATCGTATGGCTGTTTTAATAAGCTGGCTTAATCGACATCAAGCCGACTGAGGATTTACGGGGAAGTGGGGCGGGATGGGCAGGCGTGCGCTGATAAAACAACAGACAATATTGCCAACTGAACGATGCACAGGAGGCGCCATGTCGGACATTATCGAACTGTTGCAATGGCCCGCCATGGCCGCTTCGCTGCTGGCGGCCTGGCTGGTGGGCTCGCGCATGGCCGCGCGGCGCCTTGCCGGGTTCTGGGTTTTCCTGTTCAGCAACGTGCTGTGGGTGTGCTGGGGCTGGCAAGACGAAGCCTGGGCCTTGATCGTGCTGAACGTTTGCCTGGCGCTGACGAATGTGCGCGGCATCGTCAAGAACGAGGGACCGTGACGTCGCTTCCACTTGGATATTGTCAATATGGAATGTTTTTTCGAGGCGGCATACATGCCGTGCCGCCGCCCCGCATCCATTTCAAGGCGGAAAATGGCCATTCTGGCCCGGTAGTTCCGGATATTTGCTGTCTTATATAAGATTCGTCGCCATCGGATACACAAACAGCGGCAGGACAGTCTAAAATACGCGGTGGGCAAGCACGGCGTCACCGCCGGCACACTAGCCGTCCAAAGCAAGGCTAACCGTCCTGTGTTTGGAATGAAGAAAGTTAACCACCAGGCATCACCGCATACAAGGGAATGAACATGGCAACACAAAAATCCAAAATCATCTACACGCTGACTGACGAGGCGCCGCTGCTCGCGACGTATTCCCTGCTGCCGATTATCAAAAAATTCACCGCGCCGGCTGGCGTGGACGTGGTGTCCAGCGATATTTCGGTGGCGGCACGTGTACTGGCTGAATTTCCCGAATTCCTGACGGACGCGCAAAAAGTCCCGAATACCCTGGCTGAACTGGGCAAATTGACCCAGAATCCGGACACCAACATCATCAAGCTGCCGAACATCAGCGCCTCGCAAGGCCAGTTGATCGCTTGCGTGCGCGAACTGCAAGGCCGTGGCTACAAGCTGCCCGACTATCCGGAAGATGCGAAGACCGAAGAAGAAAAAGCCTTGAAGGCCCGCTACGGCAAATGCATCGGCAGCTCGGTCAACCCGGTCCTGCGTGAAGGCAATTCCGACCGCCGCGCACCGAAAGCCGTCAAAGAGTATGCGCGCAAGCACCCGCACTCGATGGGCGAGTGGAGCCAGTCGTCGCAAACCCACGTCTCGCACATGCACCATGGCGACTTCTACCACGGCGAAAAATCGCTGACCCTGGAAAAAGCGCGCGATGTCAAGATGGAACTGGTCACAGCCTCGGGCAAGACCATCGTGCTGAAACCGAAGGTTTCGCTGCAAGCGGGCGAGATCATCGACAGCATGTTCATGAGCAAGAAAGCACTGCTGGAGTTCTACGAGAAGGAAATCGACGACGCCTTCAAGACGGGCGTGATGTTCTCGCTGCACGTCAAGGCCACCATGATGAAGGTCTCGCACCCGATCGTCTTCGGCCACTGCGTGCGTATCTTCTACAAGGACGCGTTTGCCAAGCACGCCGAACTGTTCGACAAGCTGGGCGTGAATGTCAACAATGGCATGAGCAACCTGTACGACAAGATCGACACGTTGCCAGCGTCGCAAAAGGATGAAATCCTCAAGGACCTGCACGCCTGCCACGCGCATCGTCCGGAACTGGCCATGGTCGATTCGGCCAAGGGCATCACCAACTTCCATTCGCCGAACGACATCATCGTCGACGCGTCGATGCCGGCCATGATCCGTATCGGCGGCAAGATGTGGGGTGCCGACGGCCGTCCGAAAGACGTCAAGGCAGTCATGCCGGAATCGACTTTCGCACGCATCTACCAGGAAATGATCGGCTTCTGCAAATGGCATGGCAACTTCGATCCGAAGACCATGGGCACCGTGCCGAACGTAGGCCTGATGGCGCAGCAAGCGGAAGAATACGGTTCGCACGACAAGACGTTTGAAGTGCCTGAAGGCGGCACCGCCAACATCACCGACCTGGAAACGGGCGAAGTGCTGCTGACGCAAACGGTGGAAGAGGGCGATATCTGGCGCATGTGCCAGGTCAAGGACGCCCCGATCCGCGACTGGGTCAAGCTGGCCGTCACGCGCGCGCGCAACTCGGGCATGCCTGCCGTGTTCTGGCTCGATTCCTACCGTCCGCACGAGAACGAAGTCATCAAGAAGGTACAGGTTTACCTGAAGGAGCACGACACCAAGGGTCTGGACATCCAGATCATGTCGCAGACGCGCGCCATGCGCTACACGCTGGAACGCGCCTTCCGCGGCCTGGACACCATCTCGGTGACCGGCAACATCCTGCGCGACTACCTGACCGATCTGTTCCCGATCCTGGAACTGGGCACGTCCGCCAAGATGCTGTCGATCGTGCCATTGATGGCCGGTGGCGGCATGTACGAAACGGGCGCCGGCGGTTCGGCACCGAAACACGTCAAGCAGCTGGTGGAAGAAAACCATCTGCGCTGGGATTCGCTGGGCGAGTTCCTGGCGCTGGCCGTGTCGCTGGAAGACATGGGCATCAAGACGGGCAATGCGAAGGCCAAGATCCTGGCGAAAACCCTCGATGAAGCCACCGGAAAATTGCTGGACAACAACAAGTCGCCATCGCCACGCACGGGCGAGCTGGACAACCGCGGCAGCCATTTCTACCTGGCCATGTACTGGGCGCAAGCCCTGGCAGCGCAGAAGGACGATGCGGAACTGGCAGCGCATTTTGCGCCAGTGGCAAAAGCCCTGGCAGACAACGAAGAAAAGATCGTTGCCGAGCTGAAAGCAGTCCAAGGCAAGGAAACGGATATCGGCGGCTACTACCTGCCGGATCCCGCGAAGACGGAAGCGGTCATGCGTCCTAGCGCCAGCCTGAATGCCGTGCTCGACACTATCTGATGCAGTCCTGACAGGCAGTAAGTTCTTTACTGCCTGACAAAAAACGCCGCCGGAAGCGATTCCGGCGGCGTTTTTCATTTTCCCTGCATCTTACTGGCCCTGCATCTTACTGGTAGTGCTTGTAAACACTGGTGCTGCCATTGCTCTTGACCAGCAAGACGTCGTATGCATCCTTGCGCGGCCCTTCCATGCCTGGAGAACCCATCGGCATTGCCGGCACGGCCAGGCCTTTCGCCTTGGGTTTTTCGCGCAGCAGCTGCTTGATGTCGCTGGCCGGCACATGGCCTTCGATGGCGTAGCCGTTGACGAGGCCCGTGTGGCAGGAGCCGAGCGCGTCGGGAATGCCGGCCAGCTTGCGGTATTGCGCCGGCATCTCGACGTTTTTCGCGCGCACCGTGAAACCGTTCGCTTCCAGGTGCTTGATCCATTCGGAACAGCAGCCGCACGAGGCGCTCTTGTAGACTTCAATGACGGGCAGGGCCGCCATGGCGAACGTGGGCAAGCCCAGCATGGCGGCGAAGGCGCCGCGCAGTATGTAATGTTTGATCATGTGTCGCTTTCAGACGGAATAGGGCTATCGTGGCCACCGCAGTGGCCTGCTTGGGACGAGCTTGGAATTTAAGCGGAAAGCGGCCGCGGGGGCCGGCGCGGGCCGTCGGGAATGAATCCCGGCAGCAAGGTATCCGTTGCAGCGGCGACGCGTTGCGCACCCGTGCCGGCGGCGGCAGGCAGGGAGAGGCCGGGCGGCATCAGTGCGCCCAGGCAAAAGAGGGAACAGGCGCCGCACGCGGCATGCTTGGCAGGGGTCTTGTTTTCTTTCGGCGTGCCGGCGCTGTCCGTGATGGCGGATGACTGCACGGCGTGATGCTGGCAAGCCCCTGCCATCGCGGCGGCAGGCGATGCCGCAAGCGGCGCGCACGCCCGCATGGCGCCCGCCGCCTGCAGCGGCACCGCCGCGATCAGCAGCAGGATCAGCCATGTTTTGAAGAGTCTTAGCATTGCCGGAAAGTATAGCATGCGGGTACTGTCGCCAGGCAGGCTAGCGCGAGGCGGCGGCAAGCATCTTCGATGCATACATGGCCCGGTCCGCATGGCGCAACAGCAGTTGCATGGTATCGCCGTCTTCCGGATAGTGGGCCACGCCGATGCTGACGGTGATCCGCAATTGCTGTCCGTTGCCCAGGTGCAGCGGCGCGGCCAGGGCCGCGTGGATCTTTTGCTCGATCAGGCTGACATCGGCCGGTGTGACATTGCTTTCCAGGAGCACGACGAATTCATCGCCGCCCATCCTGGCCAAGGTGTCGGTTTCGCGCATGCAATCGCGCAGGCGGTTCGCCACCGTTTGCAGCAGCAGGTCGCCACAGGCATGGCCGTGGTCATCGTTGACGCGTTTGAAGTTGTTCAAGTCCAGGAACAGCAGCGACAGCCGGCCTTCCTGGCGGTGTGCGCGGGCGAACGCCGTGTGCAGGCGGTCGTGGAACAGGCGGCGGTTCGGCAAACGGGTCAGTTCATCGTGCATGGCCATGAACTGCATTTGCGTCTGCAACTGCCGGCGCTCGATGGCGGTCGCTAGTTGCTTTGCGACAAATTGCAGCAAATCCTGGTCTTGCGCCGTGCCGATGACGGCATCCTGGCCGCCTTGCAAGGCCAGCGCGCCGATGCTGCCCAGCGAGGAATACAGGGGCACGGCAAGCCAGCACGAGGACAGGGCGCCAGCCGCCGTTTGCAGCGCCGGCGGCAGGCCGGCCAGTTGTCCCGCCTGCAGCAGCAAGGGGCGGCCGCTGCGCAGGACTTCGTCGCACAGCAGGCTGGCCAGGGACGGCGTCGGCTGCGGCCCGCTGTCGCCGGCATGGCAGGTCATCAAAGGCTGTGCGCCGTGTTCGTCCTGCAGCAGCAAGGTCAGGCTGCGCGCAGGCAAGTGCTCGCCGATGATGTGCTGTATGCGGTACAGCAAGGCGGGCAAATCCTGCGTCGCCTGCATGGCTTCGGAAATGGCGTACAGCGCTGCCTGCTTTGCCTGCGCCTGTTTCAGCAAGGTGATGTCGCGCGCCACGGCCACGCGCAGCTGGTCGGCGGCGGACCAGCGGGCCGACCACATGATGTGGGCCAGGCTGCCATCCTTGCGCAGGTAGCGGTTTTCAAAGTGCGTCTGCGCATGCCCATCCATGATGGCGCGCGCGGCCGCCAGGGTGCGGGCGCGGTCGGCGGGGGCGACCATGTCGAGCATGAGCTTGCCGATCATTTCCTGCTGCGTGTAGCCGAAGATGCGTTCGCAAGCGGCGCTGACGAACACGAAGCGCCCGTCCACGTCAACCATGCACACGGCATCAAGCAGCAAATCGGTGAAACTGGCGACCGGCGCGCTAATCATATGTTTCATATGCCCACCATTCTAGTGGACATTGCCGATCGATATTGAAATTGTTGTTTTTAGAAAACAAAGAGCATTGATCATGGTTTGTCGGGCCGGCAGCGGCGGCATGCTGATGCTTGTCGTTGCGGGGAAGGTATCCGGTCAAAAAGTCGCATTCAGACGCAGGAGCGCAGCCTGGGGCAGGCGATGGCCAGGCGCTTACAACACCTGACAAAACCGTAGCGAGCGGAAGGAAGTTGTGGTTGAGAAGCGCAACTGTACGAAGTACGGGGCCGCCGAGGCAGTGAGCATCGCAGACCGCAAATTACGACGCGCAGTAGGTTTTGATAGGTGTTAGTCGCTGACGACAAACGCGCCCTGGTCGAGTTGATCCAGCGTGACGATGGTGCTGCTGCCCTGCGCGCCGCTGGCCTGGCTGAGCCGTGCATGCAGCTGGGCCAGATAGTCGGCGCGGCAGCGGCGCAGCACGTAATCGCGGAAGTTATCCTGTTCCAAGGCGTGCCAGGCGCGTTCGCGTCCTTGCGCCGAGCGCTTGCCGGCCAGCTCGATCAGCGCCGGCGTGATGTTGGCGTCGCCGCGGCTCAGGCGCGCGTAGCCGTAGCGGTCCATATACGGGCCAGTGAGCGTTTCGATGAGGTTGATGTCATCGTCCGATAGTTGCTGCCTGAATTTGTCGATGTTGGTCGCGATCGGCGCATGGCAGTTGGCCGACCAGAGCGATGACAACTGCGCGATTTGCCGCGCCTCCGCCGACGCGGCCACGTCCAGCATTTGCGGCAGGAAGGCGATGCCGAGAAAATCACATACCGTTTCCAGCGTCTCTTGTTGCCGCGACAGGAAATCTTCATAGCGTATCGTCAGCACGCGCCGCGGATAGCGTTGCACGCCATGGTCGGCTGCCGCATGGGCGGCCAGCCAGGTCCTGGCATTGAGCAGCGTGTCGAAATCGTGGATGATGGCGCGGTTCATCGACGCCACTTGCGCGCGCGGATCGCGCACCACGTTCAGGAACAGCATGTCGGGATATAGCCGCACGATGTCGTCGGCGTAGTGCACGCTGTCGAGCGACTTGTCCATCACCACCTGCGCCTGGCGGCGTTCGCCCGCGCGCAGCAGCAGCTCCCACGCCACGCGGTGGATGCTGCGCGGCTGGCCGCGCAGCGTCTCGAACACTTCCACCGGATCGAAGACGACCCCCGGCCACTTGACCATGCTGGCCGCCGCCAGGCCCACCACATCGACCACCAGGCGAAAGTAGGCGCGGTCATCGCGCAAGTCGCCGTACAGGGGCAGCAGCGGCATCATGTCAACCAGGTGCAGTGGATACGGCGAATAAAACTGCGGCGACAGGTTCAGGCGCAGGCGCAGGGCATGGCTGCCGCAGCGGCGCAAGGGGATCATCATGACGGGGCGCGGGCGCGCGCCTTGGCCGGGATGGTGGCTGCTGATCATCTCATCATTCCTCGAAAAGGTGGCCGCGCGGCATCAGATGAAGTGCGGGCACAGTTGCTGGAACAGCCGCTCGCAGGCCTGTTCCAGCGACAGCACGCCCGTGTCCAGCATAAGCGCCGGCGCCAGCGGTGCCTCGTAGGGCGCGGAGACGCCCGTAAATGCAGGGATCAGTCCGGCTCGCGCTTTTTTGTACAGTCCCTTGGGGTCGCGTTCCTCGCATAGCGCGCTCGGCGTGCTGATATAGGCTTCGATAAAATTGTCACTGCCGATGATCTGGCGCGCCATCTCGCGGTCGCTGCGCAGCGGCGAGATGAAGGCGCAGATGACCATCATGCCGGCATCGTTCATCAGCCTGGCCACGACGGCGCTGCGGCGGATGTTTTCCTGGCGATCGCGGGGAGAGAAACCGAGGTCTCCATTCAGGTGGTGCCGCATATTGTCGCCGTCGAGCACGCAGCTCAGGTGACCCTCGGCCAGCAGCCGCCTTTCCAGCGCGTACGCCAGCGTCGACTTGCCTGCGCCGCTCAGGCCGGTCAGCCACAGCGTCGCGCCTTGCTGACCGGCCAGCAGGCCCCGTTGCTCCTTGCCGATATGGCTTGCATGCGGGAAGATGTGCGTCGCTACCACTTCGCCCGCAGCGGCGATCTGTTCCAGTTTACCCACGTGTGCCACTCCCCCGTTGCCGGCTCAAAACTGTTCCCACTCGATTTCGCTGGGCTTGGCGACGGCCGGACGAGCCGGCATTGCCGTGGCGGGCGCGCGCCGTACCGCCGGCGGCGGTGGCTGACGGCTGACCAGGCGCAGTCCCGCATCGCGGCCGCCAGCGATGTTGCCCACGCGGAAGACGCTGACGACATCGTTCAGGCTGTTGACCTGTTCCTGCATCGCTTGCGCTGCGGCGGCGGCTTCTTCGACCAGTGCCGCATTTTGCTGCGTCACATTGTCCATTTGCGTCACGGCCATATTGATTTGCTCGATGCCAGCGGATTGTTCCTGGCTGGCGGACATCATTTCAGACATGATGCCGGTGACGCGCTTGACGCTGGCGACCACCTCGTGCATGGTCGATCCTGCCTGTTCGACCAGCCGGTTGCCGGCCTGGACCTTGTCGACCGAGTCGCCGATCAGGTCCTTGATTTCCTTGGCTGCGGCGGCCGAGCGCTGCGCCAGATTGCGCACCTCGGTGGCCACCACGGCAAAGCCGCGCCCCTGTTCCCCGGCACGGGCCGCCTCGACCGCCGCGTTCAGCGCCAGGATATTCGTCTGGAAGGCGATGCCGTCGATGACGGCGATGATGTCGACGATCTTGCGCGCCGAGACATCGATGGCCGCCATGGTGTCGACCACCTGCGCCACCACGGCGCCGCCCTTGGTGGCGACATTGGAGGCCGATTCGACCAGCCCGTTGGCCTGGCGTGCATGGTCGGTGTTGATGCGCACGGTGCTGGTTAGTTCTTCCATGGATGAAGCGGTTTGCTCCAGCGTACTGGCCTGCTGTTCCGTGCGCGAAGACAAGTCCAGGTTGCCCATGGCGATCTGGCCTGCCGCCGTGGCGATGGTCTCGGTGCTGGCGTGAACTTGCTGGACGATCTGCGCCAGGCTGTCGCGCATCGATTGCATGGCGTGCAGCAGGCTGTGCGTGTCGCCGGGGCGGGTATGAATGGGCACGGCCAGGTTGCCGCTGGCAATCTGCCCGGCGATCGCCGCCGCTTCGTCGGGCTCGCAGCCGAGTTGGCGCGTCACGCTGCGCGTGATCAGCACGGCGGCCAGCAGGCTGGTGATGAGGGCCAGCGAGCCGATGCTCAGCATCACCAGGCGCGCCTGGCTGTAGGCCGCCTCGGCCATGCTGGAAGCATCGTTATTCTGCTTTTCCTCGACGGCGATCAAGGTGCGCAGCAATTCCCACCAGCGCTTTTGCACGGGGCGGAATTCATAGCGCAGCAGTTTGTAGGCATCGTCCTGCTTGTGCTCCAGCGCCAGCGCGGCGGCCCGCTGAATGAAGGGCGCCGCCAGGTCGCTTTGTGTGCGGATCTGTTCGAGCAGGCTTTTTTCTTCGCTCGAGGTGCCTTCCAGCTTGGCGAACATTTCCCCCAGCTTTTGCTGGGCAGCGGCGTATTTTTTTTCCTGCTCCGCGATGCGCGCGACCTCGATCTGGATCTCCTTCTCCTCCTTCAGCAAAATCAGATTGCGCAGCGCCAGCGCCCGCTCGGTCACTGTCAAGTCCATAGTCTGGGCCAGCCTGGTTTCGACGTTGTTGACCTTGGTTGCTTCATCCATGCGGTCCTGGATTTGTCGCATGCTGGTCAGCCCCAGCGCGATGACCAGCAACAGGAACAGGGCGACCAGGCCAAAGCCCATGCCGAGCCGCTTGGCGATGGTTAAGTGCATAAATTTCATATTGCCTCCTTAAGGCCGTGCTTGCGGTTCCGAATAAGCATATGCAGCTTTATTACGAAGCACTCAGCGATCATATTGATTGCGGGCCGGCGAAATATCACACTTAGTCACTTTCATCATTTGAGCAACAGTAGAAATTTACTTGTGGCAACTGTTCAAATTGAGTTAGATGGCGAACACCTGCGAACGCTGGCATGGCGGCGGAGCATGATTTGTATCAAGAATGAAAAATTTTCATGCTCCCTTGCGCTCATGATTTCACATTTCACGTCGTTATAGCAGTGTCTGCTTAGCGCTTGAGATGCGACCCATCCCATGCTCTGAGAAAACATGGCAGTACTCGACGGCTACCAGTTATCAAAAAATGAAAGTTATGCATACTTTACCTAACCACCCATCTTCGTTTAGCAAGGCATAAGACCCATGACCTCCGTCTCCTCGATCCCGAGCTGGAATCCAAGTCCCTCACGCGCGCCCAATGCCGCTGCCACCAAGGCGGATGCCGCGCCGTCTCCGGCGCCGAGCCCGTCCTCCATTGTTGACATCGGGGCGACGCAAGCCGTCGCGCAGCTGCTGCCTTCGCCGACGATATGGGAAAGCGCGACGCGCAACAAGGTGAGTGAGGCGATGACAAAGAGTTTTTCTTCGCATGCGTTTGGCGGCCGCTTCAGCGGCCTGGGCGCGGCCATGCTGGGGCAGGCCAAGCTGGGCAACTACAATTTCTCGCAGGCGATGCGGCAGCCGCCGCCGAGCACCACGCCGAATGTCTATGCGGCGTCCGGCATCGCGCCGGGCAGCCTGCATGGCAATGGCGAAGACAAGGTTACCCTCAGCATCACGACCAAAAGCGGTGTGGAAGTCAAGCTGTCGCTCGACAGTCAGGGCGACGGCCTGGCCGTGAGCATGACGACCAGTGGCGACCTCAGCGACGCTGAAGCCAGCGCCCTGGGCGACCTGGCGAAGGGTTTTCAGGACGCCATCGATGGCATGGGACGGGATACGCCGAAAATCAAGCTGGAAGGCTTGATGCAGTTCGACCAGCAGTTGCTGGCGTCGGTGAAACTGCATGCGGAAGTCAAGGTGCGCGGCGAGATAGAGGGCGTGCAAACCCTGGATTTCCAGGCCGATGGCGCGCAGCGCCAGGTCAGCTTCAGCGGCGAGGCCGGCTCCCTGGACCTGAAGGTCGACGCCAGCCAACTCAATACCCTGGGCAGTCGCGAACGGCAAGCCAAGGCGCTGGGCAGCTACATGAAGCAGTTCGACCAGGCGGCGTCGCGCGGTCATGGCGACGCGGGCCTGGTGGCCATGCTCAAGGATAGCTTTACGGCCTTGCACAGCAATACCGCCGCGCCGCAAGCGGCCACGGACACACCCGAGACGGGCAAGTGGCGCCTGGCGGCCGAGGACAAGTCCATCCTGACGGGGCTGGCCGATTTCAGCGCCTCCGTATCGCAGGCCGTGAAATTCAGCAATCCCATGCGCAGTTCGGAAAAGGATGGCTTCAATTATGAAGTGTCGCAAAAGACGCTGCAGGCCGGCGCCAGCCAGGACGAGCGGTCAGTCAGGCAGCAGCAGCAATCGAAGCTGAGCGCCAGCTTCCATGAGACCCTCGTCCCCGGCGTGCCGCTGCGCCTGACGGACAGCACGGAATCGCAGAACTATACGTATCATCAGATCGAGGATACGGCCAGCAGCGATGCGCAGGTGGCCTACAAGGATGGCAAGATGGTGAAGGCGAGCTTGCGGCAGGAGGGCAAGCAGTCCGAGCATGTCATGAAGTATTTCCTGGCCAAGCTGGAATCGGACAAGACCATACCAGGCAATTATTCTGTGCTGCGCGATTTGCTGCCCGTGCTGGGACCGTACCGGACCGGAGAGCTCGGCATGACGCCCGAGAAGAAGGCGGAGCAGCGCCAGCAGGCGATGCTGACCTTGAGCGACGATGTGCTGCTGCAATCGTATGCGGGCCAGACCGTCAGCATGTGGCGAACCGATGCACAGCCGGAAGAGGGCGGAGCCGCCGTCGCGTAGACATGACCGCGCGTCCATGCAAAAAGCCCGTCTGCGAAGACGGGCTTTTTGCTTGCTTGTTGCTTGGCTGGATGCGGCGCAAAACAGCCTATGCCTTGGCCTTGTTTTGCTTGATCCAGTAGCCGACGCCCAGCGCGGCCAGCCACACGGGAATCAGGTAGACGGAGATGCGCAGGCCCGGCGTCAGGTACATGATCACCAGGATGCCGGCCAGGAACACCAGGCACAGGTAGTTGGTGAACGGGTAGCCCAGGCTCTGGAACAGGGTCGTCTTGCCCTCGGCCTTCTTTTGCGCGCGGAAACGCAAATGGATCCAGCTGATCATGGCCCAGTTGATGATCAGCGCCGACACGACAAGGCCCATCAGCACTTCGAACGCTTCGCCCGGCATGAAGTAATTGACCACCACGCAGGCGCCCGTCGCCAGCGCGGACACGCCCAGCGCCACCAGCGGCACGCCGCGGCGGTTCAGGTGCAGCAGCGCGCGCGGCGCATTGCCTTGCTTGGCCAGGCCGAACAGCATGCGCGTGTTGCAGTACACGCCGCTGTTGTAGACGGAGAGTGCCGCCGTCAGCACCACCACGTTCAGGGCCGTGGCCACCAGGTTGCTGTCGAGCGCATGGAAGATCAGGACAAAAGGGCTGCCGCCGGTGACGACGTTTTGCCACGGGTACAGCGACAGCAGGATGCCGAGCGCGCCGATGTAAAAGATCAGGATACGGTAGATGGCCTGGTTGGTGGCGCGCGGAATCGTCGTGCTCGGATCATCCGCCTCGGCCGCCGTGATGCCTACCAGCTCCAGGCCGCCGAACGAGAACATGATGACGGCCATGGCCATCACCAGCCCCTGCCAGCCATTCGGGAAAAAGCCGCCGTGCTGCCACAGGTTGGCCACGGACGCCTGCGGCCCCGCGTCGCCGGAAGCGAGCAGATACGCGCCGAAGACGATCATGCCGATGATGGCGACCACCTTGATGATGGCGAACCAGAATTCCATCTCGCCAAAGGCTTTGACATTGAGCAAACTGATGGCGTTGATCGCGCAGAAGAAGATCAGTGCCGAGACCCAGGTCGGCACGCCGGGCCACCAGTACTGCACGTAGATGCCGACGGCCGTCAGCTCGGCCATGCTGACGAGCACATACAGTACCCAGTAATTCCAGCCCGACAAAAAGCCGGGCAGGTGGCCGCAGTATTTGTCGGCGAAATAGCTGAAGGAGCCGGCGACGGGTTCGTCGACCACCATCTCGCCCAGCTGGCGCATGATCAGAAAGGCGATGACGCCGGCAATGCCATAGCCGAGCAGCACGGAAGGGCCGGCCATCTTGATGGTTTGCGCGATGCCCAGAAACAGGCCGGTGCCGATGGCGCCGCCCAGGGCGATGAGCTGGATGTGGCGGCTTTTCAGGCCGCGCTTGAGCTCTTGTGGTTCGGTATTCCCGACTGCCGTCATATGTTTTATCCTGTTTTTACGGGGCTGAGGTCGCTGATTCTAAAGCATGCACGGGCAAAGCAGGAGCGAAATGCATGTTGCACTGCGGAGGCGCAAGAAACGCCCCGCATCTTCGCCGAACGGCGCGCAAAACGGCGGCCTAGTCCTGCCCGCGCGGCGCGCCGGCCGCGACGATGGCCGGTTCATACACGGCCAGGAACTCGGGCGGCAGGCGGCGCGCGCGGCCGCTGCTCAATTCGATGCAGATCAAGTCCCAGCGTCCGCGCACGACGGTGGCGCCGTCGCTGTCGCGGATCAGCTGGAAGCGCCGTTCCATGCTGGAGCGCCCATCGCTGGCGCACAGCCAGGTGGCCAGGGTCAGCGCTTCGCCGGCCCGCGTCGGCAGCAGGTAGTCGTATTCGCCGCGGCGTATCGCCATGGCCCGGTCCAGGCGCCGGTAATCGTCGAGGTCCAGCCCCAGTGTGGCCGAGTGGTGCCAGGCGATATGCTCGCACCAGCGCACGTAGACGGCGTTGTTGGTGTGCTGCAAGCCGTCGATGTCGCCCGGTTCGGGCGTGACGGGCAGGGTGTGGGCGTGCGGATAATCCCAGTTCAAGAGCGCTCCTTTCGATGCGGTGGCGGCTGATTGTACGTGCTTGCGGTGTTTACTTGTTTCCTGTCTGCGGCGCACGTCTGGAAAAACACTGTTTTTCACATTGATGTATGATGCATCATAATTTCAAAAGATCAAAAATACGCATGAAGCACCAATTGGACAGTCTGCAACACGTCAACCTGGGCAAGTCCGTGTACGCGATGCTGCGCGAGGCGCTGGCGGCAGGACGCTACCAGCCGAATGAGCGGCTGCGCATCCGCGAGCTGGCGCTGCAGCTCGGCACCAGCGTCACGCCCGTGCGCGACGCCATGCTGCAGCTGGTGCAGGAAGAGGCGCTGGTGCTGCGCTCGCCGCGCGATTTCCGCGTGCCCGTGCTCAGCGTGGCGCGCTACCTGGAAATCCGCGCGCTGCGGCTGGAACTGGAAGGGCTGGGCGCATTCGAGGCGGCGCAGCGCATCGACGCCGCCACCCTGGCCGACCTCGAACGCCTGCTGCAGGCGAACGAAGAGGCGATTGCGCGGCACGACTTGCCGGCGGCCCTGCAATGCAACCAGGCGTTTCACCTGGGCCTGGCGCAGGCGGCCGGCATGCCGACGTTAAAACGCTTCGTCGACCACCTGTGGATGCAGACGGCGCCCCTGATCGCCGCCGGCTACGCCAGCTTTTCGCCCGACATGCGCGTCGGCCACCACCACGCCATCATCGCCGCGCTGCGCCAGCGCGACGGGGCGGCTGCGCGGCGCGCCATCGAACAGGACATTCTCGACGGCGGCACGCAGATGCTGGCGTATGTGATGCGCCAGGAGCGCATCCACGCCGGCGCAACACAACTAGACAAGGAAGCACATGACGCAGAACACGTACCAGACTGAACAGAAGATTGAACAGAAAACGGCCATCGTCACGGGCGCCAGCCGCGGCATCGGCCACGCCGTGGCCGAGCGCTTCCGCAGCCTGGGCTGGCGCGTGATCACCGTCTCGCGCAGCCCGATTCCGGGCGGCTGCCCGCGCAGCCAGGAGCACAACACGCATGTGTGCATGGATCTGTCGGACCTGAGCCAGATCGGGCAGATGGTCGACACCCTGCGCCCCATGCTGGGCGACGCCAAATTGCACGCGCTGGTGAACAACGCGGGCGTGTCGCCGAAGGGGGCGGGCGGCTCGCGCGTCAATTCGCTGACGACCGACATGCAGACGTGGCAGGAAATGTACAACACGAATTTCTTTGCGCCGCTGGCCCTGACGCGCGGTTTTGCGCAGGAATTGTCGAACGCGCACGGCGCCGTCGTGAATCTGTGCTCGATCGCCGGCTACCGCGTGCACCCGTTCGCCGGCTCCGCCTACGCCAGCTCGAAGGCGGCGCTGGCGTCGCTGACGCGTGAGATGGCCAACGACATGGCGCCGCTGAACGTGCGCGTGAATGCCATCGCGCCGGGCGAGATCGACACGGCGATTCTGTCGCCGGGCACCTCGCACATCGTCGACACGCAAATCCCCCTGCGCCGCCTGGGCACGACGGCCGAAGTGGCGGATCTGGTGGAGTTCCTGTGCAGCGAGCGCGCCTCGTACATCACGGGCGCGGAAATTCCCATCGACGGCGGCCAGCGTATTTAATCCAGGAGGAAGATCATGAGCAAACATATCGGCATCGTCGGCTGCTCGGCCGAAGGCGCGGCCCTGTGCTACCGCACGATTTGCGAAGAGGGCGCGCATGCGCTGGGAGCGTATGAACATCCGGAAGTGACGCTGCATACGCCGCCGCTGGCGCGCTATGTGGCTTGCCTGAATGCAGGCGACCTGGCCGGCGTGGCCGAACTGATGCTGGCGTCGGCGCTCGATTCCACGCGCTTGCTGGCGCGCGCCGCCCTGCGCCGGGCGCTGGACGCCTGACTATTTGTCCAGCTGTGCCTGCAGGGCCGCCACCACCAGCGCGTGATCGTCCGCCTGCGCCAGGCCGGACACGGTGACCGTGCCGACCAGTCCCACGCCGCGTATCAGCAGGGGAAAGGCGCCGCCGTGGCCCGCGTACTCGACGTCGTCGAGGTACTTCACGTCTTCGAAGGTGCTGCCGCGGCTTTTATACGAGATGCCCATGTAGTAGGAGCTGCGGCAAAAGCGCTGCACCGTGTTGTTTTTGCGGCGTATCCAGTCCGCCTGGTCCGCCGTGGCGCCCGTCATGGCGTGGTGGAACAGGACCTGGCCGTTGCGCGTGATGTTGACGGTGACGGCCTTGCCCCGCTTGCGCACTTCCTCGACGATCCACAGGCCCACAGCCAGCGCCGCATCGTTGTCGAAGCGTTCGAATTGCAGGGATTCTTCCTGCTGCGCCAGGGTGTGCAGCAAATCGGCGTAATGATCCATCGTGGAGGCGGGTGGTAGTGGCTGGAAGCGCTACTGTAGCGCACCGTGGGGGCTTTTTGTGTAATGCGGCTAAAATAGGCGGCATGAACCTGTCCCTGTTTGCCGATGAAGACGACGTCCCGGCCGGACCGGTGCCGCTGGTGCACGGCTCGTCCGCGTCTGTCCTGCTGCGCCGTTTTGCGCTGCCGTATCTGCCCGAGCTGCTGCCGGCGCTGGACGCCATCGTGCTGGCCGCGCCCCTGCGCCACATGGCCACGCCGGGCGGTTTGCGCATGTCCGTGGCCATGAGCAATTGCGGCCCCCTGGGCTGGGTCACGGATGGGCGCGGCTACCGCTATGCGCGGCTCGATCCCGCCAGCGGTGTACCCTGGCCGCCCATGCCGCCCGTGTTCCTGCGCCTGGCGCAGCAAGCGGCGCTGGCGGCCGGCTATCCGGGCTTCACGCCCGACGCCTGCCTGGTCAACCGCTATGCGCCCGGCGCGCGCATGGCCCTGCACCAGGACCGCGACGAATGCGATTTCAACGCGCCCATCGTTTCCGTCTCGCTCGGTTTGCCCGCCACCTTTTTGTTCGGCGGCGCCGAGCGCAGCGACAAGGCGGCCCGCATCGCGCTGCTGCATGGCGACGTGGTGGTGTGGGGCGGCGCCGACCGCCTGCGCTTCCACGGCGTGGCGCCGCTGAAGGAGGGCGAGCACGCGGTGCTGGGCGCGCAGCGCATCAATTTGACGTTTCGCAAGGCTGCCTGAGCTGGCGCCACGGCGTGGCCGGCTTGACGATGTAATGCGCATGCACATGGCGCCACGGAATGGCCAGGTAGACCAGCACCACGAACGCGCATTCAAACGCGGTTGCCGCGGTGGCGGGATCGATCTGGCCGTTCAGCCATTGCGGCAGCGGCACGAGCAGCAGCCAGATGGTCTTCCACAGCGCCTCCCACAGCAGCAGGGGCAGCATCTGCAGCGGATAGCGCAAGCCCAGCAGACATAGCAGCGAAAACGCGGCCAGCATGCAGTTGACGGTGCCCCGCGCCAGTTCCCACGGCGCGTGCGGCGTGACGACGCCGGGCCACAGCACGCTGCCCAGCCCCAGGACAACCAGCAGATACATGGCGCGCAGCGCATACAGACGGGCGGTCGATACGGTATTCATGGTGCTCTCCTGCTTGTGGGTTGGCAGCGTCAGGGTTTACTCGACTTCCTTGAGGATGGTCTCCAGGCTGCCCAGGCGCGCCTGGATCTGCGCCACGGAGGCGTTCAATACGGCCAGCGACGCTGCCGTTTCCGCCTGCGCGGCGGCCATGGACCTGGCCAGTTCCTGGTAGGCGCCGTCCTGCGCCAGCCGGGCGCGCGCCTGCACGATACCGGACGTATATTTGAAGGCGAAGATGATGACGGCGGCCGTGCAGGGGAAGAAGAAGGCGGCGAAAAAGATATTTTCAGACATGATGACCTCTACAGTTCAGGATTAATCGGCATTGGGAGTGAGCGAGGACGCCGCGGCGGCGATGCTGGCGGGCGTCAGCAGCAATTCAAATGGGCTGGCCTCGAAGTAATTAAGGGCCTTGCCGTCATGCGACAGTTCCAGCTGGCTGGTGACGAGTCCCGCGTGTTCCAGCTTTTGCAGGTGCAAATGCAGCAAGGGCCGGCTGATGCCCAGGTCGCGCGCCAGCTGGCTGATGTAGTTGCGCCCGCCGCTGGCCAGCGCCGCGATGATGCGCAGCCGGTGCGGATTGTCGAGCGCCGCCAGCATGGCCAGCAAGCGGTCGCCGGTGGGGCGGGGTGTATTTGTATCTGTCATGTGTCAACATTATCTGACATGTGTTAGCGAGTCAAGATAAATCATTCGCCGCATTAATGCAGGATACTTGCAAATACGGCGCTTTTTCTCCATGATATGCAACTTATTTGCATATGGAGCCTTGATCATGAAGCGCGATTCCCTTTCTTCGCCCCTGCCCGACGTGGCGGCCGGCCCCCATCTTGGTCACCCCTTGCCATTGGAATGGGTCGGCATGCAGGGCATCGCCTTGCCGCTGTGGCTGGAAGAGGGCGGGCAGGCGCAGCAAGTGCATGCCTGGGCCGACGTGCACGTCGATCTGCCCGATCCGCGTGTGAAGGGCATCCATATGTCGCGCCTGTATCTGCTGCTCGACGCGTTTGCCGCCGCGCAGCCGCTCGATGCGGGCGCCCTGGCCGCCGTGCTGCGGCGCATGGTGGACAGTCACGCCGACTGCGGCAGCACGCAGGCGCGCATCGCGCTGGCGTTTCCCGTGCTGCGGCGCCAGCCGGCGCTGCTGACGGCGGGGCTGGCGGGATGGAAATCGTATCCCGTGCGGCTGCAGGCCAGTATTTCTCCGCAGGGTTTTGCCCTGTCCCTGACGGTGGAGATCGGCTACTCGTCGACCTGTCCCTGTTCGGCGGCGCTGGCGCGGCAATTGCTGGCCGAGGCCTTTGCGGCGCAGTTCGGCAAAGGCGGCATCGACGGCGCAGCCGCCAGCGACTGGCTGCAGGAACACGCGAGCCTGGCCACGCCGCACAGCCAGCGCAGCACGGCGACGGTGACCGTGCCATTGACGCAGCAGGCGGAGCTGGACTTGTTTCCCCTGATCGACTGGGTGGAAGCGGCGCTGGCGACACCCTTGCAGACGGCCGTGAAGCGGGCGGACGAACAGGCGTTTGCGCGCCTGAATGGTGCTAATCTGATGTATGTGGAAGACGCGGCCCGCCGCGTGCAGGCGGCGCTGGCGCCGCATCATGCGCAGGCGCGTGTTACCGTACGGCATATGGAAAGCCTGCATCCGCACGATGCCGTGGCACAGGCGGGCCAGCTTGCCTGAACTTTTCACTCAACCACCGTGGAGGAAGACCGCATGCCGGAGAACATCACGCAGGAGCCGGGCGAAGACAGCCTGGAAGAGGAACTGGAGCGCGAGCGGCGCGAGCATGCGCTGATCGACGAGGAGAAGCTGGGCATGGACGAGCTGGAAGAGGAACACTTGAAGCGGGAACGCCAGCCGGGCGCGCCGGCGGGGCGCTAATGCGCATGCACTGCATCAGCGCTGGCATCGCGCCGCGCCGCCCGGTACAATTTCGCTTTGTCATTCTCCCTCAGCCCCGGAGTCCCATGAAATATCGCGCATTGTTCCAGTTTATCCTCGGCCTGACAGGCGCCGTCCTGGCCGGCTCGCAAGCCCATTCCGCCACCATCTGCACCGCCATGGCCGACGCCAGGACAGGCGCCGTCCTGCTGCAGGAGGGCAATTGCATCGACCGCGTTACCCCCGCGTCCACGTTCAAGATCGCGCTCAGCCTGATGGGCTATGACGCCGGCTTCCTCAAGGACGAGCACAAGCCCAGCCTGCCATTCCGCCAGGGCTATGTGGACTGGGGTGGCGAAGCGTGGCGCCAGGATACGGACCCGTCGCGCTGGATGCAGTACTCGGTGGTCTGGTATTCGCAGCAGATCACGCAGGCGCTGGGCGCCGAGCGCTTCCAGAAATACGCCAAGGCTTTGCGCTACGGCAATGCGGACGTCTCGGGCGACCCGGGCAAGGATAACAGCCTGGAACGCTCGTGGATCAGCTCTTCGCTGAAGATCTCTCCGCTGGAACAGCTGGGTTTCCTGCGCAAACTGGTCAACGATCAATTGCCCGTCACCAAGCAGGCCATGGAGCAGACGCGACGCCTGACGCGCCTGGCGGACGTGGGCGGCTGGCAAGTGCATGGCAAGACGGGCGCCGCCTTCCCGCGCAAACCTGACGGCAGCTTCGACGAAGCGCATGGCTACGGCTGGTTCGTGGGATGGGCCAGCAAGGGCGGGCGCAGCATCGTGTTCGCGCGCCTGGTGCAGGATGAGCAGAAGGGCCAGCAGTCCGCAGGCTTGCGCACGCGCGAGGCCATGCTGAAGGAATTGCCGGCCCTGCTGGAGCAGGCGCAGAAGTGACGGCCAGCATCGTCGCCGCCACCTTCATCGCTACCGAGGGCGAGTACCTGGAAGCCGTCATCGAGGTGGGCGGCCAGCGCCTGCACGTGATGGACGAGTTCGGCGGCGGGCAACTGGCCGCCGGCACGCAAGTCCAGCTCGAACTGTGGCCCATGGCCAGCGAAATCGATGACTGGGACGCCATCTTCCGCGCCAATCCTGGCCGGGAAAAGCGCCTGGTGCGCCTCGATGGCTGGCGCTACCTGGCGCTCGGCATCGTGACCCAGGTCGATCCCGTCGTCTGCGATTGCGGCCTGCTACAGCTGGAAAACCCGTTTACGACGCATGACGGGCGCTGCGTGGGCGCGTATGTCGGCGTCACCTTGGCGCGCCTCGATGCTTGCCTGGCGTAAATTCCGGCCCGCTTTGTTGCCCGCCCTATATACTTGCTGAAACGGATTCCCCGGCATCAGACAAGGTTACAAGCATGGCATCAGGCATGGAGCAGTTTCAGGAAAAAGCACGGCAGGCGTTCATACGGGCGCGCGCGCAGGCAGTGCGCGTGGCGGGAGTGGCGTGGATCAAGGCAGTGGCGCTGTACCGGCGCGGCCACGCGCACCTGATGACCTTGCCGCCCGTGCGGCGTGCGCTGGTGCTGGCCTTATGGTCGTTTCTGGCCCTGCTGGCGCTGGTGATCCTGTACATGCTGTTGCTGATCCCCCTGACACCGAGCATCCACGACTTGCGCCAGGCGCGCGCGGCCGCGCCGACCACCATGGTCAGCGCCGATGGCAAGGAACTTGCCCGCTTCGACCAGGGCTTGCAGGAGCGGGTCACGTTAAAGCAGATTTCGCCGAACGTGATCAGTGCGCTGATCTCGACGGAAGACCACCGTTTCTACGAACACCACGGCATCGACTTCACGCGCACGGCCGGCGCCATTCTGCATACGGCAGGGGGCAACCCGCAAGGCGGTTCCACCATCACGCAGCAGCTGGCGCGCAATATGTTTCCCGAGGAAATCGGCCGCTCGCGCAACCTGAACCGCAAGCTCAAGGAATTGATCACGGCCCTGAAAATCGAGGCCACCTACAGCAAGACGGAAATCCTGGAAGCCTACCTGAACACGGTTCCCTTCCTGTACAACACCTACGGCATCGAAATGGCGGCCCGCACCTATTTCGACAAACCCGCCGCGCGCCTCGACATCCTGGAAAGCGCCACCCTTGTCGGCATGCTCAAGGGGACGAATTACTACAATCCCGTCGGCAATCCCGAACGCTCCCTGCAGCGGCGCAACGTGGTGCTGGGCCAGATGCGCAAGCACGACGTCATCGACGAGGCGCGCTACAAGCAGCTGATCAAGCGACCATTGCGCCTGCATTTCGAGCGCCAGAGCGAGCGGGCGCAGTCGGACAGCCATTTCACGGCCTATGTGCGCAAGTGGCTGATCGACTGGGCCGACGAGAACGACTACAACCTGGAACTCGATGCGCTGGTGGTGCACACCACGCTCGACCATGATTTGCAGCAGGCGGCCGAACGCGCCGTCGAGCGCCAGGCGAATGCCTTGCAGGCGATCGCCGACGTGGAATGGAGCCGCGCCGGCGTGCCGTCGTCCACGTCGACGGGCATGTACGCGGGCATGCAGGGCGGCAGCGTGCCCTTCGATTATTTCTGGAAATCGCATCCGGCGCTGCTGGACGCCTTCGTGCGCGAGTCGGGCGACTACCGCAAGCTGACGGCGGCCGGCGGCACGCCCGAAGCGGCGCTGGCGCAGCTGAAGGGCGACCGCGCCTTCATGGCGGCCCTGCGCAAGTCGAAGACGCGGCTGGAAGCGGGCTTTGCGGCCATGGACCCGGCCACGGGCGCCGTGCGCGCCTGGGTGGGCAGCCGAGACTTTGCGCGCGAACAGTTCGACCACGTGTCGCAGGCGGCGCGCCAGCCCGGTTCCACCTTCAAACCCATCGTGTATGGCGCGGCGCTGGAAAAGGGCTTAAGCCCTGAGCACGTCTACCGCGATGCCGTGATGGACATCAAGGCGGCCGACGGCACCAAATGGCGCCCGACGGACATGAGCGGCACGACGGGCCGCGACATGACCATGCGCGACGGCCTCGTCTACTCGAAAAACACCATCACGGCGCAAGTGATGCAGGACGTGGGCTTGCCGCCCATCATCAAGCTGGCGCGCGCGCTGGGTATCCGCGACAGCAAGCTGGAAAAAGTGCCGTCGCTGGCGCTGGGTACCAGTCCCGTCACCTTATTGGAAATGGTCAACGCCTACGCCAGCATCGCGGCCCAGGGCGAAGCCCGTCTGCCGTTCGTCGTCACGCACATCACGGACCGCGAAGGCAAGGTCATCGCCCGCTTCGGCGAAGACAAGCCCAAGCGCGCCATGCAGGCCGAATCGGCCGCCACCCTGACGGACATGATGCGCGGCGTCATCGACCGGGGCACGGGCACGGCCATCCGCAGCCGCTTCGGCATCCGCTCCGACGTGGCCGGCAAGAGCGGCACCACGCAAAACAATGCGGACGGCTGGTTCATCCTGATGCACCCGCAACTCGTCGGCGGCGCCTGGGTCGGTTTCAACGACGCGCGCGTCACCATGCGCAGCAATTACTGGGGCCAGGGTGGCCACAACGCCGTGCTGGTGGTGGGCGACTTCTTCAAGACGGCGCTCGACACGGGCAAAATCGCGCGCGACGCCATCTTCCCTGGTGGCAAGCCACCGCCGCCGCTGCGCCACGTGGAACCGGTCGAGGAGCCGCAGGATGAACCGGTGGAAGAGCCGGGCGATCTGCTGCAGGAAGGCGCGCCGCCCGCGCCGCTGGCCGTGCCGGCGGAAGAGGGCGGGCAGGAAGCGCATGGCAAGGCGGTGCCGGAACCGGCTCCCGCGCCCGTCCCGGCGCCGCAGCCAATGCCGCAAGGCTAGCGGCCACGATGTTATTTGATACAGGACAATAATGACAGCGAAGCCCACCTTGCGCCTGATCCTTGGTGACCAGCTCAATACGCAGCACCGCTGGTTTACCGACGTCGACGACGCCACCATCTACGTCTTGATGGAAGTGCGGCAAGAAACCGATTATGTGCTGCATCACGCGCAGAAAATCCTGGCGATCTTCGCTGCCATGCGCGACTTTGCGCGCCAGCTGCGCGAGGATGGCCACGCCGTGCATTACATCGCCATCGGCGACGCGGAAAGCAGGCGCTCGATACCGGAGAATATCGAAGCGCTGATTCGCCACTATGACGCCGGCGCCGTCGAGTACCAGGCGCCCGACGAGTGGCGCCTCGACCAGCAGCTGTATGAGGCCGGGCGACGCTCGGCCATCCCGTGGTTGATGGTCGACAGCGAGCATTTCTATACGGCCCGCAACGAGGCGGCCGATATTTTCGCCGGGCGCAAGCAATGGCTGATGGAGTTTTTCTACCGCCAGATGCGCGGCACGCATCAGGTGTTGATGGAAGACGCGAAAAAACCCGTCGGCGGCCAGTGGAATTTCGATCACGATAACCGCAAGCCCTGGCGCGGCACGCCCGCCGAGCCGCAAGACCCGCGCACCGTGCATGACCATACCCGTCTATGGGAAAGCATCGTCGCCGCCGGCGTGAAAAGCTTCGGCGCGCCCCATGCGGACCGGCTGGCGTGGGCGCTAAACCGGGATGAGGCGCTGCAGCAGCTCGATGCCTTCATCGAGCGGGCCTTGCCGCATTTTGGCGATTTCCAGGATGCCATGAGCAGCAAGGCCTGGCGCTTGTTCCACTCCCTGCTGTCGTTCGCGCTGAACGTGAAAATGCTGAACCCGCGCGAAGTCGTCGACAGGGCGCAGGCCGCCTATCACGCCGGCCATGCTCCCCTGGCCGCGGTCGAGGGCTTCATCCGCCAGATACTGGGCTGGCGCGAATATGTGCGCGGCGTCTACTGGGCGCAGATGCCCGGTTATGCGGAAAAGAATTTCTTTGGCCATGCGCGCCCGCTGCCCTCCTGGTTCTGGGACGGCAAGACGAAGATGCATTGTTTGTCGCAGGCGATCACGCAGTCGCTGGAACAGGCGCACTCGCACCACATCCAGCGCCTGATGGTAATCGGCAACTTCGCGCTGCTCGCCGGCCTCGATCCCGCCGAAGTGCATGGCTGGTACCTGGGCATCTACATCGATGCCTTCGAATGGGTGGAACTGCCCAATACCGTCGGCATGAGCCAGTTCGCCGACGGCGGCCTGCTGGCCACGAAGCCATATGTCTCCAGCGCTGCGTATATCGACCGCATGGGCGATTATTGCAAGGGATGCCATTACGACAAGAAGGCGCGCATCGGCGAGCGCGCCTGCCCCTTCAATGCCCTGTACTGGGATTTTTTCCACCGCAACGCGGCCACGCTGGAGCACAATCCCCGCATCGGCATGGCGTATCGCCAGCTGGAAAAAATGGACGAGGAAACAGTCGCCGCTTTCCGGCAGCAGGCGGCCACGATGCTGGCCAGGCTCGATTCCTTGTAACGCAGGGCAATGTGGTCTGTTTCCCACGGTGGATGTCCAACCGGACGATGGAGCCGGGACTCAGGATTTCCTCATGTTATGGGAAACGGTAGCGGGCAAGGCCCGAAAAACTGCCGAGCGGTGGCGGCAGGCTGCCTACCATTTTGGTTGACGTGACCAGCGCAGCACTGTGGCAAGCCTGATTCTCACCGTATAGTCTTCTCCCGTTTCATGCTCCAGCCACAGGACTCCGTCTTCGATGCTGACCCAGGCATCGACTATTCGCGTGTCGAACGGCATCGCCGTATCTTTGATATCAATCTTCACTCTTCCAGACTTCACATTGAGCGACCTCAACACTCGCGTCGTTCGTTGCGTAAACTCGATGACGTATGAAGTGCTTGTCTTTTTTGTCATTGGAAATGCTCACCCAAAATGCTTTGAAATTTTTTTAAATATTACTACATAAAAAATTTCCATCGCGCACGAAGGCGAATGTAACAAAGAAGACGGCATTATAAAAATTTTCCCGAAAGAAATATTTATTATTTTTAATAAATTAAAGCTCAACTATGGAGCGGCGTTATTTTTGCACATCGCAGAAACAGTTTCAGGTTAATTGTTTCTCGATGGGTATATGTTTATATGTTTTGCAATATTTATTATCTTGTATTTCTTATATTGATATAAATCAATGTTTTCTGTGTATTAATTTGAGGAGGTACTCTTGCTGTTAGGATATGGCTCAACTCTGGCTTCGGTGAGTGATGCATGCTCATGGGAAATGAAAGTTATTTTTGGAAAATTTTTTGTGCGGGTGCCGAAGAGATATTTGAGGTGCCGTAAAGCAGATGGCGTATCCGCATACGATATTTTCCGCGCCAATATATTCATCGTGAGAAATATATTGATGGTATGGTTCAGATTGTTAATGGCCGTGAATGCTATAAAGCCCATTATTGTAATGCCGGCAGAATTAAATCAGGTTCTGATGGTTTAATTGGTGGCGTAGATTGTGCAATTGATGCGTTGAATATTTTTCATGAAGAAGAGATTTTCGGTGCAATGGAAACTGGAATGAACATTGTTCTTTTTATCGCCCATTTCCTGCCTTCCCTGGGAAAGGCATTATTGTTGCGTGAGAATGAAGGTATGGGCGATGGCGAAATTGCGATAAAGATGGCATACCGAATGGGATCAGTGCGAAGCCGTATGCACAGAGTAAGGGCGGAGATACGCAAGAGACCGGAAGAGTATCAATAAAGGCGGCCTGCCGAATTGCGGTAGCCCGAAGCGGGAGCATGCGGTGCTTGTCCCCCTACTTGACATGAATTGACATGGTGACTAAAAATTACATCGGCGGCCCCGTGCAGGTGGAGCCGGATCATCCCAGGCGGATCGATGCATTGACAGCACAAAAAATTGATGTGGCGATTATTTTTCAGGAAATGCTTGGCACTGCCGTGGCAGCAAAATACCTGCATACAAATGGCGTGCCGCTATCTGTCGCATTGCGCGTATTGGTCTGCGAGCGCAGAAAAGATCCATCGCCGCCCAAAATGATCGGACTCGAAAAAGGGCCTGCCCATCATCCCCCGTCGAGGTTGAGCGAGACAGGCGCCGAATCGGATTGACAGCACGGGAATAAGCTGCTGTGCCGGGTCATCGCTGGAACAGATTCCTGCTTGCATGGCGTGCGCCGCCGCTTTCCACGGGCGACCAGCCGATGCTGAAACGCCGTATCAGGGCCAGATGGTGCACATTGAGCACCTTGGGCAGCGGGTAGTCCAGGGTGGCCAGGATGCGCTGGCGTACGGCGCGGGGCAGCTCGTTGTCGGCCGCGCGCGCGAGCAAGGGCGAGCACAGCAGGACGCCGGCGACGCGCAGCAGTTGGCGCCGCAGGGGCTGGCTCAGCCGTTGCATCACGGCGCCGTCAAGTCCTGGCGCTGGAATTCGATGCGGTTTTCCTGGTAGGTCCACTTGGTGTAGGGGCCGAACACGCGCCGGTTTTCCTTGCTGTCGGCATTCGATTGCTCGCGCTTCATGCGCCGCACGAGGGCGGTATCGACCAGCGGTTCGGTCGTCGTGCCGAACACTTCGTGGCGCACGCTTTGCTTGGCGTCGGCGCCGCGCGAAATGATGGTGAGCTTGCGCGTGGCGGGATCGAAGTACAGGCGCATGGCAAACGTGTTCATGTCCTGCAGGTACAGGCCATCGTCGCGCTGCTGGGCGTAGAAATAATCGCCGCAGACGGCCTTCGGCTCGCGTTTCCACTCGCAGGACAGGACGATCAGCAGGTGATGCTCATCGAGTTGCTTGACCGAGATGCGTCCCTTGGAATAGCCCCAGTTACTGGGCGGCACGGTCTTCGACGAGAGCAGATTGTATTCGCCCACCAGCTTGGTCAGGGGTAGGGGAGCTTGCGCGGAGGCGCCGGCGCAGAGAGTCAAGGCGGCAGCCGCTGAGGCGCCGCGTAGGCAGGAAAATGGAGTCATGATGGTCATAAAGAAAAGTTGCCATATTATAGATGGCAACTTGCCAAGATGGCCGCGCGCTTGCGCCGCGCGCCGCTTGTTACTTCAGCTTGCTCAATTCCGCCACGTCGATCTTGACGACCTTGCCCTCGGTGGCGGCCACGAGTGCATGGAAGTGGGGCATCGCGTAGTGCGCCGTCAGGGCCGCGTTGTTCGTCCATTCTTCCAGCATGATGAAGCGCGTGGGAATCTTGTTGTCGAGGTGCAGTTCGTAGCGCAGGCAGCCGCTTTCCGCGCGGCTCGGCGGCACGACGGCTTCCAGGGCGGCGCGCACGGCGTCGATATGTTGAGGTTGGGCATCGATGGTGGCGACGACGGTCAGGGTCATGGTGGTCCTTGTAAAGTGGTGGGGCGGATGCAGCTTAGCGCATCTTGCCCTTCCTTGTCCGCCATGCCCAGTCTGGCTGCGCCGAAACAGTTTCCGCCGCAGCCAGAGAATCAAGCTGAACCTACGCCGCCTGCAGCGCGCCGATCTGCTCGAAGGCCGCCGTCATGGCCTGCATCCTGGCCGCGTCGCTGACCTTGACGCCTTCGGCGCGCACGATCTCGAGCTGCGTGATGCCGAGGAAGCCGAGGAAGGCGCGCAGATGGCTTTCCTGGTGTTCCAGGGCGGCCATCGGCGTGTCGGCGCCGTAGTAGCCGCCGCGCGTCGAGGCGATGATCACGCGCTTGGCTCCCAGCAAGCCTTCCGGGCCATTGGCGCCGTACTGGAAGGTCTTGCCGGGCACGGCCAGCGCGTCGAGCCACGATTTGAGCTGGCTGGGGATGGCGAAGTTGTACATGGGCGCGCCGATGACGATGACGTCGGCGGCCAGCACCTGTTCCAGCGCGCCAGCCAGCGCGGCGCCTTCCGCGTCGTTGGGTGCGGCCGTAAATTGCGGCAGGGGCTGGGCGGCCAGGTCGCGGTAGTGGACGGTGGCGCCGGGCGCGGCCGCTTGCAGGCGGGCGGCGATGGCGGCGCTCAGTTGGCGGCTGACGGAGTGCTCGCCGAGGACGCTGGAATCGATATGCAGGATGTTCATGGTTGCCTTCTTGGATGGTATGATCGGGTGGTATGTTTTTGTAACCGGGTTAAATATAGTGACTATCAAATGAACGCACAAGAAGGCACTTTTTCCACACTGGGGCACACGGATGTGACCATGGGCGAGGTGGCCGCGCGCGGGGCCGAGCTGGAAAAGCGCATGCGCGACCACGGTGGCCATGCGGGCGTGGCGGACTCGTGCCGCCCGATCACGGATATCCTGACCCGCGTGGGCGACAAATGGAGCGTGATGGTGGTGATGTTGCTGGGCAATGGCACCAAGCGCTTCAACGAGATGCGCCGCCTGATCGGCGGCATTTCGCAGCGCATGCTGACTTTGACCCTGCGCGGCCTGGAGCGCGACGGTCTCGTCACGCGCACCGTGTTTCCCACCGTGCCGCCGCGCGTCGACTATGCGCTGACGGACCTGGGGCGTTCGCTATTGATTCCCATCAGCGCGCTGGGCGCCTGGGCCTACGGCCACCGCGACGCCATCGATGCGGCGCGGCTGGCGTTCGATGCCAGGGCCGATGCGGGCGCGACGTCAGGCAGCTAGCTTAGTTCGATCACTGCCAGCATGTCATTGCCATCCGCATCCATGCCTTTTTCCACGAAACCCATGCTGGCATAGAACTGTTTCGCGTTGGTATTACCGGGCTTGTAGCAGATTTCGATGCTGCGCACATCCGGGCGGGCGCGGATTTCCTACTGTTCCACCACCCGCATCAAACGGCGGTGGAACACCGAGGGCACGGCGGCTGTGGCTCGGGCCGCCATCACATTGACCTGGCAGTGACCGCCTCGGCCCCGGCCTGCGGCGCCTGCCAGCCGCCGCCCAGCGCCCGGTAGGCGGCGACTGCCGCGCGCGCCGACGCCGTTTGCGCCTGCGCGCTCGCGTCCCTTGCACGCAGCAGCCTCGTATCGGCCTGCAGTACATCAAGCCGGCTGGTGACGCCTTTCTCGTAGGCTGCCAGCGAAGCGGCGCGGGCGCGCTCAAGCGCCTCTACGCCATGCGCCTGTAGAGTGGCCTGTTCTTCATGGCGCAGCAGAGCCGAACAGGCGTTTTCCACGTCTTCGGCAGCATGCAGCGCGGCGAGCCGGTAGGCCGCCAGCAGCTCGGCTTCCTGGCCACGCGAAGCCTCGATCTGCGCATCGATGCGGCCGAAATCGAACAGGCGCCAGCGCAGGCCCAGCATGCCGGCGGCCTGGCCTGAGCCGCTGCCGAACAGGGTGCCGCCGGCCGTGGCGCTGCCAAACAAGGCGCCAAAATTGAATTTCGGGTAGTACTCGGCAACGGCCGCGCCGGTGCGCGCGCTGGCGGCGGCCAGGCGCCGCTCGGCGGCGATCAGGTCGGGCCGGCGCCGCAGCAGTTCGCCTGGCGAGCCGCCGGCCGTGATACGCGGCGCGCGCGCCATCACGCCGGCGGCGGCCATTTCATCGCCGTAGGTGCCGGGTGCCGCGCCCAGCATCACGTCGAGCGCATGCAGCGCCACCTCGCGCGCCGTGTCCAGGCCGGGCACGGCGGCGCGCGTCTGCGCCAGCGATGCTTCGGCCTGCCGCAGGGCCGGCTCGTTCGCCAATCCCTTGTCGTATAGCAGCGTGGCGAGTTCCAGCAGCGCCGCGTCGGTGTCGACCTGCCGGCGTGCGAGGTCGAGCCGCGCCTGCAGGCCCTGGATGGACAGGTAAAGGTCCGCCGTTTGCGCCGCCACGGCCAGGCGCGTTGCGGCCCATCCAGCCTCGCTGGCCTCGTAATCGGCGCGCGCCGCTTCACGTTCGCGGCGCAGGCCGCCGAACAGGTCGAGTTCCCACGACGCCTGCAGGTTCAATTCCCGCGCGCTGCCGGCGCGGTCATGGCCTGGCGTGGCGTTCAAGACCTTGCCCAGCGGCGTTTGCACCGACTGGTAGGCGCGCGCCGCCTGACCGCCAATGCTGGCCGACGGCAGCAGCGCGGCGTCTGCCGCCCCGGTGGCGGCGCGCGCCTGCCTGACCCTGGCCTGCGCCTGCTCAAGGTCGAGGTTTTGCGCCAGCGCCACCGTTACCAGACGGGTCAGGCGCGGATCGCCGAACGCTGTCCACCACTGCCGCAGTTCGGCAGCGTCCGCGTCCTGGCGCGCGCCGAGCGCCGCCTGGTGCAGATACTGCGCCGCTAGCGGCGCTTCGGGCCGGCGGTAGTCCAGGCCAGCAGTCAGCCGGTGGCGGCCAGGCCGGCGGCGATCAGCAGAAAGGGGAGGCGCAGGCGTGGCAGTGGCATGGTGGTCTTCCAGTTCAAAAAAGAAATAATGTGTGACTATAATACATATTGGTCACTTATTGTGCATTCCCTCGCGGCGCGTTAAGCTGTCGCCATGAATTCCACCACACCCGACACACCAAGCCCTGCGCGCGGCCCGGCCGGCCACGACGTGCGCGACCAGATCGTTGCCGCCGCCACCGATTACTTCAGCCGCTACGGCTATGAAAAGACGACGGTCTCCGACCTGGCCAGGGCGATCGGCTTTTCCAAGGCCTATATCTATAAATTCTTCGAGTCCAAGCAAGCCATCGGCGAGCATATCTGCGCCAGCTGCCTGCGCCAGATCGAAACCGAGGTGAGAAACGCGGTGGCGGCGGCCGGCCAGCCGCCGGAGCAGCTGCGGCGCATGTTCCGGACCAGCGTCGAGGCCAGCTTGCGGCTGTTTTTCCAGGACCGCAAGCTGTACGACATCGCCGCCTCGGCCGCCACCGGGCGCTGGCCTGCCGTGCAGGCCTACGAGCTGGCGATGGGCGCCTTGCTGCAGGATATCTTGCAACAGGGACGCAAGACGGGCGACTTTGAACGCAAGACGCCGCTCGACGAAACGGCCAGCGCGATCTATCTGGTGATGCGCCCCTACGTCAATCCCTTGCTGCTGCAGCACAGCGTCGACAGCAGCGAAACGGCGGTGCTGCAACTGTCCAGCCTGGTGCTGCGCAGCCTGTCGCCATAGTTTTGCACTAATTTGTGACCATTGACTTATTTGGTCACTGGTACCAGAATGAGAACCCTGATCACTCATTCATGGGATTCTTATGCGCTGGCGCCGCCTCGCTTCATCTGTAGTCATCTCCACCTTGCCCCTGGCCTTGAGCGCCTGCGCCGACAAGGCGCAGGCCGATCCGCGCACCGCCACGCCGCTGGTGCGCGCCGTCCCGGTGCAGGGCGCCGAAGCGGGCACGCGCAGCTTTACGGGCGTGGTCGCGCCGCGCGTGCAAAGCGACCTCGGTTTCCGCGTGGCCGGCAAGGTGCGCGAACGGCTGGTCGACGCCGGCCAGGCCGTGCGCCGTGGCCAGCCATTGTTGCGCCTCGACGCCGACGACCTGCAACTGCTGGCGCAGGCGCGGCAGGAGTCCGTCACGGCCGACCGCGCCCGCGCGCGCCAGGCGGCGGACGAGGAAGCGCGCTACCGCGATTTGCGCGGCACCGGCGCCATCTCGGCATCCAATTACGACCAGGTGAAGGCGGCGGCTGACGCGGCCGGCGCCCAATTGAAAGCGTCCGAAGCCCTGGCCGGGGTGGCGCGCAATGCGTTGCAGTACGCGGTGCTGCTGGCCGACGCCGACGGTGTCGTGATGGACACCCTGGCCGAACCGGGCCAGGTAGTCGCGGCCGGGCAGGTGGTGGTGCGCCTGGCCCATGACGGCCGGCGCGAAGCGGCGATCCAGCTGCCGGAAACCGTGCGCCCCGCGCTCGGCTCCAAGGGCCAGGCCACCCTGTTCGGCAGGCCGGGTGCCAGCGTGCCGGCCACCTTGCGCCAGCTGGCGCAGACGGCGGACCGGCAAACGCGTACTTTCGAGGCGCGCTATGTGCTCGACGCGGCGCTCTCAAGTGCGCCGCTGGGCGCCACCGTCACCCTGCGCCTGCCCGGCGCGCATGCCGCCAGCGGCACTGTGCAAGTGCCGCTGGCGGCCCTGCACGATGCGGGCAAGGGGCAGGGCGTGTGGGTGATCGCCGGTACGCCGGCGCAAGTGACCTGGCGGCCGGTGAAGGTGCAGGGGCTGCACGATGACGGCGCCGACGTCAGCGGCCTGAAGGCGGGCGAACGCATCGTCGCGCTGGGCGCCCATCTGCTGCACCAGGGAGAGCGGGTCAGGGTCGAACCGGCGCCAGTGGCCGCCGGCGCGGGAGCGCATCCATGAGCGCGGCGGGCTTCAACCTGTCGGCGCTGGCCGTGCGCGAGCGTTCCGTCACCCTGTTCCTGATCTGTCTCATTTCGCTGGCCGGCCTGCTGTCGTTCTTCAAGCTGGGGCGCGCGGAAGACCCGGCCTTCACGGTCAAGGTGATGACCATCGTCACCGCCTGGCCTGGCGCCAGCGCGCGCGAAATGCAGGACCAGGTGGCCGACAAGATCGAAAAGCGCCTGCAGGAGCTGCGCTGGTATGAACGGGCCGAAACCTACACCAGGCCCGGCCTGGCTTTCACGACCCTGACACTGCTCGACAGCACGCCGCCCGGGCAGGTGCAGGCCGAGTTTTACCAGGCGCGCAAGAAGGCCGGCGACGAGGCGGCCAATTTGCCGGCCGGCGTGATCGGCCCCATGATCAATGACGAATACGCGGACGTCACCTTTGCCCTGTATGCGCTGAAAGCCAAAGGCGAGCCGCAGCGCCTGCTGGTGCGCGAGGCGGAAACCTTGCGCCAGCGGCTGCTGCACGTGGCGGGCATCAAAAAGGTCAATATCATCGGCGAGCAGGCCGAACGCATCTACGTGGAGTTTTCGCAGGAACGCCTGGCCACCCTGGGCGTGCGGGCGCAGGACGTGTTCGCGGCACTGCACGGCCAGAATGCCCTCACGCCGGCCGGCTCGGTCGAAACGCGCGGGCCGCAGGTGTCCATCCGCCTCGACGGTGCGCTCGACGCGCTGCAAAAGATCCGCGATACGCCCGTGGTGGTGCAGGGGCGCACCTTGGCCCTGTCCGATATCGCCACCGTGCGCCGTGGCCAGGAAGACCCGGCCAGTTTCATGGTGCGCAATGGCGGCGAGCCGGCGCTGCTGCTGGGCGTGGTCATGCGCGACGGCTGGAACGGGCTGGACCTGGGCAAGGCGCTGGACGGGGAAGTGACGGCCATCGGTGCCGCCATGCCGCTGGGCATGAGCCTGGCCAAGGTTACCGATCAGGCCGTTAATATCAGCGCGGCCGTCGATGAATTCATGCTCAAGTTTCTTGCCGCGCTGCTGGTGGTGATGCTGGTGTGCTTTATCAGCATGGGCTGGCGCGTCGGCATCGTGGTGGCCGCCGCCGTGCCGCTGACCCTGGCCGTCGTGTTCATCGTGATGGCCGCGACAGGCAAGAATTTCGACCGCATCACCCTCGGTTCCCTGATCCTGGGCCTCGGCCTGCTGGTGGACGATGCCATCATCGCCATCGAAATGATGGTCGTGAAAATGGAAGAGGGCTACAGCCGCATCGCCGCCTCCGCCTACGCCTGGAGCCATACGGCCGCACCCATGCTGGCGGGTACCCTGGTGACGGCCGTCGGCTTCATGCCCAACGGCTTTGCCCGCTCCAGCGCCGGCGAATACACGAGCAATATGTTCTGGATCGTCGGCATCGCGCTGATCGCGTCATGGGTGGTGGCGGTGGTGTTTACGCCCTACCTGGGCGTGAAGCTGCTGCCCGAGCTGAAACAGGTCGCCGGCGGCCATGATGCGCTGTACGACACGCCGCGTTACCACCGCTTTCGCCGGCTGCTGGGGCGCGTGATCGCCCGCAAATGGCTGGTGTTCTGCACCGTGATCGGCCTGTTCGTGCTGGCCGTGCTGGGCATGGCCGTCGTCAAGAAACAGTTCTTCCCGATCTCGGACCGCCCTGAAGTGCTGATCGAAGTGCAGCTGCCCTACGGCAGCGCGATCGGACAGACCAGCGGCGCGGCGGCGAAAGTGGAAGCCTGGCTGGCGCGCCAGCCCGAAGCGAAGATCGTCACGGCCTATGTGGGCCAGGGCGCACCGCGCTTTTACCTGGCGATGGGGCCGGAGTTGCCCGATCCTTCGTTTGCCAAGATCGTCGTGCGCACCGACAGCCAGCAGGCGCGCGACAGCCTCAAGCAGCGCTTGCGCGAGGCCGTTGCCGCCGGCCTGGCGCCGGAGGCGCGCGTGCGCGTGACGCAACTGGTGTTCGGCCCGTACTCGCCGTTTCCCGTGGCCTACCGGGTCAGCGGCCCCGATTCCGAGGTGTTGCGCGGCATCGCCGACGAGGTGCGGCGCGTGATGCAGGCCAGCCCGATGATGCGTACCGTCAATACCGATTGGGGCACGCGCACGCCCACCCTGCATTTCAGCCTGCAGCAGGACCGCTTGCAGGCGATGGGCCTGACGTCGGCCGCCGTGGCGCAGCAGCTGCAGTTCCTGCTCAGCGGCGTGCCCGTCACCGCCGTGCGCGAAGATATCCGCACGGTGCAGGTGGTGGCGCGCGCGGCAGGCGACGTGCGGCTGGACCCGGCGCGCATCGCCGACCTGACCCTGGCCGGCGCGAATGGCGAGCGCATTGCGCTGTCGCAGGTGGGCGGCGTCGAGGTGCGCTCGGAAGAACCCGTGATGCGCCGGCGCGACCGCCAGCCGACGATTACCGTGCGCGGCGACATCGCCGACGGCATGCAGCCGCCCGACGTCTCGGGCGCCATCACGGCGCAGCTGCAAGCCGTCATCGACAAGCTGCCGGCCGGCTACCGCATCGAGCAGGCCGGCTCCATCGAGGAATCGGCGAAGGCGACGCAAGCGATGCTGCCGCTGTTCCCCATCATGCTGGCGCTGACCCTGCTGATGATCATCCTGCAGGTGCGCTCGATCTCGGCGATGGTGATGGTGTTCCTGACCAGCCCGTTGGGCTTGATCGGCGTCGTGCCCACCTTGCTGCTGTTCCAGCAGCCGTTCGGCATCAATGCGCTGGTCGGCCTGATCGCGCTGTCGGGCATCCTGATGCGCAATACCCTGATCCTGATCGGCCAGATCCACCAGAACGAGGCGGCCGGCCTGGCGCCGTTCGACGCCGTGGTCGAAGCGACCGTGCAGCGCGCGCGTCCCGTGATCCTCACGGCGCTGGCGGCCATCCTGGCCTTTATTCCGCTGACCCATTCGGTCTTCTGGGGCACCTTGGCCTATACCCTGATCGGCGGCACGTTTGCCGGCACGGTGCTGACCCTGGTGTTCCTGCCGGCCATGTATGCGATCTGGTTCAGGATACGGCCGCAGGCAAGGGTGGTGTAGATTGAAAACAGCGGGCCGGAGACGCGAGCCTGAGAAAATGCCGATGGCGGCGTTGCGCCTTCCTTGCCGTACTTGCGTACTGTCTGCGTCGCCGCGCCTTGCCCCCGACATTTTTCAGGTCCGCTTGGCCCGGGGCGCCTGTCTTTCTGACTTGGGCCGTTTCGTGGCTTGCCGGTTTGCTTGTTTGCTTGTTTCTTGTTTCTTGTTGCTTGTCTCTTTCTCTAGGCTCCGGCGGCATCCTGCCGGTAGCGCGCCGGCGGCAGTTCGAACTGGTTCTTGAAGAAGCGGGTAAATGCGCTTTGCGAGGAAAAACCCAGGCGCTCGCCGATTTCCGCCACGCTCAGGCTCGTTTCGCACAGCAAACGGCGCGATTCGCGGCTTTTCGCGCGCAATTCCAGCGCGCGGAACGAGGTCTGTTCCTGCTGCAGCTGGCGCTGCAAGGTCCAGCGGTTCATCGCCAGACCGTCACACAGGGCCGGCAGCAATGCGGTGCCGTCGGCGTCCCCGGCGTCTTGCCGGCCCAGCAAATCGATGATGGCCTGCTCCACGCGGGCCGAAAACAGCTGCGCTCCCTGTAATTGCTGCAATTGCCCCTGCGCGTAGCACAGCGCGTGCGGCGCCAGCATGGCGTTGAACTGGGCGAAGGGACGATCCAGCGCAGGCGCGTCGAACGTCAGGGTGTTGCGCGCCTGGCCGAAGGTGACGGCGGCGCCGAAGCATTCGGCAATGGCCGGCGCGAACCACGGCGCCTTGCCCTGGAAGCCGGCATGGAAGGCGGTGGGCGCGCCGTCGTCGTAGGCGCGCGCGACCAGCGACAGCATGCGGAAATTGGCCAGCGCCTGCATGGCGCCCCCCAGCTGGCAGAACTCGGACAGGTATTCGATCTCGATGCGCGTGCCATTTTCGCTCATCAGCATGAAGTCGAATTCGCCGATCAGGCCCCGCAAGTGCAGCAGCTCGTGCAGCGCGCTGCGCAGGGTGGGGCGATTGAAGCAGACGTGGGCGATGCCCGAGTAATGCGCGAACCAGTGCGTCACGTCGAGGTCGAGCAGGCCGCGGTGCTGCGGCAGCTGCTGGGCGTAGGCCGTCATGCGGCGGTGCCGCTCGGCGTTGATGCGGCCGCCCGGCTCGTCCAGCTGCGCCGGCGTGATGCCCGTCTGGCGAAAAAAGTCGGCGGGATCGTGGCCATCGGCCTGCATGGCGCGCGCGCATTGCTGCGCGATGCGGTTCGAAACCGTGCGCGTGTCGGGTTTGTGCAAGGCTGCCTCCTGCTTATTCTGCTTGTTGTAGTAATTTTTCACAAATATTAGCACTTTGTAGGAGATTGTTGGTTGTTGTGCCATCTAACCAAAAATTGTTCTCGCGGGTATAAAACGCGTGCTGCGCAGTCAAGAAACTCACGCATTCTCACGCTATATTGTTTTCGGCCGGCCTTGCTGCCGCGCCTTGATACCTACAAAAACAGTCTTGGAGATAATGATGAATTGCACTTTGAAACCGATGGCCCGCGTGGTCGCCGGCTGCGTCGCCACGCTTGCCCTGGCCGCTTGCGGCAACAACCACACCGGCAGCGAGGGATACACGCAGCCCGTGTTCGGCGCCACCACCTACACCCAGTTGAAAGTCGACGGCTATACCTTCAAGGACATGAACCGCAACGGCAAGATCGACCCGTACGAAGACTGGCGCCTGCCGGCCGAGGCGCGCGCGGACGACCTGTTGTCGCGCATGAGCCTCGATGAAAAGGCGGGCCTGATGATGCACGGCACGGCGCCCACCGTGGCCGACCCCACCGGCATCGGCCAGGGCGGCGCGTATGACTTGACGGCCTTGCAAGACCTGATCGTCAAGCAATACGTCAACACCTTCATTACCCGCATGGCGGGCGACACGGCCAATATGGCGGCCCAGTACAACAAGGTGCAGGCCCTGAGCGAAACTTCGCGCCACGGCATTCCCGTCTCCATCAGCACGGACCCGCGCCACCATTTCCAGTACACGGTGGGTGCCAGCGCGGCTACCTCCGGCTTCTCGCAGTGGCCGGAAACCCTGGGCCTGGCCGCCATCGGCGACGATGCGCTGGTGCGCCGCTTCGGCGACATCGCGCGCCAGGAATACCTGGCCGTCGGCATCACGCAAGCGCTGTCGCCGCAGGCGGACCTGGCCACCGAGCCGCGCTGGTCGCGCATCAACGGCACCTTCGGCGAAGACGCGGACCTGGCCAGGCGCATGGTGCAGCACTATATCGAGGGTTTTCAGGATGGCAATACGGGCTTGCATGACGGCAGCGTGGTGGCCGTCGTCAAGCACTGGGTCGGCTATGGCGCCACGAAAGAGGGCTTCGACGGCCACAATTACTATGGCCGCTACATGACCTACCCGGGCAACAACTTCGCTTACCACGTCAAGCCGTTCGAAGGGGCGTTCATGGCCAAGGCGGCCTCCGTCATGCCGACCTACGCCCTGCCGGACGGCAATATCACCATCGACGGCATCACCCTGGAACAAGTGGCGGCCGGCTTCAGCAAGACCATGCTGACGGATCTGCTGCGCGGCAAATACGGTTTCGAGGGCGTGATCCTGTCCGATTGGGGCATCACCTCCGACTGCGACGCCAACTGCCGCAACGGCACGGCGCCTGGCGTGGCGCCGTCCTTCATCGGCTTCGGCACGCCGTGGGGCATGGAAGACGCCACCAAGGCCGAGCGCTACGTGAAGGCCGTCACGGCGGGGATGGACCAGTTCGGCGGCGTGACGGAAGCGCCTTATCTGACGCAAGCGGTGCAACGGGGCCAGCTGACGGAAGCGCGCATCGACGCGTCGGCGCGGCGCATCCTGATCCAGAAATTCAAGCAGGGCCTGTTCGAGCATCCGTTCGTCGATGCGGCCAAGGCGGCCGCCACCGTGGGCAAGGCGGACTTCATCGAAGCTGGCCTGGAAGCCCAGCGCCGCTCGCTGGTCTTGCTGGAAAACAAGGACAAGGTCTTGCCGCTGGCCGCCACGGTCAAGAAGGTCTACCTGTACGGCATCGATGCGGCCGTGGCGCAGCAGTATGGCTACACGGTGGTCGCCACGCCGCAGGAAGCGGACGTGGCCCTACTGCGCGTGGCCGCGCCGTATGAAACCCTGCACCCGAACTACATCTTCGGCAGCATGCAGCACGAGGGCCGCCTCGATTACGTCGATGGCAACGCCGACTACGAGGCGATCAAGAACGCGGCCAAGTATGCGCCGAAGACGGTCGTCACCGTGTACCTGGACCGCCCGGCCATCCTCGGCAACGTGCAGGACAAGGCCAGCGCCATCCTCGCCAACTTCGGCGTGAGCGACGGCGCGCTGTTCGATGTCCTGACGGGCAAGGCCAAGCCGCAGGGCAAGCTACCGTTCGAGCTGCCGTCGTCGATGGCCGAAGTGCAGGTGCAGAGATCGGACGTGCCGTATGACACGGCGCATCCGCTGTACAAGTTCGGCTACGGGCTGGCTTACTAAACCGTCCCTGTTGTCAACGCACGGAAATCCAGCTGCGCTCCCGTGCGGAGCGCAGCGCGGCATCGATCAGCCGGTCCACCTCGTAGCCGTCGCGGAAGGTGGGCCAGACGGGCGCGCCGCTGGCGATAGCCTGCAGAAAATCGCGCGCTTCGATGACGATCTGCTCGTTGTACCCGGTGCCGTGCCCCGCGCCCTGGCTGAACGCCAGGTAGTCGGGGTGGGCGGGCCCCATCAGCAGGCGCTGGAAACCCTGGCGCTGCGCGGGACGGCCGGCGTCGTACAGCCACAGTGCATTCTGGTCTTCCTGATCGAAGGCGATCGCGCCTTTGGTCCCCGTGATGCGGTAGGTGTAGCCCATCTTGCGCCCGGCCGCCACGCGGCTGAAGGTGAGGGCGCCGAGCGCGCCGCTGGCAAAGCGCAGCATTACATTGCCCTGGTCGTCGTTTTCCACCGCTTCCATGCCGTGCGGGCCTTGGCGTTGCGCGTGCACGGTGTTCATATCGGCCACCAGCGCGTCGACGGGACCGCCCAGGCGCAGGGCCAGGTTGAGCAGGTGCGAGCCCACGTCGGCCAGCGCGCCGGCGCGCGTTGCCGTCGCTTCGCGCGTGCGCCACGAAGCGGGCGCGCGCGGGTCGTGCAGGTAGTCTTCCACGTGTTCGGCGGCGACGTGGATGATCTCGCCGATCTCTCCCGATTCGATGATCTGCCGCGCCAGCTGGCTGGCGGGCGTGCGGATGTAGTTATAGCCGACCATATTGGCCACGCCCGCGCTTTCCGCCGCCTGCGCCAGCATCAGGGATTCGGCGGCCGTCATGCCCAGCGGCTTTTCGCAGAATACGGGTTTGCCCAGGGCCAGCGCCGCCAGCACGATGTCCTTGTGCGTGGCCGGCGGCGTGGCGACGATGACGGCGTCGATGGCGGGATCATTGACCAGCGCGCGCCAGTCGCCCGTGGAGCGGTTCCACCCCAGTTCCTGCGCGCTGCGCGCCGCACTCTGTTCGCTGCTGGTGGCGATGCAGGCGCACACGGGATTCAGCGCCGTGTGAAAAATGCTGCGCACGGCCTTGTAGGCGATGGTGTGGGCCTTGCCCATGTAGCCGGCGCCGATCAGGCCGATGTGGATGTCTTGCATATGCGGGTACTCCGTTCGTGTCGCGGTGAGGGATTCAGGCTTGCCGGCGCCAGGCATGGCTGTCCAGCGCGTCGAGGAAGCGCGCAGCGGGCCAGTCCTGCGCCAGCGCTTCGTGCATCAGCTGCTGCTGCGTGGGCGGCGCCATGCCGGCGATGGGCTGGTCGCGGTCGAGGTTGCTGGGGAATGCATAGCCTTCGGCGCAGGCGGCCACCGCGTGGCGCACGCCGTCGTCATCGAGGGTGCCCCGGGAGCGCAGCGCCTGCAGGGCCGGATACAGGGCGGCGCTCATGGCGCGGCGGTCCAGCGCTTCCATGGCGCGCCCGAACGGCGACGACACTTGCAGCAGGTTGGCCATGCGGCGGATGTCGGACGAGCGGTTATGCCCGGCCGCGTGGAACAGGGCGGGGTTGAAGAACACGGCGTCGCCTTTGGACAGGGGCAGCTGCACGCAATGCTGCGCAAAGTAGTCGCGGAACGGCCGCTGCTGCCAGGCGAGAAAACCGGCGCGGTAGCGCTGCGACCCGGGCAGGTACAGGGTGGGGCCCGATGCCAGCGGCATGTCGCAGTGGGCGACGGCGCCCTGCAAGGTCAAGAGGGCCGACATCTGGTGCACGGGCGCGGGGTAGGCGGCGCAGCTGGCGGCGCTCTGGAAGCCCAGGTGATAGTCGCGGTGCGGCGCCTGGGCCGCTCCGCCCGGGTTGACGACGTTCACTTGCGCCGTCATCTGGTAGGCGGGCCCGAGCCAGGCCTCGGCGATCCACGCGAAAACGGGGTTGGCGTAATAGCGCGCGAACGCTTCCGGCGCGCGCAGACACAGTTTTTGCTGGGCGTTCCAGATGCGGTCATTCGCGCCAGCCTTGGCGAAATGGTCGCCGGCCGCCTGGCCGCTCGCATGCTGCTCGGCGATCAGCGCGCGAAACACGCCGCTTACCTGTTCCAGCGTGTCCATGTCGGCGACGGCGCGTTGCAGCACGATGACGCCAGGACCATCCATCAGCGCCCGGCCCCATTCGGCCTGCAGCGCGCGCAGCGACACCGCACTGGCGGCCAGCGCGCGCACCCGGTCGCAGTCGTAGACGAGAATGTTTTCTTTCACCGCAGCGGCTTGGGGATAGTCGGCCAGCGCCGTGCATAGGCTGACGGTGGCGATGAAATCCTGCAGGTCGCAGTTTTCTGATGCTAGCCAGAAGGGGCTGGGCGGCGCTGCGGTGGCGTCTGTGGTGGGCATGCGGTGTCTCCGTTGTTTAAGTTGTAGAATCAGTATAGGGATGAAAATCCGCATTTTTCATCAAAAAATCCATCAAAAAACCATCAATCTGAATTGGATATGGCATGACGCATCCGTTCCCCGTCAAGGTCGTGGCGCTGCAGGCCGGCGTCAGCGTGGCCACGGTCGACCGCGTGATCAAGCAGCGCGGGGGCGTGCACGCCAATACTGTGCGCCGCGTGATGCAGGCGCTCGATGAACTGGCGCGGCAAAGCACGCAGGTGGGCCTGTCTGGCAGAAAATTCATGCTCGATGTGCTGATGGTGGCGCCGCGCCGCTTCACGGACGCCGTGCGGGCCGCGCTGGAGGCCGAATTGCCGTCGCTGCATCCGGCCGTGCTGCGTTCGCGCTTTCACCTGCATGAAACGCTGGACGTGGACGGCATCGTCGACCTGCTGGAGCGCATCCGCAAGAACGGCAGCCACGGCGTGCTGCTGAAAGCACCGGACTTGCCAGCGGTGGCGGAAGCGGTGAACCGGCTGGCGGCGGCCGGCATTCCCGTGGTGACCCTGGTGACGGACTTGCCAGGCTCCGCGCGCCGCAGCTACGTGGGCATGGATAACCGCGCGGCGGGCGAGACGGCCGCCTGCCTGGTCGGCCAGTGGCTGGGCAGCAGGAAAAAACAGCAGGTGCTGGTGACCCTGAGCAGCAACCGTTTTCATGGTGAGGAAGAGCGCGAGATCGGCTTTCGCCGCGCGCTGCGCGAACGGCACCGCCATTTATCCATCGTCGAAGTGAGCGAGGGCCACGGCATCGACGGCGCCACGGGGGCGCTGGTGCGTCTAGCCCTGGCAGATCATCCGGCCATCGCCGCCGTGTATTCGATCGGCGGCGGCAATGCCGCCATCGTGCAGGCCTTTGCGCGAGCGGGCCGGCCCTGCCAGGTCTTCATCGGCCACGACCTCGATGCGGACAACGTGGCGCTGCTCAAGTCGGACGCCATCCAGGCCGTGCTGCACCACGACCTGGGCCAGGACATGCGCCGCGCCTGCCAGGAAATCCTGCGGGCACAGGGTGCACTGCCGGCCCTGGCGCAATCGCCGTCACTGTCCACCATCCAGATCGTCACGCCGTGGAACCTGCCCGTCCTGAACGGGGTGAATTGACAGGCCTGCGAGGCTGGCCGATACTCGCCGCTTCGCTCATCGCTCACCTTTGAAGGAATCCCCCGATGTCCGTCACTCCGCAATTGTGCAAGACCGTGCTCGCCGCCGCGCTTGCAGCCGCGCTGGCCATGCCCGCCATGGCGGCCGACCCCGTCGTTTCCGCAGCTGCTTCCGCGTCGTCCGCCTGGGTCGAGGCCAGCAACCGCAACGCGGCCATCGTGCTGGCGGCGCAGGCGCAGTTCTCGCCCGAAGACGCGTCCGACAGGGGCCTGGCCCAGTACGACGGCCTGGCCGCCGACCTGGGGCCGGACATCACCGGGCGCCAGGTCGCGGCCATGCGGAAGGCGCGCGCGCAGTTGCAGCAGAAGCTGGAACTGGAACGCGACGAACGCATACGCCAGGACCTGGAAATTCTGATCGGCGCCGTCGACCAGGAAATCGCCGGCACCGAGCTGGAAGCCAGATACACCTTGCCGTGGGTCGATGTGCCGCAAATGGTCTTTGGCAGCATGCAAAGCCTGCTGCAGGAGCAGCGCCCGGCCGCGCGCCGCGCCAAGGCGCTTGAGCGCCTGCGGCGCTATGTGGGCCAGTTCCCGGGCAGCACGCCGATCACGCAGCAGGCGAAGGCGCGCTTCACGGAGAAAATCGGCACGCCTGACCTGGCCGGTCCCGTGCGCCTGCAGGTGGCGCAGTCGCTGGAAAACGTGCCCACGTATATCGCCGGCATCCGCAAGCTGTTCGCCGACATGAAGATCGCGGGCGCCGAACCCGCGCTGGCCGCCATGGAGCAGCAGCTGAACGACTATGCGGCATGGGAAAAGCAGGTGGTGCTGCCATTGGCGCGCACGGATTTCCGCATGGCGCCCGAGCTGTACGCGTTTCGCCTGAAGCAGGTGGGCATCGACATCGAGCCGCGCGCGCTGGTGGAACGGGCGCAGGTGGCCTACCTGGAAACGCGCGCCGCCATGCAGGCGCTGGCGCCCGTGGTGGCGGCCAGGCTGGCCTTGAAGGGCGTCGACGGTAGCGACTACCGCCAGGTGCTGCGCGCGCTGAAGAGCGATTCGATCCCCAACGCGCAGCTCGAAGCGCACTACAAGGGCGTCAATACCCAGCTCGAGGAACGCATCGCCCGGCAGCGCGTGGTCGATATCCCTGCGCGCGCCATGACCATGCGCCTGGCGTCAAGCGCCGAATCGGCGGCCCAGCCGGCGCCGCATATGCGTCCGCCTCCGCTGATCGGCAATACGGGAGAGCACGGCCAGTTCGTCCTGCCCGTCAGCAATCCGGCCGCCAGCGGCAAGGGCGAAGCGTATGACGATTTCAACTTCGCGGGCGCGGCCTGGACCCTGAGCGCGCACGAGGGCCGTCCCGGCCACGAACTGCAGTTCAGCGCCATGGTGGAGCGGGGCGTGTCGCAGGCGCGCAGCCTGTATGCGTTCAACAGCGTCAACGTGGAAGGCTGGGCGCTGTACGCGGAAGCGGAGATGATCCCGTACGAGCCGGCCGAGGGCCAGTTCATCGCGCTGCAGTTCCGCATGCTGCGCGCGGCGCGCGCCATGCTCGACCCGATGCTGAACCTGGGACAAGTCACGCGCGAAGAGGCGGGGCGCATCCTGACGGATGAAGTGATGCTGTCGAAACCGATGGCGCGCCAGGAGCTGGACCGCTACACCTTCAACATGCCGGGCCAGGCGGGCAGTTATTTCTATGGCTATACGCGCATCCTGCAGCTGCGCGCGGAAACGGAGCTGGCGCTGGGAGACCGATTCGACCGCCTGGCCTTCAACAACTTCCTGCTGGGACAGGGCTTGCTGCCGCCGGACTTGCTGGCCAAGGCCGTGCGCGAACACTTCATCCCCGGGCAGAGAAAAGCGAAGGGCTGACGGCGGGCGACTCCGCACCGCATACCCTATACTGGCGTCCTTGAATAATGACGTGAGCGTGGCTGCATGTGGCGTGGGATCGTATCTGGTTTGCTGGCCGTCGCCTTCTGGGGCGCCGTTTTCATTGTGCCCGTCTTGCTGCCGGACTTTTCTCCGGCCGAGCTGATGGTGGGCCGCTACCTCTGTTACGGCGCGCTGGCGGCCGGCCTGATGCTGCCGCGCCTCTTGCCCCTGCTGCGCCGGCTGCGGCGCGGCGACTGGCTGGCCATGCTGCGCCAGGCGCTGGCGGGCAATGTCGTGTATTACCTGCTGCTGGCGTATGGCGTCAAGCTGGCCGGCGTGGCGCCCACGTCGCTGATCATCGGTTTGCTGCCCCTGAGCGTGACGCTGTTCGGCCACAAGGACCACGGCGCGCCGCCCTTGCGCCGCCTGGCCTTGCCGCTGCTGCTGGTGGCCGCAGGCATTGCCTGCATCAATGTCGATATCTTCAGCCATGCAAGCGGCGCGGGTGCGGACGGCGCCAGCCTGGCGCACAAGCTGGCGGGCGTGCTGTGCGCCATCGGCGCGCTCGCGTGCTGGACCTGGTATGCGCTCGACAATGCCCGTTTCCTCAAGCGCCATGCGCATGTCAGCGCCGCCGAGTGGTCCATGCTGTATGGCCTGGCCAGCGGCGTCATCGCGCTGGTCGTGGGCGCCGTGATGCTGGCGCTGCAGCCGGCGGGCGGCGCCGATGGCGCTCCGGCGCGCGACTGGCCCCGCTTCTGGTTTGTGTGCCTGCTGCTGGCGCTGGGCGCTTCCGTGATCGGCAACTACCTGTGGAACCTGGCGTCGCGCCGGGTGCCCGTCACCCTGTCGGGCCAGCTGATCCTGTCAGAGACCCTGTTCGCGCTGCTGTACGGCTTCGTCTACGCGCAGCGCATGCCGCGCCCGCTGGAGTGGGCGGCCGTGCTCCTGCTGACGGCGGGCGTGCTGTGGTCCGTGCAGCGGCATGCGCACGAGGAGGCAGAGGGGCGGGGAGAAGGGCGTGGGGCAGGGCGGACGTAGCGAAAAATACATCGTTGTCAGTCCGCCGTTTGCCCTGGGCCGGCCGTATAATGACGCTCATTTGCCGGTCACCCAGGGAGTTCCGCTTGCAGCTACCGATCCGTTATCCGAACATGCCGCAACTGCTGCTGAAGGCGCGCGACAGCCTGCTTCAGCATTTCCGCCCCATCCTCAATCACTTCGGCGTGACGGAGCAGCAGTGGCGCATCATGCGCGCGCTGAACGAAAGCCCCACCCTGGAGCCGCGCGAACTGTGCGAGATCTGCCAGATTTCCAGCCCCAGCATGAGCGGCATCCTGGCGCGCATGGAAGAAATCGGCCTGATCGGGCGCAGCAAGTTCGAAGGCGACCAGCGCCGCCGCAAGGTGCACCTGTCGGAAGCGGGCGCCAGCCTGCTGCTGCAGATGGGTAAGCTGATCGACCTGCAATATGCCCACTTGGAAGCGGCCTACGGCAAGCAGGTGTTCGAAGACATGCGCCGCGCGCTGGAAGCCTTCATTGCCCTCGAAACCCTGCCGGTGGCGCCCGCCATCCTGCGCTGAACCCCAAACTTTTCCTTGCCTGAGCATCCATCGGGCGCGTGTTTTTCGACACGCGCCGCCGCTGCTTTTGTCATGCCCGTTCCACGCATTGCCGCACCTTGCCGGGCGTGCGCCTGCGCGCCTTCTGGTTTTGCTATAAGACTAATCAATGTTTTGCTATAAGACTATGCTCTACAGTCAATCACTTATATGTGAGTAAATAAGCGTATAATTTGCCGCACTTGATCCAGATCAAGAAGAACAGCGGATGCCCCATTGTTGATGGGGCGGCAACGGGGCGCCACGCCCGTATTTCGCCAGATAAAACAGGAAAGTCAGGAAAAAAATGAACCATACATGCATGCGCGCTGCGGCGCTGGCCGTTTCCACGCTCATCGGCGCAAACGTTTGCGCCCAAAGCAATGTCACCATCTATGGCGTGGTCGACGCGGCCACCGCGTACGCGAGCAACCAGGGCGGCAAGTCGAACACCTACATGCGCAGCGGTAACTTGTCCGCCAGCAAGATCGGTTTCCAGGGCGTGGAAGACCTGGGCGGCGACCTGAAGGCGCTGTTCCTGCTGGAAAACGGCTTTGAAAGCGATACGGGTGCGCAAAGTTCGGCCAGCGCCCTGTTCAACCGCCAGGCTTACGTGGGCCTGCAATCGCACGCCTACGGCAGCCTGACGGCCGGGCGCCAGTACACGCCGTACTACCTGCTCGTGGGTTCCCTGGCGTCGAGCAACGTCTTGACGGGCGCCACCGGCGCCCACCCGGGCGATATCGACGGCCTCGATACGACCGTGCGCATCAGCAATTCCGTCACCTACAGCATGCCAGCGTGGCGCGGCTTGCAGGCCAGCGCGCAATACGGCTTCGGCGAAGCGGCCGAGGGCAATGCCGTGGGCAGCAGCTTCAGCGCCGCCGTCAAGTACAGCACCTCGCCGGCGGAATTTGCGCTCGGCTACCTGAAACTGAAGAATGGCGAGAACGGCACCGGCTGGAGCGACAAGGCCTCGGCCAGCTTCGGCATCTCCGCCATCAACCAGGGCTACGCCTCGGCCGACAGCATCGAATTCATCGCCGCCAGCGCCCGCTACACCATGGGCAAGTGGATGGTGGGCGCCAACGCCAGCAACGTGCAATACCAGGCGGGCAGCCATTCCACGTTCCGCGACACGGCCATCTTCAACACGGCCGGCCTGATCGCCAGCTACCAGTGGACGCCGCAGTGGTTCCTGTCCGCAGGCTACAGCGACACCTACGCCAGCCGCGCCAACGGCGTGTCGGACCGCGCGCGCTACCGCCAGCTGTCGTTCGAACAGAATTACGCGCTGTCCAAGCGCACGGCGATCTACCTGATCGAAGCGCGCCAGCTGGCGCGCGGCCAGACCCTGGGCCAGAACGGCGCCATCGTCGACGCCGTCGCCTCGGTCGGCGATTCGCAAAACGGCACGCCGTCGTCGAACGGCGGCCAGACGGTGGTGATGGTCGGTCTCAAGCATTCTTTCTGAACGGTTGCTGAACTCACGGGAGCTTCAATTGGACGCTATACACAACAAGGAGGGCCGCGGCCCCCTGAATCCCGGCCGCCGCATGGTGCTGGCCGGCTTGCTGTCGGCTTCGGCCGCGGCGCTGATTCCCTGGGCGCTGGCCGAGCCGGTCGCCAGTGCGGAGCAGGGCGCCTTCCTGGGCGTGTCGGCCATGCTGGTCGGGCGCCAGGTGCTCGATCCCGTGCTGGCCCGGCGCCTGTATGACGCGTTGGTGGCGCAGGACGCCGCCTTCCCCGCGAATGTGCGCGCGCTGCTGGCCCTGATCAATGCGCAGGGCTTGCAGGCGGCCGGCCTGCAGGAAGCGCTCGATGCGCTCGACCCGGCACAGTCGCCGCTGGCGGCCCTGCCGCGCCAGATCGCCAGCGCCTGGTACCTGGGCATCATCGGCACGGGCGAGGCGGCCGTCTGCGTCGCCTACGAGCAGGCGCTGAACGCGGCCGTCGTGGCCGACGTCCTCAAGCCTCCCACGTATTCCTACGGCGCCTACGGTAGCTGGGCCAGAAAACCAATTTAAGGAGCCATCATGGCTGAAGCACTCTCCGCCGATTACCTCGTGATCGGCTCCGGCATCATCGGTTCGCTGGCCGCGCGCAAACTGGCGCTGGCCGGCGCCTCGGTGCTGATCCTCGAAGCGGGCCCGCGCGTGTCGCGCGGCGAAATCGTCGCCCGTTTCCGCAACACGACGCGCCGCAGCGACTGGATGTCGCCGTATCCATCGGTGGCCACGGCGCCGCACCCGATCTACCAGCCGAAGGATAACGGCTACCTGGTGCAGGCGGGCCCGTATCCGTACCCGGCCGAATACATCCGCCAGTTTGGCGGCACCTCGTGGCACTGGGCCGCGCAGGCCTGGCGCAACGTGCCGAACGATTTCCGCATCCACACCTTGTACGGCGTGGGCGTCGACTGGCCCATCAGCTACGAAGACCTGGAGCCGTTCTACCAGGAAGCGGAAGAGATCATGGGCGTCTCGGGTGCGGAGAATACGGGTTCGCCGCGCAAGCAGCCATTCCCGATGGATGCCGTGACGGAGCCGTACGCCATGCGCCGCATCCGCGAACGCCTCGACCCGTCGTTCAAGGTGGTGGGCAATACGGTGGCGCGCAACAGCGTCAGCTACGATGGCCGCCCGGCCTGCTGCGGCAACAACAGCTGCCAGCCGATCTGCCCCATCGACGCGCAATACCACGGCGGCATCGCCGCGCAGCAGGCGGAAGACGCGGGCGTCAGAATCGTGTGCAACGCCAACGTCTACAAGCTGGAACACGACGCGCAGGGCCGCATCACGGCTGCCCTGTACTACGACGTGGATAAAAAAAGTCACCGGGTCACGGCCAGGACCTTCATTCTGGCCGCCAACGGCATCGAAAGCCCCCGTTTGCTGCTCGTTTCCGCCACGGACAAGTACCCGAACGGCCTGGCCAACAGCAGCGACATGGTGGGCCGCAACCTGATGGACCACCCGAGCACCTCGATCACCTTCGACGCCGATGAAGACCTGTGGCTGGGCCGGGGCCCGCAAAGTCCCAATTCCATCAATACCATGCGCGATGGCGACTTTCGCAGCGAACACTCGCCGTACCGCCTCGATTTCACGAACATTTCGCGCGTCGATGGCGCGACCAGGGAGTTGATCGGCAAGGGCGTGTTTGGCGCGGAATTCGAACAGCAGCTGCGTTTCCGCTCGGCGCGCGAAATGAGCCTGAAAAACGTGCTGGAAGTGCTGCCGAACCCGGAAAACCGCATCGCCCTCAGCAGCGAGAAGGATGCCATGGGCATCCCCAAGCCGCAGGCGCATTATGCGATCGACGAGTACACGAAACGGGGCCACGAACGCTCTAAGCAGGATTTCGAGCAGATCGCCAAACTGATGGGCGGCACCAATCTGCGCCACAGCAAGGAAGGCGTGTTCGCCAACAACCAGCACATCTGCGGCACCCTGTCGATGGGTTCCGATCCGGCCAAGGCCGTGTGCGACCAGTGGGGCCGCACCTTCGACCATGCCAACCTGTTCTTGTGCAGCACCGGCGTGCTGCCCACGTCCGGCACCTGCAATTCGACGGAAAACGGCCTGGCCGTGGCACTGCGCACCGTCAAGCATATCCTCGACGAACAACAGGGAGGAACAGCATGATGGCGACCTTCAGAATGGCGGCCGGCGCCGCCTTGCTGGCACTGGCCTTGCCCGTGCTGGCGGCGAACGCCCCTGGCGCCGACGTGCAGGCCATCGAACGTGGCCGCTACCTGGCGACGGCGGGCGACTGCATCGCCTGCCACAGCGTCCCGGGCGGCAAGCCGATGGCGGGCGGCCTGGCCCTGGCCACGCCGCTGGGGGCCATTGTCGCCACCAACATCACGCCGTCGACAACGCACGGCATCGGCAACTACACGCTCAAGCAGTTTTCCGACGCCGTGCGCCATGGCGTGCGGGCCGACGGCGCGCACTTGTACCCGGCCATGCCCTACACGGCCTACGCCAGGGTGACGGATGACGACACGGCCGCCCTGTACGCCTACTTCATGCATGGCGTGGCGGCGGTGGACACGGCGCCAGCGCAAAAGACGGACTTGCCGTTCCCGTTCAACATCCGCCTGTCGATGGCGGGCTGGAATTGGCTCTTCCTCGACAAGAAGCCGTTCGTGGCCGATGCGGCCAAGAGCATGGAGTGGAACCGCGGCGCCTACCTGGCGCAAGGGCTGGCCCACTGCAGCACGTGCCACACGCCGCGCAACGCGCTGATGGCCGAGCAGCTGTCGAAGGAGCTGGGGGGCTTTGATCTGGGTACCTGGTTTGCGCCGAACATCACCTCGGACGCCAACAGCGGCATCGGCAGCTGGAGCCAGCAAGACCTGGTCGACTACCTGCGCACGGGCCGCGCCGCGCACCGGGGGCAGGCTGCCGGACCGATGGCCGAAGCCATCGACCATAGCCTGAAGCACCTGAGCGACGCGGACCTGAGCGCCATCGCGCACTACATCAAGAGCGTACCCGCCATCCGCGACAAGGCGGATACGAAACCGGTGACGCAATGGGGCCAGGCGGGCGATGAGCTCAATGCGATCCGCGGCGTGCCGCTGCCGCAAAACCTGAACAGGATGTCGGGTGCGCAGCTGTACGATGCGCAGTGCGCCAGCTGCCACCAGGCGAGGGGCGAGGGCAGTTTCGACGGCAGCTTGCCGCCCTTGTTCCACAACTCGGTGACGGGCCGCAGCAACAGCAACAACCTGGTGATGGCGATCCTCGATGGGGTGGAGCGGCAGGATGGCAAGGGTAATCATACTGCGGGACACCGGATGCCCGCCTTCCGCCAGACCCTGTCGGACGAGCAGATCGTCACCCTCGGCAATTACGTGCAGAAGATGTACGGCAATCCTGACGTGAAGGTGACGGCGGAGCAGGTGACGACCCTGCGCAACGGCGGTCCTGCCTCGAACCTGATCGGCCTGGCCCGCGCCGCCATCATCGTCGCCGTGCTGGTGCTGCTGGCCTTGCTGCTGTGGTGGCGGGGACGGCGTCGCAAGGAAACATCCGCAGCTTAAAAAATCACCCTGAAGCAAAGGCTGGGGTCAGACCCGACAGGGCCTGACCCCTTTTTCTTGCGCAGGTTTTTTGCAACTCGTTTGCATATGCGAAATTTATGTACTATCATGAGTTACATGAGACGCGACAGCAAACTATCATCGATTCTCCATGTGCTGCTGCACATGGCCCACGCGGGACGCCCGATGACGTCCGAGGAACTCGCCGGCTGCCTGGACACCAACCCCGTGCTGGTGCGGCGCGTGATGGCCGGCTTGCGCGAACGCGGCTACGTGGCCTCGGTCAAGGGGCATGGCGGCGGCTGGCGTATCGTCTGCGATCTGCACCGCGTCACCTTGCCAGACATCTACGTGGCCGTCGGCTCGCCCACCATCTTCGCCATGGGCAACCGCGTCGACCAGCCGGGCTGCCTGGTGGAGCAGGTGGTCAACCAGTCGCTGGCCGGCGCCTTCGACGAAGCCGAGGCGCTGCTGATCCGGCGCTTCGGCGCCGTCACCCTGGCCGACCTGGCCGACCGTTTCAGCCAACAATATGCCATCCACCGAGGAGCACCCCATGCACATCTTTGACGCCATCATCGTCGGCGGCAGCTACGCCGGCCTGTCCGCCGCCACGCAACTGGCGCGCGCCCGCCGCCGCGTGCTGGTGATCGACGGCGGCCAGCGCCGCAACCGCTACGCCAGCCATTCCCACGGTTTCCTGACCCAGGACGGCAGCGGGACGGCCGCCATCGCCGCCGAGGGCAAGGCGCAGCTGCTGGCGTATGCCACCGTGTCCTGGCTGGACGGCACGGCCGTGCAGGCGGCGGCCAGCCGCGATGGCGATGGCTTCGACGTGATCCTGGCGGACGGCAATGTCGTTCACGGCCGCCGCCTGGTGCTGGCCACCGGCGTGATCGACGAGCTGCCGCCCGTCGATGGTTTGTCCGAGCGCTGGGGCACCAGCGTCTTTCACTGCCCCTATTGCCACGGTTATGAACTGGAGCAGGGCGCCATCGGCGTGCTGGCCACCGGGCCACTGTCGATGCACCATGCGCTGATGCTGCCCGACTGGGGCACGGTCACTTTTTTCCTGAATGGCGCGTTCGAGCCCGATGCGGCGCAGCTGGCGCAACTGGGCGCGCGCGGCGTGACGGTGCTGCGCACGCCCGTGGCGCGGATCGACGGCGTGGCCGACGTGGTCATGGCCGACGGCAGCCGCCATGCGATGGCCGGCCTGTTCGTGGCCACCCGCACCCGCCTGGCCAGTGCCCTGGCTGTGACGCTGGGCTGCGCGCTGGAAGAGGGCGCCATGGGTCCGTTCGTGCGCACCGACGAGCAAAAGGCCAGCAGCGTGCCCGGCGTCTTTTGCTGCGGTGACGCGGGCCGCATGGCCGGCAGCGTGGCGTTCGCGGTGGCCGACGGCGCCATGGCGGGCGTGGCGGCACACCGTTCGCTGATGTTCGGGCTGGATCAGGCGGCAAAACCCCCGTCGATCTTCAGCCCGGCGCCCGTGACGAACGCCGCTTCGTCGCTGGCCAGGTAAGCCACCATGCCGGCGATTTCATCGGCCGTGCCGTGGCGGGGCAGGGCCATCAGGCCGTGCATCAGGTCGGCGAAGTCGCCCGTGGGCGGGTTCATGTCGGTGGCGACGGGACCCGGTTCCACGTTGTTGATGGTGATGCCGTGCGGTCCCAGGTCGCGCGACAGGCCTTGCGTCAGGCCGCTCAGCGCCGATTTGCTCATGGCGTAGGCGGCCGCGCCACCGAACGGCATGCGGTGCGCATTCGTGCTGCCGATATTGATGATGCGCCCGCCCGTCTGCATGTGCGCCACGGCCGCCTTGATGGCCACGAACACGGCGCGCACGTTGACGGCAATCGTCTTGTCGAAGTCCGCCAGCGAAAAGTCATCGATGGCGCCGGGCAGGAACACGCCCGCGTTATTGACGAGGATATCGATACGCCCAAATTGCGCCGCCACCTGGTCGATGGCCGCCGTCAGGGTTGCGGCGTCGGCCGCATCGGCTTGCACGCCCAGCGCCTTGCCGCCGGCCGCTTCCACCTTGGCGGCCAGCGCCTGCGCTTCGGCGGCCGAGCTTTGATAGGTGAAGACGACATGGGCGCCCTGGCTGGCCAGGCGGCGCACGATGGCCGCGCCGATGCCGCGCGAGCCGCCCGTCACAAAGGCGATCTTGTTCAGCAGTGACTGGGTATGGTTGCTTTGGGTTTGCATGATGGGCTTTCTGTGTGAGGAGTCGAGGAATTCAGTATCTAGGTTTCATTCCTGGCGCGCTAGCCATGAATCGCTACAATCACTTTCAACTAAAACGATCAAGTGAGCGGGTAGAATAGGCGCATGGATGCCCTCAATCACTTGCAATCGTTTGTGCTGTCTGCCGAACTGGGCAGTTTTTCGGCGGCCGCGCGCCGCCTGGGGCTGACGCCGGCGGCCGTCAGCAAGAACGTGGCGCGGCTGGAAGCGAGCCTGGGACTGCGCCTGTTCCAGCGCAGCACGCGCCGCCTGACCCTGACGGAAGGGGGCGAACGCTTCCTGCAGCAGATAGCCGGCGCCCTGTCCACCTTGCGCGAGGCGATCGCCGGCGTGGCCGAAGAGGGCGGCCAGCCGGCCGGCATCCTGAAAATCAGCATGGCGCCGTCGTTCGGGCGCAGCTACGTGGTGCCCTTGCTGGGCGACTTCATTGCGCGCTACCCGGGCGTCATTCCCGACTGCCATTTCGACAACCGGCAAGTGGACTTGATCGGCGAGGGCTTTGACGTGGCCATCGGCGGCGGCATCGAGCTGACGCCCGGCGTGGTGGCCCGTGAACTGGGCCACGCCCACGTCGTCGCCACGGCGTCGCCCGCCTTCATGCGGGGGAAAAGCATGCCCGCCCATCCTTCGGACCTGGCGCAATTCGACGGCGTGGCGCGCCGCTCGGCCGGCAGCGGCAGATTGCGCAGCTGGATATTGCGCGATGGAGCGGGCGGCGAAGGCGTGGCCGAATGCCGGCCGCGCGCCATCTTCGACGATCCGGAAGCGATGGCGCAGGCGGCCATCCAGGGTGTCGGCGTGGCGCTGCTGCCCATGCCGCACGCGCTGGCCCATTTGCGCAGCGGCGCGTTGATCCGCCTGCTGCCCGGCTGGCATGCCGATTCCGGCCCCCTGTCCGTGTACTATGCGAGCAAGAAGCTGCTGCCCGCGAAGACGCGCGTCTTCGTCGATTTTTTGCTGGAGCAGTTCCGCCAGCGCGATTTCGCCGCGCAGATGCGGCCCGATTAAACAAAGAAAAATTCTCATGCCTGATAACTACAGTCTGTTTTACACCTTTGACGGCGATCAGCCGGCCCGCTTCCAGGAAGCGCGCGTATTTGGCACGACCGTCTGGACGGCCGCCGGCGCGGCCATGACCTGGGGTGCGGAGACGCGCAAGGACTACGCCAGCGAAGCCGAGGCGCAGGCCGCGTACGCCACCTGTTGCCAGGCGGCGCTGGCCGATGGCTACAGCTTGGCGCGGGCGAGCGTCATCGATCCTGCCGTCTTCGATTTCGCGCTGCTGCAAACCCTGGTGGCGCAGGCCGCGCGCCTGGCTTTCGACTGCGTGCGCCGTGCGCATCCGGATCAGCACATCGACGCTTTCGCGCTGGTCAGCGACGACAGCGCCATGACCATCGGCCCCATGGCGAACAGCCGCGAAGCGCTGGCCGCCTCGGAATACGGCGAAGAGATGCTGTGGAACCCGGCCGAATGGGCGTTTGACGACGGCGGCGCCTACTTCGACAGCGCCTACCGTTTGCTGCTGCAGGCGCACCGTGGCTTGCCGTTCGACGTCGCATTCGCCACCTTCCGCACCGGCGTGTTCGACGCCTGCATCGCGGCGCTGGCGCAGCTTGACGCCGAAGGGGTATTCGGCACGGGCGCGCAGCGCGATGAAAATCTGCTGCTGTTCGAGGTCAGCGACAGCGAGCCGGTGGAAGGCGCGCTGGCGCATTTGAATCCGCCAGCCGTGGCGGCGCGTTACGAGGCATGGATGGCCAGCTGGGCCGACTAGGTTCTACGCCGCCACCAGCCGCAACAGCGTAATCTCCGCCGGCGCGCCGATGCGCTTCGGCGGGCCCCAGTAGCCCGTGCCGCGGCTGACATAAATCCACAGGCGGCCTTGCCGGTGCAGGCCCGCCACGTAAGGCTGCTGCAGCGGCACGAACAGATTCCATGGCCAGAACTGGCCCCCGTGGGTGTGGCCCGACAATTGCAGGTCGTAGCCGGCCGCTTCCGCCTCGGGCGCGCTGCGCGGCTGGTGCGCCAGCAGGATGCGGGGGATATCGGCCGGTGCGCCGGCGATGGCGCCCTGCGGGTCGCTGCGTTGATCCGGATCGAAGGCACCGGCATTGAAATCGGTGACGCCGGCCAGCGCCAGGCGCGCGCCGTCGTGCTCGAGCACCGTGTGCTCGTTCATCAGCACGCGCAAGCCCAGGCGGCGAAATTCCGCCACCCACGGCGCGGCGCCCGAATAGTATTCGTGGTTGCCCGTGACGAGAAAGACGCCGTGGCGCGCCCGAAGCTCGCCCAGCGGCGCCGTATGGCTGGCCAGTTGCGCCACCGTGCCGTCGACCACGTCGCCCGTGATGGCGATGAAGTCCGCTTGCAGGCCGTTGGCGCGCGCGACGATGGCGTCCACATAGGCGCGCTTGATGGTGGCGCCTACGTGGATGTCGCTCAGCTGCACGATGCTAAAACCTTGCAGGGCGGCCGGCAAGCCGGTAATCGGCACCGAGACTTCGCGCACGCGCGCCACACGGCGGGCGTTGATGAAACCGACGACGGTGGCCAGCAGCGCCAGGGCTAGCGCCGCCACGGCGGACGCCTGGGCATGCGGGCGGGTGGCGGGGATCAGCATCAGCAGTTCGCGCAGCACGGTGAGCACGAACAGCGAGGAAAAAAAGCCCATGCACAGCGAGCCGGCCCAGCTCAAACGGTCGGCCAGGCGCGCATCGTTGGTGACGGCGCGGGCGAAGATGGTCATCGGCATCAGCATGGTCGAGGCCAGCAAGACGGCGCCGCCCAGCAGCCAGCCGGCCAGGCCGACGGGCAGCGCGGGCAGCAGCAGCCAGCCCAGCAGGGCGTGCAGGGCGCCCAGTATCATGGTGATGCGCAGCAGCGGCGTGCGGCTTTTCATGTGATCGTTCCAATGGTGGGGTGCCCGGCGCGGCGGATGCGATGCGGCGCCATCGCCGGCCGCCGATTATAGCCGACGCTTCGGCAACCGGCAGCCGTCCCCCCCGCTCATGCTGCGCTCATGGCGTGATATGCAGCCCCAGCATGGCCAGCTTGCCGAAATCGACAGGCTTGGCGAAGTGCTCGTTGAACCCGGCCTGCAGGGCCGCCTGGCGGTCGTGTTCCTGGCCGTAGCCGGTCAGCGCCACGAGCTGGAATTGCTGCGGTATCGGCAGCTGGCGCAATTTGCCGGCCACGTCGTAGCCGCTCATGTCGGGCAGGCCGATGTCGAGAAAGACGATGTCGGGCTTGAATTCCAGGGTGCGCTCGGTCGCTTGCGCGCCCGTGTAGGCCGTGCGCACCGTGTGGCCGTACATTTCCAGCAGTTCGGCCAGGGTGTCGGCCGCATCGCTGTTGTCGTCGACCACGAGGATGCGCTGGCTGCCGCCGCTGGCCGCTTCGGGCGCCGGCGCGGCGGCCGGCACGGGCACGTTGGCGTCGAGGGGCAGGATGACCTCGAAGGTGCTGCCCAGTCCCACGCCGGGGCTGTGCACGCTGACCTGGCCGCCGTGCAAGGTCACCAGGTTGCGCACCAGCGACAGGCCGATGCCCAGGCCGTCCTGCACCCGGTCGGGCGAATGGCCGCTCTGCTCGAACAGGCCGAAGATGCTGTCGATGCTGGCGGCGGCGATGCCGATGCCGTTGTCGCTCAGGCGGATGCGCACATTGTCGCCTTCGCGCGCGGCGGAAATGGCGATGCGTCCGCCCGGCGCCGTGAACTTGGCCGCGTTGAGCAGCAGGTTGGCGACGATCTGCGACAGGCGCACGGCGTCGCCGCAGACCCACAGTTCTTCCTTGGGCAGATGCACGTCGAGCGCATGGCCGCGCGCCTCGATGCTGTGCGAACTCGTTTCCAGCGCGCTGCGGATGACGCTGAGCAGGCTCACGCTTTCCCATTGCAGCGAGATCTTGCCCTGCGAAATGCGCGACACGTCGAGCAGGTCGTCCACCAGGCGCACCAGGTGGTCCGTGTGGCGGCCGATGGTGCGGCGCGCATTGTCCTGCACGGCCGGCACGACGGGGTCGAGCTTGCACAACAGGGCCAGCGCCGTGCGGATGGGGCCCAGCGGATTGCGCAATTCGTGGGCCAGGGTGGCCAGGAATTCATCCTTGCGGCGGTCCACGTCGCGCAGCGCGCGCTCGACCCGGCCCAGCCTCAGCAGCGCCTTGACGTTGGCGATCAGTTCATCGGCCTCGATCGGCTCGACCAGGTAATTGTCGGCGCCGCCATCGAGGGCGCGGATCTTGTCGGCCGTGCCGATGCACGAGGCCGACGTCTGCAGCACCAGAATGGTGTTCGTCTCGGCACCGCCCTTCAGTTGGCGGCACACTTCCAGGCCGTTGATGTCGGGCAGCTTGACGTCGAGCAGGATCAGGTTAGGGCGGTCCTGGCGGGCGCGCAGCAGCGCGTCGCCCCCGTTCGAGGCTTCGATGACCTTGAAGCCGGCGCGTTTGAGGATGCGCGATTTGGCGTAGCGTGCGCCATCGCTGTCATCGACGTTCAGGATCAGAGCATCGCTGTTGTTATCCGGTAGCATGCGCATTGTCCCAGGTGGTTGTGCCTTGCGGCGGAACCGGCTCTTGCCGGTGATGTTGGTTGCCGATCAGCGCGCGCAGGGTCGCCAGCAATTGCTGGCGCGACAGCGGCTTGACGTAATAGGCGTCGGCGCCCAGGGCCAGGCCCTTGCGCACGTCGTCGATCTCGGTGGCGACGATGACGGGCACCTGGCGCCGCAGCGGGTCGTTTTTCAGCTCGGCCAGCCAGTGCCAGGCCGTTTCGCCGTGCAGCAGGATGTCGAGGATGACGGCGGCGGGTCGCTGCTGTTCCCAGCGTTCCTGCGCCTCGCGCACGCTGCGTGCGGGGACGACGCGAAATTCGCTGCCGGCCAAGAATTTTTCATACAGCAGGCGCACGGGCGGATTGTCTTCCACCACCAGCACGCCGATGCGCTGGTCGTTGCCGTTGTCGTTGGCCGGCGCGCTCGGCGGCAGGCTGCCTTCGGGCGCATGGTAGCTGGTGGGCAGGACCACGGAAAACAGCGAACCGTGGCCCGGCGTGCTGTCCACGGACACCGTGCCATTGAGCAGGGTGGCCAGGTTGCGGCACAGGGGCAGGCCCAGGCCCGTGCCCTTGACCTTGCGCTGCATGTGGTTTTCCACCTGGCTGAATTCCTCGAAGATCAGCTGCACGTCTTCGGCATCGATGCCCAGGCCCGTGTCGGAGACGGAAAAGCGGATGGCGTCCTGCTCCGGCAAGGGCGTGGCGCTGACGACGATGGCACCCGCCTCCGTGAACTTGAGCGCGTTGGAGATGAAGTTGCGCAGGATTTGCGACAGCTTGCCTTCATCCGTATGGATCTGCAGCGCCGGGTCGGGGTCGATGAAGGTGAGCGTGAGCGTATCGGACACCAGCAGCGGGCGCAGCATGCCGCGCAGGGCGCTGAACAGGTCGGCCACCTGGAAGCTGTTGGCGTGCACGTCGACCTTGCCCGCCTCGATCTTGGCCAGGTCCAGCAAGTCGTTCACCAGGTCGCTCAGGCTGACGGCGCTTTGCAGGATGAACAGCACCTGCTTTTCCTGTTCCTCCGACAGTTCGCCGTCGATGCGGTCGAGCAGCAGCTTGGACAGGGCGCGGATGGAGCTGAGCGGCGTGCGGAATTCATGGCTCATGTTCGACAGGAAGCGCGACTTCATCTGGTCGGCGCGGCGCAGGTGGTCGGCTTTTTCATCGAGTTCCGCGAACAGCGCCACCACGCCCCGGTTGGTGTCTTCCAGTTCGCGCGTCAGTTGCAGCAAATCGTCCTGGCGCGTCTTCAGTTCGGCCAGGGTGCTCAGCAGTTCGCGGTTCTGCTGCTGCACCTCGGACAGCGTGATATCCGACGGCAGCGCCTGCAGGCTGCCGGACAGCGTGCCGATGCTTTGCCCGTCGAGCAGGGGCGCGTCGCGCGGGAACAGCTTGTGCAGCGTGATTTGCGTGCCGTCGCCGGGCGCGCTGTGGATATGGCAGCGGTCCATCAGGCGCTGCGCGCCCAGGATGCCCAGGCCCATGCCCGTGGGCGAGCGGTAGGTGCCGGCCAGTATCCGGTCGAGTTGCGCGATGCCGGGACCCTGGTCCTCGATGCGGATGCTGAGCACCTGCGGCGCCGTCTGGCCATCGATGGCGAAATGCACCTTGCCGCTGCCCGCGTAGTTGTAGACGTTGCGCGCCAGTTCCGACACGGCCGTGGCGATGCGCACCTGATCCTGCACGCCGAAGCCGCACAGGGCGGCGATCTGTCGCGCGCGCTGGCGCGCCCCCACCACATCGAGTTCGCTGCCGATATGGGCCGTCAATATGCGTTGCGTCATGCCCCACCTGTCCTTTCTGCCGTTACAGCCTGATGTTCCTCATGTTCGCGCAGCACCACCACCGTAACGTCGTCGCGCCCGCGCGAAAAATCGCGGTACAGCACGGCGGCGATCAGGCTGGGGTGGCATTGCGCCAGGCCCGGATACTGTTCCAGGTCCCAGCGCGTGTGCAAGCCGTCCGAGTGCATGATCAGGGTGGTGCCCAGCTGCCACGGATAGCAGAATTCCTGCACCTTGCGCAGATTGCTGCCGACGATGCCGTTATGCGACAGCAGATGCCGGCGCTGCTGCGCGTCGAAGGCGCAGGCGGCGATGTTGCCCACGCCGGCATAGCGCAATTCGCGGCGCGCGCTGTCGATATGCGCCACCGCCATGGCCGCGCCGCGCGTGGTGCGCAGCGCGCCGTGGGCCAGTTCGATGAAGGGGGCGGGCAGGGGCGGCAGGCCGGGCGTGTCGTGTTCCAGCAGGGCGCTGGCGCGTTCCGACGCGCGCGCCGCCAGCGGGCCGTGGCCCAGGCCATCGGCCACCATCAGGCTCAGTTCATGGCCTTCGCACACGACGTTCCACGCGTCGCCGCACACTTGTTCCGAGGCCAGCGGCAGGCACACGGCGCCGATGCGCCAGTTCGGATGGGCGGGAATGGCGCTGCTGGCGTTGGGTCCCCATACCACCATCATCAGTACCGTGCCCTTGCCGGGTCCCGTGTACAGGTCGAATTCCTGGCTCAGGCGGCGTATCGCGCCCAGTCCCACGCCGTAGGTGCCCGTGGTGGAATGGCCATCCTGCATGTGCTGGCGCACATTGGCCATGCCGGGGCCGTTGTCGATGGCCAGCACTTCGATGCCGCTGGTGCCGCCGCGCAGCACCTTGCGCAGCAGGATCTCGCCGCGCTGCGCGTGCTTGACGATATTGGTGGCCGCCTCGCTGATGATGATGGCCAGCTGGCCCGTGCGCACGTCGTCGAAGCCGATGCGGCGCGCCAGCTCGTTGCCGGCGCGGCGGGCCGCGGCGATCTCGCTCGGTTCGCCGATGGGAAAACTTCTTTGCCTGAGAATGTCAGGCTGTGGTTCCTGGTGGTTCAAAACAGCTTCCATTTCGCGATGGTGACGGTGGTGCCCGCGCCGGGCGCCGTGTCGATGTGAAATGCGTCGGCCAGGCGCTTGGCGCCGCCCAGCCCCAGTCCCAGCCCGCCGCCGCTGGTATAGCCATCGGTCAGCGCCAGGGGAATATCGTCAATGCCCGGTCCCGCGTCGACGAAGCGCAGTTCCAGGCCCTGGCGCGCGCCATCGCTGACGCGCGCGATGCGCGCCTCGCCGCCGCCGCCGTAGCGCAGGGTGTTGCGCGCCAGTTCGCTGGCCGCCGTGATGATCTTGGTCTGTTCGATCAGGCCAAAACCCATGGCGACCATGCTGTCGCGCACCTGCTTGCGCAAGCGCACGACGTCTTCGTCGTTATGCAGGGGCAGGATCTGTTGCGCCCCCGGCTGCGCCCGCTCCTGTGCCTGCGCGCCTAGCATGGCGCCCCCGTCATGCGCATGCGCCGCCCCGTTCCAGCAGCTTGATGCCCAGCTCCACGTTGAGCGCCGTGCTCACGCCTTCCAGGGTCAGCCCCAGTTCCACCAGGGTGATGGCGACGGCCGGCTGCATGCCGACGACGACGGTGCGCGCGTCGAGGATTTTCGCCATCGCCGCCGTGTTGCTGATCATGCGGCCGATAAAGGAGTCGACGATGTCGAGCGCGGAAATGTCGATCAGCACGCCCGTGGCGCGGTCCGTCACGATGCGGGTGGTCAGGTCGTCCTGCAGGGTCATCGCCAGGCGGTCGTGCATGTCCACCTGTATCGTCACCAGCAACAGCCGGCCCATGCGTAAAATGGGGATTCTTTCCATAGGCGCCTCAGTGTTGTTGCTGCTGGTAGGTGATGCTGGAACCCGTGCGTTTCAGGGCCACGACGAAGGCGTCGGCCAGGGTGGCCTTGGTCATCACGTCTTCCAGGTTGACGCCCAGGTGCACGATGGTTTGCGCGATCTGCGGGCGGATGCCGCTGATGATGCAGTCGGCGCCCATCAGGCGCGCGGCGGCGATGGTCTTCAGCAGGTGCTGCGCCACCAGGGTGTCGACGGTGGGCACGCCCGTGATGTCGATGATGGCGATCAGGGCGCCCGTATCGACGATCTTTTGCAGCAGGCTTTCCATTACCACCTGCGTGCGGGCGCTGTCGAGGGTGCCGATCAGGGGCAGGGCCAGCACGTTTTGCCACAGCTGCACCACGGGCGTGGACAACTCCAGCAATTCCTGCTGCTGGCGCAATATCACCTGTTCGCGCGCCTTCTGGTAGACGGCGATGGTCAGCAGGCCCAGCTCGTCGAACAATTTGCTGGTGCTGACGATGGCGTCGCCCAGCTGCTCCGGCTGCGCCGTGATTGCCTTGCGCAGGTAGGCGAACAGCGGTTCCTTGAGGGCGAACATGAAGCTGGCCGTGTCGATCGGCGAATAGCCCTGGCGTACGCGCGACTGCGATATTTCGGCCAGCAGCTGGCGCGTGTCGTCCCAGGCGCCGCCCTCGATGTCGAACGAGTCGCCGCTATCCAGCGCGCCCGCCAGCAGCGGCAGGAATTGCGATGCCTGCTGGCGCAGTTCGTTTTCGGCGATCTTGTCGCGCCGCACCAGGCGGGCGATCAGGCCGGCCATCCAGCCGTCCAGCAGTTCCGTGTGGTGTTCGTTGATGATGCCGGCCAGTTGTTGCGCCTGGCCCATGCCCGTCTTGATGTTCATGCTGATCCTTCGCTGAGTGGAGGGTGCGGCACGGCCGCAAACGGGCACGCGCTGTGATGAATAAATTATAGGCAGACATGGCCATGGCTTGTGTTCTGTGCCGCACATAGTGGCGCATGTCGATGTACATTCCTGCCGGAAACATTGACGTCGTCGCCTGGGTCATTAAAGATGTATATGATTTGCATGTTTAAGCGGATTCCGCTACACTGGCAACACTCAACAAGAGAATCACGCCATGAATATCGACAAATTCAAACAGCAGCACCTGGCCATCCTGGCCGCCATCGATGACTTGCGCCGGCTGGCGCGCGGCGGTGTCGCCGCGCAGGCGCAGGCCATCGCCGAACAGATCGTCGCCATGAGCGGCTTGATCAAGCTGCACCTGGCCGTCGAGCAGCGCTACCTGTATCCGGCCGCGCAGGCGTCCGGCGTGGCCACGGTGGCCCAGCTGGGGCGCCAGTACGAACACGAGATGCACGGCATCGCCGGCGCCTACCTCGATTTCGCGGGCCGCTGGAATACGCCCGTGCGCCTGGCAGCCGAACCGGACGCCTTCCGCAGCGAAGCCAATACCGTGCTGCATGCGCTGTTCCAGCGCATGCGCCGCGAAGACCACGATCTTTATCCCGCCATCGAATCACTGGCCTGAAAACCGCCTGCTCATCTATCTAAAGGAATTCCACATGCTGACCCAAGAACAACGCGCCATCATCACGGCCACCGTCCCCATCCTCGAGCAGGGCGGCGAAGCGCTGACCCGTCATTTCTACAAGAATCTGTTCCGCGACCATCCCGAAGTGCTGCCGTACTTTAACCAGGCGCACCAGCACAGCGGCGACCAGCAGCGCGCGCTGGCCAATGGCGTGTTGATGTATGCCAAACATATCGATCAGCTGGCAGCGCTGGGCGACCTGGTGGCCACCATCGTCAACAAGCACGTGGCCCTGCAGATCCGCGCCGAGCACTATCCGCTGGTGGGCGCCAGCCTGCTGCAGGCGATCCGCGAAGTGCTGGGCGCAGAGATCGCCAGCGATGCCGTCATCGATGCCTGGGGCGCGGCCTACGGCCAACTGGCCGATATTTTGGCCGGCGAAGAAGGGCGCATCTACAAGGCGCAGGCGGCCGCACCGGGCGGCTGGAGCGGCGCACGCGACTTTACCGTGCGCAGCAAGACGGTGGAAAGCGGCGAGATCACGTCCTTCCTGCTGGCGCCCGCCAATGGCCAGCCCGTGCTCGACTTTGCGCCGGGTCAATACATCGGCGTGCTGGTCAACGTCGATGGCGTGCCCATGCGCCGCCAGTACTCGTTGTCCGCCGCCAGCAATGGCCAGACCTACCGCATCAGCGTCAAGCGGGAAGAGGGCGGCAAGGTGTCGAATTTCTTCCATGACCACGTGCAGGCGGGCGACACGGTGCAGCTGACGCCGCCCTCGGGCGACTTCGTCCTGACCGAGAGCGACAAGCCGCTGGTGCTGATCAGCGGCGGCGTGGGCATCACGCCGACCCTGGCCATGCTGACGGCGGCCCTGCGCGGCACGCGTCCCGTGCATTTCATCCACGCGGCGCGCCACCACGGCGTGCATGCATTCCGTGCGCAGATCGACGCACTGGCCGCGCAGCACCCGCAGCTGCAGCGCTATTACTGCTACGCGGAACATGTCGGCGAGCAAGATGCGCCCGATGCCGTCGGATTGTTGAATAAAGAGCAGTTGAATCGCTGGCTGCCGGCCTCGCGCGACGTCGACGCCTACTTCCTGGGGCCGCAGCCATTCATGCGGGCCGTCAAGCAATACCTGCGCGAACTGGGCGTGCCGGAACGGCAGACGCACCATGAATTCTTCGGACCGGCAGCCGCCTTGAACTGATTTCTACTGCCTTGTGTTGCCCCTGCGAGAAAAAACCGCCGCCGTAAGGGGCGGGTAAGCCTCGCGCCGTATCGTGAATGCAAGCTCGAAAAGAAAAGAGCAGTTTTTTACATAACGGAGGCAACACCATGCATGACGATCTGGTACAAAAACTCAAGACCGACCCCAATTATCATCGGCTGGTCAAGGTGCGCTCGCGCTTCGGCTGGGCCCTGACGGGCCTGATGATGCTGGTGTATTATGGTTACATCCTGCTCATCGCGTTCGACAAGGAATTTCTTGCTGCCAAAACGGGCGCGGGCGTGATGACCTGGGGCATGCCGATCGGCTTGTTCGTCATCGTGTTTACCGTGGTGATCACGGGCATCTATGTGCGCCGCGCCAACAAGCAATTCGACGACCTGACCAGCGCCATCCAGGCACGGGTGCAGGCATGAGCGCCGCCAAGCATGCGCTGCGCTGCGCGTCCGGTCTGAGCGCGCTGGCCTTGCTGGGTGCCAGCAATGCCGTGTTCGCGGCCGGCGCCGACCTGGGCCAGGCAGTCAAGCAGCCCACCAACTGGACGGCCATCATCATGTTCGCCGTCTTCGTCATCTTTACCCTGTTCGTCACCAAATGGGCGGCCAAGAAGACCAAGTCGGCTTCCGATTTCTACACGGCCGGCGGCGGCATCACGGGCTTCCAGAACGGCCTGGCCATCGCGGGCGACTATATGTCGGCCGCATCGTTTCTCGGCATTTCCGCCGCCGTCTTTTTGAACGGCTACGATGGCCTGATCTACGCCATCGGCTTTCTCGTCGGCTGGCCCGTCATCACCTTTCTGATGGCCGAGCGCCTGCGCAACCTGGGCCGCTACACCTTTGCCGACGTGGCCGCCTACCGCTTCAAGCAGGCGCCGATCCGCATTTTCTCGGCCTCCGGCACCCTCGTCGTCGTGGCCTTTTACCTGATCGCGCAGATGGTGGGCGCGGGCCAGCTGATCAAGCTGCTGTTCGGCCTCGAATACTGGATCGCCGTCGTCCTGGTCGGTACCTTGATGATGATCTACGTGCTGTTCGGCGGCATGACGGCCACCACCTGGGTGCAGATCATCAAGGCCGTGATGCTGCTGGGCGGCGCCACCTTCATGGCCGTGGCCGTGCTGGCGCAGTTCAACTTCAGCCCGGAAGCGCTGTTCGCCAAGTCCGTGGACGTGCATGCGACCAAGGAAGCGATCATGGGCCCCGGTTCCTTCATCAAGGACCCGATCTCGGCCATCTCGTTCGGCATGGCGCTGATGTTCGGCACGGCCGGCCTGCCGCACATCCTGATGCGTTTCTTCACCGTGCCGAGCGCCAAGGAAGCGCGCAAATCCGTGTTCTGGGCCACCACCTGGATCGCCTATTTCTACATTCTGACCTTCATCATCGGCTTTGGCGCCATCGTGCTGGTCAGCACCAATCCCGAGTTCAAGGATGCTGCGGGTAAATTGTTGGGCGGTAACAACATGGCGGCCGTGCACCTGGCCAAGGCCGTGGGCGGCAATGTGTTCCTCGGTTTCATGTCGGCGGTCGCGTTTGCCACCATCCTGGCCGTCGTGGCTGGTCTGACCCTGTCGGGCGCGTCGGCCGTGTCGCACGATCTGTATGCCACCGTCATCAAGAAGGGCAAGGCCACGGGCGCCAACGAATTGAAGGTGTCGCGCGTGACGACGATCGTGCTGGGCATCATCGCCGTGGTGCTGGGCATCGCCTTTGAAAAGCAGAACATCGCCTTCATGGTGTCGCTGGCCTTCGCGATTGCCGCTTCGGCCAACTTCCCCGTCCTGTTCATGTCGGTGCTGTGGAAAGACTGCACCACGCGGGGCGCCACCATCGGCGGCTTCCTGGGCTTGATCACGGCCGTGGCGCTGACGGTGGTATCGAAGTCCGTGTGGGTCGACGTGCTCGGTCATGGCGAAGCGCTGTTCCCGTACGCTTCGCCGGCGCTGTTCTCGATGACGGCGGGCTTCGTCGGCATCTGGCTGTTCTCGGTGCTCGACAAGAGCCCCCGCGCGCGCATCGACCGCGCCGGCTACGAAGCGCAGCAAATGCGTTCGGAAACGGGCATCGGCGCGGCAGGCGCCAGCGCGCATTGATGTTTTTTAGGTAGCTACTGCAGGAAACAATGCCCGGTTCGCCGGGCATTGTTGTTTGTGGCACGCGCTTACCTGACCCTTACCTGACCCTTACTTTGCCACGCGCAAGGGAATCACGCCCGCCGCCAGCGCGGGCGCGCCCGGCGTCGCTTCGAGTATCGAGGCCAGGGTTACCGTGTCGAGCACGGCCAGGAAGGCGGCCGTGGCCTGGCCCAGCTTGGCCTTCAGCAGGCAATCGGGCGTCAGCGGGCAGGTATTGTTTTCCTTGTTAAAACATTCCGCCATAAAAAAGTCATTTTCCGTTTCGCGTACCACGGTGCCGATATTGATCTCGGCCGGGTCGCGCGCCAGGCGCAGGCCGCCATTCCTCCCACGCACGGTTTCCACGATGCCCGACAGGCCCAGCTGGTGCACCACCTTCATCAGGTGATTCTTGGAAATAGCATGCAGGTTGGCGATGTCCTGGATGGTGACAAGGCGGTCGCGGTGCACGCCCAGGTACATCAGGGTGCGCAGGGTGTAGTCAGTGTAGGCAGTCAGTCGCATGGGCATCGTTCATAAGATGTGGATTACATCCTTGTTTCATTCGCAGCATACAGGAGAGCGTCGGCCCTGTGTGTTGCGCCGTTACTTTTGATCCTCGAAAGACAAAAGTTGATTGCCTTTCGCTTAAATGCGTAGTAAATTTTCATATTGTTGCCCTGGTAAATAGCTTGCAGGCCCTTGTTGGCCCTTTGAGCATGGATTTTATTGATGATAATCAAGAGGGTGGTGAAGCAATAAGGTAAATTTACTACAAAAATCGGATGATGGGCGTTTCCCGGCCGGGGAGCGCGTACTACGCAATCTGTGCGGTGCCACCGTGGCCGCCCCAGGAAATACATACCATGCAAATGAATGAAGTGAAAGACGAGCTGCTGAGCAGCGATATCCGCCAGCTGGGCCGTCTGTTGGGCGACGCCATCCGCAACCACCTGGGCGACCCTGCCTTCGAGCGCATCGAACATGTGCGCCAGCTGGCCATTCGTTTCCGCCGTGACAATGATGAAGCGGCGCGCGCGCAGCTGTCGGACGCGCTGCAAGCGCTGTCGCAGGAAGAAACCACGCAATTGACGCGCGCCTTCAGCTATTTCTCGCTGCTGGCCAACATTGCGGAAGATCAGCATCACATCCGCCGCACGCGCGCCCATTTGATTGCCGGTTCGCCGCCGCGCCAGGGCAGTCTCAGCCATGCCGTCGGCAATGTGTTTGACGCGGGCAAGGCCGATGCGCTGGAAACGTTCTTTGAAGATGCCTTCGTCAGCCCCGTGTTCACGGCGCATCCGACGGAAGTGCAGCGCAAGAGCATCCAGAATTGCCAGATGGCCATCGCGCGCCTGTTGAGCGAGCGCGACCGCGTGCAAATGACACCGGAAGAGGCGGAGCAGAACGAAGAAGCGCTGGGCCGCGGCATCGTGACCCTGTGGCAAACGCGCCTGTTGCGCACGAGCAAGCTGTCCGTCATGGATGAAGTAGCCAACGGCCTGTCGTTCTACGACCACACGATTTTGCGCGAATTGCCGAAATTATATTCCTCGCTGGAAACCATGCTGGCCCAGCGCGATGCCCGCTGGGAAGATGCGGAACTGCCTAATTTCATGAAAGTCGGCAGCTGGATAGGCGGCGACCGCGACGGCAATCCCTTCGTCACGGCCGACATCCTGCGCAGCACCCTGCAGACGCAAGCCGACAAGGTGCTCGACTTTTACTTGGGCGAATTGCGCAAGCTCGCTTCGCAACTGTCGCTGGCGCAAATCCTGAACGCCTGCAGCGAGCCGCTGCGCGCGCTGGCCGAGCGCTCGGCCGATGCGTCGCCGCACCGGGTCGACGAACCGTACCGCCGCGCCCTGCATGGCATCCATGCGCGCCTCGATGCGACGCGCGTGGTGCTCTCTGGCAAGGGCAAGCAAGCGGACGGCGTGCAGCCTTACGCGGCGGCCGCCGAACTGCTGGCCGACCTGGACGTGGTCCAGCATTCGCTCGTCAGCAATGGCTTGCGCGCGCTGGCGCGGGGCCGGCTGCGCCAGCTGCGGCGCGCCGTCAAGGTCTTCGGCTTCTCGCTGGCGCCGCTCGATTTGCGCCAGAATTCCGACGTGCACGAGCGCGTCGTGGGCGAACTGTTCGCCGGCGCCCAGCCGGGCCTCGTCTACCTGGACCTCGATGAAGAGCAGCGCATCAGCTTGCTGCTGGCCGAGCTGGAATCGCCACGCCTGCTGACGTCGCCGTATGCGCAGTACTCGGAAGAAACGACGTCCGAACTCGATATCTTCCGCGCCGTGCGCGCAGCCCACGTCAAATATGGCAAGGAATCGGTGCCGAACTGCATCATCTCGAAGGCGGCCAGCGTGTCGGACTTGCTGGAAGTGGCCTTGCTGCTGAAAGAAGTGGGCTTGCTGCGCCAGGACAGCCGCGAAGTGGACGTCAACATCATTCCCCTGTTCGAAACCATCGACGACTTGCGCGCCGGCCCCGCCATCATGGCGCGCGCCTTCGGCTTGCCGTTCTACCGGGGCTTGCTGGCCTCGCGCGCGGACCAGCAGGAAGTCATGCTCGGTTATTCCGACAGCAACAAGGACGGCGGCTTCCTGACCTCCGGCTGGGAACTCTACAAGGCCGAGATCGAGCTGGTGACCGTGTTCAAGCAATACCAGATCAAGCTGCGTTTGTTCCACGGCCGCGGCGGTTCCGTGGGCCGCGGCGGCGGACCCAGCTACGAAGCCATCCTGGCTCAGCCGGCCGGCGCCGTGCAGGGGCAGATCCGCCTGACGGAGCAGGGCGAAGTCATCACGGCCAAGTATGCGAACCCGGAGGTAGGGCGCCGCAACCTGGAAGTGCTGGTGGCCGCCACCATCCAGTCGACCCTGCTGCCGCAGGCGCAGCTGCAGCCGAAGGCGTCGGCCGGCGCGGGCCATTTGGCCGCCATGGAAGAACTGTCCGGCACGGCCCTGAACGCCTACCGCGACCTCGTCTACGGCACCGAGGGCTTCGAGCAGTACTTCTGGGAATCGACGGTGATCGCGGAAATTGCCGCGCTGAACATCGGCAGCCGTCCCGCCTCGCGCAAGAAATCGACCTCGATCGAGGATTTGCGCGCCATTCCCTGGGTCTTGAGCTGGGCCCAATGCCGCTTGATGCTGCCGGGCTGGTTCGGTTTCGGTTCCGCCGTGCAAGCCTACCTGGCCGCCCATCCCGCCGACGGGGCGGACGTGCTGCGCGGCATGTACACGGACTGGCCCTTCTTCACTTCCCTGCTGTCGAACATGGATATGGTGCTGGCCAAGAGCGACATCGCCATCGCCGGCAAGTATGCGGAACTCGTCAAGGACAAGGCCCTGCGCGACGCCATCTTTACGCGCATCCGCGCCGAATACGCGGCCACACTGGACGCCTTGAAGCTGATCACGGGCCAGGAAGAGTTGCAGCAAGCCAACCCGCTGATGCAGCGTTCGATACGCAACCGTTTCCCCTACATCGACCCGCTCAACCACGTGCAGGTGGAGCTGCTGAAACGTTTCCGGGAAGGTAAGCAGGATGCGGCGGCGCGCACAGGGATACATTTGTCGATCAATGGCATTGCGGCGGGGTTGCGCAACAGCGGTTAATTTTTGGGGTCAGTCACTGCGTGATCGGAATGCGCCCCACTGGGGCGTATTCCCCCGCCGGGTCTGACCCCAGCTTTGCACTTGGGTTGGCTTTACGAACTCAGTAGAAAACAACAAGGAGACAGCATGACCATCAAAGTTGCCATCAATGGCTATGGCCGCATCGGCCGCAACGTCTTGCGCGCGTTTTATGAAGGCGGCAAGCAGCAGGATATCGAGATCGTCGCCATCAACGACCTGGGCGACGCCAAGTCGAATGCGCATTTGACGCGCTACGACACGGTGCACGGCAAGTTTCCCGGCGTCGTCACCATCGATGGCGAGAACATGCTCGTCAACGGCGACCGCATCCGCGTCTTCGCGCAGCGCGACCCGGCCCTGATTCCATGGGGAGAACTGGGCGTGGACGTCGTGCTCGAATGCACGGGTTTCTTCACGACCAAGGAAAAAGCCTCGGCCCACCTGAAGGGTGGGGCAAAGAAAGTCATCATTTCCGCGCCGGGCGGCAAGGATGTGGACGCCACCATTGTGTTCGGCGTCAACCAGCACGTGCTGAAAGCCACGGACACGGTCATCTCGAATGCTTCGTGCACGACGAATTGCCTCGCGCCATTAGTAAAACCCCTCAACGACGCCATCGGCATCGAATCGGGCCTGATGACCACGGTGCACGCCTACACGAACGACCAGGTACTCTCCGACGTGATGCATGAAGACTTGCGCCGCGCCCGTTCGGCCACGCATTCGATGATCCCCACCAAGACGGGTGCGGCGGCCGCAGTCGGCCTTGTCTTGCCGGAACTCAATGGCAAGCTGGACGGCTTTGCCATCCGCGTGCCGACCATCAACGTCTCCTTGGTCGATCTGTCCTTCATCGCCAAGCGCGATACGACGGTGGAAGAGGTGAATGCCTTGCTGAAAGCGGCGTCGGAAGGCGCGCTGAAAGGCATCCTCACTTACCAGACAGAACCGCTCGTTTCCATCGACTTCAACCACAACCCGGCCTCGTCGAACTTCGATTCGACCTTGACCAAGGTTTCGGGCCGCCTCGTGAAAGTGTCGTCGTGGTATGACAACGAGTGGGGCTTCTCTAACCGCATGCTCGACACCACGGTCGCCCTGATGGCGGCCAAGTAAGAAGAACCAGCGCTGATCCAGCGCACCAGGACGGCCGGCCCAGAAGGCCGGCCCTTGCAGCAGCACGAACTTTATAGAAAGCAGCACACCATGACCATGCAAGTACAGCAACGCGCCACCAAGATCGTTTCCACCATTGGCCCCGCTTCGAACGATATCGATACCCTGGTCCGCATGTTCAAGGCCGGCGTCGACGTCGTGCGCCTGAACTTTTCGCATGGCAAGGCGCAAGACCATATCGACCGCGCCCGCATGGTGCGCGAAGCGGCAGCGCTGTGCGGCCGCGAAGTGGCCATCATGGCCGACTTGCAAGGCCCGAAGATTCGCGTCGGCAAGTTTGAAGAAGGCAAGATTTTCCTGGAAAACGGCGCCAAGTTCATCCTCGACGCGAAATGGGGCGAAAACGGCGAACTGGGCAACATCGAGCGCTGCGGCCTCGACTACAAGGAATTGCCGCGCGATTTGCGCACCGCCGACGTATTGTTGCTCAACGATGGTTTGATCGTCCTGACGGTCGACAAGGTCGTCGGCAGCGAAATTCACACCACCGTCAAGATTGGCGGCGAATTGTCGAACAACAAGGGCATCAACCGCCAGGGCGGCGGCTTGTCCGCGCCAGCCCTGACGGCGAAAGACATGGAAGACGTGAAAACGGCGATGAGCTTCCAGGCCGATTACGTGGCCGTCTCCTTCCCGAAAAACGCCACGGACATGGTCATGGCGCGCCAGCTGGCCAATATCGCCGGCGAAGCGTGGGACCACAAGCCGATGATGATCGCCAAGATCGAACGGGCGGAAGCCATTCCCGCGCTGCAGGAAATCCTCGACGCCTCCGACGGCATCATGGTGGCGCGCGGCGACCTGGCCGTGGAAGTGGGCAATGCGGCCGTGCCGGCCTTGCAAAAGCGCATGATCAAGATGGCGCGCGCGTCGAACAAGCTGGCCATCACGGCCACGCAGATGATGGAATCGATGATCGTCAACGCCGTGCCGACGCGCGCGGAAGTGTCCGACGTGGCCAACGCCGTGCTCGATGGCACGGATGCCGTCATGACGTCGGCGGAAACGGCCTCGGGCCGCTACCCGATCGAAACGGTGGAAGCGATGGCCGCCATCTGCCTGGACGCGGAAAAGTGGGATACCTGCAAGCTCGATGCCGATTTCCTCAACGCCACGTTCTCGCGCATCGACCAGTCGATCGCCTACGGCGCGCTGTTTACAGCCCACCACCTGCGCGTGAAAGCGATCGCCACCCTGACGGAATCGGGCTCCACGGCGCTGTGGATGAGCCGTTGCAACATCGACATCCCCATCGTCGCGCTGACCCCGAGCGTGGGCACGCGCCGCAAGCTGGCCCTGTACCGCAACGTCAGCACCCTGGAACTGACGTCCGGCACGGACCGCGACAAGGTCTTGCAGCAGGCGGAAGATTTGCTGGTGGAACATAAAGTCGTGACCAAGGGCGACACCGTCGTGCTGACCTGGGGCGAGCCGATGGGCAAGGTCGGCGGCACGAATGCGTTGAAGATCATGAAGATCGGTCAGCACTAAATCGTCCACTGGTGCCGGTGCCCGCCTGGCGGACCCGGCCTCATCCTGCTTTGCCCCGTATATCCAGCAATTATAAAAAATATATTTATTAATTGTAAAAATTAATAGATTTAAATACAATTACATGCATCGTGTTTTTGATAGCCCATCCATAAAGGCTTTGCATGCAGTTATTTCGTCTTGCCGCCATCTCCTTGTTGACCGTTGCGGGCTTGCCGGTGCATGCCGGGGCGGCCGTCTTTCCTGCCACCCCGGCGGCGGACATCGCACAGCATTTCACTGATTACTATGGCGTGCGCCAGCATGCGCAGCAGCGTGTCCAGGTGACGACGGCGACGCTGGGCGGCGTTACGCGGCCCGTGGTGCGCGCTGACTGGTACAGCACGGACGCCACGCCGCACAGCGATGCCTACCTGTTGAACGAACAGCATCCCGTGCAATCGCCCCGGCGCTGGTATGCCATGAGCATCTTCCTGCCGGTCGACTGGATTGCCACCAGCGTGCCCGTCACCGTGGCCCAGGTCGACAACGGCAGCGGGGCAGGTGCATTGGCGCCGCCGCTTGCACTGCAGATACGTGGCGACCAGCTGACGCTGAACATGAATTTCAATCATCGGACGAGCGATATCACGCCCGCCAATTCTGCGCGCCGCACGGTGCTGGCTGGGCCGGCAACTCTGGGCAGCTGGCATTGCATGGTGGTGCGTGCTGACTGGTCTGCGGTGGCCGGCACCGGTGAATTGCGGGTGTACATGAATGGCAGTGCGAAGGAAACTTTCTTTGCCCGCTTAAGCCACAACAGCTATGCGGGCGCGCTGCACGTGCCGCGCGTGGGCTTGAGCGTACCCGAGGGGGCGGCACCCGGCCATCGCGTGATGTATGCCGACTTTATATGGGTGGGCGATGCCGCCGCATCACTCAATGACTTGACGCAAAAGACGCCTTGCCATGCAGCGCCTTGAGCAATCCCTGAAGCAAAGGTTTCCCATGCGCTCATTTATCGCCACCGCCATGCTGGCATTGCTGGCCGCCACGCCGCTGCACGCGCAGGTCGTCAACAGCATCGGCGGACCCGTGACCACCATGGCGCCGACCAGCTTGCCCAGGCCAGCCAGTTTTGACAATGTGACGACACGCTATTTCAGCTGGCTGTATGGCATTAGCGCCGGCAATCCTGCTGGCCTGGAATTGGTGGGCGATCCCGCCGTGACGCAAGGCGTCGAGATGCGCAAGGTATTTCGCATGACGGTCAATGCCAGCGATCCCGACGATTATGGCAAGCGCACAGAGGTAACGCCATCGTATGAGCGCATGCCCCAGGGGCGCCGTTGGTATGCGGGCGGCGTGTATTTTCCCGCCGACTGGGACTTGACGGGCAAGGATGGCTGGATCGTTGTCTTCCAGGTGCACAGCTCCAGGGGCATCGTCGTGACGTCGCCACCGTTCTCGATCGTCGCCGACGGCCCCGACCTGCTGCTGGAGACGCGGGCCAATCACCGCGACACCTACACGCTGAAGGACGGTGTGATGGTGCCCGATGCGACCCCGAACAACACGATGCATCAACGGTTGGTGCTGGGGAAAATTGAACGTGAGAAATGGTATTGCGTGGTACTCGATGCGGATTGGCAGCATGCCTCAGGCACGGGCGCATCGCGCCTGTGGCTCAATGGCAAGTTGGTGTATGAGGGAAGCAATTTCCCGACCCACTATATGAATATGGACTTGCCGTTGCGCGGCAATTATCCGAAGACGGGCGCCTACCTGGGCGGATTTCAGGACACGCTGCACGGCAAGCGTGTCCTGTACACGGATTTCATCCATCTGGGCGGCGCCGCCAGTACCTATGCGCAAATGGCCGGTCAGACGCCATGCCCCGTGCCGCCGGCAACGTAGTCAAGGCGACAGCTTCACCACTGTCGTCAGTGCTATGAGCCTCAGTCTTAAGAATTACTGAAAAAAACGTGCTCAGGGGCGCATTGCCTTGCAGATGCCCAATCTGCCATTGCGATGCCCGCGTTTCCGTGTCAGCATGGTTCTCCTGCCTTGCAAGGCGCATCCGGAGTGCATGATGACTGCATACTTGCCTGCCTTGATCTGGTCGCTGTCGGCTTTCGTTTGCCTCTTCATTGCCAAGCGCCGCTCCTTGAAAACTACGGCTGTCAGGGCCATCCTAGTGGTGCTCCTGGGGCCGTTTGCCATTCCCTTCGTATTGGCCGCCAGGCCCGGGATGCACGGCTAAGCGTGCGGCCTGCGAGCGTTCCTCTTTGCTATATTTAAACTTTTAGCGAATGGAATGCCCATGAAACGCAGCGCGTCCCTGTTCCTGACGATGATCCTTCCCCTGTGCGCAGCCGCGTCCGCCTCGGCGGCGGAACCGGCGCAGCGCTTGCAGCGTGCCACGGGGCTGTGGAAGGTGACGCCCGCGACCTCGCCGTTTTCCTGGGAAATCTGCGTTGATCAGCAACGCGACCGCCTGATCGACGACGACTTGTGGAGCGATTTCGAGCAGGAATGCCAGATCGCGTCGCAAAGCCGCCAGGGCGACAGCTATACTTTCCAGTCCAGCTGTCCTGGCGCCAAGCTGGCGGGCAGTTTCAAGGGCGACCTGGCCAAGGCTTATACCCTGACCGCCGATACCACTATCGAACTGAACGGCAAGACCGAGGTGCAACGCACGGAACTGGCGGGCGTATTCCTCGGTGCCTGTCCCGCCGGGCTGGCGCCGGGCGCGAAGAAAATGCACGGCGGCATGGTCATGAAGAGCTTGTATCTTAGCCGCTAAGGGCCGGTAACCGCGCTGAAACAACGGTTTCCAGCGATAGGCAGGCGCCGGCATTGACGCCGGAGGCCAGGATTTGTGATAATGAGAATTATTATCAATTAGTCGCGCCTTGCCTTGCGCGCATTGGAGTCCCGAGTGAACATTGCGCAGTCCAGCGAGTCGATTGCAGGCATCTACAGCAGCCACCACGGCTGGCTGATGCGCTGGCTGCGCGCCAAGCTGCAGTGCGCCGACCATGCGGCCGACCTGGCGCACGATACCTTCGTCCGCCTGCTGACGGCGCCGCCCGAGGGAAGGCACAGCCTGCGCGAACCGCGCGCCTATCTCACCACCGTGGCGCAGCGCCTGCTGATCGACCATTACCGGCGCCTGTCGCTGGAGCAGGCGTGGCTGGAAACCCTGGCGCAGCAGCCTGAATTGCTGATGCAGTCGCCGGAAGAGCGTTTGCTGGTATTGGAAGCCTTGCAGCGCATCGATGCCATGCTCGACGGTTTGCCGCCGCTGGTGCGCAACGCCTTCCTGCTGGCGCATGTCGATGGCCTCGCTTATGGAGAAATCGCCCGGCGCCTGGGCGTGAGCGAGCGCAGCATCAAGCGCTATATGGTGCAGGCGTTCGAGCGCTGCATCCTCTTGATCCTGTGAACGCCAGCACGGCTGCCATCGACCCGCGCGCCGCCCGCGCGGCGGCGCAATGGCTGGTGCGCTTGCATGGGGGGCCTTTGAACGTTGACGAACAGCAAGCCTTCCAGGCCTGGCGCACCAGCGATCCCGCGCACGAAGCGGCCTGGAAACGGGCCGAGCTCGTGTGCGGCACCCTGGCCAGCGTGCCGCCGGTGCTGCGCCAGGCGGCGGACGGGGCGCCGCAGTCGCCGCAGCGGCGTGCCGTGCTCTACGGCCTGGCCGGGCTGATCGTGGCCGGACCGGCACTGTGGCTGGCCAGCCAGTCGGCGCCGTGGCAAGCGTGGCGCGCGGCCATCCGCACGGCCAGGGGCGAAATCCGCCACATGACATTACCCGATGGCACGCAACTGGTACTCAATACGGACACGGCCATCGACGTGCGCTTTGACGGCGCGGCGCGGCTGGTGGTCTTGCATGCCGGGGAAATCCACGTCGCCACGGCGCACGACGGGGCCGTGCCGGCGCGCCCGTTCCTCGTGCGCAGCAGTAATGGCGTCGTGCGCGCGCTCGGTACGCACTTCAGCGTGCGCCAGGGCGGCAGCGTGCTGGCGCCGCGCACGCAGGTGAGCGTCAGCGAGGGCGCCGTCGAGATCCGGCCAAGGGAAGCTACCGACGCCTTGCGCAGGGTCGATGCGGGCCGGCAGGGCAGTTTTGACGACGCGGCCGTTTCCGCCTTGACGCCGCTGGCGCCGCATGCGGACGCCTGGCTGCGGGGCGTGCTGATCGCCGAGCGCATGCCGCTGGGCGAGGTGCTCGAACAGGTAGCCCGCTATCGCTATGGCGTGCTGCGCTGCGATCCGGCGCTCGCCGCCATGCCCGTGGACGGCATCTTCCAGTTGCACGACCCGGAGAACATCCTGCTCTTGCTGCAGCGCGCCTTGCCGATCCGGCTGGCGCGCCGCACGCGCTACTGGATCAGTGTCGAGGCGGCTTGAGCTTGTCGGCTTACGCGTGGCCTTGCCACGCTAAGCCGACCTAGGCCTGTCGGGTATGGTAGGTCGGCTTAGCCCGCAGGGCGTAAGCCGACGTGCTCCAATTTACTTCTTGCCTGTCCCTTTTTGCAGATTGCTTCGTCATACAAGGTAGAGAACGAACAATCCGAACCATCGAAAGGGTTTACATGGCTTTGCAGCACCGCACGTTGACAGCAGCACGCATGACGCTCCATCCCACCACCGGCGCCGTGCGCGCCGCGCTGGTCTTGTTTCTCGCCGTGGGCGGCGCCGGCGCCACTTTGCCGCACTTGGCGCTGGCGGCCGAGGCCAGCCAGGCAGCCAGCACACGCGACTACAGCATCCCCGCCGGCAGCCTGCGCGATGCGCTGGCCTCGTTTGCCATCGCCGCCGGCGTGAACCTGTCCACGCAGGGCGTGGCGCTCGACGGCCTGGTGACGCCGGGCTTGCAGGGCCGTTATGGCGTCGCGGCCGGCTTGCAAACGTTGCTGCAAGGCAGCGGCCTGGACGTGGTGGACGGCGGCAGCGGCAATTATATGTTGCGCAAAATGAATGCCAGCACGGCCGATGGCGGCCTGGCCAGCATGCCCGCCGTGGTCGTCAGCGCCGAGGCGGACCGCGCTACGGAAGGCACGGGTTTATATACGGCGCGCGCCATGTCGACGGCCACGGGCCTGAACCTGTCGCAACGGCACACGCCGCAAACGGTCAGCGTGATTGCGCGCCAGCAAATGGAAGATTTCGATTTGACCACCTTGCAGGACATCGCGCGCGCCACGCCTGGCATCTATGGCAAGACGCAGGGCGTGTCCGACCAGGAAACCACGTATTTTGCGCGCGGTTTTGCCTTGAGCCACGTCAACGTCGATGGCTTGCCGCTCGATGTCACGGGTTTCAATGAACGCAACGTCTCGGCCGACATGCTGATGTACGACCGGGTGGAAGTGGTGCGCGGCGCCACGGGTTTGATGGAAGGGGCGGGCGCGCCGTCGGGCAGCATCAACATGATACGCAAACGCCCCACGGCCACGCCCCTGCTGAACGCGTCCGCTCACCTGGGCAGCTGGAAGGACCGGCAATTGACGGTGGACGCCGGCAATGCCTTGAACGCCTCGGGCAGCGTGCGCGGCAGGGTGGCGGCCAGCTGGCGCGACAGCGACAGTTTCGTCGACGTGGTCAACAACACCAATGGCACCGTGTATGCGATCGTCGAAGCGGACCTGACGCCGTCCACCACGGCCGGCATCGGCTTTTCGCGCCAGCACAGCCGCACCGATGGCGTCTTCGTCGGCTTGCCGACGTTTGCCGACGGCCGCCACATGGACTTGCCGCGCTCGACCTTCCTGAATAATGCCGACTCGTTCCAGAAACGCGACAACAACGTCGTCTTCGCCGACCTGGAAACCAGGCTGGAGAAGGGCTGGCGCAGCCGCTTTGCCGTCACGCGCATCGATGCCTCTTCCAGCACGCGCAACACCACCAATAGCCGCATCGATGGCGAGATCTATCGCTTCAGCCAGTCGGAAACGGGCTGGAAGTACAACACGGATCAGGTGGTGGCTGACTGGCGCCTGAGCGGCCCCGTCACCTGGTTCGGCCGCCAGCACGACGTCATCGTCGGCGCCAGCTACCGCCACGACGATTCGGATGCGGGCCAGAGCTGGGAGGGCGCCGGGACGCGCGTGATCGACATCCGCCACTGGAATCCCCATGCCTATCGCATGAACGGCGCGCCGTTCGAGCCGTACAACTGGGGCCGCAAGACGGATGAGAAGGGAATTTATGCGGCCGGCAACTTCAGCCTGGTCGATCCGCTGCGCCTGGTGCTGGGCGGGCGCTTCGGCTGGTATGCGCAGGACGTGACGGGCTGGTATGCCAGCAACCCCACGTGGCGGCGCGGCCTGACGGAAAACGCGAAGTTTACGCCGTATGCGGGGCTCGTCTACGACCTGGACCAGCATCACTCCCTGTACGCGAGCGGCACGCAGATATTCGAGCCGCAAAGCGTGCTCGATGTGGGCGGCAATACCTTGCCGCCGCTGAGCGGCACCAACCTGGAAGTGGGCGTCAAGGGCGAGTACTTCGGCGGCAGGCTCAACGCCGGCGGCGCCCTGTTCCGCATCAAGCAGAATAACCGCGCGATGGCCGATGAAGTCAATTGCCCCACGGGCGGCGCCATCTATTGCGCCCGCGCGGCCGGACAGGTGCAGAGCGAAGGCGTCGATCTGCAATTGTCGGGCTCGCCATTGCCGGGCTGGCAGATCGCCGGCGGCTACACCTATGTGCTGGCCAAATACACGAAAGACAGCGTGGCGGCGAACATCGGCCAGCGCATCGCCACGGATGAGCCGAAGCAATTGTTCAAGCTGTACACGACTGTGCAGCTGCGCGGCAGCCTGGCGCGCTGGAATCTGGGCGGATCCGTGTACGCGCAGGACAAGATCTACCGCCGCGACACGGGCTACCTGACGCAACAGGGCGGCTACGCCATCGTCGGCTTGACGGCCGGCTACCGCCTGAGCGAGCAGGTGCAGCTGCGCGTCAGCGTCGACAACGTGCTGGACCGCCGCTACTACCAGGGCCTCGGCTATGCGTGGTCGGGTGGGCTGGAACGCTACGGCGCGCCGCGCAGCGTGCTGCTGTCCCTGAACTACAAGCTGTAGGGGGGACGCCAGCGGAGCGCGCCCGGCCGGGCGCCTCTGCTACACTGCCGCCGTCTTCACTTTTACACGGTTCCCATGTCCGCCACGCCTGTCCTCACGCCCCTGAAAAGCGCTTTCCAGCAATCGCGCGCCGAGAATAACATCGAGCTGATCCTGCCCGAACTGCTGGCCGCGCAATTGCACGTCGTGATCGGCGGGCAAAGCGAGCAGATCGACCTGTTCCTCGTGCCGTCGCCGAATCCCGAGCGCCAGTGCGTGACGGTGGCGGAAGACCCGGCCTTCCTGGCCGGCATCAATTTTCCCAAGATTCCCGTCACGGGCGCGCAACTGATCGCGTCGATTCCTCCCGAGATCGAGATCGTCATCCTGCACGGCGATGGTGCCAACTACCTGACGCGCGAACAGCTGGCGTGGTTCCGCGGCATGCTGGCGCCGACCGCTTGAGCGCAGCGCCGTCTCGCAAGCTCAAAGGGGCACGCGCCGAATGGATACGCTTTGCGCCGGCCGACGATGCAAGTTCCCAGGCAGCGATGATGGCCAATCTGCGTCCCGTGCTGTGGCGCAGCGTGCTGCTGGGCGGCTGCGCCCTGATCCTCGCCTTTGTCCTGCAAGCCGTCTGGCGCGACGTGCCATACGCGGGCGATGCGGTGCTGCTGCTCCTGCCGGCGCTGGCCGCCTGGACCGTCGGCCTGGTCCTGCTGCCGGATCGCCATCTGTCCTTTGATGTCGAAATCAACGACGCCGGCCTGTTGCTGCGCCGGTTGGCGCGGCGTTTGCCCGGTCATGAGAAGGCGCTGCAGCTGGGACTGCGCAGATACGCGCGCTCGAGGTGGTCGCCTACGCGGGCGCGGTAACCGTCTACCGGGGCGGGCCACCGATGGCGCGCCTGGAGCTGTTGCTGCACACGACCCTCGACGACTGCCCGCTGATTCGCGTGATTGGCATGGATCTGCCCGTGCCGCAGCGCTGGTCGTTGCGGCAGATCAAGGACGAGTTGAGCCGCCGTTGCAAACTGGCCGGTATTCCTGTCGCCGTGCGGGCCGGTCCCACCTATCAGGAATCTGCCGCGATACGCGCGCAGTGGCCGCCAGGCTGAGCGGCCGGGAATTGTCGCATCAGGGCTGCGGAATATTTTTCTTTTGGCAACTATATTGCTGAAGTCCTATGAATATGTTCGCAAAGCAACTATACTCATCATTCTTTAAGAAATCATCGTCACGCTGGCGGCCAGATATCCGCGCCAGAGTTCGTACGCATTCCGCTTTTTCCCTCTGTAAAAAGCACCTTTCCCCCGCGCGGCAGGCGCGGGCGTGATGACCGAGCCTTGCCCTGGTCGACTGCTGCCGTTGTCATTTTCGCTGTGTTGCCGCTTTACTAAAAAGCCGGGCGCCGGCGCGCGGTGCGCCGTCATGTTTTGCGACGTCACGTTTCACTCTATTCGGTTCACGACAGTATGCTGAGTTCCATCTTTGCCGTATCGAACGATACCTTGCCGTACATCTATGGCACGCACAATGCCTGGCTGGTGTTGTTTTCTATCGGCATCGCCATTTTTGCCTCGTTCATGGCCTTGCAGATCGCCGGCATGGCGCGCAGCAGCGAGCGCGGCTTCCAGCGCCAGACGGCCATCATCACGGGTGCCATCGCGCTCGGCGGCGGCATCTGGTCGATGCACTTCATCGGCATGCTGGCCTTTGATATCTGCACGCGCGTGTCCTTCGCGCCCGGCCTGACCCTGCTGTCGATGCTGCCAGGCATGGCCGCTTCGTGGGTGGCGCTGCACCTGCTGGCGCGTCCGAGCATCAACTGGCGGCAATTGATGGTCGGAGGCGTGCTCGTCGGAGCTGGGATCGGCTCCATGCATTACAGCGGCATGGCCGCCATGCAGACGTCGCTGGCCCTGCGCTACGAACCCTGGCTGTTTGTGCTCTCGCTGCTGGTGGCCGTCACCATGGCCATGCTGGCGCTGTGGGTGCGCTTCGGCCTGAACGCCATGCGCCAGCGCCTCAGTCCGCTGGCATCCTTGCTGATCAGCAGCGTGGTGATGGGCCTGGCCATTTCTGGCATGCACTACACGGGCATGCTGGCGGCGCGCTTTTCGGGCACGCCCACGGCGGGCGAGAACACGATCACGGTGCAAGCCTCGTTCGTCGCCCTGGCCGTGGCCCTGATTACCGTCACGCTGACCGTCTTTGTGGCCGCAGCGAATGGCTTGCTGCGCTACCGCCAGCTGCTGCGCCACGCCAGCGCCAGCGAATCGCGCCTGCGCGCCATCGTCGACACGGCGGCCGATGGCCTGATCACCATCGATGGCCAGGGCAAGGTGCGCTCCTTCAATCCCGCCGCGGAAAGCCTGTTCGGCTGGCGCGAAGCGGAGATCGTGGGGCGCGACGCCAGCGTGCTGCTGCAACCGGCCGATGCGGCCGAATACGAGGGCTATCTGCGCGACTATCTGGAAACGGGCGCTTCGCGCATCCTCGACAGCGGACGCGAACTCGATGGCTGCCACAAGGACGGCGCGGTGCTGCCCATGCGCGTGGCGATCGGCAAGATCGATACGCCGGGCCAGCCCCTGTTCGTGGCGTTTGTCACGGACATGCGCTCGTCGCGCAGCATGGAGCAGGCGCTCAAGGACAGCGAGCGCCAGTACCGTACCCTGATCCGCAATATCCCGGGCGTGTCCTTCCACTGCAGCTTCGCGCCCGAATGGAAGATGATCTTCATCAGCGACGCCGTCTTCAACCTGACGGGCTGGACGCCGCAGGACTTCATCGAAGGGCGGGTCAGGCTGTTCGACCTCGTGCATCCGGACGACCGCCAGCGCGTCAACGACACCTGCGTGCAGGCGGCCGGCGAACAGCGCGACTTCGAGAACGTCTACCGCCTGATCCACCGCGACGGGCGCGAGCGCTGGGTGCGCGAGAGCAGCGGCCCCGTGCTCGACAACGACGGCGTGGTGCGCTGGATCGACGGCGTCATCCTCGACATCACGGAAAGCGAATTGCGCAACGCCGAATACGAAGGCAAGGTGACGGCCATCTCGCGCGCGACGGCCGTGGCGGAATTCGACCTGCAGGGGCGCATCCTGGCGGTCAATCAGAACTTCCTCGACCTGGTCGGCTACCAGCTCGACGACGTGCTGGGTCTGCACCACAGCATCTTCTGCGAACCCGCCCACGTGATCTCGCCCGACTACATCGCGTTCTGGCAGCACCTGGCGGGCGGCGAATTCAATACGGGCGAGTACAAGCGCATCGGCAAGGATGGCCGCGAAGTGTGGATACAGGCGTCGTACAATCCGATCTTCAACACGGACGGCAAGCCGTTCAAGGTGGTCAAGCTGGCCACCGACGTGAGCGAGCGGCGCGCCATGCAGGAAAACCTGCGCGCGGCGAAAGACCGCGCCGAGCTGGCCGCCGAATCGAAGACCAGCTTCCTGGCCAATATGAGCCATGAAATCCGCACGCCGATGAACGCCATCATCGGCTTTACGGAAGTGCTGCTGGGGACGGCCCTGGACAGCCTGCAGCGCCGCCACCTGGGTACCGTGCGCCAGTCGGCCCGTTCGCTGCTCGAGCTGCTCAACGACATCCTCGACACGGCCAAGCTGGAAAAAGGCGCCACCGAGCTGGAGCTGGTGGACTTCTCGCTGCCCGACCTGGTCGACCACGTGGCCGCCTCCCTGCGCGTCACGGCGCACGCGCGCGACCTGGTGCTGCATGTCGACGTCGATCCCGGCATGGGCCAGTTCTTCCTCGGCGACGCGCGCCGGGTGCAGCAGGTGCTGACGAATTTGATCGGCAACGCCGTCAAGTTCACGGAAGTGGGCCATGTGCGCGTGGCCGTCGGCATGCAGGGCGAGCAAGTGCATATCGCCGTGCACGACACGGGCATCGGCATTCCTGCCGACCGCCTGGACAAGATCTTCGCCCCATTCACGCAAGCTGATTCCTCGATGAGCCGCCGCTTTGGCGGCACGGGCCTGGGCACGACGATTTCGCTGCAGCTGGTCGAGCTGATGGGTGGCACCATCACGGTGGAAAGCACCCTGGGCGTGGGCAGCGTGTTCCACGTGCTGCTGCCGCTGGCGCCGGGCAAGGCCGTGGCGCGCCGCAGCGAGCAGCCCGTGGCGGCTTTGCCGCCGCTGCGCATCCTGGCGGCAGACGACGTGCCGCAGAACGTGGAGCTGCTCTTGATCAGCCTGGGCGCGGCCGGCCACCAGGTGATCGCCGCCAGCGATGGCGAGAGCGCCGTGCGCGAGTTCAGCAAGGGCAGCTTCGACATCGTCCTGATGGACGTGCAGATGCCGCGCATGGATGGACTGGAAGCGACGCGCCTGATCCGCGTGTACGAGCGCGAGCAGGGCCTGAAGGCGACGCCCATCATCGCCCTGACGGCCAGCGTGCTGGAACAGGACCGCCGCGCCGCGCAGACGGCGGGCATGAACGGCTTTGCCTCGAAGCCGCTGGAAATGCACAAGCTGACGGCGGAAATCGCGCGCCTGCTCGATATCGCCGTGGCCATGCCGCCGCCGGCCGCCGGCGCGGCGGCGCGTGCGGCCGCCGGCCAGGTCGACTGGCAGCGCGGCATCGCCCTGTGGGGCGGCCGCGAAGCCTTGCAGCGGGCGATCGGCCGCTTCGTGCAGGCCAATGGCGACTGCGCCGCCATGCTGGCGGCGGAACTGGAACGCGGCGGCGGCAGCGTGGCCGGCCACCTGCTGCACCGTATCAAGGGCGCGGCGGGCAATCTGTGCCTGGTGCAGGTCGAAAGCCTGCTGGGACGCATCGAACAAGCGATCGCGCGCCAACTGCCGGCCACCGAATTGCTGGTGCAGCTGGCCGCCGCCTTCATGGCGCTGGCCGGCGAACTGGAAGAAATGGGTATGCCGGCCGTGGCCATGGAAGCGACGGCCGCCGGCGCGCCCCTCGATGCGCCAGCTGCCGGCGTCTTGCTGCGGCAAGCCATCGCCAGCCTGGAGGGCGGGCAGCTCGACGACGCCCTGATGGCGCAGATCGCCGCCATGCTGGCGCCGCATGGCCAGCAGCCGCGCCTGCAGGCGCTGGCCGGCGCCATCGACGACTTTGAATTTGCGCGCGCCGTGGGCGTGCTGCGCCAGCTGCTGGCGTGGCTCGAGGCTCCTGCGCCTGCCGACCTTTCCTGATATTGGACTGACGATGACCTTACAAGAAGACAAACCGATTTTGCTGCTCGTCGACGACGAAGCGACGAATCTGCAGGTGCTGCGCCAGATCCTGCAGGACGATTACCGCCTGCTGTACGCCAAGGATGGCGAGAAGGCGCTGGAACTGGCGCAGAACAACCCCGTCGAACTGATCCTGCTCGACATCATGATGCCGGCCATGACGGGCTATGAAGTGTGCCGCCAGCTCAAAGCCATGCCGGTCACTGCCGCGATTCCCGTCATTTTCGTCACCGCCCTGTGCGACGTGAAGGACGAGGCGGACGGCTTCGACGCGGGCGCCGTCGACTACATCACCAAGCCCGTCAGCCCGCCCATCGTGCGCGCCCGCGTGCGCACGCACTTGTCGCTGGTGGACGCCGAGGAATTGCGCCGCTCGCGCCTGCAGGTGATCCAGACCCTGGGCCAGGCGGCCGAATACAAGGATAACGAGACGGGCATGCACGTCATCCGCATGAGCTATTACGCGCGCCAGCTGGCACTGGCGGCCGGCTACAGCGCGGCCAGGGCGGAAGATTTATTGAATGCGGCACCGATGCACGACGTGGGCAAGATCGGCATCCCCGACGCCATCCTGCAAAAGCCGGGCAAGCTCGATGCGGAAGAATGGAAAGTCATGCGCCGCCACGCGGAAATCGGCGCGGCCATCATCGGCGAGCACGCGGGCGGACTGCTGAAAATGGCGCGCACCATCGCCCTGACGCACCATGAAAAATGGGATGGCAGCGGCTATCCGCAAGGCCTCAAAGGCGAAGAAATCCCGCATGAAGGCCGCATCGTCGCGATCGCCGACGTCTTCGACGCGCTCACCAGCGAGCGCCCCTACAAGCGCGCCTGGACGATCGAAGAGGCCATCGCCACCATGCAGCGCGACAGCGGCACGCATTTCGATCCCGCGCTGCTGGCGCTGTTCATCGAGCAGCTGCCGGCCATGCTGGAGATCAAGGACAAGTGGCGCGAGCCGGCGTAGGGAGCATCTGCTCAGGGCGGATCCACGCGCAGGCGGTCGGCCAGCAAGCGCGCATATGCTTCAGTGCTGCCGAATTGCACATGGGCGCATGCCATGCTTGTGCCCAAGGTTGCCATGTGGCGAGAGGATATCGCATAGGCAAGTTTGCCGGGTTGTCGCCGCGATGGATACACGAAACCGTGAATCGCGCCTGCCTCCTGCCAATGATCTGATCCAGCTGCCAGCCCAGCCATTGGCACCAGCCGTGGTCGGGACTGCGCAATTGATCGTAGATACCCAGGCGACTGGCGGCCAGCCCGGTCAGATCAAGCAATTGCAGCGGGGCGCTGAACGACAGGGTTGCAATCAGCGCTTGTTGCGCGTTGTGATCTATGTAAAAGGTGCCCGGGCGCGTCACGTCGTTACGGCAAAGCTGGGCTTCCCAGGCAGCCGTATAGGCATCGTCCGCAAGATACGCCCAGTGATAGGGGAAGCCGGCCGCATCTGCCAGTTCGGCGGGTGGGCCGAAGCGGTAGGTGCGCTGGACTTTCAATGGCCAGATCGATGCCATGTTCCACGCCGCGCGCACCAGCGCCTGGCCTGCTGGATGGGTGATGATATGACTCAATAATTCAGCGCGCAGCAATGCCAGCGCCGGCAGGCGCGTGATCATTTCTGGCGGGACAAGCGTATCTTTCAGTTGTAGCGTCATGCGAGGCTAGCCTACGATATCGGCCATGCCCCTATGCTGCCACTTCGCCGCCGCCAGCACCTTGCGCAATCTCTCGCTGGCTGGCAGATCCAGCAGCGCCTGCTGACTGGGATGCACTTCGGCCCGCGTTTCGAACGATTTGCCTGCAAGCAGCTCTGCCGGCGACAGTTCGTTGAGTTCGTCTGCGCTGCTGACCCAGAAGGCATGAATGTCACTGCCGGGCTGGCCGGCGAGAATGGCGAGCACGGGCGCGATCAATTCCGGCACGGGCTGGACAAATTGCCACGCCGGAAACTCCTTGCCGATACTGCGCCCCTTGGGTGTCACGCAATAAAACCGCTGGCTTTCCACTGCGCGATACAGCGACGCCTGCGACAGTTCCACCCATCCTTGCCCAATGACATCGGATACCTTGAGTTTTGACACGGGAAGTTGCAGCGGTATCGATGGCGGGGTGGCGCGCAGAGAGGCGCGCGCCGCATCGAGCGCGCGCGTGGCCAGGTCGATCAGGCGCTCGCGCTCGGGACCTTGCGCCAATAGGTCGAGCTGTGCGCTCACCAATTGCGAGAATTGTTCCACTACCCGCAGGTCGTTGTCGGTCCATTCCCGGCGCGCGGGCGCCAGAGTGTCGTGATGCAGATGCGCTGTCATGTTCGCTCCTCGGGTATATGCGCCAGGCGTCTTACACACAAGATTATCATGTTTCGCAACTTTATCAAGCGAAAAACGCATCTTTTCTGCATCAGGCAGCGCTGTATGTCAGGGCAAGCTGTCCGGCAGCCGCAAGATCCGCCGTATCTCCAGGATCGCCTGCGGGCTTTCCTGCACGCTGTGCCACGAGGGGATGACTTTTTCCGACAGGGCGCCGTCGAGGTGGGCGCTGGCATAGGGCACCACGCCGTCGCTCGATTCGGCCAGCGGCAGGTCCGGCGTGTCGTTGCCCATGATGGAGTAGTAGCGCACTTTCGGGCTGATGGGCAGGTCCGCCACCAGGCGCACGAACGGGTCCTTGTCGCTGAGGTTATCGATGCTGTTGGGGATGCGCAGCGGCTCGCTGCTGCCCGTGTCGAGCTGCGCCAGGCTGCCGGCCGCGTCGGACAGCTGGTCGAGCATGGTGATGGGCAAGGTGACGAGATTGGCGATCCAGCGCGCCACCTTGTGGTTGGCGAACGAGGTGCCGCGGTGCGGCGCGGCGATGAAGATGGCGCGGTTGACCTGCGGCATGGCCGTGAAATTGAGGTAGGGCGCCAGTCCGGCGCGCATTTTTTCCGCCTTCTTGCCCTTCAAATTGTATTCTTCCGTGATGGCGTCGAGCAGGGTGTTGCTGGCGTCGGACACCATCAGGCGCGCCAGCACGCCGCCCATGCTGTGGCCGATCAAGACCATCTCGTTCGCGGCATCCGCCTTGCCAGCCGGGTCGAACTGCGCCAGCGTCGCGGTCAGCGCCTTGCGGATGGCGGCGTTATTGGCCGCCAGCGGCGCATTGCTCGGATAGTACACTTGCCAGATCTGGTAGCGGCGGCGCAGCTGTTCGTCGCCCATCAGTTCATTCGCCACGTTGATCCACGCTTCCGGGCTGCTGGCCAGGCCGTGCAGCATGACGATGGTGCGCTTGTTCGGGTCGTAGGGCTGCATCAGGTGCACCTGCGGGCGCGAAATGCCGTCGGCGCGGCCGAACAGGGTGCGCAGCGCCTGCACGCCGAAGCCGGAGCGGGCCAGCCACAGGCCATAGCCGGCCGTGAAGTTGGCTGCCACGGGCAGTTCCTGGCCTGCCATGCGCGTCGATTCGCTGCGCGTCGGGTCGACCAGCATCACCAGCAGCTGCTGCGTGGCCAGGACTTCCTGCAGGCTGTTGCCGTCGAAGCGGATCAGCGCCGTGACGACGGGGAAGCGTGTTTCCTGGAACGGTGCGTTGCCCGCTTGCGCGGGCTTGGGCATGACGGCCACCAGGTCGGCGCCGAAGCCGTCGCGCCGGTACACATTGCGCAGGCCGGAAAACGTCAGCGAGGTGGCCGGCAGCAGTTCTTCCGGCAGGGTGCCGTCTGCGGGCAGCCGCAGGGCAGACAGTTCGCTGTCGATCTGCCAGCCGGCGACGCGGATCACATGGCCGTCCGGGCGGTATTCGCCGCGGTGGCGGAACAGGTTGCCGACGGCCTTTTGCACGGCATAGTTATAGTAGTCGCGGATCTGCGTCTGGCGTTCCTCGAACGCGCGCTGGCCCGGCGTGCGCGTCGTGTAGAACAGGTAGGCGTAGGCATAGCGGGCCGATTCCAGCCACGCGGCCAGCAGCTCGGCGCTGGGGTGGCCGCCCTGTTTTTCTTCGGCCAGGGCGCTTTCCAGCCACAATTCGGAGAGGGTTGCCAGGCGCTGTTCGTCGCTGAGCAGCTCGGAGCGGGCCAGGTCGGCGCGACAGCTGCCCGTATTGGCTTCGCAGGCGGCGATGTCGCTGCCGATGATGCGCAGCACTTCGCTGGCCGATGCGCTGAGTTTGCCCGTGGTGAGGATGTCGCCGCGCCGCTGCTGCAGGTAGTCGGCCGGCGAAATGGCGCTGACGGTGACGGCGGCGCAGCCGCTCAGCAGCGCCGCGGCACAGAGCAGGGCGCCCAGGCGCAAGCGCCGCATCAGCGTGGCCGGCATCTCAGAACGAGTAGACCAGGGTCAGCGAGGTTTGCGTATCCGTGTTCTTCTTGTCGTCGGGTACGCGGGTATCGTTGCGGGCGCTGAAGGCGGCCTTCATCTGCATGGTGCCGTTGATCTTCGTGCTGAGGGCCGTTTCGGCGATCGAGTGGGTGTTCGAGGTGCCCCGTTCCACGCTGACCGTCTGCGTAAACATGGCCGACTGGCTGATCTTCCACTTCATGGCGGCCGCGCCGCGCACCGTCAGGCCGTGTTCCGATTCGCCCGCGTCATTGGTGCCGCTGAAATAGCCAGGACCGAATTCCACATCGACGCTCTTGTCGCTGGACTGGTACCAGCGCGAGCCGTGACCGACGGCCAGGGTCGAGTACTTGGTGTAGGCGCCGAACTTGTCGTTCACGTGCGAGGCCAGCACGAACAGTTTTTCATGGTCGGCCATCAGCTTGTAGGCGGCCTTGGCGGAGGCGGAAAAGCGTTCGGCCGAGCGTTCGCGGATCTTTTGTCCTTCGTCGTTCGTCGTTTCGTCTTCCTTGAAGTAGCCGCTGAAGATGTACTGGTTGCTCCAGTCGTCGAGTTCCTGGCGCGCGTCGATCTTGCCCGTGACGGAGGTGCCCACCGTGTTGCCCGAGGTGGTGATGGCGCCCAGTTCGGCGGAAGTGCTCCAGCTGCCGATGGGGATTTCATCGAACAGCATGCTTTGTTTGGTGTCTGCGGCGGCGGCGTTGCCGCAAGTGATGGCCATGGCCAGCGCCAGTGCGAGAGAGTGGGTCGATTTCATGGCTGTAGTGGTCTGTGGCGCGCGCCAGGCGCGCCTGATGTTCGTTAGTGGCAGTGGTGGCGATGCTGGCCGCGGCAAGCCGGGAAGCGCCGATAAAACATGCGCGCGCGGGCGCGGCCAAACATTGTCGAGGCTGTATTGTACCCGACCCCGTCAACGTTCGCCGCACGCCCCGGCGCGCACGAATGCTGCTATATTGATGGAAATATTGCAAACCTGGCATGTGTGGATGATGACGATGAAAATAGCTTGCAAGCTTGTCACCGCGGTCTGGCTGTGCGCGGCGGTGCAGGCCGGGGCCCAGGCGCTGGAGACGACGCCGGGAGCGGGAGCGGGAGCGGCACCGCCACTGACGCAATCGATGATACGCGACGCCGTGCGCGCCGTACTGGCGGAAGAGGCGCAGGCGCGCGACGCACTTCCGCAGCCGGCCATGCAGCAGGTGACGATACGCGCCGACCGGAAATACGAGCAGTTCTCCGCCGCCTTCGCCGAGGCGAAGGTGCCCGACTGCCTGCACGCCGACGGCTTGAAGCGCCAGCCCACCGGCATCGGCCCGATCGGCATCGGTGGCGTGTATGCCTTGCCCTTCGTGGCGATCGCCAAGCTGCGCGGCAAATGTAACTAGCCGGCCGCCGCCTGGCGGCGCACGCCGGGGCTGGCAAGTGGCGCGCGCCTGGCGTATGCTGCGCGTATTTGCTGCCTGATCTTACAAGGAATCCCCCGTGCGCTGCCTGGTCATCGAAGACGAAGCCGAAACTTCCCGTTACATTTGTGCCGGCCTGCGCGAAGCTGGCCACGACGTCACCGCCTGCGACAATGGCATCGACGGCATGCGCCTGGCCTGCGGCGAGGACTGGGATGCGCTGGTGCTCGACCGCCTGCTGCCCGGCGAAATCGACGGCCTGGCCATCGTCGCGCGCCTGCGCGGCATGGGCCGCAACACGCCCGTGCTGGTGCTGTCGGCCCTGTCGAGCGTCGACGAACGCGTGCGCGGCCTGCGCAGCGGCGGCGACGATTACCTGTCGAAACCGTTCGCCATCGCCGAACTGCTGGCGCGCATCGAGGCGCTGCTGCGCCGCGCCGCGCCCGTGCCCGAATCGACGCAACTGCAGGTGGCCGACCTGGTGCTCGACATGCGTACCATGCGCGTGACGCGCGCCAACCGGCAAATCGCCCTGCAGCCGCGCGAATTTCGCCTGCTCGAATACCTGATGCGCCACCAGGGGCAGTCCGTCACGCGCGCCATGCTGCTCGAAGCCGTGTGGGACTACCATTTCGACCCGCAGACCAACGTCATCGACGTGCAGGTGAGCCGTTTGCGCACCAAGGTGGACAAGGAGTTTTCTCCGCCGCTGATCCACACGGTGCGCGGCGTCGGCTACACCCTGGGCGTGCTCGACAGTGCGTAAGCTGCACCGCTCGATCGCGGCCCGGCTGGCGCTCGGCTATGGCGTGCTGGTGGTCGTGTCGATCAGCATCGTCTGCGCCGTGTTCTATTTCGGCACCATCGGCGTGCTGGACCGCAGCGTGGACCGCAAGCTGACCCTGCTCTCGGAGCGCTTCGCCGCGCTGTACGAGCAGGGCGGCAGCAGCCGCACGACGGCGGAAATCGCCCATCTGCTGACCGACCGCACCGACAGCGACACGGAGATCTTTTTGCTGGTCGATGCCGATGGCCGCCGCGTGGCAGGCAATCTGTCGTCCTGGCCCGACCTGGGCAGCCCCGTGGGCCGCCTGCTGCACCGCGACGTCACGCGCGAAGGGCGCCGGGTGCCCGCGCGCATGCTGATCCGCGACCTGGCGGGCGGCGCGCGCCTGTTCGTCGGACGCGACATGGAGGAGGGCAAGTCGATCCGCACGCTGGTGCTGCGCTCGCTGGCCTATGGCGGCGGGGTGGCCATCGTGCTGGTGGTGGCGGGCGCCTGGCTGTTCCGCCGCCAGCTCGAGGCGCGCATCGGGCAGATACGCCGCACGGCGGGGGAAATCGAGGCGGGTGACCTGAGCCGGCGCATTCCCGTCTCCAGCGAGGATGAGTTCGGCTTGCTGAGCCGCGACATCAACCGCATGCTCGACCGCATCGAACACCTGATGGAAGGCGTGCGCCACGTGTCGAACGCCATCGCGCACGACTTGCGCACACCGCTGGGCCGCATCCGCAACAAGCTCGATGGCGCCTTGCGCCAGCAGCAGGGCGTGGCCGGCTACGAGAGCGCGGCGCAGGCGGCCATCGACGACATCGACGACCTGACGCGCGTGTTCGACAAGCTGCTGCAGATCGCGGCGGCCGAATCGGGCATGCGTCCCGAGAATTTCGACGACATCGACCTGCACCAGATCGGCGCCGACATCGTGGAAATGTATGAAGCGACGGCCGACGAGCAGGGCGTGCTGCTGGTGCAGATGTATGGCGAGGCCGTGCCGGCGCGCGGCGACCGCAACCTGCTGGGCAGCGCGCTGGCCAGCCTGGTCGACAACGCCATCAAGTACGCGGGGCAGGGCGCCACGGTGGAAGTGTCGGCCGGCAGCGATGCGCAGGGCAGCTGGCTGGCCGTGCGCGACAACGGCCCCGGCGTGCCCGCTGAGGAATTGCCGAAGCTGACGCAGCGCTTCTACCGCCTCGACAAGAGTCGCCATTTGCCCGGCAATGGCCTGGGCCTGTCCATCGTGGCGGCCATCGCGGCCCTGCATGGGGGCAGTCTGGAAATCGAGGATGCGGCGCCGGGCTTGCGCCTGCGTTTGCACCTGCTGCGCTAGCGTAGGCAGGCAGCACATTACCAACTTGTAACCCCCATTGTTTTAGCTCCCACCTATCATCCGCTCTACCCGGCGTAGAGCGGCTGCATGCGTGCTGCCGCCTGTTTCGGGCTGCTGCGGCCCCGCCGCGTTCTGTTTGCCGAGACCTGTTGTAGAAGCATACGCATGCATACTTTTGCCATCATCGAGGAGCGCGCCGCGCTGCCCGCACTGCGCCAGCATGGCCACCGCCTCAAGGCCGCGCTGGGCGCCGTTGTCTTTCCCCTGCAGCGCGCGCGCTGGCAAGCCTTTGTCGCAGGCACGCCTGGCCTGGCGGCGCTCGCGCACGCCCATCCCAGCCTGCTGTACAAGATTTACCGTCCCTACGCCAGCCGCCAGTTTGGCTGCGCGGCGAGGGTGGACCTGCTGCGCGGGCATTACCGCTTCCTGTGGCAGGCGGGCGCGCGGCCGCTGGTGGAGTACGCGGCGCGCCGCGCGCTGGTGCTGGCCGCCATCGAGGGCAAGGATGGCGCCACCTACCGCCTGCAGCTGACGGCCATCCATGACAGCCACCGCGAGGGCGACCTGTGCCTGCGCCTGACGCGCGAGGGCGTGTCGCTGTACCTGGCCAGTTTCCTGTTCCGTCCCCAGCCCGGAGGCGCCGTCATCCAGCTGGGCGCCTTGCAGGGACTGCGCTCGCAGGCGGGCGCGCAGGCGGTGAAGGACGCGACGCGGGCGCTGCACGGCTGCCGGCCGAAGAACCTGATGGTGGCCGCCTTGCGCGACCTGGGCGATTTTTTCGGCTGCGGCCACCTGGACCTGGTCAGCAACGCCAACCGCATCGCGCTGAACTGGCGCCGGCGCCGCCACATCTCGTGCGACTACGACCTGGCGTGGCGCGAACTGCATGCGCTGCCTGCCGGCGACGGCAATTACAGGCTGCCATGCGGCCCTTGCCGGATGCCCGACCTGGAGCTGGTGCCGTCGAAAAAGCGCGCCGATGCGCGCCGCCGCGGCGCCATGCTGGTGCAGCTGGCGGCGGACATGCGCTGGCAAGTGGCGGCCCTGTTGCAGCCGCAATGACGGAGCAGGGCGGCATTTTTTGACCTGCGCGGCTTTTTTGCCGGGCAGCCCGGCGCAAGCGGCGCGATCGGCGTATACTTGCTGGCGTTGTTAACCTGAAGCCAGTCACCCCATGCCAGCACAATTCCCCACTTCGCGCATGCGCCGCCTGCGCGCGACCCCGCAACTGCGCGAGCTGTTCCGCGAAACCGAGATCAATCCGCGCGACCTGGTCCTGCCGATCTTCGTCGACGAAGGCAGCAGCGATTTCATCGACATCAAGTCCATGCCCGGCGTGCGCCGCATTCCCGAAGCGAAGCTGGCGCAGGAAATCGAGCGCTACGCGCGCGCCGGCCTGCGCTCCGTCATGACCTTCGGCATTTCGCACCACAAGGACAGCCACGGCACGGACACCCTGAACCCGGACGGCCTGGTGGCGCGCATGTCGCGCATCATCAAGGACGCCGTGCCGGAAATGGTCGTCATGTCCGACACCTGCTTCTGCGAATACACGGACCACGGCCATTGCGGCATCCTGCATGGCGACACGGTCGACAATGACAGCACGGTGCTGAACCTGGGCAAGCAGGCCGTCATCGCGGCCCAGGCGGGCGCGGACATCATCGCCCCTTCGGCCGCCATGGATGGCCAGGTGGCGGCGATCCGCAGCGCGCTCGATGCGGCCGGCTTCCACGACACGCCCGTGATGGCGTATTCGACCAAGTTCGCCTCCGGCCTGTACGGCCCGTTCCGCGACGCGGCCGGCAGCACCCTGAAGGGCGACCGCAAGACCTACCAGATGGACCCGATGAACCGCCGCGAAGCGGTGCGCGAGTCCCTGATCGACGAAGCCGAAGGCGCCGACGCGCTGATGGTGAAACCTGCGGGCGCCTACCTGGACATCATCCGCGACCTGCGCGAAGTGACGCGCCTGCCGATTGGCGCCTACCAGGTCAGCGGCGAATACGCGATGATCAAGTTCGCCGCCCAGGCGGGCGCCATCGACGAGCGCCGCGTGGTGCAGGAAACCCTGGGCGCCATCAAGCGCGCGGGCGCGGACATGATCTTTACGTATTTTGCGATGGATGTGCTGAATAATCCGTATTGAGCATTCCCGGCGTTTTTCTCACCCCGAAAGCAAATTCCGGGGTCAGACCCGGCGGGTCTGACCCCAGCATTTACGCTGCAGGGGTTCTCTCTGCATTCCTCACGCCCATGCCCCTGAAAATCTCCCGCATCCTGCACGCCGGCTATGTCTTCGAATGCGAAGGCACGGCCATCGCCTTCGACCCCATCGTCGAAAACCCCTTCAGCCGCAACTGCCACGCGTTTCCGTCCGTGCGCTTCGACCTCGACGCCGTGCGCCGGTTGCGCTGGAATGCCGTCTTCATTTCGCACTTCCATGACGACCACTGCTCGCTCGACAGCATCGACGTGCTCGACCGCGCCACGCCCATCTATCTGTACTGCGTCTTCGACGAACTGTTCGCGATGCTGCGCGCGCTCGGCTTTACGCAAGTGCAGCGCCTGCACGTCGACGTGCCCGTGCGCGTGGGCGCCATCGAGGTGATCCCGCGCCGGGCGCTCGACGACGATGTCGATTCGCTGTTCCAGGTGCGCGCAGCCGGCATGAACGTGCTCAACGTCGTCGACTCGTGGATCGGCCCCGAGACGCTGGCGCAGCTGGCCGCGTTCGCGCCGTGGGACATGGTGCTGTGGCCATTCCAGACCATGCGCGAGATCGCCGTCATCGCGCCGTCGCTGGCAGCGCGAGGCCCGGTCGAACTTCCCGACGACTGGGTGCCGCAGCTGCGCGCGCTGGCGCCCCGTTACCTCGTGCCCAGCTCCTGCCAGTTCGTGCAGGAAGACTGGTCCTGGTACAACCACGCGATGTTCCCCGTTACCTACCGCCGCTTTGCCGATGAAATCGGCGCCGCGCTGCCCGAGGCGCACATCTTCCGCCTCGATCCGTCGACGGCCGTGCTGCTCGACGCGCACGGAGTGAGCAGCGCCGAACCCTTGCCCTGGGTGCTCCCGGTCGGACCGCAGGACGTGGATTTCGACTACCGTCCCGACGCAACGCCGCCCGCCACGGCGGACATCGCCCGCCGTTTCGCGCCCCTGAGCTCCGCCGACACGGCGCTGGTGCTCGATTTCTGCCGCCAAGGTTTGCTTGAGCGCTACCGCGACATGGAACTGCCCGAGGACAGCTACTTCCAGCAACCGCGCCTGTGGCGCTTGGCCCTGTACGGCCATGACGGCGCGGCCACCATCCTGCATTACCGCACGCATGGCGACTTGATCGACCTGGTGCCCGAGACGAACGAAGCGCCCGGCTGGACCACCGAGGTGCCGCTGGTGAAATGCCATGCGGCGCTGGTGCTGGGCGAATCGCTGACGTCGATGTACATGCGCATCAACGATGGCCCGTTCGATGCCGGGGCGCGGGCCGCACTGGCGGAGGCCGACATCGTCGACGACCCGCTGATACGCTGCCTGTTCAATGACGCCATCGGTGCCTACCAGGCGGCGCAGCTCAAGCGCTTGCTGGCCCGCTGAAGAAAGTCGCGCGACAGAGTAAGATAGCTGCTTCTGACTAGAACGGGAAAGACACCATGGCACAAGACAACGAAACCGCGATCCTGGCCGGCGGCTGCTTCTGGGGTGTGCAAGACTTGCTGCGCCGCTATCCGGGCGTGATCGCCACGCGCGTGGGCTACAGCGGCGGCGACGTCGCCAACGCCACCTACCGCAACCACGGCACGCATGCGGAAGCGATCGAAATCATCTTCGACCCGAGCACCATCAGCTACCGCAAGATCCTGGAATTCTTCTTCCAGATCCACGACCCCAGCACGGAGAACCGCCAGGGCAACGACCGCGGCACCAGCTACCGTTCGGCCATCTTTTACACGAACGACGAGCAAAAGCGCGTGGCCGAAGACACCATCCGCGACGTCGACGCCTCGGGCCTGTGGCCCGGCAAGGTGGTGACGGAAGTGGCGCCGGCCGGCCCGTTCTGGGAAGCGGAACCGGAGCACCAGGATTATCTGCAGCGCTTGCCGCACGGCTACACCTGTCACTACATCCGGCCGGACTGGGTCTTGCCGCAGCGTCAACAATAAGCGTCACGGGAGACGGCCATGCGCTATTGGCAGGTGGAGCGGCAGCAGGCCGAGGGGCAGCTGGATCTGGGGCGCGCCCTCGATCTGGTGGCCGCCATCGGCCATGCCGACGTGAATGCCGTTGCCGGGGCCATCCTGAAGACGGTCAGCACGGCCGCGCCCATTTCCCAGTGCACGATCTTTGCCTATGAATTCGGCAACCGGCCCCGCACGGTGGCCGTGGCCGACCGGCGCGGCGGGCGTTTCCTGCAAGATATCGCCGACAGCTACGCGCGCCACTATTACGCGCTTGACGGCAACCAGCGCGTGATCGCGCCCGCGCCCGGGCGGGAAATCGATCCCGCCATCGTGCTGCACCAGCAAGCCAGCGACGAGATCTACCATCCCGGCTACCGCGCCACCTGCTATCAAAAACCGAATGTCTCTGACCGGCTATCCTTGCTGGTGCAGCCGGCCGGCGATATCTGGTTGTCCGTCAATTTCTACCGCGACAGCAGCCAGGGCCAGTTCCGGCCTGGCGAAATCGCCGCCATCGAAACCCTGTCACCGCTGTTCGCCCATGCGGCCAAGCACCACTACAGCTTGAACGGCCAGCCCGCGCAAGGCGTCGCGCCCATGATGCTGGCCAGGCTGCGCCAGCATTGTCCCGCCTTGAGCAAGCGCGAACTGGACGTGCTGCGCTGCGTGCTCGAAGGCTTCACGGCCGTGGAAATCGCCGAGACCATGGGCGTGCAGCCATCGAGCGTCATCACCTACCAGAAGCGCGCGTATAAACGCCTGGGCATTTCCAGCCAGCGCCAGTTGTTTGCGCTGTGCATGGCGCCAGCGCCTGTCTAGTCCCTTGGACGTAGCAATGGCTCCGCCTTTTTGACGGTGTTCGCCGCGAAATGTCCCCAAAATGGGGACAGGGTTCGCGGCGCGCGTCTGCATACTGTGTTGCAAGCCGGGATCACCCGGCCTCCCTCACCCAATAAAATCAACAAGGGGAGGGCGACACCTTATGGAGACAAGCATGACCATCGCCCAAGGGGCCACCCCCGCCATCGCCGCCACCCCGGCGCCCGTCCTCGACGCGGCCAGCGTGCAACTGGAACAGCAGGTGATGCGCAAGGTATCGCGCCATCTGCTGGGATTTTTATTCCTGTTGTTCGTGTTTTCCTTTCTTGACCGCATCAACATCGGCTTTGCCGGCCTGACCATGATGCAAGACCTGGGCCTGTCCGGCACCCAGTTCGGCTTTGCCACCACGCTGTTCTACATCGCCTACATCGCCTGCAGCATTCCCAGCAACATCGTGCTGGCGCGCATCGGCGCGCGTAAATGGATCGGCAGCATGATGATCGCCTGGGGCCTGGCCTCGACGGCGACCCTGTTCGCCAGCGGCCCGGCCAGCCTGTATGCGCTGCGCTTTTTGGTGGGTGTGACGGAGGCGGGCTTCCTGCCCGGCATGCTGCTCTACCTCACGTACTGGTTTCCCAGCGCCTACCGGGCGCGCGCCAATGCCCTGTTCATGATCGCCATGCCCGTCACGGCCGCCATCGGTTCGGCCTTGTCGGGCCTGATCCTGGGGCTGGACGGCCACTGGGGCTTGAAGGGCTGGCAATGGCTGTTCTTGCTCGAAGGCATGCCTTCCGTGCTGCTGGGCCTGGCCGTCTACGGCTACCTTGACGACGCGCCCAACAAGGCAAACTGGCTGGGCAAGCTGGAACAGCAGGTGCTGGCGCGCATGCTGGCGGCCGAGCACAAGCCTGATGCGCCCCGGCAAAAAGTCTCCGTGCTGGCGGAAATGCTGTCGCCCACCGTGCTGAAATTCGGCATCGCCTACTTTTGCCTGGTGAATACCCTGGCCATGGTGGCCGTGTGGACGCCGCTGATCGTGAAAAGTTTCAATAGCGGCGCCAGCAACACCCAGATCGGGCTGCTGGCGGCGATACCGCAGGTCTGCACCGTGATCGGCATGATTGTCTGGGGCCGCCGCTCGGACCGCTTGCAGGAGCGCCGCTGGCATATCGTCTGGCCCATGCTGCTGTCGGCCGGCGGTTGGCTGTTGACCGCCTATGCGGGCAACCCCGTGCTGCAGTTGCTGGGCGTATGCATGGCTTCGACGGGCGCCTACACGGCCATGTCGGTCTTCTGGACCACACCGGACCGGGCCCTGAGCCTGGGCGCGCGCGCCATCGGCATCGCCGTCATCAATGCCACGGGCAATATCGGCTCGGCCCTCAATCCCGTCGTCGTGGGCTGGCTGAAGGATTTCACGCACAGCTTTGCCACGGGCTTGCTGTATGCGAGCGTGCTGCTGGTGGCCGGCGCGGCCATCGTGCTGACCCTGCCGATTGCGCGCGGCGGCAAAACACATTCTTGAGAGGACACCATCATGCGCGACACGTTTCACCCTTATCCCCATGTGCCGAAAGTGTATCCGCCCGGCAAGCCTGCGGGTGCCGGCACGCAGCACGTGCCGGTCCTGATCGTCGGCGGCGGCCCCGTGGGCCTGGCCACGGCCCTGGGCCTGGCGCGCCACGGCGTGCGCTCGGTGCTGATCGAGGCGGACGATGGCGTTTGCACGGGCAGCCGCGCCATCTGCATCTCGCGGCGCAGCCTGGAAATCATCGACCACCTCGGTGCGCTCGACGGTTTTATCAGCAAAGGCTTGCCATGGGCGGGCGGCCGCAGCTTTTACCGCGACGAGGAAGTGCTGCACTTTACGATGCCGCAAGACGCGAACCAGAAATTGCCGCCGATGGTCAACCTGGCGCAATACCATATCGAGCAATTCCTGCTCGATGCGGCCGAACGCCAGAGCGAGCTGATCGATATCCGCTGGCAAACGCGCGTCACTGGCGTGCAGCAGCGCGCCGATGGCGCCAAGGTCACGCTGGCCACGCCCGATGACACCTACACCATCGACACGGACTGGCTGGTGGCGGCCGATGGCGGGCGCAGCGCCGTGCGCGAGGCGCTGGGCTTGAAATTGCAGGGCACCAGCTATGAAGGCCGCTATGTGATCGTCGATATCCATCTGAAAAGCGAGCGCCCCACGGAGCGCCTCGCGTATTTCGACCCGCCGTCGAACCCCGGCTCGACCGTGCTGGTGCACAAGCAGCCCGACGATATCTGGCGTATCGACTACCAGCTGCGCGACGACGAGGATGCGCAGGCGGCCGTGCTGCTGGAAAACGTGGCACCGCGCGTGGACAGCCTGCTGGCCATGATGGGGGAGACACAACCATGGCACCCCGTGTGGATCACCATTTATAAAGCCAACGCCTTGACCCTGGACAAATACCGGCACGGCGCCGTGCTGTTCGCGGGTGATGCGGCCCACCTGGTACCCATCTTCGGCGTGCGCGGGGCCAATTCCGGCATCGACGACGCGGACAATCTGGCCTGGAAGCTCGCCTACGTCGTCAAGGGCCGGGCGCCGGATAGCTTGCTGGACAGCTATTCGGACGAACGCGTGTACGCCGCCCATGAAAACCTGCGTCACGGCACGAAAAGCACGGAATTCATGGCGCCGCCCACGTTTGCCTTCGAGCTGATGCGCACGGCCGTGCTGGGCCTGGCGGGCAAACATGCGCACGTGCGCTCGCTGATCAACCCGCGCCAGACCAGCGCCATCGCGTATGCGCAATCGGCCCTGAATGCGCCTGAGCTGGACGCGTTCGCAGCCGGTCCCGCGCCGGGCACGGTCTTGCCTGAATGTCCGCTCGCGCTGCCGCACAACGGCGGTCAAAAAGCGGGGTATATTACCGATTTGCTCAAACGCGCCGATGGCCATTTCACGGGCTTGTATTTCAGCGACGATGGCGCAGTGCCTGCGGAACTGCTGGCGCTGGGCGACAGCTTGCCGTTGACGACCGTGGCGATTGCCTGCAGCGGGGAGCAAGGGGGCGCCTGCGACCACACGGCACAGGTATGCTCGCTGTTCGACGCGCAGCCAGGCACGTTTTATCTCGTGCGCCCGGATGGACACGTGCTGGGGCGCTGGCGCGAGGTGAGGGTGGGGCAGGTGGTGGCAGCGCTGGCAGCGGCCGGCATCGCCCAATCAAAGTAACAAGGAGATCATATGACCGACATCGAACTCGATAATTTATACACCGAGCTGTGCCACACCATGGGCGGCCTGGGCGAACAGCGCTCGCCCTTGTTCCTGGCCCGCTTCGCCTTGCTGGCCATGGGCGCCATCGGCCAGGCCGACGTGGTGCAAGGCTTGCTGCGCGACGCGGCCGACGGCCTGGCGGAGCGCGCATGATAGGCGCCGGCTACCAAAGCGGCTTCGGCAACGAGTTTGCCACGGAAGCCGTGCCCGGCGCCTTGCCGCAGGGACAGAATTCGCCGCAGCAAGCGCCCCTGGGCCTGTACGCGGAGCAGCTGTCTGGCACGGCCTTCACGGCGCCGCGCGCGCAGAACCGGCGCTCGTGGCTGTACCGCATCCGTCCCGCCAGCCAGCATCCGCCGTTTACCTTGGCTGAAAATACCCGCATCGTCAGCGATTTCCACGCCATGCCGCCGACGCCGCCGAACCAGCTGCGCTGGGATCCGCTGCCGCTGCCGGACAGCGCCACGCCGGTGGACTTCATCGACGGCTGGCAGACGATGGCGGGAAACGGCAGCGCCGAAGCGATGAGCGGCTGCGCCATCCACGTGTATGCGGCCAACCGCTCCATGCAGCGCTTCTTTTATTCGGCCGACGGCGAATTGCTGGTCGTGCCGCAGGAAGGGCGGCTGGCGATTGCCACGGAACTGGGGCTGATCGAACTGGAACCGCAGGAAATCGCCGTGATTCCCCGCGGCGTGCGCTTCCGCGTCACCCTGCCGGACGGCCAGGCGCGCGGTTATGTGTGCGAAAACTTCGGCACCGCTTTCCGTTTGCCGGACATGGGGCCCATCGGCTCGAACGGCCTGGCCAACAGCCGCGATTTCCTCACGCCGCACGCGGCCTACGAGGATATCGAGGGCGATTGCGAACTGGTGGCCAAGTTCGGCGGCCATCTGTGGCGCACGACCTTGGATCATTCGCCGCTCGACGTGGTGGCCTGGCATGGCAATTACGCGCCCTACAAATACGATTTGCGCCGCTTCAATGTCATCGGCTCCATCAGCTACGACCATCCCGACCCGTCGATCTTCCTCGTGCTGCAGGCGCCGAGCGAAAATCCGCTGTTCGGCGCCATCGACTTCGCCATCTTCCCGCCCCGCTGGCTGGCCGCCGAGCACACGTTCCGCCCGCCCTGGTTCCACCGCAACGTGGCCAGCGAATTCATGGGGCTGATCCACGGCGTGTACGACGCCAAGGCGGCCGGTTTTGTACCTGGCGGCGCCAGCCTGCACAACTGCATGTCCGGCCACGGCCCCGATGCGCAGACGTTCGAGAAAGCCTCGCACAGCGATACGTCCGCGCCCGTGAAGGTGGCCGATACCATGGCTTTCATGTTCGAGACGCGCACCATCCTCAAGCCCACGCCGTTCGCACTGGACGGCGGCCTGCTGCAAAACGACTATTTCGAATGCTGGCAAGGCTTGCGCAAGCATTTCGATCCGGATCCTGATTGATCAGGCGGCCCGCGCCCGCGTATGCGGGTTGGCGGGCCGGTCGAGGCCCAGGTGGCCGCGCAGGGTGCTGCTGGCATACTCGGTGCGGAACAGGCCGCGCCGCTGCAGTTCCGGCACCACCAGCCGCGTAAAGTCCTCGAAACCTTGCGGCAGCAGCGGCGGCACGACGTTGAAACCGTCCGCGCCCCGTTCCACGAACCACTGCTCCATCACGTCGGCCACCGTCTTGACGGAGCCGATCGCTTGCAGGTGGCCGCGCGCCACGCGAAAGCGCAGCACCAGCTGGCGCAAGGTCAGGTGCTCGCGGCGGGCAAGCTCCAGCTGCTGCTGGAAACGTCCCTTGCCGTTGTCGCCCGCCTGGTAGGGCAGGTCGGGCAGGGGGCCGTCGAGCGGGTAGCCGGACAAGTCGAAGCCGCCAAATTCCAGGTTGCTGAAGTCGACCAGCGCCTGCAGCTCGCCGAACTGGTCTTGCGCCTGCTGGTCCGATTCCGCCACCACCACGGACAGCCCGGGCGTGACTTTCAATTGATCTTCGGCGCGGCCATATTTCGCCATGCGTCCTTTCACGTCCGCGTAATACGCCTGCGCCACGGGCAGCGAGGTGGCGGAGCAGTACACCATCTCGGCCAGCCGCGCGGCAAATTCGCGGCCCGTCTCGGAATTGCCTGCCTGGACCAGCACGGGGTGGCCCTGCACCGGGCGGGGCAAGTCCAGCAAGCCTTGCGAGGCGAAATACTCGCCCCGGAAATCGAGCGCATGGCCGGCTGCCGGCTGGTAGAACCGGCCGCCGGCGCGGTCTGGCCGGTCGAAGGCATCGTCGTCCCAGCTATCCCACAGGGCCTTGGACAGGGCGACGAATTCATCGGCGCGCGCATAGCGCTGCGCGTGGCTGCGCGGCGCATCGATGCCGAAATTGCGCGCCGTATGCTCGGCGAACGAGGACACGACGTTCCAGCCCGCGCGCCCGCCGCTCAGGTGGTCGAGTGAACTGAATTTGCGCGCCACGTGATACGGGTGCTCGTAATTCGTGTTGACGGTGGCGATCAGGCCGATGTGGCGCGTGACGGCGGCAATCGCCGACAGCAGCGTGAAGGGTTCGAACGGCAGGCCGATGGCGGCGCGGCCCGTGTCTGGCGTGACGTCGCCGGCGCGGCCGATGAAGTCGGCGATGAAAAAGCTGTCGAACCTGGCCGCCTCGGCCAGCCTGGCGGCGCGCAGCCACCAGGCCAGGTCGGGCCGTCCGCTGGCGCTGGCCGATGGATGGCGCCAGGCGGCCGGATGATGGCCGTGGCGTTGCAAAAAGACGTTCAGGACAAGCTGACGTTGCGGCATGGTGGCTCCGTGGTGTGTTGACGACATGGCGTGCATGGCTGGCCATGCAAACTCCGGGCCAGCACAGGAGCTGCGCCGCGCATATGCAAAATCCGGATAAGCTAGCGCGGCACCATTCGTTCACGCCTGCAGATGGCACGCGGTATAGTCGGCCCATGGAACTCTTAGCCCACAATTTCAGCAGCGATTTCGCGCGCAGCGCTCACCTGGCCCGCGGCGCCAGCGCCGACGATGATGGTGCGCTCGTCGCCTTCCGCGACCCGCAGCAAATGAGCTTGCTGGTGCGCGCCACGGCCTTTGTCTTTGCCGACCCCCGTTCGCGCCAGTTGCATGAACTGATCGAACGCATCGCGCCCAGCGAGGCGACGGTGCTGATCACGGGCGAGACGGGGACGGGAAAAGAGCTGATTGCGCGCCATGTGCACGGCTTGAGCGGGCGCGCCGAGCAGACTTTCGTGGCGATCAACTGCGGCGCGTTTTCCGAAACCCTGGTCGAGAGCGAACTGTTTGGCTATGAAAAGGGAGCATTTACGGGCGCGCAGCAGGGCAAGCCGGGCTGGTTCGAGACGGCCAGCGGCGGCACCTTGTTCCTCGATGAAATCGGCGACTTGCCGCTGGCGATGCAGGTCAAGCTGCTGCGCGTGCTGCAGGAGCGCGAAGTGGTGCGCCTGGGCGCGCGGCGCGCCATTCCCATCGACGTGCGCCTGATCGCCGCCACGAACGTGGACCTGGCCGAAGCCGTGCGGGCCGGGCGCTTCCGCGAAGACCTGTATTACCGTCTGCAGGTGATTGGCCTGCCGCTGCGTCCCCTGCGCGAGCGTCCGGGCGATATCATGCCGCTGACGCGCCACTTCATGGCCATCTATGCGCAGCGCCTGCACCTGGGCGAGGTGGAGCTGGACCTTGATGCGCACGAGGCCTTGCTCGGCTATCCATGGCCGGGCAATATCCGCGAACTGGAAAACGTCATTCACCGCGCGCTGCTCGTGTGCCGCAGCGGCGTCGTGCGCGCCGAAGACCTGAGCTTGTCGGGCTGGCACCGCGCTCCGGCGCCTGCATCGGCCCCTGTGCCCGTGCCGGACGCGTGGGCCGGCGGCGCCGACATCGCCTACGCGGCCCACGGCGCGGCCGGCCAGGACGATTTATTGGCCGCCGAGCGCTTTGCCCGCGCCTGGCAAGCCTTGCTCGACTCGGGCGAGGCCGTGGAATTCGAAGCGATGCAGCAGGAACTGGTGCGCGCCGCGTGGGAGCGCAATGAGCGCAACCAGGTGCGCACGGCGAAACACCTGAACCTGAGCCGCAACATCCTGCGCACCTTTTTGAAAAAGGCGGGCGCCATCGACTAGGCGCGTGATGGATCTCCTGGAGCCGGACCCGCAGCGCTGCGGCTCCGGCTTTTTTCATGGCTGCTGCGCGCGCAGCACGCTGCTGCCGTGGATGCAGCTGATTGCTGCCAAATCAACAGAGAATGGCGCTGGCGGACCCACGGGGCATGGCATGCTTTCTGCGAGGAGGGAAGGGCAGGCCGCCGCGCCAATGTGCGGCGGTGTTTTCTTCGACCCACGACAGGAGTCCATGCATGACCATCGAATTCATCTGGCAATTGCCCACCAGCGGCGACGGCCGTTACGCGGCGCCCGGCATTACGCGCCGGGGCGAACGGGCCACTGGCGCGCCCAGTCCCCTGCAGGCGGGCGTGAGCGACCCGCGCGGCGCGCGGCCACCGTTCAATTACTTCGACTACCTGCACCAGATCGCCCGCGCAGCCGACCTGTCAGGCTTCGACGGCATCCAGGTGCGCCACGATACGCAGGGCGATGAAAGCTGGATCGTCGCTGGCTATCTGGCCCGCAGCACGCGCCACCTGAAGCTGATCGCCGAATTCGACGCGGCCTGGGGTTCTGCCGTGTATGCGGCAAAGAACGCCGTCAGCTTCCAGCGCTTCACGGGCGGGCGCTTCGCCTGGCAGATCGGCCACGGCGGCGATGCGGCGGCGCGCAGGCGCCAGGGCGATGCGGCGCCGGACGCCGATATTCTGCCCCGCATCGATGAATTCATCACGGTGGCGCGCGGCGTGCAGAACACGTCGCCGTTCAGCTTCAAGGGCAAGTTCTTCGAGGTGCAGGACGGCGGCTTCAAGGGCCCGCTGGCGAACCATCCCGTCAACGGCATCTACCTGACGGGCGAGACGCCCGAAGCGCTGGCCCTGTCGGCGCGCCAGGCCGACGTGCACGTCTTCGATGCGGCACCGCTGGCGGACTTGCAGCCTTCCATCGGCAGCCTGCAAACGCAGGCGCGCCAGCTGGGCCGCATCGTGGCGGCGGGCTTGCGCATCGACGTGCTGGCCCGTGAAACGTTCGACGAAGCCTTGCGCGACGCGCGCCGTTACCGCAGCGGCGCGGGCCTGCCAGATGAACTGCCGTCCGACGGCAGCGCCGCCGCGTTCTGGCCCGGCTTTGCGCAAGCGCAGACGGGCTCCCACGGCGCCCTGGTGGGCAGTTATGCGCAGGTGGCCGCCGCGCTGGAAGCGTACGCGCAGGCGGGCGTGTCGAGCTTCGTGCTGGCGGCCATCCCTCATTTCGAGGAAGCCTATCGCGTCGGCGAACACGTGCTGCCGCTCGTGCGCGCATCGTTGACGGCATCCGCGCTGAAAGCGGCCTGAATCCAACTTACCAAGGAGTACTCCACATGGCAATCGATTTTTTCTGGCGCATCCCCACGCATGGCGAACCAAGTTCGCACCGCGCCCGCACGCCGTTTCGCGGCGACTGGTTTCCCGGCAATGACAACCTGCGCCAGGCCGGCCTCGGTGGTGGTGGCGCCGACGGTTTTACGTATATCGACTACCTGGCGGAGATCGCCCGCGCGGCCGAGCTATCGGGCTTCCAGGGCGGCCTGATCCCGTCGTTTCCCATGACGGATGAACCGTGGGCCATTTCCGCGCTGCTGGCGCGCGAAACGCGCACTTTCCGCTTCATGATCCCGTTCCAGCCCGGCTTTCTGAACCCCGTGGTGGCCGCGCGCATGACGGCCAGCCTGCAGCGGGCCACGGGCGGCCGCGCCCTGTACAACGTCATCACGGGCGGCGGCGGCCCGGCACAGCTGTGGTGGGGCGATGCGGCCGGCCACGACGACCGCTACACGCGCACGACGGAATTCCTTGACGTGGTGCGCGGCGTGTGGCGCGGCGGACCGTTTTCCTACCAGGGCAAGTTCTACCAGGTGGAAGACGCGGGCCTGGCCACGCCGTTGTCCGAACAGGACTTCCCCGAGATCTATTTTTCCGGCTCGTCCGACGCGGCCCTCGGTTCGGCCTCGAAGCACGCCGATTACTACCTGACGTGGCTGGAACCGTTCGAGCAGCTGCGCGAGAAATTCGCCCGCGTGCAGGAAAAGACGGCGCTGCTGGGGCGCAAGATCAAGTGCGCCGTGCGCGTCGACATCGTCGCCCGCGCCACGGAAGAAGAAGCGTGGGACGAGGTGCGCAAGGGCTTTGAGGCCGTCGATGCGGCCACCCTACGCCAGTTCCTCGGCACCGATGGCGGCGATTCCGTGGGCGCGGCGCGCCAGCGGGGCAACCGCCCGACCACCTTGAACAGCTACAAGGACTTGATCACGGCGCCGAATATCTGGTCCGGCTTCAATCTGCTGCGCGGCGGGCAGACGCAGGGCATCGTCGGCAGCTACCAGCAGGTGGCCGAACGCCTGGACGAGCTGGTGCAGCTGGGCGCCGACGCCTTCATCCTGGCCAGCACGCCGCACCTGGAAGAAGCGTACAGGGTGGGCGAGGAAGTGCTGCCGCTCGTGCGCGGCCACACGGCGGCACTGCTGCGTGCCGCCTGATCCTTTCCCCTGTTGCCGCGACAGCAGCGCCACCGACTGCTGTCGCGCAGGCAGCACGCGGCGGCGGCGCTGCTGCCAAATCAACAGCACTACCATGATGATAGTCTCCCTTTGAAATCAAGCACTTAACTTCCATTTTGCTGCGCTGCGGCAGCGGGCACGCCACTTGCAATATAGGTCATCACCATCTCGCGTTTTGACTTTACTCAAGGATAATCACCCATGCGCCGTTCGACTGCCCCTGCCGCCTTCTCCCCATCTCCTCTTCATTTGACGCCAGTGCGCCGCGCGCTGCGCTCGGCCTTCGCCATCGGCGGCCTGATGCTCGCCCCAGGGTTGGCCCATGCGGAAACGCCTGGCGCCGATGTCATCGCTGCGGCTGACGCGAATGGCACCGGCGAGGGCGCCTCGCTGCAATCGGTGACGGTGACGGCGCAAAAGCGCGAAGAATCGGCGCAGAAGGTGCCCAGCGCGATCACGGTCCTGGGTGGCAAGGAGCTGCTCGACACGGGCATCGGCCGCTCGGCCAGCGAAATCCTCAATTACGTACCGAACGCCTCGGCCGGCACGCAGCAGCACGGCCGCCCGCGCTGGTGGATACGCGGCGTGGGTGCGGGCCAGCAGCAGGTGGACTTTCCGAATCCCGTCGGCTTCTACCTCGATGACGTCTACATCAGCAATTCCAGCGCCACGGGCTTTCCCCTGTTCGACCTGGACCGGGTGGAAGTGCTGCGCGGCCCGCAAGGCACCCTGTGGGGCAAGAACACGACGGGTGGCGCCATCAACGTGATCTCGCGCAAACCCTCGTTCAAGTCCAGCGGCTACGCCAAGCTCGACTACGGCAGCTACGACACCACCGTGGCCGAAGGCGCCATCGGCGGCGCGCTTGTCGACGAGGTGCTGGCGGGGCGGCTGTCCTTCCATACGGAGCAGCAGGACAGGGGCCGCTTCCGCAACCAGTTTACGGGCGAACGCGATGGAAAACTCAAGGACAGCGCCATCCGCGGCCAGCTCAAGGCCCTGATCGGGCGCGACCTGACGGCGAATCTGAACCTCCATTACCGCGACTACACGACCAAGGGCGCCACCACCACCGTGGCCAGCTATGGCGCCAATGGCGTGTACCGCAACGGCTACGTCCCCAGCACCAATCCCGACGACGTGAGCACGAATGCGCCGGCCGACAGCGACGTGAAACAGGGCGGCGCCCAGCTGAACCTCGAATATGCGCTGGGCGAACTGACCCTCACCTCCATCACCGGCTATGAAAATTTCAGGAACGAGGCCACGGGCGACAGCGACAATACGCCGCTGGAAGTGGGCCGCAGCCGTTCCAAGGCCAGCAGCCGACAAGTGTCGCAGGAGCTGCGCCTGACGTCGCCGCAGAACGGCGCCGTGAGCTGGGTGGCGGGCCTGTTCTACTTCAATGAAAAGATCGATGCCGATGCGGCCGGCGCGCGCCTGCCCAACGGTACCGTGCCGGCGCTGGCGGGCAGCACCCAGCCCGTTGGCTACAACCGCACCGTCTACCAGCACAAGGCGCGCAGCGCGGCCATCTTCGGCAGCACGACCGTCAACTTCAGCGAGCAGCTGCTGTCCACGTTTGGCTTGCGCTGGACCACGGAAACCAAGGACCTGGACTTGCAGCGCGTGCAGGCCGCATCGAACACGGTGACGTTCGGCGACGCGGCCAGCTGGTGGAACACGGTCCGGGGCGGCAATTACACGGCCGCCTCCGTGGCCAACAACAATTTCACGTCGAATCCATCGACCACGTGGAACGCGCTGACGTATGACGTGACGCCCGAATACCGCTTCAGCCGCACCCTGCGCGGCTACCTGAAATACGCGCACGGCATCAAGTCGGGCGGCTACAACACGAGCGCCACGGACGTGCGGGCACTCAATACGGTGAAGCCGGAAACCCTGAACTCGTTCGAGGCGGGCATCAAGTCCGAATGGCTGGACGGGCGCTTGAATTTCAACGCCAACGTTTTTCACTATGATTACAAGAACGTGCAGGTCAATATCACGGGCGTGTACAACGGCGACCCCACGCAAAGCGTCAATTACCTGCAAAACGTGCGCAAGGCCCACGTGAACGGCGCGGAATTCGAGATCGAGGCGCAGCCGACGGACAACCTGCACATCAACGCCAACCTGGGCCTGCTGCGCACGGAATTCGACGATTTCGCCATCCAGAACAATGGCGGCGACCGCTCCGGCAACGAATTCGTGCGCTCGCCCCACGTGACGGCGCTGCTGGCGGCCGACTACCGCTACCCGCTGGGCAATGGCGCGCAGCTGGTCTTCAGCGGCGACGTGCGCTATACGTCGAAGCAGTACTACTATGTCGACCCGCAAAGCGACGCGCGCGGCTTGCTGAACCAGGGCGGCTTCGCGCTGGCCAATGCCCGCCTGTCGTACGTGCTCCCGGGCGGCAAGCAGCGGATCACGGCATATGCGAACAACCTGGCCGACAAGGTCTACCGCAACCACACCTTGACCAGCTTCGTGCCGGGCGCCGTCAACGGCGACACCGTCATCATCGGCCAGGGCCGCACGGTGGGCGCGTCGTACACGGTGCAGTTCTGAGCGTGACTGCCTGAGGTAAAAAAGGCCGGCAAACTCGCCGGCCATTTTTTCTTCCAGTAGGTCGGCTCAGCGCAGCGGTAGGTCGGCTTAGCGCAGCGTAAGCCGACAACACCACTACGCCGCCACCCGCAGCAGCGCCTCCAGCCGCCGCTGGGCCTCTTCCAACGGCCGGCGGTCGATCCAGCTGTCGATATCGACGTCGCGGTCGAGAAAACCGTGCTGCAATTGAAAATCCTTCTGCTGGCGGAACAGCGCCACCTTGTCGTCGGACAGGTCGGGCGCCAGGGTCAGGTGAAAACCGTCGCGGTAGGCTTCGGCCACGGCGTCGGCGCCGGCCCGCGTCTCGCCCTGCAGGATGGCCAGCACCTCTTCTTTGTGGCTGCGCGCCCAGTGCGCGGCGCGCAAGGTCTGCGTCAAAAAGCGCACGACCAGCTCGAAATGCTGTTCCAGCATGGTTGCATGCACGGTGATCGGGCGCGGCGTGCCGTTGTTGACGCGGAAGCGCCGGTCGGGCAGGGCGTCGATGTCGATGGCCACTTCCAGCCCCGCCGCGCGCGCCGCTTCGGCCGCCGCCGCGCCTTTCACGTAGACGGCGTCGACTTCGCCGCGCAAGAGCGGGCCTATGCCTTGCCACAGGCCCGCGCCCAGATTGGCCGATGCCTGGGCGTCGGCACCCACTTCCACCAGCCGCACATCGTCGAGCGTGAGGCCGGCCGACGCCAGCACGCCCTTGTAGCCGGCCAGGCTCATGCCGCGCGCGATGCTGCGCCCGCGCCGGTTCTCGCGCAAGTCTTCAGCGCGGAACACGGGCAGCGCCAGCCGCTTGCCCTGCAGCTGCGCGGGCGTGGCGATGCCGGAACCGGGGCGCACGAGGATGGCTTGCCATTCATCGATCCACGTCAGGCCGATCAGGCGCGTGGGCGCTCCTTGCGCGCGCGCGGGCAAGGCCAGCAGGTTGCCCCCTTCGCGCACGAGCGTGGACAGGCCATGGTCGTAATGGTGGCGCGCCAGCTCGCCGCCCACTTCCTGCAGCGTCTTCAAGGCGATGCCGTCGCGGGCGAATTCTTCGTCCAGCCAGCCCAGTTTATAGGCCAGGCCCGTGGCCGTGGGCACGGGGCAGCGGGTGAACCAGACGGTATCGACGGCGGGGGCGGTTGCGGTGGTCATGGGATTCCTTGGTAAGGTGAGGAAGACCGAACGCTGCACGAAACATGCCTGCTGCCGGGGTCTGACCCGCCGGGTCAGACCCCGAACCGCGCTTGCTGGCTGGTAGACAGTGCATATCCGTACCACTGCTGCCATGCCAGCAGCCGCTGTTGCACAGGCAGCAGCGCTCCGTCATTTGTACGGCCCCGGCGCTGGCACGCGTCTTGCGAAAGTAGAGGCATGACTGATTCGTACCTCAACCTCAAGAATGGAGCATGACATGACGGACGTGGCACAAGCACAAGCACCAGAGCAAGTACAAACCCAGGATCTGACGGCGGCCGAACTGGCCTTCGTGGAACAGGTGCGGCGCGATGCGCAGATCGCCTTCGATGGCTTGCGCGAGACGGGCAGCCTGACGGCCAATGGCACGGTGGGCTTTGTCGAACGTACCCCTGGCGGCGACAAGGTCGTGGTGGTCAACGACCCGGGTCCGTTCCGCCGCGGCCAGCCCCTGAAGGCGGCCGTGCTGGCGCTGGACGGCACGGTGCTCGTGGGCGACGCCAACAACGGCGGCGCGCGTTACCTGAAACTGTTCCGCGAGCGGCCCGAGGTCACGTCGATCTCGCACGTGCACTCGCCGTCGCTGGGTGCGTGGGCGCAGACGCACCGCACCCTGCCGATCCGCTACGTGCCCGTGCAGCGCTTCCAGCTGATCCGCGAAATCCCCATCTATATCGACCGCCGCCAGCCCGAGGTCGATTTCATCCTCGGCGAAATCGCGCGCAATACGCATGCGACGGCCATCCTGGAAGCGAACGGCGGCGCCACCGTGTGGGGCAAGCAGGGCTTGCTGAAGCTGGCCGAATTCATCCTGCTGCTGGAAGAAGGCGCGCAGATCCAGATCGCGGCCGAAGCCATCGGCGGTTCACGCGACTTCGGCCCCGGCGTGCTGCTGCAGCAATGGAAGATGAGCAAGCTGATCGACACGGCGCGCGCCTTGTCGCTGCTGCCTGCCACCGATCTGGTCAACACCTGACCAAACCTGCTGCGCGTCGCGCCTTGCGGCCTGTGATGCTCGCTGTGCCTGTGCACAGCTGCGCTTCTCGGCCACAAATCGCTGCCGCTCGCGACGGTTTTGTCAGGCGTCGTTGTTTGAATGATCTTTAATCAAGAACAGGCCCGCAATGTCATTGAAATTCTTAGGTTTGAGCTGGCGCAAGCTGTCTGTCGCCGTAATGGCGGCCAGCCTGCTGGCGCCAGCCATCGCGGCGGCGGCCGAGCCGCTGCCGGCTGCCGTTCGCATCGCCGTCGTGGCGCGCACGGCGCCGTCCGGCAAGACCGTGTTTGCCGGTTCGGCCGCCCAGGTGGCTGCCCAAGGCTGGCTGGCGGCCGAACTGGGCAAGCTGGGCGTGAAGCTGGAATGGGTGCCCGTCACCACCAATTCCGTGGCGACGCAAGTCAACGAGGCGTTTGCCAACCACTCGATCGACCTGGCCCAGTATGGCGACCTGCCATCGATCATCGCCAATGCCTCGGGCCTGCAGACGCGGCTGATTTTGCCGGGTGGCAGCTTCAGCAACACTTACCTGGTGGTGCCGAACGGCTCCACGGCCCGCTCGATCAAGGAGCTGAAGGGCAAGAAGATCGCCCTGCACCGTGGCCGGCCGTGGGAATACCCGTTCGCGCGCTTGCTGGAAGCGAATGGCATGAGCTTGCGCGACGTGAAAATCCTCAACCTCAATCCGCAGGCGGGCGCGGCGGCCGTGGCGACGGGCGGCGCCGATGCCTTCTTTACCCTCAGCGACGCCTTTTTGCTGGAAGATAAAAAGGTCGGCAAGATCATCTGGTCCAGCAAGGCGCCGCCGCAGGACTGGAAGATGCGCGCCGAACTGTGGGCCGACAGCGGTTTCCTGCAACGCTGGCCGCAGCTGGCCCAGCTGGTGGTGACGGCCTATGTGCGCGAGCATCACCGGGCCGCCGGCGCCGGTGGCGAAGACGAGTATGTGCGCACGGAGGCGGCGGCGGGCCAGGTGGAAAGCGTGGTGCGGCGCGAACTGGCAGGCGACCATACGCCGTGGCAGGCGCGCTGGTCGCCATTGTTCACGGCCAGCCTGCGCCAGCATTACCTGGGCGAGGCGGCATATGCGAAGAGCGCGGGCCTGATCGGGCGGCCCCTGCAAGTCGACAGCCTGTTCGCGCCCCAGTTCGTCAACCAGGCGCTGGCGCAGCTGAAATTGCAAACGTACTGGGCGCCATGACTTCCCTCACTATCGCCTTGCCGCGCTCTTGCGCGCCTGCGCATGCGGCGTCCATTCCCTGGCTGCGGCGTTTTGTGCGCTCGCCCTGGTCCGTGTGGGCATCGCCGCTGGCCTTGCTGCTGCTGTGGACGGCCGCCACCACCTTCGAGTGGATGCCAGCGCACATCTTGATGTCGCCCTGGCAAGTTCTGCTGACGGCGGCGGACCTGGCCGAAAGCGGAGAATTGGGCCAGCACCTGGGTATCAGCCTGTTCCGCCTGCTGGCCGGTTTCGGCCTGGGCGCCAGCGCGGGCCTGGCCTTCGGCGTCGTGCTGGGCCTGTCGCCTGGCTTGCGCAGCTATGTCGATCCCACTTTCAATGTCTTGCGCCAGTTGCCGACCGTGGCCCTGATTCCTTTGTTCATCTTGCTGTTCGGCATAGGCGAGAGTTTCAAGGTGTTTATCGTGGCCAAGGCCAGTTTCTTCATCGTCGCGCTGGCCGTGCATGACGCCATCCGCAATCTGTCGCAGCGCTACTTTGAGGTGGCGCAAGTGTATTGTTTTTCGCGCTGGCAGCGCATCCGTTTGATCGTCCTGCCCGCCATCGTGCCCGCCGCGCTGACGGGCATGCGCATCGCGCTGTCGCGTTCGTGGATGGTGCTGGTGGGCGCGGAATTGCTGGCCGCCGACAGCGGCCTGGGCCAGATGATGGAAATGGGCCGGCAAATGTTCCGCCTCGACGTGGTGATGGTGGGCGTGGTGCTGACCGGCGTGATCGGCTTCGGCCTGGACCGGGCCTGCCATGCGCTGGAAGCACGGCTGATGCGCTGGAAGCGCAGTGGAGAGAACTCATGAAGCAACGTTTGAGTGTGATCTTCAAGGGCGCGCTGCTGCCGCTGGCCTTGCTGGGCGCCTGGCAATGGGCATCCGGCCAGGGCGCTGCCGCCGCCTACATCTTTGTGTCGCTGGGCGATCTGGCGCACAGCCTGCGCGACCTGGTCTGGACGGGCGAACTGTGGGTGCATCTGCGCGCCAGCCTGGGCCGCACGCTGGCCGGCTTGCTGCTGGGCGGCAGCGCCGGCATCGTCACGGGTGCGCTGATGGCGCAGTCGCCGCTGGCGGACCGGCTGATCGGCCCGCTGTTCCACAGCATCCGCCAAGTCCCCCTGTTGGGGCTGATTCCCTTGCTGGGATTGTGGGTGGGCAATGGCGACGGCGCCAAGCTGCTCGTGATCGCCATCGCCGCCTTTTATCCCACCGTGCTCAACACGTATGCGGGCATGCGCCAGGTGGAAGGGAGACTGCGCGAAGTGGGGCAGGTGCTGACCCTGACGCGCTGGCAAACCCTGCGCCAGATTCTGTTGCCGGGCGCCATGCCGGCCATCGTCACCGGTGTCACGCATGCGCTGGCGTTCGCCTGGCTCGCGTGCCTGGGCGGCGAATTGCTGTTTGCGGCCGGTCCCGGCATGGGTTCCTTGCTGCTCAACGGCGAGGTGTCGGGCCGCATGGACGTCGTGCTGCTGGCCGTGCTGGTGATCGCACTGCTGGCGCAGGCGATGAACGTGGCGTTTGCGCGACTGGCGCGTTTGCTGGTGAAGGGGCGCAGCAGTGAGTAAATCCCTGCCATTCCAGCCAGACGCGGCCGTCAGTGCTCGCGAAGGGGAGCTGCGCGCCTTCCTGCTGCGCTTTATCGGCTTGACCCTGCTGTCGGGCGTAACGATCGGCATGAACAAGGTGCTGGCCACCTTGCTGGGCTTGCATTTGCACGTGAGTAATTTCCAGCTGGCCGCAATCAGCAGCGCGGAAACCCTGGCCATGGCGCTGGGGACCATTCCGGCCGGCTACATCTTGTCGCGCGGCAATCCGAAGCACCTGTACGCGGGCGTCAGCCTGAGCCTGGCGCTGGCCTTTTGCGTGCTGCCGTGGCTGCCCGGCTGGCAATGGGTGGCCCTGCTGATGTTTTTGGTGGGCCTGTGCATCTCGCTGCGCATCGTGGCCATGAGTACCGTGTTTCTCGTGCGCTTGCCGGAACTGGGGCAGGGCAAGGCGGGCTGGTACAAGGGCACCTTGATCCTCGGCATGCAGTTCCTGGGTCCCCTCTGCGGCAACTACCTGATCGCGCAGTTGGGCCTGAAGGCGGGCTTTTTGATTTCCGCCCTGATGTTCGCCATCCTGGCCGTGCTGGGCTGGCACGTATTGCCCAACAATACTTTGCCGGATAACACGGCACCGCGCAAGCAGATAGGACAAAGTGCGCTGCCCGGTGCGGCCAGCCTGCGCGAGCTGCTGCGCCTGCCTATCGTGCGCGTGACTTACCTGTTCGAAATCCTCGCCAGCTTCACGGCATCCAGCGTGGGCGTGTTTTCCATCCTGCTGGCGATCCGCGTGCTGCACTGGCCTGCGCACCACTCCGTCTGGCTGATGGCCGTGCAGGGACTCAGCTGCGTGCTGGTACTGCTGTTCCTGGGGCGTTTCGTGCTGGCCAGCCGCTACCGCGAGCAACTGTATGGCGGTGCGCACCTGGCCATCATGGCCGCCTTGCTGATCCTGGGCTTGTGGCCGTCCAGCATCACCTACCTGGCCGCTTCCGTGCTGCTGGGGCTGGGGCTGGGCGTGAATAACCTCGTCAACACGGACAACATCGCCCGCGCGCCCGTCGACAAGGCCCGCGTTTCCGCCCATCTGACCCTGTTCGGCATGGTGGGCGGCACGGCCGGCGCGCTGGCGGCCGGCCATCTGGCCGACGTGGCGGGCTTGCGCAATGTGTTTCTGATCTGGCTGTTTCCGTGGCTGGCCGCCTGGCTCTGTTTCCACGGCAGCCGCTGGCTGCGCCGGGCGCCGCCCGCCGCCATTCCTTCCCTCGCCCCCACTGCAGAGAGTGCGCCATGAATGATTTTGTTTCCCCATCGACCTTGCTGCCGCAGCGGCAGCAGCTGAGCGGCGGCTTGCAAGTGCAGCACGTGAGCAAGTCGTTTGCGCTGAAAGGCGCGCCGCTACCCGTGCTCGACGATATTTCGCTGACCATCGCCCCCGGCGAATTCGTCGCCATCGTGGGCGCCTCCGGTTGCGGCAAATCCACCTTGCTGCGCCTGCTGGCGGGCCTCGACACGGATTACACGGGCTTGCTGCTGCACGACGGCGTGCCGATCCGTGGCACAGACTTGCGCCGGGGCCTCGTGTTCCAGGATCACCGATTGTTTCCGTGGCTGACGGTGCAGCAGAACGTGGCCGTGGCCTTCAGCAATACCCGTGTGCCGCAGGCCGAGCGCGACGCCCGCGTGGCGGCGGAAATCGCGCGCGTGGGCCTCGACGGCTATGCGGATGCCTATCCGCATCAATTGTCAGGCGGCATGTCGCAGCGGGCGGCCATCGCGCGTGCGCTCGTCGGGCGGCCCGACGTGCTGCTGCTGGACGAGCCGCTCGGTGCGCTCGACGCGCTGACCCGCTTGCGCTTGCAGCAGGAATTGCGCCGCCTGTGGCAGGACGAGGGCATCACCATGGTGATGGTCACGCATGACATCGACGAAGCCGTCTACCTGGCCGACCGCATCGTCGTGCTCGATGCGCGGCCCGGCAAGGTGCGCCGCGTGCAGGACGTGCCGCTGGCCCACCCGCGCCAGCGCGGTTCGCAGGGCTTCGTTGCCATCCGCGACGGCTTGCATGCGGATTTCAGCGACCTCGACGACACGCACGCGCCCGTGGCGCAGGAAGTGGATCCCAGCAGCCTGTGGGATGGCAATGAATGGGCGCGCAGGATGGCGCTGTAGTTTTTTGATATTCATCAACCTGGAGAGACAGCATGAGCAATGAAAGTCAGGCAGCAAACCAAGCACTCGACACCCTGTGGTACACGCGCTGCCCCGTCCCCACGGGCCTGGGCATTTCCCTGCAGCAGGGCTGGCTGGAAGACGCCTTGCGCGCCGACGGCACGAGCTTGCGCTCCTTGCGCGAATCGGACCAGGAAGCCGTGCGCGAATCGCATTTCGACCATACCTTGCAGAACTCCGTGCGCCACGGCGGCAATATTCCCGCCCTGTGGGCGCGTGCGGCGGGACGCGACACGCGCGTCATCGGCCTGTCGTGGTCGGACGAGACGCAGCTGATATTGACCCTGCCCGACAGCGGCATTCAGACGGTGCGCGACTTGAAGGGCCGGCGCTTCGGCTTGCCCCTGTGGGCCAGGGCGCAGATCGACTTTGCGCGCGCGCAAGCCTTGCGGGGGCTGGAAAATGCGCTGAGCCTGGAAGGCTTGACGGTTGCCGACGTGGAACTGGTCGATTATGTCATTCAAGCGGGCCAGAGCGAAACGCCACCGGAGCGGGGCGCGGCAACGAATCTGTTCAGCGGCGCGCGGCGCGGCGGCCAAAGCCCGGAGCTGCTGGGCTTGCTGCGGGGCGAGGTCGACGCCATTTTCCTGAAAGGCGCGTCGGCCGCCCAGCTGGCGCAGCAGTTCGGCTTGCACACGGTGATCGATACGGGCAGCCATCCGGAGCCCTTGATCCGCGCCAATAACGGCACGCCGCGCACCTTGACCGTCGATGCGCACTTGCTCGACCACCATTTTGCTTCCGCCGTGACTCTGGTGGAGCAGGTGCTGCGGGCCGAAGCGTGGGCACGCGGTCATGCGGACGAGACGCGGCGTTTCCTGGCGCGCGAATCGAATGCCAGCGAGCACTGGGTGCAAGTGGCTTACGGCAAGGATGCCCATCTGCGCCTGGACACGGATTTGGCGGAAACGTCGGTCGCCGGCTTGCAGGATTTCAGCGACTTTTTGTTCCGCTGGAACTTCCTGCCCAGCAAGGTCGACGTGCGCGCGTGGATCGATCCCCGTCCTTTCGACGCGGCGCTGGCGCAGACGCGCCGCGCGGCTTGAGCGGGAAGCACGTCAACGGTGGCCATGTTCGATGATGAGGAGAATGCGATGCGGCGACGCACGGTGATGGGCGGGCTGGCCTTGCTGCCCCTGGCGGGAAAGGCGGCCTCGGCGGCGAAAGCGGCGGGGGCGCCGCCGGCGGCCCTGCGCATCGCCTCGACGGGCTTTGCGGAAAACGGCAAGGCGGAACTGGGCGGCATCGCTTACCGCGTGCAGCAGGAAGGCTGGCTGGCCCGCGAACTCAAGCTGCGCGGCGTGCGGCTGGAATGGCTGCCCGTCACGGGCGACACGGGCGCGACCATGAACGAGGCGTTCGCCAGCGGGCGCATCGACATGGCCGCCTATGGCGACTTGCCGTCCGTCATACTCAACGCGGGCGGCGTGCGCACGCAGGTGATCGTGCCGGCGGGGCGCGGCACGGACCAGTTCCTGCTGGTGCCCACCGGCTCGCGCGCCACGTCCCTGGCCGAGCTGAAGGGCAAGCGCATCAGCGTGCACCGGGGCCGGCCGTGGGAACTGGGCTTGCGCCAGCTGATCGCCGACCAGCGCATGTCGCCCACGGATTTCCGCCTGATCAATATGGATTTGAAGCCGGGCACGGCCGCCCTGGCCACGGGCGCCGTCGACGCCTTGTTCATGATCAATGGCTATCCGCTGGAAGACAAGGGCATCGGCCGCATCATCTGGTCCAGCAAGGGCTTGCCGGAGAGGAAAATGCGCGCGGAACTGTGGGCGCGGCGCGACTTTACGCAAGCCTATCCCGATATTGCCGAACTGGTGGCCACGGCCTGGCTGCGGGCCCAGCATTGGGCGGCGCTCGATGGCAACCGCGAGGCCATCATCAAGGATGGCACGCGCAACGGCACGCCCGACAGCGTGGTGCGGCGCAGCTACGACGATCCGGGCTTGCAGTGGAAGGAGCGCTGGTCGCCGCTGTACGACGACGCCGTGTACCGTCATTACCGCCGCGTGCTGGCGTTTGCGCAGGAACAAAAGCTGATCCGGCTACCGTTGACGGCGGAAGAGTTGCTGGAACCGCGTTTCGTGGCGGCCGGCTTGAAAAAGCTGGGCCTGGCCAATTACTGGGAACCGGCCAAGGTGTAGTGCTCGCGTGGGACGTGGCTCAGTGCGGCAGGCACACGCGCCCGGCCACGACCTTGTCCGTGTCGTCGCCCGCATGCGCGCGCAGTTGCAGCAGCATCAGGGCCACGCCCAGCATCAGCGCCGCAGCGCAGAGTTTCTTGTGCATCGTCGTTCCCGTTTTCACTATCTATGAAGGTGTGCAGCGATATTATTGCCGAAATTCATCGTGCGGGCTGAGCAAGTGCCAAGCGTGCTTTACAATTATGCATCTTGCGCATCCGCGCCATCTGAATTGTATGCATAGTATGTGAAGGGAATGACAAGCCTGTGACTTCCAAGCCGATCAAGATCGCCGCCACCGTTGTCGTGGCTCTCGCCGCTGGGGCCGGCATTTATAGCTACACCCGTCCGGCCGCCACCGCCACGCCGGGCGCTCCCGCCGCGGGCAGCCCGGCCGCCGCACCGCATTCCGCCGTCGATACGGCCGCCGTGGCCAGCCAATTCCGCGACTTGCTGGGCAATTTCCGCAAGATCATCGTGTTGCTGGCCGACGAGCAAAGCTTGCCAGAAGGCGCACGCGACGAAGCCCGTAAAGTGGGCCAGGCCCTGTTCCATGAAAACCAGGAGCGCATCGCCAAGCTCGATGCAGCGCTCGATCAATTGACGGCACCCACCAATCCGGGCCGCTTCGAAGCGCTCGACAGCCTGCTCACCTATATCGAATCCGATCCCGGCCTGTATGACGCGGACCGCCTGGCTTTCCGCGAACTGCTTCAAAGCATGCTGGCCGACGTGGCCAAGGACTCGTCCTTGCCGGCGATCAAGCTTCACAAGCGCATTTCCGAAGACCTCGACGCGCTGGGCGAGATCGAGCGCAATTACGAGAAGGAAATCCGGCAAATCTTCGGCAACCTGGGCCAGCGGTCCATCGAACTCAAGCGTGAACGGTGGGACGATTACGTGGCGCAGCTGAAAAAACTGTACAGCCGCGAACAGATTCTGAAGGAAAACGGCATCGTCGTGCCGTATGCTGTTCCTCCCGCCGGCTCCATGCCCGAAGCCAAGCCGGCGCCAAAAAAAGATGAGGCGGAAATCTTCGGCCTGGGCTTGCCGAAGAAAACCATCGTGCTGACCTTCGACGACGGCCCGCACCGCCGTTACACGGAAGAAATCAGCGCCATTTTGAAACAGTATGGCGTGCCGGCCGTGTTCTTCAATGTGGGACGCAACCTGGGCAGCCTGGACGCGGAAGGCCACGCCAAGCTGGGCGCGGGCGCGGAAGTGAGCCGCAAGTTGATGAAGGAAGGCTATGCCGTGGGCAACCACAGTTTCAGCCATGCACAATTGTCGAAGCAGACGGGCGACAAGCTGAAAGGCGAAATCCTCGGCACCGACACTTTATTAAAAGCCATCAGCCCCGAGCGGGCCGCGCTGTTCCGCTTTCCGTATGGCGCGCGCAACAGCGAAGGCATGGCCGCGCTGGCCGATGCCCATTTGAAATCCGTGATGTGGAATATCGATTCGCTGGACTGGGCCGACCCCGTGCCCAGCTCGATCACGAACCGCGTGCTGGCGTCCGTCGACAAGGCGGGGCGCGGCATCGTCCTGTTCCACGATATCCACGAACGCACGGTGAAAGCCTTGCCGGCCGTGCTCGACAAGCTGATCGCGGAAGGCTATCAATTTGCGGGCTGGGATGGCACGAGCTTCCAGGTGGCGAAAAGCACGGCGCCCGCGCCCGAGAAAGTGCCCGTCACCACGGGCTACGCCAATTCCTGGGCCGTCGTGATCGGCATCGACGATTACGCGAAATGGCCGAAATTGCAATATGCGGTGCGCGACGCGCAGGGCATCCGCGAAACGCTGATCGAAAAATTCGCGTTTGCGCCCGAGCGCGTCGTGACCCTGAAAAACGGCGAAGCGACGCGCAACAACATCCTGGCCGCCTTCCACGACAAGCTGGCCCATGGCGGCGTGCAAAAGAATGACCGTATCTTCGTCTTCTTCGCCGGCCACGGCGCCACGCGCAAGCTGAGCTCGGGGCGCGACCTTGGCTACATCGTGCCCGTCGATTCCGACCCGGCGCAGTTCGCCACGGATGCGATTCCGATGACGGAAATCCAGAATATCGCGGAGTCCCTGACGGCCAAACATGCGTTTTTCGTCATGGACGCCTGCTACAGCGGCCTGGGCCTCACGCGCGGCGCCGGTTCCAGCTCTTTCTTGCGCGACAACGCCAAACGCATCGGCCGGCAAATGCTGACGGCCGGCGGCGGCGACCAGCTGGTGGCCGATGGCGGACCGAACGGTCACTCCGTGTTTACGTGGACGCTGTTGCAAGGCCTTGCGGGCAAGGGCGACCTGAACGGTGACGGCCTCATCACGGCCACGGAACTGGCGGCGTATGTAGCCCCCGCCGTGTCCAGCGTGTCGAACCAGACGCCCGCGTTCGGCAGCCTGCCCGGATCGGAAGGGGGCGATTTCGTCTTCGAATTGCCGGGCGAGACGGAATTCCTCAGCCCGAACACGACGCAGCTGTCGACGGAAGCCATCGCCCTGAACAGCAAGCTCGACGCGAAGCCGGCTGCGGCCAGCGTGACGGTGAAGGATTTGCAGGGAGGCGAACAGAAGATCGTCACGCCGGGCGCCGTGCCGACCTCCACGCGCCAGCTGGCCCAGCGGGCCAACGACCGCGGCTTGCAGCTGTACAAGGAGAAACAGTACGCGCAGGCGGAAGCGCAATTTACGGAAGCGCTGAAATTGCGCCCCGACTTCGCGCTGGCGGCCAATAACCTGGGCTTTGTCTTCTACAAGCAGGAAAAATACCGCGAAGCGGCACGCTGGTTTGAAAACACGGTCAAGATGGACCCGTCGCGCGCCATCGCCTACCTGAACCTGGGCGACGCGTATGCCAAAGCCGGCGATGCGGCCAAGGCGAAAGCGGCCTATAAAACCTATCTGGAACTGGCGCCGACGGCCTCGACGGCGCCGACCGTGCGGCAAAAGATGGAGAAGCTGTAAGTTGACGTCCAACTTGCCCATGGTCCACGTCTTCACCTGCAGCGGCCGCTTTCCCAGCTGGGAAGCGCTGCAGGCTTACCTGGCGCCCGCGTACACGGAAGATGGCGATGCCGTGCCGTCGCCATTCTTCCTGGAAACGGGCCTCACGTGTTATGAGCCGGCCTGCTTCGAGAGCGCGCTGCTGGCCGCGCCCGCGCCGCTGGCAGAGTTGCTCGATGGCGTGTCGTATGCGGACAACTGGCTGGCGCAGGCGTGCGCGGACGCGCAGGGTGTGCTGGCCGATACGGTCGTCTGCGTGTTCGCGCCGAATCGACTGGCGCATCCGCAGCGCAGCTCGCTGCACCACGTGGGCAGCTACGCCTGCGACGGCGGCTGAGCCTCATTTCCGCGTTGTTCATGTATGAGCTTGTTGACGCTGGCCAGCAGGCTGGTGCCCGAGGTGGTGATGAAACGGGCACCCGCCGCCTGCGCTTCCGTGCCATAGCTTGCCAACGTATCCTTGTTGCAATAGACGATGATCGGTAATGCGGGCTGCGCCTGCCGCACTTCGCGCACAGTGCGCACGCCCGCATCCTTGACCCGGCGGCCGTTTTCCACCCTGGCCATGTCCGTGATGAACAGCGCGTAGTGCTTCTGTTGCAGCATGGCCAGCGCCTGCCGCGTCGACACGGCCTGGTCCACCTTGATGTTTTCCCGCTCCAGCTGCTCCATCAGCAAGGTATTGTTGCGCGGGTGGTCGTCCAGCCACAGCACGAGACTGACCGGCCGTTGCGCCGTCGGCGCGGCGGCCAGGGCCGTGACGGCGGCGGCGCCATCGGGGGGATGGGCCAGCAGCAGCTGCGTGACGGCTTCCTGCATGTCGTCGAGCGACTTTTGCTGCAAACGGCTCAGTTCCGTCACTTCGATTTCCTTGCCGCTTTCCAGGCGCACGGATTCGTTTTTGACGAGGCTGTCGGCGCGCTTGATCATGATGGACAGGTAAATGCGCGTGAGCAAATAGCCGATCAAAAAGCCGTGCACGGAAAAGAACAGCATGATGCCGCCCACTACCGCCATGGCCGTGGGCGTGTCCGTGGCCAGGCTGGGCGCGATAAAGGCGGCCATGCTGCGCGCGCTGCCAGGCAGGCTTTTGAGCTCGATCAAACCCACGCCGACAATGATTTTCGTCAGCCAGTCCGACACTTCCACCAGATTCGAATTGATTTCCATGGGCGTGGGCGTGCCCAGAAACAGGGTATTGCTGGGGTTGCCGGTTGCCGCGTCCGCGCTTGCCGGGGGAGGCTCGTCCGTGGAACGGCCCTTGCCATTAGCCTGCTCGTCGGGCGGGGCGGCGTTGACGGTACCCGAGGGCAGACTGCGCGGTATGCCGAATAAAAACCCCAGCAGCATGCCGCTGACGCAAAAGCCCAGGCTCCACAGCAGGGCCGGCACGGCGTGGTAGTAGGGCGGCAGCAGGGCGCCCGCCAGCACGGCCAGCAAGCCCGCCAGCAAGATGAACAGCAGGATGTACGGCAGCACGTCGCGCTTGCGCACGGCCGCCGTGACGCTTTTGCTCGCCTTGCCGCTGCTGTCGCTCAGGTCCACGGTCGCTCCTTGAAAAATGCTGAATCCAGGCAGCCGGTCTGCCGCGTATATATCCCGTAGGAGCCTGTACTGACATCATAAAAAGGGGAGACGCGATGCGGTTGATAAAACGCAAACAGCTGGCAGCTTGTGCCTTGTTGCTGGTGGCCGGTGCCGGCAAGGCGGCTGCGCCGGAGGCCGCATCGCCCACGGATGCGTCGCGCACCGTGCGCGTGACGGGCCACTACGACAACGCCGTCGGCACCTCGGATGCGGCCAGCCAGGGCGTCATCACCAATGAGCTGATCGTCAACCGGCCCGCCTTGCGCACGGGCGAATTGCTGGAATTCGTGCCGGGCCTGATCGTCACCCAGCACAGCGGCGACGGCAAGGCCAACCAGTATTTCCTGCGCGGCTTTAACCTCGACCATGGCACGGATTTCGCCACCTATGTGGACGGCATGCCCGTCAACATGCGCACGCATGCGCATGGCCAGGGCTATTCCGATCTCAATTTCCTCATTCCCGAGCTGGTGCAGCGCATCGATTACAAGAAGGGGCCGTATTTCGCCGGCGAAGGCGATTTCGCCTCGGCGGGCGCGGCGCGCATCCGCCTGGCCGACAGATTGCCGCAAGGCCAGGCCAGCGTGTCCGTGGGCCAGCATGGTTATGTGCGCGCCGTCGTGGCCGATTCCCTTGATGCAGGACCAGGCACCTTGCTGTATGGCCTGGAAGTGAACCGCAACAATGGCCCCTGGGACGTGCCGGAGCGCGTGCGCAAGGTCAGCGGCGTGCTGCGCTACAGCCAGGGCACGCCGGACGACGGCTTCAGCGTGACGGCCATGGCCTACAAGAACAGCTGGAACGCCACGGACCAGGTGCCGCTGCGCGCCGTGGAGTCCGGCCAGATCGGCCGTTTTGGCTCGCTCGCGCCCAGCGACGGCGGCGACACCTCGCGCGCCAGCCTGTCGTATGCGATGCGCCGGCGCACGGAAAACCGGGTGTTCGAGTTTGACGCGTACCTGATCCGCTCGCAGCTGGAACTCAACAGTGACTTCACCTATTTCCTGGCCGACCCGGCCGCCGGCGACCAGTTCCAGCAAAGCGAGCGGCGCACGGTGGCCGGTGTCAACACGAGCGAAAGCTGGACCACGGAGCTGGCGGGGTTTTCCATGCGCAACAAGCTCGGCGTGCAGGCCCGTTATGACCGGGTGTCGCCCGTGGGCCTGTACAGCACGGTGGACAGAGTGCGGCAAGCCACGGTGCGCGAAGACCGGGTGCGCGAGGCCAGCGTCGGCCTGTACGGCGAAAACACGACCCAGTGGCTGCAGTGGCTGCGTTCCGTGGCGGGCGTGCGCTACGACACCTACCGTTTCAATGTGGCCAGCAGCATAGCCGGCAACAGCGGTACGGCGCAGGACCACGTGGTGTCGCCGAAACTGTCCGTGATCCTGGGGCCGTGGAGCCAGACGGAATTCTTCGTGAACTACGGCAAGGGTTTCCATAGCAACGATGCGCGGGGCACGACGCAGACGCGCTTGCCCGATGGCACGCCTTCGGCTCCCGTGACGCCCCTCGTGCCGACCAGGGGCCTGGAACTGGGCGCGCGCACGGAATGGCTGCCGGGCCTGCAAAGCTCGCTGGCCCTGTGGCGCCTCGATCTGGCGTCGGAACTGCTGTTCGTGGGCGATGCTGGCGAAACGCAGCCCAGCCGCGCCAGCCGCCGCCACGGCATCGAGTGGAACAACCATTATGTTGCCGCGCCGTGGCTGCTGTTCGACCTGGACCTGGCAGCCTCGCGCTCGCGCTACACGCAAAACGATGCGGCCGGCAACCATATTCCGGGCGCGATCGGCAAGGTGGCGTCGTTCGGCGTGACCGTGACGGACCGGGGAGCGTGGTCGGGCGCCTTGCAGCTGCGCTATTTCGGCCCCCGTCCCCTGATCGAGGACAACAGCGTGCGCTCGGCGTCGACCACCCTCGCGTATGCGCGCCTCGCTTACCATCTCGACCGCAGGACGCGGCTGTCGCTCGACGTGTTCAACCTGTTGAATAAACGCGCCAGCGACATCGATTACTACTATGCGTCGCGTCTGCCCGGCGAGGGGGCGGACGGCGTGAATGACCGGCACTTTCATCCCGTCGAACCCCGGTCCGCGCGCTTGACCTTGTCGTATGCGTTCTGATAACGGTAGACTGGGGCATGACCGATCACCTAGTACAAATCAGTAAATTCCTTTCCCTTATCCTGCGCCACGCGCCTGAAAAAATCGGCCTCGCCCTTGATGCCCAGGGCTGGGCCGATATCGGCCAGCTGCTGGCGCACGCTGCCCAGCATGGGCGACATATTTCCCGCGAACAATTGGATGAGGTGGTGGCGCGCGACAGCAAGACGCGCTACGCGATCAGCGATGACGGCTTGCGCATCCGCGCCAACCAGGGGCATTCCTTGGCCGCCGTCGATATCGCACTGCCGCCCGCCACGCCGCCCGCCATGCTGTACCACGGCACGGCCAGCCGCTTTGTAGCGGCGATCCGTGCCGGCGGCCTGCTGCCGGGAGCGCGCAATCACGTGCACCTGTCGTCCAGCCGCGAAACGGCCGTGGCCGTGGGTGCGCGCCACGGCAAGCCCGTCGTGCTGACGGTCGATGCGGCCGCGATGCAGGCGCAGGGCCACGTGTTTTATGTGTCAGACAACGGCGTGTGGCTGACGCAGGCCGTGCCGCCGGCGTTCATCGGTTTTCCCTGATTAATGGCTTAGCGCCCTGGCCCTGGCTTGCCCCTGGCGCTTGCGCCGCCAGATCAGCACGCCCGTCACGCTCAGGCCCGCCACCAGCACGCCCATGGCGCAGATGAACAGTTTGAAGGGCCAGCCCCACATCGAGGCCATGTGCAGGGCGCTGATCCAGCTGCGGATGGTGTCGCCGCTGGCCGCGCCCGTGGGCAGCCAGGCGGCCAGCTGCCGGCCGCTGGCCGCATCGAAAAAGACGGTGGTCAGGCCCTTGTGTTCGCGCACGTCGCGGCTGCTGCGCACGCTGTAGCTGTAGACGCCCAGCGCGCGCTCGTAGGCCAGCGCATTTTCCTCGAGGATGGCAAAGTGCCCGCTGCGCGCCAGCTGCGCCATCAGGCTGCGACCCTGCGCACGGGCCGCTGGCCAGTCCAGCCGTGGCCCCGGCGACGGCGTGTGCCGCGCCACCACTTCCTCGGCTGGCTGATGGGGAAATAGCGGATGCATCACGGCCGCATACGCGCCGTACAGGTTGAAGGCGACGCCGCTCCAGGCAAACACCAGCAGCATGGCCCACAGCCACAGGCCGCCCGCGCGGTGCAGGTCGAACACCAGTTTATAAGTGCCGCCATGGCGGCGCAGCAGCCACGACGGGCGCCAGCGCAGCAGCCACGGCTTGCTGCCCGGCGAGCGTTTTTTCAGGCGTGCGGGGAAGGTCAGGGCGGCGCCGACGAAGCAGTCGATGGTCCAGACGATGGCGATCAGGCCGAAAATCAGCAAGCCCGTGTCGCCCAGCGCCAGCGCATAGTGCAGGCGCTCGATGAAGGGCAGCAGGTTGATGGCACCCTGGCCGATCTCGCCCCATTTTCGCTGGCCCAGCACCGCGCCCGTGTACGGATCGACAAACACTTCATCGCTGGCCGGCGGCGCGTCGCCAGACTGGCGCAGGTAGAACACCATGCTGTGGCCGGGCGGTGCCGACAGCGGCGCGTAGCTGAGCTGCGCTTGCGGGAAGCGCGCGGCGACGGACTCGCGCAGCAGCAGGGCGTCGAGCGGCGCGGCGCCCGGCGTTGGCGGCGCCGCGCGGAAGACGGCAGGCAGCAGGGCCGCCTCCAGTTCATCCTTCCACGCGAGCGCGCTGCCCGTGACGCCGGCCACGATGAGGAAGCCGGCCATCAGCAGGCCGGCATAGCGGTGCATGGCCGCCAATGCAGGGCGCATTTGCAGCGATGGCATCAAAAGCGGTACATGGCGCTGACGTTGGCCGTGCGTTCGGCATTGCGGTAGCACAGATTGGGCAGGTAGCCGCAGTCATACAGGGTCTGCTTGTTGAGCACATTGTTGACGTTGAGGGCAAACTGCCACGGTCCGCGCGACAGGCCCAGCGCCGCGTCCCACTGCGTGATGCCGCCATTGCGGATATTCAGGTTCTCGCCGTCGGAGTTCGAGCGCATGGCGCCGAGAAAGCGCATGCCCAGCGCCGCATACGCGGGCAGCGCCGTGCCCAGGTTGAACGCTTGGCGGGCCCAGGCCGAGGCGCTGTGGCGCGGCGCGCCCGCTTGCTGCAGACCCAGGTCGCCGTTATTGCTCTTCCTGACTTCCGTATCGAGGTAGGTGTATTGCGCGATCAGGCTCAGGCGGCTGGCAAACTCCGTGCGCGCTTCCAGTTCCAGGCCGCGCGAGCCCACCTGGCCCGTTTGCTGCAGGCGGCCCGGATTGCCGATGTCGGAGGTGGTGACGTTGTCGCGCACCAGGTCGAAGACGGCCGCCGTGTAGCTGGCCCGCTGGCCCACGGGTTCGTAGCGCACGCCCGCCTCGAACTGCTTGCCGCGCGATGGCTTCAGGGCGCTGCCGTTGGCCGTGATGCCCAGTTCGGGCGAGAACGAAGTGGCGTAGCTGACGTACGGCGCCCAGCCGCCATCGAGCAGGTAGACGGCGCCCACGCGGCCCGTGGTGGCCGATGGCGACTGGTGGAAGTCGGGTTTGACGGCGCCGCTATGGAGGTCTGTGACGTCGCGCGACTGCGTGGCCTTGTCGCGGCGCAGGCCGGCCGTCACGACCCAGTGGTCCCATTTCAATTGATCCTGCGCATACAGGCCCAGCTGGCGCGACGGCGCTTCAGCGCGCGTGGGCGCCTTGGCGGGAAGCAGCGGCTGCTTGCCGTACACGGGCTGGTACAGGTCGATCGGCGCGATAAAGCCTTTTTGATGGCGGTAGTCGTCCGTGTTGCGGATGTTCGCGTAATCGACGCCCAGCAGCACCTGGTGCGCCAGGGCGCCAGCGGCAAAGCGCGCCTGCAGCTGGGTGTCGGCGAACAGACTTTTCGACGCCGTATCGACGGGCATGAAATAGCGCTCCACCGTGCCATCGTCATTCAGGCCCAGGGGGAACATGTCCGTGCGGTCGTTGTTCAGGCGCGTGTAGCGCAGGTTCTGGCGCAGCGACCAGGTGTCATTGAAGCTGTGCTCGAACTCGTAGCCCAGCATGGTATTGCGGCGCTTGAAGCGGTTATCGGCGCCCATCAGGTTGACTTTCGGATCGACCTGGCCGCGCGGGCCAGGCTGCAGCAGCTGGTTGGGAAACGCGTACTGCTGGTTGTCCTGTTCGTAGCGGGCCAGCAAAGTCAGGCGCGTGGCCGGTCCCGCCTGCCACGTGAGCGAAGGCGCGAAGTACAGGCGGTTGTCGCGGTCGCGCTCCAGCCGCGTATGGGCTTCGCGGCCCAGCATGACGACCCGGTAGGTCCAGTCGCCGTGTGCGTCAAGCGCGCCGCCCACGTCGGCTTTCAGCTGGCGGCGCTGGTAGCTGCCGTACTCAATCCCCACTTCGCGCACGGCATCCGCGCTGGGGCGCTTGCTGACGGCGTTGACCATGCCGCCGGGCGGAATCTGCCCATACAGCACGGACGCGGGGCCGCGCAGCACTTCCAGGCGTTCCAGGCCATACGGCTCGATCGAGGCGCCAAAGGTGCGGCCCGAATTGCGCAAGCCATCCTGCAGGATGCCGTTCGTCTCGATGGTGAAGCCGCGCAGCAGCGAGGAATCGTCGCTGCCCAGCGGGCGCTGGTTCGGCGTCACGCCGGCCGTGTAGCGCAGGGTTTCGTCGAGCGATTCGGCATTGCGGTCGCTGATTTCATCGGCCGTGACCACCGAGACGGATTGCGGGTTCTCGTTCAGGGCCGTGTCGGTCTTGGTGGCCGAGGCGGCGCGCCGTGCCACATAGCCGCGCACGGGGCCCGTGGCCGTCTCGCGCTCGCTGCTCGCATTGATGGTGATCGCGGGCAGGGTGGCGCTGGCCTGGGCCGGCGCTGGCGTCTGTGCCGCGGAGGCGTCCGCGCGCAGCGCATACGCGCCATGCGCGCCCGCCACCAGGCGCAGGCCCTGGCCGCGCAGCAGTTCCTCGAAGCCCTGGCGCACCGTGTAGCTGCCCGCCAGCCCGCCGCTGCGCTTGCCCTGCAGGAGCGCGGCATCGGCCGACAGTTCCACCCCGGCCGTGCTGGCGAAACTGGTCAGCGCGCGTTCCAGCGGTCCGGCGGGAATGGCGTACTGGCGCTGCGCCCGCGTGTTGCCTGCCGCCTGGGCGTGGGCGGCTGGTGCCGTGACGGCCAGGGCGCCCACGGCGGCACCAGCGAGGAACAGGGCCTGGATGGCGGCGGCGAGGGGAAACGGGCGCAGCTTGGGTGCGGGAGCGGTCAGGCGAGCAGGCATGGTGCAAATCCTTGGAAAGTGGCGGGAAAAAAATCGTTCTTCCCGTATTCCGAACGAAAAGCCAAAACCCTCAACGTTTTTTCAATTATTTTGCAGGTATTTTTCAGGACGCCTGGCGCGGCCCCACGCTGACCCAGTAGCGCGTGCGGTAGCGCAATTGCACGGGCAGGCTCAGGGCCAGGTTGGCCAGCGAGCGGTCCGTGTCGCGCAGCGTATACACGCCCGTCACGCGCAGAGCGGCGATGGACTCGTCGCAGCGCAGCACGCCATGGCGGTAGCGGCCCAGCTCGGCCAGCAAGTCATCAAGGCGCATGCGCTCGGCCACCAGGCTGCCCTGCGCCCAGGCGGCGGCGTTGTCTTCCACGCTCGCCACGTCCTGCACGTCCTGCCGCGTGTAGCCGGCGCGCTGGGCCGCCTGCAGATGCAGGGATTCCGCCCCGGCGCGGGCCGGCTGCAGGGCCACGGCGCCCTGGAAGACGGCGACCTGGCTGACGCCATCGTCGAGGCGCACGGAGAAGCGCGTACCCAGTGCCGTGGCCGTGCCCTGCGGCGTTGCCACCAGCAGAGGGCGGTAGACTGCCGCGTTTTCATGCGCGCTGGTGACGAGGATGGCGCCCGCGCGCAGCACGATGCGCCGTTCGCCGGCGTTGTAGCGCACGTCGATGGCGCTGGCCGTGTCGAGCACCACCTGCGTGCCGTCGGCCAGCACGATGGCGCGCGTCTCGCCCACGGCAGTGCGGTAGTCGCTGCCCATGCCCGTTCGTTGCCACAGGCCGGATTCGTGCGCCAGCAGGGCCGTGCCGCCGCCCGCCGCGATCAGGCCCAGCAGCTGCAAGGCGCGCCGGCGCCCGGTGGCACGGCGCTGGACCGGCGCCAGCGCGCCGCGCGCGACCTCGCGCGGCAAAGCGTCGAATTGCCGGGCGAAGCGCTGCAGCCGGGCCCAGGCCCGCTCGTGCTCGGGGTGGGCGGCGCGCCAGGCGGCGCACGCATCCGCGTCGGCCACGCTGGCGTCTTCCGCCCACAGCCGCGCCATCCACTCGGCGGCGCGCTGCAGCGCGGCGGGGGCGATGGGTGCGCCGTCCGGTTGGGAACTCATGCGAATTGCGCCGCGCAGCAGGCCAGCAGGGCGCGGGCGATGTATTTTTCCACGGACGAGACGGATACGCCCAGGCGCGCGGCGATGTCGGCATACGCCATGCCTTCGAGCTTGCACAGCAGGAAGGCGTCGCGCACCTTGGCTGGCAGGCTGGCGAGGATGGCGTCGATTTCCAGCAGTGTCTCGACGATCAGCGCGCGCATTTCCGGCGTGGGGACAGTCGCTTCCGGCTGCGCGGCGATGGCGTCCGCATAGGCGGCCTCGATATGCCGTCGGCGGAACAGGTCCACCACCAGGCCGTTGGCGATCTGCGCCAGATGCTGGCGCGATTCTTCCGGCTGGGGCGCGCGGCCCCGCGCGAGGATGCGCAGATACGTGTCGTGCGCCAGGTCGGCCGCATCGAAGGCGTTGCCCAGCTTGCGGCGCAGCCAGCCCTGCAGCCAGCCGTGATGGTCGCTGTACAGGATTTCGATTTGATGGTGCAGTTCCAGTTCGGGGCGTAGCATGCAACCTTTCCATGCCACGGTCCACAGGACAGACAGGCCTTGATGCGATTGAGAATTGTTCGTATTGTAGCCCGATTGCCGCGACTTGTGGCCCGGCAGTGGCGGGCCAGCAACGCTTTCGGGCCGGCATCAGGCCGGGATCAGCCTGATATCGGCCACCCGCTCCACCAGCCACACGCACGCCACCAGGGCAATCGCCAGCGAGCCCACGGTCAGCACTTGCCGGTACAGCCAGGTCTTGCGCAGCAGCCACGCGAGGGGCAGAAACGCGGCGACGATGGCCAGCTGGCCCAGTTCCACGCCCACGTTGAAGCCCAGCAGGCTGGCCAGCAGCGAGCCTTGCGGCAAGCCCAGGTCGCGCAGCACGCTGGCAAAGCCGAAGCCGTGGATCAGGCCGAAGGCAAAGGCTGCCACGGGGCGCTTGCCCCGGAACAGGGGCAGCAGGTTGTTCAGCGCGGCCAGGATCACGGAAGCGGCGATGGCCGACTCCACCCAGCGCGACGGCAGCGACACCACGGACAGGCTGGCCAGGCTCAATGTGATGGAATGGGCGAGCGTGAACGCCGTGACGACTTTGAAAACGTCAATAAACGCCGCATTCAAACCCAGAGGCAAAGTCTGGGGTCGGACCCTCAGGGGGAATATGCCCGAATGGGGCACATTCCGCTCCTGGAAGGACAGACCCCAGCTCTCTGCCGTTGGGTTTAAACGGTCCGTGTCATTTGGACTTTTTAGCAGCACGGCCGGCAGCAGCAGCGACAGCAAAAACAAAATATGGTCGTAGCCGATCCAGATATGCCAGATGCCGTGTTTGACGTAGGCGCCGAACTGCGCCAGGCGGTCGGGTGCGGCCAGCGAAATGGTCTGGCGCGGGCTGTTCGGGTCGAAGATGGCCGTTTGCGTGGCGCCGCCGCTATCGATCTTGAGCAGCCCCTTGTGCTGCGGATCGAGGTCGGCGAACAGCGTGTAGCCAATGGTCACACTGGCCGGCGCAGCGCCGCCCGGGCAAGTGGCCTGGAAGCGCAGCACGTTGTAGGCGCCGTCCGTGTGGCTGTCGACCAGCTGTTCGATGGCTTGCAAGGGGCAGACGCCCTGGTCGCTGGCCAGCTGCAGGCGCTGCAGCGCATAGGCGGCAATCGCCGCATGGCGCGCGCGGATTTCATCCCAGGTCAGGGCGCCATCGCCATTGCCATCGAGGCCGATGGCGAAATCGAGGTCGCGCAGGGCGATATCCCATTGCCCCTCGACCTGCTGGCCGTGCACGGCCAGGCTCAGATAGCTGTCGCTGGGCTTGTGCGCCTGCGCGGGGGCCAGCCAGGCGCACAGGAGCAGGATGAACAGGCAGCGCTTTACAGCACACCTCACAGCACACCTGCTTTCCTGATAATACTGACTTTTTGCCCATCCTGCGGGCCCAGCTGCCTGACGAGGCGCTGCAGAGCCACGTCTTCCACGCCGTTGGCCCCGATCCAGGCCAGCACCGGTTGCGCGGCGCCGTCATTGTGCGCGGCCAGGGCCGCTTCGAGCAGGATGCGCATGTCGGGCACTTCCTTCTGGATGGCCCAGTTCTGCTGCGCCAGCTGCAGGGCGGCCGGCACATCTTTTTGCAAAAACAGGGCGAAACGGGCTTGCTCGCGCTGGTGCACGGTGTCGCCCCGCTGCATGGCGGCGGTGAAGCGGGCCGCCAGCTCGGCCTTGGCCGCCTGGAATGCCGCTTGCTGGCCGGGCAGCGATTGCAGGGCCAGCGCGTAACGCAGCAGCAGGGCGTCGATGCGCTGCCGGTCCTGCAGCAGCTGGACGACTTCCTGCGGACGCTGCCGGTCGAGCAGGAAATCCGCGTAGGCGCCCAGCAGATAGCTGTCGCGCGGCTGCCGCGCCAGTGCCTTGGTGTAGCGCGCCTCGGCCAGCGTTGAATCTCCGCGCCGCGTGGCCATTTCCGCCAGCAGGGTGGCGGCCCAGCTTTCCAGCTCGGGCGCCGCGCCGGCACTTCTTTGCAGGGTCAGGTCCAGCAGGCGCTCGCTGGCGGCGGCGCGCCCCGTGACGCTGGCGATATTGGCAAGGCAGGTGACGGTGACCAGCTGCGTCGTGAGCGCTGACAGGCGGGCGCAGCTGGCTGTCGCCTGCGCGTAATCGCCCTGCACGGTCAGGACGGTGGCGCGCGTCAGCCAGGCCTGGCCATTCGCCGGTTCCTGCGCGATGACGGCGTCGAGGTCTTGCAGGGCGAGACCGAACTTGTGGGTGCTTTGCAATATGGTGGCGCGCAGCAGGCGCACGGGCAGGGGCGGTGCCGCTTGCCGCCACCAGGGCGCCAAGGCCGCTTGCGCGTAGCCGAGGTAGCGCGGGTCCGTTTCGCTGCGCGCCAGGGCGATGTAGCGCTGCGCCAGGCTTGCCGCCAAGGCCAGGTCTTGCGGCGTGGCATTCAATTGCTGGCGCAGGCCGCGCAGCTCGCTCTGCGTGGTGTCGGCGCGGCGCGGCAGCTGTTCGATGACGGCGCCGCCGTCTTTCGGCGTGTAGGGCGCGGCCTGGGCCAGCAGGGGCAGGCAGGCGCACAGCAGGGAAATCGGTGTTTTCATCATGGATGCCATCAACAGTCATTGATGCGGGCGCCGGAGAGCGGACTCCCCGGCGCCCGCAAGGGCTTTACAGCGGCACCGGTTCCGTGTCTTCCGGCGACGTCGCCATGATGGCGTCGATGGCGACGCCATCCTTGTCATCGCTGGTGGTCAGGATGACGTTGCTGACGGCCATATAAAACGCATCGAGCAAGACCACGGGCGGCGGCGTGGTGCCGCCGTTGCCGTTATCGCCACCATGGCTGCTGCCGCCGCCACCGCAGCCGGCCAGCAGGGCCGCGAGCGCCAGGGCGCCGATCAGATAGAGCTTTTTCATCGCGTTCTCCTTGTTACTGCTGTGGCGAACCGGCCACGGGCGTTTTCAGGTAAGGGAAACCCGCCGTGAAGAAGGTTTCATCCAGGAAAGCGCCGTCCGTGAAGTGCAGGGCGCCGGCCGGTGCGTCGGCCGGGGCGCAGCCGATGTTCAAGGTGCATAGTTTGCCCATGGCCACGCGCAGCACCACGTCGACCACGTCGTCGCCAGGGCGGCGGCCGTTCGGGAAGCCTGCGTTGTCGCCATCGATCACGCCCAGGCGCTTTTGCGATCCCACGGCGGTGGGCGCGATGGACGTATTCAGGCGCAGCATTTCCGATGCCGTCACGGTGACGGGCTGGTTGACGCCCTTGATGCCCGTCAAGAAGGTGGCCACCAGGTCGTTGCGGGGGAAGTTGGTGGGCGCCTTGGCGCCTGCCGAGCCGAACAGCACTTCCACCAGCGCCGGCGCCGTCGGGTTGGTGACATAGTCGGCAAACTGCGCATCGCCGGACGGTTTGCTGGCGTTGAAACGGTCTTTGTCCTTCAGACCGATGACCAGTTCATTTACCAGCGGCATGCCCAGGCGCGACACTTGCACCCACGCGCCGCCTTCCTTCGATGCCGCGGTGCTGCCCGGCGCCGGGTTCAGCAAACGACCCTGGCGCAGGCTGGCCGTGGTCCAGCCGCCGATGACGGGGTCGCTGCCGGCCGTGAGGCAGGCGGTCGGCACTTCCATCTCGATGGCCGTGACGTTCTTGCGTGCCAGGTCATCCTTGGCAGCCGACTCCGCATTCGCGGCAAACTCCGTGGCGGGCGCCTTGATGTTAATCAAGTCAAACGTTTCGCCCAGGTTCACCACGAACGGGTCCTTGCGCTGGCCGACGAACATGCGCGCCGGCGTGGCGCAGCCGGGGATGTTGACCGTGTAGACGTGCTGCGCGGCATACGCGGCATAGTTGGGGATGGACTTGGTACCAATGTAGTCGACGGGCTTGTCGAACGTCGTGCCGCCGCCCGTGGCATTGGTCACGCTGCTGCGCGTGCCCGAGCGGCGGTCGCCCCGCACCACCGTCACGCTGTAGGTTTCGCGCACGTTCAGGCCGGCCGGGTTGACGGAATCGATGGCGCCGCCGTTGATGACGAGCGGAATCGACACTTTCTTGCCGCCCACGGTGAACTGGCCGTCCTTGATGGTGTTGTTGAAGCGGAACTGGAAGGTGAGGTCTTCCTTGCCGTCGCCATTGTTGTCGATATGGATTTCGTACAGGGCGTTCGGGTCCATGGCGAAATAATTCGGGCCGCCGTAGGCGTCCTGCAGGGGAATATAGTCGGCCACCAGGGTGGTGTAGGCGCCGCGGCCCGCTTCATAGCTGCGGAACATGTAGAAGTCGGTGGCGTCGACTTTGGGGTTTTGCGTGATGAACGGCGCTTCGCGGTGGCTGGACGCGTAGGCGGCTGGCGCGATGGCCAAAGTGAAGGAAACGGCGAGAAGGTTGCCCAGGAGGGCGGCACCCAGTGCGGTTTTCGAGTGTGACAATGACATTTCGATTCTCCCGATTTTTGTTGGCGTTGACAGACAAGTCCAAGAAACTGCAGGCTGCCTGACTTATACGAACGGCTACAAAAAACGGATTCAACTCTTTGCCAAAGTCTGCAACTGACCTTGTAGGCCCCCTACCAGGCCAGCACTTTGGGACCGATGGCGGCGCCGATGGCGGTCGGCACCAGCATGCCCAGCACGTACCAGAAGCCGACGAAGCTGGCCGCCAGCTCCGGGCAATGCAGGCAATACACGAGTGCGGCCATGGCGCCGGCGGCAAACCCGGCGGCGGCGCCCGCCAGACGCAGGCGCGTGGGCGCCAGCTGGCGCATCAGGCGCAGCACGGCGGCCAGGATGGGCAGCGACAGCATGGCGATCAGCAGGGGGCAGCTGCGCCAGGTGGCGCCCCAGAACAGCTCGGCGCGCTGTTCGGGCGGGGCTTCGTTCAGGATGATGGCGCCCAGCGCCCACATCAGCAGCACGGGCATGGCGAGCAGCAGGGGCAGGGCGCGGGTAGCGGCGCCCGGCAGGCACAGGCGGCGGCTGACGTACCAGGCCGCCAGGCACAGGCACACGACGAAGCCCACCTTGATCCAGAAGTCGGGCAGCTGGGCCAGCTGTTCCAGGTTGGGCCGCACGCCCAGCAGCATGGCCATCAGGGCCACGCTGGCCAGCAGGCCGGCGCCCAAAGTGCCTGCGGCGCGCCAGTGCGTGCCGGGCGGCGCTGCGGCGGCCACGTCGGGGCCGCTGGCCAGCATGGCGATCAAGTCATCGGTTTTCATGGTGCGCTTCCTTCTATCCTTAAATGGGCCGCCAGTGCTTTCAAGCCGCGGTGCACGGCCACCTTGACGCTGGCTTCCGAAATGTCCATGGCCGCCGCCGTGTCGCGCACGGACCAGCCGTCGAGCTTGGTATGCACGATGGCGTCGCGCTGCTGCGCCGGCAAGGTGGCAAGCAGCTTGCCCAGGTCGCGGCTGGCCTCGGCCGCCTCGGCATCGGCGCTGGAAAACAGTTCCTGCGCGCTATCTTCTTCGTCATACGGCAAGTGCTGCGCCTCGCGCCGCCCGTGCCGGCGCAGCCAGTCGATCATCTTGTAGCGCGCGATCGCATGGATCCACGACGTCAGCGGCACGCCCGTGTCATACGTCAAGCGCTGGTTGTGGATGGCTAATAAACATTCCTGCACCAGGTCTTCCGCCTCGTCCGGCCAGCGCTGCAGGCGGCGCCGGAAAAATGCGCGCAAATGGGCGCTGCTTGCCTGCAAGAAACTTCGATACGCCGCCGCATCGCCGTCGAGGCCGCGCAGCATCAAGCCGTGCAGCCGCAATTCCGTGCCGTGCAACTGCTCGCTTATTGGTATTCGTTGCATGCAAGCCTTTGGTGACAGGCGTTGAAAAAAATATATCTTAAATTATTTGAGGGTGGCTGTAACCAATCCGCACGGTGCGGCGAATTGACAGGCAAGCACGCTTCCTATTTTTAATATACCGGTGAAAGACCATGGACATCAAGCAGCGCCTTGCAACATTACTTTTACCCTTGCTGAGCATGGCTGTGGTAGCGCCGGCCATGGCGCAGATGGCTTCCGGCCAGCGCTGCGAAGTCAAAAGCGGTGCGCAGACGGCGGCGCTGGTGGAGCTGTACAGCAGCGAAGGCTGCTCCAGCTGCCCGCCCGCCGACCGGCGCCTGAACGCCTTGCGCAAGGAAGCGGGGGCGGCCAGCCTGATCGTGCCGCTGGCCCTGCACGTCACGTACTGGGACCAGATCGGCTGGACGGACCCGCTGGCGCAGGCGCAATTCGATGCGCGCCAGGCCGAGCTGTTGCGCCACCAGCCGCGCCATGTGGCCTATACGCCCCAGTTCTTCGTGGGCGGTACGGAATTGCGCGGCTGGGATACGCAGCTGCCGGCCGCCATCCGCCGCATCAACGCGACCGCCGCGCCCGTCGCTATCCGCCTGTCCGCCACGCCGGCGCCGGGTGGGAAGCTGCTGCTGGAAGCCGATGCCAGCGCGCCGGACGCGCGGACGGACGGCCAGCTATACGTCGCCATCAGCGAAAACGGCATCGTCTCGACCGTGCTGCGCGGCGAAAACCGCGGCGCCACCCTGCATCACGATGCGGCCGTGCGCCTGTGGCTGGGGCCGGTTGCGCTGGCGCAAGGCCGCGCCCGGCTGCGCCGCGAAGTCAGCCTGCCCGCCAGCTGGCGCCCGGAAAACCTGCAAATCGTCGCCTTCGTGCAGCGGGCCGACAGCAGCGCCATCCTGCAAGCCGTCAGTACGGCATCCTGCGCGAAAGGGGTGATGTGATGAACGGACAAGCGAGCGTGATCCACCCTGCCTGGCTGCGCCTGACGCACTGGTTCAATGCCGTGGCCGTGGTAGTGCTGGCCACCAGCGGCTGGCGCATCTACAACGCGGCGCCATTCTTCCCGTTCGAGTTGCCACGCGCGCTGACCCTGGGCGGCTGGCTGGGCGGCGCCCTGCAATGGCATTTCGCCGCCATGTGGCTGCTGGTGGGCAATGGTTTGCTGTATCTGGTCATCAATATCGTCTCGGGAAGGCTGCGGCGCCAGTTCTTTCCCCTCTCGCCGCGAGCGCTGCTGGCCGATTTCATCGCCGCGCTGAAGGGCAAGCTGGCCCATGCGGACCCGCGCCGCTACAACATGGTGCAGCGCGCCGCCTATCTGTTCGTGATGCTCGATTGCATCGTGCTGGTGCTGTCCGGCCTGGTGCTGTGGAAATCCGTGCAGTTTCCCCTGCTGCGCGAACTGCTGGGCGGCTACGAGCGCGCGCGCAGGGTCCACTTCATCGCCATGGCGCTGCTGACGGGCTTTGTGGGCGTGCACCTGCTGATGGTGGCACTGGTGCCGCGCACCCTGGTCGCCATGCTGCGCGGCCGCTAAGGAGATGAGCATGAAAAAAACCATCCTCGTGCAAGAGCAGGGCCAGGCCATGCTGGCCGACGCCTTGCGCCAGATCAAACAGCCGTCGCGGCGCCTGTTTTTGCAGCGCAGCCTGACCCTGGGCGGCCTGTCCTTGCTGACGGGTTGCAACGCCAGCGACCCGTCCAGCATCGAGACAGCCTTGACGGCCGTGTCGCGCATGAACGACCGGGTGCAGGGCTGGCTGTTCGACCCCAACAAACTGGCGCCGACTTACCCGGACTCCATGATCACGCGGCCGTTTCCCTTCAACGCCTATTACGGCGAGGATGAGGTGGAACAGGTCGATGGCGACGCCTGGCGCCTGGAGTTGAGCGGCTTGATCGCCGACAAGAAGCCGTGGACCCTGCCGCAGCTGCGCGCCTTGCCGCAGGAAACGCAGGTCACGCGCCACATCTGCGTGGAAGGCTGGAGCGCCATCGGCAAGTGGGGCGGCGTGCCGTTTTCCCATTTCCTCAAGCGCGTGGGCGCCGACACGACGGCCAGATACATCGGCTTCCAGTGCGCCGACGATTATTTCACGAGCATCGACATGGCCACGGCCCTGCATCCGCAAACCATCATGGCCCTCACGTACGACGGCCAGGAATTGCCGCCGAAATACGGCTACCCGATGAAATTGCGCATGCCGACCAAGCTGGGCTACAAGAACCCCAAGCACATCCAGGCCATTTTTGTCACGAATACCTACCCGGGAGGGTATTGGGAGAATCAGGGCTACAACTGGTTCGGCGGTTCCTAGAAAGGCCGGGGAGCCGGCCAGGGCGGCGTTGCATTGCCTTGTCGTACTAGTCGTACTGCCTGCGGCAATGCGCCTGGCCCTGAGCACCTCCCGGCCTTCCTTATGTTCAGCAGCAAGCAGCACCCTGTAGCGCAGCAATAGTTTTACCACCGGGCAATCTCGCCCATCCAACACTGAGACAAGGACATATCATGAAAACCACCATTACCACCTTCGCCGCCATCATCGCTTCCGCCATCCTCATGTCGGGCGCCGCGTTTGCCCAGGACGCCATGCAGAAAGACGCGATGGCCAAGCCTGCCTCGGCCGACGCCATGCACAAGGATGCGATGGGCAAGGACGGCATGCACAAGCCGATGGCCAAGAAACACATGAAGAAGGATCACATGGCCAAGGATGGCATGGCAAAAGATGCCATGGGGAAAGACGGTATGAAGAAGGATGAAATGAAAAAGGATGAAATGAAAAAGGATGGCATGGCCAAGGATGCGATGGCCAAGTAGTGCAGGGGCCTGGCGCCGTCAACGCGATGGCGCCAGGCCGCGCGCGTCTTCCTGCGTTCACCCATGCTGGCTCAGGATGCGAACTTGCCAATTGGTGTAAGCTGGATGCCTCCTGATTTCCCGCATGCACAGTCATGACCGAACCGTCCGTTGCCACGCTGTCCCCCGAAGCACATCCTTCCGATAAATCGATCCGGCGCCGCTCGCTGTTCGCCGCCTGCAGCGCGCATGCCGTGCATGACGGTTTGACGGACGTGATCTATGTGCTGCTGCCCATCTGGCAGGCGCAGTTTGCCATCAGCTACGCCATGGTGGGCCTGTTGCGCGGGTCCTACTCGGGCATGATGGCCGGATTTCAGCTGCTGGCCAGCCGCCTGGCCAGGCGCTGGGGGCGCGAGCGCATGCTGGTGGGCGGCACGGCGCTGGCCGGCGTCGCCTACCTGATCGCGGGGCAGGCGGGCGGCCTGGCCGTGCTGCTGATCGCCTTGCTGCTGGGCGGCCTGGGCGCCAGCACCCAGCATCCGCTGGCGTCTTCCATCGTCACCGATACGCACGAGGCGGGCGGCGGCGTGAAGGAAGCGCTGTCGCACTATAACTTTGCGGGCGATATCGGCAAGACCCTGATTCCCGCGCTGGTGGGCTTGCTGTTGCTCGTATGCAGCTGGCAAGCGAGCGTTTCCTTGCTGGGCTTGCTGGGCCTGGCGGCGGCCGGCTTGCTGTGGTGGTTGCTGCCGAAGCCGGAAGAGATCCAGGCCAGTCAGAAGAAAGCGGTCAAGCCCGTCACTGGCAGCGGCTCCAAAGCAAGCTTTCGCGCGCTGCTGGCAACGGGCACCCTGGACAGCGCCGTGCGGATGGGTTTTCTCACCTTCTTGCCGTTCTTGCTGAAAAGCAAGGGCGCGGGCACGGCCGGCATCGGCGTGGCCTTGTCGCTGCTGTTCGTGGGCGGCGCCTTCGGCAAGTTGCTGTGCGGCTACCTGGGCGCGCGCATCGGCATGATGAAGACCGTGTGGCTGACGGAATCGATGACCTCGCTGCTGATCGTCGCGGCCCTGTGGCTGCCGCTGGCTGGCATCATGGCCATGCTGCCACTGCTGGGGCTGGCGCTGAACGGCACCTCGTCCGTGCTGTACGGCGTGGTACCGGAACTGGCCGAGTCCGGCAGGCGCGAGCACGCGTTTGCCCTGTTCTACACGGGCAGCATCGGCGGCGGCGCGCTGTCGCCCGTGCTGTTCGGCGCGCTGGGCGACCATACGAGCGTGCCCACGGCCTTGCTGGCGCTGGCGGCCGTATTGCTGCTGACCTTGCCGCTGGCGTGGAAGGTGCAGCGGGGCCTGGCGCATGGCGGCGCCGCATGACAGGATGCCTCGCATGAGTCTGCCATTGCCGCGCGACAAACACGATACGGACAATGCGCAAGCCCTGACCGCCTTGCGCTGGGAAGAACTGCGTCCCGCCATGCCGCAGATCCTCGAGTGGGTGCAGGACGCCAACTGGCCCGTGGCCGCCGTCCTCCTGCCTTACCTGGCCGGCATCGGTCCGCGCCTGGCTCCGTATCTCAAGACGGTGCTGGCCAGTGACGATGAACAATGGAAATATGTTGTTCTGCTGGGCATCGTGCGCCATTCCCCCGGGCTCGCTGCCGCGGTGGACGGGCAATTGCAGCGCTTCGCCCTGTCGCCAACGGCTGCCGAGCTGGAAGAAGGCGTGGCCGAGGTGGCCCGGGAGATTTTGGCGGGCAGCGGCGCTGGTGCGGCGTGACTTGCCCGCCAGCACTTCCATCGTCTACACTCGCCGCATGAAAAATTTTGAAAAGCGGCGCGACCGCTACGATTTGTTCCGCGCGTTTGACAATCCCCTCGTCAACATCAATTTCCAGCTCGACGTGCCCGATTTCCGCCCCTGGTGCAAGGAACGGAACATTCCCGTGTTTCACTTTTTCCTGTTTTGCCTGCTCAATACGGTCAAGGACATCGACAATTTCATGTACCGCATCTGCCAGGGCGAAGTGATCCGTATCGACGATTTTCCCGCGTCCTACACCGTCATCAACAGCGACGAGAACCTCAATTACACGCGTTTTGCCATGACCGACCAGCTCGACGTATTCATCGAACGCAGCCTGGAAGCCAAGCGCATCGCCGAAGCGAGCTGCGCGCTGATCAACACGGGCGAGGGGCAAAGCGAGCGCGAGCAGCGCAACAATATCTTCATTACCTGTTTGCCATGGCTGGAGCTGGCGGCCATCGAGCACCCGGTCTGCCGCCACCGCGACGCGGATATCCCGACCTTTACCTGGGGCAAATTCGGCCCCGCGCAGCCGGACGGCCGCATGCGGATACCGTTTTCCGCGCAGGCCCACCATGGCTTTGTCGACGGCTACCATGTGCAGAAACTGGCGCAGGCGCTGGCACAGCGCATCGCCGCCATGATTGCCTAAGCTAAATAGTCGCTGGGCGCCTGCCCCAGCACGCGGCGGAAGGCGGCCGTAAAGGCGCTGGGGCTGGCATAGCCGAGATCGAGCGCCACGCGGGTGACGGCTTGCCCCTCGGCCAGCCGCGTGATGGCGGCCAGCAGGCACGCTTGCTGGCGCCATTGGGCAAAGCCCAGCCCCGTCTGGGCGCGGAATTGCCGCGTAAACGTGCGCCGGCTCATGCCTGCCTGCGCCGCCATCGCGTCGAGGCCGCTGTCCAGGCTCGGCTGTTGCAGCAACTCCATGCACAGCCGCGCCAGCCTGGCATCCTGCGGCAGGGGCGCGCTCAGGGGCAGGGGACTGGCAGCGGCGATCTCGTCAAGCAGCAAGGCCATCAACCGCCCGGCGCGCGACGCTTGCGCATACAAGGCTTCCACGGTCACGGCCTCGGCCAGCAACTGGCGCAGCAGCGGCGTGGCATCGAGCACCTGGCAGTGGCGCGGCAAGCCGGCCTCGGCGATGGCGTGCGGATCGACAAACACATTGTGCATGGTGACGGCGCCATGCATGCGCATGCCGTGCACCAGTCCGGCCGGTACCCAGCAGGCGCGTTGCGGCGGCACCAGCCAGTTGCCCTGCGGCGTGTGCACGCTGATGACGCCGCGCGCCGCATACGCGAATTGCCCGCGCGCATGGCTGTGACTGGGGAATATCTCGCCGGGGGCATAGTCGCGCGCGATGGCGATCAGTGTTCGCGGCACTTCCGTATAAAAATCATCCATGGCCCGTACTCTACAGTATTTGACCTGGCATCGAAGGCGGGCCGTTGCCTGTGCCATTACCATGCAGACTTTTCCTTCAAGGATGCATATGCACAATAGCTATCATCGCGTGGGCCATGGCCCGCACGCCGTCATCGTCCTGCACGGCTGGTTTGGCGACGCGCACGCGTTTGCGCCGATGGAAGCGGCCCTCGATGGCGACGCCTTCAGCTATGTCTTCATGGACAATCGCGGCTATGGCGGCATGCGCGGCGCGGCGGGCGAGTATTCGATGGAAGAGGTCGCCTGTGATGCACTGGCCTTGGCCGATGCGCTGGGCTTTGCCACATTCAGCGTGGTCGGTCACTCCATGGGCGGCATGGCGCTGGAACGGCTAGCCTTGCTGGCGCCCTTGCGTTTGCGCAAGCTGGTGGCCGTGGCGCCCGTGCCCAGCTGCGGCGTGGCGCTGCAGGGGCCGGCCCGGCAACTGTTTCTCGATGCCAGCGCGAACATCGATGCGCGGCGCGCCATCATCGATCGCAGCACGGGCGGGCGCTTGCCTGCAAGCTGGCTGGACTGGAAGGCGCAGTATTCGTGGGAAAGTTCGGATCAGGCCGCGTTTGCCGCCTATTTTCTCGCGTGGAGCGAAACGGATTTCAGCGGCGAAGTGCAAGGATCAGCGCCGAAACTGCCCTTGCTGGCGCTGGTGGGGGAACACGACCCCCGCTTCGATGCGGACTTGATGCGCCGCACGTATCTGGCGTGGTACCCGCAAGCCCGGCTGGAGGTGCTGGGTAATGCGGGACACTATCCGATGAATGAAGCGCCGCTGGCCCTGGCGGCCAGCATCGAGGCGTTTCTATCGGCGCAGTGACCTTATGCTGCCTTGCTGCGCAGGCGCAGCAAGCTCAGGCCCAGCAGCACGAAGGCGCCGCCCGTGATGCGGTTGAACAGCCTGGCGCGGCCCGGCGTTGCCAGCTGGGTTTTCAGCAGGCGCGCCAGGTTGGCATAGAACAGATGGGCCAGCATGGCGCAGGCGACGAACGAGGTCGTCAGCACGGTGAACTGGATGGCCACCGGCTCGCCCGGCGTGATGAATTGCGGAAACAGGGCCGAGAAGAACAAAATGGCTTTCGGATTGGTCAGCGCGACCGTCAAGCCCTGGCGGAAGAGTTTCCAGAATGAATTTGGATTCGCCGCGCCTTGCACCACGGGCGCATCGGCCACGACGCTGGTCTTGCTGCGCCATTGCTTGATGCCCAGGAACACCAGATACAGGGCGCCGGCCAGTTTCAGCAGCATGAAGGCCGTGGCCGAGGTGGCCAGCACGACGCCCATGCCGGCCATGGCCACGCCGGAAATGATGAACAAGCCAAAACCATTGCCCATGCTGCTGATCATCGCGCGGCGGGGGCCGACGGCGATGGCATTCGAGATGGCCAGCAAGACGGCCGGGCCGGGAGAAAACGTGACGAGCAGGGCGACGCTGCAGAAAAGCAGCCAGTTCGAGAGGTGCATGGATGTTCCTGGGTGGGGCCGAAGCCGGATTGGGAAGTCAAAACACGTCTATTGTACGAAGTTTTCGGCTCCCGTGTCAGCGGCCCCGGCCTGAATCCGGCTCAAGGTCAGGCAAACAGGCTTGCGACCACATGGTTGATGGCCGCGCCGCCGGCGATCAGCCAGCAGAACAGCAGGCCGGCCAGCAACAGGGGCTTGATGCCGGCGCGGCGGATGGCCGACATGTGCGTCGTCAAGCCCAGGGCCGCCATGGCCATGGCCAGCAGGGCCGTGTCGATGTCGGTGATGGTGGCCACTGTGCCCGTTGGCAACAGGCCCAGCGAATTGAAGGCCACCACGGCAATAAAAATGAAGGCAAACCAGGGGATGGCCAGCTTGGCCGCCTTGTCGTGGCCGCCATCTTTGGCCTTGCCGCGCGCCAGCAGGGCCGACAGGATGACGAGGAACGGCGCCAGCATCATTACGCGCACCATCTTGGCGATCACAGCCGCATTCGCCGCCTCCTGCCCGATCGACTTGCCGGCCGCCACCACTTGCGCCACTTCATGCACGGTCGAACCGATGTACACGCCGAAGGCCGTGGGCGTGGCGCCCAGCACTTGCCAGCCTTGATTCAGCTGGTACAGCACGGGGTACAAAAAGATGGCGATGGTGCCGAACACCACGACGGTGGAGACGGCGACGGTGACGTCCTCGCTGCGCCCCTTGACGACGGGCTCCGTCGCCATCACGGCTGCCGCGCCGCAGATCGAGCTGCCCGCGCCGATCAGGATGGCGCTGTTGCGTTCCAGCTTGAACACCCTGGTGCCCAGGAACATGGCCAGGCCAAACGTGGACGCCAGCACCAGCGCGTCGATGGCGATGCCGGCCAGGCCCACCTGGCCGATATCCTGGAATGTCAAACGGAAGCCATACAGGATGATGCCAAGACGCAATAACGTCTGCTTGGAAAAGGCCACGCCGGCGCCGCACGTGGGCGCCAGGCTGCCATACACGCTGTTGCCCAGCACAATGCCCAGCATGATGGCCAAGGTCAGGGCGCTCATGCCGTGGCTTTGCATCCATTCCAGCTTGCCCAGCGCAATGGCGCCCCAGGCGATCACGCCGCTCAACAGCAGGCCGGGCAGCAAACGGCCGTAGCGGTCGCTGAAACTTGTTGTATTGGTGCTTGAGAGGGAAGACATGCCGTACTCCATGTTTTTATGTGTATGACATGACTGTACAGTTCCTCGATTAAATGGTAAAACGGATTGTTTTTGTATGTTTAACCTGAAAAATAGGTAAATAAGATGGCTTTGACTTTGCGGCAACTGCAGATTTTCCTGGCCGTGGCGGACACGGGCAGCACCAGCGCGGCCGGCGAGCTGATTGCGCTGTCGCAATCGGCCACCAGCGCGGCCCTGAACGAGCTGGAAACCTTGTTGGGCGCGCAGCTGTTCGACCGGGTCGGCAAGCGATTGCTGCTCAACGACAATGGCCGCCTGCTGTTGCCGCAGGCGCGGCAGATGCGCGACGCGGCCGCCAGCATCGAGCGCCAGTTTGCGGGCGCCGACCCGTCCGTGCCCGTCAGCCTGCAGATCGGCGCCAGCACGACCATCGGCATCTATCTGTTGCCGCAGATCCTGGCCCAGGCGTCGCAGCAGTACGGGCGCAGCATCCCGCAGGTGACGATTGCCAACACGGCCGACATCGCCGCCGCCGTGGCGGAGTTCCGTGTCGATATCGGCCTGATCGAAGGGCCGTGCCACGAAGCGGGCTTGCTGGTGGAGCCGTGGCTGACGGACCAGATGCTGATCGTGGCCGCGCCCACGCACCCGCTGGCGCAGCTGCGCCATTTGCTCAGCTTTGCGGAGCTGAACCAGGCGGGCTGGCTGCTGCGCGAGGCGGGCTCGGGCACGCGCGAAGCCGTGGAGCAGGCGCTGGTGCCGTACCTGCACTATCTGCGCGCCGCAGGCGAGTTCAGCAATTCGGAAGCGATCAAGTATGGCGCGGCGGCCGGTCTCGGCATCGCCTGCCTGTCGCGGGTGGTGGTGGCCGATTTGCTGGCCAGCGGCCAACTGGTGGAGCTGGAAACCATGCTGCCGCCCCTGGAACGCAATTTCTATCTGATCCGCCAAGCCAAAAAGATCCTCTCGCCCCGTTTGACAGGTTTTCTGGAACTGTGCCGCCACGCCTCGCGCATGGCTTGACGTTTTTCCATATATGGAATAAATTCCCTTATATGGAAAATTCGATACTCACAGAGAGCGAGACGGAACAGCGCCTGGCCGCGCGATTAAAACAGTTGCGCGTGGAGCGGAGCTGGTCGCTGGACCAGCTGGCTCACTTGAGCCAGGTCAGCCGCGCTACCCTGTCTCGCCTGGAAAATGGCGAAGTCAGCCCGACGACAGCCGTGCTGGGCAAGCTGTGCGCCGCGTATGGCCTGGCCATGTCGCGCCTGCTGCGCATGGTCGAGGACGATTTTCCGCCCCTGCTGCTGCGGGCGGAACAAACCGTGTGGACGGACCCGGACACCGGCTTTGTCCGCCGCTCCGTCTCGCCCCCGTCGCGCGCGCTGGCCGGCGAAGCGCTCGAATGCGAGCTCGGCGCGGGCGTGACGATCAGCTATGCCGCCTCGCCCCGGCCCGGCATGGAACATCATCTGCTGCTGCAGGAGGGCAAGCTCAACGTGACGGTCGACGGCCGCTTCCACGATTTGATGCCCGGCGATTGCCTGCGCTACCAGTTGCATGGCGCCAGCGCGTTTACGACCCCGCCGGACAGCGGCGCCCGCTATTTTTTGTTCATCGTCTGAGGTTGACATGTCCGCATCGCTACGCCATTTTTCGCCCGCCGATATTCTTGTACGCCTGCAGGAACTGGGCGCCTTGCTGCAAGACTGCGTGCACGACGGCGCCAGCATCGGTTTTATCCTGCCGTTCGACGCGGCGGCCAGCCAGGCGTTCTGGACGGATAACGTCTTGCCGGCCGTGACGCGCGGCGTGCGCCTGCTGCTGGTGGCCGAAGTGGAAGGCAAGGTGGCGGGTGCCGTGCAGCTGGACTGGGATACCAATCCCAACCAGGCGCACCGGGCCGAAGTGCGCAAGCTGCTGGTCGCGCCCGCTTTCCGCCGCCACGGCATCGCCCGCCAGCTGATGCGGGCGCTGGAAGAACAGGCGCGGCAGCTGCCGTGCAGCCTGCTGACCCTGGACACGCGCAGCGGCGACCATGCGCAAGCGCTGTATTTGTCGCTCGGCTACGTGGTGGCGGGCAGCATCCCCGCCTACGCGCTGGCGCCGGCCGGCGACCGGCTGGACGCCACCACCATCCTGTACAAGCAACTGCAGCAATGACCTGGCAAAGGGAACTCATGCATTGCAAGGACCGCATGTTGCCGCTGCCAGCCAATGTCGGCTGGCTTGTTGCCAGATAAAATCACCCGTCTGATTACAGAACCGTCCTACCTCGATACCCGGCATCGTCCGACTGGCGTGTGCCGGTGCCGCGCCTACACTGTTCTTTGATAGACCCGGCGGCGGGTCCTTTCTTCTTACAGGAGGCTGATATGGCGAATATCCAGGCAGGATCGGACGGTGCGGCAAAACAGGAAATGTCGGCAAAGCGCTTGAACGTGGTGGACTGGATCTCCATGATCCTCTTGATCGTGGGCGGCTTGAACTGGGCGCTGGTGGGCCTGTTCGATATCGACATCGTGGCCCGCATCCTCGGTGCCATGACGGCGGCTTCGCGCGGCGTGTACGTGCTGGTGGGGCTGGCGGCGCTGTATTCCATTTACCTGTGCCTGCGCAAGTTCCCGGCCAAATCCTAGACGGGAGGATACATGCCTGTTGGTGCAAGCCCCAAGCGTGAACGCGAATTCAAGAAGCTGGAACGCGATTTCAAGCAGGAAGGACGTTACCCGGGCCGCGAGGAAGAGGTCGCGGCGCGCATCGTGAACAAGCAAAGGGCGCAGTCGGGTGAAACCAGGCAAGCGCAGGAGCGGAAAAAAGCCGGCGGCGCTGCCCCGGAGGCGTCACCGCCTGACTTGCCCATCGCTGGCTACCAGCAACTGACGGTGGCGCAGATCCGCGACAAGCTGGACAGCCTGTCTGCTGCCCAGCGCAAGCGGCTGCGCGCTTATGAGGCGGCACACAAGAAGCGCAAGGGCGTGCTGCAAGCGCTGGAGGCTTGAGCTGGCGTCATGAGCTGTATGCGGTGTCCGGCTTGTCCATGCATGCGTTATGGGACGGCTTGCTGCGTACGCAGGTAGGCCAGCAAGTCGGCCACTTGCTGCGCATTGCCGATGCCCCAGAAACGCATGTTATTGCCGGGAATGAAATCGCTGGGCGCCTTGAGGAAGGCGGCAAGGTTTTGCTCGGTCCAGACAATATTCGCGTTTTTCATGGCCGCCGAGTATTTGTAGTCGGTGGTGGCGCCGGCCTTGCGGCCGATCACGCCCGTCAGCTTGGGACCGAAGCCGCCGCGCGCCGATGGTCCCACCTGATGGCAGGAAGCGCATTTGCGAAATGCTGCCTTGCCCGCTTCGGCATTGCCGGTGAGGGGGGCGGGAGCGGCAGCCTGCGCTACGGCTGCTGGCGCCAGCAGCAGGGCTGGCGCCAGTAGCAAGGCTGCGGCGGCAAGAGGAGAGGACCAGCGAAAAAGAAATGGGGATGTCATCGGTGAGGCGGAAGTGCGCGATATGGCAAGTAATGACGCATTTTACAGGCGGGCATCAAAACCTGCCCGTCAGCTATGCAACCATGCCAGGCTAGCCATGCCAGGCGGCTAGGCGAGGGCACGGCGCCGCAAGCTGCGGGACAGGCTCCATACCGCTAGCGCTTGCCGCCCTGTGCACCGAGCGCCGCCATGGCCGAGGCAAACACGATGCAGGCGATGGCCAGCCACTGGGTCAGGCTCAACAGTTCTCCCAGCACGGCCATGGCCGCCAGCGCGCTGACGGCCGGCGCCGCGCTGCTGAACATGCCGAACACCCCTTGCGGCAAGCGGCGAAGGGCAAAGATTTCCAGAGAGTACGGCAGGGCGCTCGACAGCATGGCAATGGCCAGGCCCATCAAGGCAATCGACGGCGCCAGCAAGGCTGTTCCCGAGTAGGTGATGCCGATGGGCACCGTCACCATGGCCGCCACCGTCATGCCCCAGGCCACGGCTTGGCCACCTTGCAAGGTCGAGGCCCGCTTGCCGAAGATGATGTACAGCGCCCAGCACAGCGCCGCGCCCAGTGCATACGCCACGCCGACGGGGTCCAGGCTGCCCGGACTGCCTTGCAGCGGCAACAGTAAATACAAGCCAAACACGGCGCACGCGACGGCCAGCAAATCGCGTGGCCGCCGCGACGACAGCATGGCCACGGCCAGCGGCCCCGTTACCTCGATGGCGACGGCGATACCGATCGGTATCAGCGCAAACGCCCGGTAAATCAGCAAGTTCATCAACCCCAGCACGGAGCCGTAGACGAGCAAGTTCAGCACATCCTTGCGCGTCAGCCGGTAGCGCCACGGCCGGAAGATGGTCAGCAGGATCAGCGCCGAGAACCCCACGCGGTACGCCGTAATCCCCTCGACCCCGATGACGGGAAACAGATTCTTCGCAATCGCCGCCCCCAGATTGACGGAAATCTGCCCTCCCAGGACGGCCAGGGAAGGGAGCAGGATGTTGTCGGGGAGGGCGGAGGTCGAGGCGGGGGAGGTCATGGGGCGGTATTTTAATACGGCATCGGATGCACGGCTTTATTTTTAGGAAAGCTCTGATCACTGGAATTCGGGTTTGTGTGCTGAGAAATTAGTGACGCCATAAGCGATCAAGGGGCCCGCCCGCCGATAGTCCTGGCGTCCGGAACGTGTTCCGGTCAGGGATATGGCTGCTCATGCGCGACCCAAACGCGTTGCAAACCGAGGCGGTCGAGCAGTTGGTGTTTCATCTGCTCGTCGCTGAGATTGAATAGCCGTAAAATTAGCAGCACACGCACCATCCGTTTGGTTGAGAACGGTAAACAACCGACGCGTTTGCAGCTGGGGCCTGGAGCAGCGGCATCGACTGCTGCGGCTAACGCGGCGAAGTCAGCACGCTGTTCCAGCAGTCGCAGCGTATCGCCAAACTTGTTGAGCTTTGCTTTGTGCTCCTGGTCGGCAAACAGGCTGTGTTTGATCATCACAGTCGGGGAAATGGTGCCACCGGCTTCATGTCGGAGCTGGAGAGGGTTTTTGAGGCGCGCACGAGGTCAGAGAATGTCCGACTACCTCAAGCGTCACGCATGCAACGAATGCGTGACGCTTCACATAGAATATACCTGTCTAGCTGATCCCGGTTTGTTTATGCAGCTTGTGACGCTAAAACGTCGTAGGCTTCCAAGATCAGGGAGTAAATTCCGGCAGAGTTGTTATATGGGGCTGCACTAGAAAAATAGGCGGTGATACGGGAGTATTCCCCATTCACTGTTCCTGGTTTGTACCAGTCGCTATAGTGAAAATTCGACGCGCCAGCACCGCTCGCAACCTGAGGCAGGGTAAATTTGATCGTTTCGCCAGAAAACATGTTGAAAAGAATTTGCACGTTGCATTGACCACCTGCATTTTCGTCAAAATAGACTGCTTTCAGACGGTACCAGCGCGATGTACCGGGTGCCGGAGCTGGAAATGCTGCGAATGGTGCAATAATGTCTCCCGAGGGGCAAGGTAGCGGACCTGGCGCCTCTTTTGTGAGCTTTACAAACGTTTCGTTACCCTTTGGGAAAATAATTTGGCTTCCAACGATAGTCATCAATTTCTCCATTTTTTGAATTTCGAAAATTACGTTTTTTACCTACCTGCCTTGTCGATATGCAGCGTCACAAGTATGGCAGGCAATAATGACAGATAATCTATCAAATTATAACATTTGCAATATATTGCAAATTATGCATTTCCCAAATTCAACTAATGCTGAGGTACCTCGAACACACAGGGTTACGAGGCAGTGCAATAACGGCATCACCACTGTCCGCGAGCCATTGGCCCGGGCGCGTAGAAGGCGGAAATCGCGCCCGGAGGGTTTGTGGGGCAGACAGACACGATCTCATTCGTTTGCCCCTCTGGCTCAAGCAGGTGTCACGTTGCGAATGCCACTGACCCACGCTCACCGTCTCTTTTACTCCAGCTTCAACGCCTTCGCCACATCCCCCCACGCCACATACTTGAAGTTCTGCGGCCCATCGGGCAAGCGCTTGTAGCCGTCCTGGATCACCAGCATGCCTTGCGCATACGCGCCGCCCAGGTTGGCGGAGGTGACGTCGAGGCCATCCGTTTCCGAGGTGCCGTCTATGCCGGCGGGCAAGTTGAAGCCCACCTTGAAGCGGCCGCGCACCTTGTAGGGCGCTTGCGCGTCGAGCACCACGTAGCTGCTGTCGCCCTGGCTGGAGACGATCAGATAGCCCGTATTGGGCGCGCCATCGGGCTTGCGGTAGATGGCCATGCCTTCCACGTCGGCCGTCAGGTTCGCGCCCACGGGCAAGACCATGGACAGCGCGTCCGGCCTGGCGGCGTCGGCCGAGGTGGTCCAGATGCCGCGCGTTTCCTCGCCCAGGAACAGGCGGGCGTTGGCGTCGTCGGCCACGCAGCCTTCCGGTTGGGTGGCGACCTTGAAGCTGCGCAACAGAGTCGCGCTGAATTTGCCCCCTTCCAGGCCGATGCGGTATTGCTGGAAGGTGCCGTCCTTGTCGTTGATGAACGCTTGCACGCCGCCGCTGGCCGGCTGGTACAAGCACATGCCGTAGATGCTTTTCAGACCGGTCGGGAAGCGGCCCGCTTCCGCCACCTCGCCGCTGGCATTGATGGTGAACAACATCATGCTGTTGTCGTCGCGCTGGGTGGCCACGGCCAGGTCGACCTTGCTGCCGCCCAACTGGATGTTCTGCCGCACGTCGACGTTGTTCAGGCGGCCCACTTCCAGCAGCTGCGTCTGCTTGCCTTGCAGGTCGTAGACGAGCAGTCCCTGCTTCTTGTTGGTACCGAGAATGCGCGCATCGGCTGGATTCCTGGACAGCCAGATGGCCGGGTCGTCGGCCGCGTCGCCCTGGCGCGCCATCGGTTCCGTCTGCGCTTGCGGGGCGATGATGGCCACCGCAGGCTGCGTTTCCGCTTTGCCTGCCCATTTCAAGGGCCGCGCCTGCCAACCGTTCTTGCCGCGCAGCAGCAAGGCGTCCTTGTCCAGCGCCAGCTGGCTGTCGCCCTTGCGCACGTTCAAGGCGACGGACTGGGCTGGCTGTGCCGTCCATCGGCCGTCCTGGTGGGCGAACAGGTGCAGCTTGTCCGCCTTGCCGTCGAGCACGGCCACGCCGCCCGGCAGCACGGCCAGCGCACCGGCGCCGCCGTCGAGCTGGCCGTACGGCTTGCGCAGGGCCACCACTTCGCGCTTGCCCATGCCTTCGGACTCGGCGTCATACGCCCACACGCCCATGTTGGACTCGCTCACCAGCAGGCGCTGCGCGCCATCGTCGGCGCGGCAATGTTTGGCGTGCGGCGGCAGGGCCAGTTTGCGTACCAGGCTGCGCTGCTCGCCCTGCATGACCCATTGTTCCGCCTGGCCATCCTTGCCGATCAAGAACAGGTGATCGAGCTGCTGGGCGTCGCGGTACAGGCAGGACGCTTCCACGGAAAACGTCGGCACGGGAAACGGCGCCAGTTTCACCAGCTTGCCGGCCTGCACATCGACGGAGACGGGCAGCGGGCGCTGCGTGTCCGCTTCCAGGAAGACGGCCAGCACCTTGCTGCCATCGATGCGCGTGTCGAGCTGCTTGGCGCGCACGGCAATGCGTTCTTGCTCCTGGCCGGCCGCATTGAACAGACGCAAGCCGTGCTTGTCCAAAGTCAGCCAGCCGCCGCCGGGCAGGCGGGCCAGTTCCTCCGCTTCCTGCGTGAAGGAGGGGGTGGCGTTGGACGCGACGGGGGCGGCTTGCACCGTGCCGCTGATGCAGAAGGCAGCCAGCAAAGCGCTGCAGAGTACGGTTTTTTTCATGTTATTGACAATCATCAGAAGGCGCTGGCTTTCAGGCTCACTTTGAAAGTGCGGCCGTATTGTTCGTTTTGCACGTTGTATGGCTTCGTGCCCTGGTAGACATAGTATTTCTCGTTGTTCAGGTTGGCCGCCTCGAACGTCACCTGGAACTGCTTGTTGATCTGGTAGGACAGCGAGAAGTCGAGCTGTTTCTGGCTGTCCACGATACGGTCCTGGCTTTGATCGAGGATATCGCCGCCCATTTCCAGCAGGTAAGGCGACTTGTAGTTGAGGGCCAGGCGGGCGCTGACAGGCCCCGTTTCATAGCCCAGCATCAGGTTCATGACCTGGTTCGACTGGCCCGGCAGGCGGATGTCGCGGTTCATCTGCTGCTTGCTCGCCTTGTCGTAGCGGCCGATTTGCGCGCTAGACGTGCTCAAGGTGCCGTTGACGCCGACGAGAAACTTGTTGAATGGCGCCGGCAGCATGCGCAGCGGCTGCATGTAAGCCAGTTCGATGCCCTTGACTTTCGCCGCGTCGCCGTTCGCATACGAGGTGGCCGTCGTGTAGCCCGTCCAGGCTCCCGTGCCGGCCAGGTTCGTCGTGTACGTGAAATTCTTGATGTCCTTGTAGAAGCCGTAGGCCGACATCACGCCGTCGTTGCCCAGGACTCTCTCGATACCGAGGTCCAGGTTGTTGGCTTTCAAGGGTTTCAAGTCCGGGTTGCCGATCACGGCTTCCGTGTTGCTGGCCAGGCTGATGCCGGGTGCCAGCTGGCTGAAGTTGGCGCGCACCACGGCTTGCGTCCAGGCGGCCCGCACGCTGGTCTTTTGATCGACGTCATAACGGGCTTGCAGGTTCGGCAGCCAATTGGTGTACGAACGTTCGCGCGTCAAGGCGGTGGCGACGCCGGCGCTGTCCACCTGCGAACCGGCCGCTTCAAAGCTGGTGCGCTCGGCGCGCACGCCGCCCAGGATGTGCCAGGCGTCGAAATCATAGCTGTTCTGCACATACATGGCGTTGATGTCTTCATGCATGCGGTAATCGTTGATGATCGATTCCGTGGCCAGGCGCGCCTTGTCGCGGTCCAGGCCGGCGACCCTGGCGCGTATCAGCGCCGGGTCCAGCGCCACGCCGATGTTGCCCAGATCGTAATCGAGATTGTGGCCCTGCACGAAGGCGCTCATCGAGGTGGAACCGGCGCCCCAGTAATTGCCGCTGGAAGCCTTGCTGCTGTTATACGCCCATTGATCCGTGTCATTGGTTTTTTCGCGGCGGCTGACTTTGGCGCCGAATTTCAGGGTGGCGATGTCGAACTTGCGCGCCAGGTCGATGCGTGCATGGTGTTCATTGTCCTTCGAATAGCGCTTTTGCAGGGTGATGGCGTTGAGCGCGTAGCTGGCCGGATCGTACAGCGAGGCGGGGCCGCTCAACAATGGTTGCTCGGTGCCATTGAAACTGATGCCGGCGAAATTGCTGAGGCCGCGGAAACGGCCGTCGTTCAAGGATTCCGGCGTGTCTTCCGTGGCGCGGCTCAGGCCGCCTTTCACGTCCAGGGTCCAGTCGCCCGATTTCTGCTGCGTGCCCAGCACCAGCGAGCGCACTTGCTGCGTGTACTTGCGCTGGCGGATGCGGCGTTCGGCGCGCGCGCTGGCCGTCTGGCCTTCGGCCAGGCTGCCGCCGGCGATATTGCTGATGGTCAGGCGGTCGCGCACTTCATCGTCGGAAAATTCGCTCACAAAAGAGCGCAAAAACCAGCTGTTGCCCGCTTCCGGACGGTAATCGAGGTTGACGGCCAGGGCGCCGCGCTTGCGCACGGGCAGGTAGTCGCGCAATTCCAGGCCCGACAATTTGCCCTTGCTCCAGGCGCCGCCCGTTTCCACGTCATCGGAGCCGAACGAGCGCTTTTCCGCGCTCAGGCCGGCGGCCACGCCCAGCTTGCCGTCGAGGAAGCGCTGGGCCCACAGGGCGCCGCCGCTGGGGCTGGTCTTGCCCGTCTTTTCATCATGGCTGGCGGCCACGTTGGCCGACAGCAGCTTGCCCGGCAAGTCGAAGGCGGACAGAGATTTCACTTCGATGGTGGCGCCCAGCGAGTTGGCGTCCATTTCCGGCAGCAAGGTCTTCGAGACTTCCAGCGTGCGGATCAGACCGGCAGGCAGGATATCGAGCGCCACGGCGCGGCGGCCCGCTTCCGGCGACGGCACCAGCGCGCCGTTGATGGTGACGGCATTCAGGTCAGGCCCCAGGCCGCGCACCGTGATGTAGCGGCCTTCGCCCTGGTCGCGCTGGACGGACACGCCCGGCAAGCGGGCCAGCGCCTCGGCCGCGTTTTTATCGGGCAAACCGCCGATATCGTCGCTGCTGATGACGCTGATGATGTTGTCGGCTTTCTCTTGTGCGGCGATGGCGTTGCGCAGGCTGGCGCGCTGGCCGCTGACGACCACGGTGGCGGCCGGCTGGCCAGCCGCATCTTGTGCTTGCGCATGGCTTTGACCGCTGAAGACGGCCATGATGGCCAGGGACAGGGCCGTCAGGCGCAGCGGGGAGGGGAACGATGTGTGCGTGGTTTTCATGAAGAGCTCGGTTAGGGAGGAAGGAACCGGGCGGATTCTAGGCAGCAAATATGACGGTTGCGTGACAGGCAATCGATTGCCACCCTGAAAACAACGGCGGGTGAACGCTTTCCGGCCGGAAATGAACCGTGGTGAGCTGAAATGACCTGCCGGCGCAGGGCGCATGGGCAAAGGCTCGCCGTATTTGCATGGGAGTCCCTGGTAATGATGAGCCGTTTGCACCTGCCGCACGGGAGCGGGGCATGTCATCGTGCCGTCATGGGCGGGCGCTATCGTGGCGGCAGCACCACTTTTAAAGGTTTTCCCACATGCTGCCATTGCACCGTAACAGCCTGATTGCCGCCGCACTGGCCTTGCCCCTGTTCTTGTTCCTGTACGCCACATTGGGCCACGTTAAACCGTTTGCCGTCTGGAAGTGGATGGATATCGTCTGCGAAGGCGGCACGGCCGTCATGGCGGGCATCTGGTTTTTGTTTACCCTCAGCAGCCGGCCGCGTGGACGGGTGACGAGCCTGATCGCCGGCGGCCTGTGCGCCATCATGCTGGGGTCCTGGGCCGATTGCCTCGATGAATTCTTCGCCATCGACAAGCAGGAAGTATGGGATAACTGGCTGGAAGCCTTGATCCCGTTCGGCATGCTGGTGCTGACGATCGGCATGTATTACTGGCGCCAGGAACAGTTCCGCCTGAACGAACATCTGCAAAAGCGCGAACGCCTGTTCCGCGACCACCGCGCCTTCGACCGCATCACGCAGCTGGCCGACGCCAGCTACCTGCGCACGCAGATGCGCCTGGAGCAGGAACGCCGGCCCGGCCTCGATTGCGCGCTGGTCTTGCTCGACATCGACAGCTTTCACCTGATTAACCGCGAATACGGCCACCGCGAAGGCGACCGCGTGCTGCAAGCCGTGGGCCACATGCTGCTGTTGAACTTGCGCAATGACGATCTGCTGTGCCGCTATGCGGGCGACCGCTTCGCCGTGCTGATGCCGGGCGTGTCGCGCGAGGATGCGGCCGTGCGGGCACGCCACCTGTGCGTCATGGTGGGGCAGATGCGCCACCACACCAACGACAACCGCGAAATCCGCCTGAGCCTGCGGCATGCGTGCTCGCTCACCGATGGCGTGCCGGAAGTGGTGCTGGCCGAGCTGAGCCGGGCCGTGGAAACGCCGGGCCGCAGCGCCAGTCCCAGGGCCGGCAGCGCCGCGCCCGCCTGATGCCGCTGATTCAGCAGGGCGACCCCGGCATCGCGGCCCATCACCAGCCGGCGCTGGTGCTTGACTACGCGCGCAGCCGCGACCTGGCCACGGCGCCGCTGCTCAAGGGCACGGGCCTCGATGGCGGCGCGCTGCCGTCCGCGGAAAGCCAGGTGAGCGCCGCGCAATACCTGCAATTGCTGGCCAACGTGGCGCGTGGTCTCGACAGTGCCGACACCAGCTTCATGCTGGGCCAGCAAATGCTGCCCGGCCATTACGGCGCCGCCAGCCATGCCTTGCTGCAGGCGCAGAATCTGCGCCAGGCCTTGACCATCCTGTGCGATTTTCATACCTTGCTGTGTCCGCTGCTGCAGCCGCGCTTGCGCGAGGCCGGCGACATGCACGTGCTGTACTGGGTCGATGCATTCGGCGCGCCCAGCCAGCTGCCTTTTTTGGTGGAAATGCACATGACGGCACTGGCGGCCATGTGCCGCTGGCTGGCGGGAGAGTCCTTGCCATGGCGCTTCTGCTTCAACCGCGCGCGGCCCCGCCACGTGGAGCAGCACGAAGTGCACCTGGGCCAGTCCCTGCGTTTCGATTGCCAGGTGGACGCCATGCTTATCGATTCGAGCTGGCTCGACAAGCCCTGGCCGCGCGGCAATGCCACGGCGGCGGCGTTGGCCTTGCGCGCGGCGGCCCTGGCGCCCGTGCCGGCAGCCAGCCTGCTCGGTGCGCTGTACGACTACCTGCTGCTCAATATCCGCTGCGCACCGACCCTGGAGCGCACGGCGCAGGAATTCGGCGTCAGTCCCGCCACCCTGAAACGCCATTTGGCGCGCCATGGCACGCATTTCCAGGCCGAGCTGGACCAGGTGCGCGCGCACAAGGCGATTTATCTGTTCCAGGCGCATGGCTACGACAACGATGCCGTGGCCGCCTACCTCGGCTTTCATGATGCCACCAACTTCCGCCGCTCGTTCAAACGCTGGACGGGGCAAACGCCGCAATTATTGCGTCACGCGCTGGCCCTGTTCGTTGCTGGATGATCGCCGGCGTTGCGCGCCGGCGCCACGCAAGGTCGTTCCTGAGGGAACAATTGCCCGTTCTGCTACATCCATAGTACACTCGATCAGAGAGCGGACAGACGCGCTTTGAGGCGCTCCGGTACGGCGTCACGCGACGCCACAATACCGCCATCACGATGGCGGGCCGGCGGCAGACAACCGGCGTGCCGTGCCTTAACCCAGCCTGGAAACTGGCGTCACCAGTGTGGTGCGCCGGAAACCGGGCAACTTGATAATGCTCAATCGTGTATTCACAATCGCAGATCGATCCAGTCGTCAGTTTCCGCAACACCCAGGGTGAGGCGGTGCGCGGCACGATTTTCAACTTGCAGCGCAATTCGCTGGTCATGGAAATCTATAATCCATACTCGATTGTGCAGGTCAGCGAGGTGCTCAATGACGTGACCGTGCGCATGGGGGCGAAAAACGCCTACGTCGGCAAGGCCGTCGTCATCAGCAGCGTCAACACGGGCCTGACCGCCATCGTTTCCGTGACCCTGATCGACGAGTGGCGCGAGCTGAGCGATGTGGTCGTCGTCAAGGGCGCCGTGTTGAAAGAGTCGAGCGCCTTTGTCGCCGGCTGGGGCGAGCGCTTCCGCATCCGCCGCGACTACCAGATCGTCGTCAACGAAATGCGCGCCTTCCTGTCGGAAGTGGCGCGCTGGGTCGAGCAGGTCGACTTGTCCGACTCGCTGCCCAAGGAAAACGGCCGCCTGCGCCCCGATATCTTCGACGAGCTGGCCTTGCCGCTGATGGAACAGACCCAGCTTTACCTGCGCCAGCTCGAGGTGGAAGCCTCGCTGGTCGAGGAAGAGCGGGCGCCGGCCCACCGCGCCTTCGCCCAGGCGGCGCTGCACCCGCTGATCCTGCGCGCCCCGTTCGTCTTCCGCACGTTTACCAAGCCGCTCGGCTATGCGGGCGACTACCAGATGGTCAACCAGCTGCTCGACGATCCGCGCCAGGGTCCGAGCACGTACTTTCAGATTGTCAATGCGGCCTTTCTGCAGGCGGCCGTGGCGACGGCGCACCGCAACCGCATCGATATCCTGACGGAATTTTTGTCGCAAAAGGCGGCCGCGGCGCGCGCCGCCGGGCGTGTGTATAAAGTGCTCAACGTGGGCTGCGGCCCCGCCATCGAGGTGCAGCGTTTTCTGGAAACGTGCCCCGATGCGCAATGGCTGGCCTTCGAGCTGGTCGACTTCAGCAGCGAGACGCTGGACTGGACGCGCGCGCGCCTGACCACCATCATGCAGCGCACGGGGCGCGTGGTGGAGATCGATTATGTGCACGATTCCGTGCACAACCTGCTCAAGCGCCGCCACGGTTCGGGCGCCACGGGTTTGCCCGGCAGTTTCGACGCCGTGTATTGCGCCGGCCTGTTCGACTATCTGTCCGACAAGGTCTGTGCGCGCCTGCTGATGCACTTCGCCTCGCGCGTGGGTCCCGGCGGGCGTCTGCTGGTGACGAATGTGCACGCGGATAATCCGGGCAAGTTCGGCATGGAGCATTTGCTGGAATGGCATTTGATCTATCGCAATGAAGCGGGCCTGTCGGCCTTGCTGCCCGAGCATGCAAGGGACCCGAAAATCTATGTCGACGCCACTGGCGTGAATGTGTTTGCGGAAGTGAGCATTCCTTGATCATGGATACCCCAGGCCTGCACGCCGGCTACACGGCCGTTTTGCGCGATTTCCGCCTGGAATTCAGCCGCGGCGGGGCCTACACGGGCATCGTGCTGATCCTGCTGGGCATGGGCCTCGATTCAGCCCTGTATCCGGACAAGCAGTCGGCGTTCACCAGCGCCCGCATCCTCGTGTCCGTGCTGATCTTTTGCGTCGTGCTGGCCATGCGCACGCGCTGGGCGCAAGACCGCATCCAGGGACTGACCTTTGTCTGGCTGATCCTGCCGCAAATCATGATCGCCTGGATGATCGCCGTCACGGAAGGCGCCACCTCGATCTATTATGTGGGCATGACCCTGGCCATCTATTCATCGGGCATCGTGCTGGCCTTCGGCCTGTGGCAAAATATGGTCTTTGGCGCGATTTCCTGCCTGCTGTACGTGGCCGCGTGTGCCTGGCATGCGGGCGGTTTCGACTTGCCGAGCACGTTTGTCGTCAATTGCTTATTTCTCATTATGTCGGCCAGCATCAGCGCCGTATTTACCTATTTTAATGAACGCGCCCGTTTCATGCTGTTCCAGCTGAAGGCGGAAGTGGCGCAAAAGAACACGCAGCTGGAAGAAACGAATAAAAGCCTGGCCGATATCAAGGGACAGATGCTGCAGCAAGAGAAGATGGCCGCCATCGGCACCCTGGCCGCCGGCATGCTGCACGAGGTAAACAACCCCGTGAATTTCTGCATGATGGCCATCGAGGTGGCCATCGAAGACCCGGCCGCCAAGCAAAGCGCGCTGGTCAGCGAATGCCTGGCCGACGCGAAGCAGGGCATGCTGCGCGTGCAGCACATCGTGTCCGATTTGAAAACCTTTGCCTACCGCAAGAGCGGCAACCAGCTGGAAACGGGCCACTTCCAGTTCCGCAGCGCGCTCGAGGCCGCCATCCGCCTCGTGGGCCACGAAACGAAGAACGTCAGCATCAGCCACGACTTGCCGGTCGATACCCTGGTGCGCGGCGACGAGGCGGCCATCGTGGGCGTACTGATCAATTTGCTGGGCAATGCCGTGCTGTCCATGCGCAAGGGCAATGCGCCGCCGTTCGAGATCCGCATCACGGCCCACTGGGATGACAACCGCCTGCGCATCAGCGTGCGCGACAACGGCCCCGGCATCGCCCCGGAAAACCTGGCGCGCGTGTTCGAACCGTTCTTCACCACGCGCGAAGTGGGGCAGGGCCTGGGCTTGGGCCTGAGCATCAGCTATGGCGTGATCGAGCGCCACGGCGGCACCCTCTCCGCCGAAAGCGTGCTCGGCGAATGGGCCAGCATGAATTTCGACTTGCAGCGCTCCGACTGGGAGGGCCGCTAGCATGGATAACGATAGCCGCGCCAGCGTGCTGTACGTGGACGACGAAGCGCTCGCCTGCAAGTATTTTGAGCGCGCTGTCGGTCAGCGCTACCGCGTGCTGACGGCGCAGAGCGTCGATGCTGCACTGGCCTTGCTGGAAGACGAGGCCGGCCAGATCGACGTGCTCGTCACCGATTACCGCATGCCGGACCGCCTGGGCAGCGAATTGCTGCAGGAAGTGGCGCAGCGCTATCCGCACATCGTCTGCATGCTCGTCACCGCGTATGCGGACAAGGACGTGCTGCTCGAGCTGATCAACGGCGGCACCTTGTTCCGTTTGCTGGAAAAACCGCTCGACCTGGCCGCCATGCAAACGGCGCTGCAGCTGGCCGTGCAGACGGGCCGCGAGCGCGCCGCCCGCCGCCAGGGCCTGGTGGCGATGGAGGAATCGCTGGCCTTTCTCGCGCATGAATTGAACACGCCGCTGGCGGCCATCGCCAATTTTGCGCGCGGCATTGCGCGCCGCGCGCAGGCGGACGCCGCACCGCAGGCCGAGATCGGCGAAGCGGCCGCCTTGATGCACGACAATGCGCGCTATTGTTTGTCCGTGCTGGCCAGCTTTGTCGACACGGTGCGCCTGGCCAGCGCCGGGCCCGGCATGCAGGGCGGACGCCGCGCCGGCAGCGCGCGCCAGCTGCTGGATGCCTTGCTCGACAGCTATCCCTTGAGCACGGACCAGCGCGCCGCCATTACGGTGGAAGTGGGCGACGATTTCTCCATTGCCGAGTCGCCCAATTGCGTCGCGCTGATTTTATCGTCGGTGCTGGCGAATGCCTTGCGTTCGGCCGGCGAGCAAGCCCGTCCTGCGATCGGCATCCGTATCGATGCGGGCCGCATCACGGTGCGCGACAATGGCGCCGGCATCGCCCCCGAGATCGTCGCACAGCTGTTGATCGACCCCGTCAGTGCCGGTGGCGGCGAAGGCAAGGGCTGGGGCATGGTGTTTTGCCACCGCATGATGCAGTCGTTCGGCGGCAACCTCGATATCGCCACCGAATTTGACACTTCCACCACGGTAACCCTGAATTTTCCAGTACATATAAGGAACGAGCATGATTGACGCCAATCTGCGTTTACCGGCTCAGCGTGAGCCGGCGCAAGGCTTGCCGACGATACTCTATGTCGATGATGAGGCCAACGCCCTCAAATACTTCCAGCGCGCCATCGCGCCGCTGGCCGACGTGCTGACGGCCACTTCGGTCGAGGAAGGCAAGCGCATACTCGACGAGCAGGCCGACCGCATCGCCGTGCTGGTCTCCGACCAGCGCATGCCCGGCGCCTACGGCAACGAATTGCTGTCGTATTGCTGGGACCGCCATCCGCACATCGTGCGCATCCTGACCACCGCGTATTCCGAGCTCGAGCACACGGTGGAAGCCGTCAACCAGGGGCAGATCCACCGCTACATCCAGAAGCCATGGGATATCGCGGCGTTGCGCATGGAGCTCAAGCAGGCGCTGGAACTGGCGCGGCTGCGCAATGAACACGCCCAGTTGCTGCGCGAAAAGCTGATGGTGCGCCAGCGGCAAGCCGTCGCCAACCGCATCGGCACCCTGTACGCCTTGTGCGCCAGCCTGGCCGGTCCGGAACAGCAGTTGCCTGTGGAAGCGTATCTGTCGGCGGCCCTGACGGCCGGCGTCACGCCGCCCGAGCCGGACTGGCTGCTGATGGATTATGCCGACCTGGTCAGTTCGGAAGCCTTCCGCGGCACGGCCTTTGCTGCCGCCGTGCGCCAGCAGCTCGACACGCTCGAGCGCGAGCATCCGGGGCGCGGCGTGGAGCAGGCGATCGACATGCTGCTGCCCGTGTTTGGCGCGGCGCTGCAAAACCAGGGCGGCACGGCGCTGTTCCTCGATGGCCGGCTGCTGACGGAATTCCTGGAAACGCCGACCACGGCGCCCGTCTCGGCCATCCACTCGTTCTGGCTGGCCAGCTTGCTGTGGCTGGCACGGCGCGGCTGGTCATTGCAGCTCAGCAAGACGGAACTGGGCTTGCAGGGCAAGGTAGTGCAGGCTGAACCGGCGCTTACGCCGGATCACCTGGCGGCCTGGATCGAGCAGTTCTGACGGGGCCCGCAAGGGGGAGCGCCAAATAAAACAGGGCCGCGCGGGCCCTGTTGTCATGTGCTGCGAGCAGGCTTAGCGTTCCGCAGCCGCCTTCAGGTTGTTCAAGCCTTTTTCAAAATCCTTGCCGATCATCCTGTCCATGCTGACGAAGACTGTCATGACCTTGCTGACGTAAGGGCTGGGGCCGGTCATGGTCCAGTTCACCTTGGTGCCGTCGCCCTCGGGAGTCATGGTAAAGGTGGTGGTGTTGTGGCTTTCAAACGGCTTGAGGAAGTCCAGCTTGATGACGGTGCGTTCGGGCTGGGCCGCCTCCGTGATTTCCATGCGGCCCGCGCCCACCTTGTCATTGCCTTGCCATGCATACTGCGCGCCCAGGCCATTGGCCGGGCCTGTAAACGTGCGGCGCATGGCCGGATCGAGCTTTTCCCACGGCGACCAGGCGGCCCAGTAATGGAAGTCCGTGATCAGGGCGGCGATTTTCTCGGGCGGGGCCTTGATGGTGATTTCGCGCTGGACACTGAAGGTGTCGGGCTTGGTGGTGGCATAGCCGAGGATGGCGGCGACGACGACAACGATCAGCAGCAGGGTTTTTTTGATCATATGCTCTCCAAATCTTGAATGGTCGATGCGAACGAATCAAGGCAATCTTAGCAGATATGAATGGCCGTGCGCGGCCTGTTGGCCTTTATTTGCGCCGGCTTTGCGCAGGGCCGCTTGCCCGCCCGCCTGCACGCCAATTTGCCGCCCCGCACAGGCGCGCACGCCAGGCTGGTGCCGGTTTGTGGCGAGGGTCGCCGTCCGCTAGAATGCTGGCCTGCAAAGATTTCAAAGGGAAATATGATTCAAGGAACGATCGCCAGGCTGACCCTGGCGTGCGGCGTGCTGGCTTCCGCCTTTGCCGCGAACCTGGCGCATGCCGATGCCTGTCCCGCCCACTACGTCGACGGCCGCAAGCCGGAAATCACCAACCCCAAGCTGGACGTGGCAACCAAAGAGCTGTGCTACAACGTGTTTGGCGTCATGCACTCGGGTATCACGCGCACGCCGCTGTGGTCGGCCGAGCACTTGACGGCCAACAATCTGGAAGCGGCGCAGGATTTGTCGCGCGAAAACTCCTTTCACGCTGAACGCAAGCTGCCCGCCGCCCAGCGCGCCGAATTGGCCGACTACGCGCGCAGCGGCTTCGATCGTGGTCACATGGCGCCCAACGGCGACATGCCGGACCGCCAGAGCCAGCGCGACAGCTTTACCTTGGCCAATATGGTGCCGCAAGACGCGCGCAACAACCGCTATGTGTGGGCCGGCATCGAAGGCGCCGTGCGCAAGATGGCGAAGAAAGAGGGCGACCTGTACGTGATCACGGGCCCGGCTTTTATCGGCGGCAACCTGCGCAAGGTGGGAAGAGTCATTGTGCCCAGTCATCTGTACAAGGCCGTGTACAGCCCGCGCCAGCGCGCCGGCGCCGCCTACTTCATTGAAAACGTCGATACCAAGACGTATGAAGTGCTGAGCATTGCGCAACTGGAAGACAGGATAGGCATCGATCTGTTACCGTCGCTGACGCGCCAGCAGAAACTGCGCATGCTGAGTTTGCCCAAGGTGAAGAGCAAGTCCAAGAAATAACAAGACCGTCAAAAAGGAAATCCCATGTGCGCAAAAAAATTCGTCCCGTATGCCAATGAAAGCGATGTGCTGGAAATTGGCAGCCTGACCATCGAAAACCGTGTCGACCGCATCAGCATCAGCGGCGACATCGACCTGACCCTGGACAAGCCGGGCCTGGCGCTGGCCAAGCAGCTGCAAAAGCTGCTGGCCGACGTGGTGGCGCAGCTGGAAAAGCGGGAACTGCCCGACCAGCTGCCGCCGCCCGAGGTGACGTCGGTGGCCAATCCCTTCGAGTGAGTTGGCAAGCTCGGGGGCGGTTGATCGTCCCCCTTGCTTACAGTTGGCGCGGCCCCTGCGGCGTATCGATGTGGGCCACCAGGCCGGCGCCGCGTTCCCCTGTCGATGGGTGCACCGTCAGCTGACTATCCAGGCCCAGCGATAGCAGCAAGCGAGCAATGCGTTCGGGTTCGGGATGAAACAGTTCCAGCTTGATGAGGGACAGCCCATGATCCTGCAGTTTGGCCGCGGGGTGCGCCTCTGCCTGCCACTCGATGAGTGCCGGGGCGACGCCGTTCAGGGGCAACGCGCCATCATCGGGGATGGTGATCAGCCAATTCAGGGCGCCTCGGCTCATGGCTTCGATATTTCCAAGCGGCTCCGAACAAGCCGCAACGCTTGCCTGGATATCGGTGGTGCGGGCTACCCAGGTGGCGAGTGCCGGCACCGCATCGGCGGCCAGGGTGTCAAGCGCGAACCAGCGGGGCCTGGACGGCAGCGGCGCCCTGGGGTCGGGCGCGATCACCTCCAGATAGACAGCATCGCCAAGCCGCAACAGAAGGTTGTGCGTCCCCATGCGGGCATGTGCTCCGCCAGCCTGAGGTTCCACCCCCAGCGCCAGCCGCACCAGCTCCGCACCCGCTTCCAGCGTTGGCGCCGTGATGGCGATATGGTCAATGTGGCAGCGTGGCATTGCAGATCCTTCACCGTAAGATCGTTGAGATGTTCATGCCAGGTCATCCTCGGAGGTAACCTCATCCGACATTCTTCGTCAGATGAGGTTGATCCAGCACTAGCTCTTACTTCGCAAACGCCTGCGCCGCCGGCGTCACCGTGACGGCCTCCGGCTTGATGTTCAGCTGCATCGCGCCGATGACCTTGTCTTCATCGAGCAGGGCCTGCGGCTTGTTGCCGTCATACTTGATGGGAGAAAACGCGTCGCTGACGAGCTTTTCCTTCAGGCCGGCCGCATCCTTGGCAACGATCACCACGGACAGGTTCTTCGCCGACAAGTGCTGTTTGATGGCGCGGTTGACGTCTTGCACCGTCAGTTTCGACAAGCCGTCACGCATCAGCTTGGTGAACTCGGGCGTGCCATACCATTGCGAATCGAGCGCGTAACCGAGTTGCTGGTCTTGCGTCGACGTCATGACGAAGACGTTCTTCATCAGGTAATCGCGCGTGGTGGCGAAATCGTCCTGCGTCAGGCCGTTGTCGATGAGCTTGCCCAATTCCGTCAGCGCCACGCGCAGGGCGAAGTGCGCGTTGTCCGGCGCCACGGGGCGGATCCAGATTTCGAACAGCTGCGCCTTGCGGCCCAGGTTCGGATTCGGGAAGAACTGATACATGCCGCGCGGGAAAGCTTCGATGTACGCGTAATCGCCGTAGTTCATGCCGCGGATTTCACGGATGCGCTGGTACAGGTAGGAATTCGAGGCGCGGTGCTCGCCCAGCCACGTCTTCGCCAGCCACAGGGCGGGGAAGTCCGGGTGCGTGCGCGTCACCTCCAAAGGCAGGCCGAACGAGATGGCCGTGGCGCGCGTGTTCTTCTCGATGATTTCCACTTCCAGTCCCTGCGCCTTGCGGCCCGCGGGCTTGACGGTGGCCGGCAAGCCGGGGCCGGCCGGTAGCTTGCCCAGCGCCTGCGTCAGCGACGCCGTCATGGCGTCCGTCACATCGCCGGAAAGGCCCACCTTGACGGCGCCTTGCGCATACGCCGTCTTCCAGAACTGTTTCACGTCGTCCAGGGTGATGGCGTCGATGCCGGCGACCGTGCCCAGCACGGGATGGCCGTACGGCGTGCCCGCATACACATTGGTTTGCAGGCGTTCCTTGGCGAATTCCTCTTCGTTGTTGTCCTTCAGGTCCAGCAGCAGCGCGTTCTTTTGCGCATCCTTCAGGCGGCGGAAGTCGTCTTCGCGGAAACCGGGCGAGAGCAGCAGCGGCAGGGCGATGGCGTTGAACTGGGTCCAGTTATCCTTGTGGATGGAACCCGTAAACGTCGTCATTTCCTTGTCCGTCTGCTGGCTGAAACTGCCGGCGAGCGGGAACAGTGCCTGGTTGACTTCGTCGATCTTGCGCTCGGACGAGCCGCCCGACGCCACCATGGCGGCCGTCAGTGCGGCCAGGCCTTCCTTGCCCTGCGGGTCTTGCGCGGAACCGGCCGTAAATAACAGCTTGTAGCGGATTTGCGGCAGCGCGGACTTTTGCACCAGCACGTCGAATTTCGCGTTCGAGGCGGCCGGCAGCAGGCTGGCCAGCTTTGGCGTGGTGGCGATGGCGGCCGCCATCGGCTGGTGCGACAGGGTGGTCACCACCAGGCCGTCATCCGTCAGGTATTTGCGCGCGGCCGCCTGCAGGTCGGCCGGCGTGAGCGTGTCGATCAGGCGGTAGTACTGGTTGATGGTGGCATACGAGCGGTCGAAGTGCACGAAGGACGCCAGGGTGCCGGCGATCTGCTCCGTGTTGTCGAGCGAGCGGATCAAGCCGTATTTTTCGGCCGACTTGGCGTCCGCCAGGTCTTTTTCGCTCACCGGCGTGTCGCGCAGCTGCGCCACGGTGGCCAATATCGCGTCGCGCACGTAGACGGCGTCATCGATGTTTTTCACGCGCGCGCCCAGCACGGCCAGGGTCGGATCGACGCGGTCCGGCGTCATCTCGAACAACTGGTCGACCTTCTGTTCGTTCTGCACCAGGCGTTTATACAGCGGCGAGGTGCGGCCGAACGACAGCGACAGCAAGGTCGCCAGCGCCGCCTGGTCCTTGTCCTTGACGGAAAACGCGGGCGCGTGGAAGCCCACGGCTACCCACGGCAGGGTCGGCGTGGGCCAGGCCACGTGCTTGTAGACGGGGCCGCGCGGCGCGGGTTCGACGGGCACGGCCGCCTGCTGCTTGCCGCGCTGCCAGCCGCTCCAGTACTTTTCCACCAGCGCGATCGCCTGCTGCGGCTCCACGTCGCCGGCGATGATGATGGTGGTGCGCTCGGGACGGTACCAGCGGTCGAAGAACAGCTTCGAATACGCATACTGGTTCGGCATGTCTTCGATGTCCTGGATAAAACCCATCGTCGTATGCTTGTAGGTATGCGTCGTGTAGGCGCTGTCGCGCATCACTTCGAACAGTTTCGAGACGGGATTGGCGCTGTTCTTGTTGTATTCGCCCAGCACGGCCCGCGATTCCGTCTTGAACGCGTCTTCCGCATAGTCGAGGTGCTGGAAGCGGTCCGCCTCCACCTTCAGCACGGTTTCCAGGTCCTGCTTGGCGAACGTCGTGTGGTAATTGGTCAGGTCGTCGCTCGTATAGGCGTTCTGGCGCGCGCCGGCGCGGGTGATGACTTCCTGGTATTTCTCGGGCGGATAGGCCTTGGTGCCGCGGAACATCATGTGCTCGAAGAAATGCGCGAAGCCGGACTTGCCCGGTTCGACTTCATTGCGCGAACCTGTCTGCACGGGAATCTGCAGCGAGACCAGGTTCGGGAAGCCGGTCGGCACGACGATGATTTTCAAGCCGTTGGCCAGGGTTTTTTCCGTGGCCTTGAACGGCAGCAAATCGGCCTTGGCGGCGGTGGCGCCGTGGGCGGCGGCCGGTTTGACGGGCGCCGCACCCAGGTTCGACGCGGCCATGGCCGACAGGGCCAGGGCGAAAACGGGTAATAAAGCGGGCATGATTCTTGACACGGGGGCTCCTTCTTTTTTGGATGTTATGAAAGTGCAACGCCGCAGCATAGAATATTCATGCCGCCGTGCATAGGGGCAAGGCGTTTTGGCATGAAGGGGGGCGTCAGGGCAGGCAAGGCGTGCCGCAGGGACCGGTGCTCAGGTCAGCGTCGTTTCCGGCAGGCTGATGCGGTTGCGGCCCAGGTGCTTGGCGCGGTACAGGGCGCAGTCGGCCGTGTGGATCAGCTGCCCCAGTTCCGTGCCGGGACCGGGCAGGGCCGTGGCGGCGCCGATGCTGACGGTGACGCAGGCGCCGTCGGGCCGCTTGCGCGGCAGCTGCAGCCGTTCCACGCGCTGGCGGATGCGTTCGGCCACGATGGCCGCGCCCTTGAGCGACTGGTTCGGCAGGATGACGGCGAACTCTTCGCCGCCGTAGCGGGCCACCAGGTCGTTCGTGCGCATTTCGCTGGCCACGGCGCCGGCCACCTTGCGCAGGCACAGGTCGCCGCCCTGGTGGCCGTGGCTGTCGTTATATTCCTTGAAATTGTCGACGTCGACCATCAGCAGCGACAGGGGCTGCTCCTGCCGCTGCGCGCGCTGCCACTCGGCCAGGATGGTGTCGTCGAAGCAACGCCGGTTGGCCAGCCCCGTCAAGCCATCGCGCGTGGCCAGGCGTTCCAGTTCCACCTGCGCGCGTTTTTCATCGGTCATGTCGCGCAGGGTTTCGACCACGGCGATCAGTTCACCGTGATTGCCATGGATGGGACTGGCATCGACGGCCAGGTAGCGCCGCCGCCCCGTGCGCGGCATGTCGCACCAGTTTTCCGCGCACAGGTTGCTGCCCGTGCCGCTGCGATATTGTTGCTGGGCATGCAGGGCGCGCATGTCGCCGCCGCGCCCGGACAGCAGCAGGTCGGCCAGGGTGGGGCGCTCGTCGTTATAAAAGCAGCGGCCCGGCTCGCGCGCGCCCAGCACTTCGGACGCTGGCACGCCCGTCAGCTGCTCGCAGGCGCGGTTCCAGATCATCACCCTGCCATGCACATCGAGTACGAAGGTGGGCACGACCAGTAATTCCATCATCTTGACGGCGAAACCCTGGGCTTCACCATACGGCGATACGCTGGCATGTGCGTGGCTATCCGGCATGAAAGCATCCTTCTTGGGCGTGAGTGGGGGCTGGTTCGTTGGCCATGATGCAGTGTGGCGGGCCGAAGGTGTTGATATTGAGCAATATTTTCAGCGATGGGCCATCGCCTCGTCATGGCGGACCGGCAGCGGCAGCGACAGGCGCAAGGTGGTGCCGGCGCCGCTGCGGCTGGCGATGTGCAGGCTGCCGCCGGCGGCGGCCACGCGCTCATGCATGCCGGACAGGCCGCAACCGAGGCGCGGCGGCGAGCCCGGCAGCCCGATGCCGTCGTCGCGGATGCGGCACTTCACGTTGGCGCCCGCTTGCAGCAGGCACAGCCGGACATGCGTGGCGCGCGCGTGGCGGGCGATATTGGCCAGCGCTTCCTGCACCACGTGGTACAGCAAGGCGCCGTGCGCGCGGCCGGCGGCGGCGTCGAGCCGGTAATCGCAGCGGCAATCAATGCCCGTGGTGCGCCGGAAGTCGGCCAGCAGCTCTTCGCATGCTGCTTGCAGCCCGGCGTCGAGGGCGGGCGGGCGCAAGTCATGGATGACGCAGCGCAGTGCAGCGATGCTGAGGTCGACATTGCGCACGATCACGGCCAGTTGCTGCGCCAGCTGGGGTGCCGTGCCATGCGTGCTGGTCTGCAGCATGGACAGGTCGATCTTCAAGGTCAGCAGATGCTGGCCCAGGTCGTCGTGGATGTCGCGCCCGATGCGCTGGCGCTCCTGTTCGCGCGCCTGCTGCTGCCCGCTGGCCAGGCGCTCCTGCTCGGCGTCCGCGCGCAGCTGTTCCAGCGCCCGCAGGCGCAGCGCCAGGCGGTGCTGGCGCCACAGCATCAGCGCCAGCGCACCGCACAGGATGGCGCAGGCCAGCATCAGGCGCAAGGGCGTGCCGGTCTGCAGTATCGGGCCGGCGGCGTAACCGGCGTGCAGGGAAGCGAGTGCGCCGGCCGCCAGGCAAGCCAGAATGCTCAGGCGACACGGCGGGCGTAGCCAGCGTTGCATCATTTTCTCGCTCCCTAAATGTTTTCCAGCAGGCAATGTTCTTACAGAAAATATATTAACCTTGGGTTATTTATATTGTCTAAACGCAAAAGCTGCGCAGTTTTGCCGGCCGCTGTGGCTTTCTTGCTGCCGGATGCCGCGGCGCCAGACGGCAGGCACGGCATTTGCACGGGAAGTGTCGCGGCGGCATATAATAGAGGGTTGTCAATCGGCTTCACGCCCCCGGCCAGGTGTTTTGCGCCGGGCGCGCCCGCATCCATGCGCGATGTGCCGGCCAGCTCTTAGGAAATACAGTGACTTATAGCATCAAAGAGATTTTTTACACCCTGCAGGGCGAAGGTGCGCACGCGGGCCGTCCGGCCGTGTTTTGCCGCTTTTCCGGCTGCAATCTGTGGACGGGCCGCGAAAGCGACCGCGCCACGGCCGTGTGCCAGTTCTGCGACACGGATTTCGTCGGCACCGATGGCGAACTGGGCGGCAAGTTCAAGACGCCCGAGGAGCTGGCCGCGCTGATCGACAGCCTGTGGCCGGCCAGCTACGCGCCGAGCAAATACGTGGTGTTTACGGGCGGCGAACCGCTGCTGCAGCTGGACACGGCCCTGATCGACGCCATGCACGCGGTCGGCTTTACCATCGCCATCGAAACCAACGGCACCTTGCCCGTGCCGGCCGGCGTGGACTGGATCTGCGTCAGCCCGAAGATGGGTTCGACACTGGTCGTCCACAAGGGCAACGAGATCAAGGTCGTCATCCCCCAGTTCCAGCAAGACCTGGCCGCCTACGAAGGGCTCGACTTCGAGAACTTCTTCGTGCAGGCGATGGATGGCCCCCTGGCCGCGCACAACATGAAGCTGGCCATCGAGACGTGCAAAAGCAACCCGAAGTGGAAGCTGAGCCTGCAAACCCATAAACTCCTGCAAATACCTTAATAAAACAATATGCTGACTATCACACGCAAGCTCGAATTCGACGCGGGCCACCGCATTCCCGACCACAAAAGCCAGTGCCGCAACCTGCACGGCCACCGCTACACGGTGGAAATCACGCTGGTCGGCAAGGTCATCGAAGCGGAAGGCAATTCCGACAATGGCATGATCATGGATTTTTCCGACGTGAAAACCCTGGCCAAGCAGCACCTGGTCGACGTCTGGGACCACGCCTTCCTCGTCTACGAGAAAGACACGGCCGTGCGCGATTTCCTGGCCAGCCTGCCCGACCATAAAACCGTCGTCATCGACCGCATCCCGACCGTGGAAAACCTGGCGCGCATCGCCTTCGAGATCCTGAAAGCGGCGTTTACCGACCATTTCGGCACGGGCTTGCACCTGCATAAGCTGGTGCTGCATGAAACGCCAAATTGCTGGGCAGAAGTGACCGATGACTGAAACGCACGCTGGCGCGCAGGACGCGCGCTACATGCAGCTGGCCCTGGAGCAGGCCCAGCACGCGTGGGACCTGGGCGAAGTGCCCGTCGGCGCCGTCGTCGTCAAGGACGGGGAAGTCATCGCCGTCGGCTACAACCAGCCCATCGGCCGCCACGACCCCACGGCGCACGCGGAAGTGATGGCCTTGCGCGCCGCCGCCGAAAAGCTGGGCAACTACCGCTTGCCCGGCTGCGAGCTGTACGTGACCCTGGAGCCGTGCGTGATGTGCTCGGGCGCCATGCTGCATGCCCGGCTGGCGCGCGTGGTGTACGGTGCGGGCGACCCGAAGACGGGCGCCTGCGGCTCCGTGCTGAACCTGTTCGAGCAGCCCGCGCTGAACCACCAGACGGCAATCGCAGGCGGGGTGCTGGCCGACGAGTGCGGCGCCTTCCTCAAGCGTTTCTTTGCCGAGCGCCGCCGTGCGCAGGCGGAGGCGCGCAAGCTGGCCAATCCGCAGGGCTAGCATCCTGTGCAGCAGGGCAGGGCCCGATGGCCTTGTCCAGGTGATAACCATGCCAGCCATCCGGCTGGCATTTTTATAATTGTTGCGAAATAACATCTGTCTAGACCAATTGCCATTCTCAAATGAGAATGATTCGTGTTACAGTATTGTTTTCGCCAGCAAACTTTCCTTATGCATCGTTAACACTTTCGTTATCGATCCGGGTTCAAGAGCCAGCCTCCACTCTTAAACCGGACCATCATGACTACTGTGCTTCCGCAGCGCACCGCTGCACCCGTCGTATTCTCAGCTCATCTGCCTGCCCGCCGCCATAACCTGGTGCTGCGCGCCGCCTTGCTGGGCCTGTTCGCGGCGCCGATGCTGCCTGCTCTCGCGCAGACGGCCGCCATCAATGCGGGCACGGCCGCTCAGGAGCCGGCCAAGTTGCCTGTCTTCCCGGAAATCGTCGTCAACGCCAAGCAGGACTATGAGCGCCGCGCCGGCACCAAGACGGTCGTCACGGCGGACGACCTGGAGCGCCGCAATGTCACCGAGATGGGCGGCATCGTGCGCTATTTGCCCTTGATCAGTGCGCCGGCGGCGGCCTCGGGCAGCGGCAGCGTGTGGGACGGCTCCGGCAATACCGGTTACAACATCCGCGGCCTGGAAGGCAACCGGGTCAGCCTGGAACTCGACGGCATCTCGCTGCCCGACGCGGCGCCCAAGCCGGACGGCAACACCCTCAACGCTTTTGCCACGGGCCGTGATTATTTTGATCCGGAAACCTTCCGCGAAGTGCGCATCGATTCGGGCACGACGGCCGCCAGCGGCGCCAATCCCGGCCTGGGCGGCGGCGTGGCCTTCATCACCAAGTCGCCCGAGGATTACCTGGGCGAAGGCACGGACCATTACGTGGCCTATAAATACGGCCGCGCCACGGCCGACCGCAGCAATGCGCACACGCTGACGGGCGCCGCCAAGCTCGGCGCCAATCTGCAGGGCCTGGCCGTCTACGTGCACCGCGATGGCGAGCAGATGGACAGCCGCGGTACCACGCCCGTCAACCCGGACGACTGGCATTCGAACGCCTTGCTGTCCAAGCTCGTGTGGACCTTGCCTGGCGAACAGAAGCTGGACTTGACGGTCGACATGTTCGAGCGCAAGAACAAGCGCGACCTGCGCAGCAAGGTCAGCACGTATTATCCGACGGGCGTGCAGCAGGATTCCACCACCAAGCGCACGCGCGTGAGCCTGGGCCACGACGTGGTGCTCAAGGATTTTGCCCTGTTCGACCGCCTGACGTCGAAGGTCTATCTGCAGAACGCGAAAACCGAGGACAAGACGCAAGGCGTCTACACGTTCGGCAGTCCGGCCCGGCGCGCCATCGATACCAATTTCAAGAATGACAGCATCGGCCTGACGTCGGAAGCGTTCAAGCAGCTCAATGCGGACAACGCGCTGCTGTACGGCGTGCAGCTGGAACAGCTGAAAACGCGCCGTCCGTGGCGCGAAGACCGCGTCATCGTCGCCACGGGCCAGCATCAGGTCACCAACAAGAACCGCATGGCCGACATGGACACGAGCAAGCTGGCCCTGTATGTGCGCGACGATTTCAGTTTCAATCTGGCGGGCAAGAAAGCCGTGCTGACGCCGGGCTTGCGTGCCGACTACCGCAAGAACGAACCGAAAAACCTGCAAACCTATGCGATCGCCGTGCCGAACGCGGCCAAGGAAGTGCGCAAAGAGAGCGACACCTATTTCACGCCCAGCCTGAGCCTGTCCGTGGAAGTCTTGCCGCAGATGAACGCCTACGCCACTTTCACGCGCGGCACGCGCCTGCCGACGGCGGCCGAGCGCACGGGCACCTACGACTCGTTCAGCTATACGGGCACGGGGCAGGGCTATGCCGTGCTGGGCAATGCGAACTTGCGCAAGGAAACGAGCAAGGCGTATGAACTGGGCCTGAAGGGCGACGTCACCAGGGGCTTGAGCATGCACGCGTCCGTCTACCAGACGGAATACACGGACATGATCGACTATGTGGTGCAAAAAGATGATCCGGTGAACTACCCCACCATCACGCGCGGCCTGTTCCGCCCGGAAAACATCGGCAATGCGCGCACCTGGGGCGCCGAGCTGACCCTGCGCGCCGAGCTGGGCGCCTGGGCGCCGGCCATGCAGGGCTACCACGTGGACCTGGCCACGGGCGTGGCCAAGGGCCGCTCCTTCAATACCCAGACGGGCGAGAGCGGCGGCCTGAACTCGGTGGCGCCCGCCAAGTCGGCCTTGACCTTCGGCTACGACCATGCGAACCAGCTGTTCGGCCTGGCGCTGACGGCCGTGCATGCGGGCGCCAGGCAGGCACCGGAAAACCTGCTGATCGGCGATGCCGGCCCGCTGTTTACCGTGCCGTCGTACACCATCTTCGACCTGTCGACGTACTGGAACGTGCACAAGAACGCGAAGATCGTCGTCGGCGTGTACAACTTGACGGATCGCAAGTACTGGGACTACGCCGCCTCGCGCAGCCTGGCCGCCGGCACCACGGCCGCCAGCCGCGCCGAGATCGAGCGCTACGCCAAACCGGGCCGCAACGTCGCCGCCAGCCTCAGCGTCAATTTCTAAATTTTTACCGGGGAGGGGCGCCTGCCCCTCTTTTTTTCCATGTTTGATTGAATGGTCTCTCTATGAAGTTATCCAAACTCGTTCTATCCCTGCTAGGCAGCCTGCTGATTGCAAACGCATATGCGGCCCCAGCCACCCTGGCGGAACGCTGGTCCACCTTGCGCACGGAACAGCCGAAGCTGCAGATCCGCGACGCGGCGCGCGCGCTGGGCGTGTCCGAAGCGCAATTGCTGGCAACCAACATCGGCAAGGGCGTCACGCGCCTGCAGGCGGACGGCAACCAGCCGCGCGAAATCATGCGCGCCGCGCTGGACCTGGGCCTCGTGCAAGCGATCACGCGCAATGAAAACGGCGTCATCGAAACGACGGGCGTGGCCAGCAAGTTCAAGCAGGCGGGCGACAAGTCCGAGCAGGCCGACGCCAAGGACCCGGAAACGGAAGCGCGCCAGCGCAATATCGCGGGCGGCTACCTGGGCGGCCAGATCGACCTGCGTTTCCACTTTGAAAACTGGAAATACGCATTTGCCGTGGAACAGCCTGGCCGCGATGGCAAGCCGACGCGCAGCCTGCAATTTTTTGACGCCAACGGCACGGCCGTGCACAAAATCTACCTGCGCAACGAGCCTGGCGTGGCCGTCTACGATAAATTGGTGGCCACCTTCCGCGCGCCGCAGCAAAGCGCGGAACTGAACGTGCTGGCCGTGGCGCCGAAAGCGGCGGAAAAGCCGGACAGCGAAATCGACGTCAAGGAATTCCAGCTGGCCTGGAAAGACATGACGGACGTGCACCAGTTTGCGCAAATCATGCGCGAATTCCACCTGACGCGCGAACAGGCGCTGCGCCTGGCGCCGGCCGGCGTGGTCGAGCGCGTGACGCCGCAAGCGCTGCGCACCCTGCTGGAAAACGCAGCCAAGGACAAGGTCGCCATCATGGTCTTTCTGGGCAATGAAGGCTTGACGCAGATCTACAGCGGCAAGATCGAAAAAACCATGGCGGCCGGCGGCTTCTTCAATGTGCTGGACCCGGACTTCAACCTGCACATCCGCGACACGGCCCTGCGCAGCGGCTGGGTCGTCAAGCGCGGCGGCGTCACGTCCGTCGAGTTCTTCGACAACGACGGCACGCAAGTGGTCTCCTTCTTCGGCGTGCGCGAGCGGGGCAAACCGCAGCCGCAAAGCTGGGTGGATCTGGCCGATAGTCTGCCAAAGGCAAAAAAGGTTTTTGCAAGTTGATGAGTATCAGCACGTGACAGAACCGCAGCGATACGCCGTAGCTGATGTCATGTGCGACCAGAGCAACACTTCAGTGTGGGTGCCGCGTGCCGGTCTCATGTCTGAAGCACAATAGTGGTATGCTGATTGCAAGGCCGCAGCGATCGTGTCTGCGTGCTGGTTCCTGAAGAGAGGCAATCATGGCAACCATCATGGCGAACGGCCTCAACATAGCTTATGAAAGCCACGGCAACCCGGATGATCCGTGCGTGCTGCTGGTCATGGGCCTGGGCATGCAACTGATCGCCTGGCCGGCGGACTTTGTCGAAGGCATCGTCGAACAAGGTTTTCGCGTCGTGCGTTTCGATAACCGCGACAGCGGCCTGTCGAGCAAGATGGCGCAGGCGGGCAAACCGTATCTGCCGCTGGCCTACGTGAAAAACCTGCTGGGCTGGCCCCTCAAAACTTCCTACACCCTCGATGACATGGCGGACGACGCGCTGGGCTTGCTGGCGGCTCTGCGCATTGCGCAGGCGCACGTGATCGGCGTGTCGATGGGCGGCATGATCGCGCAAGTGATGGCGGCGCGCGCGCCGCTGCAAGTGCTCAGCCTGACCTCCATCATGTCGAGCAGCGGCCGGCGCGGCTTGCCCGGCCCCACGCGGGCGGCACGCAATGCGCTGTTGCAACGCCCGAAACGCAATGCCAGCCGCGCCGAACTGATGGCCCATATGGCGGCCACCGTGCGCGTCATCGGCAGTCCCGCCTATCCCGTGTCGGAAAAGCTGCTATACCAGCGCATCGAAGCGGCGTTGCAGCGCGGCAGCTGCCCGGAAGGCGTGGCGCGGCAAATGGTCGCCATTGCCGCCTCGGGCGAGCGCACGGCCTTGCTGCCCAGTATCAGCTGCCCGGCGCTGGTGATCCATGGCGCGGCCGATCCCCTGATCCCCGTCGCCTGCGGCATCGATACGGCGGCGCTGATTCCGGGCGCCACGCTCGAAGTGATCGAAGGCATGGGGCACGACATGCCGCCCCAGCTGATCGAGCGCCTGCTCGCCTTGATCGATGTGCATCTGCAAGGTAAGATGGCGCCCCAGATGCGCTCCCAGCCAGCCTAGGCGCGCCCACCACTTTTGAAGGCATGGGCATTTTGAAGACACCTGAAATTGGCATCGCCATCGTGGCGCCTGGCGGTTGCGCGCCCGATGACGCGGCCGTGGCGCGCGGCATCGCCCGCCTGCAGGCGCAAGGCGCCACCGTCCACAACTACTACGACCCCGCACACAGCTTCCAGCGTTTCGGCGGCACGGATGCGGGCCGCCTGACGCAGCTGAACGCGGCAGCCGCCGACCCCGACGTGCAGGTGGTGATCGCCTTGCGCGGCAGCTACGGCATCAGCCGCATCCTGCCCGACATCGATTTCGACCGCATGGCTGCCAGCCGCAAGCTGTTCGTCGGCTACAGTGATTTTACTGCCTTCCACATGGGCTTGATGGCGAAAACGGGCCGCGCCAGCTTTGCCGGCCCCATGGTCTGCGACGATTTCATCCGTGACGAGCCCGAGCAATTTACGCTCGATCAGCTGTGGTCGTGCCTGGAGGGACCCACGCACACGGTCACGGGCACGTCCGTTGGCAATCCACAGGTTGATGCGGTGGGGAAATTGTGGGGCGGCAACCTGGCCATGCTGGTCCACCTGCTCGGCACGCCGTATTTCCCCGAGATCGACGGCGGCATTTTGTTCCTGGAAGACGTCAACGAGCACCCGTACCGGGTCGAGCGCATGCTGCTGCAATTGCTGCATGCGGGCGTGTTCGAACGCCAGCATGCGGTCGTGCTCGGCGACTTTTCCGCCTACAAGCTGAGTCCGATGGACAAGGGCTACGATTTCGACGTCATGCTGGCCTACGTGCGCGAACGCCTGCCCGTGCCCGTGCTGACGGGACTCGAGTTCGGCCACATCCGCCGGCGGGTCACCTTGCCGTTCGGCGGCCAGGCGCGGCTGCAATCGGATGCCTCGGGTTTCAGCCTGCAGGTGAGCGATTACCCGACTCTGGCGCGGCCCTGAACTCCCTGAACGCTATTCACGCCAAACCCGGCAGGTTGCTGCAGGTCGATGTGCTGCGCGGCATCGCCGTGTTTGGCATCTTGCTGGTGAATATCTGGGGCTTTGCCTGGGGCACGCTGTCCTTGCGCTACGGCACCTTGCCGGCGCAGCCGCCCGTGCTCGACCAGCTCGTCATTTTCGGCGTGGCGGCGCTGGCGCAGTTCAAGTTCTATCCCGTCTTCGCTTTTTTGTTTGGCGCCGGTTTTGCCCTGCAAACACGTTCCCTGAAACGCCAGCTGGGCAGCTGGGAGCAGGCGCAAGCGGCGTACCGGCGCCGTTTGCGCTGGCTGCTCGTGTTCGGACTGCTGCATGGTTTCTGCATCTGGAGCGGCGACGTGCTGACCTCGTATGCGGTCGCCGGCATGCTCGTCCTGCCCCTGGCAGCGGCCAAACTGAGCCGCATACGCAACCGCGCCTGGCTGGTGGCGGCCGGTTTTCTGCTGTTCATGTGCTTGCTCATTCCCGTGGGGCAGCAGGGCGGCGCGCCGGACACGGCGCATGATTTGCAAAACTTCGCGGCCCGCTACGCCACCTATACGCAAGGCAGTGTGTGGGCCGTGGCCAGGCTGCGCGCCAACGATTTCCTCGTCTCTTTGCTGTACGCCGCCGTCATGCTGCCGCACATCATCGTGCTGTTCCTGCTGGGCATTTTGTCCGTGCGCTGCGGCTGGCTGACGCAGCCGCGGCGCCACGAGCGCCTGTGGCGCCGCGTGCGCGCCGTGGGGCTGGGCGTGGGCTTGCCGTTCAACCTGCTGGCGGCGGGGGCCGTCGCGTGGCAGGTGGCCGATCCGTATCAAACCGTGTTCGATACGGCCCTGTTCGAAGTGGGCCTGTTCGCCGGCGGTCCCGTGCTGGCGGCCGGTTATGTGGCGGCGCTGATGCTGGCCGGTCCCTTCCTGCTGCGCTGGCTCGGTGCATGGCTGGCGCCCGTGGGCCGCATGGCGCTGAGTAATTATCTCTTGCAATCCTTGCTTGGCACCTGGCTGCTGCAGGGGCCGGGCCTGGGCTGGGGCGCCACGCTGCGTCCCATCGAGATGCTGGGCCTGGCCATAGTGATCATGGCGGGGCAGGTGCTGCTCAGCCACTATTGGTTGCGGCACTTCCGCCAGGGGCCGATGGAAGCGCTGTGGCGCCGGCTGGCGCGCTTGCCCGGCTGAGTTAGTCGGCGCCCCAGTCGAAGGCGCCTTGCGGCGACACCGGCGGCGCCTTGGGTTTGGCGGACGGCACGAGCGGATTATCGACGGCATGCCACTCGAACAAGTCCACGTCGAGCATGCAGGTGCGCGCCAGGTGCAGCGCCTGCTCGGGCGTGAGCGCGGGGGCTAGCCAGCGGTGCGCGTCTTCCAGGCTGACGGCGACGGGGCGGCGGTCGTGGATATCGACCATGCCGCCCAGGCTGTCGGCCGTCACCAGCACGAAGCCCGCTTCCTCGCGGTTGAATTTGTACGGCCCGAACTGGGCCAGCGCCAGCAGGAACAGGCGCGCGCGGTCCTTGCGGTGGATGTGCCACGGCTGCTTGCGGCCTTTCTCTCCCGTCCATTCATACCAGCCATCGACGCAGACGATGCCGCGCCCCGCGCGCAGCAAGGGTTTCCAGTAGGCGCTTGCCAATTTTTCCAGCCGGGCATTGATGGCGATGGGGATTTTTTTCTTGCCGGGGGCGGGCACGGCTTGGGCGGCCCAGGCAGGGCGGTAGCCCCAGAAGACATCGTCGACCCGGTGCACACCATCCTGGATATGCAGCACGGGCCGGTATGTGCCGGGCGACACGTTCAGGTGCGGCTCGGCCTCGCTGTCGAACACCGCGTCGGTCCAGCCGAAGGATGACGCCAGCACGCGCGCCGTGTCATTTTGATCGAATCGTCCACACATGCCGAAATCATACCCGATCGCCTGTAGGCGCGAGCGCGGCGTGCATCCTTTTCGTGAGTGTGATCAAACGTACAGACTGCTGGCAGCATGTGGCGCACAGTGGAACCCAGTCAGATCCCTGACGCTTTTTTTGCATCGGAGGAATTATGTCTTTTGAAAACCCCACCATCCACAAAGGCTTTATCATCAGCGCCACGGCCAGCCAGCGCCGCGATGGCCGCTGGGTCGGTTCGTACATCAGCCAGAACCAGGCGTGCGGCGCGTATGCGGATACCTGTGATTATGATGATTGCAGCAATGAAAAAGAGGCGCAGCAAATAGCCTTGTCGGTAGGCTGGCGCCTGGCCGATGGGGTGCCGGTACGCTGAAACAGCCTTAGCGCTTGCCCCGCAGCGCCAGCAGCAAGCCTGCTAGCGGGAACAGCAGGACGGTGCCCAGCCGTACGGAGGTCAGCGACGCGGCCTCCACGCCCAGCACATGGGGCAAAGCCAGCAGCAACAGGGGAGCGGGCACGGCAATCGCGAAGAAAAACAGGTACCACGAATAGCCATTCTTTTTGGCCAGCAAGGCGATCAGCGCGCAGCCGACCAGGAAGACGAGCGGTACATTCACAAATTCCATGGTGTTGATTTTTCATCCGGGAAAGCGCGTCATTATACGCGCCACCCCGGATGGCCGGATGCGCTTGCCGGCGTCAGTTGCCGACGAAATCCGGCGGCTGCGGCGCCTGTTTTCCGGCCAGCGGCCCGTCGGCCGGCAGCAGCGCCTTGATGGCGCCGTTATAGATGAGTTCCTGGGCATACGCCGATGCCTCGATCAAGGCCGCATGCACGGACTTGAAACTGCTCGGCGTTTCTATCAGCACGGGCTTGGCGTACACCTGCAGGGTATCGCCGCGCTTGCTGATCAAAATCATGCCCCGGTAGCGCCCATCCTTCTCCAGCGCCCCCGCCACATGAAATTCATAGCCCCGGATCTGGTGTTTTTGTTGCTGATCCATGTTTGCCGCCTCCAGGCCTGATTGTCATGGGCCAGACCATGCCACGCGTATCGAACGGCAGAGTGTTTGATTTGTATCAATACGTCCCTTGAACGCATTCAACTAGCGTATCGACGCTTGTTGCAAGCGTAGCGAGCGGAGGGGATGTGTGGCTGAGAAGCGCAACCGTACATAAGTACGGTGAGCATCGCCAGCCGCAAAGCCCCCCGCGCAGTAGCTTGCGGCAAGCGTCCTCACCCAGCGCGAATGGCGCGGATCTGTTGGGCTGTTTCCTCGATCTCGCGATACGCTTCCTGAATATAGCCATGGATCGGGTGCCCATCCATCCACTCGAAATACGCGCGCTCATCGTGTTTTATGGCAAAAGGGACGTGGTGGTCGCGTATCGATTCGGCCGTTTCGCGCACCAGCGCGGCAAAAAGCAGCTCAATAGTTTCCATGATGGTCACCTTGCGAGACAGGAATGCAGAGCATTGAATGTAGCACAAAGCGCGCTGCCGTCCACGCCGGCGCTTGTGCCGTGCGCGCCCGGGCTTCAGGCCGGGTGGCCGATATGCTCGTACAAGATCACGCAGCCGATGACGATCAGTACCAGGCCGCCCACCAGTTCGGCGCGCCGGCCCGCTACCGTGCCCAGCACGCGGCCCAGCATCACGCCCAGGGTCACCATGACGAAGGTGGAAAAGCCGATGGCGGCCGCCGTGACGACGATATTGGCGCCCAGCAAGGCCAGGCCCGCACCCACGACCATGGCGTCGATGCTGGTCGCCAGGCCCGTGACGGCCAGCACCCAGAACGAGTGCGACTGGGCCGGCGCTTCTTCCTCGTCGGCGTCGGACAGGGCATTGCGTATCATCAACAGGCCGATGATGCCCAGCAGGCTGAAGGCGATCCAGTGATCCCACGCTTCCACGTAGGGCGCTGCCACGCTGCCCAGGGCCCAGCCGATGATGGGCGTGATCGCCTCGATGACGCCGAAGATCAGCCCCGTGCGCAGCGCCTCGCGCCATTGCGGCTTGTGCAGGGCTGCGCCCTTGCCGACGGCAGCCGCGAAGGCATCGGTGGACATGGCGAGGGAGAGGGCGGCGGTGGCGGCGAAATTCATCGTTGGCTTTCTGTAAAACCTGGCTGGGATGGTGAGTGGCAAATGACAAACCCGGCGATTTTACCCTACGTACAGCACCACGGCAGAGGCCAGCAGGCAATACGCGCCAAAGAAATGCCAGCGGCCCTGTTCCAGCCAGCGCGACAGCCAGCGCAGGGCCAGCAAGCCGGCCAGGAACGACAGCAGCATGCCCAGCAGGCTGGGGCCGAGCAAATGCAGCAGGCTGTTGCCGTGTTCCAGATGGTCCAGGCTGCCATTTGCCACGGCCTGGTAGAAGCGCCAGCCTTCCTTGACCAGCACGGCCGGCGTCAGCACGACGGCGAGGGCAAAGCTGAATTCCTCGGCGCGGCGCTGCGGCACGCCCATGGCGATGCCGGCGGAAATGGTGGCGCCCGAGCGGGAAAAGCCGCGGAAGGGCAGGCACAGGCCTTGCACGGCGCCGATCACCATCGCCTTGCCGATGGACAAGGTGCCATGCTGGCGCGCCTGCAGGCGCGACGACACAATGATCAGCACGCCGGCGGCGGCCAGCGCGGCGGCCATCAGTTTCGCGTTGCCAAACAGGTGCTCGATTTCAAAACCGGGTGCATCCTTGCTCATGACATGGGTGATGCCCTTGAGCAAGCCGAAGCCGACGATGCCCGTCAGGGCCGTGGCGGCCGCGAGCAGCAGCACATTGCGTCGGAAGGCGCTGGCCGAACTGAAATAGGTGGCGCGCCAGGATGCCCAGAAATACACGATGACGGCGAACATGGTGCCGGTATGCAACATCACGAGCAGCATGGTCAGTTCGGGCGACGTGGGGTCCAGCCCCATCCATTTTTCCGCCATGATGACGTGGGCGGAGCTGGACACGGGCAGCAGCTCGGCGAAGCCCTGGACGATGGAAAGGATAAATAATTGCAAAAAGTTCATGGCGGACGGGACTCAGGCGGGAAAAGCAGGGCCGCCGATTTTACCCGCCCGACCCTGCGGATGAGCCCCTCACCAGATTACAGTTTGTCCATGTCTTACTGCCTGGCCGGTTCTTGCGGCTTGAAGACGCTGCGGAAAGCCTTCAAGGCTGCGGGATGGTAGACCGTGCCATGGGTCTCTTCCGGCATCTTTTCGACGTGCCATTGCAAGCCGGGCGGCGCCTGCTTTTGCAGCACGTCGGACAGGCGCTGCACTTCGATGGCGATGCCCGCTTCGCTGCTGGACGCCAGGTACAGGCTGTGCTTGCCCGGCTTGCCCTTGGCCAGCAGCGCCGCCGCCTGACGCGGCAGCGCGCCCTGGTTCCACCACAGGCTGGGGTCGAAGGCCAGGTAATGGTCGAACAGCTGCGGTTCCAGCAGGTACGTTTCCACCACGAACAGGCCCGCCAGCGATTCGCCGACGATGGCCGTTTCGCCCGTCGTGCGGTAGCGGCGTTTGACTTCCGGCATCAGCTCGTCGCGGATGAAGGCCCGGTAGGCTGGCGAACCACCCACGACGGGAGCGATCTTGCGGTCTTGCGCATTATCGGTCGGCCCCGTCAGGTCGCGCCGGCGCTGCGTGTTTTGCATGCCGACCAGCATGAACGGGCGCATCGTGCCGTTGGCTACCGACACCTGCAGCAAGCCGGCCACGTGCAGAAAGTCTTCGGCCACGCCGCCGTCGGGCATGTACAGCACGGGCAGGGGCGCGTCGGGCGGCGTATCCCAGGCGCGCGCCACATACACATTGATGTGGCGCTGTTCCTTCAGCGCCTGCGAGTCGATCGTGAAACTTTCGCCGATGACGAGCGGCGTGGCCGCGCTGGCGGCAGCGTTAGCCATAGCGGCGGGCGCGGCAGTGGCGAGGTGGACAGAGCTGGACAGCAGCAGGGCGGCGGTGAGGTGCAGTGCAAGGCAAGAGCGGCGCATGTTTTCCCATAATAAGTAGTGGATAGATGGCATGTACTCGTATAGACATGCCATTAAGCAATTCTATCTTATCTTTGAGGCAGGCTTACTTGATCGTCAATAGCTTGCGCTCGCGCACGATTCCCGCCTTGTCGATCGTGTAGGCAACCAGCAGCGCGCCATCCTCGGCGCAGGCGTGGCAGGTGATCAGGGGCGTAGAAAATAGCACGCTCTGGCCGCCATCGGCGGTCGCCGTGCTGCCAATAAAGTCGGCGGGGGCGAACGGGACAGAGTCTGGGTGGGCGGCGGCAAACGCGCGCCAGGCCGGTGTGGCGCGGTCTTCCTCGCGCACGGAGTCCTCGTCGACGTCGATGGCGGCGCCATCGCTGCCGATCAGCAGGGTGCCTTCATTCGTGTTGGCGCGGAACGGATAGGTGACGGTGGCCAGGGCCGCCTTGCCCAGCGGTCGCCAGGCCGAGATGAAGCCCGCCTTGTTTGCCTTGACCAGCATGTTGGCGGCGGCGATGGCTTGCGGACGGGCGCCCGAGCGCTGCATGGTGCGCAGCAGGCAGACGTCGGGTGCGGTCGACGATTGTTCGCTGCGGCAAGCCGACAGCGAGCGCTCCTGCCACACGGCGCGCGCGTCGATGGGGCCCGTCTCCAGGGCATGGGCCGCCTGCATGGCGGCCAGGCCGCCGACGGCAAGGATGGCGCAGCCGGCTACGTGGCGGGAAAATCGTGTGGACATGGGGATGCCTTTCAAGAGCGGAAACAGGAGAGTCTCCGATTATAGGAGGGGGTTGGCGTCCTTGCCCACACGAAACGGCCTTGCTGGCGGGCGGCTTGCGCCTCGTTCAGCGCTTCTTTGCCGCCGCCTGGCGCAGGGCCTTGGCTTCCTGCTTGTTGGGAATGTGCGGCCGCGTGGCCAGCTCCGCCTTGACGGCGGCGATGGCGGCGCCGAACTGCTGTTCGGCCTGCGCCTGGCTGGCGCCCGCATAATCCTGCTGATTCGATTGCGCGGCACGCAGCCGGCGCAGCAGCGCCAGCAATTGCCTGGCGTGCAGGGCAGGCAAGTCTTGCGCCAGCGCTTGCGCGACCACCGCGCCTTCCACATGGTCGGGGTCGATCAAGCGCAGCAAGGCCAGGCCCTCAGGCTGTGGTACCGGTGTCAATTTTTCCATCCAGCCATTCTAAACGAGGTCGGGATTACAGGTATTCCCAGATTTCATCGAAGGTTTCGCGGGCGAAATCGTTGCGCCAGGCTTCCGAGTTCTTTTCGCGGCTGACGGCGAACACGGCGCGCCACGTCTGCTTCGGCGAACTCGTGTAGGTGGCGGCGATCTTTTGCAGGCCGGCCTTGCATTGCTCGACCTTGCAGCCGCTCTTCGCCAGTTGCTGGGCGGCGGGCGCCCATGCCACGGGCACCTTGACGACCTGGCATTCGAAGCTGACGGCAGCCGTCTGCATGCCGTTTTCCACCGTCACGGGGGCCGCCTTGGTGGCTTGGCACGCGGCGCCATTCATGGCGGCGATGACATTGGCGGCCAGCTGTTCGGCGGCCGGCGTGACGGCCGCGCGCATGGCGGCAGGGAACAGGTCGGCGATCAGCTTGCCCGTCTTTGCAGGGAATATTGCATCCGTTTCCTTCAAGCCGCTGTACGACGCATATTCGGCGGATTGCTGGCCCGCCAGGCGCGTGGGGCGCAGGTAGGCATTGAGCTGGGCGACGCTCGCTTCATCATGGTTGATGATGGTCTTGATGTACAGGTTGGCCACGTCGACGGGCGCCAGTTCCACGGCGGTTTCCGCAGCGATGGCGGGCTGGGCCAACGCCATGGCGGCGGCCAAGGCTGCCGCCAGCAGGGCAGTGCGCGATGTTGCTACTCTTTGGTGCATGTATTTTCTCCACGATTCAATGTCAGGCGCCAAAAAATGCTTTATAGCAACTATGGCGCGCGCATTATAGATGGTAAAAGTCATAACGTTGCGCACATTAGGCGTGCGTCTTGCTCGCCGCTTCCAGCAAGGCCAGCAGCAGCTCCTTGCGCCGGCCTTGCGCCTTGCGCGCCAGGGTAGCCAGTTTTTCCAGCTTGCCCCAGATGGGATACAGCATGTGCTCGACCAGATAGCCTTCCAGCCCTTGCAGTTGCTGGCAGAACAGTTCCAGTTTCTCCACCTCTTCCAGTTCCGCCTGGATCTTGACCTTTGCGTTGTCCGTGCAGGCGCGCAGGCACGCGGCCAGCACGGGGGCGGAGTCGCGCGTGACGCCATATTGCTCGGCAAAGGCCGCCGTGAACTGGTCCTGCACGGACTGGTGTTCCTCGTCGACGTAGGCCATGTAGTGCTGCACCAGCGGAAAATAACGCGCATCGAGCAGGCCCAGGCCGAACGTGGCGTAGCTGCCGGGCATGCAATTCTTTTCGCCTTCCGTGTCCGCATAGAATTCGAATTGCTCGATGGCGGCGCGCGCATACGCTTCCAGCTGCGGCTGCAGGGCGGGATAGGCGAGGGCGTTGGCAAAGAAGCGATGCGTATCGGATTTCGCCAGTCCCTTGATCGGCAGGTACTGCTTGACCTTGGACTTGAGCTTGATCTGGCAGCTTTTCGGGAAACCGTTGTTGAGCAAATGCGTGATGAAGGCCAGCGCCTGCGCATACGCCTCTTCCTCTTCCCGGACAATCGCGATGCTGATCGTGGCAAACACGTCGTTGGCGCGGCATTCCAGCTGCGCATTTTTCAGGTGGACGGCGTCGGGCGCGAAAGTGCCGCTGCCTTCCTTGAGCATGCGCACGGCCCGTTCGCTGCCCAGTTCGCGCGCGATGTCGAGGAATTTGACGCCCGTCGACTTGGCGTAGCTCGGTTCGTGGCGCAAGATCATCACGGCGCCATACAGCAGCAGGTCGATGGACGCCAGCGCCTGCTTGTCAAGCGCCGCGCCCGCCTTCAAGGTGTATTCGGTGCTGCGGTAGCTCGATTGCTGCACGTCATAGAACTGCGGCAGGAACTGTTTTTCCGCCCACGCCGACACGGCCTGGATGATATCGCTGCGGTGTTCGGCCAGCGCTTGCGGGCGCGACTTGTTCAGCTGCTCGATGCGCTCGAACTGGGCGATTGTCCAGGCGATATCGGGTTGGGGAAACAGGTGGGGATCGAGCAGGTGGCGCGCCAGGAAGAAGGTTTCCAGCTTTTTCGTCGGGCGGTTGCCATGCTCGAGCTTTTGCGTGACATACGCGCGTATGTTTTCCAGCAAGCTTGTGCGCTTGCCTGCGTTGACATACTCGAGCAGGTTCAGGTGCAGCATACCCTGCGCCGTCTGGAATTTGCCGCGAAAGCTGAAGCGGTAGTCGATCAGGGGCGTGTCGGCCAGAGTTTCCAGCTTCGCCCGCACGAGCGCTGCCAGCCGGGGCGCGATGGTGTCGCGCGCGACGGCTTCGTCGAGGCGCGAAGGCGTCCTCGGTGCGACATCATCGGCCTCGGCCAGATGGAAATCGTCGGCCGTGGTGCGTCCCGGCTTGTAGTCGAGCAGGAAATCGTTAAAAACGCCCATTTGCAAGGTGGTCCGCTTCACGGCGGCTTCCAGGTCGGTACGCTTGAGGCGCTCGGCAAACCACGCTTCGATTGCCGCCGTCATTTCTTGTGTTGCCTGCTCTACAAGATTGCTCATCTGTATCGTCGTCTTTCCCTGCATTGCACGTGACGGTGCCACCGGCTGCCGTCACGATCATGTTTAATATAAAGCACTATTTTAGGTGGTCGGGTCTGGGCGCAACAAGGGCCGCACGGTTGTCACGAGGGGGCGGTGAGGAAGCGCGCGTCGATCTCGTCGGACTGCGGTCCCACGGTGATCGTGGTGTGCCAGCCCGATGGCTTGTCGTTGCCATCAAACAAGGCGATGCGCGTGTGGACGAACAGCACGGAATACACGCCCGATTTCATGTCGCGGTTCAAGTCCCAGTGCATGAGTTCGATCGCTTCGCCCATGCGCGGCAGATGAGCGCCCGGCGGCAGCAGAATGTTCTGGTTGATGAATTCCCGGCTGGGCCCCGGTTCCTTGTGGCGCGGATCGATGTAGCGGAACGAGACGCTGGTAACGATGTTGCTCATGCATGGCTCCTGCCTGGTGATGTACCTGACGACAATAGCACAGGGGGCGGGCCGGGACGTGCGCCGCACGGCCCCAAGGCAGGCGCGCGGTTGAATATGTACGGTAACAGACGGTAGTTGACGAGCCGTCGCGCTACGCTTGCTTGTTATTGATCATTGAGATTGCCGTACACGTCATGATGCATTTATTCCTAGCAGAAAACCGCGCCGAGCTTGAGTGTCGTTGTTCGGCGATTCCGTCAGTCAGGTGGTGCCGGGGGGCGGCGGACCATACGCACAGCGGGATGCCAGCCCATGCCCTATGAAATTCTGCGCGACAGCATCGCGCTCGAGCCGGCGGGCGATGCCATTCGCTTCCATTTGTCCGTCTTCGGGGCGGAAAAGACCTGCCGCATCACCGTGACGGCCTTGCACAGCCTGGACCAGGAGCAGGGCGGCAACTTGCTGGACATCTTCGACAGCCACCGCCTGCGCATCGGCCAGCGCGCCTTCGCTTACCTGAGCCGCGATCTGCTGGTCAGCAGCGTGGTCTTGCGCGCACTTGATTTTTAGTTACTATTTCTTCTGTCTGCACCCGTGTCCTGACCAGCTATGGTATTTCCGCACAGATCGTCAAGTAAATGCAGGTATGGCTGGACGGAAATGTTACATCTCGGTATTCTGCGCATCTGATACTTATTTCTATACAGAAAAAGGTAAGAGGGCGGTTCGGGCCGGCGGCATCGCGGCGCGCACTGCCACGCAAGGTCCGGCATGCAAAGGTGAAGTCGTCCGCTTGCTGAGCGAAACGGTCATGTTTTGGCTCGCGGCGGGCAGGGAACAGTGCTGTCATCTTTAAAATAGTAGGAGAGGTTGCTCATGGATGCAGAAAAGGATGTTGTGTACGGTACAGAAGATTTGTTGATGAGTTTGTGCAACTCGGTGGTTCGGGTGCTCAACGTGGCCACGCAAAGCAAGGTCAATTATTCGGGCATGGTGCAGCGCATCACCAAAACGGGCCTCAAGCCCGACATCGGCTGCTTCGTGATGTTCGATGGCGGTTTCACGGGCCTGGTGGTGCTCAATTTCGCCGCCGATACGGCGATGGAAATCTACGAGCGCTACATGTTGCACATGGGTATGCCGAAGTCGGAGCTGGCCAGCTTCTACACGTCGGACGAAGTGTCGAATATCATGGGCGAACTGATGAACCAGATCGTCGGCGACTTCACGGGCAAGGTGCGGCGCGAGCTGCAAACGAACATCACCCAGAGCCAGCCAAAGATGCTGGTGCTGAACAAGCAGGTGATGCTCAGCGTCGATACGCCGCTGGACCGCCCGGAAATGCGCCGCGTCACTTTCTATACGGAAAAGAATAATATTTTCTATCTGGAACTGGCGATCGACCGTACCGAGTTCATCAAGCTGCACGATTTCGATTCGCGCGAAATCGACGCCGATTCGCTGATGGATAGCGAGTATGCGAACCGCGAACGCGACGCCGCCCCGGCGCCTGCGGCGGAACCGGAAGACGACGACAACGCCGACCTGCTCAAATCGCTGGGCATGTAAGCAGCGGTATCGGAGAGCGGCTGGCGGCCGGTTTGCCGCCGGCCGCTGCCGTTGACAGCCTACAAGGTCTTGCTCATGAAGATACGGCTCGTGCCTTCGGGACTGCAGGCGATGTCGCCGAAGCGGCGCCAGCCGCGGCGCTCGTAAAATTCGGGCGCCTGGAAACTGATGGTGTACAGCACCGCCGAGGCGCAGCCGCGCCGGCGTCCTTCTTCCTCGAACTGCGCCAGTACCTGGCTGCCCAGTCCCAGCCCCCGCAAGGCGGCGGGCAGATAAAACAAATCGAGGAACAGCAGGCCCAGCGAGGTCCGGCCCATGGCGCCGCCCAGCACGCGCTGGCTGTCGCGGTCGCGCACGACCACGCTCAACACCTGCCTGTCCTGGTATCCCGTGATCGCATCGTTATAGGCGTTCAAGCCGTCGAGGATGGTTTGCTCGACCTCCGCATCGATCGTGGCGCTGACGGAAATGGTGTAGGGCAAGGCGTGGTGCGGGTTGGCGGGCATGGCGGGCAGGAAAATAGCTGATAACTGTATGAATATACAGTATTCCGGCTATTTTTGCCCGTCTTGTTGCGGCAACGTCAATGTTTCCATGCGGCGCATGCCCACCATGCCGCTGTGCTGGCTGTCATCGAGCGACCAGTATTCGAGCGCATACGCATAGCTGCCATCGATGATGGTCAGCGATTCCTTCTGGCGGCCGTTGGGCGCCTTGTAATACAGGCGCCGCGCGGGCCGGCCATCGACCGTGTGCCTGAACGCCTGCGGGTTGAGGGAGGCGCGCTTGCCCGCCTTGCCCGCCATCGACATCGCCGTGATCGTCACGTAAGCGCCGTCCGGGCAGCGCGCCAGCAGGTGGGCGCCGCTCAGCACGGTGGGCTGCGCTTGATCGAGCGGCAAGCCGAACGGATGCACGCCGGCGATATCGTGGCACCCCATCTGCTGCGCCAAGGTACTCAGCACGGCCGGATCGAGCGCGCTGGTATAGTGTTTTTCGGCGGTTTGCGCCTGGCCCAGCGCCAGGCGGCGCTCCAGTTCGGCCAGCGAGATATCGCTGGGCACGGGCAGTGGCGCGGGGGCGTCGGGGTCGGCCGCGCTGGACGTTTCCGCCTGCATGCGCGAGGCAACGGAGTGGCTGCTCCCGGCTGTGCCATCGAGGCCGTGGGCCAATGGCGTGGCGCAGGCCAGGGCCATTGCCAGCGATAAAGCCGTATGTTTCAGCATGAAATTTCCTGCAATCCGAGGCAAAATGACACGCATTGTGTCTCAGATCGCCTGCGCATGCGCGTTCCTTTCCTTTAACGTGCGGCCATCGCCGACGCAATCTCGATCGAACTCAGCTTCCAGCCCCACACGCCATGGCGCTGCAGGACCAGTGCGCCGTCCTGCGCATTGCCGTCTTGTGCGCGCACGACGAAGGTGTTCAGGCCGGCATAGCCTGCGGAATACGCGGCTTTTTTCCGGGCGCCATCGGCGGGCGCGTCCGCGTCGCCTGCGGCTCCCGCTTGCGGGCTGACGGCGCTCTTGTTGACCAGCGCGACGACACCTGCCGGCGAGACCATGGCATCGACCATCTTGCCCAGCATGGCGCCGGCGATCGACTGGCCCAGCGCGGCCAGCGGGTTATCGCTGCCGGCGGTCGCTGCGATGCTGCGCGCCATGCTCGCCTCCAGCTGCGTCTTGACGCTGGCGCGCAGGGCGGGGAAGTCCACGTGTCCGGCCAGGGCGTCGGCATTGCGCTCGGCCAGGGCGGTCTTGATCTGGTGCAAGGCATAGTACGGCGACGCGTAGACGGTGGCGGCGACGGCAATGACGGCCACGGCCGCGGCGATGGTGATTTTTTTCAAGTGAAGCCTGTGAGATGGAGGGGTGGAAACGGATGCCCCGCAGCGTATCCGTTAAATTAAAATACGGCAATCATATTTTCTTGCCATTATTTCTCCACATGTGCTTCGGTCGCCCTCGGCGGACCGCTATAGAGTCATGAGGGTGGGTGCTGTATAATGGGAGAAAAGTATTTAACTAGCTGTTTTAACTGAATAAAGACCCAATATCACATGCTCTCTACAGCAAATATTACGATGCAGTTTGGCGCCAAGCCATTGTTTGAGAATATCTCCGTCAAGTTCGGCGACGGCAACCGCTATGGCTTGATCGGCGCCAACGGCTGCGGCAAGTCGACGTTCATGAAAATCCTGGGCGGCGACCTGGACCCGTCGGGCGGCAACGTCATGCTCGACACCAACGAGCGCCTGGGCAAGCTGCGCCAGGACCAGTTCGCGTTTGAAGACATGCGCGTGCTCGACGTCGTCATGATGGGCCATACGGAAATGTGGGCCGCCATCCAGCAACGCGACGCCATCTACGCGAACCCGGAAGCGACGGACGACGACTACATGCAGGCGGCCGAGCTGGAAGGCAAAGTGTCCGAATACGACGGCTACACGGCCGAATCGCGCGCCGGCGAACTGCTGCTGGGCGCCGGTGTCGCCATTGACCTGCATCAAGGCCCGATGAGCAATGTCTCGCCAGGCTGGAAGCTGCGCGTGCTGCTGGCGCAGGCGCTGTTCTCGAATCCGGACATCCTGCTGCTCGACGAGCCGACGAATAATCTGGACATCAACACGATTCGCTGGCTGGAAGACGTGCTCAACGAGCGCAACTCCACCATGATCATCATTTCCCATGATCGCCACTTCCTGAACCAGGTCTGCACCCACGTGGCCGACATGGATTACGGCACCCTGAAGATTTATCCGGGCAACTACGACGAATACATGTTCGCCTCGACGCAGGCGCGCAACCAGCAGTTGGCCAACAACGCGAAAGCGAAAGACAAGGTTGCGGAACTGCAGGAATTCGTGCGCCGCTTCGCCGCCAACAAATCGAAGGCCCGCCAGGCGACGTCGCGCGCCAAGCAGATCGAAAAGATCAAGGTCGACGACATCAAGCCATCGTCGCGCGCCTACCCGTTCGTGCGCTTCGACGGCGAAAAGAAATTGCACCGTCTGGCCGTGGAAGTCGAGAACATCTCGAAAGGTTTTGATCGCCAGCTGTTCAAGAACTTCAGCATCATGGTCGAAGCGGGCGAGCGCATCGCCATCATCGGCGCCAATGGCGCCGGCAAGACCACCATGCTGCGCTGCATCGCGGGCGACATCGCCGGCCTGCAGCCTGACCAGGGCCGCGTGAAGTGGGCGGAAAACGCCAACGTGGGCTACATGCCGCAAGACCCGACGGAAGATTTCGCCAAGGACACGAACCTGACCGACTGGATCGGCCAGTGGACGAAAGAGGGCGACGACGACCAGGCCGTGCGTTCCATCCTGGGCCGCTTGCTGTTCGGCGGCGACGATGTCAAGAAGGCCGTCAAGGTACTGTCCGGTGGTGAAAAGGGCCGCATGATGTACGGCAAGCTGATGCTGGGCCGCCACAACGTGCTGATGCTCGATGAGCCGACCAACCACATGGACATGGAATCGATCGAATCCTTGAACATCGCGCTGGAAAAATACGCGGGCACCCTGATCTTCGTGTCGCATGACCGCGAATTCGTGTCCTCGCTGGCCAACCGCATCATCGAAATCAAGGAAGATGAAGTGGTCGATTACCGCGGCAATTACGAGGATTACCTGAAGAGCCAGGGTATCGATTAATTTGTACGCTAACGTTGGGTCGGATTACGCGCTGTGCGCTAATCCGACCTACGCTAGTAGGCTGGCCATGTAGGTCGGATTAGCGTAGCGTAATCCGACAATGCCGGCCAGCTGTACCATCGGCCAGCACCACACCGACGCGCCGCGGTTCATTCGTTCCGGCGCACCTGCTTCATTGCAATCGTGCCGGTCTATCCCGTTTTTGTTTGACACAGCCATGCAAACTTTAGCCATCAAATCCGTCGAGTACGAACATCCACAAGACGGAGCCAGCTGCACTGCCCACGCCTGGGCACGCACGCCAGCGACGCCGTCCCCGGCCGAAAAAGCCGAACTGATCACGCGCATCAAGCGCCTGCTGATCGAGCGCGAAGCCGTGCTCGTTGCCCACTATTACGTAGATGCCGACCTGCAAGACCTGGCCGAAGCCACGGGCGGCTGCGTCTCCGACTCGCTGGAAATGGCCCGCTTCGGGCGCGACCATCCGGCCAAGACCCTGGTCGTGGCCGGCGTGCGCTTCATGGGTGAAACGGCGAAAATCCTCAGTCCCGAGAAAACCGTATTGATGCCCGACCTCGACGCGACTTGCTCGCTTGACCTCGGCTGCCCGGTCGATGAATTTACGGCCTTCTGCGATGCGCATCCGGACCGTACGGTCGTCGTCTACGCCAACACCAGCGCGGCAGTCAAGGCGCGCGCGGACTGGATGGTGACGTCGTCGATCGGCCTCGACATCGTGGCCCACCTGCATGCGCAGGGCAAGAAAATCCTGTGGGCGCCGGACAAGCACCTGGGTTCCTACATCCAGAAGGAAACGGGCGCCGACATGCTGCTGTGGCAAGGTAGCTGCCTCGTGCACGACGAATTCAAGGGCATCGAACTCGATTTGCTCAAGGAAGAGTATCCGCAAGCCAAGGTGCTCGTGCATCCGGAGTCGCCCGCCAACGTGGTGGCCCTGGCCGACATGGTGGGCTCGACGTCGCAAATGATTGCGGCAGCGCAAACCATGGACACGGACACGTTCATTGTCGCCACCGACAACGGCATCCTGCACAAGATGCGCGCGGCCGCGCCAGGTAAACGCTTCATCGAAGCGCCCACGGCCGGCAACAGCGCCACCTGTAAAAGCTGCGCGCATTGTCCGTGGATGGCCATGAACGGCTTGCTGAACCTGGCGCAAACGCTGGAAAACATGCACAACGAAATCCACGTCGATCCCGCCGTCGGCCAGCTGGCCGTGCGTTCGATCAATCGCATGCTCGACTTCGCCGCCGCCAAGAAGGCGGGCCTCAAGCCGGGTGCGGACCTGGCAAAAGAAACCACATTGTTCCAAGGAATCGGTCCAGCATGAGTACCCTCGTTAATTCTTTCGCTCCCTTTGACCCGGCCCTGGCGCGCGCGTTCGAGGGCAATCTGCTGGCCGCCTTGCTGGAAGACGTGGGCCAGTGCGACCTGACGGGCGAGCTGGTGCCGCCCGACCACATCGTCACGGCCCGTGTCATCGTGCGCGAAGCGGCCGTGCTGTGCGGCGCGCCGTGGTTCGAAGGCATCATGAAAAGCCTGGACCGCAGCATCGACATCGTTTGGCATTACGCCGAAGGCGACATGATGACGGCCGACAGCGTCGTCTGCACGATTGAAGCGCCGGCGCGCGCCCTGCTCACGGCCGAGCGCAGCGCCCTCAATTTCCTGCAGCTGCTGTCGGCTGTGGCCACGGCCACGCGCCGGTATGTCGATGTGATCGCCGGCACCAAGGCGTCCATCCTGGACACGCGCAAGACCTTGCCGGGCCTGCGCCTGGCGCAAAAGTATGCGGTGCGCGTGGGCGGCGGCAAGAACCAGCGCCTGGCCCTGTATGACGGCATCCTGATCAAGGAAAACCATATCGCGGCGGCCGGCGGCGTCAGCCAGGCCTTGGAAAACGCGCGCAATCTCGACGCGGGCGTGCCTGTGCAGATCGAGGTGGAAACCCTGGCGCAATTGCAGGAAGCGCTCGATGCGGGCGCCGTCTCCGTCTTGCTCGATAACTTCAGCAACGACATGATGCGCGAGGCCGTGGCCCTCACCAACGGCCGCGCCTTGCTCGAAGCGTCGGGCGGCATTAACTTCGACACCGTGCGCGCCATCGCCGAAACGGGCGTGGACCGCATCTCGATCGGCAGCCTGACGAAGGACGTGCGGGCCACCGATTACTCTTTGCGCATCGTCGGCTGATGAGAAGAGCGGGGCGGCGCCTGCTGGCCTTGGCGCTGCTGTGGCCGGCGTTTGCCGTGCCTTTGCCGGCGCCGGCGCGCGAGCTGCTGGCCGTGGGTGCGCAGTTCGAGCGCGTGTTCGAATATCAGGACAGCGGCGAATACGGCGGCCTGGGCGCGGAACTGCTGCGCGTGATGGCGGCGCGCACGGGTAACACCGTGCGTTTTCGCATGGTGCCGTGGGCGCGCGCGCAAGCCATGCTGGTGCAGGGCCAGGCCGATATCCTCATCGGTCCCTACAAGACGCCCGAGCGCATCGCCAGCATGGCGTTTTCCGACAAGCCGTTCTACCAGGACCAGATGGTCTTTTATACGCGCCAGGACGCCAGTTTCGGCTGGGATGGCGATTACGCTGCGCTGAAGAACCGCAGGGTGGTGCTGCTCAATGGCTGGGCCTATGGCGCGGACTGGGAGCGCGTGCGGCCCGGCCTGCAGGTCAGCGTGGCCAACAATGTGGAAAATGGCTTGAAGATGCTGGTGCACAGCCACGTCGACGTGTTCATCAGCAACCGCCGCAATACCGACCCCGTCATCGCCCGTCTCGGCTATGGCCGCCAGGTGAAACCGCTGCCCAGAATCATCGAACTGCAAAACGGCTATTTTGCCTATCCACGCTCACCCGCTTTCGACAGGCTGCGGCTGCAGTTCGACCAGGAACTGAATAACCTGATCGAGACGGGCGAATTGAAACGAATGGGCAAGCGCTACGACGTCAGCATACCCTGACGCTGGCTATCTTTGCCGCGCTTGACACGCCTCAAGCATGCTCCATGGCCCGGTTCTACCCTGAAAGCAGGCAGCACAATACTGCCCATCACGCCGAGGGGAATGCCATGGATACGCACCGCATCAAGCAACTGATCTGCACCGGTTTCGTCATCGCGCTGGCCGCGGCCCTGTTTGCCTGCGGCGGCGGCCATCATCACCATCCACCGGCCGTGAGCGCCTATGCGGCCACCAGCCTGGTGTCGGACACGCCCGCCGTGCCGGCCGCGCACACGGACCCCAACCTCGTCAACGCCTGGGGCGTGGCCTTCAACCCGCGCGGTTTCGTCTGGGTGGCCGTGAATGGCACGGCGAAGTCCACTTTGTACGATGGCAACGGCGTGCCGCAATCGCTGGTGGTCGGCACGCCGGCAGGGCCCACGGGCATCGTCTTCAACGGCACGCAGGACTTCAAGCTGAGCCAGAACGGCGTGACGGCACCCAGCCCCTTCATCTTCGCCAGCGAAAGCGGGACTATTTCCGCCTGGTCGCCCACGGTCAGCCCGACGACGGCCCTGGTCGTGTTCGACGGCAGCGCAGGCGGCAGCGTCTACAAGGGCCTGGCCATTTCGCGCTATGCGGGCGCCAATTACCTGTATGCGGCCGATTTCCACAACGGGCGCGTCGACGTCTTCGATGCTGGCTTCGCCAGGGTCGCCCTGCCTGGCGCATTCGGCGACCCCGCCTTGCCGGCTGGCTATGCGCCGTTCGGCATCCAGGCCATTGGCGAGCGCATCTATGTCGCCTACGCGAAGCGGGAAGCCAGCGGCGACGATGAAGAGGCCGGCGCCGGCCTCGGTATCGTGAACGTGTATGACACGGGCGGCACACTGATCAAGCGGCTGGTGAGCGGCGGCGCCCTGAATGCGCCATGGGGCATGGCACTGGCGCCCGCCGATTTCGGCACGGCCAGCAATATGTTGTTGATAGGGAATTTTGGCGATGGCAAGATCAATGCCTATGACCCCGACACGGGTACCGCCGCTGGCGTGCTGCTCAAGACCGATGGCACGCCGCTGACGATCGATGGCTTGTGGGGCATCGCCTTCGGCAATGGCCTCAACAGCCAGCCCGTCAATACGCTGTTCTATGCGGCCGGGCCGGATGACGAGACGCATGGGCAATACGGGCGCATCGATTTGAAGTAGAAGCAACTTCCCCGTGCGCGCGCAGGGCGGCACGGGGGCGATCTTTACAGCTGGCGTGCCTCGAACGTATTGCACTGGGCAATCTGGCCGCTCTCGATGCCCTTGCTGAACCAGCGCACGCGCTGCTCAGAGGTGCCGTGCGTAAATGAGTCCGGCACGACATGGCCTTGCGACTGGCGCTGCAGCGCATCATCGCCAATGGCCGTGGCCGCTTTCAGGGCCGCTTCCACGTCGCCCTGTTCCAGGATCTTGCGGTCCTGGTTCGCGTGAAATGCCCACACGCCGGCAAAGCAATCGGCCTGCAATTCCAGGCGCACGGACATGGCGTTGGCCTGGCGTTCGGAGGCCGTGCGGCGCGCATTGTCGACCTTCTCGGACAAGCCCATCAGGTTCTGCACGTGGTGGCCCACTTCATGCGCGATCACGTAGGCTTCCGCAAACTCGCCCGAGACCTTGAAGCGCTGCTGCATCAGATTGAAGAAGTCGAGGTCCAGATAGACTTTCTGGTCGCCGGGGCAATAGAAGGGCCCGCTGGCGCTCTGGCCCGTGCCGCAGGCCGTCGGGATGCTCCCGGAAAACAGCACCAGCTTGGGCTTCACATAGCTGCCGCCTTCGGCCTTGAACAGGGCGCCCCAGGTGTCTTCCGTATCGGCCAGCACGGTTTTCACGAAGCGGGCCATCTCGTCCGATTCGGGCGGCTGGCGCGCCGGGGCCTGGCTTTGCTGGGTGCTGACCTGGCCGCCACCGCCGCTGAGCAGGTTGAGCAGGGTCAGGGGATTGACGCCCAGCACATACGAGCCGACGAGGGCGATGACGATGGTGCCGATGCCGATCGAGCGCCCGCCAAAACCAAAGCCGCCCCCACCGCCGCCCCCGCCGCCATCTTCGCCACGGCGGTCTTCCACATTGTCGCTTTCGCGATTGCCTTCCCATTTCATGATATTTACTCCTGCTGTGCTTGTGCGATTGCGCTCTACGGTTGATGGATGACGCCTCAATATGCCACTGGCGACGAATCTTGTTATTATCGCAGTAAACCACGCCGCGACAGGGGCGACAATGTTACCCTTTGCAACTTTCCATCGACTTCACAACAGGTACACGCATGGCGCTTGCCAACGATACACGCATTTCGCCCACGGCGGTGGTCCAGGCGCAACTGGACGCCTACAATGCCCACGACGTGGCGGCCTTGCTGGCCATTTACGCCGATGACGCACAGCAATTCCAGCATCCCGATACCTTGCTGGCCCAAGGCAGTGCGCAGATCGGCCCCCGCTTCACGGCCCGTTTCGCCGCCAGCAAGCCCCATGCGCAGTTGCTTAACCGCATCGCCTGCGGCAAGCTGGTGATCGATCATGAAATCGTCCATGGCGACACGGACGATGGGGTGTCGGCACAGGAACTGGTGGCGACCTATGAGGTGGAGCAGGGCCGCATCCGCCGTGCCTGGTTCAGCTTTGGCGCGTTGACGCGCCTGCGCGTGGCGCTGCCGGCCGACGTGCCTGCAATGAATGCGCTGATCGCCCGTTCCGGCGTGGTGCTGAGCGCGGGATTCTATACATTGGAACAGGCCGAGGCCGTGACGCGCCACGTGTTCGGCGTCGATACGCAGCTCGTTGCCGACCGCACGTATTTCGTCATCGAACGCGACGGCGTCATGCTGGCCTGCGGCGGCTGGAGCCGGCGCGCCACCCTGTACGGTGCCGACCGCGCGAAGAGCGGGCCGGACCCGCTGCTCGATCCGGCCAGCCAGCCGGGCCGCATCCGCGCCTTCTTCGTGGAACCGGCCGCGGCGCGCCAGGGCCTGGGCAGCATGCTGATGCGCCATTGCGAACGGCAGGCGCGGGCCGCGGGTTTTAGTGCACTGGAGCTGGCCGCCACCTTGCCCGGTGTGCCGCTGTACCTGGCCAGCGGCTTTTCCGTCACGGAAGATTTTCACCTCGACTTGCCCAACGCGATCAAACTGCCGCTGGCGCGCATGCACAAGCGGCTGTAAGGCTCTTTACCAGGGCAGCGGCGCCTTTTCGCCATTGGCGTGCTCGCCGTAGTACAGCGACGGTAAAAAGCGCGACAGATAGGTAAATTCGCTGTAGCAATGGCGCAGCAAATTCAGGCCGAGCACGTCGGGCACGTCGCGCACGGGGTCCAGGCTATTGCGGCCCAGCAAGAAGCGGCTGCGCAGCACGCAGCCCGTCGGCGTGTCGCGCGTCAGGTGCAGCATTTCGCCATCGAGCGGGTCGCCCTGCGGGTCCAGTTGCACGTGCTCGCCAAAGCCGATGCGGGCACAGACGGCGGCCGACAGCGCGCCGCTGTCCCTTGCCTGCTGCAGCTGCACCGGGTCGAAGACCTCCTTTGGATCATGGAACTTCAGCTTGGCTTTCACGGGTGGAATATCGCCCAAGGACTCCACTGCCTCGATCGAGGCGCCGTAGTAACTCTCTCCCTTTTTCCACGCGCTGTTCCAGCCGTGATGGGCCACGTGGTCGTGCGGATGCCACCACTTGATGTGCTGCGTCGTCTCGAAAAACGTAAACCACCAGTCCAGCATGCGCCCGCTGCAGCCGTGCAGCTCCGTGCGCGCCGCCACCAGCAGGCAGCCATTTTCCAGGCGCGTGATGCCCGTTTCCAGGTGCAGCGGGAACGGGTCGAGCAAGTCGCCCGTACCGGTGATGCTCCATGGGAATTCAATATGCTTCGTCATGTCGTTCTCCTTTGTTTGGGTGAAGCAATTATATATTAAAGAAACGCATAATGTTTCCTAAATGTGTTTCAGTGTAAAATTGCCCATCGATCAAGCTTGGAGCCGGCATGCAGGAAGAAGAGAGCAAGGCAGAGAGCAAGGCTGTGCGTGGACGGGGCCGTCCGGCGCGTCCGCCCGAAGAAGCGCGCGAGGCGGCCGTGCAGGCGGCCACCTGGCTGCTGCTGAATGAAGGTTATGCCGCCACGACCATGGAAGCGGTGGCGCGCCATGCGGGCATGGCAAAAAAGTCGCTGTATCAGTATGCGGCCAACCGCGAGGAACTCGTGGCGCTGGTGGTGCGCGGCTGGACGGACGCCTTTTTACCGGCCATGGCGCACGATGCGGCCGCGCCCGGTGAAGTGCTGCCATTACTAAAAGAGATCTTGCAGGCGATGGCCGCGCGCGTGTTGACGGCGGACGCCGTGGGCCTGTTCCGCCTGCTGTGCACGGAGTTTCCCGCCCGCGCCGATTTGCTGGCCGTGTATCAGCGCAACGGCATCGAGCGGGGTACGGCCTTGCTGGCCCAGTGGTTGCAGCGCCAGGCCGCGCGCGGCCATCTGGTGCTGCAGGATGGGCACGATGGGCACGAACTGGCCGGCTTGCTGCTGGCCATGGTGATCGCCGAGCCGCTGCGGCAGATGGCGCTGGGCTTGCTGGCGCCCGTGCCGGCCTGGGATGCGGCACCGCGCATCGACGCGGCGCTGCGATTGCTGGGCGGTCAGTCGTTCAAGGTCGCTGGTGCTTTAGCGCTTCGCGGTAGCTAAGGGGAGAGAGCCGTTGGCGGTGCTCTGTGGCAAACGCTAGCACCTCTGTCGGGGCGTGGCGCGCGTAATCGCGCAGGGCCCAGCCGATGGCCTTGCGGATGAAAAACTCGTCTTCGTGGGCCAGCGCCAGCGCCGCGCCGAACAGCCAGGCGGCATCCGTGTCGGCGCGCCAGCCCAGCTGGTGCAGCATGGCGATGCGGCGCAGCCAGAGGTCCTCGTGGCGCAAGGCGCCATCCATGTGCGCATGGCCATCGCCGCCGCGCCGGTGCTCCGCCTGCAGCACCTCGCCCACGATGCCCGCCATGCCGTCGACGCTGTCCCACCACGCGCGCTGACGCGCCAGGCCCAGCAGGGCGGGGAGGTGTTCGACGCCCAGTTGCCGCCGGTGCAGGGCCAGCATGTCGAGCGCCACATGCTGGTATTCACGCTCTGGCTGCTGCCACAGCAGTTGCGCATGTTCCAGCAGCACCTCGGCCCCCACGCCTTTCAAGCCCGCCAGCAAGCCCCTGGCGGCCAGCCGCCGCTGTGGTGCCGCCACGCCCAGGAACACGAACTGGCCGCGCATGTAGGCCTGCATGGGCGCTGCGCGGCCCGGTTCGGCGGCCGCTTCCAGCGCGGCTTTCAATTCTGCATGTAGATTCATGGCATCTCGCTTTCTTTCAGGCGTAAAAAAAGCGCTCACCGGGAGCGCTTTTTCATGCCGATCCAATATTACTGAATCTTGGCTTTTTTCATGAGTTCATCGCGGTAGGCGGCGAGTTTTTTCTGTTGCAGCGACTCAGCCACCTGGCCCTTGACTTCTTCCAGTGCCGGCAGCTTCGTCGGACGGGTTTCTTCCAGCTTGATCACGTGGAAGCCGAATTGCGATTGCACGGGCGTTTGCGTGACCTGGCCTGGTTTCAGGGCGACCATGGCGTCGGAGAATGGCTTCACGTACGAAGCCGGGCTAGCCCAGTCCAGGTCGCCGCCATTGGCTGCGGAACCGTCTTTCGACACTTTCGCCAGTTCTTCGAACTTGGCGCCGCCTTTCAGCTTGGCGATGATGTCTTTCGCTTCCGCTTCGGTGGCCACCAGGATGTGGCGTGCATGGTATTCCTTGTCGCCCGCTTGTGCCTTGAACTTGTCGTATTCGGCCTTGATTTCAGCGTCCTTGACAGGGTTTTTCTTGACGTAGTCGGCCAGCAGAGCATTGATGATGATGCTTTGACGGGCATTGTCGATCTGCGACTTGACTTCCGGACGCGTGCCGTAGCCTTGCTTGTCGGCTTCCTGGATCAGCACTTCGCGGCCGATCAGGTCTTTCTTGATGGCTTCGCGCAATTGCGGCGAATCAGCTTGCTTGCCTTGGGCGACGACTTGCTTGACGACCTGGTCGACGCGCGACGATGGGATGGCCTTGCCATTCACGGTGGCCACGTTTTGCGCGAACGCAGGGATCGCGACGACGGCGACCAGGGCTAAGATCAGGCGGGCTGGCTTCAAAATCATGTTCATTCCTAATAAATATACTAAAAATCGATATACGCGACTGGCGCGCAGTGCGCATTCAGGCGCAGAATACACGACCGGCGCCGAAAAGGGCGCCGGGGAGGTCAGTTCTTACTGAACTTTCGCTTTTTTGATCATTTCTTCCTGATACGCTTGCAGTTTCTTTTGCTGCAGCGCTTCGGCGATCTGTGGCTTGACTTCTTCCAGGGTCGGCAGTTTTGCCGCGCGGGTGTCGTCCAGCTTGATCACGTGGAAACCGTTAGGCGTTTGCACCGGGGTGTCGGTAACCTGGCCTTTTTGCAGTTTCACGAAGGCGTCCGAGAACACTTTCGGGAACGACGACGGGGCTGCCCAGTCCAGGTCGCCGCCATTGTCGGCCGAACCGGTATCTTTCGATTGCTTGGCCAGATCTTCGAACTTGGCGCCGCCTTTCAGCTTGGCGATGATGTCTTTCGCCTCTGCTTCGGTGCCCACGAGGATGTGGCGTACGTGGTATTCCTTGTCGCCCGTCTGCGCCACGAAGCGGTCGTATTCGGCCTTGATTTCAGCGTCGTTGACCGGGTTCTTTTTCAGGTAGTCGCCGACCAGGGCGTTGATGACGATGGCTTGGCGTGCGTTCTCGATTTGCTGCTTGACGGCTGCATCTTTACCGAAACCTTTGTTTTCCGCTTCTTGCATCAGCACTTCACGGCCGATCAAGTCTTTCTTGATCATTTCGCGCAGTTGCGGCGAATCCGGTTGCTGGCCTTGGGCGACGACTTGCTTGACGACTGCATCAACGCGCGACGATGGGATAGGCTTGCCATTAACAACGGCAACATTTTGCGCAAAAACAGGTACCGCGACAACGGCGAGTAGTGCGATCAGCAAGCGGGCTGGCTTAAAAGTCATTATTAAATCCTGTTAGGGAAAGTTTCGTAAAAAACGCATGGGAAGAAAACGCGTGCATGGCGCTTGCGGCAAATGGCATACCAAGTTGCCCCGGTACGCCAAAAACGCCGTCCTTACACTACTTCGGACGGCGCCAGGGCCACAATCGCCAATGCATGTATCTCATTATGCATCATATCGTGCACGGAATCATACACCAGTCGATGACGCATGACGAGTCTGAGCCCCTCAAATTGACTAGAAATTATGCGTAGATTGTAATGGCCTCCGCCCGAGGCGGCGCCCGCATGGCCCCGGTGGCGTGCCGAGTCGTCTTCCAGCACGCATTCCAGAGGGGAAAGTGCCGTTTCCAGGCGGGTACGAATGCGCTGCATGCGCGTTTCCGGCGCGGTGTTTTCAGTGGTGGAGCTCATCATGCGTCTTCCTTGATATGTTTGGCCAGGAACAGGGTTTGCGCCACGATGAAGGCAAAGAAGATGCCCGTCGCGCCAAACGCTTTAAAACTGACCCAGGCGGCCATGTCGCCCTTGTACAGCACGAAGGCGACGAACAGGTTCAGTGCGCCGATGGCGCCGAAGAAGATGATCCATGCGGCCAGCAGCTGGTTCCAGACGGCATCGGGCAATTGCACTTGCGCTTCCATGGTCTTGCGGATCAGGTTTTTCTTGAAACCCACGTGGGCAATCAAGAGGGCCAGGCCGGACAGCCAGTAGATCAGGGTCGGCTTCCATTTCAGGAAGAAATCGTCATGCAGATAGATGCTGGCGCCGCCGAACACGACAAAGATGAACAGCGACAGCCACAGCATGCCGTCCACCTTGCGCCCGCGCAGCAGCAGATAGCTGACCTGGCAAGCCGTGGCGACGATGCCGACGAGGGTGGCAAGTATCCACGGCGCCTGGTCGGCCTTGATCAGGCCGCCAGACACGAAGCCGGACAAATATTGCTGCACGAAATCGTGCGTGGCCGCTTCATACATGCCGCCCAATTTGAAGGCGGTGAAGAAGGCAATCAGGGGGAATAGGTCGAATAGAAATTTCATGGCGAGACTTTACACTGGTCTTATTAGAATCATCTTAGGAATGGCTTAGGAGCAACGCCCAAGCCATCGCCAGATCAAGGCTGCGGATCGAAGCGCAAGGAGGCCGAATTGATGCAATAGCGCAAGCCGGTCGGCGGCGGGCCGTCCGGGAAGACGTGGCCCAGGTGGGCGTCGCAGACGGCGCAGACGATTTCCGTGCGCACCATGCCGTGGCTGCGATCGACGATTTCCGTGACATTCGCCGGGTCCAGCGCCTGGAAGTAGCTGGGCCAGCCGCAGCCGGAATCGAATTTGGTGTCCGACGCGAACAGGGGCGTGTTGCAGCAGACGCAGGTGTAGATGCCGTGTTCATGGTGGTCCCAGAACTTGCCCGTGAAGGCCCGTTCCGTGGCCGCGTGGCGCGTGACTTCGTATTGCATCGAGTCGAGCATGGCGCGCCATTCGGCGTCGGTTTTCTTGACTTTATTCGTGGTCATAATGACTCCTCAGGATGAGCAACTGACTTCAAGGTGGCTGGCCCAGTCGGGCGGCAGGGCCGCATAGTGCTGGTGTTCGGGCTGTTCGTCAAATGGCTTTTGCAAAACTTCCAGCAATGTCGCCACTTCCGTGTAGTCCTGCTGCTGGGCTTTCTCGATGGCCACTTGCGCCAGATAGTTGCGCAGCACGTATTTCGGGTTGACGCCGTTCATGGCCGCTTGCCGTTCGGCATCGACGCTGTTTTCCAGCAAGAGGCGCGCGCGGTACGTCGCCGCCCACGTATCGAAGGCGGGCCGGTCGATGAACATGTCGCGCAGCATGGTGTCATGTTCGGGCGCTGCCACCTGCAGTGTAGACAAGGCGCGGAAGAAGTTCGTGAAATCCACATGATTGGCTTGCATCAGCGCAAACATGTTGTCGAACAAGGCCGTATCGCCGTCCTGGCTCGTTTGCAAGCCCAGCTTGGCGCGCAGCAAGCTATTCATTTTCTCGGCGAACGCGCCCTGGTACGTGTCCAGCGCCGCCTGCGCCAGTTCCACTTCGCCGATCAAGGGCAGCAAAGCCTGGCCCAGCGCATAGCAGTTCCAGTGGCCCACTTGCGGCTGGTTGGCATAGGAATAGCGGCCCTGCTGGTCCGTATGGTTGCAGATGTGTTCCGCGTCAAACGCTTCCATGAAGCCGAACGGGCCATAATCGAGCGTCAGGCCCAGGATCGACATATTGTCCGTATTCATCACGCCATGCATGAAGCCGACGGCTTGCCACTGCGCGATCATGTGCGCCGTGCGCACGCAGACCTCGGCCAGCAAGGCCTGGTATGGATTTGCTGCGACGCGCAACTCGGGATAAAAACTGTCGATCACGTAATCGGCGAGGATTTTCAGTTCGTCCGGCTGCTTGCGGTAAAACCAGTGTTCGAACGAGCCGAAGCGCACAAACGTGGGCGCCATGCGCGTGACGACGGCCGCCGTTTCCACCGTTTCGCGCATGATGCCTTGCTGCGAACCCATGATGGCCAGCGCGCGCGAGGTGGGAATGCCGAGCGCCGCCATGGCTTCCGAGCACAGGAATTCGCGGATGGACGAGCGCAGCACGGCGCGCCCGTCGCCCATGCGCGAATACGGCGTGGCGCCGGCGCCTTTCAGCTGCAGCTCCATGGGGCCGCTCGCTGTGGCGATATCGCCCAGCAGGATGGCGCGGCCGTCGCCCAGCTGGCCGGCCCAGACGCCGAACTGGTGGCCCGAATACACGGCCGACAGGGGCTGCGAGCGCTCGGCAACCGCATTGCCGGCCAGCAGCGCCACGTAATCAGGCTCGGCCAGACGCGCCGCATCGAGGCCGATCAGGGCGGCGGCGGCGGCGCTGGCGGCCACGAAATATGGGGCGGGCAGGGGCGTGGGCATCAAGCGCGTATAGAACGCGGGCGGCAGGGCCGCAAAGGCGTTATCCAGTGGTAAGGTATGAGCGGTGATGGCAATTCCAGTCAAATAAGGTGGACCGGCAAGGTGCGCCAGCCTGGAATGCGATTTTACCGCACCGCGCCAAGGCGCGTGGCGCTTGCCCATGCGGCTGGAAACGGAATCAAAAATTCCATGCTGCAGCGCAATATCGAAATGCGTTGACGATTTCCGCACGACCGTACGAAACTAGGAAAAATCTGTCAATTCCAACAATAACCGAGTAGCCACCCCAGGAGACACGATGTCGGCATTCCCCTTGAGTCCAGTGATGGGCCAGATGATGAATCAGCCCCTGCTGATTTCCAGCATTATCGAGTTTGCAGCGCGTCATTATGGCGGCAGCGAAATCATTTCGCGCCGGGTGGAAGGCGATATGCACCGCTACACCTACCGCGATTGCCACCAGCGCGCGCGCCGGCTGGCCAATGCCTTGCATGGCCTCGGCGTCGGCATGGGCGACCGGGTCGCCACCCTGGCCTGGAATGGCTACCGCCACCTGGAAGCCTATTATGCCGTGTCCGGCTCGGGCGCCGTCTTGCACACGATCAATCCGCGCCTGTTTCCCGACCAGATCGCCTACATCTCAAACCACGCGGAAGACCAGGTTTTATTGTTCGATCTGACCTTTTTGCCCGTGGTGGAGAAAATCGCCGCCGACTGCACCTTTGTCCGCCATTTCGTGCTGATGTGCGACCGCGAGCGGATGCCCGCCAGCAGCACCATCCCCGACCTGCTGTGCTATGAAGACTTGATCGCCACGCATTCGGACGACTACGCATGGCCCTTGTTCGACGAGAACTCGGCCGCCACCCTGTGCTATACGTCGGGCACGACGGGCAATCCCAAGGGCGCCCTGTATTCGCACCGCTCGACCGTGCTGCACGCGTATGCGTCGGCCATGCCCAGCGCCCTGAACGTGCGCGCCTCCGACACGGTGCTGCCCGTCGTGCCCATGTTCCACGTGAATGCCTGGGGCTTGCCGTATTCCGTGCCCCTGTCCGGCGCGCGCATGGTGTTTCCCGGCGCGGCGCTGGACGGCAAGTCGCTGTATGAATTGTTCGAGGCGGAAAAAGTGACGTTCTCGGCCGGCGTGCCCACCGTCTGGCTGGGCTTGCTGAACCACGCCTTGCAGAATAACTTGACGTTTTCCACCTTCCGCCGCACGGTGATCGGCGGCGCGGCGTGCCCGCCGGCCATGATGGATACCCTGATCGACAAGTTCGACATCGAGGTCATCCACGCCTGGGGCATGACGGAAATGTCGCCGCTGGGCACGGCGGGCGGCTTGCAGACCAAGCACCTGGACTTGCCGAAGGACGAGCAGCGCAAGATACTGCAAAAGCAGGGCCATGCGATCTACGGCGTGGACATGAAGATCGTCGACGATGACGGCAAGGAATTGCCATGGGATGGCGTGGCGTATGGCCATCTGCTGGTGAAGGGGCCGTGGATCATTTCCTCGTACTACAAGAACGAGGGCGGCGAAGTGCTGCAGGATGGCTGGTTCCCCACGGGCGACGTGGCCACCATCGATGCGGACGGCTACATGCAGATCACGGACCGCAGCAAGGACGTGATCAAGTCGGGCGGCGAGTGGATCGGCACCATCGACCTTGAAAACCTGGCCATGGCCCACCCGGCCGTGCTGCAGGCGGCCTGCATCGGCGTGTTCCACCCGAAATGGGACGAGCGTCCCGTGCTCGTCGTGGTGTTGCGTCCCGGCATGACGGTCACGCGCGACGCCTTGCTGCAGTTCTTTGAGGGCAAGATCGCCAAGTGGTGGACGCCCGACGACGTGCTGTTCATCGACGCCTTGCCCATGGGCGCCACGGGCAAGATCCAGAAGAACAAGCTGCGCGAGCAGTTCAAGGGACACCAGTTGCCGGGGATGTAAGGAATCCTAGGCCGCTCGCGGCAGCGCCGTCTCCAGCTTTTCCAGCAGATGATCGCACTGGAAGACGGACAGGGTCTGGCGCTGCGCATCCGTACCGATGTCGATCATTTCATCCATTTCGCTGCGTAAGTCGTCATGCTCTCCCGTGCGGATGATTTGCGGCGCCGCAAAGCGCTGGCTGTCGGAAATGGTCATGATGTTGTCGACGTGGTCGACGAGAAAGCCGTAGCGTTCGGCGCCCCGTTCCACGATCAAGATCTTGCCGCTGCTGGCGTCCGGCAGGGCCGGCATCGCATACAGCTGGCGCAGATCGATGATGCTGATCATTTGCTGACGCAAGTTGAGCATGCCGAGCATGCAGGCCGGCATCCCCGGCGGCGTGGTGATGGCGTGGCTGAAATCGATGATTTCGCGCACTTGCCCGATTTCCACGGCGAAGCGGGTTTCCACTGTAAACGTAATGTAGACGCGGCGCCGCGCCTTGTGCGTGGCGGCGCCCATTTCCGTGTCGGCTGGGTACAGGCGCGCGTGGCCGTCGCGCATCTCGACGATCTCCGCCTGCGACAGGATGTCCTTGTGGTTCAGGAAAATGATGTCGCCCAGGCCCTCTTTCGTGATGCAGCCGGCAAACATGGCGGCGCGCGCCTTGCTCAGCAGGGGAATCGGCAACACCTGGTCGCCAAAGAAATGCACGATGCTGTCGACGGAGTCGACGAGGAAGCCCACGGTCGTGCCGTCGAGGCGCACGACGATGACGCGCTGGTCCGGCGTGGCTTCCCTGGCCGCCTTGTCGTACGCAGGCGCCTGCAGCAGGGCGCCGAAGTCGACGACGGCCACCTGGTTGCCGCGGAAATGCATGCGCCCCAGGCACAGTTCGTTGTTCAGCACGGAACTGTGCAGTTCCGGCACCTTGATGATTTCCTGGATGGCCAGCATTTCGAAGGCAAACGTGGCGCCGGCCGCATGGAAGCTGACGCATTGCCGGCGTTCGCTTTGCGCATGGTAGCGGGCCGTGCTCAGCTTGGCGCCCGTCGCCTGCAGCGCCAATACGTGGGGCACGTTTTCGATGCGCAGCAGGGCGTGCGGGTCGAGTATCTGCAGCAGGCGCGCGCCGCCATCGAGCAAAATCGTGCCGGCGATGACGGCCTGGCTGTCGCTGGCCGCATATTGCAGGGCGCTGCGCGCGCTGGCGGGCACGCGCAGGATTTCGCCCGTATCCTGGAAGACGATGCCGATCAGTACTTGCTGGAAATCGAGGATGGCGATCTTGTCCGTGCCCACGGCGCGCGGCGCATCGGCGCGGAACAAGCGCCCCAGGTTGACCACCGGAATGACGCTGCCGCGCAAGGTGAACATGCCTTCCAGATAGGCGGGCGACAGGGGCAGGGCCGTGACTTTCGCGGGGTAGTTCACCACTTCGCGGATGCAGCTGGCGGGCAGGGCGAATTCATCGCCGCCCAGGTGGAAGGAGCCGAACAGTTCGGCGGCCGTGTCGCTTGCGCCATGGGCCTGCAAGCCCGTCGCTTCATGCATATCCATATGCGCCTTCCTTGCGTGGAATCCATTCGGGTGGTGCCACCACCTCGGTGACGGCGTAGCTGTGCCGGGCGCAATCGATCAGCAGCTGGCGGCCGTGGCGGCCTCCCAGCGCGCAAAAACTGACGTGCAAGCCGCACTGGGCCAGGTATTTTTGCGCCGCTTCCGCGTTTTGCCGGCCCACCTGCAGGCGGCCGTGGACGTGGGCGGGGCCGAACATGCTGGCGCCGCCTGCCAGCACCACCTCGATATCGGCATAATCGGCCTGGCGCACGCCCATCAGGCGCAGCAGCGAGGGCACGGCCTGGCTCACATAGCGGGCGCCAAGGGCATGCTCGGCCCCGGGCGCTTCCGGCAGCAAGCAGTGGGCCAGGCCGCAGCAGGGGCCGTTTTTCCAGATGAAGCCGATGCCGATGCAGGAGCCGAGCAAGGCTTGCAGCTGCTCTCCATGCGTACCGACGCTAAGTTGCCCCATGCCAACATGTTGCGGCGCCAGGCCATGTTCGATGATGATGCTCATGCGCTGCCCGCCTTGTAAATCATGGGAAATTCGAACTGATAGCCGGTACCGAGGCGGGCGATGGTTTCCGACTCGCCCAGAATCAGCCGGCCTTCATCCTTGAGACTCAGGCGCGTCTGGCGCAGCACGGTTTCCTGGTGCACCGCGTCGAAATAAATCAGTACATTGCGCAGGAACACCAGGTCGAATTGGCGCGCCGGGCGCAGCGCTTCGAGCAGGTTATGCTGGGCAAAGATGACGTGTTGCCGCAGCTCGTCGTTGACCTTGACGCCATACGGCGCGGGCGAGAAATATTTGCGCAGCAAGTCCGGGTGCGACAATCGGATGCGCTCGACGGAGCGCCCGCTGTACTGGCCGGCCTTTGCCGCCGCGAGGATCTGCTGCGAAATGTCGCTGGCCAGGATCTGGTAGCGGAAGGCGGGCACTTGCAGCTTGAATTGCTCGCACAGCATGGCGATCGAATACAGCTCCTCGCCGCTGGCGGCGGCCGCCGACCAGATGGCGAGGCAGCCGTCGGGATGGGCGCGCGCCCAGGCGGGCAGGTAGCGGTCGCGGAAGTAGTCCCAGACCTGCGGCGTGCGGAAGAACAGGGTGTCGTTGGTGGTCACCAGGTCGATGAAATGGGCGACCTCGTCGCGGTCGCTGGCCACCCGGTCCAGGTAAGCCTGGTAGCTGTGCAGGGACAGCGCATGCAGCCGTGGCTGCAAGCGCCGTTCCAGCAAGACGCTCTTGCGCGCGGTCATGGCGATGCCCGTATGCTGGCGCACCAGGGCGATCAGGGTCGTCAGCACCTCGGGCGTCAAGGTGGCCGCGTGGCTCATGGCTTACACCACGAAGCCGGAGACAGTCTGGTTCAGGCTGCCCGCGCGCTCGTTCAAGCCATCCGTCGAGCGGGCGATGCTGTCGCAGTTGGCGGCCGACTTTTCCGTTTCCTCGGCGATGTACTGGATCGCCGTCGACACTTCGCGCGCCGTCAGCAGCTGCTCGTTGGCCGCCTTCGAGATATCGGAGATGGCCAGCGTGGTCTTGGCCACGCCCGAGACGATCTTGTCGAAGGCGTCGCTGGCCTGGCGCGAAATCTCGCTGCCGGTGGACACCCGCTTGACGGATTCGTTGATCAGCTTGGAAATTTCCTTGGTCGCCTGCGAGGAACGCTCGGCCAGCTTGCGCACTTCGTCGGCGACGACGGAAAAGCCCAGGCCGTGCTCGCCCGCGCGCGCCGCCTCGATGGCCGCATTGAAGGCCAGCATGTTGGTCTGGTTGGCGATTTCGCTGATGACCTTGACGATTTCGCCGATGTCTTCCGACGAGCGGTTGATCAGGTCCATCGCCTCGATCGATTTGGCGACGGCGCGAGCGCCCGATTCCGCTTCCTGCTGCGTGGCTTTCGCCAGCGAATCGGCGTTCGAGGTGTTTTCCGCGATGGAATTGATGGAAAACGTCAAGCCGTCGATGGAGGCGTTCATTTCTTCCACCGTGGCCCCCAGCGCCTGCGTGCCCACGGCTACGCCCGTGGCCCGTTCGGCGATCGTGTGCGAAGCCTCGGCAAAGCCGTTGGCCGCCGATACCACGTTGCCGATGACGCCACGCAAGTCGACGATCATCTTGCTGATGCCGCCGGCCAGCAAATCGATCGGTTCGCCGCCTTCGGGCACGATATGGCAGGTCAGGTCGCCTTGCGCCGCGCGCGCCACCGAGTCGAGCAGGGCATTGACCTTGCGGCTGTCGTTGGCGGCCTTGGCCTGGATGCTGTTTTCCAGGTTCACCTGGTCCGTGATGTCGATGGCGAACTTGACCACTTTATACGGCTTGCCGTTCAGGTCCAGGATGGGGTTGTAGGTCGCTTGTATCCACACCACCTTGCCATGGTTGCCCAGGCGCTTGTAGCGGCCCGCGTCGAATTCGCCCCGGTTGAGTTTTTGCCAGAATTTCTTGTACTCGGCGCTGCCCGCATACTCGGGCTCGCAGAACATGCGGTGGTGTTCGCCCTGGATATCGCTCAAGTCATAGTCCATGACGGCGAGGAAATTGCCGTTGGCATCGAGCACCTTGCCCTGCATGTCGAATTCGATCACGGCCTGTGCCTTGCCGATGGCGCTGACCTTGCCTTCGTATTCGGCATTGCGCTTTTTCAGGGCCGTCACATCGCTGGCGAACTTGACCACCTTGAAGGGGCGGCCCTCCGCGTCAAAGATGGGGTTGTACGAGGCATTGAGCCAGATTTCGCGTCCGTCCTTGGTGAGGCGCTTGTATTCGCCTGCGTCGAACTCGCCCTTGCCCAGTTTTTGCCAGAACTGCGCGTACTCCGCGCTCTTGGCGTACTCGGGCTCGCAAAACATGCGGTGGTGCTTGCCTTCGATCTCGTCGAGCGTGTAGCCGACGGACTTGAGGAAATTGTCGTTGGCGCGGATGATGGTGCCGTCGAGCCGGAACTCGATCACGGCCTGGGCCTTGCTGATGGCGTCGATCTTGCCTTCATAATCGGCGTTGCGGTGCTTGCTGGCCGTGATGTCGGTGGCGAACTTGATGACTCTATACGGTTTGCCGTCCGCGTCGAGGATGGGGTTGTAGGAAGCGTTGATCCACACTTCGCGGCCATCCCTGGCGCGGCGCTTGTATTCGCCCTGGTCGAATTCGCCGCGTGCCAGCTTGGCCCAGAAGTTGGCGTATTCGGCCGTTTTTACATACTCGGGATCGCAGAAGATGGCATGGTGCTTGCCTTGCACCTCGGCCAGGCTGTATCCGACGACACGCAGGAAATTGTCATTCGCATGCAGGATGGTGCCGTCGAGTTCGAATTCGATGACGGCCTGGACACGGTTCAATGCAGTATTTATCGCTTCTAAGTCCAGATCCTGCGTGGGGCTGACATGGCTGGCTGCGTCCATAGTATGTCCTTCGATATGAGAAGAGGAATGGGGGCGATAAGGCTGTTGTTATTATTTTTCTGCTATCCGTATAAGGAAAAAATGTCATTGCATCGGCCGTGATTTGGTGACAATCGGTGAGAATGTGCGCAATGAACTGCCGCCCATGTTTTTTCTGCGCTTGGCCTATAGGAGATAAATTGTAGAGTATTGATTTGAATCAATAATTTTATTATTCCCCAGCGTCTGTCGAAAAACAAGGGGAGGGAATAAATAATGTAAGAATTGTCGTAATTACCCCATGCCGGCATATCACAAACGCATTCCTTCGCAGAATAAAACGACGTTATTATTATTGCGGTTTTGTTATTTGAATGAATATCCAATTGATAGCTTCTGCCGGAGTTTGCTGTCGGCAGCAGAATCGATCCGCAAACGATGTTGTACCATGGCGTAGCATGCTGGCGGCCGTGCGCACTGTACAAAAATAATACGAGCGTTCTTTTATGCGGTATAGTAAAGCTTCATCCCTTGCAACCACCTCATACGTTGAGCAAAACCAATAAGGAAGAGACATGAGTGCTGAATATCAAGTGAACGGCGCCGTTGCCGTCATTACCCTGGCCAATCCGCCCGTCAATGGTCTGGGCCTGGCGACGCGCACGGCCGCCGTGACCGGCATCCGCCAGGCGCTGGCGGACGAGACCGTCAAAGCCATCGTCATCACGGGCGCCGGCAAGGCCTTTTCGGGCGGCGCCGATATCAAGGAATTCAATTCGCCCAAGGCGCTCACGGAACCGACCCTGCACACTCTGATCAACGTCGTCGAACAGTCGACCAAGCCCATCGTGGCGGCCATCCACAGCGTCTGCATGGGTGGCGGCCTGGAGCTGGCGCTCGGTTGCAACTACCGCGTGGCTGCGCCTGGCGCGCAGATGGCCTTGCCGGAAGTCAAACTCGGCATCTTGCCGGGCGCGGGCGGCACGCAGCGCCTGCCGCGTGTGCTGGGCCTGGAAATGGCCCTCAACATGATCGTCTCGGGCACGCCCGTGGCGTCCGAAAAACTGGCCGGCACGGCCCTGTTCGACGAAGTCATCGCCCCCGGCGCCGATTTGCTGGCCGCCGCCGTGGCCTTCGCCACGAAGATAGCCGACGTGCGTCCGTTGCCGAAAGTGCGCGAGCGCAAGGTCGATTACCCGAACCATGAAGCGTTCCTGCAGTTTTCGCGCAATACCGTCAAGGCCATGTCCGGCCCGTTCCCGGCGCCGCTCAAATGCGTGGACGCCGTGGCGGCCGCCGTGACGATGAAATTCGACGACGGCTTGAAATACGAGCGCGAACTGTTCATGCAACTGGTGCAGTCGCCGGAATCGAAAGCCTTGCGCCACGCCTTCTTTGCCGAACGGGTCGCCAGCAAGGTGCCCGACGTGCCTGCCGACACGCCCGTGCGCGCGATCGCCAGCGCGGCCATCGTGGGCGCCGGCACCATGGGCGGCGGCATCGCCATGAACTTCGCCAACGCGGGCATTCCCGTGATGCTGCTGGAAACGAAGCAGGAAGCGCTGGACAAAGGCCTGGCCACGATCCGCAAGAATTATGAAAACACGGTCAAGAAGGGCAAGTTGACGCAAGAGAAGGCCGAGCAGCGCATCGCGCTGGTCAGCGGCACGTTGGCGTATGCCGACATCGCGCAAGCCGACATCGTCATCGAAGCCGTGTTCGAAGAACTGGGCGTGAAGGAAACTGTGTTCAAGCAGCTCGACGCCGTCATGAAGCCGGGCGCCATCCTCGCCTCGAACACGTCCACCCTGGACCTGGACAAGATCGCCGCGTTCACCCAGCGTCCGCAGGACGTGATCGGTACGCATTTCTTCAGCCCGGCGAACGTCATGAAACTGCTGGAAATCGTGCGTGGCAAGGAAACGGGCAAGGACGTGCTGGCCACGGCGCTGGCGCTGTCGAAAAAGCTGAAGAAGACGGGCGTCGTCTCGGGCGTGTGCGACGGCTTTATCGGCAACCGCATGATCGAGCAATACAGCCGCCAGGCCGGCTTCCTGCTGGAAGAAGGCTGCTTGCCGGAGCAGGTCGACAAGGCCGTCGAGAAGTTCGGCTTCGCCATGGGCCCGTTCCGCATGGGCGACCTGGCCGGCAACGACATCGGCTGGGCCATCCGCAAGCGCCGCTACGTGGAAAAGCCGGACGTCACGTATTCGAAGACGGCCGACCTGCTGTGCGAACTGGGGCGCTACGGCCAGAAGACGGGCGCCGGCTGGTACGACTACAAGGCGGGCGACCGCAAGGCGTATCCGTCGGAACAGGTCAACGCCATGATCGTTCAGCATTCCGCCGACATCGGCGTGACGCGGCGCAAGATCGGCGACCAGGAAATCGTCGAACGGCTCGTGTATGCCCTGGTCAACGAAGGCGCGCGCATCCTGGAAGAGGGCATCGCCCTGCGCGCCTCGGATATCGACATGGTGTATTTGACGGGCTACGGCTTCCCGCTGTTCCGCGGCGGCCCGATGTTCTACGCGGACACGGTGGGCTTGCCGAACGTGCTCGATACGGTCGCCGGCTACGCCAAAGGCCGCCATGGCGAAGCGTGGACGCCGGCGCCCCTGCTGGTGAAGCTGGCGGGCGAAGGCAAGGGTTTCAATAGCTAAGCCGACGCCAACAATATTGTCGGATTACGCGCGGCTTTGCCGCGCTAATCCGACCTACCCGGCTCTTGAGCCCTCGTAGAGGCGTAGGTCGGATTAGCGGCGGCACGCCGCGTAATCCGACACCACCACGGACGCCAGCAAGCATGTTTACTTCTTCTTCGCCACCATCTTGACCGCCTCGTTGACGATGACGGGGTTGTCTTTCTGGATGTAATAGCCGGCGCCCGTGATGCGCTCGATGGCCGGCGCGCCGGACAGGCGCTGCCAATCCTTTTCCTGCGCCCGCACCACGTTTTCAAACGAGCCCATTTCCTCGATGCCGAACTTGTCGCGCACCAGCAGCATGGCGGGCACGCGCAGCGGGCTGTTCATGTCGACGTGTTGCAGACATTGCGTCTGGGCATCGAATTCGGCCGATTCCGTACTGTTGAACATGAGTTTGCGCCGCGTCTTCACGAGCATGGCGTAGGTGGACGCGTCCGTCTGCAGGCGGTTCCACTGCTGCGGGTGCGTGGGGTCGAGCAGGACCAGGCCGGCCACGTCCTGCGGGTACAGCCGGGCATACACATACTGGTACAGTCCGCCCAAGCCGTGGCCGACCAGCACATACGGCGGCTTCAGGCCCGCCTGCGCCAGCAGGGCGCGCTGCTGGGCGGCAATGGTGCAGGGATCGCGCGGCGTGGTGGTCTTCTGGCTGTCGCCATAGCCGGGACGGTCGTAGACGAGCACGCGGTGCTGCCGGGCGACTTCCGGCACGACCTTGGCCCATACATCCTTGCCGTCGCCCATGGCCGACTGGAACACGACGGGCAAGCCGTCCTGGCCGCTCAGGGTATACGCGATGCTGGCGTCGGGCAGGGCCGCAGTGGCCGGCACGCCTGGCGTGGCCGGGGCGGATGGAAACAGAGAGCAGCCGGAAAAACAGCCTGCCAGCAGCAAGCCGGCGCTGGAGAGGAGCATGGTGCGCGCGGGGCGGCCGACGAATAGATGATGCATGAATCTCCTTCTTTGTTCACGGACCGGTATGGCGTGCCAGCCATTATAGGCAAATCGTCTCGAAGTGGAAATGCCGAACAGAGCCGGATTTCCCCACCTGTCAGCCGGCCTCGGCGCGGTGGCAGACGGCTTCGATCCGGTTGCCGTCCGGATCGAACAGAAAGGCCGCGTAATAGCTGGCGTGATAGTGGCGCAGGCCGGGCGCGCCCAGGTCGATGCCGCCATGCGCCAGTCCGGCCTGCCAAAACGCTTCCACGGCCGCGCGCGAGGGGGCCTTGAAGCAGCAGTGGCGGCGCGGCGCGTCGTCGGGCTGCGGGCCCAGGCGCACGGAAAAGTAGCTGCGCTCGGGTGCTGTGCATCGCTGCGCTCGCCGTAGCCTATCCAGGCGTTGGCATGGTCGCTGCCTACCTTGGGCACGTCGAGCGCGGCAAAGACGGCGTCGTAGAAGCGCTCGGCGCGTTCCAGGTCGCTGACGGTGAGGGATACGTGATCGAGCATGGGCACTCCGCTGTAAAAAACAGGACGGCCATAGCATAGCCCGGATCAGGGCGGCCGTGGGCGGCAGTGACCGAGTGATACCGTTGCTGGTTGACTGCCGGTTAAGGGTGGCGGGCCAGCCGCGCCACGATGTTGCGGGTCATCAGCTGCACGCGGGGCGCGAACAGCATCACGGCGCAGAAGGCCACGGGCCAGGCGGCAAAGAAGGCATGGCGCCAGCGGGGCAGGAAGTCCGCCTGCAAGCCGATATTGAGCCAGGTGACCCAGGCGCTCATCAGCAGGGTCATCACCAGCGACATCAGGAAGGCAAATACGCAGCGCAGGCGCAGGGCGTCGGACATGGGACACTTTCAAAATGGTGAAGATATGCAGCGTAACAACTTGCAGCAATCTATACTAGAGCCATATTTTTAATTTCAAATTCCGAAAATGCAATCATGCTCGACGAATCATGCTTGATGATCTAGCCCTGTTTGTCGCCATCGTCGAGGCGGGCAGCCTGCATGCGGCGGCCGTCAAGGAAGACTTGCCCGCCGCCACCGTCACGCGCCGGCTGCAAAAACTGGAAAGCCAGCTCGGCTACCGTTTGCTGAACCGCAGCGCGCGCCGCCTGCAGCCGACGGCGGAAGGCTGGCAATACTACGAGCAGTGCCGTCCCCTCGTGCACGCGCTGCGGCAGGCGACGCAGCAGCTCGACGCCAGCCTGTCGGCCGTTTCGGGCAGCATCCGCGTGCTGGCGCCCGTGAACTTTGCCAGCGGCTTGCTGACGCCCGCCTGGGTCAGCTTCATGCAGCAGTATCCGGATATCCGCCTGGAACTGGAACTGTCGAACCTGCTGCAAGACCTCGTGGGCAGCGGCGCCGACCTGGCCATCCGCGTGGGCGCGCTGGATGACTCCTCGCTGATGCAGCGCCGCCTGGGCAGCGCCGCGCTGGTGATGGTGGCCGCGCCCGGCTACCTGGCGCGCGCGGGCGTGCCGCGCGACTTGCAGGACCTCGAGCGGCACGAGCTGATCGTGGCCGAACCGCTGCGCAGCTGGCGCTTGCGGCGGCCCGGCGACGGCGCCGAAATGCTGATCGAACCTCAGGCGCGCCTCCGCGTCAACGAAATGCGCCTGGCCGTGGAAATGGCCGACGCGGCCATCGGCATCCTGCTGTGTCCGCTTTTGCAGTGCCGCGACGAGGTGGCGCGCGGTTCGCTCGTGCGCGTCTTGCCCGACTGGATGCCGCAGCCGCGCCACGTGTACGCCGTGTGGACGCAGCGGCGCTACCTGCCGGCCCGCGTGCGCGTGCTGCTCGAGCACCTGGCGGCGTTTGCGGCGGCCAACCCGCTGTTGAATGAGGATGCCGGTGCTGATTGAGGATGCCGATGCTGATGAGGTGGCTGCCCTGGCGCGCGGCACGCCGGGAATCCTTTCTATTTAGTAATACCGAGCGCTTGTACTTTTCGCCAGGATCGCGTTAAGATAAAGCTGCACGCTTATCCAGCGGGCAATCTGGTGTTTTTTCGCGCAATCCGTCCCTATCCATGAGAGTAGCAATGAAATATCTGATCGTTCCCTTCTTGCTGGCCATCACTGGCTGCGAAGTACTGTATGACGCGAACCGGGACAAGATCGGCGAGTATTGCAACAGCCTCAATAATTTCGACGACCGCAACGCCTGCCGCAAGCGCAACCAGACCAGCTACCAGGAATACGTGCAGCAGCGCGACCAGCTGAAAAAGGGCAAGAGCGAAAAATAGGCTTGCCGCCGCCTGCGCCGCATGTGCTGCTTAAAAAAACAAACGCCGCTGACGAGTCAGCGGCGTTTTGCTTTGCGGGCCCCGGCCTGGCGACCGGGGCATGCATCAGATCAGTCGTCGGCGTAGATATTGTTGTCCTTGGTTTCCTTGACGAACAGGGTGCCGATCACGACAGTCGCCAGGGCGACGACGATCGGATACCACAGGCCGTAATAGATATCGCCCTTGAAGGCCACCAGCGCGAAGGCCGTGGTCGGCAGCAAGCCGCCGAACCAGCCGTTACCGATATGGTAGGGCAACGACATCGACGTGTAACGGATACGCGTCGGGAACATTTCCACCAGCATGGCGGCGATCGGGCCATACACCATGGTCACGTACAGCACCAGGATGAACAGCAGCAAGACGACCATCGGCTTGTTGATCTGGTCCGGATCGGCTTTCGCAGGGTAGCCCGCTTCCTTGATACCGGCGCCGATTTCTTTCTTCAGCGCTGCTTCATGGGCCTTGCTCTCGGCATCGAAGTTCAGGCCGTCCGGCGTCATGACGGCGTTAAACGACGTAAATTCCTTCGTGCCGATGCGTACCTTGGCGATGCTGCCCGCTGGCGCGTCTTCCTTCGTGTAGTTCACCGAGCTGTTCGACAGGAAGCCCGTGGCGATGTCGCACGACGACGGGAACTTCTTGGTGCCGGTCATGTTGAACTGGAAGTGGCAGGAAGCGGGATCGGCCACCACCACCACTGGCGAGTTCTTCAGTGCAGCTTCCAGCTGCGGATTGGCGAAGTGGGTCAGGCCGTTGAAGATCGGGAAGTAGGTCAGGGCGGCGATCAGGCAGCCGCCGAGGATGATGTACTTGCGGCCGATGCGGTCCGACAGGCTGCCGAAGAACAGGAAGAACGGCGTGGCCAGCAGCAGGGCGATGGCGACGAGCACGTTGGCCGTGGCCAGGTCCACTTTCAGGGTCTGGATCATGAAGAACAGGGCGTAGAACTGGCCCGTGTACCAGACGACGGCCTGGCCGGCGGTCAGGCCGATCAGGGCCAGGATGACGATCTTCAGGTTTTTCCACTTTCCGAACGCTTCCGTCAGCGGCGCCTTCGAGGTCTTGCCCTCGGCCTTCATCTTGGCAAATGCCGGCGATTCATTCATGGCCAGGCGGATCCACACGGAAATACCGAGCAGGATGACGGAGACGAGGAAGGGAATGCGCCAGCCCCACGCCTCGAAATCCTTCTCGCCGGTCGCCAGGCGGGTGCCCAGGATGACCATCAGCGACAGGAAGAAGCCCAGCGTTGCCGTCGTCTGTATCCACGCCGTGAACGCGCCGCGCTTGCCTTCAGGCGCGTGCTCGGCCACATAGGTGGCTGCGCCGCCGTATTCGCCGCCCAGCGCCAGGCCTTGCAGGATGCGCAGGATGACGAGGATGATCGGTGCGGCGATGCCGATGGACGCATGGCCCGGCAGCAAGCCGACGATGAAGGTGGAGCCGCCCATGATCAGAATCGTGATCAGGAAAGTGTACTTGCGGCCGATCATGTCGCCCAGGCGGCCGAAGACCAGCGCGCCGAACGGACGAACGATGAAGCCGGCGGCAAAGGCCAGCAGCGCGAAAATAAAGGTGGTGGTGGGGTCGCCGATGAAGAATTGCTTGGCGATGATCGATGCGAGCGAACCGTACAGGTAAAAATCGTACCATTCAAAAACGGTGCCGAGCGAGGATGCAAAGATGACCTTGCGTTCCTCGGGCGTGATCGGCGTTCCCTTGGTGGACATTTTCCGTACGTCGGCCGAGCCGGATGGTGATGCCATGGTTTGTCTCCCTATGTTTTATAGTGAACTGGTGCCGAGGTCTTTTTGACCATTCTTGCAACAGCTTGGGGCGAGTGTGTTCTCCGAACCTTACGTCATGCTTGCTTGAAACTTACACCAAGCTTACAAATTGCCGATCATTCCAACTTTGCGAACGACCGTACTTAAATGTGCTATTCTCATTCCGCAGACACCCCACCCAATAATATCCCCACAAGGAGACACAGCATGAATGAAGCCGTCATCGTATCGACCGCCCGCACGGGCCTGGCCAAGTCCTGGAAGGGCGCGTTCAACATGACGCATGGCGCCACCCTGGGCGGCCATGTGCTGGCGGCCGCCGTCGAGCGCGCGCGCATCGAGGCGGAAGAAGTGGAAGACGTGCTGGTCGGCTGCGCCTTCCCCGAAGGCGCGACGGGCGGCAATATCGCGCGCCAGGTGGCCTTGCGCGGCGGGTGCCCCGTCACCACGGCCGGCATGACCGTCAACCGTTTCTGTTCCTCGGGCTTGCAGGCCATCGCCCTGGCGGCGCAGCGCATCATCGCGGGCGAAGGCGATATCTATGCGGCCGGCGGCGTGGAATCGATTTCCTGCGTGCAAAATGAAATGAATACGCATATGTACAGGGAAGTCTGGCTGCAGCAGCACAAGCCGGAAGTCTACTGGCCCATGCTGCAGACGGCCGAAACCGTGGCCAAGCGCTACCAGATTTCGCGCGAGCGCCAGGATGCCTACGGTGCGCAAAGCCAGCAGCGCGCAGCAAGCGCCCAGGCGGCCGGCCTGTTCGACGCGGAAATCGTGCCGATGACCACCATCATGGGCGTGGCCGACAAGGCCAGCGGCATGCTGGTGTCGCGCGAAGTGACGATTGCCGCCGACGAAGGCATCCGTGCCGACACAACGTATGACGGCGTGGCGAAGATCCGCCCCGCCATGCCCGGCGGCGTCATCAGCGCCGGCAATGCCAGCCAGTTCTCCGACGGCGCGTCCATGGCCATCGTGATGAACGCGAAAGTGGCCGAAGCGAAAGGCCTGCAGCCGCTGGGCGTCTTCCGCGGCTTTGCCGTGGCCGGCTGCGAACCTGATGAAATGGGTATCGGCCCCGTCTACGCGATTCCGAAACTGCTGAAAAAGGCGGGCTTGACGGTGGCCGACATCGGTCTGTGGGAACTCAACGAAGCGTTTGCCGTGCAAGTGCTGTATTGCGCCGACACCCTGGGCATCCCCATGGACCGCCTGAACGTGAACGGCGGCGCGATTGCCGTCGGCCACCCATACGGCGTGTCGGGCGCGCGCCTGACGGGCCACGCTTTGATCGAAGGCAAGCGCCGCGGCGTCAAATACGTGGTGGTGACCATGTGCATCGGCGGTGGGCAGGGCGCGGCCGGGCTGTTCGAAGTGCTGTGATGCTTGCTTGACAGCCAGTCTGCGGGCGGCCTGAGTGCCGCCCGTTTTCTTTTGCCGCTCACTTTCTGCAAGGCGCGCCGATAGCGGGTACAGTAATGCTTCATTAATAAACAAGCAGCCTGCCACCATGCTCAAGCACATCGTTTTCTGGAAACTCAAAGACCACGCCGAAGGCGCCGACCGCGCCACGAATGCCCTGAAACTGAAAGCCCTGCTCGATTCCTGTTCGGATCTGGTCCCCGGCATCCTGAAATTCGAGGCAGCCGTGGCCCAGCCGGGCCTGGAAGCGACCTACGACATCGTCCTGTACAGCGAATTCGCCAGCCGCGCAGCGCTCGATGCGTACCAGAACCATCCCGAGCACGTGAAGATCAAGCCGTTTTTTGGCGCCGTGCGCGAAGCGCGGCAATGCATGGATTACGAAGTGTAAATCCGGGGTCAGACCCGCCGGGTCTGACCCCAGCTCTTGCGTTACGGGCTAAATTCTGAATTCACCCCACAAACAGGAACCCTTATGACCACCTACCAACGCATCGTCCTCGCCTCGCGTCCCACGGGAGAAGTGCAGCCGGATAACTTCCGTCTGGAAACCAAAGAAATTCCAGCCATTAAGGATGGTGAATTGCTGGTGCGTAACCAGTATCTGTCCTTGGACCCCTACATGCGGGGGCGCATGAGCACGAATAAAAGCTATGCGGCGCCGCAGGCGCTCGATGAAACCATGATCGGCGGCACGGTGGGCGTGGTGCTCGAGTCGAAGCATCCAAAGTTCGCCGTCGGCGACACGGTGGTGGGGACCCTGGGCTGGACGGAAGTGGCCGTGTCGGACGGCACGATGCTGCGCAAGGTCGATACGACGCACATCCCCGCGTCGGCCTACCTGGGCGCCGTCGGCATGCCGGGCATGACGGCATGGTATGGCTTGAACCAGATCATGGCGCCGAAAGCGGGCGAAACGGTGGTGGTATCGGCCGCCAGCGGCGCCGTGGGCAGCGTCGTGGGCCAGCTGGCGAAACTGAAAGGTTGCAGGGTCGTCGGCATCGCGGGCGGGGCGGAGAAGTGCGCGTATGTCGTCGACGAGCTGGGTTTTGATGCCTGCGTCGATTACAAGGCGGGCAACTTGGAAGCCGACCTGGCCGCAGCCACGCCGGACGGCATCGACGCCATCTTTGAAAACGTGGGCGGCGCCGTATTCGACGCGGCCCTGGCGCGCACCAACGCGTTTGGCCGCGTGGCCCTGTGCGGCTGGATCGCCGGCTACAACGGCGAACCGACGCCGCTCAACAATGCGCGCTTCATCCTCACCAACCGCCTCACCATGCGCGGTTTCATCGTTTCCGAGCAGCCGGAATTCTGGCCGCAAGGCTTGGCGGAACTGGGTACCCTGGTGGCGACGGGCAAGCTGAAATTCCGCGAATCCGTGGCCGAGGGCCTGGCCAGCGCGCCCGAAGCCTTCATCGGCCTGTTGAAAGGCCGTAACTTCGGCAAGCAGCTGGTCAAGCTCAGCTGATCTCCCTCTCGAAAGGCAGGCCGTGCGACAATAACGGCCTGTCTCTTTCTACCTTACACCATGACCAAGCACACCATCCGCCTCGGCGACTGGGCCACCCTGGGCCTTGATGCCACCGCCATCCGTTTTGAAGTCTTCGTCGATGAACAGAAAGTGCCGGCCGAGATCGAACTCGACGACATGGACGCCGTCTGCCTGCATGCCGTGGCCTATGACGACGCGGGCAACGCCGTCGGCACGGGCCGGCTATTGCCCGATGGCCACATCGGCCGCATGGCCGTGCGCCAGCCGGGCCGCGGCACCGGCGTGGGCGGCGCCATTTTGACCTTGCTGATGGACAAGGCGCGCGAACGCGGCGATGCGGCGGTGGTGCTGAACGCGCAAACCGTGGCCGCGCCATTCTATGCGCGCCACGGTTTCGTGCAGCAGGGGGAGGTGTTTGAAGAGGCGGGGATTGCGCATGTGGAGATGCGGCTGGTGTTTTAACGGTGCTTCCGGTGTTGTCGGATTACGGCCTGCGGCCTAATCCGACCTACGCCGGCCTATGGCGGCTATGGTAGGTCGGGTTAGCGCGAAGCGCGTAACCCGACACCACCAGCACCATCAGGTGTTGTCGGATTACGGCCTGCGGCCTAATCCGACCTACGCCGGCTTGTGACGGCCATGGTAGGTCGGGTTAGCGCGAAGCGCGTAACGCGACACCACCAGCACCATCAGGTGTTGTCGGATTACGGCCTGCGGCCTAATCCGACCTACGCCGGCTTGTGACGGCCATGGTAGGTCGGGTTAGTGCGAAGCACGTAACCCGACACCACCAGCACCATCAGTTCTGCGCGTGGCTCTGACGCCATTTGTCCAGGATCACGGCCAGCACGATCACGACACCTTTCGCCACATACTGCCAGAACGACGACAGCCCCAGGATCGTCAAGCCGTTGTTCATCACGCCGATGATCAGCGCGCCGATGACGGTGCCCCAGACGGAACCGACGCCGCCCATCAGGCTCGTGCCGCCGAGCACGACGGCCGCGATGGCGTCCAGCTCATAACCCGTGCCCCAGTTGCCGTTGGCCGCATACAGACGGCTGGCCGACATGGCGCCGCCCAGGCCCGCGAACAGGCCGCTGATGGTGTAGACAAACATCAGCACGAGGCCGACCTTGATGCCCGTCAAGCGTGCCGCCTGGATATTGCCGCCGACGGCGTAGATATGCAGGCCCAATGTGGTCTTGCGCAAAATAAACCAGGTCAGCAGCACGACGGCCGCGGCCAGCCAGATCAGCCAGGGCACGGCCAGGAAGCTGCCGTTGCCCATCCATTCAAAGCTCGGGATTTCCGTGTTCAGCACGCTGGTGCCGTCGGCCAGCAGATAGGCTGCGCCGCGCAGGGCCGTCATGGTACCCAGGGTCACGACAAACGGGTTCAGGCCGACGAGGGCGACCAGCACGCCGTTCAGCGCGCCCAGCAGCAAGCCGACGATCAGAAACGCGGGAATCGAAAAGCCGGCGAACTGGGCAGACAAGGACATCAGCATGCCTGCCACGGCCGAGACGGCCAGCACGGAGCCGACCGATAAATCGATGCCGCTGGTCAGGATGACGAAAGTCATGCCCGAGGCCAGCACGATGTTGATCGATACCTGGCGGAAGATGTTCATGGTGTTGTTGCTGGTCATGAACGTGGACGTGCCGTCGGCCGAGAAATACACGGTCAGGCCATACATGGCCAGGTACAGCACGACCAGCACGGGCAGCATGCCCAGGCGGCGCATCAGGTTCGAGGCATTGAAGGGTTCGCCGGCGCGTGCCGCGCCGCGGGTGGTACTCGTTGTCATGGTCTATCTCCTGAATGATTATTTAAGGCGTATTCTTAAAACGCCTAACAAAACCGTAGCGAGCGGAAGTGGGTTGTGGTTGAGACGCGGAACTGTGCGAAGCACGGGGACGCCGAGTCAGTGAGCATCGGAAACCGCGACCCGCGACGCGCAGTAGGTTTTGATAGGTGTTTTTATGCCGCTTCCAGTTGGGTAGCGTAAGCGAGGATGTTTTCCTGCGTGATATCGTCGCCCGTCACTTCGCCCGTCAGCCGTCCTTCGCACATCACCATCACGCGGTCGCAGATGCCGACCAGCTCGGCCAGTTCGCTGGAAATGCACAGGACGGCCGTGCCCGCGTCCGCCAGCTGGTGGATGATCTTGTAGATTTCGCTCTTCGCGCCCACGTCCACGCCCCGCGTCGGTTCGTCGAGGATCAGCACCTTGGGGGCGATGGCCAGCCAGCGCGCCAGCAAGACTTTCTGCTGGTTGCCGCCAGACAAGCCTCCAACGATGCCGTCCGGGCCCGAGACCTTGACGTTCAGGTTGGCAATCGCCTCGCGCGTGAGCTGGGTCAGGGCGCCACGGTTGACCACGCCCGCCGTCGCATGCCTGGACAGGATATTCATCGACATGTTTTCCATGGCCGACAACTGCATGAACAAGCCCAGGCTCTTGCGGTCTTCCGGCAGGTAGCCGATGCCGTGGCGAATCGCCGCCAGCGGCCGGTGGATGTGCACTTCCTGGCCGTCGAGCCACACTTGCCCCGATTGTTTCTTGTCCGCGCCAAAGATCAGCCGCGCCAGTTCCGTGCGGCCCGCACCGACCAGGCCGGCAAGTCCCGTCACTTCACCCGCATGCAGGGCGAACGAGGCGGGCTTGACCTTGCCGCCGCCCACGTTTTCCACGCGCAAGCGCTCGGCGCCCCGCGTCGTGCGGCGCTGGTGCGCATAGAAGTCGTCGGCGGGGCGGCCCACCATCATTTGCACGACTTTCTTTTGATCCAGCTCATCCTTGCCCAGTTCGCCCACATAGGCGCCGTCGCGCAGCACCGTGATGCGGCGCGCCAGGCGTTCCACCTCGGCCATGCGGTGGCTGATGTAGAGCACGGCCAGGCCCTTGTCGCGCTGTTCTTCGATGATGCGGAACAATTGTTCTGTTTCCCGGTCGGACAGGGCGGCAGTGGGCTCGTCCATGATCAGGATGCGGCTTTCGTGCACGAGGGCGCGGGCGATTTCCACCTGCTGCTGCTCGGCGATCGACAGGGTAGCTACCATGGTGTCCGCGTCGAAGCGGGAACCGAGGTCGGCCAGGATGGCGTTCGTGCGCGCGCGCATTTCGCCGCCCTTGACGGTCCAGAACGGGCCTTGCGGTTCGCTGCCCATGAAGACGTTCTGCGCCACCGTCATGTTCTTGGCCACGCTCAGTTCCTGGTAAATCAGGTTGATGCCCAGGGCGCGGGCCTCGCCCGGGTTGCGGATCCTGATCGGCTTGCCGTCGAGAAGGATTTCACCCGCATCGGGCGTGTACACGCCCGAGAGGATCTTCATCAGGGTGCTCTTGCCGGCGCCATTCTCTCCCATCACGGCATGGATTTCGCCGCTGCGCACCGTCAGGTGCACGCCGCGCAACGCGCGCGTGGCGCCGAAGCGCTTCTCGATGCCGCGCATTTCAAAAATAATATTGTCGCTCATGACTGTCCTTCCTTGCTGGTGAAACTGGCGCCGCCCGCGAACTGGCCGGCGGCGCCACGTGGTTCAGGTCAGGCAGATCAGTTCTTTACCCAGCCCGTGTAGGTGGCGACGTTTTCCTTGGTGATGGCCGGGGTCGGCAACAGCACCATGGTCTGCTTCGGCGTACGGCCGTTCATGATGTCGTAGCCCATCTGCACGGCATCGGTCGCCATGCGGTACGGATTTTGCGCCGAGGTGGCGGCAAACAGGCCGGCCTTGTTTTTCAGGGCGTTCTGGCCATCGGGCGCGCCATCGACGGCCGTGATCAGTTTCACGTCCGTACGTTTCGATTGCTTGATTGCCAGTTCGGCGCCGATGCCCGTCGGATCGTTGATGGCGAACACGCCGTCGATCTTCGGATGGGCCGTCAGCAGGTTCGACATCACGGTCATGCCGCCGTCGCGGCTGCCGCCCGCGTTCTGGTTGTCGGACAGGATCTTGATATCCTTGAACGCGGCCAGGGTTTTCTTGCAGCCATTGACGCGGTCGATCACGGAGGTGACGGGCGGGCCGTTGAGGATCACCACATTGCCCTTGCCGCCGATCTGCTTGGCCAGGTAGGCGCACGACACGTCGCCGGCCATGGTGTTGTCGGACATCACGGTGGCCGAAGCGCCCACGGCGCCCACGTCGACGGCGATCACGACCACGCCCGCATTGCGCGCTTTCTTGATGGCCGGGGCGATGCCTTTGGAATCGACGGCGTTCAGGATGATGATGTCGGTCTTGTTGGCGATAAAGTTTTCGATCTGGTCCACCTGGGTGTTCAGGTCATACTTGCTGGACACCGTGGTGACTTTCACGCCGGGCCCGCCCAGCTTTTTCGCGCTTTCTTCCGCGCCGCGGCCAATCGCGACAAAAAACGGGTTGGCCAGGTCGCCCACGCTCACGCCGATCGATTTCAGCGGTTTGTCGGCGGCGAAGGCGCCACAGGCGGCGGACAGCAGCAGGGTGGCGGTAATGACTTTTTTCATGAGGATCTCCAAGGGTTTTTATTGTAAAAACAAACGGTGCTACGGGTGAAAAACCGGGTGCAAACTTATTGGCTGCGTAATTTCTCGATCATGGCATCGAGCTTGCCCGCATCGACGGCAAAGCCGCGGATGCCTTCGGCCAGCTTCTCGGTGGCCATCGCATCGTCGTTCAGGGCGTAGCGGAAGGCCGCCTCGTCGTAGGTGACGGCCGGCTGCGCCGCGCCCAGGTCGGCGCCCAGCGCGCGCTCGAACGGTTCGTTGGACGCTTCGAGCTTGGCCAGCAAGTCAGGGCTGATGGTCAGCAAGTCGCAGCCGGACAGGGCCGTGATCTGTCCCACGTTGCGGAAGCTGGCGCCCATCACTTGCGTGGCGATGCCATGTTGCTTGTAGTAATTAAAGATGCGCGTGACCGATTGCACGCCTGGATCGTTGGACAGGCTGCGCGCCGCTTCGTCCCATGCCGCGCCCAGCGATTTTTTATGCCAGTCGTAGATGCGGCCCACGAACGGCGAAATCAGCCGCACCTTCGCGTCGGCGCAGGCGACGGCCTGGCAAAATGCGAACAGCAGGGTCAGGTTGCAAAAGATGCCGTCTTTTTCCAGTTCGCGCGCGGCCTGGATGCCTTCCCAGGTGGCGGCGACCTTGATCAGCACGCGCTCGCGGCCAATGCCGGCTTGCTCGTACAGGGCGATCAGGCGGCGTCCGCGGGCCACGGTGGCGTCGCGGTCAAAGCTCAGGCGGGCATCGACTTCCGTCGATACGCGGCCCGGCACCACTTTCAGGATTTCCAGGCCGAAACGTACGAGCACCTGGTCGACGATATCGTCGAGCGAGGCATGCTTGTGGGCTGCGACCGTGCTTTCCAGCAAGGGCGCGTAATCGGGTTGCAGCACGGCCTTTAAAATCAGCGACGGATTGGTGGTGGCGTCCTGCGGCGCGAAGCGGGCCAGTTGCAAAAAGTCGCCCGTGTCGGCGACGACGGTGCTGTGTTGCTTCAGTTGTTGCAGCTGGTTCATTGCTATTCCTTATCACTGAGTTGGTGCAGAGCTTGCACGGCGGGAAACAGGCTACGGTAGCGGCCGTAGCGGATGCTCAAGGCTGCGCTGTGCGCGGCATCGGGCAGGAAAGTGTTTTTGATGGGCAAGCCCTGCGTCAGCAGGCTGGCGTCGCCGATGGCCGCAAAGCCCAGCTTGGCCGCACCGAGGCTGGCCGACAGTTCGCTGTTGTGCAAGGTGCGCATGTCGCGTCCCAGCACATTGGCCAGCAGCTGCGCCCAGTACTGGCTGCGCGCGCCGCCGCCCACGAGCATGCAGTGTGGCACCACGGCACCGGTCGAGGTGACGGCCGCCATGGCGTCGCGCAAGGCGAACGCCACGCCTTCGAGCACGGCGTAGCCGAGCTGCGCCGGCGTGCTGTCGTGGCCCAGTTGCAAAAAGGCGCCGCGCACTTGCGGGTCGTTATGGGGCGTGCGCTCGCCCGACAGATAGGGCAGGAACAGGGGGGCGGATGGCGTGATGGGCGCGTCGAGCGGCACGGCGCTTTCCACCAGCGCCAGCAGGGCCGCCTCGTCGGGCTGGCCCAGCACGCCAGTGGCCCAGCGCAAACAGCTGGCGCCGGACAGGATCGCCCCCATCGCATACCAGCGGCCGGGCAGGGCGTGGCAAAAGCTGTGCACGCCGCCGGCCGGGTTGCCCAGCGGCTGCTCGGTGACGGACACGATGGCGGCGCTGGTACCGAGCGAAATGAAACTGTCGCCGCCGTTGACGGCGCCGATGCCTACGGCCGAGACGGGGTTGTCGCCCCCGCCACCGGCCACCACCACGTCCATCGGCAAGCCCAGCTGGTCTGCGATGGCGGCCTGCACGGTGCCCGTGGCCGCGTCGCCTTCGGCCAGCGCCGGCATCTGTTCGGGCACCAGGCCGCAGGCGGCCAGCATGGGCGCGAACCAGGCGCGAGCGGCCTCGTCCAGCCACAGGGTGCCGGCCGCGTCGGACATGTCCGTCAGTTTGATTCCCGTCAAGCGCAGGCGCAGATAGTCTTTCGGCGACAGCACGCAGGCGATGGCGGCAAACGCGGCCGGCTCATGCTTTTGCAGCCACAGCAGTTTTGGCGCCGTCAGGCCTGCCATGGGCAGGCTGCCCGTTACGTCCGCGTAGGCGGGATAGTCGCGCGCCAGGCTCGCCGCCTCGGCTTCGGCGCGCGCATCGTTCCACAGGATGGCGGGGCGTATCACCTTGTCGTTGCTGTCGAGCAGCACGGCGCCATGCATCTGGCCCGACAGGCCGATGCAGGCGATGCGCGCGTAGTCCTGCGGCCAGCCGGTGCGCAGCTGGCCCAGCGCGTTGACGCAGGCGGCCCACCAGTCCTGCGGCGACTGTTCGGACCAGCCCGGCTGCGGGCGGCTGGTATCGATGCGCACGGAGGCCTGGCCGCGCACGGTGCCCGTGCCGTCCATCAGCACGGTTTTCAGTTCGGAGGTACCGAGGTCGATACCGAGGGAAATCGCTGGATGCATGTTGATTTACAGTGAAAGGTCAGGGGCAGCCGCAGGAGTTGCGTACGCGCAAGGTCGGCGACAAGCGCTGCACATGCTGGGCGCGGCCCGGGTTGGCGATACGGTCGATCAACAGGTCGACGGCCATGGCGCCCAGCTCTTCGAGCGGCTGCGCCATCACGGTCAGGCGGGGGCTGAAGTAATCGGCCCAGTCGAAATCATCGAAGCCGGCCAGCGCCACGTCTTGCGGTACCGCAATCTGTGCATCGCGCAAGGCGTGCATGGTGCCGATGGTCATCAGGTTATTGCCGGCAACGATGGCCGTAGGGCGCTGCGGCAATGCCAGCAGTTCGCGCGTGGCCGCGCCGCTGCGTTCGAGGTTGGAGTCGCCCGAGCGCAGCAGTGCGGGGTCAAAAACGATATCGGCGCGCTGCAAGGCCAGGCGGTAGCCGTCGATACGCTCGTGCGTCGTGGACAGGCCGGGTGCGCCCGCGATGAAACCGATGCGGCGGTGGCCGTGGGCCGCGATCAGGTGGCTGACCAGCTGGGCCGTCGCCTCGATGTTTTCCACGCCCACCTGGTCGAACGGCTGGGGCGACATGCGGTCGACCAGCACGGAAGCGATCTTGTTGCTGGTCAAGTAGTCGAGGGTGCGATGGTGCGAGTCGCCCGAAGGCGCCAGCACGATGCCGTCGACCCGGCGCTGGTGCAAGTTCTGCACCACCTTGAGTTCCTGTTCGGGATCGTCATGCGTATCGGAAAACAGCATCATCAAACCGTGGCGCGTGCAGGCCGCCTCGATGGCGCGCACGGTTTCACTGAAGTAATGATTGGTGAAAGCGGAAATGGCCACGCCGATGGTGCCCGACGAGGAGCCGGCCAGGGCGCGCGCCAGCATGTTCGGCACATAGCCGATCTGCTGCATGGCCGCGTTGACGGCGGCGACGGTTTTCGGGCTGACCTTGCGGGTGCCGTTGAGTACGTGCGAAACGGTCGACAACGATACGTCCGCCGCCCGCGCTACATCTTCCATGGTGGCCATGGTGTCTCCTGATGGTTTTATTCTTATTGTGTGCTGCGATAGTGTGCGGCTGTGTCGCCGCGTTGGAATCTATCGTAAACAAAAGAAAGCGCTTGCGCAAGCGCTTTCTTTTTTTGTGCGGATGGAGGGATGGTGGGTTTTCGATGAGGATAGGGAAAGCTTGCGTAGGTCGGATTAGCGCGCCAGAGGCGCGCGTAATCCGACATCGGGGACGGTGGTGATGCAGGCTGAGGGCGCTGGTGTTGTCGGGTTACGCGCTTGCGCGCAAATGCAAGCGATTTCTTTTTTCTGCGCGGCGATGATGGATGGGTTTTCGATGAGGATAGGGAAAGCTTGCGTAGGTCGGATTAGCGCGCCAGAGGCGCGCGTAATCCGACATCGGGGACGGTGGTGATGCCGGTTGAGGACGCTGGTATTGTCGGGTTACGCGCTTGCGCGCTAACCCGACCTACTGGATCACCAGCTCATGCAATTCGCCGGGCGAGTCCGGGAACAGTTTTACGACGGTGGACGTGCGCGTGCCGTAGCCCGGCGTTTCGATGCAGACGGCGGACAGCACGCGCTCGAGGTCGAGCGGCACGCCCGTGTCGGGCAAGCGGAAGTCCGGGGCGCGCGTGGTGTCGGCCAGCATGTCGAAGTAGGCCTCGTCGGGGGCGCCCTGGCACAGCAGGCTGGCGAACTGGGCCTTGGTCTTCAGGACCTTCGGCCACGGCGCGTCGAGCAGGGCGTTCGACAGGCCGTAGATGCCTGGCTCCAAAGGCTGGCCATTGCGCGCATCGCCATCGCCGCGGTTGGAAAACCAGATCAGGGTATCCGCGTCACCGAGCACCAGATTGAAACCGTTGTAGGCACCGCTGCCGGGGCGGATTTGCGCGATATAGTCTTGCGGCGACATGTTGCCGGCCAGATAGTCGGCCACCAGGGCGCCGCGCGAGGGGGCGTCCGGGTTGCGGTCTTGCGGGCTGCGGATATTCGTGATGGCGGCAAAGCGCGAGCTGCCGCTGCCGGCCTGGGTGATGCCCATCCAGCTGCCTCCCGCCTGCAGGTCGCGGCCCGCATACACTTGCGGGTGTTCGGGCCAGGCCCCGGCGGGGGCGCTGGCGCGTTCATAGAATTCGTCGCGGTTGGCGGCGGCAATCAGCGGAATGTGCGGATTGACTTTCCAGGCAAAAACGATCAGGCACATGGGGGCAAATCCATGAACACTTCCGTATGGCGCGCGCCGGCCGTCAGGGCCAGCAAGCCCGCCTCGTCGGCGGCAGCGGCCAGCAATTCGGCAAAGCCTTCGCCGACGACGGGATAGATTTCCATCCACGTCTGCAAGCCATCCTTGGCTTCGGGGCGGCGCTTCAGTTGCGGCGCTACGCCGGACGCGGCCGCCAGCTTGGCCTGCAAGGCGCGCACCCTGGCTTCCAGCGCCTGGGCGTGCTCTTCCTTGACCTGATAATAAATGTACAAATCTTTCATGGCATTCTCACAAGTCGAGTGCATCAAGCACGTAAGGCATGGGCAGGAAATGCACGGCCGCACCCTGGGCCGAGCCGTAGCGCACGGCGCCAGCGGCGCTTGAACCTTCTTCGATCGCCCCCAGCTTCATTTCAACGAGGGCGTCGATGCCGCCGCTGCCGTTGGGCGCCGCGTTGACGACCATGCCGCAAGGTTGCTCGGGGTCGCTGACGGCAAACAGTTCGCCACCGGCCACGACGCTTGCGTCAGCGATGCTGACGAGGGTGGTGCGGCGCTTGAGCTTGCCCAGGTACTGGCTGCGCGCGACGATTTCCTGGCCCGGGTAGCAGCCTTTCTTGAAATTGACGCCGCCCAGCAGCTCGAAATTGACCATTTGCGGCACGAATTGCTCTTGCGTGGCGGCCGTGATTTGCGGGATGCCCGCATGGATGTCCGACAATTGCCAGGCGTCATTGCCGCCCTTGGCCAGTTTTTCAGCCAGCTGCGGCCACACGTCGCGCGCCGTGGCGGCCGACGTCAGCCATTCATAGCGGGCGCTGCCGAAGGCGTCGGCCACGCGCAGCACGGTGCCCAGCGCGTGCTCGACCTTGCTGAACGGCGTGGCGGGCAGGGCGGGGAACCAGGCGGACAGGGCCGCGCCGGCTTGCTTGCCACCGAGGCCCAGCATGACCTGGTTCGCTTCATCAACGGACGCATCGTGCAGCTTGGCCTTGGCGCGCAGCACGAACATCTGCAGGCGCTTCTGGATGGCGGGTTGTATGGCGCGCGGCAATTGCAGATAAATGGTGGTGGCGTTGCGCCACATCAAAAAACTGGCCAGCAGGCGGCCCTTCGGCGTGCAGTAGCCGGCCAGGCGCACTTGCTCCTGGCTCAGGTGTTCCACGTCGTTGGTCAGCTGGCCGTGCAGGAAACTGGCTGCCTCGTCGCCGGTCAGGCCGATCAAGCCCTGGTCCGTGATGGCCGCGACAAAACCTTCTTGCAGCTGGGACACTGTCAGGGACTGGCCAAAATCGGCGATAGGGGCGGCGGCGATGGGGGCGGTGCCGTCAGGCGCGCCATCGATGGCAGCGGGGCGGGCGCCTTGGGCGGTTAAAAATTGATTCCAGTTATTCATAATTTCCATTAGATCAGCGATTAAGCATTATCATTACGGGTTCATTATAGTGATGTCGCGCAGATTGCGTCGGCAGCGGCAAGATTGCCAGTGTTGGCGCCGCTTTGCGCGTACTTGCTTCACAAATGAACGATCATAACAAGCGCGCGCTGCCCGCCAGCGAGTGCATCACAAGAATCGGAACAATGGCTTTCTTTAAAAAACTTGTAGTCAGTTCAGTCATCGCCGCCATCGGCGTGGGCGGTACTTTTGTGTACTGGGCGCAGCAGCCCATCACCACGGACGGCGAAGCGATTCCGTTTACGATTGCGCCCGGCAGCGGCGCGCATGCGGCCGGCCAGCAGATCGCGGACGCGGGCGTGCCCATCGTGCCCATCTTGTTCAACATGCTGGCGCGCATCGAAGGCAAGACCTCGAAGATCAAGGCCGGTTCCTACGAGCTGAAGCCGGGCACGACGCCGCAGCGTCTGATCACGCAGCTGGCACGGGGCGAGTTCGCGCAGGAATCCTTGACCATCATCGAAGGCTGGACCTTCAGGCAGATGCGCATGGCCATGGCCAGCCATCCTGGTCTCAAGCACGATACCGTGGGCCTGTCCGACAAGGAACTGATGGCGAAGATCAGCCCCGAATATGTGCTGCCGGAAGGCTTGTTCTTCCCGGACACGTATCTGTTCGCCAAGGGCGCCAGCGAAATGCAGATTTTCAAGCAGGCGCACGCGGCCATGATAGGCCGACTGTCCGAAGCGTGGGACAAGCGCGATCCGGCCTTGCCGTATAAAAACCCGTACGAGGCGCTGATCATGGCGTCCATCGTGGAAAAGGAAACGGGACAAAAGTCCGAGCGGGCCATGATCGCCGGCGTGTTCGTCAACCGTCTGAAGACGGGCATGCTGCTGCAGACGGATCCCACCGTGATCTATGGCATGGGCGACAACTACCAGGGCAAGATCCGCAAACGCGACCTGGAAGCGGACACCCCGTACAATACTTACACGCGCGGCGGCTTGCCGCCCACGCCGATCGCCCTGGCTGGCGCGCAATCGCTGACGGCGGCGCTGGCGCCGGCCCGCACGCAGGCGCTGTACTTCGTCGCGCGCGGCGACGGCACCAGCCAGTTCTCGGCCAACTTGCCCGACCATAACCGCGCGGTGAACCAGTACCAGCGCTAATATCCTTATCAAATCAAGAGCTTCATGACACAACACTATCAACCGCGCTTCATCACCTTCGAAGGCATCGACGGCGCGGGCAAGTCGACGCATATCGGCTTTGTTACCGATTACCTGCGGCAGCGGGGCGTGAGCCTCGTTTCGTCGCGCGAACCAGGCGGCACCAGCCTGGGCGAAAAGCTGCGCGAACTGCTGCTGCATGAAAAGATGCACCTGGAAACGGAAGCCTTGCTGATGTTCGCCAGCCGCCGCGAACACATCGCGCAAGTCATCGCGCCAGCCCTGGAACGGGGCGAGTGGGTCATTTCCGACCGCTTTACCGATGCCAGCTTCGCCTACCAGGGCGGCGGCCGGGGCATGGACTTGCGCAAGATGGAGCAGCTGGAAGCGTGGGTGCACCCGCATTTGCAGCCGGACATCACGTTCCTGTTCGACGTGCCGCTGGCCGTGGCCCGCGCCCGTCTGGATGCCACGCGCGCACTGGATAAATTCGAGCAGGAGCAGGCGGATTTCTTTGCCGCCACGCGCAATGAGTATTTGCGCCGCGCGGCCCAGTTCCCGCAGCGTTTCCGCATCATCGATTCCACGCAAAGCATTGCCGACATCCAGGTGCAGCTCGCGCAATTGCTTGATGTATTGCTTGCACAAAGCACTGTAACGCGCTGATTTAAAAGAAGAAGATATGACAAGTTCTCTGTATCCGTGGCAACAGGACGCGTGGCAGCAGCTGCAAGCCCTGCGTCCGCGCATGCCACACGCCATTTTGTTCCATGGCGCGCAAGGCATCGGCAAGGCCGACTTCATCGAGCATTTTGCGCAGGCGCTGCTGTGCGAAGACGTGCGCGCCGACGGCCATGCCTGCGGCGCCTGCGCCTCGTGCGGCTGGTTTAGCCAGGGCAACCATCCCGATTACCGCCGCGTGCGTCCGGAAGCGCTGGAAGACGAGGTGGCGGACGACGGCGAAGAGGGTGAAGGCGCGAAGAAAAGCGCCAAGACCAAGACGCCGTCGAAAGACATCAAGATCGAACAGATCCGCAACCTGGCCGACTTCATGAACATTTCCACGCACCGGCAAGGCTTGCGCGTGGTCGTGCTGTACCCGGCCGAGGCGCTCAACACGCCCGCCTCGAACGCCTTGCTGAAGACCCTGGAAGAGCCGCCGCCGGGCACCTTGTTCCTGCTGGCCTCGAACAGCCTGGACCGCCTGTTGCCGACGATTTTGTCGCGCTGCAGGAAATTTGCCTTGCCCATGCCCAGCCACGAGCAGGCGTTGACGTGGCTCAAGGCGCAAGGCTTGAACGATGCGGACAGCTGGCTGCGAGAGCAGGGGGGCGCGCCGCTGGCGGCGCTGGCCCAGTCCGAATCGGGTGGTCGCGAGGAAACGGAACAGTTGCTGCAAGTGCTGGCCAATCCCGGCGTGGAAGCGGCCCTGAAGGCGGCCGACAAATTGCAGAAGGCGCCGCTGGCGCCGCTCGTGGCATCGCTCCAGCGCTGGCTGTACGACATGTTTTCCGTTAAATTGTCCGGCACCATCCGCTACTACCCGCGCCACCGGCGCGAACTGGAAGCGCTGGCCGGGCGCATCAACGTCAGCCGCCTGATGGCCGCCATCAAGGCGGCGAATGAGCGCCGCGCGATTGCCGAACACCCTTTGTCGCCCAAGCTGTTCCTCGAAGACATGCTGCTAGACTATGCTTCAAGCTGCCAATGAAATCAAGGGCTTGCGTTACTGAGTTAATGTAAATTATCTCTGTGCCGTTTGCCACGCTTGACCCCCGGTGTTACAGTCAAGGCACTGAACAGCAACGGAGGCGTGCATGCAACGAGTCACTGGCATTGGCGGTATCTTTTTCCAGGCGCAAGACCCGGCCGCGCTGCGCGCCTGGTACCAGCGCCACCTGGGCCTGGACGTGCAGCCCTGGGGCGGCGCCGCCTTCACCTGGACGGATGCCGCTGGACAGCCCACGGCCGGCACCACCATCTGGTCCGTGGCGGCCAAGGACAGCGAGCAGTTCGCGCCCGGCAAGGCGTCCTTCATGATCAATTACCGGGTCGACGACCTCGATGCGCTGCTGCAAGCGCTGCGCGACGAAGGCTGTAATGTGCTGGACAAGGCGCCCGACTCGGCATACGGCCAGTTCGGCTGGGTCATCGATCCCGAGGGCAACAAGGTGGAACTGTGGCAGCCGCCAGAAGGGCAGTAGGCGGGGCAATAGGCGAAACCTGCGCCATTCAGCGATAATACCGGCTCAGATAACGATCCCTATTGATTATGCGCGACATTATTGCTGGATTCCTACGTTTCCAAAAAGAGGTTTTTCCTGAGCGCCGCGAGTTGTTCAAGACCCTGGCCACGGGACAAACCCCGAAGGCCTTGTTCATTTCCTGCTCGGACAGCCGCATGGTGCCGGAACTGGTGACGCAGCGCGAGCCGGGCGAACTCTTCGTGATCCGCAACGCGGGCAACATCGTGCCTTCGTACGGCCCGGAGCCGGGCGGCGTCAGCGCCACGGTGGAGTTTGCCGTGTCCGCCCTGAACGTGACCGACATCGTCATTTGCGGCCATTCCGATTGCGGCGCGATGAAGGCGATCGCCACCTGCGCCTGCCTCGATCACATGCCGGCCGTGCGCAGCTGGCTGCACCATGCGGATGCTGCGCGCATGATCAACGAGTCGGTCGACCATCCGACGGAACAGTCGCGCATCGACGGCATGGTGCGCGCCAACGTGGTCGCGCAACTGAATAACCTGCGCACGCATCCCTCGGTGGCGCTGGCCATGGCGCAGCATCGCCTGACCCTGCATGGCTGGGTGTACGACATCGAGAACGGTTCGCTCGACGCGCTCGACGAATCGACCGGCAACTTCGTTCCGCTCGCGGAACATCCGGCCTCGCAGATGTAATCGGCTGCCAGCATCCGAACCGCCCCGGCAGGGGATGCGCGCCGCCGCCGTTCCCCTGCCAGTTTTTGCTCCCTCCGGTACAATCCCGCCTTATGTATATCGATTCCCATTGCCATATCAATTTCCCCGAGCTGGCTGCTCGCATGCCCGAGATCCTCGCCAAGATGGCCGAGAACAAGGTGACGCACGCACTGTGCGTGTCCGTCGACTTGCCGGACTTCCCGCAGGTGCTGGCCCTGGCCGAGCAGTATCCGCATATCTTTGCCTCCGTTGGCGTGCATCCCGATTACGAGGACACGCCTGAACCGTCGGTGGAAGACCTGGTGCGCCTGGCCGACCACCCGAAGATCATCGCCATCGGCGAGACGGGCCTCGATTATTTCCGCCTGACGGGCGACCTCGAGTGGCAGCGCGAGCGTTTCCGCACTCACATCAAAGCTTCAAGAATCACCCGTAAACCCTTGATTATTCACACAAGAGCGGCCAGCGAAGACACGATACGCATCATGCGCGAAGAGGGCGCGGGCGTGGCCGACGGCGGCGTGGCCGGCGTCATGCATTGCTTTACGGAATCGCTGGAAGTGGCGCGCGCCGCCATCGACATGGGTTTCTATATCTCGTTTTCAGGCATCGTCACGTTCAAGAGCGCCAAGGATTTGCAGGCCGTGGCGCTGGAAGTGCCGCTCGAGCGCATCCTGATCGAGACGGATTCGCCGTACCTGGCGCCCGTGCCGTTCCGCGGCCGAATGAACGAACCGGGCTACGTGGCCCACGTGGCCGAGTACCTGTCGACCCTGAAAGGCATTCCCCTGGACCAGGTGGCGAAACAGACGACGGACAATTTCTTCAAGCTATTCAATCAGTTGCCGTAACTTCTTAAGGTTCGACATGATGAAAAAACTCGCTGCGGCGATGCTGCTGTGCTGGGCGACGGCCGGCCAGGCGGCGCCGGACCCGGATGCCTTCTTCCGCGCCGTCTCCGTCAACAACGACAGCGGCGTGCGCGGCATGCTGGCTGACGGCATGAATCCGAACCAGCCTGACGCGCAGCGCGGCGACATACCGCTTGTGCTGGCCCTGCGCGACGATGCGGACAAGGTGTTCAAGCTGCTGCTCGACGCACCCGGCATCGATATCGAGGCCCGTTCGGCCAACGGCAACACGGCGCTGATGATGGCCGCCTACAAGCACAAGCTGGACGCGGTGAACGCCTTGCTGGCCAAGGGTGCCAAGGTCAACCAGAGCGGCTGGACGGCGCTCCACTATGCGGCCTCGGCGGGTGACTTGCCCATCATGAAGATATTGCTCGACCGCGACGCCGTCGTTGATGCGCGCGCGCCTGCCAATATCACGCCGCTGATGTTTGCCGCCCGCGAAGGACAGGAGGGCGCCGTCAAGCTGCTGTTGTCCTGGGGCGCGGACGCCAGCCTGAAAAGCGACCATGGCTGGACGGCCGTGCAGTTCGCCCAGGCCGGCGACAAGCCGGGCGTGGTGGCCATCATCGAAGCGGCCCAGAAGGCGCGCGCTGCCCGCAAATAGTCGTTCTGATAATATTTTCCATGCCAGCGCCGAAACTGGCATGGAATTGCCTCTCACCTCAGCCCTTTGTTCTCCCTGGCGATTAACGATAATGATCGTGTCGCATTAATCAGGAGATTGTTCGCATGGGCCATCACACCACCGTCAGGCGCCGGCTGTATTGTCGCCGCCCCGCGCGCAGCCCGTGCGATATCACTGCTTTCTGGAATGACAAAACCGATCGGCCATCGGAGCCAGACTCCAAGAGGACAGACATGCTGAATGAACGAGAAATCGAGAGTTGTTACCTGGGGCAATTTATCCCCGTCCATTACCATCACAATATGCTGATGGACCAGAACCGCATGCACGGGTTCAAGTCGGCGATCGATTACGCGGTGAAACCCGGCATGAAGGTGCTGGAGCTGGGCGGCGGCACGGGCGTGCTGTCGTGGTTTGCGGCAGCGCGCGCCGACAAGGTCTGGTGCGTGGAGTTCAATCCGGACATGGTCAAGGAAGCGCGCAAGATGCTGGCGCTCAATCCCAACGGTGAAAAAGTCGAAGTCGTCCATGCGGACGCCTTCGAATACCTGCCGCCCGAGCCCGTCGATGTGGTCATCTGCGAAATGATCCATGTGGGCATGCTGCGCGAAAAACAGGTGGAAGTGATCGAATCGTTCAAGCGCCGCTACCTGGCCCGCTTCGGCGGCCCGCTGCCCATCTTCCTGCCCGAGGCCGTCATTATGGCCGTGCAGCCGATGCAGCAGGAATACGATTTCGAGGGGTTTTATGCGCCCATCGTGCAATTCCAGGAAACCACGGCCATCCACCCGGGCGTGCTGGAACTGGCGCCGCCGTCCGTCTACAGCATCATCGACTTCAGCCAGCCGACGGACAGCGTGTTCGGTTTCGACGGCAAGTTCGTTGTCGAGCGCAGCGGCACCTTGAACGCCTTGCGTTTCGTCACCAAGAATATCCTGGCCGTCGTGCCCGAGCGCTCGACCACCATCGACTGGCTGAACCACTACATGTGCCTGCCGCTGGCCGCGCCGGTGGCCGTGAAGGCGGGCGACGTGCTGCAGGTGAGCTTCCAGTACCGCGCGGGCGGCTCGATCCCCTCGCTGGAAACGTCGATCCGCGCGCAGGTGATCTATGACGTGAATCTGCAGCCAGTGACGCAGAATCCCGTCTACGCCTGATCAGCTGACCAAACCTGCTGCGCGTCGCGATTTGCGGCCTGCGATGCTCACCGTACTAAAGTACGGTTGCGCTTCTTAGCCACAACTCACTGCCGCTCGCTACGGTTTTGTCAGCCGTTCGAAATCAAATTTGGGCAACGCCGCAGCGATTTCATCCTGCGGCGTTTGTCCATTCAGGGTATATTCCGTCTTTTACCACTGGACAGCTTTATTATCATGGAACAGATCGATCAGCGTTACCTCGTGCAACAGAACAAAATCAGCGACGGCGAGACCAAACCGCCCGTGTTTGCCAAGGTAATGCGCAGCAAGGAAGGCGTGTTTGAAGGCGTGTCCTTCATCAAGTCGAAGGACAAGGCCTCCATCCTGACCATCGAAGAGGCCAACCAGGCCATCAAATGGGCCGCCAGCAAGAAGCCGAACGCGCACGAGTACATCACGAAAGTGATTTGCGTCGGCCAGTAAGCCCCCGTTCATTCCCGTTTTTGCACCGTTCATCCCCGTAGCACGCAGTTCGTCGCACGGCCGTTGCCGCCCCCGCGGCGCTTGGCTATAGTGCCGTCACGGTAGCGGGGCAAGCACGGCTTGCTCCGCACATTTCATTCGAGGGGAACGCGATGCTGGGATTCGTGCTGTGGCTGCTGCTCTTGCTGGTGTGCTGGCCCCTGGCCTTGCTGGCTCTCGTGCTGTATCCGCTGGCCTGGCTGCTGTTGCTGCCATTTCGCCTGATCGGCATCGGCGTGGAAGGCGTGTTCGAATTGCTGCGCGCCATCGTCATGCTGCCGGCTCGGGTGCTCGGTGGCGGGCGGCACTAAACTGGATTTCCCATAAAAAATGGCGCCGTCGGCGCCATTTTTTATGCGTGTACTGCTTACAGGTCGACCATGAAACCGGCGCCGATCGATTTCTGCGAATAGTTATAGTCGATCAGGCTCTGGCCATAGCCGGAGAACAGCTGCAGATAGCCTTTCAGGTTGGCTTTCAATGGGAAAGCCCAGCTGGCCTGCATCGAGCCATGCTTCTTGCTGAAATTGCGGCGCGCCGTCACGGCGTATTCATGGCCCTTGTTGCGGTAGCTCACGCGCAAGTCGCCATGTCCCATGTAATCGGTGATGTCGATATTGTCGTTGTCCGTCGCGCTGTTGTCGAGGCGGTGCCAGATGCGGCCCGTGACGGCCAGGTTGTCTTTTTCCACGCCCAGCTCGGCATACACGCGGTTCCAGCTGCGCGACAGGGTCGAGGTCTGGCCATTCGACTGGTGCACGAGGCCCAGGTTCAGGTAATTGAATTCCAGGCCCGCGAAATTCTTGTTGATCGGCAAGATCAGCATCAGCTCCGGCTGGTAATTGGTCTCGCGGAAGGGGCTCGAAGCCTTGCGGTTATACGCCTGCCAGAAACTTTGCTGCGTGTAGCCGAACCACATGTCGATGGGCGTGCCGGCGATGTCCTCCAGCAGTTTCATCTTGAAACTCAGCTGGAAGGTCAATTCCACGTGCTGGCTCTTGATGCCGGCTGGCGTGAAATCCTGGAACGGTTCGTCGTTCGAGGCGTCGCTGTAATTGGCCAGCAACAGATAGGTGTCGCGGTGCGGGCGGAAGTTGAACAGGCCCCGTTTCGATGCGTCGTTCAGTTCCCACGATTGCTGGGTGCGCGAAATCGGTGCTTCCGGCGGCGCCGCGCCAGCCTGCGCGATGGCGGGGATGGCGGCGTTGACGGCGTCCGGCGTGGCCACGCCCGGCGGGCTGACGGGCGTGATGGGAGCAACCTCGGCAGCCGCTGCCAGGGCCACGGCAGCGGTGACGGGATCGCCGCCGGCGGCGATGGTGGCTTTTTCCGCCGCCTTGGCCAGGGTGTCGAAGCAGCCCAGGCGGGCGCTGGCGTCACCAAGCACGGCGCAACGCTGCATTTGCTGTTCCAGTTCGCCGGCCATGGCCAGCGCCGGCGACGCCAGCAGGGAGGAGAGGATTATTTTTCTTAGTTGGATGGTCATAGGCTGAGTGGGGCATGTCATTCGGTGCGCACCTGGGCTGCATGCCGGCGGCGTCGCCTTGCACGGTAATTCACCGTGCGTATTGATTTTGATTAATCTTTGCTGGATTAATAAAGTTGAAAGTATAGCCGAAACTCTTATTTGTCCTGTGCAACGCGCGTGCGCGTTAATGTCAGTGTTGCGCGCATGGTAAAAACCGGTTACCCGCCACTGCCAAAATCGATGTCTGCTACACTGGAAAACCGGCGCAAACACAGTCGTGCCGGGGCTAGCCATGGAGATTGTGATGACCCGCAAAACACCTATCGAGCGCTACCGCAACATCGGCATCAGCGCCCATATCGACGCCGGCAAGACCACCACCACCGAGCGCATCCTTTTTTATACGGGGGTCAATCACAAGATCGGTGAAGTGCACAACGGCGCCGCCACCATGGACTGGATGGAGCAGGAGCAGGAACGGGGCATCACCATCACCTCGGCCGCCACCACCGCGTTCTGGAAAGGCATGGCCGGCAACTTCCCCGAACACCGCATTAACATCATCGACACGCCCGGCCACGTGGATTTCACGATCGAGGTGGAGCGTTCGATGCGCGTGCTCGACGGCGCCGTGATGGTCTACGACGCCGTCGGCGGCGTGCAGCCCCAGTCCGAGACCGTCTGGCGCCAGGCCAATAAATACCATGTGCCGCGCATCGCCTTCATCAACAAGATGGACCGGGTGGGCGCGGATTTCTTGCGCGTGCGCAAGCAGATCGGCGAGCGCCTGAAGGGCGTGGCCGTGCCCATCCAGCTGCCCATCGGCGCGGAAGAGCATTTTACGGGCGTCATCGACTTGCTGAAAATGCGCGCCATCACCTGGGACGACGCCAGCCAGGGAGTGCAGTTCAGCTATGGCGAGATTCCCGCCGAGCTGCTGGCGCAGGCGCGGGAATGGCACGAGCACCTGGTCGAACAGGCGGCTGAAGCGAGCCTCGACATGACGGAGCGCTACCTGAATGGCGACACGTTCACGGAAGCGGAACTCAAGCAGGCTTTGCGTGCGCGCACCATCCGCAACGAAATCGTGCCCATGCTGTGCGGCAGCGCCTTCAAGAACAAGGGCGTGCAGGCCATGCTCGACGCCGTCATCGAATACCTGCCGTCGCCGCTGGAAGTGCCGCCCATCATGGGCCACGACGAGCACGACAACGAGGTGGAGCGCCATCCGGCCGACGACGAGCATTTCTCGGCGCTGGCCTTCAAGATCATGACGGACCCGTTCGTGGGGCAGCTGACCTTCTTCCGCGTGTATTCGGGCGTGGTGAACTCGGGCGACATGGTCTACAACCCCACCAAGAGCGCGCGCGAGCGGCTGGGGCGCATCCTGCAGATGCATGCGAACGAGCGCAAGGAAATCAAGGAAGTGTATGCGGGCGACATCGCCGCCGCCGTGGGCCTGAAAGCCGTCACCACGGGCGACACCCTGTGCGCCATCGACCACATCATCGTGCTGGAAAAGATGATCTTCCCGGAACCCGTGATTTCCCAGGCCGTCGAACCGAAGACCAAGCCGGACCAGGAAAAGATGGGCATCGCCCTGAACCGCCTGGCGCAGGAAGACCCGTCGTTCAGGGTGCATACGGACGAGGAATCGGGCCAGACCATCATGTCGGGCATGGGCGAACTGCACCTGGAAATTCTGGTCGACCGCATGCGGCGCGAATTCGGCGTGGAAGCGAACGTGGGCAAGCCGCAGGTGGCGTATCGCGAAACCATCACGCGCGCGGTGGAAGATATCGAGGGCAAGTTCGTCAAGCAATCTGGCGGACGGGGCCAGTACGGCCACGTGGTGCTGAAACTTGAACCGCTGGAGCCGGGCACGGGCTACCAGTTTGTCGACGCCATCAAGGGCGGCGTGGTGCCGCGCGAATTCATTCCCGCCGTCGACAAGGGCATCATCGAAACCCTGAAGGCGGGCGTGCTGGCCGGCTATCCGGTCGTCGACGTCAAGGCCACGTTGACGTTCGGCTCCTACCACGACGTCGATTCGAATGAAAACGCGTTTCGCATGGCCGGTTCCATCGCCTTCAAGGACGGCATGCGCAAGGCCCATCCCGTGCTGCTGGAACCGATGATGCAGGTGGAGGCGGAAACGCCGGAAGAATTCATGGGCAACGTCATGGGCGACTTGACGGCGCGGCGCGGCATGGTGCAGGGCGTCGACGACATCCCCGGCGGCGCGGGGCGCATCGTCAAGGCCCTCGTGCCGCTGGCGGAAATGTTCGGCTATTCCACCACCCTGCGCTCGCTGACCCAGGGCCGCGCCACGTACACGATGGAATTCAAGCATTATGCGGCCGTGCCCAAGCATATCCTGGATCAGGTGGCCTCGGCCGGCAAGGCCAGGTAGGTCGGATTAGCGGGGCAACGCCCCGCGTAATCCGACACCACCACCGGCCGTGCCAACAATGTTGTCGGCTTACGCGCCTTGCGCTAAGCCGACCTACGCATCAATTCAGTAGGTTTTGCGCAATGATGGCGTCCGCCATCTTCTCCGCCTCGCCCACGGGCTGGCTCAGCGCCTGGGTCGTGTAGACGGTGGACGCCGCCATCGGCTGGTCCAGGGTCGCCCCTTCGCCATGGCGCGTGTCGACCGTCACCGTCGTCGACAGGCCGATGCGCAGCGGGTGGGCGGCCAGCTCTTTCGGGTCCAGCGTGATGCGCACGGGCACGCGCTGTACCACCTTGATCCAGTTGCCCGTGGCGTTTTGCGCCGGCAACAGCGAAAACGCGCTGCCCGTGCCGGCCGACATGCCCAGCACCTTGCCGTGGTAGACGACTTTGCTGCCATACAAATCCGTTTCGATGGTCGCCGCCTGTCCCACGCGGATATTGCGCAATTCGGACTCCTTGAAGTTCGCGTCGACCCATAACTGGTCGAGCGGCACGATGGACATCAGGGGCGTGCCCGGCGTCACGTGCGTGCCCAGTTGCACGCTGCGCTTGGCCACATAGCCTGAAACGGGCGCGACCACGGCATTGCGGCGCACGGCCAGCCACGCCTGCAGCACGTCACCCTTGGCCGACAGCACGGCCGGATGGCTGGCCAGGTTCACGCCGGTCACGCCCGCTTTGGCGGACTCGGCCTGGCGCTGGGCCACGATCAAGGCCGCTTTGGCGTCGTCGACGGCCTGTTTCGCATGAACAAGGTCTTCGCCCGAGATCGTGTGATCCGCCGCCAGCGGCGCGCGGCGCGCCAGGTTGCCCTGCGCCGTGGCCAAGGCCAGGCGGCGCTGCTCGATGACGGCGTCGTACTGCGCCACGCTGGCATAGCGTTCGCGCTCCTGGCGCACGACGTTGCCCAGGCGCGCCTCGGCCTGGCTCAGGGCCAGGTCCGCATCGATGGCGTTCAGCGTGATCAGCGGGGCGCCCGCCTTGACCATCTGCGTTTCGTCGGCGCGGATGGCGTCGACATTGCCCGTCACTTGGGCGGACAGGGTGACGAGGTTGCCGCCTACGTAGGCGTTGTCCGTCACTTCTTCCCTGGACAGCACCAGTTGATAGTAGGCGGTCCAGGCGGCGCCGGCCACGAGAAAGGCGGCCGTGATGGCGATCAGGACGGCCTTGCGTTTGCCCGGCTGTTCGGTGGAGGTGGTTGTGGTGTCGCTGCTCATGATGTATTCCGTAATCGATCGTTATTGTTGAGTCGTCGTGGCGGCAAAGTCGCTGCTGCCCCGGTAGCCGCCGCCCAGGGCCACGGTCAGGCTGATTTCCGCGTTCTGGCGCTGGTTTTGCAGCTGCATGCCCAGGTCCACCTGGCCGCGCACGGTCATTTCCGCGTTCAGTTGCGTGGCGCGGTCGGCCAGCCCTTGCTTGAGTCGCGCATTCGCGTTGCGCAGCTGCGCTTCGCTGGCGCGCAGGTTGTCCTGCTGCAGCCGCAGCTGGTTTTCCACGCCTTGTACCCTGGCACCGGCCTGCGCCACGTCGCGCACGACATTGAAGACGTTCTGGTTGTAGTCCGCGATCAGTTCGTTGCGTTCGCTGCGCGCGCCGGCAAGCTGCGCCTGCAGGCGGCCGCTGTCGAACAGGGGCAAGGACAGGGCAGGGCCGATGAACAGGGTGCGGCTGCCCGATTGCAGCAGCTTGCCCAGTTTGATCGCATCGAGGCCGAACGAGGCCCCCAGGTCGATATCGGGGTAGAACGATGCCTGCGCCGCCTCGATCTTGCTCATCGAAGCCTGTACCCGCCAGCGGGCCGCCTGCAAGTCGGGCCGGCGCGCCAGCAATTCCATGCCCAGCTTGCCGGGCAGGGCGTGCGGCAGGGCCTGGGCAACTTTTGGCTGCAGGCCGGCCAGCGCCGAGCTGTCGCCGCCGAGCAGGGCGCGCAAGGCTTCCCGTTCCGTGACGACCTGCGTTTCCAGCAGGGCGATCTGCTGCTGCAGCAAGCTCAAACGCGTTTGCGCGGACAGATGGTCGTCGCTCACGCCGAGGCCGTTGGCGATGCGCTTTTCCTTGTCCAGCACCAGCAGCTGTTGCAATTTGACCAGCGCATGCAGGTTGTCCATGCGGGCCCAGCCGTTTTGCATGCTGAAGTAGTGGCGGGCGATCTCGGCCGCCAGCATCTGTTCCGCCATCGCATACTCGGCACGGCGCGCGTTGACTTCGCCCAGGCTGGCGGCGATCTGCGCCTTATGCTTGCCCCACCAGTCCAGGTCGTAATGGGCTTGCACGCCCACCGTGACCTCGTTGTAGTAATTGCCGCCGATGGGGGCGGGCATCAGGCCGTTGCCCGAATAGCGCTGGCGGCTGGCGTTGGCGTCCAGGTCGACCCTGGGGCCGCGCTGCGCGTGTTGCGCGTCAAACGCGGCAAGGGCCGAGCCGATGCGGGCATTCGCCACCGCCAGGTTCGGGCTGGCGGCCAGCGCCTGTTCGATCAGCTGGTCCAGCTGATCGTCCTGGAACTGGCGCCACCACTGGGCGGCGGGCCAGCCTTCGCTGGCCAGGTGGATGTCGGCCGCCAGTTGCACGGTGGCCAGGTCTTGTTGCGGCAGCTGTTGCGTGTCGGGCGGAATGCTGGCGCAGCCTGCCAGGGATAAACTTAGCGCCAGGACGCTCAGGGAGAGTTTCATCGGTGTGTGCATGAGGGTTATTCCATGGCCGCGTGGTCGACCACGACAGGCGCATTTTTCTTCGGTGGTTTGATCAGGAGCAAAAGCGGCAGCACGAGGATGGTCAGCCACATCATCAGCCAGAAGTCGTCGAGGTAGGCGATCATCGACGCCTGCCGCGTGATTTCGCCATTCAGCGCCGCGATGCCCGTGCTCGTGCCCAGGTCGAACACCTGTGCGATGCCGGGGTCATGCAGGGCCGGGTTGGCGATAGTGATGTGTTCCGTCAGGGACGCATGGGCGATCTGCGTATTGCGTACCAACAAGGTCTGCACGAGGGCGATGCCGATGCTGCTGCCGATGTTGCGCACCAGACTGTAGATGGCCGTGCCTTCCGCCCGCATCTGCGGCGACAGGGTGGCGAACGTGGCCGCGCTCAGGGGCACGAACACGAGGCCCAGGCCGATGCCCTGGATGATGCCGTTCCATACGACCGTCTTCGGCACGAGGTCCAGGGTGAAATTGGCCATTTGCCACAGCGAAAATGCGGTAATCGAAAAGCCCACGCCCAGCAGGATGCGCGTATCGATCTTGCCCGTCAGCCTGCCGACGATCAGCATGGCCAGCATCGTGCCCAGGCCGCTGGGCGCCGTCACCAGGCCGGCAATGGCCGCCGGGTAATTCATCAAGCCTTGCAGCATCGACGGCGTCAGCGCGCGGGTGGCGAACAGCACCATGCCGACGATGAAGATGAACAGCAAGCCGCTTACATAATTCGAATTCTTCAGCAGGCGGTAATCGAGGAAAGACTTGCCGGCCGGGCGCAGCGCCGTGTGGGCGATGAAGTAACACAGGCTCATGGCCAGCACGATGGCTTCGATCCACGTTTCCGTCGAGGAAAACCAGTCGTTCTGCTCGCCCCGATCCAGCAGCATCTGCAGCGCGCCGATGGACAGGCTGAGCGTCGCAAAGCCGAACATGTCAAAGTTCATGCGGCGGTTGGGCGGGTCCTTGCGGATGTAGCGCCAGATGCCATAGAAGGCCATGGCGCCGATGGGGATGTTGATGAAGAAGACCCAGCGCCAGCTGTAGCTGTCCGTCAGCCAGCCGCCCAAGGTCGGTCCCAGGATGGGACCGATCATCACGCCCATGCCCCAGATGGCCATGGCCGAGCCGTGCTTTTCGCGCGGATTGATGTCAAGCAAGACCGCCTGCGACAGCGGCACGAGGGCCGCGCCGAACACGCCCTGCAGCAAGCGGGCGGCGACGATCTCGGACAGGGTGCCGGACAGGCCGCACAGCACGGAGGCGAGCGTGAAACCGGCGACCGACACGAGAAAGGTGTTTTTCTGGCCGAAACGGTCGCACAGCCAGCCCGTCAGGGGCGTGGCGATGGCGGCGGCGACGATGAACGAGGTCAGCACCCAGGTGATCTGGTCTTGCGATGCGGAAAGGCTGCCCTGCATGTGGGGCAGGGCGACGTTGGCGATGGTGCCGTCGAGCGCCTGGATGATGGTGGCGAGCATGATCGAAATCGTGATCATGCGCCGGTTCAAGGTAGGGTCCTGTGAAGCGGGCAGCGCCGGCGTGGCACTGGCTGTGGCCGAACTCATGCGGATTTCTCCGTGGCCGCCTGTAGCGCTTCCAGCAGTTCGGTGGCGGCCTGCAGCTGACCGGGATCAATGCCCTGCAGCAGTTCCTTGCGGAAACCGTCCGCTTCCTTGCGCACCGTGTCATACACCTGCAGGCCAGCTTCCGTCAGCACGACGAGTTTCACGCGGCGGTCCGTTTCCGACGGCTGGCGCTGCACGAAGCCCGATTTCACGAGCCGGTCCAGCATCGACACCATGGTGGGGTTTTCCACGCCTAGCTGATGGGCCAGTTCGCTTTGCGAGGGCGGCTGCGGCGATTTGGCGATCATGGCGATGCACATCCAGCTCGCTTGCCCCAGGTCCAGGTCTTTCAGGCGCCGGTCGATCGCATGGCGCCAGCCGCGCGCCGTCTTGTGGAGCGCGGCGGAAAAGCGCTCTTCGATAGAAATCATAAGGTGAGTCGTCTAATGGTTAGGTGTCTAACTAATATTTTAGCATGCTGGTTTGACAGGCGTACAGGCCTTTCCGTTTGCCGGCGCCGCTGGTACATTAACAGTCAGCCCACCACCATCAGGAGACAGCATGACGACGGAAAAACAGAAGCAGGACGGACAGCACCGCGACAGCAGCGACTTTGTCATCACGCAAACCTTCGACGCGCCGCGCGAACTGGTGTTCCAGTCGTGGGTGGAGCCCGATCGCCTGGCCCAGTGGTGGGGCCCCGTCGGCTTCGAATTGAGCGTGCTGGCGCTGGACTTGCGGCCGGGCGGCGTCTTCCACTACGGCATGCGCGCCGACAATGGCTACGAGATGTGGGGCAAGTTCACCTACCAGGCCATCGAAGCGCCGGAAAAGATCGTCTCGATTTTGTCATTTGCCGACAAGCAGGGCAATGCCGTGCAGCATCCGGTCAGCGCCACCTGGCCTTTGGAATCGTTCAATGTCATGACGCTTACCGAGGAAAACGGCAAGACGACGATGACCTTGCGGTCGACGCCGCACAAGGCCACGGATGAGCAGCATGAGACGTTCAAGCAGGGGTTTGAGTCGATGAAGGAGGGGTTCAAGGCGACTTTTGCCCAACTGGCACAGTACCTGGCGCGTGTTCAGTGAGCGTATTGTTTTGAACGGCGGGCCAGAGCCGCGAGCCTGAGAAAATGGCCATGGCTGCGTTGCTTGGGCTCGCCGTACATGCGTACTGTCTTCGCCCGCGCGCCTTGCCCTGGCCATTTTTCAGGCCCGCTGGGCCCGGGCAGCCTTCGTTCGAGGCGCGGGCGGGTTCTTGCTGTCGTTGTCTGCTCGCAAAGGCGCGGCCTGCCCCCAAACCGCAGAACCATTGTTCACTGGAAGAATGACAAAACGGAAAAGGATCGCAGTCTTGTTGAAAAATTTATAGTTGAATTAAATTCCAGGCCACGAGTGGCGATCGAACTGGGTGGCGGACAATCTCAGCCGGTAAGTTCGCGACCTTCATTTGCGACGATGAGCGCTAATTCGCTGAAGCGATGATTGTTGTAGGACAGGTGTTTGATAAAGACCTTTGCTTCATCCCATGAAAGGTTTTGAACGACATGTCCGCTATTGCAGCCTTCAAAGTAAATGACGGGAGGGCGGTGCGTGGCGCTCTTATCGTCATCGAACGCAGTGGTTTGCATGAACAACTCGTACCAGTGACCATCATCGGCATCAAAGCAAAAGCCATATGATCCGCCGTCTCGATAAATATCCGCGTCCCAAATTTTCACTACTCTCATGTTGTAGACTTTCGTTCTGACGCTATACGCTATTCCTTCTGATTGTAACTGATCACATAGCACATGCAGGGTGAAGTTTGAGGCGGATGCTGCCCCATTTACTGCACCTTTTCATCCGCCATCTCCAACATCTCCCGCACCACCGGCAAAATCATCCCCCACGCATTCGACGTCGCGGCAATCTCGTCATAATGACTGGCGCCCGGCAAAATCAGCACCTCCGCATGGTCGCCGGTCAGCCGGGCCTTGGCCGCATAGTCGTGCGCGACGCGGGGTGGGGAGATGGTGTCGAGCTCACCCGTGGCCAGGACGGTGCGGCTGCCGTTGGGGATCAGGTCGGCGGCGTTGGTGTCGCTGTAGATGTCGGGGCGCTCAGTGCTGGCGCTGCCTGCCAGTTGCGCGATGTCGCGCTCGCAGCTGGTCTTGATCAAGTCCTTTTCATGGCGGAGGTCGGCCAGGCCGCCCAGGCTGACGATGTTTTTTACCGGCAGGTAGGTGTTGCGGTACAGGGGGCTGGTCCTGGGCAGCTTTTCCCTGCCGGCGATCCATTGCACCAGCTGGCCGCCGGCCGAGTGGCCCATGGCGACGATGCGGCTCGTGTCGATCTGGTACTGGGGCGCGTGCTGCTGCAGGCTGTCGAGTGCCGCGTGCATGTCTTCGTAGGTGCCCGGATAGCCGCCGCCTTCCTCGTCGACGCGGCGGTACTCGACATTCCACACGGCGATGCCTTGCGCGACGAGGGCGCCGGCCACGTTGCGCATCTGTTTGATCCCGCCGAAGGCCACCGTCCAGCAGCCGCCATGGACGAGCACGACGACGGGGAACGGGCCGCTGCCTTCGGGCCGGAACAGCTGCGCGTATTGCGACGGCGCGGGGCCATACGCGATCTGCGCCGTGGGCGCGGGGCCGCTCAGGGCCAGGTAATCGTCGAGGCTCATGGGGGCGGCGACGGCGCCGTGGACGGAGGCGAGCAGGGCGGTGGCGATCAGGGAGGACGGCAAGGTGGTAGGCATGCTGGGATTCGCTTGAGAAGAGAGCAACACTTTAGCATAGGGCCGCGTGGAGGGAGAGATCAAGGGGCATGCTGTTTTCCTCCTGCAAGAGCGTTGCCCCATGGTATATTTCGGGCATCAGTTTTCCCCTTATCGACACGGTGCACGCAAACAACATTCTTTCCTTGCTGGACGCCGAGCATAGTGCGCTGGGCAGCATCGCGGCAGGCGCCGACCTGGCCCATGCATTGGAGCATTTGTTGCTGGCGCTGCAAGACCTGGCCGAGGGCGGCGCGCATGCCTGCCTCGTGCTTATCGACGAGGCCGACCGCTTTTGCGGCTTGTCCGCGCCCAGCCTGCCGCAAGACCTGTGCCTGGCCCTGCGCCACGGCGGCGAACAGCCTTCTCCATTCGGCACGGCGGCCTTTTCCGGCGCGCCCGTATATTGCGGCGATATGACGCGCGACGTGAACTGGAGCGCCGGACGCAAGGAAGCCATGCTGCACGGCTACCGTGCCTGCTGGGTCGCCCCCGTCTTTGGCGCGAAGGGGCATATCCTGGGCGTGCTGGGCCTGTTTTTCCAGGCGACATGCCATCCCACGCAACCGGAAATCGAACTGCTGGCGCTGGCTGCGCGCGTGGCCGCGCATGTCATCGAGCGGGGCCAGCTGGAACAGGCGCTGCACGACAGCCGCGAACACTTTCATTACGCCATCGAGCTCAACACACAAGTGCTGTGGACGGCCGACCTCGACGGCAAGCTCGACTATGTAGCGCAGCGCTGGCGCGACTGGACGGGCGGCAGCGGCCTCGGTACCAGCTGGCTGGACGCCATCCATCCCGAGGACGTGCCCCGCACACTGGCGGCGTGGAGCGAAGCGGTGGGCAGCGGCCAGCCCCTGGACCAGGAAATGCGCGTGCGCCGGCAGGATGGCCAATACCGCTGGGTGCATTCGCGCGCGTATTGCCGGCGAGACGAACGCGGCCAAGCCGTGAAATGGTATGGCTCCTGCGAAGATATCGACGAACACTGGCAGGCGCGCAACGCCTTGCTCGACAGCGAGGCGCAGTTCCGTTCGCTTGCCTCGACCATGCCCAACCAGGCCTGGCTGGCGCATGGCAGCGGCGCCACCTACTGGGTCAACGAACAGGTGTGCGAATACACAGGGCAATCGATGAAGTCGCTTGTATCGAGCGGCTTTCGCCACTGCGTGCATCCGGACGACGTGCAGATCACGCAGAAAAGCTGGGACCGGGCCGTCGCCACCGCCAGCGCCTATGAGCAGGAGTTCCGCATGCGCCGCGCCAGCGACGGCGCCTACCGCTGGTTCCTGGCGCGCGCCTTGCCCCTGTTCGACGAGGCGGGCAAGGTACTGCGCTGGGTGGGCACGAATACGGACGTGCAGGAACAGAAGAACGTGCTGGAAAAGATGGCCTACCTGAATTCCTCGCTGGAAGTGGAAATGGCCAACCGCACGGCAGAACGCGACCGCATGTGGCGGCTGTCCACCGACATTATGCTGGTGGCGGACCTGTCCGGCATGATCATTGCCGTCAACCCCGCATGGAGCAAGATCCTCGAGCGCCCGGAAATCGAATCGCTGGGCATGGACTTCATCAGCCTCGTGCATCCCGACGACCGCATGGCGGCCCTGCAGGATTTGTCGCGCCTGGCCCACGGCGCGCCCACCTTGCGCATGGAAAACCGCTACCGCCGCCGCGATGGCGGCTACCGCTGGATTTCCTGGACGGCCGTGCCGGCGCAAAAGCTGATTCACGCCATCGGCCGCGACGTCACCGATGAAAAAGAGGCGCGTCTGGCGCTCGTGCGCAGCGAGCAAGCCTTGTTGCAGGCGCAAAAGCTGGAATCGATCGGCAAGCTGACTGGCGGCGTGGCCCATGATTTCAATAACGTGCTGCAAATCATCTCCGGTAATTTGCAGTTGCTGAAGCTGACCGTGGCCGATAATCCGCAGGCGGCCAGGCGCCTCGATTCAGCCGCCTCGGCCGTCGAGCGGGGCGCCAAGCTGTCGTCGCAACTGCTGGCCTTTGCACGGCGCCAGCCATTAAAACCGCTGGTGACGGACCTGGGCCGGCTGCTGCGCCGCATGCACGAGCTGATCCGCCGCGCCCTGGGTGAGGCGATTACCGAGGAAACCTTCATCAGCGAAGGCTTGTGGCATACCCTGGTCGACCCGAACCAGATGGAAAACGTGCTGCTGAACATGGCCATCAATGCGCGCGACGCGATGGACAAGGGCGGGCGCCTCACGTTTACCTTGAGTAACGTCACGCTCGACGCCGCCTATGCCAGCCTGCATGCCGATGTGCTGGAGGGGCAATACGTGCTGCTGACCATCACGGATACGGGCCACGGCATGGAGCGCGACGTGATCGACCAGATATTCGAACCGTTCTTCACGACGAAAAAGGAAGGCGAGGGCACGGGCCTGGGCCTGTCCATGGCGTACGGCTTCATCCGCCAAAGCGCGGGCCACATCAAGGTGCATAGCGCGCCGGGCGCCGGCACGACGTTCAAGATATATTTGCCGCGCTCACTGGAAAAGCTGGCCGAACCGCCGCCTGGCCTGACGGGCCCCGTGCTGGGCGGCGGCGAGACCATCCTCGTGGTGGAAGACGACGCGCCCGTGCAGCACACGGTGGTCGACATGCTGCGCGGCCTCGGCTACGACGTGCTGCATGCGGACGACGGCGCCTCGGCGCTGGCCCTGCTGGGCACGGGCGTGGCCATCGACCTGCTGTTTACGGACGTCGTCATGCCCGGTCCCGTCAGCAGCAAGGAGCTGGCGCAGCAGGCGAGATTGCTGCTGCCGGACCTGGCCGTGCTGTTTACCTCGGGCTATACGCATAACGCCATCATGCGCGGCGGGCGCTTGGACGCTGGCGTCGAGCTGTTGAGCAAACCCTACCGGCGCGAAGACCTGGCGCGGCGCATCCGCCATTTGCTGGCCGACCGCCGCCTGGTGGGCGCGCCCGATCCGTCCGGGCGGCGCATCCTGCTGGTGGAGGACAATGACGATGCGCGCGAAATGACCACCGAGATGCTCAATATGCTGGGGCACACCGTGCACGGCGTGGCCAGCGCGGAAGCGGCCATGCCGCTGTTGGCCATGCCGGGCCTGGACGTGCTGGTGACGGACATCAGCCTGCCCACCATGTCCGGCCTGGAGCTGGCGCGCCATGCGCGCGCGCACTGGCCGCAGCTGGAGGTGGTGTTTGCTTCAGGACACGACTGGGGCGCCAGCCTGATGCAGGACGCCAGCGCGCGCTTCCTGCGCAAGCCGTTTGGCCTGGAAGAGCTGGCCAGCGCACTGAAGGCACGCCGGCTCGACGTCTACTGACCTGGCGGCAGCAAGGCCCGCTGTAATTGCTTGACGGTAAATGGTTTCACCAGAAAGCGCGCCTGCGGGTCGAGCACGCCGGAATTGGCCGGCGCATGGCCGGTGGAAAACACCACTTCCAGCTGCGGATAGTCGCGCGCCGCCAGCTCGGCCAGCTGGACGCCCGACATCTGCGGCAGGCTGATATCGGTCAGCAGCAGATCCAGTCCCGGCGTGCCCAGCAGCGGCAGGGCTTCCTCGGCCGTGCCCACGGCCAGCACCGTGTGACCGAGCATGGCCAGCAGTTCGCTCGTCATGGCGCGCGCGTCGGCATTGTCTTCCACCAACAGGATATGCCTTCCCTCCGGCAGCGCCGGCGCAGGCTGCGGCGCCAGCTGCGCACGGTACTGGTGCAGGGCCGTCACATGGCGGCCGTTGGCCAGCAGGTGGCGGATGCGCCGCGCCAGGTCTTCGCGCCGGTAGGGCTTGCTCAGCAGCTCGACGCCCGGCTCCAGGCGGCCGCCCTGCATGATGGCGTCCTGCGTGTAGCCCGAGGTAAACAACACGGCCAGCTGCGGCAGCAGCAAGCGGGCCTGACGCGCCAGTTCCGTGCTGGCTACCTTGCCCGGCATTACCACGTCCGTAAACAGCAGGTCGATGGGCACGCCGCTGCCGACGATGGCCAGCGCGCTTTCGCCGTCGCTGGCGCGCAGCACGACGTAGCCGAGGCCGCGCAGCATGTCCACCACCGTCGTCTGCACCTGCACGTCGTCTTCCACGACGAGGATGGTTTCCTTGCCGCCCAGCACGGGTCCGCCCAGTTGCAGCGGCAGTTCCGTTTCCGCTTCGAGCGAGCGCGGCAGGTAGATGCGGAAGGTGCTGCCGTGGCCCGGCAGACTGTCCACCGTCAGGTGGCCGCCGCTCTGGCGCAGGAAGCCATAGGCCATGCTCAAACCCAGGCCCGTGCCTTCGCCTTCGCTTTTGGTCGTGAAGAACGGTTCGAAAATCTTGTCCAGCAGTTCGGCGGGAATGCCCGTGCCCGTATCCGAGACGGCCAGCTGCACGTAGTCGCCGGGTGCCACGTCCGCATGGCGGGCCGCGTAGCCGCTGTCCAGCACGCTGTTGCTCAGTTCGATGGTCAGCTGGCCCTGGCCATTCATGGCGTCGCGCGCGTTGATGGCCAGGTTGAGGATGACGTTTTCCAGCTGGTGCGGGTCGACCAGGGCGCGCCAGCAGTCGTCGGCCAGCAGCAAACGCGTTTCGATGGTTTCGCCCGTGGCGCGCCGCAGCAGCTCTTCCGTCGAACGCAGCAGTTGCGCCAGGTCCGTCACCAGCGGTTTCAACGGTTGACGCCGCGCAAAGGCCAGCAGCTGGGCCGACAGCTTGGCGCCCCGTTCCACGGCGGACGAGGCGCTGGCGATGCGCTTGGCGGCCAGCGGGTCGCCGTCCAGGGTCATCTGCAGCAGCTGCAGATTGCCCGAAATAATTTGCAGGACGTTATTGAAATCATGGGCCACGCCGCCCGTCAGCTTGCCCAGCGCTTCGAGTTTTTGCGATTGCAGCAGCGCCATTTCGCTGTGGCGCAACGATTCCTGCATGCTGAGCAGGGTGCTTTGCGCTTCCTTTTCCAGGGTGACGTGGCGCCCGGTGGCAAACACCAGGTCGCCTTCGGTCGCCGCCACCCACGACAGCCAGCGGTGGCCGCCATCGCGGTGCCGGTAGCGGTTTTCAAAGCTGGGCATGGCTTCACGCGACACTTGCGCCAGCGCCTGGCGCGTGGCGGCCGCATCCTCGGGCAGCACGAAGTCGAACAGGCTGCGGCCCAGCATTTCCTCGGGCAGCCAGCCCAGGATGGCGCTGGCGGCCGGGTTGACTGCGGTAAAGCAGCCGTCCGCATCGATGGCCACCATCAGGTCTTGCGCGCTGCGCCACAGCCGTTCGCGCTCGCTGTTGCGGGCGGCCAGGTCCGCTTCCAGTTTCTTTTCCACGGTGATGTCGCGCGCGCTGCAATACACTTTCTCGCCCTCGGGCACGGCCACCCACGACAGCCAGTGCCAGCCGCCCAGCTTGTGGCGGTAGCGGTTTTCGAAGCGTAGCGCCGGCTGGCCCTGGTTGGCTGCCTCCCAGGCCGCATAGGTGCGCGGCAAGTCTTCGGGATGGATCAGTTCAAAAAATTTCGTCGTGCGGATTTCCTCGACCGACCAGCCCAGGGTGGCTTGCCAGGCGGGGTTCGAGTGTTCGAAATAGCCGTCGAGGTTGAGCACGCCCAGCAAGTCGGGGCTGACGTTCCATGTGCGGCCGAACTCGCGCGTGCGCTCGGCCACCTGTGTTTCCATGGTGGCGCTGAGGTCGCGCAGGCGCGATTCCGCCCTGGCCCGCAAAATGGTCGACCAGACCCGTTCCGACACTTGCACGGCCAGTTCGATTTCGTCCGCATGCCACAGCCGTGCCGCGCTGCTGTGCACGACGAACAGGGCCGCCAGCCGGCCTTCCTTGGCAATGGGAATGTTCAGGAAGGCACGGATGCCCAGGCGCGCAAACGTGGCCAGCGCGGCCGGCATGGCCGTGCGCGGGTCGCTCGCTACATCGCTGACGGCCAGCGCCTGGCCGGCGGCCAGCGCATCGGCCAGGCGGGCGGCATAATCGCCGAGGAAATATTCGCCGGTGGCGCCCGGCGCCAGGCCGTCGCTCCACGCATGCTGCAGGGTAGGGCATTGCAGGGTCTGGTCGATATCGAAACAGGCCACTTGCTGGGCGCCCAGACGCTGTCCCAGCAGCTGCGCTGACAGGGACAGGATTTCGCCCGTGTCCTGCAGCAGCCGCAGCCGGCGTTCCAGTTGCAGCAAGAAGGCGACGCCGCTGGCGCCGGATTGGCTGCGGGGGGCGGGTGTGCTGCTCATGCCGGCCTCAACTGCCGGCCAGCGGCAGGGTGACGCTGAACAGGGCGCCATTGCCGGGCTGGCTTTGCAGGGTGATGGCGCCGCCATGCGCATCGACCAGCTGCTTGGTGATGAACAGGCCCAGGCCCAGGCCGCCCGTGCGGTCCTGGTGCATGACGCGCTCGAAGGCGTCGAAGATGCGTTCCTGGTCACGCGCATTGATGCCGATGCCATGGTCGCGCACTTCGATGACGGCGCTGTTCTGCGTGTGCGCCAGGCTGATTTCGACGGGCTGGCCCTGGCCGTAGCGCACGGCATTGCTGATCAGGTTGACGACGATCTGTTCGACGCGGAAGGCATCCCAGTAACCCTGGATGGGTTCGAAGGCCAGCACTTCCAGCACGCTGCCCGTGGCGGCCGCATACGGGCCCAGGTCGTCGGCCACCCGGCGCACCAGGCTGGTCAGGTCGACCGATTCGCGGCGGATCGACAGCTTGCCGCTGGTAATGCGCGACACGTCGAGCATGTCGTCGATCAGGCGCACCATGCTGCGGATTTGCCGCCCGTCGCGCGCCACCATCTTGCCCAGCTTTTCAGGCTCGAAGGCGGCCAGATTGCCCCGCTCGAGGTTCACGGTGCGCATCTGCGTCTCGAGGAACAGCGTGTTCAGGGGCGTGCGCAGCTCGTGCGCCACCATGGACATGAATTCGTCGCGCAGGCGCAGCGAGCGCTGCAGTTCAGCCTGGGTGGCGCGCAATTCCTTCAATAACGCTTCCTGCTGCTGGCGGCTGTGCTCGAGCGCCTGCACCTGGCGCCGCGTCTCGCTGCGCTGCTGGTGCAGGGCGACGAACACGTTGACCTTGCTTTGCACGGCATTGATGTCGAGCGGCTTGTGCAGGAAGTCGACGGCGCCGCTTTCATAGCCCTGGAAGGCGAAATTCATTTCCTTGCCGGCCGCCGTGACGAAGACGATGGGGATATGGCGCGTCTTTTCCGTACCGCGCATCAGTTGCGCCAGCTCAAAGCCATCCATTTCCGGCATTTGCACGTCGAGGATGGCCAGCGCGAAATCGTGTTCGAGCAGCAGGGCCAGCGCTTCTTCGCCGGACGAGGCCTGGTAGACGCTGCGGTCGCTCTCGCGGATCAGCGCATTGAGCGCGCGCAGGTTTTCCGGCAAGTCATCGACGATCAGCAGTTTGGTGCTTGTTTCATTCATCATGTTTCAATCCTGGCATGTGCCGCCCAGCGTAATGGGAAGCGGCGTGCGACGGCGCACGCTTGCGGTAGAGCTTTTCGGGACCCGGCAATGGCTCGAAGTCGGCGGCAAAGCGCGTGAAATGCGTGCTTTCCTTGCTGCCCAGGCCCAGGAAACCCCGGTGGCACAGCGAGTCGTGGAACAGACCCAGGGCCCGCTCCTGCAAGGTTTTGTTGAAGTAAATCAGCACGTTACGGCACAAAATCAATTGCGTTTCGATAAAAACGCTGTCCGTGGACAAGCTGTGGTCGGCAAAGTTGATACTGTCGAGCAGACGCTGCTGGAAACGCGCCGTGGCGTGCTCGACCGTGTAGTAGTCGGCCAGCTGGCCCAGGCCGCCCGCTGCCAGGTAGTTGGCGCCATACTCCTCGAGCCGGTGCAGCGGATACACGCCGCGCGCGGCCGTGGCCAGCGCCTGCGGATTGATGTCGGTGGCGTAGATCGTACTGCGTTCGAGCAATCCTTCCTCGTGCAGCACGATGGCCAGCGACAGCGCTTCTTCGCCCGTGCAGCAACCGGCCACCCAGATGGTCGGCGACGGGTAGGTTTTCAGCACGGGCACCACGTGTTCGCGCAAGGCGAAGAAAAACGCCGGGTCGCGGAACATTTGCGTGACGGGCACGGTCAAAATCTGCAGCAGCTTGGCAAAGCTGGCTGCGTCGTGCAGCACCTGCTGTTGCAAGGCAGGCAAGTCGGCGCAATGGAAGCGCTCGAGCGCCTGGTTCAGGCGACGGCGCTGCGAGGGCAGGGAATAGTCGCGAAAGTCGTAGCTGTAGCGCTGATAGATGGCTTCCATCAACGCGTGCAGTTGCTCGTCCGTGTAGCGCGGGGACATTAGCGGCTTTCCATCGCGTGGCGTGGCATCAGATGCGTTCCATCTTCGGCATCCACACGCGCAGCAAGGAATACAGACGGTCCAGGTCGATCGGCTTGGCCAGGTAATCGGATGCGCCCGCCTGCAGGCATTCTTCCTGGTCATTCTTCATGGCCTTGGCCGTAATGGCGATGATGGGCAGCTTGTTGTAGCGGCCATCGGCGCGAATGAGACGCGTCGCTTCCAGGCCATCCATGCCCGGCATCATGACATCCATCAACACCAGGTCGATATCGTCCACGCTGTTGAGCTTGCTGATGGCTTCGAAGCCGTTGCGGCCGATTTCCACCACCACGCCTTTCTGTTCCAGCGCATTCGTCAGGGCAAAGATGTTGCGCACGTCGTCGTCCACCAGCAAAATCTTGCGTCCTTCAAACACGCGCTCGCGGCTGCGCACCTGTTGCAGCATGCCCTGGCGCTCGCTTGACAGTTCCGACTCCACCTTGTGCAGGAAGAGGGTCACTTCGTCGAGCAGGCGCTCGGGCGAACGGGCGCCCTTGATGATGATCGAGCGCGAATATTTCATTAAATCCGCTTCTTCCTCGCGGCTCAGGTTGCGGCCCGTGTAGACGATGACGGGCGGGAACGAGCACAATTCTTCATGTTCCATGCGTTCGAGCAATTCGTTGCCCTGGATGTCGGGCAGCTTCAAGTCGATGATCATGCAGTCGAAAATTTGTGTCTTCAGCAGTTCCAGCGCCTGCTCACCCAAGGCCACGGCCGTGATTTCCACGTCGTTGTCGCTGATCAGGTGCACCACGCTTTCGCGCTGGCGTTCGTCATCCTCGACCAGCAGGATGCGCTTCATCTGCTGCGTGAATTTTGATTCGAGCTTGTGGAACACTTCCTTCAATTGTTCGCGCGTGCGCGGCTTGGTGGCGTAGCCGATGGCGCCCAGCTGCATGGCTTCCTGGATCTGGTCGTTGCCGGAGACGATGTGCACGGGAATGTGGCGGGTTATCGGGTTTTCCTTCAATTGCTGCAAGACCAGCAAGCCAGGGCGGTCCGGCAAGCCCATGTCGAGCAGGATGGCGTCGGGCAGGAATTCTTCCGCCAGGCGCAAGCCTTCGTCTGCGCCGTGCGCCACCAGGCAGCGGTATTGCATTTCATGCGCGAGGTCGAACAGGATGCCGGCAAACGACGGCTCATCCTCGATCACCAGCACGGAACGCTGGCCCGTCTTGGCGGGGGGCACGCTATCGCGGTCATCTTGGAACGTGGGCAGCGGCACGGGCTTGGCGGCGGGGGCCGCCTTCGGTGCGGCGGCCGCGGTTTTTGCGGGCGCTTGCGGCGCGGCGTGGGGCGCTGCCGCCGCCTCCACCGCCCGTTCCGGCATGACGGCCGGCAACACCAAGGTAAACGTGCTGCCCTGGCCCGGCGTGCTGGCCAGCTCGATGCCGCCGCCCAGCAAGGCGGCCAGGTCGCGCGAAATCGACAGGCCCAGGCCCGTGCCGCCATAGCGGCGGCTGGTGGTGCCGTCGGCCTGGTGGAAGGCGTCGAAAATCTTGTGCTGCTGGTCGTCGGCGATGCCGATGCCCGAATCCTGCACCTGGAAGCGCACTTGGCCGGCCGCATCGGCGCTCACGTGCAGGGACACCGTGCCCGCATCGGTAAACTTGATGGCGTTCGACAGCAGATTTTTCAGGATCTGCTCCAGGCGCTGGCGGTCGCTGACGAAGGACGGCGGCGTGTCCGGCGCCACCTTGGCGTCAAATACCAGTTTCTTTTGTTGCGCCTGGGCGCCGAACAGCATCTTCATGCTGCTGAGCAGCTCGTCGAAAGGCACGGCGTCCGGCGTCAACTCCAGCTTGCCCGCCTCGACTTTGGAAATGTCGAGGATGTCGTTGATGAGGGTCAACAGGTCATTGCCGGCCGAATAAATGGTTTGCGCAAACGTCACTTGTTCCGGCGTCAGGTTGCCGCTGCTGTTGTCGGACAACAGCTTCGACAGGATGAGCGAGCTGTTCAGCGGCGTGCGCAGCTCATGCGACATGTTCGCCAGGAACTCGGATTTGTAGCGGCTGGCCCGCTGCAGCTCTTCGGCGCGCGCTTCCAGCTGGGCGTGCGCCTGGACGATCGCCATGTTCTTCTGGTCCAGCGACAGCGCCTGCACGGCCAGCTGCTCGTTCGACTGTTCCAGCGCCGCTTTTTGCTCTTCCAGGTGGGCTTGCGACTGTTCCAGCACGCGCGATTGCTCACCCAGCTCTTCATTGGCCGTGCGCAGTTCTTCCTGCTGCACTTCCAGTTCTTCATTCAATTGCTGCGTTTCTTCCAGTACATTTTGCAGGCGCTGGCGGTACAGGGCCGCTTCCAGCGACGTGCCGATATTGCTGCCAATCAGGTTCAGCCACTCCTTGGCGCGGGCGCTGACGGGATGCGTAAAGCCCAGTTCGATGACGCCGTTGACGACGCCTTCATTGTTGACGGGCACCAACACCAGTTCCAGCGGCGCGCCGCTGCCCAGGCTCGACGTCACGGTCAGATAATTCTCGGGCACTTGCTGCACATGCTTGAGGCGTTTTTCGCGCGCCGTCTCGCCCACCAGGCCTTCGCCCAGCTTGAACACCTGTTTTTCCTTCACGCCCTGTTCGTTGAAGCCGTACACGGCAGTACGGCGCAGGCTGCCATCCTCGTCGACGACGTACAGGGTGGCCACGGCCACGTCGAGGCGGTGGGCCAGGAAGTCCAGCACGTGCCGTCCCAGTTGCGGCAGGCCCAGCTGGCCGCTCGTGTGGGCCGCCAGTTCCGTCTGTCCCGTGCGCAGCCATGCTTGCTCCTGCAGCACGTCGTTGTCCTTGCCGCGCTGCTCGAGCGCATCGTTATAGATATCGGACAGGCGCAGCAGTTCGCGCCGTCCCAGGTAGGCGAGCAAGCCGGACATGCCCAGGCTGAGGATCAGGAACACCACCACGGCCAGCATGGTGCGGCCCTCGGCCGAGTCTGCCCGCTCCTGGCGCAGGCGCTGTTCCATGGACAGGAAGGTGAGGAATTCGCGGCGGATTTCGTCGAATTCCAGCTTGCCTTCGCCCTGGCGCACGCGCGCGAGGAATTCCTGGTTGTTGCGGCGCTGGGCGATCACGGCTTCCGCGTACTCCATCCACTGGCCTTGCAGCGCGCGGATGCGGCGCAGCCGGTCCACCTGGATGGAGTTGTCCGACACCAGCTCGAGCAGCGTGTTCATTTCCACGGCGATCTTTGCCTTGCCCGATTTATACGGCGCCAAAAACGTTTCATCGCCCGTCAGCAGGTAGCCACGCATGCCTGTTTCCAGGTCGACGGACAGCTTCATGACCTCGTTGGCGTTGCCGATCACCCGTTCGGAATGCTCGACCGAGCGCAGGGCCGAGAGCAGGTAGGCGATCAAGCCGACAAAGACGAGGGCCGTGACGATCCCGATAAGCAGCGGCAAGGTAACGTTGCGGGCGAGGATGCGGCGAAAGCTGAAGGAGTCGATCGGGGTCTTGGTATTCATCATGTCCGTGTAAGGCTGTCGCGAAAAAGTCAATTTTAATTGAAATGCAAGGTTTCTGGTGGTCAAGCATAGCGTGCGCTAGCATAACAGTCTTGCGCTAAATTGCCGACGCGTAAGGCGATGCAAAGCGCGCCAGCGCACAGATGATCGTCGGGGAAAAATCAAGCTGGCCGCGATTGAGGCAGATCAAAGAGACAAACGGTTCGCATCCTAAGATGCAGGAGGTGGCGGCGTCCCTGCGACGACCGCCGTGTGCAAACCAACCCATGCAGGAGGACATCATGGCTAATCAATTGATGCGTCGCGATCCGCAAAACCCGCTGGCACGTTTCGACCCGTTCAGCGACATGGAAGATTTCATGCATGACTTTTTCGCGCCCGCCTTGCGCTTGCGCGATGCGGGTTCGTCACGCATGCGCGTCGATATTTCCGAAACCGAGCAAGCCTATCAGGTGCAGGCAGACATTCCAGGCGTCAACAAGGACGATATCAAGGTCTCCATCGACGGGAGCCGCGTCTCCATCAGTGCCGAACTCAAGGATGAAAGAGTGACGCGCGACGGCGGCGGCAAGACCGTGCGCAGCGAACGCGAGTATGGCCAGCAATACCGCAGCTTCGTGCTGCCGCACGAGGTGGACGAGGCCGGCGCGCAGGCGCGCTATGAAAATGGCGTGCTGCTGCTGGACTTGCCGAAGAAGGAGGGCACGGGCGGGCGGCAGCTGGCGATACAGTAAGCCTGGCCAAGGAGCGGGCATGAAAAAACGCCGGACGGTGCCGGCGTTTCTTGGGTATTGTCGGGTGGCAGCACGCTGCCACCCGATTTGCCTCTATATATATGTCAGTCGCGGATTTCCAGCGCCCGGTTCAGGCTCAGCGCGGCCAGCGAGGCGACGGCGCCCGACAGCAGGTAGAAGCTGACATAGGCGAGGCCGAAGTTGGCCGACAGGCCCAGCGCCACCAGCGGGGCGAAACCGGCGCCGACCAGCCAGGCCAGGTCGGACGTCAGGGCCGCGCCCGTATAGCGGAAGCGGGCAGGGAAGTTGGCCGTCACGGCGCCGGCAGCCTGGCCGTAGGACAGTCCCAGCAGGCTGAAGCCCACGAGGATGAACACATTCTGGCCGGTATTGCCGCCGCCCATCAGGGTCGGCACGAAGGCGCTGAAGATGGCGATCAGCACGGCCAGCACGCCCAGGGTGGTGCGGCGGCCCACTTTATCGGCCAGCAAGCCGGAAATCACCACGCCGATGGCGGCCAGCACGGCGCCGAGCATCTGGATTTGCAGGAAGTCCGGGGCCGAACGCGTCTGGTAGACGGAAATCCACGACAGCGGGAACACGGTGACCAGGTGGAACAGGGCGTAGCTGGCCAGCGCGGCGAGGGCGCCGATCAGCACGTTGCGGCCCTGGCCGCGGCTCATTTCAAACACGCTCACGGGCTGCAGTTCGCGTTCGTCGAGCAGGCGCGCATATTCATTCGTCGACACCAGGCGCAAACGGGCAAACAGGGCCACGACGTTGATGGCGAAGGCGACATAGAAGGGATAGCGCCAGCCCCAGTCGAGGAAGTCTTCATCCGTCAGGCTGGTCAGCATGAACCAGAACAGGCCGGCGGCGATCAGGAAGCCGGCGGGCGCGCCCAGCTGGCCCAGCATGGCGTACCAGCCGCGCTTGTTTTCCGGCGCGTTCAGGGCCAGCAGCGATGGCAAGCCATCCCAGGAACCGCCCAGGGCGACGCCCTGGCCGATGCGCAGCACGGACAGCCAGATGATGGCGGCAAAGCCCAGGTGGGAGTAGGTCGGCAGGAAGGCGATGCCGGCCGTCGACACGCCCAGGAGGAAGAGGGCGAACGTCAGCTTGGCGCTGCGTCCCATGCGGCGCTGGATTTCCATGAAGATCACGGTGCCGAACGGACGGGCGATGAAGGCGAATGAGAAAATCAGGAACGCATATAACGTCCCTTCCAGGCGTTCTTCGAACGGGAAGAAGACGCGCGGAAACACCAGCACCGAGGCGATGGCGTAAACAAAGAAGTCAAAGTATTCGGAAGCGCGGCCGATGATCACGCCGACGGCGATCTCACCGGGGTCGATATGCGATTCGACCGTACCGGCCCCGCGTGCGTCGCGCAGGGAGTGGGGGGAAAAGTCGGCGGGTACATCGCCGCTGTGTGTGCGCGTGCTGGACATGATGATCGTCTCCAATATCGTTTCGAGTTCGGCCAACGCGTAACTTACCCCGGGTGTCTCACGCCCGGAGCAGGACTATTCATTAGATAGTTGTAGGAGAAGTCCTCGTCTACCAAGTGAAAGTCCGAGCAAGGGGTAGGACAAAACGTCCAATTGCCAGTGCGCTCCAGTGAGAATACAGTACCATATCTTCATCCCCTGTACTGGACTTTCCTGTATGTTTTCATTAAAAGTTCGTCGCGGACTGCTTCTTTTACCTCTCGCATTGTTGGCTGGTTGCAATACGGTGGTACTGAATCCGTCTGGCGACATCGCAGTTCAGCAAGGCAATCTGATTGTCATCTCGACATTGCTGATGCTGTTGATTATCGTTCCGGTAATCGCCCTGACCCTGCTGTTCGCATGGCGCTATAGAAAAAACAACACCGCGGCCAAATACGAGCCGGACTGGGACCACTCGACTCGCCTCGAGCTGATTATCTGGGGCGCGCCCCTGTTGATCATCATCGTGCTGGGCCTGCTGACCTGGATCAGCACCCACACCCTCGATCCATACCGCCCATTGAGCCGTATCGACGCCAACCGCCCCATTCCCGCCAGCCACAAGCCGATGATCGTCGAAGTCGTGGCCATGGACTGGAAATGGCTGTTCATCTACCCGGAGCAAGGTATCGCTTCCGTGAATGAACTGTACGCGCCCGTCGATCGTCCGATCCGCTTCAAGATCACCGCGTCGTCCGTCATGAACTCGTTCTTCATCCCCGCGCTGGCAGGTCAGATCTACGCCATGCCGGGCATGGAAACGCAGTTGAATGCCGTCATCAACAAGCCGGGTGTCTATAAAGGCTTCTCCGCGAACTACAGCGGTGCCGGTTTCTCGGGCATGCGCTTCAAGTTCCACGGTGTCAATGATGCGGACTTCGACAAATGGGTGGAATCGGCACGTGCCGGTGGCGGCGCGCTGAACCGCGACGACTACCTGTCGCTGGCCCAGCCTAGCGAACGCGACCCGGTACGCCGCTACAGCGCCGTGCCTAACGATCTGTACAAGGCAATTCTGAACCGCACCATCGTTTCCGACGCCCTGTGCGTGACGCCGGTCGAGCCATACAAATTGACGATGGCAAAAAGCCCGGTAGCGGCCGTAACGGCAGTAGTCGCTAGCGATGCAGTCGTGGAAAAGGGCGTTCAAGCCAAGTAACCACTGCATGAATCCCGCAGCGCATCGTAGTGGCGCTGCAGATACTGGCGCCGCTTGCCTGGCGCCTCCCTTTTTTCTCTGAGAGTAACAATGCTAGACCATATTGATCTGACGAAGCTTATATTCGGCCGTCTGACTTGGGATGCAATTCCATTTCACGAACCTATCCTGCTGGCGACCTTTGCAATGGTCGCCCTGGGCGGTATCGCACTCGTTGCGGCACTGACGTATTTCCGCGTCTGGGGTACCCTGTGGCGCGACTGGATCACCAGTATCGACCATAAAAAAATCGGTATCATGTACATGATCCTGGGCCTGGTCATGCTGCTGCGCGGCTTTGCCGACGCGCTGATGATGCGTACCCAGCAGGCGATCGCCTTTGGCGACAATGCCGGCTTCCTGCCGCCGCATCACTACGACCAGATCTTCACCGCCCACGGCGTGATCATGATCTTCTTCGTCGCGATGCCTTTCGTGACGGGTCTGATGAACTACGTGGTGCCGCTGCAGATCGGCGCGCGCGACGTGGCTTTCCCATTCCTCAACAACTTCAGCTTCTGGATGACCACCATGGGCGCCGCCCTGGTCATGGCTTCGCTGTTCGTCGGCGAATTCGCCCGCACGGGCTGGCTGGCGTATCCGCCGCTGTCGGGCATCGTCGGCAGTCCGGACGTGGGGGTAGACTATTACATCTGGTCCTTGCAGATTGCCGGGGTCGGGACGCTATTGTCCGGTGTCAACCTGATCGCCACCATCGTCAAGATGCGCGCACCGGGCATGACCTGGATGAAAATGCCCGTCTTCACCTGGACCGCACTGTGCACCAACATCCTGATCGTCGCCGCCTTCCCGGTGCTGACGGCTGTTCTGGCCATGCTGTCGCTGGACCGCGTTGCCGGCTTTAACTTCTTCACGACGGAACTGGGCGGCAACGCCATGATGTACGTCAACCTGATCTGGATCTGGGGTCACCCGGAAGTCTACATTCTGATCCTGCCGCTGTTCGGCGTGTTCTCGGAAGTGGTCGCCACGTTCAGCAGCAAGCGTCTGTTCGGCTACGCCTCGATGGTGTACGCCACCTGCGTCATCATGATCCTGTCCTACCTGGTATGGCTGCATCACTTCTTCACCATGGGTTCGGGCGCCAGCGTCAACTCCTTCTTCGGCATCACGACGATGATCATCTCGATCCCGACGGGCGCGAAGATCTTCAACTGGCTGTTTACCATGTACCGCGGCCGTATCCGCTTTGAACTGCCGATGCTGTGGACGATCGGCTTCATGGTCACCTTCACCATCGGCGGCATGACCGGCGTGCTGCTGGCCGTACCACCAGCGGACTTCGTGCTGCATAACAGCCTGTTCCTGATCGCCCACTTCCATAACGTGATTATCGGCGGCGTGGTGTTTGGTGTATTTGCTGCAATTAACTACTGGTACCCGAAAGCCTTCGGCTACAAGCTCGACGCGTTCTGGGGCAAGTGCTCGTTCTGGTTCTGGTTCGTCGGCTTCTACCTGGCCTTCATGCCGCTGTACGTGCTGGGCCTGATGGGCGTGACCCGTCGTGTCAACCACTTTGAAGATCCATCCTTGCAAATCTGGACCATCATCGCCTGGTTTGGCGCCGTCTCGATCGCGCTGGGCATCGGTTCCCTGCTGATGCAGTTCTATGTGAGTTTCCGCAACCGTCACGCCCTGCGCGACGTCACCGGCGACCCATGGGGCGGCCGTACGCTGGAATGGTCGACGTCGTCGCCACCGCCAGACTATAATTTCGCCTTCACGCCACAAGTGCACGAACTCGATGCATGGACTGACATGAAGAAACACGGTTACCAGCGTCCGACGTCCGGTTTCACGAAGATCCACATGCCGAAGAACACCTGGGCTGGTTTCGTGATCGCCGCACTGTCCGCACTGGTCGGTTTTGGCCTGATCTGGCAAATGTGGCTCGTCGCCAGCGTTGGCTTCGTGGTCATGATGATTACGATCATCGTCCATACCTTTAACTACAAGCGCGATTACTACATTCCTGCGGAAGAAGTGGTCCGTACCGAAGACGCTTATACTAAATTGCTGAGCAGCCATGTCTGATACCATCGCCCATAACACCGGCGCCGCTGGCGCCGCACCAAGCACGCGCAGCTACTTTGTGCGCGAGCACCACCCGGAAAACGGCAGCTTGCTCGGTTTCTGGCTCTACCTGATGAGCGATTGCCTGATCTTCGCCTGTCTGTTCGCCACGTACGCCGTGGTCGGCCGCAGCTATGCGGACGGCCCGACGGGCGCCGCGCTGTTCGACCTGCCGCTGGTGGCCGTCAACACGGCCATGCTGCTGCTGTCGTCGATCACCTACGGCTTCGCCATGCTGGCCATGCAGCGCAAGCAATTGCGCAGCACCCTGGTCTGGCTGGGCATCACGGGTCTGTTCGGCCTGGCCTTCCTGTCGCTGGAAATGTATGAATTCATTCATCTGATCCACGAAGGCGCCGGTCCGCAGCGCAGCGCGTTCCTGTCGTCGTTCTTTGCCCTGGTCGGTACCCACGGCTTGCACGTGACGTTCGGCGTGATCTGGCTCGTGACCTTGATGTTCCAGTTGAACAAGCATGGCCTGACCCCGGAAAACGGCCGCCGCATGATGTGCCTGTCGCTGTTCTGGCACTTCCTGGACGTCATCTGGATCGGCGTCTTCACCTTTGTCTACCTGATGGGAGTGCTGCCATGAGCGACCACCACACACACGGCGATAGCCACCACCATGACAACCACGATCATGGCAGCCTGAAAAGCTACGCCATCGGTTTCATCCTGTCGGTGATCCTGACGGCCATTCCGTTCTGGCTGGTGATGACGAAAGCCATCACCAACTCGGGCACCATGGGCCTGGTCCTGCTGGCATTCGCGGCCGTTCAAGTGGTGGTACACATGGTGTACTTCCTGCACATGAACACCAAGTCCGAAGGCGGCTGGAACATGATGGCGCTGATCTTCACGATCATGATCGTGGGCATTGCCATGGCCGGTTCCCTGTGGGTCATGTACCACATGAACCACAACATGATGCCGGATCTGATGCCTGAGTACATGCATACGAAAACGGCTCCATGATGAGTCAACCGCGCCCAAGCAACACCGGGCGCGCCCCTGGCGCCGCATCGCAAGATGCCGCGCCAGGCCCACGCGGCATGGCTGTGCGGTATGCGCTAGCCTTGCTGGCGGGGATCTTGTTTGCCGGTTTCTGCGTCCTGGGAACCTGGCAAGTCAAGCGCCTGTTCTGGAAGCTTGACCTGATCGAGCGCGTCGAACAACGCGTACATGCGCCCGCAACGGACGCGCCTGGACCCGCAGCCTGGGCCAGCATCACGCAGCAAACGGATGAATACCGCCATGTGCGACTCTCCGGTACTTATCTCCCCCTATTCAATACCCTGGTGCAAGCAACGACGGCACTGGGCAGCGGTTACTGGCTGGTGACGCCCTTGCGCCTGGCCGACGGCAGCACCGTGCTCATCAACCGCGGCTTTGTGCCGAAACGCGCCAGCATCGCCGCCAGCACGCCGGCCGGCATCGTCGAGGTCGACGGCTTGCTGCGCATCAGCGAGACGGGCGGCGGTTTCTTGCGTGAAAACAGTCCTGCCACGCAGCACTGGTATTCGCGCGACGTGGCCGCCATCGCCGGCTCGCACATGCTGAGCAACGTGGCGCCATATTTCGTCGATGCGAAAGAGAAATCGGAAACGGCCAGTGACGCCCCCGTCGGCGGCCTGACCGTGATCTCGTTCCACAACAATCACCTCGTGTACGCCTTGACGTGGTTCGCGCTGGCCCTGATGGTGGCCGGCATCACATGGTGGATCGTGCGCGAAGACCGGCGCCGCCGCGCGCGCAAGGCGGGCAATGCCGATCGCCAGGAAAGCGACCATGCCGGGCAGGATTGAAATCCTGCCCAACCGCGAGGTACTAGAACGCGGCGCCGTGGCGGCCGAGATGGAACATCCGGCCGGCCACCAGAACATGAAGCTGCTGATCCAGCTGCGCTGGCTCGCCGTGATCGGCCAGATCAGCACCATCTTCGGCGTGGGCGTGGGACTGGGCATCGCCTTGCCCGTGCCCTACATGCTCGAAGTGCTGTCCTGCCTCATCGCTTTTAACCTTGCCAGCCTCTTGCGCTGGCACGAACGCCAGCCCGTTTCCAATACGGCCCTGTTTCTTGCCCTGCTGGTCGACGTCACCGTGCTGACGGCCCAGCTCTACCTGAGCGGCGGCATCAGCAATCCGTTTGCCTTCCTGTATTTATTGCAAGTCATCCTCAGCGCCGTGCTGCTGGAAGTGTGGTCGACCTGGATCATGGTGGCCATTACCAGCCTGTGCCTGGCGGGCCTGGCCTTGCTGCCCGGCCCCTTGATCCTGCCGATCGACCCCGAGCGCGGTTTTTCCAGCCTGTACGTGCAGGGCCTGCTGATCTGTTTTATTTTGAACGCCGCCTTGCTGGTGGTGTTCATCACGCGCATCAACCGCAACCAGCGGGCCGGCGACGCCAAGGTGGCCGACTTGCGCCAGCGCGCGGCGGAAGAGGAGCACATCATCCGCATGGGCTTGCTGGCCTCGGGCGCCGCGCACGAGCTGGGCACGCCGCTGGCAACCTTGTCCGTCATCCTCGGCGACTGGCGCCGCATGCCGGAATTGAGCAGGAACAGCGAATTGCTGGAAGAAATCACGGAAATGCAGGCGCAATTGCAGCGCTGCAAGAGCATCGTCAGCGGCATTTTATTGTCGGCGGGCGAGGCGCGCGGGGAATCTTCCGTGAAGACGACGATCAATACCTTCCTCAACGACCTGGTCGACGAGTGGCGCACGAGCCGCCCGATCCAGGATTTCGAGTACGATAACCGCATCGAGCACGATGTGCCCGTCGTCTTCGATTCGACCTTGAAACAAACCATCTGCAATGTGCTCGACAATGCGCTGGAAGCATCGCCCGAATGGCTGCGTTTTGAAGCGACGCGCGAAGCGGACGCCTTGCACCTGGTCGTTACCGATGCGGGCCCCGGCTTCGAGCCGTCGATGCTGACGCACCTGGGCAAACCATATCAAAGCAGCAAGGGCAAGCCCGGCGGCGGCCTCGGCCTGTTCCTGGTGGTCAATGTCGCGCGTACCCTGGGCGGCACGGTGACGGCGCGCAACCGGGTACAGGGCGGGGCGGTGGTGCACCTGGCCTTGCCGCTGGCTGCCATCAAACTGGAAAGAGAAAGCGACCACCATGCAGGATGACCGTCTGTTACTGATCGTGGAAGACGATGCCGCGTTTGCCCGCACCCTGGGCCGCTCGTTCGAACGGCGCGGCTATCAGGTCATCCTGGCCACCAATTTCGATGAGGCGAGCGCCTTGCTGGAACAGCATTGCCCCGACTACGCCGTCGTCGATTTGAAACTCAATGGCAATACGTCCGGCCTGGCCTGCGTGCAGATGCTGCACCAGCACGACCCGGAAATGCTGATCGTCGTGCTGACGGGCTACGCCAGCATCGGCACGGCCGTCGAAGCCATCAAGCTGGGCGCCTGCCAGTATTTGGCGAAACCGTCGAACACGGACGACATCGAAGCGGCCTTCGGCCACGTGGCCGGCAACGCCGACATCGAACTGACGAACCGCGCCACCAACATCAAGACCCTGGAATGGGAGCGCATCCACGAAATGCTGGCCGAGACGGATTTCAATATTTCCGAAACGGCGAGAAGACTGGGCATGCACCGGCGCACCTTGGCGCGCAAGCTGGAAAAGCAGCGGGTGAAGTAGGGTACTGCGCTGGTCACTGCGCAGCCTGATCGTTGTCGAATGCCAGTTCGATCATACTGTCATCGCTCCAGTCCTGCTCCCGCAACGGCGGCGTGAAAGCATGGCCGCTGAAGGGCACGGACGCGCTTTTGCCGTTGAAACTGATCGTCGCAGCCGTGATGCGCCGCCCTTCGGCAAAGCTGTAGGTGCCTTTTTGCGACACAAAATTGCAGGGCCCGCCCATTGCGCTCATCATGGTGCGCATGGCGAAAGGCAAGGTCTCCTTGTCGATGGCCCAGTGGACTTCGCACGCAAGCCGCAGGTCGCCCAGGCGGCGCGTCCGCAATTACGCCCATGCCATCAGCAAGCCGGAAGCAATGACTATTGCAGTAAACAGGGCGACGGCAAAATGATGGTGAGGAAGCCCTCTTGCCGGAGGGTAATGGCCCAGGGTGAGCAGCCGTAGCATTGCCCAGCCCGGCCAATGAACAGTTTTTCGATGACCGTTCCTACTACGTTATAGACCAGCAGGCGAACGACCCAGACGATGGCGTCGAAAATCCAGTCATACACGCTTCATCCTCGGGGTGTGCCAACTGATTGCGCTCATGCCGGCGCTATCGACTCCATCTTTTGCACCCGGATAGCGCTGGCGGATGATGATGTGACTCAAATCTGCGCCATTCCTTAACTAGTCGGTGCGGCCGTGGAGGACGAAATCTTTTTGTACGCTTCCGCCAGCGTCTTGACGGTCGCCACGTCATTCACGCTGCGCGCTTCGATGATGGTCTCGCCCGCAGCGATGGTGACGTCGCCGTTCGCATAGCTGGCGGGAAAGCGCCGCTCGGTGATCTTGTTGGTCAGCACATTGCGCGAGTAGCGCAGCGCCACGAGCCGCTCGCCTTCCTGTTTGATGACGACATAGTTCGGGACGGTGGTGCGTTCCAGTTTCCAGGTACCGATGAAGTCTTCGACAGGGGCGGCGCCGGCATGCAGCGCGCAGCAGGCGGCGAGGGCGCCCAGGAGCAGTTTTTTCATGGTGTTGACAGTCTATGCAAGAGTGGCCTGCGGGGCAGGAAAATACATCCGTCATGCTTGAATGGCGTGGCACTTGTCCGTCGGATGGCGCCAGTCATTTAAGTATTTGGCAATATTAACAGGATCATTGCGTCGTTTGCTGCCGTCCCCACAATTTTGCTCACATCGTGTTGTATGCGCGCCCCGACAGTTCCAGCGGTGTCAGGGCCTGGGCTACTATCAGCAAACTACCGGCTAGCCGGCGCCAGCCACTCCATCTTCTGCACTCGGATATCCGGATGGCTTTCCAGCGCTTCCCATTCGGGCAAAAAGACAAACCCCTGCTTCTGGTAAAACGCCGCCGCACGGGCGTTCCCGGGCGCCACGTCGAGCACCAGGCGAACGTGGCCGTTGTCCACGGCGTATTGTTTTACGGCCTCGACCAGGCCTTGCGCCACGGCCAGGCCCCGATATGCGGACTGTACCCACATGGCGATCAAATGGCATTCGCCGTTGCCGGCCACCACTTGCGCGGCCAGGCCGATGGCTTGTTCTCCGTCAAAGGCAAGGAAAAACGTGCGCTGCGGCGTGCTGGTGGCGCGCTGCTGCCAGTCGGCATCGGAAAAGCGGACCGCGCTGGCGTGGCTGGCGCCAAAGGCCGTGGGGGCGTCGAGCAGGGCGGCCAGGCGCGTGGCTTTCAGCGCCGGCCAGTCGTTGGCGGCGGTGGGGCGTATCAGCAGGCTCAATTGAAGACGATCGCCGTCTTGTGTTCGATGCTGAGCCTGCATGCCTCATACGCGGCCAGCCAGGCGATCAGTTCGCGCTCGAGGCCGTCTTCGGCGTCGATACGCGCATTGATGCGCGCCGCTTCTTCATCGCTCAGCTCGTCGCCGAGCAGGAAAATGCCCAGCGCGGGCGCCACCGTGACGAGTTCTGCGCGCAGGCTGTACGAGGAACCGAGCATGCCGCCCAGCAGCGGATGTTCATCATCGGCAAAAATGACGTCGTCGAAGACGAGGGGGAAATAAAAGCCCTCGCAATCGGAATGGCAGAGCAGATGGCTGTCCAGGTCATCCTGCGCCGCTTCCAGCACCGGATCTTCGCTTGGATCCTCGCCTTCGGCCAGCGGCGTGGCCCGCCATTGCCCATCCTGGACCGCATGCGCATACGCGCGGCGCAGATAATGCAGATAGCTGTATGGAAAGGAATCAAGCGCTGCGCGCGACTGCAGTTGCGGCAAGACCAGCGGTTCGCCATGGTGCGGCAAGCCCGCTTTTTGCAGCAGGGCGTTCGCTTGCGCCAGGGAATCGGCCAACCATTGCGCGCCTTCCGGGTCTTCTTCGTGCAGGTCGGCCAGAGCGCCGACTGTTATTGCCAATCCCATGCATGGACTCCTTTATTGTTCAGCTGCCAGTGTAAATCATTTGCCTCTGATCATCATTTACGATTGGTCCCACACTTCGATGGTCAGCAACTGTCCAGGTCTGCAGGCGGTGATGCGCTCCCCGTGCACGGTAATGCTGCCGGGCCAGCCCGTGGGCTTGTCTTGCGGAAATTCCCCATCCTGCGCTTCGGCGATGCCCGCCAGCAGCAGGGGCGCGATGACGTCCGCCGAGGCCGTGTAGCGGTTGGGGAAGCCGTTGAAGGCCAGCTGGGTCGCCTTGCCTTGCTCACACAGTTGCGCGATCCAGTCGGCGCCGAACAGGCCCGCTTCCCACGTGGCGAGAAACGCTTCCTTGTTGACCTTCGTCATATCGGCCATTTGTTCCGGCGTTTCTGCCGAGATAATCGTCCACCAGCCTGACATGGGCATTCCTTGTGAAAAGTGAAAATTAGCGGGTCATGGCGCGGCGCAGCAGGTAGCTGAGGCCATCGACGGCGGCCACCATCAGCAGCATGGCGACGATGACGGTGGCGGCGTTCTGCATCTGGAACAGCGACAGATGGTATTTCAGCATCTGCCCCAGGCCGCCCGCACCGACGACGCCGAGGATGGCGGCGGCGCGGATATTGTTTTCCCAGCGGTACAAAGTGTAGGACATCATCTGCGGCCCGCACTGCGGCAAGGTCGCGTACAAAAAGGCCACCGCAGGCCGGGCGCCGTTGATGCGCAGGGTGGCGGCCGGCAAGGGCGGGCAGTTTTCGAACGCTTCGGCAAACAAGCGGCCCAGCACGCCCACCGTGTGCAGGGCCAGCGCCAGTGTGCCCGCGAACGGGCCCAGGCCGGCGGCGATCAGCAAAATTGAGGCCCACACCAGCTCCGGGATCGAGCGCAGCACATTCAACACGCCACGCGTCGCGTTGCGCGCCAGGCTGCCGAAACGGCCGCTGGCGGGCAGGGCCAGCAGCGCGCCCAGGATGGCGGCGATCACCGTGCCGATGGCCGACATGGCAAGTGTTTCAAAGGTGGCAATGCCCACTTTCATCAGGAAAGGGCTGGCCAGCTCGGGCGGGGCGAAGCCGTGCAGGAAATCGGCCGTCGTGCGCACGGCATCGGCACTGAAGAATTCTCCCCATTTCAGGGGCAGGGTGGCGAAGCTGGCGATGACCAGCAGCAGCAGACCGGCCAGCAAGGCCCAGGTCGACCAGCGCACGGGGGCAGGGGCGGGCAACATCGGTTCAGTCTTCATGCCAGCCTCCGGCGCAGCATGGCGGAGACGGCGTCGGCGCCCGCCACCAGCAGCACGAACACCATCAGCATGGTGGCCAGTTCATTGCCTGCCATCATCTTCATCGATTCATCCATGCGCTGGCCCAGGCCGCCCGCGCCGACAAATCCCATGACGACGGAGCCGCGGATCGCGCATTCCCACCGGTAGATCGTGTACGACACCAGTTCCGCGGCCGATTCGGGCAGGGCGCCGTACAGCAAGGCTTTTAATCTGCCGCTGCCGTTGTGCAATAGCGCGTTGCAGGCGGCGGCGTCCGATGATTCGAGGATTTCCGCATACACCTTGCCCAGCATGCCGCAATACGTGAGCGCGATGGCGATCACGCCCGCCGTCGGCCCCAGTCCCACGATGCGCACCAATAGCAATGCCCAGACCAGTTCCGGCACGCTGCGCAGCAGCACCAGCAGCGCGCGCACGCCATGGCGCACGCTGGCGGCCAGCGGCGACACTTGGCCGCTGCCGATGCGCGAGATCGACAAGCGCTCCGTCACCAGCAAGGTCAGGGGAATGGCGCCCAGCATGGCCAGCGCCATGCCGGCCGTGGCCATGGCGATGGTTTCCCAGCTGGAAATGGCCACCAGCTGCAAAAATTCCAGCGAGTGGGCGGGCGGCACGAAGCTGGCGATGAATTGCCAGGTGGCTGCCAGGCTTTGCGCATCCCAGAGTATCCACGGTTTGAACTCAGCCTGCACCAGCATCGGCCACAGCACGAGCAGCACGATGGCAGCCCCGGTCAGGCGGCCGCGCCAGGCGGGGTCGCGCGGCATGGCGGCGTCGGCGCTCTTCAGCAAAGGGGCCTCGCGGCGTCCAGGTTCGCTTCCACCGATTCGAACTGGGGCGCGGCGTCGGCCTTGTTGCGGTACAGCTCGGCGATCATGGCGTCGCTGACCTCGGCGCCAGGCAAGTCGAAGACGATCTGGCCGTCGCGCAGGGCGACGATGCGCGTAAAGCAGGCGCGCGCGATCTCCACCTGGTGCAGGCTGCAGATCAGGGTGGCGTTGCGCGCCGTCGCTTCCGCCTGCAGCACATGGATCGTCTGCAAAGCCAGGGTGGGGTCGAGCGCGGACAGCGGTTCGTCGACGAGAAATACTTGCGCATCCGACACGAGCGCGCGCGCCATGCCGCAGCGCTGGCGTTCGCCGCCGGACAGGCGGTCGACCCTGGCGTACAGTTTATCCTGCAGGTTGAATTTGCCCAGCGCTTCCCATGCGGCGCGCGGATCGACGGGCACCAGCAGCGAACGGATGGCCGTCCACAAGCTCCATTGCGGCAGGCGGCCCGCCAGCACGGCGTTGACGACGCGCTGGCGCGGCGGCAGCGGCGGCGTTTGCGGCGCCAGGAATAATCGAGCGCGCAAGGCGTGGCGTTCGCCGCTGCCGACTTGCCAGGGCGACGTGCCAAGGATGTGCAATGTGCCCGATGCCGGGCGCAGCGCGCAGGCCAAGGTGTGCAGCAGGCTGGTCTTGCCGGCGCCGGACGGGCCGATCAGGGCGATCTGTTCACCCTGGGCCACGTCCAGGTCCACGTCGCGCAGGGCCAGCGCATTGCCGGCGGCACCCGCGTGGTGGACGCTGACCTTGTGAAGTTGGAATGTCATGCGATGTTCGGTATGGGGGCGTTGGTGTGTCGGATTACGCCATGCGACGGCAGCGTAGGTCGGATTAGGCCGGAGGCCGTAATCCGACAACATTGTTGGCATTATCGCTTGTGTCGGATTACGCGGCTTTGCCGCTAATCCGACCTATGATAAAACGCGACGACGTAGTTTACTTCAACAGCTTCGCATCGCGCGCGGCCGCTTCGATATCCTTGTAGTTCTCGGCCTTGGTCGGGATGAATTTGGTCGCGCGCTGCAGCTCGAGGATTTCCTTGCCTTCGGCCGTCGATGGGTCCAGCGCCAGGAAGGCGTCCGTCAGCTTCTTGCGCACGACGGGGTTCATGTCGGCGCGCACGCTCCAGTTGTAATCGTAGTAGCCGGGTGTCGTGTAGAACACGCGCACCTTGCTTGGATCGACCTTTTTCGCTTCGACCAGCTTTTCCCATACGGAAATGTTTAAGGTGCCCGCATCGACCTTGCCGCCGGCCACGGCCGCCACGGTGGCGTCATGCGCGCCCGAGAATGCGATGCGCTTCATGTCCGTATCCGGATTGATCTTGGCGGCCAGCAAGTAGTAACGGGGCATCAAGTGGCCCGAGGTCGACGATTCCGAGCCGAACGTGAAGTTCTTGCCTTTCAGGTCAGACAATTGGTTGATGTCCTTGCTGGTGGTCACGAACACGGAGCGGAACTTCGTGTCTTCCTCGCGCTGCACCAGCGGCACGATCTTGCCGCCGCTGCGCACGTTGGCTTGTACAAACGTGAAACCGCCGAACCAGACCATGTCGAGCTTGTGATTGATCAAGCCTTCCACGGAGGCCGCGTAATCGGTGACGGGCGTAAATTCCACCTTCATGCCCAGCTTTTTCTCCAGATAGCTGCCCAGCGGCTTGAACTTGCGCTGCAATTCCGTCGGCGCTTCGTCGGGGATGGCGGACACGCGCAATACTTGCTGCGCCTGCGCCAGGCCGCTGTGGATGGCCAGGGTGGCGGCGACGGTGGCCAGGATGGCGGGGAACTTGTTGGAGAATGTGGTCATGGGACTGCCTTTGAAAGATTGTTCATTAATATACGGAAACCCCGGTATTGCCATCCTGCATCTCGCCGATGACGACGGCGTCGCCAAAGCCTTCGGCGCGGAAAATCGCCAGCACGTGCTCGACGGCTTCCGGCGCGCACGCCACCAGCAGGGGGCCGGCCGTCTGCGGGTCCGTCAGGATCGCCTTGTCGATGGCGCTGAGGCTGTCGGCCAGCGCCACTTGCGCACCGTAACCCTGCCAATTGCGGCCTGAGGCACCCGTGATGTTGCCATTCTGCGCCAGTTGCTGCACTTGCGGCAGCAGCGGCACGTCAGCCATGGCAATGCGCGCCTGCAACTTGGCGCCGCGCGCCAGTTCCAGGGTGTGGCCCAGCAAGCCGAAGCCCGTCACGTCCGTCAGCGCATGCACGCCATCGAGCAGGGCCAGTTTCTTGCCTGGGGTATTCAATTTGGTGGTGTTGTTGATCAAGGAAGCGTAGCCATCCGCGTCCAGTGCATTCTTCTTCAGCGCGGCTGACAGGATGCCCACGCCGATCGGCTTGCCCAGCACCAGTTTGTCGCCGGCGCGCGCGCCCGCATTGCGCTTCACTTGCGACGGGTGCACGAGGCCCAGCACGACGAGGCCATAGATCGGTTCGACGGAATCGATGGTGTGGCCGCCGGCGATGGGGATGCCGGCCTGGGCGCAGATGGTTTCGCCGCCTTTCAAGATGAGGCCGATGGTTTCCACGGGAAGCTTGTTGATCGGCATGCCGACCAGGGCCAGCGCCATGATGGGCGTGCCGCCCATGGCGTAGACGTCGGAAATGGCGTTGGTGGCGGCGATGCGGCCGAAGTCGAACGGGTCGTCGACGATGGGCATGAAGAAATCCGTCGTGGCGATCAGCGCCTGTTCGTCGTTGAGCTGGTAGACGGCCGCGTCATCGGAGGTTTCTATGCCGACCAGCAATTCTTTCGGCAGGGGAAAGCCGCCGCTGCCCTTTAAAATGTCGGCCAGCACGCCGGGCGCGATCTTGCAGCCGCAGCCGCCGCCATGGGCAAATTCGGTCAATCGGATGGGGGTATTGGATGTTGCTGCGCTATCTGACATGGAAATTCCTGCTGATGTTGTGTACAACGATGATCATTTTTACCCCAAACGCAAGGTCTGGGGTCGGACTCTCAGGGGCCGACCCCGGCACTGCGTCTTTAGGGGGAATTAGTGCCGACAATACCACACAACGCGCGCGCGGCTTGCTCAAAGGCATGTTCTGAAATATCGGGCAAGACCAGCGGCGTCGCCTGGGCGTAGCGGCTGAAGTTGCGGGCGATCGATTGCCGGTAGACGGGGTCGTAGTGCTGGACCAGCAGCTCTTCCACCAGCTCGGCCATCTGGCCCGCCGTCGCCAGCTGCTGCCAATGGGCGATTTTCTCCTTGCCATGCAGCTGCGTCAACAGGGCCAGCTGCACATTCAGGCGCTCCGGGTCGCCGACGAAATGTTCATAGTCCTGCATCAGCAATTGCACGCGCTGGTCCGTGGCCAGCCGCACGTCGGTGCAGGCGGCCGCGCGCATCTTGTCCATCAGCGCGTCGGGCACGCGCACGCGGCCCACTTTCTTGCTTTCCGATTCGATGAAGACGGGCAATGCCGGGTCGAACTGGCGCAACTGCTGCCACAGCGCGCTTTCGAACGATTTTTGCGAGGGCTGCTCTTCCTCGGGCAAGCCGCCCAGCACGGAGCCGCGGTGCGCTGCCAATCGCTCCAGGTCGATCACCTGCGCGCCTTGGCGGTCCAGCACTTGCAGCAAGCGGCTCTTGCCGCTGCCCGTGGGGCCGCACAGCACATTGATGAAGTCGAAGCGCTCGGGCAGGGTGGCCAGCTCGGCGTTCACGTGGCGCCGGTAATCCTTGTAGCCGCCGTCGAGCTGCGTGACGGGCCAGCCGATGCGCGCCAGGATGTGCGCCATGGCGCCGCTGCGGTTGCCGCCGCGCCAGCAGTAGACGAGCGGCTTCCATTCGTGCGGGTGACCGAGGAAACCGTCTTCGATATGCCGCGCGATATTCTTCGCCACCAGCGCCGCGCCCAGCTTCTTCGCTTCGAAGGCGCTCGTCTGCTTATATAGCGTGCCGACGCGAACGCGCTGCTCGTCGTCGAGCACGGGCAGGTTGATGGCGCCCGGCAAGTGGTCTTCCGCGAACTCGGACGGGCTGCGCACGTCGATGATGGCGTCGAATTCATGCAGGCGTGGCAGGATGTCGCTGAAGGGAAGGACTGCGGGGTATTTCATCGTGGCGCGGCTGCTTGGAATGGGGAAAGACGTATTATCCCCGATAAAGGCCGCTGGCGTGGGGCTTTGGCGCCGCCTTTCACACTGTGCGTGCCGGGCCGGCGTCCCGCATGCCTGTGAAGAACCGCACCAGGCTATGCGGCGCGTCGTCGTCAAAGCACAGGCGCAGGATGCGTTCCGACTCCACCGCGGCCGCGCCGCTGCGCGCAAACAGCGCCGTTTCATATGCCAGCAAGGCCGCTTCCACGTCGCTTGGGTGCGCGGCAAGCGCCTGCGCCAGCTCGGCGCCGTCCAGCATGGCCAGGTTGGCGCCTTCGCCGGCCGGCGCCATCAAATGGGCCGCGTCGCCCAGTAAGGTCACGCCTGCCACGCGTTGCCAGCGGTGGTCGACGGGCAGCAGGTGCACGGGACGGGGCACGGGCGGCGTGTCCGCGTCCGTGATCAGGGCCGTGAGCGCCGGCGCCCAGCCGGCAAACTGGGCGGCGATGGCTGCCCGCGCGGCGGCGGGATCGGCAAAATCGATGCCTGCCAGCCACTCTTCGGGTTTACTCAGGGCCACATACGCATGCAGCACGCCATCGGCTTCGCGGTGAGCCTGGATGCCCTTGCCCGGCGCCAGCGCGAACAGGGCGCCGGCGCCCACGGCTTGCGCAGTGGCCCCGTGGCGGCGGTCGCTGTCGAACAGATACGTTTCAATGAAGGCAATGCCGCTGTAGGCGGGCTGCGCGCTGGAGAGCAGCGGCCGCACCCGGGACCAGGCGCCATCCGCGCCCACCAGCAGGTCGCTGGCCGCCGAGGCGCCATGCGCAAAGTTCAGCATGTGCCTGCCGCCGTCCAGCGTCGCGACGCTGGTCAATTTGTGGCCCCAGCGCACGCAGCCGTCAGGCAAGGCATCGAGCAAGATGCGGCGCAGTTCGCCGCGCGGCACTTCGGGACGCCCGCCCGTGCCATCGTCGCCCTCGTCGTGCAGGACCGTGCCATGCTGGTCGAGCACGCGGCTCGCTTCGCCGCCCGCATGGATGAGGGCGCGGAAGGCGTCGTGCAAGCCGGCCGCCCGCAGCGCTTGCTGGCCGCTTTCCTCGTGGATATCGAGCATGCCGCCCTGGCGGCGCGCTTGGGGCGACGCGTCCGCTTCATACACGGTGGCGGCGATGCCGTGGACGTGCAGCACGCGGGCGAGCATCAGCCCGCCCAGCCCTGCGCCGATGATGGCGATATGCATGGTGACCCTTCAGGTGGTGTTCAAAATAACAATGGAACGACGTTCCAGAAGAATTTTGCGGCAAGCCATCATCTGTGTCAAGATAAGCGATGCCCCATACCGTAGCGAACCCACCACGACGCGCCGACTCGCTGACGCGCGACACCATCATCGACGCCGCCATCGCCCTGCTCGACACAGCGGGCGAGGGCGGCCTGACCTTCCGCGCCCTGGCCGCGCGCCTGGCCACAGGGGCGGGCGCCATCTACTGGCACGTGGCCGACAAGGACGACCTGTTCACGGCCGCCAGCGACGCCATCGTCGCCCGCGCCATGCAGGCCGCCCCGCCTGGCGATACGCCGCAGGCGGGCATCCGCGCCGTGGCGCTGGCCATGTTCGAGGCGATGGATGCGCATCCGTGGCTGGGCTCGGCCCTGTCGCGCGCGCCGGGCCAGCTGCCCACCGTGCGCATCCTGGAACGCCTGGGACGGCAGGTCGATGCGCTGGGCGTGCCGCAGGACCGGCAGTGGATGGCGGCATGCGCCTTGCTCAATTATCTGCTGGGCGTGAGCGGGCAGAATGCGGCCAATGCCGTCATCGCCCGGGAACAGGGCCTGGAACGCGCGCATTTCCTCGACACCCTGGCGGGCGCCTGGTCACGCCTCGATGCGCAGGCGTTTCCGTTTGCCCGCAAGGTGGCGGGTCAGCTGCGCGCGCACGACGACCGCGAGGATTTTTTGGCGGGCATCGACCTGATCGTGCTTGGCATGCAGGCGCTGCAAGCGGGCCGCTAGCCCAGCACATGTCCCAGCAGCGGCGCCAGCAGCACCGTCACGATGCCGGAAAAGATCATCGTCAGGCTGGCCACGGCGCCTTCTTCCGTGCCGACCCTGCGCGCCACGGACAAGCCAAAGCCGTGCGCGGCCGCGCCATACGGAGCGCCACGGGCGATGCGCATGCGCAAGGGCAGCAGTTTCAGCAGCGGCTTGCCCAGCATCAAGCCGAACAAGCCCGTCATCACCACGAAGATGCCCGTCAGCTGGGCCGAGCCGCCCATGTGGCGCGACGCTTCCAGCGCGAACGGCGTCGACACGGAACGCGCCAGCAGGCTGCGCGCCATGTCGCCGTGCACGCCAAATACCCGGTCCAGCAGCAAGGTGGCGGCGACCGATGCCACGATGCCGGCGCAGCTGCCCAGCGACAAGGCCAGCCAGTGCTTGCGGATCAGCTTGCGCTCCTGGAAGATGGGCAGCGCAAACGCGATGGTGGCCGGGCCCAGCAGCCACGGCAGCCAGCGTGTCTCGCCGAAATACGTGGCGAACGGCGTCGACGTGGCCTGCACGATGACGATCAATATCGCCGAGGTGCAGATGGCGGGCGTGAGCAGAAAATGCGGATGGCGGCGGTGCACGGCCTGGTTGGCATAAAACAGCACCAGGGTCAGCAGCAGGAACAGCAGGGACAGCAGCAGGGTGCTCATGCTGGCGCCCTCGCGGCGCGCTGGCGCAGAAGCTTATTCAGACGCAACTTGCGTTCATGGCGGCACACCCCTTCCACCGTCAGCGCCGTCGCCAGCATCACGCAGGCAAAGCCCAGGCCGATATTTACGAACAGCATCAGACCTTGCGACTTCAACAGTTGCGTAAATTGCACCACGGATACGACCAGCGGTATGAAGAACAGCAGCATATTGGCCAGCAGCCAGTTCGCGCCCAGTTCGATGGCGGCGGGGCGCACCCAGCCCGCCAGCAGCAGGGCCACCAGCACGAACAGGCCCACGACTCCGCCGGAGAACGGCAAGTGCAGGGCGGAGGCGGCCGCGTCGGCCAGCCACCAGGCGGCAATCAAAATGCCCACTTGCCACGCAGTCTGCGCAGGCTGGCGCCAGACGGGGATGGAAAGTGGGGCGGCGGTGGAACAAGGGGCGGCTTTCACGGCGGGCTTTCAAACGGATGGGGGAGGTTTTCATTGTAGTGAGCCCACATCAAAAGATAAAATGACTTAAACTCATGATTATCATTCTATTTTGGAATGCATCATGGATATCCGCTCCCTGCGCTACTTCGTCGAAGTGGTCGAACAGAACAGTTTTACGCGCGCGGCCAGCAAGCTGCACGTGACGCAGCCCACCGTCAGCAAGATGGTGCAACAGCTGGAGCAATCGCTGGACCTGGCCCTGCTGGACCGCGCGGGCAAGCGTTTTACGCTGACGGACGCGGGCGAGGTGGTGCTGTCGCGCGCGCATGAACTGCTGGCCCTGCATGCGGAACTGAAGGTGGAATTGCGTGACCTGCAACATCTGGAGCGGGGAGAATTGCGGGTCGGCGTGTCGCCGCAGACGCATTCGACCCTGGCGCCGTGGCTGGCCGAATACCACCAGCGCTATCCGGGCATCGAACTGAAGATGTATGAAAGCGGCACGCAGGCCATCGAACGCGACTTGCGCACCGGCACGGTGGAACTGGGCACCATGCTCGACTATCCGGGCAATGCGGCCACCTGGCAGGATTTCGAAGCCTTGCCCCTCGTGCGCTCGCCGCTGTGCCTGCTGGCCGCGCCCGGCTCGCCGTGGCAGGGCCGCGCCTCGGTCGCCCTGGCCGAGCTGGCCGACAGCCCCTTCATCTTCTATGGCGCCGCATTTGCCTTGAACGACATCGTGCAGGACGCCTGCCAGCGGGCCGGTTTCGCGCCGCGCATCACGGGCCGCAGCGGCCAGTGGGATTTCATTGCCTCGCTGGTACGCCTGGGCGTGGGCATCTGCCTGCTGCCGAAGATGTATTGCGACACGCTTGATGCCGCGCAATTTGACGTCATCCCCCTGGACGGCCCGCCCGTGGAGTGGAATTTGATGCTGGCCTGGCGCCGGGGCGGGCGGCTGTCGTTCGCGGCGCGCGCCTGGCTGGAGCTCGTCAGGGCGCGCATGGCGGACTCGGCACGTTTACAATAGGCGCTCGCCAACTTCCGCCCGACCCGATGAACATCAACGTCAATACCAGACTTAAACGCACGGCCGGCTCATTGCTGCTGGGATTGTTATGCACCGTGGGCCTGATGAGCGAAATGGGCTACGCCCAGGCCGCCTTGCCCGTGTATGGTTATTTCGTCAAGAACACCTATCCGCACGACCCCCAGGCGTTCACGCAAGGCTTGCTGTTCAAGGATGGCCATCTGTATGAAAGCACGGGCCAGAATGGCCAGTCCTCCTTGCGCAAGGTGGAATTGACGACGGGCAAGGTGCTGCAGAAAAGCATGCTCGACAAGAATGTGTTTGGCGAAGGCATCACGGATGTGGGCGATGAGCTCCTGGGCCTGACGTGGATTTCGCAGACCGGCTATGTCTTTGACGTGAAAACCTTTAAATTGAAACGTAAATTCAGCTACCCGGGCGAAGGCTGGGGCCTGGCCAGCGACAATCAATTCGTCTACATGAGCGACGGCACGTCGGCCATCCGCGTGCTCAATCCGAAAACCCTGAAGGAAGTGCGCCGCTTCGAAGTGAAAGCCGAAGGGCGGCCCATCGACCGGCTGAACGAACTGGAAATGGTCGATGGGCAACTGTTCGCCAATGTGTGGGGCGCGGACGTGATCGCCCGCATCGATCCCGCCAGCGGCAAGGTCGTGGGCTGGATCGACCTGACGGGCTTGCTGCCGCCCGAGCAGCGGGGCACGGCCAATCCCGATGCTGTGCTTAACGGCATCGCCTGGGATGCACGGGGAAAACGCCTGTTTGTCACGGGCAAACTGTGGCCCAAGCTGTTCGAAATCGAGCTGATCGAAATCCAGCGCCGTTGATGTTTCCTATTGGACAGTATTGCTGGCGACGAATCGTTTATGATGGCGACCCTTCGCCCAGTGCGACCTTTACAGGATGCCATGCTGTTCTTTTCTTTACACCGCCTGGCGGCCGCCGCCATCCTGGCCGCCGCCATCGTACCCGCCGCGCAGGCGCAAACATCATACGTGCCGGTGATGCAGCAATACGGCGACTTTGTCGTCACGCGCGACCGCCACGACGCGCTCGTTACCTTGACTTTCCGCAAGCACGGCTACTGGCCCGGCGGCGCGCGCGAAGTGGTGGAGGTGCGCCCGCTAAAAGCGACGCGCGAGGGCCAGCCCATGCTGCTGGCATTCACCAAGGGCTATACGGGCCAGGGCACGATACTGATCGGCGTGCAGAATGGCGAACCGCTGATGCGTCCCGTCAGCCCCCTGCAGCGCGACAGCATGGTGCGCACGGAGCGCGACCCCGAATGGGGCGTGCCGCAGCCGGGCCGTCCCGAGATGCTGTTGTTTCCCCGCGACGGCCGCGCGCTCGATACGGGCTCGGGCGAGCTGCTGTGGTTTGACGTGGCTGGCGGCGTCACCGGCGATTACGCGTCCGCCATGCTGGTCTCCGTCTCGCCCGACGGGCGGCGCGGCGCCTATCTGACGAATACGCTGACGAATGCGCTGACGAAGGTGGGGATCATCGTCGCCACGCGCGACGACGGCGTGGCCGGCGTGCTGGCCTTGCCGCCCGACACGTATCAACGGTGGCTGAAACCCTTGTCGCAGGCCGCTTCCGCGCAGGCGCGCGCCGCCATCAAGGCGCGCCAGGGCCGCACGGATAGCAACCGCATCCGGCGCGAGCTGGAACTGGCCTGGTTCGGCCAGCAATTTCAATGGAAACAAGGCAAGGGCGGCTGGCAAGTGACGGGCTTGGGCCTCAGTTCCGCGCCGCCGGAAGGAAAACAGCCATGAGCTACCCTCAATTCATCGCCGGCTGCCTCGCCGCAGTCCTGCTGGCCGGCTGCGTGCACAGCGAGATCGCCCCCAGGGATTATCTGGCGCAAGACATCGACAAGAGCCAGGCCCTGGTGGAAGTGGACGTCGTCTTCGGGCAAGCGCCCGACGACAAGCTGACGTCGCGCATGACAGCGCGCAACAGCGTGGAATACGCGGGTGCGCCGCATATCGTCGTGCCGTTCTACCAGAAGGGCCTGGGCTTCGACCAGGGTTTCGCGGGCACCTACATGTTTGCCGTGCCTTATCCGATCGCCAAGGTGGAAACGGCCACGGCCAGCAGCCGCGTCTTCGGACAGAAACTCGAGGGCCAGCAGCCGGGCAGTCCGCGCTATCGTTTCCGCGTGCCGGGCAAGGCGCAGTGGAACAGCAATGAAACCTTCATGCTGAGCTTTACGCGCAAGGGCCGCCGCGAAGAAATCACTTTCCGCTTCAGCAATGAGCAAAGCTGCCCGTCCGCCTTCCTGGCCACCACGCCACTGTATGGCTTTCCCATCAAGGTCGTCGCCACGTTCAAGGGCAATCAAGGCTGCCTGAAAGTGTGCGACAGCCGCGACCAGTGGCCCGGCTTTTGCGCCTTCCAGCCGCCGCCAAGTGCCTGACTATCATCATGCAAGCGACGCGTCGGCCTTGGACGGTGCGGCGCTTATACACGCGCGCGTTTCGCCGATTCTATTCAATTGTCATCGAATGACAGCCTGAAACGCTTATTTTCATGGTACAAGGCCGGCTGCATAGGCGCAGTTCAATGCGTCGGCCGGCATATAAATATTGCCACAAAAATATCTTTCTCAGGCGTATGATTTCCGTGCCGTGAGCAGCGCACGCAGATGGTGCGGCCCGGCCCGATATCCGAAACGCATCGTTCCTGTGGAGAGACAGAATGAAAATGCCCGTTTTAGGAAGCACCCAGGCCGCCATCAGCAACCGTCCGCTCGATATGCTGGCCACCGATACGGCGGCAGTGCGCGCCATCGCCCAGGCGGCCGTCAGCGTGGAACTGTTCACGATTCCCCTGTACATGGCCACCATGTATTCGATCCAGGGCACGCACCAGATCAACTCGAAAGGCATCACCTACTACGAAGGCCGCCAGTGGCCGGGCATGGGTACCACGGCGCGCCCCGAACTGAATGAGCAGAAGGCCTTCAATATCATCTTCAGCGTCTTCATCCAGGAAATGCTGCACCTGCAGATGGCGGCCAACCTGGCCACGGCCATCGGCACGGCGCCATGCTTCACGGGCTCGGAGCTGCAGTCGCAGGACCACGGCTGGACCTGCTACGGCAAGGATTGCACGGTGATCCCGCACATCGTCGACTTGCAGGACACGGCCGGCTACCGCCACGTGCGCGTCAACCTGGAAGAGCTGAACGATAACCAGTGTGACCTGTTCCTCGCCATCGAGCAGCCGGAACAGCAGGCGCGCGCCCAGCTGGCGAAGTTTGACGAGCACAACCACACCAAATATTTCCCCGAGGTGCCGTTCGTGGGCTGGACGCCGGGCAAGCACGTGCATGACCTGCCCCTGTTCGGTACCATCGGCTACATGTATGAGTGCTACGCGCGCTATATCAGCATCGCATACACGGATGGCCAGACCTTGTGGCACAAGCTGTTCGTCAACGGCTCGGTGCAGCAGGACATGTTCAACAGCCAGGTGCAGGGCCATGCGCGGGCCGAGTTTCCCAAGTTCGACACCTGCTTCGGCCCGCAGGACCAGGATGGCGGCCAGACGGGCTCGTTCAACAAGGCCATCGACATGATGGCGGCCATCACGGACCAGGGCGAGGGCAGTGCCACGGCCATCCAGCGCTACCGCCGTGACGCAGGGCAGCGCCTGATGGCCGTGCAGCCCGACTACCGCGAAGACCTGGCCGCCTTGAAGTGCGATTACCCGTCGTACGCGAACAATGGCAAGGACGCCGAATCGCGCGATGCGGCCGCGCGCCACGACAGCGCCCCGTTCGATCACTATGAGCGCTTCGGTCAGGTCAAGGCCATGCTGCCCGTGCAGACCTGGGCCGGCTGGCACAAGGAAGGCGGGCGCTGGAGCGAAGCCATGCTGACCAACGAGCGCTACAATCCGGCCACCGCGCCGAAGAACATCCCCGCGCCCGCTGCCGTGGCGGGCGCCCTGAACCGCCTGAAGGATACCAGCGGCACATTGGGGATGCTGAGCACGGTGGCCACGGGCGCCATCTATGGCATCACTTCCGTGCTGGACAAGTACTGGCTGAACCAGCAACTGGAGTTTCCGTATCCGTCGATGGTGGGCGCGGGCGACCGCATGGCCATTTGCTGGGCCGTGCTGGGCCAGGCGCCGAACCTGGCGACGGGCGTGCCGCTGGCCGAGAAAGGCGTGCTGTACCACGCCTGCCAGGGCATGCATCTGGAGGGCGAGGCCTTGTCCACCTGCGCCGCGCTGGCCGTCTACCATACGTGCCGCGGCTCCAACGGCTGCCACGCCCAAGGCGGCTGCGGCTTTGCCCAGGCGGACACGGGCGGCTCGTCCTGCGGCCATTCGGTCAAGGCTGCCGCGGCGCCTGGCAGCGAGTGCTACGTGCCGCCACTGCCGCCGCAGGACGATAAAGTCTACAGCGCGCCCAGCGACAACAAATGCGGCGGCTTCGGCGGCTGCGCCGTGCCGATTTCGGCATCGCAGCTGTATCCGAACACCACGAAGAAGGATCCGCCCGAGCCCGCCACCATGACCCTGTACGATTTCGGCCCCGCGCCCGACCACCACAGCATTCCGCTGGACCAGAGCATGCGCTTCGCGCCCGGCGACAATGTCTACGACAAGGCATGGGAAGCCTACGGCAAGGTGATGGCGGCGCGCGGCACGCCGGTGGGCGCGCCGCCGGCGCCCACCGACCTGCGCCTGGCCTTGCCGCCGTCGACTTGATGGCGGCCGTCAAGCCAGCGGCGCTTCCGCGCCTGGGCCTGCCGAACCTGGGCCTGGGCGTGGGGCTGCGCCCGCCCCATTACGCGCACATTCTGGAACACGGGCCGCAGGTGGACTGGTTCGAGATCATCAGCGAGAATTTCATCGACAACCACGGCTATGCGCGCCATGTGCTCGAGCAGGTGGCGGCGCAGGTGCCCATCGTCATGCATGGCGTGTCGCTGTCGATCGGCAGCAGCGATCCCCTGAGCCTGGCCTACCTGCGCAAGCTGCGCCAGCTGGCCGCCGAGATCCGCCCCGCGTGGATTTCCGACCACCTGTGCTGGACGGGCGCCGCCTCGCTCAACAGCCATGACTTGCTGCCCTTGCCGCTGGACGAGGCCAGCCTGCGCCATGTGGGCGCGCGCGTGCGCCAGGTACAGGAATTCCTGGGCCGGCCCCTGATCCTGGAAAACCCCAGCAGCTACGTGGAGTTTGCCCAGTCCAGCATGCCGGAATGGGAATTCCTGGGCCGCCTGGCGGTGGACACGGGCTGCGGACTCTTGCTCGACGTTAATAATGTCCACGTCAGCGCGCATAACCATGGCTATGACGCGGCAGCCTACATCCGCCAGTTGCCGCATGACCACATCGTGCAAATCCACCTGGCCGGGCCCACCGTCTGCGGCGACGTGCTGATCGACACGCACGACGCCCCCGTGCCGGCCGCCGTCTGGCGCCTGTACGCGCTGGCGCAGCAGTTGACGGGGGGCGTGTCGGCCCTGCTGGAATGGGATGCGGATATCCCGGCGTACCCGCAGCTGCTGGCTGAACTCGACAAGGCGCGCGCGGCCGGGCGGGGAGAGTTTTCCGATGCCGTGCCAGCCACGGCCACGGCCACGGCGAGCCTGGCCGCCGTCTCGGCGCCGCTGGGCTTTCACCTGAAGGCCGCCCATGCCCCGTAGCGCCGACGGCGACGCGCGCGCGGACGCACCGCTGGCGCAATTGCAATCGTGGTTTTTGACGGCGATGACGGCGCCGGGCGGTGCGGCGCGCGGCGCGCAGCTGGCCAGCGAGCGCCACGGCTTGACGCAGGAGCAAGTGTTGAAGCGGGCGCGGGGCGGGCCGGCGCCGCTGCACATCCATGCGGACGGCTACGTGCAGCGTCTGCTCGAATGCCTGCAGGCCGACTATCCTGTCTTGCGCAAGGTCATGGGCGACGAGCTGTTCGCCTTCTTTGCCCGCGCCTATGTCTGGCGCCACCCGTCCGCTTCCCCGACCTTGTACGACCTGGGCGGCGGCTTTGCCGATTTTCTCGCCGCCAGCCAGGGTGCCGCCGGCGCGCAGGGGGACGTCTTGCGCTTTCCCGTCGAACTGGCGCGGCTGGAGCGGGCGCGCAGCGAGGCGGGCAGGGCGCCGGGGCTGGAAAAACTGGCGCAGCCCGTCCTGCCGTCCGGTCTGGACTTGCTTTTGGGAAATGCGCCGGCCTGGCGCCTGGCGCCGTGCACGCGGCTGCTGGCCCTGTCATTTCCCTTGTGTGCATTCTGGCAACAGGTGCAGGTGGCGCCGGACGCTGCCGTGCCGGCTCAGCCGCAGGCCAGTCCCGCCTTTGTTGCCATTTCACGCATGCATTACCAGCTTGCCATGCACGAGCTGCAGCCCTGGCAATTTGACTGCCTGCAGGCGCTGGCCGGCGGCGCGACGCTGGCGCAGTGCGCGCAGCAGGCGGCGCGGTCCAGCGGCAGGGCGCCGGACGAGGTGCTGGCCGACGCCATGCTGTGGCTGCCCTTGGCGGCCGCGGCCGGGCTGGTCACCAGCGCTGCCTGAGCGGAAAGCGGCGGACGCAAAAAAGGCCGATGAAAATCGGCCTCGATGACAACTGCAGGTGTTGCTTAGCGGTAAAACGCTTCGACTTTGCCCTTCAGCTTGATCTGCAGCGGACGGCCGCGGCGGTCGAGGGACTTGGTGGAAGCGACCTTGATCCAGCGTTCGCTGATGCAATATTCTTCCACGTCAAGACGTTCCTTGTCGTTGAAGCGGATGCCGACGTCGTTCTCGAACACGGCTGCAACGTGGTAAGGGCTGCTCGGGTCGATCGACAGGCGATCGGGCAATGGGGGTAAGGTAGTGGTATCGTTCATGGGCGTAATTATCGCCCAGAATGCCGATCCAGACAACGGCCTTTCGCACGCCGTCTATCTGGCTGGACGCGAAATGGCGGGCGCGGCCGTGTGCGTGGATGGCGGCGGCGGTGATGATGAACTGTGCGGCATTCCCGTCGGGTCGGCCAGCTGGATGACCGTGCCGTGCTGCCAGGCGTCGGCACCGGCAACGATGGCGGGCGCGGCGATGTCGGTCCGCTGGCGGCGTTTTTCGGCCGAATCGATGCCGAAGCGGTGGTCGCGCGCGGCGACCATGGCGGCGTCGGCCTGACCGTCGGCTGTAAAGCCCATCATCAGTTGCGGCACGCCCAGCGGCAAGGTCTTGTGCAGATCCGTGTGCCAGGTATGCCAGGTCTTGCCGTAGGTGCCCATCAGCTTTTGCATCAGCGCCTTTTCCGCCACGGCCGGTATGCCGGGCGCGATCAGCTGGCCCGACTTCACTTCATGCACATGGCTGTGCCACAGCGCTTTTTCCGCCGCGGGCAAACCTTGGTACAGCCTGGCGCTGACGATGTATTCGACGCCCATCAGCTTGGCATCCTTGACGTTGCCGTCGTAAATCACGCATTGAATCAACTCTTCATTGACGATGGCGCAATAGTGGTGCGCCTCCATCTGACCGCGCAGATTGCCGTTGTAGAAATGAAAACCGTCGAGATAGGCATTGAGGGCCGCAATGGGCGGCCGGGCTTGCAGGGCGTCGGCGCCAGCATCGAGCACGCGCGTGGAGACCCCGGCTGGCGCGCCCGGGGCCTCCACGTTCGATGCCGTATTCCTGGCGCCGCAGGCGGCCAGGCCCATGCCCAGCCCGGCGCACAGCATGGCCTTCAGCGCTTTCATGTCGACCAGCAGCATCGGGCCGTGCCTGCGAAATCAGGATTTGTCGTCATTCTTGTGGCTTTGACGTCCCGCTTCCACGTGCTGCTCATGCGTGCCGCCGCGCGTGCCGGAGCCGGAACCCGATTGCTGGCTGCCGCCGCCGCTCTTGCCCTGGCCCGATTGCTGGCCCGACTGCTGCGAACCTTGTGAGCCTGATTGCTTGTCGCCGTCATTCTTGTGGCTTTGGCGGCCCGCCTCGACGTGCTGCTCGTGCGTGCCGCCCTGGGTGCCGCCCGACGATTGGCGGCTGCCGGACTGTTTGTCCGACTGTTGGCTGCCCGATTGCTGTTTGTCCGATTGGCTGCCGGATTTGTCGTTGCTGTTCGAAGTCATGATCATGTCCCCTAAGGTTAGTCTGCGTCGTCATCCGCTCCAATATTGGGTCGGATGTTCCTGCTGAGCTCCGGCGCCGTGCAGCACCGTTGAGACCATTCTCGTTGCAAGCGTCGGGCTTAACCATAGGGACACTCCTTGTCGCCACGTAGGAAAACTCCGGCGTAGCTGACAACCATTTCTACATTTGCATTGTTTACAAGTGCCCTGTTTCCTGCGGCGGCCTGTCCCAGTCGTCATGCCAGCCATCGACAAAGGTGACGGGCACCCGGGCCAGCTCGGCCGCCGCCGCATCGTCGAGGCAGTTCACGCCAATGCCGACAAATGGGCCGCTGCGGGGCGAATCGCCGTAGCCAAACGGGTGTACGCCGCAGTGGCGGCAAAAATAGTGGCGTTCGCGGCCGGCGCCGAAGCGGTATGCGCTCAAGTCGCCTTCGCCGGCCAGCAGCCGGAAGTCGGCGGGCGGCACCTGGCTGGCCCAGCAGCGGATTTTCAGGCAATAGGAACAGTTGCAGCGCAGGCTGGGGGCCGCCAGGTCGATCTCGGCCGCGAAGCGCACGGCGCCGCAGTGGCAACTGCCATGGTAGGTTTTTTTCATCTGGCCCACTCTACAGGGTGGCCGTACTGTCATGCAACTGCTGGAATTGCGACAGCTGCTGCTGCATCAGCCGCGCATACTGGCCGCCCGCGCGCAGCAGCTCGGCGTGCGTGCCTTGCTGGCAAATCCGGCCCTTGTCCATGACGATGATGCGGTCGGCCTTGACGATGGTGGAAAAGCGGTGGGCGATGATGATGGTGGTGCGTCCTTGCATCAGCGCGTCGAGCGCGCGCTGCACCAGCTGTTCGCTGGCCGCGTCGAGCGCGCTGGTGGCCTCGTCCAGAATCAGGATTTTCGGCGCGCGCAGGATGGCGCGGGCAATCGCGATGCGCTGCTTCTGTCCGCCAGATAATTGCACGCCCCGTTCGCCCACGAGGGTGTCGTAGCCGTCCGGAAAGGCCGCGATAAAATCGTGGGCATGGGCCAGGCGCGCCGCCGCCACCATCGCTTCGCGCGCCACGACCCGGTCCGGCACGGCAAAGGCGATATTGTCGGCGATGCTGCCGGAAAACAGGGCCGGCTCCTGCTCCACCACGGCCATCTGGCGCCGCAACTGCGTCACGCCCAGCACCTGCGCGTCGATGCCGTCGAATTGCAGGCTGCCCGCGTCCATCTTGTAGTGGCCCAGCACCAGGCTGGCGATGGTGGACTTGCCCGCACCCGAGGCGCCGACGAGGGCGATCTTTTCGCCTGCGCGGATGGACAGGCTGACGCCGTCGAGCGCCGCGACCTGTACGCGCTCGGGATACGCAAAACGCACGTCGCGCAGCGCGATGTGGCCCGCCAGCGGCGGCTGCGGCGGCGCCTCGGGCACGGCACGGTGGCTGCGCAGGATCTCGAAGATGCGGTCGGTCGAGCCCATGGTGCGCATCCAGGTGTTCCAGAACTCGCTGATGGAGCCGGCCGTGTCCGTCACCATGCTGGCATAGATGACAAAGGCCGTCAGCTCGCCCACGCTCAGGCGGCCCTGGCCGATCAGGTGGGCGCCGAAGCACAGGGTGGTCAGCAGGGCAGCAAAAGCGAGCAGCCCCTGCGCGCCCTGGAACACGGCCAGCAGCCGCGTGCCGGCCAGCGACACCTCCAGCAGCTCCCGCATGGCTTGCGCGTAACGGGCCATGGCGCCGCCTTGCTGGTTGAACGCCTGCACCAGGCGCGCATGGGCAAAATATTCCTGCGCCACCTTGCCGCTGGCGGCCAGGGTGGCCGAAATGGCCCGCGCGCGCTGCCGGTAATTGCTGCCGGATAACTTGCCGAGATACAGGCTGATGGGAATGAACAAGGCCAGCGGCAGGCTCAGCATGGGCGACAGCTGCAGCAGCATGGCGATGCCGCCCAAAAACACGCACAGCGAGCGCAGGGCGTTGGCCGCGCCGATGGTCAGGCTTTCATGCAGGGCCGACACGTCGGACGTGAGCCGGCTGTTCAGCTCGCCGCCATGGTGCTTGTCGAAGAAGGCGATGGGCTGGTTGATCACCACGTCGAACAGGCGCCGGCGCACGCCCATGACAACCATGTGGCCGCTCGATTGCAGCAGGTAGAAGCGCGCGGCCGAGGCCAGCGCATACAGCACGCTGAAGGCCAGCATGGCGGCGACCATGCCCGGCGTGACGCCGTGCCGGGTGAGGGCGGTCACGTTGTCGATGAAATACGCGATGGCTTGCGGAAAGGCCAGCTGCGCGCCCACGGTAAGGGCCATGCACAGCAGGCCGGCGGCAATGCGCCAGCGCACGGGGTACAGCAGGCGCAGGCGTTCAAAATGCGGGCCGAAGTTGATATTGCTCATGCGGCGCGCTCCTGTGACGGTTCGGCGTTCAATTGTCCGACGAGGGCCAGCCAGTCTGCGTCGCCGATCAGGCCGGCCGCTTCCACGCGTCCCTGGTGATTGACAAAGACATAGGACGGCGAGCTCATTTGGGGATTGACGCGCCGGTAGTCGCGCAGGCTGACGCGCGCCGCCGCCGCACGCAAGGCGTCGCCGGGCAGGAAGGCGCGCAGCCGGCGGGCCGGTTCTTCGCTGAGCAGCCACACGGCCAGGCCCGCATTGCGCGCCAACGGCAGCAGCCGTTCGATGCCGGCCAGCTTATCCGCGCATTTCGGGCAGCGGCTGGCGAGGAACAGCAGCACGGCCGCCTGGCCGGGGGCGCCCGGCTGGAAACGCGCGCCGCCAGTCAGCGGGCGGGCTGGCACGGCGGGCAGGGGCTCGCCCGGCGCCAGCGCCGTGGGCGCCAGCCTTTCGCGGCGGCTGGCGCGCAGCACGGCCAGGGTCAGCCAGAGATTGCCGGCGATGGCGAACGCCAGTGCCGCCAGCACCAGTTGCAAGGTCGCGGCATCCATCATCCGGCCTTTGCCAGGGTGGCGATGTCGTGCAGGGAAATGATGGCCACGCAGGCGATGGCCGCCAAGCCGGCCGCCAATACAGTGGTGGCGACGGGCAAGGCCGCATCTTGCGCCAGCGCAAAGTAGCTGCCGTTGATGCCCACCGCCAGCGCGTTGCGCAGCAAGTCGTACTGCGAGACGGGCCGCGCCGCTTCGCCGAAGCAGCTGCAGCGCACCACGCTGTGCGTGAAGTAGCGCCAGGCCAGCACGGCAGTGAGGGTGCTCAATAGCAATAACGACAGCAGCATCGGCAGCCGGGCGCCGCCGGCCAGCAGCCAGCCGGCCAGCAGCAGTTCTGCCGCCACCAGGGCTGGCGCGGCCCAGGCAGCGGCGGCGGGCGGCAGGCCGAACGAGGTGGCCAGGTTGCCGCGAAATTCCCCGTAGCTGCGCAGCTTGCCCACGCTGGCCGCCAGCAGCAGCAAGGCGATGCAGCAGCGCGCAATATCAGACAGTAATGCCGTCAGCATGCTGCCCCCGTTTGCGTGGTCCACAGCGGTGCGAAGCCGCCCGGACGCTGGCGCCGCAGCTGCACGCCGTCGCGCGAGGCCAGCAGCGCATCGTTCCACGGTTCGTCGGGGGCGCTGCGCAGGGCGCCGCCTATGTGCGCCTGCAACTGGGTCGAGATGGCCCAGCCCAGCCGTTCAGCCTGGGCATCGCGCGCCATGTTCAAGCCCAGCCGGGCCAGCTCTTCGCGCGTCAAGGCATAGTTATGCGAGTGGTATCCAGTCACCAATTGCGCGACGATGGCACGCCGCGCCTCTTGCGTGGCATCGGGCAATTGCCACGCCAGCAATTCCTCGCCGATTTGCGCCAGTTCCAGCGTGGTGCGGTAAAAGGCCGTCAGGGACGGGGGAAAGATGCTGCCGCACAGCAGGGACAAGGATTGCTGGCGCGCTTCGCCGGCATCGACGCCGAACCACTGCTGCGCCATGTCGCCGAAGACCTTGATGTCCAGGCTGGACATGGAGCCGCCGTCGGCGCCATCGAGCTGCGGGTCGATGGGCGAGAACAGGGCGAGGTCGCCGGCGATGATCTCATCGGCGCCCAGGGCCAGCAAGGTGGCGGCCGACTGGCAGTGGAAGGGCACGATAAAGCTCAGGTGGCGCGCATGCCGGCGCAGCAGAAGGGCGATGCGCCGCGCCGCGTTGACGATGCCGCCCCGTCCGTGCAGCACCACGTCGAGGCGCGCCACGGGGCCGATGTCTTGGCACAGTTCATACAGGGCGGGCAGCAGTTCCATGTCCAGGTGCGAGGCGGCCAGGACGATGGCACGGCTGTCGCGCGCCAGTTCCAGTTCGCGCAACTGGTGGGGAATCTGGCTCAGGTCTGGCTGCGGCATAAGGCTCCTTCGATCAGGGTAGTGGCCACGCTTTCCAGCAGGGGCAAGGCGGGCACCAGTTGTTGCACATATAGAAATTGACCAACAGGATTGTTTTCCAGGAAAACATATTCGCCTTCGGGCGTGACGATGAGATCCAGCGCGCCATATTCGAGCCCATAGCTGTGCACGAAAGCGAGGCAGCGCTGCCGTATGTCATCGGGCAAGGTCGCGGCTTCATAGCGGATGGGGGCCGACATGTCGCGTGAATCGATGGCCGTGCGCGCATCGTCCTGGGAATACAGGCGAGCGGCAAACAGTTGCTGGCCGATTACGGTGACCCGCAATTCATATTGCTTGGCGATATATTCCTGGAATTGGCAGCTCAGCTCGCTAACGGCGTCCAGGCTGCCTTGCATGGCGTCGTCGACGATGGTGGTGCCGAGGCCGGCGCTGATTCTGTCCACGTCTTCGACGGCTTCGGCTGCCAGGCTGGGCGTGGACATGCTCTTGAAAATGATGGGGCCGCCGACGGTGGCGCGGAAAGCGCGCACGTCGTCGGGCACGTTGGTAATCACGGTGGCGGGCACGCGAAAACCCATGCGCGCGGCCCGCGCCAGCTGTTCGCCCTTCCATTGGGCGCCGCGCAGGGCCAGCGGGTGGCTGAGCCAGTAACAATCGAGGCTGTACAGCACGCTGAAGATGGCTTGTTCCGTTTCCAGCCGGGCATAGGCGCGTTCCTGCGGCGTCAGGTCGGCGCTGGCATAGGCGTAGTCGGCCGCCTTGCGCAGCCAGACGGCGCCCACCTGGCGCAGGTCCAGCCAGTCGCCGTCGGGCAGGCGGCGCAGCCGCGCGCTGGCCTGGCCGCCCAGCATGCGCTGGCACAGCTGGTAATCGCGGGGAAAGGCGTCGAGATCGATACGGAAGGGGGCATGGCCGCGGTCGGCGAGAATCGTTGCCACCAGGTCGGCGTGCAGATCGCCGCTATGGCTGATAATCAATACCTTTTTATGCATGTCGGGGAGCCTGCAGTAGCGGAAAATCGGGAAGATGAAAAAGCCTTGCCGCGGCAAGGCTTTCAGTTGGCGCAGCGATCAGCAGAATTCTCCGCCGTCACTCGAGCCGACGCGCGAATAGCGGTATTGTTCCTCGCTGTCGACCGCCGTGCAGCCGGCCACGGCGACACCGTCGCGCACTTTCCAGGGCGCAGGACGCGCCGGTTTTTCCTCTTCCTTTTTTTCCGCCAGTTTGAATGCGAACAGCTTGGTTTTATCGTGCATGAGATCCTCTGTTAATGGTTATGTTTCGATTTTTACCGATAACTGCTTTAAAGAATGGCATCTCCAATTGAGAGGGGTTCATATATTCATTGCGCGCGGAAAATCCGCGCCGCACGGCGCCGGTTTGAATATGGGGAATATATGCAACCCCGCGCCGGGCGGGGTTATGGCGTGCCGGAAATCAGCAATACTGGCCGCTGTCGTTCGGCTTGAGACGCGAAGAGTCGCGATATTGATCATTGGTGCCGACGGCGGTGCAGCCGGCCACGGCGACGCCGTCGCGCACTTTCCAGACGGTGGCGGGCGCCGCCTGTTTTTGAACTTGTTTTTCAGCCAGTTTGAATGCGAACAATTTGGATTGGTTTTGCATTGTACTATCCTCTTGTGATGGTTAAGTACGGCTTGCGCTGTGTGCCATGGTATATGGCCGTTCGATATTAGCGCCGGAATAAATAAGCGTCAATTGGAAATCAACCGTATTCGCGATTATATGTCCGAGATACTCACCAAATATCACGCCGGCCATTTATGTTATTGCAGTGCGATAAATAATAAAGGCGGCGTTTTAAATGATCGGCAAGCCGTTTGATTATGGATGGCAAACGGATCGACTATGCGCCCGGCCACGCACTATAATGGCGCCTGTTGAATGGAGAAGGTGGAGTCGCTATATGGAAATGACAGTTACTGACAGCCTGCGAGAGCTGGCGTACGCGCAGGCCGCAGCGTTCGTGCAGACGCTGAACGGGCGCGATCCTGTTGCGCTGCAACGCGACTGGGGTCTGTCGCCGGCCGTGGCCGCGGAGATCGTCGACATGCTCGACAGCTACTTTGCGGCCAACGAGGCGCTGTCCCTGACGCCGCTGGCGCACGCCTTTGTGCCGGGCAAGGGCGGCCGGCCCGGCGTCGATGTGTACGCCACCGGCGACGGCCCGTTGGGCCTGGAATGCCTGTTGCTGGCCGACGGCAAGCCCGGTGAAGCGATTTTGCACCTGGAAATGTCCGGCCACGATGGCGCGCTGCGCCTCCATTACCGCTACATCGGATCCTGAGAGCACCATGACTGAACTGATCAGCGAAACACAGCAACGCATCTGCGACAAATTCGGCTTGCCGGCGCAGGCGCCCGAAACTATGGTGGCCCTGGCCATCGGCAGCCTGGCGCAGTCGCCCATCTATGGCACCCGCATCGTGCTGCCGGAAAACGGCACCATCAGCTGGTTCATCCACTGCGGCGAACACGACGACGCCAGCGGCTTTTACCAGGCCCTGCATGCGGAGCACCTGCACGAGATGCTGCCGCAGGTGGTCGATTACCTGGCCTTGCCCAGCGGCGCCAAGTTCATTCTCGACCGGCAAGGGTATGAAGATGTGTGGCTGGAAGAGTAACTTTCTAGTCGGCAAGATTGTCGTTGACGTTGACAAATAGGTATGGGATGCTGCGGTTCCGTTTTCAACTGTCGAAAGCCGCATCTTGAAGCCACGCCTCCCGTCCGTCCTGCTCGTCATGGCGCTTGCCGCCGTGGCAGCTCCCGTCACCTCGCTCGCCATCGCCGCCCCCGCCAGCCCATCGCAGGCATCGCGCGCGGAACAGGAGATTGCCGCCTTTGTGCGCAGCGAAATGCGGGAGCGCCAGATTCCCGGGCTGCAGCTGGCCGTGATCCGGCACGGCAAGGTCGTGCTGAAGCGCAATTTCGGCCTGGCCAGCCTGCAATACCAGGTGCCGGTGACGGACGCCAGCCTGTTTTCCATCAACTCGGCCACCAAGGCGTTTGCGGGCGTGGCCGTGATGCAGCTGGTGCAGGAGGGCAAGATCGACCTGGCCGCGCCCATCGGCCAATACCTGACGGGGCTGCCTGCAGCCTGGCAATCCGTGACGGTGACGCAATTGCTCAACCATACCTCGGGCTTGCCCGACGTGCTCGACCAGCGCAGCGGCAAGCTGGTGGGGCCGCAACCGGACGACGCCGCTGCGGCGTGGAGCGCCGTGCAGGCGCTGCCCGTGGAAGCCCCGCCAGGCCAGCGCTACCGCTACAACCAGACCAATTACGTGTTGCTGGCGCAATTGATTGAGCGCCAGAACGGCCAGCCCTTTACCGACTTCATCCGGCACCGGCAGTTCGACGTGGCCGGCATGCGGCACAGCGGCTTTGGCGATGCGAAGGACGTCGTCGCCAACAAGGCCAGTTCCTACGTGCTGGACCGGGGAGGCAACGGCTACCGCAACGTGATCGAGGACTTTCCCGTCTTCATGCGCGCCGGGGCCGGCATCAACAGCAATGCGGGCGAACTGGTCAACTGGCTCATCGCCCTGCAGTCGGGGCGCTTGCTGGCGCCCGCCAGTGTGGAACGGCTGTGGCAGCCGACCAGTTTGAACGACGGCAAGCCGGCGCCGTGGGCGCTGGGCTGGCCCACCATCGGCCGTGATGGCCACCGCGCCGTGGCCGGCATCGGCGGCGGCCGCTCGGCCTTCTATGTGTATCCCGACGATGGCCTGGCCGTCATTATCCTGAGCAACCTGGCCGGCGGCCAGCCGGAACAGCTGATCGATACCATTGCCGGCTTTTATGTTCCCGGACTGCGCCAGCAGCGGGGCGGCGCGTATGCCGCGCATTTATTGCGCAACAAGGCGGCCAGCACGGGCTTTGAAGGGCTGGAGCAGAAACTGGCCGCCATCCGGCGCCAGCATGGGCTGCCCGCACCCGCCGACGACGACCTGAATGCCTGGGGCTATCGCTTGCTGGGCCGGCAGCAGCCGAAACAGGCGGTCGCCGTCTTCCAGCTGGGTGTGCAGCTGTATCCGCAAGGGGCGAATGGCCACGACAGCCTGGCCGAAGCGTACGAGGCCGATGGCGCCACGGCGCTGGCCGTCACGCATTACCGCCGTTCGCTGGAGCTGGACCCGGGCAACACGCACGCCGTGGCGCGTTTGCGCGTGCTTTCCCCGGATTAGCGCGCCGCTGCGGCCTGGCCGTGCTCGGACCCATGCATGGCCAGGTAGGCCGTCAGGTTGTCGTCGGCGATGCCCAGGGCGCGCAAGACTTCCTTGGTGAAGGTGACGGGCGCCGTGCCGGGCGCCGTGATGATGCGCTGGTCGGCAACGGCCCACGGTACGTCCTGGTACAGGGCGGCGCCAGCATAGCCCGTTTCCAGCAAGTTGCCCGCGCTGTTGGACGTATGGCGCACGGTGTCGAGCACGCCCGCCTGCGCCAGCACGCGCGTGCCGTCGCAAATGCCGGCCAGCACGACGCCCTTGTCGCGCGCGGCGCGCAGCAACGGGCCCAGGTCGGGCGCCTTGCCGCTTTGCCAATGGCTGCCGCCGCACACCATCAGCAAATCGAGCTCCTCGAGCACGATATCTTCCAGCGCCAGTTGCGGCGTGACCAGCATGCCGCCGGACGAGGTGACGGGCAAGCCGCCCGGCGTGGCGAACTGCGTGTAAAAACCGTAGTACAGGCGCGCCGTGGAATTGAGCAGGGCGGTTTCCCAATCGGCAAAGTTTTCGGTCAGTATGGTAATGGCACGTGTCATGAAAAGTCCTGTCGCAGGTGGAGATATCAATAGTACTGGCTGGCTGGCCAGCTGGTGCCGAAATCATAATAAAAAGCACTGACAATTTCTGTCAGTAGCATGCGTGAATCAGCAGCGCGCAGGAAACGATGGTACAAGTTGCAACAGACTGCGCTACAATCGCTGGCCCGTCCGCGCGGGCTTGTCCTTGTTCAATGCTTACTCTCCATCGCCTCCATGCTGATTCTGCTTTGCCGTGTCCTGTTCAGCATTGCTGGCCTGTTGCTGTTCTTCCTCTTCGATCAGTTAAGCGCGAACGAATGCCTGAAATTGAGCGTCTTGCTGGCGGCCTTCCTGCTGGGTGTGGGCGGCGTGCTGCACGCATGGCGTGGCAGTTGCGGCGCGATCACCGTGCTGGTGCGCGTCGTCGTGCCCGTGTTTTACCTGGACGCCGCCGTAAAAGGCTTCTTGCGTGGCTATTTTGGCATGCGCCCGAACCCGAATGCGGTTTTGCAGGCCATGTTTGCTACAGATCAAGCGGAAACGGGAGAATTTCTCCTGCACAACAGCGTCGCCCTGGCGCAAGCGGCTGGCTGGTTTGTGCTCGTGACGGCGGCCGTGCTGCTGGCCGACCACCAGCTGCAGCGCTGGCAGGCGTCGCGCGCCGGTACCGCGCCGGGCTGGCCGCACAAAGCCTTTGCCGCCGGTATGGCCGTGTTTCTCGTGCTGCTGCACGTCAATACCACCATGCGGCGCGAAAATCCGGCCCTGTTCTGGCCGCTGCGCTACCAGCAGTACAGCGCGCAGCTGGACGCGATGAAATCGATGCAGCATGCGCTGACGGCGGCCATGGCCGCGCCGCGCGACTGGAATGTGCGCTATGCGGGCGAGGAGGCGCGCACCGTCATCCTGGTGATCGGCGAGAGCACCAACCGCGCCTCGATGTCGCTGTACGGCTATCCGCGCGCGACCACGCCCCAGCTCGACGCCATGCGTGCGAAGCTGCTGGTTTTTAACGATGTGATTTCGCCCGCGTCCAGCACGGTGGAATCGATGATGACCATGCTCACGCCGGCCGATATCGGCAACCCCGATGCGTGGATGGCCAAGCCGAATCTGCTGATGCTGGCCGAGGCGGCCGGCTACAAGACGTTCTGGGTTTCGAACCAGACGCGTAACGATGGCTGGATCGGGCTGCTGGCGGGCGAGGCCGATGAAAGCGACTTCATCAACTACGGCACCGGTCGTGGAGAAAACAATTTTGACGGCAACCTGTTCCAGCCATTCGCCCACGCGCTGCGCGACGCGGCGCCGAAAAAGCTCATCGTCGTGCACTTGCTGGGCGCGCATCCCAGCTATGACATGCGCTATCCCAGCCGCTTCGCCCATTTCGACCGGGCACAGGACGCCGTCAGCGCGCAGATGGCCAGCCAGGGCAGGTCCAGCTGGATACGCAACCAGCGCGACGAATACGATAACGCCATCCGCTATGGCGATTACGTGCTGGGCACCCTGATCGGCATGGCGGAAACGGCCAAGACCGGCCGGGCCGCCTCCTTGCTGTTCGTCTCCGACCATGGGCAGGAAGTGGGCTACAGCCGCAATCACGCGGGCCATTCCGCGTCGGACAAGAGCGGCTATGAAATCCCCATGTTGATCTGGGATAACCAGCAAGCGCCGCAGTCGACGGCCGCGCGCGCCGCGCTGGAAAGCCGGCCGTATCAGACGGACAAGCTTGATGCGACCGTGCTGGGCCTGCTGAAGATCGAGACGCGCTATTACGCCGCGCATGACGATATCCTCAGCAGTGCCTTTACGCCCGTGCAGCGCTTCATGAATGGCTTGCAGTACCAGCGCGGGGCTGCGCCGCTGAGCCGGCAATGAAAAGGCCCGGCGCCGCCGCGGGAAGCGGCGGGGCCGGGCCCCTGCATTTGCTGCGGATTTGCTCTCGATTACTTCTCGGCGAATGCGCGCTCGACAACGAAGTCGCCAGGCGTCGAGGTATTGCCTTCCTTGAAGCCACGCGCTTCCAGCATGTCTTTCAGGTCGCGCAGCATCTCGGAGCTGCCGCAAATCATCACGCGGTCTTCGGCAGGATTGAGTTCCGGCACGCCCAGGTCTTTGGCCAGCTTGCCGTTCTCGATCAGTTCCGTGATGCGGCCCATGTTGCGGAAGTCTTCGCGCGTCACGGTCGGGTAGTAGCGCAGCTTGTCGCTGACCATTTCGCCCAGGAACTCATGCTTCGGCAGATGTTCTTCCAGCAAGTCGTGGTAAGCCAGTTCGTCGACCTGGCGCACGCCGTGCACGAGGATCAATTCGTCGAAGCGTTCGTAGATGTCCGGATCGCGCACGATGCTGAGGAAAGGCGCCAGGCCCGTGCCCGTCGACAGCATGTACAGGCGCTTGCCCGGCAGCAGGTAGTCGGAGACCAGGGTGCCGGTCGGCTTGCGGCCGACGATGACGGTGTCTCCCACTTGCAAGTGTTGCAGACGCGACGTCAGGGGGCCGCCCGGCACCTTGATGCTGAAGAATTCCAGGTGGTCTTCGTAATTGGCGCTGGCGATACTGTAGGCGCGCAGCAATGGCTTGCCGTCGACGCGCAGGCCGATCATGGTGAAGTGGCCATTCGAGAAACGCAGCGACGGGTCGCGCGTGGTGGTAAAGGAGAACAGGGTATCCGTCCAGTGGTGCACGCTTAAAACGCGCTCTTCATTCATCGAACTCATAGTATTTGTTGGCTGGTCAAAAAAATGGTTAGTTGCTGGCAACTGCTGGCAAAAGTGAAACCCTGTGTAGGCCCAGACGCTATTGTACTGGCCTCCACACGAAATTGTTACCGTCTATCGCCGCCAATGCTGCCGCACGCGGTGCCGACATTATAGTGCGAACGGCAAGGCGGGGCTGAAATTCGCCCGGAAACGGGCGGTGGGCATGCGGTCTCTTGACCTGGCTCAGTTTTTCGCCGGCGGCATCAGGACGCGGCCCGGCGCTGCCAGAATGGCGCCTCCGGCCAGCGCTGTTCGGCGCCGTAGAAGCCGCGCCGCATCTGCAGATAGGTTTCAAACGAGGCGAAGACGCTGCGCCGGTAACCCGCCGCCATGCCCCGGTCGCCCGCCAGGCAGGCTTCCGCGACCCGCGCCGCATGGATGCCCGACGCCATGGCCTGACCGATGCCCAGCGATGAGATGGGGTCGAAGCAGGCGGCCGCGTCGCCCGCCGCCGTCCAGTTGTCGTCCGCCGGCAGCGAGGCCACGCGGCTGTGGATCGCATAGTGGCGCAGGGCGTTCGGCGCGGGCAGGCGCGGCATGATATCGCGCACGTGCTGCGTGCCCATGGCGGCATCGCGCCAGGGCGCTTCCTCTTTCAGCCGCAGGCGCTTGAGGATGTCGGCATCCGTGATGAAGGCCAGCGCCACGCGGTCGCCGGGCAGGGGCGCCGCATAATACCAGCCGTGCTCCGTCGTTTCCACCAGGGTGCGGTGGGGCAGGAATTGCGGTTCTTGCAACTGATAATAGGCGTACAGCGCCACCAGCGCGTCTTGCGTGTGGATGGGGCGCTTGCGCTGGCGCACGATGGCCGCCTGCTTGCCGCTGCAATCGATCAGGTAACGGGCCGTCAGGTCCACTTCCTGCCCGCCGGCCGCCACGCGCAAGCGCCATGGGTCGCCGTGTTCCAGCTGCACCAGTTGGGCGGGACGCCACAGCTCCACGCCCGCCTGGCGCGCCTGCTCCAGCAGGATGGCGTCGTAATGCCGGCGGTCCAGGTGCAAGCCGTGGCCATGGCTGCTGAAGACGGCGTCGCGCGACATCAGTTCCGCGCTGCCCCAGGCGGCCGCGTGGGAAAACGCGGGCAGCTGGGCGCCGTCCAGCAGGTCGCGGCCCACGCCCAGAAAGTCCAGCATCGAGAAGATGGACGACGAGACCGTTTCGCCGGCCCGGTAATCGTCGAACAGCTGCTTTTCCAGCAAGGCGATGCGCAAGCCCGTGTAGCGGGCCAGGGTCAGGGCGGCGGCCGTGCCGGCGGCACCGCCGCCGACAATGACGACGTCGTAGTCGGGCGATGAAGACATGCTCAATGGGAAAACCGGCGCCGGTTGGCCGGCATGATTTTCTTCGGCGTGTCATGCAGGGCCACTTGCGCGCCGCCGCTGGCAAACAGCTGCGAGGCCTTCTCGGGCGCCGTCTGCGGATCCTCGTCCTTGAGGAACCACGCGGGCAGGTAGTTGGCATCGTCGCCCGTGATGAAACTGCTGGCATTGCCGACCCCCACGCTGGCAGCCACGAATTTCGCGTGATTGCGCTCCTTTTCCACAAAGTACGGGTACTGGCGGCCCGATTCGGCATCCTCGTTCTGGTTCACGATGAAACCCAGGTAGTGCCAGGAGCTGATCATCTGCGAAAAACTGTTCATGCCGCGGCTGTACATCACCTGCATGCCGGCCGGCACGCCGGCGAGCGCCTGTTCTTCCTTGGTTGTGGCGCCATTGATGACGTTCCACGGGCTTTGCGGCGGCCACCAGTAGGCGTAGTAGGTGGGCGGCACGGGGATCATCGTATCGGGATTCTTGACGATATCCGGATTGTCGAAGTTGATCATCTGTACGGAGCAGTCATAGAAGTCGGCTTGCCATGGAATCGCCATGCGCTTGGTCAGGTCGCCCGGTTCGCAGCCGGTGCCGACGGTCGGATCGTTCCAGTCCAGCGGTTCGCATTCGTCGCGGCCCGGCGAGAGGCCGTTTTTGGCGTAGTCGGCATCCACGCGGTGCAGGATGGCGTACGGTTTTTCATAGATGATGGGGTTGCGCACGCTCCACGTCACTTCGATGCCAGGGCACATGGGTTCGCCGACGCAATTGCCGATGGTCGCGTGGTCGAGCGGGTCGATGCCCGGTAAGGCCAGGCCCGGCGCGTCGGGGGCGAATTTGCCGGCCGCCCATTGCTGCAAGGCAAAGTATTGCGTATCCGTCAATACCGAAAACTTGCTGATGACGTTGTTGCGCACGGAATTGCTGCCCGAATTCAGGGGCACGAGGGGTATGCCCGCGCCGGGATTGTCCGTGGTGGCGACGCTGAACAATTGCCCGCCCTGGCCGCCGGTAAAACCCGGCACCTGTTCCTTGGTCCCGGGCCGGATGGCCGATGGCTTGCGGAAATAACTGAGGAATTTCTCCCGCTGGGGCCGGTTCGCTTCCGAGGCATCGGCCACATCGAAGTTGGGGCGGATGAAGGCCGTCATCGACGGCACCGTCGCCACCCACTGGTAATCGCCTATCCTGGCGAGGAATGGCTGAATGTCCTGCGCGTAATTGACGACATAGTCGGGGTTCCAGCCATCGCTGCCGCTCCAGCGGGCCGCGTCATAGGCCTCGGGCAGCGCGTTCTTGTATTTGATGGCCATGTCGGCCACGACGTCATCCCAAGTGGAAATATTCACCAGTTCTGGCGCGAACTTCGGCGAACCGATGACCACCCAGGCTTTCAGCTCCACGGAGGGGCTGCCATCCTTGAAATGGATGGTTGCGCTGACGGGGCCGTCGGCCACGTCGTCATTCCACGTATCGCCGCCGCCGAAGCCCGTGATGCTTTCCGAGCCGCCGGCGCGGCCATAGGCGCCGATCACCAGCAGGTTGCCGCGCGAATCCGTGCGCATTTCGCCCAGGGTGCGCACCGGATAGCCTTGCGTGATGGCTTGCGGATCGGGGAAGGACACATGCTTGTACGCGCCGGCGCCGTCCTTGTCGAACTGGGCCTTGCCCAGCGGCGCGTCGAGGGTGCGCGGTCCCGGATCGACGATCAGTTTTTGCCGTGCCGCCTCTCCCGTGACGTCGCTGTTGCGCAGATTGGTCCAGGACGTGGGCGTGAGGTTCCAGGCGGGCGGCGTATTTTCCCAGGTTTCATAGCTGTTGTACGGGCCAAACATCAGGTCGCCCAGCAGGGGAATGAAGTTCCACCAGGCCGCCTTCTTGTTAGCCACGTGCACTGTCCACTCGATTTTGGCAATGCTCGGGTCTTGCAGGTCGACCAGGACTTTTTCCCCGGGACGTCCCGCCACGGACTTGTAGATGCGGAAACTGGCCGCCTGGCGCCGCACGCGGCCGGCCGCATCCTTGAACTGGGCAACGTGGACCGGCTTGCCGCCGGACAGCAACGGATCGTTATTGCCGTCCGCTTCGATCGGCAACCCGCCGATGGTTTCCGGCGCCAGATAGAACGAATCATGGCTGTTGCCCACGCGGGCAATGCCGATGGATGGGTGGATCGAGTACTGTTCCGTGCTATTCATCAAGTTTTCCCCTGAAAGGTTGGCAATCCTGGTGGCATATCTGGCGGCAGCTACGGGGAAAGATACAGAGAAAAATTGCCAAAAAAGTCACCCATTGTCACTGGCCGTCAATATATTCCGCTCCTGTGATAGCGCTCAAGTCAACGATTCGGCAATTTCCTGGCACGCGCACGCGTAATGGAGCGGGGCGGTTGCGTATGAGCTTGTATGATGTTGCTAAAAAGAATTATCACAAGCCGAGCGGGCGCCACTGCCCGTCCGGATGCCTGTCCAGTAAAGGAAATCATGATGTATAAAACAGTGCGCGACCTGTTCCTGCATTTCAAGGAAGCCGTCCCATTCCGCCTCGTCCCCGCCCTGATCTGCACCGCCTTGCTTGTCGGCATGCTATTGCTACCGGCGCCCGAAGGCTTGACGCCGAAGGCCTGGGGCCTGGTGGCGATCTTCCTCACCACGATACTGGCGATCATATTAAAAGTCATGCCGATTGGCGTGATGGCGATGATGGCCATCGTCATCGTGTCCTTGTCGCAGGTGACGTCGACCTCGTCCAAGGGCGCCATCACGGATGCGCTCAGCAGTTTCTCGAATCCTCTGATCTGGCTGATCGTCGTGGCGATTCTGATATCGCGCGGCCTGAAGAAGACGGGGCTGGGCAGCCGCATCGGCCTGCTGTTCATCTCGCTGCTGGGCAAACGCACCATGGGCATCGGCTATGGCCTGGCGATTTGCGAACTGGTGCTGGCGCCATTTACGCCCAGTAACACGGCACGCGGCGGCGGCATCGTCCACCCCGTCATGAAATCGATCGCCAACGCCTTCGATTCGGACCCGGCCAAGGGCACGGAAAAGAAGGTGGGCACGTATCTGGCCCTCGTCAACTACCATGCCAACCCGATCACCTCGGCCATGTTCCTGACGGCCACGGCGCCGAACCCGCTGGTGGTCGATTTCGTGGCCAAGGCCAGCGGCCAGAGTTTCCACCTGACGTGGACCACCTGGGCCCTGTGCATGCTGCTGCCGGGCCTGGTCTGCCTGCTGGTGATGCCTTTGATCATCTATTGGCTGTCGCCGCCGGAACTGAAAGCCACGCCCGACGCCGTCACCTACGCCAAGGCGCAATTGAAAGGCATGGGCCCGCTGTCGCCGCCGGAAAAAGTCATGCTGGGCACCTTCGCCCTCTTGCTGCTGCTGTGGGCCAACGTGCCCGCCATGCTGTTCGGCCCCGCCTTTTCGCTCGACGCGACGGTGGTCGCCTTTGTCGGCCTGTTCGTGCTGATCATTACCGGCACCATCGACTGGGACGACGTGCTGTCGGAAAAGAGCGCCTGGGACACTCTGGTGTGGTTCGGCGCCCTGGTCATGATGGCCGAGCAGCTGAACAAGACGGGCGTGATCGCCTGGTTCTCGGCCGGCATGAAGGCGGCGATTGTCGCCAGCGGCATGGACTGGCTGCCGATCGCCGCCGTGCTCGTGCTGGTGTTTGTCTTCTCGCACTACTTCTTCGCCAGCACGACGGCCCACATCAGCGCCATGCTGCTGGCCTTCCTGACGGTGGGCCTGCACCTGATTCCCGCCGAATACCACGTGCCGTTCATGCTGATGATGACGGCCGGCTCGGCCATCATGATGACCCTGACCCACTACGCGACGGGTACCTCGCCCATCATCTTCGGCAGCGGCTTCGTGACGATGGGCAACTGGTGGCGGGTCGGCTTCATCATGTGCGTGGTGGAACTGCTGATCTTTGCCGTCGTCGGCACGACGTGGTGGAAGGTGCTTGGTTACTGGTAAGGCAGCTCGCCGCGCACGACTTGCAGCAGATAGTCGCGCGCCGCGGCCTGTTCCATGCCTTTTTCCTGCAGCAGCGGCAGCAGGCGCTCAAACAGCTGGCGCCGCCGCAGCGATGGTTCGGACTTGTCGCGCCGGTCCGAAAAGAAATCCATCAGGGTCGAGCCGCACAGGCAATTGCGATAGACCTCGACGATGGCCACGTTGTTGTCATCGAAACTTTGCTTGAGCCCCGAGACATCCTGTCGCATCGCCCGTGTCTGCCCGATGAACTCGTGCGCCGTGGCGAAGACGCGCCCGCAGCAGGCGCAATGCTTGGGAAAGGCCGCTTCGGCCAGGGCGCGCAAGCCTTCGAAGAACAGCTGCTCCTGCATGATGGCTCCTGGCGGCGCGCTAGGCGGCGCGGTTGCTGATCTCGATGCCATGGGGGCCCCGCGGCGGCCGCTGCACGCCCGATTCGAAACGCTGGAAGGCTTCCAGCAAGTGGTCTTTCAGCAGGGTTTCGTCCCACGGCTTGGTGATGAATTTGTACACCGAGCCTTCGTTGATGGCCGCCGTGACCGAATGCAATTCAGGGTAGCCGGACAGCATCACGCGCACGATCTCGGGATAGACGCCCTTGATGCGGCGCAATAGTTCGTTGCCCGACATGCCCGGCATGCGCGCATCCGTGAGGATCACGCCCACCGCGTGCGAGGCGACCAGTTCCAGCGCTTCCTGCGGATTGGTGGTGCTGAGTATCTGGTAGCCTTCCTTGCGCAGCGAGCGGCGCAGGGCGGACAGGATATGCTCCTCGTCGTCGACCAGCAGCAGCACGCGCTGGGGCGCCACGGCATGGCAGCTCTCGGGCGGCAAATGGGTACCTGCATGCAGCATCAGATCCATCTCGGCGCCGGGCAGGGGGCGGCTGAAGTAATAGCCTTGCATGGCGTCGCAGCGGTTAGTATTGAGAAAACCCAATTGACCCTCCGTTTCCACGCCCTCGGCCACCGTGGTCAGGTGCAGGGACTTGGCCATGGCGATGATGGAGCGGGTCAGCGAAGCGCCATCCACGCTGTCGGTCACGTCGCGGATGAACGATTGGTCGATCTTGACCACGTCGATGGGGAATTGCTTCAGATAGGACAGGCTGGAATAGCCGGTGCCGAAGTCGTCCAGCGACAGGGTGACGCCGATTTCCTTCAGCTGCTCCAGCGCCCGCACCACGAGGTCGCGGTTCTGCATCAGCACGCTCTCCGTCAGCTCCAGTTCCAGGCAATGCGCCGGCAGGCCGCTGTCGTCCAGCACTGCGCGCACCAGTTCCGGCATGTCGACCTGGCGGAACTGGCGTGCCGACACGTTGACGGCCATCGTCAGGTGCGTAAAGCCGTAGGCATGCCAGACGCCCAGCTGCGCGCAGGCCGTGCGCAGCACCCATTCGCCGATGGGCACGATCATGCCCGTTTCCTCGGCGAGGGGAATGAAGCGGTCCGGCGGCACCAGCCCGATGCCGTCGCGGCGCCAGCGCAGCAGCGCTTCCATGCCATAAATCTTGCCGCTGGTGAGGTCGACCTTGGGCTGGTAATGCAATTCCAGCTCGCCCAGCGCCAGCGCCTGGTGTAGCGCGTGTTCGATTTCGGCCCGCTCTTCCACCAGCACGCCCATCTTGTGGTTGTAGAACTGGCAGCCATTGCGGCCCTTGTCCTTGGCGCTGTAGAGGGCCGCGTCGGCCGTCTTGAGCAGCATGTCGGCGCTGTCGCCGTCGGAGGGAAAGACGCTGGCGCCGATACTGGTGCTGACGTGCAAGGTATGTTCGCCCAGCACGACCGGATCGGCGAATAGTTCGAGTACTTTTTTCACGATCTCTTCGGCCGTCCCGATGTCGGGCAGGTCCGTCAGCAGGACGACGAATTCGTCGCCGCCCTGGCGGGCCACGGTGTCGCCTTCGCGCACGGCCAGCTTGAGCCGGCGGGCCACTTCCTGCAGCAGCGCATCGCCCACGGGGTGGCCATAGCTGTCGTTGACGAACTTGAAACGGTCGAGGTCCAGCATCAGGGTCGCCAGGTGCAAACGGGTGCGGCGCGCGTGGGCGATGGCCTGGCCGATGCGGTCGTTCAGCAACTGGCGGTTGGGCAAGTCCGTCAGCGCATCGTGGTTGGCCAGGTATTCGATGCGCCTTTGCTGCAGCTTGCGTTCCGTGATGTCCTGCACGGTACCGCGCATCAGCAGCACCTGATGGCCTTCGCGCACGGCTTCGGCCTGGTGAAAGACGATGCACTCGCCGCCATCGGGCTGCCGCACCTTGTGCTCCAGGCTGTAGCTGGTGCCGTTGGCATGCAGTTCCATGAAGGCATCGAGCAGCAGGGGCCGCTGGTCTTCGGGCAGGCATTGCAGCAAACGGTCGAAGCTGGTGGGGCCGGAATCGGCGGCCAGGCCCAGGATGCGCAGCAGTTCCGGCGACCAGTAGCCGTCGCCGCCGGTGCCCCGGTATTCCCAGTTGCCGAGGCGGGCCAGCGCCTGCGCGTGGCTGAGGCTTTCCTGGATGCGGCTCAGCTCGGTTAATGCGCTGCTGGCCCGCAGCAGGTAGCGCAAGCGGTGCGCCAGCAGCCGCCATTGCATCGGCTTGGAGATGAAATCGCTGGCGCCCGCTTCCAGTGCCTGCTTGATGGAGTCATCGTCATCGTTGCCTGTCAGTACGACGATGGGCACGTGCGCGCCGCCGGGCAGCCGGCGCAGCTGGGCGCAGCATTCGAAGCCGCTCATGCCGGGCATGGCGACGTCGAGCAGGATCAGGTCGGGCGCGCCGCGCTGGAAAGCGGCCAGCGCTTCCAGGCCGCTGGCCGCTTCCTCGATGCGGAAGCCTTCCGGCTCCAGCGCTTCCGTCACGAGGATGCGCGTCATGGTGTCGTCATCGACCACCAGGACCAGTGCTTGCGGGGGCTGTGCTGTATTCATGGGGTTTCCTTCTCAATGGCCAGGGCGGCGAGGACACGGTCGAGTTCTTGCTGGATGCCGCGGATATGCTGCAGCGCGCTGCCGACGTCATTGCCGCGCGCATATTGTTCGATTTCACGGCAGGTGGCCGACAAGCCCAGCGCGCCCACGTTGGCGCAGCTCGACTTGAGCGTGTGCGCCGCCAGCTGCAGCGCCGCGGCGTCGCTGGCCCCGGCCGCCACTTCCAGCTGGCCCAGCAGGCGCGGGGCGTCGCTGTAGAATAGGTCGATGATGCGGCCCAGCACGTCGGGACGGCCGGGGCGCCGCATGGCGCGCAGGTTTTGCAGGGCGGCCGCGTCGAGGATGGCGCTTGTTTCAGCCGGCGCCGCCGGGGCAGCCTGCGCCGGGACGGCTTCCGCCGCCGTCTCCACCGTCTCCGCTGCCGCCGACGGGCGCCAGCGGGCCAGCATGGCCAGCAGGGCGGCGCGCGTGTACGGCTTGGCGAGGTAGTCGTCCATGCCCGCCTCCAGGCACAGTTCGCGGTCGCCCAGAATGGCGTTGGCCGTCAGGGCAATGATGGGTGTGCGGCTGCGGCCTTGCTGGGCTTCCATGCGGCGCAGGCGCCGGGTCGCTTCGAAGCCGTCCATTTCCGGCATCTGGCAATCCATCAGGATCACATCGAACGGGTAGCGCTCCCACAGGGCCAGCGCGCGCCGCCCGTTGTCGGCCGGCGTGGCCTCGTAGCCCGTGTCTTCCAGCATGGCCAGGGCGATTTCCTGGTTGATCGCGTTGTCTTCCACCAGCAGCATGCGCAGCGGGGCCTGGCCCGGGGCTGCGCCAGCCGTATCCGGCGCGGCGGGCGGGGCCGACGTGGCAGGTATCGCAGCCGTCGCTGGCGCCAGGGTGCCGAAGCCGCCGACGGCCTCGATGCAGTGGCGCAATTCCAGCGCCCGCACGGGCTTGGTCAGGCAGTATTCCACGCCCAGCGCCGTCACCTGGCGCAGATCGGCCGAGGCGTCGATCGAACTGAGCATGATGATTTTCAGCGCCGCCATGCGCGCGTCGCCCTTGATTGCCCGCACCAGCTCGGCGCCATCCATGACGGGCATGCGCATGTCGATGATCGCCAGATCGAACGGGCGCCCGCTACGCAGCGCCCCTTGCAGCAGGTCCAGCGCTTCGGCGCCGTCGGCGGCGCTGGCGGCGGCCATCTGCCACTCGATCGCGTGCTGCAGCAGGATACTGCGGTTGGTGGCGTTGTCGTCCACGATCAGCACGTTCAAGGCATCGAGCGACACGCGCGGCGGCGGCGCCGCCGGCGCATCCTCGGGCGCCACCTCGCCCACGACGACGGTGACGGCGAAGCTGGAGCCCTGTCCCGCCACGGACTGGAGCACAATGTTGCCGCCCATCATTTCCGCCAGCTGCTTGATGATGGCCAGGCCCAGGCCCGTGCCGCCGTATTTGCGCGAGGTGGTGCTGTCGGCCTGGCGGAACGGCTGGAAGACGGCCGCCGCCGCTTCCGGTGCCATGCCGATGCCCGTGTCGCGCACTTCCAGGCGGATCTGGCCGGCAGCGGGACAGCCGACATCGACGGAAATTTCGCCCCGTTCCGTGAACTTGGTGGCGTTATTGAGCAGGTTGGTGAGGATCTGGCGCAGGCGCACGGGATCGCCGCGCACGTGCTGCGGCACGTCGGAGGCAACGCGGCAGGTAAATTCGATGGCCTTGCGCTGGATGCCGTTGGCAAACAGCGCCACCACATCGTCGATCACCTGGCGCAGGTCGAAGGGGATGTGTTCGAGCACCAGTTTGCCCGCCTCGATCTTGGAAAAGTCGAGGATGTCGTCGATGATGCTGAGCAGACTTTCGCCCGAACGGTGCACCGTGTGCACGAAACGCTGCTGCTTGGGGCTCAGTTCCGTGCGTTGCAGCAATTCCGTCATGCCCAGCACGCCATTCATCGGCGTGCGGATCTCGTGGCTCATCTTGGCGAGGAATTCCGATTTGGCGCGGTTGGCGGCGTCGGCCTCGGCCTTGGCCTGCGTCAGCGCCAGGTCGCGCTGTTCGACGTGCTCGAGCATGCCGTTGAAGCCCGTGATCAGTTGCCCCAGCTCATCGCTGCCGTGCTGCGCCACGCGCACCGACAGGGCCTTGCCGTCGCGGATATGCGCGATGGCGTAGGACAAACGCGCCAGCGGCCTGGCGATCGATGCGCTGATCAGGCCCGTGATGGCCACGCAGGCCAGCAGCAGCACCAGCGCGATGCCGAGGATCAGCACGAAGGCATGCCGCACGCCGTCGCGCACCTTGGCCACCGCCTCCTGCTGCTGCCCCGTGATGCGCGCCACTTGCTGCGCGGAATAGGCGGCCTGTTCGCGCTCGAAGGCGCGCACATGGTCGATGACCTCGTCGAGCGCCGTCTGGCTGTCCAGCACGCTGCCCTTGGCCTGCACCAGCCGCTGTCCCGAGCGCTCCACGGCGTCCAGGTAGGTGTTGACGACCCTCGTTTCGGCCAGCAAGCCCAGCTGGCCTATGCTTTGCTGTAGGGCCTGCATGGTGGCCATGTCGCGGTGCAGGGCGCTGATGCGCCGGGCGATATCCTGGCCCAGCCGGGTGACGTCGGCGGCGGCCGTGGCGAGCATGACTTCGCCCACGTCGATGCTGATGGCGTCGACGGCAAGGTTGATTTCACCGCTGGCATCCTCGATGCGGGCCGAGGTGCGCATGTAGCGGCCGGCCTCGGCCATCCGGGCGCGTCCGATGGCCAGCTGCAGTTCGATGGGATCGAGCTCCTCGGCCAGGCGCAGGTGGGCAGCGGCCAGGGCGGTGCTGGTCTGTTCCTTGAGCGCCGCATATTGCGCCTGCTGCGCCGCGCTGGCGCCGCCCTCGGCCAGCAGGCCGGCGCGCAGGGCCAGCAAGCCGGCGGCGGGATCGAGCATCTGGCGCGCCGTGGCCAGCAGGGTCGCCCGTAGCGTCTGCTGGGCGGGGCTGATGTCGCGCTCGCTGGTTCCCGCCAGGTGCGCGACGGCCGCCGTCAGCCGCTCGCGCAGGGGAGCGATGCGGAAACGGTTCTTCACGGCTTCCGTTTCGGCCAGCGCAATCTGCATGTCGTGGATGCTCTTGCGCAGGTCGGTCAGGTAGCGGGCATTCTGGTTCAGGCGCTGGCTTTGCAGCTGCACTTCGGCGGCCGTGGCCTGGGCCTGGCTGTCGACGACGCGGATCTTGCTGCGCGCGCCCTTGGCGGCGGCCTTGATCTGCGCCAGCACTTGCCGCATCTCCGTTGCCTGAGCCTTGTAATAGGCCTCGTTTTCCAGGCGCTTGCGCACGGCGACGCGCATGCGCTGGAATTCCCGTTCGAAGGCCGCGTGGTAGCGGGGCGCCTGCGATTCGCCATGGCGCCGCAAATCGTCGCTGATGCTCTCGGCGGCCTCGATATTGGCGCCGATCTTGTTCGATACCTGCTCCAGCTGCGCCAGGTCTTCCGCCTTGCCCAGCTCGAAAAAGTCCGACGCCATGTCCTGCACGGTATAACGCAGGCGCAACACATCCGTGTACAGCGGCACCGTCTCGTCGGTCAAGCCGTGGACATGGGTTTCGATGCCTTTCACCAGCAGCAGGCCGGCCGCCGCCATGGCCGCCACGCCGGCCAGCAGGACGGTGGTACTGATGATCAGCTTGGTCCTGATTTTCATGCCAGGCTCCAGGGCGGGCCGCAAAAATGGGCGCGCATCACTTCGCGCCAGGCGCCATATCCGCCGGAACGATCCTGCCGTCGGCGATGCGGGTCAGGAAAACGGCCGTCGACGCCTGGTGATTGTCCGGCCGCAGCGTTACCAGCATGCCGCCCAGATCGAGCCGGTCGAACGTTTCGAAACTGCGGATCAGGCGCTCGCGCGTGAGGTCGGCGCCCGTGCGGCGCAGCGCCGCCACCATCAGGGTGGCCGAGATGCAGCCTTCGAAACTGACGAAAGACAGCCTGGCCGCCGGCACGTGCCGGGCCAGCAGGGCGGCGCAGTCGGCGGCGATCGGCAACTGGCGGTCTTCCGGCAGGGGCACCACTTGCGAAATCACAATGTTGTTGCCTTCCGTGCCCAGCAGCTGCAGCAGGCTGTCGGTACCGACAAACGATACCGTGGCCAAGGCCGCCTTCAGCCCGGCCTGGCCCGCCTCGCGCACGAATGCGGCCACCGGCGTGTAGGGGCCGGCCATGATCACCGCTTGCAGGTCGTGGCCGATCAGGGCCGCCAGCCCCGCCTTGACGGCCGTCGTGCCGCGCTGGAACGATCCCTTGGCAACGAGTTCCATGCCGCGCCGCTGCAGCGCGCGCACGGTGCCGTCGAGCACGGCATTGCCGAAACCGTCGTCCTGGTACAGCACGCCAAAGCGCTTGATGCCCCGGCTGGCGAAGTACTGCACCAGGGCATCGGACTCATCGTCGTAACTGGCGCGAAAGTTGATGATTTCATGCACCACGGGGCGGCGCAAGGTCATCGCGCCCGTAAACGCGCCCACCAGCGGCACCTTCATTTCCTGCACAATCGGTATGACGGCGTTGGTGGTGGGCGTGCCCACGTTGCCGAACAGGGCGAATACCTGTTTTTCCTCGACCAGCCTGAGCGTTTCGCTGATGGCGCGGTCCGGATCGTAGCCATCGTCGGCCACCACCAGCTCGATGCTGCGGCCGTGGATGCCGCCGCTGCGGTTTGCTTCCAGGAACACGGCCGTCGCGCCGTCGAGCATGGCCCGTCCCAGGCCCGAGGCCGCGCCCGTTTGCGCATTGACCATGCCCAGCCGGATGTGCGTATCGGTGACGCCCGGTTCGGCGGCATGGACTATGCCGGCCACGAGAGCGATAGCGAGCCAGCAGCATTCCGGGGAAAAGCGCATGAGCTACCTTTATGGAGGTTGACCGGTATCAATAGGCATGGGGTTGACAACGAGTATGGAGGAAATTGCCAACAAAAAACTCACACATAGTCACGGCGCCCGAAGCCGTTGCGGCGCAGCTCGTTCAAGGCACGGTCAGCTGTATTACCACCTTGCCCCGTGCGCGTCCCTGCGCCAGGTAGGCCAGCGCCTGTTTGGCTTGAAGAAAAGGAAACACCTGGTCGATGACGGGGCGGATGGTGCCCGCCTCAAGCAGGGCGGCGATCTGCGCCAGCTGGCCGCCGTCGGGACGCACGAAGTGGAAGGCATAGCTGCTGCCGCGCCGCCGTGCCAGGCCCATGATCTTGCGGCTAAGCAAACCGAACACCAGTTTCAGCACCACGTGCATGCCGCGCGCGCGGGCAAAGGCCGCATCCGGCGGGCCGACCAGCGAGACGACGCGGCTGCCGGGTTTGACGATGCGCAAGGCTTTTTCCAGCCCGTCGCCGCGCACCGTGCCCAGCACGGCGTCGTAATCGCGCAGCACATCCTCGAACGGCTGTTGTTTATAGTCGACCACCTCATCGGCCCCCAGGCTGCGCACCAGTTCCACGTTCGCCGTGCTGGTGGTCGTGCCCACGCGGGCGCCCAGGTGCCTGGCCAGCTGGATGGCGAACGTGCCGATGCCGCCGGAACCGGCCGGGATGAACACTTTCTGACCCGGCCGCAGCTGCATGCGCTCATGCATGGTTTGCCACGCCGTCAAGCCCACCATCGGTATCGACGCCGCCTGCACAAAATCGAGGTTGGCCGGTTTCAGGGCGGCCGCCTGTTCGGGCACGACGGCAAATTCGGCCAGGCTGCCGTGCGGCGTGTCGAAAATGCTCGCATACACGGCGTCGCCGACCTTGAAGCGCGTGACGCCGCTGCCGACTTCCACCACCACGCCGGCCAGGTCGCTGCCCAGGGTGGCCGGCAAGCGCAGTTTTAATATGGGCTTGAAGTCGCCCCTGGGAATCAGGTTATCGATGGGGTTCAGGCCGACGGCGTGCACCCGCACCAGCAGTTCGCCGGGGCCGGGCGTGGGGCGGGGCAGGTCGGCAAACGCCACGTGATCGAGGCCGCCGTATTTTTTAAGTTGCAATGCTTGCATGATGTTCTCTCTGAATGCGGGAAAAAATGCTGGCGTTCAGGCCAGGCGCAGGTCCTTGCGCAAGCCGGCGTCCATCAGCGCGGCGGGCAGGAAACGGCGCATCAGGCGCAAGCGCGCCGCCAGCGGCCCGGCCGTGTAGCGCAATGTCGGCTCGCTTGCCTGGGCCGCCGCCAGGACCGTGTCGGCCACGACGCCAGGGTCGTCGGCGCCGGCCATCAGCGCTTGCAGCCGGCTTGTGACGGCCGCGCTGACTTGCCGGTAGGCGGACAGCGGCGTATCGGGCGCCAGCAGATTGGCTTCGAACGTGGTTTTCGTATAGGCCGGTTCGATGACGCTGGCGCGGATGCCCCAGCCGCGCACTTCATGGTCGAGCGATTCCGTGTAGCCCTCGATCGCGTGCTTGGTGGCCGAATACAGCGCGCCGTAGGGCATGGGCAAAAAGCCCAGGACGGAACCGATGTTTAGGATGCGCCCGCCGCCCTGGGCCCGCATGTGCGGCAGCACGGCCAGGGTCATGCGCACGACGCCGTAAAAATTCGTGTCGAAGATGGCTTGCGCCTGCGCCACGCTGCTTTCCTCGGCGCCCGCCGGGGCCACGCCGAAACCGGCGTTGTTGACGAGCAGGTCGATGCGGCCTTCGCGCCGCATCAGCTCGGCCACGGCGGCAGCGACGGACGCGTCGCTGGTGACGTCGAGCGCCAGCATCGTGTAGCCGACCGCATCGGCTTGCGCGCCGCGACGGCTGGTGCCGTACACCGTGTAGCCCGCCTGCGCCAGGCGTTGGGCCGTGGCCGCGCCGATGCCGGACGAGGCGCCGGTGACCAGGGCAATCTTGTTATTGTTCATGGCAGTTCCTTCAGTGGTGGATAGTGTTGAATATGATGATCGTCATATTTTTGTTTGAAAAAAAGCCCGGGACGGACCCGGGCCATGGGTGTTACGGCTGGTTTATGTCCTGAAACTGCGCCAGGGTGGCGGCGCACAGGGCGTCCGACAGCGCCGGTTCGTCGACGGCGCGCGCCAGGATGGTGGTGCCGATCATGGCGCACACCGTCGCCATGGCTTGTGCGTGCGCTTCCGGCTGGCCCCAGTTCGGCAGCTGGCGCGCGAACAGGTCGATCATTTCCTTGATGTGGATGGTGGCGGCGCGCCGCACCTCGGGCGCCTGGCGCGGCATTTCCGAACCCAGCGCCGAGACGGGGCAACCCACCTCGATGGCGGCGATGTGTTCGGGCGACAAGTAGGCGGCCAGCATGGCCTGAAGCGCCTGGCCGGGCGGGGCGGCGGCCGCCACCCTGGCCGCCAGCGCCACCGCTTCGGCGCCCGCGCGGTCGCCCGCTTCGGCCAGCAGGGCGTCGCGCGAGGCGAAGTGCGCATAAAAGCCGCCGTGCGTCAGGCCCGCTTCCTTCATGATGTCGGCCACACCCGTGCCCGCATAGCCGCTGCGGCGGATGGCGCGCGTGGCCACCTCGACGATGCGTTCGTGGGTGGCTTCCTTGCGGCTTTGCGCCGAAGGTTTCTTGTCAGATGATTTGTTGGATGAGTTATGCATGATGGTCATCATATCGCAGTTTTCAAAACCGTGCAGGGCCTGTGCCGACAAAGGCGTTACGATGCACGCTATCGACATGCGACCAGGAGCGACAGATGGCAACTATTCAAATGGCAACTATTCCAGCGGCAGCGACGGAACACCTGTTTTCCTACGGCACCTTGCAGCAGCCCGAGGTGCAACTGGCCACCTTCGGGCGCCTGCTCGACAGCCGGCCCGACCGCTTGCCCGGCTATCGTCTGGCGTTGCTGGCCATTGACGATGCGCAAGTGGTGGCGACCAGCGGCAAGACGCATCATCCGATCGCCTCGCGTGGCGCTGCGACCGATAGCGTGCCGGGCGCCGTGCTGGCCGTCTCGCTCGAGGAATTGCGGCAGGCGGACGGTTACGAGGTGGCCGACTACCGGCGCGAACGCGTGACCCTGGCGTCGGGCCTGCAAGCCTGGGCCTACGTGGATGCGCGCGATGCCGCTCCTTGAGCGGCATCGCAACAGGTGAATGGGGGAAAAGTGCGGAAGTGCCGGCACGGGCGGCTTACCCATGCCGGCTATTGCAAGGTCAGGCCAGCTTGCGCTTGCCTGCGGAGACGCGGTTCCAGCCATAGCCGGCGATGATGATGGCCACGATGGCCGCCTGCGCCAGCAGGGTTTCCGCCGTCGGCAGGATGCCCAGCAGGTCGATGCGCATGAAATCGACGGGGGTCACGCCGACCCAGCCCGCTTCCTGCAGCGCGGCCACGCCTTTGCCCATCAAAATCACGGCCAGCACGGCCACGAAGGCCGACGTCCACGAGAAGAACTCGCCGATCGGCATGCGGGCGCTGGTGCGCAGCAAGGCCCAGGCGATGACGACCAGCAGCACGATGGCCACCAGGAAGCCGCCCAGCAGGGCGCCGCCGTTGCCGTCCGCCGCCAGGGCGGAATAGAACAGCACGGTTTCAAACACTTCGCGGTAGACGGCGATGAAGGCCAGGGCGAACAGGCCCCAGGCCGAGCGCCGCGTCATGGCCGCCGTGAGTTTCTCGTGCAAATATTCCTGCCAGCGCCCGGCGCTGCTCTTCTGGTGCATCCACAAGCCCACGCTGAGCAGGACCAGGGCCGCGAACACGGAACCGAGACCCTCGCTCACCTCCCGGCTGGCGCCGCTGATGGTCACCAGATACGTCGCCGCCACCCACGTCAGGCCGCCCGCCACCAGGGCGCTGGCCCAGCCCGCATGCACGTAAGGCAGCACGTCGTTGCGCTTGGCCTTGCGCAGGAAGGCGATGATGCCGATGACGATCAGCAGCGCTTCCACGCCTTCGCGCAGCAGGATCGTCAGGGCGCCGACAAAAGTCGTCATCGGATCGGCCTTGGCATCGCCCAGTTCCGCTTCCACGTGGGTAAACAGTTGCTGCAGCTTGTCGCCGGCCGCCTCGGCGTCGGCCACCGTGCCCTTGGCAACGGCGGAGCGGTAGGCCAGCATGGCGTTTTCCACGGCCAGCAGCAGGGATTTGTTGCGCGCGCCGACCATCGGCTCGATCGGCTCGAAACCGTCCAGGTAGGCGGACAGGCCCAGGCGGGTGGCGGCCGCGCGGTCCCCCGCATGCATGGCGGCCAGGCTTTCGGCCAGGCGCATACGCGACAGGGCCAGGCCGGCAGGCTTGTGCGCCTCGGCCTTGTCAGGATGGCTGCGCAAGTATGCCGTCAAGGCTTGCGCCTCGTCCGCGCCCAGCTTGGCGGCCACGGCTTCCTGCGTCAAGGTCGTCACGGCGGCCAGGTCCGCGTACAGTTTTTTGCTGCGCGGATCGTCCTGCCACAGTTTTTCGCCGCGCGCGCTTGCCGCCGCATCGTGCGACATGCCGCCGATATAGAAGGCCAGGTCCCAGCGCTCGTTTTCGGACAGCTGGCCGAAACTGGCCATCGAGGTGCCCGCCACGCCCTGCGAAATGACCTGGTACAGGGCCATCAGGCTGCGCGACTGGGCCCGTTCGCCATCCGTGAAGGCGATCGGTTTCGGCTCCAGGCTGGCCGCCAGCGGACCATCGCCGCCGCCGGCCACGCCGTGGCAAGAGGCGCACTGGGCCGCATACAGGGCCGCGCCGCGCGCCAGGTTCGGCAGCACTTTCGGCGCCACGGGGATCGGGTAGGCGGCAATCAGCAAGCCGTTCGCGTGGTGCGCCAGGCGCTTGACTTCCACGCCATCGGCCTTGGCCACGACGGCTTTGCGCAGGTCGGCGATGGCGGCGGCGATGGCCGCCTGTGACGCGTGGGCGGGCAGGGCGGCGATCTGCGTCGTCGCGTTGTCGGTAAAGTCGAGCATTTCCGCGTATTCCGCCTCGCTGACCACCTTGCCGTGCTCGACGGCGCCGCTGTAGTCGACGGCAACGTAGTCAATCAATTGCCACAATTGCTTGGCGCCGGCGCCAGGATCGGCCGCTTGCGCCTGCGCGCCTCCGGCCAGCAACATGCTGGCAGCCACGAGCGGATAGCAGACCAGCCATCTCTTGATAGAAGTGAACATGATTCTCATTCTCATTTGTCGTTAACCCGGCGACTATAGGACAGACGGCGCAGGGTGTCAACGGCGCACGGGCGTGCGTGGGCGCAAAACAGCGCTGCCCTGGCCGATATTCCTGGCCAGTTGCCGCGTGTTTGCGCAATGGAACGAGGTAAATTGAGGGCTACTGCTTCGATGCCGGTTTGGCGTACAGACCCCTGGACAGGCCATTGTCCGCATCGTCGACTTTCAGGCCGCCATCGACGACGCGCAAGGCCAGCTTCTGGAATGCCTGGCCCCGCAGCCACTGCGCGTCGGTGACGGCGAACGCGGCGATGCGTTCCTGCGCGCGCACCGCCGGCACGGCCAGCCATTGATAGTCGGCTGTTGAACCCTGGCGGCGCAAGCCGGCGCGCACCCAGCGTTCCGACGCCGGCATGCGGACGATGGCGTCGCCGTTCGCCACGCTCACCGCCGTGGCCGTCTTGCCGCTTTGCGCTTCGAATTTTACCTCCACGCCGGCCATCGGCCCCACTTTGGGGAAGCCGACGATGGCCACCCACAGGCCCGCTTCGGCAGGTTTCTGGATGCGCATTTCCGCTTCCTCGAACACGCGGAACTGCGGCTCCTTGCCGCCGTTGCCCGTCACCAGGGTCACCGTGTCGCCGGCCACGCGCCATTCGCCGCTGGCTTGCTGGTCGGTATTGCCGTAGCTGAGCACCCATTCGAAGGTGCCGTCCTTTTTCAGCAGCAGCTCGGAACCCGTTTCCATGACGCCTTGCAGGTAATAATGCCCGGGCAGCGCGGATGGAGCCTGCTCGGCCGCGCCGGCGGCAAGCGGCCAGGCGAGGGCGGCGCAGGCCAGCAGGCCGGAAAGGGATTTTTTCATCGCGGTGTCCTTGTTGTGTCTTTTATGAAATGCCATCATAACAACGGCAATTGCTTGCCGTCGCACCATAGGACACACCGGCCGCGCGGCGGCATCGCGCTCAGCTGCCGCTGAAATCGAGCACCACGCGCGAGGCGACCTTGCCATGCTCCAGGCGGCTGAAGACTTCGTTGATGGCCGACAGCGGCTGCAATTCGATGCCGGCCGTGACCTTGCCGGTGGCGGCAAACGCCAGCGCCTCGGCCATGTCCTGGCGGGTGCCGACAAAAGAGCCGCGTATCGTTACGCAGTTGGCGACGACGTCGAACAGCGGCGTCGGGAAGTCGCCAGGCGGCAAGCCGACCAGCACGCAGGTGCCGCGCTTGCGCGTCATCGCCACGCCTTGCTGGAAGGCATCGATCGACGGCGCCGTGATGAGCACGCCGTGGGCGCCGCCGCCCGTCGCTTCGCGCAATGCCGCCACGGGGTCGCCCTGGCGCGCATTGATCGTCACTTCGGCGCCGAGGGCGCGGGCGTGCTCGAGCTTGCCTTCATCGATGTCGACGGCCGCCACGCGCAAGCCCATCGCCACCGCATATTCGATGGCCAGGTGGCCCAGTCCGCCGATGCCGGACACGGCCAGCCACTGGCCAGGCCGCGCGCCCGTTTCCTTGATGCCCTTGTAGCTCGTTACGCCGGCGCAGATGATGGGCGCCGCCTGCACGGCGGAAAGACCGGCCGGAATATGCGCGACGTAGCGCGGGTCGGCCAGGATGTATTCGGCAAAGCCGCCATTCTTCGTGTAGCCGCCGAACTGCGCCTCGGCGCACACGGTTTCCCAGGCTGCCAGGCAATGTTCGCAATGGCCGCAAGCGGAATAGAGCCAGGGCACGCCGACCCGGTCGCCCAGCCGCACCTCGGTCACGCCCGTGCCCAACTCCACCACCACGCCGATGCCTTCGTGGCCGGGAATGAATGGCGGCGACGGCTTGACGGGCCAGTCGCCGCGCGCCGCATGCAAGTCCGTGTGGCAGACGCCGCATGCTTCCGTCTTGACGAGGATCTGGCCGGGACCGGGCACAGGCACGGGTACGTCGCGCAGCACCAGCGGCTGGCCCAGTTGCTCGACAACGGCGGCTTTCATGGTAGTGGGGATCATGGTATTCCTTTGAAGTGGGTACGGAGTAGTGCGGGGCGCAGACGCGGACCATCGTCTATTGGATAGCGACTTGCGCATGATCATATTCTGCTGCACACGATACAAAAATTGATTGATATACATCAACTTATACGGGGAGAGGGGAATCCGTTCTGCTATAAACAGGCTTACATTAATTCCATAATTCGACTATCATGGAATTATTAAACAAGGAAACCACCATGCATGACTTGCCCAACATCAGCGCAGCCCACCTCGATACGCCGACCCTCGATAAACTGGCGCCGCCGGCGGTGGCTACGCATCCGCCCCGCATCCTGCTGCTGTACGGTTCGCAGCGTGAACGTTCATTCAGCCGCTTGCTGACCCTGGAAGCGCAGCGGCTGCTCCAGCATTTCGGCGCCGAGACACGGGTTTTCGACCCGCATGGCTTGCCCATGGTCGACAGCGTCGGCCCCGACCATCCCAAGGTGCAGGAGCTGCGCGCCTTGTCGCTGTGGTCGGAGGGCCAGGTCTGGTGCAGCCCGGAACGCCATGGCGCCGTGACGGGCGTGTTCAAGTCGCAGATCGATTGGCTGCCGCTGGAAATGGGCAGCGTGCGTCCCACGCAGGGGCGCACCCTGGCGGTGATGCAGGTGTCGGGCGGCTCGCAATCGTTCAACGCCGTCAACGGCTTGCGCGTGCTGGGCCGCTGGATGCGCATGGTGACGATCCCGAACCAGTCGTCCGTCGCCAAGGCCTACCAGGAGTTCGACGACAATGACCGCATGAAACCGTCGCCATACTACGACCGCCTGGTCGATGTCATGGAAGAATTGTATAAATTCACCCTGATCGTGCGCGACCGCTCGGATTACCTGACCAGCCGCTACAGCGAGCGCAAGGAATCCATGCCGCTCGATGCGCGCGCCCTTGCCGCGGCGGCCATGGAACACGAGACGCCGGGCAAGTAGCTTATTAATTGTCTATTAATAAGGGTTTCGGCGCATACAGCGCATTTTGAAATTCCGGCACATATTCATATTTCATCATCTTCCCCAGCTTCAATGACTTGAGATAGCTGGAGAAGCTGCCGTCGCCCAGTGTCAGGCCGACCGCTTCCGCGTTCGTGCTCGTTGCATGGCTGAGCTGGCGCGAAACGGCATAGCCATAAGTGAGCTGGCCGGCGCCATCCTGGTTGGTGAAGCTGTTCGTCACCAGCTCGGCCTGGTGCGACAGGCCGTCCAGCTTTTTCCCCGCGAAGACAAAATCGAGCTTGCCCGTTGCGCTGTCCATGACTTCAAAGGAGACGGCGGCGTCCGTTTCCTTGCGCTCGATGCCGGTCAGCCACTTTGGCAAGTTGTAGCCAACGACACCGCGCACCCTGGCCAGTTCCGTGTTCACGGGCAGCTTGAGCACATAGCCCCAGAAATCCTTCGACAGCGATTGGCCCAGCAAGGTGAAAGGGCCAAAACTGGTACTGCCGGGCTTGTTGGTCACGATCGCCAGGGAAATTTCATTGTAGCTGTCGTTGTCGCAATACTCGTAGGCGTAGGCCGTCAATGCCACCGCGCCCCGGCCCGGCCATACTTGCAATGGCTGCACCTGCTTCAGTATGTCTTCCGGCATCAGTTCCTTCAGCCTTGCCAGGTCGGCCGTAAAGACGGCCGTGATTTTATTGTTTTTATAATAGAAATTCGGTGAATACGAGTCAAAGCCGATGGCGACCTTTTCTTTTTTGATTCCCTTGAACCAGCTCAAGTCCACGTCTGGCGCTTCCGCCGCGATCACCGACAAGGGCGGATTCGAGCGATAGCGGTCGTACAGGCCGCCGGCCGCCACCGGCACGTCATGGCCGGCGATATCGATGATGACCGGCTTGTTGTCAACAGGACTGTCGGCCCGCGACGGGGCTGCGGCAATACTCAATACCAATGCGGATACCGCCGCGGCAATTTTCATGTTCATTGCTTGCACCTTTTATGTTGGATTTAAAAAATTCAATTCACACGCCGCTATTCATCCGGCGGCGATACTGCCGGTTCCTGATGGCGGTTTCCCATTGCTGCATCGCCAGCGCCAAGGCGGGCGCCACATTGGGCCGCGTTGGCTTGCCCTGGCTCAGGCGCCGCAGCTGATACTTGACCATCGCCATATAGCCGATCGACGACAGCACCTTGTTTTTCCAGGTAATGGCCCTGAGCAAGGGGCTGGCCGATTGATCGGCACGCCATGCTTTCGGCAAGTGCGGGTCGATGGCCAGCGCCGTTCCCATCCCTGCCATGGCGATGCCGCTGCCCAGCACTTGCTCGACCACCGGGTAGCGGCGTATGCCGCCCGTCACCATGATGGGCATCGTGGCCACGGTGGCGATGTCCTTGGCAAACTCCAGGAAATACGCTTCGCGGGCCAAGGTGCGGCCGTCGCGGGTCTGGCCATGCATGGCAGGGGCTTCGTAACTGCCGCCGGACAATTCGATCAGGTCCACGCCCAGGCTGTTGAGCATGGAAACCACCTGCCTGGCGTCCTCCGAGCTGAAGCCGCCTTTCTGGAAATCCGCCGAGTTGAGTTTGACGGCGACGGCAAAGCCTTTGCCCACGGCTTGCCGCACCCCGTTGACGACGTCCACCAGCAGCCGCGCCCGGTTCTCGAGCGAGCCGCCCCAGCGGTCCGTGCGCTTGTTCGTGATAGGGGAGAGGAACTGGCTGAGCAGGTAGCCGTGCGCCGCATGGATTTGCACGCCCGTAAAGCCGAACTGTTCCGCCAGCTTGGCGCTGTTGACAAAGCGCTGCTTCACGTCGGCAATGTCGGCTTCCGTCATTGCACGCGGCGCGGAAAACTGCTTGGAGAAGTTGCCCATATCCATGGGCACGGCCGAGGGCGCAATGGTTTCCTGTCCCATGGCGGCCGGCATCTGGCGTCCGGGATGGTTAATCTGCATCCAGATCTGCGCCCCGCGTGAACGGGCAGTGCGCGACCATTGCTCGAAGCGGGCGCCAAATTGCGCAGAATCGAGTACCACGCCGCCCGGTCCCGTCATGGCGCGGCGGTCAATCATCACATTTCCCGTGATCATCAGGCCAACGCCACCGTCGGCCCATGACTGGTAAAGGCGGATCAGCTCCTGTGAGGGCGCGTGATCGTTGTCAGCCATGTTCTCTTCCATGGCGGCTTTGGCGAGGCGGTTCGGAATGACGCTTCCATTGGGCAGCGTCAGTGGGGTAAAAGGCTTCATGCTTATCTCCAGGGTTGCGATGACCTCACGATAAGCTTTAAGCTAACTTGAAGGTCAAGCTCTAAAACGCACTTTTTTTGCCTGTGTAGCGTTCGCAACACGGGCTGGAAGAAATGCAGCAGCCTGAGACAACAAAATCCTGTCACCGCCCATCTGCCGCTTGACATTCAAGTTGGCTTTAAGCTTATAGTGGATCACATGGCGCAGGCCACTCAACCATCAGGAGGACGATCCCATGTCAGTTTTCAAGCAGCTTTTCCTCGCGCTCATGCCCTTGCTGTTCATGCAGATCGTTGCTGCGGAACCGGCGTCGCCAAAGCGGGAACCGGGCACGGTACTCGTGGTCATGACCAATCATTCCCAGTATCCGAGCAGAAACGACCATACCGGGCTCTGGCTCACGGAACTGACGCACGTGTATGACGCGCTGAAGGACGCCGGCTTTGGCGTCGACTTCGTCAGCCCGAACGGCGGCGCCGTGCCGCTCGATGAGCGCAGCCTGGGATGGCTGTATATGGATGCCGCCGCAAAAAGCCACTTGAAAGATCGCGCTTTCATGGCGGCTTTGGCGTCGACACGAGCGGCGGCCGACATCGATCCTGCTGGCTACCGGGCTATTTTCTACACGGGCGGCCATGGCACGATGTGGGATTTCAAGGGCAACCAGGACCTCAAGCGCATTGCCGAGGCGATCTACCGCAACGGCGGCATCGTTTCTTCCGTCTGCCATGGCGCCGCCGGCTTGCTCGACCTGCAGGACGACAACGGCAAGCCGCTGATACAAGGGCGCCGCGTGACGGGGTTTTCGAATACGGAGGAATCGCTGGCCGGCATCAAGGATCAGGTACCCTATCTGCTGCAAAGCGAGCTCGAGGGCAGGGGAGCGCTATATGATAAAGGCTTCATCCCGTTCGGCAGCTTCGTCATGACCGATGGCCGCCTCGTCACGGGCCAGAATCCCGGATCGGGCAAGGAAGTGGCGCAAGCGCTGCTCGCGGCCCTGCGGAATAACACACCACAATAAGGGAGCAGGAAAAAAGATGAAAATCGGCGAACTGGCCAAGCGCAGCGGCCTGGCGGCGTCCACGATACGCTTCTATGAAGCCAAGGGCTTGCTGAAAGCCGTGGACCGGCAATCGAACGGCTACCGCGACTATCCGCTGGAAGCGGTGGCGGTACTGTCCATCATCACCGACGCCCAGCAGGCGGGCTTTTCCCTGGACGAAATCAGGCAGGTCTTGCCGGAGGATATTTCATCATGGAAACATGATGAGCTGATGGTGGCGCTCAGGAAGAAGATCGCCGATATCGAGTCCCTGGAAGTGCGGCTGGCGCAGAACAAGGCCCACCTTTTGTCGCTGATTCAGCTGATCGAGGCAAAACCCGATGAGCTGGACTGCAAGGATAATACAGCCAGGATCATGGAAAGCATGGGGATAGCCAGCAAAAACTGAAGACAAAACTGCTTGTGCGTCAGGTCAAACGCGCCGGGGAATGGATGCGCTTGTCCAGCGGCCTCTCGTTGAGCGCATCGGCGGCCCGGTCCACGAATTGCCTGACGTCTCCCACCTCGGCAAACAGGCCGGCATAGGCCGCCCGTATCAGCACCGTGCACTGCTCGAATTTCGCGAGCTGCGACAAGCCTTCCTCCGTGGGCTCCAATAGTCGTCGCCGGGCATCATTGTCATCGTTCCGATACCGTACGAGGCCCAGGCGGAGCAGCTTTGGTATCTTTTGCATGACCAGCTGGTGCGAATGTCCGAGTTCGCGCGCCAGATCCGCAGCGGAGGCCGTGCCGAGCGTTGCCAGGACAGTCATCAGCGAACACGAACGAACCGGGATGACGATCCCCATCGTATCGAAGACAGTCTTGGATTGCTCGGCGATCAGGACGCTCAGCCGTTCGACAGCGCGGCCGAGAAACACGGCGTCATCGATCGGGGCCGGTTGATGGGTTTTTTTAGTCAAGGCGCTTGTACCTCTGGATGCTGCCATCCTTGTTCACGCGTTCCAGCTCCGTCACTTTTCCGCGCAAGGTAGTCAGGCGGTATCGAAAATCCGACACGCCTTCCACCGCAAACAGATTGGGACCGATCGGCTCAAGCGCAACCCGGAACCGTTCGCGCCAGAGATAGTACAGTGTGCCATTGTCCAGGATGATCTGGCGGCCTTCGTATTTTCCGGCCGCTTTCGCCAACACCGCGGCATCGACGTGCGGGCGCTCGATCGCTGCCGTCAGGCTCGGGAGCAGCCAGGCAAGTTCGGTTCGCCTGGCGTCATCGGTCTTGGCCAGATGTTCAAGCGCCAGCTTGTGCGCCAGAGGAAGCGCGCGAATAGAGGGGCTAGGGATATCAGGTTGCACGCCAACACCTTCGAAATCGCCATGGTCCACGGGGTCCTGGATCTGGCCGATCGGCACTTGCACGAAAAAATCGTCGTTGAGCGGCTTGCGCGCAACCGGATGCGCACCGCCGGCGGTCCGCTCCCCGATCAGCGTCGCCCGCCCGAGCTTTTTCATCGCATAGGAAAACCATTCTGCGGAGGAAAACGACGTGGAGCCGGTCAGGATATAGACGGGCTTGTCCAGCATGCGCTTGCCCGGCAGGCCCGGCAGCACCCATTGCCCTCGCTGGATACGCTTGCCATCCTCATTGTAATAATAGTCGAAGAGCAGCTGGTCTTTCTCGCTGGAGAAGAAATAGCTGGCCAGGAATTGCGCCATTTCCAGATGTCCGCCATTGTTATAGCGCAAATCGATGATGACGGCATCCGTATTGCCGACGAAGCGCATAACGGACGCGGCCGTATCATAGGCAAGCTCGGGATCGGCAAAATAGCTGAACCGTATATAACCGATATTGCCCTTCAGGCGAGCGACCTCGTCGAAACCGAAATTGCTCTCTTCCAGCCTGCTCAATTCTTCTTTTCGTATCTTGGCCTTGAGCGCCGGGTTGGCTTTCGCCTTGAATTCCGCGATCCATTTTGCGTCGGCACCCACGAAGAAATGCAGGTCGCCGCTGACTTTGATGAGATCGTCGGTCAGCTTGCTCGCAAACTCTGCCTTCGTCGCCGCCGAGTCATAATCTCCCTTTTTCAGACGCTCCTGAAGCACCGGCGCAATTTTTCGCGCGATGTCCGGAAACGCGTAGTTCGTATTCAAGGTGCTGTTGAGGGAGGCGATGATCGCGTCTTTTTCGTCTCGCGAGATGCCCGGCACCTCGGCAAAAGCGCCCGATGCGCAAATGACGGACAGCGCCGACAGCGCTTGAAGCAGACATGAGTGATAGCGCATTCTGATGTTTCTCCCCGATGAGACTCAAGAATACAATATATTGCGCAATATGTTGTATAAAAAATTGAACAACATCGGGCGGGCGGCTTCCAGCTGGTGCCTGACGCACTGCGTGCTGACGGCCGCGTCAATCCGGTATCCAGTGCGCGTGTCCTGGGCGATGAAGCGGAACACTTGTTGCCCGCGTTGCTCGAGCCGTAGTGTTAACGTCTTGCCATCAGTACTGTATGCATGTACAGTTAACGTGCTTCAATCGCATACAACAATCTACCTCGGGAGTAACTCACCATGCTTGACCACATGACTTTCCGCGTGACCGATATTGGTCGTGCTAAAGCGTTTTACAGCGCGGCCCTTGCGCCATTGGGCTACAGCCTATGCTTCGAAGGCAACTACGGCGCGAACATGCTGGGGTTTGCTTACCCTGACGCCTCTGAGCCTGACGGCAAAAAAGCCGATGTATGGTTCATCGATGGCCCATCACCATACGGGGGCCCGCCAGCGTCTACCGGCTGCCACCTGGCATGGCGCGCAGAAACTCGTGCGCAAGTGGATGCTTTTTACTTCGCAGCGATCACCGCCGGAGGAAAAGACAATGGCGCCCCCGGCCTCCGCCCAGACTATCACCCTCACTACTATGGCGCCTTTGTCATTGATTTAGAAGGCAACAACATCGAAGCCGTGTGCCACCAAGCAGGATGAGTAGCGCACAGTGATGACGAGTGAACGGCCGGATACTCAGACCGCCGAAACGCCGAGCGCATGCGGGCCGCAGGAAGTGCAGAGATGTAGGAAGGGCGGCCTTCGCGAAGGTATGACGCACCAGAGTGAGACGCCCGATGTAGCTGTTCAGCTTGACCCATATCGCCGACTTTATCCAAAGAATCAGCAGGGCCGGCGCGGCGAGTTTTGAGGATCGGATAGAGGCCGCCGCATCCTGGGGCGTGGCCCGAACGGTGAGCAGATGGGCCAAGTTTGCGTCCGCGACCCGCACCGTTTCGGCTTCGGCGTGGTCGGTGCGCACAAGATCGCCAGTTACATAGATTACATGCTCGGCGTCGTGTACCTGGCGACCGCACAGGGATTACCACAGGTGGTGGACGATTGTCCGTTTTGACAGTTACTCCACCTTGATTGACGGGGGAGGAGGGGCGTGATATGGCAGATTTTGATGCTAATTCACTGCGGATACATGCGCAAATAGAGGATGAATTCCGCAATTAGTACTGGATCATTCGTAACTCTAGGCGAAGCAACTGGCGGGAGATCAACCGAACCAGCGTTCTAGGCGACTTTATATATATGCTTGTGGTGCCGAAATGGGCAGTGCAACAGGCGCGATACTACCTAAAACTACGGGCATGCGAACGCTGCTTTAAGTATGAATTCGTTGTTATGGGCTATGCGAGCGGGCAAAGCGTGGAGACTATTATGCGTGAACATGGTATTGTGCATATGATTCGCCTGATAATTTTATTTTCTATTTAACGCCTCGAAATATTATATGCAATCATATTACCTTAATAGAGTAGTTATCGATGATGCACGAATTAAAATTGACATTACCGAAAAGGAGTTCGTTGCCTTAAGGTTCTCCATGGATTGTCTTGTGAACATATTGTACATTGAAGAAAAATATGATTTTGTTGTTAAAAATAAAATTTCTCTTGACTCAGCATTAGAGTATCCAAATAAAATTGATAGGAATATGCAATCGCATAGATATGCAAAGAGCGAAATTAATCGTCATTTTGCAAACGTTTTAACGACTACTCGTTTGTATGTCGATCAGGGAGTGAGGTATGGGAAAAAGCTTGATAGGCTATTCGGTGAGCCGTTAGTCAGCTTCGAGCAGTGGTTCGCTCAGGAATACGACGCTAGATTGGGGTATCGAGTAATGGAAGCCTTACGCAATTTTGTACAGCATCGTGGCGATGCAATCCATCATGCATCATTTGGCACGTACAAAGAATACATTGAAGACCGGATGGTAATTGTAAGACGTATTGACACGTATCTCGATCCATTGGAGCTACGTAAGGAGAAAAAATTTAAGGCGTCGGTTCTTGATGAGTTAGAAACTCAGGAAATTCGCATAACTGCTCAAAGTTTTTTGGGTGACTATCTTGAGGGGCTTCAGGTGGTTCATGAAAAGTTTCGTGCAGCGACTAAAGCAAAGTATATCGAGGCTACAGACTGTATATCCAACGCATTCGTTCGCTATAGTGGAAGTGCTGAAGATGTAATTGGTTTGCAGGCTGTTGAAGAGTATGGCCCTGGACAAGTTAAGCGCTCGTTTTCGGTTCTTAGAGACCCGATTTACATGCGAGATTTTTACGAGTCAAAAAATCCTACTCGGATGACAATCGGATAGAAGAGATAATTTAATGGTAGGGAAAATAAGATTGAGACGCTTGCCCACGTGGCGAGTACGCCGACAGCATTCTAGGTACTCAAAAATATCCACGTCTCCCTCTTAGCTCCCAACGAAGTGACCTAACTTACTGTCGCGATTCTTCGACAGCAAGTTGATATTTTTGGACCTAACCGTCAAACGACAGCAATTTGATCTTTTTCTGCCGAAATTCCCTGCTTCTAACAAAGTGTCAACGTGCTGTCGCGAGAGTACTCAAAATGTCGTCCTACGATCAAGTAATTATTAACCCGTAAGCCTTTCTTCTTTGGCCGCAAAATTTCCCGTCGCTGATAATCTCTGGGATCACTGCGTTGCCAATGGTTTTTGGGATGAAACCGCTATCATGGGACAATTTGCCGTTGAAGGTTCCTTGGTGGTGCCGGCGGCCAGATGAAAGCCCATATGACTACCGACCAACCATCACTCGATACCTCCATAACTGTCGATGATTTCCGTGCCAGTGGCTACGATAACGTCTTGCGGGACGAAGTCGGCACAGACAGCTGGGTACTGTCCCAGCGCCTTGGTATTGCCGCTAAAGCGGCAGAAGAGGAGGGCCGAACCAAAGACGGCGACGTCCTGCATCTCTTGGCTCGCGTCACTTCAATGATGTTGACACCTGCGGACAAGACCACTCCCTTCCAGCCTTGGGCGCACTTTGGCGATCGCCGATCGCCGATCCCAACAGACTTTACTGACGACGACGTCACACTGTTCGCCAGCGTTGTTGCCACTGTTGAGCAACCGCAGTTGCGCGCGCGTCTTGCCGATCTGGTCTGGGTACGTAATCGCAAGCTCGGTATCGCTACGGTACCGCTGGCCATTGACGCCTATTGTGAATCGCCACTGGACGCCGATACGTGGTTCGCCGGTGGTCGCGAAGGCTGGAGCCGGGCACTGTCATTGGCCCTGACGATTCGGGACGCGGCGCGTATCACCTCCATCGAAGCTGCACTCGTCGGAGCTGCGCTGGCAGACCACGGGCACGGCTATGTTCCGCTGGAGATCTCCCGTATTCTGCTGGATAATCGCTTGGGTGCGGCCATGCATGGCGACATCGCTGCCCGCCTAGAGGCGCTGGCCGAGGCCAATGCAGCATCCGCCCGGTATCGCCAGGCCGTCAATTATTTCGGAGCAGCAGGAAAGTGGTATGCGCGTGAACGTTTCCGTGAAAAGGCAATATCTATGACAGTGCGCGCCGCAACCTGCTGGGAAATAGAGGGCGACGCGCTAGTTGGACTGGGTGCGCTGCACTCGTACGAAAATGCGATCAAACTCCTCCGAACCGTGCCTGTTCCAGACCGCGCCGTACGCGCGGCCGACACTACAATTACCTCACTGATGGGCAAAGTCAGTGTGGCCGGACAAGCCGCTTTGGCCCAGATGCAGACGGTTCAATCTGGTAGTCAGGACATCACTGAACTGGTCAACATGGCTATTGCGGCTATTTCCAACAAGGATCCATTGGACGCGCTCGCCGCCTTCGCCCAAATTTATGGCGGCGCCAGTGTACAAACGATACGCAAAAATGCACAGGTGCATCTTGACAAGAGCCTGTTCGGGCGACTTTTCAGCAGCTCCGTGATTTCCGCGCAAGGCAACACGATCGCCCGCCAGCCGGCGGCCGACGGTGACGTCAGCGGGGCAGCGCTGTGGGCAGATATGGTGCGCGACTACAAGATATTGATCGGTTTAGTCGTTCACTCCGCCATCGCTCCGGCTCTCTCAGCCATGCAGATGCAGCACGTGTTCACCATCTGGGATATGGAAGCGCTTTGCGACGCGTCACCGTTTGTGCCGCCCGAGCGGGCAATGCTCGTGGCCCAAGGCCTCTACGCCGGCTATTGTGGTGACTTGGTCCAGGCGGTACACATTCTGGTGCCACAGGTTGAACACATCGTCAGGACACACCTGCAATACGGTGGCGCCATCACCACCACCACATCGAAAGAGGGAATCGTCATGGAAAATGGCATGAGCACCTTGGTAAAGCTGCCACAAATGGCCGAGGTGTTCGGCGACGATCTTACGTTCGAGCTGACGGCCCTGTTCTGCGATCAGAACGGTCCGAATTTGCGTAATGAAGTTGCACACGGACTGATCACTAGGTACGCTTGCGAATCGGACGCAGGCTTGTATGCCTGGTGGTTCGTTTTCTCACTTATGTTTAAAACCTTCTGGCAGGCGCAGCAAGAGCTCGCGCCAGTGGCGTCAGGTGCCCCAGTTGCAAGTTCAGATAAACCGGAACATATCAGTTCGGAGGGGGATTGAAGCATTCATCGATAGCCGCGCGTCCTATCAGCGACTGCGGGAGCCAGTGGCAGCATGAGGAAGTAATTGAGGAACGCTCGCAAAGTTTGTTGACGGCATTCTGGTAACGCTAACGATAACTATAAGTACCCTGCGCCCACCATCATCAATTTTACATAATATAAATTATGCGAAGTTATGGATGAATTTGTCAAATCCCCCGTTTTGCAACTTATACAATCGCAAATGCGATTTTGGCCCTTTGCGCGCCGCTGTTGCCGGCGGCGCACCAGCTACATGAAATACGGCTTGTCCCCGTCCGTGTTCGGTTTGTTCACGCCCAGGTTGGCGTGCCGGTGCAGGTCTGGCGTTTCGATGATGCTGGCGATCAGGTCTGCCACGCTCCGGCGCGAGACCACGGTGCCTTTGAATGACGCGTGGCGCGTGGTCAGTTCGTAGTCGACTTCGTCTTCGTTCGTCATCCAGGCTGGGCGCACGATGGTGTATGCCAGGCCCGATGCTTCGATGGCGTCGGCGGCGCGGCGGAATGGTTTCAGGTCTTCGGCCAGCATGGCGTTGTTCCACTCGCCGAATTTGCCGGGAACTTCATCGTAGATGCCCATCGACAGGACGAAAATCAGGCGTTCGACGCCCGAGGCCCGCATGGCGGCAATGATGCTGTTGGCCTGGTGTTCCATGTCGTCGCCCACCAGATTGGCGTAGACCACGTCGTGACCGGGCATCGTTTGCCGCAGCAAAGCCTGGTCCAGCACGTCACCGGCCAGCACGCTGCTGTTGGCCGGGACTGGCGTTGGCAGCTTGCCGGGATTGCGCAGCAACAGTGTCAAGGCGAAGTCTTTACGGCCCGCGAAGGCGCGGATGACCCACTGCGCCACCTGTCCGCCTGCACCCAGTATCAATATCTTTTTCATCGTTATCGCTTTCGTCATGGCACGCTGACATGCAAGAAGTTACAGGCTTTCTTTAACGAAAGGAGCACGGCGCGCTTGAAAAAAAGACAAAAACGCGCCATGAGCGCCAGCCCATCGCCTTGTCCAGCGGTAGATTGCTGGCCTTGTAATTTCAATGAAATCAGGTGCTTGCCGACTATGTTGAATAAGAAGTCTCAACATTGGATAAGCAATCAGGAGACCCGCATGGGCCGCTCGCATCTACGCCCGGCGCTTCTTTTAGTGCATTGCCGCCGTTTTCTGTCGCTGCTGGACGTGTCGCGTGCCGCATGCCGATTTGCGCCAGGAAACAATACCGCAGCCGCTGAGAGAGTCATCCTCCCTTCCCCGCCCTGCTCCCGGCACCATTCCTGGCACCATACCAGCGCACCGGAAAACAGGCACTGGTATGGCCCGCATCGCCCATCCGAAGGGGAAAGTCCGCAACTGGTATTGTGATCTTGCACAAACAATAAAACCAGTTGACTACCACCTGCAATGCTTGCACTCTGAAAAATCGGACGGTGATAAACCGGCTCGGCCATGAAAAAAATACACAAGGAGACGCAATGAACCGGACAGTCATGAATACCCTCATCCTCACCCTCTTCGGCGGGACGTTGGCCGCTTGCGGCGGCGGCAGCGACGGCTCCAGCGCAGGCGCAAGCCAGCTGCTGGCCGGCGCCACCGAAGCGGTCGCCTGCTACACGCCGTGGAACAGCGGCACCGCCTACAATGGCGGCGGCAAGGCCAGCTACAACAACGTCAATTACACGGCCAACTGGTGGACGCAAGGCAATAACCCGTCGACCAGCAGCGGCGGCGCCGGCAGCGGCCAGCCATGGACGGTGGTGGGAGACTGCGGTACGCCGACACCGACACCGACTCCTACCCCGACGCCTACGCCCACCCCGACACCGACGCCAACACCTACCCCGACTCCAACGCCTACCCCAACACCGACTCCAACGCCGACACCTACACCTACACCTACGCCGACCGGCCTGGCCAAGCACGCGCTGATCGGCTACTGGCACAACTTCACCAACCCCAGCGGCGCCACCTATCCGATCAGCCAGGTCAGCGACGACTGGGATGTGATCGTCGTCTCATTCGGCGACAACGCGGGCGGCGGCAATGTCAGCCTGACCATCGATCCGGGCGCGGGCACGGAAGCGCAATTCATCGCCGACGTGGCCGCCAAGCGGGCCAAGGGCAAGAAAGTCATCCTGTCGCTGGGCGGGCAAAACGGTTCCGTTTCCGTCGGCAACACGGCCGAAGCGACGAATTTCACCAACAGCCTGTACGCCATCATCACCAAATATGGTTTCGACGGCATCGACCTGGACCTGGAAAACGGCGTGGCGCAAGGCGCGGCCATCCAGACCTACCTGCCGATCGCCGTGAAAAACCTGAAAGCCAAGGTCGGCAGCAGCTTTTATTTGTCGATGGCGCCGGAATGGGTGTACGTGGAAGGGGGCTACACGAGCTACGGCAGCATCTGGGGCGCCTACATTCCCATCATCAATGCCTTGCGCAGCGAGCTGACGGTGCTGCACCCGCAGTACTACAACAACGGCGACATCTACACGCCGTACGCCACGGGTGCCATCAAGGCGGGCTCGGCCGACCAGCTGGTGGCCACGGCGCGCATGCTGATCGAGGGTTTTAACTATGGCGGCAACACCTTCGCCGGCTTGCGTCCGGACCAGGTGGGCTTCGGCGTGCCATCGGGCCGCAGCTCGGCCGGTTCCGGTTTCACGACGAATGCCGACGTCAGCAACGCCCTGAATTGCCTGACGCGCCTGCTCAACTGCGGCACCATCAAGCCTCTGCAGGCGTATCCGGACTTCCGCGGCGTGATGACGTGGTCAATCAACTGGGACCGCCACGACGGCTATAACTTCTCCGTGCCGACGAAGAATGTCCTGAAAACCTTGCCGTAAGCGGCATTGCCCGACTGTGCATGCGGGCTTTGCCGCTCACATGCGCAGCAGCGCCGCGCCCAGCACGCGCATCTGCAGCGCAATGCCGTGGCGAAACGCCTCCCCTCCCCCCTGCGTGTGCTTGATGCCATCCATGGTGGCCACCAGCAAGGCGGCCACTTGCGCGGCAGTCGCGTCCACCCGGCGCAGCGCGATGTCGCCCGCCGCTTCGGCCTGTTCCAGCGCGCCGGCCAGCGCCGCCACCAAAGTTGCCCGCGCCGTCAAGGTGATGCCGGCGGCCAGGGTCATGTTGGCGTCGAATAACTCCTGTCCGTGGGCGCTGGCGGAAATTTCCGCCATCAAGCCTTGCTGGAATGCCAGCAAGGCCGTTTCGATGCGCGCAAGAACGGGACCGGGCTCGGCCAGCGCCGCCGCCACGTGCGCCATGACGGTCGCATGGGCCCGTTCGGAGCCGGCGCGGAACACGTCTTCCTTGTTCTTGAAGTGCAAATACAGCGCCGCGCGCGACATGCCGGCCGCCTGCGCGATGTCGAGCATGGACGTCTTGCGGTAGCCGTAGCGGCAAAACACGGCCAGGGCGGCATCGAGGATGAGCTGGCTTTTCAGGGTATCGGTCGTCATCCAGTCATGTTGACACTTTGAGTATATAGTGTCAACATGACTTTTGGACAAAAACCGTCAAAATGTCAATCACCTACCCGAACAGGACTGCCATGCACGATTTCAATGCCGCACCGACTGAAGAACAGCAGATGGACCTGCTGCGCCATACGGAACGCAGCCGTTTGCGCGCCCTCGTGGCCGCCGATACGCAGGCGGCGCGCGCCCTGCATGCCGACGAGTTCCAGCTGATCACGCCCATCGGCAGCATGCTGTCACGGGAACACTACCTGGGCGCCATCGCCTCCGGCCACATGCGCTATCTGAGCTGGGAGCCGGACGCGATCAGCGTGCGCCTGTACGACACGGCCGCCATCCTGCGTTACTCGGCGCAACTGGAAATCGTCTTTGGCGGACACGCCGTGCCGCGCGCCCGCTACTGGCATATGGATAGCTATGAGTGGCGCGATGGACGCTGGCAAGCCGTCTGGTCGCAGGCGACGACCATACGCTGACGGTGATGCCTGCAGCGAGATACGCCCGAAGTATGGGCAATTGATATTTTCAAATCAATAGATGAAATCTATCGATCCGGTTGAAATATTTCACTTCCTTTTGTAAATGAGAATCGTTACTATCTAAATCAAGGATAAGCGAATTCAACAGAAAGGAGCGTCCCTTGTTCACAGCCATCAAAACATTCAGCCAGGTGTGCACGCACATGTCGATCGCCTTCGGCCTTGCCTATTTGCTGACGGGCTCGCTGGCACTCGGTGGCCTGGCCGCAATCATCGAACCGATCATCAATGTGGGCCTGCTGCCGTGGCATGAAAAAGCCTGGCACGCGTTCCGCCGCCGCTACGCGGCCAGCCGCCTGGGCTTTGCCGCCCTGGCTGGTGAAAAGCTGAGCCAGACGGCCATGCACATGGGCGTCGCTTTCAGCGTCATGTACTGGGCCACGGGTTCCATGGCCTTCGGCGGCTTGCTGGCCGTGGTCGAGCCGATCTGCAACGTGATCGTGCTGCCCTTCCACGACCGGCTGTGGGAACGATTTCGTTTTCGCATGGAAGGCCGGGGCGCGGCGCAGCTGACTACGATACCCACCTGATACTTTTCACCCAAGAACAAGGACTGGGGTGGGACCCGGCGGGTCCGACCCCGGCTTCTTGTCGCTGGCCAAAGCCGCGATGGTGGCCGGTTTCAGCCGTCCGCAAGGCGTGCCTGCACCTTGCCCGCCCACACAGGCGGCCGCCTTGGAAGCCATGGCGCCGCCCGCTCCAGCTGGCCCGCCAGGCGCAGCAAGGTCCCATCGTTTCCATACCCGGCCATGAACTGCATGCCGATCGGCAAGCCATCATTGGACATGCCCAGCGGCACGGACATGGCCGGCAAGCCCGCCACGTTGGCCAGCGGCGTGTACGGCGAATGCTCGAACAGGCGTGCCGTCCAGCCCAGCCCATCGAGCTGTTCCTCCTTTTCCCCGTAGCGCCCCAGTTGCCAAGGCATATCCGGCATGGTGGGCGTCAGCAGCACGTCGTACTGGCCAAACAGGGCGCCGGCCTGGCGCGTGACGGTGTTGCGCACGTCGAGCGCGGCCACGAAATCGACGGCCGACACCGTCTGCCCGTACCGGTAGCAGGCCAACGTGGACGGTTCCAGCGTATCGAGCGACACGGCGCGCCCGCTTTCCCGCGCCAGGCCGTCTATCCACGGCACCAGGTTGGCGCACCAGATTCCGGCATTGGCGTGTACGAAGGCTTGCCACGACACGCCCAGCGCTGGTTGCACTTCTTCCACGTGGTGGCCCAGGTTTTCCAGCAGGCGCACGGTGTCTTGCAGCGCGGCATCGACGGCAGGCACGGGCCGGGCGCCATTGCTGGCGGTCCGCTGCACGGCGATGCGCAGCTTGCCCGGTGCCACGCTTACCTGCGACAGCCAGGTGAAATTGTGCGCGCTCGTCACATACGGTTCGCCCGGCATGATTGCCTGCACGCAGTCGAGCAAGGCGGCGCTGTCGCGCACGCTGCGGCTCACGCCCAGCTGCACGCCAAGGCCGCTGAAGATTTCGTCCATGGCGGGGCCGTTCGACACCCGTCCCCGGCTGGGCTTGAAGCCGAACAGGCCCGTCGAGGCGGCCGGCACGCGGATGGACCCGGCCGCGTCCGTCGCGTGCGCCAGCGGCACGATGCCGGCCGCCACGGCCGCCGCCGCGCCGCCGCTGGAGCCGCCCGCGCTCAGGTGGACGTTCCACGGGTTGCGCGTGGCGCCATATAGAACGGGTTCCGTGGTGGTGGCAAACGCCATTTCCGGCGTGCTGGTGCGGCCGAACGTCGCCAGGCCGGCGGCGCGGAACTGCGTCATCAGATGGGAATCGGCGGACGCGACATGGCCGGCGCCCAGGCGGCTGCCCGCTTCGCTGCGCTGGCCCGCCATGGTGACGGCCACATCCTTGATCAGGAATGGCACGCCGGCGAATGGCGCGGTGCCGTCCACCTGCGATACATCGGCCGGCCACAGCTCGACCACGGCATTGATCTGCGGATTGACGGCGGCGCAGGCGCGCTGGGCGGCGTCATGCAATTCGGCGGCGGAAACGGCGCCCTCGCGCAGCAGCTGGGCCAGTCCTAATCCATCAAAGCTTGTATATTCATGGAGTTGCATCAGCTAGTTCCTGTAAAAGGTGAAAAGTAAAAGTCACAGGAACCACTGTAGGGCTTGCGCTATCATAGCGGAAATGAATAGTTGTTATACAAGGTATAGCCATGAACAATTTGCGCAAGCTGGACCTGAACCTGCTGCTGACCCTCAACGCCCTGCTGATCGAGCGCAACGTCACGCGGGCGGCCGCGCGGCTGCACCTGAGCCAGCCCTCCGTCAGCGTGCAACTGGGCAAGCTGCGCGCGGCCTTTGACGATCCGCTGCTCTTGCCCGGTCCGCGCGGCATGCTGCCCACGGCGCGGGCGCTGGCCCTGCTGGCGCCCTTGCAAGCCGTGCTGGCCCAGCTGGAACAGGTCTTGCAGCCCGAAGCGGCCTTCGATCCGGCCACGGCCCAGGTGCGCTGGAACCTGGCGGCGGCCGACGCCGCCGAATATGCGATCCTGCTGCCCATGCTGCCCGCCCTGCGCGCGCAGGCGCCGTTGTCGCGCATGGCCGTGTTCGAAGCCGTGCCGGCGCGCATGGCGCAGGACCTGGAAACGGGCCAGGTCGACCTGGGTTTCCTGGCGCAGGAAGAAGCGCCGCCCGGCTTGCGCCACCGCACCTTGTTTACCGAGCACTACGTGCTGGCGGGCCGCCACGACCACCCGCTGCTGCAATCGCCGCCCAAGCTCGACCAGTTCTGCGCGCTGGAATTCATCGTCGTCTCGCCCAACGGCGGCGGTTTCCGCAGCAACGTCGATACGGCACTGGAAAAGCTGGGGCGCACGCGCAAGGTGGTGCTGTCCGTGCCGCACTTTCTGATCGTCCCGCCCTTGCTGGCAGCGTCCGACATGGTGGCCCTGCTGCCGTCGCGCCTGCTGAAGAATGCGCTGGGCGCCCTGCGCACATGGGAGCCGCCCGTCGCCCTGCCCGACTACGAAATGGCCATGGTCTGGCACGAACGCATGCACCTGGACCCGGCGCACCGCTGGCTGCGCGAACGCATCCTGGCCAGCTTGCAGGCGCCGCTACACGATTTCCCGCTATAAAACACTAGGGAAGATTACCTAGTTGCTCGAAAGAAATTCCCAATGTTCGCCGTGGTGACGACTGCGTAAGCTTGCGCGTAATAATAAAGGGTCACCATGAACTCCATTTCCATCCTGCACCGCGGTTCGCGCCGCCCTCCCGCTTTTTCCTTTTCGATCACTGCCTGGCTGGCGGCAATGCTTCTGGGCATGCTGGGCTTCTGCGCCAACGCCAGGGCGGCACCCGCCGCCGCGCCCGCCAGGATGCCCGCAGCCTCGGCCGAGCTGATCAAACGCGGCGAATACGTCGCCCGCCTTGGCGACTGCGTGGCCTGCCACACGAGCCCGAACGGCGCCGCCATGGCCGGCGGCCTGGAACTGAAAACGCCGCTCGGCACCATCTACAGCACGAATATCACGCCGGACGCGAAGACGGGCCTGGGCACGTACACGTTTGCCCAGTTCGACCGCGCCATGCGCAAGGGCGTGGCGGCGGACGGCCACAATCTGTACCCGGCCATGCCCTACCCTTCCTACGCGAAGATCACGCCCGACGACATGCAGGCCCTGTACGCCTATCTGCAGCGCGGCGTGGCACCCGTGGCGCAGCAAAACCGCGAAACGGACATGAAATGGCCGTTCAGCATGCGCTGGGGCTTGTCGCTGTGGAACGCCGTCTTCCTCGACGACGCGCCATTCAAGCCCGACAGCGCCAAGTCGGCCCAGTGGAACCGGGGCAGCTACCTGGCCCAAGGGCTGGGCCATTGCGGCTCCTGCCACACGCCGCGCGGCGTGGCGTTCCAGGAAAAAACCATGGGCCAGGATGGCGGCAGCGGCAAGCATTACCTGTCCGGTTTTACCTTCGACGGCTGGCATGCGGTGAACCTGCGCAATCTGTGGACGCCGGGCGACATCGTGCAATTGCTGAAAACGGGCCGCAACAGCTTCGGCACGGCGGCCGGCAGCATGACGGAAGTCATCACGCACAGCACGCAGTACTTCACGGATGCCGACCTCGACGCGCTGGCGCACTACCTGCACGGCTTGCCCGCCAAGGACGGGGCGGCCGCGCCACCCAAAAAGACGGCAGCCCTCGCGGCGGCCAGCAACGATGCCCTGTACAACACGCGGGGCGGCCTCGGCTACCTGCAGTTCTGCGCCACCTGCCACCGCCGCGACGGCCGTGGCGTGGAAAACATCTTCCCGCCGCTGGCGCAGAACGACTCGGTGCAATCGAAAGACGCCACCTCCGTCATCCATATCGCGCTGACGGGCTGGCAGTCGGCCGTCACGCAGCACTCGCCCCGCTCGTTCGGCATGCCCGCGTATGACCGCCTGGCGGACACGGAACTGGCGGAAATCCTCACCTTTGTGCGCGGCAAGTGGGGCAACCAGGGCGCACCCGTGACCCCGGCGCAGATCGCCAAAGTGCGCAAGGAGCTCAAGCTCAAGGCGCCGGACGCGGGCGGCTTCGTCACGCCCCGCTTCGCCGCCCTGACGGCCGATCCGAACGCCAGTCAATTGATTCACGGCATGCAGCTGATGACGGAAACACGGGCCCGGCTGCCGCAAAACGTGGGCAACGACCTCAATTGCAGCAGCTGCCACCTGAATGGCGGCACCGTGGCCAACGGTTCGCCCTTCCTCGGCATTTCCGCCTTCTTCCCGTCGGAAGCACCGCGCGCCGGCAAGGTCATCAGCCTGGGAGAGCGCATCAACGGCTGCTTCCGCCGCTCCATGCACGGCAAGCCTCTGCCCGTGGACGGCCCCGACTTGCAGGCGATGGTCGCCTACATCGACTGGATGAAGGGCGCCACGCAGGCGGGCGACAAGGTGGCGGGACGCGGCGTGGCGAAGATCGACCGCGCTCTGCTGCCCGATCCCGTGCATGGCAAAAAAGTGTATGCCGAGCAATGCGCCGTCTGCCATGGCGCGAATGGCGAAGGCATCCGTGGCGCCAACGGCGTCGTCGCCTTCCCGCCGCTGTGGGGTGACCGTTCCTTCAACATTGGCGCCGGCATGGCCCGCACCTACACGGCGGCCGGCTTCGTCAAGGCCAATATGGTGATGGGCCACGGCCAGAAATTCCCGCTGGGACAAGGCAACCTGTCCGACCAGGACGCCGTCGACGTGGCCGAATATTTTACGCACATGCCCCGTCCGGACTTCCCCGACAAGGTCAAGGATTGGCCCAAGGGCGGCAAGCCGAAGGATGCGCGCTACTGACGCGTGAATTTTCCGGGCGGCGCCCTTCTGGACGCCGCCCGCCTGTGATACGCTGCTCGCTCCATCACGCAGGAGCGACGCATGCAGACCGACAGCGGCCGGGCCGACCCATCCGACACCTGGCTGGGCAAGCTGGGCCCCGGCCTGATTACGGGCGCGGCCGATGACGACCCCAGCGGCATCGCCACGTATTCGCAGGCGGGCGCCCAGTTCGGTTTCGGCATGCTGTGGACGGTGTGCCTGACGTTTCCCCTGATGCTGGGCATCCAGGTCATCAGCGCCAAGATCGGGCGGGTCAGCGGGCATGGGCTGGCAACGAACATCCGCCGCCACTATCCGAAATCCTTGCTGTACGCCATCGTCAGCTTGTTGCTGCTGGCCAATGTCATCAATATCGCCGCCGACGTGGCCGCCATGGGCGATGCCCTGACCCTGATCATCGGCGGCCCCACGCACCTGTACGCCGCCGGCTTCGGCCTGCTGTCGCTGCTGCTGCAAGTTTTTATTCCGTATCAACAGTACGTGCGCATCCTGAAATGGCTGACCCTGGGCTTGCTGGCCTATGTGGCCACCGTGCTGACCGTGCACATTCCCTGGGGTGAAGTGGCGCTGCGCACGGTCTGGCCCCGGTTCGCCTGGTCGGCCGCCTCGGTGACCATGATCGTGGCCGTGTTCGGCACCACGATCAGCCCCTATTTATTCTTTTGGCAAGCCTCGCAGGAAGTGGAAGACTTGCAGGCGGACGCTGGCGCGCAAGCCTTGCGCCGTGCGCCGGAACAGGCGCCACGGCAATTCCAGCGCATCAAGATGGACACGGCTATCGGCATGGGCTTTTCCAACCTGGTGGCCTTCTTCATCATGCTGACGACGGCCGTGACCCTGGGCGCGCAAGGCATCACGCACATCGATACGTCCGCCCAGGCCGCTTCCGCCCTGCGCCCCATCGCGGGCGACTTCGCCTTCGCGCTGTTCAGCCTGGGCATCATCGGCACGGGCTTGCTGGCCATTCCCGTGCTGGCCGGCTCGGCCGCCTACGCCATGGCCGGCGCCTTTCACTGGAAAAACAGCCTGGAACTGGCGCCCCGGGCCGCCAAGAAGTTTTACGCCATCATCGTCACGGCCACCGTGATCGGCGCCGCCCTGTGCTTTTCGCCACTCGACCCCATCAAGGCCCTGTACTGGAGCGCCGTCATCAACGGCGTCATTTCCGTGCCGATCATGGCCCTGATGATGGTGATGGCCTCGCGCCCCGCCATCATGGGCACATTGACCATTTCGCGCCGCCTGCGGGCGCTGGGCTGGCTGTCGACCATCGTCATGGCGACGGCCGTGCTGGCCATGTTCGCCACCATGATCTTTTGATGCCTAGGCCGCCTTCGGCTTGAGCATGCCTTCCACGATGCCCAGCACGGTCTGGCGCGGCAGCAAGCGCGGCAACCAGGCCAGCAGCCGGTTCGGGCGGCCCGCCACGTGGCTGCTGCGGCCCCGGTCCAGCGCGCGCAGCGCTTCGTCGACGACGGCTTGCGGCGCCATGCGCTTGCCCACGGCCGCTTCGGGCGCGGCCACGACATCGAAGAAAGCCGTGTCCGTGGCGCCCGGGCACAGGGCCAGCACGCGCACGCCGCGGCTGCGGTTTTCCGCCCACAGCGCTTCCGAGAGCGACAGCACGAAAGCCTTGCTGGCGCCGTAGACCGCCATGTAGGGATCGGGCTGCAGGGCCGCCGTGGACGCCACGTTGATGATGGCGCCCCGCTTTTGCGCCAGCATGTGCGGCAAGGCGCAGTGCGTCATTTCCATCAGGGCCGTGCAATTGACGGTCACTTCATCGACTTGCCGCGCCAGGGCGATGCTTTCGAAGCGGCCATGCGTGGCGAAACCCGCGTTATTGATCAGTACGTCGGGCGGCATGCCCAGCGCGCAAGCCTGCGCATGGGCTTGTGCGGCGGCGCCAGGCAGGCTCAGGTCGGCCACCAGCGCGTGGGCGCGGATGCCGTGGCGCTGGGACAGTTCCTTGGCCAGGCTGTCGAGCACGGCGCCGGAGCGGGCCAGCAGCAGCAAATGGGCGCCGCGCGCGGCCAGGGTTTCCGCAAAGACGCGGCCGATGCCTGACGAGGCGCCCGTGATCAGCACGGTCTGGTTGGTGTAGTTGATGGCGGTCATGGCAGCGGTGTGTAGTTGAAAGTGTTTCTACTGTAAACTGTAGACTTTAGTCCACGGTCAAGGGGAATCGATGCGTATCGGAGAAATCACCCGCCTGACGGGCGTCAGCAAGGATACGGTGCGCTTTTACGAGCGCCAGGGGCTGCTGGACGAAGCGCCGCAGCCGGGCCTGACGAATAACTACAAGGAATATTCGGCGCAAGCCTTGCGCCGCATCGAGCTGATCGGCCACGCCAAGGCGCTGGGCTTTACCTTGAAGGAAATCGCCGAGGTCATTGCCGTATGGCAGGAAAATGCGCTCGATGCGCAAACCAAGCGGGCCATGCTGGAAACGAAAATCGCGCAGATCGACGACAAGGCCCGCTCGATGGCCGTGCTGCGGGCCGGACTCGTCGATGCGCTGGCCAAGGTGGAGACGGGCTGCAAGGATAGCGTGGCGGCCGCAGGAAACTACAAGGATAATCAATGACTTATTACACGCAATACCGCCACCTGGCGCTCGAGGGCGCCAAGCCCGCCCCCACGGCGCAGCAGCTCGCCGCCATCGAAGCCCTGCTGGAAGCGCCGTTGCCGCCCGCCTTCCTGGCGTTCTTGCAAGTGGCCAACGGCGCCTGGTTTGATTACACCTGCGATGTGCCGGACGGCAATGGCGGCGTGGAAAAAATGGGCTTCAATACCTTTTTCAGCGCCGACGAAGGCGATTTCTGCGACGAAACCTTGGTCGGCGAAATCCGCGCGGCGCGCAAGCATACGGACATGCCGGTGCGCATCCTGCCGTTCGCCCGCGATGGCGGCAATTCCATGGTTTATCTGGATCTGACGGAGGAAGGCGGCGGCCGCGTGCTGGCGTATGTGCAGGAGTTGCCGGAGTGGACGGGCAAGCGCGCCCATGGCCTGATGGAACTGGCGCCTTCATTCGACGCGTGGCTGGATAGCATGTATATCGACCGCGACACGGTGCTTGACGAACTCGAACACAGCGTCTCGGAACCGTCGCACCTGGACGCGATGGCGGAATGGCTCGATATCGGCATGCCCGCGTGGCGCCGCGATGCCGGTATTGCCGCCTTATTTGCCCTGAAGCAAGTCGAACTGTGCGCTAACGAACAGGACTAATCCTACGGGCATGATCGCGACTGTCCTATGGGTGTGCGCAGGCTGCTGGCTTAACATTGTCATCAGCTTGTAGAAAAAACCACACTCGAAAGGATTTCCCATGCCTATCCCGACCACCAGCTCCCGTGCCCCGTCCTTCAAAAGCGTGGCCATCGGCGCCGCCGTTGCCTTATTGAGCGGCATCGCCATCAACAGCATCGCCGCCGCGGCGCCGGGCGCGTACGACAAGCAATTCCTCAGCAAGGCCGCCGACGCTGGCAGCACGGAAATTGCCGCCAGCAAAGTCGCGCAAAGCAAGAGCAGCAATGCGGAAGTGAAGAAATTCGCCGATGCCATGGTCACCGATCACACGAAAGTGGCGGATGAGCTGAAACAGCTGGCCAGCAGCAAGCAGATCGAGATCAGCGACCAGCCCGGCAAGAAGCACCGGGCGCAGATCGACAAGCTGAGCCGCCTGGAAGGCGCGCAGTTTGACAAGGAATATGCGGCCACCATCGGCGTGGCGGCGCACAAGGAGGCGGTGAAACTGTTCACGGATGCCAGCCAGAAGGCGAGCGATCCCGACATCAAGGCCTTTGCCGCGAAGACCTTGCCAGCGTTGCAACATCATCTGGACATGGCCAATACCCTGCACACGGCGGTGGGCAAATAGCCAAGTCAATAGCCAAGTTACCGGCAATTAGCGGGGATATGCTTGCTGTACGTGCCGTACGGCAAGCATATCTGCTATTGACATACAATGCGGCAACTTCGTTTTTGGCCATGCCATGACCTCATGCAGCTACTCAAGAAAACCGGCCTGATCGCCGCCGCCTTCCTGCTCATCCTCGTGCTGGCAGGCTGGCTCTTCATCAAAGTGAGCGCGGCGCGCAATGCCAGCGTATATGCCCAGGAATGGAACGATCAGCGCACGTGCGTGATCAATACCTACGTACCCCACTACGGCAACGGCGTGCCGCAGAACATCGTGCGCGCCCTCAGCACTTCCACCTTCTTCCGCGTCTACCACAAGGATGGCACCTTGCTGGAAAGCACGGAATGGGTGCTGGACATGCATGAAGACGGTATCCTCGACCATGCGCGCTGGGGCCAGAACCAGACCCGCGCCATCTACCCGACGGACATGGGCGACGAAAGCTGGACCTTGCCCGAATGCGCGTGATCATTTAGCAATCAAACGAAAGAGTCCCATGCTGCGCGGCCCCTGGAGCGATGCTCCCTACATTCCTACACTCCACCATTTTCTCGGCCCCTTCGACGTGTATGACCGCGAAGAAACCTTGGGCGTGGAACTGGACCTATGGGACATGAACGACCCGCTCCAGCGCGCTGCCCTGATACGGCGCGACATCACGTCGCAATACAAGGAACTCAGCTATCGCCACCGCCATGCGCTGGTGGCCGTGCTGGCGCAGGCGCTGCAAGACCCCGGCTATGATTTCCAGGCCATCCTCGAACATGACCCGGAAAGCACGAATGCCCTGCCTGCCTTGTGGGATGAGATGGCCGATCCGCGCGCCTTCTTTGCCGATATCTACCGCCTGGTGCAGCAAGATTGGCACGACGACCTGGCGCGCGCGGCGGCGGAAGACCCGGCCAGCTGGTAACGCGGCGCCCGCACCACACTATCGATACGCTAGTCTGCGCTCTCACTTTCCCTCTGTGGATGCGATTGCGGCCGTGTGCACGCAACGTTGCAAAAACGCCCCATTCAAAAAAAATCTGTTGCACCAGCGCATGTCTGCTGGCATCGCGCTACTATGAAACGTCGGCACTTCGATAGGCGCCGCCTCACCGCACCGGTTCCCCGCCGGCTTTCCCCTGCCGCAATGTGAAGGAGATTCTCATGCCCAAGTTCGCCCCTGCCATTTGCCTGTCGGTCATGCTTGCCGCCGGCATGCTGCCCTGTATCGCCAGCGCTGCCGAAGGCGGCGCCACGCGCGCCGACGCGGAAGCCATGGTCAAGAAAGGCGTGTCCTACATCAAGAGCGCCGGCGACGCCAAGGCGTATGGCGACATCACGGCCAAGTCGCCGCAATTCATCCTGCACGACCTGTACCTGGTCGTCTATAAACTCGACGGGACGGTGGTTGCGCATGGCGCCAATCCGAAAATGGTCGGCAAGAACTTGATCGAGCTGAAGGATATTGATGGCAAGGCTTTTGTGAAGGAACGAGTCGACCTGGCCAAGAGCAAGGGCACGTTCTGGCAGGAATACAAATTCACGAATCCGGAAACCAAGAAGATCGAGCCGAAGGTAATGTATTGCGAGAAACTCGCCGAGACCGTCGTCTGCGGCGGCATCTACCTGTAGCCGCCGCCGCGCCGCCAGCGCCGGGATGGCACACCGATCTCTCAACGAATTTCTCAACGATATGGGCCTCATGTGAAAATCGCACAGAAGATGTTGATCGTCCCGGTGGTCGCGCTGGCTTGCCTGCTGGCCATGGGGGCCTTGTCCTATTTCGCCATGCAGCAAAACGAAAGCCGCATGCGCGACTTGAAAGACGTGACCTTGACGGCCGAGCGGCTTGCCAACCAGCAAGCCATTGCCCTGGGTCAGGTACACGCCGACGTGTATGCGAAGATCGCCATCGCCGCCAGCCTGTCGGACGAACAGTTCAAGCAGTTCGGCGCGCAAACGGATCGCCAGCTCAATGCCATCGCGCAAGGCTTGAAGGAACTCAAGCAATTCTCGGGCGCCGCCACGGAAGCGGGCCAGGCGCTGCCCGGTGTCGAGCGCTACCGTGCCAGCGTGGCGCAGGCGCTGGACCTGGCCTCGATGGACCCGAATACGGGCGTGGCGGCGATGCAAAATGCCGCCGGGCACTACCAGCAAGTGAGCGGGCAACTGCGCCAGGTGCTGCTCAACCTCGACCACCGCACGGTCGACGCGCTGCAAGAGACAAAAAATGCGGGCCAGCGCGCCGGCTGGCTGTCGCTGGGCACCATGGCTGTCGGCTTTGCCCTGCTGGCCCTGATTGCCACCTGGGTGGCGCGCTCCGTCGTGCGCCCCATCGACGAGGCGTGCCGCGCCGCTGAAAGCCTGGCGGCCGGCGACCTGACCACGCACATCGACGCCCGGAGCGACGATGAGGTGGGCAAGCTGTCGCGGGCGCTGGCTACCGTCTTGAAAAACTGGAACACTTTATTGGGCGAGATACGCCAGGCAGGCTCCACCATCACGGTGGAAGCGAGCGAAATCGCCCTCGGCAATGCGGACTTGTCGGCCCGTACGGAGTCGCAAGCGCATTCCTTGCAGGAAACAGCCTCGTCCATGCATGCGCTGACCGATACCGTGAAGGAAAACGCCAGCCATGCGCACCAGGCCAACCAGATGGTGCTGTCGACCTCGAACGTGGCGCTGGAAGGCGGCCGCGTCGTGGGCCAGGTGGTTGAGACGATGGGCTCGATCAAGGCCAGTTCCGGGCGCATCGTCGACATCATCGCCGTCATCGACGGCATTGCCTTCCAGACCAATATCCTCGCCTTGAACGCGGCCGTGGAAGCGGCGCGCGCGGGCGAACAGGGGCGCGGCTTCGCCGTCGTCGCCACGGAAGTGCGGGGCCTGGCGCAGCGCTCGGCCACGGCGGCGCGCGAAATCAAGCAGCTGATCGAGGATTCCGTTGCCAGAATAGAAACGGGCAGCGAGCTGGCCGACAGCGCGGGGCGCACCATGGGCGATATCGTCGCCTCCGTTCAGCAGGTGACGGAGATCATGAACGACATCACGGCGGCCAGCCAGCGCCAGAGCAAGGGCATCGAGGAAGTCAACAATGCCATCACGGAAATGGACGAATTGACCCAGCGCAATGCTGCCCTGGTCGAGCAATCGGCCGCCGCCGCGCAAAGCATGCAGGACCAGGCGCATGATCTATTGCGCGTGGTCGACGCCTTCCGCCTGGGCGACGGCGGCCCGCCGCTGCTGCCGCGTTAGCGCGGCGACCGCATGGCCGCTGCCGCGCAGTCGAGCATCCGCTTGCCTGCCGCCGCCAGTGCCGGATCGTCCTCGTCCTGCAGCAGCGTCCCGACGACGCTCTGATCGGCAACGCTGCCCTGCATGGCGGCCAGGCGTGCCACGCGGTCTTGCGTGGCACCATCGCCAAGGGTACGGGCGCTGAAAAAGCTGTACAGGCCGGCGATTTCGCGTTGCTGCAGCCATTCCATCAATTGCACCAGGCGCGCCTGCTCCACATAGCTCAGTTCGCTCACCTTGCGCTCCGCCAGCGCCTCATACACTTCCAGGCGCGCCATCCAGTTGCCCTGCGCGGCAGCCGCAAGCAGCTGGTCCCAGGCGGCACCGGCGTGCGGCACGGGCCGCGGCTGCAGCTGATAGGCCAGCACAGCTTGCTGCTGCGGCAACGCGCCGTAGGCCGTGGGCGCCTTGCAGACAAACTGGCGCGCATCGGGGCCGCCTTGCCGCAAGCCGCTGGCGATATGCCGCTCGATCTTGTCGCCGATGGCCAGCAGGCGTCTGGCGTGTTCCTGTACGGACCACTGCGGCGGCAATTTGCCCAGCCAGGCCAGCGCATCGTCGTTGGCCCGCACCGCCAGCTCGTAGGCTACCGCCTTGGCCTGTTGATCTTTCTCTCTGGCCAGTTTTTCCGCATCGTGCTGGATATCGTATTGGCTGGCGCTTTGCTTGAGTTTCAGGCATGACTGGAAGGCGGCAGGCGCTTCTTGCCAGCAGCGAGCCGGCACCGTGAACGTCCAGCGCATGCTGACCGTTTCCAGGACATACGTCTCTTCGCCCTCTTCTGCCTTGAGATAGGCTCGGCCGTCCGCCTTGGTCACGCCCTTTGTCAGTTGCTTGCCGCCCACCGTGCTCCAGGTGTACGGATCATCGTCTTGCGGCACGCCGGGGGCGGCGTACAGGGTCAGGTAGTGGCCGGCGGCGGCGGGAACATCTGCCGCATGGCTCAGCGGCGACAGCAGGGACAAGGTGAATAAAGTTCTTGCAGGTAACAGTTTCAACATGAATCAATGGGATTGTGGGAGTTCGGTATGGCAGGCGCAGTCGTGGCCGCTGGCGGCCTCGGACAGGTTTTGCAGAATCGCGCAGTCTTGCGACGGCTGCGGCTGGTCGCACTGGTGGCGCAAGGTCACCAGCTGCTGCTGCAGGGTTTGCAAATTTGCCATCTGCTCGGCGATGCGCAGGATATGGTGGTCGAGCAATTCGTTGACGCTCTGGCAGCCTTCGGCCGGATTGTTCTTAAATTCCAGCAAGGCGCGGATATCGGTCAAGCCGATCTGCAAGGAGCGGCAATGGCGGATGAATTGCAGCCGTTCCTGGTGTTCTTCGCGGTATTCGCGGTAGCCGGCGCTGTTGCGCCCCGGTTCCTGCAGCAAGCCCGCCTTTTCATAGTAACGCACGGTTTCCACGTCACAATCTGTCCGTTTGGCCAGTTCTCCGATACGCATGGCATCCCCTTTTTCATTCTTTCGTGCAAATTCCGCTTGACCCTGTAGCGGCTACAGGGTTTCTAATGGAAGCATACACGAAACCGGAAGGACGAATGCGATGCCGCACGATAGCCACGATCATACCCACGAGCACAAGCACGACCATGAGCATCAGCATGCACCCAAGGCGGCCAGTTGCTGTTCCAGCCAGCATGCGTGCTCGTCCACGCCTGCGGCCCCGTCTGGTCCAGCGCTGCCCAGCGCGGCCATCGCGGGCGCGAGCACGGCCAAATACCGCATCGCCAACATGGATTGCCCCACGGAAGAACGCTTGATCCGCAACAAGCTGGCGAATATGGCGGGCGTCGTGGGCCTCGATTTCAACCTGATGAACCGCGTGCTCGACGTGCACCACACCCTGCCCTCGCTGGCCACGGTGGAAGCGGCCCTGCACGGCATCGGCATGCAGGCCATTCCCATGGAAGCGGACGCGGCCGTCGCGCGCGACCCGGACGAAGGCAGCCTGTCCGGCCTGCAAAAAGGATTGCTGGTCGTTTCCGGTCTGGCTGCTGCCGGCGCCGAAGCGCTGGCGTGGACCACGCATGAAGACAGTTCGCCCCTCGTCATCGCCCTGGCCCTGCTGTCGATCGCCACGGGCGGCTGGCCGACCCTGAAAAAGGGCTGGATTGCCCTGAAAACCTTCACCCTGAACATCAACTTCCTGATGAGCCTGGCGGTTTTCGGCGCCATCGCCATCGGCCAGTGGCCGGAAGCGGCCATGGTCATCTTCCTGTTCGCCATCGCCGAGCTGATCGAGGGATTGTCCCTGAACCGCGCGCGCAACGCCGTGCACAGTCTGATGCAGCTGGCGCCCGACTCGGCGACCGTCGCCGACGCCAGCGGCGCCTGGCAGCAAGTATCCGTCGCCACCGTGGCCATCGGCGCGACCATGCGCGTGAAACCGGGCGAGCGCATCGCCCTCGATGGCGTCGTGGCCAGCGGCGAATCGTCCGTCAACCAGGCGCCGATCACCGGTGAAAGCATGCCGGTGGACAAGGCCGTGGGCGACGTCGTGTATGCGGGCACCATCAATGAACGGGGTTTGCTCGACGTCACCGTGACGGCCAACAGCGGCAACAGCACCCTGGCCAAGATCGTCAAGGTGATCGAGGAAACCCAGGGCAAGCAGGCGCCCACGCAGCGCTTTGTCGACAATTTCGCCCGCTACTACACGCCTGCCGTGGTCGTCTTCGCCATCCTCGTGGCCGTGCTGCCGCCCTTGCTGCTGGGCCAGCCCTTCATGGCCTGGGTCTACAAGGCCTTGGTGATGCTGGTGATCGCCTGCCCTTGCGCGCTCGTCATTTCCACGCCCGTCACCGTGGTCAGCGGCCTGACAGCGGCCGCGCGGCGCGGCATTCTGGTGAAAGGCGGACAATTCCTGGAAACGGGTTATCGGATCAAGGCCATCGCCGTCGACAAGACGGGCACCTTGACCATGGGCAAGCCGGCCGTCACGGATGTGGTGGCCCTGGAGGGCAGCGACCGCGACACCATCCTGCTGCTGGCCGCCAGCCTGGACGCCAACTCGGCCCACCCGCTGGCCGCCGCCATCGTCAAGGCGGGTCCGCCCGCCGGCAGCCACTTGCCCGTCACCCAGTTTGCCGCCCTGCATGGACGCGGCGTGCAAGGCAATATCGATGGCCAGACCTATTATCTGGGCAACGCACGCCTGATGACGGAATTGAAAGTCTTGACGCCGGCACTGCAAGCCATCCTGGCACGGCTGGAACAGCAAGCCTACACGGCCATGGTGCTGGCCACCTCAAGCGGTGCGCTGGGTGTGATCGCCGTGGCCGACGTGCTGCGTCCGACGGCCGCGTCCGCCATTGCCCGCCTGAATGCGCTGGGCGTGACGACCGTCATGCTGACGGGAGACAATCTGCTGACGGCGCAGCGCATCGCGTTTGACGTCGGCGTGAGCCTGGTCAAGGCGGAATTGCTGCCTGAAAACAAGCTCGATGAAATCAAGGCCTTGCAGCAGCAGTTTGGCGTGGTGGCCATGCTGGGCGACGGCGTCAACGACGCCCCGGCCCTGGCGCAGGCCGACATCGGCTTTGCCATGGGCGCGGCCGGCAGCGACACGGCCATCGAAACGGCGGACGTGGCCCTGATGGACGATGAACTGGGCAAGTTGCCTGAATTCATCAGCCTGAGCCAGCGCACGCGCAGCATCCTCGTGCAAAACATCAGCTTTGCCATCGGCATCAAGGCCGTGTTCTTCGGCCTGGCCCTGGCCGGCATGGCGACCCTGTGGATGGCCGTGTTCGCCGACGTGGGCGCCAGCCTGCTGGTGGTGGCCAATGGCTTGCGCCTGTTGCGCAATAAGAAGCAAACATAGTCCCGTGTAGAAATATTTCCATCTGGACAATTGGTGTAAAAAACGCTACTTTGGCGGCTGATCTTCACCTTCGCCAAAGTAGCCGATGACCTTGCTGCCCCGTTTGACCCTGCTGGCCACGCTGCTGGCAGACACCTCCCTGCACGCCGAACCGATGTTCTTCACGCCTTGCTCCGATACGGCCGTGTCCGGCAGCCTGTGCTCGGGCTTGAACGTGCCCGGCAGCTACGATGCCCAGGGCCGCGCCGTCGGCGACGCGGATGCCATGCACGTCTTCGTGCGCAAGTTTGCCGCCGATGTGCCTGCCGGCAAGCCCGCCAAGGGCACGCTGTGGCTGGTGGCGGGCGGCCCCGGCGAATCGGGCGCTGCGTTCTACAGCCTGCTGCCCACCCTGCGCCGCAGCTTTCCCGGTTTCGAATTCCTGATCCCCGACCACCGCGGCACGGGCCACTCGTCGCGCCTGTGCAAGGTGGAGGAATCGGAACAAAGTCCCGGCGGCCGCGCGCTGGCCGGCGCCGAATGGGCCAGCTGCTTCAAGGGCATCAACTTGACGCCGGAATACGCGGGCCAGTTTTCCATCACGACGGCCGCGCTTGACTTGAAAGCCTTGATCGAGGGCGAACGGAGCAAGCACAAGCAGCCGCCCGCGTATGTATACAGTGTGTCGTACGGCACGCAGCTGGTCTTGCGCACCTTGCAGCTGGGGCCGCTGCCAGTCAAAGGCGTGATTTTCGACTCCTTGGTGCCACCGCAAACGGATGCGCGTTGGGACTTGAGCCAGCGTTCGCAGGTGGTCAACCAGGTCGGCCTGCAGGTGCTGGCCCGTTGCGATGCGGATGCGGCTTGCCATGCGGCATTGGGCGAGCCGGCCGAAGCCTTGTACCGCCGCGTGCTGGACAAGGCGCAAGCCGATCTCGCCCTGCTGGCGAAGATTCCCGGCAAGAACCTGAAAAACTTCCTGGGCGGCATGCTCGACGTGCCGGCCGCCCGCGCCCGCATCCCCTACCTGCTGCACGACCTGGACCGGGGCGGCGAGACGGAACTGGCTGCCGTGCGTGCCACATTGGCGGACGCGGCGGCCAGCCTGGGCAGCTATCCCCAGTCGCCGCTGTCGATTCCGCTGGTCAGCATCATCAGCAATTCGGAAAACAATCTGCAGCCTTCCTTGCGCCCCGACTGGACAGCCGCCGACCTCGAGCGCGAAGAGGCGGACTTGCTGTTGACCAGTCCCCTGCCCCGCATCCTGCTGGGCGGCGGCTTGCCCACCTACCCCCGCGACGCCTATTTCGGCGCCCTGCCGGCAAAAGTGCCGCCCACCCTCGTGCTGCAGGGAACCCTGGACCCGAAAACGCCGTACGCTGGCGCGCAGGCGCAAGTGCAGGCTTTGACGCAGCGCAAGGCGGGCAAGGTGGCCCTGTCCACCGTGCAGAATGCCCCGCATTTCATCCTGTGGACGGCACCGGCCTGTTTCGAGCAAGCCACTACCCGCTTTATTGCCGGCAAGCAGGCACAGGATTGCACGCTGTAGTTCCCACGGCCGTTGCTGCGCTGAGCAAGCCATCAGTCTCGTGCTTGTCGCGCCGCTGCCAGCGCCGCGACAAAAGTGGCGTCGCCATCGACGCACTGGCTGGCCGTGCAGCTATCCAGGTCTTCGGCGATGCGGAAGCCTTCGCCCAGGCTGCTGGCATTGCCGCGTCCGCCATGTCCGCGCGCGGCGCTGCGCAGCACCTGGCGCGAGGACGAATAGCTGCCGCCGCGTGTCATAAAATAGTCGCCTTCCACCTCGCAGCCGCTGCGCCAGGCCGATCCATCGGCGGGCGCACCCCGGTAGTCGGGATGCTGGCAATCGGCCACCCATTCCGCCACGTTGCCCATCATGTCGTGCAAGCCGTAGCCGTTGGGCGCATAGCTGCCCACGACAGCCGTGTACTCGGCGCCATCGTCGCAATCAGTGACGAGCATGTCGAGGCCGTGATCGCGCCAGGCCGCGGCCTTGAAACGCCGGTCTTTCATGTTGGCGTAGCTACACAATTGTTCAGGAACATCGCCGGACGCGTATTTCGTGCTGGTGCCGGCGCGCGCCGCGTATTCCCATTCCGCCTCGCTGGGCAGGCGGAATGGGCGGCCCGTTTCCCGCGCCAGCCATTGCACATAGGCCGTCGCATCGTTCCAGCTCACGCACATGACGGGGTGGTAGTCCGTTGGCGCATGCGCGGGGGCGTCCCAGCCCGACTCCTTGAGCGCGATGCCGTCAGTGCGGTCGAAATCCCAGCATTCGCCAGCCGCCCGATAGCCGGTGGCGGCAACAAATTGCCGGAACTGCGCCACCGTCGTCTCGTATTTTGCCAGTCGGAATGCGGCCACGCGCACTTCGTGGGGCGGCCCCTCGGCCGGATTATGGCTGCCATCGCCGATACGCGGCTCCGTGCTGCCCATGGTAAACACACCGGCGGGAATGCCGGCCATGGGAGGGAGGATGGCCGCGGCGGCTGCCTGGGCGCTGCAAAAGATGGCGCAGGCAAGGGAAATAATGCTGTGCTTCATGTGGCTCCTGGTAATCGGTGGGTGAGAACACAGATTGACAGCCGGGCCAGCGGATGGCCGGGCGCATGCGACGAATCGACAATGGGGCCGACGAACGGCAAGCCATGTTCTGGTCAACAAGACAAGCGGCCGCTACACTACGCCCATGACCAGACAAACGACCCTGCTGCAGGGCTGGCGCTCCCTATGGGAACTGCGCCCCCGGCACGAAGTGCCCACCCTCACCCGCCTGCTGCTCATCTCCCTGATCGGCATCGCCCTGGCACTGGGCCTGATGGCCGTCGTCGCCATCTTCGGCCGGGTCGACCGGCCGCACTGGTGGTGGGCCTCGCTGCTGCCGAATATCGGCATCTGCCTGTGCATCGTGCATACCCTGTTCGGCGTGCTGCGCCTGGCCGGGCGCTGGCTGCCGACGCCGCTCGTCGAGCGCATGTCGCATGTGCGCGACATCCGCGCCGGCATGGGCCTGGGCGCGCTGTCCCTGGCCGCCATCATCCTCGGCATGAGCATCGGCTTCACCATCGTCCCGATACTGGTGGGTTTCAAGCTGTGGGGCATGTTCGTCTCCCTGCCTGCCGCGCTGACCAAGTTTGCCGTCTTCATCCTGTTTGTCATGGGCGCCAACTGGGCCTGGTGGCGCTCGCGCCTGCGCCAGCAGCAGCTGCAAAGCGAGGTGACGGAGGCGCGCCTGCGCCTGCTGCAGGGGCAGATCGAGCCGCACCTGCTGTTCAACACCCTGGCCAACATCCAGAGCCTGATGGACTACGATCCGCCGCGCGCGAAACGCATGCTGGAAACGTTTTCCGGCTACCTGCGCGCCAGCCTGTCGCAGCTGCGCCAGGGCGACAGCACGCTGGAAGCGGAACTCGACATGGCCAGCCAGTATTTGTGCCTGCTGCAGATCCGCATGGACGAGCGCCTGCGTTTCCGCATCGACGCCAGCGCGCAAGCGCGCCTGGCCAGCATGCCCACGCTGATGCTGCAGCCGCTGGTGGAAAATGCCATCGTGCACGGACTGGCGCCCATGTTGGACGGCGGCAGCGTCGTCGTGCATGCCGAGGTGCGCGCGGGCCGTCTTGAAATCCGCGTGCTTGACGACGGCATGGGCTTGACGGCCCCAGGCAAGCCACCGCGTCCGGGCAGCGGCATGGCGCTGGCCAATCTGCGCTCGCGCCTGCAGGCCCAGTTCGGCGCGCAGGCCAGCCTGCTCCTGTGCGGGCGCGAGCATGGCACCGAAGCCGTGCTGGAGCTGCCGTACCAGCGCGCCGCCAGCGCATGCCCAGTGGAGGCCGCATGACGCGCGCCCTGATCGCGGACGATGAACCGCACCTGGCGCTCTACCTGCGCGACCAGCTGCTGGCCCTGTGGCCGGACTTGCAGATCATTCATATGGCGCGCAATGGCGTCGAGGCCGCCGCCTGCATCGCCGAGCTGGAACCCGATATCGCCTTTCTCGATATCCAGATGCCGGGGCTGTCCGGCCTTGAGGTGGCGCAAGGCATCGAAGGCCCTACCCGCGTGGTGTTCGTCACCGCCTTCGACGAGTTTGCCCTGCAAGCCTTCGAGCAGGCGGCGCTCGATTACGTATTGAAACCCGTTACCACCGAAAGGCTGGCCCGTACCGTGGCGCGCTTGCGGTCGGTGGCGCCCTTGCCGCCCGCCAGTGCGGCCATGGCACTGGCGCTGCAGCAACTGACGGCCGCGCCCGGACCTGCCCGCCCCCGGCTGCGCTACATCCTCGCGTCCAGGGGCGAGCGCACGCACCACCTCGACGTGGCCAAGGTGCGCTTTTTCCATGCCGACGACAAGTACACGGTCGTCGCCAGCGTGGATGGCGAATTCCTGATCCGCACGCCCATCATGGACCTGGCCGCCCAGCTTGATCCGGAACAGTTCTGGCAAGTGCACCGCTCTACCCTGATCAATCTGGCCTGGCTGGACGGCACGCGCCGCGACGACGCCAGCCGTTTATTCGTGCGCATGCGCGGCCACGCGGGCGAGCTGCCCGTGAGCCGCGCCTTCGTCCACCTGTTCCGGGCCATGTAGCGCGTCCTGCCCGCTTGCCTTCCGTCGCCCTGGCTGTCGATTCGTCGCAAGGCCCGTGCGGCGGGCGTCGCCGTTGGCCATGCTGGCATTTTTATTGCCGGAGACGCCCATGTTCAAGCTATTGCCGATATGTTTACTGTGTGCCGCCACCGCCCAGCCCGCCCTTGCCACCCTGCCCGCCCCCGTCATCGACAAGGTCGACGGGCGCCTGGTGGAATCGCTGATCCTGCGCCATCCCACCTCGCGGGACGTGGTGGTGTTCGAGAATGGTTCGCGCGCAACGCTGGACAAATGGGGCGTGGTGCCCGAGCGGCTGGCATTGGACACCTCCGTGTTCGCGTATCACCGGCCCGGCTATGGCAACAGCGAAGCGGCCGCCGCGCCGCGCGACGGCCGCACCATCGTCGAGGAGCTGCGCGCCGTGCTGCGCTTCAAGGGCTTGCATCCGCCCTATGTGCTGGTCGGCCATTCGCTGGGCGGCCTGTACCTGCAGCTGTTTGCCCGCACTTACCCTGAGGAAGTCAAGGCCCTGGTGCTGGTCGATGCGCTGTATCCGCGCATGGTGAAGCCGGTACAGGATTTCCCATTGCTGACGCGCATCGTGGGCCAGTTGGCCTTTTCACGCGCCATCTGGCGCGAAATCGAACAGATCGATGCGACGGGCAAGATGGTGTTGAGCCTGCCTGACATCGACAAGCCCGTGGTACGCCTGGAAAACCGGCCCGTCTCCAGCACGGCGATCGCCGTCGACTTTGGCGCGTTCAGGATGGATAAAACCACCCGCGACGGCGTCAACGCGCTGTACCCGCAGGCGGTCAGGATGGTGGCCGATTCCAGCCACCAGATGGCATTGACGACGCCCGACATCGTCGAGGCAGCGATCCGGCAGGTGTTGCCCGGCCCCGGCGGGAAGACGGTCGCCGGGCAATGAGGCCGGCTGGTGCCGGTCTTTGCGGTCAGTTGCTTGCGATCAGGCCGGCATGCAGGCCGCGCGGCGTGCCCGCAGATGCAGGTGGCGGATGGTGGCGGCGGCCGCCATCAGGATGGCGGAAGCCGTTGCCAGCACGACAATAAATGCCTTGTCGAAGGCCGAACGGGCCAGTTCCGATACTTGCAGGCCCAGTTCGGCCGGCAATTGCTCGGCGGCCAGCAGCGCCGCGTCGAGCGTGTCGTGGGCGTTCGGCAGCAGGCCCGCGCTTTCCGGGATCACCAGGGTGGCGCTGTAGACGGCCGACATGATGGTGCCCAGCACCGTCACGCCGATCACGGCGCCCAGCTCGTACGACACTTCCTCGATCGAGGCGGCCATGCCGGCTTGTTGGGGAGCCACGTTGAGCATCACGGCGCTCGATGCGGCCGTCATGACGGCGCCCAGGCCAAGGCCCAGGATAACCAGGCTGGCCACTTGCGCCGAGACGGCGGCGTCATGCAGCACCAGATACGATGCCATGCCTATACCGGACAGCAACAGCGAACCCCACAAGACCTTGGCCTTGTCGGCGCGCGGCAGCATGAAACCCGTCAACGGACCGGCAAACACGGATGCCAGCGGCAGCGGCAACAGCAGCAGACCCGCTTCCAGCGGCGACAGCTCACGCACCAACTGCATGTGCTGGCTCAGCGCCAGTTCCATGCCGATCAGGGCGGCGGACGCCACCATGGCGGCGGCCACGGCGCTGGAAAACGGCAGTTCGCGGAACAGGGCGAAGTCGATCAGCGGCCGGGCTTGGCGCTTCTGGCGACGGACGAATTTGAGCATGAAGAAGGCGCCCACGGCGAAAGCAAAGGCGGCCAGCGCATACGACGGCTGCGACTTGCCCAGCTCCTTGATCGCATACACGCCACCAAGCAAACCCATCATGACTTGCAGCGAGCCCTTCAAGTCCCATGGCTTGTCGCGGTTACCGGCCCGTTTCGGCAGGATGACAGTGGCCAATACCAGGGTCAGCAGCACGATGGGCACGTTGATCAGGAAGACGGAACCCCACCAGTAATGTTCCAACAGGAAACCACCGAGCACGGGGCCGAACGCGGCGCCGCCGGAGGCAATCGCCGCCCACACGCCGATGGCGAACGAACGCTCGCGGTTGTCCGTAAAGGTCAGGCGGATGATGGACAAGGTGGCCGGCATCATCAGGGCGGCGCCGATGGCCAGCAGCACGCGGGCAAAGATCAGCCATTCTGCAGCCGGCGAAAACGCGGCGCACAGCGAGGCGATGCCGAACACGGCCAGGCCGGCGAGGAAAACGGGTTTGTGGCTCAAGCGGTCACCGAGGGTGCCGAGGCCGGGCAACAGACCGGAGACGACCAGCGCGTAGACGTTGATGATCCACAGTTTTTGCGAGGAAGTGGCCTGCAAGTCGCGCGTCAGCGCGGGCAAGGCGGTGTAGAGCACGGTCATGTCGACCACGATCAGGAACAGGGCGCTGGAGACGATGGCCAGCGTCAGCCATTTTTTCATTGGATGCATAAACAACTCATGGGTTTTAGTGTAACTTTTAACAACTGTCGGTTTGGATAAATCTGGTGCTGCGCAAATACTTACGTTCCAGGCTGCCACGGGCCTGGCCTTGTCGGGGGCGGCGGGCGTCAGCCACGGTCGCCATCCTTGTCATCCACGGCGGCACTCGCTGTAGTTGCGTCGAGTTCGCGCAGCATGACGACGGAAACGTGCTTGAAGCCGCGGCCCTGGAAGAATTGTTGTGCCGTCAGGTTGTGCGCGCCGCATTCAAGGAACAAGCGGGCGATGCCGTGGCTGCGCAGCTCGTCGGCCACCCACTCCACCAGCAAGCTGCCGATGCCGCTGCCGCGCACGGAAGGCAGCAAGACCAGGTCATCCAGCGCGGCGAACGATTTCGAGGCGCGCTGGCGCGTGTCTATCGATACGAGTGCCATGCCGACGATATCGTCGCCGGACGTGGCGACGGCCAGCAGGGTCGAATCGCCATGTGCCCAGTCGTGCGACAGGGCGGCGCGGATTTCGCCGCGTATGACTTCAGGCAAGTCCGCGCGCCAGTTGCCGGGGGCATCGGCGCGTTCGCCCTGCAGCTCCGAATGGGAGATATAGTCGGCGCTGACGTTGTCAAGATAGAGCTTGCACAGCGCATCTTCGGCGCTGACGTCGTGACACCAGCTGAAGCGGATGGCGGGGGTATGGGCTTGGGCGTTTTTCATGGCGGATCTCGTGTTATTGAATTAGTAAAAGCATTTTATGTCGCCCCTGAATGGCATTCAAGTTAAAATCCATCTGTAAAACAGATAGGTGGATGCCATGCAATGGACTTTGGAACAAATGCGCTACTTTGAAGCGGCTGTCGCGGCCGGTTCTTTTTCGGGCGCGGCGCGCCGGCTGGGCCGCGCGCAATCGGTGGTCAGCACCTCGATCGGGCTGCTGGAAGCGGAATTCGGCGTGGAACTGTTCGACCGTTCGCGCCGCAGCGCCGTGCTGACGGAAGCGGGCAAGGTGATGCACCTGGAAGCGTGCGAACTGCTGCGCCAGGCCGAGCGCTTGCAGCTGCGCGCCCAACTGCTGAGCGAGGCGCCCGAAGCGCAGCTGACCCTGGCCCTGGACGAAGCCCTGCCCTACCTGGCCATCGGCACCCTGGTCAAGGAACTGGCGGCGCGCTACCCGGCGCTGGAACTGGTCATGCTCAACGCCACGGCGTCGGAGGTGGCGCAATACGTGGAGCAGCAGCAAGCCGACGTGGCTTTTCATTTTGACCGTGGCCCGATCTCGCCCGTGCTGGAACAGCAGCACATCGGCAGCGTGGCGCAAGGCGTGTTCGTGGCCAAGGGCCACCCGATGGCGCACGGACAGGAAGTGAGCCGCAACGAGCTGACCCGCTACCGCCAGCTGATCATGGATTCCGAGCTCAACCGCGAACAGGCCTTCAGCCCCGCCGTCTGGTTTTCCGACAGTTTTTACAGCATCGCGGAAATGGTCGCGGACGAGCTGGGCTGGGCGATTTTGCCCCTGAACATCGCCAATTACGACAATTACAAAGGGTATTTGCAGGAAGTGCCGTGCCCTGCCCTGGCTTTATCCAGGCTGCCCGTGCGGCGGCTGGCTATCCATGGCAAGAAGCTGAGCGAGACGAGTTTGTGGCTGACGACCAGGCTGGCGGAGTTGTTGGCGGATGGGCCTAGGGGGTGAGACAGTTGGACGGTCGCTGAACTGTTGCCCATGATCTAGAATGGCACGCTCTGGCCATTCAAGGTAATACAGCAAAGGAAATACAGCATGGAATTCGATTGGCACGGCGGCATTATTTCCCGCCACACTGTCGTTGATGTGCACTACAGGAATACGCAGAACGTCAGGCGCTTCTTGCTTGCCCAATGCGGACCGCAATTTACGTTCCAGCGCGATTTCATGGCCTGGATACGCGACGGCGCCGCGAAAACCATGGGCGATGTTGCCGATGAGTGGCTACGCCTCCACCGCATTGCCCGCCAGCCGCTTGCACGCACGAAAATGGAAAGATTGACATGACGCTATCAACGGTGCTCAGCCACTGGCTCACCATGGCCAAAGACGATGCCGTGGAGATTGATCCCGACGACATCAACCACGAAGCCAGAACCAATATGTGGAGCTTTTCGCCCACGGACGAGGAAACGCCGCAGATTCATGCAGCCGATATCGTCGCCTTCATCGGTGAGGTGATCGCGGCCCGCAGCAGCGCGCTCGCTGGCGAGGACATGCTGTTCTATTGCTGGCACGACGCGCAATGCCGCCAGCTGCGCTTCAGCCTGGTGTCGCGCTCGCATGGACGGCTGCCGTTTCGCTGCGCGCTGCGCGAAACGCAGGATTTATCTCTGATCGCCGAGCGCGTGGTGAACGGGGACTGGCGCAACGAGCACTATATGCAGGCCCCGTCGAAGGACGGCGATGCGCAGGAGCCGGAGCCATTCATCCTGCCCGTGTTCGTGGCGCGGGTGCCTTAAGAATCAGCATGCCAGAAAGCGCGCGGGCCGGCACGCCTCCAGAGCTGGCGCCGGCTGGCCATCGACGATTTCCCCGCTGGCCAGGTGGCCCACGATGGCCGCCAGCACCACGCCCGGATGCATGGCGCACACGTACACGCCGCTCACTTGCGGCAAGTAGCCGATGACGGGTACGCCGTCTGCGGGCATGGGGCGCAGGCCGACGCAGGCGAATGCCGGCACGATGGCTTCGGCGCCCGCCAGTTCTGCCCTAATCGCGCTGGCCGTGCGCTGCGCCATGGCGGCCGGCTGGTTTTCCGGCGCGTCGTCCAGATAATCTTCCGCTGCCAGCATGGTCCCGTCCTCGGCTTGCCGCACTTCCATTGCATGGCTGGAAATGATGCCGCGCACGAGGCCCGGCGGCGCCTGGTAGCGCAGGAAGATGGCGGGCGAGGCGTGGATCTGCAGGCTGGCGCCCAGCTTTTCCGCCAGCGAAGCAGTGCTTGTGCCCGCCGCCAGCACGACCATATCGGCCTCGATGAGGCCCGCGGCCGTTTCCACGCCCGTCACCTGCGCGTCCTGAACGGTAAAACCCAGCACGGGCGTATGCGTGCGGACGGTCGCACCGAGCGCCTCGGCCGCTGCCAGCAAGGCGTGGGTTGCGGCAACGGCGTCGAGCGCGCCCTGCTCCGGTTCGTAGATAGCCTGTTCCGGCGGCTGCCGCAGCTGCGGTTCAAGCCGGGCGATGCGCGAGCGATCAATCAAGATGGATTCGGGCGACACACGCCCATCCTGCGTGCCATACGACAAGGCGCCGTGCCAGCGCATCGTCAAGCCCGGCACCTGCGATTCCAGCTGGCGCCAGGCCGCGATGGCGCCGCCGCGCAGGGCCGCGATGGGATCAATCCCCGCGCAGGAGGTGTTAATCCACGCAAACGAGGTGCCCGTCACGCCGGACGCGATGGCGCCCGCCTCGACCACGGTGACTTGTGCGCCCTTGCTGGCCAAGTGGTAGGCGAGCGACGCGCCGACGATGCCGGCGCCGATGACGACGACGCGTTCTGGAGCACTTTGATTCATAGTTGACAACTTTGCTTATTTATCACAAGAGCGAGTCTACCACGGGCGCCGCAACTCCAGCGCATAGGCATGGCCATCGACAACCTTGCCTACCACGATGGCGATATCTAGAACCCGGCAAGGCGCCGCGCAGCCGTGCGCGAACCCACCAGCGACGCCACCAGCAGCGAAGCAGCCATGGCGGAGCATTGCAATAAGTCGATGAATTCGGACATGGTGCCTCCTGTTTTCGATGAGCGTAGCAACATTCGCGCTTGATCAGCGCGCGCCTTGCAGACGACAACTACATTGATATTTATCAAACTGACAGCCCGATACCCGGGCTATTGTCGGTGCCATCTTTGATTTGAAACAGAAACTCTGCTGCCAAGAATCGACCATACCAGACGCAACGCCAGTTCTCGCCAGGCTCTTCATTTCCCAGCCGATAACGCTCGCCAAGTGCGGTAACACCCAGCGTTCCCCCTCTCTTGCCTGCACGTGCCGGGGAAACTTTTGCTAACGATTTTGCAGCTTTTTTAATGAACGTTAAAAAGGAATTTCGTATGAGCACGTATTCTGACATTTGCATCATCGGCGCCGGCATAGGCGGCCTGACTTGCGCCAATCGGCTGATCGACGGCGCCGCCGGCAGGAAGCTGCGCATCCACGTATTCGACCTGAATGCCACCGTCGGCGGCCGCATCCAGTCGCGGAAAATAGATGGCGAGGAAATCGCCGAACTGGGCGCCGCCCGCTACTCGCCGCAGCTGCATCCGCATTTCCAGCAACTCATGCAGGGTAGCGGATTGCCGCATGCGGTCTACCCGTTCACCGAAGTCATCTCCCACGATAGCGTGCTGGAAGAGCTGAAGGCAACACTGGATGACCTGAGCCCGATGCTGAAAGAGCATCCGAATGACTCCTTCCTCGCGTTCGTCAGCCATTACCTGGGCGCCGCCAAGGCCACCCACATCATCAAGGCGACCGGCTATGACGCATTGCTGCTGCCGATGGTGTCGGCGGTCATGGCCTACGACATCATCAAGAAACACCCGGAAACGCAGCACTTTACGGAAAACGCCGCCAACCAGTGGCACTATGCGACCGACGGCTACCACGCGTTGCTGTGCCAGTTGCAGCACCAGGCCCAGGCCGCCGGGGTGGAATTCCGGCTCGAACACCGCCTGCTGTCCGTTGAAAAATCCGGCGCCGAGCATGTGCTCGCCTTCAGCCACCATGGCGACACGCAGATGCACCGCACACGCCATCTGGTGATGGCCATCCCGCCGTCCGCCATGCCGCGCCTGAGCCTGGATTTCCCGCACGCCTGGAGTCCATTCCAGTACGACTCGCTGCCCCTGTTCAAGGGTTTCCTGACGTTCGACACGGCCTGGTGGGACGCGTTCGGGCTGACCGACAAGGTGCTGATGGCGGCAAATCCCCTGCGCAAGATCTACTTCAAGAGCGACAAATATGTGCTGTTCTATACCGACAGCAAAAGCGCCGCCTACTGGCGGGACAGCCTCGAGCTCGGTGAAGACGTGTACCTGGAGCGTGTCCGCAGCCACCTGGAAGAAGTGCTGCCGCTCGACGGTCAGCCGCTGCCGCAGATCAAGGCGCACTTTCACAAGTTCTGGCCCCATGGCGTCGAGTTTTGCGTGGAGCCGGAAGCCGAGCACCCGGCCGTCCTGCTGCACCGGGACGGCATCATTTCCTGTTCGGATGCGTATACCGCGCATTGCGGCTGGATGGAAGGCAGCCTGATCAGTGCCCAGCAAGCCAGCGGCCTGTTGCTGCAACGGCTAGATCAGCTGGAAGACGTCGCCGCCGCCAACGATACCTTCATCACTACCTCGACCGAGCGCGCATGAGCCTACTTGACTTCCCCCGCCTGCATTTTCGGGGTTTTGCCCGCGCCAATGTGCCGACCGGGAATCGCAATACGCATGGCAACATCGATATCGCCACGAATGCGGTATCGATGGCGGGCGAAGCTGTCGACCTGAGCCGGCCGCCGGCCGAATTCCATGCGCACCTGAAACAGCTTGCCCCCCGTTTCAATGCGGAGGGCAAGCCCGATCCGGACGGTATCTTCAGCCAGGCGGCGGGCTATAACTTTTGCGGCAACAATCATTTCTCGTGGGAGAACGCGAGGATCACGGGCGTCCAGCTGCGCGATGGCGAGGTCGATACGCAAGACGCGCTGGTGGGCGCCAAGCTGGCGCTGTGGGGCCACTACAACGAGTATCTGCGTACGACGTTCAACCGCGCCAGGTGGATCGACAACAACCCGGCCCAGCCGGACACCACGCTGATCTACGCCGGCCAGTTCACCTTGAGCGACAAACTGGCCACGCCAAACACGCCCACCTTGTTCACCGCCGACATCGCGCAGGCGCATTCGGTGCGCTGGCTCGGCAGCGGCCATATCACGGAACGCAGCGGGCATTTCCTGGATGATGAATTCGGCCGCTCCAGGCTGTTCCAGTTTTCCGTGGCAAAGGGGGACCCGCATTTCCTGTTCAATGCGGACCTGCCGCTGCCGGCCAGCATGCATGCCTTGCAGCAAGCCCTGGCCGACGACGAGGTGCTGGGACTGACGGTGCAGTATTGCCTGTTCAACATGTCCACGCCGCAAAAACCCGACTCGCCCGTGTTCTACGATCTGGCCGGCAGCATCGGCCTGTGGCGGCGCGACGAGCTTGCCACCTATCCGGCCGGCCGCCTGCTGCAGCCGCGCCAGGGCAGCCTGGGGCCGGTGCTGGTAAAAGTACATGCGGACCGCGTCTCGTTCAACATGCCGACCGCCATTCCGTTCACCACGCGCGGCACGGGCGCCGTCTCGGAACAGCATCCGACGCATGCCCTGGGCGGCAAGCAGGCGCTGGGCGAGCTGTTGCTGCATGACGGCGCCGGCACCTTGCTGGCCCGGATTCCCGAGCAGCTGTACCGCGACTATTGGCGCCATCACGGCGTCTTCGATGTGCCGCTGCAACATGCCGCCGCCTCGGGTTCGCTCAGCCTGGGCAGCGCACAGGCGCAGTGGGAAGAAGCCGACTGGGTGCTGCAATCGGACAGCAACCAGCTGTACCTGGAAGCGCCGAACCGGAAAAAGCACGAGCAATTTCCGCAGACGATCACCGTACAAAGCCGCTTCCGCGGCGCGCTGGCGGCACCCGCAGACCTTTCGGCGCAGGCCGAGGACGGTGCGCTGCTGGCCGTGCAGCAGCAGCCGTCGCCGCTCGGGCATGGCTATACGGCGCTGACCCTGACGGGCCGCCAGCCGGGCGCGACCAGGATCGTGCTGGGGACCGGCAACGACAAACAGTACCTCGGCGTGCGCGTGCTGCCTGACGACTGGGACCTCGACGACGTACCGGCCGAACAGGTCGACTACGCCTTCCTCTACCGGCATGTGATGAGCTACTACGAGCTCGTGTACCCCTTCATGTCGGACAAGGTCTTCAGCCTGGCGGACCAGTGCAAGTGCGAAACGTATTCGCGCCTGATGTGGCAGATGTGCGATCCGCAGAACCGCGACAAGAGCTATTACATGCCCAGCACCCGCGAACTGTCGCTGCCGAAGTCGCGCCTGTTCCTCAAATACCTGACGCAGGTCGAGGCAAAGGCCAAGGCGGCGCTGCCGCAACCGGCGGCACAGCATGTCATCGGCGGCAAGGCGGAGCTGATCGACGAGCTGAAGAAGGCCATCGACCTGGAATTGTCGCTGATGCTGCAATACCTGTATGCCGCGTATTCGATTCCCAATTACGCGCAGGGGGCGGCGCTGGTGCGGGCCGGCCGCTGGCTGCCGGCCGAGCTGGAACTGGCCTGCGGCGGCGAAGACCGGCGCCGCAACAGAGGTACGCGCGGCGCGCTGCTGGAAATCGCCCATGAAGAAATGATTCACTACTTATTAGTCAACAATGTGTTGATGGCGCTGGGCGAACCGTTTTATAGCGGCACCCCGGTGCTGGGCCAGCAGGCGCGCCAGCGTTTTGGCCTGGACACGGAATTTGCTTTCGAGCCATTTTCCGAACACGTGCTGGCCCGCTTCGTGCGTTTCGAATGGCCCGACTATATTCCCACGCCGGGCAAATCCATCGCGACCTTCTATACGGCGATCCGCCAGGCCGTGGCCGAGCTGCCCGGCCTGTTCGAGAGCGGCGGCGGCAAGCGCGGCGGCGAACACCACCTGTTCCTGAAAGAACTGACCAACCGCGCCTATCCCGGCTACCAGCTGGAGGTGTCCGACCGCGACAGCGCGCTGTTCGCCATCGACTTCGTCACCGAGCAGGGAGAAGGCGTGGCTGTCGATTCGCCACATTTCGCCTCGTCCCATTTCCACCGCCTGCGTGCCGTCGCCGGCAAGTTTTCAGCCTGCGACAAGCCGTTCGAGCCGGCCCTGCCGGCGCTGAAGAATCCCGTGCTGGAAGCGCGCGCGGACTGCAGCGTGGTGACCGACCCGAAGGCGCGCGCGCTGATGCGGCTGTATCAGGGGTGCTACGAACTGACCTTCCTGCTGATGGCGCACCATTTCGCGCAGCAGCCGCTGGGCAGCCTGCGCCGCTCGCGCCTGATGAACGCCTCGATCGACATCATGACCGGCCTGTTGCGCCCCCTGTCGGCGGCCCTGATGAACATGCCGTCCGGCTTGCCCGGCCGCCACGCGGGACCGCCCGTGCCCGAGCCGGTCGGCAGCCGGGTCAGCAGCGACTACAGCCTGGGCTGCGACATGCTGGCGCAGAAATGCCTGGCGCTGGCGCAGTACGCGCGCAGCCTTGAGAGCGATGTCATCGGCATGGCGCCGATAGAAATGTTGGAGTTTTTCAATCAGCAACTTACCGATTTATCTCGGGGAAAGATGTCAAGAGAGGCCTGAAATGCATAAAATCATTATCGTCGGCGGAGGCCTGGCAGGTAGCCTCAGCGCCATTTATCTGGCGCAACGGGGACACGATGTCCACGTTGTCGAAAAACGCGGCGATCCGCTGCTGGAGAATGCCGCAAACGCCGACCCGGTCAACTCGCGCGCCATCGGCGTGAGCATGACCGTGCGCGGCATCAAGGCCGTCCTGGGAGCCGGCATCAATAAACAGGAGCTCGACCAGTGCGGCGAGCCCATCGTCGGCATGGCGTTCAGCGTGGGCGGCCGGCACCGGATACGCGAGCTGACCCCGCTCGAAGGCCTGTTTCCCCTGTCGCTGGACCGCACGGCCTTCCAGCGCCTGCTGAACCGGCATGCCGTCAAGCACGAGGTGAAGTATTACTTTGAGCATAAATGCCTGGATGTCGACCTGGAAAGAAAGAGCGTACTGATCCAGGCCCCGGACGGCGCCGTACGGCAGCTGGATGGCGACCTGATCATTGGCGCAGACGGCGCCCACTCCGCAGTACGGCGTGCCATGCAAAGCGGCGTGCGCCGCTTCGAGTTCAGGCAGAGTTACTTCCGCCATGGCTACAAAACCTTGGTGTTGCCGAACGCGGCGGACCTGGGATTCAGGAAGGATTTGCTGTACTTCTTCGGCATGGATTCCAAGGGGCTGTTTGCCGGCCGCGCGGCCACCATTCCGGACGGCAGCATCAGCTTTGCCCTGTGCCTGCCCTACACCGGCACACCGAGCCTGGGCACGCTGAACCGCGAAGCCATGGCCGACTTCTTCAGCCGCTACTTCGGCAGCCTGCCGCCGGAGCATCGCAAGGAGATGCTGGACCAGTTCATGACGCTGCCCAGTAACGACCTCATCAATGTCCGCTCCAGCACCTTCCACTACAAGGCCAATATCCTGCTGATCGGTGATGCGGCGCATGCCACCGCCCCCTTCCTCGGGCAGGGCATGAACATGGCGCTGGAAGACGTCCACGTCTTCGTTTCCCTGCTGGAAAAGCACGGCAATGCCCTGGGCCCCGCCCTGTCCGAATTCACGCAGCAGCGCAAGGTGCAGGCCGACGCCATGCAGGACATGGCGATCGCCAACTATGAAGCGCTGAGCAATCCGAATCTGATTTTCTTCCTGCAGACGCGCTACACGCGCTACATGCACAAGAAATTCCCCCGTGTTTATCCGCCAGACATGGCGGAGAAACTGTACTTCACATCGGTTCCCTACGATGAACTGCAGCAAATCCAGAAGAAACAAAACGTTTGGTACAAACTTGGAAGGGTAAATTAATGAACATTCTCGTTATCGGCGCAGGACCCGCAGGACTGATCTTTGCCAGTCAGATGAAACAAGCCCAACCCGGCTGGAATATCAGCATTACGGAAAAAAATACCCCGGAAGAAGTGCTGGGCTGGGGCGTGGTGCTGCCGGGACGGCCGCCGCGCCATCCTGCCAATCCGCTCTCCTACCTGGAGCAGCCGGAACGGCTCAATCCGCAGTTCCTGGAAGAATTCAAGCTCGTGCATCACGACCAGCCCAACCTGATGAGCACCGGCGTGACCCTGTGCGGCGTGGGACGCCAGGCCCTGGTGCAGGCCTTGCGCGCCAAGTGCGTGGCGGCCGGCATCGCCATCCGCTATGAAACGCCGCCGGCGGACAAGGCGCAGCTGGAAGCCGAGTACGACCTGGTGGTGGTGTCGAATGGCGTCAACTACAAATCGCTGGACTTGCCGCCCGCGCTGGCGCCGCACATCGATTTCGGCCGCAACAAATACATATGGTATGGCACCACCCAGCTGTTCGACCAGATGAACCTGGTGTTCCGCAGCAATGACCAAGGGATTTTCATCGGCCATGCCTATAAATACTCGGACACGATGAGCACCTTTATCGTCGAATGCAGCGAAGAAACGTACGCCAAGGCGGGGCTGGAGGCGCTGTCCGAACGCGACGCCGCCGCGTATATCGCCCAAACCTTCAAGGCCGAACTCGGTGAGCACGGGTTGCAGAGCCAACCGGGCCAGGGCTGGCGCAACTTCATGACTCTCAGCCGCGACCGGGCCTGCGACGGCAAGTTCGTGCTGCTCGGCGATGCGCTGCAATCGGGGCATTTTTCCATCGGCCATGGCACCACCATGGCGGTGGTGGCAGCCCTGCTGCTGGTCAAGATCCTCCATACCGAAGCCGGCACGGCGGCCGCCCTGGACAGCTTCAACGCGCGCGCCGTGCCCCTGATGCAATTGTTCAAGGACCACGCCAACAGCAGCCGCCTGTGGTTTGAAAGCGTGGGCGAGCGTATCGGACTGAGCAATGAAGAGCTGACCGCCAGCTTCGACGCGCGCCGCAAGGACTTGCCATCGCTGCAGGAAGCGCTGATGGCCAGCCTCGGCTACGCGCTGGGTCGCTAGGGAGCTGCCATGCCGACACACCTCGCCCCGCCGCTGCTGCCGCTGCAATGGAGCAGCGCCTATATCTCCTACTGGACACCGATGCAGGAGGACGACCAGGTCACGTCCGGCTATTGCTGGTTCGACTATGCGCGCAACATCTGCCGCATCGATGGCCTGTTCAATCCCTGGTCGGAAAATGAACATGGGCACCTGCTGTGGATGTCGGAAATCGGCGATGCCAGGCGCGAACAAAGCCGCAAGCAGAAAGTGGCCTACGCAAGGCAGGCGCAGGCAACTGGCGAGCAGCTGCAGGGCACGGCGCTGGCCGACGAGGTCACGCCATTCCATGACTTGTTCCTGCCGCAAGCCGTGCTGCTGGACGGCGGCGCGCGTCACGACGGCCGCCACACCGTGCTGGGCCAGGAGGCGGACGCCTGGGTAGTCGAGCGTGCGGGCAAGCCGCCATCGGTCTTTTACCTGGAGGCCGGCGGCAACCGCCTGCTGCGCATGGTCACCGGCAATGATCCGCAGCACCTTTCGGTACGCGACTTCCCCAACCTGCTAGTCGGCGACATTCCGGATAGCGTCTTTACGTCTTGCAACACCTGACCAGGATGTGGCGCGCGCCCGAGCCCCATGCGGCCCGGGCGCGCGCCCGCCTGGCGAGTGTTTTAGTTATTAATCTCGAAGGATATTGCTATGCCGCTGGTTGTTTACATTCTGGGGTTGACGATCTTTTCGTTAACGACATCCGAATTCATGGTGGCGGGCATGATGCCGTCGCTGGCCCTGGCCATGGACGAACCGGTGACACGGATCGGCTACCTGATCTCGCTCTATGCCATGGGCATGGTCATCGGCGGGCCGCTGAGCACCATTGCCTTGCTCAAACTGCGCGTGCCGAACAAGAAGGGACTGCTGTGGCTGCTGGGCTTTTATATCCTTGCCCAATCCGTCGCCGCGTCGGCCACCAGCTATGACATCCTGGCCATCGCACGCGTGGTCACGGGCGTGGCGGCCTCCACCTGCTTTGGCTTGTCCCTGGCCATTTGTGCCGACATCGTCAACCCCACCGCGCGCGGACGCGCCGCCGCCGTCGTGATCGGCGGCCTCATGCTCGCTTCGGTGGTCGGCGTGCCGGTCGCCACGCTCATCGACCAGCACCTGGGATGGCGCGCCAGCTTCTGGCTGGTGGTACTGCTGGCGCTCTTGTGCCTGGCGCTGATCACCGTGCTGGTGCCGCGCGCCAAGCCGTCCGAAATCGTCAGCCTCGGCAAGGAACTGGGGGAGTTCCGCAACCGCCACCTGTGGGCAGCGTATGCCAGCAGCGGCCTCATCATCGGCGCGATTTTCGCGGCGTTCAGTTACTTTGCGGCCATCCTGACGGAAATTACCGGCTTTCCAGCGTCTTCGATCCCCTGGCTGCTGGGCGTCTATGGCATCGCGAACGTGGTAGGCAATGGCGTGGTCGGCCGTTATGCGGACCGCTACACCACGCCCATCATGGTCTGGGGCATGGTCATCCTGAGCATCAGTCTGGCACTGTTCGCGGTCTTTGCGCACGACAAGGCCATCAGCGTCGCCTTGCTGGTCGTCACAGGCCTCGTGGGCATGTCGATGAATCCCGCCATCATCGCCCGCGTGATGAAAACCGCCCATCCCGGGCCCCTGGTCAACACCGTCCATACCTCCGTCATCAACATCGGCCTGGGCGCCGGCTCATGGCTCGGCGGCCTCGGCATTGCCGCCGGCTACGGCTTGCGCTCCCCACTGTGGGTCGGCGTCGCGCTGGCAGTGCTTGGATTAATCAGCTTGTTGCCTTACCTCGGGCACAGGTCGCGCGATTCGGTGCTGTCGCATTAACGGTATGCGTGCGGACCGTGGCGCCGAGCGCCCCGGCCGCTGCCAGCAAGGCGTGGGTTGCGGCAACGGCGTTGATGGCGCCCTGCTCCGGCTCGTGGACAGCCTGTTCCGGCGTTTGCCGCAACTGCGGTTCTAGGCAGGCAAATCAGGTCCCCGTCACGCCGGACGCGATGCCGCCTGCCTCGACCACGGTGACTTGTGGCCCTTGCTGGCCCGGTGGTAGGCGAGCGACGCGCCGACGATGCCAATGCGTCCTGCGCGTTTTGGGTCCTCATGATTCATATCTGTCAACGTTGCTTATCTATCACCTGGCAGAGTCTACCCCAGCCGAGCGCAACTCCAGTGCATAGGCATGGCCATCGACAACCTTGCCTTCCACGATGGCGATATCGGGCACAGCCATTCCCTGTATGAAACCGCAGCGCTCCAGCACGCGGATCGACGCCGCATTGCCGTCGATGGCGTAGGCGCACAGGCTGGCCAGCTGCCATTCGTTTTGCGCCAGATCAATCAAATGGCGCAGCGCGGCTGTGGCCAGGCCCTTGCCCGCCTGCTGCTGTCCGATGCGGTAGCCGACTTCGGCCGTTTGCGCCTGCCCATCGATATCCTTGAGGTTGGCGCGCCCGATCAATTGTCCGTGTTCGTCCACGATGATGCAGGGATGCATGCGCCCCTGGGCGTGTTCGTCCAGGAATTGCGCGACATGCGCCTGGATGCCGTCGACGCTGTAAAACTCGTCGGGGCGCCGGTCGATATGGCGCTCGAACCAGGCCCGGTTGGCTTGCTCGAAGGCCAGCAGCGGCGCGGCATCGTCGGGGCGCAGGGTGCGAATGGTGTGTGTACTCATGGAGACTCCTGGAAAGGCATGAGTCTAGTGACGCGCCGCCCGGCCCGTCAATCTTGATTCCATCAATCAATATAAAGTGACAGCCGCTACAATGGCCGCCATGAACAACGATCTGTCCGCTGCCGATGCTGCGCGCCTCTTGAACGTCAGCCTGCCCACCCTGTATTCCTATGTGAGCCGGGGCTTGCTGGCCTCCGTCAGCAATGGCGCATCGCGCCGCAAGCGCTATCCGCAGGAAGACGTGCTGCGCCTGGCGGCCCGCAAGAACGACGCCAAACGCGGTGGCCAGACGGCCGTGGCCGCCATGCACTGGGGCTTGCCTGTGCTGGAGACGCGGATTTCCCACATTTTCAATGGACGATTGCTGTACCGGGGCTGCGATGCGACGGCATTGGCCGAGTCCGCGACGCTGGAAGCGACTGCCGGCCTGCTGTGGGACGATAACCTTAGCGACTATTTTCAGCAGGACGCGCCGGCCCTGCCGCCAGGACTGGCCAGCGCGCCGGACGCGCCGCCGCCGGCGCGCGCCATGCTCGCCCTGGCCATGCTGGCGTCCACGTCCGCGAATCTGCCTGCAAGCATGCTGTCATCCGGCCCCGCCCAGATGCGCATCCTGGCCGCCGCCCTGCTCCGGACGCCGCCGTCCGCCCTGCCGCTGCACCTGCAGCTGGCCTGGGCGTGGCATGCCGATGCGCAGCAAACGGAATTGCTGCGCGCGGCCCTCGTGCTGCTGGCCGACCACGAATTGAACGCGTCGACCTTTGCCGTGCGCTGCGTCGCTTCGACGGGCGCCAGCCTGCCCGCCGCGCTGATGGCCGGGTTGGGTGCCTTGTCCGGAGACAAGCACGGCGGCGGCAGCGCGGCGGCCAGGCGCATGTTGACGCAGGCGCTGGCCGCACCGGACGCCAGGGCCGCCATCGGCCAGTATTACAAGACCATCGCACCGGAATTTGCCGGCTTTGGCCATCCGCTGTATCCAGACGGCGACCCGCGCGCCGCGTATCTGCTGGACCGCTTGTCGGTGCTATCGCCCGGACACCCCCATCTGTCCGCCATTCTGTCCGTCTGCGCCACGGCGAGCAAACGGCTCAATGCCCGCCCGAATGCCGACCTGGCGCTGGCCGCCATGGAACTGGCGTTCGGCTGGCCCAAGGGCGCGGGCATGGTGGTGTTTGCGCTGGCCCGCTCGGCCGGCTGGATAGCACATGCCGCCGAGCAAGCCTCCAGCGCGGCACTGATACGGCCACGCGCACGCTACGTGGGGCGCCACCAGCGCGACTGAAAATAGTCGCTTGATTTATTACGCATACGTAGTAGTATACTTCGCATGCGTACCAATACCTCCCCCCTGCCAGACCTTCCCGATGCCGCCGCCTGCCCGCTGGGCGAGCGTTCGCCGCGCCTGTTCAATCTGCTCAACCTGGCCCGGCAGAACCTGTTCCGCTCGGCTGATGCGGTTTTCACCAGCGAACTGGGCTTTTCCGGCACGCAAGTGGTCGCCCTGTTTGCCCTGAAGGGCGAGGAAGGCTGCCAATTGAAGGATCTGGGGCGGGCATTGCAGCTGAAAAACTCGGCCGTAACGGGCCTGGTGGCGCGCATGGAAGAAAACGGCCTGATCGTGCGGGGCCAGTCGGCGCTCGACGCGCGCGCCGGCACCCTGCACATGTCGGCCAAGGGCGGCGAGGTGCTGGCCCATGCCCTGCCCCTGCTCGACAGCCTGAACGAACAACTGAAAGCCGGTTTCAGCGAGGAAGAGCTGGCCATCGTCGCCCGCTTCCTGCTGCACGCCTCGCGCCTGCGTTTTACGCAGGACGTCTGATTCATTCCCCCATCACCACCACAGGAGTTACCCATGCACCCCAACGACATGACCGGCTTGCAACTGATGCAAGCATTCGCGCAAGGCCTGTTCCCCCGGCCCGGCATTTCCAAGACCATGCCCATGGATGCGCACACGATCGAGCACGGTCGCGTGATCTTCACGGCCACGGCGAATGAAAACCATACGAATCCCATGGGCGGCGTGCACGGCGGTTTCGCCGCCACCGTGCTCGACACGGTCACGGGCTGCGCCACGCACACGGTCTTGCCGGCCGGCGAAAGCTACGGCACGACGGACCTGAACATCAAGATGTGCCGCCCCCTGCCCTTCAACGTGACGGTCTTTGCGGAAGGCAAAGTCATCAATGCAGGCCGCAACCTCGTCATTTCGGAAGGCACGATCCGCGACGAAGCCGGCAAAGTGTACGCGCACGCGACGGCCACCTGCATGATCATCCGTCCCCGGGAACAAGCGGGCGCCTGATAAGGCTATTGGAAATCGCCTGGTGGAATCGCCCGGTAGAATGGATAGGCCGGCACCTCGAAACTCAGGGTGTTGGCAGACACCTTGGCAATTGCGCTGCAGTAATAAACAATTGCCATTTCGATATTCTCATGGGGTTACACAATGGCATATGACAGGATTGATTGGCATTCTGGTGGAAAATATCCCGATGATTTGCCGGAAGAGCATGGCGGCATCCATATCGGCATGTTCCTGGCTTGGCTGGTTCACCAGGACATGGCGAGCAATTTCCACCGCACGGATTCCGCCGGGGAGTTAAGGCGCCTGCTCAGTCGGGAAATTACCGGACTACAATTTCTGATCGATGCTTGCGATGGCAAACTATGGGAAGAAGATCTCAACGATCAGGGCAATGCTTTCGCCGTTGACTATTACGACGCAAAGTCGGCATTTGCCCGACAGCATGGCAGTTTTCTGCAAGACTATTGCGACGTGTTCAACCGTCACGCCGCCGCGCACGGCTTTGAGTATCCGAGCGTCTATCACGTCGAGAATACCTGGGAGAAATTCGATCAACTGAAACCCATCCTCGACCAGCGCTACAGCCAATGGCAAGCGTGGTCGGCCGATCCCGTCAACCGTCATGGCGATCCAAAAGCCCAGTTTCTTCACGCTTGCCAGGAAGTGGGGAAATTTCTCGCGTCCCATGGCTTTAAGCCCAACAAGGCAGGAACCGTTTGGAAGAAGGTGGCTGCCGATAAGGACACCGTTTTCGAGGTGTCGTTCGAACCCGAGCGCTATAATTCCCGCAGCGATGTGCGCATGCAGGTGGCCCTCTCCATCGCCAGCAAAGCCCTGAAGAAGTGGCTTGCGGAGAACAGGGGCGGAACCGCTTGCAATGGCGCCGTGCTATTCGGCGGCTTGCTTCGGTCCGAAAAAGATGCCAGCTCCATGATCTGGCAAGTGGCGGGTTTGACGGCGCGCTCCTCGATTGAGCAGATGGGCCAGTTGTTTGTCGAACGCGCCCTGCCGCTTTTCTCCTTGTTTGCCGATCGTCCGCGGGCGCTTGAACATCTTGCGTCGCATGGGGGCGGCTTTCCCGCCATTTGCGATCCATCGCCTACCCCTTTGTCATTCCTGTTGTGCTTTGGGACCCAGGAACAGGCGCAGCGGTTTTTCACTGGATACGTTGCTTCCAGACCATCCCCGTGGCGTCGCAATATCTTTCAGACATACACCCAGCTGCAAGCGAACGAAGTGTGGGAATCTTCCGCCTACTCGCACGAAAGCGACATCAAGCTGGCGTTTCAAAGCGGCCTGGTTTTGCCGCAAAAGTCCTGACTTTGCGGGAGGACTCGCGCCAAGCCAGATTTGCAGACGGTCCGGCAGCTACGTTTTACACATAAATACACGATACACTACCGTTACACGAACAGCTTGCAGCGGTAACAGATGAACCACGTTTCTGAAGTTTGTCCGGGCGGAGCGGCCTGTATCGCCGCCCTAGCAGTCGTTCGACTGATACAGCATATGCTTGTACGGAACGCCTACCTGGAAGAACGCCTGCGCGCAGGCGCGGGCGCGCGCTCAAGGCTGGCCCGCGCCTGCGACGCCGCCAGCATCGAGAGCAAGGATGCTTAAAAGGATTGCTTTTATTGCTCTCGGATTCCTGGCGGGCATTGTCTTCGATATGCTGCCTCATGCGTTTGAGGTCCTTGCAAAGACCAACGTTTGTCGCGAATCATGCTCCAGTTTGCTGAAAGTCATGTCAACCGTCATCTATGCGACCTTGCCAATAACATGGGGCGTGCTCTTGGGCATAGTGACAGGAAAGCCTCACGTGACAAGGATATTGTTCACCAGTGCGCTATTTTCCTTGCTTGTCATGGCAGTATTGACCTGCTTGCTCTACAAGCAGCAACACCCATGATTTTCAAGCTTGTCACAAGACAGGAATCAAGATGCTTTCCTCCTCGCTGGCGGGCAAAAGAATTCGCGTATCAAGTGTTCATGTTCCCCACACCTCCATTGGCACCGCGGACGTGAGCAACGCGAGGCGCACCCTGTCTTGGGAGGTCGAGTGAAACGCATAGGCTTGTCGGTTGGATTTCTCATTGTCGGACTGCTAACAACCTGGGCTGCAATGTATGCCGGCAGTCACATGGCGTTCAGGTTTCATTTCAAGCTGTTGCACCGCGACTCCGGAGATTGCTACGAGATAGGGCCGTGTTCCGTGTCCTGGTGGGTCATTGCCGCGCTGGTGGCCTATCTTCTTGGCCCATCATTCATTTTTACGGTGACGGGATGGCTTAGCGCACGGCCCGGCGTTACCGCATCTAGAAAATTGCGCAGACTCTTGCTGCTGACAGTCCTTACCACGCTACTGTATTTGCTGGGGTATGCCATCAGTTGAGCTGGCATGAACATGTGCGACGGAATAAATGGCGGTCCGCTGCGAGCTGTTGTCGGGCAGCCTCAGCCCGCTGGCGCCTTTTTCCCCTTCAACAAACTCCCCGCCGCATTTTCTTCAAAGCGGCCCGCCTCTTCTATATAGCCATGCACGGTGCCGTCGTGGCGCCAGCCGCCTTGGCGCTTGATGGCCTGGAAATCAGCGCCGGCCCGGTGCGCGCTGGTGGCCATGCCGCGGCGCAGGCTGTGGCTCGATAGTTCCGGCACGTAATCGAGCCCGGCCAGCCGGGCGCAGCCTTCCAATATCGTATTGATGCTGCTCGCGTGCAATCCCTTTCCTCCCACATGGCCCCACTGGTTGACGGTGCGCAAGAGTGGGCCGGCCGCGATGCCCGCCACGCCCAGCCAGGCGCGCAGGGCCGTGGCCGGGCAGCAGACGCCGTCGCCGAACGGGATCGCCTTGACGATGCCCTCCCCCAGTTGATCCGTTTTCGAGCGGGGCAAGGTGATCACCATGCCCTGCGGCTCCCAGCGGATGTCTTCCAGCTTCAAACTTACCAGTTCGCTGCGGCGGAAAGCGCCAAAAAAGCCCAGCTGCAGCAAGGCGCTGTCGCGCAAGGCCTTGTTGGTGCCCAGGGCGGCCAGCCTGGCGACGATCAGTTCCAGGTCTTCCAGCGGCAGCGCCCTCGCCTTCTTTTTCGGCTTGCCGTGCAGGCGGGCGATGCCGGCCAGGGTCTTGCGCACGGTGGGCGTGGACGCGGGGTCGGCAAAGCCCTGGTACACATGCCATTGCGACAGGGCCGTCAGGCGCAGGGCCAGGGTGCGCGCGTTCAGGCTGTCCGCATAGGCCATCAGATAGCGGATGACGGTGGACTCGTCGGCAGGCAGCGCCCCGCCCCAGGCCTGGAAGTGGCGGATGGCGGAACGGTAGGTGCGGCGCGTGTTGTCGGACGTGGCGGCGGCAAGAAACGCCTGGTGGCGCGCGGCCAGCTCTGCATCGACGAGGGCGCCGTGTAACGGCACGGGAGCCAAGGCGGCGCTTTTTGTCACGGCAAGGCGGCGTTTCGGGACAGGCAAATCGGGCATGGCGGCGGCGAAATCGCGGTTTTGTACTGGGAGACACACAGAATAGCATGCAAAACACCTCCATAACATGCGATAAGCGATCTTATCGTGCTTTATATTTTTCAAAAACGATGAAAATTTATATCGTAATATTATGCGATATTACGTATCATGTAATACGTTACTAAATTTCGCTCATAGGTGATTTCATGGCCCGCACCGGCATTCTGTACTCTGATGTTATGAAAGCAGCCCAAATCGTCGCTGCCGATGGGCGCAACCCCACGGTCGACAATGTGCGCGAAGCGCTGGGCAGCACGGGCAGCAAGAGCACCATCGCACCCTTGCTCAAGCGCTGGAAGGAAGAGTTTCAGGGCGCGGGCGCCGTGAAAACGGAGTCAGGCTTGCCGGCCGAACTGATGGAAGCGATGCGCGGCGTCTATGAAAAGCAGCAGCGCGACGTGGCGCAGCAACTGGAAACGGGCATGCAGCAGAACCGCGCCGAACTGGACGCGGCGCTGGACAAGCTGAAGAAGACGGAAAGCGAACGGTTGAAATTGACGGAGGCGCGCGCCGCCCTCACCCAGGAATTGCGCGCCACCCAGCATGCGCTGGCGCAACTGAAGGAAGAACACCATTTCCGCGCCGTCACCCTGGCCACCCTGCACAGCGATAACGCGGGCCTGACGCAGCGCCTGGCCGACCGCGGCGAGGAAATCGCCGCCCTGAACCGCCAGCTGGCGCAGGTGCGTTCGCAGTTCGACCATTACCAGGAAGCGGCCGCGACCCAGCGCAGCGAGGAACGGGCGCAGGCGCAGCAACGGATCAGCCGTCTGGAGCAGGATAACGCGCAGTTGCAGCAACGCCTGCAAGGCCAGCAGGCGACCCTGGTGCAGCAGGACATGCGTTTGGCGCAACTGCAGGCCGAACACACGCGCCTGGCTGATGAAGCGGCCGCCGACCGCGAGGCGCTGGCCACCGTGCGTCCCGAGCGCGACCAGTTTGAATTTCAATATTTGCAGGCGGCCGCCTCGGCCGACGCCCTGCTGGCCAAGCTGGACACGGCCTTGCTGGCGCTGAACGACGCCAAGGTGGCGCTGGCTGCACAGGACAGACAGCTCGACATGCTGGCGGAAAATACCCAGGCAGCGCAGCAGCGCGCCGAAGCGCTGACGCTGGAACGCGATACCTTGCTGCGCGACAATGCCGGCATGGCGGCAAGGCTGGCCCTGCTCATGGATAGCCAGGAGAAACGCGCTGTTTGAGCTTGCCTACATGGTATGGGATCTCTATGACGGTCGCGGGACGGGCCTGGCCAGCGTTCGAGGCTTGCCCCAGTATTTCGCCTGCCAGATGACGGCCGGCGGGGACGAGTACGCACAGCATTTCACCTTGACACCGATCAATGCGACGCTGCTGGCGCTGGCAACTGAGCAATGAGACATCTTCCGCCGCCGGGAGCTGCAATTTCAAACGGGCACCAGTCGCACTGGACAGCCATCGCGGACACCGTGGCGTCGACGTCCGCCAGGATGCGCTCGAGGACGCCATCCAGGCTGCCCTGGTGCCGCTGCTGCGGCAAAGCCGCGCTGCGCGCCACTTTTTACATCTTTTCCTGGATGCCGCCGAGACCAAGCCGTGCCGAGAGTATCAAGCAGGCCGGCGGCGCGCCAGCACCAGGCCGAGCGCCGTATCGGGAAACTTGCGCCATCGCCTGGGCGGCGTGGCACGCACGCGATTCTCGACCGCTGCCAACTGCTCGGCGTCGTCCGCTTTCAGGGTGGACGCCAATAGTTGCTCTTGCGTATGTCTCTCCATGCGATTCGCCCGTGCCTTGGCGGCGTGAATCGCCTTGCGCGAGGATTTACTGTTTTCGCCATAAGTATTGCGGCGGTCTTTGGCGTAACTGAGGTGTTTCTTTTCTTGTGGCGTTTTCATGGGCTACAAACGGCGGTTCAGCACGCTGTCGATATCGTGGGTTTTCAGCTCGGCCTGGACCGCGCCATCCTGCAGCCAGTAGCCTTCGCTTCCCTGTTGCAGCGCGTCCATGTCGAGCGCGCCCAAGGTTGGCGCGATGGCGCCGGCAAGCAAGGCCGCCGCGTCGTCCCATGCCGCATACAACAGTTTCAGGTACCAGCCGTCGTCGTGCGCAAAGGCGAGAAAGCGGCTGCGCAAGGCGGCAGGCGGCGTGAGCGCGCCACGATGGTCAAGCATCGCGGCCACGTCCGCATCGCCGGGGGCCGGCGGCGCGCCCTGCCAATCGGCCCAGGCGTGGCTGCCCCAGGCATGGATATCTTCATGCGCCAGCGCTGGCAATTGCTGCCGCGCCAGGGTCTGGTAGCCAGCAGGTTTCCTGGGCGTCCCGGCGCTGCCCTTGCGCAGCACGATGCCGTCCGCGTCCAGGAGCGCGGGGATGACATCGTTGAATTCGATGCCGGAGGCGACCAGCATGCGCGCGGCCGGGTCGTGCCAGATATACAGATAATGTCTCAAGTGTTCGTTCGCTTTGGTTTTGGCGCCGTATTTGCGGCCACGGCGGCGCGTATCAACGCCTTGAACGCCGCGGCATCGAGATGCTCGCCTTCGTGGATGTCGATGGCCCGGCGCGTGTTGCCGTCCAGGCTGGAATTGAACAGGCCGGCCGGATCGGGCAAGGCGGCGCCCTTGGCGAAGGTGAGTTTCACGGCCAGTTTATACGTTTCGCCTGTGCAAATCATGCCCGCATGCGACCAGACGGGCACGCCGCGCCATTTGACTTCCTCGACCACCTCCGGGTCCGCCTGGTGGATCAGCGCGCGCACGGCGGCCAGGGTCTTGCCGCGCCAGTCCGCCAGCGAGGCGATTTTCGCGTCGATCTGGCTGGCTGCCGGTTCGGTGCCTGCCGCTTCCCCGGCGGGCGGCGTACTTGTTGCGGCTTTTTTCATGGTTCACGTCTCCTTCCTGTGCGCTTGTCTTACTGCGCAGGATCGGCCATGCAGTTGGCAAGCGAAGCAATGAATTGGTCGCGCAAGGCCTGGTATTGGGCGTCCGTGGCAAAGTCGCGCGGGTCGGCCGGCTGGTTCAGCACGTAGGCGCTGGCGACCGTGCCGCTGGCGGCATGCAGCAGCGTATAGAAACTGATAATGCCCGGTGTCTTCGCGATGCTGGCGTTATTCAATCCTAGCACTTCCACGCCCTGGCGCGCGTCCGTTTCCAGCGGCACCTGATGCGACGGCTTGCTGCTGGCCGACATCTCCTGCATTTGCGCCACGATGGTCTCGCGGTCGGCGGCAAACTGGCCTGCGGCGCTGCGTTCGATCTTCAGATTCGCGAGGGGCAAGCTGCTCTTGCGGAACAGCATCAGCCGGTAGCCATCGGCCGTCGAGACCCGGCGCTCCCCCGCCGCCATCTTGACGACGCGCGTGGTCGCGCTGGCCGGCAAGCGGTCCTGCGTTTTGAACTGGAACTGGCTGCGGTTGATGCATTGCGCCAGCGGCGCCAGAGGATCGGCCGTGCGGTCCTGGGCATGGGCGGCCTGCGCGGCGAGCAGCATGGGGATGGCAAGCAAATGGCGGAGTTTCATGGGGTGCAATCATTTCATCGGGTCACAGTGACGCGAGCATAACCGGCGACGTTGCCAAAAGGCAAATGTTTAGTTTCCATCCTCTAAATATCCGTGGGGATAGCTTCTTAATATGAAATTCACCTGGCCCGCGTAGCATTCAAATTGGCAAGGCTCTCATTGTGCAGCGCCTGCCATTTTCCGGCAGAACCATGAATGACATCGCTTTGACCTTGCACCACGGCGCCGCCGTGCCGCCCGCCACGCCACCCGCAGTGCCACTATATTCCGCCAGCGGCCACCGTCTGAAAGCGGCGCTGGGCGCCCTCTTCTTTCCCCGCCAGCGCACGCGCTGGCACGCCTTCCTCGGCAGCATGCCGGGCTTGAACTCGCTGGCGCAGCTGCATCCCTGCCTGCGCTTCAAGATTTACCGCCCATACGCCTCCCGCCGGCTCGGTTGCGCGGATCGCCTGGCATTGCTGGAAGGACATTACCGCTTCCTGTGGCAGGCGGGTGCGCGTGCGCTGGTCGAACGGGCCGCGCGCGAACCCGTGGTGCTGGCCGCGTTCGACGGCAAGGACGGGGCGCAATACCGTTTGCAGCTGACGGCCATCCACGACAGCTACCGCGAGGGTGAACTGTGCCTGCGCCTGACGCGCGACGGCCTGCCCCTGTACCTGGCCAGCTTTTTGTTCGTGCCGCGCGCCGATGGCGTCTCGCTGCAGCTGGGCGCGCTGCAAGGCTTGCGCTCGGAGGCGGGCAAGCTGGCCGTCAAGGACGCCACGCGGGCGCTGCACGGCTGCCGTCCGAAAAACCTGATGGTGACGGCCTTGCGCGATTTTGGCGATTTCTTTGCCTGCACCAACCTGTTCTTGATCAGCAATGACAACCGCATCGCCCTGAATGCGCGCCGGCGGCGCCATATCGCCGCCGATTACGACCAGGCGTGGCAGGAATTGCATGCCTTGCGCATGCGCGACGGCAATTATCACTTGCCCTGCGCGGCTTACCGCATGCCGGATCTGGCCGGGGTGCCATCAAAGAAACGGGCCGATGCACGCCGGCGCGGCGAATTGCTGCTTGGCATGGCCGCCGACATGCGCGCGCAGCTGGCGGCCATGATCGCCGCACCATCTTGCCAAAACGGCTATCTTGCCAGTGATGCTATTATGCTGTATTCCCACCAATCACTTTCCTGACGGAATCGACGATGCCTCCACGCTTACGCACCCTGCTGCTGCCCCTCCTGTCCCTGTCCGGCGGTGCCGTGGCCGCGCCCACCCTCGACGCGGCCATGCGGGAACGGGCGGAAACATTGGTGCGTGACGGCAAGCATGCGAGCCTGGTCATCGCCGTGATCGACGGCAAGGACAGCGCCGTGTACGGCTTCGGCCGCGTGCGGCCCGGCGACCAGGGCGTGCCCGATGCCGACACCGTGTATGAAATCGGCTCCGTGACGAAAACCATGACGGGCTTGCTGCTGGCCGACGCCGTCGTGGCAGGCAAGGCGCAACTGGAGCAGCCGGTGGCCGAACTGCTGCCCGCCTATGCCATCCCCGCGCTGGCGGGCCAGAAAATTACCGTGGGCCAGCTGGCCACGCACTTTTCCGGCTTGCCCCGCCTGCCCGCCAACCTGGTGCCGGCGGACATGGCCAATCCCTACGCCGGCTATGGCGAGGCGCAGCTGCGCACCTTTTTGGCCGGCCATGCGCTGGCGCGCGCGCCGGGCGCCGCGTATGAATACTCGAATCTCGCGTATGGCTTGCTGGGCACGGCCCTGGCCACGCAGGCCAATATGTCTTACGAAGAACTGCTGCAAGCACGCATTTTCCGTCCGCTGGGCATGGCCAGCAGCTCGGCAGTGACGACGCCCGCCCTGCGCGCGCGCCTGGCGCCCGGCCACCTGGCCGATGGCAAGCCGGCCGCGAACTGGGATTTCCAGGCCATCGCGGGGGCTGGCGCCGTGCGCTCCAGCGCGCGCGACATGATTGCCTACATGCAATCGTACATGCGGGCGGCCAGTCGCGCGCAGCAACTGGCCGTGCAGCCGCGCCGGGTACTCGTCGGCGAAGGCGATGGCGACGGCGTGAAAAAGATCGGCCTGGCGTGGATGCTCGACCAGGCCAAGGGCCAGCCCTTTGCCTGGCATAACGGGCAGACGGGCGGCTATGCCAGCTTTGCCGGTTACACCCTGGACGGCAAGCGGGGCGTGGTGGTACTGAGCAGCACGGCGCGCGACGTCGACGCCCTGGGCGTGGGCGTGCTGGTGCCCGGCAGCCTGCCGCCGCCGAATGCCCCGGCGCCGAAGGAAATCGCCATCGCCCCGTCCGAACTGGGGCAATATGCGGGCCAGTATGCGCTGGCGCCCACGTTTGTCCTCAGCGTGCGCCAGGGTCCCGACGGCTTGCTGGTGGGCGCCACGGGCCAGCCCGAAGCGCCCGTGTACGCGAGCGCGAAGGACACCTTCTTTTACAAGGTGGTCGAAGCGCAACTGGTGTTCCAGCGCGACGCCCAGGGTGCCATCACGGGCGTCGTCCTGCACCAGAACGGCCAGGCCATGCCGGGCAAGCGCAAACCTTAGCAAAGCGGCAAAAGTGGCATAAAACTCAGGCGCCCTTCATGTTGGCGCCGTATGCTTCCCAGGGCATGCCAGCCATCTTATCCAGGTGCCGGCGTGCATTCGGCCCACCCTGGACAAGGTTACCCATGACACCCACTTTCGCCCTTCTCCCCCTTTGCCTGCTCGGCAGCGCCGCCCTGGCCGCGCCCGTCCTGGACGACGCCGTGCGCCAGCGCGCCGAGGAACTCACGCGCACGGGCATGCTCCCCAGCATCGTCATCGCCGTGATCGACGGCAAGACCAGCGCCGTCTACGGCTTTGGCAGCGTGCATGCAGGCAAGAATACCAAGCCGGGCGCCGACACCGTCTACCAGATCGGTTCCGTCACCAAGACCATGACGGCCTTGCTGCTGGCCGACGCCGTCGTCGAAGGCAAGGTCAAACTCGACGAACCGGTGGCGGCAGTATTGCCTGAGTACACCATGCCGGCCTTCGACGGCAAGCAGATCAGCCTGCTGGACCTGGCCACGCATTATTCCTCGCTGCCGCGCCTGCCCGACAATTTCGCGCCCAAGGACCCCGCCAATCCGTATGCGGACTACACGGAAGCGAAGCAGCGGCAATTTCTCGCCGCCTACCATCTGCCCCGCGCGCCGGGCACCAAATTTGACTACTCGAACATCGGCTATGCCGTGCTGGGCACGGCCCTGGCCGCACAGGCCGGTACCAGCTATGAAGCGCTGCTGCAAAAGCGCATCGCCGTGCCGCTGGGCATGCGCTCGACGTCGAACACGCCCACGCACGGCATGCTGGCGCGCCTGGCGCCCGGCCATTTGCTGTCGGGCGAGCCGACACCCGCCTGGGATTTGAACGTGGTGGCGCCGGCCGGCGGCGTATATTCGAGCGCGCGCGACATGGTTGCCTACCTGCAAGCGTACATGTTCAAGCCGCTGCGCCCGTATGCGCTGGCGCTCAAGCCGCAGCGGCAGCTGGCACCGGACAGCGAGACGAAAATCGGCCTGGCGTGGCTGCTGGAGCAGCGGCAGGGTCAAAGCTACGCCTGGCACAGCGGCCAGACGGGCGGCTACACCAGCTATGCGGCGTTCACGACGGACGGCAAGCGGGGCGTGGTGGTGTTGACGAACGCGGCGCGCGATATCGACGCGCTGGGCTTGTCCGCCCTGCTGCCCGGCACGCCCTTGCCGCCGCTGAAAAAGCCGCCGGCCGCCATCGAATTGCCGCGCGCCGCGCTGGCCGAGTACGTGGGCGAGTATCCATTGGACAAGGATTTCACGTTGACGGTAACCCTGGGCAAGCAGGGACTGGAAGCGGCAGGCACGGGCGTCGGCTCAGCCCCCTTGTTTGCCAGCGCGAAAGATCAATTTTTCTTCCGCGCCATCGAGGCGGACCTGGCCTTTACGCGCGATGCCGCGGGCAAGATCGCCGGTGCCGTGCTCACGCAAGGCGGGCAGGACGTGGTGTTGCCGCGCAAGCAGTAGACCTAGGCTGCCGGGTCCTGCATGAATTGCTCGACCCGGGCGACGAATTGCGCCTTGCTGCGCGTGCGAAATTCACCGAGGAAGGCGTCGCTGCCCTGGACGATCTTGCCGTGGCGGTCGTATGCCACCTTGCCCATCTCCAGCACGAATTCGCCGGCAGGATCGTCTTCCGGCTCGAAGTGCGAATTGAAACAGTAACCGCTGTCGCGGCAGCTGCCCCACAGCAGCAATGCGCTGCTGAACCATTGCATGGTGTCGGGCCCCGGCTCGACCTCGAACAGGGTGTTGACGGTGATGTGCCAGCCGCCCGGGACGCGCAGCGGCTGCAAGGGATAGGGAAAGCGTGGCTGTTTCATGTGGGCGATGGCAGGCGGCGGCTTGCGTAAAAGGCGAGGAAGTCCAAGGCCGGCAGCGCTTTTGCAAACAGCCAGCCCTGGCCGAATTCGACCTTGCGTTCCAGCAAATAATCGGCTTGCTGCCGCGTTTCGATGCCTTCGGCCACGATCAGCATGTTCAGGGTGCGGGCCATGTCGATGATGTGCGGCGTGACACTGCTGGTGGCCGCGTCCGTGCCGATGGTGTCGACGAAGGATTTATCGATTTTCAAGGCGTCGAGCGGCAGGTTTTGCAGGCTCGACAGGCTGGAATAACCGGTGCCGAAGTCATCGATGGCCACGGCGTGGCCCCGTGCCCTGGCTTTTTCGATGGTGGCGCGGGCCGCTTCCACGTTGATGAAGCCCCGTTCCGTCGCCTCCAGCCAGACCTGCTGCGCCTCGATGCCCGTGCCGGCCAGCGCGCGTTCGAGCACGTCGAGCACCCGGCCCGTTTCGATATCGCTGGCGCACAGGTTGATGGCGATGTGCAGTTCGCGGTCGGCCAGCAGCGCGGCGCGCATGTCGGCGATGACGCAGGCGATCACCTGGTCCGTGATGGGCAGGATGAGGTCGCTTTCCTCGGCCACAGGGATGAACAGGTCGGGCCGTATCATGCTGCCGTCGGGACGGCGCCAGCGTATCAGCGCCTCGGCGCCCACGCACACGCCCGTGTCGAGCGCGATGATCGGCTGATAATGGACAAAGAATTCGCGCCGCTCGACCGCCGTTTCCAGTTCGCCGCGCAAGGACAGCCGGCGGCGCGACAGCCAGATGACGATGCCGACGATGAAGGCGGCCATCAGCAGGCCCAGCGGCAAGAGCAGCAGCTGTTCGCGCCGCAGCCTGTCGTTGAGCTTGCTGCGCGGCTCGATCATGACGGCCGTCAAGCCGTCGCGGTACAGCGTCGCATGGATGTGGCCGTCCGCCGCTGGCTGGCCGGCGAGCAGGGCCTGCACCACGGCCGGGTCGGGATGATGGAGGGTGTCGAGCACGCCCTGCTTGCCGATGGCCACGGCCATCTGGATATCGCTGTCGACGATGACGTCGGAAAAGCGTACGGGATCGATCAGCACCTTGTAGGCGCGGTGGGACAGCCCCACCATGCGCTTGCCGCCGCTGACGACGGGCCGCAGGTTGAAATCGATGCCCATGCCGTTGGCCAGGGTGAAACCGGCAGGCGTGACGGCGATGCGCGCTTCTTCGATGCCCGTGGACGTGCATTTGAGCAAGCCATTTTCCACGTAGCCGATATCGTCGATGCTGCGCGTGGTGATGGTGATGCGGCGCAACTGCAGGATATGCGCCTCCGAGCACGGCGCCAGGTCCAGCGCATCGGCGCTGCGCAGGGCGAGCCCGGCCGACGCGATGGAACGGTGGGCGCGCTCGAGCGCGTAGCCGGCCAGCAGGCGCAGGCGTTCCTGCTCGCCCTGCTCGGCGCGCACGGACGACAAATAGAAGGCCAGGCTCAGGGGGGCGGCCACGCCGATGACGGCGACCAGCACGCTGGTCACGATAATGCGTTTTCTGCGCATGCTACTCCCTGCGATAGTTATATGATTGCCATGTATTTCTCGATGGCATCATATTACAAGTGCGGGCGGCGCACGCGCATCTTGCTGAACAGTTACACTTTTTCCAGCGGCCGCGCCAGCACGAACACCAGCGCCGCCACCACGGCCGCCAGCCCGCCGGCCAGATACAGCACGCTGGCAAAGCCGTCGATGAAAGCGTGGCGCGCCGCTTCCTGCGCCACGGCTTGCAGCGCGGGCGGCAGCTGGCCGAAGGCGTCGGCCGCGTTGCCGGCGACGATGCGCCCTATCATCTCGGGCGAGGCTTTCAAGCCGTGCAGCCACGCCAGTTTCTCGAACGAGGCGGCCGTGCGCATGGCCAGCACGGCGCCCAGCGCGCCCACGGCCAGCACGATGCCGACGAAGCGCGTGGTGGTGCTGATGCCCGAGCCCATGCCCGTGCGCTCGCGCGGAATGCAGGCGAGGATGGCCTTCTGGGTCGTGCCGTTGAGCAAGCCCGCGCCCGCGCCCGTGACGACCATGCCGGCTGCCACCCAGCCGTACTGCAGGCTGGCGGCGGCCAGCGCCGTGGCGACGTTGCCCACGGCGACGATCAGCAAGCCCGTCACCAATATGCCGCGGTCGTCCAGCACCCGCATGGCGCGCGGCGCCAGCCTTGACAACACCACCATGGCGACGGCGAACGGCAGCATGGCGCAGCCGGCCAGCACGGCGGAAAAGCCGAAGCCGTTCTGCAGGTACAGCGGCAAAAAGGTCATCATCACTTGCGCGGCGATGGCATAGCCGAACATGCCCAGCACGGCGCCGACGAACACGCGCCGGCCAAACAGCGATAAATCGACCATGGGCGCGCGCTGGCGCCGTTCCACCAGCACGAACACTACCAGCAGCGCCGCGCCCGCCGCAAAGCGCAGCATGGTGGCATGGCTGGACCAGAGCGCCACGCTGGCGTCGATCAAGCCCCAGATGATGCAGAACAGGCCGGCGGAAAACAGCAGCGCGCCCCATGGATCAAAACTGGCGTTGGAAGCGTCCTTCGATTCGTCCACGTGCCTGCCTACCAGCCACATCAGGATGGCGACGACGGGCAGGTTCAGGTAGAAAATCCAGCGCCAGTTGATGGCGCTCGTGACGAGGCCGCCCAAGAGCGGCGCCACCGTCATGGCCACGCCCATGGCCGCGCCCCACACGGACCAGGCGCGCGCCCTCTCCTTTTCCGCATGAAACGTGTGGCCGATGACGGCCAGCGCGGACGTCAGCAGCAGCGCGGCACCGAGTCCCTTGACGGCGCGCGCCACGTTGAGCACGAACGGCGTCCATGCCAGGCCGCACAACAAGGAGGCCAGCGCGAACACGGCCAGGCCGAACAGCATGACCTTGCGCCGCCCCAGGCGGTCGGCAATGCTGCCGGCGGGCAACAAAAACGAGGCGAACGCCAGCATGTAGGCGCTGACCACCCATTCCACGTCGACGAAGCTGGCGTTGAGCGAGCGGGCGATCGACGGCAGCGAGACGGCGACGACGTTGGTGTCGAGCATGATCAGCGCGCACACGCCCGAGCAGGTATAGAGGGTCCAGTTGGTATTCTTCATGCCTGTATTTTAAGCAGGCTGATGTTATTTCCTGTTATAAGACAAGCGCCTTATAATTTACCCATGGTGAATACAGAAAAAGACATGGAATTGCGGCATTTCCGCTGCGTGCTGGCCGTGGCGCACAGCCTGCACTTCGCGCGGGCGGCGGCGGAGCTCGGTATTTCGCCGCCCGCGCTGACCAAGCAGGTGCAGGAAACGGAGCAGTTGCTGGGCACGCGCCTGTTCCAGCGCAGCAAGCGCGCCGTGTCCCTGACGGCGGCCGGAGAACTGTTCGTGCTGGAAGCGGCGCGCGCGCTGGAGCAGCTGGCGCAGGCGCAGGACGTGGCGCGCCGGGCGGGACGGGGCGAGCTGGGACGGCTGGAAATCGGCTACGTGGCCTCGGCCGCGTACTCAGGCGTGCTGCAGGGCCAATTTGCCCGCTTTCGCGCCAGCCACCCCGGCATCCACATCGGCGCGCGCGAATACGCGATGGACGCCCTGCCCGGCTTGCTGGACCAGGGCAGAGTCGACCTGGCCTTCGTGCGCCCGCCCCTGCACTTGCCGGAAGGAATCGACAGCGTAATCTTGCTGCGCGACCGCTTCGTGCTGGCCGTGCAGGCGGACAGCCCGCTCGCCCGGCTGGAGGTGGCGGCACCGGCCGCGCTGGCGCAGCAGGCCTTCATCGTGCCGGAACAGGAATTGGGGACATTGGAGGTGAGCCGGCGCGGCGGCTTTGCGGCGCAGGTGGTGTCGCGCCCCGGCAGCCTGGTGGCCGTGCTGACGGAAGTGTCGCTGGGCGTGGGCTGCGCCATCGTGCCCCACTCCGTGATGGCCAGCGTGCAATTGCCCGGCGTGGTGTTCCGCGAACTGGCAGCGCCGCAGATCAGCTCGGAAATCGCCGTGGCTTTCCGCCGCCACGAACAGGCGCCCGCCGCGCGCGCCTTCATCGCCCAGCTGCGCTCGGCGGCGCTGGCTTAGCCTCGGTTCTTCAGGACGGCCACGGCGTAGGTGCAAGCGGTGGCCGTTTCATTGCGGAATACGCAGTCGGCCGGCGGACCCAGTTCCAGGCAATCGCCCTCGTCCAGCACGTGGCGGGCCTCGCCTTCGATGAAGACGAGGCTGCCGCTGAGCGCCCAGATCAGCTGGCGCCGCGCCACGTAGGCGGCGGCCGGCATGGCCACCACGGCGCCCGGCGGCAAGGTAATGTGCACGAGGTCGAGCGGCATGTCGGACGCAGGCGACACGTGGCGCCGCACATAGCCGCTCTGCGGGTCGACCCACACGGGCTGCTCAAGCTTGCGCAGCAAGCGGCCCTCGCGCATCTCGGCGCGGGCGATCAGTTCGGACATGCTCAGGCCGAAGGCGCCCGACAGGCGCGCCAGCAAGGTGGCCGTGGGGCTGCAATCGCCGCGCTCCACCTTGTGCACCATCGCGCGCGACACGCCCGAACGGGCCGCCAGGTCCGTCAGCGACCAGCCCAGGCTTTCCCGCTCGAGGCGCACCCGGGCCCCGATGCGCTGGTTCAATTCGTCTGGTTTAGTGGACATGTATCGGCATCCATTCGGATTTTATTGGACAATCAATGAGCTGCGCTCTATGATTTGTCCATTATAGTAGACGACCAGCAAGGAGATCAACATGCACATACGCGATGCCCACGCGGGCGATATCGAGGCCATCACGGCCATCTACAACGATGCCGTCAGCAATACGCTGGCCATCTGGAATGAACGAACGGTCGATGCGGCCAACCGCGCCGCCTGGCTGGCCGACCGCGAGCGGGCCGGCTATCCCGTGCTCGTCGCCATCGATGCAGAGGAAAAGGTAGCTGGCTACGCCTCGTTCGGCGACTGGCGCCCGTTCGAGGGTTTCCGCCATACGGTCGAGCATTCCGTGTATGTGCGCGCCGACCGCCGCGGCGCCGGGGTCGGCAAGGCCTTGATGGGGGAACTGATTATGCGGGCGCGCGGCCTGGGCAAGCACGTGATGGTGGCGGGCATCGAGGCGGGCAATGCCGGCTCGATCGCCCTGCACAAGCAGCTGGGCTTCGAGGAAGTCGGTTTGATGCGCCAGGTGGGCACCAAGTTCGGCGCCTGGCTGGACCTGGCGTTTTTACAGCTGCAACTCGATGCGCGCAGCGATCCGGACGACATCGCGCCGGCCGGATAAGGTCAGGCCGGCATCAGGGATCGATCTCCGGCGGCGGGCGGCGCAGCGCCATATGTTCCCACACGGCCACCAGTACCAGCACGCAGCTCGTGATGCAGGCCAGGATCAAGGGCGAATACAGGCGGCCGTAGGCCATCGGGATCAGCGCCAGGATGATCAAAATGCCCAGCAGATGCGACAGCGGCGGCGCGGTGCGGTCGCTGCTGACCCATTTGAACAGCGCATTGCCCAGCAGATACAGGATCGGGCCGCCCAGCAAGGCGCTGATGCCGGCGAAGCTTGCTTCATCCGGATGCACGAGGGCCAGTTCATCGGCCACGGCACTGACGATCACGCCGCCCACGATCAGCACGTGGATATACGTGTAAGCCTTGCGGGCGATGCGGCCCGGGTCCTTCGAGTGGGCGATGCGGTGGTGGCCCGCTTCGGCGCCCGTGTCGAAATAAATCCACCACATGGCGATGCTGCCGACCAGAGCAGACAAGAAGCTCAGCCAGTTGCCGGCCGTCCATTCCAGGCCCGCGAACGTGGCGCCCGTCACCAGCAAGGATTCGCCCAGGGCGATGATGACGAACAGGCCGCAGCGTTCGGCCATGTGGCTGCCATCGACGTCCCAGTCGGCCGTCGTCGAGCGGCCCAGGCCCGGCATGCCGAACAGCATCCATGGTCCGGCCAGGTCGATCAGCAGGGCCGCTGCCCACCAGAAGATGCGCTGCTCGGGCGACGCGATGCCGCCGGCGATCCAGAAGATGCCGGACAGCACGGCCCACAAGGCGATGCGCTGGAAATTGCGGCGGCGCGCCAGCGCTTCATGGCGCACGGCCCACCAGGCGAACAGGGGCCGGCCCACCTGCATGGCGACATAGGCGCCAGCAAAGCCCAGGCCCCGCGTGCCGAACGCTTCCGGTATCGAGGCCGACATGATCAACCCGCCCAGCATCAGCGCAAACAGGCTGATGCGCACGGGAATGCGCTCGGGGTCGAGCCAGTTGGTGATCCACGAGGTGAAGATCCACACCCACCAGACGGCCATCAGCAGCAAGCCCGTCTGCAGCCAGCCCATGGCGCTCAGGTGCGCCAGCAAGCCGTGCGACAGTTGCGTGACCGCAAACACGAACACGAGATCGAAGAACAGCTCGATCATGCCCACCTTGCCGCTGTCCAGCCCGCCGCGCGTGCGCAACAGCGATTTACTTAATTCCATAGCGACTCTTTCATTCATGCTTGATTAAAACGGTGCATTCCGGGCTTATGCGCTTGCTGGTGTCATTAAGGGCAAGCCGGCGAAGTGGGCGGCCAGGTTATCGACGACCAGTTGTCCCATCGCATGGCGTGTTTCCACGGTCAGGCTGCCCACGTGCGGCGTGAGCACGACGTTGGGCAAGGCGCGCAAGGCGTTTGGCACGCGCGGTTCGTCCGCAAACACGTCGAGGCCGGCCGCGCCCAGGTGGCCATCCTGCAAGGCGGCGATCAGGGCGTCTTCGTCGATCAGGGCGCCACGGGCGATATTGATCAGGGTGCCTTGCGGCCCCAGCGCGTCGAGCACGGTGCGGTCGACGATCTTGCGCGTGGCCGGCGTGCCCGGCGCGCAGACGATCAAATAATCGCTTTCCTGCGCCAGGGCCAGCAAGGACTCCGCGCGCGGCACTCTGGTGCCGGCAATGGCGCGCGGCTGGAAGTAGCGCACATGAATGCCGAAGGCGGCCAGGCGCAGTGCGATGGCTTGCCCGATCTGGCCAAAACCGAAGATGCCGGCCGTCTTGCCGCGCAAGGTAGATGCGGGGGCGATGGCCTCGCGGCGTTCCCAGCCCCCATCGCGCACGAAACGGTCGAGTGCCACGACATGCCGCGCGCTGGCCAGCAGCAAGGCCAGCGCCATGTCGGCCACGTCGTCCGTCAGCACGTTCGGCGTGGTCGTAACGGCAATGCCGCGCTCGCGCGCCACGTCGAGCGCCACGCCATCGAGGCCCACGCCATTGACGGCAACGATTTCCAATGCGGGCAGCAGGCCCATGTCGGCGGCGTTCAAGCCCAGCGCGCCCGTCGTGACGACGGCGCGGATACCGGGTGCGCGTTCAGCCAGCCAGGCGCGGCGTTCATCCGCCGGCACTTGCCAGGCATGGTGGCAGGTATATTGCTGTTCCAGCTGCGCGTTGACGGCAGCCGAGGGACTGGGGGCGAGGATGAGGAGTTCGGGTGGCATGGGCGTCCTGGGTCGTGTCGACAAGATTTGCAGACGCAACTTAGCATATTTGAGACCCAGCCGGGGATGGCATACCCTAATACGCCCCTAAAACCCTGCGCGCCGCGCGGTCTTTGCCTGCGTCGGACTGCCCGATTCGGCCGCAGGTCGGCTTAGCCCAACGGGCGTAAGCCGACAAGCGCTGCCACGCAGCCTGTCAGATTACGCTGCGCTAATCTGACCTACAACTGCGCGCCGCGCGGTCTTTTCCTGCGTGGAGCCACCCGATTCCATCGTAGGTCGGCTTAGCCCAACGGGCGCAAGCCGACAAGCGCCGCCACGCAGCCTGTCAGATTACGCTACGCTAATCTGACCTACAACTGCATGCCGAGCGGTCTTTGCCTGCGTCGGGCTGTCCGATTCCGCCGTAGGTCGGCTTAGCCCGCAGGGCGCAAGCCGACAAGCGCCGCCACGCAGCTTGTCAGATTACGCTGCGCTAATCTGACCTACAACTGCATGCCGCGCGGTCTTTGCCTGCGTGGAGCCACCCGATTCCATCGTAGGTCGGCTTAGCCCAACGGGCGTAAGCCGACAAGCGCCGCCACGCAGCCTGTCAGATTACGCTACGCTAATCTGACCTACATAGCATTCAATCCGGCTCAACCAGGGCAAGGCACGCGTTTGATCTTGCCGCCCGTCTTGAACGGGTCGGCGCCCGCGCCCGGGTTCGCATCCATGCCAAAGCACGTGGCGCCGCCGGGGTTGACGACGCGCGTGGCGGGACGCCCATCGGCCGTCAGGTATTCCTCTACGCGGATGACGGGGCCGCCGCGCCAGGCGGAGGCGACCTGTTTCTGGAACGCGCTGTCGCCTGTGAGGTCGGCCGCGGCCAGCCAAGGCTGTTGTTGCTTGAGTTCGCCGCGCAAAGCCTTGTCGGCGGCGCCCGCAGCCAGCCTGGCGCGCGTGCGCAAATCGGGGCCAGCTGGTGCGTTCGGGGGCGCGACGGACAATTCCTCGGTGGGCATGGTGATGGCTTCTGCTGTCACGGGCGGCATGTCAGGCACGACGGACGGAACCTGAGCCCGCGCGCGCGGCACGGGAATCGGCATGGGTGGCGGCATGGCCATCGGCGGCGCCTGCGGCGCGGGCCGGGGCGGCAGCAAGGTCATGAAGGCCACTTCCGTATATTGCTTGAGCTGCCGCGCCGGCAGCAGGAGGAAATACAGGCCCAGCACATGCATGGCCAGGATCAGCGCGACGGCCGCGCCTTTGAAGCTCAAGCCGCCCCGTAGGCGCATGGAAGCGGACTGTAGATGGCGGTGCAATGGCATGCGGTTTCCTGTGGGCGCCGGGCGCGATGGCTTATTTTAGCGAAACTTGACCATAGGCATTAATAAATCCACAAGGTATCGCCTGGCGCGCCTTTTCTCGCCAGATTCCGGCACCCTGGGGTATCGGATGTTGCACAAATGACGACTTTTTCATCGCTTTCTCACACTTTCCCACGCGCCGCACCGCGCTGGAATATAATGATAATCATTCTCATTAATATCCAGATAACTCCATGCGCACCTTCCACCTCGTCCCTACCCCGTTCGCCCTGGCCGCCTTCCTGCTGGCCAGCGCCGCCGCCCACGCGCAAACCAGCACCGCAGCAGCGGCCGGCGACGCGCCAACCATGCCCACGGTAGTCGTCAATGCCTCGGCCGACGCGTCGGCGCAAGGACTGTCGAAAGCGTATGCGGGTGGCCAGGTGGCGCGCGGCGGGCGCATGGGCATCCTCGGTGCCGTGGACATGATGGACTCGCCATTCGGCAGCACCAGTTATACACAGCAATTCATTGCCGACCAGCAAGCGCGCAGCGTGGGCGACTTGCTGCAAAGCGATGGCGCGGTGCGCATGTCTCGCGGTTACGGCAACTTCCAGGAAGTGTATGTGATCCGCGGCTTCGCCCTCGATTCGGACGACGTGGCGTACAACGGCCTGTACGGCGTCCTGCCTCGTCAATATGTCTCGCCGGAATTACTCGAGCGCGTGGAAGTGTTCCGCGGCGCCAGCGCCTTCCTCAACGGCGCGGCGCCGGGCGGCAGCGGCATCGGCGGCGCCATCAACCTGATGCCCAAGCGCGCCGGCAACACGCCGCTGACGGAATTGACCGTGGGCGTGGAATCGGGCGGCCACGCCTACGCGGCCATCGACGTGGCGCGCCGCTTTGGCGAGCAGCAGGAATTCGGCGTGCGCGTGAATGCCGCCAAGCGCCAGGGCGAAACCGGCATCCAGCGCGAAGACCACGACGTGGGCATGTTCTCGGTCGGCCTCGACTACCGGGGCCGCGGCTACCGCCTGTCGGCCGACGCTGGCTACCAGAATTTCGATTTGACGGCGCCGCGCCCTTCCATCAACACGGGCAGCCTGACGGCCTTGCCAGGCGCACCCGATGCGTCGAAGAACTTTGCCCAGCCATGGAGCTATTCGAAGGAGCATGACGTGTTCGGCACGGCACGCGCCGAAGTCGACCTCGCCAAGGATGTCGTAGCCTGGGCCGCGTTCGGCAGCCGCTCGACGAAGGAAGCGAACAGCCTGGCCCAACCGACGTTGAGCGCGCTCAATGGCGATGCCAGCGTGTACCGCTTCGACAATGCCCGCAAGCAGGAAATCCGCACGGGCGAACTGGGCGTGCGCGGCAAGCTCCATACCGGCGCCGTCCGCCACACCCTGGTGGCCAGCTGGTCCGGGCACTGGAACGAGGCGAAAAATGCGTATGCGATCAGCGATTACGCGGGCTTGCCGACGAATATCTACCATCCGCTGGACGTGGCCATGCCGCCCACCGTGCCCGCGAACTCGGGCGGCGTGATGAGCGACCCGCGCCTGACGCAAAAGACTATCCTCAACAGCTACGCCGTGGCCGATACCATGGCCTTCCTCGACGACCGGCTGCTGCTGACCGTGGGCCTGCGCCGCCAGCAGATCCGCGATGCGGCATATGCCTATGGCACGGCTGTGCAATATTCCAGCTATGACAAGAGCGCCACGACGCCCGTGGCCGGCATCGTCTACAAGGCCGGCAAGAACGTGTCGGTCTACGCCAACTACATCGAGGCGCTGGTCAAGGGCCCCGTTGCCAGCGGTACCTATTTCGATGGCCAGAACGACGTGCCACTGAGCAACAAGGGCGAAGTCTTCTCGCCCTACAAGTCGAAGCAGAAGGAAATCGGCGTCAAATATGACGGCGGCAGGCTGGGCATGAGCGCCGCGCTGTTCTCGACCGCCAAGCCATTGCCGGCCGTGGTCGGCTCGCGAGCCACCTTGTCGGGCGAACAGCGCAACCAGGGCCTGGAACTGTCCGTCTTCGGCACGCCGATGGCGGGCGTGCGCCTGCTGGGCGGCCTGACCTGGCTCGATACGGAACAGCGCAAGACGGACAAGCCGGCCAACAATGGCAAGAACGCCATCGGCGCGCCAAAAACACAGCTCAGCGTGGGCGGCGAATGGGACGTGCCCGACGCGCCAGGCTTGAGCCTGAATGCCCGCACCGTCTACACCTCGACGCAGTATGCGGATCTGGCCAACAGCAAACAGTTGCCGTCCTGGACCCGCGTCGACATCGGCGCGCGCTACCTGACGCAGGTGGCGGGCCATGACGTGACCTTGCGCGCGCGCATCGACAACGTGGCCGACCGCAGCTACTGGGCCTCGGCCGTCTCCTCGTTCGACGCGGGCAGCCTCGTGCTGGCAGCGCCGCGCACCTTCGTCGTATCGGGCAGCGTGGCGTTTTAACCGGACCGACGCGAAGCTGCCCCTTCCCCGGGCCGCTTCGCGTGCGCGCCTGTGCCAACGGCCGGATATGGGCGACAATGCCCGCATGAAACTCCCTGCCCTCCTGTTATTGCTCTGCCTGTCCCTGCCCGCCGCTGCCCAAAAGCAGGCCGCCTGCCCTTACGCGGCCTGGAAAAGCGGTTTCAAGGGCGATGCGCGGGCGCAAGCCATGTGTCTGCTGCGCCCCGTGAAACTGTATGCGCGTCTGGGCGACAGTGCGCCGCTGCCGGCCTTTCTTGCCGCCCACGTCGGCCAGCGCACGGGCATCGCCCCCGTCGCCCTGCGCGCCTGGCTGGCGGAACAAGGCATCGCCGAGGCGGACGCGGGCGGCGCCGTCGATGCACCGCTGTCGCGCGCCGTGGGCCGGCTGGCCGCGCCCATGGCCCGCTATTTCGTCATCCACGACACCAGCTACCCGAATTTTCTCAACGAAACCATTCCCGATCACATCAACGACGCCAGCTGGGATTTCAACGATTTCAACTTGCGCAATCCGGCGCTCGGCGGCGGTCCGAAGGGCCATGTCTACGTGAACCGCCTCGGCGATTCCCTGGCCGTGCGCGACTTTGGCACGGCCGGCTATGCCAGCAAGCTGGAAAAGGACAAGCCGTCGCTGACGGGTCTGTTCCTGCACGTGGAACTGGTGCAGCCGCGCAACTCCGTGCCCGGCGGCGGCAAGGGCAACGATGGCCTGGCGCCCGATCCCGGCTTTACGCCGGCCCAATACGACCGCCTGGCCCTGCTGTATATCGCCGCCAGCGTGCGCAAGGGCACGTGGCTGATTCCCGCCTTCCACGCCGTGCTCGATACGGGCTTTGCGAACGGTCATGACGACCCGCAAAACTTTTCGCTGGAGCAATGGGATGCGGCCCTCAGCCATTTGAGCGCCGTCATGACGGGCGCCCACGCGTCAAATTGAACGCCACCTGCGCGCCGATTTGGAGGATACTTTAGCTCCCGCCTTGCATCGCGCGGATGCCGGGATGTCGATGGGGAGCCGCGATGACCTATGCCTCTGACCAGAAAATGCTTGCGCTGGACATGCCCGCCCGCACGCGGCGCATCTTCAGCATGCGCGATGCCGTGCTGACGCAGTGGGAGCACGAGGTGCGCGCCAAGGTACGCGGCGCCGATGCCTTGCTCACGCCCATCCTCATCAACACCTTGCCCGCCTTCTTCGACAACCTGGCCGAAGCGCTCACGCCAGGCTACCCGCGCGACGACGCCACCAGCAACACCAACGCGCCTGCCGTGCATGGCAACGAACGGGCGCGCATGACCAGTTATGGCCCGGAACAGGTAATTCAGGAATACCAGATTTTCCGCGACTGCTTCGCCGCCGCCGCGCTGGAGGCGGGCGTGCCGCTGCGGCGAAAGGACTGGAAGGTGATCAATGCCTCGATCGATACGGGCATCCGCGAAGCCATCCTGGAATTTACCGCCATGCACGAAAGTTTTCAGCGCCGCATCGCCGCCGGGCTGTCGCACGACATGCGCAATCCCCTGTCCGTCATGCTCAACAGTGCACAGCTGCTGCAGCGGCGCGCGCAACAGCCGGACGTGGCGGCGCTGGCGCTGAAAATTATCGAGCACGGCAAGCGCCTCGACGACATGATCCAGGAATTGCTCGATACGCTCAGCTACCACCGGGGACAAAAGCTGCCCCTCGTCCTGCGGCGCCTCGACGTACTGCCGCTGGCACGGCAGGTTGCCGACAGCGTCAATATCGGCCATCCGGGCAAATGCGTGGTCAGCGGCACCTCCGTGACGGGCTGGTGGTGCGAAAATTCGCTGCGCCGTGCCCTGGAAAACCTCGTCGTCAATGCCGTCAAGTATGGCGACGACGGTCCCATCCATATTCATATCGACAGTTTGCGCGAACGCATGATCTTGAGCGTGCACAACACGGGCAGCAATATCGCGCAAGACCAGACGCAGCGCATCTTCGAATACCTGCGCCGCGAGCACGAAGGCAACGCGCCCGGCTGGGGTATCGGCCTGCCCTTCGTGCAAAACGTGGCGGAAAGCCACGGCGGCAGCGCGCTGGTCGACAGTGCGCCGGAAACGGGCACCACGTTTACCATCGACCTGCCGATCGATTGCCGGCCCTTCGTCACGCCAGGCACCTGATCGCAGCTGCGCCCCATCTGCCGGCAAAATCGCTGCCGTAGCGCACCAAAGCGGTGCGGATGACGGTTTTACGCCACAAAAGTGGTCATTTTTTACATACTTTCGGGCGTGCGCCATTGGCACGCTTCCTGCTGAGCTATAGTCAGACACGGCTCAAGGGAAATCACAACATGGCAAATTTTTTCAATGAAATGACTGCAGATGACGTGGGTACGGACAGCAAGGTACGTGAACACTATCGTGAATTCAACAACTGGCTGGAACAGCAATCGCCCGAGACCATCGCCCGCAAGCGGGCCGAAGCCGACCTGACGTTCCGCCGCGTCGGCATCACGTTCGCCGTCTACGGCGACGATGCCGGCACGGAACGCCTGATTCCGTTCGACACCATCCCCCGCATCATCCCCGCTGCCGAATGGGCGCAGATGCAGACGGGCCTGATCCAGCGCGTGCAAGCCTTGAACATGTTCATCCATGATATCTATCATGAACAAAACATCATCAAGGCGGGCATCATTCCGGCCGAGCAAATCTACAAGAATGCCCAGTACCGCCCGGAAATGCAGGGCATTGCCGTCGCTTCCGACATCTATGCGCACATCGCCGGCGTCGACATCGTGCGCGCGGGCCAGGGCGAATTCTATGTACTGGAAGACAATCTGCGGGTGCCGTCCGGCGTATCCTACATGCTGGAAGACCGCAAGATGATGATGCGGCTGTTCCCGGAACTGTTCGCCCGCAACCGCATCGCCCCCGTCGACCATTACCCGGATATGCTGCTCGACAACCTGCGCTCCGTCGCACCCATGGGCGTCGATGACCCGACGGTCGTCGTCATGACGCCCGGCATGTACAACTCCGCCTACTTCGAGCACGCTTTCCTGGCCCAGCAAATGGGCGTGGAACTGGTCGAAGGCAAGGATTTGTTTGTCAACGACAATTCCGTCTACATGCGCACCACGCGCGGGCCCAAGCGCGTCGACGTCATCTACCGCAGGGTCGACGACGATTTCCTCGATCCGCTGGCCTTCCGCTCCGATTCCTCGCTGGGCGTGCCGGGCCTGCTGTCCGTGTACCGCGCGGGACGGGTCACCTTGGCCAACGCCATCGGCACGGGCGTGGCCGACGACAAGTCGATCTACCCCTTCGTGCCCGACATGATCAAATTCTACCTGTCGCAGGAACCGATCCTCAACAACGTGCCCACGTACCAGTGCCGCAAGGCGGCCGACCTGTCCTACGTGCTGGCCAACTTGCCGAAACTCGTCGTCAAGGAAGTGCATGGCGCGGGCGGCTACGGCATGCTGGTGGGGCCGGCGTCGAGCCTGGCGCAGATCGAGGATTTCCGCCAGCGCCTGCTGGCCAATCCGGACGGCTACATCGCCCAGCCGACCTTGGCCCTGTCCGCCTGCCCCACGTATGTCGAGGCCGGCATCGCGCCGCGCCACATCGATTTGCGCCCGTTCGTGCTGTCCGGCAAGACGATTTCCATGGTACCGGGCGGCCTGACCCGCGTGGCGCTGGGCGAAGGCTCGCTGGTGGTCAATTCATCGCAGGGAGGCGGCACCAAGGATACCTGGGTACTGGAAGCCACATCCGCCTTTGCAGGAGAAAAAACATGCTGAGCCGCACTGCCGATCATTTGTTCTGGATGGCCCGCTACACGGAGCGGGCGGAAAATACGGCGCGGATGCTCGACGTCAACATGCAAACGTCGATGCTGCCCCAGTCCGAGCAGGACGCGGAGCAAGGCTGGCGCGCCACCTTGGGCATTTCTGAGCTGCAAAGCGCGTACGACCACAAATACGGCCGCTTCCATACGCGCGACGTGCTCGACTTCATGGTGCGCGACCCGAACAACCCCTCGTCCATCCTGGCCTGCCTGACGGGCGCACGCGAAAACGCCCGCGCCGTGCGGGGGACCCTGACGACGGAAGTGTGGGAAATCCAGAACGCCACCTGGCTCGATATGCAGAAGCGCCTGAAAAGCAATCTGCTGGAAACGGACCCCAGCGCCTTCTTCGAATGGGTCAAGTACCGCTCGCATCTGTCGCGCGGCGTGACCCTGGGCACCATGCTCAAGGACGAAGCGATTTATTTCATTCGCCTCGGCACCTTCCTGGAGCGGGCCGACAACACGGCGCGCATCCTCGACGTGAAGTTCCATGGCGCGCGCGATACGTCGAAAGACATCACCCAGCGCGACTTTTACTACTGGGCGGCCCTGCTGCGCTCCGTTTCCGGCTTCGAGATCTACCGCAAGGTCTACCGCGACGTCATCACCCCGGAACGGGTGGCGGAATTGCTGATGCTGCGCGGCGACATGCCCAGGTCATTACTTGCCTGCATGGATGACGTGGTGGAAAACCTGAAACATATCCGCAACGACGTGTCGGCCGATACGGAGCGGTTCGCCGGCAAGCTGCATGCGGAACTGAAATTCGGCCATATCGACGACATCATGAAGGCGGGCTTGCACCATACCCTGACTGAGTTTCTGGAAAACATCTATGAGCTGGGCAACCGGGTCAGCCGCGACTTCCTCGTTCCCCTGGCGGCCTGATGCAGCTCACCATCCGCCACGAAACCCGCTACGCCTACAGTGCGCCGCTGGCCTACACCATCCAGCAGCTGCACCTGACGCCGCGTATCGAGCCGCAGCAGCGGGCCCTGTCCTGGCAAATCACGACGCCGGGACAGTGCCACGCCTATACGGATGCCTACGGCAATCTGTCGCACATGCTGACGATCAACGGCAGCCATCAATCGCTGAGCCTGGTGGCCCAGGGCGTGGTGGAAACCATCTACCCGCACAAGGGGCGGCTGAACCTGGTCGATACCCTGTCGCCGCTGCTGTTTACCATGCCGACGCCGCTGACGGAAGCGAACCCCGCCATTGTGGAACTGGCGGCCGCCAGCCTGCCGGACCGCCGCGTAACGGCCGGCACGGGCCATCTGCTGCGCCTGGCCGAGCACATCGTCGGCAAGGTGGCCTATGAAAGCGGCGCCACCATGGTCACCACCACGGCCGGCGACGCCCTGGCCCTGGGGCGCGGCGTGTGCCAGGATCACGCCCATCTGTTCCTCGCCTGCTGCCACGCCTGGGGCATCCCGGCCCGTTATGTGTCCGGCTACATCGACCCGGGCACGACGGGCCACGCGGCCAGCCACGCCTGGGTCGACGCCTGGACGGAAGACACGGATTTCGCAGGCTGGGTCAGCATCGACGTGACCCACGCGCGGCTGATGACGGATGCGTATTGCCGCCTGGCCATCGGGCGCGACTACGATTCGGCCGCGCCCGTGCGCGGCGTGCGCCAGGGCGGCGGCACGGAAACGCTGCACGTGGATGTACAGATCGTGCCCGTGTAAATAGGCAGGAATGAGGCTGGCCGGGGCTTGCGGCGGATACTCAAGCCCCGGCTGGTGTAGAATGCTCCCCCTTTGGATTTGATTTACGACGATGACTTATTGCATAGGTATGCGCCTGAACGAAGGCCTGGTCTTCCTGTCCGACTCCCGCACCAACGCCGGCGTGGACCAGGTGGGCACCTTCCGCAAGATGAGCGTGTTCGAGAACCCGGGCGACCGCATGCTGGTCCTGATGACGGCCGGCAACCTGTCGATCTCGCAGGCGATCCGCCAGATCGTCTCCGAACACGTCGATGCGGACGGACGCAGCATCTGGAACGTGGCCAGCATGTACGACGCGGCGCGCATCGTGGGCGAAGCCGTGCGCACCGTGCACCTGCGCGAAGCGAAGGCCCTGGCCGACTGCGGCATCGATTTCAACGTCAGCATCATTGTGGGCGGCCAGATAGGCGCCGAGCGCTGCCGATTGTTCCAGGTGTATTCGGCCGGCAATTTCATCGAATCGCATGATGAAAACACGTATTTCCAGATCGGCGAAGCCAAATACGGCAAGCCCATCATCGACCGGGTCATCAACCCGTTCACGCGCCTCGATGAAGCGGCCAAGTGTGCGCTGATCTCCATGGATTCCACCTTGCGCTCGAACATTTCCGTCGGCTTGCCGCTCGATCTGCTCGTCTACGAGACGGGCAGCCTGGCCGTCACGCGCTTCGTCACCATCGATGAAAAGAACCAGTATTTCCGCATGATCCGAGATACCTGGGGCGAGCAATTGAAACAGGTGTTCGAAGGCATCGTCGATCCCGTGTGGAATGCGGCGCCAGAGACCACGACGAACGTGCTGTCGTCAAGCAACATGCACAGCAAGCCGGTGCGCGTGGCCATCCCCGAGCATGTGAGCCGCGGCGGCCTGACGGTGGCCCCTCTGCAATCCTTGGCGCAGCAGTTCAGCGACGACAAGCAGCATTGACCTGCCGCGCACCGCGTGCGCGCGGTGCTGGACAAGTCGCTTTCCGCGTGCTTTTATGGCAATATGAGTTGATATTTAATTCATACTGATCAGAGAGGCAGGTAGCGCATGGACTTGATTACTTCCGCCGTCGTGGCGGCCATCGAACATGGCGCGCCGGGCCACGCGCCGGAAGCCGTCGCCAGCCACTATCAACGCCTGAAGCTGGCCATCGCCAAGTTCGACAGCGCCGCCGCCATCCTGGCCGCCATCGCCGCGCTGGAGGCCGAACCCGCCAATACCCAGCTGCAACTGGCCCTGTCGGCTGCCCTCTCCACGGCGAAAGTACCCGATGACATGGAAACCCTGTTCGCCGCGCAAGGCTTGCTCGATGCGCTGCGTCCGCCCGTAGCCCTGCCGCCGGCAGCGCCTGCGGCGCAAACGGCGCCCGCCCCCGCCGACAAAAGCGCCGTCGTGTCGAACTACGCGGTGGTGAAAGTGTATTTCGCCACGGACCGCCAGCGCGACGTGGGCAAGCCGCCGGCCCAGCGCTTCAGCGGCGAACGCAACGTCATGGGAGGCAATGGCCCGCTCAGCTATGGCAGCTGCGACATCAGCATCCCGCGCGACCACCGCATGGGCCAGCTGGAATCGCCGTCGCTGTGGCGCCTGGAATTTCGCGACGACCCGGCCAAGCACGTGGTGGTGCTGTCGGCCGACGTGCAGGACCACGACAACTTCTTTGCCGCACTGAAAACCCAGATCCGCGCGTCGGCCGGCAAGAGCGCCTTTATCTTCGTGCACGGCTACAACGTGAGTTTCGAGGATGCGGCGCGGCGCACGGGACAAATGGCCTACGACCTCGGTTTCGACGGCGCGCCCGTGTTCTACAGCTGGCCGTCGCGTGGTGAAGTGGCCAGCTACACCATCGATGAAAACAATATCGAATGGAGCACGCCCCACATCACGGCTTTCCTGGGCGACTTTCTCGCCAGCACGGAGGCGGCGCAAGTCTATCTGGTAGGCCACAGCATGGGCAGCCGGGGCCTGGCGCGCGCCGTGGCCGACTTGCTGGCCGCGCAACCGCAACTGGCGCAAAAGATCACGGAAATCATCCTGTCCGCGCCCGACATCGACGCCGCCATCTTCAAACAGGATATCGCGCCCAAACTGGCCGGCGCGCGCAACCCCGTCACTTTATATGCCTCTTCGCAAGACCTGGCGCTGGCCGCCTCGAAAGCCGTGCACGGCTACGCGCGGGCAGGCGACAGCGGCGCCGGCATGCTGATCGTGGCGGGCGTGGAAACCATCGACGCCACCGGGGTCGACACGAGCTTCATGAAGCACTCCTACTTTGCGGAAAAACGCTCGGCCCTGTCCGATATGTTTTATCTGATACGCAACCATGCGCGCGCCGACCAGCGCTTTCTCGAGCCCGTCGATACGGCCGCCGGCCGCTATTGGACGTTCAAACCATGACGCCGTTCCATCCGGTGCGGCACGCATGCTAAGATACGGCCCATAGGGTGGCAACGGGCACGGCGATGACGCCGTCAGCCGATCCCCCGCAAGCAGGCTTATCATGTTGACATCATCTTCTACACCGCACGCCGAATCGCTGATCCGCAACACCAACGCCCGCGTCACCAAGACGCGCGTGAAGGTGCTCGACTTTTTAATGACGCAAAGCCGTTCGCTGACCCACCATGAAATCCAGCAAGCGCTGTCACAGGACAGCGATATCGATTCCGTCACCCTGTACCGGGTGCTGGAATGGCTGACGGAAAATGAGCTGGTGCACCGCATCGCGGGCGCCGACCAGGTGTGGCGCTTCAGCGCCGGTGCCGGCCACCAGGCGCACGAGCACGCGCACTTCCAGTGCACCAAATGCGCGAACGTCACCTGCTTCAACGAAGTCAAGCTGCCGCCGCCCGTGCTTCTACCGGAAGGTTTCAGCGGCGGCGAAGTCGATTACCTGATCAAGGGCCTGTGCCCGCGCTGCAAGTAAGACCCTTCTGACATCAATTGAGCAGCAAGGCCAGGTGATGCTCGTCATAAAACAGGTTGCCCACACGCATCGAGCGCGGCTCCGTGCCATACGCGATAAATCCCAGGGACTCATACAGCCGAAGGGCGGCATTGTTTTCCGCATTCACGCTCAAGTGCACTTGCATGATGGCAGGGTCCGTCTCGGCCAGTTCGATGCAGGCGTTCACCAGACGCCGCGCCACGCCATGGCCCCGCTGCGTCACATCGACAAACACGCCCCATAGCACGGCCTTGTGCGACAACTGGCGCAGCGATTCGCGCCGCAAGCCGGCAAAACCCACGAGACGATCGCCATCGAAGGCGCCAAAGCCGCGCTGCAGGGTGCCGCCGGCGATGCGCTGCACGTGTTCCTCCGGCGTGCGCGCCAGTTCATCCTCGCGCGACGCCGAAAACGAGCTGGGCGAATCCAGGATGGCGCGCAGGCGCAGCGCGCAAAAGGCGGTGGTGTCGGCTGGCGTCAGCAGGCGGATAACGATATCGGGTGCGGGCATGGGAGGACTCGGCAGTTTTTTCCCATTATACCCACGCCCTTCCCTTACGCACGCACGCGGCGCAAGCCCAGCAAGGTCCAGCCGTACAGGGCCGCCATCAGCAAGACCATGGCCGCGCCCAGCGCCGCCGTCCAGCTTTCCGGCAGCGACCAGGCCGGATCAAGCTTGCCGGCAGCCATGCAAGCGGCCATCGCCACGCAGATGGCGACGATGGGCCAGCCCAGGCGGCGCCGGAACGCCCGCACGACATCAAGCTTGCCGGTGCGCATGACCTTTGCCGTGACCCAGCCATCGAAGGTATCCGTCACGCCCATGCCGACGGCAAACACCGTCCCCGTCAGCAAGGCTGGCCCCATGCCGCCCAGCGCCACGGCCGCGTAGCCCCAGGCCGCCGCCTGCAAGGCAGTGTCGAACACGAGCGCGAACAGCATGCCGACGAGGATGGCGCCCAGCGGCCCGGACGCGCGCCGCAGCCAGCCTGGCAGCAGCCGGCCGCGCACCTCGGCCAGTTGCGTGCCGGCCAGCAAGCTGCGCGCATTCAGGGCGGCTATCACCAGCAGCAAGACGATGGGCAGCCATTCCAGCCAGCCGAACACGCTTTCCGAAGGAGTGAATTGCCTGGATGCCAGGGCGGCAACGGCCACGATGACCAGCACGCAGACGCCATGGCCGAGGGCAAACAGCGCCCCCATCCACGGCGTCCAGCGCGGGTGGGCCGCCTGGCTGCGCAAGGTGAGGCCATCGACGGCGGCCAGGTGGTCCGGTTCCAGGCCATGCCGCATGCCAAGCAGAAAGATCAGCGCCAGGGCGGGCAAGCCCGCTTCCACGCTCATGCGGCCACCCCGACGGGACTATCCGCCTTGACCACGCAGCGGTCGAGGCCCCGGATCAGCATCTCCTGCGGCAAGTCGCGGCCGATAAAAATGATCTTGCTGGCGCGCGGCTCATCGTCGCGCCACGGTGCGCCCAATTCCGAGCCCATCAGCATGTGCACGCCCTGGAACACGGCGCGGCATGGCAAGTCGGCAACATACAAAATGCCCTTGTAGCGCATCAGCTGGGCGCCGAACAGCTGCACCACGGCATCGAGAAAGTTTTCCACCTGGAGCAGATCGAGGGGCTGGGCCTGGTGGTAGACGAACGATTGCACGCCGTCCCCATGGCGGTGGCCCAGTTCTCCGAGGAAATTCGGCTCCAGCTCGACGATGGCGTTCAGATTGAAACCGCGGATGTTCAGGATATCGCGCAGCGGCACATTGCCAAAGCGCACTTTCTGTATGCTGGCGCGGCCATTGATGGCGACCAGGCGCTGGCGCAGCGCGGCCAGCGCTTCCTTGCCGACCAGGTCCGTCTTCGACAGCAGGATGCGGTCGGCAAAGCCCACCTGCTCCTGCGCTTCCTTGTGCGCCGTCAATTGCTGCTGCGCATGGCGCGCATCGACCACCGTCAGGATGGCGTCCAGCATGTAGCACTCGCTGACGCTGGGTTCCGCAAAGAAGGTTTGCGCCACGGGGCCGGGCGCGGCCAGGCCCGTCGTTTCGATGATGACGTGATCAAACGTGATGCTTCCCGTCACGCGCCTGGCGTGCAATTCGCCCAGGATGCGGATCAGGTCGCCCCGCACGCTGCAGCAGATGCAGCCATTGTTCATTTCCACGATCTGCTCGTCGCTGTCCTGCACCAGCAAGCCATGGTCGATGCTTTCGGCGGCGAATTCATTTTCGATCACGGCGATGCGCACGCCGTGATCGCCCTGCAATATGCGCTTGAGCAAGGTCGTTTTCCCGCTGCCGAGAAAGCCCGTGATGATGGTGACGGGGATCAGTTCTGTCATAGTGTGTTCCTGTTCAAGTTAGTCTTCGAGTTCTTCCATGCGTTGCCATAGTGGAAACGGGTCGGGCAGCTGGCGCCAGGCGGCCATGCCCTGGCGCGTTTCCGTGGTGTTGAGTTGACATTTCTTCAAGTCCGCCTCGATGGCCGCCTGGTCCATGTCCTGGCCGATGAAGACGAGCTCCTGGTAGCGGTCGCCGTACGTTTCGCTCCAGCCCGCCTTCACTTCCGCCAGCGAGGCGGCATCCGTGGGCCAGCGCTCCTTCGGCACGGACGCCCACCACAGTCCCACGGGCTCGATATTCATCAGCTTGCCCGCGCCGGACAGGCTGGCCACCCATTCGGGGCGGCTGGCCAGCCAGAAATATCCCTTGCTGCGCACCACGCCCGGTATCGGCTGCGAAATGTAGTCGTGCAGGCGCTGCGCGTGGAACGGTTCCTTCGCCCGGTAGACGAAGCTGGCGATGCCGTAGGCTTCCGTCTCCGGCGTGTGGCTGCCGGCCAACTCCTGGGCCCAGCCCGGCATGGCGGCCGCCTGCTCCAGGTCGAACAAGTGCGTGCCCAGGATGGCGTCGAGCGGCACGATGGACTGGTTGGTTTCGATGATGCGCGCGCCGGGATTGAGGGCTTTTAAAATGGCCAGCACGCGCCGGCGCTCGTCCGCCGCCACCATGTCGACCTTGTTGAGGACGATGACATTGGCAAACTCGATCTGTTCCGTGAGCAGGTTGGCCAGCTGGCGGTCGTCGCCCTCGCCCGCCGTTTCTCCCCGCTGCTCCAGGCTGTCTTCGCTGTGAAAATCCGCCAGCAGGTTGGCGCAGTCGACGACGGTGACCATGCAGTCGATGCACGCCACGTCGTTCAGGCTGTCGCCGTGCTCGTCCTCGAAGTCGAAGGTGGCGGCCACGGGCATCGGTTCGCCCACGCCCGTCGATTCGATCAACAGGTAATCGAAGCGGTCTTCAAACGCCAGGCGCCGCACTTCCAGCAGCAGATCGTCACGCAGGGTGCAGCAGATGCAGCCGTTCGACATTTCCACGAGTTTTTCTTCCGTGCGCGACAGTGCCGCGCCGGCCGCCTCGGCACTGTCCTTGACGAGCGACGCGTCGATATTGACTTCGCTCATGTCGTTGACGATGACGGCCACGCGCTTGCCTTCGCGGTTGCGCAGTATGTGGTTGAGCAAGGTGGTCTTGCCGGCGCCGAGAAAGCCGGACAGGACGGTGACGGGGAGTTTGCGCTGGGGCATGGGGAATCCTTCGAATTGGTGGGTGCGTGACGGCGGATGCAAATGCAGTTCAATTGCATTTGCGAATTATAATGCAACTTACTTGCATTGAGCATGCTAATCGTCACCTGCCATCCTGAACACGCCGCGCAGTCCAGGCCACCTCCTCAAGGTGCTATAGTGGAATCGCACCGGCTCTGCTATCGAAGCAAGCGCCTGGCGACTGAACAGCTAAATTCTCACAGTGCCCAAGGAATCGATGATCTTACGCAGCCATACAACGTTTTTTGCATTAGTTATTTTGATCATGGGCAGTGCGATTGCCGCGGAAATAAAGCACCCGATCAAGCACTATATTTACTTCAATCACCGGGAACCGCACGGGGAAAACATCCGCGCGGATAAGGCATTAAGCGATCCGCGCTTCAGCGGTGCTCAAATCGTGTACACCTGGCGCAGCCTGGAGCCGGAACAGGACCGTTACGATTTTGCGCCGATCCGCCACGACATCAGCTATCTCGACTCGATCGGGAAAAAGCTGTGGATACAATTGCAGGAAAAATCATTCACGCCGCGCCACAATGTGCCGGCCTACTTGCTCAGCGATCCTCGCTACCAAGGCGGCATCATCAAGCAAAGCATGCTTTCCGCACCGGAACGCGACCCGCATAAAGCGGTCACCGATGATGAATATGGCTGGTCGCCAAAAATGTGGGAAGCGCCGGTACGCGAGCGCTATCAACGCTTGATCCAGGCGCTGGGCAAGGAATTTGACGGGAAAATCGAGGGCATCAATTTCAGCGAAAGCTCGATCGACATTGGCGTGGAAGACGGCAAGGGAAATACGACGTTCCCCGATGATTTCAAGCCGCAACACTATGTCGATGCCATCAAGGACAACATGCAGGTACTGGCCGCGGCTTTTCCCCACACCACCACCATGGTGTATCTGAATTTCCTGCCCGGTGAATGGCTGCCGTGGACCGACAAGGGCTATATGCGCGGCCTGTTTGCGCAAGCGCAAGCGCTGCGGATGGGCGTCGGCGGTCCTGACCTGATGCCGTATCGGAAAAGCCATATGGGCCAGAGTTACGGTTTTATCAAGGACTATCCGGCGAACCTGGTCAAGGGCATGGCCGTACAGGACGGCAACCTGCGCCAAGTCAATCCCCGTACCGGGAAAAAGAATTCAGTCGAAGACTTGCTCGACTTTGCCCGCAACTACCTGGGCCTCGACTATATTTTCTGGGTGGAAGACGAGCCTTACTTCAGCAATGAAGTGCTGAAAAAACTGCCGGCACATTGACAGGCGGTCGCGCCATCGCGCGCGACCCTGTCTCCATGCGCCTTGCACGGCTGTCATCGCCGCGTCATATGGCGGCGTTACAGTCGCGTCCTTTGAATCTTTCCGAGGGCGGTAATGAAAACAAATTGGGTCATGCTGGCGGCGCTGGCAAGTGCGGGGCTGGTCGGTTGCAACGGCAGTTCGAATACAGCGCCAGCCATTCCCGAGGGCACGACGGTCACCGTGGCATTGCTGGAAACGACCGATATCCACTCGAACGTGTTGAGCTACAACTATTACGCGCTGGCCGAAGACACGAGCCTGGGCCTGGAGCGCACGTCGACCCTGATCCAGGCGGCGCGCGCGGAAAACCCGAACAATGTGCTGCTCGACGATGGCGACGTCATCCAGGGCACCTTGCTGGCCGACCTGCAAGCCGTGGCCGCACCCGTTCCTTGCAGCGGCACGCTAGCCGTGCACAAGGCCATGAACGCGCTGAAATACGACGCGGGCGGCATGGGCAACCATGAATTCAACTATGGCTTGCCCTACCTGAGCCAGATCACCAACACGGATTTCGGCATACCGGGCGTGGCCAAGCCCACGGGCACTTGCGGCGCGCCGGCCTTCCCTTCCGTGCTGAGCAATGTCGTCGGCGTGAGCAGCGGCAAGCCCATCTTCCAGCCCTACGCCCTGCTGCCCCGCGATTTCGCCGCCACGGCGCCCGACGGCAGCAAGCTGACCGTGAAAATCAATGTGGGCGTGCTGAGCTTTGTGCCGCCGCAAATCCTCGAATGGGACCAGAAAGTGCTCGCCGGCAAAGTCAGCGTGACGGGCGTGCAGGAAGCGGCGAAACAGTATGTGCCGGAATTGCGCAACAAGGGCGCCGACCTCGTCGTGGCCCTGTCGCATGGCGGCCTGGACACGAGCGCCTACAGCCCGAAGATGGAAAACGGCAGCTATCACTTGACCAGCACGGGCATCGACGCGCTGATGATCGGCCACTCGCACTTGATCTTCCCGAAAGGCAAAGAGACGGGCGCGGCCGCGCTGGACGCCTCGTTCGCCGCCTTCCCCGCCAGCGCGAAGATCGACGCCGTCAACGGCTTCGTCAATGGCGTGCCCACCGTCATGGCGCAAAGCTGGGGCCGCCGCCTGGGCATCATCAAGTTGACGCTGATGTATCAAGGCGGCAAGTGGGTGGTGCAGCCGGCCAGGACGACGGTGGAATCACGCGGCTTCAAGTACACGGACGGCACGACCCTCGTGAAAGCCGACCCGGCCATCGCGCCACTGGTAGCCACCGAGCACGCGGCCACCATCGCCTACGCCAAGCAGCCGCTGGGCATCAGCACGGATTTCGAGATGTCCGCCTACTTCGCGCTGGTGGGCGACGTCAGCGCCATCCAGCTGGTGAACCAGGCACAGCTCGATTACGTGAAAAACTTCATCGCCACCAGCACGGATGCGACCTTGTCCAGCTACAAGAATATCCCCGTCATCTCGTGCAGCGCGCCATTCAAGGCGGGCCGCAACGGGCCGTCGGACTTCACGGACGTGGCCGCGGGCGCGACGCCGGCCGCGCCGATCGGTTTGCAGGTGCGCAATCCGGGCGACCTGTATTTATATAGCAATAACAACTTGCAAGCCGTGAAGATCAAGGGCGCGGACTTGAAGGCGTGGCTGGAAACGTCGGCCAGGCAATTCGCGCAGATCGATCCGAGCGCCACGGCGGAGCAGGACCTGGTGCCGTCGTATGGCACGATCTACAACTATGACGTGTTCTATGCGGAAAACAATGCGCTCACGTACCAGATCGATGTGACGAAAAAGGTCGGCAGCCGTATCGTCAACCTCACGTACAAGGGCGCGCCGGTCGCCGATGGCGATGATTTCATCGTCGCCACCAACGATTACCGCGCCGGCGGCGGCGGCGCCGTGCCGGGCATCGACGGCAGCAAGACCATCATCAAGTCGCCCGATGCGAACCAGGCCGTGGTCAGCAACTACCTGGCGTCGCTCAGCACCAAGGGCGGCAAGGTGACCCTGGCGGCCAATGGCAGCGCGCGCAGCTGGAGCTTCGTCAAGACGGCCACGGCCGGCCCCGTGATCCTGCGCTCGGCGCCGGGCCACCTGGCGCTGGCGCAAGGCAGCGGCATCGCCAGCGTGGCGGCCGAAGGCGGGCTCGATGCCAGCGGTTTCGCCAAGTACCGCATCGACCTGAGCAAATAAGGTCCATGGGCCGGGACTGCGGCAGTTCCGGCCTGTCTTGATGAAAGCTGATCCAGATGAAACACGCACTCTCCCTTCCCGCCGTCGTGCTGGCTAGCGTCCTGGCCGCCTGCCAGGCGTCACCGCCGCCCACGGCGGCCGAAATCGAAGCCGTCGCCATGCATGCGCGCCAGGCGGGCGACCACCAGGCCGAGCGCCAGGTACGCAGCTGGGCCGGCAAGGACATGCCCGTCGCCGAGCGCGAACTGGCGCTGATTTACCAATCCCGTCCAGAACGCCGCGCCGATGCATTGAATCTGTTCGAACAGGCGGCCCGCGCCGGCGATACGGAAGCGGCGTTCGAGCTGGGCCAGATGCTGCGTGCGGCCACGCCGGCCCAAGCCTGGCTGTGGTACCGGCAAGCGGCGCAGCAAGGCCATGCGAAGGCGGCCCTCATGCTGGGTCTGCTGGCGGCGAATGGCGAAGGCGTGCCGCAAGATCCCGTCATAGCGGCGCACTGGCTGGCCAAGTCCAGCGAACTGGGCAATCCACACGCCATGTTCCTGCTGTACAACGCCTACCGCGAAGGCCGCGGCGTGCCGCGCGACCTGGCCAAGGGCCGTGAATTGCTGGAGGAAGCGGCCCACCACGAATACCCGCCCGCCCTCCAGGAACTGGCCATGACGCTGCAGGCGGACGACGCCCTGCGCGCGGGCCACCTGATGAAGGAAGCGACGGAGCACCGGCATAACAACTGGAACAAGTTTTAAGAACTGGGCAAAAGGCCAGTGGCGTGATCGTCGCCTGCCTTTATATACTGGCAACTTGCAAGCGTGCGGGAGCGGCAGCGATGGAGCGCTTATGATGCAAGTACGCCGGCTGAGCTTGCTCGGACGGCGTGGCAAGCCATCCCGTACCAAAAAGTTTACACTGGTTTGCATTTTAGAAATTTTACTCTGGACCAGCCCCGGTGAGTGTGCATTCAGCCCAGCCAGTGTTTGAGTAGCGCCGGTGCGTCCATTGCTCTGCCTAGCCATGAAAGAAAGAGTCCAATGAAAAAGCTGACCACCGCCTTTGGCGCGCCTGTCGTCGACAACCAGAACATCCAGACGGCCGGCCCCCGCGGCCCCGCCCTGTTGCAAGATGTCTGGTTCCTGGAAAAGCTGGCCCACTTCGACCGTGAAGTGATTCCCGAGCGCCGCATGCATGCCAAGGGATCGGGCGCGCACGGCACGTTTACCGTCACGCACGACATCACGCGCTACACGCGGGCCAAGATTTTTGGCGCAGTGGGCAAGCAAACGCCGATGTTTGCGCGCTTTTCCACGGTGGCCGGCGAACGGGGTGCGGCCGATGCGGAACGCGATATCCGCGGCTTCGCCCTGAAGTTTTATACGGAAGAAGGTAACTGGGACCTGGTCGGCAACAATACGCCCGTGTTTTTCATGCGCGACCCGTTGAAATTCCCCGATTTGAATCACGCCATCAAACGCGACCCGCGCACGGGCTTGCGCAGCCCCAACAGCAACTGGGATTTCTGGACTTCGCTGCCCGAAGCGCTGCACCAGGTGACGGTGGTGATGAGCGACCGAGGCTTGCCACGCAGTTTCCGCCACATGCATGGCTTCGGCAGCCATACCTTCAGCTTCCTGAATGCACAAAACGAGCGATTCTGGGTCAAGTTCACCTTTAAAACCCAGCAAGGGATACAAAACCTGACCGACGCGCAAGCCGAGGAACTGGTCGGCAAGGACCGCGAAAGCTCGCACCGCGACCTGTATGAAAGCATCGAAAACAAGGATTTCCCGCGCTGGACCCTGTACGTGCAGATCATGCCGGAAAAAGAGGCAGGCACGTATCACCTCAACCCGTTCGACCTGTCGAAAGTGTGGCCGCACGGCGACTACCCGCTGATCGAGGTGGGCGTGCTGGAACTGAACCGCAATGCGGACAACCATTTTGCGGAAGTGGAACAATCGGCCTTCAACCCGGCCAACGTGGTGCCCGGCATCAGCTTTTCGCCGGACAAGATGCTGCAAGGCCGGCTGTTTTCGTATGGCGACGCGCAGCGCTACCGCCTCGGCGTCAACCACAGCCATATTCCCGTCAATGCGCCGAAATGCCCGTTCCACAGCTACCACCGCGACGGTCAGATGCGCGTCGACGGCAATCAGGGGGGAACGTTGGGCTATGAACCGAACAGCGAGCAGGAATGGGCCGAGCAGCCGGACTTCCGCGAACCGCCATTGAGCATCGAAGGCGCGGCCGACCACTGGAACCACAGGGTCGACGAGGATTACTATTCGCAGCCGCGCGCCCTGTTCCAGCTGATGACGCTGGCACAGCAGCAGGCGCTGTTCGACAACACGGCGCGCGCCATCTCGGGCGCTTCGGAGCAAGTCAAGCAACGCCACATCGGCAATTGCACGCTGTGCGACCCCGCCTATGGCGCGGGCGTGGCCGAAGCGATCAGCCGCCTGAGCAAGTAAGGCAGGCTGAAAGGAACCCGGAAGGCCTGGCAACAGGCCTTCCGCCGCAACGATCCGCGGCCAGGCGGCCAGGCCTGCCTGCCTACCAGCGCTGGATATCGATCTGGCCAGTGACGCTCGTTTCCACCGGATAGCCCTCGACCTGCGACGGCACGCGCCGCTTGACGGACGAGTCGCGCAAATACACGACGAGCGCGTCCTTGCCCACGGCCGTGTGTCCCACGCTGACGCCTTCCACGCCGTCGATGGCCATCAGCGCCCGCTCGTTGCGCCGCTTTGCCGCTTCCAGGCGGCCGTGGGGCGCGGCCGGGGTGTACTGCCCCATGCCCTGTCCAGGAATTTCATCCGGTAAGTACGGCATGGCAGCGTCTTCGAAGACGGCATATGGCGATGGTACGAATTTACTGTTTGACATGACAACCCTCCTGAGGCATTCCATGATACACCCGACCATCCGGCGCTGCAGCGCCGTTCGCCGGGCACAACCATGCATGGCTGCGGCCTCTCATACAATCATCATCGTGCAAAAAGCAGCGTTATGCAAGGCGGCACCTGGCAGCGTGCTCAGGTGTACAAATTGATGTCGAGCGCCGCCACCACGCGCCGCATCTGGTTGGCAAACGTGATGTTGTTGCCGCCCGCAAACAGCAGGCCGACGGGATTGCGCTGCTGGTTCCAGGTCCAGATGGACGAACCCGAATCGCCGCCCGCGCTGAACGCCCCGCTCACGCCCGTGATGGCGATCTGGTCCTGGAACAGCGCGATCCTGCCGCCGCCGTAATTGACGTTGATGGTGGCGCCCAGGCCCGTGATGCGGCCCTGTGTCAATTGCGTCGTGCGGCCGGACTTGCCGACCATCATGCCCAACGCGGGGGCCACCAGCGCATTGCTGATACGGAAGTAGGCGGGCACGCCTCCGCTCAGGTAGACCAGTTCGGGCCGCACGCGGTCAGGCCAGGCCCAGCCGGTGGCGCAATCGACGTAATTGACGCCGCCGCTGAAATTGATGGGCACGAAACGCTCGAGCACGGCCACCTGGTCTTGCGGACAACGTCCCCCGTCGATGGGACCAGGCTGCACGATGCAATCGTTGAACACGCCGCCGTTGGAATTGGCCAGCACGTGATTATTGCTCAGGATCATCAAGCGCCCGCTGCGCGGCGCGCTGCGGCCCACGGCCAGGCAGCCGATGGTGCCAGCCGTGATGCGGAAATGCCCGACCGACACGCCGCCCGGCGCCGGGCGCAAGCGGAAACGGTGCGGTTGCGCATCGATCACGCCCGTGACGACGATATTCACGGGCACCTTGTCGCTGGCCACGGCGCGCACGCCCATGGCCCCCACGATGGCGGCCTTGGCGCGGTCGACGGAGGTGGGTTCGGCCACGTACAGGGTCAGGGCCGGCAAGCCCGGCTCGCCGGACGAGCTGTCGCTGGCGCCCTCGCCCAGGCCGATGGACACGCCCTGGATATTGCCGCCGTCGCTGAAGGCATCGGCCGCGCGCACGCCGCCCGCCTGCGAAATGCTTTGGCGCATGCCGTCTTCGATGCTGCGCTTGATTTCCAGCAATTCCATGCTGACGCCGCTCAAGGCGTCGGGTACCTCCGAGACGGACGCGCTCTCGATCGTATTGTCGTCTTCGCCGGGGGCGGCAAACTGGCCGACGGCCTCTTCGTCGTCCGCGCTTTGTCCCCTGCCGCTGCCGCCAGGCGGGGCGCTGAAACCATTCTCGTTACCTATCATTATGTTCTCCTCGTGGGTCGTCGCAAGACCAGTGTGGACGTGCCGCGCAGGCCAGTATTGATCTGGATTGAACCGCGCTGACGCATGGCTGCCTTGTCTCAATGGGCGCAGCGAGGATAAAAATAGTTCCCTCGTCAAGGTTGAGCGAGATCAGTCGTGCGGGCAGAGGCAGCGTCGTATACTTGACTGGCAGGCTGGAACTGGGCCTGCACACGGCAGCAACGGTATGGATGGGAAAATAATGACGATTCCTGGTAGGCCACACCAATCCGATGACGACGCGCCTGCGGGCGAGCAAGGCCAGCATGCGGGTTTTGTGCACGGCATGGCGGCCTGGGCGGAAAAACACCGCATCAGTCCCTGGCGTGGCAGTTTTGCCGACTTCATCGAGCAAATCCTGCCCGGCCGCGCCGGCCTGCTGACGCGCAGCGCGCACCAGTATCTGTGGGACATGATGCGCTGGAACGGCCAGACCGACGACAGCGGGCGCTTCCGCTGCCGCCTGTTCGACGACGAGCTGTTCGGCATCGACGAGGCGATCGACCGGGTCGCCGCCTACTTCAAGGCGGCCGCCGCCGGCTCCGAAGTGGGCCGGCGCATGCTGTTGCTGCTGGGCCCGCCATCGGGCGGCAAGTCGACCATGGTGATCCTGCTCAAGCGGGGGCTGGAAGAATACAGCCACAGCAGTGAAGGCGCGCTATATGGCATCGCCGGCTGTCCCGTGCACGAATCGCCGCTGCATCTGGTGCCGCACAGCATGCGCGCCGACTTTCGCGCCAGCTATGATGCCGAACTGCACGGCGAACTGTGTCCCCATTGCCGCGCCCGCCTGGAAGAACAGTACGGCGGCGACTTCCTGCGCATGCCCGTCGAACGCATCCACCTGTCCGAGGCGGGCCGCTGCGGCATCGGCACATATGCGCCGCACGATCCCACCACGGCCGACCTGGCCGACCTCGTGGGCTCCGTCGACCTGTCGAAAGTGGCGCAGTACGGCGACGAAGGCGATCCGCGCGCCTGGTCCTGGTCGGGCGCCGTGTATGCGGCCAGCCGCGGCATGCTGGAAATGATCGAAATCCTCAAGGTCAAGCGCGAATTTCTCTACACCCTGGAGCACTTCCCGAACCACCACCGGGCGCTGGCGTCGATGGCCAAGCTGGGATTGCGGCTGAAAAGCGCGCAGCCGGTGGGCGCCCGCTACACGGTCAGTTGCTACTTCGAACGGGCGATCGCCTTCGCGCCGCAGGACGTGACGGCGCGCATGGTGTTTGGCAACTACCTGCTGGCCACGGGCCAGGATGCGATGGCGCTGGAACAGCTGGATGCGGCCAGCCGCCTGGCGCCCGAGCAGGCCACCATCCAGTACAACCTGGGCCTGATGTACGTGAAAAAGAAGGAATACGACAAGGCCAGTGCGCACGCGCAAAAAGCCTATGCGCTGGGCTTCCCCTTGCCGGGGCTGAAGAACAAGCTGAAGGCGGCGGGCAAGTGGCGCGAGCCGCCGCCGGCGCCGGCCATCGTTGAAGCGAAGGAAGCACGGAAAACCGAGGAACCGGCCGTGCCGCCGGTCGAAGAACCTAGCGGGGAATGACGGCCGGCCGCTGGGCCACGCTCCAATGCCCCGTCGGCGAGGCGGCTAGCGCGGCGGCCAGGTCGCGCCGCGATCGCGCCTTGTCGGCGGCCTCGCTGATGAACGCCAGTTCGGCCGGCTGCAGCGCGGTGACGGCGAGCAGCATCACTTCGCCATATGGCGTATCGAACGATGGCGCGATGCTGCTTGCGCCCTGGGCCAGCAGCACGCCCACCTGTTCGTCCTCGTCTTCGAGGCCTGCCGGCGCATCGCGCACGTCCAGCACCATCGAGACGCTGCCGTGGCGCTGCACCAGCAAGTCGATGGAGCCATGGTCGGCCACGTTCTGGCTGACCTGGTAGATCAGGTCGAACAGCCAGGAATACGCCACATCCTTGCCGTCAAAGGCGGACAGCGGCGCCTCGATGCACACTTCCAGCAGGTGGCCGCGCGGCACAAACACGTCGTCGTCATCCTCGAACGGATCGCTCAAGCCATCGCTGGCGATGATGATGGTATCGGCACGGCGGATCACCCTCCAGGCCTGGCGCAGCGATGGCCAGCGGGGGCCTCCCATGAAGGCCGGGTTGACCAGCGGCGCCAGCACGTCAGTGTCTACGGTGCCCAGGGTGGCATAAAAGGCGTCGCGCGCGGCGCAGGCCGCGGCCAGCATCTGCGCGCCCGCTTCCTTGCCGACGACGGCGTCGTCCGGTTGCGGTACTTGTGGAATATCGTTGTCAGGCATATCAATACTCATTGAATTAGTCGGCAGGCGGGAAGTCATGGTAGGAACGGGGCAGATAGCCCCAGATGCGCGCCACCCGGTCCCGCACCTCGAAATCGAAGCCGATGCGTTGGAGCTCCGGCACGATCCACACGCCATGGTCGATGATTTTCTTCGGCAGCAGCATGGCCACGTGTTCTTCCGAGTACAGGCTGATGTCGAACCATTCCACGCCCAGGAACGGGAACGGCGGGTGGTAATCCCACTCCGTGTCCCAGCGCGACACGTAGCCGGACACGGAACCGTAGCGGTACGACGGCACCCAGTCGGTCCGCCCGCGCATGAAGGCCAGCAGTTCGTTCCACTTGCAGTCGTTGGCGGCGCCGGCCAGGTTGCGCCGCGCGATGTGGCCGCGCAGCTTGCGCTTGATGTCGTCGCCGCCGGCGTCGGCCAGCGGCAGGCTGGCCTCTGCCATCAGCGGGCCACCGGCTTGACTTTGGACGCGGCCAGCACGGCGCGCTGGCGGGCCGTGTCGGTATCGTCAGCCGTGGCCAGCGCCACGCCCATGCGGCGGCGGGCGAACGATTCCGGCTTGCCGAACAGGCGCAAATCGGCGCCCGGCACCTTCAAGGCGTCGGCCACGCCTTCGAAGGCGATGCCTTTCGCTTCCAGCTGGCCGTAGATGACGGCCGAGGCACCGGGCGAACGCAGCGCCACGTTGACGGGCAAACCGAGGATGGCTTTCGCGTGCAGCTCGAATTCGCTCTGCACCTGGCTGGCCATCGTGACCATGCCCGTGTCGTGCGGACGGGGGCTCACTTCCGAGAACCACACCATGTCGTCCTTGACGAACAGCTCCACGCCGAACAGGCCCAGGCCGCCCAGGTTGTCCGTCACCTTGCGGGCGATCTCGCGCGAACGCTCGAGGGCCAGCGGCGCCATGCGGGCCGGCTGCCACGATTCCACGTAGTCGCCGTGTACCTGCAAGTGGCCGATCGGCTCGCAGAACTGCGTTTCGATCTGCCCCGAAGCACCGACGGCGCGCACCGTCAGCAGGGTGATTTCGTAGTCGAAGTCGATGAAACCTTCGACGATGACGCGGCCCGTATCGACCCGGCTGCCGCTGGCCGCATAGGCCCATGCGGCGTCCACGTCAGCGGCGCCATCGAGTTTGGACTGGCCCTTGCCCGACGACGACATCACGGGTTTCACCACGCACGGGAAACCGATCTCCTGGCAAGCGGCCTGCAACTCCTGCAGGCTGCTGGCGAAGCGGTATGGCGACGTGGCCACGCCCAGGGTTTCGGCCGCCAGGGTGCGGATGCCTTCGCGGTTCATCGTCAGCACGGCCGCGCGCGCGTTCGGGATGCACGTGATCTGCCCGGCCGCTTCCAGCGCCGCCAGGGTGTCCGTGGCGATGGCTTCGATTTCCGGCACGATCAGATCCGGCTTTTCCAGGTCGATCAGGGCGGCCAGCGCCACGCCGTCGCTCATGTCGATCACGTGCGAGCGGTGCGCCACGGGATGGCCCGGCGCGTTCGGATAGCGGTCGACGGCGATCACTTCCACGCCCAGGCGCTGCAGCGCAATGATCACTTCCTTGCCCAGTTCGCCGGAACCCAGCAACATGACTTTGATGGCGGTGGAAGACAGCGGTGTGCCGAAGGTGCGCGGGGCGATGGTGTTGCTGGTGCTGATAGTCATGGGCAGGGTCAATCTGGCAATGGAAAGATGGCCGGAACTATAGCAAATGCCGGCCATCTTGGACAGGGTGCGCCGCTGGCGTGCGCCCCCTGCCCCGCGTGGCAGGCTAGCCCGCGTACGCCCGCTTGATCTGCTCGATGTCGATTTTTTTCATGCCCATCATGGCCTTCATCACACGCCCGGCCTTGACGGGATCGGGGTCGCCCAGCAGCTTGATCATCAGGGTGGGCACGATTTGCCACGACACCCCGAACTGGTCCTTGAGCCAGCTGCATTGCTGCGCTTCCGGCGGCCCGCCCCGGGACAGCAGGTTCCAGTAGTGGTCGACTTCATCCTGGGTTTCGCAATTGACCTGGAACGAGATCGCTTCGGAAAACTGGAATTGCGGCCCGCCGTTCAAGCCCGTAAACGTCTGGCCATCGAGCTCAAAGGCCACCGTCAGCACGCTGCCCGGCTCCTGGCCGTGGATTTCCTTGCCTTCCTCGCCATAACGCAGGATCTGGCCGATCTTCGAATTGGGAAATATTTCCATATAAAACCGGGCCGCCGCCTCGGCGTTGCCGTTGAACCATAAACATGGGGTAATCTTTTGTACGCTGTGCATGATGTCTCCCTAGTCCGAAACAGGAACGCCTTCCCTGTGCGGGAAGGACCGCCACCAATATAGTCATTATTGCGCCGCCGGGGCGCGCAATTTGCCTCCCCCTTGCGCGACATCGTCGCGCGCCAGCATGCCGGCGCTGGCCAGCAGCCGCAGCCGGGCCGATCGCCATTCCGCCTGGCAACGGATGCGCTCCTGCTGCGCCTCGAGCAGCGCCGACTGCGTGTTCAGCATTTCCAGGATATCGGCCGCGCCCAGGCCGAACCTGCGCCGCACGCTGGCCAGCGCATCCTGCGCCGCATCCAGCCACGCTTGCGACGCGGCCAGGTTGGCCAGCGCCATGCTGGCTTCCGCATGCGTTTTCACCAGTTCCATCAGGGTCTGCTGCTGCACTTCCTCAGCCTCGGCTTCCCTTTGCCCCGCCTGCGCCTGCGCGCCGCGCACCTTGTAGTGGCGCGCAAAGCCGTCGAACAGGGGTATGTTGAGCGAGATGCCCACCAGCGTTTCGCGCGTGGAAGCCGGCGACAAGCCCTGGTTGGGCCGGCCGTTCTGGTAGAGATTGGCCGTCAGGTCGATGCTGGGGCGGCCCTCCGAGCGGGCAATCTCCACCCGTTCGCGCGCCGCCGCCAGCTGCGCCTGCGCCGCCAGGATGGCCGGATGGCGCTCCCTGGCCCTTGCCAGCCAGGCGTGCAGCTCATCCTGCAAACCCCCGTGCAGGCCCGCCGCCGCGCCGTCCGCGTCGTCCAGGGTCACGCCCGCATCGGCCGGCAAGCCCAGGGTGTAGACCAGCACGGCACGGGCCTTGTGGAACTCGCCGTCGGCGCGGTTGGCGCCCAGAGCCGCCTTGGCCAGGGCGCTGGCCGCCTGCAGGGTGTCGCTGTGCGAGCCGAGACCCCGCTGGGCGCGGCGCTGCGTGGCCTGCACCGTTTCATTGGCCAGCGCCTGGTATTCCTGCCGCATGCGCACGCTGGCGCGCGCCGTCTGCGCCTCGAAATACGCGCTGACCGTCGCCGCCAGGGTCTTTTGCAGCACGGCGTCGCGGTTGGCCAGGGCCGCGTCAAGCATGGCTTGCGCGGAACGCTGGCCCGCCGCGCGCCCGCCGAAGTCGAACAAACGCCAGGACAGACTCAGCGAACCCGTATTGCTGTTCAGGCTGCCGGAAGGCGTGTCCGCGCCCGGATAGGCGGTGCGGTCGTGCACCCGGCTCAAGCCCCCATTCAGGGTGGGCAGATAGGCGGCCCTGGCCTCGCCCACGCCGGCCGCCTGCAGCCGGATGCCGGCCCAGGCGCCGTGCACCTGCGCGTTGCGGCACAGGGCCAGGTCGACGGCCGCCGGCAGGGTCAATGGGACTGCGGCTTCATAGGTAGATGGACATGGCGCGGCGTCCAGCATCTGCGCCCGGACTGGCGCGGCGGCCAGGAACAAACCGGCGGCGAAGAAAATGGCGGCGTGCCTAGCGTTCATGCAGCGCCTCCTTCTGGTGCCGCACCAGCGGCGAGAGCACGTATTCGACCACCCTGCGCGTGCCAGTGCGGATTTCCGCGCGCACGGCCATGCCGGCCGACAGCGGCACCAATCTGCCGTCGATAACGATGGCCGGCTGGCGCAAGGTGATCCTGACGGCGTAGACGGGCCCCTTTTTTTCATCCTCGATGGCGTCGCGCGAGACGCTGCTGACGACGGCGGGCACGGTGCCATACTTGGTGTAGTCGAAGGCGTCGATCTTGACGGCGACAGCCTGCCCTGCCTGCACGAAACCCACGTCGCGGTTTTCCAGCATGGCGTCGATTTCCAGCTTGCCCTGGCGCGGCACGATCTGCATCAGCGCCTGCGCGGCCGGGACCACGCCGCCCACCGTATGCAGTTTCAGTTGCTGCACCGTGCCGTCGACGGGGGCCGTCAGGCGCAGCAGGCTGCCGCGGGCGCCCGCACGGCGCGCATCCTGGCCGCTGGCGGCCGCCACTCGCGCCCCTTCCGCCAGCGCGTCGTACGCATCTTTCCGCGTTTGCGCCACCAGGGCCGCCCGTTCGCTGCGGGCCGACGCCAGCTGGCCGGCCAGGTCGATGCGCGCCTGTTCCTTCTCCAGCCACGCGTGTTCGGCCACGTCGCGCGTGGCCAGCAGCGCCCGGTAATCGCCGGCCCGCTGTGTCGCCAATGGCAGCGCCTGCGCGTAGCGGGCGATTTCGCCGTCGAGGTGCGCCAGCCGGGCGCGAAAGCTCGCGTACTGGCCATCCACGTGCGCCTGCGCGGCGGCGCGCTCGAGGGCCGGGATCGCGTCCGGCGCCGCCAGCTTCGGCATCGTCAGGGTGTCGACGGCGGCGATCAGCGCACGCGCGCGGGCCATTTGCAAGGTGGCCGCCACGGCGTCGCCGGCCGCCTTGTCGCGCTCGGCGTCGGGCCCCCGGCTGTCGAGTTCCACCAGCAGCTGGCCCGCCTGCACGGCCTGTCCCTCGCGCACGTGCAGGGCGCGCACGGCCGCCACGTCGACGGAGGCGATGGTCTTGGTGTTACCTGATGGAATGATCTTGCCCGCCGCATGGACAATGATGTCGACCTTGCCAAAAACGGCCCACAGCACCACGCAGCCGACGAGCAGCATCAGCACCCTGGCAGTCAGGCGCAGCGACGGCGACACGGGCCGCTCCTGCAGCGCCAGCGCGGCCGGCAGGAAGGCCGCCTCGTCTTCGCTGAGCACGGGGCCGCTCAACGCAGCGCGGTTGCGCCAGCTGTGCCGCAGTACCTGGCAATAGCGTTTGAACAATTCGCCATATGCGGCGAGACGGTGGCCGGCGCTCATGTTGCGTCCCCTGTTGCGCTCCCGTGCGTACCCTGCTGCAGGCTGTACAAATGGGCATAGATGCCGCCCGGCCGTTTCAGCAGCGCGTCGTGGCTGCCCAGTTCCGCCACCTGCCCCCGCTCCATGACGACGATGCGGTTCGCTTCGCGCACGGCCGACAGGCGGTGGGCGATGATGAGCACGGTGCGTCCCGCGCAAATGCCGCGCATATTGTCCTGGATAATCTTTTCCGACTCGTAGTCGAGCGCGCTCGTCGCCTCGTCGAAAATCAGGATGCGCGGGTCGCCGATCAGGGCACGGGCGATGGCGATGCGCTGGCGCTGGCCGCCTGACAAGCCCGTGCCGTGCTCGCCCACCATGGTGTCATAGCCTTCCGGCAGCTCGCAGATAAAATCGTGGGCGCCCGCCAGTTTCGCCACGGCAATAACCGCATCGATGGGCAGCGCCGGGTCGCTGAGCGCGATATTGTCGCGCACGGAACGGTTGAACAGGATGTTTTCCTGCAGCACCACGCCGATCTGGCGCCGCAGCGACGCCGTGTCGATGACGGCGATATCCTGCCCGTCGATCAGCACCTTGCCCCGCTCGGGGATGTACAGGCGCTGCGCCAGCCGCGTCAGCGTGCTCTTGCCCGAGCCGGAGCGCCCGACGATGCCGATCACCTCGCCGGGCGCGATGGCGATCGACACCTCGCGCAGCACTTCGGCCGCGTCCGGGCGGTAGCGGAAACCCACCTGCTGGAAGTCGATGGCGCCGGCGATGCGCGGCAGGCGCGCCTTCTGGTTGCCCGCGTTTTGGCTGCCCGCTTCCGTGCGGGCGTTGAGGATGTCGCCCAGCCGGCTCATGGAGATGCCCACTTGCTGGAAATCGTTCCACAGCTGCGCCAGGCGCAGGATGGGCGAGGCCACCTGCCCCGCCAGCATGTTGAAGGCCACCAGCTCGCCCACCGTCATCCTGCCGTCGATGACGAGCGTGGCGCCCCACCACATGATGGCCGCCGTCACCAGTTTACTCACCAGGGTGACGCCGCCGCTGGCCAGCATGCCGATATTGTTCGCCGACAGGCCCGCCGAGACATAGCCGGCCAGCTGCTTTTCCCACTGCTGCTGCCAGCGCGGCTCGACGGCCATGGCCTTGACGGTATCGACGCCGCTGATCGTTTCAACCAGAAAAGACTGGTTTTCCGCGCTGCGGTTGAATTTGTCGTTCAAACGCCCCCGCAGCACGGGCGTGAGCAGCATCGACAGGACCGCGTAGACGGGGATCGACGCGAGCACGACCACGCTGAGCGCCGCGCTGTACCACAGCATGGCGGCGATGAAGATGAAGGAAAACAGCAGGTCGAGCACCAGGGTCATCGCGTTGCCGGTAAGAAATGAGCGGATGTTTTCCAGTTCATGGATGCGGGCCACGGAATCGCCCACGCGGCGCGCCTGGAAATACGCGATCGGCAAGGCCAGCAGGTGGCGGAACAGGCGCGCGCCCAATTCCACGTCGATCTTGCTGCTGGTGCGCGCGAAAACATAGGTGCGGATGAGGCCCAGCACGGCTTCGAAGACGATGGCGCAGACCAGGCCGATGGCCACCACGTTCAAGGTCTGCATGGCGTGGTTGACCAGCACCTTGTCCATCACCACCTGGAAAAACAGGGGCGTGGCCAGGCCGATCAGCTGCAGCACGAAGGAAATGAGCAGCACTTCGCCCAGCAGCCTGCGGTATTTGACGATGGCGGGGATGAACCAGCTGAAGTCGAAGCGGGCCGTCTCGCCCGCATAGCTGGCCTTGCTGGTAAAAAAGATCAGTTCGCCCGACCAGGCGGCGAGGAAAGCGTCGCGGCCGAGGATCTGCGGCGGCTGGCCCGGATGCTGGATCAGCACCTTGCTCACGGCGCCGTCGCTGCTGTCGACCTTGCCGAGAATAAAGAAACGCCCGTCGTGACCGATGGCGATGGCGGGCAGCGGCGCTTGCGCCAGCCGTTCGGGCGCCTGGCGCACCTGCTTGGCCGTCAAGCCCAGCCCTTTCGCGGCCAGCAGGACGGTTTGGCGCGTGAACACGGCCTGGCCGAAAGCGTGCTTGAGCTGGGCGCCGTCGGCGGCGATGCCGTGCAGGCTGGCCATCAGCAGCAGCGACAGCAGGCCCGTGTCGGGCGCGGGTTCGGTGGACGAAGTGGCGTGGCGATATGGAAGTACGGTCATCGGATCATGTCGGAAATCAATGGCGCAGCCGGGCCGGCACGTGCAAGGCCGGCCCGGCTGCGCGGGAGTGGAACTACGTGCTCAAGCGATCAACGTAAGCGATCATTGCGCCGCCGCCAGCTGGATCTGCGTCGACGGGTTGCCGTGGCCGGACCAGGGCGCCGATGCGGCCGCGGGCACGGCAAAGCCGGCCATCGCTTGCACCAGCTGCGCCGGATCGGCTTGCCAGGCAGAGGAACCGCCCTGGCTGGCCGCGCCGAATTGCTGCGCGGCACGCCAGTTTTGCGCCAGCGCCGGCGCCAGGATGGCGGCCGTGCCGGCAGGCAAGGTCAGCTGGCCGGCCGGCGGCGGCGTCAGGCCAGCCATCGCCTGCACGAGGTTTTGCACATTGCTACCCAACAAGACGCGGCCATCGGCCATGCGGAATTCCTCGATGCGCACGGCCGTATCGGCAAACCAGTTATTCACGGTGATCTTGTCCGTGGTGCCGATGGTGCTCACTTCCAGGTTGGCGCCCTCCCGGCGGAACCACAGCTGCTCGGCGCTGACGCCGGCCAGGAAGGACACGACGTCATGGCTGCCCGCCTCCTCCGTCTCAGCGATGATGTCGGCGCCGTCGCCGCGGGCGAAGATATAGGTGTCGTCGCCCGCGAGGCCGGCCAGAGTGTCACCGCCCTTGCCGCCTTGGAAGATATCATTGCCGAAGCCGCCAAAGAGAATGTTCTTGAGCTCATTGCCGATCAGCACATCGTCGAACTTGCTGCCGAACAGCATGCCGAAATTGGACAGCACGTCTACGCCGGGACGCGCGGTCAAGGGGCCACCAACGGGCGCGAAGACGGCCGTCACGCCTGTGCTGGCGCCGCTGTAAGTGACCGAGTTGCCGGCACCGGCGCCATCGAGCACATTGCCGCCGGGGGTATCGACATAAAAGACGTTGTTGTTATAGGCGCTGCCAGTCACCTTCAGGCCGGCAGAGGCGAGGCGCACGTATTCGACATTGTCGGCCACCGTGTAATCGACGCTGGTGTAGACGGTATCGTTGCCGCCGTTGCCCCGCTCGACGATGAAGTCGCCACTGTGGTTGACGTAATACGTGTCGTCGCCGCCCAAGCCTTCGAGCAGGTCGGCGCCGGCCGTGCCGTTGATGACATCGGCGTTCGCCGTGCCGACAAAGTGCTGCCCCGTGGGCTGCGTGGGACCGTTGAAGTGCCAGGCCTGGGCCAGCACGGGCGCCAGGGCAGCGGCCGTGGCGGCCGGCAGGGTCAGCTGGCCCAGCGGCGGCGGCGACAGGTTCGCCATCGCCTGCACCAGCAGCTGCACGTCGGCGCCGCGCATGACGTGGCCGGCGGCCGTGCGGAATTCCTCGATGTTCGGTGCAGCCGCGTTCCAGCTGCGGATGGTGATCTTGTCCGTCGTGCCGATGGTGCTCACTTCTAGATCCGCGCCCACCTGGCGGAACCACAGCTGGTCGATGTTCACGCCGGCCAAAAAGGCGATGCTGTCGTAATTGGCGTCGGCCGAGGGCTCGGCGATGACGTCGGCGCCGTCGCCGCGCGCAAAGACATAGGTATCGTCGCCCAGGCCGCCGGTCAGCACGTCGTCCCCCTTGCCGCCTTGCAAGGTATCGTTGCCGAGGCCGCCGGACAGGGTGTTGGCCAGTTCGTTGCCGGACAGCACGTCGTCATGGGCGCTGCCTGTCACGTTGGAAATATTGACCAGCACATCGCTGCCCGGGCGCGCCGTGGCGTCACCGTTGACGGCGATCATGGCGGCCGTCACGCCAGCCTTGGATGCGGCATAGGTGGCCGAAGTGTTCGCGCCGACGCCGCGCAGCACATTGCCGCCGGCGGCATCGACGTGGAAGACGTTCGCGTTGCCGTTGCCCGTCACCGTCAGACCGGCGGCGCTGACATGCACCTCTTCGACGTTGGCGGCCAGGGTGTGATTGACGGTGGTGTAGACTGTGTCGCGTCCGCCGCCCGCCTGTTCGACGACCGCGTCGCCGCCATGGTTGACGTAATAGATATCGTCGCCGCCCAGGCCGGCCATCACGTCGGCGCCCGCCGTGCCCTTGATGATGTCCGGGTTCGCCGTGCCGGTGAAAGTGCCGTTTGTCGGCTGGTTCGGCCCTTCCGTGCGCCAGTTCTGCGCCAGCGCTGGTGCCAGCGCGGCGGCGATGCCGGCCGGCAAGGTCAGCTGGCCCGCCGGCGGCGGCACCAGGACGGCCATCGCCCGCACCAGGTTTTCCACGTCGCTTCCCAGCAGCACGCGGCCGTCGGCTGTGCGGAATTCATCGATGCGAGGAGGCGAGCCGGCGTTATACCAGCCATTGATGGTGATCCTGTCGGCCGTGCCGATGGTGCTCACTTCAAGGTTCGCGCCCACCTGGCGGAACCACAACTGGTCGGCGCTGACGCCTGCCAGGAAGGAGACGACGTTGCGGCTGCCCGCCTCCACCATCTCGGTGATGTTATCGGCGCCGTCGCCGCGGGCGAAAATGTAGGTATCGTCACCCATCGCGCCGAACAGGCCATCGTCGCCTTTGCCGCCCTGCAAAATGTCATTTCCATAACCGCCGGCAAGGAAATTCCTGAGTTCGTTGCCGGTCAGCACATCATTGAACTTGCTGCCGACGATGCTGGCCACATTCCTCACTACGTCAGCGCCAGGACGCGCCACTAGTGGGCCGTCCGCAGGCGCAAAGACAGCCGTCACTCCCGCGCTTGCGCCGCCGTAGTTGACCACGTTGCCCGTGCTGCCGCCATCAATCACGTGCCCGCCAGGGACATCGACGTAAAAGATGTTGTTGGTCGTGGCGCTGCCCGTCACCGTCAGACCTGCGGCGGTCAGGTGGACGTTCTCGACGTTCTCGGCCACCGTGTAGTTGACGCTGGTGTACACGGTATCGGTGCCGCCGTTGGCCAGCTCGACGACCACGTCGCCGCTATGGTTGACGTAATACGTGTCGTCGCCCGCCAGTCCTTCGAGCACGTCCGCGCCCGTGGTGCCGGTGAGTACATCGGCGTTCGCCGTGCCCACGAAACGCTGCGGGGCCGCCAGGCTGTTCAGATAGGCGTCAATGGCGGACACGCCGGCCGCTTCGGAAGATTGCGCGAAGGCGGCGGATTCAAATTTCTTAGTCATATTGCAGTTTCCTGTCGTTAAACTTAAAAAAAATCACGCGTGGATATGCCAGCGCAAGCCGGCATGGAAGACAAAGTCGTGCCGCGTCGAAAGGCAGCTTCGGCATGCACCCTGCAGTGACAGATCAGGCGGGGAAACACTGCCATTTGTCACGCAAATGTCATGAAAGCGGGATGTGGGGAGGGAGTGGCCGTACGGCGTGGGGATGGGACGTCGGCGGCTGGAGCGATGCTAAGTAACTAACCCCCAAGAAATTATTGTGATTTCTGACTTTCAAAACTTCACAAGAATTTCCTGAGGATTACTTAGCGGGCGCCCTGAGAGCTTGCAGCGTGCGCAAGCGGTCCATACTGGCCGCAAACGCCGCGAGTGCATCGTCCAGCGCCAGACCCGGCCGGCTGGCCGCGAAAACGGCCCAGGCTGGCGCGTGGCGCGCCGCCTCATCCCGGCCGTGCTGGCCATCGAGCCAGGCGATGGCAGCCATGGCTTGTTCCTGATCAAAGTACAACTGCGGCTGGCGCAGGTAATGTTCGAGATAGCGGTGCAGGTAGTCGCGGCTGGCAGGCGTGTCGAAAACGGCCAGCGCCAGGCAATACGCGCTGCCCGCGTAGCAGGCCTCGCTGGCCAGCAGCAGGCCGCCCAACTGATCCGTGAAGGCGCCCTGCCCGGTTAGCGCGGCCAGGTAGGCGCCCGCCGCGCGGCTGCGCCAGTCGAATTGCCCCAGCAGGCGGGCGATGACGGCGGCGTCGGCCTGCACCAGCCGCGCCACGCATGCGCTCGCCTGGGGCTGGTGCAAACCCATGTACAGGGGCAGCACCCAGTCGTCGCGCAGGGCCGCCGTCAGCGCTTCCTGCGGCTGCAGCGGCGCGATGCTGCGCAGCAGGTTTTGGAAGGCGTCTACGCGTCGAGGCCGTAAAACACGGCGACAAGGATGGCGATGTTGTTGCAGGCGCGGGAAAAGGTCGTTGTCGCGTAGGCCACGGCCACAGTGGGCGCGCGGTAGCGCAGGTAGACAAAGCTGAACATGGCGCCTGAACCGAGCGCGACAATCGCGTGCAGCAAGCCGCCGCTGATGTAATGCACGATGGCCCACAGGATGGCGCCGATAAAAATGCTCAGCTGCCGGGTGGCGCCCAGGCGCTTGAGGATTTCCAGCGGCAGCAACTGGCCGAGAAACGTTTCCAGGATGGGAGAATAGATGACGACCCAGAACACCAGCAGCGGCAGCGACATTTCGCGCTTGAACTTGGACAGGCCCGTGTGCGCGCCCCAGTATTCGGGCGGCAGCAGCCATTTCGTGAGGAACAGGATGGCAAAGCACAGCGTGCAGGTGAGCAAGCCCCAGCCGAGACCGGCAAGGGCCAGCTGCAGCACGGGCGGCGCCGGCTTGTCGTCGTCCGGGCTGGATAGATCATGGCTGCTGCGCACTTGCATGAGTAGTCCTGGCGGTGATCCAGCGCTCATTGTAGCGCGGAATACGACTATTGGCGCATGGCTGCCGGCGCGCCGTGCCGCCGTGCCATCGGCGTCAGGCCGCTAGGCGCAAAGGGCCGTTCGCCGGCGGGGCCAGTTTGAAAATGCCCACTTCCTGCTCCAGCTGCGCCGCCTGCTGCTGCAATTCGTGCGCGGCGGCGGCCGCCTGCTCGACCAGGGCCGCATTTTGCTGGGTTACGCGGTCCATGTCGACGATGGCGCGGTTGACTTGCTCGATGCCGGCGCCCTGCTCCTGCGTGGCATGGCTGATCTCGGCCATGATGCCCGTCACCCTGCCGATGCCGGCCACCACCTCATGCATGGTGGCGCCCGCCTGCTCGACGAGCACCGTGCCCGTGCCCACCTTGCTGACGGAATCGTCGATCAGGGCCTTGATTTCGCGCGCGGCGGCGCTCGAGCGCTGCGCCAGGTTGCGCACTTCCGTTGCCACCACGGCAAAGCCGCGCCCCTGCTCGCCCGCGCGCGCCGCTTCCACGGCCGCGTTCAGGGCCAGGATATTCGTCTGGAAGGCGATGCTGTCAATCACGCCGATGATGTCGACGATCTTGTTCGACGAGGCATTGATGAGACCCATGGTGTGCACCACTTCGGCCACGGCCTTGCCGCCCTGCTCCGACACCTTCGACGCTTCGCGCGCCAGGTGGTTCGCCTGCTGGGCATTCTCCGCATTCTGGCGCACGGCTGATATCAGTTCTTCCATCGATGACGCCACTTCCTCGAGCGAACCGGCCTGCTGCTCCGTGCGCTGCGACAGGTCGCGGTTGCCGGTAGCGATCTCGGTGGAGGCTGTGGCGATGCTTTCCGTACCGTGGCGCACCTTGCCGACGATGGCAGCGAGGTTGTCGCGCATGGTCTTGATGGCGAACAGCAGGCTGCTGTCGTCGCCGTGGCGCGTATGCACGTCGATGGCCAGTTCCCCGAGCGCGATGCGTCCGGCAATCGAGGCCGCATACGCCGGTTCGCCGCCCAGCTGGCGCAGCAATCCCCGCGTGATGACGGTGGCGACCGCAATACAAATGAGCACGCTGAGCGCGGCCAGCACGCCGATCCAGCGCAGCGACTGGCCGTAGATGGCGCGCGCGGCCACGCTGGCCTGCTCCGATTCGCGCTGCACGTTTTTCAGGACGGCATCGATATCGGACACGATCTGGCGCCGCAGAGGGCTGCACTCCTCGACGAGGAAAGTGCCGTACTGCTCCATCTGTCCCGTGGCGCGGAACTGGCGCGGACGCAGCAATTCCTGCGCCATGGTTTTCAGGCCCGTGCTGACCTTCTCGAATTGCGCATCGCCGGCGAACTGCGGCGCCAGCTTCGCCAGCGCTTCCAGGTACAGCGCTTTCTGGGTGTCGAGGATGGCCAGCTCTTTTTCGGCGGCGGCCTGGTCATGGAAGATATACGCGTTGCGGGCCGCCAGGCCCGTCTGGTCGAGCGCTTCGCGCGCCACATACAGAGGGTCCAGTTTCTCCAGCTGTACTTTGTTTTGCGCGTCCATAGCGCCGGAGATGGCGCCGATGCGCAGCAGCGCGAAAGCGGCCAGCACCAGCATGAGCAAGACCAGCAGCCCGAAGCCTGCGCTCAGGCGCGCGCCTATCGTCAAACGATTGAATGACATCATTGTTGTTATTGCCCTGTATAAAGTTGATTGTTGCCGGTTCCGCCAGGCAAGCCCCGCTAGGGCTCGCCAGACACCGGCGATCTGCTCGCCGTCGTGTTGCCTTTCCCGCATGGCGCAGGATGGGTATCTAACTGGCGTTTTTTGGGCAGTCAGCTTTTAATTTCGGGCAATGTAGTTGCGCGGCTGGAAACCCCGCGCAATACAACAGCACACTGAATTATAAGCGAACAGCGTTATGGATGATTCCACGCGCTCGCTTTTAGTGCCTTGATGCAAGTCAAGAGCCGCCGCGTCAGCCTGCGCCCGGAGTGTCGATAACGGCCATGGTGATGCGCGAGATGCAGCACAGTTTGCCGTCATCGTCGCTGATGCGGATTTCCCAGACCTGGCTGGTGCGGCCCCGGTGGATGGGCGTGGCGCGCCCCGTCACGTGGCCGCCGCGCACGCCGCGCACGTGGTTGGCGTTGATTTCCTGCCCCACGCTGACCTGCTTGCTGCTGTCCAGGCAGGCATTCGCGGCCATGCTGCCCAGGGTTTCTGCCAGCAGGACGGACGCGCCGCCATGCAGCAGCTTGAAAGGCTGCATGGTGCGGTGGTCGACGGGCATGGTCGCCTCGATCCAGTCGGGGCCGAAGGCCGAGAATTCGATGCCCAGGTGGCGCATGGCCGTGCCCTCGCTAGCGGCGTTGAGGGTGGCCAGGTCGAGCGGTGCGTGCCAGATTTCCATTGTTACCCCTTCATTGATGAAATAAAGCCATTGTAGGACAGAGCTCCAGCGCGCGCCGCTTCATCGTTCCTTCACCGTGGCACGGGGTAGCCGGGACATTAACTGGTTATAATTGCCCCATTCTTTCAAAACGAGGTTGTGTATGAAGTGGGCCTTGCTGGGCATTTTTGTGTTTTCTGTTTTACATATTCATTTTCGGGGCAAGGTGCGCCTGCCGTTTCGCCGCCAGATCTTCGACCACTCCTCGTTCATGGCGCCGCTGAACCTGTTCATGCACACCTTTTCCAAGGTGCCGGCCACGCCCTATCTGTCCGTCGATCAATTCCCGGAACTGGCGCCGCTGCAGCAGAACTGGCAAATCATCCGCGATGAAGCGCTGCGCATGCAGGAAATGAAAAAGATCAAGGCGGCTGAAAAGAACAATGACGTGGGCTTCAATTCCTTCTTCAAGTATGGCTGGAAGCGTTTCTACCTGAAATGGTATGACGCCAACCACCCGTCGGCACAGCAGATGTGCCCGCAAACCTATGCGCTGCTGCAATCGATTCCCTCGATCAAGGCCGCCATGTTCGCGGAACTGCCGCAAGGCGGCAAGCTCAACCCGCACCGCGACCCGTTCGCCGGTTCGCTGCGCTACCACCTGGGCTTGCAGACGCCGAACGACGACCGCTGCTTCATCGACGTCGATGGCGAGCGCCACAGCTGGCGCGACGGCCAGGCCGTGATGTTCGATGAAACGTATATCCACTGGGCCCGCAACGATGCCGACAGCGACCGCATCATCCTGTTCTGCGACATCGAGCGCCCGATGCGCTACCGCTGGGCGCAAGGCTTGAACCGCTGGCTGGGCCGCACGCTGATGACGGCCGCCGCCTCTCCCAACGAACTGGGCGACCAGGTGGGCGGCGTGAGTAAATTGTTCCAGATTTCCTGGACCATGGGCCAGTACCGCCGCCGCTTCAAGGCGTGGAACAAGACGGCCTACCAGGTCACCCGCGTGGCGCTCGTGATTGGCATCATCGCGCTGATCTATTTTATTTAAGCGCCTGCTTGCACCGCATGGGAAAACCGCCTTCGGGCGGTTTTTTTTATAATGCGATGCCACCGACCCGGAGAATGTTGAAAAATGACCGAACGCGACCGCCAGTACGATATCCAGATCGGCGACGACGCCTGGATCGAATTCATCGATCTTGACGGCCGCTATGACCAGGCGATCGACATCGATGCCTTGCTGGGGGAACTGTGGCAGCTGATCTGCCGGCTGGAAACGCATTGCGTGGCCGGCTGCTGCGGCATGGATGCCTACGATTTTACGCGCGCAGCCATCGATACGGCCTTGCTGGAACTCGATCGCGCGCAGCTGCATGCCGCGTGCGCGCAGGCCAGGGCCGTCGTGACGGCGGTGGCCAGCGATGTCTTGACGAGCGCCACGATGAATCACTTTGCGGATAAACGCGTGTTCTTGCAATTGCTCGATCATCTCGACGCGTGCATCGTCGCACAGGATCGCGCAGGGGCTTGACCTTGCCAAGGCGGGAAGGCCCAAGGTGACGGTATTGCAAGATAACCGAGGAGAATCCCGCATGCCAAAAATCACCGTCCTGCCCCATCCCGAGCTCGCTCCCGACGGCGCCGTCTTCGACGCGCCCGAGCAAATGAGCATCTGCGACGCCTTGCTGCTTCACAAGATAGACATCGAACATGCCTGCGGCCAGGTGGGCGCCTGTTCCACCTGCCACGTGGTCGTGGTGCGGGGTTTCGACTCGCTCAACGCACTGGGCGACAATGAAGAAGACATGCTCGACCAGGCCTGGGGCTTGCAGCCCCACTCGCGCCTGTCGTGCCAGGCGCGCGTGTCAAACGAAGACCTGACGGTCGAACTGCCCCGGTACACGCTCAACCACGCCAAGGAATAGTCCCCGGCGCGGCGAGCCGCTTAAACCATGCTTACCACATGATCACGCGCTGCTCGGGCGGCAGGTACATCGGGTCGCCCGGCTTGATGCCGAACGCCTCATAAAAGCCGGGCTGGTTCTTGACCGTGCCTTTGGCGCGGAATTCGCCCGGCGAATGGGGGTCGCTCTTGATCTGCGCGATCGCCGCTTCGGGACGCAGTTTCGCGCGCCATTTCTGCGCAAAGCCGATGTACAGGCGCTGTTCGCCCGTCAAACCGTCGATGACGGGCGAGGGCTTGCCGCCCAGCGAACGCTGGTAAGCCTTGTAGGTGATCGACAGGCCGGAATTGTCGCCGATGTTTTCGCCCAGGGTCAGCTCGCCATTGATGTGGTAGCCCGGCACGGGGCTGTAGGCGCCGTACTGCTTGACGAGGCCGGCGGCCAGCGCCTTGAAGGCCGCGCGGTCTTGCGCCGTCCACCAGTTGCGCAGGCGGCCCTTGGCATCGTACTGGCTGCCCGAATCATCGAAGGCATGGCTGATCTCATGGCCGAAGGTGATGCCCAGCAAGCCGTAATTGACGGCGTCTTCCGCTTTCACGTTGAAGAATGGCGGCTGCAAAATGGCGGCCGGGATGGTGATGGCGTTCAGCGCCGGGCTGTAGCTGGCGTTGACGGTTTGCGGCGTCATCGACCATTCGTCGCGGTCGACCGGCTTGCCCAGCTTGGCCAGGTTTTGCTGGCGGCTCCACACGCGCGAGGCGCGCACGTTGGCGATCAGGTCGTTCGGCTGCGTCTGCATGCTGCTGTAGTCGCGCCAGGTATCCGGGTAGGCGATCTTCGGCTTCAGGGCTGCCAGCTTGAGCTGCGCTTCCTTCTTGGTTTCCGGGCCCATCCAGTCGAGCTGTTCGATGCCATCCTTGAACGAGGCGACGAAATTGTCGAACATGGCCATCACGCGGGGCCGGGTTTCCGGCGGCAGATACATGTCCACGTAGCGCTTGCCGACGGCATCGCTGATGGCGTTATCCGTGAAGCGCAGCGCCAGTTGCCACTGCGGTTCGCTTTGCGGCACGCCGCGCAGCACCGTGCCGTCGAAGGCGAAACGCTCCTTGACGGTGGCGCTGTCCAGGTAGGAAGCATAGCTTTCGATGATGCGCCAGTTCAGGTAGCTCTTCCACGATGCCAGCGGCACGGCGGCCACGGCCTCGGAAAAACCGCTGAGGAAGCTGGGCTGGCGTACCACGCCCGAGCTTTCCTTTTTCGCCAGGCCGGCGGCGGCAAAGTAGGCTTTCCAGTCGAAGGCCGGCGCCAGTGCCGCGAACTTGTCGAAATCGACGCGGTTGTACGACTTGACGGGATCGCGCATCTGCACGCGCGTCCACTGCACGGCCGCCAGGCGCGTTTCGATGTCGAGGATCTGCGCCGCGTGTTCGGCCGCGGCCTTGTCGCCGCTCATGGCCAGCATGGTCTCGATATGCTTGAGGTATTTGGCGCGCACGGCTTGCAGCTTGGCGTCGTCATCCTTCAGGTAGTAATCGCGGTCGGGCAAGCCCAGGCCCGACTGGCTGATGTTGACCGTGTAGCGCTCGGGATCTTGCGCATCGGGCGCCACATAGGCGGAAAACGGCGTCTGGATGCCATTGCCTTGCAAATAAGCAAACAGCGCCGGCAAGTCCTTCTTGTCCTTGATGGCGGCGACGCGGGCGAGCTCGGCCTTCAGGGGCTTGAAGCCGGCCGCATCGCGCGCCTTGTCGTTCATGAAACTCGTGTACAGGTCGGCGATCTTGTGCGCCTCGCTGCCGGGCTTGCCCGGGTTCTTGACGGTGGCATCGATCAGGCCGCGCAACTGGCCTTGCGCGATTTCACGCAATTCGATATACGTGCCCCAGACGGATTTGTCAGCCGGGATTTCCGTATTGCGGGTCCACACGCCGTTGACGTAGCCGTAGAAATCATCCCTGGGACTGACGGCCGGGTCCAGCGTTTTCAGGTCGATGCCGGAGACGGGCGCAGCAGCAGTTGCGGCTTGCTGGGCGTACAGCGATGGCGAAGATAAGGCGAGCAAAGCGCAACAGGCGGCGCTGATAAGCGAACGTTTCACGAAGATTCCTTTAATTGTTTTCACTTCATGTTGGAGAACATGCTGTGTCCAGGCATGCGAGGCAGGATTATAGTCGGCCTGCCATCGTGGAAACAATGTCCGTTGAACAATTCCAGTGATCAGCGGCTCAGGAGCTCAAACAGGTCTGCGCCTTGCTTGGCGCCCTGATTGCGCTGCATGTCGGCCAGCGAACCCGGCGTAGGCGCGCCATCGCCGGGCGCGTGATTGAAATAGTTAAAATCGAGCTTGATTTTGTCTTGCAGGCCGCTCGCGTAATTCTCAGGATACTGTGCCTGTTCCAGCTGCGGCAATGCATTGAAATGCGCCAGCGCCGACTTGAAGAAATTGGTCATCTTGCCGGTGGTATTGTATTCCTGCATGGCTTGCGCCACGACCTGGCTGCGCCACGCCTGCTCTTCATCATAGGCCTGCGTATAGGCGGCGCGCCGCTCGTTGACCGTAAATGTCCCGCTGTCGTCGTGCGTGATGGTGGCCAATTGCTCGCGCGACAAGCCCGCAAACGGATTGGGACCCTTGTTATCGATAAACGCGGTCGCGGCAGCGGCCGACCTGGCCGATGCCGCGTCATTCGGTTGCGGCAGCTGCTGTGCGGCGGCCGCCTTGTGTCCGGCGTCCAGCGGATACAGGATGCTGCTGATATTGTCATTGACCCATGCGCCCAGCGATCGATGATCGTAACCCTCGATAGCGGCGCTGGTCGCCGTCGCGGCCGTCGACAAACGCCCGGCCAGGGTCGAAATCACGACCTCGTCCGCGACGGCGCCGACGCCGGCTGGCGCCTGGGTTGTCTGGGCCTTGTCCGATGCTGCCTTGCCTGATGACACCTTGTTGCCTTCCGCGGCAGACAGTGCCCCTGGTTGGATTCCCGCCGTGCTGATATTGACCATTGTCTGCCCCTGGATCAGTAAATGTTACTATATAAGTAAATATTACTATAGCACAACAAATGTCAAACCTGAGCAAGGGAATGGAGCAGCTTGATGCAGGAATACAGATTCAATATTTTCGGCACGCTGATCGCCATCCGGGGCAATCCGGGAGCATGGCGCGCCTTCTACCTGGGTGCGGAAGGCAAGCGCCGCCCCGCCGATTTCATTATTCCGGACGATATTCAAGCAGATGCGCTATGCGAATACCTGGCCGACCTGTTCCATGAAGAGGCGACGCCGCGCAATAACACGGCCAAGCAACTCACCGCTCCCGCATTCCGGGCCTAAGCTACTTCACCGCTACTTCACCGGCTCGAACGTCACCGTCAGCCCGTTGCCCGTGGTCCTGATCTGCGTGGGCACGAATTGCACGCCCGCATAGCGCAATTCGTCGGGCTTGAACGTGTAGATCGGCGTTTCATGCATGAGCTGGTCGGCCACCAGGCTGGCCACCTTGGCGAACTGGCGCTGCTGCGCCTCGTCCATGCCGTCGATGCTCACCTTGTCCACGCTCGCTTCGCTCAGGTAGACGGCGTTGCGCTGCGCGTCGAGCACCAAACGGCCCGACATGGCCAGACTGCCGCGCCAGGTCTGGCGGATGAACGGCGGCATCACGCTGGCGTCCACGCTCAAGGCGACCCGTTCGCGCTCGGGCTGCAAGGACAGCTGCGGGCGGGTCAGCTTGACGTCCAGCACGGACAGCACCCGTTTATCGATGGGAAAGCGGCGCTCGAGGCCTTGCTGCATCTTGCTGAGCGACACATTCACGTCACGCGGGCCGATCAGGGTGGAACACGAGGCCAGCACGCTGCAGGCAAAGGCGGCGATGGCGGCGGTTTTCAGCAAGGGACGGATGGTGCTCACGTTCATGGATAGTCTCGGTGGAAAGATGGCGTCATCTTACACATGCGCCTGCTTTCACGCAAAAACCGGCGCCCACCTTGCGGCGGGCGCCGGTTTTTCTCATGTTGGCCCGCTTAGCGGACGAACAGGGCGATCAGTATGACGATGGGTAATGGAATACCCAACAGCAGCAAGAGGATGGAACGCATGGCAGACTCCTTGATTTAACTAATAGGTAGGGGTTCAGATGGTGACGTGGCGCAGCACGCGCTCATGGTCGCGCTGGCGGCCGCCGAACGTTGCCGCCAGGCTGGCAACGAAAGCGCCGAGCAGCAAGGCGACGAACATCCACAGTGCCGTGTGGGCGCCGGCCTTGCGGGCCGTTTCCGCCGCTTGCTGGGCGGCAGCCTTCGCATCGGCGGCAGCTTTCACGGCACGCGCATAGACGGCGTCGACGCGCGCTTCCGCTTCAGCCTGCGTCACGCCCATGCGGCTGGCCACGACCTGGCCCAGGTAGGCGCGGTCATCGGCGGCCAGGCTGCCCGTGGACAGGCTGGTGGCGAAGATCTTGCCGATTTCCATGCGCTGGTCGGCGACGGTCGCGCCCGGATTCGCCACCGCTGGCGTGCCGGTGGCAGCTGGCGCTGGCGCCGCGCGCAGCAGCATGTCCGAGAAATAATCGAGCGGATTGGCGCCGCCGCCCTCGCCTTGCCTGGCGCTGGCTGCACCTGCAGCACCTGCGCCCGCCCCTACGGCCGGGCCAACTGCCGCCGCCACGCCGCTGCCCGCATCGATGGCGCCGCTCAGCACGGCGCGCGTGCCGCCGGCCAGCACGGCCACGGTGATCAGGGTGGCCACGGCCCAGGCCAGCAAGCCGTGCGCCGTATCGCGGAAATGCACTTCATCCGTATGAATGGCGCTCCATTTCACGCGCAGACGGCCCGCCATGTAGCCGCCGATGCCGGAGGCGGCCAGTTGCATGAAGGCCAGCCAGGCGATGGTCGACACGCCGATGGCCGTGGCGTTGAACGACCACGGCGATACGGACGACAGGCCCAGGCCCACGCCGAGGATCAGCAGGATGAAGGACAAGGCGGCCGCCGCGGCGGCGCCCGCCAGCACGGCGCCCCAGGACACGCCCGGATTGTTCAGGTCCGATACGGACAATTGTGTAGCTTGCATGAAATACTCCCTTGGTTGTTGATTTTTTATGCCGTTCAGGCGGCGACGCCCGTCAGCTGTTCCTTGCGCGCGGCCATTTCCTTGCCCAGTGCGTCGAGGTCGACGGCCGTATCGCGTACCTTGGGAAACATATCGCCCTCTTCTTCCTGGACGTGGTGTTCGATCTGCTCGGACAGGACCTTGACCTTGGCGTCGTACAGGTCGTCGGCGGGGTCCATCGCGGTAATTTGCGCGATGAGTTCCTTGGCGCTCGCGTGCTCGACGAGGGCTTCATCCATCAGGTCGCCATCGTGGATGGGACGACGCACGGCCGGGTAGAAGATTTCTTCTTCCAGCTGCGTGTGCACGGTCAATTCCTGGCAGATCTGGTCGGCCAGCTTTTTCTTGGTGGCAAATGAGCGGTCGCTCAAGCCTTCATATTGGGCAAACAGGGCTTTGACGGCCTTGTGGTCCTGCATTAATAAACTGATCGCATTCATGACGCCTCCTCGTTGTTGATGAGGCTAGGATGCGCCACGGCGGCGCCTGCGTATGTGCGACGCCTTACACAATCTTGATATTTGATACACATCAGTGCACGGACACTATTTGATGCCGTGGTGGTTCATCAAGTCGTACAGCGTGGGCCGGCTGACACCCAGCAGTTCGGCCGCCTTGGCGATATTGCCGTCGGCCCGCGCCAGCGCGCGCACCATGACCTTGTATTCGGCTCCGTCGCGTGCCTGGCGCAGGTTCAGCGATTCGTCCTGGGGCGCCGCCTGGGCGCTGGCGGGCAAGCCCAGATCGTCGGCGGCGATCTGCGGCCCGTCGCTCATGATGACGGCCCGCTTGATGCAGTTTTCCACTTCGCGCACGTTGCCGGGCCAGCCATAGCTTTCGATCAGCTGCAGCGCGCCGGCGCTGAAATGCAGGCTGCCGCGGCCTTCGCTGGCGCAGAATTTGTTCTTGAAATGATGGGCCAGCAAGGCCGCATCGCCAGCCCGCTCGCGCAGCGGCGGAATGCGCAGCACGATTTCGCTAAGGCGGTAAAACAGGTCTTCGCGGAAACGGCCCTGTTCGGCCAGCACCTTTAAATCCTGGTGCGTGGCGCAGACGATGCGCACGTCGACGGCGATCTCGGCCCGTCCGCCCACCCGTTCGATGATTCGCTCCTGCAGGAAACGCAGCAGTTTCGCCTGCAGCGCCATCGGCATGTCGCCGATTTCATCGAGAAAGAAAGTGCCACCGTGGGCCAGCTCGATCTTGCCCAGCGTTTGCCGCGCCGCGCCCGTAAACGCCCCCCGCTCATAGCCGAACAGCTCGCTTTCCAGCAAGTTTTCCGGGATGGCCGCGCAATTGATGGCGACAAAACGCTGGGCATGGCGGCTCGACAGCGCATGCAAGCCCCGCGCGATCAGTTCCTTGCCGCTGCCCGAGTCGCCCAGCAGCATCACGCTGGCCGACGAAGGCGCGACTTTTTCCACGCTGCGGCACAGTTTGAGCATGCCGGGATCGCGGCTGACGATGCCCGCCAAGGGGGAATCGGCCTGCGTCTGCAGCATGCGGCGGTTTTCCTGCTGCATCGCGTGCAGGTAAAACGCGCGGGCGATGACGAGGCCCAGCATGTCGGCCTCGAACGGTTTCTGGTGGAAATCGTAGGCGCCCAGCGCGATGGCTTTCAAGGCATGCGCGCGTTCCTGATTGCCCGACAAAATGATGACTTTCGTGTCCGGCGCCAGCGCGAGGATTTGCTGCAGCGTGGCCAGGCCTTCCGTGGCGCCGTCCGGGTCGGGCGGCAAGCCCAGGTCCATCGTCACGACGGCCGGCTGGTGGCGCCGCACCAGCGCCAGCGCCGCCTCGCGCTCGCCCGCCAGCAAGACCTCATAACCGTCGAAACTCCAGTGCAGCTGCTTTTGCAGGCCGGGATCGTCTTCGATGACTAGCAACTTTTGCTTGGCCATGCGTATCAGCTCCTGTCAGTGAATAGGGCAACGGAAGTCTGGGGTCAGCGCCGGCGGCTCTGCCCCCAAAGGCGCATGCAGCGGCAGGATCACGCGAAACGTCGTGCCCACCTGCGGTTCGCTGCGCACTTCCAGGCTGCCGCCCACTTCGCGCAAGTATTCGCGGCTTTCGAACACGCCGATGCCCATGCCCGCCGTCTTGGTCGTGTCGAACGGCTTGAACAAGCGTTCGCGGATGAACTGTTCGCTCATGCCCTGCCCCGTATCGTCAAGCTCGACCACGGCCGTGTGCTGCTCGCGCCGCAGCCGCACGTCCACCTTGCCATCGCTGGCCGTGGCCTCGATGGCATTCTGGATCAAGTGGCCCAGCACCCGTTCCAGCCGCGCGCGGTTGGCCAGCACCGTCAGTTCGCCATCGACGATTTCCAGCCGGGGCGCCGGCGCCAGGCTTGCCTTGGCGGCCACGGCCTGGCGCAGCAAGCCATCGAGCAGCAGCGGCGCGGGCGCTTCCGGCGCTTCGCCGCGCGCCAGTTTCTGTAGCAGGGTCTTCATTTTCTGCACGGAATGGTCCAAGGTGCCCAGCATGTCTTCCTGGAAAGCGGGATTGGCACGGTGCTTTTCTGCATTGCTCAGTAACAGGGATAGCTGGAACACGAGGTTCTTGAGGTCGTGCACGATGAAAGTCGACATGCGGTTGAACGACTCGAACTGGCGCGCCACCGTCAGCGTATCGAGCGATTCGCGGTGCGCCAGATAGCTGGCGGCCTGGCTGCCGGCAATTTTCAGCACGTCGAGGATTTCCCAGTTCAAGCCGATGTGCGTGCGGGGCCGCGCCAGCGCGACAAAGGCGAACAGCTGGCCATGCAGCATCAGGGGCACCAGCAGCCACACGTCGGGCAGCGCCAGCAGTGCGGGCGGCAACAGCAAGCCGCCGTACTGGCGCGGGTTGTGCTCGCAGTCGGGCACGTCGATCACCCATTGCCGCGCCTCCAGAAACTGGCACAGGCTGCCGGACGCCGGCTCGCTCCACGTGCTCGGCGGCCAGTTCCAGCTGGCGGCCGGGGCAAACAGGCCAGGTTCGCGCAGTATCCACAGCGCGCCGGCGCGGCTTTCCACCAGTTTCGCCATGGCCTGTATCGTGCGTTCGCCCAGGGCCGGCCCGTCTTCCGACAAGGCCCGCGTAAACCGCAGCCATTCTTCGCGGTAGTCGAAGATGGCATTGTAAAAATGTTTATTGATAGTCACCTTGAGCTTGGCGCGCAGGCTGCCCGAAAACAGCACGCCCGCCAGCAGCAGGGCCGCGCCGCCCAGGTAAGCCATCTGCATCAAGGAACCCCAGGTGCCGCCGAAGTAGCGCAAATAATAGGCGCTGGCCGCCATGGCCAGCAGGTAAATAGCCGAGCCCAGCAAGGCGGCCGAGCGGTACAGCATCTGGCGCGAGACGGACAAGCCCAGCGCCCAGCCCGGATTGCGCGCCGCCGAGACGGCCAGCAGCGGCGCGCACAGGGCGTCGACGATGCCGCGCGCGGCCCAGATGTCATCGTTGACCGCGCGAAACAGCAAGGCGTCGCTGTACAGATAGAAATCGTAGGCAAACAGCCCGCCCACGCCCAGGCACGCAAACTTGATGCCCCAGCGTTTCAAGGGCGGCGTGTTGCGGTACCACTGTTCCACCAGCAACATGCCCAGCACGGCCAGCAGCAAACGGCAGACACTGGCGATGATGCGCGCCGGCAAAGGCAGCGCCAGCCAGGAGGAAGCCATGGAGAGCAGCCAGGGCGCCAGCGCCGTGAGAACGATGCCGGCCAGCACGAGGCGCAAGCGGGGCCGCGACGGTTCGATCAGCAGCAGCAAAAACACCAGCCAGGCCAGGGTGCGCAGCAATTCGAGCGCGTCGCCGGCCAGCGCGATGCGCTGCCCCAGCAGCACCAGCACCACCGTGCCCGTGGCCCAGACTCCCGTCGCCAGGCACGCGACCAGCAAGGCGCGCACGTTCTGCCGCGCACGCCAGTTGCTGATCAGCAGCAGCGCCAGCACGAAGAAAGCCAGCGACGCCAGGCCATGGCTGAGCGCGGCCGCGTCGGCCGCCGCCAGCCAGGCCGACTGTACCCGCATCATCGGCTGCCCTTGCCAAACAGCACCACCTGCACCGTGTCGAGCAGGATCAGCAGGTCCAGGAACAGGCTATTATTTTTCACATAATACAGATCGTATTGCAGCTTCTTGACGGCATCGTCGACGGAAGCGCCATACTGGTAGCGCACCTGCGCCAGACCCGTGATGCCAGGCTTGATGTTGTGACGAATGTTGTAGTACGGCACCTGCTCCTTCAATTGCTCGACAAAATACGCGCGCTCGGGACGGGGGCCCACGAAACTCATTTCACCGCGAAACACATTGAGCATTTGCGGCAGTTCGTCGATGCGCAGCTTGCGGATCAGATTGCCCACGCGCGTGATGCGCGCGTCGTTGGCCAGCGCCCAGATGGGCCTGCCGTCGCGCTCGGCATCGCAGCGCATGCTGCGAAATTTCAGTACCTTGAAAGGCTGGCCATCGCGCCCCACCCGCTCCTGCTGGTAAAACACGGGGCCGCCGTCTTCCAGGCGGATGCACAGGGCCGTCACCAGCATTACGGGCAGCGTGGCAAGGCAGATAACCGCGCTGGCCGCCAGATCGAACAAACGCTTCGACGCGGCGCGGAAAAAACTCTGGTCGAAACCGCCGCCATAGATCAGATAGCTCGGTTGCAAGGAGTCGATGCGGATCTGGCATGCTTCGCGCTCGAAAAACGTGGCCGCGTCGATCACCTTGACGCCGCCCAGCGCGCATTCCAGCAATTGCTTGGCAGGAAACGCGCCATTGCGCCGGTCACTGACGGATACGACGATTTCATGCGCGGCATGGCGCTGCGCCGTGGCCAGCAGCGACGGTCCGGCCGGCAGCAAGGCCGAGGCCGGCACGCAGCATTGCTCGCCCGCCACATCGATGCAGCCGACCACCGTAAATTGATGGAAGCCGATCTTGCTGGCCGCCAAGTCCATGCATTCGCGCGCCAGCGCCCCGCCGCCCACCAGGATCAGCCGGCCTTCCATCAGCGCCGATTGCGAGGATTTGAATACCACCAGGCGCGCCAGCAGCACGCCAATGGCGCCCAGGCCGAAGATCATCGCACTGCCGCGCCCGAATTGCAGCGCCGGAATGAAGCGTATCAGGACGCTGAGCACGGCAAAACCCAGCGCGAACGAAGGCAGGATGCGCAATAAGGTGTTGCGGATGTCTTCGCGCGAGCGGTGCTGGTACATGCCCAGCGCACTCATGCTCAGGACGATGACCAGCGCAAAGATGGCGGACGACAGGTAAATATCGCCCACGCGCAGCACGCGGCTGCCGTCCGCCAGCCACAGCAAGGACGTCAGGGTGGCCGACAGCAGCAGGAGCAGGATTTCCAGCAACAGCAAGATAAACGCTGTTTTCGAGACATAATGGCTGAAGATGCGGATCATGGTTCCCCCTGCGGCAAAAAGCACCAGGCGGCGCGCAAGGCGGGCCGCTGCTGGTCTTGCCATGATGGCGAACTGTTCCAAGAAGACATTGATGCGCCACAAGCTACAGCCCCAGCTATCTTTCGCTGGCAGAATTTATCTCAATACATTACCGAATGAGGGGAAATGGCATATAGTATGCTTCCCCTAAAAGAAGATAAATGTCATGAAATTTGATGTAGCGATTGTCGGCAGTGGCCTGGCGGGTTTATCGGTTGCACTGCATTTAGCTGAGACGCGCACCGTCGCGATCATTTCCAAACGCGCGCTGCTCGATGGCGCCAGCAACTGGGCGCAGGGCGGCATCGCGGCCGTGCTGGACTCGGGCGACAGCCACCAGCAGCACATCGAAGACACCCTGATCGCCGGCGGCGGCCTGTGCGACGAGAGCGCCACGCGCTACATCGTCGAGCACGGCCGCGAAGCGATCGAATGGCTGATCGAGCAAGGCGTGCCGTTTACGCGCGACGCCTCGGCCGAGCTGGGTTTTCATTTGACCCGCGAGGGCGGACACAGCCAGCGCCGCATCATCCACGCGGCCGACGCCACAGGGCACGCAGTGCAAGTGACCCTGGAAGAAAAGGTGCGCGCCCACCCGAACATCAGCCTGTTCGAACACCATTGCGCCATCGACCTGATCACCTCCGACAAGCTGGGCATGAAACCAACGCAGCGCAATGCGCAACCGCATTGCCACGGCCTGTACGTGCAGGATGAGCAAACGGGCAAGGTGCACACCTTTGCCGCCGAGCACACCGTGCTGGCCACAGGCGGCGCCGGCAAGGTGTATTTATATACGACGAATCCCGACACGGCCAGCGGCGACGGCATCGCCATGGCCTGGCGCGCCGGCTGCCGCGTGTCGAACATGGAATTCATCCAGTTCCACCCGACGTGCCTGTACCACCCGTACGCGAAATCGTTTTTGATCACCGAAGCCATCCGTGGCGAAGGCGGCTTGCTGAAACTGCCGCCCGAAGCGGGCGCGGCGGCAGGCACGCGCTTCATGCTGGCCCACGACGAGCGGGCCGAACTGGCGCCGCGCGACGTGGTGGCGCGCGCCATCGACTTCGAGATCAAGAAACGGGGCCTCGACTACGTGCATCTGGACATCAGCCACAAGCCGGCCGAGTTCCTCATCGAACACTTCCCGACGATTTACGCGCGCTGCCTGGAACTGGGCATCGACATCACCAAGCAGCCGATACCCATCGTGCCCGCCGCCCACTACACGTGCGGCGGCGTGGTGACGGATTTGTCCGGCCGCGCCGACTTGCCGGGCCTGTACGCCGTGGGCGAGACGGCTTGCACGGGCCTGCATGGCGCGAACCGTCTGGCGAGCAATTCCTTGCTGGAATGCATCGTCATCGGCCGCGCCTGCGCGCAGGATATCGAAAGCAAGGAAAAGCTGGGCACGCCGTATTTGCCCGACTGGGATGAAAGCCGCGTCACGGATGCGGACGAGGAAGTGGTGATTTCCCACAACTGGGACGAGCTGCGCCGCTTCATGTGGAATTACGTGGGCATCGTGCGCACGACCAAGCGCCTGGAGCGGGCCCAGCACCGCATCGCCCTGCTGAAGGAAGAGATCGACGAGTACTACCGCAACTTCCGCATCACGCACGACTTATTGGAATTGCGCAACCTGGTCGACGTGGCCTCGATGATCGTCAACAGCGCCCTGTCCCGCCGCGAAAGCCGCGGCCTGCACTTCAGCCGCGATTATCCGGAAACGTTACCTAAGGCCATCGCCAGCGTGCTGACGCCGCCGCACCGCTAAGCCACCAGGCGCTTCCATCATGGAACTCATGCAAGGTCCGGGGTCGTACCCTGAGGGTACGACCCCGGACTGTGTCTTGGGGGAACGCCATTTGCCGGAGGCGCCCCCGCTTCAGGCATCGCGCAATCACCGAAACGTAATGCAAATGTTGAATAAAAGACTTTTTGATGCCATTGCATCCGCGGCGGACCTGGATGACCCTGCAGAACAAACTTCAGCTCAGCGCTTCATGATTGATGCTATTGGAAGAGTGACTGCGCAATTGCCTGAGGTTGCCAGGTCAACAGCAGCTGTGGCGAATCGATACATCACCGGTGAAACGTAGGATGTATGTTTTAGGGCGGAACCGGGTAACGACGGCAACCGGCCATAAGCAGACAAAAAACCACGGGAAAGACCATGAAGATCAAACCCTTTCCTATGAAATCCTTGTCGGCCGAGGTGGTAACGTACTACAGGGATCAAGGCCATATCACCGGCCCGTTTAGGATCAGCGCCTGGACCGGCCCCGGGCAGTACACGGTCACGTAGCGTCAGGCTTGACTGCCTGTCGCCCATCATTTAAGTTGATGCAATGGAAAAACAGACTGAAACGACGCCACTCGATCTGCGTTCTGCCGCATGGGCAAGCCTGACGGATGGTTACGGCGGCGCTGAAAAAATTCCCGCGCTGCTGCAGGACCTGCGGCGGGGCGACGCCGAGGCCCTGGACGATTTGTATGGCCATATTTGTCACCAGGGTTCGATTTATCCGGCTTCGGTCGCCGCATTCCCGCACCTGGTTTCCCTGGCGGCGACGCTGACTTCGCCGGACCTGCGCGCCGGCGTGCTGTCGCTGGCGGCCTCGATTCATGAAAGCGCCGGCTTCGACAAGGAATTGAAGGCATCCCCTTATGCCGCGGCCTTTAATGCCGCAGTCCCGGCCGCGCTCGTCATGGCAACCGCCGACCTGCGGCAGGTCGAAGACACGGTGAGCGGCATCTACCTGCTTAAGGCCGCCGCATCATTCGCCGGATTTGCCGGCGTGGCGCAAGTGCTGGGCGGCTTTGCCAACGAGGAGTTCTGCCTGGCATGTCCTGCCTGCGGCGTAGAGCTCTATGTGTGGCCGGTAGCGCAAGGGCTGTCGGTCGCCGCCGAGGATCCCGTCTTTACGCCAACAGCGAAAACGCTGCTGGTGATTGCCGGCCCTGCCGACAATTCACCCCACCTTGCCGCCTTTGCCTGGTTGCAAGCGCAAACGGACGCTTTGCCATTGCTGGATGACATCGCGTTTCGCTTGCCTTTCCTGTTTGGCAGCGCATGTTGCGCCGGATGCGGTCACGCTTTTTCACTGATGGATGCGCTGCTTAACGATGCAGTGGATTAATCCGGCAGCCTCACTGGAGCGCGCTTATTAAAGTCAGACACAAAACAACAATGTTTGACACAGGAGGCTGAGGTAGACATGGTCTCGGGAAGTTCCGCTTTCGGCCAATAGCGGACAGTTGAATATTTTTAACAGGGCCGTAGCTTTTACAATTTTCCCATGCAAAAATAACCATTTAATCCTCAGTCAGGAAAAACAATGGCATTGGAAACCCTCGCATCAGCGCCGAACGACTTTGACTTTGTCATAGGCGACTGGGCAGTGATTCATAAACGACTCAAACAGCGACTCGCGGACTGCCACGAGTGGGTGGAGTTCGACGGAGCAATGTCGACACAGAAGATTTTAGGTGGCTTTGGCAACCTTGAAGACAATGTTCTACATTTTCCGGAAGGAGAATTTCGAGCAATCGCACTGCGCTCTTATGACCAGTCAACAAAAAAATGGTCAATCTGGTGGCTTGATGGTCGATTTCCTGGTCAAATCGATGTTCCAGTCGTGGGCGAATTTAAAGACGGCGTCGGTACGTTTTTTGCAAAAGATACTTTTGCAAACTTGCCTATCACGGTTCGATTCTTATGGAGTCAGGTAGGGCCGGATGAACTTCGCTGGGAGCAAGCATTCTCGACCGATGACTGCAATACTTGGGAAACCAATTGGACAATGAGCTTTCATCGTCGCCTATCAATTTGACACGATATCCGGAACTATTGGAGGAAATCCGGGCATCGCTGACTTCGGATTTTCGAAAGGCAGCTAAGGGGCGCAACCTGCCAACGACGGCAACCGGCCAAAAGCCGACGTTGCCGCCAAAGATGACAACATATTGAATCGACATTGATGACGCCGCGAGAGATTCAAACCCTGATGAGAAAGTTTTGCTACTTCCGCGTTTCAGCGGCGGACGGATATCACCACCTCATAAAAGAGAACGTACTCGACGTGAATTTGGTGGATTCTTTGATTAGGGAATATGTAGGCACGAAGGACGTCATTGTTTACGCAAGTTCGCACCAGTGCGCCTTAGTCTCGTGCACTGAGGCTTACGAGCTTATCTGCGAATACAGGCGCAACGACGCCTCCGCAACTGTCCAGGTGGTGGCATCTGATTTTTCCGGGCGGGTCATGGTTGAGCCAATAGGTACAGGCGTTGGGGAACATCGCAAGGTGCTATTCTGACCTCCGACAGTATCCGGCCAGAAGCAGACGTATTCACGCTTTCGCATATACTGCACTGAACGAAGTGCCCCGGGAGAGGATGATGACTGAGAATAATGCACGACGACTTGCCTTCGCTGGTGCGTCATTGATCGCAGGTTTGATTTTGTTATGTGCGATGTTGAACTTCACTTTTCCGGAAGAGAGAATCTATAGAAATGGCTTTTGGATCTGCTTAGGCCTACTTTTTCTTTACGTGCGAACCGTGCCGAAAAAAATTTGGGTTCCCGATTGATTGGTTCGACTCAACCGCTCCTGCTCCCGGTGACGACAGCATACGGCCAAAAGCAGACAGGGCTGAAACGGCGAATAAGGAAAAAAATGAGTTACGTTGACGACGCGCTATTAGAATTGGATCGCCTCTATTGGCCTCGTACTATCATGGCGAGCTTATCTGGTTTGTATAGGCAGTACGAGGAACCAGAACGACAGATCAACACAATGAACCAAGGGCTAAAAACATTGCCGTTCATTTCGTATGCAAAAATCGGCTCGTTATTTGGATATGAGAAAGACGCAGTCGCTGCATATAACGACGCGGTTAAGTTGGCTTACTCTTGCATTGGGTGGGAGTTTGTTGGACTGTGCTCTGCCCTAGTCTATGGCGCACCCAAAACACGACGTCCTTGGGATGAGTATGTGCAATCCGGCGAAGAGTGTCTTAATGCGTACTTCCTTTCAAACGAAGCGTTTGATGATTTTGAAGCCTATATTTTGGAGCCGGCCAGGAGTGTGCTAGCCGATTAGCCGTTACTTCGACCCACTGAGGATTATGTCCGGTTTGGGGCGGAACCTGCCAACGACAGCTGCCGGCCAGAAGGAGACCTTCAATGAGCGCCAAAAATACAATACCAAGCCGTCATCAGTCGGTTTTGAAAGCTTGCTCGGTCCCCTTAGACTGGCGGGAAAAACGTAGTGATTCTCGAATAGAACTTGCACTTCAATCTGGAATAAGAATCTATCTTCAAGACTTGAGTGTTGAAGAAATTGTGGATTGTCTTGATAAACACCCTCAACTTGTCCGTGAATGGGAGATTGATATCGAAGACAGACGTGGTTCTGGAGGGTGGTCCTACGGTAAAAATGGCGATATATACGAGCTTGGAGAGGTGGGTAATGGCATGGTTTTTAAAAAAGTAGCTACTTTCGAAAGTAGACTAGAGGTCTGCGCAGTATTTGCTTTACTCTCAATCGCTGTATATTTAAATACTGAAATACCGGCAGCTGACTTGGCGCTGAAGCGTAGACGACTCTATCAGACGTCTTAATCGCGAGGGTCTGCAACGGGGCGGAACCTGCCGACCACAAAAGGCCCGGTCCGGCACAAACGGCCATGCGCCAAGGTCTCGTCCGGGCTGGCAGCGGTGTTTTACGCCAGCAGCACAGTGCTGCGACCGGACGAACCGTGGACGCCAACCAGTGTCATTCCCGTACCTGTACCTGTACCTGTGTGTACGACATCTTGGCAGACGCACCCATACACTCCCCCTGCGGCTCGTCCGCCACATAGCGGCATTCGCTTTCCAGGCTGCCATCTGCGCGCCAGTGCCGGGTCCAGCCCTGGCGCTCGCCATCGACGTATTCGATCAGCTGCTTCGGCTTGCCATCGGCGTACCAAGAGCGCAATGCGCCCTCCTCGCGGCCGCCCTCGTTCCACTGTTTCTGCACGAGCAACACGCCTTGGGGGCTGAAGCGCTGTTCGCTGCGCAGCACGTAATGGCCGCTGTGCGTGCGCTTGCTGGCGACCTTGCCGTCCGGATAATATTCGACGCTGTCGCCGGCGGGCTTGCCGTCCACATAGCTTACCGTGCTGCGTACCTTGCCATCCGGGAAATAGCCGGTGCTGGGGCCCGTCATGATGCCATTCACATACAGGCTGCGGCTTTCCACGCTGCCATCGGGATAGAACAGCAGCAGCTCGCCGTCCGTCTCGCCCTTGACCCGCGTCATGCGCGTGCGCAGCTTGCCGTTTTCATCGAACGTTTCCACCACACCATCGGCGCGGGCGCCGTTGCGGTAGGTGCGCGACTCGATCAGCTTGCCACTCTGGTGATAAGTCTGCTCTTCGCCTTCCTGCACGCCATTGCGCCAGCTGCCGCGCATGGAAACCTGGCCGTCCGGGTAATAGCGGGTCTGCACGCCTTCCTGCACGCCGCGCCCGTCCTGCTCCACCAGCATTTCCAGCTGACCATGCGGGTAATACATGCTGTAGTTGCCCACCAGCTTGCCGCGCAGGTAATCGGGGGCGTCGACCTGGCCCGTCAGCCGCTTCGGCTCGTCTTCGCGCACATGATAGATCTCGACTTGCCAGGTGCCCGGCGTCTTGCCGGGCGGCAGCGGAACGACCAGCGTATAGCGCGCATGTTCCTTCACTTCGCCGCGCGACAGATGGTGATTCAAATACAGGCGCGCCTTGCCGTCCGCACACGCTTGCGGCTCGCAGCCGCCCAGCTTGCTGACTTCGGGCATGGCGAGCGCTGCGCCGGGTGCCGGACACGATCTGATGCGCATCAGCAAGGGCGTCGCCTCGCGTATCAACGGCGCCAGCTGCTGCTTCATGGCCGCGTATTGCGCTGCGTCCAGGTGCACGGACAAGGCATCCATGCGCACCTGGCGCCCGCCGCAACCGTTGTCACTGGCCAGTGTCAGTACATCGCCGCCGCCCTTGCCGGCCTCGGCCTTGATCGCGCTGACCACTTGCCGCTGTTCGATCTCGGCGTGGGCCAGCACCGGCAACAGCAGCATGGCGCCAAGCACGTGCTTCACAAGGCGCGCCATGCTTGCTCCTTGCGCTGCAGTTCCGGCGCCGGCGGCGCCTCCCCGCATGCGCCCTGGGCCTTGCCGGCCACATAGCGGCATTCGCTTTTCAGGCTGCCATCCTCGCGCCAGCTGCGGCTCCAGCCGTCGCGCCGGTCGTTCACATACTCGATGGCTTGCTCGGGCTTGCCGCTTTCGTACCACGAGCGCGACGTGCCCTGCTCGCGCCATTGCGCATCCCAGCGTCGTTCCAGCACCAGCACGCCCTGCGGACTGTAGCGCTGCAGGCTCAGCAGCCCGCCCTTGGCGCCGTACCGCTGGCGGCTTTGCACCTTGCCGTCGGGATAGAACTCCAGCGCTTCCCCGACCGGCAAATCGTCGACCTGCGTCATCCTGGCGTGCACGGCGCCATCGGGGTAGTAATTCGTCGTCACGCCATTGGACTTGCCGTCCTTCATTTCTGAACGGCTGGAGATTTTTCCATCCGGGAAATACGTGAGCATCTCGCCTTCCATCTTGCCGCCACGCAAAGTGTAGCTGGTGCCGGGCTTGCCATTTTCATCGAAGGTTTGCACGGGCCCGTCCAGGCGCTGGCCGTCGCGGTAGCTGCTCGTCTCGCTCAGCTTGCCCGTCGCGTGATAGCGCTGGTGCTCGCCCTCGGGCATGCCGTGGCGCCAGTTGCCGCGCAGCTCCAGCGTGCCGTCCGGATAATACTTGCTGCCGATGCCGTGCTGGCGGCCTTGCCCATTCTGCGCCACCTGTTTCTCGACCTTGCCATTCGGGTAATACGTGACATAGCCGCTCACCAGCTCGCCGGAGGCATAATCGGCGCGGTTGACCTGGCCGGACAGGCGCAGCTTGTGGTCGGCGACGCTATAAATATCGACCTTCCACGTGCCTGGCAGCTTGCCTTTCGGCAAGGGCAACAGCAGCACGTTGGGCGCTTTTTCCTGCTCGATGGGGTAGAAACCTTCGTGCAGGTACAGCCGCGCCCGGCCATCGGCACAGGCGGCTGGCGTGCAGGCGGCGATCTGGCGCACGATGGGCACGCTTGCATCCTCGGGGCATTTTTTCAGGGTGACGAGCATGGGCGTCTTGCTGCGGATGTGCCGGGCCAGATCGGCTTTCAGCGCGTCGTACGGCGCCTCGTCCAGATTGACCGAGCGGGCATCCATGCGGATCTGCTTGCCGCCGCAGGCCGTCGTGCCGGCAATCGTGAACACGTCGCCGCCTTCGCTGTCGGGTTCGACGGCCATGCTTGTCAGCAGTTGACGCTGCACGATGTCCGCCTGCGCCAGACCCGGGGTCAGCAGGCAAGCGCCAAGCAGCGCACATAAGGTCTTGATTTTCATGGTATTCCTTTAATTTTCCGTCGTGGCGGCCACGCCGGCCGGCACGAAGCTGACCCGGCCGTTACGATAGCGCACCAGCACCACCACCTTGGCCTCCCGCAATTGACCGTGCTGCACGGCCGGCAAGTAGGTCCAGCGCTTCACGCTGTCGAGCAGCACCTTGTTGAGCATCGGCTCCATCGGCAACTCGGCCGCCGCATAGCTGAGCGTGCCGTCGGCCGCAATGGTCAGGGTCAGGCGGTTTTCACCCGTTGCATGCTGTTCGTCCAGCACGCCGTAAGTCACGGTCGTCATCGTCTCGCGCTGCACGCCGCCGACCTGGTCCCGCAGCGGTGGCATGGCCTTCAGTCTGGCCGCCAGCAGCGCGCCATCGGCCAGCGCCTTGTCCCAGCGCTTCTGGTAATCCCACCCCTGAACCAGGCGCAGCATCTTGGCGTTCAGGTCCATGCGTTGCATCGTGCGGGCGACGCCATTGTCGGACGGCTGGCCCGGCTCGGCGGGCAAGGCGTTCTGCACGGCATAACGGTAGGCCGTCAGCTGCGCCAGCGCCACCATGTTGACGGCATCGCGCTCGTCGCCGCCACGCAGCAGCGCCGTCGCCGCGATGCCCAGCCAGGCCGTGCCATCGGTCGGGCGTGCCCACAAGGCTTGCTCGAAGTACTGGCGCGCGGCCTGCGGTTCGTTCAGGCTCAGGTGCATGCGCCCCATGGCCGCCGCCACCAGATGGTCGCGCGGGTTCGCTTGCAGCAAGTCAAGGTAGTTAGCCACCAGCGCCGGCTCATAGCCAGGCACCCAGCCCAGGCCTTCCAGCAAGGACGCACGCAGCTGCGCCTGGACAGGGTCGCCGCCGTAGACAGACGATTTTTGCTCTCCGGCACGGTACAACAGCTGCAAGCCCCGCGTGACGGCGTCATCGTCGCCCTTGCTGACCGCTTGCGACAGGCTGCGCACGGCCTTGCGCGCATCGGACGGCTGGAAACCGGCCGCCTTGCGGGGGCGCCAGCTGAATACTTCCAGGCTGGCCGCCTGGTCGGCTTGGGCCTGCATCGCGGCCTTGTCCTTCGCCTCGTCGGGCGACGAGGTCCAGGCCGTAAAGCCGATCAGGAACAGCACGATCAGCAGCACCACGACGGCCCAGCCCTTGCCCGTGATGCCGCCCCCCGTGTTGCCCGCCACGGGGATGAACACCGGCGCCTGGCCCGGCGCCGTATGGTGCGCGCCGCGCTGCTGCGGCAACGATGGCTGTTGCGGTTGCATCTGCTGCGCCTGCACCGAGGCTTGCGCGGCCGAGGCTATGACCTTGTCGCGCGCGCAGGCCGTGCAGCCCTGGCCCGCAAAATGCTGATGTTCGGGATTCACGGCGCACACTGTCAACTTGCCGCCGCTGCGCTGCGCATAGCCTCGCAGCAATTGCGCCCAGTCGGCCGCAGATGGCCGCTGGGAGTTTGGCGACTGGGAAAACGCGCGGTCGAACATGGCGCGCAATTCGGGCGGCATCAGCGCGTGGCCGCTGGTGGCGTTCGGCGCCATGTTCTTGTGGCGCTTCACGCCATACGCGTAATAACCGTCGCGGATGCGGCCGGGAATGTCGGTGGGTGCCTGCGCATTGCCGGGCCGCCCGCTGTACGGGTGGATGCCGAAGTTGAGCAACTGAAAGATGACGACGGCCAGGGCAAAGCGGTCTTGCGCCAGCTCCGTGCCCGCAGGCATGCCCTTGCGCTGGAATTCCGGCGCCAGGTAGTCGGCCGTAAATTGCTCGGCAGGAAAACGCTCCGCATGACCCTGGATGCTGAAACCGTCGCAGTCGAGCATGGCGATGTACAGTGAATCGCGGTAAAAGCGCAGGTTCACGGGTTTTAAGTCGACCACGTAATGCTGCTGCTGGTGCAGCGCGTCGAGGACGGCGGCCAGATTGGCGGCCAGGGTCAGCTTGGGACCGAGTCCCGTGGGCAAGCCGGCCGCGCGCGCTTGCCGCTCCTGCATGATCTGTTCCAGCTCGGCCGTCTGCGCCATGTCCAGCAGGGGCATGACGAAACCGGCGAAGCCGCCCTGGCCGTCGAACACGGCCGCTTGCGGCCACGCGATCTGCACATAGCGCTTGCCGTTTTCCAGCTGGTCGGGCAATTCGGGCAACAGTTCCAGCATCGCTTCGAGCTTGCGCCGGTTGGCGGCCCGGTCCAGATGCGGGTGGTACAGCTTGGCCACCTGCGCGGGCGCGCCGGGCAGCAGATACACGCTGCCCGCCCCGCCGCTTTTTATCAGTTTGCCCAGCACCAGGCTACGGACTTTATCCAGCCATATCTTGCCGCCCGGACTCAGACCGGGCGTGACTCCCTGCTTCCGGCTCATGCGCGCAAGGCCAGCAGCAGGGTCTTGTCGTCGCCCGTGATCTGATGCGTGCGCGGGTCGGCCAGGGTGGACGCCAGCGCCGTATTGCCCAGCTCGCTGCTCTCGACCGTGCGCAGATAGCCTTGCACGGCATCCATGAACGGCGCGTACAGCGCTGCATTGTTCTTGCTCATGGCAAACGGCATGCAGCCGTCCGACATCAGCACGACGCCGCGCACGGCTTGCGGAATCGCCAGCAGGCGCAGCTGTTCGCGCCAGCGCTCGCCGCTGATGAAGTAGGTTTCATTGGCGTATTCGCCATTCGCAGGCAGCGAGATCAGTTCGCCACCGTCCATCAGTTGCGCCACGCCCAGGCCATCGCCCAGGTGGAAGAAGAAGCCGGCCTCTTGCCCCATGACCACGCCGACGACCGTGCAGGCGTAGTCGTCCAGGGTGGCGTTGGCGGCACGGGCGATGTCGTCGAGCGCGGCGCGGATCTGCGCCAGGGTCGCCGCCAGCGCGCCGTCATGCAGATCCTGCACGGTGGCGCCCTGCTCCAGCCGTCCGGCCAGCGCCTGCACGGTGTGCGCCGCGACAAACTGCGCGCCCTGCTCGCTGAGGCGGGCCGAACCGGCGCCATCGCAGACGATGGCCACCAAAACGTCGTTCACGACGGCGTGCGCGTGCGCATCCTGGCAAGGGATGTCTTTATCCAGGTGCGCCTTGCCCGTGACGGAGGCGCCGAACACGCGCCAATGCTGATTTGCTATCGCCATGGATCAACGGGCTTTCACGTACTCACGACAGACCAGCCGTCCGTCGAAGCCAGCTGCGCCTGCGCGCCGGGGCGCGACTGCGACACCACCTGCATGCTGGCGCTCAGCCACAGGAACAGCTCGCGGAATTGCAAGCCTTTCAGCTGCTTCACGCCCCGTTCGCCACGGCTGGAAAACTGCCCCAGCGTATCGATGTTCGCATGGTCGCCCACGGCGATGGGGAAGATCGCCACTTTATTCGCCTGTTCAGCCGCGCGCGCCTGCTCGGCGCCGCGCTGCCAGCGGTCCGTCGGCTCGCCGTCCGACATCAAAAACAGCCACGGCCGCGTGTACGCCACACCCGCCGCGCGGAAGCGCTGCTTTTCCTGCTCGATCTCGGCCAGGGCCAGTTCGACAGCCGCCCCGGTCGGCGTGGTGCCGTTCGCTTCAAGCCGGGGCGCCGTGAAATCCATGGCGTCGCACCAGGTGCTGGCCACCACGGCTTCATCGTGGGCGCCGTATTGAATCACGAGGATGCGCACGCGCTTGGCGGCGATCACATCGGACTTGAGTTCCTGTTCCAGCAAGGCCAGGCCATCGTTGAGCAGCGCGACGGGTTCGCCCGCCATGCTGCCGGAGCAGTCGAGCACAAGCACCAGCGGCGTGCGTTGTTCGGTGTTGTCGACCAGGGCGACGTCGGGAATCATTATTGAACTCATGGGCAATCGGTAAATGTGAAATCGGACATAGTGCGAATCTTACATCATGGCCGTGATTTACCCGCGCGAGTTTCCTACAGAACACTATCCAGAAGGACAGGCGCGAACCATTGCGGCACCGATATCTTTGTACTATCTTGATAGTTGCCCAGGACAGAAGGCAGCGAACAGACCTTCCTCACAAAGGTGGGACGAATCGCTGCGCAACACCGCCCTTACCCAGTTCCGCACCTGCGCGCCTGCGGCACACTGATGTAGTCAGAATTGGGGGCAAGCATGGACACAGGTACAGCAACGGCGGATGTGGGGAAACTGATCGCCGCCATGTACGACTCGGCCTGCGGCGCGGGCGACTGGCCGCAGCTCGACAGCGCTGACCTGAATGGCCAGCAATGGCAGGAACTCTTGCCGCATCTGCAACGCGCCCTGTGCCTGCAGCAGCGCCTGCGCGAAGCGCAACTGGCCAGCCACTGCGCGCTGGCGGCGCTCGACGCCATGGGCGCCATCGTGCTGGTGCTCGACGCCAACCTCGGACTGCGTTTCGCGACGCCCGCCGGCCACGCCTTGCATGCGGCGCAACTGGCGCACGGCGCGCCGCCCGACCTGGCGCGCGCCGTGCGCATGGTCATCGCCAGCACCGGCGGCGCAGCGCAATGCCAGTCGCTGCGCCTGGCGCGCAAACAACAAGGTCCCCTGGCCCTGACAGTCACCCCGCTTGCCGATTGCCAGCCCCCATGCGCGCTGCTGATCGCGCGCGATCCCACCCAAGCGAGCACGTCTGTCACTGCCTTGCGGCAGCTGTTCGACTTGACGCAAGCCGAAGCGCAAGTGGGCAAGGCACTGGCGCAAGGGGCCACCATCGAGGAAATCGCCGCGCGCGGCGGCATCAGCGTCAATACCGTCAAGACGCATCTGCACCACACCTATTTGAAGACCGACACGCGCCGCCAGGGCGAGCTGATCGCGCTGATCCACAGCGCGACGGCGCACCTGACCGTGTTGGATGCCTGAGGCCGTGTCATCCGATCGGATGATGTGCGCGGCATCTTGCCTGCCTACACTGGCAAGACCGGGCGCCCCCGCCTTGCCAAGGTCACCACGGCGCATGCGGGCCACCCGGCGCGATTTCCCTGGCATCGACAACAATATCGCCGCGCCGGCAGCGGACGGCATCAAAGTTCAAGGATGGGTAGAAAAATGAAAACATGGATCTTGGCCGGCACCCTGGGCATCTGCGCCCTGCTGGCAAATGCACAAACGCTTCCCGACAGCCAGACCGTCGTCATTCCAGGCGGACGCATGCAGACGATCGAACTGCCCGCCCACAGGCACTTCATGAGCGCGCAAGAATTTTCTCCGTTCCGCGGCGGCTATGAGTTGTCGAACGGCCAGGTGCTCCACCTGCGCAATATAGGCAGCATCGGCGCCATGATGTATGCGCGCATCGATGACCAGGAAGAACACCGCATCGTCGCCAGCAGCAGCAACAGCTTCGTGGCGCTCGACCGGCAACTGGCCATGCGCATTGACTTGCGCGACGATGGCAGCGTGGGCGGCGAAGTGCTGATGGTGGTGCCGGCCGAAAAACTGGCCAGCGGCGACATCGTGCCCGCCCATGTGCAAAGCATGAGCCTGGCATCGCGTTGACGCAGCAAGCCGCCTTCCGCATGGGTGACAGCCATGAGCAAGCAATATTCTGTGCAACAGCAAAACGCGCTGACCCTGGCCGCCATCAAACAGACGGCGGCCTGGTGGCGCGCCCGCCCCCTGCCCGACGCCTTGCGCCAGTGCGCGGCCAGCCATGGCGTGGCGCTGGACACGGCCATCATGCTCGACCTGCAACTGGCCTTCCCCGACCTCCCCCTCGTCTGCGGCAAGCTGCTGAGCGCCGATGGCCGCTTCATCCATTTCGAAATGGACCTCGACGACGACCTGCGACCCTTGCCTGGCAGCGTGGCGTGGGACGACATCAGCGCCAGAGTTGACTTGGCCCCACACAAGCGCGGCACGGGCGTGGGCTATGGGGTGTTGTGCAAGAAAGTGCTGCAGGAATTGAATCGCGGCGCGCCCTAGCCGAACCGCTGCCGGCACATGCTATGATCGGCGCCCCGATCATGAGACAGATGGCAACGGCACATGCAACACTCACCCGGCAACAATCCGCTCTCGACGCTGCTGCGCGGTGGCCTGCGCCTGCTGGCCTGGCCCCTGCTGGCGCTGGTCAGCGCCGCCTGCACCAGCACCACGCGCCATCCGGCCAGCGAACCCACGCAAGTGACCCTGCGCTTTACCTATGACGACGGCAAGCCGATGCGGCATGACGATTACCTGGCCCAGGCGCGCCAGGAAACATACATCAAGCGCTGCAGCAAGATAGGCAGCACCACTGTCTGCGACGTCGGCTCGGATCCACTGTTCATGGGCGGCGACGCCCCGCTGGACGCCAACGGCGAAGTGCGCGTTACCCTGCACTCTACCGGTCCCATCGGCAACAATCCGACCACGCATTGCATCAAGGGCAAAGGCTACGTCTTTGATTCCGGCGACTGGAAGCGCGGTCCCTTCAGCCCCGGCCAGGTGATCGAGATCCGCTACAGGATACGCGAAGTGGACATGGCGTGCCCCTGGTCGTCGGGCACGCCGCCGTGGTGGGACAAGAGTTAAGCCAGCCGGGGCCGGCTGGCCTGGCTTTACTGCAACTCGAACTCCGCTGGAGTCAAGCCCAGCTCGCGCGCGATCTTGCTGGCAACGCGCTGCTCATTGGCGTCGAAATTGCCGTCCGACGAAGCGACGGCGATAATCATGCGCACCAGCAAGCGCGACGCCTCCACATTCGACTTCATCTTGCCCAGCGCCTGATACGCCTTGGCTTCGCCGATATCCTTGTCGAACTCCAGCTGGCCGACATAGTCCTGGAAAGCCTTGATCACGTCCGTGGCGGTAAACACGGATAGCGCATCATTGCTTTCAATAAACTTCACCATCTTCTGCTTCTCTTCCGCACTGACGCTGCCGTCGGCCATGGCGATCAGGGCCGATCCGGCCATCGCGGCGTTCAGGAAATCCTTGTTCTTGTACTTCAGTGCCTCGGTTTTCAGTTCACTTGCCTTGGACTTCAGCTTGCTCAAAAAGGAATCGAAACTCATGGCGTACCTCCGGGTTGGTGTGGGTGCGGCAGCGCTCTACGTTGCCACTCCCACCCAACTGAGGGCACATGCCTCAAATGCAAGCGGCGGGAACGAGCCTTGCCTCCGATAAAAGCATGGCCAAACCCAGAACAAGTGCCGGGGTCAGACCCGTCGGGTCTGACCCCAGTTTCTGCCTTGGGGTGAAAAACTGCCGTCAGCATACAAACACACAAAACATGACGAAAACGAATTAACTTGAAAATTGCCTTATTCGCAGTTGAAAAATAAATAATTTCATGGCAGCATGGAATTACATTTTCCATACTGCAAGGTTGTGATGGACAAGCAATTGCTGCTGATTTGCGCGCTGACGTTCATCATCCACATCATCGGCACCCTCGCCTATTCCGTGCGCATCGCCGGCATCCGCACGCGGCGCATCGCTGTGTCGCTGGCCCTGTTCAGCATCCTGATGCTGCTGTCGCGCACGTCGAACTCGTTCCTGGGACCATTCATGGCCAAGCGCGTGGAAACGGGCATAGACCAGCATGTCGCCGCCAGCACGCTATTGCTAGACTTCCGCTGGCTGCTGTTCTCCGCCAGCCTGGCGACGATAATCGGCGCCATACTGATCCCCACCTTCCAGCGCGCCTTCTGCCGCGCCGTCGAGCATTTCCAGGTTCACAGGTCGGTACCGAAACTGCTGCTGCACGCCGTCTTCAAGGGCGGCTTGTCCTACCTCAAGACCTCCGCCAGCCTGCCCAAGCCCGCCAACGTCACGGGCCTGCGCCAAAAATCCGGCGTCTCCGTCTCCATCGTCATCGCCACGGCCCTGTGGACGGTCGGCGTCTTCGCCGCCCTGTACGCGGGCGTGCTCGACCCCAGCGTGCGCGTCACCTCCAGCACCCTGTCATCGATCATCAACGGCGGCGCCACCATCATGATGGCCGTCTTCAACGACCCGCACATGTCGGGCATGACGGATGACGTCATCGAAGGAAAGATCGAAGAATCGCAGTTTAGACGCGCGGTGGTGATTGTGGGGGTGCAAACGTTTTGCAAATGAAAAATATATTTTTAAATTTTAAGAAAAATTAATATGAAACTAGAATCCATTAAGATAAGAAACTTCCGCACAATAAGAACCGAACAGACTATAGATCTAAGTAACGGCCTAACGATAGTTGGCCCAAATAGCAGCGGAAAAACAAATATTTTAAAGGCCATTGAATTAGTATTCACTGGATACGAAAATTCTGCAGGCTATAACTACGATTCAGATTTCTCCTTCGACTCATCCGGCCAAACCAGTATCGTTGCCAATTTCAGCGGCGATATTCATGGCGAAGACTCTGACTTCTTCGTCATATACAAGGAACTTTGCTTATTACTAGAAAAGGAAATTGATGTCCTTCCGAAATTTTCTTTATATCTATCATTCGCCTCAAAGTCTAGCAACCCTAGCTATAGACTATTTTCAAATGAAAAATACAAAGCTGGGGCACAAGCAAAATTCTCAAAAAAACAAATTCAAGCAATAAATTTACTTCTAAATAAATTCATCTGCCACTATGTACCATCATCAAAAAGCATAAATGATTTATACTCCTCCCTTTTATTGCCATTCGTCAAAAAATCCATATCAAAAATAATAGATGAAAAAAATTCAGAAATTAAGATAAGACTAAAAGAAATATCAAGCCATTTGGATTCTCAACTGAAAATAGCAGGTCTTGGGCACATAAATTCCGAATTTAGGTATCCAAGCGATTCACTTGAATTGTTACTGGGGTCTTTTGAGTTTCATTTATCGGACCCCTCTTCGACCCCAGTCGACAGAAAAGGTATGGGAATTCAAGCGGCCTCCATATTGGCATCATTTCTTTGGATCACAAAAGAAGAAAGAATATCAAAAAAGAATACAATATGGTTAATTGAGGAACCCGAGTCATACCTTCATCCGCAGTTAACAGAATCTTGCTTGGGCATGCTCAATGAGATCGCCAAAGAATCCTTACTTGTCTCTACAACGCACTCTTTAGGGTTTGTTGACAAAAATCCGAATAAAATATTAGGAACTGAAGTAGTAAACGCTGAGACAAAAACCAAAACATACAGCAACTATCTTGATGCCACCAATTCAATCAGAAGATCATTAGGTGTAAAGTTCAGTGATTTTTATAATTTAGGATTAATAAATATATTTGTTGAAGGCAAAAGCGATAGAGAGATTTTTAGTTGGGCCTTAGAAAAAATACCTGACGATGGAAAAGGAAACACCTTATGGAAATACTTAAGAAATGCAGATTTCTTAGACTTCACCGGCGTATCCGGCCTAGAAGGATTCATGAAAGCCACATATGAATTTATCCAAAAAGAACGCCCAGTAATTGTGGTTATGGATGGCGATGATGCAGGACAAAAGGCACTTAAAAATCTACAACAATATTTCGGCCAAAAGAAAATCCCTTTTGAGGCGAACAAAGATTCCATAAGCCTACCAACCGGCTTTACTCTCGAGGGTCTTTTCCCTCATGATTGGATTGCAACCGTGTATGCAGAACATCCAAACTGGTTTATTAGCTACTTAATAGATGTCGACGGGAAATTACAGTCATTTGACATGAAAACTGAAGCAAACAAAGATCAATTGAGAAAACACCTAGTCAATAAAGCTGAAATTTCCGAAAATTATGACTGGGCACAAAAATTTAAAAAAATATTTTCAGTACTAGATGCGGAGCTTGAAAAAAAATACATAAAATTATACGGACACGAAATAAGTCCCGCAACATAATATTACTTACAGTATTATTAGTAAACAAAAAGCCGCTGTCTCCCGGCAGCGGCTTTCTCACTCCTACCCCAGCAGCAGCGCCTTGAACTCCGGCGCTGCCCTGCAAGCGAACTAATTACCCCACAAACTTCCGTGCATTCCTGAACATGCGCATCCACGGCGAATCCTCGCCCCACGCTTCAGGGTGGTACGACTGCTGGACGCTGCGGAACACGCGCTCCGCGTGCGGCATCAGCACGGTGAAGCGGCCGTCTGGCGTAGTGACGGAGGTGATGCCTTCCGGCGAGCCGTTCGGGTTGTACGGATACGCTTCGGTGGCGGCGCCCTTGTTGTCGACGAAGCGCATGGCTTTGGTGACCTGGGTGATGTCGCCCGTTTGCGAGAAGTCGGCGTAGCCTTCGCCGTGGGCGATGGCGATGCCGGCTTGCGTGCCGGCCATGCCGTTGAAGAAGATCGATGGGGAATCCATCACTTCGACCATGGCAAAGCGGCCTTCGAATTTCTCCGACTTGTTGCGCGTGAATTTCGGCCAGGCGTGGGCGCCGGGGATGATCGATTTCAGGTTGCTCATCATCTGGCAGCCGTTGCAGATGCCCAGGCCGAAGCTGTCCGTGCGGTTGAAGAAGCGCGCGAACTGTTCCGCCAGGCTGGCGTTGAACAGGATGGTTTTCGCCCAGCCTTCGCCCGCGCCCAGTACGTCGCCGTAGGAGAAACCGCCCACGGCGATGACGCCCTGGAAGTCGTCCAGTTTCACGCGGCCCGCGATCAGGTCGCTCATGTGCACGTCGACAGCGGTAAAACCTGCCTGGTGCATCACGTACGCCGTCTCGATGTGTGAGTTGACGCCCTGCTCGCGCAGGATGGCGACACGCGGACGCACGCCGGTGGCGATGAATGGCGCGGCGATGTTCTCGTTCTGGTCGAAGGTGACGATCGGCGACATGCCCGGGTCTTGCACGTCCAGCAGGCGGTCGTATTCGGCGTCCGCGCAGGCAGGATTGTCGCGCAGGCGGGCGATGCGCCAGCTCGTTTCGCTCCACAGGCGGTGCAGGTCCGCGCGCGGCTGGGTGTAAATGAGCTTGGCGTCGCGCGTGAATTCGATCACGTCGCGGTCGTTCAATTTACCGATGATATGGCTGCAGGCGCCCAGGTTGAAGGTGCGCAGCACGTCCATGACCAGGGATTTTTCTTCCGCGCGCACCTGGATCACGGCGCCCAGCTCTTCGCTGAACAAGGCGCGCAGGGTCAGTTCGTTGCGGCGTTCCGCCACCTGGCCCGTCCAGTTCTTGGCGTCGCCCCAGTCGCTCGAGTGCTCGCCTTCCATGGTCAGCATGTCCAGGTTGACGGACATGCCCGTGTGACCGGCGAAGGCCATTTCCGTCAGGGTGGCGTACAGGCCGCCGTCCGAACGGTCATGGTAGGCCAGCAGCTTGTCGTCGCTGTTGAGCTTTTGGATGGCGGCGAAGAAGCCTTTCAGGTCTTCCGCGCTGTCCACGTCCGGCGTTTCATTGCCCAGCTGCCCCATGACTTGCGCCAGGGCGGAGGCGCCCAGGCGGTTCTTGCCGCGACCGAGGTCGATCAGGATCAAGGACGTATCGCCCTGGTCCGTTTTCAGCTGCGGCGTGAGCGACTTGCGCACGTCCGTCACTGGCGCGAACGAGGAAACGATCAGGGACACCGGCGAGGTGACGGATTTCGCCGCGCCCGTGCTCTCGTCTTTCCAGGTCGTGCGCATCGACAGCGAATCCTTGCCGACGGGGATGCTGATGCCCAGCGCCGGGCACAGGTCCATGCCGACGGCTTTCACGGTGTCATACAGGGCCGCGTCCTGGCCAGGCTGGCCGCAGGCGGCCATCCAGTTGGCGGACAGCTTGATGTCGGAAATGTCGGCAATCGCCGCGGCGGCGATGTTGGTGACGGCTTCGCCCACGGCCATGCGGCCGGAAGCTGCTGGGTCGATGACGGCCAGCGGCGTGCGTTCGCCCATGGCCATCGCTTCACCCAGATAACCTTCGAAGCTCATGGTGGTGACGGCGCAATCGGCCACCGGCACTTGCCACGGTCCCACCATCTGGTCGCGCACGGTCATGCCGCCCACGCTGCGGTCGCCGATGGTGATCAGGAACGATTTGTCGGCCACGGTCGGCAGCAGCAGCACTTTTTGCGCTACGTCCACCAGGTCCATGCCCGTCAGGTCGATGGCCGGGAAATCGTTGGCCACATGGACCACGTCGCGCTGCATCTTCGGTGGCTTGCCCAGCAAGACGTCCATCGGCATGTCGACCGGTTCGTTACCCAGTTCCGGGTCGATTAGTTTCAGTTGACGCTCTTCGGTGGCCACGCCCACGGCGGCGAACAGGCAGCGTTCGCGTTCGCACATGGCTTTGAACAGAGGCAGGCTTTCCGGCGCGATGGCCAGGACGTAGCGTTCCTGCGATTCATTGCTCCAGATTTCCTTCGGCGCCATGCCCGATTCTTCCAGCGGGATCTTGCGCAGGTCGAAAATCGCGCCGCGCTTGGCGTCGTTGGTGATTTCCGGGAACGCGTTCGACAAGCCGCCCGCACCCACGTCGTGGATCGAGATGATCGGGTTGTCCGCGCCCATTTGCCAGCAGGCGTTGATGACTTCCTGGGCGCGGCGTTCCATTTCAGGATTGCCGCGCTGGACGGAATCGAAGTCCAGGTCGGCCGTGTTGCTGCCGGTGGTCATCGACGAAGCGGCGCTGCCGCCCATGCCGATGCGCATGCCCGGGCCGCCCAGCTGCACCAGCAGGCTGCCGACGGGGATGTCGTTCTTGTGCGTGTGCTGCGCCGAGATATTGCCGATGCCGCCCGCGATCATGATGGGCTTGTGGTAGCCGAAGACGGCGTCTTTGTCTGCGCCGACGTTCTGCTCATACGTGCGGAAGTAACCGCCCAGGACCGGGCGGCCGAATTCGTTCGAGAACGCGGCGCCGCCCAGCGGGCCTTCGATCATGATCTGCAGCGGCGACGCGATGCGTTCCGGCTTGCCGTATTGATCTGCATCCGTACGGCCCGCCAGCGGCGCCGTCACGGAAGCGGCCGTTTCCCAGCTGCGCACGGCGTCCGGCAGCGACAGGTTCGACACGGTGAAACCCGTCAGGCCAGCCTTCGGCTTGGCGCCGCGGCCCGTCGCGCCTTCGTCGCGGATCTCGCCGCCCGCGCCCGTGGACGCGCCAGGGAAGGGAGAAATCGCCGTCGGGTGGTTATGCGTTTCCACCTTCATCAGCGTGTGCGTCAGTTCCGTCGATGCCGCGTATTCGTGGTTCGCACCGCGCGGGTAGAAGCGCGAGACCGTAGCGCCTTCCATGATGGACGAGTTGTCGCTGTAGGCGACGACGGTGCCTTTCGGCTGCAGTTCATGCGTGTTCTTGATCATGCCGAACAGCGACTTGGGCTGCGCCACGCCGTCGATGGTCCAGTCGGCGTTGAAGATCTTGTGGCGGCAATGCTCGCTGTTCGCCTGCGCGAACATCATCAGTTCCACATCCGTCGGATTGCGGCCGGCCTTGGTGAAGGCGGCATCCAGGTAGTCGATTTCGTCTTCCGACATCGCCAGGCCCAGTTCCGTGTTCGCCGCTTCCAGCGCGCGCTTGCCCTGCCCCAGCAAGTCGATCGATTCCAACGGACGCGCTTCCAGCGTGCGGAACAAGTCCTTGGCGTCGTCGGCGCTGCGCAGCACGGATTCCGTCATGCGGTCGTGCAGCAGGTCGGCCACGGCCTGTACTTGCTCGTCCGTCAGTTTGCCGGCGCCGATGGCGCTGCCCAGGATGCCCGATTTCAGGTTGATGCGGAAAGCGATGCCGCGTTCGACGCGCTTGATGTGCGCCATGCCGCAGTTGTGCGCGATGTCGGTGGCTTTCGAGGCCCACGGCGAGATCGTGCCGAAACGGGGGATGACGAAGAATTCTTCGGCAGCGCCTTCCGTATTGTCGGCCTGGGCCGGCTCGCCGTACGTCAGCAAGGCGCCAAGGCGCGTGCTGTCGTCGGCCGTGAGCGGCGCGCTGGCATCGATGAAATGGACATAGCGTGCTTGCACGGCAACGATCGCAGGCGAGACGGCTTGCAGTTGGCTTAACAGACGGTGGCTACGGAAATGGGACAGGGCATTGGAACCCGGCAGTATCAACATGATTGGAAGGTGGTTGATGCAGCGTGGCTGCGGGTTAAAGGTAGGTATGACAATATCTTTCGTACGGCAAATTTCCTTTGCGCGCATTATACCCGTTTTACCCCTGCTTTATTACCGGAACTTATGGCTTTCCGGCCATTTTGCCCCTGAAAGCGGCAGTTTTTGCCAACTTGCAACAACAGGATCAGGCAATCACATAGCGGTTCTTGCCCTGGCGCTTGGCCAGGTACAGCGCCTCGTCGGCCAGGCGGTAACTGTGGCTCAGCTCCTTGTCCCGGTCCAGCTCGGCCACGCCCACGCTGATCGACACGAACTGTGCCGCATGGAAAGCCTGGCTGACGGCGGCGACCAGGGCGCCGGCGAAGGCGCGCACGGCCTCGCGGTCGCCCGCGTAGACGATGCCGAATTCCTCGCCGCCCAGGCGTCCGCACAGATGGCTTTGCGCCTTGTCCGCGATGATGGCGGCCGTGCGCATGAGCACCGCGTCGCCCGCATCGTGGCCCTGCTGGTCGTTGATGATCTTGAAATCGTCGATGTCGATCATCAGGAAATGCAGCATGCCGCCGTGGCTTGCGCCATGCATCTGCTGGGCCCGCTGCGTGAACATGCGGCGGTTGTTCAAGCCCGTCAGGCTGTCCTGGAAGGCCAGCCGCGTCAATTCCACCTTGGCGTGATAGTTACGCAGGCGCAATAAGCTGAAGCTGACGTTCAGCGCCAGCCCGAACAGCACGCTGACGGCGATCATCAACGGCACCCAGGGCTGGTCGGGCAAGCCAGCGTTGACCGGATACAGGCCGTGGCCCACGTTCCACCACACGCCCGCCACCACGGCCAGGTAGCTGAGACCGCCATTGAAGATGGAAGCGATGGCCAGGGTCATAAAGACACCCACGGGCAAGACCCAGAAGCTGGCGTGGTGGACAGCATCGGCCATGGTGCGCAAGCCGAAGGTCAGCGCCAGCACGGCGCAGGCACCCGTCATGGTCAGCACGGGCAAGGTGGTGCAGCGGGCGCGCACGGCCAGACTCGCCAACATGCCCAGCAAGGCCAGCACGGCGTGCGTCAGGTTCGGATGGTAGGCCGGCGGCATCAGCAGCCAGGCCAGACTGAAGGCGATGATGCCCATCACTTGCGTGATCAGGCCGACCCGGTGCAATTCCGCAAAATACGTATGCTGCTGTTCGCTGTTGCCGCCAAAGGCAAGGGGAACGGCAATGCGCCGCAAGGTAGACAGTTCAGGAACGCGCATGACGGGTATCGACACCAGAGAGGGATAAAGCGCCCGTTAAAGCCTTGCGCATGCCTTGCCGCGACGTGGTGCGGCATGCAACAGGTGTTGCATTTTAGAATACTATCACGGTAGTCAGGGAATGGCCGGAAAAACAGGCGCCCGCACCGTCGCAAGGGGCGCTCATGTCATGAAATACAACGCCGGACGGCGCTGGACGCGCCTGCCCTTGCGCACGGCACCCGATTGCATGCATTTTGCTGGCAGTGTCGGGCGGCTTTGCAGTATGCTGATAAAAAACAATACTGCCAGGCAGCTACATATAAGAAGAGTTCCCGCAAATGACCGAACAGATGAACGAGAGCTGAACCATGCCAGAAACTAGCGACTTATCTGTCCTGATCGTCGACCCGAACCCCAGCATGCGGGGCAATCTGCACAATATGCTGAACCAGGCCGCCATCACCAAGGTGGAATATGCCGTCAATGCCGGCACGGCCATCCGCTTGCTGATGAAGAAACCGTTCGACATCATCCTGTGCGAATACGACCTTGGCAGCGGCACGGATGGCCAGGATGGCCAGCAATTGCTGGAAGACTTGCGCCACCATAAGCTGATCGGCCTGTGGACGATCTTCATCATGCTGACCTCGGAGGCCATCCACAGCAAGGTGATCAGCGCAGCGGAGCTGACCCCGTCCGACTACATATTAAAACCGTTCACCGTCGACGTGCTGAGCGGCCGCATCGCGCGCGCCATCGAGCGGCGCGCCGTTTTTCTGCCCACGTATCAGCTGATCGACAAGGGTGACCTGCGCGAAGCCGTGAAAAGCTGCCGCGCGGCCGAACTGCAGCACCCGCGCCTGGCGGCCGATTTCGCCCGCCTGCGCGCCGAACTGCACATCAGCCTGGACGAATGGAAGGAAGCGGAACAGCTCTACGCCGACATGCTGGCCACGCGGCCCATGGCCTGGGCGCACCTGGGCCTGGCGCGCACCCTGTTCGAACAGCAGCGCCACGAGGATGCGCAGGAAGCGCTGCTGGAACTGGTGGAGACCTATCCCCGCTTCATGGCCGCCTACGACTTGCTGGCGCAAAACCATGAAGCCATGGGCCAGCAACTGCAGGCCAAGAAAATCCTCGAGGACGCGGTGGCCATCTCGCCGCACATGGTACGCCGCTTGCGCCACCTGGGCGGCATCGCCTTCGACACGGGCGACATCGGCGCGGCCGAACGAGCGTATAAACAGGTCGTCACGAAGGCCAAGTACTCCGAATTCCGCGACCCGGAAGACCACGTCAACCTGGTAAAAACGCTGGTAAAAAAGGGCGACGCGCCGCAAGCGAGCGGCGTGCTGCGCGACATGGAGCGCTCCCTGCGGGGCAGCGCCAACGTGGAAGCATGCCGCGCCATCTCGGCCGCCATGCTGCATGAACTGTCGGGCAACGACATCGCCGCCGCCACCGAACTGCAACTGGCCGCCGCCGCCCTGGACGACGCGCGGGGCCTGTCGACGCAGCTGAAGGTGGGCCTCGTGCAAAGCTGCCTGAAGAACAACCTGGAACAGGCCGCGTCCGACGTCATGATGAAACTCGTCAACGAAGCCGACAGCGACGTGACGATGGAAGCGGCCGTCGATGTCTTTGAAAAAGCGGGCCGCCACGACCTGGCGCAAGGCATGGGTCAGCAGATCACGAACCAGGTGCAGGAATTGATGCAGGATGCGGCCAGCAAGGCGGAAAGCGGAGAACTCAAGGGCGCCGTCTTCGTGCTGCGCCAGGCCCTGCGCAAGACGCCGGGCAACCTGCCCGTGCTGTTCGCCTCCGTCGAGGCCATCCTGCGCCAGCTCAACATGCTGGGCTGGGAAGCCCCGCTCGCTGAACAGGCGCAGCACCAGATGCAGGTGATCCGCAAGATCGACCCCAGGCATCCGCAGCTGGAGTCGCTCAAGCAGCAGTATGCGGCTACGCAGCACAAGTATGGTATTGCGACCTGACTCTTGCCTGCGCCCTGCCTGTCAATCGACAACAAGCCGTTCGACAAGGTGGGCCGTCCCATCGCCGCCGTTTGCGCAATTGAATACTCTGTTTCAAAATGAAGCCCGCTCACGCATTCGGAGCGGGCGCATCCGTATAGTTCGGCAGTTGTGTGACGTCAACCGTTAAGCGTACGGCCGCCGTCAACGATGATTTCGGAGCCGACAGTCCAGCGGGACTCGTCGGAAGCGAGGTATAACACCGCCTTGGCCACTTCCTCCGGCGTGCCGAAGCGGCCGAACGGAATCGTTGCGGTAATGTCCTTGTTGAGCTGATCGCGGTAGGCATCCGGGATGCCGAGCTTGTCGTACAGCGGCGTTTCGACCGGGCCGGGACTGACGGCGTTGACGCGAATGCCGCGTGCCAGCAGTTCGCCCGACAGCGTTTTCGACAAGTTCAAGAATGCGGCCTTGGTCGCGGCATATACCGATGAATGCGCCGAGCCCACGTGCGCGCTGACCGATGTGTTGAGCACCACCGATGCGGGGTTCGCGAACACTGGCAGCAGCGCCTGGATCAGGAAATAGGGACCCTTGACGTTGATGTCGAACGAACGGTCGAACATTTCCTCCGTCCACGCTTCGATCGGTTTCCAGACGGATACGCCAGCGTTGAGAAAAGCGATATCGAGCTGGCCGTAGTGCGCCTGGACGGCTTGCGCCAACTCCTGTTGGGCGGCGAAACTGGCGGAATCGGCGCGCAGCACGAGAACCTCGGCGCCAAGTTCTTTCCTGGCCTTCTCGATGGATTCCGGATTGACGCCGGTGACGATGACGCGCGCGCCTTCGGCGAGGAACTGCCTGGCTGTTTCAAGGCCGATGCCGCTGGTGCCGCCGGTGATAAGAGTACGTTTTCCTTGCAAGCGGGACATAAAATTCTCCTGTAGGTGATTCATGGTCAACCAGCGTTGGCTGACCTGCCGCGGGAAGAACTATGCGCTCATGCTTGAAATTCGATAAGATCGTATCTTTGCATATGATTCATGCTCAAATTGCATGAATCGGGGAGAGTAACTTTGGACCGGTTTCTTTTGATGACATGCTTCGCGCGCGCGGTGGAGACGGGGAGCTTCTCCGCTGCCGGCCGCGACCTGGGCCTGGGGCAGCCCAACGTCAGCCGTCATGTGGCGGCGTTGGAAGAGCATCTGCAGACGCGGCTGCTGCACCGCTCCACGCGCAAGCTTGCCCTCACGCCCGAAGGGGAACGCTACTATGCGGAAGTGCGGCGCATCCTTGACGCCGTCGACGAGTCCGAATCGTCCTTCAGGGAGAACGTCGATCCGTCCGGATTGCTGCGCGTCGCATGCCCGACCGCTCTGGCGCATGCATTTGTGTTGCCGCATGTCCCCGCCTTTCTGGAGCGCTATCCCGGCTTGGCGCTCGATCTCCAGATCAATGATCGCTATGTGGGTCTCGTCGATGAAGGAGCGGAACTGGCAATTCGGATCGGCCATCTGGAAGACAGCGCCCTGCGCGCGCGGCGCATCGGCCTGTTCGAGCGCGTGTTCGTCGCCAGCAAGGGCTATCTCGCCAGACGCGGCGTGCCGGTCACGCCCGATGATCTGCGCGGGCACGATTGCGTGATCTACACGCTGCTGTCGTCGGGTGCCACATGGCGCTTCCGCGATACGGAAGTAGCAGTATCGGGAAAGGTACGGGTAAACTCACCCGAGGCCGTGCGCGAACTGGTCAATGCGGGACTCGGTATCGGACATGGGCCGCAGTGGCTGTTCGAGGAAGGACTCAGGAATGGCAATTTGCAGCTGCTCCTGACGGCGCACACTGCCCTGCCCGTTCCGGTTCAAATCGTCTATGTCGCAAACAGGCTGCTGCCAACGCGGGCCGTCGTGTTCATGGACTTCATCGCGGAAGCGTTTTCAAAGGTACCGGCACTGAACATCCGCTGAGCGGCCTCTGTCCGCCGCTTGCCGCCGCAAGCCAGAGCGGCGCCGTGAACACCCGTTCACGGCACAGGGCAAGGTTCGATCAGCGCGGGAGTTTATACCGTACCAGCAGCGTCGGTCCCTTGCCGCCGGATGGCGTCAGCAGAATCTCGTCACCGGGCTGCATCTCTTCATACATCACCGTGCAACAAGTCGGCATCGAGTGGCCGCGCGCCGGATACACGCCAACGTCCGTGTGCAGGGTCGCAGCGCGTACGTCCACGCTGGACTTGCCAGCCTTTCCTTCTTCTTGCAGCTGCTTGCGCAGTGCGGTGACGAAGTCCCCTTTGCTGAGCCTGGCAGGTGCCTGGCTGGCTGGCGGGCGAGTGCTTGCATCGTTTTTCATGGTAGTTTCTTTCAGTGTATACATTTCCGCCACTATATCATTCGCCCCTGGTGCAACGCGACCCGGGGCGGAACGAGTCCATCGCCCCGGCCGGAGCAGCCGCGGCAGAGCGCCTGCTTCTGCGCGTGATAACGTTACAGTTGGCGACAACAGCCTGGCCCATCTTCTGCCGGGAGCGCTCGATGGGACCGGCGATTTTGCATGCTGATGATGCAGTTGCCATCAGAATCGGCGCGACATGGCGTCTGGCGTCTGGCCCAAGCAGAAGCTTGCGCTGGCCGCTTGACTTTAGCGTACTCCAAGGTGCTGCGACCACCGATAGAATCCGCCGCCACAAACGGCCATTCACGTTGAGGTGACAATGCGTGACTTTTCTCGCTTGATAATTCGTTATGCTCGTGGGCCGCTGGCGGCCAGCAGCGGACGCCCAACTCGCGACTTAAAGGAACTAAGTGGCCTATCATCTGATGATATTTAAACAGTCTACAGCGATTGAGCCAACCATCAATCTGTACTTGGGTTCCGCTCAGACCGTGTATCTCTATTGGGAAGCCGCTAGCTTCGATATCGGGCTGCCAACGATTAGTACAATTACAGAACGAGCTGATTCTGAGGCGGGATTCTGCCTTTCGGGTGCCACGCTTACTGCTTTTAAGGTGGAGTTGGAGATGCTATACAAACACTGGAATACATCACACAAAGGCCACGAATTGCCGCCTACGCATTGTGAACTGATGCGTGCAGTGATTTTAGCATTGGACGATGAGTCGTTTGACAACGCAACGCTGATGATTGCATAGCTCGCTGGTAGGATTTGAGAGTCCACTTTGGGGCGTAACCTGCCAACGACGGCAACCGGCCAAAAGCCGAAGCTCGCCGTGGCCGCAAACAACGTGTAGTCGTATAGAGGTTTGAAGATGCGAAATACATGCAGTATATGCAGTCGAAAACTGGACCAGAAAGATGACCCTCTATCAGTTGACTGTGGTGGCGACTGTTGGGGCTGCATCGGTGAAATTGAAGCAGACATGGGCGACGAGTATTCGTTAACCAAGGTAAGGGAGGAGTTTGCGAAAGGACTCCGCCCACGATGGGTTGATACGAGCTCCAATTTATCATCAGAGGTTAAGATATAACAAGACGGCAACCGGCCAGAAGCGGACGACTGACGTTACCCTTCATTACTCAATTTAAGTATGCCAAGTTACGTAAAAAGACACTGGGACTAGACTAGAGGTGACAGGTACGATGCATGGGGTACGTCCTGGTGGTACTTTGAAGTCGATGGTGCAGGCTGGGTTACCCGACAAATAGAACAGTATGATTCTGGTCCGCTGCTTTGCTATAGTGCCGAGCATGAGAGCGACGAATTTGGCGGGATCTCAGAAAAGCCTCTCGATTTATCGGAGTCAGGGTACAGTGCGATTTCCCATCAAGAGTTCGAATCAATTTGGAGAGCCGCATAGTGCTTCCGTTATCGGCCAGGAGCAGACTGTCATTTTTATAGCCGGAAAACAGGATAGTATTGATGGTTAGCATCGAGATAGAGAAGAGAAAGGCTGTTCGACTACAGTATCGTGAGCTCTTCGATGCGCTATCAAAGCTACTGTTCGAGGCTGACCCAATTGGTATTAATTTTGAAACGAACACAGACGAATACGAACCAGAGGTCGGGACAATTATTCCCCGACTGAGGCATGCCAAATCTGAAGCCGATGCGCAACTTTTAGTTCACGAGGAATTTTGTAGATGGTTCGACAGCGAGACTGCCGGGCCGATAAGCGATTATCGTGACCTCGCTTCTCAAATTTGGGATGAATGGCTACGATGCAAATAATTGCAGTGGGGCTGACGGCGGCCTTCGGCCAAGAGCAGCCATTCGCGTTGACGTGACAATGCGTGACTTTTCTCGCTTGACATTTCGCTATGCTCATGGGCCGCTAGCGGCCAAAAGCGATTCACGCGACTTTATTAATTGCCATCTGTCCGGTTTGAGGCCATTCATGATTCAAGTAGAAGTTCTCGACGAAAGCGTTTCATGGCCATTCACAATTCCTCCCGGCCGGAGCAATCACGATGGGGCTCCACCGCGTGTGGCCGAACTCTGCGTAGATGCCAAGTATTGGCATTTAATTGGGTGGAAGGACTGTAGTTCGAACTCCATTGGAATAGCCAGAAAAAACCAAGTAATTTCAATTGACGTTGAAAACATAGAGGCCTTATCAGTCTGCTTCATGCGCAGAGCGAAGGGTCCTGGCTTTGTTTCATTTGAGGTAAGGATGTTGGAAAATCGACGCTCTGTGGTCTTCTTCGCGGCGGACCATTTTAATGAAGATGCATTACTCTGGCTTCAGAGCAATGCCAACAGACTGGCGGCCTTATTTAGTATGCCAATAACAATCAACGACTATGGCTCGGACTACTAGCTATCAGTCCAATCGCGAAGGTCCGAATTGGGGTGGAACTTGCCAACGACGGCAACCGGCCAGGAGCAGACGGACGAAAGATAGTGAAACCGCGTCGAGCAGAGATAGGTATGGTAAAAATTAACACAACAGGAACTATCATGAATTCTGAACATCCAACTCATCAGGTTCGAGTTGAGTATGACCCGGAAAAAACAGGAGGCTATTTCATCGTTGAATGGTGGGACGGTAGTGGAGGTCCAAATCCAAATCGTGCTTTTGATTCATGGGTGGAGACTTTGAGCGGCGTGTCTCAGTTCATTGCCGAGTCTGGATGGAAAATCCGTTGGCAATAAAATATAAGGCTTAAACCGGCCAGAAGCAGACGGACTACTGGACGTCGATATCATCTCAACTGTAGTGGAGGCGAGAATTCAAAGCTATCTATTCGCATCGTCAAACGAACCAAGTGCAACAGCGTCTTTGTCGATTGAAGCCTTAATGGCGGCGGCCTGTGCCGAGTTTTTCTCGGTTACGCTCGCCAGTGACGACGAATTGGAGTTGCTGATGGGTTTGCTCGGCATTGAACCATTGCGCTCAATATCGTTGCGGCCTAACACTGAGTTCCTTGCCATCTTTGATTATACCGATAAGTTTTTACCTCAAATGACTCAGGAAGACTTTGACGTATTTTATGAAAAATGGCTACGCTTAACTCACCGAGATTCAAATATGGATGAGTATGGACAGCTGTTATTTCTTCAAGGGCGGGCTGCTAGCTGGAACCGGATGGCGAGCAGGTTCATACTCCGTGAAGCCCCAATGACATCAGCAGAGTGACTCCAACCGGCCAGGAGCGGCCATTCGATAATTTCCAAGGAACGCGATGACCGAAGATCTGTGTCTCAGGATTGCTGAGAAATATTTGTCGTCAAATGCCATTGAGTACATCCTTCCTGGCCGGATTGGCAGCAAAGAGCCGAGCAGGTGGGAGGCGATTTACGTCGTTCCAGCAGTAACGGACCCCACGGTGGCAGTTGTCGATCCTCCAGATGTACGAGTTTGGGTCACACTTCTTGACGGTCAAGTGGAATGGATACACCAAATGTGAACGGCTGCTTTGGGGCGATAGCGGACGTACACGGCAGTCAGCGACACGACAGTCAGCGACAGGATGACCGGCGGGTTCTTGGGAGGAGCGATGCTATGGCTAAAGCATGCTGCCCGATGGGCTCAAGTCTCTTTTCGCCGCTTACCTGCGCTCCACCCTCGCCACCACCAGCTCGATCAGCTCCGCGATCAAGGGCCGGAACGTGGCGGCATCGCCGCCCTGCCCCAGCATGACGGTGCGCGTGGTCAGGTGCGAGAAGACGGCGTCGAACAGGATCTGCGGCAGATTGGAAAACGAGGTGGCGGGCGCGATGCGGCCCTGCGTGCGCTGCTGCTCCAGCAGGCGCAGGATCAGGGCGTGCCACACTTGCGGGCCGTGCTCGTACCAGGTCTGGCCCACGGCCGGCACGGCGGCCGCGCCCGTGACGACAAGGCGGTAGAAATCCACGTGGCGGGGGCTGGTGACGACGGCCACCAATTCATCGAGGATCAGCTGCAAACCCTGCTCCAGGCCCGCCTGCGACGTATCGAGCTGGCGCAGCGCGATGATGAAGTCGGCGCACAGGTACTCGACCACGGCCACCAGCAGTTCCTGCTTGCTGCCGAAGTAGCGGTAGGCGGTGGCTTTCGAGCCGCCCGCCTCGGCCACGATGGCGTCCATGCTGACGCCGTCGTAGCCGGAGGCGAGGAAGAGGTCCGCCGCCGCCACCAGCAGCTTGCGCCGCCGCTCCTCGCTTCGGGTACTCGGGGAAGCGGGAACGGTGCGCAACTGGGGCATGAAGCAAACTCTTACTGTGTCTTGGGAAGCGCGTATGCTATCACGTAATCCCCCCGGTCCGGGCTCTGGCGGGCACCGCCCGCGACCACCACGACGTACTGGCGGCCCGACGTGGGCGACACATACGTCATCGGCGTGCCTTGCGAACCGACGGGCATGCGCGCCTTCCACACTTCACGGCCGGTGGCGATATCCATGGCGCGCAAATAGTAATCCTGCGTGCCCGCATAAAACACCAGGCCGGACGCCGTACTGACGCCGCCGCCCAGGGTCGGCATGCCCAGCGGGATGGGCAGGCTTGCGCGCACGCCGTGGATGACGGCATCGCGCACCGTGCCGGCCGGGCGCTCCCACACTTTCGTGCGCGTTTTCAGGTCGATGGCGGCAAACACGCCCCAGGGCGGGCTTTGGCACGGTATGCCCAGCGGCGAATTGAAGGCCTTGTGATCGATGACGAACGGCGTGCCATCCATCGGATAGGTACTGCCCACGCCGTGGCCAGCCGTCAGCTTGGCCACGTCCACCGTTTCGCGCGGCACCAGCCTGACCACCTGCGGCATGCGGATATCGTTGACGAACATATAGCCGTTTCTTTCATCGACGGCCGCGCCACCCCAGTTGAAGCCGCCGTAGTAGCCTGGATAAATCAAGGTCTCTTGCGTGCTTGGCGCCGTGAACTCCCCTTTGTAATTGAGCTTGCGGAAGCTGATGCGGCAAGCCAGCTGGTCGAAGAAGGTGGCACCCCACATGTCGCGTTCCGTCAGCGTTTCCGCGCCGAGGGCCGGCATGCCGGTCGAATATGGCTGCGTTTTGGATACCCAGTCGCCGGCCGCATGCTCTTGCGGCACGGGCTTTTCCACCACGTCCGCAATCGGCTTGCCCGTGCGGCGGTCCAGCATGAAGATCTGGCCCCGTTTGGTCAGCTGCACCAGCGCGGGTATTTTTCCACCCTTGCCGTCCGGGACGTCGTACAGGGCGGGCTGCGCGGCCACGTCGTAATCCCAGATATCGTGGTGAACGGTTTGATACGTCCAGCGCTCGCGGCCCGTGGCCATGTCGAGGGCGACGATGGCCGACGAATACTTCTCTGTCAGCGGCGGACGCTTGCCGCCCCAGAAGTCCGGCTGCTCGTTCCCCGTCGGCAGGTAGACCAGGCCCAGCGCATCATCGAACGCGGGCGCCGACCACATGTTCGGCGTGCTGCGCGTGTAGGTCTGCCCTTCCGGCGGCAGCTTCGTGATGGCCGGATTACCGAGGTCCCAGGCCCACACCAGCTCCCCCGTGTCGGCGCTGTAGGCGCGCACGACGCCCGACGGTTCATCGGTCGAGCGGCCGTCGAAGACCCAGCCGCCGAGGATGATCAGGTTGCGCGCCACGGTGGGTGCGGACGTATAGGCGTAGTACGGCACGTTCATCTTGACCTTGCCCAGGCCGACCGTCAGGTCGACGGAGCCCTTGTCGCCAAAACCCTCGCACTGCTTGCCCGTCTGCGCGTCGATTTCGATCAGGCGCGCATCCATGGTCACCTGCACGATACGCTTCGCGCACGCGCCCGCCACCGGCGCACTGGCCGCCTGCATGCCCTCGAACTGGAACGGCTTTGTCACTTTCGCCGGCTCGTAGTAGCCGACGCCGCGGCAGCGGTTCCACGTCTTCGTGTTGGCCGGCTTCGGATCGAAGGTCCAGCGTTCCTTGCCCGTGTCCGCGTCGAGCGCGATGACCTTGCTCGTCGGCGTGCACGTATAAATGGTGTCGCCGATCTGCAGCGGCGTGTTTTGCGATTCGGATGCCCCTTCGGCCAGCTCGCCCGAGCGGTAGGTCCACGCCACTTGCAGCTGCTCGACGTTGGCCTTGCCGATCTGCGTGTACGGCGCAAAGCGTGTGCCCGACGGTCCATAGCCGTAATGCGCCCAGTTGGCGCTGCCGTCATTGATGGCCGCCACCGCATCCTGCTGCGGCTGCGCCGTGGCCTCCGTCACGCCATGCGGCTTGAACATCGAGGCGAAACCGGCCGCCAGCACGACGGCAAACAGCGCCGCGAAACCGCGCGACTGGCCACCGTGAGCACGCCCGGCCAGCCACGGATGCAGCAAGGCGGCCACCAGGCCGATGACGAGGAACGGCGCCAGGCGCGGCACCATCGGCCAGAAGGCAAAGCCGATTTCCCACACGGCCCAGCTCAGTGTCGCGACGAGCAACGCGGCGATGACGGCACTGGCCAGCGGTTTGCGGCGCAGATACAGCACGCCGGCGAGAATGAGGCCCAGGCCGGCCGGCAGGTAATACCAGGAACCGCCAAGGGTGATGAGTTCGATGCCGCCCGCCGCCAGGGCCAGGCCGGAAAAACCAAGAAAGATACCGAAAGCCGTCAGGGCAAGCCGCTTGCCCCTGAAGACCGCCGGGATCGCCGGCGCGCCTTTATTTACTGAAGTGTCCATTTTTTATCCATGACGCCTCCCCTGCCCAGGCAAGCACGCCGGGGATGGCTGGTTTTTTAAATCTACGTAGTGAAACTGTACTGTACGGTTTCATTTTATGCCGATTTTTGACGCAAGGAAAGAAAAATTGACATTGGTGCTTGATTTTGGGCGGGGATGGGGAACTGGCAGGGTTGTCGGATTACGCGCCTAGGCGCTAATCCGACCTACCGCACTAATCAGACGAACCGGACCGCTGGACATGCGTAGGTTGGATTAGCGCAAAGCGCGTAATCCAACAAACACGGGGGCGCCGGGTGTTACAGGGATGCCATGTCGATCACAAAACGATACCTGACGTCGCTCTTGACCACGCGCTCAAACGCCTCATTGATATCCTGGATGCGGATGATCTCGATGTCGGACACGATATTGTGCTTGCCGCAGAAATCGAGCATTTCCTGGGTTTCCTTGATCGAACCGATCATGGAGCCGGACAGGCTGCGGCGCGCGCCCACCAGGCCGAAGGCGTTCACGGGCGGCACGGCGCCATCCGGGATGCCGACGATGACCATGTTGCCATCGACTTTCAGCAGGTTGATGTACTGGTTCCAGTCGATGGCCGCGCCCACCGTGCAAATGATCAGATCGAAGGTGCCGGCCAGCTTGCTGAACGTTTCCGCGTCGTTGGTGGCGTAGTAATGGTCGGCGCCCAGGCGCAGGCCGTCTTCGCGCTTCGACAGGGTCTGGCTCAGCACCGTCACTTCGGCGCCCATGGCGTGGGCGATCTTGACGCCCATGTGGCCAAGGCCGCCCATGCCCAGGATGGCGACCTGCTTGCCGGGGCCGGCCTTCCAGTGGTTCAGCGGCGAGTACAGGGTGATGCCGGCGCACAGCAGCGGCGCGGCCGCGTCCAGCGGCAGGTTGTCGGGAATCGACAGCACATAGCCTTCCTTGACGACGATGCTGTCCGAGTAGCCGCCCTGCGTGGCCGTCTTGCCGTCCGCTTCCAGGCCGTTGTAGGTCTGGATCAGGCCCGGCATGTACTGCTCCAGATCCACGTTGCGCGTTTTGCAGGTGGTGCAGGAATCGACGAAGCAGCCCACGCCCACGTGGTCGCCCACATTGAACTTGCTCACATTGGCGCCGACGGCCGTGACGACGCCCGCGATTTCATGGCCGGGCACCATGGGGAAGGCGGCACCGCCCCATTCGTCGCGCGCCTGGTGGATGTCGGAATGGCATACGCCGCAGTATTTGATCGAGATGGCCACGTCGTCTGCGCGCGGGGCGCGGCGCTCGAACGTGAACGGTTGCAGTGCGGAAGTCGGGCCCAGTGCGGCGTAGCCTTTGGCGATGGTGGTCATGAAAACTCCTGTATCTGTAATGTGTGGCGAGGGGTGACGCGTGCCGTGCATGCGATTGCACAAGTGTGCCCCAGATGCCGCGCCGCCGTTACCGCGATCCTGCAAGACCTTTGCACGATCCTCCAAATCTGCGTAAGATCAGCCCCTGCCCTCCCTCGCCTCACGCATACTGACCTCCATGCCCACGCCACTTACTCCGCAAGATGAAATCGCCGCCCTGATCATCCGCCACGCGCCGCGCACGGGCGACTTCACGACGGCCATCGGCAACCTCACCTTCCACCGCCAGTCGTCCGTCACGGAATCGCTGTTCCATGCGGCGCGTCCCAGCGTGGCCATCATCGCGCAAGGCGCGAAGGACGTCACCCTGGGCAGCGAAACCTTCCACTACAGCCGCATGCAGTATCTGCTGACGTCCGTCGACCTGCCGGTGCAGGTGCGCGTGGTGGAGGCGAGCGTGGAGCAGCCGCACCTGTGCGTGGTGCTGGGCATCGACATCGCCGACGTGGCCGCGCTGCTCGACAGCGAAAGCGCCAGCGGCGCAGCCGGCGCGGCGCAGCAGAAAATCCTGCCCGCCACGCGCGGCATTTCCGTCAGCGACGTGTCGGCCGAACTGCTCGACGCCATGCTGCGCCTCGTGCGCCTGCTCGACAAGCCGGAGGAAATCGCCACGCTGGCGCCCTTGATCCGCCGCGAGCTGACCTACCGCCTGCTCAATGGTCCCGTCGGCGCGCGCCTGCGCCACATGGCGCTGGCCAGCAGCCAGTCGCACCAGGTGGCGCAAGCCATCGACTGGATCAAGCACCACTACGCGCATCCGCTGCGCATCGAGCACCTGGCCGGCATGGCGAACATGAGCATGTCCTCGCTGCACCACCACTTCAAGGCCATTACGGCCATGACGCCGATGCAGTACCAGAAGCTGCTGCGCCTGCAGGAGGCGCGGCGTTTGATGCTGGTCGAGCAGATCGACGCGGGCACGGCCGGCTACCGCGTCGGCTACGCCAGCGAATCGCAGTTCAGCCGCGAATACAGCCGCCAGTTCGGCCGCGCACCCATGCGCGACGTGGGTCAGGTGCGCGCGCAGCTGAGCGGAGCCAGTGCCAGCGCTGACCTGGCCTATTCCGTCTTGCCGTAACCGCCGCCGCCCGGCGTCTCGATGACGAACACGTCGCCGGGGCACATATCGGTCTTGCCGATGTGCGCGAGCTGCTCCACCGTGCCATCCGCGCGCTCGACGTAGTTGCGCCCCAGCGCGCCTGGCGCGCCGCCGTCCATGCCGAACGGCGGAAAAATGCGGTTGTTCGACAGGATGGCCGCCGTCATGGGTTCCAGAAAGCGCACGCGGCGCACGCCGCCATTGCCGCCCTGCCAGCGCCCCGCGCCGCCGGAACCGGCACGGATGCCGTAGCTGTCGAGGCGCACGGGGAAGCGCCACTCGAGGATTTCCGGGTCCGTCAGGCGCGAATTGGTCATGTTGGTCTGCACCACGTCCGTGCCGTCGAAACCGGGACCGGCGCCCGAGCCGCCCGATATCGTCTCGTAATACTGATATTTCTCGCTGCCGAACGTGAAATTGTTCATCGTGCCCTGCGAGGCGGCCATGGCGCCCAGCGCGCCGTACAGGGCGTTGGTGATGCAGGTCGAGGTTTCCACGTTGCCCGACACAACGGAGGCCGGATACTGCGGATTGAGCATGGAGCCGGACGGAATGATCACGGTCAATGGCTTCAGGCAGCCCGCATTCAGGGGAATCTCGTCGTCGACCAGGGTGCGGAACACGTACAGCACGGCCGCCATGCAGACGGCGGACGGCGCATTGAAATTGTTCGGCAGCTGGCCGGACGTCCCCGTAAAGTCGAGGACGGCGCTGCGCTGCGCCACGTCCACCTTGATCGCCACCTCGATGCGCGCGCCGTTATCCAGGTCCAGCGCGTAGCTGCCATCCTTCAAAGTGGTGATGACCCGGCGCACGGCTTCCTCGGCATTGTCCTGCACGTGGCCCATGTAGGCTTGCACGACAGGCAAGCCGAAATGCGCGACCATGTTATGCAGTTCGTCGGCCCCCTTCTGGTTGGCCGCCACCTGGGCGCGCAGGTCGGCCAAATTCTGCTGCGGGTTGCGCGCCGGCCAGCTGGCGCCCGCCAGCAGGGCCAGGGTTTCCGCTTCGCGCAGCAAACCGGTGGCGCCGTCGACCAGCTTGAAATTGTCGATCAACACGCCCTCTTCCTCGATGCGCGTGGAATCGGGCGGCATGGAGCCGGGCGTGGTGCCGCCGATATCGGCATGGTGGCCGCGCGAACCGACATAGAACAGGATGGCGTCGCCCGCTTCGTCAAACACGGGGGAAATGACCGTCACGTCGGGCAGATGCGTACCGCCGTGGTACGGGTCGTTCAGCATGAAGACGTCGCCGGGCCGCATGGCGCCCGCATTGCGCGTCATGACGGTGCGGATGCTCTCGCCCATGGAACCGAGGTGCACGGGCATGTGCGGCGCGTTGGCGATCAGGTGGCCTTGGGCGTCGAAGATGGCGCAGCTGAAATCGAGCCGTTCCTTGATGTTGACGGAATGGGCCGTGTTCTGCAGGCGCAGGCCCATCTGCTCGGCGATCGACATGAACAGATTATTGAAAATTTCCAGCATCACGGGGTCGGCATTCGTCCCGATGGCGACACGCTCCGGCACCGCGACGACTCTGCGCAAGATCAAATGGCCGTGCGCCGTCACGTCCGCGCGCCAGCCCGGCTCGATGACGGTGGTGGCATTGGCGTCGCTGACGATGGCCGGGCCGTCAATAGTATCGCCGGGCCGCAGGCTGTCCGCCCCATACAGGCTGCTGTCGCGCCACGCGCCGGCGCAGTACATGGCCACCGTCTGCACGGGCGCCAGCGCGCCTTCACGGGGCGCATACGCGGGCGCGGCCGGTTCCGGCGCATCGGACGCGCCGATGGCTTCCACGGAAATGGCTTCGACGATCAGGGCGCGCGCCGGCATCAAAAAGGAAAAGCGTTTTTTGTATGCAGTTTCGAATTGCGCCTGCATGCCGGCGGCCGTGTCGAACAGCACGACGAGGGACGTATCCGTGCCTTCGTAGCGCAGGTGCACGCGATGCACGAGCGCGATGCGCTCCCCGTCCACGCCCTGGCGCAGCAAATCGTCCCGCGCCTGCGCGCCCAAGGTCTCGAAATGGCGCGCCAGGTCCACGCCCAAGGCCGCCTCGATGGCCCGTTCGCGCATGGCGCTCTGGTCGGCCAGGCCCATGCCGTAGGCCGACATCACGCCCGCCAGGCTGTGGATGAAGACCGTGCGCATGCCCAGCGCGTCGGCCACGAGGCAGGCATGCTGGCCGCCCGCGCCGCCAAAGCTGGTGAGCGTATAGTCGGTGACGTCGTGACCGCGCTGCACGGAAATCTGCTTGATGGCGTTGGCCATATTGCCCACGGCGATGGCAATATAACCTTCGGCCACCTGTTCCGGCGTCGAGTCCACCGTGCGCGCCAGCGCTTCGAACTGGGCGCGCACGGTGGCCGCGTCCAGCGCTTCGTTCGCGTCGGGGCCGAAGACACGGGGGAAGAAGGCGGGCTGCAGCTTGCCCAGCATGACGTTGCAGTCGGTGACGGCCAGCGGGCCGCCGCGCCGGTAGCTGGCGGGGCCGGGATTGGCGCCCGCGCTGTCCGGCCCCACCTTGTAGCGGGCGCCGTCGAAATGCAGGATGGAGCCGCCGCCCGCCGCCACCGTGTGGATGCTCATCATGGGGGCGCGCATGCGCACGCCGGCGATCTGCGTCTCGAACACGCGCTCGAACTCGCCCGCGTAATGCGACACGTCCGTCGAGGTGCCGCCCATGTCGAAGCCGATGACTTTATCGAAGCCGGCCAGCGCGCTGGCGCGCACCATGCCGACGATGCCGCCGGCGGGGCCGGACAAAATGCTGTCCTTGCCCTGGAAGGCGCGCGCATCCGTCAAACCGCCGTTCGACTGCATGAATTGCAGGTGCACGCCGGGCAGCTCCATCGCCAGCTGGTCGACATAGCGGCGCAGGATCGGCGACAGGTAGGCGTCGACCACCGTGGTGTCGCCGCGCGCCACCAGTTTCATCATGGGGCTGACCTCGTGCGACACGGACACCTGCGTAAAACCGGCATCGCGCGCCAGCTGCGCCAGCCGCGCCTCGTGCGCATGGTAGCGGTAGCCGTGCATCAGCACGATGGCGATGGCGCGCACGCCACGCGCATGCGCGTGTGCCAGCGCCGTACGCGCGGACGACTCGTCGAGCGGCGTCACCACCTCGCCATGGGCGCCCAGGCGTTCATCGATCTCGATCACGTCGCCGTACAGCAGTTCCGGCAGGATGATCTGGCGCGCGAACAGCTGCGGACGGTTCTGGTAGGCGATGCGCAAGGCGTCGCGAAAACCGCGCGTGATGGCCAGCACGGTGGGCTCGCCCTTGCGTTCGAGCAGTGCATTGGTCGCCACCGTCGTGCCCATCTTGATGGCGCCCACCTGTTCCACGGGCAAGGGCGCGCCGGACGCAAGGCCCATCAGCTGGCGCATGCCGGCCAGCGCCGCGTCGCGGTACTGGCCCGGATTCTCCGACAGCAGTTTATGCGTGGCCAGGCTGCCGTCAGGACGGCGCGCCACGATGTCCGTAAAGGTGCCGCCCCGGTCGATCCAGAATTGCCAGTCCATCGTCCTGCCCCCGTGCTTATGTGAGATGGCTATTGTAGCCGCCAAACAGGGACGCGTTTCAGGCGTGCGCGCCTTGCCTTTCGCCCGCTTCGGCCTTATGTTGAAGGCATGCTGACTAACGGAACACCCCATGACCCCGATCGACTTTGCCGGTAGCACCCTTGCGCTGTACTCCATCGCCGAACTGCGCGCCATCGAACAAGCGGCCCTGCGCGACCTGCCGCAAGGGCTGCTGATGCAGCGCGCGGGCCAGGCCGCCGCCAGCGCCGCCCTGAAGCTGCTGCACGCCCAGGAGGATGGCGACGAGGCGGGCCACCGGCGCGTGCTGGTGCTGGCCGGCCCCGGCGACAATGGCGGCGACGCGCTGGAAGCGGCCGCGCACCTGGCCGCCAGTGGCACCGAGGTGCTGATATGGCTGGCGCCCGAAGCAGCGGCCACGTCGCCCGAACGCGAACAGGCCCTGAACCGCGCCCGCAACAGTGCCGCGCGCTTCATGGATGCGGCGACGTCCATGGCCTCGGCCGCCGTGGGCGCCGCGCCGTGGCACCTGGTCATCGATGGCCTGTTCGGCATCGGCGCGTCGCGCCCCCTGGAAGGCGAATGCCGCGACATGGCGCAGCTCGTCAACAATCTCGATTGCCCGGTGCTGGCCCTCGACGTGCCCAGCGGCCTGCATGCGGACACGGGCGCCATCGACGGCGTCGCCATCCGCGCCACGCACACGGTCACCTTCATCGGCGACAAGCCGGGCCTGCACACGGCGAATGGCCGCGACTACGCGGGCGAAGTGGAAGTGGCGGCGCTGGCCATCGACCCATCGCTGCTGCCCGAAGCCAGGGCCCAGCTGGGCGGCCTGCACCTGTTCGCGCGCCAGTTGCAGCCGCGCCGGCAAAATACGCACAAGGGCAGCTACGGCAGCGTGGCCGTCATCGGGGGCGCGCAAGGCATGGCCGGCGCGCCCATCCTGGCGGCCCGCACGGCCCTGCATGCGGGCGCGGGAAGAGTCTACATCGCCTTTCCCGACGCGCCGCCCGCCTTCGACAGCGGCCAGCCGGAGCTGATGTGCCGCCGCGCCCAGGACGTGGATTTCTCGGGCCTGCACTTTGCCGCGCTGGTGGCGGGTCCGGGCCTGGGCGACGATGCCGATACGGTGGAACTGCTGCAGCGCGCCATTGACAGCGACAGCCCGCTGCTGCTCGATGCCGATGCGCTGAACCTGATGGCGGCCGAGCCGGAGCTGCAATCGGCGCTGGCCGTGCGCACGGGCGCGGGCGCGACGATATTGACGCCGCATCCGCTGGAAGCGGCGCGCCTGCTCGACATGACGGTAGCCGAGGTGCAGGCCGACCGCCTGGGCGCGGCGCGCCAGCTGGCGGCGCAGCTGGGCGTGATCGTCGTATTGAAAGGGTCGGGCACGGTGATCGCCGCGCCCGATGGCCAGGTGGTCGTCAACAACACGGGCGGCCCCGCGCTGGCCACGGCCGGCACGGGCGACGTGCTGTCCGGCCTGTGCGGCAGCCTGCTGGCGCAAGGCTGGCCGGAATGGGAAGCGGCGCTCGGCGCCGTCTGGCTGCACGGGGCGGCGGCCGATGCGCTGGTGGCGGCAGGCAGCGGCCCCATCGGCTTGACGGCGGGGGAATTGATCCCGGCGATACGCAGCTTGATCAATGCCTTGTCGGCATAGGTAGGCGGTGCGGTGGTGTTGGATTACGCTGCGCTAATCCAACCTACGGCCCGGAAGTCGGGTAGGTCGGATTAGCGCGCAGCGCGTAATCCGACAATCACCACCAGCAATCACACCAGCCTGCCCGCCGCAATCGTGATGGTGCGGCCGCAACGGGCCGCAATTGAGCTGTCGTGCGTGACGAGCACCAGGGTTGAACCCCGTTCACGGTTCAACTCGAACATCAGCCGGATCACGGCCTCGCCCGTGGCGGCGTCCAGGCTGCCCGTGGGTTCATCGGCGAACAGCAGCGGCGGTTCCGTGACGAAGGCGCGGGCCAGCGCCACGCGCTGCTGCTCGCCGCCGGACAGGTATTTCGGATAGTGTTTCAGGCGGCTGCCCAGGTTGACTCTGCCCAGCATGGCTTGCGCCTTTTCCTTCGCATCGGGGTCGCCCCGCAATTCCAGCGGCAGCATGACGTTTTCCAGCGCCGTCAGGTGGGCCAGCAGCTGAAACGATTGGAACACGAAACCGAGCTTTTCCTTGCGGAAACCGGCGCGGCCATCTTCGTCGAGGGCGAAGATATCGGTACCGTCGAGTACCACCTTGCCGTCGCTGGGCGTGTCCAGCCCGGCCAGCAAGCCCAGCAAGGTGGACTTGCCGGACCCGGAGGCGCCGACGATGGCCAGCGTCTCCGCCGTTTGCACGGTAAAATCGACTTGATGCAGGATGGTCAGCTCACCATCGGCATCGGGTACGCGCTTGGCCAGCTGGACCACTTCGATGGCCGGCCGGGCATTTTGGCTGTTTTGACTGTTGAGTGCGGCAGGCCGCTGGGCCGCCGCGTCGGACGGGAGAAAACTGGTGGAAGTCGCTTTAGGGAATTCGGGCATGCTGATCTATCTTAAAAAATTTCGTGAACAAATAAGTGTCAAGGGCGGCAACCGCCTGCGGCGGCGCACGCTGTCCCTGCTTCCTGCGGCAGCCCTGCTCCTGGCCTCAGGCATGACGAACGCCTATTCTGCACCAAAAACGCTGCTGGTGCTCGGCGATAGTCTCTCGGCCGAGTATGGGCTGGCACGCGGTACTGGCTGGGTGGCGCTGCTGGAACAGCGGCTGCAAGCGCAAAAGAACGACACGCGCATCGTCAACGCCAGCATCAGCGGCGAGACCACCAGCGGCGGCCGCGCCCGCCTGCCCTCGCTGCTGGCCAAGCACCAGCCCGACGTCGTGCTGATCGAACTGGGCGCCAACGACGGCTTGCGCGGCTTGCCCGTGGCGGCCGCCGAAGCGAACCTGCGCGCCATGGGCGAGGCGGCAAAAAAATCGGGCGCGCAGGTGGTGCTGGTGGGTATGCGCATGCCGCCCAACTATGGCCGCGCTTACGGCGAGCAGTTTTATGGCGTGTACGGCAAGCTGGCCAAGGAATGGAAGGCGCCGCTCGTGCCCTTCATGTTCGAGGGCATCGCCGACCAGCCGCAGCTGTTCCAGGCCGACCGCATGCACCCGAATGCCAAGGCGCATCCGACCATTTTGAAAAATATCTGGCCGCGGCTGGCGCCGTTGCTGGGGGCGAAGTAAGCCGGTTCATAAGCTCACTCAATTTTCACCCCGAAGGCCGAACTGCCGGGGTCGGACCCTGAGGGTCCGACCCCAGTCTTACGCCGGTGGGTTAAATAAAGTTCCCGACTCACAGACAAAAAAATAGCCGCTTGAGAGCGGCTATTTTTATGCGTGGAAACTAAATCTTACGGTGCCGGCGCTGGGGCCGCTGGCGCGGTGACCGGTTTGACGATCTTCACCTTGGCCTTGGCTTTCAGGTATTCGACGTAGTCGAACATTTCCTGTTGCGCCAGGATGCCGCTGATCTGGTCTTTCTCTTGCTGGCGGCGCGCCGCGTCCACTTGCGCCGGCTGCTGCACCTTGGCGATGCGGTAGATGCCGTAACCCAGGGCTGGCAAGTCCACGCCCACGTACGCTGGCAGCTTGCTCGTGTCCGCCTTCATGACTTGCGCGATGGCGGCGCGGTTGATACCGTCCAGCTTGCTGCGCGACACCCATTGCGCCGCGCCGAAACCGCTCGCATCACCCGAGGCTTTCAAGGCGGCGAGCTTGGTCTCGCCCGCTTTCTTGGCCAACTTTTCCGCTTCTTCCATGGTCACGCGCTGACGGATCATCGCTTCGACTTCGGCCAGCGGACGCTTCGAGGCGGGCTTGAATTCCACCACGCGGCCGGCGATCAGCACGTTCGGTGCGACGGTGACGGCTTCCGTGTTGCGCTTGTCTTTCAGCGAATCGTTCGAGAAGATGGCGGTGAGGAACTTGGCGTTGTTGAACGGCGCCTTGCCCAGTGCCGGCGACGGCGTGCGCGACAGGTTGGCGGCGGTTTCCACTTTCAGCTTCAGCTTGTCGGCCACCGGTTTCAGGCTGTCCGATTGCTCGTAGACCGTGTTGGTGAACGTTTCCGCCATTTCCGAGTATTTCTTGGCAGCAAATTGCTTGCGCAGGTCGGCCGTGATTTCGCCGCGTACTTCATCGAGCGCACGCACGTGCTGCGGCTTGAGCGAGGTGATCGTCAGGATGTGGTAGCCGAAATCGGAAGCGACGACGTCGCTGATTTCGCCTTGCTTGAGCTTGCTTACAGCGCTCAGCAGCGGTGCCGGCAAGCCATCCTTGCCGATCACGCCCAGATCGCCGCCCTGTTCGGCGGATGCCGGATCTTCCGACTTGGCTTTCGCCACGGCGGCGAAGCTGGCAGGCGCCTTGCGTACTTCCGCCAGGATCGCTTCGGCCTTGGCCTTGGCGGCGGCCTTGTCGGCGGCCGATGCGTCTTTCTTGACGGCGACCAGGATGTGGCTGGCCTGACGCGCCTCTGGCGTCGTGTAGGCTTTCTGGTTCTTCGCGTAGTAGGCAGTCACGTCAGCGTCGTTGACGTCGACTTGCTCGCCCGCAGCGCTGTCGTCGAGCACGACGTATTCGATCTTGGCTTGTTCCGGGATTTCGAAGAACTTGCTGTTCTTGTCATAGAAGGCCTTGATCATGGCGTCCGTCACTTTGACTTCCGGCACGTACTGGGCGATCGGCAACAGCAGTTCCTGCACTTCACGCTCTTCCGAGGTGATGTCGGACAGGCGCTTGGACACGGTGTTCGGGGCGAAGGCCGTGCCTTGCACGGCGCCGACTAGTTGCTGCAGGGCCAGGTCGCTGCGGCGGCGCGCATCGTATTGCTGTGGGGACATGCCTTGGGCGGCCAGCATGGCCTTGTAGCGTTCCAGGTCGAATTTACCGTCCGGCAAGGTCAAGCCTGGAATTTCCAGCACTTCCTTTTGCAGCACGGCATCGCTGATGACCAGGCGGCTACGGCCCACTTCGGCGGCCACGGCGCGCTCGGCGATCAGGTTGTCGAGGATGCTCTTGCGGGCTTCCGGCGTGTCAAACATTTTCTGGTCGAACTGCTCGCCCATCATCTGGCGGTAGCGGTCGATCTGCTGGCGTTGCGCTTCTTCATATTGCTGCTGCGTAACGACCTGGTCGCCGACCTTGGCGATGGTGTTCGCGCCATCGCCGAAGCTTTGGTAGCCGCTGATACCGACCAGTGCAAAAGACGGGACGATGACCAGCATCAGAAGAAACTGCATCAAGCGTCGATGGGTACGAATAAATTCAAACATGGTCAGCCAATTCGGGATGAGTGGATCACTATAAAAAAAGGCGAACATGCGTTCGCCTTGATTTCTTCGGCGGAATGGACGGGACAGATGTCCACTTCCCCTTTAGATTCAACAACTTGGCGCTGGAACTAAAGCAGGATTCTGACGCCCAAGCCATTATCTCCTGATTCTACAATGCCCATAGCGCTATAGCAAGGGTAAATCAGGGCGCGCGCCCTGCCCTGGCACCGCCTGAACGGCAAGGCGCCAGGGCAGGCATTAAACCGGGCGCAGCTTAAAGCGGATTTAAATCGAGGTGCGTTTTATTCAAAACGGCAGGAAGGGATTCTAAAAGACGTCGCACCGAGATAATCTGGCGCTGAAAAAGAAAAACCCGCGCTACTTATTCAGCAGCGCGGGCTTCTATATTCTGGCGGAGCGGACGGGACTCGAACCCGCGACCCCCGACGTGACAGGCCGGTATTCTAACCAACTGAACTACCACTCCTTAAGAGCGTATTTTTTTGGCGGAGCGGACGGGACTCGAACCCGCGACCTCCGACGTGACAGGCCGGCATTCTAACCAACTGAACTACCACTCCGAAAAATACACAGTACTGCTTGCATTTGCATTCAAGGCTGCAATTCGCAGAACGTCAACCTTGAAATCGCGGCACCCGAAGGCGCCGCCAAATGTTTCCGGTGATTGTCACCTCACCGAAGTCCGTTAGTTTACAGCATCCTTCAAAGCTTTACCAGCTTTAAATTTTGGAACTTTTGCTGCTTCGATCGTGATCGCTTCTTTGGTACGCGGATTGCGGCCGGTACGTTCAGCGCGTTCGCTGACCGAGAAAGTGCCAAAACCAACCAGCGTTACGCTGTCGTTGTTTTTCAAAGTTTCCGTCACGCCGCCGATAACAGCGTCGAGTGCGCGCGCAGCGGCGGCTTTGGAAATGTCAGCTTTTTCAGCAATGTGGTCGATCAATTCAGTCTTGTTCACTAGCATCCCCAATTACAAAGGTATAAAACGTTTACCGTATCGTTGCGGCACTTTTGGCACCACAGCTGTCCGGCGAAAAAAATGTGCAGGCGTATTAAACAAGCCACACTGTATATGTGTCAAGCGCTTTGGGGGCGCAATTCACGTTTCAATATAAAACAAGCGCTCTAAAAGCGCTTGTTTGGGGAAAACAGGGGTAAAACGTTAGTGTTTTACTACCTCGCCGGCCGCGTCAGGCTTGGCCGCGGCGGCCGTGACAGCCTCCACCGCAGCGACGTCCGCCAACGCTTCAGGCATGCGTTCGAGGGCGATTTCCAGCACTTTGTCGATCCAGCGCACCGGTACGATCTCCAGCTTGTTCTTGACGTTGTCCGGAATGTCGGCCAGGTCTTTCACGTTTTGCTCTGGAATCAGGACCGTCTTGATGCCGCCGCGATGGGCTGCCAGCAGCTTTTCCTTCAGGCCGCCGATCGGCAATACTTCGCCGCGCAAGGTGATCTCGCCCGTCATCGCCACGTCGGCGCGCACGGGAATGCCCGTGAAGACCGACACCATCGCCACCGTCATGGCCGCGCCAGCCGAAGGACCATCCTTCGGTGTCGCGCCTTCCGGCACGTGGATGTGGATGTCGCTCTTTTCGAACACGTCCGCCTTGATGCCCAGGCGCTGTGCCCGGCTGCGCACCACCGTGCGGGCTGCCTCGATCGACTCTTTCATGACGTCGCCCAGGGTCCCCGTGCGGATGATGCCGCCCTTGCCCGGCATCGACACGGCTTCGATGGTCAGCAGATCGCCGCCCACTTCCGTCCATGCCAGACCGACCACCTGGCCCACCTGGTTTTCTTTCTCTGCGACACCGAAATCATAGCGGCGCACGCCGAGGAACTTGTCCAGGTTCTTCGAGTTGACGATGACTTTCTTGTCGGATTTCTTCAGCAGCAGCATCTTGACCACCTTGCGGCAGATCTTCGACACTTCACGCTCGAGCGAACGCACACCGGCTTCCCGCGTGTAGTAGCGGATGATGTCGCGCAGGGCCGACTCGGCCACCGAGATTTCCTCTTCCTTCAAGCCATTGTTCTTGATCTGCTTCGGCAGCAGGTAACGCTGCGCGATGCTGGTCTTTTCATCTTCCGTGTAACCGGACAGACGGATCACTTCCATGCGGTCAAGCAAGGCTGGCGGAATGTTGTACGAGTTCGACGTGGCCACGAACATCACGTCGGAGAGGTCGAAATCGACTTCGATGTAATGATCGGAGAACGTGTGGTTCTGTTCCGGGTCCAACACTTCCAGCAGGGCCGACGAAGGATCGCCACGGAAATCGGCGCCCATCTTGTCGACTTCATCGAGCAGGAACAAAGGATTGCGCACGCCGACTTTCGACAGCGATTGCAGGATCTTGCCCGGCATCGAGCCGATGTAGGTGCGGCGATGGCCGCGGATCTCGGCTTCGTCGCGCACGCCGCCCAGGGCCATGCGCACGAACTTGCGGTTCGTCGCGCGGGCGATGGACTGGCCCAGCGAGGTCTTGCCCACGCCCGGAGGACCGACGAAGCACAGGATAGGCGCTTTGAGCTTGTCGACGCGCTGTTGCACCGCGAGGTATTCCAGGATGCGTTCCTTGACCTTGTCGAGGCCGTAATGGTCGCCTTCGAGCACTTTTTCCGCATTCGACAGGTCGTTATTGACCTTGGATTTCTTTTTCCAAGGCAAGTTGACGAGGGTGTCGATGTAGTTGCGCACAACGGTGGCTTCGGCCGACATCGGCGACATCAGCTTGAGCTTTTTCAACTCGTTGGTGGCCTTGTCGAGCGCTTCCTTCGGCATCTTGGCCGAAGCGACTTTTTTCTCCAGCTCGTCGAGGTCGGCGCCATCTTCGCCCTCGCCCAGTTCTTTCTGGATCGCCTTGACCTGCTCGTTCAGATAGTACTCGCGCTGCGACTTTTCCATCTGGCGCTTGACTCTGCCGCGGATGCGTTTTTCCACCTGCAGGATGTCGAGCTCGCCTTCGAGCTGGCCCAGCAGGTGCTCGAGGCGCTTGGCCACGCTGAAAATTTCCAGGATGACTTGTTTTTGCTCCAGTTTCAGGGGCAGATGCGCGGCCACCGTGTCGGCCAGACGGCCGGCATCGTCGATGCCCGACAAGGATGCCAGGATTTCCGGCGGGATCTTTTTGTTCAGTTTGACGTACTGGTCGAACTGCTGCACGATCGCGCGGCGCATGGCTTCGACTTCCGACTCGTCGCCAGGCTCGGACTCGAGCGGCGTCAGGTCGGCGATGAAGTGCGTCGGCGCATCGCTGATGTGGTTGATACGGGCACGCTGCGCGCCTTCGACCAGCACCTTGACGGTGCCATCGGGCAGCTTCAGCATTTGCAGAATATTGGCAACACAGCCAATTTCATAGATATCCGAAGGAGACGGCTCGTCCTTCGCGGCTGCTTTTTGAGCGGCAAGCATGATGCTCTTGCCCTGCTCCATCGCAGCTTCCAGCGCCTTGATCGACTTTGGACGGCCAACGAACAGCGGTATCACCATATGCGGGAAAACGACGACATCCCGCAACGGCAATAACGGCAGTTGAGTTTGCTCAGTTAATTTGGAAGTTGTCATGGCGTACCTTATAGAAAGCGTGTTTACGATGTTGGCGCTCGCTGCCAAAACACAAGACCGGCGAGAATAAATAATTCTGTGAAACAAACATTTTTCTGTCTATTTCGCAAAACACACCCGCATGACGGTAATAAATGCAGTTTTCACAGTAAAAAAGCCACGCGCAGCTAAGCGCCGCGAGTGGCTTTCCGATTGAAGCCTGCACTCATTGATTTAAATTGTACTGCCATGCATTAAGGAATCAAAATCCTTTTTATGCATTTGTCTCGGCAGTAATCAATTTTCTCCGGAGGCCTTGGCAGTCTCTTGATAAATCAACAAAGGTTTGGCGCCACTGGTGATGGTATTTTCGTCGATGACGACCTTCACCACATTTTGTTCGCTCGGCAGTTCGTACATGACGTCCAGCAAAGCATGTTCCAGGATGGAACGCAGGCCACGGGCGCCGGTCTTGCGCGCCAGCGCCTTCTTGGCGATCGCATGCAGGGCGGCCGGACGAATCTCCAGTTCCGCGCCTTCCATCTCGAGCAGCTTCGAATACTGCTTGATCAGCGCATTCTTCGGCTCGACGAGGATCTGGATCAGCGCCTCCTCCGTCAATTCCGCCAGGGTGGCGATGACGGGCAGACGGCCGACCAGTTCCGGGATCAGGCCGAACTTGACCAGATCTTCCGGCTCCGCTTGCAACATCAGTTCGCTGGCCGAGCTTTGCGACTTGCTGCGCACCGTGGCCGAGAAGCCGATGCCGCTCTTTTCGGAACGGTTGGCGATCACTTTCGACAGGCCGTCAAAGGCGCCGCCGCAGATGAACATGATGTTGGTCGTGTCGATCTGCACGAAATCCTGGTTCGGATGCTTGCGGCCGCCTTGTGGCGGCACGGAAGCCATCGTGCCTTCGATGAGTTTCAACAAGGCTTGCTGCACGCCCTCGCCCGACACGTCGCGCGTGATGGACGGATTGTCGGACTTGCGCGAAATCTTGTCGATTTCATCGATGTAGACGATGCCGCGCTGGGCTTTCTCGACGTCATAGTTGCAGCTTTGCAGCAGCTTCTGGATGATGTTTTCCACGTCCTCGCCCACGTAACCGGCTTCGGTCAGCGTGGTGGCGTCGGCGATCACGAACGGCACGTTGAGCATGCGCGCCAGGGTCTGTGCCAGCAGGGTCTTGCCCGAGCCGGTAGGACCGACCAGCAAGATGTTGCTCTTGGCCAGTTCGATGTCGTCTTTCTTGCCCAGGTGCTTGAGGCGCTTGTAATGGTTGTACACCGCCACCGACAGGATGCGCTTGGCAGTCTGCTGGCCGATCACGTACTGATCGAGCAAGGCGGCAATTTCTTGCGGCGTCGGCAGGTCGGATTTGGTACCGGTCACCGTCTCGATGCTCGACGTTTCATCACGGATGATGTCGTTGCACAGGTCGATGCACTCGTCGCAAATGAATACGGACGGGCCGGCGATGAGTTTCTTCACCTCGTGCTGGCTTTTGCCGCAGAACGAGCAATACAGTAATTTTTCGCCGCTAGAGGATTTTTTGTCTGACATAAGGCATTTTGGTTGGAACTGCATTAACAATATTGCAAAATCGCAAGCCGGAGTGCGGTAGTTGCCGGAAAGGCAGCTACCCATGGCGCAAGTCAACAACGTGCACAAGCTCCATGCTACCCGAAATAAAAGCGAAACGCCCGAACGTTTGATCGCCCGGGCGTTTACTTACTTGCTTAGCAATACCGGTAGGGGCTCATCAAGCGCGGCTGGTCAACACTTTGTCGATCAAACCATACTCAACGGCCTCGTCGGCGGACATGAAACGGTCGCGGTCGGTGTCCTTGGCGATCTGTTCGATCGTCTGGCCCGTGCGCTCGGCCATGATGCCGTTCAAGCGGGTGCGCAGGTAAAGGATTTCCTTCGCCTGGATCTCGATGTCGGACGCCATGCCTTGCGAACCACCGGACGGCTGGTGAATCATGATGCGCGAGTTCGGCAGCGAGAAACGCTTGCCCTTGGCGCCAGCGGCCAGCAGGAAAGCGCCCATCGAAGCAGCCATGCCCGTGCACAGGGTCGAGACGTCCGGCTTGATGAACTGCATGGTGTCGTAGATGGCCATGCCGGCCGAGACCGAACCACCTGGCGAGTTGATGTAGAGCGAGATTTCCTTTTCCGGATTTTCGCTTTCCAGGAACAGCAGCTGGGCGACAACCAGGTTGGCCATCTGGTCATTGACCGGGCCGACCATGAAAATCAAGCGTTCCTTCAGCAGGCGCGAGTAAATATCATACGAGCGCTCGCCGCGACCGCTTTGTTCCACCACCATCGGCACCAGGCCGAGCATCTCTGTGTCCAGCGCCGGATTACGGTTCATACCTGTCATTTCATTTCCTTGTGAAGCAGTTAGAGGGCGCCGCCCCGGCCTGACGGCCGGGAGCGGCATCCGGATACCAACTGGTTTACGCTTGTGCGTTGCTTCCCATCAGTTCGTCGAAAGCAACTGCTTTCGTCGTGACTTTCGACAGGCCCAACACGTAAGTGACGACGTTTTCTTCCAATACAAGGGCTTCGATCTCACCCAGACGACGACGGTCGCTGTAGTAGTACTTCAGCACTTCGCGTGGATCTTCGTAGCTTTGGGCGAAGTCTTCGATCTGCGCCTTGACTTGCTCAGGCGTAGCCTGCAGGTTGTTATCGCCCACCAGTTGCGACAGGATCAGGCCCAGGCGTACGCGACGCTCGGCTTTTTCCGCGAACAGTTCTGCTGGGAAAGGCACGTCCTTGACGTTCATGCCGCGCTGCGCCATGTCCTGGCGGGTCATTTCGGCCAGGCGCTCGGAATCCTGAGCGATCAGCGTTTTTGGCACTTCCAGCTCAGCAACTTTGATCAGCGCGTCCATGACGGCTTCCTTGTTGCGTGCTTTTACGCGGCCAGCGACTTCGCGCTGCAGGTTGACTTTGATGTCTTCGCGCATTTTGGCCAGGTCGCCATCGGCAACGCCCAGCGATTTGGCGAATTCGGCATCGACTTCCGGCAGGTGCGCCCATTCCAGCTTTTGCAGCGTGATGGTGAACGAAGCGGTTTTGCCGGCCACGTCTTTACCGTGGTAGTCCTCTGGGAACGACAACGGGAAAGTCTTCGACTCGCCCACTTTCAGGCCCAGGGTCGCTGCTTCGAATTCCGGCAGCATGCGGCCTTCGCCCAGCACGAAAGCGTAGCCTTCAGCTTTGCCGCCTGGGAATTCAACGCCGTCGATCGAGCCGACGAAGTCAACGGTCACGCGGTCGCCGTTGGCAGCGATAGCCTCACCGCCGTCGCCGTGTTCGCCAGCTTCGCCCTTGGTGTGGAAGTGCACGCGCTGCTTGCGCAGGATGTCGATGGTCTTGTCGATTTCGGCTTCCGACACGTCGGCTTGCACGGTTTCGATTTCAACGGCCGTCAGGTCGCCGATGGCGACTTCCGGATACACTTCGAACGTGGCGTCGAAAGCCAGCTGGCCTTCGGCGGCTTCTTCTTTCGGCACGATGTTCGGGAAACCGGCCACGCGCAGATTGTTTTCGTTGGCGGCGTCGTTGAACGCGCGGCCGACTTTGTCATTCAGCACTTCGGATTCAATTTGGTAGCCGTATTGTGCTGCGACCATTTTCAACGGCACTTTGCCCGGACGGAAGCCCGGTGCCTTAGCCGTACGGGCTTGCACTTTCAGGCGCTTCTCAACTTCCGTGCGGACGTCCGTCAGCGGGAAGGAGATCGTGATACGACGTTCGAGTTTGCCCAAGGTTTCGACTGCAGTTGCCATGTAAAAAATCGTCCAAAAAATAAACACTGTTGGTGCGAGAAAAGAAGACCCGACCCCTTGCGCCATCACTGGCGCAAGACATGGGTCCAGCTTCACTCGCTCGCATATTCATCTGTAAAAGCACTGAAAACAGGACGATGGACCTGGTCTACCCGGCGGAGGGAAAAACCCGCACCAGGCACCAAACAATCCGCCGCTTCCAGTACTGCGACAGGGCTCCGAGCGTCCAACCCTGCTTCTCAGTAAATGCAGGGCCGGCCATCATTCGGTAAAGCGTGGCATTATAACAAAGGACTTCGGGAAAGTGGCTGGCTTTGCAGCCACGCCACAGAGGATACCGGCGGCGGCGAACGAATCGCTACAGCCTGGATGGCCCTGTCTTTACTCTTGCCCCGGCATTCTTTATTTCGCCAGAGACAGGCTTTCCAGCCTGCTTCGTTCATTAGTATATGCGAACTGGCGCCCCGTCCGAAACAAAGAAATGCGCTCCTGGCGAAGATTTCGGCCAAAAAACCTTTGATTTACCTCAATTTGGCCATTTTTCAGGCAAACCTAAGCCGCGCATCCCCTCTCCAAGTGAATTTAAAGGAGAAAACATCATGAGCGATAGCACATCCAGCAACTCCAGCAATGCCAAAGCCAAGCTGCAAATGGTCCTCAGCCGCCTGCTCGACGGCGTCACGGACGACGATCTGCAAAAAATCCAGACGGAAGTCGATGAAATGGAATTGCGCATGAAGGGCGATGGCCACCACGACCACGACCACCCTACCGTCGCCTGACCCGGCAGTGGCTGCGCCTACCCTGCGAGCCGCTCCACCGGATGCGGACGTGCTGGCCGCCGTGGAAACGGCGCTGGTGACCCACCGCGCCTTTGGCGACAGCGGCTACATCCGCGACCAGCTGGCCGTCGCCTACCGGCGGCGCCTGCACAAGCTGGGCGGCACCCTGCCCGAGGCCGAACGGCTGGCCGGCGCGCTCGATACGGCGCCGCCCGCGCGCCAACGCCAGTTACTGGGCGACACGGTGCTGCGCTGCGCCGTCCAGCACGCCATGCGCCAGCTGCACTTGGGTGACGAGTACGGACTGCCCCTGCCGCAATGCGCGGCACTGTTCCGGGCGGCCAGCGAGCACCTGGAAGCGGGCCTGCCCGGCGGCCCGCTGGTGGCCCATCTGCCGCCCGTGGCACGCTTGCACGAGGGGCGCACCATGGAAGAAGCGGACACCGAATGTGACACCTGCATATGGCATGCCTGGCAGGAAGGCACGCCGTATGCGCGCGCTTTCCTTGCCGTGATGGACGATAACTACGGCGCACCGCTGGCCACGCCCACGCCGCAGGAACGGGCGCTGCTGCGCCGCGGGCTAGGCTTGCTGGAAACCCTGCTGCCCCGCCTGACGGCCAGCGCGCTTTCTCATGTCCAGTTGATCGCCCTGTTTCCCAAGCTGGGCACGTGGCGCGGCAAGGCGTCCAGCTCGCAATTTCGCGTCAATGGCAGCGTGTTCCTGAACCAGGAGCTGATCGGCAACCCCTGGTGGCTGGCCGAGCACTTGCTGCACGAGTCGCTGCACCAGAAACTGTACGACTTCCGCCACGGCCACAGCCTGCTGGCGCCCGACTATGCGCGCGACGACGGCGCCAAGGTCTGCTCGCTGTGGAACGCGCCCGATGATGACGGCAATCACTACTGGGATGCCCATCGCACCCTGGCCGCCTTTCATGTATATGTCCACCTGGCGTTGCTGTGCCTGCTGGCCGAGCGCCAGGAAGCGGCGCTGGCGCCACAGTACGGCCCCATCGGCCAGCACATGAGCGGCAGCCGGCGCGCCATCGACCGCGCCCGCTACCTGGGCGAACAATTGCACAGCACCACCTGGCCGGAACTGGGATTGGCCGGGCGCCAGATGACGCATTGGCTGCTGCACGTGCTCGACGCACTCGACACGCAACGGCGGCCCAGCGGCGCCACCTTGCACCTGCTGCTCGACCTGTACGAACGCCAGAGCCGCAAGCTCGACACTTTCCTCGCGCGGCAGCCGCCGCCCCGCAGCGACACGCTGGCCGCCCAGGCGCAGCAAGAGGTCGCGATGACGCGCGAGGCGCTGTACCTGCTGGATCAGGAAGCACCGCAGTCAACCCATGCGCAGGAGTACAACTGGCCGCAGGCACGGCAGCGCGTCTTGCAGGCACTTTGGCCGCTGACTGAAGATGATAAATTAATGAAAAGAAGCGGCTACCCGCAGGCGCAGGCACTGATTGCGCAGATGGTGCAACAGTCGAGCCGGCAACTGGGCGCACTCGGCGCACTGGGCTGATGAAACTGGGCTGATGAAATAAGTTCAGGGAAAATTTTGATGGTGCTGCACTTCCGGGCTGGAACAACCCGGATTGGTGCGGATGGGGAGACTCGAACTCCCAAGCCGAAGCACTGGCTTCTAAGACCAGCGTGTCTACCAATTCCACCACATCCGCATTTGTACTACTTTGTGCTACTTGCCACAGGCTGCTGCCCCTGATTTTAACAACTCGTGGGCGATCTGGCTACCGTGGACTGATAGAGCAAGCCCTCGGTAAAGCAAAGGCGGCATTCTACTGGATTTCCCAGAGGAATGCCGCCTTTTTTATGACTGCACCTTGGCGTTGCCTACTAGCCCTCTTTTGCGGTCGCAGGCTCCGGCTTCTTGACCCGGAACCAGGCCGCATACAGGGCCGGCAGGAACAGCAAGGTCAAGGCCGTTGCCAGGATCAATCCCCCCATGATGGCGACCGCCATCGGTCCCCAGAAGACCGAACGCGACAGCGGGATCATGGCCAGCGCCGCGGCGGCGGCCGTCAGCACGATGGGTCGGCAGCGGCGCACGGCCGAGTCGATGATGGCGTCCCATGGCGTCGAACCGTCATTGATGTCTTGCTCGATCTGGTCGACAAGGATCACCGAGTTGCGGATGATCATGCCGAACAGCGCGATGATGCCCAGGTTGGCCACGAAACCAAGTGGCCGGCCCAGCGCCAGCAAGGCAAACGCGGCACCCGCCACGCCCAGCGGCCCCGTCAGGAAGACCAGCAAGGAACGCGAGAAACTGTGCAGTTGCAGCATCAGCAAGGTGAAGATGATGAAAATGGCCAGCGGCAAGTTCGCCGAGATCGACGCTTCCGCCTCGCCGCTGTCGGCCGCCACGCCTTTCACGACGATGCGGTAACCGGCCGGCATTTTGGCGCGCAAGGCATCGAGCTGCGGCGCCAGTTGCGTCGACACGGTGGCGCCCTGGATGCCGTCGATCACGTCGGACTGCACGGTAATGGCCCATTCGCGCTTGTCGCGCCAGACCACACCCGGTTCCCATACAAAATGCGCGCGGGCCAGCTGCGAGATGGGCACGGACTTGCCCGTCGCCGTCGGGATATTCGTGTCATTCAGCACGGAAATCGTCGCCCGTTCGGCCAAAGGCTGGCGTACCTGGATATCGATCAGCTTGTTGTCTTCGCGGAACTGGCCGATGACCGTGCCCGACAGAATTGTATTGGCCGCCTGCATCACCGTTTTCGAGGTAACGCCCAGCGCACGCATCTTGTCCTGATCCAGGTCCAGGCGCAGCACTTTCACCGATTCATTCCAGTTATCGTTCACGCCCAGGGTGTTCGGATTGGCGCGCATAATGTCCTTGACCTGGTCGGCAATGGCCCGCACACCGGCCACCTCCGGCCCCATGACGCGAAATTGCACGGGATACGGCACCGGCGGCCCGTTCGGCAACAGTTTCACCCGGCCCCGCACTTCCGGGAAATCTTTCTTGAAGACGTCGACGATTTGCTGGCGCAAGCGTTCGCGGTCGGCCAGGCTCTTCGGCAAGACCACCACTTGCGACACGTTGGTCTGCGGGAAGATCTGATCGAGCGGCAAGTAGAAACGGGGACTACCCGTGCCCACGTAGCTGGTGACGCTTTCCACGCCGTCGAGCTTGCCAACAAAAGCCTCGAATTTCTTCACCTGTTTCTCGTTAGCAGCAAACGTCGTGCCTTCGGGCGACCACAGTTCCACCATCAGCTCCGGACGGCTGGAATCGGGGAAGAATTGCTTTTCGATAAAGTTAAAGCCGTAGATACCCAGCGCAAAGATGGCCAGGGTGGCGGCAATCGTCGTCTTGCGCCATTCCACGCACCAGGTGACGGCGCGGCGGAAACGGCGGAAGTTCGGCGTGTCGAACAATTCATGGTCGTTATGCGCGTGCGGTTTCACCTTCAGCAAGATGTAGCCGATATAGGGCGTGAAGACGACGGCCACCACCCACGAGATGATCAGGGCCAGCGCATTGACGGAGAACAAGGAGAACGTGTATTCACCGGCGGCCGACTTGGCCAGGCCGATGGGCAAGAAGCCCGCCACCGTGATCAGGGTGCCCGTCAGCATGGGCATGGCCGTCGACGTATAGGCGAACGTGGCCGCATCGAAGCGGGACATGCCCTCTTCCATCTTGCGCACCATCATCTCGACGGCGATGATGGCGTCATCGACCAGCAAACCCAGCGCGATGATCAGCGCGCCCAGCGAAATCTTGTGCAAGTCGATGTCGAGCAGGCGCATGAACAGGAAGGTGACGGCCAGCACCAGCGGGATGGTCAGCGCCACCACCAGGCCCGGGCGCACGTCGATGCGCAGCGGCTTCGTGTGCAAGCCCAGCGCGACAAAGCTGACGGCCAGCACGATCAAAATGGCTTCGATCAGGGTATGCACGAATTCGCCCACGGAAGCGGACACGGCTTCCGGCTGGTTCGACACGCGCTGCAATTCTATGCCAACCGGCAACTCGCCCTTCATGCGCGTCACCGTTGCCTGCAAGGCCTTGCCCATGTCGATGATGTTGCCGCCCTTTTCCATCGACACACCCAGGCCGATCACTTCCTTGCCATTGAAACGCATCTTGTCCTTGGGCGGATCGACGAATTCGCGTTTCACCGTGGCAAAGTCACCGAGGCGGAAGGTGGTGCCGTTGGCGCGCAATTCCAGGTTTTCCAGGTCCTTGACCGTCAGCATGGCGCCCGTCACGCGCACTTGCAGATTGTCCGTCGGCGTCACCAGCACGCCCGTGGCGTTGATGCTGTTTTGCTCGGACAATTGCTGCACGATGGCGTCGAAAGGAATGCCCAGCTGGGCAAATTTCTTGTGCGAAAAGATAATATTAATCTTTTCATCCTGCACGCCAAACAGTTCCACTTTCGACACCTGCCCCACGGCCAGCAGTTCCTGGCGCACCTTGTCCGCGTAATCCTTCATTTCGGCATAGGTAAAACCGTCGCCGGACAGGGCGAAGATGGAGCCGTAGGTGTCGCCGAACTCGTCGTTGAAGAACGGGCCCACGACGCCGGCCGGCAAGGTGCCCTTGATGTCGCCGATCTTTTTGCGCACCTGGTACCAGGCGGCGGCCGTTTCCTTGGGCGGCGCCGATTCGCGCAGCTCCAGCAGGATCAAGGTTTCGCCCGGCTTCGAATAGCTGGTGATCTCGTCGATGTATGGCGTTTCCTGCAGTTTCTTTTCCAGCTTGTCCGTCACCTGCTCGGCCATCTGCAGCGCCGTGGCGCCGGGCCAGTACGCTTGCAGGACCATGGCGCGGAAGGTGAACGGCGGATCCTCATCCTGACCCAGGTTGGCGTAGCTGAGCATGCCGCCGATCAGCAGCACGGCCATCAGGTAGCGCGTCAGCGGGATGTGTTCGAGGGCCCAGCGCGACAGATTGAAGCCGCCCTTCATTTGGCCGCACCCACGCTGACGGCGGCAGCGGCGACATCCGGCTTGCTGGCCAGTTCGGCGCCGAGGATGGTCACTTTCTGGCCAGGCTTGAGCAGGTTGACGCCGGCCGTGACCACCGTCTGCCCCGCTTTCACGCCCGAGGCCAGCAGCAACTCATTGCCCGCCACGCCGCCCACCGTCACCGGCACGAGCTTCACGGCGCCGTTTTCCACCACCCAGACGGAGCTTTGCGACTTTTCATTGAACAGGGCCGTCAGCGGCACCTTGATCTGCGGCGTGGCCGTCTGGGAAGCGAACTGCACCACGGCCGTCATGCCCAGGCGCACTTGCGGCGCGTCCGGGATGCTCACCTTGGCAGTATAGGTGCGCGTGGCCGCATCGGCCACGGGCGACACTTCGCGGATCTTGCCCGGCAGCGCCTGCTTCGGGTCGGCCCACAGACGCACGACCACATCCTTGACACTGCGCAAGGTTTCTACCTTGTCTTCAGGAATGCCGATCACCACTTCCTTCTCGCCGCTCTTGGCCACCACCACGACGGGCGCGCCGGGCGCCACCACCTGCCCTACTTCCGCATCGATGCGCGTGACGACGCCGTCCGCATCGGCCAGCAGGCTGGCATAGCCGGACTGGTTCGCCTGGCCCCGGTACAGGGCTTGCGCCGCTTCCACGTTTGCCTGCGCCGCCTTGTAGGTGGCGTCCTTGCCATCGAGCACAGCCTGACTGACGAAATTTTTCTCGCGCAAGTCCTGGTAGCGCTTCAATTCCGCGCGCGCCAGGTCGCGGTTCGTTTCCGCGCTGACCAGCGAAGCCTTGGCCTGCGCCTGCGACAGCTGCAAGTCGACAGGATCGAGTTGCATCAGCACTTGCCCCTTCTTGACGCTGGCGCCCACGTCGACCTTGCGCGCGACGATCTTGCCGCCCACGCGGAAACCCAGCTGCGACACGACGCGTGGCACGACTTCGCCCGACAGCTCGGCACTCACGTCAACATTACTACTAGACAACACGATGGCACGGACGGGACGCACGTCTTCCACTTTGACGGCAGGCTTGGAACAGGCCGCCAGGGTAGTCGCAAGGGCCGCGGCGGCAATCAGCCGCAAGGCAGGAAGTGCGGATGCGCCGGTCTCGCGGCGCAGGGTTTTCAGGGCAAACAAGGTATTTTCCTTTACTATGCGGGCTGCAATATTTTTATGCGGAGAAACTTTTTGCCTGTCCTTTGGGCCAAGCCAAACTTTTTCGCACGCGATATCCTTAAATTTGTGACAATATCAGTTTGGTCGTAGCGGGGGACGATTTTCCGCTAATGACTTTCTGGTTATTAATTATAATCGTGCGTAAAAGTTTTTAGTGACTTTTGCGTCATTAATCTTGAGACGTACAACGTCCGGCCACATTCCAGCGTTTGCGGGAGTGCCGGACAAACGCAAGACTAGAGAAGTGTGTTCATGCCTGTAGACCATTACGAAAATTTTCCTGTTGCATCATTTTTACTGCCGCGCCGCCTGGTGCCCGCCGTAGAAGCCATCTATGCCTTCGCCCGCAGCGCCGACGACCTGGCCGACGAAGGCGACGCCACACCGGCCGAACGCCTGGCCTTTCTACACGCCTACGAAGAGGCGCTGGGCCGCATCGCCCGCCAGGAAGGCCATGCCGGCGAGAACGCCGCCATGTTCGAACGCCTGGCCGCCGTCATCGCCAAGTTCCAGCTGCCGCTCAAGCCGTTCCACGATTTATTGTCCGCCTTCAAGCAGGATGTGGAAACGACGCGCTACGCCAGCTACGATGACGTGCTCGATTACTGCGCCCGCTCCGCCAACCCCGTGGGGCTGCTGATGCTGCATCTGTACGGTGCGGCCGATGAACAGAATGTACGCGATTCCGATGCCATATGTTCAGCTTTGCAACTAATTAATTTCTTGCAAGACGTTGCCATCGACCAGCAAAAAGAGCGCATCTATCTGCCGATGGAAGACTTGAGCCGCTTTGCCGTCTCCGCCGCCGCCTTCGAGCGGCCCGAGGCGCACGGCAAGTGGAGTGCCCTGATGCGCTTCGAAGTGGCCCGCGCGCGCGCGCTGATGCTGTCCGGCGCGCCGCTGGCCCTGCGCTTGCGCGGACGCATCGGCTGGGAACTGCGCCTGGTGGTGCAAGGGGGCTTGCGCATTCTCGAATGCATCGAAGCCGTCAATTACGACGTGTTCCGACGCCGTCCCAAGCTGGAGAAACGCGACTGGCTGATCATTTTCTGGCGCGCCCTGCGCATGTCGCGCAAAAGCCTGCATCAAGAGACACAAGTAAAAACGGCTTTTCCCCCGTCGCCCACTCTGTAAGACGATAGAATAGCGGCTTCGATCTGCAACCCTTGCTCTTTTGACTATGTCTCCCGACGAATACTGCCAACAAAAGGCCGCCCAGAGCGGCTCCAGCTTCTACTACAGCTTCCTGTTCCTGCCGGCCGAGCGCCGCAAGGCCATCACGGCCCTGTACGCCTTCTGCCGCGAAGTCGACGATACGGTCGATGAATGCACGGACGAAGCCGTGGCACGCACCAAGCTGGTCTGGTGGCGCAAGGAAGTCAAGGCCATGTACGAGGGCAACCCCACACATCCCGTGATGCGCGCGCTGCAGCCGCACCTGGACATGTATCAGCTGGAAGAAAAGCATTTGCAGGCCATCATTGACGGCATGGAAATGGACTTGAACCAGACCCGCTACCTCGATTACCAGGCCATGAGCCGCTATTGCTGGCACGTGGCCAGCGTGGTCGGTATCTTGTCGGCCAGCATCTTCGGCGCGACCCGCCCGGAAACCCTGCTGTACGCGGAAAAGCTGGGCCATGCCTTCCAGCTGACCAACATCATCCGTGACGTGGGCGAAGACGCGCGCAAGGGTCGCATCTACCTGCCGATCAGCGAATTGCAGCAATTCAATGTGACGGCGGCCGATTTGCTGAACGCGCGCCACAGCGAAAACTTTGAAAACCTCATGCGCTTCCAGGTGGCGCGCGCGCAAAAAGCCTACGACGAAGCGTTCGCCCTGCTGCCGGCGGAAGACCGCCGCGCCCAGCGCCCGGGCCTGATCATGGCCGCCATCTACCGCACCCTGCTCAACGAAGTCGAGCGCGACGGCTATCACGTGCTGAACCAGCGCATCTCGCTCACGCCGATCCGCAAACTGTGGCTGGCCTGGAAGACCTGGGTTCGTGGCTGACAGTAGCGTGAAGCAACGCTACGCCGTCATCGGCGCCGGCTGGGCCGGCTGTGCGGCGGCCATGGAACTGGCGCGCGCCGGCCATGCCGTGACCGTCTACGAGGCGGCGCGCACCTTGGGCGGGCGTGCGCGCCGGGTCGAACGGGAAAAGACGGTGCTCGACAACGGCCAGCACATCCTGCTGGGCGCGTACACGGAAACCTTGCGCCTGATCAAGCTGGCGGGGCAAGACCCGGCCGAGCTGATCCTCACCCTGCCCCTGCAGATGCGCTATCCGCCCGGCACCAAAGGCATGGATTTTCTCGCGCCGCGCCTGCCTGCGCCGCTGCACCTGGCATGGGCCTTGCTGCGCGCCAAGGGGCTGCAGCGCGCCGACAAGCTGTCCCTGATGCGTTTTTCCACCGCCATGCGCTGGATGGGCTGGCAGCTGTACAACGATTGTACGGTAACCGAATTGCTGCAGCGCTTCGACCAGACGGACACCTTGAACCGCCTGATGTGGCACCCGCTGTGCCTGGCAGCCTTGAATACGCCGCCCGAGCGCGCGTCGGCCCGCGTCTTCATCAACGTGCTGCGCGACAGCCTGGGCGCATCGCGCCGCCGCGCCTCCGACATGCTGATCCCGAAAGCGGACCTCTCCACCCTGTTGCCCGACGCGGCCGCCCGCTATGTGGAACAGCATGGCGGCGCGGTGCGCACGGGCGCCAAGGTGGCCGCCTTGCACGCCTTGCCCGATGGCCGCTGGCGACTCGATGATGGCGTCGATGATGGCGAACACTATGACGGCGTCATCGTCGCCACCTCATCCGTGCAAGCGGCCAGTCTGCTGCAAGGCGTGCAGGACGCGCGCCTCGATGACGTTATTACCAAAATGCAGGCCTTCACACCGGAAGCCATCAGCACCTGCTACCTGCAGTACGACGCCAGCGTGCGCCTGGACTTGCCATTTTACGCGCTTGTCGATGCGCCAGAGCAACAGCACTGGGGGCAGTTCGTCTTCGACCGGGGCCAGCTCGACGCGAATCAGGCGGGCTTGCTGGCCGTCGTCATCAGCGCGTCCGGCCCTGCCGCCGAGCAAGGCCATGGTCCGCTGGCGCAGGCGATCGCCGCGCAGCTGGCGCAAGTGCTGCAGCGCCCGGAACTGGCGCAACCGGCCTGGAGCCAGCTGATCACGGAAAAGCGCGCCACCTTTGCCTGCACGCCGGACCTGGCGCGCCCCGGCAATGCCAGCGGCATGCCGGGCCTGCTGCTGGCCGGCGACTACACGGCCAATGACGACCGGACGCAGGACTATCCGGCCACCATCGAAGCGGCCGTGCGCAGCGGCGTGGCGGCGGCCAGGATGGCGAACACGGGCAAGGCGGCAAAACAGACTTGACGGTGCATCCCGCCCTGGTGTCGCTCGCCCCCGCGAAATTGCATTCTGTCGCACCGTGCTGGTGCGCTCGCGTGCGCTTGGGTACAGTCTGATCATCGACAACGGCCATGCCACGGAAAATACCATGCACACCACCTTGCACTTGAAAAACAGCTTGAAAGCCGTGGCGCTGCTCGCTTGTGTGCTGCTCGCCACCGTCATCGTCATTCACGGACAGCAAGTGCCACAAACGCCATTGCTGCTGAGCCAGGCAAGCATGCTGCTGCCGGCGGTGGGCTGAGGCGGCGAAGCGGAGTAACAGGAAGAATATGATGAACAAGCAAGACTATCTCGAGGCACTGCGGCGCGCGCTGGCAGGCTTGCCGCCGGACCTGGTGGCCAAGACCCTCGATTATTACGAACAGACCTTCATCGAAGGCGCGGCGGCCGGCCGCAGCGAGCACGAAATCGCCGACGACCTGGGCGACCCGAAAAAGATCGCCCTCACCTTGCGCAGCAGCACCCACCGCCAGGCGTTCGAGCAAAAGAAAACTCCCGTCAACCTGCTGCGCCTGCTCGTCTCGCTGGTGGGCCTGGCCATCTTCAACCTGTTCATGGTCGTGCCCGCCGCAGTCTACGCAGCGCTGCTGGCCACCCTGTATGCCGCCGGCCTGAGCTTTTACCTGGCCGGCATCGCCATCACGGCCAGCGGCTTGTCCGGCGCCAACGAACTGGTGCTCGAGGGGCCGCTGCGCCACGTCTTCATTCATGGCGACGAGGGCGGCGAAGGCGACGAACGGCGCGAAACGCGCATCACCATCGGCGACAAGGGCATCGAAATCGACCATGTGCCCGGCCCCTTGCAGCGTGAACCGGCTGAAGCGGAGGCACCCGGCGCTTCGTCGCGCATGATGGAGCGGGCCGAAGCGCTGGCCGGCGGCGGCATCCGCATCTCCACCGACATGGACCGCGATGCGCGCACCACACAAACCGTCTTCGGCGTCGGCATGCTGCTCGGCGGCATCGCCATATTCCTGCTCAGTCTGGTGGTCACGCGCTATACCTTGATCGGTATCAAGCGCTATATCGCCATGAATGTCTCCCTGCTCAAAGGTCACTAGAAAGGCTGCCATGAAACGCTTGCTCAAAGTCGGCCTGTCCATGCTCTTGCTGGCCATGGTCCTGATCGCCATGTCGTATGCGGCGCTGCGCGCCAAGGGGATCAGCAATCCCAGCAGCGCTGCCGGCCGCGCCGTGCGCAGCGACACGCGCCCGATTTCCGCCAATATCAACAGCATCGATCTGGCCGGTCCCATCGACCTGGTGCTGCGCCGCGGCGCCACGCCATCGCTGAAAGTGAGCGGCGAACAACGCCTGCTGTCGAACGTCGACACGACGGCCGACGGCACGACCCTGCATATCGGCCCGAAAGGCATGCTGTTCCACCATCGCCAGCCGCTGCAGGTGGAACTGGTGCTGCCAACCCTCGTGCGACTGGAAGTGCACGGCAATGGCGACAGCAGGATCACGGGATTTTCCGGCGACAGTTTCATCCTGGAACTTATGGGTTCAGGCGACGTCAGCTTCACGGGCCGCTACAAGCAAGTGCAAGCGACTGTCAACGGCAGTGGCGATCTCGACATCAATGCCGGCAACAGCGACAGCGTCGTGCTGGAAATGGTCGGTTCCGGGCGCATCGCCGCCAGCGGCAACACGAAATTCCTGCGTGCCGACCTGAGCGGCTCAGGCGACATCGATGCCGAACACCTGGCGGCCGACAAGGCCAGCGTCAGCCTGCAAGGTTCGGGCCAGAGCACCGTCTTCGTGCGCGACGCCGCCAACCTGACCCTGCGCGGCAGCGGCGACATCCACGTGCACGGCAACCCGCGCCAGCGCGAGACCCAGAAAAGCGGGTCGGGCGACATCATCTGGCATTAATGATGACGCAGTTCACAATCTACTGCGCGGCGCGATTTGCGGCTGGCGATGCTCGCTGCCTCGGCGGCCCCGTACCAGAGTACAGCTGCGCTTCTCAGCCACAACTCGGGGCCGCTCGCTACGATTGTGAGCTGCGTCGTGGCGTTGAAGCATTTCTCTTTCAGCAATTCTTTTCCAGCCACGCCACCGCCTGCTCGCCGGCCGCCTTGCCTTGCGCCAGGCAGGCCGTCAGCAGGTAGCCGCCTGTCGGCGCTTCCCAGTCCAGCATTTCCCCCGCCACGAACACGCCAGGCATGGCGCGCAGCATGCTGCCGTCGATGCCGTCGAAGTCCACGCCGCCGGCGCTGCTGATCGCTTCATCGATGGGGCGCGCACGCTTGAGCGTGACGGGCAGCAGCTTGATGGCGGCCGCCAGCCTGGCTTCGTCGGCAAAGTCGGCCGCGCTCAGGCATTCGCGCAGCAAGCCCGATTTCACGCCCTTGATGCCCAGCCGGCTATTCAGGTGGCTGGACATGGAACGGGCGCCGCGCGGGCGCGTCACTTCCTCGAACACGCGTTCATGCGTGTGGTCGGGCGCCAGGTCGAGCCAGATGGTGGCGTGGCCGTCGCGTGCGATCTGCTCGCGCAGCGCGGCCGACAGCGCATAAATCAGGCTGCCTTCGACGCCGCCCGCCGTGATGACGAACTGCCCCTGGCGCTTGATGATCAAGCCGTCGATGTCATGCGCCGTGATGGCCACGGTCGCCAGCGGTTCGCCCGCATGGCGGCTGCTGAAATGTTCGCTCCAGTCCACGTCGAAGCCGCAATTGGCCGGCGCCAGCGCTTCCACGGCCACGCCCTGCCCTTGCAGCAGCGGCACCCAGGCGCCGTCCGAACCAAGCCGCGCCCAGCTGCCGCCGCCCAGGGCCAGGATCACGGCGTCGAAGGCGCACAGGCATTCGCCGTCCGGCGTGGCGAAGGCCAGCTGGCCGTCGCGCCAGCCCGTCCAGCGGTGGCGCATGTGAAATTGCACGCCCGCTTCGCGCAGGCGGTGCAGCCAGGCGCGCAGCAGGGGCGCCGCCTTCATGTCCGTGGGGAAGACGCGGTTCGAGGAGCCGACAAAGGTCTCGACGCCCAGGCCGTGCACCCAGTCGCGCACCTTTTGCGGCCCGAACTGGTCCAGCGCCGGTTTCACGCGGTGCGCCTGCCGGGCGTAGCGCGAGACGAAGGCCTGGTAGCCTTCCGCGTGCGTGATGTTCATGCCGCCCCGCCCCGCCAGCAGGAATTTGCGGCCGACGGACGGCATGGCGTCGAACAACTCCACCCTCGCCCCCTGGTCGCTGGCCGCCTGGGCGGCCATCAGGCCGGCGGGGCCGCCGCCGATGACGGCGATGTGAAAGGGAGGAAGGCTGGAATCGGTCATGGCAGGCTGAAAGACGGTGAAAACCCCGGCATTTTAGTCGAGATAAGGCCCGGAGATGGCAAGAATGCCGAAAAATGATGCATACTGCGCGCAGAGGCCGCAGCGACCGGCGGCTTGACTTCACGCGACAACGCGACGACAAGAGGAGAAACACATGGGTGCAGGATTCTGGATTTCCCGTTATTTGCTGGCCAGCTCGATCTTATTCATCATCCTGACGGTGGTCGAGTACAGCAAGGGCACGACCAGCCAGACCGACATCCTCAGCGCGCTGGCCTGGTCGCTGGTGGCGTCGGCCATCTTCATCGGCTCGAAATACTGGCGCTACAGGAAGGCCGTCGCCTGCGCCACGTGCAGCGGGGACAAACCGAAAACCAGATCGTCATGAAAAAACGGCCACTTCGATGAAGTGGCCGTCTTGTTTGAGAAACGGGATCAGCCGCCCGTTACGGGCGGGAAGAACGCCACCTCGTCGCCTTCGCCGATCACGGTGTCGGCATCGCACATCACCTGCTTGTGCGCCGTGCGCAGCGCGCGGCCCTGGGCCAGCGCGTACTCCCAGTTGCCGCCCCGGGCAATCAGCAGGTTTCTCACCTCGCCCACCGTCAGCGGCCCGGCCACTTCCAGCACTTCGTGACCCTTGCCCACCAGTTCGCGCACGCTGGCAAAAAATCGCAGATTGATCTTCATCGATACTTCCTTAGTACAGCAATTCGTTAAACGGGATAAAACGCAGCATGTCGCCGCGCGCAATCGACAGCCCCGGCGGGCAATCGATCAAACCGTCGCCCCACACGGTGGAGGTCAGCACGCCCGAACTCTGGTTGGCGAACAATTCCAGCTCGCCCTCATCATTCACTTTGGCGCGCAGGAACTCGTTGCGCTTGTCCGCCTTCAGGCGCTCGAACGCGGCCGGCAGCTTGTAGCTGCGCGGCGCCAGGTTGCCCGCCACGCCCTGCAGGCGCAGGATGAACGGGCGCACGAACAGCAAAAATGTGACGAAGCTGGAGACGGGATTGCCGGGCAAGCCGATAAAGAACGCCTCCCGCACTTCGCCAAACGCCAGCGGCTTGCCCGGCTTGACGGCGATCTGCCACATGTTCAGCCGCCCTTCCGCTTCCACGGCCGGCTTGATGTGGTCTTCCTCACCCACGGACACGCCGCCCGAGGTGATGATCAAATCATTGCCCTGCGCCGCCTGGCGCAGCACGGCGCGCGTCGCTTCCAGGCTGTCGGGCACGATACCCAGGTCCGTGATCTCGCAGCCGAGGTTTTCCAGCAGGCCGCGCAAGGTAAAACGGTTCGAGTTGTAGACGGCGCCAGGTGCCAGCGGTTCGCCCGGCATGGCCAGTTCGTCGCCCGTGAAAAACACGGCCACGCGCAGCTTGCGCAGCACGGGCAGCTGCGCCAGGCCCACGGAAGCGGCCAGGCCCATTTCCTGGCTGCGCAGGCGCCGGCCCGCGCCAAGGATGATGCCGCCGGCGCGGATATCCTCGCCCTGACGGCGCACCCATTCCCCGGCTTTCGGCACGTGGTTGACCGTCACCACGCCGTCCGCCGCCGTGCACTGCTCCTGCATCACGACGCAGTCGGCGCCTTCGGGGATCAGGGCGCCCGTAAAAATGCGCGCCGCCGTCCCCGGCTGCAAGGGCTGGCCCACGTGACCGGCCGCGATGCGCTGCGACACGGGCAGGCTGGCCGCACCGCTGGCGCAATCGCTGGCGCGCACGGCATAGCCATCCATCTGCGTGTTGTCGCGCTCGGGCACGTTCAGGGTCGACGTTTGCGCCGTGGCCAGCACGCGGCCGTTGGCGCGCATGGTGTCGACCAGCTCCACCTCGGTCACCGGGCGCGCCGCGCCCAGCATGAAGGCTTGCGCTTCGGCCACCGACAGCATGGGTTTGCGTACAGTGCTGGCGTCCGTCATCACAAGCCCGTATTGGCGGCGATATACGCCTTCATTTTTTCCACGTCCGTGCCCATCACAACGAACTTTTGCGGCAAGTCCTCGATGTTTTCGAAGCCGGCCGGGCGTTCCGCGTCCACGCCCAGCGCTTCGAGGATGGTTTCGTTGAACTTGGCCGCCAGCGCCGTTTCCAGCACGATCATCGGCACGTTCGGCTCCAGGTGTTCGCGCGCCACCTTGATGCCGTCGGCCGTGTGCGTGTCGATGGTGATGCCGTAGTCGTCGGCGACGTCGCGGATGGTGTCGAGGCGGTCCTGGTGCGTGGACTTGCCCGACTTGAAGCCGTATTTGGCTACCAGCTTGAATTCATCGCCGTCGCTGCCAGGCTTGCCGGAGAGGTCAAAGCCGCCATGCGTTTCCACTTTCGTGAACAGGGCGCGCACACGCTCGCTGTCGCGGCCCACGAGGTCGTAGACGAAGCGCTCGAAGTTCGACGCTTTCGAGATATCCATCGACGGGCTGCTCGTGTGGTACGTCTCGGCCGACTTGCGCACGCGGTAGACGCCCGTGCGGAAGAATTCATCGAGCACGTCGTTTTCATTCGTCGCCGCCACCAGTTTCGAGATCGGCAAGCCCATCATGCGGGCGATATGTCCGGCACAGATATTGCCGAAGTTGCCCGACGGCACCGTGAACGACACTTTCTGCTCGTTGCTGGTGGTGGCCGCCAGGTAGCCGCGGAAGTAATACACGACTTGCGCCACGACGCGCGCCCAGTTGATGGAATTGACGGTGCCGATCTTCTGTTTGGCCTTGAACGGCAGGTCGTTCGACACGGCTTTCACCATATCCTGGCAGTCGTCAAACACGCCTTCGACGGCGATATTGTAGATGTTCGGGTCTTGCAGGCTGAACATCTGCGCCGTCTGGAAGGCGCTCATTTTCTTGTGCGGCGACAGCATGAAGACGCGGATGCCCTTCTTGCCGCGCATCGCGTATTCGGCCGCGCTGCCCGTGTCGCCCGAGGTGGCGCCGAAGATATTGAGTTCGGCGTCGTGCTTGGCCAAGGTGTATTCGAACAGGTTGCCCAGCAGCTGCATGGCCATGTCCTTGAAGGCCAGGGTCGGGCCGTTCGACAGCGCCTGCAGCATCAGCGTGGTCGATCCGCCCTTGACGACGTTTTCTTCGAGCACGCGCAGCGGCGTGATGTCGGCTGCGTTTTCGCCGGCGCGGGCGTTCTTGTAGACTGCCTTGGTATAGGTTTTCGCCGTCAGTGCCTTCAGGTCCGCGGCCGGGATATCGGTGGCGAACTTCTTCAGGATTTCGCAGGCCAGGTCGGCATACGACAATGTGCGCCAGGCATTGAGCTCGGCACCAGTGACTTGCGGGTAGTGTTCAGGGAGATACAGTCCGCCATCGGGGGCCAGGCCGCCCAGGAGGATGTCGGAGAATTGCTGCGGATTCGATGGCGCTTTGTCAGCGCGGGTAGACACGTAATGCATAGATTTGAAGAGTCCAGTTGAGCTGAGTGCGGTTGATCATGAATGGCAGCGGATATTATAGTGCCAGCGGCCGTCCAAGGCGAATCGCGTGGCGCCAGCCTGATCAAGATGTGACAATTGGAGAGCCTGCTTATTATCAAACAAGCCATAATTGTATGAGATCAAGCCCGGCGAACATGACCCGCGTATGCACTGGCGCGCGCCGACGATTTAGGCCACACTGAGCTTTCTGCCCTGCAAAGTGCCAATAATGGAGTCGAAAACCGGCCATGTCGCTGAGTAAAAAACCATATCTGCAAAGCGCCGCGCTGCGCTCCGACGCTGTCGTCGACCTCGATCACTATCCGTTCACCATCCCCGCCATCCGCGACTTCGTGCACATGGATTTCCACCCCGACGTGACGTTTTTCGTGGGCGAGAACGGCAGCGGCAAGTCGACCATGCTCGAGGCGCTGGCCGTGGGGCTGGGCTTCGGCAAGGATGGCGGCACGCGCAACGTGCGCATCGCCCTGCCGTCGGACGAGGAATCGGGCTTGCATGCACACTTGCGCCTGAGCAAGAGCTATAAAAAACCCGAGGACAGCTATTTCCTGCGCGCCGAAAGCTTTTTCAACGTCGCCACCTACATGGACGCCATGCCGGAATACCTGGGCAGCTACGGCGGCAAGTCGCTGCACGCGCAGTCTCACGGTGAAGCGTTCATGGCGACCCTGATCAACAAGCTGCGCGGCAAAGGCTTGTATTTGCTGGACGAACCGGAGGCGGCCCTGTCGCCCAGCCGCCAGATGGCGGCTTTATCGGTGATCCATCAGCTGGTGCAGGACGACTCGCAGCTGATCATCGCCACCCACTCGCCGATACTGCTCGCCTACCCGAACGCGAAAATCCTGATGTTTACAGGCGGCGGCATCCATGAGGTGGCGTATGAAGACACGGAACACTATGCCGTGACGCGTGATTTTTTAAATAACTACCCGCGGAGGCTGGAGCAGTTGTTTGAGGAGGAGTGAGGTGGTGGCTTGCTGCTTTGGTGATGTCGGCTTACTTATTTGGTGATGTCGGCTTACGCCCTGCGGGCTAAGCCGACCGGCGCCGACATGCGCCAACCTGCGTTGCTTGCGTCATGGCGTAGGTCGGATTAGCGCTGCGCGCGTAATCCGACGCCACCACCAGCGCATCAGCAAGCGGCGTGGTTGACTGTAATCACGTGGATGGCCAGGCCGCCCAGGGACGTTTCCTTGTACTTGTCCTGCATGTCCGCGCCCGTCTGGCGCATGGTTTCGATGACTTCGTCGAGGCTGACGAAGTGCGTGCCGTCGCCCTTCAACGCCAGCGAGGCGGCCGTAATCGCTTTCACGGCGCCCATGCCATTGCGCTCGATGCACGGGATCTGCACCAGGCCGCCGATGGGGTCGCACGTCATGCCCAAGTGGTGCTCGATGCCGATTTCGGCCGCGTTTTCGATCTGCTCGTTCGTGCCGCCCAAGGCCGCCACCAGGCCGGCTGCCGCCATGGCGCAGGCCACGCCCACTTCGCCCTGGCAGCCCACTTCGGCGCCCGAGATCGAAGCATTGCGTTTGCACAACATGCCGATGGCCGCGGCCGTCAGCATGAAGCGGCGCACGCCGCCGACCGGATCGCTGGGGCGGCAATCCTGCGCGTAGTAGCGCAGCACGGCCGGGATGATGCCGGCGGCGCCATTGGTCGGCGCCGTGACCACTCGGCCGCCCGCCGCGTTTTCCTCATTGACAGCCATCGCGTACAGGCTGACCAGGTGGACGGCGTCGTGCGGCAAGTCGTTGGCGCGGTTGTCCGACGCTTTCGCTTCCTGCGCCAGGCGCCACAGTTTGGCGGCGCGGCGCTTGACGTTCAAGCCGCCCGGCAGGTTGCCCGTCGTTTCCAGGCCGTGCGCGATGCAGTCGCGCATGACGTGCCAGATGCGGTCCAGGCCCGCGTTCAATTCCTCGTCGCTGCGCTTGACGCACTCGTTCGCGCGCAGCATTTCCGGGATCGACAGGCCGCTTTCCACGCCATGCGCCAGCAACTGCTCCATGGTGTCGAAGGGGAAGACGACGCGGGCGGACGCGGCCGATTCCACGGCAGCTTCCGCCTGCGCCTCGCCTGCCTCGCGGATAAAGCCGCCGCCGATCGAGTAATACACCTTGTCGACGCGGCTGCCATCAAGCAGTTTCAACGTAAAACGCATGCCGTTCGGGTGTTCGGGCAAGGATTCGCTCTTGTGCCAGATCAAGCCCGTGGCCGCCGTAAACGGCACCACGTGCGTGCCCAGCAGCGCGATCTCGCCGGCCGCCTCGATGGCGGCCAGCTTGCTGTCGACTTCGTCGGGTGCCACGTCTTGCGGCGTTTCGCCCATCAGGCCAAGAATGACGGCCTTGTCCGTGGCATGGCCCACGCCCGTCAGCGCCAGCGAGCCATACAGGGCCGCCTCGACGCCCACCACCTGGTCCAGCGGACCGTATTCGACCAGAAAACGCCGCGCCGCCACCATCGGCCCCACCGTGTGGGAACTCGACGGCCCGATGCCGATCTTGAACAGGTCAAATACGCTCATATCCATGTAGTGTCTCTTTATATTAGTATGTTTTTATGAATGCCGGTGCTGAATTCAGGCCGCCTTGGCCGCCTGCCCCGCATCGACATTGGCCAGCATGTCGGTGACCATCTGCTCGACGCCGATCTGCGCCTTCCAGCCCCAGTCGGCGCTGGCCTTGCTGTCGTCCAGGCTTTGCGGCCAGCTGTCGGCGATGGCCTGGCGGCTGTCCGGCTTGTAGCTGATCTTGAAGTCGGGCACCATGCGCACGATCGCCTTCGCCAGCTGCTCGGGGTTGAACGACACGCCGGCCACATTGTAGGACGAGCGGATCTTGATCGATGCCGCCGGCGCGTCCATCAGTTCGATGGTGGCGCGGATCGCGTCGGGCATGTAGATCATCGGCAGCGTCGTACTCGCATCGAGGAAGCAGTCATAGCGCTCGCCGCGCAAGGCCGCATGGAAGATGGCGATCGCGTAATCGGTGGTGCCGCCGCCCGGAGGCGACTTGTAGCTGATGATGCCAGGGTAGCGGATGCTGCGCACGTCCACGCCATACTTGTTGAAGTAGTATTCGCACAGGCGCTCGCCGGCCAGCTTGCTGATGCCGTACATCGAGGTCGGGTCCATCACCGTCATTTGCGGGGTGTTCACTTGCGGCGTGTTCGGGCCGAAGGCGGCAATCGACGACGGCCAGAAGATGCGCAGCGGCTTGCCCGCTTCGCCGCGCTCGCGCGCCAGTTCCAGGATATTGAGCAAGCCATCCATGTTCAGGCTCCACGCCTTCAGCGGGGCCGCTTCGCCCGTGGCCGACAGCATGGCCGCCAGCTGGTACACCTGGGTGATGTTCTCGTCGGCGATGATCTTCGCCAGGCCGTCCTTGTCCAGCACATTCAACTGCGCGTAGCGCCTGGCCTGGTACAGATTGTTCGTGCCGATGTCGCTGGCGATGACGTTGTCAGCGCCGTGCTGCTGCGCCAGCGCGCCCACCAGTTCACTACCGATTTGGCCGTTTGCGCCAATGACTAAGATGCGTTCCATGCTATTTTCCTGAATTCTTGTTAGTTGGTCGTGGTAGTGGCGGTCAGCAGACCCAGTTCCTTGCCGGCCTGCTCGAAGGCGGCCAGCACCTGCACCAGCTGCTCGCGGGTATGCGCGGCGGACAGCTGCACGCGGACCCTGGCCTGGCCCATCGGCACGACCGGGTAGAAGAAGCCCGTCACCAGCACGCCCAGTTCATACAGGCGGGCGGCGAATTTCTGTGCCACGGGGGCGTCGAACAGCATCACGGGAACCACCGGATGGGTGCCCGGCTTGATGGTAAAGCCGATGCGTTCGATCTCGCTGCGGAAGAACGCCGTGTTGTCATGCAGGCGGTCGCGCAGTTCCGTCGACTTGGCCAGGCGCTCCAGCACCGACAGCGAAGCGCCGGCGATCGATGGCGCCAGCGTGTTCGAGAACAGGTAGGGGCGCGATTTCTGGCGCAGGGTGTCGATGACTTCCTTGCGCGCCGAGGTAAAGCCGCCCATGGCGCCGCCCAGGGCCTTGCCCAGGGTGCCCGTGATGATGTCGATGCGGCCCATCACATTGTGGTGTTCGTGCGTGCCGCGGCCCGTCGCGCCCATGAAGCCCGAAGCGTGGCATTCGTCGATCATCACCAGCGCGCCGTACTTGTCGGCCAGGTCGCAGATCTTGTCGAGTTGCGCAATCGTGCCGTCCATCGAGAAGACGCCGTCCGTGACGATGACTTTATGGCGCTTGCCGGCGGCAACCGCCGCCTGCAGCTGCACTTCCAGGTCGGCCATGTCGTTGTGCGCATAGCGGTAGCGGCCGGCCTTGCACAGGCGGATGCCGTCGATGATGGAAGCGTGGTTCAGCGCGTCCGAGATGATGGCGTCGTTCTCATCGAACAGCGGTTCGAATACGCCGCCGTTGGCGTCGAAGGCGGCTGCGTACAAGATCGTGTCCTCGGTGCCCAGGAAGGCGGAAATCGCCTGTTCCAGTTCTTTATGTACGGTTTGCGTGCCGCAGATAAAGCGCACGGACGACAGGCCGTAGCCGTATTTTTGCGTGGCGGCAATAGACGCTTCCTGCGTCTGCAGGTCGCCGGACAGGCCCAGGTAGTTGTTTGCACACATATTGATCAGGGTGCGGCCATCGTCGCACACCACTTCAGCGCCCTGGCGCGAGGCGATCACGCGCTCGGGCTTGTACAAGCCCTGCTGGCGCAGTTGATCGAGATTCTGTTGCAGACCGCTGAAAAAGGTGTTCTTCGCTTGCTCGCTCATGATATTCCTTGTGTCCCTGATGTATGCGTGTGGTGTGCGTGTGGTTTCAGCCGCCATAGGGAAAAAGCCGCCGCTTGACCGGTGCGCGCACAATGCTGTACCGTGAAGCGCTGTTTGAAGTCTACACGTTTCCATGTTTTTCTTCAAAATCCACTATTTCGAACTGAAATTCAATATAGTGGATATTACCCAAGCCTTTTGAACTTTGCAAGCCACCTGCCGATGAAAACCAGCGTTTCGACCAATTCTCCCCCTGAAGTGGGTGCCACCCTGCAACGGCTGCGCCTGGCGCGCGGCCTGACACTCGAGGATTTGTCGCGCATCGCGGGCGTGTCGAAGTCCATGCTGTCGCAGATCGAGCGCGAAAAAGCCAATCCCACCATCGCCATCACGTGGCGCCTGGCCAACGCCCTGGGCGTGCAGATCGGCGAATTGCTGTCGAGCGCGGAAAAAGCCGTGGAAACCATCCGCATCACGGATGCCCACGAAACCCCCACCCTGCCCGGCGACCACGCGGGCTACGTGCTGCGCATCCTGGGACCGATGGAACTGGCCGGCAAATACGAGTGGTATGAAGTGACCCTGGCGCCCGGTGGCGAACTGGCGTCGCAGCCGCACGACCCGGGCACCACCGAGCATTTGACGGTCATCCACGGCAACCTGGAACTGGAAGTGGGCGCGGCGAAGAAAAAGGTCAAGAATGGCGGCACGGCACGCTATCCGGCGGACCAGCCGCATACGATACGCAACCTGGGCAAGACCGAGGGCAAGGCTTTGCTGGTGGTGATCCATCGATAAGGCACGCCAGCAGTGCGCAATATGTCCATATGGCTATGCTAAGATTTTAGTATAGACAAGATTTCCAGGCCTGGATGTCTTCGCAGAGCGTCGCGGCACATCCCGGCTCGTCCCTCCGCCACACTGCGCGCGGCATCCAGGCCTCCACCGCCTACACGGAGCCACAGCGATGACCATTTCCGACAGCACCACCACCTTCCACAACAAGACAGTCGTCCAGTACGACCCCGACCTGCCGTTCGATGCGTCACCGGGCATCGTCTACCGCCTGTCGCTCGAATACGACGACAAGCGCAAGATGGACGAGCTGATCGCCGGCTTCCTCGACAAAGCCGACAAGGGCGCGCTCGAAGCGCTGATCATCGGCATGTGGGGCGACCCGTACGAATCGGGCGCCGACGAAGTGATGGCCGCGCTGATCGCCCACGCGCCGCAGCTGCCGAAGCTGCGCGCCCTGTTCATCGGCGACATGACTTACGAGGAATGCGAAATCTCGTGGATCGTGCAAGGCAGTTACAAGCCCCTGCTGGACGCCTTCCCGCTGCTGGAAGAATTGCGCATCCGTGGCGGCAATGAGCTCGTCATCGAGCCGTTCGCGCACCAGCACCTGCGCCGCTTCACCATCGAAGCGGGCGGCCTCGATCAAAAGATCGCCGAAGCGCTGGCCCAATCGAGCATGCCGCAGCTGGAACACCTGGAGCTGTGGCTGGGCACGGACGACTATGGCTTCTCGGGCGACGTGGACCTGTACCGCAAGGTGCTGGCGCAGCTGACCGTGCCGACCCTGCGCTACCTGGGCTTGCGCGACGCGGAAATCGCCGACGACCTGGCCGTCTGGCTGGCCGAGGAACCGCTGGTGGCGCAGCTCGACACGCTGGACCTGTCGCTGGGCACCATCGGCGACCTGGGCGCCGTGGCCGTGCTCAATCACACGCAGCTGGGGAACCTGAAGCGCCTGGACCTGTCGCACCATTACATTTCCGAGGAAAACCAGGCGAAACTGAAGGCGCTGCCTTTCGAGGTGGTGCTGGACGACCCGCAGGAAGCGGACGAGGACGACGGCGAAAGCTACCGCTACGTGGCCGTGGGCGAATAAGCGGAGCTTCGCCCTTTGCACACGCAACTCACCCTGCTGGCGACACAGGGCAGCAAGCGCGTGCGCCTGATGCAGGCGGCGCGCGCGCAACTGCGCCTGCCGCCCGCGCAAGTGCTGGAATGGCGCGACTGGCTGGCGCAGCCGGTGCTGCTCGATGTTGCACTGAGCCAGCCAGGCTTGCTGAAAATCGAACCGCCCGGCGACGATCCCGCCGCCCACCGGCTGTTGCTGCAGGCAGGCTGCAGGCTGCTGGAGCGTCCGCCGGTCGCTGCGCCCGAACACGGCGAACTGCTGGCCATGGATGCGTGGTTTGCCGGTTTTACGGCGGCCATGGCGGCCCTGGCGGCGCAATTGCTTGAGCTGCCGCACACGCGCGTATTCAATGCGCCGTCCGACATCAGCCGCATGACGGACAAGCTGGCATGCCAGCGCCACCTGGCCGCGCACGGCGTGCCGATACCTGACTTGCTGGGACCAGTGCACGGCTACGAGCATCTGCAGGCGCTGCTGCACCAGCATGACCTGGACCGCGTCTACCTGAAACCGCGCTACGGCTCGTCCGCATCGGGCGTCGTCGCCTACCGGCGCAACCGGGCCGGGCGCCAGCAAGCCACCACCTCGGCCGCCTTGCAGCATGGGGACGGCGCGGCGCGCCTGTTCAACGTCAAGCGCATGGCGCGCTACGAGACGACCGCCGACATCGCCGCCCTCGTCGACGCGCTGGCCGCGCAGGAGCTGTACGCGGAAGGGTGGCTGAACAAGCCCCGCTGCGGCGACAGCCATTACGACCTGAGAGTCGTGACCGTGGCGGGCCAGCCAGCGCACCGCGTGGCGCGCATCGGACAGCAGATGATGACGAATCTGCACCTCGACAACCGGCGCGGCGACGCGTCCGGCCTCTTGAACGCAGCCGATCTGGCCGCGCTGGAAGACACCGCCGCCCTGGCCGCGCGCGCCTTCCCCGCCAGCCACGTGACGGGCTACGACCTGGTCGTGCGCCACGGCCAGGCCCATGTGCTGGAAGCGAACGCCTTCGGCGACCTGCTGCCCGGCCTGCTCTGGCAAGGCATCGATACTTACACGGCACAACTGGCCCATGCTTAAAGAAACACCGATCATCCCCGACATGCACGCCGTCGTCGGCAGCCACGACATCGTCTTCCTCACGCTCGACACCCTGCGCTTTGACGTGGCGCAAGCCCTGTACGAGGCGGGCGAATTGCCCGTGCTGGGGCGCTTTTTACCACCGGGCGGCTGGGAACGCCGCCACTCGCCCGCCACGTTCACGTATGCGGCGCACCAGGCCTTCTTCGCGGGCTTCCTGCCCACGCCGGCCGCGCCGGGCCGCCACCCGCGCCTGTTCGCCAGTGCTTTTGCGGGCAGCGAAACGACGTCGACGCACACGTTGGCCTTCGAAGAGGCCGACCTTCCCGCCGCGCTGGCCGCGCGCGGCTACCGCACCATCTGCATCGGCGGCGTGGGTTTCTTCAACAAGCAGACCGCCTTGGGCTGCGTGCTGCCGGCGCTGTTCCAGGAAAGCCACTGGAGCGCGGGCATGGGCGTGGCCGGCCGTCATTCGACGCAAAAACAGGTGGCGCTGGCGACCCAGCTGCTGGCGCAAAACGATCAACGCACTTTTTTGTTCATCAACGTGGCCGCGCTGCATACACCCAACCGCGCCTACCTGCCCGGCTGCCGCGCCGACTGCCTGGACAGCCATGCCGCCGCCCTGCGCTATGTGGACGGGGCGCTGGCGCCCCTGTTCGCCGCCTGCGGCGCGCGTGCGCCCACGTTCGCCATCGTCTGCTCGGATCACGGCAGCGCGTATGGCGAAGACGGCTACCGGGGCCACCGGGTCGCCCACGACAGCGTGTGGAACGTACCTTACGCGCACTTTTTCATTGATTCTTTACCACCGCATTCCAAGGGAGCCGCACCGTGAATCCATCCGAACAGCCGGGCACCCTGGCGCAGCGCATGCGCCACACGCCCTACCAGGCGTATTCCTATTCGTATCCGCACAAGGCGGCCTACCGCGCCTTGCCGCAGGCGGCACCCCTGGCGCCCCTGTGGGCGCAGCAGGACCGTTCCGCCCTCTTCGCCTACATCCACATCCCGTTCTGCGAGATGCGCTGCGGCTTTTGCAACCTGTTCGCCATGGCCCGCCCAAGCGCCGACATGGTCGAGCGCTACGTGCAGCAAGTGCTGGTGCAGATGCGCGCACTCAACGGCGCACTGGGCGAACGGCGCTTCGCCCGCTTCGCGCTGGGCGGCGGCACGCCCACCTATCTGTCGCCCGCGCAGCTGGGCACCCTGCTGTGCGGCGCGCGCGACATCCTCGGCATCGACCTGCAGCACACGCCGGCCGGCATCGAAGCGTCGCCCGAAACCATCACGGCGGAACGGCTGGCCGTGTGCCGCGCGCATGGCATCGACCGGGTCAGCCTGGGCATCCAGAGCTTTGCCGCAGGCGAAATGCGCGCGCTGGCCCGTCCGCAGCAAAACGCCACCGTCCATCACGCCATCGGTCTGATACGCGCGGCCGGTTTTCCCACCCTGAACCTGGATCTGATCTACGGCATCGCGGGGCAAACCGTCGCCAGCCTGCTGGCCTCCATCGACAGCGCGCTGGCCTTCCGGCCCGAAGAGCTCTATCTGTATCCGCTGTATGTGCGCGAACAGACGGGTCTCGGCAAGGTAGCGCGCCGCCAGGGCGCGCAGTCGCTCAACCCCATCATGCTGGCGCGCGATGGCGACAGCCGTCTGGCCCTGTACGCGGCCGCGCGCGACCATTTGCGCGCGCAGGGCTATGAGCAGGTCTCGATGCGCATGTTCCGCGCCCCCCATGCGCCGGAACAGAATGGTCCTTCGTACTGCTGCCAGAACGACGGCATGGTGGGCCTGGGCGCGGGCGCCCGCTCCTACACGTCGCGCCTGCATTATTCGAGCGAATACGCGGTGGCGCGGCTTGACACCATCAACATCATCGACAACTACCTGGCGCTCGACGAGGCGCGCTTCGCGCAGGCCGAACACGGTTACCAGCTCGATGAAGAAGAACAGCGCCGGCGCTACGTGATCCAGTCGCTGCTGACGGAACCGGGCCTGGACCGCGACGCCTACGCGGGGCGCTTCGGCTCCCGCTGCGAAGCAGACTTGCCGCAGCTGGCCGAGCTGCACGCGCTGGAATTAGTGGAAGAAAATGGCCCGCTGCTGCGCCTGAATGACCGGGGCTACAGCTACGCCGACACCATCGGCCCCTGGCTGGCATCCGAGACGGTGCGCGCGCTGATGGCCGAAGGCGGCCAGACGTGCTGACAACGCAGCCTGGCGCTTTGTCCCTGCTGTACCGGGGCACGCTGGCCAGCTGCAATTACGCCTGCGGCTACTGCCCGTTCGCCAAGAAGCGCGACAGCCGCGCCGCGCTGGCCCGCGATGCGCGCGAAGTGGCGCGTTTTACCGGCTGGGTGGCGCAGCAGACGCGCCCCATCGGCGTGCTGTTCACGCCTTGGGGCGAGGCGCTGGTGCGGCGCCACTACCGGAGCGCGATGCAGACACTGGCGGCGCTGCCCCACGTGCGCCAAGTGGCGCTGCAGACGAATCTGTCCGGCCCCCTGGACTGGCTGGAGAACATGGACGCGCTGGAAAAGGTCGGCCTGTGGTGCACCTACCACCCGGACCAGACGACCTTGCCCCGCTTTCTCGCCCGCTGCGCGCGGCTCGATGCCATGGGCGTGCGCTATTCCGTCGGCGTGGTGGCGATGAACGAGCACCTGGACGCCATCCGCGCCCTGCGCGCAGCGCTGCCCGCCCACGTCTACCTGTGGCTGAACGCCTACGACCGGCGTGGCCCCGGCTATTACAGTGGGGAAGACCTGGCCTGGTTTGATACCGTCGACCCGTGGTTCGCGCAAAACCGGCGTCCGTCTCCCTCGCGCGGCAAACCGTGCCTGGCGGGTGAAGCGTCGCTGTCCGTCGATGGCGACGGCGAACTGGCGCGCTGCCACTTCGTGCCCGAGCGGCTGGGGAATTTATATGAGGATGACCTGGCCGACATGCTGCAGGAACGCCGCTGTCCGCGTTTCAAGTGCGATTGCTACATCGGCTATGCGCAGCGCAAGGATTTGCCGTTTCAGGCGGTGTTTGGAGAGGGGGTATTGGCGAGGATTACGGAAGCAGGCCAGCGTAGGTCGGATTAGCGGCGGCACGCCGCGTAATCCGACATCGTGCTGACATGACAGGTGGTGTCGGATTACGCACGGCGATGCCGCGCTAATCCGACCTACCCGGTTTTACTGCGCCGCCACCTTGGCCGGCTCCGCCACTGCCGGCGTCATCTTCAGCGAACGGCTGAGGAAGCCCCAGCGGTCGGCCACTTCTTCGATCTGCTTGGTCGTCGGCTTGCCGGCGCCATGGCCCGCCTTGCTGTCGATGCGGATCAGCACGGGTGCCGGACCGCCTTGCGCTGCCTGGGCAGCGGCGGCAAACTTGAAGCTGTGGGCAGGCACGACGCGGTCGTCGTGGTCGGCCGTGGTGATCATGGTGGCCGGATAGCAGCCGCCCGCCTTCAGGTTGTGCAGCGGCGAGTATTTCACGAGCGCCTTGAACTGTTCGGCGTCGTCCGACGAGCCGTAGTCAGGTACCCAGCCCCAGCCCACGGTGAACTTGTGGAAACGCAACATGTCGAGCACGCCCACCTGCGGAATCGCCGCGGCGAACAGGTCGGGACGCTGCGTCATGGCCGCGCCCACCAGCAGGCCGCCATTGCTGCCGCCGCCGATCGCCAGCTTCGATGGCGAGGTGACCTTGTTGTCCACCAGCCACTGCGCCGCGCCAATAAAGTCGTCGAACACGTTTTGCTTGTTCAGCTTGGTGCCAGCCTGGTGCCACGCTTCGCCGTACTCTCCGCCGCCGCGCAGGTTGGCCATCACGTAGACACCGCCCATTTCTACCCAGGCAAGATTCGCCACGGAGAAGCTCGGCGTGAGCGAAATATTGAAGCCGCCATAGCCGTACAGGTAGGTCGGATTCGTGCCATCGAGCTTCATGCCTTTTTTCGAGACGATGAACATCGGCACCTTGGTACCGTCGCGGCTGGTGAAGAATTGCTGGCGCGTTTCAAAGGCATTCGGGTCGAAATCGACTTTCGGCTGGCGGTACACCGTGCTCTTGCCCGACTTCATGTCGTAGCGATAGATGGTCGCCGGCGTCGTGAAGCTGGTAAACGAGTAGAACGTTTCCGTGTCGCCACGCTTGCCCGCAAAACCACCGGCCGAACCGATGCCCGGCAAGGCCACTTCACGCACCAGCTTGCCGTTCAGATCGACGATCTTGATTTGCGTTTGCGCATCTTTCAAGTAATCGAGCACCAGCTGGTTGTTGATCAGGTTGACGGCGACCAGGGTTTCCGCGCTTTGCGGCACGATCTCTTTCCAGTCGGCAGGCGCAGGTTTGCGCGTATCGATGGCGATCACGCGCGATTTCGGCGCCTTGTTGTCCGTCTTGAAGAAGAAGACGGGGCCATCATTGTCGATGAACGAGTACGATGCGTCGAACTCTTCCAGCAAGCCCACAACCTTGGCATTCTTCTGGCGCAAGTCCTTGTAAAAGACGCGGTTCTTGCGTTCCGTGCCCTGCGTGGCCGTGATGATCAAATAATTGCCGTCATCGCTGACGGTGCTGCCGCCAAACGCCCATTCCTTCTGGTCGGGACGGTCGAAGACGAGCACGTCGTCGCTTTGCGGCGTGCCGATCTTGTGGAAATACAGTTTCTGGAAATAATTGATATCGGCCAGCTTGGTCGCTTCGTTCGGCGCGTCATAGCGGCTGTAGAAGAAACCGGTGTTGTCCTTGGTCCACGAAGCGCCCGAGAACTTGGCCCACTTGATGTGGTCCGTCAAATCCTTGCCCGATTCGATGTCGCGCACTTTCCACTCGTTCCAGTCGGAACCGGACGCGGACGTGGCGTAGGCCAGGTACTTGCCGTTCGGGCTGATCGAGGTGCCGGCCAGCGCCACCGTGCCATCGGTGGACAGGGTGTTCGGGTCCAGCAGCAGGCGCGGTTCGTCCGTCAGCTTTTTCACCGTGTACAGCACGGCCTGGTTCTGCAAGCCGTCGTTGCGGCTGTAGAAGTAGCGGCCGCCCTGCTTCGTTGGCGTAGAGAAACGCTCATAATTCCACAGCTTGGTCAGGCGCTGCTTGATCGCCGCGCGCTCGGGGATGGTGCCCAGGTACGACTGCGTCAGCTTGTTTTGCGCCGTAACCCACTCGCCCGTTTCCGCGCTGTTGGCGTCTTCCAGCCAGCGGTACGGATCAGCGATGGTGGTGCCGAAATAGCTGTCTTGCTGATCGACTTTTTTGCTGACCGGATACGTCACGGGAGCGCCGTCGCCGGCCGGGCACGATGGCATCGCGGCGTTTTGCGCCAGGGCATTGCCACCGAAAGCGGCCAGCAAGCTGCATATGAGGGTTGCACTACGTAATTGCATGGGTTGTTGTCTCATTGTTGGATGTCGAGGAAAGCAAGCCGCACACACACCGCGGCTGCCCATGTTGACTTTCGCCAAGAGAAATCATAGCGCGGATTGCTACTTTTAAAGCACAGTTATCCGATGGATTTGCCGTCTTTTGTTTGGCAAATTCACATGGATTACCATGATAAATCTCGCTTTCGGTGGAATCGGCAAACTGACGTTCACACAAGAAACATTATCAAAAGCAAAGTCGTTTCATCAAGCTGTCATAAATCTTCTTTACTATCGGCAACATGTTCATGGCCCGTCCAGAGGCCGTGCCGCCACGTCCGCCTATGTACACTCTCGCCCTCCCCTCCGCCACCGCCGCGCCGGCCCCCGCGACGCCATCGAACGTGGCTTACCTGAAGCCCCCATCGGCCAGCATGAGCATCGAAGGGACGGATGCCTTGCACGACATCCTGGCGGGCCGCAAGCTCAGCGCGCTGTTCCAGCCCATCATCCACATGCACAGCGGCGACATCATCGGCTACGAAGGCTTGATACGGGGTCCGTCCGACAGCCCGCTGCACGCGCCGATGAATCTGTTCAAGGTGGCGCGCGCGCACGACCTGACCCTGGAAGTGGAACACCTGTGCCGCCAGGTCGTGCTTGAACGCTTCGCCGAGCTGCAGTTGCCAGGAAAACTGTTTCTCAACGTCAGCCCCGAGTGTTTGTTGCTGCGCAATGCGCGCCATGGCGAAACCCTGGAATACATCGAACACATCGGCATCAACCCGGACCGTGTCATCATCGAGCTGACGGAAAACCAGCCCACCTATGACTACGAGCTGATGCGCGAAGCGGTACTGCATTACCGCAACATGGGTTTTCAGATCGCCATCGACGACCTGGGCGAAGGCTTTTCCAGCCTGCGCCTGTGGTCGGAACTGCGGCCTGAATACGTGAAGATCGACATGCATTTCATCCAGGGCATCAACAACGACCCCGTGAAACTGCAGTTCGTGCGCTCGATCCAGGAAATCGCGGAAAAATCGGGCACCCTGGTGATCGCCGAAGGCATCGAGGCGCAGACGGAATTGCTGGTCTTGCGCGACCTGGGCGTGGCGTTCGGGCAAGGCTACCACCTGGGCCGGCCCAACGCGGTGCCGGCGCGCGCGCTGCCCGCCGAAGTGGTGCAGGCGCTGGGGCGCAATGGCGTGGCCGTGTATCCGCAACGCAGCAGCCTGGAAAAGAACGGCGCCAGCATCCGCAAGCTGCTGAACAAGGTAGCGGCCGTCTCGCCGCAGTTCAATAATAACGAGGTCTACGACATTTTCCTGAAAGAACCAAAGTTGATGATCATCCCCGTCGTCGACGACGGCGTGCCGCTGGGCCTGATCAGCCGCTTCGAAATGATCGACCACTTCGCCCGTCCCTACCAGCGCGAACTGTACGGCAAGAAATCATGCAGCCTGTTCATGGATGCCACGCCCCTGATCGCCGACCACGAGACGAGCTTGCAGGAACTCAGCTACACCATGGTGCAGTCTGATGCTCACCACCTGTTCAACGGTTTCATCATTACCGAACACGGCCGCTACCTGGGCATGGGCACGGGCCACGACCTGATGCGCGAAATCACGCAGATGCAGATCAATGCGGCCCGTTACGCCAACCCGCTGACGCAACTGCCCGGCAACGTCCCCATCAACGAGCATATCGACCGTTTATTGCACAGCGGCAGCCGCTTCTGGGTCTGCTATTGCGACCTCGACCACTTCAAGCCCTTCAACGATGTGTACGGCTACCGCAAGGGCGACGACGTGATCCAGCTGACGGGAGAAATTCTCAGCAGCCATTGCGACCCGAACCGCGACTTCATCGGCCACATCGGCGGCGACGATTTCATGATTCTGTTCCAGAGCGAAGACTGGGAAACGCGCTGCCAGGCCATGCTGGACGACTTCGCGGCCGCCATCCCCGCCTACTACAGCACCAGCGACTGCGAACGGGGCGGCTACATCAGCGAAGACCGGCAAGGCAAAAAAGTGTTTTATTCCTTGATCAGCCTGTCGCTGGGCGCGATCAAGGTCGAGGCGCACCAGTATTACACGCACCATCAGATCGCCACCCAGGCGGCGGAAGCGAAGAAACAGGCGAAGAAAATCCACGGCAACAGCCTGTTCCTGGACCGGCGGCAAGGCGCGGCCGTGGCCCGCATGGACGCCTAGCCAAGGTGCAACGGCGCATCAAATACGCACGAGGTCGGCAAACGCATTGCTGCTGCGCGCATCGGGCACGAATGCCAGGCTGATGCGCGCGCCATCGCGGCGTGCCTGCACGCGGTAGCTGCCCACGGGCACGTCCACGAACAGGCCGCCGTATGCCGTGTCCGGTTCCAGGCCGCCGCCCGTGACGTCTTCGCCGGCGCCGATGAAGATGCGGCCCGAGGCCACAACCAGGTGCACGCTCGCATGCGGCTCGGCAAGTTCCCCGTGCAAAACCACGTCATACGCGCCGTCGCCGCCCACGTTGAAAAACGCCGCCTGACCCGCATTCACGGCCGCAAGTTCCGCGCTGGGGAGGCTCCACCAATCGCAGTCATCGTCGAGCTTGTGGCGCAAGAGGGCCGGGTCGAACACGCACAAGGTCGCCGTGCCGGTCAGAATGCGGACGGAGGTGCCTGCCGTCATGCGGCCAGTGGCGCCGGCCCCAGCAGGGGCTGGCTCTCCACATACTGCGCGCTCGCTTGCGCCTGCCACGGAAAATGGCCATCGCGCGACGGCCAGACGATCTGGTACAAGGTAAAATCATCGCCCTGGTAATACCAGCGCGCATAGCCGACGTAGTTGCGGTATTGCTCGACGGGCACGCGCACGAAGGCGCACGGATGGCCTTCGAGCAAGGCGTCCGTGGTGGCCGTAAAATCCGTGATGGCGCCGCTGCGCACGGCATCGAGCGCCACGTCGAGTATCTGGTGGGCCATGGCGCGCGGCAAGCCCATGATCAGCAATTCAGGCTGGCCAAAGCTGTGGCCGGCGCCTATGGTAAACGCATAGCCGGGCCCCTCTTCATCGGCGCCGATATGGACGCCATGCCAGCCATGCGTGGCGATGTCGTCGATAACTTTTTGCTCGGATGCATCCTCACCTGCCTGCCTTACCATGCTCCACCTTTCACTTTGCCGAAAACCGCGCCGCCTTCGCGGCATGCTCTTGGGCAATTATCGCATGCAGCGCGCATCGCTGCGCGCACGGCGCCGGCGCGTCATTCGACCGGCGGCAACGGCGGCGAGCGCACCTGATGCCATTGCCGCACGCGCTGCTGCGCCTCCTGCAGCTGTGCCGGCGCCAGCCTGGTGGCGGCCGCTTCCCTGGCCCTGATCGCCCCGCTATCGCCCCCCTCGGCCGCCAGCGCCAGCCACATATAGCCGCAGACGCGATCCTTCTCCAGGCCGCGCCCGCTGTTGTACATGCCGCCCAGGTTGTACTGGGCCAGCGCATGGCCCTGGCCCGCCGCGCGCGCATACCAATGCACGGCCAGGCCATCGTCTTGCGGCACGCCATGACCATTCGCATACATGACGCCCAGGTTATTTTGCGCGCTGGCATCGCCCTGCTCGGCAGCCGTGCGGTACCAGCGCACGGCGCACACCTCGTCACGCTCCACGCCCTGGCCGTTGGCATACATCACGCCCAGGTTGAATTGCGCATTCGACGCGCCTTGGGCCGCCGCCTTCGCATACCAGTCCAGCGCCTGGCGCAAATCGCGGGCAACGCCGCGCCCGCCGGCAAACATGCCACCCAGATTGTATTGCGCCATGCAATGGCCTTGCAGGGCGGCACGCCTGTACCAGACGACGGCGCGCGCCTCGTCCTTGTCCACGCCCTGGCCGCGCGCCAGCATCAGGCCCAGGTTGAACTGGGCGTCGGCGTCATCCTGTTCAGCCGCCCGCTGCAGCCAGGCATAGGCGCGCAGCTGGTCGGGCGCCACGCCCAGCCCTTCCGCATATGCCACGCCGAGTTGCCGCTGCGCCACGGCCAGGCCCTGGGCGGCGGCCTGGCGGAACCAGGCCAGCGCCTGGGCATCGCTTTGCACCACGCCTTGCCCGCGTTTGTAGACGAGCCCCAGGTTCAGCTGCGCCTGGGCATCGCCCTGCAAGGCCGCCTTGCGGAACCAGGCCAGGGCCAGCGCATCGTTTTTTTTCGCTCCCAGCCCCTGCGCATACGCTTCGCCCAGCAAGGATTGCGCACTGGCCACGCCCTGCTCGGAGGCGCGGTAGAACCACGCCAAGGCCAGCTCGTCGCTCTGCAGCACGCCGCGCCCCTTGCGGTACATCTGCCCCAGGTTTTGCTGGGCCGAAGCATCGCCCTGGGCGGCCGCGCGGCGAAACCACAGCACGGCGTCTGCATCGCTCTGCGCCACGCCGCGGCCGTGGTAATACAGGGCGCCCAGATGGTTCTGCGCGAAAGCCAGCCCTTGCAGCGCGGCCAGGCGCAGCCAGACAAAGGCGCGCGCATCGTCCTGCGCCACGCCTTCGCCCTTCTTGTACATCAATCCCAGGTTGAACTGGGCATACGCATTGCCCTGCTCGGCAGCCGTGCGGAACCAGATATATGCTTCGTGGCTATCTCTGGCAGTATGGTGCTTGTCCATGTGCGCCCCCATCCACATCGCGCTTGCCGGCGGCACGCGCAAAACGGCGGCCCAGGGTGGCGAAATCGTGTGTTGCTTAAATTTTAAATTCGATGCGGGGGAAGGACTTGAGCAGGCTCAAAGGAAATAACAAAATTATATCGTTTTGATGAGCCTGCTTAGACAGGCTAAGGCGCTCAGCGGCGCGATGGATGCTTTTGCAGGAATTGCGGCACCTTGGCGGCGGCCAGCTTGTTCAGCGACACCAGCAGGTCGGCATCGACATCGGCGATGCCGTAGCTGCTGCGCAAGTGGCGGCCGATATGGATCAGCACTTGCGCCGCCACTTCCGCATCCGACTCGGCCCTGTGGGCGGCGCTCTTGAAGGCGATACCCAGCTGGCTCGACAGCAAGCCCAGCTTGTAGCTGGCCATGCCGGGAAACACGCGGCGCGACAGTTTCAAGGAACACACGAGCGACTGGTACGCGGGCGTCAGGTTCAGCCTGGCGCTTTCGGCGCGCAGGAATTTTTCATCGAAGCTGGCATTGTGCGCCGACAAGGCGTCGCTGCCGATAAAATCCAGCAATTGCGGCACCACCTCGGCCACGGGCGGCGCCTTGTCCACCATGGCCTGCGTGATGCCCGTCAAGCCCGTGATGAACGCGGGAATGCGCGCATTGCAGTTGATCAGGGTCACATAGCGGTCGGTGATCCGCCCGCCCTCGATGCGCAGCGCCGCCACTTCCGTGATGCGGTCGCCCATGTCGGGCGACAAGCCGGTCGTCTCGAAGTCGATCATGACGATCGGTTTGTCAAACACATGCATGGGGCGCTCTTTCGTGGGTGCAACAGTGGGTGTATCGATAAAATGCGCAGGGCAAGGCACCGCGTCGCAGACAGTACACTAGTACGGCAAGACGCGGCAACGCCGCCATGCACATTTTATCAACCAAATTTACGTACCGCGTCCAGCGCGAGGCCCGCACCGATGCTGCCGAACAGATCGCCCTCGACCTTGCGCGCGGCCGGCACCAGGGCGGCGATCTTTTCGCGCAACAAGCGCACACCGCTCGAGCCGCCCGTGAAGAACACGGTGTCGACGGCGTCCGGCGCCACGCCCGCGTCGCGCAGCAGCCGCAGCACGGTTTCTTCCACGGAGCCGCACAGGTGGCCGATGGCGTCGTCGAATTGCGCACGTTTGAGCAACAGGCTTTGCGCGGGCGACAAACGGTCCAGCTCCAGCTGCACTTCGGCCGCGTCGGACAGGGCGATCTTGCCCTCTTCCACTTTCATGGCCAGCCAGTGGCCGGCGCGCTCGTCGATCAGCGTTTGCAGCCGTTTCACTTTGTCTTGCTCGCGTGCATCGCGGCACACGTCGGCCAGCTGTACCCAGATCTTCTTCGTGTAGGCCAGGTTGATCGTGTGCCAGGTTGCCAGGTTGAAATAATAGCTGGACGGCACTTCGCTATTGTTGTGCAGGCGGCTGCCATAGCCGAGCAAGGGCATGACGGAGGACAGGCTCAGGTATTTATCGAAGTCCGTGCCGCCGATGTGCACGCCGCCCGTGGCGAGGATATCGTCGCGCCGTTCCATTTTTTTCGCCCGTTCCGGCGACAGGCGCACGAGCGAAAAGTCGGAAGTACCGCCGCCGATGTCGGCGATCAGCACCAACTCTTCCTTGTCGATTTGCGACTCGTAGTCGAAGGCGGCGGCGATCGGCTCGAACTGGAAGGCGACGTCCTTGAAACCGACGGAGCGGGCCACTTCGGCCAGGGTATCCTGCGCCAGCTGGTCCGCTTGCGCATTATCGTCGATAAAGAAGACGGGACGGCCGAACACGGCGGACGTGAATTCGCGGCCGGCGGACTGCTCGGCACGGCGTTTCACTTCGCCGATGAATTGCGCCAGCAACATGCGGAACGGCAAGGCGCGGCCACCCACTTCCGTCTGGCCATCGATGAGGCTGGTGCCCAGCAAGCTCTTCAGCGAGCGCATCAGACGCCCCTCGTAACCGGCCAGATAGCCGGCCAGCGCCGCGCGGCCAAAACTGACTTCCTCGTCTTCCGCATTGAAGAAGACAACGGACGGTAAGGTCGTCTTGCCATCTTCCAGGCCAAGCATGGTGCTCTGCCCGGGACGCGCCCAGCCTACCGTGGAATTTGACGTGCCGAAATCGACGCCGCAAGCATTGGCCATGTCGACCCTTCCCTGAATAAAGGGGCGTTATGTTATCAGAAGGCAGGCCATTGCACCAGAAAAACCCGTTCAGCCCGGTGAACATCCCAAGCTTGCTTTGCATTCGGTACGGGCCCCACGCAAAAGCTCCTGTTGGAAAATTGATGCCGGGACCCGCCGGGACGCCTCCGCCCCTATGGCAGCGGCCCCTGCGACAGTGCCGATTGCGGGGCCAGCACACCACTTGCCATTCAATCAAATTATTTGCAACATGGATAAGAAAACAGTCTTGCCACATGGAAATATTTTCGCTATGCTCATTTTTCCCGCCCAGGCCGCCACAAGCGGCCGGGCCTGCAGGAATACTTTGAGACAGGTTGCTTGCCAGACCAATATGCGAAAAAAGAATACTGTAGCCCGGACACCCGGCACCACTGCCCGCGCCATACCCGGTGCCGGACGGCGCGTGACCTCGTATGACGTGGCCCTGCTGGCCGGCGTGTCGCAATCGGCCGTGTCGCGCTGCTTCAAGCCGGGCGCCAGCGTCTCGCCCGCCACGCATGCCAAGGTCATGCAGGCAGCCATCACCCTCGATTACATCCCCAACGCGGCCGCGCGCAGCCTGATTACGCGCCGTTCGAACCTGGTGGCCGTCATCATTTCCAACCTGGCCAATCTGTACTATCCGCAAGTGTTGTCCGACCTGAGCCAGCAAATCGCCCGCCAGGGCAAGCGTTTATTGCTGTTTACCCTGGAGCGCGAAGCGGACATCGGCAAGGTCTTGAGCGACGTGTGGCAATACCAGGTCGATGGCGCCGTCGTGGCCGCCTGCCTGTCGGACGAGCAGATGGCCGAATTCGGCCGGCGCGACGTGCCGCTGGTGCTGTTCAACCGCAGCCCGCGCGAACACGCCGTGCACGCGGTGCTGTGCGACCAGGGCGAAGCGGCGCGCCTGCTCGTCTCGCGCCTGGCCGAGGCGGGCCACCGCCAGTTCGCCGTCATCGACGGCCCCGGCGACTCGGCCGTCGCGCAGGAGCGCAAGACCGGCGTGCTGGACCGGCTGTTCACACTGGGCTTGCCCGCGCCCATCGTCGTCAGCGGCAACTACGATTACGCCAGCGGCGGCCATGGCTTGCGCAAAGTCATCGACCGCCTGGGACGCGTGCCGGACGCCGTCATTTGCGGCAACGACATCATGGCCATCGGCTGCCTGGACACGGCACGCCACCAGATGGGCATCCAGGTGCCGCTGCAAATGTCCGTGGCCGGCTTCGACGCGCTGGAAGCATCGGGCTGGCTCAGCTACGACATCACCACCCTGCGCCAGCCCGTGCAAAAGATGGCCGCCGATGCCGTCGCCATGCTGGGCGAGCTGATGGAGCGGCGCGGCGGCATCGCCGAGCGGCGCCGCTATTGTTCCTATCTGGTCGAGGGGAGTACGGCCAGGCTGACCGGCGCGCCTCCCCACTTCGGCATGATGGCCGCCGCCTGAAAAACGCCCATGGCGTTGTTGCCTGCCCCTCGCCGTACTCGCGTACTGTCTTCGGGGCGGCGCCTAGCCCTGGGCGTTTTTCAGACGTTCATAGTTCGCACACAAAACCTTGCACATAAAAAAACCTCGCATCGCTGCGAGGTTTTTTGTTGTGGCATCGGCTGCTCAACCGAAGATCTTGCCCTTGAGCATATTCAAGCCCTGGCTGACCAGGTCATTGCCTTCAGGTACTTGACCGTTCGGCGTCAGCTTGTCGATCAGCTGGGGCAGCAAGGCGGCCAGGCCGCCCGAGGCCGCGTCCGGGGCGACGCCCGCTTTTGCAGCGATCTCGGTGATCGTGTCGGCGCCCAGCGCATCCTTGATCTGATCGCCGGAGACGGGCGCATTGGCGCCGGTGCCGATCCAGCTGGCCACTTGGTCGCCCAGGCCGCTTTCCTGGAATTTCTGCAGCAGGCCGGGCAAACCGCCATGCTGGTTGACCAGGTCCATCACGCTGGCCATCAGTCCCGACGAGGCTTCGCCGTCCGCACCCTTGTTGCCCAAAGCGCTCATCGCCTGTCCTGCAAGTTGATCTAGCAAACTCATCGTATTCTCCTGAACGCTGTCAATTGGTGCCGCATACAGCGGCATCCGGTAAGGCCGGCGCATAGTCGCCGACACACGCAACAATTATACTATACATAATTCAAATGCTATAATTACAATTTAACAGGCGGAACAAAACCAGGCTCGGCCGCAGCCTCACCCACCTCCATCATATTTAGTTCGGCACAACATGCAAGCGTAAATTGACGAGTTACAAAACCGTGTAGAATTAATTTTCCTACTTACTGAGGAGTATCAACACATGAACATCAATAAAGCGGTAGACAAAGCCTACGAAAAAAAGACGTTCAAGGAAATTGCCGATGCCCCCGTCGATGCGCTGCAAGGCGTGAGCGAGAAGGATGCGGAACTGCTCAAGCAGGCGTTCAATATCAAGACCGTGCGCGATCTGGCGAACTTGAAATACTCGAAGTGGGCGCGCGCCATCGTCACCCTGGCCGATACGGAAGAATAAACCGGGCCATGCCGCAGGCATTCCCGTCAGCACGGCCCGCCCCAGCCGGCGGGCTTTTTTACGCCATGGCGGCTGGCAAGCCGGTCGCCGCGCGGAGGCGCGCTTGCCCACGCCGCTGACCCTGCCCGGCATCTGCTGGCCCCTGCAAGCGAGCACGGGCCATCTCGCCGTCACCACGCAGCATATCACCGGGCACTTTCGCGCCGGCGCGGGCTGCGATGCCATCGTGCTGTGCGACATGCTGCCGACTGGAAAATTTCGCAACGGCGCGGCGCGCCACTGGTGCCGCACGCACCAGTGCTACTGGGGCGCCAAGGCCGACCTGGCCGACTGGCAGGCGACGCGGCAGATGCGCTGCCGCCAGCACGCCAGCCCCATGGGCTATGTGCTGTATCCGGAACTGTTCGACCCCGGCCGCTTTCACGCCACCACCTTGCGCCTAGCCCCCGATGGCTTGCTGCAACTGCGCGCGCTGGCCAATGACGGCGGCAGCCTGCTGGCGCGCGACGCGGCCGCGCTGGCCATCGATTGCCGCGCCCTGCCTGGCCTGTTCCCGCCCGACATCGTCCAGCTGAACCTCACGCCGCCCGCCGCGCAAGCCTACGCCGCCGCCTTGCAGGCAGGCACGCCGCTGGACTGCAGCGACTGCGCCCGCTGCGGCCATCCGCACCTGGACCTGGGCAGCTTCGCGCGGGAGCCGCACCGCCGCCACAGCTGCGGCCATTGCGGCCATGACGCCTCGCACAGCGCAACGGCCATCGTCTCGACACCGCTGTGGCGCTTGCGCCAACACATCGCGCATTGCTTCTGAAGGTGCGCGCGCCCACAGTCAGCGCGGGCGCCTGCGCGTAGACTGGTCCCTTCACTACCTCAAGGACCACCCCATGCCACACGCGCGACAGCAGCAAAACGATGACCAGCCAAGCGACGAAGGCGACCTGTCCGACCTGCTCAGCGAGTTGCGCATCCTCTTGCCGGGCGCGCAGATGCTGACGGCCTTCCTCATCATCCTGCCCTTCAACGGCGGCTTCGCGAAGATCGTGCAGACGGAAAAGGTCGTCTTCCTGCTGACGTTTTTCCTGTCCATGACCAGTCTGGTACTGCTCAGCGCGCCAGCCATCCAGCACCGCGTGATGCGCCCCCTGCAAGACCGCGAACGCTTCAAGCGCGTGGCCGACCGCATCATGATGTGCGGCGCCTTTTCGCTCGCGCTGGCGTTTATTCTGGGCACCAATCTGGTGATGTCGGAAGTCTTTGGCCACCTGCCCGGCATCGTCGCCAGCATCCTGATGGGCACGCTGATCGTCTGTATGTGGTGGCTGCTGCCCCTGCACTTAAAACGCAGCAAGAAAATATAGGCGTGGCTGGCCGCCGCGGCTATTTTTGCAGAATGGTGATCTTGCCGTCCGCTTCCAGGAACGCGCATTTCATGTCCGGCAAGGGACAATCGGCCTCGCGCAGCGCTTGCTCGACATCGCCGCCCGCCACCCTGCATTTCTTGACGACATCATCGAAAATCACGCCATCGCGGCCCAGCAGCACGGGCGTGCCATCGACCAGCTCGGCGAGCTTGCGGCTGCGCGAGGTGATCCACGCAATCAGCATGTTGAGGCAGATCAGGGTCAAGGCCAGCACCAGGCCGGCGGGAACGGAATCGTCGCCACCGGACAAGGCATTCGATACGGCTTCGCTCAGCAACATGACCACCAGCAAGTCGAACGGCGTGAATTGCCCCACCGTCCGCTTGCCCGTCATGCGCACCATCAGCAGCAAGGCAAGGTAGACGATGACGGCGCGCACCACCAGTTCCCACACCGGCACCTCCAGATCGAACATGGCAATCCTCCCGACAGATGATTGCCTTATTTATACGTCTTTTTGCCCCGCCATGGCCACACCGCTGGCTTGTTCCAGCAAGGTTGCACGGAAGATCCCCACCAGCGGGCGCAAATTCACCTTGTGCCAGGCCAGCCACAATGGCGTGCGGTAGCTGAACCACGGCAGCTCGCGCACGACGACGCCGGCCGGCGCGTGCTGGCGCAGGCTGTGCTGGATCATGGCCATGCCCAGGCCCGCCGCCACCAGACCCAGCGCCGTCAGCGGCTCCGTTGCTTCCATGCGGATATCGGGCGTAAAGCCGGCGCGCGCGCAGGCGGCGATGAAGTTATCGTGTTTCAGCACGCTTTCTTTGTGCAGCACGGCAATCCACTCCTGGCCCGCCAGGTCCTCGGGCGTCAGATCCGCCTTGTGCGCCAGCGGATGCGTCTCCGGCAAGGCGAGCAGCATGGGGTCGCTCAGCACCTGCGCGCAATCGAGGTCCGGGTCGTTCGGCAGCGGCGGTTCGCACAGCAGCGCAATATCGAGGCTGCGCTGGCGCAAGCCCTCGATCTGCTCGGCCGAATGCAGGTTATACAGGGCGACGTGCACTTGCGGCCGCGTGGCGCGCAAGGTGCGCAAGCCGTCCGGCAAGACGCCCGCATGCATGGCATTTTCGATGTAGCCGATGCACAAGCCCCCTTCATCACCGCGCCCCAGGCGCTTGGCCAGCGCTTCCAGCCGGTTCCCGTGGGTAATAAAAGCGCGCGCTTCGGCCAGGAAAGTATGGCCGTCGCGCGTCAGGCGGATGCGCTGGGCGCTGCGCTCGAACAAGGTCAGGCCCAGCTTCTCTTCGAGCTGGGCGATTTGCCGGCTCAGCGGCGATTGGGAAATATGCAGGCGCTCGGCGGCCCGTCCCACATGTTCTTCCTCGGCGACGGCGATGAAATATTGCAATTGGCGTATGTCCAACATGTCAGACCTTTCAGGACTCAAGTTGCGCCAATTATGTCTTGGACAGGCTTAACTTGTCCAGCTATTCTGTCTCCATTGACTCACTCATTGAAGGAAAAACACCATGACGATCAAACACTTACTGACAGGCAAACTCGGTTTCGGCACGGCGCCGCTGGGCAATATGTTCCGCAACATTCCCGAGGCAGAAGCGCTGGCCACCGTTGACGCCGCCTGGGAATCAGGCATCCGCTATTTCGATACGGCCCCGTTCTACGGCGCCGGCCTGGCCGAGCTGCGCCTGGGCGCCGCCCTGAAGCAGCGCCGCCGCGACGATTACGTGCTCAGCACCAAGGTCGGCCGCCTCATCCTCGACGAACTGGAAGACCCGGCTGCCCGCGAACTGGGCGAAAAAGGCGGCTTGTTCGAATTCGGCCGCAAGAACAAAATCGTCGACGACTATTCGGCCGACGCCACCCTGCGCTCGATCGAAGACAGCCTCAAGCGCCTGGACACGGACCGCCTCGACATCGTCTGGGTGCATGACATTGCGCAAGACTTCCATGGCGACAACTGGCTGGCGCAATTCGAGATTGCCCGCACGGGCGCCTTCCGCGTGCTGACCCGCTTGCGCGAAGAAGGCGTCATCAAGGCCTGGGGCGTGGGCGTGAACAAGGTGGAACCGCTGGAACTGACCCTGGATTTAAGCGAAGCGCAGCCCGATGCCTTCCTGCTGGCCGGCCGCTACACCCTGCTCGACCATGAACGGGCGCTGCAGCGGATGATGCCGGCCGCGGCAAGCCAGAACGTCGACATCGTCGTGGGCGGCCCCTACAGTTCGGGCATCCTGGCCGGCGGCGCGCACTTCGAATACCAGAAAGCCTCGCCCGCCATCATTGCCAAAGTGGAACGTATCAAGGCCATTGCCGCGCGCCATGGCGTCAGCGTGAAGGCAGCCGCCCTGCAATTTTCCTTGGCCAATCCGGCCGTGGCCGCCGTGATCCCCGGCGCCAGCCGTCCCGAACGCCTGGCCGAAGATCAGCAAGCATTGCACAGCGTCATCCCCGCCGCGTTCTGGCACGACATGCGCGCCGAACAGCTGGTAGCCGCCCATGCTCCGCTGCCAACCGGCTCCAACTAATAGATACAAGGAACGCACCATGGCCCATACCACCACCTCCATCGACATCGCCGCCACACCGGAAAAGGTCTGGCAACTGATCGGCGGCTTCGACTCGCTGCCCGACTGGCTGCCCTACATTCCCAGCAGCACCTTGAGCGACGGGGGCCGCATCCGCCACTTGGCCAATCCGGCCGGCGACGTCATCGTCGAGCAACTGGAAGCGTACGACAACACGGCGCGCAGCTACAGCTATTCCATCCTGCAGGCGCCGTTTCCCGCCAGCGATTATCTGTCCACCCTGCAAGTCGAACCCCTGGCAGGCGGCGCTGGCGCGCGGGTCACCTGGTCGGGCCGCTTCACGCCCGTGGGCGCGAGCGAGCAGGAAGTAACCGACTTGTTCCACGGGATCTACGTGGCGGGACTGGAAGCGCTGCAGCAAACGTTGGCGAAGTAAGACCATTTCCGCCACAGCCAGGTTTTCTTCGCCTGCCCTGTGGCGGAATCGCGCGCATTCCGTGTTATCGTTAACAACAAGCGCCATCGCTGTTGTGTGCAGTGCAGCAGATTTTAGCCGCCGCCCAGCAGAGCTTGCCCGAATCTTTTACAATGTTGTCCTTGGGCAGTTGTTATAGCCCGAAAATACCGGCCAGCCGTCGACTCTGGTGGCGCATTGCCACTTCCGGCCGGGCCACTGCGCGCCTCTCCACCCTGTCATTCTTTACCCAAACAACAAGAACATGCACGCCTCCGTAGACCCATTGATTCCGCGCGTCACCGCGCCTTTTGGCGCTGGCTATGCCGACCTGGCCCTGGCCATCGGCGGCCTCGCCATCGGCACGGGCGAATTCGCCTCCATGAGCATCCTGCCCGTCGTGGCCGACGACCTGGGCACGACATTGCCCCAGATGAGTCACATGATCAGCGCCTACGCGCTGGGCGTGGTCATCGGCGCGCCCCTGATCACGATCTTCCTGGCGCGCATGCCGCGCCGGCTGATGCTGATCTGTTTGATGCTGATGTTCGCTGGCGGCAACCTGCTCAGCGCCATCGCCCCCAACTACGGCTTGCTGGTCGTCGCCCGCTTCGTCGCCGGCATCCCGCATGGCGCGTATTTCGGCGTGGCAGCCTTGGTGGCGGCCGCCCTGGCCGAACCGGACCGGCGCGGCCAGGCCGTTGCCCGCGTGCTGATGGGCCTCACGGTCGCAAATATCTTCGGCGTGCCGCTGGCCACCTATATCGGCCAGACCCTGGGCTGGCGCTCGGCCTTTTTGCTGGTCGCCGCGCTGGGTTTGCTGACCATGCTGATGGTGCGCATCTTCGTGCCGATGGTCGCCGCCGGCGATTCCAGCCCGCGCCGCGAACTGGGCGTGTTCCGCCGCCTGCAAGTGTGGCTGACCCTGCTGATGGTGGCGATCGGCTTCGGCGGCATGTTTGCCGTCTACACGTTTATTACGCCAACCTTGCTGGAAATCACGAAAGTCTCGCCCCTCGTCATCTCGATCTTGCTGGCCATCATCGGCGTGGGCATGACGGTGGGCAACCTGATCGGCGGCTGGCTGGCCGACCGCTCGCGCCTGTGGACCATCTTCGGCGTACTGCTGTGGAACGTGGCCGCGCTGGCCGCGTTTACTTATACCAGCAGCAATGTCTGGCTGACGGCGATCAACCTGTTCGCCATCGGCGCCGGCATCGCCGTCGCCCCGGCCGTGCAGACGCGCCTGATGGACGTGGCCGGCGACGCGCAAACGGTGGCCGCCGCCCTCAACCATTCCGCCTTCAACATCGCCAACGCCCTGGGCGCCTGGGCCGGCGGCATCGCCATCGCCATGGGCATGGGCTTGCGCTCGACGGGCTGGGTCGGCGCCATGCTGGCCTGCGGCGGCATCGTCGTGCTCGGCATTTCCGTGCTGGTGGAAAACCGCAGCCGGAATGTGGGCGGTGTGCAGCCGGCTTGATGGTGTGAAATGAGCGGCAGCCCCCTGCGGGCGCCGCGCACATGCAAGCGGCTAGTCTTCGACGGCAAACGCCACCGCCGCCTCGCAATGAATGGCTGTGGTATTAAATAGCGGCAAGTCGATATCGCCGGGCTGGATCAGCAGCGGAATCTCCGTGCAGCCCAAAATCACGCCCTGCGCGCCTTGCCGCCGCAGTTTCTCGATGATCTCCAGGAAAATGTTCCGGCTCGCATCGGTAAAGATATTCTGCACCAGTTCCGTGTAGATAATATCGTGCAGGATATCCTGGTAGGCCGCGTCGGGCGTCGCCGTCGCGATGCCCTGCTGCTCCAGCGCATCGCGATAAAAGCGGCCCGCCATCGTTTGCTTGACGCCCAGCAAGCCAACCTTGCGCACACCCGACTGCCGCACCCGCTTCGCCATTTCCTCGACGATGCTGATAAAAGGCAAGCCGATGCGCGGCACGACGGCCGGGGCGAAACGGTGGGCGCCGTTTGCGCACAGCAGGAAGAAATCCGCGCCCATGCCTTGCAGGCGACGCCCTTCCGCGACGAGGAATTGCTCGATGGCGCGGGAATCGGGCTGCGCCGCGTGCGCGACGAAATCGGCCTGGTCGATGCTGACCAGCATGATGCGCGCGCTATGCGCGGGGCCGAGGCACGCCACCAGCATTTCATTAAGCAAACGATAATATTCTAGGGTGGAAGCCCAGCCGATGCCGCCGATGAGCCCTATCGTCTTGTTTTGCATGTACCTTATTCCCCGCAAAATGATTGCGAAAATTATACGGCGGCCATCGCCAGCCATGTTCTGCCCATCAGGCGTCCAGCCACAGGAACAAGGCTTTATCCGGTGTGGCGGATCGATGCCAGTTCGCTTTCAACTCCATCAGGAATCCTGCCAGATCGACGGGATTGACCTCCAGCCCGGCCCATGGCGCGGTCTGCTCCTATGCCACCGCGATATCGGCCAGATCGTCGGCCGCCATCCGCTCGAACGCCTGCGCAATCGCAGCGCTGAACATGTACAGCTCGCGGCCCGGAAAAGGCACATGCCGGATGGCAGGCACCGTCGAGAACGTCAGCAATTGCCCCAGCGACACAAAATCCAGTTCGCCGGGCAAGGTGATGCCGGTGACGGGAAAGAATCGAAAGCATCCTGCCAGCTGGCACATGCGCGCATCTCGGCTTCGGAACAGACAAAAATATCGATTTTTTTCATAGTACAGTCAGATGCCCCTTCTCAAGCACAGCCCACATCATGCCGGTCCGACGTCGCGCGGCTGTATTCGCCCTCAAACGCGGCCAGGCTCTCCGCCTGCGCCCACAGGCTGGCGATGTAGCGGAATTCATCCTCGAACGGCTGCTCAAATTCGGGCACATCCGTCGCATACTCGCAATTGCGGCTCAGCATGACCAGCCAGTCGGGATAGCGAAGCGCCGGGTACAGGCGGGTCAGGATGGCGTCGAGCGACGACACGCTTTCCCGGCCTGCCAGATAGGCGGCGCGCAATTCGACGATGAATTTTCCCGCCAGAAACTGGTCACTGAGACGCTGCACACCCCGGTAGCGCTCGATGATGGCCTCGGCCAGGGGCAGCACCTCATCGCGGCCGCGGGCGCTGGCCAGCAGCACGACCTCGAGGTCGTCGCCTTCCTCATCCAGGCGCAAACGCTCCACGGCCCAGTCGACACAGCGGTCCGCCGGGCCAAAACCCATGTGCAGTTGAAAAAAGGCGATTTCCAATTCTGTCAGTTGTTCCATGTTTTTCCATTCAATACCGGTGATTGTCATGCCGACACCGGGTGGAGTTCGCTTGCATCCCGTATCGCGGTTTCACGCATTTGTTCCCCGCCTGCCGCTGCCGAGCAAGGCTGACAGCCAGCGCGGCCACCGCTCCCGCACGCCGCCGTTGTCTGCCGAATCGCGCCAGCAGTCGTCATAGGGCTACAGCTCATCATGGGCCTTCGTGCTGCTGACCAGGCATCGCTGCGTCAGCAGCTCAATTCTTTCCGCCAGGGTCAGCACCGGAAACCGGCCGTCATCTGCCGTATCGGCCCCTTTCGTGGCCAGATCATACTTGCCATCCACATTGTAAAGTCGCGTATCGCCGACGACATAGTCGCGGCGGAATGACGTGCGCCATTGCGAATTGCTGCCCCATCCATCCGACAGGTCGTTGACAGGGCGTCCCTTGCGGCGGTCAGCCCAGTACAGCGTCGATGCGTCGGCGATGCCGGGCTTGAAAATTGTCTTGCCAGCGCAGACATCGACGCCGCCACGCGAAAACAGCATGTTGCCGAGCATCACGCACGGCCATCGCCATGCCAAGATCGCGGCGCGCGCATGCGCAGACCCAGCGGGCTGCAGCTCGACTATCTCGTGATAAAAAGGCGAAAATTGTGCCGGCCGCAGCACCGTCATGCCCAGCGCCTCGACGAAAGCCTCATACTCGGCGAGCGACAGCGGTGGTCCGGCCCAGCCTTCGCCATTGCCGCGCCCCTGTTGCAAGGGCAAGACCAGCACCTGGCCTATGCGGCTGAACGCGTGGAGTACCCACAATTCCTCTTTGCTTGCCGGCGGAACAGGATTTCCTTGCCTTTGCGCAAATGAACGCAGCCAGCCCAGTAGCTGCGGATTGTCGCGCAACCAGGGAAGGAGCAGGTCCGCATACACGCCATCGCCTGCATAATTGAGCAAGGCATCGTGCAGCGCGCGGGCGCCATCCAGCAAGTCAGGCAGATGCCATTCTTCCTGGATCACGCTGCGCGATGATTGTTGATACAGCATATGGCGCTCACTACGCCTGCAGCATCTTTTGCAGCACCGCATCGAGCTCATAAAAATCTACGGGCTTGGTCAGGTGCAAGTCAAAGCCCGCGTCGGACGCCATCTTGCGGTCCTTGTCCTGGCCCCAGCCCGTGACGGCCACGAGGATGGCGTGCTGGCCGCAGGGCTCGCTGCGCAACAGCCGCGCCACGTCGTAGCCGTTCATGTGCGGCAGGCCGATGTCGAGCAGGATCACGCGCGGCATAAAAGTTTGCGCCGCCGCCATGCCAGCCGCGCCATCGTAGGCCGTGCGCACTTCATAACCGAGGATGTCGAGCGCCAGCGCCAGGCTTTCTGCCGCGTCGGCGCTGTCGTCGATGACCAGCACCTTGCCCTCGCGCGTGCCGGCCAGCAAGCGTCGGTTGGGCTCGGGCGGCGCCTGCAGGGGCACGGCGGGCAGCGGCAGGCGCAGTTCGAACGTGCTGCCCTGCCCCACGCCGTCGCTGCGCGCACTGATGCTGCCGCCATGCAATTCGGCCAGGCCCCGCACAAGCGACAAGCCGATGCCCAGGCCGCCCTGCGCGCGCGACAGGGCCGGCTCCAGCTGCGAAAACATGTCGAAGACGGTGTCCAGGTGCTCGGGCGCAATGCCGATGCCCGAATCGCGCACGCGAATGTGCACGTCATTTTCCGTACAGGCCACTTCCAGCCCGATGACGCCGTTGGCGGGCGTGTACTTGACGGCGTTGGTCAGCAGGTTGGCGATCATCTGCCCCAGGCGCGTGGCGTCGGCGTCGAGCCAGATCGGCTGCGGCCATTGCTCCACGTGCACGCTGTGGCCCGACTGCGCCGCCAGCTCCGCCACGCTGTGCAGGGCCGCTTCCACCACGGGCGCCAGCTCCACGCTGGCGCGGCGCAATTCCAGGCGCCCCCGCGTGATGCGCGACACTTCCATCAGATCGTCGACCAGGTGCGTCATGTGCCCCACTTGCCGCCCCAGCACGTCGCGGGCCCAGCGCAGCTGCGGATCGTCCAGCTGCGCCAGGCGCAGCACTTCCAGCACGTTGCGGATCGGCGCCAGCGGATTGCGCAACTCGTGCGCCAGGGTCGCCAGGAACTCGTCCTTGCGCCGGTCGGCGGCCGCCAGTTGTTCGTTGAGCTCGCCTGCTTCCTTGCGCGCCAACTGCAGCTGCTGCTCGTATTTGCGGCGGTCGCTGGCGACAAAGACGGCGATCTCGTCATAACGCACGCCCTCGTGCACGCGCCGCACGGCGTTGAACAGCATGGGGATGGATTGCCCGTGGCGCTGGCGCATGTCGAGCAGGATTTCCGACACGCTGCCCTGCACCTGCATCAGCGGCAGCCAGTGCGTCTGATGGAACACGCGCCCGCCGATGGTCAGCAAGTCCTGCAGTTTCTTTTTCCCGAGCAATTCCCCGGCGCCATAACCGAGCCAGCCGCAAAAGGTGGCGTTCGCCTGCACGATGGTCCCGTCGGCCGTGCACAGCAACAAGCCGCAGGCCGCGTGCTGGAACAAGGTACTGGTATCAGGCAAGGAAGGCATCGCGTCCCGCATTACAGGTGCAGGCCGTCGAGAAAGTGGCGGATGGCGCGGTAGCTGGCATCGGGCACGCTCATGTGCGGGCAATGGCCTATATTCTCGACCACGTGCAGGCTGCTGTGCGGCAGCGTTTCGCGCAAGTACACGCCCACGGGCGGCGGCGCGATGAAGTCGTCGCTGCATTGCACGATCAGGGCCGGCGTGCGGTTGTGCGGCAAGCTGGCGCGGTGATCGGACAAAAACGTGGCTTGCGCGAAATGCCGGGCGATGGCGGGGTCGGTGCGGCAAAAGCTGCTTGCCAGGTCCTCGCCCAGCGCCGGCTGGCCGGGTGCACCCATGATGGCCGGCGCCATGCCGGCGGACCAGCCCAGGTAATTGCTGTCCATGGCATCGAGCAAGTCGTCGATATCGGCACGGCTGAAGCCGCCCCGATAGCCGGCCGCCGCATCGTCGACATAGCACGGCGACGGCGCCAGCATGACTTGCGCGGCGAACAGCTCCGGCTCGGCGATGCTGGCCAGCAAGGCGCTCATGGCGCTGACGGAATGGCCCACGCAAATGACGGGGCCGCCGCCGACGGCATGGATGACCTGGCGCAGATCGGCGCCATGCGCGTCAAGCCGCGCATAGCGATCAAAATCATAGGCACCCAGATCCGAAGCGCCGCTGCCGACCAGGTCGAACAGCACGGTGCGGTAGCGGGGACGGAACAGCGGCTCCAGATAGCGCCACATGGTCTGGTCGCAGCCAAAACCGTGCATGAACACCATTGTGGCTGCCGCGCCCGCCTGCGATGCACCGCTGCGTTCGCTTACGCGGACATTGTTCCGATCTTCTATACGCATGCCGCTTCAGCCTTGGATATTTCCATGTGGAATGTAAATTAATTTATTGCTAGCATCTTAACATGCGCGATTTGACCTTGGGCAACACCATTGGCGCTGGACAAACGCCTGGCTACGGCGGATAATGAGAACGATTCCCATTATCAAACTACCAGGCGTATGCCTGGCGTTTTCCTGTGCGCCGCTCTGGCGCCTGCTGGCGGCAACAAGCCGGTTTCATGTTGAAGGTTTGTACCGCATGCGCGCTTTCTGGACTGTCATACACCGCTGGGCCGGCCTGACCATCGCCCTCTTCCTCATCGTCGCGGGACTCACGGGCGCCGTCACGTCGTGGGACCACGAACTCGATGAATGGCTCAACGCCGACATCATGGACACCCCGGGCCGCGGCCCCCTGCAGGCGCCGTTTGCGCTGGCGCACAAGGTGGCCGCCGCCGACCCGCGCGTGGAAGTCAATTACATGACCCTGGGCCTGGAAGAAGGCCATGCGGCCGCCTTCATGGTGCGCCCATTGACCGATACGGCCACGGGCAAACCGTTCGTGCTCGGCTACAACACCGTCTACATCGACCCCGTCACGGCGCAGATCACGGGCACGCGCGATTCGACGGCCATTTCCCTGTCGCGCCGCAGCCTGATGCCGTTCTTGCGCCATCTGCACTACAGCCTGCACGTGCCCGCCTTCTGGGGCACGGACCGCTGGGGTTACTGGCTGATGGGGAGCGTGGCCCTCATCTGGCTGCTCGACAGCATGGTGGCCTTGTATCTGACCACGCCGCGCCGTTTGCGCCAGCGCGCCCCGGACGAAGCGCCGCGCCACCGCGACGCCGCCAGCTGGTGGCAACGCTGGAAACCGTCGTGGGTGGTGCGCTGGGCGGCCGGCGGCTACAAGCTCAATTTCGATCTGCACCGCGCGGGCGGCCTGTGGGTGTGGGCCGTCATCATCGTCGTCGCGTTCACGTCGTTCTCGCTGAACCTGTACCGCGAAGTGTTTTACCCCGTCATGTCGCTCGTCTCCACCACCACGCCGGGACCGTATGAAACGCAGACGCCGGCGCCGTACGGCAGTTACATCACGCCCGTGATCGGCTTCGAGCAGGCGGTGGACATTGCGAAAAAGCAAGCCGTGCAGCGCGGCATCACGGCGCCCATCGGCGGCATTTATTATGGCGGCAATTATTCGTTCTACAACGTCTCGTTCTTCGACCCGGCCGACGAGTTCGGCACGGCCGGCATGGGCTTGTCGAACCTGTACGTCGACGGCATGGACGGCAGCATCATCGGCCAGCACAAACCCTGGGAAGGCACGGCCGCCGACGTCTTCGTGCAACTGCAATTTCCCCTCCACTCGGGCCGCATCCTCGGCTTGCCGGGGCGTATTTTGATGTCCTGCATGGGGCTGATGGTCGCCATGCTGTCCGTGACGGGCATCGTCATCTGGGAAAGAAAGCGCCGCGCGCGCCGGCTGCAGGCGAAAAGCCGCTGACACCCGCCTCAAGTAGCGCCCCATAGGGCGCAGGCGGACTGACTCAGCCTGCGCCGCACGCATTGCCACCGGCACGATCATGTGCAACGCGCAACGCCCCTCGCACCTCAGCACTTTGCACCACAGTCGCCGGCACATGCCGGCCGTCTGCGCTGCGCGCTTGCCGTGCGCCAGACATCCCAAACCCTCAAATGCAGTTTACTTGCATTAGCATGGCGTGCCGGCTATTATTGCAACTCGATTGCATCTATACCATCGCGCTGCGCCTGCATCCCGCGCCAGCACCCCATTCCGCCTTTTTAGAGAGATCCATGCGCCATCACGTATTCGCAGCTGCCATGCTGTCCACCGCCCCACTCGCTTATGCGGCAGACGACGTCACCCTGCAAACCATCAAGGTCCGGGCAGACAAGCCTTCAAACATCGACAGCGTCGTTCTGGTCGAGAATACGCAAGCCCAGAACAGGACGCTGGGCGGCATGCTCGAGCATGTCTCGGGCGTGCAAAGCAGCGCCTTCGGGCCGAATGCGGGCGCACCGGTGATCCGCAGCCTGAGCGGCAGCCGCGTGCAGATCCTCGAAGACGGCCAGTCCATCCTCGGCATGAATGCGCTCAGCGGCGACATCGACATCCCGTTCGATCCCCTGTTTGCGCGCAGCGTCACCGTCAACAAATCATCCGATAGCGTGCGTTTCGGCGGCAATGCGATCGGCGGCAGCGTCGACGTCGATTCCGGCCTCGTTTCCCGCAAGATGGAGAGCACGCGGAAGGATGTGGAACTGGTGCTGCGCAAGGGCTTCAATGATGCGAACGCGCAAGGCTTGCGCGCGAACTTCAACGACGGGCAGCGCTTTTCGACGAATCTGCAGCTGTCATTCCAGAAGATCGGCCATTACGATATTCCCGGCAACAGCAAGGCAGGCGTGTGCAACAGCCAGCTGTTCCCCGCGAAGGGCGGCGTGAATACCTTTCTGGCCGACAGTTGCCAGAAGGAAGCGCGGATCCAGCAAGTCTACAACAAGGCGTCGCAGCCGTTTATCGACCAGTTCATGAAGGAAAATCCGGACTGGGCGGACGGCGATTTTTCCTTCTATACCAATCAGCCGACCTCCGTCTGGCAACGCAAGACCTACGTCAATCCGGCCAACCCCGCCTACGTGCCGGGCACGCCATCGATGACCCAGAACAAGATCAACAAGGACGTGACGCCCGATTACCACGGCACCCTGGGCAACAGCCACGCCAGCAATGCCCACTTTGGCGTCGGCAGCACCTACTTTTTCGATCGCGGCTACGTGGCCGTCAGCCTCGATGCGAAGGAAAGCGAATATGGCGTGCCGGGCTTTTCCATGGAAAACAAGTCGTTCGGGGCGAACTATGACGAGGGGCTGCCCGTCGGCGTGATCATCAAGCAGGATAAATATGCGCTGGAAGCGCATCTGCGCGACCCCGTCGCTTACATTGAAAGCGCACAACTGCGCGTGTCCCGCCTGAACAATACGTCGGGAGAACGCCTCGGTGCCGCCAAGGCGAATGACTACCGGTTTGACACGAATCAAGCCGAGCTCCTGCTGGCGCAGCGGCGCGCCGGTCCCTTGAGCGGCTTGCTTGGCCTCAGCTACAAGGCCAGGGATATCACCGGCAGCGGGACGCAGCTGTACCTGCCCGACGCAAGCACGCTCAGCCGCGCCCTGTTCGTCAAGCAAAACCTGGAATTCGACTGGGCCACCTTCGATGCGGGCTTTCGCCATGAAAACGTGGCGCATGACATCCGCAAGAGCGGATTCAGGACGTCGCGGAATGCAAGCAACTCCAAACTCGACGACAAGTCGTTCAGCCTGAACAGCTATAGCCTGGGCGCTTCAACCAGGCTTGGCCAGCTGTTCGGCGCAAAGCTGCGCTACTCGGCGTCGGAAAGAGCGCCCGACGTCAATGAGTTGTATGCGAGCAACCGCCACTATTCGATCATGACCCAGGAAGAAGGCAACCAGAACTTGAAGGCCGAGCGCGCGAGGAATACGGAACTGACCGGTTTGTTTGCCAATCGCGGCTTCCAGCTGTCCGCGACGGGCTACGTCATGAAATACGAGAACTATCTCTACCTTGGCCATTCGGGCGCCCAGATGGCCAATCGCCTGCCATTAAAATACTGGAAGCAGACCGATACGACGGTCCGGGGATTCGAGATCGATGCCTCACAGACCGTTCAACTCGGCGCCTACGGCAAGCTGAACCTCTCCGCATTTGCCGACCTGGTCAAGAACAAGGCGGACAATCCCGACAAGCTGCGCGCGCACAATGACGGCGCCTACCTGCCCAACATGCCCACCAACCGCTACGGCGCCAATCTGCAGTGGGAAAACCAGGGCTGGAAGACGCGGTTGTCAGGCACCCGCTACGACAAGCAAAAGTACCTGGGCAAGAGCGTCAGCGAGGAAGTGCCGCTCGACGGCTACACCATGGTGAACTTCCAGGTAAGCCGCGCACTGCAGGTGCGGGATTCGCCGTTTGCCAGCGTCGAGGTGTTCATCAGCGGCAGCAACCTGCTCGATGTCGATGCCAGGCCGCACAATTCCCCGCTGAAATACATCGCGCCCTTGCCGGGCCGTGGCTTCCAAGTTGGCCTGAGCGCCAGGCTTTAAGGCACGCTGCCGTTGCGCTCCCGCCCCACCAGCGCCAGCAGGCTGTCGCCCCGGTTGCCGTCGCAGCAGACGGCCACGCCATCCGTGAAGTCGGGCGCCGTCAGGCGCGTCAGCACGCTGCCCGGGGGCATTTCCAGCGCCAGCCGGGCGCCCCGTTCCCACGCCAGGCGCGCCGTGGCGGCCCATTGCACGCGCTGGGCCATGTTGGCGGCCAGGCTGTCGCGGATGCGGGCCGGGTCGAACAGCGCGCGCGCCGCACTGCTGCTCAGGTAGACGAGCGATGGGCGGCGGACAAACACGCCCTCGAAGGCGGCGGCCATTTCGGCGGCGGCGCCTTCCAGCAGCGGACAATGCGACGGCACGCTGACGGCCAGGCGCTTGGCCTTGCCGGCGCCGTGCGCGAGGGCCTGCGCCATCACGGCCTCCAAGGCAGGCTCGCTGCCGGCAATGGCGATCTGGCGCGGCGCATTCAGGTTGGCGATATACACGGGCGTGGCGGCGCCATGCACCCGGGCCAGCAAGGGTTCGAGTTGCGCCGGATCCAGGCCGATGATGGCCGCCATGCCGTAACCGGTGGGATACGCCTGCTCCATCAACTGTCCGCGCCGCGCCACCAGGCGCACGGCATCGCCGTAATCGAGCGCGCCGGCGACGACGGCGGCCGCATACTCGCCAATGGAAAAGCCGGCCACCATGTCGGGCAGCGCGCCGCGCGCGGCCAGGGAGCGCGCCATGGCCACGCCCGCGATCAGCAGGCACAGTTGCACGGCCCGCGTCGACGCCAGCGCGCAAGCCGTATCCAGCGTCAAGGGATCGCAACCCAGCACGGCCGCCGCTTCGGCCAGGGTATCGGCCACCGCCGCGTCGTCGGGCAGCGCGTGCAGCATGCCCGGAGTCTGGGCGCCCTGGCCGGGAAAGGTAAACAATACGCTCATGCAAGCTCCCATGGCGTAGCCGTCAGCACGGGACCGCGATCCGTCTTCAGCAAGACCCGGCCCCGGTCCGCCGCCCACTCGGCATACGCAAAGCCGCCATGGCCCGTGTCGATCTGCAGGTCCAGCCGGCACGCCGTGACCTTGGCGGCGATGGCGCGCAAGGCCTCGGCCTGGGCGGCGTCCGGCGGCGCGCCGATGCGCAGCACGAGATCGAGATCGCTGTCGGCGCGCAGCACGGGCAAGCCGCTGGCCAGGGCGAAACCCACGCCGCCCGTCGGGCCCCAGGCCCAGCCCGTGGCGCCGAGCAGGGGCGCCACCAGCCGCAATGCGTCCAGCGCGGCGCAGGAAAAATCAGGCAGCGGCATCCTCCCCACCGTTTCAGGCGTTACGCGGCGCACGACGGCGGCAGCGTCCACTTCGCACGCCTGCCGCTCGCTGCGCAGCAGGCCGCGCACGCCCACGGGAATGCGCCCGGGCGCGCAGCTGGCGCGCCGCACCACCAGCGGCGCGGCGGCCAGCCACGCGGCATCAAGCCAGGCAGGCAAGGATGCACCGTCCGGCATGCCGGACACCCACAGCAAATCATGCGCGCGCCAGCCGTCCATCAGGCCACCACCGCCTTGACGGCGAAGAACAGCAGCGAAGGCCCCAGCAGACAGCCCAGGCCCGTGTGAAACGTGGCCACCAGCGCGCCATACGGCACCAGTTTGCGGTCGGTGGCGGCCAGGCCCGCCGACACGCCGCTGACGGTACCGGCCAGGCCGCCGAAGACCATCGCCGAACGGGGCGTTTTCAGACGCAGGAAGCGCGCCGCGACGGGCGTGCCCACCATCACGAGGATGGCCTTGATGAGGCCTGCCGCGATACTGAGGGCCATGACGTCCGAGCTGGCGCCGATGGCCGCGCCCGTGACGGGGCCGACGATGTAGGTGACGGCGCCGGCGCCGATGGTGGTCATGCTGACGGCGTCCGAATAGCCAAACGCGTAAGCGACGCCGGCGCCGACGAGAAACGGCAGCACCACGCCCAGCAGCAGCGCCACGAGGCCGATCAGGCCCGCCTTGCGCGCCTCGGTCGCCTGCACTTCGAAGGCGGTGGCGACGATGGCGAAGTCGCGCAGCATGGCGCCGCCCATCAGGCCGATGCCGCCGAACAGCGACAAATCGGCCAGGCCCTTGTGGCCGCCGCTATGCACGCCGCCCCAGTAAGCGAGCCCCAGGCCGATCACGATGGCGATGGCCGAGCCGTGCACGCGGCCGAAGGTCAGGTATTTCGACAGCGCCATCGAGACCAGCATGATCAGGCCGACAAAGGCGAAGGCCGTCACCAGGCCATTGTGGATGGCCGCTTTTTCAAAGAGTTCAAGCATGACGGTGCTCCTTGACCAACATCGACTCCGCTTCGGCGGCGGCCGGGTTTTCCATGCGCGCGGTTTCCATCCGGTTCATCAGCGAGATCACGGCGCCGCAAACGAGCACGGAACCGATGGCGGCGAGGACGGCCACTGGGCCGCCGCGCAGGGCCGCCACCACATCCTGCTGGGCCGCCATCGCCACCACCACGGGAATATACATGGCGCCCCAGTATTCGACGCCCCGCTCCGTCATCTGCGGCAGCCAGGATCGGCGCTGCATGTAGAACCGGGCGCAGATCAGCAGCAGCATGGCGATGCCCACGCCGCCCACGTTGGTCTTGACGCCCATCAGCTGCCCGAGCAGGTCGCCCAGGAAGATGCCGAGCAAATGGCACAGGGCCAGCAGTGCGGTTCCGTAAATGATCATGATTGTCTCCGTTATTGGAATAGGAATGACTTGGTGTCTTCTCTGTTATTTCACTTACCACTGCTGCCGTAGCACCTCCCTGACTTTTGCCGACGCCTGGCGATGCGGCGCGCCCAGGCGGCTGGAAAGGTCCCTTTCCGGATCGGCGCGGATGTCGGCCAGCGCCGCCTGCAGGCAGGCGTCGACGGCAGCCGTGTCCTGCGCCGAAGGATGGTCGGGCTGCGCCACCTGCAAGGTTTGCCACAGCAGGCCCAGGGTCGCGTAATTCTTGACGTCATAAGCCATCGGTGGAATCGTCGCGGCCAGCGCTTCGAGCGCTGCCACCGTGCGCAAGGTGATGCGCGCGGCCGAGGCCTTGCCCATCGCATGCACCATCACTTGCGGATCGTCGAGCGCGATCAGGCGGTTGGACTGGTAGCCGTGCGCCAGGAACGCGCCCGACATGGCCTTGCCGACGATCAGGCCGATGACGGGATGGCCGGCCAGGCGCGCCTCGGCGTAAGCCCCCGCCGCGCCGGCCAGCGCCTGGTGGATGCCGTACGCCTCTTCGCGCCGGCCATACGCCTGGCTGGCCACGTCGATGACGGCAACAAACGGCCGCTTGACGGCCAGGTCGCGGTCTTCAACAACCACCTGCTGCACGGCGCGCGCCAGCTGCCACGCCTCGACCAGGCCGATTTCACCCGTGCGGGCGCGCGTAAAACGGTTGTCCGGGTCGGGCAGCACGGCCAGATAGCGCGCCGGTGCGCCGGCCAGCGGCGCATCGACCACGCGCACGGACGGTGGATAATCAGGCAGGGGCGCAGCGTTGTGCGTCAGGGCCGCCAGCCAGACGGCGCCGCGGCTCGTGTCGGTGATGGCGTTCATGCTGCGGCTCCTTTGCTGTAGATCAAACGCACGGCTTCCGGCGTGGCTTGCACGGCCGCGTCGACATCGGCCAGGCGCGCCAGGTAGCTTTCCGCCTGGTCGCTGCGGTGCCGGGCCGGCACGCCGCGCGCGAACAGCTCGGCCACCATGGCGCGCATCTGCGCCGTATCGTCTTCCACATAGGCGTCGGCCAGGCCGCTCTTAAAACGCTGTTCGCCGCCCGTCAGGCTCCATATAAATGGCTTGCTGCGCGAGTCGAATTCGTCCACGCCCGCCTCCTGCTCGATCACGGCGGGGCCATTGAGACCCAGTCGCGCTTCACGCGTCACTACTAAATAGCTGCACAAGCCCGCCGCGATCGACATGCCGCCGTAGCAGCCCACCGTGCCGGCCGTGATGCCGATGACGGGCTGGTAGCGGCGCAGGTCGACGATGGCGGCATGGATGTCGGCAATCGCCGCCAGGCCCAGGTTGGCTTCCTGCAGGCGCACGCCGCCCGTCTCGAACAGGATCACGGCGCGCGTCGGTACGCCCTGGCGGTTGTCGCGCGCCGCCAGTTCCAGCGCGCCGGCAATCTTCGCGCCGCCCACCTCGCCCATGCTGCCGCCCTGGTAGGCGCCTTCGATGGCCAGCACCACGGCCGGCTGGCCGTCGAACAGGCCCTTGGCCACCACCACGCCGTCGTCCGCCTGGGCCGTCACGCCCTGCTGCGGCAGCCACGGCGACGCGATGCCGCAGAACGGGTCGAGCAGTTCGCGCATGCTGCCCGCATCCAGCAGGGCTTTGGCACGGCTGCGCGCCCCCCGTTCGATGAAGCTGTCGCGCTCAAGCAGTTGTTGTAATGTACTCATGCCGCCCTCCCCGCTTGCAATTCTTCGTAGGCCTGCTCGATGCGCATGCGCACGACGCCCGGCGTGGCGCCGCAGTCGTTGATGACAATGCGTGCCGCCGGCAGCAGCTCGCCGCCGAACACGCGCAGCAAGAGCGCGTCCCAGACGGCGCCCTTGCCGTCGACGGACGTGTTGACGACGATGCGGGTCACGCCATCGTCGGCGGGCTGCAGCAGCACTTCCAGGTCGCCCGAACCGACGACGCCGGCCAGCGCGCGCCCCGATGCCGGCTGCCCGGCGGGGAATGTATAGTCACGCGTCTCCATGCGCTTCTCCTTCTTGTAATCTGTCCAGGAACAGGGTCGCCGCCAGCAGATCGGCCGCGCCGCCCGGCGACACGCCGCGCGCCAGCGCCGCCGCTTCCAGCGCCAGCAGCGCCTGCGTTCCGGCATTGGTAGCCGCGCCGCCGGCCGCCAGCACCCGCGCCGCTCCCGCCTGCAGGTCCAGCAAGGCCGCCTCGCCCCCGCGCGACAGCACGCAGGTGTCGTCCAGCTGGCTGATAATCGCCAGCAAGGCATTCAGGCGCGCTGTCGTCTCGTTGTCGCCGCGCGCCCGCGAGGCGCGCAGCTGCGCCAGTCCGGCACCCGTCACGAGGGGAAAGCCGGCGCGGGCCTGGCCCCGCGCCCCGTCCACCTGGTACTGGCGGCACGCCAGCTCGCCCTTGTTGCCGGTGGCGCCAGGCGCGCCACGATCGTGCAAACGGGCCAGCGCGCCGGCCCGCGCCGCCACGGCGTGCGGCGCCAGCGACGCGCCGCGCGCGCCCTGCTGCGCCGCCACCGTCGCCAGCAGGCCCAGCGCCCAGATGGCGCCCCGGTGCGTGTTCACGCCGCCCGTGGCCGCCAGCATCAGCGCTTCGCCTTCGCGGCCGAGGGCGCCGATGCGCTGGCGCAGGCCATCGTCATCGTCGCTTTCCCAAGCCGCTTGGGCCATGGCGGCAAACACGGGTTCCAGCACGCAGGCCGAATGGCACATCAGGGCCCAGTTCAAGTCCGTGTGCGCGCCCCGGCTGCGCAAATCGACCAGGCCCGGTTTCGGCGTCAGGGTCGCTTCGTCGAGCAGCGCCTGCAGCACCTGCCGTCCCAGCGCGGCGGCGCGTTCCCGCACCGGCGTCATTGTCATCGTCGTCATCATCGTGCTCATTACCAGCTCCTGAATTTGGCGGGGGGTTGATACAGGCCGTCCGACCACTCGACCAGGTCGGCGATGCTTTTCGCCGCCAGCAGCGAGCGGTTCGCCGCGCCGCGCTGCACGCCGATATCCTCGGGCAGCGCGATCAGGCCGTCGGCGCGCAATGCCGCCGTGGTCTTCGGGGCGTGGCGCAGGCCGATCGGCGTCACGCCGGCGACCGCCGCCAGCATGGCCTTGCGCTCGTCTAGCGAACGGGCCTTGTACAGGTAGGCGATGCCTTCCTCCGTCAGCACGTGGGTGACGTCGTCGCCATAGATCATCACGGGCGCCAGCGGCATGCCGCTGGCCTGGCCCACGGCCACGGCGTCGAGCGATTCGACGATCGTCGGCTGGCCGCCGTCCTGGAACGTTTCGACCATCTGCACCACCAGTTTCTTGCCGCGCGCCAGCGGGTCGTCCGTCTCGATCAGGTCCAGCCAGGCTGGCGTCGGGTGGCGCCGCCCGTGCGGGTCGTGGCCCATATTGGGCGCACCGCCGAAGCCCGCCAGCCGGCCGTTGGTGACGGTTGACGAATTGCCCAAGCCATCCATCTGCAAAGTCGCGCCGATGAACAGGTCGACCGCGTACTGGCCCGCCAGCTGGCACAGGGCGCGATTCGAGCGCATCGAGCCGTCGCGGCCCGTGAAAAACACGTCGGGCCGCGCGGCCGCATAGCCTTCCATGCCCAGTTCCGCGCCGAAGCAGTGCACGCTCTCGACCCAGCCCGTTTCGATGGCGGGGATCAGGGTAGGATGCGGGTTGAGCACCCAGTTGCGGCAAATCTTGCCCTTCAAGCCCAGCTGCTCGCCATACGTGGGCAAAATCAGCTCGATGGCGGCCGTATTGAAGCCGATGCCGTGATTGAGCGACTGCACCTGGTGTTTTTCATACACGCCGCGGATCGCCATCATGGCCATCAGCACGTGCACGGGCTTGATCACGCGCGGATCGCGGGTAAACAAAGGCTCGATGAAGAACGGTTTATCGGACTGCACCACGAAATCGATCCACGAGCCGGGCACGTCGACCCGGGGCAAGTCGCTGACGTCGTCCACGATCTGGTTCACCTGGGCGATGACGATGCCGTCGCGGAAGGCGGCCGATTCGACCAGGGTGGGCGTGTCCTCCGTGCTGGGGCCCGTGTACAGATTGCCCTGGCGGTCGGCCATGTAGCCGGCCACCATGACAACGTTGGGCGTGAGGTCGACGAACAGGCGCGCATACAGCTCGATATACGTATGGATGGCGCCCACTTCCAGCAAACCGTCCTGCAGGAACTGGGCGATGCGCAGGCTTTGCGTGCCGGCGAAGGAAAAGTCCAGCTTGCGGGCGATGCCCCGTTCGAACAGGTCCAGGTGTTCGGGCAGGCTGACGCTGGGCATGATCAGGTGCAGGTGATTGATCTTGTCGGGGTTGACCTGGGTCAACATCCGGGCGAGGAAATCGGCCTGCTTCTGGTTATTGCCTTCAAGGACGACGCGGTCGCCCGGCGCGAGCAGCGCTTCGAGCACGGCGACCATGTCGCCCGGTTGCAGCACGGGGCCGTTCGCGTACTGGCGCACGGCGTCGAGGCGGCGGCGTTTCTCGGTGCGCCGCGTGTCCCATTGTTTTTGCCGCTGCGCTGGCGCTGCTGTGGCGGTTGACATCATGCCTCCGGAATGAGCTATCGAGTCCAGACGATAAAACGAAAGCGCCAGCGCGACAATCAACCTGCTACCATGTTCATTACTCTGAAGTTAATGAACTCCCTTGAGAGAGGCTAGTCATGGCCATCAACGAAGAAATTACCCTGAAAAAGCTGGAAGTATTTCTCAGCTTCATGGAATTGAACAACCTGGCACGCGTTGCCGATGCGCTGGGCCAGAGCACCGTCAGCGTGCACCGCGCCCTGCACTCGCTGGAAGACGGCTTGCGCTGCCCCCTGTTCAAGCGCGAGGGCCGCAGCCTGATCCCGCTGCATACGGCCTATACCTTTGCCGAATCGGCGCGGCGCGCGCTGGCCGAATGCGAGGAAGGCGTGCGCAAGGTGCGCGAAATGTCGGGCATCAACCCCGTGCGCCTGAAGATCGGTTCGCTGTATTCATTGACCCTGCACTGCATCCCGCAGCTGGTAATCGCCCTGAAACTGCGCCGGCCGGGCCTGGACATCGACCTGACCCTGGGTTCGAACCGCGACCTGCTGCAAAGCCTGGCCGATGGCCGGCTGGACGCCATCATCATCGGCGTGCAGGAAGACGAACAGCATGCGGGGCTGGTGGCCGTGCCTCTGTTCCAGGACGACGTCTACCTGGCCGCGCCGCTCGCCTCGCCCTATGCGGGGGCGGCATCGGTGGACTTGCAACAGTTGCGCGACGACAAATTCGTCACCCTCAACGAAGGCTTCGTCACCTCGCAAAGCTTCAACCACGCGTTTGAGCTGGCGGGATTCGTGCCCGACACGGCCATGCGGGTGGGCGACATCTTCTCCCTGATCAACTTAGTGAGCGGCGGCATCGGCTACAGCCTGCTGCCCGGCCGCGTACGCGCCTTCAGCTCGCGCATCGAACTGCTGCCCCTCGACGCGCGCTACGGCTCGCACCAACAAATCACCCTGCTGATGCAGAGCAGCCGCGAGCGCGACCCGAATTTGCTGGCGCTGGCGGCGGAGTGCAGGTTGTATGGGCGCAGGGAGCCTGCTTTACCCAAAACTTTGACTTAATATCTAAACAATGGCAAATCAAACCAAGGCCCGGGTCTCCAGCCCGGGCACCTCGGGCCCAGCGGGCATGAAAAATGCCTAGGCAAGGCGCTCGGGCGCAGACAGTACGAATGTACGGCAAGCCCAAGCAACGCAGCCGTGGACAACTCTCAGGTCCACGATCCAGGCCCGCACTTAAATAGCACTATCCCAAGGCGCCGACAACCGCACGGCACAGTTAATCAAGCCCACCATCGAATACGTTTGCGGAAAGTTCCCCCACATCTCTCCCGTCACCGGGTGCGTGTCTTCCGACAGCAGGCCCAGGTGGTTGCGCGCCAGCAGCATGGTTTCGAAGATCTTGCGCGCCTCGTCTTTCCTGCCGATGCGCGCCAGGGCGTCGATGCGCCAGAAGGTGCAGATGTTGAAGGCCGTTTCCGGTTTGCCGAAGTCGTCGGGGGCTTCGTAGCGGCGCATGTAGGGGCCGTCGCACAGCGACGCTTCCAGCGCGTCGACGGTGGCGATGAAACGGGGGTCCATGGGGTCGATGAAGTTGACTTCCGCCATCAGCAGGACGGAAGCGTCGAGGTCGCGCCCGCCCAGGCTTTCGGCAAACGCCTGGCGTTCCTCGCTCCACGCTTCGCGCAGTAATCTCTCGCGGATCAGCACGGCGCGGCTGTTCCAGTGATCGGCGCGGTCCGGCAAGCCCAGTTTATGGGCGACCTTTGCCAGGCGGTCGCAGGCGGCCCAGCTCATCAGCATGGATGAAGTGTGGACGCGGGCGCGCGTGCGCAGCTCCCACATGCCCGCGTCCGGTTCCGCATGCAATCGGAAGGCCTGGTCGCCCACGGCTTCCAGCGCGGCAAACTCGGCCTTGCCGGCGCGGTGGAACAATCGGTGGTCGAGGAAGGCCTGCGCCGCCCCTAATACAATGTTGCCGTAGACGTCGTGCTGGAAGTGTTCCTGCGCCTGGTTGCCCACGCGCACGGGGCCGTTGCCCCGGTAGCCGGGCAAGTGGTCGAGTATCGATTCGGGCAGCTGCTCTTCCAGACCGATGCCGTACAGGGGCTGGATGTGGCCGCCTTTCGAGCGGGCGACGATATTCGTCAGCCAGCGCAAATACTCTTCCATCGTGCCCACTTCCGACAGGCTGTTCAATGCCCGCACGACGAAGAAGGCATCGCGCAGCCAGCAATAGCGGTAATCCCAGTTGCGGCTGCTGCCCGGCGCTTCGGGGATGCTGGTGGTCATGGCGGCGATGATGGCGCCCGTGTCTTCATATAAAGATAGTTTCAAGGTGATGGCGGCGCGGATGACCACGTCCTGCCATTCCAGCGGCACGGCCAGGCGGCGCGTGTAGGTGCGCCAATAGTTGATGGTTTCCTTTTCGAAGATGCGCGCCGTCTCGTCGATGCCGCCGGCCAGGGTTTCATCGGGGCCCAGCAGGAAGTTGGCCGTGCCGCCCAGCACGAAATACGTTTCGCTCAGCACATAATTGAGCGACACATCGGTGTTCAGGCGCAAGGTCTGTTCCGGTCCCACGTAGCGGATGTGGTGGCTGCCCTGCGTGATCTGCGGCGCCAGCCGGCCCCAGTCGTAACGGGGGCGCAGCCGTACGCGGATGCGCACGGCGTGGTCGAGCGGCCGGACGCGGCGGATCAGCATCAGCGGGCGGAACATGCGGTCGCGGCTGAGGAAACGGGGCGCGAAATCCGTGATTTCCACGCCGCGCCCCTGCGTGTCGTACAGCCGCGTGCGCAGTACGGCCGTGTTTGGCTCGTAGAATTGCTCGCTGCGCGCAAAGTCCTCGATGTCGATGGCCCACACGCTGCCGTTTTCCGTGTCGTCCAGCAAGCGGTTGAAGACGGGATCGCCGTCGAAACGGGGCAGGCAAGACCAGACGACCTGCCCCGCCTGGTCGATCAGGGCGTTGAAGGCGCAATTGCCTACCACGCCGCAATTCAGGGACGCTTGCGCGGACGGTTGGCTGGCGCGGGTGTCATGGGATGTCGTCATGGGCTACTCCTTCGATGTCGGGGATACGGCAGCGGCCAGCAGCGCAGTGCGCAAGGCGCCGGGGCTGGCCAGGCGCAAGGTGGCGGCGCTGGGGCCGCTGCCCACTTTGACGCCCTGCCCGCCTGCTTGTTGTACAAAGGCAAAGCCTGCCTCGTCGGTGGTGTCGTCGCCCGCGAACACGGGCCGGCGGCCGGCGAATGGGCTTTCCTGCATGAAGGCGGCGATGGCACCGCCCTTGTCGGTGGCGGCCGGCTTGGCTTCCAGGACCATTTTGCCATGCAACAGCAATATCCCCGGGCACGCTTGCACGGCGGCCGTCATTTCCTGCAGGCACAATTGCTCGAGGTGGGGTGCCAGCCGATAATGCAGGGCCACGGCTCCCCGCTTCCGTTCCACCAACAAGCCGGGGTGAATCGCCGCCAGCGATTGCGCGCGCGCCAGCACGGGCGCCACGTCGGGCGTGGCGGCCACGTGCAACTGGCCATCGGCGCCGCGCCGCTCCACGCCGTGCACGCCGGCAACAGGCAAGACCAGGGGCGCCAGCATGGCGTCGATCTGCGCCACGGGACGGCCGGAAATGAGGGCCAGCGCGCCGCCATGGCGCTCGGCCAGCAGCGCCAGCGCTTCGATGACGCCGGGCGCCACGCGCACGCCGTCGGGCGTGGGCGCCAGGTCGACCAGGGTGCCGTCGAAGTCGAGGAAGACGGCTGTTCCGGGCTCACTCAGCAGCTGCAACAGGGCTGCGCTATCGTCAGGGAGATCGGCCATCACATCCCCTTGCGCCGCTTGATGCGGCTGTGGGCGTCGATCTTGGTCATGACCTTGTCGCGCTGGCGCAAGCGGGCCGCGTCCAGCAGCATGCGCCCGGCCCAGCGGTAGACGTTGAAATGTTTGACTCTCGCCCGCATGCTTTTCATGCGCTCGCGCTGTTCCACGGGCGGCATCACGAGGGCGCGGTACAGGGCCTCGGCGCCCTGCTCGATGTGGTACGGGTTGATGATCAGCGCTTCATGCAGCTCGCGCGCGGCGCCCGTGAATTGCGACAGCACCAGCACGCCCAGTTCGTCGTCGCGCGCGGCGATGAATTCCTTGGCCACCAAATTCATGCCGTCATGCAAGCTTGTCACCATGCACACTTCCGAGGCCCGGAAATAGCGCTGCAGATCGTCCTGGCCATGGTGTTCCGCTTTCAGCAGGATGGGCACATAGTCGCCGCTGCCGAAGCGGCGGTTGATGCGCTCGACCATCTTGCGCACGCGCGCATCGAAACTTTGATATTCGTCAAGCGAAGCGCGGCTGGGGGCTGCGATCTGCACGAACGTAAAATTGCCCACCATGCCGGGCTGCTGCTCCAGCATGCGCTCGACGGCCTGGAAGCGCTCGACGATGCCTTTCGTATAGTCAAGGCGGTCCACGCCGATGCCCAGCAAGTGGTCAGGCGCCACGCCCAGCTCGGCACGGATTTGCGCGCGGCACGCGGCCACGTCGGGCTGCGCCGGATCATCCTCGGGCCAGGCGATCGAGATCGGGTAATCCTCGACCTGCGTCATCTCGCCGCCATACGAAATGGTCGACGCTTCCGGCTCGATGCGGGTTTCCAGATAGCGGTCCACCGTTTCGAGGAAATTCTTGCGGTGGAATGGCGTATGGAAACCCAGGATCGTGCTGCCCAGCAAGCCATCGAGGATTTCCTCGCGCCATGGGCAAATGCCGAACGATTCGGAGTTCGGCCAGGGGATATGCCAGAAAGTAATAATCGTCGCCTTCGGCAAGGCTTCGCGCACCATGCGCGGCAGCAAGGCGAAGTGATAATCCTGCACCAGCACGACGGGGTTGTCCGTCTTCGCCTCGGCGATCACGGCATCGGCGAAGCGGCGGTTGACTTTGACGTACTGCTCCCAGTCGGACGAGCGGAACACGGGACGCACGTGGGCGATATGGCACAGCGGCCACATGCCCTCATTGGCGAAACCATAATAGTAGCCCTGCTCTTCCTCTTCCGTCAGCCACACGCGGCGCAAGGTATAGCTGGGATTATCGGGCGGCACGGGCACGTGGTCGAGCTTGTCGACCGTCTCGCGGTCGGCGGAACCGGCGCCATGCGCGATCCATGTGCCGGAGCACGCGCGCATCACGGCTTCCACGGCCGTCACCAGGCCGCTGGCCGGGCGCTGCACGCGGATATCGCCGCTGCCGTCATCGGCTTTCGTGTGGATATACGGTTCGCGGTTCGACACGACGAGCACCTGGTCGCCCTGCAAGTCCGCTTCCAGCAGCGCGCGCAGCTTGTCCGGCGTCCAGTCGGACGACCAGCCGTTATCGCCCTGGCGTTCCAGATGGTATTCCTGCAGCAATTCGCGCAAGTCGCCGATCAGCGGCTGCATTTCCGGCGGCGGCGCGGGCGCGGCGGCGGGCGCCGTGGCGGCGGCCACTGCGCCATTGCTTTTCGGCAGCAACTCGCCCCGTAAAATATCCTTCACGGCCGACAGCCAGCCGCGCCAGCTCAGGTGGGCAACGAACACGGTCATCAGGGAAATGAGCACGGCCAGCACGGCCAGGAAGGCAAAGATGAAGCGCTTGGTATCGGTATTGCGGCGCTCGACAAAGCTCATGTCCTGCACCAGCACCAAACGGCCCAGCTGCGATGCATCCTGCATGACGGGCGTTTCGCTCAGGTGGACTTGCCCTTGCGGCAATTGCGCCAGGGATTTGTACAGGCCGCCCGTCGATGGCGTGCTCCAGCAGCCGATCGAGGCCGGGTATTGCGCGGACTGGTACAGCAAGTGGCCCCCGTTGTCGCAAAAGCCGATGGCGATCAGGCGTTCGTCGCGCGTGGCGCCCTGGAACAGTTCGCCGATGCGCGTGGCGTCTTGTGCGGGCAGGTATTCGGTGAGCGAGGGGCGGAGGGTTCCAGCGAGCAATTCTGCCCGACTGTCGAGGTCGCGCACATACCAGCGCAGGGTAATGTTATCGAGCAGCGGTACCACGATATAGGCAAACAGTCCCAGCACAAGGGCAAGTGGCAGGATGAAGCGCAAGGACATTCGGAGTGATCGTACTATCATCGGTTTCCTTTGCAAAAACAAAAAGCATGGCAAGTATGGCTATGTTTCCAATGCGGCGACGCCCGCTTGCTTTCCGTATTGAAACGTCAACGTGGCATGGCGCAGCGCAGCAATTTCTTCCAGTATCCACCTTGACCGAAGTCTTATCCGTACGGCAACGCACGCCCCCGCGACGTCATCTGCCCGTAAAATACCCGCTTCCGACATCCATTTCACTTATCAATAAGGAGTTTTCGCCTATGGATCTCAGCACGTTTCACTCGCTGATGGGAGGCCCGCTGCGCTCGGCGCTGACCGTGCTCGTTTCCGCCCTGCTCGTCACGGTGGTCGCCATCGGCGTGCACCGGGCCGGCATCGGCTTGCTGAAAAGACTGGCCCAGGGCCACGCGCTGGCCAGCAACGTGGCGCGCGTAGCGTTCCGCGCCAGCCAGCTGTGCCTGATCGTCTTCGGCCTGCGCATGGTGCTGGCCAGCGCGCCCGACGACACGCCGGGCCTCGTCGCCATGTCGCACCTGGCCAGCGTGGCGCTGATCATCGCGCTGACCTGGCTGGCCATGCAATGCATCGAGTCGCTCAGCATCACGATTTCCCAGATCAATCCCGTCGACGCGGCCGACAACCTGCGCGCGCGGCGCCGGATCACCCAGGCCCGCGTGCTCACGCGCAGCGCGCATGCCATCGTCGTCCTGCTGGGCGTGTCCTTCGTGCTGCTGACCTTGCCCGGCGCGCGGCAGATCGGCGCCAGCCTGCTGGCCTCGGCCGGCGTGGCGGGCCTGGTAGCCGGTATTGCCGCCCGGCCCGTGCTCGGCAATTTCATTGCAGGGCTGCAAATTGCGTTTTCGCAACCGATCCGCATCGACGATGTGCTGATCGTCAATGGCGAATGGGGCACGGTGGAGGAAATCAAGGGCACCTACGTGGTCGTGCGCGTGTGGGACGAACGCCGGCTGATCGTGCCGCTGCAGTGGTTCATCGAAAATCCGTTCGAGAACTGGACGCATACCTCCTCCGACATCCTCGGCACGGTGTTCCTGTGGCTCGATTTCAGCATCCCGATCGAGCCCCTGCGGGCGGAACTGACGCGCATCTGCGCATCCGCCAAGCAATGGGACGGCCGCGTCTGCACCGTGCAGGCGACGGATTCGAACGAGCGGGCCGTGCGCGTGCGTTTCCTGATCAGCGCGGTGGATTCAGGCACGGCGTTTGAATTGCGCTGCCTCGTGCGCGAGCAGATGCTGGCCTTTATCACGACCAATTATCCGCACAGCCTGCCCCGCTTGCGCTCCACGCTCGACCCCATCGAGCTGCACGCCATGCAGGCGCAGAACGATACGGTACAGTTGCACAAGGCATAACAAAACCTGCGGCGCGCTGCCCCGGCCCATGCGCCGCTAGAATAGGAGCATGAGCACCACCGCCTGGTTCATCCTGATCGGTTGCCTGATGCTGGCGCGTGGCCTGGGCGCCGACGGCATCGCGCGCCTGCCATTGACCTCGGCCATGGCTTACCTGGGCGTGGGCCTGCTGCTGGGCCCCCTGTTCCTCGGCCTGTTCTCGTTCGACCTGGTGCAACAGGCGCCCCTGCTGGAAACCCTGACGGAAATCGCCGTCCTCATCTCCCTGTTTTCCGCCGGCGTCAAAATGCCCGTGCCCTTCAGCCTGGCACGCTGGCTGCCCTCGCTGCGCCTGGCGTGGCTGTCGATGACCATTTCCGTGGCCCTCGTGGCGGCCTTTGCCTGCCTGCTGCTGGACCTGCCGTTGGGCGCGGGCATCCTGCTGGGCGCCATCCTCGCACCCACCGACCCTGTGCTGGCCACCGACGTTCAGCTGCGCCATGCGGGCGACAGCGAGCAATTGCGCTTCATGCTGACCAGCGAGGCGGGCATGAACGATGGCAGCGGTTTTCCTTTCGTCATGCTGGGCCTGGGCTTGCTGGGCTTGCATGAACTGGGGCCGCATGGCGCCACCTGGCTGTGGCGCGATTTACTCTGGGCCAGCGCGGGCGCCATCGCCCTGGGCGCGGCCGGCGGCGCGCTGCTGGCCTGGCTGGGCTGGCAGCTGCGCGCCAAGGAGCCGAAGCATGAAGTGCTCGATGACCTGGCGGCCCTGGGTCTGATCGCCCTCGTCTATGGCGTGTCCACCTGGCTGCACGCGTGGGGCTTCCTGGCCGTCTTCTTTGCCGGCGTGGCCTTGCGCCAGACGGAACTGCGGCTGGCCGGCGCGCCGAAAGACCGGCAAGGCTTGCTGCAGGCGGAGGAAACCCATGCCGTGTCCGCCGCCAAACCGCACGACAGCGAAGTGACGCTGACCGTCAGCGGCGAAGCCCTCGTCTTCAAGGAACATCTGGAACGCTTGTCCGAACTGACCCTGGTGCTGTTGCTGGGCGGCGCCGTCACGGCCGCCGCCTGGAGCTGGCGGGCGTGGAGCGTGGCGCTGTTCCTGTTGCTGGTGGCGCGTCCGGCCAGCGTGATGCTCGGCTTGCTGGCTTCCGGCACCAGCGTGCGGCTGCGGGGGCTGGCCGCCTGGTTCGGCGTGCGCGGCATCGGCTCGCTGTACTACCTCAGCTATGCCATCGCGCATGGCTTGCCGCGCGGCCTGGCGCGCGAACTGGCCGACATCACCCTCGTCGTCGTCATCCTCTCCATCGTCGTGCACGGCCTGACGGTCAAGCCTTTGCTGGAACGCTACTGGCGCAAATAACTGGCCAAACAAGCACCCGCCGCCCCCTTTGTCATTGCTGCAAAGCAATGATTTGTCAATTGCCCCTATGGCGGACGGAAATATTGTTAAGATAATTAAAAATGGCAAAAGAGAGAATCAATGAAACGACGAAGCATGCTGGGACTGGGCGTCTCACTGGCCCTGCTGCAAACGGGCTGCGCCACCGATCCGGCCAGGCTGGCGTGGGAAACGGAATTTGACGGCTTCATGCGCGATGGCCTGGCACGCACGGAAACGCCGGGCATGAGCGTGGCCGTGGTGCGCGGCGAACAAACCGTCTTCGCGCGTGGCTATGGCTGGGCCGACATCCAGGCCGGCAAGAAGGCCGATGCGAACACGGTGTTCCATGTCGCCTCCGTCAGCAAACTCGTCACGGCCACGGCCGTCATGATGCTGCTGGAACAGGGCGCCTTCCAGCTCGACGACAAGGTGGCGGCCTACCTGGACTTTCCGCTCATGCATCCGAAGTTTCCCGACGTGCCCATCACCTTTCGCCATTTGCTCAGCCACACCTCGGGCATTTCCGACGCCGTGTACGACAAGACGACGGCGTTTGCCGTCCAGGGCGACCCGCGCTTGCCCCTGCGCGACTTCGTCAAGGGCTATCTGTCGCGCGGCGGCGCCTGGTATGACGCGGATGTGTCGTTTGCCGCCCGGCCCGGCACGGAATGGCGCTACAGCAATGTCGGCATCGCCCTGCTCGGCTATCTGGTCGGCCGTTTGAACCCCGATGGGCTCGACGCCTACACGCGCGAGCACCTGTTCGAACCGCTGGGCATGGACAGCACGGCCTGGAACCTGGCCGGCTTGCCGCGGCGCGCCGTCGTCGCCCAGCCGTACGCGCACAAGGAGCCGGGCCTGCAAGCGCTGCCGCCCGTCGGCTATCCGGACTGGCCGGCCGGCCTGCTGCGCAGCTCGGCGCAGGACTTTGCCCGTTTCCTGGCCATTTTCAGCAATGGCGGCCGGGTCGATGGCCACCGCTACCTGCAAGACGCGACGCTGCAACTGTTTTTCGCCCCGCAAGCGGCCCCCGTCGTGCCCGCCGATTCATCCGTGCAGCAAGCGCTGGTGTGGCTGCTGCGCGACGTCGACGGCCGGACGCTGGCCACGCACAGCGGCGGCGACCCGGGGGCCGCGTCCGTCGTCTGCGTCGACCGGGCCCGCAAGACGGCCGTGCTGGCCTTCGCGAACGTCAGCGCCGACAAGGAGTTTCGTTCATTCCAGAAAGAAGTCGTGCTGCGCCTGCTCGCGCACGGGGCCGGCGGCGCGCCAGCCAGGTAGGCATGGCGCTTGTGTGAACAGGCGCACGGTAGCGCCTGGGCAAGAACGTATGCTGTGCTGGTCAAACTTGACCATCAACGAGGAGACCAGCATGACGAACCGCATCGGCAACAAGGACGTGGCGCAGCAGCGCAGCAAGAGTGAAAAAGCCCGCATCAAGGCGCAGAACATCGCCGCCGAGGCGGTGAAGAAGGCTGAAGCCAGGGCCAGGTACCGCAACGCCGTCAAAGGCCAGCCGGGTCTGCCCGCTGCCGGCGGTTAGGCGCCGAACCAGCCGCGCAGTTTCTCGGCGGCCCGTTCCTTGACCTCGGCCGTGATGTAGGTGGCGACGGTGGCGACGGCCGCCGCCAGCACGGCCAGGTCATCCGCATAGCCGACCACGGGCGTAATGTCGGGAATCGCATCGATGGGTGAAATGAAATAGCCGAGCGCGCCGTAAATGGCCGTCTTGGCCCACAGCGGGGTGTTCGGCTGCTGGGCCGCGTAGTACAGCCACAGGGCTTTTTCGATGACTTCGCGCCCCGCCGTCTTGGCGAACTTGACGACCTTGTCCCAGAAGCTGTCATCCGTGTATTTCTTTTCATACTGCTTGTCGGCCTGGGGGGCGTGGTCTTCTTCCAGATTCTTTTTTCTGCCAAACATCTGCTGCTCCTGTCTGCCGCGCACGGCGTTACGAATGCGCACCTTAGCATAATGGCGCGCCGGGTGGGCGGCCTGCAAGGTAAGCTATCGTCATGGAAATATCTGCCACCACCACGGCCCGCGCCGCCGGCCTGCGTTACACGGGCGACCATCAGAACGGCATCGCCCGATCGGGCAAGCCCGGCAAGTTCCGCTACCGCGACGCGGACGGCCAGATCGTGCGCGATAGCGCCGCCTTGACGCGCATCAAGGCGCTGGCCATCCCGCCCGCCTGGACGGACGTGTGGATCTGCCGGCACGCGAATGGCCATTTGCAGGCGACGGGCCGCGACGCGCGGGGCCGCAAGCAGTACCGCTACCATGCGCGCTGGCGCCAGGTGCGCGACGAAGCGAAATATGAGCGCATGCTCAGCTTTGGCCGCGCCCTGCCCGCCATCCGCGCCGCCGTCGCGCGCGGCATGCACCTGCCGGGCTTGCCACGCGAAAAAGTGCTGGCCACCATCGTGCACCTGCTGGAATTGACGATGATGCGCATCGGCAACGAAGAATATGCGCGCACGAACAAATCGTTCGGCCTGACCACCCTGCGCACGCGCCACGTGCAGGTCGACGGCAGCGCCGTGGCCTTTCACTTCAAGGGCAAGAGCGGCGTGCGCCACGATATCCGCCTGAGCGACCGCAAGCTGGCCACGGTGCTGCGGCGCATGCGCGAGTTGCCGGGCCAGGAACTGTTTCAATACATCGATGACGCTGGCGCTCGCCACGGCGTCGATTCGGGCGACGTCAACGATTATCTGCGCGAGGTGACGGGCGAAGACTACACGGCCAAGGATTTCCGCACCTGGTCCGGCACCCTGCTGGCCGCGCTGGCCCTGCAGGCGTTCGAGCAGGTCGATTCCGATGCGCAAGCCAAGAAAAACATCGTGCAGGCGATCGAGTCCGTGGCGAAAAAACTGGGCAACACGCCGACGATCTGCCGCAAGTGCTATGTGCACCCGGCCGTGCTGGAATCGTATCTGGAGGGCAGTTTATTGGAAGGCATGCGCGCGCGGGCGCAGGAGCAATTACGGGAAGAACTGCCGGCGCTGGCGCCGGAGGAAGCGGCCGTGCTGGCTTTGCTGCAGCAGCGCTTGCAAGCGCAGGCCGCCAGCAAGGCGGCGGTCAAGCCTGGCGCGCGGGCTGGCGCTGGCACTGGGCCGACAGCGTGAGGGCATCGCTGCGGCACACGGGCAAGGTGCCATGCCCCGCTTCGCGCGCCACGGGGGCCGGCGCGGCATCGCCGTTCTGCGCCTCGCCCGCATTCATCAAAGTGGCCGCCAGGGTCGAAAAGGTGAACAGGCAGATCAGCAGGAATGGCTTGTTCACGTGAAGGGACTGGTCTGGCTTTTGCATCGCATACTCCGTCGGACTGGTTGGCTGTTGCAGCATGGACACGATCATCGCGTGTTTCCACAAGGCATACAATCAGACGGTTTCGACAAGATGGGTAGGACAGCGCTGACAGACTCATCCATAAGGGCCGGTGTCGGCAGATTTGACACCTGCTCCGGCCCGTCCCAGCCAACCCCTTGTTTTTGCAGCATAATCCAGACAGGAACGTTTCCTGCTTGACCTCTCGCCTGGGCACGCTTGGCGCCAGTCAACGGGGGAACGATCATGAGCTTTATCAAACAAGTGCTGCTGGCGCTGCTGCTATGCGTAATGTCGGCCGCGCACGCCACCAGCATCGGCTACACGGCGACGTCGCTGGGCGGCACGCAGTGGCGCTACGACTACACGGTCAGCAATACCACCCTGGCCGTGCCCATCGAGGAATTCACCTTGTTCTTCAGCGTGGGCCAGTACGCCAACCTGCACGGCGTCGCAACGGCGCCGGGCTGGGACGTGCTGCTGGTACAGCCCGATCCCGCCATTCCCGCCAGCGGCTACCTCGACGCGCTGGCGCTGGCCGGCGGCATCGTCCCCGGCGCCACGGCCACGGGCTTTTCCGTCACCTTCGATTACCTTGGCGCGGGCAGCCCTGGCGCCCAGCCGTTTAGCATCCTCGACCCCGTCTCCTTCATCGAACTCGACACGGGCATCACGCAGCCGGCCGCCGTGCCCCTGCCCTCGACACCATGGCTGCTGCTGGCTGGCGTGCTGGGCTTGGCGTGCCTGCGGCGCCGGCAGCTGGCCGGCGCCGCGCTGGCCACAGGCCTGGCGCTCGGCCTGTGCGCCTGCGGCGGCCCCAACGATCCCACGCAGTCGCCCGCGCCGAAGGTCATGCTGGCGGCAGCGGCAGCCACAGTCCAGGCCGCCGGCGACTTTGAAGTGACGATGCTCGATAAAGTGGCTGAACAGCGCGTCAGCCGCACGGTCTGGGACTACACTTACCGCGTGCACATCCGCAACAATGGCAGCGAGGCGGCCGGCAATGTGCAAGCCGTGCTGGCCAGCGCGCCAGAAGGCAGCACCATCATCGATGGCGACGTGCAGGCCGGCAGCATCGGCGCGGGCGCCACCGTCACGCCCGCTGACACCATCACCCTGCGCATCGAGCGCAGCATCGCCTTCCAGAGCGCCGGCCTGACCTGGACTTTCAGCGCCAGCACCGGCATCGCGCTCGACCCCGTGCGGCCCGCGCAAGTGGTCGTGCTGCCGCTGTCCGGGCTGGGCTTTCCCGATGGAGCCGACAGCGTCAAGGCCAGCGGCGCCGTCACGGACGTGCTGCTGCAGGAAGGCAGCCTGCGCTTTTCCACGCCGGGCGACACGGGCGTCGACCAGCATGCGCAATTTTCCCTCAGCAAGGGCGGCAAGGTCACCATCCTGGATCTGCTGATCCAGACCGAACTGCCGACGGCCGTGGAAACCTATGTGGAGCCGAACGACGACGGCAGCGTGCCCGCCGCGGCACCCGTGCTGGCCATCACTGGGCTGGGGCCGAACAACCGCCTGCAGCCGGGCGGCCTGGGATTGCGCCTCGTGGGCGCGGCCCCCATGGCACTGCAGGATGACAGCGACGGTCTGCTGTCCGGCCCGGATGGCATGGCCATCAGCCTCAAGAGCTACTGGACGTTCGATGCGGCCAGCGGCACCTTCAGCATCGGTGCCACGGCCATGCAGCAACTGCTGGCATCCTTGCCCAACGGCAGCTACGACCTGAATCTCAATTTCGTCTCGCAGGATGGCGAGTTCACGGCCAGCTATGCCTTGATCGTCATCAAGTCCGGCATCGTGCTGCAAGGACAGCTGCTCACGCCCGCAGGCGGCAATGCCACGGGACTGGCCGGCAAGAAGATGTTATTGGCCGGCTACAACAACCGCCAGCGCCAGGTAGCCGTGGTCGACGCCACGGGCGCCTTCCACTTCAATGGCGTGCTGCCCGACACCTATCAGCTGACCTTGAACGACCTCGCCCATCCGAACGTGGTCAGCGTCAGCGCCGTCGTCTTCAACAGCAGCAGCAACGTCAATGTCGACATCGTCTACCCGTATGCGGCGAGCCCGGCCTTGCGCGCCGAGGCGAAGACCTATACCGCCGGCAGCGTCACGCAGGATGGCGCCGCGCCGCCCGCGCGCGAGGTGCCCGCCAGCCATCGCGCCGCGGGCGACGTCACGCCGCAGGATGACGCGGACAGCAAGACCTTCACGGCCACGGCGGCCGCGCAAAACCAGACCATCAGCTCGCCCATCGCCTTCACGGTGCCCAAGGACACGAAAAACGTGGGCGTGAAAATCACCGTCAGCACGGCCGAGTATCCCGTCTACACGACGGCGCAAAGCCAGTACAACGATACCTGGTCCTATTCCGTGACGGGGCTGCCCGGGGTCAACCTGGCCGCCGCAGGCGCCGTCAACCAGAGCCACTTTACGCAGGGCACCATCGTCAGGACCGAGTGCGTCGATGTCAGCAAGCAAACCAAGGATGGGGCATTGACCCTGGGCGGCAATGTCAGCGCCACGAATATCGGCGACAGCGCTCTGGCCACCGTGACGACGGTGGAACTGAGCCTCGCGTGCAAGGGCTTGAAGGTGACGCTGGCAAAATTCCTTTCGCCCAACAAGGATGCCCACCCCGTGTTGCAGCCGATCAAGTTGACGGGCAATCTGGCGGGACCGTATGTGTCCGTGTCGCAAGGAAGTGCCACGGCCACGCACACCTTGCCGCTGGAATTGCACTACACGCCGGCGGCGGCGACGATTACGGAAGTCAATATCGGCATTGCGTCCGGCGGCGGCGATCCCGCCTTCAGCACGCAGAATTTATTGTCCCAGACCAATACCAAGACTGCCGGCACCGTGAAATTTCCCAGCCTGGTGCTGCCCGCCTTTGCCGGCGCCAAGCTCGACAAGAAGGCCGTCGTCACGGTGCGCCTGAAGGGCCGCATCGACAATACCGATGCCAGCTCCGACCCGGCCGAAGGGGGACAAGTGGCGTTCAAGGGCGACACGGCCTATATCCCCCTGTACCTGGCCAACTACGAGGCGGCGCTGGCGGCGCGGCGCTACGGCACGCGCGATCCTGGCGGCGATTCGTGGGCCACGCGCCTGGCCATCGCCTGGCTGGCGAGCAAGGCTTACCGTTTCGACGACATCAGCGGCCAGCACGTGACGCAGACGGCAACGGGCCGGTCCATCCTCGGCCACAGCGGCCACAGCGACGGCCAGCAGATCGACTTGCGCTACGCGGACGGCGCCGGCGGCTATACGGACGCGCTGGGCGGCCAGAACGACGGCGCCGCCATTCACCAGCTGATCAACGACGCAAAAGCGGAAGTGGTGGCCAACCCCGCGCAAAAGCCGAAACTGACGGCGCTGCTGGCGTGGATCGCGGCGAACCGGGCCATGCTGGCCCAGGAAGCGGCGCCGGCCAGCACGCGCATCATCTACATCGGCCCCAGCTTCATCAAGCTGGCCCTCGTCGACGGGCGCTTTTCCGCCGCGCCGGCCGACAAGATCCCCGGCGCGGGCGCCTGGACCAAGCCGGCAAAAGTGCACATCGAGACGGGACACCTGAGCCACTGGCACATCAGCCTCACGGCCCATCCGTAGGCAAGGTCAGGCGGGCAGATCGGACAATTCCAGCTCCGAAAACCCCGCCCGCCGCCGCGCTTCCAGGTTGAACGGGCCGCGCAGGGTGGGCGCCTCGTAGCGCAGCGCCAGTTCCGCATACGTCGCGCGCAGCTCCAGGCCGCGCTGCGCGCACAGATAGCCGTACCAGCGGTTGCCGATCTCGACGTGCCCCACTTCGTCGCGCAAGATGATGTCGAGGATGGCTGCGGCGGCCATGTCGCCCGCCTGCGCCAGCTTGGCGCGCAGCGGCGGAATCGCATCGAGGCCCCGCGCTTCCAGGGTGCGCGGCACCAGCGCCATGCGCGCCAGCACGTCGCCGCGCGTCTTGTCGACCATTTCCCACAGGCTGTCGTGGCCGGGGAAGTCGCCATACGTGTGGCCCAAGACCTGCAGGTGCGCCTGCAGCATGGCAAAGTGCGTCGCTTCCTCCTTCGCCACGCGCAGCCAGTCCGTGTAGTATTCAGCCGGCAGGTCCGGGAAGCGCCACAGGGCATCGAGCGCCAAATTCATCGCGTTGAATTCGATATGCGCGAGCGCGTGCACCAGCATGGCGCGCCCTTCCGGCGTGATCATCGAACGCCGCCCCACCAGGCGCGGCGGCACCAGTTCCGGACGCTCGGGCCGGCCCGGCACGGCGCCCGTGGGCGCCAAGTCCGCCTTTGCGTCGAGCGCCAGCGGCGCCGCGGCCATGGCGGCCACCATCGCCACCTTGGTTGCCGGGTCCGGTTCCAGCAGGCAGGCCAGCGCAGTGCTGCGTAACTCGCGCAATTGCGCCGGCGCGGTCGAAGTCGATGGGGTTGGCTGCATGGGTGTTCTTTCTGGCGTGTGCTTCAACAAGGGGCGCAGTGTATCAAATTGCCTGCCCCAGCAGCCAATCGAACAAGGCCTGCACCCTCGCCGGCAGCGGCCGAGCGGCATGCACGAGGTAATACGCCTGCGGGCTGGGCAAGTTGAAAGGGCCGAACGGCAAGACCAGCTGGCCGCTGGCCAGCCACGGCTGCACCAGCTGGCGCCGGCCCATGGCCACGCCCGCATGGTGGATGGCCGCCTGCGCGCACAGGTCGGCGCGGTCGAAGCGCAGGCTGCGCGCCGGCAAGGTCACCTCCGGCGCCTGCCCGTCCAGCCACAACCGCCACTCGGCGTCGGGCGCGCAGGCGGGCCAGGCCAGGGTGTCGTGCAGCAGCGTCGCGCTGGACAGCTGATGCGGCGCGTCAAACAAGCCGTGTTCGCGCGCATAGTGCGGGCTGCACGCGGGCGCCAGCCATTCCTCCATCAGCTTGCGCGATGCCAGGCCGGGAAAGTGGCCGTCGCCATAGTGCAAGGCCAGGTCGACCTGGCCGGCGCGAAAGTCCACGCTTTCATTGCCCACGCGCAAGTCGACCGACACGTCCGGATACTGTGCAGCGAAGCCTGCCAGGCGCGGCACCAGCCAGCACTGGGCGATGGACGGGCGCGCATGCACGGTGATGCTGCCCGCCAGCGCATTGCCGCCGGCCAGCGCCGCCTGCAAGCCGTCCCAGCCGATTTGCAGGGCGGCAAAGATGCGCTCGCCGTCGGCCGTCAGTTTGACCTGCCGCGTCAGGCGCTGGAACAGCCGCAAGCCCAGGCTGCTTTCCAGCCGCGCGATGCGGTGGCTGACGGCACTGGGCGTGAGCGCCAGTTCCTGCGCGGCCAGCGCGAAGCTGGCATGGCGCGCCGCCACGAGAAAGGTGTGCAGGTTGGCGAACTGGCTGGCCGTCAGCGTGGACATGCGCGGCATGCCGGGCGGCATCAGGCGGCTCCGGCCGCCAGCAAGGCGCGGCCGCGCGCCACGTAGGCAGCCATTTCCTGCTCGGGCACCATGCTGCCGCCCGTACCCCACACGAGGTGGGTGGCCGTTTCCAGCTGCGCCTGGTATTGCGGCGCGGCCAGCACGGCAGGGATGCCCGCGAAACCGGCCACGGCGGACGGTTCCAGGCGCAAGCCTTGCGTTTGCTCAAGCGTCGCCAGCAAGCGGTACAGTTCTTCATCGGTGACGGTGGCGTAGCCGTCGATCAGCCGCTGCATGGCGCGCCCGACGAAGCCGGACGGGCGTCCCACGGCCAGTCCATCGGCGGCCGTCAGGTTGTCGATGCGGATCTCCTGCACACTAATTCCCTCGTGCAAGCCCGTGTGCACGCCCAGCAGCATGCACGGCGAGTGGGTCGGCTCGACGAAGACGCAGTGAACAAAATCGCCAAAGGCCAGCTTCAAGCCGAAGGCCACGCCGCCGGGACCGCCGCCCACGCCGCACGGCAGGTAGACGAACAGCGGGTGATGCGCATCGACCGCGACGCCGGCCGCTTGGAACTGGGCTTGCAGGCGCTGGCCCGCCACCGCATAGCCGAGGAACAGATCGTGCGAATTTTCATCGTCGACGAAGTGGCAGGTGGGGTCGTTCTCCGCCTGCTGGCGCCCCGCTTCCACGGCCACGCTGTAGTCGGTCGCGTACTCGACGACGGTGACGCCGTGGATGCGCAATTTATCCTTCTTCCATTGCCGCGCATCGGCCGACATGTGTACGGTGGCGCGAAAGCCCAGACGCGCGCTCATGATGCCGATCGACAAACCGAGGTTGCCCGTGGACCCGACGGCGATCGCATACTGGCCAAAGAAGGCGCGCACGGCGTCGCTGGCCAGCACGCTGTAGTCATCGCCCTCCTTCAGCAAGCCCGCGTCCAGCGCCAGCATTTCCGCATGTTTCAACACTTCATAGATGCCGCCGCGCGCCTTGATCGAGCCGGAAATGGGCAAATGGCTGTCCTGCTTGAGCCACAGCTGACCGCTCGTCATGTCTAAGGCCGCCTGCATGGCGGGCAGCGGCACGACGGGCGACTCGATGACGCCGCCGCTGGCCTGCGTTTCCGGAAACGCCTTGGCCAGGTACGGCGCAAAGCGCGCCAGGCGCGCGCTGGCATCGGCCACGTCGTCCGCCGTCAAGCCCACATCCTTCAAACCCTCGGCCGCCGGGGCGATGCGGGGATTGAACCAGCTCAAGGGCTGCAAGGCCATCAGTTCTGTAATCAGGGGAAATTTTTCGCGCAGCGCGGCGATGGCGGGAGTGGGCAGCATGGCAACCTCGTGTAGGAACAAGCCATGATTAGAGCGCATCCGGGCGCCGCTGGCAAACGATGGTTGATCAGGCAATGCATGAGGGAATGTCATCTATCCCGCATTCATCCCCAGGCACTAACCTTGGCCCATAGCTAAATTTAATTCTTGAAGGCACTATCGATTAAAGAAAAATTTCCACAAAGTCACAAAAATAAGTTATCTTAAAGGCAAATAAAGGAGACATTTTTTCTCTTTTCTACCGAGGCAAAAATGCGCTCCAAGAATGACAAAGTTACTGCTACGAATATGGATATCCTCGACTGCGCAAGGCAGGACGATTTGACGGCCCAAAAGATCGAGGTCGGCATTATTTTCCAGGAAATGCTCGATACCGCCACGGCCGCCGCCTACCTGGCCAAGAACAAGGTGCCGATCGCCACCGCGCTGCGCGTGCTGACGGGCTCACGGCGAAAAAAGAGCGGAGGTGGAAGTTGATGGCTCTGCGGCCGGTGAGCGGGGAATGGTCTGCCTGAACAGCTCAGGACTTCAAGGGAGGAGGCGCCACTTCATACCAAACCCGTATCCCTCGCTCAACCTTGGCTAACGCCGTCCAGCCTCGCGTTTCCGTGATGGTTTCGATGTTGACCGGACGAACGCCGGTTTTTAACAGCCATTCATTGGCCAATACCAGCGACCGGTCCATGCCATCGGAAAGCGGACTGCCCGCAGTGGTCGAACGAAAATCTTTAAATGCGATCATGGACACCTTTTATTCAGTCAGCTTCATTTGAGCAGATAAAGCCTTCAGCCTCCGCTATCGCACCCATGTGCGCCAAACGCCTGAAGCTGGCGCCAGAGAGCATAACAAATTACCATCAAGAAACATGCGCACATTGTCACGACCACATGGCGCTCACCGATGCGGCGTTGCCAGCGTGCGCCTTCCTGCCGCATCGGCGGCAGGAAGGCGCACGCTGATAGCAGGCTTAGAACTTCAGCTGCAGCCCCAGGTCAATCGACCGTCCCTCGGCCGGCAAGGCTTGCAGCGCCCCGCCGTTCGCTTTCAGCCCAGACAGATACACGCCGCCGAGCGGGTCCGCATACGCGCGGTTGAACAGGTTGCTCACGCCGGCGCTCAGGCTGGCCATCTTGTTCAATGCCACGCTGCTGCGCAGGTTGACGAGCGCATAGCCGCCCGTTTCCGGTTCGAAGCGGCGGGCATCGACCTTGTCCTTGCGGGCCACGATCTTCGTTTCGATGCGGCTGCTCCAGGCGCCCAGCTTGTGCTCGACGGCCAGCAAGGCGTTGAACGGCATCATGCGGTACAGGTCGCCGCCATCGCTGCGCTTGCCCCGCGTGTAAGCCGCATTGCCCGTCGCCATGAAGCGGCCCCAGCGGGCGCTGCTGGCCAGCGGCAGCTGCCAGGCCAGATTCGCGCCGTACAATTTGGCGTCGTGGTTGGCAAAGCGCAGCAAGTTGCCGTTCGCGCCCATTTTCATATACGGGTGGAAAGACGACAGCACGTCGACGTCGATGTAATTGTCGACCTTGCTGTAATAGGGGTTGACGCGCAGGAACCAGCCCTCTTCGCCACCGCCATGCCAGTCGGCCGTGAACGCGGCTGTGTACGCCGTCTCCGGTTTCAGGTCGATATCGCCCACATAGCCGTTGCCGTCGCCAAACCAGTTGGTCATGGTCATGGCCATCGAGCCGCGGCCCCACGAGTAGCGCTCGTACAGGTTGGGCGAGCGCACCTTGCGCGCCAGCGCGAATGCATAGCTGCTGGCCGCATCGGGCGTGAATGTCGCTTGCGCGGAGGCATCGATATTCGTGTCGCGCTGGCTGCGGCTGCGCGCATTGAAGGCCTTGGCGGCCATCAGGTCCGGCATGTTCATCATATTGGTGCCGTACGATTGCACGTCGCCCGACTCCATGCGCACGGATTCGCCGCGCACGCCCAGCACGCTCGTCCAGCGCGCATCGTGGCGCGTTTCCAGCTCGCCGAACAGCACGGCGCGGTCGCGCTTGCCGTCATTGATGTTCAGGTAGGTGCGCGGCCCCATCATCATGGAACCGGGCACGGCCGGCCAGTAATCGTCGAGGCGGAAACCGTGCCGCTCCTGACCCAGGCGCAACTCGCCAGCCCCTGTCGGCAGACTGGCCATCAGCGCATAACCGGTGTTGCGGCCATGCGTAATCATCGGCATCGTGCCCTTGCGCTCGGGCGTGAAAAAGCCCATTTCGTGGTCCGTCTGCTGCCAGTAGGCGCGCGCGTCCAGCACGCCCCAGGCAAATGTGCCCTGGTAAGCGAGATTGGCGAACTGGCCATGGTTGTCCGTCATGTCCATGTACTGGTTGGGAAAACCCTGGTACGGGATGTGCTGCACGCCGGCGCGCAAGGTCAGCTGCTGACCATCGCCCTTCGCCGCCAGCACGATGGCCTGGTTGATGCTTTCAAACATGCTGGCCAGCACGGTATTGCCGTGGCCGTCTTCATAGCTGTGGCCACGCGTATAGGCGCCGCTGTAGCCGATGCTGAGCACGTCGCTGGCGGCCGTGGCGTGCACGCTGGTCGCCACGCTGTTGTTGACGCTGCGCCCCGACACGGCAAAGCTGCCTTGCGTGAGCAGGCCCGCGCCCGGCCGGGCGAAGACGGGCGCGTTCGATTGCACCTCGATGGTGCCGCCGATGCTGTCGCCGCCCGCGCTGACGGGGGTCACACCCGCGATCAGGCGGATGCGCTGCACTTGTTGCGGATCAATGTACGACAACGGCGCATTCATGTGATTGGCGCAGGCGGACGTCAATTCCATGCCGTCGATGCGAATCTTGAGGCGGTCATCGGCAAAACCATTGACGACAGGCAAGCCGGACACGCCGCCGCCGGCCGCCACGCTGTAGCCGGGCGTGCTGGAGAGCATCAGCGCCGAGTCGGCGGCAGGACGGTAGCCGTCGCCTATGGCCGTGACGATGACTTTCATTTCCGGCAAAACGGTGGTGCCTGCTTCATTGTGGGTTTGCGCCACGGCGGGCATGGCGATGGCGAGGGAAATCAAGAACGGTAAATGTTTCATGGTGCTGCTTTCAGATGCTGTATAGGTAAGATGAACAGGCGCAAGCGCAACACAGCACATGGCCGCGCGGCGCAAGGCAGTTCAGGGAAAGGGACAGATCAGAAAGCGGCGGGAGGCCCACGGGGCTGGACGGGCGTCCAGGCGAACAGGGGCGTGGCGGATTGGTAGAACAGCTCGGGCAGCAAGCCCGTGAGGAGCTCGCCGGAAGCGAGCACGAGGGTGGTGGGCGGTATCGACAAGGTGTCCGCATGCATGCTGCAGCAGGGGCAATCGCCCATGCGCATGCTGCCCTTGGAAGTATCAGGCGCGTCAGTGGACAATGTTGCGGGCAACATGTTCATGCCGCCCGCCACCGAGCAGATTTCCAGGCTGGGCACGGCCAGGCCGCTGGCGACCGTCAGCGCGCGCGACACCGTAGGGGCGAGCGTGGCCAGGAAGATGGCGATACACGCGATCCACAGGACGATGCCGGCCTTGCCTTTGCTGATGAACATGGCAACATTGTATCAGGGCAAGGCCCCTGCGCACAGGGCGCAAGTCAAACCTTGCTTACAACGCCTAACAAAACCGTAGCGAGCGGAAGGGAGCTGTGGCTGAGAAGCGGAACTGTGCTTGAGCACAGTGAGCATCGCAGGCCGCAGATCACGACGCGCAGTAGGTTTTGATAGGCGTTCTTACAAATCCACCTTCATCGACAGCTTGATGGCGCGCGGCGCACCCGACGCCAGCCGCGTGCCCGCGCCGGCCCAGTAGCGCTTGTCGGCCGCATTTTCCACGTTCAGCTGCCACACGACGGCCTTGTCCATCACGCGGCTCGCATAGCGGGCGCCCGCGCTGAACAGGCTCACGCCGCCGAGGAAGGCCTGGTTCAGGTCGTTGACGGGACGGGCGCTGTAGTAATACGCGCCGCCGTTGACGGACAGGCCAGGCACGGCGTCGAAGGCATAAGCCAAGAAGGCGCTGGCCGTGCGTTTCGACGCGTTTTCCGGCGCCTTGCCATTGTAGTCGGCGTTGATGTGCGCAAAGCGCGGGTCGAGCAGCTGGGCCGACGTCTGCCACGACAGCTGACGCGTCAGCTTGCCTTGCGTCGAGATTTCCAGGCCGCGGTAGCGCTGTTCGCCGTCCGACGTGAAGACGTTGCTGCTATTCGTGTAATAGCCGGGGCGCGTGATGTCGAACAGCGCGGCGGACAGCAAGGTGCCGCCCGGCGTCAGCCAGCGCGCACCGAGCTCCTTCTGCTTGCTCACGCCGGGCGCCATCTTGACGCCCTGGTTCACGGTGCCCGTCGGGCCCGTCTCGCCCTCTTCCAGGCCCCGCGCCGTGGACGCGTAAAACGACAGTTCGGGCGTGGCCTTGTAGATCAATGAGGCCATCGGCGTCGTCTTGCTGACGTCGTAGTGGCTGGCGCCCTGGTCGCTCTGATAACTGCTGCGGCGCACGCCGATGACGCTTTGCCACTGCGGGCTGAAGACCATGCGGTCGAGCGCGTACAAGCCCGTGTCGCGCGTCTCGAGCGCAGCCGTCGTCGGCGCCGTCGGCTTGGGACCGAACACGACATTCGTCACGGGTACGGGGCTGTACAGGTTTTGCGACGCGATCGTGTAGTTGCTCTGGTAGATAGGATCTTGCGACTTGTCCGTGCGCGAGGCGCCCAGGGTCAGTTCATGGGCAATCAAACCCGTATTAAAGTTGCCGGCCAGTTCCGCGCGCAGCAAGTCCGACGCCGTCACGCTGTGCTGGATATTGCCCGTGATGCGGCCCGCGCCCGTGGCCAGCGCCGCCGCGTTATTCAGGCGGAAGATGGCCAGGCGGCGGTCGCGCGCCGTTTCCGAGTGGCCCGCCTCCACCGTCAAGGCCCAGCCATCCGTGATGGCGTAGTCGGCGCGCAATTGCGCGTTTTTCGTCTGCGCCTCGAAATTCGACCAGTCGGGGCCGATCAAGTTGCGCGGATCGACGGCGCGCGGCAGGTTGATCACGCCTTTCACGGCGGTGGGCAAGGCCACGCCCGCCTGCTCCGTCACCTTGCGGCGGTCGTATTCCAGGTCGGATTTCAACAGCAGTTTATTTGTCACCCGCCAGTCCAGCGCCGTGGAGAGAAAGCTGCGGTTGCCATTGCCGACATGATCGAGGTAGGAACCCAGGGTGCCGCCGGCCGCGTTGATGCGCACGCCGAATTCCTGCTGCGCGCCGAAACGGCGGCCCACGTCGACATTCGCCACGGCACTGCCCCGGTCATCGAGGCTCAAGCCCATGCTGGTGACGGGCTTGCTGCCCGCCCGCTTGGTGACGAAGTTGACGACGCCGGCCGGCGACGTAAAACCGTAGTACAGGGCCGAGGCGCCCTTCAGCACTTCCACCCGTTCCTTGTTTTCCATGGGCACTTGCGAGAAATTCATGATGGGCATGGAACCGTTGAGGCGGTAATTCGTGCGGTTTTCCACGGCGATGCCGCGTATCACCAGCTGATCCCACGTTTCGCCGCCATTTTGCTGGCGCGTCACGCCCGCCGTATTGCGCACAGCATCGTACAGGCCGGACACGGCTTGCTGCTCCAGCAATTCGCGCGTGATCACGTTGACGGTCGACGGCACGTCCATGATGTTGGCGCCGCGAAAGCTGCCCGCCTCCGTCGTGACGGGCACCAGGCCTTGCGCGCGGGCGCCCGTCACTTGCACGGCTTGCATGACTTTCTCATCGCCAGCCGTCAGATCGTCCTGGCCGCTGGCGGCATGGGCCGCATGGGAAGCGAAGGCCAGCGACAGGGCCGCGGCGACTGGAAGTAAGCGGGTGCGGGGAGAGACGACAGACATGACATCGGGCTTTCAATGAGAAAATATGTACGGATGGAAACTTACGGTTAGCGCGCATGATACCGATAATGAGAATCATTATCAAGTAAGAGTGGGTTTGTGTGAGTTTTACAGGAGAAACAAGGCCACCCTGGCGCCTGTTATCACTTGAACACGTTTGGATTTTGCAGACGAGGCCGCAAAGAGGCATACTGACAGTCACGGCGTGCAGGATGTGCCGCCCAACAAGATCAAAAGGTAAGTTCGTGAACACAATCGACAACAAAAGCGTGCAGACGAAAACATTTCGCTGGAAACGCTGGCAGCGCTGGGCCGTCGGCACCGGCTGCGTCCTGGCCGCCTACAGCGCGGCCGGTTTCTGGCTGGTACCCTACGTCATCAAAAACCAGCTGCCCAAATTTGCAGAAAAAGAACTGGCGCGCCAGGCCAGCATCGCCGACGTGCGCTTCAACCCGTTCACCTTGCGCCTGGAAGCGGACCAGATCGCTTTCAAGGAAGCGGCCAGCGCTGGTGGCCAGAGCGGCGCGCCGCTGCTGTCCATCGGCGCGCTGGCCGTGCAACTCGAATGGAAATCCATCGTGCGCCGCGCCTGGAGCCTGGCGGAAATCCGCATCACGGCGCCGCAGGCGCAGTTGACCATCACGCCGGACGGCAAGTTCAACCTGGCCGAAGTGCTGGCCACCTGGCAACGCAATCATCCGGACAAGAGCGACGGCGGCATGCCGCGCCTCGTCATCGCCCGCTTTGCGCTGGAACAAGGCAAAGTGGACTGGCAAGACCAGAAGGCGGGTTATGCGGATAACTTCACGCCGATCAACTTTACACTCGACAATATCTCCACCCTGCCCGATGCCAACGGCAGCTACAGCCTCAGCGCCGACGCGGCGCGCGGCGGCAAGCTGCACTGGCGCGGCACGGCCTCGCTCAGCCCGATTCGCGGCGAAGGCGAGTTGATACTGAACGACGCTTCCCTGCCCGGCCTGGCCGCGTATTTGAAGGCGTACACGCGGGCGACGGTCACCAGCGGCAAGCTGTCGGCCCGCCTGCCCTACGCCTTTTCCTATGCCGACGGCACGCTGCAAGCGACGGTCAAGGGCGCGGGCCTGGCCTTGCGCGACCTGGCGCTGGTGCAAGATGGCAAGGGCGCGCCATTTACATCGCTGGACACCCTGGGCATCGCCGGCGTGAACGTGGATCTGGCGCGCCAGAACGTCACGGTGGATAAAATCAACTTGTACGGCGGCAAGGTGGCCGTGCGCCGCGACAGCAAGGGCGAGATCGACGTGGCGAACCTGATGCTGCCGGGCAATCCCGCACCTGCAGCACCGGCCGCCGCGCCAGCCAAACCTGGCAAGTGGAAGGTGGATTTAAAACAGCTGGCGCTGGCCAATGTGGACGTCTCCACCATCGATGAAACCGTCTCGCCAGCCCTGCAATTGAGCGCGAAACAGTTGCAACTGCAGCTGCAGCTGGGCTTGCAACAAGGGCCAGCGGGCTTGGCCACCGTGATCGACGGCGCCAATTTCAGCCTGGCCGACCTGGCCATGCAACGGGGCGCGCAAACGCCGTTCAAGCTGGCCCAGCTGGGCTTTACGGAAGGCAAGATCGACCTGGCGGCGCATAGCGTGCACCTGGGCGCCGTAACGGCCAGCGGTGCGCAGATTGACCTGGCGCGCAACCGCCAGGGAGAGTTTGCGATTGCGCAAAAACTGCCCGTGTTTTCCTCCGGCAAGGCCGACGCAGGCAAGGAAAGCCCTTCCGCGCCGTGGTCCACGACGGTAGACAAGGTGGAACTGAGCAAATTCGGTGCCCGTTTCGAAGACGCGGGCACAGGCATCAAGGGCACGCTGCAGGATGCCAGCCTGTCGCTGCACAAGGTCAGCAACGACATGAAGCAGGCGCTGCCGTTCGAGCTGGGCGTGGGCCTGCGCGAAGGCGGCTTGCTCACGGCCAACGGCAAGTTCGTGCCGGGCACGGGCGCCGTCGATGCGCAACTGAACCTGAAACAGCTGACCCTGGCGCCCGTGCAACCGCTGCTGGCGCAGCATCTGAAACTGAAGCTGGCGGGCGGCACGCTCTCCGGCAGCGGGCGCCTGACGACGGGCGGCGGCGCGCCGAAAGCGCCGAAAGTACGCTATGAGGGCGGCGTGGATATCGCCGGCCTCGTGCTCAATGAAACGGATGGCAAGCGCTTCGCCTCATGGAAAAGCGTGCGCGCCGACAAGCTGACGGCCAGCGTGGGCCCCGATTTTGTCGACATCCCCGAGCTGCGCGTGGTCGAACCGAATGCCCAGCTGATCATCGAAAACGACCGCAGCCTCAATGCCCAGCGCCTGCTGGTGAAGGCGCCCGAGCCGGCCACGGCACCCGCTCCGGCTACCGCCACCGCGCCTGCGGCCGACGCAGGTTTCCCCGTGCGCGTACGCCGCGTGCGCCTGCAGAATGCCAAGCTGGACTTTGCCGACCTGAGCCTGCGGCCACAGTTTGCGGCGAAAATCTATGAATTGAACGGCGTCGTCACGGGCCTGTCGACGAAGCGCGATGCGCGCAGCCAGATCGAGCTGGACGGCCGCATCGACGAATTCGGCCTGGCGCGCGTGCGCGGACAATTAAATCCCTTCGCCCCGACCGACAACACGGACTTGAACGTGGTCTTCAAGAACGTCGACATGGTATCCGCCTCGCCGTACACGATGAAATTCGCCGGCTATAAAGTGGCGGAAGGCAAGATTTCGCTGGACTTGCAATACAAGGTGCGCAACCGCCAGCTCGACGGCACCAACCAGGTCGTGCTCGACAAGCTGACCCTGGGCGAGCGCATCGACAGCCCGGACGCCCTGAAGCTGCCGCTGGAATTGGCGCTGGCCATCCTCAAGGATAGCGACGGGCGCATCGACCTGGGCCTGCCCGTGTCGGGCGACATGAACGATCCGCAATTCAGCTATGGCGCGCTGATCTGGAAAGCCGTCGGCAATGTGCTGACGAAAATCGTCACGGCGCCGTTCCGCGCGCTGGGCAACTTGCTGGGCATCAGCGCCGACAAGCTGGAATCGATCGACTTCGATGCGGGCAGCGCCGTGCTGCTGCCGCCCGAGCGGGAAAAACTCAAGCAGGTGGCGCAGATCCTCGCCAAGCGCGAACAGCTGAAGCTGGCCGTGCCGGGCCAGTACAGCGACACGGACGGAGCCGCCCTGCGCGCCCAGGCCGTGCGCCGCGCCGTCGCCGCCAAGGCCGGCATCAAGCTCGAAGCGGGAGAGGAACCGGGACCGTTGAATCTGGGCGAACGCAAGATACGGGGCGCCCTGCGCGAGCTGTACGGCGAGCGCTTCGGCAAGGCCGAGCTGGACAAGCAGAAAAAGGCGGCGGAATCAACTGCGCCTGCCCCAGCGGCGGCCTCCGCCAACGCTTCCGCACCGGCGGCGGCCAAGATCCCCGTCTTCCAACGCCTGGGCAAGCTGATCGAGGGTGAGCCGCAAGTGGCCGACACGGGAGCGTTCTACAACGGCTTGCGCGAACAGCTGGAAGCCAAGCAGCCCCTGCCTGCCGATGCCTTGAATAAACTGGGTGCCCAGCGCAGCGCGGCGATTGTGGCTGCCCTGCAGCAGGACGGCACGCCGGCGGCCAGGGTCAGCGCGGGCGCGCCGGAAAAAACGGAGGCCACGCCGGGCAAGCTGGTGGGCTTGAAGCTGGGATTGGCGGCACAATAAAATCTGGGGTCGGACCCTCAGGGTCCGACCCCAGCATTTTCGCGGTATTGCTTAAGTACCCAATGCTTTTGCTCGCTTGGGCTGATATTGTTGACGATCAAATCCGCTGACATCAAATTCAAATACAGGTGCGCCTTCCTGAAAAATATCCACGGCAATGCGTACTCTTTTCGCTTTTTGCAGTTTCCCCAGGAATTTCTCATAATTGCGGAAGAAAATCGTATCTGAACTATTATCAGCAGGCGCCGCCGCGGAATAATTGACGGGCTTTTCATCATCAAATCTCACCAGCACCGTGCAATCCTGATAGGAGGGGCATAATATCTGCCCCTTTCTGATCGAAAAGATCACATCTTTACCTTGACGGTATCCTGCCCGCAAAGTCAATTTGGCGTTTTGCAATCCGCTGTAGGGGAAGTCAAAATTGACGGCATTGGTGCTATACACGTTGGCAAAATAAGTCGTGCCGCCATCCATCTTGTCTTCGTTCACATCATAATTCCACTGCTTTCCCGTCACGGCCATGTCGGCGGCGGCACTTGCCGCTGGCGCAGAGGCCGCGGCTACGGGAACTGAAGTATTTTTTGCCTTTTCAACCGCCAGCTCGGCTTCCAGCGTGGCGATCTTTTTATTCGCCGCGTCGAGTTCGGCATTCGGTGCTTTAGGAGAACAAGCGCCAATGGAAAGTAGTACTGCTGTCATTACCGAAAAGGTCGTCGTGTTCATTGAATAAGTCACAGGATAGGCGATATGAGTCCGGTCCCGAGTCTAACAAACGACATTATTATAAGCAACATGCAACTTTAAAAACTCGCCAGCCCGGCAATTAATTATGCTGCGCTGCCACCAGCAGTGGCGGCACCGCAGCGAACTTAATTACTTCCCTTTCCCCGCCTCCTTCACGGCCTCATCCGGCAAGGCAAACGCCACCAGGCTGTCGCCCATCTTCGTGCCCAGCGAACCGTGGCCGCCGGCCATCACCACCACGTACTGCTTGCCCGTCTTGTCGGAGACATAACTCATCGGCGTGGCCTGGCCGCCGGCCGGCAAGCGGGCTTTCCATACGGTTTTGCCGTTGCGCACGTCGTAGCCGCGGATGTAATAGTCGAGCGTGCTGCTGAGGAAAGCCACGCCGCCGCCCGTCGTGCTGATGCCGCCCAGGCTGGGCACGCCCAGCGGCAAGGCGATGGGCACGGGGGCGCTGTCGCGCGTGGTGCCGTTTTTGTGCATCCACACTTTTTTCATGGTGCGCAGGTCGACGGCGGCGATATAGCCCCACGGCGGCGCCTGGCACGGGAAGCCCAGCGGCGACAGGAAGGGCTTGATTTCCACGGCAAACGGCACGCCCGTCTGCGGCTGCAAGCCCATTTCCGTGCCCGTGCCGCCCGGCGCATTGGCTTGCGCGCGCGGCACCAGGCGCTCGAGGAAGCCCATGTAATCGGGATTGACCAGCAGCAGCTGGCGCACGGGATCGACGGCCGCCCCGCCCCACTCGAAGATGCCCAGCGGGCCAGGCGAAATGATGGCGCCCTTGATCTTGCCTTCGGCCACCGTTTGCGGCGTGAACGGCCCTTCATAGCGGTGCTGGCGGAAGATGATGCGGCACGCCAGCTGGTCGAACGGCGTCGTGCCCCACATATCCGTTTCGCTGATGTGCTTCTCGGGCAGGAACGTCAATGCCGAGAACGGCTGCGTGGGCGACAGCTTGTCGCCAGGGGCCGCGTTGGCCGTCGGCACGGGTTTTTCCGGCGCCGGCACGACCAGGCTGCCGTCGCGCCGGTCGATCACATAGATGTCGCCCCGCTTGGTGGTCGCCACCACGGACGGCACCTTGCCTTTCGGCGTGTCGATGTCGACCAGCGTAGGCTGGCCGCCGATATCCATGTCCCAGATATCGTGGTGCACGGTCTGGTAGACCCAGCGTACTCTCCCGGTGGCAAGATCGAGCGCGACGATGGCGCTATTGTATTTCTCGCCATGCGGATTGCGGTTGCCGCCCCACGTGTCGGGCGTTTCATTGCCCATCGGGATGTACACCATGCCCAGCTTTTCATCGACGCTGGAGACGCCCCAGGAATTGGGCGAGTTGTTGGTGTAGGTCTTGCCATCGGCGATCGGCGCCGTGTCGTCGGGGTTCGAGGCATCCCAGTTCCACATCAGCTTGCCGGTGACGGGATCGTAGCCGCGGATCACGCCCGATGGCTCTTCCGTGGAAAAATTATCGGTCACGCTGGCGGCCATCACCACCACGTTCTGCGCCACGGCCGGCGGCGAGGTCGGCATCAAGAAGCCCCGCTTCTTCATGCCCATGCCGTGATACAGGCCGATCACGCCGTTTTCGCCAAAGCTTTTGCACGCTGCGCCCGTATCGGCATTGACGGCGATCAGGGTCGCATCCATGGTGGGCGCGAAGATGCGGCGCGGACACTCCATGCCGGCCGCCTCGGGCGCAGGGTCGCCCTTGGCGCGGCCCGCGTTGACGTCCCAATAGGCCACGCCGCGGCAGATCATGTGCTGGTAGCTGGACGCGTCGCGGTTGATCTTCGGATCGTGGCGCCACAGCTCCTTGCCCGTGTCCGGATCGAGCGCGATGACGATGTTATGCGGCGTGCACAGGTACAGCATGCCGTTCACTTTCAGCGGCGTGACTTCGTTGGCGATCTCGCCCGGGTCGTTCGGCCCCTTGAAGTCGCCCGTGTGGTACACCCACGCCTGTTTCAGCTGCGCAGCGTTGGCCGGCGTGATCTGCGCGGCCGGCGCATAGCGGTCGCCATAGCCGGAGCGACCGTACGCGGCCCAGTCGTTGGGCGCCACGCCCGGCGCGAAATCGCCTTGCGGCGCGGCCGCCATGTTCTCGGCCGGCACTTCGCCGTGCAGGGTGTAGTAATCCTGGAACAGCGAGAACACGCCCACGGCGGCCGTCAGCACCACGGCCGCCGTCAGGGCGCTCTTGCCCGCGTCGCGCGGTTTCGCCCCGGCCGTCAAGGGCGGATCGAGGCGGCGGTCGACGAACGGCAGCAGCAGCCAGACGGCGGCGGCGAACCAGATATCGAGACGCGGCAGCAATTGCCACCAGTCGAACTTCACTTCGATGACGGACCAGACCAGGGTGGCGAACAGCAGCAGGGCCAGGAAAAGCTGGGCGCTGCGCCGCCCCTTCCACACGAGCGCGCCCGCGATCAGCATGCCGATGCCGGCCACCACGTAATACCAGGAACCGCCGAGGCTGACGAGGCAGGCGCCGCCGCCGGCAAGCGCCAGGCCCAGCAAGATGAAGATGACTGCGGTGATGACAAGCAAGGGTCCAGGCCGGGCAGAGGCAGTCATGATGCTCCTTTACAAGAGTCAGTCGGCGGCACGCGATTGCGCACCGTATTTGATTGCAATCAAGCAAATTGCATTTTTTCACCAATCGGCAAAGCGTGCCACACGCGAGAACGGGCGCCGCGTGCCGTGTGGCTTTTTATACACGAGCTGACCGTCGAGCCAGCTACAGCAGTACGATTTTGATGAAAATCATTGAATAAAATAAATTAACAACAAATTTCTCGAATAAAACGAATTTTTATCGTAGAATGAAAAAAACAGCGAAACCAACCACTTTTTCTTGCATTTCACTTCACTGGAGCGGCGCCCATCATGACCATCGCTAAACGACTGTACGCATTGATTCTTTCCGTCGTCCTCGGACTGGCCGCTCTGGCGGGTTTTGGCATCTACCAGATGGACCGCGTGTACACGGCGGCCAGCTATGCCACCGTCAACACGGTGCCCAGCCTGCTGACATTGAACCAGGCTTTCGTGCCGTTCGCGCAGATGCGCACGGCCGTCTGGCAGCACATGGCCAGCAAGGATGCGGCCGGGCGCGACAAGCTCGAAGCGGGCATCAGGGAAGCGCGCGCGGCGGTGGGCAAGGCACTCGACCAGTATGAAAAAGACGATGTCACCGACGAGCAGGACCGCGCGCTGCTGGCTGCCGACCGTGCCGTGCTGGCGCGCTACGACACGGTGCGCGACAAGGTGCTGGCGCTGTCGAAGGCGGGCGAAGTGGACGCGGCACGCGACTTGCTGATGGAAAACCAGCCCATCATCAAGGAACTGGTCGACGCCCTCGCCGCCCACCACCGCTACAACGAAAACGTGTCCGCCAAGGGCGCGGCCCATGGCGCCGCCGCCGCTGCCAGCGCGCGCTGGATTTCCATCGGCCTGGCCCTGGCCGTGACGGCGCTGGTGGCCGGCATGGGTCTGCTGCTGGCGCGGCGCATCGCCGCTTCGCTGGCCGGCGCCATCGACGTGGCCCGCACCATCGCGGGCGGTGACCTCAGCGTGCAAGTGAACACCGCGTCAAACGACGAGGTGGGCCAGCTGATGAAGGCCATGGCGGACATGAGCGCGAGCCTGGTACGCATCGTGGCCGAAGTGCGTTCCGGCACGGACAGCATCGGCACGGCATCGGGCCAGATCGCGGCCGGCAACCTGGACCTGTCGGCGCGCACGGAGCAGCAGGCCGGCTCGCTGGAAGAAACCGCCTCGGCCATGGAAGAACTGACGGCCACCGTGCGGCAAAACGCGGACAACGCCCGCCAGGCCAAGCAAATGGCCGTCAGCGCCTCGGACAAGGCGCAGCGGGGCGGAGCAGTCATGGACGACGTGATACGCACCATGGAAGCGATCGACAGCTCGTCCAACAAGATCGCCGACATCATCAGCGTCATCGACGGCATCGCCTTCCAGACCAATATCCTGGCCCTGAATGCGGCCGTGGAAGCGGCACGCGCCGGGGAACAGGGGCGCGGCTTTGCCGTCGTGGCCACGGAAGTGCGCAACCTGGCGCACCGTTCGGCGGCCGCCGCCAAGGAAATCAAGGTACTGATCGGCGATTCCGTGGAACAGGTCGAACAAGGCGGCAAGCTGGTGCGGCAGGCCGGCGCGGCCATGACGGAAGTGGTCGACACGGCACGCGGCGTGACCGACATCGTCAGCGAAATCTCGGCCGCCAGCGCGGAACAAAGCACGGGCATCGAGGAAATCAACCGCGCCGTCACGCAGATGGATGAAGCCACGCAGCAGAATGCGGCCCTGGTCGAGGAAGCGGCGGCCGCATCGCAATCGCTGCAGGAGCAGGCGGCCAGGCTGGCTGGCGTGGTGGGCGCCTTCAAGCTGGCGCCAGGACAGGCCGGCCCGGCGCCGCAAGCGCCAGCCGCGCGGCGGCCCGCACAGCACAAGGCGGCGCTCAAGCTGGTCGCCACGCGGCCCGCAGGCCAGGCCAGAGCCGCGGCACCGGCCACCGCCGACGCGGGCGACTGGGACGTCTTTTAGGCCCGCCATCCCGCAGCATCACTTGCCTAGATAGCATTCATTGGAGCACGGTCATGAACACCCTCTTCACCATTCACCCCTTCCTTCGCTGCGAAGACCTGTCGCTGATGCGCACGGCGCTGGCCCTGGCCGGCCTGGTGTTGCTGCTGGCCGCCCTGCTCTGGCGCCGTACCCGCGGGCGTCAGGCCGGCCGCGCGGCACCGGCCGATCTGCATGCACTGTTGCAGATGCGCAAAATGGTCCCGCCGGCCAAGGTGGCGGACAGCACACCGCCACCACCAGCGTCCAGGGCGCCGGACACGCCGCCGTTCGACGCGGCCCGCCTGGACGCCATGTTCGGCTACGACCGGCGCCTGCAGGGCGAGATTCTGGCCCTGTTCGTGGCCGAGACGCGCGACCGCCTGGCCGGCATCGCCCATGCGCTGCGCTGCGAACGGACCGCGCCGGCGCGCGTGCTGGCGCAGGAAATCCTCGACGGCAGCCAGTCCATGGGTCTGCTCCCGCTGCAGGCGCTGGCGCGCCAGGCCGTGCACGCGGGCTTTTCCAACGATATCGGCGCGCTGCGCCGCCTGCATGCGGAACTGCTGATGGCGCTCGACGCGCTGTCGCAGGCCGTCACGGTCCTGCAGACGGCGGGCGCGGCGCAAGCCGATGACCGCAGCGGCGTCGGGAGCCGGCCATGAGCGCGCATATCGACCTGGCGCACCTGCCCGGCGGCGCCATCCTGCCTTCACCCGCCGGGCGTTGCCACTGGCTGGCAAACTTGTGCGAGCAGCAGGTATCGCTCGATGAACTGGCGGAACAACTGGGCTGCGATCCCGCCCTGACGGGCAAGGTCATCGGCCTGGCGAATGCGGGCGTACCGCCGGGCGAGCGCACGCATGCGGCGGTCAGCGCGGCGATGCTGGCCGCGATCGGCCTGCCCGCCCTGCGCCAGGCGTTCGCCGCACCGGCCCTGCCTGCGGCCACGTGCGCGCACTTCGACGCACAGCGCTACTGGTCGCACGCGCTGGCCATGGCGTGCGCCGCCCGCGTGGCCGGCGACGCGCTGCAGCTGGCGCCGGCCGATGAGCTGTACAGTTGCGGCTTGCTGGCCAACTGCGGCCAGCTGGCCCTGGCCACCTGGCATCCGCAGGAATATGGGGAACTGCTGGGCCAGTACGGCAATGGCGCCAGGGCCCGGCTGCTGTGCGCGGAGTCGCAGCGCTTCGGCCGCCACCAGCTGGCGTTGTCGGCCATGCTCATGCGGGGCTGGGGCATGCCGGACATCCTGTGCGACGCCGTGCGCTGCCATGCCGCGCCGCCCGGCTTCGGGCGGGCCGGGCACATGACGGACCTGGCCTGGCTGCTGAAGCTGGCCAGCGGCTTCGCCGACCTGATATTGCGCAACGGCGCGGGGCCGCGCGGACCGGTCCTGGCCGCCGCGCGGGTACTGGGCCTGGACAGAAACGACATGGAAACCCTGCTACGCCACAGCAGCGCCGAGTGCAGCGAGCGGCGCGATCTCCTGGAACCGCAGACGCATATTGCCCCCTGCCGCACGCGCACGCGAGTCCGGCCCGCCGCACGCGAGGTTTTTAGTGAATTCATATAATTCGTTGAAATTGATTTTTTGAGCCCGATTGCGTATCATTCCTTTCAACTACATCCGCGACCATAAAGCCCATCATGCACACTGCAGACGTTTGCACTACCCAAAAGGCCGCTGAAATCCTCGGCATCTCGGTCACCTCGGTGCAGCAACTGGTCGAGGCCGGCGTGATCGAAGCCTGGAAGACCAAGGGCGGCCACCGGCGCATTCCCCTCGCGGCCGTCGAAGCCTACAAGGGCAATCCCGGCCAGCCGGGCCAGGACCAGCGCGCGGCACGGGCCAACCGCCCCGTCCCATCGGGCCGTCCACCGTCCATCCTCGTGATCGAGGACAATCCCATCGAACGCGCGCTGTATGAAAAACAGATCGGTTCATGGGGCTTGCAGGCGGACTTGCGCTTTTGCGAGAACGGCTACCAGGCGCTGATGGAAATCGCCCGCGACCAGCCCGACATCCTGCTGGCCGACATCGTCATGGAAGGCATCGACGGCTACGAAGTGATCCGTACCATCCTGGCCGACCCGCTGCTGGCGGACATGCACATCGCCATGCTGTCGAGCCTGACGCAGGAAGAGCTGGGAGAACGGGGCGGCGTGCCGCCCGGCGTGGTGTTCTTTGCCAAGCCCGTCAATTACGACGAACTGCGCGGCTATCTGCGCGCCTGCTGCGCCGGCCATGCGCGGCGCAACAGCCTGGCCGCCTAGCGCGTCACCTTCCCGCCACCGCTTTCCCCTCGCCACGGAGCCGTCATGCCAGCCTATCGCCACATCGATCCTGCCGTGCTGTTCCACGCCACCGGCCACGACCTGGAGATGTTCCGCGCCCTGTCGCAGACCTACCTCGACACGTCGCCGGCCATGTTTGCGCGCGTCGAGCAGGCCGTGCGCGGCGGTGCGGCGCAAGCCATCGTGCATAGCTGCCATACCTTGCGCGGCACCGTGGCCCTGCTGGGCGCCAGCGCCCTGGTGGCGCGCCTGGCGGCGCTCGAGCAGCTGGTGCGCCATCAAGGTGCGGCGGCAGCGGACTGGCTGACCGAAACGGCGGCGCTGCTCGGCGCGGTGGAGCAGGAGGTTCGCCGCAGCATGCTTGAATACACGGGCGCGCAGGAATGAACGCGCGCCAGGCCGTCCTGCGCCTGGTGCACCGCTACCGGCCGCGCACCATGACGACCGTCGTGGGCCTGGTGCTGGTGGGCCTGCTGGCGCTGCGCATCGCCGTCTCCGGCGTGCTGCTGCACCGCGAAGCCGTCGATGACTGGAAACAGGACCTGTCGAACCTGTCGCTGCTGCTGGCGGAAAACACGGCGCAGAGCATGACGGCGGCCCGTTTGGTGCTCGACAGCGTCAGCAACGAGATCGAGGCCGCCGCCCCTGCGGACGCGCAGGCGCTGGCCGCCGCCGTCGGTACCCAGGCCATGCACCAGACGCTGCGGCACAAGATCGGCGGCGTGCCGCAAGTGGACGTCGTATCGATCGTCGGCAGCGACGCCAGCGTGCTGGCCTTCAGCCGCGCCTTTCCCGCGCCGTCCATCCGCCTCGGCGAGCGCGATTACTTCGAGTATCACCGGCGCCACCCGAACGGCGGCATGCACGTCAGCGCGCCCGTGCAAAACAAGGGCAATGGCGCCTGGACCTTCTATATCAGCCGGCGCATCAGCGGACCGGACGGCCGCTTCCTGGGCGTGGTGCTGGTCGGCCTGTCATGCGACTTCTTCAGCAAATTCTTCCAGAGCACCAGCATCGGCGAACACACGGCCTTTTCCCTGTACCGCAGCGACTACACGCTGCTGGCCCGCTGGCCGGCCGTGCCCGAGATGATGGGCAAGCGCAACCTGACGGGCAGCACCTACCGCCTGCTGGAACAGGGCAAGAGCGATGGCGTGCTGCAGGTGGACACGCCGCGCGCGGCCGACCAGGGACGCACGGTCGACCGCCTGGCCGGCATCCGGCTGGTGCGCGACTATCCGCTGGCCGTCAACGTGACCGTCACGGACGCGGTGTATCTGGCGGCCTGGCGGCGCATGCTGCGCACCATGGGCGGGGCGGCCGTGGTCAGCCTGCTCGTGCTGGCCGGGGCCATCGCGCTGATCCTGGCCCTGCTGCGGCGCCAGGAGCGCGACGCGGCCATGGCGCTGGCGCTGCAAACGCGCGCGGAAGCGGCGAATGCCGCCAAGTCGCGCTTCCTGGCCGTCATGAGCCACGAGATCCGCACGCCGATGGCGGGCATCGCCGGCATGGCCGAACTGCTGCAGGACACCGCGCTCGATGCGTCGCAGCGGCAGCATGCGCAGCGCATCGGCGATGGCGTGCAGCACCTGATGCGCATCCTGAACGATATCCTCGACCTGTCCAAGGTCGAGGCAGGCCAGATGGGCATCGAGCTGCGCGACTTCGACCCGCGCCTGCTGCTCGACGACGTGCTGGCGCTGCACCGCCCGCAGGCCGATAGCAAACAGCTGTTCCTGGTCAGCGAAATCGGCAACAGCGTGCCGCCGCTGATCTGCTCGGACCGCACGCGCCTCGCGCAAATCCTCGGCAACCTGCTCAGCAATGCCATCAAGTTCACGCCCTCCGGCACGGTGACAGTGCGCCTGCACCTGGAACCGGCCACGCCGGACGGCGCCAGCGCCTGCCTCGTCGCCATGGTCAGCGACCAGGGCATCGGCATGACGGGGCAGCAGCTGAGCCGCATCTTCGAGCCGTTTTGCCAGGCCGACGACAGCATCAGCGGCGCCTATGGCGGCACGGGGCTGGGCCTGACCATCTGCAAGCACCTGGTGGCACTGCTGGGCGGCGAGATTTTCTGCAGCAGCGCGCCCGGCGCCGGTTCCCGCTTCACCGTGCGCATCCCCTGCATGCCGGCGCAGGCGCCGGAGCCGGAGCCGGAGACAGCCGCGCCATCGGAATCCGCAGCCGCCTGCGCGCCCGTTCCCGCATCGGAAGGGGGCGCGCGCATCCTGCTGGTCGAGGACACGGCGCTGAACCGCCAGCTGGTGTGCCTGCAGCTGGGCGCGCGCGGCTACCGCATCGACACGGCGGAAAACGGCGAGCTGGGCTTGCAGGCGCTGGCCGAGCAGCAGTACGACCTGGTCCTGATGGACTGCATGATGCCCGTCATGGACGGCTACCAGGCGTGCCGGGCCCTGCGCGCCCGCGAAGCGGCCAGCGGCGCGCCGCGCCTGCCCGTCATCGCCCTCACGGCCGGCGTCACCGAGGACGACCGGCAGCGCTGCATGGCGGCCGGCATGGACGATTATCTGTCCAAGCCGTTTACGGCCGCCCAGCTGCGCGAAATGGTCGACCGCTGGCTGACGCGCCAGGCGGCGATACGCGAAGTAACCCCCAATAAATTATTGTAATTTCTGACTTCCATAACCGGCGCTGTGCTGTGTTGCCCGCAGCTAGCAGTGCTCGCACTGCGTCACTGCAGGCGCCTTGCACAGCATCCGGTTCTGTTCGTCATAAATTCACAATAATTTCCCGAGGATTACTTAGCCGCCCGGGCCGCGCACAATACAACACTTTCCCCGCAAAAAAATCATTTTAATCGTTAAAATCAATTATATTCGCTATAATTGATAAAACGACGCGCCAGCGACGCCGGGCATCCTCGCACAACGGCACAACTGGCGGCGGACCTTGCGGAGGCGGCATGCGGCAGCACAGATACTGGAAGGCCATGGCCTGGGAGCGTTGGGAGCGTTGGGATACGCGCACCCTGCTGTCGCTCTTCATGGCCGTGCTGCTGGCGGGCTTGTGGGGCATCACCATGCTGCAACTGCGGCACGCCTACGACGCCGCCGTCGCCGGCGCCGGGCGCGATGCGCGCAGCATGGCGCGCGTCTTTGACGAACACGCAATCCGCACGATCGAGGCGGCGGATCAGGCGGTCACGTATTTGCGCAGCCGCTACCAGGCGCTGGGCAGCCGCCTCGACATCGTGGCCGATCTGCGGCAAGGCCTCAATCCCGGCCCCCTGTACAACCTGTTTACCATCGTCGACGAACAGGGCGACACGGTGCTGTCGAGCCGCCCTTTCCAGCCCACCAACCTGGCCGACCGAGAGCACATCCGGGTACACATGCAGCGCGACAGCGGCGAACTGTATATCAGCAAGCCGGTGCTGGGCCGGGTGTCGAAAAAATGGTCGATCCAGATGACGCGCCGCATCAACCATGCCGATGGCCGCTTCAAGGGCGTGGTGGTGGTCTCGATGGACCCGTATTACTTTACCCGCCTGTACGACGAAGTCGACCTGGGCGACAACAGCTCCACCGAACTGGTCGGCAACGACGGCGTGGTGCGCGCGCGCCGGGTCGGCACCGTCGACACCATCGGCCAGGATATCGGCGGCAGCAAGGTATTTTCTCTGATGCAAGGTAAAACGCGGGGCGGCTTCACCGAACGCAGTCCCGTCGACGGCGTCCTGCGCTTTTACGCGTTCGAAAAACTGGCCGGCTACCCGCTGTACATGCTGGTCGGGCTGGACCGCGACACGGTATTGGCCGACTACGTCTCGCGCCGCGACCAGGCCTTGCTGATGGCGGCCATCACGAGCGCCCTGATCGTGCTGTCGTGGGCCGCGCTGGTGCTGCTGATCGGCCGCCTGGTCGACAGCCGCGCCAGGGCCATCGCCGCCAGCGAGGCGAAGTCGCGCTTCCTGTCGAACATGTCGCATGAATTGCGCACGCCCCTGAACGGCATCCTCGGCTTTTCCGAGCTGCTGCTGGAGCAGCTGCGCCAGCCGGAACAGGCCGCCTACGCGCAAACGATACAGGACAGCGGCCGCCAGTTGCTGGCCATGGTCGAGGCGGCGATGGAATTGAGCGCGCTCGAACAGGACCAGGTAAGGCTGCAGTCCAGCGCCGCGCCATTGGACCAGCTGCTGGAACTGGCGCTGGCGCCGCACCGGCCGCGCGCGGCCCACAAGGGCTTGCAGCTGGCCGCGCACGTGGCGCCCGCCACGCCGCCGAGCATCGATTGCGACCGCGTGCGCCTCGTGCGCGTGCTCGATATCCTGCTCGATAACGCCATCCGCTACACGGCTGCGGGCCGGGTCGACGTGCACGTCATGCACAGCGGCGCGGACCTGCAGATCGAAGTGCGCGATACGGGTATCGGCATCGCGCAGGCGCAGCAGGGCGTCATCTTCGACAAATTCTCGCAGGCGGACGACTCGCCGAGCCGCGCCCATGACGGCGCAGGCATGGGCCTGGCCATCGCGCGCCAGCTCGCCGTGCTGATGGGCGGCAGCATCGGCGTGGCATCCGCGCCGGGCCAGGGCGCCGTCTTCCGCCTGCACCTGCCCCTGTCCCTTGGGGGCAAATTGGCCACACTATCACATGCATAGTTGTGCGCAAAAGTTGTTCTCAATCCATATCGGGTATAGCATCGCCACATGACTTATCACACAGATGCGGCGGCGGTGCGCAGACAATGGATCGAATGGCTGTTCTTGCTCCTCGGGCTGCTCATCGTCGCTGCCGCCCTCGCCTATGCGCATCTGGCCGAGGCGACGCGCCATGACGCGGCCGAACGCGAGCGCCTGAGCGTTCTGACGGCGCTGCTGGCAAAAAATATCGAAGTCGACCTGGAGGCAACCAACCTGGTGCTGGGCGGCGTGATCCGCGACTATCTGGCCGCCGGCACGGCACCGGACGCCGGGCAAGCGCTGCCCCGGCGCCTGGCCGCACTGGTCGACGCCATGCCTGGCGTGCGCACCATGCTGGTCATCGATGCGCAAGGCAAGCCGGTCGCCACCAACATCGCGGAACTGGCGGACCAGGATTTTTCGCGCCGCGGCTACTTCCAGACGGCGCGCGACGCCCCCGATGCGCGCATGCTGTACATCTCGGCGCCCTTCCATACCTTCAAGGGCGACCTGGTCATCACGGCGTCGCGCATGGTGCAGGACAAGCAAGGCCGCTTTGCCGGCGTGGTGGTGGCCACCTTCGCCCCCGAATACTTCACGGCCAAGTTCCGCACCGCCATGTACGCGCCCGACGTCTGGGCCGTGGTGCTGCATGGCGACGGCCGGCAGTTCCTGAATTACCCGGCCAGGACTGCCAATGGCGCCAATATGGACGTCCCCGGCAGCTTCCTGCGGCGCTTTCGCGACAGCGGCTATCAGGCGGGCGTCCTGAGCGGCGTCGACATTGCCGGCGCCCCCGCCGCCCCCCGCGTCATGGCCATGGCGACCATCGCCCCGCCGGCCCTGCACATGGACCGCGCCCTCATCATCGGCCTGAGCCGCGAAGAAGCGGCCATCGCCGCCCCGCTGCAACGCCAGGCGCTCGGCTACGTCCTTTCCTTTGCCGTGCTGGCGCTGGCCGCGGCCAGCCTGCTGTTCTGGAGCCAGCGGCGGCGCCGGCAGCAGGCCGCCTGGCATGCGGAGCAGGAAACGGAGCGCCAGGCCATGCAAGCCGTGTCCGACAGCGAAACGCGCTTTCGCACCCTGATCGAAGACGCGCCCGTGGCCATCGCCATCCTGCGCCACGGCCGCTTCATCTACTCGAATCCCCGCTACCGCAGGCTGCACGGCTACACGGCGGATGACAATCTGAACGGCCTGCCCTGGTCCGCCATGATTTCCGCGCCATCGCTGGCGGCGCTGGCCGCCAATGAAGCGCTGATCGAGGCGGATTCGCCCAGCGAACAGGTGTTCGAGGCCGTCGGCCTGGGCAAGCAGGGCCTGCCCGTGCCCATGTACAAGACCACCACGCGCGTGGTGCTCAAGGATGGACCGGCGACCCTGATCTTTGCCCAGGATATTTCCACGCAAAAGCAGGCCGAAGAGGCCATGCTGCTGGCGCGCGACGCGGCCGAATCGGCCAACCGCAGCAAGGCGGAATTCCTCGCCAACATGAGCCATGAAATCCGCTCGCCGCTCAACGCCATCCTCGGCATGGCCTGGCTGCTGGAACGCGACGGCCTCGATGGCGAAGCGCTGCTCATGGCGCGCAAGATCCGCGCCGCCGGCCAGTCCCTGCTGGGCATCATCAACGACGTGCTCGACGTATCGAAAATCGAGGCGGGCCACATGACCATCGAACGGGCGCCGTTCCGCCTGGCCGACGTGATCGAAAAGATCGCCGTCAGCATGGGCGTGGCCGCGCATGACAAGCCGATCGAAGTGCGCATCGGGCCGCTGCCCGATGGCGTCGAGCAGGTGATGGGCGACGCGCTGCGGCTGGAACAGGTGCTGGTCAACCTGACCAGCAACGCCATCAAGTTCACCGCGCAAGGCGCGGTCGAGCTGACGAGCGCGCTGGAGAGCCGCGACGGCGACGCCGCGGTGCTGTGTTTCAGCGTGCGCGACACGGGCATCGGCATCGCGCCCGAGGTGCAGGAGGCGATCTTTTCCGCCTTCGCCCAGGCCGACAGCTCCACCACGCGCCGCTTCGGCGGCACGGGCCTGGGCCTGACCATCTGCCGCCAGCTGGTGCGTCTGATGGGCGGCGCCATGCGCCTGACAAGCGTCATGGGCCAGGGCAGCACATTCAGTTTCACGGTGCCGCTGCAGCTGATGCCCGCCAGCGCCCCGTCCTCGCCCGACATGCAAGGCTTGCGCGTCTTGCTGGCCGACGGCAAGGCCGACTCGCGCGCCGCCGTGGCCGCCGTCGCGCAGGGTCTGGGCTGGCGCGTGCATGCCGTCTCCGGCGGCCAGGCGGCGCTCGAGCATGCGCTCGCCTGCGCCGAGGAAGCGCGGCCCGGCGTCATCGTGCTGGCCGCGCGCATGCCGGACATGGACGGGGAAACCACGGCGCGCGCCCTGCGCGAGCACCTGCCGCCGCAGGATTGCCCCATCGTGATCCTGGCGGCCAGCGGCGCACCGGCGACAGCGCCCGCGCGCCGCCATACGGACCCGGCCAATCCGGCCGATGCCATCCTCAACGAACCGGTGACGGCTTCCAGCCTGTACAACGCGACGATGGAAGCGCGCCAGCGGCGTGCTGAAGCGGCCGGCCTGGACACGGGCCACGCAGCGCTGGGCGCACGCGTGCTGGCCGGCGTGCGCGTGCTGGTGGTTGACGACAGCGACATCAACCGCGACGTGGTCAACCATATCCTGTGCGACCAGGGCGCCCTGCCCTCGTTCGCCTGCGATGGCCAGCAGGCGCTGGACTGGCTGCTGGCCCACCCGTCCGACGTCGACATCGTGCTGATGGATGTGCAGATGCCCGTCATGGATGGCTTGCAGGCGACGCGCGCGCTGCGCCAGCTGCCGCAGTTCCAGGACTTGCCCGTGGTGGCCCTGACGGCCGGGGCGTTCCGGACACAGCGCACGGCGGCGCTGGAAGCGGGCGTGAACCATTTCATCAGCAAACCGTTCGACGTGCCGCAGACCATCGCCCTGATCGCAAGCGCGCACCGGCGCCATGCGCAAGGGCTGCCGGCCCTGCCGCCGGCAGCGACCGAAGCGGCGGCGCCCTCGCGGGCAGGCGGTGCGGCGCCCGTGATCGACCTGGCGCAAGGGATGGCGCAGTGGCTCGACGAAGCGCCCTACCGCCAGCATCTGTCGCACTTCGGCAACACTTACCGCAACACGGTGGGCGCCATGCGCGCGCTGCTGGCGGCCAATGCACGCGGCGACGCCGCCGCGCTGGCGCACAAGCTGGCCGGCGTGGCAGGCAGCCTGGCCCTGCCCGCCACCCTGCAAGCCGCCCAGCAGGCCGAACAGCTGCTGCACGCGGGCGGCGATGCGTCAGCCGCGCTTGATGCCCTTGAACAGGCGCTGGCGCACGCCATCGATGCCGTCGCCGCATTCACGGTACAGACGCCGGCGCCCGGCCAGCCGGCCATGCCAGAAACGCAACATGGCAGCGCATGCCAATGATAGACTTGCCAATATGAAAATTTAGGAGACACCATGATCTGGTGCAGGGATTTGCTGTTGAGAGCCTTCATGCTGGGCATGCTGCTATTCGTCGTGGGCGAATCGCTGTCCTACTGGGCGCCGGAAATCAGGAAACTGCTGGCCTGGCGCCCGTTCTGACGCCAGGCTAGCCTTCGCGGCCATCCACCCTGGCGCGCCACAAATAAGGCGCATACACGCACGCATACAGGCCAAAGGCCAGCGACCAGCACGCGCCGGCGGCCAGCAGCAGCGGCATGGACAGCGCGGCGGGACCGACGGCGGCCAGCAGGCGCGCCAGCGCGCCAAGCTGGATCAGCCAGTACATCGCCGCTTCCGCCCTGCCGCCCTTGAGCGCACGTCCCGTGTGGCCCAGGGTGGTGCGCGTCATCATGCCGATGATCAGGCCCGCCATCGATCCCACCGTCAGCGCGTGCAAGGCGGCGCTGGCCGGCAGCAGACCCAGGCTGGCGGCCGCCAGCAGCGCAAAGCCGATGCCGATCCACGCGTAAGACAGGTGCAAAATCCACAGCAGCGGCACGCGCACCGTGCGCTGCGGCTGCCAGGCCAGCAAATTGGCCAGCGATACGCCTGCCGCGCACAAGGCCAGCGGCGCCGTCAGCCAGGCGGGCGCGCCGGCCAGCCACGCGATCGCGGCCGCCGCCATGCAGGCCACGGCGACCAGCGCGCGTTTCGGGCTGGCCACCGGCGTGCTGCCAGGTGCGCCATTGCGGGTAAACATGGGAATGACGCGCGCGCCGATCACCGATTCGATCAGCACGATGATGAAGATGGCCGCCTGCACGGGCACAAACAGCGACAGCGGCAGAGCGCCCAGCACGGCCGCGTGGAACAGGGCATTGGCCAGCGCCAGCAAGGCCAGCAGACCGACGAGGAACAGATTGCGCGTATTGCCCGAGCGGCGCAGCACCTGGTACAGGGGCCAGGCGGCCAGCGGCAGGAACAGCCAGTCGACCAGCGCCGGCAGCAGGCCGGGACCGCACAGCATGGCCACGCGTCCCGCCAGCCACAGCCCCGCCAGCGCCATCAGCTGCGCACCGTGCGGCGTGGGCAAGCCCGTCCAGTTGCGCCCCGCCGTATAGAGGAAACCGACGACGACGGCCAGCGCGAAGCCGAACACCATTTCATGCATGTGCCATCCCAGACCCACCTGCAGACCGCCCGGCAGCAGGCCCGCATAGCTGGCCAGCCACAGGGGAATGGCGATGGCCGCAAACACGGCCGCCAGCAGGTAGAACGGGCGGAAGCCCAGTTGCCAGACGGCGTGGCCGGCATGCCAGGGAGCGGCGCCTGCTGTCGTGGAAGGTGGAGAAGGTTCGCTGATCGGGGTGATGGCCATGATGGAGTCGCCTTTAAAGATATATTCAATATACTACTTTAAAAGCGCAGATGCCGCCATCGGCATAAAGGACTAGAGAGATAGCGAGAAGTCACCATGGGGTCTGACCCGGCGGGTCCGACCCCGACTCGGGCTACTTGCCCTGGCGGTGCTCGACCGCGTACACGGCCGCCTGCACGCGGCTCGTGAGGTTGAGTTTTTTCAGCACGTTCTGCACGTGGATCTTGACCGTGCTTTCGGCTAGGTCCAGGGTGCGGGCGATGCCCTTGTTGCTCTCGCCGCGCGACAGGCAGTCGATGATTTCCTTTTCGCGCGGGGTGAGCTTGTCGAGTTCCGACACGGGTTCCTCGCGCCGCGTGCCCGCCTGCAGCTGCGCCACCAGCTTGCCCGTCATCGCTTCGGCGATGACGACTTCGCCGGCCGCCGCGCGGCGGATGGCGCGCACCAGGTAGTCGGCGTCGATATTCTTGATCAAATAGCCGCAGGCGCCCGCGCGCAGGGCCGTGGCCAGGTCTTCTGCGTCTTCCGACACGGTCAGCATGACGATGGCCGTATCGGGGCAGTCGTGCTGCATCAGCTGCAGCGCTTCCACGCCGGACATGCCGGCCATGTTCAGGTCCAGCAGCACCACGTCGGGCTGCAGCTGGATGGCGCGCTTGATGCCTTCCACGCCATCGGCCGCCTCGCCGACGACGGAAAAATCCGTATGGCGCTGCAGCAGCGAGCGTATGCCGCTGCGGAACAGCGCGTGGTCGTCCACCAGCATGACGGTGATCGGTTTATCGGGAGTCTCCATTTTTTTATACTTTCAGATAGTGGCTTAGGCGGCGCGGCGCTGCTCGCGCGACAAATGCAGTTCGACGGTCGTGCCGCCACCGGGGCAGGCATGCACGTCGAACGTGGCGTCGATGCGCTGCGCGCGCTCGCGCATGATATGGATGCCGACATGGCTGTCGCCCTTTTCCAGCACGGCGGCAGCGTCGAAGCCGACGCCATTGTCGCTGATCGTCAGCGTAAAATCCTGGTGATCGGCGAGACGCACCTCGACGTGGCTGGCCTGCGCGTGCTTGCGGATGTTCGACAGCGCTTCCTGCACGATGAATAATAACTGCAATTGCTGCTCGCGGGGGAATGGCGCGCCGTCGACGTCGGCCAGCAGCTCGGCGTCGATGCCCGTCTGGCGGCGGAATTTCTCGAGCGCCGCGCGCAGGGAGCCGATCAGGTCATCTTCCATCAGGCGGCTGCGGAAATTGGCCAGCAGTTCGCGCACGTCCTCGTAGCTTTCCTTCACGCCCGCGTGCAGGGCCGGCACGATGCCCGCCACCTCGTCGAAACGCGCATTGCGCACGGAGTCGTCGAGCATCTGCACCTGCAGGTTGAGGAAGTTGAGGCTTTGCGCGATGCTGTCGTGCAGACCCTGCGCCACCAGGTTGCGCTCTTCGGAAATGGCCATCTCGCGTTCGCGCGCGGCCAGGCGCAGGTTTTCCAGCGCGATGCCCAGCAGCTGGCCCAGGGTTTCCAGCAAGGCCAGCTCGCGCGCGGAAAACACGCGCGCATGGCGGAAATGCAGGTTGAAAAAGCCCAGGTGCTGTTCGTGCGCGTGGATATGGAAAACGGAGACGGTGGCAAAGCCCTCGCGGTGGCAGCGCAGCTCGTGCGCCTTGTCGATGCGCCGCATGTCGTGCACTTTCGCCACCTTCATCTCGACGGCCGTGCCGCACAGGCAGTCGCCCACCTTCAGGCAATGCTCGGACGCCACCAGTTCTTCGGACAGGCCCGTATGCACCACCATGTGCAGGTTGCCCCGCTCGGCGTCGAGCACGCGCACGGTGGAGCCGTCGGCCTCGAAATAATCGACGATGCGCTGCATGAAACCGCCGCAGATGTCTTCCAGCGGCTGCGGGCGCTGCAAAAAGGCGGCGCTTTCATACAGCAGCGCCAGCTCGCGGTTGCGGTATTCGAGCGTGGCCGTCTTGCTGCGCACGCCCTCTTCCAGGTTGCCGTACAGCGCCTGCAGGCGGTCGGCCATCTGGTTGAAGCCGCTGGCCAGCTGGCCAAATTCGTCATTGCTCTCGACGGCCAGGCGCACGCTGAAGTCGCGCTCCTTCATGCGCTGCATGCCCAGGCGCAGCCGCGTCACCGGTTCGATGATGAGCATGAACATCAGGTAAATCATGCTGACCGTGCCGATGACGGCCATGCCGACGAGGATCAGCTGCGAGGCGCGCAGCCAGAAGGTGCGCTGTTCGCTGTCGTGCTCGATCAGGCGCACCAGCTGGTCCACCTGTCCCACGAAGGTGTCGGCGTCATGCTCGAACTGGCGCGCGCGCACAATGGAATCGGCGGCCAGGGCGGCCGGACGCAAGGCACTGCGCCAGGCGACGCCGATGCGTTCGAATTCGGACTTGATAGCCGTGCTGGGGGGCAGGAACAGGGGACGCTGCGGGTCGCCGTGGCCGATCTTGGCCAGGGTCTCGTCGATCAGCAGCACTTGCTGGCGCGCCTGCTCGCGGGCGTCGCTGGCAAGCAGCAGGGTCAGGCGGTAGGTCTGCATGCGCAGCCGGCCCGTCTCGTTGATGGCGGCCGAACTGCCTTCGAGCTGCCACGACAAAAACAGGGTGCAGCCGATGGCGCTCAAGGCCAGCACCAGCATGAGCAGCAGCGCGCCGACGATCTTGGTCGACAGCTTCTGCCAGGAAGAAAACATCGCCTTGAATTTCATACTACCCCTAATGAATGCCTGTTTGTGGCCTCTATGCAGTCAAGTCAGCGACATCACTCCACCCACAGGCAAAGATCCGGGGTCAGACCCGGCGGGTCTGACCCCAGCAGTGACACCTCCACTCAGCCGCCCGTCTGCGCCATGAACCTGATAATTTTATCGGGCTGCGTATTGAAATCATGCTGCTGCGGCTTCAGTTCGATGGCGGCGCGGATCGCCGCCTCGATCTGCGCATCCGTGGCCCCGCCGCGCAGCATGGGGCCAAACGCGAATTTCTCTTCCTGTCCCAGGCACAGGTACAGGGTACCATCGACGGACAGGCGCACGCGGTTGCAGGTGGCGCAAAAATGCTGCGACATGGGCGTAATGAAGCCGATGCTCGAGCGTCCGTCGGGGGTCGCCATGTAGCGCGCCGGCCCTCCCCCCAGTTCCATCGCCTGCGGCACCAGGCCGAAGCGGGCCGCCAGGCGTTCGCGCACGGGACCCAGCGGCATGTAGCTGGCATTGCGGCCCGTGCTGCCCATCGGCATGGCTTCGATCAGGCGCAGGATGAACTGCTGCTCGATGCAGAAGGCCGCCATGGCCTCGATCTGGCCGTCATTGACGCCGCGCATGGCCACCATATTGATCTTGATCGGGTCGAAACCGGCCGCCTTGCCCGCCATCAGGCCATCCAGAATGGGCTGAAGGCTGTCGCGCCCCGTGATCTGCTGCATGCAGGCGCGGTCGAGCGAATCGAGGCTGACGTTGATGCGGTCCACGCCGGCCGCGCGCAAGGCCACGGCATGCTTGCCCAGTTGGGTGGCGTTGGTCGACAGCGACAGGTCGTCCAGACCGGGCAGCGCGGACAGCCTTTGCGCCAGCTGCGGCAGGTTACGCCGCAACAGCGGCTCGCCGCCCGTCAGCCGCACGCGGCGCGTTCCGAGGCGCACGAAAATGCCCAGCAGGCGCTCGATCTCGTCGAACGTCAGCCAGTCCTTCGGCTCCTCGAAGCCGCGAAATCCCTTGGGCATGCAATAACCGCAGCGCAAATCGCAGCGGTCGGTGACGGACAGCCGCACATAATCGATCGAACGGCCAAAACGGTCCTGCAACTTGACGCTACCCATGACGCTACTCCTGATTCTTCCGTGATTGTAAAGGCTGGGGCACGATCTGGCTGTGCCCCAGAAGGCCTAGCGGCCTACGCCTTTTTAGCTACGCATTTCTACTTACTGAACCAGCGGGCTGGCAGTGCCTTCGAGCTCGATACCGGCGATGTCCGCGCGCCCCACGAGCAGGTGCAGATACTGGTGCACGGCGCGCTGCCACGCCGCCCGCGCCAGGCGGTCGGCGATCTGCGCCTGCACCGCTTCGTACGGGATGGCCTGGCCTTCGACCCGGCGCAGCACCTGCACGATGTGGTAGCCGAAGCGCGTTTCCAGCAAATGGCCGGCCAGCGCGCCTGCCTCCAGGCGGAACACGAGGGCGTCGAATTCCGGCACGCTCTGGCCCGGCGACAGCTGGCCCAGGCTACCGCCCAGGGCGCCGGACGGACAGTTCGAATACTGCGCCGCCAGTTCGGCGAAGCGCTCGGGCGCCAGTTTCAGGGCATCGAGCACGGCTTGCGCCGTCGTGCGCAGCAGCTCCAAAGGCGCCTCCGGCGTCACCTGAAACAGGATGTGGCGCGCCTCGACCAGCGCCCCGCTGCGAAACAGCTGCGGGCGCTGTGCATAAAAGGTGCGGCAAGCCGCATCGTCGGCGGGCGGCACGCGCACTTCCTGCGCGAACAGCGCCTCGATGCGGTCGTCATCGCTGCCGCCCTGCACGCCGAGGCGTTCGGCCTCGTCCAGCAGCAGCCGGCGCAGCACCAGTTCATGCACGGCCTGTTTCAGCGGATTGCCGGCACCGTCGTGATGCGGCAGTTCCTGCGCGATGTCGGCATCGTCGATATCGATGCCATTGACGGAGATTCCCATGATATGACTCCTTTCTTAACGGCGACGAACCAGTTGCCAAGTGCGTCCCAGATAAGCGACTGCGCCAAAGCCGCTCCACACGTGCACCAGACGGGTGAACGGGAAGATGACGAACAGCGACATGCCCATGAACAGGTGCAGCTTGAACACCAGCGGCGCATCGACGATGAAGCTGGCGGCGTCGCCGCGGAAGGTGACGATGTGCTGCGCCCAGTTCATCAGCAAGACCATCATGTGGCCATCCATGTGCGACGCCGAGACGAAGATCGAGGACAGGCCCAGCAGCAAGGTCAGCAAAATCCACACCATCACCAGCTTGTCGCCGGGCGTGGTGACGGCGCGCAGCCGTGCATTGCCGAAGCGGCGCGCCAGCAGGATCAGGATGCCGGCCAGGCACAGGCCGCCCATCACGCCGCCGGCCGCCATGGCCACGCCCTGCTTCAGGCTATGCGACACGCCCAAGGTATCCCACACCCAGACTGGGGTCAGCAAGCCGGCCGCATGGCCGAACAGCAGGCCGATGATGCCGATGTGGAACAGGATATTGCCCAAACGCAGGCTGCCGCGGTGCAGCAGCTGGCTGGAATCGGACTTCCACGTGTATTGCTCGCGGTCGAAACGGATCAGGCTGCCGAGAAAAAAGATGGCCAGCGCGATGTATGGATAAATGCCATACACAAATTGATGCAAATAATTACTCATGATGTACTCTCCTCATGCGGACGCGCTTCAAGCGGCGCGGCGCGGCTGCGGGTGAAAATGCACGGGATGGACGCCGCCCGGGGCTTGACGCAGCAAGGGCTCGACGCCATCCGCACCGGGACCGAAGGTTTCCAGCGCTTCATCCATGTCGCGCACCGGCGGTTCGGCCAGCATTTCGGCCGCCACGGGGCTCAGGCGTTCGAGCACGGTGAAGACGGGCGCATACGGGCTGCCGTTGGCCGTCAGCTTGCGGCCGATGTGCGCCAGCACGTGGACGGCGTCGCCCAGCAGCGGCGCCGAGACTGCCTCGTCGAGCTGCGCCAAAAACTCCAGGAACAGGGGCACGAAGTCGGGCAAGTCGTCGCCCACCATCTGCAGGCCGTGGCGCTTGTATTCCTCCATCAGGTCGACCATGGCCTGGCCCCGGTCGCGCGATTCGCCGTGGATATGCTCGAACAGGTGCAGCGAGTGCGAGGGATTGCGGTCGAAGGTGGCCACGTACTGCTGCTGCAGGTCGATCAGGCTGCTGCTTTCCAGGTGCGCCAGCAAAGGCCGCAACAGCGCGTGCTGCTCCGGCACGGCCGCCAGCGCGGCCTCCAGTTGCGGCAGGTGCGCGATCAGCTCGGGCTCCGGGTACAGCAGCAGGCGCGAGAGGATTTGATAGTGATGCATAGCGTTGTTCATATCGGTTCCTTAAGCGCCAGGCGCCGTTTTGCGCGACTTCGGCATCTGCATGAAGATGGCCGAACCGTGTTTTTTCTTGCCGAACAAGGTCGGTTCGCTGCTGCCGTCCGAGCAGCCGTTGCCGAAACTGAAGCCGCACGAACCCTTCTCGTTGAAGCTGTCCTCGGCCATTTCCTTGTGGCTGCTGGGGATAACGAAGCGGTCTTCGTAATTGGCGATGGCCATGATGTGGTACATGTCCTCCACCTGCGCCCGGGTCAATCCCACTTGCTTGAGCACCGTGAGGTTCTCCACCTTCTCGACCGTCTTGCTGCGCATGTAGGCACGCATGGCCAGCATGCGGTCCAGCGCCGTGACGATGGGCGGCTGGTCGCCGGCCGTCAGCAAATTGGCCAGGTACTGCACGGGAATGCGCAGGCTTTGCGTGTCCGGCAGCATGCCGTTCACGCCCAGCTTGCCCGATTCGGCGGCCGCCTGGATCGGCGACAGCGGCGGCACGTACCACACCATCGGCAAGGTGCGGTATTCGGGATGCAGCGGGAACGCCACTTTCCACTCGACGGCCATCTTGTAGACGGGCGACTTGACGGCCGCTTCGAGCCAAAGGTCAGGGATGCCCTGGCGGCGCGCCTCGGCGATGATGGCCGGGTCGTGCGGATCGAGGAACAGGCCCAATTGCGCCTGGTACAGGTCCTGCTCCTGCGGCACGGAGGCGGCAGCCTCGATCTTGTCGGCGTCGTACAGCAGCACGCCCAGGTAGCGGATGCGGCCCACGCACGTTTCCGAGCACACGGTAGGCTGGCCGGCCTCGATGCGGGGGAAGCAGAACGTGCACTTCTCCGCCTTGCCGGACGACCAATTGTAGTAAATCTTCTTGTACGGGCAACCGGAGATGCACATGCGCCAGCCGCGGCACTTGTCCTGGTCGATCAGCACGATGCCGTCGTCTTCGCGCTTGTACACGGAGCCGGACGGGCAAGACGCCACGCACGTCGGATTGAGGCAATGCTCGCACAGGCGCGGCAAGTACATCATGAAGGTGTTTTCGAACGTGCCGTACATTTCCTTCTGCATGTTGTCGAACAGCTTGTCCTTGCTGCGCTGGGCAAACTCGCCGCCCAGGTCATCTTCCCAGTTCGGGCCCCACTCGATTTTTTCCATCTTTTTCCCCGTCAGCACGGAGATCGGACGGGCCGTCGGCGGCGTCTGCGACAGCGGCGCGCTTTGCAGGTGCTCGTAGTCGTAGGTGAACGGCTCGTAGTACTCGTCGATGGCGGGCAGGTTCGGATTGGCGAAGATATTGGCCAGGATCTTCAAACGGCTGCCCTGGCGCGGCTCGATCTTGCCAGAGTCCGTGCGGCGCCAGCCGCCATTCCACTTGTCCTGGTTTTCCCACTGCTTCGGATAGCCGATGCCGGGTTTGGTTTCCACGTTGTTGAACCATGCGTACTCGACGCCGTCGCGGCTGGTCCACACGTTCTTGCAGGTGACGGAACAGGTGTGGCAGCCGATGCACTTGTCCAGGTTCAGCACCATGCCGATTTGCGCTCTGATTTTCATACTATGCTCCTTCTTCCTGCAACGGGCCTTCGAGCCAGTCGACCTTGTTCATCTTGCGCACCAATACGAATTCATCGCGGTTGGAGCCCACCGTGCCGTAGTAATTGAAGCCGTACGCCAGCTGGGCGTAGCCGCCGATCATGTGCGTCGGCTTGGGCACGGCGCGCGTCACCGAGTTATGGATGCCGCCCCGCTTGCCCGTCATCTCCGCGCCGGGCACGTTGATGATCTTTTCCTGGGCGTGGTACATCATCGTCATGCCGGCCGGGATGCGCTGGCTGACGATGGCGCGCGCCGTCAGGCTGCCGTTCACGTTGAAGACCTCGATCCAGTCGTTGTCGACGATGCCGGCAGCTTGCGCGTCGGTCTCCGACAGCCACACGTGCGGTCCGCCGCGCGACAGGGTCAGCATGCGCAGGTTGTCCGAATACGTGGAGTGGATGCCCCACTTCTGGTGCGGCGTCAAAAAGTTCAGCGCCAGTTCCTTGTTGCCGTTCGGCTTGGTGCCCAGCAGCGCTTCCGTCGTCTTCGTGTTGATGGCCGGCTTGTACACGCACAGCCCCTCGCCGAAGTCGCGCATCCACAGGTGATCCTGGTAGAACTGCTGGCGGCCCGTCAGGGTGCGCCAAGGGATCAGTTCATGCACGTTGGTATAGCCGGCCGTGTAGCTGACTTCCTCGCTTTCCAGGCCCGACCAGGTGGGCGAAGAAATGATCTTGCGCGGCTGCGCCTGCACGTCGCGGAAGCGGATACTGTCATGCTCGCGCGGCAGCGCCAGATGCGTGTGCTCGCGTCCCGTGATGGCGGACAGCGCGGCCCAGGCCTTGACGGCCACGTGGCCATTCGTTTCCGGCGCCAGCGACAGGATCATCTCGGCCGCATCGATGGCCGTATCGAGGCGCGGCTGGCCCTTCGACACGCCTTCATCGAGCACCGTGCGGTTGATGCCGCGCAGGACCTCGACTTCATGGCCCGTCTTCCAGGAAATGCCCTTGCCGCCATTGCCGATGGTTTCCAGCAGCGGTCCGATCGAGGTGAACTTCTTGTAGACGTCGCGGTAATTGCGCTCGACCACCGTCATGTTCGGCATGGTCTTGCCGGGAATCGCATCGCATTCGCCGGCGCGCCAATCCTTCGGATCGAAAGGCTGGCCCAGTTCGCCCGGGGTATCGTGCATCAGCGGGGTGAGGATGATGTCTTGCTGGGTGCCCAGCAGCTCGCCGCCGATTTCCGAGAATTTCTCTGCCAGCCCCTTGTAGATTTCCCAGTCCGACTTCGATTGCCACAGCGGCTGCACGGCTTCGGACAGCGGATGGATGAACGGATGCATGTCCGACGTATTCAGATCGTCCTTTTCATACCAGGTGGCCGTCGGCAGCACCACGTCGCCGTACAAACAGGTGGTCGACATGCGGAAATCGAGCACCACCAGCAGATCGAGCTTCCCTTCGGCGGCCGGGCGCACCTTCACCTGTTTCGGCGTGATGCAGTCGTCTTCGTCGCTGAGCAAGCCGTTCTGCGTGCCCAGCAGGTATTTCAGGAAGTACTCGTGGCCCTTGCCCGAGCTGCCCAGGATGTTCGAGCGCCAGACAAACATATTGCGCGGGAAGTTGGCCGGATTGTCCGGATCGTCGCACGAGAACTGCAGCTGGCCCGCCTTGATCTGGTCGAGCGCATACGCGGCCGGCGCCTGCCCTGCCGCCTTGGCGGCCTTGGCCACTTCCAGCGGATTGGTCTGCAGCTGCGGCGCCGATGGCAGCCAGCCCATGCGCTCGGCCTTGGCGTTGTAATCGAGCAGGGTCAGGTCGCCCGTGCCGCCGGCCGCCGATGGCGAGGCGATGTCGCCCGTTTCCAGCTTTTCATGGCGCCACTGGCTCGTGTGGGCATAGAAGAACGAGGTGCCGTTCATCTGGCGCATCGGGCGCACCCAGTCCTGGGCGAAGGCCAAAGGCGTCCAGCCCGTTTGCGGACGCAGCTTTTCCTGGCCCACGTAATGGGCCCAGCCGCCGCCCGACTGGCCGATACAGCCGCACATCATCAGCATGTTGATGATGCCGCGGTACGTCATGTCCATGTGGTACCAGTGATTCAGGCCGGCGCCCACGATGACCATGCTCTTGCCGCGCGTCTGATCCGCGTTTTCCGCGAACTGGCGCGCCACGGTGATGACGTCGGCGCGTTTCACGCCCGTGTGCTTCTCCTGCCACGCGGGGGTGTACGGCACGTCGTCGTCATAGCTCTCGGCCACGTTCTCGCCGCCCAGGCCACGGTCGATGCCGTAGTTGGCCAGGGTCAGGTCGAATACGGTGGTGACGAGGCCCGTCGTGCCGTCGGCCAGGCGGATGGTTTTCACCGGCACCTTGCGCAGCAGCATGTCGGACGCGTCCTTGCCGCCGAAGTAGGCAAAACCCACTTCCGTGACGGCGTCGCTGTCGTTGATCATGGAGAGCATCGGCACGATGGGCGCGCCGCTGCCGCCGGCCTTCTGTTCCAGGTTCCACTTGCCCGACTCGCCCCAGCGGAAGCCGATGGAGCCGGCCGGCGCGGTGATGGCGCCCGTGGTTTCGTCGATGACCAGGGTTTTCCATTCCGGGTTGTTGGTTTCGTCGAGATTGTTGTCCAAGTGCGAAGCGCGCAGGAAGTAATCGGGCACCAGGGTGCCGTTATGCTCCTTGAGCAGCACCAGCATGGGGAAGTCCGTGTATTGGCGCGCATAGTCGCGGAAGTAGGCGCTCTGCCCTTCCGAGTGGAACTCCTTGAGGATGACGTGGCCCATGGCCAGCGCCAGCGCCGCATCGGTGCCCTGTTTCGGCGCCAGCCAGATGTCGCCGAACTTCACCATTTCGCCGTAGTCGGGCGAGATGGCCACGGTTTTGGTGCCCTTGTAGCGCACTTCCGTGTAGAAGTGGGCGTCGGGCGTGCGCGTCATCGGCACGTTCGAGCCCCACACCATCAGATAAGTCGAGTTGTACCAGTCGGCCGATTCCGGCACGTCCGTCTGCTCGCCCCACACTTGCGGGCTGGCCGGCGGCAAGTCGCAGTACCAATCGTAAAAGCTCAGGGCCACGCCGCCGATCAGCGACAAGTAGCGCGTGCCGGAAGCATAGCTGACCATGGACATGGCGGGAATCGGCGAGAAGCCGACGATGCGGTCCGGGCCGTATTTCTTGATCGTCAGCGCGTTCGCGGCGGCGATGATTTCATTCGATTCTTCCCACGTGGCGCGCACGAAGCCGCCCAGGCCGCGGATGGATTTGTACTGCTGCGAGCGCACGGGGTCCTGGCTGATCCAGTCCCAGGCCGTGACGGGGTCCATGGTCTTGCGCGCTTCGCGCCACATTTCCATCAGGCGGCCGCGCACCATCGGGTATTTCACGCGCTGGGCCGAATACACGTACCAGGAATAGCTGGCGCCGCGCGGGCAGCCGCGCGGCTCGTGGTTGGGCAGGTCGGGCCGCGTGCGCGGATAATCGGTTTGCTGGGTTTCCCAGGTGATCAGGCCATTCTTGACGTACACCTTCCAGCTGCACGAGCCGGTACAGTTCACGCCATGCGTGGAGCGCACGATCTTGTCGTGCTGCCAGCGCTGGCGGTAGGCGTTTTCCCAGGTGCGGTCTTCGTCGACCACGGTGCCATGGCCGTTGGAGAACGGCTCGGCGGGCTTGCTAAAAAATTTAAGACGGTCCAGAAAGTGACTCATGCTACCTCCACATTGCGCCGCCGGAGCGGCGCCAGGTCATAAAAACGCTGCAAGCCGGATGGCCCACGCGTCGATACAAACAGTCTATCGACGCGCCGTGCCCGGCGGTATTGGCAAGAAGTCGGTTTCCGGCACCAGGAATGCATAGGCGCGTAGTCACCCGGATAGTCACTATTGCCTATGGGCGCCGCGACCGTGCTGCGGTATACCTGTCGTCATCGTTCAACACAGAGAAAGAGCACCATGTCGATTACCGATTACGCCAGCCTGCTGCACAGCGCCCGCAACCAGGAGCAGCCGCAACGCCTGCTGTTCACCTTTACCCAGGCGCAGGCCCAGCCTGGCGGCCAGGGCAAGTCCCTCACGCCCGTGATGTGCGCCGACAAGCTGCCCGATGAACTGGGCAGCTTCGAGACATTGAAGGAGGAGTCGAAACAGATGCAGACGCACTGGGACGTGGTCTTCGTGGCGGGACTGGCGGGTCGCGAGGGCCAGCCGCCCGCCGCGCAGGAATGCGAAGCGCCCCTGCGCGCCATGGTGACGGCCATCGAGCAAGGCCGCATCGACAGCCTGCTGGCGTTTGACCGCAGCGGGGATTTATTGCGTTTTAGCTGAGGGAAGTTGTCGGATTGCGGCCTGCGGCCTCGGCGGCCCCGCCCAATCCGACCTACCTTGCGTAATTGGCGGAAGAATGCCGCGACGTAGGTCGGATTAGCGTAGCGTAATCCGACACATTGTTGGCGGCACGTTTCGGATTACCTGGCCGCATCCGGCCAAGGGCGCTCATGCAGATGGCGCGCCCGCTCTATCGGACAGACGAGCGGCAAAAACTGCTGCTGGCGCGCCGAATAGGCCATCAGCGCCCCGCTGTCGATGTCAAAATACCAGCCATGCAGTTTCAATACGCCCTGCTCCACCCGGCGCTTGAGCCACGGGTAGGTGAGCAGGTTGTCCAGCGACTGCAGGATGCTGGCCAGTTCGCACGCATGGTGCTGTTCCTCCGACGAGCGGTGCGCCAGGTCACGCCGCACCCTTTGCGCCACCGGTTCGGCGATGCGCATCCACTGTCCCACGAAGTCCGTTTCCTGCCCTTCCGCGCGCGGCTGCGGTTCCAGCAGCGCGCGGATGCCGCCGCAGCGCGCATGGCCCAGCACGATGACCCTGGCCACTTCGAGCTTGCAGACGGCGAATTCGATGGCCGAACTGACGCCGGGCGGCGCGTCTGGCGTGCACGGCGGCACCAGGTTGGCGATATTGCGCACGACGAACATGTCGCCCGGGTCGCTGCCCGTCAGCAGCATGGGATCGACGCGCGAATCGCAGCAGCCGATCAGCAGGGTCGTGGGCCGCTGCCCGTCACGCAGGCTGTCGTACAAGGTTTGCGGCTCGCTGAAATACTGCTGCTGAAACAGGCTGAAGCCGTTGACGAATTTTTCCAGTTCTTCCATGACATACTCTCATTTCCTCAACGTCTGGCAAGAACGACTTGCCAGACATTCCAACTTTAGCAAGGCATCAGCGCATTCTTGCGCGCATAGCACCACCAGGTGATGGCGATGCAGCTGACATAAAAGCCGATGAAGCACCACAGGGCCGCGTCGGGGCTGCCCGTCAGCGCAATCGACGTGCCGTAGCTTTTCGGGATGAAGAAGGCGCCGTAGGCCGCCACTGCCGACGTGAAGCCCAGCACGGCCGCGCCTTCCTTGTTGGCGTCGACGATCGCCTGCTCCTGCGCCGCCTTGCCCTTGCCGGCCGCAGCGCGCTGATGCTCCGTCAGGAAGATCACGGGAATCATGCGGAAGGTCGACGCATTGCCGATGCCCGTGCCGGCGAACAGCAGCATGAACATCCAGAAGAAGCCGCTGAAACTGCCCGCAGTGTGCACACTTCCGCCGGCTTGCGGCATGAAGTACAGCACGCCCAGCACGGCGCCTATCATCAGGAGGAAGGACCACAGGGTGACGCGTGCGCCGCCCAGTTTGTCGGAAATCACGCCGCCGGCGACGCGCGCCAGGGCGCCGACCAACGGTCCCAGGAAGGCGTAATCGAGCGGGTTCACGTCGGGGAACTGGATCTTGATCAGCAGCGGAAACGCGGCCGAGTAACCGATGAAGGAGCCGAAGGTGCCCGTGTACAGCCAGCACATGAGCCAGTTGTGCTTGCGCTTGAAGATCACGGCCTGTTCGGAAAATGACGCCTTGGCCGACGCCAGGTCATTCATGCCGAACCAGGCCAGCAAAGTGGACAGCGCGATGAACGGCACCCAGATGAAGCCCGCGTTTTGCAGCCACATCTCCTTGCTCACGCCATTCTTGACCCAGGTGAGCGAATCGCCACCCCAGGCGCCGAAGACGGCGAACGTGATCACCAGCGGTACGACGAACTGCACCACCGACACGCCCAGGTTGCCCAGGCCCGCATTCATGCCCAGCGCGAAGCCCTTGCTGGCCTTCGGATAGAAAAAGCTGATGTTGGCCATCGACGAGGCGAAATTGCCGCCGCCGAAGCCGCACAGCAGCGCCAGGATCAGCATGGTCGGATAACCGGTGTTCACGTCCTGCACGGCCAGGCCGATGCCGATGGCGGGAATCAGCAGGGAACCCGTGGAAATGGCCGTCCAGCGCCGGCCGCCGAAGATTGGCACCATGAACGAGTAAAAGATGCGCAAGGTGGCGCCGGACAGGCCCGGCAAGGCCGTCAGCCAGAACAGCTGGTTGTTACTGTAGGTGAAACCGATGTTGGGCAGGTTGACCACCACCACGCTCCACACCATCCACACGGCAAACGCCAGCAGCAGCGCGGGAATCGAGATCCACAGATTGCGCGCGGCCGTGGCCTTGCCCGTGCTTTGCCAGAAGCTCGGGGTTTCCGGCTCCCAGGTATTGATCATATAGCGGCTCATGCTTTAACTCCTGCAGGTTGAGTAGTTGGTGCCGCACGCAGCGGCTTGAACGAGAAATGCATCCAGACGAGGGAAACGCAGACGGTGCCGTACAGGAGCATGAAGGAGCTCGAACGCACGCCCGTGAAGTCCACCAGAGCGCCGAACATCACGGGCAGGATGAAGCCGCCCAGGCCGCCGGCCAGACCCACCACGCCCGAGACGGCGCCGATGTTGTCGGAAAAATCATCGCCGATGAACTTGAAGACGGATGCCTTGCCGACGGCCATGGCGATGCCGACGATGAACAGCAGCACGGTGAACCACAGCGGCGACAGGCCGATATGGAAGGCCAGCGGCCCGGTGACGGTTTCCACGACCATCTGCGTTTGCGGATACGACAGCAGGAAGAAGCACACCCAGCACACCCACATCACGGCCCAGGTGACTTTCGCCGCACCGTATTTGTCGGAGATCCAGCCGCCCAGCGCGCGCAGCACGCCGCCCGGCAGCGAGAAGCAGGCGGCCAGCAGCGCCGCGTGCTTCAGATCAAAACCGTATTCGGCCACGTAATACTTCGTCATCCACAGGGCCAGCGCCACGTAGCCGCCGAACACCACCGAGTAGTACTGGCAGTAGCGCCACACGCGCGGATCCTTCAGCACCTTCATCTGGGCCGAAAAACTTTCGCCCGATGGCGCCAGGTGCGATTTGTCCGTGTACGAAAACAGCCAGAAGATGATGGCCGTGGCCAGCATGGCCACCGCATACACCTTGGGCAGCATCTGCCAGCCGAAGGCGGCGACGATGCCCGGCGCGACGAACTTGGTCAGCGCGGAACCGGAGTTACCGGCGCCGAAAATGCCCATCGCCAGGCCGCGGCGCTCCTTTTCGTACCAGCGCGCCACGTACGGCGTGCCGACGGAAAACGAACCGCCCGCCAGGCCCACGAACATGCCCAGCACAAGGAAATGCCAGTAGGCGGTGGCGTAGGAAATCAGGTAGATCGGCACCACGCTGGCCAGCATCAGCAGGAAGAAGACGCGGCGTCCGCCGTATTTGTCTGTCCAGATGCCCAGCGGCACGCGCACGAGGGAGCCCGTCAGCACGGGCATGGCGGCCAGCAGGCCGAATTGCGTTTCAGTCAAGCCCAGGCTGGTCTTGATGGGGATGCCCAGTACGGCAAACATCATCCAGACTGCAAAGCAGATGGTAAATGCGAAGGTACTGCTGATTAATACGGACGCCTGCTTGCGCCGCATGCCCGGTTCGACTGCCTTGTTACTGCTGTTACTGTTCTTGTTAGTGCCATCTAGGGTAGCCACGATGTTTCTCCATGAATGCACTGGCCGTCTGGCCAGCCGTCCCGACCAGCTTACGTGGCAGCGGCGAAAGGCACTATCGGCCACAGGGTGATTCCGGGAAGGCAATCTGGATAGCCGCATCGGCAAAAGTGACTAGATGACGGGGTGCGCGCCTAGCCTGGATGGCGGGTGTTTTACAAACCGGCGCATTTTTGGCACACTCGGCGCCTGGAGAAAAGGAGCGGCATGCAGAACAGGCACGAAACAGACGACATCATCACGCGCGTGGCCCAAGCTGGCGATGTGAAAGCCATGCTGGCTTGCGATGCCTATGCCCAGACGCACCCGGAGCGCGGCGAGGCCGTGCGCGCCGCCGTCGGCAAGGGCCACTGCCAGGTGGCCCTCCGGGCCGGCCAGATGGCAGGCTATGTGCTCCTGCACGACGACTTCTTCGGCCACGGTTTTGTCTCGCTGGTGGTGGTCGCGCCCGCGCACCAGCGCTGCGGCGTGGGATTGCGCCTGCTGGCGGCCGCCGCGGACGCGTGCCAGACAGGGAAGCTATTCACCTCGACGAACCAGTCGAACGGCGCCGCGCAACGGCTGTTCGCCGGCGCGGGCTTCGTGCGCAGCGGCCGGATCGACCATCTCGATGAGGGCGATCCGGAGTTCGTGTACGTGAAATTCCTGCGTTAGCTGCATCTCGTCCCGACGGCGTATGGCGCAGGACGCCAAAGGCGGCTATGCTGGCGCCACCATCAATCAACGCCACCACATCACGCATGGATTATCTGAGCCTCAAACATTTCCACATGGGCTGCGCCGCCGCCAGCGGCTGTCTTTTCCTGTTGCGCGGCGCCTGGATGCTGCGCGCCTCGCCCGCCTTGCAGCAGCGCTGGGTGAAAATCCTGCCGCACCTGGTCGACACGGCACTGCTGGCCAGCGCCATCGCCCTGGCCGTGTGGAGCGGCCAGTCGCCGGGCAGCCAGCCCTGGCTGGCCGCCAAGCTGTGCGCGCTGGTGGCCTACATCGTGCTGGGCACCATCGCGCTGAAACGGGGCAAGACGCCGGCCGTGCGCGGCGCCGCCTTCGCCCTCGCCGTGCTGGTCTTCGCCTACATCGTCGCCGTGGCCGTCACCAAACAGGCATGGCCGCTGTAGCACCAGGCAAGCGCATCAGAAGATGTAGCGCAGGGTAACGCTGGCGTTGCGCGGCGCACCCCAGTACCCCTGGTTGTACATGCCAAGCTGACTGTAGTAATGCTTGTCGAACAGGTTGTTGACGTTGGCCTGCAGGGACAGTTGGCGCGACAGCGCGTATTTCGCCATCAGGCTGGCCACGGCATAGCCGCCCTGCTCCACGCGCTCCGTGCCATCCGGCCCCGTGGCATCGCGGTAGGCGCCGCTCTGCCAGTTCACGCCGCCGCCCACGGACAAGGTGCGCCAGCCGCCAGGCAGCTGGTACGTGGAAAACACGCGCGCCAAGGTCTGCGGCACATAGCTGTTCAGGCGCGCGCCCGTGTTGTCCTCGGCTGCGGCATGCGACACGCTGGCAGAGACGTTCCAGCCCTTGGCCAGCTCGCCCGACAAGTCCAGTTCCACACCCTTGCTGGTGGTGCCCGAGGCCGCGTAGTACGCCTGCGTCAGCGAATTGCCGACAAAATGGCCCGTGTCTTCCTGCGCCAGGCCATCCTGCGCGATGCGGAACACGGCCAGCGCCGCATTGAGTTTGCCGCCGAAATACTCGCCCTTCACGCCCGCTTCCACATTCTTGCCTTGCACGGGGTCGAGATAGCGGCCAAACCGGTCCTGGTAGCCCTGCGGCTTGAAGATCTTGCTGTAGCTGGTGTACAGCGCGTGCTGCTGGTCGATATCCCATACCAGGCCAGCATATGGCGTGACGGCGTGCTTGGCATACGCATAGCCGCCGCCCCAGTCATCGACGTGGTCCGCCTTGTAGCGGCTGTAGCGCGCGCCGACGATCAGCTTCAGGGGATCGGCCAGCGAAAAACGCGCCGTGCCATAGATGCCGCGCTGCTGCACCGTGTCGAGCAGCTTCCAGCGCGAGAAATTCGGGTCGTTCCAGTCCGGCTCCGGCGTCACGCCCTGCCACTGATGAAAATTGCCGTAGTCGACGCTGCCGCCGGCAATGCCGGGGTTGCTGGCGAACTGGTTGCTGCCCGAGACGCCGAACGCCAGGTCGTGCGTGCGGCCCAGCAGCTGCACCGGCCCCTGCACATAGGCGTCGACGCTGTCCTGGCGCCGCGTCCCCGAGTAAAAGCCGGCGTAGCCCGTCACGCCCTGGCCCGTGGCCTTGTCCGGCCAGGTATTGGCGAAGAGTTCGGCCGCCGAGTAATTGCCCCAGCCGTGATTCAGCATGGCCGTCAGGTTCCAGCCCTTGCCCAGTTCCTGCTCCAGGCGCAGGAAGGCAGTCTGGCTGGTGCTGAACCAGCGGCTCCAGGTGGTGGCCGTGGTGGTGGAGCGGGAAAACATGGCCCGTTCGCCATCCGCGTACCACAGCGGCAGGCCGCCGTACATGCCGCCACGCGGGCGGTTGTCCTGGTATTCATAGCCGGCGATCAGCACGCTGCCGGGCGCCAGATCCGCCTCCACGGTGGCGTAAGCCATGGCCTTCTTGCCATGATACAGATTCACATACGATTCGCTGTCCTGGTAGCTGGCCACGACTCTTCCGCGCACCTTGCCATCAGCACTCAGGGGTGTGGACAGGTCCGCGCTGGCGCGCGCATTCTGCCAGGAACCCAGGCTCAGGGCCGCATTCCCGGCCAGCTGCGCCGACAATGCGCGCTTGCGTACCAGGTTGATGGTGGCCGACGGTTCGCCCGCGCCCGTCAACAGGCCCGTGGCGCCGCGCACGATCTCGACCCGGTCGTAGGCCGTCATGTCCAGCGTGCTGTCGCCCACATTGAACGCATTGTCGACCGTGGTGGGAATGCCGTCGTACTGGTAGCTGGCGATGGAAAAGCCGCGCGCGAAGAACGAGGTGCGGTCGCTGTCGTAGCGGTTGATGGCGATGCCGGCTGCGTTTTGCAGCACCTCTTCCACCGTTTGCAGGTTCTGGTCATCCATCTGCTGGCGCGTGACCACGCTGACGGCTTGCGGCGTCTCGCGCACGGACAGGCCCAGGCGCGTGGCCGAGCGCATGGTCCGCGTCGTATAGGCGCCGCTGCCTTCCGTCGCGCCGTTCGCATCAAAGCTGGCACTGACCTTCATCTCGGGCATGGTCTGGCCGCCATCGGCCGCTGCCACGTCGAGCACATAACCGCCATTGGCCTGCGGCACGGCGCGCAAGCCCGAGCCGGCGACGATGGCGCCCAGCGCTTCAGGCACGCTGTAGCTACCGGTCAGGCCGGCGCTGCGCTTGCCCGCCAAGGCGGCGGCCTGGTAGGAAATCATGGTGCCCGTCTCCTGGCCGAAACGCACCAGCACCTGTTCCAGGGAGCCGGCCGGTATCGCCAGCGCGATGCGCGCCGCATTCGCGGCCTGGGCCGCAGGAGCGAAGATGGTGGCGCCGCCGGCGGCGAGCAGCCACAGAGCTTGGCTGACGGCCAGCACCGCCACGCTGCGGCGGCAGGTACGGGAGGCGGAAGAAACGTGAATAAGTGTTGTGCTGGGCATGCGGACTGTTTTCCTGAAAGTGAATGAAGGGTTCACTTGCTATGTCACGCGAAAATCGCAAACCCCTCACTTTCCAGAAAATATTCATGTAGGCTGCCGATGCGGTACCACGCTCACCCAGAAGCGCGTGGTCTGGCGCACGTCGACGGCCAAGGTGCGCGTCAGCATGTCGAGCACCTGCCCCGTGTCGGCCAGCGGGTAGATGCCGGACACGCGCAAGTGGGCGATGGCCGGATCGCAAGCCAGGCGCCCAGGGCGGTAGCGGGCCAGTTCGCCGATAAATTCCGCCAGCGGCATATCGTGCGCCACCAGCATGCCGGCCGTCCACGCATCCGCGCCGGCAGCCAAGGTCCGAACGGCGCCGATCTGCGCCGCCGTAAAGCTGGTTTGCTGGCCCGCCTGCAGCCTGCGCGCCGCATCGGGCGCCTGTTCCAGTTGAATGTCGACGGCACCGGCGAACACGCCCAGCTGCGTGCGCTCTCCTTCCACGCGCACGGCAAAGCGCGTGCCCACCGGTTGCAAGCGGCCTTGTGCCGTTTGCACGACAAATGGCCGGCCGGCCTGATCGCGCGCCGTGCTGACCATGATCTCGCCTTTGACTACCGTCACCAGGCGCTGGCCCGCGTCATAACGCACGTCGATGCTGGATGCCGTATTGAGCGCGATGCGCGTGCCGTCGTCCAGCACGACGTGGCGTAATTCTCCCGTGCCCGTGCGGTAGTCGGCAAGCCAGAAGCGCGCCTGCTCATCGCCGCCCGCCAGCCAGGCGCCGCCGCCCACGGCCAGCAACGCCAGCAGCTTGAGCGACTGCCGGCGCGCCGCATTCGCCTGCGCATGGACCGGCTTGCGCGCCAGCGTGCCGTGCGCCAGCGGCGCTGGCAAGGCACGCATGCGCGCCATGCAGCCCTCCACATGCTGCCAGGCTTGCTCATGTTCGGGGTCGCTGTCGCGCCAGGCGCGCCAGGCCTGCTCCACTTCCGGCGTGGCGTCTCCGGCCTGCAGGCGCACCAGCCATTCCACCGCTTGCAGGCTGGCCGCTTCCGGCGTGAAGGCGCCCATCACGATGCCGGATGGGCAAAGAAACACTGATGCATGGCTTTGACCAAGTAGCGCTGCACGGTCGCCAGCGAGACATTCAATTCCAGCGCGATGGCCGCCTGCGGCATGCCATCGAGCTGCGACAGCAGGAACGCGCGGCGCACAGCAGGCGCCAGGCCATCGAGGCGGCGGTCGATGTCGAACAGGGCTTCGAGCAGGATCGCCTGCGCCTCGGGATCGGGCGCGTGCTGCGCCGGCAGGCTCGCCAGCGTTTCCAGGTAAGCCGCCTCCAGGTCGCGCCGGCGGTACAGATTGCCCAGCACGCCCTTGGCCACCGTCGTCAAAAAGGCGCGAGGCTCGCGCGCGGCGATGGCTTCGTCGCGATTGAGCAGGCGTATGAAGGTGTCGTGCGCCACGTCGGCCGCGTCAAAGGCGTTGCCCAGCTTGTGCCGCAGCCAGCCTTGCAGCCACCGGTGGTGTTCGTGATACAGGCTGCCCACCTCCTGGTGAGCGCCGGGTTGGGCAGCCGACACGTCGCATACTCCCTGATTCACAAATAATAATGATTCGCATTCTATATCCATGCGCTGCTGCGGCGCAAGCGCCCTGCCAGCGCTTGTTTGACGCGCTTCTTTCCAAAATTTCCTTGCTGATCGTATCCGGTGGCGTAGCCTGCATTGCAAATTCAGCAGAACGCTCCCGGCTACGCGGCAATGATAGTATCGGCAACATCATCGACAAGCCGGCCACCCTGGCCATGCATCCCCCATTGAAAGGCGAACATGCTGCTATCCGAATTGCTGACCAAACTGACCTGCGGTGACCTCGAAGGCGAGGAGCTCGACGAGGCCGTCGCCGCCATCACCGCTGCGCCCTCCGCGCCACGCGACGAGTGGATCGACAGCGATGCCCAGGCCTATGCGCTGGAGATCCTCTCGCAGCTGGGCGGCTATATGGCGTCGAGCGACAAGCTCGATGAGCTGCACGAACAGATACAGGACATGTTCGACGACTTCCCCGACTTCCCGTACGAGATGCTCAAGGCAGGCCGCGGCAGCGCGCTGCCCTATTTCGAGTGGCTCGATACGGAACTGGCGCAGCGCGCCGTGGACGAAGGCGGCTATGAGCTGATCCAGATCGACGGCAACGGTTCCGACGAAATGGATGCGCTGCTCGTGTACCGGCGCGATACAAACGACATCATCCAGGCGGCGGCCTTGATGGGCGTGACGATAGGCCGGCCGCTCACCTACTATCGCGGCATCGACGCGATGGCGGGCAAGCGGCCGGGCTAAGCACCCACGCCTATTGCATCGGCAAGGCGCTCACATCGACGGCGGGCGCCTGGCCTGTCGCGGGCCGCGTGAAGTTCTGGCTGGTCTTCACGTAGTCGGCAAAGAAGCCGCCGTTATGCAGATAGAACCTGCCGTTCTCCACGCCGCCCGCGTAATCCATGCGCTGCGCACTGGTGGCCGTGGCGTCGCCCGTGAAGCGCCCCGCCGTCACTTCCGACCACGTGCCGGCAACGTTCCTCGCCCACTGGTTGCCGAACTGGACGCGGCGCTCCGTGTAGCCCAGGGTATCGATGAAATTCTCGAGGAAGGAATGCACGCCCGTCAAATACGTGGAAATCGCCGGCCGCTTCCAGGTGGCGATGTAGCGCCACTTGCCCGTCTCGGGCGCGAAGAACCAGGCCGAGTAATCGCTGCCGCCATTGCCGTCGGGCCGCGCGCGCGTGATGAAACGGTACGTCGTGCCGGCCGCCCAGTTATACGACAGATAGGTCTGGCCGCCCGTGCCCTCGCCGCCGAACGCATTGTCGACCACGCCGGCGCCCTTGCTGACCAGGGTGGTTTTCGCGCCATTGTCGGCATCCCACACGGAGAACAAGATCCAGCGCTCGCTCGGCGATTTCACCTGGATGCCCATGTAGCCTTGGCTGAAGCCGTTGGCCATGAAGTAGGAGCCGATCGCGTCCTGGCCCTGGGGAATCGTCATCTCGTTATAGAAATACTCGGTATTGGCGGGCACCGTGTAGCCCATGTGCACGGACGGGCCGCGCCGCGACCAGTAGTAATTGGCGGGGTCGTTGGCGTAGGTGAGCGCGGCGCTGGCCGTCACCTTCAGCGCGGAGACGTCGCCGAACGTGTCCTTCACGCGCGACAGTCCCTGCAAGTCCACCTTCACATAGCCGGCCGCCGCCACGTTCACCGTGCCCACGGCATAGGTCTTGCGTTCCTTGCCGGCCAGCTTGACGTCGAACGGCGTGCCGTTGACCTTCACGCGGATGGTGCTGTTGCCGCCATCGGCCAGGCTGGCGTCGAGCGCCACCTGCACGGGTCCCGCCCCGCCCACGCGGAAGTAGGTGCTGGCGACGGCAGCGGGATTGCTCCAGCCAGACAGGCCGCGCTCGCTGATGACGGCGCCCTCATTCCCGCTGGTGATGAAGGCGTTGCCGGCCAGTTCCACGGTGGCGGACGTGGCGGGCGCGGCCACGGTGGCGGCCAGCAAGGCGGTGCCGCCCGAGCCGGTGGCGGTGGCGCCACCGCAGGCCGCCAGCAGCATCGGCATGGCGGGAAGGAATGCAAAGAGCAATGAACTTGTGTGCTTCATCAACGTCTCCTGGTGTGGTACGGCTTGCGGCGGACGAACAAGGGCCTGCGCGCCTGCGCCGCGGTTGAAAAATGGATAGGGAAAGAAAAAACCCGCTACGGCAACTGGTGCGGTAGCGGGTCGTTAAGGCTTAGTACTTGCCGTCGAGGGCGAAGATCGGCTTGCGCGATTTCCACTGCCCGCCCGTGAAGTCCGGGAAGTCCAGGGTCTGGAAGTTGGCGGCGATCGATTGCTCGGACAGCGGCGTGATGGCGCTCCAGGTGACGGCATCGTAGATATCGATCGGCATCGGCGCGTTGGCCTTCAATGCTTCGACAAAGGCGTGGATGACGAAGAAGTCCATGCCGCCGTGGCCCGCGCCCTCGGCTTGCGCCGCGTACTTGCGCCATACGGGATGCTCATACTTGTCCTGGTAAGCCTTGAAGTCGTCCCACTGGTGCGGCTTGCTGACGCCTTCGATATGGATGGAATTGTTCAAGTCCATCCACAGGCCGTCCGTGCCTTGCACGCGGAAGCCCAGCGAATACGGGCGCGGCAGGCTGGTATCGTGCTGCAGGATGATGGTTTCGCCGTTCTCGCACGCCAGGGTGGTGGTGACCACGTCGCCCAGCTTGAACTTGACCTTGGCGTTCGCATGCTGCGCGCCGCCCGGCTGCTTGACGATGTAGTCATGCAAGCCGCGCGCCTTGGTGGCGAAGGCGTTGATGCGCGTGAAACGGTTGCCGCGGTTGATGTTGGTGTACATGGCGCAGGGGCCGATGCCATGGCTCGGATACAGTTCGCCGTTGCGCTCGACCGAGTGCTGCGTGCGCCAATGGGCTTCCGACCAGCCCTTCTCTCCGAACTCCACGCCGCCGCCATACGGCTTGGCCGGATTGCCGCTGTTGAATTTCACGGCGCGCAAATCGTGCTGGTAGCCGCCCTGCAGGTGCAGCAGTTCGCCGAACAGGCCGGCGCGCACCATCTGCAGCGCCGCCATCACGTCGCGGCGGTAGCACACGTTTTCCAGCAACATGTACGGCGTGCCCGTCTTCAGCTGGGTATTCAGGACATCCCAGTGGTCTTGCAGGGTGATGCCGGCCACCACTTCGCAGCCGACGGCGATCTTCGCCTGCATGGCGGCGATCGCCATCGGCGCATGGAATTCCCACGGCGTGGCGATGATCACGCCGTCGAGGCCGCCCGCGTCCAGCATGCGCTTGTAGGCTTTCTGGTCGCGGTCTTCGCCATATGTGCGCGGGCGCGGCTTGCCGGCTTTTTCCACCTGGCCCAGCGCATGTTTCAGCATGATCGGTTCGATATCGCACAGGGCCACCACTTCCACGTCGTCGCGGCGCACCAGTTCGGCCAGCAGCACCTGGCCGCGCATGCCCGTGCCGATCAGGCCCAGGCGGACCTTGTCGCGGCCGGCGGCAGGTGCGGCGTTGGCCTCGCCAGGCAGCAAGGCGCTGCCGGCCATGGCGCCACCGGCCAGCGCGGCGCTGGCGGACAGGAAATTGCGTCGATTGAATTGTGTCGTCATTGGTCTCTTCTCGCTTCCATTGGTAATGATCGTCGCCGGCCCGCCGCACGGCGGGCCGGCTGCAGTTTAATAGGTGTATTCCGCCGTGAAGCGCACGGAACGCGGTGCCGTGCGGCCCGCCACCTGCAGATAGCTGCGGGCGATGGCGCCGTGGTCTTCGCGCGTTTCGTTGTAGCGGGTCACGGTCTGGCTGTTGAACACATTGAACACGTCCACTTTCAGGCTCAGGCCCTTGACGGCGCTGGGAGTATAGGCCAGATTCATGTCCAGCTGGGCTTGCCATGGCAGGCGGCCCTGGCTGCCGCGCGGCGCCGGCTTGCCATTGCAATAGAAGTAGGAATCGCCGTAGTCGTTCTCGAACTTCAGGTTGTCGGGCAGCGCGCCGATGCAGTTGCGCGGCGCGCCCGAGGTCAGCGACAGGTTGGCGCCGACCGTCACGTCCGGGATCACCTGCATGAAGCCGTAGGCCTTGAACGCATGGCGGTGGTCGCCCGGCAGGTAGCCATAGGCGTTGTACATCAGTTCCTTGTGGTCGTCGCTGACCGTCAGGCCCACGTCGCCGCCGCCGATGCTGTCCGTCTGGCCTTCCATATTGCCCTTCAGCGCAGACAGGGTGTAGGTCAGCTTGCCGTACCAGCCGTTCGTGTACGGGTGCTCGACGAACAGGTTCAGGGCGCGGTAGGTGCGCGATGGCAGCGGGTTGCCCCACTCGGCCGCCGAAATATCCACGCGGCGCAAGCCCTTGCCGTCGTCGAAGTCCACCATCAGGCTGTTGTCGCGGCCCGGGTTGATGATGGCGCACTGGAAGCCGCCCCAGTTGCTCGTGTCGACGCTGTTGCGCGTGGCCCAGGCTTGCAGCGGACGCGCGTCGCAGGTGTCGTCGTTGGTGTCGTTCAGCTTGCGGTACAGGATGCTGGCACCCACCACCAGCTTCTTGCTCAGGGCGCGTTCGAAACCGAGCGAGAATTCATCCTGCGACAGCGGCTTGAGGCCGATGGCCGTCACTTCGCGCGCATCGCGGCTCTGGCCATACGCGTTGTTGGCCGAATACGGCTTGCTGATCGCATGCAGGCCCGTCGGCGCGCCCGTGACGGGATCGACGCCCGTGTAGGTGTACATCTCGCTGGTGGCCAGGAAAGGGCTGGCCATGTTGCTCGACAAATTCGATGGCACCGGCAGGTGGTAGCGGCCGCCGTTGGCGAAGAATTTCAGGGTGCCGTCGCCCAGGTAATCCCAGGTGGCGCCCACGCGCGGGGCGATCATATTGCGCTGCGAAATGAAGGCCACGCCATCGGTGCTGTAGTTGGTGAACTGTTCGCGGCGCAGGCCCAGGTCCAGCAGCACCCGTTCCGTGACCTGGTAGTGATCCTGGATGTATTGCGCCGATTGCACGCTGGTCGGACGCGCCAGGTTGGCGTTCAAGTCCTTGCTGACGTAGTAGCCCTGCGCGCCGTAGCCCCCGCCCTGGGCCGGCGTCTCAAACGCGCCGTTGATCGGGCGGTTCGGATCGGTGGCGCGCTGGTAGCTCCAGCGGTAGCCGCCGGCCAGGCTCAGGCCCACTTTCGATTCCACGTCGATGCGGTCGATGCCGCCGCGCAGCGAATGCTTGCCCAGCTTGTATTCGAGATCGAGTCGCTTGGCTTTCTGGCGGTCTTCCGACGACGGGTCGACCAGGGTGCCCGTCACCGTCTGCGGATTGGCGTACGTCAGGCCCGGCACCTGGGTCGATGCGTTCGACGACGTTTGCGCCAGCAGCGGATTGTAGCCGTTCGGCGTGCGCGTGTGCGAGGTGCGCGATTCGCCCATCATGGCCGTCACGGTCAGGTTGTCCGTCAGGTAGCCCGTGTACTTGAAGATGTCGATGTTGGCGCCCGGCGCGGCCGACGAGCCGCAGCAGTTGACCGTCGTCTCGCCCTTGCCTGCCTGTACGCCGTTGCTCGCATGCGTGGCGTAGCTGTAGCCATACGCCTGGCTGTCCGTCTTCGTGCGGTCATACAGCTTGGTATATTCGAAGTGATGGTCGTCCGTCAGGTTGAAATCGAGCTTGGCCGTCATGCGGTCCACCTTGCTCTGGCTCGTGCTCCAGCCGCGCGCCAGGGCCGTGCCCGAGTCGGCGGTGGCGGCGACGGCCTGGCTGTCGGTGCGCGTCTGTTCCAGCGCCACGAAGGCGAACAGCTTGTTCTTGATCAGGGGACCGCTGCCGTACAGGCCCACCACCTTGCTGGTGCTGCCGTTGTCGCGGTTCCAGTACAGCAGGTTGCCGTCCGTCTTGGAATTGGCGCCCGTGTTCGGGTAATACGTGTTTTCCGGCTCGCCTTTCAGCGAACGGGGAATGATGGAGACCTTGCCGCCGAATTCGACCTTGTTGCCGCCGCTCTTGGTGGTGATATTGATCACGCCGCCCGTGGAGCGGCCGAATTCCGAACCATAGCCGCCCGACAGCACCTGCAGGTTGGAGATCGCGCCAAACGGCAGTTCCGACGCGCCCACCTGGGTCAGGATGTTGGTGATGGGGAAGCCGTTGACGTAGAACGCGTTTTCCGACTGGCCCGAGCCGCCGATCGATGGCGCATTGCCGTACACGCTATTGGTGCCGCGCGACACGCCCGGCGTCAGCTGCACGATGGAGGCCACGTCATTGCCGACCGGCAGCGCCTTCAATTCCTTGGCCGTGAAGATCACGCCATTGTTCGTGTTCGACACGTCGATCGGATTGCGCGACGCCTTCACCACGACGGTCTGTTCCTGGCCCACGGGGCCGGCCGCGCTGGCCGGGCCGAAGTTCGCTTCGGCGCCCGCGCCGATCAGGGCTTCGACTTCCTGCGACGCTTCGACCGACCCGGCGCGCAGCACGCGCACCGCGTAACGGCCCGGCGGCATGGAGTTGGCCACATAGCGGCCCGACGTATCCGGCGTCAGGGTGCGCTGCACGCCCGTCGCCAGGTTTTCCAGCACCACGGTGGCGCCGGCGGGCGCGCTCACTTCGCCGAAGATGGTGCTGGTGGCGTTCGACTGTGCCCAGGCCTGGCCTGGCACGCCGGCCGCCAGGGCGATCACGATCGCGGCGGCGCGGCTGATGTCGCGCAATTTGAGTCGGGTGGTATGCATGTGTCTCTCCGTCTATATCGAGGGTTATACGCGCCCTCCCCGCTCCAGGGCGAAGTCGGGGGGATGCAATTTTTATGGTGAGCGTCGGAAGGGAGAGCCAGGCAGCCGTTCCTTCCGGGAAATCAGTCCGTCTTGGCTGATTTTCGTTTTCTTGGGATTACTTTAAAAAGAAAAATAAGTATCGTCAACAAAAAGAAAGTTACAGCGCAAATTTATCGCTAAATTCAGTAAATAAAGACGTTTTATCTTTCGATTCAATCCGTCATGCGGCAAATAACTTTCGTTATCGTGGCGTGGCGGATACACGCGCCGGCAAGAAGGCGGCCCGCAGGAGACATTCCACACGGCAATCCCGATGGAAAAACGCGAAAGTAGCCATGGCAATCCCCTTTCACTTACGTTTATCTTTCGTATTGCGCATTTCGGAATATTGTCTTTTTCTTTTCATGACGATACCCCGGCCCGCTGGCAGGCCGGGGCGGCGTCACGTCTTAAAAGAACTTGTAGCTGGCCGACAGGGCAAACTGGCGGCCGAACAGGTCCTGGCTATGGTTGTAGCCTTCCCAGCCGTTCGGGTCGTAGTACGGCTGCTTGTTGAACGCGTTCTTCACGTTCAGGCCCACGTCCAGGTTCTTGAGCGGCTTCCAGCTGAAGGCCAGGTTCACCGTGGTGTACGACGGCGCGCCCTTGCACTGGCCGGCTGGCAGCGATACCGAGGCGGCGGTGCAGTTTTCCGGCGTGTTGTCCTTGTCCCACGGACCGTAGGCCCAGCGCGTCTTGCCAGAATAGTTGATGAAGACGCTGCTGACGAAATTGCGGTAGCTCCAGTCGGCGTTGACGGTGGCGCGGTAGCGCGGCGAATCGTAGTAGCCGACGGTATTGCCCTTGATATCGCTGCCGTCTTCGCTGTCGTGGGTGTCGCGCTTGCGGATGGTGGCGGCGATGCCGGTACTCAGCTTGCCCCAGTCGCCGAGCGCAAAGCGCGTGCGCGCGTCGATGTCCACGCCGTCCATGAGGGTGCGGCCGCGGTTCGAATACGAGTTGATCAAGCCACCCAGATTGCCCACCGAGTAGCCCGGCACGCCGCCCGCGCACACGCCCGCGTTGGCGGGATTGGCGCACATGGCCGCCACCGCCGCCATATTGCCCCGGTCCGTGTCCGTCAAGTCGTTGCGGATGGCGCTCGATGTACCGGCCAGGGTCGGGCCGTACTTGTCCACCAGTTCCGTAAACAGTTCGTTGAAGTCCTGGCGCACGATCTCGTCGCGGCGGTTGATGAACCAGTAATCGATGGAGATGCTCACGTCCTTGGCCGGCTGCAGGACCAGGCCCACGGTGGAAATCTTGGCCTTTTCCGGACGCAGGTTCTGGTTCGGCGGCGTCAGGCCGCCCACCGTCGTCGAGCAGTTCGAATTGAGCAGGCTCTTGCCCAGGTCCGCGTCCGTCGCCACCCTGGACTTCATCAGGGCGCGCGCCATGGCATTCGTCTCATCGCAGCGCACCGTATCGCGGATGCCGCCCACCTGGGCAAAGACGCCGCCCGAGCCCGATTCAGCCAGGTTGGGCGCGCGGAAGCCTTCCGAATACGTCCCGCGCAGCATCAGGTCGGGACGCGCGCGCCAGATCACGCCCAGCTTGGGCGCCAAGTTGGCCGAGAAATGCGGGTATTTGTCCAGGCGCGCGGCCGCATTGACTTCCAGTGTGTCGGAAAGCGGCACCACCACTTCGCCAAACACGGCGGCGATGGTGCGCTTGCCATCGAACCAGGAACCGCCCTGCTGCGTGATCAGGCCATTGGCCGCATCCGCGTTGCCGGGCGTGAGGAAGCTTTCGCGCATGACGTTGGTGCCCACGGCGGCGCGCACTTCGCGCTCGCCCAGCTTGAACAGGGTGCCTTCCAGCTTGGCGTCCCACGTCATCAATTTGGTCCACGATTCGATGGCGAAGGTCGGATAGGCGGCGCGCAGCAGCGCCGCATTGGCCTCGCTGATTTCGCCGAACTTGTAGGCGGGATTGTCGGAGATATACGTGCGGCCGCTGACGGGATCTTTCGTGAACGGGCCGAACGCCTGCTTGAAGCCATTGATATTCACGTTCGCCGTCTGGAACAGCGTGGAATGGCTGCCCGCCACACTGAGCGCCGTTTCGAAATCCCAGCCGCCGCCGATGCTGCCGCGCAGGCCGACGAGCGCGCGGTAGTTTTCATCGACATTCTTCTGGCCGAAGTGGCCCGTGGCATCCTGCAGCAGGTAGTTCAAGCCGGCGGCGCCACCCATCTTGGCCACCATGTCGGCATCGAGCTTGCCCTTCAGGTAGACGTTGTTGGGACTCAGGAAAGGCGTGGCGAAGGTGTTCAGGGTAGTGCCCGTATTGCGCGCGAACCAGTTGTTCGTGCTGCCGCTGTTGAAGCTGGAGGGGCCATTCTCGCCGCGCATCTTGATGTGGGTGAACGCACCTTCCGCGAACGCTTCCATGTCGCCGCCCAGCTTCAGCCGGCCGCTCAGGTAGGCCGTGGCGCGCTCCGAAGTGGGGCCCGTATCGAGCTGGTTGGGCAGCGCATTCCACACGCAGCGCGTGCCCGACGCTTCGGTGATGCTGTTGTTGCAGCCGGGGGCGGCGCGCTGGGTGCGGGCATTGTTGTTGGCCTTGTCGAAGACAAAGAAGGTCCCCGGATTCATCACGCCCGGTTCGCTGCCCACGCCCACGCGCATGTTCGGGATGAAATTGGGATTGTTCACATAAAAATACGAGGGGCGCTTCTGCCAGGTATCGGCCAGCGCAATGCGGTCGCGCTGGTAGACGTTGACGGAACCGTAGATGTTGTAGCCGTCGCTGGCCAGGTCGCCCACGCCATACAGCACGCTGGCCTGGCGTTCGCCGTACGCTTTCACGCTGGGCGAAAACTCGCCGTTGGCGCGCGCCTCCAGCCCTTGATACGACTTCTTGGTGATCACGTTGATGACGCCGGCGACGGCATCGGAGCCATACACGGCCGACGCGCCATCCGTCAAAATCTCCATGCGCTCGATGGCGGCGGCGGGAATGGCGTCGATATTGACGAACATGGTCTGGAAACCGGCCGGCGCGCCATAGAACGACAGGCGGCGGCCATTGAGCAGCACCAGCGTGCCCTGCGCACCGAGGCCGCGCAAGTTCGCCTGCGAGCCGCCATCGGACCCCGTGAACATCGAACGGAAGTCCTGCTGCGCCGGACGGGCCGCAGGCAGGTTGTCCAGCACCTGCAGCAAGGTGAGCGCGCCCATGTTTTCGATCTGCTTGGCGTTGATCACCTGCACGGGCGACGCCGTTTCCGCGTTGATGCGCTTCAGGCTGGAACCCGTCACTTCGACGCGCGCCAGTTTTTCCTCCTCCGCTGCCAGCGCCGTCGACGCCAGCGCGGTTGAGCCAAGTCCGACCGCCACCATGGCGGACATCAGTTTTTTCAAGTGCATTCCCATCTCCCTTGTATAAGTGATTTGTTTTCGTCAGGCTGCAAGAGCCCCTCCCCGGTCCGAAGAGGGGCTCGTTGTTAGTGAAATGATTGAAGTAGTTAGCGCGGCTTGACTGTCGCGCCCTCCGTGCCGGTCAGCACGGCGTTGGCCCAGTTGCCGCAGACCTGGGCCGGGTGGGCGCCGCGCGCGCCCAGGGTGCGCAAACTGAGCTGGCTCAGGCCGCGCACATCGATTTCGGGTTTGACCACCCCGGGAGCCGTGACCAGGCCGCTGTCATACAGCAGCCGCTCGCCGCTCCAGACCTGGAATTGCAAGCCGCCCGCGCTGCGACAACTATCGTCCACGCCCAGGTCGGCGCGCAGCAGATTCCAGTTGCCCGCCAGCTGCAAGTCGATGCGGCTGGCGGGTCCCACGCCGAGGCCCTTGCGGAACCACAGCCCGTTCATGCGCATCTCGGCGGCCTTGCCGGCCGGCCGGTCTTTCGCGACAGTCTTCGGCAGCGCCAGGTCCGACAGATAGCGCTGCACCTCTTCTGCTTCGGCCACGCGGTGTTCGAGCACGCGGAATTCGGACAAGGTCACGGGCGCCACGTCGCTCGCCAGCGCCGCGTCGAACGCGCGCGCCACCGGCCCGGCTTGCGCCGCCGTCACCATCGGGTCGGTGGATGCGGCGCCATCGCCTTCCGGATTTTGCGTGCTCATGACGCGGAAGCGCAGCAAGCGCCCGGCCGTGGCGGGGAAATTGATCGTCTGCGTACCCTCTTGCAATTTGAGCGTGCCGCGCGCAAGCGCCGCGCCCCACTCGCCGTTGTTGTCGCCGATGTAGATTTCGTAATCCCGCACCTGGCCATGCTTCCAGTGCTGATCGTTGCGCGGCGCCAGTTCGATGCCATCGACGAGGCGGCGTTCCGAAAAGCCGATCACCCATTCATGGGGACCGCTTTTCACGGACGGGCTGCGCACGGTGCGGAACCAGGTCTCGGGCTTGCCGTCGAAGGCGTTTTCCAGCGGATAGCCGCTTTCTTCCGCAGGACGCGCCACCACCGGCATGGCGTCGGCCGGCAAGGCGCGGCCCGGCACGGGGGCGGCGGGGAAGTCGGCATCGATACGCGCCACGCCCAGCGCGCCGGCCACCTGCAAGGCCAGGGGCTGGCGGATATCCTGCGCCGCCACTTTCACGTGCAAGGTGCCCTGGCGGTCGGCAGGATCGAAGAACCAGGCATCAAGCGCCTTGTCGTAGGCGGCGCGGTCGGCGGATGCCGCGAGCAGCCGTTCGCCCGCCTTGACGGCGGCAGGTCGCTGGCCCGCCAGCATGCGCAGTGCATAGCCGCGGCGCGCTTCCTGGCCCTGGTACTTGCCATCGACGGCACCGATGTCGACCTGCACGTCGGCGCCCGTCTGGCGCATGCGGATGATTTGCTGGCTGAAGGCGCCGCCCTGGTACTGGCGCGTGTTGCCGTCGTCTTCATACAGGGTGTATTCGGAATCGCCGTGCGGGTAGATATCGAGCGTCAGCTGGTCCTTCGGCTTCTGGCCGTCGTACAGCATTTCCGGATACATGGGCAGGATGGCGCCGGCACGCACGAACACGGGCAGCTTGTCCAGGGTGACCTGCATATCGAGGTCGCGCCCTTTAGCGTCCGCCGTGGCCTGGCGGCCATCCCAGTAGTCATACCACGTACCCTGCGGCAGGTGGATGCCCTTGCGCCAGCCGCCGCTGACGGCCTGGCTGCGGTAGACGGGCGCCACCAGCACGTCGCGGCCCAGCAGGAATTGATATTTATACGCTTCCGTGTAGGCGGCCGGGTCTTGCGGATAATCCCACATCAGGCCGCGCACCAGCGGCGCGCCCGATTGCTCCGCTTCGCGCACCAGGGTATACATATACGGCGTCAAACGCATCTTGAGCTTCAGATAGCGACGGTTGATGTCGCGGTACGGTTGCTCGAACCACCACGGGTGCTTGCGCTCGGCCGCGGCCCAGCCGGACATGCCCATCAGCACGGGCGTAAAGCTTTTCCACTGCAAGTCGCGCAGATAGGTTTCCGGGCTGCCGCCGAAGATGGCGTCCACGTCGCCCGAGGCATACGCCTGGCCGGACAGGCCCGAGCCGATCAGGGTCGGAATGTGCCAGCGGATGTAGTCCCAGCTGGCGCTCTGGTCGCCCGTCCACGCCACGGCGTAGCGCTGGATGCCGGCCCAGCCCATCACCGTCCACAAAAACGGGCGGCTGTCGGAGTTGTTCAGGATGCCGTCGTAGGCGGATTTGTTCGCATCCATGGCAAACTGGTAGCCCTTGCCCGTCCACGCCACGTCCAGCTTTTGCACGCGGCTGCCCGCCTGGCCCACTTCCCAGGCGATCTTGTCGACGCCGTTTTCCGTCCACAGGCCCGTGCGGAAGCCATAGCCGGCCAGGCCCTTCACCGTTTCCGGCAAGTTCGTGTAGCCGCAGCCATAGCCGTCGTTGGGCAAGATCCAGCCGCCCGGCATGTCGTGTTCGCGGTACTGGCGCGCCACGGTTTCCACCACGTCCGGCGTCTTGCCGGTGGGGCCGTCGCTCCAGCCTTTGGGCACGGAACCGGGCTTTTTCACGTTGTCGCCATCGTTGTAGCAATCGGCGTCGCCGTATTCGAGCGCCCAGCGCGGCAGCATGCGCGCGCGGCCCGTCAAGTCCGTGTAGCGGGCGACGACGTCGCGCAAGTCCTTGCCGACGAAGAAATACGCATCGAAGCGCCCTTCCGCGTGCTGCAGCGAGATCTGTTCCTTGTCGCGCAAATCGTAGTGCCCGTCGGACCAGGTATTGCGCAGCATGCCCCAGCCCCGTGAACTCATGAGGAATGGCGCGGGATTCGGCCGGTCGCCCTCTTCCCAGCCGCCCGAATACGACACGGGCACCTGCTTGCCCTTGAATTCGAAGCGCCCATTTTGCTGCCCGCCGCCGAAGTAACGCTCACCCGGCAAGCTCGATAGCACCTGCACGCCCTGCTTGTCATCGAGCGACAGCGGCTGCACTTCGCGCCACAGCGGCACCGCATCGCCCTTGCGGTACAAGGTAAGGCGCAAGGGTTTGCGGTCGATGCGCAGGTTCAGGGCTTCGGTGCTGATCAGGATATGGTCGGGATGCTCGCTGATCTCGTATGCCACTTGCGCGGCGGGCTGGCCCACGACGATGGGCGCGGCCTTGTCGCCGGGACCCGTCAAGCCCCCCTTGCCGCCCGCCTGGATGCGCAACACGTCCGCCTGCGGCAGGCTGATACGCAGCTGCACGCCCGTGTCGCTGCGCAGATCCCAGCCCAGCGCCTCGCCCTTGGCCACGTCGGCCGCATGCACGGCGGAGAGCGACTGCAGATTGCCGATAGGCGCGGCTTGCAGGCCAGGAGCGGCCAGGGTGGCAAGGGCGGCGAGGACACAGGCGGCAAGGGCGCGGCGGGGAAGCGGGAGAGGTTTCATCTGCGGGCTTTCAGAAAATCGAAGTGATGGAAATACTTTAAGAAGAAAAATAAATATCGTCAATCAAAAGAAAGTTCCTGGACCGATTTATTAATAAAATGCCCAGAATTGGCGCATTTTTCTTACGTTTCACCAAAATGTCACAAAACATACTTTCGTTATCGTCGCATTTCAGCGACAGGCGGCGGCACGACTGGGTTTCATGCGGCAGCGCAACATGATTGGCGTCCAGAAAAGCACCAGTTCGACGCCATTATTTCGCAAGCCACACAACTATTTACTTTCGCTTTACTTTCGTATTTGACTTTTCGAAATTTAGTATTTATGCTTTCTCCAACAAACACTTTACTGACCTCTCATGACTACCCTTCTTCAGCGTGACATTCAAACCTGGCGCGACATCGGCGGCCTGCACACGGCCGAGGAAATCGCCCATCAGCCCGCCATCTGGCGCGCGCTGGCCGGCATTTTGCGCAAGGAGCAAGCCAGTCTGGCCGCCTTCCTGGGCGACGCGCTGTCCCATCCACAGCAACGCGTGATCCTGACGGGCGCCGGCAGCTCGGCCTATGTGGGCGAAATCGTCGTCGACACCCTGAATGCCGCCTGGCCCGCGCAGATCCGCGCCATCGCCACCACCACCCTGCTGACGCACCATGAGCTGTACCTGGAAGCGGATGCGCCCACCCTGCTCGTCTCGTTTGCCCGCAGCGGCGACAGCCCGGAAAGCCTGGCGGCCGTGGAGCTGTTGCGCCAGGTCGTGCCCGGCGCGCGCTTCCTGAACATCACCTGCAACGCCGATGGCAAGCTGGCGCGCCAGGGCGCCAACGACAGCAATACATATAACTTGCTGATGCCGGAAGGCAGCTGCGACCGCGGCTTCGCCATGACCAGCAGCTTCAGCAGCATGCTGCTGGCGGCCCTGTCGGTACTGGGCAAGGACGTCGACGTGGCGCGCCTCGAGACCCTGGCGCAGCTGGGCGAAGACGCCCTGCGCGACTGGTCGGCTCCCGTGGCGGACCTGGGCTCGCAGCCGGTACAGCGCGTGGTCTACCTGGGCAGCGGCCCGCTGGAAGCGCTGGCCAAGGAAGCGGCATTAAAAATCCTGGAACTGACGGGCGGGCGCGTGATGGCCATGGCGAATACGCCGCTGGGCTTCCGCCATGGCCCGAAATCGGCAGTCACCACGGAGTCCTTGGTGATCCTGCTGCGCAGCAGCAAGCCCCTGGCGCGCCAGTACGAAGACGACTTACTGCAGGAACTGCAGCGCGACAGCGTGGCGCAGACGTGCCTGACGGTCGGCATCGGCGGCGACCTGTCGGCCGACGCGCCGGCCTGGCCCGATGCCTGGCTGGCCCCGCTGTGGCTGCTGATGGCGCAGCAATATGCGCTGCACCAGTCAGCGCTGCTGCAACTGCGCCCCGACAATCCATTCGCCGGCGGCATCGTCAACCGTGTCGTGCAGGGCGTCACCATCTATGGCCATGACCAATTCTAATTCCATCCAGGGCTTTCACGGCATCGACATCGGCGGCAGCAAGATGGAGCTGGTCGCCTTTGCCGACCACGACGGCGCGCTGACCGAAACGTTCCGCGAGAGAGTGGCCACGCCGGGCGACGATTTTGCCGCCTTCGTGCAGGCGATCGTCGACCTGGTGGCGCACGGCGACGCAGCCCTGGGCACGACGGCGCCCGTCGGCATCGGCTTGCCCGGCGTGATCGACAGCGCCAGCGGCCGGCAACTGAGCTCCAACGTGCCGGCCCTGAACGGCCGCCTGGTGGCGCAAACCCTGCAGCAAGCCTTGCAGCGCCCTGTCGCCATCGGCAACGATTGCCAGTGCTTCGCCCTGTCGGAAGCGCAAGGCGGCGCGGCCGACCATGCCGCCAGCATGTTCGGCGCCATCCTCGGCACGGGCGCCGGCGGCGGCTATTGCGTGGGCGGCCAGCTGCTGCGCGGCTTGAACGGCGTGGCCGGCGAATGGGGCCACTGGAGCCTGCCCGCCACCCTGCTGGCGCAGCATGGCCTGATCGATTATGCCTGCCCGTGCGGCAAGGCGGGCTGCCTGGAACGCTACGTCTCCGGTCCCGCCATGAGCAAGCTCCACGCGCACTTTGGCGGCGACGGCGCCGAGCCACTGGCCATCGTGGCGCGCGCCAACATGGGCGACGCCGTGGCCCAGCGCACGGTGGCCGTGCACCTCGACGTGCTGGGCCACGCGCTGGCCGGCCTGGTGCTGGCCTACGACCCGCACGTCATCGTGCTTGGCGGCGGCCTGTCGAAATTGCCGCACCTGTACGACAAGCTGCCGGCCGCCGTGAAGCGCCACCTGTTCCCCGGCGTGCACGTGCCGCCCATCCTGCCGCCCCGCTTTGGCGACGCCGGCGGCGCGCGCGGCGCGGCCCTTTTGATACGACAACATATAAAGGCGTCAACATGATGAAGCAAGCGGAAAACCCGACTTTTACCCTGTCGCCCATCCAGCAAGTGATCAAGGCGCACCGCCGCGGCGAGCGCGTGGGCTTGTACGCCGTCTGCTGCAGCCACCCGAGCGTGCTGCGCGCGGCCATGCGCGTGGCCAGCGAGTACGACACCGTGCTGCTGGTCGAAGCGACCTCGAACCAGGTCGACCAGTTCGGCGGCTACACGGGCATGACACCAAACGTTTTCCGCGACACCATGCTGGCAATGGCCCGGGAACAGGGTTTCCCCGCCAGCCGTCTGGTGCTGGGCGGCGACCACCTGGGTCCGAACGCCTGGCAGCACCTCGATGCGGCCACCGCCATGGCCCACGCCGAGACCCTGATCGCCGCGTATGCGTCGGCCGGCTTCCATAAAATCCACCTCGATTGCAGCATGCGCTGTGCCGATGATCCCCTGCAGCTCGACGATGAAACCGTGGCCGCCCGTTCGGCGCGCCTGTGCATCGTCGCCGAAACGGCGGCCGCCGCCGCCGGCTTCGCCCCGCCCGTCTACGTGATCGGCACGGAAGTGCCGGTTCCCGGCGGCGAAGCGTCGCTGGCGCAGGCCGGCGCCGTCACCAGCCCGCAGGCCGCGCGCCGCACCCTCGACGTGCATTGCCGCGCCTTCCTCGACAACGGCCTGCACGACGCCTGGCGCCGCGTCATCGCCATGGTGGTGCAGCCGGGCGTCGATTTCGACCAGAGCAGCATCCAGCATTACGATGCGCAGGCCGCCGCCGAACTGTCGGCCTTCGTCGCCGAGCAGCCTGGCCTCGTGTTCGAAGCCCACTCGACCGACTACCAGCGCGAATCGGCCCTGCACGCCATGGTGCGCGACCATTTCGCCATCCTGAAAGTGGGCCCGGCCGCCACCTTCGCCCTGCGCGAAGCGCTGTTCGCCCTGTGCCAGATCGAGGAAGAACTGCTGCCGGCGCACGCCACCTCGCAGTTGATGCAGGTGCTTGACGACGTCATGGTGGCCAAGCCGAAGAACTGGATCAAGCATTACCTGGGCACGCCGGAAGAACAGCGATTGATGCGCCGCTACGGCTTGAGCGACCGTTGCCGCTATTACTGGGGCGAGCCGGAAGTGGCGGCCGCCGTCGGCAAGCTGCTGGCCAACCTCGATGCCGTGGCGATTCCACTGCCGCTGCTGAGCCAGCATTTGCCGGAACAGTATCTGGCCGTGGTGCAGGGCAGCCTGCCAGCGCAGGCGCCAGCCTTGATCGAGCACAAGATCGGCAGCTTGCTGGCGCAATATGCGCGCGCCTGCAACCGCAATGCGGCAGTGGCCGTCATTGCCGAAGCGGCAATCTGTTAAGCTCGGTATTTTCATTTTTTACTGAGCCCGCCACCATGCGAAATACCAGCCAACGCCGTGAATCCATCCTCCAAATGCTTGCCCAGCAGGGCTCGGTGCAGGTGACCGATCTGGTGGAAAAGCTCGGCGTGTCCGCGGTCACCATCCGCAGCGACTTGAATGCGCTGGAAGCGCAAGGCATGGCCACGCGCAGCCACGGCGGCGCGACCCTGACGCGCACGCCGCCGCTTGAACACACGATACGCCAGAAGGATGCCATCAACCACGAGCAGAAGGAGCGCATCGGCGCCTATGCGGCGCGGCTGGTGGAACCGGGCGACAACATCATCATCGACTCGGGCACCACCACCATCTCGCTGGCGCGCCATCTGCGCGACGCCACCGGCGTGACGGTGGCCACGAATGGCCTGAACATCGCGTGGGAACTGGCCGACGCGCCCGGCGTGGACCTGATCCTCACGGGCGGCCTGCTGCGCAAGCAGTCGCTGTCCATCCAGGGCAGCCAGGCCGAAACCTGCTTGCAGGCCTACAGCTTCGACAAGCTGTTCCTGGGCGTGGACGGCTTCGACCTGCAGTTCGGCGTCACCACCCACCACGAAGCGGAAGCAAGCCTGAACCACAAGATGGTGGAACGGGCCAAGAAAATCATCGTCCTCACGGACGCCTCCAAGTTCGGCCGCGTCAGCCTGCACCGCATCGTGCAGCTGGACCGCGTCGATACCGTCATCACCGATGCCAGCATCAGCCAGGAATACCGCGAAGGGCTGCACAAGCTGGGCATCGAACTTTTTATAGCGGAATAACACATGCTGAGCGGCAGAATCCTTACCCCATCTGGCTGGATCACGGGCACCATCACTTTTGACCAGCGCATCGTCCAGATACAGGAGGACCCTGCCGCCGACAGCGCGCTCACCATCCTGCCCGGCTTCATCGACCTGCACGTGCACGGCGCGGCCGGCGTCGACATCATGGAAGGCGCAAACGCGGGCGCCACGGTGGCGCAGGTGCATGCGCGCCACGGCACCACGGCCCTGCTGGGCACCACCCTGACGGCCAAGGAGCCATCGATCGTGCGCGCGCTGCAAGGCCTGGCCGGCGTCATCGCCGAACGTCCCGCCAACGGCGCGCGCATGCTGGGCGTGCACCTGGAAGGCCCGTTTTTGAACCTGCACCGCCTGGGCGCGCAGCCGCCCGACGTGGTGCAGGCGAGCCTGGCGCTGGTGCAGCGCTTCCATGCCATCGCCCCCATCAAGGTCTTGACCATGGCGCCGGAAATTCCCGGTCACCTGGAACTGATCCCGCAGCTGGCGGCGATGGGCATCCGCGTGCAGATCGGCCACAGCGCCGGCACGTATGACGATGGCGTAGCCGCGCTCAAGGCCGGCGTCTCGGGCTTTACCCACCTGTACAACGGCATGACGGGCATGACGCACTACGACCCGGGCATGGTAGGCGCGGCGCTCGCGCATGCCGAATATGCGGAAATCATCCCCGACCTGCAGCACGTGGCCAAGGGCGCCCTGCGCGCGGCCCTGCGCGCCATCCCGCGCCTGTACGGCGTGACCGACGCCACCTCGGCCACCGGCATGCCCGACGGCGAATACGGCCTGGGCACGCAGCGCGTCTATAAATGCATGGGTTGCGTGCGCCTGGCCACGGGCTCGCTGGCCGGCAGCGTGCTGACCATGGACCAGGCCCTGCGCAATTTCGTCGACCTGGGCCTGGACCTGGCCGACGCCTCGAACCGCCTCTCGCTGTACCCGGCCGATTATCTGGGCGAATCCGAACGGGGCCGTTTGGCACCGGGCGCCTGGGCCGATATCGTCGTCCTCGATTCCACACTACAGCCCGTGTCCGTCTTCGTCGAAGGCGCGGCCATCGATCTTTCCACCCGCTAGATTCCGTCTCTAGAACCAGCCCCCAACCTCAACCCCGTACCGGAGTTACCATGCACGACACGTCACACAAGGCCCCCGTGTGGGCCATGCGCTACCTGCTATTTATTGCCGGCATGGGGGGATTGCTGTACGGCATAGACATCGGCATCATCGCCGGCGCCCTGCCCTACCTGGAATCGACGGCCTCGGTGGCCTGGAAACTGACGGCCCAGCAGCTGAGCTTTATCGTCGCCGCCGTGCTCCTGGGTTCGGTGCTGTCGTCGCTGTTCGCCGGCGCCCTGGCCGACATCCTGGGCCGGCGCTGGGTGATGTTCCTGGCCGGCGCCCTGTTCAGCGCCAGCATCCCGCTGATCGCCCTGGCCGACGGCTACACGCCTCTGCTGCTGGGCCGCCTGCTGCAAGGCATCAGCGGCGGCTTGATCGGCGTCGTCGTGCCCCTGTACCTGGCCGAATGCCTGCCCGCGCAACAGCGTGGGCGCGGTGCCGCCCTGTTCCAGCTGCTGCTGACCATCGGCCTGGTAGCGGCCGCCCTGATCGGCCTGCTGCAGGCGCAGACGGTGGAAACGGCCACGCAGGCGGCGCAGTCGTTGCCGGAAGCGGGCCGCATCGCCGCCATCTTCGCGGCCAAGGACCACGCCTGGCGCAGCATCTTCTGGGTCTGCCTGGCGCCTGGCCTCGTATTCACCATCGGCGCCCTGCTGCTGGCCGAATCGCCGCGCTGGCTGGCGCGCCGCGGCCGCGTCGAACAGGCGCGCCAGTCGCTGCTGCGCACGCGCCTGCCCGCCGCCGCCGACCTGGAACTGCGCGAAATGCTCGACACGCCCGAGAACGCGGCCAAGGCCAGCGGCAATGCCAGGGCAAAAGACCCGCTCTTGAGCCGCCGCTACGTGCTGCCCTTCCTGCTGGCCTGCCTGATCCTCGCATGCACGCAGGCGACGGGCATCAATTCCATCCTCGCCTATGTCGTCAATATCCTGAACCAGGCGGGCCTGTCGGGCGCCTCGGCCAACATGGCGGATGTGCTGTTGAAGGTACTGAACGCCGTGATGACGGTGGTGGCCGTGCTGCTGGTCGACCGCAAGGGCCGCAAGTTCCTGCTGATGCTGGGCACGGGCGGCATCGTCGTCTCGCTGCTGGCGGCCGGCTTGCTGTTCCGCGGCGCCGAAGCCCACCTGGCCGACGTGCGCCCCGCCATCGCCGCCCAGGTGCAAAACGACGGCCTGGCCGTGCACCTCGATGCGGCCACCTTGACGGCCCTGGGCGCGGCCGCCGACGGCACGCCGCAGCAGCTGACCATCGCCTACGCCTACGGTCCGTTCACCAACGTGAAAAGCCTGCGCAGCGACGATCCCGTACTGCGCCAGGTGACGATCGCCCGCGAAGACGCCGTGCAGGCCGACAGCGTGATCGGCGTGTTCTTCCGCAAGCTGCACCTCAATCCGTTCGCCGACCCGGCCGCCGGGCGCGAGGCGCCGCTGCGCATCGAAAAGGCCAGCCTGGGCCCCGTGCCCCCGTCCACGCACGGCTGGATGGTGGCGATCGCCATCTGCGTGTTCGTTTCCAGCTTTGCCGTGGGACCGGGCGTGTGCGTGTGGCTGGCCCTGTCCGAGCTGATGCCGACCCGCATCCGCTCGAACGGCATGAGCATCGCCCTGCTGGTCAACCAGTTCGTCTCGACCGTGATCGCCGCCATCTTCCTGCCGACCGTGGGCTTGCACGGTTATTCGACCCTGTTCTTCTTCGGCGCCGGCTGCACCGTGCTGTATTTCCTGGCCGCCGCGTTTTTGCTGCCGGAGACCAAGGGCAAGACACTGGAAGAGATCGAGGCGCACTTTTCCAAGTAAGCCCGAGTAACCAACTGTAGCAGTCTCCTTTCCAGCCCCGGCACACCGTCCGGGGCTGTTTTTTTGCCTGCCGGGCAAGATTACGGGGCTGGCTTGCCCGGCACCGTACGGTTTTCCTTCTGGAATCACGGGCGCGTGGGCTAGAATCTGGCTGCGTCGTGCTACTCACGAGGCGGCAATGGCGCCATGACAAAAACCACCAGGAGACACAGTGAGCTTATTTAGAACCAAGAATTTGGATGACATGATTGCCCACAGCAAGAAGCCGGGAGGTCTGGCCAAGGTGCTGGGACCGTTCGACCTTGTCCTCATGGGCATCGGCGCCATCGTCGGCACCGGTATTTTCGTGCTTACCGGCACGGGTGCGCTGACGGCCGGCCCCGCCCTGTCGCTGTCCTTCGTCGTGGCGGCCGTCGCCTGCTGCTTCGCAGCCCTGTGCTATGCGGAATTCGCCTCCACCGTGCCAGTGGCCGGCTCCATCTACACCTACAGCTATGCCACCCTGGGCGAGCTGGCGGCCTGGATGATAGGCTGGGACTTGCTGCTCGAATACGGCCTGGCCGCGGCCGCCGTCTCCGTCGGCTGGTCCGGCTATTTCCAGTCGCTGCTGTCGGGCTTTGGCATCGCCCTGCCCGTGGCCCTGACGGCCGCGCCGGGCGCGCTGCCCGGCGTGACGACCTTCATCAACCTGCCGGCCCTCGTCATCATGCTGCTGCTGACGGCCATGCTGGGCTGGGGCGTGCGCGAATCGGCGCGCCTGAACAACATCATGGTGGCCATCAAGGTGGGCGTGGTGCTGCTGTTCATCATCTTCGGCGCGCGCCACGTGCAGCCGGCCAACTGGCAGCCCTACATGCCGTTCGGCTACCACGGCATGCTGAGCGCCGCCGCCCTCGTCTTCTTCGCCTTCATCGGCTTCGACGCCGTCACCTCGGCCGCCGAGGAAGTCAAGAAACCGTCGCGCGACCTGCCCATCGGCATCATCGGCTCGCTGGCCGTGTGCGCCGTACTGTACGTGGTGGTCTCGGCCATCATGACGGGCATCGTGCCGTACCAGAAATTCCTCGGTGTCGACCATCCCGTCTCGCTGGCCCTGCAGTATGCGGGCGAAAACTGGATCGCCGGCTTCGTCGACCTGGGCGCCATCCTCGGCATGACCACCGTGATCCTCGTGATGGCCTTCGGCCAGACGCGCATCATCTTCGCCATGTCGCGCGACGGCTTGCTGCCCAAGCGCCTGTCGACCGTGCACCCGCGCTTCCACACGCCGTTCTTCGCCACCTGGCTGGTCGGCATCGTCTTCGGCCTGATCGCCGCCACGATCCCGCTCAACATCCTCGCTGAACTGATCAACATTGGCACCCTGGCCGCCTTCACCATGGTCTCCGTCGCCGTGGTGGTGCTGCGCAAGAAGCGTCCCGACCTGCCGCGCGCGTTCCGCTGCCCCGGCGTGCCGTTCGTGCCGGCGCTGGCCGTGATCCTGTGCGTGGGTCTGATGACCTTCCTCAGCTGGGTCACCTGGATGGCCTTTTCCATCTGGCTGGTGATCGGCCTGGCCATCTATTTCGGCTACGCGCGCCGCCGTTCGCTGCTGCATCCGCAACAGTAAGCCCGTCACTGCGCCATCGCAGTAAGATGGCGGTCTCGCAACCGTGCAGACCGCCATCCATGCAACCTTCCCCCGACCTTATCGCCCAACTGGACCACAGCACGGACCAGCTCAAGCGCGCGCGCCTGCGCAACATGCAGTGGCTGGCCGCCGGCCTGCTGCTGCTCGCCGCGCTGGTCTTCGCCGTCGCCCGCTCGCAACGGGGCGGCCATCCCGCATGGGGCTATGTGGAGGCATTCGCCGAAGCATCGATGGTGGGCGCGATCGCCGACTGGTTCGCCGTCGTCGCCCTGTTCCGCCACCCGCTTGGCATTCCCCTGTGGCATACGGCCATCATCCCGAACAGCAAGGCGGATATCGGGCGCAGCCTGGGCGCCTTCGTGGAAAACCATTTCATTACCGAGCAAGGCATCGCCGAGCGCATCGTGCAAGCCGATCCCGCTGCCCGCCTGGGCGCCTGGCTCAGTGACGAGGTCCATGCGCGGCAGCTGGGCATGGCCAGCGCCGGCGTGGTGAAACAGCTGCTGGCGATGGCCGACCATGACACGCTGGGCCGCCTGCTGCGCGAGCAGGCCAGCGGCTACCTCGGTCAATTGAATGTATCGGACGTGGCGGCCGACTGCATCGACGCGCTGATCGCCGACGGCAAGCCGCAGCAGCTGCTGGACTTCCTGCTCGACCGGGGCGCCGCCTACCTGGACGACGAGGCGCACCACGCCGCCATCGGCGACTTCGTGCTGGGCGCCTTCCAGATCGAAAACACGCTGGTGAAAAAAGCCGTGAAGGCGTACGAGCCGCGCATGATCGCCTCGCTGCAAAAATTCGCGCTCGCCGTGCGCATCGACCCCGCTCACCCGCTGCGCCAGCGAATCGCCGGCTGGATCGCCGACAGCGCGCTGCACCTGAAGGCCGATCCGCAGTGGCAGGACACGGTGCGCCGCTACCAGCTGCAGCTGATCGCCAGCGATACGGTGCAAGCGATGCTGGGCGAGCTGTGGGACGCCATCCGCGCGCGCCTGCTGGCCGACCTGCACGCCGACGCGCCCGTGCTGGCGCAAGCCGTCGCCAGCCTGGCGCGCAACACGGGTCAGGTGCTGGGCAAGGACGAGCATGCCCGGGCATGGCTGAACGGCGCCATCGTCGCCGGCAGCGGCGCGCTGGTACGGCGCTACCGGGGCGAGGTGGGCGCCTTCATCGCCGCCCGCCTGGACTTGTGGAGCAAGGAAGAAATGAGCGAGCGCATCGAACTGGCGATCGGGCGCGACCTGCAATTCATCCGCATCAACGGCACCATCGTGGGCGGCCTGGCCGGCCTGCTGATTCATGCCGTCAGCCAGGCGGTGTAAGCGGGCTTTTCCAGCGCCAGCGCCTGGCGCGGCATCACGCCAGCTGCGGTTTCAGCAGGCTCGTCACTGATAACTGCTTGCGCGGCGCGGCAGCCCGGGCTGCCGGCCGGGCCGCCGCGCCGGCCGCCACACTGCGCACCAGCTGGAAGGAATCGACCAGCGTCGCCAGTTGCACGGCCTGCTGCTGCATGCCGGCCGCGGCGGCGGCGGCCTGCTCGACCAGGGCCGCATTTTGCTGCGTCACGTCGTCCATCTGCGTGATGGCCTGGTTGATTTGTTCGATACCCTCGCTCTGCTCCTGGCTGGCCGCCGTAATGTCCGCCATGTAGCCGGCCACCTGGCGCACCGACTGCTCGATATCGCCCATCGTCTTGCCGGCGTCCTGCACCAGCCGGCTGCCCGCCCCCACCTTGTCCACCGAATCGCCGATCAGCACCTTGATTTCCTTGGCCGCCTGCGCCGAGCGGTGCGCCAGGCTGCGCACCTCGGACGCCACCACGGCAAAGCCGCGCCCCTGTTCCCCGGCCCGCGCCGCCTCGACGGCCGCATTCAGCGCCAGGATATTCGTCTGGAAGGCGATGCCGTCGATCACGCCGATGATGTCGACGATCTTGCGCGAGCTGTCCTGGATCGAGCCCATGGTGGCAATCACCTGCGACATGGCTTGTTCGCCCTTGTGCGCGGTCTCGGAGGCGGTACTGACGAGGCGGTTCGCCTCGCGCGCATTGTCGGCATTCTGCCTGACCGTGCCGGTCAGTTCTTCCATGGACGACGCCGTCTCTTCCAGTGCGCTGGCCTGCGACTCCGTGCGCCGCGACAGGTTCGCATTGCCTGCGGCGATTTCCTCCGCGCCGCGGCCCACCACGCCCGTCGATTCCTTGATTTGCCCGACCAGCAGCTTGACGTTCGTCTGCAGGACGCGCAGCGCCTGCGCCACCGCCGTCAGTTCGTCGTTGCCGCTGGCGCTGATGTTGCCCGACAGGTCGCCCGCGCTCATGCGCTCGATATCGCCGCGCATGCGCTCCAGCGGCACCACGGCCGCGCGCTGCACGGTGTAGCCGCCGGCCGCGCACGACACCACGCCGCAGAGAGTGCTGAACAGCATCGGCATGCCGGCGTGTCCCGACGCCACATAGGAGATGGCCGGCGCGGCAACGAACAGCAGCGCCAGCGAGCCGAACACGAGGGACATCCGGGCGCGCAGCGTCAATTGCGCCAGCGGATTCAGGCGCCGCACGAGCGAGCGGTGCATGGCCACGCCTTCGCGCACTTCCAGCGTCGTGCTGCCTTGCTTGATGGCCTGGTATGCCTGCTCGGCGGCGGCCACCTGTTCCCGGCTGGGCTTGACGCGGATCGAGGTGTAGCCCACCATCTGGCCATTTTCCAGCATCGGCGCGGCATTCGCTTCCACCCAGTAGTAATCGCCATTCTTGCAGCGGTTCTTGACCATGCCCGTCCACGCCTTGCCGCTCTTGATGGTGCGCCAGAAGTCGGCGAAGGCCTCGGCCAGCATATCCGGATGGCGCACGATGTTTTGCGGCGCGCCGATCAGCTCCTCGGCCGAAAAGCCGCTGATATCGATGAAATCCTGGTTGACATAGGTGATGTTGCCCTTCAGGTCAGTCTTCGATACCACCGTCTGACCGTCATGAAGCACATATTCCCTGTTCGTTACCGGCATATTTGTACGCATTTCTGTCTCCCCTGTCCTACACAAGCGAATGGCGGCGCCACCCGAAAAGAAGCGGGCTCGCGCCCTGGCCTGAACAACACTGCTCTTTCCTGTACAGATCCTGACAAGTGACGAGAGGCGCCTTGCCAACAACTTGCCTCTATTTGCCATCTTTTTGACTTAGATCAAATTCATTTTGCTCCATGATTTAACCAATTACAACATTTAAATGAAAAATTTAAACGAATTTATCACTTTTGAAATGATGACAAATGGATAGATTTTCGCCTCAACAGAGGAAAAACACAGGGTCTCGAGGCAATATTGCAAACAGGACGGCAGTTGCACGGCAAACACAAATCATTAAAATCATGAAATTCATTGCATTCTATTTTATTTGAGGTATGATGATTGATATGGGGAAACGAAAACGATGCGACGACATCGTGCCTTTCGCCACTCGGGAAATCCGCACCAATGTAGGGAGATACGCATGAACAAAGTCCTGGCCTTGCGCTTGCTCGACGCCGCAGAAGACGCTGCCGTCATCATCGACACCGCTTCACGCATCCAGTATGCGAACGACGCCATGTATGCGCTGAGCGGCTATGCGCAGGGCAGCCTGGCGGGCCAGCAGATCGAGGCGCTGCTGCCGGATGCCGTGCGCGAGCAGCATGGCGCGCAGATCGGCGCCTATCTGGCCGGCGAAAAGAAGTCCAGGGTACTCGGGCACAAACGCCATTTCGCCATTCGCCACCACGACGGCTCCATGCTGCCCATCGTGCTCAAGGCCATGGACCTGGGCAAGCTCGGCGACGAAAACTACATGGGTGCCTTTTTCATCGACCAGCGCCGCGAGCGCGCGCTCGAACAGCAGAATGCGGCCCGTTGGCAGCAGTTGCAGCGCATCGCCCTGAGCGACCCGCTGACCCATCTGCCCAACCGCCGCGCCTTCGAGGTCGAAGCCGTGCGCGCGGCCGCGCGTGCCAGACGCGCCCACACCCCACTGGCCATCGGCATCGCCGACATCGACTTCTTCAAACACGTCAACGACCAGCATGGCCATGCCGCCGGCGATGCCGTCCTGCAAACCATCGCCGCCGTGTTCCAGTTCCAGGCGCGGGCCTCGGACGTCGTCGCCCGCGTGGGAGGCGAGGAATTCGGTTTCCTGTTCCCGCATACGAACATGAGCATGGCCTGCCAGGTGGCCGAGCGCATACGCCGCGCCGTGGAAGAGACGCGTTTCGAGTTCGGCAAGCTGTCCATTCCGGTGACGATCAGCATCGGAATGGCGCCGCTGCCCGACAACGGCGACTGGAAGGCGGCCTTCATGCAAGCCGATGCCGCGCTGTACCAGGCCAAGAACAATGGCCGCAACCGCGTCGAGCAGGCTTGAATCCCGCCCGACACCCTTCGCAGTTTCACGCATCACGCAGCACCTGACAGGAGCAAGCACATGGAAACCATCACGACACATGCCGCAGCAGCGAGCCAGCTGGCGCAAGCGGATGCCCGGGAATTGCTGGTCTTCGGACTCGGCAAGGAGGAATATGCAATCGACATCGGCCTGGTGCAGGAAATCCGCGGCTACGGCGCCGTCACCCGCATCGCCAACGCACCCGCCTTCCTCAAGGGGTTCATCCACCTGCGCGGCAGCATCGTGCCGCTGGTCGACCTGCGCATCGCGCTGGGCCAGGCCGAACCCGCTTACGACGCCTCGACCGTGGTGATCATCCTGATCTTCGCGCATGGCGCCACCGGCATCGTGGTCGACCGCGTGGCCGACGTGGTGCCGCTGGCGCCGGCGCAGATCAAGCCGCCGCCGCAACTGCACGGTTCAGCCATGGCCGGCCACGTGACGGCCATCGGCGCCCTCGACGAGCGCATGCTGATCGTGCTCGACATCGACAGCCTGCTGGCGGGCATGGGCATGCACGCCATGGGCAAGCTGGCCGCCTGAGGCGGCTGTCGCCGTCCCGCCCGCCACCTGACCGCCATCCGCCGGAGACACCATGAGCATCCTGATCGTCGATGACAACGACACCAACCTGAGCCTGCTGGCGACCCTGGCGGGCAAGGCCAGCAGCATCGACCCCGTCTGCATGAACGATCCCGTCGATGCGCTGTACTGGTGCGAGTCGCATGTGCCGGACCTGGTCTTGCTCGACTACCGGATGCCCAGCCTGTCGGGCAACGAGTTCCTCAGCATTTTCCGCAAGATGCCGGGCATGGCCGACATCCCCATCATCATGGTGACCACCGAAAACGACCACGCCGTGCGCAAGCAGGCTTTTTCGCTGGGCGTGACGGAGTTTCTCACCAAGCCCGTCGACACCATCGAGTTCAGCCTGCGCGTGCGCAACCTGCTGGCCCTGCGCACGGCGCAAACCATGCTGGCCGACCGCGCCAAGCTGCTCGAACATGAAGTGGAACAGGCGATCGCCAACGTCACGGCCAGGGAGATGGAACTGGTCACGCGCCTGGCGCGGGCGGCCGAATTCCGCGACCCCGAAACGGGCGCCCACATCATGCGCATGGCGCGCTACTCGGCGCTGATCGCCAGGGAACTGGGCCTCGACGCACAATGGCAGGACCTGCTGCTCAAGGCGGCGCCCATGCACGACGTGGGCAAGCTGGCCACGCCCGACCATATTCTGCTCAAGCCGGGGCGGCTGGACCCCGATGAGATGGCCATCATGCGCCAGCACGCGAAAATCGGCGGCCATATCCTTGCCGGCAGCGACTCGCCGCTAATCCGCCTGGCCGAGGAAATCGCCTGCGGCCACCACGAAAAATACGACGGCAGCGGCTATCCGGACGGCCTGGCGGAGGAGCAGATACCGCTGTCGGCGCGCATCGTCGCCGTGGCCGACGTCTTCGACGCGCTGAGTTCGGAGCGCCCGTACAAGCCGGCCTGGCCGTTGGCTCAGGCGCGCCAGTACCTGGAGCAAAACAGGGGCAGCCATTTCTGCCCGCGTTGCCTCGACGCCTTCCTGGGCGCCTGGGACGAGGTGCTGGCCATCCGCGACAGCCTGCCTGACCCCGTCCCGCAACACGCCCACCCACTGTAAGCGAGGAGCCCGCCATGCGCGTGCAACAACTGATCCTGAAAAACCATGCCGACTTCGATGCCGCCCTGGCGCCCCTGGCCGCGATGGCGCCCGACCTGGTGCTGGTGTTCGGCGCCTGCCCCTACTTTGCCACGCCCGGCCTGAACGCGGCGCTGCGCCGCCAGCTGCCCGGCGCCGTCATCGCCGGCTGCTCCACGGCTGGCGAGATCGCCGGCAAGCGCGTCTACGACGACAGCTGCGTCATCACGGCCATCCGCTTCGCCCGCACGACGGTGGCGATTGCCGACGCCATCATCTGCGACATGGCGGACTCGCACGAGGCGGGCGAGCGCCTGGCGCAGGCGCTGCCGCAGGACGGTCTGACGGCCGTCTTCATGCTGGGCACGGGCGTGGCCATCAACGGCAGCGCCCTCATCGCCGGCCTGCAGGCGAACCTGCCGCCGGGCGTGACGGTGTCGGGCGGGCTGGCGGCGGACGGCGGCGCCTTTCGCCAGACCTGGACCCTGGGTCCGCGCGGCGCGGCCGACAATACCATCGTCGCCGTCGGCCTGTACGGCGAGCATATCCGCCTCGGCTACGGCAGCCATGCGGGCTGGGAAGCGTTCGGCCCCGCGCGCAAGGTGACGCGCTGCGTCGACAACGTGCTGTATGGCCTCGATGGCGCGCGGGCGCTCGACATCTACAAGCTGTACCTGGGCGACCATGCGCGCGATCTGCCCGCTTCCGGCCTGCTGTTCCCGTTTGAAATGCTCACGGCCGCGCATGAAAAAAGCAATGTCTTCCGCACCATCCTCGCCGTCGACGAAGAACAGGGTTCGCTGACCCTGGCCGGCGACATCCTCGCCGACGGCTACCTGAAGCTCATGCATTCCAGTACCAACCGGCTGATCGACGGGGCCGAGACGGCCGCGCGCGGCGTCGTGCCCCATGCCGATGCGCAGGGCGACCAGCTGGCCCTGCTGGTCAGCTGCGTGGGCCGTAAGCTGGTGATGGGCGACCGGGCCGAGGAAGAGGTCGAAGCGGTGGCCGACCTGCTGGGCGGCGCGTCCTGCATCGCCGGCTTTTACTCCAACGGCGAAATCGGCATCGCCCAGCCGCATGGCACCTGCCAGCTGCACAACCAGACGATGACCGTGACTGTGTTGAGCGAAGCATGAACCGCACCCTCGCACGCCAATTGAACCGCGTCTGCGATATCGACTCGGAAAGCGCCTGCGCCGCCTTGCTGGAACAGGCACAGGCACTGTGCGGGAAAGCGGACACGCCGCGCGAACTGGCCGGTTTCCTGGCCGGCTTGCCGGCCCTGCTGCAGCGCATCGACGGCGCCTACGACCAGTCCGAACGCGACCTGGACTTGCGCTCGCGCAGCCTGGAACTGAGTTCGAATGAACTGAGCATGACGAATGACCTGCTGCGCACGGAACTGGCCAGCCGCAACCGCGTGATCCAGTCGCTGCGCGTGGCGGCCGTGCGCCTGCTCGACAACGACGAATCCGGCCTGCACCTGCCGCAGGAAGGCGATATCGAGGGCCTGTCGGTGCTGCTGGCCGAACTGGTGGCGCAGCAGGAGCTGCGCCGCATCGAACTGCAGAACCAGCGCTTTGCGATGGACCAGCACGCCATTATCAGCGTCACCGATACGGCCGGCGTCATCATCTACGTCAACGACAAATTCTGCGCCATCAGCGGCTTCGCGCGCGAAGAGCTGGTCGGCCAGACGCACCGCCTGATCAATTCGCGCGCGCATCCGGACGCCTTCTTTGCGCAGATGTGGCAAACCATTACGGCCGGCCGGGTCTGGCACGGCGAAATCTGCAACCACGCCAAGGATGGCGGGCAGTACTGGGTGGACGCCACCATCGTGCCCTTCCTCGACGCGGCCGGCAAGCCATACCAGTACATCGCCATCCGCACGGAAATCAGCGACAGCAAGCGCATGGCCGAGACCATCGCGAAAAGCGAACGCGAATACCGCAACGTCGTCAACAGCCTCAACGAGGTGGTCTTCCGCACGGATTTGCGCGGCGCCTGGACCTTCCTCAATCCCGCCTGGCACACCATCACCGGCTTCGACGCCGCCGACAGCCTGGGCAAGCATATCCTGCAATTCGTCGATGCGCGCGACCGCGAGCGCGCCGCGGCCGGCCTGGCCCAGCTGCTGGGCGGCCAGGTGGACAGCATGCGCCATGAAGCGCGCTATGTCACCCGCAACGGCGACGTGCGCTGGATCGACGTGTGCGCGCGCGCCGAACGCGATGGACTGGGGCAGCTGGCGGGCATCACCGGCAGCCTGACGGACATCACGGAGCGGCGCCAGGCGGCGCGCGAGCTGCGGCACAACCTCAACTTCGTCGATGCGCTGATCGAGACCATTCCCATCCCCTTGTACCTGAAGGACGTGCACGGCCGCTACCTGCGCGCCAACCGCGCCTTTTGCGCCTTCTTCCATCTCGACCAGGCGCGCATCGCGGGCCTGACGGTGGCGGACATCCTGCCGCAGCAGCAGGCGCAGCAAGCGCGGCAGCACGACGTGGCGCTGCTGCAGGACCGGGGCAACCACACATATGAAGACCGGCTGATCGTCGGCACGCGGCAGGTCGATGTCCTGTGCAGCAAGGCGGCCCTGCTGAAGTCCGACGGCAGCCTGCACGGCCTGGTGGGCACCATCGTCGACATTTCCAGTCAGAAGGCGGCCGAGCGCGCGCTGCTGCTGGCCAAGGAAGTGGCCGAATCGGCCAGCCGCTCGAAGAGCGAATTTCTGGCCAACATGAGCCACGAGATCCGCACGCCGATGAACGGCATCCTGGGCATGACGGACCTGGTGCTCGATTCCGACCTCGATGCCCACCAGCGCAAGTACCTGGAAATCGTCAAGGCCTCGGCCGACGCCCTGCTGTGCATCATCAACGACATCCTCGATTTCTCGAAGATCGAGGCGGGCATGCTGACCCTGGAAAGCATCCCCTTCGACCTGCACCAGTTGCTGCAGGAAACCATGCGCGCCCACGCCATGCGGGCGCAGGCCAGCGGCCTGGAACTGGTGCTCGACGTCGATCCCGCGCTGCCGCACACCCTGCTCGGCGACCCGGGCCGGCTGCGCCAGGTACTGACCAACCTGGCGGGCAACGCCATCAAGTTCACGCCGCAGGGCGAGGTGGTCGTCAGCGCCAGGCTGCGCGCCAGCGGCGACGGCATGGCCCGCCTGCGCCTGTGCGTGCGCGACACCGGCATCGGCATCGCCGCCGACATGCAGGAGGCCGTCTTCGACGCCTTCCAGCAGGAAGACGGTTCGACCACGCGGCGCTTCGGCGGCACGGGCCTGGGCCTGTCGATCACGCGCCGCCTGGTGACGATGATGGGAGGCCGCATCGGCCTGTCGAGCGAACTGGGCAAGGGCAGCTGCTTCACCGTGGACCTGGCCTTGCCCATCGGCGAACAGCAGTCCTTGCCCTCGCCCGGTGCCTCGCTGGCGGGACGCGCCATCCTGCTGGTCGACGACAATCCCAGCAGCCTGACCATCCTGCGCCGGATCTTCGAGCACAGCGGCGCCATGGTCACGGCCTGCGAGTCCGGCGAGGCGGCGCTGGAGCACTGCCGCGGCGCCTTGCCGGCGGACTGCATCATCATGGACTTCGCCATGCCCGGCATGAATGGCTTCGACACGGCATCGGCGCTGTCCTCCCTGCCCCACTGGAGCCAGGTGCCCGTCGTCGTGCTGTCGTCCTGCGGCAGCCTGGGCGACGCGGCGCGCTGCCGCGAACTGGGCATCGACGGCTACCTGCTCAAGCCTGCCAGTCCAGAGGAATTGCTGGCCATCACCATGAGCGTGCTGGGCACCTGCCGCGGCATGCCCAGCGCCGCGCCCGTGGCGACGCGCCAGACCGTAAGCGAAGGCACGCCCGGCCTGGACATCCTGCTCGTCGAGGACAACGCCATGAACCGCGAACTGGCCACCGTGCTGCTGTCGAACGCGGGCCACCGCGTCACGCATGCGGCCAACGGCCGCATCGCCCTCGATTGCCAGGCCGCCGGCCATTTCGACATGATCCTGATGGACCTGCAAATGCCGGAAATGGGCGGTTTCGAAGCCACCGCGCAGATACGCGCGCGCGAAGCGCAAGGCATGCCGAGAAGCGTCATCATCGCCATGACGGCCAGCGCCTTCGAAGGCGACCGCGAACGCTGCATCGCCGGCGGCATGGATGACTACCTGTCCAAGCCGTTCCGCGCGGCCGCCTTCCACAGTCTGATCGAGCAGCATGTGCTGCAAATAAACAAGCACACGCCGCGCTTCGGCTACGGGGCCGCGCTGGCCGAGGCCGATGCCGACGTGATCGGCATCATCGGCGCATCGTTCCTGACCGCCCTGCCGGCGCAGCTGGATGCCTTGCGGGCGGCCATGCGGGAAGGCGACCGGGCCACCGTGAGCCGGCAAGCCCACACCCTGGCCGGCCTGCTGGCCAACTTCCGCGCCGCGCCGGCCGTCGCCATCGCCGCCGCCATCGAGCGCGAAGCGGCCAAGGCGCCGCAGGGCGCGTTGCTGGCGCGCCTCGATGCGCTGGAAGAGCAGTTGCGCCTGTTTGTGCAGGAAACGGACGCGGCCATCCAGGCGGCAAGCCACATGCTGCACGCATCCGGCCAAACTTGATGTAGATCATAATTTTTTAAACAAGCTCTTGCTATCCTGTAAAAAAATGACAGGAGCCGTGGATGAGCAAGACGCAGCCGAGCGATGCGCAGCACAACGTGGAACATGAGCGCCTGGGCAGCGCCTGGCAAGGCGTACCGGCGCCCGACTACCCGGAAAGCGCGCCGGAAGGCGCCACCCTGGACCTGCTGCTGAATGCCTGGCTCGGCAAGTTTACGGGCGGTATTTCACCGGCCGCGCTGGGCAACGCCTATGCCGACTGGCTCAGCCATCTGGCGCTGGCGCCATCGAAGCAGCAAGCCCTGCTGCAGGAAGCGTGGAAGAAGATCGGCCGCTGGCAACAGTACGCCATGCAATCGGCCATCGCTGGCGGCGCCGCCGAGCCGCCGTGCATCGCGCCGCTGCCGCAGGACCGGCGCTTCGAAGACCCGGCCTGGCGGCGCTGGCCCTACAACCTGGTCTACCAGGGCTTCCTGCTGCAGCAGCAATGGTGGCACCGCGCCACCACGGGCGTGCGCGGCGTCGCGCCGCACCACGAGGATGTCGTCACGTTCACCGTGCGCCAGTGGCTCGACATGCTGGCGCCGTCGAACTTCCTGCTGACCAATCCCGTGGTGCAGCAAGCGACCCTGGCAAGCGGCGGCGCCAACCTGACGCGTGGCATGATCCACGCGGCCGAGGACTGGCAGCGCGCCGCCATGGGCGCGCATGCGCCCGACCGGCGCACGTATCAAGTGGGCGTGAACGTGGCCGTCACGCCGGGCAAGGTGGTCTACCGCAACGACTTGATCGAACTGATCCAATACGCGCCCGCGACCGCCAAGGTGCATGCGACGCCCCTGCTGTTCGTGCCCGCCTGGATCATGAAGTTCTATATTCTCGACCTGTCGCCGCACAATTCGCTGGTGCGCTACCTGGTGGGCCAGGGCCACACGGTGTTCATGATTTCCTGGAAAAATCCGCTGGAAGAAGACCGCGAGCTGTCGCTGGAAGACTACCGTCAGCTGGGCGTGATGGAGGCGCTCGACGCCGTCATCCGCATCACGGGCGCGCCGCAGGTGCACGCGGCCGGATATTGCCTGGGCGGCACCCTGCTGGCGATCGCCGCCGCGACAATGGCGCGCGACGGCGATATGCGCCTGGCCAGCCTGACCATGCTGGCCTCGCAAGTGGACTTCAAGGAACCGGGCGAACTGTCGCTGTTCATCGACGAGAGCCAGGTCAGTTTCCTGGAAGCGGCCATGTGGAAGCAGGGTTATCTCGATACGAAACAGATGGCGGGCGCCTTCCAGCTGCTGCGCTCGAACGACCTGATCTGGTCGCGCCAGCTGCGCCATTATCTGCTTGGCCTCGACGAACAGGACAGCGACCTGATGGCCTGGAATGCGGATGCCACGCGCATGCCCTGCCGCATGCATTCGGAATACCTGCGCCGTCTGTTCCTGCACAATGACCTGGCCGAAGGGCGCTACCGCACGGCGGGCCGCCACATCGCCCTGCCCGACATCAAGGCGCCCGTCTTCGCCGTCGGCACCCTGACGGACCACGTGGCGCCGTGGCGCTCCGTCTACAAACTGCAGCTGCTGACCGACACGGACGTCACTTTCTTGCTCACCTCGGGCGGCCACAATGCGGGCGTGGTCTCGCCGCCGGGCCAGCCGCACCGCAGCTACCAGCTGGCCACGCACCGCCACGACGCGCCCTACATCGACGCGGACAGCTGGCAGCGCGAGGTGCCGCACCATGACGGTTCGTGGTGGCCCGCCTGGCAAGCCTGGCTGGCAGAACGCCCGGGCGCGCAAGCGGCGCCGCCGGCCATGGGACCCGACCTGGGCGATGCGCCGGGCAGCTACGTGCTGCAGACCTGACAACCAACAACCGAGGAAAACGCCATGCCCTACACCACCCTGCTGGTCCACGTCGACAATTCCCGCCACTGCGCCCAGCGCATCCGCCTGGCCGTGCGCCTGGCCGTTGCCGAAGGCGCGCACCTGATCGGCTCGGCCATGAGCGGCATTTCGCGCTACGCATATGGCGGCGGCGTCAACGCGCTGCAGTTTGCGCCGGCGCAGATGCAGGCGCTGCGCACCCAGGCCAGCGAGGCCTTGCACGACTTCGAGCGCATCGCCCGCGAGGAAGGCCTGGGCACCTACGAAACGCGCTTCGTCGACGACGACGCGCAAGGCGCGCTGCTGCTGCAGGCGCGCTATTGCGACCTGCTGATCCTGGGCCAGACGGATGCGCAGGATACGCCGTCGCGCGTCATCGCCGGCACGGCCGAATACCTGATGCTCCATTGCGGCCGGCCCGTGCTGATGGTGCCGCACGCGCCTTGCGCCGCGCCAGCGGCCATCGCGCAGCATCCGCTGCTGGCCTGGAACGGCAGCGCCGAAGCGCTGCGCGCCATCACCGATGCGCTGCCGCTGCTGCAGCGGGCCCGGCAAGTGACCCTGGCCGTCGTCAATTCGCACGCCCAGCCGGCCGCGCACGGCGAGCAGCCGGGCGCCGACCTGGCCCTGTACCTGGCGCGCCACGGCGTCAACGTCGAGGTGCTGCAGCACGACACGCCGCCGGGCCAGGACGTGGGCACGGCCCTGCTGGCCATGGCGGCCCAGCGGCACTGCGACCTGGTCGTGATGGGCTGCTACGGCCACATGCGCCTGCGCGAGGCGCTGCTGGGCGGCGTCACGCGCACGGTGCTGCAAGAGATGACGTTACCGGTGCTGGTGTCGCACTAGGGCGCAGTGCGGTAATTTTTCATCATGAACTGATCATGTAATATGATTGGCAATCAATAACAAACTTGGCGAACGCATGTTCAGACACTATTTGACTTTCCACCTGGCCTTGGCTTTGGCCGCAAGCACTGGCGCCAGTTCTGCAAGCCCCGGCAATCACCTTGATACTGGCTGCTTTGTCAGCGCGACAAAAGGCGGCGCCATGTGGGAAAACCGCCTTAAAATGGAAGAAAGTGGCCTGTTTCGCGTCGATTCAGGGGTGAAGAATGAAATCGAAGAACTCGCCAGCACATTTGGCGTTCGCGCGGACTTTGGTTTTATTAACGATCTGGATGGTGCGAATGCCTATGCCTCTCCGGGCCATGACGTCTATCGCGTCATGTTCGGGATCCGCATGCTGCACCGCATGAGCGGGACCTTGAACCCGGTCGAGGACAAAAAAATTCCGCAAAAATTCCCTGAAGTGTGGGAAGGGGCAATGGGCGGCGTCATCGCACATGAGTGGGCCCACGTATTGCAATTCAAACAGGGCCTGATATTTCCATCCCCCGTCACGCCATCGGAGCTACACGCGGACTTTCTGGCCGGCTGGTACATGGGGATGAAAGGCCAACGAATGAAAATTGCGTATGAAGAATTAAAGCAGGAATTTTTCGCCATGGGCGATACCAACTTCAACGATCGCGACCATCATGGTACGCCCGAGCAGCGCAGGCACGCCATGTCAAGCGGCTATGAACTGGCGACGTCCGGCATGCACGATGTACAACAAGCTTTTGACAAGGGAATGCGGCTATATGGTCTTTCAAAAAAATAAATGGCAACTGTCGCTGGCACTCATCGGCGCATTGAGCGTCGTTGTGCCGCATACGTATGCGGCAACGACCAGCGCATGTGAAGAAACCACCGTCGGCAGGCCCTTGAAGGGCTTTGAATTGCCGAAAAATGCCAGGAATTCCAATGACATCATTGCCGTGCTCGGAGCGCCGTTCTTCGCGACCTACCTGGCGGAAGAACGCAAAGACGTCCTGGTGTATGTGGACGGCTATTTTCGTGGCGAAAAAAAAGTGATGAACTCGGCCGACCCCACACTATATGAGGGATACTCAAGTTCGCAGGAAGGCTGTGGCGTGGCCTTGATATTCACTTTCTCGCCAGCAGGCATGGTGTTTAAAATAACGGCGTTGAAGATTGCCGACATGACCAAGGCGCATGCCAGCAAATTTGCGGATACGACGTGGGCAACCGCGGCAAAAGAATAGGCCATGTCGACAATTCGGAATGGCTCCGGATTGCCATGCCCGCCGCTCATCGCCGCATCACCGGTTTTTTAAAATCACGCCGCTCATGTATTGATTCAGATCGCGAAAATCCTGCACGCTCCAGGCGTGCGGCGCAATCTTGACGCCATTTTCTTTCAAGGTTTTCGGAATCAGGTCGCCATTCGGACGAAGGATGACCGACGAGACGATCACGCCGGGATAATCATTGAGCCGTTTCTTGAAAGCGGAGGTGGTCAGATCGGGGGTACGGGGATTGCTTTTATTCGCCAACGGCCCTGTTCCTCTGATTTCGGCTCCGTGGCACACGGCGCATCGCTGCATGTAGAGATTTTTTCCATTCACATTCTCCGCGAAGGAAGACGATGTGCGAAGCAGCGATAAAAGGCCCAGCGTAGCGGTGAATACTAATTTCATTGTCATGTAGTTTGTTATTGATATCAATCGGAGCTGGTGCAGGGCAAACCCGGTGAGTGCCGCTGCAACGCTCCAGATCATATTTTAACCGGGATTGCTCATTCGACAAGCGATGCTTGCAGCCGGGGAACGGCCTAGAATAGCCAGGCTGGACACTGCGCGGCCGCCTGTTGACGGGCCGCGCGGCCTGTGTCGCACCCCGTCGGCGCCACCCACTGGAGCCGCGTCATCGTCGAATTGCGCCGGCAGGGCCACACGGCCATCCGCGCCGTCGAACTTCCCTTGACCTCGCTGGCCGACGACGCCGAGCGCACGCGCAAGATGGTGGCGCAAGTAAATGGCCCGGTGTTGCTGGTAGGACACTCCTATGGCGGCGCCGTCATCAGCGTGGCCGGCAATGCGCCGAATGTGGCGGGCCTCGTGTACATCGCCGCCTTCGCCCCCGATGCGGGCGAAAGCCCGGGCAGCATCACGCAGGAACACCCGCCCCTGGGTGCGGCCAATCTGGAAGGCGACAGCGACGGCTATCTGTGGGTCAAACCCGAGCAATACCATGACAGCTTTTGCCAGGACCTCGACGCGGAAGAAGGCGCCGTGCTGGGCGTGGTGCAGAAGGCACCGCTGGCCAGCACCTTCGGCGACACCGTCAACGACCCGGCCTGGAAGCATAAGCCCAGCTGGTACCAGGTTTCCAGCGCCGACCGCATGATTTCCCCCGTCAACCAGGAGCGCATGGCGGTGCGCCTGCAAGCGCGCAAAGTCATCACGCTCAACGCCAGCCATGCGTCGCTGGCCTCGCGTCCCGTGGAGGTGGCGGCGCTGATCCTGGAGGCGGCAAGCGCGGTGGCGCAGGCATAGGCGGCACGGGCAAAAAAGGCTATGTCACCGTCAAATGTGGAAACTCGCCCAATGTTGCCTTCAATAATGTTTCCGGGGAGCGGATGCGCCCGGCGTCCAGTATCCAGCGCCAGCCCAGGTAATTCGGCAGATAGCGCGTCGCCACGCCGTGAAAGGAGCGTAGCCATGCCCGCAGGCGGCTGTGATATGCATTGACGTTCTGTACATGCGCGGCGCCCTGCACGCGGATGCCGGCACGCACATTGACGGCCTGGTGGCTGATTCCCGCTTCCTTGGCAAAGGCGCGATAGGCAGCGTGGTCGTCGGTCATCAGCAAGATGTCCTTGTCGATCACCGGTGGCAGGCAGGCATGCAGCTGCGCCTTCGTCAGCGCCCCTTTTCCCGCGACGAAATCGCGGGTTTGTCCCGTGCGGTCGCGCGCCACCAGGATACAGACTTGTTCACTGGAAATGCCGCGCTTGTGGGCATGGCCGCCACGGCGGCGCGCCGGACGCGTCAGATGCCGCGCGCCCTTTTCTGACTCCAGCACATACAGCTCGTCCGCTTCGGCGATGCCATGCAGGCAATGGGGCCGGTCCGTCTTGGCCAGGCTTAAAAACCGGTGGCGCCAGCGAAAGGCGGTGTTGCGGTGCACGCCCAGCTGGCTTGCCGCCTTGCGCACGGAAGCCGATTCGAGCAGGCAGTCGGCGTAGTCGAGCCACAAGGTCTTGTGGCGCAAGCGGGCCAGCGGTGTGCCGGTGAGCGCATTGAAGGTGCGCCCGCACGGCACGCAACGGTAGCGCTGCAGTCCGTGCGCATGACCGTGCCGATGCGCATGGCTGCTGTTGCAGGCGGGACAGTGTAACCGCTGCCGGGCCACGCTTTCGATCAGTGCCACGGCGGCGTTCTGCGATCCTGCCCCGCGCAGCAGAGCAGTGCTCGCCTGACGCTGGCGACGGTTCAGTACGGCGAACTGGGCGATGAAGGTTTTCCATTCGGCTGGCTGCATGGATGGTTCCCGTTTGTCTGCGATACACAGTCAGACAGCCGGGGCTGGGGAAGATTCCTTGAGTTCCCCTATTTGTCGGGGACAGAGCTCCAAAAAAAAGGCTCCTGAAAACCAGGAGCCTTTGGCGCCGGACAGGCAATGTGGTCCGCACCGGCAGCTCTGGGGTACAGCGCCGGCCGGACCGCTATCCACGCCAAGGAGGTTCAGCCACCTGCCGTCAACCGCATTGCCATGCCACTTCATCGTAGCAGCTGATTGCGCGGCAAAACTCTCCAATATTTGCATGCCGGCCTTCTGCCGCTACAGCCACCCTTCGCGCTTCAGGCGCCGGTGCAGCCAGCAGCAGCCGGCGATGATGACGACGATCACGGCCGGATAGCTGCCGCGCCACTTCAGTTCCGGCATGAATTCGAAGTTCATGCCGTACAGGCTGAAGACCATGGTGGGCACGGCCAGGATGGCGGCCCAGGCGGCCAGGCGCTTGACGACCTCGTTCTGGCGGATCGAAATCTGCCCCAGCGCCACCTGCATGGCCGAATTGACCAGCTCGCGCATCTGCCCCGCCGTGTGCGTGACGCGTTTGACGTGGTCGAGGATGTCGCGGTAATAGATGCGGTTTTCCTTGGGCACGATGTCGCCATGAAAACGGATCAGCTGGGTGCAGATGTCGTGCAGGGGATTGACGGCCGCATCGAGCTTGAGCAGCTCCGTCTTGAGCTGGTAGAAATCCTGCAGCTTGTCTTCGCTCAGGCTGGGCTTAAACAGCTGCAATTCATAGTGCTGGAAGCGGGCCTGCAAATGGTCGATGCACGGCTGGTACTGGTCGACGATGAAATCGATGATGGAATACAGCACGTAGCCGGGGCCGCTGGCCAGCTTCTCGGGCACGCTTTCCTTGCGCTCGCGCAGCTTCGCATAGCCGGCCGAAGGGCCGTGGCGCACCGTGATGATGAAGCGGGGGCCGAGAAAGACGTGGGTTTCGCCGTAGACGATGGCGTCGCCGTCCAGAGTGGCCGTGTGCATCACCATGAACAGCGTGTCGCCGTACTCTTCCAGCTTGGGCCGCTCATGCGCGCCCTGCGCATCCTCGACGGCCAGTTCGTGCAAGCCGAAGGCCGATTGCAGCGCCTGCATGGCCGTGGCGTCGGGGCTGGCCATGCCGATCCAGACGAAACAATCGGGGTCGCCAAGAAAGTCGCCCACCTTGTCGATGTCGAAGTGGGCGATCTTCCTGCCGTCGCGATACGCTTCGCAATTGACGACGGCGGCGTGGGTACTGAGGTCCATGGTGATTTTCGGCTGGTGGCGGCAATATTATTGGGGGGCCAGTATAGCGGAAATGCCATGATGGCCATGCCAACTGAGCCAGCGCATTGACATTCGGGCGCGTCAATGTAAAATGAGAACCATTCGCATTTAAGAAGGGCCTGCATGCGCCAGCGGCACGGGACTTCCGCGCCAACTGGAGTGTGCCGTGACGTATGCCGTATCCCCTGCCGCCGATCCTGTCGCACTGCTGTATGGCCAGCACCATCCCTGGCTGCTGCGCTGGCTGCGCGGCAAATTGTCCTGCACCGATCATGCGGCCGACCTGGCGCAGGATACCTTCGTCAAGCTGCTGGCCACGCCTGGCGAACCTGCCGCCACTCTGCGCGAACCGCGCGCCTACCTGACCACCGTGGCGCGGCGCCTGCTCATCGACCACTACCGCCGCCAGTCGCTGGAGCAAGCCTGGCTGGCCACCCTGGCGCAGCTGCCCGCACCCGCCGCGCCATCGGCGGAGGAGCGTTTGCTGATCCTGGAAACGCTGCACCAGATCGATGCCATGCTCGATGGCCTGGGCACGAAGGTGCGCACGGCCTTTTTGCTGTCGCAGCTGGAAGGCATGGCGTATGCGGACATCGCCGCGCGCCTGAACATCAGCGAGCGCACCGTCAAGCGCTATATGGTGCAGGCGTTCGAGCAATGCATCCTGCTGCTGGCCTGACATGGGCGCAACCCTCGATGCGCGCGCCGCGCGCGTGGCGGCGCACTGGATGATGCGCCTGCAAGGAGGCGAACTGGACGCTGATGCGCAGCAGGGCCTGGCCCGCTGGCGCGCCGCCCACCCCGACCATGAAACTGCCTGGCAGCGGGCCGAGCAAGTCTGCCGCACCTTCGGCATGCTGCCCCCGCCGCTGGCCATGCCGGTGCTCGACCGTCCGTCCGGCGCGCCGCGCCGCGCCGCCCTGAAAACCCTGGCCCTGCTGATCGCCGCCGGGCCAGGCGGCTGGGCCATGCTGAAAGTGCCGCCGTGGCAGGCATGGACGGCGGACCTGCGCACGGCAACGGGCGAAATCCGCCATCTCACCTTGCCCGATGGCAGCGCCTTGAGCCTGAACACGGCCAGCGCCGCCGACCTCGGTTTCAGCGACGCGCTGCGCCTGGTCCAGCTGCGCGCCGGCGAACTGCACGTGGCGACCAGCCCCGATCCGCGCCAGCGTCCGTTCATCGTGCGCACCAGCAACGGCAGCATCCGTGCCCTCGGCACGCGCTTCACGGTGCGCCAGGAAGACAGCCTGTTCGGCGCGCGCACCCAGGTGGCCGTTTCGCAGGGCGCCGTCGAAGTGCGGCCCGCGAAAGGCTTGCCCGTCATCGTGCAGGCGGGCTGGCAAGCCAGCTTCGACGAAGCGGCGGCCAGCGCACAGCAGCCGCTGGCGCCGCATGCGTCCACGTGGACCAAGGGATTGCTGTACGCGGACGACACGCCGCTGGCCGACGTGCTGGCGCAGCTGAGCCGCTACCGCCACGGCGTGGTGCGCTGCGACCCGGCCGTGGCGCGGCTGCGCGTGTCGGGCGTGTACCAATTGCATGATACGGATCAATTATTATCACTATTACAAGCATCGCTGCCCATCCGCGTGCAGCGCCACAGCCGCTGGTGGATTTCCATCGAACCCGCATCAATATTTTAAAAAAAATGTCCCTTTCGCGCATGTGCCCCGTCAATCCACACAGGACCAACACATGAACGAAGGGAAACAAGCAATGAAGCACTACCGCAACACCAGTATGACCCTGGCCTTGTTGGGCAGCCTGGCCCTGACGCCGCCCGCATTCGCCCAGCATCAGGAAGCGCCCGCGCGCCACTACCAGGTGGCAGCCGGTCCCCTCAGTACCGCCCTGTCCGCCTTTGCGGCCGAGGCGGGCGTCAGCATTTCCGGCGCCGCCAGCCTGTACGCCGGCTTGAACAGCCGGGGCTTGAGCGGCAATTACCAGGTGTCCGACGGCTTTGCCCGCCTGCTCGACGGCAGCGGCCTCATTGCGGTCGACCAGGGCGGCGGCCACTACGCCGTGCGCAGGCTGCCGTCCGCCAGCGAGGCAACCACCCTGCCCGGCATCGCCGTGCGCGCCACGGCCGAGCGCAGCACCAGCACGGAAGGGACGCATTCGTACACGACGCCAGCCACGGCCAGCGCCACCGGACTGGTGCTGTCCTTGCGCGAAACGCCGCAATCGGTCAGCGTCATCACGCGCCAGCGCATGGATGACCAGGACTTGCTGACGGTGCGCGACGTGCTGCGCAATACGCCCGGCATCGCCGTCAACCAGTTCGACACGGAGCGCAGCACCTTTTCCGCGCGCGGCTTCGACGTCGACAATTTCCAGTACGACGGCGTGCCCACCACGTATAAGGTGCAGTATTCGGGCGGCGAATCGGAAATGGATTCGCTGATCTACGACCGCGTGGAAGTGACGCGGGGCGCCACGGGCTTGCTGACGGGCGCCGGCTACCCGTCCGCCTCGATCAACCTGGTGCGCAAGCGGGCCAGCGCCAGGCAGTTCGAGGGGCAATGGTCGCTGGCGGCCGGCTCCTGGAGCGATTACCGGGGTACCGTCGACCTGGCCGCGCCGCTGAACGCAGACGGCTCCGTGCGCGGCAGGATCGCTGGCGCCTGGCAAGACCGCAAGTCGTTTACGAATGGCTATTCGAACCAGCGCCAGCTCGTCTACGCCACCGCCGAGGCGGACCTGGCGCCCGGCAGCGTGATCATGGTGGGCGCCAGCTACCAGAAGAACGACCCGAAAGGCAGCAACTGGGGTGGCTTCCCCCTGTGGTACAGCGACGGTTCGCGCACCGATTTCGACCGTTCCGTCACCACGGCGCCCCGCTGGGCCGCCTGGGCCACCGAGCAGACCAACGTGCACGCCACCTTGGAACACGCGCTGGGCCAGGGCTGGAAGGCGCAGGCGCAAGCCATGTACAGCAAGCACACGGAAGACACGCCGCTGCTGTTCCTGGCCGAGCGGCCCGACCGCACCACGGGCCTGGGCATGCTGGGCTACCCGAACCGCTACATCGGCTCGCGCGACCAGAGCAGCGCCGACGTGAAACTGTCCGGGCCATTTACCCTGGGCGGACGCGAACATGAAGCCATCGTGGGCGCCAATTACACCGTGCAGCACGCCGAATTCAGCGTCAAGGAAGCGCTCGATCCCGAACCGATCGGCAATTTCCTCGCCTGGGATGGCAGCTACACGCAGCCGGCCTGGGGCGAGCCCGTGCTGTCGGAAAAATACACGACGAAACAATACGGCGCGTATGGCGCGGCGCGCCTGAACCTGGCCGACAGCACCAGACTGATCGTCGGCGGACGCCTGAGCCGCTGGGACAAGGACCGCATCGGCTTTGACGGCAGCGCCCGCTTTGCCTTCGCCAAAAGCAAGTTCGTGCCCTACGCGGGCCTGGTGGTGGACCTGAACGACACGTATTCGATGTATGCCAGCTACACGGACATCTTCCGCCCGCAGGAAAACCAGGACCGCGCAGGCGCCTGGCTGGACCCGCTGACGGGCCAGAGCATGGAAGTGGGCGTGAAGGGGGAATTGGCCGGCGGCCAGGCCAACGGCTCCATCGGCCTCTTCGAGATCAAGCAGGACAAGCTGGCCCAGCCGGACGGCGCACACCGGGTCCCCGGCACCACCACGCAAGCGTATTACGCGGCGCGCGGCGCCACCAGCCGCGGCATCGAGGCGGAATTGTCGGGCCGCCTGGCGCCAGGCTGGAACGTGACGGCCAGCGCCAGCCACTTCCGCGCCAAGGACAGTGAACAGCAGGATATCAACACCCTGTCGCCCCGCTCGACGGCGCGATTGTTCACCACCTGGAAAGTCCAGCCCGGCCTCACCGTGGGCGGCGGCGTCAACTGGCAAAGCAAGTTCTACTTTGACGATGCGGGCCCGAACGGCAAGGAGCGCGTCACGCAGCAAGCCTACAGCACGGTCAGCCTGATGGCCACGTACCAGCTGTCACGCCAGCTGACGGCCCAGCTGAACGTGGAAAACGTGCTCGACAAGAAATACATCAACATCAACACCTATGCGCAAGGCACGTATGGCGCGCCGCGCAGCGTGCGAGGGACCTTGACGTACCGGTTCTGATGTAGCAGTCCGTCGTTGGCGTGCGCGCAGGGCGGGCACTGGTAGCAACACGATTCGTGCCTATCTGAGCTCGTCCACATGCGCGGTCGCGTATTTCACGTGCAACTCAACGTTAAAAATCGGCATATCGCATCGCTTCCATTCAGATGAATCCATGCGAACATCCGCTATACATGGCCCCGCCAGAAGAGGAACATGCTCAGCTTCTGTATTCAATCGTCCTTCCGACACGATCTTGATATTGTCGTCATGCATTATCTGACGGATTGCATTCACAATCACCCGGGCGCGTAACTGCGCCTGCTGCACATACTTATTGCCATCTTTATCCTTGGGAAGGACCACATCCTTGCCAACGCCTTGCACCAGCACCAGCACCAGCATGCTGCGCGGAACACCGGCGCCACGCACTGTCAGGACGGCGTCGTGCAGCCGCTCCAGCATATGAGCATTCAACTCGTCACCACGCGATGCCAATCCCAGCTCATGCGTCAGGTCGAAACACATATCGATCGCCGGACGGCTGGTAATGACACGCAATGACGCCGAATCAAAACGGAGGATAGTTTCTCTCCGCACCACTTGTTCCGTGCCGAAGATTGTCGATCGATCCGGCCCTCGCAGGCTGAAGCTCACAAGAGAGGTAGTGCCTATGCCTGTCCACAATACATCCGCACCGTGCAATAGCAGGCGCCCTGCTACAGTGCGGCGACAGTCCAGAATGGGCCTGCCGATCAATTCGCTGGCGCGTTCAACCGCGCCCAATTCGGCCTCAGCTACCTCGATACTGACGTTCGGGCTGCGAATACCCATGGCTTCGAAAGCCATCTGCGACAATCTGGTGGGGCCAGCGTAAAAGAGTACGATGGCAAGGGGCAAGAAAAAGAAAAAAGCATATTGCCACCAAACAATTGGACGTAGGGAGCCGCGCGCAACCGCGTCTGCCGACCAGCCTGATTTCACCGCAATCAGCATCGACAAGGTGAAAAGACCGGCCAGGAAGAAGCCTATCCATAGCAAGGTAAAAACCATCAAGCCTTTGACGAGAACAAGACTCAACATCACGATGAATACAGTAATGGAAAATAACGATGGAAAGGCGCCACGCAGCGGACCCGGAATGTTATTTAATGGACTGCTGCTACTTCTCGTCGCTGCCTTGCGAAACTGACGTATTCTTGTGGGAATCCAACGCAAGCCGGGCCACCAGCGAGAAGTCGGAAGGGCCGCTATTTCCTGCATATATCGCCATGGACGAAACGACGATAATTTTTTACGCCTGAACCGGCATTTTGGCATTAGCCAAATGGCAAGCTGCAGCACCCACAATGCCGAGAAAGTGCCATACATCCAGAATAAGCCATATATGAAACTGAAGGCCAGTGCAATAAAGACAAATAAAACCACCTCGCCAGGCGCCAAGGAGGCAGGGAAAAACTGAATCGAGAATAAATATGAAAAGACGACGATGGCCCCAATGGCAAGGGCTATCTTGTAGGCCAATGATGCCAGGTGATTGACGTTTTCCAAGCGTGCGGCATTGGCATCGTTTCTCTGTGGCACCTCAACTGGCGTTGACGCTTCTGTCGGCGGGGAGGATTGATTTCCGGATGACATACCCCTCCCCCCGTTGACATAATGGACCACGACACCGCACAAAGGACGTTGCACAGGCGTATAGATATCTAAAAATCAGACCTCCAGTTTGCAAAATAATTCACGCCTCACTAAAAATAGCAGCACGCCACTGTTTGGCGCATGGATAGACGATGCAACGCCCCTGCAGCCCTGCCCCATTCCCCTGCCGCATCCCGACGGCAACTGTTATCAATAGCGGTAATTCAGGCTCAGCATGGCATTGCGCGGATCGCCGTAACTGACTCTGCGGCCCGTGCTGATGCCGTAGTAAGCGCGGTCGGTCAGGTTGTTGAGGTTGAACGACAGGGCAAGCCGGCCGGAGAGCTGGTAGCGCACCATGGCGTCGAACACGGCATACGAGCCCTGGTGCACGGTGGTCATGCCGCCGCGCACGGCCCGCGTGTTTTGCCAGGTGTGCGATTGCCAGCGGGCGCCGCCGCCCACAGTCAGGCGCGGTATCGGCTGCCAGGTGCTGTACAGGCTCAGCTGGTCTTCGGGCGCCAGGGTATTGACCTTGCCGCCCGCATCGCGCGCCACCTTGTGCGTGTAGCCGGCCTGCAGCTGCCAGCCCGGCATCAGCTGACCCGACACTTCCAGTTCCACGCCGCGCGAACGCACGCCGTCGATGGCGCGGTAGGCGTCCATGCCCGTCACCTTGTTGACCGCATCGACGGACTCGGCGAAGTTGTCCTGCCGCACCTCGAAGGCGGCCGCGCTGGCGTTCAGGCGGCCGTTGAGGAACACGCCCTTTACGCCCGCCTCGATATTCTTGCCCAGCACGGGGTCCAGGGTCCTGTTGTCGACGTCGCGGCTGTTTTGCGGACTGAAGATGTCGCTATAGCTGGCAAACGCCGTCAAATTCGGCGCGAAGTCCCACGTCAGGCCCGCATACGGCGTGAAGATGGACGACTCGTCGATATCGGCCGTGGGGTTGACGTAGGACGACAGGCGGCCGCCCAGAATCACGTGCACGCCTTGCGGCAGCGAAAAGCGGCCCGTCGCGTACACGGCCTTCTGGCGGATGACCTCGCGGGCCGTGTCCAGTTCCCACTGTGGCTCCGGCACGACGCCACGGTAAGTATAGATATTGTCGACCTTGATGAAGGTATACGGACTGAAGACGTCGTCCGATTGCTTGCGGTAGGCGTTCGCGCCCACCACCAGTTCATGCGTGCGGCCCAGCAGGGAAAACGGGCCCTTGGCGTACACGTCCAGGCCATTGCTGGTGGCATCGCTGTTGTACTGGCGCGCAGTGACGGCCGTGCCGCTGCCGTCCGCCTTCGGAAAACCGTCAAGGTAGGCGACGGGCGCATACAGGGCGTTGGCCTGGTGGATCAGGCGCAAATTGGCCAGCCAGCCATTGTCGAAGGTGTGCTCGAGCGAAGCGAAGACGGATTTGGCCTCCGTCTGCTGCGTGCTCCAGGTGGGCGCGCCGTTGAACGAGCGGGGCATGGTGAAACGCTTGCCGTCCGCGTCGAACAGCGGTGCGCCGCCCCAGTCGCTATTGCGCGGCACCGTGTGCTGGTAGTCGGCGCCCACGGTCAGCAAGGTGCGCGGCGACAGGTCGGCCTCCAGCGTGCCGTACGCCAGTTCGGAGCGGCGCTGGTAGCGGTCGACGAACGAGTGCTTGTCCTGGTAGGACGCGACGGCGCGCGCGCGCACGCTGCCGCTGGCGTTCAGGGGACCGCCCACGTCCGCCATGGCGCGGTAATTGCTCCACGATCCGGCCGACAGGTCGGCCAGCGCGCGCAATTCGCGCGTGGGTTTCTTGCGGATCAGATTGACGGTGGCGCCCGGCGTGCCGGCACCGCTCATCAGCGCATTCGCGCCCTTCAGCACCTCGACCCGGTCGTACAGATCCATATTGGCCAGCGATTCGCCCAGGTTCAGCGAGGCGTCGCGCGTCCACGGCAAGCCGTCGTAGCTGAAATTGTCGAGCGAAAAGCCGCGCGCATAATAAATCGTGCGCTCGCTGTCGATGTGCTGCACATACACGCCGGGCGTGTGATTGAGCACCTCGCTCAGCTGCACCAGGCCGAAATCATCCATCTGCTGGCGCGTCACCACGCTGACCGCGTGCGGCGTCTCGCGCGGCGACAGCACCAGGCGGTTCGCCGTGCTGACGGCGCCCGTCGTGTAGGAACCCGTGTCCTCCGTCACCTGGCCCAGGTAATTGGTGGTGATGACCACTTCCGGCATGGTCGCCTCCAGCTGGGCGGCCGCCTGCGGCGCGGCTTGCGCGGCGCTTTGCACGGCGCCTTGCACGGCGCTTTGTACGGTATACACGCCGCTGTCAGTCTTCAGCAAGGCCAGCCGCGTGCCCTGCAAGGCGCGGCGCAAGGCTTGCTCCGCCGTGAAATCGCCCTGCACTGCCGCCCCGCTGGCGCCGCGCGCCAGGTCCGCATCGATGGAAATGCGCACTCCGCCACGGCTGGCAATGGCAATCAAGCTGGCATTGAGGGGCTGCGCCGGCACATCGTAGCGCATGGTGGCCGACGCGACGTGGGCCGGTGGCGTCTGCGCCAGGACGGTGGGCGCGGCGCAGGAAAGTAACATTACAGCCAGGGGAATCTGGCGCATCAACAATGGTGGCATGCTGGGACTCTATCTTGATGGTGAAGGAAAAGTGGGGCTACACCAGGTATGAGTCGCGGCGCGCCGAAAGTGACAGTGCCGGCGCAAAAAATATCTCAGCTTGTCTTCAGGTCGAGTCCCGTCCACCAGCCGCCAGGGCCCTGGCGCAAGGTCAAGGGCAGGGTTTCCGCCAGGGCCAGCAGGGTGGCGCCGCTGTCGTCGAGCGAATAATTGCCGGACACGCGCAGCGCCGCCGCCTGCGCCGAGATGTCGATGTAGCCGTGGCGGTACGGGCGCAAGGCGGCCACCACGTCGCCCAGCCGCTCATCGACGGCCACCAGCATGCCCTGCTCCCACGCCGTCGCCTGCCCTGCCGCCATGCCGGGCAGCAGGGTCAATCGATCCTCGTCAAACCGCGCCGCCTGGCCCTGGCGCAGCACGCGCGCCAGGCCTTTGCCGGCCGGACGCACGTCGAGATCGCCCCGCACGGCCAGCGCCACGGTGCCGCGCGCTTCGCGCCGCAGCATCAGCTCGCCGCCCCGCGCCGTCACCGTGCCATGCGCGCTGCGCAGCACGAAGGGCGCGTTGGCAACAGGTGCCACGCGCGCCAGCAACTGGCCCTGGCGCAAGGCGACTTGCCGGTGTTCATGACGGACATCCGTATCGGCCGAGGAGCGGGCGTCGAGGGTCAGCACGCTGCCATCGGCCAGGGTGTAGCGGCCCCGCCGGGCCGTGGCCGTGTGCAGGTCCGCGCTCCAGTCCGGCAAGAAGGGGCTGCCGCGCAGCAGCCAGGCGCCGCCGAACGCCGCGCCCGCCAAGCACAGGACGCCCTGCAGCCATTGGCGCCGCTGGTCATCGTGCCGGGCGGCGCGCGCCAGGGTGTGCCCGACGGCCGCCGCCCCGCCCGCTGCCTGCAGCGGGCCGACGCTGTGCTCGACAGCCTGCCCCAGCATACGCCAAGCGGCCGGATGGCGCGCATCGGCGGCCAGCCAGCGGGCGAAGGCCTGGCGCTGTCCTTCGTCCGCTTCGCCCGAACTGAGTTCGACCAGCCAGCCGATGGCGGCATCCTGGACGGACGTAGCAACGCTCATGCCGCGTCCGCCACCGCCAGGCAGCAGCGCAAGCCCTGCGCCATGTACTGGCGCACCATGCTGGCCGACACGCCCAGGCGGGCGGCGATCTGCGCATACGTCAAGCCGTCGAGCTGGCTCATCAGAAAAGCGCTGCGGGCCTTGGCGGACAGGGTATCGAGCGCGCGCGACAGGCGTTCCAGCGCTTCGAGCAGCACGGCGCGTTCCTCCGGCGACGGCTGGACGGCATCGGGCAGCAGCGCCAGGGTCTCCAGATACGCCTGCTCGATATCGCGCCGCCGCCACTGCTGCAGCAAGATGCTTTTCGCTACCGTCGTCAGGTAGGCGCGCGGCTCGCGGATGGCGGACAATCTTCCCGCATGCAGCACGCGCACAAAGGTTTCCGACACCACATCCTCGGCTTCCGCCCGATTACGCAAGCGCAACAGCAAGCGCTGCAGCAGCCAGCCCTGGTGGCCCGTAAAGAGGCTGGCGGCCAAGGCGGCGTCATTCGGGGGAAAAGAAAAGGCAGACAAGAGCGGATCCGGCGATATAAATGATAATGATTCTCATTATATGGCAGGGACTGGAAGATGTCGCGCAATTTTGCTAAAGTTGTCCTACGCAGGCAACACCACTGATCGCACGCGCCGCGCGCAGGGTGTTGATTTGACCTCCATCCCATTGGACACTCGCCATCGCATGCATGCATCCCCAGTCCCGGGCACCGAAGGATATGCCGACAATGCCGGACAGCTGATCACCCGGTATACCGGCGTGATCGCCGCTGATAAATACAAAGTGGTCAGCCACCTGCTGCCACGCCGGGCAGGCGCCGTGCTCGACATCGGTGCCGGCACAGGCGCCGATTCGGCGTGGCTGGCGAGCCTGGGGCACAAGGTGGTGGCAGTGGAGCCCGTCGCCGCGTTCCGGGAAGCGGGCATGCGGGCGCATGCCTCGCCCGATATCGAGTGGGTGGACGACAGCCTGCCCGCGCTGTCAGTGATGACGGCGCGCGAAACCAGGTTTGACCTGGTTGTACTCGCCGCCGTCTGGATGCATCTTGCAGCGGAAGAAAGAAGCGCGGCGATGGAAAACATCGGCCAGTTGCTCAAGCCCGGCGCGCTGCTCGTCATGTCGCTCAGGCATGGCCCCGCCCCGGAGAACCGGCGCATCTTTGACGTCTCTGCCAGTGAAACGATCGCCCTCGCGGCACGCCACCATCTGAAGGTGGTGCTGAGTGCGCAGGCGCCATCCGTTCAGCAGCAGAACCGCCACGCGGGAGTCAGCTGGTCCTGGCTGGTTTTTCAGCGATGAGAGATGCCGCAGCAGGCTAAGAGCCTATCCCAGTAGATGAATACATCCCCTGCTGGCGCCCCTCAGAAGCGGGGAGTGCGTTGATCGTCGTCGCGTGGCTCGCCACGCGTCCTCCTCACGCCTTGTCCGCACTCCTGATGAACTGCCAGCAGAAGACGCTCCCTGCTGGGATAGGCTCTAAGCCGTCGACATGACCGCATTCAGGGCACGCCGCAATTCCTTCAGCCGGGGCGGCTTGCCCAGCACGCAGTTGACGTGGTCGGGATAATCGCTGTCGGCCGCCAGGCGCTGGCCCCAGCCCGTGAGCATGATGATGGGCGTGGCCGGCGAACAGCGGCGCACGGCGCTGGCCACCTTGCGCCCGTCCACGTGAGGCATGCCCAGGTCCGTGATGACCACGGCAAAATCCTCGTGCCTGTCGCGCGCGGCCAGGAAGCTATCGATGCCGGCCTGGCCCCCATCGGCCGACACCACGTCGTGGCCATCGATTTCCAGGATGTCGCGCAGGGACTTGAGCACCATCGGGTCGTCGTCCACCACGAGGATGCGCAGGCGCGGCGGCACAAGATGGGCCATGTCGGGCGCTTGCTGCCCCTCGTCGGCGGCGCAGGCGGGAAAAACCAGGCGCACCGCCGTGCCCTGCCCCGGCGCCGTGACGATGTCGATGCTGGCGCCATGGCGCTCCATCATGCCGTACACCATGGCCAGGCCCAGACCCGTGCCACGCTCGCCCTTGGTGGTAAAAAACGGTTCCAGGCAGCGGCGGCGCGTATTGTCGTCCATGCCGATGCCCGTGTCGGCTACTTCTATCCGCACCTGCCGCGCCGCCTCGCCCGCCACGTCGGCGCAGCTGGTGCGCACGCTCAGGGTGCCGCCCTCCGGCATGGCGTCGACGGCGTTGAAGACCAGGTTCGTCAGCGCTTCGCGCAGCTCGCCCGCGCTGCCCGGCAGCATGGGCAGGCCGTGCGCCAGCTCCGTGTGCAGGGCGATGACGATGCCGCGCTGCTGCGGCATGTCGCTCCAGCGCGCGCGCGTCAGGTCCAGCACCTGCTGCACCACCAGGTTCGCGTCGATGGGCGAGAGCGCCAGTTGCGGTTCGCGCTGGCGGTAGAATTCGCGCATGCGCGCCACGGTGGCGGCCACGTCGTCGATGGCGCGTTCGATCACTTCCAGGCAATGCCGGCCCTGCGGACTGAGATTGGTTTCCGTCTCCAGCAGCGATTCCGTGTACAGGGCCACGGGGGAAATGGCGTTATTGATATCGTGCGCGATGCCGCTGGCCATCTGCCCCAGCGCGCGCAGGCGCTCCTGCTGCATTACCGACTGCTGCGTCTGGCGCAAATCGTCATACGCGCGCTGCAGCGCGCCGTAGAGCCGCGCCTGGTTGGCGGCCAGCGCCACGTGTTCGCTCAGCTGGCTGAGGAATTCGCACTCGCCGCTGGTAAAGCTGTGCGCGGCGCGGCGCGCCACGATGAGGATGCCGAAGACCGTGTTTTCGGCCGGCAGCGGGGCCATGACGAGGGCGCGCAGCCCCCCTTGCGCCAGGCGCTGCGGAAACGGGAACGCCACGTCGGCAATGTCGGCTTCATACACGAGCTTGCCGCGCACGCAGCTCGACAGGCCATTCTCGTCGATGGGAATGTGCGCGTGTTCGCCCATCATGAACGATAGCGCCAGCGCCTCGCTGCGCACGCCCACGCACATCACCTGCAGCGCGTGTTCGGACGGTTCGTACAGGCAAATGCAGCTGAAATCGATGGGCAGCTGCTCTTCCAGGCTGCGCACCACCACCTGGAAAATGCTGCGCAAATCCTGCCGCTCGCCGATCGAGCGCGTGATCTGCTGCAGCAGGTTCAGGCGCTCAAGCTGTTCATGCACCTTGCGCTCGGCCAGCTGGCGTTCCTGTATCTGCGTTTCCAGGGCCGCATTCGCCTGCGCCAGTTCGTCGCGCGAGACGGTGGTGCGGCGCAGCTTTTCCGTCATGCCGTCGAAGGCGCGTGCGAGGTCGCCGATTTCATTCCTGGTATGCACGCCGAGCGCAAAATCGAGCTTGCCTTCGCCGACGATCAGGGTGCCCTGGCGCAGCTTCTCCAGCGGCCCCGTGACGCCGGTCATGGTGAAATAAATCAAACCGGCCACCAGTGCGATGATCATGCCGCCGAACAGTATCACGGCCACGTTGGCCTGCTGCTGGGCGTCCAGCACGCCTTGCCGGCTCAATGCGGACAGCAGCATCGCATCGGCGATCATGCCCTGCACCTTGCCCATGATCTGGCCGGACAGACGCGACTCCAGCTCGCCCAGCACCTCGCGCCGCTGCGGGTCCTGACCCAGCTCGCGGTGATTCGCGACAAACAGCTCGAACAGGCCGTCCACGCTTGCCAGGTCGCGCCGCAATTCCCGCAGCAGCGCGCGCTCCTCGCCGGCGGCGAAGGCCGGCGTGGCCAGCAAGCCGGTGGACAGCGACTCGCTGCGCAGCTGCCACTGTGCCCGCGTGCGCGCGCCATGGTGCAGCGCATATTCGATCGACAGGTAGCGCAGCGACGTGACGGCTTGCAGGATATCGGCCGCCGCCTTGTTCTTCGCCAGTTCGCGCTGCATCGCCATGCTGGTGGAGAACAGCACGGCGACGATGATGGCCACGAGCAGCACGCAAAACAGTTCTGCCAGCTTGAAGCGCGTGACGATTTTCACGGTGGCCTTCTCAATGGATGACCGTCACGGCAGACGGCGCCACGGCTTCCAGGCCGTCCAGGTAGACGGCATCGAGGAAGTTCGGCATCTCGCCGTTCCCGGCCAGGCGGTTCTTGATGGCCCAGCGCGCCTCGTCTTCCAGCGCCAGCAGCAAGCGCTGGTCGAGCACGATGCCGAACTGATAACCGTGCCAGGCCGCCTGCAGGCGCTGCGCCTCGCTGGCCGACGCCTTGGCAAACAGCGCGCGCGCGGCATCGGGCTCGTCCCGGCAAAAGCGCGCGCCGGCGATCAGTGCGCGCAGCACCTTGCGCATCGTCGCCGGGTGGCTGCGCACATAGCCGCCCGTGCCGGCCACGTTGAACAGGCCCGCATACACGTCTTCGCCATAGAAGATGGCCGCATTGCCGGCAATGGCGTGCGTCATGCCCGTCAGGAACGGTTCCCAGCCTGCCGCCGCATCGACCTCGCCCCGCGCCAGCGCCCCGGCCAGCTGGTCCGGCGCGTAGTTGCGCACGCTGACTTCGGCGGGCAGCAGCTTCTGGCGGTTCAAAAAGGCTTCGAGCGTGAACTGGCCGGATGTGCCCAACGTGACGCCGATGCGCTTGCCCTTCAGGCTCGCGGGCGTGGACACGCCGCGGTCCAGGCGCCCCACGATGCCGTGGTCGCGCTCGGCCTCGAAGATGCTGGCGATGATGACGACGGACTGGTTCTGCAGGCTGGCCAGCACCACGGGAATATCGGACACCGTGCTCAGGTCGGCCTTGCCCTGCAGCACGGCTTCCAGCGAGGCCTTGCCCGACGAATACGGCTGCAGCAGCGCGTCGATGCCTTCGCGCGCGAAATAACCGTGTCCGCGCGCGGCCAGCACGGGGCAGCTGCCCACATACTCCGCATTCACGGCCAGGCGCAGCACTTCCACGGGGCCGGGCGGCGGCGCGGGACGGGCAGCGAGCCGCCAGACGGCCACGGCGGCCAGCGCCAGCAGCGGCAGTGCGGCCGCCAGCCAGACCGCCCGCCGCGCCGGTGCCGGGCCGTTCATGCGCTGCACTGCGCCGTGGCCGATTCCAGCGCGCTGTTGACGGCCTCGGAAAACGCCGCCACGTCGATCGGCTTGGTCAGATAGCGGAAAAAGCCCGCCGCCAGCCCCTGGCGGATATCGCCGGGTCCGGCCACGGCCGTCAGCGCGATGACGGGAATGTGCGCGGTGCGGGCATCGGCACGCAGCAGCTGCATGACTTGCGTGCCGCTGATGTCGGGCAAGTCGCAATCCATCAGTATCAGCTGCGGCAGGTGGCGGCGCGCCATGTCCAGGCCCGTCTGCCCGTCGCCGGCAGACAGCAGGTCGAGATCGGGGCGAAAATGCACCAAGCCCGCCACCAGGGTCACGTTCAGGGGATTGTCTTCCACATACAGCAGCGTCTTGCGCTCCGGCAGGGGCATCGTTTCAGCGGGCCGGGCAAGGGCCGACAGGCGCGGGCTTTCCTGCAGCGGGTAGCGCGCGGGGCAACTGTCGATATCGAGCCAGAAAGTGCTGCCGCGCCCGGGCGTGCTGGTCACGCCTATGGTCGCCTGCATGGCTTCGGCCAGGCGCTTGCTGACCACCAGCCCCAGTCCCGTGCCCTCCTCGTCGCGCCCATCGCGTCCCAGGCGGTTGAAGGGCTGGAACAGCACCTCCAGCTGCGCGGCGCTCAGCCCGCCGCCCGTGTCGCGCACGGACAGGCGCAGCTGCCGTGCATCGACGGGCTGGCAATCGACGTGGATCTCGCCCTGATCGCGGTTGTACTTGACGGCGTTCGACAGCAGGTTGAGCAGCACCTGCTTGAGGCGCGTGCGGTCGGCCAGCACGTGCACGCTGCCCGCTTCGACGAACGTCAAGGTGATGCCGCGCTTGCGCGCCAGCGGCTCCATCATTTGCCAGCATTCGTGGTAAATGCCGGCCAGGCCCACGGACTCCATCGACAGCGCCATATTGCCCGACTCGATTTTGGCGATGTCGAGGATATCGTTGATCAAGGTCAGCAAATGCCGGCCGGCGCCGAAGATGTGCGAGGCAAAGGTTTTCTTTTCCTGTGCCGTCGAGGGGATGGAGTCGGACGTGAGCATCTGCGAAAAGCCGAGGATGGCGTTGAGCGGCGTGCGCAGCTCGTGGCTCATGCTGGCCAGGAAATTGGTCTTTTCCTCGTTCGCCCGCTCGGCCACTTCGCGGGCCAGCCGCAAATCCCGGTTCATGGCGTCGAGTTCGGCCGTGTGCTGGCGCAGCAGCAGTTCCAGGCGCGCATTGGCGATGCGCAGCTGGCGCGTCTCCAGCGCCCGCGCCAGTATCAGCAGGATGCCCGACACCTTGAACGGCTTGACGACGTAATCGAGCGCGCCCGCCTTCATCGCTTGCACGGCCGAGGCGATCGTGCCTTCGCCCGTCATGATGATGCAGGCCAGGTCCGGATCGATCTTGCGCGCCGCTTCCACCACGGCGATGCCGTTCATGCCCGGCATCATCAGGTCGACCAGCAGCAGGTCGAACGATTCGACGGCCAGCAGGGCCAGCGCCGCCTCGCCCGAAGCGAGCCCCGTCGTGTCGTACGCCTGGCCGCGCAAGGTGTCGCACAGGGCGCGCACGTGCGCCAGCTCGTCATCGACGATCAGTATCCGGGGCGGCATTGATGATCTGTTCATGCATTCTCCTGGCGGCATGGCCTTGCGGAGAGGGAACTTGCCCCGCAGCATGCGTTCCGAGCATAGCATCTGGAAATTACCAAAAATACACGCTTTGTCACGCGCGCGCCGGCGCCGGGCAGATGTCAGCTCATGACGGGCAGTCCGCGCAGCAACTTGTCGAGGGTCAGCGGATAGTCGCGCACGCGCACGCCCGTCGCGTTGTAGACGGCGTTGGCGATGGCCGCCGCCACGCCGCAGATGCCCAGCTCGCCCACGCCCTTGGCTTTCATGGGCGAGGACATGGGATCAGTTTCATCAAGGAAGATCACGTCCTGGTGCGGGATGTCGGCGTGCACGGGCACTTCGTAGCCGGCCAGGTCGTGGTTGACGAAGAAGCCGCGGCGCTGGTCGACCACCAGTTCCTCCATCAGGGCCGCGCCCACGCCCATGGTCATGGCGCCGATCACCTGGCTGCGCGCCGCTTTCGGGTTCAGGATGCGGCCGGCCGCGCACACGGCCAGCATACGGCGCACGCGTACTTCGCCCGTGTCGCTGTCCACGCCCACTTCGACGAAATGCGCGCCGAACGTCGATTGCTGGAATTTTTTATCGAGCTCGCCGTATTCCATATGGTCTTCCGCGACGATATCGCCATGCAAGGCGGCGGCCGCGAGCGGCACGCTGCGTTCGCCCTGGCTGACTTGCCCATCGGAAAAGCGCACCTCCTTTTCATCAAAGCCCAGCTTGCCGGCGATGGCCTGGCGCAGGCGCACGCAGGCCGCGTACACGCCGGCCGTCGAGCTGTTGCCGCCCCACTGCCCGCCCGAACCGGCCGAGACGGGGAAATCCGAGTCGCCCAGACGCACGACGACCCGGTTCAAGGTTACGCCCAGCATTTCCGCCGCCGTCTGGGCGATGATGGTATAGCTGCCCGTGCCGATATCCGTCATGTCGGTCTCGACGGTCACGATGCCGTTGCCATCGAGACGCACCCGGGCGGCGGACTGCATCACGAGGTTGTTGCGGAAAGCGGCCGCCACGCCCATGCCCACGAGCCAGCGGCCGTCGCGCCGCATGCCCGGCTGGGCTGCTCTCTCTTTCCAGCCGAATTCCACGGCGCCCGTGCGCAGGCAGTCGATCAGGCGGCGCTGGGAAAACGGTCTGCCCGGTTTTTCCGGGTCCACCTTGGTGTCGTTCAGGATGCGCACGACGATGGGGTCCATGTTCAATTTCTCCGCCAGCTCGTCCATGGCGATTTCCAGCGCCATCAGCCCCGGCGTCTCGCCCGGCGCGCGCATGGCGTTGCCTTCTGGCAAGTCGAGCACGGCCAGGCGCATGGCCGTCATGCGGTTCGGCCCCGCGTACAGCAGCCGCGTCTGCATCACGGCCGTTTCCGGCTGACCGCCCTTCAGGTCGCCCGACCACGATTCATGGCCGATGGCCGTGATCTTGCCGTCGCGCGTGGCGCCGAGGCGCAGGCGCTGGATGGTGGCGGGCCGGTGCGTCGTGTTATTGAACATCAGGGGCCGCGTCAGGGCAACCTTGACGGGACGCTGCGCCGCCCGGGCCCCCAGGGCCGCCAACAGCGCTTCGGCGCGCACGAACAGCTTGCCGCCGAAGCCGCCGCCGATATACGGCGAGACGATGCGCAGCTTGTCCTTCGGCATTCCCAGGGTGCGGGCCAAGTCGCCCCGGCCCCAGTCCACCATCTGGTTTGCCGTCCACACCGTCAATTTATCCCCCTCCCAGGCGGCAATCGAGGCGTGCGGCTCCATCATGGCGTGCGACTGGTCAGGCGTCGTGTAGGTAGCGTCCAGGCGCACTGGCGCATTCGCAAAGGCGCCGGCGAAGTTGCCCGTCTTGCTGTCGGGCTTGCCGTCCTTCGGCTTGGCCGCCGTGCCCTTTGCTTTGGCCAAATCGAAGGCGCCCGGCTGCTCGATATACTTGACATCGAGCAACTGCGCGGCCGAACGCGCTTGCTCGAACGTTTCCGCCACCACCAGCGCGATGGCCTGGTGGTAATGCTCGATGTCCGGCCCGCCCAGCAGCTTCGCCGTGTTCATCTTGCCTTTGCCCAGCTTGCCCGCCGATTCCGCCGTCACCACGGCCAGCACGCCGGGCGCGCGGCGCGCGGCGCTGGTGTCGATCGAAGCGATGCGCCCCTTGGCAATCGCCGCGCCGACGACGTGGCCGTAGGCGGCATGCGGCGCGGCCTTGTTCTGTTCATACGCGTACGGCGCCGTGCCCGTGGTTTTCAGGGGGCCGTCGATGCGGTCCGTGGGGCGCCCCACGACCTTCAGCTGGTCGATGGGATTGGTGGTCGCAGGTGTCGTGAATTTCATGGCCCTAGCCTTTCTTCGCTGGTGCTTGCGCCAGGACGGACGCCACGGTGCGCTGCGCCAGGATCAGCTTGAAGCCGTTATCGGCCGTCGGCCTGGCGCCGGCCAGCAGGCGTTCGCTCACGGCGGCCGCGCCAGCGGGCATGGCCTGCTCGGCGGCGGCAAGCCGCCACGGCTGCGGCGCGACGCCGCCCAGGGCCAGCCTGCCGGTGCCATCGGGCAAGATGATGGCCGCGACGGATACCAGCGCGAACGCGTACGAGGCGCGGTCGCGCACCTTGCGGTAGACGTGCGTGCCGCCGATAGGCCGGGGCAAGGTCACGCTGGTGATCAATTCGCCCGGCTGCAGCACCGTTTCCAGCTGCGGCGTACTGCCCGGCAAGCGGTAAAAGTCGGCGATGGGGATGCTGCGCGTGCTGCCGTCGGCCCGCACCGTGTCGATGCCGGCGTCGAGCACGCGCATGGCGACGGCCATGTCGCTCGGGTGCGTGGCGATGCACGCCTCGCTGCCGCCCAGAATCGCCAGCGGCCGGCTGAAGCCGGCTATGGCCGAGCAGCCGCTGCCCGGCACGCGCTTGTTGCAGGCCTGGTTCGTGTCATAGAAATACGGGCAGCGCGTGCGCTGCAGCAGGTTGCCAGCCGTCGTCGCCTTGTTGCGCAATTGCGCCGAGGCGCCGGCCAGCAAGGCGCGCGACAGCACGGCATAGTCGCGCCGCACCGTGGCGTGCGCGGCCAGGGCCGTGTTGCGCACGAGGGCGCCGATGCGCAAGCCGCCGTCCTTCGTCGTCTCCACCTTGTCCAGCGCGAGGCCATTGACGTCGATCAAATGCGCGGGCGTCTCGATTTCCAGTTTCATCAGATCGAGCAGATTCGTGCCTCCCGCGATGAAGCGGGCGCCCGGCGTAGTCAAGGCGGCCGCCGCCGCTTCGGCCGGCGTGGCGGGCTTTTGATAGCTGAACACTCTCATGCGGGCCTCCCCGCCACCTCGGTGATGGCTTCGATGATGTTGGAATAGGCGCCGCAGCGGCAAATATTGCCGCTCATGCGTTCGCGCAATTCTTCGGGCGTCGCTTGCGGGGCCGCGTTCAGGTCCGCGCTGACGTGGCTGGGGATGCCCTGGCGGATCTCGCCCAGCGCGGCGACGGCCGAACAGACCTGCCCCGGGGTGCAGTAGCCGCATTGATAACCGTCATGCGCGATGAAGGCGGCCTGCATCGGATGCAGTTTCTCCGGCGTGCCCAGCCCCTCGATAGTGGTGACTTTCGCGCCGTCATGCATCACGGCCAGGGTCAGACAGGCATTGATGCGCTGGCCGTCGAGCATGACGGTGCAGGCGCCGCACTGGCCGTGGTCGCAGCCCTTTTTGGTTCCCGTCAGTTGCAAATGTTCGCGCAAGGCGTCGAGCAAGGTGGTGCGCGTGTCGAGTTCCAGGCTGTGGCGCCGGCCGTTGACGTTCAGGCCGACTTTCATCAGGACGGGCGGCGCCTGTCCGGATTGGGCCGCGCCATGGGCCGCTTCGGCTGCCCCCGTCACGCCGGGCACGGCCACCGCCGTGGCCGACAGCGCACCGGCGATCAGCAAGCCGCGCCTGCCGGCATTGATGTGATTACAGTCTGTCATCTCGCGCTTCCTCCTGGCTGTGGACTGGCTGGGTGGGCGCATGCAGGCCCGAAGCAGCAGTCTGACGGCCGGATGCCTAAGCGTCTGTACGCGAACGAACGTTCAGCCTCAAGCTGCGCCGGGTCGTGCCGACGCCGCCCTGCGCCGCGTAGCCCGTGTGGCGGGCGCAATGGTCGAGCGCCTGGCGCAAGGCCGTATCGACGTTGCGCAGCGACATGTCGTGCCGCTCGGCCACTTCCTGGCGGGTCAGCTCATCCACGCGCAGCGCTTCGAGCACTTGCCGGTGGCGCCGCGGCAGCAAGTCGACGGCTTGCGCCAGCCGCCGCACGTCGGCATGCAGCTCGGCCAGGCGCTCCGGTCCCGCCGCCGTATCGGCGAGGAAATCGACGAAGCCGGCGACGCCATCCTCCTCGTTCGCATACAGCCAGGCGCGATTGCGCCGCAGACTGTCCATGGCCGCGTTGCACGCCACGCGAAACACATAGGCGACGGGGCTGTGCGCCAGGGCCGCACCGTCCCCGGCCGTCAGCGCGCCCAGGCGCAGCCATGCGTCGTGCAGGCTGTCACTGGCCAGCTCGGCGCAGCCCAGGTGGCGCGCCAGGCGCCGGTGCAGGGCCGCGTAATTGCTTTCCAACACCGCCTGCAGCCGGGCGCCCTGCCCCGGCGCCGGCGTTGGCACGGGCGCCATATCGTTGGCCGCCTGCATGCGGGGCCGGATGGCAGGCCGGTACCAGGCCATGCCTGCCTGCCGCATGGCACCTGTCATGCGCAAGGGCAAGGCGCCAGCCATGCCGGCCATCATGGCGACAACCTGCTGCGCTCTTGCGCCGTCAGCTGGCGCGTGGCCGATTCCGGCAGCGTACCCAGGCCCAGTACGCGCACGGCGCTGCGCGGGTTGTAGTCGGCCGCCTCGGTGCGCGCGCCATCCTGCGGCGCCGCTTGCGCGCTGTCGGGCGGTGCGTCGTTGCCAAAGCCCAGCACGCGCACCGTGAACACGGACGGCTGCGCGGCACGGGTGGCGGCGCGCTCGCGCTGCACCACGTCCTGCGCGGCGGCCGTGGCCTGCGTGGCGGCCGCGCTGGCGTTCGTCATGGCGGCCACGTTGACGGCCGCCACCGCCGGCATGCCCTTCGCTTCGCCCTTGATCTGGATGTTCGCCGCGTTCACTACCGTCAGCGCGGCCAGGTTGACGCTGCCCGAGACGCGGATGCCCGCCTCGCCCGCGTCGATGGTGCCCAGCGGCGCCAGCAGGTCCACGTCGCCGGCCGGCACTTCCGCGATCGGCGCCAGGGTGGCGATGCCGGCGCCCGTGCTCGGCACGTCGGACGACAGGGTCACATTGCCCCAGTTGTCATACACGCGCTTGGGCGGCGTGTAGACGATGGTCGACTTCGAGCCGCGCCCCGCGTTGATGTCGCCCTCCGACGACCAGCCGAGGATATCGCCGCCAAACGTCGTCATGACGCGGCTCTGGCCCAGCAGGATGCTGCCGTGCGAGAACAACTCGATATTGCCGCCGCCCTTGGTGATGACGCCCGAGGTCGACGGCGGCGCCTCGCCTTCGATGCCGAACACCTGCTTGCCGCCAGGCGTCAACAGCTGGATGTCGCCGCCGAAGTTGGTGTGCACGTAGCCGCTGCGGGGGAAATAGTCCCAGCGCTGCTCGCCGTCGTTCCGCTTGGCGTAGAGCCCGCGGTACATGACGATGTCGCCCGCATAATCGATGGCCTTGCCGCTGGCGTCCTTGGCCGGCGCCAGGGCCGCGATGGCATTGCGGCTGCGCAGGAAACTGCCGTAGCGGGCGCTGTCCGCATCGTTGAACTCGCGCCCGCCCGCCTTCAGTTCCGCGAAATACACGTCGCGGGCAAAGACGCGCTGCTGCGGCTCGGGCAAGGCCAGATAAAAGGCCTGCGCCTCGGCGGCCGTGCCCTTGAAGCCGTAGCGTTCATTCAGCCAGGTCGTCAATTCGGTCGCGTACGACTTCACCACCTTGCCGGCCTGCTCGGCCAGCGGCACGCCCGCCTGCGCCACGTTGGCCGGGTCAAGATACGGCTTGACGAAGCGCAGGTAATCGAGACCGGCCGCGCCCACGCCCGCCTGCATCGCGATGCCGGCGCCCGGGCGTTTATCTCCGGCGACGACGGGACCGAGGCTGACGACGCTGCCCTTGTCCTGCATCAATATGTTGCGTCCCGCGCTGATATCGAGCGTGCCGGGGCCGGCCACGTTGAAGGAGCTGTTCAGGATATCGCGCCCGGCCGAGACCACCGAGACGTCAAACGCATTGTTGTGCACGAACAGATTGCTGTAATTCCTGAATATCATGCCGCTCGTGTTCTCGCTACCGTCTATACCCTCAAGCAATGCCGTGCCGCTGCTGACGATATCGCGGCCCGCCTTCATCCACACCGGTTGCGCCCCCTCATACCAGGTGGTGCCCGCATGCCTGGCGTCGTAGAACGCGACCATGCGGCCGCTATTGACGCCGATCAAATCGCCCTTCACGGCATAGATGCGGGCCGCTTGCGTGCCGCTGTTGGCGGGCCCGGCGGCGGAATCGGGGCCGAAGGCGAACAGCGGGAAGTTCGAGCGCGTCGCCGGAGCGCCCGTGCTGGAAATGTTGCCCGTCACGGGATTAGCATCGGCCGCATTCGCGCTCCAGCCCACGAAGGCTGGCTTGAACGGCGTCGCCATGCTGTCCGTGCCGGCGCCGGACTGGCTGACGGCATAGCCGCCCGCATAGATGGAATCGCCGGCCAGCCACTCCAGCTGGGCATTCGGCGATGGCGCCAGCACCAGCGGCTCGGCATAGCTGTTGGCGCTATTCCAGCTGGCGGTTGCCTTGCCGTAGTACAAACTGCCATTCGGCGCCGCGACGCGCACGATGGACGGGTAAACGATGGCCAGGTCGGTGGCCGTGCCGACCGGTGCCGTCAACGGCGTCATATTGCCGCCGGCGGAGAACAGGTCGAGCGCCGTGCGCGGCGTCCACAGGCTGAACCAGCTGTAGCCGACGCCCGCCTCGCCCGCGGCGCTGGTGAACGGGGATGCGCTGAGCAAAGGCACGCGGCCGGGGTCGGCCACGTCCTGCAACACCTGGTCGCCCAGGGTCGCCACCGTGAAGGTGGCGTCGCCCGGCACCAGGGTCATGCCGCCCTTCGGCGCGGCGCGCGTCGCGGTGAAGGCATCGTAGGCGCGCGTTTCCAGCGGCACGTGCTGGGTAGGCTGCGAGCCGTATTCCAGCGCCACGCTGCCCAGTTGCGCGGCCGACGTGGCCGCGTGGCCGCGCACATCGACCAGCGCGCCATTCATGTGGTTGAGGCCTGCCGTGCCAGCCGGATTGAGGGCGCCGCCAACGCGCAGATCGAGGTCGCCGCCGCCCGTCAGCAGCAGGCTGCCATCAGCCTGCACGCGGCCCGTGCCGCCCACGGCCAGCAGCAGGCCCTGCGAACGGGTATTGATATTGTTGTCAAAACTGCTGCCGGACAGCAGCCCCTGCACGCCCGCGTCGCCGGCCACGTCGGCGCGCACGTTGCCCCCGCCCAGGGTACCGAAGCCCGTAAAGCCCAGCAGCTTGTCGGCGCCCTTGTTGCCGCTGGCATCGCCCACATAGCTGCCGAAATTGATCCACCACGCCGCCGGCTGCGCCTGGCCGCCCGTGGCGACCGCGCCGCTGCCCTGGCGCCACAGCCAGTTGCCGACGGCCGCGCTGTCGTGGCCGCTGTCCGAACCGACGGGACGCAGATTGATCGCGCTGCTGCCCGTCATCAGCGAGCCCGTCAGGTTGCCCGCCACGTTCAGCAGCAGGTTGCCGCCCTGGTCCGGGTACCAGGCGCGGTACACGCTGTCGGCGCCGCCGTCGACCAGGTGTTCGTGCGCACCGTCAGGATTGCTCAGCACCTTGCCGTCGGCATTGCGGCCGCGCGCCTGGTTGTACGGATCGCCGGCCGACGTCGCCACGGACGACATGCCTGCCGTGTACACGCCATACAGGCTGTCCATGCGCAGGTCGCCGCCGCTAACCAGGTCCAGGTCGCCCGTGCCCGTGCGCAGCACGCTGTGGCGCAGGCTCGAGGCCTTGTAGTCGAACGTGGCGTTGGCCGTGCCGCACCAGGTGGGCTTTTCCTCGCAAACCGTCGGCCACTTGAGCGCCACGGGGTCGAGCAGGTCGCCCGCCTTCACGTTGTCATCCGCAAACTCTTCCGCGCCGGCCTTGGTCCACACGTAGGCCACCTTCAGCACGCACAGGGACGGGTCGCTGGCGCAGAGCTCCGCCACAGTCTGGCCGAACTGACTGGTGAATTCCTCGGTGATGACTTCGCCCGCCACGATGCCTTCGACGCCCAGTTCCGCAGCGGCCTCGCTCCAGTACTGCACGCCTTTCGGCGGCACGAGGATGCCATACATGCCGTAATGGCTGTCGGCCAGGCGCAGGGTGCCGTGGCTTGGGTGCGCCTGCACGCTGCGCGTGTCGGCAGCGTCAAGGTCGGCACCGGCCACCAGGCGCATGCCCCAGGCTTGCGAGCCTTCGGCCAGCATGGGCGCGATGGCCCACAGCTTGCCCTGGCTGCCCGCCACTTCAGGGCGCAGCTGAATCGACTTCACATCGGGCAGCAGCTTGACGTCGGTGCCGGACGGGATCAATGCGCCCACGGCCAGCGCCAGGTTGCCATCAAGTACGAAAACGCTGCGTTCGCCAGCCACGCCCGGCAGCGGCACGCCCTTGGGCCAGCTCATGGCGCGCACCTTGACCGCTTGCGCCAGCACGCTGCCCGCATCGAGGCGCATGCCGGGCGTAAACACTTGTTGCGTCGTCAGCAGGGTGCCGGCTGCGTGGACGATATTGCCGTCGCTGTCGCGCACGGCGGCGGCCAGCACGGTGCCGGCCCGCACCGTCATGGCCTGGTCCAGCACGACGGCCACGGGCAGGCGCGTATTGGCCTGCAGATTGAAACCCTTGACGGGCACGTCGTAATTGAGCGCGATCCCGCCCGGGAACAAGGTGCCGTCGGCCAGGGTCACGCCCTGGCCCGGGACGATGACGTCGCTGCCATTGATGTCGCGCCCCGGCAGCAGGACCCAGCCGCCGTCATCCTTGGTGGCGGGCGGCGGCGCGAAACCGTCGTTGATGCTGCCGTAGATGCTCAAGTCGCCGCCGGCGCGCAGCAGCAGGCTGCCCACCTCACCCGACCCGCGCACATTTGTTGCCTGAAAGCGCGGATTGAGGCTGGCGTAGCGCATGCCCGACAGATCCAGGTCGCCCTGCACCACCAGGTCGCCGTCCGCCGTCTTGCTGACGATATCGACGCCGGGACGCAGATGCAGCGCATCGGCATACGCGGCCGTGGCCAGGCCCGCCAGCTTGCCGTTGCGCAAGTTCGTGTTGGCCAGCGCCGCATCGATGAAAGCGGTGCTGTCCGCATGCTTGCTGTCGAGATATGCCTGGTTGATCACCTGGTAGGGGCGGCCGCTGGCCGACAGGTCCGCGGCGTAGGCCGCATCGTCGTAGCGCTGCATGGCGTTGACGGCGATCGATTTCGCGCCGCGTATCGTCAAGCCGCCGCCGGCCGCAATGGCGATGTCGCCGAAGGTGGCCGCGTCCGCATCCGTGCGGGAACCGCCGCTGCCCAGGCGCGGCGCGCTCAGTTCCACCGTGCCGCGCGCGGCGCCGTCGTATTCGCCCTTGCCCTTGCCGGCCACGGCTGCCGTGGCATGGCGCACGTCGATCTGCGCGCCGCCGGCCAGGCTCAATACGCCTTCGCCCGCGTTCAGTTCGACCATGGCCCGGTTCGGGCTGTCGATGATCTTGCCGTAGCTGTCAACGCGCAACAGCGTGCCATGCGCGTCGAGCACGGCGTTGCCGGCCAGGGTGACGCCATGCTTGCCGGCCAGGCGGATGCTGCCCACGCGCTCGCCGCTGGCGTCGATCGTGCCTGCCACCGTCAGGCGGCCATTGTCGAGCGATACCTGCACTTCGCCCGCCTTCAGCTCATTGGCTATCGTCAGGTCGCCCTGCTTCAGCTGGAAGCTGCGCGCACCCGTCACGCCGCCTTCGTTCAGGCGCGTGTTCAGCAACGCGAACCGGCTGTCCGGCGCGCCGCCCGCGCCCAGGGTTTGCGCGCGCACGTCCACGCTGCCCTTCTTGTACGGGACCATGGTGCCGCCCGCGTCGTAGCTGCCGCTGGCGCCGCCCAGTATCTTGCCCTGCAAGTCCACCATGCCGGCCGCGCCATCGAGGGCCACGGCCTTCAGGCTGCCGGCGCGGTTGTTCTCGGCCGACAGGTCGATCACGCTGCCCGCGCCCTGGCCGATATCGCCGGCGCGGCTGTCCAGGATCACGTCGCCGCCCCAGCTGTACTTGTCCACGTCGAAGAAGGTGCTCTTGCGGCCCGCCATATCGATGCGCGCGCCGTCGGCCACGGCGATGTCGTGCTGCGCGTTGATGGTCAGCTTGCCGCTCGGCAGCACCACGGCCGTCGCCACGCTCACGCTGTCGCCGTTCAGCGCCAGCTGCGCGCCCAGCGCAGCGTTATTCTTGACGGGAGCCGCTGGCGCCGTACCGGCCGGGGCCGCTACCTTCAGCGCGCCGCCCGCCGTGTAGCTGTGCGCCGAACCGGCCTCGCCCGTCAGCAGCGGCGTGCTGATATTGAGGTTGCCGCCGCTGTACTGGAAACCCTTGCCGGCCTCGTAGGCGCCCTGCGCCTGGTAGACGGACAGGCTGCCCTTGTGGTTGGCCGTCACCTGGCCCGACGCCTTCAGGTTGACGTTGGCAAAACCCAGCGCCAGCCGGTCGAACGAGGCGACGCCGGCCGGCTGCGTGAACGGGCCGAAGCCGAAATCGATGCGTTCCGCTTCCAGGTTCAGGGTGCCGCTGCCCGTGCCGGCGCCATGCGTGATGACATTGCCGGCCGGCGACAGGGCACCGCCCCAGATCAGGTTGGCAGTGCGGATGGTCGCCACGGTGTCGGCGCCGCCCTGTCCATACATGGCCGGCGTGGTCAGCACCAGGCGGTCCAAGGTGGATTTGCCCGTGCCCTTGTCGTAGGTGTCGAGCACCACGTCGCCATAGAAATTGACGCTGTCGGCCGCGTTCAGCATCAGCGCCTGCAGGGCTGGCGCGCCGGTGCTGGTGTCGCCGCGCAGCAGGCGGTCCAGCACGCCCTGGTTCATGGCCAGGCCGCTCGAGCGCGTGCCGTTGGCCTGGGCCGCCGCCAGCGCCTCGCTGCTGCCCATGTTGATGGCGCCCACGGCCAGGCTCAGGTTGCGCGTGCCGTAGCGGGCCGTGTCGTCCAGTGCGAAACTGCCGTTCGTCGACAACAGCAAGGTGCCTTCCGAATACAGGCTCGCTGTTCCTTTGTCGGTGCAGGCGTCGCCGCACACGCCGATGCGGATGCCGCCGCGCGCCGTGCCGCTGACGGGCGCCACGTTGAGCAAGCCGTTCGAGGCGGCCAGCATGTGCACGTCCGCGCGCCCTTTTTGGTAGATAAAGCCGTCGTTGGCGTCGTACGCGGCCTTGCCGCGCCCCACAGTGCTGATGCCGGCGCCGGGCGCGATATCGATCAAGCCGTCGCCCAGCAGATAATTACTCGGGTCCTGGGCAACGAGGAACACTTCCGGCGCCGACAGGATGGCGCCCGCGCGCAGGTAGATGGCGCGCGCCGTGTTGAAACCGAAGTTCACGTAGTTGCCGCCCTGGCCATATTCCACGGACGGTGCATTGCCTACCACAATACGGGCCGCGCCGATATTGTTCAGGCTTGAAGCACGCACACTGACCAGCCCGGCGCCGCTGGCGGCCGGCGCGCCGTCGGCGAGAATTTCAATGTCGCCGTCGGTGACATTGCTCGACCCCAGCACCACGGTGCCGCCGTAGCCGCCCTCGGCCGTGGAGAATTTGCCCGTGCCCTTGAACTGGAACGTGTCCGGGCCGCCGCCTTGCGCCAGGGTCAGCTTGAGCGTTTTCGCGTCGGCAGGCAGCAGTGCGCGGGGAATGCCGCGCGTTTTTGCATCGGCCAGGGCGAACGCGGCATAGCCCGTTTCGTTGTACTGGGAATACGTGCGCAAGACCTTGGCCGGCGTGAGTATCAGCTGGCTGGCCAGCGGCGCGCGGATGTCCGTGCCGGCGATCGACAGGGTGCCGGGCGCGGCCCAGGAACCGTTGCGCAGCGGCTGCGCCAGCGAGCCGGCGCTGCCTTGCCCCGCCAGGCCGTTCAGTTCCACGCGGAAGGCGCCCGGCAGCAAGGCATAGGTCGACGGCATCAGGGTGTAGGTGCCGGCGGGCAGACCCGGCACGCCGCTGCCTATCGTCACCTGCCGGCCGATGGCCGCATCGGAGGCGCCCTTGTCGCCGCCCGACGGCGCCTGCGGCGCTTGCGCGCCCGGCACGATGGCGTACACGGGGTTGGTTGCCAGACCCGGCAGGATGAAGCCGCCATTCGCGCCTACCTGCACCAGCGGATGGGTGCGCGCGTCGGTGGAGCCGCCGCGCCCGGAAATGAAACCTGCACCCGTCAGTTCGCCGCCGCCCGACAGGTCGAGCAGCGCGCCCGGCCGCACGTCCACGGCCACGCCGGCGATGTCCACGCCGATGCGCAGGCCTCCCTGCACATTGATGCCGCCCACGCCCATCAGGGTGACCGGCTTGCCGTTGACGTTCCAGGTCTGGCCATCGACGGTGCCGCCATACGGCATGACCAGGCCGGCGCCGCTGACGGAGGTGATACTACCTGGCAACAAGTTAACGGTCAGGCTCCTGTCGTTCTCATAGCCGGCCGCGCCGATGGCCAGGCGCCCCAGCGGCGCGCGCACGACGCCGCCCTGCTCGATGTGCGCGGCGGCCAGTTCCAGCGAGCCGAAAGCGGAATACGGCATGAGCGGCACGTCAGCCGTGCTGCGGGCGATGTTCAGGCTGTGGGCGGGATCGTAGCCAATCTTGCCGTTGACGATGCCATAGCCGGCCCGCACGGCGGCGCCGGCGCCCGTTTCCGGGTACAGCTGGGCCGCGCTGAGGGTCATGTCGCCCGGCGTGGACAGCACCGTCGTCGGCTGGTTGCCGTCCCAGCCCAGCGGCGACAGCAGGAAGCGCACGTCGCCGCGGCTCGTCAGGCGCACGTCGTCCGCCCGAATGTCGACCAGGCCGCGCACGTCGATCAGGTCGCCAGCTATGCTGACCTGGCCGGCCATCGGCGCCTGGCCCGCCGTACCCGGCGTGACATAGAAATCGCGTCCCGCCGGCTTGACGCTGGCCAGGCGCACGTACGGTGCCGCGATGCCGACGTTCGCGCCGGGCTTGCTGCCTGGCGCCAGCACGGGCGCGCCATACAGCTGGAAGCTTTGCTGCAGCGTCAGCGACACGTCGCCATCGAAGGAGGCGGCGCCCAGCAGGGCCAGGTTGCCGAAGCCGCCCGCCTGCACCTGCTCGACCGAGTAACGGCCATGGCCGTACTGGAGCGCCTGCTGGCCGTCCTGCGCACCGATGCCTGCGACCAGGTCGCTGGCAAGCTGGCGCTGCGAGAGGATCAGCTGGCGCCCCTGCAGCACCTTGTCCGTCGCCAGCGTTTTCAGGTAGACCGGGGTGCCCGTGGCCACGGACAGGCTGCCGCCCGCCGCGCCCGCACCGCCCGCCTTGGCCAGCAGCTGGCCATCGAGATACAAGCCGTTGTTCGACGCCAGCGCGATGCTGCCGCCCGCGCTGGCCACGTCGACAGCCGCGCCATTGACGTCCAGCACCGCATGCGCGCCGGACGCGTCGAGCACGGCGCCGTCGCGCACGACGACAAACAGGCTGGCCGCCGACGTGCTGCCCTGCGCGTGGTCGATTTCGCCGCCGACGACGATGCTGCCGCCGTCCGCCACCTTGCCGTAGCGCCGGCCCTGTGCATCGGTGGCCGTGACGGCGCGCGATGCCACGTCGAGCACGGCATTGTCGCCGATCCACAGGGAACGGCCATGGCCGGCCGCTTCCACCGCTTCGGACACGTTCACGTCCACGCCCACGCCGCCCAGGCTGATCTTGCCGCCCCACGCGTTCAGGCGCCCGTCCACCGTCAGCTGGCCCACGCTGGCCAGCTTGATGGACTGGCCCGCATCGACGCTCACCACGGCGCCCTTGCCTATCAGCAATTCAGCGCTGGCCATGTCAGCCGCGCCGGACAGGATATCGCCCACCTGCAGGGCCAGGCTGGCGCCCTTGCGCTGGGTCAAGGTGCCCTTGAGCGGGTTTTCCGTGTATTGCTCCGGCATCCACAGGGCCAGTTTTTCATTGTCCACTACGCGCAGCACGGGCATGCGCACGTCCACTTGCGTGCCGTCCGCGACCGTCAAGCCCTGCTTGCCGACCAGGCTGTAGCTGGAAAAACCCTGCTCAAAAAAGTCGCCGCCCAGTTGCAGGGTGCCGGCCTCGGATTTTTCAGTTTTGCCGATCAAAATCTTGTTTGCCTGTAATTCCAGCTTGCCGCCGCCTTGCACGCCATGGCCGCGCACTTGCGCGCCTTCGCCCAGCACCAGGTCCGATGTCGTTCCGTAGCTGGCCAGGCTCACGTTGCCGCCCTTGCCACCCTGCTGTTTCGCCTGCGACAGGATGGCCGCGCCCGAGCCGGCGTCGATCAGGCTGCCGCTGCCGACGCGCACGTCGCCATTCGCCCGCAGCGACACACTGCCGCCATTGATATAGGGCAGGCTGGCGGCGGCCAGCGGGTCGCGCAGCACGTTGCTGAGCAGGCCGCTGGTGTCGAGCGTGACGCCGTCGGCCAGCACCAGCTTGCCCGCTGGCCCGCCCGGATTGACGACCGTGTCCAACATGCCCAGCGCGCCGAGCTGGTTCAGCACATTGCCGGCCATGATGCTGCCGCCATGGCTGCGCAGGCTGGCGTTGATGGCCACGTCCTTGCCGAACAGGGTGATGTTGCCGCCGTCGGCCACCTGCAGCGCGCTGTCGACGGTGATCGCGCCTTTCGCGGCGAGGCGGATGGCGCCCAGTTGCTGGCTGTTGAGCAAGTTGGTATCGAGCAGCAGCTTGCCTTGGCGCTCTGACGCGAGCACGTCGGCCACGTCGAGGCCGGCGGCCATGCCGTCCTGCACGCGCGTCAGGCGCACCTCGTCCATGACGGCCGACAATGCGTGCTGCAGCACGCCCGTGCGCTTGTCGAACATCGGCTGGTACTGGCCGACGATCAGCTGCCCCCGCTGCGCAGCGGCGAACTGCGACTGCTGGTAGCCGTCGAGCAGGGCCTGCGGCGCCTGGGTCTGGCGCTCGCCCTGGAAGACCTCGCCCGCGATGCCCCCTTCCAGCACGGCCGAACCGGTGGCGACCACCAGCTTGCCCGCGTCGCGGCCCACCGTGTAGCCGTTTTCCAGGCGCTGTTGCGCGGCGATCAATGGATTGGCGTAGAACGCGCTGGCATCCTTGCCCCAGCGCGCATGTTCTTCCTCATAACCCTTGTACACGCCCGCGTACGGCAAGTCGGCCGGCGCGCTGCCCGCCTCATGCAGCTTGCCGTCCAGGCCTTTGAGCCAGGTCTGGCGCACGGCGCCCGTCTGCACGTCGAGGGTGCCGCCCGACAGGTTGATGGCGGAGCCAAGCTGCGTGACGACATCCTTGCCGCCGAAGCTGACCGTGCCGCCCTGCGCCATCCACTCGCTGACGGAATGGCCCTGCGTGCCCAGGTAGCCGGCCACTTCCAGCAAGCCGCCGGCCGTGTACCAGCGGTCGCTGTCGTAGCCGTTCGTGCCTTTCGGTACGAACACCAGCTTGCGGCGGTCGACCCAGATACTGCTGTTGAGCAAGGCCTTGCCGTCGCGGTTGACGGGCGCGTCGCGCTGCTCGTTGCCCTGCACGTTGATCTCGATATTGTTCGCCTCCATGGCCACCTTGACGCCCACGGCGCCGGAGACGTCGAGCTGGGCGCCGTCGCGCAGCAGGCTGCGGCTGGCGGCGTTGACGGCGATCTGGCCGCCCGTGGCCAGGGTCAGCGAGTCGCCGAGGAATTCCACCGTGCCGGCGCTGCCGATCTCGATGCGCGACTGGTCGCGGCGGTCGCTGACGGCAACGATGTTTTCCGTGGACGTCGCGGCCGGGCCGCGCATGGCGTCGCGCTGGCTGTCGAGCGCCGTCGTCTTGCCGTCGTCCTCGATGACGATGGCCGTGGTGGCGCCCCGTCCCACGGTAACGGCCGCGTCGCTGCCCAGCGCGTTCAGGTGCACGGTGCCGCGCGTGGCGGCCGTGGTGGAGGCGAGCACGACGCCTTCCTGGCGCACGTCGCGCCCCGCCATGGTAACGTCGCCTTCGCGCGCCTGGATCAGGCCCGTGTTGACGACCTTGCCCGCCGTACTGCCGGCCGCGAACTGCGGCGTGACTTCGCTGCCGCGCGTGGTCGACAGCGGATTGCCATCCGTGCCCACGCCTTTTTTAATGGTAAAACTGTCGCCGGCGGCCAGCAGGGCCTGGCCCTTGGGCGTGGCGATCTCGCCCGCCTGGTGCACTTCCTTGCCCAGTAGCATCACGTAACCGCCGCCTTCCGTGCTGCCCTTGGGCGCATTGCTGGCCAGGCGCGCGCCCGCCTGTACCTGTACCTTGCCGGCCGCATCGGTCAACGTCGCGGCACCGGCCGTGCCGGCGCTGTAGATGCCGTTTTTCTGGAATTGCGTATCGCTGATGCGGGCCGCGGCCGCCACCAGGCTGCGCGTGTCGACCTGGCTCGTGCCGGTAAATACGATGCCGTTGCGGTTGACGAGCAGCACCGTGCCGTCGGCCTTGATCTGCCCCTGGATCTGGCTGGGACGCGCTTGCGGATCGTTGACCCGGTTCAGCACGGCCCAGTCCTTCTGCTGCTGGAACGTCAATGTCGTGTCCTTGCCCACATTAAATGTTTCCCAGTTCAGGATGGCCTTGTCCGCCGTCTGCTGCACCACCACGGCCGTCTTGCCGTTCGCCACCGTCTGCACGGGCGCCTGGGCATGGAGCCAGCCGGCAGTCAGGCTGTTGGTGTCGACCTGCAAGCCGCCCTGCGCCAGGCCGTTCGGCGCGCTGGCGCCGCCGGCGGCACTCTGGCGCGCCTGCGCCTGGGCCGCTTGCTGCGCGGCGATGGCGCGCGCGGCCAGGTTCAGGTTGTTGAGCGAGCGCTGCAACTGCTGATTGGCCTGCTGTTGCTGGCCCTCGGGCCGGCTGCCCAACGGCAGCGGCTGGCCATTCGGCAATCGGCCCGAGGTGGCAGCCGTATTCTGCGCCGCACCCTTGGCCGCGAACCAGCCGCCGCTGAACGCCTGCTGCGCCCGCGCCGGCGTGCTGAAGGCGCCCGCCATCAGCATGGTGGTCAGTGCGTAAGCAAGCGGCGTGAGCCGCAGGCGGCTGCCCAGCGTGGAAGTACGCTGCGCGCCCGTGTCAACGGTTGGGACTGGGCGCTGGGCAGTGTGAAGCTTGGTCATGGCAATGGTTTCCTGGCTAGTGGGATGGGAACGGAGCCTGGCGTTAGCGCAAGCGTCCATGCCTCCATGACGTAGCTGGGCGGCGGAAGGGATAATGTTTTTTGAAAAATATTTTGATACGCGTGCCGCCGGGGCATCCGGCATCCGCCGAGATCAGCTCAGCAAGACGATGCCGCCCGGCAAACTGATCATTTCTGCTCCCGTCAAGTCGCGTATCATCGCCAGCGCGCCATCCATCTGGCGGATGGAAAAGCGCATGCGCACGAGGCGGCGGCCCAGTTCGGGATTGCGCAGCAGCACGCGGCCGGGCCGGTAGCGGTTGATTTCATCGACGACCTGGGACAGCGGCTGGCCGGCAAACGACAACGCACCCGTGCGCCAGGCGCTCGCTTCGCCCTTTGGTGCGGCCGTGGCCGCCTGCGCGCCCCCGTCGTCGTACACCAGTTGCTGTCCTGCATCAAGAGTCTGGCGCCGCTGCTGCCAGACCACCTCGACGGCGCCCGCCAGGCAAGTCACGCAGACGGCGTCGCCCGTGTGGCGCACATTGAAGCGGGCCGACTGCGCCAGCAATCGCCCCGCGCCCGCCACCACCGACACGGGCTGGCGGGCGCCGCTGGCGAGGATTTCCGCTTCCCCGCCCAGCAGTTCGATCGACTCGGGCGCCCGCACATCGATGCGCGTCTGCGTATTCATCTGCACCGTCATCTGCTGCGACAGGGCCAGTTGCCGCTGCTCGCCCGTGCCCGTGCGGTAGTCGGCGCCAAGCTCCTGCAGCGACGGCCAGGCGCCCAGCGGCGGGCGCAGGGCCAGCACGGCCACGCCGGCCGCCAGCGCGCCGCCGAGAAAAGCGCGCCGTCCGGGACGGAGCGGGAACGCCAGCACGTTCGCCTGCGGCGGCGCGGCGGCGGCGCGGGTCAAGGCGGGATCGAGCGCCTGCCACACCTGCCTGAGTTCGCGCCAGGCGCGCGCATGCGCGGGGCTGCGCGCGCACCAGGCGCGCAAGGCGTCGGCGTCGGCCTGCGTGAAATCGTCGGCACGCAGGCGTGCCCACCAGGCGGCGGCTTCCCGGCCGATGGCAGTGTCGTCATGTTCAACAAGGTCGCGTGGATCGCGGTCGGAAGCGGTCATGGGATTCATCAATATTTACGGCGGCCCGACACATCGCTGCGCTGGGCCGCATCGGCGTCGGCCATGCACGTTTTACAGTGTTGCATGGCGGCCTGCAATTCTTTCTTCACCATCGCCACGGAAATGCCGAAGCGCTCGGCGATCTCCGCATTGAGCATGCCGTCGATGCGCGCCGCCGTCAGGATGGCGCGGCGGCGCGGCGACAGGCCCGCCAAGGCCGCATCGAGCGCCTGCACGTCGAGCCGCGCCGAGACGATGCGCGCCGGGTCGCTGATGTCGTCGCCCGTCTCGTCGGCCATGTGCATCAGCTCCTCGCGTTCGCGCTCGGTGACGATGATGCGGTCGCGGCGGTAGGCATCGGTGGCGATATTGGCCGCCATGCGCAGCAGGTAGGCGTCGGGATTATGGACGGGCGCGGCGGCGGGACCAGGCGCCACCATCGCCTCGAGGCGCAGCCAGGTTTCCTGCAGCGCATCGGCCGCATGGTGCTTGCAGCCGACCACGCGTTCGAGGCGCCAGCGCAGCACGGCGTAGCGCGCACTGAGGTGGCCTTTGAGCCTGGTGCGCAGGTCGGGCAGGCTCATGGCGCGGAGATTCCTTGCGCGCCAGCGGCGCAATCGACTTCGCTGCCCGGCCCTTGCGGCAGCAGCAGGATGGAGACGGGCTGCGGCATCGACGGCAGCGGCGCCGCGCCCACGCGCATGCCCAGCACCACGCGCGCAATCGCCGTGTCGCGCGCGCGCAAGCCCGTGCTGTCGAGCAGGTGCACGCGGTCGACGACGCCGGCGCGGTTCAGATACAGCTGCAGCGCCAGGCGGTAGCCGCCGGGGCGCGTCTGCGCGGCGCGGCACAGCAATCCCAGCAGCACGTGCTGCAGCCGGCCCACATAGGCCGCGTGGTCACCGCCGCCCTGCGTGGCGCCCGGGATGTCGGCGGCGGCCAGCATGGCGGCCGGCGGCAGGTCCGCTGCGGCTAACGCCGAAGCTGCGGCCGGGGCATACACGATGACGGCTTGCGCGTCGGACAGGCGCGATTGCAGCCCCGTGCCCTCCAGCAAGACTTGCAGGGCCGCGCCCGCCGCATAGGGGCCGCGCACGGCGGCCGACTGGCGCTGCGCGTAACGCTGGTCGATCAGCACGGCGATGCCCGTGCGGCGGCTGTACAGGTCCAGCGCGTCGCCGAGGTGTTGCGCGGCGATATCGAACTGCAAGACGGCGCCGTCGGCCGGCTGCGCCCGCACGGGCCCCACCGCGGCCAGGAAACCCAGCAGTACCAGGTATCCGGCCAGCGCAAGCACATGAACGGATGCCGGGCTGCCTGTCATATCACTATCGTGTCGCTATCGTGTGAGGAGTAAAGCGGACGCCCGGGGTGTTTACAATGAACAATCCTTGCGTCAACTGCAACAGACTACACAGCAAACATGACGGCTTCGTGACATGCTTATCACCAATAAATTTCGCCATGCGGGACATCGGACGCGGCAATGATTTCGGCTACACTGGCTGCTACTTTCCCTTTCAGACGCCTGATGATCGAAAAGAATCTGCCCGAGCTGGTCATGCTGAAGCGCCTCATCGACGAGGGCGGCAGTCACCTGGAAGTGGCCGCGCCTTGCAGCATCGCCATCGATGGACGCGCATTTCCCGTGTATTCGATCGCCATGGGCAATCCCAGCCCCGACGTGCCCGTGCTGGGCTTTTTCGGCGGCATCCACGGCCTCGAACGCATCGGCACGCAAGTGCTGCTGTCTTTCCTGGAAAGCCTGGTCGCGCGCCTGCGCTGGGACGCCACCCTGCACCAGCAGCTGGAAACCATGCGGCTCGTGTTCATGCCGCTGGTCAATCCGGGCGGCATGTGGCAAGCCACGCGCAGCAATCCGCGCGGCGTGGACCTGATGCGCAACGCGCCATTGAGTGCGCGCGAAAAAGTGCCGTTCATGCTGGGCGGCCAGCGCTACAGCCCCCGCCTGCCCTGGTACCGGGGCGCGGCCGGAGGGCCGATGGAGCTGGAAAGCCAGGCCGTGTGCGACCTCGTCGAACGCGAACTGCTGTCGCGCCAGTTCAGCATCGCCCTCGATTGCCATTCCGGCTTCGGCTTGCGCGACCGCATCTGGTTTCCCCATGCGCATACCAAGGTGCCGATCGAACACCTGGCCGAGATCGGCGCGCTGGAAGAGCTGTTCAGCCAGAGCTACCCCAACCACAACTATGTGTTCGAGCCGCAAAGCCGGCAATACCGCACGCATGGCGACCTGTGGGACTATCTCTACCTGAACGGCACCAGCTACACGGGCCGCGTGTTCCTGCCCCTGACCCTGGAAATGGGCTCGTGGCTGTGGGTCAAGAAAAATCCGCGCCAGCTGTTCAACCGGGTCAGCATCTTCAACCCCACGGCCGCGCACCGCCTGCAGCGCGTGCTGCGGCGGCACCTGGTGTGGTTCGATTTCCTCATGCGCGCCGCCAGCAGCCACGGCCGCTGGATGCCGGAAGGCTTGCTGCGCAAGGCGCAGCGCCGGCGCGCCCTGGCGCAATGGTACGAATCATGAGCGGATCGCCTACCTGGGTCTTGCTGCGCGGCCTGATGCGCGAACAGCGCCACTGGGGCAGCTTCCCCGCCACCCTGGCGCGCGCCCTGCCCGGCGCCCGCATCGTCACGCCCGACCTGCCCGGCAACGGCACGCGCCACGACGAAGACAGCGCCACCCGCGTGGCCGCCATGGTGGAAGACTGCCGCCAGCACTTGCTGGCGCGCGGCATCCCCGCGCCATACCACTTGCTGGCCCTGTCCCTGGGCGGCATGGTGGCCGTCGAATGGGCAAGCCGCTATCCGCAGGAAATCGCACGCTGCGTGCTCGTCAACACGAGCATGCGGCCGTTCAATCCGTTTTACCGGCGCCTGCGCTGGCAAAACTACGGCGCCCTGCTGCGCCAACTGCTGGCCGGCGATGCACGCAGCCAGGAAGCGCTGATCCTGCGCCTGACGAGCCGCAGGCACGCCCATGGCACCCCTGCGCTGCTGGCCGAATGGCTCAGTTACCAGCAGGAATATCCGGTCAGCCGCTGCAATGCGCTGCGCCAGCTGCTGTCGGCCGCCCGCTACCGCGCCCCGGCGATTCCCCCGGCGATGCCCGTGCTGGTGATGGCCGGCGCGCAAGATCAATTGGTCGACCACCGCTGCTCGCAACGCCTGGCGCGCGCCTGGCAAGCCGATTGCCTGATCCACGGCGACGCGGGCCACGACTTGCCGCTCGACGAAGGCGAATGGCTGGCGCAATCGGTGGCGCGCTGGCTGGGGGAAGAAGTGACAGACCACGGCAGGACGGCCCAATCATCATGCAGATAACAAGCAGCAGTACGGAGCAACTGGCGGCGCTGGCGGAGGCCGGAGTGCAGGAGCGGATTTTCCCGGGTGCGGCCTGGGCCGTGGGCACCGTCGACGACGGCGTGGCGGGCGCGGCCGGGCGGCTCACGCCCGATTCCGCCAGTGCCGCGATGCAGGTCGATACCCTGTTCGACATCGCGTCGCTGACCAAGATCATCAGCGTCTGGTCGCTGACGGGCCGGCTGCTGAAGCAGGAACGCCTGGGCTTGGACACCCGCCTGGCCGACGTGCTGCCCGACACGCACGGCTATGCGCTGGCGCCCGTCACGATTTTCCAGCTGCTCACGCATACGGCCGGCCTGCCGCTGCGCGCCCGCCTGCGCGCCAGCTATGGCGAGGTGTACGACGATATCGTGCGCGGCGTGCTGCGCGAGCCGCTGGAAGGCATACCAGGCCAGGCGGTCGACTACACGGACCGCGCGGCCCTGATCCTCGGCCTGGTCATCGAGCGGCTGCTGGGCATGCCGCTGGACCAGGCCCTGGAACAACATGTGCTGCGGCCGCTGGGCATGGCCGCCACGCGCTTTGGCCCGCTGCCGGCTGCGCAAGGCAAGCTGGTCGCGCCGACCGAGTATTGCGAGCAGGCGGGCGCCCATCTTGCCGGCGTGACGCATGATTTTTCGACGCGGCTGCTGGGCGGCGTATGCGGCATTTCCGGGCTGTTTTCGAATGTGCCCGACCTGCAGCGCTTCCTGCAGGCGATGCTGGCGCCGGACCGCCATGACGAGGTGTTCGACGCCGGCTGGGTGCGTGATTCGCTGACGGTGCAGACGGGTTCCTTGAGCCCGTCGCGCGGCCTGTTCTGGCACCCGGCGGCAGGCAGCGGGCCGCAGGACGACATCTGGTGCCACCAGGGTTTCACGGGCACGGCCCTGTGGATCAGTCCCCGGCGCGGCCGCTATGCGGTGCTGCTGACCAATAAACTGTACTACACGCGCGATTCCGCCCGGGTCAACGCGCTGCGGCACGCTTTCATGCGCTGCGCCTTCGGCCTTTGAACTTTATAGCCGCAAGCTCACGATGATGGCCAGCAGCAACGCGCCGGCTGCCGCCAGCAGCGAACTGTTGAAACTGTGCGACTGCGCATACAGGCTGCCGGCCAGCACGGGGCCGATGATCTGGCCCACGCCATACACCACCGTCATGATGGCCATCATGTTGGTGCCCGCCTTGACGGCGGCCCGCTGCGCGGCCGGCATGGCGATGGTCACCGTGCCGACGAACGTGCCGCCGACGAGGATGGCGCTGAGCAGGTAGCCGGCGGCCGAGGGCGCCAGCACGGGCAAGGCCACGCCCAGCGCCTGCAGCAGCAGGTTCAGCCTGAGCGCCTGGCGTGTGCCCAGGCGCTCGTGCAGCCGGTGCCACAGGAAACACGAGGGCGCCGCCCCGAGGCCGAACACGGCCCAGACGTGGGCGGAATTCAAGCCGGGCAAGGCCGCGCCGACCAGCACGGGCAAATACGTGGCCGTGACGATGTAGCCGAGTCCCGCCAAGCCGTAGATCAGCACCAGCGGCCACGGCGCCACGGACGCCAGCGCCGGAGCTGCCCTTTGCGCTGGCGCGTCCAGCGTCGCCAGTCCGCCAGCGGCAATCGCGGGCGCGGCCGCCAGCCCCGCCAGCGCGGCGACGCCGGCCAGCAGCAGCCACATGCCCGCGCTGTGCCAGCCCAGCTGCGATGCCAGCACCAGCAATTCGGCCGAGACGGCGATGCCCACGCCCACGCCCGCGTACAGCAGCGGCGCGCCGCGGCCATGCCGGCGCTGTTCCAGTAGCCACAAGGAGGCGGCCACCATGGCCAGGGCGCTGAAGACGCCCGCCACGCCCCGCACCGCCACGATGAGCCAGACGGGCATCGGCACGGCCAGCACGCCCAGGCACAGCGCCGTGCCGGCCGCCGACCACAGGCACAGCCGGTGCGCGCTGCGGACCCGCGCGCGCATGGCCAGGATGGCGCCCAGCAGGTAACCGGCATAGTTGGCCGAGGCGGCCAGGCTGCCTTCGCGCAAGCTCAAGACGCCTTCCTCGACCATCTGCGGATAGATGGCCGTGAAGGCGAAGCGGCCAAAGCCCATGCCGATGGCGAGAATGACCGCCGCGGCGATGGCCGAACGCAGCCTGGCCGCCCCGCTCACGGCGCCGCCTCGCCGAGCAGCGCCAGCAAATGCTGAAAGGCGGGCACGCCGAATCCGACTCTCCACACGAGCACCGTGTCGGCCTGCCCAACTGACAGTGTTTTCAGGGTGGCCGGCGCGTCCGACAGTGCCAGCACGCTGGCCGGCAGCACGGTCACGCAGGCGCCGGCCGCCACGCAGGCGATCATGGTGTGATACGAACTCAGCTCCTGCACGCGCCAATCGGTCGAACCTGCCACGCCCAGCAGCTCTTCGGCGATGCCGCGGTAGGTGCAGCCCTGCGGAAAGGCCGCCAGCGAGCGCGTGCGCACGTCCGCGGCACGGCGCGCCTGCCCTTCGCTGGCCGGCAGCAACAGACACAGTTCCTCGCGCCACACGGCGGTCGATGCCAGCCCCAGCTCTTCCAGCGCGGCGGCGCCGCCGAACGCTGGCGGCAAGGCGACGAAAGCGCAGTCGAGCAAACCCGTGCGCACTTGCTCGATCAGGGGGCGCGACGGCCCCGTGCTCAGCGCCAGGCGCGTGTCCGGATGGCGGGCGTGATACGCGGCCAGCAGCGCCGGCAGGCGGCTGGCCGCCGTGCTTTCCATGCTGCCCACGCGCAGGGTGCCGCCGTCGCGCCCGCCCGTGACGACATGCCGCGCTTCTTCCGCCAGCGCCAGCAAACGCCGCGCATACTCAAGAAAACGCTCGCCCGCCGCCGTCAGGGCCATGCGTTTATTGGCGCGCACGAACAGCTCGGCGCCCATATCGGCTTCCAGCTGCTGGATGCGCGTGGTGACGCTGGACGGCGCACGGCCCAGCCGCGCTGCGGCCTGGGTGACGCTCAGTTCACTCGCCACGGCGCAAAAAATCGTCAGGGATTCCATGTCCATCATGTTCTCAATTCAAGAATTATCATGCTATTATATTCTTCAAATAAGAATATTGCACAATGTCCTCAATTTCATGAAGGAAACATCATGAGCACGTCCCAGCGCTTCCTCGACCGTCTCGGCTTGCAGCACCCCATCATCCAGGCGCCGATGGCGGGCGTCTCCACGCCGCGCATGGCGGCCGCCGTCTCGAACGCGGGCGGCCTCGGTTCGCTGGCCATCGGCGCCGGCATCGTGGCGCAGGCGCGCCAGATGATCGCCGACACCCGCGCGCTGACGGACCGCCCCTTCAACGTGAATGTGTTCTGCCATGCGCCGGCGGTCAGGGATGCGCGGCGCGAGGCGGACTGGCAGGCCCATCTGGCGCCCCTGTTCGCGGAACTGGGCGCGGCCGTGCCTACGGAACTCGACGAGATCTATCAAACCTTTCTCGGCAATGAGGCGGCGTTTGCCCTGCTGCTGGAGCTGCGCCCCGCCGTCGTCAGCTTCCATTTCGGCTTGCCGGCGCAGCAGCAGATCGCCGCCCTGCGCCAGGCCGGTGTCTACACGATGGCCACGGCCACCAATCTGCGCGAGGCGATGCTGATCGAACAGGCGGGCGTCGACGCCATCGTGGCGCAAGGCGTGGAAGCGGGCGGCCACCGTGGCGTCTTCGACCCGCAGGCGCCGGACGAGCGCCACAGCACCAGCGTGCTGCTGCGCCTGCTGGCGGGCCGCACTGCTCTCCCCCTGATCGCGGCCGGCGGCATCATGGATGGACAAGGCGTCCGCGCCGCGCTGGACCTGGGCGCCGCAGCGGCCCAGCTGGGCACGGCGTTCGTGCTGTGCCCGGAATCGTCGGCCAATGCGGGCTACCGCGCCAACCTGCAAAGCGCGCGGGCCGCAAGCACGCGCCTGACCAGCGTGCTCTCGGGCCGCCTGGCGCGCGGCATGGTGAACCGCCTGATCGAGCACGGCGAAGCGCCGGGCAGCCCGCCGCCCGCCGACTATCCCGTCGCCTACGATGCCGCCAAACAATTGAACGCCTTGGCCAGCCGGCACGGCGACAGCGACTTCGCCGCGCAATGGGCCGGCCAGGGCGCGCCGCTGGCGCGGGAAATGGGGGCGGAGGAACTGGTGTCGGCACTGGCAAGGGAAATGGCGGCCTGATGCCGGGATGCTTCTGGCAATACGGAGGCGCATCCCGGCCAGTCAGACCACGGCAGCGCTGAATGACTCGGGCCGCCGCGCAAGCAGGTGAGACAGCCGCTGAAGACCGGCCTGCAAGCGTCCACGGTCCTTGATGCTGCCCAAAGAGATGCGAATGGCGTTCACCGATGCGCTGCCCGTTGCGAACGCCTCCGCCGGCGTGACGGCGATGCCGTAGCTGGCGGCTGCGAGCGCAAGCTGCGAGGAGTTCCAATACGCAGGCAACTCGAGCCATACATGCAGACCGTCTCCGGCGCCGCTGTAGCGTCCCGCCAGCACATCGCGCGCCATCCGGTGGCGCAGGCGCGCCTCCTTGCGTACGCCTTCCATCAATCTGTCAGCCGAGCCGTCGAGTATCCACTGCGTGGCCAGGGCGGCCGTCAGAGGAGCGACCATCAGCGCAAATGATCTTAGCGCGACCAGGAAACGCTCGCGCTCCGCCGGGTCGCGTATCAGCACGAAGGCGACACGCAAGCCGGGCGTCAGGCATTTCGACAGCGTCGAGATGTAGAGCACCTGTGCCGGGGCAAACGCGGCAACGGGCGGCGGCGGCGCATCGGCAAGAAGCCAGTAGGGATCGTCCTCGACGATGCGTACATCGCAGCGCTGCGCAATGCCGGCCAGCTCCCTGCGCCGGCGTTCCGGCATGGTGATGGCGGTCGGGTTCTGCAATGTCGGATTGAGGTAGACCAGCGCGGGCTGGTGCTGGCGGCACGCTTCCTCTAGCAGCTCAGGCAGCATCCCGTGCTTGTCCGCGCCCACCGCGATGACGTGCCGGCCGAACTGGGCCGCTGCGGCACGCAAGCCCGGATAACTCGTCGGCTCCGCCAGGATCACAGCGCCAGGCTCCGTCAGCGCAAGGATCAATGCGGCGATCGCCGCTTGCGCACCGGGACAGACAACCACCTGCCTTGAATCCAGAGGTCCGAACATCGGTTCCAGCCACCTGGCTCCGGCCTTGCGGTCGGAGTCGCTTCCCCCGCCCAAGTGATAGGTCATCAGCAACTCATTATCGGCGCGCATCAGTACTTGAGACAAACCTTGTCGCAACATGTCGTCGAAGTCCACGCCCTCCGGCGGTGGCGGCGTATTCATGCTCAGGTCGAGGATAGCGGTCAATTCGACTTTCGGCGCCGCGACATACGTGCCGCGCGCGCCGCGCCCCTCCAGCAAGTTGCGGCGTCTGGCTTCGTCGTAGGCGCGCGTGATCGTCGTCAGGTCGACGCCCAGCTGTGCCGCCAACTGGCGCTGCGTCGGCAGACGGTCGCCCGCTGTCAGCGAGCCGTCTGCCACCGCCACCTGCAAGGCATCCGCAATTTGCAAAAAACGGGGCCCCTTGTTCCCGGCCAATCGCGGCAACCAGCCCGTCAAATTTTCATCTTGTATGGTTTTTAACTGGGACATTTTGTCTCAATGCATGGAGATTGTTTTAAGGTAGTATGCCTCATAACGTGCAGCAACACCATCCTTGCATGGCAGTCGCAGGCGTTTTTTCCTCACTCATCCGCATGCGGCGCATCGCTGCGCTCGATACCGTCTTTATTTCAGAGCTGGCTATAATGAAAGAGTCAAACAGGATGCCTGGGGGGATAGTGGAAGAAAAAGTTGGAACAGAAGCTGCTGAAGCAGCAATTTGAGGCAGTGCGCCTCACGACAGATAGTGTCAAGTAATCAAGTAATAGACTGGAAATACGCAAAATGATCGATTGGACCCCTATAGTCTTCGTGACATTCAAGGCACTCGTGCTCGCCACGGGCATGTTCTTCGCCATCAAGTGGCATTACGATCAAGGCAAGAAGGATAAGGACAAGGCGAAGCAGAATCGCGCGGTGCTGCGCGCGAGCGGCAAGGTGGTCGCCATCTTCGCGCTATTGCTCCTGGCACTCGGGATCGTCACCTTCTTCGTCGTCAGCATGGTCGGTCTGGACATGACCATGCCCTGATGACAGAAAGGCGCCGGCCGATATGCGGCGATGCGGCAGCAATTTCCCGCCGCGGCGTTTCGCGCAGGCTTGCCTCAGCAAGCGATTGGACGGCGAGCCTTTGGCTTTCTACTTCCGGCGGCTTCCCTCAGGGCGTCTGCTGCGGGAGCTGTTCGGCAAGTCCGATGAGGATGCCTTCGGGACCACGGATGTAGCAGAGCCGATACATGTGTTCGTACCGGACTACTTCGCCGACCAGCTTCGCGCCGCGTTGGACGAGCCGGACGAGCGTATCGTCGATATCCTCGACGGTAAACATGATACGCAGGTAACCGAGAGCGTTCACTGGGGCGTCGCGGTGATCGGCGACCACGGCCGGCGCGAGGAAACGGGATAACTCGAGACGGCTGTGACCGTCCGGCGTACGCATCATGGCAATCTCCACGCGCATGCCGCGCAGACCGGTGACGCCATCGGCCCAGTCGCCTTCAATTGGGGCGCGCCCTTCGAGAACGAGTCCAAGTTCGGTGAAGAATTCAATGGCGGCATCGATGTCTTCCACGACGATGCCGACGTTGTCCATGCGCTTGACTGTCATATTGCCTCCTGGGTGTCCAACCTAGCCTGCAATCAGGGAAAGCCCCGCTACGGCAACCTGTGCCGGAACGTCGGCTCGATGTTACGCGCATGCAGCCAGCGCACGATGTCCTCCAGTGTGGCGTCCTGCAGCAGCAAGCCTGGCTGCGTAACGGGCTGTACCGCCGGTAATGGCGCGGCGACGGGCGCGAGAACGGGCACGGCATCAGCCAGCCCCGCATGTCCCTGCAGCTTCGCCAGCGCCTGCGCGAATTGTGCCGGAGTGATGCTGCGCAAGCTTTCCAGGAAACCCAGCTGGGCGGCGGGCGGCGGCGGCATGTCCAGGCCCGGCTCGTCGACGAAGGCGGCGCCCATGCTGGGGTGGATGAAGGCGGCCCACTTGCCCGATGGCTGCAGGCATGGCGGCAGCGCCGCCTGTGTCACGTAGTCTGGCGGCGCGACGGCGAGGATGTCGGTCGATGCGGGTAAGAAAGTGGAACGCAGCAGCTGCACGAACTGGCGCGCCTGGGCGGCGGGCACGGGCGTGGCCAGAGACAGCCACAATTGGAACGCCGTGCCCGAAATGCTGACGGCGGGCGCCGGCAAGTCCAGTTCGTGCTGCACGGCATTGGCGATCGTGCACAGCGCGCTCCAGTGCGCCTCGCCGCCGCCCTTGCCGCCAAACTCCAGCACCAGCGCGCGCGCCAGGCCGCGTTCGCTCACCAGACGCACCGCCACCGTCTGCTCGCCCGACAGGTGGCGCGCCAGCACGGCCGGCGTCAACGGCTGGGCGCCGCCCTCCGGCTCCAGATATTGCTGTTCTTCCAACAGATACAGGCGGGTGAGTTCGGAAATCAGTTTATGCATGGGCAGCCTCGTAATGACGTTGAGCAACACTTGCCAACGTGCCCCGATTATAGCCTTCCCGCACTTGGCGCACTCACCCTCCCGGCGCCAAACACCAGCCAGCTGGCCACGGCGAACAGGCAGGCGGCCACGCCGCCGTACAGCATCACGGCGCCAAAGCCTTGCGCCAGCACAAGCTGGGCCACGCCGGCGCCATGGCGGCCGCCGAAGCGTTCGGGCAATTGCTGCGCGAATGGTCAGCCGCTGCGGCGACGTGACCTTGCAAAAAAGTGTAGCCTTCGCAGCTGGGCATTTTCAGGCAAAAGGACCTCCTCCCCATGACATCTCGTACTTTCCTCGTCACCGGCGCGACACGCGGCATCGGCCATGCCATCTGCACCCTGCTGCATCAGCAAGGCCATCGGGTGATCGGCATCGCGCGGCACGTTGCGGGCGTCGACTTTCCGGGCACCTTGGTGGCCTGCGATCTGGCCGATCTGGCGCAGACGGCGCAGGTTCTCAAGGCGCTGGAAAAACAGTTTGATATCGATGGCATCGTCAACAATGCGGGCATTGCCTCGCCCCAGCCGCTGGGTCAAATCGACTTTGCCACCTTGCAGAGCGTGTTCGACCTGAACGTGCGCGCCGCCATCCAGGTGACACAGCAGTTCGTGGATGCGATGAAGCAGCGCCGCTATGGCCGCATCGTGAATATCTGCAGCCGCGCAGTCTACGGCAGCGTGGACCGCACCGCCTATTCCGCCGCCAAAAGCGCCCTGGTCGGCTGCACGAGAACCTGGGCGCTGGAGTTGGCCCAGCACGGCGTGACGGTCAATGCGATCGCCCCAGGCCCCGTGGAAACGGCACTGTTCCGCAAGACGCGCCCCGTCGGCAGCGAAATGGAACGCCAGGTGCTTGCCACGATACCGATGCGGCGGCTGGGACAGCCGGATGAAGTCGCTGCCGCCGCCGGCTTCCTGCTATCGGAGCAAGCCAGTTACGTGACAGGCCAGGTCTTGGCAGTGGATGGCGGAGGCAGCCTCGGCGGGCGCGCGTGAGCCATCCGCACCAGCAGCATGGCGCACGCGTTTTTCTTGCTGCTTGCCCCCTTGCGCTATCCCGGGCTTTGAGCCAGCGCAATCGTTCGCCGGGCGTGACCAGCCACCGCACGAACACGCATTTACCGGCGGCTCCCGCAGGACTATAGTGGCGTCTTCCCAACCTGTTCAAGGATAGGATCGCCATGAAACTCTTTTACTCGCCGGGCGCCTGCTCGCAGGCACCGCACATTATTTTGCGCGAAACGGGCATGCCATTCACCCTGGCCAAGGTCGACCTGGGCCAGCACCGCACGCAGGAAGGCGGCAATTACTATGAACTCAACCCGAAAGGCCAGGTGCCGCTGCTGGCGCTCGACGATGGGACGACCTTGAGCGAAGGCCCCGTCATCGCCCAGTACATCGCCGAACAGGCCGGCAGGCAGGACCTGCTGCCGCCCGTGGGCAGCCTGGCCCGCTACCAGGTGCTGGAGTGGCAGAACTACATCACGTCCGAGCTGCACAAATCGTTCAGTCCCCTGTTCGATCCCCGCTTCGACGCCGCCACCAAGGCCTTGTTCATCGAGCAATTGGGCAAGAAATTCAAGTGGGTGGACAGCCGCCTGGAAGGCCGGTCCTATCTGACCGGCGACACGTTCACGGTAGCCGACGCCTACCTGTTCGTCATCACGGGCTGGGCGCCGAACGTGGGCGTGGACTTGTCCGCGCTGGCAAATCTGCAAGCCTTCCTGGGCCGAGTGTCCCAGCGCGACAGCGTCAAGGCTGCTTGGGAAGCGGAAGGATTGAGCAAGGCCGCTTGAACGGCCGTGTCGCGGCACGCCCGGCTCTGTGCGAAAATGCCCGCCTTCGCCATTGCCGGACTTTGCCCATGCCGCACGCTGCCTTCGCTACCCTTGCTGCCCTTTCCGGGCGCGACGCCCGGCGCATCGCGCGCCACGCCCAGGCGGCCGACGCCGCCCGCTTTCTGCACCCAGTGCAGCAAGCCTTGCTGCACCGGCGCGGCTGGCTGACGATGCTGGCGCCGCGCAGCGCGGGCGGCGCCGAGCTGCCCTTGCCGCAAGTGGTGCGCCTGGAAGAAGCCGTGGCCGCCGTCGATGGAAGCATGGGCTGGGTGCTGACCCTGTGCGCGGGCGCCGGCTGGTTCGCGGGCTTTCTGGCGCCCGACATGGCGCGCGCCATCATCGGCACGCCGCGCGCCTGCCTGGGCGGCAGCGGCGCGGCCACCGGGGACGCGGAGGAAGAAGGCGACGGCTACCGCATCACGGGCAGCTGGGACTACGCCAGCGGCGCGCCCATGGCCACCCACTTCACCCTGAACGCCCGGCTGCGGCGCGCTGGCCAGCCCCTGCTCGACGAACAAGGCCAGCCGCGCATCCGCGCCTTCCTCGTGCCCGCCGCCCTGGTGCGGCTGGTGCCCTCGTGGAACAGCATCGGCATGCGCGCCAGCGCCTCGCACAGCTACCGCATCGACGGCCAGTGGCTCGGCAAGGAACACGGTTTCACCATCAGTCCCGCGGCCGCGACGGCCGACGGCCCCCTGTACCGCTACCCGTTTTATTCGCTCGCCTACGTGACCCTGGCCGCCAACGTGGCCGGCATGGCCGCCCATTTCATGGAATTGGCCGAAGAATGCATGCGCCACCGCCGCCACGCGCGCGCCGGCCTGCCGCTGCTGGAGGTGCCGGAAGTAATATCCATGTTGCAAGACAAGCAAGACGCATTCATCGCCGCCCGCGCGCGCTTTTATGCCGTGCTCGATGACAGCTGGGCAACGGTGGCTGCCGGCGCGGCGCTCGACGCGGACGCCATGCAGGCCGTGCAAGAGCGTGCGCTGGCCCTGGTCGCCGCCTGCCGCGCGGCAGTCGACGGACTGTATCCGTACTGCGGCCTGTACGCGGCGCGCGAAGACAGCGCCATCAACCGCGTCTGGCGCGATTTCCATACGGCCAGCCAGCACTCCTTGCTGCTGCCATAAGGCGCTGGAACGCAGCTCCCGATGGCGGGCATGGCCGGTTGGGCATGCGAACGCCATGCCAGCCGGATTGCCTGATAATATGGGGGACATTGCTACTTCTCGCTCCCTCTTATCCATGCACGTCAACACGCTCAGCAGCCTTGCGCAACTTTTGGCCAGCGCCGAAACGGAAACCCTGGCCTTTCCCACCAGTATCAACACGGCCCTGCTCCTGCAAAAGGAACTGGCCAACCCGGATTGCCACTCGGCCGACATCAGCCGGCTGCTGCTGTGCGAACCCACCTTGTCGGCGCGCGCCGTGGCGCTGGCCAATTCGGCCATGTTCGCGTCCGGCCACACGCCCGCCATCACCAGCGTGCGCGCCGCCGTCGAGCGGCTGGGCCACCGCAACCTGTATGCGCTGGCGACGGCGGCCGTCATCCGCCAGCTGAACGCGGGCATCCGCGACGACGCCTTGCGCGCCCGCGCCACCCAGCTGTGGGCGCATACCGTGCATGTGGCGGCGCTGGCGCATGCGCTGGCAGGCGCCGTCACGCAGACGGATGCCGATACGGCGCTGTTCGCCGGTATCGTGCATGAAGTAGCCGGATTTTATTTGCTGGCCCAGGCCGACAAGACCCCGGGCCTGTACGCCGAGCTGGAAACGCAGATGGCCTCCACGCTGGAATTGATCGGCCGCGCGCTGATGCGCCAGCTGGGCGTGCCGCTGTCGGTGGCCGATGCCGTCAACGCCTTGCCCGGCTCCACCATCATGTTGCCGCCCGAAGGCTTGCGCGACACCCTGCTGCTGGCCAAGGCGCTGGCGCCCGTGCCTTCGCCGCTGCCGCAGGCCTACGTCACCATCAGCGCGCCGCTGCAGGCTTACCTGGAGCACGACCCCGTGCTGCAGGCGCTGCGCACGCAGCCGTCGGCCGAAGCGAAGGCCCTGATCAAGGTGCTGCTCAGCTGACGGCCGATCTGCTATGATGGCGCAGGCCCGGACGGACCCGGCCCGCTTTCATTGACGCGCACTGGAAAACTGCCTTGACTACCTCCCTACGCATGCTCGGCCTGGCCGCAGCTCTGACCATGGCGTGCAACGCCAACGCCGACAGTTTCGTTTCCTCGGCCTCCAGCGCCGGCTCCCAGTCGAGCGGCAGCATATCCGATTCGCTCAACGGTTCGAGCAACAGTTCCTCGCGCGACAACAAGGTGGCCAATGGCCCCTACCGCATCATCGACGTGGCCGCCGTGCCGGGCCGCGACGGCATGACGCGTTTGACCATGCAGGCCGAGGCCACGGCCACGCCGCTGGTGCTGGACTTGCCGCAGGCGGCGCTCGACAAACAGCAGCTGGCGCAAGGCGACATGGTGCATGCGCAAAACCGCGCCTACGGCATCGAATTCTCGCGCAACGACACGCGCGCCGCCTTCTTCCTCGTGCTGGCCGACGACTGGTACGGCGAACTGGCCACGCGTCCCGTCAGCCTTTGATTCGTTTTCTCCCGCACCGCCCGGCACTGCTGCTGGGCGTTTGCGCCATCTTCAGCGCTGGCGCCGCCCATGCGGGTACCTCGCTGGCCTCGTCGCGCTTTTGCGACCGCGCGCAGGAACTCACGGCGACGGAACAGGACCGGCTGCTGCGCTTTGCCGCCGTCGTGCGCGAGGAACTGGCCGCCAGCGAAGGCAGCGTGGCCCTCATCAGCCGCTCCGGCCTGGACCTGGCCCGCTTCGGCATCCGCTATTCGCACGCGGCGCTGGCCTGGCGCCACGACAACGACAGCGGCTGGTCCGCGCGCCAGCTGTACTACGCCTGCGACGAAGGCCGTCCGCGCATCTTCGACCAGGGCACGGCCGGTTTCGCCATGGGCACGGCCAATCCTGCGCTCGGCTACATCGCGCTGGTGAAACTGCCGGCCGAAACCGTGCCGCCCCTGCGCCGCGCCCTGCTCGACCCCGTGCGCGTGCAAGAGCTGCTGGCGGGCCGCTACAGCGCCAATGCGTACGCTTTCAATTTGAAATACCAGAACTGCAATCAGTGGGTGGCGGAAATGCTGGCCGCCGCCTGGGGGGAGCTGGCCGCGGGCAGCGACTTGCGCGCGCGCGCCCAGGACTGGCTGCGCGCCGCGCCTTACAACCCCGCCGCCGTCGACGTGGGCGCCCGCTGGCTGATGCTCGGTTCCATCTTCGTGCCCCTGGTGCACATGGACGACCATCCGCCCGAAGCCATCGGCACGATGCGGCTGGCAGTGAGCCTGCCGGCCAGCCTGGAAGCGTTCGCGCGCCAGCGCCTGCCCGCCAGCGAGCGCGTGGAAATCTGCCACGACGGCAAACAGGTGGTGGTGCACCGGGGCTGGGAACCGGTCGCCGACGGCTGCGTGCCCGGCCCGCACGACCGGGTCATCGCCCTCGACGATACGCCGCACGACACGCCCTAAGCAGTCCGGGCGGCCAGCGCCGCTTCGACCTGATCGAGCAAGTGCGCCGGCTGCGGCCCCTGTCCCATCAGGCGGGCCACCTCGCCGCACGCCAATTGAACCTCGGGCGCGGCCAGCAAACGCGCCAGCTGGCGCCGCATGCGCCCCGCCGACAAACGCCTGGCCAGCAAGACATCCCCCACGCCGAGCCGCTTGATCCGCCAGCCGTTGTCGAACTGGTCGTAGGCGAACGGCACGATCAGTTGCGGGATGCCCGCGCGAAAAGCGTCCGCGCAGGTGCCGATGCCGCCATGGTGCACCACGGCCGCCACGCGCGGCAGCAGGGCCGCGAACGGCGCGTACGCCTGCCACATGACGCTGGGGGGCAAGTGCTGCGGCACCTGGGCCGCATGGGACGTGAGGAACAAGCCGCGCCGCCCCAGCCGCCGCAACACGTCCAGGGCGATGCTGAAATAGCGCTGCGCGTGCTGGTGCCCGGTCCCGGGCGTAAAGACGATGGGCGGCTCGCCCTCGCCCAGAAAGCGTTCCAGCTCCGGCGGCAGCGCCGCGGCGCCATGCGGGGCGGCGCCGGAGAAACCGGCTTGCACGAAATGCGGCGGCCAGTCCGCCTGCGGGGCGGCGAACCAGGCGGGAAACAGCCCCAGCGAGGCATCGGGCGCGGCCAGCATGTGCGCGAAAAAATGCGCTTCGGGCGGCAGTCCGTGCTGCGCGCGCGCACCGTTCAGGCCGGGCAGCAGCACCGGGTCGACCATGCCGCGGTGGATCATCCGCCACAGGGCCTCGCGCCAGGACAGCGGCACCCAGGCGGGAATGCGCAGCGAGCCGGCCGCCAGGAAATCATGGCTGCTGCACAGGTTCGATGGCGCCAGATAGGCCGCGACGATGCGCAGGTCCGGGCGTACCGAGCGTGCCAGGGCGGCCATCGGCACGAGGAAGGGATGGCACAGCACCACGCACTCTTCACCGTCCGGCAAGCCTTGCACGACGTCGCGCACGGCGCCCAGGTACGGCACGAGGCCGCGCCACACGACGCCCCAGCCCTTGCGCTCATCCCACAGGCCCGGGTCGCCCAGCATGGCCTGCCCCTCTTCCTGCGTGCCGAAGGTGCGATACGGCAGCCTTGACGCCTGCGCAGCCGCTTCCTGCCAGCCCGGCACCAGCAGCAGCACGCGCCGCCCCCGTTGCCGCAAGCCCTGCGCCAGCGCGATAAATGGTTGCATGTCGCCGCCGGTGCCGTTGCTGGCAACGATGACGAGCGGCGCCGTCGGGTGGCGGTCATCCGCCATGGTGGCCTCCGTGCCTGGCGGCGCTCATCGGTGCGCCCCACGCGCCGTCAGTTGCAACATCATGTCCCACTGGTCGATGCCGGGTCCGAAGCCATCGGGCGTCACCTTGACCGGCACGAAGCCGAAGCGCGCATAAAAGCCCTGCGTGTGCTGGCTGGTGTTCATGCTCACCCCGGCCACTTGCGGCACGGCGCGGATGGCGTCCAGGCGCGCCTGCGTCAGCGCGCGGCCCAGTCCCTGGCCGTGCACGTCCTGCGCCACCATGCCCCAGCACAGGCTGGCGACCGTGCCGCCCGCCTCGATCGCATGGCCGCCGCAGGCGACGATGCGCGTTGTTCCCTCGACCGCACGTTCGATGACCAGATACGGCTGCGTTGATGCTTCCAGCCAGGCGACGAAGGCCGCGCGCTCGGACGGGTCGAAAAAGCGCGGCGTATTGCCGTCGAAAAGAGCCAGGCAGGCGTCGCGGTCGCCGGCCCGGTAAGGACGTACTGTTTGCATTTTGCGTACTCAAAAGAACATGAACGCCGATTATACGGGCTGCGCGTTCAGGCCAGCTGTTCCGAACCGACGATATGTACACCCGGCGCGGCGGCCAGCGCCGCTTCCAGCAGGGCGGCGGCGATGCGCGGCGCGGGATTGATGCGCCAGCGGCGCGGCAGCACGGGCCCCAGCACGCGCAGCAGGCGCAAGGCGGCACCCTCGCCCGCGCGCGTCACGTCGCGCTCGCCGCCGATCAGCCCGGGCCGCACATACGTGAGCGACGCAAAACCCAGCTGCTCCAGGTCGCGTTCCAGTTCGCCCTTGACGCGGTTGTAGAAGATACGCGAGCCGGGATTGGCGCCGGCCGCGGAATTGAGCGCGTACGCGCGCGTGCCGGCCGCCAGAGCCAGGCGCGCCACGGCCAGCGGGTAGTCGTGGTCAACGCGCCGGAACGCCTGCCGCGTACCGGCCACCTTCATGGTCGTGCCCAGGGTGCAGATGACGGCATCCATCTGCCACCACGGCGCGCCGGGCGGCAAGCGGTCGAAATCGACGAGCGGCGCATCGAGTTTGGGATGCGCGGGCAAGGGCTTGCGCACGGGGGCGACGATCTGGCTGACGCGCGCGTCACTGAGCGCCAGGCGCAGCACTTCGCGGCCCACGAGGCCGGTGGCGCCCACAAGCAATAATTTCATGGCTTTCCCGTTAAAGTTGCTGTCAGCCACCACCATACACGGAACTCAGGACAGGCGCAGCGCCAGCGCCGCCAGGGTCGCCAGCAGCACGGGCACGGTCAGCACGATGCCGACGCGGAAGTAATATCCCCAGGAAATGTGGATATTCTTGCTGTCGAGCACATGCAGCCACAGCAAGGTAGCCAGGCTGCCGATGGGCGTGATCTTCGGTCCCAGATCGCTGCCGATGACGTTCGCGTAAATCATCGCCTCGCGCACGGCGCCCTGCGCCGTCGTCGGGTCGATGGCCAGCGCGCCCACCAGCACCGTCGGCAGGTTGTTCATCACGGACGACAACAAGGCCGTCAGCACGCCCGTGCCCATGGCCGCGCCCCACACGCCGTACTGGGCACAGTGGTTCAGCACTCCCGTCAGGTAAGCCGTCAAGCCCGCATTGCGCAAGCCATACACGACCAGATACATGCCCAGCGAAAAGACGACGATTTGCCACGGCGCATGGCGCAGCACGTGGCGCGTGGAAATCACGTGCCCCTTGCCCGCCACGCCCAGCAGCAGCGCGGCTCCGACGGCGGCGATCAGGCTGATGGGCACGCCCAGGGCTTCTTGCGAAAAAAATCCTACCAGCAGCAGCGCCAGCACCAGCCAGCCGGCGCGGAAGGTACCGAGGTCGCGGATGGCGGCGCGCGGGCGTTTCAGCTGCACCACGTCATAGTCGCGCGGGATATCCTGGCGGAAAAAGATCAGCAAGGCCGCCAGGGTGGCGCCCACGGCGACGACGTTGACGGGCACCATCACGGACGCGTACTCGGCAAAGCCGATCTTGAAATAGTCGGCCGAGACGATATTGACCAGGTTCGACACCACCAGCGGCAGGCTGGCCGTGTCGGCGATGAAACCGGCCGCCATCACGTAGGCCAGGGTGGCTTTGGCTGAAAACTTCAATGCCCGCAGCATGGCGATGACGATGGGCGTCAATATCAGCGCGGCGCCGTCGTTGGCGAACACGGCGGACACCAGCGCGCCCAGCAAGACCAGCAAGGTAAACAACTTGCGCCCGCTGCCGCCGCCCCAGCGCGCCACGTGCAGCGCCGCCCACTCGAAGAAGCCGGCCGCGTCGAGCAGCAGGCTGATGATGATGACGGCAATAAACGTGCCGGTGGCGTTCCACACGATATGCCAGACGACGGGGATGTCGCCCCAGTGGATCACGCCGGCCAGCAGCGCCGCGCCGGCGCCGATGACGGCGCTCCAGCCGATGCCCAGGCCGCGCGGCTGCCAGATGACGAGGGTTAAGGTGGCGAGAAAGATCAGGAAGGCGGTGAGCATGGGGGCAGTGGTCCAGGAAAAAGCGCGAATAAATATTCAATATTTCAATAATACTGGAATTATCAAATAAATGTAAAGCGAGAAATGCCCATGCCCGTGCTATCACTGGCTATACTGGCCCAATGCGTGGCCCGATGCGTGACCCGATGCAGCCCCGCTCCCTCTGACCAACCAGGAAAGCATGCACATGGCGCAATACAAGACTCCCGGCGTGTATATCGTGGAACAAAACGCGTTTCCCAATGCCGTCGTCGAAGTGGCGACGGCCGCGCCGGGCTTTGTCGGCTACACCGCCAGCGCCAGCCACGACGGCCGCTCCCTGCGCAAGCAGCCGTCGCGCATCAGCTCGATGGCGGAATTTGAAGCCTGCTTCGGCGGCGCGCCCGTGCCCGAATTCATGCTGGAGGCGGGCCGCACGGCTGGCGCGTCGTGCACGCTGCGCCAGGCCGCCGGCCGGTTCCTGCTGTATCACAGCATACTGCTCTTCTTCATGAATGGCGGCGGCGCCTGCCATATCGTCTCCGTCGGCGATTATCATGACACGCCGGACATCGGCGCATTGTGCGCCGGCATCGATGCGCTGCTGCGGGAGCCGGGCGCGACGCTGCTGGCCGTGCCCGACGCCATGCTGCTGGCGTTGGACGACTGCCATGCGCTGCAACGGCACATGCTCATGCATTGCGGCCAACAGATGCGGAACCGCTTCGCCATCCTCGACATCCACCATGGCACGGCGCCGTTGACGGATGGACCAGTGACCGCTTTCCGGGATGCTATCGGCAGCGACTCGCTGGCCTTTGGCGCCGCCTACTATCCGTGGGTACAGGCCACGGTCGTTGCGCTGGAGGAACTCAACTTCACCCACATCCGCCGTAGCCAGTGGGGTGCGCTGCAAGACGTGCTGCTGCAGCCGCTGGACGCCGGCGGGCAGCGGCAAGTGTCGGCCCTGTTCGAGCAAATGGCCATCGCGCAGTCTTCAGAAAACGGTCAGGCCGGCGGCATCGCCGCCATCGATCGTGCACTGCGCGACGTGAGTCCCCTGTACCAGCAGCTACTGCGGGACATGCACGGCCAACTCAATCTGCTGCCGCCAGGCGCCGCGATGGCAGGCCTGTACACCATGACCGACAACACGCGCGGCGTGTGGAAGGCGCCGGCCAACATCGGCCTGGTGGCAGTGAGCGCGCCGGCCGTCAACATCACGCACGAGGACCAGGAAGACCTCAACGTGAGCAGCAGCGGCAAGTCGGTCAACGCCATCCGCAGCTTCGAAGGCGAAGGCACCCTGGTGTGGGGCGCGCGCACCCTCGACGGCAACAGCCTCGACTGGCGCTACATCAACGTGCGCCGCACCATGATCATGCTCGAGGAGTCGCTGCGCCTGGCTATCAAGGCGTATGTGTTCGAGCCGAACGTGGCCAGCACCTGGCTCACGATCAAGAGCATGGCCCTTAACTTCCTGACCGGCATCTGGAAGCGCGGCGGCCTGGCGGGCGCCACACCGGACGATGCCTTCAGCGTACACGTCGGCCTGGGTGAAACCATGACGCCCGACGACATCCTGGAAGGCATCTTGCGGGTCACCGTCCTGGTCGCCATCAGCCGCCCGGACGAGTTCATCGAGCTCACCTTCCAGCAGCAAATGCAGAAGTCGTGAGGCAGCGGGTGCAGCCTGCCGGGCTTACCCCGCTCACTTGAGGGCGATGGCGATATCTGTCAGTCAGCGAAATCGAGCTGGAAAGCCATCCCGACGACATGCCGTCCGGTCAGTTCAAGCTGAACTTTAGGGAAATCCTCTGGAGCGACCACGTGCAGCAAGCGGGCTGAGCCTGGCGCGCAAGCGCCCGATCGGCGCTTTTACGGCTTGACGCCGAGCACGGCTTCGACTTCCGCCTTGCACTGCAACAGCGCCGACAGCAGCTGTTCCCGCTGGGCGTGGAAACGCAGGGCCGGCACGCCCAGCGACAGCGCGTAGCGCTCGCTCGTCCCCGTGTTCAGGGCCACGCCGATGCCGCACACGCCCGGCGCGTGCTCTTCCATATCGACGGCGTAGCCCTGCGCGCGTACCTGTTCCAGGTGCGGCAGCAGTTGCGCAAGCGCCGTGATGGTCTGGTCCGTGCGCGCTTCCAGGCGTTCGCCGAACAGCCGGGCCAGCGCGTCTTCCGGCATCCGCGCCAGCAAGGCCTTGCCATGCGCGGTGCAGTGGATCGGGTAGGCCGTTCCCACGGCCGACACGACGCGCAGCTCATGGTCGGAACAGTACTGGTCCACCGACACCGCATGCAGGCCGCGGTACACGCACACGTCCACCGTTTCGCGCGTGCGGCGGCCCAACGCTTCCGCATACGGCCGCAGGACCGCCACCACGTCCGTATGCGCCGACGCCGCCAGACGCGCGATGGCCGGCCCCAGCTTCACCCCGCCGGCGCCGGAACTGACCAGTTGCTGGGCTTCCAGCGCGGCGACGATGCGGTGCACCGTGGTGCGCGGCAAGTCCGCGCCCTTGGCGATCTGCGCCAGGCTCAGGCCGCCCGTCTGGTTTTCCAGCGCGCGCAGCACCGCCGCCGCGCGCGCAATGACTTGCTTGCCGCTATTGCCTTCGTTTTCTTCACTCATTTCTTTACCCAATTGTGCATGACGATAGCTGCCGTGACGGCATTGACCGGCATTGTACATGGCCCTATAATTGTTCCATTATTCGGAACAGTGTTCCGATTAACGGTTTTTTTAACGCAAGCACCGGGGGAGGCGCATGTCCAGCCGCAGTATATCGAAGACAGCAACGTGCACGCTCCTTTCCGTTGCCAGCCTGACCATCATGGTGGGATGCGTGCTGGTCCCGGGATTGCCGTCCATCGCCGCGCGGCTCGGCGTGGCCGACGCCGCCAGCTGGCTCGTCACGCTGCCCTCGCTGGGCGTGGTGCTGTCCGGCCCCTTCGCCGCCATGCTCATGCAGCGCCTGGGACTGCACCGCAGCCTGCTGGCGGGGCTGTTCCTGTACGGCTTGCTGGGCGTCTCGGGCATGTTCCTGCATGGGCACGTTGCCGTGTTCGCCAACCGTTTCCTGCTGGGCGCGCCGACGGCGCTGGTGATGGCATCGGGCACGGGGCTGATCTCGGCCTTGTTCAGCGGCCAGGCAAGGCTGCGCATGATCGCCAGGCAAGGCATGACGATCGAACTGGGCGGCGTGCTGTTCCTCGCGCTGGGCGGCCTGCTGGCCACGGCGGCATGGCGCTATCCCTTCCTGCTGTATCTGTTCGCCTGGCTGCTGCTGGCCTCTGCCTGGCGCTGCGTGCCGGCGCCCGAGCCGGCCGGGGATGCCGGCCTGGATGGCCCGCCGCCAGCGCCCGGCCCGTCGCGCGCCCTGCTCTTCGTCCATGCGCTGGCGGCGCTCTCCATGACGGTGTTTTTCGCCGCCATCATCGTTTTGCCCCTGCGCCTCCAGCAGCTGGGCTGGAGCGAGGACCGGGCCGGGTATTTGCTGTCCTTCGTGTCGCTGGTGGCCGTGGCGGCCGCCTGGCTGATGCCCCTGGCGGTCCGGCGCCTGCATGAACACGGTACCCTGGGCGCCGCCTTCGCCTGTTATGCGCTGGCACACCTGCTGTTTGCGGGCGCCGCCGCGCTGCCCATGCTGCTGGCCGGCGCCGTGGCGCTGGGGATGGGCTTTGGCCTGTCCGTGCCCCTGTGCACGCACATGACGGTCGAGCGCAGCCACTTGCCCAGCCGCAACCGCAACCTCGCCTATCTGTCGATGGCCATCTTCGGCGGGCAATTTCTCTCTTCCTTCATGACGTATCTGCCCGGCAGCCACGCCACGATGTTTGCCGCCACGGCCGCGCTGGCCCTGCTGGGCGCGGCCGTGGCGGCCGCCCCGCTGCTGCGCCGCCGCCCGGCCGGCACCACCGCTGTTTCCACCACCCACACTGAAAGGTAAGACCATGGATCTCAACGACGTCCACGCCCTGCTGCAGCCCGCTCCCCTGGCGCTGGAAACGGGCTTTGAACGGCTGCCCAGCGGCGTGCTGCACGTGGCGTGCCGCACCGACTTGCCAAATTGCACTGGCGAGATGTTTGAATGGTGGTTCCGCTCGCGGCCCGACACGGAGCGCTACCTGATGTGGCACCCGGTCGACCACCTGGCCAGCGGCTGGGCTGAAGGCAGCGCCGGGACGCACGTCGGCTCCATCCATCTGGCGGAAGAGTTTTTCAGCGGCATGCCGGCCGAACAGCTGGCCATCCAGTTCCGCGATCCCCGTGAATTCTTCGAGGGACGGCAATACGAGGCGGCGCGGGCCGAGGGCCGCATTTCTGCCGCCGTATGCGCCAGGGTGGGCATGAGCTATGCGCCGCCCCGCACCGCGGACGGCGCCGTCCTTGGCGGGCGCCTGCTGCACATGGGCCGCGACACGGCCTGGGGCATGACCTTGCGCAGCCATTTCTACATGGGCCAGGACTTGCCGGACGCCGGCCACAGCCCGCAAGAGATCGCCGCCCTCTTCCCCGATGCATTCGCCCGCGCCCTGCTCATGCATTGCTACAACGAATTCACCTTCCTGGCGCAATTCCTGCGTTCCCACTACCAGGCGAAGCACCGCGACAGCGTGCCCGTGGCGCTGCCCTGGTAGACGGAGGTTTACTCCTCGAGGCCGCCACCCAGCGCCTTGTACAGCGCCACGGCCGACTTGAACTGGTCGCGCCGCGCGTCGAGCAGGGCTTGCTGGGCCGCATACGACTGGCGCTGCGCGTCGAGCAATTCCAGGCGGCTGTCCTGGCCCGCGTCGTAGCGCAGCTGCGACAGGCGCTGGCGCTGCCGCGCCGCCGCCACCACGCGCTCCTGCGCGGCGATCTGCTGCGCAAACGTGGCGCTGCCGGCCAGGCCGTCGCGCACCTCGCGGAACGCCGCCTGGATCGCCTGTTCGTACTGCAGCACGGCCACGTCCTTGCGCAACCGCGACAGCTGCAGTTCCGCGCGCAGCTGGCCGCCCTGGAACAGCTGCTGCGTCACTTGCGGCGCGAACGACCAGCTGCGCGCGCTGCCGCGGAACAGGTCGCCCAGTTCCGGGCTGGCAAAGCCCAGCGACGCCGTCAACGACAGGCGGGGGAAGAAGGCGGCGCGGGCGGCGCCGATTTCCGCATTCGCCGCCGCCAGCGCGTACTCGGCTTGCAAAATATCGGGACGGCGCGCCAGCAAGTCCGACGGCAGGCCGGGCGGCAGCTGCGTCAGCACGGGCTGGCCATCGAGCGCGCGGCCCGCCGGCAGATCGGCCGGCAGCGGCGCACCGAGCAGCAGTTCCAGGTTGTTGCGCGCCAATGAGCTGGCCCGGACGCGCGCCTGCACGTCCGCTTCCGCCGTGGCGGCCTGGCCTTCGGCTTGCGCCACGTCCAGGCCGCTGCCCTGCTGCGCGCCGTGCAGGCGCTGCGTCAAGACCAGCGCCTGGCGCCAGTCAAGCAGGGTTTGCCGGGCCAGCGCCAGCTGTTCCTCGGCCAGGCGCTGCTCCAGGTAGGCGTCGGCCACGGCGCCGATCAGGGCCATATGCGCGGCGCGCTGGCCCTGCTGGGTGGCCAGATAGCGGGCAAACGCCGCGTCCGACAGCGAGCGCAGACGGCCGAACAGGTCGATCTCGAACGCGCTCATGGCGATGCCGGCAGTGAACTGATTCTGTGTCACAGCGTCGGCGCCGCGCTGGCGCACGCCGCCCGCATTCGCGCCGATGGCAGGATAGCGGCCCGCATCCTGTATCTGGTACTGCGCCCGCACGGCTTCCACATTGAGCGAAGCCACGCGCAAGTCGCGGTTGTTTTCCAGCGCGATATCGACCAGGCGCTGCAGGCGCGCATCGAGCAGCATCTGGCGCCAGCCCAGGTCGGCCGCGGTGTCGGCCGCGGCTGGCGCGGCAATCTCTGCATAGCTGGCCGGTATCGGTGCCGCCGGCTTGACCAGCGGCGGCGTCAGGGAACACGCCGACAAGGCCAGCGCGGCCAAGGGCGTGAGAAAAAATAAACGCATTACAACTCTCCTTCCACCGCCTTGACGGCGATGCGATCACTGCGTTTGTTGAAGTACGTGCCCATCTTGTCGACGGCGCCCAGCACCACGACAAAGAACACGGGCACGAAAAATACGGCCAGCACGGTGGCGGTAATCATGCCGCCGAACACGCCCGTGCCGATCGCGTGCTGCGTCTCGGCGCTGGCGCCCGTGGCCAGCATCAGCGGCACCACGCCCAGCGCGAACGCCAATGACGTCATCAAAATCGGGCGCAGGCGCAGGCGCGCCGCTTCCACCGTCGCCTCGACCAGCCCCTTGCCCTGCGCCTGCAACTGGCGCGCATACTCGACGATCAGAATCGCATTCTTCGCCGACAGGCCGATAATGGTGATCATGCCCACCTTGAAGAACACGTCGTTCGGCATGCCGCGCAACATCACGGCCAGCACGGCGCCCAGTAAACCCAGCGGCACCACCAGCATCACGGAGACGGGAATCGACCAGCTTTCATACAGGGCCGCCAGCACGAGGAAGACCACCAGCATCGACAGCGCCATCAGCATGGGCGCCTGCGACGCCGATTCCTTCTCTTGCAGCGACTGGCCCGTCCACGCCAGCGCGAAGCCCGGCGGCAACTGCTTCACGAGCCGCTCCATTTCCAGCATGGCGTCGCCGCTGGACACGCCGGGCGCCGCGCTGCCGGAAATGCGCGCCGACGGGTAGCCCTGGTAACGCACCAGCTGCAGCGGCGATTCGCTCCACACGGGTCGCACGAGCTCGCCCAAGGCCACCATGCCGCCCGCGTTATTGCGGATGCGCAAGGCCAGCACGTCGTTGAGCTGCATGCGCGACGGCGCGTCGGCCTGGATGATCACCTGCTGCATGCGGCCAGCGTTCGGGAAATCGTTGACATAGGTCGACCCCATGGCCGCCGTCAGCATGTCGGCAATCGCCGTGAACGGCACGCCCAGCGCTTCGGCCTTGGTGCGGTCGATGTCGAGACGCACGCTGGCGCCGGGCGGCAAGCCGTCCGGATACACGCCCGCCACCTTGCTGCTTTGCGCGGCCAGGCCCAGCAGCTGGTTCTGCGCCGCCTGCAGGGCCGCGATGCCCTGGCTGGCGCGGTCTTGCAGGCGCATCGAAAAGCCGGACGAATTGCCCAGTTCATCGATGGCGGGCGGCATCAGGCTCATGATCACGCCCTCCTTCGCCTGCGACATGGCCGCCTGCGCCAGCGCCACTTCTTCCTGCGCCGTGGCGCCGTTGCGCTGTTTCCAGTCTTTCAGCATGGTGAAGGCCAGGCCCGCGTTCGGTCCCGCGCCGGAAAAGCTGAAGCCAAGGATCGACTGGTTCACTTCGATGCCGGGACGCGTGGCCACGTGCTGCTCGTACAGCTTGACGACATCGAGCGTGCGCTCCATGGTGGCGTCGGACGGCAGCTGGATCGAGGTGATGAAGTAGCCCTGGTCTTCCTCGGGCAGGAAGGCCGACGGCAGCTGCATGAAGGCCACGCCCAGCGCCGCGACGATGGCGCCGTACAGCACCATCGAGCGGCCGGCGCGTTTCAGCATCGCCACCACGCCTTTTTCGTAGCGCGCCGTCATGCGCTCAAACTGGCGGTCGAACCACAGGAAAAAGCCTTTTTTATCATGGTCATGCGGTCCGATCGGTTTCAACATCGTGGCGCACAGGGCCGGCGTCAGGGTCAAGGCCAGAAACGCCGAGAACAGGATCGACACGGCCATGGCCAGGGTGAACTGGCGGTAGATGGCGCCCACGGAACCGCTGGCCAGGGCCATCGGGATGAACACGGCCGTCAGCACCAGGGTGATGCCGACCACGGCACCTGTGATTTCGCGCATCGCCTTCGACGTCGCTTCCTTCGGCGACAGGCCCTCGGTCGCCATCAGGCGCTCGACCGCTTCCACCACGACGATGGCGTCATCGACGATGATGCCGATGGCCAGCACCATGCCGAACATGGTCAGCACGTTGACGGAATAGCCGGCCATCAGCATCACGGTAAAAGTGCCCATCAGGGCGATCGGCGCGACGATGGCCGGAATCAGGGTGTAGCGTATCTTTTGCAGGAACAGATACATGACGAGGAAGACCAGCACCATCGCCTCCAGCAAGGTGACGATCACCTTTTCGATCGATATCTTCACGAACGGCGCCGTATCGAACGGCACCGAGTACTTGATCCCGGCCGGCATGGTGTGCGCCAGTTCGGCCATGCGCGCACGCACGGCGGCCGCCGTCTGCACGGCGTTGGCACCGGGCGACAGCATGATGGCGGCGCCCGACGCGGCTTGGCCGTTTTCGCGGATGCTGAAATTGAAGCTTTGCGCCCCCAGCGACACTTTCGCCACGTCGCCGATGGTCACTTTCGAGCCATCCGCATTCGCGCGCAGCACGATGGCGGCAAATTCGGCCGGGGTTTGCAGCTGGCCCTGCACCGTCAGCGGAATCGTCACGCGCTGGCCGTGCACGGCGGGCGAATCGCCGAGGCGGCCCGGTGCGATCTGCGCATTTTGCTGCGCGATGGCGGCCGTCAGCTCGCCCATGGCGATGTTGTACGACACCAGCTTGGCCGGGTCGACCCAGATGCGCATGGCCCGCTCGGAGCCGAACAGCTGCACCTTGCCCACGCCGGGAATGCGGCGCAGTTCTTCCGTCACGTTGCGCGCCAGGTAGTCGCCCAGCGCCACTTCGTCATGCTGGCCATTCTCGGAGATCAGGCTGACGATCATCAAAAAGCCCGACGACGCCGATTCCACCGTCAAGCCGTTCTGCCGCACGGCTTGCGGCAGGCGCGGCTCGATGGCCTTCAGGCGGTTTTGCACGTCCACCTGCGCCATTTCCGGGTCGGTGCCCGGCTGGAAGGTGACGGTGATCGAGGCCGAACCCGAGGTGTCGGTGGACGACTCGAAATACAGCAGGTGCTTGACGCCCGACAGTTCGCGTTCGATCAAGCCCACCACGGAATCGTTCATGGTTTGCGGCGTGGCACCCGGATACACGGCGCTGATGCTGACGCTGGGCGGCGCCACGGAAGGAAAACGCGCAATCGGCAATTGCGGTATGGCGATCAGTCCGAACAGGACGATGAAGACCGCCACCACCCACGCAAAGACGGGGCGGTTGATGAAAAATTGAGGCATGTCGTTAGACTTTCATTGGATTCAAATGGCGCATCAATGCGCTTTGGCGGCAGCTGCGGCTGCCACGACGGCCGGCTTCCATGGCTGCGGCGCGGCGGTGGCGCCCGGCTGCAGCCGTTCCTGGCCTTCGATGACGACGGTGTCGCCCGCCTTCAGGCCGCCGCTGACTACATACTGGTGCTCGACCACGTCGCCCACGGCGATCGGTTTCAGGCTGGCTTTGTTCGTGCCGTCCAGCACCCAGGCCTGCGCCTGGCCGCCGCTGCTGCGCAAGACGGCTTGCTGCGGCAGCAGCACGCCGTTGGCCTGCACGGCGCGGGCGATGCGGGCGCGCACGAACATGCCGGGCAAGAGCTGGCGCTGCGGATTGTCGACCAGCACGCGGATGACGGCGTCGCCCGTGCCCGCATCGACGCTGATGCCCGAGAACAGGATGCGGCCCGTAACGGGATGCGGCTGGCCATCGGCGCCTAAAATGGTCACGGGCAGCTTGTCCGCGCCACCCGTACCCGAGGCTTGCAGCGCGGCCAGCGCGGCGGCCGGCTGGCGCACGTCGACATACACTTTGTCGATCTGCTGGATGCGCGCCATCGGCGCAGCATCGGCCACGCCTACGAGCGCGCCTTCGGTCACCAGTTCGGAGCCGATGCGCCCGGCAATCGGCGCCTCGATGCTGGCAAAGGCCAGGTCCAGGCGGCGCCGGGCCAGGGTCGCGCGCGCCTGCGCCACGGTGGCCACGGCTTGCTCGCGCTGGGCCACGGCATCGTCATACGCCTGGCGGCTGATGGCGTCCGCTTCCACCAGCGGTTTCAGGCGCTCGGCCTGGCTGCTGGCGCGGTTCGCCGTGGCCACCGCGTGCTGCAGGGCGGCGGCGGCCGAATCGACGTCCGCCTGGAATGGTGCCGGATTGAGCTGGAACAACTTCTGCCCCGCCGTCACGTCGGCGCCCTGCTCGAACTGGCGGCGCAGCACGATGCCACCCACCTGCGGGCGGATGTCGGCCGTGCGGAAGGCGGCCACCCGGCCCGGCAATTCGTCGCTGAGGACGACGGGTGCCGCTTGCAGCTTGAGCACCGTCACGGCGGCGGGCGGCGCGGCCGCCTCGTCCGGCGCGGGTTTGGAACAGGCGGCAAGGCTGAACAGTGCCGCGGCGATCAACATGTTTTTCTTGGTGAAGTGGCTCGGATGCATGGTCTTTCTCTATGGCAGATCCCAACCGGCGGTCCGGTCGACAGATAAGCGCAGCATAAAAGGCCAAGGTGGACATTTCGTCAAAGAAATGTGGAGATTCGATGGAGAGAAAGAAGAATGCTAGACTATTTGCATGAACTATCATCACAGCGCCAGCCAGCCCTCTTTTCTTGCCACCACGCCCCCTTCCGCCCTCATCCTGATCGCCGAAGATGAACCGCAAATCGCCCGCATCCTCGCCGGTTATCTGGAGCGCGACGGTTACCGCACGGCCTTCGCCCTCGATGGCCAGGAAGCGCTGCAGCAGCACCTGGCATTGGCGCCGGACCTGCTGCTGCTCGACGTGCAGATGCCCCGCGTCGACGGCTGGGCCGTGCTGGCCGAAGTGCGGCGGCGCGGCGAAACGCCCGTCATCATGCTCACAGCGCGCGACCAGGATGCCGACAAGCTGGCCGCCCTGCGCGTGGGCGCCGACGACTACATCATCAAGCCCTTCAATCCGGCCGAAGTGGTGGCGCGCGTGGCCGCCGTGCTGCGCCGCTCGCGCGTGCGCCACCACCCGGTGGGCGGCCAGCGCCTGCGCTGCGGCCCCATCGAAATCGACCAGGAAACGTACGTGGCCAGCGTGCTGCGCGACGGCGCGCCCGTGCCCTTGAGCCTGACCTTGACGGAATTTCGCCTGCTGGCGCACCTGGCGCGCACGCCGCGCCGCGTCTGCAGCCGCCTGGAATTGCTGGAGTCGTGCATGCCCGAGAGCAATTCGATGGAACGCACGGTGGACAGCCACGTCAGCAAGCTGCGCAAGAAGCTCGAGGAAGCGGGCGTGATGAACATGCCGGCCAGCCTGCGCGGCGTGGGCTACCGGCTGGAAAGCGAGCTCTGATGCGCTTCACTGGCCTGAACCGGCAGATCATCCTGTCGATGTCCGTGCTGATGGTGTGCAGCATCCTGATCATCTGGATCGGTTCCTGGACCTTCTTCGCCATCGCCTTCAAGATCGATCCCGACATGCTGTCCGAGCCCGACGACTGGTCGCCCAGCACCGTCGAATGGCTGTGGATCTTCGCCATCACCGTCTTCGGCCTGGGCCTGGCCGCCTTTTTCGCCCTCAAGCTGGCCGCGCGCATCTTAAAACCGATCAATTCCGTGATGGACAGCGTGCGCCGCGTGGCCCACGGCGACCTGTCCGCGCGCGCCTTCGCGGGCGACCGCAGCCTGGGCGAGACGGCCATGCTGGTCGACGACTTCAACAGCATGGCCGAGCGCCTGCAGCGGGGCGCCAAGGAAAGCGAAACGTGGAATGCCGCCATCGCGCACGAACTGCGCACGCCCGTGACCATCCTGCGCGGCACCTTGCAGGGCGTCGTCGATGGCGTCTTCAAGCCCGAGGAAGTGCCGTTTTCCAGCCTGCTGGCGCAAGTCGAGGACCTGGGCCGCCTGATCGAGGATTTGCGCACCCTGAGCCTGGCCGACAGCGGCCACATGCAGCTTCGCATGGCGTGGACGGACCTGACCCTGGAAATCGAGGAAGTGGGCCGCCTGCTGGCGCAGGAGATGGAAGCGGCCGGCTTTACGCTGCAGCTGCACCTGTCCGACCATCCCGTCTGCTGCGACGCGGCGCGCATCCGGCAAATCGTGCTGGCCCTGCTCGACAACGCGCGCCGCTATGCGCATCCGGGCCTGCTGCGCGTGCGCACCCGCGTGCAGGCCGGCCAGTACTACCTGAGCGTCGAGGATGCGGGCCCCGGCATTGCAAAGGAACTGGCGCCGCACGTGTTCGAAGCGTTTCGCCGCGGCGACAGCGACGGCGGCGACCTGAACGCGGGCAGCGGCCTGGGCCTGGCCGTGGTCGAAGCCATCGCGCGCGCGCACGGTGGCAGCGCCGCCTGCACACGCGGCAAGGCGGGCGGCAGCGTGTTTACCGTCAAGTGGCCGGTCGAGCACGGCGCGCCGCCGGCCGCCGCCTAGGCAAGACCGTCGGCGCGGACCATGTCGACAAAGGCGCGCAGCACGGCAGGCATCTGCCGCCGGCTCGGGTAGTACAGGAAGTAACGGGACGGCGGCGGCAGGCAGCGCTCCAGCACGCGCGCCAGGCGGCCCGCCGCGATATCGGCGCGCGCGTCGGCTTCGTACACATAGGCCAGTCCCGCCCCATCGCGGGCCGCGCGCAGCATCAGTTCATCATCGTCGAACACGAGCGGGCCGCCGACGGCGATGCTGACGGCTTCCCCATCCTGCCCGAACTCCCACGCATACTGGCGCCCGCTGGGAAAGCGCCGGCCTATGCAGGCGTGCGCCAGCAAGTCGCGCGGCGTGCCTGGTGCGCCATGCGCCGCCAGGTAGGCGGGCGACGCCACCACCACGAACGGCTGCGGCGCGCCCACGGGCACGGCGATCATGTCGGCCGCCACCTGTTCGCCGAAGCGGATGCCCGCGTCAAAACCGTCGCGCACGATATCGATCATGCCGTCATCGGTGACCACTTCGACCTGCACGCGCGGATAGCGCGCGACAAAACCGGCCAGCATGGGCGCGAGCAGCAGCCGGGCGGCGGGACGGGGCACGTTCAGGCGCAGCGTGCCTGCGGGCACATCCTGCAGGGCGCTCAAGTCTTGCAAGGCATCGTCGATTTCGCGCATGGCCGGCGCCAGCCGCGCCAGCAGCTGCTGCCCCGCCTCGGTCGGCGTGACGCTGCGCGTGGTGCGGTTCAGCAGGCGCACGCCCAGGCGCTCTTCCAGCGCGCGCAATGCGTGGCTGAGGGCGGAGGCGGACACGCCCCGCTCCAATGCCGCCTTGCGGAAGCTGCGCAGGCGGGCGACGGCGGCAAAGGCCGTCAATTCGTTGAGGTCAGCCATTGTCGAGGAAAAAATTCATGAGAATAATTCAGTAATGCATGCAGGATTAGCCATCTTATCGCATGCTGTTCCTTCATCCATACTCCTTGCATCTTTTTTTGAAAGGAAATGAACATGGAACACAGAACACTGGGCAACTCCGGCTTGCGCGTCGCCCCCATCGGCCTGGGCTGCATGGGCATGAGCTTTGCCTATGGCGGCGCCGACGAAGCCGCCTCGCTGCGCGTGCTGCACCGCGCCGTGGAACTGGGCGTGACCCTGATCGATACGGCCGAAGTGTACGGCCCCTACGCCAACGAGGACTTGGTAGGCCGCGCCCTGAAACAGCTGCGCGGCAAAGTCAGCATCGCTACCAAGTTCGGCTTCAAGATATTGCCGCACGGCCAGGGCGTCGAACGCATGGCCGGTGTCGACAGCCGCCCCGAACATATTCGCCAGGCGGTGGAAGGATCGCTGTCCCGGCTCGGCATCGAGTGCATCGACCTGTTGTACCAGCACCGCGTGGACCCGGCCGTGCCCATCGAAGACGTGGTCGGCGCCATGGCCGAACTGGTACGGGCGGGCAAGGTGCGTCACCTGGGGCTGTCGGAAGTGTCGGCCGCCACCCTGCGCCGCGCCCACGCCGTGCATCCGATTGCGGCCGTGCAGTCCGAATACTCGCTGTGGAGCCGCGACGTGGAAGCGGACGTGCTGCCCGCCTGCCGCGCGCTCGGCATCGGTTTCGTACCCTACAGCCCGCTGGGCCGGGGCTTCCTGACGGGCCGGCTCGCATCCAGCGCCGCGCTGGCGCCAGACGATTACCGCCACAGCCTGCCCCGCTTCCAGCCGCCGGCGATGGCGGCCAACGCGCACATGGTTGCCGAGCTGCAGCGCCTGGCGGCGGCGCGCGGCGCCACGGCGGCGCAGCTGGCCCTGGCCTGGCTGCTGGCGCAAGGCGACGACATCGTGCCGATTCCCGGCGCCCGCAGCCTGGCCCACCTGGAAGAGAACGTGGCCGCCGCGCAACTCACCCTGAGCGGCGCCGAGCTGGCCGCCATCGGCGCCGCCATCGCGCCCGCCAGCGTGCAAGGCGCGCGCTACCCGGCAGTGGAGCTGGCCATGGTGGGGCTGTAAAGGGCAAGAGACAGCTCATCTATACAACTCTCTTTGCGGGGCCGCACTTGAAATGGCTGAATCCGCTATCATTTCCAATCTGAACTATTCACTCTGAAAGGGATTCACATGTCCGATTTGCTCGAAACACTGCAATGGCGTTACGCCACCAAGAAAATGGACCCGACGAAAACGGTGCCGCAAGACAAGGTCGAGCGCATCCTGGAAGCCGTGCGCCTGACGGCCAGCTCCAGCGGACTGCATCCTTACGAAGTGTTCGTCGTGACGAATCCGGCCCTGCGCGAGCAGATCAAGCCGCATGCGTGGAACCAGTCGCAAGTGACGGACGCCTCGCACCTGCTGGTGTTTGCCGCCTGGGACAATTACACGGCAGAACGCATCAACGCCCGCTTTGACCTGGTCAACACCGTGCGCGGCTTCAAGAATGAAGGCTGGGAAGCGTACCGCCAGCAGATCCTGGCCACGTATCCGCAGCGCGATGCCGAGACCAACTACCAGCACGCGGCGCGCCAGGCGTATATCGGCGTGGGGACGGCCCTGATCGCCGCGGCGCAGGAAAAAGTCGATTCGACGCCGATGGAAGGTTTTGACCCGGCCAAGGTCGACGAGATCCTGAAGCTGCGCGAAAAAGGCTTGCGCTCCGTCGTCATGCTGCCGCTCGGCTACCGCGCCGACGAGGGCGACTGGCTGGTGGACCTGAAAAAAGTGCGCCCCGCGCGCGAGCAATTCATCACCGAGCTGGCCTAAGCGCCTCGCGCGTGACTGAAAAGCGGATGCCCTCGCCGGCATCCGCTTTTTTTTTCGTTCAGGCCGCTTGCGGAAAGCGCACCGTCACCTGCAAGCCCCGCCCCGCCTCGCCGTCGGCCAGCGCAATGTCCGCCTGATGGTGCTCGGCGATGTGGCGCACGATGGACAGGCCCAGGCCGCAGCCCCAGGCGTCGTTGCCGTCGGGCCGGAAGAAGCGGTCGAACAGCCGTGCATGGTGCTGGCTTGGCACGCCGGGGCCGTTGTCGGAGACGCGCAGCAGGGGCCGGCCCTCTTCCAGCGCCGCCTGCAGATCGACCCGGCCGCCCTGCTGCGTGTAGCGCAAGGCGTTGTCGATCAGGTTATTCAGCAAGACCTGCAAGCCGTCGGGATCGGCCTGCACCAGCACCGGAGCCGGCAGCGTTTCCACCACGCCAAGGTCGATCGCGCGGCTGTCGGCCAGCGCGCTGTGGTCGGCCACGGCCGCTTCCAGCAACTGCCCCAGGTCCACCGTGTGCAGCTGGCTGGCCGTGAGCGCCGTTTCGTGGCGCGCCAGGCTAAGCAATTGCCGCACCAGGTGCGTGCTGCGGTCCAGCCTTTCATGCAGCCGCGCCAGCGCCACGCGGCGTTCTTTCTCGCTGCCGGCCCGCTCGGCCACCTGCAGCTGCAGTTTCAGCGCCGTCAGCGGCGAACGCAATTCATGCGCGGCATCAGCGACAAAGGTACGCTGCGCCGTCAGCGCCGCCTCGAACTGGCCCATCAGGCTATTCAGCGCCAGCGCCACGGGCCGCAGTTCGGGCGGCATGTCGTCGGCCGCCAGCGGCGTGAGCGCTTCCGGCGAACGGCCGGCCACGGATTCGGCCAGCCGGTGCAGCGGCGCCAGCGCGCGCCCCACGACGGCGACGATCAGCAGCGCCAGGATCAGGGCGAACACCAGCAGGGGCGCGCCAGCGCGCATGGTCATCTGCCAGGCCAGCTGGTCGCGCACGGCCTGCGCCTGCGCCACCTGCACGTAGCGGCCGCGCCGCGTCTCGCCGTACAGGCGCCAGTCCTCGCCGTGCAATGTGACATCGGCAAAGCCGGCCAGCGCATAGCGCGGCAATGCCGGCTGGCCCTGCAGGATGGGCAATGGCTCGCCGTCCTCGTCCCACGCCTGCAGCACGAACGCCTCTTCCGGCTCCTGCGCGGCGGCCAGGCCCGCCTGCGGCTCGAACTCGTCGGGCAAGGCCACGGCCAGCTGGCGCAGCTGCAAATCGGCCAGTTCATTGGTTTCTTCCAGCAGCGAGCGGAACAGCGAAATGCCGGCGCCGAGCACGCACAGCAAGGTGGCGGCCAGCAAGCCGAGCAGTAATTGGCGGCGGATGGTCAGCAAGATGCCACCCGCATCTTGTAGCCCACGCCGCGCACGGTCTGGATGGCGTCCGCGCCCAGCTTCTTGCGCAGCTGGTACACGTACACGTCGACGGTATTGCTTTCCACTTCGCAATCCCAGCCGTACAGCTTCTCGCTCAGCTGACGCTTCGACACCACCTTGCCCGGATGGTCGAGCAAGGCACGCAGCACGGAAAACTCGCGCGGCGGCAGCTTGATCTGCTCGCCCTCGAACGTGACGTCGTGGCTGGCCAGGTCGAGGATCAGCGCGCCATGCTCGATGACGGAGCGCGAACGGCTGACCCGGCGCCGCAGCAGCGCGCGGATACGCGCCAGCAGCTCGTCGAGGTCAAACGGTTTGACCAGGTAATCATCGGCGCCGCTGTCGAGTCCTTCCACGCGGGCCGGTGTGCCGTCGCGCGCCGTGATGATCAGCACGGGCAACTCGGCGCCCCGCGCGCGCATGGCGCGCAGCACGTCCATGCCCTGCTTGCCGGGCAAGCCCAGGTCCAGCAGCATCAAATCGTAGGCGAAGCCGGCCAGCGCCAGCTCCGCATCGTGGCCGTCGCGCACCCAGTCCACGGCATAGCACTCGCCGCGCAAGCCCTCGACCAGGCTTTCCCCGATCATCGGATCGTCTTCCACCAGCAACACGCGCACCTGGGCCCCTCGCAATCTTGAAAATACCGCTATCTTAACGTGGCTGGGGAAAGTGGGCTTGCGCCAGTCGAAGTCTCACAGGCTCCGCGGACTGCGGGCTGCGTCATGTCCGGGTGCGCATCGCGCAGGCCGGGATGTGATGTGATGATCGTGGACGAACGGTTCGGCGCTGCCAGGCATGCCTTTCGACACGGGCCTGGCAGGCCTGCGACAGGCCCTGGCGGATGCAGGCCCTGTGCGGGTGCGGCAGGACGCTTACTGCGCCAGGTAGCGTTCCGAACGCGGGCCGTACAGCAAGCCGTTCGGCACGCCGGCCGACAGCAGGCGCGCATTCGCCGTGCCGGCGATAGGATGGCTGGCATCGGTGCTGGTGTTGATGATCTGCTTGACCGCCGCCGTCACCAGGGCGCCGATCAGGCCGCCGCCACCGCTGTTGTTGCCTTCGTTGCTCGATGCGCTGGCAGCGCCCTGCCACAGCAAGGCGCCCGTCTTCAGGTCGACCAGCTTGGCATCGACCGCCACCACCGTCACGCTGTCGATCACGGCGTACGTCGTGCCGTATTTGGAAATCGTCACGTACAGGCCCGCATCGGCGCCAAAGATCTCGTTGAGCTTCTTGGCATCGACGCCGTGGATATCGGCCGCGTTCGTCAAGCCGTTCTGCTTGAAGGTTTCACCGACCACGGCCACCGGCAGCACGTAGTAGCCCGCTTCGGCCAGCGGATAGGTCACTTGCGCGTAGACGCTGTTGCCGGCATTGACTTCCGGCGAGTTGTTCAATGGTGGCAAGACCACGATCGAGCTGGGCTTGGCCGCCTTGAAGGCGGTGTAATCGTATGCCGCCTGCTTGGTGGCGCAACCGACCATGAAGATGGCGGGACCCAGGCACAGGGCCATTTTCAACATGCGCGACATCATAATTTCTCGCCTTTTTTCAATTTACCCAACAGGAAGTCCATGTACGGCGTCGATTCCGGGAACAGTTTTTTCTCGTCTTCGAACTGCGCGGCGACCTGCTCCGGCTTGCCGGCGATCGAGTACAGCATGCCCAGGTGGGCATGGAAGCCCGGCGGCGCATGATTACCCTTCGCAGCGATCACTTGCAGGTCTTTTTCCATGGCGGCCATCTGCTGCTCCGGGCTTTCGCCCTTCAGGTATTCGTACACTTGCGGCTGGTAGCCTTCCCATTGGTACAGGGTCTTCGATTGCGTGGCGCAACCGGTCAGGGCGGCACAGGCGAGCATGGCCAGCAGGGCTGCGCCCTTGTTCATCATTGTTGTCATGGGTTACCTTATTGTTTGCGCAATGCGCCCGCTTCGACGCCGGCCACCAAGCGCTCGACCGCTTCGCGCATGGCCAGGTCCAGGACTTTGCCGTTGAGGGTGGCGTCATAGCTGGCGGTGCCGCCAAAACCCAGCACTTCGCGGTTCGACAGGCTGTATTCGCCGGCGCCGCCGGCCGAGTACACGACTTCCGAGGTGGCAATATTGACGACGTTCAAGGTGACTTTGGCATATGCCACTTGTGTCTTGCCGCGGCCCATGATGCCGAACAATTGCTTGTCGCCCACTTCCTTGCGGCCGAATTCGGTCACGTCGCCCGTGACGACAAAGTCCGCGCCCTTGATGTTCTGGCCCTGCTTCTTGAAGTCAGCTTCCTGCTTGAGCTCGGCCATATTGTCGCGGTCGAGGACGTTGAAGCGGTTGGATGTTTGCAGGTGTGCAATCAGAATCGTCTTCGACTGGCTGCCCAGACGATCGACACCATCGGAAAAGATGCCGCGCATGAAGTTGGAGCGGTTGTCGAACTTGCCGACAGCGATCAGCGTGCGTGGACCGACGTAAGGTCGGGCCGCACTGGCGACTGTGGGAACAGCCAGGGCTTGCGACGATTCGGAAGCGCAGCCAGCCAACGCCGCACCAATCAGCGCTGCCATCAACAACGCGCCAGGTTTATTCTTGTTCATAGTGCCCTTAAGATATGGAGGATCAGGAGCAACCCGCAAAATTGAATTTTGGCAAGTTAATTTCCTAATTGCAATTATATGAGATTGCATGTCTCACAATTCTCTCCAAAAGTAACGATGACAGAATTTGCATTGTTGACTGCCATGACAGGCGCGGCCCTGCTTGACTTCCAGGCTCCTGTTCATTAACTTGGCAGTAAAAAAGCGTGTCGTCAGCGCCACAGCCGCTGTCCCGCACAGACCTTGCCCGCCGATTGCCCCCGCCCGGCGCCCACTCCACGCTCTCACATAAACGGGTATTGAGGCCATGCCAACACACGATCCTTCCCCGTCCCATCCGCTGGCCACGGCGCTGGCGCTGTCGCTGGGCGCCGCCGTCGCCCTGGGCCTGTCGCGCTTTTCCTATGGCTTGCTGCTGCCGCCCATGCGTGACGATCTGGGCTGGTCCTACCTGCTGGCCGGGGCCATGAACACCTTCAATGCGCTCGGCTATTTTCTCGGCGCCCTGGCCACGCCGGCGCTGATGCGCCGCCTGGGCGTGTGGCGCCTGCTGATCGCAGGGTCCCTGCTGGCCAGCGTCTTCATGCTGATGTCGGGCCTGGTCAGCGATACGACCGCCCTGTTTCTGCAGCGCGTGTGCGCGGGCGTGGCCAGCGCCTTCATTTTCATCGCCGGCGGCGTGCTGGCGGCGCGGCTCGGTTCCATGCACAGCCAGCGCGCCGGCTTCTACATCGGTTTGTACTACGGCGGCACGGGCTTCGGCATCGCGCTGTCGGCCCTGCTGGTGCCGGCGGCATTGGCCGCCGCACAGGACCACGGCGCCGCGCATGCCTGGCAATGGCCGTGGCTGGCCCTGGGACTCGCCTGCCTGGCCGCCACCGCCCTCATGGCCCTGCCGGCCAAAACGATCGGCGAAACGCCGCGCGCCGTCGACACGCCGCGGCGTTTCGCCTGGCGCGACTTTTCTCCCAGCCTGGCTGGCTATTTCATGTTCGGCGTCGGCTACATCGGCTACATGACCTTCGTCATCGCCCTGCTCAAGCAGCAAGGCATGCGTGCCAACTTGATCACCGTGTTCTATACGGTATTGGGGCTGGCGGTGGTGGCCTCGTCGCGCATCTGGGCGCGCATGCTCGACCGCTACAAGGGCGGCGAATCGCTGGCGATATTAAATGGCGTGCTGGGCGTGGTCACCATCCTGCCCGCGCTGACGAGCTTTGTGCCCGTCGTCTTCCTCTCCGGCCTGGTCTTCGGCGCCGTGTTCCTGTCGGTGGTGGCGTCGACCACGGCCCTCGTGCGGCACAACCTGCCGCAACAATCCTGGACGGCCGGCATCAGCGCCTACACGACCGTGTTCGCGCTGGGCCAGATCGCCGGCCCCATCGTGGTCGGCTGGATCGCCGACGGCCCGGCCGGACTGGAGCGGGGCTTGATCGCCTCGGCCATCGCCCTCTTCATCGGTGCAGCGCTGGCTGCGCGGCAAAAGGCGCTGGCGGCGGGCGCATAGTAGACTGCAAGCCTGGCCCAACCTCACAGAAAGCACACGATGACCGCCGATGCACGAAAACTCCCGGCAGCGATGGATGCCGAAACCCTGGCATTCATCCAGAGCCTGTTCGCCCTGGTGCGCGAAGGCGATACGCAGCAACTGGGCCCCATGCTTGCCCAGGGCGTGCCGGTCAACTTCCGCAACGAAAAAGGCGACAGCCTGATCATGCTGGCCAGCTACCATGGCCACCTGGAAACGTCGCGCCTGCTGCTAGCAGCTGGCGCCGACGCCAACGTCCCCAACGACCAGGGCCAGACGCCGCTGGCCGGCGTGGCCTACAAGGGCTATCTGGAGATCGCCGCACTGCTGCTCCAGCACGGCGCAAGCGTGGAAGGCGCCAGCCCTGACGGCAAGACCCCGTTGATGATGGCCGCCATGTTCAACCGCCTGGCCATCCTCGACCTGCTGCTGCGGCACGGCGCCCGCATCGATGCCGTGGACAGCCGCGGCATGAGCGCCGTTAAGCTGGCCAAGAGCATGAATGCGCAGGAGACGCTAGGCCGGCTGGTCGGCTTGGGACAGACGGCTTAGCCGATGCAAATCTCGCCAACAGTTTTGCGACTGGCCTCAAGCTACAAGCTATACCACACGCCTCAAGGCTAAGATCGTGCACAACTGGCCGACTCGCCCCTGGCGTTCCGGCTTGTTGAAACGGTCGAGGCTACTTGCCATTCTGGCTGATTAATTCAGGCCATATGCGAACTGTAGTGGTTTAATGTACCCGGACACTGATTTAGGCGAGAATGCTCGCCACAGAGAGGTGTTTGATGAGCAAGCAAAGACGTACGTTTCCCCCTGAGTTCAAACAGCAGGCGGCATGCCTGGTACTGGATCAAGGATACAGCCATACGGAGGCAAGCCGGTCGGTGGGCATCGGCGAATCAGTGCTGCGCCGCTGGGTGCAGCAGCTTCAGTTGGAGCGGCAGGGCATCACGCCACAGAGTAAGGCAATGTCGCCTGATCAGCAGCGAATACAGGAACTCGAAGCACGCATTGAGCGTCTCGAGCGGGAGAAGTCCATTTTAAAAAAGGCTACCGCGCTCTTGATGTCGGAAGGGATAGAACGTACGAGGTAATCGATCAGATTTGTGGTGACGAATCAATCGAGTTGATCTGCGCGGTGTTCGACGTAGCGCGGTCATGCCTGTATGCATATCGGGAGCGCGCCCGCCACATTGATGTTGAGCGCATGGCATTGCGTAGCCGCGTGCACGAGCTGTTCGTCGAGAGTCGCAGTTCGGCGGGAAGCCGCAGCATCATGGGCATGATGCGCGAGGAAGGCACAGCAATTGGCCGCTTCAAAGTCAGTCGTTTGATGGAAGAGTTGGGGCTGATCTGCAAGCAGCCTGGCAGCCATGCCTATAAGCAGGCTACGGTGGAGCGGGTCGATATTCCGAACCACCTCAATCGTGAATTCACAGTCGAGGCGCCAAATCAGGTCTGGTGCGGGGACATCACCTATGTCTGGGCGCAAGGCCGATGGTATTACTTGGCAGTGGTGTTGGATTTGTTCGCTCGCCGAGCGGTGGGCTGGGCATTCTCGCTACGACCCGACGCCGACCTTGTTGTGCAAGCGCTGGAAATGGCTTACGAGCAGCGAGGTCGACCACAGGGGCTGCTGTTGCATTCGGATCAAGGTAGCCAGTACGCCAGTCGAAAATTCCGTCAGCGCTTATGGCGTTATCGGATACGACAGAGCATGAGCCGGCGGGGAAATTGCTGGGATAACTCCCCGATGGAACGGCTGTTCCGCAGCGTCAAAACGGAATGGCTGCCGTCAACTGGTTACATGACGGCACAGGAAGCACAACGGGACATTAGCCATTACCTGATGCACCGGTATAACTGGATACGGCCACATCAGTTCAACCAGGGACTGCCACCGGCCGTCGCCGAAGAAAAACTTAACGTAGTGTCCGGGATGGGTTGACCACTACACAACGCATTCATTTCAGCACAGCAGCAATCGAAGCGCTCCGATGAATTTAAGGATACGCCGATCTTCAAAGCCACGCTGTCCCCTGTCACTCGCGTAATATCACGCCCGCTATAGCGATAGGGACGAGGCAATGGCACGCGCCTATCTCTCAACCGCTTTTACCATGTCCCACATCGCCGCTGCTTTTCACATATCGAGCAGGACAGTCAGTCGAGCCGTATCGGCATTTAATAAAGCGCAACTTGCTGCAGATCGAGACGGCCAAGGTTGAGCTCGTGTACGAATGGCGGACCTGACCCTGGCTCCTACTTAGCTAACGACAACAATCAACCTCACAAACATATGGCCCGACCACTTTCTACGGCCTATACCATGTTCCACACTGCCGCCGCTTTTCACGTATCGAGCAAAACAGTTAGTCGAGCTGTCTCGGCATTTACTAAAGCACAACTTGCCGCAGATCGAGACGGCCAAGGCTGAGATCGTGTACAAATGCCGGACATGACCCCGCCCCAATATTGATTTTGTCTACACCCTCTAAGTAACCGCTCCATCCGCTTTTCCTTCAATGTCCCGCAACTTATAAATTTCATCATAAGGCAGCGAATGAAATTCAATGATTGATGGCTCTTCCCCTGCAACCTTCAAGACATCTGCAAGCCGCGCAAACGATTCGTGAGGGCCATAAAGATCAATATCTGATACCGGCACCTCACGATTGACTAACTGACCGCTGAACAATCGCTGAGCAGATCGTAGTTCCAATTCTAGCCAACAATCCTTAATCTTCGCAAAAAGATCAGTTATATCACCTCGGATTGATTCCAAGTCGATGCTAATTCTCCCCCAGTCAGGATTGCCAATTATACGATCTGTTCCAGAGTCGTCTTCTGAAAAAATTCCGCCACAATTTCCACATATATTTTCACCCTGCGGGATTGTTGCCCCGCACATCTCGCAATGCCTCATTCTGGCCCCATATGGTAAGTTCGCATGTTTTTATAAATAGTACTCAGGTAATCATAGGTCTTAGTTCCGCCCCCGATCTGAGGGTCGTAGAAATATGCCCTCCCATCTGGCAAGACTTGACCATACATAATATGGCCACGTCCATTTTCAATAGAAGTACCAAACACACTATAATGCCCGACTGGGGCGTCCGGCGCCAGCATTGGGGTCTTAAATCCAACAGTGCCCGTAGCACGTTCCACGTATGCAAGTGACTGAGCTTCGGACAAGTTCATGTTCGCACCGGTGTTTCCCCACTTCGCCTCAACCTGCTGAGCAGTCATTAAATTATCAATAGCTCGACCTTCAATCTTATTGGATATATTGGCAGTAACACACGCCGTACAGTTATCCATACGGCCGCCCGGGTTAATCAAATTGGGTCGCCCCAATCCATTTGCCGCGCCAATAATCTCTGCACTATTTGTCTCACCTACTATTTTCGATACCCCCGGCAAGTTCTTCCCGGCTTGAAGTTCTTTAGCCGCCAAATTAGCTGCCTTAAGTTGCTCCTCTGTGGGCCCGTTTGCCAAAGGCCGCAACGATGTCGGAATTTCCGCAGTTGTTGGCGTGCTTTTTTGGGTACCAGCTACAACACTCTGCCCGCCCGTCGAACTAAGCTTACTTAGTGCAATCGCTTGATCAACTGACCTATTCGCAACCTTTAATGCAGTTGCTGCAGAGCCAACCCCCAACGCCATTTCAACAAGGCTAGCCGCTTGCGAGGACATTCCAAGCCCCTGCAAACCTTGGTTCATGAAGGTATTTTCCGACTTGCCAGAAATAAGCTGTTTCGACCCCGCATAGGCCGCGTCGAGACTTACTGTACCCACGAACAAATTGGCCACACAGCCTACACCAGTCACACAGGATGCTGGGGCCGTAACGACGCTTCCTGCGACGCCGATCCCGCCCAGCACCATCTGCCCTGCACCAAAGGTACGCGTACTAATCTGATAGGTATTATTAATCTGTTTTACAGCATCGGAATTTTTATTGCTAAAGAATCCATCAGTCGTATACTGAAATTGCCCGGTCTGTTTCGCCAACAATTGACGCTCACTACTGAGCGACGGACTGTCACCGATGTCGGCCAGCTGCTTAAGTTTTTTATAGATATCACTATCTACAGGATATTCCGCATAGCATTTTACCGCCGCACAAGCTGCCGCAGTCAACCTTGCTTCTTTTGCAGCATCATTACCAGCCAACTGCTTGATCCGTGCCTTCTCATTATCGTGCAGTTGCCTGTTGTAGACATCAACCGTTGTAGCCGTAATGCTACCTTGGGCCATACCTGACAGCAGATTGTTCCCGCCTTGTCCTGACGCACCGGAGGCAGCAACTCCCCCAAGTGCGCCGCCAATACTTGCCAACGTTTGCTGATAGGTATTGATGAACTCTTTACGTTCCTCCCCCTTCAAATCCTGCTTATTCGCTTCCGCTTCGCCGAGACTGTGACCCAGTTGTTGGCCCCAGTTCCCCCCGACAACTCCACCAACGCCACTCAATGCGCCGCCTGCCCCGTTCGAGAGTCCACCGATAAGCCCTTGCGCGGCGGCATGCAAAGCAATGCGGTTAAAGCCGTTGTCCCCCCATGATTCAGCTGTGTCTTTAGCTTGTTTTGCCAATGCATCGTAGTAACTGGCCTTCTCCGCATCGCCACTATTCCGTGCGGCCTTAGCGCTTTCCTCATACATTGAACTCGCCACGTCGGCAGCGTCCTGTTTGGATTTTCCTATGTTTCCTACGACTCCGGCCGCCAACGGTGCCGCCGCCTTGACGAACTCCTTGCTCACCTCCATCGTCGCCTGCAGCGCTGCCTTGTCAAAGTTGTTGCCAATCTTCCCACTGGAATCTACCCCAGTCGTCACATCGCGGTTCACACCCGCAATAGCTTCATCCGCCCCCTTGCCCATCGCCGCGCGCTGAGCCGCATCGTCGGTGATGACGATTGTGCCGCCGCTGATGCCGCTGCGGGTCGTGCTGGTGGAGTTTTCGCTAAGGGAAACGATAGCTGGCAGGCCCACTGTCGTAGCATCTTTTTTGCCAGCGACATCCGTCAGGTTCTCATTTCGTGTTCCCGTGCCAGCAAAGGACATGCCACCCGACACCCCCACGCTGCTGCCCTTCGATATCGCATGATTGGCGATATCGCTATGCGTCAAAGTCGACGTAATCAGGCTGCTGTCCAGCTTGCCTGCCTCCGTGGCGCTGATGACGGCGCCTTTCAAGTCCGTGTTGCCGCCCACCTTGATCTGGAAGCCGCCATTGCCCGCCTTGATGCCGCTTTGCTCCTGCACGCTGGCGTAGTCGTTGTGCATCTTGCTCTGGCTATAGCTGCCGCTGACGCTGGCGCCAAAGCCCACGGTACCGCTGGCGGACATGCTCTGGCTCTTGCTGTCGAACTTGGCCAGGTCTTGCAAGCTTTCCAGGTTCAAATTACCCTTGATGTCGGCAATGACCTGGTTGGCACTAGCTACTGCACCCTTGATGTTGGTGTCGCCACCGCTGCTGATGATCAGCTTGTCGCCCGCATTTACATGCGTATTGAGCTGCGTCGTGCCATCGCCATCCTCGTGTCCCTTGCTGCCGCTGACGCTGGCAGTGAAACCGGCCGACATGCCCTGTGTGCTCACAATGGCCTTCACGCCTACCGAAGCGCTGATACTCGAACTCTTGCTGTGCTGGCTTTCCGTATCCTGCGCCGCCAGCAAGTTGACATTGTTATCGGCATGCAGCCGGATATCGTTCTTCGCGTTCAGGTCGCTGCCCAGGATGGTGATATTGCTATCCTTGCCGCCGCCCAAGGCCGTGATGTTGATATTGTTACCCGTCAGCACGCTGCCGCTATGCGTGGTGCTCGCCGTCGTTTGCGTCTGTATACTCTCCGAATGGCCCGCCGTCAGGCTGATGCTGATACTTGGCCCGCCTTCCTTCATCATGTCCTTGGCCGCACCATTCGCCGCCATCGCCGTGGTCGCCGCCGCCATGGCTGTGACGCGGCCATCCTTGGCCGTGCTGGCCGCGGAACTCATGGTTTGCAGCGTCTGGATGGCGCTGATCACGCTGCCGCCCAGGGCCAGGGTCAAGCCATCCTGCGTCGTCTTGACTTCGAACTTGCCCTTCTCATTATCCTGCCCCGGCTTGATGGTAACGCTCTTGCCGATGATGTCGAGATCGGTGGCGGCAAGAATATCGCTGCCGCCTATCGCCACGTTATTGCCGGCAACCATCGTCACCGCACCTCCCGTGGCGCCGATCGAGCTGCGCGCCTCGCCGCTTTGCAAGGTGGCGTCCCGCTCCTGGTCCACGGTCGTGGTCTTGGTGCCATAGCTGAAGCCGATGCCGCCGCTGCTCATGAAGCCGCTTTTCTTGGTGCTGGAATGATGCAGCTCGTACACGGTATTGGTGGCCGCGTCGATCGTGATGTTATTACCCGCGAGTAATCGCGTCGCCTCGTCGCTCAAGATACTCGAACCGGTGACTTGCAGATCGTGACCCGCCTGCACTGTCACGCTGCTGCCGCCCAGCGAAGTGCCGATCGCCGTGGTCGTGTCGACCACGTCGTGCTTGGTCGTCGTGGTCTTGTTCCAGAAGCCCTTCTTCGTCGATTTGCTGGCGATATCGCTCACTTCGTTCTGGAAACCATTGACCAGGCTGATGTCATTGCCCGCCACCAGACCCAGCGCCCCGCCCCCCTGCACGTCCGCCGCGCGCGCCAGCAGGTCATGGCCCGCCTGCAAATTGACATTGCCGGCGCCCATGATCTGGCTGCCCACTTCGCCTGTCTTGCTTTCTTTGCGGTAATTGTCCGCGTTGCGCACTTCGTCGTGGGTCGAGGCGACGGTGACGGTATTGAGAGTCAGGTTATTGCCTGCGACCAAGCTAGTCTGGCCATTCACGCCGGCATTGGCGATGACGCCACCGGTCAGCGTCAAATCACGCCCAGCCTGGGCGATCAGCGTATTGCCTTCACCCGTGCCAGTCACATACAGGCCCGCCACCTTGTCGACGACGGTACTGGTTTCGCTATTGCCCATCCCTTTCTTGCTGGCATTGCTGACAGTGGTCGTGACGATGTTGATGTCTCGTCCGGCGCTTGCGATAAGCTTGTCTGTCGCGATCACCTGGCCGCCAGCATTATTGATATCATTGCCGGCCAGCATGACAACCTGCTTGCCACCCAGCTCGCTGCCTTGGGTAGCACTCTTGGTCGAGCTACTGCCATACCAGCTTTGACGCGTTTCTGTATCCCGTGCAGTAGAAATGTCGATATTGCGTTCCGCAGATAGCTGCAACGTTTCCGCTGCCTGGACATTTGCCGCTTTCAGCTGGATATCGTCACCAGCACTCAGGCGAATATCGCCGGCAGATGAAATAGTACTGGCGGTTTCTTTGCTGGACGTGTCGGTCATATGCCGCTGCCCAGGACCCGCCAACGTGAACTCACTACCGCTGCTCACCGTCGTGACGGCAATATCACGGCCGGCTGCGATGCCAATGCCGCCACCGGCATCCGTATTCACGACGGAAGCGCCCGCGATAGTCACGTCGCGCCCGGCAGATAACAGCAAATTGCCGCTGCCAGCCGATCCATTGCCAGTGACATAGAGGCCTGCAAGGTTATCCAGGCTGGTGCGACTGATGCTGTTTTTGCCATCGCTGCCGCTGGACGCCAGCGTGGACGTCTTCACGTTGATATCCCGGCCCGCACTGACTTGCAGCTCGCTATTGGCGGAAATGGTGCCGCTGATGTTGTTCAGGTCATTCCTGGCATGGGCGGAAATGGCGTCGCCAGTAATGCGCCCGCCCAGGTTGTCGATATTTTCCGCATTCAGCTTGACGATCGTGCGTCCGGCAATCGTACCGCTATTGGTCAAATCGCCTTCGAGATTCAGATTGACCTCCTTGCCGGCCAATAATCCGCCCTGGCCATCAATGTCGCCCTCACGCACGCGCACATACACTTGCGGCGCCAGCACTTTTTGCGTGCTGCCGTCGGCCAGCACGACGTCCTGCTCAACGAGCCAGACAATATCGCTGGTTAGCCCCGCCATTTGCTCCGCTGTCAACGCAATACCTGGACGAAGATCCCATTGTTTGGAAAACGCAATGCCTTGATCCATCAAGGCCTTGTACTGCTGTTCGTCGTTGCTGTAATCGCCGACGAAACGCTGTCCCGTCAGCTCTGCGACTTGTTCGCGCACCAGGCGTTGCTCATAGAATCCATCGCCGAGGCGCTTTTGCGTCACGGATGGATCGCTTTTTACCTGGTTGAGCAGATAGTCGGAACCCGTCCATTCGCGATAGCTGGCAAAGCGGGTATCCGTTTCCACCAGATAGCGGGACGATGGCGCGGAGCTCACTTTATACAAGCTGGCATTCGGAATCTGCAGCGATGAACCAGTGGTTCGCACCACTTGCGCACGAGTGGAAGGATTCCCCAGTTTCACTTGGGTAATGCCATTCATGCGCACCTGTCCCGCGCCGCTGACAGCGCCTGCGTTTGCAGCACTGCCTGTCGAGGCAGCGATTGCCACGTCTTGCAGCGGGTTCAATCCGGTTGCGGCGCTTGCTTGTACGCCGTTGACACCCGCCAGCGCAGCCGACGCCAGCGTTGCGATCTCGCCTGCCCGGCCAAGCGCGCCGGCATCGGCAATACCGCCCGGCCCGCCCTTGCCCTGCACTTGATCTGCCGCAATGCCAGCCCCGGCGACGGGAACGAGGCCCGTATGCAAGCTGGCATGGCTGCCGGCAATGCCACTCAAATGGGCAGAATTCACCGTCCCGACCTCTCCAGCCTTGCCAAGGACGCCACCATGAGCCGCGCCGCCGGGTCCATTGCCACCCGACACGGCCGTGACCGATCCTACAGACGAGCGAGACAGCAAGGCCGCATCAACGCCTGCGCTAGGCTGGCCAGCACCGCTGGCCGCATCAACGTGAGCGCCGGACACTGTGTCAACGGCAACAGTACGGGCCGCATCACCGGTACGTGCGCTGCCAGTCATACCTTTACTATCGGATACCAACGCTGCGCTTTGTCCTGCAACAGGACCTGCCGCTATAGTCGACGCATGATTCAATTCAGAGCCAGTATCGGCGGCGACACCTTTTGCACCATTCAGCTGGCTGGCTAGAGCGATACCAACGACCGCATCGGGGGCTGAATTGCCAGCGCGGTCAGTCTTCTGAATAGTGCTCCCCCCATTGACGTGAGCAATTTCCTTGCCGCTCACATTGCTAGAGCTACCCACACCGACCGAGCCCAAAACAACAGTTGATGTATTGAAACTCGCAGAGGTATTTCCTATTTGCTCGGCCCCAGTGCGGACTCCAGTTGCTGCCACATTGGCAGGCCGGGTACCCTGCCCCCCCGGCGCCGTAAATTGCTCATTGCGGGCAGTATCTATATTGGCCGATGGAAAACTCTCAGTTGTATCAATTGGCATAAAACCATAGTGAGTCCACGGCACCCCAGGTCGATATTGTTCAAGTCTGAAAAAGAAAGTGGTACCCTTCTCACGAACAATCTTATCGCCCCGCGTCGTTTTGTTATGCAAAATTGCACGATTCATATCCAATTCGCCACCAGCAATAATATGACTGTTGTCATTTAATACATAATTTGAATTTATTTTTAATTTGTTGCTGGCGATAATTCGTCCTGGATCCGAGCTAACTACCGCACTTTCATAAGTAGTTCGAGTAAATTGCCGATGGTAGAAATCTGCTGATTTCGCACCGTCTGGGGTCTCCATAGTCGATAGCTCGTCGGGTTGGTGCACACTCATAACAATTTTTAACCCTTGAGTGCCTTCGCGATACGTATTTGGGGAACCATGTATCTGATACTCGGATATTGTTTCTGTCGTTTCCCGTCCAGCATTGAATACCAGATGGTTATTGATCACGTTCACTTGGCCTGCCGCCAGATCAACACTCCCCAACGCCTCGATCGTCGCACTGGCATTCGTCACCGAGCCAGCCCAGCCCGTGGCAATGCGATTGCCGTCCAGGTAGCCGCCGATGGCCATGTCGCCGCCGCTGAAGATCAGGCCGTGTTCGCGGTTATTGAGTGTCGTTACGCCGATATCGAGCCGCTCGCGCGCCGCGATGGTGGCCGCCACGCCGCCTTCCACGTCATTGTTGACGGTACCGCCACCGATGCTCACATGGTCGCCATAGATGCGGCCCGTGCCCACGTTGTTCAGCGTGCCGACGTTCAGTTGCGTGCTGATGCCGTCGATCACGCCGCGGTTGTTCAATACGCCGCCGACGTTGACGCGCGTGGTGCCTGCGTTGATGTCGCCCGTGCTCGTATTGTCGAAATTGGCCGCGCCCAGGGTCAGCATGCTGAGCGCCTGGATCTTGCCGGCATTGGCCAGCTGCCCACCGATGGTGATATCCGCATTGCCGTTGGCCATGATCTCGGCGCCCGCGTTCAGCGTAAAGTTGCCGGCCAAGTCCAGCGCCAGATCCTTCTGTGACAGCACCTTACCGTCGCCGCTCAGGCTGCCTGCACGGATATCGGTGCGCTGGCCGCCGATGATGGTGCCGCCCGAGTTGGTCACGGCCAGTCCACGGCCAGGACCGGTATCGTGCAGCGTCAGCGCGCCACCGGCGCTGAGCATGCCCAAGGTATTGTTGACGCTGCCCGCGCTGTTGATCGCCAGGTTGCCATCGGCGCGCACCGCGCCCTGTACATTGCTGACATTGGCGCTGTTCAAAGTCACATGCACGCCTTCGATGCCCTGGTTGGCGCCCAGGGTGCTGGCATTGTCGATTGCGCCGCCCGTCAGCGTGACGGCGGCGCCGGAGCGGATCAAGCCTTGCTGATTATTCACACTGCCGCCACCGGCGTTCAAGCCGATATTGCCCAGCACCTGGATTTGCCCGCCCTGGTTCTGCAAGCCGCTCAGGGCCAGGTCCAGCGCCGACTTGCCGACGACCTGGCCGCCACGGTTGTCCAGCTGGCCCACGCTGCCCGTGATGTTGCCGACCGCGCCCAGGTAGCCGCCCGCATTGTTCCAGCTGCCCGTTTGCAGGCTGAGGCCGGCGCCGCTGCTGATGCCGCCAGCACTGCCGGGATGGCCCACGGCATACGCGCCCGCATTGGTGTTGAGTAAAGCGTTGCCGTGCGTATCGATGCTCATGGCGCCGCCCGACTGCAGCAAGCCGCCATCGTTGTTCAGGATGCCCGTCTGCAAGTTGACGGTTCCCGTGCCCGCCAGGGTGCCCTGCGTGTTGTTGAAGAGCTGGCCACGCGTGTCGAGCGTGACGTTCGCGCCCGCAATGGTCCCCTGCACGTTCGACAGGCCGCCGTTGCGCAAGATGATGTCGCCACCCGCTTGCAGGGTGCCGCCATTGTTGATGGTCGCGCCTGTAGAGATCACCTGCAACTGGCCTTGCACCGAGGCCAGCTTGCCGCCGGCGCTGTTGTCGACGCTGGCCGCGTTCACGCTCATGTTGCCCGTGGCGGCCAGCAAGCCGCCCGCATTGTTGAATGCCTGCGCCACGTTGGCCGTCAGCTGCCCGCCCGCCGTGGCGCTGCCGCCCTGGTTCAGCAGATTTCCTGCACCCAGCACGACATTGCCGCCACCGGCAATGGCGCCGCCACGGCTATTGTCCAGCACGTTGTTTGCCGTCACCGTCAGGTTGGCGGTAGCGGCCGCCTGCAGCTTGCCGCCCTGGTTGTTGAGGCTCGGTGCAACAATCGTCGTGTTGCCATTGCTGGCGATCGTGCCGCCGTGATTGTCCAGACTGGTCGTCAGTTGAATACTGGTATCGCCTTTGCCCAGCTGCGTCAGGTTGCCGCCGGCATTGTCCAGAGTGCTACCCGTCACGCTCACTTGCTGCGCGATGGTGCTGGCGTTGCGGTGGTCGATGACATTGGCTGTGACGACCAGCGCGCCATTGCCCGTGATCTGTCCGCGCTGGTCGTTCAGCTGGTTCGCTTGCAGGTTCAAGGTGCCGCTGCCAGCATGTTCGATCTTGCCATCCGTGTTCGTCAACGTGCCTGCCTTCAGGCTCAGGTTGGCGCTGTTGACGGCGATACGGCCACCAGTGTTGTCCAGCACGCCAACCGGCACCGTCAGTTCGATGGCGGTATTGCCCGTGCCTGTTTGCACGATGCTGCCTTGCTGGTTGTTCAGGTTGGCCACGCCAACAGCCAGCTGGCCGGCGCTGATATCGCCGCGCTGATTGTTCCAGCCAGCCTGTCCAGATGTAATCGTCAAGGCACCCGGCGTGGTGACCACGGCGCCGCTGGTGCTGACGTCGCCTGTTGTCGCCGTCAGGCTGATATTGCCGGCGCTGCTGCGGCTGCCGCCGAGGTCGACGCTGCCGCCGCTCAGGACGGCATTGCCTGCCGCCAATACCTGGCCATGGGCGCCCAGCGCCTGCTGCGCCGTCACGTGTAAGTTGCCGCTCGTCTGCAGGCTGCCATCGGCTTTCACGCCCGCGCCGATCAGGCTGGCCGCGCCGCTGTTGACGCTATTAGCACTGATCATATTGTTGCCCTGGGCCAGGATCACGCCGGTATTCTCCAGCGCGCCCGTAACGGTCAGCACCTGTTCTGCGCCGGCAAACAGGCTGCCGCTGTTGCGCACGCTGCCCGCCGTGGTCGTCAGATTGCCGCTGGCAACGATGCTGCCCTGTGCATTGAGCAGCTCGTCCATCGTCAATTGCGCATTGCCGCCCGCCGCTTGCAGCTGGCCCAGAGTGTTGTCCACCTTGCCGCCAGCCACGGTCAGGTCGCGCCCGGCAATGATCACGCCGCTGGTATTGTCCAGCTTGCCCGTCGCCGCCACATTGACGTCCTGCGCGGACGCAATACGGCCGTGATCGTTCAGCAACTCGCCCGTTTCCACGCGCACATTGCCATTCGCTTCGATCTTGCCGCCGCTATTGTCCAGGCGCGTGCTGGCCAGCACTGTTGCCGCACTCGTGCCCAGCTGCGTGATCTGTCCCTGGCGATTGTCGAGGATGCCGGCAGAGACGCTCACCTGCTGCGCCAGCAGGCTGGCGTTGCGGTGATCGATGTAATTGGCCGCCACGCCCAATGCACCATTTCCCGTGAGCTGGCCACGCTGGCCGTACAGATTCGTGGCGCGGATGTCCAGCATACCCTTGCCCGCATGTTCGATCTTGCCATCCACATTCGTCAGGTCGCCCACCTGCAGGCGCAGATTGGCGCTGTTGACGGCGATGCGCCCGCCCGTATTGTCCAGCTTGCCCGTTTCGATGACCGTATCGCCAGCACCCGTCTGTATCAAGGTCCCCTTGGTATTGTCCAGGTTGGCAACGCGCAAGGCCAGCTGCCCGGCGCTCAGACTGCCGCCCTGGTTCACCAGTGCCTGCCCGTTGGTAGCATTCGCCGTGATGGCCAGCAAGCCATTGGTCGACACGACCGCCTTACTGGTCGTCACATTGCCCGCCAAGGCCGTCAAGCCGATGTTGGCAGCGCTGCTCTGGCTGCCGCCCACGTCAACCGATGCGCCCGTCAGTTGCAACTGGCCCGCCGCCATGCTCTGGCCAGCGGCCTGCAAGGCGCCACGGGCCGTCACCGTCAGGTCACCGGCCGAGGCAAAGCTGCCATCGGCGCGCATGCCTGCCGCCAGCAATCCATTACCGCTCAGACTACCCGCCGTGATCGTCGTATTGCCCAGGGCGGCGAGGCTACCTGTATTGCTCAGCAAGCCGCCGATGTCCAAGGTCTGGTTGCGCCCCGCATACAGCACGCCCGCATTGAGCACATCGCCGCTGACTTTGGCCGTGATATCCGTGCCCGCGCTGAGCGTGCCCTGCGCATTGCGCAAACTGGCCGCATCCAGGCTCAAGGCACCTGTCCCCGCCTGCAACAAGCCGCGCGTATTGTCGATGGCACCGCCCAGGTGCAGATCAGTCGCCGCCGCGATCACGCCGTCGGTATTGACGAGTGCGCCAGTGCTGACGATGTCGGCAGACGTTGCCGAGGTGATCTTGCCCTTGCTGTTGTCCAGGCTACCGGTCTGCACTGACAACACGCCGTTGCCGGCGATTTCCCCACTCGTATTATCGAGCTGCCCCGTGACAGCGACCGTCATGCCGCCCGCGCCCGTCTGCAACAAATGGCCGCCTCGGTTGCTCAGGCTGTCGGCCTGCACGCTCAGGGCGCGTCCCGTGGTGGTCGCGTTGGCATGGTCAAGCATGCCGGCCTGGAGATCGACGGCGCCATTGCCGATGATGCTGCCGCCGGCGCCCTGCAAGGTGGCCGCCGTGATGGCCAGGGTACCGCTGCCGGCATGCTCGATCTTGCCGCCCGCGTTCGTCAAGCTGGCCGCGCCCAGAGTCAGATTGGCGCTATTGACGGCGATGCGCCCGGCGCTGTTGTCCAGTTTGCTTGTCTGGATGACGGTATCGCCCGTGCCCGTCTGGATCACGGTGCCTTTGGTGTTATCCAGGTTACCCAGGTGCAGATCGAGTTGGCCGGCACTGAGTTGCCCTTCCGTATTGCGCAAGGTATCTTGCGCATGGATCGTCAAGGCGCCCGGCGTGCTGACCACGGCTTGATGTGTGCTGACGTCGCCCGCCGTTGCCGTCAACGCAATGCCGGTCGCGCTGGTCTGGCTGCCAGACAAGTCTACGCTGGCGCCCGTCAGGGCCGCCTTGCCCGCCGCCAGATTTTGACCATGCGCGGCCAGCGTTTGCGCGGCATGGATCGTCAGGTCGCCAGCCGCGCCCAGCTTGCCATCGGCCTGCATGCCCGCGCCGATCAGGCTGCTTGCGCTGCTGTCGAGGCTGTTGGCTGTCAGGCTGGTGTTGCCCTGTGCCGCGATGACGCCCGTGTTCACGATGGCGCCGCTGGCGTTCAGGGTTTGATTGCCGGCCGCGTACAGGCTGCCGCTGTTGCTCAAGGTGTCGAGCGTAGCGTTCAGGTTGCCGCCGGCAAACACGCTGCCTGTCGCGTTTTTCATATTACCAACAGTCAAGGTCGCATTGCCGGCCACTGCTTGCAATTGGCCCTTGGCATTATTGACATCCCCGCCGGAAAGCTCAAGATGACGGCCTGCCGCCACGGTTCCTTCGGTATTGTCCAGGCTGCCGACGTTCAATGTGGCATCCTGTGCAGCCACGATGCGGCCCGTTTTGTTCAATAAGGTTGTGGCTTTCACCAGCGCATCGCCATTGCCCTCTATCTTGCCGTCCGTATTGTCGAGCTGGCCCGTGGCCGCGACCGTCATCAAGCCCGTGCCCGTCTGTGCCAGGCTGCCGCTGCGGTTATCCAGCGTACCGGCATTGACGGTCAGCTGATTGGCCACCGTCGTCGCATTGCGATGATCCAGTGTGGTTGCCGTGATATCAAGCTTGCCATTGCCCGTGATCTTGCCGTGCTGGTTGTTGAACTGGCCCGCGTGGATGGCCAGAATGCCGGCACCTGCGTGCTCCAGCTTGCCATTGATGTTCGTCAACACCGTCGCGTTGAGGGCCAGGTTGGCGCTATTCACGGCGATGCGGCCACTCGTGTTGTCCAGCTTGCCCGTGGTGATGACGGTGTCGCCCGTGCCAGTCTGCACAATCTCGCCGCTGGCGTTGTCCAGGTTGGCGACGTTCAGTTGCAACTGGCCCGCCACGAGCTGGCCCTGGCTGTTCACCAGTGACTGGCCATTGTTCACGTTGGCGGTAATGGACAGCAGATTGCTGGCGGAAATCACCGCCTTGTTCGTCACTACATCGCCAGTATTTGCCGTGATGACGATGTTTTCCGCGCCCGTCTGGCTGCCCGACAGGTCCACATTGGCGCCCGTCAGCATCGCACTGCCCGCCGCCAGGTTCTGTCCGCTCGCCTGCAAGACGCCATCGGCTTTGATGGTCAGATCACCTGCCGTCCCCAGGCTACCGTCCGCTTTGATGCCTGCACCCAGCAGGCCGCTGCTGGTCACTTTGCCAGCGGAAATCGTCGTGTTATTCACGGAGGCAATGGAGCCGCTGTTGTTCAGCAAGCCACCCACCGTCAGTTGCTGATTGCGGCCTGCATACAGCAAGCCGGCATTGTTCAGGTCACCGCTCACTTTCGCCGTCAGGTCCGTGCCGGCGCTGACCGTGCCCTGCTGGTTCAGCAAGGTCGCCGCATCCAGACGTAAATTGTCTGCTTGCAACACGCCGCGCGTGTTGTCGATATTCACGCCGCCAACGTGCAAGTCGGCAGTCGCGGCAATGACGCCGTCCGTATTGTTCAGTACACCCTTGCTGACGATCTCCGCCGAGGCGGCGGACGTGATACGGCCCTTGCTGTTGTCCAGCACGCCCGCCTGCAGATTCAATGTCCCCGTGCCGGCATGCTCGATCTTGCCTTCCTTGTTGATGGCACTGACAGCATCGATATTCAAGTTTGTGCTGTTGACGGCGATGCGGCCAGCCGTATTGTTCAGATTACCGGTAACGATGGTCGTGTCGCCCGTACCCGTCTGCAACACCGTACCCTTGGCGTTGTCCAGATTGCCCACATGCAGGTCGAGCTGGCCTGCCTGCACCGTGCCTTCCGTGTTGTGCAGGGTGGCACTGGTCGTGATGTTGAGCGCGCCAGGCGTCGTTACCACCGCCTTGATCGTGCTGACATCGCCCTGTGTTGCCGTCAGGTCGATATTGGCGGCGCTGGTCTGGCTACCGCCGATATCGAGCGTGGCACCGGTCAGGTTGGCATTGCCTGCGGCCAGTGTCTGGCCGTGTGCAGCAAGATCCTGAGTGGTGCTGATTGTCAGATTGCCCGACGTGCCCAACTTGCCATCGGCCTGGATACCCGCACCGATCAAGCTGCTTGCGCTGCTGTCGAGGGTTTTTGCCGTGATGCTGGTATTGCCCTGCGCCGCGATCACGCCTGTATTGACGATGGCGCCGCTGGCGTTCAGGGTCTGGTTGCCGGCCGCATACAGGCTGCCCGTATTGCTCAAGGTATCGAGCGTGGTGGTCAGATTGCCGGCGGCAAACACGCTGCCGGCTGTGTTGTTGAGTTTGCCGACGTTCAGAATGGCGTTGCCCGCCACGGCTTGCAATTGCCCCTTGGTGTTGTCGATGTCGCCACCTGTCAATGCCAAGTTACGGCCTGCCGCCACGGTGCCTTCCGTATTGTCCAGGCTGCCCACGTTCAATGTGGCATCCTGCGTCGCCACGATGCGGCCCGTGCTGTTCAGCAATACCTGTGCTTTGACCAGCGCATCACCGTTACCCTCGATCTTGCCGCCCGTGTTGTCGATCTGGCCCGTGGCCGTTACCGTCATCAAGCCCGTGCCCGTCTGCGCCAGGCTGCCGGCACGGTTATCTAGGCTGCCGGCGTTGACCGTCAGCTGATTTGCCACGGTCGTGGCGTTGCGATGATCCAGGGTGGTCGCCGTGATATCGAGCTTGCCATTGCCCGTGATCTTGCCCGATTGATTCAGGAACTGGCCCGCGTTGATGGCCAGGATGCCGGCGCCTGCGTGCTCCAGCTTGCCATTGATGTTCGTCAACACCGTCGCGTTCAGGGCCAGGTTAGCGCTATTCACGGCGATGCGGCCACTCGTGTTGTCCAGTTTGCCTGTGGTAATGACGGTGTCGCCGGTGCCCGTCTGTACGATGTCGCCGCTGGCGTTGTTCAGATTGGCGACGTTCATCTGCAACTGACCGGCCACCAGCTGGCCCTGGTTGTTGGTCAGCGACTGGGCGTTATTCGCATTGGCTGTGATGGCCAGTACATTGCTGGCTGAAATAACTGCCTTGTTCGCCAGCACGTCGCCGCCGCGCGCGGTGATGGTGATGTTCGCTGCACCCGTCTGACTACCCGACAGGTCCACGTTGGCGCCCGCCAGCGCGGCACTGCCCGCCGCCAGATTCTGCCCGCTCGCCTGCAAGACGCCATCGGCATTGATGGTCAATTCGCCCGCCGTGCCCAGGCTGCCATCGGCTTTGATGCCCGCGCCCAGCAGGCCGCTGCTGGTCACTTTGCCAGAAGAAATACTGGTATTGCCAACGGAGGCGATGGAACCGCTGTTGTTCAGCAAACCGCCGACCGTCAGTTGCTGGTTGCGGCCTGCATACAGTAGGCCGGCATTGTTCAGATCACCGCTCACTTTTGCCGTCAGGTCCGTGCCGGCGCTGACCGTGCCCTGCTGGTTCAGCAAGGCAGCGGCATCCAGACGTAAATTGTCCGCCTGCAACACGCCACGCGTGTTGTCGAGAGTAACGCCGCCGACGTGCAAGTCGACGGCTGCAGCCATCACGCCATCCGTATTGTTCAGCGCCGCCTTGCTGACGATCTCCGCCGAGGCGGCCGACGTGATGCGGCCCTTACTGTTGTCCAGCATGCCAGCTTGCAGATTCAAGATCCCCGTTCCCGCATGCTCGATCTTGCCTTCTTTGTTGGTGACGCTGACGGCATCGATGTTCAGGCTCTTGCTGTTGACGGCAATGCGTCCTGCTGTGTTGTCCAGATTGCCGGTGACGATACTCGTGTCGCCCGTGCCCGTCTGCAAGACAGTGCCCTTAGCGTTGTCCAGGTTGCCCACGTACAGGTCGAGATGCCCCGCTTGTAAAGTACCTTCCGCATTATGCAAAGTGACATTGGTCGTGATGTTCAACGTACCTGGCGTCGTAACGACGGCCTTGCTGGTGCTGACCTCGCCCAATGTCGCCGTCATGTCGATGTTGGTGGCGCTGGTCTGGCTCCCGCTGATATCGAGCGTGGCGCCGGTCAGGTTGGCATTGCCCGCCGCCATGGTCTGGCCGTGTGCATTCAGCGCTTGCGCGGTGCTCACCGTCAAGTCGCCAACCGTGCCCAAGCTGCCATCGGCCTTGATGCCCGCACCAATCAGACTGCTTGCACGGCTGTCGAGGCGATTGGCTGTCAGGCTAGTGTTGCCCTGCGCCGCGATGACGCCTGTATTCACGATGGCGCCGCTGGCGGTCAGGGTTTGATTGCCGGCCGCATACAGACTGCCTGTGTTGCTCAAGGCGTCGAGCGTGGTGCTCAGATTGGCGCCGGCAAACACGCTGCCGGCCGTATTGTTCAAGTTCGCCACGTTCATGGTGGCGTTGCCCGCCACGGCTTGCAGCTGGCCCTTGGTATTGTCGATGTCGCCACCAGTCAATGCCAGGTTGCGCCCTGCCGCCACGGTTCCTTCCGTATTGTCCAGGCTGCCCACGTTCAATACGGCATCCTGCGCCGCAACGAGGCGGCCCGCGTTGTTCAACAATGTGCCAGCTTTCACCAGCGCATCGCCATTGCCCTCGATCTTGCCACCCGTGTTGTCCAGCGAGCCAGCAGCATTGAGGCTCATCAAACCCGTGCCCGTTTGCGCCAGGCTGCCGCGGCGGTTGTCCAGCGTACCGGCATTGACGCTCAGCTGATTCGCCACCGTCGTCGCATTGCGGTGGTCGAAAGCCGCCGCCGTGATGTCAAGCTTGCCATTGCCCGTGATCTTGCCGTATTGATTGTCGAACTGGCCCGCATTGAGAGCGAGGATACCGGCACCTGCGTGCTCCAGCTTGCCATTGACGTTCGTCAACACCGTCGCGTTCAGCGCCAAGTTCGCGCTGTTGACGGCGATGCGGCCGGTCGAGTTGTCCAGCTTGCCGGTGGTGATGATCGTATCGCCCGTGCCCGTTTGCACGATGTCGCCGCTGGCGTTGTTCAGATTGGCCACGTTCAGTTGCAACTGACCGGCCACCAGCTGGCCCTGGGTATTGACCAGCAACTGGGCGTTGTTCGCGTTGGCCGTGATGGCCAGCAGATTGCTGGCCGAGACGACGGCGTTATTCGTCAGCACGTCACCACCGCGCGCAGTGATGCCGATATCCGCTGCACCCGTCTGGCTGCCCGACAGATCAATGGCCTCGCCCGTCAGCACGGCATTTCCCGCCGCCAGGTTCTGGCCGCTCGCCTGCAAGATACCATCGGCATTGATGGTCAGATCGCCCGCCGTGCCCAGGCTGCCGTCCGCCTTGACGCCGGCGCCCAGCAAGCCGCTGCTGGTCACTTTGCCAGCAGATACATTGGTATTACCAACGGAGGAGATGGAACCGCTGTTGTTCAACACGTCGCCCACCGTCAGTTGCTGGTTGCGGCCCGCATACAGCAGGCCGGTATTGCCCAGGTCGCCGCTGATGCGCGCCGTCAGGTCCGTGCCAGCGCTCACCGTCCCCTGCTGGTTCAGCAAGGTCGCCGCATCCAGACGTAAATTGTCTGCTTGCAACACACCGCGCGTGTTATCAAACCCGATACCCGTCAACTGCAGCGCCTGCGTGGCGGCAATCACGCCGTCCGCATTGTTCAGCGCGCCTTTGCTGACGATATCCGCCGAGGCAGCCGAGGTGATGCGGCCCTTGCTGTTGTCCAGCACGCCCGCCTGCACTTGCAGGCTGCCATTGCCGGCGATGTTGCCGCGCGTATTGTCCAGCGTTTGCGCCACATCCACGCGCATCTGTCCTGGCCCCGTCTGCTGCAGGGTGCCGTCGCTGTTGTCCAGCTGGCTGGCTTGCACTGTTACTTGCTGCCCCGATGTGACGGCATGACGGTGATCGATCGTTTCCGCCTGGATATCAACTAGCCCATTGCCCGTCACCTTGCCCCGTTCGTCATCGAAACGGGCCGCCTCAATGTGCAAGCTGCCGGTGCCCGCGTGCTCGATGCTGCCGTCGCGGTTAGTCACCTTGTCGGCATGCAGCGTTAGGTTGGCGCTGTTGACGGCGATGCGCCCGCCCGTGTTATCCAGGGTGCTGCCTTGCAATGCCGTGTCGCCATTTCCCGTCTGGATGATGGTGCCGCTGCGGTTGTCGAGCGATCCCGTTTGGATATCCAACTGGCCGGCGCTCAGGGTGCCGCGCACGTTGGACAGGGCCTGGCCGCTGCCGGCCGCCGCCACGGACAACAGGCCGGTGGTCGTCACCAGTGCGTTATCGGTGACGACATTGCCGGCGCTGGCGCTCAACGCGATGGCCGCACCGCCCGTCTGGCTGCCGCTCAGGTCGATGGCGGCAGCGTGCAGGCTGGTCTTGCCGGCAGCCAGGTTTTGGCCATGCGCACTGATCGCTTGCGCAGCCGTCAGCTGCAGCTGGCCGCTGCCGGCCAGGCTGCCGTCGGCGCGGATGCCGGCGCCCAGCAGGCTGCCGGCCGTGCTGTCGATGCGGCTGGCGTCGATGCGGTTGTCACCCTGGGCGGCGATGACGCCGCTGTTGCTGACGGCGCCACTCACCTGCAGCGCTTGGCTGCCGGCCGCATACAGGTTGCCGCTGTTGACCACTTCGCTGGCCCGGGTGGCGAGGTTGCCACCGGTAAACACGCTGCCGGCCGTATTGTTCAGTTTTGCGACCGTCAGTGCCGCATCGCCGCCCACGGCCTGAATCTGGCCGCGCGTATTGTCGACGTCGCCACTGTCGAGGCGCAGTGTACCGCCCGCCGCCAGGGTCGCCTCCGTGTTGTCCAGCGCGCCTGTCGACAGCGCCAGATCCGTGCTTGAGACGATGCGGCCCTTCTGGTTTTGCACATTGCTTGCCTGCACAGTCAACGCGCCATTGCTCTCCAGCGCGCCGCCGCGGTTGTCCAGCGCACCGCGTACCTGCACGCCGGTCGCGCCCTGGCCGCTCTGCGCCAGGCTGCCACCCCGGTTGTCCAGGGTGCCGGCGTTGATGCTGAGCTGGCCCGCCACCGTGCGGGCATCGCGGTGGTCGATGTGTTCGCCGCTCAGCGCCATGGCGCCGTTGCTGAGGATGTTGCCGCGCTGCAAGTTGATCTGCGTTGCGCCGATTTCCAGCGCGCCTGTGCCCGCATGCTGGATCGTTCCGTCCTGGTTGCTCAGGCTGGCCGCTTGCAGGCGCAAGGCCTGGCTGTTCGTGGCGATGACGCCGCGCGTATTGTCCAGGCTACCCGGCAATTGAATCGCCAGGTCGCCGGCGCCCAGTTGCGTGATCTGGCCGCCCACGTTCGACAGGTCGTGCGCGTTCACGCCCAGTTGCTGTCCCGTCAGTTGCGCCGCATCGCTGCGCACGGTCCGCGCCGCGTCCAGCTGCAGGCGTTCGCGCGCACTGACCTGTGCCCGGCTGGCGTCGAGATCGCCGGCACTGGCGCCCAGGCTGACGTTTCCGCCCGACACTTGCGCCCCAGCAAGATCCAGCTGGCGTGCCGCCAGGCTACTGTCGCCGCCGGCCACGGCCGTGCCGTGCACGGCAACGGTATCGCCAGCAGAAACGCTCAGCTTGCCGCTGGCAGCCAAGGTATTGTCCAGATTCAAGCCTGCCGCCAGCACCGAGCCAGTTGAGGCATCGATGCGCGCCGCCGCCCCCGTGGCTTGCACCTTGGCATTGCCCTGGGCCGCGATCACGCCGCTGTTGGCAATATTGCCCTGCGCCTGCACCTGGCTGTCGCCGCCCGCATACACGGTGCCGCTGTTGGCCACGTCGCCCGTGACGGCGATGCTGGTCTGGCTGCCCGCGCCCGCGGACTGGATATTGCCGCTGTTGCTCAGCCAGCCATTCGATTGCAGCACCAGGTTGCCGGCCGTCGCCGCCATCACGCCCGCGTTGCGCACGCCCAAGCCCGCTTCCGTGCCGATCAGGGTAATCTTGCCCGCGTACATGCCGCCCAGCTGCGCCACGTCCAGCGCGAACGCCGGGGCCGGGCCCGCGCCAGACGCGGCGCCCGCCACGCCATGCGCCGCATCGATCTGGTTAGTTCCCGTCACCACTTTCAATTCCTGCGCCCAGATGCCGCCGTTGATCTGCGCGGCGCGCGCCAGGATGGCCGTGTAGTCGCTCAGCGACGTGTCCAGGCCCCGTCCGTTGATGCTGACCACGCCGCGCTGCACCATGTAGCCGTCCAGGTTGCCGCCATTGAGGATAGGCGTGCCCGTCGTCAACACCACCCGGCTGGCGTTAATAAAACCGCCGCCATCGACGGCCACGCCGGCCGGGTTGGCGATGACGACCTCGGCCCGTTGGCCCGCCACCTCGACATAGCCGCGCAACTGGCTCGGGTTGGCAGAATTGACTTCGTTGAGGATCACGCGCGCGCTGCCGCCCGCCAGCCACGGATTGCCCTGCACCCAGCCGCCCGTCTGCGTCTGCACGTTGCCGCGGCTGTTGTTGAGGATGGCGCCATTCGCCGTCACGTCGAACTGGCTGTAAGTGTTGCGCGACACGCCGGCCGCGCTCGGCGTCTGAATATTCACCTGCGTTACGCCATTGGCGCTTTGCACCACGGTCGGACGCTGGCGGCCCGGCGCGTTCGGATCGGCCACGATCTGCCCCATGGCCGGTCCCGCCACAAAGCTCACCATGCCCAACGCGCCAAATATCGCCAAGGCCAGCGGCCGCAACTTGCCATTGATCCCGCCACCGCCATCGCCCTCAAATACGCCGCTGTCCAGGCTGCCTTCCCCTTTGGCCGCCTTGCCTTGCGAGGAAGCGTTTTCAGCGACGACCATCAGTTGGCCACGGCGTTTATTGAAGATGATGCGGTACAGGTTCTTGTTCATGACATGTCCTAATGACAATCAATTAATGCAATAGAGGGAGAAGAGAACGGCTGGCGGATGGCGGCGTCTCACATCGTTAATTTTTAATAGCTGGCGTTCAGGCTGAAGCCGGCCGTATGGCTGGCCGTGCGGAACAGCTCGGGTTTGCGCACGGGCCAGCCGACAAAGGCGTCGTACTGCACCCCCAGCCACTGGCCGCGCAAGCCCACAAAAGCGCCCGTCAGGCGCCGCGCGATCAGCCATTCGGCGGACGGCCCCGATACTTCGCCGTGGTCCAGGCCCGCATACGCTTCCTGGCCGCTGCTGCCCAGCGGCACGCCGACTTCGTTGCGCAGCAGCCAGCCGCGTTCGGCCGACAGGCTGCTTTCGCCGTCGTAGCCGCGCACCGTGTAGCGCCCGCCGATGGCAAAGCGGTCCTGCGGCACCAGCGGCGTGCGGTTGTGCTGCATGCGCCAGCTGCCCGCGTAGCGCAGCGGCTGGCCGGCCAGCTTGAACGGCGCCGACAGGGCCGCGTCGGCCAGGATCAGTTTGAAACGCGACGTACCCTCGCCAAACGCTTCCTCGGGCGCCGCCATCGCATGCATCGCGCCCGTGCCGCGCCGGTATTGCAGGTTCAGGTCCAGGGTGGCCTGCGCCAGGAATTCGCGGTGGCCAAGGCCCAGTTCCCAGCCCGCCATGCGGCGGCGCTGCACTTCCACTTCCGTGTCGTCGATGAAGTTTTGCGCTGCACGCTGCCAGCCGCGCAGGGACAGCGTCGTCTTGCGCGACGCGTCGCGGTACACCAGGCGCGACAGTTTCACTTCCTTGTTTTGGCTGGCGCCGCTGTAGTTGTAATCCTGGCTGATGCCGGCCACGGACTGGTGATAGCGGCTGTCGCTGGCCGTGAAGGCCAGCAGCCAGTAGGCGTAGGGAATCGAATAGTGGGCCACCATGCCGCCTGTGCCGCGCGGACCATTGCGGTTGCCGTCAACGTTCTGGTTCAGGCTCAGGTAAAACAGATCGTTCAGGGTCAGCCAGTGGTCATACGACAGAGTCACGCTGCCCTGCAGTTTGCCCGTCGAGCGCGAACCGCCGTCGTCGAGGCCCAGCGCCAGGCGGAACGGCAAACCCTGCTTCCACTGGATCTGCAGGTCGCTCTCGCCCGGCTTCGCATTGCCGCCTTCGGCCGGCATGATCTGGATATCGGCCTCGGCCGTCGGCACGCGCTTGAAGTTTTCCAGCGCCTGTTCCGTATCGCGCACATTGAGCAAGTCGCCCGGCCGCGCCGGCACGGCATTCCACCAGGTGGCGCGGGGGTTGGTGCCGGGCGCAAAGCCGATCTGGCGGATACGCCCCGGTATCAGCGTCAAGGCCAGGGTGCCACGGCTCAGGTCCTGCGGCTCGGCCAGCACGCGCGTGGTGACGTAGCCGCGCGCGATGATGGCGTTCTGCATGCGCCCCATCAGCACATTGATGGCCTGCGTGCCCAGGCAGCGGCCCAGCGGCGAGTCCGACGCCCCCAGGTCGTCGTGCCCGGCGACGGCCAGCGCCCACTGGAACCGGGCGGCGTCCTCGCCCCGCAATTGCAGATGATCGATGGTAAAGCACGGCGATTCGCCTGTGGGCAGGCGGTTCGCGGCTGCGGCCGCGGGCGCCTCGAGCAGGCGCACGTCGGGCGTGCGCTCCTGCTGCTGTCGCAGGAGGCGCTCGCGTTCTTGCTGGCGGATCAATTCTTGGCTGGCATCGTCGCGCTGGCTGCTGCCAGGCGGGGTGGGAAGGGGCGGCGCGATTTCGGGACGGGTCTGCGCGGACACGGCGGCACACAAGGTGCCGCTGAACAAAAATACACCGCACCATGGCGTCAAGCGCAGGTGCATATGTTGCCTTACGCAATTATTTTCTTAAGTAGATTATAAAATAATTATTTCTGTATGGCAATTTTATTTATTTCTTGAGAACTTTATCTCTTTGGTAACTGCCATTCAACTATCCAATTACCACTAGTAAAATCCCGCGCGGTCTTGCGGCGGCACAGCAGGCAATGGCGTCCGGCATCGATGCATAAAAAAAGCCCTGTAAAAACAGGGCTTTGGCTTACTCACTTATTCGGAAATGCAAAGTTTCCTTATGGGAACTCACTCCCACTCAATGGTCGCCGGCGGCTTGCCCGAAATATCGTAGACGACGCGGTTGATGCCGCGCACTTCATTGATGATGCGGTTCGAGACCTTGCCCAGCAGACTGTGCGGCAGGTGGGCCCAGTGAGCCGTCATGAAGTCCTGTGTCTGCACGGCGCGCAGTGCCACCACGTATTCGTAGGTGCGGCCATCGCCCATCACGCCCACCGATTTGACGGGCAGGAAGACGGCAAAAGCCTGGCTCGTCGCTTCGTACCAGTTGGTCGGTACGCTATCCTGGTCGAAGCCAGGCACCACCACCGGCTCATACGGCGTGTTGCGCAGTTCTTCGATGAAGATGGCGTCGGCGCGGCGCAGCAGGTCGGCGTAGTCTTTCTTGACTTCGCCGAGGATGCGCACGCCCAGGCCCGGGCCCGGGAACGGGTGGCGGTAGACCATGTCATGCGGCAAGCCCAGGGCCACGCCCAGTTTGCGCACTTCGTCCTTGAACAGCTCGCGCAACGGTTCCAGCAGCTTGAGCTTCATGGTGTCCGGCAAGCCGCCCACGTTGTGGTGGCTCTTGATGGTCTGGCCCTTCTTGCCTTTGCCGGCCGATTCGATCACGTCCGGGTAGATCGTGCCTTGCGCCAGCCATTTGGCGTTGACCAGCTTGCCCGATTCGACCTGGAAGACTTCGACGAATTCGCGGCCGATGATCTTGCGCTTTTGCTCGGGGTCGGTGACGCCAGCCAGATGGCCCATGAACTGGTCTTCCGCGTCGACGCGGATGACTTTCACGCCCAGGTTCTTGGCGAACATGTCCATCACCATCTTGCCTTCGTCGAGGCGCAGCAGGCCGTGGTCGACGAAGACGCAGGTCAGCTGATCGCCGATGGCGCGGTGGATCAGGGCAGCGGCCACGGACGAATCGACGCCGCCGGACAAGCCCAGGATGACATCATCGGTGCCCACTTGCGCGCGGATCTTTTCCACCGCTTCGCTGATGTAGTCAGGCATGTTCCAGTCCGACTTGCAGCCGCAGATTTCATGCACGAAACGGCCGATCATGGCCTTGCCCTGCACCGTGTGCGTTACTTCCGGGTGGAACTGCACGCCGTAGAACTGGCGCTCTTCATCGGCCATGGCGGCGATCGGGCAGCTCGGGGTGTTGCCCATCAGCTTGAAGCCTGGCGGCATTTCCAGCACCTTGTCGCCATGGCTCATCCATACTTTCAGCATGCCGTGGCCTTCGTCTGTGACGAAGTCGGCAATACCGTTGAGCAGCTTGGTATGGCTGCGGGCGCGCACTTCGGCGTAGCCGAATTCGCGTACCAGGCCGTTTTCCACCTTGCCGCCCAGCTGGGCCGCCATGGTTTGCATGCCGTAGCAGATGCCCAGCACGGGCACGCCCAGCTCGAACACGGCTTGCGGCGCGCGCGGCGAGTCGCCGTCCAGCGTGGAATTATGGCTGCCCGACAGGATCACGCCGGCGGCGCCATAGTTGCGCACGAATTCGTCGCTGACGTCATACGGGAAGACTTCGGAAAACACGCCGGAATCGCGCACGCGGCGGGCGATCAACTGGGTGACTTGGGAACCGAAATCGAGAATGAGGATTTTAGAATGCATGGTCGGAGCTTTATTCAGGGTCAATTGCAAAACCGGCGCACTGGGCGCCGGTCTGGACTTTCGTTACCGCTTACTCGGAGCGATAATTTGGCGCTTCTTTCGTGATCTGCACATCATGGACATGCGACTCGCGCATGCCGGCCGAGGTGATTTCCACGAATTCCGCTTTTTCGCGCAGCTCGTCGATGGTGGCGCAGCCGCAGTACCCCATCGATTGACGCACGCCGCCCACCAGCTGGAAGATGATCGCCAGCACGCTGCCCTTGTAGGCCACGCGGCCTTCGATACCTTCAGGCACGAACTTGTCGGCCTTCATGGTGGCGTCCTGGAAATAACGGTCAGCCGAACCGTCGGACATCGCGCCCAGCGAACCCATGCCGCGGTACGATTTGTAGCTGCGGCCCTGATACAGGATCACTTCGCCTGGTGCTTCTTCCGTACCGGCAAACATGGAACCCATCATGACGGTCGAGGCGCCAGCGGCCAGCGCTTTCGAGATATCGCCCGAGAAACGGATACCGCCGTCGGCGATACATGGCACGCCCGTGCCTTCCAGTGCTTCGGCAACATTCGAGATGGCCGTGATTTGCGGCACGCCCACACCGGCGACGATACGCGTGGTGCAGATCGAGCCAGGACCGATGCCGACCTTGACCGCATCGGCGCCGTATTCCACCAGCGCCTTGGCGGCGGCGGCGGTAGCGATGTTGCCACCAATCACTTCGACTTGCGGGTACTTGGTCTTGATCCAGCGTACGCGGTCGAGGATGCCTTGCGAGTGGCCGTGGGCCGTGTCGACCACCAGCACGTCGACACCGGCTGCGACCAGCAGGTCGATGCGCTCTTCATCCTTGGCACCGACGCCGACGGCAGCGCCGACCAGCAGTTTGCCCTGGCTGTCTTTCGACGCGAACGGGTGCGAGGTCGACTTCTGGATATCCTTGACGGTAATCAGGCCGCGTAACTCAAATGCGTCGTTGACGACCAGCACGCGCTCGAGACGGTGCTTGTTCATCAGGCGCTTGGCTTCGGCCGTATCGGCGTCTTCCTTGACGACGACGAGTTTTTCGCGCGGGGTCATCTTGGCGGAAGCTTCCGCGTCGAGTTCCTGCTCAAAGCGCAAATCGCGGTTGGTGATGATGCCGACGACTTCCTTGCCTTTGACGACAGGGAAACCGCTGATGCCGTATTGTTCCGTCAAGGCGATCACGTCGCGGATTTTCATTTCCGGCGGAATCGTGATCGGATCACGCAGCACGCCAGCTTCGAAACGCTTTACGCGGGCCACTTCACGTGCCTGGTCCTTCGGATTCAAATTCTTGTGGATGATGCCGATGCCGCCTTCCTGGGCCATCGCGATCGCCAGGCGGGCTTCCGTCACCGTATCCATGGCTGCGGACAGCAAGGGAATATTCAGGGTGATGTTGCGGGTCAGGCGAGTTTTGAGGGACGTATCGGCGGGCAGAACGTTGGAGTAGGCTGGGACGAGCAGCACGTCATCGAATGTGAGTGCTTTTTGAAGTAGACGCATAGCATTTCCTATTGGCGCAAAAGCAGATTATACAGAAAAAAGCGCCCTCCGTCCTTGCAGCATAGAAAAGATATTTGAAAATAGCAAAAAATGGCGCTCGCCAGGCAGCGGCCGCCCTGCCCGCTCAGCCCTTCGCAGGCTTGCCGCTGGCCCTGCGCCGGCGCGCCTCTTTCGGGTCCGCCTGCAAGGGGCGGTACACTTCCACGCGGTCATGCTCGTGCAATACGGTATCGAGCGGCTTCTTCTTGCCATAGATGCCGACCATGTTCACAGCCAGGTCGATGCCGGGCATTTCCTGCAGCAAGCCGCTCAGCGCCACCGCCTGCCCGATGGTGGTGCCGGCAGGCACCGTCAAGGTACGCAAAAAGCTGCTGTCCGGCAGCGCGTGACACACTTGCACCTGCATGCTGGTCTCAGCCATACACGGTCTCCGCGCGCTTGCAGAAGGAATCGACCATGCTGTTGGCAATCATGCCGAAGACGGGGCCGATGATCTGTTCCAGTACGCGGCTGGAAAACTCGTAGTGCAGGTCCAGTTCGATCTTGCAGGCGTCTTCGCGCAGGGCCTTGAAGGTCCACACGCCGTCGAGGGTCTTGAAAGGACCGTCCACCAGCTTCATCTTGATGGACGTCGGCGGCACGTTCTCGTTGGACGTGGTGAAGCTTTGGCGCACGCCGTGGTAATGTATGCCCACGCTGGCGACGACCGTGTTCTCGCCCCGCTCGCGAATCTCGACCGCACCACACCAGGGCAGGAATTTGGGATAATCTTCCACCGCCGCTACCAGCGCGAACATTTGTTCGGCGCTATAGCCGAGAAAAACTGATTTATGTACTACTGCCATTGAAGAACCATTTGCTATGATGTTGGATACATTTGATTTTATCGCGCTTGCGCGAGACAGTAGTTTAACCGACCCGCGCACATTTACCATCTCATGACCATAGCAGACAACAGAAAAGCCTTCCACGACTACTTTATCGAGGATCGCTACGAAGCGGGCATCGTGCTGGAAGGCTGGGAAGTCAAAGCCATCCGCGACGCCCGCGTACAAATCAAGGAAGCCTACGTCGTCGTCCGCGGCGATGAACTCTTCCTGTTCGGCGCGCATATCAGCGCCCTGCCGACCGCCTCCACCCATATCCACCCGGAAGCCGTACGCACGCGCAAGCTGCTGCTGCACCGCGCTGAAATGGATAAACTGATCGGCAAGGTGGAACGCTCCGGCTATACCCTGGTGCCGCTCAACCTGCACTACAAGGGCGGCCGCGTGAAATGCGAGATCGGCCTGGCCAAGGGCAAGAAACAGCACGACAAACGCGCTGCGGAACGCGACCGCGATGGCGCGCGCGAAGTGCAAGCGGCCATGAAATCGCACCGCCGCTGATCCGGCACCGCGCGCAGCGTGCTGCGCCAATACCAACAAGCCCGGCTATATGCCGGGTTTTATTTTGCCGATTGCCTGCGGCAAGCGGGAAAAACTCAGCGCGACGGAATAAAGCAGGGAAAAGAAAGAAGTAAGGCGGGAAATAAAGCGGTATTGGCGAAAAAGCCATGGAGATACGGCGAAGGACATCAACTCGGCCTGCCTGGCCAAAGACAAAAAACGAGGAAAGTTCCGGATGCTTGCATACTGCCTTGTACACCTGTATTACCGCACAGGACAAGCATCCGAATGAATGGCGTATTACATTACACCTTCAGCAGGTCACGCGACTTGCCCGAATCGGTCCACTCTTTGACCCATTTCGGTTGACGGCCACGGCCAGTCCATTGCTGCGTCGCATCATCCGGATTGCGATAGCGTACTGCAACCGTGCCGGTTTTAGCGCGGATACCCGTACCAACCAGATCTTTTACGGAAACGCCGACGCTCTGTGCGATCGCCAGGATTTGTTCACGCGCTTTGGACAGATCGTCTTGTTCGCGTTTTTTCATTTGCTTCTTGATGTCGTCCTGCAAGGTGCGCAGTTCGGACAGGGATAAGCTGGACAGATCCATGATATTTCCTTGTGTGAGTTGAAAAATATAACTGAACAGTTAAATTCTATCCAATTGTAACGCGATTGAGGTGATTTTTTCTGAAGATTTGATTGTTTTTTACAATTCTTTTCCCAAAACCCCCACTTCCCGGCTTTCAGGCGATGCAAGTCTTCAATCAAGGGGACGGTCACCGCAGTGTACCGTCTGCGCCAGTACCTGTATTTTGTGCGGCGGCGATTCAATACAGCGCCATCGGTCACATTTATTCTGCAGTATTTTTTGTTTCATTGCAATTTATAGTAATTAAAAATTGCAATTCAAAACATACACGGGGCCAATACTATCGGCCACCGTGCACCGGCCTCCAATCCCGCGTCGCCGTCCATCGCGGACATCGGTGCAGCAGATTCCACTTCAATCAAAAAGATAAGCGTCGCACGACAACATATAACCCAGAAAGTGCGCACAGCATAGCATAAAGAAAATATTCTCAGCGCTACTGATTCCAACGCTGATACTCCAACCCTGCTGCTGCCATATATTCCAGTGGCGCAAATGAAAACTGCCCGCGATATGGCGGGCAGTATTGACGAAAAACTTGCTACGAGTTTGCTATTCACCGGCAATCAAGGAATCGCCACGCCACCTTTCGGCTTCTGGGTTTTGACCACCTGCATTGCCGCGGCGATCAAACCACTCATATCGCCCAGATTGGCCGGCACGATAATCGAGTTATTTGTCTTCGCCAATTGCGCGAAGGCGCCCACATACTGTTCGGCCACTTTCAGGTTGACGGCATCTTCGCCGCCCGGCTCGCGGATGGCGGCGCCGACCTGGCGCAGCGCCTCGGCACTGGCCTGTGCCAGCGCAACGATGGCTGTGGCCTGACCTTCGGCGCGGTTGATCGATGCCTGCTTCTCGCCTTCGGAGCGGGCAATGTTCGCTTCGCGCTCGCCGCTGGCGATATTGATCTGCTCCTGCTTGCGTCCTTCCGAGGCGGCAATCAGCGCGCGCTTTTCGCGCTCGGCCGTGATCTGCGCCTGCATCGCATGCAGGATTTCCTTGGGCGGCGTCAAATCCTTGATTTCATAGCGCAATACCTTGACGCCCCAATTCGCCGCCGATTCATCGATGGCATTCACGATGGCAGTATTGATATGGTCGCGCTCTTCAAATGTCTTGTCGAGTTCCATTTTACCGATCACCGATCGCAAGGTCGTTTGCGCCAATTGCGTAATGGCGGCAATATAATTCGACGAACCATATGAAGCACGCATCGCATCGGTAATCTGGAAATACAGAATGCCATCGACCTGCAATTGCGTATTGTCACGCGTAATGCACACCTGCGGCGGCACGTCGAGTGGAATTTCCTTGAGTACATGCTTATAAGCGATGCGGTCAACAAAAGGTACGACAATATTCAGGCCAGGCCCCAATACCGCATGGAACTTGCCCAGGCGTTCCACCACCCAGGCATGCTGCTGCGGCACCACATTGACCGTCTTGAAGACAAATACCAACGCCAGCAATAACAAGATCAGCGACACGCTTCCGATGCTTACTTCCATAATCTATTCTCCAGGTTATCCAACAATCAAACGGCTGCCACGCACGGCACGTATGGTGTAATGACCGGCCTGCGTATCGCTGCCGGGAATCAATTCCACATCCCACAAGGCGCCGCGATACATGACGCGCGCCGCACCATCGACCCAGTGCGCGACCGCCACGCTTTGGCCGATATCGAGATTCACATTCGGATCCTGCGCCGCATCGCGCCGCGCCGCCCTGCCAAAACGGCTGCGCCGCAATAACAGCGTAGCCGCCACGCCGACAATGGCGGCCGTCAGGGCCTGCCAGCTGCCATTTCCGCCCGCCAGCGCCACCAATCCTCCGGCGCTGACGCCGATGGCGATCATCAGCAGATAAAACGTGCCCGTAAACAGCTCCAGGATCAATACCGCGCCAGCCGCGACAAACCAGCCCACCCATTCAGCCATGATGCCTCCATCCTTGTGAATCCAAAATAAAAAACCCCGCAGCCTATATAAGCGACGGGGTTTAATGCGCTGCACTGCCTGATATTATTCTTGCCAAACACCTATATACAAGCAGTCTAACGCAATTCCGGATGACGTCAATAGCCGGCGGCGAATTAGCGCCGCCGGCCCGGCGTTTATTCCTCGAGCAGGCTGCGCAACATCCACGCCGTCTTCTCATGCAAATCGAGGCGCTGCGTGATCAAATCGGCCGTCGGCTGGTCATTGGCTTTCTCGAGCAACGGGAACAAACGGCGCGCCGTGCGCGCGGTCGCTTCCTGTGCCGACACCAGGTGGCTGACCATGTCCAGCGCCGGCGGCACGCCGTCGATCTCCTTGATCGAAGCGAGCTTGACGAATTCCTTGTAGGTGCCCGGCGCCGGATAGCCGAGGGCGCGGATACGCTCGGCGATCAAGTCCAGCGCGGCCCACTGCTCCGTGTATTGCGTCATGAACATCAGGTGCAGGGTGTTGAACATCGGCCCCTTGACGTTCCAGTGAAAATTATGGGTCATCAGGTACAAGGTGTAGCTGTCGGCCAGCAGGCCGGACAGGCCTTCCGCAATCTTCGCGCGGTCCGCTTCGGAAATGCCGATGTCGATCTTTGCCACTTTGCTCGGTTTCTTGCTTGCCATGTGAACTCCCGTTTCAATGTATTGGTGGAATCATTTTAGCTGATCTGGCGCAAGCCCATCGGATACTGCCGTGCGCTCCACAGCAGGCATAAAAAAACCCGCTGCCAGGTCAGTGGCAGCGGGTTTTCAAGGGGCAATAAAGATGCTTACGCTTTCAGCGCAGCCAGCTTTTGCCAGGTATCGATCACCGAGTCAGGATTCAGGGACATCGATTCAATGCCCTGCTCCATCAGCCAGACGGCGAAGTCCGGATGGTCGGAAGGACCCTGGCCGCAAATGCCGATGTACTTGCCGCGTGTCAGGCAAGCCTTGATGGCCAGGGCCAGCAGGGCTTTCACGGCAGGATCGCGCTCGTCGAAGTCGGCGGCCAGCAATTCCATGCCGGAATCGCGGTCCAGGCCCAGGGTCAGCTGGGTCAGGTCGTTCGAACCGATCGAGAAGCCGTCGAAATGGTCGAGGAACTGGTCGGCCAGGATGGCGTTCGACGGCACTTCGCACATCATGATGACGCGCAGGTCGTTCTCGCCGCGCTTCAGGCCGTTCTTCGCCAGCAAGTCGATGACTTTCTCGGCCTGGCCCAGGGTGCGCACGAATGGCACCATGATTTCCACGTTCGTCAGGCCCATGTCATTGCGCACGCGCTTCATCGCTTCGCATTCCATGTTGAACGCTTCGGAGAAGTCGGCCGACAGGTAGCGCGCCGCGCCGCGGAAGCCCAGCATCGGGTTTTCCTCGTCCGGCTCGTAGCGCGAACCGCCGATCAGCTTCTTGTACTCGTTCGACTTGAAGTCGGACAGGCGCACGATGACTTTTTTCGGCCAGAACGCGGCGGCGATGGTAGCGATACCTTCAGCCAGCTTGTCGATATAGAACGCTTTTGGCGAAGCGTGGCCGCGCGCCACCGATTCCACGGCCTTTTTCAGGTCGGCATCGATGTTCGGGTATTCCAGGATCGCGCGCGGATGCACACCAATATTGTTATTGATGATGAATTCCAGACGCGCCAGGCCCACGCCGGCATTCGGCACGGACTGGAAGTCGAACGCCAGCTGCGGATTGCCCACGTTGAGCATGATCTTGGTATCGAGCTTCGGCAATTCGCCGCGCGACACTTCCGACACTTCCGTTTCCAGCAAGCCGTCGTAGATCTTGCCTTCGTCGCCTTCGGAGCACACGACGGTGACGAACGTGCCGTCTTTCAGCACGTCGGTCGCGTCGCCGCAGCCGACGACGGCAGGCACGCCGAGTTCACGGGCAATAATTGCTGCGTGGCAAGTGCGGCCGCCACGGTTGGTGACGATGGCCGATGCGCGCTTCATGACCGGTTCCCAGTTCGGGTCCGTCATGTCGGCAACGAGCACGTCGCCTGGCTGCACGCGCTCCATGTCGGCCGGGTCGTGGATCACGCGCACGGGGCCGGCGCCGATCTTCTGGCCGATGGCGCGGCCCGACGTCAGCACGGTGCCCGTGCTCTTCAGCTTGAAGCGTTCCTGCACGTCGGTCGCCTTTTGCTGCGACTTGACGGTTTCAGGACGCGCCTGCAGGATGTACAGCTTGCCGTCGCGGCCATCCTTGCCCCACTCGATGTCCATCGGACGGCCGTAGTGGTTTTCGATGATGACGGCGTACTTGGCCAGCTCCACCACTTCGCTGTCGTTCAGCGAGTAGCGGTTGCGCATTTCGACGGGTACGTCGACGGTTTTCACGGAACGGCCGGCTTTCGCTTCGTTCGTAAATTCCATCTTCAGCAGCTTCGAGCCGATATTGCGGCGGATCACAGGCGACTTGCCTTTTTCCAGCATCGGCTTGTGCACATAGAATTCATCGGGATTGACGGCGCCCTGCACCACGGTTTCGCCCAGGCCATAGCTGGAAGTGACGAAGACCACGTCCTTGAAGCCCGACTCGGTATCGATGGTGAACATCACGCCGGCCGCGCCCAGGTCGGAACGCACCATGCGCTGCACGCCGGCCGACAAGGCCACTTCAGCGTGCGTAAAGCCCTTGTGCACGCGATACGAGATGGCGCGGTCGTTGTACAGCGACGCGAACACCTGTTTCATGGCTTCGAGCACGTTGTCGATGCCGACCACGTTCAGGAAGGTTTCTTGCTGACCAGCAAAAGAGGCGTCCGGCAAGTCTTCCGCCGTGGCCGAGGAACGCACGGCAAACGACATTTCGGTGTCGGAATCGGCCACCAGCTTGGCGTAGAACTGATCGATTTCAGCGGCCAGGCGTGGCTGGAACGGCGTTTCGACGATCCATTGACGGATCTCGGCGCCGGCTTGCGCCAGCGCGCGCACGTCATCGATGTTCAGCCCTTCGAGGCGCTGGGCGATGCGTTCGGCCAGCGGCAAGCCGCCGTTGGCGCTATACGAAAGGAAATCGCGGAATGCCTGCGCCGTGGTGGCAAAGCCACCGGGCACGCGCACGCCGGCTTCCGCCAGCTGGCTGATCATTTCGCCCAGGGAGGCGTTCTTGCCGCCGACGGATTCGACATCCGTCATGCGCAAATGCTCGAACGAGGCAACATACACCGCGTCCTTGTCTTCCTGCTGTTGCGATACTGCGTTGGTCATAATGACACCCTTACTGATGATAGAAATCTTTACGCGCGGCGCACAGACAGTCTTCTTGTTATTCTTGGCGTCGTGCAGCACAATCATACCGTTGCAGCCATTTTACCTTGTGCGGCGCAAATTGACGACGCACAATCTTGATCCGAAAACCCATGACACAAGAACCACGCCCTCCTCTGCCCTCTGCGGCCCGCACCGTCTTCTTCGTTTCCGACGGTACCGGCATCACCGCCGAGACGTTCGGCCACTCGGTGCTGACGCAGTTCGATCTGCGCTTCCGCCAGATCCGCCTGCCCTTCATCGACACCATGGACAAGGCATACGATGCGGCGCGCAAGATCAACGAAGCCTTCGCCGCCGATGGCCAGCGCCCGATCATTTTCTCCACCCTGGTGAAGAACGACCTGTCGGCCGTGATCCGCAAGTCCAGCGGCATGCACATGGACCTGATCCAGACCTTTGTGGCCCCGCTGGAGCAGGAGCTGGGCGTGATGTCGACCCACACCATCGGACGCTCGCACAATATCGTCGACAGCGAGGAATACAAGAACCGCATCGAGGCGATCAACTATTCGCTGGCGCATGACGATGGGCAGTCGCACAAGAACCTGTCCTCGGCCGATGTCATTCTGGTGGGTGTTTCGCGCTCTGGCAAGACCCCGACCAGCCTGTATCTGGCCATGCAATACGGTATCAAGGCGGCCAATTATCCGCTGATTCCCGACGATTTCGAGCGCGACAAGCTGCCATCGGCCCTGCTGGAATTTAAGAATAAAATTTTCGGATTGAGCATTACGCCCGAACGTTTGTCGGAAATACGCAACGAAAGACGCGCTGGAAGCAAGTATGCGGCAATTGAAAACTGCCGTTACGAAGTCAACGAGGCGGAAAAAATGATGAAACGCGAAGGTATCCGCTGGCTCTCCTCGACCACCAAGTCGATCGAAGAGATCTCCACGACGATCCTGCAAGAGATCAAGCCGAACCGCCGCGAGTACTAGAACACCTGACCAAACCTGCTGCGCGTGCGCTCGCGACGGTTTTGTCAGGCGTTCGCCTCGCTGGACAGCACCGTCAGCGCCGCCACCAATTGGTCCAGTTCAGCGGTGGTGGTGGTGATTGCCACCGTGGCGCGCACGATGTCGGCATCGCCGATATTGCGCTGCACGGTAAAGACGCCAAAACGCTGCAGCAAGGCTTGCTGCAGATCGCGCGCGCTCATGCCGTCAACGGCAAAGGCGACCAGCGCCGTGCCGCGTTTGGCATCGAGCGGCGACAGGATGCGCACGCCGGGCAACTGCGCCGCCCGCTCGACCCAGTAATTGCGCAGCCAGGCCAGGCGTTCGTTCTTGGCCGGCGTGCCGCCCAGGCGCGCATGGAATTCCAAGGCGGCAGGCGCGGCCAGGATGGCGCCGATCGGCGGCATGCCCATGTGCAGGCGGCTGCGGATATCGTCCAGCGGATAATCGTCGTCGCCACAATGCGGCTCGATCTTGTGCAATTGCGAGGCGCGGATATACACGACACCGAGTCCCGCCGGCGCCCCCAGCCATTTGTGCAGATTGAAACCGGCGAAATCGACACCCATGGCCTGCACGTCGACGTCGACCTGCCCCAGCGCATGAGCGCTGTCGAGCAGCACGTCGATACCGTGTTCGCGCGCCAGCGTCATGATGGCCTTCAGCGGCATTTGCTGGCCATTGGCCGGCGTCACCTGCGACAGCAGCAGCAATTTGGGCTTGACGGCCTGGCGCATGGCTTGCGCGTAGCGGGCGATGATCTCGTCATCGCCGATGGGCAAGTTCAATGCGACTTGCGTGCTGGTGACGCCACGGCGCTGCGCCAGCCAGCGCATGGCCGTGCGCATGGCCGGATAGTCGAGATTACTCCACAGCACGGTATCGCCGGGCGCCAGGCCGTGGTATTGCGTGATCAGCACCTGCATCGACTCGGTGCCGCTGCGGGTCAGCAGGATTTCATGCGGTTCCGCATGGATCAGCGCGGCGACGCGCCGGCGCAGGCTATCCACATGCGTGCGCGTGAATTCGCCGCGCACGAAAGGACTCAGTTGCTCGTTGGTGTAGCGCACGGCCTGCTCGAAGGCCGCTTGCACGGGGGCGGCCATGGCGCCGAAATAGCCGTGCTCGAGATTGACGATGGCGTCGGGCGGAGCGGGATAAAACCTGGCTACCTGGCGCCACCAGGCCTCGTCACGCGTGGCACCGTCGGCAAGCAAGGGCAGAACTGCATGGTCAGGCATGGCGGGCCTTGCTGTGAAAGTATCAGGACTGACCCTGGCGCAGCTGCTCGAAGAAGCACACGGCGGCGCAGGCGGCCACGTTCAGCGATTCGATCTGGCCCAGGTGGGGAATGACTACCTGGTGCGTGGCCATCGACAGCAGGTCGTCGGCGACGCCCTGCCCTTCATGGCCGAACAGCCATGCGACGGGCTGGCGCAGGTCGACGTCGTACAGACGCTGCGTGGCGTAGCCGCTGGTGGCCAGCGTCGCCACCTTGGCGTTCGATACGAGTGCCGCCAGGTCGACGTTTTCAAAGATGTCGAGCACGAAGTGCGCGCCCATCGCCGCGCGCAGCACCTTGGGCGACCAGCAGAAAGCCGTGCCGGCGCTGCAGTACACCTGCGTGATGCCGGCGGCGGCCGCGCTGCGCAGGATGGAACCCACGTTGCCCGGGTCTTGCAGGTTATCGAGCAGCACGGCCGACACGCTCAGAGGCTGCGTGACGGCCCGTTCCGGCGTCTCGACGAGGAACATCACGCCCACGCCATGTTCGACCTGGCTCACCGCGTTATACAGCGCATCGGGCAAGCCCAGTACGTGCGCGCGCCGGCTTTCCAGCTGGCCGACGATCTCCGCCACTTCCGGATTTTGCAAGGCGCTTTCGCTGACGATGCACTGCTCCGGCATGCCGCGCAGCTGCAGGTACGACTGGCACAGGTGCACGCCGTCGAGCAGGGTGCGGCACGACTTGCGGCGCGCCTGCGAACTGCCCGCCAGCTTCAATAAATCCTTGTATTGCGCATTGTCGCGCGAGGTAATCGTCTTCATGCCGCCACCTCCTGCCCGCCGAACAGCGCGATCACGTTGCGCACGGGCGCGAACGAGCGGCGGTGCACGGGCGAGGCGCCGTGCAGGTGCAGGCGCTCCAGGTGCAGCTTGGTGCCATAGCCCTTGTGCTGGTCGAAGCAGTACTCGGGATAGGCCGCATGCAGGTGCACCAGCGCCGCATCGCGCGCCGTCTTGGCCAGGATGGAAGCGGCGGAAATGGAATCGACCTTGTCGTCGCCGCCGATGATGGCCATGCCGCGTATCGGCATCACGGGGCAGCGGTTGCCGTCGATCAGTGCCAGGGTCGGCACGGTCGCCAGGGCCTCGACGGCGCGGCGCATGGCCAGCATCGACGCCTGCAGGATGTTCAGGTTGTCGATCTCTTCTTCCGACGCTTCGGCGATGGCCCAGGCCAGGGCCTTGGCCTTGATTTGCGGTGCCAGCAGGTCGCGCCTGGCTTCGCTGAGTTTTTTCGAATCACGCAAGCCGTCGATGGGCTGGTTCGGATCGAGGATCACGGCGGCGGCGAAGACGGGGCCGGCCAGCGGACCGCGGCCTGCCTCGTCGACGCCGCAGATGATTTCATCGAGCGAGAATGGCAAGTCGTCAAACAGGCCGGGATAGATATTTTTCACGTTGAATCTTTGGTTGGTGCTGCGGTTGAAGCGGTGATTCGGGCTTACTTGCGGTTGGCGGCGATGACCTGCATGACGGCGTTGGCGCTCTCGCGCGCGCTGTCGCGCAGCAGGCTGTGGTGCATGTCCGTGAAGCGCTGCACCAGGCGCAAGCGGCCCGGCACGTCGCTCAGCTGCTGCCACATGGCGTCCGCCAGCGCTTGCGGGCTGGCCGCGTTTTGCAGCAGCTCGGGCACCAGGTAATCGCGCGCCAGGATGTTCGGCAAGCCTATCCACGGCTGATAGCCCATGTGGCGCATGATTTCCCACGAGGCGCGCATCATCTTGTAGGCGATGACCATCGGTTTCTTGTACAGCGCCACTTCCAGCGACGCCGTTCCGGAAGCCACCAGCACCGCATCGGCGGCGCAGATGGCCGTGTGCGAGCCGCCATCGGTGAGCAATATCTCGACGTCCTGCAAGCCCGCCTCACGGATCAGTTGCAAAAAGTACTGGCGCTGCTTTTCGCCGGCCATGGGCGCGACGAAACGCAGGGAGCGGTCGCGCGCCAGCAGCAGCTTGCAGGCGCCAACAAACGCCTCGGTATTATATTTGAGTTCGCCCATGCGGCTGCCCGGCATCAGGGTCACGACATTCGCGTCTTGCGGCAAGCCCAGGACACGGCGCGCGGCCGCCTCGTCGGGCTGCAAAGGGATCATCTCGGCCAGCGGATGGCCGACATAGGTGACGGGCACGCCCGCCTTGCGGTAGATCTCTTCCTCGAACGGGAAGATCACCAGCATGTGCGAAACGGCCTTGATGATTTTCTTGATGCGTCCACCGCGCCAGGCCCATATCTGCGGCCCGATGTAGTGCACGGTGGGGATGCCGCCTTCCTTCAGCTGCTGTTCCAGCCCCAAGTTAAAGCCCGGGTAGTCGGCGCCGATGAAGACGGCGGGACGCTCCGCCAGCAGCTGGTCGCGCAGCGCGTTCTGGATACCCTTGATTTCGCGGTAGCGGGGAATGATCTCGAACAGGCCGCGCACGGTCAGTTTGTCGAGCGGCCAGTCGGACACGAAGCCCTGCCTGGCCATGTGCTCGCCGCCGATGCCGTGGAAGCGCGCGCCGGGCAGCTGCGGCACGAGGCCGGACAGCAGCCGGCTGGCCAGCAAATCGCCCGACACCTCGCCGGCGACGATGGCGACATTGGCGACACCGAGGCCGCGGTCCTGGTCAGCGGACGATGCCACGCGACGCCACGCCAAGGAATTCGCGCATGGCGCGAATGTGTTGCGCCACCTCGGGCGAGGAAGCCTGCTCTTCTTCGAACAGGGCCGCCTTGGACTCTTCCAGCGTCAGTCCCGCGCGGTAGATGAGCTTATACGCGGCGCGGATGCCGTTGATCTGCTCGCGCGTAAAGCCGCGGCGTTTCAAGCCTTCGATATTGACGCCATGGGCCTGTGCCGGATTGCCGTTCAACAGGACGAACGGCGGCACGTCCTGCGTCAGGCTGGTGCTCATGCCGACAAAGGCGTGCGCGCCGATCTTGCAGAACTGGTGCACATTGGCGAAACCGCTCATGATGACCCAGTCGCCGATTTCCACGTGTCCCGCCAGCTGCGCGTTGTTCGAAAAGATAGTGTTGTTGCCCACCAGGCAGTCGTGCGCCAGGTGCACATACGCCGAGATCCAGTTGTCATTGCCCAGGCGCGTCACGCCGCCGCCCTGCACGGTGCCCGTGTTGAAGGTGCAGAACTCGCGGATGGTGTTGCGGTCGCCGATTTCCAGGCGCGTCGCCTCGCCCGCCCATTTTTTATCCTGCGGCTGCGCGCCGATGGAAGAAAACTGGAACAGGTGGTTGTCGCTGCCGATCGTCGTGTGGCCGTCGATCACCACGTGCGGGCCGACCCTGGTGCCGGCGCCGATGCGCACGTGCGGACCGATGATGGTGTACGGACCCACCTCGACCGAGCTGTCGAGCTCAGCCTTCGGATCGATGACTGCCGTGGAGTGGATGGCCGCCATGTTACTGCCCCGCTGGCTGGCTCGCAGACTGGCTGGCATCTTGCGCGCTACGGATCGTGCACATCAGTTCCGCTTCCACCGCCAGCTTGCCGTCAACCGTACCGACGGCCTTGTATTTCCAGATGCCGCGCGAGACGCGCAGGATTTCCACATCCATCTTCAATTGGTCGCCCGGTTCGACTGGACGCTTGAAGCGCGCATTGTCGATACCGACGAAGTACACGACCGAATTCTCGTCCGGCTTCACGCCCATCGACAGGAACGACAGCAAAGCTGCCGTCTGCGCCAGCGCTTCGATCATCAGCACGCCGGGCATGACCGGCTTGTGCGGGAAATGGCCCTGGAAGAACTCTTCGTTGACCGTCACATTCTTGATGGCGGTGATGGTTTTATCGGCTTCCCAGTCCAGCACGCGGTCGACCAGCAGCAGCGGGTAGCGATGCGGCAGCAGCGATTTGATGGCGAGGATGTCGAGGGTCTTTTTTTCAGTAGTCATTTTTCGTCTTGCGTGGTCAGTGTTTTAATTGTTTTTTCAAGCGCGCGGATCTTCTCGCGCATGCTTGACAGGTTGCGCACGATGGCCGCGCTCTTTTCCCAGTCGGCGTTCTTGGCCAGCGGATAAAAGCCCGTGTACTGGCCCGCTTCCAGGATCGAACGCGAGACCATGCTGCCCGAGCCCACGTGGACGCGGTCGGCAATGGTCAGGTGGCCCAGCACCATGGCGGCGCCGCCAAAGGTGCAGTACTTGCCGATGATGGCGCTGCCGGCCACGCCGACACAGCCGGCCATGGCCGTGTGCGCGCCGATATGGCAGTTGTGGCCGATCTGGATCTGGTTATCGAGCTTGACGCCATCTTCGATGATGGTGTCGGCCAGTGCGCCGCGGTCGATGGTGGTGTTGGCGCCGATATCGACATCGTCACCGATCACCACCCTGCCCGTCTGCGGTATCTTGATGTAGACGCCGCCTTCGTTGGCGAAGCCGAATCCGTCGGTGCCGATCACGGCGCCCGAATGGATGATGCCGCGCTGGCCGATCACGCAGCGCGCGTGAAAGGTCACGTTGGCGAACAGCTGGGTACCGGCGCCGATGACGGCGTCGCGCCCCACCACGCAACCGGGTCCGATGACGCAGCCGGCGCCGATCACGGCGCCCGCTTCGATCACCGCATGCACGCCGACGGAGGCGCTGGCGTCAACCTGCGCGCTGGCGTCGACAAAGGCGCCCGGATGGATGCCGATTGGTGCCGTGATCTCGTGCAGGGCGGCGAAATACTGCGCCGCGCGCGCGAAATACACATAGGGATTCGGGGTGACGATGCGCGCGCCGGCGTAGTCGCCGCCGATCAGCGCATCGTCGGCCGGCGTGAGGATCAGCGCGGCGGCGCCGCTCTGGGCCGCCTGTGCGCGGAATTTGCTATTGCTGAGAAAGCTGATGTGCGAAGCGCCGGCGTCGGCCAGCGGTGCGATACCTGACACTTCCAGGTTGGGATCGCCCGCCAACTGCCCGCCGAAGCGTTCGACCAATTCTCCTAGTCGAGTGCCCATCTAATTACCTCTATTCTAATATCACTTGTCCAGCGCCTTCAAGACCTTGTCGGTAATGTCGATGCGCGGGCTGGCCCACAGGGCTTCCTGCAGCACGATGTCATATCCTTCGATATGCGCCATCTGCTGGATGATGGTGTTGGCCTTTTCCGCGATGGCGCTGCGCTCTTCATTCGTGCGCTGGCTCAGGTCTTCGCGGAACTCGCGCTGGCGGCGTTGCAGCTCCTTGTCCAGCTCGAAAAACTCGCGCTGGCGCTTGGCGCGCTCCGCCTCGCTCAGGGTCGGCATGTCCTTTTCCAGGGCTTCGTTGGCCACCTTGAAGCGGGCAGCCAGTTCCTGCACGGCTTTTTCGCGCGAGCGGAACTCTTCGGCCAGCTTGGCGCTGGCCAGCTTGGCCAGCCTCGATTCGTTATAAATACGTTCGCTGCTGATCCAGGCGATCTTCGACTCCTGAGCCTGCGCCTGCACCGGCAACAGCGAACTCCAGCACAATGCGATCACGGCAAGGGTCTTGGGCAGGGTAGCGGATGCGGTGTTCATGATACTCCATGGTCAAAAAGTAAAAGCTGTCGCCCCCGTTCAGATGGCCGGTCAGAAACCGGTGCCCATCTGGAACTGGAAGCGCTCCAGGCGGTCCGTCGGCTTGGCGTTCAGCGGCTTGGCGTAGCTCAGCTTGAGCGGGCCCACCGGTGAAATCCAGCTGATGCCCAAGCCAGCAGAATAGCGCAATTGCGAGATCCGCATTTTTTCGCCTTCCTGGTAGACCTGGCCGCCGTCAAGGAAACCGAACCAGCGCAAGCTGCGGTCATTGCCCGAACCGGGGAATGGCATCTGCAGTTCCGCATTACCGATCAGGCGCGAAGCGCCGCCCAAGGCATCGTTGGTGCTCGGTTCGACCGCGCCCAGCGAGGAACTCAGGTAGCCGCGCACCGAACCGATGCCGCCGCCGTAGAAGTTCTTGAAGACCGGATACACGTGCTTGCCGATACCGTGGCCGTAATCGATCTCGCCCTTCAGCGCCAGGGTGACCTTGCTGAACAACGGACGGAAATACTGGTGCTCATAAATGGCGCGGAAATATTTCTGGTCGCCGATCAGGTCGGCCTCGAGGTTGACGCGCTGGTAGCGGCCGATCGATGGCGTCAGGGCGCTGTCGCGGCTGTCGCGCTGCCATGCCGCCGTCAGCGGGATGGAATTCGTGGTGGCCGAACCGATACCGTCGGACGGGCCGCCATTGTCGATCACGTACTGCTTGAAGCGGATCGGGCTGGTGATGTCCGTTTCGATGCGCGAGCGCTCGGCGCCGATGCCGAAGAAGACGGTGTCGACTTCCGAGAACGGCACGCCGAAACTGACGCGGCCACCGGTCTGCTTGATCTTGTAGCTGCCGATGTTCAGCGCCGGCGGTTCCGTCGTGCGCAGGTAGACTTCGAAGCTGCGCGAAATGCCGTCGTCCGTGAAGTACGGATTGGTTTGCGAAAACGCGATCGTGCGGCTGTAATGGCTGGTATTGAGTTCAATGCCGACCGTGTTGCCGCTACCGGCGAAGTTGGCTTGCGAAATCGAGGCCGACAGGGTGAATTTTTCCGATTGCGAGAAGGCGCCGCCGATCAGGAAGTTACCGGTCGGTTTTTCCACCACCGTCACGTTGACGTCGACCTGGTCGGTCGTGCCCTGCGCTTCCGGCGTGTCGATGGTCACGTCCTTGAAGTAGCCGAGGCGGTCGACACGGTCGCGCGACAGCTTGATCTTGTTGCTGTCGTACCAGGACGATTCGAACTGGCGGAATTCGCGGCGGATGACTTCATCGCGCGTGGTGGTGTTGCCGGCGATATTCATGTGGCGCACGTAGACGCGCTTGCCCGGATCGATGAAGAAGGTGAAACCGACTTCATGCTTCTCGCGGTTGATTTCGGGATTGGCGTTGACGTTGGCAAACGCATAGCCGAACGTGGCCAGGCGGTCCTGGATGCGCTTGTTCGTCGCCGTCAGGCGCGCGCCCGAGTAGATGTCGCCTTCGCGCATCAGGTTCAGCGCTTTGAGCTCTTCTTCGCGGCCGAACATCTCGCCTTCGAACTTGGTGCCGGCGATCTTGTACTTTTCACCTTCGGTGATGTTGATCGTCAGGTAAATGTCTTTTTTATCGGGCGTGATCGACACTTGCGTCGAATCGACCTGCATCTCGATGTAGCCGCGGTCCAGATAGTAGGACTTCAGCGCTTCGATGTCGCCCGTCAGCTTGGTCTTCGAATACTGGTCGGCCTTGGTGTACCAGCTGAACCAGCCGCCCGTGTTCAGGGCCAGCTGCTCGCGCAGTTCCTTGTCCGTGAAGGCCTTGTTGCCGACGATGTTGATCTGCTTGATGCGGGCCACGTCGCCCTCGTCGACGGCGAACACCACGTTGACGCGGTTGCGCTCGATCGGCGTGACGGTGGTGGTGATCTTCACGCCGTACAGGCCATGCGACAGGTACTGGCGCTTGAGTTCCTGTTCCGCGCGGTCGACGGAGGCCTTGTCGAAAATCTTGGCTTCACCGACGCCGATTTCCTTCAGCGCCTTGACCAGCACGTCCTTTTCAAATTCCTTGGTACCGGTAAATGCCACGCTGGCGATGGCCGGACGTTCCTCGACCAGCACCACCAGCACGTCGCCATCGGCTTCCAGGCGCACATCCTTGAACATGCCCGTCGCATACAGGGCCTTGATGGCGGCAACGCTCTTCTCGTCGGAGAACGTTTCGCCGACCCGCACCGGCAGGTAGGCAAAGACGGTGCCCGCTTCAGTACGCTGGATCCCTTCGACCCGGATGTCCTTGACTGTAAATGGCTGGACGGCCAGCGCGTGGCCGGAACAGATGGCCATGACGGCGGCGCCGATCAGGCTGCGGCGAAAGGAAGGCAAGGCAAAACGAGCAGAATGTAATTTCATTGGGGTTATTCAATGGGTAAATCAATGGACAACATACACAAAAGATTGCTTGTGCGACTCACGCAATGGCCTCAACCAGCGTCCTAATTCAGCAATCGCAACACGTCATTAAAGACGGCAAGCACCATCAAGGTCAGCAACAAACCTATCCCCAGGCGCTGGGCAATCTCGCCTACGCGCTCCGGCAAGGGGCGTCCGGTCAAAACTTCCAGCGAATAATACAGCAAATGCCCGCCATCCAGAACAGGAATGGGTAGCAAATTCATCACGCCCAGACTGATACTGATGAAGGCGATGAAGCTCAGGTAGCTTACCAAGCCGATGCGCGCCGTCTGGCCCGCGTAATCGGCGATGGTAATGGGTCCCGTCACATTCTTCAGAGAAACCTGGCCGGTGATCATTTTGCCCAGCATTTTCAGGCTCATGACACTGGTATCCCAGACCTTGGCGGACGCCTTGCCCACGGCAGAGAACGGTCCGGAGGCCACGGTGATCATATCCGGCACCTGTCCCAGCTTTGCTTGTATCTTACCAACTGTTACAGCTCCCTCTGCCCCGGCGCCCGGCACGGCGTCCGGCGTAATGGGCAAGGTCAGGTCCTGGCCCTGGCGCAAGAGCTGCAATTGCAAGGTGCGGCCCGGCGCCTGGCTCAGGGTGGCGATGACGGCCGCCACGTCGTGCACGGGTTGTTCGTCGATGGCCAGGATCTGGTCGTTTTTCTGCAGGCCGGCGCGCGCGGCGGCGCCATCGGGCATGATTTCCATCAGCGTGGGCGCGGAACGGGCCAGGGTCAAACCCAGCTTGCCCAGCACGTCGCCTTCCAGGTCCGTCTCCGTCAGGCTGGCCGTCGGCAAGGTCGCTTCCTGCTGGCCACGGTCGGGACGGCGCACTTCAATGCGCGCCGGCAGCTTGTCGAGGGTAGCCTGGATCAGTTCCCAGCGCAGCTCGGACCAGCTGGCCACGGGCTTGCCATTCACCGACTCGACCGTATCGCCGCTGCGCAAGCCGGCCGCATGGGCGGCAGTCTGTTCGGCCACGGGGCCGAGCTTGCTCGACGGCTCTTCGATGCCATGCATGAACAGGCCCGCGTACAGCACGATGGCGACGAGGAAGTTGGCCAGCGGGCCGGCGGCCACGATGGCGATGCGGCGCCACACGCTCTGGCGCGTGAATTCGCGGCGCAATTCGCTCTCCGGCAAGTCGCTGAGGTCTTGCGCGCGGCTGTCGAGCATGCTGACATAGCCGCCCAGCGGCAGCGCGGAGATCGCCCATTCCGTCTGGTCCTTGCCAAACTTGCGCGAATACACCACTTTTCCCATGCCGATCGAGAAACGCAGCACTTTCACGCCGCACCAGCGCGCCACCAGGTAGTGGCCCAGCTCGTGCAGGGTAATCAGCGAACCGAGCGCGACGATAAAGGCCAGCAACGTGGTGATGAGCGTCATGCAGCCAGCCTTTGCGCGATATACGCGTGCGCGGCCGCTCTGGCCAGGCGGTCCTGCTCCATCACGGCGTCGATGCTCGAAGCGGCGCCATGCGGCACCGTCTCGATCACGTGCGCGATGACCCTGTCGATCTGGCGGAAGCCGATCTGTTCGTCAAGAAACGCTTGCACGGCCACTTCATTGGCCGCATTGAGCAAAGCCGGCGCCGTGCCGCCCGCACGCAAGGCGTCAAAGGCCAGCGCCAGGCAGGGGAAACGGCGGAAATCGGGACGTTCGAACTGCAAGGTGGCCACTTGGGCCAGGTCCAGCTGCGCCACGCCGGAAGCGATGCGCTGCGGATACGCCAGCGCATGGGCGATCGGCGTGCGCATGTCCGGATTACCCAGCTGGGCCAGCACGGAACCGTCGATGTACGAAACCATCGAATGGATCACGCTTTGCGGGTGGATCAGCACCTCGATCTGGTCGGCCGGCGCGCCGAACAGCCAGTGCGCCTCGATCACTTCCAGGCCCTTGTTCATCATGGTGGCCGAATCGACGGAAATCTTGCGCCCCATGGCCCAGGTCGGATGCTTGCATGCCTGGTCCGGCGTGACCGTGTCGAGCGTCTCGACGTCGCGCGTCAGGAAAGGGCCGCCGGAAGCCGTCAGCACGATTTTCGCCACGCCCGCGGCGCCCGGCGCGCGGCCATGGGCGTGCGGCATGCATTGGAAGATGGCGTTGTGTTCGCTGTCGATGGGCAGCAGCACGGCGCCGTTGTCATGCACGGCATCGATGAACAGCTGGCCGGACATGACCAGCGCTTCTTTATTGGCCAGCAATACTTTCTTGCCGGCACGCGCTGCCGCCAGGGTGGGCGCCAGGCCGGCCGCGCCGACGATGGCCGCCATCACGCCCGTCACCTGTGGCGCGCTGGCGATGTCGCACAGGGCGTCCACCCCGTACTCGACTTGCGTATCGACGCCCTGCCCGCGCAGCAAGCGCGTCAGTTCAAGGGCGGCGTCGGCCGTGCCGACGACGGCGCGCCGGGGGCGAAATTGCAGGCACTGGGCGGCCAGTTCGGCCACGCGGCTGTGGGCGCTCAGCGCATACACGCTGTATTGCTCCGGATGACGCGCGAGGACGTCCAGGGTGGACACGCCGATCGAGCCGGTCGCGCCAAGAATGGTGATGTATTGCATGAGTTTCCTTAAAGCCAGCTGGCCACGAGGGCGGCAAATGGCAAGACCGGGATCAGCGCATCGATACGGTCGAGTACGCCGCCATGGCCGGGCAGCAGCTTGCTGCTGTCCTTGATGCCGGCGCGGCGCTTCAGCTGGGATTCGAACAGGTCGCCGACGATGCTGGCCGCAACGATCAGCAGCAGCACCAGCAAGGCCACCAGCCAGCCGCGGCGCAATTGCAGCTGCACGGCGAAGGTGTCTTGCAATACCGGCAGCGATGGCGCGGCCACGATGGTGATGGCGGAGATGACCAGCACGGCGATGCCGCCGCCGATGGCGCCTTCCCAGGACTTACCTGGGGAAATACTTGGCGCCAGTTTGCGCTTGCCGAACGCCTTGCCCGAGAAATAGGCGCCGATATCGGCGATCCACACGAGGGCCATCACGGACAGCAGGTACAAAGGGCTATGCAGGAACAGGGCGATGATGGCGACGAAGCAGCCGACGATGGTCACCGGGTACACGAAGCTGAGCAAGGTATTGCCCAGGCCTTCGGTGGGCGGCAAGCCTGTTGCCAGCGAAGGCACGAAGCGGATCAGCCAGATGGCCACGCACAGGGCGAACCAGAAATTGAGCTGCGCCATGCCGTTGCCGACAAAAAAAGTATACGCGAAGGCGGCAGTCCAGACGGCGGCGATCAGCAGCGCCTGGCGATTTTTGAAGATGCGGAAGCTTTCCCATACGGCGGCGCCGAAGAACGCCGTGGCGATCACGGCGAAGGCGGGGAAATAATTCAGATACAGAACCGGCAGCAAGACCGCCAGGAGGACCAGGGCGGTGATTATCCGTGTTTTCAGCATCAGTTTGTCTTTTCAGTTAATTGCGCGCTGGTACGGCCAAAGCGCCGTTCGCGCTGCTGGTAAGACGCGATTGCCGCGTCGAGGCACTCGCCATTGAAGTCGGGCCAGAAAGTTTCGGTGAAAAACAACTCAGTGTACGCCAGTTGCCACAGGAGGAAATTGGAAATGCGCTGCTCGCCGCCCGTTCGGATGAACAGGTCGGGCTCGGGTGCGTAAGCCATGGCCAGGTGCGGCGCCAGTTGCTCTTCCGTGTAAGCGTGTCCGGCAGGCTGGCCATCGGCGAGCACCTGGGCCGTCATTTTATTGACTGCCTGCATGATGTCCCAGCGGCCGCCGTAGTTGGCGCAGATGGACACCGTCAGGCGCGTGTTGTTCGCCGTCTTGCGCTCCGCATTGGCGATCAGGGTTTGCAGCTCGTCGTTGAAGCGCGACAAGTCACCCACCACCTTCAGGCGGATGTCGTTCGCATGCATCTTGACCACTTCGCGTTCCAGCATCGTGACGAACAGGCGCATCAGCATCGACACCTCTTCTTCCGGGCGGCGCCAGTTTTCCGAGCTGAAAGCAAACAGGGTCAGGTATTCGACGCCGCGCTCGATACAAGCCTCGACGATGCCGCGCACGGCATCCGCGCCCTTGACGTGGCCAGCCACACGCGGCAGGAAGCGCTTGGTTGCCCAGCGACCATTGCCATCCATAATGATTGCTACATGGCGCGGCACCGTGCCCACTTCAGGTACTGCCGTTGTCGAACTCGAATAGATCATGAAAACACGAATACCAAAAAATAAAAGATAACTATTATGCTCCAAATAGCACTGCCCGGAAAAGCCGTGCTTTTCCGGGCAGCGCCAAAAGGACTGAAAACTAGACGGTCAGCACTTCTTTTTCTTTGTCGACAACCATCTTGTCGATGTCGGCAATAAACTTGTCCGTCAGCTTCTGCACTTCTTCCGACGAGCGGCGCTCATCGTCCTCGGAGCAGGCTTTTTCCTTGACCAGTTTTTTCAGCGACTCATTCGCATCGCGGCGAATGTTACGCACGGCGATCTTCGCGTCTTCCGCTTCGCTCTTGACCAGCTTGACCATTTCCTTGCGGCGCTCTTCCGTCAGCGGCGGCGTCGGAACGCGGATCAGGTCGCCCTGTGCCGATGGGTTCAGACCCAGGTCGGCGTCGCGGATGGCTTTTTCGATGGTGTTGGCCATCTTCTTCTCGTACGGCTGCACGCCGATGGTGCGCGCATCGATCAGGGTCACGTTGGCCACCTGGGTCAACGCCGTCGGCGAACCGTAGTACTCGACCATCACGTGGTCCAGGATACCCGTATGGGCGCGGCCGGTACGCACTTTGGCCAGGTCGGCCCGCAGTGTTTCCAGCGACTTCGTCATGCGTTCCTGGGTATTTTTCTTAACGTCAGCTAAGGACATTGCTGTACTCCTTGTCTTGATAATAATGAATATTGCTACTTCGCTTGCGATGAAAACACCAGCGCAGTCGGGAGTGCCGAAAACAGTTCAGGGCAAGGCGCGGCGCCGAATGTACGGCGAGGCACTACAACGCAGCCATGGACGGTTTCCCGGCGCTCCGCTTCCCTTATACGTGAACCAAGGTGCCTTCGTCTTCGCCCATGATGACGCGCATCAGCGCGCCCGGCTTGGTGATCGAAAACACTTTAATCGGCAGTTTCTGGTCGCGGCACAGGGCGAATGCGGTGGCATCCATTACTTGCAGATGCTTGGCGATGGCGTCGTCGAACGTAATCGTGTGGAACAGGGTGGCGTTCGGATCCTTCTTCGGATCGGCCGTGTAGACGCCGTCGACCTTGGTGGCCTTCAGGACGATCTCGGCGCTGATCTCGGAACCGCGCAGGGCGGCTGCCGTATCGGTGGTGAAGAACGGATTGCCGGTACCGGCGGCAAAGACGACCACTTTGCCTTCTTCCAGGTATTGCAGGGCTTTCGGGCGGACGTACGGCTCGACCACTTGTTCGATGCCGATGGCCGACATGACGCGCGCGGTAATGCCGACATGGCGCATGGCATCGGCCAGGGCCAGTGCGTTCATCACCGTGGCAAGCATGCCCATGTAGTCGGCGGTGGCGCGGTCCATGCCTTGCGCACCAGGCGCGACGCCGCGGAAGATATTGCCGCCGCCAATCACGATTGCCAGTTCCACACCCAACTTCGCCACCTCGGCCACATCGGCCACCATGCGCTCGATCGTGGCGCGGTTGATGCCGTAGGGATCATCGCCCATCAGGGCTTCGCCGGACAACTTGAGGAGGACGCGCTTGTAGGCTGGTTTTGACATGAGCTGGGGCTCCATAAATGAGGTTATTCGAGTATGACATGGCGCAGCGCCTTGCAGCGCCGGATAGGCGGGAGGAAGCTGCCCATGCCGCCGCCCGGCACACAGGTGCGGGCGGGCCAAAAAAACGGGCCTCTCGGCCCGCTTTACTTACGCTCCCTGGGAGGCAGCCATCTGTGCTGCGACTTCTGCTGCGAAGTCGTCCTGCTTCTTCTCGATGCCCTCGCCCACTACGTACATGGCGAAACCTTTGACGCTGGTGTTAGCCGCCTTCAGCATTTGCTCAACCGACAGCTTGTCGTTTTTCACGAAAGCTTGGTTCAGCAGGGAAACTTCTTTCAAGAACTTCTGTACGGAACCTTCCAGGCGCTTGGCCAGGATTTCCGGCGATTGCGCTGGCTTGCCTTCGGCGGCCGCTTTGGCTGCGTCTTCTTCGGCTTTCAGTTGTGCAACCGAACGCTCTTTTTCGATCAGTTCCGCAGGAACTTCGTTCGACGACAGCGACACTGGCTTCATGGCAGCGATGTGCATGGCCACGTCTTTGCCCACTTGCTCATCGGCGCCGTCGAATTCGACGATCACGCCAATGCGCGAACCGTGCAGGTACGAAGCCAGCTTGGCGCTGGTTTCGAAACGCTGGAAGCGGCGGATGGTCATGTTTTCGCCGATTTTGCCGATCAGGGCAGCGCGCACGTCTTCCAGGGTCTTGCCATCGAGTGGCAGAGCCAGCAGGGCAGCGACGTCAGCCGGGTTGTGTTCCGCTACCAGACGGGCAGCGTTGTTGGCCAGTGCCAGGAAATCGTCGTTTTTCGCAACGAAGTCGGTTTCCGAGTTCACTTCGACCAGGGCGCCTACGCCATTGGCGATGTAAGTTGCCACGACGCCTTCAGCGGTGATGCGTGCCGATGCTTTCGATGCCTTGCCGCCCAGTTTGACGCGCAGGATCTCTTCCGCACGCGCCATGTCGCCTTCGGCTTCGGTCAGTGCTTTTTTGCATTCCATCATTGGTGCGTCGGTTTTGCCGCGCAATTCGCCTACCATCGCTGCTGTAATCGCTGCCATGTGTTTCTCCTGATTCGGTGAGTCGATAGTCGCGGCCGGGCATGCATGCCTCGCCAGCGGTCACTATCGTTTTTTTGTTAAAAAAAAGGGGGAGCTGCTGCCACCCCTTTTCCCTTACTGCTGTGCTTACAAACGGCTATCTTGCGATAGCCTGGCCATTAAGCCTGTTCGTTAACTTCGACGAATTCGTCGCCAGCGGCTGCTTTAACCATTTCAACAACTTCGTTACCGGCAGCTGCACGGCCTTCGATGATTGCGTCAGCAACACCGCGAGCGTACAACATGATGGCTTTCGAGGAGTCATCGTTACCTGGGATCACGAAGTTCACGCCTTCTGGGGAGTGGTTGGTATCGACAACGCCGATGACCGGGATACCCAGTTTAGCTGCTTCGGTGATCGCACCTTTGTGGTAGCCGACGTCGACGACGAAGATTGCGTCAGGAATGCCGCCCATGTCCTTGATGCCGCCGATCGATTTTTGCAGCTTGATCATTTCGCGGGAGAACATCAGCGCTTCTTTTTTCGACAGCTTCTCGATCGAACCGTCTTCGATCATCACTTCCATGTCTTTCAGACGCTTGATCGAGGTTTTGATCGTTTTGAAGTTGGTCAGCATGCCGCCCAACCAACGTTGATCAACGAAAGGCACGCCAGCGCGTTGTGCTTCAGCAGCGATGATTTCGCGAGCTTGACGCTTGGTGCCAACCATCAGGATGGTGCCACGGTTTGCAGCCAGTTGACGCACGTGCTTCATTGCGTCCTGGTACATCGCCATGGTTTTTTCCAGGTTGATGATGTGGATCTTGTTGCGATGGCCGAAGATGAACGGTGCCATTTTTGGATTCCAAAAACGGGTTTGGTGACCAAAGTGGACACCGGCTTCCAGCATTTCGCGCATTGTTACGGACATTATTAACTCCAGGGTTGGGTCTGGAATCCGATCAGTCACCATACAGGCACCCTTGTCGACCGGATTCGCGTGTTTATATAAATTAAAGACACTGTTTTACTGCATTGCTTAAAAGAGAATTCAAGCAACCCGGGATTCTACACTGAAATGCCTGCCGCATCAAGTCCGCACCGCAAATCGCGCGCCCGGCGGAAACAGCCGGCGCACCACGATGGTGCAAGGCGTGGCCGCACCGCCTTTTCATCCGCTTTCTCCCCACAAATCCCCTCCCGGCCATAGGAAGGAGGCGGCGGATTCAGGGCGCCTCGTTTATAATTTCGGCATATTTGCAGACTTTTCCCCATACAGCAGGAATCGTCTGTGCTTTTCACCTGAATTCTTGCAGATTGCGAATTACACCATGTCCACCATCCGTATCAATACCGCCGCCGACATCGAAGGCATGCGCATTGCCGGCAAGCTCGGCGCCGAAGTGCTCGACTACATCACCCCCTTCGTCAAGGTGGGCGTCACGACGGGCGAACTCGATCGCCTGTGCCACGAATACATGGTCAACGTGCAAGGCACCATCCCTGCCCCGCTCAACTACTGCCCGCCCGGCTACACGCCCTATCCGAAAGCCATCTGCACCTCCGTCAACGACGTCATCTGCCATGGCATTCCCGGCGACAAGGTCCTGAAAAGTGGCGACTCCGTCAACCTCGACATCACCGTCATCAAGGATGGCTACCACGGCGACAACAGCCGCATGTTCCTTGTCGGCACGCCGACCATCCTGGCCAAGCGCCTGTCGGAAATCACCTATGAGTGCATGTGGCTGGGCATCGATCAGATCAAGCCGGGCGCCCACCTGGGCGATATCGGCCACGCCATCCAGCAACACGCGGAAAAGGCCGGCTACAGCGTGGTACGCGAATTCTGCGGCCACGGCATCGGCAAGGTCTTCCATGAAGAGCCGCAAGTCTTGCACTACGGCAAGCCAGGCACCCTGGAACGCCTGGAAGCGGGCATGATTTTCACGGTGGAACCGATGATCAACTCGGGCCGCCGCGAAATCCGCGAAATGAACGATGGCTGGACCATCAAAACCAAGGACCGCAGCCTGTCGGCGCAATGGGAACACACGGTGCTGGTCACGGAAACGGGCTATGAAGTGCTGACCGTCTCGCCGGGCATGCCACCGCCGCCCGCCTTTATCGGCAATAAAGCCTGATAAGCGTCATTAATCAAGCCTGACCCCACCCGACCCACCGCCACCCAGGGCCCAGATGAAAAAGCAAGTTCGGGAACAGCTGAAACAGCAACTGAAAGCCGACCGCCAGGTCGTCATTGCGGCCTTCCAGGCCGACGGCAAGCCTGAAAAACTGCTGCGCAGCCTGCGCCACAGCGTCGATGGCGTGCTGGCGCGGGCCTGGCAGGAAGCGGGCTTGCCGCCAGGCACGGCCCTGGTGGGCGTGGGCGGCTATGGCCGGGGCGAGCTGTTTCCGTATTCCGACGTCGACCTGCTGATCCTGCTGCAACAATCGCCGGACGCCGCCACGCAGGAAAAGCTCGAGGAACTGGTGCAACTGCTGTGGGACCTGGGCCTGGAAATCGGCCACAGCATCCGCACGGTCGATGAATGTCTGGTCGAATCGAAGGCCGACATCACCGTGCAGACGAGCTTGCTCGAAGCGCGCCTCGTGTGCGGCAACGCGGACCTGTTCGCGCAATTGCAGCAGCGCTATGACGCGGCCATGGATCCGCAAGCCTTCTTCCAGGCAAAAACGGCGGAAATGCGCCAGCGCCATGCCAAGTACGAAGACACGGCTTTCAGCCTGGAACCGAATTGCAAGGAAAGCCCGGGCGGCCTGCGCGACCTGCAGGTCATCCTGTGGGTGGCCAAAGCGGCCGGCCTGGCGAACTCGTGGCGCACCTTGGCCACGGGCGGCCTGATCACCTTGACGGAAGCGCGCCAGCTAATGGAAAAGGAGCGCGCCTTCAAGGATATCCGCGTGCGCCTGCACCTGCACGCGGGGCGGCGCGAAGACCGTCTCGTGTTCGACGTGCAGACGGCGATCGCCGAATCGCTGGGCCTGCAAGCGACGGGCAGCGGGCCGCACATGCGCCGTGCCAGCGAATTCCTCATGCAACGCTACTACTGGGCCGCCAAGACGGTGACCCAGCTCAACACGATTTTGCTGCAAAACATCGAAGCGCGGCTGTTCCCGCAGGACGACGTGGCCGTGCCCATCAACGAGCGCTTCAATGAAGTCAACAGCCTGATCGACATCAGCGCCGACGACACGTTCGAGCAATATCCATCGGCCATGCTGGAAGTCTTCGTGCTCATGACGGAGCGCCCGGCCCTGAAGGGCATGACCTCGCGCGCCACGCGGGCCCTGTGGCACGCGCGCTTCAAGATCGACGCCGCCTTCCGCCAGGATCCCGTCAACCGCGCCCTGTTCCTGCGCATCATGCAAGCCCCTGTCGGCATCATCCACGCGCTGCGGCGCATGAACGAGATGAGCATCCTGGGGCGTTACCTGCCGAATTTCCGCCGCATCGTGGGCCAGATGCAGCACGACCTGTTCCACGTGTACACGGTCGACCAGCACATTCTGATGGTGGTGCGCAACATGCGCCGCTTCACCATGAGCGAACACGCGCACGAATATCCGTTCTGCAGCCAGCTGATGGCCGATTTCTCGCAATCGTGGCTGCTGTACGTGGCGGCCCTGTTCCACGACATCGCCAAGGGCCGCGGCGGCGACCACTCGAAACTGGGCGTGGCCGACGCCACCCAGTTCTGCCAGGACCACGGCCTGTCTGCCGAGGACACGGAACTGGTGGCTTTCTTGGTGGAAAATCACCTGACCATGTCGCAAGTGGCGCAAAAGCAGGACTTGTCCGATCCCGACGTCATCGCCGCCTTTGCGAAAGTGGTCAAGGACGAGCGCCACCTGACGGGCTTGTACCTGCTGACGGTGGCCGACATCCGCGGCACCAGCCCGAAAGTGTGGAATGCCTGGAAGGGCAAGCTGCTGGAAGACCTGTACAAGATCACCCTGCGCGTGCTGGGCGGCGAGCCGCACACGGCCGACCGCGAGCTCAAAAACCGCCAGCAGGAAGCGCTGGCCACCCTGCGCCTGTACGGCTTGCCGCCCGATGCGCACCTGAAACTGTGGCAACAGCTGGACGTGGCGTATTTCCTGCGCCACGACGCGTCCGACATCGCCTGGCAGACGCGCTCGCTGTATGACAAGCTCGACAGCAAGTTGCCGGTGGTAAAATGCCGGCTGGCGCCCATCGGCGAAGGCTTGCAGGTGGCCGTGTACATTCCCGACCAGCCCGACCTGTTCGCGCGCATCTGCAGCTATTTCGACCGCAAGAATTTCAGCATCCTCGACGCGAAGATCCACACGACGAAAAATGGCTATGCGCTCGACACCTTCCTCGTCACCGAGCAAAACTTCGCCAAGAGCTACCGCGACATCATCAGCCTGATCGAGCATGAGCTGGGCGAGCTGCTGCAGTCGCAAACGCCGCTGCCGCCGCCGGGCAAGGGACGGCTGTCGCGCCTGTCGCGCACCTTCCCCTTCCAGCCGACGGTGGACCTGCGGCCCGATGAAAAAGGCCAGTACTACCTGCTGTCGGTGGCCGCCAACGACCGCACGGGCCTGCTGTACGCGATCGCCAACGTGCTGACCAAGTACCGCATCAACTTGCACACGGCCAAGATCATGACCCTGGGCGAGCGGGTCGAAGACGTCTTCCTCGTCGACGGCCCCGCGCTCAACAATGCCCGCAACCAGATATTGCTGGAAACCGATTTACTCGATGCGCTGAAAGTGTAAGCTTTCCGCGCAGCGCCTACCCTTACTGAAACTGAAACAACATGACCGAAGAATTATTACGCTTGTCCAAACGCATGTCCGAACTGGGCCTGTGCTCGCGCCGCGAAGCCGATGAATGGATCGCCCGCGGCTGGGTCCGCGTGGATGGCAAGGTGGTGTCCGAACTGGGCAGCAAGGTTTATCCGAGCCAGAGAGTCACCGTGGAACGCCAGGCGGCGGCCGAGCAATCGAAGCGCGTCACCGTGCTGATCAACAAACCCGTCGGCTACGTCAGCGGCCAGGCCGAAGACGGCTACACGCCCGCCGTGGCCCTGATCAAGGCGGAAAACCGCTGGGCGGAAGACCGCAGCCCGGAACAATTCCATCCGACCCAGCTGCGCAGCCTGGTGGCAGCGGGACGGCTGGACATCGATTCCGTCGGCTTGCTGGTCCTGACGCAGGACGGCCGCGTGGCCAAGCAGCTGATCGGCCACGATACCGACATCGACAAGGAATACCTGGTGCGCGTGAGCTACACCAAGGGCGGCACCCTGCCCGACAGCGAGCTGAAAAAGCTCAACCACGGCCTGTGGCTCGACGGCAAGCCGCTGTTGCCGGCCAAGGTGCGCTGGCAAAACGAAGACCAGCTGAGCTTTACCTTGCGCGAAGGCAAGAAACGCCAGATCCGCCGCATGTGCGAAGCCGTGGGCCTGAAGGTGCTGGGTTTGAAACGCGTGCGCATCGGCAAGGTCAAACTGGGCGACTTGCCGACCGGCCAATGGCGTTATTTGAGCGCAGACGAACAGTTTTAAGCGGCGACGTCAAGGCGGCATGCCAGGCCTGCATACATAAGCAACAGGAATATAGTGATATAAAATCAATTATTGTGATTTACTTAGTAAATATTGCCTTAAACCTATACACTATTCCCCATTAGAACAAAAGAGATACGCTGTCGTGAACGATCCCATCCCCAATCCCCTGCGCAAGGGCGCGCCCAGTCTGGCTGACGTGGCCGAGCCGATGGCCCCCGGCACCAAGCCGCACCATATGAGCGATCCGTGGGATATCGGCGAAACCTTGTGCAGCCTGGCTGACAACGGCGACGCCATCTCCATCTACCCGGCTGGCGGCGAAGACCTCATCCTGGGGCGCGTCCTGTCCGTTGACGATGACTTGCCGCAATTCGTGCTGGAACTCAATGAAGGTGCGACCCTGCCGCCTGGCGGCGCCACGTTTGTGTCGTGGGTACAAAACGCCAAACTGCAGTTCACCATCAATGGCGAATGGCAAGCGTATCCCGAGCGGCCGAACGTCTACCTGACGAACTTTCCCAGCCATTGCCTGGTCCTGGAGCGGCGCGAATCGGCCCGCCTGGAAACACCGCTGGGCGTGTACTACCTGGCCGCCTTCGTGCTCGAGGGCCGTCCATATGAATTGCAGCTGTATGATTTCTCGGCCGGCGGCATCGGCATGCGCGCCCATCCGCGCGACACGGTAGGCCTGTATGTGGGCCGCAAGCTGTCGCGCGTGCGCCTGGAACTGGGGCCGGACAAGGTCATGATCGCCGACCTGGAAATCCGCCTGTCGCGCACCTTCCGCTCCTTCCTGCTGGGCGAGCAGGTGCAGATCGGCTGCCGCTTCCTGAACCTGACGGATGCCATGCAGGATGAGCTAAAGGCATTGCTCGATAACCTGGGCAGCAGCCGCAAGGTGCGCTAGTTTAGTACTGGGGTCAGACCCTCAACACCGCCAACACATAGCTTTGCGCTAACGCATCCGGGGGTCTGACCCCGGACGCCCCCGCCATGGACGTCTTCTCAGGTGCCGATCAATCGTCGTCGTTCGGATCCAAATCGGGAAACATCACTTCCGTGTAACCGAACTGCGTGAAGTCGACGATACGCATCGGATACAGGATGCCGTGCAGGTGGTCCACTTCATGCTGCACCACGCGCGCATGGAAGCCGTCGCAGTCGCGGCTGATGGGCTGGCCGAACTGGTCGACGCCTTCGTAGTGCAGCTCGCTCCAGCGCGGCACGCTACCGCGCAGGCCGGGCACGGACAGGCAGCCTTCAAAACCCTCTTCCTTGCGTTCCGACAAAGGCGTCAGCACGGGGTTGATCAGCACGGTTTCCGGCACTTGCGGCGCGTCGGGATAGCGCAGGTTCTGCTTGAAGCCGTAGATCACCAGCTGCAGGTTGACGCCGATCTGCGGCGCCGCCAGGCCTGCGCCATTGGCCGCGTGCATGGTGTCGAACATGTCGGCGATCAAGGCATGCAGTTCGGGCGTATCGAATTCACGCACGGGCTCGGCCATCCGCAGCAGGCGCGGATCGCCCATCTTCAGGATTTCACGTACCGTCATTTTGCGTCCAGTGTCGATTGCAGTTCTTGCAGGTAAGTGCGAAAGGCCGCGCCCGTTTCCGGGTGTTTCATGCCCATCGCTGTCGTTGCCTTCAGATAACCGAGCTTGGAGCCGCAATCATAACGCTGCCCCTTGTAACGGTAAGCCAGCACGCGCTCTTCACGCATCAGGGCGGCGATGCCGTCCGTCAACTGGATTTCACCGCCGGCGCCCGTACCGATTTTTTCCAGGTGCTCGAAGATGCGGCTGGTCAGCACATAACGGCCGACCACGGCGAGGGTCGACGGCGCCTCTTCCGGCACGGGTTTTTCCACGATCCCCGACACCAGCTCCAGGTCAGGCTGATAATGCTGGGCGCTGACGATACCGTACTGCCTGGTTTCCGCGCGCGGCACGTCCTGCACCGCCAGCAGGGAACAGTTTTCATACTGGAACACATCGGCCATCTGCGCCAGCACGGGGCGCACGCCCTCTTCCACATCCATGAAATCGTCGGCCAGCAAGACGGCAAACGGCTCGTCGCCGATCACGGGACGCGCGCACAGCACGGCATGCCCGAGGCCAAGCGGCGCCGACTGGCGGATGTAAATGCAATTGATGTGCTTGGGAATGACGTTTCGCACCATTTCCAGCAACTGGCGCTTGCCGGCCGCTTCCAGTTCAGACTCGAGCTCATAGGCCGTATCGAAATGGTCTTCGATGGCGCGCTTGTTGCGGCCCGTGATGAAGATCATTTCCGTGATACCCGCGGCCACGGCTTCCTCGACCGCGTACTGTATCAATGGCTTGTCAACGATGGGCAACATTTCCTTCGGTTGCGCCTTGGTCGCAGGCAAGAAACGGCTGCCCAGGCCGGCGACGGGAAAGACTGCTTTTCTGATTTTTTTCATGGGTCTTCTGTAATGAATGATTAGTCTTGCGCCAACAGGGTCAGCAGACCAGCCTCGTCGAGTATGGCCACGCCCAGCTCCTGCGCCTTGGCCAGCTTGCTGCCGGCGTCCGAACCGGCCACGACGTAAGCGGTTTTCTTCGACACGGAACCGCTGACCTTGCCGCCGGCCGCCTCGATCAACTCCGCAGCCTCGTCGCGGCTCATGTTGGGCAAAGTGCCCGTCAACACAAAGGTCTTGCCGTCCAGTTTGCCGCCAGCAGCTGGCATTTCAGGCAATTGTGACAGTAATTCATTTCGTAGCGCGTCCAGTTGACCAAGCAGCTTGACATTGCCCTCATCGGCCAGCCATTGCGCCAGCGCTTCGGCCACGGCGGCGGGCAAGCCCGCGTGGAAGCTGGCACCCTGCGCCGCCAGACTGGCCAGGGTCACGCCCCGCTCCACCAGCTGTTTGCTGCGCGGCTCCGTCAGCTTCGGAATACCGATGGCGGCCAGCAAGGTGGTTTGTTCGAGCTGCGCGCGCAGCTTGGCGCTGGGCGCGTGTTCGCCCTGCGGCGTGACACCAGCGTCCAGCAATGCCTGCAACGCCTGCTGGTTCTTTTCTTCGGCAAAGAAATCGGCAATCGACACGGCCACTGTGCCGCCGATGTCGGGCAGCACGCGCAGCAAGGCGGCCGGCGCCCGGCGCACATAATCGAGACTGCCCAACCACTCGGCCAAGGTCTTGGCCGTCGATTCGCCCACGTGGCGGATGCCCAGCGCAAACAGGAAACGCTCGAGCGGCGGGCGCTTGCTGGCCTCGATGCCTGCCAGCAGATTTTCCGCCCACTTGGTGGGAATCTTGCCTTGTTGCACTGTTTCCGGCGTCGAACCGTCGCGCTCGTCGGCGCGCAGCTTCATTTCCAGCAATTTATCCAGGGTCAGGCTGTACAGGTCAGCCAGGCCATGCACGTATTCGAGTTCGACCAGGGTATCGATATAACGTTCCCCCAGACCTTCGATATCCATCATGCGGCGGCCCGCGAAATGACGGAACGCTTCCTTGCGCTGCGCCGAGCAGAACAGGCCGCCCGAGCAGCGGGCGATGGCCTCGCCCTCTTCGCGCACCACGTGCGAGCCGCACACGGGGCACGCTTCCAGCATCTTGAACGGCAGCGGCGCCGGCGCCAAGCGTTTATCCAGCACCACGCTCAGCACTTCCGGGATCACGTCGCCGGCGCGGCGCACGATGACGGTATCGCCCACGCGCACATCCTTGCGCAGCACTTCGTCTTCATTGTGCAAGGTGGCGTTGGTCACCGTCACGCCGCCCACGGACACGGGCGCCAGGCGCGCCACGGGCGTCATGGCGCCCGTGCGGCCCACCTGGATATCGATGCCCAGCACTTGCGTCAGCGCTTCTTCGGCGGGGAACTTGTGCGCCAGCGCAAAACGCGGCGCGCGCGACACAAAGCCCAGCTCCTGCTGGTCTTCCGTCGCGTTCACCTTGTAGACGACGCCGTCGATTTCATACGGCAAGGAGGGCCGGCGCGCGCCGATATCGGCGTAGTAGGCAAGCAAGCCCTGCGCGCCCTGCACCACCTTGCGCTCCTTGGACACGGGGATGCCCAGGGTTTCGTACCAGTCCAGCAAGGCCGAATGCGAGGCAGGCATAGCGGCGCCTTCCAGCGCACCGATGCCATAGGCATAGAAACGCAGCTTGCGCTGCGCCGTGATGCGCGAATCGAGCTGGCGCAGGCTGCCGGCCGCCGCATTGCGGGGGTTGGCGAATTCCTTCTGCCCCGCTTCGCGCTGGCGTTCGTTCAGGCGGGCAAAATCGCCCTTGAACATCATCACTTCGCCGCGCACGTCGAGCACGGCTGGAATCTTGTCGCCATGCAAGCGCAGCGGGATGCCGGAAATGGTGCGGATATTCGCCGTCACGTCTTCGCCCGTAGCGCCATCGCCGCGCGTCGCCGCCTGCACGAACAGGCCGAGCTCATAGCGCAGGTTGATGGCCAGGCCGTCGAATTTCACTTCGGCAGCATAGTCGACATCCGTACCATCAAGGTCCAGGCCTTCGCGCACGCGGCGGTCGAAGTTGATGATATCGTCATCGGTGAAACCATTGTTCAGCGACAGCATCGGCACCGTGTGCGTGACTTGCTCGAATTGCGGCAAAGGCGCCGCGCCCACGCGCAAGGTGGGCGAATCGGGCGTACGCAAGTCGGGATGGGCCGCTTCCAGCGTTTGCAGTTCGACGAACAGCTTGTCGTACTCGGCGTCGGGGATGGTGGGATTGTCGAGCACGTGGTAGGCGTGCAGGTGCCGGTTGAGTTCGGCGGTGAGATCCAGGACCCGCGCTGCGGCATCCTGGTTGATCGGATCAGTCATTGTTGCAGGATTCTTCAGCTAAATAAACGCAGGGCGCGGGTGGAACCGGCCGGAATGTCGGCCGCGTCCATTTCCTGGTAAAACTCTTGCACCTGGCCAGCGATCTCGGCCAGCGCCGCATCGGACAAGGCCTGGTTGTAATCGTCGACGATGGTGGCGTCGAGGCGGCCCACCAGCGCCTTGGCGCAGGCGACCATGGCGCCGAAACCGTCGCGCGCGGGCGCCACGCATGGCACGTCCAGCAGCAGTGTCAAACGGGGCGTCGTTTCCTCGGCCAGGGTGACATTCGTCGACAGCGAGAACAGATGGCTGCCTTCGCCGTCGGGCATGACGAAACGGCCGTCCGGACGCACGTCAAAGCCCTGTTTTTCCAGCGCGAACAGCAAGGTGGAAATGGCCCATGGCGCGCCATTCGTGTGCAGGTTCACGCCCAGCTGGGCGTCGTGACCGGCGACGAAACGGTGCAGATTGCGCGCTTCGGCCATCACTTCCATCATGTCGGGCACTTCCGGCTCGGCGCCGATCTCGTCGGCAACGCCGCGCAGGCGCGTGACCAGTTCCGAGTATTCGAGTTCATTCAGGGCCGTGCTGCGGCTGGCCAGCTGTACGCCGCCCTGCATCTTGGTGTAGACACCGCCATGCGTGATCGGTTCCCAGTCGCCATTCACGTGCAAGCCGATGAAGTGGACGGGTTTGTTGCCCACCAGGCGCAGGGTTTGCAGCACGGGCAGTATCTTGTCGCCGCGCACGGGCGCTTCCAGCGACAAAGGCAGCAGGCAATCGATGAGCGGGTCGACCAGGCTGGTCGCCTGCTCACTGGCGGCGCTCACTTCCTGCTGCAGCGGCGCGGCCACGGCAGCAGGCGCTTCCAAGCCGGCATCGCCGAGCGACGGTTCCGCATGCACGGGGGCTTCGGGCACGGCGCTAGCGGGCGGCGCGCCGAACGACGGTTCGGCCTTGGCGGCGGGCGCGGCGTCAAAGCGCGGTTCCTGACGCAAGACGGGTTCCTGGGCTTCCACCGCAGGGGCGTCGCCCTCGCGCATCAGCACGTCATCGTGGTCGGTGGAAAAAGCCCGCTCCACGCTTTTCTTGGCCTTGTATTCCTGCCATTTGTTGTACGAGAAAACGCCGACGATAAAAACGCCGCCGGCGCCGAACAAGGTAATTTGAAGGTCTGTCATGCTGCTTGTGCCTCGGTTGCAAAATTTGCGGCGGACTCCATGTCCACCGCCACGATGCGCGATACGCCCTGCTCCTGCATCGTCACACCGATCAATTGATGGGCCATTTCCATCGCAATCTTGTTATGCGAAATGAAAAGGAATTGGGTCTGGTCGGACATGCGCTTGACCATGCGGCAGAAGCGTTCCGTGTTCGAATCGTCCAGCGGTGCATCGACTTCGTCGAGCAGGCAGAACGGCGCCGGATTCAGGCGGAACATGGAAAACACCAATGCGGTCGCGGTCAGCGCCTTCTCTCCACCGGACAACAGGTGGATGGTGGCATTTTTCTTGCCGGGAGGCTGCGCCATGACTTGTACACCGGAATCGAGAATCTCGTCGCCCGTCATGGTCAGCCTGGCCTGTCCCCCGCCGAACAGGATGGGGAACAGCTCGGAAAAGTGGTGGTTGACCTTGTCGAACGTGTCTTGCAGCAAGTCGCGCGTTTCCTTGTCGATCTTGTGGATCGCGTCTTCCAGCGTGTTGATCGCTTCCGTCAGATCGGCATTCTGGGCGTCGAGGAAATTCTTGCGCTCGGATGCCTGCGCCAGTTCGTCCAGCGCGGCCAGGTTGACGGCGCCCAGGGACGTGATGGCGTTGGTCAGGCGCGTCACTTCGCCCTGCAGATACGATGGACGCATGTCCGGATGCAGTTTTTCCGTCAAGGCCGCTTCATCGGCGCCCGATTCCAGCAGTTGCTGGGCGAATTGCTCCTGGTTCAGGCGCGCGGCCTGTTCCTTGAGCTGCATTTCCATGATCTTGTCGCGCTGCGGCTGCAGGCTGCGTTCCGATTGCGTGCGCGCATCTTCGGACAGCCGCAGTTGCTGCGTAATCTGATCGAGTTCATGGCGCGCGTCGGCCAGCGCCTTCTCCTGCGTCGTGCGGCGCTCGAGCAAGTCCTGCAAGCCGTCGGCGGCCGCGCCGCTTTCCAGGTTGGCCAGCTCCAGTTCGCCCGCCTGCAGGCTGGCCGTTACTTGCTGGGCCTGCGTACTGGCCGTGGCTATATTGCGGCGCAATTCCTCGATCTTCGCGCGGTGGGCTTTTTCCGCGTATTCCGTATCCTTGGCGGCCCGCTCCAGGTCGCGCAAGGCTTCGCGCGCCTCGGCCAGACGCTGTTCCTTCTGCAGGAAGTCCGTATGGCCGTCTTCGTGCGCTTCCTGCAAGTTGCCCAGCTCCATGTCGAGCTGTTCGAATTTCTCTTCCGATTCGGCCTTGATCTGCTGCTGCTCCGCTTCCTGCGCGGCAATTTCCGCCAGGTCGGCGCCGATCTGCGTGCTGCGCTGGTTGAAACGCGCTTCCACTTCCGACAGTTTCACCACGTCCAGTTGCAGGGTATGCACGGAGGAAGTGAGCTGCTGTATGCGCAAGCGCAAATCCGACAGGTTGCGCGTCAGGGTGGCGACGGCCGCGTCGGCCCGCACGGAACGGGCGCGCGCCTCTTCGGCCAGTAGTTGCTGCGCGCGCAACTGCTTGCCAATATTGTCGATTTCCTGCTGGCGGCCCAGCATGCCTTCCTGCTCCGAGTCGGCCGCATAGAAGCGCACGCTGGTGGCCGTGACCACGTGGCCGGCGCGCGTGACGAAATAGCCTCCCGGCGGCAATTTCGCCCGTTCGGCCAGCGCCTCGGCCGCGTCTTCCACGGCGTAGGCGTTGTACAGCCAATCCTGCAGCAAGCCGCGCAAGCCGGGATCGTTGAGTTTCAACAAGTTCAAAAACGGTTTCAGGCCAGGCACGTCCGGCAGGGGCAGCGGCGCCACGGTCGATGGCGCATACAGGGCCAGCTTGGCCGGCGGCGCGTCTGCAAAGAAAGCCTTGGCCCAATCGATATTCGACAGTTGCAGGGCCGACGTGCGCTCGCGCAAGATCGACTCCATGGCCGCTTCCCAGCCCGCTTCGATCTGCAGCTTTTGCCACAGACGGGGCAAGGTGTCGAGTTCGTGCTTTTTCAGCCACGGCTGGACCTTGCCCTGCGTCTGCACCCGTTCCTGCAATTGTTTCAAAGCAGAAAGACGCGCTTCCAGCTGGGCGTTGGCCGCCGTTTCGGCATTGACTTGCGCCTGCGCCTCGGCCCGCTCCTGCTCCAGCTTCGGTTGCTGCTCCAGCGCTTCTTCCAGGTAGAAACCCTGCTCTTCCAGGGTTTGCTGCTTTTCTTCCAGCTGCAGTTTCAGATTTTCCAGGTGGCTGCTGTCGGGCAAACTCAGGCTGTTCTTTTCCTGCTGCAGGCGCTCGCGGCGCGTCAGCAGGCTGGCGAGGATGTTCGAGGCATTGCGCTGGTGCGCCGATTCCAGTTCCAGCTGCTGCTGGGCCTGCATAATCCGCGCGCGCGATTCCGTGCTCTTGTTTTGCGCGGCGCGCCAGGCGGCGTCCAGCTCGGGCAATTGCTCGCCCTTCTGCTCGGCCATCATTTGCGACTGTTCCACCTTGGCGGCCAGTTCCTCGAGGTGGAATTCCGCCTCTTCGATCTGTTCCTGGTATTCGCCGCCCTGTTGCGTCCACTGGTCGCGCTGGGCCGTCAGGGTGGCCAGCTGGGCCTGCAGGCGGGCACGCGATTCGATGACGAACTTGATCTGCGCTTCCAGGCTGCCGATTTCCGCATTCGTCTGGTACAGATGGCCTTGCGCCGTATGCAAACGGTCGCCCACGGCAAAGTGCGCCTGGCGCATCTGCTCGAGGGTCAGCTCGACATTGCGCAGCTTGGCCGTCTGCTCTTCCAGGTCCGTCTGTGCCTGTTCCACTTCGCGGAAGTAGCGCGTCTGCTCGTTTTGCGCCTCGTTCTTGCGCAGCAGCCACAGCAGTTTTTGCTTTTCTTCCTGGTCCGCCTGCAAGGCGTGGAAACGCGTGGCCACGGCCGCCTGCGCTTCCAGCTTTTCCAAGTTGGCATTGAGTTCGCGCAAGATATCCTCCACGCGCAGCAAATTCTCGCGCGTGTCCTGCAAGCGGTTTTCCGTCTCGCGGCGGCGTTCCTTGTATTTGGAGACACCGGCCGCTTCTTCGAGGAAGACGCGCAATTCTTCGGGGCGCGATTCGATGATGCGCGAAATCATGCCCTGGCCGATGATGGCGTAGGCGCGCGGACCGAGGCCCGTGCCGAGGAAGATATCCTGGATGTCGCGCCGGCGCACGGGCTGGCCATTGATGTAATAGGTGGAGGTGCCGTCGCGCGTCAGGGTGCGCTTGACGGCGATCTCGGCGTACTGGCCCCACTGGCCGGAGGCCTTGCCGTCGTTATTGTCGAACACCAGTTCCACGGAAGCGCGGCCGGCAGGTTTACGGTGCGTGGAGCCGTTGAAAATGACGTCCTGCATCGATTCGCCGCGCAATTCGGACGCTTTCGATTCGCCCAGCACCCAGCGCACGGCGTCGATGATGTTCGACTTGCCGCAGCCATTCGGCCCGACCACGCCCACGAGCTGGCCTGGCACCTGAAAATTGGTGGGGTCGACGAAAGACTTAAATCCCGACAACTTGATGGAAGAGAGACGCACGTGTTTTAGAGTTCCTGGCCTATGCTGGCGGTTATATTATGGGTGAACCCGGTTCATGTTCAGTTCAGATGCCGCATCGCGACGGCAGCCTGGCCGCTCGCCGCAAAAAAAGTGGTTCATCATACCATTTCCTGATGCTTTTCTGGCCAAAAAACCGTCGCGCCAGGTGCCTGCCGGCAGCGGATCAGGGGGCAGGACGGCCATCCTGCGCCAGTTTCCAGTCCGCGCGGGAAAAAACGCGCTCATGGCCGGACAGCACCAGGGCCAGTTTTTGCAGCCATTGCTCGGTCGGCATGGGTTCGGCCTTGAAGCTCAGCACCACCATCAGCGCCAGGCTGGCCAGGGCCAGCGCATGGCTGACGGCAAAATTCACGGCGCCACGGGCGCTCCACATGAAACCCAGCGCCAGCGCCAGGCCCAGCACGCAGCCGCTGACGGCTTCGGACACGCTGTGCGCATGCACGACCACGCGGGAAATGGCCACCAGCACGGCAAAGGCCACGCCGACCAGCACGCCGGTATGGCGCCAGCGCGGTTCGGCCCGCTGCAGCAGCACATACATCAGCACGGGAAACACGGCGCCGGCGCGCATGGCGTGGCCGCTGAAACCGGTAAAATCGAGCGTGCTGCTGCCCACGCCCCAACTCATGAAGGCCAGCTTCGACAGCACCACGAGGGCCAGGCCGCCGCCGTACCACAAGCTCCAGCTGAATACCAGCCGCCACTGGCGCGACACGAGCAGCCACAGGGCAATCGCCACGCCAGCCGGCCCCATGACGGACATGTCGGCCGCAAAAGAAATCCCATTCCACCAAGTCATCGTGCCTACGCTTATTTCATGATCAGCGTGCACTATGCCACGACTGGCCCCGCTTGCGCCCGGGTTTTCATCAACTGGGGTCAAGAATTACATTCCATTACAATTTCCATCTCAGAAATTGCCATATGAAAATATCTCGCGGATGCCGCACCGGCGGCGCGTCAGATATTCGTCAGGCGCTTGCCCTTGGGCGGCGCAAAGTCGCGGATCGATTCGACCATGCCCACTTCCAGCGCCTGGTCGGCCGTCAGGTGCAGGTCCGAATATGCGTGCACCTGCCACTGCTCGTCCGTCAGCTTGACGTGGCCGCGCAGGATGCGCTCGGTGCGCATGTCGTCGGCGCGCAAGCCCTCGACGATGATGCTGAGCGCATCGGGGCGCGAACCGGGCGAGGCGGTCGCATGCGACTTGTGCACCATGAAACGGGCCGTGTCGCTGGCATGGCGGTGCCGCCCCGCCAGGAACAGGGTGACGGCGATGGACGCCACGGCGCCCGCGTTGTAGGTGATGATGTCGAGCGGCAACTTGCTGAGGAAGTTGTACAGACAGATGCCATCGCTGACATAGCCGCCGTTGGACTGGATCAGGATGTGCGCGGTGGTGAGCTTGTCTTCCGTGATGTCGGCGGCGGCATTGAAGACGCGCCGCACCATGTCGCTGTTGACGTCGCCCGAGAGGGTAAAGTAACCGTGCTGCTCGGTGTTGTTTTGCGTCTCGCTTTGTGTAGTGTTCATGGCAGGCACCCGCAAGAAAGCCAGGATTTCATCATAGCGCATTCCTGCGCGCCCGGGCGCCCTTTTGCAGCGGAACACCCCCCTCGCCAGCCCCGCAAACCGGGGCTTTTGCTGCAATTTGGCAACGTCTTTACAGATTGACAGAAACACCCCGCTGGCATATATTCCTCCCACTTGATCGGGAGAGGGCAACCCAGCGTTGCCGCCGAAGGGGCACTACCCAAAAACTCTCAGGCAAAAGGACCGATCAGGCGGACTGAAGTTGTTGCTTTGGCGACACTACAGCTCAACTCTGGAGAGCGGCCGCGGCACATGCCGGCGGCCCACCGAAGGGGCGCACGGGGCAAGCCCCCGTAATCTCTCAGGTACAAAGGACAGGGGGGTCAGTGATCACGCTGGAAAGCCGTGTTTGGCTATTCTATGTTTTGTTAACTTCCCCCTTTACCTTCGTCCCGAGGAATCCATGACGCTCAAAGCGACCCCACTCAACAACGCCCACCGTGCCCTCGGCGCCCGCATGGTCGATTTCGGCGGCTGGGACATGCCTGTCAACTACGGCTCGCAAATCGAAGAACACAACGCCGTGCGCGGCGACGCCGGCATGTTCGACGTGTCCCATATGTGCGTGGTCGATATCGAAGGCCCGAATGTGCGCGCCTTCCTGCGCGGCTTGCTGGCCAATAACGTCGACAAGCTGCAAGTGTCGGGCAAGGCGCTGTACTCGTGCATGTTGAATGCCGAAGGCACCGTCATCGATGACCTGATCGTCTACTTCTTCAACGAAAACTGGTTCCGCCTCGTCGTCAACGCGGGCACGGCTGAAAAAGACGTGGCGTGGATGCAGCAGCAAAATACCGGCACCAACAGCGGCCTGACGATCACGCAGCGCCGCGATGGCAAAGACGCGATGGCCCTGGTGGCCGTGCAAGGCCCGAACGCGCGCGCCAAGGTGTGGCAAGTGCTGCCGGAAACGCAAGCCGCGTCCGAAGCCATCAAGCCCTTCAACGTCGTCATCGTCAAGGACACGGCCTTCGGCGAAGTCATGCTGGCGCGCACCGGCTACACGGGCGAAGACGGCTTTGAAATCGGCGTGGCCGCCACCCAGGTGGAAGCGCTGTGGAACGCCCTGGCTGCCGCCGGCGTCAAGCCGGCCGGCCTGGGTGCGCGCGACACCCTGCGCCTGGAAGCGGGCATGAATCTGTATGGCCAGGACATGGACGAAAGCGTCAACCCGCTCGACGCGGGCCTGGCGTGGACCATCGACCTGGTCAGCGAGCGCGACTTCATCGGCAAGGCCGCCCTGCTGGCGAAAGGCCAGAACGCGCAATTCGTGGGCCTGATCCTGCGCGAAAAAGGCGGCGTGCTGCGCGCGCACCAGAAAGTCATCATCGCCGGCACGGATGCCACGGGCGAAATCACCAGCGGCACCTTCAGCCCCACCATGCAGGAAGCGATTGCCCTGGCGCGCGTGCCGAACGGCGTCAACGTGGGCGACACCGTGCACGTGGAAATCCGCGGCAAGCAGCTGGCCGCTTCCGTCGTCAAGCTGCCTTTCGTGCGTAACGGTAAAATCCTGGCTGCGTAAGCGTATTTATAGAGCCGCCCGCAAGACCGTACAACCATAATCAATAACGAACACTTACCATCTGGAGCCACACATGAACATTCCTGCAGACCTGAAGTACACCGCTTCCCACGAATGGGTACGCCTTGAAGGCGACGGCACCATCACCGTCGGCATCACCGAGTACGCGCAGGACGCGCTGGGCGACATCGTCTTCGTCGAACTGCCAACCGTGGGCAACAGCTACGGCGCCGGCGACGACGCCGCCGTGGTGGAATCGGTCAAGGCAGCGAGCGACATCTACGCGCCGATCGCCGGCGAAGTCGTGGCCGTCAACGACGACGTCGTCAACTCGCCTGAGTCGATCAACGCCGACGCCTACGCCAACTGGCTGTTCAAGATCAAGCCAGCCGACGTGTCGGCCCTGGACGGCTTGCTCGACGCTGCCGCCTATGGCGCCACCACCAGCGCGTAATCGCGTTTGATTCACGGGCCGCGTTTGCGGCCCGTTTGCATTTAATTTTGTAGCGATACCCCGCCGCCGCGCCCGCGCGCCGCCTCCCGGTTTTTCAGTCTTTTTTGGCCTCTATATCATGACCCGCACCAGCCTGACCCAACTCGAAGCACGCGATGCCTTCATCGCCCGCCACATCGGCCCTTCCGCCACCGAACAGCAAGCCATGCTGGCGACCCTCGGCTATCCATCGCGCGCCGCGCTGATCGACGCCCTGGTGCCAAGCAACATCCGCAACAAGGGCGCCCTGCCCCTGGGCGCGTACTCGCAGCCGATGCCGGAACAGGAAGCCCTGTCGCGCCTGAAAGCCATCGCCGGCAAGAACCAGGTATTGAAGTCCCTGATCGGCCAGGGCTATTACAACACGTTTACGCCAGGCGTCGTGCTGCGCAACATCTTTGAAAACCCGGCCTGGTACACGGCGTACACGCCTTACCAGCCCGAGATTTCGCAAGGCCGCCTGGAAGCGATCCTGAACTTCCAGCAAGTGATCACGGACCTCACCGGCATGGGCATCTCGAACGCCTCGATGCTGGACGAAGGCACGGCCGCCGCCGAAGCGATGACCCTGATCCAGCGCGTGGGCAAGTCGAAATCGAACGTGCTGTACGTCGCCAATGACGTGCTGCCCCAAACCTTGGAAGTGGTGCAGACACGCGCCCAGCCGATCGGCATCGAAGTGCGCACTTTCGATCCGGCGGAAATCGAGTCGCTGGACGCCTGCTTCGGCGTGCTGCTGCAATACCCTGGCGTGAACGGCGTCGTGCGCGACTACCGCGCCGGCGTGGAAAAACTGCACGCGAATGGCGCCATGGTCATCGTCGCGGCCGACCTGCTGGCCCTGACCATGCTCACGCCGCCTGGCGAATGGGGCGCCGACGTCGTCGTCGGCAACAGCCAGCGCTTCGGCGTGCCGCTCGGTTTCGGCGGCCCGCACGCAGGCTATTTGTCCACGCGCGATGAATTCAAGCGCAATATGTCGGGCCGCCTGGTGGGCGTGACCGTCGATGCGCAAGGCAACAAGGCGTATCGCCTGGCCCTGCAAACGCGCGAACAGCACATCCGCCGCGAAAAAGCCACGTCGAACATCTGCACGGCGCAAGTGCTGCTGGCCGTGATGGCCTCGATGTACGCCGTCTACCACGGCCCTGCCGGCCTGCTGCAGATCGCCCAGCGCGTGCACCGCTTTACGGGCGTGCTGGCCGCCAACCTGAAAACCCTCGGCTATGGCGTCGTCAATGCGAGCTATTTCGACACATTGACCGTCAACGTGGCCGATGCGGCGCAACTGCACGCGACGGCCATGCACCACGGCGTCAACCTGCGCAAGATCGACGCCACCCACGTCGGCGTGTCGCTCGACGAAACCACCACGCGCGACGATATCGCGCTGCTGTGGAAAGTATTCGCGCACGGCCTGGCCAACGCGCCGGCCGCCCCGGACCTGGACGTCGTCGAAGCGGCGGTGACCAGCGCGCTGCCGGCGCAGCTGGCGCGCGAGAGCGCCTACCTGACGCACCCCGTCTTCAACAGCTACCACTCGGAACACGAAATGCTGCGCTACCTGCGCAGCCTGGCCGACAAGGACCTGGCGCTGGACCGCACCATGATCCCGCTCGGCTCGTGCACCATGAAGCTGAACGCGACGAGCGAAATGATTCCCGTCACCTGGCCCGAGTTCTCGAACATCCACCCGTTCGCGCCCGATGCGCAAACGGTCGGCTACCGCGAAATGATCGCGCAGCTGGAAGAGATGCTGTGCGCCTTGACGGGCTACGCGGCCGTCTCGCTGCAGCCGAACGCCGGCTCGCAGGGCGAATACGCGGGTCTGCTGGTGATCAAGGCCTACCACGAATCGCGCGGCGAAGGCCACCGCAACATCTGCCTGATTCCATCGTCGGCGCACGGCACCAATCCCGCATCGGCCAACATGGTCGGCATGCAGGTCGTCGTCACCAGCTGCGACGCCAACGGCAACGTGGACCTGGCCGACCTGAAAGCCAAGGCGGAAAAGCACAGCGCCAACCTGGCTTGCGTGATGGTCACCTACCCATCCACCCACGGCGTGTTTGAAGAAGGCATCCAGGAACTGTGCGAGATCATCCACTCGCACGGCGGCCAGGTCTACATCGACGGCGCCAACATGAATGCGCTGGTCGGCGTGGCCGCTCCCGGCAGTTTTGGGGGCGACGTGTCGCACCTGAACCTGCACAAGACCTTCTGCATCCCGCACGGCGGCGGCGGACCAGGCGTCGGCCCGATCGGCGTCGGCGCCCACCTGGCGAAATTCCTGCCGAACCAGCGTTCCTCGGGCTACCAGCGCGACGCGGCCGGCATCGGCGCCGTCAGCGCCGCGCCATTCGGCTCGGCCAGCATCCTGCCGATTTCGTGGATGTACATCGCCATGATGGGCGCGGAAGGCTTGACGGCAGCGACCGAGACGGCGATCCTGGCGGCGAACTACATCGCGCGCCGCCTGGCGCCGCACTACCCTGTGCTGTACTCGGGCCACGACGGCCTGGTCGCGCACGAGTGCATCCTGGACCTGCGCCCGATCACGGACGCCACCGGCATCAGCAATGAAGACGTGGCCAAGCGCCTGATGGACTTCGGTTTCCATGCGCCGACCATGAGCTTCCCCGTGCCGGGCACGCTGATGATCGAGCCGACGGAAAGCGAATCGAAAGTGGAAATCGATCGCTTCATCGACGCCATGATCGCCATCCGCGGCGAAATCGCCAAGGTCGCCAGCGGCGAATTCGACCATGACGACAACCCGCTGAAAAACGCGCCGCACACGGCACAGGTATTGATGTCGGACAACTGGGAACGCAAGTACAGCCGTGAAATTGCGGCCTACCCGGTCGCCTCCCTGCGTCAGCGCAAATACTGGCCGCCGGTCGGCCGCGCCGACAACGTGTACGGCGACCGCAACCTGTTCTGCGGCTGCGCCCCGATCAGTTCGTACGAGGAAGAGTAAGCGCCACGCGCCCGCTTAGGCGGGCGTGCCAGCGATAGAAAGGCAGGCCACGCGGCCTGCTTTTTTTTATCGTAGGTCGGATTAGGCCCGAAGGGCCGTAATCCGACAACATGGTTGGCGTATATGGTGACGTCGGATTACGCTGCGCTAATCCGACCTACAACGCCAGCAAGGCCGCGCCCGGCAATCCCAGGGCGGTGCCCAGCATCGTCAGCAACACGACATCGCGCCGCTCGCAGCGCGTGCGGTGCGAACTCCAGGCGGCAAACAGCAGCGCCACGGCCACGCCGCTGAGCGAAATGCCCACTTCCGTCATGTCAGCTCTCCCGTCATTGTTGCTTCTTTCATCGTCCCCATCCTTTTCATTGATTGAACAAGCTACCTACCGGTAGGCAGTAAGTGTACAATAAAAAACACAGCGGCGTCCATGCCGTGTTTTTGAACGATGAAGGAAGCACAATGCAGCAGCAAACCACTCTCCCCGCCACCAGTCTCGCTCTGGCGGCTTCCCTGGCCTTGGTGGCCGTGCTCGGTCCGGCCGGCATCGACATGTACCTCGCTTCGATGCCCGCCATGGCGCGCGAACTGCACACCTCGTATGCGAACGTGCAGCTGAGCCTGACCGTCTTCCTGCTGGCCCTGGGCGGCGGGCAGCTGCTGTGCGGGCCGCTGACGGACATGCTGGGCCGGCGCCGTCCGCTGCTGGCCGGCATCGCCGTCTACATCGTGGCCGCCGTATGGGCGTCGCAGGCGGAGCAATTGCACACCCTGCTGCTGGCGCGGGCGGTGCAAGGCCTGGGCGCGGCGCTGACCCTGGTCGTGGTGATGAGCATGGTGCGCGACGTGGCCGACGGCGTGCAGGCGGCGCAGCTGTTTGCCCTGTTGATGACCATCGTGGGCCTGGCGCCCGTGCTGGCACCCGCCGTGGGCGGCTTGCTCGATGCGCACTACGGCTGGCGCGCCGTGATGCTGGCCCTGGCCGCGCTGGGCGCCTTGACCCTGCTCAATAGCGCGCTGTTCCTGCCGGAAACCTTGCCGCCGAAGCAGCGTGTATCGCCGAAAGGCATGCACCGCACGTATGCGCGCATCGCGCTCGACCGCGCCTTCCTGCTGCCCGCGCTGGCCCTGTCGGCCGCATTCTTTTTCCTGTTTGCGTATATTGGCGGCGCGTCGCTCGTGTACCAGCGCGATTTCGGCCTGTCCGCCGGCAGTTTCGGCCTCGTGTTCGGCGCGACGGGCGTGGCCGTGCTGCTCGGTGCCATGGCCAGCGGCCGCCTGGTAAGCCGCCATGGCGTGGCGCGCTTGAGCGTGGCGGGCAGCGCCGCCATGCTGTCCGGCGCGGGGCTGGCCCTCCTCGGTGCCTGGACCGGAGGGGGAATCATGGTCGTCGTCCCCGGCATGTTCGTGGCCCTGTTTGGCCTGGGCATGGCGGAAGCGGCGCTGATGGCCATGGCCATGGGCTCGCAGCAGCGCGCGCTCGGCTCCACGGCGGCATTGCTGGGCGCCATACAGATGAGCTTGTCATCGCTGGCCACGCCGCTGGCGGCCGGCCTGTCCGAGCGGGGGCCGCTGCCCTGGCTGCTGTTCTTGACCGTGGCCGGCCTGCTGGTATCATGGCTGACCCTGGCCACTGCGCGCGTCCATCCGGCACACGCCAACAGCCTGGGAGCGCACTGACGCCTCACCCACTCTCACCCCAATGATGAAAAAACGCTCGGCCTCGGCCGATAATATCTGTGCCGTTGCCGTCGTGCACTTTTCCGAACACGGCTACGACGCTTCCTCCCTCAGCGATATCGCCGCGCAGGCGGGCATGCGCAAGGCCTCGCTGTACTCGCACTTCGCCGGCAAGGACGCCCTCTTCCTCGACGTCTTTGCCGACGCGCTGGCCGAAGAGCAAGCCTTCATGGACGCCTGCTTCGCCGACGAGGCCGCGCTGGCGGTGCCGGGCGGACAGCGGGCCGGTGCCCTGTACTGCGACCGCATGGCGCAGCGCTATGCGGAGTCAGCCCATTTGCGCTTTTTGCTGCGCACCGCGTATTTGCCGCCCGCGCCCCTGCGCGTGGAAGTGGGCACGGGCTACGAAGCCTTGCTGGCGCAATTGCAGCGGCACTACGTGGCCAGCCTGGGCCGGCTGGCACCCGCGCTGCCGCCGCAACGCGTCGACCTGTACGCGCAAGCCTACCTGGGCATCGTCGACAGCCTGCACGTGGAACTGATCTACGCGGGCGGCGCCGCGCTGCAGCAGCGCCATGCGGCGCTGTGGCAGATATTGTCCGATTCGCTGGCCAGCAGAGTCCAGTGAACTCGTGGCAAGTTAAGCATCCAGGAGCATCATCACAGCCGACAATACTAGCAACTGAAAAAAAGCGAGAAACAAAGCTCGTGGTATCGGCGGCATGAACTTCCATTGCAGGCTCTTCGTCGGTGAAATCAAGGCAGACTTATTGCTTCCCACACAATAAAATAATGCCGATAGAGCCAAGGAAAAAAACCTTACATTAGCCGGTACAACGTCAGGAGCAAAGGCGCAGCCAAAGAAAATTGACGCGAAAAAAAATAAGGAAATGCGGGAAATTTTCTGTCCCAACTGAAGTTGTATTTGAGATTCCATAATTTTTATCATTGATTTTAGTTACTCAAGTTTCGCTTCGAACGACTGCTCCAGGCCGCTTGCTGTCGTTGGCCGGTCACGCCCTATGATGTTGAAAAACTCAGACAGGTAGACCCTTAGATCAATATCCTGCCAGCCCAGCCTGGCCTGTACCGCCGCCGGTGAACGATCACCGGCTGCCTGGCGGCCGGAAGCCTCTGGAAATCATTGCCGCTCGACTTTCTCAACACAATGGGGCGAAAGTCGTCCGTCGCTGCCAATAGTGCTTGCCGTAAAACAGGCATCCACGGGTTTCTACGCATGCGGAGCAGCAGCAGCGTGGAAACTGGCAGGGAACGATAGTTTTTTGGCGAGGCGCGCCACGCCAAAAATGGGTCAGGCATAGGCATACACCAGTAGAAAGCCAGCCAGCGGAACGACGGCAAACAACACAACAACGCCAAGGCAACCTGATCTCGCTCCAGGTCTGGATCCTGCAGGGGAAGCGCTACGCTCACACTCGCGCGGCGCCCTGGCACGCACCCATTTGAGATGACAGGACTGGCAAAAGAATGTGGTTTTGTTGTTGCGCCAGGCGTCGATGGTGCGATCGGTATGGCGTGCAAGCGTGCCGCAACGGGCACATTCGAAATGTGTTTCTTTGGGCAGTTTTTTTGAAAAGTGCTTGTCGGCAAAGAACATGACAACAAGTCCCGCTATGACTGCCCCAACGATGAATTCCATAGACATGTGTTTTTCTGTATTTGCATCGTGTTCACCATGGCTATTTACAGCCCATCAGCGTACCCGAGCATAACGGATTGCCAAGCAGAAAGGATCACACATTGTCACAGCAACGCGAATGGCCGCGTCCGGCCAAAACAACACCCACACCCACATTACACTTTGGAAACCTAAGATTTCTTCAGTTGACACCCTCGCAGCCCATCCATAAGATGCCCCCATTATTCATTTACGGAGTCCCACGTGGGCACTTGTTCTAGTGACAGTAGCCGATCTTGTATCGGCGATTGCCTCGGCAGCTAAGCAGCAAGCAACGCGGAACGCTCTTTCCTCCGTGCCTTGCTGAGCAAGGTGCGGTGTCTCGCGCGGCCACTCCGGCTGCGCGCCTCTCCCCCCCTCTTTCCGATCGCGACCGGCTACTGACCCGGATTGCCCGCCAGCACGATTGTGTCTTGGCGGCACGCAAGTCTTGCCTGCGGCTGCGCCGCCCGTCAACACCTCGTCGTGAAAGGAAGAGCCATGAATCTCTTCACCCGCTTATTCGAATCGTTCCTGCGCAAGCGCCATACGGCCGGCAACTTCCGGCGCCGCGCCATGCCGCTGGAAAACAGCACGGCCCGGCCCGTGCCCGACCACCTGGCGCGCCAGCTGCTGGCCGCCGCCCATGAAGACCTGGACAGCGCCCTGAACCGCCTGCACACGCGCCTGGAAGGCTTGCGCGATGCCGAGGCGCAAGTCATCGGCGCGCAGACGGGGCCGAACGAGGTCGAACATGAGAAACCGCTGGCCTGGTACCAGCACCTGTGGCTGTGCTACAAGAATCCGTTCAACCTGCTGCTCACCGTGCTGGCCATCGTGTCCTACCTGACGGAAGACCCGAAGGCGACCATCGTCATCGGCACCATGGTGATTTTATCAACCCTGCTGCGTTTCGTGCAGGAAGGCCGCTCGAACCGCGCCGCCGAACGCCTGAAAGCCATGGTCAGCAATACCGCCACCGTGCTGCGCAATGGCCAGCAGATCGAGCTGCCCATCCGCCAGCTGGTACAGGGCGACATCATCGTGCTGTCGGCCGGCGACATGATCCCCGCCGACTGCCGGCTGCTGTCCGCGAAAGACCTGTTCGTCAGCCAGGCCGCCATGACGGGCGAATCCCTGCCCGTGGAAAAGATGGCAGAGCTGGCCGACGCCCATGGCAAAGACCCGATGGAACTGGCCAATCTGCTGTTCATGGGCACGAATGTAATCTCCGGCGCGGCCACGGCGCTGGTATTGGCCACGGGAAACCGCACCTATTTCGGCACCATCGCCACGCGAGTGACGGCCACCGAGCGCACGCCCACGGCGTTCGAGGCGGGCGTGAACAGCGTCAGCTGGCTCTTGATCCGCTTCGCCCTCGTGATGGCGCCGCTCGTGTTCCTGATCAATGGCTGGACCAAGGGCGACTGGATGGAAGCGTTTCTGTTCGCCCTGTCCGTCGCCGTGGGCCTGACGCCGGAAATGCTGCCCATGATCGTCACCAGCACCCTGGCCAAGGGCGCCGTGAAACTGTCGAAAAAGAAAGTCGTCGTGAAGCGCCTGGATGCGATCCAGAACTTCGGCGCCATGGACGTGCTGTGCACAGATAAAACGGGCACCTTGACGCAGGACAAGATCGTGCTCGAGCGCCATACGGACGTGTTCGGCCAGCCGTCCGACGAGGTGCTGCAATTTGCCTACCTGAACAGCCACTACCAGACGGGCCTGAAAAACCTGCTCGACCGCGCCGTGCTCGACCACGTGGAATTGCAGACGGAAATGCAGCTGGCGCGCGATTACGTGAAAGTCGATGAAATCCCGTTTGATTTCGTGCGCCGCCGCATGTCCGTTGTCGTGTCTGAAAAGAATGACCACCATGAACTGATCTGCAAGGGCGCCGTCGAGGAAATCCTTGCCGCCTGCAGCCACCTGCGCCTGGGCGGTGTCAACATTCCGCTCGACGCCGCCCTGCTGGACAAGGTACTGGAAACCACGCATGGCCTCAACGCGGAAGGATTGCGCGTAGTGGCCGTGGCCGTCAAGGAAGTGCCGCCCCATAAGACCGTGTATGGCGTGGCCGATGAAACGGCGCTGACCCTGATCGGCTATGTGGCGTTCCTTGATCCGCCGAAGGAATCGACGGCGCCCGCCCTGCGCGCGCTGGCGGAACATGGCGTCACCGTGAAAGTATTGACGGGAGACAACCACCTGGTGACGGCGAAGATTTGCCGCGAAGTGGGCCTGGCCGTGCACGGCGTGCTGCAAGGCCCGCAACTGGACGACATGGACGACGCCACTTTGGCCCGCGCTGCGGAAGACAATACCGTGTTTGCCAAGCTCAGCCCGCTGCACAAGGAACGCCTCGTGCGCGCCCTGCGCGGCAACGGCCATATCGTCGGCTTCATGGGCGACGGCATCAACGACGCGCCCGCCCTGCGCGCGGCCGACATCGGTATTTCCGTCGACTCGGCCGTCGATATCGCCAAGGAAGCGGCCGACATCATCCTGCTGGAAAAAAGCCTGATGGTGCTGGAAGAAGGCGTGCTGGAAGGCCGGCGCACCTTCAGCAACATGCTCAAATACATCCGCATGACGGCCAGCTCGAACTTCGGCAATGTGTTTTCCGTGCTGGTGGCCAGCGCCTTTTTGCCGTTCTTGCCCATGCTGCCGCTGCACTTGCTGGTGCAAAACCTGCTGTATGACGTGTCGCAGATCGCCATCCCGTTCGACAATGTCGACGCCGAGCTGATCCAGCAGCCTTTGACCTGGAACCCGCGCGACATCGGCCGCTTCATGGTGTTCTTCGGGCCCATCAGCTCGATCTTCGACATCAGCACGTTTATCCTGATGTGGCATGTGTTCGGCGCGAATACGCCGGAACAACAGACCCTGTTCCAGTCCGGCTGGTTCGTCGTCGGCTTGCTGACGCAGACGCTGATCGTGCACCTGATCCGCACACCCAAGCTGCCCTTCATCGACAGCATCGCGTCCGTGCCCCTGCTGGTGGCCACCACCGTCATCATGGCTGTGGGCGTGTTCCTGCCGATGGGACCGCTGGCGACCTACTTCAAGCTGCAAGCCTTGCCGTTGGGCTATTTCCCATGGCTGCTGGGCATCCTCGTCTGCTACACCGTGCTGACGACGTTCATGAAACGCGTGTATCTGCGCAAATTCGGCTGGCAATAGTATGATGAGCCGCTCTTTCCCCTACAAAAGGCACGCATGAGCGGCTCCTCCCTTTCCAAACGTCATCTCGCCCTGCTGCTGTCGGCCCTCGTCTTCCCCGGCAGCGGGCATTTTGTCTTGCAACGCAAGGCCCGTGGCTGCCTCTTCCTCGTGCCGGCCCTGGTTGCGCTGGCGATCATAGTGCGCCAGATCATGGCACGGTTAGACCAGGTTATGGCACAGATCGACAGCGGCGCCCTGCCCCTCGACGTGCAGCTGATCATGGAAAAAGTGGAGGCCCTCTCCGCCAACGACGGCCCCGCCATGACGGTGGCCGTGTGTGTGCTGGTGGCGTGCTGGATCGGCAGCCTCATCGACACCTTCCTGATCAAGCCATGACGGCGGAAGCAGAGGCGCGCAAACTGCGCAAGGAAGCCAGGATGCAGGCGCGCCGCGCACAGCTGGCGCTCAAGCGCCAGGACCATGGCGGGCCGCTGGCCTGGCGCGGCTGGTTCGACGGGTCCGCCCACCCGAACCCTGGCAAGCTGGGCATAGGCGCCCTGCTGCTGGGACCGCATGGCGAACGCATCGAAGTGAGCGAAGCGGCCGGTTATGGCAGCAGCAGCGACGCGGAGTATGCGGCCCTGACGGCCGTGCTGCAGGCGGCACTCGGCGTGCGCCCGCCGCCCGTGCAACTGCTGCTGTACGGTGACAGTCAGGTGGTGATCAATGATGTGCTGGGGACGACGCCGGTCGGCGCCAAGGGGCTGGAAACGCAGAGGGCCACCGTAGTGGCCCTGCTGAAACAATTCACGGATGTGAGCTTGCGCTGGCTGCCGCGCCACCGCAATGGCGAGGCGGACCGGCTGTCGCAGCTGGCGATCGCAAGCTTCACCCCAGAGGCTTGAATACCAGGGTCGTACCCTCAGGGTACGACCCCAGCCGTTACTGGGTAAGCAACTTAGGCGGCGCGGCCGAGCTGCAATGCTTCTGCTGGCGCCTTGGCTGCCGGACGCTTGGCCCCCTTCAAGCCGCTGACACTGGCCTGCTGCCCATTCAATTTGAACACGCTGACCACCTGCGCCAGGTTGTGCGCCTGGTGCTGCATCGATTCGGCGGCCGCCGCCGATTCTTCCACCAGCGCCGCATTCTGTTGCGTGACGGCATCCATCTGGCCGATGGCGCGGTTGATCTCGTCGATGCCCACGCTTTGCTCGCTGCTGGCCGCCGTGATTTCCGTGATGATGTCGCTCACGCGCTGCACGCTGTCGACGATGTCGTTCATGGTCGAGCCTGCCTGCGCCACCAGCATGCTGCCCGCGTTGACTTGCTCGACGGACGCGCCGATCAGGGTCTTGATCTCTTTCGCGGCGCTGGCCGAGCGCTGCGCCAGGTTGCGCACTTCCGAGGCCACCACGGCAAAGCCGCGGCCCTGCTCGCCGGCCCTGGCCGCTTCCACGGCCGCGTTCAGCGCCAGAATATTCGTCTGGAAGGCGATGCCGTCGATGACGGAAATGATGTCGACGATCTTGTTCGACGACGCATTGATCGATTCCATCGTGCCCACCACTTGCGCCACGACTTCGCCGCCCTTGACGGCCACTTGCGCCGCCGATGCCGCCAACTGGTTCGCCTGGCGCGCATTGTCCGCATTCTGCTTCACGGTGCTGGTCAATTCTTCCATCGAGGACGCCGTCTCTTCCAGGGAACCGGCTTGCTCTTCCGTGCGGGAAGACAGGTCCTGGTTGCCGGCGGCAATTTCCGTCGACGAGGTCGCAATGCTGTCCGTGCCCGTACGCACTTCGCTGACGATGTTGAGCAGGCTCGTGTTCATGTCCTTCAACGCTTGCAGCAATTGCCCCGTTTCATCCTTGGCGCTGGCATCGATCTGCGCCGTCAAGTCGCCATCGGCCACCTTGCGGGCAATGTCCACGGCCGTGCGCAGGGGACGCACGATGCCCATCGTCAGCAACCAGGCGCAGACGACGCCAAAGCCCAGCGCCAGCACGGCCAGGGTCAGCAGCAAGTTGCGGCTCGTCTTGGCGACATCGTCGATCTCGCGCGCCGTCGTGTCGATGCTGGCGCGCTGGTGCTGCAGCATGTCGTTGACCACTTTCAGGTATTTCGTCGAACCGGGCACGAAGATACCCTGGAAAGCCTTCTCCGCTTCCGCTTCCTGTCCATCCGCCTTCAGCTTCGATACTTGCGCGCGTGAATCGAGGTAAACCTTGCGCTGTTCGCTCACCAGGCGGAACAGTTCCTTTTCTTCCGGGCTGGAAATCAAGGCTTCGATTTTCTTTTGCAGTTCGCCCGAGACGACGGACGACTGTTTCGCCTCTTCCGCAAAATACGCGCCCAAGGTCGTGTCGCTGCTGCGCGCGATGGCCGTGGTGCGGCGCACGCCGCTATCGATCTTGGAATACCAGTCGGAAATATAGCGTTCCTTCGCCAGCGGGAGTTCCATCATGGTGCGCGTGGCCGTGGCCACGTCGTGCAAACGCCACACGCTGATGCCCGTGATGAGCATGGAAAACAGCAAAATCACGGCAAAACCCAGGCCGAGGCGCACACCAATACTGACGTTTCTTAACAAATTCATGTGAATATCCTAAAAAAGCGGAACCAGACTATATAAAAGGGGGACAGCAGAAAGCGGCCGCACGGGGCGGCCGCAGCGGCATCAGCGCGTGCCGATGCGCAAGGTGGTTTGCGGCGCTGCCGGGCGTTTCAGCGCTTGTGTTACACCGTTCGCACCGCTGGCCTGCTGGCCGTTGAGCTTGAACACGCTGACGACCTGCGCCAGGTTGTGCGCCTGGTGCTGCATCGATTCGGCGGCGGCCGCCGATTCTTCCACCAGCGCCGCATTTTGCTGCGTGACGGCATCCATCTGGCCGATGGCCCGGTTGATTTCGTCGATGCCCACGCTTTGCTCGCTGCTCGCGGCCGTAATTTCCGTGATGATGTCGCTCACGCGCTGCACGCTGTCGACGATATCGTTCATGGTCGAACCGGCTTGCGCCACCAGCATGCTGCCCGCGTTGACTTGCTCGACGGACGCGCCGATCAGGGTTTTGATTTCTTTCGCGGCGCTGGCCGAGCGCTGCGCCAGGTTGCGCACTTCGGACGCCACGACGGCAAAGCCGCGGCCCTGCTCGCCTGCACGGGCCGCTTCCACGGCCGCGTTCAGCGCCAGGATATTCGTCTGGAAGGCGATGCCATCGATGACGCTGATGATGTCGACGATCTTGTTCGACGACGCATTGATCGATTCCATCGTGCCCACCACTTGCGCCACGACTTCGCCGCCCTTGACGGCCACTTGCGCGGCCGACGCCGCCAACTGGTTCGCCTGGCGCGCATTGTCCGCATTCTGTTTCACGGTGGAAGTGAGCTCTTCCATCGAAGACGCCGTCTCTTCCAGGGAACCGGCCTGCTCTTCCGTGCGGGAAGACAGGTCCTGGTTGCCGGCGGCAATCTGCGTCGAGGACGTGGCGATGCTGTCCGTGCCGCTGCGCACTTCGCCAACGATGTTGAGCAGGCTCGTGTTCATGTCCTTCAACGCCTGCAGCAATTGCCCCGTTTCATCCTTGGCGCTGGCGTCGATCTGCGCCGTCAAGTCGCCATCGGCCACCTTGCGGGCGATATCCACGGCCGTGCGCAGGGGGCGCACGATGCCCGTCGTCAAGACCCAGGCACAGACAACGCCAAAAGCCAGCGCCAGCGCGGCCAGCACCAGCATCAGGTTGCGGCTGGTATTGGCGACGGCGTCGATCTCGCGCGCCGTCGTGTCGATGCTGGCGCGCTGGTGTTCCAGCAAGTCCTGCACCATCTTCTGGTACTTGGCGGCGGCCGGCACGAAGGTCTTTTCAAACACTTCATTGGCGGCATCGACCTGCGCTTCACCCTTGAGCTTGTAGACCTGGTCGCGCGAACCGATGTACACCTTGCGCTGCTCCAGCAAGCCCGCGAACATGGCTTTTTCCTCGGGCTTGTCGATCAAGGCCTCGATTTTCTTTTGCAGCTCGGCCGAGCTGGCCGACGAGACTTTCGATTCTTCGGCGAAATAACCGCTGAGCGAGGTATCGCTGCTGCGGGCAATGGCGATGGTGCGGCGCACGGCGCTGTCGATGCGGCCATACCAGTCGGAAATATAGCGTTCCTTCGCCAGCGGCTGCTCCATCATGACGCGCGTGGCGCTGGCCACGTCGTGCAGGCGCCAGACGCTGATGCCCGTAATGAGCATGGAAAACAGCAAAATCACGGCAAAACCGAGTCCGAGGCGGACACCGATGCTGACGTTGCGTAATACATTCATGTGACTATCCTAAAAAGCCCTGATGCCAGCATGCCGCACGGCTGATGGCTTCCCTTTGGCGCGCTGGCTGGCGGCGGTGTCAAGGCGGGTGTAAAAGTGAAACTGAAGTGAAACTGGCGCACGGTTCGGCGGAACCGTGCGCCAGGAAATGCGCTAGCGTGCGCCTTGCAGAAAAACCAAGCAATGTCGAGAGTCAATTGTTTTTAAGAAACCCTCTCGGATTAGGATGTCGGGAAATGTTCAGGGGCAATGCAACGCCGTCCCGGACTTTTCCTGGCGGCCTAGGCTGCGAGTTTTTCGATCAGGCCCATGTCGGCGCTGGACATCAGCTGGTCAATGTCGACCAGGATCAGCATGCGCTCGTCGATGGTACCCAGGCCGATCACGTATTCCGTGTTGATCGAACGGCCCATGTCCGGCGCCGGCTTGATCTGTTCCGGCATCAGGGTAGTGACGTCGGAGACGCGGTCGACGACCATGCCGACGACGCGGTTGCCGATATTGAGGATGATGACGACGGTAAACTGGTCATAGCTGGGCGTGCCCAGGTTGAACTTGATGCGCATGTCGACGATCGGCACAATGATGCCGCGCAGGTTGACCACGCCCTTGACGAACTCGGGGGCGTTGGCGATGCGGGTCGGCGTTTCATAGCTGCGGATTTCGCTGACTTTCTGGATGTCGATGCCATACTCTTCCTGGCCCAGGGTAAAGGCCAGGTACTCGGCAGCCTTGGCAACGGTGGCGCCAGTGTCGCTGGAATTGGTGTTCATGATGATCCTTTAGAAATGTCGCAGGACGCGCCTATCACCAATCTTGGACGCCCATAGGGAATTTATTAAATAATGCACTGAAATTGCAATACGGCAATGTTACCGCATGTAAATTTTCAGTGCACTAAAAAAGAGCATCGTTGTTTCCGCTGGACCGCGATTATCTGACTTTGTAGCAAAAGCATCACGCCTGGGCGCCAGCCGCTATGGTGCCGCCCTCTCCCCGCCCTCCTCGTTCGACGGCAGGTTGAATGTCACGGTATACACAAAATCCATGGTGCAAGGCACGCCGCCGCACAGCCCCGGCTTGTAGCGCTGCTTGATGGCGGCAGCCGCGGCGAAGTTCGCCATCTTGTCGTCCGGAGATTCGAAGATGGCCACTTCCTTGCCTTCCCCCTTGCTATTTACCTGCACCGCCAGCACCAGTTGGCCCCGCACCTGCAAGATGCGCTGCGCCGCGTACACTTCACGCAAGAAAGGTGCTAAGCCCTTGAGCGGATAGGGAGGCTCGTCTGTGGCCGGCATGCCTTCGTACTGATCCCGTACGGCAAGCTTCTGCTCCGCACTGAGTTGCGCATAGCTGTAATTCAAGGGAATACCGGCCTTCACACCCTTGTGTTTAATGACTGTGCCTGTTTGCGCCATATCCTCTGTCAAGGTATAGCGGGGAGCTTCCTGGGCCCAGGTGGCCGCGTGACCGCAGGCAAGTAACAAACCGACTATCAGCCAATAACGGTGCATGAGCATCCTTTTCAATGTGGAATGATTGTTTTAAAAAAATATCTGATGGGCAATAAAACCCCAAGACGCGCATTCTGCTCAGAAGTAAATAAAAAAGCAAATACCATTAGAGCAATGGATAGTTGCGTGCGCACGTTTTATGCCACACTGGCGCCCCCCGCTTTTTATGATGGTGAACCATGCATTCTTTGCTTTCCCAATGGCAGCCACGCCTGCTGGCGCTGGCCTCGGCCGGCCTGGGCGATGACAGCGCCCACGACATCAACCACCTGCACCGCGTCTGGCGCAATGCCAGCGTTCTGCTGCAGGAATATGCGCAGGCCGACGCCCTCACCGTGATAGCAGCGTGCTACCTGCACGACCTGATCAACCTGCCGAAAAACCACCCCGAGCGCCATCTGGCCTCGCGCCAGGCGGCCGCGCTGGCTTGCCGCCAGCTGGCCGAACTGGATTTTCCACCAGAAAAACTGGCCGGCGTGGCCCACGCCATCGAGACGCACAGTTTTTCCGCCAACTTGACGCCGCACACGATCGAAGCGCAGATCGTGCAGGATGCCGACCGTATCGACGCGCTGGGCGCCGTGGGACTGGCGCGCCTGTTCTACACGGCTGCGCGCATGGATAGCGCGCTGGCGCATGGCACGGATCCGCTGGCAGCGCATCGCCCGCTCGACGACAAGGCCTACGCACTCGACCATATCGTCACCAAGCTCGACAAGCTGCCCGGCAAGATGCAGACGGCGGCGGGCCGCGCGCTGGCCGAACAGCGCCTGGCCGTGCTGACGGATTTCCGCGCCGCCTTTGCCGACGAATGGGGAATGGGCGCATAAGCTTGGCGGCGATAGCCAGCAACGCGCATGCTGTCTATAATGCAAGCCTCAGCTATCGCGCCGCGCGTCAGCAGCATCCTGTAACGCGCCGGCGCGATGCCAACGCGCCGAAAGCATGCATGTCCGATAAAACCAGCCCCGACAGCCATTCCCCGTCCTCGCCCGCCGCGCCCGCGCGCGCCGGCAATCTCAATTTCATCCTCGTCTGCGTCTTCATCGACATGCTGGGCATCGGCCTGGTGGTGCCCGTGCTGCCCATCCTGATCGGCGACTTTGTCGACGGCAAGGATGCGCAGGCATTCTGGTACGGCATCATGGCGGCCGTCTTCGGCTTGCTGCAGTTCATCTTCATGCCCATGCTGGGCGCCATCAGCGACCGCGTGGGACGCCGTCCCGTGCTGCTGTACTCGATGGCCGGCATGGGCATCAACTTTCTCGCCACGGGCTGGGCGCCGAACCTGGCCTGCCTGTTCATCGGCCGCATCATCGGCGGCGTCTCGTCGGCCAGCATGTCGGTCGCGTCCGCCTACGCCTCCGATATTTCCACGCACGACAACCGTGCCAAGAGTTTCGGCAAGATCGGCGCCGCCTTCGGCCTGGGCTTCATCTGCGGGCCCAGGCTGGGCGGCCTGCTGGGCGAGGTCAATCTGCGCCTGCCGTTTTACGTGGCGGCCGGCCTGTCGGCGGCCAATTTCCTCTACGGCTATTTCTGCGTGCCCGAATCGCTGCAGCCCGGTCCCCGCGCGCCCTTTACCTGGGCGCGCATCAATCCGTTTGCCGCCCTGCTGAAACTGGTGCGCCGCGTGGAGATCCGCGGTCTGGTGCTGGCCTTCGGCCTGATGACGTTTGCGCAAATGATGCTCAACACCACCTGGGTGCTGTACACGCATTTCCGCTTCGACTGGACGCCGCGCCAGAACGGCATCGCCATGTTCTGCGTGGGCCTGTGCGCGGCCGTCGTACAGGCGGGCTTGCTGGGCATCCTCATCAAGCGCTTCGGCGAAGTGCGTTTGTCCCTGCTGGGCATGGCCTCCGGCGCCCTCACCTACCTGCTGTACGGGCTGGCCACGCAGGGCTGGATGATGTATGCGCTGATCCTGTGCAACCTGCTGGCCTTTGCCGCCGGTCCGGCCCTGCAGGGCATCATCTCGAAATCATCGAACGCCGGCGAACAGGGTGAACTGATGGGCTCCCTGCAATCGATCAGCAGCCTGGGCATCATCATCATGCCTTTGCTCGGCAGCATGATCCTCGGCGAGGTGAGCCACTTGCCAGCACAGGACTGGCGCATCGGCAGCACCTTCTATCTGTGCGCCATCATGCAAACCTTGGGCATCGTGGTGGCCTGGCGCTACTTCCAGGCGCAGCGCCTGGCCAGACTTGCGGTTTCCACCACAAAGTAGTCGGCAGGATAATATTGCATTTGAGAAATAAATAGGCGAGAATGGGATAATCAAGCGGACGTTGCCGACGCCCGCGATTCGATGGTGAGCAAGGATGGGTATGACTGACTTTTATTCCAGCGCCTGGCGCCGGACCGTGGCCATGCTGGCGCTGGCGCTGCCGACCCTGGCGGGCGCGCAATGCTCGCGCGACATCCAGGTGCCCGTCTCGGCCATCGGCGCCAGCGTGGTGGTCAATGGCGCCGCCATCGGCGGCATCTACCCCGACTTGCTGCGTAGCATGGGCGCCAAGCTCGGCTGCAATTTCATCTTCACGGCCGTGCCCCGTGCGCGCCTGGAGGCGATGTTCGAGGCGGGCAAGGCCGATATGCTGATTCCCGCCAGCAGCACGCCGCGGCGCGACCAGCACGGCCTGTTCATCCCCTTGATGGGCAACCGGCCCCTGCTGATCTCGCTGCAAGGCGCGCGCGCGCCCATCAACACCATGCAGGAATTGCTTGAGCGGCGCGACTTGCGCGTGGCGCTCGTGCGCGGCTACGACTATGGCGCCTCTTACCAGGCGCTGGCCAAGGAACTGAGCAGCCAGGGCCGCCTGTTCTACGAGGTCGATGCGCTGTCCGTGGCGCGCCTGATGCAAAGCGGCTTCATCGACGCCACGATCATGAGCCCCACCATCCTGGCCGGCGTGGCGCAAAACGATGCGCGCGTGTATGGCCTGGCCGACCGCCTGCGTCTGGAAGCCTTGCCGGAATTGCCGTGGGGCATGAGCGGCGTCTACCTGTCGCGCAAGTCGCTGACGGCGGATGACCAGGCGGCCCTGCGCGAACTGCTGGAAAAAGCCAGCCGCTCGGGCACCCTGATGGAAGGCTTCCAGCGCCATCACCGCCAGGAACTGTTGTCGCAGAGCATACGCCCGCGCTAAGGCCTGCATGTCCGGTTTCGTCGTCGCCGTCGTCCTGTTTGCCGCCCTGCTGCATGCCAGCTGGAATGCCATCGTCAAGTCGGGCAAGGATACCTTCCTCACGACCGTGCTCGTCTCCGCTGGCGCGGCCCTGATCTCGCTGGCAATCCTGCCCTTCGTCGATGCTCCCGCGCCCGCCAGCTGGCCCTACGTGGCCGCCTCGGCCGTGGCGCAGCTTGCCTATTATTCTCTGCTGGCGGCCGCCTACAAGGCGGGCGACATGAGCCACGCCTACCCGCTGATGCGCGGCAGCGCCCCGCTGATCGTGGCGCTGGCCAGCTGGCCGCTGATCGGCGAACGCCTGTCTTCCATGCAAATGGGCGCCATCGCCTGCATCTGCGCGGGCATCCTCGGCCTGTATATTGCCGCGCGCGGGCCCGCCACGGCCATCGCCGCGAAAAACACGGGACGCGCCACCGCCTTTGCACTGGGCAACGCCTGCGTCATCGCCAGCTATACCCTGATCGACGGCATCGGCGTGCGCCTGTCCGGCGCGCCGGCCGCCTACACGATGTGGATTTTCGTCTTGAACGGAACCGGGCTGCTGCTGTGGACGGTGCTGCGCCGCCGCGCCGGCCTGCTTGCCTATGCGCAAACGCAATGGCGTTTGGCCGCGCTCGGCGGTTTCGGCACCCTGGCCTCGTATGGACTGGCCCTGTGGGCCATGACGCAGGCGCCCGTAGCCGCCATCGCGGCCCTGCGCGAAACGTCGATCCTGTTCGCCATCGCCATTGCGGCCCTGTTCCTGCGCGAAAAAATCAGCCCCCGCCGCTATGTGGCCATCGGCCTGATCGCGGCGGGAGCAGTCTTGATGCGCATCGCCTAGCGGGCGTCGAGCGGCGCGATCGGCAACTCGATGGCGCTGGCCGCCCCTGCCGCGTGGTACACGCGCTGCGTCGCCTTTCTATAATGGCCCGGGTCGGCCAGGAAGATGTTCGGCACGTAGTTTTGCGGGTTGCGGTCGTACAGCGGGAACCAGCTCGACTGTACTTGCACGGCAATGCGGTGACCGGGCAGGAAGACATGATTCGCGTTCGGCAAGGCGAAGCGGTAGCGCTCCACTTTGCCCGCCGGTATCGGTGTCGGGTGCTCGAAGCTGTCGCGGTAACGGCCGCGGAAGATATCCATGGCCACGCCCAGCTGGTAGCCGCCCATGGCCGGCTGCGACGGTACTTCGTCCGGATACACGTCGATCAGTTTCACCACCCAGTCGGCATCCGTGCCGCTGGTGGCCGCGAACAGGTTGACCATCGGCGCGCCGGCGATGCGCACGGCCGTTTTCAACGGTTCCGAAACATAGCTGAGCACGTCCGTGCGGTCCGCATAGCCGCGCTGGTCGCTGACCAGCCATGGTTTCCACACGTCGGCATCGCCGAGGCGCACGGGACGGGGCACGAAAGGCACGGGTTTGGCGGGATCGGCCACGTATTCGTCGAACGCGCCTTGCGCCGCATCCGCAGCGCCCGATGGCGCCGCAAAGCCCAGCCTGGAACCGTCCTGCAGGTAGATCGGCGTCAATTTCGTGTCGCAGGTCTCGCAAGCCAGCGGCCACTGCTGCAGGCGCTGCCACTGATTCGTGCCGCTCTGGTAGGACACGACGGGCGCCGTGTTCGCTTCCGGCGCACCATCCTTCAGGTATTGATTGAGGAATGGCTGCATGACTTTTTCGCGGAACTGGCGCGCCGTATCGCCGTCAAACTTCAAGGCGCCCAGGCTGGAGCCGTCATAGTTGACGCCGCTGTGACGCCACGGGCCGATGGCCAGGTAATTGAGGTTGTTGTGCTTGTCACGCCCTTCCATCGCCGCGTAGGTGGCGTAGGGGCCATAGATGTCTTCCTGGTCCCACTGCCCCACCACGTGCATGGTGGGCACGATCAGCGGACGCTTGGCCAGGATTTTATCGAGCGCCTGTTCCTGCCAGTAACTGTCGTAGGCCGGGTGTTCGAACAGCTTTTTCGTATAGGTCAGCTTGTCGATGCCAAATTTCTTCGCAAAATCACCGGCCGAGCCGATGCGCAGATACGCGTCGTAGTCGTCGTAGACGCCCAGCACGGGCGCCTCACCGCTGCCGCGCACGCTCGTCTGCCACGCCAGGTAAGACAAGCTCGGCATGCGGAAGGCGCCGTTGTGGAACCAGTCGTCGCCGCGCCAGCCGTCGACCATGGCGCTCATGGGAATGGCCACCTTCAGCGCCGGATGCGGATCGACCAGGGCCATCAGCACCGTATGTCCCTCATATGAGGAACCGAGCATGCCCACTTTGCCATTGCTTTCCGGAATATTTTTCGACAGCCACTCGATGGTGTCCCACGCATCGGTCACGTTATCGACCTTGGTATTGTTCAGCGGGCCGCGCACGGGGCGCGTCATCACGTAATCGCCTTCCGAGCCATGCTTGCCGCGCACGTCCTGGAATACGCGGATGTAGCCGTTTTCCACCAGGGTGTCGTCGCCCTGCGGCAAGGTGGCCAGCATGCTGGCGCTGGTGGCGCGCTGCGCGCGGCGCGCTGCGTTGTACGGCGTGCGCGTGAGCATGATCGGCGCCCGCTTGGCGTCTTTCGGCACGACGATCACCGTGTACAGCTTGACGCCGTCGCGCATGGGGATCATCACCACGCGCTTGACGTAATCATTCATATCGGGCAGCACCAGCTTGGCACCGATATCGGGCGTCATCGGCGGCGTTTGCGCCACCGCCGGTACTGCAAACAAGGAACTGATAACAAAAGCCAGGCCGGTGAGCCGGACGGGGGACGACACGCGCATACTGTTCTCCAATGATTCATGCCACGCAAAAGTGGCCGAATGGCAATAGTACCCGGAAAGCAAGTTCCACAATAGGCTAGCCTCTGACGCAGCGCAGCAGATATATGGGCACGCAACTTGACAGAACGCGCCCGAACTGCAACCATAACGCCATGAAATTTATCCCGTCACAACACGCCTGCTTGAATTGGTGGTCCCGCTCACTTTCGCGCGGCCACTCTATAGTGATGTGAATTTGATCCACGCCGCCTCGATCGGTGGCGTAACAGGCTCAGCCTGGATCATCCCCGATGCAGGCGGCTCAAAAGGAAACTTGATGAGCTTGCCTAACACCCCAGATACCCAAGACCAGAACGACGCACCGGCAGCACCGCTGTCGCCCGCTGCCATCGCTTCGCAATCCGTGATCCTGACGGGCGACCGCCCGACCGGCCCCCTGCACCTGGGTCACTACGTGGGCAGCCTGCGCGACCGCGTCCGCTACCAGAACAGCTACAAGCAATTCATCATGCTGGCCGACGCGCAAGCGCTGACGGACAATATGGAAGACATCGACAAGGTGCACCGCAATGTCGTCGAAGTGGCGCTCGACTACCTCGCCGTCGGCATCGACCCGAGCAAGACCACGGTCTTCATCCAGTCGCAGATCCCGGAACTGGCCGAGCTGACCTTTTACTACCTGAACATCGTCACCGTGGCGCGCCTCGAGCGCAATCCCACCGTCAAGGAAGAAATCCGCCTGCGCGGCTTCGAGCGCGACATTCCAGCCGGTTTCTTGACCTACCCGGCCAGCCAGGCGGCCGACATCACGGCCTTCAAGGCGGGCGTGGTGCCCGTGGGCGAAGACCAGATCCCCATGATCGAGCAAACGAATGAAATCGTGCGCCGTTTCAACCGCATGTACAACCGCGAAGTGCTGATGGAATGCAAGGCGCTGGTGCCGGACATCGGCCGCCTGCCCGGCATCGACGGCAAGGCGAAGATGAGCAAGTCGCTGGGCAACACCATCAACCTGGGCGCGACCCCGGCCGAAATCACGGCTGCCGTGAAAAAAGTTTATACGGACCCGCTGCACCTGCGCGTGGAAGACCCGGGCCACCTGGAAGGCAACATCGCGTTTACTTACCTGGACGCGTTCGATCCGGAAAAAGCGGCACTGGCCGAAATGAAAGCCCATTACGTGCGCGGCGGCCTGGGCGACAGCATCGTCAAGAAGCGCCTGGATGTGGTCTTGCAGGAAATGCTGGCGCCGATCCGCGCCCGCCGCGAAGAGTTCGCCAAAGACAAGGGCCAGGTCATCCAGATGCTCAAGGAAGGCACCTTCAAGGCGCGCGAAGTGGCGGCCCGCACGGCCGACGAAGTCAAGTCGGCGCTGGGCCTCAACTACTTCTGATCGCCCGCAGCAATAGCAAACTGATATAGCAAACTGATGCGCTCAGGCGGAGTCGGGTAAAATCCCGCTTCCGCCTGGGCGCAATTCGTTTGTCACCGTGGCACCAGCAATCCGTAGAGAAGACAACGCGCCATGACCGAGACCCCTATCGAACAGCTGCTGCAGCAGCATTTTTCCATCGATGCGCTGCAACAGGAGCCTGCGCCCCTGCAGCAGGCGCTGCGCATGCTGGGCGGCTGGCTGGCCGCCGAACGCGCCGAACCGTATCCGCACACGCCGTACGCGGAATTGCTGACGCAGCTGTCCGACACTTGCCTGCCCGCGCATGGCATGCCCGTGGCGCAATTCCTGCAGGAGCTCGACACCACCGTGCTGGCCAATACGGCCCAGCTGAACCATCCGCAATACATCGGCCACATGACGCAGGCCTTGCCCTGGATCAGCGTGCTGGCTGAAGCGTTTACGGCAACCCTGAACCAGAACCAGGTCAAGATCGAGACGGCGTATGTGTCGACCCTGATCGAAAAACAGATCCTGGGCTGGCTGCACCGCCAGGTGTACCAGCAGCCGGACGCCGACTACGCGCAGGCCATGGCCGCCACCAGCGGCGCGCTGGGCAATGTCGTCAATGGCGGCACCATGGGCAATTTGACGGCCCTGGCCGTGGCGCTGGAAAAACAATTGCCCGGCACGCGCAAACGCGGCCTGTTTGCCGCCATGCAGGATTCTAGCTACGCGGGACTGGCCGTGATCGGTTCGGCCCGCAGCCATTATTCCGTGAAAAAGGCGCTGGCGACTTTGGGCCTCGGCGAAAACGCCCTGCACCTGGTGGCCGTCGACCGCGACAACCGCATCGACGTCACCGCGCTGGAAGCGACGATTGCCGATTTGAAATCGCGCAATATCAAGGTCGTCGCCATGATCGGCATCGCCGGCACGACGGAAACGGGCGCCATCGACCCGCTGGCCGCCATGGCGGCCATTGCCGCGCGCGAGTCCATCTGGTTCCACGTGGATGCGGCCTGGGGCGGCGCGCTCTTGATCGCGGAACAGTACCGCCCCCTCTACGACGGCATCGCCCTGGCCGACTCCGTCGTCATCGACGGGCATAAATTGCTGTGGGTGCCGATGGCGCAAAGCATGGTGCTGTTCAAGGATGGCGCCAGCCTGAACCTGCTGAAGCACAACGCCAACTACATCTTGCGCGATAACTCGGGCGACCTGGGCCAGACCTCGCTGGAAGGCTCGCGCCGCTTCGACGCCTTGAAACTGTGGACCTCGTTCAAGGTGCTGGGCGTGTCCGGCTACACGACCTTGCTGCAGCAGGCGGCCACCCTGTCCGGCCAGTTGCAGGACTTGTTGGCCGACCAGCAGGATTTCGAACTCGTCACGCGCTCCGACACCTTCATTCTCACCTACCGCTACGTGCCCGCGCCCTTGCGCCAGCGCATGGACAGCTTGCTGGCCGGCGGACAGGTCGAGGCGGCGACCGAGCTGAACAAGCAACTGAACACCTTGAACGCCAAGCTGCAAAACCGCCAAAAGGCGCAAGGCCACAGTTTTGTGTCGCGCACGGTCCTGGAATCGACGCGCTACCCTGGCCCGACGAATGTATTGCGCGTGGTCATGACGAACGTCAAGACGCGCCCCCACCACCTGCGCGCCATTTTGGCCGAACAGCGGGCCATCGGCCAGGCGCTGGTGGCGGAACTGGGCCTGTAAGAAACACCCACCCATCGCCCATGACTGGATGACCGATGCACCGCCTGAGCGCCCTCACCGATCTGCTGCAGCATCTGTTGAAATGGCTGCTGCTGGCCTTTGTCGTGGCCGTGCTGGCTGGCACCGCCTCGGCCGGTTTCCTGTTCGCCCTTGAATGGGCAACCGCGACGCGCCTGGCGCACGCCTGGCTGATCTGGCTGCTGCCCGTGGCGGGCTTTGCCGTCGGCTGGCTATATCTGCGCTACGGCAGCAGTGTCGAGGGCGGCGCGAATCTGCTCATCGATGAAATCCACGATCCGAAAAAAATCATTCCGCTGCGCATGGCGCCGCTGGTGCTGGGCGCCACCGTCATCTCGCATCTGTTCGGCGCCTCCGTCGGACGCGAAGGCACGGCCGTGCAGATGGGCGGCGCGCTGGCCGACCAGCTCACGCGCATGTTTCGCCTGAACAATGAAGACCGCCGCATCATCCTGATGGCCGGCATCAGCGCCGGCTTTGCCTCCGTCTTCGGCACGCCGCTGGCCGGCGCCATCTTCGGCCTGGAAGTGCTGGCCATCGGCCGCTTGCGCTACGAAGCCATGCTGCCCTGCCTGGCCGCCGCCGTCATCGCCGACCAGGTAGGCTTGCTGTGGGGCGTTCAGCATACGCATTACGCCGTGCCCTTGATCCCCGCCCTCTCCGCCTGGACTTTATCCGCCATGGTCATCGCGGGCGTGCTGTTCGGCGTGACCGGTAAACTGTTTGCGCAAGCCACGCACGGCTTGAGCGGCTTGATGAAGCGCAAAATTGCCTACGCCCCGCTGCGCCCGCTGATAGGCGGCCTCGCCGTCGCCGTCGCCGTGTGGCTGCTGGGCACCGACAAATATATCGGCCTGGGCATCCCCACCATCGTCGACGCCCTGAAGGAACCGCTGCCCGCCTGGGATTTCCTCGGCAAGATGGCGTTTACCATCGTCTCGCTGGGCACCGGTTTCAAGGGCGGTGAAGTCACGCCATTGTTCTTCATCGGCGCGACCCTGGGCAATGCGCTGGGGCCGCTGCTGCACCAGCCCGTCGCCTTGCTGGCCGCCATCGGCTTCGTCGCCGTGTTCGCGGGCGCCGCCAACACGCCGATCGCCTCGACCCTGATGGCGATGGAGCTGTTCGGCGCCGAGATCGGCGTGTACGCAGCCATCGCCTGCGTCGTGGCCTACCTGTTTTCCGGCCACGCTGGCATTTACCGGGCGCAGCGGGGCGGACATGCCAAGCGCAGCGCCCACCAGGATCTTGAACCATGACCCAAAATATCTACGACAACGACGCCTTTTTCACGGCCTACAGCCAGCTGCCCCGCTCCATCGGCGGCCTCGACAGCGCGCCCGAATGGCCGGCCCTGCGCGCCATGCTGCCAGACGTACAAGGCATGCAAGTACTCGACCTGGGTTGCGGCTATGGCTGGTTCTGCCGCTGGGCGGCAGAACAGGGAGCGGCGCGGGTATTGGGCGTGGACGTGTCGGAAAAGATGCTGGCGCAGGCGGGCGGCATGGGAGAACATGCGGCTGTCAGCTATGCCCGGCTTGATCTGGAACAACTGGCCTTGCCGCCAGCCGGCTACGACCTGATCTACAGCTCGCTCGCCTTCCACTACATCGCGGATTTCGCCACCTTGCTGGCCGCCATCCGCCACGGCTTGAGGCCGGGCGGCAAGCTGGTATTTTCCATCGAGCACCCGATTTTCATGGCGCCGCGCCAGCCGGGCTGGCTGACGGATGGACAGGGCCGCAAGCGCTGGCCCGTCGACAGCTACCAGCAGCAAGGTCCGCGCGTGTCGGACTGGCTGGCGCCTGGCGTGATCAAGCAGCACCGCACCCTGGGCACGACCATCAATGCACTGCTGCAAGCGGGTTTCCAGCTGGAGCATGTGGAAGAATGGGGGCCGAGCGACGAACAGGTGGCGCAGCAGCCGGCCCTGGCGGAAGAGCGCGAGCGGCCGATGCTGCTGCTGGTGGGCTGCAGCCTGCGCTAGGCCCGGGCCCGCTCGAACAATTTGCCCGCCAGTTCTTCGATATCGTCGCGCATGGCCAGCGCATCCAGCCATAGCGGGGGAATCGCCTGGGCGCCATAATAGGCGCCGGCAAGCTGGCCGACGATGGCGCCGGTCGTATCGGCATCTTCGCCCAGATTGACAGCGCGCAATACCGCCGCTTCCAGTGAGTCGGTATGGAAGAAGCACCAGAGCGCCGCTTCCAGCGATTCCACGCAATAACCGGTGCCGCGTATCTGCTGCTCCGTCTTGGCGAGGAAACTGCCGCTGGCCAGCTCCACCAGCTTCGGTTCCGCAGGCCGGAACGCAATGCTGTCCAGCAGCGCGTCTTTCGCCGTGCCCGCCAGCGCGCTGCACAGCAAGGCGGCGAGCAGCTGGCAGCTTTCGACGGCTTCCGGCGCCGCGTGAGTGGTGCGGGAACTGTCGGCGGCGCAGGCCATGGCCGCTTCGGCATCGGGATAGGCAAACAGCACGACGGGGACCAGGCGCATGAGCGACCCATTGCCCGCCGTGTCAGGCGCGGCGGAGCCGCTCCAGGGATTGCCCGTCTCCTGGAAACTGGCCAGCGCGCTCCTTACCGTGCCGCCGATATCGAAGCAGGTGCCGGTGGAACTCAGGTAGCCCCATTGCCACCAGTTCAAGTACCGCACCATCTGGTCCGCCGCATCGAACGCCCCCTTCTGGACCAGGCTTTCGGCCAGGCACAGCGCCATCGACGTATCGTCGGTCCATTGTCCCGGCTGCAAGCCGAACGGACCGCCGCCAGTCATGCCCGTCACCGGCACAAAGCTGCCGCGTGGAGAAAATTCCACGGTCGTGCCGACGGCATCGCCGCAGGCAAGTCCCAGCAAGGCGCCCAGATAGCGCTTGTGTAAGGTTGGTTTGTGCAAAGTTGACGCCATCATGATTCTCCGTGGATTCCTGGCGGGCCACACTCATCCGGTTTCCGCTGCCAGCACGAGGTGCCGCGCTGCGCCTGCAGGCACTGGCCATCGCGCCATAAGATCAGGCCTCGCTACGCCGCAGCGCCGTATCTCCATGCAAGGCCAGCGGCATGGCCCTGGCCCAGCGGTTAGACGACAGCGAAAACGTCAGCGCGCGCACCTGATGGTACCAGCCGGCGGGCACGTACAGCATGTCGCCCGGCTCGACGATGCAATCGATCATGGTCGCCTGGCTTGCCAGGGGGAAGCGCTGGAAATCGGGCGCTTCCGGGTCGAAGGGCGAACCGAACAGGATGGCGTTCGCTTCGCTGGGATACAGGAAGGCGTCGTGGTGCGGCGGCGACAGGAAGATGCGCTTGCGGCCCCACACTTGCGCGAAGATATTGTCGTCGTAATCGCAATGCAGGGGCGTCACCGTGCCGGCCGGCCCCACCCAGAAGCGCGGCGGGCCCATCTTGTCGAAATACGTGGGCCAGTGGCACAGACGGTTCAGCTCGCGCAATTCCAGGTTGCCCAGGTACGGCGGCAACGCGTGCGCCCCTTCTTCCACCATATCCAGATATTGCCCCATCGACATGTCCTGCATGGCGCGGTCGGCCGCGAACGCCGTGTTGATATAGTCGCCCACCCGCGCGCGCACGGGCACGTGGCTGAACCGTTCGCGCAAGACCTCTGGCCCCAATGCCGACAAAGGCCAGCGCCGCACCAGCCCGCGCATCAGGAAGGGCAAGCCCAGCGCGGCGCGCGCACGGAAGGCGGCGGCGTCCAGCATGGCCAGGCGCGGCACTTCGGTAATGGCGGGCAAGTCACGCGCCGCCCGCTTGATGGCCTCGCGCATGGCATCGATGGACGTAACGCCGCGCACCTGCGCATCCTTGTCTTCGCGCGCCAGCTTGCGTGCCAGGGCCGCTTCGGGCGAGCTGAATTCGGCTGGCGGCCGGGGCGGCAGCGCGCGCGGCGCGATGGGGGCGGCCGCAAGCGGGAGCGGCACTTCTTTTTCTACAGACATAAACCTTCTTTGCGATCAAGGCGTCACATGGCATGGCATGGCGCGACAGTGCGCCATTTTAAGCCAGCAAGGCTCGCATGACATATTCCCCCGACGTATCGACACCTGACAAAACCGTCGCGAGCTACCTATACCGACGCGCAGCAGCTTAGGCCAGGCGTCCTCAGACAGGTGTTTTGAAGATCGGATCGACGATAAACTGCTGCGCCTTGATGCGCAAGGTGCGTTCTTCGTCCAGCTCGGCGCGCGTTTCGCCCAGCTCTTCGCGTTCCGCTTCCAGTTCCAGGCGGGCGGCCGCCAGTTCCGTTTCCACGCGCGTCAGGCTTTCCAGCTTCAGCTGGGCCTGGATCAGTTCCGCGCGCGCCGCTTCGGCAGCCTCTTCCAGGCGCGGTATTCCCTCGAGCTTGAATTGCGCCTTGGCCAGGTCCATGCGCGCCTGTTCGGCCGCCTCTTCCAGGCGCGGCAAGCCTTCCAGGCGCAGCTGCGCCTTGGCCAGGTCCGTTCTAGCCTGATTCGCCACCTGCCGCTCGCGCTCGAGTTCCTCGCGCAAGGTTTCCAGCTCGCCCGCCTGCAGGTCGAGCAACTCTTGCTGGCGCTCGTTCTCACTGGCCAGGTCCATCAATTCCTGTTGATTGTCGTTCATCTCGGCTTCATGCGCGCTGTGGCTGGCGCTTAATTCCTGCCCTACATAATCGAGGATGGCTTGCTGCAGCACGGGCGACAGTTCGGCGGCGGCAGCGATCTGGCGCTGCGCGCCCGCCTTGCGACGCTGCAAGAGCTTGCTGATGGTACCCAGGCAGGCGCCGTTGCCCAGCCGTTCGCGCAAGGCGCGCACCGTGATGGCCTGGCCTTCACCCGCCATCGCTTCCATTGCCGCATTGATCTGTTCCGCGCTTACTTTTGCCATGTCGTCTGCTCTTGAATGTTGCCCAGGGCAATCTTGCCCAGGGGCATTATCTTATGCCAGCGGCGGCAAAGCGTAAAGTATTTCTCAATAGAAATTGCAATTGCACAACGGAAGCGCGAGAAAACATGCGGGCTGGCGTGTCTACTCTTCCAGCAAGCCGTTTTCCGTGAGCATATCCTGCACCAGTTCCAGGCGCAGCACGGGATTGTCCTGGCTCAGCAGCAATTGCTTTTGCATGGCGCTCAGGGACAGCAGCTCGCACCAGCGGTTCGCCACCCAGCCGCACTCGTCGAGGCGGTACGGCGGCTGCAGGGGCATTTGATCGGGCGGAATCTTTTGCTCCTGCAAGGTGCGGATCAGGGCACCGAGTGCGTCGGCCACGTTCTGCTGCTCCTGGGGGATGGGAATGGTTTTATCGGGCGGCAAGGTTTCGACCTGCGCCATCCACAAGCCGTTTTTCAGCTGTTCGCTGGAGACGATGTGAAAGCGCTGCATGCCCATGCATTTGATTTGCAGCAAGCCCGACAAGGGCGCGGCCCAGTCGATGACGCGCGCCAGGGTACCCACGGGCGCCAGGGTTTCCAGCTGGCCCGGCTTGCGCACTTCGGCGCCGTCCAGCAGCTGCACCACGCCGAACGGCTGCTCGCCCATGATGCACTGACGTATCATGTCCAGGTAGCGCACCTCGAAGATCTGCAGGGGCAGATAGCCATCGGGATACAGCACCGTATTGAGCGGGAACAAAGGTATCGAGGTCATGGCGCATGATGGCACGAATGCGATATCCGTGCTGCGCGCCTTGTGCGTCCTTTACTTATAAAAACGGCGCTTTTTCGCCCGCTCCGCCGCCTTCGGCGCCAGCACTTTCACGATCTTTTTCTGAATCGTGCCTCCGGCGGACGTGCCCGGCACGCGGTGTTCCGCCTCAAAACCGGGCTCCTCGTTGCGTTTGAGGGTTTGCCGCGTCAGCGCTTCCACGGCCGACAGCAATTCGACTTCATCGGCGCAGACGAGGGAAATGGCCTCTCCCGAAGCGCCCGCGCGGCCCGTGCGGCCGATGCGGTGGATATAGTCTTCCGCCACCGTCGGCAAGTCGAAATTGACGACGACGGGCAACTGGTCGATGTCCAAGCCACGGGCGGCCACGTCGGTGGCCACCAGCACCTGCACCTCGGCCGATTTGAAGCGGGCCAGCGCGCGCAGGCGGTTCGGCTGGGTCTTGTCGCCGTGGATGGAATCGGCGCGCACGCCCTGCTCCAGCAAGGTGTTCACCAGCAGCTCGACACCCTTGCGCGTCTTGACGAAGACCAATACCTGGCCCCAGCGCTTTTTCTTCAGCAGGTGCAAGAACAGTTCCGGCTTGCGTTTCTTGTCGCACACGATCACCGACTGCTTCACGGCTTTCACCGTGCTGTTGCGCGCGCTCACTTCCACCGACACGGGGTCTTTCAGCATGGTTTTCGCCATGGCGCGGATGGCGTCCGAGAAGGTGGCAGAGAACAGCAGGGTCTGGCGCTGCTTGGGCATCGTCATCAGCAATATATCGAGCTCGCGCTCGAAGCCCAGGTCCAGCATGCGGTCCGCTTCGTCCAGCACCAGCGTCTGCACCTGCTCGAACTTGACGGCGCCCTGCGTCTGCAAGTCCAGCAAACGGCCCGGCGTGGCCACCAGCACGTCGAGGCCCTTGCGCAGCTTGCTGATCTGCGGCTCGATGGGCACGCCGCCATAGGCGACAAAGCTGCGCAGCGGCAAGTTGCCGCCATAGCTGCGGAAGCTGGCATAGACTTGCTCGGCCAGCTCGCGCGTGGGCACCAGCACCAGCACGCGCACGCATTGCGGCGCCACCACGCCTTCCAGGGTCAGGCGCTGCAGCAGCGGCACGGCAAAGCCGGCCGTCTTGCCCGTACCCGTCTGGGCGGCGGCCATCAGGTCGCGCCCGGCCAGCACGGCCGGGATTGCCTGTGCCTGCACGGGCGTGGGCTTGGCATAGCCGAGCTCATCGAGTTTGCGGGCCAGGGGATCGATCAGGCCGAGGGAGGAAAACGTCATGGGGAAAGCAATCTTGGCAAATGAAAAGGCGGCGCGCACGGGCTGGCCGCGCGCGCAATTGCCGAGATTATAGGCCAGCGGGGATGCCGGCCGGGATTTTCAGCGCGAGAACATCGCCATCAGAACTTCATTTCCAGGGTGGCGCGCGCCTGCGGCGAGCTCGGCGAAATGCTGTTGCGCACGATCGTGCCGCTGGCATCCGTATAGATGGTGTCGCTTTCGAAGTCTTGCGCCAGCAGGTTGGACACGGCCAGGCGCAGCTGGTTCTTCGCATCGAATTTCCACAACGCATAAATGTCGAGGTCGCGCCGCGGCGACGTGTAGGCGCTCTGGCGCTCGGTGATGCGGACGGGGCCGCCATTGCGGAAGTTGAAGCTGCCGCCCGTGGTCAAGACGCCGTCCGGCGTCTTGTAGTCGAAACCGACATTGCCGCTGACGGGCGTTTGCTGGTCGAGCCGGTTGTTTGGCCCCGGCACCTGCTCCACTTGCGACCAGTTGCGGCTGACGCTGGCGCGCAGGTCGATGGCCGGCACGGGCGCGGCCATCACGGCGCGCAGCGGGAACTTCGCTTCCAGTTCCAGTGTCTGCGTATTGGCGCGGCCATCGTTGACGGGCGTGGAGACCCAGCGGTCATTGATAAACAGCAAACCCTGGCGCGTATAACCATCGATACGGCGGGCCGAGGCGCGCGCGCTGAGCAAGGCGCCTTCGGCCCAGTAGTGCTCGTACGAAGCGTCGATGCCCAGCGCCAGCTCCGGCTTCAGGTAGGGATTGCCTTCGCGGTCAGGGTCCGTCTGGCTGTTGTTCGTCGAGGTATTGCGGCGCGGAATCAGGCTCGACGTGGGCTGCGCCTTGTAGGTGCGCGTCAGGGCCAGGCGCACCTGGTCGCCCTTGGTATCGGGCAACTTCCACAGGGTTTGCAGCAGCGGGCTCCACACGCTGGTGCGCTGGTTCACTTCGTCATAGGTATCGCCCGCGCTGCGCGTATCGATGCCTTCCCAGCGCACGCCCGCATACATGGACCAGCGCGGCGTGATTTCCCATTCATCCTGCACGTACAGGGCCAGGCGCTTGATGGTGGCGTCGAAACCCTCGTCGCTGTTGACGGGCGGACGCACGCCCAGGGCCGCTTCGCGCTGGCGGCGCGTTTCCTCGCGCTCCGTGTAGGCGCCATCCCAGCCCATCGACAGGGCATGGCCGGGCAGCAGGGGCGAGGAATACTTGCCGGTGGAACTGACGCCGTTTTCCGTCGCCTTCACGCCCACCTTGCGCTCGAGCGCCAGGCCGCCGCCGTCGATAAAGCCCTGCTGCAGGCTGTCGGACGTATTGCGGGCGGCCGAGACGCCGATCTTCAGTTCCAGTTTGGCGCCGCCGGCCAGCTTGTGCATCCACGTCAGGTCGCTGCGGCCGAAGGCGTTGTGGTTGCTGGAACTGCCCGTATTCGTGTCGTAGTCGGGGCGCACGCCCAGTTCTGTTTCCGCGCGGCTGAAATTGCGGTGATTCGAGCGTCCGCCGTTGAAAAAGAATTGCGCCGTCACGTTGTCGCCGTTGGCCAGCACCCAGTTCAGGCGCGGCGACAGATTGATGCCTTCCGGGCGGCCATCGCCCGTGCCGTTCGTGCGACGCAGCAGGTTTTGCCGGCCGTCGGGCGCGTAGCCCAGTTCCAGGCCGGGATTGTCGTAATGGTAGTCGTAGCGGTACAGCGAACCGGCCAGCGAGTATGAAAAATTGCCGTCGCGGTCGGACAGTTGCAGATTCACGCTGGGCGAAAAGCTCACGTCGCTGCCTTGCACACCCAGCTTGAGTTCGCGCTGCGCCGTCTTCACGGCTCTCTTGAGCACCACATTGATGGTGCCGGCGATCGACTGCGTGCTGTACTCGGCGCTGGCCGCGTGCAAAATCTCGATGCGCTCGATCACGTCGGGCGACAGGGTGTCGAGTGAAAAACCGGCCGGCGCCCGTTCGCCGTTGAGCAATATCTGCGTGTAGCCGCTGCCCAGCCCGCGCATGCGGATTTCGCCGCCCGAGCGCCCTGCCGCGCCGGACACGGTAATGCCGGGCAAGCGTTTGAGCACGTCGGTGACGTTCGTGTCGCCATACTTGAGGATTTCCTCGCTGCCCACGATCATCTTGCTGGCGGTATCGTCGCGGCGCGGATCGTAGCCGCTGCCCTTGACTTCGACGGTTTGCATGGGATTTTCAGCCTTTTCGGCCTTCAACGGCACGGCGGCGGTATCAACGGCCGGCGTTTCGGATTGCTGGGCATGGGCATTCCATGCAAGTAAAACGGCGGAACAAAGGACGGTGAGGCGGAGGCAACGGCGTGGCATCATGACCTGACTGAAAAAAGTTGGCTGAATAAAAATGGCTGAAAGCTAAAAAACAGGCCGCCGTATTGTGCTGTAATTTTTTCTGACTGGCACAGTTTCCTGAAAATATTTCCTATAGCAAATTAAATTCGGCGGCAGGCTGCGATACGCCCCCTTGCATACGGCGCATATCATTGCGCGCCACATCGCCGCTATAATGCGTTTTCACCATTGTTCCCATCACCCCGTCAAAGGCTTCCCATCGTGTCTGACCGTCTTGCCGTCCTGCCTCAATATCTGCTTCCAAAAGGAGCGTTGACCAACTTTGCCGGCCGGATCGCCGGCGCCAAAGGCGGCGCCATGACCACGCGTTTGATCCGCTGGTTCGTCGGCCGTTACAACGTCAACATGGATGAGGCGCTGGACCCGGACATCACGCACTACACGAGCTTCAACGACTTTTTCACGCGCGCGCTGCGCCCCGATGCCCGTCCGCTGGCCAAGGCCGACTACATCTGCCCCGTCGATGGCCGCATCAGCCAGTTCGGCAAGATCGACAAGGACCAGATCTTCCAGGCCAAGGGCCACAACTTCAGCACCACGGCCCTGGTGGGCGGCGACGCGGCGCTGGCGGCCCAGTTCGAACACGGCAGCTTCGCCAACCTGTACCTGAGCCCGCGCGACTACCACCGCATCCACATGCCGTGCGACGGCCGCTTGACGCGCATGATTTATGTGCCCGGTGAATTGTTCTCCGTCAACCCGACGACGGCGCGCGGCATTCCCGGCCTGTTCGCCCGCAACGAGCGCGTCGTCTGCGTGTTCGACACGGCCAACGGCCCCTTCGTCATGACCCTGGTGGGCGCCACCATCGTCGGCAGCATGGCCACCGTCTGGCACGGCGTCGTCAACCCGCCCCGCACGGGCCAGGTGCGCGACTGGAGCTATGCGAACGACAATGTCGTGCTGAAACAGGGCGAAGAGCTGGGCCGCTTCCTGCTCGGTTCCACCGTCGTCATGCTGTTCCCGAAAGACACCGTGCAATTCAACGCCAACTGGCAACCGGCCGGCCCCGTGCAACTGGGCGAAGTCATGGGCAACGTGCCCAGCTAAGCCAACAGGATGCGCGCCTACACGGGCGCGTCAGTCTGGTACATCTCCTCCATCAGATCGAGAAACGCGCGCGTCTTGGCCGGCATCAAACGCCGGCCGGGAAACACGGCCCAACCCGTGACCAGCGGGAAACTCCACTCCGGCAGCACGCGCACCAATTCCCCCGTCGCCACATAGGCCTTGGCAAAGCGGTCCGTGCTGGCCGCGATGCCCACGCCCGTGCAGGCCATGCGCACCAGCAGTTCCGGCGAATTGGCCAGCAAGCGCACGGGCAAGTCGCGCTCCCACGTCGTCTTGCCGCGGATCAAAGTCCAATGCACGAGGCCATGCACGGCGCGCGGCAAGCTCAGTAAATCGTGACCGTACAGATCGTCGGGATGCTCGGGCAAGCCGTGCACGCTCGTGTATTGCGGCGAGGCATACAGGGCCAGCGTACTGAAGGCCACGCGGCGCGCGGACAGGCTGGCGTCGTCGGGCAAGTTGCCCATGCGGATGGCCAGGTCGAAATTTTCTTCCAGCAAATCCACGCGGCGCGCCGACAAGTCCAGTTCCAGCGAAATGGCCGGATAGCGGCGCACGAATTCGGCCAGCACCTGGCGCATCAGCGCGTCGCCGAAGTCGGCCGGCATGGAGATGCGCAGCAAGCCGCTGGGTCCCGCCTGGCGGTGCTGGGCCAGCGCGCCGGCCGCCTCCGTTTCCTCGACCACCTTGCGCGCGTGCTCGAGCAGGCTGGCGCCAAATTCCGTCAGCGCCAGCTTGCGCGTGGTGCGCAGCAGCAGCCGCTCGCCCAGCTTCGCTTCCAGCTGCGAGATGCGGCGCGACAGGGTCGACTTGGGCAAGTCCACGCGCACGGCGGCGCGCGAAAAACTGCCGCACTCGACGACGCGGGCGAACAGCAGCAAATCTCCGGGATCGATATCCATAGTCTTGATTGTTCCATTGGTGGATTAATGTTATCCATTTTAACGGCTTCCGGATGGTTTTTGGAATTGCTATAGTTCATCCATCGCAAGACACCTCACAACGGAGAAAACAAGATGAACATCCTGCAAATCAATTCCAGCGCCCGCAGCACCGGTTCCGCCTCGACCCGCCTGGCTGACGCCATCGTTGCCCGCGTACAAGCGGCCAACCCTGGCGCCGCCCTGGTCCGCCGCGACCTGGCTGCCCAACCGCACCCTGTGCTCGACGAGCCGACCCTGCAAGCGCTGTTCACGCCGGCCGACAAGCGCACGCCGGAACAGGCGGCCCGCATCGCCCTGGACGACGCGCTGATTGCGCAAGTGCAGGCAGCTGACGTCATCGTCATCGGCGCGCCGATGTACAACTTCGGCATCACCGTGCAACTGAAAAGCTGGTTCGACGCGATTGCCCGCGCCAATGTCACCTTCAAGTACACGGAAAACGGTCCCGTGGGCCTGTTGAGCGGCAAGAAAGTCTACGTGGGCCTGTCCCGCGGCGGCTTGCACCGCGATAGCGCCAACGATAGCCAGGTGCCTTACCTGAACACCATGTTCGGCTTCCTGGGCCTGACCGACGTGCAATACGTGTATTCGGAAGGCATGGGCATGGGCCCGGAAGCTGTGGCCAAGGCGCAGGCGCAAGCGGACGCCGAGATCAACGCGATCCTGGTGTAATTCCCAGCAGTGAAAGGGACGGCGCACTGGCGCCGTCCCGGCCTAGAGGAGAGAACAATGAGCGACATCACCACCGTCAACAAGCCACGCGCCGTCGAGCGCGTGATCGCCGGCCAGGCCGTCATGGATGGCGCCGGTGTGAAGATCAACCGCGTGCTGACGCAGCAGCTGCAGCGCCGTCTCGACCCGTTTTTGATGCTCGACAACTTTGCCAGCGACAAGCCGAACGACTACATCGCCGGCTTCCCCGAGCATCCGCACCGGGGTTTCGAGACGGTCTCGTACATGATCACGGGGCGCATGCGCCACAAGGACAGCGCGGGCCACGAAGGCTTGCTGACGTCGGGCGGCGTGCAATGGATGACGGCCGGCAGCGGCGTGATCCATTCGGAAATGCCGGAACAGGAAGAAGGCGTGATGGAAGGTTTTCAGCTGTGGCTGAACCTGCCCGCGCGCGACAAGATGCGCACGCCGTGGTACCGCGATTTCACGAGCAGCGAAATCCCCCGCTACACGACGGACGCAGGCGTGGCCGTGCAAGTGATCGCCGGCGAGAGCCATGGCGTGACGGGCGCCGTGCAGCGCGAATTGACGGAACCGCTGTACCTCGATATCGACTTGCCAGCTGGCAGCAGCTTCGAGCAGCCCTTGCCGCCAGGCCATAACGCCTTCCTGTACACGTTCCGCGGCGAAGTGCGGGTCGATGGCAAGGCCGTGCCCGCCCTGCGCATGGCCATCTTCGCCAACACACCGGGCAGCGACGGCGTGCGCATCGAAGCACCGGAAGGCGGCCGCGTGATCCTCGTCGCCGGCCAGCCCTTGAACGAGCCGATCGCGCAGTATGGCCCGTTTGTCATGAATACCCAGGCGGAAGTATTCCAGGCCGTACAGGATTTCCGCGAAGGCAAGTTTGGCGAGACGGCCGCGCAGTAAATGATGTATCTCAGCAAAAACCTGCAGTGCCTTTAGGCCTGCAGGTTTTTTTACGTGCCGACTATGTTGTTGCTTTTCAATTACACTGGCGGCAACCTCATTCAACAAAGCATTCCATGCAGCCGACCCACACCGAACACGACGCCACCCATTTGCACGCCCACCTGAAAGGCGACGCCAAGCACACCCACTCTTTCGAGGGCCGCAGCCAGAGCATCCTCGCCTGGGCGCTGGGCCTGACCCTGTCGTTTGCCGGCATCGAGGTGGCGGCCGGCTTCCTGTCCAATTCGCTGGCCTTGATTTCCGATGCGGGCCACATGGTCACAGACGCGGCCGCGCTGGGCCTGGCCCTGCTGGCGCAGATCATCGCGCGCCGCCCGCCCTCGCCGCGCCACTCGTTCGGCTTCGGCCGCGCCGAAGCGCTGGCCGCCTTCGTCAACGGCCTGGCCATGCTGTGCGTGGTGGGCTGGATCTGCTATGAAGCCGTGCTGCGCTTTTCCGCCCCGCAACCTGTCAAGGGCGGCATGGTCTTCATCGTCGCCTTCATCGGCCTGGCGATCAACGTGGTGGTGGCGTGGGTACTGTCGAAAGACAAGCAAAGCGTGAACACGCGCGCGGCCCTCGTGCACGTGATGGGCGATTTGCTCGGCTCGGTCGCCGCCATCGTCGCGGGCGCCGTGATTTACTTTACGGGCTGGATGCAGATCGACCCGCTGCTGTCCGTGCTGGTATCGCTGCTGATCCTGAAATCGACTTTCGGGGTATTGAAAGAGTCGTACCACTTCCTGATGGAAGGCGTGCCCCTGCACATCGACTACATCGAAGTGGGCACGGACGTGGAGCAAGTGGACGGCGTGATCGCCGTGCACGATCTGCATGTGTGGGACATGTCGCCGGGCCAGCCGGCCCTGATCGGCCACGTGGAAATCGAACACCTCGACCATTGGCCAAAGGTCTTGCGCGCGATCAAGAAGATGTTGCTGGCCAAGCATGGCATCGACCATATTACTTTGCAGCCGGAGACGGCGGCAATGGCGGGGTTACATCAGGGTGACAAGACGCATTAATTGAACCCAACGGCAAAGACCGGGGTCAGACCCGCCGGGTCTGACCCCAGCCTCTGCTCTCGGGGTAACTCCAACTAACTGCGCCGCGCTTCCAGGACCCCGCTGACATCCTTGATCACATTCAGCGCCTTCAACAACTGCGCCGTCGAGCTGATCTCGGCCGTAAACGTCATGCGGGCCTGGCCCTTGGCGCTTTGGGTGTTGACGCCGATGACGTTGATCTTTTCGCGCGAAAAGATTTCGGAGATGTCGCGCAGCAAGCCCTGGCGGTCGCCTGCCAGAATAAAGATGTCGACCGGATACACGGTGTCGTGGCCGCCCGTGCTGCCCCATTCGGTAAAAATCACGCGCTCGGGCGATTTGGCGCGCATTTCCTCGAAGTTTTTACAGGTGGCGCGGTGGATGGAAACGCCCTTGCCGCGCGTCACAAAACCGACGATGCTGTCCGGCGGCGCCGGCTTGCAGCACTTGGCCAGCACCGTCATCAAGCCTTCCGTGCCGACCACCAGCACGCCGGACTTGGCGCCCTGCTCCACGCTGGAAGCGCGGCTCTTGCCCACCAGCACGGCGTCTTCCGGCACCACCACTTCGCCATTGTCGTGCAGCGCCTGCTCCACGTGGCGCAGGCTGAACTCATCCTTGCCCACCGACAGGAACAATTCGTCGACCTTGGCAAAGCCCAGCTTTTGCGCCAGCGCCTCGAGGTTGACGGCCGTCTTGCCTTCGCGCTGCAGGGATTTTTCCACCAGCGCGCGGCCGTGGGCCAGGGTTTCCTGCATGTCGATGGCATGGAACCAGGCGCGGATCTTCGAGCGCGTGCGCGTGCTGACAGCGTAGCCGGCGCTGAGCCAGTCGCGCGACGGCCCGGCCGTGCCCGGCGCGCCCTTGGCCGTGATGATTTCGCAAGTCTGGCCATTCTTTAATTGCGTATTCAGGGGCACCATGATGCCGTCGACCTTGGCGCCGCGGCAGCGGTGGCCCACGTCCGTGTGCAGGTGATACGCAAAGTCGACGGGCGTGGCGCCGACAGGCAACTCCAGCACGCGCGCCTGCGGCGTCATGACGAAGATGCGGTCGTCCAGGGTGGCGGACTTGAGCTTTTCCACCCATTCGCGCTGGATTTCTTCCTGGCCCACGACGGCGTCGGCCACCTCCGTTTTCCAGGCCAGCAACTGGCGCAGCCAGGCGATCTTTTCGTCGTACTTCTGGCCGGCAAAGTTCGAGCCGCCCTCTTCCTTGTAGCGCCAGTGCGCGGCCACGCCGTATTCGGCAAAGCTGTGCATTTCATTCGTGCGGATTTGCACTTCCAGCGGGCGGCCATCCTCGGCCGTCACCACCGTGTGCAGCGACTGGTAACCGTTCGGTTTCGGGCGCGAAATGTAATCGTCGAATTCCTTCGGGATGGGGGTCCAGATATTGTGGACCACGCCCAAGACCGTATAGCAGGTTTTCACGTCGGCAACGATGACGCGGAAGGCGCGCACGTCGTACAGGGCCGTGAAATCCAGTTCCTTGCCGCGCATCTTGTTCCAGATGCTGTAAATATGTTTCGGGCGGCCAAACACTTCCGCCTGGATACCGGCCGAAGCCAGTTCCGTCTGCAGGCGCAGAATCGCCGAGGACACGAAGCCCTCGCGCATCATGCGCTTTTCTTCCAGCATCTTGGCGATGCGTTTATACGCTTCCGGTTCGATGAAGCGGAACGACAAATCTTCCAGTTCCCACTTCAGTTGCCAGATGCCGAGGCGGTTGGCCAGCGGCGCGTACAAATCCAGCGTTTCCTTGCCGTATTCGCGCGTCATTTCATTGAACAGTTTTAAATCGGCAAAGTAACGCAAGGTCGTCACGCAGGCGGCCAGGCGCACCAGCACGACACGCATGTCGGACGCCATCGCCAGCAACATCTTGCGCAAGGTTTCCACCTGGGCCACGGCTTGCTGCGCCGCATTCTTGCCGCGCCCGGCAGCGCCGCCGTGCTGCGCCTGGGTCAGCGCACGCAAACGGATCAGCTGGCGCACGCCTGTCGCCAGGTCGCACACCTGCTTGCCGAAGCGCGGCTCGATGTCGGCCGCCGTATCGGGTTCCAGCAAGGTCAGCTCGAACATCAGGCCGGCGATGCGCGTTTCCGCATCGCTGCGCAGGAACGCCAGGGTGGTGGCCACGCCGATGGCGAAGTCCAGCGCGGAGCGGCCGGCAAAGGTCTGCTTGTCGCCATACGCTGCGGTGGCATACGCGAGCGCGTCCAGCACGCGCGCGCAGTCCGGCGCACTCAAGCCCTCTACCAGTTGTTCCGAGGTGGCGCTATTCGGGGCCGAGATGGAAACCATGTGATACCTTATAAACTTAACAACTCAATAACTTAGCGCTCTGCAGCGATGATGACGATTTCTACCAAGCAAGCCGGATTGGCCAGTTTCGCTTCCACCGTGGCGCGCGGCGGCGTGTGACCGGAAGCGACCCAGTCGTCCCACACTTCATTCATGCCGTCGAAATCCTTCATGTCGGCGATGTAGATCTGGCACGACAGGATGCACGTCTTGTCGCTGCCCGCTTCCATCAACAAACGGTCGACGTGGCCGAGCACTTCACGCGTCTGGCCGACGATGCCTTGCGTGGTGTCTTCGGCGATCTGTCCCGCCAGGTAGATGGTGTTGTTGTGTATCGCTACTTCAGAAAGGCGTTTGCCTACATGCAGTCGTGTAATTTCCATGCTTCTTCTTTCGGTTGTTTCAAAATCTGTACAGCGGTATTGCTTGTTGCCTTCTTACTTGCCCAGCAAAAACTTGCGCGCGATGGCGATCTGGTCGTCGTGAACGAAAGTGGGCGCATGGCCCACGCCGGCGATTTCCACCAGTTCCGCTTTCGGGCCGCGGCCCAGCATGATCTGCGCCGTCTCGTGCGACAGCAGATCGGATTCCGACCCGCGCACCAGCAAGGTGGGGCAGCGCACGGCATCGTACGCGGCCCACAGCATGGCTTCGTCGCTGGCCGCCGATTCCGGCGTGGCAGAGCGGAACGGCATGGCCAGCCCCATATCATAGTGACGGCGCCAATGGCCATCCTTGTCTTGCCGCAACACATCGACTGCCAGTTTATGCCATTCCGCATCCGTGTGCGGGCCGAAGCTGGCGGACACGTCGCGCACAAATTTGGCGCCCTGCTCGAAGGTATCGAAACGCAAGTCCTGGCCGATGTAGTCGCCGATGCGCTGCAAGGCTTCCGGCGCCAGGGTCGGGCCGATATCGTTCAATACCAGCTTGCTGATCGGGCTGTGCGGCAACGAGGCCAGGCCCAGGCCGATCAAGCCGCCCATCGAGGTGCCGAACCAGTCCACCGTCTGGCGCTCGCCATTGGCCAGCACGCGCGCCAGCAGGGTCACCATGTCGCTCACATACTGGGGCACGCGGTAGAACTGGGGATTGGCCAGCCAGCCCGAGCGCCCGCGTCCCACCACGTCGGGGCAGATCACGCGGTAATCGCTGGCCATGGCGCGCGCCAGGTTGTCGAAGTCGTCCGCCACGCGCGTCACGCCATGGGCGCAGACGAGCACGTTCGGATTGTCGGGCGCGCCCCACTCCTTGTACGACATGGTATGCAGGCCTGCGGGGGAGATGCACTGGACGGATTTGATGCTCGCTTCGATCATTCGATTTCCTTATTCGATATAAAAAGAGCACCGCTTTCTGCCTGCCAAGGGATGTCCCGCGCGCGACGCTACGGCAGTGTAGCGCAGCGCGGGCAATGCTCCAAGCGCGCGGCTGAAATGCTGCGCCGCAGCATAGCACTGGCACATTCGCCATGGCGCAATACCCGATATAGCGAAACTGCATATCTGCGGTTATCCACAATTGAGCACGCCTGCCAATGGGCGGATGATTCGCAGCATCAACCCGCAAGAGGAGACCACTCGTGAAAAAACCATTCTATAAAATCCTGTACGTGCAGGTGCTGTTCGCCATCGTGGCTGGCGTGCTGCTGGGGGTGTTCTACCCTTCGAACGCCGTCGACATGAAACCGCTGGGCGACGGCTTTATCAAACTGATCAAGATGATCATCGCCCCCGTGATCTTCTGTACCGTGGTCTCCGGCATCGCCGGCATGCAGGACGTCAAGAAAATCGGCCGCGTGGGCGGCAAGGCGCTGCTGTACTTCGAAGTGGTCTCCACCTTCGCGCTGGCCATCGGCTTGCTGGTTGCCAACATCCTGAAACCGGGCGCCGGCTTCAATGCCGATCCGGCCCACCTCGATGCCAAGTCGATCGCGCAATACACGCACGCCGAAGGCATGAGCACCGTTGACTTCCTGATGAATATCATCCCGAAGACCTTCGTCGATGCCTTCGCCAAGGGCGACATCCTGCAAGTGCTGTTGATCGCCATCCTGTTCGGTTTCTCGCTGTCCCTGCTGGGCGAACGCGGCCGTCCCGTCACCAAGCTGATCGACGAGCTGTCGCACGCCATCTTCGGCATGGTTAACATCATCATGAAAGTCGCTCCGATCGGCGCGTTCGGCGCGATGGCCTTTACCATCGGCAAATACGGCCTGGCGTCGCTGATCCCGCTGGCTAAACTGATGGGTTCGTTCTACCTGACCTGCTTCCTGTTCGTCTTCGTCGTGCTGGGCCTGATCGCCAAGTACACGGGCTTCTCCATCGGCCGCTTCTTGTTGTACATCAAGGAAGAATTGCTGATCGTGCTCGGTACCAGCTCGTCGGAATCGGCGCTGCCGGCCCTGATGAAGAAACTCGAGCGCCTGGGCTGCTCCAAGCCAGTCGTCGGCCTGGTCGTGCCGACCGGCTACTCGTTCAACCTGGACGGCACCAATATCTACATGACCATGGCCGCCCTGTTTGTTGCACAGGCAACCAACACGGAACTGACGATCTGGCAAGAGCTCACCATCCTGGGCGTGGCGATGCTGACGTCGAAAGGCGCGTCCGGCATCACGGGCGCCGGCTTCATCACCCTGGCCGCCACCCTGGCCGTGGTGCCGACGATTCCCGTGGCCGGCATGGCGCTGATCCTGGGCATCGACCGCTTCATGAGCGAATGCCGCGCGCTGACCAACTTTGTCGGTAACGGCGTGGCCACCATCGTCGTGTCGAAATGGGAAAAGGAACTGGACATGGACAAGCTGCACAGCGAGCTGGCCCATCCCACCCACCCGGCCGAGGACGCCTACGTTGCACCGACCGTCAATATCGTCAAGTAAACCCGCCAAGCAAGCTGTACTCTCCATTGAAAAGCCCCGCAGAGCGATCTGCGGGGCTTTTTGCATGCGCGAGGGGTTTTTTATTGCATCATCAACATATGGTAAATCATGCATCAATATTTCATCGGATGATCAATGAATGAAAAACTATTACAGTGCTGTCTATTGTTCGCCGCCAGGCTCCCGCATAATGACATTGCGTTAATGCAAGCCAGACACCGAACCATCCACCTTTGAATGGAGTACGCCATGTCCCTCTCGCCCGCCCTCTACGCCACCTGGTCCCCACGCTTGCTGGGCTTGCTGCGCATCATCCTCGGCTTTCTTTTCCTGCAGCATGGCACGGCAAAACTGTTCGGTGCGCCGCACGTGGCCATGTTCGACGGCTTGCAACTGTTTTCCCTGATGGGCGCGGCCGGCGTCATCGAGCTGGTAGGCGGCAGCTTGCTGCTGGTCGGCCTGTTCACGCGCCCCGTCGCCTTCATCCTGTCGGGCCAGATGGCGGCCGCCTATTTCATCGCGCATGCGCCTGCCGGCTTTTTACCGATCCTGAACGGCGGCGAAATGGCCGTGATGTACTGCTTCACCTTCCTGTACTTCGCAGTTGCTGGCGCTGGCGCCTACAGCCTGGACGGCTTGCGCGGCAAGGCTGGCGCCGCATAAACGACCGGGCTAGCGCGAGCACTCCAAAGGATAGGGCCGTTGCTCGATCACACCCTGCATGCGCAACGGCGCGCTGCCGGCAACGGTCCTCACTTGCAGGGCCGGGGCCTGCATGGCGCCGTCGGGCAATACCCTGTCCTCGCAATGGCTGAACAAATTGGCCGGCCGGTCGCCGATCGACCAATGCGCCAGGCCCAGCGGATCGCCAGCCAGCTGCAACGGCGGGAGCGCATAATCTTGCGCCAGGCCCGTCATCATCCACGCCAGCGACAGGTCGGACAACGACCGTGAATCGGCGTAACCACCACCGATATCGGCATGCGATCCGGGAAACCAGAGTTCGCTGACGCTCGTGTAGTCCGCATTAATGGGCGGACACAACAAGATGGGATGGAAGCGGCTGCGCTTTTCATCGCGCGACACGGCGTGCAGGATGCGGCGGATCGGCGGATAGGAATCGGACTTGTAGCGGTCGCCGTCCCTGCCATCGCTCATTTCCTTGCACACACCGAAGTCCTTGAACAGGGAACCGGGCACGGTATCCCACAGGCCGAGAAATTGGATTTCCACCGGCACCACGGCAACCTTGAAACGTTCGCGCAGTTCTTTACCGGCGATCGGCTCCTGTCCCGGCCGCCACGCCTTCCACGCATCCACATAGGCTTCATCGTTCTTGCGCTTGACCACTTCGAGGATGGCGTTATCGCGCCGAAGCCGTTGTTCGATATCGTCTTCCGACCTGGCCGGCACGCCCGCATAGGCGATCAGGCCAGCCAGTGCGCGGGCCTGGTGGGCGCCACGGCTGAAGCCCAAAATGTAGAGCTTGTCACCGGGGCGAAACGCCTGCGCGACGAAGTCATAGCCGCGCAGGATACGCGGCTCCATGCCAAGGCCGAGACTGGCGCCCAGCACGGGACTTTCGACGCTGCCCACGCCTTCGATATAGATGGCGCTGGTCTGCGCCTCGTCGGCATGGAGCACCGCATCAAAGACCCGGCGCACATTGGTCCCGGAGGCGCTGTCATTGCGCGTCCCATCCAGAAAGACAAAGATGTTTTTTGCCAGGGCGGGATCGCCCGTGAATACTTTCTCCGTCACCACTGGGTTGACGTGCTCGCCGCCGGCGGCAGCACAGGCGGACAGCAACGCCGCCAAGCCCGCTGCCAACACACTCCCTGCCATGCGCCTTAGTAGTGGCGATGCGTACCAGTTTGCCTTCATGACTGCTCCTTGTCGTGACTTCGTCTGCCCTGCACCGTTCCAGCATAGGCACACTCCAGGGACAGCCTTAGACATGGCGCAGACGTAGTGCGTGCGCGGCGAAAAAAAAGCGGACATCGCTGTCCGCTTTTTTTATGCATGCAACGATCCGTTTATACGGCGGAAACGTCCAGTTCCGCGCCCGTGGCCGCCTGCACCTGCTCCTTGGTCACGCCCGGCGCCAGTTCCACCAGCTTCAAGCCGTTTTCCGTCACGTCGATGACGCCCAGGTCGCTGATGATGACGTCGACCACGCCCACGCCCGTCAGCGGCAAGTCGCACTGCTTGAGCAACTTGTGCGACGTCGTGCCATCCTTGGCCGTGGCCACGTGCTCCATCAGCACAACGACGCGCTTGACGCCGGCGACGAGGTCCATCGCGCCGCCCATGCCCTTGACCATTTTGCCTGGAATCATCCAGTTCGCCAGGTCGCCCTTTTCCGACACTTGCATGGCGCCCAGGATAGCCAGGTTGATCTTGCCGCCGCGAATCATGCCGAACGAATCGGCCGAGCTGAAGTAAGCGGCGCCGGGCAAGGCCGTCACCGTCTGCTTGCCAGCGTTGATCAGGTCGGCATCAACCTCATCTTCGGTGGGAAACGGGCCGATGCCCAGCAAGCCGTTTTCCGACTGCAAAAACACTTCGATATTGTCCGGCACATAGTTGGCCACCAGGGTCGGCAAGCCGATGCCCAGATTCACATAAAAGCCATCCTGCAATTCTTTTGCCGCGCGCGCGGCCATTTCATCTCTTGTCCAAGCCATGATCATCTCCCAATCTTGTATTTAGTCGGCGCGCACGGTGCGCTGCTCGATGCGTTTTTCCGGGTTCGCGTTGACCACGATGCGGTGCACGAAGATGCTCGGCGTGTGGACCTGGTCGGGGTCGATCTCGCCCACTTCGACCAGTTTTTCCACTTCGACGATGGTGATCTTGCCCGCCATGGCCACGTTCGGGTTGAAGTTGCGCGCCGTCTTGCGGTAGATCAAATTGCCCGCGCGGTCGGCCATGTAGGCTTTGACCAGGGCCACGTCGGCCACGAGGCTGCGTTCCATCACGTATTGTTCGCCGTCGAATTCGCGCAGTTCCTTGCCGTCGGCAACGATGGTGCCCACGCCCGTCTTGGTGAAGAAGGCGGGGATGCCGGCGCCGCCGGCGCGCAGTTTCTCGGCCAGGGTGCCTTGCGGCGTGAATTCCAGCTCCAGTTCGCCGGCCAGGTACTGGCGCGCGAATTCCTTGTTTTCACCCACGTAGGAGGCGATCATTTTCTTGATCTGGCGCGTGGTCAGCAACTGGCCCAGGCCGAAGCCGTCCACGCCCGCGTTGTTGGAAATGGCGGTCAGGCCCGTCACGCCCGAATCGCGCAAGGCGCCGATCAGGGCTTCGGGAATGCCGCACAGGCCGAAGCCGCCGACGGCGATGGTCTGGCCATCTTGGACGATACCGGCCAGCGCCGAGGCGGCGTCAGGATAAACTTTATTCATGGGTGTCCCTCTATCTTTTGTTAAGCTTTGGTCTTGAGTCCATGACTCAGGCAGCGTCTCAGCATAAAATACGCGAGTGGAAAGTACAATACCGTAGAACTACCGGCGCCGTGCCGGCAATCCCCCTGTGAGAGTGATACGCATCAGATGAACGCCGCGTCAGCCATCGATTATGAAAGCATCTTCCTGCACGCGCCCGTGGGCATGTGCATGTCGGAAAACCGCATCATGCGCAGCTGCAACGAAGCGCTGGCGGCCATGTTCGGCTATGCGCGCGCCCAACTCGACGACCAGTCCTTCGAAGTACTCTACCCCACGCACGACGAATTCCTGCGCACCGGTGACCGCATCATCCCCATCATGAACGCCAGGGGCCGCTATTCGGACGAGCGCATCATGCGCCGCAGCAATGGAGAATTGTTCTGGTGCCACGTGACGGGCCACGCCATGCTGCCGAATCAACCGCTGGGAGCGGGCATCTGGACGTTCGAGGATGTCAGCGAGAAACGTCCCGTGACGGCGGAACTGACCCCGCGCGAGCGCGAAATCGCCGCCCTGCTGGTGGAAGGCAAGACCAGCAAGGTCATCGCCCGCCAGATCGACCTCAGCCCCCGCACGGTGGAAATGCACCGCGCCAAGCTGATGCGCAAATTTGCCGCCTCGACGTCGTCGGAGCTGGTGCACAAGCTGGTGGGCTTGCAGCTGCAGCGCTGAGGCGGACGTTTACGGCGTGCCGGCCTGCTCCCGCATTACTTTTTCGTACTTGATGATTTTCAGTACCCTGGAGTTGGCGAAATACTGGATGCAATTGAGCGGCGAATAGAAAATATCGGTCTTCCATTCGCCCGCGATCAATTCCTTGCCCGTCGGGTCGTCCGCAGGCTGGAAAATCGTATCGGCCAGAATGCGATGGACACCCGACACATTCGGTCCCGACTCATGCCACGTCGAACTGTGCATGACCACGAAATCGCCGGGATTGAGGATAGGCGTGACTTTGACGAACTGGATGTTGAAACTGTCAGGGTTGATTTCGCCGGCATCGCCGAGATAACCGAGTTTATGCGAGCCGACATAAAAACTCATCGCACCGTTATCCTCGTCCACACGGCTCAATGCGGTAAAAATGCTGCATTTGTTCAAGTTACCCAGGTGGTAACAGCTATCCTGGTGCAGGAATACCTTGTTCGGACTGAATGCATCCTTGATGACGAAGCGGTGATTGTATAGCGCCACGTCGGGACCGAATATGCGCGACAGCGTTGCGGCATACACCGGCGCGCGGTACATTTCCAGCAGTTTCTGCGGCAATTCCTCGGTCAGCGAAACGGGATTGGCCTGGCTGACATTGCGGCCGGCACGTAGCTTGGCATCATAAAACCTATCCCACTCATGCTGCCATTGCGCCAGCAGATCCGGTGCAATCGCATTACGCACGACAAAAACGCCTGTCTCCCGGAAAACCTCCGGCAGGAACTGCTCCCCGCTGATGCGCTGCAAAACGTCTTGGGTCTGCTCATTGACTACAGCCAGTGTCATCGCCACTCCTAGATAAAGCGGAACGTCAGTTCATTGTCTTGCGTGTTTTTGAACTTATTGCACTTCGCCAGCACGTTATATTTGATAGGAAACAGCTCGCGGTCAGGCGTTTCCAGGATATCAATTTCAATGATGTCGAAATCGCGCAGCAAGGCGCTCCAGCCATGCTCGGTAATGCGCCAGCAGTCCGGAATCGGACCATGGATGCGCCAGTTCAAGGGGGCGGAAATGAGCAGATAGCCTTCATGCTTGAGGATGCGGCGGATTTCCTTGACGGTGTCGAAGGGATTGAGCGTATGTTCAATCACTTCCAGGCAGACGACGCAGTCATACGCGCTGTCGGCGATCGCCGAATTGACCTTGGTGATGTCGCCCACCAGCGTGGGGCTGTAAGTGTCGACGATATCAAAGGTGTCGACGCTGAAATTGCTGAAGTTTTCGCGCACGGTGGAGCGGTCCTGCGGCCCCACTTCCAGCAGCTTGCCCGTCTCACCGGCAAGCTTGGCGGCCGTTCTTGCCACAAAAGCGTTCAAGTGATCGCGTGCCAGCTGAAACGTGTCATTGTCAAACTTCGAAGGAGTTGCCATCGTAAAAATTCTCGTATAGTGGTTATGCCCGGACGCTATGCCGCAAGCAAAAACATCATAGCCGCTAATTTTCCCTGTGGCAACAATACCTTCCCTCTGCCGCTTACATGCTGGCCATGCCGCCATCGGCGGAGATAATCGCACCGTTGATGAAGTGCGAATCCTCACCCGCCAGCAACAGCAGCAGGCCGTCGAGGTCCTCCGGCTTGCCCGGGCGCTTGTTCGGCAGCATTTCGATCAGTTTCTTGCCCTGCTCGGTAGCGAAATAATCTTCATTGATCTCGGTGGAAATGTAGCCGGGGCAGATGGCGTTGGTGTTGATGCCATATTTACCCCATTCCACGGCCATGGCGCGCGTCATGTGCACCATGCCCGCCTTGCTCATGCAGTACACGCCGATCTGCGGCAGCACCTGCAAGCCGGCCATCGAGGCGATATTGATGATGCGGTGCTGTTTCTTCGGGTCGCCCTTGGCGCGCGCGATCATGCGCTTGGCCGTCTGCTGGGCCACGAAGAACGAACCGCGCAGATTGGTGTCCATCACGAACGAGTAATCTTCGGGCGTGACGTCGACCAGACGTTGCGTGGTGGAGACACCTGAATTGTTGACGAGGATATCGATGGGACCCGCTTCCGTTTCCGCATGGGCGATGGCCGACTTGATGCTGGCAAAGTCGGTCACGTCGAGCGACACCACGTGCGCGGCGCCGCCGTCCGCTTCGATCTCGGCGCGCAATTCCTTCAGGCGTTCGGTGCGGCGCGACGCCAGCACGACCTGCGCGCCCGCCTGGGCCAGCACTTTCGCAAAGCGCGCGCCGAGGCCACTCGATGCGCCGGTAATCAGGGCAATCTTGCCCTCGAAATTGACTTCTATGCCCACGAGCTACTCCTGTTTTATTTTAAACAACACTTTACGCCATGCCCATGGCAATCGGGCAAATTCCCCCGCCGCGCACTCGAGCAAAAGTAAACGCCATCATTACACAAAATGGCCGGATTTAGATTGCGGCGAGGGGCAATGTCACGCAAAATGGCGCCAAAGTTGCAATCCTCGTCAAAAACAAGCACACTCGTGCTTAAATTTCCCCGATGATGCTTTATTCCCTATCCTTGCTACCTAATTGAGTGACTATAAATCGAGACCATGACACAGCCTAATAACTTAGTTGAACAGTACGGACCGCGCGAAACCATGGAGTATGACGTGGTCATCGTCGGCGGTGGCCCCGCAGGCTTGGCCGCGGCGATCCGCCTGAAACAGCTTGCGGCAGAGAAAAGCCAGGAAGTGTCCGTCTGCGTGCTGGAAAAAGGCGGCGAGCTGGGCGCGCATATCCTGTCGGGCGCCATCATGGACCCGAAAGCGCTGACGGAATTGATTCCGAACTGGAAAGAACTGGGCGCGCCCCTGAACACCGAAGTAACGGAAGACCGCATCCTGTTCCTGACCGAAACGAAAGCGTACAAGACTCCAGGCTTCGCTGTGCCGGCCTGCTTTGAAAACCACGGCAACTACATCGTCTCCTTGGGCAATGTGGTGCGCTGGATGGGCCAGCAGGCGGAAAACCTGGGCGTGGAAATCTTCCCCGGCTTCCCTGCCGCGGAAATCCTCTACAACGACGACGGCTCCGTGAAAGGCGTGGCGACCGGCAACATGGGCGTCAAGCGCGACGGCCAGCCCGGTCCCGACTTCCAGCTGGGCATGGAACTGCACGCCAAGTACACGCTGTTCGCCGAAGGCGCGCGCGGCCACCTGGGCAAGCAATTGATGGCCAAGTATGACTTGAACGCCGGCAAGGACCCGCAATCGTATGGCATCGGCATCAAGGAATTGTGGGAAATCGACCCGGCCCAGCACAAGCCGGGCCTGGTGATCCACTCGAGCGGCTGGCCGCTGGACACGAAAACCTATGGCGGTTCCTTCCTGTACCACCTGGAAAACAACCAGGTGATGGTCGGCTACGTGGTGGGCCTGAACTACGAAAACCCGTATCTGTCGCCGTACGAGGAATTCCAGCGCTATAAAACGCATCCGGAAATCCGCAAGTTCTTCGAAGGCGGCAAGCGCATCTCGTACGGCGCGCGGGCGATCGCGGCCGGCGGCCTGCAATCGCTGCCGAAGCTGGTGTTTGCCGGCGGCGCGCTGATCGGCTGCGATGCGGGCTTTTTGAACATGAGCCGCATCAAGGGCAGCCACGCGGCCATCAAGAGCGGCATGCTGGCGGCGGACGCGGCCTTCGGTGCGCTGGGCGAACAGCGCCAGCACGACGAACTGACGAGCTACCCTGTCGCATTTGAAAAATCGTGGCTGCATGAAGAACTGCACGTGGCGCGCAACGTCAAGCCTTGGCTGTCGAAGGGTTTGTACCTGGGCAGCCTGATGACGGGCATCGACCAGCTGATCTTCCGCGGCAAGGCGCCGTGGACCCTGCACCACTCGCATGGCGACCACGAATGCCTGAAACCGGCGGCCCAGTCGAAAAAGATCGTGTATCCGAAACCCGATGGCAAGCTGACCTTCGACAAGATGTCGTCCGTGTTCATCTCGAACACGAACCACGCGGAAGACCAGCCCATCCACCTGACGTTGAAGAACGCCAGCGTGCCCGTCGACGTCAACCTGGCCACGTATGCGGGTCCGGAAGCGCGTTACTGTCCCGCCGGCGTGTATGAATTCGTGAAGAACGACGACGGCGCCGAACGCCTGCAGATCAATGCGCAAAACTGCGTGCACTGCAAAACCTGCGACATCAAGGACCCGACGCAGAACATCGTGTGGGTGACACCGGAAGGCGGCGGCGGCCCGAACTATCCGAATATGTAATTGTCATCGCGTCATCGCATCATCGCGTCATCACGCGTAGCTGGACAACAGCGCGGCACCCTCGGGTGGCCGCGCTTTTTTTATCTGGCTATGTCACTGCAGCGCCAGACAGCACAGCCCAGGCAAGATTCCGGCATCCCCCACTTGCCGATGCCGGAATCTTTTACTTTTATTGCAATCTTTCTTGCCGCTGTGGCCTGCCAGGAACACCAAAATTTGTTCAATGATGCACTAGGGCAAAATTCCGTGGGGAAATTTTCTATTCGCCACTCCCAGCAGTTACAATTGCCGCTGGTACACTTTTCTTCCCTCTCATGAACGCTGACGCCACCCTGGAAACGCAACTCGACACCCAACTGGCGCTGGCGCTGAAGGCGCATCAGGCTGGCCACCTGGAAGAGGCGGAAGACCTGTATGTCGCCATCCTGCAAGCCCAGCCCTACCATGCCATCGCCAACCACAATATGGGTTTGCTGGCCGGCCAGGTAGGCCAGTTCCGGGCAGGACTGCCGTATCTGCGCAAGGCGCTGTCGGTCAATCCCGATGAAGGCCAGTTCTGGCTATCGCTTGCCGACGGCTTGCTCAAGGCGGGCGAACGGGACGAAGCGCTCGACATCATCGATACGGCCATCGGCCGCGGCCTCGATAACGACCAGGCGCAAACCTTGCGCGCACGTATCGCTGCGGCGATTGCTGCCGCGCCCACGGCCGACGAATGCCAGCACGTGGTGGAGCTGTACCAGGCGGCACGGTATGTGGAAATGGAAACGGCCACGCGGGCGCTGATTGCGCGCTACCCCACCTCCGATTTTGCCTGGAGCGTACTCGGCACCGTCCTGCAGGCGCAGGGCAAGGATGCCCTCGACGCGCTGCAAACCACTGTCCAGCTCACCCCGTATGACGCCGAAGCCCATTGCAATCTGGCCAATGCGTGGCAGGCACGCGGGGAACATGCGCAAGCGGTCCAGTCCTACCAGCAGGCGTTGCAGTTCAATCCGGCATTCGCCGAAGCGCACAGCAACCTGGGCGGCGCCCTGCTGGCGCTCGGCGCCCTGGCGGAAGCGGAAGACGCCTACCTGCAGGCCATTGCCCTGCGGCCCGACTATGGCATGGCGCACTTTAACCTGGGCAATACGCGCAAGGCGCGTGGCGACCTCGACGGTGCTGTCGGCGCCTACAATGCCGCCCTGGCAAGCATGCCCGGCGACGCCGAAGTGCTCTGCAACCTGGGCAATGCCCTGCAGGCGCTGGAGCGCAATGAGGAAGCGGCCGACAGCTATCGCCGCGCGCTGGCGCTCGAGCCCCGGCTGGTGATGGCGCACAGCAACCTCGGCGCCGCGCTACAGAATCTGGAGCAGTACGCGCAGTCGGAAGCGAGCTACCGCACGGCCTTGTCGCTGGCGCCGCGCCATGCGGACCTGTGGAATGGCCTGGGCAACAGCCTGCAGTCGCAGCAGCGGCTCGACGACGCCGCCGATGCCTATCGTCAGGCGCTGGCAGTGCAGCCCGACTATTCCCAGGCCCACTCCAACCTGGGCGGCGTGCTGGTGAGCCTGGGCGAATTCGATGCGGCGATCGCCAGCTATCGCCGCGCCCTGGAGCTCCAGCCGGACAGCGCCGACGCGCACACCCAGCTGGGCCTGGGCCTGCAATCGGTCGGCGAACTCGACGAAGCGCTGGCCCTGCACCAGCGTGCGGTACAGCTGGCGCCAGACAAGCTGCAGGCGCACACCTGCCTCGGACATTGCCTCAAGCAAATGCGCCGCTTTGAGGAAGCGCAAGTCGCTTACCGGCAAGCGCTCGCCCTGGCGCCCGATGTCGCCAACCTGCACAATGACCTGGCCATCGCCGTGCAGGACGCCGGCGATTATCCCCAGGCGATCCGCATCTACCAGCACGCGCTGGAACTGGACCCGCGCTCATCGCTGATCCATTGCAACCTGAGCGTGGCGTTCGAGGATAGCGGCCAGTCGGAACAGGCGCTCGAGTATCTGCAGCGCGCACGCGACATCGCGCCCGACTCCAGCCGCGTTCACTTTACGATGGGCAATTGCCTGCGCTCGCTGAAGCGCTACGACGAAGCGCTGGCCAGCTATGCGCGCTCGCTGGAAATCCAGGACGACTTCATCGGTTCCCACTTGAATACCTGCGCGACCTACAGCGAGATGGGGCGCACCGACGACGCCGTCCAGGCATGCCGCACGGCTCTGGCCAGGTATCCGCAGTACGATGAGGTCTACAGCAACATGCTGTTCGGCCTGTCGCACATGCATGCCGACGACCCTGCCGCCATGGTGGCCGAGCATTTCGGCTTCGGCGAGCGCTACGAAACGCCGTTGCGCGCCGCGTGGCAGCCGCACGCGAACGAGCGCGACCCGCAGCGCCAGTTGAAGATCGGCCTGGTCTCGGGCGACTTCTGCAACCATGCCGTGGCGCATTTCATTACGCCCCTGCTCGAGGAACTGGTGGCGATGCCGCAGTTTTCGCTGTATGCGTACTATAACAATAGCCGCGTCGACAATGTCACCATGCGTATCGCGCAACTGCTGCCCAACTGGCTGCCGGTGACCCACCTGAGCCAGGAAAAGCTGGCCGAGCGCATCCGCGCCGACGGCATCGACATCCTGATCGACCTGTCCGGTCATACGGCCAAGAATTGCCTGCTGGCCTTTGCCCGCAAGCCGGCGCCCATACAGATGAGCTGGATCGGCTATCCGCTGACCACGGGCCTGCAGGCCATGGATTACTACCTGAGCGACCGTCATTTCTCGCCGCCGGAGACATTCGCCAGCCATTTCACGGAAAAACTGATCTTCCTGCCGACCATCGCCCCATTCCTGCCATCCGAAAATGCGGACGGCATCCTGCCGGCGCCCGTGCTGAAGAACAAATACCTGACTTTCGGCAGCTTCAACCGCCCTAACAAGCTCAACCGCCAAACCATCGCGCGCTGGGCCAGGGTCTTGCGCGCCATCCCGGACGCCAGGATGCTGCTGGCCGCCATGCCGGCGCCCGGTCCCCACCCCGGGCTGACGGCGTGGTTCGCCGAAGAAGGCATCAGCGCCGACCGCCTGATCTTCGAACCGCGCGCCAACATGGCCAACTTCCTGGCCATGCATCACCGCGTCGACATGTGCCTCGATACGGCGCCGTACGGTGGCGGCACCACCACCTTCCACGGCTTGTGGATGGGCGTGCCCACCCTCACCGTTGCCGGACCGACCGTACCGAGCCGCGCCGGCACCTCGATTCTGCGCCACGTGCAGCTGGAGGAATTCATCGCCCGCGATGACGAGGAATTTGTCAGCAAGGCCCTGTACATGGCGGCCAACCCCATGCTGCTGGGCGCCTACCGCTTCAGCACCCGGCACCGCCTGGCGCAAACGGCGCTGGGCCAGCCGAAGTTGATTGCGGAAGGCCTGGCCAACAGCCTGCGCCTGGCCTGGCAGCGCTGGTGCGAAGACTTGCCGCCAGTCAGCTTCGACGCGCCGCTCGACAGTCAGTTGCCCGGGGAGATAGCGGCATGAGCGACGCCAAACCCATCTACGTCACCCAGCCGCTGCTGCCGGACCTGCAGGATTTCCTGCCCTACCTGGAAAGCATCTGGGAAAACAAGATCCTCACCAATGGCGGCCCCTTCCACCAGCAGCTGGAAAAAGCGCTGTGCGACTACCTGGGCGTGCGGCATATCTGCCTGTTTACCAATGGAACGCTGGCATTGATGACGGCCTTGCAAGCCTTGCGCGTGAAGGGCGAAGTCATCACGACGCCGTATTCCTTCGTTGCCACGGCCCATTCGCTGCTGTGGAATGACATCAAGCCCGTCTTCGCCGACATCGATGCGCGCACGCTGAACCTCGATCCGGCGCGCATCGAGGCGGCCATCACGGCGCAGACCACGGCCATCATGCCCGTGCACTGCTATGGCCAGCCCTGCGATGTCGACGCCATCCAGAAGATTGCCGACAATTACGATCTGAAGGTCATCTATGACGCCGCGCATGCATTCGGCGTGCGCCACGGGGGCACCAGCGTCCTCAATTACGGCGACCTGTCCGTGATCAGCTTTCATGCGACGAAGATCTTCAACACCTTCGAAGGCGGCGCCATCGTCTGCCCGGACGCCAAGACCAAGCAGCGCATCGACCATCTGAAAAATTTCGGCTTTGTCGACGAAGTCACCGTCGTCGCCGCCGGCATCAACGGCAAGATGAGCGAAATCAATGCCGCCTTCGGCCTGCTGCAGCTGAAGGGCATCGACCAGGCGCGGCAACAGCGGCGCAGCATCGACGCCCACTACCGCGAACGTCTGGCCGGCGTCGCGGGCATCACCTGCCTGGAAGCGGCCGACGCCGAAGCGGCCAATCACGCCTATTTTCCCATCCTCGTCGGGCCCGGCTATCCGCTGGCGCGCGATGCGCTGTTCCAGCGGCTGCGCGATCACGAAATCTACGCGCGGCGCTATTTCTACCCGCTCATCAGCGATTTCCCCATGTACCGCGGCATGCCGTCCGCCGCGCATGCCAATCTGCCGGTCGCGCGCCAGGCCGCATCCCAGGTGATCTGCCTGCCGATCTACCCGGCCCTCGAGCTGTCGAGCGTGGACGCGATCACCGCCCTGATCGCCGGGGCGGCCTGAGCGCCCCGCCCTTCCCTATTGACCCAGACCGAACGGCCACCGCATGCCCCACTACGCCCACCTTACCGCGATCGCCTACCACCTGCCGCAGGCGATCCTGACGAATGCCGCGCTGGAACAGGAGTTCATCGACTGGCCGGCGCAAAAAATCCTCGACAAGACGGGCATTGCGCAACGGCATATCGCCGCCGAACATGAAACGGCCAGCGACCTGGCCTTCCATGCCGCGGAAAAGCTGTTCGCCACGCATGACGTCGCGCGTGGCGACATCGATTTCCTGATCCTGTGCACGCAGGCGCCCGACTACCTGCTGCCCAGCAGCGCCTGCGTGCTGCAGCAGCGGCTTGGCTTGCCGACCTCCTGCGGCGCGCTCGACATCAACCTCGGCTGTTCCGGCTACGTCTACGCGCTGGCCATGGCCAAGGGCCTGATCGAGAGCGGCATCCGCAAGAAAGTGCTGCTGCTGACGGCAGACACCTATTCCAAGTACATCAACGCGCGCGACCGCAGCGTACGCACGCTGTTCGGCGACGGCGCCGCCGCCAGCGTGATCGCCGGCGGCGCGCCCGAACTGGCGCTGGGGCCTTTCGTCCTGGGCACGGATGGCAGCGGCGCGAACAACCTGATCGTGCCGGCCGGCGGCATGCGCACGGCCCGCAGCGCGGCCACCGCCATGCCCGTCGAAGACGCGTCCGGCAACTGGCGCAGCCAGGACGACCTGTTCATGGATGGCGCGCAGATCGTCCAGTTCACCTTGGGCGCCGTGCCGCGTACAATGCAGGAGCTGCTGGACACGGCCGGCAAGACCCTCGATGACATCGATCATGTGATCTTCCATCAGGCAAACAAATTCATGCTTGACGCCTTGCGCCGCAAAATACGCATTCCGGAGGACAAATTTGTGATTGAAATCGATACTGTCGGCAATACCGTCTCCTCGACCATTCCCATCGCCATTGCCCGCGCGCGCGCCTCGGGACGCATCATGCCGGGCGACACGGCCCTGCTGCTGGGCTTTGGCGTCGGCTATTCCTGGGCCGGCACGCTGGCGCGCCTGTAGGCGCCCGCGCATCTGCGTACTGAACTTCTTTGAAAGGAAACACAATGCAAGAATTTTTCAACGGCATGGCCGACATCCTGGAAATCGACGCCGACAAAGTCGTGCCGTCCCTGAAACTGGGCGATTACGCCTGGGATTCGCTGGCCATCATTTCCACCATCGCCCTGGCCGATGAGCTGTTCGATCAGATGCTCGAAGGCCAGGCCCTGGCCAATTGCGAGACCCTGGCCGACGTGCTGGCATTGATCGCCGTCAAGGTCTGACCATGTCCAGCCAGCGCCTGGAATCGGGACTGCCCTTCAGCACCGCCCATCTGGCCATGCGCGGCGTGGTGTGCGCGCTGCCGCGCACGCAAGTCCACAATGCCGACCTGGCCGAGCGCTTCGGCGCCGAAGCGGTGGCCGACGTGAGCAAGATGATCGGCGTGCAGTCGCGCCGCCGCGCCGCCGATGGCCAGACGACGGCCGACCTGTGCCAGGCGGCGGCACAAACCCTGCTCGACGACCTGGGCTGGGAGCGCGACAGCATCGACGCCCTGATCTTCATCTCGCAAACCCCCGATTACGTGCTGCCGGCTACCGCCTGCGCCCTGCATGGACGCCTGGGCCTGCACAAGGCTTGCGCCGCCTTCGACATCAACCTCGGCTGCTCGGCCTACGCGTACGGCCTGTGGCTGGCGGCGAAGATGCTCGACGGCCAGGCCATGTGCCGCATCCTGCTGCTGGTGGGCGACACCATCAGCAAGACCGTCGATGAAACCGACCGCGCCACCGCGCTGCTGTTTGGCGACGCCGGCACGGCCACGGCGCTGGAATTCGATGCGGCGGCGGCGCCCGCCCATTTCATCGTCGGCAGCGACGGCGGCGGCGAACGGCACCTGATGATGGCTGCCAGCGCCTGCCGGCCCTACGCCGGCGACGATGCGCGCCTGGCGCAGCGCGATCCCGCCAAGCTGTACATGGACGGCGGCGAAATCTTCAATTTCACGCTGAAGAGCATTCCGCCGCTGGTGGCGGACCTGCTGCGCCTGGCAAACCGCACGAGCGACGAAATCGATGCCTTCCTGTTTCACCAGGCAAATACCTTCATGCTCAAGCACATTATCAAAAAAGCCAAATTGCCAGCCGGGCGCGCACCGATCAACATGGACCGCTATGGCAACACGTCCAGCGCCTCCATCCCCCTGCTGATCGCCGACAGCCTGGGAGCGGCGGCACAGGGCCAGACCATCGCCATGTTCGGCTTTGGCGTCGGCTATTCCTGGTCGGCGGCCGTGCTGGGCCTGCAATCGCTGACCGTCAACCGCCTTATCGAAGTCTGAACCATGATCTTTCAACCCGACATGCTGGCCGGCCAGCGCATCCTCGTCACCGGCGCCTCGTCCGGCATCGGCCGCGACACGGCCCTGCTGCTGGCGCGCTGCGGCGCGCAACTGCTGATCAGCGGACGCGACCGGGCTCGCCTGGAGCAAACCCTGCAGGCCCTCGACGGCAGCGGCCACCGGGCCGAAGTGCTCGAACTCGACGGCGGCGACCACATCGTCGACTTCCTCAGGCAAGCCACGCTTGAGGCGCCCCTGAACGGCATCTTCCATGCGGCCGGCATCGAGTTATTGCGCCCGGTCAAATTGTCCAAGGCGCAACAGTTTGACGACGTCTTCGCCTCCAGCGTCAAGACGGCGCTGGCGCTGGCGCGCGGCGCCGCCCTGCGCGGCGTGCTCAGCGATGGCGCGGCCCTGCTCTTCATGTCATCCGTGGCGGGCCAGAGCGGCCAGTCCGGCATGAGCGTGTATTCGGCGGCCAAGGCCGCCATTGACGGCCTGGTGCGCGCCCTGGCCGTGGAACTGGCGCCGCGCGGCATGCGCGTCAACAGCATTGCCGCCGGCGCCGTCGAAACGGAAATGCACGCGCGCCTGAGCCGTGGCTTGCCTGACGAGGCCATGCGCGCCTACGCGGAGCGCCATCCGCTCGGCTTCGGCCACAGCAGCGACATCGCGCAGACGGCGGCCTTTTTGCTGTCGCCGGCGGCGCGCTGGGTCAGCGGCGCCACCTGGGCCGTCGACGGCGGCTACCTGGCCCGTTAGGAGTATACATGCAAACCATCCTCATCGTCGGCGCCGGACGCTTCGCCCGAGAATTGCTGTGCTGGCTGGAAGACAGCCTCGACCCGGCCACGGCCCGCATCGGCGGCTTGCTCGATGACACGCTGCCGCCCGCGCCCATGCTCGACGCCGACTACCCGTACCCCGTGCTGGGCAGCATCAACGACTACCGGCCGGCGGCCGGCGAGGCGCTGCTGCTGGCCATCGGCGCACCGAAAGCCCGGCTGGAAGTGGCGCTGGCGCTGGCCGCGCGCGGCGCCCGTTTCCATACGCTGATCCATCCCAGCGCCGTGGTCGCGCGCACGGCCCGCATCGGCCAGGGCGCCGTCGTCTGCCCGTTCGCCCTCGTCTCGGCGGGCAGCGAACTGGGCGACTATGTCACCATCAACAGCTACGCCAGCGTCGGCCATGACGCGGTGCTGGAACGGGGCTGCACGCTCAGCTCGCACGTCGACATCACGGGCGGCGTGCATCTGGGCCAGGCCGTCATGGTCGGCTCGGGCGCATCCATCCTGCCACGCGTGAGCGTCGGCGCCGGCGCCACGGTCGGCGCCGGCGCCGTCGTCATGCGCCGCGTGGCCGCCGGCGCCACCGTTTACACGCCACCGGCAAAGACACTATGAGCACCATCTCCGAGACGCGGCAGCTGCGCGACCAGTTCTGGCACTTGCTGTGCCACCGCAGCGAATTGCCGGCCAGCGGCGACTATCTGAAACTCGACTGGCTGGGCGAGGAAGTGGTCGTCTACAACGACCAGGGCGAGCTGATCGCCTTCGACAATCTGTGTCCGCACCGCGGCACGCGCTTCTTCACCGAAAAACGCGGCAATGCGCCGCTGGCCTGCCCCTACCATGGCTGGGCCTACCGGGCCGGCGCCATGCACATCCCCTGCCGCGAACGCTACGCGCCGGCCGAGCTGGACAATGCCCGCCTGCAGGTGCTGCAGCTGGACTGGTGCGCCGATTTCCTGTTCGCCTCGCCACAGCCGCGCATGCCACTCGAAGCGCAGCTGGGCGAGACCCAGGCCACCTTGGAAAACATTTCCTTCAACGTCGCCGGCCTGGGCGATTTCAACGCCTATGACTATGAGTGCGACTGGCGCATCGCGCTGGAAAATGCGCTCGAGCCGCTGCACGTGCCGTTCGTGCACCCGGAATCGCTGGCGCAACTGCAACTGGACGACGGCGAAAACCGTTTCACGGACTGGACGTCGACATGGGAAGCGGGCCTGGGCAACGCCGGCATGGCCAGGAAACTGCGCTCCGTCAAACGCCTGTTCCAGCTCGACAGCCAGTTCGAGGGCTACCAGAGCCTGTACCTGTTCCCGTTTACCATGCTCTCGTCGACGTTTTCATATTCGTATTCGCTGCAGCATTTCTTTCCGTCAACGCAAGCGCAGCGCACGCATTTCTCCAGCCGCCTGCTCATGGCCGCAACCAAGCCCGCCGCCAGCGCTACGCTGCAGGGCTTTTTCGACTCGAGCGCGCAGATGAATCGCCAGGTATTCGAGGAAGACCATGCCATCTGCAAGCGCATAGCCGTGCAGGCGGCCGACAGCGCGCGCTTCAAGATCCTTTCCAGCGACGAGGCAAAGATCGCGCATTTCCGGGCCTGCCTCGCGGCGGCAAGCCAGTCTTAGGGGGCTGGCGGCGGCCTCGCCGGCCGATGTGAAACTTTTTTAAAAAGAATTTTAAAAAATTTCCACAAAGCATTTAATAAGCTTATGCGGATGGTCGTCTTGTACTTGGGAGAGCACAAAGAACCGTTGCTCCGGACTGAACCCACCAAACCAGGAGTTACACCATGCTGAGCCTTCACACTAACAACGCTGCACTGTCCGCACAAAATTCGATCACCCGCACCCAAAACCAACTGTCGACCTCGATGACGCGCCTGAGCACCGGCTTCCGCATCAACTCGGCAATGGATGACGCAGCAGGCTTGCAAATCGCAACCCGCCTGAAAGCACAAACCAGCGGCATGACCGTTGCAATGTCGAACACCCAGAACAGCACCTCGATGCTGCAAACGGCTGAAGGCGCGTTTGACGAAGTCACCAACATGCTGATCCGCATGAAGGATCTGGCAACCCAGGCAGCCGATGCTTCGTCGGGCGCCAAAGACAAGACCGCCATGCAGTCGGAATTCGATGCACTGGGCCTGGAACTGTCGAACGTGATGAAAAACACCACCTTCGGCGGCAACAAGCTGCTGGTAGGCGGCACGCTGGCCTCGTCGATGACGTTCCAGATCGGCGCAAGCCAAACCGAAACGATGGCATTTGACGTTTCGGCCAAAATGACCAGCCTGACGGCATCGCTGGGTTCGGCTACCGCCAACTACGCTTCGGCTGCGACCGGCACCGAGCTGACCAGCTCCGCCAATGCCACCATCGCCCTGCTGGAAACGGCAATCGGCGACGTCGGCACCGTTCGCTCGGCACTGGGTGCTGCTGCAAACCGTCTGGACCACGTCAACACCAACTTGTCCAACATCGCCACCAACACCAAAGCCGCTACCGGCCGCATCATGGACGTCGACTTCGCTACCGAAAGCTCGAACATGACGTCGTCGCAAATGCTGCTGCAAGCTGGCACCGCAATGTTGAAACAAAGCAACAGCATGTCCTCGATGGTCATGTCCCTGCTGCAATAATATGTCCCTGCCTGGCCGTTCGCGGCCAGTCGCTGAAAACCAGGCCTTGGCCTGGTTTTTTTTCGTCCCCGGTATCTCGCCTTTGCACGCAAGAGTAACTATTTGCTGGCAATCTTTAACGATGCGGCACGCATGGTCGCCTGTTTGATGGGCAAGCCCGCCCAACAGCCGTCATCCACAGGAATCGCCGAGTGCTCAGTCTCCATACGAATATCGCAGCACTGGCCGCACAAAATGCCGCCGCACGCGCGCAATCGCTGCTGTCGACCTCGATGACGCGGCTCTCCACCGGCTTTCGCATCAATTCGGCCATGGATGACGCCGCCGGCCTGCAAATCGCGACCCGGCTGCGGGCACAGGCGAGCGGCATGGCCGTCGCCATGCGCAACACGCAAAACAGCACCTCGATGCTGCAGACGGCCGAAGGCGCGTTCGACGAAGTGAACACCATGCTGATCCGCATGAAAGACCTGGCCACCCAGGCCGCCGATGCATCGTCGGGCGCCAAGGACAAGGTCGCCATGCAGGCCGAATACGACGCCCTGGGCCTGGAACTGGCCAACGTCATGAAAAACACCAGCTATGGCGGCAACAAACTGCTGGCCGGCGGCACGCTGGCGTCGTCGATGACCTTCCAGATCGGCGCCAGCCAGAGCGAAACGATGGTGTTCGACATCTCGGGCAAGATGGCCGGCGTGCTGGCCTCGCTCGGCGCGGCCAGCGCCAACTTCGGCGCGCCCGCCACCGGCAACGAATTGACGGGCAGCGCGAATGCCAGCATCGCCCTGCTGGAAGCGGCCATCGACGATGTGGGCGGCGTGCGCTCGGCCCTGGGCGCCGCCGGCAACCGCCTGGACCACGTGCACACCAACCTGTCGAACATGGTCACCAACACCAAGGCTGCCATCGGCCGCATCATGGATGTCGACTACGCGGCCGAAAGCGCGAACATGACGTCGGCGCAAATGTTGCTGCAAGCGAGCACGGCAATGCTCAAGCAAAGCCAGAGCATGCACAAAATGATACTCTCCCTGTTGCAGCCATGACGGCAGGCTTTTTGATGGAACCAGATCTGGACATAGTGGCATGGCGATAGACCGCATTTCATCGGGCAATCCGGTGCCCCTGATTACCCAGCGCTTCGACGTCAGCCCCGCGACGCCGATGGTGCCGGGCGTGGTGCAGCCGCTGGTGCCGATCGGCCCCTACATGGCGCCCGCGCCCGACGCCGGCACCCTGCCCGCCCAGCTGCAGCAGCAGGGCCAGGACAGCCTGGCGTCGCTCATCAAGCCCAATGCCGACGGCACGGGCGGCGCCTTGCCGCGCGACAGCAGCGCCATGCAGGTCAATCAGCTGTTCTTCACGCGCCAGCTCGTCTGGCAGCCGCCCGACGCGGCGCAGCTGGCCGCCTCGTGGCGCGTGATGGTCAGGACCTATGGCGAACAATATGCGGCCCTGCAGGAACAGGCGCGCGGCCAGCACGTGCCGGGCAACCTCTTCATGGCCGAGCAGCAACCGGCGCTGCTGCGCGAAGGCGCCCGTCCGCCCCTGACGGTCGACAGCGAAGCGTGGCGCTTTGCCGTGTATGGCTGGGGCGGCCAGCGCCTGCTGCTGCGCGTGCTGGCCAGCGACGTAGACGAAGAGGCAACGCCGAGGCGGCGCGGCAAGGTGGCGCTGCGCGTCGAGCTGATCATTATCGGCATCGGCCGGGTCGTGATCCAGATGGAGCCGTCCGGCGACGGCGTGCTGCTGGAACTGGCCGCCGACGAGGAAGCCGCGCTGCGCCATCTGCGCCTGGCCCTGCCCGAGATCGCCGACGCCGTGCGGCGCGCGGGCCTGCGCCTGGTGCGCTGCCGCCTGAACCGCCAGCTGCATGCACAGCGCATGCACGGCAATTACCCGATGCAGGCGGGCGCCGCCTCGCTGTCGCTGCCCCTGTTCCGCGCCATGGCCGAAGTGGCCCTGCTGCTGACGCAGCCGGTAGCGGAAGCGGCGGCCGATCCCGATGCGCCCGCGGCACCCGCCGCCGAAGCCGAAGAGGAGGCCATCTTTGTCTCGAAGGAAGTGGCGGCGCCGCTCGGCTACGACTATGGCGACGCGGAAGACGCGGCGCAGGGCGGCACCGTGCTGCTGCTGGCCGACGGCCAGGAGCACGACCTGCTGCCGCCCATCGACGAGCAGGATTGATGCAACAGGATTAAAGCAACATAAAAAAACGGCGCCCGCGGCGCCGTTTTTCTTTCAATTCACCGTACTAGCCCACCGTGCCGATGATGCTCACTTCGCGGTTTTCCGGAATTTCATTGTATGACAGCACGTGCAGGCCCGGCGCGAACAGGCGCGCGTAGCGGGCCAGCAGCGGACGGATCTGCGGCAGCACCAGCAGCAGCGGCGGCGTGGCCTGCTGCTTCATCTGCTCGCGCGCCACCGGCATGTTCACTTGCAGCTGCGACAGCAGATGCGGGTCGATCGGATAGTTATCGAGCGTCACCTTGCCCGACTGGCGCGCCTGGTTCAAGGAACCGAGCAGCATGTTTTCCAGTTCGCCGCCCAGATTAAACGCCTGCATTTCCATCTTCTGGCCGAACAGGCCGCTGACGATCTGGCGCCGCAGCGCGCAACGCACCTCGGCCGCCAGCAGGATCGGGTCCTTGGTCGTTTCCGAACTGTCGAGCAAGGTGGTGGCGATGGGCACGATATCCTTCAGGGACACATTTTCCGCCAACAAGACACGGAACACGCGCAGCATCTGCGTGTGCGTCAGCGCCTTGTCCAGCGCGCCGGCCAGCTTCGGCGACAGGGCCGTCAGGCGCTCCATCAGGTTCGACACGTCTTCGTGGCGGAACAGTTCCGGCAGGTATTCGCGCACCATTTTCGACAAGTGCGTGGCAATCACGCTGGGCGCCTCGATGACCTGGTAGCCGAGGCCCAGCGCATGCGCCTTTTCACTCGGCTCGATCCACGTGACGGGCATGCCGTAGGCCGGTTCGATGCCGGGAATGCCGTCCAGCTGGCCATACACGTTCGGCGACGGAATCGCCATCAGCCGGTCGGCCTGCACTTCCGCCTGCGCCACCACGGTGCCCGACAGCACGATCGCGTACTGCGACGGCTTCAGGGCCAGATCGTCGCGCACGCCGATATTCGGCAGCAGCAAGCCCATCGCTTCGGACAGGCTCTGGCGCACGCCCTTGACGCGCTTGGTCAACGGTTCGCCTTGCGTTTTATCCACCATGCCGACCAGCTTGTAGCCGAGCATCACCATCAGCGGCTGAACGGCGGGCAGTTGCTGCCACTCCAGTTCGGCGGGCTTGTCGTCGCGCAAGGCCGCCTCGATGGCCGCCATGCCGGCCGCGTCGGGCCCCTTCACGCGCTTGGTCAAACGCCAGGCAACAAAGGCCAGCACGGCGGCAAAGGTCATGAACATGAACCACGGCATGCCCGGGATCAGGGCCAGCGCCACCATCATGCCGGCCGCGCTGTAGATCACCGTTGGCGAGGTCAGCACCTGGCCCGCCACTTGCTGCTCGAAATCGCCCGAATCGCTGATGCGGGTCACCAGGATGGCGGCCGCGGCCGACAGCAGCAGCGCCGGAATCTGCGCCACCAGGCCATCGCCGATGGTCAGCAGTGCGTACTGGCGGAAAGCGTCGCCGAACGACAGGTCGTGCATCAGCGAGCCGATGGCCACGCCGCCGACCATATTGATGATCAAAATCAGGATACTGGCGACGGCATCGCCGCGCACGAACTTCGATGCGCCATCCATGGCGCCATAGAAGTCGGCTTCGGCGGCCACGTCCTTGCGGCGGATCTGGGCTTTTTCCTGATTGATCAGGCCGGCGTTCAGGTCGGCGTCGATCGCCATCTGCTTGCCCGGCAAGGCATCGAGGGTGAAGCGCGCGGACACTTCCGAGATGCGCTCGGCGCCCTTGGTAACGACGGCGAAGTTGATGATCATCAAAATCACGAAGACCACGATACCGACGACGAAGTTACCGCCGATGACCACGTTACCAAACGCCTCGATCACCTTACCGGCCGCATCCGCGCCCGTATGGCCGTGCAGCAGCACCACGCGCGTGGACGCCACGTTCAGGGTGAGCCTGAGCATGGTGGTGGCCAGGATCACCGTCGGGAAGACGGAGAAGTCGAGCGGCCGCTTGGCCGACACGCTGACGAGGATGACGATCAGTGCCAGCACGATATTGAAAGTGAACAGGATATCGAGCAGCACGGGCGGCAGCGGCAGGATGATCATCGCCAGGATCACCAGCAGGAACAGCGGCGTGGCGAACTTGTGGCGGCGCATTTCGGCAACCAACCGGTTCAGGAAATTCATGAAGGTACTACCTCGCTCAAATGAGATGGCACGACCACCTCGGTGGGAAATGGGGGCTGGGCGGCGCGCTGCCCAGTACGGAATGCTTTCAGCTGCAGTATGTAGTTGAGCACCTGCGACACGGCCTGGTACAGCTGCACGGGAATCTGCTGCTGCACCTGGCTGGTGTTGTAGATGGCGCGCGCCAGCGGCGGCAACTCCAGCGTTTCGATGTTGTGTTCCTTCGCCACTTGCCGGATATACAGCGCCATCTCGTCGACGCCCTTGGCAACGACAAACGGCGCCTCGGCGCGGTCCTGGTCATACTTGAGCGCGACGGCGTAATGCTCGGGATTGACGATCACCACGTCGGCGTCGGGCACGGTCTTGCGCACGCTGCGCCGGCCGATCTGCTGCTGCAGCTGGCGGATGCGCTGGCGCACTTCGGGCCGCCCTTCGCTGCTTTTATGTTCTTCCTTGACGTCCTGCTTGCTCATGCGCTGGTTGCGGGCAAAGAAAAACGCCTGCGCCGGCACGTCGATGATGGCAAACAGGACGAAGACGGAAATGAGCGCCATCAGGCCGTCGAGCATCAGCGCCGAGCCGTCGAGCATGGCTTGCTGCAGGGGCCGGTGTTGCAAGTCCACGTACTGCGTCAGGCTGGAGCGGCTCACGTGCACGAGCACCATGCCCAGCACGGCGGCCTTGGCGATCGACAAGCCGAATTCAAAGCCATGCTTGGGCGACACCAGGCGGCCCAGGTTCTTGGCCGGGCTCAGGCGCTCCATCTTCGGCATCCAGTTCTTCGTGCTGATGACCCAGCCGCCAGGGACCAATGAGCCGAGCACAACAAACAAGGGCACGCAGAACAGCGGCACGATCATCTTGATCAGCAAGCCCACGGACGTGGTAAACGCCATCGACATGGCATTGTCCAGCGCGCCCTTGCTGTCGAGCGGCATGAAGGCCATGGCGAACAGCTCGCGAAAGCTCACCAGATAGCCGGGCAGCAGGTAAATGAAGACCTTCATGCTGATCAGAATGCCCAGCGCCGTCGACAGGTCGCGCGAACGCACCACCTGCCCTTCCTGGCGCGATTTCTTCAGCTTCTGTGCTGACGCCTTTTCTGTCTTGTCGCCCGTGCTGCTATCCGCCATGCGTCACACCTTTCCGCACGTGCCCTACAAGCGTAGCGAGCAAGTTCAATGCCGGGTTGAGTAGCGCAGCTGTACGGAGGTACAGCGAGCAACGGATGCCCGGAAGTGGACTGCGCAGCAGCTTGTTGGCACGTGCGCTATCCATGGGCCACCCGCATCTGTTCGGCGATCATGTCGAGCACGCGGTTCGTCATGGCGATGTAGTGCTCCGGGATAAAGCGCACGATCTGTCCCAGCATCAGCAGGCCGAACATGGTGATCATGGAAAAGCCCAGCGAAAACAGGTTCAGCGACGGCGCCACGCGATTCAGGAAGCCAAAGCCCAGTTGCACCACCATGGTGGAAAAGACGATGGGCAAGGCCAGCAGCATGGCGGCGGCGAAAATCCACGCCACGTTATACGCCACCGTCTGCAGCAGCAGCGGCCCGTAGCCCTGCCCCACGGGCCAGGCCTTGAAACTGGCGCCGATCACGCCCGTCAGCACGAGGTGGCCGTCGATGGCGAAAAACACGATCATGCACATGATGGTGAGCATCCCCGTGATCACGTCCGACGAGGTGCCGTTGAGCGGATCGTTCATGACGGCCATGGAAAAACCCACCTGGCTCGACACGAGGTAACCGAGCACCGACATGACGGACATGGCGAAGTGGAAAGCCAGGCCCAGGACGAAGCCGATGATGGCCTGCTCCAGGGTGGCGACGAGGGCGTGCAGGGAAAACGGATCGATCTTCAACAAGTCCTGCGACACGCCCGAGGCCTGCATGACGGGCAGCATCAGGATCGCCAGCACCAGCGACAGCAGCACCCGCACGGGGACGGGCACCATGGCGTCGCCGATCACGGGCGAAGCGCTGAGCATGGCCAGGATGCGGCAGAACGGCCACCACACGGCCAGCAGAAACGGCAGCACCTGATTGAAAATCTGATCCATGGCGCGCGGCGCTATCCGACCAGGGTGGCGGCGCGCTGAAAAATGGACACGCAATAATCCATCAGGTAACCGGCCATCCAGCGTCCGGCCAGGATCAGGGCCAGCAGGGTGACCAGCAGGCGCGGCAGGAAACTCATGGTCTGTTCATTGATCGAGGTGGCCGCCTGCACCAGCGCGACCAGCAAGCCCATGAGCAAACCCGGCACGACCAGAATCACCACCAGCAGCATGACGACATGCAGCGCTTCGATGATCAGGTCGACGGCGACTTCAGGGGTAAACATCGGTCAATAGCCCTGTATGCTGGTAACTAAGGTGTTGACGGTCAGCGTCCAGCCGTCGACCAGCACGAACAGCAGCAGCTTGAACGGCAGCGAGATGACGAGCGGCGAGAGCATCATCATGCCCATGGCCATCAGCACGGACGCCACCACCAGGTCGATGATGAGGAAGGGAATGAACAGCATGCAGCCGATCTGGAACGCTGTCTTGAGTTCGGACAACACGAACGCGGCCAGCTTGACCGTGAAACTGTGGTCTTGCGGGCGCATGGTCGACGGTTCGCCGGCCAGGTGCGCGATCTGCGCCAGCGCGGCCTTGCTCGTCTGCGCCAGCATGAAGCGCGAAATCGGCACTTCGGCGATCTTCAGCGCTTCCTGCATGCCGATCTGGTCGCGGTCGTAAGGCACGAACGCGTCCTTCCATATCTGGTCGCCGATGGGACGCATGACCAGCAAGGTGAGAATCAGGGCGATGCCGGTGACGATACGGTTGGGCAAGCCCTGCTGCAGGCCCAGGGCCTGGCGCAGCAGGGAGAGCACGATGACGAAGCGGGTAAAGCTGGTCATCATCATGACCATCACGGGCAGCAGCCCGAGCATTGTCATGACGACGAGGATCTGCATCTTCACCGACAAGTCGGTCTTCGCGCCCGGCACCACGCCGGCGAGCAGGTCCTGCGCGCCGGCGGCGCTGCAGCACAGCATCAGAACAGGGACAGCCAGCGCGGCAGCCAGCGCGCCGCGGCGCCGGCTCAAGCCGGGTACCGCCAGCTTCATGCTGTCATCAGGTCGAGATTGAGGCCGTCGAGGTCGATGACTTTCAGGCCATAGTTCTCGCCGGCCACCACCACTTCGGCACGGCCGATCGGCGTGCCATTGACCTTGATCACCAGCGGTTCGCCGGCCAGCATGTCGAGTTCGATCACGCTTTCCGGGCCGATGGCCATCAACTCTTCCAGTGAAATGCGGGCCGAGCCCACTTCCAGGGTCAGGGTGACGGGAATCTTGCGCATCATCTGCGGAATGTCGCGGCGCGCGCGGGTGCTGGCCACGTCGGCAACGTCGCCCTGGTCGATGATCATGTCATCGCCCAGGTCTTCCAGCAGGGTTTCGCTCTGGTTGGTATCGGTCATATTCATATTATTCGACATCTTCAAATGAGGTTAAACAGAGCTTGCCCTTGTGTTCGGAAACAGCCGCTGTAAATAAACGGGAGTCGTCCAGCATGACGTCAGTACGGCTCAGACTGACGGGAATCACGTCGCCCACGCGCAGGTCGAACAAGGCGCCCAGCTGCATCTGCTTGCTGACGAGCCGGCCTTCCAGGGTCACTTGCAGGCGCGAAGCGAGCGGGCGCACGCTGCCACGCAAGGCTTTCTTCGCTTGCGCGCGTTCGGGCAGCAGGCCGCGCAACACATCGGCCATCAGGCGCTTGTCCAGCGAGAACCAGAACTGGCCGCTCTGCCCCGCCTCGACGTCGCTGAGCGACACGGTGACGATCCAGCTGCCGCGCGCCGGGTGCACGCCGGACTGCACGGCCACCTCGGCACTGGTGTCGATGTCGCTGCTCTTGCCCAGGATTTGCAGATTCTTGTGGATGCGCGTGAACAAACTGTTCACCAACTGTTGTCCCAGCACCACAGCGAGGCGCTCTTCCGTGGCCGTCACGCGCACTTGCGCCGGATCGGGCAGCGCGCCCTTGGCGCCGGCACTACCGTAGCGATAGTTCAGCACGCTCAAGAGGATCTGCCGTTCGAGCGCAAAGCCCGGCTGACCGGCCGGCGTGGAAAAACTCAGCCAGCGATTCGCGCTGTCCTCGCTCTCCACGCGCGACAAGGTCACGGCATCGATCTGGAAATTGCCCCAGTAGCGCCGGCTCATCGGCTGGCGCAGGGCCACGGCCAGGTCGTCGCGCAGCTGGGCGCCGAATACATGCAGCAAATGGACAGGACGTCCAAGCAGACAGGAATCGAGGACTTGATGGCGCGCAGTTTGATCTGTCTTGGTAATGATTGTCATGTAGTGGTCATGTCGGTATTGCGGTGGCAGAACAAATTATACGGATCGCCCGAAATTAAATACAGCATCATCTTGGCCTTGCCAACCGGCCGGCGAGCAAACGATTGCGCATCGTATCGCATGCTGGATGACTACGGTGCTGAACAATACATGAAAAAGCAAAATATTGCCATGTATCAATATTCCTTGAGGCAATCCTCTCTTTACTTTATAGTTGCCTCGAGGTAAGCTTATAGCGAGAAAAAAGTGATTTGCAGTGCGCCATTCCGCTTACCTGATTCCGGTTTTTATGGCAGTTTCCAGCCCCTCTTATTGCCACCAGAAGAAACTTTTATCAGATAATTATTAGTTATCATGGCCATGTAAATCATTCGGCGCGGTTCTGCCGGGTTTGTTGAATCTGCTTGAGCGGATGGTGTGGCAACTGATAAAACTGATGGGCCCTGTCAATTGGGCCGGGCAAGATGGCATTGGATGTAATGCCTGCCGGAATGGCAACACCAGTAATTTCTGATTGATACGTCACCGCATATTGAAAGTAGAGGGCAAGATGAGCAACGAACTCGCAGGTCTGATCAAGGCCGATCTGGCAGCACTGAGCAATGACGCGCGCGCCCTGGGCGCCAGCATCGCGCCGGCCGCCCAGTTCGGCGCACCGGAACAATCCGGCTTCTCGTTTGCGCAAAGCATGAAAGACGCCATCGGCAAGGTCAACGGCGACGACCGCATGGCGGCACAAAAAATGAGCGACGTCGACAGCGGCAAGAGCGACGACATGGTCGGCGCCATGCTGGCCAGCCAGGAAGCGAGCCTGTCCTTTTCCATGTTGATGCAAGTGCGCAACAAGGTCATGGGCGCGGTCGACGAACTCATCAAACTGCCTCTGTAATCTTCACGTCCTGATCCACGCCCAGCCTCCCAGCGAAAGTTACCCCAAGTGATTACCACCATGAAGTCCGCATTTGCGCGCTGGCGCCCTGGCGCCCAGCCCGCCATCCCGCCCGCCCTGCTGAAAAACCTGGTTCCCATCGTCGTGCTGGCCATCGGCATCACCGCCATGGTGACCATGTATGCCTGGCGCGACCAGGCCAACTACAAGCCGGTGTTTGGCGCGCGCGAAAAAGTGGCCGTGACGGACATGATGGCCACCCTGGACGCCGAACACATCCCCTACCGTTTGCATCCGGACAGTGGCCAGGTGCTGGTGCCCGACGCCATGCTGGGCAAGGTACGCATGCTGCTCGCCTCGAAGGGCGTGACGGCGCAGCTGCCGGCCGGCCTGGAACTGATGGACAAGAATGACCCGCTGGGCGTATCGCAATTCGTGCAGGACGTGCGCTTCCGCCGCGGCCTGGAAGGCGAGCTGGCGCAAAGCATCATGACGATGGACGCGATCGCTTCGGCGCGCGTCCATCTGTCGATTGCCAAGTCGACGTCGTTCGTCGCCAGCGACGGCGACAAATCGTCGGCTTCCATCGTCGTGGCGCTGAAACCGGGCCGCACCCTGGCGCCGGAACAGATCGCCGCCGTCATCAACATGGTGGCCGGCAGCGTCGCCAGCCTGGCGCCCACGCGCGTGAGCCTGGTCGACCAGGGCGGCAACCTGCTGTCCTCGCACGTCGACCTGACGGACGGTTTCGATGCGTCGGCCGCCGGCAATGAAGGCGCGAAACGCTTTCAGGATGAAATCCGCCGCAACGTCACGGGCTTGCTCGGCCCCGTCATCGGCGAAGACAACTTCAAGCTCAGCGTGACGGCCGCCGTGAACAACGACCGCGTGGACGAAACGCTGGAAAAATACGGCGAAGCGCCGAAAGTGACGAGCGAAGCGATGCGCGAAGAGCAGGAACGCAACCGCACCGTGGCCGGCATTCCCGGCAGCCTGTCGAACCGTCCGCCAGCGGCGGCCGTGCCGGCACCGGCCGACGCCGCCGGCGCCGCGCCCGCCGATGGCGCGCCGAAGCCGTCCGATGACGGCACGGCCCGCAAGAACGCCACCACACGCCAGTACGCGTATGACCGCAGCATCACGCAAATCAAGCGCAGCCGTGGCCGCCTGGAAAAACTCAGCGTCGCCGTCGTCCTCAACAGCGCCGCCGCACCGAACCCGAAAACGGGCTGGACACCAGCAGAACTGGGCAATATCGAAAAAATGCTCAACAGCGGCCTGGGCATCAACGCCCAGCGCGGCGACAGCCTGAGCCTGACGGCGCTGGCCTTCCCTGCCAAGCCGCCCGTGGCGCAGTGGTGGGAAGAGCGCGACACCGTCGTCGATTTCAGCAGCTGGCTGCTGTACGCCCTGGGCGCCGTGCTCGGCTACTTCCTGATCCTGCGTCCGCTGCTGCGCCTGCTGACCACGCGCCTGGCGCCGCCGGCACTGAAACAGCTCGATCCGGCCCTGGCGCTGGGCGGCAGCAACGCCGCCGCCGGCGCCAATGGCGTGACCGCCGCCGGCGCGCCTGCCTTGGGCGTGAATGGCAGCCCGCTGGCGCTCGAGGGCGAAGCCGCCGCCGGCAACGCCATGCCGGTCGTGCCGCTGCTGGAAAATTATGACTTGCCGCCACCAGGCTCGGCGGTCGACGTGATGGTCGACCACCTGAAAGTGCTGGCGGAAAAAGAACCCGAGCGTGTCGCCGAAGTCGTCAAACAATGGATGCAGAAAAATGGCCGAACTCAACAACAATAATCCCTCCGACGGCGCCGAATACGAAAGCGCCAGCCTGAACCCAGTGGAACAGGCCGCCATCGTGCTGCTGAGCATCGGCGAAGAACAGGCCGCCAATGTGCTGCGCTGCCTGTCGCGCGAAGAATTGCTGGAAGTCACGCAAGTAATGTCGCGCATGAGCGGCATCAAGGTCGAATCCGTGAAAACGGCCATGCAGACCTTCTTCGACGACTACCGCCAGCAAAGCGGCGTGCACGGCGCCTCGCGCAGCTACCTGAAGCGCTCGCTGGACATGGCGCTGGGCAGCGATATCGCAAATAGCGTGCTCAACAACATTTACGGAGACGCCATCCGCCCCAAAATGGCGCGCCTGCAATGGGCCTCGCCAAAATGGCTGGCCGAATACATCGTCAACGAGCACGTGCAGATGCAAGCCGTGTTCCTGGCCTTCCTGCCGCCCGCGCTGGCCGGCCAGATCCTCGACGCCCTGCCCGCCGAAGGCCGCGACCTGGTCTTGCTGAACCTGGCGCGCCTGGACGAGATCGACCGCGACCTGCTGGTCGAGCTCGACGAACTGGTGGGCCGCTGCCTGGGCGCGCTCGACACGCAAAGCACCAGCGTCGAAGGCATCCGCCAGGCGGCCGAGATTCTCAACCGCATGCCGGGCAACCGCGCCGCGCTGGTCGAACTGCTGCGCGCGCACGACCCGGACGTCGTGTCGGAAATCGAACTGAGCATGTACGACTTCCTGATCCTGGCCACGCAGAGCGATGTCACGCTCACGCGCATCCTGGAAGACGTGCCGATGGAACAGTGGGCGATTGCACTGAAGGGCGCGGAACCGTCGATCCGCGACGCCGTGCTGAAAACCATGCCGCGCCGCCAGGCGCAGAGTTTCGAAGACATGATGCGCCGCTCCGGCCCCGTGCCCCTGTCGCGCATCGAACAGACGCGCCAGGAAATCATGGCCACCGTCAAGGGCCTCGCCGATGCGGGCGAGATCGAAGTGCAACTGTTTGCCGAAGCGGTGATCGAATGAAACACTTCCGCTCGTATCGTTTCCCGCCGCTGTCGCAATTCATCGCCGCCGGCCAGCGTGCCTCCAACGAGGACACGGATGGCCAGTGGCAGGCGTCCGTCTCGGAAGGTTTCGAGCAGGGCCAGCGCGACGGCTACGAAGTGGGCCTGGTGCAAGGCCAGCAGGATGGCTACGACGCCGGGCGCAGCGACGGCATGGCGCAGGGCCGCGAAGAAGGCCGCAATGAAACGCTGGTGGCGCTGGATCGCCTGGCCCGCCCCGTCGACGCCATCTTGCGCGACCTGAAGAAAGTGCGCGCCGATTACCGCGAAGCGCAGCGCAAGGAAGTGGTCGACCTGGTGGCCAAGGTGGCGCGCCAGGTGATCCGCGCGGAACTGGCGCTGCAGCCGGTGCAATTGCTGGCCCTGGTCGACGAGACCCTGGCCTCGATGCCGCCCACGCGCGAGGAAATCGACGTCTTCCTCAATCCGGAAGAACTCAAACGCATCAGCGAACTCGATCCGAAGCGCGCCAAGCGCTGGAACCTGATCGCCGACGCGCGCCTCGACGCGGGCGAATGCCGCATCAAGGCCGGCGACAATGAAGTCGATGCGGGCTGCCATCAGCGCCTGTCGGCCTGCATGGAGCAGGTCAGCAGCCACCTGGCGCTGGCCGCCGAACACGCAGACCACGGCGCGCCTGCATGATCGCCGACACGCTGCGCAGCTTCGAGATCGGCGACATCCCGGTCGCGACACCCACCGGCCGCCTGGTCGGCGCCTCCGGCCTGCTGCTGGAAAGCGCCGGCTGCCGCCTGCACACGGGCCAGCGTTGTCAAATTGAAACAGTCAATGGCGAATGGCTCGATGCGCAAGTCGTCGGCTTCCGCGAAAAACTGTCGTATTTAATGCCGTTCAAGAAGGCGACGGGCCTGACCACGGGTGCCAGAGTCCTGCCCCTGCCCGACAAGGCCAGCCTGCAGATCGGCCCGTCGTGGCTGGGCCGCATGGTCAATGGCCTGGGCGAGCCGATCGACGACCTGGGCCGCCTCGGCGGCGAACACATCCTGGAAGTGACGCCGCCGAAGATCAATCCCCTGAAGAAACAACCGGTGGTCGAACCGCTGGACGTGGGCGTGCGGGCGATTAACAGCATGCTGACCCTGGGCAAGGGCCAGCGCGTGGGCCTGATGGCCGGCTCCGGCGTGGGCAAGAGCGTGCTGCTGGGCCTGATCACGCGCCAGACCGTGGCCGATGTCGTCGTCGTCGGCCTGATCGGCGAGCGGGGCCGCGAAGTGCGCGAATTCGTGGAAAAGTCGCTCGGCGCCGATGGCTTGAAAAAGGCCGTGCTGGTGATCGCGCCGGCCGACGAATCGCCCTTGATGCGCATCATGGCCACCGAACTGTGCCATTCGATCGCCGCCCATTACCGCGACCAGGGCAAGCATGTGCTGCTGCTGGTCGACTCGCTCACGCGCTATGCGATGGCCTTGCGCGAAGTGGCGCTGGCCCTGGGCGAGCCGCCGGCGACGCGCGGCTACCCGCCGTCCGTGTTTTCGAACCTGCCGCAGCTGGTGGAAAGCGCCGGCAACGGCGCCCACCCGGAAGGCAGCATGAGCGCCATCTACACGGTGCTGGCCGAAGGCGACGACCAGCAGGACCCCGTGGTCGATACGGCGCGCGCGATTCTCGACGGCCACATCGTGCTCACGCGCGAACTGGCCGAGCGGGGCCACTACCCCGCCATCGATATCGCCGCCTCGATCAGCCGCTGCATGGCGCAGGTGATCACGCCCCCCCACATGCAGGCGGCGCGCGCGCTGAAAGCATCGATGGCGCGCCATGCGCGCGTGCGCGACCTGATCCCGCTGGGCGCCTACGTGCCCGGCGCCGACCCGATCACCGACCGCGCCGTGCAGTTGCACGCGCCCATCGAAGCCTTCCTGTGCCAGGGCACCAAGGAAGAGGCGCCGATGGGGCCGTGCATCGAACAACTTGAACAGATCATGGCCTAGGAGCATACGTGAGCGACTCGCATACCATCCGCAACCTGACCACCCTGGTCGGCCTGCGCAGCACCGAAGTGGAACGCCTGCAAGGCGAAATGGCGGCGCAGACGGCCGTGCGCGAGCGCTACCAGAAAAACCTGGAGCGCCTGACGGGCCTGTACACGGATAGCGGCCCCAGTGGCGCCCTGCCCCTGGCGCTGTCCGTCAACTGCGGCAACTTCAAGCAAGCCGTCATGCAGATGGCCGACCAGCACCGTACCGACCTGCATTTGCACGAGGCCAACATGGCCGTCTCGCAACGCGCGCTCAATACGGCCTGGGCCAAGCGCGAAGTGCTGGACCAGGTGCTGACGCAAAAACAAAAATATGTTGCAAATGAGCAACAACGTGTCGATGCCAAGCGGCAAGACGAGCTGGCGACGCAATTCTGGTTCCGCGGACAGGTAAAATGAGGTTGGTGTAAGTTTCTTTCAGGAAAACTTCACAAAACGGGAATGGGGGTCGCCTTGTACCGGTATATCCCTTTATTCAGGAGTCTGGCATGGCAAACGTAATTACTGCACCGCAATACGATCCGCTCGTCACTGCAAAAAACCTGGCTACCAAGTCGGTCGCGGCGCAGCAGGACAAATTGACTAAGCAAACCGCACTGGCCAACACCACGGCCGCGGCGCTGAACAACCTGAAGCTGGCCATGAGCGCCTTCCAAAGTACGATGACGACCATGAGCAGCAGCAGCAAGTCGCTGCTGAGCCAGTCCGCCACCTTCAGCAATACCGCCTATGGCAGCGGCACGGCCGATGCCACGGCAGTTGCCGGCAGCTATTCCTTTTTCGTGCAGCAACTGGCCACAGCCAGCCAGACTTCGTACAGCGGCCTCGCCAGCAGCCCCGCCGCCGGCAGCGGCACGCTGGCCGTGCGGATCGGCGATCCGCTGGCCCCCGTCACCGCAGACAACAGCTTTGACATCGACCTGAGCGCCGCCGACAAGGATGCCGACGGCAACCTGACGCCGCAGGAAATCGCCGCCGCCATCAATGGCAACAGCAAGAACAACTCGCGCGTGACGGCTTCCATCGTCACCATCGGCAACCAGGCGCAGCTGGTATTGACATCGAACCTGACGGGCAAGGAAAACGCTGTCACGCTGGACGCGTCGAGCGTGACGAATACCGCGCTGACCAAGGCCCTGGTGACGGACGCGGCCACCAACATCAAGGAAGTCGTCAAGGCGCAGGACGCCATCGTCTGGCTGGGCGCAAAGGACACCGGCACGCAAATCACGCAGGCGTCGAATACCTTTACCAACGTGACGGGCGTGAAAATGACCTTCACCAAGGCCATGAACACGGGCGACGCGCCCGTGACGGTCACGGTGGCAACCGACAGCGGCGGCACGGCAACCAATGTGCAGGCATTCGTCGATGCCTACAACAAGCTGAAAAGCGTGCTGGACGGCCTGGCCAGTTCCGGCGACCCGGACAAGAACGTCGCGGCCGGCATCTTTGCCCACGATTCCGGCCTGAACGCCCTGCGCAGCAATTTGAACAATCTGCTGCGCCAAAGCGTCGGCGGCGTCTCGCTGGTCTCCTACGGCGTGACCGCCAACCGCGACGGCACGCTGAGCCTGAATACGGCCAAGCTGACCGCCAAGCTGGCATCGAACCCTGGCGACCTGGACAAGTTGTTCGGCAACAACAGCCTGTCGGCCCCATCGGGCGTGTTAGGCGGCCTGGACAAGGCGTTGGGCCAATGGAGCAATATCACCAAGGGCCAGCTGGTGCAGCGTCTCGATGCGAATACCAGCTTGCAGAAGTCGCTGAGCAAAAGCACCGACCTGCTGACGAGCCAGTACAACACGGCCTACAAGCGTTTCCTGGATCAATATACGCGCCTGCAAGTCATGCAGGAACAGATGTACAAGACGGTCGACATGTTCGACGCCATGTTTGGCAACGACAAATCCTAAGGCGAGCGTGCCTGCCGCGCCGCCGCAAGTTTAGACAGTGAGAAATAAGACATGTTAAACAATGAAGCTTACGGCAACTACCATGCCGTCAACCTGGATGCCCAGACCGCCCGCGCCACACCGGTCGAGCTGGTACTGGTGCTGACGGACGGCCTGCTGGAAGAACTGGCGCGCGCGCGCGGGCATATCGTAGGCAAGCGCTACGAGCAAAAGGCCATCAGCCTGGATAAATGCACGCAAATCATCAACGGTCTGTCGAGCTCGCTCGATTTCGACAATGGCGGCGAAGTGGTCGTCAACCTGGCCCGCCTGTACGACTATTGCGTGGCGCGCCTGTACACGGCCGGCATCAAGCTCGACCCGACCCTGATCGACGAAGTGACGACCCTGATGACCACCATCAAGCGCGGCTGGGTGGGCGTCCAGGCCAACAATGCCTAGGCGCGGCATCCTGCAACAGCTGAACCGGCAATTGAGCGCCGCCATCGCGCAAGCGGATTGGGAAGCAATGGGAAAACTGTCCGCCAGCCTGGCGAAAAACATCCCCCTGCTGGCCGAACGGGGCGCATGGAATGCGCTGGAACAAACAGAATTGTTGCAATTGCGCAAAAATCACGCGCAAGCGGTTAAAATTTGCTCTGAGGAAAAAGAACGCCTGGGTCAACACCTGGGTGCATTACAGGCAAATAAGGAAGGTTGGGTCGCCTACGCCGCGCTCGGCGAATACGACTCGGACGGGAATCAAGCATGATCATGAACTTCAACACGGCGCCGGCCGCTCCGGCACCGGCAACCCCTGCTGCATCTGCACCAGCACCGGCGGCGGCGCCGTCACAGGCCGCCGCCTTGCCCGGCACACCAGGCTATGCCGCTACTGACACCGTGCCCTCCGCCCTGCCCCTGTTTGCGCAGGTGCTTGACGTGACGGGCGTGGAAACGGCCGACGCCGACACGCCCGCTCCCGCGAAGGAGAGCGACAGCGACAGCCAGGCCGACAGCAGCCTGCCGGCCATGGCCGCCCCCGTTATCGGCTTGCCGGTGACCATGCTGCCGCCAACGGACGCGGCCGCAGCCGAGGCGCGTGCCGCCGCCCAGGCGCAAGTACAGACACAAGCGCAGACACAGGTGCAGGCGAATGCGGCGCAAGCCAATCCGGCACTCAACATCAGCCTGCATCCGTCGGCGGTCACCCTGAACGCGCCGGCAACGGCGCCAGCGCCAGGCCGCGACACGCGCGAGCCGCTGGCCGCCGCCAACCCGGCGACGGCCGCCAAGGGCGGCGCGCCGGCACAGCCGTTCGAATCGCTGCTGCAGCAAAGCGCTCCGGCAACCGCCGTCGCCGCGCCTGCCGTTGCCGCGCGCGAAGGCGAACGTGGCGCCGCGACGCCGGCACCGGCCACGCCCAACCTGGGCCTGACGGGCGCGGTCGGCAATACGGCCACAGCGGCCCCGGCCGGCGACACCATCAAGCTCAACGGCCCAGCCCAGCAATGGCAGGAACCGCTGCGCGAAGCGCTGGGCGAACGCCTGCAGACGCAGATCGGCCGCAACAGCGAACACGCAACGATCCGCCTCGAGCCGCCCATGCTGGGACGCATTGAAATTTCCATCCGCCATACGGCCGGCGCGCTGCAGGTGAACGTCACGGCGTCGAATTCGGAAGTGTTGCGCCAGTTGCAAGGCATCGGCGAGAACATGCGCAGCGACCTGGCGCAGCGCCAGTACACCGATGTGGCCGTCAATATCAGTGCCACCCCGCGCAGCCCCGCTGCCCAGGCGTTCGCCGAAGGCGATGCGCGCGGCCAGCGTCAGCCGGGCCGCCAGCAGGACGACGCCGAGCCGGGACGCGCCCTGTCCGACGGCAACACCGCCGCTACCACATACGCCAGCCACGAGCGAGAGACCGCCTGATGAATATGAAAATGAAACTGATAGCCGGCTTTGTCGGCGTGGCCGTGCTGGCCGCCGGCGCCGCTGGCGGCGCCATCTGGTATTTGGCCAAGCCGGTCGCCGGCCATGCCGAAGTCGCCGAAGCGAAAGCCCCGCCACCGCCCGCCACGGGCAAGAAGGCGCGCAAGTTCCTCACGCTGGACAAAGTCATCGTGATGTTGCGCCGCGGCCCCGGCGAAGGCGAAACGCATTACCTGTCGGCCGACCTGGTGATCGCCACCACCGAGGAAAAGGAAAAGCTGACCAAGGATCACTTGCCGCTGATGCGCTCGATCGCCGTCAGCACCCTGTCGAGTTTTCCGCTGGACAAGGCGCAGACCATGACCGTGGAACAATATGCCGAGCAGATCAACAAAGCCTTCAATGTCAGCTACGAGCGTGAACAGATGGAAAAACCGTTCACGGAAGTCATGGTCGGCAAGCTGATCATTGAATAAGCCAACACGCCAGCCGACCTAGTGGGAGATCCCTTGGCCTATGTAGAGCAATACCAGGAAGCGTATGGCGCCGGCGAATATGCCGCCGCCAGCGCTTGCGCGGCCGTGCTCAGCGTTGCTGAAGAGCAACAACATCTGGTGGCGTACTCCCCTTTGGTGAAACGCATCGTGCGCCAGCTCAATTCGCAGGTGTCGGGCGCCATCGACCGCGACGACATGGAACAGATCGGCCTGATGGGCCTGCTCGAAGCCTTGCGCCGCTACGGCGTGCCGGACCAGTCTTTCGGCAGCTATGCCAGCCTGCGCATCCGTGGCGCCATCCTCGATGAACTGCGACGCCAGGACTGGCGCCCGCGCGCCGTGCGCCAGGAAAGCCACCGTCTGCGCGACAGCGTGCGCGCCCTGACCCGCCGCCTCGGACGCGAGCCGCTGGACGCGGAAATCATGGCCGCGCTGAAGCTGACGCCCGAAGCTTTCCAGGAATACCAGTTGGCGGAAAACGCCGAGCTGATCGCCAGTTTCGATGAAGTGCTGCAGGAAAGCCTGGGACAGGCCGACAGCGCACCGAGCCCGGAAGAGCAATTGATGGTGCGGCGCAGCCTGGAGCAGGCGCTGCGCGCGCTCGACGAACGCGAGCAGCGCGTGATCCAGATGTATTACGAATTCGAACTGAGCTACAAGGAAATAGCCGCCGTACTGGACCTGAGCGACGCCCGCGTCTGCCAGCTCAACAAGGCGGCGCTGGGCAAGATGAAAGCCATGCTGCAAGACGCATAAGTTTCAGCACTATCCATCAAATTGACGCAGCACAATGACGCAGAAAGGCAGTTGACATGGTAATTATCGGTATCTTAATCGTGATGGGGTGTGTATTCGGAGGCTTCGCCCTGATGGGCGGCACCGTCCACGCGATCTGGCAACCGGTCGAGTTGATCATCATCATCGGCGCCGCCGTCGGCGCCCTGGTGCTGGGCAACCCGAAGCATGTACTCGGTGAAATGCTGCACCAGATGCGCAAGATCGTCACGCACAAGAAGCAAGGCTCGGAATTCCAGCGCCAGTTGCTGCTGCTGATGTATGAACTGCTGCAAACGGCCGCCGGCGGCCTGAAGGCGCTGGACGCCCACGTCGAGGCGCCGCGCGAAAGCGCCCTGTTCCAGCGCTATCCGCTGGTGCTGGAAGAGCCGAAGCTGCTGGCCTTTATCGTCGACAACTTCCGTTTGATGGCGATGGGCAAGATCAACGCGCATGAACTCGAAGGCGTGCTGGAGCAGGAACTCGAAGCCATCCACGACGAATTGCTGCAGCCGTCGAAGTCCCTGCACAAGATCGCCGAAGCCATGCCCGGCTTCGGTATTCTGGCCGCCGTGCTCGGCATCGTGATGGCCATGAATTCCGTGGCCGACGGCGCGGACGCGGCGGAAATTTCGGAAAAAGTGGGCGCCGCCATGGTCGGTACCTTCATCGGCATCTTCTTTTGCTACGGCGTGCTCGATCCGATGTGCAACATGATGAAACAGCTGGTGGGCGAGGAAGGCTCGACCATGGAATGCGTGAAGGTCGTGCTGGTCACGCACGTGGCGGGCAAACCGCCGCTGCTGGCCATCGATGCGGGCCGCCGCCTGGTGCAGCTGAACATCAAACCGAGCTTCGCCCAGCTGGAAAGCTGGATCAATGCGCTGGAAGATGGCGGCGCCGAACAAGAGCAAGGCCAAGGCCGGGGAGGCCGCCGTGCTAAAGCCGCATGAGAAACATGAACAGGCCATCATCAAGCGTGCCGGCCGCAAGCATGACGACGATGGCCATGGCGGCGCCTGGAAAGTAGCGTTCGCCGACTTTTGCCTGGCCCTGCTGTCGCTGTTCCTCGTGCTGTGGCTGATGGCCGCGCGCGAGCAGCAGGCGATGAAGGAAATCATGATGGACGCGTCGGCAGGCAGCCGCCAGGGCGAAGGCCAGGGCGTCATGCCGGAACAGAAAGGCGGCCCGCGCGGCAGCCTGATCGAGCGCTTCCCCATGCCCCGCAAGGGCACGGGCGACACGCGCACGGAAGGCAAGCAGACGCAGGACGGCAAGGCTGGCGCCGCGCCGCAAAACCAGACCAAGGTCAGCTACCAGTCGCCGGAAGATTTGCTGTCCCTGTCACGCGCGCTCGACAAGCTCAGCGACGAGGCGGGACTGAAGAGCAACCTGCAATCGGTGATCACGCCATACGGCTTGCGCGTCATGCTGCACGACACGGACAAGCAAGGCATGTTCGTGCGCGGCAGCGCCGTGCCGACCGACCGTTTCCGCAAGCTGCTGCGCCAGATGGGGCCCGTGTTTGCGCAAATGGAGAACCAGATGCTGATCGTCGGCCATACGGACTCGATGCAATACGCCAATACCGGCTATGAAGGCTTCTCGAACTGGACCCTGTCGGCCAACCGCGCCATGTCGGCGCGCGCGCAATTGCTGATCGGCAGCATGAGTCCGGACAGCGTGCTGCAAGTGGTCGGCATGGCCGACCGCGCGCCGCTGGACGTGAAAAATGCCAGCGCCGGCATCAATCGCCGCATCGAACTGTTAATATTGACGCGTGGCCAGGCCGACAGCATCGCCGCCATGTTCGGCATGGCCGGACAAAAGCCGCAAGGCGACGAGCTGCAGGTGGGTGAACCGGACTCCGGCACCCTGCAACGCCTGCGCGAAAAACTGGGCCTGCCCGCAAAGAAAGATCGGGAAGAGCATGCAAATTAAGGGCAAGGGACAACGTATGAAAATCTCCTCCGGCAACACCGGTGCTGCCGTGCGCAGCAGCGCCGTCGCGCCGGCCGAGGCGATCGCCGAAAACGCGGGCGCCGCCGGCGCCATGGGCGGCTCGTCGGCCGGGGCGGAACTGCAATCGGCCGTGCTGCAGCCGGCCATGGCCGCCCTGCGCGCCATGCCCGAGATCGACCATGAAAGAGTGGCCATGCTGCGCGATGCGCTGGCCAAGGGCGAGTTGCCGTTCGATCCATCGAAACTGGCGGGCCTGATCCAGCGTTTCCACGGCGGCGAATCGTGACCGCGCCGCGCAAGGGCATCACGCGCCAGGAAGCCGTGCGCCGCGTGCTGCAAGGCATGACGGATGACCGCGCCGGCTATGCCGCGCTGCAAACCTTATTGGAAGAGCAATTTCAGGCCACCTTGCACCACCAGAGCACCCGGCTGACGGCGCTGGCCGACCAGCTCGTCGCCGCCGTCGAGCCACTCGACGCACGCCGCCGCCAGCGTGTCAGTCTCGTCACCGCCCTGCTGGGCCCGCAAGGCGACATGCCCCAATTGTTTGCGCTGTTGCAAGAAGACGTGCGTGCGATCGCCCAGCGCGACTGGGCCACGCTCGAGCAGATGGTGCTCGAATGCAAGCGCCTGAATGCCCGCAACAGCGATTTATTAACAGAGCAGTACAGCATCATGCAGCGCGTGCTGCATGGCGAGGAAGATACGTATGCGCCAGGCTGATTTCCTGACCACCCGCGCCACGGCGGCGACGCCATCGACGGCGGCGACCCATGCCGTGCAGAGCAATATGCGCGCCACCGAATCCACGGCCTCCAGCGGCGGCTTTGGCAGCGTGTTCCGGCAAGTACAGGGCGAAGTGGCCCGCTTCATCGAACAGGGCGGCGGCAACGCCACCAACCTGAGCCCGCAAGGACGCGCCTACCTGGAGCAAAGCCAGCCCGTCAATGTGCTGGGCGCCATCAGCCAGGGCGGCGAGATCGGCGAAACGCAGCAGCAATTCCTCGCCTCGATCAAGCCATGGACGGAAGAAACGGGCGCGCGCCTGGGCGTGGCGCCGGAAATCGTCGCCGCCCACGCGGCGCTGGAATCGGGCTGGGGCCAGCGTCCGCTGCGCCAGGGCACGGGCGCGGACACCAATAATCTGTTCGGCATCAAGGCCGGCGGCAAATGGCAGGGCGACGTGGCCAGCAACCTGACGACCGAATACGAGGCCGGCAGCGGCACGGCACTCAAGAAAACCGAGCGCTTCCGCAGCTACCCGGACCAGGCCAGCGCCTTCCGCGACTATGCGCAAGTATTGCTCGACAATCCACGCTACCGCGCCGCCCTCAACACGGGCGCCGACGCGGGCGCCTTCGCGCAGGGTTTGGCGCGCGGCGGCTATGCCACCGACCCCAACTATGCCGCCAAGCTGACGCAGCTGGCGACACGTCTGCAGCGCACGGCCGCCGCCGAGTAAGTTCCCTTTAACGGCCGGGAAGTTCGGCCGGCTCCACCACGCCCGCATCGACCACCCTGGCGCGTATCACCGTGCCGCTGGTGGCGTTGCGCACGCGGATCAGCTCGCCAAGCGCGCCCGGATCCATCGCCTCGCCGGCCATGCTCACTTCCACCTGCTCCTTGCGCGCCACGATGTTGACCGCACTGCCCCGCTTGATCAGCACGGGCGAGGCCAGCTGTCCCTGGCGCAGCACTTCGCCGGCACGCAAGCTGCGCCGGCTCGACAGGCCAATCGCGCCAGGCAAGGCAGAAATACTGTCCGGCACCATCGTCACGTCCCGCCGCGCCAGCACCACGTCACCCGATTGCAACGGCGTATTGGCCGTGACGGGGGCGCTGGTGACGGCCACTTGCGCCGTGATGCTGCCGCGCGCCAGCATTTCGTAACGCCATCCGTTGCTTCCAGGACACACTGCGACAAAGCGCATGCGCTGCGCCGAGCGGCTGTCCGCCGTTTCCAGCGCAACGGGCGCGGCGCACGCCGGCATGGGGCGCGTGCTTTTCACGACGGTCACCTGAAACTGGGGTTCCAGCAGTCCCGCCGTGGCCGCCTGCTGTGTCAATTGCTCGCGAGCTAGCTGTTCCACACGTGAAAATATATTGTCGGCTGGCAATTCTGCGCGACCTGCACTACTATATAGGCTGGTCAGTAAAAATAGGCTTGGCAGCAGTATGTGACGACATTGCGCCTTGTTCCACATCACGGAATAGTTCTCAAAGTAAATCATTGCTAACCTTAATCAAAGATACTGAAGCGGCATGACCTTACCATGCGTCAACATGACTTGGCTGGGATTTTACCTCTGCACCACTTATTTTCTGGACCAAACCGCAAAAAGCACGATCGAATTCAACACAAAGGATGACCATGGGGATTAATTTCAAGGATGCGCTGGGCGTGCATGCCGATGCACTCGCACTGCGTGCCGACCGTACACGCGTGCTGGCGGCCAACATCGCCAATGAAAACACGCCCGGCTTCCAGGCCATGGACATGGATTTCGGCAGCGCCCTGCAACAATTGCAGGATAACGAGGCCGGCCTGCTGTCGACCGATGACGATGCCAGTGCCCTGTACCGCGTACCCTACCACCCCAGCCGCGACGGCAATACCGTCGAAATCGGCGTCGAGCAGGCGGCGTTCTCGCAGAATGCCACCGACTTCCAGACCAGCCTCACTTTCGTCAACATGAAACTGAAGGGTCTGTCCAAGGCCATTTCCGGACAATAAGGATCAGCATGAGCTTCCAGGATATTTCCAAGATCGCCGGTTCGGCGATGGCGGCGCAGACCGTGCGCCTCAATACCATCGCCAGCAACCTGGCCAATGCCGATTCCGTTGCCGGTTCCGAAGGCGAAACCTACCGCGCGCGCAAACCCGTGTTTGCGGCCGTGATGGATGGACCGGGCGCCAGCGGCGCCGGCGGACGCGTTCAGGTGCTCGACGTGGTGCAAAGCGATGAGCCGCTGCGCAAGGTGTATGAACCGGGCCACCCGATGGCCAACGCCGACGGCATGGTGTTCTACCCCAATGTCAACCAGGTAGCCGAGATGACCGACATGATGTCGGCCTCGCGCGCGTTTGAAACCAATGTCGAAGTTCTGGGCCGCATCAAGTCGATGCAGCAATCGCTCCTCAAATTAGGTGAAGCATAATCCATGGAAACCAATCTCTTTACAAACAACACCAATGGCAGCGGCAGCAACAACAATGCCGTCAAATCGCAAAACAATGCCACCCAGGATATGTTCACCAAGTTGCTGGTCGCGCAGATCAAGAACCAGGATCCCCTGGCGCCGACCGATCCGAGCCAGTTCGTCAATCAATTGACGCAGCAGGCGCAGACGGAAGCGATGCAAAACCTGTCGACGCTGACCAGCGCCAATGCCAGCGTGCTGCAATCGATGCAGGTGCTGGCCCTGGGCGCGCAGGTAGGCTCCGAAGTCATGGTCAACAGCGAAACGGTGCAGCTCGACAAGAGCAAGGTCAGCGGCAGCATCGCGCTGGCGGCCGGCACCACCAAGACCACCGTGACCCTGAAAGGCATCGACGACAAGGAATACAAGATCGAACTGGGCGCCAAGTCGGCCGGCACGGTGCCGTTCACCATCGATCCCGTCGCATTGGGCTTGCCTGCAGGCACGTACACCATGGCGGTCACCACCAATGGCACCGAAAAACCATCGGTCGACATCGCGGGCAAGCTCAACAGCGTGCGCCTGTCGTCCGGCGGCAGCATGATTTTGAGCGTGTCGAACCTGGGCGAAGTCAACCCTGGCGCGATCACCGGCTTCAACGGCAAGACGGCCTGATCCGCTCGCCCCTTCGTTTCCTGAACACTAATCTCGTCCTTCACTAAAGGAAGTCAACATGAGTTTCGACATCGCGCTGTCCGGTATCCAGTCCATCAACCAACAGTTGAACAGCACCAGTAACAATATCGCCAATGCCGGCACCTACGGCTTCAAGAGCAGCCGCGCCAACTTTTCGGCCATGTATGCCGGTTCGCGCGCCACGGGCACGGAAATCGGCTCGATCACGCAAAGCATGTCGCTCACTGGCGGCGTGCTGAACACGGGCCGCGCGCTCGACGCGGCCATCGACGGCCGCGGCTTTTTCGTCGCGCGCGATGCGCAAAACACCATGAGCTACAGCCGGGTCGGCATCTTTTCGGCCAGCAGCGATGGCAAGCTGATCGACTCGAACGGCCGCCTGGTACAGGGCTATGCCGCCGTCAAAGGCAGCACCACCCTGGGCACCATGGGCGACATGAACATTCCGACGGGCCAGATTCCCGCCGTGGCATCGACCAAGCTGGCATATGCCGCCAACATGTCGTCCGAATGGACCATCAAGGCCGTGCCTTTCAACAAGACCAACGAACTGAGCTACAACAGCGCCAAGTCCTCGATCGTCTACGATTCGCTGGGCGCCAAGCACTCGCTGGGCCAGTACTTCGTCAAGACGGCGACGGGCGTGGACGTGCACTACACCTTTGACAACGCCGATGTGACGCCGGTGACGAGCATGACCTTCGACACGAACGGCAAGCTGGTGACCGGAACGACCGCCACGCCGGTGTTCCCGACGCCGCCTGGCGCCGCAGCGCTGTCGATCGCCATCGACTACACGGGCACGACCCAGTTCGCCGGTGAAGCGACCACCTCGACCGACCGCGCCGACGGCTATGCCTCGGGCACCTACACGGGCGTGGAACTGGCCGACGACGGCTCCGTCGTGGCCAAATACACGAACGGCCAGAAGCAAAGCATCGGCGTGATCGCCCTGGCCACCTTCCCTGACGAAGGCGGGCTGACGGCCGTCAACGATACCAGCTGGGTCGCCTCGACCACCTCCGGCACCGCCATCTATGACCGTCCGGGCGTCGGCATGGCCGGCAAACTGGTGACGAGCTCGCTGGAACAGTCGAACGTCGACATCACCTCCGAACTGGTGGGCCTGATGACGTCGCAGCGCAACTACCAGGCGAACTCGAAGGTCATCTCGACCGAGAACGCCATGCTGCAATCGCTGATGCAAGCGCTGTAATCCACGATACGCAAAGGTAAAAAGCAATGGATGCGCTGATTTATACCGCCATGAGCGGGGCCGACCGTGCCCTGCGGGCACAGCAGGTACACGCCAACAACCTGGCCAATATCGAGACGGGCGGCTTTCGCGCCAACCTGGAAGTGTCCACTGCCCAGCCGCTGCAAAACGGCTATGGCTACGACGACCGCCACATGACGCAGACGCAGTCGAGCGCCGTCGGCACGCGCACGGGCGCCATCAAGGAAACGGGACGCGAACTCGACGTGGCCGTCACGGGCCCCGGCTTTCTCGCTGTGCAATGGCAAAACGGTGAAGCCTACACGCGCGCCGGCGCCATGGACCTCGATGAAACGGGCGCGCTGACCATCAACGGCCGGCCCGTGCTGGGCGAAGGCGGTCCGATCACGATTCCCGAGCACACCAGCCTGTCGATCGGCGCCGATGGCACGATTTCCATCCAGGTGCCAGGAACGGCGCAAATGCAGACCGTCGACAAGCTCAAGCTGGTCAATGCGGAATCGGGCGAGTTGACGAAGAACGAGGCGGGCCTGATCGTGGCACGCAGCGGCGAAGACTTGCAGGCCGACCCGGCGGTGCGCCTGCGCGACCGTCACCTGGAAGGCAGCAACGTGTCGGCCGTCGAGGAAATGGTCGCCACCATGAGCCTGAACCGCAGTTTCGAAATGCAAATGAAAATTTTCAAGGCCAGCGACGCGATGACCGAGTCCGGCAACCGCCTGCTGGGCGCTTGAGCCCAACGCCAACCAATTACCAGGAGTAAATCATGAATCCAGCAATGTGGATCAGCAAGACCGGCGTGCAGGCACAAGACGCCAAGCTGCAAGCCATCGCGAACAACCTGGCCAACGTCAATACCGTTGGCTTCAAGCGCGACCGCGTCGTCTTCGAAGACCTGTTTTACCAGGTCGAGCAGCAGCCGGGCACGCAGCGCGCCGACAATACCCTGTCGCCATCGGGCGTGCAGCTGGGTAACGGTACGCACATGGTCGGCACGCAAAAGGTGTTTACCACCGGCAGCTTGCAAACGACGAGCCGCGAATTCGACGTCGCCATCACCGGCAACGGCTTCCTGCAAGTGCTGCGCCCGAACGGCGAAGCGGCCTACACGCGCGCCGGCCAGCTCGGCATCAATGAAAACGGCGTGATGGTCAATGCCCAGGGCTTGCCGCTGGTGCCGCAGATCACCGTGCCGAACAATGCGACGGCGATCACCATCGGTGAAAACGGCATGGTCACGGCCACCGTGCCGGGCAATGTCAACGGCACCCAGCTGGGCCAGCTGAACCTGACCAGCTTCGTCAACCCGACGGGCCTGCTGGCACTGGGCGAAAACCTGTTCCAGGAAACGGCATCGAGCGGCACGCCGACGGAAGGCCGCCCCGGCGAAGGCGCACTGGGCAAGCTGAAACAGTTCGCGCTGGAAGGCTCGAACGTGCAGGTGGTCGAAGAGATGGTCGACATGATCGCTGCCCAGCGCACCTATGAAATGAACACCAAGGTGCTGTCGGCCGCCGACAATATGCTGCAATACCTGGCGCAAGCGGCACGCTGATGAGAATCGCCATGAAAGCCACGGCAGCCATGCTGCTGGTGTTGATGGCCGGTTGCGCCAGCCAGCCGGCCGCGCCGGTGGCGCCCAGCTTTTCCGATACGCCGCTGCCCGTGGCGCCGCGCAGCGCTGCGCGCGGCGGCGTGGGCGGCGGCGTTTTCAATCCCGACGCGGGCCTGGACCTGATCTCGGACAGCCGCGCCTTCCGCGTCGGCGATGTTGTCACGGTGGCCCTGCAGGAAACCACGCAGGCGAGCAAGAAGGCCGGCACCTCGTTCAACAAGGGTTCGTCCGTCGGCGTGAATGCGGCCAACATCCTCGGCAAGACCTTCCCCAAGACGGGCATCGACCTGTCGGCCGACCGCAACTTCGCCGGCGACTCGACCAGCACGCAGCAAAATGCGCTGTCCGGCGCCATCACCGTGATCGTGCAGGAAGTGCTGCCGAACGGCTTGCTGCGCGTGCAGGGCGAGAAAACGCTGACCCTGAACCAGGGCGAGGAATTCGTGCGCCTGCGCGGCTACCTGCGCGCGGCCGACATCGATTCGAACAACCAGGTCTCGTCCCTGCGCATCGCCAATGCACAGATCGCCTATTCCGGCCAGGGCACCCTGGCCGAAGCCAATACACCAGGCTGGCTGACGCGCTTCTTCGTCGGCCCATGGATGCCGTTTTAAGGTGAGCTCATGAAATTTCGTTCCGCCCTGCCCCTGGCAGCCATGCTGGCCGCGCTCTCCGGCTTTGCCCTGCCCGCCAGCGCCGCGCAAGTGCTGCGCAACTTGGTCAGTATCGAGGGCGTGCGCGACAACCCGCTGGTCGGCTACGGCCTCGTCGTGGGCCTGAACGGCAGCGGCGACACCACCCAGGTGAAGTTTTCCAGCCAGTCCGTGGTCAACATGCTCAAGCAATTCGGCGTGAAGATGCCCGACGGCGCCGAAGCAAAAAGCAAGAACGTCGCCACCGTCATGGTCAGTGCCGTGTTTCCCCCAGGATACCGCCGTGGCCAGGCCATCGATGTCACCGTCTCGTCCCTGGGCGATGCGAAGAGCTTGCGCGGCGGCACCTTGCTGCTGACGCAATTGCGCGCGGCCGACAACGAAACGTATGCGCTGGCACAAGGCAACGTCGTCGTCGGCGGCTTGAACGCCACGGGCAAGAGCGGCTCGTCCGTCACCGTCAACACGCCGACCTCGGGCCGCATTCCCAACGGCGCCAACATCGAACGCGAAATCCTCAGCGATTTCTCGACCAAGCCGACCGTCACCCTGAACTTGCGCCACCCGCATTTCGAGACGGCCATCAATATCGTCGAAGCCGTCAACCGCCGCTTTGGCGCCGTCGCCACCACGCGCGACGCCACCAGCGTGGAAGTGCTTGCGCCGGAAAACCCGACCCAGCGCGTGGCCTTCATGGCCAAGCTCGAAGCGCTCTCCGTCGATGTCGGCGTCGATACGCCGAAAGTGGTCTTCAATTCGCGCACCGGCACTGTGGTCATCGCCGAAGGCTTGCGCGTCAAGGCGGCCGCCGTCACGCACGGCTCGCTCAAGGTCGTCATTTCCGAAAGTTCGGCCGTCAGCCAGCCGGCGCCGTTCGGCCGCGGCCAGACCACCGTTACGCCGCAGTCGAAAGTGTCCGTCGACCAGGGCAATGGCAATATGTTCAAATGGCCGGCCGGTGCCAAGCTGCAGTCGATTATCGACGTGGTCAACAGCCTGGGCGCCTCGCCCGATGACATCATGGCAATTCTGCAAGCCCTGGACCAAGCAGGGGCCATCGAAGGCGAACTGGTGGTCATATGATGAATATCAACGACAGCAGCGGCGCCCTGCCCTCGGCGCTCGACGACAAGACGCCCGCCGCGGCCACGCCTGCCGATCCCCGTTATGCGGCCAAGGCCACCGAGGCGGCCGTCAAGTTCGAAGCCTTCTTCATCTCGCACATGCTGCGCCAGATGCGTTCGGGCACGCGCGAGATGGCGGGCGAAGACAGCGTCTTCAAGGACCCGGTCAACAGCGACATGCTGGAAATGGCTGATAACCTGGTGGCCGACAAGATGGCCGGCCAGCGCGCCTTCGGCATCGCCGACGCCATTCTGCGCCAGCTGCTGCCGCCTGCCGGCGCCCCGGTGACAGCCCGTGGCGCTGTCAAGACCGACAATATTGCGGCGCCGCTTAATAAATCCGTCTGAAGCGTCGCCTGTACAAGGTAACAACGATTCAGTGCCTGCCCACCCGCACGCGCCACACTCTTCACGAAAGAAACTTGCCCAATGAGCATCATCAGCAATGCATTGTCAGGCAGCATCGCCGCCCAGGCCGCACTCAATGCGGCCAGCCAGAACATCGCCAACCTGCAAACGGCGGGCTACACGCGCCAGGGTGTGCTGCTGTCATCGCTTGGCGCCACCGCCGGCGTGCGTTCGGCCGGCAATGGCGTGGAAGTGTCCGCCTTGCTGCGTTTTGCCGATGCTTATAAGAGCCAGCAAATGTGGCGTGCCGCGTCCGACCAGGGCGCCCGCTCGCAGACCCAGCCTTACCTGACCCAGCTCGAGCGCGTGATGGGCGACGATGCGTCGAGCATCAGCAATGGCATCGACGGTTTCTTCAAGGCCCTGAACGCGGCCGCCGTCGACCCGACGTCGACGCCGCTGCGCCAGCAGATCGTCACTTCCGCCGATGCCATGGCGCAGCGCTTCAACAGCATCAGCACCGTCATGGGCAACCAGTTGCTGTCGGTCCAGCAACAACGGGCGGCGATTGTGCCGCAAGCCAATACCACCCTGGCCAATATCGCCGCGTTGAACCAGCGTATCAGCACCTCCACGGCGTCGGGCACGAACGTGTCGTCGCTGATGGATGCGCGCGACCAGCTGATCGATGGCCTGGCCTCGCAAATGGGCATCGATGTGCTCGACCAGCCGGACGGCTCGCGCAATGTCTCGCTGAAGTCGGGCCAGCCGCTGGTCATCGGCAGCCTGGCCGGCACCCTGAGCAGCACCATGACGAACACGGGCGACCAGACGCTGAGCCTCGATTTCGCCAAGTCCTCGTACACGCTCGATCTGGTCGCCATCGGCGGCCAGATGGGCGGCCTGGGCGAGTTCGAAAAAAATACCCTGAAACCGCTGCAGCAGTCGCTGCAGGACATGGCCACCCAGTTGACCAGCAAGGTCAACGCGCAACTGGCGCTGGGAACAACCATGGCCGGCACGGCCGGCGGTCCCCTGCTGGCCTACGCGAATGGCAAGCTGAGCATTACCCCTGGCTTCAACGCCAAGGACCTGGCCCTGTCGCTGACGGGCCAGGCCGGCGACAGCGGCAACTTGCAGAAATTGATCGACATCAAGAATCAACCGATCAACGTCAGCTGGGTGGGTTCCGTCCTGATGAGCGACGCGGACACGCAGCTGGTCGGCAAGCTGGCGATCTACAGCCAGCAGAACCAGGCCTTGCTGAAGACGGCCAGCACGGTGCGCGCGCAAGCGATCGACGACTGGAAATCCACGAGCGGCGTGAACAAGGACGAAGAAGCGATGAACCTGGTCGAATTCCAGAATATGTACCAGGCAAACATGAAAGTCATTTCCGTGGCGAATACCTTGTTTGACGCCACTTTGCAAATGATGGGTTAAGGAGAAGATCATGCGTGTTGCCAGTAGCCAGTACCAATCGCTGATTAATATTTCTCTTCAGCAAAATCAAGAACGCATCAATTACCTGACCCAGCAGATGGCGTCGGGCTTGCGCATCCAGCTGCCGTCGGATGACCCGATCGGCAACGTGCGCATTTCGCGCCTGACGCGCGAGCAAGCCATGGTCACCCAGTACCAGGACAATATCGCCACAGTCAAAGTGCGCCTGCTGAAAAACGAAAACTACCTGTCGAGCATGGTTACCGACATGGGCCAGGCGCGCGACCTGCTCGTGTGGGCGGCCGACGGCAGCAACGCCCCCGACGACCTGAATGCGATGACGCAATCGCTGGTCGCCATGCGAGACAGCGTGCTGTACACGGCCAACCTGAAGGACCAGGAAGGCCGCTACATGTTTTCCGGCACCGCCACCGACCAGCCGGCGATCAAGTACGACGCGACGGCGGCTGCCGGTTCGCGCTACAGCTACATCGGCAATACCGACACGCAGACCGTGGTGGTGGGCAATGGCGTGACGCAGGCGGCCAACGTCGACGTGAAGAATCTGGAAGTATGGCTCAACAAGATCGACCAGGTCATCACCACCCTCGGCACGCCGGGCGTCAGCCCGAACGACCCGGCCGTGCGGGCCGTGGTGGGCGCAGGCCTGAATGGCACGGATGACGGCATGGATCTGCTCTCGGGCAAGATCGCCATCTTCGGCGGCGCGCAGAACATTCTGTCCACCTTGTCCGGCAACCTGGCCAATGTCTCGCTGTCGAACGATTCGGCCCTGCTGGACCTGAAAAAGACCGACATGGGCGCGGCGGCCATCGAACTGACCGGCTACCAGACAGCCCTGCAGGCAACATACAAGGCATACGCCAAGGTTGGCACCATTTCCCTGTTTGATCTTCTCTGACCATCATGCAAATCGTTCAGACTCCCTCCTCTTCCGGCGTCAATGCCAAAGGCGCCGGCACAGCCCGCGTCGTCGATGACGCGTCCGCCGCCATCAACGGCAGCGCCAGCGCGCGCAGCGATGCGCCGGCGGCGAAGAGGTCGACGGCGAGCCTGCAACGCGGCCTGAGCAACTGGGATCACCAGTTGCAGGGGGAGATTTCCAACGCGCAGCAAACGCTCGACTACCTGGAACGCAGCAGCAGCCAGTTGCAAGCGCTGAAAAGCGAGCTGGCGGCCAAGCTGGCCGCGCGCCAGGGCCGCGAAGGGCAAGTCGAAGCGAGAGTACGCCAGTTCAGCAATACCTGGCGCCAGCGCGCCAGCGCCTCAGGCGGCACGCTCGACGCACAACTCAGCTATACCAGCCCGCGCGCGGCACAGCAAAACTTCAGCATCCGCGGCCTGACCATGGCCAGCCTGCAGGAAGGCCCGCAGGAAGTGCTGGCGTTTTCCGTCGGCGGCGCGAACCAGGCATTGCGCTCGGTCAATATCGAACCTGGCCTGAGCGCGAACGAAATCGTCTCGCGCTTCGACCGCGCCTTGATGCCATCGGGTATCGGCGTCAAACTGGGCGAGAATGGCGAACTGGTGTTCAGCACGTCGGAAGCGGCCTGGGCCAACGTGCGCGACAGCCTGTCCGTACGCGGCAGCGGCATCCGCTATCCGACCGGCCAGATGAGCCGCGTGCGCACGGATGCGGAACCGGCCGCCATCGCGCCGGAAGAATGGCATACCGGCGACGTGGAAGCCCTGCGCGCCACCTTGCAGCAAGTGGTGCAGGCGCTGGCGCAGTTGCAGGCGGCGCGCAGCTCCGTCAGCCTGGCCCTGGCGCAAGCGACGGGACGAGTTGCCCGAGCGCAACCGGTGCAGGTGCACGTCAGCATGGATACCCTGGCGGAAAACTTCACGCAAAAGGCCAGCGAGCCCGGCTATGAATCGCTGCTGGCGATCAGCTCGGCATTGGTCGGCATCAGCCGCGAGAGAGTCGTCGCCCTGCTGGGCCTCGAATAATCGCTCCCCGCGCGTGCGCCGCCCTGGCGCACGCGGCAATAATGGGGCACGCCCCCTAGCTCAGGACGGTGGAAATCCGTAGGCTCTGTCCCCGACAAATAGGGGAACTCAAGGAATCTTCCCCAGCCCCGGCTGTCTGACTGTGCATCGCAGACAAACGGGAGCCCTCCATGCAGCCAGCTGAATGGAAAACCTTCATCGCCCAGTTCGCCGCACTGAGCCGTCGCCAGCGTTTGGCGAGCACTGCTCTGCTGCGCGGGGCAGGATCGCAGAACGCCGCCGTGGCACTGCTCGAAAGCGTGGCCCGGCAGCGGTTACACTGTCCCGCCTGCAACAGCAGCCATGCGCACCGGCACGGTCATGCGCACGGACTGCAGCGCTACCGTTGCGTGCCGTGCGGGCGCACCTTCAATGCGCTCACCGGCACGCCGCTGGCCCGCTTGCGCCACAAGACCTTGTGGCTCGACTACGCCAACTGCCTGCTCGAGTCGGCTTCCGTGCGCAAGGCAGCAAGCCAGCTGGGCGTGCACCGCAACACCGCCTTTCGCTGGCGCCACCGGTTTTTAAGCCTGGCCAAGACGGACCGGCCCCATTGCCTGCATGGCATCGCCGAAGCGGATGAGCTGTATGTGCTGGAATCGGAAAAGGGCGCGCGGCATCTGACGCGTCCGGCGCGCCGCCGTGGCGGCCATGCCCACAAGCGCGGCATTTCCAGTGAACAAGTCTGCATCCTGGTGGCGCGCGACCGCACGGGACAAACCCGCGATTTCGTCGCGGGAAAAGGGGCGCTGACCAAGGCGCAGCTGCATGCTTGCCTGCCACCCGTGATCGACAAGGACATCTTGCTGGTCACCGACGGCCACGCTGCCTATCGCGCCTTCGCGCGTGAAGCGGGGATCAGCCACCAGGCCGTCAATGTGCGCGCCGGCATCCGCGTGCAGGGCGCCGCCCACGTGCAGAACGTCAACGCGTATCACAGCCGCTTGCGCGGCTGGCTGCGCATCTTTCACGGCGTGGCGACGCGCTACCTGCCGAATTACCTGGGATGGCGCTGGATACTCGACGCCGGGCGCATCCGCTCCTCGGAAACATTATTGAAGGCAACATTGGGCGAGTTTCCACATTTGACGGTGACATAGCCAATCCGTAAGATGCTGCTGTCGCCATCTACTTCCGGAGTTTCCTTGATAAAAACCGCCGCCCGGCTGATCAGCTATGCCCTGCTGGGCAAATCCGGCAAGCACCCCCTCGATATCGCCAAGGTGCGCAAGGTACTGATTTTGCGCAACGACAAGATCGGCGACATGATCGTCACCTCGGCCCTGCTGCGCGAGCTGAAGAAAAACTATCCGCACTGGCAGATCGACGTGGCCGCCAGCAGCGCCAACCGCGATGTCATCGCCGACAACCCGCATGTGAACGAGATCCTGATCTGGGACAAGCAGCCGCTGCTGCGCGACTTGCGCAGCACCATCGCCGAGCTGCGCCGGCGCCGCTACGACGTCATCTTCAATCCCTACAACCGCTTTTCGATTCCCCTGCTGCTGCGTATCAAATGGCTGGGTGCGCACTATCTGACGGGCTTTGCCATTCCCAAGTACGGCACCTCGACGGCGAAGCTGGGCATGTTCGACCATACCGTGCCCTGCGACCGCAGCCGCCACATCCTGCACAGCTTTTTCGCCACGTTCGAACAATTTTCCTTGCGCGACATCGATATGCGCTATGAACTGTTCGGCGTGGACGCGCACGCGGCACGGGTCGACGCCGCCTGCGACACCTTGCTGCGTACACATGAAGGCTTGTTCTGCCTCAATTTCCAGGGCAGCAATGCGCAGCGCACGGTCAGCGTGGCCGACGCCCAGCGCTGCTGCGCGGCCCTGGCGGCACGCTATCCGCGCCATGCGCTGCTGGTGATCGCCGCGCCGGGCACCGAGGCGCGCGCCGCCGAAATCGTGCGCGGCGCCGGCCATGCCAACGTGATGAGCGCGCCACCCACCGGCCACATCCTGGAGCTGGCGGCCCTGATCCGCCGCTGCGAACTGGTGCTGTCGCCCGACACGTCGGTGATCCACATCGCCTCGGCATACGACAAGAAAATCGTCGGCTACTACATCCGCACCGACAACTACCGCTGGTTCTATCCGGCCAGCCGCCATTACCGCGTCATTCTGGCGCCGGGCCTGACACTGGCCTCGGTCAGCGCCGCCGAGACGCTGGCCGCCGTGGAAGAGCTGATGGAAGGCGCCGGACAGGCGCAGGAAACGCTTCAGGCCGCCGGCTGAGACGCCAGCAGGCGGTCCATCTGCCCCGCCGGCAGCGCGCGCGAAAAAAAGTACCCTTGCGCATAGTCGCAGCCGGCGGCGCGCAGCAGGTCGCGCTGCGACGCCGTCTCCACGCCTTCGGCCACGACTTTCAGCCCCAGCCGCTGCGCCAGCGCGATGATCGCCTCGCACAGGCCCTGCCCGTCGCCATCGCGCCCCAGCTCGCCAACCAGGGAACGGCCGATCTTGAGAAAATCGATGTCGGCCTTCTTGATGCACGCGAGCGACACCTGGCCGCTGCCGAAATCATCGAGCGCCAGGGCCAGGCCCATGGCGCGGAACTGGCGCAGCCGGTCGACCACCTGGCGCCCCTCGTCGAGCAGCACCGCTTCCCTCGTCTCGATGACGATGGCGCCCGGCGCCAGCCCCTGGCGCGCCAGATGCCCGCCCCAGTCCTGGTACAGCGCGGCGTCGCAGCGAAATTCCATGGCCGACTTGTTGATGCTGATCTGGAACGGAGCGCCATGCTCGTCCTGCCACTTCCGCGCCTGACGCACAACCTGGCGAAACACCCACTCGCCGATATCGATGATCAGACCGTTCGCCTCGGCAAAGGCGATGAAATCGGCGGGCACCAGCAAGCCGCGCAGCGGATGTCGCCAGCGCAACAGCGCCTCGGCCCGCTCGATGGCGCCATCGCGCAGGCGGACGATGGGCTGGTAATGCACTTCGAACTGGTCCTGCGCCAGCGCCAGGCGCATCTCGCGCACCGTGCTGCGGCGTAATTCGGCCGCCTGCTGCAAGGCCGGCGTGAAATAGCTGTAGCCGTTGCGCCCCGCACTCTTGGCCGCATACATGGCCTGGTCCGCATGCCGCAGCAAGGTGTCCGGCGCCTCGGCGTCGGCCGGATACAGGGCCACGCCCACGCTGGCCGACACTTGCGCCGTGTCGCCGTCGAGCATGAACGGCAGGGCCAGCGCGGCCGTCAGCTCCTGCAGCACGCGCTCGATGCCGCCCAGCTGCCCCACGCCGGCCAGGATGACGGTGAATTCGTCGCCGCCCAGGCGTGCCACCGTATCGGTGGCGCGCACGCGCTCGCTGATGCGGTGCGCCGCCTGGCGCAGCAGCATGTCGCCCTTCTCGTGACCGAGGCGGTCATTCACCTGCTTGAAATGGTCGAGGTCGATGAACAGCAGGGCCAGGCAAGCGCCTTCGCGTTTGGCATGAGCCGCCTCGTGCTGCAAGCGGTCGAGAAACATGTGGCGGTTCGGCAAGCCTGTCAGCTGGTCGAAATTGGCTTGCCGCCAGATGCGCTCGGACGCCGCGCGCTGCGCCGTGATGTCGCTGACCAGCGCCAGCGCGCCCAGGTAGGTGCCGGCGGAGTCGAAGATGGGATTGGTGGCCAGGGTGGCCCACAGGGTGCTGCCGTCACGCCGCAGGAACTTGAATTCGTGGCGCTCGACGATGCCGTCCTGCCGCCGCGCAATATTGCGCTCCAGGATGGCGCGCCCCTCTTCATCCATGAAGGCGGCCAGCGGCTGGCCCAGCATATCCTCGATCTGGCAATCGAGCATCTGCGCCATCTTCGGATTGACAAAGCTCGTCAGCGCCTGCGCATCGATTTCCCAGATGCCCTCCTCGGCGCTGTGCACGATGCGCCGGAAACGCTCTTCGCTGCGTTCGAGCGCGGCCAGCTTGCCTTCGGCCTGCTCCAGCACCAGGCGCAGCGCCTGGCCGTTCGGATCGGCGCTGCCCAGCAGGCTGACGGGCAAGCCGGCCTCGCGCGCGCCGGGACGCGGCGGCGGCAGCTGCACCTGCAGCTGGATACGCTCGGGTTCACTGCTGTTGAGCACGCGCTGCACGAACTGGTCGTAATCGTGGCGGAATGCCTCGTGCACATAGGAGCGGAACAGCACGTGGCCGGGATGTCCGCGCGCCAGGCCGAACAGTTCCGCCGCCACCAGGTTGACCTGCAGGATCACGCCATCGAGACCGAGCACGAAATAGGCGACGGGCGCCAGCAGGTATAAATCGTTGAAATAAGCTTGTTCGCGTTCGGCCTTCATCCGTTCCGGACTGAAGACGCCATCGTCAAGCAGGGGCGCGACATGCCGCGGCACGCCGTCGCGGCCGAGCGGGGAGGAATCCAGAGCAGGTACCGCTTGCGGTGCTGTATCCATGGCTGTCCTTTGCACGGCCGCCCTGGCAAACAGGTGGGTGCAGTAGCGAGACTAGCACGCGTCACGCGCAGTGTCGAGCCATGCCTGCCGCAGATAACGTTTCCGCAACAAGACCGATCAGCGGCCCATGCGGTGCCGGCGCAAGCCGAAATCATGGCCCACCACCAGCAAGGTGCTGGCCACCAGGCTCGACAGGCCCACGATCAGCTGGATCAGCTTATCGTCAGGCAATATCCACAAGGACGAAGCGGGTGTCTCGCAGCCCGTGGCGGCGCTGATCAGGGGAGACACCCACGCCGCGTCCGGCGTCACGTCGAGCACGACGGCGCCGTCGGCGCTCGTCTGCATATAGATGTCGCCCCCTTCGGCCAGGGTAAAGCAGATGCCCACGCCCGTTTCCGTGGCGCGGATATTGTCCTGCATGCTGCGGTTATGTTCCTCGATCCACACTTCCACGTCGTATGGCGTTTCCAGGTGCTCCCACGGACGGGGACGGAAACGGGGACGTTCGTCCGCGCTGGCGGGGGAATCCGGGATATCGGGAATGTTGCTGTCTGCTGCGCCTTGCATGCTCGTTGACCTTTTCTGCGGTGATGTACTGCGGTGATGTGCTGCCGTGATGCAGGGGAGCGTTTGCCCACAGCCTCCATTATCCCTCGTTCGCGGCAAGCATGGTAATTCCACGTCACATCCATCAGAAAAACTGATAGCCATCAACTTTTAGCATCAGCATGACTGACTTAAAATACGCGTCATCTCTTCTTTACAGGTTTTACATGCAAGGCATCAAACGCAAAATCGTCTACGTCACCGCCTTTGAAATCATCGGCATGGCCATTTCCACGGCCTGGCTGACCCTGCTTTCAGGCGAGTCGCCCACCAGCACGGGTCCGCTGGCCATCATGATCACCACCATCGCCGTGATCTGGAACCTGCTCTACAACACGGCGTTCGAATACTGGGAAATCCGGCAAGTATCGCGCACGCGCACCGTCTGGCGCCGCATCCTGCATGCGATCGGCTTCCAGATCACGCTTGTCATCTACCTGATCCCGCTGATCGCCTGGTGGCTCGATATCAGCCTGTGGCAAGCGTTCGTGCTGGACTTCGCGCTGATGCTGATCATCCCCTGCTACAGCTTCATCTTCAATTACTTCTTCGACGGCCTGTTCGGCGTGCCCCTGTCGGCGCAACAGCCGAAGGAAGAGCCCAATGATGCTCAGGCCGCTTCGCTGAGCAACTGAAGAAAGGACCGCGCCGCCATGCCCAGCGGCCGGTCCTTCATCCACACGAGGTGGATGGGCACGACCAGGCCATTGCCCGTATTCTTGAACGCCACGCAGCGCACCCGCCCCGCCGCCAGCGATTCCTTGATGGCCGAGGCGGCAAAGTTGCCCCAGCCCAGTCCCGCCTCCACCATCGCCAGCGCCATCGGCAAGCTGTCGGTGCGCCAGTAGGACAGCCCCACCACGGGGCGCGCATCGGCCAGGTCGAGTTCGCGGCTGGCCACGATAATCTGGCGCAAATTCACCAATTCCTCGATATACAGGGGCCGGCCCGCCACGTCGGGTGGATGCTGGGTGGAAATAATCGCCAGCAAGGCATCGCTGCCCACCAGCTGGAACTGTTCCTCGTGATTGATGCGCCCGCCGGCAAAGGCCATGCACGCGCTGATGCGGCTCCGGTGCAGCATGTCGAGCACATCGTCCTGCGGCGCCGTCAGCACCTCGATGTCGAGCAGCGGATGGCGCTGCGACAGCGCGCGCACGGCGGCGAGAAAAGGCGCATGGTCGAGTTCGGCCGCGATACCGAGCGAAATGCGGCTTTCCAGTCCCTGCGACAATTCCTGCACGTGCAGGTGCAACTGCTTCAGCTGCTCGGCGATCAGGCGCGCGTGGGGCAGCAGCGCCATCGCGGCCGGCGTGGGCACGGCTTCGCGCGCGCCCCGGTCGAACAGGGCGATACCCAGTTCCGCCTCGATGTTGGCCATCGCCATGCTGACGGCCGACGGCGCCCGGCGCAAGGCGCGCGCGGCGGCCGAGAACGAGCCGCCGTCAACGACGGCCAGGAACAGTTCGATGTTATGGCTGGAGAGTTTCATGGAAGAGAGCGCGGCACTTTTGCGTGCGCCAGAGGTCAAAAGCCAGGCCAGGCAAGAAAGGAGCAGCCATGCCGCATCGACTTCCCTACCGCCGCAGCGGTTACGTATCGGACTTTACCCGTTTCATCGACGGCTATCTGCAGGCGCACCCGGAGGTGCGGGCCAGCCAGCGCCTGGGCTGGCGCATTTTCTGGGAGCGCCCCGTGAATTTCGACGAATGGCGGCGCGCCGGCACCGATAGCGTGCCGGAGCCGCCGTATCACTATGACTGATCAAACAAACGCCTGACAAAACCGTAGCGAGCGACAGTGATTTGTGGTCGAGACGCGCAGCCGTACCAAGGTACGGCGAGCATCACAGGCCGCAAAGCGCGCCAAGCGAGGTTTGGTCAGGTGTTTAACCTTTCCAGACGCGCTGCAATCCCGTATCCGCATGGATCCAGCCGCCACGGGGGCCGGAGCGGTAATAGAAGCCCACGCCGCCCTGCTTGAAGCTGCGCACGAGCGAACCGAGCACTTCCGCGTTCAGATTCGCCACGCGGATATCGGCGGCGCGGCCCGAGATGTGCAGCGACTGGCGCGCGGCCGGCACGCCCGCTTCGCGCAGCTTGCCGTTCGATTCGGCCGTGCGGTAGCCCGACAGGATTTCCAGCGGCTGCTCGATGCCGTAGCGGGCCACGAACGCTTGCGTGCCCCACAGGGTTTCCAGCAGTTTCGGGTCGATGGGCGCCGTCTTCTTGCCGTTCACGTCGCGCAGCAAGTGGCACAGTTCCTGGTAGGCCGAATCGATGACTTCGCCATCTTTCCAGTACAGCAGTTTCGCCTTTTCATTGCTGGCCGGGCGCACCACTTCCAGGGTGCGGGGCTTGAGCCAGAATTCCAGGTCCAGCGCCTGCGCGTCAAAGATGTCCGGTGGCGGCTCCATCTCCGTGATGGCCTGGCGCGACTGCGAGGTGATCGAGCGGTCTACGCTGGCCAGTTGCGTCGGCTGGGGCGGCACGCCCGTGCGCGGCGCACGCGGCTTGGCGCTGGCCGAAGCCGACGCGGGAGCGGCCGTGCGCGAGGCGCAGCCGATGAGTGGGGTGGCTACCAGGCCCAGCGCGGCCAGGCCCATACCGTGATGTAGAAAATTTCTGCGCGATGCCATAGTCAGTCCAATGTAACGATGGGAATACTATAGCGTATTGTGCTGCGAAGAAAAACCCTCAATGCCTATCGTGTCGCCCTCATTTCAGGATTCGGCATCTTACACGGCGGCCGCACTGGCCGCGACGTCGCGGTTTGCCAGCGCCAGCGCCGTCAGGGGCTTGTCCAATAAATAGCCCTGGGCCACGATGGGCAAGCCCGTGACGGCGGCCACGCGCTGCAGCGCGGCCAGCGCGGCCGGCGTGTCGAGGCGCTTGAAGATGACACGGATCTTCGCCGCATGGCACACGGTGACGAAGCTGGCGACGGCTTGCTCGTCGCTGAGATTGCCCGCGTCCAGCTTGAACGCATGCGGGTGCAAGCGCTCCAGCATGCCCGTTGCCTCGTGCACGCTGGCCACGTTGATGGCCAGGCGGAAACCGTTGCGCCGGTAATTGTCGGCCACGTAGTTGAGCAGCCAGCCCTGGTTCGGCGTCACCGCCGGCAATTGCAGCACGATGCGCTCGATGGGCAAGCCCAACGCGTCGAGGATGCGCTGGAAGGCGTGGCCATGGTTGCTGCTGACGGCGCTCAGCAAGCGGTCATGCACGTTCAGGTACAGGTCCGATTGCTCCGCTTCGCCCTGGCGGAAAAAATTAATGGCGTGCAGCATGCGGCACAGCCGGTCCAGCTCCACGGATTCGTCGTCGCTGGCCGCGTGGTCCAGCAAGCGCCACAGCGACAAGCCCTCGTCCGCCTTCGACACGCTGCGCGCCAGTCCCTCGAACGCCACCAGCTTGCCGCTGTCGAGTTCGCGCAGCGGCTGGAAGGCGCTGGTCATGGTGCAATTGAAGAAGCGCCCCAGCGCCCTGCCTTCGCCGTCGAGCCAGACGCTGGTGCCGGCCTGGGTTTGATGCGACAGGCGGGCCAGGTAGTTCTTCAGGACGGGAAATGGCATACGTGCTCCTTCATCGGACTGCGCCGGCATCCCGCATGGGGACGACGGCGCCAAAGTGTGCAGAGTAAGGCCGCGCCAAGCAAAGGAGAACGAATGGTTTCGCCATTTGATATGCGCGCAGCAAATATGGACGACACAACGGACGGCGCATATCGATAGTCGGAAACATTCGTTCCAGCGCCCTGCCCCGGCCTTTACTGTGGGCGTGTACCGATACCACCAGGAAGGGCCGCCATGTGCCAGTTACTCGCAATGAACAGCAGCAAGCCGGCCGCGCTGGGATTTTCCTTTGCCGGCTTTGCCGAGCGGGGCGGACGCACGGACGAGCACCGCGACGGCTGGGGAATTGCCTATCATTCCGGTAGCGGCTGCACCTTGCTGACCGATCACCTGGCGGCCATCGATTCGCCGCTGGCCGCCCAGGTGCAGCAACATCCCGTGAAGGCGAGAAACATCGTCGCGCACATCCGCAAGGCCACGCAGGGCCGCATCGCGCCGGAAAACACCCACCCGTTCGCCCGCGAACTGTGGGGCAAGACCTGGTCCTTCGCCCACAATGGCGACCTCAAAACGTGGCGCGCGCCCGCCAATGCGCATTACCAGGCCAGCGGCGACACGGACAGCGAACAGGCGTTCTGCCACCTGCTGGCCCGCTTGCGCGCGCAGTTTCCCGCCGGTGAGCCCGCGCGCGCCGCCCTGCGCGCCGCCATCGCCGAGGTCGCCAAGGACATCGCCGCGCACGGCACCTTCAATTTCATCCTGTCGGACGGCGAACTGCTGTTTGCCCACTGTTCCACGCATCTGCACTATGTGATCCGCGAATACCCGTTTTCCGTGGCGCAGCTGATCGACTGCGAGCGCAGCATCGATTTTCGCCAGCACAACCATCTGGACGACCGCATCGCCGTCATCGCCACGCATCCGCTGACGCAAAACGAGGACTGGCTGGCGTTCGCGCCCGGCGAACTGAAACTGTTTGCCGGCGGCACCTTGCTGCCCGCAAACGATGCCGTACCGCACGGCGTGTATATCCAGATCAGTTACTGAACTGAAACTAAAGGGAAACGGGAAATATGCAAAGGGAGGGAAAGGCCCGCCGCCGGATGGGCGGGCTGAAATGCTGGAGGGCCGTCAGGCCGAATTGCAGTTGCAGAAGCGCTTGCGCTTGGGGTCGCCGCTGGCGATGCCTGCGGGGTCAATCTGTTTCCAGCAAAAAATCGTTTCCACGCCATACGGCGAACGCACATTGCCCGCCTCGATGTAGCCCTGCTTGACGAAAAAGGCCTGGCTGCTGGCCGTGCTGTGCAGTTGCAGGGCCTTGATGCCCCACTCGCGCGCCTGCGCTTCCAGCTGCTCCACCAGCGCCTTGCCGGCGCCGCGGCCTTGCGCCTCGGGCAGCAGATAGCACAGGGCCAGCTTGCCGGCGCGCGTCAGCAAGCCGACGCCGACGACGGCGCCCTGCTCGACTGCGACCAGCGAAAAATTGGTGGGCGACGCAAACCAGCACGCCACCATCTGCGGTGTTTTATTGCCCAGCCAGGCTTCCAGGATGGCCGGATCGTCCCGATGATCGAGGCTGCAGCATTCGACGATGGAGCGTCGTAATACGTTGCACGCCTCGAAAGCGTCGGTCGATGTTGCAATACGAATTTCAAGACTCATGTACGCTCACAAAATATTCCAGTTGCCGATGCAGATGGTTTTACCCCTGTATCGTGCGATTCGACTATACACCAAGCGGCGCAATCGGGTTTTTTGCCGCACGCCACGCGCTGGTTTTGCCTATGGCGCCATGCCTGCAGACTAAGTGCTGATGCGCGCCTTGCCCACGAATGTTTCCAAAAATCGATATCTGTTTTTTAGCGCAAACGGGAATCGTATCTAAGCATATTACGAAAAATTCGTTTCTTTTCCGGCCGGAATTTTAGACTATGTCTGTCTATTCTCACAACAAGAGTTCAACATGACCCATTCCAACGCCGTATCGACTGCCGCAGCGACACTCACCCAACGCTCGCGCCGCTGGTTCCTGGCCAGCGCCCTGGCTGCTTCCGCTGCCGCCATGAGCCTGCCCATGAGCGTGTCCGCCGCCGAACCCGTGGTCTTGCTGAACGCCTCGTACGACGTGATGCGCGAATTGTTCAAGGATGTGAATCCCGCATTTATTGCGGATTGGAAAGCCAAAACGGGCGAAACCATCACCATCAAGCAATCGCACGGCGGTTCGAGCAAGCAGGCGCGCTCCGTGGCCGACGGCCTGGAAGCGTCCGTCGTGACGATGAACCAGGCCAATGACATCGATATCCTCGTCGACCGCGGCCTCGTGGTGGCCGACTGGGCCAAGAAATTCCCGAACAATGCGGCGCCGTTCTATTCCACCATGGTATATCTGGTGCGCAAAGGCAACCCGAAACACATCAAGGATTGGGACGATCTGGCCAAGCCCGGCATCAAGGTCATCGTGCCAAACCCGAAAACCTCGGGCAACGGCCGCTACACCTACCTGGCAGCCTGGGGCTATGCCGTGAAAAAAGGCGGCAGCGAAGCGCAGGCGCGCGACCTGGTGGCCAAGCTGTTCAAGAACGTGCCCGTGCTCGACGGCGGCGGCCGCGGCGCCACCACCACCTTCACGCAGCGCGAAATCGGTGACGTGCTGGTAACGTTCGAAAACGAAGTGCAACTGGTGCGCGCCGAATTCGGCGACAACTTCGAAGTGGTGTATCCAAGCATCTCCATCCTGGCCGAGTCGCCCGTGGCCGTCGTCGACAAGGTCGTCGACCGCCGCGGCATCCGCAAGGAAGCCACGGCTTACCTGCAATACCTGTATTCGGAAGCGGGCCAGGAACTGGTCGCCAAGCACTATCTGCGCCCCCGTTCGCCAGCGGTAGCAAAGAAATACGCAGCCAGCTTCAAGCCGATCACCCTGTTCACCATCGATGAAGTGTTTGGCGGCTGGAAACAGGCACAAAAGAAACACTTTGACGATGGCGGCGAGTTCGACAAGATCTATCAGAAGTAATCTGATCTGCATCAACGAGAAACCGGGACATGTCCCGGTTTTTTCATGTCCGCAGCTGTTTGCGCATATCGATATGCGCATCGATTCGTGGTCAAAAGCGTGCGCGCGCCGTACTCTGGCCATGTCGCGCCGCACGGCGTATTACGGGCATAAAGGAAATATCATGGCTATCTCGGAAGTGAATGTACGCAACCAGTTTCGCGGCAAGATCAAGGAAATCATCTTTGGCCCCGTGGTATCCGAAGTGGATGTGGAAACACCGCACGGCATCGTCACCTCGGTGATCACCTCGCGCTCGATCAAGGACCTGGACCTGAAAGTGGGCAGCGAAGTCATCGCGCTGGTCAAATCGACGGAAGTGTCGATCGCCAAGATCCAGTAAGCGTTGCCCCCCTTCACGCCGCGCCCTTGCCATCCGGCAGCGGCGCGTGCGTCAGGGCTGGATATACGCATGGCCTTGCTGCCACTGCAAGCGGCTCAGCTCGGCCACGCCCGAGGGCACGATGACGGCTTCGGGCAGCACGCGCTGGCGGTCGATATTGCGTCCTTGCAAGGTGTTATTGCAGACGCGAAAGCTCACGCCGCGCTGGGCCAGTTCACGTACCAGCAGCTGCATGCGCCCCGAGGTCGATGCTGCGGCACCAGTCCGTATATTTTTTAGCACGATGCGTTCTCCGCAGTCCGCGCTGCGAGCATGAACGCATGCCTACGGCGCCCCGGTTGCGGGGCCTAGCGCGGTGCAACGAAGCGCGAAGGAACAGGCATCAACGGCGAAGCGCACGGCGCCTTACGGATCAGACTGCCAATATTGCTTAATTCATACGAAGTTTCCAAGATGAAATCAATAAGTGCGGAACAATTTTCACTACGGCAAGAATAGCCCCATTTATTTGCCAAATTGCCCGCAAAGCCGCCTGTCGCGGGCTTGTACCGTAGACATCGCTTGATCTTTAATGGTATTGTTTAAGCTTGGCAAATATTGCCTCCGAGATACACGCCGCGTCCCCGCGCGGCCCTGTTCCGGATTTGCGCGCAGCGCCCACGATGGCGCCCCAAAACTGCTTTCCCACATACAATCCCATGCTCAAAAAAATGTTCGCCGCGGTGCTGATGACGCTTTCGACAGCGGCCATCGCCGTGCCCTTCGGTTCCCAGTCGATACTGGTGGTCGAAGACGGCACAGGCAAAGTCTTGCTTGAAAAAAATTCCAACGTGGTGGTGCCGATCGCCTCGCTGACCAAACTCATGACAGCCATGGTCGTGCTCGACTCCAAGGCGAATATGCAGGAAGAGATCAGCATCGACCGCGAAGACGTCGACACCTTGAAACACAGCACTTCGCGCGTGCCCGTGGGCGCCACCCTGAGCCGCCACGACGTGCTGCAACTGGCGCTGATGTCGTCCGACAACCGCGCCGCCGCCTCGCTGGCGCGCACCTTCCCCGGCGGCCCGACGGCGTTTGCCGTGGCCGTCAACGCCAAGATCAAGGCCCTGGGCATGCGCCAGACCGTGATCGAGGAACCGACGGGCTTGTCGCCGAATAACCAGTCGACGGCCGCCGACCTCGTCAAGATGGCCGTGGCGGCCTCGCGCTACCCGGAAATCAGCCGCATCACCACCGATTCGAAGGACGTCATTCAGATCAAGGGCCGCGACGTGGAATACCACAACACGAACCGCCTGGTGGGCGCCAAGGGCTGGGATATCGGTCTGTCGAAGACGGGCTACACGAATGAAGCGGGCCGCTGCCTGATCATGCGCATCAAGTCGGCCGGCAAGTTCGCCACCATGATCCTGCTCAACGCGCGCGCCAATTCCGTGCGTGCCATGGACGCCGTCAACATCCGCCGCATGCTGGCGGCCGAGAACGGCATCGAAGAGCCGAAGGTGATGCGCGCTTCCGTCAGCCGGCACAAGAAGGCGCCGGCCAAGCCATCGAAGCGCCGCCGCGCCCGCTAAGCACGGCTGAATGCCGGGGTCAGACCCGACGGGTCTGACCCCATAACTATTTCCCCTGGCGGTTGGTCATCACCACGCCGGCAATCGTCACCGCGCCGCCCAGCAGCATCGAGGCGAGCACCGGCTCGCCCAGCAGCGCCGCCGCCAGCACGATGCCGAACACGGGCACGAGGTTGTTGAACACGGCCGTGCGCGACGGACCCAGCGCCTTGACGCCCTCGTAATACCAGACAAAGCCGATCACCGTGCCGAACACGCCCAGATAGCCGATGGCGGCCCACACTTGCCAGCCGAAACTGTGCCACGGCACGGTGGGGAATTCGACGGCAGCCCCCACCAGCAGGAAAGCCAGGCCCCACATCGCCGCATACGTGGTGGCGGCGATGGGCGACAAGCCCTTCAGCGCGACCCGGCCGATCAGGGTATAGGCGGCCCAGCTGGAAATGCCGCAGAACATGAAGATTTCGCCGGCGCCGATGCCGCCGCCCGTGCCGTGCAGCACGCCGGCCAGGTCGCCGCGCGTGATGACGATGGCCGTGCCGCAGAATGCCAGCAGGATGCCCAGCCATTTGAACGATCCGAGCCGCTCGCGGAACAGCATGGCCGAGGCCAGCGCCGTGACGATGGGATTCAAGGCCACGAACAGGGCCGTGCGTCCGGCCGGCATGCGCGACAGCGCCGCCAGGAAGCACAGGTTGTATAAAAAGATGCCCGTCAGGCCCAGCGCCGCCGTCGTCGCCAGCTGCTTGCGGTCCAGGCGCGGCAAGCCCCCTTCCAGTTTCCATGCCAGCACGACGAGCAGCAGCACGGCCACGCCGAAGCGCCCGCTGGCGGCCGTCATGGGCGGCATCTGCTGCGCCAGCACGCGGCCCGCGATGAAGGTGCCGCCCCAGAACAGGGCGACGCAGATCAGTTTCAGATAGACGAGCGGCGATTGCGCGGCAGGCAAGGCGGCTGAAGGTACGGCGGAAGAAGACATGGGAGTTCCTGTAAAGCCGCTTGCGCGGCGGGTGGCGTACATGCTGTACACTTATATATTAATACTAATATCAACTCATGAAATAATGAGCAAATACTCATACAACAGGAAAACCACAGCATGACCTTCACGCAACTGGAAATCTTTACCCTGGTGGCCGAACTGCACGGTTTTTCCGCCGCCGCCGCGCAACTGGGCATCAGCCAGTCGGCCGTCTCGCATGCGTTAAAAGCGCTGGAAAAGGAAATGGGCGTGGACCTCATCGTGCGCCACCAGGCGTCGGCGGAGCTGACGGACGTGGGCCGCCAGCTGCTCGTGCGCGCGCGCGAAATCCTCGGTTTGTCGGAAGCGATGCGACAGGAAGCGGCCGACGTGCTGGGCCAGCGCCAGGGCAGCCTGCGCATCGGCTCCTTCGGCCCTACTTCGTCCCTCAACCTGCTGCCGGCCATCACGGCGCAATTCCGCCTGCGCTATCCGGGCATCGCTCTGCGCATCGACGAAGGCGCCGACCATGAAGTGGTGCAGTGGATACGCGAACGCAGGGTCGACGTGGGCTTCGTCGTGCTGCCCGACGAGCGTTTCGACACGGCGCCGCTGGTGGAAGACCAGATGATGGCGCTGGTGCCGCGCAGCCACCCGCTGGCCAGCGAAACGGCCATCACCCTGGCGCAGCTGTGCGAAGGGCCGTTCATCATGTCCGAGGCGGGCTGCGCCTGCCTGATCGAGCCCCTGTTCGCCAACGCGGGGCTGCAGCCACATGTTCCCTACCGCATCAGCCAGGTGATCACCATCCTCGACATGGTCAGCCGCGGCGACGGCGTCTCCATCGTGGCCGAACTGGCCCTGCCGCAGCGGCTGCGCGAACAGTATCCGGAGCTGGTCGCCCTGCCCTTGAACCCGCCCGTCAGCCGCAAGGTGGGCCTGGCCGTGCGCGACCGGCGCCAGAACACGCCGGCCACCAACGCTTTTTTTGAAGTCGCAAAGCAGATGGCGCCGACCCTGGCGCCCCGGCGCGCCTGAGCACCGCTTAGAACGTTTCCCACTCGTCGCTGCGCTCGGGCTTGGCGGCGGCCTTCGCTACCGGGCGGCTGGCGATGCGCGGCGCGACGGCAGCGCGCACCACGGGCCTGGCCTGCTGCTGGTGCTGGTGCTGGTGCTGCTGCGGCGGCGCCTGCCCGTCATCGAGCTTGAACACGCCCACCACCTGCGCCAGGGTGCTGGCCTGGTCCTGCAGGCTTTCGGCCGCAGCCGCCGCCTCTTCCACCAGCGCCGCATTCTGCTGCGTCACCTGGTCCATCTGCGCAATGGCCTGGTTCACCTGTTCGATGCCCGAGCTTTGCTCGACGCTGGCGGCCGTGATTTCGCCCATGATGTCGGTGACGCGGCGCACGCTGTCGACGATTTCCTGCATCGTCGCCCCCGCCTCGTCGACCAGGCGCGCGCCCGAATCGACCTTGCCCACCGAATCGTCGATCAGCAGCTTGATTTCCTTCGCCGCCCCCGCGGAGCGCTGCGCCAGACTGCGCACTTCCGTCGCCACCACGGCAAAGCCGCGCCCTTGTTCTCCCGCGCGCGCCGCTTCGACTGCCGCATTCAGGGCCAGGATATTCGTCTGGAAGGCGATGCCGTCGATGACGCTGATGATGTCGACGATCTTCTTCGACGAGTCATTGATCGAGGCCATGGTGTCGACCACCTGCGCCACCACCTGCCCGCCCTTGCTGGCCACGCCGGACGCCGATTGCGCCATCTGGTTGGCCTGGCGCGCATTATCGGCATTTTGTTTGACGGTGGAAGTCAGCTCCTCCATCGAGGCGGCCGTTTCTTCCAGCGAGCTCGCCTGCTGTTCCGTGCGCGACGACAGGTCCTGGTTGCCGGCGGCGATTTCCGACGACGATACCTTGACCGATTCGCTGGCCGTGCGGATCTTCACCAGCACGGCGGCGATCTTGTCGATGAAGCGGTTGAAGGCGCCCGCGATCTGCGCCAGTTCATCCACGCCGGAAGCGTCGAGGCGGCGCGTCAAATCGCCCTCGCCCGAGGCGATGTCGTCGAGCGCGTCGCGCACCAGTTCCAGGCGCTTGAGCATTTTGAACACCAGCAGCGACAGCAGCAGCGCCGCCAGCCCGGTCAGCAGCGCGGCCGTGACGGTGGCCGTCGTCAGCATCGTCTGCAAGGCTTGCATGGCTTCCTGCTGGTCGAGCACCACGGCCAGCAGCCAGTCGGTGCCCGCCACGCGCGTCACGTACAGCTTGCCGTCGCGCTCATTGAGGCGCACGGCCTCGCTCGCGCGCGAGCTTTCCAGGCGGTTGACCTGCGCGGCCGACAGCGCCGCATCGAGTTTCGTCACCGGCTGCAGGCTCAGTTCCTTGTCCGCGTGAGCGATGATGGTGCCGCTCTGGTCGACGAGGAAGGCAAAGCTGTGCGGCGTCGGCTTGATCGCCACCACGTTGGCAATCACCGTATCGAGCAGCACGTCCGCGCCCGCCACGCCCAACAGCGCCTCTTTCGGGCCGACAGGCGCCGTGAACGACACCACCAGCTTGTGGCTGGCCGCGTCCACATACGGCGGCGTGAGCATCGGCACGCCCGCCTTGACGGTGTCCGTGTACCAGGCGCGCGCCGTCGGATCGAAATCGGCCGGGCGGCCCGGATGGGTAAACACGGAACGCTTGTCCGCGTAGCCGATGAACACTTCCGCAAAATCGCCGGCCTTTTCCGCGATCTGGAAGGCGCGCAGCGGATCGGGCGTCTCGGCCGACATGACGACGGAGGCCATGACTTTCTTCTTGCCATCGACCCATTGCGCCAGCACGGCGGACTGGCTTTGCAGCAGCTGCTGCATCTGCTGGTCCGACGACGCCAGCATGCTGCTGCGCGTGGTGACGTAATTGGCGACCGACAAGGCCAGCATGGACAGGACGACGATGGCCACGCAAATGAGCACCAGGCGCGTGCGAAGGGAAGACAACATGATGGACTCCTCGTTTCGATTTGATTGGCGTGAAACAGTGCTTTTGCACTACTTCACCTACGTAAGCATTCTCACACAAAAAACGGAACAATTATCGTCAATATTCGGAATACAACACATATATTTCCGTAAGGAAATGCACCCCCTCCCATCAAGCCCTCAGCCGATCAACCCTCTCAGCCCGCTGGCGCGCTGCGTGCGGCGCAGGATCGCGTCGAACAGCACGGCCTGCGTGGGCGAGACGAGGGTAAAGAAGTCGCGCGCGCGCGTGATGCCCGTGTAGACCAGCTCGCGCGCCAGCATGGCGCCGCCTTCCTGCGGCAGCACCAGCACCGTGTGGCGAAATTCCGAGCCCTGCGATTTATGCACGGTCATGGCGAACGCCGTCTCCACGTGGCGCAAACGCGTGGCCAGCACGCTGCGCACATTGTCCCCTTCCAGGAAGTACACGCGCAGGGAGCCCGGCCGCGCAGGGTCGCGCAGGGTCAGGCCGATATCGCCATTGAACACGCCCGTACCGTAATCGTTGCGCGTGACCATCACGGGCCGGCCCACATACCATTCGCTGCGGCGTATCAGCCCGTCCTTTTCCAGCCGCAGCTCGATGGCCGTGTTCAAGCCCGCCACGCCCCACTCGCCTTCGCGCACGGCGCACAGGATGCGGAACGCTTCAAAAGCATGCAGCACGGCGCGCACCCAGTCGTCATGCTGCGCGTACGCCGCCTCGCCCGCGTTCACCAGCGCCAGGTAAGGCTGATAGCCGCCCGGCGCATCCACCCGCCCGCGCAAGGCCAGGCGCAGCACGTCTTCCTGCTGCGCCGGCACGCTCCACGCCAGCTGGCCGCCGCTGTCGGCGGCGAAGCACGCCCTGGCCAGGTCGGGCCTGCCGGCATTCACGGCCAGCGCCAGCTCGCCGATCGGGCCGCTGAAGCGGTGGCTGTGGCGCAGCATCACCGTCTGCTGCGCCAGCGCGCCGGCGTTACCGGCAAACTGCGCGGGAATGGCCACGCCGCTGGCCGCCTGCGCATACGCGATGGTGTCCGCCGTGTAGCCGCCCGCCTGCGCATCGTGGCACAAGTCGCCCAGCACGGCGCCCGCTTCCACGGACGCCAGCTGGTCCTTGTCGCCGAGCAGGATCAATATCGCCGTGGGCGGCAAGGCGTCGAGCACGGAGGCCATCATTTCCAGGTGCACCATCGACGCTTCATCGACGATCAGCACGTCGACGTCGAGCGGATTGCCCGCGTGGTGGGCAAAGGCGCGCGTATCGGGCCGCGCGCCCAGCAAGCTATGCAGGGTGCGCGCCGCGCCCATGCGCCGCGCCAGTTCCAGCAGAGGCAGCGCGTCGCCGGCCTTCGCCGCCAGCCCTTCGAGCGCCTTGTCGATCGACTGTTTTAATCGCGCGGCCGCCTTGCCCGTCGGCGCGGCCAGCGCGATGCGCAGCTGCTCCGGCTGCGGCGAGACGGCAAACAGCAAGGTCAGCAAACTGGCCACCGTGTACGTCTTGCCCGTGCCCGGGCCGCCCGTGATGATGGCCACCTTGCCGCGCAATGCGACGGCGCAGGCCACCTTTTGCCAGTCCGGGCCACCGTCCTGCGTGGGCTGGTCGAACAGGATGTCGAGCCATTGCCGCACCTGCGCCAGCGGCGGCTCGCTCAAGTCCTGCGCGCGGAGGGCGATTTTCTCGCCCACCAGGGTCTCGTCACGCCAGTAGCGGCGCAGGTACAAACGGTCGCCGTCGAGCACCAGCGGCTGTTTCACATCGGGCGCACCCACCTGCCACACCTGCGGCGCGCCGGCCAGCAGCGCGCGCCAGCCGGCGGCGCTGTCCGGCAGCGGGCCGGCAACGGCCAGCACGTCATGCCACAGCTCCTCGCTCCAGCCCAGCAGCTGCGACGGTTCGCTGGCCAGGTCCGCCAGCATCAAACAGCTGTGGCCCCGCCCTTCCAGTTCGGACAGGACCACACAGGCCACGGCCACGGCGGGCGCATGCGGCACCTGCCCGTCCAGACTGGCGATGAAGCGGGCAAAGGCGGCGCTCAGGCGGCGCAGATGGCCCGCCTCCGCGACGCCGTCGACATGGGTAAACAAAGCGTCCATCTGCGCGTCATGCTGCATGGTGTTCCGTTTCTTCTAACAGTTGATCGAGGCCGTCCAGCAGCTCCAGCTGCGGCGCCAGCCAGTAGCAGCCATGCGTGTCCGCATTCGCTATGCCGCGCAGGAACAGGAAGATGGCGCCGCCCAGGTGTTCTGCCGGGTCGTAGGCGTCGCCAAGCCGGCTTTTCAGCAGCCGGTGCAGGGCCAGCATATAGATGGCGCCCTGGATATCGTAGCGGTGCTGCGCCATGCCGGCCGCCAGCGCCTGCGTGTGGTAGGCGGCGTCGTTGGCGCCGAGCGCGTTCGACTTGTAGTCGAGCACCCAGTAGCGCCCCTCCCGTTCGATGACCAGATCGGCAAAGCCTTTCAGCATGCCGTGCAGCTGGCGCCGCGGCAGCGCGGGACGCGGCGCGCCGTCGAGCAGCAAGCGCGTGCACAGTTTATCCAGCGCTTCGGTGGACAAATGCTCGCTGGGGAACCAGAACTCCATCTCGGACAGGGTGCTGTCCAGCTGCGACAGCGAGGCATCGAGCAGCGGCAGCGGCGTGACGGCGATTTCCCGGAGCCAGGCGATGGCGTCTTCCTGGCGGTGGCCCCAGCCCGCCCGTTCGCAGCGCGCGGCCAGGCGCGCATCGAAATTGGCATCGTGGACGCCGTCAAAGCCTTCGCCGCCCATCCACTCGAGCTGCTCATGCAGGAAATTGCCGGGCACGGAACCGCGCGGGAAGCGGTGCCATGGCGCGTCGCCCATAGTCGTCGGCGCGGCCACGGCCACGGCCGTGCCATCTTCCAGCAAGGTCTCTTCCAGCGCCCGCTGCGGCACGTGCGCGGCCGCCACGGCACCGATCTGGCGCGTCAGCGACGTAAAGCTGCCCACCGACCAGTCACGCTCGAATTCGCCCGCGAACACGGGCGCGGGCCGCAGCTCGGGACGGCGCTCGATGCGGTCCAGCACCGTGCAGGCGTCGGGCTGCGCCAGAGAACTCACATAGATGGCGTCACAGCTGCCCGCCACCTGCTGCCAGCGCAGCAGCAATTGTTCCGCCGGCAGCTTGTCGCCGCCCGTCAGCAGGTAGCCGAGCGCCGATTCGTGCAGGGTGTTCTCGCCCGCCTTGCGCGCCGCCTGGGCGGCCACGCCCAGCCACAGGAAGTGGCGCGCGCGCGTCAGGGCCACGTACAGCAGGCGCAAGTCTTCCTCGATGCGCGCCTCTTCCACAAACGCCATGGCCTCGTCGGACAAGGACAGGTCGAGATGGCGTTCGCCATCGTCGCCCGCATAGTCGAAGAAACTGCGGTTGCGCTTATCGACCTTGCGCGCCGTGACGGCAAACGGCAGATACACGAGCGGATATTCAAGGCCCTTGGATTTGTGCACGGTGATGACTTTCACCAGTTCCGCATCGCTTTCCAGGCGCAGCACGCGCTCGTCGCCGTTGTCGCCCTCGCCGGCGATCTGCTCGGCCAGCCAGCGTATCAGCGCCTGCTCGCCATCGAGCTGGCGGCTGGCCGATTGCAGCAGTTCGGCCAGGTGCAGCAGATTCGTCAGGCGCCGCTCGCCGCCCGTCTGCTGCAGCAGCATGGCGGGCAATTGCAGTTCGTGGATGAAGCGGCGCAGCATGGCCAGCACGCCCTGCCGCTGCCAGATCAGGTGCAGGGCCTTCAGCTGCTCGACCCGGCGCTCCCACTCCAGTTCATCGCTCGACAGGCGCGCCAGCTCCCCCAGCGACAGGCCGATCGTGCGCGTGGCAAAGGCGGCGCGCGCCAGCCCCCCGTCGAGCGGGTTGGCCAGCGCCGCCAGCCAGCGCAGCACGTCTTGCGCCTCCTCGCTGTCGATGACGGAATCCTTGTCGGACAGGTAGACGCTGGCGACCCGGCGGCGCGCCAGCGCGCGACGGATGGCCGCCGCTTCCTTGCGGTCGCGCACGAGCACGGCCACGTCGGCCGGCTGCAGGCGCGTAAAACCGTCGGGGCCAGCGAAACCGGCTTGCGCATCGCCCAGCATGGCGACGATGTGCTCCGCGCAGTGCTGGGCGAAATACTCGCGGTAGCCGTCGCCGCGCAGCCCTTCATCGCTGGCGCAGGCGGCCAGCAGGGCCGGCAGGGGGCCGCCCGCGTTCACCAGGTATTCATCACGCCCCTTGGCGTCGACGGCCTCGAACGGCAGCGGATTGTCACCGCCCTTGCGGTAGCGGAAGGCACCGGCCGGCACTTCGGCGCGCTCGGCGTGCAGGAACAGCTGGTTGACGGCGGCCACCAGGGGCGCCGTCGAGCGGTAATTGGTGCCCAGCTGGTAGTGGCGGCCCGTGGTGGCGCGCCGCGCCGCCAGATAGCTCTGGATATCGGCGCCGCGAAAACCGTAGATCGACTGTTTCGGGTCGCCGATCAGGAACAGGCCCAGCGCCGGATCGTTGTCGGCGATGCGGTACAGCAAATTGAAGATCTGGTACTGCGCGGGCGCCGTATCCTGGAATTCATCGACCATCGCCAGCGGGTACTGGTCGACGATGCGCTGGCGCAGGGCCGCGCCATTCTCGCCGGCCAGCGCGTCGTGCAGGCGCTGCAGCATGTCGGCAAAGCCGAACTGGCGCGACTGGCGTTTTAACTGATCCATGCGCCGCGCGATGGCCGCCGCCGCATGCAGGTGCAGCTTGTGCGCCAGCGGCGTGATGGCCGCCAGGGCGATGCCCAGCGCTTCCGTATGCTCGAAGCACTCGGGCACCTGGGCCGTGAAACTCTTGGCAAACGCATCCTCGATGCCGAACGGCGTCAATCGTTCCCACGCCTTGGCCGTGATGGCGGGCAGCAGCAGGAGCGGATCCTGCGCCCAGCGGCGCAAGCCGTCGAACCACTTCGCCAGGTTCTCCGGTTTCATCTTGACGCCGTTAAAACATTTGGGATTGATGGCGCGGTGGTCGTTGATCCAGGCGGCCATCTGGTCCACGCGCTCGACCCAGCCCGCCTTCAGGGTGGCCAGCTGCGCGGCCAGCGCCCGCTGTTCGCGCGCGATCAGGGTGGACAACGGTTCTTCGTCCGCCATGCCCATGATGTCGGCGCGGCGCGCCAGCTCGCGCGCGCCCTTCTTCAGCGCTGCCACGTCGGGCCAGCAGGCCAGCAGCACGTCGAGCGCCTGCGGCGGCAAGGGATAGACTTGCTGGCGCCAGTAATCGTGGGCCGCATCCTCGAACAGCGCTTGCTCGTCGCTGACCAGTTCTTCGTCGAACAGGCTGCCGCTGTCGAACGCGTGCTCGCGCAGCATGCGCTGGCACCAGGCGTCGATGGTGAAAATGGCCGCTTCATCCATCGTCTCGGCGGCCAGCATCAGCCGGTGCGCGGCCTTTTGCCGCTCGCTCTCGTCAGGACAGGATTCGAGCAAGGCGTCGAGAAACGGGTCGCCGCCGCCGGATTCAATGCCAGATTCGTGCCGAAAATAAGCGGCCGCCTCGATCAGGCGCTCGCGCACGCGGTTCGACAATTCACGCGTGGCGGCGCGCGTAAACGTCATTACCAAAATATCGGCCGGCAGCAGCGGACGCGTAAAGCGGCTGTCATCGTCGCCGTGTCCCAGCACGAGGCGCACGTACAGCGCGGCGATGGTCCAGGTCTTGCCGGTGCCGGCGGACGCCTCGATCAGGCGCGAGCCGTGCAGCGGAAACGCCAGGGGGTTGAGCAGGTGGCTCGTCATGGTTCTTCTCCCGCGCCATCATCGGGCGCGCTGATCGGGTCGATCGTGATGTGTTGTTGCAGCCAGTCGGCCAGCGGGCCATACAGTTCGCGCGTGCAGTCCTGCCACGCTTCCTCGGCGGCCAGGGCGGAAAACTCGGGCCACAGGCGCGCCAGGCACAGTTCTTCGCGCTCGCCCGAAATATCGAAGCCGCCGTCATACACGGCGCGCGGGTCGCCCTGCTGCACCAGCGCCAGGCCCGTCTTGCAGGCCGTGGGCAGCGGATGATTCATGCCTTCGCGCCACAGCGCCAGCAGGGTGGCCAGCGCGTCGCGCGACGTGGCCGGATCGAGCGGCGCCATGCTGACGATGGCGTCGCGCGCCACCAGGTAGCCGGTGACGGGAAAACCGAGGGCGGCGGCGGCCAGCTGGCGCAGCCACATCAGCATCAGCTTGTCGCCGCGCGCCTGGCCGCCCTTGTCCGTCACCTTCGAGGAAATCTGCATCAGCCAGGCCGTCTCCTGCCCGTTGCTGCACAATCTGTCGAGCCAGTCGTCGATCTGCACTTCGCCGAAGGGCAGGTTGATGGCGCGCTTGTCGGCCGCGAGCGGGAACGAAGCGCGCAAGGACAGCCACGCGCTGCGCACGGGCACCAGCGCCTCGACCAGCTGCGCCTGCACCTGCCGGCCGATCAGGCCGATGGGCAGCACGCCTTCGCGCGCCAGGCGTGCCGCGCGCGCCTCCAGGCTGGCGCGCACGTCGTCGATATCTTCCACGGCGCCGCCGTCGTCCAGCATGGTGTCTTCCAGCAGATAGCGTTCGAGCGCGTTCAGGCCGAACGGCTCCTCATCCTCGCCCAGCATGGCCGCGTCGGCGAAATACACGCTCAAGCGGCGGCGGAAAAAGTACTTGACGGGCTGGCGCAAGAAGCTGGCCAGCTCGCCCAGCTTCAGCCGCGTGCCGGGATCGAGTTCGTAAGGCCCCAGCGGCAGCGCGGCGGCCTGCGCATCGGCATCGGTATGGACCACGCGCCATTCGCGCGCATAGGTCAGCAAGCCATCGGCCTCGAAATAGCGGCGGCTGAACGGCTGCAGCGCGTGCTCGGTGGTCAGCGACACCAGGTGCCGGTCCAGCGACCAGCCGGCGGCCAGGTAGTCGCGCAGCTGCGACACCAGCACGGACGGCGGCTGCTCGGAATTGTCGCGCACATTGCGCCCCACCCAGCTCACGTACAGCTTGTCGCGCGCGGCCAGCAAGGCTTCGAGCATCAGGTAGCGGTCGTCGTCGCGGCGCGAGCGGTCGCCCGGGCGCGCCATGCCGGGCAGCGCCAGCAGGTCGAAATCGGCCTTCTGCGCGCGGCGCGGGAAGTCGCCATCGTTCATGCCCAGCAGGCAGACGACGCGGAACGGCACGGCGCGCATCGGCATCAGGGTACAGAAAGTCACGCCGCCGGAGACGAACTGGTGGTTCAGGGTCGGTTCGTCCAGCGCGCCCAGCCACGCCACGCGCAGCACGGACAGCGGCACCGGCTCGACAAAGCCCGCATGCCCGCAGGTTTCCAGCCAGCCCTGCAAGGCGCCCTCGAGCTGCGCCAGGGTCAGGCGGTCGCCCTCGTCGTCCGCATCGAAAAAGGCGGCCAGCAGCGCGCGCGCCTGCGCGCCCCACTCGGCGGGCGTGCGCGCGCCGGCCAGCACGGTGCGCCAGTGCAGCAACGCCTCGACCAGCTGCGCCAAAGACCCTGCCAGCGCCGCATCGAGGCCGCCCACTTCCGCATACGGCTCGATGCCGCCGAAGCTGGCGCCACTGCCGCTGGCGTAACCGAGCAGCATGCGCCGCACGCCGAAGATCCACGCATTCTGTTCCCCGGCCGCGCCCAGCCCCAGGCCGGCGCGGTGTTCCTGGTCCAGGCCCCAGCGTACGCCCGCCCCTTCGATCCAGGCGCCCAGCGTGGCCAGGTCGTCCGGCTGCAGGCCAAAACGTGCCGCCAGCGCCGGCACGTCGAGCAGGTCGCGCACTTCGCTCTGGCGGCAGCGCTGCTGCGGCAGCTGCAGCAGCCACTCGAGCGCGACGAGCAGCGGATTGACGCTGCGGTCCTTCACGTCGCCGATCTCGAACGGAATGAAACGCTCGTCGTTGCGCCGGTACTGGCCGAAAACGGCGTGGATGGCGGCCGTAAACGTGTCGATATCGGGCACCATCACGACCACGTCGCGCGGACGCAAGAGCGTCTCGGCGCTGTGCGCGAACATGGCCAGCAGCTGGTCGTGCAGCACTTCCACTTCGCGCTGCACGCTGTGCGCCACGTGAAATTCGATCGAGCGGTCGCCTGCCTCGGGCGGCACCTGCTCATGCTCGGCCAGCGGGCGCAGTTCGCGGATGGCCACCTGCACCTGCTGCAGCAGGGTTTCGCCCGTCTCCTCGCCGAACAGGTCGATGCGCAGGCTGTCGTCACGCCCTTCGGCTTGCGCGTGTTCGTCGAATTCGTCGAGCATGCGGATGAAATCGCGCCCTTGCCTGCCCCAGCTGGCCAGCAGCGGATGGCTGTGCGCATGCAATTCTTCCAGCGGAATGTGCGCCAGGTCGGTGCCGTTGCGCTGCCGCTGGCGCTTGTTTTCCGCGCGCAGCAAGTCGCGCCCGTCGATGATGTCGCCCCAGTAGAACTGGCATGGATTGGGCACGGCCAGCACCACCTGCGTGTGGCGCGCCAGCGCAGCGAGCGCCTGCAAGGTCTGGTAGGGCAAGGCCGACACGCCGAACAGCACCACCCTGCGCGGCAGCTTGCCAAGCGGCGCATCGCCGGCGGCGATCGCCGCCAGGAAGGCCTCATGGATGTCGGCGCGGCCCGTGTCGCGCTCCAAGGCCTCGACGTCCTGGCCCACGGCGCGCCACAACTGCGCCTGCCAGCGCTGGTCTTCCTTCAAGACGATGGCTTCCCCGCGCGCCGTGCGCAACTGGTCGCGCCCGGCCGCCCAGTCGGCCAGCCAGTCGGCGCGGTAGACCTGGTACTGGTCGAACAAGTCGGCCAGGCGCTCGGCCAGCTGCAGCCGGCGTTCGCAATCGCCATCGGCCAGGAAGTAGCGCAGCGGCGCAAACACCGGGTCGGCCAGCAGCGACGGCAACAGGCGCATCAAACGCCAGGTCAGCGGGGATTTATCGAAAGGCGACACGCGCGGGACGCGCTCGCGGCCCAGCATGCCCCGGTAGCTTTCCCACAGCAGGCGCGCCGGCAGCGCGATGCGCGTGGCGGCGCACACTTTCATCTCCTCGGCCAGGGCGATCTTCAGCCATTCGGCCACGCCGTTCGACTGCACCAGGAAGATATCCGTTTCCAGCGGCGCCAGCGGATGCTGGCGCAGCCACTGGAAGACGGCGGCGCGCAGCTGTTCCAGCTGGTTGCCATGCAGGATGAGGAGGCCGGGCGTGACGGGTGTATGCATGCTGATCCGATGGGTTGCCGCGTCTCCGGCCGGGTGACCGGAGACGTCAAACGCCTATTATCGCCGCTGCCTGCCTCAAGGGGCGTCGCTGGCGGCAAATTCCACGGAAATTTGTTCCGCCACCTGCGCCAGCGCCGGCCCGAGCGCCGCCAGCAAGGCGCGCGCCTGCTGCATGTCGCCGCCCAGGCGCAAGCCTTCGATCGACAGGCACAGGGCGGCGAAAGCGTGCGCGCCCACGGCCAGCGCCGACGATTTGCTGCGGTGGCCCAGGTCGGCCAGGCGCCCCAGGTCTTCCAGCGCCATGGCTTGCTCCATTTCGGCGATGCCGTCGCGCGCCGTGTCGAGAAACAGCTGGGTGTACTTGCGCATCTTCACGGCGTCATTGCTGAACGTGAGCGCCAGGGTGGCCAGATCGAGGATGGCCGTGTCGCGCGATTCCGGCGCGGCGTCCGATGGCGGCGCTGTCGGCGGTGTCGGTGCCGCCGCCAGCCTGTCGCGGCCGATGCCGCCAATGCCGCCACGCAGGCGAAACCATTTCGCCAGCAGGTGAAACAGCAGATTCGGGGCGATCGGCTTGGTCACGAATTCATCCATGCCCGCCTCCAGGCAGCGGGCGCGGTCTTCGCTGCCCGCGTTGGCCGTCATGGCGATCACCAGCAGGCCGGCAAGTTTCGGGTCGGCGCGGATGCGGCGCGTCGCCTCGAAGCCGTCCATCTCCGGCATCTGCACGTCCATCAGCACGCAGTCGTAGCGCTGGCGGGCCAGCAATTCCAGCGCCTCGCGGCCATTGCAGGCGACGCAAACGGTGGCGCCCGCGTCTTCCAGCAGCTCGCAGCCCACCTGCTGGCTGAAGATGTTGTCTTCCACCAGCAGGATGGAGGCGCCGCGTATCACCCCCAGCACTTCCGGCTCTACTTCGGCGATGCGCTCGTCGGCCCCCTGCGCGCTCTTCTCCAGGCGCGCCGTGAACCAGAAGGTGCTTCCCAGGCCCGGCTGGCTGTACACGCCCACCTTGCCGCCCATGAGCTCCACCAGCTGCTTGCTGATCACCAGCCCCAGGCCGCTGCCGCCATACTTGCGCGTGGTCGACGGGTCGGCCTGGTGGAAGGAGCGGAACAGCTGCGCCACCTCTTCCTGGTTCATGCCGATGCCCCGGTCCTGCACCTCGAAGCGCAGCATGGCATGGCTGGCGCGCTCCTCGGACTGGCGCACGCGCACGAAGATGCTGCCATTGTCGGAAAACTTGATGGCATTGCTGGTCAGGTTCAGCAAGACCTGCTCCAGGCGCAGCGGGTCGCCGCGCCAGCGCTGCGGCAGCTCGGACGCGATATCGAACTGCAGCGCCAGGCCCTTGACGGCGGCCGCGTCGCCCAGCTGGCTGGCGATGTTCGCCAGCAGGGTGTCGAGACGGAAGTCCAGCACCTCCAGCTCCAGCTTGCCCGCCTCGATCTTGGAAAAATCGAGGATGTCGTTGATCAGGCCCAGCAAATGCTGGCCCGAATGGAAGATTTTCTGCAGATAGTCGCGCTGGCGCGCATCGGCCACCGATTTCAGCGCCAGGTGCGCCATGCCGATAATGCTGTTCATCGGCGTGCGGATTTCATGGCTCATGTTCGACAGGAAGTCGCTCTTGGCCTGGCTGGCCGCGTCGGCCTGCTCTTTCAGGCGGTGCAGTTCCGTCACGTCGGTGGACAGGCCGATCAGGCCCGTGACGGGACCGGGCAAGCCCAGCGGCACCTTCACGCTCCACAGGTGATGCACCTGGCCCTGCGCATCGACGAAGCGCTCCTCGCCGACGAACTTGGCGCCGCTGTCGAAGACCTGGCGCTCCGTCAGCTGCGCGGCGGCCGCCGCATCGCCGAGCATCAACTCGCCATCCTGGCGGCCGATCAGCTGCTCCGCGGGACGGCCGAGGATGGTTGCCGTGCGCGCATTGACGTAGCGGTAGCGCAGGTCGGCATCCTTCATGTAGACGTAGGCGTCGACGCTGTCGAGCACCGTATCGAGCAGGGTGCGCTGCGCCACCGCGCTGCGGCGCGACCGATACAAGGTAAAGATATAACCGTAAATGAGCAGGGTACCGGCCACGCCGACGCCCAGCGCCAGCCATGGAAAATAGCGGTCGAAGGGGCTGTACAGCTCCGCCTTGCGCACGCGGAAATGGGCTTTCCACAGGCCGCCCTGGTAAGCGACGGGCAGCACCTGGTCGAAATAGTCGGCATCGCTGCCCGGTTGCGGCGGCGCCGCCGCCAGGTCGCCGTCATCGTTGAACAGCAGGCGGTCCTGCGGCGTGATGGACAGGGACCCGCTGGCCGTCAAAGGGTCGGCCGCGCTGTACAGGGTCAGGTGCAGCGGTTCCAGGGCGCTGCGTTCGAGCGCGCTGTGCACCAGCTGCGCCACGCCAAAGCCGATGCCGACGGAGCCCTGGTAGGCGGCGCGGCGCTCGGCCACGCTGCCCTGCGGCATGCCATTGCGGTACACGGGCAGGCGCATGCCCAGGCCGATATGCGCGGGCGGCCCCTTGATCATGATCACCTGCCCCGATGCGCTGACCTGGCCGCTGTCGCGGGCCTGCGCCAGCGACTGCGCCACCAGCGGGTTGGCGCCGATATCGACGCCCATGCGTTCGGCCAGCAGGGAATCGGGCTCCAGGTAGGTGAGCACCGTGTATTCAGGCCGCTCGCCCGCAGGCCGGATGGTGAAAGCGGGATAGCCGCGCGGCGCCAGGCTGGTGTCACGGCGCACGGCCTCGATGAAGGCGGCGCGCTGCGCCGACGGGACGGCCGCCGCGTAGTTGACCGATTCGATGGCCGGGAACTGGCGCACGATATCGAGGCCGGCCACGTAATCGTGGAACTGGCGGCGCGTCAGGTGCTCGCTGGTGCGGAACAGGGCCTCGAGGCCGCGCAGCAGGTCGGAATAGCTTTTTACGCGCGTGATCAGGCTATGCTGGGCGCCATGCGTGAGATTGTCGAAACGCTGTTCGGCGTCGTCATTGACCGTGCGCGCCGCGCCCGCATACAGGGCACCGCCCACCGCCAGGGCCAGCAGCACGCCGCCCGCCCATATCCTGAAGCCCGATACCGCCCCGCCCTTGCTCAAAGTGTGCATTGTCGATCGCTTATTCCGGTTTCCTCGAATGTGCGGCGCTCCGGCCGCCCAGCAAGTACGAGGATACTATCAAAGCTCATGCCCGACGCGCTTGCGCAAGAAAAAAAGCGCGCAGGATGGTTGCACTGGAAAACACCGGGTGCCTAGCCCCCCTGCAGCGCCCCGGCCAGGAAGTCGCAAAAGGCGCGCACCTTTTCCTGCACGTGGCGTCCGTCGGGCGTCAAGGCATACACGCCGCGCCTGGCCATGCCGTGCGACGGCAGTACGCGCACCAGGGCGCCGCTGGCCAGCAGCGGCGCGGCGACGAACGACGGCAGCGCCCCCACGCCGATGCCCGCCACCAGCATATCGGCCAGCAGCAGGCTGCTGTCGGCGGAAAAGCGCACGGGCAGCACGATGCTGCTCGGCCCCTCCGGGCCGGCCAGCTGCCAGACGCCGGGACTGTCGGCCAGGCGGTAAGCAAGGCAATCGTGGCCGTGCAAATCCTGCGCCTGGCGCGGCGTGCCGCGCCGCGCCAGATAGGCCGGCGCTGCGCAGATCATCTGCTCGACGTCGCCCAGGCGGCGCGCCACCAGGGACGAATCGGCCAGCGCGGCGCGGATGCGCAGCGACACGTCATAGCCCTCGCCCACCACGTCGCGCAGGCGGTCGTCCAGGGTCATCTCGATCTTGACGTCCGGATAACGGGCCATGAAGTCCGGCAGCAAGGGCGACAGCACCTTCAGGCCGAACGACAGCGGCGCATTCACGCGCAGCCGCCCCGCCACCTTGCCGGTACAGCCGCGCGTGGCCAGTTCCAGCGCATCGACCTCGTCGAGCAGGCGGCAGCATTCGAGATAGTAGGCACGCCCGCCGTCCGACAAGCTCATGCGCCGCGTCGTGCGCACCAGCAGCAGTGTGCCCAGGCGCGCTTCGAGCTGGCGCACCTGCTTGCTGATGGCCGCCGCCGACTGATTCAAATCCAGCGCCGCCTTGCTGAAGCTGTCGCGCTCGACCACCTTGCGAAACACGCGCATGTGCGCCAGGACATCCATCATTATTTCTCTACAGTTGAATATCTTATTATTTTATCGCTGATTATCATTGAAATGAAAAACAATATGATGGCGGCTTCTTTATTCATGTCACGCAAGGAGTACCCCATGTTCAAACCATCCGCCACCCTGACTGCCCTGCTGCTGGCCCTGCTCGGAGGGACAGTGCAGGCCGCCCTGCCCGAAGTGGGCATCAGCCCCTGGGGTCCGAAAGACGAGATCGGTCGCCTGAACCTGATGACGCCGGCCTCGCGCGCCGCCATTCTGGCGCGCATCGACGGCGGCAAGAGCTATGACCTGGCCGTCGATTTCTATATCGGCATGCCCAGCTGGCAGGCGGCGGGCGACCCACCCTACCAGATGTGGATGACGCACACGCCGAAAGGCAACGTGGTGGCCGATTCCATGCAGGTGGGCGAACAGATGAACCGCCACGTCAGCTACACGGGCTCGGCCGTGTCCATGTATGCGCACATGGGCACGCATATCGACGCCCTGAACCACTTCGGCCTGAACGGCAAGATCTGGAATGGCTTTACGGAGGAACACTACCTGGGAGACCGGGGCTGGACCGTGACGGGCGCGGAGAAATTGCCGCCGATCGTGGCGCGCGGCGTGCTGATCGACGTGGCCGTGGCCAAGGGTCTCAAACAACTGCCCGATAATTACCGGGTGACGCGGCAAGACTTGCGCGCGGCGCTGGCGCAACAGAAGGTCACGCTGGAAAAGGGCGACGTGGTGCTGATACGCACGGGCCGCATGCAGCATTATGAGCAGGCGCAAGCCTACATGGCCAATCCGCCCGGCCTGTCGCTCGATGCGGCGAAATTCCTCGTGGAAGATGGCGGCGCCATGGTGGTGGGCGCGGACAACCTCAGTTTCGAGACGTTTCCGTCCGAAGTGGCGAACAATTACCTGCCTGTGCACACCTATCTGCTGGCGCAGCAGGGCACGCCCATCCTGGAACTGGTCGACCTGGAAGCGCTGTCGCGCGACAAGGTGTACCAGTTCGCCTTCATCGGCGCTTCCTTGAAATTCCGTGGCGGCGACGCGGCGCCCATCCGTCCCGTGGCCCTGCCGATCCGCTAGGCGCGGACAGGCTCAGACGCAGGCGGCGTGCAAGGCACCATGCTCATCCCAGGCATCGGCGCAGCGCACCACGTCGCCCACGACGATGATGCTGGGGCTGCCCAGGCCGCTGGCCTGCAGGTCGTCGGGCAGCTCCTGCAAAGTGCTCAGCAACTGGCGCTGGGCCGGCAGGCTGGCCGATTGCACCACGGCCACGGGCGTGCCGGGCGCCATGCCGCCGGCCAGCAAGCCGGCCTGGATGGCCGTCACCCTGGCCACGCCCATGTAGATGACGAGGGTGAGCTTGCTCTGCGCCAGGGCCGCCCAGTTCGGCTCCGAGGCGCTATCCTTGCCGTGGCCCGTGACGAAGATGGCGCCCTGGCTCCAGGCGCGGTGCGTGAGCGGCACGCCGATGCCGGACGGCGCGGCCAGGCCGCTGCTGATGCCGGGGATCACCTCGACGGCCACGCCGTGACTGCGCAAATAAGCGCGCTCTTCGCCGCCGCGCCCGAACAGATAGGGGTCGCCCCCTTTCAGCCGCACCACGTGCAGGCCGGCGCGGGCCTCGGCCAGCATCAGCCGTTCGATGAACGCTTGCGGCGTGGAGGCGCAGCCGCCCCGCTTGCCCACCTCGACCACGCGCACGCCTTGTGCCGCATGGGCAAGGACGGCCGGATTGACGAGGTCGTCGATCAGCACCACGTCTGCCCGCGCGATGGCCTTTACTGCCTTGATCGTCAACAGGTCCGGGTCGCCGGGACCGGCGCCGACCAGTGTCACACTTCCACATTGCGCCATGATGCACTCTCCAGTCAGAAAAAATGGCCGATGGCAAACGATGCCGCGTACGCTTCCGGCGCGCTGCCGTCCCACACGACGCCGTCGCACAGGGTCGAGCTGCGCATGGGGGCTTTTGGTACGGTCGTGGCCGTCATCTCCGCCGCCTGGCGGTACAGGTCGATGCGGTTGACTTGCCTTGCCACCGCCAGATAATCGGGTTCATCGCGCAGCAAGCCCCAGCGCCGGTGCTGGGTCATGAACCACATGCCGTCGGACAGATACGGGAAATTCACCGTGCCATCGCCGTAGAACTTCAAACCGTGCGCCTCGTCCCAGGTCTTGCCCAGGCCATCCTGGTAATGGCCGAGAATGCGCGGCGCCAGCGTTTCCTGAGGCGTGTTCAGGTAAGCGGGCTCGGCCAGAGTGGCCGCCATGGCCAGCCGGTTGGTATCGCTGGCATCGATCCAGCGTCCCGCCTCGAGCACGGCGGCGATGAGGGCGCGGCAGCTGTTCGGATGCTGCTGCGCAAACGCGGCGCTGGTGCCCAGCACCTTGCCCGGATGGTCGGGCCAGATGGCGCCGCTGGCGGCTGCCGTCACGCCCACGCCATCGACGATGGCCTTGTAGCCCCACGGTTCGCCCGCGCAAAAGCCGTCCATCTGGCCGGCGCGCAAGGCGGCCACCATCTGCGACGGCGGCACCGTCATCACGCGCGCGTCGCGCAGCGGATCGATGCCCTGCGCGGCCAGCCAGTATTGCAGCAGCATCGCGTGGTTGCCGGTCGGAAAAGTATGCGCGAACGCAAACGGCCGCGCCGTGGCGCGCATATGCCGCGCCAGGGTGGGACCATCGTGGGCGCCCTCGCGCGCCAGCGCCGCCGACACGGTGACAGCCTGGCCGCTGTGATTGAGATTCATCAGCACGGCCATGTCGCGCTGCTGCCCGCCGATGCCCATCTGCACGCCATACACAAGGCCGTACAGCACGTGGGCCGCATCGAGTTCGCCATTGTTCAGTTTATCGCGCACGCCGGCCCACGACATCTCGCGGCTCAGTTCGATCTTGATGCCGTATTTTTCATCGAGACCCAGCTTCGACGCCATCACCAGCGAGGCGCAATCGGTCAGCGGCAGGTAGCCGATGCGTATCGTCTGTCTTTCCGGCTGCAGGGTCCGCATCACCTGGGCACTGTCTGCCATTTTCTCTGTCATACCATTCCTTGCCGATAAATACTGTTTTGCCGTGCCGCTGTGGGCAAGGCTCTCACCTTCCAGCAGCAAGGAGCGTGCCCGTACCTGCCCGCTTCATGGCGGCTGGAAACGCACCGCAATGGTGCGCTGCACCAGCATGTGTCAGGAAATGGACGATTCATCCCAACAAGTCCTCCACGTCGAGAATGCGCTGGGCAATCTCTGCCAGCTTGAGTTTCTTGTTCATGGCCATGCTGCGCAGGCGCTGGTATGCCTGCTCTTCCGTCAAGCCGTGGTGCGTCATCAACAGGCCCTTGGCCCGCTCGATCACCTTGCGCTCCAGCAACTTGTGCCGCGTGTCGAGCAATTCGGCGCGCAATTTTTCTTCCTGGCGAAAGCGCGCGAGCGCCACGTTCAGCACGGGCAAGATGCGCTCGGCATGCAAGCCGGCGACGATGTAGGCGGAGACGCCGGCCGCCATGGCCGCGTCGATGCTGGCCGTGGCGCCGTCTTCCGTAAACAGCACGATGGGGCGGCGCTCGTCGCGCGTGGCGATGACGATGTGCTCGAGCACGTCGCGCGCATCCGATTCCGCGTCGATGATGATGAGATCAGGCTGCAGTTGGGCGATGCGCTCAGGAAGGTAGAGGTCGGCTGGCAGGGAGGCGACGATGTCGTAGCCCGATTCCAGCAAGCCGATGCGCAAGGCATTGCCGCGCTGCACTTGGGCAGCCAAGGCCGCATTCTCGTGCACGCCGTGCTCGACAATAGTGTTGACGACGACGATGCGCAAAGGCTGGGTACGGCTGGACGTCATGGGAGCGATCTGCAATGGCTAAACACAACCATTGCAGTAAGCAAGAAGCGAACCAGCCGGTTTTACAGCGGAATTACTTCAGGGTCGGCATGGCAAACTCCGCCCCGGCCGCCGTCGAGGCCGGCCAGCGCTGCGTCACCGCCTTCTGCTTCGTATAGAAACGCACCGATTCCGGGCCGTGCGCATGGTGGTCGCCGAACAGGCTGCGCTTCCAGCCGCCGAAGCTGTGGAAGGCCATCGGCACGGGGATCGGCACGTTCACGCCGACCATGCCGACCTGCACCCGGTGCGTGTATTCGCGCGCCGTGTTGCCGTCGCGCGTGTAGATGGCCGTGCCGTTGCCGTATTCATGCGCGTTGACCAGGTCCAGCGCCGCCGTGAAATCGGGCACGCGCACGATGCACAGCACGGGGCCGAAGATTTCTTCCTTGTAGATCGTCATCTCGGGCGTGACGTGGTCGAACAGGCTGCCGGCGAGGAAAAAACCTTTCTCGTGGCCTGGCAGGACGAAGCCGCGCCCGTCGCAGATAAGCTTGGCGCCCTCTTCCACACCTTGCGCGATATAGCCGGCGATCTTCTCCTTGTGCACCTGCGTCACCACGGGTCCCATCTCGGCCGACAGATCCATGCCCTGCGTGATCTTTAATGCCGCGATGCGCGGCACCAGGGCTTCCACCAATTGGTCCGCCACATTGCCCACCGCCACGACGACGGAAATGGCCATGCAGCGCTCGCCGGCCGAGCCGAACGCGGCGCCCATCAGGGCATCGACCGTCTGGGGAATGTCCGCGTCCGGCATGACGACCATGTGGTTTTTCGCGCCACCGAGCGCCTGCACGCGCTTGCCCTGCGCGCAGCCCGTCGCATAGATATACTCGGCGATCGGCGTGGAACCGACGAAGCTGACGGCGCGCACGTCCGGGTGGTGCAGCAAGCCGTCGACGGCTTCTTTATCTCCCTGTACCACGTTGAAGACGCCGTCCGGCAAGCCCGCGTCCGTCAGCAGCTGCGCCAGGAGCAGGCTGGCCGACGGGTCGCGCTCGGACGGTTTTAATACGAAGGTATTGCCGCAGGCAATCGCCATCGGGAACATCCACATCGGCACCATCACGGGAAAGTTGAACGGCGTGATGCCGACACAGACACCGAGCGCCTGGCGGATCGACCAGGCGTCGATGCCGCCGGCCACCTGTTCCGAATACTCTCCCTTCATCATCTGCGGGATGCCGCAGGCAAACTCCACCACTTCGATGCCGCGCGTCACTTCGCCTTTCGCATCCGTGAAGACTTTGCCGTGTTCGGCCGTAATCAGGGCGGCCAGCTTGTCGGCGTTTTGCTCCAGCAACTCCTTGAATTTGAACATGACGCGGGCGCGGCGCAGGGGCGAGGTTTGCGACCAGGCGGGAAAGGCCGCATGGGCGGCAGCCACGGCCGCGTTCAGTTCGGCAGGCGTGGCCAGCGCCACCTTGGCCGTCACGGCGCCCGTGGCGGGATTGAACACATCGCTCGTGCGCTCGGTGCGCGAAGCCATGGGGTTGCCACCAATAAAGTGGCCGATCATCGGGGTCGTCATTGTCTTGTCCTTGGTTATTTCGTCATCAGCCAGTCATGGGCCGGGTCGTTTTTAAAGTGCCACACGCGTTTCGGGCCGGCCATCACGTTCAGGTAATAGCCGTCGTAGCCATACGGCACGGTGACGGGGTGGTAGCCACGCGGCACCATCACCACGTCGTGGTTTTCCACGGCCATCGCTTCGTCAATGGAGCGGTCATCCGTGTAGACGCGCTGGTAGGCAAAGCCCTGTTCGGGATTGAGCCGGTGATAATACGTTTCTTCCAGCGAACTTTCCTGCGGAATATTGTCGCTGTCGTGTTTATGGGGCGGATAGCTGGACGAGTGGCCGGACGGCGTGACGACTTCCACCACCAGCAAGCCGTCCGCTGCTTCCGTCTGCGGCAGGATGTCGCACACATAGCGCGTGTTGGCGCCCTTGCCGCGCACGGAGCGCGTCATGCTCGATGGCTCGATCAGACGCGCCGGGCGGTGCGTCGTGGCCGGTGCGCTGCACAGGGCGACCTCGGCGGCGCTCACGGCCGTGATACGCACCGTGGTGTCCAGCGGCACATACACGGCGTAGGGCGAGACGTCCTCGAAGACGCTGGCGCGCTTGCCGATGCCTTCCCAGACGTGATCGCCCGCCCGCACCGTGACCGTGCCCGTCAGCACGACGAGGCACAGCTCGCGGCTGCCCGTCTCCAGCGTCAAGACCTCGCCCGCCGCCAGGCGGTGGGCGGCAAAGCCCACGTGCGTCCAGCCGGCCGATGCGGGCGTGACTTCCACAATCTTGCCGCCGGCCTTGCCTGCTTTGACCAGCAGCGGGCTCATGCCGCCTCCCGACCCAGGCGCGGAATCGCATCGACCAGGCGCGCCAGGTAATCGTGGCCCATCTTCGCGTATGCGTAGCTGGGGGCGACGGCCGGGTCCTGCTCCGCCTCCACCACCAGCCAGCCCGCGTAGCCATGCAGATACAGCCGCGTCAGGATGGCCGGGAAGTCGATGCAGCCGTCGCCCGGCACGCTGAAGGCGCCATTGATGACGGCCTGCAAAAAACTCCAGTGGCCATTGCGGGCCAGTTTCACCACGTTCGGGCGCACATCCTTGCAATGCACGTGGCAAATCCTGTCGATATGTTTATTGAGCACCGCCAGCGCGTCGCCGCCGGCAAAGGTGATATGACCCGTATCAAACAACAAGCCCACTTCCGGCCCCGTCAAGGCCATCAGTTGATCCACGTCGGCCGGCGTTTCCACGTAGGCGCCCATGTGGTGGTGGTAGGCCAGGCGCACGCCGTGCGCCAGCAGGTGGGCGGCAAAGGCCGTGAGTTTATCGGCGTAGTCCTGCCATTGCTGGGCGGACTGGAAACGCGGGCGTTTATACAAGGGACGCGCTTCGCCCTGGATGGCGTCGGCCACTTCGCCATACACCATGACGGTGGCGCCGCTGTCGGCCAGCAGCCGCAAGTGTGACGCCACGGAGGCAATCTCGTCTTCGACGCTGCGGTGCGCCAGGCGGCCCGAATACCAGCCGGAGACGCACGCCAGGCCATATTTGCCCAGCACAGCGTTCAGGGCCGGGGCATCTTTCGGAAACTTGTTGCCCAGCTCAAAACCCACGTAGCCGATCTCGGCGCCTTCCTTCAGCGCCGTTTCCAGGGGCGTTTCGCCGCCCAGGCTCGGTAAATCGTCGTTCATCCACGAGATCGGATTGATGCCGATACGTACATTCCAGGTAGTCATTTCAATTCCTTTGTTTCAGGCGATCGTTTTCATAACGGGCACGCGCAGCTTGCACGCCGGACTGGGTGGAGACCTCGGGCACGGCCACCTCCCACCAGCAGCCGCCCTCCTCGGTCGTGCGCGTGTCGTCCGTGTCGATGCAGATCAGATACGTGCGGGAAGCTGCCCGGGCGCGCAGCATGGCCTGTTCGAGTTCGGCAATCGAGGCCACATGTTCGGACAGCGCGCCCAAGGATTGCGCATGCAGGGCGAAGTCGATAGGCGGTGCGCTGTCGGGCAGCATATTGTTGAACGAGGCATTGCCGCAGGCCTGCTGCAATCGGTTGATGCAGCCATAGCCCCGGTTGTCGAGCACGACGATGATGAGTTTTTTGTCGAGCATGACGGAGGTGGCGATTTCCGAATTCATCATCAGATAGCTGCCGTCGCCCACCATGACGATGACTTCGCGCTCGGGTTGCGCCATCTTGACACCGAGGCCGCCGGCAATCTCATAGCCCATGCACGAGTAGCCGTATTCCATGTGGTAGCCGCCCGGCGCCGACGTGCGCCACAGTTTATGCAACTCCGCCGGCAAGGTGCCTGCCGCGCAGACGACGATATCGTTGCTGGTCGAGTCCGCTGAAGAGCGCTGCACGGCGCCGATGACTTCGCCGTCATACGGCAAGCCGGCCACCTCGCGTTTGCCCGTAATGGCCAGCACGGTATCGCGCCAGGCATGCGCCGCCTGCTGCGCGCGCTCCAGCCACTGGCCCGCGCTATTCCAGTGCGCCAGCCTTTGCGACAAGCCCTGCAAGCCCAGGGTCGCGTCCGCTTGTACACCCAGGCCGCGGCGTTTCAGCGCATCAAAGTTGTTGACGTTCAGGCTGAGCAGTTGCGCCTGCGCAAACAGGGAGTTCGATCCTGTCGTGAAATCCTGCAGGCGCGTGCCGACGGCCAGCACCACGTCGGCCTGCGCCGCCAGCGCGTTGGCGGCGGGCGAACCGGTGACACCGATGGCGCCCAGCTGCAAAGGATGGTCCCACGGTAAAGAACTCTTGCCGGCCTGGGTTTCCGCCACGGGGATGCCGTGGCGTTCGGCAAACGCCTGCAAGGCGGCGCCGGCCTGGCCGTACAGCACGCCGCCGCCGGCGACGATCAGCGGCTGTTTTGCATTTTTCAACAGCAACGCGGCCTCTTCCAGTTCCTGCTCGACGGGCGGCACGGCGCGGAAACGCACGACTCTCGGTTCGAAAAAGTCGGCCGGATAGTCATACGCCATCGTCTGCACGTCTTGCGGCAGAGACAAGGTCACGGGGCCGCAAGCGGCCGGGTCCGTCAAGGCGGCGATCGCGCGCGGCAAGGCGGTCAGCAATTGCTCCGGATACACGATGCGGTCGAAATAGCGCGACAGCGGTTTGAAGGCATCGTTGACCGAGACGCTGCCGTCCGTGCCATCTTCCAGCTGCTGCAGCACCGGGTCCGGCGCGCGCGAGACGAACACGTCGCCTGGCAACAGCAACACAGGCAAACGGTTGACGTGGGCCAGCGCGGCGGCGGTGAGCAGATTCGTCGCACCCGGACCGATGGAGCTGGTGACGGCCATCATGCGCCGGCGCATGTGGGCTTTCGCATAGGCGATGGCAGAGTGCGCCATCGCCTGTTCATTGTGGGCGCGGTAGGTGGGAAATTGCTCGCGGTACTGGTACAGCGCCTCGCCCAGGCCCGCCACGTTGCCGTGGCCAAAGATGGCGAAGGCGCCGCCGAACAAAGGCTGTCCATCCTCGGTACGCAATACCGACAGATAGCGCACCAGCGCTTGCGCCATGGTCAGGCGGATCGTGGTGGTGGTCATGCCGCACGCTCCAGGCGGTTGCGCGTGCGCTGCCACAAGCTGATCAGCTGCTCGAAATTGGCGCGCACGGCGGCGATCAGGCCAGCATCGTCGAGTTCGCCGGCCAGCCAGCGGCGGCTCGGTTCCTGGAAGATGGTGCGGCCCACCATGAAACCCTTGCAGGTGGTGCTGGCACTGGCTTGCTCAAAACTGTCGGCCAGGGCGGCGATGGGCGCGTTCAAGCCCAGCAAGACGACGCCACGGCAATACGGATCGCGCTCGTGCACGAGGGCATCGATGGCTTGCCATTGCTGGGCCGACATGCTTTCCAGTTTCCACCATTCCGGGTAGATGCCGAGGTTGTACAGGCGCTTGACGGCGCGCAAGACAGTATCGTCACTGTGCGGCAAGGCTTCCGACGGTATGACCTCGAGCAACAGTTCGTGACCGCTCACTTGCGCCGCATCGTACAAGGCCTTGATCTGCGCTTCCTGTTCCAGGCGGTTTTCCACGGCGTCGTCCGGATGCAGCTGCACCAGGCACTTGATCACGTGTTCCTTCGGCCAGCTGAGCAGGTGCGAGCCGATGGAGCGGCCCCAGTCAAATTGCAGCGGATTGGAACCGGGCAATTCCACGGGACGACCTATCCACCAGCCGCGCCCCGTCGCATCGTTGAGCGCGTCGACGCCATAGCGGCCATCGATCAGCACGCCTGTCTTGCCGGCCAGTTGCAAGGCCGTTTCCGTTTGCGCCACGGCTTGCACCATCAATTGCTTCAAGGCCGCAATGGCTGCTTCGGGCGCGCCGGTTTGTTGCGCCAGCTCAAAAAATTGCGTGCGGTGGTCGAACGCAAACACGCACAGCTCGTTCCACTGCGGGCGCGCCACCGTCGTGCGGTGCAGGCGCGACAAGGTCGCGTCCTGGTCCGGCTGCGTGAGCTTGGCCGCATTGGCCAGGAAATAGTCGAGCTCGACGGGCGACGGCATGGCCGGCGCGCAGCCGTGGCGCGACACGACGAGGGCGCCGCAGCCGTTCGCATAGCGGCAGCATGCCTCGTAATCCTCGCCGCGCAGCCAGCCTTTCAGGAAACCGGAAAGAAAAGCGTCGCCCGCGCCAAGCACGTTCAAGACTTCCACGCGCACGCCGCGGTAGTTAAACGCGTCATCCAGACTGGCCGGCACCACGTTGTCGATGACGGCGCTGCCCAGCGGCCCGCGCTTGACCACCAGGGTTGCACTGCTCACCTTGCGCACGGCGCGCAGGGACGCCATGATATCAACGCCGCCGCCGGCGATCATGAATTCCTCTTCCGTGCCGACGATCAGGTCGAACTGCGGCAGGATCGCCTGCAGATGTTTGGTGACGCCTTCGTTCGAGACGAAACGCGTTTCGCCGTCCGCCTTGCCGGACAAGCCCCACAGCACGGGCCGGTAATCGATGTCGAGCACGGTGCGCACGTTATTGGCGCGCGCCAGCTGCAATGCCTGCGTGCTGACGGCGTGCATGGCGCTAGTCGAGAAATGCGTGCCGGTGATTAATAAGGCTTTGCTCGACGCAATGAAAGCCGCATCCACCGACGATGCGTCGATGGCCATGTCGGCGCAATTTTCGCGATAAAAGATCAGCGGGAAGGTGTTCTTGTCCTTGATGCCCAGCATGACGAGGGCCGTGAGCCGCTCGCGGTCGATGCCGACGTGGCTGACGTCGCAGCCCTCCTGCGCCAAGGTGTCGGTGAGGAAACGGCCCATGTGGTCGTCGCCCACCTTCGACAGCATGGCCGATTTCAAGCCCAGCCGGGCCGTGCCGAAGGCGATATTCGCCGACGAGCCGCCCAGGTATTTGGCAAAGCTCGTCGCGTCTTCCAGGGTGCTGCCGATCTGCTGCGCGTACAGGTCCACCGCCAGGCGGCCCAGGCAGATCACGTCCAGCGCGCGGCCCTGGGCAAATTGTGTGGAATTATTCATGGCTATCCTTAAATCGTGACACCGTCGAGTTCACTCATCAGCGTTTGCATTTCCGCACCGCCCGCCATCATGTCCAGCAAGGCATCCTTGCTCACCGTATCCTTGGTGAAGGTGCCCAGCGACTTGCCCCGGTTCAACAACGTGAACGAGTCGCCGACCGGATACGCATGGTGCACATTATGCGTAATAAAGATCACGGAAATGCCCCGCTCGCGCGCCTTGTAAATCAGTTTCAGCACATTGAACGATTGTTTCACGCCCAAGGCGGCCGTCGGTTCATCGAGGATCAGCACGCGGGCGCCGAAGTGGATGGCGCGGGCGATGGCCAGGCACTGCTTTTCGCCGCCCGACATGGTGCCGATGGCCTGGTGCGGGTCGCGCACCATGATGCCCATCTCGGCCAGCTTGTCGCGCGCCGTATCGGCCGCATAGTCGATATCCATCACGGGCACCAGGCCCAGCAGTTTTTTCATCGGCTCGCGGCCCATGAAGAAATTGCGCGCCACGGACAACAGCGGCACCAGCGCCAGATCCTGGTAGACGGTGGCCACGCCCATGTCCAGCGCTTCGCTGGGCGAATTGAAGACGACGGGCTTGCCATCGACCAGGTATTGGCCATCGGTGGGCTTGTGCACGCCGGCCAGGGTCTTGATCAGGGTGGACTTGCCGGCGCCGTTATCGCCCAGCAAACAATGAACCTCCCCCTCGCGCAACCGCATGGTGATGTTTTGCAAGGCCAGCACGGAGCCGAAGCGCTTGCTGACATTTTCCAGGGCAAGAATATATTCGCTCATGATTTATCTCGCTTCCGTGACGCGTGAGCGTACAAAGTTATTGAACAGCACCGCGATCAGCAGCATCACGCCGAGGAATACGCGGAACCAGTCCGAATTGATGTTGGTATAAGTGATGCCAATCTGCACCACGCCGAAGATCAGCGCGCCGAAGCAGGCGCCGACGACGGAACCGTAGCCGCCCGTCAGCAAGGCGCCGCCGATGACGGCCGCGATGATGGCTTCGAATTCCTTTTGCATGCCGCGGTCGGCGGCGGCCGAACCCACGTCGCAGACTTGCAAGGTGGCAAACAGGCAGGCGCAGAAGGCCGTGAAGACGAACAGGGAAATCTTGACCTTGCGCACCGGCACACCCACATTCTTGGCCGCGTTGGCGTCGCCGCCGACGGCAAACATCCAGTTGCCGAAACGGGTACGCGACAAGACGAATGCGGCGCCGGCGGCCAGCACCAGCCACCAGGCGATGACTTTCGGCACGCCTTTCACCAGCGGCGAGCCGTCGTCGAGCACGGCGATCCAGCCATGCGCGCCCATCCACTGGAACAGGCCGGTGGCGACGTTGCCGTGGAACAGCAGGCTGGCCAGCCAGTCCTGCGCCGCCAGGTCGCCCACGCCGCTGACGATGGTGCGGTTGGCGAACATGATCGACAGGGCCAGGGTCAGGCCGCGCAGGATGAACAGGAATGCCAGGGTCACGATGAACGATGGCAAGCGTGTCTTGATGACGATGTAGCCGTTGAGCCAGCCCAGCGCCATGGAACCGGCGAAGGCGAACACGATGGCGGCCCACAATGGCCAGTGGAAATAAATCGTCGGGATGGCGATCATCATGCCGGCAAAGCCGATCATGGAGCCGATCGACAGGTCGAATTCACCGGCGATCATCAACAGGCAGGCGCCGATGGCGATGATGCCCAGGTAGGACGCCACTTGCATCCAGTTGACGACGCCATCGAGGTTGAACATGCCGGAATCGCCGGCCGTGATGACGAAGAAGGCAAACACGAGCACCGCGCCGGAAATCGAGGCAAACTCGGGGCGGCCAAAAAACCGTTTGACCCAGCTGGTCGTGCCCACGCGCTCGTCGGCGGCGGCAACTGGCTTGCTGGAGGCGCCGGGAGGCGGAGGAGGATTCATGCCGGGGCTAGCCAGGCTGGATTTGAGCGCAGTCATACGAAGTCCTTTCAGTGATACTTGTTACCAATTCCGATTACTTTCCTGCCAGCATCGCTGGCGCCAGGCGTGTTCCTGCCATGCGCCGCCCGCGGGAGGCGGTGCGGCGCTGGGGAACTCCTGGTGGCGACTGTGTGGATTAGCGGTATTGACCGGCGTATTTTTCGACCTTGGCGATGTTTTCCTTGGTCACGAAACCGGGGCCGGAGCTGATGTGGCGCGGGCCGTAGATGGGCGTCAGGCCGTATTCGGCCAGGCGCGCCTGGTATTTCGGATTGGCGATCAGGATTTCCTTGACCTTGGCCAGGTCAGTGATTTTTTGCTGTTTCATGATGGCCATCACGGCAACGGGAATGTAGCCTTGCAGGTAGGGCTGCTGGTCGATGGCGAACTGGATGCTGCCATCCTTGATGCCCTTGGCGATTTCTTCCGACAAGTCGAAGCTGGCGAAGTACATCTTGCCTTTCAGACCCAGCTTTTCGACGGCGCGCATGGCGGCCGGCGCCGAATCCGGTCCCAGCGCCAGCACGGCCTGGGTCTTCGGATTGCTGCGCAGATAGGCGCTGACCTTGCTTTCGATCACGCCTGGGTCGACGCCGTTGGTGTCGAGCGTGGACGATTTGAAGTCGACGCCGAGCGCATCGGCAAAACCGCGGCAGCGTTCGAACGACGATGCATTCATCGCATAGTGATTCACGCACACGAACGATTTGATGCCCGCTTCCTTGGCGCGCTTGCCGGCGCCCAGGCCCGCGTCATACTCGGGCTGGCCCACGTGCATGATGGCTTTCAACTGTTCGCTTTGCGCCAGGGTGCCCGAATTGATGGTCACGAGCATGATTTTCTTGGCCACGACCGTGCCCAGCGGCTTTTGCAGCACGCTGAAGTCGGCGATGTCGGCGATCAAGCCATCGTAATTGCGCGCGGCCGACTGCTCGATCAGGCGCGCCATGTCGGCCAGGTCGCCATTCGGCGGATTGCGGTAGTCGACGGACACGTTGAAATCTTCACCGGCTTGCTTGATGGCGTTCTTGATGGTATTCCACCAGGAATCGGAGTCCGGCGCATGGCTGACCATGACGAATTTCTCGCCGGCAGCATGGCTGGCGCCCGTGCTCAAACCCAGGCTCAGGCCCAGGCTGGCGATGGCCAGGCACTTCATCAAACCCTTGCTTTTATTGCTATGCATGAATGTCTCCTAGACGGATTAATTTTTATAGTTGCGAGCTTTTATGAAGGGTGTCACCGGCCTGGCCTTGCGGCACGCGAACCGATGCACTGCGCACAGCTTAGGCCACAAAAAAGACAAATGCAATAAAATTTTCAAAATAAATTTAAATAGAAATTCGTTTCTATTTTCAAGATTCCCTCCTATAATTCTCGCCAGAACCAGCCGCACGGAATTGATACGTCATCGCGGCCCAGCAAGCACACCGAGGAAAAAAATCATGGCAGCCACCGCCCCCATCGAACAGCTGATGCAGCACATTGCCGCCGAGTACGACAACCTGTCGCGCCAGCTGAAAGTCATCGCGCAATACATTGAAAAGCACCGGGCCAGCCTGATGCTCGAGCGCATCAGCGACATCGCCGCCGCCTGCGACGTGCAGCCGTCGGCCATCGTGCGTTTCGCGCAGCGCTTCGGCTACACGGGCTTTTCCGAAATGCAAGATGTGTTCCGCCAGGCGTACACGGACCAGGCCGGCGCCACGCCCGACTACCAGCAGCGCATCCGCAAGCTCATTTCCACGCGCGACGCGGCCCTCAGCGCGGGCGACCTGACGCGCGAGTTCGTCGGCGCCAGCCGCGCCGGCCTCGACGACCTGGCCGCCGGACTCGACGACGCGCAACTGGAAGCGGCCGTCAACCTGTTGCTCAAGGCGGAAAACATCTATGTGATCGGCGTGCGCCGGTCCTTCCCGATCGCCTCCTACATCGCCTACGCGCTCGAACACACGGACAAGCGCGTGCACCTGATTAGCGGACTGGGCGGCATGCACCGCGAACAGATGCGCAGCGTGCGCGAACGCGATGTGGCGATCGCCATCAGTTTCTCGCCTTACGGCAAGGAAACCCAGCAGTGCATCAAGGCGGCGCAAGACAAGGGCGCCAAGGTCCTGGTGATTACCGACAGCAAACTGGCGCCGCTCGCGCGGGCCGCCGACGCGTTGTTGACCGTCACCGAGGGCAGCGCCTTCGCCTTCCGCTCGCTGACCAGCACCATCTGCCTGTGCCAGGCGCTGTTCATCGCGCTGGCCTACAAATTAGAGCTCGACATCGAAGAAATCCACACCCCAGGAGAACATGATGATTGAAGTAGCGTTGTTCGGCGCCGGACGCATCGGCAAAATCCACGCGGCCAACCTGGCTGCCCAGCCCGGCGTACAGTTCAAGTACGTGGTCGACGTCAACCAGGAAGCGGCGGCCGCGCTGGCCGGCCTGCATGGCGGCAGCAGCGCGACTGTCGAGGCGGCATTGGCCGACCCGGCCATCAAGGCCGTCGTCATCGCCTCGAGCACGGACACGCACGCGGACCTGATCCTGCGCTCGGCCGCTGCCGGCAAGGCCATCTTTTGCGAAAAGCCCGTCGATCTGACCATCGACCGGGCACGCGCCTGCGCCGCTGCCGTCAAGGAAGCCAAGGTGCTGTGCATGCTGGGCTTCCAGCGCCGTTACGACCCCACCTTCCATGCCGTCAAGACACGGATTGAAGCGGGAGAAATCGGCACGCCGGAATTGCTGGTCGTCACCAGCCGCGATCCCGGTCCGCCGCCCGTGAGCTACATCAAGGTGTCGGGCGGCATCTTCAAGGATATGCTGATCCACGATTTCGACATCTTCCGCTGGATACTCGACGATGAAGCCGTCAGCGTGCACGCCACGGGCAGCTGCCTCGTCGATCCTGCCATCGGCGAGGCGGGCGACCTCGATACGGCCGTCGTCACCATCCGCACGGCCAAGGGCCGCTTGTGCCAGATCAATGCCTCGCGCCGCGCCGCCTACGGCTACGACCAGCGCTTCGAAGTGCTGGGCAGCGCCGGCATGCTGCAGGCGGGCAACCACAAGCCGACGGAAGTGACGGCCTATGGCTCGGTGAACGTCAGCGTGGACAAGCCGGAAGATTTCTTCCTGGAACGCTACCGCGTGGCTTACGCGCAGGAAATGGCGCACTTCTTTGACGCCCTCACCCACGGCACGCCGCTGCGCACCACCGTCCACGATGGCTTGAAGGCACTGGAACTGGCCGAGGCGGCAACGCTGTCGTGGCGCGAACAGCGCGTCGTCACTGTATAAACAAATAATAAAGCTATCTGGAGACCACATGTCATCCCCAACATTAAAAGTCGGCATCGTCGGCCTGGGAAGGCTGGGCCAGCGCCACGCCATCAACCTGGCGCAGCGCGTGCCCAACGCCGAAGTCGTGGCCGCCTGCAGCCCCGTGCCGGCTGAACTGGACTGGGCCGCCAGCCAGCTCGGCATCACCACCGGCTATGCCGACTACGATGCGCTGCTGGCCCATCCCGGCCTAGACGCCGTCTTCCTCGTCACGCCCACCTCGCTGCATGCGGACCAGATCATCGCCGCCTTGCGCGCCGGCAAGCACGTGTTTTGCGAAAAACCGCTATCGCTGGACCTGGCCGACTGCCTGAAGGTGGAAGCGGAGGCGGCGCGCCACCCGCAACTGACCATCATGATCGGCTTCGTGCGGCGTTTCGACGCCAGCTATCATGACGCGCAGCAAAAGATCGCACTAGGACTCATCGGCAAGCCGTATCTCGTGCGTTCGCAAACCTGCGACCAGAACGACCCCAGCGGCGCCTTCATGCGCTTCGCCCCCACCAGCGGCGGCATCTTCCTCGATTGCAGCGTGCACGATATCGACCTGGCGCGCTGGCTGCTGGGCAATCCCGTGCCCAAACGCGTGTATGCGAGCGGCACCAACGCCATCCACACGGGCTTGCAGACGTTCGGCGACGTCGACAACGGCCTGGCGACGGTCGAGTTTAGCGACGGCAGCATGGCCAGCTTCATGGCTTCGCGCACCATGGCGCACGGCCATGAAACCCTGACGGAAGTGTTCGGCACGGGCGGCCGCCTGGCCGTGGGCAGCAATCCGCGCCTGAACAGGGTGGAAATTTCCGATACGCACGGCGTGCGCAACGAATGCACGCCGGACTTCTATGCCCGCTTCGCCGACGCCTTTTTGATCGAAGCGCAGGAGTTCACGGATGCGGCGCTGGGCCGGCGCACCTTGTCATTGACCTTGCACGACGCGACGGAAGCGACGCGCATCGGCCTGGCCATGACGCAAGCGATGCGCGAAGCGCGGCCCGTGGAGTTCTAAGCGCCCCGTGGACTCAGGCGGCCGGCGCGGGAAATGGACGTTCGGGCTGCCTGGGCTCCACGGCCAGCCGCAAGCCCATGGCATCGAGGATGGCGGTCAAGGTGCTCAGCGATGGATTGCCCTCGGGCGACAAAGTACGGTACAGCTGGGTAGGATTGAGCTTGGCCGCCTGCGCCACGGCGGGCACGCCGCCAAAGGCGCGCGTCAGCTGGCGCAGCACGGCCAGCAGTTCGCCATGGTCGCCATCGACGAGGATATTGTTGATCAGTTCAAGGGCGAGAGCGGGGTCGTCGCGGTACAGCTCGGCCATCGCTTCGTCATGCGAGCGGTCTCTCGGTGGTTTGCTTGGTTCCTCTTTCATGTCCTCTCTCCTTCCAGTCGTGCCAGCAGGCACAGGCGTACTCGATATCTTTCGGCTGCGTGCGCTTGTCGCCGCCGCACAGCAATAAAATGATCTGTTCGCCGGCGATGGCGTAATACACGCGGTAACCGGCCCCCACGTCGATGCGCAATTCCCACACGCCATCGTGGCAGAACTTGTGGTCGCCAAAATTGCCGGGAATCATACGCAACACGCGCCGGGCTATGGCCACCCTGGCCGTAGTATCGCGCTGGCGTTTCAGCCATTCCGTGTATAAATCCCTACCCGATGACGTCAGATAGTGCCGGATCTCGTATAGCATATTCGTCCATAAACGAAGAAAGATCAAGGAGAAAATCACGTGGTGCATAAAAAAAGAAGACACGTCATCTTGCGGCTAAACCGCATGACGCAGGTGCCGAATGCCGGGATCACTGATGTATATCAAGATGCGTTTCCCCAGTTACTGTAGAGAAATGATGTGGCGCGTACACGCCTCACGCGCATGCCATTGCGCTATACAATAAGCGCTGCCCAACCGCGAAAAACCCTGCCGCCATGACGAATAACGATAGCAACTCCCCTCCCCTTGCCGACGTGGCCGAACGCTACGTCAAGCTGGTCCTGGCCATGGGCCAGCACGATGCATCGTACGTGGACGCCTATTACGGCCCGCCCGCATGGCAACAGGAAGCGGTAGAACAGCAATTGAGTTTGAGCGACATCAAAGCCGCGACTGACAAGGCGCTGGCCCTGCTGGCCGACGAACCTTGCCTGCGCGCCCTTAACCTGCGCAAGCAGTTGCACGCCGTGCTGGCGCGCGCGGACATGCTGCAAGGCGCACGCCTCGATTTCGATACGGAAAGCGCTCGCCTGTACGACGCCGTCTCGCCCCATCACAGCCGTGCGTACTACGAAGACCTGGTGGCGCAGATCGACGCCCTGCTGCCCGGTCCCGGCACGGTCAGCGCGCGTGTCAACGCCTTGCGCGCGCAACTCGTCATTCCCGCCGACAAGCTGCGCGCCGTCATGGACGCGGCCATCCGCATGGGCCGCGAGCGCACCCTGCAGTACATCGCCCTGCCCGACGGCGAAGATTTTGTATTGGAATTCGTCACCGACAAGCCCTGGAGCGGCTACAACTGGTACAAGGGTAGCTACCAGAGTGTGATCCAGATCAATACGGACTTGCCCGTGTACATCGATCGCGCCGTCGACCTCGGTTGCCACGAAGCGTATCCGGGCCACCACGTCTACAACGTGCTGCTGGAACGCGACCTGGTGCGCGGCAAGGGCTGGATGGAATACTGCATCTATCCGCTGTATTCGCCGCAATCATTGATCGCCGAAGGTACGGCCAATTACGGCATCGAACTGAGTTTTACGGATGCGGAAAGGCTGGACTTCGAACAGCAGGTGCTGTACCCGCTGGCCGGCCTGGACCCGGCGCTGGCGCCCCGCTATGCGCAACTCAATGCCTTGCTGGCCAAACTGAGCTACGCCGACAACGACATCGCGCGCCAGTACCTCGAAGGCAGCATCACGCGCGAAGAAGCGCTGGAATGGCTGGTCAACGTGCGCCTGTATCCGGCCGAGAAATCCGCGCAGCGCCTGCAGTTCTACGATGCCATGGGCGCGTACGTCATCAATTACAACCTGGGCCAGGACATGGCGAAAGCCTATGTCGAGCGCCAGGGCGCGACGCGTGCCGCGCATTGGGCCGCCTTCCGCGACCTGATGTCCTCGCCGCGCGTGCCCAGCGCGCTGCTGGCCTGACGCTGCCGCCGGCGCCTTACTGCGCCGGCAGGCGGATGGTCGCTTCCAGGCCGCCCTCGCGGTGGTTGGCCAGGCTCAGCTCGCCGCCGTGGGCCTGCACGATGCTGCGCGCAATACCGAGCCCCAGCCCCATGCCGTGCGCATTCTGCTCGCGGCCATGTTCCAGGCGTACATAGGGCTGGAACAGGCTGGCGAACGCCTCTTCGGCCACGCCGGGGCCGTCGTCGCGGATGCGGATGACGATGTGCTCGCCTTCGCGGCGCGCGGACAGGTGGGCCGTCTTGCCGTAAAACAAGGCATTGTCGAGCAAGTTGCCGATGGCGCGCTTGAGCGCCAGGGGCTTGGCCGTCACGCTCAGGCCCGTCTCCACGTAATGCACTTCGTGGCCGGCCAGTTGGGCGCCGCGCACCATGCGCTGCAGCAAGGCGTCGAGCCGCACCTCGGTGGCATTTTCATGGATGTCGCTATCCTTCACGCATTGCAGTGCCCCCTTGACCATCATGTCCAGCTCGTCGAGGTCGTCGTGGAATTCATTGCGCTGCACATCGTCGTCGAGCAGTTCCGTGCGCAGTTTCAAACGCGTGATGGGCGTGCGCAGGTCGTGCGAAATCGACACGAACAGGCGTTCGCGGTCTTCCAGATAACGCTGGATGCGCTCGCGCATGGCGCCAAAGGCGCGCGCCGTCTGCACGAACTCGCGGCTGCCCGTCTGCGGCAGGGGCGGCGGCGTCTCGCCGCGGCCAAACGCTTCGGCCGCATCCGACAGGGCCGCCAGCGGCCGCGTGGTCCAGCGCACGACGAGGATGGACAGCAGCAGCACGGCCGCCAACGACAGCGCCTGCAGCAGTACCCGGTCCAGGGTCCAAGGGTTGCTGCTTTGCAAGAAATACGGATTCGGCATCAGCGCCGCCAGGTACAGCCAGTTACCCGGTTCCAGCTCGGCCTGGATCACCAGCACGGGGGCCGGATTCGGTTTCAGCAGCAAGATATGCTGGACCCAGTTTTCCGGCAAGTCGCCGATGCGCGCGCCGCTGTCGGCCACCACCAGGTCGGCCGGCCAGGCGAAGCCCACGCGGTAACCGGCCAGCTGCGGCAAGTCGCTCTTCAGCGCCGCGCCCACGGTCGCCACCACCGTGTCGGCCAGCGCGTTGGGCGCGATTTCGCGGATGGCCAGCGGGCCCTGGTTGACGTTGACAAAGAAGCGCGTGCCGCCCATCTCGCGGAATTGCTGGATCAGGATGGGCCGGTAATTGGCCGGCAGGCTGAGAAAGAAGCGGATGGTGCTGCTGGCGCTGCGGGCCAGGTGCTGCGAAGCCATGCGCGCTTCCACGGCCGAGTCGCGGCGCAGCTGCGCGGCCCAGATCAGGTTACCCACCAGTTGCGTGGCCAGCACGCCCGCCACCATCACGACGGACAGGCGGCCCAGCAGCGATGGCGGCAGCAGGCGCTCGAGCAGGCGGCGCGCGCCCCGCTCAGGCATGCGCACTGCTGACGTCGGCCGAGAACACATAGCCGGCGCCGCGCACCGTCTTGATCAGCACGGGTTGCTTGCCATCATCCTTCAGGCGCAGCCGCAGCCGGCTCACCTGCACGTCGAGCGAGCGGTCGAGCGGCCCCGCATCGCGCCCCCGCGTCTGTTCGCACAGCACGCTGCGGTCGAGGATATCGCCCGGATGCTCGACAAAATAGCGCAGCAGCTGGAAATCGAGCCCCGTCAGCTGCAGCGCCTCGCCGTCCGCGTCCGTGACCGTGCGCTCCAGCGTATCGAGCGTAAAGCCCACGAAGCGGTAGTAGCGGGGCGGCGCCGCCGCGTCGATGCCCGTGCGGCGGTGGATGGCCTTGATGCGCGCCAGCAATTCACGCGGACTGTAGGGCTTGGCGATGTAGTCGTCGGCGCCCAGCTCCAGGCCCACCACCCGGTCCGTCTCGTCGGAGCTGGCCGTCAGCATGATGATGGGCACGTTCGAGCGGACGCGCACCACCTTGCACAGGGCAAAGCCGTCCGTGTCGGGCAGCATCACGTCGAGGATCACCAGCGACAGGCTGTCGACGTGGCGGTGGAATTCGGCCAGGAAGGTGGCGCCATCGTGCGCCAGGCTGACCTCATATTGATTCTTTTCTAAATATGCCTTCAACAGCATGCGGGTCTTTTGATCGTCGTCAACGACCAGGATTTTGCGTGACATGGTCTCGTCCTTTTTTATTCAGCGCCTGCAACATGCTGCCGATGCGGCGCTGGGCGTCGGCCGCGCTGATCGTCTCGTCCAGGAAATAGCGGTGCACCTCGGCGATAATGGCGTCCTTGCTGGTTTCATCGGTGGCCATGCGGTGCACGAGGCTGGGCGCCTGGAAGGCGGCGCCGCGCGCGAACGCCTGCGCCGAAGCGCGCCCACAGCTGTCCAGGCGCGACAGGTCGGCCTGGCGCAAGGCGGGAATCGAACCCTTTACCTGGCTGTACTCGAGCTGCACGGACGGCGAAGCGACCACCTGCGCCAGCTTTTCCTGCGCGCCCTGGTGCGTGTAATCCGAAGCGAACATGGCCAGCGTATCGATGCTGTACAGGTGATAATCGCCCGTGTCGGGCGCCGCAGCGCAGCCGAAGACCTCGTCCGTGGCGCGGCCCCAGGCGTTCAGCTCGCCCTTTGCCCAGTCGCCCATGATATACATGGCCGCCTCGCCATCACCGACCTGGCGCGCCATCTCGGGCCAGCTCTGTTCGCGCAGCGGCGCCGCCATCCATTGCTTGAGCGACCTCAAGCGCTGCAAGGCGTGCCGCAGGCGGGGGTCCGCATACGCCTCGGCTTTCTTGTCGACAAACAGGGCGCGGTAGTAGGCAGGTCCCGATTCGGCCAGCACCAGCGTCTCGAACAGGGTGGCCACTTGCCACGCCTCGCTGCTTTGCGCCAGCGGCGTGATGCCGGCCTGACGCAGCGTGGCGGCCACGCGCTCGAAGTCGCTCCAGCTGCGCGGCACGGCCAGGCCCAGGCGCTGGAAAATCTTGCGGTTGTAAAACAGCGTATTGATGCGGTGGATGCCGGCCGGCACGCCCATCGTATGGCCGCGGTTCTGCAGCAGGCCCCACACGGTCGGATACATGGTCGCGCGCCAGTTGTTGCTGGCGGCAACGCTGTCGAGCTGCAGCAGCAGGCCCAGGTCGCTCCACTCGCCCAGCGTGTAGCCGATCAGCTGCATGACTTCCGGCGAATTGCCGGCCAGCACGCGGCTCTTCAGCACCTTGCCCGCGCCGACGCCGGCGCCGCCCGCGATACCCGCATCGCGCCACTCGACGCCTTCCTGCGCCAGGCGCGCCACCAGCACGTCGGCCGCGCGGCGCTCGCCGGTCGAGGTCCACCAGTGCAGCACTTGCAGCGGCTCGGCCCGCACGGGCACGCCGGTCCACATCAGTGAGAGCAGTGCCAGTGCCGCCACGCCGCGACGGCGGGCGGCCCCGGCATGGCGGTCGGCGGTGCTGCGCGGTGGCGTCTTCAATGCTGTCCCCTTGTTCTTGTCGCGACAAACTATAGCCCAACTACAAAACAGCAGGTTGGTAATTTAGTCACCTGATTTGTAAAGAAACGTGAGCTTTTGTTGCGCCATCTTGCACGGCGTCCAGTCGGCCCCGCCCGCCCGACGCCCCGCACGGCGCGCCACGGCAGCGGCCGACGGTAAGGAAAGGTAAGCAAGCGCACCTGACCATTTCAATATTATCCTTTAAAATCAACAAGATAAGAAACGATCGCCAGCGCAATGCCGGGAGCTGGCGTCACATTTCCCCCGATGCTACTGTCCGCCAACTGCAGCGTATCAGGCAGCCAAACAAGACCAACACCAACAAGGAGACATCATGCGATTGCATGCACAAGGCGGCGTGGCCGCGCGCAACACATTGCTGGCCCTGCTGCTGGCCAGCGGCACGGCGCAAGCGGGCACGCTCACCATCGAAAGCTGGCGCGTGGACGACAAGACCCTGTGGGAAACGGTGCTCATCCCCGCCTTCCAGAAAAAGCATCCGGGCATCGAGATCAAGTTTTCGCCCACCGCCCCCACCGAATACGATTCCACGCTGAACGCGCGCCTGAGCGGCGGCACGGCCGGCGACTTGCTCGCTTGCCGCCCGTTCGACGTCTCGCTGGCCCTGTACAAACGGGGCCAGCTGGAAAAGCTCGACGGCAAGGCCGGCATGGAGAATTTTCCCGCCTCGGCCAAGGTGGCGTGGCAGACGGACGATGGCAAGGACACCTTCTGCATGCCGATCGCCTCCGTCATGCATGGTTTCCTGTACAACAAGAAAATCTTCCGCGAACTGAAACTGCAGCCGCCCGCCACGGAAGAGGAATTCTTCAAGGTGCTCGAAACGGTCAAGAAGAGCGGCAAGTATGCGCCGCTGGCGCTGGGCACGGCCGACCAGTGGGAAGCGAACCAGGTGGTGTTTACCAGCATCGGCGCCAATTACTGGAAGGGCGAGGATGGCCGCAAGGCGCTGATCGCGGGCAAGGCCAGGTTTACCGATCCGCAATTCGTCGCCGCCTGGGAATATGAAGCCCGGCTGGGCAGCTATCTGTCCAAGGGCGCCAGCGCGCAAACCTATGGCGACAGCCAGAACCAGTTCGCGCTGGGCAAGGCCGCCATCTATCCGTCCGGCTCCTGGGACATCGCCTACTTCAAGCAGGACCCGGAGCTGGAACTGGGCGCCTTCAACCCGCCCGTGCGCAAGGCCGGTGACAAGTGCTATATCTCCGACCACACGGACATCGGCATGAGCGTCAACAAAAAGTCGAAGAACAAGGAAGACGCCTACAAATTCCTCGCCTGGCTCGGTTCGCAGGAATTCGCCGACATCTACACCAACAAGGTGACGGGCTTCTTCTCGCTGTCCAACCACCTGATCTCCATCAAGGATCCGCTGGCCAAGCAGATGAACGGCTGGCGCGCCAGTTGCGCCTCGACCATCCGCCTGAACGCGCAAATCCTCAACCGGGGCGAACCGAGCATGGAAAACGAGCTGTGGAACGTCAACGCCCAAGTCCTGAACGGCAAGCTGGCGCCGAAGGACGCGGCGCGTCAGATCCAGGCCGGCTTTGCCAAGTGGTACAAGCCGCAGCAGTAATCCCCCCATCCTCCCCCCGCAACCGGCCTGAGCAATGCGATGCAGCGGCCCGGTGGCGCGGTTTTGCCGGCGGCCCCGCCGCCGGTGTTTTTATTCGTCTGGAGTTTCGCCGTGAAGAAAGCTTTCCCGTGGCACGTGGCCGTGTTCCTGGCGCCGGCGCTGATCATCTACTCGCTGTTCAGCGCCCTGCCCCTGGCCGATACCCTGCGCCTGGGCCTGTACACGACCGATGAGGGCGGCCGCCATCATTTTGCCGGTCTGGCCAATTACGCCACCATCCTGTTCGACCCGCAATGGTCGCAAAGTTTCTGGAATGCAATGTGGAACAACTGCAAGTTTTTTCTCATCCACATGCTGCTGCAAAATCCCATCGGCCTGCTGCTGGCCACCCTCTTCAGCCTCAAGGGGCTGAAGGGCGAGCGCAGCTACCGCACCCTGATCTTCCTGCCCACCTTATTGTCCGTGGTGATCATCGGCTTCATCTGGCAGCTGATCCTGTCGCCGCTGTGGGGCGTGGGCCAGTCGCTGATGGACGGCGTGGGCATCGGCAGCTATTTCGCGCCATGGCTGGGCCAGGAATCGACGGCCCTGCTGACCATCGCGCTCATTTCTGTTTGGCAATACATCGGCATTCCCATGATGCTGATCTATGCGGCCCTGCTGGCCGTGCCCGAGGAAATCATCGAGGCGGCCCACGCGGAAGGCGCCAGCGCCATGCGCATCTTCTGGCAAATCAAGCTGCCGCTGATCTGGCCCACCCTGGGACTGGTGACCATCCTGACGTTTGTCGCCAACTTCAACGCCTTCGACCTCGTGTACTCCGTGAAAGGCGCGCTGGCGGGGCCGAACTACGCCACCGACATCCTCGGCACCTTCTTCTACCGCACCTTCTTCGGTTACCAGGCCCAGCTGGGCAGCCCCACCATGGGCGCGGCCGTGGCCACCATGATGTTCCTCGTCATCCTCATGGGCGTGGGCGTGTATTTCTTTTTCGTGCAGCGCAAGCTGACACGCTACGAACTGTAAGGGCCGCCATGCGCAACGTTTCCACCCGCCCCCTGGGCCGCGCCGCCGTGCACGTGATCCTGGCCGGCTACACCCTGATCGCGCTGTTCCCCATCGTCTTGATCCTGATCAACTCAGTCAAGACGCGGGCCGCCATCTTCGACAATCCGCTGGCCCTGCCCACGCCCGCCACCTTTTCCCTCGTGGGCTTTCACAAGGTGCTGGCCAATTCGGACTTCCTGCTGTATTTCGGCAACAGCCTGTTCGTCACCCTGCTGTCGCTGCTGCTGATCGTGCTGTTCGGCGCCATGGCGGCCTGGGCACTGTCCGAATACACGTTCACGGGCAACCGCCTGCTGACCCTGTACCTGGCGCTGGGCATCATGATCCCCATCCGCCTGGGCACGGTGTCCATCCTGGAACTGGTGGTGCGGCTGGACCTGATCAATACCCTGACGGCGCTGGTACTCGTGTACACGGCGCAGGGCTTGCCGCTGGCCGTGATGATCCTGTCCGAATTCGTGCGCCAGGTGCCGCGCGAACTGAAGGATGCGGCGCGCTGCGACGGCGTGGGCGAATTCGCCATCTTCTTCCAGGTGATCCTGCCCCTGATCCGCCCCGCCATCGCCACGGTGGCCGTGTTCACCATGATTCCCGCCTGGAACGACCTGTGGTTCCCGCTGATCCTGGCGCCGTCGGACCGCACCAAGACCGTCACCCTGGGCGTACAGCAATTCATCGGGCAATACGTGACCGACTGGAACTCCGTGCTGGCGGCGCTGTCGCTGGCCGTCATTCCCGTGCTCGTCATGTACGTCATTTTCTCTCGTCAACTGATCCGCGGCCTGACGTCCGGCGCGGTCAAATAATAGGTGCACCATGGCCCATGTAAGCCTGCAACAACTGAGCAAATCCTACGACGGCCGCACGAACGTGCTGGCCGGCATCGACCTCGACATCCGCGACGGCGAATTCGTCGTGCTGGTGGGCCCTTCCGGCTGCGGCAAATCGACCTTGCTGCGCATGCTGTGCGGTCTGGAAAGCATTTCGCACGGCACCCTCTCCATCGGCGGCAAGGTCGTCAACGACCTGCCGCCCGCCGAGCGGGGCATCGCCATGGTCTTCCAGAGCTATGCGCTGTATCCGCACATGAGCGTATTCCGCAACATGGCGTTCGGCCTGAAGATCGCCGGCGCCGGCAAGGACGACATCGCCCGGCGCGTGCGCCACGCGGCCGCCATCCTGAAGATCGACCATCTGCTCGAGCGCCTGCCGCGCGAACTGTCGGGCGGCCAGCGCCAGAGGGTGGCCATCGGCCGCGCCATCGTGCGCGAGCCGCAGCTGTTCCTGTTCGACGAGCCGCTGTCGAACCTCGACGCGGCCCTGCGCGTGCAGACGCGGCTGGAAATCGCCAAGCTGCACCGCCAGCTGAACGCCACCATCGTGTATGTGACGCACGACCAGGTCGAGGCGATGACCCTGGGCGACAAGATCGTCGTCATGCATGGCGGCCATATCCAGCAGGCGGGCACACCGCTGGAGCTGTACCAGCAGCCGGCGAACCGCTTCGTGGCCGGCTTCATCGGCGCGCCCATGATGAATTTCTTCGAGGGCACAGTCATTGCGGCCGAGGAAGATGGCGTGCGCGTGGCCCTGGCCAGCGGCCAGGAAATCACGGCCCTCGTCGATCCGGCCGGCCTGCAGGCGGGCGACGCCGTCACGGCGGGCCTGCGGGCCGAACATATCCTGGAAAACGGCGGCGGCAGCGCCCGCTTCAAGGGCGTCGTCAGCCTGGTGGAACACCTGGGCGAAGCCAATTTCATCTACCTGAGCCTGGACAACGGCCAGGAACTGGTGATACGCGGCGACGGCAACAACCGCGTGCCGCTGGGCCAGCCATTCACGGTCTCGGCCGCCAGCAGCGCCTTCCATCTGTTCGACGCGCAGGGCGTGGCGCGCACGCGGCGCCAGCCCGGCAACCTGATTTCCTCGAAACAGAATCTGGCCGCCTGAGCCTTCCCGCCCAGGCGGCCGCCCCGACTGGATCGGCAGCGATCCGGTAGACGACGTGCCCAAGCACGCATTTTAATAACGACAAGGAGATTGTATGCAACACCCGATCAAGACCTCGCTGGCCCTCGCCTGCACCATGCTGCTGGCCTGCGGCGCCGCCCACGCCAGCGATGCCGAAGGCGAATACCACGGCTACTTCCGCGCCGGCCTCGGCTCGAGCACGGACAGCCGCGGCCCGCAAAGCTGCTACGGCCTGGGCGGCAACACCATGCGCTACCGGCTCGGCAACGAATGCGACACCTATGGCGAATTCGAATACCAGAAGGAAATGGCCAAGTCGCCCAACGGCGTCAGCTTCGTCGGCCATATCATGGTGGCAGCCTACACGCCCAGCTCCGCCGTCAGCGATTCGGACCTGAGCATGTCGAAGATGTACGTGGAAGCGAAAAACATACCCACGCTCAACGGCGGCACGGCCTGGATCGGCAAGCGCTACTACATGCGTCCCGACATCCACATGCTGGACTTGCAATACATCAATATGAACGGCACGGGCGGCGGCATCGACCAGTACAAGCTGGGACCGGGCCGCATCAGCTATGGCTTCTTCAAGGATAACGACAAGCCCGGCAACTCGGCCATCCGGCAAAACCTCGTCTACCAGGGCATCCCCGTCAACCAGGATGGCACGCTGGAAGTACTGACCACCCTCATCACGCCCGACAAGAAGGACAGCACCTCGCACAGCGGCTGGCAGGCCACCGTGCTGCACAAGCAGGATAAAGTGTGGGGCGGCGCCAACACCTTCGGCATCCAGTACGGCGTCGGGCCGGGCACGGGCGCCGGCGGCCAGTGCTGCGACCGCATGGGCACCACGGGCTCGATCCGCAACGGCAGCGACGTCACGCGCCTGCGCATCTTCAATTCGCTGTGGATACAGCCGACGCCCGAGTGGAGCGCGGAAATGGTGGCCATCGTGCAGCGCGACAAGTCCAACGTCTCGGGCGGCAGCTCGACCTGGACCACCGTGGGCATGCGCCCCGTGTATGCCGTCAACGACAACTTCAAGCTGCAGTTCGAGCTGGGCACGGACCGCGTGACCTCGCCCACGGGCGGCGCCGCCCAGCGCCTGACCAAGCTGACCTTCGCGCCCACCCTGACGGCGGGCAAGGGTTACTGGGCGCGCCCGGAGTTGCGCGCCTTCGTCACCTACGGCAAATGGAACGACGCCGCCACGGCCGCCGTCAACAAGGCCAACGAGTCCGGTCCCGTGTACGGCAACGCCACCAGCGGCACCTCGTTCGGCCTGCAAGTGGAGACGTGGTTTTAAGAAACTGGCTTGATCTGGCGCAGTGCATGCGCCTGTCGGACTGCGCGAAATCGCGTGCCGCGCTATGCTGCACGCCATACCGCTCACTTCGGAGGTCGCATGCACGCCGCACTTCCCCGGGCCGCCGCCGCGCTGGCCCTGTCTTTCGCCAGCATGGCCTGGTCCCGCGATGCCGCCGTCGCGCCCGCCCTCAGCGCGCGCCAGCAGGCGCTGATGTCCACCGTGGCGGGCAGCGCCGCCCATCCGCGCATCCTGCAGGTGCGCCTCGATGAATTGCATCCGACCCAGCCGGCCATCGGCTACGACCAGGTGTACTACAAGCTGGGGCGCTATGCGGCCGAAGAAAAGCACATCGCGGACATCGCCAAGCCCAGGAAATTCGCCGACCTGTGCGAAGCCAATGGCCAAGGCGACGTCTTGCCCAACACGGCCAACGTGGCCGGCGCCACCCTGGCCGCGCCGCCGGCCAGCTACCGCTGCAAGGCGGCCGTGGGCAGCCGCCCGGACGACATGAAGACCGTCGTCATCGGCCCGCGCGGCCTCGTGTACCTGACCGATGGCCACCACACGTTTTCCGCCTTCCGGGAAGCCGATGGCGGACGCAATCAGCAATTGCAGGTCTGGGTCAAGGTCAGCGACAATTTCAGCGCGCTGGACGACGCGGCGTTCTGGACCCGCATGCGCGCGGAAAACAAGGTGTGGCTGAAGAACGGCCGCAACCAGGCCATCACGCCGCGGCAGCTGCCGCCCGCCATCGGTCTCGCATCGCTGGGCGACGACCCGTACCGCTCGCTCGTCTACTTTACGCGCGGGATTGGCTACGAGCCGCCGGAGCACGCCACGGAATTTCTCGAGTTTTACTGGGCCGACTGGCTGCGCCGCATGCCGGCGCTGGATCTGGCGCGTGTCGACCTGCGCGATCCGGCCGCGTATGCCAATGCGATCCTGCTGGCCGCGCAGGCGATGGTGGCGCTGCGGCCCGGCGACAGCGTCAGCGGCGGCAAGAGCGCGCGCGAACTGGGCGCCCTGCGGGAAGTCAACCGCGAAGCGTTCGATGAGCTGATCGGCGACAAGGGCAAGCTGCGCCACGCCATCGCCTATAAAAAATCGCTGGCGCAATAAGCGCGGCGGCGTAAACGACAACGGCCCGCCTGTCATGCGACAAGCGGGCCGTTTTCTGTTGCAGGTGGCGCTTACGCGATGCGTTCGCCGTTGGCCGGGTCGAACAGGGCCGCTTTCGACAGGTTGAACGACAGCTGCATGGTCTGCCCCGGCAGCACGGCTTCGCGCGGGTGCGTGCGGCAAGTCACGGCGGCGCCGTTCAGGCGCGTCGTCAGCAAAGTATCGGGACCGGTCGGCTCGACGAGGTCGATCAGGCAACCGAGTTCCTGGCCCACGTCGCCGTGCGCGCTGCTCATGTCCGTGATCTGCTCCGGACGCACGCCCAGGATCACGTCGCGGCCCGCATAGCTGCGCAGCTTGTCGGCGGCGAACGGCAAGGCCAGGCGCATGCTCTTGCCCGCATTCTCGATGGCGGCAAACACGTCGTTGCCCTCGATGACAGGCTTGACGGTGATGAAGTTCATCGACGGCGAGCCGATGAAGCCGGCCACGAACAGATTCGCCGGATTGTCGTAGATTTCCTGCGGCGTGCCCAGTTGCTGCACCACCCCATCCTTCATGACGGCGATCAGGTCGCCCATCGTCATCGCCTCGATCTGGTCATGCGTGACGTAGACGATGGTGGCCTTCAGGCGCTGGTGCAGCAGCTTGATCTCGGCGCGCATTTCCACGCGCAGCTTGGCGTCCAGGTTCGACAGCGGTTCGTCGAACAGGAACAGCGAGGGCTTGCGCGAGATGGCGCGGCCCATGGCCACGCGTTGGCGCTGGCCGCCGGACAGCTGCGCCGGGCGGCGGTCCAGCAAGTGCGTGATCTGCAGCGTTTCGGCCACGCGCGAGACGATTTCTTCCTGCTCCGCCTTCGGCACCTTTTTCACGTTCAAGCCGAACGCGATGTTTTCGCGCACCGTCATCGACGGGTACAGCGCGTAGGACTGGAACACCATGGCGATGTCGCGGTCCTTCGGCGGCAAGTCGTTGACCACCTTGCCGTCGATGAGGATTTCGCCCGAGGTGACGCTTTCCAGGCCTGCCACCATGTTGAGCAGGGTCGACTTGCCGGAGCCGGAGCCGCCGACGAGGATCAGGAACTGGCCATCCTTGATCTCGATGTCGATGCCCTTGAGGACTTCGACGCCATTCGTGTACACCTTGCGGATGCTGCGTATCGATAAACTGGACATATTCTTTCCTTAACCTTTGACTGCGCCTGCGGTCAGACCGCGCACAAAATAACGGCCTGCGACCAGATAGACCAGCAGGGTCGGCAGCGCGGCAATCACCGCGGCGGCCATGTTGACGTTGTATTCCTTCACGCCCGTGGACGTGTTGACCAGGTTGTTCAAGCCCACCGTGATCGGCTGCGAATCGCCGCTGGCGAAGACGATGCCGAACAGGAAGTCGTTCCAGATCTGCGTGAATTGCCAGATGATGCAGACGACGAAAATCGGACCCGAAATCGGCAGCACGATCTTGCGGAAGATCAGGAAGAAGCCGGCGCCGTCGATGCGCGCCGCCTTGATCAGTTCTTCCGGCACGCCGATGTAATAGTTGCGGAAGAACAGGGTCGTGAAGGCCGTGCCGTACACCACGTGCACGAAAACGAGGCCGGTAGTCGTATTGGCCAGGCCGAATTCACCGAGCAAACGCGCCATCGGCAAGATCACCACCTGGAATGGAATGAAGCAGCCCACCAGCAAGGCGGCAAACAGGATTTCCGAACCACGGAAGCGCCAGTGCGCGAACACATAGCCGTTGAAGGCGCCCAGGAAGGTCGAGATCAGCACGGCGGGAATCACCATCTTGATCGAGTTCCAGAAGAACGGCTGCATGCCGTCGCAGGTGACGCCCGTGCAGGCCGACGACCAGGCCTTGGCCCAGGAATCGAACTGCCACACGTGCGGCAGTGCCAGCAGGTTGCCGCTGCGGATCTCGTCGAGCGACTTGAACGACGTCGACAGGGTCACGTACAGGGGCACGATGTAGTACACCGCGAACAAAATCAGCAGCAGGTATACCACCACCCGTCCGAGGGTGAGTCGATTATTGCGGGTAGGTGTCATCTCATCGCCTTTGCGCTGCGCGTTTCCAGGTACATCAGCGGCACGAGCACGGCCACGATGGTGGCCAGCATCATCATTGCCGATGCCGAGCCCAGGCCCAGCTGGCCGCGGGTGAAGGAAAACTGGTACATGAAGATGGCCGGCACGGACGACGAATTGCCAGGTCCGCCAGCCGTCAATGCGATGACCAGGTCGAAGCTCTTGATGGCGATATGTGCGAGGATCAGCAGCACGCTGAAGAACACGGGACGCATGGCGGGAATCACGATGCGCCAGTAGATCGTCGGCAAGGACGCGCCATCGACTTGCGCCGCCTTGATGATTTCGTCATCGATGCCGCGCAGGCCGGCCAGGAACAGGGCCATGACAAAGCCCGACGACTGCCATACGCCGGCGATCACCACCGTGTAGATGGCCATGTCGGAGTTCACCAGCCAGTCGAAGGTAAACGAGGTCCAGCCCCAGTCGTGCATGACCTTTTCCAGGCCCAGGCTGGGATTGAGCATCCATTTCCAGGCCGTGCCGGTGACGATGAAGGACAGCGCCATCGGATACAGATAGATGGCGCGCAGCGCGCCTTCGGCGCGGATTTTCTGGTCCAGCAGGATGGCCAGGAACAGGCCGATGGCGATGCTGCAACCGATGAACAGGACACCGAAGATGCCGAGGTTCTTGAGCGAGGTCCACCAGCGCTCGTTGTCGAACAGCTCGTAATATTGCACCAGGCCGGCGAACTCGTAGTTCGGCATCAGCCGCGATTCGGTCAGCGACAGCCAACCGGTCAAAAAGATAAAACCATAGACGAATACCAAGCTGGCGATGAGCGTGGGGCCCAGCACCATCTGCGGTATCCATCGGTCGAATTGCTTGCGTATGGACATAGGACAGCCGTAGAAGTAGAACTGCGTGTGGCGCCGGCCTGGCCGAAGCCAGGGCGGACGCCTGCGATGCATGCGATGCAGCGGGCGCCGGCGAGAGTGCCGGCGCCGTCGTGATTACTTCACTTTTGCCGCTTTGGCCAGCGCTGCGACCGCGTCTTTCGAGCTCATGTTGGTGTTCATGAACTTGGCGATGACGTCGGTCACGGCGCCTTGCGTGGCCGATGGCAGCGCCATGCCGTGGGCGAACGATGGCACCAGGCCGCCGGTCTTGTTGGTGGCGTCCATGTCTTCCATCGATTTCAGGGCGCAAGCGTCAAACTTGTCCTTCGATACGCCGGAACGCACGGGGATGGAGCCCTTGTTCAAGTTGAAGATCGACTGGAACTTCGGATTCATGATGGCGTTGGCCAGGGCGATCTGCCCTTTCTTCGCATTCGCATCCTTTTGCGTGAACATGGCAAACGAATCGATGTTGAAGGTGTAAGCCTTGTCCGTGCCAGGCGCTGCCACGCACAGGTAGTCCTTGCCCGGCACCTTGCCGGCGGCCGTGAACTCGCCCTTGGCCCAGTCGCCCATGAACTGGAAGCCGGCCTTGTTGTTGATGACCATGGCGGTCGCCAGGTTCCAGTCGCGGCCAGCCGCATCCTTGTCGATGTAGGTCTTCACCTTGCCCAGGGTGTCGAACACCTTGAGCATGGTCGGACCGGTCAATTCCTTCTGGTCCAGCTTGAGGATGGCTTTCTTGTAGAACTCCGTGCCGCCCACGCCCAGCGCGACCGATTCAAACACGGTGGCGTCCTGCCAAGGCTGGCCGCCGTGGGCGATCGCGATGCCGCCCGATTTCTTGATTTTCTCGGCCGCGTCGAAGAACGCATCCCAGGTGGTCGGGGTGGTGGCCACGCCGGCTTTTTTCAGCACTTCCGGATTGACCCACATCCAGTTGACGCGGTGGACGTTGACGGGAGCGGCAACATAGTGGCCCTTGTATTTCATGATGTCGGCGACGACTTTCGGCAGCACGGCATCCCATTTGCCTGGAATGGCGGCATCATCGATATTGGCCAGCACGCCTTCGGCGCCCCATTCCTGGATCGACGGGCCCTTGATCTGGGCAGCCGTCGGCGGGTTGCCGGAAATGACGCGGGTTTTCAGCGCGGTCGCGGCGTTTTCGCCAGCGCCGCCAGCCACGGCGAAATCTTTCCAGCCGAAGCCGCTTTCCTTCACGATTTGCTGCAACTGGCCCACGGACTTCGCTTCGCCGCCGGAGGTCCAGTAGTGCAACACTTCCACGTCGGTCGCAAAGGCGCTGCCGGCAAATGCCAGGGTGGTCAATGCGGCCAGTTGGGTAATCTTGAATTTCAGTTTCATCTCCACATTCCTTTTTTGATCAAGCTTTTAGGGGGCTTCGGCATACGGGGCCGAAAAAGGTGAAATCTGCGCCTGTACCGGCGCTCTTGTGCTCAGACCCGCTTGCAAACGGGCATCATCTTGGTGTAAAGACGGCGCCGCGATCCATGACATGACTACATTGCATTTATATCACGGGACGGCGCCAAAAACGCATCCGCGAAGGATGCGCCAGGTTGATCGAGACTGACAACGCCTGCAAACTTAGAACCAGGTTTCCACCTGGAAACCGTAGGAAGTACCGCTGGTATTGTTGTTGTAGATCGGGCCGCCGTTGTTCGACGCATTGACCGAGGCGGTGGCCGCATCGTTCCATTTGCCGTAGGTCACGAAAGCGCGCAACTCGGGACGCGACCACAGGCCGGGACCGGCCGAGATCGTCGGGGCGATGGTCAGCTTGGTCAAGCGCTTGGCCGGCAGGCCGCCCGCTTGCGTCACGCGGTCCGTGCCCAGTTCGCCCACCAGCTTGAAGTTGTTGGTGAACGCGTACACGGGACGCACGCCGACCGAGGTCCAGGTCGAGGAACCGTTGGCGTTCGATTCGTCTTTTTGCCACAGGGCCACGAATTCCATGCCGAAGTTGGCCATCGGCTGGATTGCCATGTCATTGAAGATGCGCGTGCGTTTCACGTCCGAACCGAAATTGGTGTCGCCCGACGCGCCGAACTGCGCGCCCTTGCCGGTGCCAGGACCGACGCCGTACTGCACGCCGAAGGTATTGCCGCCGCCGAACACTTTCGCCTGGCGGTGGAAGGCCGACAATTGCCAGCCATTGTGCTTCTGGCCGTAAGCGTCGTTGTCCTTGCCTTCGCCGATGATGTAGGTCGCGGCCAGGTCCAGGGTGCCGTTTTCATTGACGGGAATCTCGCCGTAGATGAAGTTCTGGCGCACGGCCGATTTGGTGCTGACGACGCCGGTCTTCGACACGGTGTTGATGTCGTTGTCCTTGAAGAAGGCGTACGAGAATTTGCCGGGGCCCGCAGGAATGCGGTCCAGGCCGGCGCCCGTGCCGTTCATGTTGATGTACTGCAAGTCCAGCATGTGGATGTCAGGACGGTAGTAGAAGCGCTTGCCGATCCAGGCCGTGCCGCCGTTCAGGAAATCGAGTCCCTGTGCTTCAACATAGGCCTTGACGATGCCCAGTTTGTTGTCGCCGAAATCGGAATTTGGCGCGTAGGCGTTGACCCAGATGGTGGCCAGGTAGTTCACGCCGCCGGACTGGGCGACGGACTTGGTGTAGCCGAATTCCGTGTAGGCGTCGCACTCATTGCCCAGACGGTATTTCATGGTATTGCCGCCCAGACCGAAGCAGCCTTGCGAACCGCCGCCGCCCGAGGTATTGCTGCCGGCGCCGGCGCGCAGGTAGCCATGGAAGCCTTCGGAATCGGATGGGTACATAGGGTCGGCGGCAGCGGAACCGCTGGCGATGGCCAAGACGATGGCAGCTGGCAGTGTCTTCAACACGGCCTTCAACATGTTGCGATGCAGCATGGTAAGTCTCCTCAGTAGTTATTTTTTATCTAGTCATTCGTGGCCGAATGTACTGGCCAGAATTCTTTCCAGCAGGGACATAGTAACTATACTACGAACAAATATCAACATATTATGTTGTAATCCTACGACTACTCTGCGACACTTTATTTGCGTACCGACAGGCGAGTTGACTGGCCTGTTTTTCCCGCTGGCGCCACCCCATCTGGCACGGTGGACAGGCATTTGCGCAGGCATCCCGCATTTTTCGGCACGCGGCACGTATACGAATTAAAATCCTTGGTTTTTGCCCATAACGACAGTGCGCGGCCACGACCACGCACGCAGACGAGACAAAGCACCGCCATGAAAATTGATGAAAAAATGGAAGTAGCAGGCAGCGATCCAGCGGAGCGTTTCAGTGAAGGCCCGCGCCTGCTGGCAGACATCGGCGGCACCAATGCCCGCTTCGTGCTGGAAACGCGCCAGGGCCACCTGGAAGCGGTCGCCGTGCTGCCCTGCGACGACTACGCGTCGCTGCTCGACGCCATCACCGCATATATGGATAGCAGCGAGGCGCGCGCCGCCGGTTCGGCACGCGTGCGCCATGCGGCCATCGCCATCGCCAATCCCATCGACGACGACAATATCCGCATGATGAACCATCACTGGTTCTTCTCGATCGAGGCGATGCGCGCCGCACTGGGCCTCGACACCTTGCTGGTGGTGAACGACTTCACGGCGCTGGCCATGGCCCTGCCCTATCTGCGGCCCGACCAGCGCCAGCAGATCGGCGGCGGCATGGCGCGCGCCGACAGCGTCATCGGTTTGCTTGGTTCGGGCACGGGCCTGGGCGTGTCGGGCATGATCCCCGCGGAAGACCGCTGGATCGCGCTGGGCAGCGAAGGCGGCCACGTCAGCTTCGCCCCCTGCGACCAGCGCGAGATGGACGTGCTGTCCTTCGCCTGGCGCGAACTGTCGCACGTCTCGGCCGAGCGCCTCGCCTCCGGGCGCGGGCTGGAACTGATCTACCGCGCCCTGTCCGACCGGGCTGGCCGGCATGACGTCCCGCCGCTGCTGGCGGCCGACATCACCAGCCGCGCCCTGAACAATGAATGCGACGTGTGCCTGGAAGCGGTCGACTGCTTCTGCGCCATCCTCGGCTCCATCGCCGGCAACGTGGCCATGACCCTGGGCGCCCTGGGCGGCATCTATATAGGCGGGGGCATCGTGCCGCGCCTGGGGCCTTTGTTCGAACGGTCGCAGTTCCGCGCCCGCTTCGAGCAAAAGGGCCGCCTGAACGAATACCTGGCGCAGATCCCCACGTTTCTGATCACGGCCGAACTGCCTACTTTTCTGGGCATCGCCGCCATCCTGGCGCAAAAGCTCAAGCGCGCCCATACCGGCGCGCCCGTGCTCGAATCCGTGCGCCAGGCGCGCGGGCGCATGAGCCCATCGGAATGCAAGGTGGCCGACTGGGTATTGAAAGAGCCGAACGCCATGCTGACCCTGCCGATCGCCGAAATCGCCCAGCGGGTCGGCGTGAGCCAGCCGACCGTGATGCGCTTTTGCCGCTCGATCGGCGTGCAGGGCCTGGCCGATTTCAAATTAAAACTCGCTTCCGGCCTGACGGGCGGCGCCATCACGGTGGCGCACTGCCACGTGGAGATTTCGGACTCCGACGCGGAACTGGCGCGCAAGGTGCTGGGCAATAATGCCTCGGCCGCGCTGGCCATGCGCGACATGCTCGACGTGAAGGCGCTGACGGCGGCCATCGAACTGCTGCGCGGCGCGCTGCGCGTTGAATTGCTGGCCGTGGGCAGCGCCCGCGTGGTGGCCGACGACATGCAGCACAAGCTGCTCAACCTGGGCATCGTCAGCAGCTTCTTTGCCGACCCGCAGGCGCAGGAAATGAGCGCCGCCATGCTGAAACCGGGCGACGTGGCGCTGGTCATTTCCCGTTCGGGCGCCCTGCCCGACCTGCTGCGCACCGTCAAGGTGGCGCAGGGCTGCGGCGCCCGCGTGCTGGCGATCACGGCCAGCGGTTCGCCATTGGCCAAGCTGGCCGACGTGCTGCTGACCCTGAACCACCCGGAAGGCAACCTCAATTTCGTGCCCATGATCGTGCGCCTGCTGCAGCTGATGATGCTCGATATCCTGTCGGTGGGACTGGCGCGGCGCGACACGGCGCAGCGCACCAGCGCCGCCCAGCTGGAAGAGGGTCAATTGCACGGCATGCGCATCAGCGGCAAGCTGAAATTCGGTGGCCACCTCGAATAAGGCGGCGCATGCCGCCCACGCCGCCGCCGACACGGCCAGCGGCGCCACCGTGCACGACGTGGCGCGCCTGGCCGGCGTCTCGGCCATGACGGTATCGCGCGTCATCAACGGGCGCGCCAGCGTCAGCGCGGCCACGCGCGACAAGGTCGAGGCGGCCATCGCCAGCCTGCGTTACCAGCCCAACCTGGCGGCCCGTGCCGCCCGCACGGGCACCCTGCGCATCGGCTTGCTATACAGCAACCCCAGCGCGGCCTTCCTCAGTGAATTTCTCGTCGGCGCCATGGACCAGTGCCGCCAGGGCGGCGGCCAGCTGCTGCTCGAACGCTGCGAAGACCTCGATAGCCAGCGCGCCGGCATCGATTGCCTGGTGGCGGCCGGCGTGGATGGCATCCTCGTGCCGCCACCCCTGTGCGATTCACCGGAAGTGCTGGCGCAGCTCAATACCATGGGCATCCCCGCCATCGCCGTGGCCACGGCGCGCCCCTCGCCCGGCGTCTCGGCCGTGCGCATCGACGACTACGAGGGCGCGCTGGCCATGACGCGCCATTTGATCTCACTGGGCCACCGCGACATCGGCTTCATCGAAGGCGACCCGGCGCACACGCCCGCCCTGCTGCGCCGCCAGGCCTTCGAGGACGCCATGCGGGAAGCGGGCTTGCCAGTGCCGCCGCACAGGGTGGCGCAAGGCTATTTTACCTACCGTTCGGGGCTCGACGCGGCGCGCCGGCTGCTGGCGCACGAACCGCACCCCAGCGCCATCTTCGCCAGCAATGACGACATGGCCGCCGCCACCCTGGCCGTGGCGCACGGCATGGGCTTGCAGGTGCCGGCGCAATTGAGCGTGTGCGGCTTCGACGACACGCCCGTCGCCAGCACCGTCTGGCCCGAGCTGACCACCATCCACCAGCCCATCGCCGACATGGCGCGCGCCGCCGTCAAGCTCGTCATCGACGAGATACGCCAGCGCCGCGCCGGGGAGACGGCGCCCGCCACGCATCACTTGATGGAATTTACCCTGGTAGAGCGCGCATCGTCGGGCAGCTATGCGCCGCCGACGGCACAGGGCCAGCGCAGGCCTTGACGCTGCCGGAACAGGCGATGCCACCACCCGCCATTCCGGCGCACCCGGCCCTACAACGTCTCGGTCAAGGCGGGGCTGCCGATGGAAGTGACGGCATAACCGTTGCGGCCAGCGCTTTTTGCCTTGTAGAGCGCCGTATCGGCCGCCGTCAAGAATGCCCCCGCCGTCGTATCGCCGCGGGTGCAGAACGCCAAGCCGACACTGGTGGTGACATGCAGACCGATACCGCCGCAATCAAAGTGCACGGCCATCCCTTGCACGATTTTCTTGCCCAGTACCGCGAGCTCGGACTGCTCCGTCAGTTGTTCAAAAATAATGACAAACTCGTCGCCGGCAAGGCGGGCCACCGTGTCGGAGGCCCGGACGCAAGCTTTGAGCCGTTTGGCAAATTCAATCAATACCAGATCGCCGATACCATGCCCATATGTGTCATTTATTTTTTTGAAATAGTCGATATCCAGATACGCCAGCGCCAGGCCCGTGCCAGCGCGCCGCGCACGCGTCAATGCCGCGGCCAGCGCCTCGTCAAACATGCGCCTGTTGTGCAGGCCCGTCAGCATGTCAGTACGCGCCAGAGCGGCGAGGTTGTTTTCCGCCGCTTCCCTCTGCAGCGACAGCGCATAGAATGCACGGCTCAGCTTTCCAAACTCGTCTTTACGGGCGATATCAAACACCGCAATATCGGCATTGCCTGAGCGTATGCTCGCCACATGCCGGCCCAGATCGCCCAAAGGACGCAAGAGCAGCATTACCGCGATCCAGCCGGCACAACTGGCCAGAAAGGCCACGCCTGACGAAGCAATGATGACTTTGGCATACATATCGGTGACCGGCGTGAATGCCTCGCTTTCAGGATAGACGGCGCCGATGATCCAATCTGCCGCGCGCAAATGCTTGTACGTCATAATTGCCTGCACGCCCAGCTTGGTTTTACCTTGCGTCCAACCGTCGAATCCCCGCAATGCGGCCAAGGTGGAAGGGGTTGCGCCGCCCGTTTCATCATGCACCCGCTTCAGGACGCGCGCCGGGTCCGGATGGTGGAGTATCGTGCCGTCGTCGGTCAACATGAACAGATAACCGCTCTTGCCCGGCTTGAGCTGCTCCCACTGGCCAAAAAATGTCGGGCTTTGCAAATTCAGACCGCCAGCGATTACATACAGCAATTTGCCGGCTTTGTCATAGATCGGTTCGGTTACCAGCACAACGGGCTTGCCCGACAGCTGGCTCTTGAATGGACGCGATATCACGCCTTCCCTGAGCTTCACGGTATCGATAAAATATTCGCGCGCAGCGAAATTGAGCTTGCCAGCCACGCGCCGGTCATTCATGCTGGCAATCAGTTTCCCGGTAGCATCAAAGGCGACGAGATTGAAAAATTCCTCGCGCAGGGTTGGATGATTTTCTATAAATGCCTGCATCCGCTGCGGATGTTCATACACATCCGCAGGCAGCCCTTCCGCCAGCACCTTGAGCAGCGCTTTCTTGGCATTCAAGTCTTCGTCGATATATGCCGCGGCACTGGTCAGCAAGGCATATTGCTGATTGCCGATAACGGATACCATCTGCCCTTGCGCGACAGACAGCGATGTGAGCGCAACAGAACCCGTTGCGCACAGCACCAGTACGCCCACGAGCACAGTCATCTTGAATTTGAAGCTCCGGGGATTGAAAAACTTCCAGATCATATGCATGCGGACTTCCTTCTCAGCGCCCGTGCTCTGTAAAGCGCACGGACCCGGCCAAGTGGCGCCATGCATGGCAATGGGAAGCACGGCATATCGGTCAGCGCATGACTTCGAACCTATCCCCGGATGAATACACTCCCAGAACAGGCTCTTGACATGGCAAGAGAGCAAATCTTACGCCTATTCTCGCAAAAAGGGCGCCCTGGCGCCGCTGAATAGACACGCCATCCCCACATCATCGCCATATCGTACGCTCCAGCAACGATTCCACCACTTGCACCGCTGGCGGCGAACCGCCTGCCGCCAGCAGGCGCCCGCCACGCATCCTCTGATGGCGCTTACCTTGATGTAACGGGCGTCGACAGGGCCAGCGCGCTAGTCAGACGCGGCCAGGCAGGCTCAGGGCTGCATCCCGGGCACTTGCATTTCCGCCTTGCGCGCTGCGATCTGGCCGCCCATGGCCAGCAGATCGAGCTGCGCCTCGCGCGCGCGCGGAAAAATCTCGCCCTCCTCTTCCTGTACGTGCTGCTCGATCTGCCTGGACAAGACCTTGACCTTGGCGTCGTACAAGTCTTCGCCGGGCGCCATGGCGACGATTTGCGCGATCAATTCCTTGGCCGAGGCGTGCTCGACGATGGCTTCGTCGATCAAGTCTTCGTTCAGGCGGCTGGCGTCGCGCACGGCCGGATAAAAGATTTCCTCTTCCGCCATCGCATGCTTGCTCAATTCCTCGCAGATTTTCAGCGCCAGCTTGCGTTTGCTGGCGAGCGACCTGTCGCTGAGCCCCTCGTACTGTTCGAACAAGTCCTTCACCGTCTGATGATCTTGCGTCAGCAGTTCGATCGCATCCATGTCTTGCATACCGGCATTTTGCTGGGAAACGGACGCTGCCTGATGGGATTGGGTGGCCATGATGTTTTCTCCAGGTGTGCAATGAAGTCCCCATTCTAGACAGGGCCATGCGGCGTGCATGTAGGAGGATTGCCAACGTCAAGGTAGGCCTGGCGGGAAGGTCAACGCGTTTCGATGCAGATCAAGCTGACCATGATAAATTTTTGCATTGCGTAAAAAATATGCGTGGTGCGCCTGCCTGCCGGCGCACCGCGCCATACGACTTAACGCAGCTGCGTGCGCTGCGCCAGCGATTCCACCAGGTCCACCGAGGGCGGCGAGCCGCCGGCCGCCAGGCAGGCGCCTGCTCCGGCCGCGACGGCAAAGCGCAAGTGCTGGCCGCCGTCCGCATCGGGCCGGTACATCAGGCTGTACAGCAAGCCGCCGATGCTGGCGTCGCCCGCGCCCACCGAGTCGACCACCTCGATGGCGGGCGGGGCCGCCTGCCATGTCTGCTCGCCCAGGTACAGCGCCGCACCTTGCGCGCCACGCGTATACAAATACGTGGCGTGCGGATTCCAGCCGCGCAGCACGGCAAACGCGCCATCGATGTCGTCGTGGCGGAACAGGCCCGCCAGATCTTCATCGGACACCTTGATCACGTCGGCCAGCTCCGTCATGCGGCGCAGGGTGGCGTCGTAGCGCGCATCCATCATGATGCGGAAATTCGGGTCGTAGCTGATTTTCACGCCGGCCGCCTTGAGCTCCTGCGCCAGCGCCACCAGCTTGCCGGCCAGCGGTTCGCGCGCCAGGCTGATGCCGCCGAAATGCACCCATTGCGCGCCCTGCATCCAGCCGGCCGGCAGTTGCGCCGCGTCGAAATGCAGGTCGGCGCTGTCGTCGCCGATGAAGTAATACGTGGGTGGATGCAGTTCATGCACGATGGCCAGCAACGGCGACTTCGCGCGGCGCTGCAAGAAGCGCATGTCCAGGCCCGCCGCGTCGGTCGCTTGCGCCAGTGCGTCGCCGAAGACGTCGAGGCTGACGGCGCCCGCAAAGGCGCTGGGCACGCCCAGGCGCGCCATCACGCGCGCCACGTTCCAGGTCGAGCCGCCCACCTGGCTGCTCCAGGCGTCCGGGCCCGTGCGCAGCATGTCCGTCAGCGCTTCGCCGGCCGACACGAATTGTGGAAATTCACGCGGGAAGGCGGCGCTCATGCGGCACCTTTGAGCACGTTCAGCACTTCATAGCAGGCGCCCATGGTGTGGTAATCGGTCTTGCCGGCCGGGCTTTTCTCGTTGCTGATTTTCTGGTTCTCGGGCGTCAGGATGCGGTACCAGGCGCCGTGTTCGTGGTCGACGAAATGCTTCCAGCTGTAGTCCCATATCTTGTCGTAGCTTTGCCAGTAGGCGTCGTCGCCCGTGCGCGCGGCCAGCACGGCGGCGGCGGCGAAGCTTTCCGCCTGCACCCAGAAGTATTTGTCGCCGTCGCAGATTTCATCGTGCGGGCCGAAACCGTAGTGGATGCCGCCATGCGCGCCATCCCAGGCCTTCGCCAGCGCCGTGTCGTACAGTGCGCGCGCACGGGGCAGCAGCCACTCCGATGGTCCGGCCATGAACCGGCTGTGGCGCTCCATGATCAGCAGCAGCTTGGCCCATTCCGTGAAGTGGCCGGGCTGGTAGCCCCAGGGACGGAAGATATTGCTCTTGTCGTGCAGGTTGTAATCCCAGTCGATAGCCCAGTCGGGCGTGTAGTGTTCCCAGATCATGCCGTTGGCCAGGCCCGCCTGGCGCACCGTGATGTTGTGCGCCAGGGTTTCGGCGCGGTGCAGGTAGCGCGCCTCGCCCGTCGCCTCGAATGCGGCCAGCATGGCTTCGCACGCGTGCATGTTCGCGTTCTGGCCGCGGTAGCCGTCCAGGGTGGACCAGTCGGCGCTGGCCACGTCCGCATACAGGCCGTGTTCGGGCAGCCAGAAGCGCTGTTCCATCAATTCGAAGGTTTCGTCCAGGTAGGCGCGCGCTTCCGCCACGCCCGCTTGCAAAGCGTGGGCATAGGCGAGCAGCACGAAGGCCAGGCCGTAGCAGTGGTTGGCGCCGTCTTCCACCGTCTTGACGCCGTCTTTCCACGACAGTTGCCAGGCATAGCCGCCCGTGGCCGGGTCGCGGTGCACGTCGCGCAGGAAGGCCACGCCGTGGCGCAGCGCCGCCTGGTAATCGTCGCCGCCGAAGCGGCGGTGCGCCATGGCGTAATTGAAGATGAAGCGCGTGCTGCTGACCAGGTGCCGCGTGGCATGGTCGTAGACGGTGCCGTCGTCGAGGAAGAAGTGATAAAAGCCGCCGCTCGGGTCAAACGCGCGCGGGTGGTAGAAATGCATCGTGTGCTGGATGTGCTTTTCAAGCATGGCCCTGGAGCGAAAATCGGGATTCATGGGTCTCTCATGATATTGTTATCGATAACAATGATGATAGCATGCCGTTTCCGCCCCGTCTCGTCCACTTAAGGGGGCGTGGCTGACTTGCGCTTTTCACGCCACAGCGCCGCCTTGGCCGGGTCGGCCGCCTGTCCCAGCTCGCCCTTATCGTACACCTTGACCAGCCGTTCGATGGCTTCCGCGTCGCCCTGCTTCGCCGCCAGCAGGTACAACTCGAAGGGCTGGGGCGCCGGCCCTTGCCGGGTAGGGCCGCCGCGGCCCTGCTCCAGCAGCCGCGCGAAGCCCGTCTGGCCCGGGGGACTCTTGGCGATGGCCGCCATTTCATACCAGCCCAGCGCCGCCTCGTCACTCTGCGGCACGCCCTGCCCCACTTCATACGAGTAGGCCACATTGTTCAAGCCCGGCGGATCGAGCGCCTTGGCCGCCTGCATGTACCAGCCGAACGCTTCCTTGCGCTGCGTCTCGTCCTTGGCCGTCATCATCAGCCGGTAGCCGATTTCATTGTAGGCGGGAATAAAACCGTTTTCGGCATAGAACTTCAGCCAGTGCAGCGCGTGCGCCTGTTCTGCCGGACTGCTGTGGATGTTTTCAAAGTGCTGGGCCACCATGAAGTTGGCCAGTTCCACGCCTTGCGCGGCGCCCTTGCGCGACCAGTATTCGCCCAGCTTGCGGTCCGCCGCCATGCCCTGCCCCAGCGTATAGGCGACGCCCAGGAATGCCTGCGCCGGGCCATAGCCGCCCTCGGCCGATTTCCGCATCCACGCCAGGCCGGCGTCAACGTCACGCGGCGTGCCCTCGCCCTCGTGCAGCATCTGCGCCAGCTCCAGCTGGGCGGCCGAATCGCCCCCTTCGGCGGCGCGGCGCGTCTTGTCGTAGGCGGCGATTTTTTCCGGCGACAGGTCGGCCGGGCGGTTGACCACGGCCTGCACCTTCGCGCGCATGTCGTCGAGGCCGGATATATCGAATTCGGCCAGCGCCGGATGCTGGCGCGGTTCTTTGGAGGGCGCAGGCTGCGCCAGCACGGGCTGCGCCAGCGCCAGGGTCAATAACAATACGATGGTCTTCATTTCTTCTCGCTTTCCGCCAGCCTGGCGCGCCATTCGGCGGCGTCTTCGGCATTCGCCTGTTGTCCCAGTTCACCCTTCACGTACACGTCGAGCATGCGCCGCATGGCGGGCAGGTCGCCGCTCCATGCCGCCCGCTCGTACCAGGCCAGGGCCAGCTTGTCCGACTGTGCCACGCCCAGACCCAGCTCGTGCGCGCGGGCCAGGTTGCGCATGCCGGCCGGTTCCTTTTCACGCGCCGATCTGTCATACCAGCGGAAGGCCTCGCCGCGCTCCTGCTCATCGGCGGCTGCGCGCATCAGGTGCTCGCCCAACGCATTATAGGCAGGAATAAAGTGCTCTTCGAGCGCGGCCTTCTTCAACCAGATGATGGCCAGCGCCTGTTCTTCGGCAGGGCTGCTGCCATCGATGAATTCCAGCGCCAGCATGGTTTGCGCCAGCGCGTCGCCCTGCGCCACGCCCTTGCGCAGCCAGTATTCTCCCTGCACGCGGTCGATGGGCACCTTGCCGCCCACCGTGTAGGCCAGCCCCAAAGCTGCCTGCGCCGGCGCATAGCCGCCTTCGGCCGACTTGCGTATCCAGGCCATCGAGTGCGCCGTGTCTTGCGGCGCGCCGACGCCCAGCTGCAGCATGCGCGCCAGTTCCAGCTGCGCCTCCACGTCGCCCGTTTCGGCCACGCGGCGGGTTTCGGCAAATTCGGCGATGCTTTCCGGACTATGGCTGGCCGCATCGGCCCGCGCCTTGATGGCGATCAGCTGCAGATCGAGCAAGGTAGGCGAGGTTTGCGCCAGTACAGGCAGCGGCAATAGCAAAGGGAGCAGCAATAGTAATTTCCTGGTCATGCGGCGGTGTCGACAAGAAGAAAACACGCATGGTAGCCGATGCCATGCGGGACAGGCGCGCACGGTAGGCGAAGTTTGACAGGGCACGCCGGCAGGCTTACATTGCACGGGCTCACCACAGACACAGGAATGCCATGAACCTTCTATCGAAAACCGCCCTGACCCTTCTGCTCGCCGCCGCCTGCGTGGGTGCCAGCGCCGCAGACACCCGGCTGGCCGGCTGCGCCGCCAAGCGCGAAAGCATCCGCAGCGAATTGCAGCAGGCGCAGGAACAGGGCCTGTCCGACAAGGTCGCGGGCCTGACGCGCGCGCTCGACGAAGTCAACGCCCACTGCCGCGACAACGCGCTGGTCGAACGCCACAACAAGAAGGTGCTGAAGGCGCAAGCGAAAGTGAACCAGACGGAGCGTTCGCTGCGCCTGGCCCAAGAAGCCAATAAACAGCCGAAGAAAATCGCCAAGCTGGAAGGCAAGCTGGAAAAAGCCAGGGCCGAATTGGCGGCCCTGCAGGCGCAGCAGCCTTAAGCTTTCTCGCCCAGCAGCTGATAAATGCTGGAGAAATCCAGCGCGCCCGCCCCCGCCTTGCTGTGCAAGCTATATAGATTGCGCGACAGGGCGCCCAGCGGCACGCTCGCCCCGCTGGCCAGCGCGCTTTCCACGGCCAGGCCCAGGTCTTTCAGCATCAGGTCGACGCCAAAGCCGCCCGTGTAGCCGCGCGACGCGGGCACGCTCTCGGCCACGCCGGGACACGGGTTGTACACCTCCAGGGTCCAGTTGCGGCCCGAGCTTTTCGCCATCACGTCCGACACCACTTTCGGATCGAGGCCATTGGCCACGCCCAGGCGTATCGCCTCGCTGGTGCCGATCATCAAAATCCCCAGCAGCATGTTGTTGCAGATCTTGACCGTCTGCCCGCAACCGGAGCCGCCCGCATGGAAGATCGCCTTGCCCATCACGTCCAGGTAGGGGCGCGCGGCCGCCAGCGCGGATTCTTCGCCGCCCACCATGAACGTCAAGGTGCCGTTGGTGGCGCCCGCCGTGCCGCCCGACACGGGCGCGTCCAGCATGGGCATGCCCTTTTCCTCGGCCGCGCGGCCCACCTGGCGCGCCGCCTCGGTGGAAATCGTCGAACAGTCGATCAGCAAGGTGCCGGGCCGCGCCTGCGCCAGGATGCCCGCGTTGCCCAAAGGGTTACCCAAATAAGCGCCCAGCACGTGGCGGCTGGCCGGCAGCATGGTGATGACGATGTCGGCCTGGCCTATCGCCGCCGCCCGGTCATCGGACACCAGGCCGCCGCCGGCGGCAAACTGCTGCACGCTGGCCGGCAGCAAGTCGAAACCCGTCACCGCATGGCCGGCCCGCACCAGGTTTTGCGCCATGGGTAAGCCCATGTTGCCCAGGCCGATGAAAACGATATTGGTGCTCATCGCCGCCTCCTTATTTCATCGCAATGGTGGTATTGACGCCGCTGCCGCCATCGTCCGGGGCGAACCAGCGCGCCGTGACGGTCTTGGTCTGCGTCCAGAAATACAGGGCTTGCTTGCCGTTCGGGCCCAGGTCGCCCAGTTTCGACGCGCGCGAGCCCGTGAAGCTGAAATAGGCGACGGGCACGGGGATGGCCACGTTGATGCCCACCTGCCCCACGTCGATCTCGTTCTGGAACTTGCGCCCCGCCCAGCCGGACGAGGTGAAGATCGAGGTGCCGTTGCCGTTCGGGTTGGCGTTGATGAAGGCGATCGCTTCGTCGAGCGTCTCCGTCTCGACCACGCACATGGCGGGGCCGAAGATTTCCTGCGTGTAGACGGCGTTCGACGCAGCCACCTTCGAGAAAATCGTCGGGCCCATGAAGTTGCCGCCCTCGTAGCCGGCCACCTTGTGGCCGCGGCCGTCGAGCAGCAGCTGCGCACCTTCGTCCACGCCCGCCTGGATCAGTTTTTCCGCCCGCTGCATGGCCGCTTTCGAGACCATCGGGCCCAGGTCGGCCGTGCGGTCGCTGCCCGGTCCCACTTTCAGCGCTTGCGAGCGGGCGACGATTTCCGGCAGCCAGGAGCGCGCCTCGCCCACCAGCACGACGACGGAATTGGCCATGCAGCGCTGGCCGGCCGCGCCGAACGCGGCGCCGATCAGGTTATTGATCGCCTGTTCCTTGTTGGCGTCGGCCAGCACCACGCAATGGTTTTTCGCGCCCATCATCGATTGTGCGCGCTTGCCCGATTCGCTGGCGCGGCGGTAGACATGCGTGCCCACATGGGTGGAGCCGATGAAGGACACGGCCTTGATGTCGGGATGGTCGCACAGCAAGTTGACGACGTCGGCGCCGCCATGCACGACGTTCAGCACGCCGGCCGGCAAGCCCGCCTGGTACATCAGTTCGACCAGGTACATGGTCGATGACGGGTCCTGCTCCGACGGTTTCAGGACAAAAGTATTGCCGCAGGCGATAGCGATGGGGAACATGAAGCATGGCAGCATGACGGGGAAATTGAAGGCCGTGATGCCGGCGCCCACGCCCAGCGGCTGGTAGATATTGTAGACATCGACGCCGGTGGCCGCGTTTTCCGCGATTTCGCCCAGCTGCAGGGTGGCGATCGAGCACGCGTGCTCCACCACTTCCAGACCGCGCATCACTTCCCCTTCCGCGTCCGGCAGGGTCTTGCCGTGTTCGCGCGTGATCAGTTCGGCCAGGGCGCCGATGTTTTCACGGATTAGCTGCTGGTACTTGAGCATGATGCGCATGCGCGCCGCCAGCGGCGTGTTGCGCCACGTCTTGAACGCTTCCTTGGCCGTGGCGACGGCCAGATTGACTTCGTCGGGCGTGGAAAACGGCACCCTGGCGACGATGTCCTGCGTGGCCGGGTTGACGACGTCGCGCCATTCCGTGCTGGCCGAGGCGTGATGCTTGCCGGCGATGTGCAGGGGGATGGCGGGGACTGAGGTGAGGGCTTGGTTCATGATTGAGGCTCCGGGTGTGCGATGTTTGTTCAGCTAAACCCAACGGCGTAAAGCTGGGGTCAGACCCGACGGGTCTGACCCCGGAATTATTTTTTAACGAGATTGCACGCCGCCCCATCCATCGGCTTGAACGCCTGGTCGGCGGGAATGGTGGACAGCACTTTCAGGTAATCCCACGCGCCTTTCGATTCGGCCGGGGTCTTCACCTGCACCAGGTACATGTCGTGGATGACGCGGCCGTCGGGGCGGATCGAGGCGTTGTTCATGACGGCGTCCTTGATCGGCAGCTCGCGCATTTTCTGGGCGACGACCTTCGAGTCGTCGCTTTTCGCGGCCGCCACCGATTTCAGGTAGTGGTAGACGCTCGAATACACGCCCGCCTGCACCATGGTCGGCTTGGCGCCCTTGTTGAGCGCCTCGAAGCGCTTGGCGAAGGCGCGGCTGCGGTCATCGAAATCCCAGTAAAAGCCGTCCGCGTAGACGAGGCCCTGGGCCGTTTCCAGCCCCAGCGCGTGCACGTCCGAGAGGAACACCAGCAAGGCGGCCAGGCGCTGGTCCTTGCCGCTGCCGATGCGGAACTCGCGCGCCTGCTTGATGGCGGAGACGGTGTCCGCGCCGCCGTTGGCCAGGCCGATCACCTGTGCTTTTGACCCTTGCGCCTGCACCAGGAAGGACGAGAAATCGGACGCGTTCAGCGGATGGCGCACGGCGCCCAGCACCGTGCCGCCATTGCGCTTGACGACTTCGCTGGCGTCCTTTTCCAGCGAGTGGCCGAAGGCGTAATCGACGGTGACGAAATACCAGGATTTTTGTCCCAGCTTGGTCAGCGCCGCCGCCGTGCCGGCCGCCTGCGAATACGTGTCGAACATCCAGTGGAAGCCGTTCGGCGAGCAATCCTCGTTCGTCAGGCGTCCCGTGGCCGGGCCGCTGAACATGGCGATGCCGCCCTTCTCCTTCATCAGTTTTTGCACGGACAGGGCCACCGAGGAATTGGTCAGATCGGCGATGGCGTCGACCTTGTCGCGGTCGATCCATTCGCGCGCCTTGGAGGCGGCGATGTCGGCCTTGTTCAGGTGATCGGCCGAGAGGATTTCGATCTTCATGCCCTTGCATTCAGCCTTCAGACAATCCTCGACGGCCATCTGGCTGGCGACGACGGAGCCGCGCCCGCCCATGGCCGAATACGGGCCGGACATGTCGGTCAGGATGCCGACCTTGACGACGCCATCGGAAATCTGCGCGTGCGCGCCGGTGAAAGACAGGGAAAGCGCCAGCGCGCCCATGGCCAGAACGGTTTTTTTCATGCGTGTCTCCAGGTGAACGGGTTTTCTTATATGTTTAGATGCATTCTGCATGTGTAAAAATATGCATTCAAGTGGAATTAATGCATAATTCCTTTGCAAAAATGCACAAGGAGACAAGGCCATGCTCGATTGGGACAATGTACGGGTCTTCCTGGAACTGACGCGCAGCACGGGACTCGTCGATGCGGCGAAAAAGCTGGGCATCGACCATTCCACCGTGTCGCGGCGCATGCGCAAGTTCGAGGAGCAGGTGGGCACGCAGCTGTTCGACCGCAATTACGTGGGCTACCAGCTGACGCCCGAGGGCCACCGCCTGATGGAATACGCGGAAACCATGGAAAGCACGGTGTTTGCCGCCACCGAGGAATTGGGCGAACACAACCGATTGCTGTCGGGCCAGGTGCGCCTGGGCGCCACAGAGGGCTTCGGCGCCATCGTGCTGGCGCCCCACCTGGCGCAGTTTTGCGGACGATACCCGCACATCAGCGTGGACCTGATCGCCGTGCCCCGTTTCGTCAGCCTGTCCAAGCGCGAGGCGGACGTGGCCATTTCCATCGAACGGCCCCTGTCCGGCCCGTATGTCGTGACGAAGTTGTCCGATTACCGGCTGAAACTGTACGCCACGCCAGGCTACCTGGCGCGCCACGCAGCGATCACCAGCGTGGCGCAGCTGGCGCAGCACCCGATCATCGGCTATGTGGACGACCTGGTCTTCAGTTCGGAGCTGCGCTACATGGACAACGTGGCACCCGATTCCCTGCGCGCGTTTCGCAGCACCAGCGTCATCGCCCAGTACCACGCGGCGCGCGCGGGCCAGGCACTGGCGATCCTGCCCTGCTTCGTGGCCCAGCAGTCGAACGAACTGGTGCCCGTGCTCGACGGCGAGATCGACCTGCTGCGCGCCTTCTGGATGATCTCGCCCAGCGAGCGGCGCAACATCGCCCGCGTCAGCGCCCTGTGGAACTACCTGCGCAGCGCCATCGAGCTCAATCACGCCTACCTGATGGGCGAGACGGCCGTGCCCAGCTGGCCAAGCTGACTGCGCGCTACACTATCCTGTCGCCACATACGAATTAGGATAATGCCATGCTGATAGATGCAAACCATGCCGTTTTAGTCATTGTCGACCTGCAAGGCCGTTTGATGCCGGCCATCCACGACGCCGGCCTGGTGCTGGCGCAAAACCTGCGCCTGGCAAAGATCGCCCGCCTGCTCGACGTGCCCGTGCTGGGCACGGAACAGAACCGCCAGGGACTGGGGCCGAATGTGGAAGAGATCGCCGCCCTGTGCGAACGGACCTTGCACAAGACGCATTTCGGCGCCTGCTTTGATGGCTTGCAGGACATGCTGCCCGCCGGACGCAAACAGATCGTCGTCACGGGTTGCGAAGCCCATGTGTGCATGCTGCAGACGGCCGTCGGCCTATTGGAACTCGGGTATGACGTCATCATCGCCATCGACGCCGTCGGCTCGCGCCAGGCCGCCAGCCGCGACGCGGCGCTGGCCCGCCTGGGCAAGCTGGGCGCGCAGCTGGTGACGGTGGAAATGCTGGCCTTTGAATGGCTACGCGACTGCAAGCACCCGCGTTTCCGCGAGGTATTGGCGCTGATCAAATAGGCACTCCTTTACGCAGGATCAAACCCATCGGCTGCCCGTTTGCTAGCTTGGTAACAGCGTCGCCATCTTGAACGGCGCAACTGTCCAACCGAGCTGGAGAACCATCATGGCCTATATCCTGCGGGGCAAGCTGTGCGGCTTGATCTGTGCCGAATGTCCGGAACCGTTGTCGCACGTCATCGTGCGCCTGTACCGGCCGCGCGACACGCAAAACGTCACGGCCCTGGCCGTGGCCAGCGCCAAGGAAACCTTCGCCATCCTCTCTGACGAGGAAGTGCAGGCGAAAGCCCCCTTCCTGCTGGCCGAAGCGCGCACCGATGACGACGGCAACTACAGTTTCACCCTGGAAGGCGATTACCAGGGCGAGGCTGTGGAGGTCGATATCCTGTGCCCCACCGTGCCCCATTTGAAGCCGGGACCGAAAGACCCCGTGCCGCTGCAATTTTCCATCACCACCATCCAGCCCCGCTGGCGCCAGGTCGACAACGATTTCGTCGCCATCTGGGATTATTGCCTGCCGCAACGCTTCTGGTGCCTGGTGCGCGCCCGCTTCGGCGCCTGGACCATCTGCGGCCGGCTGCGCACCTGCGATGCGCCGCACACGCCGATCGCAGGTGCCACCGTGCGGGCGTTCGACGCGGACTGGCTGCAGGACGATGCGCTGGGCATTGCGGTGACGGACACCAGCGGGCGCTTCCGCATCGACTACCTGACGTCGGACTTCACGCTCACGCCATTCTCGCCGTTCATCAACGTGGAATTTGCCAGCGGGCCCGATGTGTATTTCACGGCGCAGCTGGGCAGCATCACAATCCTGTCGGAAACGCAGGCCAACGGCCGCCAGCCGGGGCGCGAAAACGTGGGCCACTGTTTCTGCGTCGAATTGTGCTCGAAAGAAGTGCTACCTCCCGATGTGGAAGGCGTGCCCCACTGGCAGCAGGTGGAAGTGTTCGACATCCACCCCTTCCCTTCGCTGGCGGGCTTTTCCGCGCAAGGCTATGCGGGCGGCCCCGGCGCCTCGTACGTGTTCGCTGGCGGCGTCACATTGAAAGGCAATTGCCCGCTGCGCAACAGCGCCATTCCCGCCAATCCGCTCGAATACCGTTTCCTCATCGGCGAATGGTCCTGGCCGGGCGGCACGGACGACCCGACAGCCTTGCCGACGGTGGCGCCCGCCAGCCTGGCGCCGCTCACGCAAGTGCTCGGCACGCTCGTCGGCTATGTGTTTTATACGAACGGACTGGGCCTGGCCGACTCGGCGCAGGTGATCGTCGATGCGGGCGACTTGAAACCGGGCGGCTGGATACGCGTGGACGGCAAGCCCGTCACCGTGGACATGCGCGACGGCACGACGGCCGTCGTCAACGTGGCGCCCAACATCTTCCTGCGCACCTTCGACTTGCTTACCGTGAATACGCCCGCCATCACCAGCCTGCATCCGGCCAAGCTGCCTGGCGGCTTGCCCATCCTCGACGCGGGCCGCAGCCTGACGGCGGCCGAAAGCGAACCGATACGCCGCTACCGCCTGGGTTTCGAAGTGCGTGACGGAAATACCCTGGCGCTCGTGGCCACGGACGGGCTCGACTCCATCGTCTTCGACAACTCGCCCGTCATCGTGGCGCTGGACCTGGAAGAATTGCGCAGCAATGCCTGCAATCCCATCGCGGGCGGCCTCGTGCATATCCTGTACACGATAGACCATCCGCATTTGCGCTTTTTCACTATCACGATTTCCAACAACAACGGCATCCAGCATCCGCCGCCACCGCTGCCGGCCGCCAGTTTCACGCCGCCTCCACCGCCCAGCAATTATCTGTTCCGCGGCGGCGCAGGCGGGCCTCACCTGTCAGGCAACAATGGCGGCTTCCCCGTCAACGTGGCGCTGGATCCGCCGTGCGCCTACAGAGTGGCCATCGGTTGGCAAACGCGGCATTACCTGGCGTCCAGCCACAGCATTGACAGGCTGTACTGCAAATAGAATAGGCTTGACTCAGAAGTAACGCACCCACGCCTGCTGCGACGTGCGCTTGTAATTGGCAAACGCGCGGCAGGGGAAGTACAGCACGGGCATCAGCAGCAAGGCCAGCAGCCAGACTTGCCAGATATGTTCGACGCCGTAGCGGGTGCCGTGATTGGCGCCCAGCACGGCCGTCAAGGTCAGGCCGATGGCCAGCAGCAGATACAGATGCAGCAAGTAGTAAAACATGGGCGCGCCGCCAAAGGTGGCGCAAGCCCGCGTGAACCCGTTATCGACGCTTTCCAGCCAGGCCAGGCCCAGCAGGCCCAGGCCCAGGGTGAACAGCAAAAAGTCCAGCGACGGCGGATATTTCGTGAAGTTCAGCACGCTCATGGCCGTGCGCAAGGCCGTGTCGCCCGCCACCCACGGCAGGGTTTCACCATACAGATTGAAGCCGCGCAGCAGGCCCAGCAGCAGCAAGCTGCCCGCGCCCAGCGCCAGAAGCAGGCGGCGCCGTCCTTCCGGTGAGCGGCTGCGCGCATACAGGGGGCCGGCAGCATAGCCGAGCACGATCACGCCTATCCACGGCAGCAGCGGATAGCTGACCTTGATCTTCATCGCACCGTCGGCCACCAGATAACCGCGTTGCAGCAGCACCGTCAGCGCGTAATAGCCAAGGCTGCCCTGTTCGGCGCGCAAGCCGGTCATCAAATGCTGGCCCGCGATCATCGCCACACCGAGCACGAGCAGCACTTTCAAGGGCAACTTGTGCAGCACGGCCAGCGCCATCATGGCCAGGCCGATGACCCAGATCACCTGCAGGTACAGCACGGCGGGCGGAAACGCGCCGCTCCACGCGAAATTGACGAACACCAGTTCCAGCACCACCAGCAGCAAGCCCCGCTTGAACAAAAAGCCGCTGGCGCTGCGCGGACCGGCCGCCGGATGCGCGTACAGCCAGGCGGAGAGTCCCGTCAGGAAAACGAACATGGGCGCGCAGACGTGGGCGGCCAGGCGCGTGAAGAACAGGGCCGGATCGACGTGGGTCGCATCCATCGGGTCGCTGACCTGGTGATGTAAAAAGACGGTCTCGCGCACATGGTCGAACAGCATGATCAGCATGACGAAGCCGCGCAGCACGTCGATGACGGCGATGCGGGTGCGCAGGGTGGCGGAGGAAGTCAGTGGAACAGTCATTGGTTGATTTATAAAAACTTTAGTGAGTCGGCAGTGTTATTTCACCCCACCAGCAAAATCTGGGGTCAGACCCGCCGGGTCTGACCCCGGCTCTATGCTGCTGGGTTCGAACAATGATGTGGCATGTACAGAGCCCCACAGTTAAAACCGGTAATGGGCATTCAAGTTCACCGTGCGCTCCGCCCCCGGCGCCACCCACAGTTGGCTGTAGGAACTCGCATAGTAGCTGCGGTTGAACAGGTTTTCCACGCTCAAAGCCAATCGCAGTCTGGCGTTGGGCGCATACGACGCCAGCAATCTGGCCGTCGTATAGGCCGGCAGGGTAAATTGGCTGCTGACGGCCACGTCGCCCAGGCGCTCGCCCACATACTGAAAACCGCCGCCCACGCTGGCCGTGCCCGTGCCCAGCGCGAACTGCTGCGTGGCCAGCAGGTTGGCGCTGTGGCGCGGCACGTTGGCGAAGCGGCTGCCCGTCACGATCGTATTGTCGCCGCGCGTGACGGTGGCGTTGGTGTACGCATACGCGCCCGAGACGCGCAAGCCGCGCGCCAGTTCGCCCGACACATCGAGCTCCAGGCCCCGGCTGCCCACCTCGCCCGCCGCGATGGCGAAATCCGTGTTGGCGGGATTGGTCGTCAGCACATTGCTCTTGCGGATGTCATACACGGCCACCGTCCCCGTCAGCTTGCCCGTTTCCAGCTTCGCGCCCAGTTCATACGAGCGGCTGCGCTCGGCCGGGAAAGCCTGGTTATCGAGGCTGATGCCGCTGTTGGGCCGGAAGCCCTTCGCCGCGCTCGCGTACAGCGACCACATTGTCGACGGCTGGTAGACGAGGCCCGCGCGCGGGCTGGTGGCCGACAGCGACTGGCGGTTGCTCACGTTCAGGCGATGGTTCGCCACATCCTGCGTGTAGCTGTCGCGGCGCACGCCAACGAGCGCCTTCCATTGGGCGCCCAGGTCGATCTGGTCCTGCGCGTACAGGCCGCGCGCCCGTTGCCCTTCCTGCGTGTCGATGGACAGGGCCAGCGGCGCGGCCTTGCCGCCATACACGGGATTGAAAATGTCGATGGCATAGGCATTCGCGGCGCTGGGGTTGCGCCGCAGCTGCACCCGGTGGTCGTCGAAATGGTAGGCGTCCACGCCGGCCAGCACCTCGTGCGCCAGCGCGCCCGTTTTGAACTTGCCCAGCAACTCGACGCGGGCGGAGACGTCGGTGGCCGAGAAATCGCGGTGGCGGCGCTGCCGGTTCAGGGTGCGGCCATCGGCCAGCAGCTTGTTCGCCTCGGTCGAATAACCGCGCAATTCGCTGTCGCGCCAGGAAGCGCCCGCCTGCACAGTCCAGTCGTCGGACAGCGCGTGGTGGATGAACAGCTGCTGGCCCAGCGACTTGACCGTCATGGGGCCGTCGCCCGGCTCGCCCAGGAAACGCGACACGGGCACGGCGCCCAGCTTGCCGTTCACGGCCACCACGCCCCGGTCGAACGGCGCGCGCTGGCGCACCGCTTCGATTTCATACGATACGGTCGTGTGCTCGCCCGCCAGCCAGATAAACGAGGGAGAAAACAGGCTGCGCTCGACTTTCACCGTATCGCGGAAGCTGTGCCCTTCCTCGTGCGCGGCGTTCAAGCGGTAGGCGATGGTGTCGCTCAACGGTCCCGTCAAGTCGACGGCGGCGCGGCGCGTGCGGAAGCTGCCCAGCGCAACATCGGCGCTGTATTCCGGCGCGAACTTCGGCTTTTTCGTCGTGATGTTCACCGTGCCGCCCGGCTCGCCCCGGCCGTACAGGGCCGACGCGGGGCCTTTGAGCACTTCCACATTCTGCGTATTGCCGCCGTCGCGCATGCCGTTGTAGCCGCGGCTGGAACTGAAGCCGTTGACCATGTAGTCGGAACCGAAATTCGGGTCGCCCGTGAAACCGCGCATGGCATAGCTGTCCCACAGGCCGCCCAGCGGACTTTGTTTTGAAATACCGCTGGCCAGGTCCAGCGCACCGGCCAAGGTCGTCACGCCGGCGTCGCGCAGCAGGTCGCTGGTCAGCACGCGCACGCTTTGCGGCAAGTCCATCAATAAAGCGTCCGTCTTGGTGGCGCCCGTGGCCGACAGACTGCGGTAATGCTGGCGCTCGGCCTTGACGGTGACGACATCGCCGGCCTGCACATCATCGATTGCCAGTGACCAGGGGCTGGCAGCGGCAAGTAACAGCGCCACGGGGCGGCGTAAAAACACGGGCATGGAATTCCTGACGAAGGCGCAAATCAATGCAATAGGCTTGCATTATAATTGATAATCAATTCTCATTAAAGCCTTCGTGAACAATCTGCGCCAAAAACTCCACGAACACCTGCACCTTGGCGGCGCGCAGCTGACGCGGGTGGAACAGCGCCCACAAATCCGGTCCCCGCGTGCGGAACGGCTGCAGCACGGGCACCAGGGTCCCCTCGCGCAAAGGCTGCAAGACGGAAACGGATAGCGCCTGGACGATGCCGCAACCGGCCTGGGCAGCGGCGATCATCGATTCGATATGGTCGAAAGACAAGGCGGCAGCGGGCGTGTGGGCGTACGGCTCGCCTGCTTCCCCATCCTGGAACAGCCAGGGCCGCACCTGGCGCGCTTTCGGATACAGGAAATGCAGGCAGGCAAACTGATCCAGTTCCTGCGGCGTGCGCGGCACGCCATGCCGGGCGATGAAGGCGGGGGAAGCGCAGCACAGATAATCCATGGTCAGCAGGCTGCGCGCCACCAGCGACGAATCCTGCGGTTCGCCGATGCGCAGCATCACGTCGATGCCCTCTTCCACCATGTCGACCAGGCGGTCGCTGACCGTCAGGCGCAGAGAAATGTCGGGATAGGCGGCGGTAAAGCGTGGCAAGGCGGGCGCCACCAGGTTGCGGCTGATGCTGCTGGGCATATCCACGCGCAGGCTACCCGAAGGTTTCCCGGCCGCCTGTTCCAGACTGGATTCCAGCGCCGCCATGCCGGCCAGCACCTGGCGCGCCTGCGCATGGCACTGCTGGCCTTCGGCCGTGAGCGACATGCTGCGCGTCGTGCGCTGTAACAGGCGCACGCCGAAATGCTTTTCCAGCGCCGCCACCTGATTCGTCACGGACGAGGTGGAAATGCCCAGGCGCTGCGCCGCCTTGCTGAAACCGCCCGCCTCGACCACGGCGCAAAACACGCGCATCGCTTCCAGCCTGTCCATGTATTTCCCTCCTGTTTGACTATGATTATCCACGATACTGAAATAGTGCATCGGGCCGCGCCCGGTTTTTCTTTATTCCCTTCCCGCCTAGACTGGGGCATCAACCACAGGAGAACATCATGCAAGCCCTCGTCCTCAACACCTTTTCCGCCCGCATGAGCATCGAGCAGCTGCCCGTGCCGCAGCCCGGCCCCGGGCAAGTCCTCGTGCGCATCGCCGCCAGCGGCGTCAATCCGCTGGACACGAAGATCGCCGCCGGCGCTGCCCCGCACGCCCGGCCCAGCCTGCCCGCCATCCTTGGCATCGACGTGGCCGGCACGGTGGCGGCCGTGGGCGAAGGCGTGACGACTTTTCACGTTGGCGCAACAGTGTATGGCATGGCGGGCGGCATCGCCGGCATCCAGGGCTCGCTGGCCGAGTACGCCGTCTTCGATTCCGCCCTGCTGGCGCCTGTGCCGCAAGGATTGAGCATGCGCGAGGCGGCGGCCCTGCCCCTCGTCTTCATCACGGCCTGGGAAGGGCTGGTCGACCGCGCCCACGTGAAGGCGGGCGACACCGTGCTCGTGCATGGAGGCGCGGGCGGCGTGGGCCACATGGCCGTGCAGCTCGCCGTCGCCCTGGGCGCGAAGGTGTCTGCCACGGGCAGCGCCGCCAGCCGCGCCACCATCGAGGCGCTGGGCGCGCGCTTCATCGATTACCGCACCAGTACGGTCGATGACTACGTGGCCGAGCATACGGGCGGCGCCGGCTTCGACATCGTCTACGACACGGTGGGCGGCACCACCCTGGACGCCAGTTTCAAGGCGGCACGCATGTATGGCGGCCACGTCGTCAGCTGCCTGGGCTGGGGCACGTTCGCCCTGAGCCCGCTGACGGCGCGCGCGGCGACTTACTCGGGCGTGTTCACCCTGCTGCCCCTGTTGAGCGGCGAGCATCACGCGCGCCATGGCGCGATCCTGCGCGAAGCCAACAAATTAATAGAGGCGGGCAAGCTGCGGGTGCGGCTCGATCCACGCCGCTTTAGCTTGCGCACGGCACACGAGGCGCATGTGGCGCAGATGGACGGCAGCGCGCGCGGCAAGCTGGTGGTGGATGTGGCGGATTGAAGACAGGCTTGTTTCTCAAGCGCGCAAGCGCTAATATGCAAGAATTAACTTGCATATTGAGGTGAGGCGAAAATGCTGCGTGAACAACTGGAAAAACTGCTGGCGCAGGGCCGCGACAGCGCCCTGCTGCGCTTTGGCCTGGGCGACGCCTGCCTGAAAGACAATGACGCCGAGCAAGCCGTCATCCACCTGGCGCAGGCGACGCAACAGCAAACAAGCTATTCCGCCGCCTGGAAACTGCTGGGCAAGGCCCTGCTCCAGCTGGACAGGCTGGATGAAGCGCAGGCTGCCTGGACCACGGGCGTCACAGTCGCCCAGCAGCAAGGCGACCTGCAAGCCGTCAAGGAAATGACGGTATTCCTGAAACGCCTGCAAAAACAGCGGCAGGCGGCACAGTAAAAACGGCTTAGTGCGCGTGCGCCGCGCCCTTCGCGTCAAGAGGCAAGGCGACGTCCCGTTCCTTCGCCAGGCGCTTGGCCAGCAAGCCGCCCGCTTCGGCCGCATAGGCGCGGCAGGCGTTGGCGTCGATCAGGGGATTGTCCGTGCCGCTGCGCCTGGCCGCCTTGCCCAGCACGTCCGTCGTGCCCGGATGCACGGGGATGATGATGTCGCATGGCAAGGCCGCCACCTTGGCGATGCTCGCTTCGAACGCGGCCGATACGTCCGGCGTCCTGCCCTTGCCCGCGCCCTTGCCCGTATAGCGGAAATCGCCGCTCGCATACGGGTTCAGGCTGTCCGCGTACACCACGTTCAGGCAGCGCGCATCTTCGCATGAGGTCCAGGTCCACGTCGTGCCGCCAGGCGTGTGGCCCGGTGTCATGTGGGCCGTCAAGCTCAACGGTCCAACCTTGACGGTATCGCCCTCGCCCACGAGGCTAACCTTGCTTACCTTGGCCACATGCACGACGGGATTGGCCTGGTATTGCGGGTCATCCTTGCCATTCGTGCCGCTTTGCAGGCCCAGGGCGCCCGAGGCGCTGGCCATCACGGTGGCGCCGCTCGCCCGTTGCAGCGCGGCGATGCCGCCCGCATGGTCCCAATGGGCGTGCGAATTGAGGATGACTTTCACATCCTCGATGCGAAAGCCCAGCGCCTGGATGTTCGCGATGATCAGGGGCGCCGATTGCGGCAGCGCGCCGTCGAGCAGGATATGGCCCTGCGGGCTTGTCACCAGCACGGCGGACAGGCCCGCCGTGCCCACATACCAGCTATTGCCATAGATATTGAACGGCTTGACGGGCGCATTCCATTCCTTGCAATTGTCGCAATTAACAGGTTTATCCTGCACCGGGGCCGGCGTCTTTGCCTGCACCGTGCCTGCCGCCATGGTCGCAACCGTAGCCAGCATCAACTTCGCCAATAGTGTCATTGTCATCTCCAGAGTGTAAAAAGAAGGGCGCCCGCACTGGCGCGCCCGGGGGGGGGGGGTATCAATGCATGCGGCCTGGGCTCCCGGCCAGGGTGTCGCGGATGTGGCCGGCGTCGAGCGAGCGCCGCTGCGCGCCGTCGGCATCGAGCAGCACCACGGTGACGTGCTTGCCGCCGCTGCGCATGCGCATGGTCAGGCAGCTGCCCGCCTCGTGGCTGCTGCCCGTCTTGGACAATACAATGTCCCAGCCCTTGCCGCCGACCAACGGATTGGTGTTGCGCAGGGTGCGGACCTTGCCATTGACGGCCACGCTCGCTTGCGGATGGCTGGTGATGCGCGCAATGTCCGGATAGCGCGCGGCCGCCGCGACGATCTTTGCCACCTCGCTGGCCGTCGACGTATTCGCGGGCGAACTGCCGACAGGGTCCGTCAGGGTGGTGCGGCGCAAGCCCAGCTGGCGGATCTTCGCTTGCAAGGCTTGCTGAAAAGCCGCGTTGCCGCCGGGATAAGTGCGCGCCAGCGCGGCGGCGGCGCGGTTTTCGGATGGCAGCAACGCCAGTTGCAACAGCGCGCCGCGCGACACGGCCACGCCATCGGCCAGCAGGCTGCGGCGCTGCAAGGATGCATCGCCATCGGCGCGCACGATGCGCAGCTGTTCGTCCGGGTCGAGGGCCGCGTCGAGCACCACCATGGCCGTCATCAGCTTGGTGATCGAGGCGATGGGCACGACGGCGTCCGCATCTTTCGCCATCAGCACCTGGCCCGTGCTGTCGTCAAATACCAGCATGTGTTTCGCGCTGACGGGCAAGTCCAGCATCGCGGCGGCGGCATCGGCCAGCATCGTTCCGTTGACGGCAGGCTTGCCCTGCACCTGCAGCAGCAAGGTGGCGCAGGCCAGCAGCAAGGCGGGCACGGCCAGTTTCCAGCCGGCCGTGTCGGCGCCCGGCGCCATCAGCCGTTCGATGCGCGTCAGCAGCGCCCCGCCCCGGGCCGACATCAGCAAGCCGGCATGTTGCGGCGCGGCAGCGTGCAAGGACAAGGCATGCAGCGCCGTGGCCAGCTGCTGCGGGTCTTGCAGCGCCTGCGCAGCCAGCGCATCGGCCACCTGCTCCCGCTCGGCCCGCATACGCGCCGACAGCCACCAGACGACGGGGTGAAAAAACAGCAGCGCCTCGGCCACGCTTTGCAGCAGGTTGACCAGGTAATCCCAGCGCCGCACGTGCGCCAGTTCATGCGCCAACAGCGCTTCGAGCAAGGCGACGGGCATGCCGCTCAGCAAGGCGGCCGGTAGCAGGATGACGGGGCGCCAGAAACCCACCGTGACGGGGCTGGACAATCCCCCATGCAGCTTCAGCGGCACTTTCCGACTGCCGTGCAAGTCCATGCGCAAGGCCAGCGCATCGAGGCGCGCCTGCCAGACGGCCGGGGCAGCGACCGCCTGGCGGCGCAGCTTGCCGACCCAGGCCAGGCCCAGGCACAGGCGCAAGCTCATCAGGGCGACACCGGCGCTCCAGGCCAGCACCAGGGCCGGCATCCATGCTTGCAGCGCGGCGCGCCAGGCGGGCGGAGCGTCCACCGTCAGCCGGGCCGGCGATGCGCCCGACAGCAGGGACAGCAGGTGCACAAAAGGAATACACACGCACAGCAGCAGCGCCAGCGCGCAGACGGCATAGCGCCAGCGCGCGCTGGCCTGGCGCAGCAAGCAGAGCAGGACGGCGGACACGGCGCCCACGATCAAGCCCTGCCAGACGAAATACAGCAAGACCCAGCCCAGCGCAGGGACCAGCTTGCCCAACTCGATGCCGAGGCGCATGTCCACATTCATGGCTGTTTGCCATCCTTGCTGCGCAGAATTTTTTCAATTTCCAGGCGTTCCGCGTCGCTCACGTGCTCGCGCAGCGCCGTCAGCACGAGCGCCTTGCCGGAGCCGGAAAACACCTTGCCGATCAAGTCCTTGAGCAGACTCGTCTGCAGCTTTTCCTGCGCATCGACGGCCGCATACAGCTGCGGTCGCTGGCTTTCGTCGCGGCTCAGCAAGCCCTTGCCATGCATCAGCTGCAACTGGCGCAGCACGGTGGCGTAACTGGCGTCGGCACGCTCTTCGGCCAGGGCGTCGTACACGGCGCGCGCGTCGGACGGACCGCGCCGCCACAGGATGCGCAGCAGATCCAGTTCGGCGGCCGTGGGATGGGGAGTGGAGGTATTTTTTAACATGACGCTAGAATACCGATTCTAGAACACCATGTCTAGAACTTTTTTTCTAGGTCATGCAAAGACTAAAATTCGCGCAAGCGGTCGAACAAGTCAAGCAAGGCCGCCACATCGGGCAGCGGCACTTGCGCCAGCACCTGCTCCAGCGCCACATAGATTTCATCGCGCTCCACCGTTTCGATGACGCTGGAACGCCGCTCGATCTGGTTGAACACGCCGACATAGGCGGTGACCATCTCCTGCGCCACGGCTTGCGCCGTCCCGGCATCGTTCGCGCCGTCGAGCGTGCGCGCCGTGGCCAGCAGCTTTTTATACGCCTGCGCGGCTTTTTTGGCATACGCCGCCGCAATGTGCGCGCGGCCATCCCAGTCGCGGAACGGATTGTCCAGGTTTTCCGCCAGCCATTCCGGCTTGCGCGGCCGCGTCACCGACAGGTCCAGACCCAGCACCGCCGCCTTTTTATAACTGGCCTTGATGGCCTTGGCGGCGTCGGCCGGCAGGCTGGTCAGGCACAGGCTGGACAAGGCCGGCAACTGCGCCGGCACGGGGAAGTCGTCGGCACCGTAGCCGAACAGTTCATACGCGGTGAAGGAGCGCAAACGGTCCAGTCTGGCGATGCTGGCCACGTTTGACGCCAGCCCCGGCTTGCCCCATACCGTCAGGTCCGTCAGCAAGGGGAAACGCTGCGCCACCATGTCGAAATCCACGGCCGGCATGGCGCTCAGCGACAGGCGCGCCAGCTGGTCGAGGCCGTGGAATGGCGTCAGGGCGCCGGAACACTGCAGGCGCAGGAAGCGCCCTGCATGCGGGTCGTCGATGCGCAGCGCGGACGACGGCGCGCCATTCAGTATCAGGGTGCTCAAACCCTCGTTCAGGCGCAGCGAGCGCAAGCCTGCGCCATGCACGACGAGACGGCTGACATTGCTGTTGCGCAAGTCGAGTTCGCTCTCCGTCGAGGATTGCCAGTGCACTTCGTTGATGATGGGGTTGCCGTTGATGTAGGCGGCCAGCGCCGCGCTGCCGTGGCGCGTCTCGATGGTCGTCAGGCAAGGCAGCTGGTCCAGTTCGGACAGGTCGCCGAGCGCCTGCAGGATATCGTCGCCGATGCGGCTCGTCTTCTGGCGCACGGCCTGGCCGCCGACCATCACTTCCTCGCTCGATGCCGCCTTGAAGCGCTGGCGCCGGGCAGGGTCGACCTGCTCCCAGCGGCGCTGGCGCCAAACGCTGTCGCCCAAGTGCCAGCCGCCGCTGTAGCTTTTCACTGCCGTCTCGACCAGCGGCGCCACATTGGCCACCAGGCTGTAGTGGCGCGGCACCGTCGCGCTGGCAAAGCTGTGGTCGTGGCGCTTGTTCCAGAAATAGTAATCGCACACCAGGGGACGCATCGCCTGCACGGCGTGCGCATCGGGCAAGGTGTCGCCCATCCAGTCCAGCTGCAAAATGGCGGCCAGCGGGGCGCTGCCGGACGCGGCATCGTCGATGGCCGTGACCTGGCAAGCCACATACTGCTGCAGCCTGTGCGAAAACACACTGTAGATATCTCCAACCTTGGCAAGCACGCTGATTTCCTTGTAGCAAACAATGAGGCCAGCACGATAGCAAAGATTGGCGGCGCGCGGCGTACGCACCGCCTGAGTGCCTGCCCTGGTCAATCCGCGTGCAGCTTGTGATGCATGCGCCGCAAGCCCAGCCAGACGGCGGCCGCCACGAACGGCACCAGGGCGCCGACGAGGATTTCCGGATTCACGGGCAGCCCCAGCACCTTGGCCGCCTTGCCCGTATAGCTGAACAGGCCGATCACGTAGTAGGAAATGGCCGCCACGGACAAGCCTTCCACCGCTTGCTGCAAGCGCAGCTGCTGGGCCGCGCGGGCGTTCATCGATTGCAGGATTTGCCGGTTCTGCAATTCCTGCACGATGCCCACGCGCGTGCGCAGCAAGTCGTTGGTGTTGGCAATGCGCTGCGCCATCGCTTCCTGGCGGCTGGACATCGCTTCGCACGTATTCATGGCGGGCGTCAAACGGCGGTCCATGAATTCCTCGACCGTGGGGATGCCCTCGATGCGTACTTCGCGCAGCTCGTCGATGCGCGCCTTGACGAGACCCATGTAGGCTTTCGAGGCGGAAAAACGGTAGCTATTGTCGAGCGACAGCTTTTCTATGCGGGCCGCCAGGCGCGTGATGCGGTCGAGCAAGGCTTGCTCGGAGACGCCCTCATCGCCGGCTCCTGGGGCGTCGTCCGTATCGACCATGGCGGCGGCCAGGGTCGCCAGTTCGTTCTCGATGGCATTCAACGATGGCGCCGCCTGCATGGCGTAGGGCAAGCCCAACAAGGCCATCATGCGGTAGGTTTCGATTTCCAGCACGCGCTGCACCAATCGGCCCGACTGCTGCGAGCGCATGCCCGCATCGCGGATGACGAAACGGCTGAAGCCGTCGGACTGGATGGTGAAATCCGTCCACAATTCGCCGCCCTGCAGCACCTTGCTGCCGGCCAGGGTATTGCCCTCGAACACGCGCGACAAACCTTGCATGAAGATCTCGGCCGGCTCCGTCGCCTGCTCGAGCACCACGTGGGCGGCCACCATCAGCTTGCCCTTCAAGCCCACCAGCCATTGTTGCGGCAACTGTTCCAGGGGCATGCGCTCGAACGCCTGCTCCAGGGGCAAGGCGGTACCCGGATGTTCGGCGAAGGTAAACGTGGCAAATTCCGTGTGGCATTCCCATTTCAGGCGGAAGCGGCCGAAGTCGTAATAAAAATACTTGGCTTCGGCAGCGGGCGGCGTGACGCCGAAATGCGTACACAGGGCCGCCAGGGTAGCGTGCTGGGCCGCCATATTCGACGCACCGGGCGCCGCGCTGTCATCCTTGTAGACGGCCAGATGGGTGATCAGCTCGGGGGCGTCGAGCTGCAAGAACGGCCGCGAGTGGATTTCCGCAGCCAGCGGCACGCGCAAGGCGTGGTTCAAACTGGAGTTAATCAAGTGCATGATAGCCAAAGGTAAAGTTGCAAAACTGCTTAGACCCGCGCGCGTGCTGTGCTGCCCGCAGCGAGGGTCTGATTGTCACAGTGTAACAAAGCAGAATGCATGCCATCCTTTTCCAGGGCTCGTCATATTGTTTTGACAACCCCTACCACGCCCTGCCCCGCCCCTTGCCGGCTGCCCAGCCACCAGAATGCGGCGGCCAGCACGACGGCCGAAGCCTGTCCCAGCGCCAGTTTGAATGCGCTGTCGAACAGCAACGGTGCGACAAAACCGGACACCAGCGCAAACACCAGCATTTGCACGAAGTTTTGCAGGGAGGCGGCCAGGCCCCGCATCTGCGGGAAAATGTCGAGCGTCGACATGGTCATGCCCGGCAAGGCCAGCGACATGCCGAACGCGTACAGCATCACGGGCACGACGGCGAATGGGATGCTGGCCGCAAACCAATGGTTGTAAGCAATATTGATCGCACCCGTGGCCGCCATGGCCAGCAAGCCCCAGCGCACCAGCACGGTGCTTTTCACCACGTGGGCCAGCTTGCCCGACAGCGCCGAGCCCAGCACCAGTCCCGCCACCATGGGGATGAACATCCAGCCGAACGCCGTTTCCGGCAGATGCAGCAACTCCAAAATAAAATGCGGGGCCGAGGCGATGTACAGGGCAAAGCCGCCAAAGGCGAAGGCCACGGCCAGCGAACGCAAGAGGAATGCCCGGTGGCGCAAGGCCAGCCAGTAATTGCGCGCGATGTTGCCTGGATGGAAAGGCTGACGTTGCTCGACAGCTAAACTTTCCGGCAAGCCTTTCAGGCAGGCGAGCGCCAGCAGCACGGTGACGGAAAAGGTGAACACGAACGTCGATTGCCAGCCGTAGGCCACGTGCAGCCAGCCGCCGATGATGGGGGCGATGGCGGGGGCGATGCCGAACACCATCATGATGTTGGCCAGCATCTTTTGCGCGGCCGCGCCCGACAGACTGTCGCGCACGATCGCTTGCCCGATCACCCTGCCCGCGCCGGCCGAGGTGCCCTGCATGCCGCGGAAGAACAGCAGCCAGCCAAAGCTGGGGGCGAAGGCGGCGCCGATGGAGCCCACGGCAAAGATCAGCAGCGAAGCGAGAATCACGGGACGGCGGCCGAACGAGTCGGACAAGGTGCCGTAGAACAAGGTCATGAAGGCATAGGCGGCCAGGTAGACGCTCAGGGTCTGCTGCACCAGCACGCTGCTGACGTCGAAATGCGTGCCGATCGCGGGAAACGACGGCAGGAAGGTATCGGTGGCGAACGGGCCCAGCATGGCCAGACCGGCCAGCACCAGGGTCAGGTTTCTGGTTTTCATGCGCCCGCCTGCACAGCATATTGGCGGCGCAAGCCGTCGAGGGCCGCCAGCGAGAACGCGGCGACATGCTGCGCAATGCTGGCGGTGCCAGTCTCGTCATAGGTAATTTCCGGCGCCACCAGTTCATGCACGATTCGCGAACGGGCATAGAACACAGCCTGGCCAATCACGCTGAACACGCATTTCTGCACCACGTCCGCCGGCATGGCCTCGCCCACCACGCCACGGATCAAGCCTGTAAACAGGGCGTGGTGCGCGCGCACATCGCGGTCTGCCAGCATGTGGATGGCGGACGTGGGTTCGATCAATTCACGCGCCACCAGGCGGCTGAACAGCGAAGCCGCTCCCGGGCGCAGCATGTCGAAGACCATCGATTCTATCGCCAGGCGCAACTGTTCCACGGGCACCACGGCCGCCGCTGGGCCTGCCTCCGGCGCGGCAGCGGCCGAGGCACGCGCCAGCGCGCGCGCATGGTCGAAGGCGGCCAGGTACAGCTCTTCCTTGCCATGAAAATAATAGTTAACCATCGCCACGTTGACGTGGGCCGCCTCGCAGATCCTGCGCACGGACGCGAGCTTGTAGCCTTCGTCGGCAAACAGCTGGACCGCCGCCTGCAGAATGCGCGTGCGCGCCGTTTCGACTTCTTCTGTCATGCCATTCCCATCATTTAAACATCCGTTTAATATTATCCGGCATTGTATCAAACAGCTGTTTAATTTTCAAATGGACGCAAAAAAGCCCGGCGAACCGGGCTTTGCAAGGGCATTGCCGTAGCTTAGTGCTTCATCGCCGGCATCGCAGTTGACGTCGAGCTGGCGCCCAGCGGACGGGCCACGGCATTGACTTCGATGGTTTCGCGGCGCTTGTCCTCGCCTTCGACGACCAGGGTCAGCGGGATCTTGTCGCCCGCCTTCACCTGCCCTTTCAGGTCCAGCAGCATCACGTGGTAGCCGCCCGGCTTCAGTTCGACGGCTTTACCGGCTGGCAAGGCGATTTCCTTGACCTGGCGCATGCGCATCATATTGTCCGTCATGCTCATTTCATGGATTTCCGCCACGCCCGCCACGGGCGAGCGCACTTCCAGCAGCCGCATGGCTTTTGGCGCCGTGATCTGCATGAAGGCACCCGTGGCTTTTTGCTGCGGCACGGTGGCGCGCACCCACGGGTCGCTAATCTGCACGGACGTCTGGGCAGCGGCGGAGAAGGACAGCACGGTCAGGGCCGTGGCCAGCAGGGTTTTCAGATGGGTCATGATTATTCCTTTCGTGATAGTTACAAGGTGTATTTCGATTTCATCAGGGTCTTGATGTCCTGCACGCACTCATCGCCCGTCAACTGGTGCTTCAGGCCCAGGCGCATGCGCCCCTCGGTGTCGAGCACGTAGCTGATGGCCGTGTGGTCCATCGTGTACGAACTGCCGCTCGGCACGCGGCGGTAGAAGACCTTGTAGTTGAAGGCCGTCTGCGCCGTGTCCTTCGGGTCCGTGCGCAAGCCCAGGAAACTGGGGTCGAAGGCGCGCATGTATTCGCCCAGCAGCTCGGGCGTGTCGCGCTCGGGGTCGATGCTGATGAAGAGCACTTGCAGCTTGTCGGCATCGGCGCCCAGTTTCTGGCGGATTTCCAGCGCGCGCGACAGGGCTGTCGGGCACACGTCCGGGCATTGCGTGAAGCCAAAGAAGACCATCACATACTTGCCCTTGAAGTCGGCCAGGGTGTAGACCTTGCCGTCGGGGCCGCTCAACTTGAAGTCGGGCTTGTAATCGCCTCCCGTCAGGTCGAGGCCGTTGTAATGGGGTTTCGGCGCTTGTTCGCAAGCGGCAAGCGTGAGCAATCCCGCCGTGCCGGCGAGAAGGAAAAGACGACGTTTCATGGCATTCTGGCCCGATGGGCGTAGTGGAGACGGTTAAGACGTGGAAGGTATGACTGCTGCGTTCAGGCAGCCGAAGGCGGACCGCGCGGACTGGCGGCCAGCCACGCGAACGGCGCTTTGGGCGCCTGGTAAAACAATGGCGGATAGTGATCGTGGCCCGTGATGACGGCCAGCGGCGAGGATGAGGACGGCGGCAAGCCCACGCTGCCCGCATGGCTCATGCAGAACGGGCAATGTTCGATGTGGTGCAGCACGGAATCGGTGGTGGATCTGGCGGCTGGCGCCAGGTCCGCCTGCGTATAGACGGCGCCGCTGGCCGAACAGATTTCGACGGCGGCATTGTTCGCGTTCGCGTGCAACGAGGCAAACGCATACGACAGGGACGGCGACAGCGCATTGAGCAGTAGCGCCAGGCAGGCGAACCACATATGCCACTGTTTGCGTTTCAATAAAGATCCCATGGCCCCGATTATAACGGAGTCTGGCTATCCGGGCGCCTGTCCCCGCAGGAACAGGCTGGGACGCACGCCCGCCACGTCCACGCAGGCATCGCAAAATGCGGGGATCGAGGCAAAGCCGGAGCCGGCCGCCACTTGCGCCAGGTCGCGCTCGCCGTCTTCCCCATCGGCGTCCGCTTGCGCCGCCGTGTGCAGCGCGTGCGCCAGACGCTGTTCGCGTACCAGGCTGAGCAATGCCTCGCCCTCGGCAAACAGGCGCGCGCGCGCCTTGTGCGGCGTCACTTGCCACAGGGCCGCCAGGCGCGCCGCCGTCCATTTGCCTTGCGGCGTATCAAAGATGTGCTGCGCCAGCGCCTGGCTCCAGCGCTTGCCGCCGCCGTGGCCGCCATCGGCTTCATCGCCTTCCAGCGCCAAGGTGAACACGGCCGGCTTGCCCCGCCCCGGCATCACGTCGCAGGCAAAGCGCAAGAAGGCAGGCACGACGAAGCTGTCGCCGCTGGCCAGTTTCTTGGTGGCGATTTCATTATGCAAGGTGACAAAACCCTGGCGCACGGTAACGCGCAGCCGGAGCGGAAAGCGCAAGCCCAGCAAGTGCAGAGGATGATCGGAAACGAGTGCCATGCGTCAATTCAATGTCATAAGCCAGCCGCCAGCATGCCATACATCGCGCAAGCAGTCTGTCATCACAGCGACGCTACGCCATAACGGCGCAAGCCATCGAGGTCGACGACGCGGATCGATTGATAGGCGATGCTGATCAGCTTGAGTTCGGCCAGATGGCCCAGCGCCTGGTTCACGCGCTGGCGCGAAATGCCGGTCAGCAAGCCGATTTCTTCCTGCGACAGCTCAAGCACGCTGGAGGTGCGCGGGTATAACATGGGGTGGAACAGTTGCGCGATCGCTTGCGCCACCTGCGCGTCGACGGCCAGCAGGCGCTGGTTCTGGATGGTGGCGATGAATTGCCCCATGCGCTCGTTCAGCTGGCGGATGACGAAGGCATTGAAGGAGAGGCTCTCGGCCAGCAGCAGATGAAACAGATCCACGGGCACGAGGATGATGCTCGATGCGCGCACGGCCACCACGTCGTAGCGGCGCAGTTCGCGCTTGAGCACGCTGCCCTCGCCGCTCCAGCCGCCGGCCGGCACGCCGGAAAACGTGGCGCCGCGCCCATCGGCATTGTAGACGGCCAGCTTGATCAAGCCCGTGTGTACGCCGATCCAGTGCGCCGACGGTTCGCCGCGCCGCGTGATGAAGGCGCCCGCCTCGAAATGCCGGAGCACGCTGCCGGCGCGCAACAGGGTCTGATGCCGCGCATCGAGGGCCGCGAACCAGTCGTGGCTGTCGAGTTCCGGCATTGCAAGGTCTACACTATCGTTGCTATCCATTCCATCCTTCAGACCTGTCACTAAGATGACAGTGATTTTCCAGCGCCGGTGCTATGCTAACCGGTATCAATCCCGAAACAGGGAGCTACAGAATTTTATTTAACAGGAGACAAGCATGACTGCTGATTTCAACACCGGCCTCGGCAAAAACAGCGCCAACTACGCCGCCCTCACCCCGCTCGACTATATCGCCAGGGCAGCCGCAGTATATGGCAATCGCCTGGCAATTGCACATGGCAGCCTGCGCCAGACGTGGCGCGAGACCTATGCGCGCACGCGCCGCCTGGCCTCCGGCTTGATCAAGCTGGGCGTGGGCACGGGCGATACGGTCGCCGTGATGCTGCCGAACACGCCCGCCATGGTGGAAGCGAGCTTTGGCGTTCCCATGGCCGGCGCCGTCCTCAATGCGCTGAACATTCGCCTCGACCTGGCCTCCTTGACCTTCATGCTGCGCCACGGCCAGGCGAAAGTCTTGCTGGCCGATACGGAATTTGCCGAACTGGCGCGCCAGATGGCAGCGCAGATTCCCGGCCTGCGCGTGATCCAGGTCAACGACGTACTGGGCCCCGAAGTGGACGCGTTTTCCGACCTCGACTACGAAACCTTGCTGGCCGGCGGCGACCCCGATTACGACTGGCAGCCGCCTGCCGACGAGTGGGACGCCATCGCCCTCAACTACACATCCGGCACCACGGGCGACCCGAAAGGCGTGGTCTACCACCACCGCGGCGCGGCCTTGAATGCCCTGTCGAACATCCTGGAATGGGACATGCCCAAGCATGCCGTCTACCTGTGGACCTTGCCGATGTTCCACTGCAATGGCTGGTGCTTCCCGTGGACCGTGGCCGCGCGCGCCGGCGTCAACGTGTGCCTGCGCAAGTTCGAGCCGAAGCTTGTGTTCGACCTGATGCGCGAATTGCGCATCACACACTATTGCGCGGCGCCCATCGTGCATGCGGCGCTGGCCAACGCGCCCGCCAACTGGCGCGAGGGAATCGACTGGACCGTGCGCGGCATGGTGGCCGGCGCGCCGCCGCCGGCGGCCATGGTGGCGAAGATCGAAGCCATGGGCTTCGACTTGATCCATTCGTATGGCTTGACGGAAGTGTACGGCCCCGCCGCCATCTGCGCCGAGCAGGACGAGTGGGCAGCCCTGTCGCAGGAAGAACGCGCCGTACTCAAATCGCGCCAGGGCGTGCGCTACCACTTGCAAAGCGCCGTGGCCGTGCTGGACCCGGAAACCATGGAACCGGTGGCGGCCGATGGCGAACAGATCGGCGAGATCATGTTCCGTGGCAACATCTGCATGAAGGGTTATTTAAAGAATGAAAAGGCGACGCAGGAAGCGTTCGCGGGCGGCTGGTTCCACACGGGCGACCTCGGTGTCATGTATCCGGACGGCTACATCAAGCTGAAGGACCGCAGCAAGGACATCATCATCTCGGGCGGCGAAAACATTTCCAGCGTGGAAGTGGAAGATGCGCTGTACCACCACCCGCAAGTGCTGGCCGCCGCCGTCATCGCCCAGCCCGACGAGAAATGGGGCGAAACGCCGTGCGCCTTCGTCGAACTGCGCGAAGGGGCGACGGTGACGGAAGCGGAATTGATCGCCTTCTGCAAGAACAACCTGGCGGGCTTCAAGGTGCCGAAAGCCATATATTTCGGCCCCCTGCCCCGCACGTCGACGGGCAAGATCCAGAAGTTCGAATTGCGCAAGCGCATGCATTCGGACAAGGCCATCGACGTCTAGACGCTTAATTGTCCTTGCCAGCCAGCCACGCCGGCTGCGCCACCGCCAGGCGCGCAAAGCTGGCGATGCTGGCCACGGCGGCGAACCCTGCCGCCAGGCACAGCGCATACGTCGTGCCCTTGGCAGCCGACACCGTAAAGCAGTAGGCGACCAGCGCCGCGCCCGTGGCCTGGCCGATCAAACGCGACGTGGCGACCACGCCGCTGGCGCCGCCTGCCCGCTCGGGCGGCGCGCTGCCCATGATGGCTTTCAGATTGGGCGCCTGGAAAAAGCCGAAACCGATGCCGCACAAGGCCATGCGCCAGCCGATGTCGAACGCACTCGGATGCGCCGGTATCCACACGAGGGTCAGCAAGCCGCCCGCCAGCGCCGCCAGGCCGATGCCGCCCAGCACGCCCGGCGAATACCGGTCGCTGAGCCGTCCGGCCACGGGTGCCATCACGGCCACCAGCACGGCCCACGGCGTCATCAAGAATCCCGTTTCCACGGGAGAGCGGCCCAGGGTGACTTCAAAATAGAATGGCAGCGAGACGAAGGCCAGCCCCTGCGCGGCAAACGTGCAGATGGCCGTCAGCGACGACAGCAAGAACAGGGGACGACGGAACAGGTCGATCGGCAGCATCGGTGCCGCATGCCCGGCCTGGCGGCGCAGCAGCAACATAAAAAAGACCACCACGGCCACCAGTTCCGGCAGCAAGGTCGACAGGTCCGCGTGATGGGCCGCATCGCCGAACAGCAAGATGAGCAAGCCGAAGGCGCCCACGTTGTACAGCGCCGTGCGCGCATCGAGCGTGTGGCCGGACAGTTTTGTCGCCGGCAACATGCGGCTGGCCAGGAAAAAGCCGGCCACGCCCAGCGGCACGTTGATGGCGAACAGCCATGGCCACGACGCCGTCGCCAGGATCAGCGAGGCGGCCGTGGGCCCGATGGCGAACGCGACGGCCACCACCAGCGCATTGTTGCCGAACGCGCGGCCCAGCAAATGCTTGGGGTACAGGGCGCGCAGCAGCGCCGTGTTGACGCTCATCATGGCACTGGCGCCGACGCCCTGGAACAGGCGCGCCACCACCAGCGAGGGCAAGGACCAGGCCAGCGCGCAGGCGAGCGACGCCAAAGTAAACAGGAACATGCCGGAGATAAACACCCGCCGGTAGCCGGCGATTTCGCCGAGGGCGGAAAACGGCAGCAAGGTCGCCACCATGGCCAGCTGGTACACATTCACGATCCAGACGGAGGCGGCCGGTGTCGTGTGCAGCTCGCTGGCGATGGCCGGCAAGGCCGTGTTGGCGATCGCCGTGTCGAGCGAGGCCATGCCCACGCCGATGGCCAGCGCGAGCATGGCCCATAAACGGGCGCCGGGCGGCAAGCCGTCCTCGCCCACGAGGAAAGGCTGCGCCTTGTTTTTCTGCTTCATCATGTTGCCTGTTCGTCTAGCCCGTCCGGGGCGGCATACGGTACCGCAGCCAAGACACTAGCATGGATGGACGGACTCTGCCGGGCAGGCCCGCCGATTTCACCCTACATCACTTCTGGCAGTCGATCACTTTAAAATCTTTCGAATAACAGATGCGTAGCTCGCCCGAGTGCTTTTCATAGCCGAGCCAGCGGCCTTTCAGCTGCGGGTTGTGCTGCTTCATCCACTGGAACAACTCGTTTTTCGGCATGGTGGAATCCGGCAACTTCAAGGCTTGGAACAGTTCGCGTTCCTTCTCGAAATACTGCTTGGCCGTATCGAAATCGCAGGCGCCATGCTTTTCCCATTCACCCTGCAGCAAGGCTTCGCCGGGCTGCATGCACATGTACGGCAGGATGTCCGACGGCGCCAGCTTCGGCAAATTGCCCTTGCAATAACGCGGATGCAGCTCCGTCTTGCGCGGCGGCGTCACGGAAATGTCTTCGCACGTGCCCGGGTTATTCGACTGCGCCCACAAGCCATGCACGATCCAGCCGAAGTGATTGCTCTCGGCACACTGAAAAGCGGCCTTCTTCGACACTGCGCCGCGGCGGCGCTGGCTGTCGCAGAAGCCTGGCGACCACGACAGCGCCAGCATGAAGTAATCGGTGGGCACGTTCGTGCTTTGCTTGTAGCAGGTGTTTTTCTCGTCCGACGGCTTGACGTCGTAGTCGTAATAACTGACGTTGCGGGGAATGGCGCACGTGGCGTCGGCTGAGTACGCGGCACCGGCGGACAGGCTGAGGAAAACGGCGGCCAAGGCAGGCAGGATAGAGCGAATTTTCATCGTATTTCCTTCAAGATATAAAAACGCCGGCAACTGGGTGCCGGCGCAGTAGTGAAATTACACCATCAACTTAGCAGACGGTATGCATCCAGCCGTGCGTATCCGGTGCCGTGCCATGCTGCAAGCCCAGCAGCGCTTCGCGCAGGGCCAGGGTGACGGCGCCGTTTTCATTGTTGTTGATGGTCATTTCAAAGCCATTGGCCTTGGCCACGCCCACGGGCGTGATGACGGCGGCCGTGCCGCAGGCGAACACTTCGGTCATGCGGCCCGAGGCGATGTCGTCGCGCCATTGCTGGACGGACAATTTACGCTCTTCCGTCGCATAGCCGAGGTCTTTTGCCATTTCCAGCAGGCTGCGGCGGGTGATGCCTGGCAACAAGGTACCCGTCAATTCCGGCGTCACGACGGTGACTTTCTCGCCATCCTTGTAGACGAAGAACAGATTCATGCCGCCCATTTCCTCGATGAACTCGCGGTGCACGGCGTCGAGCCACACGACCTGGTCGCAGCCCTTCTCTTGCGCTTGCGACTGGGCCATAAGGCTGGCCGCGTAATTGCCCGCGCACTTGGCTTCACCCGTGCCGCCTGGCGCTGCGCGCACGAAGTCTTCGCTGATCCACACGGTGACGGGTTTCACGCCTTTCGGGAAGTAGGCGCCGGCCGGCGAGGCGAACAGCACGAACAGGTATTCTTCCGATGGACGCACGCCCAGGTAGGGGTCGGTGGCGATCATCAGCGGACGCATGTACAGGCTCTCGCCCGTGTTCTTCGGCACCCAGTTACGGTCTTGCGCGATCAGCGCATCGCCCGCTTCCAGGAACAGCTCGACGGGAATGGCCGGCATGGCCAGGCGCGCGGCGCTGCGGTTGAAGCGCTCGGCATTTTGTTCCGGACGGAAGGTCTTGATGCTGCCATCGGGCTGGGCAAACGCCTTGTAACCTTCAAAGATGGCCTGGCCGTAGTGCAGCGACGAGGCGGACGGGTCCAGCGTCAAAGGACCGTAAGCCTTCAGTTCGCCCTGCTGCCACTTGCCGTCGCGGTAAGGAATCACCACCATGTGGTCCGTGAAGATGCGGCCAAACGCCGGGTTGACCATGCGCGCGGCGCGCTCGGCGTCGGACAGGGGGTGGGCGGATGGGGTGACGACAAGATTCGGTGTGGAAGTGGTCATGGCAGCAATGGGAACTAGTGAACAGTATCCCTATTGTAGCGCCTCCAGCGCCCGATCAGGCAAACGAGAATGGCCACCACCCCGCGAAAACAGGGAGTCATCATTTGCGAATGATTCTCGTTTGCGTTACTATGTCAATCCTCCTTCTTCCCCGCCATGCCTGACGCCCAGCATGGCGGCGCTATCGAAAGCCGCTTCATGACGACCTCCTCCCTTCCACACTCCCTGCCGCGCGCCGGCGCCGACGATGCGACGCAGACTCGTCAGCTTGCCGTCCCGCAACAACGGCGCTGGCACTGGAACTGGAAGCAGGTGTGGTTTCAATTGCACTGGTTCATCGGCATCACGGCCGGCACGGTGCTGGTGATCATCGGACTGAGCGGCGCCACCCTGGCCTTCAAGGATGAATTGCTCGACGTTATGAACCCCGGCGTGCGCCATGTCCCCGTGGAAACGCGCGCACCGCTGACGCCGGCACAGCTGAGCAGCATTGCCGCAGCCGAACACGGCCAGCGCGTGGCCTCGGTCACCATGTATGCGCAGGCGGGCGCGGCGCCCCGCCTGTTTTTCGCGCCGAAGCATGGCCAGCGGCGCGGCGAGTCCGTTTATCTGCACCCGTACACGGGCGCCACCCAGCCCGCGCTGGCGGGCGCGGCATTTTTCGAATGGACGGAGTCCTTGCACCGCTGGCTGCTGCTGCCGCGCGACCCGGGCCGGCAAGTGGCGGGCGCGCTGGCCCTGTGCCTGCTGGGCCTGGCACTGTCCGGCCTGTACCTGCGCTGGCCCCGCCGCCCGCTGGACTGGCGCACCTGGCTGACCTTCGACCCGGCATTAAAAGGCCGCTCCTTTTTGTGGAATCTGCACGCCGTGGCCGGCACCTGGTGCCTGGTCGTCTATGTGGCGCTGACCCTGACGGGCATTTACTGGAGCTATGACGTGGTGCGCGACAATATCGACGCCTGGGCCGGCAAGCCACCGCGCACGGCGCAGGCGCCCGGCAAGAAAGGCGCGCCGCAGGCGCCATCGCCCGCCGCCGACATCGGCCTGGCCTGGAGCGTTTTCCAGCAGCACGCCCCCGGCTGGACCCTGGCTACGGTGCGTCTGCCCGTGCGCCCCGGCGAAGCCGTGCAATTCACGTGGCTGGCCGGCGATGCGCCGCACGAACGGGCGCGCAGCCGCATGAGCATTGCGCCGGCCGACGGCACGCTCACGGAAAACGAACCGTACAGCCAGCAGGCGCTGGGGCAGCGCCTCGTCAACATCATTTATCCGCTGCACATGGGCACGTATTTTGGCTTGCCCGGCCGCATCATCGTCACCCTGGCCAGCCTGGGCCTGCCCCTGTTCGCCATCACGGGCTGGATGCTGTACCTGGGCCGCCGCAAGGCCAAGCGGGCTGTGCAAGCGCAGCGCGCTCTGCTGGGCGCCGGCGCGCCGGGCAAGACGGACACAGGTTTACCGACCCTGGTGGCCTACGCCAGCCAGTCGGGACAGGCCGAGCGCCTGGCCCTGGAAAGCGCGCGCGCCTTGCAGCAGGCCGGCGTGGCCGTCGACGTGCAGTCGCTGGACCGTTTCGATCCCGCGCAATTGCGCCAGTACGAACGGGCCCTGATCGTCGCCAGCACCTTTGGCGAAGGCGAGGCGCCGGACGGCACGCGCCGCTTCGCGCGCCTGCTGCAACAAACGGCGGGCACGCCGCTGGCGGGCCTGGAATTCGGCATGCTGGCCCTGGGCGACCGCCATTACGGCGCCTTCTGCGGCTTTGGCCATGCGCTGGCGCAACAATTGCAGGCACTGGGCGCCACGCCCATGTTCCCGCTGATCGAAGTGGACAAGCATGACCCCGCCGCCCTGGCCGCCTGGTCGCAAGCGCTGGCCAGCTGCAGCGGCAGCGCCATCGACGCCATCGGCGTACAGGAAGAAGCGTCGTACGCCGAATGGCGCCTGACGCGCCGCGTGCTGCTGAACCCGGGCAGCCTGGGCGGCGAACTGCATGAAATCACCTTGACGGGCCCCGCCGATGCTGCCTGGGAAGCGGGCGCGCTGGCGGAAATCATCGCCTGCAACGCGGATGGCAGCGAGGGCGACGCGCAAAGTGCCCAGCATGCGCCGCGCAGCTATTCGCTCGCGTCGCTGCCATCCGATGGCGAACTGCAATTGCTGGTGCGCCAGGAGCGCCACGCGGGCGGCGAAAACGGGGGCTACGGTCTCTGTTCCGGCTGGCTCACGCGCTTCGCGCCAGTGGGCGCCGACATCCGTTTGCGCCTGCAAGCCAATCCCGCCTTCGCGCCCGCCCTGGTCGACGTGCCCTGCATTTATATCGGCAATGGTTCCGGCCTGGCAGGCCTGCGGTCGCACCTGCGCGCGCGCCAGCGGGCGGGGCTGGCCCGTAACTGGCTACTGTTCGGCGAGCGCCAGCAAGCTGTTGACGGCATCTGCGGCGCAGAGTTGCAAGGCTGGCTGGACGCTGGCCACCTGGCGCGCCTGGACCGTGTCTTTTCGCGCGACGGCAACGAGGGCGGCAAACGCGAATACGTGCAGGACCGCCTGCGCGCCAACGTCGGCGAGCTGCGCGATTGGCTGGCGCAAGGCGCCATCGTCTACGTGTGCGGCAGCCTGCAAGGCATGGCGGCAGGAATCGATGCTGTACTGCAAGAAGTGCTGGGCCAGGACGGTCTCGACGCCCTGCTGGCGGCCGGACGCTACCGCCGCGACGTGTATTGATCTGCCTCAGCACATTGCCAGCGCCGCCCGGCTATGTGGGCCGCCGCACGGTCAGCGCCGGCCATCGGACTACAGTAGCGGCATGGCGGCATATCCGCGCCGCCCCCACCCACTGTTTGCGAGGCTAGCCATGAAAAACCCCTGGATGAGTATGTACCTGAGCGCCGCCAACCGCATCGCCAACACGGCGCGCGGCCACGCCACAGCCGCCGTCAAGCGCGAAGCGGCGAAAAATACGCGGCAATTGACGCAAGTGTGGTTCGACTCTTTCCTGCCCGCCGCAGGCAAGCCGCGGCGCAGCCGCAAGGCCAAATAAGAGGCGTCACTGGTGCAGTGCATCACAGCAACTAGTTGAAGTTTCAATCAGATGAACTAAACTGCAAGCATGGTAGTACATAGGACATGACCGGCAGGCGCCGCATCCCCGCGCCGCCGCCGGGACACCGGGAGACGACCATGTTGACGCTCAAAGTGCTGCTCTGCCTCGCCTTGTCGGCCCTGATGCTCGTGCCCCTCGTGCTGAGGGATGCGATGCAGACGTCGGCCGGACAGCAGTTGCAGGTGCCGAATGTCGATGCGCAGGGCATGTGGGCCCACTGGCCCAAGCAATAAGACGCGCGGCTGAGGGCAGTTGAACAAGCGCGTCGCTGGCTGCGTTGCTTTGACTTGCCGTACTAGCGTACTGTCTGCGTCAAAGACGCCTTGCCAGCGGCGTTTTTCAGCGGCGCTCGGTAACACGGCGCATCGTTAAGACCGCTTTATTGCGAGTGGGGAATTGTTCCCTTCGTCCATTTGTCTTTGTCTTGCTTTCCTCTTCCCCTCTTCACCATACTTTTGATCCAGATCATGGATTTCGCCCTTCGCTGCGTCCACACTGGAACAGTCCGCTTCGCGCCGCGACGGACTTCACCGGGGGCATCGGCATGGGTAAATCGCATTGGAAAGATGAGATGGCGCTGGGCGTTCCCGCCATCGACGAGGCGCATGAGGCGCTGTTTCAGGAGCTGGCACGGCTGGGGCAGTTAAGCGACCAGCATTTCAGCGTGGCGTTTCGCGAGCTGATTGCGGCCGTCGAACGCGATTTCCGCGAGGAAGAGGATTTGATGGAGCAAATCGGCTTTCCCTCGCTGGCCAACCACCGCGAACAGCATGCCCGCGTGCTCAGCGGCTTGCACCATGCCTGGGCCGCCGTCGATGAAGGCGACCTGGAACAGGGCCGCCATGCGCTGTCGCTGTTGCCGCAGTGGCTGATCTTCCACCAGGCCACCATGGACCTGGCCCTGGCGGCGGCGCTGGAACTGGTGCAGCGCCAGCCTAACTAGCAGTTCATTACAGCAACAGCACCGTCGCCTGCTCGGGCATGACCACGCGGTAGTGTCCCGGGTATTTGTCTTCGCCGTCGAAAATCTTGCAAAACACGGGCTGGTTGATGTCGTTGACGGCCGCCTCGTTCATGGGCAGCGTTGCGATCAGCTGTTCTCCATCCATCAATTGCAAGGCGCTGCCCCGCTCGGCCGCGCAAAAGGCCAGCGATTGCACGTCGCTGGCGAACGGCCGCTTGTACCACGGCGTGATGGCCCGCACGGCGCGCCGGGCGTCGCGCAAGACCTGCCCCACGCGCGTGACGTTCCACGCATCGCGCGCCACGGACGGCTGCAGCACGATATTGGCCGTCAGCTCGCCCCTGCCCTTGTTCACCAAAAACGTGCCGTCCTGCGCGGCAATATCATCGTTGAGCGGCACGACAAACACGCCGCCGGCCGACACCTTGATCGGCATGGGGGCGCCATTGCCTTGCAAGGCCACGCGCACATCGTCGATGGTGGCGCTCAGCTTGGCAGGAATCAGGCGCAGGGCCATGACCACGCTGCCGCTCGACACTTGCCACACTTTCCTGGCCGTCAGATAACTTTCACGGTATGCCGTGAACCGCACGTGCGGCGCCTTGGCATCGCTGGTGGCCGTGATCGTCACCGTTTGCGGTGGCAAGGCTTCCTCTGCTGGCGCCGTTGCCTTGGGTGCTGATGCCGCGGATGTGGCCGGCGCAAGCGGTGGCGCAACGGCATCGGCGGCGGGCGGCACGCTGGCGCTCTGCAGCGGCGCGGGAACAGCCGGCGGCGGCGCGTGTTCCTGGGCCTGACCCAGCGAGACGACACACAACCATCCGGCACAAGCGATCCATGTACGCATGCATTTCTTTCATTAAGGAAAATATTTGTCAGCGCCTGCATTATCGCAGAAGGCAAGCCGATGCGCCGCCCCGGGTCTGCCGGCACTCCTGCCTGCACTCCTTTGGTGCACACGCTTGATTATTTGGCAAATATCACCTATATTGATAATGATTCTTATTCACAAAAGTGACAGGAATCGCGCGCCTTTCTTTTCCACTGCCCGTCCGCGCCGGGCCTTGCGGTGGAACTGCTATCCAAGCCAGACCACGGGCCAGCGTTACGCCATCCCCCAGCTACTGCGCAGCTCGCCAGACGAGATAGGAACACTCACGACTAAAAATATCCAGGAAAATAATGCAATCAACGACAGCCTTCTCATCTTCGCGCCAGCCCGCCTTGCGCGCCCGCCCCCGTTTATTACACATCAGCCTGCTCAGTCTTGCCGCCGGCGTGGCCCTGCCGGCACAGGCCGCCGACGCCGCCGCGGCCGACGTGACCATGCCCGCCGTCACCGTGCTGGGCCAGTCGACCGCGACGACGGAAGGCACGCAGTCGTACACGGCCGGCGAAGCGCGCAGCGCCACGCGCATGGACCTGTCGCTGCGCGAGACGCCGCAATCGGTCAGCGTCATCACGCGCCAGCTGCTCGACGACCTGGGCGCCGTGCGGCTGGACCAGGCGCTGGCGCAGACGACGGGCATCCAGGTGGGCCAGAACGATACGGAGCGCACGACATTTTATGCGCGCGGCTTCGGCATCAACAATCTCCAGATCGACGGCATGGCGCGCGGCGGCAATGCGCCGCTGCAAGACACGATCCTGTATGACCGCATCGAGGTCGTGCGCGGCGCCACGGGCCTGATGGGCGGCACGGGCGACCCGTCGGCCACCATCAACATGATACGCAAGCGGCCGACGAAGGACTTCCAGGCCAGCGCCGGCCTCATCATGGGCCGCTGGGATGACCAGAGGATCGAGGCCGACCTGTCCACGCCGCTGAACGCGGAGGGCAGCGTGCGCGCGCGCACGGCCCTGGCCTGGCAAAAACGCGATTCCTACCTGGACATGTACCACGAGCGCAAGACGGTGGGCATGGCCATCCTTGAGGCGGACGTGCGTCCCGGCACCCTGCTGACGGCGGGCGTCGACTTCCAGGACAACAAGCCGACAGGCGCCACCTGGGGTGCCGTGCCGTACTGGAATGCGGACGGCAGCCTGGCCAGGTTGCCGCGCAACACCAGCCTCACGACGCCCTGGAGCACCTGGGCCAACAAGCAGCACACCATCTTCACGTCGCTGGACCAGCGCCTGCCCGGCAACTGGAATCTGCACCTCGGTTATGCGCGCACGGAAAGCACGAACCGCACCACCATCGCCTATGCGGGCGGCGGCAAGCCCGATCCGGCCACGGGCGAAGGCATGCTGCTGTGGACGGGCACCTATGGCCCGGGCAAGACCACGGGCGACAATTTCGACGTCTACGCCAGCGGCCCGTTTACCTTGCTGGGGCGCAAGCACACGGCCATCGCCGGCTGGAACGGCGGCAACCAGCGCGCCCGCTCGCTGGGCGGCGAGGCGGAAATCAACTACCCGAACGTCGTCCCCGATTACCGTAGCTGGACGGGCAACATCCCCCGCCCCGTGTTCCACCCGGACGGCTCGCACACGGAAACCGTGACGCGCCTGGCGGGCGGCTATGTGGCCACACGTTTGAGCCTGGCCGACCCGCTGCATGTGATCATCGGCGCGCGCAGCAGTACTTACCGCACCGATACGCGCAACTACGATACGCATGGTGCGTACACGGGCAGCGGCGACTTCGTGGAAACGCGCAATGAAGTCACGCCGTATGTGGGCGCCGTGTTCGATATCAACAAGCAGTATTCGGCCTACGCCAGCTTCACGCAGCTGTTCAACCCGCAATCGAGCAAGGACCGCAACAACAAGTTCCTGGCGCCGGAAACGGGAGACAATGCGGAACTGGGTATCAAGGGCGAATTTTATGAAGGCAAACTGAACGCGTCGGCCGCCCTGTTCCATACGAAGAAAAAGAACATGGCGGAACTCGACCGCACGGTACCGCCCGGTTTCTTGCTGCCCGACGGCGGCCAGGCCATGGTGGCCAATGGCGCCGGCGTGACGGCCAAGGGCGTCGAGTTCGACGTCTCCGGCCAGTTATCGCCCGCCTGGGAAGCGAGCGGCGGCTATACCTATCTGCACGCGGCCGAGGCCGATGGCCGCCGCGCCGCCACCACGCAGCCGCGCCATTTGCTGCGCCTGGCCACCAGCTACCGCTTCGACGGCCGCCTGGCCGGTTTGAGGGCGGGCGCCAGCATGACGGCGCAAAGCGCCACCTACAGCGAATCGTGGTACGGCCGCCCGCCATCGGGAACCATCACCGACATTCCGCAAGCGGGCTATGCACTGGTCAACGCCATGGCCAGCTATGCGCTCAACCGCCACGCCAGCGTGCAGCTGAACGTGAATAACTTGCTCGATAAAAAGTACTACCGCAACGTGGGCTTCTTCGACGGCGTCTTCTGGGGCGAACCGCGCAACATCAGCCTGGCCGTGCGCACGATGTTTTAAGCGCGCCAGTGCGCGGGCGCCGGCAGGGTAAAGCCGTCGAGCAAGGGACCGCCCACGGGCGCCAGCACGGCGGCGGCGACTTGCCCGAACGCGCGCTGGCCGGCCGGCAAGTCGGCGGCGGCCAGGCGCAGCGCGCCATCGAGCTGCCCGGCGATGACGGGATCAAAGGCCTGCAGGCGGCGGAACAGGTGCTTGCCGCCGCCGCTCCACTGCCCCGCCGCGCGCAGGTGCAGGTCGGCCAGCGCTTGGTACAGCTGGCAAGCGACGGCCAGCGCCTCGCCCGGGTGCGTGCTGTCGACCAGGTCTTCCAGCGCGGTGGTGATGGCGTAGCGGCGGCGCTGCAGGTTTTCCGCGTCGAGCGCGGGCGGCCCGGCCGTGTCGAAAGCGTGCGCCAGCGCGTGCAGCTGCGCGTAGGCGTCGCCGGCGGCGACGATGTTTTCCCCTTCGACGACCATCATCGCCAGCGGCACCGTGCCGCCCGGCGCATCCATTTCCTTGCAAAAATACGTGAACGTGGCCACGTCGTGCGCAAACAGTTCCACCGTGCGCCCCTCGGCCACGAGGGTGTCGCGCCAGGCGCAATCGACGTGGTCGAACAGCAGCAGCAAGTCGATATCGGAAGTAGGCGTTTGCCGGCCTGTGGCGAACGAGCCGCCGATGATGGCCGCCACGGCCGTGGGATAGCGCTCGTGCACCAGCCGCTGGGCAATCGCGCGAATGGTCTCATAGGTGGGGATCGTCGTCAAAGCCGGTGCTCCATGTCGATAAAACACTATCCTACACGCAATACGCAGGCTGCCGCCAGCCTGCTACACTGGCGCCATCTGATCAAGGAACCAACATGGAATACGACTGCATCGTGGTGCCCTCGCCCGTGGGCGAGCTGACCCTGGTGGCGCGCGGGGAAGCCCTGGCCGCCATCCTGTGGGAAAACGACAAGCCGAACCGCGTGCGCCTGGGCGACATGCGCGTCGATGACGGTTGCGCCGTGCTGCAGGAAACGGCGCGGCAGCTGGATGAATATTTTGCCGGCACGCGCCAGCATTTTGAGGTGCCGCTCGATTTTGCCGGCACGCCATTTCAGCAGGAAGTCTGGCGCGCGCTGCTGACGATACCGTATGGCCAGACGCGCAGCTATGGCGAGATCGCGCGCCAGATCGGCCGCCCCGCCGCCGTGCGCGCCGTGGGCGCCGCCAACGGAAAGAACCCCATTTCCATCATCGCCCCCTGCCACCGCGTCGTCGGTGCCACGGGCGAGCTGACGGGCTTTGCGGGCGGCTTGCATGCCAAGGAAACCCTGTTGGCGCTGGAAGGCATCGCCCTGTCCAGCGACCGCGAAGCGCTGAAAACGGGCCACGCCCTCCGCCGCGCCGTGCACATCGATACGGCGCAAGGCTGTTTATTTTAGGCGGCGCCATCGCTCCCCATGTGGGATACTCACGCCCTCCGTTCAAGCCAACACATACTATGCCCTACCTTGTCATCGCGCTCTTTGTCGTACTGTACTTACTCGCCACCTTCTTTTTCCACATCCCCGCCCTGGTTGCCCTCGTGTATGGCGTGCTGAGCCTGGGATGCTTCGTTGCCTATGCGATCGACAAGTCCGCCGCCAAGGAGGGCCGCTGGCGCACCCCGGAGCGCACCTTGCTGCTGCTGGGACTGCTGTGCGGCTGGCCGGGCGCCGTGCTGGCGCAACAATGGCTGCGCCACAAGTCCAGCAAGCGCTCGTTCCGCATCGTGTTCTGGATCACGGTCGCCCTCAATATCGGCGCTTTCGTGTATTTCAGCATGCATTACGCGGCGCCCGATATCGGCACGGACGTCGCGCCCATCGAGTTATAAGGTCACTCTCCCAGCAGGCGCAGCGATTCCAGCCAGTCCGCCTTCCAGTCGCGCAGCAACGGTTGCGTGGCGAACGCCTTTTTCAAATGCGCCATCGGCACGCGGTGCACGTCGTGCAAGCCGAACGCCAGGGTCACCGGATGCCACAAATGGCTGTTCTTGCCGCCACGCGAATTCTTGCGCACGCGCGCCCCATCATCGCCAAAGATGCCCACGCCGCTGGCCATGCCTTGGTCCAGGTCGACCTTGCCCACGCCGGCGAAGGCAATCAAAATCTGCTCGCGCCCCAGGCCTTTCAAGGCGCTGGGCAAGACCACGGGCGCCTTGTCCGCTGCCGTGTCGACCGGCTGCGGATGCTGCAGTTCCTTGAGCAAACGCAACAGGTCGCGCTCCTGGAAGTGCAAGCCATCGAGCGGCACGCGCAAGCCCTGCCCCTTGAGTTCAATGGGGAGATTGCCCGAGTCGCGCGTAAAACGCAGCCAGACATCACCGGCGCCCGCGGCCAGGTGCTGCTTGTCCTCGATGAACACCACGGGCGCCGCATAGCGCGTCACGCCGTCATGGAACAGCTCGGCCCAGGCTGCGCTGTAGTCGAGCCAGATAAACGGCAAGCCGCCCTGCTCGAGCAGGCGCGCCAGGGTCCACGGGGTGCCCGTCTGTTGCGCCAGCCAGGCACAGGCGTCAAGTGCGGTGGCGCGGTACGGCAGGGATGGGGAAGTCATGGCAATTCCGTCGGTCAAAGTGGAGCGCAGTGTAGCAGACGCCGCCATCCGCCCCTGCGGCAGGCGCATCCTGCGCGCCATTCCTGCGCGATGTGCTAGGCTGGTAGCATCAGCCCGCGCCACCGCCTCCCGGCTACCTGGCGCACCACCGCGAGGGAATCACCATGCATTCGAGCACCAACGCCGCCACCACGCCCGCCCCGCCACCGGAGCGCGATTCGCCCACGCCGGCGGGCGAAGGCCATGCCGAGGAAGCGCTCGATGAAGCGCTGAAGGAGAGCTTTCCGGCCAGCGACCCGATCGCCATTGCCACCCCAAAACCAGTCAGCAAGTCGCCGGCCTGAGTCCCATGCCTTTCCTGGCCGGCCAGGCGCGGCCCCGGTTGCACAAGGCCGGTCACCAAGGTCACGCCAGCAATTTGAACACGCGCATGTCCTGCATCATGCTGTCCGCCTGCTCCTGCATGCTGGCCGCTGCCGCCGCCGACTGCTCGACCAGGGCGGCATTCTGCTGGGTCACCGCATCCATCTGACTGATGGCCTGATTCACCTGTTTGATGCCATCGTTTTGTTCCTGGCTGGCGACGGCGATTTCCCCCATGATGCCCGCGACTTGCTGGACAGAGGAGACGATTTTCTTCATCGTGCCGCCCGCTTCATCGGCCAGATTGCTGCCAAGCTCGACTTTTTCGACCGACTCGGCAATCAGCTGCTTGATCTCTTTGGCGGCCGTGGCGGAACGTTGCGCCAGGGCGCGCACCTCCGATGCGACGACAGCAAAACCGCGCCCCAGCTCACCGGCGCGCGCCGCTTCGACAGCCGCGTTCAGGGCCAGAATATTCGTTTGAAACGCGATGCCGTCGATCACGGAAATAATCTCGACGATACGGTTCGAGCTGTCCTTGATGGATACCATGGTCGCGACGACACGTTCGACCACCTGCCCGCCCTGCACCGCTACCGCTGAAGCCGACAAGACCACTTGATTGGCTTGCTGAGCGCTTTCGGCATTCTGCTGCACATTGCTGGTTAACTGCTGCATCGCCGACGATGTTTGCTCCAGTGCACCGGCCTGAGCCTCGGTTCTGGCCGAGAGGTCCAAATTGCCAGCAGCAATTTCCTGCGAGGCAGTCGAGATGGTTTCAGTACCACCACGCACACGGCCCACCGTATGACGCAGGCTCTCCGTCATGCTTTTCAGAGCACGCATCAATTCGCCCGGCTCGTCGCGATAGTCGGTCGCGATATGGCTGCGCAGGTCACCGGAAGCGACAATGCGGGCAACGTGCACGGCGTCCTGCAGTGGCTTGGTAATACTCTTGCTAATGAGCACAGCCACCCCAATCGCCGTGCCCAGCGAGACCAGCAGTATCGCCAACAGCAAGCTGCCCGCCACCGTGATGCGCGCGCTCGAATCCGCCTCTATCGCCGACGCGCGTTGGCTGGTCATCTCGACCAGTTGCTTGATGGCCTGCAGATGCTGGGCGTAGCTGATCGTCATTTTTTTCATCGCAACGGTGGCGCCGGCCTTGTCCTGTGCCTCTATTGCGGGGATGAACTGTTGCAGTGCAACCGTGTAGAAGGCCAGCGCCGGCGCATGCGCCTTGTTCAGCAGCAGCCCGGCGATATCGGCATCCAGTGTCGCGCCCTTCCAGAATGCATGGCGCTCATCGTAATCACGTTTGAGCGTGTTAAATCGTGCGATTAACTGCGCCTGTTCGGCACGATCCTCGGTCGCCAGCAGCTGAAAACTGACCAGATAGGATTCCAGTATGTACTCCGGCGGTGGCAACACGTCCGCAATCAGATCCTTGCTTTGCACTATTTTCTGATAAACAGAGCCGTTCACTTTCCATTCTTGCAGAGTCTTGAACGACCACAGGCCATAGAGGATGAAACCGACCGAAAAGATCACAATCAGTACAGCCAGACGGTGCGTTAGCTTGAGTCCCCTTATCATGCTCATAATATTTTCCTTGAATTAACTATGCTTGCCTCTGGTTCAGCTACCGAGATGACATTGCTCTCGCATGAGTGAGAGGCGATCATTCGAAGTCAAGTTCATTGCCAAATCGTCACTCTATATTTATAGGAAGCAACTTATTTTACAGCTTAATTTTGGCGATTTAAAGTAAATTTAATAAAAATAAATGAAAACAACAAAAACAAAACAAAAATCACAAATTTATTATCAAATGATGTGAAGTGTGCAAGGGCAAGTGTTAGCGAATTTCCGCCTGTGCAGACCGGCTCGATCCGCGGACGTACGTCGCGTCGATGACAATGCAGGGAGCGGGCAATGAAAAGCCGTGCGTTCGGCACGGCTCAGTGAAGTTCTGCCGGTACGGCGGCGAATACCGTGTTGGCCGTACAACAAATCTTTCCTCTTTCACGGCATGGCGGGATTTGCTTGACTGAAATCCGCGAAAAACCATAAAAATGCCCCGCCGGGCGGCAATGGCAAAACCATTGCACCGGGCGGGGCAGATCAAATTCAGGCGCGACTAGTTCGGCGTGTCGCGGTACTGCTCGGGCGTCGTGTCGCCATCGGCGACTTCATACCACATCGCATTGAGCACGGCGAACGTCGCCGCCAGCGGAAGACCCAGTATCCAGGCGAAGTACCACATAATTATTTCCTTTCTTCAATTCCAGCTTGATCGTTTTTACTATCAAACTAACGACACCTAACAAAACCGTAGTGAGCGGCAGCGATTTGTGGTCGAGAAGCGCAACCGTACTCCAGTACGGTGAGCATCGCCGGCCGCAAAGGGCGACGCGCAGTAGGTTTAGTTAGGTGTTCTCAATAAGCGTGACCGCTGTCGTCTTCGATGGCTTTGCCGTCAACCTTACCCCACAGCACTTTATACACCCACGTCGTGTACGCCACGATGAGGGGGATGAAGACGGCCGTGACGACCAGCATGATGAACAGGGTCATGTGGCTGGACGAGGAATCCCACACCGTCAGGCTGGCGCGCGGATCGATCGACGATGGCAGGATGAACGGGAACATGGCCGCGCCCACGCTGAGGATGATGCCGGCAATGCTGGCCGCGCTGGCCAGCAAGGCGGGCACTTCGCGGCGCGCGCGCAGCAAGGCGAACGCCAGCAAGGGACCCAGCAAACCGGCCGCAGGGGCGATCCAGGTCCACGGATGGGCGGCAAAGTTGAGGAACCAGGCGCCCACGTGCACTTGCGCCGTTTTCAGCATCGGGTTCGACGGGCCATCGACGACGACGGCGCTGGTGACGCGGTAGCCATCGACCCACAGCCACAGGGCCACGCCGGCTGCCGCATACAGCACGACCGTGGCGATTGCCGCCACGCTGCCGTAACGGCGCGAACGTTCCGCCACGGCACCGTCCGTTTTCACTTGCAGCCAGGTGGCGCCGTGCATCACCAGCATGGCCACCGAGACGAGGCCGCACAGCAAGGCGAACGGGTTGAGCAGCGCAAAGAAGCTGCCGTCATAGAAGATATGCATGTCCGGCGAGAAACGGAACGGTACGCCCTGCAGCACGTTGCCGATGGCCACGCCGCAGATCAGGGCCGGCACGAAGCCGCCCACGAACAGGGCCGCGTCCCAGCGGGCGCGCCAGCGCGGGTCTTCGCGCTTGCTGCGGAACTTGAACGCGACGGGACGCACGATCAGCGCCACCAGGATGACGAACATGGCCAGGTAAAAGCCCGAGAACGAGACGGCGTACAGCTGCGGCCAGGCGGCAAAGATGGCGCCGCCGCCGAGGATCAGCCATACCTGGTTGCCTTCCCATACGGGGCCGATGCTGTTGATGATGACGCGGCGCTCGAGGTCCGTCTTGCCGGCGAACGGCAGCAGGATGCCCGTGCCCAAGTCGAAGCCGTCCGTGATGGCAAAGCCCACCAGCAATATGCCGATCAGCAGCCACCAGATCAGGCGCAGGGTTTCGTAAGAAATCATTTCATGCAAAATCATGGTCTGGCCCTCCTCAGGCGCGTTGAGTATGAATGGCTGCGGCCGCCGGCACGGGAGCCCGCGGCGTCTCTTCCGGCCCCTTGCGGATGGCCTTGAGCATGAGCTTCATCTCGATAATCAACAGCACGGTGTAGATGGCGGCAAAGCCGACGATGGTAATCAGGAGCGTCGACGCCCCCAGGTTGGAGACGGCCACGGCCGTCGGCAGCACGCCTTCGATGACCCATGGCTGGCGGCCCACTTCGGCCACGATCCAGCCCGCCTCGATGGCCACCCACGGCAACGGGATGGCGAACACGGCCAGCTTCAGCAGCCAGCGATGCTTGTCCAGGGTGCGGCGCGTCGACAGAATGAAGAAGGTGCCGGTCAGCAAAATAAAGAACATGCCCAGGCCCACCATCACGCGGAAGGACCAGAACAAGGGCCCCACGGGCGGCACGGTGTCGAGCGCGGCCTGGCGGATCTGCTCGGGCGTGGCCTGGCGCGGATCGTCGACATAGCGTTTCAGCAGCAAGGCATAGCCCATGGACTGGCCTTTCGACTCGAACATGTCTTTCGCCTCTTGCGGCACGGGGCTGCCCGGCGCCACGCTGCGGATGGTTTGCAGCGCGTCGTACGCCTTGATGCCATCCTGGATCAGCAGCTCGCCGCGGTCGACCAATTGCTCGATGCCGGGGATTTCCGTCGTCAGCGAACGCGTGCCGATCAAGCCCATCACCATCGGGATATGCACGGCGTAATGCGTCTCGCGCGCTTTCGCGTCGGGAAAGCCGATGGCCGTGAAGGCGGCGGGCGCCGGCTCCGTGGTCCACATGGCTTCGATCGCGGCCAGCTTCATCTTTTGATGTTCGGACGACAGGTAGCCGCTTTCGTCACCGAGCACCACCACCGACAAGGTGGCGGCCAGGCCGAACGAGGCGGCCACCGTCATCGAGCGCTTGGCCAGCTGTACATGGCGGCCCTTCAGCAGATACCAGGCGGAAATACCCAGCACGAAGATGGCCGCCGCCGTATAGCCGGCCGACACCGTGTGCACGAATTTCGCCTGTGCCACGGGGTTCGTCAGCACGGCGCCGAAATCCGTCACTTCCATGCGCATGGTCTGCGGATTGAAGGCCGCGCCGACGGGATTTTGCATCCAGCCGTTGGCGATCAAAATCCACAGGGCCGAGAAGTTCGAGCCGATGGCCACCAGCCAGGTGGTGACCAGGTGGCCCCGCTTCGACAGCTTGTCCCAGCCGAAGAAGAACAGGCCGACGAAGGTCGCTTCCAGGAAGAAAGCCATCAAGCCCTCGATGGCCAGCGGCGCGCCGAAAATGTCGCCCACATAATGGCTGTAATAGCTCCAGTTCATGCCGAACTGGAATTCCATGACGACGCCCGTCGCCACGCCCATGGCGAAGTTGATGCCGAACAAGACACCCCAGAACTTGGTCATGTCGCGCCAGATGGGACGGTTCGTCATCACATAGACCGTCTCCATGATGGCGAGGATCACTGACAGCCCTATCGTCAGCGGAACGAATATAAAGTGGTACAGAGCTGTCAGCGCGAACTGCAGTCTGGATAAAGCGACAATATCGAAGTCCATATGATTTCCTTGGTATTTCCCTACTGTGTGTAAACTTGGTATCTATCTGATGCGATTCGATTGGTCCGCCGCCCTCACGCTGGCATACGGACCGCCTGTGTCTCCAGTCTTCCCTTCACTCCTTAATCTGCGCGCAGGCCCGCCAGCGCCGCCTCGAAGGCTGGCGTGCCACGGCGCGCGTCGCCGACGATACGGCCATCGCGCAGGCTGATCAGCCGGTCCGCCAGCGCCGCTTCGCGCCGCAAGTGGGTGGCGATCAGCAAGCTGCGCCCTTCGCAGCGCGCGCCCAGGCGCTGCAGGACATCGATCGCCGTCTGCGCATTGAGCGCTTCCGTCGCCTCGTCCAGCAGCCACAAGGTCGATGCGTGCAGGAACAGCCGCGCCAGCGCCAAGCGGCGCGCCTGGCCGCCCGACAAGCCCAGGCCGCCCTCGCCCAGCATGGTATCGAGGCCGTCCGCGAAGGCACGCACCTCGTCGTCCAGGCCGGCTGCCTGCAGCGCCGCCCACAGCTGCGCATCGCTGGCGGACGGGTCGGCCAGGCGCAGGTTGTCGCGCAAGCTGTCCTGGAACAATTCCGTCTTCTGCGTGAACAAACAGGCGCGGCCCGCGTGCACCGTGCCCGACAGCGGCGCCAGCTCGCGCGCGGCGATGGCCAGCAAGGTCGATTTGCCCGCGCCGCTGGGGCCGATCAAGGCCACGCGCTCGCCCTCGCCGATGTGCAGCGATACGTCGTGCAAGATGGCGACATGGCTGCCCGCATGCGCGGCGCTGACATGTTCCAGGCGCAAGCCCGGTGCGCCGTCAGCCGGCGGCACTGCGATCTCCTGAGCATCGAGGCGCGGCGCCAGGCGGCGCATGGCCAGCAGCATGCGCCCCGCTTCCAGCGCGCCGCGGCGCAGTGCCGCAAACGGTTCCACGGCCGTCAGCGCGATCAACAGGGCCAGGGCCGCCAGCGGCACGTTCAGCGCCTGCTGCTGCACCAGCGCGGCCACGGCCAGCAGCACCCCTGCCAGGGTCGCGCTGCCCGCCACGCCATATGCAGCGCCCGCCGCCGTCTCCAGGCGCAGCAGGGCAACATCGGCTTGGGCCAGCGAGCGGTCGATCTGTCCCAGCGCGGCGCACTGGGCGTCGATGCGGCCCGCCATCACCAGGTCCGTCTGGCCCGCCACCAGGTCGATGGTGGCGGAACGCAGTTTTTCGATGGCGCGTGTACGCACGATGGCGGGACGGCGGGCGCCGCGCGCCACGACCCAGCTGATGCCGCCGCCGGCGGCCAGCAGCCACGCGGCCAGGCCCAGGCCCAGCTGCCACCGCATCGCGCCCAGCGCCACGCCGGCCAGCAGGGCCACGCACAGTGCCGTGAAGGCGGGCACCAGCAGGCGCAGATACAGCGATTCGAGCGCGTCGATATCGGCCGTCAGGCGGAACAGCAGCCTGGCGGGCTGGCGCAGCAGGCGGCTGGCCGCTTCCGGACGCGACCAGCCGCGAAACAGCTGCACGCGGATGGCCGCCAGGGCGGCGAACGTGGCGTCGTGCGTGACGAGGCGCTCCGCATAGCGCGAGCCCGTGCGGCCGATGGCCAGCAGGCGGATGCCGGCCGACGGGCCGAACACGTCGAACAGGATGGCCGTCGAGGCATGCAGGCCGGCGATCGAGGTGGCCGTGATGAACCAGCCGGACAAGCCCAGCAAGGCCATGCCGGCCACGGCCGTCAGGGCCGCCAGCACGGCGCCCCCGATCAGCTTGCGGGGCTGGACCAGCAGCAATTGCCGCAGCACGGGGTGCGATATCAGCGATGTTTTCATGCGCGTGCCTCTGCCTTCTGCGTCTGCGCATGCGCCTGGGCATCAACTTGCACCGTGCGCTGCAGCCGGCCAGCCAGCACGGGGTCGTGCGTGGCGACAAGCATGGTCTTGCCTTTTGCCAGGGCCAGCAAGGCGTCCGTGACGCGCGCCGCCGTTTCGCTGTCCAGGTGGGCCGTCGGTTCATCGACCAGCAGCAAGTCCGCATGCGGATGCAGGGCCACGCGGGCCAAGGCCAGGCGCACGGCTTCACCGCCGGACAAGCCCTGGCCGCCATCGCTGAGCATGACGGCCGGCTGCGCCTGCGCCACGCTGGCCAGGTCGGCCAGGTGCAGCGCCTGCGTCACGTGCGCGGCGTTCGCACCTGCCCGGCCCAGTGTCACGTTCTGGCTGACGGACGCGGCAAACACGTGCGGACGCTGGCCCATCCAGGCCATGCGCTGGCGCACGGTATTGACCGTACCGTCATTCAGGCGCACGCCGCCGATGCGGATGTCGCCGCCGCCGGCGGGCAGCAAGCCGGCCAGCAAGGACAGCAAGGTGGTCTTGCCCGCGCCGCTGGCGCCCAGCAGGGCCACGTGTTCGCCGGCGCGCACGCTCAAGTCCAAGCCGTCGAACACGGGCGCTTCGCCGGGATGGGCAAAGCGCAGTTGATGGATGTCAATGGCGGGCGGCGGCGCCACCGCCATGGCGGCGGCGGAGACGGCAGCCACTTCCGCACCAAAGCCCGGCAAAGGCACGCCCTCGGCGGCCAGGTCGTCCAGTCCGGCCAGGCCCGCTTCGCCAGCCGCCTTGTCGTGCCAGACGGCGGCCAGCTCGCGCAGCGGCTCGAAGAACGCGGGCGCCAGCAGCAGGATGAACAAGCCCTGCCCCAACGTCAGTTCGCGGCCCCAGGTGCCGAAATCGAGACTGCCCAGCAGCGAGAAGCCGATGAACGCCGCCACCATGGCCACGCCCAGCGCGGAAAACAGTTCCAGCACGGCGGACGACAAAAAGGCGATGCGCAGCACCACCATCGTGCGCCGGCGCACGGATTGCGACGAGGCGTCCAGCCGCGCGGCCGTGGCATCGACGGCATCGAGCGCGCGCAAGGTGGCCAGGCCGCGCAGGCGGTCCAGCAGAAAGGCGTTCATGCTGCCCATTTCCACCATCTGCGCGCGGCTGGCCGCCTGCGCACCCATGCCCACGAGGGCCATGAAGACGGGAATCAGGGGCGCGGCGATGAGCAGGATCAAGGCGGCGATCCACGACAGCGGCGTCACCACGGCGAGGATCACGAGCGGCACGAGCATGACTTTCCAGCGCGCGGGTTTGTAGCGCACCAGATACGGCACGATGGCTTCGGCCTGCTCGGCGATGACGCTGGCCGCCTGGCCCGACTGCGCGCGCTGGCGGTCCAGCGGCGAACGGCGCGCCAGCGCCTGCGCCACCTGCCCGCGCAAGGTGGACAGGTGCTCGCGCGCCGCCGCATACATGCGCCGCGCGCCCCACGCTTCGCAGCCGGCGCGCAGCACGCCCAGCAGCAGCACGCCGGCGGCCGGCAACAGGGCCGCGCGCCACGGCGCGCCATCGAGCATGGCTTGCACGGCCCAGGCCAGCAAGGCCGCTTGCGGCAGCCACAGCAAGGCGGCGCCGCCTTGCGCCAGACTGGCGGCACGGGGAAGAATAAAGCGGGGCAAGGACAGTGGCGAGGTCGTCATCTTATATTTTTTGAGTTTTCAGAATTTTCTGTAAATTCGATTTTTTTTATAATACTGCGAAACATGACATATATCAATTGACCCTGGCGGTTTGGCGTGAAAAAATTCAGATAATTATGAAAACTCAAAATATCCAAATGACGCCGCTGATCCTGACCTTCGTCAGCCATTTCGGCGAGATGGGCAGCCGCTGGGGCTTTAACCGCACGGTGGGGCAAGTGTACGCCTTGTTGTTTGTCGCGGAGCATCCTTTGCACGCGGATGAAATCGCGGAGCACCTGAGTTTTTCGCGCTCGAACGTGAGCATCGGCCTGAAGGAATTGCAGGGCTGGGGCTTGATCCGCCAGTCGCGCATCCCCGGCGACCGGCGCGAGTATTTTTCCTCGCTGGGCGACGTGTGGCAAATCTTCCGCGTGGTGGCCGCCGAGCGCCGCCGCCGCGAGGTGGCCCCGACCTTGACAGTGCTGCGCGAAGCGCTGCTGGCCCCGGCCACGGAACCCGTGGATCAATATGCGCAGGAGCGCATGCGCGAAATGTATGAACTGGTCGACCTGGCCAACACCTGGTTCGACGACTTGCAGCGCCTGTCGCCCGAATCGATGGCGCAACTGATGAAAATGGGCGCCAAGGTACAAAAGCTGCTCAACGCCAAGGATCGCCTGTTTGGCGTCAGCAACAACAGCGACTGAAGCACCCGCCTCCCCTTTTCCCAAGTCCGAACGCCGCTAGCACAAGCTGGCGCGCCTTGTCACGCTATTTCCTAACGTCATGTTGGCCATCGCTGGCACATCCATACATAGCCGTATGCGATGTTGTCAAGCAAACCAATAGAATTATTAAAATTGCATTAATTTACATCAAGAGTAAGCTTGCATTTGCGTACTCAGTACGCGCAGGAAATAGCAGCTAAAAACGGGCAATGGGATGACTTCCCCGGCAGGCAGGGGCGTATCCCTACACGATGTAGCAACTGTCTCAAGCACAAGGGGATTTTCATGAAAAGCATAAAAAGCATTGCCGTCAAGGCATCCATGCTGGCCGCAATGACCGTACTGGCAAGTGCAGCGCAAGCGGCCACCTGGGTTGATGTGGGGCCGGCCAGCGGTTTCGTCATTGCCGGCAGCACCGTCACCTATTCGCCATCACCGGCATTGGAGGTGAAATATTATGACGATAATCTGGTGCCGCAGAGCCCCTCGGACATCCAGGGCTACATCAATGGCGTGTTCGGCAGCAGCCTGGGCGCCGCCGTTTCGTATTGCGACAGCGCCACTTCGGGCTGCACTGCCGGCACCACGGCAGGCCTGAGCGGCGGGGTCAATTCCTATACGAGCGCGGCCGCCTATGACTATCTGGCCATCCACTTCGGCCAGGGCGAACTGGTGTTCCACTGGGCCGCGCCAGTGGCTGCCGGCACCACGTTCACGGTGGCGGGCCTGCCCAAGGACCTGAGCAACTACAGGGCCTTCATTTCCGCCGTGCCGGAACCTGAAACCTATGCCATGCTGCTCGCCGGCCTGGGCCTGCTGGGCTTCCTGGCACGCCGCCGCCAGGGAAAGTAAGCATCACCAGCGGCAGCGGCGCAACATCGCCCGCTGCCGCCTCCATGCCAGCCGCATCTTTACACCGCGCTTGCGGCGCCAGGCACGCTTTTTACACCATTTTTAGATCCCCCTCGCTATGCTCGACGGCATCCACTGCTGATCGACGAGGGAGATCTCATGCACGAACAACCGTTTCAGCCACGCGCGCGCAGCGTGATCCGCCAGCACTTGCCCGCGCGGGAACGGCTGCGCCTGGCCCGGCTGGCCAGCAAGAAAATGGGGTCGCTACTATCCGCGCTGCTGTGCGCGGCGCCGCTGTTATATTTGCTGAGCGTGGTACTGTTTGCGCAGCCGTGACACGGCAGGCAGGCAAAAGATGAAGAGTGATGGCAATGCGACAGGCTGTCGCGTGCATGACCAGCATGAACTGGTCCGCCCAGAGGGAATCGAACCCCCATTCACGGTTTAGAAGACCGTTGTCCTATCCGTTGAACGATGGGCGGAAAGGTGCAGCATTTTAGTCTATGCGCGCCAGCAATGCCAAGGCGTCGCACAATAGAAAACGGGCTGTCATTTCTGACAGCCCGCTTATGACTTTGGTCGGAGTACAAGGATTCGAACCTTGGACCCCCTGGTCCCAAACCAGGTGCGCTACCGGGCTGCGCCACACTCCGAAGACAAGATAATAACGCCCCTGCCCAATTTCGTCAATTGCCCCAGGCGAATTAGATGGAAATAACTATCGCGCCTGCTTGAAGAGGCTTGCTGAAAACGTTCAGGGCAAGGCAGTGCAACGCCGCCTTGGGCGTTTTCAGCTGCCGACCTTGTCGGCGATGCGGCGCGCCATCGACTCGGCCTTCTCCTTGTCCTTCGCCTCCACCATCACGCGGATCAGCGGTTCGGTGCCCGAAGCGCGGATCAGCACGCGGCCCGTGTCGCCCAGTTCGGCCTCGACCAGTTCCTTCTCGGCCACCATGGCGGCATTCTTCTGCCAGTCGAAACCGGGCGCCACGCGCAGGTTGATCAGGGTCTGCGGGAACAGTACCAGTTCGGCCAGGCATTGCTGCAGGCTCTGGCCGCTGCGCTTGAGCGCGGACAACACTTGCAGCGCGGAGACGATGCCGTCGCCCGTCGTGTGGCGGTCCAGGCACAGCAAATGGCCCGAGCCCTCGCCGCCCAGTATCCAGCCCTTTTCCTTCATGACTTCCAGCACGTAGCGGTCGCCCACCTTGGCGCGCGCAAAGCCGATGCCCTGCTGCTTGAACAGCACTTCCAGCGCCATATTCGTCATCAACGTGCCGACGGCGCCGGCCACGGGACCCGTCGCCAGGCGGTCCTTGACCATGATGTACAACAGCTCGTCGCCGTTGTACAAGCGGCCCGTGGCGTCGCACATGATCAGGCGGTCGGCGTCGCCGTCAAGGGCGATGCCCAGGTCCGCGCCGTGCTCGACGACGGCTTCGGCCATGGCCTTGGTTGCCGTGGCGCCAAAGCCCGCATTGATGTTGAAGCCATCGGGCTTGTTGCCGATGGCGATAACTTCCGCGCCCAGCTCATGGAAGACGTGCGGCGCGATATGGTAGGCGGCGCCATGCGCACAATCGACGACGATCTTCAGGCCGCGCAAGTCCAGCTCGTTCGGGAAGGTGCTCTTGCAAAATTCGATGTAGCGGCCCTGGGCATCGTCGAGGCGCTTGGCGCGGCCCAGCTTGTCCGACGCCACGCAAGCCATGGGCTCGTCGAGCGCCGCCTCGATTTCCAGTTCCACGCTGTCGGGCAGCTTGGTGCCCTGGCCGGAAAAGAACTTGATGCCATTGTCGTGATACGGATTGTGCGAGGCGGAAATGACCACACCTGCCGACAGGCGCAGCGCCCGCGTCAGGTAAGCGATCGCCGGCGTCGGCATGGGGCCGGCCAGCATCACATCCACGCCTGCGGCCGACAGGCCCGCTTCCAGCGCCGCTTCCAGCATGTAGCCGGAAATGCGCGTGTCCTTGCCGATCAGTACCGTCGGACGCGCCTTGCCGCCCTCCGACTTGGCCAGCACCTTGCCGGCCGCATAACCGAGGCGCATGACGAAATCGGGGGTGATCGGAGCGGTGCCCACCAGGCCGCGGATGCCGTCGGTGCCAAAATATTTACGCGTCATAAATTTCTCTTTTGTTGTTTATAATGAATCTTACAGCTTCAGTGCGCCATGCGCCAGACCTTCAGGGCATCGACGGTTTCTGCTACATCATGCACACGAATAATTTCCGCGCCTTGCGCTACCGCCGCAAGCGCACCGGCAACACTGCCGGCCAGGCGCTGCTCGACGGGACGTCCCGTCACGGCGCCGATCATCGACTTGCGCGACAGGCCCGCCAGCACAGGCAGGTCCAGCTCGCTACGCAGCTGGCGCGTGGCGCGCAATAAAGCGTAGTTCTGTTCCACCGTCTTGCCAAAGCCGAAGCCGGGATCGACGCACAGGCGTTCGCGGGCGATGCCGGCAGCCGTCAGGATATCGATGCGCTCACGCAGGAAGTCGATGACTTCGCGCACCACGTCGTCGTACTGCGGCTGGGCTTGCATGGTTTCTGGCACGTTTTGCATGTGCATGATGCACAGCGCGCAATCGCTGTCCCGCACGGCCTCGATGGCGCCTGGCGCGCGAAAACCGTTGATGTCGTTGATCATGTCGGCGCCCGCCAGGATGGCTTCGCGCATGACTTCAGGCTTGTACGTGTCGACGGACAAGGGCTTGCCGCAGTCGCGCAAGGCGTACAGCACCGGCATGACGCGCTGCAACTCATCGTGCAGCGGCAGCGGCGGCGCGCCGGGGCGGCTCGATTCGCCGCCGATATCGATGATGTCGGCGCCATCAAGCATCATCTGCTCGGCGCGCGACAGGGCAAATTCCAGGTGCTGGTATTGGCCCGCATCGGAAAACGAGTCGGGCGTGATGTTCAGGATGCCCATCACCAGCGCCTGCGCGCCGGACAGGTTGAAGCCGAAACGGCCGAATTGCAAATAGTGTCGCATGTGAATCTTTGTAGTCGTCAGGAAAAAACTGCTGCTGCAACGAAAAAGGGCAAGGATTGCTCCTTACCCTCGTTCTTGCCATCCCCTTGCGTGCCGCCCGTCAGGGCGGCACTAATCAGGCTGGTGCCGTCACGTTTGGCGAGATGCCGCCCGTGCCGCTGTCGCCCGCATTGCGGCGTGGCGGAATGACTTTCGGTGGACGCGGCTCCAGGCCGGCCATGATGTCATTGATTTGCTCTGCATCAATGGTTTCCCATTCCAGCAACGCTTTCGTCATCATTTCGACCTTGTCGCGGTTGCCTTCCAGCAAGGTGCGCGCCAAAGCATATTGCTTGTCAAGAATGTTGCGGATTTCAGCATCGACCTTTTGCTGGGTCGCTTCCGAGATCGTCTTGGTGGCGCCACCGAAGAAACCTTCGTTTTCGCTGTCTTCGTAGACCATCACGCCCATGCTGTCGGACATGCCGAAGCGGGTCACCATGGAACGGGCCAGCTTGGTGGCACGCGAGAAGTCGTTCGAGGCGCCCGTGGACATCTGTCCGACGAAGATCTCTTCGGCGATACGGCCGCCGAACAGGATGGAAATTTCTTCCAGCATCTTGTCCTTGTAGGCCGACAAGTTGTCGTGCTCCGGCAGCTGCCAGGTCAGGCCCAGTGCCCAGCCGCGCGGCATGATCGTCACTTTATGCACGGGATCAGCCTTCGGCAGCAACTTGGCGACGACGGCGTGACCGGACTCATGGTAAGCCGTATTGCGACGCTCTTCCTCGCGGATGATCATCGATTTACGCTCCGGACCCATGTAGATCTTGTCTTTCGCATCTTCAAAGTCAGCCATTTCCACCAGGCGCTTGCTGCGGCGGGCGGCGAACAGGGCTGCCTCGTTGACCAGGTTGGCCAGGTCGGCGCCCGAGAAACCGGGGGTGCCGCGGGCCAGGATATCGGCTTTCACATCGGTACCGATAGGCACCTTGCGCATGTGCACGTTCAAGATCTGTTCGCGGCCGCGGATATCGGGCAAGCCGACGGACACCTGGCGGTCGAAGCGGCCCGGACGCAGCAAGGCTTTGTCGAGCACGTCGGCGCGGTTGGTGGCGGCCACGACGATGACGCCGGAGTTCGCTTCAAAACCGTCCATCTCGACCAGCAACTGGTTCAGGGTCTGTTCGCGCTCGTCATTGCCGCCGCCCATGCCGGCACCGCGGTGACGGCCGACAGCGTCGATCTCATCGATGAAGATGATGCACGGCGAATGCTTTTTCGCGTTTTCGAACATGTCGCGCACGCGGCTGGCACCCACGCCGACGAACATTTCCACGAAGTCGGAACCGGAAATCGAGAAGAACGGCACCTTGGCTTCGCCGGCGATGGCGCGCGCCAGCAGGGTTTTACCCGTGCCCGGAGGACCGACCATCAGCACGCCGCGGGGAATGCGGCCGCCCAGTTTCTGGAATTTGCTCGGATCCTTGAGGAAATCGACCACTTCGTTGACTTCTTCTTTCGCTTCGTCGCAACCGGCGACATCGGCGAAGGTGACGGTGTTGCTGGCTTCATCCATCATGCGTGCCTTCGACTTGCCGAACGAGAATGCCCCGCCCTTGCCGCCGCCTTGCATCTGACGCATGAAGAAGACCCAGACGCCGATCAACAGCAGCATGGGGAACCAGGAAACAAAAATAGTTTGCAGGAAAGACGCTTCCTCAGGCGGACGCACATCGAAATGCACGCCATTGTCGCGCAAGTCGCCGATCAGGCCCTTGTCGAGGCTGGTGGCAGTGGTACGCACCTTGGTGTCGTCCATCAGCTTGGCGGTGATCGACGAACCTTCGATCACGACATCCTTGACGCGCTTGGCTTTGACTTCATCCAGCAAATCGGAATAAGCGATGGCCTTGCTGCCGCCTGTGGCGCCATGACTGTCGAATTGCTTGAACAGCATGAACAACAGCAGCAATACGACTACCCAGATGGCAGATTTGGAAAACATGTTATTCACGAAGACTCCTTGGATGCAGTGCGCATCTCTTTACCTATAGCTAGAAACACGATTTTACTCGCAATAAGCGGGCCGTGCCAAAGCCCGCCGATCCGTGCGCGCGAAAAAACCGCGTTCACACAAAAAAATGCAGTATAAACAATTTAGGCTTTTATGCCATCAGACGCTACTGCACTTCTCGTTCCCATGTGCGGATTCCCTCTTAAATATCAAGGGCGGGATCATCTTCTTCTACGGCATTTTTCAGCGGATTCTTGATTCCACGGCCCATCAGGAAGATTTCCGACGATTTATCGCGGCTGGCCTTCGGCTTTTTCTGTACCACGACCTTGAATTCAGCACGGAATTTCTCCACGATCTGGCTGAAACCCATGTCTTTAAAGCATTTCACCAGCAATACGCCAGACGGCTTCAGGTGCAATTGCGAAAATTCGATGGCCAGGTCGATCAGATGTTCCATGCGCGCGGCATCCGCCGTGGCAATGCCCGACAGGTTGGGCGCCATGTCCGACAGCACCAGATCGACCTTGCGGCCTTGCAACACCACTTCCAGCTGGCGCAATACGCGCGCTTCGCGGAAGTCGCCCTGGATGAAGTGGAAATCGGCGATCGGCTCCATTTCCAGCATGTCCAGGCCAATCAGGGTACCATTGACCCCGCCGCCATCCTTGCCGGCCAGCTTGCGCCGCGTGTACTGGGCCCAGCTGCCGGGAGTACAACCAAGGTCGACAATCACCTGGCCAGGTTTGATCAGTTTCTCGTCTTCATCGATTTCTTTGAGCTTGTATGCTGCCCGGGCGCGGTAGCCCTCTTTTTGCGCCAACTTCACATAAGGATCATTTATGTGGTCGTGCAACCAGTTTTTGTTTAATTTCTTCTTTGCCATTCGCGTAGAATACTGCTTTTAAGGGAATTACTAAATATTATTATGCTAAAACTTACACCCGTAGAGCGCAGCGCACTGCGCGCCGAAGCACACGCGCTGAAGCCTATCGTCATCATTGGCGAAGCGGGCTTGACACCTGCTGTCCTCAAAGAGATCGACCTTGGCCTGGATTCGCACGGCCTGATTAAAGTCCGCGTGTTCGGCGACGACCGCGAAGCCCGCGTCGGAATGTACGATACGATTTGCGGCAATCTCGGCGCCGCCCCGGTACAACATATTGGCAAACTGCTGGTAATCTACCGTCCGAAAAAAGAAGTGGTTAAGGAGAAGGTCAGCGCCGGCAAAGGCATGCGCGAAGTGACCATCGTCAAGGCCAGCGCCAGCGGCACCAAGCGCCCCAGCGTGACGAAAGTCATGATCAAGGGCAATGAGCGCGTTACCGAAGGCGGTTCCATCAAGCGTGCCAAGCCACGTCAGAAAAGCGCCAAGAAAAGCGCACTGGGCAGCAAGTAAGCCTGTTCACCCGGCCATCGCAAGGCGGCCGGGCTTGAAACAAGAAGCGGAGCACGGGATATTCCCTGCTCCGCTTTTTTATTGCAATTGCGCTTGTCGGATTACACGGCGCCAAGGCGCCGCTAATCCGACCTACGATATCGACCATCAGTCATGTAGGTCGGATTAGCGCGCAGCGCGTAATCCGACAAACACCAGCAATTACTGCTGCTTCCAGATCAGTCAGTAGGTCGGATTAGCGGGGCCGCAGGCCACGCGTAATCCGACAAGCACAGCGATTACTGCTGCTTCCAGATCAGCACGCCCGCCAGCAGGCTTTGCACGGCAAAGATCAGGGTCGACACGCCATGCAGCATGCCGAAGCGGCTGCGCATGGCCTCGTCCATGATGCCCGACGGCGCTTGCGCCTTGAGTTCGGCCATCAGCGGCGAAATGCCGAAATGGCTGAGCAGCGCGCACACCAGCATGGACAGCACCAGCGCGCCCAGCAGGCGGCGGCGCTTGCGCTCCAGCGCACCGGGCGCCCATTGCAGCAAGGCCAGCAGTACCAGCGCGCAGGCGATGGACAGCCACGCCTCGGCGCGGAACATGCTGCCGGCGATATTGCCGGCCAGCACGCGGTCGCTCAGGGTGCCGAACAGGGTGGGCGCCACGATGAAGCCGATGGTCCACAGGCTGCCCGCCCACAGGGTGGCAACGAGGAAGCGCACGCGGCCCAGCATCAGATGTACAGTACTTCCAGGATCTCGTATTCGCGCGGGCCGGACGGCGCCTGCACTTCCACCACGTCGCCGGCGTACTTGCCGATCAGCGCGCGGGCGATCGGGGACGTCACGGACACCTTGTTCATTTTCAGGTCGGCTTCATCGAGGCCCACGATCTGGTACGTGACTTTCTGGCCCGATTCCAGGTCTTCCAGGTTCACGGTCGAGGCAAACACCACGCGGCCTTCCGCGTCGAGCGCGGTCGGGTCGATGATTTGCGCTGCGCCCAGCTTGCCTTCGAGCTCGGCGATGCGGCCTTCGACGAAGGCCTGGCGTTCCTTGGCGGCATCGTACTCGGCGTTTTCCGACAAATCTCCGTGCGAACGCGCTTCGGCGATCGCATCGATGACGATGCGGCGTTCCTTGGTCTTCAAATGATGCAGCTCTTCCTTCAGGAGTTCTGCGCCGTATTTGGTCAATGGGACTGAGGTCATGTTATCTCTACTATCTGCTAGTTATCGGCGCCGTTGTCCGTGTTTTGCCACGGTTAACGGACTTACCAAGTGAAAACCACAGAGGCCGCGCGCTGCTCTGCACGGAACTCTGTGGTTGATAAGCATGCAGTGTACCGCCTAACGGCGGTCACTGCAAACGCACTTAGTTCAAGGTCTTGTGCAGACCTTGCAAATCATACACACGCAACTCATCCAGATGGCGGATGCCTTCGACGGCCGCTTCCGCGCCCGCGATGGTCGTGTAGGTCGTCACGCGCGAGGCCAGGGCCGAGGTGCGGATGGCCCGCGAATCGACGATGGCGCTGCGCTTTTCTTCCACGGTGTTGATCACCAGCACGATTTCATGGTTCTTGATCATGTCGACCACGTGCGGACGGCCTTCGATCACCTTGTTCACTGGCGTGACGGCGATGCCGGCAGCAGCGATCACGGCGGCGGTGCCCTTGGTGGCGACCACTGTGAAACCGGACTCGACCAGGTCGCGCGCCACTTGCACGGCGCGCGGCTTGTCCGACGCTTTCACGCTGATGAAGACCTTGCCCGATTTTGGCAGGTTGACGCCGGCGCCCAGTTGCGATTTCACAAACGCTTCGCCGAACGTCAGGCCTACGCCCATGACTTCGCCCGTCGATTTCATTTCAGGGCCGAGGATGGTGTCCACGCCCGGGAACTTGACGAACGGGAACACAGCTTCCTTGACGCTGAAATATGGCGGCACGACTTCCTGCGTGATGCCCTGCGACGCCAGCGATTGGCCGACCATGCAGCGGGCGGCGATCTTCGCCAGTTGCAGACCGGTGGCTTTCGAGACGAAAGGCACGGTGCGCGACGCGCGTGGATTGACTTCCAGCACGAAGACGACGTCTTTCATTGCGCCATCGATCTCCTGTTTCTGGATCGCGAACTGCACGTTCATCAGGCCGACCACGTTCAAACCCTTGGCCATCAGCGCCGTCTGGCGTTTCAGTTCTTCAATGGTTTCCGGTGCCAGCGAGTATGGCGGCAAGGAGCAAGCCGAGTCGCCCGAGTGGACGCCAGCCTGTTCGATGTGTTCCATCACGCCGCCGATGAAGGTCGTTTCGCCGTCGGAGATGCAATCGACGTCGCACTCGATGGCGTCGTTCAGGAAGCGGTCCAGCAGCACGGGCGAATCGTGCGAAACCTTGACGGCTTCGCGCATGTAGCGCTCGAGGTCGCGTTGCTCGTGGACGATTTCCATCGCGCGCCCGCCCAGCACGTACGATGGACGCACGACCAGCGGGTAGCCGATTTCCTGCGCCAGCGCCAGGGCGTCGGCTTCCGTGCGCGCGGTGCGGTTAGGCGGCTGGCGCAGTTCCAGCTTGTGCAGCATCTGCTGGAAACGCTCGCGGTCTTCGGCCGCATCGATCATGTCGGGCGAGGTGCCGATGATGGGCACGCCATTCGCTTCCAGGTCCAGCGCCAGCTTCAATGGCGTCTGGCCGCCGTACTGCACGATCACGCCGACCGGTTTTTCGATGGCGACGATTTCCAGCACGTCTTCCAGGGTCAAGGACTCGAAGTACAGGCGGTCCGAAGTATCGTAGTCGGTGGAAACCGTTTCCGGGTTGCAATTGACCATGATGGTTTCGTAGCCGTCTTCGCGCATGGCGAGGGCCGCGTGGACGCAGCAATAGTCAAACTCGATACCCTGGCCGATACGGTTCGGGCCACCGCCCAGCACCATGATCTTTTTCTTGTCGGTCGGGTTCGATTCGCACTCTTCGTCGTACGTGGAATACATGTACGCCGTGTCGGTCGAGAACTCGGCCGCGCAGGTGTCGACGCGCTTGTAGACGGGACGGATGTTCAGCGCATGGCGCTGCTGGCGCACGGCCGTGTCGGTCGTCTGCAACAGGAAACCCAGGCGGCGGTCCGAGAAGCCCTTCTGTTTCAACTTGTACAGGGTGTTCTTGTCCAGGTTTTCCAGCTTCTGCGTATCGAGCCACAGTTCCAGGTCGACGATTTCCTTGATCTGGATCAGGAACCATGGGTCGATCTTGGTCAGCTGGTGCACTTCTTCCAGAGTAAAACCTTGGGCAAACGCGTCGCCCACGTACCAGATGCGCTCAGGACCAGGCTCGCCCAGTTCTTCTTCGATCTTTTCGCGGTCCTTGGTCTTTTCGTTCATGCCGTCCACGCCCACTTCCAGGCCGCGCAAGGCTTTCTGGAACGATTCCTGGAAGGTACGGCCGATGGCCATCACTTCGCCGACGGATTTCATCTGCGTCGTCAGGTGGTGGTCGGCGGTCGGGAATTTCTCGAACGTGAAACGGGGAATCTTGGTGACGACGTAATCGATCGACGGTTCGAACGATGCCGGCGTGGCGCCGCCCGTGATTTCATTGCGCAGCTCGTCCAGGGTGAAACCGACGGCCAGCTTGGCGGCGATCTTGGCGATCGGGAAACCCGTCGCTTTCGAGGCCAGGGCCGACGAACGCGATACGCGCGGATTCATCTCGATGACGATCATGCGGCCATCGACAGGGTTGATCGAGAATTGCACGTTCGAGCCACCCGTGTCGACGCCGATCTCGCGCAGCACTGCCAGACTGGCATTGCGCATGATCTGGTATTCCTTGTCCGTCAGGGTTTGCGCTGGCGCAACCGTGATGGAGTCGCCCGTGTGCACGCCCATCGGATCGAGGTTTTCGATCGAGCAGATGATGATGCAGTTGTCCGCCTTGTCGCGCACCACTTCCATCTCGTACTCTTTCCAGCCCAGCAACGATTCTTCGATCAGCAGCTCTTTCGTCGGCGATGCTTCCAGGCCGCGCTTGCAGATGGTTTCGAATTCTTCTTCGTTGTAGGCGATGCCGCCGCCGGAACCGCCCATGGTGAACGATGGACGGATGATGGTCGGGAAGCCCAGGGTGCGCTGCACGGCCCACGATTCTTCCATCGAGTGCGCCACGCCCGAGCGTGCCGAACCGAGGCCGATCTTGGTCATCGCGTCCTTGAACTTGGAACGGTCTTCGGCCTTGTCGATGGCTTCCGGCGATGCGCCGATCAGCTCGACGTTGTATTTCGCCAGCACGCCATTGTTGAACAGGTCCAGCGCGCAGTTCAGCGCCGTCTGGCCGCCCATCGTCGGCAGGATCGCGTCAGGACGCTCCTTGGCGATGATGCGCTCGACAACCGACCAGGTGATCGGTTCGATGTAGGTCACGTCGGCCATTTCCGGATCTGTCATGATGGTCGCAGGATTGCTGTTGACCAGGATGACTTTATAGCCCTCTTCGCGCAGGGCCTTGCACGCTTGCGCGCCGGAATAATCGAATTCGCAGGCCTGGCCGATCACGATCGGGCCAGCGCCAATAATCAGAATACTTTTGATATCTAAACGTTTAGGCATTTTTCTTTTTCTCCTCCGCAGCCATCAAGTTGATGAAGCGGTCAAACAGGTAAGCAACATCCATCGGGCCCGGCGACGCTTCAGGGTGGCCCTGGAAGCAGAAGGCCGGCTTGTCCGTGCGGGCAAAGCCCTGCAGGGAGCCGTCGAACAGCGATTCATGGGTCACGCGGCAATTCGCGGGCAAGGTTGCCGCGTCGACTGCGAAACCGTGGTTTTGCGAGGTAATCAACACCTGTTTCGTTTCCAGGTCTTGCACCGGGTGGTTGGCGCCGTGGTGGCCGAACTTCATCTTCAAGGTTTTCGCGCCGGAAGCGAGCGCCATGATCTGGTGGCCGAGGCAGATGCCGAAGGTCGGGATACCCTTCTCGATCAACTCGCGGGTCGCCGCGATGGCGTAGTCGCACGGTTCCGGGTCGCCGGGGCCGTTCGACAGGAAGATGCCGTCCGGATTCAGTGCCAGGGCGTCGGCCGCCGTCGCTTGCGCGGGCAGCACGGTGACTTTGCAGCCGCGCGCCGTCAGCATGCGCAGGATGTTGCGCTTGACGCCGTAGTCGAAGGCGACCACGTGGTATTTCGCGTCCGCGTCAGCCAGCTGGCCGTAGCCTTCGCCCAGGGTCCATTCCGTTTCGCGATACTCATAGGCAGCCGGGGCCGACACTACTTTGGCCAGGTCCATGCCGGCCAGGCCGGGGAAGGAGCGGGCCAGCTCCAGCGCTTGGGCGCTAGATGGCTCGTTGCCTTGCGTACCGACGAGGATGGCACCGCCCTGCGCACCTTTTTCACGCAGGATGCGCGTGAGCTTGCGTGTATCGATGCCGGCGATGGCGACGATATTTTCAGCTTTCAGGTAATCGGACAGGGAGAGCGTGGAACGGAAATTGGATGCCAGCAATGGCAGATCGCGGATGATGAGGCCAGCGGCGTGTACCTTGGAAGACTCGACGTCTTCGGGATTGACGCCCGTATTGCCGATATGCGGATAGGTCAGGGTGACCATCTGGCGGCAATAGCTTGGGTCGGTAAGGATTTCCTGATACCCGGTCATCGAGGTGTTGAAAACAACCTCGCCCGTGGTATGACCGGCGGCACCGATCGAAAAACCTTTAAAGATCGTTCCATCAGCAAGCGCTAATATGGCTGGAACGGCAGGGCCAGAAAAAAATGGCGGCAAGGGCAACTCCTGATAAAGTTACCGTAGCTGCGCCACGTCAGACCGACCGCCTAGATACCCGAGCCAGATGCACTCAGGGTGTTTCAACGGTCATTTTGAATGAGGGGATGGGTAGTCGCTACGGTATATGTGTGATTGGCTAAACCTTTGAATTATAACCAAAAGGAAGCTTTTCCACAAGGAAGAAAATTCAGAAAGCCCGGCATTTTTTTGCGCAGCAACATAAATCCTGCGCCCCATGAAAAAAGCCGCCCGGCTTGCGCGGAGCGGCTAGTTCTGCAACTACGGGTAGTACTTAGGCTGTCAGAGCTGCAATACCCGCTTTGGCGATTTGCGCATCCTCGGCTGATTTCACGCCCGAGACGCCGACGGCGCCCACGTAGTGGCCGTCGAACACGATGGGCACGCCGCCTTCGAGCAAGCCGTCGATTTCCGGGGCGCTCAGGAACGACACGCGGCCGCCGTTGATCATCTCTTCATAGATGCGCGATTCGCGGCGGCCCAGCGCGGCCGTCTTGGCTTTCGATGGGGCGATGTGCGACGAGATCGGCGCCACGCCATCCATGCGCTGCAGCCATACCAGATGGCCGCCGTCGTCGACGATGGCGATCGTGACCGCCCAGTTATTCTTGACCGCTTCCGCTTCGGCGGCGGCAGCGATTTTCTTTACGTCGTCCAGGGTCAAAATCGGTTTCGATTGCATGGTGCATCCTTGTTATGTTGAAACAAAATTGTATACGAAATGCGCAGCGGCGCCATCGCCTACTGCTCGCGTTTGGCTTTCAGCTTTTGCTTGAGTTGCGCCATGACGGCAAACGTCGCCTGCTCGCCCGCCAGGATGGCCTGGTTGCGGCTGTTGAAATCGTTCCCTTTCATGGTGCCCAGGCTGGGCTGGATCACCACGTCCGCATCTTTCAATTCGAACTGGTTGATGCGCTGCCCCATGATGGCGAAGGTCTGCATGATGACTTCCATCGAACTGATGGCCTTTTGCGTATCCGTTTGCGACGAAATATTCACGGCGATGATGAAGTCGGCACCCATGTCGCGCGCAAAGCGCACGGGCACGGGAGCGACGAGGCCGCCATCGACATAGGTATGGCCGGCGATCATCACGGGCTGGAACACGCCGGGCACGGCCGACGAGGCGCGCACGGCCATGCCGGTGTTACCGCGCTGGAACAGGATCGGCTGGCCATTTTTGAGGTCGGTCGCCACCACGCCAAACGGAATCTTCAGCTTTTCCAGCGGCACGCCGCCGACCGCCTTGTTGACATAGCTTTGCAGCGCTTCGCCTTTCAGCACGCCGGACGACTTGCCGAACAGGGGCAAGGCCCAGTCGGAAATGGCCGCCTCGTCCATGTCGAAGGCCATCTTTTGCAAGGTGAAGCCCGAGTTGCCTGCCGCATACAGGGCGCCCACCACGCTGCCGGCGCTGGTGCCGGTGACGATGTCGGCATGGATGCCCTGCGATTCGAGCGCCTTGATCACGCCGATGTGCGCAAAACCGCGCGCCGCGCCGCCGCCCAGCGCCAGGCCGATCTTGATCTTGCGGGGAGCGACGACGGGTTCGGGCGGCGTCAATACTTGTACGGGTTTCGGGGCGGTGGTATCGCAACCGGCCAGCACGAAGGCGGCCAGGGCAAGCAGGGTCAGGCGTTTAGGGAACATGGTGGCAGAAGAGAACCGCGCGCGGCAGTGGCAATAAAGGAGAGCCGATTGTAGCGCAAGCGGAGCCGCCCGCACTGAAGGCGGTCTTAAATGTTTATAGTGACAAGATTGCGAACCGTGCGCGCCACGCCGACTGCTAGACTGGCGCCTGGTTTCCCACCTCACCACCTCCTGGCTTATGAAAACAGACCTGTTCCGCTTCATCGCGCACCCATGCTTGCTCGTTGCCACCCTGCTCGGCGCAGCCTGCGCCAACGCCACCCCCGCCGCGGCGCAGCGCCCAGATAGCATCGCGGAAAGGATGGCGGGCTTTACCTGCACGGGTAACATACAGATTCCCAATGATCAGGGGGAGCACACGATTGAACTCAGCTTCGACGCCCCCGACCGGCACGGCGCGCAAGGCACCCACATCATTGACGGGCGCGGCAAAGCGAGTAATTTCTACGATTGCCGGCAAAGCGGCGACAGCATGTCTTGCACATATGACGCGGGGCCAAGCAGCGGCCCGCTGACCATGCGCTTTAGCGGCAACTTGACGCAAGTAAAGGGCGAGTTCAATTCCCCGTTTGAAAACAGCACCGCCTTGCCATTTTCCGCACGCTGCCAAAAATCGGAGCAATAGCAGCGTCCGGTCCATGGGCCAAGCGAAGAGCACCCGCTGGGTAGCTGGCTCGCATGCAGAATCGCCCCAACCGCCTCTCACTCGCCGAATCAGTCAACATGTCCAACGAATATCAATTTTCCGACAGCCGCGCCCTGAGCGCCCCATTTGCACAACAGTTATCGCAGCAGCCGCCCGACGGCGCCCTCGCCTGGCTGAGCGCCATCCTCGCCACGCAGGCTCCCGCGCTGCGCTCGTCGAACGCCATCCTGCTGGCCTACACGGGCAACCCGGCCGCAATCGCCTGGCTAGAGAACAATATCGGCTCGCCCGTGGCGGGGCAATGGGGCGTGGCGGCGGCCCTGCTGGGCACGCCGTGGCCGCAAATCGTTGACTGGCTGCAACGGGGCGGCGCGCACCGGCTGATGGCGCTCGATGCCTTGCTCGCGTACCGCAAGCCCGCCGTCAACATGTCGCCGCTGGAACAGATCGCCGCCCCCGTGCTGCCGCAAGCGCCAGCGCGCGCCGAACTCGACGCCGCGCTGGCCGCCTGCCTGGCGGCATCTTCCACGCCGCGCATCCAGGCTGCCATCCACGCGATCAACAAGCATGTGGACGAGATCCTGCGCGGCGGCCCGCGCGGCGTGGCCGTGGCCGACTTGCCGCGCCTGTACCTGGACCCGGCACCGTTCAAGGATGCGCCCGCCATCCTGGAGCAGCACGAGGCGGTGGTGGGCGGCATGCGGCAAAACCTGCAGAACTTGCTCAAGGGCATATTGTGAATCGACCGACGCTGGTGACAATCGACTTGAGCGAGATCAACACCGCGCGCCAGTTGCACGCGGCGCTGGCGGCCGCACTGGATTTCCCTTCCTTCTACGGCATGAACTGGGATGCGTTCTGGGATGCCATCACGGGCCTGGTGGACATGCCGCAACAGCTGGAGCTGCTGGGCTGGCAGGAGCTCGCGTCGCGGCTGCCCCGCGATGCGGCCCTGTTGCGGCGCTGCCTGGAACGCGCGCGGCAGGAAATGCCGAACGGGGCATCACACGTGCACTACATGTAAAACGGAAACGCTTGACAGCCCCGCCCGACTTCCCTTACATTGAGTGCATGTCCTCCTTCAAACATTCCTCCCCTTCCCTGCTGTCGCTATCGCGACTACTACTAGCACGCGCATAAGTTTGCCGCATTGCTTCGCCTGGCCACACGCCGGCGTGTTTCAAAAACCCTGGAAGGTTTGATGATGTTTGCACCATCCCCATACGTACACGTAATCCCCGCTGCGACCGCCCCTGCCGGCATCGCGGCCGCACTGCTACCGCTACCGATCGCTTGCCTGGCCTAGTGTTGCGTGGCCGCCCGGCAAGCTTGCGCCACAACCATTGATTTCCCCCTATCTTCAGGAGTACCCGATCATGATGTTGCAAAACCCAGCTTCCAAATACCGCGCCTTTCCTCCAGTTAAATTGACCGACCGTCAATGGCCGAACCAGATCATCAGCAAGCCGCCGATCTGGATGAGCACCGACTTGCGCGACGGCAACCAGTCCTTGATCGAGCCGATGAGCGCGGAAAAGAAGCTGCGGTTCTTCGAGATGCTGATCGCCATCGGCCTGAAGGAAATCGAAGTGGGTTTCCCATCGGCATCGCAGACGGATTTCGATTTCGTGCGCAAGCTTGTCGATGAAGGCCGCATTCCGGACGACGTCACCATCATCGTGCTGACCCAGTCGCGCGAAGAATTGATCCGCCGCACGGTGGAATCGGTCGTCGGCGCCAAGCGCGCCATCGTCCACCTGTACAACTCCGTGGCGCCCGTGTTCCGCAAGGTCGTGTTCGGCATGTCGCGCGAAGAAATCACGAATATCGCCACCACCGGCACCACTTTGGTAAAACAGCTGGTGGCCCAGCATCCGGAAACGGAATGGGGCTTCGAATACACGCCGGAATCGTTCTCCACCACGGAACTCGATTTCTCCAAGCACATCTGCGACGCCGTCAGCGCCATCTGGAAGCCGACGCCGGCCAACAAGATGATCATCAACCTGCCGTCGACCGTGGAATGCAGCACGCCCAACGTGTATGCGGACCAGATCGAATGGATGTCGCGCAAGCTGGCGCGCCGCGATTCCATCATCATCAGCGTGCACCCGCATAACGACCGCGGCACGGCCGTTGCGTCGGCCGAGCTGGCCGTGATGGCGGGCGCCGACCGCGTCGAAGGTTGCTTGTTCGGCAATGGCGAGCGCACGGGCAACGTCGACCTCGTCACTTTGGCGATGAACTTGTACACGCAGGGCGTGCACCCGGGCCTGGATTTCTCCGACATCGACACCGTGCGCAAGTGCGTGGAAGAGTGCAACCAGCTGCCCGTCCACCCGCGCCACCCGTATGCGGGCGACCTGGTGTTCACGGCATTCTCCGGCTCGCACCAAGATGCCATCAAGAAAGGTTTCGCCAAGCAACAACCGGACAGCATCTGGGAAGTGCCGTACCTGCCCATCGATCCGGCCGACCTGGGCCGCAGCTATGACGCCGTGATCCGCGTCAACAGCCAGTCCGGCAAGGGCGGCATGGCGTATTTGCTGGAACAGGAATACGGCCTGGTCTTGCCGCGCCGCCTGCAGATCGAATTCTCGCGCGCCGTGCAAGCCGTGGCCGACGCCACGGGCCGCGAAATCGCCGCGCAGGATATCCATGAAATCTTCCAGAAGGAATACCTGGAGCAAACGGCGCCGTACGCCTACGCTTCGCACCGCATGGTGGAAGACACCAGCAGCGACGAGTCCGTGCAAATCGACATCAGCCTGTCGCACCGCCAGACGCCATTGGCCCTGCAAGGCGGCGGCAACGGCCCCATCGACGCCTTCGTCAATGCGCTCGGTCTCGACATCAAGCTGATGGATTACCACGAACACTCGATCGGCTCCGGCGCCAACGCGCAAGCGGCGTGCTACGTGGAATTGCGCCTCGATAACGGCCCGACCCTGTTCGGCGCCGCCATCGACAGCAATATCGTCACCGCCTCGTTCAAGGCCGTGCTGTCGGCCGTGAACCGCCGCATCAAGCAGACGGACGCCGAAAAAACAACAGCGGCCGACGTGGCTGCCAGCGCCGCCTAAGTTCCTTTCGGCACGCTCCATAGGGAGAAAAAGCGGTATGGCTTGATCGCCGTGCCGCTTTTTCATTTCCGCAAGGCAATTGTTGCTGCAAAAGAAGTATCACGCGCCGTATAATCGACTCATAATAAGACCACCGGGGACAGATTTAAAAGTAACCCCCAATAAATTCTTGTCATTTCTAGCTTCCATAAACAGCGTGCTGCTTTGTTGCCCTCCGCTAGCAGTGCTTGCACTGCGTCGCAGAGCGCGCCTAGCATCACATCTGTTTCTGTTCGCTATAAATTGCCAATAATTTCTTGAGGATTACTTTCGCTACCGAGGGAATGAGTGAATGAGTATGAAATTGACGGATATGAAGATAGGCGCGCGCCTGGGTGCCGGCTTTGGCGTGGTGCTGCTGCTGATGGCAGTGCTGGTGGGAACGGGCCTGTTCCGGCTGGACAAGATCGGCGCGCTCAGCGAGTCCATCATCGAGAAAGACTGGGCCAAGGCGGACGCCATCGCCACCATCCGCAGCACGACGCGTTCGAACGCGGCATTGGTGCTGGAACTGTTCATCCATGAAGATCCAGCCCGCGCCAGCGCCATCCACGGCGAAATCGATGCCAACAAGGCCACCATCACCGATGCGCTGGCCATCCTCGACCGCCTGATCGTGCTGCCGGAAGGCAAGGAACTGCTGGCCACCCTGAAGCAGCAGCGCAAGGCCTATGTCGTCTCGTTCAGCCAGGCAGACAAGCTGCTGGTGGCGGGGCAGCGCGCGGAAGCGGCCAAGCACGTGCGCGACGATACCCTGCCCGCCCTGAACCAGCTGCAAAAGACGGTGAACCGCCTGAATGAAATCCAGCGCGGCGTGGTCGTGCATGGCGGCCAGCAAATCCAGCAGAATATTTCCGCGGCGAATGTGCTGATGGCCAGCCTGGGCACGGCCGCCCTGCTGCTGGGCGTGCTCTTTGCCTGGCGGGTCACGCGCTCGATCACCACGCCGATCGCGTATGCACTGCGCGTGGCGCAAGCCGTGGCTGGAGGCGACTTGAGCAGCAAGATCGTGGCCGACGGCAAGGATGAAGCGGCCCAGCTGCTGCAGGCCTTGCGCGACATGAACACCAACCTGGCCACCCTCGTGGGGCAAGTGCGCGGCGGCACGGGTACGATCGCCGTGGCGTCGAGCCAGATCGCCAGCGGCAATGCCGACCTGTCGGCCCGCACCGAGGCGCAGGCCAGCGCGCTGGAAGAGACCGCCTCGTCGATGATTGAACTGACGGGCACCGTGCGCAGCAACAGCGACAATGCGCGCCAGGCCGACAGCCTGGCCCGCTCGGCGTCGGCCATTGCGCAGCGCGGCGGCTCGGCCATGGCGGAAGTGATCGGCACCATGGACGCCATCAATGCTTCGTCGCGCAAGATCGTCGACATCATCGCCGTCATCGACGGCATCGCTTTCCAGACGAATATCCTGGCACTGAATGCGGCCGTGGAAGCGGCGCGTGCCGGCGAGCAAGGCCGCGGCTTTGCCGTCGTGGCATCCGAAGTGCGCAACCTGGCGCAGCGCTCGGCGGCGGCGGCTAAAGAGATCAAGGAACTCATTGCCGACTCCGTCACGCGGGTCGGCCAGGGCGCGCAGCTGGTCAGCCAGGCGGGCGCCACGATGGATGAAGTGGTGGCCAGCGTGGGCCGGGTCAGCGCCATCGTCGGTGAAATCAGCGTCGCCAACCACGAGCAGAGCGAAGGCATCGAGCAGATCAATGCGGCCATCATGCAGATGGACCAGACGACGCAACAGAACGCGGCCCTGGTCGAGGAAGCGGCCGCGGCGGCGGCGGCCATGCATGAACAGGCGGGCGACCTGGAAACCCTCGTCAGCCAGTTCAAGCTCGAGCAGAACGCCAGCGCCAAGGCACCGCCCCGCCCTGACGCGCCCGCCGTCCCGCGCCTGCACTAAGTTGCTTATTCCACCTTTGCTTATTCCACCTGGCGCGCCAGGCGGATGCCCGTAAATTGCCAGCGCGCGCCGGCCGGGAAGAAATTGCGGTAACTGGCGCGCGCATGGCCAGCCGGCGTGGCGCACGACGAGCCGCGCAGCACATACTGGTTCAGCATGAACTTGCCGTTGTATTCGCCCAGCGCCCCGGGCGCCGTGCGGTAGCCCGGGTACGGCGCATAGCTGCTGCTGGTCCATTGCCAGCAATGGCCGAACATCTGCCGCAGTCCCGTTCCCGGCGCGCCGGCCGCCGGATGCAGCTGGCCCACCTGCATGTCGACGCCCTGCGCCGCCACTTCCCACTCCGCTTCCGTCGGCAGGCGCGCACCGGCCCAGTGCGCATACGCATCGGCCTCGAACAGCGACAAGTGCGTGGCCGGCGCCTGCGGGTCCAGCGGGCGCAAGCCGGATAAAGTGAATTCCTGCCAGCGGCCCGCCTCGTCGCACTGCCAGTACAGCGGGCAGGGCAGCTGTTGCGTGCGGACCCAGTCCCAGCCTTCAGCCAGCCACCAATGCGCTGTGCGGTAGCCGCCCGCCTCGATAAAGGCGAGAAATTCCCCATTCGTCACCAGCGCGCTGGCCAGTTCGAACGGCGCCACGTATTGCGGGTGGCGCGGTAATTCATTGTCAAAACAAAAGCCGTCGCCCGCATGGCCGATCTGCGCCAGGCCGCCGTCGAAGGCGAGCCAGGCCGTGGGCTGCGCGTGCTCCTGCGCTGGCGCCACCGCGCCGTCTAGATAGGCGGGAAACAGGGCGCTCTGCGCCAGCAAGTGTTTGACGTCCGTCAACAGCAATTCCTGGTGCTGCTGCTCGTGTTCCAGGCCCAGCGCCAGCAGCATGGTCAGCCGTTCGCGTTCGTCGCGCGCCAGTTCGCCCGCCAGCAGGCGCGCGATGCGCGCATCGACGTCGGCCCGGTAAGCGCGCACCTGCGCCATGCCGGGGCGCGTCAGCAAGCCCCGCTGGGCGCGCGGGTGCTTCTCGCCCACGCCGTTGTAATACGAGTTGAACAGCACGCGGAAAGCCGGGTGGAATGGCGCGAACGCCGCTTCCATGCTTTCCAGGATAAACGTTTCGAAAAACCAGGTCGTATGCGCGAGGTGCCATTTGACGGGACTGGCGTCCGGCATCGACTGGGCGCCGCAATCCTCGTCGGACAGGGGTTCGGCCAGCCGCAGCGAGTGCTGGCGCACTGTATTGTAATGATCGATCAGCATCTTTTTCTTAGTCCCTGATGATGCGCGCATAAATGACGGCAAACCACTGCTGCGGGTCCGTCCAGACTTGCACGGTGGAAAACCCCGCCTGCTCCAGCAAGCCGACGAAGGCCGGGCGCGTATATTTATAGCTGTCCTCTGTATGGATGCGTTCACCTTTCGCGAAACGGCGCTGGCCACCTTTCCAATGGACAACTTGTTCGCTGCGTGCTTCCAGGTGCATCTCGACGCGGTGCTCGTCGGCGTTGAAAAAGCCGTGGTGCCGCCACGCGCGCACGTCGAAGTCGGCGCCGATCAGGCCGTTTACGTGGCGCAGCATGTTCAGATTAAAAGCGGCCGTGACGCCCAGCGCATCGTCATAGGCGGCGTCGAGGATGGCGTCTTCCTTGATCAGGTCGACACCGATCAGCAGGCCACCATCGCCGTCCGCATTCGCGCGCAGGCGGCGCAAAAAAGCGGTCGCTTGCTCAGGCGCAAAATTGCCGATCGACGAGCCGGGATAGAAGAACAATCGCCGCGCGTCGCGCACGCTGTCGGGCAAGTCCAGGCGGCTGGAGAAATCCAGGCCCAGACCGGTCATCTCGATATGCGGAAAGCGCTGCTGCAGCCGGCTCAGCGATTCACTGAGAAAATCGTAGGAAATATCCACGGCCACATATTGCGCCGGATGCAGCAGGGGAAACAGGCTGGCGGCCTTGGCGCAATTGCCCGCGCCCAGGTCGATCAGGGTGCTGCCCGGCCCCACGGCGTGCGCGATCTCGGCGCCGTGGCGCGCGAAGATGGCCGCCTCGGTACGCGTCGGATAGTACTCGGGCAAGGCGCAGATGGCTTCGAACAGTTTCGAGCCGAGCGCGTCGTACAGGTACTTGGGCGACGTCCACGCATCGCGCGCCAACAGGCCTGCGCTGATCTCGGCTATCGTGACAGGAGTGGCGCTGGCCGCGCTGGCGTTGCTGGCGGGATACAAATCGGACTGCTGTTGCGCGAGTGGCATGGTCATGGGCTGGCGTCGTCAATATGAGGTTCACGAAGGGCTTGCACGGTCAGCCACCGGGCGCGCCGCCCCTGCCGCAGCGGTGTGCGGGCGCCTTGCCGATGACTTTTTTCCATCATAGCGGAATCCGCGCAAGCCAGCCGTGCGGCAGGTAACTTAAGGTCGAACAGCCGGCATGCACATAAAATTGGTATTACCCAGCAAAAATGATAAGGCTGTCGTATACTACACATTGCCGGCCAAACAATCCGCGCCCCTTGCAGTTCCCAGGCCCCCCTCTCCCCCGCGTGCCTCCTTTTACGATAGCCGTTATTAATCAAGATCACCATGCTCGAATTGCGCCATCTGTCGAAGTCCTATGCCAATGCCCGTCCCGTGCTGGCCAACCTTTCCTGCCGCTTCAAGGCGGGGGAATTCATCGCCATCATGGGCGATTCGGGCGTGGGCAAGTCGACCTTGCTGAACCTGATCGCCGGCCTCGATACGCCCGATGCGGGTGCCGAAGCGCACCCTATCCTGGTGGACGGCATTGCCATGTCCAGCCTCGATGACGCCGCCGCCACCCGGCTGCGTCGCGCCCGCATGGGCTTTATTTTCCAGGCTTTCCACGTCTTGCCGCACCTGACCCTGCTGCAAAACGTGGCCCTGCCGCTGCTGCTCAACGGACTGCCCCAGGAGCGTGCCGCCAGCATGCTCGAGGCCGTCGGCCTGGGCGGACGCGGCGGCGACTTTCCGCAACAATTGTCGGGCGGCGAAATGCAGCGCGTGGCCATCGCCCGCGCACTCGTGCACAAGCCGGCGCTGGTGCTGGCCGATGAGCCCACCGGCAACCTCGACCCGGACACGGCGCACAGCATCCTGCAATTGCTGCGCGCCGAAATCAAGGCCAACGGCAGCTGCGCGATCATGGTCACGCATTCGCTGGCCGCCGCCGAAATGGCGGACCGGACCATGATTCTGACGAAAAGCGGCTTACAAAATACAACAACCGTCAACCAAATTGATCAAACAATCAGTTAATTTAACTGACCATCTGTCACAAGTTTTGTTATCGTAGTATTATTGAAAACACTTGCCTGGTTATCAATGTTGTAACGCGAATGTTGTCACGTCACCCAGACAGCCGTACTGCGATGACGAACTATAGCCGGGACCATATAAAAAGTGGTCTCGTCCCTTGCATAACCTGAAGGAGGAGTAAATGAACGTTCGACAAAAGAAGCTGGAAATGATTGAAGCGATGAACCGGGCGCGTGCGCTCGAACCATCGAGTTTTGTGCCCAACAAGCTGCTCGATACCCTGATCGAGAAGCTGAACTTGAAAAATGATGCGGAACTGTGCCGCGTCCTGGAAGTTCAGCCTCCCATCATCAGCAAGATTCGGCACGGCAAACTGTCGGTCGGTGCAACGATTTTATTGCGCATGCATGAAAAATCGGACATCACCATCCGCGAACTGAAGGAACTGTCCGCCACACCAGTCCATTGAACCACCCGCTGTTGTAATGCCATGCCAGGCACCCAGGTCCCCGGCGCCATGAACTTTTGCCATACAATTCGCGTAGTTCGCTCACCGCACAACATCCGAGCACGATAGCGAAGAGACCCAGCCCAAACCATGCTGACCGTTTCTCTGCCCTGCCGCGCCAGCCCTCCCAGCTTCTCCCCCTGCATTTCCACACATACTTGATCTGACACAACACGCATAGTCCGCGCAGGCATCAAGGTCAGCTTTTAACCAGTGATCTCAACCGCATGTCCAGCAATCCCCTTGCGCCGCCCGTGCTGCGCCTGACGCTCACGCGCGATCCCCTCGCCAGCGCCGGCGATTGCCCCGCCGCGCCCGGCTGGCACAGCGAAACCCACGTGCTGTCGAGCGCGCGCGGCATCGGCAGCTGCCGCATCGCCCTCGATATCGGCCCGGCCGACGTGGTGCAGCTGCTGCTGTGCGACGGCAGCTCGCTGCTGGCAGGCAGCCTGGACCTGCCACGCTACCTGGGGCCGGCCACGCTGGCGCGCGACGGCGCGCCCGCCAGCATCGAAGTGGGGCTGGCCCTGCGCCCGCAGGCGGTGCGCCCGCCGCCCGGCGCCAGCCGCGACGGCCTGGGCGCCTGGATGCTGCGGGCCGTGCGCGTGTACCGCTGCGGCGCCGCCGCCATGACGGCGCTGGCGGCGGCCGGTGCCTTCCAGGACCGCCAGCTGGAACAACGGCTGGGCCTGTACCGCTGCGGCATCGAGGCGGGCGGCATGACGGCCGTCGCCAGCCTGCCCGCCGGGCCGGAACCGGTGCTGCTGCTGCTGCACGGCACGGCCTCGTCGACCCAGCGCAGCTTTGCCGGCCTGTGGCGCAACGGCCTGGCGCCGCAACTGGCGGCGCAGTACGGCAACCGCATCTACGGCTATGAGCACCGCAGCCTCAGCGACAGCCCCATCGAGAACGCGCTGGCCCTCGTGCGCCAGTTGCCGCACGGCGCCGTGCTGCACCTGCTGACCCATTCGCGCGGCGGCCTGGTGGGTGAATTGCTGGCCCGGGCGCAGCGCATCGACAGCCGCGGCGCCGTCGACCTGGCCGGCGACGGCCTGGAGCGATTGAGCGAAAACACGGTGGGCGGCGAAGCGTTCAACAGCCACGATATCGAACACTTCACGGCACAGGCGCGGCTGGGCGGACGCGGCGGCTACGACGCGGATGCGGGGCGCCTGCGCGAATTGAGCGTGGAACTGAAAACACGCGCCATCCGCATCGCCCGTTTCGTGCGCGTGGCTTGCCCGTCGCGCGGCACCACCCTGATGTCGGGCCGCCTGGACCGCTGGGCCAGCGTGATGTTCAACCTGCTGCTGCACGGCGGCGTTCCCGACGGCGCCATGGCCTTCCTGCTGGCCGTGGTGCAGCAGCGCTGCGACGCGCGCATCCTGCCGGGACTGGAAGCGATGATGCCCGACTCGCCCCTGGTGGCGCTGCTCAACGCGCCCGACGTGCGCGTGGCCAGTCCGCTGCACGTGCTGGCCGGCGCGTGCAGCGGCGACGGCCTGCTGGGCTGGCTGGGCGACTGCCTCGACGACCAGCTGTACGGCGGGCAGAACGACCTGGTGGTCAATTGCGCCTCGATGGCCGGCGGCGCCACGCGCAGCACACCCGTGCGGCAACTGCTGCTGCGCGGGCCGCACACGCACCACCTGAACTACTTCGAGCGCGCGCCATCGAGCCAGGCCGCCGTGCAGGCGCTCGCCGGCGACGAGACCGCCTACCAGCCGCTGCCGGGCATCGAGCACGGCCCGCTGGCGCGCGGCGGCGAAGTGCCGAAAAGGCGCGCGCACGCGCCCATCGTGCTGCTGCTGCCCGACATCATGGGCAGCCACCTGCAAGTGGGCAGCAACCGCATCTGGTTCGACCCCGTCAACCTGGTCGAAGGGCGCATCGAACGCCTGGCCGTGGGCCAGCCGCACATCGTCAGCGCCGGCTGGCTCGAGTCCTGCTATGAACCGTTCGCCCGCTTTCTCGCGCAAAGCCAGGAAGTGCGGCCCTTTACCTATGACTGGCGCTTGTCGCTGCAGGAGTCGTGCCGCGCCTTCCTGCCCGTGCTCGACGACGCCATGCGCGACGCCGAGCAGCGCGGCCAACCGTTGCGCATCGTCGCCCATGGCATGGGTGGACTGGTGGCGCGTCTGGCCCTGAAGGACCGCTGGCAGCGCTTCGGCGCCCTGCCCGGCAGCCGATTGCTGCAGGTGGGCACGGCCAACCGTGGCACGCAGGCGATGGTGCAAGTGCTGCTGGGGCGCGACCGGCTGGTGCAGATGCTGGCCTGCTGGATCGGCTGGAAGCACACTCGGCGCCAGTTTCTCGGCTTCGTGCGCGCCTTTCCCGGCGTGCTCGACATGCTGCCGTGGCCACAGGCGGGCGGCATCGATTATTTCGACGCCGGCGCCTGGGCGCAGCTGGCCGCCGGCGACGCGCAAGCGGGCCTGCCCGGCGGCTGGCAGGCGCCCGAGGCGCCGGCGCTGGCCGCCGCGCGCGCCACCGTGACCCTGCTGGAAGCGGCCCCGCTCGACGCGCGCCATTGCAGCTACCTGGCCGGCTGCGCCGACACGCCGGTGGCGCTGCGCCTGCGCGACGGCGCCATCGAAACGGCCTGGTCGCCGGACGGCGATGGCCGCACGGCCTGGCAAGGCGCGGTGCCGGACGGCGTGGCGGCCTGCTACCTGCCGGTGGCGCATGGCGACCTGCTGCTGCAAAAAGAATATTACCCGGCCATCGCGCAGCTGCTCGACGGCGGCCAGGGCGCCGCCCTGCCCCGGCACCCGCCGCACGTGCCTGGCGGCGCCCCGCCCCGCTTCCATCCCTACGTGCCCGACGCCACGCCGCTGTACCCGCAGCCGCAGGAACTGCTCGATGCGGCCATCGGCGCCGCCGGCCCCGCCAGCGCGCCGGAAAGCAGCGCGCCGCAGCTGAGCCTATCCGTCATCCACGGCAGCATGGCCTCGGCCGATGCGCCCGTCATGAGCGGCTGCTACGCGTCCGAATCGCTGCGCGGCAGCATGAGCTTTCTCGACCGCCTGCTGGCCGGCAAGCTGCAGGAAATCCACGCGCTCGGGCGCTTCCCGCAGCGCCCCGACTCCGCCCTGGTGGTGCTGCAGCCCGATGCGGCGCGCCGGCCCGGCGGCGCCATCGTCATCGGCCTGGGCGCGCTGGGCGAGCTGACACCGGGCGAACTGGCGCGCGCCTTTGCCGGCGGCCTGCTCGAATACGCGTGCGTCTGCCTGCAGGTGCGCGCCGCCGGCCATGTGGCCGCGCCGCCGATGGGCGAGCACGGCTTGCGCGTGGCCAGCCTGTTGTCCGGTTCCGGCTACGGCGGCTTGAGCATCGCCCTGTGCGCGCGGGCCCTGATCGACGGCGCGCGCAGCGCCAACCGGCGCCTCGAAGACGCGGGCATGGCCTGCCGCATCGGCCATATCGCCATCTACGAACAGTCCGAGGCGCGCGCCATCGCCGCCGCCGTGGCCATCGAACAGATCATGGCCGAAGCGCGCTACCAGGGCAGCTTCACGTTCGAGCGGCGCATCCGCCACAGCCCGGGCGGCTACCGGCGCATCCTGCCCAGCCTGAGCGGCGACAACGGCTGGCGCCGCGTGCAGATCGTCGCCGCCGATCTGTCGGGCGCCCTGCGCTTCACCGTGCTGACGGACCGCGCCCACAACAGCGTCGACGAGGAGCCGAACCAGCGGCAAGCCGTCGATGGCCTGATCATGGATGCCACCGACAACACCACCGACCAGCCGGGCCTGTCGCGCGCGCTGTACGAACTGATGCTGCCCAATGGCCTGAAGGCAGCCATCCCCGAGATGCGCGGCCTGATCCTGGCCGTCGACCAGAGCGCCGCCATCTACCCGTGGGAACTCATGCGCGACGAGGCGGGCAGCGAGGAAAGCCCCCTGTCGACGCGCATCGGCATGGTGCGCCAGCTGGCCAGCCTGCGCGAGCAGCCGCCGGCCGTCAGCCCGCCCAGCAACAGCGTGCTGGTGATCGGCGACACCGATTCCGGCCTGCCCGAGCTGTCCGCCGCGCAGGCCGAGGCGCAGGACGTGGCGCGCATGTTCGGCGCGTACGGCTACCAGGTGCGCGAGCTGCTGCGCCCGCAGGCGCAGCGCGTGCTGGTGCACCTGTTCGACGAGCGCTATTTCGCCATCCACCTGGCCGGCCATGGCGAAGTGGCCGGCCCCGGCATCGCCCATACGGGCCTGGTGCTGGGACCGAAGACGCGGCTGACGGCGGCGCAGGTGGGGAAATTGAAGCGCGTGCCGCAATTCGTCTTCATCAATTGCTGCCACCTGGGCGACATGCGCCCGGACGCCATCGCGCCATGGTCGAAACTGGCCGCCAGCCTGGCCACGGCCTTCATTGAAATGGGTTCGCAGGCGGTGATCGCGGCCGGCTGGCGCATCGACGACCAGGCGGCCAGCATCTTCGCGCACAGCTTTTACCACGCCATGCTGAGCGGCGAATACTTCGGCGACGCCGTGCGCCTGGCGCGCGAGGCGGCGTATCTGCAATTCCCCGCCTCGAACACCTGGGGCGCCTACCAGGCGTACGGCGACGACCGCTACCGCTTTCCGAACACCCAGAGCCGGCCCTGGCAAGCGCCCGATTACCACTACCACGGCCATTTGCTGGCCGACCTGGAAACCCTGCACGCGCGCCTGGCGGGTGCCGATCCTGCGCGCCGCGCGGCCATCGAGGAAAAGCTGGGCAGCATCGAGGAAGCCGTGCGTGCCCGCTTCTTCGGCTGCGCCGACATCCGCGAAAACATGGCCGCCACGCGCGCCGGTCTCGGTGGACTGGAGAACACCCTGCGCGCCATCGAACATTACCGGGCGGCGCACAGCGCGGCCGACGGCAAGGTGGGCTTGCGCGCGCTCGCGCACTGGGCGGAACTGGAGATACGCCAGGGCGCGGCCCTGTGCGGCCTCGATGCGGGCGCCGGCATCGAGGTGCCCGCCGTGCCCGACCCGGCCCAGGGACGCCAGCTGCTGCAGGATGGAAAGCAGCATATCGACCTGCTGGTGGCGCTGGCGCCCACGGCGCAGCGCCTGGCCCTGCTGGGACGCTACTGGGCCTTGCAGGCGCGCCTGGCCTGCCGCGAAGGAAACTCCGGCGCATCGGCCCTGCGCGCCATGACGGACGCCTGCCTGGCCGCGCTGGAAGAAGCGCGGCGGCGCAGCGGCGCGGCCGACTGCGACCTGATTTTCCAGGTGCTGGCGGGCGCCCTGCTGCTGAAGGCCCATGGCGACGGCGGCGCCTGGCGCGCGCTCGATCCGCAGCTGGGCGACTTGCTCCACGACGCCATCGCCTATGCGCGCCAGCGCCACGCGGATGAACACCGCGCCATCGACGCCGGCGCCCCCGTGCGCGCCGCCCTGCTGGCGGCCCTGTGGCAGGCGCCGGACGGTCAGTCCTTCGACGCGCCCGCGCGCGCCGCCTTCCTGGCCCTGTACCACGACGCCGTGCGGCGCCACGGCAGCATCGGCGAACCCGAAACGATCACGGCGCCGCTGCGCTTCCTGCTCGAACTGCTGCCGCCCGACAGCCCGGAGACCGGCTTGCGCAGCACCGTGCAGGCGCTGGCCAGCCAGCTGCAGGCCTCACTGCCCGGCGTGAGCCCTGGCAGCCTTAGCCAGGCACCACCCCGTAATGACGCGCATAGCGCTCGTCCAGATTCGCCAGCGGCATCATCATGAACATATCGGCGCTTTCGAAATCAGGGTCCCACGCCGGTTCGCCGCAAATCCAGGCGCCCGAACGCAGATAGCCCTTGATCAGCGGCGGCACTTGCGGCTTGTGCGCCGCTTCCACCTGGTGGATGGGGAAAGGCAGGTGCGGCGTGACGCGGTACTCGCTTGGGGCCATGTGCTTTTCCGCCAGCGCCTGGTACACGGCGACGGCGTTATGGCCGCCATCGGCCAGGCTGATGCTGGCGCAGCCGACCAGGTAGTCGCAGCGCTCGCGGCGCATGTACTCGGCCAGGCCCGACCACAGCAGCATGATCACGCTGCCGCCCCGGTATTTCGGGTGGATGCAGGCGCGGCCCGCTTCGACCATGCGCCCGCGCAGGTTCTTCAGGCGGCTCAGGTCGAACTCGTTTTCCGAATACAGGCGGCCGATCTTGGCCGCCTTGGCCGCGCTCAGCACGCGGTAAGTGCCCACTACTTTCAGGGTGTCGGCGTCGCGCACGATCAGGTGATCGCAGTGCGCGTCGAATTCATCGCTGTCGAGGCCATCGGCGTTGGCAAGCGACGTCAATCCCATCGTCTCGATAAACACCTTGTAACGCAAACGCTGGACTTCGCGCAATTCCGCCGCCGTGGAGGCCTGGCTCAGCACCAGCTGGACCGGCCGGGCCTTGGCTTCGTTTGATGCGATTATGTTTTGCATGGTTTCATCCCCCTGTGATCAAGACGACTCCAGCGTACTTGCCTAATATGTCAGGAAAATGACAGCCGAATGTCATTTCCATGACGCAAGGCAATTCCATGTGGGGATCGTGCATAATTACCACACTCGCCCGGCCGAAAGAGCCCATGACAGACACCGACGCCGTCCACATCACGCCCTACACCAAGCCTGCCGCCGGCTGGGACGCCTTGAAACACGCGGCCATCAGCCTGCGCCAGGAGCGCGTCGCGCCCGGGAATCTGAAGGCGCTGCTGGCGCAAAACCAGCCGGACGGTTTCGATTGCCCCGGCTGCGCCTGGCCCGACCGCCACCACGCGTCCACGTTCGCCATTTGCGAAAACGGCGCCAAGGCCGTCGCCGCCAATGCAGCCGATATCGCCATGCTGGATTTTACGGATGGCGACATGGTCGATTTGATAGGCGGCTGGGACGATGGCGTGACGCGCCGGGCCGATGGTTTCCGGCTGGTCGCCTATGACATCCCGCGCGGCTGCCTGGGCGCCTACTACCCGGAGACGAATGCGCTGGTGCCGCCGGCCAGCACGGCCAACGGCGCCGGCACGCCGACGTCGAAGTCCGTGCCGGTGCTGCTGCAGCGTTCTGCTGCTTAGATGCTGATGCCTGGCGTGTAGTCCACGTACGCATCCTGGCGGCAGAAACCCACCAGCTTCATGCCGGCCTGCGTGGCGATGGAAATGGCCAGCGAACTGGGGGCGGAAATCGTCGCCAGCAAGGGTATCTGCATGCGCGCCGCCTTGCGCGCCAGCTCGTAGCTGCCACGGCTGGACAGGAAGACGAAGCCGCGCCGCATGTCGATATCGTGCAGCGCCAGGTAGCCAATCAGCTTGTCGAGACCATTGTGCCGGCCGACATCCTCGAACACATGCACGATGTCGCCGTCGGGCGTGCACCACGCGGCCGCGTGCACGCCGCCCGTTTCCCGCATCAGCGCCTGGTGTTCGCGCAAGCCGGCCGATGCGCGCGCCAGCGCGGCGGGCAAGTCGACGCGGATCAGGGACGGCGGCAGCGCCGCGGGCCGCAAATCGAGCATGTCGATGCTGTCGATGCCGCACACGCCGCAGCCCGTGCGGCCCGTCAGCTGGCGGCGCCGGTCCTTCAGGCGCACGAAATCCTCCTGCGCGATGCTCAAGGACACTTCGGCGGAATCGGGACGCAGCAACACTTCGCAATCGAAGATGGCGGCAGCCGATGCCACCACGCCTTCCGTCAGCGCGAAACCGTAGGCAAACGCTTCCAGGTCGCGCGGGGTGGCCATCATGACGACGTGGGAAATGCCATTGAAGACCAGCGCGACGGGGATTTCCTCGGCGACGTGGTCGATGGCGGCAGTGGATTCGCCGCCGCAGTGGCGGACAATGGCGCGCTCGACGAAGCCGGCGCGTTCGATCTCTGTTTCTTCTGACATGGCAACCATGGGGGAACTATCACAGGCCCCATGGTAAACCAGAACGGCCAGGCAGGGGGCGGCCCCTGCCCGCGCCATCAATCCTTCTTCGGACGGCCCGTTTTCAGCTGCGGCAAACCGGCCAGCACGTTTTGCAGCGTGGCCAGGTCGATCTGACTGATCAGCGCCACGCCGATGCGCAGCAATTCGCTTTTCTTGATCTCGAATCCGGCCTTCAGGCAGGCTTTCTTGACCTGGCCCAGGACTTCGTATTCCGCTTCCGGCATGGTAAAGCTGTCGCGCACCAGTTTCGGCTTGCGGGCTTTTTCCTTGACGGCGGCGACCTTGGCGACCGGCGTTTTTTTCGCTGGCGCAGGCTTGGCGGCGGCCTTGGCAGCCGGTTTGACGGCGGTTTTCGCTGCCGGCTTGGCGGCGGGCTTTGCAGCAACCTTGGCCACTGGCTTGGCAACGGTTTTTACTGCCGTCTTGGCGGCAGGCTTGACAGCGGCCTTGGCGACAGGTTTGGCAACGGGCTTGGCCACGACGGCCTTGGCCGCCGGCTTGGCGGCTGGCGCCTTGGCGGCGGCGGGCTTGGCGGCAGCCGGTTTCGCTGCCGCCGGCTTCGCAGCGGCCGGTTTGGCGGCCACTGGCTTGACGGCGGCCTTGGCCACCGGCTTGGCTGCCGGCTTCGCGGCGGGCTTCACTGCAGGCTTGGCGGCCGGTGCGGCCTTGGCCGCTGCCGCGTTGATCGATGCGCTGGTCGGGAACATCGATACGGGCGCGCTGTCGGCCTTTTTCGCTGGGGTGGTTTTGGTCATGGATTCTCCAATCTAGTAAATAATATAAACAATATATACTGTTTTTTGAAATCTTGCTTGCTGCACATCAAGTCATGCGCATGCCATGACCTTCTAGGCGCTGGCGCGGATGGTGAAATCGACCCCGACCTCATCCCAGAATTCCTGCTCCTTCTCGATCCAGAACGACACGGTGGGATGGTGCGCCACCCAGCCGCGCTTGATGTCGAGTTCGATGCGGCTCTTCATGCGCAGGCGCAGTTCGCTGAAATCGGCCTCGATGCGCGCATGCATGAGCAGAATCGACAGGCGCAGCGCCAGCACGGCCTTGGCGAAATCGGGGTCGGACAGCACCTCGCCGATCTTGCGCAAGTTGCCCTTCTGCGCCAGGATCAGCCGGCTCATGGTCTTCTGTTCGCGCGTGGTAAAACCGGGCAAGTCCGCATTTTCCACGATGTAGGATGCGTGCTTGTGATAGCCCGTCTGCGACACGGCCAGGCCCACCTCGTGCAGCAGGCTGCTCCAGCGCAGGCATTTCACGAGGGCGTCGGACGTGGGCTTGAGCTGCGCATACATGGCCAGCGCCTGCTCGGCCACCCGGCCGGCGCGCTGCTGGTCGATATGGAATTTCTCCATGCAGCCCTGCACCGACTGTTCGCGGCGGTCGCGCTTGGTCGAACGCAGGTACAGGTCCCACATCACACCCATGCGCAAACCCGCCTCGATCGGCGTCATGGCGGGAATGGCCAGTTCGCGGAACAGGCCGATCAGGATGGCCAGGCCGCCGACGATGGTGCTGGCGCGGTCGGGGCGCAAGCCCGGCATGTCGATGCGGCTGGTGTGACCGAGTTCGATGAAGCGGCGCGCCAGCGCATCGAGGCTGATGCTGGTGAGCAAGCCGTCACCAAGCTTGTTGCGGGCGATGATGTCGGCGATCGTGCGGATGGTGCCGGAAGAGCCGTAAGCCGTCTTCCAGTGCTGCGGATGGTACGGCGGCGCGGCATCCTCGAAATGGCTGCGCGCCGACAGGATGGCCGCCTCGAACGACGGCGCGTCGATGCGTCCGCCGATGAAGAACGACAGGCTTTGCTTGACCGTGCCCAGGCTGAAGGATTCGACGCGTTCGATATCATTGCCGCGCCCCAGTATCAGTTCGGTCGAACCGCCGCCGATATCCATCACCAGCCGGCGTTCGCCGGGAATGGCCAGCGCATTGGCCACGCCCATGTAGATCAGGCGGCCCTCTTCCTCGCCCGAGATGATCTCGATCGGGTAGCCGATGGCTTGCTCGGCCAGCGGCAGGAAGACGGCGCCGTTGCGCGCCACGCGCATGGCCGACGTGGCCACCACGCGCACGGCATCGAGTTCGAAGCCGGCGAGGATGGCACGAAAGCGCTGCAGGCAGGCCAGCGCGCCCTGCATGGCCGCTTCGGTCAGGTCGCCATTGGCGTCCAGGCCGGCGGCCAGGCGTATCGGATCGCGCACGCTCTTGACCACGCGAATGGTGTCGCCATCATGCTTGCCGACGTGTAAACGAAAACTGTTGGACCCCAGGTCCACCGCTGCATACATACTGGCCTCTTGTCTTGTCATGACTGTGCCAACTGAAAAAGTTGGCAAATTCAGTTGCTAAACTATATAAATCATTTAAACGATTTAAAAATCCTACCACACTACCCTCATCGTATGACAGCGGCGTGACAGGATTGTGACAAAACGGCAGCCGTGCGGCAGCTTATGGGACGACGGTGGTAAACAGGTACACGGCGAAAATCACCAGGTGCACCGTGCCCTGCATGACCGTGGTGCGGCCCGTGCCCAGCGACAGGGTAGCGACCATCAGCGACAGCAGCAACAGCACCGTCGACTTGATATCGAGTCCCAGCGTAATCGTCAGGCCCGTGGCCAGCGACACCACGACTACGGCGGGTATCGTCAGGCCGATGCTGGCCAGCGCGGAGCCGAGCGCCAGGTTCAAGCTCGTTTGCAGGCGGTTCGCGCGCGCGGCGCGCACGGCGGCCAGGCCTTCGGGCAGCAGCACGATGGCGGCGATGACGATGCCGACCAGGGTTTTCGGCGCGCCCATGGCGGCAATGGCCGTCTCCAGCGCGGGCGCCAGCGACTTGGCCAGCAGCACCACGGCGCCCAGGCACACCAGCAGCGCACCGGCGCTGACCCAGGCGACGGTGGGCGTGGGCGGCGCCGCATGCACCTCTTCATCGCCGACGGCTTCCTTGGGCAGGAAGTAATCGCGGTGGCGCACCGTCTGCACCAGCACGAAAGTGCCGTACAGGACCAGCGAGATGACGGCGATGAAAATGAGCTGGCTGGAATTGTAGTAAGGGCCGGCGGCGCTCGACGTGTAGTTCGGCAGCACCAGCGTCAAAATGGCGATGGCCGCCAGGGTGGCCAGCGACGCGCTCACGCCCAGCAGGCCGAAGGTCTGCTCGCGGTGGCGCCCGGCGCCCAGCAGCAGGCAGATGCCGACGATGCCGTTCAAAATGATCATGATGGCGGCAAACACGGTGTCGCGCGCCAGCCCCGTCGTTTCCGGTCCGCCGGCCAGCATCAGCGAGACGATCAGCGCCACCTCGATCAGCGTCACGGCCAGCGCCAGCACGAGGGTGCCATACGGTTCGCCGATGCGGTGCGCGACCACTTCCGCGTGGTACACGGCGGCCAGCACGCTGCCGATCAGGCCAGCCACCAGCAGGATCTGATAGGCGCCGCCGAGATTGAGGGTGGAACCGAACAGGAACAGCCAGCCGGCAAGCGGGGCGGCAAGCGGCCATACAGGCAGGGATTTGAGCATTTTCATTATGGGCCTGGCAAGAGTAAAAAAAGAGGGGCGCGGTGCGGACGGCAAAGGACAGCCTGGCGTGCATGCCACAGCATAACTTGCCTAGCTTAAATGCAAGTTAGGGAATACACATCTCGAGTGACGGCGACCCGCGCCTGACCCGCCTTTCAATCACCTTGCCACAGTGCACCTGCTTGCTACCAGTAACTATAGTCCCTTTGGTAACATGCCGTTGCAATTTTCTTGTCTTTTTGCTTGCTGCCGCCGTCATAATGCAGGGTCCGCCTTCCGGGCACCGACCAAGGACAAACCATGATTTCCATAAACAGCACAGCCATGCGCGCGTTCTTCTTCGCGGGCAGCCTGCTGTGCGCCGCCGCGCACGCGGGCACACCGCCGGCGCAGGCAGCGCAGGTTGACGCCAACTGGGCCACCGCGCCCGCGCCTGCCCCGGAGGCACGCTGGCAAGACAGCCTGCCGCCCGCGCCGCCCGTGGCGCCACGCGAAGAAAAGATACTGCCCAAGAGCGAATGGCTCAGCGTCGAGCCGATGAAGGCGCCTGACCGGCGCTGCGATCCGGGCCTCGATGCGCTGTTCTTGCCCAAAGAATGCGGCAAGGAACCCAGCTGGCTGGGCTCGCACAAGAAATAAGCCGGTTTAGATATGGCTATGTCACCGTCAAATGTGGGAACTCGCCCAGTGTTGCCTTCAATAATGTTTCTGGGGAGCGGATGCGCCCGGCGTCCAGTATCCAGCGCCACCCCAGGTAATTCGGCAGATAACGGCTGGCCACGCCATGGAAGATGCGCAGCCAGCCGCGCAAGCGGCTGTGATACGCGTTGACGTTCTGCACGTGGGCAGCGCCCTGCACGCGGATGCCGGCACGCACATTGACGGCCTGGTGACTGATGCCCGCTTCACGCGCGAAGGCGCGATAGGCAGCGTGGCCGTCGGTCATCAGCAAGATGTCCTTGTCGATCACGGGCGGCAGGCAGGCATGCAGCTGCGCCTTGGTCAGCGCCCCTTTTCCCGTGACGAAATCGCGGGTTTGTCCCGTGCGGTCGCGCGCCACCAGGATGCAGACTTGTTCACTAGAAATGCCGCGCTTGTGGGCATGGCCGCCACGGCGGCGCGCCGGACGCGTCAGATGCCGCGCGCCCTTTTCTGACTCCAGCACATACAGCTCGTCCGCTTCGGCGATGCCATGCAGGCAATGGGGCCGGTCCGTCTTGGCCAGGCTTAAAAACCGGTGGCGCCAGCGAAAGGCGGTGTTGCGGTGCACGCCCAGCTGGCTTGCTGCCTTGCGCACGGAAGCCGATGCGAGCAGGCAGTCGGCGTAGTCGAGCCACAAGGTCTTGTGGCGCAAGCGGGCCAGCGGCGTGCCGGTGAGCGCATTGAAGGTGCGTCCGCATGGCACGCAACGGTAGCGCTGCAGTCCATGCGCATGACCGTGCCGGTGCGCATGGCGGCTGTTGCAGGCGGGACAGTGCAACCGCTGCCCGGCTACGCTTTCGACCAGTGCCACGGCGGCGTTCTGCGATCCTGCCCCGCGCAGCAGAGCAGTGCTCGCCAAACGCTGGCGACGGCTCAGTGCGGCGAACTGGGCGATGAAGGTTTTCCATTCGGCTGGCTGCATGGATGGCTCCCGTTTGTCTGATATGTACAGTCAGACAGCCGGGGCTGGGAAAGATTCCTGAACTTCCCCTACTTAGCGGGAACAGAGCCTTAGATATCGAGGGTGCTGGCGCCCTGCGCCTCCACCACCCTGTTGCGGCCCGCCTGCTTGGCCGCCTGCAGCGCCTCATCGGCCCGCTTGAACAGGCTGACGGTGCTGTCTTCGGCGCGGATGGTGGTCACGCCCAGGCTGGCCGTCAGCTGCAGCACGGCACGCTCCGTCTTGACGGGCAGCGCTTCGACGGCGGCGCGGATGCGTTCGGCCACCATCAGCGCATCGGCCAGGGTCGTGCGCGGCAGCTGGATGGCGAATTCGGCGCCGCCCAGGCGGCCCATCAGGTCGCTGTCGCGCAGCTGCTGGCGGCAGGTGTCGACGATGGTTTTGAGCACCGCGTCGCCGACCGGATGGCCATAGCTGTCGTTGACTCTTTTAAAATGGTCGATATTGAGCACCACCAGCGCCGTCGGCAAGCCGGGCCGGCGCGCCAGCGCCATCCACGGCGCCAGCGCCTGGTAAAAGCCGCGCCGGTTCGGCACGCCCGTGGCCGCGTCGAGCACTTCCAGGCGCGCCAGCTCGCCGCCCAGTTTTTCACGCGACAGCAGCAGATAGCCGAAGGCGTTCGTCAGCATCATCAGGTACAGGGCGCCGAATCCGGCCAGCTGCATCAGCTCCGCATCGAAACCGGGAACGGTGGCGGCAAGCACGCCGCGCGCGGCGATCAGCAAGGACAGCACGCCCATGCTGACGACGAGGAAGCGGCGCAGCATGCTCGCCTCGCGCCATTTCAGGCACAGGGCGGCCACGCCGGCGAGGAAAAAGCCGGCCACGATGAGCGAGCCGCCGGCGCTGCGCAGCAGCGGCGCCACGTCGAACAGGTAGCAGGCGGCAAACAGGGCCACCGACAGGCCCAGCGCCGGCAAGACATAACGTCGCCAGCCGCCGCGCCCGGCCGCCTGCCACAGCGCGCCCGCATCGAGCGCCATGCCGGCAAACAGCAGGCTGTTGCCGAGCAGGATGGAGAGGAAATCGGGCAGCACGCCGCGGAAATACAGCAGGCACCAGGCGATGGCCTGGCATTGCTTGGCCACCGCCCAGGTGGACATGCTGAGCGACTTTTTGCGCTCGTATTCGAAGAAAAACAGGGCCGCGCACAGGCTCAGGTTGCCGAGCGCCAGGGCCAGTACCAGGGTCTTGATATCCATGGGCTACGCCATCGCCGCGCCGCCGCGGCACGCTGTGTCAGATTTCGTGTTCGACATTGGTGCTGCCGTCGCCGATCTTGCTGGCCCACGCCTGCACGAAATACTGCTTTTCCACGTCGCTGGGCGCTTCGTGCCAGAACACGATGAGGGTGCCCTTGTGGTCGTGGATCTGCGCCACTTTTTCAATGAAGCCGACATTGCCGGCCTGGTCCGCCAGCGCCGCCGCGTAGCCGTACACGCGCGTCAGCCGCTCGATGCGGTCAGGCTCCGTAAAACTGTTCGTCGCCGTAATGATGGGGTGATCCAAAAACATGCTTGTCTCCATGGTGCCCGACTGCGCGGCCGTGCCGCCGCGCGCCGTATATCTGCATATACGCATGCTCGGCGCGGATTAATCGGGTATGCTCACGGGAGCTTATCAGATTTCTCTGAATGCAACAAAGCATCTTCCCCAGTCCACTCAGCGAAGTCGTCCCATGCCGGAACACAGAAGCACCACCCCACTTGCCCCGCAGGTGCATACCTGTGGCGACCGGCGCCGCCTGGAATTCCAGCCCGGCATGATCCAGAGCGAAATGCTGCTGTCGCGCCCCGACCATCTGCTGCTGCGCTATGCGCGCGCCATGATGTGCTTTACCCTGTTCGTGCCGCGCCCGCGGCACATCCTGATGGTGGGCCTGGGCGGCGGTTCGCTGCTGAAATTCTGCCACCGCCACCTGCCTGACACGCGCATCACCGTGCTGGAATTGCGCGCCGACGTGATCGCCCTGCGCGAGCAATTCATGCTGCCGCCCGACGACGCGCGCCTGCGCATCATCGAGACGGATGCCGTCAGCTATATCCGCCAGCATCCGGGCTGCGCCGACGTGCTGCTGCTCGACGGCTACGACGAAACGGGCTTGCCGCCCGCCCTCGGCAGCGCGCGCTTCTATGCGGACTGCCTGCGCGCCCTGCTGCCCGGCGGCGTGCTGGCGGCCAACCTGTTCAGTTATGACGAGCACTATCCCGCCATGCTGGCGCGCCTGATGCTCACCTTCCGCGGCGCCGTCTGTCACTTCGACGGCATCGCCGGCAACAACCGCATCATCTTCGCCGCCAAGCCTGAGCAAGGCCAAGGCGCCGACGGCCGCGCCGTGCGCGTCGTGCGCCTGGTGCGCTGGCGCCGGGTATGCGGCCTGGCGTTCCTGAACCGGCTGCTGCCGGCATGGCAACTGTGGCGTTTGCGCCGGCAATCAGGCGCACGCGACAACTGATAGTCGTCCGCCATGGCCATCTATATTGTTGCTTATTAGCAGCGATCTGGTACAAAATTCGCATGATGGATGTGGTTTATGACAAACTACGGCCTGCGCGGGCCGGCAGGTGCTGCCGAGCAATTGTGTCCATGAAGTGAGATAGGAAAAACCATGCTGCGTGGCCGCCTGCCATTGTCGATTTCCGCCGCGGCCGCGCTGACCTTCGCCTGCGGCGTCAGCGTGACGGCCGTGCTGTTCGCCGCCATCAGCCAGCTCGAATACGACAAGATGAGCCTGAGCCTGCAGCAACGCGCCGGCGCCAGGGTGGCCGCCATCGAGCAGGGACTCGACGACGCGGTCGAGGTGCTGACCACGACGAACCAGCTGTTTGCCGCCGTCGTGCCCGTCACGCGCGAACAGTTCCACGACTTCACCACGCCGCTGCTGCAGCGCCACCCGTTCATCCAGGCCTTCAATTTCCACCGCATCGTGCCGCATGCGCAGCGCGCGGCATTCGAAGCCGAGCTGCGGCGCATCGTGCCCGACTACGCCATGATGGAAATGCGCGACGGCGTCATCGTGCCCGCGACGACGCGGGCCAGCTACATGGTGGTCGACTATCTCGAACCCTTGCAGGGCAACCGCCCCGCCTTCGGCCTGAACGTCAGCCCGAGCGGCATGCTGGCGCGCGCGCTGGAACAATCGATCATCAGCGGCCAGACCACCGCCACAGGCCTGCTGACCCTGGCGCAGGGACCGCAGCAGGGCTTCGTCATCGTACGGCCCGTGTACCGCCACGGCGTGCCCCTGCAAACGGTGCAGCAGCGGCGCGCGGCGCTGATCGGCGATACGGCGGCCATCGTGCGCGCCGGAGAACTGGTGCAGAAAATCCTCGCCGGTGCCGACCTGCTGGGCGACCCGCAGCTTGAACTGAGCGTCTATGCCGACGCCGGCGCCGACCCGCGCCAGTTGATCTTCCGGCACGGCCAGGCGCCCGCCGACGAAGCGGGCGTCACCTGGGAGGTGCTGCCGCGCTGGCTGCACTTTGCTTACCACAGCCATTATGACCGTGCCTTTTTTTCCGCCGGCCGGCCCTGGCACGTGCGCGTGGTGGCCCATCCGCGGCCCTTCCTGGCCGACCACCTGGGCTCGCTGTTCACCGTGATCATGGGCTTGCTGTTCAGCTTGCTGACGGCCGCCTTCGTGCAATCGCTGACGCAGCGCTCGCGCCGCGTGCAGCTGCTGGTGGAGCAGCGCACTGCCGACCTCAAGCGCAGCAACGAGCTGCTCAGCGCCGACGTGCGCGCGCGCCAGCGCACGGAGCGCGCCCTGCAGGAAAGCGAAAAGCGCTTCCGCCGCCTGCTGGCCTTGTCCTCGGACTGGTACTGGGAGCAGGACGCCAACTTCTGCTTCACCCACATCACCAGCGGCTTCACGGACAAGTCGAACATGCCGCTGGAACGCTTCATCGGCATGACGCGCTGGGACAACAACCCGGAGATGCGCAATTCGCGCTGGGGCAAGCAGCATATCGCCAATCTGGAAGCCCACCTGCCCTTTTCCAACCTCGAATATGCGATGCACGACCGCAATGGCCAGCTGCGCTGGTTCAGCGTCAATGGCGAACCGCTGTTCAACGAGTTCGGCGAATTTCGCGGCTACCGGGGCACGGGTTCCGAAATCACGGAACGCAAGCTGGCCGAGCAGCAAATCCAGCACATCGCCCACCACGACGTGCTGACGGGCTTGCCCAACCGCGCCCTGCTGCGCGACCGCCTGGCGCAAGCGATGGCCCTGTCGCGCCGCAAGAACCGCGCGCTGTGGGTGCTGTTGATCGACCTCGACCGCTTCAAGTTCGTCAACGACAGCCTCGGTCACAAGGCCGGCGACCTGCTGCTGAAAACCATCGCCACGCGCCTGCAGGCCAGCCTGCGGGAAACCGATACGGTGGCGCGCCTGTCGGGCGATGAATTCGTCGCCATCCTGTGCGAACAGGCCGACGAAGCGCTCAGCGCCGCCATCGTGCAGCGCGTGATGGATGCCGTGGCCCAGCCGGTATTGCTGGATGGCAAGGAATTCTTCGTCACCTGCAGCATCGGCGTAGCCGTCTACGACATGTCGCGCTACGACGCTCCCGGCGACGTGACCCTGAATGGCGAGACGCAGAACCTGATCGAGCAGGCCGACATCGCCATGTACTGCGCCAAGAAACAGGGCCGCAACAACATCAAGTTCTACACGACGGCCATGAACCAGGCCACCCTGGAGCGCCTGCGCATCGAGACGGCGCTGCGCAACGCCCTGGAGCGCGAGCAATTCGTGCTGCATTACCAGCCGCAGCTGGACCTGGCCAGCGGGCGCATCGTCGGCGTGGAAGCGCTGCTGCGCTGGCAGCATCCGGACCTGGGCATGGTGGCGCCGCAGCGCTTCATCGCGCTGGCGGAAGATACGGGCCTGATCGTGCCGATCGGCGCCTGGGTCATGCGCGAGGCGTGCGCGCAGGTGAAACGCTGGCATGCGGCGGGGCTGGACCCGCTGCGCCTGGCCGTAAACCTGTCGGCGCGCCAGTTCAACGAGCCGAACCTGGTCGCCTCGATCGCCGCAGTGCTGCTGGAAACGGGCCTGCCGCCCGCCTGCCTGGAACTGGAACTGACGGAAAGCCTGTTCATGCACGATGTGGCGCTGGCCGTCAGCCAGCTGCACGACATGAAGGCACTGGGAGTGCAGCTGTCGATCGACGACTTCGGCACCGGCTATTCCAGCTTCGCCTACCTGCGCACCTTCCCCATCGACGTGCTGAAGATCGACCGCAGTTTCGTCGGCGACGTGGCGCGCGACGCCGACGACGCAGCCATCGTCGTCTCCATCATCGCCCTGGCGCACAATCTGAAACTGCGCGTGGTGGCCGAAGGCGTGGAAACGGCCGAGCAGCTCGATTACCTGCGCCGCCATGGCTGCGATGAGGCGCAAGGCTATTACTTCAGTCACCCGCTGCCTGCGCACGAGGTGGAACTGCTGCTGCGGGCCGAAACGAAGGAAGCGAACGCTGCGGCCTGACGCGCGTGCGCGCAGGCTAGCCGGCCGGCAGCCTGGCGAGCAGCGCCAGTTCCTCCCGGTCGTCAGCGAGACCGGCTGCCGCCAGAAACTCCGCCACGCCCTCGCTGGCGTCGATGTCGGGCGCGCTGCCCGGCTCGGCCCACAGGTTGTCGCATTCGGTGCAAGCGACCACCTCCTGCCCCGTCTTTCTGACTTTCGCAAGGATCAGGTCGCCGTATTCGCCGCAGGTGGGACACTGCATGCCCTTCTCCTTCATGCCCGGCCTACAGCTTGTGCTGCAGGAATTCGAGAAAGCAGCTGATGCGCTGCGCCAGCTGCGTGTTGCGGTAGTAGACGGCATGGATCTGCTGGCGGTAGCCCGTGTAGAACGGCTGCAGCACTTTCACCAGGCGGCCGGCGGCGATATCGTCCTTCGTCATGAAGTCGGACAGGCAGACGATGCCCTGGTCGTGCAGGGCCAGCTGGCGCAGGGTTTCGCCGCTGGAGGCGGCCAGCGCGGGCACGATCTGCAGGCTGTTGCCCGCTGCGTGGCGCAGCGGCCAGTTGTTGCCCAGGTCGTACTGGGCAAAGCCCAGCAGCGCATGGCCGGCCAGCGCTTCCGGCGTGGCCGGTTCGCCGTGGCGCGCCAGATAGGCGGGCGTGGCCAGCACGTGCAGCGGGCTGGCAGTCAGGGCGCGCGCATGCAGGGTCGAGTCGACCAGGGCGCCGATGCGGATGGCGATATCGGTGCGGTGCTCGAGCAGGTCGGCGATCTGGTCGTTGCTGGTCAGCTCCAGGCGGATCTCCGGATACATGGCGCGAAATTCGGCCACGTGGGGCACCACGCAGTGGAGCATGAAGGGCGAAGCGGCATCGACGGACAGCCGCCCGGCCGGCTTCTGGCGGCGGATGCGGATCGACTCTTCCACGTCTTCCATCGAAGCGAGGATGGCGCGCGCCTTGTCGAGGAACAGCTGCCCTTCTTCCGTCAGCTCCATGCGCCGCGTGGTGCGCGTCAGCAGCGAGGTGGCCAGCTTGTCTTCCAGGCGCGACAGCGCCCGGCTGACGCCGGAGGTGGTTTGTCCCAGGTGCACGGCGGCCGCGCTCAGGGTGCCGCTGTCGATGACGGTGACGAAGATTTTCAGGTCGTCCGAGTTGATGTCCATTCTTGCCCTTGTTTCACAGATCAGGGCATTATAATGGATTACAGGCAATAGTCAGCGAGGGTGGCCCGGCTGCGCGCTACGTCAGGCAACGTAGAACAAAATGGCGATAAAGTGGCAACTGCTGCCGGCCAGCACGAACAGATGCCAGATGCCGTGGCCATGGCGCAGCTTGTGATCGGTGGCATAGAAGACGATACCGCCCGTGTAGCACAGCCCGCCCGCCACCAGCCACAGGAAACCGTTCCACTCGAGCGCCGCCAGCAGCGGCTTGATGCCGATGACGATCAGCCAGCCCATGGCCACGTAAATCACCAGCGACAGGATGCGCGCGCCTTTCGCGTACACATATTCCTGCACGATGCCAAACAGCGCCAGGCCCCAGACGACGCCGAACAGCGACCAGCCCCAGGGACCGCGCAGGGTCACCAGCATGAAGGGCGTGTAGGTGCCCGCGATGAGCAGGTAGATGGCGCAATGGTCGAGCCGCTGCAGCACGGCCTTGGCCTTGCCGCGCACGCTGTGATACAGGGTGGAAGTGAGGTACAGGGTAAGCAGCATGGCCGCATACACGCTGCAGCTGACGATTTTCCAGGGGTCGCCCGTGCGGGCCGCCGCGACGATCAGGATGACGCCGCCGATGGCCGCCAGCGCGGCGCCCACCGTATGGGAAATGCTGTTGAACCGTTCACCGTGGTACATGCTTAACACCGCTTTGCTAAGACGCAACAGACACCCGGGGTCAGACCCGTCGGGTCTGACCCCAGCCTTACGTTGCGGGTGTCAATCAAGCAACTTCCGCCTTCTTGCGCGCGGGACGGCGCGCCGGCGTCTTGCGCGGCGCCTTGGCCGGCTTGTCTTCGGCCACGACGGCCGCTTCCACCGGCGCCGCCGCAATCACCGGCGCCGCTTCCGCCACGGCTTCAGCCGCCTTTTTGGCCGGCTTCTTCGCCCCTGCCGTCTTGCGTGCCGGCGTGCGCGGCTTGGCCTTCGGCTTCGCTTCGGCGGCCGCTTCCACGATCGCTTCGGCTACAGGTTCAGGCACGGGCGCAGGCATGGCTTCCGCCACCGCCACCTCGACGGCCTCGACGCGCGCTTCACGACCGCCATCGCCGTTCTTGCGGCCGCCACGGCCATTGCGGCGCGAACCGCGCTTGGCGTTGCCCTCTTCCGCTACGACCTCGACGGTGGCTTCGGCCACTTCATGCACGATCTCCGGCTGCGGCGCCGGCGCATACTGCTCGACGGCCGTTTCCACGTCGGCCACCGGCACAAAAGCCTGTGGCGCGGACTCGCCGCGGCGCTGCTCGTTCTGCTTGCGGCCGCCACGGCCATTGCGGCGCGAATCGCGGCGGCTGCCGCCATCGCGGTGATTGCCCTCTTCCGCCGTCGCGCCGGCTTCGCCGCTGGCGATGACGTCACTGGCGACTTCCCCGTTCACGGGCGCAGCGACAGGCACCAGGCCGCTGCTGCGGTAGACATAGGCGCCCGATTTCTCGTCGCGGCCGAACTCCAGCAAGCCGCGCGTCTGCGCTTCTTCCAGCAGGTTGCCGAAGGTGCGGAAACCGTAATACGATTCGCTGAAGTCCGGCTTGCGGCGCTTGATCGCTTCCTTCAGCATCGAGGCCCAGATCTTGCCGCTGTCGCCGCGCTCCGAGACCAGCGCGTCGAAGGTGGCGACGGCCATTTCGATCGCTTCCGTCTTGCGCGACTCGTATTTTTCCTTGCGGCGCACTTCCTCGTCGGGCGAGCGCTTGGCCGCCGGAGTTTCGCGCGCGTCGCGCTTGGCGGCCGTGCGGCGGCTCTCGCGCACCAGGTCATCGTAGAAAATGAATTCGTCGCAGTTGGCCACCAGCAGGTCGGAGGTCGACTGCTTGACGCCCACGCCGATCACCTGCTTGGCGTTTTCGCGCAGTTTCGACACCAGCGGCGAAAAGTCGGAATCGCCGCTGATGATGACGAAGGTGTTCACGTGGGCCTTGGTGTAGCACAGGTCCAGCGCATCGACGACGAGGCGGATGTCGGCCGAATTCTTGCCGGACTGGCGCACGTGGGGAATTTCGATCAGTTCGAAGTTCGCCTCATGCATGGTTCCCTTGAAACTTTTATAACGGTCCCAGTCGCAATATGCCTTCTTGACAACAATACTGCCCTTGAGCAGCAAGCGTTCGAGGATGGGCTTGATATCGAATTTTTCGTAATTTGCATCTCGCACGCCGAGCGCGACGTTCTCGAAGTCGCAAAACACGGCCATGCTGAGGTTTTCTGGGGATGACGCCATAAGGGTGAATTCTCGCTGATGATAAGGGCGGACGGGAAGCGCAACGCCTCCCTTTTCCCCTAGTATATTCGCCCATCCCCCGTTTCGGCGACAACTATCGTGCGCGGCAGCCTATTGCGCGCCGCCGGCGGCGCTCGCGCTGGCGCCGGCGACGGGCCAAACAACGCTTTCATCGACCGAATACAGCTGGCATGGCAGGCTGCTGCGGCGCTGGCACGAAGCGAGCGCGCGCACATCGGGGCTTTCGCCCTCCTCGGCCCAGCCCCAGGCGCCGCTGGCCGACAAGGCAAAGGCGCGTGGCGCGGTTTTTTCCAGGAAGACGCGGTACGCGGCGCGGCCCTGCTCTTCCAGGTAGGGCACGGCGGCGATATCGTCCTGCGGCGCGAAATGCGTGGCGGGCGGCGACGGCGCATCGGCCACGCGGTAGACCTGGCGCACCGGCATGCCGATCTTCTGCAAGAAGCGCTCGGTGGCGGGCAGCCACACGGCCACCCCATCGCGGCTGCCCAGGGTCAGGTGGGCGTCGCGCTTGAACGGGCCATAGGCCAGCAGCTGCGCCCGGCCGCCTGAACCGGTAAAGGAATTGAACAGCCGCCGCGCCAGCGCCGGCGAAAAGTACGCGTCATTCGCGCCATACAGCCACAGGCTGGGAATGTGGTTGTAGGCGCCCAGGGTGGCGAAGGTCTTGGTCAGCGCCCCTTGCCAGTCGCAGCCGGGCATGTCGACGCGCAAGCCGCCCGCAAAATTGAGCACGCCGCGCACGCCGGGCACCATCCGGGTGGCCAGCGCCAGCGCCGCCATGCCGCCGTACGACTGCCCCGCGACGACGATGCGCTGCGGGTCGACCCAGCTCTGGCGGCGCGCATACGCGAGTGCGGCGAGCATGTCGCGCGCCTGGCCCTGGGCGTTGCCCAGCATGTCGCAGCCGAAATCGCGGTAGGCGCCCGTGGAGCGCGCAAAGCCGGCGCGCATCGGCAGCATCACGGCATAGCCGCGGCGCACGAACTCGGTCGCCATATAGATGAAGCGCTCGCGCTGCTGCAGCCGGGCCGGGCCGGCCTGCTTGCCGTGGTTCATCAGCAGCAAGGGAAACGGGCCGGAGCCGGGGGGACGGAACACCGTCGTCTCCAGCGTCTCGCGCAAGCCGTCGCCGGCCGGCACCATGATGACTTGCTCGTTCAGGCGCGCATCGAGCGGTAGCTGGGAGGGAACAAGCTGGGCTTTCAGGGGCAGGCAAGGCAGGCTGAGCAGCAAACCCAGAAAAATGGGGCGTAACAGGTGGAAAATGACGGACTCCGTGGATGACTTCCCTGCCAGTCTAGGCAGTGAAATGCCACAGAACAATATAAAAAAATTACGTGACGCACATATTTTTTGCGGCAAGCACCTGCGGGAAAAATTGTTGCCTTGCGCCACCACACTTTTTCCGCTGACGGGAGTAAACTGGGCGTATTCTGAAGGAGTCGCCATGTCCATATCCGCCCTCACCACCGGTACCTCGGGGCTGACCGCCAACCAGCGCGCGCTGGATGTGGCCGCCAACAATATCGCCAATGCGAATACGCCGGGCTTCCAGCCGCAGCAAGCCGAATTCCAGGAAGCCAGCCCGGCCGGCACGGGCGTCACCCTCTCCGTCGAGGGGCGCAAGCTGGCCGCCAGCGAAAGCGTCAGCGGCGCCAATACCAATGCGGCCAAGGCGTCCGAAAGCCGGCCGAACGGCGTGGGCCTCGCTTCCGAACTGACCGATAACCTCGTCTACAAGGCCGGTTTCAACCTGTCGGCGAACGTCGTCAAGGCGGCCGACCAGGCACTGGGCAGCCTGATCGACGTCAAGACTTAAGCACAGTCACTAGCGCTTAGATAGCCTGCTTTTGCATTTCCAGCGCCAATGGCGCCATCGCCGGCGTGATCAGCGCCAGCAGCCGTTCGGCCGGAATGCCGTCGCGCGCCTGCACCGACAAGCCATGCAGCAAGGCCGCATAGTAGTCGCCCAGCGCCTGCACGTCCGCCTCCGCTTTTAATTCCCCTGCCAGTTGCGCCGCGCGCAGGCGCTCGATGACGGCTTGCGTGCGCGCGCGGCGGTGCTGCGCCAGCCAGTCGGCGATGCCCGCGTTTTCCGCGCTCGTGTTCGTGGCGGCCGTGACCACCATGCAGCCTTGCGGCTGGCCGCTGCGCGTATACAGCAGCACGGCTTCTTCCAGCATGCGCGCCACCGCATCGCGCACGTTCAGGCTGGCCGCCAGCGCGTGCACCGCAAACGCGCCCTCTCCCGTTTCATACAGCTCCACGGCTTCGCGGAACAGCTGCTCCTTCGAGCCGAACGCCGCGTAGATGCGCGCCGAAGCGATGCCCAGCGCCGCCACCAGGTCGGCCATCGACACCCCCTCGTAGCCGCGCGTCCAGAACGCGTCGCGCGCTTTTGCCAGCGCCAGCGCGCGGTCGAATTCCCTCGGTCTTCCTGCCATCTTGATCCTCTGCTTGCGAAGTGGCGGCCAGTATAACGCCTGGCGCCCGCGCCGCGTTCGCCATTTATTTTGCATCACGGGCTTGACCGCGCCAACAATTTCGCCTATTCTTTGTCGATCGACAAACAATAGGAGCCGATATGAAAACCATCCAAGGACCAAGCCTGCACCTGGCACAATTCGCCGCCGACACGGCGCCCTTCAACACCCTGCCTGCCATCGCCGAGTGGGCGGCCGGCATGGGCTTCAAGGCCCTGCAGATTCCCGCCTGGGATGCGCGCCTGTTCGACGTGGCGCAAGCGGCGCACAGCCAGCAATACTGCGACGACCTCGTTGCCATGCTGGCCGGCCATGGCCTCGTCATCAGCGAACTGACGACGCACATCCTCGGCCAGCTGGTGGCCGTGCACCCGGCCTATGACGCGCTGTGCGACAGCTTCGCCCCGGCACACCTGCACGGCCAGCCGGCGGCGCGCACCGAGTGGGCCATCGAGCAAGTGAAACTGGCGGCCATGGCGTCGAAACGCCTGGGCCTGACCGACATGGGCACGTTTTCCGGCTCGTTCGCCTGGCCCTACCTGTTCCCTTTCCCGCAGCGCCCGCCCGGCCTGATCGAGGCGGCCTTCGACGAACTGGCACGCCGCTGGCTGCCCATCCTCGACGTGTGCGAGGAACAGGGCGTCAACCTGTGCTACGAAATCCACCCGAGCGAAGACCTGCATGACGGCATCAGCTTCGAGATGTTTTACGAGCGCGTAGGCCGCCACCCGCGCTGCAAGATGCTGTTCGACCCCAGCCACTTCGTGCTGCAGCAGTTGAACTACCTGGAATTCATCGATATCTACAAGGACCATATCCGCATGTTCCATGTGAAGGATGCGGAATTCAATCCGACGGGGCGGCAAGGCATTTACGGCGGCTACCAGTCGTGGGAAAACCGCGCCGGGCGCTTCCGCTCGCTGGGCGACGGCCAGGTCGATTTCAAGGCCATCTTCTCGAAGATGGCGCAAAACGATTACGCGGGCTGGGCCACGCTGGAATGGGAATGCTGCCTGAAGGACCAGGAGGTGGGCGCGCGCGAAGGCGTGGCCTTCATCAATGCCCACATCATTCCCGTCACAGACAAGATCTTCGACGACTTCGCCGGCGCACCCGTCAGCGCACAACAGATCAATACCCTGCTCGGCATCGAGCATCACTAATCAAGGAAACATATGAACGACTTCATTCACGACTACGTCCGCATCGACGGCCAGCGCCTGCATTGCGTCATCGCCGGTCCCGGCACCGGCAAACCCGTGCTGCTGATCCCCGGCTGGCCGCAAACCTGGTATGCGTGGCGCCACGTGATGGCGGCGCTGGCCGCCAGCGGCTACCAGGCCATCGCCATCGATCCACCGGGCAGCGGCCACTCGGACCGCCCGGCCGGCGGCTATGACACGGGCGCCGTGGCGACCACCCTGCACCGCGCAATGCTGGCCCTGGGCCACGCGCAATACGACGTGGTCGGTCACGACATCGGCATGTGGGTCGGCTATGCGCTAGCCAGCGATTTCCCGCAGGCCGTGACGAAACTGGCGCTGACGGAAGCCGTGATTCCCGGTCTGGCGCCCGCGCCGCCGATTTTCGTCGCGCCGTCCGACAACATCTTCCTGTGGCATTTCATGTTCAACCAGGTGCTCGATTTGCCGGAGATGCTCACGGCGGGCAAGGAACGCGAATACATCCGCTTCATCCTGGACCGCTGGTCCTACCGCCGCGACAAGGTCGCCGTCGACGTGTATGCGGACGCGTATGCCACGCCGGGCGCCTTGCGCGCCGGCTTCGCCTACTACCGCGCCATACCCGAAACCATCCGTCAAAATCTGGAACGGGCAAAACGCAGCCTGACCATGCCGGTACTGGCCATCGGCGCCGACCATGCGACCAACGACGCGCCGCTGCTGACCATGCAGGGCAAGGCGGACAATTTGAAAGGCGCCATCGTTGCCGAATGCGGCCACTTCATCATGGAAGAACAGCCGGAAGCGTTCATCGCCCACCTGCTGCCCTTCCTGGCCGGAGAAAAATCAGCATGAGCCTCGATCCGCTGATTGCCGCCTGGCTGGAAGAGATAAAAGATGCGCCGCCGCCCGCCTCGCTGGCGGACCTGCGCGCGGCCACGGAAACGGGGTTGCGCCAGCTGCATGGCCCCCTGGAAGACGTCGCATCCATCACGGATTACGTGCTGCCGGGCGAGCATGCGCTGACCGTGCGCGCCTACGTGCCCGCCGGCGCGGACACAAGCCAGCCCCTGCCGGCCATCGTCTTTGCGCATGGCGGAGGATGGTGTCTGTGCTCGCTGGACCTGTACGACAATCCCTGCCGTGCGCTGGCCAACGCCACCGGCTGCGTGATCGTTTCCGTCGACTACCGGCTGGCGCCCGAGCACAAGTTCCCCGTGCCGTTGAACGACTTTTACCGCGCGTTGTGCTGGGTCGCCGAACATGCGGCGGCGCTGGGCATCGATGCGAAACGGCTGGCCGTGGGCGGCGACAGCGCGGGCGGCAACCTGGCGGCCGCCGCCGCCCTGATGGCGCGCGACCAGGCCGGTCCCGCGCTGGCGCATCAGCTGCTGCTGTACCCGGCGCTCGATTTTGCCTTCGACACGCCGTCCTACCAGCGCTATGCGGAGGGCCACTCGCTGACGCGGGAAGCCATGCGCTTTTGCTGGTCGGCCTACCTGAACGAGCCGGCCGACGGCGCGAACGCCTACGCGGCGCCCCTGCGGGCAACGTCGCTCAAGGACTTGCCGCCGGCGACGGTGCTGGTATGCGAGTACGACCCGCTGCATGACGAGGGCGAAGCCTATGCGCGGTATTTGCGCGACGACGGCGTGGCGGCGCAATGCGTGCAGCTCGACGGCATGATCCATGCGTCGATACACATGCAGGGCTTGGCACCAAAGGCGCGGGGATTGTTCGACGTGGCGGGCCAAGCAATGAAAAGTGCCATGTTTGCGTAAATAGTCCACTAGAAAAATTCTGGGGTCTGACCCGGCGGGTCAGACCCCAGCATGCCTCTATTCCACCAATTTGCGCACCTCGACGCCGTTCAGCCACTTCACATGGCGCGGACCCGTGCGGATATCCTTCGCCGAGATGAGGGCGATCTCGCCATCGCTGTCGTCGAGCGCCTTGCCGTTCTTTTCGTAGTAGACGATCACGCCCTCGCCGGCCGGCGCGTTATACAGCTCACCCCAGGAAAACACCACCGCATAGCCATCGGTGGCCGTGGCGATGATGGCGAGCTTCTTGACGTCGTTGTGGCCGGGCGCATCGAGCGCCGCCTTGTCGAGGATGTCGCGCAGGCGCACGCCCTTGTAACTGGTGATGGTTTCGGCCTTGTCGCCGTTGTGGCGCGTGACGGCGATGTCTCCGCCATTGGCTTGCGGCAGCCGGCGCAGGTCGGCTACCGTCAGGGTCAACGGCGTTGCCACCTTGCCCGTGACGGCGAGCGCGCGGCTCATGTTCTCGCGCGCCGGCGCCGGGTCGGCCCATGCGGGGGCCGCCGCCAGCAGTGCGGCCGAAGCCAAACCAAGGAATATTTTCTTCAACATGCTGTGTCCTTTCATGACAGTAAAAACTCAGAACTGGTATTGCGCATTGGCCAGCCAGGTGCGGCCCGCGCCGGGAAAACCGTCGGCCAGCGCATAGTTGCGGTCAGCCAGGTTGTTCACGCCCGCTTCCAGGGTCAAGGCCGGCAAGGGCCGGTACACGGCTTTCAGGTTCACGCTGGCAAAGCCGCCCAGTGCCAAAGTGTTCGAAACCCAGCGCCCGCTATTCGCTTCCGCGATGGCCACCACGTCGACCTGGCGCGCCGCGTGCAGCACGGCGTGCGCCGTCAGCTTGTGGCGCGGCACGTCCGTCAGGCGGATGGCGCGGTCGCTGACATTTTTCATGTCCGTGTACGTGTAGTTGCCGCCAAAATCGAGCCAGGCGCCGGCGCGGCCGCGCACGCCCAGTTCCACGCCGCTGATATGCGCCCTGCCCGCGTTGCGCATCTGCGCACGCACGCCCGCCACATTCGCCACGCTCTGGATCTTGTCCTTCACGTCGCTGTAGAACAGGGCGGCATCGAGCGCCATCCCGCGCACGGTTGCCTGGTAGCCCAGCTCATAATTCATTGCCTGTTCCGCGCGCAAGGCCGGGTTTTCAATATACGTGCCCAGGCGCTGCGAGTAGCGGTCCTTCAGGGTCGGCAGGCGCGACTTGCGCGCCACGGTGGCGTACACGCGCGATGCAAGACCGGTCTTGTGGAACAGGCCCGCCTGCAGGTCGGTGGCCGATTGATTCTCGGGCAAGGTATACGCATTGCCGGCGCTGTAGACGGTGTCCGGGCGCAGTGCATTGCGCGACACGCCCAGCGACAGTTCCGTCGCCGCATTGAGGGCGATGCTATCTTCCGCGCCCAGAGTCCACAGGGCATCCTTGTACCAGGTGGTGCGCACGCCCCTGGCGTCGAGTTCCTGGTGCTCGTCGGCCTTGTAGCTGGCCACAAAACGCAGGCTGTGCGCGGCCAGGCGGAACGATTCGAGTTCCACCGCGCCGCCGTTCGTGCGGTCGTTATAGATGCTGCGCCCGCCGCTGACGCTGCCCTGGCCGCTGGTCTTCAGGGTCGCGTAGCTGCCGTTTGTATAGGAGGTGATTTCATTGTCGTAGCTGTCGTGGTACAGGCGCAGTTTCAGGCGTTCCTGCTGGCCCAGACGCGTCTGCGAGACGAGATACACGCTTTCCTTGCTCCAGTACGGCCACTGCCAGTAGCGCGCGCCGACGGGGTTCGTCGATGGCGGCTGGCCCTTTTCGCCATGCTGCTTGTAGTAGCTGAGCGCATATTCATCGCCCGCGTGCGCGCCGCCCGGCGTGTAGCCCACCTTGAACGACAGTTTATGATCCTTGCGATAGGCGTTGTTGCGCATGCCGCCATCTTCCGTGGCCGTGGGGCGGAAGTCGGACGACAGGGGAAAACCGTCGCTGTCGATGTAGGACATGCCCGCCTGCAGATACCACAGGCCCTGATTCGTGCCCACGTTGGCCGACACCTGGCGCTCGCTGCCCGAACCGAATCCCACTGAAGCATCGCCTTCCATCAAAGCCGTCGGTTTGCGCGACACCAGGTTGATGGCGCCGCCCAGGGTATTGGCGCCGTAGGCCACGGAACTGAAGCCCTTGGCCACCTGGATCGCGGCCAGGTCGCTGGTCGTGAAGCGGTTGAAATCGACATAGCCGTCATACGGCACGTAGACGGGAATGCCGTCGATGTACAGCGGCACCTGGCGCGCATCGAAGCCGCGGATGGCGACGGTTTTCTCATTGCGCGCATTGGTCGACAGCGACACGCCGGACAGCAAATTGAGGGCGTCGCCCACGTTGTCGCGGTTAAAGCGGCGCATCTCAACGCGGCTCACCTGCGCACCCACCGGCTGTTCCACCTGGCCCTGCTCGCGCTGGCCGATCACCGTCACCGTGCCCAGCACGAACGGCGCCGCCGCATCCACGTCTTCCTTGCCAGCCACCTGCTGCGCCAGCGCCAGCATCACGGCGCCTGCCACTACCTGTTTCACCATCGTCATCTTGTTCTCTTCCGTTATATATCGCCTTATATAGCGATATGCAAAAAAGCGGCCACTCGTGCGGCGGCCGTCATCCAACAGCGCAATATACAGATGTATATAACGATGCTCAAGCGGGGAGAGGCAAAACGGGCGCGCAAGTCAATTTTCCGGCGATTTTTCATGCACCGCACCATTTCGCTGTGCGAACGAATGTTTCACAAAACGGTTGACATGCGCGAGTCGGCTAGGCAAACTGATTTCCAGGGAGCCAGCAAATGAATGCAAATATGACAAATATTCAGGCCGCAGCCGATCCGGAAATCATCGTCTTCAGCGATGACGAAGAAGGCAAGGACCGCCAGTTCGTCAACGCGCTGGCGCGCGGCCTCGAAGTGCTGCGGTGCTTTCGTCCCGGCGAAGTCTTCCTGTCGAATGCGGACATGGCCAAGCGCACGGGCATCCCCAAGCCCACCATTTCGCGCCTCACCTACACCCTCACCAAACTCGGCTACCTCAATTACTCGGACAGCCTGGGCAAGTACCAGCTGGGCGCCGGCGTGCTGGCCCTCGGCTACCGCATGCTGTCGAACCTGGACGTGCGCAAGATGGCGCGCCCGCTGATGGAAGAACTGGCCGAACATGCGCAGGCGTCCGTGTCGCTGGGCACGCGCGACCGCCTCAGCATGGTGTACGTGGAAACGTGCCGCAGCAGCGCCAACGTCACGCTGCGCCTCGACGTCGGCTCGCGCATTCCCCTGATGACGACGGCCATGGGCAAGGCCCTGCTGTGCATCCTGCCGCAGGCCGAGCGCGACTACCTGATGGACCATGCGCGCGTGCACGAGACGGAGCGCTGGCCGCGCATCAAGGCCGGCATCGAGCAAGGCTTCAAGGATTACCAGGACCGGGGCTTTTGCATCTCGGCCGGCGAATGGCAGAACGACGTGCATGCCGTGGGCGTGCCCATGCTGGGCGCCGACGGCGAACAGGTGATGGCCTTCAATTGCGGCGGCCCCGCCTTTTTGCTGTCGCGCGAAAAACTCGAATCGGACCTGGGACCGCGCCTGGTCGCCCTGGTCAAGACAGTGGAAAAAAACCTGGGCCGCGGTTAGACTGCGCGCCCCCTCTCAACAACAGATCAAATCAAAGCGCCGAGGAACCCGATGATACGCGACGAAGAAACCCTGAACATCCTGCTCGACAGCATCGCCCGTTTCGTGCGCGAAGTGCTGGTGCCGAACGAGGCGCTGGTGGCTGAAACGGACACGATCCCGCCCACCATCGTGGCGCAAATGCGCGAACTGGGTCTGTTCGGCCTGTCCATTCCGGAAGCCTACGGCGGCCTGGAACTGAGCATGGAAGAGGAAGTGCGGGTCGCGTTTGAAATCGCCCGCACCTCGCCCGCCTTCCGCTCGCTGATCGGCACGAACAACGGCATCGGTTCGCAAGGCATCGTGATCGACGGCACGGAAGCGCAAAAACAATACTATCTGCCCAAGCTGGCGGCCGGCGAGATCATCGGCTCCTTCGCGCTGACGGAAGCGGGATCGGGCTCCGATGCCGCCTCGCTGCGCACCTCGGCCGTGCGCGATGGCGACTTCTATATCCTCAACGGCAGCAAGCGCTACATCACCAACGCGCCCGAAGCGAGCATCTTTACGGTCATGGCCCGCACGGACCCCGTCAAGCGCGGCGCCTCGGCCATCTCCGCCTTCATCGTGGAAAAGGATACGCCGGGCCTTTCTTTAGGCAAGATCGATAAGAAGATGGGCCAGCAAGGCGCGCATACCTGCGACGTCATCTTTGAAAATTGCCGCGTGCCGGCCGCGAACGTCATCGGCGGCAAGGAAGGCGTGGGTTTCAAGACAGCCATGAAGGTGCTCGACAAGGGCCGGCTGCACATCGCCGCCGTCTGCGTGGGCGCGGCCGAACGCATGCTGGCCGACGCCCTCGCCTACGCGATGGAACGCCAGCAGTTCGGCCAGCCCATCGCCGAGTTCCAGCTGATCCAGGCCATGCTGGCCGACAGCAAGGCCGAGATTTACGCGGCGCGCAGCATGGTGCTGGACGCCGCGCGGCGGCGCGACAACAAGGAAGACATTTCGACGGAAGCGTCGTGCTGCAAGCTGTTCGCCTCCGAAATGTGCGGCAGAGTCGCTGACCGCTCCGTGCAGATCCACGGCGGCGCCGGCTACATCAGCGAATACGCGGCCGAGCGCTTCTACCGCGACGTGCGCCTGTTCCGCATCTACGAAGGCACGACGCAGATCCAGCAGATCGTCATCGCCCGCAACATGATCAAGGCAGCACAAAAGTGAAGGAGGCCGCGATGGACATTCCCGCCCTGCTGGCCCACTTGCCGGCGCGCCTGTCGGCCATCTCCATCTATTGGGCGACGCGCGCGCCCGACGCGCCCGCGCTGCATGAAGGTGGGCGCAGCTGGACCTACGCCCAGCTGCAGCACGGTGTGGACAGCGCCGCGCAGCTGCTGCGCCAGCTGGACGTGCGCGCCGGCGACCGCCTGATGGTGGTGGGCGAGAACTGCGCGCTGCAGGTGGCGCTGATCTTTGCGGCGGCCAGCATCGACGCGTGGATCGTCAACGTCAATGCGCGCCTGTCGGCGCGCGAGATCGACACCATCGCCGCGCACAGTTCGGCGCGGAGGATGCTGTTCCTGGCCGGCGCCTCGCCGGAAGCGGCCGCGCATGCGGCACGTCTGGGCGCGGCCAGCGCCACGGTCGACGGCATGGGCGAGCTGCTGGCGGGCGACTTGAACGAGGCGGCCATCGCGGAAGACACGGTGCCCGGCAACGAACAGGTTGCCGCGCTGATCTACACGACGGGCACCACCGGGCAGTCGAAGGGCGTGATGCTCACGCACCGCAACCTGCTGTTCATCGCCGCCGTCTCCAGCACCCTGCGCGGCCTGACCAGCACCGACCGCGCCTATGGCGTGCTGCCGATTTCGCACGTGTACGGCCTGGCCTCGGTGGCCCTGGGCACCCTGTATGCGGGCGCCGCACTGTACCTGGTGCCGCGCTTTTCCGTCGACGGCCTGCTCTCGGCACTGAAGGACGACGGTCTGACCATCGTGCAGGGCGTGCCCGCCATGTACGCCAAGCTGCTGCAAACCCTGGGCGGCGCCGATACGCCGCTGCCCACGCGGCTGCGCTTTGCGTATGCGGGCGGCTCGCCGCTGGCGCCGTCGCTCAAGCACGAGGTGGAAAAGCTGCTCGGCACCGCGCTGCACAATGGCTACGGCATGACGGAAAGCTCCCCCACCATCAGCCAGACGCGCCTGGAAACGCCGCGCCGCGACGATTCCGTGGGCATGCCGATCCCCGGCGTGGAAGTGCGCGTGGTCGACGTGGCCGGCCGTGACGTGACGCCGGGCCAGCCGGGGGAATTATGGATACGCGGGCCGAACATCATGGCCGGCTATTACCGCGAACCGGCCATGACGGCGGCCACCATGCGCGACGGCGGCTGGCTCAATACGGGCGACATGGCGCGCCAGGACCCGGACGGGGCCCTGTTCATCGTGGGCCGCACCAAGGAACTGATCATCCGCTCCGGCTTCAATGTGTATCCGCTGGAAGTGGAAACGGCCCTGAACGCCCACGCTTCCGTGGTGCAGTCGGCCGTGGTCGGGCGCACCCTGGCCGATGGCAACGAGGACGTCATCGCCTACGTGGAGCTGGACCCGCGCCAGCCCGCGAGCGTGGCAGAATTGCAGGCCTGGCTGGCGCAGACCCTGTCGCCGTACAAGTGCCCGTCCGCCATCATCGTCATGGAAGCGCTGCCGGCAGCGGCCACGGGCAAGATTTTAAAGGGGCAGCTGCGGCAAATGGCGCAGAATGCACGATAAGTTGACCATGTAGTAGCAGACCCGACAATAAAACCAAGCCACATCACCGGAGGAGACACGATGAAACGCACCTACACACGCATCGCCATGGCAGCGCTGGTTGCCAGCGCCTGGATGGCACAGGCCAGCGCCGACGAATTCCTGGTCGGCGCGGAAATCCCGCTGACGGGCAACCTGGCGCGGGTCGGCGCCGGCATGCAGGAAGGGATCATGGTCGCGGCCGAGGTATTCAACAAGACCAACGGCAAGCACACCATCAAGATCATCACCGTCGACGACGAATCGGCGCCCGCCAAGGCCATCGCCGCCGTGGAAAAGCTGGCCAGCCAGGGCGTGGTGGCCATCACGGGCGGCTACGGCTCGAACAATATCTCGCCCGCCTCGGACACGGCCAATAAACTGGGTCTGGTCTACATCACCTCGGGCGGCGTGGACGACAGCCTGGTGGCCAGCGGACGCAAGAATTTTTTCCGCATCAATAACACGGCCGGCTACGAAAAAGCCATGCTGGGACTGCTGCAGGATGTGGGCGCCAAGTCCGTCTCCATCGTGTATTCGACCAAGGATGCCACCACGGGCCTGGCCAAGGACGTGGAAAAGGCCCTGGCGGCCAAGGGCGTGAAGGTGACGACGCACTCGTTCGACCCGGCCATTACCGACTTCAAGCCCATCATCAACAAGATCAAGCTGCAGGACAAATCGGAAGTGGTGGCCATGGTCGGCTACGAAAACGACTACGTGGGCATCATCCGCGCCGCCCGCGTGCTGAAACCGAAGATCAAGGCCATGGTGGGCGTGTGGTCGCTGGCCACGCCGAAGATGGCGGCCGACTTCCCCGACCTGATGCCGAACGTCTTCGGCACGGCCCTTCTGCCCTTCCCGACGGAATTCAAGACGGCCGACGGCAAGGCTTTCAGCGACGCCTACAAGCAGCTGTACAAGAAGGAGCCGGACTACCTGGGCCAGTTCGGCTATGTGCAGTCGATGCTGCTGTTCGAAGCGATCGCGCGCGCAGCCGACAAGGGCACGCTCAAGAAAGGCGGCGTGGCCGACGAGATGCGCAAGACGGACCGCGAAACCCTGATCGGCCGCGTGCAGTTCGCCGCCAACGGCGACAACCAGAACTTCGTGCACCGCATGGCGCAGCACCAGGACAAGAAAGTGGTGATCGTCTGGCCGAAGGAACACGCGACGGGCAAGCTGAACTATCCTGCCCTGCCCTGGTAAGCAGCCTCCCGCTGCACACGCGCGCGCCCGCCGGGCGTGCACCGATGAACGGCGGTCCTGGTGCCTCTTCGCGATGCGCCTGGGCCGCCTGACGGGATGACGATATGACAGAATTAATCTTGCAAGCCCTGTATTCGGGCTTGCTGCAGGGCGGCTCCTACGCCCTGATCGCACTGGGACTGGCGCTGGTCTTCGGCACCATGAAAGTGATCAACCTGGCGCACGGCGAACTGGTGCTGCTGGCCGCCTACATCGCCTACAGCGTCGAATCGGGCCTGGGCCTGGGGCCGATGTTCGCCATTCCCATCGCGCTGGTGATCGTCAGTCTGACGTCCGTGGGCGTCTACCTGATCGTCAGCCGCATCAAGAAAGACCGCGAAATCAATTCGCTGATCCTCACCTACGGCATCGGCGTGATCCTCACCAATTTCATTTTGCTGGTCTGGAAGGCCGACATCCGCTCGACCTCGTCGAGCTGGCTGCAGGAAGGCTTCGAGATCGGCCCGTTTTTCAGCATGCGCAGTGAAGTGATTTTCTTCGGCGTCAGCCTGGTGCTGATGGCGGCCCTGTGGCGCTGGCTGTCGACCAGCTGGTATGGCCGCGCCGTGCGCGCCGTGTCCAGCAACCGCGACGCGGCCAAGCTGATGGGCATCGATCCGGGCCGCACGGAACTGGTCTCGTTCCTGGTCGCCGGCATCCTGGCCGCCTTTGCCGGCGTCGCCTTGTTCAGCTATGGCGTGATCCAGCCTGCCTACGGCGGCGCGCTGACGGTGAAAGCCTTCATCATCACGGTACTGGCCGGCATCGGCTCGATTCCCGGCGTGCTGCTGGCCGCCGTGCTGCTGGGCGTGGCAGAAGCCTTGACCGTCACCCTGGCCAGCTCCGCGCTGCAGGAATTGTCGGGCATGGTGCTGTTCCTGCTGGTGCTGTTCATCATGCCCAACGGCCTGTTCGGCGCACAACGGAGGCGCGGATGAAGCGCTCGACTTTGATTTCCACGGCAATCCTGCTGCTGGCCGCGTATGTCGCCGTGCCGCTGGCCCTGGGCGCCAACCAGTATGTGATGAGCATGGTGGTGGCGGCCCTGATCATCGGCGGCGTGGCCATGTCCTGGGCCCTGCTGGGCAACCTGGGCGGCATGGTCAGCTTCGGCCATGCGGCCTTCTTCGGCGTGGGCGCGTATGTCTCCGCGCTGGCCACCGTGAAACTGGGCTTGCCCGTGTTTGCCGCCATGCTGCTGGGCGGCGCGGGCGCGGCCATCGCCGCCGTCATCATGCTGCCCGTGCTGCGGCTGCGCGGGCCGTATTTTGCGCTGGCCATCCTCGCCTACGCCCACATCTTCCGCATCCTGGCCACGGAATGGAGTGCCGTGACGGGCGGTGCCGGCGGCATCAACAATATCCCGGCTTTACCCACCGTCTTCGGTTTTGATCTGGCCAGCAAGACGGGCGCCTACCTGGTCGTGCTGACCCTGGTGGTGGCATGCGCCTTTGCCTACAGCCGCATCCGCGCCAGCCACTACGGCATCGCCCTGCGCGCCATGCACGACAGCGAAGACGCGACGCGCGTCGTCGGCGTCAACAGCACCTTGCTGAAAGGCGCGATGCTGCTCGTGTCGGCCTTCATGGCCGGCCTGTTCGGCGCCTTCAACGCCCATTACATCAACTTCCTCGAGCCCGACTACGCCTTCAACAGCCTGTGGGTGACTTTGCCGATCGTGGCGGCCATCTTCGGCGGCTACCGCACGATACTCGGCCCCGTGCTGGGCGCCGTCGTGGTCTACCTGGTCGACCAGTTGATCTTCAAGTCGCTGATCCCCACCGGTCACCAGCTGGTGCTGGGCGTGCTGCTGGTGGCGATGATCGTCTTCAGTCCGAACGGCTTGCTGCCGCTGCTGAAAAAAGCGCTGGGTAAGGAGAAAGCACATGCTTGAACTCGATAATGTGTCCGTGCGCTTCGGCGGCCTGACGGCCGTCGATTCCGTCACGTTAAAAGTGGGCAGCCACGACGTGATCGGCCTCGTGGGCGCGAACGGCGCCGGCAAGACCACCCTGTTCAACGCCATTTCCGGTCTGATGCGCCCCACCGGCGGCAGCATCCGCTTCGAGGGACGCGACATCATGGCCACGCCCATGTACCAGCGCGCGCGCCTGGGGCTGGGCCGCACCTTCCAGATCCCGCAACCGATGCATGAATTGACGGTGCGCGAAAACCTCGTCGTGGCGCAGCGCTTCGGCACGGGCAAGGTAGACCAGCGCAAGATCGATGAAATCCTCGATTTCACGAGCCTGGCGGACAAGGCCGGGCGCGACGCGGCCAGCGAACTGGCGCTGACGGAACTGAAAGCGCTGGAAGTGGCCAAGGCGCTGGCCACCAATCCGAAATTGCTGCTGTTGGATGAAGTGCTGGCCGGCCTGGAAACGAACGGCAAGCGCCGCTTCATGGGCATGCTCAAGGACTTGCACGCCGCCTTTGGCGTGGGCATCGTCATGATCGAACACGATATCGAAACCATCAGCAATCTGTGCCAGCGCGTGGCCGTGCTCAATTTTGGCCAGCTGATCGCCGACGGCACGCCCGATGCCGTCTTCCGCGATCCGGCCGTCATCGAAAGCTATACGGGAGCAGCGCATGCCTGAAACGATGCCTGAAACGATGCTTGAAATTAGTAATCTGCGCGCCGGCTATGGCGCCATCAATGTGCTGTGGGATGTGTCGCTCTCGATCCAGAAGGGCAAGCTGACCACCATCATCGGCCCGAACGGGGCCGGCAAGACGACCCTGCTGCGCGCCATCATGGGTTTGCTGCCCGTGGGCGCGGGCAGCATCGCGCTCGACGGCACACCCATCAACGGCACGCCCACCTGGAAGATGAGCGACGCACGCGTGACGATGATCCCCGAGGGGCGCATGACGTTTCGCGACATGAGCGTGGAAGAAAACCTGATCATGGGCGCGTTTCCCAAGGAGCACCGCAGCCACATGCCGGCGCGCCTGGCCGAAGCCTACGCCATGTTCCCGCGCCTGCACGAGAGGCGCCGCCAGCTGGCCGGCTCGCTCTCCGGCGGCGAGGCGCAGATGCTGGCGATGGCGCGGGGATTGATGTCGGATCCGTCGTTATTGATCATCGACGAGCCGTCGCTGGGCCTGGCGCCGCTGGTGGTCAACGAGCTGTTCGAGATCCTCGCGCGCCTGAACGACGGCAAGCGCACCATCATTTTAGTGGAGCAGAACACGGCGCGCGCCGTCGGCGTGGCCGATCACGTCTACCTGATGCAAAGCGGTAAGGTGGCGCTGTCGCAGGCGGCGGTTGATGTCGACCTCGAGCATCTGCATGCGCTGTATTTTGCGCGCTGAGCGGCATGGCCGCCGCCGAGGTTGAGCGGCCTGCGGCCATCACTCCTCGTCGTCGTCCTCGTCGTCGGCCAGCTTGTCAAACACCTGCAGCTCGGCCTTGCTCAGTCCCGTCATCACGAAGGGATCATCGGCAGGAAAGCGGCCGGTATCGACCAGCATGCGCAGCTTGCTCAAGCGCTCGCCCAGCGCCAGCGCCAGCGCCTGCGGATCGGCATCGGCTTGCCCCACCTGAGCGATCGCGCGGGTGACGGACACGGGAAACTCCCATAATTCCGCGATCCGTACCGACAAGATGCGCGCTTGCGCAAACACCTGGGCAATGAAGGCGTCCGATTGCGGAAAGGCATCGGGCGCATGCATCTGGTCGATCAGCCGGAAGGCCACCACCAGGCCGACATTGGCCATCAGTCCCGCCAGATACGCGTCGAAGGCGTTGGCCTGCATGGCCGGCGCGACCAGGTTGGCCGCCAGTGCACATTTCTCGGACTGGCGCCAGATCAGCGGCGCCGTGCGTATGGTCAGGCCGCCGCTTTGCATGCTGACGATGGGACGGAAGGCGACGCGGGCGAGCAGCATGCGCATGCCGTTTTGCCCGAGCAGCATGATGGCGCCTTCCATGTTGTTGATCGACGGGCTGGCGTTGTAGCGCGAATGGTAGCGGGGCCGGTTCGCTTCGCGGTAGACCTCGGCGACCAGCAGTACGTCCTGGGCCAGCTGGGCCGACAGCTTGGCCGCGCTCATGTTTTCATCTTGCAAGGTACGCATCAACTGGGGAATGATGGCCGGAATGCGCGGTATCAGCGCAGCGCCAGCGACCGGTTCACGGACCAGGCGCGCCAATTCGTCCAGAATCTGCTGTTCCGCCGGCGCCTGCGCCGAACCGGCGGCCGCCAGCCAGCGGTAGTAAATGGCATCGATTTCGGTGATGGTGGCCGGCTGCCGTGCCGCCTCGGGCGCCGCCGCTGCCGTGAGGTGCGCAGCCTTGTCGCCGCCGCCGCTCAGTAATTTTCCTATCCAACCCATTTTATTCTTCCAGCCCTATGTGCATCACTATCGCGAAATCCGCCCCGCGATTTTACTTGATGACAGCGGCGCCGGTGCGGCGGGCGTGAGCGCTTTGTCCACCTGCCGCAACATGCTAAAGTAGCATGACATGCCCCCTGTCCTGCCTAACAAGCGATCCATCATGAACAATCCACTTGCGCACTACATCACCAGCCAGGCGTACAACAACGCCTGGGCCAACCACCGCCTGCTGAAAGCTTGCGGGCAGCTGACCCGGGCCGAGTTCCAGGCCACGCGCGTCAGTTTTTTTCCCACCATCCAGTTCACCTTGAACCACATCCTCACATGCGACTGGTTTTATCTCGACGCGCTCGAGCGCGAGCTGCGCGGCGAAGCGCCCCATGCCGACTGCTACGTCTTTTTTGCACAGGATGAACCGTTCACCGATTGCGCGGCCCTGCACGCGGCGCAGCGCGCATCGGACCTGCGCCTGATCGCCCATTGCCGCAGTCTGTGCGACCTTGACCTGGCGCGGCCCGTGACGATCTTGCGCGACACGCCGCAAGTCGACACGCGCCAACGCCTGCTGGCGCATGTGTTCCAGCACCAGATCCACCACCGGGGGCAAGTGCACGCCATGCTGGCCGGCACGCGCATCGCGCCGCCGCAGCTCGACGAATTCTATTGCGCCGGCGAAGCGGACGAGCGGGCGCAGGATTTCCTGGAACTGGGCTGGACGGAAGACGAGGTGTGGGCAGAACGCTGAGTTACTCCTCGCCGTGACAGCAGACGCACAGCTTGTTGCCGTCGAGGTCGCGGAAGTAGGCGCCATAGTAATTATCGTGGTAATGGGGGCGCAAGCCAGGCGGCCCCTCGCACACGGCCCCCAGCGCCAGCACGGCCTGGTGGCAGCGGTCCACCTGCGCGCGGCTGGACGCCAGCAAGGCCGTCATCTGGCCGTTGCCGGACGTAGCCGGCAAGCCGTCGTGCGGCGCCGTCAGCACGAACAGGGGACGCGGCGCCTGCCGCGCCATCCAGCCCGCCCAGGGCTTGGCCGGATCATGAAATTTTTCGATCAGGTCGAGTTCTCCCAGCAAGGCCGTATAGAAGGCGTAGGCGCGGGGAAAGTCGTTGGTGCCGAGGCAGAGATGGGACAGCATGCTGCTCCTTCATGGTTAGAAACGGGTGTGCGGCGGAATGCGCCAGCTGATTATAATGGCGCATCTCTTTCGGACCAGATCCCATGCCAGACATCGACCGCCTCCAATTGTCCCCTCCGACCAGCGCCGACCTCTCCGCCTTGCTCGCCTTCGAACTGGAAAACCGCGCCTATTTTGAATCCTGGGTCACGGCCCGGGCGCCGTCCTACTATAGCCAGGAAGCCATCGCCGCCGCCATCGAGCAGGCGCAGCGCGAGCGCGAGCAGGACCGCGCCTACCAGTATCTGGCCAGGCTGGACGGACAAATCATCGGCAGGGTCAACCTGACGGCCGTCACGCGCCCGTATTTCAACAAGGCAGCGCTCGGTTACCGCATCGGCGAACGATTCGGCGGACGCGGCTACGCCACGCGCGTCGTGGCCCTGCTGCTGGAAGAAGCGTTCGGTCCACTGGAACTGTGGCGCCTGGAAGCGACGGCGCGGCCGCAAAACCTGGGCTCGGTCGCGGTCATGCAGCGCAACGGCTTTCACCAGTATGGGCGCTCGGAAAAAGCCATGCATTTCCAGGGCGCCTGGTCGGACTTGCTGTATTTTGAACGGCGCAACGAGCACGCCGGCATGGAATAAAACCGAGCAGTTGCTCTATTGTGAGGCCGCTTCTGCCCTGATGTTATAAAATAGGCAAATATCACATTCAGGGAACAATATGCACAATACAGATAAAAAAGCCTACCTCGTCGGCGGCGGCATCGGCTCGCTGGCCGCGGCCGCCTTCATGATACGCGACGGCGGCATGCAAGGCAGCAACATCACCATCTTCGAAGCGGCGCCCGTGACGGGCGGCAGCCTCGATGGCGGCGGCAATGCCGAGGATGGCTACACCTTGCGCGGCGGGCGCATGCTGACCACCGACAATTACGAATGCACGTGGGACTTGTTCAAGAGCATCCCCTCGCTCGAGCATGCGGGCCAGAGCGTCTACGACGAAACCATCGCCTTCAACGAACGGCATATTCCCCACTCGCGCGCGCGCCTCGTCGACCGCAACCGTTTCAAGGTCGACGTCAGCAGCATGGGCTTTTCCATGCAGGACAGGCTGGAACTGCTGAAGCTGACGGAAGCCGATGAAGACGTTCTGGGCAGCAGCGCCATCACGGACTGGCTCTCGCCCGCATTTTTCGACACCAAGTTCTGGACCATGTGGGCCACCACGTTCGCCTTCCAGCCCTGGCACAGCGCCGTCGAGTTCAAGCGCTATCTGCACCGTTTCATGATGGAATTTTCGCGCATCGAGACGCTGGCCGGCGTCAAGCGCACCGTCTACAACCAGTACGATTCGCTGGTGCGCCCGCTGGTCGCGTGGCTGCAGGAGCAAGGCGTGAACGTCATCATGGATTGCGCGGTAACCGATATCGAAGTGCAGGAATCCGAAGGCCGCCTGAGCGCCACCGCCATTGCCTGCCAGCGCCGCGGCATGGCCGACGTGATTCCTGTCGCTGCCGGCGACCTGGTCTTTTTTCAGAATGCCTCGATGACGGATGCATCGAGCTATGGCAGCATGCACAGCGCGCCGGCCAAGCGCACGAAGAACGACAGCCACGGCTGGCGCCTGTGGGAAAAGCTGGCCGAGGGCCGCCCGCAACTGGGTCGCCCCGCCGCCTTCAACAGCAGCATTCCCGAATCGTACTGGGCCTCGTACACGGTCACCCTGAAAGACAGCGCCTTCTTCGACAGGATGGAACAATTCACGGGCAACAGCGCGGGCACGGGCGGCCTCGTCACCTTCAAGGACAGCAACTGGTTCATGTCCATCGTGCTGGCGCACCAGCCGCATTTCGCGGGCCAGCCCGAGGGCGTGCAAGTGTTCTGGGGCTATGCGCTGCACCCCGACCGCATCGGCAACTTCGTCGCCAAGCCCATGTCCGACTGCAGCGGCGAGGAAATCCTGCGCGAGCTGTGCGGCCATCTGAATTTCGACCTCGACATGATGGCCACGGCCAACTGCATTCCCTGCCGCATGCCCTACATCACCAGCATGTTCATGCCCCGCGCAAAAAGCGACCGCCCGCTGCCCGTGCCGGCCGGCTCCGTCAACCTGGCCTTCGTGAGCCAGTTCGTGGAAATCGCCGACGATGTCGTGTTTACCGTGGAATACTCGGTGCGCGCGGCGCAGACGGCCGTCTACCAGCTGCTCGGCGTGCAGCGCGACGTGCCGGCCATCCACGCGCACGACAAGTCGCTGAAGGTCAAGCTCGATGCCGTCATCAAGGCCTTCACATAAGCCATTTTCCCGCGCCAACGTCGTTTTCATCCTATCGGGCGCGCCTTTGTGACAGCGCAAAGCACGGCGATATCGGACTGATAACGTCAAGGTCCGGGAATCTTCCCTACCTTGCCAAGTCCAACATGAAACTGCGGCTACGCCTGTTCGAACATGTGCTGCTGGTGCTGGCCTTGGCCCTCGTCATCTTTGCCGCCGCCATCGTGCTGGCACGCATGACGCAATGGGCGGAAGCGCAGGAATTGCCCGCCTACCTGATACAGGGCATGCACCTGGTGGGCAAGGTGCTGTTTTTCCTGGACGGTTGCATCGTCATCGCCGTCAGCAGCATCCTGGCCGCCCGGCTGTTCCGCATGCTCACCAAGGAGGATGTATGAAGCACCTTCATTACCTGTTCACGCTCCGGCATCCGCGCCGTTTCTGGTGCAGCGCCCTTGTCATCGCCGTGGCCTCGGCCATCGTGCTGGGTCCCTGGCTCGACAGCATTCCATGGCTGGTGGCGATCCCCCTCGTGGCCGGCGGCCTGCTGGTGGCGCTGGGCGAACTGTGGGATGAAATGCATGGCAAGCGCCTGCCGAACGGCAACGACGACACGCAAGCGCCGTGCCGCCATCCCTGATGGCTGACACGGTGATGCGTGCACGCAACAGCGGTCACGCCATCGGCCCCGCATGCGCTGGATTTAAGACTGGCTTCAGCCTCGCCGTGCATCGTGCATAGGACGCCAGCAGCAATGGCGCCTCCCTACACCATCACGGGCACAGCCCAGCGAAAGAGCCGACATGAGCACATGGATGCGCGCCAACAAAGGTTTTTTGATGTTTCTCCTGCTGTTCGGCGTGTTCCGCACGGCCGTGGCGGACTGGAATCCCATCCCGTCGGCGTCCATGCGCCCCAATCTGCTCGAGGGCGACGTGGTCTTCGTCAACCGCCTCGCCTTCAACCTGAAAGTGCCGCTCACCGACATCGTGCTGCAGCGCCTCGGTGAACCGCAGCGGGGCGACATCGTTACGTTTTCCTCGCCGAAAGACGGCACGCGATTGATCAAGCGCATCATCGCCCTGCCCGGCGACACGGTGGAAATGCGCAATGAGCAGCTGGTCATCAATGGCCAGCCGGCCCAGTACACGGCGCTCGACACGGCGCCCGAAACCATCGCCCACGTGGGCCAGCTGACGGCGCAGCGCATCAGCGAGCGCAACGCGACGGAGCAGCACCGCATCCAGGTCTTGCCGCAAATCGCAGGGGCGGCGCGCAGCTTTGCTCCCGTGACGGTGCCGCCCGACCATTTCCTCATGCTGGGCGATAACCGCGACAACAGCGCCGACTCGCGCTATTTCGGCTTCGTGCCCCGCGCATTGCTGATCGGCAAGGCCGAGCGCATCCTCGTCTCGGCCAATATCGAGGAGCATTGGCAGCCACGGCTGCAACGTTTCGGCATGAAACTGGAGTAAACCTCGCCCTCGCAACGGCGCCGCGCTTTTCGGTTAGCATGGCGCATCATGCACAACTTTCCTTCATCCAGCCAGCAGCCCGCCAGCGCGCACCACGCCCTCGAGCAGCTGGCGCAGTTCCTGCAGCGCCATCCCGACGTGCTGCTGCTGACGGGCGCCGGCATCAGCACGGCGTCCGGCATACCCGCTTACCGCGACACGGAAGGCGTGCGGCGCGGCAATGCCCCCGTACAAGGCCCCGATTTTCGCCGCCAGGAAGCCGTGCGCCGCCGCTACTGGGCGCGCAGCATGGTGGGCTGGCCGACCCTGGCGCGCGCCACGCCGAATCCCGGTCACCTGGCCATCGCGCAACTGGCGCAGCGCCAGTGCATCGGCGGCCTCGTCACGCAAAACGTGGATGGCCTGCATCAGCAGGCAGGCAGCGCCGCCGTCACGGAGTTGCACGGCAGCATACATGGCGTGATCTGCCTCGATTGCAGGACCCGCCATACGCGCCGCCTGATCCAGGATCAGCTCGAACGCGACAATCCCCGGATGCTGGGCGCCACGGCCACGCCGGCGCCCGACGGCGACGCCTTGCTGGAACCGTCCCAGCTGGCCACCTTCCACGTGCCGGTGTGCCCCCGCTGCGGCGGCACCCTGCAGCCCGACGTGGTATTTTTCGGCGATGGCGTACCCGCCGCCTGCGCGGCCGAAGCCGAAAGCAAGATGCACGCGGCCAGCGCCCTGCTGGTGGTGGGCTCGTCCGTCATGGTGTATTCGAGCTTTCGCCTGTGCCGCATGGCGGCCGAGACGGGCAAGCCCGTGGCCGCCATCAACATGGGCAAGACGCGCGCCGACCATTTGCTGGCATTCAAGACCGATGCCCCGGCACAAGACATCTTGCCTGCATTAGCGGCCATGCTGGGCTGATCCCGTGCCGGCCCCGCGCCGCTCTGGCTATACTGTGCAATTAACGAGGAGAATTCATGCTGGAACTGTTGAGTGAACACGCCTGTTTTGGCGGCGTACAACGCTTTTATCGCCACGACGCGCAAGCCATCGGCTTGCCCATGCGTTTCTCGGCCTTCATTCCCGACATGGCGCCGGGCAGCGCCGTCAGCACCAAACGCCCCGCCCTGTTTTACCTGGCGGGCCTGACCTGCACGGAAGAAACGTTCATGATCAAGGGCGGCGCGCAGCGCGTGGCGGCCGAGGAAGGCCTGATCCTGATCGCCCCCGACACCAGCCCCCGTGGCGCGAATATCGCGGGCGAGACGGATGCCTGGGATTTCGGCGCGGGCGCCGGCTTTTACGTGGACGCCACCGAGGCGCCCTGGAGCCGCCACTACCGCATGTACAGCTACATCCTGGAATTGCGCGCCTTGCTGGAACAGGAACTGGCGATCGATGCGCAACGCACGGGCATTTTCGGCCACTCGATGGGCGGCCACGGCGCGCTGGTGCTGGCCCTGCGCAAGCCGGACCTGTTCCGCTCCGTCTCCGCCTTCGCCCCCATCGCCGCGCCCAGCCAATGTCCGTGGGGCAAGAAAGCGTTTACGGGCTACCTGGGCGGCGACGCGGCCAGCTGGCAGCAGTACGACGCCAGCGCGCTGATGCGCGGCCTGCAGGGCCGGCCGACACTGTTCCCCGAAGGCATCTTGATCGACCAGGGCCTGGCCGACAAATTCCTGCCCGAGCAACTGTACCCCGAGGTGTTCGAAGCGGCGTGCCGCGACGCCGGCCAGCCCTTGCGGCTGCGCCGCCATGCCGGCTACGACCACGGCTATTACTTCATCGCCAGCTTCATGGAAGAGCACGTGCGCTTCCATGCGCGGAATCTGCGCGCCCTTGGCTGAAGCACTTGCCTGACGCCCTTGCCTGATGCACTTGCCTGACGCACTTGCCGATTGAATTACTGCGCCGTGCTGGTATGCCCGTTGAAATGGCGCGTGTACCAGTCCGTGGCCAGCAGGGCCGCCTGGTGGCGCGTGTCGGGGCCGCCAGGCGCGGCGATCTGTTCCAGCTGCTTGTCGCAGCGCAAGGTGGCAAACGCCATGCGGTTCAGGCCGGCCACGTCGGGGTCGCGCCCGCCCACGATCAGCAGCGATGGCACGCGCACGTTTTCCAGCGCCGCCTTGCCCGCCATTTCCACCTGGCCATCGCACACGGCCAGCGCGGCGATCTCCGCGCTGCGCCAGGCCGCCAGCTGCATCACGACGGCGGCGCTGGTGCCATAGCCATACAGGCCGCAGGGCAAGCGTCGGGTGGACGGGTCGATTTGCAGCCAGCTCAGGGCTTTTTCCAGCTGGCGCGCCAGCAGCACGATATCGCTGCGCACGAAGTAGGCGTGGCCATTGCTGCCGCCGCCAGGCTCGATACCGCCCTGATCGAAGCGCAAGGTGGCGATGCCCGCTCGCAAAAAATCCTGGGAAGTGGCGTGACTGGAGGCGCCCAGATAGTCGCTATCGGCGCCCGCGCCGTGGGCAAACAGGACGATGCCCACGGGCCGCTCGGGCATTTCAAGCACGCCGTCCATTTGAAGTTCATCGGCCGTGATGCTGACAAATTGTTCTTGCATGGCTGCCTCCGCTATCGAGCTGAAATCAAGCTGCTATTGCACAGATTTTGCGCTGATCTTGCCGGAACGGGCACCGCCTGCGCGCCCTGAGCGGCAAGCCTCAGTGTACCAGCCTGCGTCCGTTCGCGCGCGGCGCACGTCAAATTCGCCCTGCGCCCGCATCAGACGGCGCCGTACCGGTCCAGTCCCTTCAGCACGGCTTCCGGGCGGATCGGCAAATGCCGCACGCGCGAGGCTACGGCGGCGAAGATGGCGTTGCCGATCGCGGGCGCCACGGCCGTCGTGGGCGGCTCGCCCATGCCCGTTGACGTTGCCGTGCTGGCCACGAATTCGATGTCGAGCTCGGGCACGTCGGCCATGCGCAACGGCGTGTAAGTGTTCAGGTTGGTATCCTTCACTTCGCCATTGAGAAAAGCCGTGCCTTCATGCAAGGCCATGCTCACGCCCCACAAAGCGCCCCCTTCCGCCTGCGCCAGCGCGCCATCGGGATCGACGATGCTGCCCGCGTCGATCACCATGAACAGCTTTTCGACTTTCACCATGCAAGTGCTGCGGTCCACTTTCACCCGGGCAACGCAGGCCGTCCAGGTGGGCATGTCGCGTTCCTGGCCGAACGTGGCGGCGATGCCCAGGCCCGTGTCGGGCGGCATGGCCGTGCCCCAGCCCGCCTTGTCGGCCACCCGCCGCAGCACGTGGGCCAGGCGCGCGGCGCCGCCGACGGCATTCGGCGCGCTGCCCGCATTGCGCCCCGTCGCCTGCAGCAAGGACAAACGAAACGCCAGCGGGTCGACCTTGGCCGCCTGCGCCGCCTCGTCCATGAAACTTTCCACTGCCCAATTCGTCCAGCCCGGCCCCACGGAGCGCAGCCAGCCGGGGCGGAAACTGCTGTTGGCCAGGTCGTTCGACACGGCCCGCACGCGCTGCGCGCCCACCGCATACCAGTGGTCGGCGCCGGCGATGGCGAACGGGTCGTACGGATGGCCCTGCTTATCCTTGGCCAGCAAGGCGGGGATCAGCGCTTGCGTGGGCCAGCCCGCGCTGGCCTCATGCACCATCGCCGACACCTTGCCGGCCTCGTCGAACGCCATGCGCACATGCTGCACGGACGGCGAACGGGGCGAATCGAAACGGGCATCGTCGGACCGCGTGCAGATCATCTTGACGGGGCGCCCCACGGCTTGCGCCGCCAGCGCGGCCGGCACGCAATAATCGCCGTTCAGGCGCCGACCGAAGCCGCCGCCGAGCAAATAGGTATGCAGCATGACCTTGCTCTCCGGCACCTTCAACGCCTGCGCCAGCACGGGCAGGATCAACGATTGCCATTGATTGCCCGCATGGATATGCCAGACGCCGTCGACTTCCTGGGCCAGCGCATTCACGGGCTCCAGCTGGAAATGCAGCACGGTGCTGGTCGTGTAGTGGCGTTCCAGTTGCAGGCTGGCATCCTTGAACGCTTGCTCCACGCCATCATCGTCGACAACGCGCGCGCCCAGGCCCGCGTCGGCCAGCTGCTTGCCCGCATAGCTGACGATGTCCTGCTCCGACACGTGGGCGGCCGCGCCGGCCCGCCATTTCACCTGCACCAGGTCGGCCGCGCGCATGGCGGCCGCATATGTTTCGGCCACCACCATGACCCAGCCGGGCACCGTGCCGCTGGGGTCCTGCAGCGCCACGCTGCGCAGATAGCCGTTCACTTTCTTTGCCGCCGAGTCGTCGATGGAGACCACCCTGGCACCGTAGCGCGTGGGCGGGATCTTCGGACGCGCATACAGCATGCCCTCCACCTGCGCATCGATGCCGTACACGGCCGTGCCATTGATTTTCGCGGGGATATCGAGCGCCTGCACCTGCTGGCCGATCAGCCTGCGCTGCTGCGGCGTTTTCAGCACGATGGCTTTCAGTTGCTCGGGCGTGTACTGGCGCGCCAGCTTGCCACGGCGCACGATGTCGCCATAGCTGATCGAGCGTCCCCGGCCATGCACGACGCCCAGCCGGGCGTGGCAGGCGGACACGGGCACGCGCAGCAGGCGCGCGCCCTCCTCGACCAGCGCGAGGCGCCCGGCCGCGCCGGCTCGGCTGAGCGGATCGAAGTTCTGCCAGACAGACCAGCTGCCGCCCGTCACCATCAAGCCCCATTTCGGGTCCGTGTCCACGTAATGCAGGCGTACCTTGCTCCAGTCCGCTTCCAGTTCTTCGGCAACGATGCGCGCCAGGGCCGTGCCGATGTGCTGGCCCATTTCCGCCTTGGCGATATTGACGGTGACGATGCCGTCCCGGCCGATCTGGAACCAGATGCTGGGATCGAACTCGGGCGCGGTGGACTTTGTCGGCGGCGCGGGCGCCGCCTTGCCGGCGGCCGATGAGCTGTCCGCGCGCAGGAAGGCCAGGGTAAACCCCGTGCCGGCGGCGGCGATCAGGAAGCCGCGCCGGCCCGGCGAAGGAGCACGGGCCCCTGAATTTTCTTTCGGCAACTTAAACACCGGGCGCCTCCTGCATGCCGGCCGCCAGCTTGATCGCCTTGCGGATGCGCACATACGCCATGCAGCGGCACAGGTTGCCGCTCATGACGGCATCGATATTCGCATCGGTCGGCTGCGGATAGTCCTTCAACAAGGTAGCCGCCTGCATGATCTGGCCCGACTGGCAATAGCCGCACTGGGGCGCCTGCGTGGCAAGCCACGCCCGCTGCAGCGGATGCGTGCCGTCCGGCGAGAGGCCTTCGATGGTAGTGATGGCGCAACCGGCCACGGCGGCAATCGGCGTGATGCACGAGCGCATGGCGCGCCCATCGACGTGCACGGTGCAGGCGCCGCACATGCCGATGCCGCAGCCAAACTTGGTGCCTTTCAAATGGGCTTCGTCGCGCAGCACCCACAGCAGCGGTGTTTCGGCATCGGCCTCGGTGCCGAAGGGCTGGCCATTGACGGTAATGTTATACATAAATATTTAAGACACTTTCAAGTATCACTTGCCGGCGCGTGCGCGTGCCACGGCCGCTTCCAGGTTCGTCCAGGCCGGCTGGTGGCTGCGGCTGCGGCGCAGATAGGCGGCCAGGTTGGCCACGTCGTTGTCCGTCAGCGAGGCGGCAAAGCCCGGCATCAGCACGCCGGACATGGCCTCGTCCTTGCCGATGCCATGCAATATCACCTGGATCAGGTTGGCGGGATCGGGCGCGCTGACGGCGCTGTTCAGGCTCAGTTCCGGGCGCAAGGCCGCGGGTTTTCCATCGCTGTTCGAATGGCACGCGGCGCAGGCGGCCACGTACAGGCTGGCGCCACGGTCGTTGTCGACCAGGCTGACGCGCTGCGAGCGTTCGATGCCGGCTTTCACCACGGCATCCGCATCCACCTTGCGCTGCTCGGCCCCGGCCACGCCGGCAAAATACACGGACAAGGCACGGATATCGCTGTCGGGCGACGCGCCCATGCCTTCGTGCACGACGGCCGACATGGGACCTGCCGCCACGCCGTGCAAGGCCGTCGCCCCCGTGCGCAAAAAGGCGTACAGCTCGTCCTGCGTCCACGGCAAGGGCGCCGTGTTGGCGCTGGTCAAGGCCGGCGCATACCAGTGGTCGATGGCAGCGCCCAGATAGGCCGAACCGGCAAGCTCGGCACCCAGCGCATTGCGCGGCGTGTGACAGGCGGCGCAATGGGCCAGACCCTCGGCCAGATAGCGGCCCCTGTTCCAGTCCAGCCCTTGCGCGGGATCCAGTCGATAGCTGGCCGGCTTGAAAAACAGCAGCTTCCAGCCAGCCTGTAGCGGCCGCAAGTTCAGGGGGAACGGCACGCTGTTGGCGGGCGCGGCCGCATACACGGGCGGGCGCGTCATGAAATACGCGTACAGGGCCGTCAGGTCGGCGTCCGAGACCAGGTTGAAATGGGTGTACGGAAAGACGGGATACAAATGCGCGCCATCGCGGCCCACGCCTTCGCGCATGGCGCGCTGGAAGGCGGCCAGCGACCAGCGGCCGATCCCCGTCTGCCTGTCGGGCGTGATATTCGTCGCATAGATCGTGCCGAACGGCGTGGCCAGGCCGTGGCCGCCCGCGTACTCGGCGCCGCCCCTGGCCGTATGGCAGGCGGCGCAATTGCCCATGCCGGCCAGGATGCGGCCCCGCTCCACCACTTGCGGGGAAAAAGCCGTGGCGGCGGGCGGATCGATGGGCGCCAGCGCGGGGCGCCAGTAATACAGGTAGGCGGCCAGCGCCGCGACGATGAGCAATGCCAGCGACAGCAGCAGGCCGGTGAGGATTTTCTTGAGCAAAACAGGAACCAATGAAAAGTAAAGGCCAGGGTAAAAGCAAGGCGCACGGACCGCCAGCCAATGGCGGCCGCAACAAGGCCACGGTGACAATCTTACCGCGATTGTGACTTGTTGTATGTACGCAATGACACGGAGGTCGTGCCGCAGGCGGGCTGCGCCTTATAATCAGCGTTTCAGCACGCCGCCGCTTCTTCATGCATACCGTTACCATCATCCTCATCCTCGTGTTGACCGTCGTCCTGTGCGGCTTTCTCGCCCGCTCGCGCTGGGTCAAGCTGCCGCTGCCGCTGATCCAGATCGCCGGCGGTACGGGATTGGCCCTGTTTGGCGTGCAAGTGCCGCTCGATCCCGACATCTTCTTCCTGCTCTTCATTCCGCCGCTGCTGTTTCTCGATGGCTGGCGCATTCCCAAGGGCGCCTTCTTTTCCGACGCGCGCTCGATCCTGATGCTAGCCATCGGCCTGGTGCTGTTTACCGTGCTGGGCATGGGTTTCTTTATCGACTGGCTGATCCCCAGCGTGCCGCTGGCCGTCGCCTTCGCGTTGGGCGCCATCCTCTCGCCGACGGACCCCGTGGCCGTCTCGGCCATCGCGGCCGGCAATCCCATCCCGCCGCGCCTGATGCACATCCTCGAAGGCGAATCCTTGCTCAATGACGCTTCGGGCCTGGTCTGCTTCACGTTTGCCGTGGGCGCCATGATGACGGGCGGCTTTTCCATCGGCGCCGCCTCGCTGAGTTTCCTGCAGGAAGCGGGCGGCGGCATCGTCATCGGCCTGGGCATCTCCTGGGGCGTGGGCCTGGCGAATAAATGGCTGGTGAGCAAGGTTGGCGAAGAGCCTGGCCTGCAAATCCTGATCAGCATCCTGATCCCGTTCGCCGCCTACCTGGGCGCCGAGCAAATCCACGGCTCCGGCATCCTGGCCGCCGCCACGGCGGGCGTGTCCATGCATTATGCCGACCTGATCGGCCGTCCGCTGGCCGCCACGCGCACCCAGCGCAAGGCCGTCTGGGATACCGTGCAACTGGTCTTGAATGGCGTGATCTTCGTCATGCTGGGCGCGCAACTGCCCGCCACCGTGGCCGGCTTGCCGGCCGCATCGGCCGAAATCGGCGCCGGCAGCGCCTGGAAACTGCCGCTGTTCGTCATCGCCATCACGGTGGGGCTGACCTTCATGCGCTTCCTCTGGGTCTTCATCTCGATGAAACTGACCCTGTTCAAGCACCACAAGAAGGTGGCGGGCGAGCCGAAGGACGCGGCGCTGCTGGCGCGCCCCAGCCTGCGATTGCTGCTGGTGGCGTCGTTCGCGGGCGTGCGCGGCGCGCTGACCCTGGCCGGCATACTGACCCTGCCCTTGTTCCTGCCCGACGGCACGCGCTTTCCCGCGCGCGACCTCGTCATCTTCCTGGCTATGGGCGTGATTTTGCTGTCGCTGCTGCTGGCCAGCGTCACCCTGCCCCTGCTGACCAAGGGCCTCGTATTCGCGCCGCCCGCGCGCCGTTCGACGGAAGAGCGCAATGCCCGCGCCGCCGCCGCTGAAGCGGCCATCGCGCGGCTGGAAAAAGTGTGCGAAGGCATCGACAAGAATGACAAGCAGCAAGTCGTCACGGAGGCGGCCAACCGCCTGATCGAAGCCTACCGGCGCCGCCTCGCCTATGGCGAAAGCAGCAACGACGAGGCGATGCGCTTGCAGGAACTGGCCAAGGCCGAACGGGCGCTGCGCCTGGAAGCGCTCAATGCCGAGCGCGACGAGCTGTTCCGCCGCCGCATCTCGGGCGAACTGGACGACACCATCCATTTGCGCCTGCTGCGCGAAATCGACTTGCTGGAAGCGACACTGGAAGAATAGCAACACTTTAGCGCGCCACGGCAGTGTTGATAAGTAATTCTCATGGTAAAGAATGCAAGTTTTCACATTCGTGTTTATAATGCAAGGTTTATGGCGTCATGCCGTGATTTACTTTCAACACGGACTTCCGTACAGTCTGTGTTGCTGAGTAACTATTTGAATAGCCACCGACCTGCATAAAGACACCGACGCCGTGCCCTCCTCCCTCCGCCACCGGCAGCGCTCCGCGCCGTCCGTCCTGCCCGCTGTCGTGCTGCTGGCCGCGCTGCTCGCCTGCGCTGCGCTGGCGCCGTGCGCGGCGTGGGCGCAAGCGGGCGCGGCGGCCGACGCCAGGCGTCCGGCCGAAGTGGCCCAGGTCCTGTTTGGCATCATCAGCTATGTGCGCTGGCCCGTGGCGCGCCAGGAAGTGCGCGTGTGCATGCTCGGTACGCCCCACTACGGCGCGGCCATCGTCGACACGCCAGCCTCCAGCCTGGGCCAGCGCATCCGCGTGAAAATCCCCGCGCTGGCAAGCGCTGCCAGCGAATGCGACGTCGTCTACCTGGGCAGCCTGCCCGAGGGCGAACGCGAGCATCTGCTGACGCAGATCATCGGCAAGCCGATTTTATCGGTCGCCGAACCGGGCACGGCCTGCACCGTGGGCACCATGTTCTGCCTGCGTCTGGCCGAGGGGCAGATCGGCTTTGACGTAAACCTCGACGCCATCGCCCGCAGCGGCCTGCGCGTGCATCCGAACGCCTTGCAAATTGCACGTCGCAAGGGACCGCCGCCATGAGCGCCCGCATGAGCAACAAGCCTGCCCGCAAGCCCCGCCCCACGCTCGACAGCGTGCTGCGGCGCGCCCACCTGAGCGTGTCGCTGATCGCCGTGCTGGCGGCCGGCCTGACCCTGACGGCCGTGGCACTGCTGGCCCTGCGCGTGTATTCGGACCAGAACCTGCGCCTGGTGGCCCGTTCGATGAGCTACACGGTGGAAGGGGCCGTCGTCTTTGGCGACTCCCTGGCCGCCAGGGAAGCGCTGGCCCTGATCGGCGTCAATGAAGATATCGACCAGGCGCAGGTGAGCGACCAGGCCGGCAAGGTGCTGGCCCGCTGGGAACGGGGCGAGCACGGCACGCGCTACTACATCGAACGCGCGCTGACGGGCTGGATGCTGCCCGATTCGCTGACCTTCCCCATCACGCGCAACGAACAGGCGATCGGCAGCATCAGACTGGTACCGCACAGCCGCAGCCTGCTGCCCTTCCTGCTCAGCGGCCTGACCTGCCTGCTCGCTTGCCTGGTGCTGAGCCTGGTCGTCGCCGTGCGCCTGTCGCGCAGCATGGAAACGGAGATCACGTCGCCGCTGCGCCACCTGGCGGAAACGGCCCACCGCGTGCGGCGCGACCGCTCGTTCGAACTGCGCGTGCCGCCCGCCAATATTGCCGAGCTGAACCAGATCAATGACGACTTCAACGCCCTGCTCGACGAACTGGAAGCGTGGCAAAGCCACCTGCAGAAGGAACACGCTTCGCTGTCGCACCGCGCCAACCACGACAGCCTGACGGGCCTGTCGAACCGCGCCTTCATGGAAGCGGAACTGGAACGCGCCATCCTCGAAGCGCGGGTCGGCAATGGCAAGGTGGCCGTGCTGTTCCTCGACAGCGACCGGTTCAAGTACATCAACGACACCTTCGGCCATGCCTCGGGCGACCGCGTACTGGTGACGATCGCCGCCCGCATCAAGCAGCAATTGCGCGAGGGCGACCTGGTGGCGCGCCTGGGCGGCGACGAATTCGCCATCGTGCTCAAGCCGCTGCGCAACAGCAGCGACGCCATGCACATCGCCGACAACATCATCGCCGCCATGGCGCAAGCCATTGAACTGCCCACCGGCAACAGCATCGTCAGCTCGCTGACGATCGGCGTGGCCGTCTTCCCCGATCACGCCATCGACGCCATCTCGCTGGTCGGCGCGGCCGACGAAGCCATGTACCGCGCGAAGCAGGCGCAGCGCGGCACGCGCCAGGTGGCGCGCCTGCCGCAACCCCAAATTCACCCCTGAACCAAGGAGCAACACCATGCAATTCATCTACAAGCAATTACGCCGCGGCTTACTCGGCCTGTTCATGCTGGGCCTGCTGGCCGCCTGCCAAAGCACGCCCGAGAACAAGCCGCTGTTCAGCCCCGAGCAAGTCGCCACCCTGAAAGAGCAAGGCTTCAACCAGACCGACGAAGGCTGGGAACTGAGCTTTACCGACAAGCTGCTGTTCGAATTCGACGCCGCCAAGCTGACGCCGCCGAGCCGCATGGCCATCCAGAAAATCAGCGCCGCCCTGCTGAAAGTGGGCATCACACACATGCGCGTGGAAGGCCATACGGACAACGAAGGCACGGAAGCGTACAACAACAAGCTGTCGCTGGCGCGCGCCAACGTGGTGGCCGACGCCATGAGCGCATCGGGCATTCCACGCGATAACATCAGCGTCAAGGGCCTGGGCATGAGCAAACCCGTGGCCTCGAATGCCAGCAAGACGGGCAAGGCGGAAAACCGCCGCGTCACCGTCATCGTCTCGGCCCCTTGACCATGGGCGTGCCCGCCGTGCGCTGGGTCGTGATGGGTGTGTCCGGCTGCGGCAAGAGCGCCGTCGGCAGCCTGCTGGCCGAGGCCTTGCACGTGCCCTACGTGGAAGGCGACGACGTGCATTCTCCGGAAAACGTGGCCAAGATGGCCGCCGGCATCGCGCTCGACGATGCCGACCGGGCCGGCTGGCTGGCCGCCCTGCGCGACCGGATCGCCACGGCCCGCGCGCAAGGCAGCGGCCTCGTCGTCTCCTGCTCGGCCCTGAAGCGCGCCTACCGCGACGTGCTGCGCGAAGGCGACCCGGCCCTGCGCTTCGCCCACCTGGACGGCCCGCGCGCCGTGCTGGAAAACCGCTTGCAGCGCCCCGGCCATTTCATGCCGGCCAGCCTGCTCGACAGCCAGCTGGCCACCCTGCAGCCGCTGCTGCCGGACGAAGCCGGCATGGTGCTCGACATCCGCCAGCCGCTGGCCGTGCTGGTCGCACAGATCCTGCAAGCGCCCTGACAGGCAGCCGCGCGGCTGGACAGCCCGCGCCCCCCTGTGTAGACTGGCGCGCACTTTCATGAGGGATTTCTATGAGCACACCAACGACAAAACCAGCACCGGGCCCGGAATTCTGGGAACGCGCCGACCAGGTCATCGCCCTGGCCAATGAACAATGCATGCACAGCGGCGGCAATGAAGTGGCCACCTCGCTGCTGTACGCGGCCGCCCGCTTCAACGCCTTCCTCGTCGCCAGCAAGAGCAACGACGTGGCCAAGATGCAGGAAGAGAAGGAAGGCGCCGTGGCCTTCTTCACGGAACAGTACAAGCGCATGCTGACCGACAACTTCAACGACTACATCACCAACTTCGACAAGTACACGCAACCGTCGTCGGCCCCCAAGGGCTGATGTCCGCAGCCAGCCTGGACGGCCACCGCGCCCGCGCCACCCATGCCGGCAGCGTCCTCGACGGCACGGTGCGTTACGCGCCGCTGCAATCGCTGTGGCTGCTAGCCATGCTGGCCGGCGCCGTGACGGGCGCCCTGCTCTTCTTCAGCTGGATGGGCCTGCTGCTGTTTGCGGCCGGCACGGCCGTCGTCCTGCTGTTCGGCCACTCGCTGGGCAGCCACCGCAAGCTGATCCACGACAGCTTTGCATGCCCGCCATGGCTGGAATATGTACTCGTCTACCTGGGCGTGCTGGTGGGCCTCAGCGGCCCGCTGGGCCTGCTGCGCCAGCACGAGCTGCGCGACTATGCGCAGCGCCTGCCCGCTTGCCATCCCTATCTGCGCCACGGCGCCGGCTTCTGGCGCGATGCATGGTGGCAATTATTCTGCCGCCTCGATCTCGACCACCCGCCCCACATCGCCATCGAGCCGCGCATCGCGCTCGACCGCTTTTACCGTTTCCTGGAAAGAACCTGGATGCTGCAGCAATTGCCATGGGCCGTGCTGTTCTATGCCTGGGGCGGCTGGGGCTTCGTCTGCTGGGGCGTCTGCGCGCGGGTCAGCGCCGGCGTGCTCGGTCACTGGCTGATCGGCTACTTCGCCCACAACCATGGGCAGATGCACTTCGAGGTCCATGGCGCCGCCGTACAAGGCAGGAATATCCGCCTGACGTCGCTGCTGACCATGGGCGAATGCTGGCACAACAACCATCATGCGTATCCAGGCTCGGCCAGGCTGGGCCTGCTGCCGGGCGAATGGGACCCGGGCTGGTGGATGCTGCTGCTCTTGCGGCGCCTGGGCCTCGTGTCAGGCCTGCGCCTGCCGCACGACCTGGCGCCGCGGCCGGAACTGCGCCGCCTTGATGGCGCTGGCGGTCAGGCGTCGTCGCCGCCGGCCAGATAATTGTTCTTGACGCGCACATAATGCTCGGCCGAATAGCGCAGGTAGGCGATCTCCGCCTCGGTCAGTGCGCGCACCTTGGCGGCGGGCCGGCCCACGTACAGATGGCCGCTTTCCAGCACCTTGCCCGGCGATACCAGGCTGCCCGCGCCCAGCATCACGTGCTTTTCCACCACGACGTCATCCATGACGATGCTGCCCATGCCGATCAGGCATTCGTCGCCAATCGTGCAGCCGTGCAAGATCACGGAATGGCCGATGGTCACGTAGTTACCGATGGTCAAGGGCGAGCCATCGGGCTTGGCCGCATTCCTGTGCGACACATGGCCCATGGAAAAGTCCTGGATATTGCTGCCCTCGCCGATGACGATGCGGTTGACGTCGCCGCGCAGCACGCTGTTGCACCAGATGGAACAGTCGTCGCCGATCCGCACGTCGCCAATCACTTGCGCCGTGTCATGCAGGTAGACTCTTTCGCCCAGCACGGGACGGGTATTCAGGTAGGAACTGACAGGCATCGCTTTCTCGCTTTTCATTAATTAGTAGACATTCACACCCAGCCGGCCGCCAGCGCAAAAATCGCCAGGCCATGGGCCAGCGATGCGCCCAACAAGCCGGCACGGCAATATACCAGCCCCGCCACCACGCCTTCGATCACGGTGAACACGAGGATGGGCGCGCCCACCTGCGTGACGGTGGTGGCGAGAAAGGCGTGGCACAGGCCGAACAGCATGCCCGACACCAGCACCGCGCGCCAGGCGGGCAGCCAGGCGCGCAATTGCTGCTGCAGCAAGCCGCGGAACAGCAATTCCTCATAACAGTTGGCCGCCAGCGCAAAACCCAGCAGCAAGGGCAGCGTGGATGACGCGACGGGCGGCAAGGACGGCAAGCCGAACAGCGCTTTCAAGCCCGCCGCCAGCGCAACGATCACGCACGCGCCCGCCACGCCGAGCAGCACGGACAGGGCTGGCCGCATGCCCAGCCAGCGGATCTGGCCGCGCGCCTCGCTTTCCAGCCAACACGTGCTTGCCACCAGCCCCAGCGACATGGCGCCCAGCGCCAGCAAGACCGGCGGCGGCGCCGTGAAGCGCAAGCCGCCCGCCGCCACTTGCCAGTAGCCGTGCGCCGTCATCGCGTCGCGCGCCAGCACGAAAAACAGGATATGCACGAGCACGCGCAGCAGCGGTACCGTCCGGGGAATAGCCAGCAGCATGGCGGCGCAGACGAGGAAGGCAGGCGTGATCGCCAGCAGATACTGCGCCAGGGAAGTCAGGTCGTCCATCGCTCACATCGGAGAAAGTACGGTGCCAACGGGCACGGGCGCAGCAATTGTATGCGCCGCCTGGCAACATGGGCAACCTGTCTTGCTATGCCGCCTTGCGCCAGCCATGCATCAGCCCATGCGCAGCCAGCCCCGCCGCCAGTCCCCACAGGGCGCCGCCCACGCCCAGCAGGGTCACGTTCGCGGCCGTGGCCAGGAAAGTAATCAGGGCCGTTTCGCGCATGCGCGCGTCCGCCATCGCCTGCGCCAGGCTGTTGCCGATGGCGCCCAGCAGGGCCAGGCCCGCCAGCGCCGTGATGAAGGGGCGCGGCAAGACCATGAACAGGCTGGCCAGGGTCACGCCAAAGATGCCCACGAGGATGTACAGCACGCCGCACACCAGGCCCGCCACATAGCGCTTCGACGGGTCCGCATGGGCATCCTTGCCCGTGCAGATGGCGGCCGTGATGGCGGCCACATTGAAGGCGTGCGCGCCGAACGGCGCCATGAGCAGCGAACCGAGGCCCGTCACCGTCAAAATCGGATTGGCGCTGACGGCGTAGCCGTCATTGCGCAGCACCAGCATGCCGGGCATGTATTGCCCCGTCAGCGTAATCAGGAACAGGGGCAGCGCCACGCCCAGCAGCGACGCCACGGAAAAGCGCGGCATCTCGAACACGGGTGCGGCCAGGGCCAGTTCGATGCCTTGCGCATCGATGCGCCCCTGCGCCAGCAGCAGGGCCAGACCGATCAGCATGATGCCCACCACGGCAAAACGTGCCGTAAAACGACGCAGCACGGCGTACGACAGCAGCAATACGACGACCAGCACGGGATCGGCGCTGGCGCCGCCAAACGCGTTGACGCCAAACTGCAGCAGGATGCCGGCCAGCAAACCGGCGGCGATGCCGCCAGGAATCAGCCGCACCAGGCGCTCGAAGGCGCCGGACATGCCCAGCACAATGAAGGCGATGGCGGAAATGATATACGCGCCGATCACCTCGGCATACGGCGTATGCGGCATGACGGTGGCCAGGAAAGCCACGCCGGGCGTGGACCAGGCCGTGATGATGGGAGCGCGGTAGCGGTAGCTGAGCCAGATGCCCGTCACGCCCACGCCGATGCTCAGCGACCAGACCCAGGACGCCGTCTGCGCAGCGCTCAGCTGGGCCAGCTGGGCCGCCTGGAACACCAGCACGAAGGTGCCGCCATAGTTGACGAGGACGGAGATGAAGGCCGCCATGGCGGGGGACGCCAGGTCGCGCCAGCGCGCCCGGTCGGCCATCGCGGCGGTGGTGGTGGTTGCTGTCATGTGTATGCCCCTGCCATTGAAAGGGAGCATCTTAATGGTCGCATGGACTGCTCAGGCAGGCCAATTTCTTCACATACGGCAGACCACTTGCGCGCTCACCCCAGCGCGCGGGCCAGGCGGACGATGCCGCTGTCGATCTCGTGCGGCGTGAGCGCCGCAAAGCCCAGCAGCCAGCCACCGCGTTCCGGCGGCGTCGCGTACAAGCGGCTCAGGCCCGGCAGCACGATGCCCGCCTGCGCCGCCAGGCGCAGCGTGTCCAGCTCGTCCCTGCCCTCGTGCAGCAGACATGGCATCTGCAAGCCGCCCGGCGGCAGCTGCGCCGTGACGACGTGCGGCAAATGCCGCTGCACGGCCTGCGCCATCGCATCGCGGCGCACGGCGTAGACCTTGCGCATGGCGCGCACATGGGCCGCGAAATGGCCATCGGCGATGAAACGGGCCAGTGTCAGCTGGTCCAGCTGCGGCGTATGGCCATCGAGAATGCTGCGCGCATACGTCATCGGTTTCACCAGCGCGGGCGGCAGCACCATGTAGCCGATGCGCAGACCGGGATACAGCGACTTGGCGAAGGTGCCCAGGTAAATCGTGCGCTGCTGCGTATCGAGCCCCTGCACGCAGGCCGTCGGCAAGCCCGCGTAGTGAAACTGGCTGTCGTAATCGTCTTCGATGATCCAGCCCTGACGCTCGGCGGCCCAGGCGGTCAGGGCCAGGCGGCGCTCGAGCGCCAGGGTGGCGCCCGTCGGGTATTGATGCGACGGCGTGACGTAAATCGTGCTGGCTCCGCTGCGGTCCGCGCGCAGGTGGTCGATGGACAGGCCATGCGCATCGACGGGCACGGGCACGATCTGCAATTGCGCCATCTCGAAGGCCTTGCGCGCGCCGAAATAGCCGGGATCTTCCATCAGGATGGGACCATGCGCGTCGGCCAGCACCTGCGCGCACAGGTACAGGGCCTGGCGCGTGCTGCTCAGCACCAGCACCTGATCGGCCGTGGCCCGCGCGCCCCGCTCCAGGTTCACATAGTCGGCGATGGCCTGGCGCAGCGGCTCCGCGCCTTGCGGGTCGCCGTGCAGCAGCATGCCCGCATGGTGTTCGCCGGCCGCCTGGCGCCGCAAGCGCTCCCACACGTCGAGCGGAAAGGCCCGCGTTTCCGGCAAGCCCGTGGCAAACGCCTTCACGCTTTGCTGGTCGGCCACGCCGCCGCTGGCGAGTATCTGCGCGCCGCGCGCGCTGAGCGCCACCGGCTGCGCGGACAAGGACGGCAACGTCGTCGCAGGCTTGCCCAGCAAGCTCGCGCCTATCGTCGGCGAGACGAAACTGCCCGATCCCGCCTGGCGCCGCAGATAGCCATCGAGGCGCAGCTGCGCATACGCCATTTCCACCGTGTCGCGCGACACGCCCAGCGATTGCGCCAGCGTGCGCGTGGCCGGCAGGCGCACGCCGGGCGCCAGCACGCCGTCGAGTATCAGCTGGCGCAGCGCGCGCTGCACGCGCACGCGCAGGTCGAGCGCCGCCAGTCCGGGAGCGGCGATGCGGATTTTCAGGGTGTCGAGTTCGAACTGCGGCGTCATATGGCCTTGGCGCGCGCCGCATCCACGGCCGCCATGCTGCTGGCCAGCGAAAAGCCGTGCTGCTGCAGCACCGCCACCAGCTGTTCGCCGGCGCAGCCCAGGCGCAGGTTTTCCGCCACCCAGTCCTGCCATTCGCGGCTGATGTCCGGCATCGGTTCATCGTCCAAGGTGAGACCGAGTATGCAGCTTGCCAGCAAGCCGTTGATGCGCTTCGTGTCGATCAGGTGCTGCACCACCGCGTGGCCCGAGTGGGGAAACGGATGCAGGGTGCAGCGGCCAAACGCGGCCAGGCGCTGCGCATGCATGGCGTCGAGGTTGACCGATTCGCTGGCACTGCCTCCCGCGTTGGCCGCGTCAGGCCGCGTGCCGAACAGCAGGTGCATCCGCGTATATTCGGTGGCCCTGGCGCGGCACAGGGCCGCCAGGTCGTAATAGCCGGAGGCTGGCGGGTCTTGCGCCAGCGATTCCATCACGGGCAGCCAGCGCAGTTCGTGGTACAAACGCGCCTGCTGCACGTCGAGAAAAGACAGCGGCCCGAAGGCGACGATTTGCTGCGCCTCGAGCAGCAAGCCATACATGACGGCCGCGTAACCGCCCATGGACTGGCCGACGGTGGTGACGGTACTTGGCGCGATGCGGCGCACGAGATCGCGCAAGGCTTGCGCCGTTTCATCGACATGATTGCCCAGCCCCGCGATGCGGCGGTGGTACCAGGCGTTGCCCGAATCGCGCACGAGGATCTTGTTCAGATGCTGGCCGCTGGCCTGCTCGAGCTTTCTCAGGCGCCCGTAAAAATCGAAGGCGGGACGCGTGGTCCACGAGACGAAGCCGAAGGCGATGACCAGCGGCGCGCCGGGCACGATGCGGTCGACCAGCACGTCGTCGCCAGTGGTGGCGACCAGTCGGTTATCCAGCGCTTGCGCTTCCAGCATCGGCCCGGCTCCCCGATCAAGGTTAAAACAATGGAAAGCATGAGTTTAATGCCAGGACTGGCAAAATGGAAACAATTGCCGCTGCCGTGCGCTGAACGGCACGGAAAACCTGCTAGTCTGCGGGCATTCCCCCCCTCCCAGGAGCCTTCCATGCTGCATCACCTCAAATACCTTTCCCTCGCCGCCGCCATCGCCATGGCCGGCGGCTGCGCCGCCACCTCCGACAGCGCCAGGCCGGACACGGGCCTGGCGCCCACGTACAGCCTGACGAATACCTACTGGAAGCTGACGGAACTCGATGGCGCCCCCGTGACGATGGCGCCCGGGCAGGAGCGCGAAGTGCGCATCACGCTCACCGACGATGGCAAGGTCCATGGTTTTACGGGCTGCAACCAGGTCATGGGCGGCTACACGCTGGCCGGCACGGCCCTGCGCTTCACGCAGCTGGCGGGCACGCGCATGGCCTGCCCGCCGCCGCTGATGCAGCTGGAAAGCGCCGTGCTGGCCAATTTGAACAGCGTGACGGGCTACCGTTTCGATGGCGAGTACCTGATCCTGCTCAAGGATGGCGCGCCCGTGGCCCGCTTTGAATCGGTCTACCTGTGAAATAAAAACCGGCTGCCGTTACAATGGCTTCCAGCCCATCAATTGGAAGGAAGCCATGTCCGCACTGCCCTCGCCGTCGTCATCCCCAACACCATCGGCCGCCGGCCGCTACCGGGCTTTTCTTTTTGACATGGACGGCACAGTCATCAATTCCATCGCCGCCGCCGAACGCATCTGGGGCACCTGGGCGCAGCGCCAGGGCCTCGACGTGGCTGCCTTTCTGCCCACCATCCATGGCGCGCGCTCGGTCGACACCATCGCCAAGCTGCGCTTGCCCGGCGTCGATGCGCAGCGCGAATCGCAGGGCATCACGGATGCGGAAATCATCGATGTGGAAGGGATTATTGAAATCGCGGGCGCGCTGCGTTTTTTGACGTCGCTGCCGCCCGCGCAATGGGCCATCGTCACCTCGGCGCCGCGCGCGCTGGCCACGGCGCGCCTGAAGGCGGCCGGCATGCCGATACCCGCCATCATGGTGACGGCGGAAGACGTCAAGGCCGGTAAACCAAAACCCGATTGCTACCTGCTGGCGGCGGAAAAACTGGGCGTGGCGCCAGTGGATTGCCTGGTGTTCGAGGATGCCTCGGTCGGCATCGAGGCGGGAGAAGCGGCCGGCGCGAAAGTCATGGTGGTCACCGCCACGCATGCGCACCCGCTGGCCACGCGCCATCCGGCCATCGCCAGCTATGAAGGCATCGTGGCGACCGTCGATGGCGATGGCTTCATCGTGCTGGCGCAGTCATCTGACCCTGCGGCTGCAGCACCCGCGACAAGATAGCCTGCTCCAGCGCGGCGAAGGCCGCATGGCCGCGCTGACGGGGGCGCGGCAAGTCCACCCGCACATCCAGGGTGATCTGGCCATCCTCGATCAAGAGCACGCGGTCGGCCAGGGCCACCGCTTCGGCCACGTCGTGCGTCACCAGCACGGCCGTAAAGCCCCGCGCCAGCCACAGCGACTCGATCAGCTGCTGCATCTCGATGCGCGTCAGGGCGTCGAGCGCGCCCAGGGGCTCGTCGAGCAGCAGCAGTTGCGGCTCGTGCACGAGCGCGCGCGCCAGCGCCACGCGCTGCTTCTGCCCGCCCGACAGGGCCGACGGCCAGTCGTCCGCCCGCTCGGCCAGGCCCACGGTCCACAGCGAGGCGGCCGCCGCGCCGACGGAACGGGGCAAGCCCAGGGCCACGTTGTCGAGCACCGTCTTCCATGGCAGCAGGCGCGATTCCTGGAACATGATGCGGATGTCGGGCATCCCGACACCGCTGCCGATGGCGACGCTGCCTTCATCGATGCTTTCCAGTCCCGCGATCGAACGCAGCAAGGTGCTCTTGCCGCAGCCGCTGCGTCCCACGATGGCGACAAATTCGCCCGCCTCGAGCTGCAGGTCGACGTTTTTCAGCACGGGGCGGCTGGTGTAGGATTTGCTCAGGTTTGCCAGTTCCAGGGGGACGCCACGCCGTTGCAAAGGGGTGGGTGGCGCCGTCTTCGCCTGCGGCGGCGCGCTGGCCGGGTCGTATTGCACGAAGTGCGACAAAAAATCCGTTTCGATCTGGATGGGGGCAAGCAGCATGGTGTCCTCTTCAATCATTAGCGGTAAGCGGGATTCCAGCGCAGGCAGTGGCGCTCCAGCCGGCGCGAGAACATATCGGCCAGCTTGCCCAGCAAGGCGTATAGCAAAATCCCCACCAGCACCACGTCCGTTTGCAAGAATTCGCGCGCATTCATGGTCATGTAGCCGATGCCGGCCTGCGCCGAGATGGTTTCGGCGACGATCAGCAGCACCCACACGAGCCCCAGCGAAAAGCGCACGCCGACCAGGATGGAGGGCATGGCGGCCGGCAGGATGACGTCGCGGTACAAGGGCCAGCCGGACAAGCCATAGCTTTTCGCCATTTCGATCAAGCCTTGATCGGCCGAGCGGATGCCGTGGAAGGTATTCAGGTAGACGGGAAAAAACACGCCGACGGCCAGCAGAAAGAGTTTGGCCGTCTCGTCGATGCCGAACCACAGGATCACCAGCGGAATCAGGGCCAATGCCGGGATGTTGCGCACCATTTGCAATGTCGTGTCGAGCAGGGTTTCCGCGTGGCGGAAGCTGCCCGTCAATAGGCCCAGCAGCAAGCCCAGTCCCGCGCCGACGGCGAAACCGACCGTGGCGCGCCACAAGCTCGTCTTCAGGTGCAGCCACAATTCGCCCGACACGGCCAGATGCCAGAAGGCTTTCGCCACGGCCCACGGCTCGGGCAGGATGCGGCTCGACAGCCAGCCCCACTGCGCCGCCAGCTGCCAGGCCAGCAGCAGCGCCACGGGCAAGGCCCATGGCGCCAAGGCATTCCGCCATGGCGTGCCGGGCAACCTCTTGACGGCGGCCGTCGCCATCTCAGGCCGCCTTTTTCTGCGGCGCGGCCGGCACGATATTGCTGGCCATGACTTCGCCGAAGGGGCCGCTCAAGGACTGCTCGCCCACGGCCTTGCCCTTGCCCAGCAGCGGGAACACCAGTTCGGCGAAACGGTACGACTCTTCCAGGTGCGGGTAGCCCGAGAAAATGAAGGTGTCGATGCCCAGGTCCGCGTATTCCTGCATGCGCGCCACCACGGTCGGACCGTCGCCAACCAGGGCCGTGCCCGCGCCGCCACGCACCAGGCCCACGCCGGCCCACAGGTTGGGCGACACTTCGAGCTTGTCGCGCCGCCCGCCATGCAGGGCCGCCATCCGTTGCTGGCCCACGGAATCCATCTTGCCGAAGGCCGCCTGCGCCTTGGCGATGATGTCGTCGTCCAGGTGGCTGATCAGTTCATCGGCCGCGCGCCAGGCCGCCTCGTTCGTCTCGCGCACGATCACGTGCAATCGGATGCCGAAGCGCACCGTACGGCCTTTTTTTGCTGCGCGCGCGCGGATGTCGGCGATTTTCTCGGCAACGGCGGCGGGCGGCTCGCCCCACGTCAGGTACACGTCCATCTGCCCGGCCGCCAGTTCGTGCGCCGGTTCCGACGAGCCGCCGAAATACAGGGGCGGATACGGTTTCTGCACGGGCGGATACAGGGTTTTCGCGCCCTTCACCTGGATATGCTTGCCCTCGAAATCGTAGCCGGCCGCGCCGCCCTCGCCCGCCAGGGTGGCGCGCCAGACCTTGATGAATTCATCGGAAATTTCATAGCGCTTGGCGTGGTCGGCAAACAGGCCGTCCGCTTCCAGCTCGCCCTGGTCGCCGCCCGTGACGACGTTGATCAGCAGGCGCCCGTTCGACAGGCGGTCGAACGTGGACGCCATGCGCACGGCCAGGCCGGGCGTGGACAGGCCGGGGCGCACGGCCACGAGGAACTTGAGCTTTTGCGTCACGCTGATCAGCGACGACGCCACCACCCACGCGTCTTCGCAGGAGCGGCCCGTGGGCAGCAGCACGCCGTCGTAGCCCAGCGTGTCGGCGGCCACGGCCACCTGGCGCAAATAATCGGCATCGACGGGGCGCGCGCCCTGCGACGTGCCCAGGTAACGGCTGTCGCCGTGGGTCGGGATAAACCAGAAGACATTCAATGACATGATATTTGTTCCTTATTTTGCGCTGGTGGCCAGCTGACGCGCCGGCAGCAGCGCATCCTTGACAAGGATGGGTTTCGGGATCAGCTTCAGGCTGGAAAAGGCGTCGGCCACCCTTTGCTGCGAGGCGATGACGTCGGGCGACACGGGTTTGACGCCATACGCATAGCGCGAGGCGGCCAGCGCCACCACATCCTTGCCCAGCCCCGTCTGCGCCGACAGGATCGTCGCCACCTCGTCCGGATTGTTGCGGCCCCAGTCATCGACCTTGGCCACTTCATCGAGCACGATACGCAGGATCTCGGGATGCTTTTCCGCATACGTGCGCGACGCCAGGTAGAACTGGTAATTCGCCACCAGGCCCTTGCCATCGGCCAGCACGCGGGCGCCCAGCTGCTTTTCGGCGGCGGCCAGGAACGGGTCCCAGATGGCCCAGGCGTCCACGCTGCCCCGCTCGAAAGCGGCGCGCGCATCGGCCGGCGGCAGGAACACGGGCTGGATGTCGGCGTACGCGACGCCTGCCTTTTCCAATGCCTTCAACAGCAGGTAATGCACGTTCGAGCCCTTGTTCAGGGCGATTTTCTTGCCCTTCAAGTCGGCCAGGGTGCGCAAGCCCGAACCCTTGGGCACGACGATGGCTTCGCTGGCGGGCGACGCCGGCTCATTGCCGACATACACCAGGTTGGCGCCGGCCGCCTGGGCAAAGATCGGCGGCGCCTCGCCCACGGTACCGAAATCGATGCTGCCGACGTTCAAGCCTTCCAGCAGCACGGGGCCGGCCGGGAACTCCGTCCATTTCACGCCCACGCCCTGCTCGGCCAGGCGTTTTTCCAGGGTGCCACGCCCCTTCAACAAGGTCAGGGTGCCGTATTTCTGATAACCAATACGCACCTGGACCTCCCCCTTGGCCTGCGCCTGCGCCGTGGCCGGCATGCCGGCCGCCATCACGCCGGCAGCGGCGGCAAACAGCAGGCCCAGAGTGGTACGGCGCGAGAGGCGTTGTGCGTGGCGGTGTGTCATGGCGGTTCCTTGGTCGGTGAATAATCAGGCGGCTTGATACTGGGGGGCGTAAGGCTGGTCTTGCAGCGAACGCACGGGTAACGAGATATCGACTGGCGCGGGCGGACGCCGGCCCTGCAGCACGAACAGGCCGGTGGACAGCTCCTCGATGCCGGCCTGCACGCGCGCGGCGATCGGCGCGTCCAGGCTCAAGCCCCCCTCTTCGTGCCACGCCAGCTGCTGCGCATTGGCATAGATGCTGGTGAAGACCTGCTTGGCGCCCAGCGCATGCAGCACGGGGCGCAGCGCATAGTCGAGCGCCAGGGTGTGGGCGTGGCCGCCGCCCGTGGCCAGCGGCAGCACCAGCTTGCCGGCCAGGCCATCTTGCGGCAGCAGGTCGAGGAAGGCTTTCAGCAATCCTGTATACGACGCCTTGTAGATGGGCGTGGCGATCACGATGGCGTCGGCATCGGCCACGGCGCGCACGGCGCGGGCGATCGCCGCGTCGTCGTAGTCGGCCAGCAGCAGGGCGCGCGCCGGCAAGTCGCGCACATGCAGCTTGGCGTAGCTGTGGCCCTGCAGCGCCAGCTGTTCGCCGATATACAGCAGCAAACGGCTGGAACTCGATGGGAGTTGCGGGCTGCCGCCCAATAACAAGATGCTCATGTGATGCCCGTCCCTGTACGTGATGGTTTGATTTGGCTACTTGGATGCTTGCAGCCTATCGCCATCAGCGGCCCGATAAAACGAATGCTTTCGCGCTTCGATATGCGTTTTTTGTCTATCCGGGCCTGACGCCCCGCAAGCGAAGACGCTCCTCCCCGCATGGCTTTTTTCGCATATCCATGCGCGGTTTTCTTCGTATACGGCGCGCGCCCGGCGGTGCAATATCGGCCTCATCGTCTTTCTGGAATGTCACCCATGTCTAGCGTTTTTCTCCATGCCGCCCGTCCTCAGCCGCCTGTGCCGGAACCCCTGCAGGACGCCATCAGCATCGCCACGTTGCTGGCCGCGCGCCTGGCCGAAACGGCCAATGCCCGCGACCAGGCCGGCGGCCATGCGGCGCAGGAACGCGAATGGCTGCGCGATTCAGGCTTGCTGACCCTGTCGATTCCCGTGGAATTCGGCGGCCAGGGCGCGTCGTGGCCCCTCGTGTACCAGGTGATCCGCATCCTGGCGCGGGCCGACAGCGCGCTGGCGCATGTCTTCGGCTTCCACCATCTGCAGCTGGCGGGCCTGCAGCTGTACGGCAGCGCACAGCAGCAGCGCCGCCTGCTCACCCTGACCGTCGACGAGCGCCTGTTCTGGGGCAATGCCCTCAACCCGCTAGACAAGCGCGTCACAGCCAGCGACAGCGGCGACGGCTACGTCCTCGACGGCATCAAGAGCTTTTCTTCCGGTTCCGTCGGCTCCGACTGGCTGACCGTCTCCGCCTGGCACGCGCCCACGCAGACGGCGCTGATCGGCGCCCTGCCCACGCGCCAGGATGGCGTGACCGTGCAGGCGGACTGGGACGCCTTCGGCCAGCGCCAGACGGACAGCGGCAATGTGCATTTCCAGGCCGTCGCCCTGCCGCGCGAGCTGGTGCTGCAGGCGCCCGCGCAGGCCGCCACGCCGCAAGCCACCGTGCGCTCGCAGATCGCGCAGCTGATCATGGCGAATTTATACCTGGGCATCGCCGAAGGCGCGTTCGAGGCGGCGCGCCGCTACACGGGCGAGCAGGCGAAAGCCTGGTTTGCCTCGGGCGTGGCGCAAGCGACGGATGACCCTTTGCTCCAGCACCGCTACGGCCAGCTGTGGCTCTTGCTGCGCCCCGCGCAGGTGCTGGCCGATGCGGCGGCGCAGGAACTGGAAGCCGTATTCCGCAAGGGCGCGCTGGTGACGGCGCGCGAACGGGGCTTGCTGGCCGTGGCCGTGGCCGAGGCGAAGTGCCTTGCGCACAAGGCGGGACTGGAGATCAGCAGCCAGATGTTCGAACTGACGGGCGCGCGCTCCACCTCGGCCCAATACGGCTTCGACCGTTACTGGCGCAACGTGCGCGTGCATACCCTGCACGACCCCATCGACTACAAGCTGCGCGACCTGGGACGCTTTGCCTTGACCGGCACGGTGCCCGAGCCGACGGCATATTCGTAAAACCACGGCCTGGGCGAATCGATACATTTGCGCCGCAGGCAATTTAACGGACTTCCGGGGTCAGACCCGGCGGGTCTGACCCCAGTTCTTCACTAAGCAGGAGTTAACATGACCATCGCCCGCCGCAGCATCGTCCTCACCGCCCTGACCCTGGCCTTGACGGCCAGCTTCGCCCACGCCAAGGACCCGAAAGAGATCACCATCGGCACCAGCGCCGGGCCGTACGCGGACCAGATCAAGCTGGGCATCAAGCCTATCCTGGAAAAACAGGGCTACAAGGTCAAGCTGGTCGAGTTCAACGACTACATCCAGCCAAACTTCGCGCTGGCGGAAGGTTCACTCGACGCCAACGTGTTCCAGCACATCGTCTACCTGAAAAAATTCGCGCTCGAGCACAAGCTGGCCCTGACGGACCTGATCACGATCCCCACGGCGCCGATCGCCATCTACAGCAAGAAGCACAAGACCCTGGACGACGTGAAGGAAGGCACGACCGTGGGTTTGCCGAACGATCCGACCAACCAGGCGCGCGCGCTGGTACTGCTGGACCAGCTGGGATGGATCAAGCTGCGCGCCAGCTTCGACCCCGTGCGCGCGTCGGAAAAGGATATCGCCGTCAACACGAAGAAAATCAGGCTGCTGCCGCTGGAAGCGGCGCAGCTGCCACGCTCGCTGGGCGACACCGATTACTCCTTCATCAATGGCAATTACGCGCTGGCGTCGGGGCTGAAACTGACGGACGCGCTGGTGGCCGAGAAGATCTCGCCCAACTACATCAACCTGGTGGCCATCCGCACGGCCGACAAGGACAAGCAGTTCGCGAAAGACCTGGCGGCCGCCTACCGCTCGCGCGAATTCCTCGACATCACGAATAAACACTTTGCCGGCTACTCGAAACCCGACTACCAGCAAGCCTTGCAGACGGCGGCCAAATAAGCCATGGCCAAGACGATACGCTTCAACGCCTTCCAGATGAATACCGTCGGCCACCAGTCGCCGGGACTGTGGACGCATGCGCGCGACCGCAGCCACCGCTATACCGATCCTGCACACTGGACGGAACTGGCGCGGCTGCTGGAAGCGGGCCTGTTCGACGCGGTTTTTCTCGCCGACGTGCTGGGCGTGTATGACGTGTACCGGGGCAGCCTCGATGCGGCCCTGGAACACGGCGTGCAGGTGCCGCTGAACGACCCGCTGGCGCTCGTGCCCATCATGGCGCAAGCCACCACGCACCTGGGTTTCGGCGTCACCTGCGCCCTCACCTATGAACATCCGTACACGTTCGCGCGGCGCATTTCCACCCTCGACCACCTGACCGGCGGGCGCATCGGCTGGAATATCGTCACTGGCTACCTCGACAGCGCGGCGCGCAACCTGGGCTTGCAACAGCAACTGGGTCACGACGAGCGCTACGACCTGGCCGACGAATACCTGGAAGTGGTCTACAAGCTGTGGGAAAAGAGCTGGGACGACGACGCCGTCGTCAACGACAAGGCGCGCGGCATCTACGCCGATCCAGCCAAGGTGCATCCGATCAACCATGCCGGGCGCCACTACCAGGTGCCCGGCATCCATTTGTGCGAGCCGTCGCCGCAGCGCACGCCGCTGCTGTACCAGGCGGGCACCTCGCCGCGCGGCACGCGCTTCGCGGCGCGCCATGCGGAAGCCACGTTTGTCAGTGGTCCCAGCAAGACGGTAGTGAAACGCTACGCCGACGACTTGCGCGCCGCCGTGCGGCAAAGCGGCCGCGATGGCGAGGCGCTGCTGATCTACGCCCAGGCGCTGGTCATCACGGGCGCCACGGAGGCAGAAGCGCGCGCCAAACACGCCGACTATCTGCGCCACGTCAACATCGAGGCGGCGCTGGTGCTGCTGTCGGGCTGGACGGGCGTCGATTTCAGCCGCTATCCGCTCGACGCCACCATCGACTACATCGATTCCCCGGCCGGCCGCTCGGCGCTGGCCTCGTTCAGCCAGGCCGACCCGGACCGCACGTGGACGGTGCGCGAGGCGGCCGAATACATCGGCCTGGGCGGGCGCGGCCCCGTGCTCGTGGGCGACGCGCGCCAGGTGGCCGACCAGCTGGAAAGCTGGCTGGACGAGACGGGCATCGACGGCTTCAATCTCGCCTTCGCCGTGGCCCATGACAGCATGGCCGACGTGGTGGAACACATCGTGCCGGAACTGCAGCGACGCGGCCGCTACCGCACCCGCTACGAGCAAGGCAGCCTGCGCCACAAGGTCTTCGGCCAGGGCCCGCGCCTGCCCGCCAGTCACGCGGGCCGCCAGGTCAGCATCGCGCCTTCGGCCCCGCCCGGCGCCACGCTGGCCGCCGCCTGAGGGCACGCTATCCGCAGCTACCCTGACCGGCATGACTGCCAGCGTTTGCATCGCGCCCCGTTCCGTGTCAGCATATGCCACCCTGGCAACACGGATAAGGATCGCAATGCCCCTCACACCACCACGCGCGCTGGTTCTGGCCCTGCTGCTGGCCAGCTCCGCCGCCCATGCGCAGGCGCCAGCCACGCCGCCGACGCCGGACTGCGAAGTCTGTGCCGCCTGGAACGAGGACCAGACGCCGTTCCGCATCTTCGGCAATACCTATTATGTGGGCGTGAAAGGCCTCAGTTCCGTGCTCATCACCTCGCCGCAGGGCCATGTGCTGATCGACGGCGGCTTGCCGGAATCGGCGCCGAAGATCATCGCCAATATCGGCGCGCTGGGATTTCGCATCGAGGACGTCAAGCTGATCCTCAATTCGCACGGCCATATCGACCACGCGGGCGGCCTGGCCGAGCTGCAGCGGCGCAGCAATGCGCTGGTGGCCGCCAGCCCGTCGGCCGCGCTGGACCTGGCGTCGGGCGAAGTGGGGTCGGACGACCCGCAATACCACGCGCTGCCCAAGTATCCGCCCGTCAAGGACATGCGCTTGGCGCGCGACGGCGGCCAGTTCAATGTCGGCCCCATCAAACTGACGGCGCACGCCACGCCGGGCCACACGCCCGGAGGCCTGAGCTGGACGTGGCAATCGTGCGACGGCCCCCGCTGCCTGAACATGGTCTACGCGGACAGCCTCAACGCCGTCTCGCGCCCCGGCTTCAAGTTCAGCGCCAGCAGCGAGTATCCGAACGCGGTGGCGGACCTGCGCCACAGCTTCGAGACCCTGGAAAAGCTGCCTTGCGACGTGCTGATCTCGGCCCACCCGGAAGCGTCGCAGCTATGGGAACGCCTGGAAGCGAGCGCCACGGCCGGCAGCGAGGCCTTCGTCGACCCGCAGGCCTGCCGCGCCTACGTGGCGGCGGCGCGCACCTTGCTCGAGGCGCGGCTGGAGCAGGAGCGATAGGCTTGTCAACCGTGCACGCCGGCGCGGCGCGTATCTGCTAATCTGGCGCCATTCATTTGAAGAAGGAAATGCCATGTTCAAGATCGCCAGACTGATTCCCCTCGCCGCCATCGTCGCCATCACGGCCGGCTGCGCGCAAACGCCCGTGCGTTCCGATGCCGCCGCCGCCGCGCCCGGCGCCACCTCGCCCGCCCAGCCGGCGCCGAAGCTGGCGGGCACGCAGTGGAAGCTGAAGGAATTGAAGGGCAAGAAAGTCGTGCGCAAGGCGCCCGAGCAGCGCGACGTGACCCTGCTGCTGGCCGAAGGCCGCGCCAGCGGCAACAGCGGCTGCAACCAGATGATGGGCGGCTATACCAGCGATGGCGTCAGCACCCTGGCCTTCTCGCAGCTGGCCGGCACCATGATGATGTGCCAGCCGCAGGACATGGACCTCGAGCGCGAACTCCTGACCACACTGGGCGAAGTCAATGGCTACCGCTACGCGGACCAGGAATTGCTGCTGCTGAAGGATGGCGTGCCCGTGGCCCGCTATGAAGCGCTGACGGTGAAGTAAGGTTTTTGCAAAGCCAGGCGCCACGCCCGGCTTGAAGAGTGCCCGAAAAACGTTCAGGGCAAGGCGCAGCGCCGCAGGCAGTACGCTAGTACGGCCAGGCGCTGTAACGCCGCCATGGACGTTTTCTCGGCCACTCTTCAATCGTTGCGCATCTGCGCCTGCGATACATTGCTATTCGCTGGCACGCTCTGCGTCAGCCACACATTCCCCCCGATAGTCGATCCCGCGCCGATGGTGATGCGCCCCAGCACGGTCGCGCCCGCGTAAATCACCACGTCATCCTCGACGATGGGGTGGCGCGGCGTGCCCTTGATCAGCGCGCCGGAAGCATCGGCGGGAAAGCGCTTGGCGCCCAGGGTAACGGCCTGGTACAGGCGCACGCGCTGGCCGATGATGGCCGTCTCGCCGATCACCACGCCCGTGCCGTGGTCGATGAAGAACGATGCGCCGATGTGCGCGCCCGGGTGGATGTCGATGCCCGTCAGGGTGTGCGCGATGTCGGCGATCAGGCGCGCCAGGAACGGCGCACCGAGCGCGTGCAGCTGGTGGGCCAGGCGGTGGTACAGAATGGCGATGGTGCCCGGATAGCACAGCATGATCTCGGCCACCGAGGTGGCGGCCGGGTCGCCCGCATAGGCGGCCTGCACGTCCGACACCAGCAGGGCGCGGATGTCGGGCAGGCTGGCGGCGAAGGCGCGCGTGATGTCGCGCGCCTGCTGCGCCAGCGCCGCATCATCGCTGGCGCCGTTCTGTTCATCGCCAGCTGGTATGGAAAATAGCAAGCCGCGCCGCACCTGCTCGCTGAGTCGGTTCAGAGTCGTGTTCAGCGTGTCGCCGACAAAATAGTCGATGCTTTCATCGGTCAGATTCGGACGCCCGTAATGCGTGGGGAACAGGGCCGCCGACAGGCCGTTGACGATGGTGGTGAGCGCTTCGCGCGACGGCAGTTCACGCACCCTGCCGTTATGGCGGATCTTGTGCCTGTCTTCGCGCGAGCTGCGCAGGGCCTGGATCACGGGGCCCAGGTTCCACTGGGCCGTCTCGTCGGCGGGCGCCGCCGGATAAATACTGTGCATGGCGTATCACTTCCAGAAAATGGCAAACAGGCCGGGTCGCCCCAGCTTAGCGGTGACGGCAAGCGATGCAAACGAAGAATTTCAAGGTTCCATATACGAAAAACGCATATGGATGGCAGGCCGCCGCAGCACCGGACCCGATTCCCGCCGCTAGCGTAAAATGACGGACTAACAAAAACACTCTTCAACATGACTAAATTATTAACCTGGATTTTGGCGGGCCTGGCGATGGTCGGACCGCTTGCAATTGACACCTATCTGCCGTCTTTCCCCGCCATCACGCAAGATTTCAATGCCAGCCCCCTGCTGGTGCAGCAGACCCTGAGCTTTTTCCTGTTCACGTTCGCCTTCATGATGCTGTTTTACGGCACCCTGTCCGATTCGTTCGGCCGCCGTCCCGTGATCCTCGTTTCGCTGGTGCTGTACGTGATCGCTTCCGTGGGCGCCGCGCTGGCGCCGTCGCTGGGCTGGCTGCTGGCCTGGCGCGTGCTGCAGGGCCTCTCGGCGGGCGCCGGTTCCGTGATCGGCCGCGCCATCGTGCAAGACCGCTATTCGGGCGCCGCCGCGCAGAAAATCCTCTCGCACATCATGATGGTGTTCGCACTGGCGCCGGCCATCGCCCCCGTGCTGGGCGGCTGGCTGCAGGTCAGCCTGGGCTGGCGCTGGATTTTCTGGTTCCTCACTGCTTTCGGCGTGCTGATGTTCGTCGTCGTCTGGCGCGCGCTGCCGGAAAGCCTGCCGAAGGAGCAGCGCCACGCCTTCCACCTGGGCGACATCGCCGTCAATTACTGGAAAGTGCTGTGCCACCGCCAGTTCCTGCTGCTGTCGACGGCCATCGGCGCCGCCTTTGGCGGCTTCGCCCTGTACATCGGTTCGGCCGCCTACTTCATCATCAACATCCTGCATTTGCCGGAAACGGCCTTCGCCTGGCTGTTCATTCCCCTGATCAGCGGCATGGTGTTCGGTTCGGCCCTGTCGGCGAAAATCGCCCACCGCTACAGCCAGGGCCAGATGATCTGGGCCGGCTTCATCTTGATGCTGGTCGCCGCGCTGGCCAACATCGGCTATAACTACTTCTTTGCCGCCGAAGTGCCATGGGCCGTGCTGCCGCTGTTCTTCTACTCGTTCGCCCTGTCGATCGCCATGCCGCCGATGACCCTGATGGCCCTGAACCACTTCCCCAACAACAGCGGCCTGGCATCGTCGATGCAATCGTTCATCCAGATGCTGCTGTTCGCGCTGGTCTCGGGACTGGTGGCGCCGCTGCTGTTCGACAGCGCGCTGAACCTGGCGTATGGCGTGATGGCGGGGCTGCTGGTGAGTTTGGTTTGCTGGGTGTTTGCGCAAGGCAAAGCCGAAACGTAGGTCGGATTAGCGCAAAGCGCGTAATCCGACAACATTGTTGGCGGGTGACGTCGGATTACGCGCAAGCGCTAATCCGACCTACGACCTAAGCCGACCTACGGCCTGTTCGCGCTGGTCTCGGGACTGGTGGCGCCGCTGCTATTCGACAGCGCCCTGAACCTGGCATATGGCGTAATGGCGGGACTGCTGGTGAGTCTGGTTTGCTGGGTGTTTGCGCAGGGTAAGGCAGAAGCGTAGGTCGGATTAGGCACGAAGGGCCGTAATCCGACAACATTGTTGGCGGGTGACGTCGGATTACGCGCAAGCGCTAATCCGACCTACGACCTAAGCCGACCTACGGCCTGTTCGCGCTGGTGTCGGGACTGGTGGCGCCGCTGCTGTTCGACAGCGCGCTGAACCTGGCGTATGGCGTGATGGCGGGGCTGCTGGTGAGTTTGGTTTGCTGGGTGTTTGCGCAGGGCAAAGCCGAAACGTAGGTCGGATTAGCGCAAAGCGCGTAATCCGACAACATTGTTGGCGGGTGACGTCGGATTACGCGCAAGCGCTAATCCGACCTACGGCCACGGTGCCGGCGTCACATCCTGGTATTGCGCCCCGCCCTGCTCCGGTTCTGCTTCATTGTTCAGCGATGGCTGGTTCAAGGAACCTGCCGGCGAACGCAAGCTCAAGATTTCCTTGCGCGTCTCGACGAAGTCGGCGGAACTCAAGGGGTGCTGCTGGTCCGGCCAGTGGCTGACGGCCCATTCCTGCAAGGCTTCGAAGCGCCGCCACAGTTCGGCGATGAATTCGCGGCGCGCCTCTTCCTCCTGCTGCGGCGTCTTTTCGGCGCCTTCCCCGATATGTACTTGCATGGCTGCTCCCTGGCTGATCAATCGTCCTGCCAGCCTACACAGGGACCAGCCTATCGTCTGTTCGCGAACGAACAAAGAGCTTATTCAGGCATCTTGCGAAAGCCCACGGCCAGGCGGTTCCAGGTATTGATGGAGCCGATGGCCAGGGTCACGTTGACCATTTCCGCCGGCGTCAATTGCTGCGCCAGCGCCGCATAGTCTTCGTCCGAAGCGTGATTCTGCGGCAGCAGGGTCAGCGCTTCCGTCCAGGCCAGCACGGCCCGCTCGCGCGGCGTGAAGAACGGCGTTTCGCGCCAGACGGAGACGGCATACAGGCGGCGCTCCGTTTCGCCCGCCTTGCGCGCATCACTCGTGTGCATGTCCACGCAAAAGGCGCAGCCATTGATTTGCGACGCGCGCAGGCGGATCAGCTCGAGCAGCGAATGTTCCACGCCCAGTTTGGCGATGGCCGCTTCCAGCGCATACATGGCCTTGACGGCGTCGGGCGAGGCTTGTACAAAATCAATACGTTGCTGTGTCATGATGCATTCCTTGATAATGAGAGATGCATCATTGTAGAAGCGCAGGAAGTACGCGCGGCAGGCCAATCCCCCCGAAAAACAGCAGACCACCAATACATACTCCATGGAATTACACATCCTGATCGACGGCACGCGCGACCTGGGCGGCCAGCTGTACCGCCAGCTCAGCGAAGCGATCCGCTCGGGCCGGCTGATGGATGGGCAGCAATTGCCGCCCTCGCGCCTGCTGGCCAGCCAGCTGGGCCTGTCGCGCAAGACGGTGTCCGACGTATATGAAAAGCTCGGCTATGAAAAGCTGCTGGTCGGCAAAGTGGGCGTGGGCAGCTTCGTGCAGACGCCGCATGCCTCGCCGCAGCGCCGCCATGCGAGCACGCCGCTGGCCAGCGCGCAGCGCATCGCCCGCTGGGAAGCGACACCCACGCCCCTGCGCCGCGCCAGCCAGGAAACGCCGGCACGCTACGCCTTCATCGGCGGACGTGCCACGCCCGCGCATTTCCCGCAGGATGAATGGCGCGCCTGCATGCTGCATGCACTGCGCCAGGGCGGCCAGGCGCGCGGCCGCTATGGCCCCGCAGAAGGCTTGCCCGCCTTGCGCGCGGCGATCGCCGGCCATGCCGCCTTCAGCCGCGGCATCCATTGCACCGAGGAGCAGGTGCTCGTCACCAGCGGCGCGCAGCAAGCCTTGCACCTGCTCGCGCTGACCCTGCTCGAGCCGGGCGACACGGTTGCCGTGGAAGAACCCGGCTACCCCGTGGCGCGCGCCGTGTTCGCCAGCCAGGGCGCGCGCGTGGTGGGCGTCGAAGTGGACGAGGATGGGATCATCGTCGCGCAAATCCCGGACGGCACGCGACTGATCTATGTCACGCCCGCCCATCAATTTCCGCTCGGCATGCCGATGAGCATGGCGCGCCGCCATGCCCTGCTGGAACGGGCGCAGCAGCTGGGCGCCATCATCATCGAAGACGATTACGACAGCGCCTTCCGCTACGAGGGCCGGCCCGAGGATGCGCTGCAAAGCATGGACCGCTACGGCATCGTCGTGCACGTGGGCAGCTTTTCCAAGATCATGCTGCCGGAATTGCGCCTGGGCTATGTCGTGCTGCCGCACACCCTCGTGGCCGCCATGCAGACGGTGAAATACCTGAGCGATTGCCATACGGCCAGCCTGGGCCAGCATGCGCTGGCCAAGTTCATCGGCGATGGCCATTTGCTGCGCCATATCCGCCGCTGCCACGACATCTATGCGGGGCGGCGCGAACGGCTGCAGCACTGGTTCAACGGTCCCTTGGCCCCATGGTTCCGCCTGGTGCCGGCCAGCGCCGGCTTCCACGTGGCGGCGCTGGCGCAGGCGCCGCTCGATATCGCCGAATTGCTGCGCCGCGCGCGCCTGGCCGATGTCAGCCTGTATGCGCTGGACAGCTTTTATCACGGCCCCGCCCGCCATGAAGGCCTGTTTCTCGGCTATGGCGCCATCGACAAGCTCGATATCGACACGGCGCTGGCCAGGGTGCTGGCGATCCTGCAAGAGATGGTGCCCCTGCCCCTCAGCGGGGTTGCCAACGATAGTGCCCCGTAATCGGATAGCTGAATAAAATGTTTTCCTCGCGCGCGCCCTCGCCGATGTTGTGGATGATCAGCGGCACGCCGCCCCACGACTGCTTGTCGCTGACGATGCCGATGTGCGTGAGGTTGCGCGGCAGGCGCCAGGTGACGATGTCGCCCGCGCGGTAAGCGTTTGCTTCTTTGCTTGGCGGCAGGCTGGTGCCGTGGCGGGCAAAATAGGTCCCCAGGTTCGGCACGCGCCGGTGGTCGATATTGCGGTCCGGCCCCTTCATCTGCCAGCGTCCCTGCTGCTGGTACACCTGCCACGCCTTGCGCATGTCTTCGTGCACGAGCACCTGCAAATCCTGCCCAAGTTTACGGTAGGCACGCACGACCACGTCCGTGCACACGCCGCGTTCGGGCGGCACGTCGCCGCCCGGATAGGCGAGGCGCTCGTAGCGCGGGTCGTACTGCACGGTGACGCCCACCTGGCTGCGGGCGGCGGCGACGAGCGCTTGCGGGGTGGCAGGGGCTGCCGACGCCAGCAGGGGCGCCAGGGCAAGCATCAGGAGGGAGAACAGTTTGATTGGCATCAACGTCGGTGATCAGATGGAAATGCCAACTTTACCTTAGCAGCAAGGAAAATGGCGGACGCTAGGCGGCCAGCTGCGCCAGATGGGCAGGGAAATCCACGGCAGGACCGGCCGCATTGACGGTGTCGAAATAATCATGCCAGCCCGTGGCGGCGATACCGGCCAGCAAGGCATCGAGCGCCGCCTCGTCCGGGAAGCGCCAGACGGCATAGAATTGCTGGGCAGCCGCATGCAGCTTGCCGCCGTCGACGGCGCCCATGGCCAGCGCTTCAGCGCCGCTGCCCGACAAGGCGGCCATGCCAGCGCCCACGGTGGCGAAATACGCCTGGCGCGCGGCGCCGTCGAGGGACAGCCAGGCCGGTTTCGGGCTGTACAGTTCCAACAGGTAATGCATGTTTGTCCTCCAAAGAATCAAGTAAGTGAACGCTGGGCCCGCTTGCAGATGCGTGCCGTGGCGGCAACGGGGCTGTCCAGCAGCCATTGCGCGCACAGGCTGCGCACCCAGTCCGGCTGGCTCTTGGCCGCATCGTTGAGCCAGTTGGCCACGGAATCCTGCACGTAGACGGCCGGGTCGGCGCGCAAGGCTTGCAGCAGGGGCAAGGCCAGCTGCGGCTCTTCCTTTAGCCGGGCGATATGCGTGCACCACACACCGCGCGGGCGCAGCGCTTCGCAGGCAAAGCGGCGCACTCTTTCCGACGGGTCCGCCGTCCACGGCGCCAGCAGTGCGATGGCCTCAGGCAGATGCTCGGCCAGCTGGGGACGCAGCGCCAGCCAGGCCCATTCGCGCACGCCGAAGTGGCCATCGTCGGCCAGCGGCCGCATGGCGGCCAGCTGTAGCGGCAAGGTCAAACCAGCCTGGGCGGCGATGGCAAAGCAGGCCCAGCCCCGCACCGTGTCGGACGGGTGCGCTTGCAGCATCGCCAGGTCGGTGCCGGCCTCCAGCAGCAATTGCGCCGCCAGCGCCATGCGTCTGGTGATGCCGGCGGCCGCCTGCGCGCGCATCCGCTCCAGGCGGGCCACACCGATAGCGGGCACGGCTGCAGCCAGCAGCTGGGCAAAGTCGACGGCCAGCCCTTCCGTCAAGGTGGCGCTGGCCACCGTTCCCTGGTTCAGCAGGGCCAGGCGCGCGGGCGCGACGTCGGCGACGCCACGGCTCATGCAGCACCCTGCATTTCACCCTTATCCGTCTTGCGCCAGGCTTTTTCCAATAGTCCACTCAACAACTGCATCTCGTCCGGCGTGAAATCGGCAAACAGGCTGGCGATCCATTGCGCGTGCTCATCGACCAGGGTGGCGGCCGCCGCTGCTCCCTTGGCACTGAGGCGCACCAGAAGCTTGCGCCGGTCGACCTGGTCCGCGTGGCGCGCCAGGAAGCCGTCGCGCTCCAGGCCGTCGAGCAAGCCCGTGATGGTGCCGCGCGTCACGCCGGCCCGCTCGGCCAGTGTGTGCGGCGAGAGTCCATCGGGCACGTCGCGCAGCAGGGCCAGCAGCACAAACTTGCCTTCCGACAGGCTATACCGGCCCAGACGCGCGGCGCAATCGCCATCGATGGCGGACGCCAGGCCCAGCACTTCAAAGCACAGGCGCAAGCGTCCGACGGATGCCGGCATGTCGGGGCCAAGCGCGCGGCGCTGCACGTCACCGAGCAAGGCCGTGTATTTCTGTTCGAGTTTTATCATATGGTGCAATATAATATGGCACCATACTAAATGTCAAATGGAAAACCTGAACGGCTTTCCCTTGTGTCTAGAAACGCGCCTTGTCCCTCGCCCACGCGATGATGGCGTTGGCATCGATGGCACCGGGCTGGCGCGCCACTTCCACACCGCGCAAAAACAGGGCCAGGGTGGGAATGCTGCGGATATTGAAACGGCTGCCCAGGTCCGGCGACGCTTCCGTATTCACCTTGACGACGCGAAATGCCGGTTCCAAGGTCCTGGCTGCTTGCACATAGAATGGCGCCATGCTGCGGCACGGGCCGCACCATGGCGCCCAGAAGTCCACCAGCACGGGAATGTCGCTGCGTTCGATATGCTTGAGGAAACGGGCGCTGGCCAGGTCCACTGGCTGGCCCGTGAATAGCTCCTTCTGGCACTTGCCGCACGTGGGCTGTTCCGTGAGCCGGGCCGCCGGCAGGCGGTTGACGGCGTCGCAATGGGGGCACACGATGTGCAGGGAGTCTGGCGTGGTCGAGGTCATGGCATTCCTGGAAAGCGTAGCGTCAAGTTGACGGACATTTTACGGGGTATCGCGCGGCAGCGTCGGCTCGCTGGCGGCACATTTGCCAATACTCGCCTATAGTGCGCTGGAACGGCGCGCGTATTGCCCGGCCGGCCAAGGAGCAACATGCCTGATGTCGCAAACAACATGGAACTGAAGCACGCCGAACTCGCTGCCGCCCTGGCCTTGCAGCGCGCCGCCTGTCTGGCCCACCCCGCGCCGCCCCTGGCCGAGCGCAAGCGCGACCTGCAAACCCTGCAGCGCTACCTGCGCGACCACAAGCTGGCATTGTGCGAGGCGATCAGCGCCGACTATGGCAACCGTTCCCACCATGAAACCTTGCTGGCGGAGATATTCCCCGCCATCGACGGCATCGATCACGTACTGAAAAAGTTGAAAAAGTGGATGACACCGCAGCGCCGCAGCGTGGACTGGCGCAATTTTCCGGGCGCCCGCAACCGCGTGCTGCCCCAGCCCTTGGGCGTGGTAGGCGTCATCGTGCCGTGGAATTTCCCCGTCAACCTGAGTCTGGTGCCCCTGACTTACATTTTTGCCGCCGGCAACCGCGCCATGGTCAAGATGAGCGAGAACTCACGTCACCTGGCGCGGCTGCTGATCGAGACCATGCCCGCCTATTTCCCACCGGAAAAGCTGCAGTTTGTTGACGAAACGGGCGGCGTGGGCATGGCGTTTTCGCAACTGCCGTTCGACCATCTGCTATTTACGGGTTCCGGCCAGACGGGCCGGGCCGTCATGGCGGCGGCCGCACGCAATCTGTGCCCCGTCACGCTGGAGTTGGGCGGCAAGGCGCCGGCCATCGTCTGCGCCGATTTCGACCTGCGCACGGCTGCCGAACGCATCCTGTTCGTCAAGTACCTGAATGCGGGCCAGATCTGCACCAGCGTCGACCACGCCTGGCTGCCCGAGGCCAGCATCGCCGCCTTCGTCGAGCATGCACGCCGCATCATGCCCACGCGCTACCCGCGGCTCGATACGCCCGACTACACCTCCATCATCGACGAAGCCGCCTTTGAGCGCCTGCTGCAGGCCCTGGATGAAGCGCGGGAGCGGGGCGCGCAAGTGATTTCGCTGCTGCCGGGGCCAGCGTACGACCGCGCCACGCGCAAGATCGCGCCGCACATCGTGCTCGGCGCGCCCGAAGATTGCCTGCTGTTGACGCGGGAAATCTTCGGCCCCATCCTGCCCCTGCGCGGCTATGCGAAGCTGGAGACCGTAGTCGCCAGCATCAACGGGGGACCGCGCCCGCTGGCCATCTATCCGTTCAGCAACGACAAGCAGACCGTGCAGATGCTGATCGACACGGTGATGTCGGGCGGCGTGTCCGTCAACGACGCGCTGTTCCACGTGGGCCAGCATGATCTGCCCTTCGGCGGCGTGGGCGAGTCCGGCATGGGCCACTACCACGGCGTCGAAGGTTTTCACACATTCAGCAAGCTGCGGCCCGTGTTCTACCAGGCGCGCCACAGCCCTTTGACGCTGCTGCGGCCGCCATACGGCAAGCTGGCCAGCCGCGTATTGAACTTCCTGACCCGCTGATTACAGGAACAGCGAGGCGGCGATGGCCCACATGACGAGGGCGATGATGCCGTCGAGCACGCGCCATGCCATGGGCTTGGCAAACACGGGCGCCAGGTAGCGGGCGCCAAAGCCCAGCAGGAAGAACCACAGGGCCGAAGCCATGATGGCGCCGCCGGCGAAGTAAAAGCGTCCCACGCCTTCATGCTGGCCGCCGATCGAGCCAAGCAAAATCACCGTATCGAGGAAGGCGTGCGGGTTCAGCAGGCTGAACGCCAGCGCCGCGCCGATCACGGCCCAATAGCCTTCGGGCGCCTTGGCGGCCGATACCGTCAGGGCCGTCGGGCGCCAGGCCGACTTGGCCGCGCGCAAGCCGTAGGCGATCAGGAAGGTGGCGCCGCCCGCCTTGGCCCACAGCAGGAAATTGGGGTTGTCGGCGATGAAGGTGCCCATGCCTGCCACGCCGGCCGTGATCAGGATGGCGTCGCACAGCAAACATACAAGAATGCAGGTGAGCACGTAGTGACGCTTCAAGCCCTGCTTGAGCAAGAAGGCGTTTTGCGTGCCGATGGCCACGATCAGGCTCGCGCCGAGCCCCATGCCTTTCAAGAAAATTGCGCTGTCCATATCGATTCCTTTCCATTGCTTTCCATCACGCGCACGGCCGCCCACGCTCTGCCGGCAACGGCAAAGTCATCAGAGGTAGGTGGAGGGTGGTGCGGAACCTGGGGGACCGCGCGGGAGAGTGGAGTTGTTACCCTATTTCAACAGTGTAAAGAAAAAGTAAATATAAGTATAATGAATGATTCTAACCATATATAAGAGAAACTTATGCGCGTCGTCGATTACCGTGGATTGGCAGCCCTCGACGCCGTGATCGGCCTGGGCAGCTTTGAAAAGGCCGCGCAGGCGCTGGCGATCAGCCAGCCGGCCGTGTCGCAGCGCATCCGCACCCTGGAAAACCTGGAAGGCACGTTATTGATCATCCGCAGCCACCCGCCCCTGCCGACGGAAGCGGGCCAGCGCCTGATCGCCCACTACCGGCAAGTCAAGCTGCTCGAAGCGGCGCTCGACGCTCAGCCCGGCCCCACGACGCAATTGCCGGCACTGGCCATCGCCGTCAATGCCGACAGCGCCGCCACGTGGATACCGGAAGCGCTGGGACCGCTGCTGTCGCCGCCGTCGTGCCTGCTCGATATCCGCCTCGACGACCAGGACCATACCTTGAGCCAGCTGCGCGAAGGGCGTGTGTTTGCCTGCGTCACCAGCGCCAACGACCTGGTGGCGGGCACCACGGCCACGCCGCTGGGCGGCATGCGCTATCTGTGCGTGGCCTCGCCCGCATTCGCGCAGCAGTGGTTTCCCCATGGTTTTACGGTGGAAGCCGTCAGCCAGGCGCCCGCCATCACCTTTGGCAGCAAGGATGCGCTGCACGAGCGCTACCTGCAGCACCGCCTCGGCTACACGGGCCGCTATCCGCACCATGTGCTCGGTTCGGCGCGCGACTTCGTACGCTTCATCGAAGCGGGCTATGCTTATGGCATGGTGCCCTTGCTGCAGGCGGAAACGGCGCTGGCCGCCGGCAGGCTGGTCGACGTGGCGGCCGGGCAGGCGCTCGACGTGCCCCTGACCTGGCATGCCTGGGATATCCAGACCCCCCTCACGCGCACCCTGTCGGACGCCGTCATCGCCACGGCGCGCAAATGGCTGTTACAGGATTGATTGACGCATGCAACATTTATCTATACCAAACAGCAACTTCCCCGTGTGCACCCTGCCCAGCCTGGCCTACACTGCAAGCATCCACCATCACCATCGGGAGCCCGCATGACGATCCTGCGCACCACCCTGCTCGGTTTGCTGGCGGCCATCCCGCTCGCTGCCGGCCTGGCCGCCTGCTCGCCCTTGACCGCCATCAATGTCTTGTCATCCGGCAGCGCCTCGCAAGTGACGCGCGGCCTGGCCTACGGCCCCCTGCCACGGCAGAAACTCGATGTGTACGCGCCCAAGATCCGTACGGGCCCCGTGCCCGTGGTCGTGTTCTTTTACGGCGGCAACTGGACGACGGGCGAGCGCGCCGACTATGCCTTCGTCGGCCACGCGCTCGCGGCGCGCGGCTACCTGGCCGTGATCGCCGACTACCGGCTGTATCCGGACGTGCACTACCCCGAGATATTGCAGGATGCGGCCCGCGCCGTGGCCTGGGCCGCGATGGAATCGAGCCGCCATGGCGGCGACCCGACGCGTTTGTTTGTCATGGGCCATAGCGCCGGCGCCTACAATGCGGCCATGCTGGCGCTCGACGCCAGCCTGCTGGCGCGCCATGGCATGCGTCCGCACGACTTGCGGGGCTGGATAGGTCTGGCCGGCCCCTATGATTTCCTGCCGATCGAAAACACCATCACCCGGCCCGTGTTCTTTTACCCGGACACGCCCGCCGCTTCGCAGCCCATTCATCACGTGACGGCCGACGCCCCGCCCGCCCTGCTGATCGCTCCAAAGCCCGGCAAGGACAAGCTGGTCGATCCACAACGCAACACAGGCGGCCTGGCCAGTGCCTTGCGCGCGCTGCACCGGTCCGTGACGGAAACCTATTTCGACCATGTGGGCCACGCCACCCTGGTCGCCACGCTGGCCGCCCCGTTGCGCAGGCTGGCGCCCACGCTGGACGCCGTCAGCGCCTTCATCGATGCGAACAGTGGCGCCGGCAACGCGGTCTCGTCGGCGGTCTTGCCCGCAGTCGTGTCAGATACCGGCTCGCCGGCAGGGCCAGCCTTGCCGCCCCGCTCACCTGGCTCAGGCACGCCAGCCCCGGAGCTGCACGCATACGACAAAACGCCCGCCCCGTGAAGGGCGGGCGCTCTGCCCAAACCAATACGCACAATGCCGCGTGCCGGCTGGCCGCAGAGCAAGGCTCGGCCCTCGCGATGCGGCTCAGCTGCAAGCAGCTTCGTACTTACTCTTTACGGCTGGCGCTGCTGCTCTTGCTTTGAGCGGAGCCCGCTTGCGATGCGCTGCCGCTGGCCGAGCTTTCGCTGCCGGACGACTGCTGGCTGCCCTGGTGGCTGGCGCTTTGCAGGCTTTGACCGTCACGGCTTTGCGCACCGCGCTGCTGGTCGCGGTTAGCGCCGTTTTGCTGATAGGCCTGGAACGGTTCGGCCATGCGCTGCATCGCTTCCTGCTGCTTGCGCACGTTTTTCTCCGTTTCTTCCGAAGCGGTGCGGGCCACTTCTTCAGCCAGGGCCTTGGCGGTACGGCTCGTTTCATTCACATGACGCTCTGCCACATTGGCCAGTTCGACCTGCGTATCGGCAGCCAGGCGCGACACCTGTTGCTGATACTTGCGCAGTTGCTCGGCGGCTGGCTGGCCCGAGGCGGCGGCCACCTGGAATACATCTTCGGCGCGCTCGACCGTCAACAGGTTCTGGCTGGTGACCGTGCTTTCTTCCAGCAAGCCTTGCGCCAGTTGCATGTTCAGGTCACTGAAATGCTGCATCGATTGAAACAGCGACTTCGACAGGCCATTGAAGAAAGCCAGCTGCGCTTCCAGGTGATTTTTGGCGGCGGGGGTAACACTACGGGAATATGGATACATGGAGTTCCTCATTAATAGCGGTTGGGTGGACATAAACAGATGGCGACACCACCGGCTGTCGAACGGTGAGACAGACAGCCGGGCTACGCCACGAAACGCGAAAAAACATATCCGATTGGTGGGAAGATGCTTTGCAACGCGAGTCCCAAGGCTACGTGAGCACCGCAGGTGAGGCATGATCTGGATCAAAGGTGCGCTAGGCTGCGCAAAAAGTTTGGGCTGGACGGGTTGCTCTTGGCAAACGTCAGTAACGGAAAGGGAAATCTGTGTCAGGCAAGCTCAGCCAGCGGCGCCCGTGCCCGGCACGACGGGCTTGTAGCCATGGCTGCGCAGCGACGCTTCCAGCCAGCGGTTGCCGTACCAGCCGCGCGCCAGCAGGTAACTGAGTTCCGCGCCGGCCATCAGCAGCATCATCGGGCCGATGCGCATTTCGGTGGCGAGATGGCTGCCAAACCACAGGCACACATCCATTGCCAACATGAGCAGCACCAGCCACCAGCGGCGCTTGGCGACGGCCCAGAACGAACCCAGGAACAGGGCCGGCCAGGAGAAACCCGCTTTGACGTAGGCATAGCGGCCGGCATCATCGGCAAACAGGGTGGCGCTGTGCTTCATGCTGCTCTCTTCAGGTAATGCCCGGCATCAAGGCTCGGGACGGTGGCAGACGGCTTCGACATTATGGCCATCGGGCCCCAGCACGAAAGCGCCATAGTAATTCGGGTGATAGATGGCGCGGATGCCGGGCGCGCCATTGTCCTTGCCGCCCGCTTCCAGCGCGGCCTTGTAGAACGCGTCCACCTGGGCGCGGTTGTCGGCCGCGAAGGCGAGATGCATGCCGGCATGCGCCGCGCCGCCCACGCCGAACCAGAAATCGGGCTTGCCATCCTTGCCCATGCCAACCCAGCCCTGCTCTTCCATCACCACCGAGACGCCCAGAGGCGCCAGGGCGGCGGAAAAGAAAGCCTTGCTGGCCTGTGCATCGCTGACAGTCAAACCGATGTGATCAAGAATCATGGTGGCGCTCCTTGCAGGTAGTGGAAAAGGAAGCGCAGTATGCGCCAGCATTGCCTTTTAGGCAAGCAAAGCTACAGATCCTGCGCGTAGCGGGCAAGCATCTGCTCCTGTGTTTCCAGCGGGCCAATACTGCCCGTCTGGTCCCCGATCATCCGGCCCATCGTCGGCAAGACGGAGCGTTCGACTTGCGCCGTGCTGTCCCACAGGCGCGAACGCATGAGGGCCTTGGCGCAGTGCAAGTAAGCCTCGGCCACGCGCAGGCGCATGACCAGGCGCGGCGGGTTGCGCTCGCCGTCAAAATACGCCAGCAGCGCCGCATCGTCGCTGAGGCTGGCCTCGCCATTCACGCGCAAGGTTTCATCGACGCCGGGAATCATGAACAGCAGTCCCGCCCTGTCCGTCTCGGCAATATTGCTGAAACTGTCCAGGCGGTTATTGCCCTTGGCATCGGGCAGCAGCAGGGTATGGGCATCGAGCACGTGCACGAAACCGGGCGCGCCGCCGCGCGGCGAGGCGTCGAGCTGGCCGCCAGCCCCGCCCGTGGCCAGCACGACGAACGGCGACAGCCCGATGAAGGCGATGCAATGCGGATCGAGGTGGTCGAGCTGCTTGCTCAGCGCCCGCCCCTGCGCGGGCGGATAAAGCGCGCGCAGTTGCTCCAGCGAATCGATTTCCATGCGCCCCCCGCTTAGCGCAGATTGCCCGTATGGCCCAGCGAATAGCGGCCCGGCTGCGGCCAGACGGTCAGACCGTGCGGTTCCTGGCCGACTTTCACTTTGGACACGTCGCCGCTGTTCGTATCGATGCGGTACACCACGTCGTCGAAACGGCCGGACAGCCACAGATACTTGCCGTCGGCGCTCACATTGCCCATGTCGGGGCTGCCGCCACCGGGAATCGGCCAATTCGCCACCACTTTTTCCGTGGCGAAATCGATCACGCTGACGCTGCCCTTACCCTTCGGCTTGCCGTGGATGCGGTGCGTGCCGCGGTTGGCCACGTACAGCTTTTTACCGTCACGGCTCGGGTACAGGCCGTGCGCGCCCACGCCCGTCTGGATGAAGCCGATTTCCTTCAGGGTGGCGCCATCGACGATGTGCACGCCGTCGGCGTCCATGTCGGCGATAAAGAATTTCTTGCCGTCCGGCGAGATGCGTATGTCTTGCGGCATGCCCTTCTTGACGCTGCAGATTTCATTCGCGGGGCCGCCCACGGGGCCGGACTCGGCAAAGCGCTTGGCCGGCATCTGCAATTTCAGGTAACCGTCGACCTTGCGGCCCACCAGGTCGATCTTGGCGATGGTGCCGTCGAATTCGCAGGTGAACATGGCGTAGCGGCCATCGTTCGAGAAATCCGCATGGTTGATGCCGCCGCACTGGGGCGTATCGATCGAATACTGCACCGCCATGGTTTTCGGATCGCGGAAATCGAGACGGTGGCGCGCTTCGGCCACGACGATGGCCGACTTGCCGTCCGGCGTGAAATACATATTGTAGGGATCATCGACGGGCACTTCCTTGCCCGGCTTGCCCGTCAAGGGGTCGACCGGCGTCAGGCTGCCCTTGTCCGTGCGCTCGGCATTGTTCGCCACCCACAGGGTGCGCAAGTCCCACGACGGCACGACGTGCTGCGGGCCGCTGCCGACCTTGAACTTGTCGACCACTTTCAGGCTGTCCTGGTCGATCACGTAGACGTCGTTCGAGCGCAGGTTCGGCACATAGACGCGGCGCAAGTGATCCTTGACGACGGGGCTCATATTGCTGCTGGCGATGCTGCCGTACACGTTTTTCGGGTCCACCAGCGGCGGCATGCCCGGCAGCGGCGAATAGGCGGCCGCCGGCGCCGCGGCGACAGCGGCCGGGGCCGGCGTGCTGGCGCCGATGACCTGGCTGGCCACGCCCAGGCCGGCCAGTGCGGCAGCCAGGGCGGACAAGGTGACGATGGTGCGTCGTTGAGATTTTTTCATGTGTTTTCGCGTCGTTTCGTTGCAAAAGCCGGAAGTTCAGCACTTCCAGCGGAAGATTTACTTATTTCGTTGCAGCAATTGCTTGATGGCAGCCACCGAGGTGTCCACCTGCAGTTTGATACCGATCTGGCCCAGCTCCTTTGTTGCCCGCGTCGCGTCGCCGCGCACGCCGTCCGCCACACCCGGCTTCGCCCCGTGCGCCATGGCCTCGCTGCGCACGAGCGACGGGTCCGTCGCCAGCATCAAGGCCGCGTCCGCCAAGCCCGCGTGCAGGCCGATCTCGGCGCTGCTGTGGCCGCGCTTCTGCAGTTCGGCAATATAGGCCGATTGCGTGATGTCATAGTAATCGAGCAAGGCGTAGGCGCGCGCTTCCTTGCCCGCGGGTGTCTTGCCCCAGGCGCGGTTGAGTTTATTCGCCACGTTCTGCTCGTTCTTCTGGTAACCACCGTGATCGCCAAGGAAAATGATGTCGCGGAAGCCATGCTGGCGCAGGCTGGCGGCGGCCCCTTCCAGCACGGCTTCGAAGGCGGCCGGCGGTATCGAAATCGTGCCGGCAAAGCGCATGTGGCCGGCCGGCGGCGAAATCGCGCCTTCCGGCACGTAGGACACGACGGGGGCGACGATGGTGTTACCCAGCTGCTGTGCGATCTGGCGCGCCAGCAAGCCGGCGCGCACATTGTGCTTGCCCAGTGCGATATACGGCCCGCTCTGCTCAACGCCGCCGATCGGCACGAGCACGGTGGTGGCGCCGTGCTCGATACGGCTGCGCAACTCCGTGCTGGTCAGTTCTTCCAGCATGACGCTGCCGCTGGCAGGCGCGGCCGCCATGACGGGCGCCGTGCCCAGCAGAGACGACAACGTCAGGACGAACAGGGAAACGAGGGGCTTGCGTGAAATACGGAGCGTGGATGGCGCACACGGCGCCGTTCGCTGGGGGAACTGCAGAGTCATAAGCCAACATCTTTCCGAGGTCAAAGGCGCCGTGCCCGGCCTTGCCAGGCAAGCTGGCTGCCACGCAGGAATTGTATTCCATCATGACGGGAAGGGCACGTTAATTTGACGCGGCAGTTTGCGAGGAATTGACCTGGGGCAGCGAATGGCGCAGCGTCGTCCGCATGAACAGCGAACGCCGTGTCTGATCAGGAGGACCATGCCGACGCGCTAAGTAACCCCCAATAAATTATTGTGATTTCTGACTGCCATAACCGGCGCTCTGCGGCGTTGCTCACTGCTAGCAGTGCCCGCACTGCGTCGCAGCGAGCGCCTTGCACAGCATCCGGTTCTGTTCGTCATAAATTCACACTAATTTCCCGAGGATTACTTAGAAATTGCCGACAAGCCGTTTGCTTCTTACGTTTGCTTCTTACGTTTGCTTCTTACGTTTGCTTCTTACGTTTGCTTCTTACGTTTGCTTCTTACGTTTGCTTCTTACGTTTGGTTATTACGTTTGCTTATTACGTTTCACGACATCGCCGCTACCCGTCAAGAACAGCCGCAGGTAGTTCGCTCGAATTTACTCAAGCGTATTGCGCCTGCGCCATGCAATAAAACGGCCCAGTGCGGCGCCCGTCATGACCGAGATCAAAAGCCAGCCTTTGACCTCTGCCTCATCCTGAGAAATAACCATCCAACTGCCCATGCCAACGACGAAACCTGCCAAGCCGCCGTAGCCGATGTACATGCGCCGATCCAGATTGTCCACGGTTTGTTGCAACGCTTCAGGACGGGCAATTGCTTCCTGTATAAGGATGGTTCCACATTCGAGGCAACGTGCACTCATGGCTGAATTTTGGGCATTACACACTGGGCAGGTCATCGGCGGCCGAAAAGAAAAGTGGTTAATTGATATAACGTGGCCGAGGATAAAATTTCCAAGAGGCAACTTATATAATATAACATGCCTGTTAGCTGTTTTTCAAAAAATGGTCCGCCAACCGTAATGCGATACCGATATCTGAAACTTTGGCATGGCACCATATTTATTTCCACATCAGCTTGAATAACCCAAGCTTGCACCCTGGCGCTTACGCGAATGTGACAATGTGTGATGTTTCCATGTGGAAAATTTGCTATCGTTGATGGCATTCCTTCCTTATCTTCAGATTGAATCTGATTAAAACCATCCTCTCAATGAAAAGAATATCAACTGCTTTCCTTATTTATCTGACCTTCTGCTCCGCTCTGGCCTTTGTTGACTTCGATTGGGATGCGGAAAACGAACAAGCCGCAAAGTCATCAATCTATAAGCAGACGCTCTACATGAACAACGTCCAACGACAGGCATATATAGACGACCTCGAAACCATCCATTCTGCGGGCATGATGGGGGGAGTAAACGGCAGACGCCTGCATGGAAATGAGGCCAGCGATATTCACGATTTGGCGAACCAGATTCGTCAAAAAACAGGGAGGAACATCGTTGAATTTCCCTCCAAACCGTTTGGCGAGGCCATTTCCAGCTTTTTCAAAATCCCATTTATATTATTGATTAATAAATAGAAAAAACGTTTACTTGGGAATATGGCGTCGATGCGTCAAAGCAGGTGTGGAAGCCTTCCAGCACCTGACAATGACATACGGCATGCCCGAGTTCATCCCAGCATGCGGCGCGCCGGTTGCGCTGCGCGGCGCGGGGCCGTTTCGGGAGCCGGCAAGCCGCCCGCCACCTTCAATGATTTTTCCTTGGCATCGCCGCGCAGGCGGAATACGGCCACCACATCGACCAGTTCGACGGCGCGGTCCTGCAGCGAGGATGCGGCGGCCGCCGCCTCTTCCACCAGGGCCGCGTTTTGCTGGGTGACCTGGTCCATTTGCGAAATGGCCTGGTTCACTTGCTCGATGCCGGCGCTTTGCTCGTGGCTGGCGTTGGCGATGTCGCCCATGATGTCCGTCACGCGGCGGATGCTGGCGACGATTTCTTCCATCGTCGCGCCCGCCTGGTCGACCAGCGCGCTGCCCGTGTTGACCTTATCGACGGAATCCTCGATCAAGCCCTTGATTTCCTTGGCAGCCGCGGCCGAACGCTGCGCCAGGTTGCGCACTTCCGTTGCCACCACGGCGAAGCCGCGGCCCTGCTCGCCCGCGCGGGCCGCTTCGACGGCCGCATTCAGCGCCAAAATGTTGGTTTGGAAGGCAATGCCGTCGATCACGCCGATAATGTCGGCGATCTTCTTCGCCGATTCATTGATCGAGCCCATCGTACCTACTACTTGCGCCACCACGGCGCCGCCCTTGCGCGCCACGTCCGAGGCGGACACGGCCAACGAGTTCGCCTGACGCGCATTGTCCGTATTCTGGCGCACGGCCGAGGTCAGCTCTTCCAGACTGGAGGCCGTTTCTTCCAGCGACGACGCCTGCTGCTCCGTGCGCACGGACAAGTCCGCGTTGCCGGCGGAAATCTGCGCAGCCGCCACGCTGACCGTATCGGCCGAGGCGCGCACGGTGGCGATCACGCCGACTATGCGCTCCAGAAACTTGTTGAAGGCGGTGGCCGTGCGGCCCACTTCATCCATACGCTCGACGGGCATGGCGGCGGACAGGTCCAGCGAGGCGCTGACTCTCTCCAGCGTATGTTCGATATTGCCCAGGCCGCCACTGATGGTGCTGTAGATATGCCAGGCCAGCGCGCCCGTCAACAGCACGGCCACGCCCAGCACGGCCAGCATGGTGTTGAACGCCGTGTCGTAGGCGGCCAGGCTTTCCGCTTTGACATCGTCGACCAGCTTGTTGTTGTAGGCGATATGGTCATCCATGCTCTTTTTCGCGGCGGCGGCCGTGATGGCCAGCGGCGTGCCGGCCAGCAAGGTGGCGCGCACGCCATCCATGTCGCCCGCGTAGGCGGCGGCAAAGAATGGCACGAGCGCGCGGCGGTACGCTTCCATGGCGGCCTGGTCGGCGTCGAGCATCTTGCTGTCCGTCGCGTCGTACAGGCGCTCGGCGCGGTAGGTAGCAATCACTTTGTCGAAATTCGTGTTGGCGTCGGCCACGGCCTTGTCCAGCGCCGTCTTGTCGGCCAGATTCGAGAATACGGACAGGCGATAGCCGGCCAGGCGCGAATCGGCCAGGAAACCCTTGGCCGCATTCAAGCCCTGAATGCTGGGAATGATGCGGTTTTGCACGGTGTCGAAACGTTCCTGGGCGCGCTGTAGCTGGATGGCGCCGCCGGCGCCCAGCAATAGCAGGGCCAGCAAGGCGATGGTGAGGGTCAGAATGAGTTGCTTGGTGATATTCATGGTGTTTCACAGTAAAAAGGTGGCCTGGCAAGGCCAGGCGGGATGAGTAGCTGCCGATCAGGTGGCCGGGACCGGTGGCAGACGGCGCGGGCTTAGGCCGCCAGCGGGGCTGCGTCAGGCGTGCGGCGCAGCAAGTCACCATGCTGGCGGCAAAACGCCAAGCCCGCCTTGTGGCCCACGTCGAACAGCAGTTGCATGTTCGAGCTGGACCAGTCCAGGGTGTCGGGCCAGTGCTGTTCCGGGATGCCGCCCATCAAGTCGAGCTTCAGCAGACGCCGCTTGGGCTGGCCCGTGCGTGCATCCGTGTTGTGCTCGAGCTCAAACAGGCGCAGCTCGCTCTTGGAAATTTTCACCAGCGGCGTGATGATGGAGCGCACCCAGGCGTCGTACAGGTTGCGCGGCTTGCGCAACAGGCGCTCGTCGCCGAGGATGTCGAGGATGACCAGGGTGTCGGCGTCATGGTGCTCGCCCTTGCCTTCGATAAACGGGTCGAAATTGAGCGTGTCGAGGGCCGCGCCTTCGATGTAGTCGTCGCCGTCGATGGTCGTCGGCGCATACAGGAAGGGAAACGACAGCGCGGCGCGCACGTGGATGGGTTCGATCTCGTGCTTGCCCCATATTTGCATGCGGTGCTCGCTGAGGTTGTAGGCATTGATGTAGAAATCGGGGCGCATGCGCGCCACGCCCGAGAAGTCGACGGCTTTTTCCAGGAAGGGCAAATGCGCGCACAGGCCCAGGCTTTTCGCGGACAGGTCCGATGGCGACAGCGACGACACCATCAGCTTGCCCCAGTCCGACCAGGCCGTGGGCACGCCCGCAAACGTTTGCTGGAACGCCTGAAAAAAAGGATTGTTGGCCGGCGGCTGGAAAGCGTCGCGGAAGGTGCTCGCGTGCATGCCCGGCTTCTGGAATACCTTGTAGTTGATAGGGATCATCTTGTAGATGCTGTCGGCCACGCCCGTGTCGGCCCAGCTTTGCAAGGCCTGGCGCGGCGTGGCCTCGTGCGGCGTCGTGTAAAGCAAACCCATCAGCACTCCCGCGCCGGACGCGGAAATGACGTCGAACTCGATGCCCTCATCGAGGAAAGCGGCCAGCGCGCCGGCGATCAGGGTGGAATTTGGTGCACCGCCACCCAGCAGCAAACCCGTTTTGCGGGCCGGTTTCGCGGTCGCGGCTGGCGCCGGATCCGGCGGCGTCGTCATCACTGTCTTCATGCACACTCCCTGAACGGAACGGGGCAGTCACCCCTTAATTGTTGGTTACTACACGCTTATGGCGCCTAATCCTGCACATGTCCCCGCAACCGCCGAAGCGATGCAATGTTGCAGAAACAGATATGAAATTAACATAAATAAATTCCTTATGGCAATTTCAATAACGTATGACTGGTATTCAGGAAGGGCATAAGCTGATGCTGTGCGGCATTGCTTGATGCGGCGCAGCAAATATAAATTTAGCGGATTAGGATTAATCGCTTTGGGGTAGGAATATTCCCCAACCCGCCGCCAGCGCGGGGGCCAGAGGTATCAAGCGATGGATGCAGGGTCGGGAGGGGACGCGGAAAAATGCAGGTGGGTACACAGATGGTCAACAAAGACGCGAATTTTGGGCGACAGGTGGCGGCTCGACGGCCACAGCACCCAGAACTTGCTCGAGTACAGCAAGCTGTCGGCCAGCACGGCTTGCAGTTCACCGCGTGCGATGGCGTCGCGCACGATAAAGTCGGGTAAATAGGCGAGACCCACGCCCTGCGTGGCGGCACCGATCAAGGCTTCGATATTGTTGCAAGTCAATGCGGTCGGCAAGCGCAGCTCGCCGCCGCTGTCGTCCTCGGCGCGCTGCAGCGCCCATTCCTGCAACTTGCCCGTGGTGGGAAACTTGTAGCGCACGCAGGCATGCCCTTCCAGCGCGCGCGGCGAGGCCGGCACGCCATGGCGGGCGAAGTACGCGGGAGAACCGACGATGGCAAAGGCAAACGGCCCCAGTTCGCGCGCCATCAGCCGCGAATCCGTGAGCGTTCCGCTGCGCACGGCCACGTCGACGCCCTCGGCCACCACGTCGACCAGGCGGTCGTTGAAATCAAGGTCGAGCTCGATCTCCGGGTACTGGCGCGTAAAGTCGGCCAGCAGGGGCAGGATGATGCGGTAGCCGATCACGGGCAGGCTGACGCGCAGCTTGCCGCGCGGCGCCTCGGCCAGGTGCGACAGTTCCGCCTCGGCATCGCCCAGGTCGGCCAGGATGCGCTGGCAGCGCTCGTAAAACAGCGCGCCCTCGTTGCTCAGGCTGATGCGCCGCGTGCTGCGGTTGAGCAGGCGCACGCCCAGCTTTTCTTCCAGCCGCGCCACGCTCTTGCCCACGGCCGAAGCCGACACGCCGAGCAGCCGCCCGGCCGCCACATAACTGGAAGTTTCCGCCGCGCGCACGAAGGCGGCTATGCCGTTCAAATTATCCATGCGACCTCAATTAGGGAATATTTGTCCGTTATGAGTGGATTTTCAGCCACTTTCTCATGGATTGCATCCATATTATCATCAAATTCCCTCTTTCTGGAATCATTCCCATGGATACGAATCACCGCATGCAGACTGCCTCCGCGTCCCGGCGCGCCTTCGTGCTGGCCGCCGTCTGCCTCGCTGCGCTGTGCATGCCGCTCAGTTTTACGGGACCGGCCATCGCCATTCCCGCCATCGCCGCCGACCTGCGCGGCACGCCGCTGGCGCTGGCCTGGATCACGAATGCCTTCATGCTCAGCTTTGGCGGCTGCCTGATGGTGGCCGGCGCGCTGGCCGACCGTTATGGCCGCAAGCGCGTGTTCTTGCTGGGCATGGCTGTGTTTTCCGCCGCCGCGCTGGCCTTGGCGGCCGCGCCCGCCATCCTGTGGCTCGACGTGCTGCGCGCCGTCCAGGGCCTGGGCTGCGCCATGGCCCTGTCGAGTGGACTGGCGGCCCTGGCACAGGAATTCGACGGCCCGGCCCGCGCGCGGGCCTTCAGCCTGATCGGTACGGCCTTCGGCACGGGCCTGGCCTTCGGCCCCTTCCTGGCCGGCACCTTGATCACGCACACGGGCTGGCGCGCCATCTTCATCGTCACGGCCGTGGCCGGCCTGGCCGCCCTGCTGGCCGCCGCGCGCGCCATGCGCGACACGCGCGACCCGCAGGCGCAAGGCGTCGATTGGCCCGGCGCCCTGACGTTTACGGGCGCGCTCTCCCTGTTTACCTATGGCTTGCTGCAGGCGCCGCACAAAGGCTGGGGCAGTGCCGCCAGCCTGGGGCTGTTCGGTGGCGCGGCCTTGCTGCTGGCCGCGTTCATCCGCGTGGAGCGGCGCGCCGCGCGGCCCATGCTGGACTTGACCCTGTTCCGCCTGCCCGCCTTTGCCGGCGTGCAATTGCTGGCCGCCGCGCCCGCGTTTTCCTTCGTCGTGCTGCTCGTATTGCTGCCGGCCCGCTTCATCGGCATCGAAGGCTACAGCGCGCTGGAGGCGGGACGCATGATGATCGCCCTGTCCGCGCCCATGCTGGTGCTGCCGGTCCTGGCCGGCCTGGCGGCGCAACGCCTTGCCGCCGCGCACATCTGCGCCAGCGGCCTGCTGCTGGCGGCGGGCGGCTTGCTGTGGCTGTCGACCTGCGCGCCAGGCCAGTCGCCCACCAGCTTGCTGGGGCCACTGCTGCTGATCGGCTGCGGCATCAGCCTGCCCTGGGGCTTGATGGATGGCCTGGCCATCAGCGTCGTGCCCGTCGAGCGGGCCGGCATGGCGGCCGGCATCTTTAACACGACGAGGGTGGCGGGCGAAGGCCTGGCGCTGGCCATCGTCAGCGCGCTGCTGGGCACGTTTACTGTCGCGGCGCTGGGCCACGCCGACCTTGCCGGCATCGGCGCGGAACAGGCGGCGCACGCGGGCTCCTTCCTGGCGCTGGGCGAGCTGCGCCATGCGGCCACCCTGCTGCCGCAGGCTGGCGCCGCCGAACTGGCGCAAGCGTACGGCACGGCCTTTTGCCACTTGCTGTATGTGCTGGCCAGCATTACGACGACCTCGGCCCTGCTGATTCTGGTCTTCCTGCGGCATCCTGCCCTTGCCGCAACGGACTCGACCACCCTGCCCGCCTGCGACACTCCCTCCTGATCTCCCCCTGCCATACACGGCGGCGCCCACGCGCCGTCGCCCGCCTTTGATGTTTCTCCGCAACACCCACAAAGTTTCCGAGCGACGCCAAGAACAAAACGAGTTTACTTATCAAAGCGCTTTGAACTATACTCAAAGCGCTTTGAAACATAGTTAAAGCGCTTTGGTTGTGCAAAGTGATGCGCGCCGATCCCACATCTATAAAAACACTGGAGACACAATGAACAAATTTTTCTTGAAAGCGTTGCCAGCGGCAGTGCTCATGGCCTTGAGCGCGTCGGCCCAGGCAGCCCTGCCGATCGACTTCGGCGGTTACATCCGCTCGGGCATCGGTACCAGCAGCGAAGGCGGCAAGGAAGCGTGTTTCGGCCTGGCCGGCGCCTCGTCCAAATATCGTCTGGGCAATGAGTGCGAAACCTACGGCGAGCTGAAATTCGGCGGCGAGGCCTTCAAGGCCGCCAACGGCACCACTTTCCGCATCAATACCCTGGTGGCGTTTTCCGTGAACCAGAACCAGGACTGGGAACAATCGGACCCGTCGTGGCGCGAAATGAACGTGGTGGCGGACAAGATCGGCACGGGCGCCTTCGCCGAAGCGCGCGCCTGGGTCGGCAAGCGCTACTACGACCGCCAGGACGTGCACATCACCGATTACTACTTCTGGAATAACAGCGGCCCTGGCGCCGGCCTGGAAAACATCGACCTGGGCGCGGCCAAGCTGGCCTACGCCATCGTGCGCACGGCCGACGACGGCGACAGCAAGCGCATGGGCCTGTCCCACGACTTGCGCTTCTCCGGCATCAAGGTCAATCCGGACGGCGAACTGACCTTGGGCCTGCAATTCAACCAGAAACGCAACGCGCAAGGCGCAGCCCCCATCGCCAGCGGCCACTTGCTGACCATCATGCATACGCAAGGCAATCTGCTGGGCGGCTTCAACAAGGTGGCACTGCAGTACGGCAAAGGCAGCGCGGCCAACACGGGCGGCTTCAGCCTGGGCGCCAGCAAGGATGACAAGGTCGTGCGCCTGACGGAACAAATCATGATCCAGCCCAAAGGTTCCTGGTCGGGCATGGGCACCTTCGTCTACGAAGACAAGGAAACGGCAGGCGTGAGCAGCAAGTGGACGTCGATCGGCGCGCGCCCCGTCTACCACTTCACGGACAACTACAGCCTGGCCGTGGAACTGGGCCACGACATCGTCAAGCCGGAAGGCGGCGAAAGCCGCAACCTGACCAAGCTGACCTTCGCGCCGCAACTGTCGGCCGGCAACAGCTTCTGGTCGCGCCCCGTGCTGCGCGCCTTCTACACCTACGCCAAATGGAACAAGGCAGCCCAGTCGGCCGCCGCGGCGGAATCGGCGCTGTCGTCAACGGGCGTGTTCGGTGGCAAGACCAATGGCAGCTCGATGGGCTTCCAGGTGGAAAGCTGGTGGTAATCGCCGGCATCTAGAACGTCGGCAAGCGTCCCCGGACGCTTGCCGGTGGCAGCAACACCGCCCGCATTTCGGGGCAGGCAGTAACCGGACCCACCATTTCGCCGCTGCACGCGATGGCCGGCAGCTTCAATGTAGTGATTCAGCAGTATCCTCTTTTAGCGCGGGCGCCCCTGGGTTTGCCCGCGTATTTTTTTGGGCGCCGCCGCAGGTCATACCCCTGATCATTCCGGCATTTATCAGATAAACTACCCTTCATCGCACCGCATCGCTCCCGACCCACCCCATACGCAGCATCCATGAACCTCAAAAATCTCGCCAGAACGCTAGGAATATCCGAAACCACCGTCAGCCGCGCCTTGAATGGCTATCCGGAAGTGAGCGAACGCACGCGCGAGCGGGTGCTGGCCGCCGCGCAGGCGGCCGGCTACCGCCCCAATCCCATGGCGCGCAGCCTGGCTGTGGGGCGCACGAACATCGTCGGCATCATCTACCCGCTGATGCCGAACGACCTGGCCGACCCCATGTTCATCGACATCGTGGGCGGCATGTCCGAAGCGCTGGAAGCGCAGCAGATGGACATGATGATCGCGCCCGCCTCGGCCACCAACGAATTCCACACGTATGAACGCATGGTCAAGGGCCGCCGCATCGATGGCTTGATCGTCGGGCGCACGAAACCGTTCGACGAGCGCATCGCCTACCTGGCGCAGCAGGGCATGCCGTTCGTCGCGCATGGCCGCACGCAGCTGAACCAGCCGCATGCGTGGTTCGACTACGACAACGAAGCGGGCATGCGCCTGGCCGTCGAGCGCCTGGCGCAGCTGGGCCACCAGCGCATCGGCCTGATCAGCGCCACGCCGGACCTGAACTTCGTGCGCCAGCGCGTCGAGAGTTTCCAGCACGCCATGCAGGCGGGCGGCCTGGCCGTCGATCCCGACAACCTGGTCGACAATGCGCACGACCGCCGCGCCGGCTACCAGGCCATGCAGCGCCTGCTGGCCCGCTCGCCGCGCCCCACCGCCGTCATCGTCGACAACCACATGTCGGGCGTGGGCGCCGTGCGCGCCCTGCTCGACGCGGGCATCGCCATCGGCCGCGAAATGTCGCTGATCGTCTGGGGCGTGATGGAAGATTCCCTGGCCGGTCACAACGTCACCACCGTCGTCCAGCCCGACCCGCGCGGCGCCGGCGCGAAGATGATCCACATGCTGCTGGCCCTGATGGACGGCACGCCCGTCACCGAGCTGCAGGAACTGTGGCCGTGCGAACTGTTGCCGGGCGAGTCGGCGGGGCCGGTAATCCACGCCTGATTTACCCCTAGAGCAAACTACAGGGGTCGGACACTGCATTGGAATGCATCCCATTGGGACGCATTCCCCCTCAGGGTCCGACCCCAGCCTCCGCTTGGGGTTTCGTAAAACGCCCTCTTCCGCTCTGTTTTGCCCTCCTGAATCACCCTCATAAAAAAATCGTATGTCTGGCGCGTGTATCGCTTTACTTTTCAAAGCGCTTTGAACTATACTCATTTCATACCCAAAGCGCTTTGAATTTTAAAATAAGACGTTCGCCTACCAACCAGCAGCGCCGCCCTGATAGCCACGGCTACAGGCACTTTTAAGAAATCATTCATGCCGACCATTCAGAACAATCTCGCCCACCTGCCCGCCGACTGGTGGCGCAGCGCCGTCATCTACCAGGTCTATCCACGCAGCTTCCTCGACAGCAATGGCGACGGCATCGGCGACTTGCCCGGCATCACCTCCAAGCTCGATTACATCGCCGCCCTGGGCGCCGACATCGTCTGGATCTCGCCCTTCTTCACGTCGCCGATGAAAGACTTCGGCTACGACGTGGCCGACTTCTGCGACGTCGATCCCATGTTCGGCACCCTGGCCGATTTCGACCGCCTGGTGGCGCGCGCCCATGAACTGGGCCTGAAAGTGATGATCGACCAAGTGCTGTCGCACTCGTCCGACGTCCACCCGTGGTTCGTGGAAAGCCGCTCCAGCCGCGACAATCCCAAGGCCGACTGGTATGTGTGGGCCGACCAGAAACCGGACGGCACGCCGCCAAACAACTGGCTCTCCGTGTTCGGCGGTTCGGCCTGGCAATGGGAGCCGCGCCGCGGCCAGTACTACCTGCACGATTTTCTCGTCAGCCAGCCCGACCTGAACTTCCACAACCCGGCCGTGCAGCAGGCGCAGCTGGACAACCTGCGTTTCTGGCTCGAGCGCGGCGTCGACGGTTTCCGCTTCGATTCCTGCAATTTCCCCTACCACGACCAGTTGCTGCGCGACAATCCGCCCGCCGCGCAGCGCGATGCGAGCAGCGTGTCGGCCATCAACCCGTACGGCATGCAGGCGCACATGTACGACAAGACGCAGCCGGAAAACATCGCCTACCTGCAGCGCGTGCGCGCCATCCTTGATGAATACCAGGCCATTTCCATCGGCGAAGTGGGCGACGACAATGCGCTGGCCACGATGGCCGCCTACACGGGCGCGGACAAGCTGCACATGGCTTACAGTTTCAACCTGCTGACGGCCGAGTTTTCCGCCGCGCATATCCGCAAGCAGGTGGAAGAATTCGAGGCGCAAGTGGCCGACGGCTGGGCTTCCTGGTCCGTGGGCAACCACGACAGCGTGCGCGTCATGACGCGCTGGGGCGGCCAGAACCCGTCGCCGTCGCTGGCCAAGGTGGTGCTGGCCGTGCAGGCGGCTTTGAAAGGCACGCCCTGCCTGTACCAGGGCGACGAGCTGGCCCTGACGGAAGCGGACATTCCTTTCGAAGCGCTGCAAGACCCGTACGGCATCCCGTTCTGGCCCCAGTTCAAGGGCCGCGACGGCTGCCGCACGCCGATGCCATGGGTGGCCGATGCGCCGCATGGCGGCTTCAGTAATGCCAAACCCTGGTTGCCCGTGCCGCCCGAGCATCTGGCGCGCGCCGTCGATGTGGAAGAAAACGATGCCGGCTCGCCGCTGCGCTTTGCGCAAAATATCCTCGCCTGGCGCCGCACCCTGCCGCAATTGCTGCGCGGCGACATCGTCTTCTTCGATGCGCCGGAACCCGTGCTGGCCCTGCGCCGCGACTTGCCGGGACAGCCGTCCGTGCTGGCCGCCTTCAACCTGGGCACGGAGGCGGTCACCTTCGCCTGGCCTGACGCGGCGCCAGCAGCCGGCCTGGCCGGTCACGGCTTGCCAGGCAGTAAAGATGGCCAGCAGATCAGCCTGCCCCCGCATGGCGGCTGGTTCGGTACGCACGCTTAAACAGTACCCTTTGGCGGCCATGCCGCCAATTACAATAACGAGCCCCGCGCATCAGCGGGGCCAAATTGAGAGAACGAGGACGACATGGCTGGACTGAAGTTAACAGGCCTGAAGAAGGCATATGGCGACGTGCAAACCCTGCACGGCATCGACCTGGAGATCGCCGATGGCGAATTCATGGTCTTCGTGGGCCCGTCGGGTTGCGGCAAATCGACCTTGCTGCGCAGCATCTGCGGCCTGGAAGAAATCAGCGGCGGCGACTTATTCATCGGCAAGACGCGCATGAACGACGTGCCGCCCGCCAAGCGCGGCATCGCCATGGTGTTCCAGAGCTACGCCCTGTACCCGCACATGAGCGTGGCACAGAACATGGCCTTCGGCCTGAAACTGGCCGGCATGAGTAAAGTACAGATCGCCGACGCCGTGCAGCGCGCCGCGCAAATCCTGCGCATCGAACCTTTGCTCGAACGCAAACCGAAAGATTTATCGGGCGGCCAGCGCCAGCGCGTGGCCATCGGCCGCGCCATCGTGCGCAAACCCGACGTCTTCCTGTTCGACGAACCGCTGTCCAACCTGGACGCCTCCTTGCGCGTGCAGATGCGCATCGAACTGGCGAATCTGCACCGCGAATTGCGCTCGACCATGATTTACGTCACGCATGACCAGGTCGAGGCGATGACCCTGGCCGACCGCATCGTCGTGCTCAACGCGGGCCGCATCGAGCAGGTGGGTGCACCGCTGGAGTTGTACCACCATCCCGCCAACCTGTTCGTGGCCGGCTTCCTCGGTTCGCCCCGCATGAACTTCCTCAAAGGCAAGATCCACAGCTACATCGACGGCGTGGCCACCATCGCCACGAATGCGGGCGGCATGCTGCAGGCGGCGTTGACGCAGCCGCTGGCCAGCGGTATGCCCGTCACCGTCGGCGCGCGCCCCGAGCACGTGCAGGCATGCGCGCCCGGCGCCGCTGCCGCCATCACGGCCACCGTGCAAGCGGTGGAAAAACTGGGCGACATCAGCTATCTGTATGTGCACGTCCCGGGCGGCGACGAGCCGCTGGTGGTGCGTGCCGATGCGGATACGGACTGGGCGATTGGCCAGTCCGTGGCGCTGCAGGTGGCGCCCGCCCGCGTCCACGTGTTCGACGAGCACGGCCAGACCCGCACCTGATCTATCCGCTTTAGGGGCCAGGCGCTACAGGCGCCGCCTGGCCTGGTTGCATCGTTTCAGCCTTGATACTCAACATAAACTTAGCATAAAAAAAGATACTGGAGATTGACATGTCCTTCACGCACCCGAAACGCAGCTTCATCAAAACCACCCTGATCGCCGCCGCCCTGGCCGGCATCGGCAACCTGGCCGCCGTCAGCATGGCGAACGCGGCCGAAGCAGGCACCCTGTTGATCTGGATCAATGGCGACAAAGGCTACAAGGGCCTGGCCAAGGTCGGCGAAGAATTCACCAAGAAGACGGGCGTCAAGGTCGTCGTCGAACACCCGGAAGATGCGCCGAACAAATTCCAGCAAGCGGCCGCCGCCGGCAAGGGCCCGGACATCTGGATCTGGCCGCATGACCGCATCGGCGGCTGGATCGACGCAGGCTTGCTGCAACCAGTAACGCCAAGCAAGGAAGCGCGTGCCGCCATCCTGCCGCTGGCCTGGAACGCATTTACCGTGGGCGGCAAGACCTGGGGCTACCCGATCTCGATCGAAGCCGTCGCCCTCGTCTACAACAAGGACCTGGTGCCGACCCCGCCAAAAACCTTCGAGGAAATCGCCGCGCTGGACAAGAAACTCTCCGCGCAAGGCAAGAAAGCCATCCTGTGGGATTACACGAATACCTATTTCACGTGGCCGCTGCTGGGCGCGGGCGGCGGCTTCCCGTTTGAAGTCAAGTCCGACGGCCGCTACGATGCAGCGAAAACGGGCGTGAACAATGCCGGTTCGCAAGCCGGCGTGAATGCGCTGATGAGCCTGATCAACAGCGGCGCCATGCCGAAGGGCGCGGGCTACGCGGAAATGGAAGCGGGCTTCAACCAGGGCAAGATCGCCATGATGATCAACGGTCCATGGTCGTGGGACAATGCGCGCAAATCGAAGATCAATTACGGCGTGGCAACGATTCCTACCGTGGCAGGCAAGACGGCCACCCCATTCGTGGGCGTGCTGGGTGCGATGATTTCGAAAGCCAGTCCGAACAAGGACCTGGCGACGGAATTTCTGGAAAACCAGATGCTGCAGCTCAATGGCCTGAAAACCATCAACGCCGACGTCCCGCTGGGCACGCCAGCTAATAAAGTGCTGTTCGCGGAATTGAAAGCCAATCCGAACATCCAGGCGACGATGGAAAGCGCCCAGGCGGGCCGCCCGATGCCGAACAACCCGGAAATGGGCCGCTTCTGGTCGTCGATGCAATCGGCGCTGGAAAACATCACCCAGGGCCGCCAGACGACCAAGGATGGCCTGGATGCGGCGGCGAAGCGGATTACGACCGCCAATTAATTAGCTTTAGGTAGGTCGGATTAGGCCCGAAGGGCCGTAATCCGACAACATTGTTGGCGGCTGATGTCGGATTACGCGGCGCAGCCGCTAATCCGACCTACGCCACCACGCTTGACATCCAGCATCCATCTTCACAGGTATCCCATCGTGCGCAAGTTTATCGGCCCTACGGTATTGACCATCAGCATGGCGCTGGGTCTGTATCTGCTCTTCATGTTGTACATTTCCGGCCAGACCATGCTGGCCGCCGTTTTCCTCGGCTTGCTGACCCTGACGACGTTTGTCTTCACGTCGCCGCGCGCCTATGCCTACCGTTACCTGTTCCCCGGCATCACGGCGGTAATCGTCTTCGTGCTGCTGCCGATGGTGTACACGGTGTCGATCGGCTTTACCAATTTCAGTTCGCGCAACCTGCTCACCTACGACCGGGCCACGCAATACCTGCTCGACGAGACGCAGCGCGTGGAAAGCGCCGGCTATGCCATGACCGTGCATGCCGACAACAAGGAATACCGCTTGCGCCTGGAAAGCCCGGACACGGGCGAAGTGCTGCTGACGCCGCCGCTAGCCCTGAAGCGCGCCGTCCCGCTGAAGGTGGACGTGGCGCCGGCTGACCCCGTGCAGGCGCCCGTGCTGGCCCCTGCCCTGCCCATCAAGGACATCATCGCCCTGCAAAAGGACTTGAAGCTGCTCACCCTGGTCCTGCCGAACAAGATCGAGCTGCGCATGGTGGGCTTGCGCGAATTCGGTCCCGTCGCGCATGTCTACAAGCAATTGCCGGACAAGACCCTCAAAAAAGTCGCCACGGGCGAACTCGTGACGCCGAACTTCAAGACGGGCTTTTATGAAATGCCGGACGGCACCAAACTGGAACCGGGCTTCAAGGTCAATGTGGGCTTTGCCAACTTCGTGAAAATCTTCTCCGATGAAGCGTTCCGCGGCCCCTTCCTGCGTATTTTCGTCTGGACCATCGTCTTCGCCCTGATCAGCGTGGCCACCACGACGGGCCTGGGCATGGTGCTGGCCGTGCTGCTGAACTGGGATGCGCTGCGCTTCCGCGGCCTGTACCGTACCCTGCTGTTCCTGCCCTACGCCGTGCCGGGCTTTATCTCCATCCTGGTCTTCAAGGGGCTGTTCAACAACAACTTCGGCGAAATCAACCTCGTGCTCGACGCCCTGTTCGGCATCAAGCCCGCCTGGTTCTCGGACACCACCCTGGCCAAGGCCATGATCCTGATCGTCAACACCTGGCTCGGCTATCCCTACATGATGGTCGTGTGCATGGGCCTGATCAAGGCGATCCCGTCGGACCTGTACGAAGCGTCGGCCCTGGCCGGCGCGGGACCGCTGACGAATTTCTTCAAGATCACCCTGCCGTTGATCATCAAGCCGCTGACACCGCTGATGGTGGCCAGCCTGGGTTTTAATTTCAATAATTTCGTGCTGATCAGCTTGCTGACGGGCGGGCGTCCCGATTTCCTCGACACAACGTTACCGGCCGGCACGACGGACTTGCTCGTGTCCTACACCTACCGTATCGCGTTCGAGGATTCCGGCCAGAACTTTGGCCTGGCCGCCGCCATCTCGACCCTGATCTTCTTCCTCGTGGCCGCGATTTCGCTGGTCAACATGCGCCTGACGCGCATGAACAAAGCATAAAGGACAGTAATGGCTATCGTTGTCGACCGTTCCAACCGCTGGCGCATCCTGGCGGCCCACGTCGCCGTAATCGCGCTGATCGCGCTGGTGATGTTCCCCTTCCTGATGATCTTGTCGATCTCCTTGCGACCAGGCAACTTCGCCTCGGGCAGTTTGATCCCGCCCGAGATCAGCTTCGAGCACTGGCGATTGGCGCTGGGCATGTCTTACCAGGCGCCCAACGGCGCCCTGGTCGAGCCGGACTTCCCCGTGCTGCTGTGGCTGTGGAATTCCATCAAGGTGGCCAGCATGAGCGCCACCGTCACCGTGCTGCTGTCGACCACGTGCGCGTATGCGTTCGCGCGCATGCAGTTCCGCTTCAAGTCGCAGACGCTCTCCGCGCTGATGCTGCTGCAGATGTTCCCCGCCGTGCTGGCCCTGGTGGCCATCTACGCCATCTTCGACGTGCTGGGCAGCTACGTGCCGTGGCTGGGCATCGACCACCACGGCAGCCTGGTGCTGGCCTACACGGGCGGCATCGCGCTGCATATCTGGACCATCAAGGGCTATTATCAAACCATCCCCGTCGAGATCGAGGAAGCGGCCAAGGTCGACGGCGCCACGCAATGGCAGGCCTTCGTCTACGTGCTGCTGCCGATGACGGTGCCCATCCTGATGGTGGTGTTTTTGTTGTCCTTCATCGGCGCCATCATCGAATACCCGATCGCGTCCGTGCTGCTGCATGAACAGAACAACCTGACCCTGGCCGTCGGCTCGAAACTGTTCCTGTACGAGCAAAAATACCTGTGGGGCGACTTCGCCGCGGCGGCCATTTTGTCCGGCTTGCCGATCACGGCCGTGTTCCTGCTGGCGCAAAAATGGATGATCTCCGGCCTGACGGCCGGCGGCGTGAAGGGCTGACATGAAGACCGTGCTGACCGCCCTCGCCGCTTTGCTCGTCAGCCTGCCGGCGCAGGCGGGCAGCTTTGCAGAGAACCCCATCGTCTACTTTGCCGTGACGGACCGTTTCGCCAACGGCAATCCCGGCAACGACCACAGTTACGGCCGCGCCGCCGACCCGCAAGGCGGCGACGTGGGCAGCTTTCACGGCGGCGACATCGCCGGCATCACGCGGCAGCTCAAAGCCGGCTATTTCAAGGAACTGGGCATCAACGCGCTGTGGATCACGGCGCCGTATGAACAGATCCACGGCTGGGTGGTGGGCGGCAAGCAGCAATTCCAGCACTATGCCTACCACGGCTACTGGGCACTCGATTACACCACGATGGACGCCAACATGGGCACGCGCGACGAGCTGCGCGAGATGATCGCCACGGCGCACGCGCAAGGCATCCGCGTGCTGTTCGACGTGGTGCTGAACCACCCCGGCTATGCGGACTTGCGCACCCTGGCCGAATACAAGGTGCCCGTGCTGTGGCCCGGCCATGACAAGGCCGCGCTGCGCGATTATCACAGCTTCATCGACTACAACAACTTCGAATTCAAGCAATGGTGGGGGCCGGACTGGGTACGCGCGGGCCTGCCCGGCTATTCCGATGGCGGCAAGGACGACTACACGATGCAGCTGGCCTACCTGCCCGACTTCCGCACGGAGAGCGGCAAGGCCGTGGGCTTGCCGCCGATTTTGCAGCGCAAGACGGACACGCGTGCCGTCGCCCTGCCCGGCACCACGGTGCGCGGTTATCTGGTGCACTGGCTGGCCGACTGGGTGCGCGAATTCGGCGTCGACGGTTTCAGGGCCGACACCGTCAAGCATGTGGAGCCGGCCAGCTGGCTGGCCCTGCGCGCGGCGGCCACGGAGGCATTACAAGACTGGAAAACGCGCCATCCCGAACAAAAGATCGACGACGCACCGTTCTGGATGACGGGCGAAGCGTGGGGCCATGGCCCCGAGCGCAGCAGCTGGTTTGATGCCGGCTTCGACTCGATGATCAATTTCGACTTTCAACACCGCGCGGGCGGCGACTGGAAAAGCATCGACGGCGTGTATCGCCAGTACGCGGGCTTACTGGCGAAAGAGCCACGCCACGACATCCTGTCGTACATCTCCTCGCACGACACCAGCCTGTTCCCGCGCGATCAATTGAAGCACGGCTTGTCCGCCCTGCTGCTGGCGCCGGGCGGCGTGCAGCTGTTCTATGGCGATGAAAGCGCGCGCCAGCCTGGCACGGCGCCCATCGGCGACGAACAGCAGGCCACGCGGTCAAGCATGAACTGGGGCTCGCTCGATGCCGCCACCCTCGCGCATGCGCGCAAGCTGGGCCAGTTCCGCCTGCGCCACCCTGCCCTGGCGCGCGGTGAACACCGGTTCATCAACGACAAGCCGTACGCATTCGCCCGCGTGATGGATGGTGACGCCGTCATCGCCGTGCCCGAGGCGCAAGGCGCGCTCTCACTGAAGGTGCACGGCGTGTTCGCCGATGGCACCCTGCTGCGCGACGCCTACACCAATCAAACCTACATCGTCAAAGATGGCACCGTCGCGGTACACGCGGCCGGCACCGCCCTGTTAGAAAAGGCTGCACCATGAGTACCTATGACATCCTGGTGGTCGGCGGCGCCGGCATCGACACGATCGTGCGCGTCCCCGACCTGCAATTGCCCGTGGCCGATTCGCTGCACGTGCCGCCCATCCGCGACTATGTGGCGCACACGGGCAATGGCGTGGCGCTCGGTTGCCACGCGCTGGGCCTGCGCTGCAAATTCATCGATTTCATCGGCGACGATGCGCAAGGCGCGGCCATCCTGCAGCGCTATAAAGAGACCAGGCTCGATTTTTCACACATCGTCGAACCCTCGGGCACGCGGCGCAGCGTCAACCTGGTCGACCCACAGGGGCGCCGGCTGTCGCTGTACGACGGCCGCCACCCGGAAGACCTGCGCATGCCGGCCGCGTTTTATCTTCCCTACCTGGGGCCGGCGCGCCACGCGCACTTTTCCATCATGGGCTGGGTGGCCGCACTGTTTGACGACGCGCAAGCGTGCGGCACGACGGTATCCACCGATCTGCACGACTGGGATGGCGTCAACCCGCATCACAAGGTTTTTGCCCTGCGCGCCGACCTGGTTTTCCTCAGCACGGCGGCGCTGGGCGAGCGTCGGGACGACGTCATGCGCGAAATTATTTCGCAAGGCCGCGCGCAGGCCGTGATCGCCATGGCCGGCGCGCACGGCGCCTTCCTGCTGGAACGGGGCAGCGCGTCCGTGCGCCACACTCCGACGGCGGGATTGAAGCTGCCCGTGGTGGACACGAATGGCGCGGGCGACTCGTTCGTCGCCGCCTTCCTGCACGCCTGGCTGGCAGGATTGCCGCTGGAGGACGCCATGCGCCGCGGCGCCATCGGCGGCGCGTTTGCCTGCGCCCAGCATGGCACGCATGAACGGTTCATCGGCCAGGCAGAGCTGGATGACTTATATCAAGACAGCACTAGCTTATGACTTAATATTCTATCAAGCGTAGCAAGCAGTTAACGGGGGCATGGCACAATGGCTGCGAATTTCAAACGCTTCACCACCGCAGCCCATTCGAACCGGAGACCACATGAGAATCGAAACCCTGGCCGTGCACGCCGGCTACACCCCCGACCCGACCACCAAGGCCGCCGCCGTCCCCATCTACCAGACGGTGGCCTACGCCTTCGACAATGCCCAGCATGGCGCCGACCTGTTCGACCTCAAGGTCGCCGGGAACATCTACACGCGCATCATGAATCCCACGCAGGACGTGCTGGAAAAGCGGGTCGCTGCACTGGAAGGCGGCGTGGCCGCGCTGGCCGTCGCATCGGGCATGGCGGCGATCACTTACGCGATCCAGACCATCGCCGAAGCAGGCGACAATTTCATCTCCGCCAGCCAGCTGTACGGCGGCACCTACAACCTGTTTGCCCACACCCTGCCGCAGATCGGCATCGAAGTGCGCTTCGCCGACGCGCGCCAACCCGAGACCTTCGCCGCCCTGATCGACGCGCGCACCAAGGCCATCTTCTGCGAATCGATCGGCAACCCGCTGGGCAATGTGACGGACGTGGCCAAGCTGGCCGAAATCGCGCATGCGCACGGCATCCCGCTGATCGTCGATAACACTGTGCCGAGCCCCTATCTGTTCCGCCCCATCGAGCATGGCGCCGACATCGTCGTCCATTCGCTGACCAAATACCTGGGCGGCCACGGCACCACCGTGGGCGGCGCCATCGTCGACAGCGGCAAATTTCCGTGGGCCGAGCACAAGCAGCGCTTCAAGCGCCTGAACGAGCCGGACGTGTCCTACCACGGCGTCGTCTACACGGAAGCGTTCGGCCCCGCCGCCTTCATCGGCCGCGCGCGCGTCGTCCCGCTGCGCAACATGGGCGCGGCCATTTCGCCGCTCTCCGCCTTCCAGCTGATCCAGGGCATCGAGACGCTGGCCCTGCGCATGGACCGCATCTGCGACAATACGCTGGCCCTGGCCAAGCACCTGAAGCAGCATCCGAAAGTCGCGTGGGTCAATTACGCGGGCCTGGAAGACCACCCGGACCACGCGCTGGTGAAAAAATACATGCACGGCCGCGCCTCGGGCATCCTGTCCTTCGGCCTGAAACTGGCGGCAGGCGAAGACCCGCGCGCGGCCGGCGCCCGCGTGCTCGACGCCCTGCAGCTGTTCACGCGCCTGGTCAATATCGGCGACGCCAAGTCGCTGGCCACCCACCCGGCATCGACCACGCACCGCCAGCTCAATCCCGAGGAACTGGCCAAGGCGGGCGTGTCCGAAGACATGCTGCGCCTGTCCGTGGGCATCGAGCATATCGACGACTTGCGCGAAGACCTGGAACAGGCCTTGAACGCGGCGTAAGGCTTTTTTTCGCGCCGTTCCCAGGGGAGTTCATGCCATAATCGGCGGCATGTCTTCCCCTCCTATTCCCCCTGAACAGCGGGCGTCCGGGCTGTTCCGCGCCGAATACGCGCGCCGCATGAATGCCGTGCTCGACCATATCGACCGCCACCTGGACACGCCGCTGGACCTGGCCCAACTGGCCGATGTCGCGCATTTTTCCCGTTTCCACTTTCACCGCGTGTTCGCCGCCTGGATGGGTGAAACCTTGGGCGATTATGCGCGCCGCCGGCGCCTGGAATCGGCCGCCTTGCGGCTGGCCTGCCGTCCCGGCGAGTCGATACTCGACATCGCGCTGGCGACGGGCTTCGGTTCCGGCGAAGCGTTTGCGCGCGCCTTCAAGCTGAAATTCGGCTGCACGCCGACAGCCTGGCGCGCCGGCATTGCCGCGAAAAACGCCGCCATGCTCGCGGCCATGCGCCTGCGCCGGCAAGATAGCAATCCGGATCAGGCCATGCGCAATACCGATCAGGAATACGGACCGAACTTCCCGCACCATGGGCACTCCAATCCACTTGATAGAGAGAGTCCCATGCAAGTCACCATCCTCGACCTGCCGCCCGTCACCGTCGCGTGCCAGCGCCATATCGGCCCCTACGGCCCCGCCATCAGCGCCTTCTGGCGCGACACCGTATCACCGTGGATGCAGTCGCACGGCCTGGGCGACGCCACCTGCTACGGCATCGGCCTTGACGATCCCAGCATCACGCCGCCGGAAAAATGCCGCTACGACGCCTGCGTCGCCGTGCCCGACGGCTTCCAGTCAGCCGGACGCGCCAGCCTCGCCACCCTGCCAGGCGGGCGTTACGCGGTGGCGCAATTCAAGGGACCGTCCAGCGCCATCCCCGACGCGTGGACGCGCATGGCGCGCGAATGGCTGCCGGCCAGCGGCCTGCAGTGGGACGAGCGCCCCTGCTTCGAGCGCTTTGCCGCCGCCACGGCGATGGACCCGGCCACCGGCGAATTCTCTTGCGAGATCTGCATCCCCGTGCGGCCGCTGTAGCAATGTCGTCGGATTACGCGGCAGGCAAGGCTACATGCCGCGCGGCCTTGGCGGCAACAGCGTAGGTCGGATTAGCGCAGCGTAATCCGACACCGCTGCGTACGCCACGCATCCGCCATTAAGGTCCCGTCAGCACCTGCGCCACCAGCCTGACCCTGTCATCCACGGAACCTGACACATTGACATAGGCGATCCCCCGCCGCGCCAGCTCGGCCTGATACCACGCATGCTGGCGCGCGCGGAAATCCTCGTCGCGGCGGGTGCCGTCCTGGATGAAGGGGAAATCAGGGGCGCACAGCAGTATAAGGTCATAGCGGTGTTCGGCCAGCTGGGCCAGTTCCTGCTCGGCCCTGCCGAACATCTCGATGCAGTAAAAATACGTGGTCATGGGCGAGGTATCGCAAAACAGCCAGCGCCGCGCAACCAGGAGCGCCTGCGCTTCGCGGCGCAGCTGTTCCCGGCCGATCTTCAGCAGATCGTCATAGAGCAATACGCCGTCCTGGCTTTCCCACAGTTCGCGGCCGTATTCGGCCACCCAGGCCGTCTCGAAATGCCGCGCCAGCGCTTGCGTCAAAGTCGTCTTGCCGCTCGACTCGCCGCCGAGCACGCACACGCGCGTGACGAAATCGGCGCGCACAACGGGCGACAGGAAGGCGCTGTGCGCATGCGGGTCTTGCCGTGCCACAGTGCCGGACACGGGCACCAGGGTTCTTGCCTGGTCCACGCTCACGTGCGCCACCGCGCCAGCTGCATAATGCCGTTCCAGCACCTGCGCAAAGCCGGGGCCATACTCTTCGCTGCTAAACACGGCATCGACGGGCAAGTCCAGCACCGTCCAGCACAGCCAGCCCATGAAGTGGCGATGGTCGTCGCCATCGGCGTCGTTGTGCGGCAGCGCACGCGCCGGCACGCCGCGCGCCGCGCACAGGGCGGCCAGGCGCGCATCGTCGAGCACCACGATGTGCGCTTGCGGGAATTGCGCGCGCAGCCACCGTTCCCGGCGCGCCGGTTCCAGGCCGGGAAATTCCGGCTTGGTATAGCTGACCACGAGCAGTTCCTCGCACCCGTCCATGGCGCGTTGTATCAACAGTTCATGGCCCAGGTGCAGCGGACAGAATTTGCCGACCACGAGGCCGCGTTTATGGAGGTTCATGCCGCCGCTTCCCGCAAATCCGAGGTGTATTGAATGATCTTGTCTTCCGCCAGCAAGGTCTCGACCGCGATGGCGCCGAAAAAGGGCGCGAGCAAGGCGCGCGCCCGGTCGGCCTGCGGCATGGCGCCCGGCGCCAGGCGCAGCGCGACGGCGCCGTTGCCATGCTGGTGCACGCCGAACAGGGCGATGGCCAGCGGTTTCAGGGCATGCGTGATGTCGATATTGTTGATCCAGTCGCCGTTGACCGTCCTGTAGCGCAAGGGGCTGCGGCCAGCCAGGCCCACCAGCACGGGGCCATGCGGGCCATGCAGCAGCGACGCGTAATCGCCCGTGCGGTAGCGCACGAGGGGCAGGCAAAAGTTAAAACCGCCCGTCACCGTGATCTCGCCGCGCGCGCCATCGGGCACGGGCTGTCCCGCAGCATCGAGGATTTCCACGTACAAGCGGTGCTGCAGCAACACATGGCCGCCCGCCCGCTCGTCGTAGACGGCGACGGGTCCCACTTCATTGAGCGAATAGATGTCGAGCACGGGGCAGCCGAAACGCGCTTCCAGCCGCGCGCGCATGCCGGGCAACAGCATCATCGAGACGGACAGCAGCGCGGCAGGCTTGTGCGTCATGGACAAGGTCAGCAGCTCGGCAAACGAGATGGGGTCGCCCGCGATCAGCTCGGGCGCCATGGCGTCCAGGTAGCGCGCGCGGTCTTCAGGCTGGCGCCAGTCGTCCACGTGCAGATTGATCTTCGCCAGGCCCGATTCGTTCATCGTCGGCGTGACGGAGACATAGGTGAAGCAGCGGCGCTGGTGCCCCAGCAGCATCACGCCCACCTGGCCCGCGCCATGGCGCAGGGTCACGCCGAAGCGGCGCAGCGCGCGCTTGTGGAAGGCCAGGTAGCGCCCCGCCACCAGCGGATGCGAGGCGATCAGCAGCGGATGGCCCGTGGTGCCCGTCGTCTGGAAATTGATCATGCGCGCCAGGTCCGCATCGTCGGGCACGAAGGCGGCGATGTCGTGGGCCAGTTCGGCGCGGCTGACGGGCGCCACGTCCGCAAAGCGCGCTGGGGGCGAGCCGCAGGCACGATAATACGGCACCGTGGCGTAGGTCGTCCTGAGAAAATCCGCCAGCCAGGACGGCGGCGCATCGGCGCTCCAGCCGATCGCGGCCTGCATGACGTCCTGTTCATAGGCGCGCAGCGCTTCGACCTCCGCGGCCTGCAGCTTGTTGCCGCTGCGGTTGCGGTACCGGGGCGCGCAAGGATGGCTGCGCAGCTTTTCCAGCATGCGCGCGCCCGTCGGCGTCAGGGTGGGACAATAGTCGCGGTCCGATTCCCAGGCACCGCCCGGCAGGTTGACGTCAGGTTTGCCAGCGAGCGTCATTCGCGCGACCACTTGTCGGCCGATTCCTCGGCCGCCTTCTTCGCCAGCGCCTCGCGGATCTCGCGCGAACGCTGCTCGGCCAGGCGGCTCGCTTCGAGCAGGCGGCGGCGCTCCGTGCCGCTGATGGCGGACAATCTGTCCGTCGCCTGCGCCACGCTTTCATCGCGGGGCCGAAAACCCAGGCGCGCCAGCACGATGCGCGCCAGTTCCTCGCGCCGCTCCGGGTCTTGCGTGAACTGGTGGGCCGGCGTGGCGGCGGCCAGTTCGCGCGCCGCCTCGCCCAGCACCTGCAGCAGGTCATGCTGCGGCAACCGCTGTGCGATGAACCACTCGTCAGCCAGCAGCCAGCACAGGATCATGGCCAGCGCCAGCCGGTTGCGGTCTGCCTTCACCTGGGCGCCGATAAAACCCTGCAGGGACGCGGCAGGCGCACGCGCGCCATGCAGCAGCACAATGTCGTTGACCAGCGCGGCCACCGCCACCGCCTGCGCATTGGCAACACCGGCGATACGGGGCTCGGCGAAGAATTCGACGGGCGTGTCGGCCAGGCGGTGGGTTAAGGTTTCGAGGTGGGGACCAGAGATATTCATGGGCCTTTTCTTATACAGTGATGTGCAAATTTAGCCCGAAAAGCAAAGGCTGGGGTCAGACCCGGCGGGTCTGACCCCGGATTTAAACATAGTGGCGCCGGCTGAACGCCCGCGCAAAGTCCAGCAAGTCCTCGTAGCGCTCGACGGCGTGGATATCCCAGCCCTGCTCGCGGCGCGCACGTTTTAAATCGTCATAGGTCTGCTGCAGCCACTTGTGGCTCGCCGCGCCATCCCAGTCGCGCGCCAGGTTCAGGGCCATGGTGCCGCCCGCGCCGCCCTGGGCCAGCGCCTTGGCGGAAATATCCCAGCCGCTGTTGCCCAGTTCATCCTTGTCGAACATGGAGGTGATGCCATCGTCGGAAATCATCAGGATGTGCGCGGGCCGTTCGCGCTTGCCCGCATAGGTCTTGCGCAGACAGTGGATGGGGAAACAGGTGCCGCCGCCAAAAAACTCCGTCAGCACGCCCAGGATCAGGTCTTCATCGCGCACGAAGCCGGGCGTCTGCATCACCTCGTTCTTGCCGCTCCACAGGGTCACCTGCACTTTCGCGCCGGCGCGCAGGGCGGACAAGGCGATGACGGCGCCGGCCAGTGTCAAAAACGAGGTGTGCGCCTGCGGGTTCGGCATGGAGCCGGAACTGTCCACGTACATGTCCAGGTCGACGGGCACGGCGTCGACGACGCGCGCCGGTTCGCGGCCATACACGCGGCGCACGGTCGTCACGCCGGGCACGGGGCGCGGCGACTGCATCACGGATTGCAGCCAGTCTATTTCCTCAAGCGGATCGCCGATTTCCCACGCTTCCAGCCCTTCCATCTGCGGCTCCTGCGACTCGGGCGCGGGGCGGCTGGGAAACGCCACCAGGTGCGGCAAGGCCCGCTCGCGGTAGTAGCGGATGGCGATTTCATGGTCGCTCAGATCGATGCCCGAGGCCTTCAGAATGTCGCCCAGCTCGAACGGTTCGCGCAGCTGCCCGCCGCCCTGCCTTGCCGGCGCCTCGCCTTGCGGCTCCTCGCCATCGAGGCCGGAAATGCGCTTGTCGTGCACCGGGTGGATGGCGCCGCCTTCCTCGTCATCCTCGATCTGCTGCGCGCCATACGTCTGGCAGCCCCGGGCCGCGTCGCGCGTGTCCTGCAGATAGCGGCTCGGGCCCAGGGCGTCCGTATCGTCGACCAGGTAGGGCAGCAGCAAGGTGGCGAAACGGCCCGCCGCCAGCATCCAGTCGTTCGCATACACGCGTATCAGGCGCGCGCCCAGCCAGGCGTCCGTGTCCAGGCGTTCGTCCGCCTCGTGCTCAGCCCCTGCTCCGCCCAGCTCTCCCTTTTCCAGCTGCCACAGGTTTTCATAGATGCGCATGTACAAGGTCCATACGCCGCCGCTGCCCTTGGCGCGCGCTTCCACCGTGCGCCCCTGCTGCAGCTTGCGGTAGATGTCGGCCATGCGCAGATTCGCCTGGCGCTGCAAGCGGTCGTTGATGAACAGGTCCGTGTACAGATTGGCCACCATGGGCGCGTGCTGCTCCAGTGTGGGCAAGGCGCGGCGCATGCGCGCCAGCAAACGGAACTGGTCGCCGGCGCTGCCCGGCGCGAGGATATGGTGGCCGATTTCATGGGCGAGGATTTCCAGCGCATAGTCGTCCAGCCCCAGCTCCGTCACCAGCGGCAAGTCCACCACCACGCTCTGGTCCAGCAAACGGATCATGGCGAAGCTGCCGGACAGGCCCTGCTTGCTGGCCTCGACGCGGCTGGCGCACAGGCTGGGGTCGCGCAGGCGCGTAAATTTGCTCCATACGGCCAGGGCCTCGGGCCAGGCCGCGCGCCAGGCGTCGATCAGCGCGGTGTCGGCATCGTTCTTCATGCGAGCGGCAGCAGGCGGATCGCGTGCGTCCATGGCGACGTGACGGCGACCGTATGCGCATTGGCGGCGATGGCGATGTCGCCGGCCGGCACATCGAGTTCGATGCGGCGCGCGCCGATCTGCAGGATCGCCCCATCGAGCCGCACGGACGCCGGCATGCTTGTTTGCGCCTGCTCGAACTCCTGCGCCGTGGCGCTGTGCAGCACGGCGCCAAAGGCGTCGGCCACCAGCAGGTAATGGCGCTCGCCGCTGCGCACGATAAAACCATCCGCCGCAGCGCGCACTTGCGGCGGCGCGCCGAAGTCGCCACCGAGGCCTGTGAAGCTGCCGAACTCGCGGCCCTCCGCATTGCCGCGCCACGGATACTCCATCAGCTGCGCATGCACCTGCGGCCATGGCGCACCCGGCTCGCCAAAGGCGGCCAGCGCCAAGTCCGGCGGCAAGGTATCGGCGGCGGCCAGCGCGCCCTGGCGAAAATGCGCGACGCCCGCGCGCCACGCCAGCACCTGGCCCACGGCACGCAGCTGCGCCAGCGTGGCGACCTGCGGCGCCAGGGCGGCCAGCTCGCGCTGCCACTGCGCGGGACGCGCCCCCGCCACGGAGGCGATGTGGACGGCGGCGTTGCTGAGCATGCCCAGCACGTCGATGGGCGCCATCGCCAGCAGCGGCGCAAACTGCGGCGCCAGCTCGCGCCAGACGGTATTCAAGAACGGATTTTTCGCCGCCGGACCGGCCAGCCCATGGCCCACCAGTTCCAGGGCCATGTCGTAGGCAGCGAGGGTCACGCCGCCCGCCCGTTCAGGCGCGGCGGCGACCACGGCGACTATCAGCGGATCGACGCCGTCGAGCAAGAAGGCGCCGAAGGCGGCCATGTCGAGCGAGGGAAAGCGCCGGCGTGCTTCCGCCGCGCGCGCATTGAACTGGGCGCGGCCCCCGGCAAGTAGCGAGGCAAAGGCAGGAGAGATCATCGCGGCCCCTCAGTCGCTGTGCGAAAAGTGCAGCAGATAGCGTTCATCGCCCAGTTCGAACGCGATCTCGTCCCAGTGGATGGCGTACCAGAAACCGGCGGGCGGCGTCATCGTCACGGCATACGTGGAAAAACCGCCCAGCGCCTCGTCGAGCGATGCGAGGAAGGCGGCCACCAGCTGCGCGCGGAAGCGTCCCGGTGGCGCCGCCTGCATGTGCCGCGACGAGAAAAACCAGCGCTGGCACACCTGCTCCAGCTGCGCGCGTCCGCACGGCGCCGCCTTGATGTGCCACAAGGGGGCCGGCAAGTGGCGTGCCGGCTCGATGACGTGCAAGGCATGGTCTTCCACACGCAGGCCCAGCGCCGTGGCAAGATCGGGCGCGTCGGGCAGGCGTGATAATTCGTAGCTCGCGCACAGGTCGCTCGCTTCGCCATTGAGCATGGCCAGCGCTTCCAGGAAGCCTTGACAGTGCGGCACGCTCATTGCGAACGCAGCCAGCTGCGGTAGTTGGTATAGCGCTGATGCAGGTATTTGAGCTTCAGCAGGTCGTCGTACAGGGGGCCGTACAGCTTGCGCCCCTTCGTGCGTTCGCCGATCAGCTTTTCGATGCGGTTCAGGCGCGCCAGGGTTTCGCGCTCGCTGACGCCATCGAGGCCCAGGTCGAATTCGGCCGACAGCACGCCCACGGGATCGTCGCGGTCCAGGTCCAGGCGGTTGAATTCATCGTTGGACAGGTCGAACAGGCGGCGCAGCCAGCCCAATCTGTCGCTGCGGTAGGCGGCGTTTTCCGGCAGCGCGAAAAATGGCGCGTCCGGGTCCGGCTGCAGCTTGTTATGCAGGACGAAGGGCAGCACCTGGCGCAAGTCTTCCAGCGCCACCTCGCCATTGCCGCGGAAATACGCCATGGCCTTGGCGTAGATCATGAGCGCCATCAGGGTGCGCACGGAGATGCCGTTCAAGGTCTGGCAACCGAGGTCCTTCAGGCGGTCGCGCCCATTGTCGGCCGCCTGCGCGGCGCCCCGGTCGGCACCGGCCAAACGGGCCGTGTCCTTGGTCATGTATTCGAACTGGCCGCCGGCCGTCTCGAACAGCTCGAACTGGCTGGCAAAAAATTCCAGGCGGCGGCGCACGGCGTCGGGTATGCCCACCTGGCGGATCGCCTCGCCGATCTGGTCCACCTCCCCTTCCGTGAAGATGATATCGGGCGGCACCAGCTCTTCGGGACGCACGTTTTCTTCCACGCGCAGCAGCAATTCGTTCAGGAAGCGCGGGTTGAAGGCCAGCGCCTGCACCGTCACGTCGACCCGGTCGCGCAGTGCCTCGATCACCTGGTACGTGCCGCCGCCTTGGTCGTCGTTGGCCGTCAGGTACCAGGCCGCTTCCGGGCACTCGTAAATATGGTTCAGCACTTCCGCGTAATTGTCGCCCATCACGGTGAGCAGCGCGCTTTGCGTGCGCGTGGGGATGCGGTTGTATTCATCGACGATCTTCACGCGCATGCCCAGCCAGGCGCGCCAGGCGATGCGGATATCGTCCATGCTTTGCGCATTCACCAGGTCGGCCGGTAAGGGATTGCCGAGCAAATCGGCCACCGTCATCTGCGGGTGGCCATGCTGCATCGCGCGTTTCACCTCCTTGACGGTGGAACCGGCCAGCACGCCCATCAGCAGCGCGCTGGCCGTCTTGCCCCGCCCCGGCCCGCCCACAAACAGGCATTTGCGGCGCGTGGCGAACGTCAGCAGGGGCAGCAAAATAAAACTCGAATAGCTTTGCGCCGACGGCAAATTCAATGTACGGCGGCTGTCGCCCACGGAATACGTCTGCGACGGGCCGTCGTTGTACTCGATGTCGTAGTGAGGGCTGATGATGGCATGGTTGACGATCCAGAAATACGCCTGGCGCAGCTTTTCATCGAAAGGCCGCGCTTGCGCCTCGCCTTCCGCTCCCAGCGCGATGGGGCCCTGGTACAGGTCCGCCACATCGAACTGCCGCACGGCGGGCGCGGCCTTGGGCTTGGTGGGGGCCTGGGACAAGCGCTGGAACAAATTGAATGCAGACATAGAAATCATCAAAAAGGCATCGAATCAACCCCTAAAGCCAAGGACCGGGGTCGGACCCTCAGGGTCCGACCCCGGCATTTCGCTGGGGTTACGGAAATGAAATTATTGCATATCAAGTGCCTTCGGCCTTGTTCAAATCAACAACGGTTTCCTCCAGCTTGCGCCAGCGCCACCAGCCCAGCGCCACGCAGGCCAGTAGCAAGGCCAGCAAGCCCGCCACTTCATGGCGGATTTCATACAGCGACGCGCCCATCTGGTTGAGCGCAACAAAGCCCTGGATGCCAGCCGTGGACGGCAGCAGCCAGCGCAGCCATTGCAGCACGACGGGCATGGACGATACGGGCCAGGTCAGGCCCGCGAGGAACAGCACGGGCATCGAGGTGGCGATCATCAGCTGCGTGCCCCGTTCGCGCGTGCGGAACAGCATGCCCAGCAGCATGCCGAACGCCGCCTCCGCCAGCGAGAACAGCACCAGCAGCAACAGCATGCCGCCGAAGTTGCCGCCACGGGGGTAATCCTGGAACCAGAAGACGAAGCCGAAGAAATAGCAGCAATTGAGGAAAGCGACGCAGGCAAACGCCAGCAGCATGCCCGCATAGCCGCCCGCCGTGCGCCGGCCGGCCACAGGGAAGCTCTTGCGCTGGTACCAGGTGCCGAACAGCATGGTCATGCCGATCAGCAAGGTCTGCTGCACGATCAAGGTCGCCACGCCCGGCACGACATACGCGCCATAGCCTTCCTTGACGTTAAACAGGGGCACGGCGTCAAACGCGATGGGCGAACGCTGCTGGTTGGCCTGCACAGTCGATGGCGTGCCCGCGCCCAGGCGCTTGAGCTCAATGCCGGCCGACACCGTGCCCACCACTTCGGCCAGGCCGTTCAAGGCCACCTTGTTGAGCATCAAGTACAGACCATTGCCCGCCACCTGCGCATGGGCGGCGCGGCCGGCCAGCACGTCCGTCTGCAAACCGTCGGGAATGATCAGCACGCCCATGACCTGGTCGCGCCACAATAAATCCTGCGCGACGGGCAAGTCCGGCGTGACGGCCACGACTTGCAATGAGGGATGGGCCATGGCGAAGCGCGTGAGCTGGCGCGACATGGCGCTGCGGTCCTGGTCGACGACGGCCACGGGCACGCGCTGGACGATTTCCGTCGAGTATGGCAGCGGATAGAAAAACGAGTAAATGATGCCGCCGATAAACAGCAAGGTCAGCGCGCCCTTGTCCGTCAGCATGGCGCGCCAGGTGGCGATAAAAGCCGGCCAGATCATGCACGCCCCCAGGCCGCCGGCGCATGCGCGCGGCGCGCCAGCAGGAATACGCCCACGGCGCCGCAGCCGATGGCAAAGCCGGCCAAGATCAGCATTTCCTGCACGCCATAGCGCCATGGCGCGCCGGCCAGCCAGTATTTCGTTTGCAATTGCAGATAGTGCGTGAGCGGCAAGGCTTCCGCCCAGGCGCGCGCCGGCGCCGGCATGGCCATCAGGGGAAAGGCCTGTCCCGCGAACGCGAAGGCCGGTGCCGTAATAAATGCCGCGCCCGACAGGGCCAGGCGCAGGGACAGGGTGGCGGCGATCAGCAAGGTGGCCAGGCCGCAATACGCGAGCACCAGCAGCAGCATGCTCAGCAACAGGGCCGGCAAGCTGCCCGCCACGGCCCAGCCACGCGCCAGGCTGAAGAACAGCAGATACAGCAGCGCCAGCGCGCAGTAGGCGATCACGGGAAACAGCAGCTTGGTGCCGATGGCCCGCAACCAGCTGCCCTTGGCCGAGGCCAGCCATTGCGGCACCGTGCCGTCGCGCAACTCGCGTCCGATGGACGTGACGACGGCAACGACGATGAAGATCTGCAGCATGGCCGGCATCAGGGCCAACGTTAAAAATGCTTCATAGCTGATGTTCTCGTTATATAAACTGTTCAGTGTCGTGCGTATCGGTTCGAACTGGGCCGCCGCCTGCACGCCCGACATGCCCTTTTTTGCGCGCGCCGTCATCTCGATGCCGGCCGACAAGGTCGTGCTCACCGTGCGCACGTCGCGCAGCAAGGCGCCCGCGTGCGAGGAAAACTGCGCGTTGTACAGCCATTGCACGGTGGCTTGCCTGCCGCCCAGCAGTTTCTGTTCGAAATCGTTGGGGATCAGCAGGTAGCCGAACGCCGTACGCTCGCGCAAGCGATGCAGGGCTTCGTCGCTGGACGCCACTTTCGCCGCCACCTGGACACCGGGCGAAGCGTCGAGCCAGCGCGTGAGCTGGCGCGACAAGGTCGAGTTGTCGTTATCGATGACGACGATGGGCAAGTCGCGCGCGATGCCGGCGAAAAACACCAGCCACAACATACCGCACAGCACGACGGGAATCCAGCTGAGCATGCCGAAGTCCCAGAAGTCGCCGCGCAGCCGCGCCCACTCGCGCGCCAGCGCAGAAACCGGCCCCTTATCCGCTTCGTTCATCGCGTATCAGAGCGGTGGAAACACGACCGACATGCCCGGGCGCAAGCCCTCGACCTTGATGGCGGGGCGCAGCCGGATTTCAAACGTGCGCAAGTCCGTGCCGCCCGGGCGGGCCGCGCGCCACGTGGCGAAATCGGGCAGCACGGCCACGGAACTGACCTTGAAGCTCACTTGCTGCTTCAAGGCCGGCACATTGGCCGTATGCGTGCTGCCCATGGCAAACGCGGCCATTTCATCTTCGCGCACCTGCAGCACGGCCCAGGCGTCATCGAGGTTCACCAGGGTGATCACGGGGAAGCCTTGCGGCGCCAGTTCACCGGGCTGTATCTGGATCTTGCTGACCTGCCCGGCCACGGGCGCGGCGATCTTCGTTTCCGCCAGGGCGACCTGCGCTTCCGTCAGCACGGCGCCCACCTGGCGCGCCTGGGCGGCGGCGGCCGTCTTGTCTTCCGGACGGGCGCCCTTTTGCGCCATGTCATATTGCGCGCGGGCCGCTTGCGCCAGCTGGTCGGCGGCGCGCCATTGCGCTTGCGCCTCGTCGCGTTTCTGCTGCGCGATCACGCCTTGCTCGTACATATTGTTGACGCGGGTGTACGTGGTCCTGGCGATGGTGGCGCCCGTTTGCGCCCGCTCCCAGTTGGCTTTCGCGGCGGCGATTTCTTCCGGACGCGCACCGGCTTGCGCCTTTTGCGCCACGGCATCGGCTGCCTGCGTGGCGGCCGTCGCTTGCGCGATCTTCGCGTCCACTTCCGGACTCGTCAGCTGGAACAGCAGTTCCCCTTTCGGCACCGTCTGGCCCAGCTTGACGTACAGCTGGCCCACCCTGCCCGGCACTTTCGACGAGACATTGACTTCCTGCGCATCCATCTGCCCTTGCAAAGGCAGGCGCTGCGGCTGGAACGCCTGGTACAAGCCCCAGCCCACGAAGCCGAGGACGATGATGGCGGCGACTATGGCCAATGGTTTTTTGGAGGTGCTCATTATTATTTGTCCACAGGTAATTGGATATCGGCCGCAGCGGCCAGGCTGCCCAGGCGCTGCGTCTCGCCCGTCGCTTCCAGCAATTGCGCCAGGCCCATCACATAGTTATAGGCAGTCTGCGCGCGCTGGGTCTCGACCTTGGCCAGGTTCAGGCGCGCGTCGACCACTTCCAGCGACGTCACTTGTCCTTGCTGGAAAGCGACCGTTTGCAAACGGATATTTTCGCGCGCCAGCTCCACCGACGACGCCGTGGACAGGTACTGGATGCGGGCGTTTTCCAGCGCGCGCCAATTCTTTTCGATCAGGGTGGGAATGTCGCGCTCGGCCTGGCGCGCCACCACTTCCACGCGCTCCTGGTCCAGCTTGGCGGCGGCGATCATCTTGCCCGTATTGATGCGGTGCACGAGCGGCACGGCCACGACGAGGCCGATGGCCCAGTTCGACCGCACGAGTTTTTCGTTGCCGCGATTCAAGTTGTAGTTACCGATGGCAAAGACGGTGGGCGCATATTCCTTGCCGTGCAGCTTCAAGGCTTGCTCGGCCTGCACGCGCTTGCTGTCGATCTTTTTCCAGTTCGCATTTTCGCGCATGCCCGTGCTGATGAACGATTGCAAGGTACCCACCGGCAGGCTGTTGACGAACAGGGGCGTGCTGGGAAGCACTTGCGTGTTGACGGCGAGCAAACGGTCGAGCGCCACCTGGGCGATTTCCTCATCGCTGCGCGCCTGCGCCTCGTCGCTGCGGGCGCTGTCGAGGGCCACGTCGGCACGCAGGCGCTCCGCGCGCGAAATCAGGCCGCCCTTTTCCAGCCTGGCCGCGTCGCGCTGATGTTCCGTCACGCCGGCCGTCACTTCGGCCCGCACGGCCACCACCCGCTTCGCCAGCAATAATTGAAAATAGCGCTGCGCCACCAGGGTGGCCAGCTGTTCTTCCGCTTCCGTGCGCTCCGCCTGCGCGGCCAGGGTCAGGCTCGACGCGAGGCCCTTGACGGCGTCCAGGCGCCCGCCCGTGTAGATCGGCCACATGCCCAGCAAGCCGAACGAGGTCAGGTCCGTCACCACTTCGCGGCTCAGGGAATTGGGAATCTGTGGTTTGGGCAAGCCGGGAATCGATGGCAGCACGGACTCGATGCCGCCCACCACGCCGGACAAGCCGCTCGTATCGATGTTCAAGTCCGTCGACAGGCGGCCGCGAAACGCCGTCAAGTCCACGGAAGGGCCGTCGATGTTCGACAGCGCCTCCGCCTTGAGGGTCTTCGCGCGCACGTCGAGCGCGGCGCCCTGCACGGCGCCCGAAGCGGCTGCCGCTTGCTGCAGCGCTTCGCTGAATGTCAGAGGTTCCGCCAGGGCCGGCATGGCCGCGCCCAGCGCGCTCGCCAGCAATAATGATAAATGTCCTTGCAATCTGCCCATGTAGCGTCCAGTCAATGAATGAGGGGAAAGCACGGGGTTGCCATGTTTATACTTTCACAATAGCAATTATATCCACGGATGTCCATTCCAGCCTGCACTATTGGTTACGCAAGCTGACAGACAAAAACGGGCGCCTCATGCGGGGCGCCCGTTTTTGTCAGACTACACGGCTAGCGGCTTACTTCTTCGCCTTCTTGCCGCCCTTTTCCTTTTCCTTTTCCTTTTCAAATACGGCAAAGAACTCGGACGCCATGCTGCGGATGGCGCGGCCGATATTCGCGTAGTCGTATTCGTTCAGGTTGGCCAGCGAGACGCGGCCGGACGGATGCGTGGTGCCGAAGCCGCGGCCCGGCAGCAGGATGACGCCCGTTTCCTCGGCCAGGCGGAACAGCGCTTCGTTCGGCTTGAGTTTTTTCAGCAGCCACTGCGAAAACTCCACGCCATGCATCTGCGCGGCCAAGGATTCCATGTCCAGCAGATGGTAGTAGCGCACGGAATTGGCGTCGTGCACCATCGGCAAGCCCAGTTCGCGGTACAGCGCTTCCTTGCGGCGCAGCACGATGCGTTTCATCGACTGCTTGTACTTTTGCTCTTCATCCATCAGCGAGAACAAGGAGAACAGGGTCATCTGCGCCTGCACGGGCGTGGACAGGCCGGCCGTGTGGTTCAGCGCCACGGTGCGGCTGTCGGCCACCAGGCGGTCGATGAATTTCAGCTGGCGCGGTTCCGTCGTGATGGAGTGATAACGGGCATCGAGCTGCTTCTTGATGGTTTCAGGCAACTTCGCAATCTTGTCGTCGAGCACATTGTTTTCATGCGTGGCCACCACGCCCATGCGCCAGCCCGTCGCGCCGAAGTATTTCGAGAACGAATATACGAGGATGGTGTTGAACGGGCAGATGGCGAACAGCGAGACGAAATTGTCGGCGAACGTGCCGTACACGTCATCGGTCAAGATGATCAGGTCCGGGCGCTTCTTGATGATCTTGGCGATGTATTCCAGGGTCTCGTCGTCAATCTTGACGGATGGCGGATTGCTGGGGTTGACGAGGAAGAAAGCTTTCACTTTCGGGTCGAGCAGCTTGTCCAGTTCCTTCTTGGTGAATTGCCAGTTGTTCGATTGCGGCGCATCGATGTGCACGGTGTTCAGCTTGTAGTCGTTCAGCTGGGGAATCTCGATGTAGGGCGTGAAGATCGGCATGCCCAGGGCGATCGTGTCGCCTTCCTGGATGATGTGGTTCGATTTCAGGCTGGCGAACAGATAGGTCATGGCCGCCGTGCCGCCCTCGACCGCGTACATGTCGAAGTTGCCGACAAACGGATGGTCGCCGATCATTTCGCGGTGGATATACTGGCCGACGATTTTCTCGGACAGGCGCAGCATGCGGTCCGGCACGGGATAGTTGCAGCCGAGGATGGCTTCGCACATCTCATAGATGAAGTCGCCCGCGCTCAGGCCCAGCTGGTCGCGCACATACGACACGGCCGCCTCGATGAAATGCACGCCCGGGTTGCCTTCGTGCTTGCGCACGAAGATTTCAAAGCGCGCCTCGATGCCCTCGCGCGTGGGAAAGCCGCCCACGTCGTCCATGTACACATACGAGCGCTCCGCTTCCGTCATGGCGAACTGGCCGAACTGGAAGAAGCCGTGGCGTGGCGTGGTCGCCAGGAAATTCGGGTTGCCGCGGCCCGCATTGAGCATCAGGCGGTTGCTTTGCTTGGCCGTCTGGATCAGCGCATCCTTCAATTCGAAGGGGCTCAACAGGGCGAGTTTGCTTGGGTTACTGAAATCCATTTTTGCTACTCCTTATCAGACTGATAATTTTGAGGGTTCTTGCAAAGGTGCTTGCACATACATGCAGACTCAGACGAAGGCCACAATCAGCGGCCCCAGCAAGGTCAGGAAAACGTTGGCCAGGGCATACGTGATGGCAAACGGTACGGTGGGAATCGAGTTTTGCGCCGCGTTCAGCACTTCGCCGAACGCGGGATTGGCGCTGCGCGAGCCGGACAAGGCGCCCGCAAACACGGCAACGTTGTCATAGCGCAAGATGTAACGGCCGATCAGCATGGTCAGTATCATCGGCAGGATGGTCACCACGACGCCCACGCCGAACAGCGTCAGGCCGTGTTCGCGCACGGTTTGCACGGCTTGCAGGCCGGACGTGAGGCCGACGACGGCAACGAAGCCGGCCAGGCCCAGATCCTTGAGGATTTGCACGGCGCCGCTGGGCATGTAACCGAAGGTCTGGCGCTTGGCGCGGAACCAGCCGAACACGAGACCCGACAGCAGCACGCCGCCGCCGCTGCCCAGTGTCAGCGGAATCGAACCGATGCGCGCCACCAGCAAGCCCACCAGCAGGCCGACGACGAGGCCGGCGCCCATGTAGACGAAATCCGTCTTGGCGCTCGGCACGATCATGTAGCCCACTTCGGCCGCCACGCGCTTGACGTCCTGCTCGGCGCCATAGATGGTCACCACGTCGCCCGTCTGCACGACGGTTTCCGGCTGCATGGGCAGGATCTTGCCCATGCGGCTCAGCTGCACGACAAAGATGCCGTGACGCACGCCCGGCGCCGTCGCGCTGCGGATTTCGCCCACCGTCTTGTTGTGGTAAGCCTTGTTGGTCAGCACCATGTCGCGGCGCTGCATCACCAGTTCCATGCCTTCGACGGCCAGCAATTCCTTGCCCAGCTGGGAAGACACACTGAGCATCGCTTCGCGGCGGCCCACCAGCAGCACGATATCGTCGGCGGCCAGCACCAGGTCCGGGCTGACGTCGATGATCTGGCCATTGCGTTTCACGCGCTCGATGGTGATGGCCGTGTTCGGATGAGCGCTTTCGATCTCTTCCACGGTGCGGCCGGCACCGGGACCCACGTCGTAGATGCGGCCGATCAAGTCTGGCGCGGCCGGCGTCTGGCCAGGTCCCAGCACCTGCACGCCCGCCTGCAGCGCCGTTTCCGCCTTGATCGCATCTTCGCGGATGGTGCGACCCATGAGTTTAGGCAAGATATTGACGCAGACGATGATGGCGCCAAACGAGCCGAACACATAGGTGACGGCATAGCCGACAGCCACGTTGCCCTGCAGGCGCGCCACCTCGTCGGCCGCCAGGCCCAGCTTGGTGATCGCGTCGCCCGCCGTGCCGATGATGGCCGACTGCGTCAAGCCGCCCGCCGCCACGCCCGCCGCCAGGCCCTTGTCCAGGCCGAACACCTTGGCCATGATGACCACCGTCAGCAGCGCCGTCACGGCCAGCACGACGGCCAGGATGATTTCGCGCACGGACTGACGCCCCAGCGAATTGAAGAATTGCGGTCCGCTTTCATAACCGACCGCGTAAATGAACAGGGCAAATAGCACCGACTTGACGCCGGGATCGATGGCCACGCCTACCTGGCTGACGAGGACCGCCACCAGCAGTGAACCGGCGACCCCGCCCAGCTGAAACGAGCCGAACTTGATCTTGCCGATGTAGTAGCCCACTGCCAGGGAGAGAAACAAGGCAATTTCGGGCGACTTCTTGAATAACTCATGCAACCATTCCATGCGGACCGCCTTTCGTGTTGAAGGAATTCTTTACTGCCTGTGCTCTTGCAAGCTGCTCATGCATGAACGGACCCGGCCAGGGCCACGATGAGCGGCCCCAGCAGAGGCAGCACCACGTTCGAGATGGCATAGGTAATCGTGTAGCCCAGCAAGGGCGTGGAATTGCCGGCCGCGTTCTGCACGGCCGACAAGGCTGGGGTGCTGCACTGCTGGCCGGCGATGGCGCCCAAGAGCACGGGCGCTTCCAGCTTGAGGAAAAAGTGGCCCACCAGCAACGACAGCGAGGCGGGGATGACGGCGATCAAGACGCCCATCAGCGGCAGCGACAAGCCGTACTGGCGCACCAGCTCGATTGCCTGCGGTCCCGACCCCAGGCCCACGCAGGCGATGAAGGTGGCCAGGCCGATATCCTTCATCATGTCGAGCGCGCTGGGGTGGATGCCCGGCATGCCAGGTTTTCGCGCCTGGTACCAGCCGAATACGAGCCCCGTCAGCAAGGCCCCGCCGCCCGTGCCCAGCGAAAACGGAATGCCGCCCAGTCTGGCGGTAAAGCCGCCGATATACACGCCGAGCACGATGCCGATGCTGGCGTAGACGATATTGCTGCGGTCGCCCGTGGGCACGCGCTTGCCGATGGCGGCCAGCGCCGTGTTCAGTTCGCGTCCTTCCGTCGTGCCGTACAGGCGCAGCACGTCGTCGCGCTGCAGGGCCAGGTCGGGCAAGGGCGGCATGCTGTGCTCGCCGCGGATGACGGCCGCCACATGCACGCCGGTGGGCAAGGCCAGCTGGCGCAAGGGCTGGCCGACCAGCGCGGCTTGCTGCAGCACCACTTCGACGGCGGAGACGGCCATGTTCAAGCCCGTCGTGTCGGCAAATTCCTCGCCCAGGATGGCTTCGGCCGCCACCAGTGCGGGACGGTGGCCGATCACCAGCACTTCGTCGTTATTGCGCAGCCGCAGTGCCGGCTCCAACGGTAATACCTTGCCATGCCGGCGCACGCGCGTGATGCTGGCGCGGCCCGCAAAAATATGCTGCAAGGCATCGAGGCGGCGTCCCGCGCCCCGGCTGATGCGGTAGGCGCGGCCGACCATTTCCGGCGTCGCCTGCAAATCGTCGGCGCCCGCCTGCGCGCCGCCCATTTTTTCCCATAATTTGTCCGCTTCCTCGCGCAGATTGACGCGCAACAACAGCGGAAAAATCTGGCTGGTGACGATGACGATGGCGATCAGGCCAAAGATATACGTGATGGAATACGCGGTGACCACATTGGCTTGCAGCTCGGCGATGCGGGCCGCCGGCAGCGCCAGCTTCGAGATCGCGTCCGTGGCGGTGCCGACGACGGCAGATTCCGTCGCCGCGCCCGCCATCATGCCGGCCGCCGTCCCCTGGTCCAGGCCCAGGAAACGCGTGGCCAGCAGCACCAGCGCCAGCACCACCACCACTTCGATCAGGCACAGTATTCCCAGGCGCAAGCCCTTGGCATTGAGGTTGGCAAAGAACTGGGGACCGCCCGCGTAGCCGAGGGCAAAGATGAACAGCATGAAGAAAACGTTTTTCACGCTGGCGTCCAGGGTAATGCCAAGCTGGCCGATCAGCAGCGCGGCGATCAGGGTGCCGCACACGCCGCCGAGCTGGATCGGGCCGAAGCGTATCTGCCCTACCGCGTAGCCCAGCGCCAGCGCCAGGAACAGGGCCAATTCCGGCACCTGGTGCAATACCGACGCGATCGAATCGAGCATGGGCAAACCTTCGAAAAGATAACGGATGGTTACAAGGGAGCACAGCGTTCGGTGGCTGGCGGCGGCTTGCCGTTGAACGGGCGCACGGGTCCGCACGACAGCCGCCATGGCGGCTATCGCTGGGAAAGTATTGCAAAGTGTTGCAAGATGGAATGATGTTCGGCGAAAATTTTATAAGTGTCAACAGGTGTTCTGTTGAACTCGCTTTGCGTTTCCTCAAACATCCTGCGCACGATTGAAGCAGTCGTTTGACATAGCTCAACTAAACCATTAGTAATGATTTGGACGATACCAAAGTGCCTTGCGCGCCAGCGGCGTCTCCTCCGGCAGGTCAGGATTGACGAGCTCCAGCACGTAACGCCGGGACAGATTCAGGCCCTGCGCGAGACGGCCGAAATGGCGCTGGAACAGCTGCGCAAAGCTGCCATCGGCCAGCATGGTTTCCAGTCCCAGTTCAATGTGGCGCGCCAGTTCCGGCCGGTGCTTGCCGACAAAAAAGTACAGCGCGGCCGGGTAGCGGATGACCAGATGGGTGTCTAGCACCAGCGGCAATTGCGCGTGGCTGGCCAGCTCGCTTTGGGCCTCGATCACGGAGCGGGGAAAGTAGTCGATGCGCCCCGCCGCCAGCTGCTGGAACAGGCCTTCGTAGGTGCTTGAGGTATCGAGGCGCAAGCCGTTCGCCTGCAGGATGGCGCAGTCGGGCCAGTCGCGCATCTGGCCGGCAGACAGCCGCGCCAGGGCGGCGACGCTGCGCACGCCGCGCAGCAGCTGCGTCTGGCGGGCATGGATCAGGGCCACGCGCCAGCCGATCAGGCCGCGGTCGATCGGTATGCGCACCGGCAGCAATTGCGTTTCGCGCGCCCGGCTCGTCATGGCCCAGACGACATCGACGCTGCCCGACGCCATGGCGATTTCCTGCATGGCGCGCGTCTGCACCATGCGCAGTGCGGAGCGGCGCAAGGCATATGCCTGGCCCGACCGCGACAGCGCCATTTGCAGCAAGGCCGTCACATAACCTTGCTGCGGATCATCGAGCGCCTGGTGGCGCGGATAGACGAGCTGCAGCGGCGGCGACGTGCCGGCGGCGGCAGCGCCCAACGGCCACAGGGCGGCAAGCTTGAGCAGGGGGCGGCGCTGCATGGCCCCTCCTTTCCAGCGCTTTCATCAGCGTTCTTATCAGAATGACAGTATCGCGCAGCAGGGCACGCTTGTCGACTGGATTATGGAAACTGTGTACAAAACAACAGCAATTCAGGCAGGAGTGGAGCGGTGCAAATTAATCCAGATCAATAAAACCGTAAATAGAAAATAAATCTTGCGTGCTGCTCTGGACGGCATGCGCGCCCCTCGCCTACGCTGTTTTTTTATCTGAAAAACAAGAGGACCACATGCAGACAGCGCGCTTGAATATTATTGGAATGGATCACGAAGGTTGCGCCGACAGATTGACGGGCGCACTTGAGGCCGTCACAGGCGTGGCCACCGTCTGCGTCTCGCTGGCGCGCCACGGCGCCACGGTGCAATTCGACGAACGCCTGGCCACGCAGGAACGTTTGCTGACCGCCGTCAACGACGCCGGCTTCATGGGCGAGGCGTCCGATGAAGAACAATTGCCATCGTGCAGCGGCGCCTGCGGCCACTGCCGCCACTGAGCGCCCGCCTCCCCTTTTCCGCTCAGCCTCCCCGCGCGCCCCGGTCGCGCAAATGCGCCAGCACGCGACGCGGTCCCAGCGACTGCAGGTCGAACGGCGGCAATTCGATGGCATCGAGCGTATTCTTGAACAGCAAGCCCAGCTCCGTATCGCCTTCCAGGCTCAAACGGCGGCTGAAGAACAAGGTGTCCGGATCTTCCTGGCGCCGCGCCAGCAGCATCAAGTCATGCACGCTGGCGGCGATGCACAGGTCCGGCACGTCGACATAGCGTTCGGCCACGAACACCGTGCCCTGCCACTCAAAATCGAAGGCGATACCGGCGTCCAGCAAGCGCAAGCGCAGGCTGCGCCCCTCCAGGCTGCAGCGCACGTCGTCGGGCAATTGCGGCGCCAGCAGGCGGTTCAAGCCTTGCACGAACAGCCAGGAGGCGGGATACGGCGGCAGCTTGGACAGCAATTCGGCCAGCGGTTCGGGCAGCCGGTACGACACGGCGGGCTTGCTCATGGCAGGCTTGGCCGGGACCGGGACCGGCAATCTTTCCAGTTGATCTTGCATGTTCTTCCTTTCGATGCGTTCAATGGGCGGCGTGCTGTTCCATGCCGGGCTGGCCGTGCCAATAGCCGTCGCAGGCGCCGGCCGGCTGGCAGGCCGCCAGCTGGGCCTGGGCGCCGATGCCGCTGACCTGCCCCCGGCGGGCGCGGTCGAAGATGGCAATCACCTGTTCCGTATGCATGGCTTGCGGACTGATGCGCGCCACCGACACGCCCATGTCACGCATGGCGTCGAGTTCGCGCACCAGGTTGTAGACGAGCGCCGACTGCGTCTGCGTGCCATTGAGTACGAGGAAGGGCACTTCGTCGCGCGTGCGCAGCAGCAGGCCGTCCGGCTCTTCCAGGCAGCTGTAGCCGCAGTCGTCCTTCGGCAGGTTGCGGTTGCGCGCCGTGAAGCAGCGCGCGGAAAACGCCAGCGGCATGCGTCCGTAGGCAAACACTTCCGTCTCCAGCCCTTCCGGTTTCTGGCGCTGCATCTCGGCCAGCGCCGTCTGTCCCATTTCCAGCGGCATCACCCAGCGCCGCGCACCGAGGCGCGCCATCAGTTGCAGGCTGGGGCCATTGAACAGGTTCAAATGGGGGCCGGCGACGAAGGATGCGCCCTTTTCCATGCAATGCACGGCGCCCATGTCGTTGGCCTCGACGCCGTAGCGCCCATTGCCCGTGATGCGGCGCAGGGTGGCCAGTTCGGCGCCCGCCTCGATCAGCGCCTGCGTCGACAGCACCACTTCCTTGCCGGCGGCGGCCAGCATGTCGGCGATATCGAGCCAGTCGGCCAGGCGCAGCTCATGCCGGCGCGAGCAGACGGTTTCGCCCAGGTACACGATATCGACGGCGGTGCCGGCGATCTGCTGGTAAAACTCGAAGACGGTGGCGCGCGGCCAGTAGTACAGCAAGGGACCCAAAGATAGTTTTAACATGTTCATCCTCTATTTCCAGGAGCGGTGATACGCGCCCAAGGTGTGCTGCTGGCCTTCGGCCAGCTTGTCCATGGCCGCCATCCAGCCCGGCTTGACGGCGTAGCGCGTATTGCCTTCGCGGCAGGCGTCGATCGCTTCGCGCCACACGCGCGTCACCTGCGCCACATACGCGGGGCTGCGCTGGCGCCCTTCGATCTTCACGGCGCGCACGCCCATGGCGATCAGCTGCGGCAGCAGCGCCAGCGTGTTCAGGCTGGCCGGCTCCTCGATGGCGTAATACTCTTCGTCGTTGACTTCGAAACGCCCCTTGCACAGGGTCGGATAGCTGGCGTTTTCGCCCGGTGCGTAGCGGTCGATCAGCACGCCGTTCAGGCGCGATTCGAGGCCGTTCGGCGTTTCCAGCCAGCGCACGGATTTCGCCGGCGAGCACACGCCGTGCGTGTTCGGCGCCTCGCCCGTCGCATACGACGACAGCGCGCAGCGCCCTTCGACCATCACGCACAGGCTGCCGAAGCCGAAGACCTCGATCTCGACGTCCGTCTTGCTGATCAGTTGCTCGACCTGCGCCATCGACAGCACGCGCGGCAGCACGGCGCGGGCGATGCCGAAGTGTTCCTGGTAAAAATTGATCGCTTCGTAGTTGGTGGCCGAGCCTTGCACGGACAGGTGCAGGCGCAGCTGCGGGTGATGCTCGCTTGCATACGCCATCAAGCCCGGATCGGCGACGATCATGGCGTCGATGCCGGCTTGCGCGGCGCGGTCGATGGCGCTGCGCCACACGGCCCAGTTGTGCGGCTGCGGATAGGTATTCAGCGCCAGCAGCACCTTGCGTCCATATTGGTGGGCGTAGCGCACGCCCTCGGCGATGGCCTTTTCGTCGAAATTGAGGCCGGCGAAATTGCGTGCATTGGTGGCGTCGCGAAAACCCAGGTACACGGTGTCGGCGCCATTGTCGACGGCCGCTTTCAAGGCGGGCAGGCTGCCGGCGGGGCAGACCAGTTCCAGCGGTCCGGCCACGCGGGTGGCGGTAGTTGATTCAAGCATCATGGTGTTCACAGTCCTGTATCGGCTCAGGGTGCAGACTATAGCCCCGCCCATACCGCCCAGTCCTTGACACAGGTGAAGGAATGCATGCATGGCTGGCGCGCGTTCAACTTGCTTGACCTGGCTGTAAAATGCCCCACTTTTTCCCTATCCGATTGCCCGCCATGACCCGCAAACCGCTGCTGATTTTCCTGCTCACCCTGTTCCTCACCGCGCTGCAGGTGCAGTGGGCCGGGCCGCCCGATGGCTATGACGCAGGGACCATCTCCGTGCTGTCGCCGGAAGTGCTGGGCGCGTATCCGGGCGTGCTGCTGCTGTTCCTGCTGGCCGTGTTCGCGCGCCGCAAGATGCCGCTGCTGCGTCAGGCCGCCATCTGCACGGGCCTGCTGGCCGTCTACTGGCTGCTGGCGAACTACGTCACCTTCGACGCGCGCGTGGCCAGCTGGAGCACCTACACGCCGCTGGAAATCTGGACGCACGTGCTGCCCGCCTCCGTCGCCAGCGTGGCCGCCTGCGGCGCCGCGTTCTTTTGCGCGAGCTGGCTGATCCTGCGCGAAACGCGCTGGAACAAAAGCGGCTGACGTGGATTTTTCACCTGCATCAAGGATTCGTCACGCAACTGCACGCGCCCTTTGACGCCACTATATTTAGTGATTAATCTCCATAAAAACACCGCATGTTGTGTTTATTGGAGGTTTCATGACGACAAATGCAGTTTCCCCCACACGCGGCCAGGTCGATGTCGCCGCGTCCATCAATGAATATCTGGACCGGCGCGACTGGCGTGTCAACGCCAACGCCAACCAGGGTTACTCGCTGGGCGGCCTGATACTCAATGTATCGGGCAAGGTCATCGCCAACTACTGGCTGGACCAGGTGTATCCGCCGGAAGTGGGCGCGGCGCACCGCGAAGCGGCCCTGCACATCCACGACCTCGACATCCTGGCCGGTTATTGCGCCGGCTGGTCGCTGCGCACCCTGCTGCACGAAGGCTTGAACGGCGTGCCGGGCAAGATCGAATCGGGCCCGCCCAAGCACATGTCGAGCGCCATCGGCCAGATCGTCAACTTCCTCGGCACCCTGCAAAACGAGTGGGCCGGCGCGCAGGCGTTCAGCTCCTTCGACACCTATATGGCGCCCTACATCCGCAAGGACAGCCTGCGCTACGAAGACGTGCGCCAGTACATGCAGGAGCTGATCTTCAACCTCAACGTGCCATCGCGCTGGGGCACGCAGACGCCGTTCACCAACCTCACCTTCGACTGGGTCTGCCCGGACGACCTGCGCGAGCAGATTCCCGTCATCGCCGGCCGGGAAATGGACTTCAGCTATGGCGAGCTGCAGGCGGAGATGGACATGATCAACCGCGCCTACATCGAGATCATGATGGCGGGCGACGCCAAGGGCAGGGTCTTCACCTTCCCCATCCCCACCTATAACATCACCGAGGATTTCGACTGGCATAGCGAAAACGCGGAACGCCTGTTCGAAATGACGGCCCGCTACGGCCTGCCCTACTTCCAGAACTTCATCAATTCGGAACTCAAGCCGAACATGATCCGCTCCATGTGCTGCCGCTTGCAGCTGGACTTGCGCGAACTGCTGAAAAGGGGCAATGGCCTGTTCGGTTCCGCCGAGCAGACGGGCTCCCTGGGCGTGGTGACGATCAACTGCGCGCGCCTGGGCCACCTGTGGCGCGGAGACGAAGCGGCCTTGATGGCGGACCTGGACCGCCTGCTGGAACTGGGCAAGACCAGCCTGGAAATCAAGCGCCGCACCATCGAGGAACTGATGCAGCAGGGCCTGTTCCCGTACACGAAGCGCTACCTGGGCACCCTGCGCAACCACTTTTCCACCCTGGGCGTGAACGGCATCAACGAGATGATCCGCAATTTCAGCGGCGACGCCTGGGACATCACGTCCGCCGAGGGCCATGCGCTGGCGATCCGCCTGCTCGACCACGTGCGCGCCCGCATGGTGGCCTTCCAGGAAGAAACGGGCCATATGTACAACCTGGAAGCGACGCCGGCCGAAGGCACGACGTACCGCTTCGCCCGCGAAGACCGCAAGCGCTATCCTGCCATCCTGCAGGCCGGCACCGTCGACAATCCGTATTACACGAACTCGTCGCAGCTGCCGGTCGGCCACACGGACGACCCGTTCGAAGCACTGGAATTGCAGGACGCGCTGCAGCGCAAATACACGGGCGGCACGGTGCTGCATTTGTACATGACGGAAGCGCTGTCGGACGCGAACGCCTGCCGCGAGCTGGTGAAACGCGCCCTGAGCCGCTTCTCGCTGCCCTACATCACCGTCACGCCCACGTTTTCCATCTGCCCGCGCCACGGCTACCTGGCCGGCAAACATGAATTCTGCCCCACCTGCGACGCGGAGCTGATCGCCCGCAAGCAGGCCCACATTGCTCCATCACTTGAGGAAACGCCATGAACGCACGTCCCGACTTCACTCCCGCCATCACCCTGCTCGACAGCGAACGCCAGCGCTGCGAAATCTGGACGCGCGTGATGGGCTATCACCGCCCCGTCGCCTCGTTCAACATCGGCAAGCAGGGCGAATTCCACGAGCGCCAGTATTTTACGGAAGCGAGCGCCCGGGTTGGCCAGCCGGCCTGCCATGGCTGAGTTGAAAGTGGGCGGCCTGACGCCCTTTTCCGCCACCGACTACCCGGGCAAGCTGGCTGCCGTGGTGTTCGTGCAGGGCTGCCCCTGGCGTTGCGGCTATTGCCACAATCCGCACTTGCAGGCGCGCACGCCCGAAGGCGCCATGCCGTGGCAGGACGTACTGACCTGGCTGCGGCGCCGCGTGGGCCTCGTCGATGCCGTCGTCTTCAGTGGCGGCGAGGCATGCATGGACCCGGCGCTGGCGCGCGCCATGCTGGACGTCAGGGCGCTGGGTTTCGGCATCGGCCTGCACACGGCCTGCATCTATCCGCAGCGCCTGCAGGAAGTGCTGCCCCTGGTCGACTGGGTCGGCTTCGACATCAAGGCGCCGTTTGCCGACTATCGTCTTGTGACCCGCGTGGCCGGCAGCGGCGACCCGGCGCGCGCCTGCCTGGACGCCATCCTCGCCAGCGGCGTCGCCTACGAATGCCGCACCACCACCCACCCGGACCTGCTGCCGGACGCACAGCTGCTGTCCCTGGCCGCCGCCCTGGCCGCGAAAGGCGTCGATAACTACGTGCTGCAGCAGTTCCGCGCCGAAGGCTGCGCGGACGCGGCGCTGTCCGGCCGCCCCCTGCACGGCTATCCGGCGGCGGCTACTGTGGCGCAAATCGGCGCCATGTTTCCCCGTTTTACATTCCGTAATCATGGCAGTTGATCATGCAGCCACATAATTATTGAAAGTCCCGCAAAATTCCCCGTTCTGCAACGCTGAAATGTCTTGCGTGCTGTAATGTATCAACTGTGCCGCGCACCATGCGCAGCCCGTCAGATTCCTCACACCGCATTACAGATAAGCGTCATCCATGAACGATTTCACCGCAGTCAGCCCAGGCATCCCTTCCACCCACGCCGACATCCTGTACGGCCCGCCGCGACCGGATCTGCTGCGCGAGGAAGTGCTGGCGGACCTGCTCGAAGCGACGGCGCGCCGCTGCCCGCAGCACATCGCCCTGATCGACGGCGAGCGCCGCATCACCTATGCGGAACTCGATGCGCAGGCGGGCCTGGCGGCGTCGCGCCTGATGGCGGCCGGCGTCAAGCCCGGCGACATCGTGGGCCTGTGGCTGCCGCGCGGCGCCCCTCTGCTGCTGATGCAGGCGGCCATCGCCAAGGCGGGCGCCGCCTGGCTGCCCGTCGATGAAGACACGCCCGTCGAACGCCTGCAGGTGTGCCTCGACGACGCCAATGGCGCTGGCGTCGTCAGCTGCGCGCAGTTCGCGCCGCGCCTGGAGCAGGCTGGCGTCGAGCGTCCCGTGTGGACCGCGGAAAGCCTGCTGGCCCCCGCCGCGCCGGGCGAACTGCTGCCCGCGCGCGGCACAGTCTTGCCCGAACACCCGGCATACGTGATCTACACGTCCGGCTCCACGGGCAAGCCCAAGGGCATATTGATCAATCAGCGCAGCATCTGCCACTTCCTGCGCAGCGAAAACGCCGTGCTGGAAGTGGCGCAAAGCGACACCGTCTACCAGGGATTTTCCGTCGCCTTCGACATGTCGTTCGAGGAAATCTGGATCGCCTACCTGGTGGGCGCCACCCTGTGGCTGGGGCCCAAGGAGATTTCGGGCGACCCGGAAGCCTTGCCGCGCGCGCTGGCCGCCAACCACGTCACCGTTCTCCATGCCGTGCCTACCCTGCTGGCCCTGTTCGCCGAGGAAGTACCGAGCCTGCGCCTGATCAACCTGGGCGGCGAGATGTGCCCCGAGTCCCTGGTCGAGCGCTGGTCGCGCCCGGGCCGCGCCATGTTCAACACCTACGGTCCCACGGAAGCGACCGTTTCGTGCAGCCTGGCGCGGCTGCGCCCCGGCGAACCCGTCACCATCGGCACGCCGCTGCCCAACTACGGCTTGCTGGTGCTGCAGGTGGCCGAGCCGGGAGAAAACCGTCCCTTGACATTGCTGGCGCGCGGCGAAACGGGAGAACTGTGCATCATCGGCCCCGGCCTGGCCGAGGGCTATCTGGGCCGGCCCGACCTGACGGTGGAAAAATTCCTGCCCAACCCGTGGGCGACCAGCGACGATGACGCGCGCCTGTACCGCACGGGCGACCTGGCCCGCATCGATGCGGACGGCCAGGTGCTGTGCCTGGGCCGCGCCGATGACCAGGTGAAGATACGCGGCTTCCGCGTGGAGCTGGGCGAGATCGAAGCCGTGCTGGCGCAGCAGCCGGGCGTGGGCACGGTGGCCGTCCTGCTGCGCAAGGATGACGGCATCGACCAGCTGGTGGCCTACATCGTCGGCAGCGACGAGGCGCCCGGCGACGCCCTGGCGGCGAAAACCCTGCGCGCGGCCCTGAACCTGCACCTGCCGCCCTACATGGTGCCGGGCCGCTTTGAATTGCTGCCGCTGATGCCGCGCCTGACCTCGGGAAAAATCGACAGAAAAGCCTTGAAAGCCATGCCCCTGTCTGCCCCGCCGGCCGGCGAGGCGGGGATCTCGGACGTGCCGGAAACGCCGGCCGAAGCGGCCCTGTTCGCGGCCCTGGCCAAGCTGTTCCCCGGTCAGGCCATCTTGCGCCAGCTGGACTTCTTCAGCGACCTCGGCGGCCACTCCTTCCTGGCCGCCCGCCTGGCGTCCGCCCTGCGCGCCGATCCGGCCTACGCCCACATGACGGTACGCGACATTTATCAGAACCGGCAGATCGGCAAGATCGCCGCCGTGCTGAACGAAGCGCCCGCGCTGGCCACGCCGGAAGCGGATTGGACGCCGCCGTCGGCCTGGAAGCGCTGGATCTGCGGCGCGGCGCAGGCGGCGGCCGTGCCGGGCCTCGTCACCCTGCGCATGGCGCAGTGGATGGCGCCGTTCTTCACCTACCACTTCTTCACGGGCGACACGGGCGACACCGTGCCGCGCGCCATCGCCGCCTCGATCGGCGTGTTCTTGCTGGCGACCCTGGCCGAATTTGCCATTGCGATTGCCGGCAAGTGGCTGATCGCCGGGCGTCTGAAACCGGGCAGCTATCCGCTGTGGGGCGTCACCTATTACCGCTGGTGGCTGGCCGACCGCCTGGTCGAATCGGCGCCCGCCTACCTGCTCAGCGGCTCATCCCTGAACAGCTGGTGGCTGCGCGCGCTGGGCGCGAAAGTGGGCAAGGAAGTGGTCATCGGCTCGATGACCCTGCGCGCGCCCGACCTGCTGTCCATCGGCGACAACGTCAGCGTGGGCAATGCCGTCAACTTTGAAAACGCCCGCGTGGAACGGGGCCGTTTGCTGCTGGGGCAGATCAGCATCGGCGACGATGCCTGCATCAGCTCTTACGCTATCCTGGAAGGCAATACGCAAGTAGGCGCCTTCGGTCACCTCGAGGGCCAGTCGGCACTGGCCGACGGCGCTTCGGTGCCGGCCGGGCGCGTCTGGACGGGATCGCCCGCGCGCGAAATCGGCCCCTATGACCGGGCCAGCCAGCCGCCGCGCCCCGCCGTCTCGCGCCTGCGCCTGACGGGCGAAACCGTGTTCTTCTGCTTCGGCATGGTCCTCATCGCCGTGCTGTTCTTCATGCCCGTCTTCCCCAGCTTCGTGCTGATCGACTGGTTCGACGAGCGCGAAATGATGCCGTGGCTGCAGGGGCGCGACGTGACGACCCAGCTGGCCCGCTACTTCCTGCTGGCCTTCCCCGCCAGCGCCGTGCTGATCGTGCTCACGGCCCTGCTGTCGGCCGCCATCCGCTGGGGCGCGCTGCCGCGCCTGAAACCGGGCAGCTCGCCCGTGCACAGCAATATCTATTGCGCCAAGTGGCTGGTCAGCCATATCCAGGAATCGAGCCTGAACGTCCTGCACGGCATCTACGCCACCGTGTACGCGCCGTACTGGTACCGCCTGCTGGGCGCCAAGGTCGGCAAGGGCGCCGAGATTTCCACGGCGCTGGGCGTGGTTCCCGACATGCTGACACTGGGCGACGACACCTTCATCGCCGACGCCGTCATGCTGGGCGACGAGCAGATCGACGGCGGCTGGATGACCATGCGCCCCACCGTCGTCTCGCACCGCAGCTTCGTCGGCAACGGCAGCTATATCCCGGACGGCACCGTGCTGCCCGAACATGTGCTGATCGGCGTGCACACGCACGCGCCGCGCAATGAGCAGATGCACAGCGGCGATACCTGGCTCGGTTCCCCGCCCATGCATTTGCCCGCGCGCGAACAGGTCAGCGGCTTTGCCGAGCACCTGACGTTCAAGCCGTCGCTGCTGCGCCGCCTGGGCCGCAGCCTGATCGAAGCGTTCCGCATCGTCGCGCCGCACGCCGTGGTGATCGCCGTCGGCTACACGCTGGTGCTGGACGTGATGCCCATCGCGGGCGCCGGGCGCTGGGGCGAAGTGGTGAGCGACCTGGCGATCGCCGGCATCGCCTACGGCATCGGCAATTTTTTGGTCGTCGTGCTGTTCAAGTGGCTGCTGCTGGGACGCTACCGCAAGCACGCGGCGCCCATGTGGACGCCGTTCGTGTGGATTTCGGAAGGCGTGACCAACCTGTATGAAGGCATCGCCGTGCCCAACTTCATGCGCTACCTGCGCGGCACGCCGTGGCTGCCGCTGGCCTTCCGCCTGTTCGGCTGCAAGATCGGCCGCGGCGTCTACATGGACACGACGGACATCACGGAATTCGACTGCGTGCACATCGGCGACTACAGCGAATTGAATGCGCTCACCTGCCCGCAAACGCATCTGTTCGAAGACCGCGTGATGAAGATCGACCACGTGGAGATCGGCCAGCGCGTCTACATGGGGCCGCGCAGCTCCGTGCTGTACAGCGCCAAGGTGGGCGACAATGCGCGCCTGGGACCGCTGACCCTGGTGATGAAGGGCGAGCACATCCCCGCAGGCAGCAACTGGGCGGGCTGCCCGGCCGCGCCTTTGCGTAGCTGATTGCAGCTGATGGATTTTACGGTGCTTTGGGCGGGCGACGGCGTGCTGGTGATCGGCATCGTGCCGCCGCCATCCCGCATGGAAGCACGCGCGCACCTGCGCCAGGCCGTGCGCGAAGCGGCGGCGCAGTGGCAAAACCTGGACGTCGGGGAGATTACAGTGGAATCGACACCGGGCGCCCCTCCCCGTTTGCTGCTGGCCGGCCGCGCGGCCAGCCTGTCGTTCAGCCATGACGAAGGACTGTCGCTGGCAGCCATCGGCCTGCACGGTCCCGTTGGCATCGACGTAATGCGGGTGCAGGACATTGCCGACTGGTTCCATCTGGCACGCGATTATCTGGGGCCGCAGGTGGCGCAGGAACTGGCCGCCGGCCCCGATGCGCAACGCCCGCGGCGCCTGGCGCAGGCATGGACGGCGCGCGAGGCGGCGCTCAAGTGCGCGGGCAAGCCGTTGGCGGAGTGGGATGGGGTGGCATTGAATTACAAGGTACAGCAGATCGCCTTGCAGGACGAATTTGTTGCAATGCTGACAACCTCGAAGACGAAGACCGGGGTCGGACCCTGAGGGTCCGACCCCAGCATTTTCGCCGTTGGGCTTCTATGCGAAACGTACATCAATCCTCACTATCCAATCCTGAGCGACCGCCGCCGATCTGGACGAAAATCAGTTTTACGATAATACTGACGAGCAGTCCCAGCACCCCGATCAATTCCAGCATGGTCTTTCCTTTGCAGTGACAGCAGACCAGGCCACTGTAGCGCGAACGCCGGGGCCAGGCCAATATCAAATCAGGCAGTCTCCGATCTCGAAAAGGCATACGATTGATTTCCATCAGACAGTTCCGCTACTTTGTCGAAGTCGTCGATGCGGGCAGCTACTCGCGCGCGGCGGAAAAGCTGTACATCGCGCAGTCGGCCCTGAGCCGGCAAATCAAGGAGCTCGAGGGCGAGGTGCAAGCCCTGCTGCTGACGCGCGACGCGCGCCATATCGAGCTCACGCACGCCGGACAGGTCTTTTATGAGCGGGCCAGGCGCATCATCGACGACATCGAGGAAACCGTGCGCCAGACGCGCCACGTGGGACAAGGCGCGCAAGGCATCATCCGCCTGCTGCATTCGAGTTCCGTCACCCTCACGCCCGCCATCGGCGCCGTGCTGAACCGGCTGCTGGCGCAATTCCCCGGCGTTTCGCTCGACGTGTCGAAAGGCTCGTCGGAAAACCAGGCGTTTGATATCGAAGAAGGCCGCGCCGACCTGGGCCTCGTGCGCCTGCCCACCCTGCGCAAGCACGCCAACATCGTCGTGCGCGAACTGTACGCGGAAAAACTGGTGGTGGCCGTGTCGGCGATGTCGCCGCTGGCGGCGCTGGAGCGCACGACGATCGCCGCCCTGCGCGACGAAGCGTTCGTCTCTATCCCGCACAAGGACCGGGGGGGCCTGAGCTACCTGGTGGCGGGCCTGTGCCTGGCGCAGGGCTTCTTCCCGAAGGCGGCGCGCGCCCTGTCGCGCAAGACGTCGCAGCTGAACCTGATCGAGGCCAATATGGGCATCGCCATCGTCCCCGACAGCATGCGCCTGGTGGCGCCGCCCGGCGTGCGTTTTATCGCCCTGCCGGACGAGGAATCGCACTCCGTCGTGGGCCTGATCTCGCCGCGCGCAGCCAGCGGCATGGTGGCCGCGTTTACGGAAGCGTTCGTGCGCGAGATGAACGCGTCGGCAACGGCGGCTTAGCCTTCCGCATACAGCGCCGCATCCACGTCGCGCACGGCCGCCATCAGCAAGGCCAGCTTCATGACATCGAGCTGGCCGTCCGTACGCACGCGCGAGCACAGGTCGATGCCGTAGGGGCGTACCTGGCGCAGCGCCTCCATCACGTTGTTCGCATCGAGGCCGCCGGCCAGGAAGACGGGACGGGGGCTGGCGCGCACGAAGCGCGCACTGACGGACCAGTCGTGCGTGCGGCCCGTGCCGCCCAGTTCCGGCACAGCCGCGCCGGGGCGTCCCGAATCGAGCAAAAAAGCGTGGACATGGGGCGCGTAGGCGGGGATCAGCGCCAACGCCTCCGGTCCCTCCACGTGGATCACCTGCACGCGCCGCACGTGCGGCAGCAAGCGCGCCAGCTGCGCCACTTCGCCGGGGTCGATATGGCCGACGATCTGCACGGTGGACGGCTGCGTGGCGCGCACGTGTTCGGCGATGGCCGCCGCCGTCGTCTCGGACGTCAGCAGGAAGGTGGCCACGGGAGGCGGCGTCCAGGCGGCGATCTGCGCGATGCGCGCGTCGGGAATCGGGCCGGGGCCGGACGGCATGGCGGCCACCAGGCCCAGCGCGTCGGCGCCGGCGGCAATGGCCAGTTGCGCTTCGTCGATGGAAGCGATGCAGCAGATCTTGATGCGGGTTCTCATGGCCTTGCGTACTCCGTCGGGATGATCAACATTACAACACAGGGCGGCGCGCGCGCCAAGACACGCGGTCAAGGCCGCGCACGATTGTGTGCCAGAATGGGGACCTGCCCACATCCAGAGGAATCCATGGCCGACTACAAGAACCCTAGCTACGTGGCCCGCTCCATGCACCCGCGTTTCGATGAACTGACCTCGCCCGGCGAAGCCGTGCCGTATTCGGGCATCTACCGCTGCGACGGCTGCGCGCACGAGATCGTCTCGACGGAAGGCCACGTCATGCCGCCGCAAAACCACCACCAGCACAGCAGCGAACAGGGCCCCATCCGCTGGCGCCTGATCGTCAGCCCCCGCTGATTGACATGCGCCAGGCGGCGGACGATACTTGATTGATCCCGGATCGCCATTGGAACGTCACTGGAACACCAGCATGCGCATCGTCGATTTTGAAGTCCGCAAGGAGTGCCCGCCGCAGCTGTGCGACTGCGAGCGCGAGCGCCTGCTCGACGATCCGCAGGCGGACCTGTCCATCCTGCGCCTGAACCTGACGGAAGAAAAGCGCCTGCTGGCGCACATCGAGGGTATCGCCACGTATGCACAGCTGCAGAAGCTGCAGCGGCTGTTGAAGAGCAACCTGGGCGTGGAATTGCAGATCGTGCCGGGCAGCGGCGAAGTGCGCACCGTGCGCGGCTTCCAGATCCGCCTGCTGGAGCGGCCCGGCCTGTGCCGCAAGACGCGCGCCGCCATTCCCGCCGCCGTGCGCCGCTGTCTGGCAGCGCATCCCGAGATCGCGTTTGCGATATTGAATGAAAATGATTTGCTCGGTGGGATGCGGGCCGAGTAGGTCGGATTAGCGGGCACCGCGTAATCCGACATCATTGTTGGCGTATGGGCGAATGTCGGATTACGCTCCGCTAATCCGACCTACGCCGTCACGCTGGAACGAATGGCAATGACCTTGCCTTTCGCTTCGCGCGCCCTTAACTGCCCGCAGCCGCCCTCCACGTCCTGCCCGGCCGAATCGCGCAATTTGGTCAGCACGCCGCGCGCGTGCAGGGCGGCGGAGATGGCCCGCGCCTTGTCCCAGCTGGGACGCCTGAACGGCAAGTCATCGATGGTGTTATACGGGATCATGTTGAGCACCGCGTACTTGCCCTGCAAGAGCGCGACGATGCCGTCCATCTCGTCGTCGCCATCGTTGACGCCCTCCATCAGCGTCCACTGGTACTGCACAGGGTAGCCGGTCAGGCGCGCATACGCTTCGCCGAAGTCCACCAGCTCGCGCGGGGTGAGCCTGGGTGCGCGCGGCAGCAGCTGTTCGCGCAGCGCCGGCTTCGTCGTGTGCAGCGACAGGGCCAGCGCCGGCTTGACGCGACCTTGCGGAAGGCGCTCGAAGGCGCGCGGGTCGCCCACGGTGGAGAACACGAGGTTCTTGTGGCCGATATTGCCCTCCGTGCCCAGCAGCTCGATCGCTTCCATCACATTGTTCAGGTTATGCGCCGGTTCGCCCATGCCCATGAAGACGACTTTTTTCACCGGGCGCAAGGTGCGCGCCAGCACCACCTGGGCGACGATCTCGCCGCTGGTGACTTGCCGGATCAATCCGTCACGGCCCGTCATGCAGAACTGGCAGCCGACGGCGCAACCGACCTGGCTCGACACGCACAGGCCGTCGCGCGGCAGCAGCACGCTTTCCACCGTCTGGCCGTCGTGCAGCCCCACCAGCAGGCGCGCCGAACCGTCGGCACCCGGATGGGTGCTGAGCAGTTTCAGCATGCCCTGCAGTTCGAGGTCGAGCGCAGGCAAGGCGTCGCGCACGGGCAGCGGCAAAAAGTCTTCGGCGCGGCGCCGGCCCTGGTCGTGCGGCTGGCCCTGTATCCAGTCGCGCAGCACGCGCTGTTCGTGCAGGGGCTTGGCGCCCAGGGCGCGCAGGCGCTGGCGGAGATGGTCGATTTGCATGGGGTCTGAAATAAAAAACGGCGCGCCGGCAACAATGCGAGGCGCGCCGCGAATGGCAAGGAAAAGTCTTACACTTTCTTGACGAATTCCGTCTTCAAGCTCATGGAACCGAAGCCGTCGATCTTGCAGTCGATGTCGTGGTCGCTGTCGACCAGGCGGATGTTCTTGACCTTCGTGCCCATCTTGACGACACCGCCGCCGCCCTTCAATTTCAAGTCCTTGATGACGCTGACCGTGTCGCCGTCCTGCAGGATATTGCCGGCCGAATCGCGGTACACACGGGCGCCCTCATCCACGGCTTCGCCAGCCGTGGCCGACCATTCATGCGCGCACTCAGGGCAGATCAACTGGCTGCCGTCTTCGTACGTGAATTCGGATTGGCATTGCGGGCATGGTGGTAATGTGCTCATTTTCTTCTCTGTCTGGTGAACAGCGCGTGCTGTAAAAGCCGACATTATACGGCCTACGCCCCGCATCAACGGGCTTTTTTCCCCATCATTATCAAGGCCGGCGAATAATCTCGATGGTGCTGTGGACGATTTCCTCGTGGATGCCGATGCGCGCGCGCAGTTCGGCGGCCGTCAATGCAGCGTCGCGGCTGACGACGGACAAGGCGCACGAATACAGCTGCTTGCCGACTCGCCACACGTGCAGGTCGACGATGCGCGGCGTGTCGCCGGCGCTTTCCACTTCCACCGCTTCGCGGATTTCATCCACCACGGGGTGGTCCATCTCGCGGTCCAGCAAGACCTTGCCCGTGTCCAGCATCAGCTTTTTCGCCCACAGCGCCACCAGCATGGCGCCCGCGATACCCATCACGGGATCGAGCCACTGCCAGCCGTAAGCCCACGCGCCGGCCAGCGCCACGATGGCCAGCACGGACGTGGCCGCGTCGGCCAGCACGTGGATGTAGGCGGCCTTCATGTTCAGGTCTTCGCCATGGCCATGGTGGTCGTGGTGGTCATGGTGCCCGTGATGGTCATGATGGTCGTGGCCATGGTGGTGGTCGTGGTCGTGGTGGCCGCCGAGGATCAGCGCGCACACGAGGTTGACCGCCAGGCCGAAGGCCGCCACCGCCATCGCCTGCGGATAGTGGATGGGCTGCGGCGAGAACAGGCGCTCGACGGAAGCGGCCACCATCAGCACGGCCACGCCCAGCAGCAGGATGGCGCTCGTATAGCCGGCCAGCACCTCGATCTTCCACGTGCCGAAGGCAAAGCGGGGGTCGCGCGCATAGCGGCGCGCCGCCGCATACGCAAACGCGGCCAGGCCGATGGCCAGCGCGTGCGAACTCATATGCCAGCCGTCGGCCAGCAGGGCCATGGAGTTGTACCACCAGCCGGCGACGATTTCCAGCACCATGGTGGCCAAGGTGATCCACATGACAATGCGCGCGCGGCGTTCCGCCTTGTCGCTGGCGGCGCCGAAGACGTGTTCGTGCTGCCAGGCGGAGAGGTCTTCGCTGAGGGATTGCGTTTTCATGACGTTCTCCTTATTTGAGGTAGGTGCGCAGGATGCCCGCGATGTCGTCGGCGCCCCTGGCCCGCTCCTCGCCGGAGATATCGGGACTGGCCACGTGCTCGCGCAAGTGCTCCTCGATCACTTCGGCCATCAGGCCATTGACGGCGCCGCGCACGGCGGCGATCAGCTGCAGCACTTCGCCGCAGTCGCGGCCCTCTTCCAGTCCCCGCTCCAGGCCTTCCACCTGTCCCTTGATGCGCTTGACGCGATTGAGCAGCCTGGTCTTGTTGTGCGCCGTGTGGCCCATGATTCACTCCGATAAATACTATAGGGGGGTATACTATCAGAAAGCGCCATGGCTACGTCAACAAGGCATACCCGCCTCAGGGAACGGGGGCGATCTTCTGCAGCTTGCTGGCCAGCGAAGCGTCGGACAATTCGCCCAGGTGCGTATCGGCCAGCCGCCCCTGCGCGTCATAAAACAGGGTGGTGGGCAGGGCCGAGGAACCGGCCGCCTTGCCCAGCGCCGCCTCGCCGTCGAGCACCACGTTGCGCAGGGTCGTGCCGCTCCTGTCCAGGAAAGCGCTGGCCGCCGCCGCATCCTCGCGCTGGTTCGCGTACACGAAGACGATATCGGCGCGCGCCTGCTGTGCGGCGGCCAGCACGGGCATCTCGCGCCGGCATGGCGGGCACCAGCTGGCCCACAAGTTGACCACCATGGGCTTGCCACCGGCCAGCGCCGCCAGGCTGGTGGAGGTGCCGTCGAGCGCATGCAGGGCCACGGCCGGCAAGGCCGCCGGCTTGTCGTACGCCAGCCCCAGCCCTGCGCTCAACACGCCCCAGGCCAGCGCACCGCAGGCCACGCTGATGGCCAGCGGCCGGCGCATGAGCGCCATGGCGGGACCCCGGCAGCGCCACGCGGCGATGGCCAGCGCGGCCGCGATGCCAGCCGGCGCCAGGAAGCCGCCGTCGCGGATATTGAGGATGGACGCGGGCGCGGCCAGATACTGTTCGTGCCAGCGCAGCACGAACGCCACGCGCGCCCCCAACAGGCCGGCGATCAGCATGTCGGAAACGAGGGGGCCGGCGTCCGGCAGCCGGCGGTGCTTCCGCAGCCACCACGCCGCGCCGTAGGCGACGCACAGGGAAACGAACAACAGGACCAGGCCCGTGGGCAGGGCCAGGGGACCGATTTGCAGGGACAGCATGGGCGCTCGCTATGACATCGAATGGATGGCCATTCTGCCCCATGCGGATTAAGCAGGCGTTAATCCGGCATCAAAAATCGGCCAGCGCCTCCTTGCGCACGAAATGCATGGCTTGCGGCTGGTCCACCAGCACGCACTGCTTGCCCGTGCGCTTGCAATGGTCATGCACGCGCCAGTAGGCATCGTGGCTGACGCAGCCCGTCTGGCAAATCACCAGGTCGGCCGCCACCAGACCGGCTTCCAGCGCCGCCGCGTCGTCGGCGCCGTCATCGCCGCCCGCATGGTGCAGGAAGCGCCCGCCGGCCTGCTCGATGGCCAGCTGCGCCACGTTGGCGCCGGCCGCGTGCTGGCCCGGTGCCAGGCTTGAATAATTGCCCACATACAGCACGGCTTTTTCGCGCACGTCGGCCTGCAAGGATGGCGCCGGCAGCCACTGCAGGCGCAGCAGCTCGCGCATCAGGTCCTGCACGCGCTCACCGAGCCACTCGACCCGGCTTGCCAGCCTGGCACGCGTCGGCAAGCCCGGCACGCTGGCCGCCAGTTCGGCCAGTTCATCGCGCGCCAGCGCCAGCCTGGAATCGCGGATCACCACCTGCGCCCGCGCGCGCATCAATTCCGACTCCAGCTGCGCGATGCGGGCCGCCTGCGCCGCCAGCTGCGCACTGCAACGCGCCTGCGCCCGCCCATATTCGCCCATCAGTACGCGATGCTCGTGCGCGATCGCGTCCTCGTTGCCATACACACTGCCCATCATGCCCTCCTTCACTACCCGTGGCGCCATGGCGCCAGCCCATTGCACCCCCATAGCGCTGAATTATAAATGAGAATCATTATTATTTGTGTATGCACGTGCACGCAGCAGGGATATGCGAAGGCGACCGGCTTCACGCGGCCGGCGGGCAGGACAGCATGCGTTTCCAGACATCGTCCTGCACTTGCCGCACCTGCCGCAGGGCATCGGGGCCGCGATAGATATCCAGCGTGTTCGGCCACGCGATATCGATGAACAACTGCCGTACCGGATCGATCAGCAGCGACTGCCCCACATAGTTCCCCTTGATCTCACCCTTGTTGACGACCAGCAGGCGCGCGCCGCCCGCAAGCGCCCGCTCGTCCAGCGCCACGCCGCTGCGCTCGGCCACGTCGCGCAGCCAGCGCTCGCGCCAGCGCGCCTGCTCCGCGAACTGTCCCTGTGGCGGCCGGTCCAGCTTGACGACGGCCGCCACGGGGCCGCCTGTGCCCGCCTGCAGCGAAAAGCCCATGCGTTCCTGCAGTTCGACCGTGTAGGCCTCCCCCTTGACGTCGATCTGGTAGCGCCCCGCCCCGTCCTGTACCAGCAGGTCGGCCTGATGGTAGGCAGGTTTGACGCAATTGGCGTACTGATAGGCGAGCACATCGAGGAATGGTGGTGCGACCGGGGTGGACGCCGCCATGGCGGGCGACAGGCTGGCCCATAAGGCCGCTGCGGCCGCGTATTTGATCTTGCTCATGCTTGCTCCGGTTCACGTAAAAGACGATGACGGCCGAAAAATATCTGCGGCACGCCATCGAGCCGCTCATGGTAGCTATTTTGAATATTTCTTTCTGGCACAAGATTCAATTGAATCGCGCTTGTTGAATCACTATTTCTAGTATGTAATCTTGCAAACAAGTCATTACATCAACTGCCAGTACGTTTCCCTCATCACACGGAGTCCCAGGCAATGTCCGCATTTTTCCATGTAAACGCATCTTCCTTACGCGTCGATCACGACGGCAGCCAGACAAGATGAACAATCGCCCATTCACCGAGCGGCGCCGCCAGCAATTTCTGGATGAAGAACTGTATGTCAAAACGCGCAGCAATCAATTTGCGCTGATTGCAGGAGGACTGGAAAACAAAAAGGTCGCCGACTCAGCGCAGGAAAATGCTTCCGTCCATCATTTTTTGTATTTAGAAGAACTCTGGATCTGGATGCTCGACTATACGGCGGGCGAGTCCATCGAGGCCTTGGCGCCGCGCATCGCGGGCATCGTGGATAAGTTTGAAGAATGGAATGCGGTCGACCAACTCTATCAGCAGGATGCGGCGCTTGAGTTTCCAGAGTTTGGGCCCTACGAATATGAGGGAGCACCAGAGTTTTCCATCCTGTCCGACTATGAGGACACCTTGCAACTGCTCAGCATTGCCATCCTGCTGCGCGATCACCGTTCGGTGCTGCGCATCATCCACGTGCTGCGCAGCCACCGTGGCCGCGATGGCCTGTTCGAGCAATTGATCGACGGATATGTGGAGGATGGACAAGCACTCGCCGCCTGCATCATCGCCAGGCCCTATGACACCCTGCTGCAAGTGTTCTATGAGGAGGATGAGGACGCTACCTTGGCCCTGCTCCAAAAATACCTGAAACAGTGGTATCCGGCCATGCGACATCATCCGCGCTGGTACAACGAGCATCTCAATATCAGCGAGGAAGGCTATGCCGGCTACTACGGCTACTGGGCATTCGAAGCGGGAGCGACGGTTTTCCTGCTCGACCTGGACGATAGCCAGGCCGCGCATCTGGTGTACCCCAGGGATCTGGTCGACTATGCGCGACGGCTACGCAAGGAAGGCCGCTACACCAGCGAAGTTACATGGCCGCAACCATAATCAGCAAGGGGCAAGGATGCAGACGCTGAACGAGCGGGATTTTTTGGCCCGGCGCAGGGAAGCGCGGTTGTCCTATGCTATCTACCTTAAAAGCAAGGAAAGCCAGGATGAGTGCTACGACATGGTGGCAGCCGGTTTGCAACAGCCGGCGCACGTGCTGCAACATATTCCACCAGAAAATTTCATGACGGCCACGCGCCAGCGGGCCTGGGATGGCGTCGACCAGCTAGCCCTCGCCTACAGCGCCGGTCACGCGCTGGATGAGTTGCGCGCCGCGTACTCCACGATACTCGCTTACTGGCTGGCGTTTGCCCGCTATGACATGGCATTTGACGCTCAGGCCGGCGAAGCCGAACAGGGATTTCCCCACTTCGCCCTGCCCGGCGACGGCTACGAGCAGGTCAACCGCATGGTCTGCCTAGGCATTTTGCTGGGCTGCGGCAGTTTGCTGCCCCGGCTGGCGCCCGTCATCGATTTCAATAACCATGAAAAGGATGGCTTGCTGGAGCGGCTGCTGGCATGCTTCGTCGCCGGCAGGGATGCCGCCTGGCCAAAGTGCACGCGCCATCTGCCCTACGTCAATACACTCAAGATATTCGCGGCAGAAAAAGATGCCCGTCCTGCGCTGATGCACGCTTATCTGCAGCAATGGTATGCAGCCAGCCGCCGCGAGCCCTATTACGACAGCCACCGGCGCGACACCTCGTTCTGGGGCTACTGGTCCTGGGAAGCGGCCGCCATCACCTGCGTGCTCGATATCGATGACAGCGGCTATCGCGGCGCGCCCTTCTATCCGGCCGACCTCGTGGCGTTCTGCCGGATGAAAGGGATCGCCCCCGGCGCCACTGCGGCAACGCAGGACACGCAGCAACAACGACTGGACGAAGCATGAAAACCAGCACTGCCATCGCCACCGGCATCGCCATCGTTGCCGGACTCTGCTTTGCCATGCCCACGCTGTGGCGTGTCGCCACCAATCCCTTTCCGGGCATTTATTCCATCATCGACCCCGTCACTGGCGAGACCAAGGATGTCCTGAAAGTAAAATCGCTGCTGGGCGAGTACGTGGTACTCGCGCGCTTTGGCGGCCACGGGCCATGGACGGGCCCCATCTACGCCAAAGTCATGGGCAACGGCGACAGCTATGCATCCCCGCCACTGTTTCAGCAGGACCGCATGGTCAGCGCGCTATCGCTGGACGAGATCGGCTACCTCTACCACACGCCGGGTAACAGCCACTCGCGCGTCGGCCCGTCCGATACCGGCTATATCAGCAATATCGCGAGCTTCGGCATTGAACCGCTGTACCGCCGGCCCCTGCTTGCAGGCCACGACGAGCGCGGGGAACGCGGCCTGCACGCGTACACGCCCGGCGCCGGTGAGCGCAAGGTATCGGTCAGTACATTGAACTACAGCCCGCGCATGATCCAGGTGGGCATCAGTTCCGTCGGCGATCCCGACAACGCTGTCGATACCGATCCCCTGAATCCGTACATGAGCAGCGCCGCCAGCTGCTGCTTCTACCTGCCGGCGCAGGCCGCGGCGCCGTCGCAGGTCAAGCTCGAATATCGCTGGCTGCCCAAGGGCAAGCCTGAAGTGCTGGCCGTGACCTTGCCAGCCAACAGCGACGCCGACGAACTGCTGATACTGGTGCAGGCGGATGGAACAATGGGCGTGGAATTTTGCTCCCCCGGCAAGGACCTGGATCTGACGTCTGAGGGCGTCAAATCCATCAATGGCAAGCCGTCTCCGCTGCCACCGGCCGCCGAGCGCAAAGCGCGCCTGGCTGCGGAACTGGCGCGAAGAAAACGCTTCTTGAAAGATATGTACAGGCTGCGGGACAAAGGCACGGGCGAATCTGTCGAGATGGCATATCAGCTGCGCTACCTGATCGACGAATACGAAAAAACCATCACCTATCTGGAAACGTTTTCCGCATGCACAGGTACCTTGGCAACGTGCGACAAGCAAGCCACGCCAGCGGCCCGCGCACCATAGCGCAGCAACGTCCAGGAAACGCCATGCCGAACGGCGTCCTGGCCGCCAGCCAGCCTGTCAGCCTGTCACCGGCCCGGCTGCGCGGATGCGGCAAGCGCGCTGGCAGCGCCGCCCGCATCGAGCTTGAACACCCCCACTTCCCGCACCAGGCTGGCCGCCTGCTCTTCCAGGCTGCCGGCGGCGGCAGCCGCTTCCTCGACCAGGGCGGCGTTCTGCTGCGTGACCTCGTCCATCTGCGTGATGGCCTGGTTGACCTGTTCGATGCCCAGGCTCTGTTCCTGGCTGGCGGCGGCGATTTCGCTCATCAAGTCGACCACCTGCTTCACGGATGCCACGATCTTGTCCATCGTGGCGCCCGCCTCGTCCACCAGCTTGCTGCCCGCGTCGACGCGCTCGACCGAATCGCCGATCATGGCCTTGATTTCGCGCGCGGCACTGGCCGAACGTTGCGCCAGGCTGCGCACTTCGCTGGCGACGACGGCGAAGCCGCGTCCCTGCTCGCCCGCCCTGGCAGCCTCTACCGCTGCGTTCAAGGCCAGGATATTCGTCTGGAAAGCGATGCTGTCGATCACGTCGACGATATCGACGATCTTGCGCGAGCTGGCATTGATGGCGCCCATGGTATCGACCACGCGCCCGACCACCTGTCCGCCCTGCACGGCAAATTCCGACGCCGACACCACCAGCTGATTGGCCTGCCGCGCATTGTCGGCATTCTGCTTTACCGTGCTGGTCAGCTCCTTCATCGCGGAAGCCGTTTCTTCCAGCGAACTGGCTTGCGCCTCCGTGCGCGACGACAGATCGAAATTGCCGGCCGCGATTTCGCGCGAAGCAATAGTGATGCTTTGCGTGCTGCTGCGCACTTGGCCCACGGTGTGCGACAGGCTGCCATTCATCGCTTCGAGGGCCTGCAGCAATTGACCAGGCTCGTCGGAAAAGCGCTTGTCGACACGATTGCTCAGGTCGCCGGCCGCCACCCTCTGCGCGGCCAGCAACGCCTCCTGCAAGGGGCCGGTAATGCTGCGGCTGATCAGCACGGCGCCGGCGATGCTGACGCCCAGTGATGCCAGCAGCAAGCCCGCCAGCAGCACGGTTGCCGAGCGTGCCTTGTCGGCCGATTCGGTCTCGAACGCGGCCGAGCGCTTGCTGGTCATGTCGACCACGCGGTTGATGGCCGCCAGATGGCTGTCGTAGCTGGCGGCCATGGCCGCCATGGCAGTGGCCACGCCCGCCTTGTCCTGCCCCTGCAGCGCCGGGATGAAGCGCGTGAATGCCGTCTCATAGAATGCCACGGCAGGGGCATGCGCCTGCGTCAGCAAGGCTTCGGCGATATCGTGATCGAGATCCTGGGTACGCCAGAACTGATGGCGCGTGTCGTACTCGGCCTTCAAGGTTTTCAGGCGTTCGACCAGCTTGTCTTGCGCACTTCTGTCTTCGGACGCCATCAGCTGGAAGGCGACCAGATACGATTCGAGGATGTATTCCGGCGGCGGCAGCACGTCGGCCACCAGGTCCTTGCCCTGTACGATGCGGTGATATACGGGACCGTTGACCTTCAGTTCGTGCAGCACGCGCAGCGACCAGCCGCCATACACGATCAGGCCCAGCGAAAAGATGGCGACCAACAAGGCCAGCCGGCGCGACAGTTTGACTTGGCGAAGCAGCTGCATGTGCGTACCCCCTCGTTTATGCGGACCATGCCTCAATGCCGCCGGCATAGGCCGCGCTGGCCAGTATGAAATTTCTGCGCGGCATTTGTGGATTATGCAACTTTTTAAGGGGATTGGGCTGAATGCGGTGAAAAAGAATCTCTTGCTGAGCACCGGCCGGCGTATGTGCTCGCATAAGCCGGCGCTGGCGCTGGCCGCCATTGCCTGAGATGGGGGGACGGCGTTGGCCGCTGCGCGGCCAACGGGGCCGCGCGGGGCGCGGCAGATGGGCGATTCGGAGAGGGCTGGGCCGGCACGGCCCAGCCCTTCGAATCCCACCGTTCCGTCCAGACAAATAAAAAAGCCTCCCGCAGGGGAGGCTTTTTTATTTGATTCTGGCGGAGACGGTGGGATTCGAACCCACGATACAGGTATAAGCCGTATGCATCCTTAGCAGGGATGTGCCTTCGGCCACTCGGCCACGTCTCCTAGCTGATTACTCAACTATGTCTCTGTAGCTAACTGCGCTGCAGCGACGAACGTCATAATATCGATTGCCCCCCCTTTGGTCAAGGGCGTGGGGCAATATTTTTGGATATTTAAGCTTTTTCCAGCTCGAACGCTTTATGCAGCGCGCGCACGGCCAGTTCCATGTACTTTTCATCGATCAGCACGGAGATCTTGATCTCGGAAGTGGAGATCATCATGATGTTGATGCCCTCTTCCGACAAGGTACGGAACATTTGCGATGCGACGCCCACGTGGCTGCGCATGCCCACGCCGACGACGGACAGTTTCGATACTTTCGCGTCGCCCGTGATGCTGGCCGCACCCAGTGCTTCGCGGTTCGCTTCCAGCACGGCCAGCGCGCGCGTGTATTCGCCGCGCGAGACGGTGAAGGTGAAGTCCGTTTTACCGTCGACCGACTGATTCTGTATGATCATGTCGACTTCGATATTCGCGTCCGCCACCGGTCCCAGGATGTGGTACGCCACGCCTGGACGGTCGGGCACGCCGAGCACGGTGATTTTGGCTTCATCGCGGTTGAAGGCGATGCCGGAGATGACTGCTTGTTCCATGTTTGTATCTTCCTCAAACGAAATCAGGGTGCCTGAATTGGCTTCTATTTCCAGCGGCAACATCGGGTCGGTCAGCGACGACAGCACGCGCGTGGGAACGCGGTAGTTGCCGGCAAATTCCACCGAACGCGTTTGCAGCACTTTGGAACCCAGCGAAGCCAGTTCCAGCATTTCTTCAAAGGTGATGGTCTTCAGGCGGCGCGCCTCGGAAACCACGCGCGGGTCGGTCGTGTAGACGCCGTCGACGTCCGTGAAGATCAGGCATTCGGACGCCTTCATGGCGGCGGCGATCGCCACGGCCGAGGTGTCGGAACCGCCGCGGCCCAGGGTCGCGATGTTGTCGTGTTCGTCGACGCCCTGGAAACCGGTAATGATGACGATCTTGCCCGCATCGAGGTCGCGTTTGACTTTCTCGTCATCGATCGACTGGATGCGTGCCTTGGTAAAGGCGGAATCGGTCTTGATCGCGACTTGCCAGCCAGCATAGGATACGGCTTGTTTGCCGATCGCCAGCAGTGCCATCGACAATAGGCCGACGGACACCTGTTCGCCTGTCGAGGCGATCATGTCAAGTTCACGGGGATCGGGTTGATCCATGATTTCCTTGGCCAGTCCAATCAGGCGGTTGGTTTCGCCCGACATGGCGGATGGCACCACCACGATTTGATGCCCGGCGTCGTGCCACTTGGCAACGCGCTTGGCGACATTCTTGATACGGTCAGTCGAGCCCATCGACGTACCGCCATATTTGTGGACGATTAAAGCCATAAGAGTGAAGTTTCCGCTCAAGAAGAATAAAAAAGGAGGGCTTTACTCTACATGCCGCAATGCAAAATAACAAGCTAAAAAGCGCATTAGCTCATACCAATTGTACATATGGAAATAACCAATCCATACAGTCCAGCTGGCTGGAGCAGCCACTTGGCGATCACCGCGAGAGTGGCCGTGGAGGCTGCCCCTGCGCTCAGCAGGAGAGCCAGCGCAAGGTCACGCGAGGACGGTCCAGCAGACTCAGACAATGGCAGTCGAGGCCGATACCCGCCGCATACAGCAATTGTTGCGCCGCACAGACAAGCGGCAGGCGTTCGCGCTCCCAGGCGGGCACGTCGAACGCCTGGTAATGGTATTTCAAGCTCTTGGTGGGACGGTTCAAGGCCAGCTTCAAGCGCTCGCCGCCCTGGCGGAAGTCGATCGTCAAGGTTTGGGCTTGCAACCAGGCAATATCGATACCCTGGCCGCCGTCTTCCACCGCATCGAAATGCAGCACGCCGCCATACGCGGGGAACGCCAGGCTCGCTTCGCCCTGCCAGCTAAATTGCTGGCCGGCCTTTTCCAGGCCGGGAATACCCGCGTCGTCACGCTCGCGCATGCCGGCAAGGTCATTCAGCTTGGGCGTCAGGTACAGCCGGTCGCGGTGGCGCCGCACGTGGCATTCGGGATGCGTGACCAGCAATTGCGCATCGGGCCGCGCTTCCAGCAATTGCGCCAGCATTTCCGCCAGCCATGCCGTCGACGGCATGCGCAAGCCGCGCGTGCCGAACCAGTGGCGCAGCAGGTTGTAGCAGCGGTCCGCGCTCAGCGCGCGCAATTTCGCCAGTTCGATGCAGTCGCCATCGAGGCACATTGCCAGATCCTGCGTCGCCAGTTCCGTCAGCAGGCGCTGCGCCGATTGCGCGTGCTGGGCGCTGCGGGCGAAGCGTTCCTGAAAACCGGGAAAGGCCTGCGCCAGCACGGGCATCACCTGGTGCCGCAAGGCATTGCGGGCAAAGCGGGGATCGTCGTTCGATTCGTCATGGATGTGCGCGATCGCATGCTTCGCCACGTACGCTTCGAGTTGTTTGCGCGACACGGAAAGCAGCGGGCGCGCCATCACCAGGTCCGGATTGCCCAGCAGCTCGGGCGCGCTGTTGGCGCCATCCATGCCGGACAGCCCTGCCGTGCCGGAGCCGCGCAGCAATTGCAGCAGCACCGTTTCCGCCTGGTCGTCCTGGTGGTGGGCCGTCAGCAGCAGGCGCACGCCGTGCGCGGCGCACAGCTCGCCCAGGGCCGCATAACGGCGCTTGCGGGCCGCCTCTTCCGTGCCCGTCTTCGCATTCTTTTCCAGGGTGACCTTGCGTGCCTCGAAGGCGATACCCATGCCGGCGCACAACTGCGCGCAGTGGGCCAGCCAGGCGTCGGCGTTCGGACTCAGGCCATGGTGCACGTGAAACGCGTGCAAGGCCACGCCGTGCTCTTGCGCCCAGGCATGCGCCAGGTGCAGCAGGGCCGCGGAATCGAGGCCGCCGCTCAGGGCGATGCCGACGGTGCTGCCGGGTGCAGGTGCGCAGGCGTCCAGCGCGCGGGCGAAGATGTCGGGCACGGTGGCGGTTTGTTGCTTTTTCATTCGGACTCCGGGAATGCAAAGAGGGACAGGCGGCTAAACGGATGGTGTCGTTTAGCGGACTGTCCCTGGTAACTCTTGATATTTTGTCGGATTACGTCTTGTCGGATTACGTCTTGTCGGCTTACGCTGCGCTAAGCCGACCTACGCCGACCTACCTCGACCTGAGCCGACTTGCGCTGGCTTACTCGCTCGGCGTGGTTTCCTTGAACTTGCCGTAGCTCAGCAGTTTTTCGTGGCGCGCGGCCAGCAGGTCCTTGGTTTTCATGCCCTGGAACTGGCGCAGGGTGTCGGCCAGTGCGCGTTTGAGCAAGGTGGCCATCTGTTTCGGATCGCGGTGGGCGCCGCCCAGCGGTTCGTTGATGATCTTGTCGATCAGGCCCATGGCTTTCAGGCGGTGGGCGGTCAGGCCCAGCGCTTCGGCCGCATCGGAGGCGCGCTCGGCGCTCTTCCACAGGATCGAGGCGCAGCCTTCCGGCGAGATCACTGCGTAGGTCGAGTATTGCAGCATCAGCACGGCGTCGCCCACGGCGATGGCCAGTGCGCCGCCGGAACCGCCTTCACCGATGATGGTGGCGATCAGCGGCACTTTCAGTTCGGCCATCACGTACAGGTTGTGGCCGATCGCTTCCGACTGGCCGCGCTCTTCCGCGTCGATGCCGGGGAAGGCGCCTGGCGTGTCGACAAAGGTGAAGATGGGCAGGTTGAACTTTTCCGCCACTTTCATCAGGCGCATGGCCTTGCGGTAGCCTTCCGGTTTCGGCATGCCGAAATTGCGCATGGCGCGCTCTTTCGTGTCGCGGCCCTTCTGGTGGCCGATGACCATGCACGGCTGGCCGTTGAAGCGGGCCAGGCCGCCGACGACGGACAGATCGTCCGCGTAGCTGCGGTCGCCATGCAATTCGTGGAAATCGGTAAAGATTTCATTCACATAATCCATGGTGTACGGGCGCTGCGGGTGGCGCGCGATCTGCGCCACTTGCCAAGGGGTCAGCTTGGCGTAGATATCCTTGGTCAGCTGCTGGCTCTTCTTGGCCAGGCGGTCGATCTCTTCCGAGATGTCGACGGCCGAATCGTCTTGCACGAAGCGCAACTCTTCGATCTTGGAATCGAGTTCCGCGATCGGCTGTTCAAAATTGAGGAAAGTCGTTTTAGTCATTGTACCTCCAGGTTTTACCGGCCACGGCGCCAGGGCGCGCGGCGTCATCTATGTTTATTTTACCGTACCGGCTGGTGCGCCGGGGGCTGTATCGGATGCGGCAGGGGCGGCTGCAGGGTCGAGGCTGCGCCACAGATACCACGTCGCCACGGTGCGCCACGGTTCCCAATTGGCGGAAACTTCGCGCGCATCGCTGCGGGAAACTGGTTCGCCGGAGAAGTAATTGACGCTGATGCCCTGGATCAGACCGGGGTCGTCGAGCGGCAAGACATTCGGCCGGAGCAGATTAAATATCAGAAACATCTCGGCTGTCCAGCGGCCGATGCCGCGGATCTGCACCAGTTCGGCGATGACGGCTTCGTCATCCATCTGGTCCCACTGGCTCGCGTGCACGCGCTTGGCCTTGAAATGGTCGGCCAGGTCGAGGATGTATTCGGTCTTGCGTTTGGACAAACCGCAGGCGGACAATTGCTCGGCGCCCGCCTTCAATACTTGCGAAGGCGTGCATTTCGGGCAAGCCAGCAGCAGCTTTTTCCAGGCGGCATCGGCCGCCTTGGGCGTGATCTGCTGCCCCACCAGCGAACGGGCCAGGGTGGTAAACGGGTCGCTGTGGCCGACCAGGTGCAGGTCGCCAAATTGCGGGATGAGTTTTTTCATGATGCGGTCGCGCTTCATCAGCTCGATCTTCGCCTCTTCCCAGTAGTGCGGCACCTGGATCACCTGCGCAGCGATTACTGGCGCTTCCCCGTTTTCCCTGGACGTCGCCATCATGCGCGGCGCCAGTTGGTCGAGCCGTCAGGCTTGTCTTCAAGAATGATGCCTGCGGCCAACAATTCCGCGCGGATTTTGTCGGACTGGGCAAAGTCGCGCGCCTTTTTCGCCGCGCTGCGCGCCGCAATCGCCGCTTCGATGCCGGCCGCCTCGTCCTGTCCACCGGCGGCGGCGCCGACAGTTGCCTGCAGGAATTGCTGCGGTGTGCGTTCGAGCAAGCCGAACACGCCCGCCAGGCCTTTCAGTTGACGCGCCAGGGCGGGCGACTTGCTCTTGTTGACTTCCGTCGCCAGGTCGAACAGGGCCGCCACGGCCAGCGGCGTATTGAAATCGTCATCCATCGCTTCGCGCACGCGCACGGCATGCGCTTCGTTCCAGTCGATGGCGCCCTCTTCCACCGCCACGTCGGCCAGCGCCGTGTACAAACGCGTCAGCGACAGGCGCGCGTCGTCCAGATGCACGTCCGAGTAATTCAGGGGGCTGCGGTAGTGCGCGCGAAGGATGAAGAAGCGGATCACTTCGGCATCGAATTTTTGCAGCACTTCGCGGATGGTGAAGAAATTGCCGAGCGACTTGGACATTTTTTCATTGTCCAGGCGCACGAAGCCGTTATGGATCCAGTAATTGACGCTGGTATGGCCGAACGCGCCTTCGGATTGAGCGATCTCGTTTTCGTGGTGCGGGAATTGCAAGTCCGCGCCGCCGCCATGGATGTCGAATTGTTCACCGAGCAAGGCGCACGACATGGCCGAGCACTCGATATGCCAGCCCGGGCGGCCCTTGCCCCACTTCGAATCCCATTTGACTTCTTCCGGCTCGGACTCCTTCGACGACTTCCACAGCACGAAGTCGAGCGGATCGCGCTTGCCCGTGTTGACGTCGACGCGCTCGCCCGCGCGCAGGTCGTCGAGCGACTTGCCCGACAGCTTGCCGTAGTGGGGGAAATTGCGCACGGCGTAGTTGACGTCGCCGTCAGCCCCCTGGTAGGCCAGGTCCTTCGCTTCGAGCTGCTCGATCAGGCGCAGCATCTGCGGCACGTATTCGGTGGCGCGCGGCGTGTGGTCGGGCGTCAAAATGCCCAGCGCGGCCGTGTCTTCATCCATGTACCGGGTGAAACGCGTCGTCAGCTGGGAAATCGTCTCGCCGTTTTCCACGGCGCGGCGGATGATCTTGTCGTCGATGTCCGTAATGTTGCGCACATAGGTGACGTCGAAACCGGACGCCTTCAGCCAGCGGTAGATGACGTCGAAGGCCATCATCATGCGCGCATGGCCGATATGGCAATAATCGTAGATGGTCATGCCGCACACGTACATGCGTACCTTGCCCGCTTCCATCGGGACGAATACCTGCTTCTCGCGAGCCAGGGTGTTGTAAATCTTTAGATTGCTCATCGTACTTTGCAAGTGAAGCGGCCGCCAGCCTGGCAAAACGACAGACAGGCGCGGACACCGGGGGTGCCGCGCCACTGAACTGCCGTGTGCGCCGAAAACTGTCGACCCGCTATATTGTTGTTCTTGTTTGTTAGAATTGGGGCGTTAGCGGTCAAGTATAACATTGATAAAAACCATACTGGCCCGATATGAATCAGGTTTTTACGATGTTCAACCGAATTTTCAGTTCTTTACAATTAAAGCAAGTTTAGAGAAAAATAACGATCAAGGACGCCTTCATGCAAGAAACCAAATCGAAACGCCTGTCTTTCCTGGCCCGCTTTTGCACCCTGTTTGCCGGCCTGACCCTGGGCAGCGCCGTCGTGGCGGCCGCACCGGCGACCGCCCTCGACCCCACGCCCCACGTGGCCCTGAAAACCAGCATGGGCGAGATCGTGCTGGAGCTGGATCAGGAAAAAGCGCCGAAAAGCGTGGCCAACTTCTTGCAGTATGTCAAAAGCGGTTATTACAAGGGTACCGTGTTTCACCGCGTCATCGACGGCTTCATGATACAGGGCGGCGGCTTCGACAAGAACATGAAGCAGAAAGCCACCAAGGCGCCGATCCAGAATGAAGCGCAGAACGGCTTGCAAAACGTCACCTACAGCATCGCCATGGCGCGCACGGGCGACCCGCATTCGGCCACCGCGCAATTCTTTATCAACGTCAACGACAACGGCGCACTCGACTACCCTGGCCGCGACGGCTTCGGCTACACGGTGTTCGGCAAAGTCATCAAAGGCATGGACGTGGTCGACAAGATCAAGGCCGTGCCCGTGGCCGACAAGGGACCGCACCAGAACGTGCCCGTCACCCCCGTGGTGATCGAATCGGCGACTTTACTCAAGACAGCGCCCGCAAAACTGTAAAATAGCGTTTTTGCGGCGCCGGCCTGCCTGGCGCCGCTGAATCAATTATTCATCCAATTTATTAAGGATCATCATGACCTCCGTCATCATCACCACCAATCTGGGCAAGATCACCGCTGAACTGGACGCCGAGAAAGCGCCGAAAACGGTTGCCAACTTCCTGGCCTACATGAAAGCCGGTCACTACGACAACACGATTTTCCACCGCGTCATCGACGGCTTCATGATCCAGGGCGGCGGTTTCGAGCCAGGCATGAAACAGAAGCCTGCCGACACCACCGTGGAAAACGAAGCCAAGAACGGCCTGAAAAACGATACCTACACCCTGGCCATGGCCCGCACGTCGGACCCGCATTCGGCATCGGCCCAGTTCTTCATCAACATCAAGAACAACAGCTTCCTCGACTACCCAGGCCAGGACGGCTGGGGTTACGCCGTGTTCGGTAAAGTTACCGACGGCAAGGAAGTCGTCGACGCCATCCGCGCCGTGAAAACCTCGCGCGCCGGCATGTTCGCCGATGTGCCAGTGACCGACGTCATCATTGAAAAAGTCGAAGCAGTTTAATTCGGCTAAGGCATCATGAATCACAGGCATTGCCGCGTTGGCGCCTCTCCATCTACATCACTTTTTGGGAGCGTTGAACGATGACAATGCCTGCCGCACTCTTTATTTCCGACCTGCATCTGCAGAGTTCGCACCCGCGCACCAGCGCGGCGTTTCTTTCTTTCCTGGAACACCATGCGCAATATGCGCAAGCGCTGTATCTATTAGGCGACCTGTTCGAATACTGGGCCGGCGACGATGACCTGGAAGACCCGTTCAATGCGCGCATGACGGCCGCCATCCGCGCCGTCAGCGATGCCGGCGTGCATGTCTACTGGATCGCCGGCAACCGCGACTTTCTTGTCGGCTCCGGCTTTGCCGCCGCCGCCGGCGCCACCCTGCTCAGCGAACCGCACGTGGCCACGATTGCCGGCCGCCGCATCGTCTTGCTGCATGGCGACGCCGAATGCACGAAAGACGTCAGCTACATGGAGTTTCGCGCCATGGTGCGCCAGCCCGCCTGGCAAAAACAGTTCCTGTCCATGCCGCTGGCGCAGCGCAAGGCCATCATCGACGGTTTGCGCCAAAGCAGCCGCGAGCACAATGGCGAAAAATCCATGGCCATCATGGATGTCACGCCCGATGCTGTCGCGCAAGTATTTGCCGAACACGCGAGCACCGTCATGATCCACGGCCATACGCACCGCCCTGCCGTGCACCAGGTCGACAATACCTTGCGCTATGTCCTGCCCGACTGGGAATGCGACGTGACGCCGCCACAACAGCCGCGCGGCGGCTGGATCGCCATCGATACGCGCGGCAACATCACGCGCCATGACCTGAACGGCGAGATCATAGACTAGGCCTGCGCCGACGGCCGCACGGGCGTTTGTCCGATAGCCGCGCCCGCCTGGCCTTGCTGTAATGGCGCCATGCCCACTGTTTACATCGGCACGGCCGGCTGGAGCATCTCCAGCGCCGCCGCCAGCCGCTTCCCCCTCGATGGCAGCCACCTGCAGCGCTATGCCCAGGTACTGGACTGCGTGGAAATCAACAGCTCGTTCTACCGCCCGCACCAGCCCTCCACGTACGCGCGCTGGGCCGCCAGCGTGCCCGAGCATTTCTGCTTCAGCGTGAAATTACCGCGAAGCATCACGCACGAACGGCGCTTGCGCGACTGTGCGGCCGAACTGGATCGCTTCGCGGGAGAGGTCATGCAACTGGGGAATAAACTGGGCTGCGTGCTGGTGCAGCTGCCGCCCAGCCTGCGTTTCGAGGCCGACGTGGCCAGCGCATTTTTCCATGCGCTGCGCCAGCGCTTCGACGGCATGCTCGCTTGCGAAGCGCGCCACCCCAGCTGGTTCGAGGCGGGCGCGACCGAACTATTGACGATGCAAGGCATCACGCGCGTGCGGGCCGATCCGCCCGCCGGCCAGCCGGGCCCGCACGTGCCGACGACCAGCGTGGCCTACCTGCGCCTGCACGGCAGCCCAAAGATTTATTACTCGGACTACCCGGCCGACTACCTGGCGGCGCTGGCCGCCGACTTGCACACATCGGCGCAGGCGGGCAGCTGGTGCATCTTCGACAACACGGCGGCCGGCGCCGCCCTGTTCAATGCGCTGGACTTGCAGGCGCGGCTGACGACCTTGCCTGCCGCACAACGATGAACCTAGGGCAAAGGCGTCCGGATCACTGCCTGGGCGGTAAAGCCATATACCACGCCATTGCCAATAGCGAAGGTGCTCAGCACGGGAGAACCCCAACCCAGTTGCGGAGTAGAAATTACACCGGCGGTGTCAATTCTGCGTAGCGCGTCCTGGCTCCCCATGTACAGATTGTCATTGGCATCCATCATCAGCGGGAAATAATCGGATGATGGAAGCGTGCCGATTCCCGGCGGGCCATCCTTGTCTCCGCTCTGCAGGGCGGTACCGGCAAAATGACTGACATCACCGTTCTGCGCAACCTTGAAGATCACATGATGCTGGACGTCTTCAAAGTACAGCGTCCCATGACGATCCACAGCCAGCGCGGCGGCTGAAATATAGTCGCGCGTGCCTATCTTTCCATTCAATACTTTCATGGCACTATCGAATGGCATAAACAGGGCAAACTCGCCCCCCGGAGGGCGCCGGTAGATACCATTGCCTACATTGTGCACCCAATAAATATTGTCTTGCTGGTCGATCGCCAGCGCGAAACGCGTGCCATGCGAAGTTGGCAAATAATTAATGCTCGATACCTCGCCCTGCTTGTTAATCTTGCGTAACACGAGCCAAGGCTGCCCATGGAACTGGTCCGCAAAATACAGGTTGCCTTCCTTGTCGAACGCCATGGCCACCGGTCCCTCCAAGGTCGCGGTGCCACGCCCGCCATCGACCCCGCCGTCTTTTCCCGCAATGCCCGCAAAGATACTGACCGTGCCATCGGGCGCCACGCGACGGATGACATTGTTGACATCGTCCGCCAGGTAGACATTCCCCGCCGTATCCGCCACGACGGCTCTCGCGTAGCCCAACGTCAGGCGCGCCGCTGCACCAACACCATCGACGAGACCAATATGCCCAGGCAAGGCTGGCAGGGTCGACAGCTTCCCATCCTGATCCAGTCTGCGCAGCATATGTCGGCCCAGGTCATACACGACCATGGCGCCGGAAGGTTCCAGCACCATTGCACTGAGCTGTTTAAAGCCTGCCGTCTGGCCATTCGCATCGAGCAGGCCAGGACCGAACAGCGTCGTCACCTTGCCGTCGACCTGCACCTTGCGGATAGTGGCGCCATCGACCAGCAATAAATCACCATCGCGGTTGAAGTGCATACCTGCAATGCGGAAAAAGCTGGCAGCGCCGCCGATACCATCAACAGATCCCGCCAGCGAGCGGTTCCCCGCCACCTTGACCGCCACGCCATCCTGGATGCGGAATATATAACCGCCAGTAACATCACTAAAATACACGTTGCCGGCAGGATCGATCGCCAATCGGCCCACGCGCCGAAAGTCGCTACCCACCTCCGGCATGGGAGCATACTTCCACGGCAGGGTACTGACCACGCCACTGGCGGTAATACGGCGAACGGTATTCTGGTGAGTATCCACCAGCAGCACATCGCCATTCGCGTCCGTGATCAGGCTGCCAGGCAAGCCAAAACGGGCTTGCGCCCCCTGCCCATCCACATACGCTGAAGCGGGTTCAAGATCATCGGCTTCGCAACTGCTACGCCGCTGGCCGGCAACCGTACTGACCACGCCGGCCGGCGTGATCTTGCGCAGCACGGCGTGACAATAATCGCTCACAAAAAGATTTGCCTGGCGGTCGATGGCCAAACGGCTCCCTCCGGCAAAAGAAAAGGTCGCTCCAGACACCGGACCATCCTCTACTCCCTCCTTGCCCATCACGCCCGCATACACGCTCAAGTTGCCATCGGTTCCCAATTTATGGATGACATGATTGCCCGCATCGGCGATGTAGTAGTTACCAGCGGCATCGCTGACCATACCTGCCACCACCTGGATTTTCTCCAGCACGCCGGCCAGCACGATGGGCAGGCAGCGCACGGCAAGCGTGCTGACATCCGCATTGCCCATGGTCGCCGCGCCTTGCGAGATGCTGCAGCCCAGGCCAGCGGAGGCGCTGTCGACCTTGCCTTCATAACTGGCGCCCGCCGCCAGCTTGCCGGCAAAACTGAACGCACCGTTGGCCGTGACGGTTACTTTATCCGCCCCGTTTGCCAGCACGACGCTGGCGCCTGGCAGCAAGCCGCTGACCGTGCCTCCCAGCAGGTATCGTGGCGTTTCGACAGGCGCTACGGGCGTGGTCGTGCCGCCGCTGGAACCGCCGCCGCAGGCACTCAGCCCAGCCAGCAGGGCGATGCCGCAACTGGCGCGTCTGAACAGATTTTGCAACTCGTCATATCGATTGATCATTGCTGTTTTCATGGTGAGTGGCGACGAGATTCGCCAGAATCTATCAAGTAATTTTTTTAAATACGCAACATTATAGTTTCCACATGCCTGGAAAACATGAATGTGTTGACATTTCAAATATCACTGTTATAGTTAACTACAACACCAATCAACCACATCACGGAGCTTCGATGTCTACAGCATTTTTCACGCGCCGCACCGCCCCGCCCTTGTCGGAGCGCATCCCATGAGCACGGAATGGAATGACAATAGCCCCATCTACCGCCAGCTCAAGGCCAGGGTGGTGGGCATGATGCTCGATGGCGTGCTGCAGTCCGGCGACGCATTGCCGTCGGTGCGCCAGGTGGCGGCCGATTATCAATTGAATCCCATCACGGTTTCGCGCGCCTATCAGGAACTGGTCGACGATGCCCTGGTGGAAAAACGCAGAGGACTCGGTATGTATGTCTTGGAAGGCGCCCGCGACAAATTGCTGGCCAGTGAACGCGAGCGCTTCATGCGCGAAGAATGGCCGGCGATGCTGGAACGCATCACGCAACTGGGCCTTAACCTAGAGCAACTACTGCAGGCGAGCCGCGACAGTGGCGCACACGGAGAGAGCGCATGAATGCATTGAACAAGGACAGCGTCATCAGCGCACGTGGCCTGCGCAAGCAGTATGGCAAGCAGGTCGCCATCGACGGCATCAGCTTCGATATCGCGCCGGGGCGCATCGTCGGCTTGATCGGGCCGAACGGCTCCGGCAAGACCACCACGCTGAAAGCCATCCTGGGCCTGACGGGCTTCGAAGGCCAGCTGTCGGTGCTGGGGCGCGATCCGCGCCTGCAGCGCGACGCGCTGATGGACGACGTGTGCTTCATCGCCGACGTGGCGATCCTGCCGGGCTGGCTGCGCGTGGCCGACGCCATCGATTTCGTTGCCGGCGTGCATCCACGTTTCGACCGCAGCAAGGCCGAGCGCTATCTGGCCCATACCAAGCTGGCGCCGAAGATGAAGGTCAAGTCCATGTCGAAAGGCATGGTGGTGCAGCTGCACCTGGCGCTGGTGATGGCCATCGACGCCAAACTGCTGGTGCTCGACGAGCCGACCCTGGGGCTGGACATTCTGTACCGCAAGCAGTTCTACCAGAACTTGCTGGAAGACTATTTCGATGAAAACAAGACCATCGTCATCACCACGCACCAGATCGAGGAAGTGGAACACATCCTGAGCGATCTGATGTTCATTCGCGACGGCAAGATCGTGCTGGCATCGAGCATGGAAGACGTGGGCGAGCGCTACATCGAGGTGATGGTGGGCCCGCAGCACGTCAATCCGGCGCGCGCGCTGCAGCCGATCAGCGAACGCAGCGTGTTCGGCAAGTCGGTGATGCTGTTCGACGGCGTCGCCCGCACCCAGCTGGCCGCCCTCGGCGAAGTCCGCACGCCCAGCCTGGCTGACCTGTTTGTCGCGACCATGAAAGGATCGTACCAATGAGTATTTCCCCTGCAAACAAGATGCAATGGCTGATCCGGCGTGAATTGTGGGAACACAAGGGCATGCTGGTATGGACGCCCGCCCTCATCGGCGTCGTCATGACGGTACTGGGCGCCCTGATGACGATAGGCACCATCGCCAAGACCAAGATGCGCACGGCGCTGATCGTCAATGGCGAAGAAGTGTCCTGGAGCACGGTCTTCAATACCCGCACCTTCGGCCCGCGCCGCACGGAAATCATCGACGCCGTCGCCAACAACTACACGTACGCGGCCGCGCCGCTGTTCCTGGCACTGGGCTTTCTCGTGTTTTTCTATTGCCTGAGCGCCCTGCATGAAGACCGCCGCGACCGCAGCATGCTGTTCTGGAAGTCGCTGCCCATCTCGGATGCCCAGACGGTGCTGTCGAAAGCGGCCATCGCCCTGCTGGTCGCGCCGCTGATCGTGGCCGCCGCCGCCAGCGTGACTTCGCTGCTCCTGGTGCTGATCCTGAGCGGCGTGCTGGCGGTCAACGGCATCCATGTGTTCGCCGAACTGCTCGCCACGCCCGGCCTGTATCTGGGACCGCTGCGCGTGTTCGGCTTGCTGCCCGTGTATTGCCTGTGGGCCTTGCCGACGGTCGGATGGCTGCTGATGGTGTCGAGCTGGGCCAAGTCGAAAGTCTTCTTGTGGGCCGTCGGCGTGCCGCTGCTGCTGCTCATCCTGGCCGTCTGGGCCGGCAAGCTGACGCAGACGGAAAGCGGCGTCGACTGGATACAGATGAACGTCATCGGACGCGCCCTGCTGGGCACCCTCCCCGGCAGCTGGTATCTGTTCGAGCCGGACCTGCTGCCGCAGATGCACGCGCTGGCAGAGGGGGGATCGCACGCGACGCACACTGATGTGTTCAGCAACTCCTGGTCCAGCCTGGCCTTGCCAGCCGTGTGGCTGGGTGCGGCGGCAGGCGCGGCGCTGATTTACGCCGCCATCCGCCTGCGCCGCTGGCGCGAGGAAGGCTGAGTCCCCTCTTCCATGATGGGAGGATTTGGGCAGCGCCCTGCACGCGTAACGCGTATGCCGGCCCGGCATACGCGCAGCGGACCGGCGGGGATCAGGCCCGCGTCAACCGGCCGATCACGCTGGCCACCTTGGCCGTGATCATGTCGACCGCGGGACCGTTGGCGCCGTGCGGCAAGATCACATCGGCATTGCGCTTGGTCGGTTCGATGAATTGCTTGTGCATCGGGCGTACCGTTTCCAGATACTGCTCGATGACGCTTTCCACGGAACGGCCGCGTTCCGTGATATCGCGTTGCATGCGGCGGATGAAGCGCACGTCGGAAGCCGTGTCGACAAAGATCTTCAGCGACATCATGTTGCGCAAGTCTTCGTCATACAAGGCAAACAGGCCTTCGATCACAATCACCGGCGCCGGCTTGACGGGAATGGTCCTGTTGGAGCGGTTGTGCAGCGTGAAGTCGTACTCCGGCATCTCGATCGCTTCGCCATTGCGCAAGGCCTGGATGTGCTGCACCAGCAATGGCCACTCGAACGCCTGCGGATGGTCGTAATTCTGCTGGCGCCGGACTTCAGGGGAGAGATGGGTTTGGTCGCAGTAATAGTCGTCCTGCATCACGACCGAGACCATGTCGGCACCGAACGACGCCAGCACCTGCTGTGATACGGTTGACTTGCCACTGCCGCTTCCGCCAGCGACACCAATAACAAACGGTTGGAAGGAAATATTATTCATGCCGAATGATACCGGAAACGCGGGCGGACTGACAGGGAGCGGCTCCTGTCACGCGTCATGCACGAGCCGCACATACAGCTCGGCCACCCTCTCGGCCGTGATGCCGTCGCGCTGTTCCACCGCCAGCGGATGGCCGGTCGGCTCCAGCTCGAGGTACGGACGCATGCCGTCGTCGCGCAGGTGTACCCGGGTTTTCAGGTTCAGGGTAGCCGGATACACGGGCAGCTGCGTGCTGAGCCAGCCGAAGAAGGGGCCGATGTGAGTGCGCCTGGCGTCATTGAAACAGGCATCCCACGCATCGAAGCTCTCGCTGCTCAGCGACACCCACACGCCCCAGCTGAATGGTTCATCCGAGCCATGCACGGGGATGTCGATGGTGGCGCGCACGAAGCAGTGTTCTTCATCGACGATGCAGGCGTCGCTGTCGAGCTGGCAGCGCGTTTCGCGCTCGGCGGGCGCCATCTGTTCAACCAGCCACGGCGCGTCGGCGCCGAAGCTGGGCATGCCCGTGTGGGTCTCGCCGCAGGCGCGGCACAGGAAGGAAAAACTCATGCGTGAAGGCCGCTTATTCGAACTGCTTGCGGAACGCCTCGAACTGCGCCGCCAGGCCATCGAAGTCGCTGCGCAGCTGCAGCACTTCCTGTTCCAGCTGGGCCACCCTGCTGCCCTGCTGCGGCGCGCTGACGGCACCAGCGTAACCTGCCGCCGTCTCAATTTGCGCCAGCGCTTCCTCGCCGCCCAGCAAATGGCCGTAGCGCGGTTCCTTGGCGCCGGGGGCGACGGCCAGTTTCGCCACCAGCGGCGGGTATTTGTCGATCAAAAATTGCAGGCCGGATTCCACCTCGGCGACGGACTTGAATTCGTGCACACGGCCGCTGCGGCTGCGGATTTCGCCCGCCGTCTGCAAGCCGCGCAGCATCAAGATCGTCAGGATGGCCAGCTTGTCCTGTTCCAGCGACCACTTGATGCGCATGCGGTGTTCATACTTGGCGACCCGCGCGCCCGCCTGCGTGATGCCGTTGACGAACTTGCGCTGCATCAAGCGCTGCAGCACGTCGTACACGGTTTCCTCGGAGAGGGCCATGACGGGGTCGCGGCTCGACAGCTGGTTGCAGCCGTTCGTCAGCGCGTTGAGCGAGAGCGGGTAGCTGTCCGGCGTCAGCGCTTCCTTTTCGGCCAGCACGGCCAGCACGCGGATCTCGAAGGGGTCGAGCAGATTCGGATTGTCATTGCTTTTTTCGCCTGCCGTCACATCAGTATTCATGCCTGTATCCTTAATCAACCAGCTTGTTCATTTGCTCGGAATCGAATTTATCACACTCAGGCACGCCCTGGCAGCAGATGCCCGCCGCCTTCAGGGTGGCGAGGATGGTTTCGATGCGCTGCTCCTGCGCCACGGCGTGCGTGATCAGGCCTTGCAGGGCCTTCGACAGCGGATCGTCGCCGTTGGGCGTGACGCCGTACGCGGCAAACAAATGCGCCGTGCTGCCTTCGCGCAAGGCGCTGACATCCTTTTGCACGATGTGCGCGGGGTTGCCGACGGCTGTGGCGCCGGACGGCACGGGTTTCAATAGCACCGCGTTCGAGCCCACCTTGGCGTATTCGCCCACCGTGAAGCTGCCCAGCACCTGCGCGCCGGCGCCGACGATGACGCCGCGCTCCAGGGTCGGATGGCGCTTGGCGCCGCTGTGCAGCGAGGTGCCGCCCAAGGTAACCCCCTGGTAGATGGTGCAGTCGTCGCCGACGACGGCCGTCTCGCCGATCACCACGCCGAAACCGTGGTCGATGAAGACGCGCCGGCCGATGACGGCGCCGGGATGGATTTCGATGCCCGTGATGATGCGGGCGATATACGAAATGAAGCGCCCCACCCATTTCATGTGCCGCGTCCAGCACCAGTGCGCCCAGCCGTGCATGACGATGGCGTGCAGGCCCGGATAACAGGTCAGCACCTCCCAGCCATTGCGGGCGGCCGGGTCACGTTCAATGATGCTGTTGATGTCTTCGCGCAGGTGGTGGAACATAATGAAAATGGATAAGGTGGAATGCAAATGGTAGCGTATTCGGCGGCGTGCTGCCGGAGAGGCAGATAAACAACCGCCGCCTCAAGGGCGGCGGCTGATTTTCTGGAAGCGCTACAAAACGTTCAGGGCAAGGCGCATTGCCGAAGACAGTACGAATGTACGGCGAGGCAATGCAACGCCGCCATGGACGTTTTTTAGGCTTCCAGCGCAATGCGCTGGCGGCGGGCTTCGTAGAGGCACACACCGGAGGCCACGGACACGTTCAGGCTCTCGACGGAGCCGAACATCGGGATGCTGACGAGGATGTCGCAGGTGTCGCGCGTCAAGCGGCGCATGCCTTCGCCTTCGGAACCCATGACGAGGGCCGTCGGGCCCGTGAAATCGGCTTCGTACAAGCCTTTTTCGCCGTCGTCCGAGGTGCCGATCAGCCAGATACCGCGGTCCTTCAGTTCGCGCATGGTGCGCGCCAGGTTCGTCACGGTGATGTACGGGACGGTTTCGGCGGCGCCGCTGGCAACCTTGGCGGCCGTGGCGTTCAAGCCCACGGCGCGGTCCTTCGGCACGATGACGGCATGCGCGCCGACACCGTCGGCCACGCGCAGGCAGGCGCCCAGGTTATGCGGGTCGGTGATGCCGTCGAGAATCAACAGCAGCGGCGGGCCGTCGATGGCGTCCAGCAACTCGTCGAGATTGCGCGCCAGCGACAGCTGCGACGCAAACGCGATCACGCCCTGATGGCGGCGCGTGCCGACGATTTTATCGAGACGCGACGAATCGACGGGCATGACGCGCACGTTGGCCGCCTTGGCGGCGGCGATCATGTCCTTCATGCGGCCGTCGACGCGGCTGGCATCGACGAAAATTTCTTCCACGGACGACGCTTCATGACGCAGACGCGAAGTGACGGCGTGGAAGCCGAAAATCATTTTATTCTTCATTTGTTATCGTTTCTTTTATCGCTTGTTCTTGCTTGATTTTGATACAGTTTTTGCTGCTCGTGGTGCCGCCGCAGCGGGTGCCGCGGCTGGTTTCTTGCTGCGCTTCGGCGCGGCGGCCTTGGGGGCTGCTGCTTGCGGCGCTGCCTTGGCTTGCGCCTTGGCGGCAGGTTTGGCGCCATTGGCACGGCCGCCGGAACCATTGCCGGATTTGCCGCCGTTGTTGCCGCTGGCCTTGATTTCATGGCGCTGCTCGGTCGCGGGACCGGGCTTGACCATCGACTTCTTTTCGCCCTTGCGCTTGCCGCCAGACTGCTTGGCCGGCGCTTCGTCGCCCGCCAGTTCCGCATCGGTCACCAGACGCAGATCGATCTTGCGCGTTTCCAGGTCGACACGCGCCACTTGCACCGTCAGACGGTCGGTCAGCTGGTAGCGCTTGCCCGTGCGTTCGCCGCGCAATTCATGGCGCGCATCGTCGTACTGGAAGTAGTCGGTGCCCAGCTCGGTGACGTGCACCAGGCCTTCGACAAACAGGGTGTCGAGTTGCACGAACACGCCGAAGGTGGTCACGCCGGTGATGGTGCCGGTGAACTCCTCGCCCAATTTGTCTTGCATGAAGTAGCACTTGAGCCAGGCTTCCACGTCGCGCGACGCTTCATCGGCGCGGCGCTCGTTGGCCGAGCAATGCACGCCCAGCGCGTCCCAGATGGTCAGGTCCGTCTTCTTCGGCTTGCCGTCGGCCTTGTCCTTGGCCTGCTGCTTGCGCGTGGCGTTCGACACATTCGTGTTCAGCACGACCTTGTCGGACAGTTTCGGCTCGTATTTCTTGCCTTGCAGGATGGCCTTGATGGCGCGGTGCGTCAGCAGGTCGGGATAGCGGCGGATCGGGCTGGTGAAGTGGGCATACGCCTCGTAGGCCAGGCCGAAGTGACCGATATTGTCCGGGCTGTAGACGGCTTGCTGCATCGAGCGCAGCAGCATCGTTTGCAGCAGAGCCGCATCGGGACGCTGCTTGATCTGCTGCATCAGGGTCTGGTAATCGGATGCCGACGGCGTGTCGCCGCCCGTCAGGTTCAAGCCAACCTGTTTCAGGAAAGTACGCACTTGCGTGAGCTTTTCCTTGGTCGGGCTGGCGTGGATGCGGTAGGTGCCTGGATGCTTGTTACGCAGCAACAAATCGGCTGCGCAGACGTTGGCCGCCAGCATGCACTCTTCGATGATCTTGTGCGCTTCGTTGCGCGTGCGGGGGATGATCTTTTCGATCTTGCCCGCGCTATTGCAGACGATATACGTTTCCGTCGTCTCGAAATCGATGGCGCCCCGCTCCGTGCGTGCTTTCAGCAAGGCGCGGTAGACGGCTTCCAGGTTCTGCAGGTGCGGCAGGATGTCCGCGCGGCGTGCCGCTTCGGGTCCCTTGGTGTTGCCCAGCACGGCAGCGACTTCGTCGTACGTCAGGCGCGCGGCCGAATGGATCACGGCCGGGTAGAACTGGTAGGCCTTCAGTTCGCCCTTGTCGCTGACGACGGCGTCGCAGACGAGGGTCAAACGGTCGACGGCCGGGTTCAGCGAACACAGGCCATTCGACAGTTTTTCCGGCAGCATCGGGATCACGCGGCGCGGGAAGTAGACGGACGTGCTGCGTTCGAGCGCGTCGATATCGAGCGCGTCGTTCGGTTTCACGTAATGGCTGACGTCGGCAATCGCCACGATCAGGCGGAAGCAGTTGGCGCGGCCGATCTTGACGGGTTCGCAATACACGGCATCGTCGAAATCGCGCGCGTCTTCGCCGTCGATGGTGACGAGCGGCACGTCGCGCAGGTCGACGCGGTCTTTCAGATCGGCGGCGCGCACTTCGAACGGCAGTTTTTCCGCCTGTTTCAAGGCGGCGGCGGAAAAGATGTGCGGCACGTTGAATTTACGCACGGCAATTTCAATTTCCATGCCGGGATCATCCAGGGCGCCCAGCACTTCGACGATCTTGCCGACCGGCTGCTTGAAGCGCATCGGTTGCTCGGTCAGCTCGACGCTGACGATCTGGCCGGCCTTCGCCTTGCCCACCGAACCGGTGACGAGAATGTCCTGGCCGATGCGCTGGTCTTCCGGCGCCACGACCCAGGTGCCGTTTTCCTGGATCAGGCGGCCGATGACGTGGGTATTGGCGCGCTGCGTGACTTCAACGATCGTGCCTTCCGGGCGGCCGCGGCGGTCCGTGCCGACGATGCGGGCCATGACCTTGTCGCCATGCAGAACTTTCTGCATTTCTTTCTCTGGCAGGAACAGGTCGGCGCTGGCGTCGTCGGGAATGACGAAACCGAAGCCGTCGCGGTGGCTCATGACGCGACCGGCGACAAGCGCGCTCTGGTCGGCCAGGCTGAAAACACCGCTGGCGTCAGACTTGAGCTGGCCGTCGCGCTCCATCGCCTTCAGGCGACGGACCAGGACATCCATGGAATCGGCATGCACTTGCAGCGTTTTCCCGAGAGACTGCGGGTCGAGAGGCGCGTTGACGCTGCGGAATATGCCGAGAATGTCCTCCCGGCTGGGGATGGTGTGGGTATTTTGGCTCAAAAGTATTTCTATAGTTGTTATTGACAGTGATCAAACGGAAGACAAAGACCGATGACATCACCGTCAATATTGACACGGTGATGTGCGGTAGTGTACCGGAGGACGCCTTGGTTTGCCTAACGCACAGCGTAGCGGAAACCGAACAAGTGCCCCGCCGATGAAAAAAAGGAGAAAAGCTGCGCAATGCATTTGACTTCGGCAAATATTGCTCTATAATCTCGGTCTCTTGCAGCAACAAACCTTCACGGGAATGCAGTTGCAGGAAAGCGGTACAGGGTTGATGTGCAGTATGGAGCGAAAGCTCATCTGGCGCAAAACTCTTCAAGTCGCTATAATAGCAGAATTGCTGTAAAGTTATTTTGCAACAAGTACTCGAGCAGTAAAGTAATAAGTCACAGCAGCATCAGTGCCCACGTGGCGGAATTGGTAGACGCGCATGGTTCAGGTCCATGTGCCTTCGGGTGTAGGGGTTCGAGTCCCTTCGTGGGCACCATTACCTAATTCGCAAAAAAGCCGCAAACTTTCACGAGTTTGCGGCTTTTTTCATTTCCGTGACCCATCCTGGAATAAGTTGACACTTTTTCGTTACAGAGAAGGAGTGTCCGATGGAACAAGGGTTTCGACGCAGTCAGCGAGATTACAGCCTGGCTTTTAAATTGAGCGTTGTCGAGCAGGTTGAAAAAGGCGAGATGACGTACAAGCAGGCGCAAACGCGCTACGGAATACAGGGTCGGTCGACAGTTTTGGTATGGTGTCGCAAACACGGCCTGCAGGATTGGACGCATCCCAGGGGCCGAAGCCAACGGAGAGCGACCATGACAGACACACCAGCCAGGCCACTGACGCCAGAGCAGCGCATCAAGGAGCTGGAGCGTCAGCTCAAGGAAGAAAAACAGAAATCCGCGCTGTTCGAGGCGGTTCTCGACGTTCTGCGTGACGAATACGGGGTGCCGGTAAAAAAGCCTTTGGGCAGGTCATCGCGCGCAAGCAAGTCGAAGGATTAAGCGTCGAACGGGCCTGCCGCTGTGTCGGCATCAGCCGCCAAGCGTATTACCAGCGCCGTCAGCGCGAGCGACATTGCCTGGACAGGGCGCAAACTGTCGTCAAGCTGGTGCAGCCGATACGCCTGCGCCAGCCACGCATCGGCACGCGCAAGCTGCACAGCATGCTCGGTGCAGCCTTTTCCGGTGCAAAAATCAAATTGGGACGCGATGGACTCTTTGATATCTTGCGCCAGGAGCGGCTGCTGGTGCAACCACAGCGGGCCTATCATAAGACCACGAATAGCCATCACCGCTTCCGGCGCCATCCCAATTTACTCAGGGAGGGGCCGGGACAAGTGCTCGCCACGCGGCCGGAGCAGGTGTGGGTAGCCGATATCACGTATCTCCCGACCGCCGGAAAATTCGTCTATCTGAGCTTGGTAACGGATGCGTATTCGCGCAAGATCGTGGGCTATCACGTGCACGCAAGCCTGCAAACCGAAGAGGTCAGCGAGGCCTTGAAGATGGCCCTGCGAGCACGACAGCGCAAGACGCCGCTGATCCATCATTCAGACAGGGGCATCCAGTACTGCTCGACTTACTATCAAGAAATTCATCGTCGTCATGGACTGACTTGCTCCATGACCGACGGCTACGACTGCTATCAGAATGCGCTGGCCGAACGTATCAACGGCATTCTGAAAGGCGAGTTCTTGCTGAATCGACCTGCAGACCTGAAACAGGCGAGCAAAATGGTGGCGCAATCGGTGCGGATATACAACCAGGAACGACCACATACGGCCTTGAAGTACAAAACGCCCGATGCGGTGCATCGGGCGTTTGTGCAGCAATAAATACTGTCAACCTATTTTAGGACTGGACACCGATGCAGCACATCGAACGCCAAATAATTATCAAAAAAGAATATTTGCATTCCATTCAATAGTATATTGACATCTCCCACATGCCACGCATCGCGCGTGACTGGCAACAGCATTACGGAGAGACGTCATGACATGCAGGCCCGGCAAACACAAACGGATTCTTTTCAGCAGCCTCATCGCATTAAGCCTCGGCGCTGGCACCAGCCAGGCGACCGACTGGGTGAGCACCCGTTCCAGCAGCCCCGAAATCGTCAAACCGGCGCCCGAACAGGTGACTTTGCAGGTGCAAAATCCCCCTTCCTTTGCCTGGCCGCGCCATGCCAGCTATCCCGCGCAATATGTCGTGGAGATTTTGCCGGCTGAGGGCACAGCAAGCACCCACACCGTTTCGCGCAACTTCCTGCTGCCGTCAAGCGCACTGCCGCCAGGCAATTATGAATGGCGCGTGAGCCCTCTCTCGACGTCCCCCGACTGGTCCAATAAGCGGCCATTTACCATCGACAGCAATTCACGCACTTTTGTCGTTCCCGAATCGTCCGAGCTGGCGGCCACCGTGCGAGCCCACCCGCGCCCGCGCCAGTTGCCAGCCTCCTTTGCGCAAGCAAGCGCCTGGGATGCCGCCATGAACAGCAAACGGCGCCCCTTCCTGAACCGCCTCGTGAGTGAGGTCAATCTGAATACCACCGCCGTGGCCAGCGTCCACGATGGCCTGTGGACCCAGCCCAACGATAGCGGCCAGTACAACCGCATTGCCAATGCCGCCGGCGCCGTAATCCGGCAGATGGAAGCGGCCGCCCTCCTGTTTCGCCTGACACAGGAACGCAGATATCTGGACGAAGCCATACTGCGCGGCGACCAGTTGGCCGCGCTGAATCCGGAGGGCCCCACCAGCTATAAGGCGCAGGATCAGGTCGCGCGCATGATTGCCCTGGTACTTGCGAAGGGCGCCGATTTTCTGTGGCTGGATCTGGACGCACCTCGCCGCGCGCACTGGCTGTCGGTCGCCGCGCAGCGGCTGACACCGATTTATGCGGACCTGTCCATCGCCGGCGGACGTCTGGACCAGTCCCCCATGGACTCGCACGGCGTCGAGGCGCTCGGTTACCTTGCCGCCACCTCAACCCTGCTGCTCGATGCCAGACCGGAAGCGCAAGCCTGGTTCAACTTCGCCGTGCGCTCGTACATGCATATCGTCCACGTCTGGAGTGGCCCGGAAGGCGGCTTTGCCAACGGCTCGGCGTATGGCCAGTACACCACCGACATGCAAATGCAATTATGGCAGCCGCTGGCCGAAGCCACTGGCGTCAGCCTGTTCAACAAACCCTGGACGGCGGGATTCTCCAATTATTTCATGCAGTTCATTCCACCGAACGCACCGCGCCATGTCTTCGGCGATGTCCATGAAAGCAAACCGGACCCGGCACTCCTGAAGGCATATGTAGCACGGCAAGCCACGCCAGCGGCCGCCTGGTACAGCAACCAGCCAGGCGCACAAGAAAATCCCATCACCCTGCTGCAGGCGCCCTACCCGCTTCCCGCCGATACGGTCGCACCCGAAGCACCGCCCAACGCCATGCTCTTTCCCAGCATTGGCTGGGCGGCCATGCATAGCGACATCAGCAATGCTGCCCGCACTTCCGTCTACTTCAAATCGAGTCCGTTTGGAGCCTTCAATCACAGCCACGGCGATCAAAACAGCCTGGTCATCAACAGCGGCAACAAACCACTGCTGATCGAAGCCGGCTACCAGGACTACTATGCATCGCCGCTCTCGAAAAGCTGGTACCGCCAGTCGCGCGCGCATAACGCCATCACATTTGATGGAGGAAAAGGCCAACTCGTCGAAGGCCATTACGAGACGCGCTACAAAAACGGCAAGATCACGGCCTTCACGCACGGTACGGACCTCGACTATGTGGAAGGCGATGCCAGCGCCGCCTACAGCAACGACCTGAGCCTGGCCAGGCGCCAGGTATGGTACTCGCGCCAGAATGACGTGGTGGTAGTGCTCGACAAGCTGACCTCCGCGACGGCCCGCACTTTCGAATGGAACATCCATGCACTCAATACCTTGTACCTTTACCCGAATGGCCGAGCCAGCATAGAAAATGGCACGGCATCACTTTGCCTGCAATCACTACGGCCAGACGAGGAGCAATTGTCCGGCTTTAGCGCCCCCAATCCGCCCCTCGAAGCCAGCCAGCAGCATGCCGCCTACGTCAAGACCAGCCCGGCCATGGCGGCAGAGTTCCTGATCGTGCTCGATATCGGCTGCAAATCGGTGCCAACTTCATTGCAGCCGGTGTCTGGCGGACGCTTGCTGCAGATAGGCACGCAAACCATCACCCTGCCCCAATAAGCGCCAAACGCCTGTTTTTTGCTAAAAAAACAGCTGCATCCATCCTCCGCTCCTAGGGAAATGCCTTTTTTCAGGTGAAAAGGGTATTTCTTGAAGAAAAGTACAAAATGTTGATTGACCGAATGCGCGCCAGCCCTTATGATTTTGTCCTCGCTGCAGAACACGCAGCGACAAGCAGCAAAGCAGCATCAGTGCCCACGTGGCGGAATTGGTAGACGCGCATGGTTCAGGTCCATGTGCCTTCGGGTGTAGGGGTTCGAGTCCCTTCGTGGGCACCATTACCAAAATTCGCAAAAGAGCCGCAAACTTTCACGAGTTTGCGGCTTTTTTCATTTCCAGCCTCAGCAAACCCTGTCGGCATTCTTGACAGGTGACGGCTGCGCACGCGCCAAGTCCTTGATTTTACGAGTGAGCACGCTTCTTGCCTGCACGATGGCATCGCCATTGCTGGAGCGCCGCCATGAAAAGCCTCGTCGCCGTCCTCGCCTTGATGTTACCTATCAGCACTATCGCCTCGCCCCTGTTCAATCTGCAATACGTACCCGGCACTTCGCTGCAGGCGCAGCAGGGATTCCAGGCGGCGGCCGCGCGCTGGTCGCGCGTCCTGAAAGACAATGTCACCATCGAGCTGACGGTGGGCTTCAATTCGCTGGGCGGCAACATCCTGGGGCAAACGGGCTCGTCGGAAGCGTTTTACCGCTACAGCGACTTTCGCGGCGCCCTGGCCGCCGACGCCACGTCCACCATCGACCAGCGGGCGTTGGCGCACCTGCCCGGCGGCGACAGCTTCGGCATGCTGATCAACCGCACGGCCAACAGCCCCAACGGACCCGGCAGCGCCCTGCCCTATCTCGACAACAATGGCGACGCCAACAATCAGTATTTATCACTGAGCAATGCCGAAGCCAAGGCCGTCGGCCTGGCTCCGCCGCCCCAATCGCTGGACGGCTGCATCGGCAATTGCGACGGCTTCATCCAGTTCAACAGCGATTTCAACTTCGATTTCGATCCCGGCAATGGCATCGGCGCCCACAGCATCGACTTCATCGGCGTGGCCATGCATGAAATCGGCCACGCACTGGGCTTTCTCAGCGGCGTGGATATCCTCGACTACAACTCGCCGCCGCTGGGCGGCCCCTATGACGACACGGAATTTACCTACGTCTCGGGACTGGACTTGTTCCGCTACTCGGCAGAAAGCGCCGCGGCCGGCGTGATCGACTGGACGGCCGACAACCGCGACAAGTATTTCTCGCTCGATGGCGGCGCGACGCGCGGTCCGCTGTTTGCCAACGGCAGCTTTCACGGCGACGGCGACCAGGCCAGCCACTGGCGCGACAAGTTACACCTGGGCATCATGGACCCGGCGGTGGCATACGGCGAATTATTGCGCCTGCGCTGGAACGACTTGATCGCCCTCGATGCCATCGGCTGGGATATCGCCCCGAACGCCATCCCGGCGCCGGGCACCTTCCCGCTGTTATGTCTGGCACTGATGCTGCTGGCATGGCAGCAACGACGCTGACTACGCTGAAAAAACAGGCAGTTTTACGCCATTTCTCATATGGAAAACCCTTTTTTCAGTGGAAAAGAGGGTTTCTTGAAGAAAAGAGCAAAATGTTCATTGACCGAATCGCCGCCAACCCTTATTATTTTGTCCGTCGCTGCAGAACACGCAGCAGACAGCAAGCAGCAGCAAAACGCAGCACAATGCCCACGTGGCGGAATTGGTAGACGCGCATGGTTCAGGTCCATGTGCCTTCGGGTGTAGGGGTTCGAGTCCCTTCGTGGGCACCACCAGCAACGAGTTGTTTTCGTTGTAGTCCGCAGTACAGTAGTGAGATACAGCAGTAAGCAACAAGCAGCATCAGTGCCCACGTGGCGGAATTGGTAGACGCGCATGGTTCAGGTCCATGTGCCTTCGGGTGTAGGGGTTCGAGTCCCTTCGTGGGCACCATTACCAAAATTCGCAAAAGAGCCGCAAACTTTCACGAGTTTGCGGCTCTTTTCATTTCAGAATGCCGCGCGGTATTCCCAACCTGCGGCACCCTCCCCTTATTTGGCCAGCGCCGCCTTCACGGCGTCAAGCAAGGTCGTCGTCGGACGGCCAATCAGCGCGCTCAATTGCTTGCCGTGGTCTTCCAGGGCGCCCTTGGCCGCGCCCGCATCGGAATCGGCCAGCAGATCCGCAAAGCCTTCCGGCACGCCCACGCTCACCAGCGCCGCCTTGAAGTCCGCCTGCGGCAAGTCTTTATAGACGATCGCCTTGCCCGACTGGCGCGCCACTTCGGCCGCATACTCGGCAAGGGTAAAGCCATGGTCGCCGGCCAGTTCATAGATGGCTTGCGGCTGGGCCGCCGTCAGCACGGCCGCGGCGGCCGCCGCATAATCAGCGCGCGCGGCGGACGAGAAACGGCCGTCTTGCGCCGCGCCCAGCACGACGCCATGCTCGAGCACGGGTGCCAGGTGTTCCGTATGGTTTTCCAGATACCAGCCGTTGCGCAGGAACGTGTACGGCAGGCCCGACGCGCGGATGGCCGCTTCCGTGATCACGTGCTCGGCGGCCAGGCCCAGCGGCGACGTATCGGCGCGCAAGACACTGGTATAGGCCAGCAGGGAAACGCCGGCGCGCCTGGCCGCATCGATGACGTTCTGGTGCTGCTGCGCGCGCTGGCCCACTTCGCTCGACGAAATCAGCAAGATTTTCGTTGCGCCCTTGAAGGCCGCATCGAGACTGGCGCCGTCGTTGTAATCGGCCTGGCGTACCTGCACGCCCCGGGCGGCCAGGCCGGCGGCCTTGGTCGGGTTGCGCACGGCGGCAATGATATTGGCTGCGGGAACGGATGCGAGCAGGCTGGCAATGACGTGCTGGCCCAGATTGCCTGTGGCGCCGGTGATGACGATCATGATTTCTCCTTGGAGGGTGGCTGGTAAAACCCTATAATAGGACTATTACTTACTTATTGTAAGTACGTACCTTTTGGTAAGTATGGATTACCCTCACATTGAAGACCAACTATCATGCCCACAGACACTCCCGGCGCCAGCCTGCGCGCCGCTCTCGCCCGCCAGAATCAGGAGGCGCACCTGCTGGCGGCCACCTGCCCGTCGCGCGCCGTGCTCAGCCACCTGACCAGCCGCTGGGCCGTGCTGGTGCTGGTACTGCTGCTGAGCGGCACGCGGCGCTTTAGCGAACTGCGCCGCGAAGTGGGCGGCGTCAGCGAAAAAATGCTGGCGCAAACCCTGGAAGCGCTGACGGGCGACGGCTTCGTGCTGCGCCAGGCGTATCTGGTGATCCCGCCCAAGGTGGAATACAGCCTCACGCCGCTGGGGCGCGAGGCGGCCGAACGCCTGGCCGTACTGGTCGACTGGATCGAAGACAATTACCCGCGCATCGAACAGGCGCGCGCGGCCCTGGATGCGGCACCGCCAGCGCAAAATGCGGCTTGAGCAGATTGCTTTTGATCATCAAGAATTATCGTTTACTCCTACTTGCCTTGATGTAATACTAGGCCCATGAACCGCGTAAGGGCGCGACACCATGAATCAGTTGATTTCTTCCATCACCGACCGGGCCAATGTACTGCTGGTCAGCAATTCGCCGAACGAAGTGCGCGAACTGCTGTATGTGCTGGACCGGCATAACCTGGGCACGGGACTGGCGGGCGATATCGACGAAGGCGTGGAACTGGCGGCCGGCGGCACGGACCTGATCCTGCTCGACGCGGCTCTGGCGGGCTCGAATATCGGCGCCACCTGCATGCGTCTGCGCAATGCGGGCGGACGCCACAGCGTGCCCCTGCTGCTGATGTCGGCCACGCCCAGCGCCGAAGAGCAGGGCCGCAGCGTGGGCGCCGGCGCTTCCGACTACATCAAGATGCCCTTCAATGCGCGCGACGTGGCGGAAAAAATTCTCATGGAACTGGCCTTGCACAAGGCCGAAGCTTCCGCGCCGCATGCCGCCACGCCGCCGCGCCCCGTGCATCCGCAAACGCTGGAAGTCAATTACCACTCGATATTGGCCGGTTCACCCGACGCCGTGCTGCTGTTCGATATCGACAACGAGTTGCTGATCGACGCCAACCATCTGGCCGAAGAACTGTTCGGCATGCCGCTGGCCGAGTTGCTGCAAGGCGGCATGGAGCCGCTGTTCCCCAAACATCAGAGCGATGGCCGCGCCTCGCCGCAGCTGCTGGAAGAAAAGATCCGCGATACCCTGCAAGGCAAGATCGTCGTCTTCCGCGCCAGCTGCTGCCACCGCGACAGCCACCCGATCGCCTGCGAAATCCGCCTGATGCGCCTGTCCGTGCCGGGCCGCCAGCTCGTGCATGCGCGCATCATCGACTTGACCGAACGCAACCTCGCCGAAGCGATGCGCTCGGGCCAGAGCGCCCTGCTGGAAATGGTCGCCAAGGGCGCGCCCCTGATCCCCACGCTGAACCAGCTGCTGCTCTTGATCGAAGGCCAGTCGCGCGGCGTGCTGTGCTCCATCATGCTGCTCGACGACGACGGCACCCACATGCACAGCGCGGCCGGTCCCAGCCTGCCGACCGAGTACATGGCCCTGCTAGAAGGCGTGGCCATCGGCCCCGGCGTGGGCTCCTGCGGCACCGCCATGTTCCTGCGCGAACAGGTGGTGGTCAGCGACATCATGCGCGATCCGCTGTGGGCGCCCTACCGCGAGCTGGCCGCGCCGTTCGGCTTGCGCGCGTGCTGGTCGCAACCCATTTTCGGCCAGGATGGCGCCGTGCTCGGTTCCTTCGCCATGTACTACCGCGAAGTACGCCAGCCCGATGCGCGCGACCTGGAACTGATCGACACGGCCACCGACCTGGCCGGCATCGCGATTGGCCGCATGCGCCATGAACGCGAGCTGCAACGCCACCGCACCCACCTGGAAGATCTGGTGGCCGAACGCACGGCGGCCCTGACGCAGGCCAAGGAACATTCGGAGCAGACGAACCGCGAGTTGGCCGCCGCGCTGGAAAACCTGTCCATCACGCAGGAAGAACTGGTGCGCCGCGACAAGTTGGCCGCGCTCGGTGCGCTCGTCGCCGGCATCGCGCATGAACTCAATACGCCGATCGGCAACGGTCTGGTGGTGGCCACCACCATGGCCGAACGCACGCGCGAAATCCAGGCCAGCTTTCTCGATGGCCTGCGCCGCTCCGAACTGGGCGCCTACCTGACCCAGGCCAGCGAGGCGGACGCCATCATGCTGCGCAACCTGCAGCGCGCGGCCGACCTCGTTTCGAGCTTCAAGCAGATCGCCGTCGACCGCGCCAGTTCGCAACGCCGCCACTTCCTGCTGCGCCAGTTCGTGGCCGAGCTGATGCTGCCCCTGTGCACGCAGCTCAAGGCCGCCGGCCTGAGCCTGACGCAGGACGTGCCGGAGGGCCTGGCGATGGACAGCTATCCCGGTCCGCTGGGCCAGGTGCTGAGCAACCTGCTGGAAAACTGCCTGCGCCACGCCTTCGAGGGCCGCAGCGGCGGCACCATAAACGTCAGGGCGCGCGGCAGCGACGACGGGAAGACGATCACCATGTCCATCGCCGACACGGGCGTGGGCATCGCCGCCGACGACCTCGTGCACGTCTACGACCCTTTCTTCACGACCAAGCTCGGTTCCGGTGGTTCGGGCCTGGGCTTGCATGTGGCGCACAACATCGTCACGGGGGTGCTGGGCGGCCATATCGACGCCACCAGCAGCATCGGCGACGCCAGCGGCACCACCTTCACCCTGCAGCTGCCCGCCGTGGCGCCGCAATCGCCCGCCCCCTGAACGGCAGGCACGCTACAATGCCGGCAGGCTTTTCTTTCGGAGTACTTATGAAATACCTGATCGCCACGGCCCTGCTGGCCGCCTGCGGGTACGCCACGGCCGGACCGGCTCCCTGGTACAAATGGCGCAGCAAGATCGACGGCACCCTGTCGTGCGCCCAGTCCACCCTCGGATTTGGCTGGGAACTGGCCTCGGGACCGTACAAAGATAGCCGTTGCGAAAAACCGGCGCTTGTTAAATAATGGGGCCATGACCACACGGGGCACCGGCTTGAGATCAAGCGATGGCAATGCGGCGTCGAAAGAGTATGGAACGATAAGAACGTATCTATTCAAACCGAGGAGACCACATGTTTACGAATCCCGAACAATTCGCATCGGCCACCAAGGCCCTGTTTGAATTCCAGCTGATGACCTTCAACACCCTCACTTCCAAGGCCGTGCAAGGCGTGGAACAGGTGCTGGCATTGAACATGGCCACCGCCAAGTCCGGCATCGAGGATGGCCTTGCCGCCGGCAAGGAAATCAGCCAGGCCAAGGATCCGAAGGCCGCCATGGCCGCCGCCGCCGCCCAGCTGCAACCGGGCGTGGCCGGCGCAAAAGCGTATAAACAGCAACTCGACGACATCATCAAGGAAATCCACACGGAATTCACCACGGCCGCCGAAGCCCATGTGGCCGAAGCGAAAAGCAATCTGAGCGCCCTGATCTACGACGTCACGAAAAACGTGCCGCCAGGCTCGGAAAACGCCGTCGCCATCGTCAAGGCCGCCATCGACAACGCCTTCCTCGGCTACGAGCAAGTGACCAAGGCCACGAAACAGGCCGTGAAGACCGTGGAAGAGCAGATCGCCAAGGCCAGCGCGCAAGTGGCGCAGGCCACGGAAAAAGCCACGGCCGCACCTGAAAAAGCAGCACCGGCGGCCAAACCGAAGGCTGCCAAAAAGTAAGCCGTAGGTCGGATTAGCGCGGCAAGGCCGCGCGTAATCCGACGCACTGCTGGCGCTCATGGTGATGTCGGATTACGCGCTTGCGCGCTAATCCGACCTGCCCGACCTACAAGAATTCACCGGCAGGGTCCGGTATTCGCCCCCCCCTCCCACACCCCAGAAATAGCCTGAGCCTAGCTGCAGAAATCCTGGCGAGCCTTCGCCTCGACGGTTCCGGCCAGCTGGCGGCGCCAGGCCGCCATGCGCCATGCGGCCCAGGCGGCGGACAAGGCGCCGGCGACGAGGATCAGCCGCGTGTCGATCAGGGTCAGCACGGAGCCGCTGAGGGCCACGACGATGTTGGCGATGCAAAAGGTGGTGGCCAGCAAGCCCATCACGGCGCCCTGTCCGTGCGCACTGAAGCGCTCGGCGCACCAGCCCTGTATGACCGTGTTGTACAGCGCATTCGGAATGCCGAACAGCACGATGGCGGCGATGCCCACCCAGATATTACCCAGCGCCAATATCCCCACGGCCAGCGCCACGCCGCACGCATACCAGCAGGCCCGCAGCAGCGGCGCATGGCGGCTGGGACCGCCCGCCAGCAAGGACGTGACCGTCATCGTGCCGCACAGGCCCACATTCACCCAGGCAATCTCCTGAGCATGATAATGGGCCGTCTCGACCAGCCACAGCGGGTAGAACTCATAAAAACTGGCCACGCCGCAGGTGAACGCCAGTTGCACGATGAACAGGGTGCGCAGCTCCTCATGGCGCAGCAAATTGAGCGAATGGCGGTCGCGCGCCACTTGCCACCACGACGTCGTCAATAGCGAGGGCGTTTCGCGCGGCAAGCCGACGGCCACCAGCACGGCGACGAGCATCAGCGCGGCGGCGGCGATCCAGAACGGCACCGTCACGCCCCAATGCAAGGTGGCGCCCGCCAGGATCGGACCCACCAGCCAGCCCAGGTAAAACGCGCCGTTCAGCCACGACATGGCGCGCAGGCGCAGCGCTCCCGTCAGCTGGTCGGCCAGCATGGCGCGCGCCACGGCGCCGTTACCCTCCAGCAAACCCGTGATGAAACGGGCGACGATGAACAGCGGATAGGACTGGATCACCAGCGCCCAGGCCGTGATGGCATGGCCGATGGCGGCGCCCACGGCCGTGCGCATCAGCAAGGGGCGGCGGCCGTAGCGGTCCGACAAGGGGCCCAGCAGGGCCGAGCCGATCAGCAAGCCCAGCGGGTTGATGGTCAGCGCCAGGCCGAACAGCAATTTCGACGGCAAGCCGAGGAAATTGTTGAAGGCGTTCGGCGCCTCGGCCGCGAACAGGGGCGGCAGGATAGGATATGGCAGCGAGGCGCCGATGGTCGACAGCAGCGCCAGCAGGCAGGCGGCGGAAATCAGGATGATGTTTTTCATGCGGGCTCAGCGAATTTTAGTCTGGCAAGCATACGTTGACCATGCCACACAAGCAAACTTAAATATCTATTAATCATGCCATCATTGCCGCCATGAAGCGCGCCAGGCATCGCCTCGGCTATCATGCCGCCATGACCCACGTTGAACAGGACAAACATGACACTGTCAGAAATTGAAAGCAAACTCGGCTTTATCTATCCTGCGCTGTACCGGCAGCTCGAGCGCGACGGCATGCTGGCCGTGGGCGAATACGGGCCCGACTGGTACAAGCTGGTCTATCCCACATTAAAGGATAAACCCACCCTGCTGCTGCATGCCGATGACTTCGAATTGCTCAATATCAAGGCCGTTGCAGAAGAAGCAGACACCTTGCGCGACGCGGACGATTACCGGCAGATCGATCCCACCTTCCGCTTCATCCCGTTCGCGCAAACGGGCGCGGGCGACCACTACTGCTTTTTCGCCTCCGGCCAGCAGGACGGCGACATGCCCGTCGTGCTCCTGTGGCATGACCAGAATGAAGCGCAGTACCTGGCGAAAAACCTGCAGGATTTCGTGTTCCACATGTTGTTGAACAGCATGGCGGATCAGGATACCTATAACGAGGTCAGCGACGAGGCATTCAGGGAACAGCTTGCCAACACCCTGGGCACGCATGCGCGCTACCTGACGGCGCGGCAAGCCGACGTGCTGCAAACCTTGCTGGCCAGGGACATCCTCGATTACGAGGTGGCGTTGCCGAAAGGACGCAAGCAGGCGCACCGGGGCTTGCTGACCAACATCGAACTGGCCAGCCTGCGCGCCGAACTGATTCCCTACGAAAAGTTTGATACCTGTTTTGCCTACAGCGCGGCTGGCTGAGCATAAAATCGCTGGGCAAGCGGCGGCTGAAGGTTTAAACTGTATATAAACACAGTAAAAACCATCACCTTGCAACTTGCCCTATTCCCATCCCCATGCTGAGAGTCCTGGAAAATCCCCTGTACTATCTGGATAATTTCCAGGACGTGCTGAACTGGATCTGTGCGCGTTACGCCGATCTGCTGAGTCTTGAGGAAACGCAATTCATTGCCGACTTCGGCGCACTGCCGCAGCCGTCGCGCGCCCTGTTCGTGCGCCTCGTCATGCGCAAGGGCTGTCTATTTCGCGCCAGCAAGCTCAATTACCCGGAAATCGGCGACACGCGCGCCGCCGCCCTGCCCTTGCTGGCCCTGGCATGGGTGGAAGCCGATCCCGTCATTGCGCTCGAAGAACTGTTCGAGCAACTGTTGAAAGCGGAAATCGCCCAGGCTTTCGATCTCGCCCCGTCCCTGAAAGCGGCGCGCAAGGCCGAGCAACTGGAAGCCTTGCGCGGGCAGCATGGGGAAAACAGACCGTTTTCCGCCTGGCATCCGGCCTCCGGCGACGTGTTGTACCGTATCGGCCTGCAAGCGCTGTGCGACCGCCTGCGCCTGATTTACTTTGGCAATTATCACCAGGACTGGTCGGAATTCGTGCTGTCCGACCTCGGTGTGTATCAATATGAAAAAGTGGAATTCTCGCCCGAGTCGCGCGGCTTTCGCACGCGCCAGGATATCGAGCACTATGAAGTGCTGCACCAGTGCCGCGAACGCTACAACGACAGCGCGCCGGCGGACGAGGTGCTGCAGGAACTGGCGGCGCTGCCATTGCCCGAGGATAATACCTGGCTGGCCAGCCGGCGCGACAAGCTGCGTTTCCAGATCGCCCAGCATCTGGAGAAATGCCAGGACTGGCCCGCCGCCTACCGCGCCTATGCCGATTGCCGCTATCCGGGCGCGCGGGGCCGCGCCATCCGCGTGCTGGAAAAAGACGAGCAGCCGCAAGCGGCCTATGAACGCCTGACGATCGCCCTGGCGGCGCCGGAAAGCGAGGCGGAACAGCAATTGCTGCTGCGCATGGCCCCCCGTTTGCGGCGCAAGCTGGGCCATGCGAAGCAGGCGGCCAGCGCCCCCGCCAGCGTCGAGCGCCTCGACCTGCTGCTGCCGCATCCGGGCGAAGCCTGCTACGTGGAAGGCGTGGTGCAGCAACACCTGATGCGCGATGACGCGCCCGTGTATTACGTGGAAAACACCCTGATCAACTCGCTGTTCGGCCTGCTGTGCTGGCCCGCCATCTTCAAGGCCATGCCGGGTGCCTTCTTCCACCCGTTCCACCGTGGCCCGGCCGACTTGCACAGCGCCGATTTTTACCAGCGCCGCAGCATTGACTTCGCCGCCTGCCTGGCGCAACTGGACGACGGCAGCTACCACGCCGCCATCCGCGCCACCTTTGCCGCGAAGCACGGCGTCGTCTCGCCCTTCGTCAGCTGGGAGGCGCTGGACGACGGCTTGCTGGACCTGGCGCTGGCCTGCATGCCCGCCGCGCACCTGAAGAAGGCGTTCGAGCGCATCTTGCTCGATATCAAAAGCAACCGCAGCGGCTTGCCTGATCTGATCCAGTTCTGGCCGGCGGAACGGCGCTACCGCATGATCGAAGTCAAGGGTCCGGGCGACCGCCTGCAAGACAACCAGCTGCGCTGGATCGCGTATTGCGCCCAGCACGCCATGCCCGTCAGCGTGTGCTATCTGCAATGGCAGGCGGCGGCATGAGCGCCAGGAGGTACACGATCGCCGTGCGCGCCCTGTGCGAATTCACGGCCAAGGTGGGCGACCTGGACCTGCGTTTCACGCCCTCGCCCACGGCGCAGGAAGGCATGGCCGGCCACGCCACCGTCACGGGCCGGCGCGACGACGATTACCAGCGCGAAATCAGCCTGTGCGGCGACTTCGGCCCCCTGCACGTGCGGGGCCGTGCCGACGGCTACGACCCGGCGCGGCGGCAGCTGGAAGAAATCAAGACCTACCGGGGCGAGCTGGACGCCATGCCCGCCAACCACCGCCAGCTGCACTGGGCGCAGGCGCGCATCTACGGCCACTTGCTGTGCCAGCAGCTGAACTTGCCCATGCTGCGCGTGGCGCTCGTGTATTTCGACATCGCCAGCCAGAAGGAAACCGTCATGCACGAGGAATGCACGGCCGAGGCGCTGCGCCTGTTCTTCGAGCAGCATTGCGCGCTGTTCCTCGACTGGGCCGAGCAGGAAATGGCGCACCGCGCCAGCCGCGACGCGCAGCTCACGGCCATGGCCTTTCCCCACGCGGACTTCCGCCCGGGACAGCGCCAGCTGGCCGAAGCCATGTATAAGGCCAGCAGCCGCGGCTGCGGTTTGCTGGCGCAGGCGCCGACCGGTATCGGCAAGACGGTGGGCAGCCTGTTTCCCATGTTGAAAGCGACGGCCGCACATGGCCTCGACAAACTGTTTTTCCTGGCTGCCAAGGTGCCGGGCCGCCAGATGGCGCTCGACGCCTGCGCCATCCTCAAGGAGAGCGCCCCGCTGCTGCCCTTGCGCGTGCTGGAACTGAGCGCCAAGACCAGTGCCTGCGAACATCCCGACAAAGCGTGTCATGGCGAATCGTGTCCGCTGGCCAAGGGTTTTTACGACCGCCTGCCGCTGGCGCGCGAGGTGGCGCTGGCCAGCGGTTTAATCCTCGACAAGGAAGCCGTGCGCGCCGTCGCCTTGCAGCAGGGTATTTGCCCGTATTACCTGGGCATGGAATTGGCACGCTGGAGCGACGTCGTCATCGGCGACTACAATTATTATTTCGACCTCAGCGCCATGCTGTACGGCATGACATTGGCCCACGACTGGAAAGTCAATGTGCTGGTCGACGAAGCGCACAATATGGTATCGCGCGCGCGCAGCATGTATTCGGCCGAACTGGCGCAGATCGACCTGAAAATGCTGCGCAAGTTCGCGCCCGAAGGGCTGAAAAAGCCGCTGGACCGCCTCTCGCGCCAGTGGACGGCCTTGTTGAAAGAGCAGGATGGCGATTACCTCGTGCATGCGGCCTTGCCCGATAAATTCTTTGGCGCCCTGCAAGGCGTGGCCACGGCCATCGGCGACTACATGGCCGAGCATGCTGCCGCGCTGGACGAGGACTTGCAGCGCTTCTATTTCGACGTGCTGCTGATCAACCGCCTGGCGGAAAGCTTTGGCGAGCATTCGCTGTTCGACGTCAGCAAGACGGAGACGGGTTCCACCGTCTGCATCCGCAACATCGTGCCGGCACCGTTCTTGAAAGAGCGCTTCGCGGCCAGCCACAGCACGGCCCTGTTTTCCGCCACCCTGAGCCCGTGGAATTACTACAGCGATACCCTGGGCATGCCGGCCGACACGGCCTGGGTCGACGTGGAATCGCCATTCCAGGCGGAACAACTGTCCGTGCGCGTGGCCGATACCATTTCCACGCGCTACCAGCACCGCGCCGCTTCGCTGCTGCCCATCGTGCAATTGATAGCGAAGCAATACGCAGAAACGCCGGGCAACTACCTGGCCTTCTTCAGCAGCTTCGATTACATGGAAAAGACGGCCACCCTGTTCGCCCAGCACTACCCGGACGTGCCCATCTGGCAGCAGCCGCGCCGCATGGATGACGGTGCCCGCGCGCAATTTCTGGGCCGTTTCGGCCTGGAAACACGCGGCATCGGCTTTGCCGTGCTCGGCGGCGCGTTCAGCGAAGGCATCGACTTGCCCGGTGCCCGGCTGATCGGCGCCTTTATCGCCACCCTGGGTTTGCCGCAGATCAATCCCGTCAACGAGCAGATCCGCCAGCGCATGGGCGACATCTTCGGCGCCGGCTACGACTACACGTATCTGTATCCGGGCATGCAGAAGGTGGTGCAGGCGGCAGGCAGGGTCATCCGCACCCAGTCGGACAAGGGCGTCGTCTACCTGATCGACGACCGTTTTTCACGCCCGGAAATCCGCCAGCTCTTGCCCACGTGGTGGGATGTGCAGCTGGCTGGCGGATAGCACGCGGTTAATCTCTTCAGGTGTTGCCAGCCCGCTTGCGCGGCACACTGGCCTTCCGCTTTCGGGGGGGCGTCGCAGATGCAGCAAGTGCGCTGTCATGGACATCGGCATCAACTTCCTGGCTACGCAGAAAATTCTGCAGTTCGATACGAACGCCGTTTTGCGCGACGACCGACAATTCCAATGTCATGCCCAGCGATTGCAGGAAGCGGCGCAAGGTCGAGACATAGGTGTCGGTACGCTTTTCCAGCTGGGAAACGGCATGCTGTTGAATCCCCAGTTCCCTGCCAACCTCCGCCTGGGTCTTGCCCACGGCCTTGCGGAAATCCGTCAGCGTGGCGGCATGCGCTATCATTTCCTGCATTTTCTCCTGGGACAGAGCCGCAATTTTTGCCTGACGCTCGGCCGGCAAACTGTGGATCACGTCATTCAGATTTCTTCCCATGGCTAGCTCCTGTTCCTGAAATCATCTCCTGCCTTTGCCCTGCCTTGCTGTCGCCGTGGTCAGGTTTTTGAGGTGTTGCTCGTAGCGCGCATTTGCCTTGAACAACAAATCCCTGTAAAACCTGTCCTCGTCGACACCCTGCTTGGCTGCCGCAACCAGAATGACCGCCTCTCGCCGTGTATCGAAAGCAAAGACCGCGCGCCACACCTCTGCCCCGTTATTGGCCTTGAAACGCAGCTCTTTCATATTCGGGTGTTTAGGATGCTTCAACGTCCCGACATGAGGACGCCCGGCAGCCGGACCCAGCTTCGACAGTGCATCGGCACTCGCCAGCAATTCATCCTGGACATCTATCGGCAGAGCATCGAATTCCGCATCGAAGTCATCGTGAAACGTGACCGGCCAAGTCTTCGGCGCATTCATTTATCATCTCCTGATGATATCACGCTTAGATGATTAAGCATCTATGCCATAGAACATGCTAGCCCACCAGTAACCTGAGTTTCTGATACCCCGCCTTGCTCACGGGTATCCTCGTCTCGTCGCGCAAGATGGCCACGTGGCTGTCCTTGGTGGCCGCCTCGATGCGGCGGATGCCGTCGATATTGAGCAGGTACGAGCGGTGCACGCGCAGGAACTTGGCGGGGTCGAGCTGGGTTTCCAGTTCCGCCAAGGTTTGGCTTTTCAGGTAGGACTTGCCCTCGGAACGGATGCTGATGTAGTCGTCTTGCGCCTCGATGTAGTCGATCCGGGCACTGGCGATGACGTGGACCTTGGCGCCATCGCGTATCAGCACGCGATCCAGGGGCGCGGCGCGCGTGGCCGCCTCGCGCGCCACCATTTGCACAGTGTCCGGCGTGCTGCGGTTGGCGCGCGCATGGGCCAGCGCCTGGTCGAAGCGCTGTTCGCTGAACGGTTTCAGCAGGTAATCGAGCGCATGGCATTCGAACGCCTTCAAGGCGTACTGGTCGTAGGCCGTGACAAAGATCAGCTTAGTCTTCGCGCCGATCAGCTCGGCCACTTCGAAACCGTCCAGGCGCGGCATCTGGATGTCGAGGAACACCAGTTCCGGTTCCAGTTCCGCGATGGCCTTGACGGCGTCGAAGCCGTTGGCGCACTCGGCCACGATGTCGATATCGTCATGGCGCGCCAGGTATTCGCGCAGCACGCTGCGCGCCAGTAATTCATCATCGACGATGGCCACCCGCATTCTTGCCTGCATCATGCTTCCTCCGTGCCACCGGTCTGCGCCGGCATCGATAAGGTTACTTCAAACGTCGCGCCGTGCCGCGTCCAGTGCACGCCGGCCTTGTGGCCATACGCGCCGGCCAGGCGCTGGCGTACATTTTCCAGGCCCACGCCATTACCGCGCGCTGGCCCCTGATACGCATCAACAGGATTGCGCACGGCAATCTGCAACAGGCTGCCCACGCGCCGGACTTCGATGGCGATCAGGCCGCCCTCCGTCAAGCCGCAGATGCCGTGCTTGACGGCATTTTCCACCAGCGGCTGTATCAGCATGGGCGGCAGCAAACAGGCCAGCGCGGCAGTGTCGATGCTTTCCGCCACTTGCAGGCGTTCGCCGAAGCGCACTTGCTCGATGGCGAGAAAGTGGCGGATCAGCACCAGCTCCTCTTGCACGGTAATGTGCTTGTGCGCTTCCAGGCTCAGGCTCTGGCGAAAGAAACTGGCCAGCTGCACCGTCATCTGGCGCGCGCCCGCCGCATCGATAGACGTCAGGGCGCTGATGGAGTTCAGGCTGTTGAACAGGAAATGCGGATCGATTTGCGTGCGCAGCATGCGCAGTTGTGCTTCCTGCGCCATCAGCTGCGCTTCCAGGCCCCGTTGCTCGGCCATGCTGGCGCGCACGAATTCGAGCAGCAGATAATGCACGGCGGCGGCCAGGCAATACAGCAGCGCGCCCAGGCCGAAGAACAGGGCCAGCAGCGACTGCGTCAGGTCCACGCCCAGCCAGCGCACGTCCGGCAACAGGCTGACGCTGTTCAGAAATTGCAGCAGGGTTGCCCACAGCAAGCCCGCGAACAGCGCCGCCACGCCCATCACGCCGGCAATGGCGAGCGGATGGCGCGCGTGCAAGGGGTAGGCGCGGCACAGGTAAAACGCGGAAAAGCCGGAACCGATCGCATACACGAGCGTGGCGGGCACCACCAGCAGGACGGCATTGAGCCAAGGCGCGTGCGCCACCCTGGCCAGGAGGGAGGCCAGGGCCAGGCCCAGCGCGATGCACACCAGGAACACCACCACGGCGCCGCGCCGCTTCGACAAGGGTCCGGACATGCGCGCCTAGTTGCGGATTTCCAGGCCGCCCATGATGGCGTAACCCGTCACGTACAGGCGCTTGTTCTGGTTCGGCGGCACGATGGTCTTTTCTTCGAAGCCGCCAAGGATGGGCGTGCCTTGCAGCACGACGCTCCAGTCGGGCGGAATCTTGATGGTGACGCCGCCGCACAGGGCAAACACGTTGAGCACGGCTTCGCCGTCGATCGATGCCTGGCGCAAGTCGATTTCGCAGCCGGCCATGATGACGTTGATATCGCCGCCCCTGAAGCGCTGCGACGACACGCGCCGCACGTAGCCGCCGAGGATGGCCGTCACTTCGATGATGCTGTCGTCGTCGGCCTGGCCGCCCGTGCCGGGTGCTGCAGCGGCATCGGCATCGGCGGGTTCCTTGTCGAGCGACACGGCGCCATTCCTGGGCTGGACGAAGGCGTCAGGCGCAGCGCTGCCATCGGGCGGCGCGGCAAAATGCCGGCGGCGCTGCCGCTGCTGTGCGCCGGGCAAGGATTTCGACACGACGGCCACGCCGGCGGCGATGATGAGCAGCGGCCACAGCATGCTCCAGTTGATATAAAACAAGCCCATGGCTTTCAGGGTCCAGCTCAGGCCCAGCAAGACCATCACGCCGCCGAGTATGTAGCCGGAGCGGTTATGGCTTTGCGATATTTTCAGCAAGCCGAAAATGATCAGGATGGTGGGCCAGAAACGGAAGGTGTAGCGCACGTTGATGAAGCCGAGGTTGTCGAGCAGGAACAGCAGCCCCAGGCCGATGACGATGACGCCCAGCACGATCTGCGATGGCGAGTGCAGCGGCGGTCTATTTTTCATGCTCGGACTCCCGATAGGCAATAAAATGTTTGTTCAACAGCGGCTCCAGCACGAGGCCCACGCCCCAGGCGATCAGCAAGGCTGGCCAGCTATTGTAGAAATTCAAGTTCCACAGTTCTTCATACGACACATACCACCAGGCGGCGAAGAAGATCAGCCACAAGCCGCTCAATACCTGCTTGGCGGACACGGGCGTGAGCAGCTTGTTAAGGCCGAAGACGACCAGTATCAGCGGCCAATAATGCCATAGTGCATAGTAATCATGGAGATGGATCACATCGAGCCGGTCCAGCAGGATGACGGCGCCGATGGCGATCAGCAGCACGCCCCACAGCAGCTGGGTACGGCGGTAATAAGCGGGTTCAGGTTTCACGGTCGTCCCTTGAAGTGAATTGATCGTAAAGATACGCGGATTTCGGCCGCGCGAAAACAGCGCTTCGGCGAATGGCGGACGGGCAGCGGTGAATGGCGCGGCGGCGGGAATAACGGGCAAAAAACAGGCAAAAAAAAGACCGGCTAGGGCCGGCCTTGAAGGGGTTCGCAGTTCACACCGCGACCTGGAGTTGCAGTGCATGGCTGCCTGGCGCAAGCGCGCCGGCAGCGGAAATCTGGTGCCGATCCTTGAGGCGACCGGCTGACCTGCTGGAAGATCGAACATGCCGCCAACTTCACGGCAGTGCGTCTCAACCAAGCAAAGGCATCATACTCCCGATCGGGCAAAAGCACCGTTCGCTAGCGCACACAGATGCGGATTTGCTGAGCTGCATCAAGCAGTCGTGGCGCGCGGCGAACGCAGCATGTCGTTCCCGATCCATGCCAGCACGGACGGTCCCTGCGGCTGCCAGCCCAGCAGCTTGCGCGCCCGCTCGCCGCGCACGCGGCTGTTGGAGCCGAGGCCGTAGGAAGCCATCTCGTAACCCCATTCGGCAATCGCTTCCGGCAGCGGCCAGTCCTGCGCAGGTCCCAGGTCCAGTGCCTGGGCGATGGCGGCCGTCATGTCGCGGAAAGCCGCTTCGCCCGACTCGACAAAGTAAAAGGTGCCGGCCGGCGAGTTTTCCAGCGCCAGCAAATACAGGCTGACGACGTCGTCGATGTGCACGTTGGACCAGATGTTGCGGCCCGGCCCCACGTGGCGCACGATGCCGCTCTTGCGCGCCTGCTTGAGCAAACGGGGCAGCTGCACGCTGTCGCGCGGCAAGGCACCATGGCCGTAGATCAGGGTGTTGCACAACACGCTGGCGCGCACGCCCTGGCCTGCGCTGGCCAGCACCAGCTCATCGATGGCGACGCGGGCCGCCTTGTCGGCCGTCGGCGCCGGCAGCTTGTCTTCATAATAGATCTGTTCCGTGCCCTCGCCGCCCGACGCGTCGCCCACGATGGACGAGCCGCTGGTGTGGAGGAAAGGCTTGTTGCTGCCGGCCAGCGCTTCAATGATGGCTTCCACGGCGCCCCGGTGGTCGCTGCTGGCCGCATTGATGACGGCGTCCGCCGCCTTCGCCTGCTCGATGATCAGCTCGCGGTCGTTCAAGGTACCGACGATACCCTGCACGCCGATAGTGGCCAGCTCGGCCACCTGCTCCGGCTTGCGCACGAGGCCCGTGACCTGATGGCCGGCGCGCACGAGGCCCGCCGCGATGGAACTGCCGATGAAACCTGCCGCACCTGTCAAGAATACTCGCATCATTACTCCTTTGTTGGTTCAGATTGCAATCAATCACAGCAACAAAGTATGCCCGCTTTCGTCTTTCGCAAAAAGCGGCCGCGCGGCAAAAGATTTATGCCTTGGACGCAACAGTCTTGTTTTTCAGCTGCAGGGCGGCGATGTAGCGGCTCCGGTAGGCGGGGTCTTCCGGCGTCAGCAAGCTGAGCCTGTCGCGTGCGCGCGTGGCGGCCACATAAAAACGGTTCTCTTCTTCCAGCGGATCAGTCTTGCTGCGCGGGAATTCGTCGACGGCCAGGTAAGGCAGGATCACGTGGTTGTATTCGAGGCCCTTGATCTGGTCGATGCAGGCGATGACCAGCTTGGCCTTGCCAGTCGAGACCGTCACGGCGTCTTCCATCTCGCCCAGCCAGCCGGCGAAGCCGCCCAGCGCCACGCCCGCTTCGCGGCACACGGCGATAAAGCCATGCAGGGAACGGGCGACGACCCGCGCCTGGGCAGGGTCGACATAGATGCGGCGCGCCGTCTGTTCCAGCTGCATCAGGCCAAAGATGTGCTGCAGCGCGTCGCCGGCCAGGGCGTCGGGGGGCAGCGCGCGCAGGTAGTCGACGGCGGCCAGGGTCAGCGCCGCCTTGTCCTGGTTCTGCGACTTGGCCAGCTGGTTCGTCAAGAAGCCTTCCAGCAAGTCAGGGTAATTGGCCACGTCGGCCTTGGCTTGCTGCAATTCCGCGCGTGTAAAAGGGATTTCCGCGAAGGCCACCAGGGCTTCGAGGATTTCGCCGCGGCGCGGGCCGCTCTTGATCGCGTGCAAATCCTTGCGGGCGATGGCGACCATGCCGCGCAGCATCAGCACTTCCAGGCTCAGCAGATAACTGTTCATGTCCACCAGGCCATACGCGATGCCGCTCTGGAACAGGGCCGTTTCCACGCGGATCGCTTGGTCTCGGTCGCGCAGCAAGATGGCCGTCGTGCCCGCATGTGCGTGTTCGAGTGCGGCGATCAACTGGGCGCTGCACGCCTGCGGCTGCGCGTGGTCGTACTCGAGCAGCTCGATGTGGGTGGCGCGCGACAGGGCCGACACGCTGGGCTTGTTCTTCAGCACGCCGACAGCCTGCGCCAGTTGCGGGCCGTAGCGGTAGGACGCCGTCAGCGGCAGGCGCTGCAAGGCGGGGAATTCCTGCTCGAAGCGCTGACGCAGGAAGCGGTGGTCGGCGCCCGACCACGTGTAGATCACTTGATCCTTGTCGCCGGCGCCGCAGAAAAACGCGTTGCCGCGGCGTATCAGCATGGTCAGCAGGCGGAACGATGCCTCGTTCAGGTCGTGCAATTCATCGGCCACGATGATCTGGAACGCGGGCAATTGCTGGCGCAACGGTTCGTCGCCGTCGAGCATGCGCACGAGGTCGTAGGTGGCGTCGAAGGGCGCGCGGAACTGGATATCGCCCGTGTCGGCGCCGCGCAAGCCTTCATATTCGCGCAGCCACAAATAATGCGTGCGCGACATGCCCAGCATTTCCAGGTTGTCATCGAGCGAGTTGCTCTCGAAGTCGGGATTCTGGAAATCCAGGCGCGCCTTGGTGCGCAATTGCAGTTTCAGGAATTCGGCGATGGCGCCATTCGTCGTGTTGATTTCCAGCGGATAGCGGTGAGCGTATTTCTCGGAGACCACTTCCAGCGCTTCCCAGGCCACGGGGCGCAGCTCTTCATCGCTGCGCATGGAGGCCACCTGCATGTTTTCCAGCTGCAACAGCACCTTGGCGGCAAAGGCGTCGAAGGTGTCGACCGTCAGGCGCTTGACGACACCGAGCGGCACGCCCACTTCCAGCAGGCGCTGGCGCAGGGCCACGCGCGCCGCTTCCGTGAAGACGAGGGCCAGCATGCGTTCGGGCGCGCGGCCCCGGTGCAGGGCTTCGGCCAGGCGCAGGGCCAGGGTCGTCGTCTTGGCCGCGCCGGCATTGGCGTCGATCAAGACCACTTTCTTTTGCGCCGTCTGGATGGCGACCTGCTCCGGCGTGGGCGTGATGCGTTTGGGAATGAACTGCGGGGCGTTATCTGTACTCAAGGGTATCCTGAAATGATGTCTGTTCTCGGCGCGCTACCAGGCGCAGGTGCGCAAGCCGGCAAAGATGTCGCCCCGTTCGGGCGCATGGAAGGCGCGCATGCGGGCCGAATGCAGGCGCGGCGGCGTGGCGAAGGAGGCGCCGCGCAGCACCTGGTGCTGCATGAAATACGGCGCCGAATATTCGCGCCAGGCATCCACCGCAAAGCCCGGATACGGCTCGAACGGCGTCGCCGTCCACTCCCACACCTGGCCCCAGTGAAAGCGCGGATGGCCGGACAGCGCAGCATACTCCCATTCCGCCTCGGTCGCCAGGCGGCGCCCGGCCCAGGCGCAGTAGGCCTGCGCTTCATACAGGTTGATGTGGCGCACGGCTTCGTTCGGCGGCAAGGTAGTGCGCTGGCCGAAACGCATGGTGCGCCACTGCGTCGCTTCGCGCAGCCAGTACAGCGGCGACGAGCGCTCCTGCCGCATCAGCCAGGCGCTGCCGGCCGCGCTCCAGAACTGGCGGTTCTGGTAGCCGCCATCGGCGACGAAGTCGGCAAACTGGGCATTGGATACGGCGCAGGCATCGATGGAAAACGGCGCCACGTAGCAGCTGTGGGGCGGCGATTCATTGTCGAAGGCAAACCCGTTCCCGCGCGGCGAACCCAGTGCGATGGTACCGCCAGGAAAAGCGATCTGGCCCGCTCCGGGCGGCAAGGCCGGGCTGGCCGCCAGGGATTCCGGTGCTTCCAGGCCCAGCCATTGCAGGCCGGCCAGCATTTCCTCGCCACACAAGTCTTCATGGGCCAGGGCCAGCCGGTACGGCGCCAGGGCGCTGTCGACATTGGCTTCGCGCGACAGTTTATCGAGGACCCTGTCGAGTACTTCGTGGCAATACGTTTTGACGGCGCCGGGACTGGGCAGTTCCAGCGTCCAGCGCGCGCGCTGCTGCACCATGTTGGCGTCGAACAAGTCGTCGCCGCGCGTCAGCAGGGAGTTATAAATGGCATCGGCCGGATGGCTGGACGCCGCTTCGCGCAGGATGAACCATTCGGCAAACCAGGCGATCTGCGCCAGTTGCCATAAAGGCGGATTGAGGCGCGGATGACGGGGCAGGCCCGCCACCACGTCCAGGCCGGCAGTGACGTAACAGTCGAACAGGGAAAGGGTGTCCTGGCGCGCGGCCAGCAGCGACTGGGCCAGTTGCTGCGCGCCGGCTTGGCGAAAAGAGGCGTTGATTAAAGTCATAGCCAGATTGTAACGACTTATGCCAACTTTGCACTAGTCGCACGGGAAACAGGCAGGGGATGCTCCCCTCCCCGGCCTACTTGACCAGCAACTCGCCCTGCAGCGGCGTGACGACGGATTTGGGCATGCTGACGATAAAACTGCTGCCCTTGTCGGCCACGGACTGGATGGCCAGGGTACCGCCGTGGCGCAGCAGCACGTGCTTGACGATGGCCAGGCCCAGCCCCGTGCCCTGCGTTTCGCGCGAGCGGCTCTTGTCGACGCGGTAGAAACGTTCCGTCAGGCGCGAAATATGTTCCTGGCTGATGCCGATGCCCGTATCTTGCGCGATGAATTGCGGTCCGGCCGGGCCATCCTGCCAGCGCAGGGTGATGGTGCCGCCCGCCGGCGTGTAGCGCACGGCGTTCGAGGCCAGGTTGCCGAAGGCGCTGTACAGCTCGTCATAGCTGCCCAGCACGTCGGGACCGTCGCACTCCATGGTCACTTCATGCTTGCCGGCCGACAAACCCTTGGCGTCGCGCAAGACTTGCTGCATGAGCTTTTTGATGTCCACGGGCTCGGGGCGCAGCGGATAATCGACCGATTCCAGGCGCGACAGGGTCAGCATGTCCTCGATCAGATGCTGCATGCGGTGGCCCTGCTCCGTCATCAGCTTGAGGTGGGCGGCGCGCGTGGCGGCGTCCAGGTCCAGCTCGGCGGAAGCGATTTCCAGGAAGCCGACGATGACCGTCAGCGGCGTGCGCAATTCGTGCGAGGCGTTGGCGATGAAGTCGCGGCGCATCATTTCGATGCGTTCCGTCTCCGTCACATCGTGCGTGACGAGGATCTGGCGGCGGTTTTCAAATGGAATGATCTGCACGATCAGCTTGCGGTTGCGGAAGGTGATCGTCAGCGGCTGGTCGTAGCGCCCCAGGATGATGTAATCCATGAACTCGGGGCTGCGGATCAAATTCGTCACGCGCATGCCCTTGTCGCGCTCGTGCGTGAGGCCCAGGTGTTTCTCGGCGGCAGGATTGCACCATTCGAGGAACAGCACGTCGTCCATGATGACTACGCCGTCAGGCAACAGATGCATGGCCTGGCGGAAACGCGCCAGCCATTCCGTCAGCTCGGCCTGGTTTTTCTCGTCATCGCGGCGCATACGGTACAGGCGCGCGAAGATGCTGGTCCAGGCGCCCCAGCCGTCGGGCAGCTTGGCGCTTTGCGGATTGTCCAGCCAGTTACTCAGCTGGAACAGATACGACAGCTGCACGAAGACCATCATGGCCATCAGCACGAAGGCGATGCCCAGCGCATACGTGGCGCCGAACAGATACCAGACGACGGCCACGCCCAGCAGCGCCAGCACCATGCGCAGGGCGGCCGGTACCCAGAACAGCAATTTCGGATTCATAGAGTGAGGCTTTACTTTTCAGACAACATGTAGCCGACGCTGCGCACGGTCTTGATCAGGCTTTCCGCCTCTTTCAAGGCTTTGCGCAAGCGCAATACGTGGACATCGACCGTGCGTTCCTCGATCACCACATGGTCGCCCCACACCTTGTCGAGCAGCTGGCTGCGCGAAAACACGCGCTCCGGATGGGCCAGCAGGAATTTCAGCAGCTTGTATTCGGCATGGCCGATATCGATCTTCTGTTCATCCATCATCACCGTGCAGCTGACGGGGTCCAGGGCCACGTTGCCGGCGCGCATGGGCGCCTGCGCATGTTCCGGACTCTTGCGTCGCAACAGGGCCTTGGCGCGGGCCAGCAGCTCGCGCGGCGAGAACGGCTTGGTGACGTAATCGTCGGCCCCGCTGTTCAGTCCGGCCAGCTTGTCTTCTTCCATGCTCTTGGCGGTGAGCATGATGACGGGGATGGCGGCGAAATTGCGGTCGGCGCGGATGCGCGACAGCAGGCGCAAACCCGTCTGGTCCGGCAGCATCCAGTCCAGCAGGATCAGATGCGGCGTGCGGTGCTGGATGAATTCCCAGGCATCGGCGACGTTTTGTACGGAACAGCAATTCCAGCCGGATTCGCGCAGCGAATAGGTCACCAGTTCAACGATGGCCGGCTCATCTTCAACAATCAATACCGTGGTTTTATCAGATGCCATAAAGCTTACTCAGGGAGCTCCTCGGAAATGGCGGGAGCAGCCACCTTGGTGTGGCGGATGTCCTTGCCTTCAACCACGTAAATCACGTATTCGGCGATGTTTTTCGCATGGTCGCCGATCCGTTCGATGGCCTTGGCCACCCACAAGGTATCGAGCGCCGCCGAAATCGTGCGCGGGTCTTCCATCATAAAGGTAATCAGGTTGCGCATGATAGACCGAAACTCATGGTCGATGATGGCGTCTTGTGCAATTAATTGTAATGCCTGCTTGCCATCGTTGCGCGCGAAAGCGTCCAGCGCGTCGTGCAGCATGTCGGTGGCAGTGTTGGCGATGCCGCGCACCATCTCGTAATGGTTGACGACGGCGTTGCCCCGCTTGTGCAAGTTCTTCGCCACGCGGGCGATTTTGGTCGCCTCGTCGCCTACGCGCTCGAGGTCGGTAATCACCTTGATGGTGGCCATGATGGTGCGCAAGTCGTTGGCGGCCGGCTGGCGGCGCACAATCAGATGGCTGCAGGCGTCGTCCAGCGACACTTCCAGCTGGTTGACGACGTCGTCTTCGCGCATCACGCGGTCGGCGCGTTCCGGGTTGCCGATGCGAAAGCATGTCATCGCGTCGAGGAACTGGGTTTCAACGATGCCGCCCATCAGGAGCACTTTCGAGCGGATCGCTTCGAGTTCGTTGTCGTATTGCTTGGATGAATGTTCGCCTATCATGCTGTCTCTCCGTATTCAGTAGTCTTGTATATCGTTATTCTGGGCGGATCAGCCGAAGCGGCCCGTGATGTAATCCTGCGTTTCCTTGCGGGCCGGATTCATGAAAATCTGGTCCGTTTCGCCGAACTCCACCAGCTCGCCCAGATACATATACGCCGTGTAGTCGGAGCAGCGCGCCGCCTGCTGCATATTGTGCGTCACGATGGCGATCGTGTAATCCTGTTTCAGTTCGCTGATCAGCTCTTCCACCTTCGAGGTCGAGATCGGGTCCAGCGCCGAGGTCGGCTCATCGAGCAGCAAGACGTCCGGTTTCACGGCCACGCCGCGCGCGATGCACAGGCGCTGCTGCTGGCCGCCCGACAGCGACAGGCCGCTTTTCGTCAGCTTGTCCTTGACTTCGCCCCACAGCGCGGCCTTCTTCAGGGCCCACTCGACGCGCTCATCCATTTCACCCTTCGACAGGTCTTCATACAGGCGCACGCCGAAGGCGATGTTGTCGTAGACGGACATGGGGAACGGCGTGGGCTTCTGGAACACCATGCCGACCTTGGCGCGCAGCATGTTGACGTCCTGGTCGGCGTCGAGCACGTTGCGGCCGCGGTACAGGATGGAGCCTTCCGCGCGCTGGCCCGGATACAGGTCGTACATGCGGTTCAGGGTGCGCAGCAGGGTCGACTTGCCGCAACCGGACGGGCCGATGAAGGCCGTGACCTTCTTCTCGTGAATGTCCAGGTTGACGTTATGCAAGCTTTGCGTTTTTCCGTAAAAAAAGTTCAGGCCAGAAATCTCGATGGTTTTTTTCTTTGGTGCCAAGTCTTGGGCTGGATTCATTTGCGTATTCATATGGGTTCGCTTCGCTCGGTATCTGTTTAATGTGGGACTTTTTGGCTGAACACGGTGCGCGACAGGATATTCAGGGCCAGCACGCTGAAGGTGATCAGCAGTGCGCCGCCCCAGGCCAGCGAGCGCCAGTTGTCGTACGGGCTCATTGCAAACGATGCGATGACGGACGGCAAGTTGGCCATCGGCGCATTCATGTTAAAGCTTTGGAACTGGTTATTCAGGGCCGTGAACAGCAGCGGCGCCGTTTCGCCGGCGATGCGGGCCAGGGCCAGCAGTACGCCGGTGATCACGCCAGCCTTCACGGCGCGCAAGCGCACCAGGGTGGCGACCTTCCAGCGCGGCGCCCCGAGGGCAAACGCGGCTTCCAGCAGGCTGTTCGGCACCAGGCGCAGCATATTGTCCGTCGTGCGCACCACCACGGGCACGGCGATCAGCGACAGGGCGATGGCACCGGCGTAACCGGAGAAGTGTTTCACGTGCGCCACGTACAGCGCATACACGAACAGGCCGATGACGATGGACGGTGCCGACAGCATGATGTCGGTGACGAAACGCGTCACTTGCGCCAGCTTGTTTTCTTCGCCGTATTCGGCCAGGTAGATGCCGGCCAGGATGCCGATCGGGGTGCTGACGACGGTGGCCAGGCCCACCATCAGGGCGCTGCCGACGATGGCATTGATCAAGCCGCCGCCTTCGCTGCCGGGAGCCGGCGTCGTTTGCGTGAACAGATCGACGGACAGCGCGCCGAAACCCTTGATCACCAGGGTGAACAAAATCCACACGAGCACGGCCAGGCCCAGGGCCATGGCGGCCACCGACAGGGCGATGCCGACGCGGTGCATCAGCAGGCGCTTGCGGTAGACGGGGTTCATGGCCGGCTTGGCCGGAACGTCGAGGGTGCTAACTTGGCTGAGCTGGCTCATTTCGTGCCTTCCTTGCGGGACATGCCAGCCAGCATCAGCTTGGCGGCGGATAAGACGATAAAGGTGATGACAAACAGGATCAGGGCCAGCGAGAACAGCGACGATACGTGCAGCGCCGATTGCGCTTCGCCGAATTCGTTCGCCAGCAGCGAGGTGATGCTGTTACCGGCGGCAAACAGCGACCACGACAGTTTATTCGCGTTGCCGATGACGAAGGTTACGGCCATGGTCTCGCCCAGCGCGCGGCCCAGGCCCAGCATGACGCCGCCGACGACGCCGGTCTTGGTGTATGGCAAGACGATCTTGCGCACCACTTCCCAGCGCGTGCAGCCCAGGCCGTAGGCGGATTCCTTCAGCACGGCAGGGACGATTTCGAACACGTCGCGCATCACGGAAGCGATGAAGGGGATGATCATGATGGCCAGCACCAGGCCGGCCGTCAACAGGCCGATGCCCATCATGGGGCCGCTGAACAGCTGGCCGATGACGGGCACGTTGCCCAGCGTGGCTTTCAGCAGGGGCTGGACGTGGTCGGCGAACAGGGGCGCGAAGACGAACAGGCCCCAGATGCCGTAGATGATCGATGGCACGCCGGCCAGCAGCTCGACAGCCGTGCCCAGCGGGCGGCGCAGCCAGGCCGGGCAGATTTCCGTGAGGAACAGGGCGATGCCGAAGCTGACGGGAAAGGCGATCAGCAAGGCGATGACGGACGTCACCAGGGTGCCGATGATGGGGATCAGGGCGCCGTACTGGTCATTGACGGGGTCCCATTCCGCGGACACGATGAAATGCAGGCCGAAGGTCTTGAAGGCCGGTATCGATTCCATGATCAGCGAAATGATGATGCCGACCAGGACGATCAGCACCGACAGGGCGAACAGCATCGTCACCTTGTGGAACATGAAATCCTGGAAGCGCTGCTTGCGCATGGTGGAAAGCATTTGCGCGTGACTGATGGAATCGGTCATGGTGCCGCCTGGCAGGGGGATCGTGGAGGAGGTAGATTGTGCGCTCATATTGTGCCAGATGTGGGTGGTACTGCCGGTGCTGCTGTTTTAATACGCCTGTCAAAACCTACTGCGCGTCGGGATTTACGGCCTGCGATGCTCACTGTACCTTCGTACCGTTGCGCTTCTCGACCGCAACTCCCTTCCGCTCGCTACGGTTTTGTCAGGCGTCGTTGCTTTTATTCTTTCAGCTACTTTTATTCTTTTAGCCAGGACCGTCTGCAAGGGCTTGCGGGCGGTCCTGGCTAACTCCCTGCCCCGCCATACTGCCGGCGGGGCAAGGATGAATGACTCAGGCTATGCGATTAGTAGATCGACTTGCCCGATGCATCTTTCAAATTGGCTTTCCACGATTCCTGCACCAGTTTCACGACCGATGCCGGCATCGGCACGTAGTCCAGTTCGACGGCAGCAGGGCCGCCGTTCTTGTAGGCCCAGTCGAAGAATTTCAGGACTTCTTTTGCCTTGGCTGGGTCAGCCTGGACTTTGTGCATCAGGATGAACGACACGCCCGTGATAGGCCAGCTGTTCTTGCCAGCCTGGTCGGTCAGGACCACGCCGAAGCCTGGGGTTTGCGTCCAGGGTGCCGAAGCGGCGGCGGCCTTGAAGTTTTCGTCGTCAGGCTGCAGGAAGTTGCCGTCCTTGTTTTGCAGCTGGGTGTGCGACATCTTGTTTTTCTTGGCGTAAGCCCACTCGACGTAGCCGATCGAACCCTTGATGCGCTGTACGTTGGCGGCGACGCCTTCGTTACCCTTGCCGCCCACGCCCACGGCCCATTTCACGGCCGAGCCAGCGCCGATTTTCGATTTGAATTCCGGATTGGTTTTCGACAGGAAGTCGGTGAACAGGAACGAGGTGCCCGAACCGTCGGCGCGGTGCACCACGGTGATTTCCGTGTCCGGCAGCTTGACGCCACTGTTCAGTGCGGCGATTTCAGGCGCGCTCCACTTGGTGATCTTGCCCAGGTAGATGTCGCCAACGACTTTACCCGTCATTTTCAGCTGGCCTGGGGTCACGCCGTCGAGGTTGACGATGGTGACCACGCCGCCCATGATGGCCGGGAACTGCATCAGGCCCGCTTCTTCCAGCTCTTCCGCCTTCAAAGGCATGTCCGAAGCGCCGAATTCGACAGTCTTGGCCTTGATTTGCTTGATGCCGGCGCCGGAACCGACGGACTGGTAGTTCAGGCCGTTACCCGTGTTGGCTTTGTACGTTTCAGCCCATTTGGCGTAGATCGGGTACGGGAAGGTTGCACCAGCACCTGTCATATCTGCCGCCATGACGGAAGCGGAAGAAAATGCCATCGCTGCCGAAGCACCCACGACGATAAATTTGAACATTTGCTTCATTTGCATATCAAGTCCTCAGGGTTGTTAGGGCTCAAAGTCCCGGTTGAATGCTGCGCAGTCTAGCAAGCGAATATGACAGGTTTATGACATGGGCAAAAAATCCTGAAATAATTGGCTACGCCCCGGGAACCGCCCTTTTCGGCGCGAAAAATGACAGGGCGGGCGACGCTTTATGACAGCTTATGTCACGCTTACGTCATATTTCATGATTACACTCACAACGCGTCATACGCGATGAAATACGGATGAAATACGGCTAGAATTAACTATCTGCAAAGACAAAAGAATATGAAACCTGAACTGCACACGGAAGTGACCAAATCGGGCATCCTGCTTGACCGCGAACTGTCGCAACTGACTTTCAACCGGCGCGTGATGGCCCAGGCGGAAGACCCGAACATTCCGCTGCTCGAGCGCCTGCGCTACCTGTGCATCGTCAGCAGCAACATGGATGAGTTCTTCGAAGTGCGCGTGGCCAGCCTGTTGGCGGCCGGCAGCATCGGCGGTTCGCTGGCCGGCCACCCTGCCCTGGCGGCCAATCTGGAGCGCATCGGCAAGGAATGCCATGCGCTGGTGGAACGCCAGTACGAGATATTAAATAGCGAAGTCTTGCCGGCCCTGCGCGAAGCGGGCGTGCATTTGCTGCGCGACAACGACCGCAACGATGCGCAGCGCGCCTGGGTCAAGCAGTATTTCGACCGTGAAGTGCGCCCCCTGCTGACCCCTATCGGCCTGGACCCGGCCCACCCGTTCCCGCAAGTGGTGAATAAAAGTCTCAATTTCATCGTCTCGCTGAGCGGCAAGGATGCGTTCGGCCGCGGCACGGCCATCGCCATCGTCAAGGCGCCCCGTGTCTTGCCGCGCGTCATCAAGCTGCCGGACGACATTTCCGGCGACGGCGTGTCCTTCTGCCTGTTGTCTTCCGTGATTCATGCGCATATCTCGGATTTGTTCGCCGGGCGCGAAGTAATTGCCTATTCGCAATTTCGCGTCACGCGCGACAGCGACCTGTGGGTGGACGAGGACGAAGTCAAGAATCTGCGCCAGGCGTTAAAAGGCGAACTCGTGGGGCGCCAGTTCGGCACCTCGGTGCGCCTGGAAGTGGCGCGCAATTGCCCGCCAGAATTATCACAGTTCCTGCTCGACCAGTTTAATCTGGATCAAAGCCGCCTCTACCGCGTCAACGGCCCCGTGAACCTCGTGCGCCTGTCGGAAATGATCGACCACGTCAAGCAGCCCGAGCTGCGCTTCCCGCCGTTCTTCCCGGGCCTCGCGCACAAGGCCATCGGCAACGACATCTTTGCCGCACTGACCAAGCATGACATCCTGCTGCACCACCCGTATCAATCGTTCCAGACGGTGATCGACTTCATCCGCAGCGCCGCCTACGATCCGTCCGTCGTCGCCATCAAGCAGACGATCTACCGCACGGGCATGAACTCGGACCTGATGGAGTCCTTGATCACGGCGGCGAAGATGGGCAAAGAGGTAACAGTCATCGTGGAATTGATGGCGCGTTTCGACGAAGAAGCCAATATCAACTGGGCCGACAAGCTGGAACAGGCGGGCGCGCAAGTCGTGTACGGCGTGGTGGGCCTGAAAACCCATGCCAAGGTGGCGCTCGTCATCCGCCGCGAAGAAGGCGCGCTGCGCTTCTACGCCCACTTGGGCACCGGCAACTACCACCCCACGACCACCAAGCTGTACACGGATTTCGGCTTGCTGACGGCGAACCAGGACCTGGCTGTGGAAGTGAACGAAGTCTTCATCCACCTGACCAGCCTGACCAAGCCGCACAATCTGAACCATTTGTGGCTGGCGCCGTTCGGCCTGCAAAGCGAAATCATCAAGGCCATCCGCAACGAGGCGAAGATCGCCCGTTCCGGCCGGCGCGGGCGCATTATCGTGAAAGTCAACGCGCTCGTCGATGAATCCGTGATCCGCGCCCTGTATGCGGCCTCGACCGATGGCGTGAAGATCGACCTGATCGTGCGCGGAGCCTGCACCCTGAAGCCGGGCGTGCCGGGCTTGTCGGAAAACATCAAGGTGCGCTCCGTGATCGGCCGCTTCCTCGAGCACAGCCGCATTTACTATTTCCGCAACGACCTGGCGCACGATGTCTACCTGGCCAGCGCCGACTGGATGAGCCGCAACCTGTTCCGCAGGGTGGAAGTGGCCTTCCCCGTGCTGGACCGGGCGCTGAAACGGCGCGTGATCGCCGAGGGCTTGAATCCGTATTTGAAGGATAATACCAATGCATGGGAGCTGGAGCCGACGGGCCATTATGCGCGCCGCAAGCCGCGCGGCAAGCAGATGCCGTTCAGCGCCCAGCAATACCTGATGCACACACTGGGCACGCCGGGCGCGGAGGTCGGCGAATAGGCAACTCTACACACAGGAGTACAGCATGGATCTCATCTTGTGGCGACACGCAGAAGCCGAGCCGGGCCTCCCCGACCTCGAACGCGCCCTGACCGTCAAAGGCCAGAAACAGGCGCGCCGCATGGGGGAATGGCTGGCCTCGCAACTACCGGAAAATTGCCGCATCCTCGTCAGCCCCGCCCTGCGCACCCTGCAAACGGCGGAGGCGCTGGGGCGCAAGTTCAAGCTGATGCCGGAACTTGCGCCCGGCGCCGAGGCGGAAGACATCCTGAAGGCGGCCAACTGGCCCGGCGGCAAGGAAACCGTGCTCATCGTCGGCCACCAGCCCACCCTGGGCCAGGCAGCCGCCCTGCTGCTGACGGGCGAGGAGCAGGAATGGGAAATGCGCAAGGCCAGCGCGTGGTGGTTCTCCCAGCGCGAGCCAGGCGACCCCGTCAGTGTCTATTTGAAGGCCGTGATGGCGCATGATCTGGTGGTGAAATAGTAAAACAGGGAAATGCGCAAGGCCAGCGCAGGATGGACAGGTTCTCCCAGCCCGAGCCAGGCGACCCTGTCAGCGTCTATTTGAAGGCCGTGATGGCGCATGATCTGGTGGTGAAATAGGCCACGGGTCAGACCCGCCGGGTCTGACCCCAGATTGAAATGCGCAAAAAGTGCGCTGGGACAAATACTGGTGGAGTTCACAACTCAGCAGCCTTGTAAAGCGCTGCCGATCTGCTAGAGTTTAATTGCATCAACTACGTGCTGGAGCGCTGCTCCGGCACATTGAGCAACCCAGCGGACGGCCGTCCAACGGCGGCTGAAAGACCATGTTAATCACCTTCCTCGTTTTTCTCTTCATCGCCATCTTCGCCGCCATCATCGGCTTTGTCGCCTTTGAACTGGTCGAAGAAATGCGCGGCAGCCACCATAAGCTGATGGACCGCTATCACGAGTAGCGTTCACCTCCGCACTATCGCATGGCGCCAGCGACGGCCAACAGGCCCGTCCCTCGCGCCATCCTTGTTTTTACGCTCCCGTCTTACACTCCAGTATTACACTCCCGTCTTGAACTTCGTATAAATGCGCGTCATCAAGCGGCGGATATCGGCCGTGGTCGCTTCAGGCGCCGCCATGCGCTGCTTGTCGGCGTCCGACAGGAAGATGGCCTTGTTCTCGCCGATGTCCTTGCGTACATATTTGATGCTGGCCGGATTCGGATTCGCGTAAAAGACCTTGTTGCTCAGGCTGGCATGCACTTGCGGACGCAGGATGTAGTTGATGAACAGGTGCGCATTGTTCGGATGCGGCGCGTCGGCGGGAATGGCCATGGTGTCGAACATCAGGGCGGCCGTCTTCGGCACCAGCACCTGGATCACATTGCCATTCTTCGCGTCGATGGCGCGCTGGCGCGCGATATTGATGTCGCCCGACCAGCCCAGCGCCACGCAGACGGAACCGTTGGCCATGTCATTGATGTAGCCTGAGGAGCTGAACAAGGTTACGTAGGGGCGGATCGCCTGCAGCACCTTGCCCGCTTCCTGGTAGTCGGCGGCCGTTTTCGAGTAGGCGGGCTTGCCCAGGTATTGCAGGGCGGCCGGCAGCACTTCCGACGGCGAGTCGAGGAAGGACACGCCGCACGATTTCAGCTTGGCCGCATATTTCGGATCGAAGATCAAATCCCAGGCATTGTCGGGCATGGGCATGCCGCCCAGCGCGGCCTTGACCTTGTTGACGTTGATGCCCACCGTCGTGTAGCCCCACAGCCAGTCGACCAGGTAATCGTTGTTCGGGTCGATCTTCGACAATTTCGCCTGCAGGTTCGGATCGAGGTTGCCCAGGTTGGTCAGCTTGCTCTTGTCGAGCTTGCGCAGCAGGCCCGCGTCGATCTGCAGCCGCGCCCACTGGGCCGTCGGCACGACGATGTCGTAGCCGGACTTGCCCGCCACCAGTTTCGCATTGAGGATTTCGTTATTGTCGAAAACGTCGTAGCGTACCTTGATGCCCGTTTCCTTCTCAAAATTCTTGATCGTATCGTCGCCGATATAGTCCGACCAGTTGTAGATGTTCAGGACCTTCTCTTCCTGGGCCTGCGCTTGGCCAGACAAGGCCAGCACGGCCGCCGCCAAGGTCAGTCCCAGTCCAATGCGCCGCCCTGCTTGCCATGTGTTTGCCATCGTACCGCCTCCGAAAATTTGTCAGAAAATAGTGACGATGATAGCAAGAAGGGCGGCATCAGGTCTAGCCTGATACCGCCCTGCCTGAGGACGTCTAACAAAACCTACTGCGCGTCGCGCTTTGCGGCCTGCGATGCTCACCGTACTAGAGTACGGTTGCGCTTCTCTGCCACAAATCACTGCCGCTCGCTACGGTTTTGTTAGACGTCGCAAATCGTCGCACATCTTCCTCACTGCAAATGCCGTAAAACTGGGGTCAGACCCGACGGGGGAAGCTGCCCCAATGGGGTAGCTTCCAATCCCGCAGGGACTGACCAGCCAACATTACACCTTGTCCAGCCCCACCTGCGCCCCTGTAAACACCAGGTTGCCGTTCTGGGCGTCGATGCGGATCTCGTCTTTCGGGCCGAAGCGGCCTTCGAGGATCAGCTTCGACAGCGGATTTTCGATCTGCTGCTGGATCGCCCGTTTCAACGGACGGGCGCCATACACCGGATCGTAGCCCGCTTCGGCGATCTGCTGCAGCGCGGCGTCCGTCAGGCTCAGCTGCATGTCCATGCGCGCCAGGCGTTCTTCGAGGATCTTCAGCTGGATCTTCGCGATCGCGCCGATATTCTTCTCGTCGAGGCCGTGGAACACGACAATTTCGTCGATACGGTTGACGAACTCGGGACGGAAGTGCGAGCGTACCTCGGCCATCACGGCCAGCTTCACGACACCGGGATCATCGCTTTCCATGGCCTGGATTTTATGCGAACCCAGGTTCGAGGTCATGATGATGACGGTATTCTTGAAGTCCACCGTGCGGCCCTGGCCGTCCGTCATGCGTCCGTCGTCGAGCACTTGCAGCAGCACGTTGAAGACGTCGGCATGCGCTTTTTCCACTTCGTCGAGCAGGATCACGCTGTACGGCTTGCGGCGCACGGCTTCCGTCAGGTAGCCGCCTTCGTCGTAGCCCACGTAGCCGGGCGGCGCGCCGATCAGACGGGCCACGGAATGCTTCTCCATGAACTCGCTCATGTCGATGCGGATCATCGATTCTTCCGTATCGAACAGGAAGGTCGCCAGCGCCTTGCTCAGCTCGGTCTTGCCCACGCCCGTCGGTCCCAGGAACATGAAGGAACCATAGGGACGGTTCGGATCGGAGAGGCCGGCGCGCGAGCGGCGGATGGCGTCAGCCACGGCCGTAATCGCTTCATCCTGGCCCACGACGCGCTCATGCAGCTTCTCTTCGATGTGCAGCAGCTTGTCGCGCTCGCCCTGCATCATGCGCGATACGGGTATGCCCGTCGCGCGCGACACCACTTCGGCGATTTCCTCGGCGCCCACTTCCGTGCGCAGCAATTTCGGCTGGTCGGGGTCGAGTTTCGGGATGCCGCTGTCGGCCTGCTTGAGCTGGGCTTCCAGCTGCGGCAGCTTGCCATACTGCAGCTCCGACACTTTCTGCCAGTTGCTCTCGCGCGTGGCCTGCTCCATCTGCAGCTTGACTTGCTCGATTTCTTCCTTGATGTGCGTGCTGCCCTGCACCACGGCCTTTTCCGCCTTCAGGATTTCCTCGAAGTCATTGTATTCGCGCTGCAGCTTGACGATCTCTTCCTCGATCAGGCCCAGGCGGCGCAGCGATGCTTCGTCTTTTTCCTTCTTGACGGCTTCGCGCTCGATTTTCAGCTGGATCAAGCGGCGTTCCAGCTTGTCCATCACTTCCGGCTTCGAATCGATCTCGATCTTGATCTTCGCCGCCGCCTCGTCGATCAGGTCGATGGCCTTGTCGGGCAGGAAGCGGTCGGTGATGTAGCGGTGCGACAATTCCGCCGCGGCAATGATGGCCGCGTCCGTGATTTCCACCTTGTGATGCAGCGCGTACTTATCCTGCAAGCCGCGCAGGATGGCGATCGTCGCCTCCACGGTCGGCTCGTCGACGAGCACTTTCTGGAAGCGGCGTTCCAGCGCGGCATCCTTTTCGATGTATTTGCGGTATTCGTCGAGCGTGGTGGCGCCCACGCAGTGCAGCTCGCCGCGCGCCAGTGCCGGTTTGAGCATATTGCCGGCATCCATCGCGCCGTCGGCCTTGCCCGCGCCCACCATGGTGTGCATCTCGTCGATGAAGACGATGGTTTGCCCTTCATCCATGGCCAGTTCCTTGAGCACGGACTTCAGGCGCTCTTCGAACTCGCCGCGGAACTTGGCACCGGCAACCAGGGCGGCCATGTCCAGCGCGAGCACGCGCTTGCCTTTCAGCGATTCAGGCACTTCGCCATTGACGATGCGCTGCGCCAGGCCTTCGACGATGGCCGTCTTGCCCACGCCCGGCTCGCCGATCAGCACGGGATTGTTCTTGCTGCGGCGCTGCAGGATCTGGATGGTGCGGCGGATTTCATCGTCGCGGCCGATCACGGGATCGAGCTTGCCCTTGCGCGCCCGCTCCGTCAGGTCCAAGGTGTATTTTTTCAAGGCTTCGCGCTGGCCTTCGGCTTCCTGCGAATCGACCTTGTTGCCGCCGCGTACGGCGTCGATGGCCGCCTCCAGCGCCTTGCGGGTCAGGCCGTTTTCGCGCGCCAGCTTGCCGCAGTCGGACTTGTCGTCCGTCATGGCCAGCAAGACCATTTCGCTGGACACGAACTGGTCGCCCGCCTTCTGCGATTCCTTGTCGGCCAGGTTCAGCAAGGCCACGAATTCGCGGCTCACCTGCACGTCGCCGCCCGTGCCCGAGACCTTCGGCAAGCGTTCGATGGACGCGCCCAGGGCCTTGGACAGGCCGCCCACGTTGACGCCGGCCCGCTGCAACAGCGAGCGGGCGCCGCCGTCGTCCTGGTTCAACAGGGCCGTCAGCAGGTGGACTGGTTCGATATAGGGATTGTCGTTGCCCACGGCCAAGCTTTGCGCGTCGGCCAGGGCTTCCTGTAACTTGGTAGTCAGTTTATCTTGTCGCATGAAAAGCGCTCCCGGTTAATTAGTTGTTAACCAAATTGGGGTGAGGCAGTACTTTTCAAGCATACACAAAGCAGAAAACTGATGCATTTTGGCAAATGCTAGCGTGCGCGGCGCGTTCGCTTCAAATGGCGCTTGCTTTTGCGGCCCACTTGTCCAGGGCCGTCTCGTCGCTGTCGCGCGCATCGACCCAACGCGCCCCTTCGGGCGTGTCTTCCTTCTTCCAGAACGGCGCTTCCGTCTTCAGGTAATCGATGATGAATTCGCAGGCGGCAAACGCCTCGCCCCGGTGGGCGGACGACACGGCCACCAGCACGATCTGCTCCTGCGGCAGCAAGGGCCCCACGCGGTGGATCACCAGCGCGCCGGACAGGGGCCAGCGGCCCCGCGCCTGCTCCACGATGGCTACAATGGACTTTTCCGTCATGCCCGGATAGTGCTCGAGCTCCATCGCGGCCACGTCCAGCCCTTCGTTCATGTCGCGCACCGTGCCGACGAAGCCGACGACGGCGCCCACCTTGGGGTTGCCTGCGCGCAATTGTGCAATTTCTTGACTCAAGTCAAAATCGGCTTGCTGGATGCGGACGGATGTACTCATTTCGCGTTGCCTCCGATGCGGCGCAGCAGGGTTTCGATGCGGCTGGCCGTGCGCGCATCGGTGGTGGCGGCGATCGCGCACAGCTGCATCAGCTGCGACACTTGCGTGAGCGGCTTCTGGCCCGATTTGAGCGACGATTGCAGCACTTCCACCTGCATTTTCAGGCGGTCGCGGGCAAATTCGGCGCCGCTGTCGACGCCGGCGACGATTTCCAGGCGCAACACTTCACCGAGCAGGCGCTCCTGATTGGCCTGCAATTGCTGCACGTAGGCCGCGCTGCCCTCGCCCAGCGCGGCCTGAGCGGCGGCAAAGCGCTGCTGCAGGCTGCGTTCGTACTGGGCGTCGAGCGGCGGCAAGGCGCTCCAGCGCTCGGACCAGGCTTGCGCGTCGGCGCCGGCACCGCCATCGGCCAGTGCGGCTTCCAGCGATTGCACCAGGCGCAGCTTGTCGCGCAGGGCGTTGGCCTGCGCGGCGCCAGCGCGTTCGGCGATCGCATCCGCCTGCGCTTGCACGCCGGCGACCGCGGCCTGGTAGCGCTGCTCGATCTTCGCTTCGCTGGCGCGCGGCACGGGGCCGGTGGCGTTCCAGGCGGCGCGCGTGTCGCGCAGCAAGTGGTTGATGAAGGCGCTGCGGGCCTTGTCGTCGCCCTCGGGCACGACGGCCGTTTCCAGCGCGGCGCACAGCGCTTCGCGCGCATGCAGGTGTTCGCGGCGCTCGTGGTCGGCCGCGTGGGCCGTTTCCTTGCGCCTGGCGAAGATATCGTCGCAGGCGGCACGGAAACGCTGCCACAGCGCCTGTTCCGCGCGGCGTTCCAGCGGCAGGGCTTTCGCCAGCTCCTGCCATTTGTCCTGCAAGGCTTTCAGCATGTCGACCGTGTTGCGCTCCGATGGCTTGAGCAGGCCCACTTCCACGATCAATTGCTCGCGGCGGGCCGTCTCGATCTGGCGCTGCGTGTCCAGCGGCTTGGACAGGGCGTCCAGCGCGGCGCCGAACTCCGTATCCAGGCGTTTCTTTTCCTTGCGATCGATCGTGCCCAGGCGCGTCCACGCCTGGCGCAAGCGCTGCGAGGCGGAAGCGACATGTTTCCAGTCGGTACTCTCTTCGGCCGCCAGGGCCGCCGTTTCCGCGATCAGTTCCTGGGCCTTGGCCGCATTGCCGTGGCGCTCTTCCGCCAGTTGCTTGAAATGCTGGGCCGCGGGCGCATACGCCACGCTGCAGGCGGCGTCGAAACGCTCCCACAGCGATTTCGGTGCGGGGCCGGACAAGGTGTCGAGCGACTTCCAGCGCTCGCGCAGGCTGCCCACTTTCTTGGCCAGTTCGGTCATCGGCAATTGTTGCGCTGGCAATTCCTCGCCCGCCTTGACCAGTTCCTCGCGCGAGACATTGCCGCCCCAGCGCGCCCAGTCGGCCAGGCGCTTGAACTCGCCGCGCACATGGGCCAGGCGATCCGCTTGCGCAGGCGTCAAACGGCCGTGCTTGCTATCGCGCAAGGTCTTGTCATGTTCGGAAGCCACGTGCAACAAGCCATCCTGCAGCGCCGCTTCCATGGCGTCGAGCACCTTGAAGAACTGCTCCGTCGCTTCCTTCGACACGGGCGCGTGTTCCTGGCGCGGCTTGCGCGGCGCCGGTTCCGCATGCGCTGGCGCGTCCACGGCTGCGGCAGGGACGATCGGTGCCGGGGCGCTGGCCAGCAGGGCCGCAAATTGCTGCTGCAGGCTGTCGGACAATGGCGACTCGGGCAGGCGCGGCAAGGCTTGCCACGCGCGTTTCAAGGTGTCTGCATCGAGCGTGGCGGCGTCCTGCGCCTGCCATGCGGCCAGAGCAAGCTGGCGCGCGTCGAACACGGCCTGGTGCTGCTGCAGCGCCTGCAAGGCGGACTGCGCCTGCTCGCGCGCCTGGATGAAATCGCTCTCCAGGTGTTTTGGCAAGGAAGCGCGTTCGGGCGATTGCGCATGCTGCGCATGTTCCGCGTCGAGGCGGGCCAGCGCCTGGGCCAGCTCGCCGGCGGACTGGCCACTGGCAGCCAAGGCGCGCGCGGCGGCGACGGTGTCGATCACGGCGCGCTGCAACACCACTTGCGCTTCCAGGCGGGCGGCCAGCGCGGCGCGCGCGGCGGCAAAGGCGCTCTCCAGCTCGGGCGTGGCCTTGATGACTTGCCATTGGCGGTCCAGCTCGGCTACCTGGTTCGGGCTCAGCTTGTCATCGTTCAACAGGCGCTGCGCCGTGGCGATGCTGGCCTGGGCGCGTTGCGTCTCGGCCGCCTGATGACGGATCAGGTCGATGCGGCCCTGCATCAGCTTGGCAACGCGGCGGTCCGTATTGCGCATGGCGTGGTGGACTTTTTCCAGCAGGGGCAAGCTATGGACGTGTTCGGCCGCGATCAGGCGGGCATCGGCAAATTCGCTGGACACGATGAATTCACAGGCGGCGGCTTCGTCGCCCGCCACGGCATGGGCACGCGCAACCTGTTCGGCGCGGCGCGATGCGCTCTGCGCCGAGGCGGCGGCCTGTTCTGCCACGACAGGATCGGGGACGGCAGTCTTGCTGGCAGAACGCTTGAAGAGAAATTCGAACATGACGGGTTTCGCGTGGATCAAAACCACCATCATAACAAAGCCCGGGGTATTGCATCGGACAGGGCTGAACAAGTTATCAAATGAATAAAATGACTCTTTTCCCTATGACGGCGCCATGTGCCCGGCGATAAAACCACCCTGGCACAGGCGGGCCTGCCGGGGTGTGCGCTCGCTACCCGTTCAAGCCTGTGCGCGCAGCGGCGGTGACGGTGCAAGCTGCACCGACGCGCCGCCGGCCTCGGCGTTTTCCCCGCCGGTGGCAGGCGCGCCCGGCGCCGGCAAGGATGTCGGCAAAGGCGCCGGCAAAACAAAGGGCAGCACCTGCGCCTTGCCACGGCGCGCCTCCTGCGCGCGCGCGTCGTGGGCGAGGAACTGGTAGGCGATGGCAAACCACGCTTCGCCCACGATGACCTTGCGCGCCAGCGCGAACAGTTCGCGCTCTTCTTTTTCCAGGCGCTGCAGCAAGGCCGCGCAAAAGGCATCGATGGCCGCGCACAGCTGCTCGGCCTGCAATTCGGAATGGTCGATGGCGGCGCCCGCGCGCTGCTGCACCGCATTGATGCTTTCCAGCGCCACGCGGTTCAAGCCATTGATTTCATTGAGCAAGCCGTCGGCATGCGGTGCGGCCTGGCGAATGGCGGGCACCAGATACATTTCCACCTTGCGCCAGTAGCCGCCCTGGTACAGCCGGTTCAGCCAGTCGCCCGCGTACTGCAGCTGCGCCAGGCTCAGCCTGCTTTGCTGGCGCAGCTGCACATGCATGTACTTCTGAAAGGCCAGCAGGCTCATGCGGATGCTGGCCTGTTCCACTGACAGGGAAACCAATATATATGTTGCCGTAAGCATGCACTCACTCCCGAAAATGCGCTGGATGTCTGATCCTGGAAGTGAAAGTGTAAAGACTACCGACAGCGATGGGCTTGATCCTGCACAAACCCGCAGCGGGCCAGCCGCGCTTTCTTTTACGGCGCGCGCAAGCCGATATGCAGGTTGACGACGCCGGGCTCTTCCGATGGCGTGACTTCGCCGCCAAAGCTTTTCACCAGCCGCTGCATGCCCTTGTTGCGCGCCATCGCCTCGCCCACCAGCGCTTCCGTGCCCCGGCTGCGGAAGTAGTCGACGAGCTTCTCGAACAGGATGTGGCCCAGGCCCTTGCCCTTCAGGGCCGAGCGCACGGCGATGGCGAAATCGGCGTGAATATTGTCCGGGTCGGCCACGGCGCGCACCACGCCCAGGGTTTCCGGCTTGCCGTCCGGCCCCGTGTGCGTGGCGATGAAGGCCATGGCGCGGTCGTAATCGATCTGCGTCAGGCGCGCCAGCTGTGACACGGGCAGCTCGCGCATGGAGGTAAAAAAGCGCAGGCGCACGTCGTCCGGGTCCAGCGCGTGGAACAAATCCATGTGCTGCGGCGCGTCCTCGGGGCGGATGGGGCGCAGCAGGATGGACTGGTCCATCCACGTCACCTGCTCTTCCAGCTCCTGCGGATACGGGCGGATGGCCAGGCGGTCGCGCTGCTGGCCCGGCTGCAGGCGGATGCGGGCGTCGAGGGCGATCACGCCGTCCGCGTCGGCCACCAGCGGGTTGATGTCGAGTTCGGCCAGCTCGCCGATGTCGGCCACCAGCTCGGCCACCTGGATCAGCGTGTAGCAGATGGCGTCGATGTCGGCCGGCGGCTGGTTGCGGTAGCCGGCCAGCAATTTCGACACGCGCGTGCGCGCCAGCATGTCGCGCGCCAGCACCATGTTCAGCGGCGGCAGGCCGATCGCGTGGTCGGCCGTCACTTCCACGGCGATGCCGCCCTGCCCCACGAGGATCACGGGGCCGAAGGCGGCGTCCGTCGTGACGCCGACGATCAATTCATGCGATTGCGGCCGGCGCGCCATCTGCTGCACCGTAAAACCGTCGATCAGCGCGTCGGGCCGCATGCGGCGCACGCGCTTGAGCATGGCGGCGGCGGCCGTGCGCAGGATGTCGGGCGTGTCGAGGTCGAGCGCCACGCCGCCCACGTCGGATTTGTGGGCGATGTCGGGCGAATGGATCTTCAGCGCGACGGGATAGCCGATATCGGCCGCCACGGCCAGCGCCTCTTCCACGTCGGCCGCCATGCGCGTGGTCGCGACGGGAATGCCGTAGGCGGCCAGAATCTCCTTCGAGCGGCATTCGCCGAGCACCGTCTGGCCGGCCGCCAGCGCGGCGGCGACGATTTCGCGCACCCTCGCGCGGCGCGGCGTGGCCGACATGGGCAGCTGCGCCGGCACCTGCATCAGGGTTTCCTGGTTGCGCCGGTACTGCACGATCTGCATGAAGCCATGCACGGCCTTTTCCGGCGTGTCGTAGGTGGGAATGCCGGCGCGATTGAAAACCTGGCGCGCGGGCGCCACGGTGGTGCCGCCCAGCAGGCACGACAGCACCGTGCGCGAGGTGGCCTTGATCAGCGGCGTGACGGCTTCGGCGATGTCGATCGACGAGACCATGGCCGTGGGCGCATGCAGCAGCAGCAAGGCGTCCGCCTGCGGCTCGTCGAGCAGCGGCTTGATGGCGTCGGCATAGCGCTGGACGGCCGCGTCGCCGGGCAGGCCGACGGGGTTGTCGTGCGACCACCCGCGTGGCAGCGCCTTTTCCAGCGCGATCACGGTGTCCGGCGACAGCTCGGCCAGTTTGCCGCCGCTGCTCACCAGCGCATCGGTGGCCATCACGCCCAGGCCGCCGCCGTTGCACAAAATCGCCAGGCGCTCGCCGCGCTGCGAACGGATGTGCGTGAGCGTTTCCACGGCGTCGAACAGTTCTTCGGCCGAATACACGCGCAGCATGCCGGCGCGGCGGATGGCCGCGTCATAGACGGCGTCGGAGCCGGCCAGCGCGCCCGTATGCCAGGCCGCCATGGCCGCGCCTTCCGCCTCGCGCCCCGCTTTCAGGACGATGACGGGCTTGCTGCGCGCGGCCGCCCGCGCCGCCGACATGAATTTGCGCGCCGCCTGGATGTCTTCCATGTACAGCAGGATGGCGGCCGTGTCGATGTCGCCAGCCAGGTAGTCGAGCAGGTCGCCGAAATCGATGTCGTAGCTGGCGCCGAGCGAAATGAATTTGGAAAAGCCCACGCCGTGTGCGTTGGCCCAGTCGAGCACGCCCGACACCAGCGCGCCCGATTGCGAGACGAAGGCGATCTTGCCGCTCGTCGCACCGACGTGGGCGAAGCTGGCGTTCAAGCCCAGTTTGGGCACCAGCAACCCCATGCTGTTGGGGCCGAGGATGCGCAGCAAATGCGGCTTGGCCGCCTTCAGCATGGCCAGCCGCAGCGACTGCTCGCGCACGGGGTCCAGGCCCGACGTCATGACGATGGCGGCGCGCGTGCCCAGCGCGCCCAGTTCGCGGATCAGCGCCGTGATGGTGGCGGGCGGCGTGCAGATGATGGCCAGGTCCGGCGCCTTGGGCAGGTGCGCCAGCTTGCGGTAGCATTTCAGGCCCATCAGCTCGTCGTACTTGGGGTTGACGGGCCAAATCTCTCCCTGGTAGCCGCCGCCCAGCAGGTTGTACAGGGCGATGGCGCCCAGCTTGCGTTCGCGCGCCGTGGCACCGATCAGGGCCACCGAGGCCGGCTTGAACAGCTTGTCGAGATTACGGATACTCATGTTCTGGCCTCATGGATTGCCGGAGCGGGATGCCGGAGCGGCTGCGCCAGTGTATAGGATGCGTTGCCAAAAAAACTTGACCTTGTCACGCGTTTCGCAAAAAAATAGTGCCTCTACCAGCGCGAGCGGTGGCTTTCCGTCACGCCCGCCAGCTGCGCCACGATGCGCTTGGGCGAGTCCGCGCTGGTGCGCACCCAGCCGCTGAACGTGCCGATGGGCTGGATGTAGCGGCTGGCGGCGATCCACAGGTTTTTATCCTCGCGCCGCGCCCCTTCCGGCTTGAAGTGCAGGTCCAGCAGATCGTCGTCCGTCCATACGTGCCACGGCGCCAGCGGGTTGTCGGGATTGAAGTCGAAATGCGCGCGGCCCAGCGGATACAGCTGGCCATCGAGCCACAGCGCGTTTTCATGCGCGCCGAAATAGCCGGCCTGCAGGTTGAACCCGAGGTCCAGGCTGTGCGCCGAAGCCCAGCGCCATTCCGTCTCGCGCGCCAGCAAGCCGTTCGAATAATCGAAGCTGGCCACGCCGTCGTCCAGGCTGTAGCCGACGGCGCCGCAGCGCACGCTGCCCCACAAGGGCAAGCCGCCCGATTTTTGCGTCGCATGCACGCTGCCGCCCTCGCCCACGGGGCCGATGGCCAGCAAGGTGGGCGCCACGGGCGGGCCGCATTCCGCGTCGATGCCGAAATGGCCGCAATCGAGCCGCAAGCGGTAGCGCTGCTGCGGCTGCGCCTCGATGCTGATTTTCTGCGACAAAAAACGGAAACGGCTGGAAGCACCCGCATGCGGCGCCAGCGTGGCGCACAGGCCAGGAATGCCATCCTGCGAAAAGCTCGCCACGATCTTGCCCTTGTGGCGGTCGAAGGCATAGGCGAAGGCCGTGCTGGTCCAGCCCAGGTCGACGATGGCCACGCCGCAGAATACGGCCGGCGTCGACAGGGCCACGTAATGCCAGCGCTTGTGGTGGAACAGGCGCCAGAGGGCGCCCCGTGCATGCGGCGACGCCAGCGCGGCCCACTCGAAGGCGTCCAGCTGGCCCGTGTAGCGGCCGAAACATGGCTGGCCACCGGCGGCGAGCAGGGATGACGGCGCGGGCGGCAGCATCATGCGGCCTGCCTTGCGGCAGCGCCGCCGTCGTGCAGGGCGGCGGCCAGCAGCGCACCGAAGGCGGCCGGCTGCGCCTGGGCTATCTCGACCTGCGGGCAGGCATGCCAGAGCGCCAGGCGCCGCACGGCGCCGGCCACGTCCTGCACCAGGCGGGGGCTGACGCGCACGCCCTCTTCCAGCGCCAGCGATTTGATCTCGAAGCGCCCCTGCGCGCGGTGCGCCTTGGCGTCCAGGCGTCCCACGAGCGCGCCACGCCGCAAGATCGGCAACGTGAAGTAGCCATAGCGGCGTTTTTCAGCGGGCGTGTAGCATTCGAGCCGGTAGTCGAAGTCGAACAGTTCCAGCGCGCGGCGCCGGTCCCAGACGACGGGGTCGAACGGCGACAGGATCGTCGTCAAGGTGGGCGCCAGCCTGCCGGCGGCGGCCGCGCGCAGCAACTCCCCATGCTCGGCATGCACGTAGACGGCGTCGCTCCAGCCGGCCACCGCGCAGCGCAGCAGCGCGCCCTCGTCGACCAGCGCCTGCAGATCGTGCGCCAGGCTGGCGCGCGCCTGTTTGGTGCGAAAGTAGTCGCTGATCCAGCCGGCCCGCGCCAGGCCCAGCGCCTTCACGCTGGCCAGCAGCAAACGGCGACGCACCTGGTCTTCGGGCGGCAGCAAGCCGTCGTGCCAGCCAGGCAGCACCCGTTCGGCCAGGTCGTAATAGCGCTGGAACTGATGCCGCTTGGCGATCATCAGCACGCCCGACGTAAACAGCACTTCGAGCGAGCGCTTTTCCGGCTTCCAGCTCCACCAGCCGCCCGCCTGGCCATCCGTGCGTTCAAAGTCGGCCGAGCGCGCGGCGCCGTTGGCGCGGATGTGGTCGAGCACCGAAGCGACGGCGTCGCCCTGCTCGGCCATCCATTTGACGGAATACTTCCAGCCCATGGCGGCCGGGTCCAGCATGCGGTGGCGGTACAAGCCATAGTCTTCGATGGGCACGAAGCACGCCTCATGCGCCCAGTATTCGAACAGCGCGCCCTCGGCCAGCAATTGCTCGAGCCACGGCTGCGGATAGTCGCCCAGCCGGCTCCACAGCACCAGGTAGGGGCTGCGCGCCACCACGTGGATGGTGTCGATCTGCAGCACGCCCATCCGGCGGATGGCGGCCAGCACGTCGGCCTTCACGGCTTTTTTACGCCGCGCCTGCAGCAAGCCCTGCGCGGCCAGGTGCAGGGCGCGCGCGGCGGCCAGCGAGAGCGGGGGGACGTCGGAAGGCGGGTGCTTGTCTGGTCTGTGCATAACAGAAAGATACCGCATTCTGCCCACGCATTGTGCGTTTTATCGCTATCGGATCGCGCAGCCTTCAGCCTCGCTATGCGGCGGGAAACACCAGCGTCACCGCCAGCCCCCTGCCCTGCAAGCCGGCGCCCAGCACGATGGCCGCGCCATGCCGCTCGGCGATGCGCCGCACGATGGACAGGCCCAGGCCGCTGCCGGGCAGCTGGGTCGCACTTTCCACCTGCCCCAGGCGCACGAAGCGCTCGAACGCGCGCTCATGCATGTCTTCCGCGATGCCCGGTCCCGTATCGGCCACGCGCACATAGCTGCGTCCCGCTTCCACGCCGCAACTGATCTCGACGGCGCCCGGTGCCGGCGTGTAGCGCAGCGCATTCTCGACCAGGTTACGCAACAGCATCTGCAGGCTGTCCGCATCGAGCGCGCACGGCGCCGGCGCCACGTTCACGGCCAGCGACAGCCGGTATGGCGCGGCCAGCGCCTGCCACTGGGGCGTCTGCTGCGCCAGCAGCTGCGCCAGGTCGCCCGGCGCCAGCGCCACCTGGGCTTGCGCCTGCGGATCGAGCCGGGCCAGCGCCAGCAGCTGGTTGACGAGGCGCGTGGCGCGCTCCACGCTGCTACCCAGGGCGGCGATGAATTCCTCGCGCTCGTCCGCGCTGCGGGCCCGCTGCAGCACTTGCAGATTCGTCTTGATGGCGGCCAGCGGCGTGCGCAGTTCGTGCGCCGCATCGGCCGTGAAGCGCTGCTCGTTGTCGCGGCCATGCCGCACCCTGCCAAACAGGCGGTTAATTTCCAGCAGCAGCGGATGCAGTTCGTCCGGCGCGCCAGCGAGCCCGACGTCGGCCAGTTCATCGGGCGTACGCGCCGACACTTCATCGGCGCACGCTTGCAGCACGCGAAACACGCGGTGGACGGCCCACCAGATGGCGACGGTGGCCAGCGCCACCAGCAGCAGGCCGAACAGCGCAACGCGGTAAAAGAAGCCGCGGCTGATGTCGTCGCGGTGGCTGGTCGGTTCGGCCACCAGCAGTTGCAAAGTGCGCTGCGGGTCCCACAGCGAGAACAGACGCCAGCGCTGGCCACCTATCGTGGTCCACGACAGGCCATCGGGCGCGCTGCGCGACAGGGCGATGTCGGACGCCGCATCGTTGCGGTACAGCACGCGCTGCTGCGCGTCGCGCACCTTGAACAGCAAATACTGGTGGGGATTGTGCTGGCCGCGCAGGGGCAGGTCGATGGGCCCCGTCGAGCCGTGTTCGCGCGCCTCCTTTGCCACCAGCGACAGCAGCAAATGCCCCGTCTCGGTCAGCGACTGGTCGAACAATTCCTGGCTTTCGCGGCGCGCTTCCACGTACACGATGGCGGCGCTGCCCACCCACAGGGCCAGGGTCAGGCCCAGCAGCACGGCCAGCAGGGTGCGCCGCAGCGACCAGGTTTGCACGCCGCGGCCGGCAGTTAAGAATCTCTTAAGAACTTCTGCGCAAGATCCGGAGCGAAATATTTTCTGGGTAGCCATGGTCGCAATTGTAAATGATTCTTATTGCTTTCATGATTCCCATTCCTTCGTTAATACAGCGCAATTATTCATTCACCCTTCAGGAGTTTGCATGTCCAACCGCACCCGCCGCGCGCCCCTGCCGCGTCCCACCACCCTGGCCCTGGCTCTGGCCGCCCTGTCCTGCCTGCCGGCTCACGCCCAGACCGGCACGCCGGCCAGCATGCCGGAAGTGGTGGTCTCCGCCTCCGGTTTCGAGCAGGACATCAAACAGGCGCCCGCCTCGATCACCGTGCTGACGCGCGACGACCTGTCGAAGGAACGCTTCGGCAATCTGACGCAGGCGCTGGAAAGCGTGGAAGGCATCGACGTGGGCGCGGCGGGCGACAAGACGGGCGGCATGAACATCAGCATCCGCGGCATGCCCAGCGACTACACCCTGGTGCTGATCGACGGACGCCGCCAGAATGCGGCCGGCAACGTCACGCCGAACGGCTTCGGCGGCACGCAGACGAGCTTCATGCCGCCACTGGCCGCCATCGAGCGCATCGAGATCATCCGCGGCCCCATGTCGACCCTGTACGGCTCGGACGCCATGGGCGGCGTGATCAACATCATCACGCGCAAGGTGGGCAAGCAGTGGATGGGTTCCATCTCGGCCGACTATACCGCGCAGCAGGAATCGGACTTCGGCGACGTGAAAAGCGGCCGCTTCTACCTGAGCGGCCCTATCGCCTCCGACCTGCTGGGCCTGTCCCTGCGCGGCAGCAAGCAGCGCCGCGATGCGGCCGACATCCGCGTCCCCAACGCGGCCGGCGCGGAGGTGCCCGCCAGCATGGGCGCCAATCCCGTGCGCGCGGACATAGCCAACTTCGGCGCGCGCCTGGCCTTCACGCCAAACCGTTACCACACCGTTATCCTCGACGCGGACGCGGGCCGCCAGACCTACGACAATTCGAAACAGCAGCTGGGCACCGTCGGCTTGCAGGGCGGCTACGGCCCGGAACAGAAATACCAGCGCGACCAGTGGACCCTGTCGCACACGGGCCGCTTCGGCTTCGGCACCCTCGACAGCAGCTACATGGTGAACAAGACGGAAACCCTGGGGCGCACGATTCCGCCAGGCACGCCCGGTGCCGTGGCCGGCAGCGCGCGCACGCTGGAAGTGAAAAGCCAGGTGTTCGACACCAAATTGGTCATGCCTTTGGGCAAGCACATGGCGACCGTCGGCGCGCAATGGTGGAAAGCGGACATGACGGACGGCGTGGCGCCAAAGACATTCGAATTCACGCAAAAAGCCCTGTTCGTGGAAGACGAATGGCAAGTGCTGGAAAACGTCGCGTTGACCTTTGGCGCCCGTTATGACGATCACAGCATCTTCGGCGGCCAGACCAGCCCCCGCGCGTATGCCGTGTGGAACGCGACGCCGAGCTGGACCGTCAAGGGCGGCGTCAGCAAAGGCTACAAGACGCCGCGCGTGGAACAATTGTCCCCAGGCATCAACGGTTTCGGCGGCCAGGGCACGATCCCCCTCGTCGGCAGCCCGGACCTGAAGCCGGAAACGAGCACGACGACGGAAATCGGCGCCTACTTCGACAACCTGGCCGGCTGGACGGCCAGCGGCTCGCTGTTCAACAACGCATTCAAGGACAAGATCACGACGGGCACGGGCCTCGTCAACTGCAGCTACCGTCCATCGCCGAACCGTCCCGGCTGCGTCAGCTTCGGCAACTGGCCCAACGTCGATGCGTTTGGCCAGTCGGTCAACGTGGATGAGGCCGTCACACGCGGTGTCGAGCTGAACACGCGCTTCCCGCTGGGCAAGACCTTGTCGGCCAGCGCCAACTACACGTACACGGAAAGCGAACAGAAGAGCGGCAGCAATGCAGGCAAGCCGCTGAGCGACACGCCCAGGCACGCCGTCAATGCGCGCCTCTCGTGGGATATCTCGCGCGAATGGAACGGCTGGCTGCGCGCCGAGTACCGCAGCGAGCGCTTCCGCGATCCGGGCACCTCGGCTTCCACGCGCGCCGCCAAGGCCGCGCTGGGCGACTACCAGGGCTACGCCATGCTGCACCTGGGAACCAGCTACCAGCTGAGCAAGCGCGTGACCCTGAACGCGGCCGTGTACAACCTGCTCAACAAGGACTTCATCGACTACCAGCCTTACCGCGCACCGGCCTTGAACTACGCGAACCGCTATGTCAACAGCCTGGACGGCCGCCGTCTGTGGCTGTCGGCCACCGTCGATTTCTGATCAAGGGGGGGCGGTCTCCCGGCCGCCTTTTTCCCGTCAGGCCGCTTTGGGCTTGTCGATGCAATAGCCGACCGCATGCACGGTGCGTATCAAGTCCCGCCCCAGCTTCTTGCGCAGGTGGTGGATGTGCACTTGCACGGCGTTGCTTTCCACTTCATCGCCCCAGCTGTACAGGTTTTTCTCCAGCTGTTCCCGGCTCAGCACGCGGCCGCCATGTTCCAGCAGCAGTTGCAGGATGCGAAATTCCTTCACGGTTAACATCACGGGCACGCCCCCTTGCGTCAGCTGCCGGTCCGCGATATCGAGTACCAGGTCGCCGTGCACGAGCTGCTCGCGCAGGCGGCCCGCGGCGCGCCGGCAGGCGCTGCGGATGCGCGCGGCCAGTTCGTCGAGGTCGAACGGTTTGACGATAAAGTCGTCGGCGCCCGCATCCAGGCCGGCGATGCGCTCGCCCACCTGGTCGCGCGCCGTGACGACCAGCACGGCGCCGCTGTAGCCGTTATCGCGCAGCACGCCCAGCGCCTGCATGCCGTCCTGCCCCGGCAAGCCCAGGTCGAGCAGGATGCAGCCGTAGTCGTGCAGGCGCACGGCCGTGTGCGCGTGTTCGGCGCTCGTGACCCAGTCGACGGCGTAGCCGCCCTGTTCCAGGCCGATTTGCGTGGCGCGGCCCAGCTGCGGGTCGTCTTCGGTCAGCAGGATGCGCATGGAGAAGCGGCGATCCGCTCAGTCCTTTTTCTTGATCAGGCCGGCCAGCGCGGCAAACGGATTGTGCGTGGCGGGCGCCACCTCGGCCGACAGCAGGCCGGCGCCACGGTCCGCTTCCAGGTAGCGCGAGTGCTCATTGTCGTGACAATACAGGCACAGCAGTTCCCAGTTGCTGCCGTCGGGCGGATTGTTGTCGTGGTTGTGGTCGCGGTGGTGCACCGTCAGTTGCTGCACGTTGGCGCGCGTAAATTCGCGCATGCAGCGGCCGCAGACCCACGGATACATCTTCAGCGAGCGCTCGCGGTAGCCGCTCTCGCGCTGGTCGGCGGCGCGGCGCGCTTCGGCCACGATCTTGTCCAGTCTTGCCGCGTCGGGCTTTTTACTCTGCATGACAACTTTCGATATGGGAGGAAGAAGCATCCATTTTAATGAGGATGGGGGCGCAATTGTACTTTTTCTGCCACGGCGCAAGCCCGTGCCGCCCCCGGCGTGCTTTTTTTAGCGTGCGCGGCACCACAGGTTCTTGATTTAACGCAAAATAAGCCCAGCGACAGACCACGAACAGACGCTAGGGCAGCAGGCAGCGCGCAGGTCAGCATATTTCGGCTATGATGCGCGCCACGCCGCCCTTCACCTTTCCATGACCCTAGCCTGCAAGCGCCCGTGATAGCGATAACAAGACCCCTGCAACGCCTTGCCCGCCGCCTGTACCGTCTCAGCCTGGTACCCCTGTTCGCGCTCATCTTGCTGCTGGCGCTGTGGGCGGCCGTCTTGTACCAGGTGGGCCAGGAACGGGCCAGCGCCGTGCGCGACGCCGTGGCCGTCAGCCAGTCGCTGGCCCGTACCTTGGCCGACCATACCAGTTTCACCCTGCGCCAAACGGACCACGCCACGCAATTGTTCAAGCTCAAATACGAGGAAACGGACGGCACCCTGCGCCTGAACGAATTCACGCGCCGCCAGGGCTTGCTCGACAGCGTGCTGCCATCAAAGCTGGAACTGCCGATCGCCCTCGTCGACGCGCGCGGCGACGTGATCGACAGCGCCAACGCGTATCTGCCGGAAAACCTGGCCGGCCAGGCATTTTTCAAGGCGCTGGCCGCCAATGCGTCCGACACGGCCCTGGTCGACACGCCCATGCTCGACGCGGGCAGCAAGCACTGGACCATCCGCCTGGCGCGCCGCCTGAACGATGGCCAGGGCCGCTTTGCGGGCGCCATCGTCATCCACGTCGACCCTACGTATTTTGTCGACGACTACGACCGCCTGAACCTCGACGAGCATGGCGCGCTAATGCTGGTGGCGCGCGACAGCGGCCTGACGGTGGGGCGCATCGGCGAGCAATTGATCCTCAGCGACCGCATCGACTTCCGCATGCCGGGCCCGCCGCAGCACGCGCCCGAGGAATTGCTGATCGAGCCGCCCGTCGATGCGACGGCGCGCATCTACAGCTACCACGAACTGTCCCGCTACCCGCTGCTCGCCGTGGTGGGAGTGAGCCGCGCCACGGCACTGGCCCGCTTCGAACACCGCCGCCTGGCGTATATCGGCGCCCTGCTCGCCGCCAGCGTGCTCATCGCCGGCTTTACGGCGCTGCTGATGCGCCAGAGCGCGCGCCTGCGCCGCAGCATCCGCCAGGCCAAGGAAACACAGGCGCTGCTGCGCGCGGCGCACCAGGCCAGCCTCGATGCCGTGCTGCTGCTCAAAGCCTGGCGCCCCGCGCCGGGCAAGCCGGTGGAAGATTTCACCTTTGCCGACATCAACGAGCGGGCCGCCGATATGCTGGGCAAGCCGCGCTCCGAACTGCTGGGCCAGCGCGTGCTGCCGCGCGTGCCGCTGCTGCGCGGCGAGCGCTTTTTCAAGCGCTTCGTGCTGGTGATGGAAACGGGCCAGCCGCTGGAGGATGAATTCGAGCTGAAACTGGCGTCGGGCGGCACGCGCTGGCTGCGCCACCAGGTGGTGCCGATCGCCGACGGCGTGGCCGTCACCTCGCGCGACATCAGCGCGCGCAAGCACGACGAACTGGCGCTGCAGGACAACCGCAGCTTCCTGCAGTCGCTGATCGACCACCTGCCCGTGCTGGTGTACGTGAAAAGCGCGCGCCCGGAAAACTTCGGCCGGATGGAAGTGTGGAACAAGGCGGCCGAGGACATCACGGGCCACCTGGCCGCCGACGTCATCGGCAAGACCGATTGCCAGGCCTTTCCGCCCGACTTCGGCCTGCACGATGCCGAGGACGACCGCGCCATCCTGGCCGAGCGCGGTGTCATCGACCATACGGAAAAGCCGCTGCGCCTGCGTGACGGCAGCCTGCGCTACCTGCGCTCCGTCTCCGTGCCCGTGTTCGACGAGCGCCATCAGGTCGAGCATATCCTGTGCATCGCCGAGGATATCTCGCAGCGCCGCCAGCAGGAACTGGAACTGCGCCAGAAACAGGCCGAGCTGGCCGCCGTCAACGACGCCTCGCCGCTCGGGCTGGTGCGCCTGGACCGCCAGCGCCGCTGCACCTACGTCAACCGCACCTTCGAAGCCATCACGGGCCTGCCGCGCGCCGCCGCGCTGGGCGCCGGCTGGACCAGCGCCCTGCACCCGGACGACTATCCGCTGATGCACGTGGCGCTGGAACAGCTCACGCGCAGCCACGCGCCATTCCAGTCCACCCTGCGCTGCCTGCAGCGCGACGGCAGGCTGGTCTGGGTCTCCGTCAAAATTGCCCCCATCCTCATCGACGGCCAGATCGACGGCTACGTGGGCAGCCTGGACGACATCACCACCTTGCGCGAATCGGAAGTGGCGCTGCTGGAAAGCGAAGCGCGGCTGCGCACCATCGCCGACACCTTGCCGGCCATGATCGCCTACATCGACGCCGACCAGGTCTACCGCTTCCTGAACATCGCCTATGAACGCGAATTCGGCCTGACGGGGCGGCAGGCGCTGGGCAAGAGCGTGCGCGACACGGTGGGCGAGGCGCGCTACGGCACGGTGGCGCCGTATATCGAAAGAGTACTGGCCGGCGAAACCTTGAGCTTCGAGGAAGAAGACGAGAAGGAAGGCATCGAGCGCTGCATGGAAGTGATCTACATCCCGCAGATCGGCGAAGACAGGCTGCAGGTGGTGGGCTTTCACGTGATGCGCCAGGATATCACCGTGCAAAAGCGCGAAAAACAGCGGCTGCTGAAGCTGTCCCAGGTCGATGCATTGACAGGATTGTCGAACCGCGCCGGCTTCCAGCAAAAGCTCAGCGACGCCATGCACGCGAGCCGCCGGCAGCAGCACCTGATGGCCGTCATGTACATGGATATCGACCGCTTCAAGCCCGTCAACGACACGCACGGCCATGGCACGGGCGACGCCCTGCTGCGCGCCTTCGCCCAGCGCCTGACGCAGACCATGCGCGCCACCGACATCATCGCCCGCCTGGGCGGCGACGAATTCACCATCATCATGGAACAGATCGCCCGGCCCGACGACGCGGCCGTGCTGGCGGAAAAAATCGTCGCAGCCATGCGGCAGCCGTTCGAACTCGACGGCATCACCGTGCGCATTTCCGCCAGCATCGGCCTGGCCTTCTACCGCGACGAAGACATTTCCCCCGCCATGCTGCCGCAGCGGGCCGACGTGCTGCTGTACCAGGCCAAGCAGGATGGGCGTAATACCTACAGGGCCGGCGCGCTGACGACTTGAGCACCTGAGAAAACGTCCATGGCTGCGTTGCAGTGCCTTGCCGTACTATTCGTACTGCCTACGGCACTACGCCTTGCCCTGAACGTTTTTCAGGCACTCTGGATGTATCGATAAAAATCGAAAACGCTCTTCGAAATTCGTTCAATTCTCCAGTACCTGCCTCATTTCAGCTATATTGGCGCCTGTCTTCCCTACCCTTGCCACACCATGCGCCTGCTGCACACTTCCGACTGGCATCTGGGCCAGACCCTGCACAATTTTGAAAGGGGTTACGAACACCAGCGCTTCCTCGACTGGCTGCTCGACACGCTCGTGATGGAGCAGGTCGACGTGCTGCTGGTGGCGGGCGACGTATTCGACAACGCCAACCCATCGGCCGCCTCGCAAAAGCAGTTATATGTCTTCCTGCAGCAGGCGCGCGCGCGCCTGCCCGCGCTGCAACTCGTCGTCGTCGCCGGCAACCACGATTCGGCGGGACGGCTGGAAGCACCCGGCCCCCTGCTGGCCGCGCATGGCACGCACGTGATCGGCCATGTGCTGCGCGGCGACGATGGCCAGATCGACCTGGAACGCCTGCTGCTACCGCTTACCGGCAACGATGGGCAAGTGCAGGCCTGGTGCCTGGCCGTACCGTTCCTGCGCCCCGGCGACGTGCCGAAACTGCCGGCCGGCGACACCCAGGATGCCTACCTGGGCGGCATCGCCCTGCTGTACCGCCAATTGGCGGACCTGGCGCTGGCGCGCCGCCGGCCCGGGCAAGCCATCGTTGCCATGGGCCACTGCCACATGGTGGGCGGCGAAATGTCGAACGATTCCGAACGGCGCATCGTCATCGGCGGCACGGAAATGCTGCCCTCGGGGATTTTCGATACGTCCATCGCGTATGCGGCGCTGGGCCATCTGCACAAGGCGCAGGCCGTGGGCGGCCAGGAGCACATCCGCTACTGCGGCAGCCCGATCCCCCTGTCGTTCGCCGAAGTGAACTACCGCCACCAGGTGCTGTGCCTCGATATCGACGGCGAAGCGCTGCAATCCGTGCGCGCCATCGCCGTGCCGCGCGCCGTGCCTCTGCTGCGCGTGCCCGCCACACCGGCGCCCATAGCCGAAGTGCTGGAACAGCTGGCCGCCCTCGACGTGCCGGACGCTCCAGCCGAAGCGCAGCCGTTCCTGGAAGTGCGCGTGCGCCTCGACGCGCCCGAACCTGGCCTGCGCACGCGCATCGAAACGGCGCTCGACGGCAAGAGCGTGCGCCTGGCGAAGATCGAAACGTCGAGCGCCGCGCGCAGCAGCGCGCCAGAGAACATGACGCTCGACCAATTGGGCCAGCTGCAGCCCGACGACATCTTCCGCCGCCTGTACCAGCAAAAATACGCGAAGGAAGCGCCGCCCGAACTCCTCTCGGCCCTGGCCGAACTGCTGCTGCCCAGCGCTTGAGTACACCTGAAGAACCATGAAAATCCTGAAAATCAGCGGCAAGAACCTGGCTTCGCTGGCCGGCGAATTTGAAGTCGACTTCCAGCAGGAGCCGCTGGCGTCCTCCGGCCTGTTCGCCATCAGTGGCCCCACCGGCGCGGGCAAGAGCACTCTGCTCGACGCGCTGTGCCTGGCCCTGTACGACGCCACGCCGCGCCTGCTGAAAGTGCTGGGCCGGGGCAGCGCCCTGCCCGACGTGGGCAAGGAAACCGTCAACGCGCAGGATACGCGCACCCTGCTGCGCCGCGGCACGCCGGACGGTTACGCGCAGGTGGACTTCGTCGGCAACGATGGCGGTCACTACCGCGCGCGCTGGAGCGTGCGCCGCTCGCGCACCAAGGCCGAAGGGGCGCTGCAGGCGACCGCCATGAGCTTGCACCAGCTGCCCGCGCTGCAGCCCATCGGCGGCACCAAGACGGAAGTGAAGGAAGAGATCGAAAAACGCATCGGCCTGTCCTTCGACCAGTTCACGCGCGCCGTGCTGCTGGCGCAAAACGAGTTTTCCACCTTCCTCAAGACGGAAGACAATGAACGGGGCGAATTGCTGGAAACCCTGACGGGCAGCAGCATCTATACCGACATTTCCATGCGCGCCTTCGAGCGGGCGAAAAAGGAAAAGCAGGTGCTCGAACGGCTGGGCGAAAAGCTGGCCGACCAGCGGCCGCTGTCGCCGGAAGAGCGCAGCGAGACCGAAGCGTCAAGCGGCGCGGCCGAAACCGCCCTGCAAACCATCGACCTGCGCAAGGCCGTGCTGGAATTGCAGCAGCGCTGGCACCAGGAGACGCACAAGCTGCAAACCCAGGTGGCGGCCGCGCAGGAAGCGCTGGACAGCGCCGATGCCGAACGGGCCGCCGCGGAGGAACGCCGCGCGGCGCTGGCGCAGTGGGAATTGCTGCAGCCGGCGCGGCCCCTGATCGACGACGTGGAGCGCCTGGCCGGCGAGATCGCCGGCACGGGCGCCGCGCTGGAAGCGTCGCGCGCGCAGGCGGCGCAAGCCATCGCCAGCGAAGCGCAGCTGGCGCAGGCCGTGCAGCAGGCGGCAGCGGCCTTGCTGGCCACGGAAGCGGCGCAGCGCGATGCGGCGCCCCTGCTCGACCAGGCCAAGGCGCTCGACGCGGGCATGGCGGCGCACATGCCCGCGCATCGCCAGGCGCAAGATGGGGCCCTGGCCGCCGACCAGGCCAACGAGGCGGCGCGCGCCGCGCTGCACGCGCTGCAGCAGCGCCAGCACGCCGCGCAAGCGGAACAGGAAGCGGGCCGCCAGTGGCTGGCAGCGCACCAGCAGTGGCAGGCGCTGGCGCAATCGTGGCAGTTGTGGGATCAATTGTTTGCCCAGGCCGGGCAAGCCGCCGCGCAAGCCGATGCGGCCGACGCCAGCATGGCCGAGTCAAGACAGCAGCTGCGCCAGGCCTCGGACGCCACGCAGGCGGCGCAAGCGGCGCTGGCCAGCGCCGCTGCCGTGCTGGCGGCGCGCGATGCGGAACGGCGCGCGGCGCTGGCGGCCGTGCAAGCCATCGATGGCCAGGGGCTGCAGGAACAGCGCGGCCGGCTCGAGGCGCACGCGCGCACGTTGACCAGCGCGGAAAAGACCTGGAGCGAACTGGCGCGCCAGCAGCAGGCGCTGGCGCACTGGCAAGCGAGGGCGGCCCAGCTGGCGCAGGCCGCGCAAACGGAAAGTACGGCATGGGCGGCGGAAGCGGCGCAAACGGCGCTGCTGGAAGCGCGCCTGGCGCAGGCGGAAAAATCCTTGAAAGGCGCGGAGGCGGCATGCGCGGCCAGCGTGGAGCAGCTGCGGGCCAATTTGCAGGACGGGCAGCCCTGCCCCGTCTGCGGCGCGCTGGAACACCCGTACAGCCACGCCGACCACGCCTTGCAGGCGATGCTGGCCAGCTTGCAGGATGAGGTGCTGGCTTGCCGCACGCAGGCGCGCGGCAATCTGGAGCGGCTGGCCACGCACAAGGCGGCGCTGGCCGCGACGGCACGCGAACAGGCGCAAACGGAGGCCGAACTGGCGGCCCTGCCGCCCGCCATCGACAGCTTGCTCGCGCAGTGGCAGCCGCATGCCAATACCCTGCAGCTGCCGCCCGAAAACCGGCGCGCGGACTGGTTCGCGCAGCAGCTGGCGGCCAATGCGGCCGGCTTGCAGGCACTGGCGCAGCAGGAAACGGCGCTGCGCCAGGCCGGCGTACGGCGCGAGCAGGCGCAGGCGGCGCACGAACTGGCGTCCAGCGAGCACGCGCGCCGCACCAGCACCGCCGCCGAGGCGCAGGCGCGCCTGGCGCAGCTGCAAGCGCAGCAAGCGGGCAACGCCGACAAGGGCGCGACGGCGCGCGCCGCGCTCGACGCCTTGCTGGCGCAGCTCGATGGCGCGTTCGCCGACGCCGACGGCGCCGAGGACTGGAAAGACAGCTGGCGCGCCGGCCCGGCCGACTTCCGCGCCGCGCGTGAATCGGAAAGCCGGCAATGGCTGAAGCAGCAGGCGGACCAGGACAAGCGCGGCCACGCGCTGGCGACCCTGGCCGCGCAACTGGAAGCGGCGCTGCCGGCCGCCGCCAAGGCGCAGCAAGCGGCACAGGAAGCCCACGCCGTCTTTGCCGCCGCCGACAAGCAGCGCACGACAATGCAGGCGCAGCGCAACGCGCTATGGCAGGGCCGGAGCGTGGCCGAGGTCGAACGCGCGCTGGCAGGCGCCATCGCGGCAGCCAAAGAGCTGCTGACGCAGCAGCAAACGGCGGCGCAATCGGCCAGCCATCAGCGCACGCGCCTGGAAGAAGCGTGCGTGCAGCTGTCGCAGCGGCTGGCTGCCCTGCGTGAACAGGAACACGGCGCCAGCGCCGCCCTGCACGGCTGGCTGCGCCAGTTCCAGGATGCCCATCCGGCCCGTGCGCCGGGCGACATGGACGCCTTGCGCGCGCATCTGGCCATCGCGCCGGACACCATGCGCGCCGAACGCGACGCCCTGCAAGCGATCGCCGACCTCCACACGGCGGCCGTTTCCGTGCTGGCCGAGCGCCGGCAGCAGTTGGCGGCGCATGTGCAGCAGCCGCCGGAGGCACTGGAAATGGACGAGGCGGCGCTGCAGGATGCGCTCGACGCGCTGCTGCTGGAACGCCAGGCGGCCAACCAGGAAGCGACACGGCTGCGCCTGGCGATCGCGCAGGACGACGCGCGGCGCCACGGCGCGCAAGCGATGCTGGCGCAAATCGAGGCGCAAGCCGTCATCGAGCGGCGCTGGGCCAGCCTGGATGAATTGATCGGCTCGTCCGACGGCAAGAAATTCCGCAACTATGCGCAGCAATTCACCCTGGAAGTGCTGCTCGGCTATGCCAACGCGCATTTGAACCAGCTGGCGCGCCGCTACCAGCTCGAACGCATCGACAACCCGGACAAGCCGTCGCTGGGCCTGATGGTGCGCGACCAGGACATGGGCGGCGAGCTGCGCTCCGTGCATTCGCTGTCGGGCGGCGAATCGTTCCTCGTCTCGCTGGCCCTGGCGCTGGGCCTGGCCTCGCTGTCCTCGAACCGCGTGCGCGTCGAATCGCTGTTCATCGACGAGGGCTTCGGCAGCCTCGATACGGAAACCCTGCGCGTGGCCATGGATGCGCTCGACGGCTTGCAAGCGATGGGCCGCAAGGTGGGCGTCATCTCGCACGTACAGGAAATGACGGAGCGCATCGCCACCCGTATCCTCGTGAAGCCCGGTTCAGGCGGCAAGAGCGTGGTGACGGTGCTCTAGGTCGCTAGCGGCTGGCCGGCTCCCGGCACAGCCTGAGCATATCCCAACCCAGTTCGCGGCGGATCTGCTCGGGGTCGGGCGGGGGGCGGCGCTGTTCCAGCTCCGCTTTCAGCCACTTCCTGACCAGCTCCTTGGCGGGCTGTGCAGGCTTTTCCTTGTCATGCTTGTCCATGGTGCTACCTCTTCAATGGCGGTCAGACGACCTCCTATATACGCTCAACGTCATGGCGCGGATTCAGTTGACGTGCGCGTGGCGCAGATGCAACAACGTGTAACGATGGCCGGAGTGCGTTAAAATCGCCGCCTTCGCGTAACTACCCGCTACGCCCCGCAACAGTTCAAGGAGCCCCATGAAAGCCGCCCGCAGCCTCACCTTCAAGTGCGTAAAATGTCACAAATCCATGCAGGTTTACCTGCAAAAAGTCTCCGCCTGCTCGCATATCCAGCCATACCAGGGCATTTGCGCATGCGGCGAACTCAAGCGCCACGCCACGGGCCAGGCCGATGCCGTCAAGTCCTACCTGGAATCGGCGGACGGTAGCTGGTCGCACCACCACTAATGGTTAAAGAATGGGGCACGGCTGCCGTTAACTGAGTACTTACTCATTCGGAATTTGTTCATGTCCCAGCTTCCCGCCCTCGTTCCCGGCTCGCGCCAGCCCGCCGCCAATACCCTGGCAGGGCAAACGCCGCCTAAAACGGGCGCCGGCCTGGCCGCTTCCCCCCTGATGCAGCGCACGGCGCAAGACGTGGTCGCGCTGTCGAAGAATGGCCTGGACCTGTCGGCCAAGGGGCTGTCGCAACGGACCGATGCGCTGGGCAACGCCACCGTCGACGTGGCGCAGGATTTTCTCTCCAACATGACGCGCCAGCTGTTCGGCGACGGCGCCAGCATCTCCTTCGATTCCGTCGATTTGCAAGCCGGTTCCAGCTTCAGCAGCGGCAGCGGCAGCGTCTCGGGCGCCGGAGGCAGCAGCCGCGCGGCCGCCTTCAGCCTCGATGAAAACGCCCATTTCATCGGCAAGGGCAAGATCACGACGGCCGATGGGCAAACCTTCGACTTCGAAGTGGAAGTGCAATATCAATCGAACATCAGCGCGGGCGTGCTTGAGCAAACGCAAGGCGAAACGCCGGAAGCCACATCATCCGAAGACGGCGCCCTGCCCGCCAAAGAGTTGCCCGCCACGCACTTCGGCGGCAATCTGCACGACCTGTTCAAGCTGCTGGGCCAGCAATTGCAAAGCAATCTCTATCAGGGCACGTCCGATGGCGCCAGCGCCAGCGGCAAGGATGGCGACCTGGCAGGCAGCCTGAGCTTGCGTTTGCTCAAGCTGGTGCAGCCGGACGCGGCGGTCAAAGCCGACCAGAAAGCCGTGGAAACGACGCCGGAAGACCAGGCACGCGCCCGCGCGCTGGCACTCGCCTATGGCACGGACACTGCTAACGGCACGGCCAGCGACGTATAATGGAAGACGGCCTGCGCAGGCGACCATGCCGCGCGCCCCCTTCTATCGATTGAAATCCATGTCCGACACTTCTTCCCCTACCGTTCATCCGCAGATCCACTGGAGCGAAAACGGCGCCGAGCATTCGGCCCGCTGGCGCTCGGAAAGCGGCATGCCGCCGCCCAAGCGCGTCGTCATCGCCGATGACCGCACGACGGCCGACCAGGCTTACCGCCTGGCCTGCGAAGGCACGGCCATGCTGTGGCGCGGCGACTTCCAGAACGCGCGCCAGCTGCTGCAGGCACTGGCGCGGCGCGCCGACCACAAGAACGACAAACCAAGCAAAAAGGCCAAGGCCGCCAAGCTGGCGAAACCCGAACCATCGGCCACGGAAGCCTTCCATTTGCACCGCCAGGCGCAGTCGCAGCGCGCCCGCACCCTGGCCATGCTGCTGCTGCCTTTTGACGCCGACTACACGATCCCGCTGCGCCGCGCGCCGGACGTGAAACTGGCTTGCAATGAAGCATACGGCCGCGGCGAGGAAGCGTTCGTCGCCTCGCTGCGCGAACTGCTGGGCCTGATCGGCGCGCATGAATGGCGCCGCACGGGCGTGGACCTGCCGGCCCTGGGCCAGCGCATCCACCCGCATTACGGCGTGTTCGCGCCCATCCGCGGCGAATACGTGGGCCTGGTGGCGGAAGCGCCGCTGCCCGCGCGCGCCAGCCTGGCCTTCGACATCGGCACCGGCACGGGCGTGCTGGCCGCCGTTCTGGCGCAGCGCGGCGTCAAGCGCATCGTCGCCACCGACCAGGACCCGCGCGCCCTGTCCTGCGCGCGCGAAAACCTGGCCCGCCTCGACTTGATCGACAAGGTCGAGGTGGTGCAGGCCGACCTGTTCCCCGCCGGACGCGCCCCGCTGGTCGTGTGCAATCCGCCATGGCTGCCGGCCCGCCCAAGCTCGCCGATCGAATACGCCGTCTATGATCCGGACAGCCGCATGCTGCGCGGCTTCCTTTCCGGCCTGGCGGAACACCTGGAAGCCAACGGTGAAGGCTGGTTGATCCTGTCGGACCTGGCCGAGCACCTGGGTCTGCGCCCGCGCGCGCAATTGCTCGAATGGATAGCGCAGGCAGGCTTGAAGGTCGTCGACCGCCTGGACGTGAAACCCACGCACCCGCGCGCGCAGGACGCCACGGACAGCCTGCACGCGGCCCGCTCGCAGGAAATCACCTCGCTGTGGCGTCTGGCGGCGGCGTAATCGAGGGTCTGAAACCTGGCCATTGCGCATTGCAGCAAACCCCGCTATAATTCGCCTGCGGGGTGGAGCAGTCTGGCAGCTCGTCGGGCTCATAACCCGAAGGTCACAGGTTCAAATCCTGTCCCCGCAACCAGATACCGAAAAGCCGCTGATTCTTGCAAGAGAATCAGCGGCTTTTTCCATTGCGGCGCAGTATCTCAATGGCCATCCTGCAAGCCAAATATCCTTCATTTCCATCCGCTCTTTCGCAATGCAGCAAACTCGGTTATAATTCGCCTGCGGGGTGGAGCAGTCTGGCAGCTCGTCGGGCTCATAACCCGAAGGTCACAGGTTCAAATCCTGTCCCCGCAACCAATACATAAAAAACCGCTGATGCCTGCAAGGGAGTCAGCGGTTTTTTTCATTCCGGGCCGGGCCCATGCTGTTACGCGGTGACGCTGGCCCTGATCTGCCTGGCCGCCGCATGCAGGCTGGCCGCCACCCGTTCCAGCTTGTCGGCGCCAGCCGTTTCAGCCAGGGCGGCAAACGCGCTGATATGAAACGTGGCCACCATGGCCGGCGACACTTCCAGCTCCAGCGCGGTCTTGCTCAATTCCGTCGACGCCTCGAGATAAGGCTCGCTGCCCGCCTCGAACGCCTGCTTCGTTTCCAGCAATTCCTGTCCGCCCTCGGCCTTGGCCAAACATGCATCGACCTTTTGCTGGAAAGCAGGCAAGGTATCGCGCACGGGGCCGGCGTCGGGCGCCGCTTCCGGCTCCGGCGCCACTGGCGCAGGCGCAGCGGCGGCCGGCTTGTTCGCCGCCGGCATGTCGCGCATCGTCAGCCAGCGCTCGACGGCGAGAAAATCGGCAAACGGCTCGCCCACCTTGGGGTTCATCAGCCAGACTTCGCCCGTGCGCCAGTCGATCCGGGCACCGCGCTCGTTTCTCGCCAACAGAATATCCTTGCCGCCATCGGCATTCGACACCCGGCCGATGTCGATCCAGTTCATCACTTCCGCCTGGCGCGACATCGCGTTGACCCGATGGAAATAGGCCAACCATAAAAATCTGGCGACCAGAAGAACCAGGACACCGCCAACCATCCACATCATTTTTCGCTCCGCTCCGCACCACATCGACAGCCCGCATTTTCTCACATGAAAGCTTGCGCCAAGGAAACTTTTACATCTGCCGTGCGCAGGCGCAAAGCCCGCGCCACGCGCGGCCCGGGCCCGCAGTCGCATTTCAGCAACGCCGCGTTTTCCTGATTGCCTGGCGTGCGCCGCTGCGCTATTATGAGAACAATTCTCATTTAGATTAAGATATTCCATCCCGTCCGCATGCTGTCCGCCCCTTCCCCGCCGTCCGAATTCCAGGCCCTGTACGCCGAGCACCACTCGTGGCTGCTGCACTGGCTGAAGCGCCGCCTGCACGATGCGGGGCTGGCGGGCGACCTGGCGCAGGATACCTTCCTCAAGATCTTCGTTGCGCGCAGCAGTGCCGGGATCGCGCAGCCGCGCCCCTTCCTGGCTACCATCGCCAAGCGCCTGCTGGCCAACCACTGCCGGCGCGAAGAACTGGAACGCGCCTACCTCGACGCCCTGCGGCACCAGCCGCAAGCGAGTACACCGTCGCCGGAAGCGATGTCCATCCTGCTCGAATCGCTGCAACTGATCGACCGCGCGCTGGACCGGCTCTCCGCCAAGGCCAGGGCCGCCTTCCTGCTGGCCCACCTGGACGGGATGAGCTATGCCCAGATCGCCGCCGAACTGGGCACCACCACGCATTCCGTCAAAAAATACCTGAGCAAGGCCAACCTGCTGTGCTTTTTTGCCGTGCCCGATTTTGCCGCGCCCTGACATGCGCGGCGCCACCGTCTACGCCCAGGGCCAGCCCATCGACCTGGCCGTCGCCATGCAAGCGGCCGAATGGCTGACCACCCTGATGAGCGGCGAAACGACGCCGGCGGAAAAAACGGCCTGGCAGCAGTGGCGCCAGGCGCACCCGGACCATGAACGGGCATGGCGTCACATCGAAAGCGTCAGCGGCGGCTTGCGCGAACTCGATGGGCCAGCCAGCCGCCAGGCGCTGCTGCAAAGTCCCCTCTCGCGTTCCGTCTCGCGGCGCGGCAGCCTGCGGCTGCTGGCGTGGGTATCGGCCATCGGCATCACGGGCTGGTTCGGCGCGCGCTCGGAATATGCGCCCGGCATGGCCCGCGCCGCGCTGGCCGACCTGTCCACCGGCGTGGGCGAACGCCGCGAGCTGACCCTGGCCGACGGCAGCCGCCTGCATCTGAACAGCGGCAGCGCCGTCAACATCCGCTACACGGACACGCAACGGCTGCTGCAACTGGTGCGGGGCGAAGTCTTCATCGCCACCGCCCGCGAAACGGGCCGGCCTTACCGCCCCTTCCTCGTCGAAACGGCGCAAGGCCAGGCGCAGGCGCTGGGCACGCGCTACTCGGTGCGCCAGGCGGACGGCAGCACGCTGGTCGCCGTCGAGGAAGGCGCCGTGCGGCTGATGCCGCGCCAGGGCGATGGCAGTCTCGTGATCCAGGCGGGCCAGGGCGGCGGCATGACCGCGCAAAACACCTCGCCCGCGCACGCCGTCTCGCCCGACATCTGGGCCTGGCGACAGGGCTTGCTGCTGGCCGACGCCATGCCGCTGCGCGACTTCCTGCATGAATTGAGCCGCTACCGCCACGGCTTGCTGGGCTGCGACGACGCGGTGGCCGGCCTGCGCATCTCCGGCGTCTTCCCGCTGGCCGACCTGGACGCCGTGCTGCTGTCGCTGCCCGATTCCCTGCCGGTGGACGTGCGCCTGCGCACGCGCTATTGGGTGCAGGTGGAAGCGCGGCGGCAGCGCTGAACATGTATTTTGACGCCAGCGCAAAAAAAAGGTACCCGTTTTCGATTCTCGCGTGACCTGTGTAGGCAACGTTCTTTTTGACGACTACACCACAAGGTAACCATGTCTCCTGCCATTCATTCCAAGCCGCGTATCAAACCCATGGCGTATGCCATCCAATTCGTCTTCATCGGTTCGGCCCTGCTGCTGAACGTCCAGGCGCCAGCCCTGGCGCAGGAAAGCGCGGCCGCCGCTGCGGCCAGTCTCGACTTCCAGGTGCCGGCCGGCGACCTGGCGGCGGCGCTGCGCCAGGTCGCCAGCCAGTCCAGGGTCATCCTCAGCTTCACGCCGGACCAGACGCGCGGCAAGACGTCGGCGGGCTTGAGCGGCCGCCACGACGTGCTGGCCGCCCTGAACGGCGTGCTGCGCGGCACGGGCCTGAAGGCCGAGCGCAGCGCCAATGGCAGCTACGTGCTGCGCCCGGTCCAGGCGGAATCCGGCGCGGAGGCCATCGCCATGATGCCGGAAGTGTCGGTCAAGGCGCAGCAGGACACCACCGAAGGCTCGGGCGCGTATGTCTCCGCCCTGCCGATCGCCACGGCCACGCCGCTGGGCCTGTCGATCAGGGAAACGCCGCAGTCGGTCAGCGTCATCACGCAGCAGCGCATGCAGGACCAGGGCTTGAGCACCATCGCGCAAGTGATGGCGCAAACGCCGGGCATCACCCTGTTTTCGCTGGGCAGTGAGCGCACGGGCTTTACCTCGCGCGGCTATTCGATCACCAATTACCAGCTCGACGGCATCAGCACGCATTCGGAAAACCTGGGCCTCGACGCGATACCGTCGCAAAGCCTGGCCGACATGGCGCTGTACGACCGCATCGAAGTGCTGCGCGGCGCCTCGGGCCTGATGACGGGCGCGGGCGACGCATCGGGCGCCATCAACATGGTGCGCAAGAAGCCGACGGCGCAGTTCCAGGCCGCCGTCGAGGGCGAGCTGGGCTCCTACGATGAGCGGCGCGCCATGGCCGACATCTCGGGTCCGCTGAACGAGGCGCGCACGGTGCGCGGCCGCCTGGTGACCGTGTACGAGGAAGGCGACAGCATCATCGACGGCTACAGCCGCGACAAGAAAGTGGTCTACGGCGTGGTCGAGGCGGACCTGTCCAGCGACACGAAGCTGACGGCCGGCGTGACGCACCAGCGCAAGCGCTCGGACGGTTCCCTCTCCTACCTGGGCTTCCCCCTGTTCTACAGCAATGGCGTCATGACGGACCTGCCCCGCTCCTTCAGCCCGGCGGCCAGGTCGAATCGCTTCAACACCAATTCAACCGACATCTTCGCCACCTTGGAACACGCGCTGGCGAACGACTGGAAGCTGAAAATCTCGGCCAACCGCGTGCAGTCGTCGCAGGAGGAGCGCGCCGTCTACATGAACGTGAGCGCCGGCTTCCCCGACCAGGCCACAGGCGATGGCCTGGGCCTGAGCGCCGACTACCGCGATTACCAGCTGAAGGTCAACAGCGTGGACGTCAACGTGCGCGGGCCGTTCAGCGCCTTCGGCCGCCAGCACGAGCTGGTGCTGGGCATGGACTACAACCAATTCCAGAGCAAGACGGACGGCCGCTTCGACTGGAGCATCCAGGGCAGCGGCGTCAACCTGTACCGCTGGAATCGCCTGGCAACGCCCGTGTTTGGCGATACCTACGTCACCTACGACAGCACGCGCCGCCAGGCCAGCGCGTATGCAGCCACGCGCCTCAACCTGTCCGAGCGCCTGAAACTGATCGCCGGCGCCAAGGTGCTGCGCTACAGCGAGAACTACATCTCGGACGCGCCTTCCGTGCCGTTTTACAGCGCGTCGCCAGCCTCGGAAAGCCGCGTCTTCACGCCGTATGGCGGCCTGGTGTTCGACATCGACGCCACGCACAGCGCCTACGCCAGCTATTCCACCATTTACCAGCCGCAAGCCCAGCAAGACCGCTACGGCAAGCTGCTGGCGCCGCGCGAGGGCAAGACCTTTGAAGCGGGCATCAAGAGCGGCTGGTTCGATGGCCGTCTGAACACGGCCGCCGCGCTGTACCAGATCCGCCAGAGCAACCTGGCCGAATCGGACCCCGGCTACACCGTCCCTGGCACGAACAATCCCGCCAACCGCACCATCAAGGGCGCCAAGACCCAGGGCGTGGATCTGGAAGCGACGGGCGCGCTGACGCCGGACTGGAACATCTCGGCTGCGTGGTCCTACAGCCAGACGGAAAACAATACCGGCAAGGCGATCCTGACCACCTTCCCGCGCCACCTGGTGAAACTGTGGACCACTTACCGCCTGCCCGGCGAGTTCAATCGCCTGACGGTGGGCGGCGGCGTGAACTGGCAAAGCCGCGTGTATTCCGACATCGACGCGTGGCAGATCAACAGTACCCTGCACTGGGAACAGAAGGCGTACTCGGTGGCCAGCCTGATGGCGCGCTACGACGTCAACGACAAGCTCTCTGCCACCGTGAACGTGGCCAACCTGTTCGACAAGCAGTACACGGCTTCCGTGTCGGACTGGTGGTACTCGGGCATGTATGGCCCGGCGCGCAAGGTAGCACTGAAGGTGCGCTACCAGTTCTAGGGCAGGCCGAATATTTCACAGGGGCGCAGGGCCGGTGATACAATTTTCCCGCTTCACGGGCGTTGCCGGCCATTGCCGCCAACGCCCGTGCCCATAGAGACACCCAAGGAGAATGTGTGAAGGACCTCGCCCCCGCCCTGCCAGCCGATCCGGCCGACCAACCCGCCAATCCCTCGCGCCGGCGCATTTTCCAGGCTGCGTCCGCAGTCGGCCTGGCCGCCAGCCTGCCGGCGCTGGCCGACGCCGCACCAGCCAGGAAGACCATCGCCAAGGGTTCGCTCGACGCGAAACTCAAGGCGCACGTCAAGAACGTGGTGGTGATCTATCTGGAAAACCGCAGCTTCAACAACCTGTTCGCCAACTTCCCCGGCACCAGCGCGCCCCTGTCCGCCGTCACGGCGGAACAGGCGCAGCAGCTGGACCGCGACGGCAAGCCGCTGGCCAGCCTGCCGAAGATCTGGGGTGGCCTGGTGCCGAACCAGCAAAATATCGGCGGCACCGATTACCTGATCAAGGAAGAGCAGATTTCCGGCCTGGCCAACGCGCCCTACAAACTGAGCGACGCGGCCGGCAAGCCGCTGCCCGAGAGCATCATCACGCGCGACCTCGTGCACCGCTTCTATAACAACCAGATGCAGATCAACGGCGGCAAGAACGACGGCTTCGCCGCGTGGGCCGACAGCGGCGGCCTGGTGATGGGCCACTATGGCGAAACGTCGAAAAACCTGAACCTGTGGCAGATCGCCGAGCAGTACACCTTGTGCGACAACTTCTTCATGGCGGCCTTCGGCGGCTCCTACATGAACCACCAGTTCCTCGTCACGGGCCGCGCCAACGAATACTTCAATGCTGCCGAGACGGCAGCGAAGAAAAAGATCGCCGTGCTGGCCGACGGCCCGCAAGGCGTGCGCCTGGCCCTGTCTCCCGAGTGCCCCGCCTCGGCGCTGGACGGCAAGCCGAAATACGTGAACGACGGCGCCATCACGCCGGACGGCTATGCCGTCAACACCATGGCGCCGCCCTACCAGCCCAGCTACATTCGCCCTGCCTTCGACGGCGACCCGCTGCACGCCGACCCGGCCGACGCGAATACCCTGCCGCCGCAAACCTATGACACCATCGGCGACCTGCTGTCGCGCAAGGGCGTCAGCTGGGCGTGGTATGGCGGCGGCTGGCAAGCGGCGCTCGACCACAAGGGCGGCGGCAGCAAGCCGAACTTCCAGTTCCACCACCAGCCGCTGAACTACTTCAAGCAGTTCGCCCCCGGCACGGCCGCGCGCGCCGAGCACCTGCGCGACGGCGGCACGGGCGACAGCCCGATCTCGAACAAATTCCTCGCCGCCGCCGTGGCAGGCAAGCTGCCGGCCGTGACCTTCTACAAGCCGCAGGGCAATCTGAACCTGCATGCGGGCTATTCGGACATCGAATCGGGCGACCAGCACGTGGCCAACGTCATCCAGCATCTGAAGGAATCGCCGCAGTGGAAGGACATGATCGTGGTGATCACGTTCGATGAGAACGGCGGCTGGTGGGATCACGTGGCGCCGCCAAAGGGCGACCGCTGGGGCCCGGGCACGCGCATTCCCGCCATCGTCGTCTCGCCGTACGCGAAAAAAGGCGCCGTCGACCACAGTTTCTACGACACGACGTCGATCCTGCGTTTGATCACGCGCCTGCACGACCTGCCGCTGCTCGAAGGCCTGAAAGTGCGCAACGACGCGTTTGCAGCACGGGGAGCCCTACCTCCCGGTGACCTGACGGGCGCCCTCAGCTTCCGTTAAGCCCCACACGGTGCGGCACGCCTGTGATACACTGCGTGCCGCACTTAAATCCGCAGGTCTGCTTTTCCTGCCGATGATATTCACAATGAGCCCGACTCCAGTAGCCGGGCTTTTGTTTTGTGGATGAAGTGAAAGCGTATTGACATAGGCGGGCAGCACCTTGCCCGCCCCTTGGCCTTCGCAGGCCAGGGATAGAGGTTAGCAAATGAGAGATAAAAAAGACAACGCCACCATCGACTTGCCCGGTTTCGGCCCGCCGCCAGCGCTCGAGGCGCCAGAGCCGGCGCCGGAGCCGCAGCGCCGCGCGCGTGCGCGCAAGGTGGCTTTGAAGCAGGTGCAGCTCGAATTGCTGGAGCCGACCGACGCCACGGGCCTGCCCGTATGGACGCGCGACGCCGGCCTCGATCTGACCGGTTTGCCCATCTGGGCGCCCGATAATTAGTACCCCACGCCGGCGGCCGTTCGCCGCCGGCTTCCACACCACCATCCGCACAAGGGCGTAGAACGCCTGTAGACTGTGCCCATTCACCCGCTTTTTACCGGCTCCGCCCTTTATGAACACCACATCCGCCACCACTTCTTTTTCCAGCCTGCCGCTGACGCCCGCCTTTTTGGCCAACCTGGATTCGCTCGGCTACCACGAGATGACCACCATCCAGGCCCAAAGCCTGCCGGCGGTGCTCGATGGCCGCGACCTGATCGCGCAAGCGAAAACGGGCAGCGGCAAGACGGCCGCCTTCGGCATCGGCATCCTGCACAAGCTCAATCCGGCCTGGTTTGCCGTGCAGGGCCTGGTGCTGTGCCCCACGCGCGAACTGGCCGACCAGGTGGCCAATGAGCTGCGCCGCCTGGCGCGCGCGGCCGGCAACATCAAGATCCTGACCCTGACGGGCGGCGCGCCGATGCGCCCGCAAATCGCCTCGCTGGAACACGGCGCCCACATCGTCGTCGGCACGCCGGGCCGTTTGCGCGACCACCTGGGCCGCGGCACCATCAACCTGAATCACGTGCAAACCCTGGTGCTCGATGAAGCGGACCGCATGACGGACATGGGCTTTTACGAGGAAATCGCCGGCATCGTCAGCGCCTGCCCTGCGCGCCGCCAGACCCTGCTGTTCTCGGCCACGTACCCGGAAGACATCCGCCGCGCCACGGCATCGTTCCTCGTCAATCCGCTGGAAGTGACGGTCGAGGCGCAGCACGACAACGACAAGATCGAGCAGCGCTTCTATGAAATCGGCTTCGACGAGCGCAACAGCGCCGTCGGCAAGCTGTTAAAACACTTCAAGCCGGAATCGACCCTTGCCTTCTGCAACACCAAGGTGCATTGCCGCGAGCTCGCCGAGGAACTGCGCCAGCAAGGCTTTTCCGCGCTGGCCCTGTACGGCGAGCTGGAACAGCGCGAGCGCGATGAAATCCTCGTGCTGTTCGCCAACCGCAGCTGCTCCGTGCTGGTGGCCACCGACGTCGCCGCGCGCGGCCTCGATATTTCCGACCTGGGCGCCGTGATCAACGTCGACGTCTCGAAAGACACGGAAGTGCATATCCACCGCATCGGCCGCACGGGCCGCGGCAGCAAGAAGGGCCTGGCCCTGTCGCTGTGCGCGCCGAACGAGAAGAAATGGGTCAAGCTGATCGAGCAATACCAGAACAGCGCCGCCGAATGGCACGACCTGAAGGAACTGGCGGAAGATGACGGAATGGAGGCGCTGCCGGCGCCGATGGTCACCCTGTGCATCATGGGCGGCAAGAAAGACAAGCTGCGCCCGGGCGATTTGCTGGGCGCGCTGACGGGCGATGCGGGTCTCACCAAGGAGCAGGTGGGCAAGATCAATGTGTTCGAGTTCATGACCTACGTGGCGCTCGACCGCAAGGTGGCCGAAGCGGCGTTCAAGCGCCTGAACGCGGGCAATACCTTGGGCCGCGACTTCGGCAACATCAAGGGCCGCAGCTTCAAGATGCGCTTTATCGAGGCGTAAGGCCTTGCAAGGTACGCAGGGCCGCCATGGTCCTGCGTCCCGGGTAGCTGTCCCACACGGGATACTGCCCGCGGTAATAGCAATTCCAGTAACTGACGTTGCGCCGCTCCAGCGTATCGAGATATGCTGGATTCTCCCGCAGGTAGCGCGCCAGTGCATCGGCATTCCAGGCCGGCAGCGCCGCGCCAATTGCCTCGATAATCTCCAGCACATATTCGCCGCACAGGTGCACGACGAAGGGCACCGTCCACGCCCGTTCCTGCAGCAGCAGCTGCCTTGCACACGCTTCGCGCAGATGGCCGTCATGGTGGCGCGTGCCCAGGCACAGGGCGATCACGCCCGCGTCGCCGGGCAGCCGCATACAGGCCAGCAGCGGCTCGCGGTCATAATAGGTGCGCGCCGGGATCAGCAAGGCCTCGCCATCCTGGCGCACGGCAAATGGCGGGTGTGTCCGGCCGCTCCCCAGCGCGGGCAGCAGCTGCGCCACGGTGCCGGCCAAGGCCGCCGGAAAGGCATCCGCTTCAGCCATCGCGCCCCTCCCGGCACACCTTGCGCACGCCCAGTGCGGGTTTATCCATCTTTTCAAAGATCACGTTCGAATACCAGTCGGCCGGATCGCCTTCGGTGGGCTTGCCCAGCGAAATATGGTAGCCGCCGTGGGTGAACAGGGCCGTGGTTTCCTTGCCTGGCGTGGCGCGCTGCAGGAAGGCGGGCCAGGCCGCCTTGTCGACTGGCACAAAACGCGCGGCCAGCAGCGCCAGCAGGCGCGCATGCGTAGCCGGCGCATACGGGAACAGATACAGGTATTCGACCAGTTCGCCGCCATCGGCCAGGCGCGTGACGGCGGCGGTCGCGGCATCGGCCGCCCCCCCGTCGTCGCCAAAGCGGCACAAGATGCCACCGCTGTAGGCGAAGTCGATGACGGTCGCCGGCGCGCACGCCTGCCGTTCGCGGTCGATGCCGACGGGCGGCAGCGCGCGCACTTGCGCCAGCAGCGCTTCGCCGGACGTGGCCAGCACGGGAAAGCCCGGACACTCGCTGGCCGCGCGGGCGGCAGAAAAGGCCAGGCAACAACTCAGTAACAGCAAACGACGCTTCACGGCATCTCCAGTTTCATCAGGCGGCCATTATGCAGGACATCTTCACAAAGGCCGCGCCTGTTGCCCCTGCGGCGTATCGTCGATGTCGTAGCCGGCCGCGCGCGCCAGTTCGCGCAAGCGGTCCGCCTCGGCCCACTGGCGCTGCGCGCGGGCGTGGGCCCGTTCCGCCAGCCACGCCAGCACCGGCTGCGGCACTTCCACCTGCGCCGGCTGCCAGGCCAGCAGATCGAGCCCCAGCGCCGCGTCGAAGCTGGCCATGGTGGCCTTTTTCACGCCATCTGGCAGCGCGCTTTTCAGCAGCTCCCAGGTCACGGCCAGCGCGCGCGGATAATTCAGGTCATCGTTGATGCAGGCCCTAAAACGCGCCAACCATGTCGCATCGGCCTCGCCGTCCGCATCCCCCAGGCCATGCACGGCCACGCGCAGGCGCGCCAGGCCGCTGCTGGCGGCGCGCAAGGCTTCATCCGTAAAATTGAGGCTGCTGCGGTAGTGGGCGCCCAGGCACAGGTAGCGGTAGGCCAGCGGATCGATGCCCTGCTCCGCCAGGCTTTGCAGGCGCAGGAAGTCGCCCGAGGATTTCGACATCTTCGCATCCTGCGTCTTGAGGAAGGCGCCGTGCAGCCAGAAGTTGGCCAGGCGCGTGCCGTGGCGCGCTTCCGTTTGCGCGATCTCGTTGCTGTGGTGGACGGCCACGTGGTCTTCGCCGCCGCAATGGATGTCGAAATACGCGCCCAGGTGCTTTTCCGCCATGGCCGAGCATTCGATGTGCCAGCCGGGGAAACCCAGGCCCCAGGGACTGTCCCACTCCATCTGCCGCTGTCCCGGCACACCGCTGAACTTCCACAGCGCGAAGTCGCAGATGTCGCGCTTCTGTCCCAAGTCCACCCGCTTCCCCGCCTGCAGGCCGTCGCGCTTCAGGCGCGCCAGCTTGCCGTAACTGTCCTGGCGCGTCGTATCGAAATAGATGCCGTCGTCCGTGCGGTAGGTATAGCCCTTCGCTTCCAGGTCGAGGATGAAAGCGACCTGCTCCGCGATGTGGTCGGTGGCGCGGCACCAGACGGTGGGCGGCAGGATATTGAGCTGGCGCAGATCGTCCTCGAACGCGCGGGTAAATTCAAGGGCGATGTCCCAGGCCGACTTGCCGCTGCGGGCGCTGCGCGCTTCGATCTTGTCGTCGCCGCTGTCCGCGTCCGACGTCAAATGGCCCACGTCCGTGATGTTCATCACGTGGCGCACCTGCAAGCCGTTGAACGCGAGCGCGCGGCGCAAGCCGTCGACGAACAGGTAGGTGCGCAGGTTGCCGATGTGCGCGTAATCGTAGACGGTGGGGCCGCAGGCGTACAGGCCCGCCTGGCCCGGGGCGATGGGTTCAAACGGGCGCAGGCTGCGCGCATAGGTATCGTACAGATGAAGTGTCATGCGGGGCTTTCATTAACGCTGCGGAAAAAGAAAATGGCCACAGGTTTTTCAACACTGTGGCCATCGAATGAGGAGTAAAACGTCAGCGGCGCGCAGCCGCATCCTCACGGGGCCAGGCGCACGGACACAGCGCAGCAGCGGCGCCGGATACAGAAACTGGAGTGAGGATGAAAGTGATCATGGGACGAATATCGCATGTACGCGGGCGGGCCGTCAAGCCCTCCCGCGTCACCCGCTTATTTTTTCGCCTGCTCGATCTGTGGCAGCAGCACCGTCAGGATGCCCAGCAGCGGCAGATAGGAGCAGATTTTATACACATAGGCGATGCCGGAGATATCAGCCAGGTGGCCCATGGCGGCGGCCGCGATGCCGGACACGCCGAACATCAGGCCAAAGAAGATGCCTGCGATCATGCCTACCTTGCCCGGCACCAGTTCCTGCGCGAAAACGACGATGGCGGAAAACGCGGACGAAATCACGAAGCCGATGATCACCGTCAGGACGGCCGTCCAGAACAGGTCGACATACGGCAACAGCAGGGTGAACGGCGCGGCGCCCAGGATGGAAATCCAGATCACGCGCTTACGGCCGATGCGGTCGCCGATGGGGCCGCCCATGAAGGTGCCGGCCGCCACGGCGGCGAGGAAGAGGAACAGGTAGAGCTGGGCATCGCCGAGCGACAGGTGGAATTTGTCGATCAGGTAAAACGTGTAATAGCTCGACAGGCTGGCCATGTAGATGTACTTCGAGAACACCAGCAGCGCCAGCACGCCCAGCGCGCCAATCACCTTGTTGCGCGACAAGTTCGGACCATGGCCGCCCGCCTTCGGCTTGAAGCTGGCCAGGTGGCCGCTATACCAGTGGCTGACCTTGTACAGCACGCCGATGGCCAGCACGGCCAGCAAGCTGAACCAGGCGACATTGCCGTGGCCACGGTTCACGATGACGGCGGCCGCCAGCAGCGGTCCCAGGGCGGAACCGACATTGCCGCCCACCTGGAACAGGGACTGGGCAAAGCCGTAGCGCCCGCCCGAGGCCATGCGCGCCACGCGCGACGCTTCCGGGTGGAAAGTCGAGGAACCGACGCCGATCAGGCCGGCGGCGAGCAGCAGGGTCGGAAAGGTCGAGACGACGGACAGCATCAGCACGCCGGCAAGGGTAAAGCACATGCCGACCGGCAGCAGGAATGGCAGCGGACGGCGGTCCGTATACAAGCCGATCCAGGGCTGCAGCAACGATGCCGTGCACTGGAACGTCAGGGTTATAAGGCCGACCTGGGTAAAACTGAGTGAAAACTCGGCTTTCAGCATCGGATAAATCGACGGCAATAATGCCTGGATCAAGTCATTGAGCAAATGCACGAAGGCGACGGCGCCCAGGATGTGCATGGCCAGACCGGATTGTTGTTGGGAACTATGAAGCGAGGGAGCCGCCGGCACGGACTTGGCCAATGGCGGGGCAGTTGTGGTTGTATGCATGTGTCTTCCGCAATAATCGGGCACGGCGGGCGGCCCGGCAAAGAAGCCAGTATAGTATGGTCACTGAACTGATAACTTCCAATAATCGTCGCCCAAGTGACAACTGAGTGACAATCAGGCGACAAGCCAACGACCGACATGTACACCCACCCACCCGCCCAGACCCACCCCGATGGCGTGCCCTTCAGCCGCAGCACCAGCTCGCACGATTACCAGCATGTACCGCGCCCCGTGACGGCCATGTCCAGGCAATATGCGGCCGGCGACTACACGGCGCCGCACAGCCACGTGCGGGCGCAACTGCTGTATGCGACGGAAGGCGTGATGCGCGTTTCCACCGAACATGGCGTGTGGATATTGCCGCCCCGGCGCGCCCTGCTGATCCCCGTGGGCGTCGTGCATGAAGTCCATATCTTGAGCGAACTGAGCATGCGCACCGTGTACATCGATGCGCAGGTGGCGGCCCCGTATGGCGCCGATTGCAAGGTGCTGGAAGTGAGCCGGCTGCTGCGCGAGCTGATCCTGGCCTTGCTGGCCGAACCGATCGAATATGCGCTGGCGGGGCGCGGCGACTGGCTGGCGCATTTGATCCTGTCGGAACTGGCGGCGGCCGACACCGTGCCCCTCGCCATCCCCTGGCCCCGCGACCGGCGCCTGGTGGCCGTCTGCTCGGCCATCATGGACGCGCCCGGCAGCCGGCGCAGCATCGAGGACTGGGCCCAGGATGCGGGCGCCAGCGCGCGCACCCTGATCCGCTTATTCCCGAAGGAAACGGGCTTGCACTACCGCCAATGGCTGCAGCAAGTCCACCTGGCCGAGGCATTCTGCCGCCTGGACCGGGGCGAAGGCGTGGCCGCCATCGCCTATGCGCTGGGCTACGCCAGCCCCAGCGCCTTCAGCGCCATGTTCCGCCGCATCCTGGGCCGCACGCCGCAGCACTACCTGAGCGAGTGGCGCGCCGCGTAGGTCGGCTTAGCGTGGCGCAGCCGCGCGTAAGCCGACAAGCTGCACTGTTGGCATTGTCGGCTTACGCCCTGCGGGCTAAGCCGACCTACAACTTGATTGTTCACCGGCAGCCGCCAAACCAGCGTCGTAGGTCGGCTTAGCGCGGCGCAGCCGCGCGTAAGCCGACAAGCTAAGCTGTCGGCATTGTCGGCTTACGCCCTGCGGGCTAAGCCGACCTACTCTTTTTCGCCAGCAATCAAGCGGTAGGCCAGCGCGCCCAGCAAGGCGCCGATGATCGGTGCCAGCCAGAACAGCCACAGCTGGCTGGTGGCCCAATCGCCTACGTACAGGGCCACGCCCGTGCTGCGGGCCGGGTTGACGGAGGTATTGGTGACGGGGATGCTGATCAGGTGGATCAGGGTCAGCGCCAGGCCGATCGGCAGCGGGGCGAAGCCGGCCGGCGCGCGCTTGTCGGTGGCGCCCAGGATGACGATCAGGAAGAACATCGTCAGCACGATTTCAATGACCAGCGCCGACAGCATCGAATAACCGCCCGGCGAATGGGCGCCAAAGCCGTTCGAGGCAAAGCCCTTGCTGACGTCGAAACCGGCCTGGCCGCTGGCGATCACGTACAGTACGCCGCCAGCCACGATGGCGCCCAGCACTTGCGCGATGATGTAAGGCAGTAACTGGCTGGCGGGAAAGCGGCCGCCCGCCCACAGGCCGATCGAGACGGCGGGATTCAGGTGGCAACCCGAGATGTGGCCGATGGCGTAAGCCATGGTCAGCACCGTCAGGCCAAACGCCAGCGCTACGCCGACAAAGCCGATGCCGAGGCCGGGAAAGGCGGCGGCCAGGACGGCGCTGCCGCAACCGCCCAGTACCAGCCAGAACGTGCCGAGAAATTCGGCGCCATATTGTTTCATGATGTATTCCTTTAAAGTGACGAGAAAACGTGCCAGGGACGACCAATCGGACCGCTCACCACCTTTGCCCGCGCCCAAGGGCGACAGCAAAGCACAGCACCAGCAACGCACGCTGCAGAGCGCGCATAATGACACGACGTCATTATCAATGCAACATTATTGCGTACAATAATGCTAATAGTTCTCTTGACACCTAAAGGTTGTTTTGATAATTCTCATGGCGCGGGGCGGCGCATGTACTTTTCCGGCGCCTCCAGCGGCGCAAAGCCAAAGCCCGCATACAGGCCATGCGCGTCATCGGTGCCCAGCATCCAGGCGACATCGCGCAAGCGCGCATCACCAAGTACGGCGGCCACCATCTGCCTGCCGTAGCCGCGCCCCTGGTAGGACGGCAGCACGAACACGTCGCGCAGGTAGGCAAAATCCGTGTAGTCGGTGATGACCCTGGCGAACGCCACTTGCTGGCCATCCACATAGCCGCCGAAACACAGCGCGTTGGCGATCCCCTTGCGCACCGTTTCGATCGCCACGCCGCGCTTCCAGTACGACTGCTCGCTCAGGTAGCGGTGGATCATGGGCACGTCCAGCTCGCCGCGCTCGCTGGAAATGCGTAGCGGCGCGTGCATCAGTTCTTGTACAGCAAGTCGGCTTCGGCGATGCTGGGCTCGCCGAAATACACGGTGCGCAAGCCGCCCTTGGCATCGCTGCCCATGTACACGCCCGTCATGCTGCGCGCGACGGGGTCGTACAAAATGGAATAGCGGTGGCCGCAATTGTGCGGTTCGCAGACGCTGCTCAGCAGGCGTGCCTTGCCGTCGATCTCGACGGGCTTGAGCGGGCTGGCCACGCCATCGGGCACCCAGCGCTGCCGCTTCAGGCCCGCCTTTTTCAAGCCCTCATTGAAGGCCTTGCGAAAGGCGTAGTCCGCCTTGTAGACATCGGGGAAATACGGACAGGTATGGCCGCCGTCGCAGCTTTGCGCCTGCTCAATCAGCGACAGTCTGGGCGTACGCGCTTGTGCCGGCACGGCGGCCAGCGCCACGGCGGCGCCCAGGAATACGGGTAAAAGCAAACGTACAGACATGCAAACTCCTAAAAGCATAATGTAATGCCGGAAGCATAACAGAATGGCATGCTTGTGCGCGCGCCTCAGGGAGAACAGCGGATGCCGACCACGCCGTTGACCTTGCCTTCCGGCCAGCCCGTCTCGCGCCAGCGGTACACGCCGGGCGCGACGATGATCAACTGCCATTCCACCAGCTTGCCAGCGGCATTGAGGCGGGTCTCATTGTCATAGCGCAACGTCAGGCTGCGCTCCGTTTCCGCCACCACCGTCGCGGCAAAGCGGTTGGTTTCGCCCAGCTTGCTTTTCCACGTGCGGTCGTTGAAGATCGCCAGCCGCTGATGATCGTCAGACAACTGCATGCGCGTAAAGTGCCGCGCTTCTTCGCACACACTATTCGTATTCACGCTGTCGGACCAGCTGCCGGACAGTTGCTCGGCGTCAAAAGGAGTCGGGGTGGCGGCCACGGCCGCACTCAGCAGCAAGCTTGCAAGCATAGTTTATCGAAAGAAAACGAAAGGAATCATCATGGTCAACGCAGCGCCAGGGTGATGCTCGATGGCAGTGCGGGCGTGCGCCGGTGCAAAGTCGCCTGCTCGTAGGCATACGCCATCGCAATGAGCGCCATGTCGCCGTGGGCTGGGCCGATGAAGGACAAGCCGACCGGCAAGCCCCCGACCATGCCGGCAGGCACCGTAATATGCGGCAAGTCGGACTGCGGCGATACGCCATGGCAGGTCGGCCCCACCAGCGCATCGAGCGCATGCGAACGCAGCAGCGCTTCAATGCCGCCAGACCCGGACGCGGGCGGCGGCTCGATCAGTTCGGCGCCCTGTTCGCGCAACACCAGCAGCGCCTGCTCGATCACGGCATCGGTCCCGGCGCACAGGCCGAACAGGCTGCGCGCCACGCCGATGCGGCGCCCTTGCAAGCCGGCAAGGTCGAGCGTCAAGCCATCGGCCAGGCGCTCGCCCGTCAGGGCGGCGAGCAGCCAGGCCGCCTCGCGCACGCTGGGCGCCATCGGCCCTGCCGTGGCTGGCTCACCGCCCTGCCCGCCAGCAGTCCTGCCCGTGGGCTTGATGGCGACCAGGCCGCAGTTTGAAGCAGGCGCGACGATGGAGCCGTCCGCTGCGCTGTCGACGGCCAGGATAGTCAGGCCGGCCCAGCTGGCACTGGCATGCGGCACGCTGACGGCGGCCCACTGGCGCAAATTGCTTTTGCCGATGATGACGGCGCCGGCCGCGCGCAAGCGCGCCGCCACAAAGGAATCGCAGCTGGCATGCGTGGCCAGGGGTGCCTGCGTGTGCGTCTTCATGCGGTCGCCCGTGGCGATATTGTCGCGCAAGACCACGGGGATGCCATGCAAGGGGCCGCGCACCTTGTGCACCTGCCGCTCGCGGTCCATTTCCAGCGCAATTTTCAGTGCGTCGGGATTGATTTCAATGCCGGGATAGGCGCGCGCGCCGATGCTGCACAGGGAGCGGATGCGCACCAGGTACTGCGACGTCAGCGCATGGGAACTGAGTTTGCCTGCCTGCATCATCTGCTGTTGCGGCAAGACCCCTGCGTCGAGCAAATGGGCCATGGGACTGGCGGGCGCCGTGGCACGGGCCAATACGGGGCGCGACACGCCCCGGGACGCGCCACTGCGTAACATCTGACTGCGCTGCATCGTATCTCCAGGAAACCTCAGTGTTTCTAACGCAATAATGTGCTAGCCGTAGCATAGCAGTCCTTGCAACTCAATTGTTGTTGAAAGGAATTATTTTTCAAGCAAAAAAAAACGCCGCCCGAAGGCAGCGTTTCTTGATGGTCAAGCACTGGCGCGTATCAGTTGCGCACGACACGCTTGTATTCGTTGGTACGGGTATCGATTTCGATGACGTCGTCCTGTGCCACGAACAGCGGCACTTGCACGGTGTGGCGGTGCGCGTCGATGGCGTTTTCGATCTTGGCTTCTTTCAGGACGTTGCCCGACGTGTTGCCCTTGACCGCAGGCTCCGAGTACACCACTTGACGGGCGATGGTCGTCGGCAGTTCAACGGAGATAGCCTTGCCGTCGTAGAAAATGGCTTCGCATTCCATGCCATCTTTCAGGTAATGCAGTGCATCGCCCAGGTTTTCTTCTTCGATTTCGTACTGGTTGTACTCGGTGTCCATGAAAACGAACAGCGGGTCGGCGAAGTACGAATACGTCACTGGCTTTTTATCCAGAACAACCACGTCGAACTTGTCGTCGCCGCGGAACACGTTTTCCATCGGGGTGTTCGTCAGAAGATTTTTCATCTTCCATTTGTAGGTGAAGCCCGTGCGGCTCGAACCGTTGACATCAGAACGCAACACGATCATTGGCTTGCTGTCGACCATGATGATATTGCCAACACGAATTTCTTTTGCGGGTTTCATAGGAATGTACGTAAAAAGTGGGTTGCATGAAGACCATCTGCCGCCTGTGCGCCATCAGCGCCGCAAGCTTGCGTTTGATCGGTTAAAAATACGTTAGAAATAACCGGGCATTTTACCTTAATTTTGGGCAAGCGCCTATCTCGTCGCGCCGGCGAACGCCAGCAAGTTACTTGCCAGATCGCCATGCGCCTGCATCTGCCGCTGCCAGGCTTGCGCGCGCGCGCGGATGCGCGGCAGATCGGCCTGCAATGCGGGCCACAGCTGCGCCCACGGCAAGGCGTCCGCGCTGGCGCCATTCCAGGCCAGCGCCGCCTGCACCAGGCTGTCGATGGCGCCGTCCGCATCGACCGCATAGCGCTGCAGGAAGGCGCGCAATTTCACGTGATGCAAGTTTTCGTCCTGCAAGTAGATATGCCAGAGAAACGGCTGGCCCGCCCATTGCGCGCGCACGAAGGAATCCTCGCCACGCACCAGGTTCACGTCGCAAGCCCACAGCAGGCGGTCGTAATCGTCCTGCGGCACGAAAGGTAGCACGCGCACGGTGAGCGCGCCGCGCGTGCGCGCCGCACCGGCTACCGCCGCATCGTCGCCAATAAACGCTTGAACGGCGTCGAACGCGACGCCTTCCGGCACCAGGCATACCACAGCTTGCTCACCCGCCTGCCAGGCCGCGAACAGCTCGGCGACGGGCGCGGACGGATAGCAGAACAGCGATACTTTCACGGCGCACATTTCCGCCGCCGTGACGCCGAACTGCCCGAGGAATGCCGCCATGGCGGGCGCATCGGACTGGAACGCCAGCCTTTTTTCATCGAGCGCCGCTTCGCGCAGCAAGCCGCCCGTCTTATCGGTAAAACCGGGAAAGAAGAAATGCTTGATCATGCCGTGGCGCGGCGACGTCAGCGCGTGGCAGCCCTCGACCCACTCTTCCGCCGTCAATCCCTCCAGATTCAGCCACACGGGATGCGGCGCACACTGCGCCATGGCGGCGATATAGCCGGGCGGAATGTCGCAGGCAAAAAACTCGATGACGATGTCGGCAATATCGACGGGGGCAAACGCGCCATCCTGGCCGCGCCAGTGGCGGACCGTGACGCCGGACACCTGCTGCGCTTCGGCCGCCACGTCGATTTCGGGGCAGATGCGCCGGAAACTGGATAAATCATCGACCCACAGGGTGACGGCGACGCCGTGCTCGCCGTTCAACTGCCGCGCCAGGCGCCAGCAAATGCCGATATCGCCGTAGTTGTCGACGACTTTGCAGAAGATGGCGAGAGATGGTGCGCGATCGGTAGGTAGTGGCATAGTCAAGAGGAAGAGAAAAACGTGGGCATGGCGGCCAATAACAAAAAAGCCGCGCTGTTACCAGGCGGCTTTTTTGTTGGCTGATTCAGCCGGTCTGGCGTCCCCAAGGGGATTCGAACCCCTGTACTCACCGTGAAAGGGTGATGTCCTAGGCCTCTAGACGATGGGGACAGAAAATCTGTCCTGGATGCGCTGCGTTGCATCCCGACCTGTTACTTTACTTGCTGACTGCGTGCGAATCTGGCGTCCCCAAGGGGATTCGAACCCCTGTACTCACCGTGAAAGGGTGATGTCCTAGGCCTCTAGACGATGGGGACAGAAATCTGTCCTGAATGCATTACTTCGCATCCTGACCCGGTACTACAGCAATCGCAGAAACAAAAAAGGCCTGACTTGTCAGGCCCGTTCAGCACTGCACTCTTGCTTTACAACTAAATCCTGGCGTCCCCAAGGGGATTCGAACCCCTGTACTCACCGTGAAAGGGTGATGTCCTAGGCCTCTAGACGATGGGGACCTGTGCTGGCTTTACTCTCAGCGGACTCTTCGATGAAGGCTTTGCTTAGCCCCTCAAAAAAGCGTGCGCGAAGTATAGCACGGGGCCGCTCACAAAATCAACCGCAGGCGCATCTTATTTTCCATGGAGGAAACCGCTCCCGGCGGCGATTGCTCAATGTGCAATCGATCGGCTGCGCGGGCGAGGTACAGGTCCTCCGCAACAGCAGCCAGACCAGCAAAAGGAAAGCCTCTTGCCCCCCCTTCGTTTGCACTGACCCAAACCCGCGTCATACAAGGGTTGGGCGGCGGGAGGAGCTGAGCAAGCCTGGCCCGCCGCCTTGACCATCAGTTCTTGTAATGGCTGAAGCGATAACCTTGGTCGAAGTATGCTGCCAATGCGACGATCGCTCCGGAGCACGTGAGCATCAAGGCCACGGCGCTCGTGTCACGCGTCGCGGACTGGGCCACCATTGATAACGCCCACAACGGGGCAATACCGCCGGCAATGGCAGTGCCGATTTCACGCCCCGAACCGACCCCCGTCGAGCGGTTTTGCACGGCAAACTGGCGACTGAGGAAAGAGCCCTGTGGGGCGAACATCATCGGCGCCAGCACCCCGGTGCCGACGATCAGCGCCAGGTAAATCAGCCTGTTCTCGCCGCTGTCGAGCAACTGCATGAACGGGTACGCGAACAATGCTGACAGCAGGCCGCCGACGATCAGCAGCTTCTTGCTGCTGAACTTGTCACACAGATAGCCGAAGAGCGGGACGGTAAAGATTGCGACCAGACTGGCCAGTGTCACCGATAGCGATGTCACGCTGGCCGAAATGCCTTTGAACTGGGTCAGGTAGGCCAGCGAGAAGGTCTTGAAGACATAGCTCAGTGCGTTGTAACCGATGGCGACAAAGAAGACGACGCCCAGGCCCTTAAGATTGGTTTTCCACAATTCGCGGAACGGCCTCTTCTGGCGATGGCTTTCCTCGAAGTGGTGATACTCTGGCGTTTCCGGCAGACTCCCACGCACCCAGAGCCCAACCAGTACCAGCACGAAACTGAGGATGAAGGGAATGCGCCAGCCGCCGGCAAGCAAAAACTTGTCGCCATTGACGGTCAGCAGATAAACGGTCAGCGACGACAGCAACAGGCCAAGGTTCAGCCCCAATGCAGGCCACGCACCTTGTCGTCCCTTCTTGTTGTCGGCCGCATGTTCGTAGGAAGTTACCGCCGCTCCCGCCAGTTCAGCACCGGCGCCCAGGCCCTGCACAATGCGGATCAGCACCAGGCACAGGGGCGCCCAAACGCCGATGCTGGCGTAGGAAGGGACCAGGCCAATGGCGGTCGTGCACAAGCCCATCATACAGAAAGTAACGAACAACATTTTCTTGCGCCCGTAGCGGTCGCCGAAGTAGCCGAAGAACAGCCCCCCGATCGGTCGCGCCACAAAGCCGATGGCGAAGGTGGCAAAGGCTTGCAGCGATGCATTCGCCGGGTCCGAGGTATCGAAGAAGACCTTGCTGAAGACAATCGACGCCATCGTCGCGTAAAGATAAAAGTCATACCACTCCAGCATTGAGCCGACGATGGTCGCTGCCGCCACTTTGCGCAAACGACTTTTTGTCTGTGCCGGGGTTTCCTGTTCCGTTTTTTGAATGTTCAAAATGTCTCCTTCATGAATTAATTTTTTTATTTTTCGCCTAGAGCGTTCGAGTTGGGGCTGGCCGGGGAGCGACAGACAACCGTACGTTGTCCGCTACGCAAACTCAGCGCCTCATCACTTCACGCACAATGTATTCAGCAATGGCTAGCGACGATGTCGCCCCTGGTGACGGTGCATTGCGGATGTGGGTAATGTTGCCGTGTTGGCGAATCACGAAATCGTCAACCAGCGCACCATTGGCCTCCATTGCCTGGGCACGGATCCCACGCACCGCCGGAACAATACCGACCGAGGCAAGCGTCGGCACATAGCGCGCCGCCTCGCGGACAAAGCTCGCCTCGCTGACCACAGTCTTCAGTTCCCGAAGCGTCGCCGGCAGGTTACGGGCAGCAAACTTCCAAAAGCCAGGGTAGCTGGCAAAATTGAAGATGTCGGCCAGGTTCATGCTGCGCCCGTCATAGTTCTCGCGACCGAAGGATATGAAAGCATTCGGGCCGATCGTCATCTGTCCGTCGATACGCTTTGTGAAATGCACCCCGAGGAAAGGAAAGCGCGGGTCCGGCACCGGGTAGATCAAGCCTTTGACATGCGACTTGAAAGCCTCGTCGATCACGTAATACTGGCCGAAGAACGGTACGATGCGTGGCGTGTCCTGATCGCCCGAACGCTCTGCCAGGCGATCTGACTGCAAACCCGCGCAGGCAATTGCCTGATCGAATACCGTATCGAAGACCTCTCCGTCTGCAAGTTCGACCCGTACTTCGCCGCCTTGCTCAAGCAGGCGCTCAACCGGTGAATTCAGACAAATGCGCCCGCCACGTTCCCTGATTTCATCGGCGATTCGGGCCGCAATTTGACCGTAACTGACAATCGCCGTTTTCGGTGAATGCAAGGCGCCCAGGCCGATGCAGTTGGGCTCGATTTCGCGCAGCTCATTTGAGCCGATCAGCCGCACGCCAGGCACACCGTTGGCCTGCGCTTTCCGATAAATCGCCTCCAGGCGAGGCAACTCTTCCTCTTGTAGCGCGACGACAACTTTGCCGCACTCGTCGTAGGGGATCGCATTGTCGCGGCAATAGTTGCCAATCAATTCGCCCCCGCGCCTGCAAAGTCGTGCCTTGAGTCCCCCCGGCTCATAGTACAGACCGGCATGGACCACACCCGAATTGTGGCTGGACTGATGACTGGCGACACTCGCCTCCTTTTCGAACAGCACCACCGTGGCGTCGGGAAAATCCAACAATAACTGACGTGCGACTGCGAGGCCATTTATCCCCCCGCCGATAACTGCATAACGCTTCTTGTTCATTGCGCCTCTCAAAAAAATAACAAACTCGTCATTTCACTGCTACATGCATCACTTTGGCGAAGGGCGAGGGCCTGCATATGCCGCCCGCCCAACGCCTGGCACCGACGCGATTTGCCCTGTCAAGCATTTTTGATCAAGCACAATTTAGATAAAAGCGAAAAATTATGTACAATTAATTTCGAAAAAAGAGAACAAGTGATGTCCATGACTTTAAAGCAACTCGAAGCGTTCTACTGGGCCGCCACCTGCGCCAACTTTGCGATTGCCGCCGAACGCCTGCATTTGTCCGTATCGTCTCTCTCCAAGCGCATTTCAGAACTGGAGGAAGCGCTTGGCATCAATCTGTTCGACCGGAGTGGCCACCGCGCCGTACTCAGCGATGCAGGCCAGGCATTGCTGCCACGCGCGCTGGCGCTGCTCGATGACGCCGCCGCAATACGTACCGCCTTCACACCCTCTGCCGGGCTAGTTGGCCGTTGCACCTTTGGTGTTGGCGAACTCAGCGCGCTGACCTGGCTACCGCAGTTCATTGCGCAAGTCCGGGCACTGCATCCCAAATTGACGCTCGAACCCTATGTCGACGTGGGCTCAGTTCTGGAAAGCCGTGTCGCCAAGGGCGAGCTCGATTTTGCGATCATTGCCGGACGCTCATCGCACCACGGCATCCTGTCGCAACCAGTCAGCCAAGCACAATTCATCTGGCTTGCCGCGCCAACCCTGGCTGTATCTGACAGCCCGCCTGGCTTACGTGGTGCCGCCGATTTACTTGACGCTGGACAGCCCATCGTTGCCTTACCGCCATCAGCTGGCACCACGCGACTGATTGATGACTGGCTACTGGCTCACGGCATCGCTGCCGTTGAGCGCATAAGTTGCAATAATTGGGGGGCCATTGCCGGCATGCTGATTGCCTCTGTCGGGATCGGCATACTGCCCACTGGCTGGAGTCAAAAGCTGGTTGACCAGGGTCTGCTGCTCCCGCTCGCCGCCGCCGAAATGCCAGCACCGGTAATCTATTCTTTTCAGTGGCGGCGCGGAGACAACCGTCCACTGCTCGACCAGCTACGCGGGCTTTCCACCCAATATGTCGACTTCACTGCCGATCTATCGCGACCGCTGGGCAGCATAACGGAACGCTGATAACTGCCGGCCATGCGCCGCCCGCTGGCCACCTCGTCCGCTCGAGGCGACTTTGGTCATCATGTGATTTATGTGCTGTTGGTGGAGGCGGCATGGATACGGATGCTGGCTTCAGAAGATGGTGCTGTCGGATTACGCTACGCTAATCCGACCTACGCCACACTCCCCTGTCGGGTATGGCGGGAAGTGTCGCGGAAATAAAAAAAGCCGCTCGAGGCGACTTTGATTATCACGTGATTTCTGCGCTGTTGGTGGAGGTAAGCGGGATCGAACCGCTGACCTCTTGCATGCCATGCAAGCGCTCTCCCAGCTGAGCTATACCCCCCGGGCGCAGAAACACTGCTACTTCTTACTACAACACCAGACTGAACTGGCGTCCCCAAGGGGATTCGAACCCCTGTACTCACCGTGAAAGGGTGATGTCCTAGGCCTCTAGACGATGGGGACCAAGGAACTACAGTTTACTACCTTACTTCTGCGCTGTTGGTGGAGGTAAGCGGGATCGAACCGCTGACCTCTTGCATGCCATGCAAGCGCTCTCCCAGCTGAGCTATACCCCCCGGGCGCAGAAATAATAAAAGCCGCACTTGGCGACTTTGTTCCACTACTTGCTTTCCATCCAGATTCCGTTTTTTACGGGCCTGAACTTACAACAATCAGTACAAACAACTGCCACTACTATACCACAACTACCTGGCGTCCCCAAGGGGATTCGAACCCCTGTACTCACCGTGAAAGGGTGATGTCCTAGGCCTCTAGACGATGGGGACCGCGGAACTTCCAAACAACATCTGCACCACTTCAACAAGCAACATCATTGCTGCTGGTGGAGGTAAGCGGGATCGAACCGCTGACCTCTTGCATGCCATGCAAGCGCTCTCCCAGCTGAGCTATACCCCCGTTGGTGCAGAAACAAGAGTATAGCAAAGAAGTTTCACTCTGCAAATACCCTTTTTCGTCTATGAGCAACTTTTCATAGGGGCGGTTTCCGCACTCTATTTTTACGGCTATTCCAGCGCTTATTTCAGAACAGCGATTACAGCCACTTTGCCAGGCGCGCCAGCACGGTGTCGCGGCCGAACATGACCACCACCTGATCGATGGCCGGCGTCTGCAGCTGGCCCGTCAGAATCAGGCGCAAAGGCATGGCCAGCAGCGGCATCTTGATGGTATTGGCGGCCAGCACTTCCTTGATCATGGCGGCCACGGCTTCCTTGCTCCACTCCACCGTGGCGATGCGCTCGGCAAACTGCGCCAGCACGGGCTTGATGGCATCCGTGATGTGCTGCGCAGCCAGTTCCGCTTCCGGCTGCGGCTCGCGGAAGAACAGCATCGAAGCGTCAGCCAGTTCATTGACCGTGTTGGCGCGCTCTTTCATCATGCCCAGCACTTGCGCCAGGTCCGGCGCGCCTTCGAAGACGGCGCCGGCGGCGACCATTTGCGGACGCGCCAGGTCGGCCAGGCGGGTATTGTCGGCCTGCTTGATGTACTGGTTATTGAGCCACTTGAGCTTTTCCAGGTCGAACTGCGCGGCCGACTTGGTCAGGTGCTCGAGGTTGAACCACTCGCAGAACTGCGCCACCGAGAAGACTTCATCGTCGCCATGGCTCCAGCCCAGGCGCGCCAGGTAATTCAGCATCGATTCAGGCAGGAAGCCCTGCGCCGGATAATCCATCACGCTGACGGCATCGCGGCGCTTCGACATCTTCTGGCCGTCCGAACCCAAAATCATCGGCAGGTGGCCGTACAGCGGCAGCGGTGCACCGATGGCGCGCAGGATGTTGATCTGGCGCGGGGTGTTGTTGACGTGATCGTCGCCGCGCAGCACGTGCGTGATGCCCATGTCCCAGTCATCGACGGCCACGCAGAAGTTGTACGTCGGCGTGCCGTCAGGACGGGCGATCACCAGGTCGTCCAGTTCGCGGTTCGAGATCGTGATCGTGCCCTTGACCACATCGTCCCACGTCACGTCGCCATCGAGCGGATTCTTGAAGCGCACGACGGGCTTGCGGTCCGCTGGCACGGCCGGCAGGGTCTTGCCCGGTTCCGGGCGCCAGGTGCCGTCGTAGCGTGGCTTTTCGCCGGCGGCGCGCATGCGCTCGCGCATTGCTTCGACTTCTTCCGGCGACGAGTAGCAGTGGTACGCCGTGCCTTCGGCCAGCATCTGCGCCACCACTTCGCGGTAGCGGTCCATGCGCTGCATCTGGTAGAACGGGCCTTCGTCGTGGTCCAGGCCCAGCCACTTCATGCCTTCGATGATGGCTTGCACGGCTTCCGGCGTGGAACGCTCCACGTCCGTGTCTTCGATGCGCAGCACGAAGGTGCCGCCGAAATGGCGGGCATACGCCCAGCTGTATAAAGCGGTGCGGGCGCCGCCCAGGTGCAGATAGCCGGTCGGGCTGGGAGCGAAACGGGTACGGACGGGAGTAGCGTTTGTGGTCATCGAAGTAATCAGGCTTGAATAAGTAAAACGCCATTTTACTCTGTTGACCGCCGCCGCTCCACAAGCGTCGTCACAGCTGCAGCAAGCGCCTTTTCACCTCGTCCGCCTGCGCATGCAGCGCCTGCTCGAACAGGGCCACCAGCTGCGACAGGGGCCGGTGCAAGGGTTTCACGAGATTCACGGTGAACGGCAGGGACACGGCAAAGCGACGGATCTGCAAGCCCTGCCCCGCATAATCGAGCGCCGTGAGCGGATTGACGATGGCCAGCCCCACGCCTTCGCGCACCATGGCACAGACGGAAGCGGCGCTGTGCGTGTCGAGCGCCATGCGCCGCTCCACGCCAGCCTGCGCGAAGATGGCGTCGATCTGCTGGCGGTAGGGGTCGACGGCGGCCAGGCTGATGAAAGGCTGGCCCGCGAAGTCCGCCGGCACCAAGGTCATCTTGCCTGCCAATGGATGGCCGTCGGGCAGTACGCACACTTCATCGACGGACATCAAGGTATCGAGTACGGTGCCCGGCGGCGCATTGCCCACTTCCGTCAGGCCGATATCGTGGCGCTGCGCCGACAGCCACTCTTCCAGCAGCGGCGACTCCTGCGGCGTGATGCTGATGCTCACCTTGGGAAAATCGGCGACGAAGCGCTTGCACGCCTGCGGCAGCAAGGATTGGGAAAACACGGGCAGGCAGGCGATCGACAACTGTCCCTGGTCGAACTGGCGCAGGGCCGCCGCCGTGCTGACGATGCGCTCCAGACCGAAGTACGCGCGCTGCACTTCCTCGAACAGCTGCAGCGCCTGGGCCGTGGGGCGCAGACGCCCCCGTTCGCGCTCGAACAGGGTCAATCCCGTCAAATGTTCGAGGCGCGCCAGCTCGCGGCTGACGGTGGGCTGCGAGGTGTGCAGCATGGCGGCGGCGGCCGTCACGCTGCCCGTCGTCATGATGGCGCGAAAAACCTCGATGTGGCGCAATGAGATAGTCATACCCATATCATAAATGAATAAGGTCACCTTAAATGGATATTTTATGTTTACACAGAAAACCCCCATCATGGACAGCATCGTAGGTCGGATTAGCGGGCAAAGCCCGCGTAATCCGACACCACCTCCGACGCCACCCATCACATAATAAAGACCACCGCCATGAAACCAGTGCCAGACGCCACCCTCGCCCAACTCGCCCAGGAACACGGCACGCCCCTGTGGGTGTATGACGCGGCCACCATCCGCGCGCGCATCGCGCAGCTGGCGCAATTTGACACCGTGCGCTTCGCGCAAAAGGCCAACTCGAACATCCATTTGCTCACCCTGATGCGCGAAGCAGGCGTGCACGTGGACGCCGTCTCGCTGGGCGAGATCGAACGCGCGCTGCAGGCAGGCTTTACGCCGGCGCAAACGAACGGCGCCGCCGGCCTGGTGTTCACCTGCGACCTGTTCGACCGCGCCGCCCTGGCGCGCGTGGCGGCGGCAAAAATTGAAGTCAATTGCGGCTCCGTCGACATGCTGCGCCAGCTGGGCCCCGTGTCGCCCGGCCACCGCGTCTGGCTGCGCATCAATCCCGGCTATGGCCATGGCCACAGCAACAAGACGAATACGGGCGGCGAAAACAGCAAGCACGGCATCTGGTACGAAGAGCTGCCGGAGGCGCTGGCCGTCATTCGCGCCCACGGACTGCACCTGGTGGGCCTGCACATGCACATCGGCTCGGGCGTCGATTACAGCCACCTGGAAACCGTCTGCGGCACCATGGTCGACCTGGTCAAGAACATGGGCCACGACATCGAAGCCATTTCCACGGGCGGCGGCCTGTCCGTGCCGTACCGCGAAGGCGAGCAACCAGTCGACACGGACCACTACTTCCAGCTGTGGGATGCGGCGCGCAAGCAGATCGAGGCGCACCTGGGCCATCGCGTGCACCTGGAAATCGAACCTGGCCGCTTCCTCGTGGCCGATGCGGGCCTGCTGGTGGCCGAAGTGCGCGCCACCAAGCAAATGGGCGGCAAGCACTTCACCTTGCTCGATACGGGCTTCAATGAACTGATGCGCCCCGCCATGTACGGCAGCTACCATGAAATGTCGGTGATCGCGCACGACGGCCGCGCTCTCGATGAGCAGCACGCCACCGTCGTCGGCGGCCCCCTGTGCGAATCGGGCGACGTCTTCACCCAGCGCGATGGCGGCGTGGTGGAAACCCGGCAGCTGCCGGCAGCGCAGGTGGGCGACTATGTGGTCTTCGAAGGCGCGGGCGCGTATGGCGCGTCGATGTCGTCGAACTATAACAGCCGCCCGCATGCAGCCGAATACCTGGTCGATGGGGCGCAATCCCGCCTGATCCGCCGGCGCCAGACGGTTGCCGAGCTGATCGCGCTGGAACAACTGTAAATCCTCGCCCGCGTGCGGGCATGCGCATCTGCTAACATCGGGGCAACTCGATGAAAGCCCGCCATGCCCGCCCAAGCACTTCCCTTCCGCAGCGCCACCCGGCTGCTTCTGCCGCTGCTGCTGTCCGCCGTCCTCGCCGGGTGCGCTTCCCTGCCCTCGCTGGACGGCCGCATCTCCTCCAGCGTCATCGCCGACACACACCACACCCAATTGGCCACGGCCATTGCGCCCATGGTGGCGCAGCATCCCGGCGTGTCCGGCATTTACCCGCTGGTCGACGGGCGCGACGCCTTTGCCGCGCGCGCCCTGCTGGCCGCCGCCGCCCAGCGCAGCCTGGACGTGCAGTACTACATCTGGCACAAGGACATCACGGGCACCCTGCTGTTCGATGCCTTGCGCCAGGCGGCCGAACGGGGCGTGCGCGTGCGCCTGCTGCTCGACGATAACAACACGGCGGGCCTGGACCAGACCCTGTCCATGCTGGGCAAGCAGCGGAACCTGGAAATCCGCCTGTTCAATCCCTTCGTGCCCCGCGCGCCGCGCGCGCTGGCCTTCGCCACCGATTTTTCGCGCCTCAACCGGCGCATGCACAACAAATCGTTCACGGCCGACAACCACGCCACCATCGTGGGCGGGCGCAACGTGGGCGATGAATACTTCGGCGCGGCCGGCGATGTGCTGTTCGCCGACCTGGACGTGCTGGCCATCGGCCCCGTCGTCGGCGAGGTCTCGCAGGATTTCGACCGCTACTGGAACAGCGCCTCGGCCTACCCGGCCGCAATGCTGCTGACCAGCCCTGTCGATGGCGACGCGGCCACCATCGCCGCCGAGGCGGACCGCATCGACGACACCAGGGCGGCCGAAGAATACGTGCAGGCGCTGCGCACCTCGCCCTTCGTCAAGCAGATGATGGAACGCACCCTGCCCTTCGAATGGGCAAGGACGCGCATGGTCAGCGACGACCCGGCCAAGGTGCTGGACCAGGCCAGGCCCGGCACGCGCGTGGCGGAAAACCTGCAAAACCTGCTCGATGTGCCGGAAAAGGAAGTGGATCTGGTATCGCCGTATTTCGTGCCCGGCAAGTCCGGCACGCAAGCCTTTGCCGACCTGGCGAAAAAAGGCGTGGGCGTGCGCATCCTGACGAACGCGCTGGAAGCGACCGACGTGGCGGCCGTGCATGCGGGTTATGCAAAATGGCGTAAACCGCTGCTGGAAGCGGGCGTGCTGCTGTACGAGTCGCGCCGCTCGTGGGAGGCCGGCGACGCGCGCGAACAGCCGGGCCGCTTCGGCAGCTCCGCATCGAGCCTGCATGCGAAGACCTTTGCCGTCGACGACCGGCGCATCTTTGTCGGCTCGTTCAATTTCGATCCGCGCTCGATCGAATTGAATACGGAAATGGGCCTCGTCATCGACAGCCCCGCGCTGGCCAGCCAGCTGGGGCTAGCCATGCGCACCACCATCCCGCAGCGCGCCTACCAGGTGCTGCTTGGCGACGACGGCGCGCTGTACTGGATCGCCCGCGACGCCAGCGGCGCCGCCACGCGCTACGACACGGAACCGGGCACCAGCGTGTGGAAGCGCATGGGAGTGGCGATTCTGTCGGTGCTGCCGATAGACTGGCTGCTGTAAGCGGTTTTGCCGACGATGTTGTCGGATGACGCGTGGCTGCGCCCCGCGTCATCCGACCTACGAGGTCATCGTAGGTCGGGTTAGCGCAAAGCGCGTAAGCCGACAAGCGCGCAGCACCGCCCTTAGCGCACCGCCTCCGTCAAAATCCGCCCTTCCGACGCGGACGGCTGGCGTATGCGCAGCAGATGCGCCAGGGTCGGCGCGATGTCGACCACTTCCGCGTACTGGCCATAGGCGCCCGGCTTGATCCAGCGGGGGCCGAACACCATCAGCGGCACGTTGGTGTCATACGTGTACGGCGTGCCGTGCGAAGTGCCGCCGCTGCCCTTGCCGAAGTACCAGGCCGGTTTTGTGACGACCATCAGGTCGCCCGACAGCTGGCGGTTCCAGGCGCGGCGCATCAGGGTATCCATGCGCGTGGCCACGGCGCCTGTTTCCATCTGCGTGCGCGTATAGACTTGCGCCAGGCCGTCCTGCTGCAGCAGGAAGCGGGCCGCCGCGTCTTCCAGCGCGGCGCGATGGACGCCGCCCTTTTCCGCCAGCGCGTAATCGAGGTAGATATTCGGCAGCGACGACGTCGTCACCAGCTTATCGATGCCCAGGCTTGTCGCCAGGTGCTGGTTCAGGCTTGCGACCAGCTTGTCGCCGTCGATGCGCTTGGCCGTAAAGCCGCCGCGCGCTTCCGTAAATTCCGGCACGTTGGCAAAGCCATGGTCGGCCGTCAGCACCACCAGCACGTTGTCCATGCCGACTTTTTTATCGAGATCAAGAAAGAAGCCGGCCAGCATGCGGTCCAGGCGCTGCAGGTGGTCGTGCGACATCTTGCTTTCCGGGCCGTAGGCATGGTTCACGTAGTCGTGCGCGGACAGGCTCACGCCCAGGATGTCGGGCACGCCGGCCGGGTTGCGGCCCAGGTTCTCGCCGTCGATGGCGGCACGGGCAAATTCCAGGGTCAGTTCATCGAGGAAGGGACCGGACTTCAAGCGGCTGTAGTACTCGCCGTCGAGCTTGCCGCTGTCGCTGTAATAGGCGAACGGGAAGGTATTGCGCGTGCCCGGCTTGGCCGCCACCAGATCGTCGCGCGCATCGTTGACATATGCCCCGTCGGCCAGCAGCGGCGTCCAGCTCTTGCCGTAATAACGGTCCTGCGGTTTGGCCGCCTGGTAGCGCTGCACCCATTGCGGATGCTGCTGCATGTAATAGGTGCTGCTGGCGAAGTTGCCCGTCTTTTCCATGTACATATAGGCCGTGCCCGTTTTCCCGGCCAGCAGGATGGCGCCGCGGTCCTTGCCCGACACGGTGACGACCTTGGCCTTGTCGCCCGTGGCATAGCGCAGCTCGTCGCCGAGGGTGCTCACGCGCAGCTTGGTCGGCGCGGTGCCGTCGTCCGGCTTCGTCTCTTCGCCGATGTAATGGAAATTGCCATCCTCGGTGCAATACACGGACTTTTTCGTGACGGGATCGATCCAGTTATTGCCGATCACGCCATGCTGGTACGGGTAGGCGCCCGACAGCACGGCCGAGTGGCCGATGGCGGTAACCGTGATGCCATGCGCCTGGTGCGCATCGCTGAACCACGCGCCCTGCTCCAGCAGGCGGCGGAAACCGCCCTGGCCGAACTGCTCGCGGTAGCGCGTCACCTGCTCCTGCGGCAAACCGTCGACCACCAGCACCACGACCAGCTTCGGCTGCGCCGCAGCCGAGGGTACGGCCTTGGCCGCATATGCCTGGCAAGCCGCCACGCTCGTCACCAGCAGCAGCGCCTGCGCCAGCTGCCGGGAAAGGGAGAAATGTTTCGTCATATCCACTCATCAAAAGTTAGGCCACCGGGCAGCATACGCCGACTATATGACACAACAATGACAAGAAGCAACAATATGAAAAGGCCGGGCCCCATCGCTGGAACCCGGCCTGTGCCGCAACAGACAATATATCCGACTTACTTGACCGTCACTTTGATGCTTTTGCTTAACTCCGGCCCATACGACTGGTGCGCGCCATTGGCGAACTGCATGGTGAGCGTGTACTGGCCCGGCGGCAAGGTGACGTCCGTTTCCGTTTGACCTTTGCCAAAATGCAAATGCTTGTCATCCATGGGGATCATCTCGCCCGCCTTCATCGGCCCCGTATTGATGAGCAGATGATGGTGGCCCGTCTTGGCCGTCATGTCGCCGGCCGGCTTGACGTCCATGCCGCTGACGGCAAATTTCACTTTGAACGGGCTCGTCACCGTCGCACCATCGGCTGGCTCGACGAAGGAAACGGATTGGGCGAAGGCGCTGGCGGCCAGCAGGCTGCCGGCAAGCAGGACTGCGGCCTGGCGCAGAAATACGGTAGTCAATTGCATGATGTCTCCTCTTGTTAATAACAATACGGACTGCATGAAACCATATTCCTGCTGATACTGGCGCATGGGAGCGCGAAGTCCAACGTTTAATCGTTCTTGATGACGATGCTAGGGAACTTGCTGGTCATATCCTTCGCCTTTTCCGCCACCTTGATGGCGATGGTGCGGGCGATCTGCTTGTAGATCACGGCGACGGGGCCTTCCGGCTCGGCCACGACGGTCGGCGTGCCGGAATCCGTCTGCTGGCGAATCGCCATGGTCAGCGGCAAGGCGCCGAGGAATTCCACGCCGAAGTCCGCGCACATCTTCGCGCCGCCGCCGGCGCCGAAGATTTCTTCCGCATGGCCGCAGTTCGAGCAGATGTGCGTGCTCATGTTTTCCACCACGCCGAGGATCGGGATGCCGACCTTCTCGAACATTTTGAGACCCTTGCGCGCGTCCAGCAACGCGATGTCCTGCGGCGTCGTGACGATCACGGCGCCCGTGACGGGCACTTTCTGCGACAGGGTCAATTGAATGTCGCCCGTGCCTGGCGGCATGTCGACGATCAGATAATCGAGGTCGCGCCAGTTGGTCTGGTCCAGCAACTGCTGCAAGGCTTGCGTGACCATGGGGCCGCGCCACACCATCGGCTCGTCCGGGTCGATCATGAAGCCGATCGACGACACTTGCAGGCCGTGGTTTTCCATCGGCTCCATGCTCTTGCCGTCCAGCGTCTTCGGCTGGCCGCTGATGCCCAGCATCATCGGCTGCGACGGGCCATAGATGTCGGCGTCCAGCATGCCGACGGTGGCGCCTTCGGCAGCCAGGGCCAGGGCCAGGTTGACGGCCGTGGTCGATTTGCCAACACCGCCCTTGCCGGAAGCGACGGCAATGATGTTTTTCACGTTGCTCATCGGCTTCAAGCCGCGCTGCACCGTGTGCGAAATGATCTTCGACGACACGCCCACGCTGACGTTGCCCACGCCCGGCAGCACGCGCAACGCGGCCAGCACGGACTTGCGGATCAGGTCGATCTGGCTCTTGGCGGGGTAACCCAGTTCGATGTCGAGCGAAATGTCGCTGCCATCGACCTTCAGATTCTTGACGGTTTTGCTGGAAACGAAATCTTTATGTGTATTTGGATCAATAACCTGGGCCAGCGCGGCCTTGACGTCTTCTACTGTGATGCTCATGTAAATCTCCGTGTGTACTACATATGTGCAATACGCGCAGTCTAGCGCAAATTTGCATGGCGCGATGGCGGCAAAAGCATCACTTGCCGGCGCTGCATCTGCTCATATTGCCTTTCCGCTGTTAAAATGTCCTATTATCCATCCCAAAAGTGCATCAATCATGACTCGCAAGCTGTTCGTCACTACTGCCCTGCCTTACGCAAACGCCGCTTTTCACATTGGCCACATCATGGAATACATCCAGGCCGATATCTGGGTCCGGTTCCAGCGAATGCAACGCGATGGCGCAGCCGGCCGTGAAGTGCACTTTGTGGGCGCCGACGATACGCATGGCACTCCCATCATGATCGCCGCCGAAAAGGAAGGCATCACGCCGCAGCAATTCGTCGCCAACATCGCCGCTGGCCGCGCCCAGTACCTCGATGGCTTCCATATCGCCTTCGACAACTGGTATTCGACCGATTCGCCGGAAAACGTCGACCTGTCGCAATCGATCTACCGCAAGCTGCGCGATACGGGCCTGATCGTCACAAAAACCGTCGACCGCTTCTTCGACCCGGTCAAGGGCATGTTCCTGGCCGACCGCAACATCAAGGGCGAATGCCCGAAATGCGGCGCCAAGAACCAGTACGGCGACAATTGCGAAGTGTGCGGCGCGGCTTACCAGCCGACCGACCTGGTCAACCCGTTCTCGGTCTTCACCAACGCGACGCCCGTGATGAAACCGTCGGAACAGTATTTCTTCAAGCTGTCCGACCCGCGCTGCTTCGAATTCCTCAAGGATTGGCTCAACACGCCAGGCCGCCTGCAGCCCGAAATGGTCAACAAGGTCAGCGAATGGCTGGGCGAAGCCGGTGAAAAGCTGGCTGACTGGGATATCTCGCGCGATGCACCCTACTTCGGCATCCCGATTCCCGATGCACCGGGCAAGTTCTTCTATGTGTGGATGGACGCGCCGGTCGGCTACCTGGCCAGCCTGAAAAACTATTGCGACAAGAAAGGCATCGATTTCGACGCCTTCCTGAACGACCCGACGACGGAACAGATCCATTTCATCGGCAAGGACATCGTCTCGTTCCACCTGCTGTTCTGGCCTGCCATGCTGAAATTTGCCAATCACCCGGTGATCGACAAACTGAAAGTCAATGTGCACGGCTTCCTGACGGTTAATAACGAAAAGATGTCGAAGTCGCGCGGCACGGGCATCTCGCCGCTGCGCTACCTGGACCTGGGCATGAACCCGGAATGGCTGCGCTACTACATCGCGTTCAAGCTGAACTCGAAAGTGGAAGACCTGGACTTCAACGGCGAAGATTTCGTGGCCCGCGTGAACAGCGACCTGATCGGCAAATACGTGAACATTGCCAGCCGCTGCGCCGGCTTCATCGCCAAGCGTTTCGACGGCAAGCTGGCATCGACGCTGTCGGAAGGCGCGCAAAGCTGGATCAACCGCGCGTTGACGGTGGACGTCAACGGCGTCATCGTCGAGCGCCAGGCCAGCATCGCCGCGCATTTTGAAAACCGCGAATTCGGCAAGGCCTTGCGCGAAATCATGGAAATCGCCGATATCACCAACCAGTATGTCGATGAAAACAAACCGTGGATCCTCGCCAAGGACGTCGAAAAGACGGCCGAACTGCACGACGTGTGCACCACGGCCCTGATCCTGTTCCGCCAGTTGACGATCCTGCTGTCGCCGGTGCTGCCGGGCGTGGCGAAGAACGTGGCATCGTTCCTCAACGACGCCGAGTTCACCTGGGCGGATACGCAAGTGTTCGGCGACGCCGTCTCGAACAGCATGCTGGGCCGCACCATCGGTGCCTACAGCCACTTGATGACGCGCATGGATGCAAAGATGATCGAAGCGCTGTTTGACGCGCCGCAAACAGCCGCCACCATCGCCGCACCGGCTGGCGACGCCGCGAACGACGCCGCGGCCCCTGCTGCCGCCGCTGCCGCCATCGAGGAACTGGCGCCCGAGATCAAGATCGACGACTTCCTCAAGGTCGACTTGCGCATCGCGAAAATCGTCAATTGCGAACTGGTCGACGGCTCGGACAAGCTGCTGCGCCTGACCCTGGACGCGGGCGAAGGCCGCCTGCGCAATGTGTTCTCGGGCATCCGCTCGGCGTACCAGCCGGAAGAACTGATCGGCAAGCTGACGGTGCTGGTGGCCAACCTGGCGCCGCGCAAGATGAAGTTCGGCATTTCCGAAGGCATGGTCATGGCCGCCTCCGCCGCCGACGAGAAGGCCAATCCGGGCATCTACATCCTGAACCCGTGGCCGGGCGCCGAACCTGGCATGCGCATCCGTTAAGCCACCACAAGGACCGATGATGAATATCGTGGTGCGCGAAGCAACAAATGCCGATGCACAACTAATGGCCGAGCTGACCCGCGCCGCGTGGGCCGGCAAGGTGGCGGCCTCGTCCAGTGGACACCACGAGACGGCGCAGCAGGTGGAAGCGCAACTGCGCCACGGCGGCGGTTTTCTGTTGCTGATCGACGACATTCCAGCCGGTTCGCTGCGCTGGATGCCGCTCGACAGCGATCCCGCCATCTGGAAGATTTCGCGCATGGGCGTGCTGCCCGCCTACCGGGGCAGCCACGTCTCGCAACATTTGCTGGAAGCCATCATTCATCATGGCCTGTCGTGCCAGGCAGAGGAATTGCGCCTGGCCGTGCGGCGCGACCAGCGCAAGCTGATCGATTTTTATGCGGCCTTCGAATTCGACCTGGCCGAAGAACTGGAATATTCGCACGCCAACCCCGCCGAACCGGCGCCGATGGTGATGCGGCGCTTGTTACGTTATTGATTGCGTTATTGATTTTTAGCAATTTCGCCCCGGACTTGCCGATACGACAACCCGCCAAGCGGCACGGCGCGGTAGAATACGGCCGGCTGACCTTACCCATAAGACACTCAGAAGAGAATATGAAACTGCCTGCAAAACACAACAACTACGTATCCGACCACACCTTGTTCATCGCCGAACTGAAGGCCAAGAACCCTGGCATGGAAGCGGGCCAGCAAGCGGGCCGCGCCCTGCTGTGGGACAAGCCGGCCATCAGCATCGATGAGCAGGAGCGCCAGCTGGCGTCGGCCGTCAAGCAACAGGCTTACGTTTACCAGAACAAGAACTAAGATCTGGAACCGGCACGATGTTGCCTGAAGAGTCTGCAGTCACGCCGGAAGCCGACGCTTCCGGTGCCGGCGCAGTCATCGAGTCGCCCGAACCTGTCGCTGACGGCGACGGCAGCGGCGACCCTGCAGCATCTGCAGCCAAGGTAACGGACGCGGCGCCCGCCGCCGACCCGCTGGGCATCGCCCGCCTGTACGGCGAGCCGATGATGCGCATGCCGACGGATCTGTACATTCCGCCGGACGCGCTGGAAATCTTCCTCGAAGCCTTCGAAGGCCCGCTCGACTTGCTGCTCTACCTGATCCGCAAGCAAAACTTCAACATTCTCGATATTCCGATGGCGCAGGTGACCCTGCAATATCTGAAATATGTCGACCAGATCCGCGTGCGCAACCTGGAACTGGCCGCCGAGTATTTGTTGATGGCTGCCATGTTGATCGAGATCAAGTCGCGCATGCTTTTGCCATCGCGCAAGAGCGACGTCGAGGAAGATGGCGGCGACCCACGGGCGGAACTGGTGCGCCGCCTGCTCGAGTACGAACAGATCAAGCTGGCCGCCTACGACCTGAACGCCATTCCCCAGTTCGAGCGCGATTTCGTGCGCACGCAGATTTTCATCGAGCAAAGCCTGACGCCCACCTGGCCCGACGTGGAACCGGTGGACTTGCAGCAGGCGTGGCTCGACGTGCTGAAACGCGCCAAGCTGACCCAGCATCACCGCATCAGCCGCCAGGAACTGTCCGTGCGCGAGCACATGTCGAGCATTTTGCGCCACTTGCAGTCGTCGCGCTTCGTCGAGTTCAGCGAGCTCTTCGACATTGCCGGCGGCGTGCCTGTCGTGGTGGTCAACTTCGTGGCCTTGCTGGAACTGGCCAAGGAAACCCTGATCGAAATCACGCAGGCAGAACCGTTTGCCCCCATCTACGTCCGGCTGGCGTATTCGCCCGCCTGACCCCTTCCCTTTGTCACTGACCACCGTACAACGGGGTTTTAGCGAAAGCAATCCATGAAAATTATTTCCGACATTGAAGAATTGCGCGACCAGCTCAGCGGACAGCTGCGCACGGCGTTCGTCCCCACCATGGGCAACCTGCACGAAGGCCATCTGTCGCTGATGCGCCTGGCGCGCAAGCATGGCGACCCCGTCGTCGCCTCGATCTTCGTGAACCGCCTGCAATTCGGCCCGAACGAGGATTTCGAGAAATATCCGCGCACCATGGCGGCCGACATCGCCAAGCTGGAAAAGGAAGGCGTGTACGTGCTGTTCGCGCCGACGGAAAAGGAACTGTACCCGGAACCGCAGGAATACCGCGTGCGCCCGCCCGATGACCTGGGCAACACCCTGGAAGGCGAATTCCGCCCCGGCTTTTTCGAAGGCGTGTGCACGGTCGTCACCAAGCTGTTTTCGTGCGTGGGTCCGCGCGTGGCCGTGTTCGGCAAGAAGGATTACCAGCAACTGATGATCATCCGCAATATGGCGCGCCAGTTCGCGCTGCCGACGGAAATCATCGCCGCCGAAACCTATCGCGCCGACGATGGCCTGGCCTTGTCCTCGCGCAATATGTACCTGTCGGAAAGCGAACGCGCGGAAGCGCCGGAACTGTTCAAGGGTCTTAATTTCGTGGCCGAGGAAGTGCGCAAGGGCAACCTGGCCGTGGGTGAACTGGAACAGGCCAGCATGCAGCTATTGAACAGCCGCGGCTGGAAATCGGACTACATCGCCGTGCGCAAGCGCGCCAACCTGCAGGCGCCGAGCGCCGCCGAACTGGCCGCGGGCGAACCGCTGGTGGTGCTGGCCGCCGCCAAGCTGGGGCAGACCAGACTCATCGACAACCTGGAAATTTAACATACAACAAAACCTGCTGCGCGTCGCGATTTGCGGCCTGCGGTGCTCACCGTGCTTCAGCACAGCTCCGCTTCTCGGCCACAACTCACTGCCGCTCGCTACGGTTTTTGTCAGATGTTTTAAACGCAGTCACAGCGGGGCCATTCGGCCCCGTTGCTTTACCTACTTCTCCATCCCTACCAGCTTGAGCTCGGCAAACAGCGGCTTGCTGCTGCCGCGTGCCGCTTGCAACATGTCATAGCTTGCCGCGTCGAGCACGATTTCCTCGCCCGCCCACAGCTTGCGCTGGTTCGCAGGCAGCCTCAGGCTGCGCAGGATGGCCCGCACCTGGGCCGGATCGGCCGCCAGCAGGCGGATGGCGCGCGCATGGCGCTGCGTGCCCGTGAGGATCGGCAAGCCGCCCTCGGAGCCGTGCTGGCTCAGGCTGACATAATCCTGGCCACCCACGCGGTGCAGATAGGCATGCCGGCCATCCGCTTCGGCAGGCGACTGCGCGGGCGGCTCCTGCATTTCGACAGACGCGACAGGCGCAACGGCGGTTTGCTCAAGGCTCACGCCACAGGCCGCCAACAGGGCCGTGCTCAAGGCGAAAAATAATGCGGGTGCTCGGCGCATCGTGCGCTCCTTCTTGTCGGGGTCGGGGACAAAGGGGGAATACTGCAGCGATCATGGGCCAAATCATTTGACGTGTAAAGTTAACTCTGGGAAATATTTCATTCCTTTGCGCAATTTCATCCGGTCAGAGCGAAGGACACGCGGGATGAGCTGGAGGTAAGCACGGCGCAAGCCGACGAAAAAAACGCCGCCGGTTTGCACGGGCAGCGTTTTTCTTGATCGGTATCAAGCCGTGATCAGGCGCCGGCTTTTTCCAGCTTCTCGAAAATCTTGTTCAGCTTTTCATCGAGGGTCGCTGCCGTGAACGGCTTGACGACATAACCGCTGGCGCCAGCTTGCGCGGCGGCGATGATGTTTTCCTTCTTCGCTTCGGCGGTGACCATCAGCACGGGCAGCTTGGCCAGTGCGGGATCGGCGCGGATATGCTGCAGCATCGTCAGGCCATCCATGTTTGGCATGTTCCAGTCCGACACGACGAAATCGAACGATTCCGCGCGCAGCTTGGCCAGGCCCATCACGCCGTCTTCCGCCTCATCGACGTTGGCATAACCCAGTTCCTTCAACAGATTCCGGACAATGCGGCGCATCGTCGAAAAATCGTCAACGACTAAAAATTTCATCTTTGGATCAGCCATGAATAACTCCGTTGTTTCTGTAGCGGTTTGTTAATAATATCGACATGAATGCCGACATTATGGTCGACACTACGGCAGCAAGTTGTAGGATAGCATTTTCGTTGCTTTTAGGCGAACAAACTTGCCTCAGATCATATAAAACGTGGCTTACACGCGCAAAGCACGCATACCATGCGCCGCCAGGTGTCCCAGTACCATGCCAGGCAGCGCCGTCAGAGCACCGACCTCATGCGTAGCGCCGACAGCGATCGCCTCGCGCGGCATGCCGAACACCACGCAACTGGCTTCGTCCTGCGCAAAATTATACGCTCCTGCGGCCTTCATCTCCAACATGCCTTGTGCGCCGTCCTTGCCCATGCCCGTGAGGATCACGCCGACGGCATTTTTACCGGCCGATTGCGCGGCCGAACGGAACAGCACATCGACCGACGGACGGTGGCGGTTGACCGGTTCACCCTGGTCGATCTTGGTCATGTAGTTGGCGCCGCTGCGCGTCAGGATCAGGTGCGAATGGCCGGGCGCGATATAGGCGTGGCCGGGCAGCACGCGTTCGCCGCCCGCCGCTTCCTGCACCGAGATTTTGCACAGCGAATCGAGGCGGCGCGCGAACGAACGCGTAAAGCCTTCCGGCATGTGCTGCGTGATCAGGATGCCGGGACAATCGGACGGCATCTGCATGAGAAATTCGCGGATCGCTTCCGTGCCGCCCGTCGAGGCGCCCACGATGATCAGCTTTTCGCTCGACGTCAATGGGCTGCGCAGCGCAGGCAGCGGCGCGGCCACCTTGTCGCCGGCCGACGGCAGGGTGCGCGCGCGGATGCGCGCCTTCGAGGCGGCGCGGATCTTGTCGGCGATCATGTCCGTGTACTCGCGCATGCCGCTCTGGATGGAAATCTTCGGCTTGGTGACGAAATCGACGGCGCCCAGTTCCAGCGCGCGCATGGTGATTTCCGAACCGCGCTCGGTCAGCGACGACACCATCAGCACCGGCATCGGGCGCAAGCGCATCAGCTTTTCCAGGAAGTCCAGGCCGTCCATCTTCGGCATCTCGACATCGAGGGTCAGCACGTCGGGGTTGGTCTGCTTGATCATCTCGCGCGCCACCAGCGGATCGGGCGCCGCGCCCACCACTTCCATGTCGGGCTGGCTGTTTACGATTTCCGTCATGACGCTGCGAATCAGCGCCGAATCATCCACGATCAATACTTTGATCTTCATAGTTATCCTTCCAGGCCTTGCGGCCCTTGTTTCTTATTAAATTAGTACCCGGACCACACTGCCGCAAGCCGCACAACGCGATGCGCAGCAGGTTTGGTCCGATATGTATCAGAACAGCTCGACCTCGCCGCCCACCGGCGCGACCTTGAGGCGGCTGGCGTAATCGAGTTCGCGGCGTACCAGCGTATCGTTATGCGTCTGCATCAGCTTTTTCACCAGCACCTTGCCGCTGCGGGGGAAAAAATACACCTTGCGCGGGTGGATGTCGTTGAGGTCTTCCGCCACCACGCGCATCTTTTCCGCCTTCAGATAATTGATGACGAAAGCCGCGTTGCGCTCACCGACGTTGATCGCCGTGAAGCCGCGCAGCACGGCGCCGCCGCCGAAAACTTTCGCTTCCATGTTCTCGCGCCGCGCGCCCGCCTTCAGCAAATCGTTGATCAGGATTTCCATGGCGTAGGTGCCATAGCGCATCGACGCGGAAATCGGGCTGTTCGGATCGCTGCCGCCATCGGGCAGCATGAAGTGGTTCATGCCTCCCAGGCCCGTGACACGGTCGCGGATGCAGGCCGAGACGCAGGAGCCGAGCACGGTGACGATCAGCATGTCCTTGTTGGTAAAGTAATACTCACCAGGCAAGATCTTGGCGGCGTCACAGTTGAACGTCCTGTCGTAATAGACGTTAGTGGCGAATTGCTCTTTGGATTCCAGGCTCATATTTCACTCTCATGTACGATGCGACGGTGCCTTGGGCGCGGCGCCCCGAGGCTGGTCGAGCTCATAGACTGTTTTACCGCGCAGCTTCAGTGAATCCGACACGTACAGAAAATTCTCCGAATGGCCCGCGAACAGCAGGGCATCGGGTTTCATCAACGGCACAAAGCGCGAGAGGATCTTGCGCTGCGTCGCCTTGTCAAAATAAATCATCACGTTACGGCAAAAGATGACGTCGAACTGGCCCGTCAATGGCCAGCCGTCGGCCAGCAGGTTGAGCGGCTTGAAGGTGATCATCTGGCGCAGTTCAGGACGCACCCGCACCTGCCCTTCGCGGTCGCCCTTGCCGCGCAAGAAAAAGCGCCGCGCACGGTCGGCCGGCATCTTGTCGAGCCGGTCCAGGTTGTAGACGCCATTGGCAGCCGTGGCCAGCACATTCGTGTCGATGTCCGTGGCGATGATGGTGACGGGCGGCGTGAGCGTATTGAACGCCTCGCACACCGTCATGGCGATCGAATACGGCTCCTCGCCGGTGGAACTGGCCGAACACCAGATGGTGATCGGCCCGCTCAGTTTTTTCACATGCTCGGCCAGCAGCGGGAAGTGATGCGCCTCGCGGAAGAACGACGTCAGGTTGGTCGTCAGCGCATTCGTGAACGCTTCCCACTCGTCGCCCATGCGGCCCGCTTCCAGGTCGTCCAGGTAGCGGACGAACGAGGAGATGCCGGTCGCGCGCAGCCGCCTGGCCAGGCGGCTGTAGACCATCTCCTGCTTGCTGTCGGCCAGCGCGATGCCGGCCCGCTTGTAAATCATGGCGCGGACCCGTTCGAAGTCCTTGCCAGTGAAATCAAATTCCTTGACCGAATCCGTTTTAGTTTGCGGCATTTTGTTTTTACCTCTCTATGACTACTCTGACCAATGCCTTTGCAAGTATAACTAGCGGGACCGGGTTGGCGTCAGAACTCTTCCCAATCGTCGCCGCCGGCCGCCGCCAGCTTTTTCGCGGGCGGTGGCGTGCCGGCCTGCGCCGCCGTTGCCACCCGCCGTGCAGTTGCCGCCACACCCGGTGCCGGCCGTGCCGCCGCCTTGACCACGGGCGCGGACGCGGGCATGGCTGCGTGCGCCGCGCTCTCGCCGTCCAGCTTGAAGATGCTGACGGCGTCGGCCAGTTTCTGCGCCTGGTCCTGCATGCTTTCGGCGGCCGCCGCCGCTTCCTCGACCAGCGCCGCATTTTGCTGCGTCATCTGGTCCATCTGCGCGATGGCCTGGTTCACTTCCTCGATGCCGTGGCTCTGCTCCTGCGTCGCCGCCGTGATCTCGCCCATGATGTCGGCCACCTGCCGGATCGACGTGACGATCAGACCCATGGTCTGCCCCGCCTCGTCCACCAGACGGCTGCCGGCATCGACCTTGTCGACCGAGTCGCCGATCAAGCCCTTGATTTCCTTCGCCGCGCCGGCCGATCGTTGGGCCAGATTACGCACTTCCGACGCCACCACCGCAAAACCGCGTCCCTGCTCGCCTGCGCGCGCCGCTTCGACGGCCGCATTCAGCGCCAGGATATTCGTCTGGAACGCAATGCCGTCGATGACGCCGATGATGTCGACGATCTTGCGCGAACTGTCCTTGATGGAACCCATGGTGTCGACCACTTGCGACACCACCTTGCCGCCCTGCTCCGCCACCGACGACGCCGACACTGCCAGCTGGTTGGCCTGGCGCGCGTTGTCCGCGTTCTGCTTCACGGTCGACGTCAGCTCTTCCATCGACGACGCCGTCTCTTCGAGCGAACTGGCCTGCGTTTCCGTGCGCGCCGACAGGTCCGCATTACCGCTGGCGATCTCGCGCGACGCCACGGTGATGGTGTCCGTCCCGGTGCGCACGTCGCTGACCGTCTGCACCAGGCTCTCGTTCATGTCCTTGAGCGCCTGCTGCAGCGCGCTCGTTTCATCCTTGCCTTCGACCACCACGCGCGAGGTCAGCTCGCCGGCCGCCACCTTCTGCGCCACGGCCACTGCGCCGGACAATGGCACCGTGATCGAGCGCGTGATGAAGATGGCGCACCAGGCGCCGATCGCCACGGCCGCGCCGCCCAGGATGAACAGTACCATCATCAGGCGCGCATCGGCCGCCAGCGAGTCGTCCATGAAGCTTTGCTGCGCCACGTGCTGCAAGTCGAGCAGCTTGTTGATATCGGCCAGGGTCGTCTTGTTCAAGGGATCGATGCGGGTGGCGATCACCTTCGCCGCGCCCTCGCTGTTAAACGCCAGCACCTGTCCCATCGCTTCCTTGAAGGCGGCATCGACTTCGCCGTCGATCTTGGCGATATTGGCCAGCAGCGCCTTCTCGCCATCGGACAGGCCCAAGGTGGCCAGCTTGCCGCGGGCGCCGTCGTACAGCTTGCGCTGCTCGCGCACCTTGCCCTCTTCCGCCTGCATCAGGCTCACATCGCCCTGCAGGCCGATATTGCGCATGGCGATACCGGTTTCCAGCATCGCGCTTTTCATCTGCGACGCCTGCGTATTCTTTTCGCTTGCCAGCTCCAGCCCCGTGAGCAGCTGGGCCTTGTTACGGTAATTCAGTGCATTCGCCGAAACGATCACCACCACCAGGATGGCGAGAATGCTGCCGAAACCTATCCCCAGCCGGGTGCCTATCTTGAAATCGCGCAAACTCATTACAGTCTCCAATATTTATGTGAACGGCGCCCGTTCAACCGGACGGCGCCGTGTTGTGGCCGGGTCTCTGTCGGACCTTGCAGCCTGCCGGCGCGCCTCTGGCAAGTAACCCCCAATAAATTATTATGATTTCTGACTTCCATAACCGGCGCTGTGCGGTGTTGCCCGCAGCTAGTAGTGCTCGCACTGCGTCGCTGCGGGCGCCTTGCACAGCATCCGGTTCTGTTCGTCATAAATTCACAATAATTTCCCGAGGATTACTTTCCCGCGCCGGTACATGCATATCTGTAGTGATTCTTTGCGTTCTAAAACGGCGGCGCACCGGGCGCCGCCTTGCTGCCGCTTAGGCCGCCAGCTTGTCGATCAGGCCCATCTCGCTGCTCGACATCAGTTTGTCGATGTCGACCAGGATCAGCATGCGCTCGTCGATGGTGCCCAGGCCGATCATGTAGTCGGTCGAGAAGGCTGTGCCCATTTCCGGCGCCGGCTTGACCTGCTCCGGCGTCAGGGTGGTGACGTCGGAAACGCTGTCGACCACCATGCCGACGATACGGCCGCCGATGTTCAGGATGATCACCACCGTGAACTGGTCGTACACGGGCGTGCCCAGGTTGAACTTGATGCGCATGTCGACCACCGGGATGATGATGCCGCGCAGGTTGATCACGCCCTTGATGAATTCAGGCGCGTTGGCGATGCGGGTGACCGCTTCGTAACCACGAATCTCCTGGACCTTCAGGATATCGATGCCGTACTCTTCGGAGCCCAGGGTGAAGGCCAGGAATTCACGGCCGGCGATGTCCTTGCCGTCGCCCGCATTGCTTCCGGATGTTTGTTGAGTATCTGACATGGTGCGTTTTCCTATCTTTATCTATCGGTATTACGAAAAAATGGACTCGTCGGCCAGCTGGCGAGAGGAACGGATGAGGGCGGCGACATCGAGAATCAGCGACACGCCGCCATCACCCAGGATGGTGGCGCCGGAAATGCCCACCACCTTGCGGTAATTCGATTCGAGGTTTTTCACCACGACCTGCTGCTGCCCCACCAGGTCGTCGACAAACAGGGCCGCCTTGCGTCCTTCCGTCTCGAGGATCACGCAGATGCCTTCCGAGGGACTGGTAAAGCGCGGCGCGATGTCGAACATCTGGTACAGCGGAATCAAGGGCAGATATTCGCCGCGCACTTTCACCACCTGCCCCTTGCCGCTGATGTCCTTGATGTCCTCAACGGCTGGCTGCAGCGATTCGATGACAAAGCCCAGCGGTAAAATATACACCTCGTCGCCAACGCGGATCGACATGCCGTCCAGGATGGCCAGGGTCAGCGGCAGCGAAATGGAAATCGTCGTGCCGAAACCCTTGGCCGAACGGATGTCGACGACGCCGCCCATGGCGCTGATATTGCGCTTGACGACATCCATGCCCACGCCGCGGCCCGACACGTCGGTGACCGCTTCGGCGGTGGAAAAGCCGGGTGCGAAAATCAGCTGCCACACGTCGGCGTCGCTCATCGACTCGGACACGTCCAGGCCCTGCTGCGCAGCCTTGGCCAGGATGCGCTCGCGGTTCAATCCCGCGCCGTCATCGGATACCTCGATGATGATGTTGCCGCCCTGGTGGCTGGCCGAGAGGAACAGACGTCCCGCCTCGGTCTTGCCGGCGGCCACGCGGGCGGCCGGCATTTCCACGCCATGGTCGATACTGTTGCGCACCAGGTGCGTGAGCGGATCGACGATGCGCTCGATGAGGCCCTTGTCCAGTTCCGTGGCGGCGCCATTCGTGATGAAGTCGACCTTCTTGCCCAGTTTCGTCGCCAGGTCGCGCACCATGCGCGGGAAGCGCGAGAAGACGAAATCCATCGGCATCATGCGGATCGACATCACCGCTTCCTGCAAGTCGCGCGTGTTGCGCGTCAGGTGGCTGACGCTGTCGAGCAGTTTTTCATGCAGCATCGGATCGAGCGCGCTGGCGCGCTGCTCGATCATCGCCTGCGTGATCACCAGTTCGCCCACCAGGTTGATCAGCTGGTCGACTTTTTCGATCGAGACGCGGATCGACGACGATTCGGCGCCGGCCTTGTCGCCCTCTTTCTTGGCCGGTTTCTTTTCCTGCTCCGCTTCGGCCACGGCGCTCGCCGCGGCCGGCGCGGCGGCAGCGCTGGCGTTGCCCGCCTTGGCCGCGTCTGCGCGAATCTGTTCGAGGGGCTGGAAGAATCCGTAACCCTGTTCGGCGTCGCTCTGCACGCCGGCGGCGGCGCGGATATCCTCGATCGGCTGGAAGAAGCCGTAACCGGGATCGGCCGCGCCCGGCGCGCCAGGAGTGCCTGGCAGCGGGTCGAAGAAACCGTAGCCTTGCGCCTTTTCCTGCGCCGCGCGGGCCGCTTCGGCCTCGCCTGGCGCCAGTGGCGGCGCCTGCGTGATCACCATGTCGTCGGGATTGAGCACGAACGAACAGATGGCCAGGATGTCGTCCAGGCTTTCATGCGTCGTCACTTCCAGCACCTTGCGCGCGTCGGGCAGGCTCGATACGGCGACGTCGCCCAGCAAGCCCAGTTCGGCCGCCAGCGCATCGACTTCGCGCGGCTCCATGGCCGGCAGTTCCAGGCGGATGCGGTGGCCGCCGGCATGGCTGACGGCGGCCTTTTCCGCCGTGTGGAAGGCCGGCGCGACGGGCGTGAGCGCGGCCACGGGCACGTCCTGCGAGAACGACTGCAGCATCATGCGCACGTTGGCCACGGCATCCTGGTCGACGGCGCTGCCCAGGCGATGGCCGTCGAGCTGCATCTTGAGGATGTCCTTGGCCGCCAAAAAGGCGTCGACGTGTTCCGCCGTCAGGGCCATCTGGCCCTGGCGGATGCGGTCGAGCAGCGACTCGAGGATGTGCGTCACCTCGCTCATGTCGGAGAGGCCGAACGTCGATGCGCCGCCCTTGATCGAGTGGGCGGTGCGGAAAATGGCATTCAGATCTTCGGCGTCGGGCGCCGCAATATCAACGGCCAGCAGCAGCCGTTCTTTTTCAGCCAGCAGTTCTTCGGCCTCATCGAAAAAGACCTGAAAAAACTGGCTAATATCGATGGTCATAGGGTGACTCCGTCAATTGCATCATTGCGCTGCGCGGCTGGCATCAGCCGATCACCTTCTTGACCACTTCGATCAGGCGTTGCGGATCGAACGGCTTGACCAGCCAGCCATTGGCGCCGGCGGCACGGCCTTTCGATTTCATCTCGTCCGACGACTCCGTCGTCAGCATCAGGATGGGCACCTTCTGGTAGGTCGGCAATTCACGCAGCAGCTTGATCAGTTCCAGGCCATCCATGCGCGGCATGTTCTGGTCCGTCAATACCAGGTCTACGGTTTGCAGCTTGGCTTTTTCCAGTCCGTCCTGGCCGTCCACGGCCTCCACCACCTGGTAACCGGCGGCTTTCAGGCTGAACGCCACCATCTGGCGCAATGAGCTGGAATCGTCCACTGCAAGTATCGTTTTGGCCATCTTTGCTCCCACTTATTCCGGGCATCCTGCCCGAGTATTTGATTAATCAATCCATGCGACCACAAGCGCTCCGCACTGGCATGCTAGAACAGCTCGATGTCGCCGCTTTCCAAATGCTGTTGACTGACAGCCTTGCGCAGCACGCTGCGCAACTCCAGGCTTTGAATCGCCAGCGCCATGCTGACCCGACCCAGCAAGGCGACAATTTCTTCATTGTCGCTCTCCGGCAACATCTCCGCGCCATGCTCGCCCAGGGTCCCGAGGAACTCGCGCAAGCCCGTCACGCGCTTCAGGGTGCGCTCGATCAGCTGGCTGGTCATGTCCTGGAACTGCATGCTGGTGATGGCGGCATTCACATAGCCCCCCACCTCATCCTGCAACGCCAGCAGTTTTTCGCGCTGCTGCTCGGCCGGAATACCGCCGTCGAGCAGCAGCGCGATAGTGTCTTGCTGCGCAGCGACGGCTGCGTGTATCGCCATGAAATTGAAGGACAGCTTCTCGATCGCCTCTTCCAGCAAGATGCCGGTCTGCACCAGGTCGGTTTCCACCTCCGTCAAGTGCTTGCGGCCATGGTCCGACACGCCAGACAGCAGGCGTTTTACATGCGAGCCAAGTATTTTCTTTCTTGTCATAAAGGTCTCATTGTTTCAATACACCACGCGTCGACAGCCTTGCGTGTTATTTTTTCGCCGCTGCCGGGGCCGGGACTGGCGCCGCCGCGGGCGGCGCACCGGCAGCCAGCCCTGAAGCGACAGCGGCGGAAGCGGCATCGGTCACCGGCAGCTCGATCGCCGAACCATCGCGCAAGACATTTTCTTCCGTGCGCTTGTTCATGACGATGATACTGATGCGCCGGTTGATCGGATTGAAGGGATCGAGCTTGTCCAGGTGGGCGGCCGAGCCCAGTCCCACCACGCGCAAGACTTTTTCTTCCTTCATGCCGCCGATCACCAGTTCGCGCCGCGACGCATTCGCGCGGTCGGCCGACAATTCCCAGTTGCTGTAGCCTGCATCGCTCATATAGGGCGTCGAATCCGTATGGCCGGACAGGCCGATGCGGTTCGGCACTTCATTGAGCACGGAGCCGATGGCGTGCAGGATTTCCTTGGTGTACGGTTGCAGGTTCGCATTGGCGAGCGCAAACATCGGACGGTTCTGCTCGTCGACGATCTGGATGCGCAAGCCTTCGCTGGTAATATCGAGCAGCAGCTGGTTCTTGTATTTTTTCAGCAGGGGATTGGCGTCGATGGTCGCTTCGATGCGCGCCTTGAGCGCCTGCAGGCGCTTGCCTTCCTCGCGTTCGAGCGCCGCCTTGGCGGAATTGAGGTCGAACGATTTGCGCTGCTGCTCTTCCTGCGCCTTGCGCACCTGCCCATCCTGGCGCGACAGGTCCTGGCCGCCGCCCTGGATCACGGAATTGCTTTCGCCGCTGCCGGAGCCCCCGGCCATGGCCACTTTCAACGGCGTCTTGAAGAATTCGGAAATGCCGTTCAAGTCGCCCTTCGAGGTGGAGCCGAGCAGCCACATCAGCAGGAAGAAGGCCATCATGGCCGTGACAAAGTCGGCGTAGGCGATTTTCCACGCCCCGCCATGGTGTCCGCCAGCCGTCTTCTTGATACGTTTGACGATAATCGGGCGCATGCCTTCATCGGCCATGGCGTCCCCCTTCCGTGTGCTGCAAATGACTCATGGTGTCCAGGCGTATATTCACTGCTTACTTCGTTTTCGATTTCTTGATGTGGTCTTCCAGCTCATTGAACGTCGGGCGCTCGGTCGAGAACAGCACCTTGCGGCCGAACTCCACGGCCAGCGCCGGCGCATAGCCGTTCAGGCTGGCCAGCAGCGTCACTTTCACGCACTGGAACATCTTGCTCGACTCTTCCAGCTTCTGCTCCAGCAGGCTGGCCAGCGGACCGACGAAACCATAGGCCAGCAAGATGCCGAGGAAGGTGCCGACCAGCGCGTGCGCGATCAGCATGCCCAGCTCGGCCGGCGGTATGCCCACCGACTCCATCGTGTGCACCACGCCCATCACGGCGGCGACGATACCGAACGCGGGCAAGCCGTCGCCCACCTTGGCGATCACGTGGGCCGGCACGGCGCCTTCGTGATGGTGCGTCTCGATTTCGTTGTCCATCAGGTTTTCAATCTGGAAGGCATCCATATTGCCCGATACCATCAGGCGCAGGTAATCGGTCATGAATTCGACGATGTGGTGGTCGGCCAGCACCGCCGGATACTTGGAAAACAGCGGGCTCTCTTCCGGCTTGTCGATATCGCCTTCGATCGACATCAAGCCTTCCTTGCGCACCTTGCTGAGCACTTCAAACAACAGCGACATCAGTTCCATGTACAGGTCTTTGGTATAGCGCGATCCCTTGAACAGGCTGGGCAAGGCGGCGATCGTTGCCTTGATGGCCTTGTTATTGTTACCAACAAGGAAGGCGCCCAGGGCGGCGCCGCCGATCATCAGCAACTCCAGCGGCTGGAACAGCGCCGCCAGATGGCCGCCGGCCATTGCGAAGCCGCCAAAGACCGAGGCGCAGACGATGATGTATCCGATTATGACTAACAAGTGCCCTGACTCCCAATAATGGCCGCGGCTGTATGCGCGGCATGTTCAAACCTGTTCCTGTCTTTTGGCGGCTGCGCCGACGGTAAAGACTGCGGCAAAAAAGCAACCGGAAGTTAATTGAAATGTGCTGCTTTTCAATGCAAATCCGAGAAAATGCCGTGTGGAACTACAATAACGTGAGATTGCCCCACGGGCAAGCAAATAACGCAGACAATTGCTTAAAAGCACCATATGTAAAGCAAAGGACCACCCTCTGTGGCGGCGATGGTCTTATCGGGCTCGCGTGCCGCAATCCGGAATTCGTAACTAAGAAGCATGCTACCGGGCAACATTTCCTTTTCCGCCTTATTCCACAGGGCCGCCATCGCCGCCGGCGACAGGTAGGCAAACACGGCATCGTAGCGGCCGAAGTCGAGTGCTTCGTAATCGCCGCGCAGGAAGCGCGCGCGGCTGCCCGCCAGCCGCGCGCGCAAGCGGCTGGCCAGCCAGGGCAGCGGCGCCAGCTCGATGCCGGAAAACTGCCCGTCGGGCCGGCGCCGCGCCAGGTCCAGCACCAGGCCGCCCAGGCCGCTGCCGATATCGATCAGGCGCACGCCGGGACGGTCCGCGATCAGCTCGGCCACGGCCTGCCACACCTTCGGCCCCGACGGATAAAACGGCACTTGCGTGCGGAACGTGGACCAGTACAGGCTCAACAGGAAAACAAAGGCCGCCAGGAACACGGCCGGAGGCCAGTCGAGCAGGCTGGCGCCCAGCAAGGCGGGCGCAAACAGCAGGCCGATGGCGCACCACCAGCGGGCCAGGCCCGCGCGCCAGGTAATAAGCGCCGCCAGCACGCCCTGCACCAGCGCCACGGCCGGCAGCGACATGGCCGCGCCCGCGCGCGCCAGGCCATATACCAATAGCAACATCAAGGGAAAGGCCAGCACCTGGATCAGGATGGCCTTGAGTGCGGGCGCGCGCAGGATTTGTTGCAGCATGGGGTAGTCAGAGAAGGAAAACGCCAGTGTAAGCGATGACGACATGAAAAAGCCGGAGTGCGGTCAGGCGACCGGCTCCGGCTTATTTACTGTCTTATGCAGGGCTCAGACAACCGCGCCCGGCGCAACAGCGGCCGCTTCATCGCGCGCCTTCTTGGTCTTGCCGGCGCGCGAAGGCATGTGGCACAGGCCGCACACATAATCGGCGTTCAGGTCGAGGCAATTGACGACAAACTTGCCGCCGCACTTGCCGCAGGGCGCCATGTCCAGCATCTTGCTGCTGAAAAAGCGCACCAGGGTCCAGGCCCGCGTCAGCGACAGCAGGGGCTCTTCGCCCGCTTCGGGCGGCATCTGTTCCAGATACAGCTTATACGCCTTCATCACGGCTTCGATGCCCGTGGCACCCGCGTGGTCGACGAGGAATTTATGGATGTTGATGAACAGCGAGGAATGGATATTCGGTTGCCAGGTGAGGAACCAGTCGGTGGAAAACGGCAGCATGCCCTTGGGCGGCGAGACGCCCTTCAATTCCTTGTACAGATTCAGCAGGCGCTCGCGCGACAGCGAGACTTCCGTCTCCAGCAGTTGCAGGCGTGCGCCCAGCTGTATCAATTCGATGGCCAGCTGGATTTCCTGCGCTTCCGATACGACACTTTTCTTGGCCATGCTGTGTACTCCGCGACTGACTGATACTGACTAACTGATACTGACTGATAAGGCTGCCGGCAAAATGTTCAGGGCAATGCAACGCCGCCATGGACGTTTGATGGCAACCTTAAGCGATTTCTTCGACGCCTTGGCCGGCCATGAGGATGGCAGCGTGCGACTGGGCCAGCGAGCGGTCTTTATTGTAGTTCGTCAGCATGCCCAGGATGGCGCTGTCGTCGAAGCGGAAGCGGGCCAGCATCATGTTGCCGCCAGCGAGCTTGAGGATCTGCGCATTGCTCATGCCTTCGATCAGTTCGGCGATGTCGGCGGCGATGCCCAAACGGAAGATGGCCGTTACCTTGTCCGCACGAATCATTTGCTGGGCCAGCATCAGGTAGCTCAGGTTAGCGTCGCGAATCTCAGCCATCATGTCGTTAGCAGTCATTTCCATCTCCTCAATCCGTTGAATTCAGCTGGCGTTGTGTGTTGCCAGTGAGATACATTCTGCAGGAGCAACATTAAATGCAACAGAGGCGCAGCGCTGTATTTTTGGTCGGGCAATAGCGGATGGGATCGTAGGTGTTTGTCTGACAAACACTGCTCGATCATGGTCGCACGCCAGCAACGGCGCGGATGTGGGAGGTTGGCTCTGCGGCGGGTTTACCCGACTTTGGGCCTGTAAAAAATATCACTTTTTTACAACAACTTGATCGGAATCAAGCCTGTCTACCTAGATAACGGCCGCCTTGGCAGGAACTTTAGGGCTTTTTCGAAAAATATTTCAAAGACCCGCATTCTTTTTTGGCCGGTTTGACGCCGTTCATGTAATCGTTGACGGCGGCGTCTGGCGAAACTTTAGGGTGATTTGAAAATATTTTTAAAAATCGTGATTTTTTTCGTTGACGCCCCGCAGGCAGGCTCTTTTCACGCTGCAGCCAGGGTGGAAATTCCGCTTTCCGGCGCGGATTTGCTACACTGCCTGCTCCCGCACAATACTTTAAGCTTCAAACAATATTGCGCCATTGAGACAAGTATCAACATGAAAGCCACCATGATTTCTCGACATGACTGCAGCGCGCGCGACCTCGACGATCCCCTGGCGCCCCTGCGCCAGCAATTCGACTTGCCGCAAGGCGTGATTTACCTCGACGGCAATTCCCTGGGCGCGCGGCCGAAAGCGGCGCTGGCCCGCGCCCAGCACGTCATCACGGCCGAATGGGGCACGGACCTGATCCGCAGCTGGAATACGGCCGGCTGGTTCGACCTGCCCAAGCGCCTGGGCGACCGCCTGGCCCCGCTGCTCGGCGCGCAGACTGGCGAAGTGGTGATCACCGATACCACCTCCGTCAACTTGTTCAAGGCCCTGGCCGCCGCCCTGCAGATGCAGGCCAGCGACCCCGCGCAGGCCGCGCGGCGTATCATCGTCAGCGAACGCAGCAACTTCCCCACCGACCTGTACATGGCGCAAGGCCTGGCCGCCTGGCTCGACCGCGGCTACCAGCTGCGCCTGGTCGACAGTCCGGATGAACTGGGGCAAGCCATCGATGCCGATTGCGCCGTCGCCATGCTCACGCACGTCAATTACCGCACCGGCTACCAGCACGACATGGCCGCCATCAGCAGCCATTGCCACGCGCAAGGCGCGCTGGCGCTGTGGGACCTGGCCCATTCGGCCGGCGCTGTGCCGCTGGACCTGAACGGCGCCGGCGCCGACCTGGCCGTCGGCTGCACCTATAAATACCTGAACGGCGGCCCCGGCTCGCCCGCCTTCATCTGGGTGCCGGCAAAACACCAGGCGCGCTTCCGCCAGCCCTTGTCCGGCTGGTGGGGCCACGCCACGCCGTTTGCCATGGACCCGGGCTACACGCCGGCCGACGGCATCGCGCGCGCCTTGTGCGGCACGCAGCCGATTGTCTCGCTGGCACTCGTCGAATGCGGCCTCGATATCTTTGCGCAAACGAGCATGGAAGCCATCCGCCGCAAGTCGCTGGCCCTGACGGATGTGTTCATCGCGCTGGTGGAACAGCGCTGCGCCAGCCATCCGCTGGGCCTCGTCACGCCGCGCGAGCATGCACGGCGCGGCAGCCAGGTCAGCTTCACGCACCCGCACGGCTATGCCGTGATGCAGGCGCTGATCGCGCGCGGCGTAATCGGCGACTACCGCGAGCCGGCCATCATGCGCTTCGGCTTCACGCCCCTGTACACGAGCTTTGCCGACGTGTGGGACGCAGTGGAAATCCTGCGCGACATCCTCGACACCCAATCCTACGACATCGCCGCCAAGCGCGATGCCGTCACCTGAACCATCCCATGAGCGACGACAAGAATATGAACAAGGAAAACACCAGCGGCTGCCCCATGCATGCCGGCGGTCAGGATGCGCAGTGGCATGGCGCGCAGATGGATTTCAGCGAATCGATGAGCTACGGTAACTATCTGGCGCTGGACCGCATCCTGACGGCCCAGCATCCGCTGTCGCCGAACCACAACGAAATGCTGTTCATCGTGCAGCACCAGACCAGCGAATTGTGGATGAAGCTGATGCTGCACGAAATGCACGCCGTGCGCGCCAACCTGCAAAGCGGCGACCTGGCGCCCGCGTTTAAAATGCTGGCCCGCGTGGCGCGCATCATGGACCAGCTGGTCCATGCCTGGGACGTGCTGGCCACCATGACGCCGCCCGAATACACGGCGATCCGGCCCTACCTGGGCGCCTCGTCCGGCTTCCAGTCCTTCCAGTACCGCGAAATCGAATTCATTTTGGGGAACAAGAACGCCGCCCTGCTCAACGTGCACACGACGGCGCCCGATACCTACACGGTGCTCGACGCCGCCCTGCGCACGCCGTCCGTCTACGACGAAGCCATCAAGCTGCTGGCGCGCAGCGGCTTGCATATCGCTCCCGAGCGCCTGGACGCCGACTGGACCCTTCCCACCACCTCCGACGCCTCGGTCAAGGCGGCGTGGCTGGAAGTCTACCGCGACCCGTCGAAACACTGGGCCCTGTACGAACTGGCCGAAAAGCTGGTCGACCTGGAAACGGCCTTCCGCTTCTGGCGCTTCCGCCACGTGACGACGGTCGAGCGCATCATCGGCTTCAAGACGGGCACGGGCGGCACGGCGGGCGTGAGCTATTTGCGCAAGATGCTCGACGTGGTATTGTTCCCGGAACTATTCGCCCTGCGCACTGAGTTATAACTTAAGGAGCCTCGATGTCGCCTCTCGTCCTGACCCTGGCCGGCCTGTGGAATTCCGGGCCGCAGCATTGGCAAACCCATTGGGAAGCGCGCCACCCGCAATGGTCGCGCGTGCCGCACCGGGAATGGCAGACGCCGGACAAGGACGAATGGGTGGCGGAGCTCGACCGCGCCATCGCCGCCTGCGAGCGGGCGCCCGTGCTGGCCGCGCACAGCCTGGCCTGCACGCTGGTGGCCCATTGGGCGGCCAGCGGCTCGCCGCACAGGATCGCCGGCGCCTTCCTCGTCGCCCCCAGCGATGTGGAAGCGCCGTCCTACCCGTCCGGCACCACGGGGTTCTCTCCCATGCCGCTGCAAGCCTTGCCTTTTCCCAGCCTGGTAGTGGCCAGCGGCGATGATCCCTACGTCAGCTTCGCGCGGGCGCGCGCGTTTGCCGCCGCCTGGGGCAGCGACTTCACCATGATCGGCGACGCCGGCCATATCAATGGCGACGCCGGCTACGGCCCCTGGCCGGACGGCGAACAGCTGCTGCTGGACTTCTGCGCCGCGCACCAGCCCTGAACCGGGGCACGCACGCGCGCACGATAGACGCGCCCGCATTTGCCCACAAGTAAGAACGCAGGCAGAATCGTGGCCTTTCCATTGCGGCGCCCCGGCGCCAGCCTCACGATGAAACGTCCGCTCTTGCCAGTCCTCCTGCCCTTGCTGCTTTGCTCCGCCCTCGCCCACGGCGCGCCCTTCTACGAAGGCAAGACCCTCGCCCATCCCGCCATCACGGCATCGCAGGACAGCGGCCTCGACATCGCTTTTCTCAAGGAAAAAGAGGGCGTCAACGGCTATTACTGCGAGTGCACGAACAGCGCTTCGAAAACCTTCCTGCTCGACCAGTTCGGCAACGCCGTCATCCGCTCCGTCTTTTATGCATCGCTGGACAAGGAATCGGACACCAGCGTGCAAACCATGCTGGTGCTGTTCCGCCAGGACGGCAAGAACGGCCTGCGCGCCTACCGCTACCACCGCAGCTCCGGCAAGTACCGGCGCCTCGACGGCTTGCAGCCGGCCCTGAACCGCATCGTGGCGCAAAGCGCCGCTCCCAACGCGGGCCAGGTCAAGGCCGCGCTGGCCAAGCTGGCGCCGATGGACTACAGCGTCGCGCGCGGCAAGAGCGGCAATGCGGACTTCGACGCCATCGACCATACGCAAGGCACGATCGTCGGCTACTACAGCGATGACGGCAAGCCCGTGGCGCCCGGCGGCAAGGATGCCATCACCTACAAGAAAACCTTCCTGAAAAAAGGCGAGCGTTTTCTCACCGCCAGCTACACGCTGTACAGCGACGCCGGCGCCGGCATCCTGCCCAATTACCGCCTGTGGCAAGTGACGTGGGAGACGGCGCCGCAGCAGTTCACGGGCAGCGAAGACGGTCCGTCCGTCATCTACAGCCTGGCCTGGGACGACGGCTCGGTGGTGGAGCGGGGCCAGTACGCGAAGGGCAAGCGCCAGGGACTGTGGGTGCGCGAAGGCATGCACGAAGGCAGCGAAAAAGGCCATTTCGTCAACGGGCTGCAGAAAGGCATGTGGTACTTCACTTATCCCAAACAGAGCGAGAGCGGGATGTACCGGGCCGGCAAGCGCGAAGGCCGCTGGACGGTCGTCAACTATGCCGATGAAGAGGAAGTGACGGGCTTCGATACCTACGCGGACGGCCAGCTGAACGGCCCGCACGAACGCCGCATGGGCGGCAAAGTGCGCACGCGCGGCAACTACGTCAACGGCGCGCGCCACGGCGCGTGGATCACGGAAGACGGCGACGGCAGCTTTATCGACGGCTTGCGCGACGGGCCGTGGAAGCTCAAGCTCAAGGACGGTGTCACGCAAAGCGTCACTTTCGTGAAAGGCAAAAAACAGGGCGAAGCCATCGACACGGATGCGCAAGGCGCGCTGCGCGTGCGCGACCATTACCAGGCCGGCGTGCTCGATGGCAGCCGCACGCGCTACCTGGGTCCGGCCGGCAAGGAATACGTGGTCTACACGGCCACCTACCGCAACGGCCAGCTGGACGGGCGCGAACAGGCGTTCGACGACAGCGGCAAGATCCTGCGCCTCGACACCTTGTGGGACAACGGCAAGAAGCAGGGCCTCGATGCGCGCTACTACCCGAACGGCAAGCCGGAACGCCTGGCCGTCATCGACCAGGGCAGGCTGCTCACGCACCTGCGCGAATACTATGAAGACGGCCAGCTGCTCAACGACATCCACCGCTGCACCTTCAAGGAGTATGGCAGCACGCGCGACGACGTGTGCGAGTACCACCACATGTACTACCCGGACGGCAAGCCGCAGTACTACTATGCCTTCCAGTACGGCCAGCGCCAGGAAGGCTATTCGAACTACCCGAACGGCAAGCGCAAGGATGAACTGCTGGTCGACCGCGCCGCCGACACCTCCGTCGTCAACGCATACTATGAAAGCGGCCAGCTCAAATGCACGGAGCCGCGCAGCGGCCACAGCACGCGCACGGTCAACGGCCAGACCATGATCAGCTACGCTTCTACCGACCGCGATGGCGACAATATCTGCTACCACCCGAACGGCAAGGTGGCCAGCATCTACACCTTCCGCAAGCGCGTGCTCGTCGAGTGCGGCAAGCGCTACGACGACACGGGCAAGCAGACGTTCCCGGGACCGGAAGGCTGCCCTCCTCCCAGGAAAGTCGACTACCCGATAGGACTGTGACGATGACGCAAGCAAGACAGCCGCAGCGCATCCAGAATCCCGAGCGCATCGATGCCGGGGCGATCCGCGCCGCTATCGCGGGCGGCCAAGAGGTGCTGGTGCAGTTCAATACCCTGGCCGAGCCAGCGCCGCTGCTGGCCGACCTCGACGCCCTGGCCGCCACTTGCGGCACGGCGCTGACCATCCGCATCTACGGCTACGACCCGAGGGTGTTCGATGCCCGCATCCTGCGCGCGCTGCCGCATGTGGCCAGCCTGTCCATCGATTGCCACCGGCAAGCCATCCATCTGGAAGCGCTGGGCGAACTGCGGCACCTGAAGCGTCTGAGCCTGGGCGTGTACGAGCTGGCGCAAGGCGACATCCTGCAACTGGACAATTTGCGCGCCCTCGAATACCTGAACCTGGGCGAATCGGCCAGGAACAATATCGACCTGGCGCCCCTGCGCCAGTATGCGCACCTGGCCAGCCTCGTCATCGAAGGCCACAGCCAGCATATCGAGACCCTGGCCAGCCTGCCGGCGCTGCATGACCTGTCGCTGTACCGCATCAAGAACACCGTGCCGCTGGATTTCATCTCGGAGATGAGCCGCCTGGACAGGCTACTGTTGCAACTGGGCGGCCGCGAATCGCTCGCACACATCGAGGCGCCGCTGCTGAGAAAACTGGAAGTGATACGCGTGCGCGGGCTGGAAACGCTGGGCGATATCGGCCGTTTCCCGCTGTTGCAGGCGCTATGGGTGGAAGACCAGATCAAGCTGCGGCAGATCGCGCTGGGGGCCAATTCCGTGCTCGAACGCCTGAACTTGCACACCTGCAAGACGCTCGACAGCCTGCCCGGCCTGGCTATCCTGCCCGCCCTGCGCCAGTTGTCGGCATCCGGGACCATGCTCGACATCGACGCGTTGCTGGCGCATGGCTTGCCCGCATCCCTGACGCATGCGCGCCTGCGCACCGGCAGGAAAACACGCGACGACGCCATCGCCGCGCAGCTGGCGGAGCTAGGCTACACCTCAGCGCCCTATTATTAAAAGCGACGCTGAAATCAGCGGCTGGCCGCCAGCCTGCGCTGCCACAGCGCCACGTCGATCATCACGCCGTCCGCGCCCGTATTGCGGATGTAGACGCGGTAGCTGCCCTGCCCCATGTCGCCATCGAGGTAGGCCGTGCGCTCGTTGCGCTGCAGCCTGGCGCCCTTGGCCAGCTGGCGGTAGCGCTCGACCACCGTGTCGAAACTGGCATAGCTGCGCAGCGCCACTTCCAGGTCGCGCGGCGGGCGGCCTTCCGCATGGTCCAGCACATTGTTCTGCTTCTTGCCCTTGAGCGTAAGCGGATAGGCAAACACGCCGGCGCCGGCCGACGTCAGCACCGTGGATTTATCGAGCAGCAGCGGCAGCAGCGCCGGCGGATACGCGGGCGGCAGCTGGGCGCGGTTCCAGCCCGGCAGGGCCGGCTGCGCCAGCACGTATTCGACGCTGGCGATCTTCTGCCCATCGGCGCCCGCTTCCTTGTCGCCCGCGATCAGCGCCAGCATGGGCGGCAATTGCCGGGCCCAGGCCAGCAGGGGTGCAGCATCCCCGACCAGCATGCCCTTGCGGTGGAATACCGTCAGCACGGCATTCGGATCGGGATTGCAGACTTTCGCCAGCGGCTGCCCCTCCAGGCGGCAATGTCCGTTCACCAGGCCAAAGGCGATGATGACGCCGCGCTTGTCAAGCAGCATGGCGCCCCGTTCGCGGCCCTGCTTGCGGTCGTTCATCGACGCCAGCAACTGGCGGCCATCGGCCAGCACGGCGCGCGTGGCGTCGCGCTTTTCGCTGATCGCTTCGAGCGCCTGCGCCAGCAGCAATTCATCGTTTTCCGTGTAGCTGCCGCGCGCGTAACCGAAGAAATCGAACAGGGCCGCGCGCACTTGCGAGTCTTCGCTCAGGCGCGGCAAGGGACCGCCGGCCAGCAGGGACGACAGGCTTTTCCCGGCCGGTGCCAAGGGCGCCGCCGTGGCGCGGGCAGGCTGGGAAAGGAGGCAGGCCGCCGCCAGCAAGGCGCCGCCCAGGGTGCGGTAATTCGAAAAGATGATATGCATGATTCTGTCTGTCGGGGGATTTTGCCGCTACCAGTGGCCACTGGCCACACATGGCGCGCCGGCGATTCTAGCATGGCGCCAGTCCCCATGCCGTGCGGCAGGCGGACGGCAGGTGCGCCGGTGCGGCTGTTATGATGGCAGCAATGACGACAACTATCCACGCCTCGACACTGCTTGTCCTCCTGCCCGGCATGGATGGCACGGCCCGGCTCTTCCACCGTTTTGACGCCGCCTTGCGCGCGCAGAGCACCATCGACACCCAGGCCATCGCCTACCCGGCCGCGCCGCTCGATTACGCGGCGCTGGAAGCATTCGTGCGCGCGCGCTTGCCGCAGGACCGCCCTTTCATCGTGCTGGCCGAATCGTTTTCGGGACCGCTGGGGTCAGCTTTGCGCGCCGATCCGCCGCCCGGCATGCAAGCCCTGATCCTGTGCTGTTCGTTCGTGCGCAATCCGCGCCCGATGCTCGCGCCCCTGCGCCACCTGCTCGGCCTGGTGCCCTTTGGCACCCTGCCCGGCTTCGCCCTGCGCCAGGCGCTGCTGGCGCCGTATGCGACGCCGGCCCTGCAGGCGGAACTGGCGGCGGCACTCGCGCAAGTGCCGCCCAGCGTGCTGCGCCAGCGCCTGCGCGCCGTGCTGGAAATCGACGCCTCGCGTAGCTTCGCGCGCGGCAGCCTGCCCGTGCTGTATCTGCGCGCCCGCCATGACCGCCTGGTGCCGCCGGCGAACGCCGTGCAGATACTGCGGCAGGCAGCGGGCGCGCAGCTGGTCGACATCGCCGCGCCGCACATGCTGCTGCAGGCGGCGCCGGAAGCGGCCGCCGTCGCCGTCGCCACCTTTATCGCTGGCCTGTCAGCCGCGCAAATATCCGCTTAAACGCGCGCTGGCCAGCACGGCCAGCCAGCTCAAGCCGCCCGCCAGCACGCTGAAGTAGATGGCCCGCAGCGGATGCTGCGGCAGCAGATACGCGAGCACGGCCGCGCCCAGCAAGCCGCACAGCGCAGGCTTCCACCTGCCGGGCGGCAGCAGCGCCAGCAGCAGATTCGTGCCCGCATACACATAAAACACGAGCAGCAGGGCCAGGCCGCCCGCCACGCCGCGCGAGCCGAGGCTGCCGAACAGCTGCGTGTACAAATAAAACCCCAGCCAGCTCAACACAATAAACAGCAGGCAGCCCAGCGCGTGCGCGCCCAAGCCGGCCATCAGGCGGATTTTCACGGTTGCTTCAGTACAGGAATGAAGCGGTGGCCGCAGGCATGGCACATGAAGGTACGCGCATATTTATCCTGCAAGGCGGCGGCCTCCTTGTCCCAATTGGCGACGAAGGACGTTTGCGACAAGGCGACGGAGACGACACCCCCTGCTACGAAGATCCAGAACAGGCCATTTGCGCCAGCCTGGTAAAAGATGACGGCGGCGATGACAAAAATGATCACGCCCAACACGATCAGCCCCACTTTCTGGTGGGTCTGCATCGTCGGCCCGGCGGCCTGGCGCGACAACAAGGTCTGGCTGCGCGTATGCGCATGACCGTGGATGAAATCACCATCGATCCTGCCCGGGATATGGGTAGAGGTGCCGGAAATGCCGGAGGCATGCACCATGGAGAGACGTTGAATATTGGAACTGTCACATGCCGGGCAATACGCCATTGCTATTTCCATAAAATAAAATAATCGCGCACTGTAGCATAAAAAAAGCCGGCCCTTTCATGACGAAAGGACCGGCTTCGTTGCATCAGTCGCCGCTGCGGCTGTCGGATTACGCTTGGCCTCGGCGGCCCCGCTAATCCGACCTACGCAGCGGTGGCGTTTACTTCGCCGTATTGAGCAGCAACTCGTTCAGGCGCTTGACGAAACTGGCCGGATCGGCCAGCGAACCGCCTTCGGCCAGCATGGCCTGGTCGAACAGGATGTTGGCCCAGTCGCCGAACTTGCCGCCTTCCGCGTCCTCGTATTTCAGACGTGTCACCAGCGGGTGGTTCGGGTTGATTTCCAGAATCGGCTTCGATTCCGGCGCGCTCTGACCTGCCGCCTTCAGCATGCGCAGCAGGTTGCCCGACAATTCATTTTCATCGGCCACCAGGCAGGCTGGCGAATCGGTCAGACGGAACGTCACGCGCACGTCCTTGGCCTTGTCGGCCAGCACGGTCTTCATCTTGCCCACCAGGTCGGCGTACGAGGTTTCCGTTTCTTCGTGCTCTTTCTTTTCCGCCTCGTCTTCCAGCGCGCCCAGGTCCAGGCCGCCCTTGGCGACGGAGACCAGTTCCTTGCCTTCGAAATCCTGCAGGAAGGACAGCATCCATTCATCGACGCGGTCCGTCAGCAGCAGCACTTCGACGCCCTTCTTGCGGAAGATTTCCAGGTGCGGGCTGTTCTTGGCGGCGGCGTAGTTGTCGGCCGTGACGTAATAGATCTTGTCCTGGCCTTCCTTCATGCGCGCCACGTAGTCGGCGAACGAAGTGACTTGCTCGTCGCTGTCGTTGGCCGTCGAGGCAAAGCGCAGCAGCTTGGCCAGGCGCTCCTTGTTGGCCGCGTCTTCGCCGATGCCTTCCTTCAGCACCTGGCCGAATTCCTTCCAGAAGATGGCGTACTTGTCCTTCTTCTCTTGCTCGTCCGCGTTCGCCAGTTCTTCCAGCATGCCCAGCACGCGCTTGGTCGAGCCTTCGCGGATGACCTTGACGTCGCGCGACTCCTGCAGGATTTCACGCGATACGTTCAGCGGCAGGTCGGCAGAGTCGATCACCCCGCGCACGAAACGCAGGTAGGTCGGCATCAGCTGTTCGGCATCGTCCATGATGAAGACGCGCTTGACGTACAGCTTGATGCCGCCGCGCTTGTTGCGGTCCCACATGTCGAACGGCGCCTTGGCCGGGATGTACAGCAGCTGCGTGTACTCGCTGCGGCCTTCCACGCGGTTGTGCGTGTGCGTCAGCGGCGACTGGAAGTCGTGCGACACGTGCTTGTAGAATTCGTCGTACTGTTCCGGCGTGATGTCGGCCTTGTTGCGGGCCCACAGGGCGCTGGCCTGGTTGACGGTTTCGAATTCGTCTTTCAGGACGGTTTCTTTTTTCTCGTCGTCCCACTCTTCCTTCTGCATCACGATCGGCAGCGAGATATGGTCCGAGTATTTGCGGATGATGGACTTGATCTTCCAGCTCGACAGCAATTCGTCCTCGCCTTCGCGCAGGTGCAGGATGATGTCCGTGCCGCGCGACGGCTTGTCGATCGACTCGATGCTGTAATCGCCTTCGCCCGCCGACTCCCAGCGCACGCCTTCGGAAGCGTCCACGCCGGCGCGGCGCGTTTCGACGGTGATCTTGTCGGCGACGATGAAGCCGGAATAGAAGCCCACGCCGAACTGGCCGATCAGGGCCGCGTCCTGCTGCTGGTCGCCCGACAGCTTGCCGAAGAATTCCTTGGTGCCCGACTTGGCGATGGTGCCCAGGTGCGAGATCGCCTCGTCGCGGGTCATGCCGATGCCGTTGTCGGAAATGGTGATGGTGCGCGCATCCTTGTCGAAGCTGACCTTGATCTTCAATTCGTGATCGTTGCCGTACAGGGCGTCGTTATCGATCGCTTCGAAGCGCAATTTGTCGGCCGCGTCGGACGCGTTCGAGATCAATTCGCGCAGGAAGATTTCCTTGTTCGAGTACAGGGAATGGATCATCAGGTGCAGCATTTGCTTCACTTCGGTCTGAAAACCCAGGGTTTGCTTTTCGGAGACAGCCATTTTTACCTCATAGTCTTGTGGATGGGACGGATTCTACGGAGTTGGGGATGGTACAAGCGATTTCAAGAGCCCTCGGCAAATGTGCAGTTTTAGCCCAGTGCGCGGCCGAAAAAATCCCAGACGCGCTCGTCCTGCACCGTGGCCAGGTTCAGGCGCATGCGGGTCGACGGCAGCTGGCGCGGCGAAAACAGGCTGCCCGGCCCCAGCACCAGGCCTTCGGCCAGCGCCTTTTCGGCCAGCACATTCGTGTCGCAGCCCGCATCGGCCCAGATGAACATGCCGGCCGGCGCGGGATCGAAACGCAGGCCGGCCCGCTCGGCGCGGCCGTACGTGCCCTCGCGCACCTTGTCGAGCCGCGCGCGCAGGCGCTCGGCATGCTTGCGGTACAGACCCTGCGAGAGGATTTTATACACCACGCGCTCGCCGATGTCGCTGGTGGTCAGGGTGGCGAGCATCTTGCGGTCGGCCAGGCGCTGCGCCCATTCCGGCGAGGTGGCGATGAAGCCCACGCGCAGGTTGGCCGACAGGCTCTTGGAAAAGCCGCCCAGGTAAATCACGCGGCGCAGCTGGTCCAGCGCGGCCAGGCGGGTGGCCGGCTGCACCTCGCCGCCGGGATGCATGTCGCAATAGATATCGTCTTCGACGACGAGGAAATCGTGCTGTTCGGCCAGGCGCAGCACCTGGAACGCCTTGGCCGCCGACAGCGACGTCGAGCTGGGGTTGTGCAGCACCGAATTGATCACGTACAGCTTGGGACGGTGCAGGGCCGCCAGCTCGGCCAGCACGGCGATATCGGGGCCGTCACCCAGGCGAGGGATGCCGATGACGTGCATGCCCATGGCGGCAAAGGCGCCGAACATCAGCCAGTACGCGGGATCGTCGACGAAAATGGTGTCGCCGGGACGGGCAAACTCGCGCGCCACCAGGTCCAGCGCCTGCATCACGCCCACCGTGGTGACGATCTGCTCGGGCGGACAGGCGATTTCCAGGCCCGCCAGTTTCAGCTGCAACTGCTGGCGCAGCGGCAAAAAACCCTGCGGCGATCCGTAACCGAGCAGCAGGCTGCCCGGCTGGCGGCTGACGTCGCGCAGGGCGCGCGCCACCAGGTCGCCATCGAGCCACTCGGCGGGCAGCATGCCGGTGCCGGGCGCGGGGATGACCGGCGTCTGGCGGAACATGTTACGGATCAGCCAAACGACATCCATCGGCTGCGCCGCCGCGTCCTGCGCGCCGGGGGGCGGCGCCGGCGTGTTCAGCGGCGAGCGCTCGCGCACGAAAAAGCCGGCGCCGCGCCGCGATTCCAGATAGCCGCGCGCCACCAGCTTGTCGTAGCTGGCCACCACCGTGGCGCACGACACATCCAGGCTGGCGGCGCACTGGCGGATCGAAGGCATGCGCGCGCCGCCGCGCAGCAGCTTGTCGTCGATGCGCGCCGCCAGCGAGCGCGCGATCTGGTCGATCAGGGTTTCGCCCGAGGCGCGCGACAGCAAAGGAAGTGTATTGCTCATATGGCCATGACAGTATGTGAAATTATGCGTGAAAGTGTATTTGTACTGTATTGCTATTGCACCCTAGGATAGCAGTACGGCAGAAATTAATCCACGCCTGCCGCGCACCCCCGCACACCTATCAGCCAGTATCAGGAAAAACATGCCATCGACTACCAGTACCGCCCCCATCAGCCATCCTCCCCGCCTCGGCGCCGACCGCAAAGGCCTGCTGCTGGGCCTCATCGCCGTCGCCCTCTTCAGCCTGACCCTGCCTTTTACGCGCATGGCCGTCGCCGAACTCGATCCCACCTTTGTCGCCCTGGGCCGCGCCCTGGTGGCGGCCGGCCTGGCCGGCCTGTGGCTGTGGCACCAGCGCGCGCCGTTGCCGCGCCGCGAACAATGGCTGCCGCTGGCGCTCGTGTCGCTGGGCTGTGTGCTGGGCTTTCCCTGGCTGACGTCAATCGCCATGCGCAGCCTGCCCGCCTCGCACGGCGCCGTGCTGGTGGGCATCCTGCCGCTGGCCACTGCCGTATTTGCCGTGCTGCGCGGCAAGGAGCGCCCTTCCGCAGGGTTCTGGCTGATGGCCCTGCTCGGCACGCTATTGGTGGTGGCGTTCGCGCTGCGCCAGGGCGGCGGCAGCTTCCACCTGGCTGACTGGCTGATCTTTGCCGCCGTGCTGCTGGCCGCACTCGGCTATGCCGAAGGCGGGCGCCTGGCGCAGACGATGCCGGGCCAGCATGTGATTTCCTGGGCGCTGCTGCTGGCCGTGCCTTTTGTCTTGCCCGTGACGCTGTGGAACGCCTGGCCGCAACGCGCGCTGATGGCGCAGGCCAGCGGCGTGGCCTGGCTGGGTTTTGCCTACATCTCCGTGTTCTCCATGTTTATCGGCTTCTTTTTCTGGTACCGTGGCATGGCGCTGGGCGGCGTGGCGCGCGTGGGACAGACGCAGCTGCTGCAACCTTTCCTTTCCCTGGTGGGCGCGGCCGTGCTGCTGAATGAGCCATTGACGGGCGAAAGCCTGCTGTTTGCCGGCGCCGTGATCGCCGTCGTGGGCATCGGACGCAAGCTGAAGTAAGGTTCCCTGACGCCCATTTGCAACGCCGTTGCGCGTGCGCATGGGCACGGCGGCGTGCAAGCCGTACAATACCGCAGCACCATGGCGACGCCTATCCGGCGCCGCTTGCGCACGCACCGCCACAAGCGGGCCAACAAATCCAGCCGGCGCAGCTCGGCATCTTCTGTGAGACTCGTATGAAAATTGAAAATCCGAATCCGATCCAATGGCGCTTTGCCGAACGTGCGGAACAGCTGCAAAGCTCGTTCATCCGCGAAATCCTGAAGATCACGCAGCGTCCCGAGATCATCTCGTTTGCCGGCGGCCTGCCCTCGCCCGCCACCTTCCCCGTGGAAGAAATGAAGACCGCCTTCGACAAGGTCCTGTCGAACAATGGCAAGGTGGCCCTGCAATACGGCCCCACCGACGGCTACCTGCCGCTGCGCCAGTGGATCGCCGACTCGCTCTCCGGCAATGGCAGCACCATCCTGCCCGAGCAAGTGCTGATGACGTCCGGCTCGCAGCAGGCGCTGGACTTGCTGGGCAAGGTCCTGATCGACGAAGGCAGCCGCGTGCTGGTGGAAACCCCCAGCTACCTGGGCGCCCTGCAGGCGTTTTCCGTCTACCGTCCCGAATTCGTGTCCGTCGATACCGATGACGAAGGCCTGGTGCCGTCGTCGATCGATCCCGTCGCCGATGGCGCGCGCCTGTTGTACGCGCTGCCGAACTTCCAGAACCCGACGGGCCGCAGCCTGTCCGTGGCGCGCCGCGTGGAACTGGTGGAAACTTGCGCCCGCCACGGCCTGCCGCTGATCGAGGATGATCCGTACGGCGCCCTGAGCTACAGCGGCGAGCCGTATCCGAAGATGATCAACATGAATCCGGACGGCGTCATCTACATGGGCTCGTTTTCGAAAGTGCTCACGCCCGGCATCCGCCTCGGCTACGTGGTGGCGCCGATGCCGCTGGTACGCCGCCTGGAACTGGCCAAGCAGGCGGCCGACCTGCACACCTCGCAGCTGACGCAGATGGTCGTGCATGAAGTGATCAAGGATGGCTTCCTGGAGCGGCATATCCCCAGCATCCGCAGCCTGTACGGCAACCAGTGCCAGGCCATGCTGTCGGCGCTGGAAGAGCACTTCCCGGCCGGCGTCACCTGGACGAAGCCGGAAGGCGGCATGTTCATCTGGGTCACCCTGCCGAAACACATCGATGCGATGAAACTGCTCGATGAAGCCATCGCCAACAAGGTCGCCTTCGTGCCGGGCGCGCCGTTCTACGCCAACACGCCGGACACGCACACCTTGCGCCTGTCGTTCGTGACGGTGCCGCCGGAACGCATCCGCGAAGGCATCGCCATCCTGGGCAAACTGATCGCCGCAAAAATGTAATCGCACTCTCCACGCCCCGCAACTGCGGGGCGTGCCCCCCGCTGCCCCGGCGCGACCGGGCACGCATCTTTGCCGTTTAAAAACAGCTTTCACGATAGCAACTGCGTTTATTTATTTTTAAAGATAGCATAAAAATAATATTTTCACGCCTCGCGCAGCATCGATTTTTTCACCCAAAAAATTGGCGAGGCGGTATGATTTGACCGCTGCATCAGATTTGAGCCCGGTCAGCATCACCGAAAATGCAGCAAACGCTGGCAGCGCAGAGTACATCGAGAAGGCCGGAAGCAATGAGTCCAGGCAGTGTGGAGCATTCCCAGCGGCATGAAGCCGCCATTTTGATTGTCGACGATGCGCCGGCCAACCTTGAGCTGCTGCGCAAGCTGATGAGCGAACAGGGTTATCAAACCTATGTTGCCACGTCCGGCGAGCGGGCGCTGGCGATCGCCCAACGCGCCCAGCCCGACCTGATCCTGCTCGACGTGATGATGCCGGACATGGACGGCATCGAGACGTGCCGCCGCCTCAAGCAGCATCCGCTGACGCAGCGCATCCCCGTCATCTTCATGAGCGCCAGGACGGAAACGGAAGACGTGGTGGCCGGTTTCGACTGCGGCGCCGTCGATTACATCAGCAAGCCGCTGCGCATGGCCGAAGTGCGCGCGCGCGTGCGCGCCCAGCTGCAAATCCGCAGCAACAATGAAACCCAGCAGGAACAGGCCGAGCGCCTGCGCACCATCGTCAACAACATGGCCGAGGGCTTGCTGATCATCGAGGCGAACGGGCGCATCCAGTACACCAACCCGGCCTGCGACCAATACCTGGGCTACCGCGAAAACGAACTGGCCGGGCGCTTCATCGGCGAGCTGCTCAGCCCCCTCGTGACGCAGGAATACCTCGACTACTTCGCCATGCACGCGGCCAATCCGGAAAAGGCGCACAACCACGGTACGCGCGAAGTGGCGATCCGCCACCGCAACGGCGCGGCGCTGAGCATGGACCTGACCCTGACGCCCATGTATCTGCGCCAGCCCCTGTATATCGGCCTGCTGCACGACATCACGCACCACAAGCAGTCGGAAGACGCGCTGCAGCGCGCCGCCTATCTCGATCCGCTGACCCAAATAGCCAACCGCCGGCATTTCGACAGCTTCCTGGAAAAAGAGTGGCAGCGCGCCGTGCGCGGCGGCGGCGCCCTGTCGCTGGTGGTGCTCGACGTCGACCACTTCAAGCTGTACAACGACAGCCTGGGCCACCCGGCCGGCGACAGCTGCCTGCAGCAGGTGGCGCAAGCCATCGATGCGCATGCCAGCCGCTCCGGCGACCTGGCGGCCCGCTACGGCGGCGAGGAATTCGTCCTGCTGTTTGCCGATACGGACGCGGCCAGCGCCCTGCACCTTGCCGAGGCCATCCGCGCCAGCATCGAAGCGCTGCGACTGCCGCATCCACGCTCCACCACCTCGCCGTGGATCACCGTCAGCATCGGCGTGGCGACCATCCGCCCGCACCAGCTGGACGACCGCGAAGCGCTGTTCGTCGCCGCCGACCGCGCCCTGTACGTGGCCAAGGAAGCGGGCCGCAACCAGGTCCGCGCCACGCACTCGGGCAGCACGGCATGGGAAACGGTCAAGGCGATCATTTTACGTTGACGGTTGAAGTTGGAAGTTGGAAGTTCAACGGAACATGCAACGGACCGGGAGTAGGCCCAAGTCACAAAAAAAGGCACTCCGGGCCAAGCGGGCCTGAAAAATGTCGAGGGCAAGGCGCAGCGACGCAGACAGTACGCATGTACGGCAAGGAAGCTGCAACGCCGCCATCGGCATTTTCTCAGGCCCGCGTCTCCGGCCCGCCGTTCTTAAAGTTAATCAGAACTTCCGCGACACGCTCAACTTCGCATTCCGCCCCACACCGGTGACCGCCTCGCTCAGGTAGGGCATGTAATTGCGGTTGAAGACATTATCGACCGTCAGCCGCACCTCCGTGCCGCGCCACACGCCCTGCCTGCCATTCCATGATGCGAACAGGGTATGCAGCGCATAGCCTTTCGACGGCGGCAGGCGGTACACGTTCCCCACCGGCAGCACGCGCTCCTGCTTCGCCACGAAGCGTCCCTGCCAGCCCATGCTGGCGCCCAGGTCGGGCATGCGCCAGCCCAGGCCCGCCATCAATTTATCGGGCGCGATGGTCGACACGGGTTCGTCCCGGCCCCACGGGTCGCGCTGGGAACCGGTGCGCGTGCCGCGCTGCTTCGACAGCGAGGCGCTGGCAAACAGGCGCGGCGAATTGTAGTAGGACTCCACTTCCACGCCCTGCGTATGGAAACCGGCCAGGTTGCGGTAGTCGGACAGCGCCGGCGGCACCTTGCCCGAGCCCGGCTCGTAGCCTTCGACCAGCACGCCCAGGCGCGGGCCGATATTGTCGCTGACACGGTTGCGGTAGACCGTCAGGCGCAACTGCGCGTCGTCGCGCTCCATGAACACGTTCTGGCGGTGCAGCATGGCGCCCGCGCGCACGGCCGTCACGCGCTCGACGGCCAGATCGCGGCTGGTGCCCGGCGTCGATGAACCGAGCCTGGACGACACATAGTATTCGTTCGAATACATCTCGTCGATCGTGGGCGCGCGCCAGGTCCGGCTCAAGTCGCCGAACAAGGCCAGCGTGCCGGACGCCTTCCAGAACAGGCCCAGACGGGGCGACCAGTCTTCGTGCGCCTTTTCGCTGAAGTCGTGGCCGGCCGCCGCCAGCGGACTGTTGTAGCGCGGCGCCTTGTTCGGCACGCCCTCGGAGACGACCCGGTCGTGGCGCAAGGCCGCCGTCAGCGTCAGGTCGCCATACGTCATCGCATCCTGCAGATACAGGCCCGTGGTTTCCTGGCGCCCGGCCGGCATGTAGTAGGGCTGGAAGTAGCCGTAGTTGTAGCTGGGGTCCTTCAGCGCCGTCGACGACGGGTAGTACATCAGGGTGTCGCGCACATTCTTGTGCCATTGCAGCCCCGTTTGCAGCACGTGCGACACGGCGCCCGTCGCAAACACGCTTTCGTTGCGCACTTCCGCGATGCCGTCCACGTACGAGGCCCAGCTCTCGTTGCCCAGAGAGCCCAGGTAGGAACCCGGCGAAGCCGATGGCAGGCGCTTGTCATGCTGGTCCGTGTGCGAATAGCCGGCGCTGGCCGTCAGCTTGATCCATGGATTATCTTGCGGCGCGTACTGCCACTTCACGGAATACGTATCGTCGTCCTGGTCGCGGTAGACGGCCTTGCGCTGCCACGCCTCTTCCAGTCCATATTTTTTGATTTCCGCCTCGGTCGGCGTGGGCACGTCCTCGCCCATGGCGGCGAACGGGCCCCAGCCCGAACTGCCGCTCTTCATCGCCGTCAGGGTCAGCAGCTGCTCCGGCGTCAGCCGGATATTCAGCTTGGCCAGGCTCGATGGCGCGTCGATGGCGGAAAAGCGGAATGGCTTGCCGTCAGGCTTGCGCAAATCGTCGGACTTGCGCCGCGTGGTGAAGGCCATCGCGTCGAAGCGGCCGTCTTGCGTGCGGCCGTAGACGGCCACGGTGGCGTCGTTTTCTGCATTGTTCGAGTGGCGCGAGTACTTGAGCATGGCGCCCGCTTTCTCGCCGCCTTCGAGCAAGTCCTGCGCATCCTTGGTCTCGACCGTGATGACGCCGCCGAAGCCGCCATTGCCGTACAAGCTCGTATGCGCGCCCTTGTTCACTTCGATCTGCTTGATCAGTTCCGGCTCGATGAAGATGGAACCCTGGCGGTATTTTTCAAAACCCTTGGGCACGCCGTCGAGGATGACTTTCACGTCCTGCACTTTGTTGAAGCCCCAGATATTGAGGCTCTGGCCGCTGGGACGGGCCGTGCCGGCCAGGTCCACGCCGGGCAAGGTGTCGAGCAAGGATGCGACATTGTCGGCCTGCTGGCGTTCGATGTCGGCGCTGGTGATATACGAGCGTCCGGCCGTGCCGGCGCTGATGGCGTCGCCAAACACGCTGATGGCCGGCATCTGTACCGCATCGGCCTTGTCCGCCATCGCCGCCGCCCACGCATGGCCGTGCGCGCCGCCCAATACCAGCGCCAGCGCGGCGGCCAGCGGGGTCAATCGTTGTTTGCTGCTCTTCATCGCTATCCTTGCCTGGGTTTGCTTGATGCTTGTGGAATGAAAAACGCTGGGCAGAGGACAGGCGGTGCACGATCAAGCGGCGGCGTTGACGGAAGCGTTGCGGCGGAACCCTGCCCGCGCGGACACGCCGCCGGCGCATGGCCGGCGGCGCACTGCAGTCACCGGGATACGTTGCCTTGGTGAAATGCGGAACACATCATATACTGGATGAGAATGATTCGCAATAGCATTGAAGGCGTAGTTATTCCGGATAGCCGGTGATGTCGGCGATCTCGCGGTACAGCGGTTGCAGCCGCGCATACATCTTGCTGTACACGCGCCGGTACAGCTGCTCATAGATTTTGCGGTGCTCGGGATGGGGCTGGAAGACCTTGCCCTTGCGCGTCATCGCTTGCACGGCGGCGGGAAAGTTTGCATGCCAGCCCAGGCCCACGCTAGCGGCGATGGCCGCGCCCAGGCCCGAGCTTTCATACACGTGGGCGCGCGCGGCGGGCAAGCCGAAGATGTCGGCCGTCAGCTGCATGGCCGCATCGCTTTGCGAGCCGCCGCCCGCGATGCGCAGCTCCGTGATGGCGACGCCGCTGCGCCGCTCGATGCGCTCCTTGCCTTCGCGCAGCGCATACGCGAGGCCTTCGAGGATGGCGCGGTAGATGTGTGCGCGCGTGTGCACGTCGCCAAAGCCGATCATGGCGCCCTTCGCTTCCGGCCCCGGCACCTTGATGCCGGGACTCCAGTACGGCTGCAGCATCAGACCCATGGAGCCGGGCGGCACGGCCTCGACCAGGCGGTCGAACAGCGCTTCGGCGGACAAGCCCATGCCATCCTCGGCGGCCGCCGCCCGTTCGCGGTCGCCGAACTGCTCCTTGAACCAGTTGACCATCCAGTAGCCGCGGAAAATCTGCACTTCCGTGCTGTAGGCGCCGGGCATGGCGGCCGGGTACGGCGGAATAAAACGCGTCACTTCCACGTATTTGCGGCTGGTCGTGTTGATGGTGGCCGTGGTGCCGTAGCTCAGGCACGCCACGTGCGGTTCGACACAGCCGGCGCCCAGCACTTCGCACGCCTTGTCGGCGGCCGCCGCCAGCAAGGGCGTGCCCTCCGGGATGCCCGTCGCCGCGGCGGCCGACGCCGTGATGGCGCCCATGCGCGTGCCCGGCGTCACCAGTTCCGGCAGCATCGAGCGTTGTATCGCCAGCGCCTGCCACTTCCAGTCGAAGCGCCCGGCCCAGGCATGGCGCTTGTAGTCGAACGGGATGTACGCCACCTGCGAGCCCGTCGAATCGATATATTTTCCGCACAGGCGGTGATTCAAAAAGCCCGACAGCAGCAGGAATTTGTGCGTGCGGCGCCAGATGTCGGGCTGGTGCGCCGCGATCCAGTTGATCTCGGCCTCGCGGCGGAAGTACGTGATCGTGCCGTCGAGGCGCGTGGCGCGGAAGGCGGCGCGCCACCACGGCGCCAGCGGGGGAATGTCGCGCGTGCTGCGCTGGTCCAGCCAGGTGATGGCGGGGCGCAGCGGTGCGCCGTGTTCGTCCACGTTGACCACCGTGCCGCGCTGCGTCGTCACCGCCACGCCGGCCACCGAGGATTGATTGATGTCCGTGCTGCGCCACAGCTGCTGGCACGCCGCGCACACGGCTTGCCAGTAGCCGTCGGCGTCATGCTCGGCCCAGCCGGGGTGGTCCGAGTAATACGCTTCGAGGAACACTTGCGCCTTCGCCGCCAGTGTCCCGTCCCGGTCGAACAGCAGCGCGCGCACGCTTTGCGTGCCATTGTCGATGGCAAGAATGTACGGCCCCTGGCCGGAGACGCTGGTCATCGCTTATGCCAGGCTGGCCAGCGCGGCGCGCAGCGCCTGCAGCAGCGCCTGCGGATCTTTTTCAGGCTGCGCGCTGAAGACGGGCGCTTCCCAGTCCTGCCCGCGCACGGCCACCACGCGCAAGCGCCCCTGTTCGCTCCAGGCCGGATACCAGCCCACGTCGACGATGTCGCCATTCGCGCACGTGATTTGCAGCAGGTCTTCGCCCAGGTCGTCGACGAGGGTATCGATGGGCTGGCGCAAGTCCAGCGGCGACAGGCTGTCGTAGGTGATGCGGGCGTCGCCCAGCACCAGGGGCTGGCCAAACAGGGTCGTGTCGATGATGCTCTCCTCTTGTTTATTTTTTATGGTTTTTCAATCGCCCTGCGGCACGCTGTAATGGCGGCGCCACAGGGCCAGGTAGCGCCGCTGTTCTTCCTCCCAGCGCGCATCGTCCCAGCCCAGTTCATGCTGACAGATGGCGCGCAGGCGCGGCATGATAGCAAGCGCGCCGCCGGCCAGCTGCAAACCGAGGCGCGTGCGCCGCAGCAGCAAGTCGTCCAGGTGCTGCACGTCTTCCATGCGCGCGCCCCAGCGCAGCTGCGCCCACAGCGTCTGCGTGCCGGGAATCGGCTCGAGTTCACCGTCCCGCGCCGCATCGCACAGGGCCTGCGCCCCCGCGCCATGACGGCCCAGCAGCCGTTCGCGCTGCTCGCCGTCGAGCAGCAAGGCCTTGCCCGACAAGGGCGGCGTGGCGTCGAAAATCGGCAGCGGACGCAAATCCGCCTGCCAGCCCGGCAGCAGCGGCGCGGCGCGCCGCAAGGCATCGAGGGCAATCACGCGGAACGTCGTCAGCTTGCCGCCCGCCACCGTCAGCAAGCCGTTTTCCAGCCACAGCGCATGTTCGCGCGCTTCCTTCGACGGGTCAAGCCGGCCGCTGTCGATCACGGGGCGCACGCCGGCAAACGTGGCCAGCACGTCGTCTTCGCCCAGCGCCAGCTGCGGGAATTGCCAGCGCAGCGCCGCCAGCAGGTAATCGAGTTCGCCGCGCGTGATGGCCGGTTCCAGGTCCAGGCTGGCGCCGTGGTCGACATCGGTGGTGCCCACCAGGGTCACGCCCTCCCACGGATACGCAAACACGGGACGGCCGTCGTGCGGGTGCATCAGGCTGACGGCTTGCGCCAGCGGCAAGCGCCAGGCCGGCAGCAGCAGATGGCTGCCGCGCAGGGGCCGCAGTTTCGGCTGCTCTCCCACCTGGCCGCGCAAGGCGTCGGCCCAGGCGCCCGTGGCGCTGATCACCAGGCGCGCGCGCACGGTGCATGCCATGCCATCGAGCGCATCGTTCAAGGTGGCGCCGGCGACCTTGCCATCTTCGCGCAGCAGCGATGCCACGCCCAGGTAATTGACGGCCACGCCGCCATGACGCCGTGCCTCCTGCAGCACGCGCAGCACCAGGCGCGCGTCGTCCGTCTTGGCGTCCTGGTACAGCATGCCGCCCCGCAGCTCGTCGCGCCGGACGTGCGGCGCCAGCATGGCAAAGTCAGACGCATCGACATAGCGGCGCGCGCGCTTGCCCGCCATCACGTCGTAGATGGCCAGGCCCAGCATGAACTGGCGCCGCCCCGGCTTCCTGCCCGCGTAGTCGCCGAAGGCGAAGCCTTGCGGCTCGACCAGCCCCGCCGCATCCGCCAGCAAGGCTACCCGCTCGTGCACCGACTCGCGCGTCATGGCGAACTGTCCCTGCTTCAGGTAGCGCAAGCCCCCGTGCACCAGCTTTGATGACCGGCTCGACGTGCCCCAGGCGAAATCGCGCTGTTCCACCAGCAGCGCCTTCAAGCCGCGCCGCGCCGCTTCCAGCAGGATGCCGGCGCCCGTGATGCCGCCGCCGACGATCAGCACATCCCACTCGCGCGCCAGGACGCCAGGCAGATCCGCCCTGTTCACGATGGGCCTCCGGCCTCGGGCAGCAGTTTGCCGGGATTCATCATGCCCTGCGGGTCGAACTGGCGCAGCAGCGCACGCATGGCGGCGATGCCCAGTTCTCCCTTTTCGGCCATCAGCCACGGCGCATGGTCCGTGCCAACGCCATGCTGGTGGCTGATGGTGCCGCCGTTGGCGACGATGGCGGCGCCGGCCGCGTCTTTCAAACTGCGCCAGCGCGCCATGTTGTCTTCATACGTGGACGCCAGCCGGTACACATACGTGGTGTAGACGCTGGCGCCCTGCGCATACACGTGCGACAAATGCGTGTACGCGTGCACCTGCTCGCCGTGCTGTGCCAGCGCGCGGGCGCCCGCCTGCTCCAGCGCCGCCATCATGGGCGCCACGCGTGGCCAGTCGACAGCCGTTTCCACCGTGTCGATGACATAGCCGTGTTCCCACGCGCCGTTGCGCAGGTAGACGTTGCGAAAGCGTCCCTGCTTCCACTTGTCGCCCATGTGGCGCCCCACATGCACGCCCCCGTGCCGCCGCGCCACAGCCAGGGCGCCGCGCAGGGCCGCGCGCGCCGGTTTCTCGTCGCCGCTGACGCCCAGCATCAGCATGCACTTGCCTTCGCCGCAGCCGCGCAGCGACAGGTAGCGCTCCAGCAGTCCCACGAGTTTTTTATGGCCGGCCAGGGTTAGCATGGTTTGCGTTTCGAGCGCGTTCGACAGGCGCAGCATGCACAAGGACAGGCGCGATTGGGCCAGCGTCCGCACGGCCGCCTGCGCCTGGCCCCAGTCGGCGAAAAACACGGCGTGGAACGCCTCATACGGCGGCAGCGGCGAAACGCGCACGGTGGCCTGCGTCACGATGCCCAGCCGCCCTTCGGAGCCGAGCACCATTTCGCGCAGGTCGATGCCGGCCGCCGAGGCGGGAAACGTGGGGATGCTCAAGGTCCCGGACGGGGTTTCCACCTCGCCGCCCGCGAACAGCTGCTCGATGCGGCCATAGCGCAGCGATTGCTGGCCCGACGAGCGCGTGGCGATCCAGCCGCCCAACGTGGAATACTCGAACGACTGCGGATAATGGCCCAGGGTGTAGCCCTGCGCACGCAGCTGCGCCTCCAGGTCGGGGCCATACACGCCCGCGCCGAACGTGGCCAGCTGCGCCTCGCGGTCCAGGTGGCCCAGCGCGCACAGGCGCACGAGACTGATCGACAGCACGGGGCGCGGCCCCGCCGCCACCGTCAAATGCCCGGCCACGCTGGTGCCGCCGCCATGAGGAATGACGGTCACGCACGCCTGACGCGCATACGCGAGCAGCTGGCGCACCTGCAGCGCGCTGTCGGGAAAGGCCACGCCGTCGGGCACCGCGCCGATGCGGCCGTGGCGTAATTTAAACCAGTCGGGCAGACTTTGACCGAGCGCATGGCGCACGCGCGTGGCAGGCTGGGTGTCGATCAGCGGATGCGGCGCCAGGCGCGAGGCGGGCACCTGCGCGCAGGCGTCGTCGAAGCTGGCGTCGGCTATGCCGCTGCCCGGCCCCAGGCGCTCGCGCAGGAAGGCCAGCGCATCCCCGTTCAGCGCATACACGATGCTTTCATCTCCCCAGCCATTCCAGCGTTGCATGGACATCCCCTGTGTTCGGCCAGTTGCGCGCCACGGCGGCTTGCTATACTGTTCTTGCCTGATTTTCTTGCCAGATCAATAGCATATGCCGCCACAGACGAAGGGTATTGGTTTTTCATGACAATCGCATTGTTCCATCATGACAAGCACTGACGGCCGGGTCGCCGGCGCCTATCTGCTGCCGCTGCTGGAAGCGGCCGGCGCCCACGGCATCGATAGCGTCACCCTGGCGCAGGCGGCCGGCGTGGCGCCGCACGGCCTGGAAGCGGCCGCGCCTGGCATGGGCTTGGCCGCGCGCGACTACGTGCGTCTGCTCGATGCGGGCGCGCTGCTGGCGGGCGACGCGCATTTCGGCCTGCACGTGGGCCAGCGCGTGCGCATGGGCACGTACAGCGCCTACGGCTTGATACTGCTCAGTTGCAGCAACGTGGGCCAGGCGCTGGAACAGACGGCCCGCTATGAACGGCTGGCGCACGACCTGGGCCGCTCGGCCCTGCAGCGCGACGGCGCCATCGCACATTACCGCTGGGCCAGCAACTATCCGGGCGCCAGCCGGCACCTGGTCGACAGCGTCTTTGCCGGCGTCAAGGTGTGCGGCGACTGGCTGGCGGGCATGCCGCTGCCGCCGGCCCGGCTGGCCTTTACCCACGATGGCGGCGGCGACTTGCTGCGCCATGCGGCGCACCGCGACGAATACGTGCGCGTGCTGGGCAGCCTGCCCGCCTTCAATGCCCCCGCCAACACGGCCACCTTCGACGCGCAATTGCTGGACTGGCCCGTGCCGAACGCGGACGTCAGCCTGTATCCCGTGCTGTGCCGGCATGCGGAACAATTGCTGGCGCAGCGCGAGGCCGAAGCGGACACGGGCGCCGGCATCGATGCGCAGGTGCACGCGGCCATCGTGGGAGGCTTGCGTCAAGGTTCGGCGCGGCTGGCCACCGTTGCCGCAGCACTGGCCGTCACGCCGCGCACCTTGCAGCGCAAGCTGGCCGACGCGGGCACCAGCTTCCAGGCCGTGCTGGATCAGGCCCGCTATGGCCTGGCGCGCGACTATCTGCGCGAGCCGGACCTGTCGCTGGTCGACATCGCCTTCCTGCTCGGCTACCAGGAACAAAGCGCGTTCAACCACGCGTTCCGCACCTGGTCGGGCACCAATCCCGGCGCCTGGCGCCTGCAGCAATTACAGGAAAAGCAAGCCGGCTTACAGGCGTGCGCGGGCCATGCCTGACGCGTTTTCTGGCTATACTGGCAAAGTCTGACTTCCCACGATCACTCCAACCCGCAATGCAAAGGATTAATATGCAACTCAAAGACAAAGTCGCACTGATTACCGGCGCCGCCAGCGGCATCGGCAAGGAAATGGCCATCGAATACGCAAAACAGGGCGCCAAGGTCGTCATCGCCGACCTGGCCCTGGAAGCGGCCAGCAAGACGGCCGAGGAAATCAAGCAAGCGGGCGGCCAGGCGTTTGCCGTCGCCATGGATGTCTCCAGCGAAGAGCAGGTCGACAAGGGCGTGGCGGACGCCGTGGCCCACTTCGGCGGCATCGATGTGCTGATCAGCAATGCGGGCATCCAGATCATCAGCCCCGTCGTCGACTACCCGTTCGACCAATGGAAAAAGATGCTGGCCATTCACATGGACGGCGCCTTCCTCACCACGCGCGCCTGCATGCGCGAAATGATCAAGGCGGGCCGCGGCGGCGCCATCATCTACATGGGTTCCGTGCACTCGCACGAAGGCTCGCCGTTCAAGAGCGCCTACGTGGCGGCCAAGCACGGCTTGCTGGGCCTGGCCAAGGTGGTGGCCAAGGAAGGCGCGAAAGACGGCATCCGCGCCAACGTCATCTGCCCCGGCTTCGTGCGCACGCCGCTGGTCGACAAGCAAATCCCCGAACAGGCGGCCCAGCTGAACATCAGCGAAGAAGACGTAATCAAGAAAGTGATGTTGAAAGACACCATCGACGGCGAATTCACCACCACGCAGGACGTGGCGCAAACGGCCATCTTCCTGGCCGCCTTCCCGTCGAACGCCCTGAGCGGACAATCGATCGTCGTCAGCCACGGCTGGCATATGCAGTAATAGTGACGCCCGCCCACATCGGCTGCGCGGCGCCCTGTGCGGCCTGCGATGCTCGCTATGCTCCAGCACAGCTGCGCGTCTCGGCCACACATCGCTGCCGCTCGCGATGATGTGGACGGGCGCTGTTGCGTGAGTGTTACCTCTCAGTTTTTTCCCCGAAAGTTCCCAATTGCAAGACAACACTTACCGCCACCCGCGCGCGGGCTGGCCGGGGCGCCTGTTTGCCGCGCTCGCCAATTGCGCGCATTTCGCCGAACTGCGCCAGGCCGTCATGTCGCGCCTGCCCTTCCTGACCCTGCACAGCGACGTGCGCGACGTCGTCTACGTAAGCTGGCTGGTCGATGCCGCTGCGGCGCAGACATTATTGCCGCCGGGCGTGACCCTGTGGCAGCGCGACGGCAAGACGCCGTTCACGGTGCTGACCTACCGCCACGGGCATTTCGGCCCTGCACTGCTCGGCCCGCTGCGCCGTCTGCTGCCGTCTCCCCTGCAAAGCAACTGGCGCCTGTACCTGGAGCGCACGCCGCCGGGCGCGCCGGCCATACCCTGCGTATATTTTTTGAAAAACATCATGGCCAGCCTGCCGCATGCGCTGGGCACGCGCCTGTTCAGCGATATCCTGCCCACGCACCTGGCGGCCGGCATGGCGCTGGACGTCACGGCCACGCAGGCGCACTGCAGCATCGCCAGCGGCGCCGGCAGCGCTCCGGCGCTCGATGTGCAGGCGGCCATCACGGCGGCGCATGGCCTCGATGCCGAATGGCGGCAACTGTTCGGCAACTGGCGCGACGCCGTCGCTTTCCTCGCGTGCCAGGATGGGGCCATCGCGCACTTGCCGCGCAACGGCAAGCTGGTCTTCGGCGAAATCGACTTGCCCGTTGATGTGGATCAAGTGCAAGCGCTGACAGCCTTGCGCGCCGACTGCGGCTTGCTGGGGCAGTTGCCGCCCGTATCGAAGCCGTTTGCCTTCCTCGTGCCCAAGGTTGCCTTCAAGGCGTTGTCGGAACGCCTGCTGTAGCACCCCGGCGTTCCAGCTTGAACAGGGCCATCGCCTGTTCCAGCTGCAAGGTCTGGCCCTGCAGCGATGCGGAGGCGGCCGCCGATTCCTCGACCAGCGCCGCGTTCTGTTGCGTCACTTCATCCATTTGCGTGACGGCCATGTTGACCTGGCCGATGCCATGGCTTTGCTCGCGCGAGGCCGAGGCGATCTCTTCCATGATGCCGTGCACGCCCTGCACGGCGCCCAGCATTTCGGCGCTGCTGACGCCCGCCTGCTGCGCCAGCTTCGCACCCGCCTGCACTTGCTCCAGCGACGCCGTGATCAATTGCTTGATTTCCGTGGCGGCCGCCGCGCTGCGATGGGCCAGGCTGCGCACTTCGCCCGCCACGACGGCAAAACCGCGCCCCTGGTCGCCCGCGCGCGCCGCTTCGACGGCCGCGTTCAAGGCCAGAATATTCGTCTGGAAAGCGATGCCTTCGATAATGCCCGTGATGTCGCCGATCTTCTTCGACGAGACGTTAATGCCCTCCATCATGCGGACCATCTGCCCGACGATTTCGCCGCCGCGCCCTGCCAGGCCGTGCACCTTGCCCGCCATGTCGCTGGCCTGCACGGCGTTGCCGCTATTTTGCTGCACCGTGGCCGCCAGCTGCTCCATGCTCGACGCCGTCTGCTGCAGGGCCGAGGCCTGCGCTTCCGTGCGGCCGGACAAATCCATATTGCCGGCGGCGATTTCCTGGCTGGCCATGCTGATGCGCAGGAAATTGCCGCGCACGTCGCCAACGATGGAATGCAGGTTCACGCGCAGTTGGCGCAAGGAACGCAGCAACTGTCCCATCTCGTCGCGCCGCGTGGTGTCGAGCTCGCCCGTCAGGTCGCCGCCCGCCATCACGTCGCAGGCCTGGCGCGCCCGCTGCAGCGGTTGCAGCACGGCGCGGTGCAAGCTGTGCCAGAAATACAGCGTCGCGCACAAGGCCAGCACGGACAGGCCCGTCAGCCAGCCGTGGGCCGCAGCCGGCAACGCGCCCGCATTCCACGCCAGTTGCAGCAGTAATACCAGGCTCAGCAGGCCCAGGTTCCAGCCGATGCGCTGGCCCAGCGGCAGGTCGCGCAAGCGCGCCAGTCTGGCCAGCCAGCCCGTGCGCACGGCCGCGCCCTGGCTGATGACGATGCCGTCGGCCTGCCCCGCCTTGATGCGCGCATACAGGGCGGACGCCTGCGCCACTTGCTGGCGCGTCGGCTTGGTGCGCACCGACATGTAGCCGACGGCCACGCCGTCTTCGACCACCGGCGTCACGTTCGCCAGCACCCAGTAATAATCGCCGCTCTTGCAGCGGTTTTTCACCATGCCGCTCCACGAGCGTCCCGAACGGATGGTCGCCCAGAAATCGGCGAACGCTTCGGCCGGCATGTCCGGATGCCGGAGGATGTTTTGCGGCGCGCCGATCAATTCTTCCGCGCTGTAACCGCTGACGGCGATGAAATACGGGTTGGCATAGGTGATATTGCCTTGCAAGTCAGTAGTCGAGACGATGGTCTCGCTATCGCTCAGTGTGATCTCGGTATCGCTGACGGGAAGATTGAGTCGCATGGTCACATCCTCAAAAGTAGCCCGTACAGTGACGGGTTTGCGGACAAGGAACGGTCGCCAGCCAGCAAAGCGGGCACGGCACTGGCACCATTATTTTAATATTTTATTATTAACAAAATGCACTTTATTACGGCCCTGCCGGCCGTCATGCCACGGCAGGTTCGCCGGCCCAGTAACGGTCGATGTCCTGCAGGCGCCACTGAGCTGCGCTTTCCGTGGAAACGATGCGCTCCTGGCAGCCCGGCGCGGCCAGGTCGAGCAGAGTCGGGACGATGCAGGTGCCGGCGCGGATGGAAAAAAACACGCGCACGGTGGGCTGGGTCAGCGGCTTGCCCGGCGACTGTCCCACCACCACGGCCAGGCGCTCCGACTGCAGCCGCACCAGGGTGCCCAGCGGATAGATACCCAGGCATTTGACGAAGGCGGCAAACAGTTGCGCGTCCAGGTGCCCGCCGCGCCAGCCTGCCATGCGGCGCAGCGAATCGGCCGGGCACCAGCCCTGCTTGTACGGCCGGTTCGAGGTGATCGCGTCGTACACGTCGCAGATGGCGCCCATGCGCGCAAACAGGCTGATTTCCTCGCCGCGCAGCCCCTTGGGGTAGCCGCTGCCATCAAGTTTTTCATGGTGGTGCAGGCACACGTCGAGCGCCACCGGGTCGATCTCGCCCACTTCCTGCAGCATGCGGTGGCCGGCGGCCGGATGGGCGCGCACGGAGGAAAATTCCGCTTCGCTCAGGCTGCCCGGCTTGTTGAGGATGGCGGACGGCACGGCCATCTTGCCGATATCGTGCAGCAAACCCGCCAGGCCGGCCGAGCGCACCTGCTCGGGCGCCAGGCCCAGCTCCCTGGCCAGCGCCGTCATCAGCGCGCACACGGCCACCGAGTGCATATACGTGTAATTGTCGGCGGATTTCAGGCGCGCCAGGCCCAGCAGGACGTCGCCGCCGCGCTGCATCGAGGCGGCAATATCGTCGACCAGTTCGTAAGCTTGCGCCGCGGACAAGGCCTTGCCCATGCGCACCTCGTCGAACATCGTCTGCACGGCCTGGCGCGAGCGTTCGATCTGGCGCCGGGCGCGCGCCAGTTCCTCCTCGCGCGAGCGGGGCGGGCCCGGATCGGCGACGGTTTTGCTTGCGGGCACCGTCGCTGGCGCGGCCGCGGGAGCGCCTGCCGCGGCCGGCGGCGCGGCAGAAGGCACGGCGGGCGGCGCGACTTGCGGCGCCTGCCCGCGCGTCGTGTCGATCCACACTTCGCACAGGCGTGCCGAGCGGATACGCTCGAGGTCAGCCGGCGACTCCAGCAAGAAAGAACGCGTCCAGAAAGGGGTATCGAGCCAGGAACGGCCCAGACGTTCGACATACATTCCCAGCATCAGTTCGCTACTCGTTATTTTTTTCAGCACGGCGGTTCTCCAGACATTCAGATCGCAGCATTTACTTGCGCATTATCAATATCATACGCCAAAAATAACGATTACACCAAATATATTGCTTTATATGGCATAATCACAACATAAATAAAAATAATCACCAATTCTATCATTTTCATTTCGTAAAATGTTGAATCAACAAATATATCAATTCAGCCATATTGCCTACGCTAAACTGTATGTCTGGTGCTGATGAGGGATGCGATATGCCTGCCGGCGGCCGCGTGGGCCGCCACGCAGGCTGGACGTGCAGGAGGGAAGTGCGTGAGCGCCAGACGCCCCGAAGTGGGGCTGGCGCTATGCAGAAAGGAATGTCAGGCCGCTGGGCGAGCGGGCTGGCGGCCGGCAGCTTAGCGCGGCACGTAGCGCCAGCCGGCGTTTTCCAGCATGAAGGTCAGTTCCGTCTTGATGCCTTCCGGGCGGCTCGGCACGCTCAATTGCGTATCGCACACAAGGTAGCCCGTCTTGCGCTTGACGTCGCACTCGTTGACGGCCTTGACCTGCATGGTGCTTTGCGCTTCCTGCATCTGCACGTCCTTGGCCGCCTCCGGATTGCGCGCCACTTCTTCCTTGGCCCAGGCGCGTATCATCGCTTGCGCCTCGGCCGGCGACGGTCCCGCAAACTTGGCGTCCTTGCGCTCGACGCCGACCCAGGTGCCGTTATCGTTACGTAGCGGCAAGACCATAAAACCGTCGCGCATGCCGGCGCTCATGCCGACCAGGCACACCACCTCGCCCGGCACTTCCTGCGACTCCTGGCAACCCTGCAGGCTGGTGGCCTTGACGGGAATGGGAACCGGTATCGACGATTGCATCCTGGCTTGCGTTTTGGCCACGCCCGCCTGCACGGCGGCCTGGATGTGTTCGAGCGTGGGCATGGTAGCGGCCTGGGCCGGCAAGGCGGCGAACAGGGCGGCGGCGGTCAGGGCGAGGGTAGTCAGGCGCATGGGTGTCAAAAGTAGTGATCAAAGGCCGGCAGTCTAGCACTTTGCATAAAAAACAGCTGTTTCTATAGAGAACTATCCACGGCATCGTGCGCGAGAAAGGCGCCGCCCCCGTCCGCCTGTCCGCGCAGGCGCAGGCCGATGGCGCGCAGCATCTCGACCAGCTCGCGCAAGCGCATGCCCTCGTCCGTCAGCTGGTATTCCACCTTGACGGGCACTTCCGCATAGATCGTGCGCGTCAGCAAGCCCGCCTCTTCCAGCGCGCGCAAGTCCAGGGTCAGCATGCGCTGCGAGATATTCGGCACGGCGCGGCGGATTTCGCTGAAGCGCTTCGGCCCCGCCATCAGATAGCTGAGCAGCACAGCCCTCCAGCGCCCGCCCAGCAAACGCATGGCTTCTTCCACGGCGCAGCCGGAGACATTGTCCTTCATGGCGATCCCTATCTGGTATAAAAAATGTACCTATACCACATTATTCTGCCTTCTTCCAAATAGTAACTATCGCGATTAGACTGCCCTTCCCTCACCTGAATGGAACTCCAGCATGGAAACCACCCTGATCTACAGCGTGCCGTTCGGCTGCTCGTTTGCCGCCATCGCCGCCCTCGAATGGAGCGGCTTGCCGTATCGCCTGGCCCGCGTCGAAGCGCGCGACCCGGCCAGCAAGCAGCATCCGGCCTTTCTCGCCATCAATCCGCTGGGCCAGACGCCGGCCCTGCTCACGCACGCGGGCACGCCGCTACTGGAAAGCATGGCGATCCTGCTGCATATCGCCGCCCGCGCGCCGGACAGCGGCCTGGGCTTTGCGCAGGGCACGCCCGCCTGCGACCGCCTGAACAGCGCGCTCTCGTTTTTGCACACGACCTTCCACGCGGCCTTCATGCCCGCCTTCCAGGCGTCGCGCGCGGCCGATGGCGATGCGCGCGCGGCCGTCTGGCGCGAAATGGCCGTCGAGAAGGTCAACAAAAGCCTGGCGCACCTGGAACGCCTGCTCGATGGCCGCGCCTGGCTCGCTTCCGATGCCGCGCCGACGATTGCCGACGCCTACCTGGCCGCCACGGCGCGCTGGGCCGAACCGCTGCAGCTGGCGCGGCTAAGCGACTATCCGCAGGTGGCGCGCGTGCTGGCGGCGCTGGAACAGGACCCCGGCATCCGCTTTGCCCACGCCATCGAGGCGGGCTTGCCGGCCGCCAGCCAGGGCGGTTTCCTGGGCCACGTGGCGCTCGACCAACTGGCGCTGCCGGCCGGCTAACCGGCGGTCAACTCCCGCAGCGGACGCGTCTTTATTGCTATGATGTCGGGCTGCCGGCGGTACAGCCGGCCACGTTCATATCACATCAACAACGTCGCAATAACATTGGGAGTTTGAATGAGTTTACGTCTGCTGCTCTTGGGAGCATTCAGTGCCGCCATGGCCACCACCGCCGTTGCTGCGGAATCGGCGCTGGCCGCGCCGCGCGGCTTCACCGTGGAAGACATGGTCGCCATGGAACGGGTGGGCAGCCCCGTGCTGTCGCCGGACGCCACGCGCGTCGTCTACACGGTGCGCACGACCAACCTGGAGAAAAACCGCGGCAACACGCAGCTGTGGATGATCGACCTGCGCGCGCCGAACGCGGCGCCGCGCCAGCTCACGCGCGGCGACGCCAGCGCCAGCGATCCGCAATGGTCGCCGAACGGCGACGCCATCTACTTCCTGTCCGGCCGCTCCGGCTCCTCGCAAGTGTGGCAGCTGCCCCTGAACGGCGGCGAAGCGGCCAAGGTCACCGACCTGGCGCTGGACGTCGACACCTACCGCTTGTCGCCGCAGGGCGACCGCCTGGCCTTCAGCATGGGCGTCTACCTCGATTGCGCCGACATCGCTTGCACCAGGAAGCGCCTTGATGAAAAAACGAAAAACAAGGCCAGCGGCATGGTCTACGACCAGATGTTCGTGCGCCACTGGGATACCTGGGCCGACGGCCGCCGCAATGCGCTGTACTCGGCGCCGATCGACGCGGCCGGCAAGGTCAGCGCCACGCCGGTGAGCCTGAGCGGCACCCTCGATGGCGACGCGCCATCGAAGCCATTCGGCGACAACAGCGAATACCACTTCAGCCCGGACGGCAAGACGGTGGCCTTCTCCGTGCGCGTGGCCGGCCGCACGGAATCGTGGTCGACCAATTTCGACGTCTACACGATTCCTGCCGCCGGCGGCCAGGCGCCGCGCAACCTCACGGCCGACAATCCGGCCTGGGATGCGAAAGCCAGCTATTCGCCGGACGGCCGCACCCTCGCGTATGTCGCCATGACCAAGCCTGGCTTCGAAGCGGACCGTTTTCATTTGGTGCTGATGGATGTCGCCACGGGCAAGAAACGCACCGTGGCCGACGACTGGGACCGTTCCGTGGCCGATTTCCGCTGGACGCCGGACGGCAAGGCCTTCCTCGTCGCCGCCGATGACGTGGGCCAGCACCGTCTGTTCCACATCGACGCGGCCAGCGGCAAGGTCAACGCGCTGACGGGCAAAGGCGCCGTGGGCGACTTCGACGTGCGCGGCAATACCATCGTGCTGACGCAAGCGAACCTGGCCTCGGGCGCGCAGCTGTACACGCGCAAGCTCGACGCCAAGTCCGAATCGGCACCGATGGTCCAGCTGACCAAGCAGAATGCGGCAGCGCTGGCCAACGTGCGCTTCGGCGAATATGAGCAGTTCTCGTTCGCGGGCGCGGATGGCGAAACCGTCTACGGCCACGTCATGAAGCCATGGAACGCCAAGGCCGGCGAAAAGTATCCGATCGCCTTTTTGGTGCACGGCGGCCCGCAAGGCAGCTTCGGCAACAGCTGGAGCTACCGCTGGAATCCGCAAGTGTATGCGGGCGCCGGCTACGCCACCGTCTTCATCGACTTCCACGGTTCCACCGGCTATGGCCAGAAGTTCACGGATGCCATCAGCGGCGATTGGGGCGGCAAGCCGCTGGTCGACCTGCAGAAGGGTCTGGAAGCGGCCACCAAGAAGTTCCCGTGGCTGGACCGCGAGCGCAGCTGCGCGCTGGGCGCGTCCTACGGCGGCTACATGATGAACTGGATCGCCGGTAACTGGCCGGACGGCTTCAAGTGCCTGGTCAACCACGACGGCGTTTTCGACAACCGCGGCATGGCTTACGCGACGGAAGAACTGTGGTTCACGGAATGGGAAAACGGCGGTACCTATTACGACGCGCCGGCCAAGCACGAGCAGTTCAACCCTGTCAACTTCGTGAAGAACTGGAAGACGCCGATGCTGGTGGTGCAGGGCGACCTGGACTTCCGCATCCCTACGGCGCAAGGCCTGGGCACCTTCACGGCGCTGCAGCGCCGCGGCATCCCAAGCAAGCTGCTGGTCTTCCCCGACGAAAACCACTGGGTGCTGAAGCCGGCGAATTCGCTGCTGTGGCATCACACGGTGCTCGATTGGTTGAATACGTATACAAAGAAATAACCCGCAGCAAAGAAATAACCCGCAGCGCAAAGGCTGGGGTCGGACCCTCAGGGTCCGACCCCGGTACTTCGCCTTCAGGGGTTAAAAAAACCGCGCGGTGCATCTCTGCACCGCGCGGTTTTTTGTTTTGTAGATACTGTTATCCCCGTCAAGCGGCGTGCAAGGCCGGATCAAATATTTTTCCCGACCTGAGCACGCCGAATGCCACGTGCACCAGCTTGCGCATCATGGCGCCGATGATCAGCTTGGGCGCTTTGCCGGCGTCACGCAGGCGCTGACCGAAGCGCTTGCCCCAAGGCGTCTTATGGACTGCCACCATGGCCGGCATGTACAGTGCCTTGCGCAGGAAACTGTGGCCGACCTTCGACATGCGTGGCTTGCCACGCACGCTGGAACCCGACTCGTGCTGGCGCGGATCGAGGCCCGCAAACGCCACCGCCTGCTTGGCGCTGTCGAAGCGCTCAGGATTGGCGTAGTAGGACAGCAGCACGGGAATCGTGCGCTCGCCCAGGCCAGGGATGCTATCGAGCAATTCGCGCTTGCCGCGTAAATCCGGGTCGTCATCGATATGACGGCGGATCGCCAGGATCAGCGCCTTGATCTCGGCGTCGAGCCAGGCAATATGATCCTCGATACCCTGGCGTACCGCCGCGCGCGCCACTTCAAGCCGGTTGCTTTCCTGCTGGCGCATCGCTTGCAAGGCATCGAGGCGCAGCACCAGCGCGCGCAGCGATTGCTCGGCCGGCGATGGCGCCTGCCAGGGCTCTGGCTGGCGTTCATGGGCGAAGTCGGCGATCAGCTGTGCGTCGACCTTGTCGGTCTTGGTGCGCACCAGGCGCGAAGCGCTGAAGGCCTTGATCTGGGCCGGATTGATGACACTGACCACCATGCCAAGTCCAGCGAGATATTCGGCAACCCCTTCCCAATACGTGCCCGTCGCTTCCATGCACACCCTGGGGCTGCCGGCAGCATGCTTCAGCAGCCATGCGTGGAGCGCGGTGAATCCTTGGTGGTTGTTCTCGACAACCTTGTTACGATGCTTGCCGTTGGGCAGGCGCAGCGCGCAGTCGAGCTTGGCCTTGGCAACGTCGATTCCTAAATTAAACATGCTGTGGTCCTCTTGCGATCTACCTTGCAAATGCGGGCTAACCGGCATGCCGGTGCCAAAGATACTGTCCGATCTTGACATGGAGGATGGGTAACTGGTGCGAGATCTACGGAGCTGGCTCGGGGCCTAAGGGCGGATACGGCATCCAGTTACCCGGTCTTGATATGCCTACCAAGATTTTGACAGCGGTCGATACCGTTCGCAATACCACGAACGGCATGAGGGGAATAATACAAGGTCGGATTAGCGCCGCGCAGCGGCGCGTAATCCGACATCACCACCGCTCCCGCTCAATAGCTATTGAGCGCCTTGGCGAACTTCACGATCCACAAACGGCTAGGACGCTCGCGGTCGTCGCCGCGCGCCACGCGGATGGTGTTGGCGGCATTGCAGGCGGCCGCGCTGCTCGTGACGATGGTGCCATTGGCATCGACCGTGCACTTGGTCACGTCGGCGTCCGCCACTTCCACGCCATTCGCGTCGAAGACCTTGGTTTTCAGGCCGAAGTCATTGTCGTTGGCCAGCGCGATGGTGGAGTCGTCGATCAGGGTCAGGCCTTCGGCCTTTTCCGCCGCCCAGCCGATGGCGTTCAAGTCCAGCAGCAGCGTTTTCTTCAGCGGCGTGACAGCGGCCCAGTCGGCGCCATTGACGGCGGCGCCGCCCATGCTGCTCTTCTCCAGGTCGGACGTCGTCGCGTTGAAGGCGGCGGCCGCGATGTCGGTGGCGCCCTTCAGTTCGACCAGCATCAGCTTGTTGAAGACCTTGCCCGACGGTGCGGCGCCCTGCTCGATGACGAGGAACTTGCCGCCGCCCAGCGCCACCATGTCGCCCAGCTTGGCGTTGCCCGTGCGGCCATCCTGGTAGTCGGCCGCGTTGAGCGGATACGCATACATCTTGCCGCTGGTGCCCGTCACCGGGTCGAATTCGATCCAGCGCGTGAAGCGGGCAAAGCGCTCGACCTGTTCATTCTTCTTCGTCACAGAATATGGTGCCGTGCCGTCGGACAGAGGGCTTTGCAGGAAGGCGTACAGCTTGTCGTTGCTCGTATCTAAGGTCATGCCTTCCATGCCGCGGTTCGCGCGGCGCTTGGCGAACAGCGCCGGCAAGCCCTTGCCCGGCTCGTACTTGGCCTGGATGATACCGGTGGCCGCATCGATCCTGACGATGAAGGGACCGTATTCGTCGGACACCCACAGCGCATTGCGCTTGGCATCGACGACGATGGCTTCCGAATCGAGGCCGCCCGCATTGAAGACGGCCTTGCCGGTCGCGTCGAACTTCATCGCATCCATGACGGGCATCTCGGCCGAATTGCCGACCGCGCCCACGGGCACGGGCAAGCCCGAGCTGTTGACGGTGGCCGACACCTTGATCGGCGTCGACGAACCCAGCACGGCGCCGTTCTTGCCGACCGTGATCACGCCGAACGACGGTGTAAAGCTGGGCGACGGGAAGATCTTGCTGCCGATGGTGCCCTTGCCCGATGGATCGGGCACCAGCGGGCCGTCGCCGTTCGGGCCGCGGTCCGTCAAGCCATAGAATTCCAGGTCGCCGGCCGCGTTCTTGCCCTTGTAGGCCAGGCCCGAGCCGTACGACGGCAGGAAGCCGTTCGGGAATTCTCCCTTGATTTTCGCATTCGCGCCTTCGTACGGCACGTAGAATTTGTCGGCCGCCTGGATCTGGTAGCGCGTCACGGTGACTTTCACTTCGCCGACAGGATTGGCCTGTGTCAGCGCCTCGTTGACGGGCGCGCCCGCTTTCGAGGCCAGCGTGTCTTCAAAATGCTCGCGCACGAGGGCGCGGCGTTCGGCATCGACCGTGCGGCCGGCGAATTTCCCGCCCACGCTGGCCAGGTGCGCGGCCAGGGCCGTGTTGAAGACGGCCGGAGCGGTGGCAAAGTCCAGTGTCTTGCCGGCCAGCGCGGCCTTCACTTCGGCCGTCAGCTTGATGCCGTTCGACGGATCGCTGTCGTCGTCGAGCAGTTGCAGCGCCAGCAGGCGGTTGACGACCTTGTCATCCGCCACATTCGTGCTGGCGGCCAGCGCCAGCGGCGTGACGACGGCGCCGCATGGGGCCGAACCGAGGGCCAGGCCGCCCACGCTGAAGGCTACCGTCTCGCCCGGGTTGCAAATGAATTCGCCCTTGGCGTTGGTGCTGGCCTTGGGGGCGCTGCCGGCCACATAATCGAGTCCTTCCACCGCGCCGTCGAGGAACACACCCGTCTGCGCCACGGGCTTGGAAGGCTCCGCCGGCGGATTATCGCTGCCGCCGCAAGCGGCCAGGGCCAGGCCGGCGGCGATGGCCAGCAGGGTCAGTTTCGGGGTCGACGTTACAGCAGTATTCATGCATTCCTCGGCTAAGGTGGGATTGAAGCCGTGGAGAGTAACTGTTCAAAGTGACAAGCCCATGACAGCCGTCACGCCAGTGGCGTATCCGCAACAGGTCCGCCGATGCCGCCGAAGCGGCCATCGGCCTGGCGCCGGAATTCCTTCGGCGTGACGCCCTTCACCTGCAGGAAGCGGCGGTTGAAGTTGGCCACGTTCTGGAAACCCACGTCGTAGCAGACGTTCGACACGTATTGGTCGGTGTCCATCAGCAGCTGGCACGCCTTGTTGATGCGCAGCCGGCTGACGAAGTCCGTAAAGCTGTTGCCCGTCGCCTTGCGGAAGAAGCGCGAGAATTTACTCAGCGACATGCCCACCTGCTCGGCCAGCATTTCCGCCGAAATCGGCTCGCGGTAATTGTCCGTGATGTAGTTGAGGACGGAATTGACCTTGGCCAGGGTGGCGTCATCGTCATAGGAACGCAGCGAGGCGCTCGACAGCAGACGGTAGTTGGCCGTGCGCGCCAGCTTGCTCATTAATTGCACGAATTCGGCGAAGCGCTCGGCGCCATGCGTGGCGCGGATGCGCGCCAGGTGGCGCTCGGCCTCGTGGCCCATGTCGAAAAATTCCACGCCATAGCTGGAGCGCTCGAGCAGCGGCAGCAACTCGCGCAGTTCGGGAATCACGCGCGCGGCGCCGGCCAGCGGCGCATGGGCGAACTGCACGATCATGTCGCGCAGGGCCACGCCGCCCTCCGGCATCACGTTGGAAATCCAGTTGTGCGGCAGGCGCGGGCCCGTCAGCACCAGGTGGCCGGGCGAGAATTCGCCGATATAGTCGCCCACGAACAGGCGCCCGCTGGTGGCGACGATGAGGTGCAGCTCATACTCTTCATGACAGTGCCAACGCACGCGCGAGCTGGGATAGCCATGTTCCAGGTAATTGATGATGCCGTCGTAGCTTTCGCGTTCCAGCTCGGGCGCCTTGCGCTCGCTGTCCTTGTGCCATAGGTGTTCCATGCTTGTCTCTCTCAGGCTGTCCCCGCCCGTGCCATCGAATGTACCTCAAAAAGCTTCACTCGCCAAAACGGCCCAGCGTCTGCTGGCGAAATTCCTTCGGCGTCATGCCCTTCAACTCCAGGAAGCGCCGGTTGAAATTGGCCACATTGTTAAAACCCGCCTCGTAGCAGATGTTGCTCACATAGCGCTCCGTCTCCATCAGCAGCTGGCACGCCTTGTTGATGCGCAGGCGGTTGACGAAGTCCGTGAAGCTGTTGCCCGTGGCGCTGCGAAAGAAGCGCGAAAACGTCCGCTCTGGCATGTCCACCTGCTCGGCCAGCTGTTTCAGCGAGAACTGGCTGCTGTAATTGTGCACGATGAAGTTGATGGCCGAACTGATGCGCGCCAGTGCCACGTCGTCGTCGCTCGACTGCATGGGCACCGTCGACAGCAGCTGGTAATCGCTGGTCTGCGCCAGTTCTCCCAGCAGGGTGAGAAATTCGATGAAGCGCGGCAGGCCGCTCGTGTCGCGGATGCGCCGGAAGCGCCGCAGCGACTGTTCGCTGACGCCAAAGAATTCCACGCCGTGCAGGGCGCGCTGCAGCAGCGGGAAGATGCCCTTCAATTCGGGAATGGCGGCCGCCATCGACGCCAGCGGCGCATGGCCGAACTGGATCACCATGTCGCGCAGGGCCACGCCCTCGGCCGGCGTGTCGAGCGAGACCCAGTTGTGCGGCACGCGCGGCCCCGTCAGCACCAGGTGGCCGGGTGTGAACTGACCGATATAGTCGCCGACAAAGACCTTGCCGCTGCTCTCGACGATCAGGTGCAGTTCGTACTCGTCGTGATAGTGCCAGCGCACCAGCGCATTCGGAAAGCCGTGCTCGAGGTAGCGGATGAAGCCGAAACTGCCTTTCGGCTCGAAGCCGGGCGTGGCGTCGCGCTGCTGTTCCAGCTCCATCTGCGGCAACGACGGTGGCATGGCGCGCCCGCCCCGTCAGGCGACGATCTGTTCCAGCGCCGCGCGCGCGCCCAGTCCATACAGCCTGGCCAGCGACTGCCCCACCGCCTGCGTGAACGCGGGTGCGTCAGACAGCTCGCCAAACAGCTCGCGCAAGGACAGCAGCGCCGCGGCGTCCGCCTTTCCCTGCAGCGCCAGCGCGCGCAGGCGCGCCGCGTACGGGTCGTTCAAGGGCATCTCACGCCCCTGCTCGTCGTGGCCTTCCAGGTAGCGGAACCAGCACGCCACGGTAAACGCCAGCAGCGTGATGGCGCCGCCTTGCGCCAGCGCTTCGCGCACGGACGGCAGCACGAATTTCGGAATGCGCGCGGAACCCTCCGTGCCGATGCGCGCCAGTTGGTCGCGCACGGCCGGATTCGAAAAGCGCTCGATCAGGGTGGCCTTGTAGCGTTCCAGATCGATGCCTGCCACGCTATCGAGCAAAGGCGTGACCTCGTCGTCCATCATGCGCCGCACGAGCGCGCGGATGCCCGCATCCTCCATCGCTTCATGCGCAAACGTGTAACCGAGCTGCATGCCGATGTAGCACAGGGCCTGGTGGCTGGCATTCAACAAGCGCAGCTTCATCTTTTCATACGGCAGCACGTCGTGCGTCATCTGCGCGCCCACCTTTTCCCAGGCCGGACGGCCCAGCGGGAACTCGTCTTCGATGACCCACTGGCGGAACGGCTCGCACACGACGGGCCAGGCGTCGACGATGCCGAAGCTGTCGCGCACCAGCGCCCGGTGTTCATCCGTGGTGGCCGGCGTGATGCGGTCGACCATGCTGTTGGGGAAGCTGCCATGCGTGGCCAGCCAGCGCGCCAGTTCTGCGTCGCGCAAGGCGACAAAGGCCAGCAGCATCTTGCGCGTCACGTCGCCATTGTTTTGCAGGTTATCGCAGGACATGATGGTAAATGGCGCCAGTCCCCGCTGGCGGCGCAGGGCCAGCGCGGCGGCCAGATAGCCGAACGAGCAGCGCGGCGCCTCGGGATGCGCCAGTTCGTACGCAATGTCGGCATGATCCGCATCAAACTCGCCCGTGCCCTGGTTGACGTAATAGCCGCCCTCGGTGATGGTCAGCGCGACGATGCGCGTGCCGGGGTCGGCCAGCTTTTCCAGCACGGCTTGCGGGCCGTCGGGCGCATACAGGTAGTCGCCGATACAGCCGATGATGCGGGCGCTATCGCCGGCCGCGCTGCGCTCGACCACCGTATACAAACCGTCCTGCGCCCGCATGGCGTCGCGCATGGCCGCGTCATGCGCGAGCAAGCCCACGCCGCAGTATCCCCATTCTGCGTTGCCGGGCAAGGCCAGCAAATCGTCGAGATACACGGCCTGGTGGGCGCGAAAAAAACCGCCCACGCCGATATGCACGATGCCGGGCACGAGCGTCTCGCGCGCATACGCGGGCACGGCGACGTTCGCCGGCAGCTTGGCCAGGTTCGATTGCTTCAATGCGATCGCTTCCATTACAGCGCTCCTTTCGTCGCCGCGTAGGTCTTGCCTGCACGGTCGAAATAATGGACGAAGCCCGGCTCGAACGTCAGGTGCGTCTGCTGGCCCGGCTGCAGGCTGCTGCGCTCCGCGCCGCGCGACACCACCTGCACATTGTTCGGCAAGCGCACATAGGTCAGCGTTTCCACGCCCAAGGACTCCACCAGGTCGACGGTGACGGGCACGCTGCCCGGCTGCGCCGCGCCCAGGTGCACGTGTTCGGGGCGGATGCCGACAAAGCCGTCCGCCTGCGCCGTGCTGCCCGCCTGCGCCAGCAGCTGCGGCGCGGCGTCGGCCGGCACCACGTTCATGCTGGGCGTGCCGATGAATTGCGCGACGAAGCGGTTCGCCGGGCGGTCATACAATTCCAGGGGCGAGCCATGCTGCTCGATCTGGCCGTCGCGCAGCACCACCACGCGGTCGGCAAGGGTCATCGCCTCGACCTGGTCGTGCGTGACATAGATGGTGGTGGCGCCCAGTTCGCGGTGCAGCTTGGCGATCTCGATGCGCGTCTGCACGCGCAGGGCCGCATCGAGGTTCGACAGCGGCTCGTCGAACAAAAACACTTTCGGGTCGCGCACGATGGCGCGGCCGATGGCCACCCGCTGGCGCTGGCCGCCCGACAATTCCTTCGGCGTGCGCTCCAGGTAACGGCCAAGGTCGAGGATGGCCGCCGCCTTGTCGACTTTCTCGCGGATGATGGCCGGATCGACGCCGGCCAGTTTCAGCGCGAACGACATGTTCTGGAACACCGTCATGTGCGGATACAGCGCGTACGACTGGAACACCATCGCCAGGTCGCGCTTGGACGATGGCAGCGCCGTGATGTCGCGCCCGTCGAGCGACAGCTTGCCGCCGTCGATCGGTTCCAGGCCCGCGATCAGGCGCAGCAGGGTGGATTTGCCGCAGCCCGACGGCCCCACGAAGACGACGAACTCGCCCTGTTGGATCTCCAGGTCGATGCCCTTGATGGCGCGGTGCTCGCCAAAGAATTTCTCGATATTGCTCAGTTGAAGGTAAGCCATGATGTCATCCAATAGTGTTTACTTAACAGCGCCGAAGGTCATACCCTGGACCAATTGTTTCTGGCAGAACCAGCCCAGCGCCATGATCGGCGCGATGGCCATCAGGGAAGCGGCCGACAATTTGGCCCAGAAGAGTCCTTCCGGGCTCGAATACGAAGCGATGAGCCAGGCCAGGGTGCCCGCGTTGGAGGCGCCCAGGTTCAGCGACCAGAACGATTCATTCCACGACCACACCATGCAGACCAGCGCCGTGGAAGCGATGCCGCCCACGGACAGGGGCAGCACGACGTGGCGGAATTCATCCCACACGGTGGCGCCGTCCATGCGCGAGGCCTCGAGGATTTCGCGCGGCAGCTCCTTCATGCTCGTGTACAGCAGCCAGATCATGATGGGCAGGTTCATCAGCATGAACATGATGGTCAGGCCGATGCGCGTATCGAGCAGGCCGAAGTACTGGTAGCAGATATAGATGGGCATCAGCGCGCCCACGCCGGGCATGTAGCGCGAACTGAGCATGAATTTCAGCAAGCCGATGGTGCCGCCCGTGGGAAAGAAGGCCATCGAATACGCGGCCGGGATGGCGATCAAGAGGCCGATGGCCGTCGATACCACGCTGGTAAACAGCGAGTTCCACGCGTAGCCGAAGTAATTGTCGCGCGCCAGCACTTCACGGAAGCTGTCCAGGGTCGGCGTGAAAAACAGCAGGGGCGGCGTGGAAATGGCTTGCCCTTCCGTCTTGAAGGCCATCAGACCCAACCAGAAGATGGGAAAGAACAGCAGCAGCGCGCACAGCCAGGCGGCGGCCGTGCGGCCATACAGATTGAGTTTGCTATGCATCAAGGTCTCCTTATTTCGACAGATTCTTGCCGATGACGCGCATCAGGAAGAAGGCGGCGATGTTGGCGATGAGCACGGCGAACAGGGCGCCGGCGGAAGCCGCTCCCACGTCATAGGACAGCAGTGCCTGCTGATAGATCATGAAGGTGATGGTCGTCGTGTCGAAGCCGGGACCGCCGCCCGTCGTGGTAAAGATTTCCGCAAAAATCGACAGCAGGAAGATCATCTCGATCATCAGCACCACCGAGACGGCGCGGCCCAGGTGGGGAATGTAGAGGTAGCGTAATTGCTGCAGGTAGGTGGCGCCATCCATGCGCGCCGCCTCCAGCTGTTCGCGGTCCATCGATTGCAGGGCCGTCATGAAGATCAGGCAGGCAAACGGCAGCCATTGCCAGGAGACCATCATGATGATGGAAAACAGGGGGTGGGCCGACAGCCAGTCGACGGGCGTGGCGCCAAAGAAGAGGCTGATCTGCGCAAACAGGCCGTAGATCGGATTGAGCAGCATGTTCTTCCACATCAGGGCATTGACGGCCGGCATGACGAGGAAGGGCGAAATCAGCAGCACGCGCACGATGGCGCGCCCCGGGAACGCTTCATTGATCAGCAAGCCCAGCGCCGTGCCCAGCACCACCGTGATCAGCATCACGGAAAACAGCAAGGTAAACGTGTTCTGCAAGGCCGGCAGGAACGAGGCATCGGTAAAGAAAAAGTGGAAATTGGCCAGACCATGGAAAGGATGGCCGCTCGGATCGAGCATGGAATAGCGCACGAATGCGTAATACAGGGTGATCAACAACGGGATCACGGAAATGACGGAGACGGCAAGCACGGCCGGCGTCAGCAAAGTCCGGGGGATAATGCGTTTCATAGGATACTCTTGGGACGTGAGGGAATGATCATCAACAGAAATCCGGGGTCAGACCCGTCGGGTCTGACCCCAGTTTTAAGCCACCAATCTCTTCGCCTGTTGATAAACCAGACGGCAAGAAAGGTCTTACTTGTAGTACCCACCCTTGCGCATCTCACGTTCCGCCGTCTGCTGCGACAACTCCAGCGCCTGCTCCACCGTCACCTTGCCCAGCAGCGCTGCCGCCATCTGCTGGCCGGCGGCTACGCCGATCACCTGGAATTCGGGAATCGACGCGAATTGCACGCCCACGTACGGCGACGGCGGCAAGGTGCTTTGCACGGCGCGTGTGGTGGCCAGGGCCTTGCCTTCGGCGGCGGCAAATTTCGCCACTTTCTGGAACTCGGGGCTCGCATACGTCGACTTGCGCGTGCCCGTCGGCACGTTCGCCCAGCTCGTTTCCTTGGCCACCAGTTTCACGTAATCGGGCGAGGTGGCCCAGTTGATGAAGCGCTGCGCCTCGTTCGGATGCTTCGAGCTCGACGGGATGGCCAGCGACCAGATCCACAGCCAGTTGGCACCCCGCTCCGTCACGCCGACGGGCGACTGGGCGAACGCCACCTTGTCGGCCACCTTGCTTTGCTTCGGATCGGTGATGAAGGAGGCGGCGATCGTCGCGTCGATCCAGATGCCGCACTTGCCCTGGTTGAACAGCGCGAGGTTTTCATTGAAGCTGTTGGCCGCCGCGCCCGGCGGGCCGTATTTCTTCATCAGGTCGACATACATGGTGACCGCGTCCTTCCACGGCTTGCTGGTAAATTGCGGCTTCCATTGCATGTCGAACAGCTGGCCGCCGTAGGAATTGGCCATGGTGGTGATCAGCGCCATGTTGTCGCCCCAGCCCGGCTTGCCGCGCAGGCAGATGCCGTACACGCCGTTGGCCGGATCGTGCAGCTTGGCCGCCACGTCGCGCAGCTGGTTCCAGCTGGGGCGGTCCTCGATCGTCACGCCCGCCTTTTTGACCAGGTCGCTGCGGTACATGATCATCGAGCTTTCGCCATAGAACGGCGACGCGTACAGCTTGCCGTCGCCGGACAGTCCCTCGCGGATGGCGGGCAGCAGATCGTCGATATCGTATTTGGCGTCGGGCTTGATCGGGATCAGCCAGTTTTTCTTGCCCCAGATGGGCGTCTCATACAGGCCGATGGTCATCACGTCGAACTGGCCGCCCTTGGTGGCGATATCGGTGGTCATGCGCTGGCGCAAGACGCCCTCTTCCAGGGTCACCCACTTGAGCTTGATGTCGGGATTGGCTTGCTCGAAGAACTTGCTGAGCTTTTGCATTTCGATCATATGGCCGTTGTTGACGGTGGCGATGACGAGGTCGGTTGCGGCAAAAGCGGACGAGCTGAGGCAGAGCGCGCCGGCGCACAGCGCGGCAATGGCGGAACGTTTCATTGTGTGTCTCCAGTGTTTTTTGTCGTTGGCAATGCTCAGGTACTTAGCACCACGACCACAATGTAGCACCGGACTTTGATACTTTCTGATACTCCAAAACCGCAATTCGATACTCTTTTGCACCCCCTCCATGCACCAGAGTATCGATATTGAGTAAAAACAACACTTTGAAAGAAAGTATCGGTACTTGTTCGATTTGTATCAGGGTGGTTAAAAAAGCGCTGCTAGACTTGGTTTTCGGCATTAGACCGTGTGCGGTGACCGGCCTTCCGGGGCGCCACCGCTACCACCAACATTCTTCTGGAGACCGCATGAATCGCACTGCATTGAAAACTTTACCTGCCCTGCTCCTGGCCATCGCCAGCGCTTCCGCCATGGCCGACCCCATGTACCCAAGCGACGCCGAAGGCTTCCATGGCTACTTGCGCGCCGGCGCTGGCAGCAACACCTCGGGCGGCGGCGGTTCGCAAGGCTGCTTCGGTCTGGGCGGCAATACCATGAAATATCGTCTGGGCAATGAGTGCGACGCCTACACGGAATTCGGCTACACCAAGTCCGTCGCCCAGTCCGGCGGCGTGAACTATCTGGCCACCATCTGGGTCAACGCTTACGCGCCCAACTCGGATTTCGGCGACAACAAACTGGGCATCGTCAAGGCCTATGTCGAAGCACAGGGACTCGATTTCCTGAACGGCGGCACGGCCTGGATCGGCAAGCGCTTCTACTACCGTCCTGACATCCACATGCTGGACTTGCAGTACATCAACATGAACGGCACGGGCGCCGGCCTGGACCGCATTCCTGCGGGCCCCGGTAAATTCTCGTACGCTTTCTTCAAGGACAACGACATCAACACCGTGTCGAAGACCGGCGTCGTCAGCACCAAATCGGCCGTGCGCCAGAACTTCATCTACGGCGAGATTCCCGTCAATGAAAACGGCACCCTGGACCTGGCCGCGACCTACATCATCGGCGAAGGCAAGGACAACGACGCTTACGGCCAGAAGCACAATGGCTGGCAATTGTCGGCCTTCCACCGCCAGGCGAAAGTGTTCGGCGGCGGCAATACCTTCGGCGTGCAGTACGGCGTCGGTCCTGGCACCGGCAAGGGCGCGCAGTTCGGCGCGTCGGGCGACACCAATTTCGGTTCGGACGTGAAACGCACGCGCATCTTCAATGACATGGCGATCCAGCCGATGGCCAACTTCGGCATGGAATTCGTCGCCCTGTGGCAAAAAGACGAATCGAACGCCAACGGTTCCTCGACCTGGACCTCGGTCGGCGTGCGTCCCGTGTACGCGTTCACCAACAACTTCAAGCTGGTGGGCGAACTGGGCACGGACCGCGTGACGCAAGCGGGCGGCCTGCCGGCCAAGCGCCTGACCAAGCTGACCATCGCCCCGACGATCTCGGCCGGCCCTGGCCTGTGGTCGCGTCCCGAGCTGCGCGCTTTCGTGACCTACGGCAAATGGAACGATGCGGCCACCGCCTCGGTCAATGCGTCGAACAACGGCGGCCCGATCTACAACAACAATACCAGCGGTACTTCCTATGGTTTCCAGGTAGAGACGTGGTTTTAAGCTGAAACAACCCAGAAGCAAAGGCTGGGGTCAGACCCGACGGGTCTGACCCCGAAAAAAGGGCGGAACCGCGGTTCCGCCCTTTCCTGTTTACCCTGCCGGATTCAACTTACGGCAAGGCCACCGGCAGTTCCGGATACTCCTGCGTCAAGGCATACTTGGTGCCGCCCACGGTGACCGTGTAGTTGGCCGGTCCCGAGATCGGCAGGCGGTAGTTCAGGGTCAGCGCCACGGAGCCGCCCGGCGCCAGCGATTGCCAGGCGGGAATCGCAAAGCGGGCCCGGTTGTAGTTCTTCGTGAAGCCGCCGATATTGTTCGGCCCCGTGTAGCCGGCATTGATCACCGTCAAGCCGAAGCCGGACTGGTCGCTCATGTCCGACGGCGCCGAGACGGGATAGTCGAACTCCACCACGGTGCCGCCCGGCAGGGTCGATGTGGTGTTGTTCTTCACCGTCATCACCGGGTTGATGGGGAAGTTGTTGTCGCCCAGCTTCCAGCCGCCCAGGGTGATGCTGACGTTGGCCGCCGTGCCCGGCATGGCGATTTCGGCGCGCTTGTTGCCGTACGCGCCAGCCGCGCGGAATGCCTGGTACAGCACGTCCGTCAAGGTGGTGCCCATGAAGTACTCGCCCTTGCCGCCATTACGCGTGGCATCCCATGCATAGTCGCCCGCCATTTCCCAGATCATCACGCCGCCGATATTGTTGTTGACGATGTACTGGGCCTTGGCCGCGATCGACTGCGTGGTTTCCGTGGAAATGAAGACTTTCTTGGTCGCATTCCACAGCCACGGCGCCACCATGGTGCTGCTGTAGTACGGCACATACGTGCCCACCAGCGCCTTGTCCGTGACTTTATACGCGTCCAGGTAGCTTGGAACGATGCCGTTTTGCAAGTTCAACGCATGCCAGATGGGGTTGCCGCCGCCTGGCGTGGGCTTGCCTTGTGAATCGAGGTCGTACCACACGTTGTCGATGCCGGTGGCGCCCGTGCCGCACGTCTTGGTGCCGGCGCAGGTGACGGTGGAGCTGATCAGCGGCGTCGTGCCCCACAAGCCATTGGTGCCGCCCGTCACATCCTTCCAGCCCCGCGTGTAGAACGGCACGCCGATATTGATGCGGCCCGCCTGCATGGCGCCCCGGTAGTAGCGGTAGGCCCAGTCCGTGTTCAGGTAGCCGATGTTCTGGAACTGGTAGGCGTTACCGGCACGCAATTCGCCATCGTTGCCATCGTCAAACAGCGCCGCGTTCGGTCCCACGTACTGGTTCCACGCACCGTGCAAGTCATAGCTCATCAGGCTGGCGTAATCGAGATATTTCAATCCCGACATATTTTCCTCGCCCCGCAAGACCCAGCCCGAGGCGGAACCGGCGATGGTGAGCAGATAGTATTTATTGTCCTGCACGGCCGCTTCGTCGAGTTTCTGGCGCAGCACTTTCAGCAGCACGTTGTAGCTCGTCATCAGCCCGGCCAGCCGCGGTTTCGACACGGCGAAGTCGTTCGGATTGCCCGCTTCATTGTTGGTGGTCGGGTGTTCGTAATCGACGTCGACGCCATCGAAGAAGTTGTACTGGCGCACGAAGGCCACCATCGAGTCGGCCAGGGTGTTGATGCCGGCCGTGTTGATGCTGCCGTCCGCGTTCGTCGTGGCCGTGTAGAAGCCGCCGCTGCCGGCCCAGCCGCCCACGGAAATCATCAGTTTCACGCCCGGATACTTCTTCTTGTATTGCGCCAGCAAGTTGAAATGGCCCTTGTACGGCAGGGACGGGTCCATGGCCGCGGCCGGCACGTTGGGCCAGGTGAGGCCCGTATCGGGGTTGGCCGCGCCGCTGCCGATGGCGATCTTCGACGTGGCCGGATCGACGGAAGCGAACGCATAGTTCAGGTGGGTGATCTTGTCCCAGGGCAGGTTATTCACCAGGTAAGTCGGGCTGCCATCGACGCCCGTGCGCCAGCTGGCGAAATAGCCGACGATGCGCCGGTTCAAGCCATTGCCCAGCACTTCGCGCCCATTCGCGTCATATACCTTGCAATACGGCACATTCGGCACGGCCGAAATCAGGCCGTCGGGACGGCAAGCCGTGGGGGTTGGCGTTGGAGTTGGCGTTGGCGTTGGCGTTGGCGTTGGCGTCGGTGTCGGTGTCGGTGTCGGTGTCGGTGTCGGGGTCGGTGTCGGGGTCGGGGTCGGGGTCGGCGTATCCGTCACGGCCCACGGGCCCCACTGGTCGGCGGCGCTGGGGACATTGCCTTGCGTCCACCATTTGGCCTTGTAGGTGACGCCCTGGTACGTCACGCACTGGCCGCCCGTGTAGACGGTGGCGGCATCCCAGACGGCGCACGCTTCCACGGCGGCGAGCAAGGTGTTTGGCGTGGCGGTCGTGCCTTCCTGGCCCCCGCCGCAAGCGACGAGCACGCCGCTGAGCAGGGCCATCAATAATGCATTCGATTTCATGTTGTGTTGGTCTCCGTTATGGTTGTACATCGAGAGCTGTTGCAGGCCCCTCGAGGGGCTCTTGTCAACTGTTATCCCTGGCCGGCTGTCCTGCATAGACTGCTACTGCAACTTCACATTCCAGTTGGCTTCCACGCATTTCACGTAGTTCCCGGCCAGCAAGGCGCTGTACGGGGTTTGATAGCTGACCAGCTGGCATTGGTTCTCGCCACCGGCGCTCCAGTTCTTTTCCCAATAGATGTTGTAGGCAGCGGAACTGGCCGGGGTGAAGCGTTGCATGTTGGCGCAGGACAGCTGTTCGCCGGAATAATCCCAGCCCATGTCGGCGGCAAACTGCTTGTAGTAATCGATACGGTTTTGCGCGGCCTGCTTTTCCGTGCCCTGCCCGCATTCGGCGTTGATGATCATGATGGTGGTGGCAAAGTTATTGCCCGCGCCTGCCGTCGTATCGGCCGCGTTCGGCACCCAGGTGCCGTCGAGCACGTGCAGCATCGATGGTTTCGGCGGTTGCGGATAGACAAAGAAGAACGTGGCCGACGCCAGGTTCAGCCAGGTCGAGGCGACGAGGTCGGGATTTTTCAGCAGCACGGACTGGTCGCCGTCATGCATGGCTTGCGAGAACGGGCCGTAGTTGTAGTTGTACGACAGCTGCTTGGCGCCGCGGCCGAAATACTTCTTGAAGCTGCCGTCGGCATTCTTGCCGCACGTCCATACCTTGTTGAAGACGGGATCGGCGCACTCGACGTTGTAGCCGCAGCCGGCGCCCGTCTCGTCGCAGCCCAGTTCGCGCAAATATTTCAAGCCCTGGCGCCATTGCGGCAGCGGGCTGCTGGCGTTATGGTCGCCCGTTTCCTGCCCGAAATGGGCGAACATGGTGGCCAGGCTGTGGCGGCAGATGGCGTCCGCGTTGCGCCCGTCGCTGTAGTCGTCGCACACGGCGGGAAACTTGGCCACCGCTTGCAGGAAGCGCTGGTAGGTATAGCTTGTATCGCGCGCGGCAAAATAATAATCCCACTTCGCCGCCGGCAGCAGGCGTTCGACGCGCTTGACGTTGAGCGGATTGCCGGCCAGGCCAGGCTGGACGGCTTCGACGGCCGCATTGCCCAGCGTGCGGATCGACGCCTTGACCTTGCGGAAGAAATCGTTGTTCGTCAGCGCCGCCTCGTTCGCCTCGGCCTGGGCCCTGGTGGGCACGCCCGGCGTGGGCGTGGGCGTGGGCGTGGGCGTGGGTGTAGGCGTGGGTGTAGGCGTCGGGGTGGGCGTCGGCGTGGTGGTATCGAGACTCCACGGTCCCCACTGGTCGTTGTTCGGCGCCGTGCCCTGCACCCACCATTTGGCCCGGTATACCTTGCCGTCGTAGACGGCGCACTGGCCCGCCGTGTAGACGGCGCTGGCGCTCCAGGCTGCGCAACTGTCGCTGGCGGCCGTGGCGGCCAGCAGGGTCGATGGGGGTTCGGTGGTGGAATTGCCGCCGCAAGCGAGCAGCGCGCTGCCCAGCAGGCCAGCCATCAAGGGCGAGGCCAGCCGGCTAATTTGCCGTGTCTTCACAGTGTCTCCTGAACGTTATACGAAAACTATCGAAGTAGCTTTTTATGTTGTACGTAAAGAAAGCACAGCGAAGCGTCGGCTTTCTGCACCAAGAATGCGACGCCGAAAATTGGTAGTCAAGTGGTTTTATAATACGGTGTTTTTTACAATACCAGTGACTTCAGGCGGCGCGGCCACGGTGCGGCAAGCGAAGAGTGGGAAGAGAGAAAAAAGGCGTTTTCAAGACAACTGCCGGCAATACCGCGCCGGCAGCGCTGCGGCAAGTGGTATTGGCACTGCCGCAGGTGTTTTCAGGCCGATGGCGTTGCCGCACGTTGGTGTTGCGGATAATACAGGTCGTAAAACCAGCCATAGGCGCTTTCGATCTGCGCCTGGATGCGCGGCGGAATCGCATGCTGCCCGGGCGCGCTGATCGTCGCCTGCTGGCGGTGCGTGTATTTCATGCGGTAGTGGCTGTCGCTTTCCTGGATACCCACGGCAAGATCGTGCGGGTCGATCTGGAACGGTGCCAGGCCCAGCCAGGTGTACAGGTGGGACATGCATTCCACGGGCCGCGCCATCAAGTCTTCGAAGCGCACGAAATACAGCTTTTGCTGCACTTCGGCAGGCAGGTCCAGCACGGCATGCAGGGAACTCAGCGGAGCGCCGATGGTGCGGTCCTTGGCAAACAGCATGTCGGCCCGGCCCAGGCGGTCGAAGTCGGCCAGATGGTCGACAAAATCGAGCAGGATGGTGCGCTGGTGCTGCGCTTCGATGGAGCCGTAGACCTGGCCCAGTTCACGCACGCAGACGATGATCTTCGCTTCCGGCGCCAGCTGCAGCAGCATTTCCACGCAATGCAGCCAGGCGCGGTTCTTGTCGACCACGCCCTGCTTGCCGCAATCCCGGTACCAGCCGCGCAGAAAGCCCTGCATGGCCGTTTTCAGGTGGCCGTAACTGGCATCGAAGGTGCTGTCGAGCTGCGACAGGAAAAAAGCGTCGTCGCTGACCATGCGCCGCATGCCCAGCAAGGCGTTGCACAAGGGCGAGCTATTGCCTTCGCAATGCAAGTCGGGATGCTGCGCCAGCAGCTGGCACAGCAGGGTGGAACCGGCGCGTGGCAAGCCTGCCACGCCGATGAAATGGGATGTCATGCGATTGTACTTTCTGTTCAGCGCTGCGCCTCTGACGGAAAACAAGGATGATGCAGCCATTGTAAAAGTGTTGCGACGATGCGAAGGCATGAAAATGCCGCCTCGAAACACGAAGCGGCACTCCGGCGCCGGCATATGGTGACGCGGCGGACCTTACTGGCTGTCCTGGCGCGTACCGACGGAAACCTCAACCGGCAAGCGCAAGCCGCTGTCCACCACGCTCAGGCGCAGGCCTGGCAAGACATTGCTGACGACGTTGCCGGCCAGTTGCACTACCGGTGCGCTGCCCGAGCCGCCCTTCTCTCCCTCGCGCGGCGCATCCTGCGCGGCGGCAGGCTTGCCTGGCGCCGTCTCGCCGCTGACGATCATGTCGGCCTGCACCATATTGCCCTGCGACGGCGCCACGGCAACAGCCGCGATCACGTTCGCAACGGCGCTTTGCAGCGCTTCCGTCGGATTGACTTTCAGCACGCCGTCCACATAGTTCAAGGCGTAATTGTTCGACGCCTGGCCCGAGGCCGAGACCAGATAATTGCCTGCCGCGGAAGCCGTTGTCGCCGGCGTGCCGAAGGCCAGCTGACCGCTCACTTCGGCGGCCAGCGTGTCGCCGCCGAGCAAGCCGCTGTAGCTGGCGCTGAAGTCGGGATTGGCGCGTCCCTGGTCTTTTGCCGCATTGTCGACTTTCACCGTCAGCAGTGCCTGCGAGATCGTGGCCGTGGTGCTGGCCGTGGTGTTGACCACGTAATTGCCCGCATCCGCCCCGCTCAGGCGTATGCCCGCCACCGTCACCGTCTTGCCCGCGCCCGCATTCTTGTCGCTGAAACTGGCGCCATTGCTGGCAATATTGAGCTGATCATTGCCGATACGGTTGTCGCGCAAGGAAACGACGGCGTTCGTGCTGGCGTCGTACACCTTGTTGATGCCGGTGGCGCTGACCGTCAGGGCCGCCGGCGTGATATCGGCCGTGGTGCTGGCCAGGCTGCTGGCCAATACGTAATTGCCCGCATCGGCGCCGGCCAGGCCCAGACCGCTGATATTCACGGTCTTGCCCGTTGCCGCATTCTTGTCGCTGAACGCGCCAAGGACGGGGCCGCCAGCCAGGCTCAGGACGTCGCCGGCCACCATGCCATTGAAGCTGGCGCCCGCCAGATTCAGGCTGGCCGCCGTGCCGCCGTCATACACCTTGTTTGCCGCCACGATGCCGGAAATGGCGCTGATGGACGCCGGCGTGATGCTGGCCGTGCCACTGGCAACCGTGCTGGCAAGGTTGTAGTTGTCCGCATCGGCGCCGCCGAGCGTGATGCCGCTGACCGCCACCGTCTTGCCCGTGCCCGCATTCTTGTCGCTGAAGGCGCCGTTGCCGGCCACGGTCAGGCTGTCGCCGTTCACCATGCCATTGAAGGTCGCCGCGCCGTTGAGCGTGGCCATGGCCGAGCCATCATAGGTCTTGTTGTTGACACCCACGTTTGTCACGCCGCTGATGGTCGCCTTGCTGATGTCGGCGTTCACGTTGGCGGGACTGCTGAAGGCATAATTGCTGGCCAGGCCAGTGCCATCCTGCAAGCTGGCGCCGCTGATGGTCACCACCTTGCCGGTACCGGCATTCTTGTCGCTAAAGCTGCCGACACCGCCGCTGAAGCCCAGCGTTTCATCCGCGACCATGCCGGTCAGGGTGCCGCCCGACAAGACTGCCGCTGTCGTGCCATCGTAGACTTTATTGCCGGCAGTCACACCGGAGAGCGTGACGGCCTTGGGCGTGATACTGGCCGTGGCGCTGGCCGTATTGTTGAGGAAGTCATAATTGACCAGATCGCTGCCGGACAAGGTGATATTCGTGATATTGACGGCCTTGTTGCTGCCCACGTTTTTATCCGTGAATGCACCGCTCGCGCTGAACAATTGCACATCGTCGCCGGCAATCTTGCCGTTGATCACCGCCTGGCCGGGACTGAGGCTGACGTTGAGGTTGCCGTTATAGATCTTGTCCAGGGCGCTCAAACCGCTAATGCTGGAAATCGTTGCCTTCGCGATATCGCCCGTCATGCCGTTTGGCGTACTCAGCGTGTAGTTGCCGGCCAGGCCGCTGCCGTCACTCAAGCTCACGCCGCCCACCGTAATGGCCTTGCCCGTGCCCGCGTTCTTGTCGCTGTAGCTTGCCCCCTGGACAGTGAAGGCCAGGGTTTCCAAATTGACCAGGCCATTCAGGGTGCCGCCGGTCAGGTTCGCACTGGCTGTGCCGTCGTAGACTTTATTGTTGCCGGTCAAGCCCGTCAGCGTCAGCGCCTTGGCGCTGATATTTGCACTGCTGCTGGCCGTGTCGCTGGCCAGGTTGTAATTGCCTGCGTCCGTGCCGCCCAGCACGATGCCGCTGACATTGACCGTCTTGCCATTGCCCGCGTTCTTGTCGCTGAAGGAGGCGGTCGCGTTCGATACCGTCAGGTTGTCGCCGCCGGCCATGCCGCTGAAAGCGGCGCCAGCCGTATTCAGGCTGACGGCCGTGCTGCCGTCATACACTTTATTTCCGGCAACGATACCGGTCACGCCGCTGATGGTGGCCTTGCTGATATCGGCGCTGCCGCTGGCCGTGGTGCCGGTCAAATTGTAGTTGCCGGCATCCGTGCCGCCCAGCACGATGCCGCTGATGCTGACCGTCTTGCCTGTGCCCGCGTTCTTGTCGGCAAAACTGCCGCTGGCGCCCGACACGCTCAGGCTGTCGCCACCGATCATGCCCGCAAACGTGGCGCCCGCCGTGTTCAAGCTGGCCGTGGCGGTGCCGTCATACACTTTATTTCCAGCAACAATGCCGCTCACGCCGCTGATGGTGGCCTTGCTGATATTGGCCGTGCTGCTGGCCGTGGCGTTGGTAAAATCATAATTTCCAGCGTCCGTGCCGCCCAGGACCATGCCGCTGATATTGACCGTCTTGCCTGTGCCCGCGTTCTTGTCGGCAAAACTGCCGCTGGCGCCCGAGACCGTCAGGTTGTCGCCGCCCACCATCCCCGTGAACGACGCCCCAGCCATGTTCAGGCTGGCGGCCACACCGCCGTCGTACACTTTATTTCCGGCAACGATACCGGTCACGCCGCTGATGGTGGCCTTGCTGATATCGGCGCTGCTGCTGGCCGTGGTGCCGGTCAAATTGTAGTTGCCGGCATCCGTGCCGCCCAGCACGATGCCGCTGATGCTGACCGTCTTGCCTGTGCCCGCGTTCTTGTCGGCAAAACTGCCGCTGGCGCCCGCCACGCTCAGGCTGTCGCCACCGATCATGCCCGCGAACGTGGCGCCCGCCGTGTTCAGGCTGGCCGTGGCAGTGCCGTCATACACTTTATTTCCAGCAACAATGCCGCTCACGCCGCTGATGGTGGCCTTGCTGATGTTGGCTGTGCTGCTGGCCAAAGTATTGGTGAAATTATAATTACCAGCATCCGTGCCGCCCAGGACCATGCCGCTGATATTGACCGTCTTGCCTGTGCCCGCGTTCTTGTCGACAAAACTGCCGCTGGCGCCCGAGACCGTCAGGTTGTCGCCGTCCACCATCCCCGTGAACGACGCCCCAGCCATGTTCAGGCTGGCGGCCACGCCGCCGTCGTACACCTTATTTCCGGCCACGATACCGGTCACGCCGCTGATGGTGGCCTTGCTGATATCGGCGCTGCTGCTGGCCGTGGTGCCGGTCAGGTTGTAGTTGCCGGCATCCGTGCCGCCCAGCACGATGCCGCTGATGCTGACCGTCTTGCCTGTGCCCGCGTTCTTGTCGGCAAAACTGCCGCTGGCGCCCGACACGCTCAGACTGTCGCCACCGATCATGCCCGCGAACGTGGCGCCCGCCGTGTTCAGGCTGGCCGTGGCGGTGCCGTCATACACTTTATTTCCAGCAACAATACCGCTCACGCCGCTGATGGTGGCCTTGCTGATATTGCCCGTCAAGCCGTTCACGGGCACCAGCGCATAGTTGCCGCCGGCGCTGCCGCCCAGGGCCGCGTTGACCGTCACGGCGATGCCGTTGCCGGCATTCTTGCTGGCAAACGTGCCATTCACGGTCGAACTGACATTGGCCAGGTCGCCCGCCAGCACGCCGTTCAGGGTGCCGCTGATGGCGGCCACGGTGGTGCCGTCGTACACTTTGTCGCCCACCGCCGCGCCGCTCAGGGTGACGGACTTGGGCGTGATCAACAAGCCGCCATCGATATAGCTGATGGCGTAGCCGGACTGGCCGCCCGAAGCGTACAGGCCGCTGGCCGACACGCCATAGGTGCCCGCATTGACGGCGCCGGCGGCATTGCCCGCATACACGACCGTACCGAGCAGGTTGGCGCCATCCACCGTGTTCGAGTAGGTGACGCTATTGCTGCCGCCTGCGTAGGCCACGCCGTCATACACCTTGCTGTCGTAGGAAACGCGCACGGCGATCTGCTTCATGAACGAGCGCAGGAAAGGCGCGCTCTGTCCGTCGTAGACCACCCACATCTGCGCCAGTTCCCAGCCGGCGCCCGTGTAATTCGACAGGTTTTTCAGCTGCGCCGTCGTCATGGCGGTACCGCCCATGCTGTTCGCCTGGCCGCTGGCCGTCGTGTCCCAATAGCTGCCCGTAGTGCTGCCCGTACTGGCGCCCACCAGGCCGCCCACACTGCTGGAACCGCTCACGCTGCCGTTCGCATAACTGTTGGCGATGCTGCCGCCATTGCTGCCGACGAGGCCGCCGACGATGCTGGTGCCGCTCACGGCCCCGCTGGCATAGCTGTCCGCCACCGTGCCCGTATTGCTGCCCACCAGGCCGCCTCCGGTGGACGTGCTCGTCACGCCGCTGGTGGCAAAGCTGCCGCTGATCGTGCCGGCATTGCTGCCGGCCAGGGCGCCCACATTCGTGCCGCCCGCTACGCTGCCGCCGGACAAGCCCACATTCGCCACCACCCCGCCGCTTCCGATGGCGCCGAACAGGCCCACGTTGTTCACGCCCGCCTTGGCAATGGTCAGGCTGGAAATGATATGGCCGGTGCCGTCGAGGCTGCCCGTGAAGGCCGAACCTGCCGCGCCGACGGGGATGAAGCCAGTGGTTCCCCAGATATCCTGGCCATTGGCCGCCGTCGTGGCGGCGCTGAAGCTGCTGCCCAGCGTGTAGCTGGCTGTCTTGTTCATCGCCATCAATTGCAGCTGGTGCGCCGAATTGATGGTATTTGACCACTCCGACGCCAGCATGGGGCGCGTGCCGGCAGCGCCATTGAGGGTGCCGTCGGCGCTGACCGCCACCCAATTATTGCCGGTGGCGCCGCCCGTGGCCGTGAAATTGAACCCCACATAATTACTCGATACCAGCATCTGCGCCGTGCTCAGCCCTTGCGCATTCGAGGTGGCGCCATTGAAGCTTCGGCCGATGCCATTCAGGCCGGAATTGATCGTGCTGTCAAAATAGGCGCGGTTGACGCTACCGCCGTTGTGCTCGCCGACGATGGCGCCCACGCTGGCGCCGCCGCCCGTCACCTTGCCGGTGGTATAGACATTCGTGATGGTGCCGCCCACGTTGTAGCCGACCACGCCGCCGGCCAGCCCGGTGGTCTGCACGTCGCCCGTCGCATAGCTGTTGCTCAAGGTTCCACGCAACAGGCCCACCAGGCCGCCGACATAGCCGCCGGTGGAGGTGACCTTGCCCGTCGCGTAGCTATTGCTGATGGTCGCGCTGCCGCTGTTATTGGCCCCCACCAGGCCGCCGGCACTGCCCGAGGCGTTCATCGCGCCGGTCGCGTAACTATTGCTGATACTGCCATTATTAAAGCTGACCAGGCCGCCGCCATAGTTGGCTCCTGCGTTCACGGTGCCCGTCGCATAGCTATCGCTGATCGCACCGGAGTTGGTGACCACCAGCCCGGCCGCCACGTAGCGCGTGGAGCTGGTGGTGGCGGAGCTGGAACTGTTCTTGATCAAGCCGCCTACGGCGTTGAGGCCCACAAAGCCGCCTGCCGCGCCGTAGCCGCCCGGCCCGGGATCGCCCGCGGAGACGACCGTGCCGGAAACGCGGCTATTGCTGATCGTTCCGGCATTGATGCCCACCAGGCCGCCCAGATTGACATAACCGGAGGCGCTCACGGCACCACTGCTATACACATTATCGATCTTGCCGCTGTTGACGGCAGCCAGTGCGCCTATGCCCGCATAGGTGCTGCTATAGTTGGCGGCCGATCCGGCAACGCTGACGCCGCTAAAACCCATATTGCGCACGGCAGCGGCAGCGCCGATATTGCCGAACATGCCGACGGGCACGTCAGGGCGGTTGATCGTCAATCCCACGATTTCATGGCCCAGGCCATCGAGCGTGCCCGTGAAAGGTGCCGCATCGCTGCCGATGGGCGCAAATCCCTTGCCGCCATCCCAGCCGGAGGTGCCGCGCGCATCGATATTGCTGCCCAGCACGTACTTGCCGGACAAATTGCCCTGCATGCCCTGCACGTCGCTGCCAGTGGTGCTGTTGAAGGCGCCCAGGCTGTTGATCACCTGATACACGGTCACGCTGCCATTGCTGCCCAGCTTGGTGCTGAAGTTATTGCCCGATGGCAAATCCACTTCGGCCTTGACGTTGTACGTCGACAGATTGCCGGCGGCGACCCCGCTCTGGCCGTATTCGAGCGCCAGGCTGGCCGTGCCTGCGCCGCGCATGGCCTTGTTGATGTTGATGTTGTTCTGTGCCGTCAGGGTCAGCTTGTTGGCGGTCCAGTTGATGTTGTCGTTGACGTTGATGTTGCCCTGCGTGCCGCTGCCGCCCGACACGCTCTGGATTTGCACATTGCCCGATTTCAAGGAGTTGCTCAGGAAAGCGCCCGTCATGTCGCCGCCGGAAACGGCGATATTGAAGTCGGTCGGGTCGATCAGCCAGGTGCCGGCCAGGCCCTTGCTCGATGCCGTCGTCACCTTCAACGCATCGTCGATCTTCACGTGCGCGGCCGAAGTATCGATGAAGCCGCCATTGCCGCCGTCGGACGCGCTGGCGTCCAGGGTGCCGGCCGCGTTCACCGTGCCGCTTTGCATGTCGCCCAGCAATTTGATTGTGCCGCCGCGCGTGGCTATCGTGTGCGCCTCGATCACGCCCGTGTTGTTGACGGCGGTTTTCAGCAAGTCGCCCGCCGCCTGCGCCGTGAGCACCACGCTGCCGCCGTCGGCCTGGATCAGGCCGCCATTGTTGACCAAAGCGCCCACGGCGCCTGCGTTGACGGCCACATTGAGCAAGCCGTCACCGGCCACGTCCAGGGTGATCGCCTTGCCCGCCGCCAGGGCTACCGAACCCAGACGTGCCTGGATCGTGCCTTCATTCGAGACGTGCGCGCCCAGCAGGGCCACATAGCCGCCCGGCGCGCTGATGCTGCCCTGGTTCAGGACTTTCCCCGTGCCATTGCCGGAAAACTGGTACTTGCGCGCCATGAAGTCGGCGTTGCTGATGTCCAGGGTGGACGCCACCAGCCCGGCCGTGTTCACGGACGCGCCCTGGCCGAACAGGATGCCGTTCGGATTGACGATGAACACCTTGCCGTTGGCCGACAAGTTGCCCAGGATGGTAGTACCGTCGCCGCCCAGCACGCGGTTCAGGGCCACCGCGTTGCTGTTGGGCTGCTGGAACTGCACCGACTCGCCCTTGCCGATATTGAAACTGGCCCAGTTGATCACGGCGTTCTGGCTGCCCTGCCTGATCACCGTGGCGCCCGGCGCGCCATTGATCGTTGCCTGGCCCGCCACCACCGTGCCGCCCGCCGGCCCCGCCAGCGCCAAGGAGCCGTAACCGAGCATCAGCGCCGCCGCCATGCCGGTCAAGGCAAAATGCGCCCCGCCCCCGCTGCATCCGGGCAGCGAGCGCTTGCCGGCGGATTTGACGTTTTCGGAAACGGCGGCGTAGGCGCCGGTGGCCTGGTTCCAGATGGAGCGGTAGATGCGGTTCATGGCAGTGTCCTGATTCTATTAACTTGTCTTAATTAGAAGTATTTAATGGCTTGCAGCCAGAAACGGCCTGCCGCATCCGGTGCGGAAGTCGCCTTGGCATTGCCCAGCTTGTGCGCGTAATACGCCTTCAGGACGAGCGCATTGGCGCCCGTCCACGTCACGCCCACGCCGGCGCCGCTCAGGGTGCGGCGGTTCTCGCCCGCGCCCCAGGCGTCGCGGTTCAGCTTGACGGTGCCCGTGTCGGCAAAGGCCAGCACCTGCAGCTGGCCGGGAAACGCCGTGAACGCCGTGATGTTTTGGCGCAATTCCACATTCAGCACATAGCCCTGGTCGCCATACGCCTCGCCGCCCGGATAGGCGCGCACGCCGCCCACGCCGCCGATGCCCATCTTTTCGGAAACATCGAGGTTTTTCGAGGCTGCCTGGCCGCTGATCACGCCGAACAAGCTGGTCTCGCCGCCCAGGCTTTGCACGCGCGCCGCATTGAAGGCAAGCTTGTTGAAGTGGCCGTTGCTTTTCACCGTCAGCTGATCGATCAGCAAGGCCACCGGCGTCTCGATATCGATCTTGCCCGTGGTGTAGGTCACCGAATACGTGCTCACGCCACCGCCGCCCCAGCCGTCCTTGCCATCGCCATTCAGGTTCAGCATCCACACCTTGGCTGTCTTGTCGTTGACGCTGCCCGTCGATTCCGTCCTGTCCTGGAATGTCTTGTCGTCGTAGCTCACTTGCGCATACAGATTGTTGCTGCGCGAGCGGATCAGCGGATAACTGGCATACGCGCTGGCGATCTTCGCCGTTCCCTTGGCGTCGAGCACGGCAAATTCCTTGCCCAGCTTGTAATCCATATACGTGTAGGCGCCGCCCAGGCGCAACAGGCCAGCCTGTCCCTGATAGGCCAGGCGGCCGTAGTTCAAGCCATCGGCCGAAGTAAAGGCGCGCACGGTGGCCACGTCGCCTATGCCGGCCAGCTCGTTGATGTTCAGGGTGGCGCCGATGCGGTTGCGGCCCGTGTAGCGGTTGCCCTGGTTATCCAGGTCGATGCTGCCGTTGAAACGCGAACCGGGCTGCACGTCGACGATCAGGTCGGACGCGCCCAAGGACGCCCCCGGCGCCAGGGTCGAGCTCACCTGCACGCCCGGCAAGTCCGACAGCAGCAGCAAGCGCCGCTCCAGCGGCGGCGTGGCGATCACTTGCCCGTCGAGCCCGGCCAGTATCGTGCCGGCCAGCCCGTCGGACAGCGTGCTCTGATTGCGCAGCTGCACCTGACCATAACGGCCCGGCAGCACGTCGATGGCGACGACGCCATCCTCGATATCCTGCGCCGGCAGATAGGCCTGCGCAAGAAAATAGCCATGGTTCTGGTAATAACTGGCAATTTTTGACGCCATGGTGCGCAATTCGCCCAGGGTCAGCTCGCTGCCGGGCACGAAACCCGTGGCGGCGACCAGTTCGCTTTCGGCAAAGACGGGCGGCGCCGTGATCCGCAGGCGCTGTACGGTGATGCGCGTGGTATCGCCCACCGTCGTGGCCGGCACATTGCCCTGCTGTACGCGGATGGCTGGCGGCGCTTTCGGCAGCTGGGGCGCGGCGGGAATCTGCTGCAGCTGGCTGCCTGCGCCCGGAGGATCGACGGCCCAGGCGGTCTGGATCAGCGCCAGCAAGGTCAATGGAAGTAATGTGGTGTTCAAGGTCATCCTTTCAGGCGGCGCGCCCGCGCCAGGCAAGCCGCTGGCGGCTGTGCTGACGGGGAATACAAGAGCTGCAAAGGACGTATTTTTTTAGCATCATTGTCAAATACAATGACAACAAAAAAATAAATTCCCCTCAGCAACATTGACCCATTTTAGCCCGTCATCAGGCGAGAAAATACCTATCTGATGAGCTCTTTCACCACATTGGTGCGGTCTCGACAGGGATGCCCTTAAAATTCGCAAAACACCGTGAAAATGCGCCTTTCCGGCAAGAAATTCGTTGTCATAACACAACAAAATTGCATCGCTGTCACTATCGACATGCTATTCCATGAGCGCACCATGCATGCGAAATGAACAAGAGATTGGCATTATCACAATATAAAACAATGTTATTTTTTACATATGTGCATGTTCATCTGATGACACACTTTTTTGCTGCAAATTAACATGTCACATTCTTGCAAAAAATAGATAATCAATGAATAAATATTAGGAATGGAAACTTATTTATGGCGGCCACGCGGGGAGCGGGCGGCGCATATGATCGCGGCGAGGAAAACCGGCGTGGCAGGCATCGGCCACGCCGGATGCCGGCGGAAAGGAAGAGAAGATCAGCGACGCGGCCGCGCTGGCCGGGTCTTATCTGGACAGCACATATTTGGCCAGCGTGGCCGCATCGGCTACGCTGAGCTGGCTGAATGGCGGCATGGGCACGGGGCCCCATTTGCCGGCCCCGCCATTGCGGATGTTGGCCGCCACGGCAGCGACGCTGTCCTTGCCCTTGTATCGGGCGGCCACTTCCGCAAAGCCGGGGCCGACCACCTTCTGGTCGAGGGCGTGGCATGCCATGCAGCCGTTCGCCGCCAGCAAGGTTTTCACATCCTTGCCGCTGGCGGCAAGAACAGCGGCTGCGACGGGTTTCGTTGCGGCGGCAGGCGCAGCGGCGTCCCGCTCCGCGCCATAGGTTTTCACCAGGTAATCGACCATGGCCGGCATGTCCGCGTCGTCAAACTGGGCGCCGAACGGCTTTTTCATCTTCTTGACGGTCGCCTCCCAGTAAGCGCGCGGCGAAGCGGGCGGCTGGCTCGATGCATACTGGGCCGCGTGGCAGGTCATGCAGTTGCGCTGCACCAGCTGGTAGCCGGGCAATTCGCTGGGTTTATAGGCCGCCGTTTCGGGCGGCAGCTGGATTTCCAGCGCGCCAGCGCTGCCGGCAAGCATCAAGGCCACGGTGGTGGCAAGTGTTCTGATCAGCATCCGGTTCTCCTCACACTGCCTGAATGCGCGTGGTTTCCACCACGTTGCGCATATAACCCATGGGATTCCACAGGGCTTTCATCGGCTGGCTCTGGCCGATGCGGTTGACGGCGCGCACCATCAGCACATGCTTGCCCTTGCGCGGCGCCTTCATCACCATCGTCCACTCGCGAAACGAGAAACGTCCCAGGTCCTTGCCCAGCGTTGCTTCCTGCCACGTCTGGCCGCCGTCCACCGACACGGTCACCTCGCTGATGCCCTGCCCGCCATCGAAGGCGATGCCGCGCAAGGCCAGGTCGCGCCCCGCCTTCACTTGCGCGCCATCCTGCACGCTGGTGATGAAGGAGCGCACGTTCAGGCGGCTGATCGGCGTCGTCTTGCCCACCGGTGTCCCCGGCTCGATGAAACCGGAACCGTTGTCGGGGATACGGTAGCCCGTGCTCATCCAGAAGCCGTCAAACGGCTTGTCGAGCACGGTGATGTCGCTCAGATGCTTGACCCAGTAAGTGCCATAGAAGCCCGGCACGATCAGGCGCAGCGGATAGCCGTTGAGGAACGGGATGTCTTCGCCATTCATGGCCCAGGCCAGCAGGACGTCGCCCGCCATGATGTGCTCGACGGACAAGGCTTTCTGGAAGTCGGGGCCGTCGCCCACGGGCGGCGTTTCCAGGCCGTTGAAGGCCACCTGCACGGCACTGGCCGCGATGCCGGCCTTTTCCAGCACGGTTTTCAGGGGGACGCCCGTCCAGCGGGCATTGCCCATGGCGCCATTGCCCAGCTGCCCGCCATTCGCGCGCGGGGCGAAGAAGCCGCGGCTGTTGCCCGAACATTGCGTCACGGCCACCACGTCGACGGGGTCGGCCAGCTGTTTCAGTTCCGCGAGCGACAGTTCCAGTGGCGTCTTGACGAGGCCGCCGATGCGCAAGCGATAGCTGCCGCCATCGATGCTGGTGGGCAGGCCGCTCCAGTGATAGCGCACGAAGAACGCGTCGTTGGGCGTGATCGCGCCTTCGTTGAACACGCTGAACGGCGTTTCCAGCTGGGGCGGTCGGCTGGTCAGCAGGATCAGCGGGCGCTTTTGCGGGAAGGCCACCAGTTCGCGCTCGCCGTTTTCAAACGGCAAGGTAAGGGAAGCGGAGGCAGCCAAGGCTGACCCAGGCCCCGCCACGGCGGCGGCGCCCAGGGCGGCCGTCGTGCGCAGGAAGCGGCGCCGGCCTGCAGGCAACAAGGTCGTATCAGACATGTTTGAGCTCCACTTTGGTATCGGCCGCTTCGCCGCCGTTGCGGTCATCGTTGACCAGCTTCTTGATGTAGTACATGACGCTCATGATGGCCACGCTCAACAGGCCGAACCAGAACGACACGCGCTGCTCCGTATCGGACGACACGCTCATGGCGCCCAGGATCACCAGCATGGCGAAGATGGTGAAATACGTCAGATAGGGAAACAGCCACATGCGCACCTTGATGCGTTCCGGGCATTCGCGTTCCAGGCGGCGGCGCAAACGCAATTGAGATATCGCAATGAGCAAGTACACGAACAGGATCAGGATGCCGTAGGAGTTGACGATGAAGGGGAACACGAGGTCGGCCGATACATACGAGACGGCAATGGCGAAATAGGCGAACAAGGTGCTGAACAGGATGGCGCGAATCGGTACGCCGTTCTTGCTCAGCTTGACCAGGCCCGTCGGCGCGTCGCCACGGCGCGTCAGCGCGAAGATCATGCGCGACGAGGCGTACAGGCTGGAGTTCAGGGCCGACAGCACGGCCGTCAAAATGATGGCGTTCATGATGTGGGCCGCGTACGGGATGTTCATGACGGTCAGGGCGCTGACGAAAGGCGTGGCGATGGCCTGCGAATCCCAGGGCACGATGCAGACGACGACGAACATGGACCCCACATAAAACATCAGCACGCGCATGACGACGGAATTGGTGGCGCGGGCGATGGCCTTGGCCGGGTCCGACGTTTCGGCGGCCGCGATGGTGACGATCTCGGCGCCCGAATAAAAGGCCGTGGCAGCGACGGCGCCACTGAGCACGGGGCCCCAGCCGTGCGGCATGAAGCCGCCATGGCTGGTCAAAAAGCCCAGGCTTGGGATGCTGTTAGGCAAACTGCCCGTGATGAACAGGGCGCCGACGAACAGAAAGACGACGATGGCGACCACCTTGATCGAGGCGAACCAGAACTCGAATTCGCCAAACGCTTTCACCGAGAACAGGTTGAGCACCGTCATCGACACGAGCAAGACCAGGCTGATGGCCCACGAGGGCACGTCGGGCAGCCAGAAGTTGACCAGCTTGGCGCCGGCGATGGCTTCCAGGGCCACGACGACGACCCAGAAATACCAGTACATCCAGCCGCTCATGAAGCCGAGGAATTTCGAGACCTTCGGCTTGTCGTCGAAGGCCAGGCGCGCATATTCGTAAAAGGAGCCGACCACGGGCAGGGACGAAGCCAGCTCGCCCAGCATGCGCATGATCAGGACGACCAGGCCGCCCGTGAGCAGGAAGGATAGGATGGCGGCCGGGCCGGCAGCCTTGGCGATGACGCCGCTGCCGACAAAGAGGCCGGCGCCGATCACGCCGCCGATGGCGATCATGCTCATGTGGCGTTGCTTCAGCGAGTGCTGCAAGCCGGTACTGTTATGCGATTCGCTAATCATGTTTTTGTCTCCTGAAAATCTCTGAAGCCCGGTGCGCCCTCGCCTGCTGCGGCCGGTTCCTGCCGCGCGGCTTTGTTTTATTTGGGCAACACCGTCAAGCAGCATCGATACATCATCAAATCAGTCTGGTTGGCTGCATGCCATAAGTCAATCTGGAAATGCAGCGGCCCGGCGCGGCGCCCAAGGGGCAAGCGCGCTGGAGGATACGTACGGGGTATGGCTCAGTTATTGCTGGTTAAAAAATGGGAGCGGCGGCAACACTTGTGGCATTAGCGCCACTCCCGGGAACGTCTTACACCTTGCCCTTCCATGGCACGAGGGTACGTTCGAGGTAGCGCATCATCAAATCAAACAGGAAAGCGAAGAAGCCGATCACGATGATGCCCATGATCACGACATCGCTGGCGAGGAACTCGGAGGCGCTCAGCACCATGTAGCCCAGGCCGCGCGTGGCCGCCACCATTTCGCCCGCCACCAGGGTGGTCCAGCCCACGCCGATGCCGATGCGCATGCCGGTGAGGATTTCCGGAATCGCGGCGCGCAGGATCACGTGCACGATCACCTGGAAACGGGTAGCGCCCATCGAGTAGGCCGCATGGATTTGCTCCAATGAAACAGAGCTGACGCCGGCGCGGGCCGCGATGGCCATCGGCGCAAAGATGGCCAGGAAGATCAGGTAGACCTTCGAAAACTCGCCGATGCCGAACCAGATGATAACCAGTGGCAAGTAAGCAAGCGGCGGCAGCGGACGGTAGAACTCGATCAAGGGATCGAAGATGCCGCGCGCCACGCGGTTCACGCCCATCATCACGCCGACGGGGATGGCAAACAGGCAAGCCAGGCCAAAGGCGCCGAACACGCGCACCAGACTGGCGACGGTATGTTCCCACAGGGTGGCGCCGCCGAAACCGGTGGTGGCCGCCATGATGAATTTTTCATAGACAGCTTGCGGCGACGGCAGGAACAGCGGTTTCACGAGGCCGCTGGCCGTCACGCCAAACCACAGCAAGAGCACGGCGATGACGGTGACGGTGGCGATGCGGCTGGAATTGCCCTGCCCCGGCGCGCCGAACGCTTCGCCGGGCATGGCGCAGCGGGGAGCGAACAGGCGGCCAAAAAAGCCGGCGCGCTTGGCGGTGGCGGGAGGAAATCCCACGACGGATGGGCTATGCATGGGACACCTCCAGCTCTTTATTGACGGCGCGCTCGTCGCCATAAATGATGTTGAGCACAGTTTCGCGCATCTTGATGAAGTCCGGGCTCGATTTCACGGCGCGCGCATCGCGGCATTCGAGGAAGCGCTTGTTGAAATCGAGTTCATACGTGTGCGTGATGCGGCCCGGACGGGGCGACATGACGATCAGCCGGTTCGCCAGGAACAGCGCCTCGTCGACGCTGTGGGTAATGAAGAAGAACATGGTGCTGGACTTGGCCCAGATATCGAGCAGCAATTCCTGGATGGTTTCGCGGGTCAGCGCATCGAGCGCCGCCATCGGTTCATCCATCAGCAGCATGGCGGGATTGCTGGTTAGGGCGCGGGCGATGCCCACCCTTTGCTGCATGCCGCCCGACAATTGATAAATCATATTGTCGTGAAAGTCCTTCAAGCCGACCAGCGCCAGGTTCTTGGCCGCCTGTTCGCGCCGCACGGCTTTCGGCACGCCTTGCAGCTTCAGGCCGAATTCCACGTTTTCCATCACGTTCAGCCATGGCAGCAAGGCGTGTTTCTGGAACACGACGCCACGGTCGGCGCCCGGCCCTTCCACTTTATTGTCCCCGAGCATGATTTCCCCCTTGGATGGGGCGATAAAACCCGCCATCAGGCTCAGCAAGGTTGTCTTGCCGCAACCGGAAGCACCGAGCGCGACGACGAAGTCGCCGCTATTGATGGTGAGATTGATATTATTTAAGGCATGTACGCGTTCACCGGCCGTCTTGCCCGGATAAATCACGCTGACATCCTTGACGTACAGATTTTCCATCGTGTCCCCACAGTTCTGTTCAACGCACTCTGTTCAGTCAGCGCGCCCGCAGGCGCGCCATCGCACAACGTTTACCTCAGCAGGCCGGCGGCCTGTGCATACTTGGGTGTCACATATTTGGCGTAGTCAGGGGCCAGCGTATCGATCTTGCCTTCGCCCTTCAAAAATTGCGCCGTGGCCAGCAAGGCTTGCGCCACGCCGCCCTTCGCGCCGCCACCGAGCCAGGCCGGTGAAGCCTGCTCCTGCAACGATGGATAGGCGTACAGGGCCACGGAAGCGGCCACGTCCTTGGCAGCCGCGCCCGAATGCTTGACGTTGGCTTTGACTTGCGGGGAATCGATGGTCCACGCCTTCGGATTGGCGCGGTAGTCGGCGTCGGCAGCGGCCATCACCTTGACGAACTTCGCCATGAAATCGGCATTCGCTTCGCCCCAGGCGCGCTCGACGGCCATGCCGTCAAACGTGGCCTTGCCCTTCTTGCTCAGTTCGCCGGAAGTGACGAGCACCTTGCCGTTTTGCTTGAGTTTGCTCAAGGCCGGATCCCACACGAAGGCCGCGTCGATGTCGCCCCGTTCCCAGGCGGCGGCGATCTGGTTCGGCTGCATGTTGAGCAATTTCACTTCCGTGGGCTTGATGCCCCACGTTTCCAGCGCGAACATGGTGTGGAAGTGCGTGGTGGAAACAAACGGCACGGCGATCTTCTTGCCGCGCAAGTCGGTTGGTTTGCTGATGCCGGCGCCATTGCGGGCCACCATCGCTTCGGCTTCGTTGATGTCGTCGATGATCCAGAACAGCTGCAGGTCGACGCCGCGGCTGACGGCCGCCGTCAATGGGCTCGAACCGATGACGCCGATCTGCACGTCGCCGGAGGCCATGCCCGTGGCCACCTTGGCGCCCGAGTCGAACTTGCGCCAGTTGATTTTATAGCCGGTGGTCTTTTCCACTTCGCCGCTGGCGATCGCCACCAGGAAGGGGCCGTTGATTTCCTGGTAGGCAATCGTTACTTCCTTGCCTTGCGCGAAGGCCGTGCCGCTCGATGCGACCGCCACGCCCAGCACCAGGGTGCCGAGAACGGCGCGGCGCAGCGTTGAAAAAACCGTTTTGCTCGCGTTTTTGCTCGTGTATGTGTTCATGTCTCACTCCAAGTTATTGTTATGTGTGAACGTTCGGGCAATCTCATCCCTTGCGGGAGGCGCCGCTGTTTGCTCTTTGTCAACCATGCGGCGGCTTAGTACGGCTACTGCTATTTAAAACACTTCATCCTTCAAGTGATACCAGCGGTACAGGAAACGCTGGCCCAGGCGGCGGAACGGGGCGAACGCTTGCGACTCGACCAGTTCCATCATGTTGGGATACGGCAATTTCGAATTGAAGATCGGCAAGCCCGTGTCGCTGGCCTTGCCCGCGATGCGTTCGGCCATGCGACGGCCCGCCTGCGCCGAGTACATGACGCCGTTGCCGCCGTAACCGAGTGAATAGAAAATCGATTGCTTGGGGTCCGGTTGCACGATGCGCGGCATCATGTCGTGGCTGACGTCGACCCAGCCCCACCATGAGTAATCGATGGGAATACCGGTCAGCGCGGGGAACTTGCGGTGCAGATCGTTGATCAAAAACTGTTTATATCTGTCGTCCGGCGCGTCGGCGCCCGTGATGGCACTGCGGCTGCCGATCTGCACGCGGTTGTCCGGCATCAAGCGGTAGTAGTGGCGCAGGATGCGCGTATCCGTGATCACCTGGTGGGTGCGGAAGTTGCACGCCTCGATTTCCGCCGGGGTCAACGGGCGCGTGACGATGGAATTCGACAGGATCGGCAGCAACCGGTTCTTCACTTGCGCATGCAGGTGGGGCGAGGTGTAGCCGCCCGTGGCCACGGCCACAGAGCGGGCCCGCACCACGCCGCCCGGCGTTTGCAGATAATGCACGCCGTTGCGCGTTTCCCAGCCCATCACGGGGCTGGACGGATGTACCTTGGCGCCCAGCGCGCGCGCCTTGCGCAGGTAGCCGAACGCCAGCTTGCCCGCGTGGATGCCGATGCCTTCCGGCTCGTGCAGCGCGCCCGCCGCTTCCTTGTCGTCGACGAATTCGCGCTTGACGGTGTCGGCGTCGAGGATGCGGGCGTCGTACTTGAAGATCTCGCGCATGACCTTGGCCTCTTTTTCCAGCGCGGGCATGGCTTTCGCCTTGTGGGCGATGTACAGGTGGCCGCCCGGCTGCGGGTCGCAATCGATGTCGGCCGTGATCTTCTTGAAGGTTTCCATGGCGTCGCACACTTCCGTGTGCAATTTGAGGGCCGTGTCCATGCCGTAACGGGCGATCCACTGCGAGCGCTTCAGGCGGCCCGTCGTGCATTGCGCCTGGCCGCCGTTGCGCGTGCTGCAGCCCCAGCTGACCCGGTTCGCTTCCAGCACGGTAGCCTTGATGCCGTGTTCCTGGGCCAGGAAGATGGCGCAGGAGAGACCGGTAAAACCCGAGCCGATGATGGCCACATCGACGTCGATGTCATGCGTGATGGGGCCGTCGTCGGCGGGCGGCTCGCCGGCCGTGCCGATCCAGTAGGTGGGCGCGTAGGCATTGCCGTGGCCGGGGCGCTGGGCCACGAGCGGATCGAAGGCGGGATCGTAGGGCGTGCGGGCGGCGGTGCTGTTGCCCAGTACGTCAGATGGAGTGTCGACAGGTTTGTTCATGATCATTCCCGGTGAACGTACTGGCTTAAGCTTTGACGACGGGTGGGCGATCCTTGCGGAAGGCGTTCTTCACGGCGATCTTGCCGTCGCGGAAAGTGAAGATGTCGACCATGCGCGCCTCGATGCGCGTGCCGTCCGCCTTGGTGCCGGCAAAGGTCGATTCCGTCACGCCGCGCTGGCCGCTGACGAAGTGCTCCGGGTTGAGCCAGGCGGCGTCGGGAAAGGTTTGCCAGGCCAGCTCGAAACCGGCGCGCACGGCGTCGCGGCCGACAAAACTCTTGCCCAGCAAGTCAGGGCCGGCCACGGCGTGGAATTCGCAGTCGTCGGCCATGGCGGCCATCAGGGCCTCGATATCGTGGCGGTTCCAGGCATCGCCGAAGGCTTGCAGAAAGTCGATGGTGACGGCGTCGGTGTGCGGTACAGGGTGGTTCATGGTGGTCTCCGTAAATCGTTTTTGATACGCTACGTTCCGTTTTTTGTCTTTTATTGAATTTAAGCCTTAAGCATGGCCTTGTCAAATCAAATAATTCAATTACCGGGACGCTTCGTCTTCTTTATTGAAATTTATGATGTTTTCGTGACAATCTGTGAGAATTTGGTCACAACGCTTTGTCGGATTACGCCGGGCTTCGCCCGGCTAATCCGACCTACACAGTCGCGTAGGTTGGGCAGGTTGCGTAGGTTGGATTAGCCTGAAAGGCGTAATCCAACAACACCCGTTACATCAAACGTAGTCTTTATACTTATCCAGATGACGAATTGGTTTACTCAGCGCATCGCGGCGGAACGGGTCGCCCAGCTCGCGCGTGCACATGATTTCGATGATGGTGGTCTTGCCTTCATTCATCTGCATGTCGATCGCCTTCTTCAGCGCCGGACCCACGTCTTCCAGCTTGTCGACCGTGATGCCTTCGGCGCCCATGGCCCGCGCGATCTCGGCGAAGCTCTGGTTATCGAGCTCGCCGGCAACGAAGCGGCGGTTGTAGAAATCGACCTGGTTCTTCTTTTCCGCGCCCCACTGGCGGTTGTGGAACACCACGGCCGTGACGGGAATGTTGTGGCGCACGCAGGTCATCGTTTCCATCAAACTCATGCCCCAGGCGCCGTCGCCCGCATACGACACGGCCGGACGGTGCGGCGCCGCCACTTTCGCGCCGATGATGGTCGGGAAGGCATAACCGCAGTTGCCAAAGCTCATCGCCGCAAAGAAGCTGCGCGGCTTTTCAAAGCGCAGATAGCTGTTGGCCACCGAGTTGATGTTGCCGATGTCGGTCGACACCATCACGTCTTCCGGCATGGCTTTTTCCAGCTCGCGCAAGACCTGGCGCGGGTGCAGGTAGTTGCCCGGCTCTTTCTTCTGCTCTTCGATCATGTCCAGGCTGTACGCATCTTTTTCATGGGTCCAGTTGGTCAATTCCTCTTCCCACGCCGCCTTTTCCGCTTGCACCGTGGCATAGCGCGCGTCGCGCGTGGCATCGCAGTCGAGCGTCTTGCCATCGAGGCGCGCCAGGATGGCTTTCGCGGCCGCCTTGGCGTCGCCGCAGATGCCCACCGAAATCTTCTTCACCAGGCCCAGCATCTTGTTGTCGGCGTCGATCTGGATGATCTTGGCGTTCTTCGGCCAGTAATCCATGCCGTGCTGCGGCAAGGTGCCGAACGGTCCCAGGCGCGAACCGAGGGCGACGACGACGTCGGCCTGGGCGATCAGTTTCATCGCCGCCTTGGAACCCTGGTAGCCGAGCGGACCGCACCACAGCGGGTGGCTGGCGGGAAACGAGTCGTTGTGCAGGTAGCTGTTCACCACGGGCGCGCCGAGGCGCTCGGCCAGGGCCTTGCATTCCTCGATCGCTTCACCCATGACGACGCCGCCGCCCGAGATGATCACGGGGAACTTGGCCTTGGCCAGCAGTTCTGCCGCATCGTTGAGGCTTTGCTCGCCGCCGGCGCCGCGGTCCAGGCGGTTCGGTTTCGGGATCTCGGCCTTGATTTCGCCATAAAAATAGTCGCGCGGGATGTTCAATTGCGTCGGCCCCATTTCCGACATGGCGCGGTCGAAGCAGCGGCCCGTGAATTCCGCCATGCGGGCCGGATTCGTGACGTGGCCTTGATATTTTGTAAATTCTTCGAACATCGGCAACTGGTTCGCTTCCTGGAAGCCGCCCAGGCCCATGCTCATCGTGCCCGTCTCCGGGGTAATGATCACGACGGGCGTATGCGCCCAGTAGGCGGCGGCAATCGCCGTGACGCAATTGCTGATGCCGGGGCCGTTCTGGCCGATGACGACGCCATGGCGGCCCGAGACGCGGGCATAGCCGTCAGCCATGTGGCCGGCGCCCTGCTCGTGCACGACGGGGATCAGGCGGATGCCGGCGGGGGCGAAAATGTCCATCGGGTCCATGAAGGCCGAGCCCATGATGCCGAACATGTCGGTCACGCCATTGGCGGCCAGGGTTTCCACGAACGCTTCGGAAGGCGTCATCTTTTGCGGCCCGGTGGGGATGGCCGCTGCGGCGGCGGCTTTTTGCTCGGTCATGTCATTCATGGGTGTCTCCTGGTCTGTGGTAATGAACTGCAGCGTATTTATCAACTTATTTATCAAAAAACGGTATATTTTGTTCCGAAATTTGATATACAATTCAATTTAAGCGTTCGGCAATCAAAAGTCAAACAGAATTTCGAGGAAACGGTACAATTTGAGTTCGAAAATGAAATAAGCTGATGTAACACTCAGATACCCAACCGAGGCCACCATGGACATGATTTCATCCCCAAAACTTGAGCCGGAAAAACTGGAAGGCGACACGCCCACGATGCGTTTGTTTGCCTTGCTGGAAGTGATTGCCGAAAAAGACCAGTTGCTGTCGCTGCAAGCGCTGGTGGAAGAAACGGGGCTGCCGAAGCCCACCCTGCACCGCATGCTGCAACAGCTGGAAAGCGTGGGCGTGCTGCAGCGCGAAAGCGACGGCCGCCACTACAGCACGGGCGTGCGCCTGCGCCGCCTGGCGTCTAACCTCTTGATTAACAACACCTTCCATGGCGCCCGCCGCATGGTCTTGCGCCAGCTGGTCGAGGAAGTGGGCGAAAGCTGCAACCTGACGGCCTTCAGCGGCAGCGAAGTGGTGTACCTGGACCGGGTGGAAACGGCGGCCCCGCTGCGCTTCTACCTGCATCCGGGTTCGCGCGTGCCGGCTCACTGCTCGTCCAGTGGCAAGCTGTTCCTGGCGCAAATGACGCCCGTGCAACGGCGCCGCCTGCTGGGCCACATGGAATTGACGCGCTTTACGGACAAGACGGAAACGGACCCCGTCAAGCTCGAGCGCGAACTGGAATTGGTGCGCCGCAACGGCTACGCGCTGGACGACGAGGAATTCCTGCCCGGCCTGCTGTGCGTGGCCGTGCTGGTGCCGAACCCGAACGGCCGCTCGAACCTGGCCGTGGCGATCCAGGCGCCCATCATCCGTTTGACGCACGACAAGGCTTTACATTTCTTGCCAGCATTGCAACGCGCCGCGCAAGCCCTGGCCGCCATCGAATCGGAAACCATGCCGACGACGGGCGGGGACGACGACGCATTGCAAACAGGTAATTCATAACCGCTGCGGCACCCATGCTGCGGCTTGACCAGGAGAACAAGGTGCCAGATTCACGCCAACATCCCCCCGCCGCCGCAGCGCAAACCTTGCAGTCCGTGCGCAGCCTGTTCCATATCGACAGCGACCTGCTCGTGCCCGTCTTCACGGAGCGCGATCCGCACGTGCCCGACATCGATCCCGCCTACCGCTTCAACAAGGACGTGACCCTGGCGATACTCGCCGGTTTCACGCATAACCGCCGCGTGATGGTGCAAGGCTTGCACGGCACGGGCAAATCCACGCATATCGAGCAGGTGGCGGCGCGCCTGAACTGGCCCTGCGTGCGCGTCAACCTCGATGGTCACATCAGCCGCCTGGACCTGGTGGGCAAGGACGCCATCGTGCTGCGCGAACAGCAGCAAGTGACGCAATTCCAGGAAGGCATCGTGCCCTGGTCCTTGCAACGGCCCGTGGCCCTGATTTTCGACGAGTACGACGCGGGCCGCCCCGACGTGATGTTCGTCATCCAGCGCATCCTCGAGCGCGACGGCAAGTTCACCTTGCTCGACCAGAACCGGGTCATCACGCCCCATCCCCACTTCCGTTTGTTCGCCACCTCGAACACGGTGGGCCTGGGCAACCTGAACGGCATGTACCACGGCACCCAAGTGCTCAACCACGCGCAGATCGACCGCTGGAACATTGTTGCCACCCTGAACTATTTGCCGCAGCACGAAGAAACGGACATCGTGCTGGCGCGTGTCCCCGCCATGAACGACGACGCGGGCCGCCAGCTGGCAAGCAGCATGGTGGCCGTGGCCAGCCTCACGCGCTACGGCTATGCGGCGGGCGACCTGGCGTGCCTGATGTCGCCGCGCACGGTAATCACCTGGGCGGAAAACTGCCAGATCTTCCGCGACCCGGCCCTGGCCTTCCGCCTGTCCTTCCTCAACAAATGCGACGAGGCCGAACGGCCCATGGTGGCCGAGTATTACCAGCGCTGTTTCAACGAGGAATTGCTGGCGACGGCGCCATGAGTACCGAAGCGACGGCGCCCGCCGCCTACACGCGCGAACAACAGGAAACGGACGAGTTGTGCGCGGGCGCGATCCGCGCACTGAGCGGCGTTGCCTCCGTCCGCTACCGCGGACGGCGCCTGCACGACGGCCACCGCCCCCTGCCCATCCACGCGGCCCATCTGCAGCCCGATGCGGCGCTGCAGGATTTGCCCTCGCTGCGCGGCGCGGCCGACAGCGTGGCCCTGCGCCTGCTGCACACGGATGCGGCCCTGCACAAGTCGCTGTGCCCGCTTGACCCCGTGGCGCGGCTCGTCTTCGAGCTGCTGGAGCAACTGCGCGTGGAAACGCTGGCGCCAGATCAACATGCCGGCGTCATCGCCAACCTGCGCCACCGTTTCACGGCCTGGTCGCACGCGTTCTACGATTCCGGCCTGGCCGAAGGCGCATCGGGCTTGCTCTTGTATACAGTGTTCCAGATGTGCTGGTCGCGCCTGACGGCCCGGCCCGTGCTGGAAAAGACGGAAGATTTCATCGAAGCGACGCGCTGGTCCGTTTCCTCGCAACTGAGCGGCGACCTGGCGGGCTTGCGCCGCCACCGCGCCGACCAGCTTGCCTTTGCCCGCCACGCACTGGCCATCGCCCATGCCGTCGACGCCATGCTGAAAGAGGCGCAGGCGGCGCGCGACGGCAGCCAGGACGAGGCAGGCGACGCGAAGGCGCAGGCCGCCTTCAAGCTGCTGCTCGATTTCGACAGCGATAACGACAATGTTCCCGATGCCGCCCCGCTGGGCGAGAGCCGCGCCTTCAGCGATGGCGATGGCGGCTACAAGGCGTACTCCACAAGCTACGACCGCGAAGACAAGGCGGGCGAACTGGTGCGCCGCGCCCTGCTGCTCGACTACCGCGAACGCATGGATGGTCGCATCGCCAGCCTGGGCATCAACACGGCGCGCCTGGCGCGGCGCTTCACGCAATTGCTGGCCGTGCCCCAGCGCGACGGCTGGTCGTTCGGCGAAGAAGAGGGGTATATCGACGGCCGGCGCCTGGCGCAGCTGATCAGCTCACCGTCCGAGCGCAGACTGTTCCGCAAGGAACAATTGCTGCCGCAAGCCGATTGCCTCGTCACCTTTCTCGTCGATTGCTCCGGCTCCATGAAGACGCATGCGGAATCCGTGGCCGTGCTGCTGGACATATTGCTGCGCGCACTGGACCAGGCCAGCATCACGACGGAATTGCTGGGCTTTACGACGGGCGCCTGGAACGGGGGAAGAGTCAAGCGCGACTGGATGCGCGCCCGCTCGCCCGCCCATCCGGGCCGCTTGAACGAACTCGTGCACATGGTGTTCAAGGATGGCGAGACGAACTGGCGCCGCGCGCGGCCCGACATCGCGGCCCTGCTGAAGGCGGACCTGTACCGCGAAGGCGTCGATGGCGAAGCCGTGGACTGGGCGTGCACGCGCATGCTGGCGCGGCCGGAACGGCGGCGCATCCTGCTCGTCGTGTCAGATGGTTGCCCGATGGATACGGCCACGAATCTGGCCAACGACGAGTTTTACCTGGCGCAGCATCTGAAACAGGTGGTGGCGCGCCGCGAAGCGCAGGGCGCCGTGGAAATTTGCGGGCTGGGCCTGGGCCTGGATCTGGGCGCCTACTACAGCCGCAGCCTGGCCACCACCCTGCCCGCCTCGCTGAACAATGAGCTGTTCAGCGAGATCGCCCAGCTGATTGCCGGGCGCGGCCGGCGCTGATCAGGCGCGGGGCTTGCGGCGCCGCATCATCACGCCGGCCAGCGCCAGCCCCGTCAGCAGCATCACATAGGTTTCCGGCTCCGGCACGGCGCTCACGTATTCATACGTCACTGCCACGCGGCCGGAAGCGGACGTCTGGAACTGCGTCAGCAAATTGCCCGCGCCGCTGCCCATCGAGGAGCCGATGGCATTCAAGCCCAGGTAAATCAAACCGCCGCCCGCCGAGGAAAACAGGGCAAAGTCGCTGGCGCTGGCGCTCGTGTAGCCATTCGAGCCCGTGCTCGAGCGCAGGCCCGTGCTGGCACCCGAGGTGCCGGCGAAATCGATGCTGCCATCAAAGGCGCTCAGGGCGAATGTCTGCGTGAACAGCGGATTGGCCACCAGCAAGGTAGAGTTGTCGGGACGGTACAAGGTCAGCAGCGAGGCCAGGCTCAGGGTCACGTTCGACGCGCTGGCGTCCAGGCTTTCCGTCCGGCCGCTGCCCTGCACGGCGCCTTCCAGATGGAACTTGATCGACGTCAGGGTGCCCAGGTTGCTGTCGAACTTGCCCAGGCCCAGGGTATCTGACCAGTTGGTGGCGCCCAGGGCGCGGTCGGCGCTGAAGCTGATGGTCTGGGTGGCCGCCTGGGCGGAAGATGCGGCGCCAAGGCTTAGCACGGCGGCTGCGGCCAGTGCGATGAGAGATTTTTGCATCGATGACTCCTGTTCATTCAATGAGGAAGAGTGGATCACGCAGTGATTCACGCAGGAAGCGCGAGGGAAGTCCCTCGCGCCACAGCCCGGCCATTCAGCTAACCAGACAATTCATTGTAATAAATGAAAGAGTCACAATATACTCAGTTTGTTGCAATTTTAAAAATAACCATTAACATTTTGATTGCTCATGCAACTATCGCAAAACGGGACGAACGCAGCGCGACACATTGGCGGGCACCTCAATCGACGCAGTAACGCACGGCATGCGCCTCCATCGGCAGCGGGATTTCCCAGTTCCACAGCATCGCCTGCAGCTTCTTGTTGCTGAGCGATGTGTCGCGCTGGCCGTTGCGCCTGAGTAACTCCTTGCGCGGCTGTTCCAGGTACACGAGCTCGACCTGCGCATGGTATTTATACAGCAGGTTGAGCGTCTTTTCGCGCATCAGCCTGGACAAATGCGTGGCATTCCACACGAACGGTTCGTGCTTGCGCAGCAGTTCGCGCGCCCGCTCTTCCGCATAATCGCCCACCTGCCCCTCATTCTTGCCGTGCTTTAAGCCCAAGGCCGTCCGCGCATCGTCAAACGACACGACGGGCAGGCGCGGATGGTGCTTGTCCACCCACGTGTTCTTGCCGGACGCGGGCAAGCCCGACATGACGATCACGTGCGAACCCGGCTCCTGGAACAGCGGGTAGTCGGGATGCGCCTCGGCGCCGCGAAAGTATTTGACGCGCGTGTGGTCGTCGACGAAGACCCTGCGCTGGCCATAGCAGCCCTCCTCGCGCGCCAGTTCGCGGAACAGCTCGATGGCATCGAGGATGCGCTGCGGGTCGGGACAGATGCGGCCGCGGATATCGGCCTCGGCCAGCATGGCCAGCAGGCGGATATCGACCTGCCACGACAGTTCGCGCACGGTAAATTCCGGCGTCACGCCGCGCCGCGATTGCTCCAGCGCAAAGAACGGCACCTGGTGCACATTGATCAGACGGCAGATTTCCTCGCGCACGGCAAACGGCACGTCATAGTCCCACAGGGCGATGCGCGCATCAAGGGCGCCCTTGCGCGAGTGACCGGGCTGGCCGATGGCGCCCGTGACCGGGTCGATCACCGTGGTGCTGCACTTGGCCACGTCGTGCAGCAAGGCGGCGAGGAACACGATTTCCTGTTCCGCCCGCGTGGCTTGCTGATATTCAAGCATGCCCAGCAGGGATTCCACCACCATCATCGTATGCGTCCACACGTCGCCTTCCGCGTGATACACGGGGTTTTGCGGCGTCGTCTTCGCCAGTTCCAACTGCGGGAAAGCGGCCAGGCAGGCGCTGAAATCGGGCGACTGGCCCGCTGGCGGCACCAGTTGCTGCAGGGTTTTCCAGTTCATCATTGTGTACTCCTTGAGTAAGCTGCCAGCTCGTCGAGCGAGCTGCAGGTGTGTAAACCCAGGCTCTCCCACGTCACCAGCGGCTGCGGCGCGTACAGATCGACGCCGTCGGCCAGCAGATTCGGGATCAATGGCCGCGCGCTGTGGTGCGAACCGCTGTCGAGGATGGTTTGCGTAAAGTCATGGCGCACCAGCTTGTAGCGGGCCAGCACTTGCTCGTCGTCTTCCACTTTCAGGTACAGGCCTTCCGCGTGGTCGGACTTGTCCGTCTGCTTCCAGCACAGGTCCAGCGGCAGGCGTTCGCGCGCCACCACGTTTTCAAAGGCCTCACGCCATAGCAGGGACTTGGCCAGCGAATGGCGCAGCAGCTGCCACAGCTGTTTCGGCGACGCGGGCATGGTGCCCGCGTACAGCACGGGGACCGACAGCACGGGCGAGCCGGCCAGCATGGCGTGGCGGCGCGCCGTCGACAGAAACATCTGGCTGCGGCGGCAATACACGTCGAACTCGTTGAAATAATGGGGCAGCCGGTCATAAAACACGGAATGCTTGCTGTAAGACCACTCGCCAAACAGCACATACTGATCTTCCAGCAAGCCCAGCAAGGCGTGCTCGTGCGCATGGGCCCACGGTTTCAAGAGGTTGAACTGGCGTTCGCTGCCGCCGCCCGCCAGGTAGTGGCCGCGCGACTGCAGCAGCACCTCGCCCGCATCGCTGAACGACACGGCGGAGTTGGCGCCATCGATTTTTTCTTCGATGACGACGTATTGGCCGGCCAGCTTTTTCAGTGGCATCTGGTCCGAGCCGTCGTCGCCGTCCTGCAGGCGCGAGCCTTCCAGGTGCGGCGTGCGCGGGTATTTAAATAAAGGCAAAGATTGTAAAAACATAGCGTCCCACGCCGCGTTCACCGGGGCGTGTCCATACAGGGTCAGGGGTGCTGACGACGTGTTCGGGCGTGGACGATCAGGACGGTGGTCCTGGATACGTGCGCGGAAAGAGCAAAAACAGTGCCGCAGCAATCGGGGGCGTCAACGCGCCGAACGATGCTGCAGAGAGCATTTCGTCAGCGTTAGCAGGTGATGGCGAAGTAGCGAGGCACTTTTGGCTCCAATAAGGAAGAGGTTCGAAAAAGAACCGCGAATATAAAGGCTGTTTGATTATTTTGCAAGTGGCTCATCCGTATCGTGCGCATCCTTGTACGCTCCCCCCCGCTTTGCAATCCCCGCAAAATTTGCTAAGCTGACGGCACTTCCTGTCGCTGCTGCGTGGAAAACAAACATGGCCCTTGCAAAAGGGCCATGCATTCGTTATTTCCGGAGCAGAATCGTGTTTCCCCTATCCAGATTACAAAAAGCCCTGCGCCGCCAAGGCATCGCCGTCGCCTATGCCGACGGTATTTATACGCTCAGCAATCCGCACGCCCAGGCGTCCGTGCTGCTGCCCCATAACTTTCCCCTCGAGGAAAAAGCCGTGCGCCAGCTGATGGAATTTGCCGCCGTCGCCGTGCCCGGCCAGGATGGCCATGTGTGCAAGGCGTGCGCCACGCCCGACTTCCATCCGGGCAGCATCGCGCCCGTCGGCAGCATCGTCGCCACCAGCCCCGACATGGTGATCCCCGCCATCCCCGGCACGGACATCGCCTGCGGCATGCGCCTGATCACGACGGGCCTGACCCTGGCCCAGTTCGAAGCGCGCAAGCCGCAGCTGCTCGCCAAGCTCAAACATGTGCTGCTGGAAGACGGCCGCAACGTGCCGCTGCGCTCGAAGGCGTTTGCCGCCCTGTTCGACGTGGGACCGGCAGCGTTCATCGACAGCCTGCATGACGATGGTTTGTGGCCCCGCGTCGACAAGGAGCGGCTGTTGCACGAACTCGACGCTTGCATCGCCCTGCGCGAACTGGGCGGCGGCTTGCGCCATGCGCCCGCAGCGCTGGTGGGCACGCGCGAAGTGATACGCGATCCCAGCCTGGGCACGACGGGATCGGGCAACCATTTCGTGGAAATCCAGCTGGTCGACGCCGTCATGGACCGCCACGCCGCGTACCGGCACGGGCTGGTGCCGGGCGAAGTGGTCGTCATGATCCACAGCGGCAGCCGCGACGTGGGTTTTTTTGTGGGCAGCCGCTGGATGGACCGCGCCAAAGAGGCGTGGCCGAAAGGCGTGCGCCACCCGCAGTCGGGCCTGTACGGCTTGACGGGCGAACTGGCCGGCGAATACATGGACGCCATGGGCGTGGCTTCGCGCTACGCCTGGGTCAACCGCATGGTATTGGCCGAACTGGTGCGCGACAGCCTGTCGCAAGTGTTTGCGCAGGATCAATCGCGCCTGGTGGTGGACGTGCCGCACAACGTCATCCTGCGCGAGCATGGCATGAACATCCACCGCAAGGGTGCCACGCCGGCGCGCGAAGGCGACCTGGCGTTGATCCCCGGCTCCATGGGCGACTATTCTTATGTGGCAACTGGCATGGGCAATCCCGACTGGCTGTGGTCGTGCTCGCATGGCGCGGGGCGCAGCATCCGCAGGCAAGCCATGCGCGCCATGCGGCCCACGGTGGGCGGCGACGAGATGGCGTTCCAGTGCGTGACCCTGCGTGAGGAACGCCGCGTCGAGGAAGCGCCGATGGCGTACAAGAAGATCGGTCCCGTCATCGCCGCGCAGGAGGAAGCGGGCTTGCTGCAATCGGTGGCGCGGCTGAAACCCTTGCTGACCTTTAAAGCCTAGCGCAGCAATTGCGGCACGGCCGCCGCCATCAGCGACAGGCCGATGGCGGTCAGCACGACGAACGCGATGCGGCGCATGCCGCGCTGGGCGATCGGCGGCGGGTAGCGCTTGCCTGCCATGGTGGCCAGCACGCCGACGGGCAAGGCCAGCGCGCACAGCAGCAAGACTTTCCCATCGAGCTGGCCCTGGCTGCCCGCCATCAGCGAGCGTCCGCCCGCACTGATGGCAAACAAAAAGATCAGGCTGTAGCGGATGGTGGTCAAACTCATTTCCTGGCGGTAAAACTGGTACACGAGCGGCGGGCCGGCCAGCGAAAACAGGCCCGAGAACAGGCCGCCGCACACGCCGCTGATGAAAAAGCTGCGCTTGTCCGCCGCGCCCGGTCCCGGCGGCGCCTGCAGCAGGATGCTGACGCCGCCATACACGATGGCCGCGCCCAGCAACAGTTTCAGCACGGGCGCATATGCCTGGTCCAGATATCCCAACAGCAAGACGCCGGCCGCCATGGCCGGCAGCAAGCCGATGCTGGCAGCGCGGATGGCGCGCCAGTCCAGGTGGTGCAAGGCGCCCGGCAAGGCCACGAGGCAATTGGCAAGCGACAATAAACTGACGAGGGCCGCCAGCGCGGGCACGGGCGCCAGGCCGAGGCCGCTGGCCACGCCCATGACGATCATGCCCAGGCCAAAGCCCGTCACGGTCTGGAAATACGTGCCGGCCGCCACCACGCCCAACAGCGCCAGCACGGGCAAGCTGAACAACTCAGCTCCCACCCTGGGCCTGCACGGCCGTGACCGCAATCACGTTGTAGACGTCGTCGGCGCTGCAGCCGCGCGACAAATCGTTGGCCGGCTTGTTCAAGCCTTGCAGCAAGGGGCCGATGGCGACGGCGCCGCCCATGCGTTCGGCCAGCTTGTAGCCGATATTGCCCGCGTCCAGGTTCGGGAACACCAGCACGTTGGCGCGGCCGTTGACGACGGAATCCTTGACTTTCCTCTGGGAAATTTCGGCCACGATGGCCGCGTCGAGTTGCACGTCGCCATCGATGGCCAGCAGCGGACGCTGGGCCTTGACCCGGTCCGTGGCCGCATGCACCTTGTCGACGGCCGCATGGTGGGCGCTGCCGCTGGTGGAAAACGACAGCATGGCGACCCGCGGTTCTTCCATCAGCAAGGCTTGCGCGCTGTCGGCGGCGGCCATGGCGATGTCGGCCAATTCCTCGGCTTTCGGATCGACGACGAGGGCGCAGTCGGAAAAGATGAATCCGCCCTTCAGGCTGTGGAACGGTTCGCACAACATCATCAGGAAAAAGCTCGACACGAGCTTGAAGGCGGGATCGACGCCGATGATCTGGATGGCGCTGCGCACCACGTCGGCCGTCGTGTGCACGGCCCCCGCCACGCAGCCGTCGGCGTCGCCCAGGCGCACCATCAGGTTGGCGTAGCACAGCGGGTCTTGCACGGCGATGCGCGCCTGCTCCACCGTCATGCCCTTGGCCTGGCGCAGCACGAACAATTGCTGGGCATAGTGTTCCGACTCGTCGGACGTGGCCGGGTCGACCAGGCGCACGCTATCGAGGTCAAGCCCGTGCTCGTGCGCCAGGGCGAGGATGGCGGCCGGCTGGCCGACGAGGGTAATGTGCGCCAGCCCTTCGGCGGCAGCCCGCGCGGCCGCCTGCAGCACGCGCGCATCGCCGCCCTCGCACAACACGATGTTTTTCGGCACGGCGCGGGCTTGCTCGATGATGCGGTGCAGGGCTTTCATGGCGACTCCAATTCGGTAAAAAAAGTGCCGGAACCATGGAAGCATAAAGATGGTTCCGGCACATAAAACCCGGCAAGCCGGGGTCATACAAGGATCGGTCAGGGTGGCGTCGGATGAAGCCGGGCCTGGCTACTGCCCGGGTGGTGTCGGATTACGCCGGGCTTTGCCCGGCTAATCCGACCTACACAGTCGCGTAGGTTGGGCAGGTTGGGTAGGTTGGATTAGCCCAACGGGCGTAATCCAACACTCCAGCAGCAAATCAAACGTAGTCTTTATACTTATCCAGATGACGAATTGGTTTACTCAGCGCATCGCGGCGGAACGGGTCGCCCAGCTCGCGCGTGCACATGATTTCGATGATGGTGGTCTTGCCTTCATTCATCTGCATGTCGATCGCCTTCTTCAGGGCCGGACCCACGTCTTCCAGCTTGTCGACCGTGATGCCTTCGGCGCCCATGGCCCGCGCAATCTCGGCAAAACTCTGGTTGTCGAGCTCGCCGGCAACGAAACGGCGGTTGTAGAAATCGACCTGGTTCTTCTTTTCCGCGCCCCACTGGCGGTTGTGGAACACCACGGCCGTCACGGGAATGTTGTGGCGCACGCAGGTCATCGTTTCCATCAGGCTCATGCCCCAGGCGCCGTCGCCCGCATACGACACGGCCGGACGGTGCGGCGCGGCCACTTTCGCGCCGATGATGGTCGGGAAGGCATAACCGCAGTTGCCAAAGCTCATCGCCGCAAAGAAGCTGCGCGGCTTTTCGAAGCGCAAGTAACTATTGGCCACCGAGTTGATGTTGCCGATGTCGGTCGATACCATCACGTCTTCCGGCATGGCTTTTTCCAGCTCGCGCAAGACCTGGCGCGGGTGCAGATAATTGCCCGGCTCTTTCTTCTGCTCTTCGATCATGTCCAGGCTGTACGCATCCTTTTCATGGGTCCAGTTCGTCAATTCCTCTTCCCACGCCGCCTTTTCCGCTTGCACGGTGGCATAGCGCGCGTCGCGCGTGGCGTCGCAGTCGAGGCTCTTGCCATCGAGGCGGGACAGGATGGCTTTGGCGGCCGCCTTGGCATCGCCGCAGATGCCCACCGAAATCTTTTTGACCAGGCCCAGCATCTTGTTGTCGGCATCGATCTGGATGATCTTGGCGTTCTTCGGCCAGTAATCCATGCCGTGCTGCGGCAAGGTGCCGAACGGTCCCAGGCGCGAACCCAAAGCGACGACGACGTCGGCCTTGGCGATCAGTTTCATCGCCGCCTTGGAACCCTGGTAGCCGAGCGGGCCGCACCACAGCGGGTGGCTGGCGGGGAAGGAGTCGTTGTGCAGGTAGCTGTTGACGACGGGTGCGCCGAGGCGCTCGGCCAGGGCCTTGCACTCCTCGATCGCTTCGCCCATGACGACGCCGCCGCCCGAGATGATCACGGGGAACTTGGCCTTGGCCAAGAGCTCCGCCGCATCGTTGAGGCTTTGCTCGCCGCCGGCGCCGCGGTCCAGGCGGTTCGGTTTCGGGATCTCGGCCTTGATTTCGCCATAGAAATAATCGCGCGGAATATTCAATTGCGTCGGCCCCATTTCCGACATGGCGCGGTCGAAGCAACGGCCCGTGAACTCGGCCATGCGGGCCGGATTGGTCACATGACCCTGGTATTTCGTGAATTCCTCGAACATCGGCAACTGGTTCGCTTCCTGGAAGCCGCCCAGGCCCATGCTCATCGTGCCCGTCTCCGGGGTAATGATCACGACGGGCGTATGCGCCCAGTAGGCGGCGGCAATCGCCGTGACGCAATTGCTGATGCCGGGGCCGTTCTGGCCGATGACGACGCCATGGCGGCCCGAGACGCGGGCATAGCCGTCAGCCATGTGGCCGGCGCCCTGCTCGTGCACGACGGGGATCAGGCGGATGCCGGCGGGGGCGAAAATGTCCATCGGGTCCATGAAGGCCGAGCCCATGATGCCGAACATGTCGGTCACGCCATTGGCGGCCAGGGTTTCCACGAACGCTTCGGAAGGCGTCATCTTTTGCGGGCCCACAGGTATCGCGGCTGCGGCGGCTTTTTGGTCGGACAAATCGGTCATGGCTCAGTCTCCTTACGGTTTTATGAAAAATCGGTATATTTTGTTCCGATATTTGAAATACGTGTTCAATTTAACGGTTGCGAAATGCGCTGTCAATGAAAATTCATGAAAAATCGGACTGTTTCATTCCTGAATCCGGAATCTGCGACTTTGCCCCACTCCTGAAACAACAATGGCGGCTTATCCGCAACAGACAAGCCGCCATCGCTACCTGCACTGCCGCGTTTAGAACTTCAGGCGCATGCCGGCCGTGAAGGCGCTCGAGTTATGCCCAGGCAAGGGCACGCTGCCGCCGCTCGATGCATCGCCGACAAAGTTGGTGCCCGCGCCATCGTTGCTGATGCGCCCGTACGAGGTGTACAGGTTCGTGCGTTTCGACAAGGCATACGTGTAGCCGATGGCCAGCTGGCGCCCGCCGCGGCGCGCATTCGTGCGGTCATCCTTGCGGATGTACGAGGCCATCACGCTGCCCGCCGCGCCCACGGGAGCCGACGCGCCCAGCATGTAGTTGCGGAAATCCGTGCCCGCATCGTCCTTGTCCGTTTCATAGGCGGCGTGCAGCTTGGCGGGGCCGAAGTCGTAAGTGCCGCCCAGCAAGGTCACTTTCGCCGTGTTCAGCGGCGTGTCCTTGCGGTTGTCGTGCGCCAGGGTCAGCACGAGCGGGCCGTTGGCGTAGTCGATGGAAAAGTCGATGGTGCGGCCCAGCGTATTGCTGTCCGGCTTCTCTCCCAGACCGTACATGATCGATGCCGACAGGCCCTTGACCTTGGGCGTCTCGTACATGATGGAATTTTTCGTGCGCAGGCTGGCCACGCTCATCAGGTTGATCGAGGCGCCCGTCAGGCCCGTCTCGAAGGGGTCGATATTGTCCAGCGCCGTGAACAGCGGGTTGTGCTGCAAGCCCAGGTTCACGGTGCCGAAGCCGCCCGACAGGCCCACGTAGGCCTTGCGCCCGAACAAGGCGCCCTGGCGGTTGGCGCCCGTGTCCACGTCGAGGCCATTTTCCAGCAGGAAATTGGCTTTCAAGTTGTTGCCCAGGTCTTCCGTGCCCTTGAAGCCGATGCGGCTGCCCGACTGCACGCCGGTGGCCAGCTTGGTGACGGAACCGTCCGCGCCGCCGTGCTCGGACGTGAAGCCCGCGTCGAGCAAGCCGTACACGGTGACGGACGATTGGGCGCTGGCGTTGCCGGCGAAGAAGGAGGCCAGGATGGCTGCCGCTACGAGTGTGTGTTTCATGTCATCTCCAGGTATTGTGGTTTTTATGGGTGCTTCAAACAGAATCAACAACGGTGCTGCAAACTGCGGTAAATGCGGTAAATGCGGCCACTCAGGCGATCAGCCCGGCCATCGGCGACGAGGGCGAAGCGCTCATGGCGCCCGCTCTCCGGGGCATGCGTCCGGCCAGATAGGCCTCGCGTCCGCCCTGCACTGCCAGTTTCATGGCGCGCGCCATGCGGATCGGTTCGCGCGCCGCCGCGATGGCGGTATTCATCAAGATGCCGTCGCAACCGAGTTCCATGGCGATGGCCGCGTCCGACGCCGTACCCACGCCCGCGTCCACCAGCACGGGCACACGGGCTTGCTCGATGATCAGGGACAGATTCCATGGATTGAGAATGCCCATGCCCGAGCCGATCAATGACGCCAGCGGCATGACGGCGATGCAGCCGAGGTCTTCCAGCATGCGCGCCTGGATGGGGTCGTCGCTGCAATACACCATCACCTGGAAGCCGTCGCGCACCAGCTGCTCCGCCGCCTTTAACGTTTCCGGCATGTTCGGGAACAGGGTCTTTTCGTCGCCCAGCACTTCCAGCTTGCACAACTGGTGGCCGCCCAGCAGCTCGCGCGCCAGCTGCAAGGTATAGACGGCGTCGCGCGCGTTGTAGCAGCCGCCCGTGTTGGGCAGGATCGTGTATTTCGACGGCGGAATAAAGTCGAGCAGGTTCGGCTCGCCCTTTTCCTGGCCGATATTCACCCTGCGGATGGTGACGGTGACGATCTCGGCGCCGCTTTCCTCGATGGCGAGGCGCGTCTCCTCGAAATCCTTGTACTTGCCGGTGCCCACCAGCAGGCGCGACTGGTAGGTGGTGCCGGCCAGGGTCAGGCCGACGGGGGGGTGGCTGGGGGTGGCGTCGTCTCTCATCGTGATCTCCTAAGTTAAAGCTGGGGTCAGACCCGGCGGGTCTGACCCCGGAACTCCTCTGCCGCAGACTGCGGTGCCAAGCGTTGCCCGCAAAACGCAAAATCGACTTCCGGCCGCCGTCCCGACACGAGGTCGGCGATCGCCCTGCCCGCGCCGCAGCCCATGGTCCAGCCCAGGGTGCCGTGGCCCGTGTTGAGGAACAGCTGGCGGTAGCGCGTGGCGCCGATGTAGGGCACGTTCGACGGTGTCAGGGGGCGCAAGCCGGCCCAGTAGACGGGGTCGCCGTAATCGCAGGCGCCGGGAAACAGCGCCTGCACGCGGCGCGTGATGGCGGCGCAGCGCACGGGATTGAGTTCCCGCGTGTAGCCGTTCAGCTCGCACGTGCCCGCCACGCGCAGGCGCGATCCCAGGCGCGAAAACACGAGCTTATGGCCGTCGTCCGTCAGCGATACGCTGGGTGCGCTGACGGGATCGATGATCGGATACGTGGCGGAATAACCCTTGCCCGGATACAGCATCAGGCGGATGCCCAGCGGCTGCAGCAGCGGTGCGGAAAAACTGCCCATGGCCACCACGACGGCATCCGTATGCTCGAGGCGATGACGCCCCTGCGCATCGATGCATTCCACGCCCGTGATGCGTGCGCCATTCGCACCATCTTCCAGCAGCCGCGTCACCGTCGTGCTGTACTGAAAATCCACGCCGGCCGCCGCCGCGCGGGCAGCCAGAGCCGTGGTAAACAGATGCACGTCGCCCGACTCGTCGCTGGCCGTGAAGTCGCCGCCGACGATCTGCTGGCGGGCATGGGCCAGGGCTGGCTCGATGCGGATCACTTCGTCGGCGCTGACGGTATTGCGCGGACAGCCCAGTTCGCGCAGGAGCGCGGCGCCCGCTTGCGATTTATCAAACTCCTGCTGGTCCGTATAGAAATGCAAGATGCCCCGCTCCAGGTGGTCGTAGGCGATGCCCGTCTCGCGCCGTAATGCCTGCAAACTCTGCCGGCTGTACTCGGCAAGGGCGACGATCTGGCGCATATTGCGTGACACCCTGGACGGCAAACATTCGCGCAGATAATTCAGCGCCCACTGCCATTGCAGCGGGTCCAGGCGGGGACGGAACAGCAGCGGCGCGTCGTCCTTGCCCAGCCAGGTCACGACCTTGCGCAGGGTGGCGGGATTGGCCCACGGTTCCGCGTGCGAGACGGAAATCTGCCCGCCGTTGCCGAAACTGGTTTCCTGCGCGGCGCCCGCCTGGCGCTCGAGCACGCGCACGTCGTGGCCCGCCTGGCGCAAGTACCAGGCCGATGCCGTGCCGACCACGCCGGCGCCGAGAACGAGGACTTTCATGGCGGGCCCGATGCGCTTAACGCGTCAGCAGGACGGCGATGGCGACGAAGGCGGCGATCCACACGGTCTCCATCACCAGCATGATCACGGGACGCCAGCCCAGCGAGGCCAGCGACTGGAACGAGGTTTTCACGCCCAGCGCGGCAATCGCAATGACGAGGCAGGCGCGCGAGGCATTGTTGATCCAGCCATTCACTTCCTGCGGAATCAGGCCCAGGCTGTTGGTAATGACGAGCCAGACAAAGCCGATCAGGAAGAACGGCACCAGCGGCGGCGCATCGACTTCGCTCTTGCCATCCTTACGCTTGAACATGATCGACAGGCCCAGCACGACGGGCACGAGGCAGGCGACGCGCGTCAATTTCACGAAGGTGGCGACGTCGCCCGTATGGTTGCTCACCAGATAGCCGGCGCCCACCACTTGCGCCACGTCATGGATGGTGCCGCCGATGAACACGCCCGCCTCGGTCGGGTCAAAGCCCAGCAGCTTGACCAGCAGCGGGTAGACGATCATCGCCAGGGTCGACAGCGAGGTCACGCCCACCACCGTCAGCAGGGTGAACTTTTCGTTTTCCTTGGTTTGCGGCAGCACGGCCGAGATGGCCAGCGCGGCCGACGCGCCGCAGATGGCCACGGAGCCGCCCGACAAAATACCTTCCGTGATCGGACGTTTCAGCCATTTGGCCAGCAGGTAGCCGAAGCCCAGGGTGGCGATCAGGCCGCCCACGACGATCAATAACGGCGTCACGCCGACCGAGGCGATCTGGTTGAAGGTGATGCGCGCGCCCAGCAGGGCCACGCCCGTGCGCAGCAGCACCTTGCTGCAAAACTCGATGCCGGGCTTGCAGGTGGGATCGGACGCGAGGAAGTGGAAGGCCAGGCCGAAGAACAGCGCATACAGCAGCTGGGGCCCGCCGTAATTGCTGGAAATAAAGGTGGCCGACAGGGCGATCACCAGCGCGATGGCCACGCCGGGCCAGCTGCGCAGCACGGCCCGGGGCCGCCAGATGGCGATGGCGGAAGACACATAGGGAATGTTCTTGTCGACAACGCGTGTTATCGCTGAGGAGTTAGTTTTCATGCTGGTCCGCTCATAATGTTTTAAAAATTGGGACATTTCATCTCGTTTTTTAATAATACACGATGAGCTAGCGAAGTCCATGCTTTTCCATGAAAATCGAAACCTGATGTTCCGGAAACCGACATTTTAATAATGCCGGCACCATAAACGACAAGCGGCGCGGCCCTGGGCAGGGACGCGCCGCTCTTTACTGAAGAGTTAAAAAGTTACTTTTTGTTCAGGCGGGTAATCAGGCTGGAGGTGTCGTAGCGGTTGCCGCCCGCCTGCTGCACTTCGCCATAGAACTGGTCCGTCAAGGTCGTCACGGGCAAGTCGCTGCCGTTGCGCTTGGCTTCGGCGAGGCAGATACCCAGATCCTTGCGCATCAGGTCGACGGCGAAACCGAAGTCGAACTTGCGCTCGATCATGGTCTTGCCCCGGTTTTCCAGCTGCCATGACTGCGCCGCGCCCTTGGAAATCACGTCCACCACCAGGGCCGCATCGAGGCCCGCGTTTTCCGCAAAGGCAATGCCTTCGCTCAAGGCTTGCACCAGGCCCGCGATGCAGATCTGGTTGACCATTTTTGTGAGCTGGCCGGAACCGGACGCGCCCATATAGGTGACGGCGCGCGAGAACAGGGCGATGACGGGCTCGGCCCGTGCATACGCTTCCGCGTCGCCGCCCACCATCACGGTCAGCTTGCCGTTTTCCGCTCCGGCCTGGCCGCCGGACACGGGCGCGTCGAGGAAGAACACGCCCTTCTCCTTCGCCGCCGCGTGGATGGTGCGCGCCGCTTCGGCGGACGCCGTCGTATGGTCGATCAGGATGCTGCCCGGCGCCATGGCGGACAGCAAGCCGCCCTCTTCCAGGATCACTTGATACAGATCGTTATCGTTGCCGATGCAGGTGAAGACGAACTCGGCACCCGCTGCGGCGGCGGCCGGCGTGGCGGCGCTGCTGCCCTTGTGCTGCTCCAGCCAGGCGGCCGCGCGGGCCGGATTGCGGTTGTACACGGTGACGTCGTGCCCGCCCGCCGCCAGGTGACCTGCCATGGGGAAACCCATGACGCCCAAACCGATGAATGCCACTTTTGCCATATTGTCCGTCCTGTCGATGTGTGAATCCGATTATTGTTGCACAAATGGCCCATGGCGGCAGCAAGGCGAGGCCCCAAGCGACGTTTGGCGCACAAGGAGTGGCGATTGGGAAACATCCGCATTTCAACTAAATAAAAAGGAAATTATCATAAAGAACTTTTTATTGCATTTTTTTCTAGTTAATATTATATTGAATTGGCATTGCAAATAAGTAAAGTCTTGCCACATCCTTTTCCCAACCCCTGTTAAGGAGTCGATCTTGCAAACTGCATTTTCCCGCCTGAAAATCATCAGCGCCGCCACCCTGCTGCTCGCCGCCAGCGCCGCACACGCAGACATCACGATCTTTACGAGCCAGTCCGCCTATCTGGCAGCGGTCGGCAATACGGGCGTCGATACCTTTGATGATTTGCCCATCGATGCACTCGACGGCCCGCTGTACCGTAATGCCGGCAGCTACGGCTACACGGTGAGCAGCATTGGCTCCTCGCCCATCCTGTACGGCGCGGGCACAGGTAGCGACAACTGGCTGAGCACGAACAACCGCAATGACAGCGTGGTGTTCTCCAACTTTTCCAGTGACGTACGCGGTGTGGGGGGATTCTTCTTCGGATCGAACTTTTCCGGCGCATATGCTAACGGCCAGAGCATCACATTGACAGCGCGCAATAAGCTGGGCGAACTGCTCACCTACGAGCTGGCCTTGCCGACGCAAGCCTCGTTTATCGGCTTCGTGTCGTCGGGCGCCTTCTCGAACCTGGCCGTCAGCACCGCCGGACAGATCGGTATCTGGCCCACCATCAATAACCTGTCCGTGTCGGCCGTACCGGAGCCAGCCACTTATGGCATGCTGTTGGGCGGCCTGGGCTTGCTCGGCTTCATGTCGCGCCGCCGCCGGGCCAGCCAGCAGTAAACAAATTGGCGCCTGGTAGGGCTGCCGCCAGCCGTATCAGGCTTACCATCACGACAATATTTCGCGCAATGCCGCCATCAAGGCGGCACATTCTGCCGGATTGCCGATGCTGATGCGCAAATACTGGCTGATGCGCGGTGCATTGAAATGGCGCACGATCACCGACTTGGCGCGCAAGCCTGACGCCAGTTGCGCCGCATCATGCTGCGGGTGGCGGGCAAAGACAAAGTTGGCCACCGACGGCAGCACCTCGAAGCCCAGCGCCGCCAGGTCCGCCGCCAGCTGTTCGCGGCTGGCGATGACGGCCTGGCGCGTCTGCTGGAAATACGCTTCGTCGTGCAGCGACGCTACCGCGCCGGCCAAGGCCAGCCGGTCCAGCGGATACGAGTTGAAACTGTTCTTCACGCGCTCCAGCGCCTCGATCAAATCCGCATGGCCGAAGGCGCAGCCGACGCGCAAGCCGGCCAGCGAACGCGACTTCGAGAACGTCTGCACCACCAGCAAGTTCGGATACCGGTCGACCAGGGCCACGGCGCTCTCGCCGCCGAAATCCACATACGCTTCATCGACCACGACCACGGCGTCGGGATGCTCGCGCAGCAAGGTTTCCACGTCGGCCAGCGGCAAGTCCACGCCCGTGGGCGCGTTGGGATTCGGGAAGATGATGGCGCCGCACGGCCCTTGATAGTCTTCGGGGCGGATGCGCATGGCATCGTCGAGCGCGACCGTGCGGTAATCGATGCCGTACAGCTTGCAATACACGGGATAGAAGCTGTAGCTGATGTCCGGGAACAGCAGGGGCGCATCGTGCTTGAGCAAGGCCATGAAGGCCAGCGCCAGCACTTCATCGGAACCGTTGCCGACGAACACTTGCGCGCTGTTGAGGCCGTGGTAGGCGGCCAGGGTTTGCTTCAGTTCGCTGGCGGTGGGATCCGGGTAGAGGCGCAGGCTGTCGTTGGCCGCTTCGCGCAGCGCGGCCAGCACCTGCGGCGACGGGCCGTAGGGGTTTTCGTTGGTGTTGAGTTTCACCAGGTCGGGCAGTTTCGGCTGCTCGCCGGGGACGTAGGGGGTCAGCTCGCTGACGATGTTGCTCCAGAATCGGCTCATTGCTTTTATGGGTGGGGTCGGGATGGGAGGGGGTAGATTAACATAGGCTGAGCGGGGTCAAGGTGGAATCCAGGGTGAGGAGTAGCGTCAAACTTTGGACCCAAGCTGGCGAGAGAATGGCCGACCTGCAGCGCGCAACAGCGCTGGCACAACACTTGGCGAGGAATAGCAAGGCTATCGACGATACTCTCGGGCCACTGTTTGACAGCGGTGAAAAAAGCGAGGAGCATGAAATGAAAAGCATGGAGGATTTGGTCATGGACGAGCAAGTCACCACATTGGCAAAAGATATGGCTGACGTAAAAGCGGATGTTGCCGTTCTAAAGACGGATGTCAGCGGCTTGAAACTGGACATGGCGGTGGTGCGTTCCAATTATGCGACCAAGTCCGATGTGGCTGAGGCGAAGTCGGCTGTCATTCTGTCGTGCGTGGGGACGATAATTGCTATGTCGGGCGTGGCGTTTGCGGTGGCGCGGCTGGTGCACTAGCTTGCGTTCGTGGCGGCGCTGGCAATTAGAGCTTGAATGGAGGAAAAAACGCCTTGCGCTGCGCGCTTTGGGCGGTTTTTCTACCTGCATTGAGACGCTGACGATTTTTTGGCGTTGCGCAAATAAAAAAAGCTCCCTTGGGGGGAGCTTCTCTTATGTATTCTGGCGGAGAGGGTGGGATTCGAACCCACGGTACGATTTAACGTACGCTTGATTTCGAGTCAAGTACATTCGACCACTCTGCCACCTCTCCGTTTACTGCGGTCTATTCGCTCAAACGGGCATGCCTGTTTGAACGAGGCGCTATTTTAGCATGGGTGTTGTTGGGTTGGGTAGGGGTTTATTGGTGATTTGCAACCCAATGCTGGACGCCAACCCGAAAAACAATTTGACGATTCGGAGAGCCCGGCGCAAGGCGCGGCTCGCCTTTGTAGACGCCACCTTGGCGCACGCGTGAAAACCAATTGGACGATTCGGAGAGCCCCGCGCAAATATGCGCGGGGCTTCGAATCCCACGCGTACGCCCCGCAGGGGGCGTACTCCTCTTCGCCGCCACAAATAAAAAAAGCTCCCTTGCGGGAGCTTTCTCTATTTGTTCTGGCGGAGAGGGTGGGATTCGAACCCACGGTACGATTTAACGTACGCTTGATTTCGAGTCAAGTACATTCGACCACTCTGCCACCTCTCCATTTGCTGCGGTCTTTTCCCGCATTGCTGCGAGAAGGCAAGATTATAGCAGCCGCTTGAAAAAATGGAAGGACTATTTTAAGCCTTCCATTGCAGCAAGCTGCCTGGTCTTTTTTACGCCTTCAGATGCGTCAGGCCGCCCATGTACGGGCGCAGCACTGGCGGGATTTCGACGCTGCCGTCGGCTTGCTGGTAGTTTTCCAGCACAGCGACCAGGGTGCGGCCCACTGCCAGGCCGGAGCCGTTCAGGGTGTGGGCCAGTTCCGGCTTGCCGGCGGCGTTGCGGAAACGTGCCTGCATGCGGCGTGCCTGGAAGGCTTCCGTGTTCGACAGGGACGAGATTTCGCGGTAGGTGTTCTGCGCCGGCAGCCATACTTCCAGGTCGAAGGTCTTGCTGGCCGTAAAGCCCATGTCGCCCGTGCACAGCGACATCACGCGGTACGGCAGGCCCAGGCGTTGCAAGATCGTTTCCGCGTGGCCGACCATTTCTTCCAGCACCTGGTACGAGGTGTCCGGGTGCACCACTTGCACCATTTCCACCTTGTCGAACTGGTGCTGGCGGATCATGCCGCGCGTGTCGCGGCCATAGCTGCCCGCTTCCGAACGGAAGCATGGCGTGTGGGCCGTCATTTTCAGGGGCAATTGATCGAGCGCCAGGATTTCATCGCGCGCGATGTTGGTCAGCGACACTTCCGACGTGGGGATCAGGTAGAAGGTCTCGCCCTCGCCTTCCACGCCGCCTTTTTTCACCGAGAACAGATCGGCTTCGAATTTCGGCAGCTGGCCCGTGCCGCGCAGCGAATCGGCGTTGACCATGTACGGCGTATAGCATTCCGTGTAGCCGTGCTCGTCCACGTGCGTGTTGAGCATGAATTGCGCCAGTGCGCGGTGCAGACGGGCGATGCCGCCCTTCATCACGGAGAAGCGCGAACCGGTCAACTTGGTGGCCACTTCGAAGTCGAGGCCCAGCGGGGCGCCCACGTCGACGTGATCCTTGACTTCAAAATCGAACGTGCGCGGCGTGCCGACCTTGCGCACTTCCACGTTGCCCGACTCGTCCGTGCCTACCGGTGCCGATTCGTGCGGCAGGTTCGGCACGGCCATGATGAAATCGCTCAGCTTGGCTTGCACCACGGTCAAGGCCGCTTCATCGGCTTTCAGTTCATCGCCCAGGCCGGCCACTTGCGCCATCACGGCCGAGGTGTCTTCCCCCTTGCCTTTCAACATGCCGATTTGCTTGGACAGCGCGTTGCGCTTGCCCTGCAGCTCTTCGGTGCGCGTCTGGATCGCCTTGCGTTCGGCTTCGAGGGCGGTAAAACCTGCCACGTCGAGCTGGAATTTGCGCGTCGCCAGGCGTTCTGCGACGTTGGTGATGTCTTTACGGAGAAGTTGGATATCTATCATGGGTGGATGGCGGTGCCGATGTATCGAAAGCACTCATTGTACCAAGACCCGTTCAGTTCTTTATGAGTTTTGCACTCGCTCTGCCATCGTCATGGCGGCATGGCCGGGCACTCGCGCCCGCTTTACGGCGGATACTTAAATGAAAGCGGCTTTTTCGGCGGCGGTCAGGCGGCGGGCGCTGACGGTGACGACGGGCATCGTGCTGTCGGCGGCCTGCGCGATCAGGGTCGACGTGGCGCTCACCTCCACCGTGTTGGCGCCGGCGGTGGCGAAGCTGCTGCCGATGGCCAGGACGGCGGCGGCGATAAAGGCGATTTCCATGTTTTTCAGTACGCTCATGATGTGACTCCTGGTTAATTTGCGTCGTTGACTGCTGCTGGTATGGTGTTACTTTAGCCAACGGCGGCAAACAAGGCCACCGGCTTGCGACCAGCGGCGAAAAACAGGGAGCGAACGGTGAAAAACGGGGACTGAAACGCAAAAAATAGTTACAAGGCCTCATGCACCAGGCGGCCCAGCCGGCCGATCGCCTGCTCGATGCGCGGCGTCCACGGATTGCCGCAATTGAGGCGCAGATAATTGCCGAACTTGCCCGAGGCCGAGAACAGCTGGCCCGGCATATACGCCACGCCGTCCGCAATGGCCTGGCCATGCAGGGCCAGCGCATCGACTTGCGGCGGCATCTGCACCCACAGCACGAAACCGCCGTGCGGCTCGGACAGCATGCAGTCGACCGGAAAGCTGGCCGCCACGGCATCGGACATGCGCGCGATGCGCTGCACCAGCGTGCGCCGCATCTTGCGCAGCTGCTGGTCGTAGCTGCTGCCCTCCAAAAAATCGGCCAGTACGGCCTGGAAAAAATGGCTGGTGGCGCCGCTCGACACGGTTTTCAGCAAGGCCACTTCCTGCGCGAAACGCCCGGCCAGCACATAGCCCACGCGCGACGCGGGCGTGATGGCCTTGGAAAACGAGGAACACAGCAGCACATTGCCGCTCGTGTCGTAAGCCTTCACAGGCCACGGGCGCTGCGGCGCAAAGCACAGGTCGCCATAGACATCGTCTTCCACCAGCGGAATATTAAATTCCGACAGCAAGCCCGCCAAGCGCTGCTTGTTCGCTTCCGGCATGACGCAGCCCAGGGGATTATTCGCGTTCGGCACGAACAGGCAAGCCTGCACGAGGCCGGCGCGCAGGGCCAGTTCCAGCGCGTCGAGCGACGGCCCCGTCTTCGGGTCGGTGGGGATTTCCAGCGCCTTCATGCCCAGGCTTTCTATCATCTGCAGCAGCACGAAATACGTGGCCGACTCGATGGCGATGGTGTCGCCCGGCTTGGCCACGGCGCGCAGGCACAGGCTGATCGCTTCCGTGCAGGAATTCGTCACGACGATCTCGCGCGGGTCCAGCTTGCCCCAGTCCAGCGCCCGGCGCGTGACCTGACGCAAAAAATTGCCTTCGCTGACGTCGTAGCAGCTGACCTTGCTCAATAACGCCGGCTCGCGCCGCGCCACCGCACTGATGGTGCGCTGCATGCGCTTGATGGGCAATATCTCGTCGGGCGGCCAGGCCGTGCCCAGCTGCACGATATCGGGCGCCTCGTTTTCCTTCAGCACGCGCATCAACAGGTTGTTGATGCCGACAAAGGCCGGCTCCTTCAGATGCTGCGCGTCCGCGCTGCAGGGCCGGCGCGGCGCCCGGTGGCGCACGAAATAGCCGGACTGGGGCCGCGCATCGACCTGCCCCCGGTCTTCCATCAGGCGCAAGGCTTGCATCACCGTGCTGACGGAAATGCGCTTTTGCTGCGCCAGGTGGCGGATCGACGGCAGGCGGTCGCCGGGCGCGAACACGCGCGCGTCGATCAGGGCGCCCAGCTCGTTGGCCAGGTGCTCGTACAGATTCAAAGGCGCATTCATGTTCATCCCTTCAGTATGCGGCTGGCGCGCGCGGCACGCACAGATACAGTTGCCCGTTTTTTTGACAAGCACAGTGTACGACGAAGCACACTGTATGCATGACAATTTCGGTTTCCTGCATCTGTCATGGTTCAAGCCCAGCGCCTAAGCTGTTCCTGTCCGCACAACAGGAGCGATGCCATGCAAACCGACCACGAATTACGCAGCGAACGCCCCTTGCGCCTGGAAAAAGCGCGCGCCAGGGTCATCGAATGCCTGTCCGGCACGGCCTGGATCACGGCCTACGCCCAGTTCGAGGATTGCGTGCTGCGCAGCGGTGAACGCTACACGATCCCGAATGACGGCCTGGTGCTGGTCGAAGCCGTGGGCAGCGGACGCATCCGCGTGCATGAGACGGCCGCCCCGCGCCCCGCCCTGCTGCGCTGGCTGAGCCTGGCATTGCCTCACACACTCAATACAAGGAATACATGATTCAACAACCTTTGCGCGTCCTCGTCACGGGCGCCGCCGGCATCATCGGCACCGTTTTCTGGAAGCGCCGGCACGGGGAATTCTCCCTGCGCCTGGCCGACCTGCACACAGGCAAGCTGGCCGAAGCGCCCTGCCCGTCCATGCAGCTAGATGTCAGCGACCATGCCGCCTGCCTGGCCGCCTGCATGGATACCGACGTGGTGCTGCACCTGGCCGGCGTGCCGCACGCCAGCGCCGATTTCGATGCGCAATTGCTGCAGCCGAACATCATCGGCACGCACAACATCTTCCGCGCGGCACAGGCACAGGGAGTGAAAAGAGTGGTATTCGCCAGCAGCGCGCAAACCGTCGAGGGCTATCCGCTCGATATGCAAGTGCATGAGAACATGCCGGCGCGCCCGGCGAACATGTATGGCGCCAGCAAGGCCTTCGGTGAAGGCGTGGCGTCGGCCTTCGCGCACCAGCATGGCATGACGGCGATCGCCGTGCGCATCGCCAACGTGGCGCAGTTTGAAAAAGGCCAGCATCACAGCGCGCGCGACATCGCCGCCTTCATCAGCGAGCGCGACGTGGTGCAGCTGCTGGCCCGCTGCATCGCGGCGGACGTGGCGCCCGGCTACCACGTCGTGCATGGGGTGTCGGACAACCGTTATAAACGGCTATCCATCGACGCGACGCGCCGGCTGGTCGGCTACGCGCCGCAGGATGACGGCTTTACCTTGCTGGGACTGTAATTCAGCCCTTGCCGGCCGGTTTTCCTGCTTTCCTGTCAAGCTCGCGCAGCCAGGCCAGCTTGTCGGCAATCTTGCTTTCCAGCCCGCGCGGCACGGGCTGGTACCAGCCCGGTTCAGCCATGCCGTCCGGAAAATACGTTTCGCCGGCCGCGTAGGCATCGGGCTCGTCGTGCGCATAGCGGTAGGCGTGGCCGTAACCGAGTTCCTTCATCAGCTTCGTCGGCGCATTGCGCAAGTGCACTGGCACTTCCTTCGACTTGTCTTTCTTGACGAAGGCCATGGCCGTATTGAACGCGTTGTAGCCGGCATTGCTTTTCGCGGCGATCGCGAGGTAAATCACGGCCTGGCCCAGGGCCAGCTCGCCTTCGGGCGAACCGAGGCGCTCGTACGTTTCCGCCGCATCATTGACCATGGTCAAGGCGCGGGGGTCAGCCAGGCCGATGTCTTCCCAGGCCATGCGCACGATGCGCCGCGACAAATAGCGCGGGTCGGCGCCGCCGTCGATCATGCGGCAAAACCAGTACAGGGCCGCATCCGGGTTCGAACCGCGCACGGACTTGTGCAGGGCAGAAATCTGATCATAGAAATTGTCGCCGCCCTTGTCGAAGCGGCGCGAATTGAGGGTCAGCGCATTGTCGACGAAGGCCGCGTCGATGGTCGTCGTACCCGTCGAGCTGGCCGCCGTCTCGGCCTGTTCCAGCAAGTTCAAAAAGCGGCGCGCATCGCCATCCGCATAGCCGATAAGGGTGTCGGCGGCCGCTTCGTCGAAGCTCAGGTGCGTCAGCGCCGTGCTTTGCGCCTTGGCCAGCAACTGCTTCATCTCGTCTTCGTTGAGCGACTTCAACACATACACTTGCGCGCGCGACAGCAGCGCCGAGTTCACTTCGAAGCTGGGGTTTTCGGTGGTGGCGCCGATGAAGGTCACGAGGCCCGACTCCACGAAAGGCAGCAAGGCATCCTGCTGCGATTTATTAAACCTGTGGATCTCGTCGACGAACAATAAAGTGTGCTTGCCGAACTGGTCCAGGCTGTGGCGGGCCTGGTCCATGGCCGCGCGAATATCTTTCACGCCGGCAAACACAGCCGACAGAGCGATGAATTCGCTGTCAAACGCGTTCGCCATCAGGCGCGCCAGGGTCGTCTTGCCCACGCCGGGCGGTCCCCACAAGATCATCGAATGGGCCTTGCCCGCCTCGAACGCCAGGCGCAGCGGCTTGCCGACGCCCAACAGATGCGTCTGGCCGATGACTTCGTTAAGGGTAGCAGGCCGCAAGGCTTCGGCCAGCGGCTGGCGCGGTGCGGTGGAAAAGAGATCCGCCATAATATGTACCGGGTAAGAATGCAAAGGCCCCGCATGGTGCGAGGCCGGTCAAAAAAACAGCACGTGAAAAACTTAGTTGTTGATCACGTCCGCGCCTTTAGGCATCACGAATTTGAAATGGTTCGCGGACAGTGCCGGATTTTTCTGGAAATTCTTGAACGCCAGCACCGACGTCTGCCCGAACGAGTCGCGCAATTCCATCGCCTCCGGCACGCCGTTACGCAGGCCGATGGTGATTTCATCGAAGGTCGTGTCCTTGGCCTTCGGCGTCGCTTTCAGCCATTCCAGACCATCGCGCGTGCCCGCTTCGGCCAGGGTGAAATTCTTTTCCAGGTCGTTGCTGCCAAACAAGATGGCGGCCGGCGAGGAACCGAGCGCGTCGCCCAGTTTCTTGACCGTCACCTGGCTCAGGTCCTTGTCATAGATATACAACTTGTCGCCGTCCGCTTGCAGCAGCTGCTCGTACGGCTTCAGATAGGTCCAGATGAACTTGCCTGGGCGCGCGAACTCGAAGGTGCCGCTGGCTGGCGTCGACACTTTCGCCTTGCCGCTGGCGTCCGCCTTCTTGACTTGCCGCTGCACGAACTCGCCCTTGGCCGACTTGGTGCCGGCAGCAAAGCTCTTGAACTGTTCCAGGGCACTGGCCGAGGCGCTGGCCGCGAACAGCATACTGCAGGCGACGCTGGCCGCGCCGATGATCATTTTTGCTGCGAAAGTCGTATTCTTCATTCCGTTACCCTTGTTCACTACTCGCCGCCGGCACCAGGATTTCCCGGTTGCCATTGGATTGCATGGTTGAAACCACCCCGCTCTGCTCCATCTGCTCGAGCAGACGGGCCGCGCGGTTGTAGCCGATGCGCAAATGACGCTGCACCAGCGAAATTGAGGCGCGGCGGTTTTTCAGCACCACCGCCACCGCCTGGTCGTACAGGGCATCGGCCTCGCCGCCGCCCTCGCCCGGCGCGCCGCCTTCGGCGCCGTCGCCTTCCAGGGTGCCGCCTTCGAGGATGCCCTCGATGTAATTCGGTTCGCCCTGCAGCTTCAGATGGCTGACAACGCGGTGGACTTCTTCATCCGACACGAACGCGCCGTGCACGCGCATCGGCAAGCCGGTGCCGGGCGGCATGTACAGCATGTCGCCCATGCCCAGCAGGGTTTCCGCGCCCATCTGGTCGAGAATGGTGCGCGAGTCGATCTTCGACGAGACCTGGAAGGCGATACGCGTCGGGATATTCGCCTTGATCAGCCCCGTGATCACGTCTACAGATGGGCGCTGCGTGGCCAGAATCAAGTGCAAGCCGGCGGCGCGCGCCTTTTGCGCGATACGCGCGATCAATTCCTCGACTTTTTTGCCCACCACCATCATCAGGTCGGCCAGCTCGTCGATGATGATGACGATGGTCGGCAGTTTTTCCAGCGGCTCGGGTGAGTCCGGCGTCAGGCTGAACGGATTCGGGATGTGTTCTTCGCGCTTTTTCGCGTCGGCAATCTTCGCGTTGTAGCCGGCCAGGTTACGCACGCCCATCTTGCTCATCAGCTTGTAGCGGCGCTCCATCTCGTTCACGGCCCAGTTCAGCGCGTGGCCGGCCTGGCGCATGTCCGTCACGACGGGCGCCAGCAGGTGCGGGATGCCTTCGTAGACGGACATTTCCAGCATCTTCGGATCGATCAAAATCAGGCGCACGTCGAGCGGATCAGATTTGTACAGCAGCGACAGGATCGTCGCATTGATGCCGACTGACTTGCCGGAACCGGTCGTGCCGGCCACCAGCAAGTGAGGCATCTTGGCGAGATCGGCCACGACGGGCTTGCCGGCGATATCCTTGCCCAGCGCAATCGTCAGGCTGGACACGCCATCGTTGTAGACCTTGGAGCCGAGGATTTCCGTCAGGCGCACGATCTGGCGTTTACTATTAGGCAATTCCAAGGCCATGTAATTCTTGCCGGGAATGGTTTCTACCACCCTGATCGACGTCAGCGACAGCGAACGGGCCAGGTCGCGCGCCAGGCCCACGATCTGACTACCCTTGACGCCCGTGGCCGGCTCGATCTCATAGCGCGTCACCACAGGGCCGGGGTAAGCGGCCACTACCTTGGCATCCACGCCAAAGTCCGATAATTTCTTTTCGATCAGGCGGCTCGTGAATTCCAGGGTTTCCACGGACACCGTTTCCACCACGGGCGGCGCTTCGTCGAGCAGCGACAAAGGCGGCAGCTTGCCATCGCCCAAGTTTTCAAACAGGTGCGCCTGGCGCTCCTTTTCCACGCGCTCCGATTTCACCACGGTCACGACTTGCGGCTCGATCTTGACGGGCGGCGCGGCCACGTGCTTTTCCACGTGCTTGGCCCGCTCGATCACCACCACCTCGTCGCGGCGCACGGCGGCCACTTCGCCCTGGCGGCGGTCTTCGCGGTCCTGGTAGCGCAGCACAAACCAATTGAATGCGTCTTCGATGGCGCCGCCGATGCGTTCGGCCACTTGCAGCCACGATACATGGAAGAACAGGCTGAAACCGAGGCCGAACAGCAGCAACAGCAGCAGGGTGGCGCCAGTAAAGCCAAACGCTTCCTTGCTAGCATGTCCGACTAGCTGGCCCAGCACGCCGCCCGGGTCGCGCGGCAGCTGCACGTGCAGGCTCTTCGCCATGCGCAGGTATTCAAGGCCCATGCTGCCGATCAGCATGATGGAGAAGCCGACGATGCGGATCAGCATCTCGACATGGTGCTCGCGCTCCACCTCTTCCTCTTCCAGCAGGAAGCGCTTACTCAGCCGGCGATAGCCATTCCACACCGTGCGCAACAGCCACACGCACCACCACCAGGCGGAAAAGCCGAAGATATACAGCAACAGATCGGAAAAGGTCGCGCCGAGCTTGCCGCCCAGGTTGGCCACCTTGTCGACATTGGTGGCGTGCGACCAGCCGGGGTCGAGCTTGTTGAAGCTGGCCAGGATCAGCAAGAAATACAGGGCAAACGCGGCCAGCGCGAACCAGCGCGCCTCGGACAGCAGCCGTACCAGCCGGTTGGGCAAGGGCCGGCGTTCGACCGGTTTTCGGGTGTAGCTATTTTGATTGGCCTGGGCTGGTTTAGTCATTCTGGGAAGCGCTGCAAGGTGAAAAATGTTTCTGAAAGGGAATTTCCCATAATAAGGAAGTATTCTAAGCCATATATGCCCCGGACGGCCCCACGATTCGTCGCTACAGGCGGCTTGGTCTATAATCGAGGATTGCTTGCGCAAGCGCAATACAGCCTTGTTCTTCGCGCGTATGCCCCCAATTCGGATAGACCCCACTCATAGAGAAGCCTCCCATGACCACTACCAAACACGCCCGCGTTTTGATCCTCGGCTCCGGCCCAGCCGGCTACAGCGCCGCCGTCTACGCCGCCCGCGCCAACCTGAACCCGATGCTGGTCACCGGCGTGGAACAAGGCGGCCAGTTGATGACCACCACCGACGTGGAAAACTGGCCCGGCGACCCCATGGGCGTGCAAGGCCCGGACCTGATGCAGCGTTTGCTGCAGCATGCCGAGCGTTTCAATACGGAAATCGTGTTTGACCACATCCACACCACTTTCCTCAATGAAAAGCCGATCCGTCTGAAGGGCGACAGCCACGAATACACGTGCGACACCCTGATCATCGCCACGGGCGCGTCCGCGCAATACCTCGGCTTGCCGTCGGAAGCGGAATTCATGGGCAAGGGCGTGTCCGCCTGCGCCACCTGCGATGGTTTCTTCTACCGCAACCAGGAAGTGGCCGTCGTCGGCGGTGGCAATACGGCCGTCGAGGAAGCGCTGTACCTGTCGAACATCGCCAACAAAGTCACGCTGATCCACCGCCGCGACAAGTTCCGCGCCGAAGCGATCCTGATCGACCGCCTGAACGCCAAGGTTGCCGAGGGCAAGATCGTGTTGAAATATAACCACACTCTGGACGAAGTGACGGGCAACGAAGGCGGCGTGACGGGCCTGAACATCAAATCGACCATCGACGGCAAGGTCGAAGCGCTGTCCGTGCATGGCGTCTTCATCGCCATCGGCCACAAGCCGAACACGGGCATCTTCGAAGGCCAGCTGGAAATGCACAACGGCTACATCAAGACCAAGACGGGCCTGGAAGGCATGGCCACGGCCACCAGCGCACCGGGCGTGTTTGCCGCCGGCGACGTGCAAGACCATATCTACCGCCAGGCCATCACCAGCGCCGGTACGGGTTGCATGGCAGCACTGGACGCCCAGCGCTACCTGGAAGGCCAGGAGTAAGCGTCGCATGGCGTCGATGAAAGACTTTGCCGACCTGAAAGCGGTCAGCAAGCAGCTCAAGGAGCAGGCCGATGCGCGCGCGCAAGCCGCGGCTGAGCGCGCGCAACAGGTCAAGGTGCAGGCCGTGGAAAGCAATCTGTTCAAGGCCAGCATCGGCGGCGTCAAGCGCCTGCCCGAGTCGGACCGCTACATGCCCAGCCTGCCCAAGGCGGGCGCGGCAAGCGTCCAGCAGCCCGCGCGCAAGTTGTCCCCGGAAGAGGACGACGCGGCCGTGCTGCGCGAGTCGCTGTCGGACTTGTTCGAGGTCGACCATTATCTGGAAAACGATCCGGCCCTGAACTACGCCCGCCCCGGCGTGGGACAGGACGTGGTCAAGAAGATGCGCAAGGGCCACTGGCCCATCCAGGATGAGCTGGACTTGCACGGCTTGCGCCGCGACGAGGCGCGCGACGGCATCGGCGCCTTTCTGAACCAGGCGACGCGGCGCAAGCTGCGCTGCGTGCGCGTAATCCACGGCAAGGGTTTTGGCTCGAAAGGCCAGGAACCGGTCTTGAAATCGATGGTGCACAGCTGGCTCGTGCAAAAGGATGAAGTCATCGCCTTTTGCCAGGCGCGCCGCTCCGAAGGGGGCGATGGCGCCCTCGTCGTGCTGCTCTCGGCAGCGCTGCAGCCCATCCGCTAGGATAGATAGCAAGAAATTACAATTCAGTAACAAGTTACACCCTGCGCACGGCCCCGTTTGTCACCATTCGGGGCCGTGTCATGTTAACCTGTGACAATTATTTCCTGCTTAGCGTCTCGTGCACGCGCTCCACCCATGATGCCACCCCAATTGCCGCCTGGCTCGCTGATCAAGATCATTGAGGTCATCGCTATCCTGGTGGGCGCGTTTTCCGGCTTCATCGAAGCGCGGCGCAAGCGCATGGACCTGGTCGGCGTATTCGTCGTGGCCTTCATCACGGCGTTCGGCGGGGGCACCTTGCGCGACATCCTGCTCGACAAGCGGCCCCTGTTCTGGGTCTCGCACCAGGAATACGCGATCCTGATCTTCGTTCTGGCCCTGACGGCCGCGCCCCTGATCCAGCATTTGCGGCAGATCGTCTCGGAACGCCTGATCGTCATCGCCGACGCCATCGGCCTGGGCATGTTCGCCATCGCCGGCGTGGCCGAAGCCATGCGCGCCGGCATGCCGATCTTCATCGCGTCGATGATGGGAGTAATTACGGGGATTTTCGGCGGCGTGATGCGCGACATTGTCTGCAACGAAGTACCGATGGTGTTTCGTGACGGCAAACCGTATGCGATCTGCGCGTTCTTCGGCTGCTGGGCTTATCTGCTGCAGATGCACTTCGGCGCCGAACACGACTTCGCGCTATGGACCAGCGCCAGCGGCATCACGATACTGCGCCTGATCTGCTGGAAATTCGACATGCGGCTGGGGCGCTGAAGCGCAATCCAACAGCTTTGTTAGCTCAGCAGCGTCGGCTTACGCGCTGGCGCGCTAACCCGACCTACGGCCATATAAGCGATACATCACGTAGGTCGGATTAGGTCTGAAGGACCGTAATCCGACAACATTGTTGGCTTGGATTTACACCGCGTCCGGACCCGTCTCGCCCGTGCGGATGCGGATGACCTGCTCCACGTCGCGCACGAAGATCTTGCCGTCGCCGATCTTGCCCGTGCGGGCTGCCTTGATGATGGCGTCGACCACCAGTTCCGACACGCTGTCGTCCACCACCACTTCGACTTTGACTTTCGGCAAGAAGTCGACCACGTACTCGGCGCCACGGTACAGCTCGGTATGGCCTTTCTGGCGGCCAAAGCCCTTCACTTCCGTCACGGTCAAGCCCGTCACGTTCACATCGGCCAGCGCCTCGCGTACTTCGTCGAGCTTGAATGGTTTGATGATGGCGGTAATCTGTTTCATGGCTTTCTCCTTATTGATAATCGTCAGTTCTTCATTAGCTGGCTTAACGGAACCCCGCCTTACTCGTAAAACTTCGAGGTAATCGGGTAGCGCCAGTCGCGGCCGAAGCCACGGTGCGTGACGCGGATGCCCACCGGCGACTGGCGCCGCTTGTATTCATTGATCTTGATCAGGCGCGTGACCCGGGCCACATCGGCCGGCGGGTAGCCAGCCTCGATAATCTCGGCGATCGGCCGGTTTTCTTCCATGTACAGCTGCATGATGCCGTCGAGTACGTCATACGGCGGCAAGGAATCCTGGTCCAACTGGTCGGCGCGCAGTTCGGCCGACGGTCCCCGCGTCAGTATGCGCTCGGGAATCACGTCCGACACGCTGTTGCGCCAGGCACACAGGCGGTACACGAGCGTCTTGGCAATATCCTTGATCACGGCAAAGCCGCCCGCCATGTCGCCGTACAGCGTGCAATAGCCGACCGCCATCTCGCTCTTGTTGCCCGTCGTCAAGACGATACTGCCATGCTTGTTCGACAGGGCCATCAGCAGGGTGCCGCGGATGCGCGCCTGGATGTTTTCTTCCGTCGCGTCTTCCGCCAGCCCCGCGAACTCACCGGCCAAGGTAGCGCGGAAGGCGTCGAAGGTTTGCTTGATCGGAATTTCATCGTAGCGCACATCGAGGCGTTTTACCATGTCGCGCGAGTCGATCCACGAGATATCGGCCGTAAATTGCGACGGCATCATCACGGCGCGCACCTTGTCGGCGCCCAGCGCATCGACGGCGATGGCCAGGGTCAGCGCGGAATCGACGCCGCCCGACATGCCGATCAGCACGCCCGGAAAGCCGTTCTTGACTATATAGTCGCGCACGCCCAGCACCAGCGCCTGGTACACCTGCGCCTCGGTGGTCAACGGGGCGGCCAGCGGCTGCGGCAAGGGCGTGGCGCCGTCGAACTCGACCAGTTGCAAGTCTTCCTCGAAATGGCGCAGCTGGGCGCAAATCGTGCCGGCCGCATCCATGACAAACGAATCGCCGTCGAAAATCAGCTCGTCCTGGCCGCCGACCAGGTTGGCGTACACGAGGGCCATGCCTTGCGCGCTGACGTTCTTGCGCATGGTTTCATAGCGCAGATGCTGCTTGTTCATATGGTAGGGCGAACCGTTCGGCACCAGCAGCACTTGCGCGCCGGCCGCGCGGGCGCGCATCGGCGCATGCTCGAACCATGTGTCTTCGCAGATATTGATGCCGAAACGCACGCCTTTCACGCCAAACACGAAAGCCTGGTCCGACGACGTAAAGTAGCGTTTTTCATCGAACACGGTGGTGTTCGGCAAGTCGTGCTTGCGGTAGGTGCCCAGCACTTCGCCATTGACCAGCACGGAGGCGGCATTGTGGCGCACGCCCTTCTCGTCCTGCAGGGGCACGCCCACCACCACGTGCAAATCCTTGAACTGGGCCAGGTCGGCCGCCAGCCCCGCAAACGCTTCCTGCGTTTTTGCGTAGAATGCATTGCGCAGTAATAAGTCCTCGGGTGGATAGCCGACCAGCGACAGTTCCGGCGTGAGCACGATATCGGCGCCCGCTTCAAAGGCGCGGCGGGAAAGGTCGAAGATCTTGGCACGGTTGCCGGCCAGATCGCCGACCGTACTATTCATTTGAGCAATTGCGACTTTGACTGTCATGATGATGGATATTTTCGTTCTATTAAACAAGACAGGGGCACACAGGCCGATGGTGGCGCCCCGAGAGTGATGAATGCACACTACAACAATGAATTATCGCACGGCTATCGTCACTACCCTGGCTGAAATTGGCGAAGCGGCCTGGTCTGAACTGCTGGCGTGCCAGGCGGATAGCAATCCCTTCCTCTCGTATGCCTTTTTGCACGCGCTGCACGAGTCCGGCTGCGCCAGCGCGGACACGGGCTGGCAACCGAATTACCTGGTGCTGTGGCAAGGAGACACGCTGGCCGCCGCCCTGCCCCTGTACCTGAAAATGCACTCGTATGGCGAATACGTGTTCGACTGGGCCTGGGCCGACGCCTATCAGCAGCATGGCCTCGAATACTACCCGAAACTGCTGTCCGCTATTCCCTTTACGCCCGTCAGCGGCACGCGTTTGCTGGCCCGCGATGGCGAAGCGCGCGCCGCCCTGCTGGCCTTTTTGCAGGCCCAGCAGCAAGCGGCCGACGTGTCGTCCTGCCATATCCTGTTCCCGCCGGAAAGCGAGGCGCGCCAGCTGGCCGAGGCCGGCTACCTGATGCGCAGCGGCGTGCAGTTTCACTGGCTCAATCCCGGCTACACGGATTTCGAGCAATTTCTCGCCACCCTGGAACACAAGAAACGCAAGAATATCCGCGCCGAGCGGCGCAAGGTGCGGGAAGCGGGCGTGACCATGCGCCAGGTGCGCGGCATGGACGCCACGGACGCGGATTGGAAACTGTTCCACCGCTGCTACAGCAATACCTATGCGGAACACCGCTCCTCGCCCTATCTGTCGCTGGACTTCTTCCGGGGCATCGCCGCCGGCATGCCGCAGAACATTTTATTGGTGATCGCCGAGCGCGAAGGCCGGGCCATTGCCGCTTCGCTGGTGATCCACACGGCCGACACTTTATATGGCCGCTACTGGGGCGCGCTCGAGCATGTGCCGTGCCTGCACTTCGAGACGGCCTACTACCAGCCGCTGGAATTTTGCATCGCCAACGGCATCGCCACCTTCGAAGGGGGCGCCCAGGGCGAGCACAAGATGGCGCGCGGCTTCCTGCCGCAAAAGACCTGGTCCGCCCACTGGCTGGCCCACCCTGCCTTTGCCGACGCCGTGCAGCGCTTCCTCGAGCGCGAACGGGGCGGCATCGATGCCTATCTCGATGAGTTGAACGAACACAGCCCGTTTCGCGCATAAAAAAACGCTCCCGGCCATGACTGGCGGGGAGCGTTTTTTAACTGATGCTGTTAGGCTTTTGCAGCATCTGCCTTGTAGGCGGCGACGCCGCCCAGGATTTCTTCCTTGGCCACGTCAGGGCCATACCAGCCGTCGATCTTGACCCATTTGCCTTTTTCCAGATCTTTGTAGTGCTCAAAGAAATGCTGGATCTGGCGCAAACGCAGTTCGTTCAAGTCTTCCGGCTTTTGCCAGTGGCTGTAGATCGACAGGACCTTGTCGACTGGCACGGCCAGCACTTTCGCGTCTTCGCCCGACTCGTCGGTCATTTTCAGCACGCCGATAGGACGGCAGCGCACGACCACGCCCGGGATCAGCGGGAACGGGGTGATGACCAGCACGTCGACCGGATCGCCGTCCGGCGACAGGGTGTTCGGCACGTAGCCGTAGTTGCACGGGTAATGCATGGCGGTACCCATGAAGCGATCGACGAAGATCGCGCCGCTTTCCTTGTCGACTTCGTACTTGATCGGATCGGCATTCATCGGGATTTCGATGACGACGTTGAAATCGTTCGGCAGGTCGCGGCCGGAAGAGACGTTATTCAAACTCATGGGGTTCCTCATTAGCGGATGGTGTTTTAACCGCGCAATTATAGCGAAGTACAGGCAGCTTGTGCGATGCAGCAGCGGCCCGCCGGCGTTTTGCGCGTCCTGCCAGCAACACTCGCCAGCACGGCCGTCCGGCACGCGCAAGCTGCTGCCGAGAGAATAAACAGGCTATTGGGAATAATAAGTAGAAACACTTAAGCATTACTACGGTCGGCCCCGAGTTAATACCTGAAATATCGTCATATTTTCATTTCAATATCCCCATCCAGCGAACATGGTTATCATAACCGGCATTGCATTTATTGCAGCCACTTATAACAACTGTGTCAGGCTTATTCTCCCCGAACTGTCAGCGCGTGATGGCGCGGCCGTCTCACCATCGATGGCCATCAAGCCTGCCAGCCCGGAAACTCCCTCATCCAGCATAATCTTTGCGCTTATTTGAAGCATTTATTTGATTCAAATGACGACCTGGCCAAAAAATGGCGCGACCAGAAGACAATCATCAATTCTGATAAACTGTCACATTCTGGTGATTCCAAACTTTGTATATTCTGCAATCGACGCCTTCCCTGAATTCAATATGGCGCTTTCAACGCGCCACCGATAAATCCTTGCAAAAAGGAATATGATGATTCCCTCTTTCCGGCCCGGGCCTTTATTAAAGGTCACCGGCGTTATTTTCATTCTGTTTGGCCTCGCCCTGCTGGGCGGCGGCATCTGGCTGGCCACGCTCGGCGGCTCCTGGTACTACCTGCTGGCCGGCATAGGCATGCTCGTCGCCGGCGTGCTGGTGTTCCAGGGCAAGCGCAGCGCGCAAGCTTTCCTCGCCTTCTTGCTGACCGCCACCCTCATCTGGTCCGTCATCGAAGTGAAATTCGACTGGTGGCAATTGCTGCCGCGCCTCGACATCTGGTTTGCCGCCGCCGTCTGGCTGCTGCTGCCCTTCGTCAGCCGCCGCCTGGCGCCACCCGCCGCCACGAAACAGGGGCAATTGGGACGCACGGCCCTGTCCGCCGCCGTGGCCCTGACCGTCATCGCCGGCGTCATCGCCCTGTTCCAGGACTACCATGACCTGCATGGCGACGTGCCAGCCGAAAACATGGCCGCCACCGCCACCGGCGACCTGGCGCCCGGCGTCGAGCACAACGACTGGTCCGCGTATGGCCGCTCCGGCTATGGCGACCGCTATGCCCCGGCCGCGCAGATTACGCCGGCGAATATTTCCGGCCTGAAAGAAGCCTGGACCTATCATACGGGCGACTTCAAGGGACCGAACGACCCGGGCGAGATCGCCAACGAAGTCACGCCGCTGAAGGTCAATGACATGCTGTACCTGTGCACGCCGCACAATATCGTCATCGCGCTGAACCCGGACACGGGCAAGGAAATCTGGCGCCACGATCCGAAGATCAACCGCGACGCGGCCAGCTACCAGCACATGATCTGCCGCGGCGTCGCCTACTGGGACGTCAACGCGGGCCGCGCCAAGAACAACCCGGCCCCCGAAGCGGCCGGCATGGAATGCCCGCGCCGCATCCTGGCGCCGACCATGGACGGCACCATGATCGCCGTCAATGCCGATACGGGCGAGTCGTGCAAGAGCTTTGGCAACAACGGCGTCGTCAACCTGTATAAAAACATGGCCATGATCAAGCGCGGTTTCCTGATGCCCACCTCGCCGCCCGCCGTCTCGCAGAAAATGGCCGTGATCGCCGCCAGCGTGACGGACAACCATTCGACGGAAGAACCATCGGGCGTGATCCGCGGCTACGATCCCGTCACGGGCAAGCTGATGTGGAACTGGGACCCGGCCACGCCGGAAGATACCAAGCCCTTCCCTGAAGGCAAGAACTACACCAACAACTCGCCCAACTCGTGGGGCGTGGCCAGCATCGATGAAAAGCTGGGCATGGTGTACATCCCGATGGGCAATGAAACCCCCGATACCTGGGGCGGCAACCGCAACAAGAACGGCGAGAAATTCAACAGCGCCATCGTCGCGCTGGACCTGGCGACCGGCAAAGTGCGCTGGGTCTACCAGACCGTGCACCACGATATCTGGGACATGGATATCGGCGGCCAGCCTTCGCTGGTCGACATCGACACGCCGAAAGGCAAAGTGCCGTCCGTCGTCGCCACGACGAAACGGGGCGACATCTATGTGATCGACCGCCGCGACGGCAGCCTGGTCGTGCCGGCGCCGGAAAAACCCGTGCCGACGAGCAATCCTGCCGCCGGCGACACCCTGTCGCCCACGCAGCCGTTCTCGGCCCTGACCTTCTTGCCTGAACGCAATATCAGCGAAGCGGACATGTGGGGCACGACGCCGTTCGACCAGCTCGCTTGCCGCATCATCTTCAAGGAACGCCGCTATGAAGGCCCGTTCACGCCGCAAACGGCCGGCAAGGGCGCCGTCATCTCGCCGGGCCCGCTGGGCATCTTCGAATGGGGCGGCGCGGCCATCGACCCCGTGCGCCAGTTGTTGATCGTCAACCCTGACTACATGGGCTTCCTGGAAAAACTCGTGCCGCGCGCCGAAACGACGGCCAAGGGCGGCACGGGCGGCGAAATGGGCTTGCAGCCGCAGACGGGCGTCCCGTTCGCCGTGGAAATCAAGGCCTTCCTGTCGCCGCTGGGCTTCCCATGCCAGGCACCGCCGTGGGGCTATGTGGCCGCCGTCGACCTGCGCACCATGAAAAAAGTGTGGATGCACAAGAACGGCACCACGCGCGACAGCGGTCCCGTGCCGATCCCGTTGCCGCTGGGCGTGCCCAGCCTGGGCGGCATGGTCACCACGGGCGGCGGCGTGACTTTCCTCAGCAGCACGCTCGACTATTACATCCGCGGCTACGACGTCAGCAACGGCAAGGTCATCTGGAAAGCCCGCTTGCCAGCCGGCGGCCAGGCTACGCCGATGAGCTATGTGTCGAACAAGTCGGGACGCCAGTTCGTCGTCGTCATGGCCGGCGGCCACGGTTCGCTGGGCACGAAGATGAGCGATACCCTGATCGCGTATGCCCTGCCCGAAGGCACCGCCGTACCGAAGAAGTAAATAGCAACGCAGCAGCGCACTCTGCCATGGGGTGCGCATAAAAAAAGCCGTTCAGTCTGCACTGAACGGCTTTTTTACGTCTGGAGAAATGGCCTACAAGGCTTACAGGATGGTGGCCAGCGCGCACTGCCGGTAATGGGCGGCGGCCTGTTCCGTCTGCTGCAAGGCATCGTGCATCTGCGCCAGCTTCAAGTGGGCGTCGCGCACCATCTGCGGTTCGTTGGCGTCCGACAAAGCCTGCTCCAGGTGGCGCTGGGCCTTGCCCCACAGTTTTTGCTTGAGGCACAGGGTACCGAGGGTCAGCGCCAGTTCCGCATCGAGCGGACGCTGTTTCAGCCATTGCTCGCAATGCTCGATCTGCAGCAGCAAGGCCGGCGTGCCGCTCGGGGCCGCCGCTTCGCGGTAGGCGCGCACGACGCGCTCGTCCCAGTCGGCGGCCAGCGACTCTTCGCACACGAGGCGCGCTTCGTCATGCAGGCCGCGCGCATTCAGGGCCGTGGCGGCGCGGCAGGCGATATACGGCTTGACCCGGTCGGCGCTTGGCACGGTCGACCATACGCGCAGCAAGGATTCGGCGTCATGCGACGGGTCGGACAGCAAATGGTCGTAAGCCAGTTCGCGCAGGCGCGACGACAGGGCCGGATGCAGGGCGCGGTGCTTGTCGAGCGAACGCACGAGGCGCAGCACTTCCGGCCAGTTCTTCGCCTGCTGCTCGGCTTTCAGCGACCATTGCAGCGCGTGAATATGGCGCGTGCCGCTGGCGTTGAGTTCGCGCACGGCGGCCAGCGCCGCTTCCGGCTGGTGGTCGTCGACCAGCAATTCCGTCACCGTCATCAATCGGGCCGTCTTCAGGCTGGCGTCGCCTTCGACGCGGGCCAGCCAGCTGTCGCGGCGTTCGGACTGGCGCATGCGGTGCGCGGCGCGCGCGCCGATCAGCGCGGCCAGGCCGGCGTTTTCGTCCAGTTCGGCGGCGCGCAAGGCGGCCTTCTCTGCATGGCCGAAACGGCCTTCGAACAGGGCTTTCAAGGCTTCGCGCAAACCCTTGTTGCCATCGCGCTCACGCTTGCGCTGGCGGTAGGCCGCCACTTGCGCCGGCATGCGCACGGTGGCGCGCACGGCGCGCACCAGCAGGTACAGCAGCACGAACAGCACGACCTGCAGCAGCAGGAAGAAGTTCAGCGACAAATCGATGCGGTACGGCGGATAGAACAGCACCACGTTGCCAGGGTTGAAACGGGCCGTCACGGCGATACCGATCGCCGCGGCCATCAGGGCGAGTAACCAGAGAAATAGACGCATGGGCTCAGGACTTCGCTTTGTAGTTGCGCACAGCAGTCAGGCTGTCGGACAAGGTTGGCATTTCGATGGCCAGATTGCTGCCCTGCACCTGGCGCAGCAGGGCTTGCGCCGTCTGCGTGCTCTTGGCGCGGGTGTCGAAATACTTGGCCAGCGCATCCTGCGCGGCGATCAAGTCGTTGCGGAACGCCGTTTCATTGCGCGACAACAAGGCCATGCGGGCATTGAGCAAGCGCAGCTTGACGTTTTCGCGCAAGAAATACGATTGCGTCGGCGACAGCATCAGCGCTTCCGGCGTATCGACTCTGCGGATACGGATCAATTGGCGCACGTCGGCCCACATGTCGCCGCTCCAGGTATTGAAGCCGTCGCGCACCTTTTGCAGCAGCGGTTCCGGCGCCGGCGGACCCACCAGCTTGCCGCTGGCATCGCGCACGGGCTTGGCCTTGCCCGGTTTTTCCGGCGCGGCCGGCAAGGCCGGCGTTTCGTCGGACAGCATCGGCAAGGAATCGACCTGGGCGATCACGGCGTCGAGACGCAGGGCCACGCCCGTCGAATCGACGCTGGGCAGGGCCTTGAGTTTTTCCATGTCGCGCCCGATGGCGCGGCGGATGGTGATGAATTGCGGCTTGTCGGAACGCGACAGGCTGCGGTCCGCGTTTTGCAGGGCGATCAGCGCGCCGGGCACGTTGCCGGCCAGCTGCAGCTGCTGGCTGGCCGTCGACAGCACTTGCTCGATTTCCGTCAGCGCCCACTCGTCGCGATTCTTCGACAAGTCGTTATACAGTTGTTCCAGGGCCAGCTGCTGGCTTTGCGTTTCGCTCTGGCGGTTTTCCAGCGCACCCACCTTGATTTCCAGCTCTTTCGTGCCTTCTTGCACGGTGCGCGCCAGCACGCCCGTTTCGGCGTTGCTGACATCGCCCTTTTGCAGGCGCTTGGCCACTTCTTCGCGCAGGTTGCGGATCTGCTTGCTGGACGACCAGCTTTGCGCCGCCAGCAGCACGGCCAGCACGATGACGGCGATGCTCATGGGCTTTTGCAGCTGTTCCAGCAAGGTCGGCGCGCGGCCGGCAGGTTGGTCGGCCGCCTGCGGCGCCGTCTTCACGGCGCTGCCAGGCGTTGCATTCGGTTCGGAGAGTGTAGGCATTTCGTTCATGGTCGTGATTGTAACGCGGCGAGCACTCCTGCGTCGCCTGATCCTGTCAGGGTGACACGGGCAAAACCCAGGGCCGCCGCCGTTTGTGCAATGCGGGCGTGCGGCACGATCAGATGTTGCTGTTGCATTTTCACAACAGCCGTCTTTTCAGCATCCAATTCCTCAAGAAGCGCCAGCAAACCGCGCAGCGCTTCCGAGCTGGTGATGATCCAGTCATTATTATGCTGCAACAGCTTTTCCAGGGTCGCCCGCAAGGCCGGCGTCAGCTTGGGCACCTGGCGGCGGTAGGCTGTGACGAACTCGACTTCGGCGCCAGCGGCGCGCAAGCCGTCGGCCAGGTAATCGCGTCCGCCGTCGCCGCGCACGATCAGCACGCGCTTGCCGCGCAGGGCCGGCAAGTCCAGCGCCAGCAATAAATGTTCGGAATCGCTGCGCGCCGTGTCGAGCGGACTGGTGATGCTGGCATTCGCATCCGTGACGCCATGCGCGGCCAAGGCCATCCGGCTGCCCTCGCCCACGACGGCCAGCGGCACGCCTGGCGGCCAGGCGGACAGGTGCGCAAAGACGCAATCGATGGCGTTCGGCGAGACGAAGGCCACCAAGTCATATTCCGCCAGGCGCGCCAGCACGGCTTGCAGCTGCGCGCATTCATCTGCGCCATCGAGCGCGTGGATTTCCAGCAGCGGCAGCAGGGTCACGGGCCAGCCCAGCGCCGCGATCCTGGCGGCCAGCGGCCCCGCTTGCGCCGCGGGCCGCGTGATCACCACCGTGTCAGGCATGCGGCGCCAGGCCTTCATGGTTGTCGGGCGTAATGGCGCACGAGGCGAGGATGCCGGCGGCATCCTGTGCGCGCAGCAGCTCGGCCACCTGTTCGCCCAGCAGCTCCGGCGCGCTGGCCGGGCCTTCGAACTCGGCGCTGGCCATGCGCGCGCCGTCCGGCGTGGCGACCATGGCGCGCAAGCGCATGCTGTCGCCTTCGACAGTGGCAAACGCGGCCAGCGGAATCTGGCAGCTGCCGCCGAAGATCTTCGACACCTTGCGCTCGGCCGTGACGGCTTGCGCCGTATCAATATGGTTCAGCGGCGCCAGCAGGGCCGTCATGTCGACGCCGTCGGCGCGACCGGCGCGCACCTCGATCGCCATCGCGCCCTGGCCGGCGGCAGGCAGGCTGTCTTCCGGCGCCAGCACGGCGCGGATGCGCGACGCCAGGCCCAGGCGTTTCAGGCCGGCGGCGGCCAGGATGATGGCGGCGTAATCGCCACGGTCCAGCTTGCCCAAGCGCGTGTCGAGGTTGCCGCGCAGGGGCAGAATCGTCAGGTGCGGGTAGCGCGCGGCGATCAGCGACTGACGGCGCAGGCTGCTGGTGCCGACGACGGCGCCGTGCGGCAGCTCGGCCAGGCTGGCGTAATCGTTGGACACGAACGCGTCGCGCGGGTCTTCGCGCTCGAGGATGGCGGCCAGGGCAAAGCCTGCCGGCAACTCCATCGGCACGTCTTTGAGCGAATGCACGGCCAGGTCGGCGCGGCCCTCTTCCATCGCCACTTCCAGTTCCTTGACGAACAGGCCCTTGCCGCCTACCTTGGACAGGGCGCGGTCCAGAATCTGGTCGCCGCGTGTGGTCATGCCGAGAATTTCAACGCTACACTGCGGATACAGGGCGGCCAGGCGCGCACGCACGTGTTCGGCTTGCCACATGGCAAGACGGCTCTCGCGCGTGGCGATCACCAGGCGGGAAGGAATATTTTGGGTCAATTCGGATGCTTTCAAAACAAGTTCTTTCGCTGTGGCTGTCGTTGTCGTTGCCAATTCGCCCGTCCGATATCAATTTGTATCGGAATGACGCCCGGCCTCGCTATAATCGTTATCCCTTAGCCTAGAAGGCCAAGTCAGGCTAGCGTCCATGTTGAAGACCACAAATTTTATCATGCGCCCCCTCCCCTCTGCGGCCAAACGCCCGGTGCGATCCACATTCCCTTGCTTTTACACTTACTTTGGTTCTTTATTATGCTCAATGACGCAGTAGCACCAGAAATAGTCCCGGCGGCCGGCTCCGACAAGGACGCGCCGCTGAAAGAAGATATCCGCCTGCTGGGCCGCCTGCTGGGCGACGTGCTGCGCGAACAGGAAGGCGACGCCGTCTTCAATGTGGTGGAAACCATACGCCAGACTTCCGTGCGCTTCCGCCGCGAAGCGGACGCCGACGCCGCGCTGGAACTCGATGCCATGCTCAAGGAACTGAGCCGCGAACAGACGATTTCCGTCGTGCGCGCGTTTTCCTATTTTTCGCACCTGGCCAACATTGCGGAAGACCAGCATCACATCCGCCGCCGCCGCGCCCACCTGCTGGCCGGCTCGCCGGCGCAAAAGGGCAGCGTCAGCTTCGCGCTGAAAAAACTGCGCGCCGCCGGCGTGCCGCGCAAGACCGTCGACACCTTCTTCCAGGACGCCCTGATCGCGCCCGTGCTGACGGCCCACCCGACGGAAGTGCAGCGCAAGAGCATCCTCGACGCCGAGCACGACATCGCCCGCCTGCTGGCCGAGCGCGACCTGCCGCAGACGCCGAAGGAACGGCAGGCCAACATGCAGCTGCTGCGCTCGCGCGTGGCCACCCTGTGGCAGACGCGCATGCTGCGCTACTCGAAGCTGACGGTGGCCGACGAAATCGAAAACGCCCTGTCCTACTACCGCATCACCTTCCTGCGCGAACTGCCGGGCCTGTACGACGACATCGAGGAAGACATCGCCGCCGAGTACCCGAACGGCAACGGCACGATCGAGCCGATCAATGCCGCCTACGTGCAGATGGGCAGCTGGATCGGCGGCGACCGCGACGGCAACCCCAACGTCAACGCCGGCACCATGCAGCACGCGCTGGCGCGCCACGCCACCACCATCCTCGACTTTTACCTCGACGAAGTGCACGCGCTGGGCGCGGAACTGTCCGTCTCGACCCTGATGGTGGGCGTGAGCGCCGAACTGCAGGCGCTGGCCGACCAGTCGCCGGACGCCTCGCCGCACCGCAGCGACGAACCGTACCGCCGCGCCCTGATCGGCATCTATGCGCGCCTGGCCGCCACGGCCCGCGCGCTGGGCGCCACCAACATCCTGCGCAAGGAAGTGGGCGCGGCCGCGGCGTACCCTGACGCGGCAGCCTTTGTGGCCGACTTGCGCACCATCGTCGCCTCGCTCGAGTCGCACCACGGCGCGGCCCTCGTGCGCCCGCGCCTGGCGACCCTGGCGCGCGCGGCCGACATCTTCGGTTTCCACCTGGCGTCGCTCGACATGCGCCAGACTTCCGACGTGCACGAGCGCGTGCTGGCCGACCTGTTCGCGAAAAGCGGCGTGGCCGCCGACTACACGACCCTGTCCGAGGAAGACAAGCAGGCGCTGCTGCTGAACGAACTGGCCCAGCCGCGCCTGCTGTACTCGCCCTACATCGCCTACGCCACGGAAACGGATTCCGAACTGGCCATCCTGCGCGCGGCGCGCGACATCCGCCAGCGCTACGGCGCGCGGGCCATCCGCAATTACATCATTTCGCACACGGAAACCGTGTCCGACTTGCTGGAAGTACTGCTGCTGCAAAAGGAAACAGGCTTGCTGCGCACCGACTGGCAGGCCGGGGGCGACGGCGACAGCACGTGCGAGCTGATGGTCATCCCCCTGTTCGAGACCATCCCCGACCTGCAGCGCGCGGCCGGCATCATGAGCCAGCTCATGGCCTTGCCGCTGGTCAAGCAATTGATCGCCAAGCAGGGACAGTTGCAGGAAGTCATGCTCGGCTATTCCGATTCGAACAAGGATGGCGGTTTTCTCACGTCGAACTGGGAACTGTACAAGGCGGAACTGGCATTGGTGGCGGATTTCCAGAAGGCCGGCGTCAAGCTGCGCCTGTTCCATGGCCGCGGCGGCACGGTGGGCCGTGGCGGCGGACCCAGCTACGAAGCCATCCTGGCGCAGCCGCCGGGCACCGTCAACGGCCAGATCCGCCTGACGGAGCAGGGCGAAATCATCGCCTCGAAGTTTTCCAACGCGGAAATCGGCCGGCGCAACCTGGAATTGCTGGTCGCCGCGACCCTGGAAGCGAGCCTGGCGCCGCAGGAAGCCAATCCGGCCCGCAACGGCCAGCTGGCGCAATTCGAAGCCGTGATGGCGCAGCTGTCGGACCTCGCCTATCACGCCTACCGCCACCTCGTGTATGAAACGCCGGGCTTTACGGAGTATTTCTTCTCGGCCACGCCGATTGCGGAAATCGCCGAGCTGAACCTCGGTTCGCGCCCCGCCTCGCGCAAGGCCAACCAGCGCATCGAAGACTTGCGCGCCATTCCCTGGGGCTTTTCCTGGGGCCAGTGCCGCTTGCTGCTGCCGGGCTGGTTCGGCTTCGGCAGCGCCATCGAAGCGTGGATCAACGATGGCGAGCCAGCGTCGAAGGATGACAGGATCGCCACCCTGCGCGCCATGTACGCCGAATGGCCGTTCTTTGCCACCCTGCTGTCGAACATGGACATGGTGCTGGCCAAGACCGACCTGGCCATCGCGTCGCGCTACGCGGAACTGGTGGCGGACCAGGACTTGCGCGAACGCATCTACAAGCGCATCACGGAAGAGCACGGCAACACCTTGCGCTGCCTGGAGCTGATCACCGGCAATACCGAGCGCCTGGCGGGCAATCCGCTGCTGGCCCGCTCGATCCAGAACCGCTTCGCCTACCTCGACCCGCTGAACCATTTGCAGGTGGAATTGATCAAGCGCAACCGCGCCCTGTCCAGCGCCAGTAAAGTCGATGAACGGGTGCACCGCGGCATCCAGCTGTCGATCAACGGCGTGGCGGCAGGCTTGCGCAACACGGGCTGATCGCGCCGCATTGCCTTCGGCAAGCAGGGGCCGGCACCGCAAGGGTCGGCCCTTTTGCTTTCCAAATGGAAAAATATTCTCAATAAAACAACATTTGGTATTACACTAGCGTCGAATACTTTTCCCACTCCGGCGCTACGTGCACCGCAGCGGCCAACGATGACGCCAGGGACGCGTATGAGCAAATGGTCGATTGAAACGCTGAGTACGGCATGCGCCGCCCTCGTCCTGGTGGTGCTGGGCTGGCTGGCCGGCGCGGCCTGGCAGGAGCTCGACTCCTGGGAACATATCTGGCTGTTGCTGCTGCTGGCGGCAGCCGCCGGCACGGCCATGTGGCTGATGCGCAAGCTGCGCGCCCACCTCGCCAGCACGCGCTTGCAGCTCGATGCCAGCACCATGCGCTACCGCCACCTGAGCGAGACGGCGCAGGACGGCATGTGGCAAACGGATGCGCAAGGCACGATATTGCATCTCAACCAGCGCCTGTGCGACATGCTCGATATGCCTGCGGAAAAGCTGCTGGGCCATAAAATGAGCGAATTCTACGATGAGGCGACCTTGCTGCGCCTGTGTCCGCTGCGCCAGACAGCCACGGATAGCTGCATGGGAGAACTGCAATACCGGCACAGCGACGGTTCGGAACGCTGGGCGATGATCAGCGGCCGCCGCCTGTACGACCAACAGGGCACGCTGACGGGCGCGCTCGTGCTGGCCAGCGACATCACCGAACAAAAGCGGGCCGAACATGCATTGAGCGTCGCCCATGCGGAACTGGAAAGCCGCGTGGCCCTGCGCACGGCCCAGCTGCTCGACGTCAATCTCCAGCTATCGGCGGAAATCGCCATGCGCGCGCAAACGGAAGCGGCCCTGGCGCGCAGCGAAGAACGGCTGCAGGACATCATCTCCATGATGCCCCTGTCGCTGTTCCTGAAAGATGCCGATTCGCGCATCGTGCTGATGAACCAGGCCTGCGAGCAGCAATGGGGCGTGCACCAGCAGGACATTGCCGAAGGGCGCGACTTGCAGCATTTCCCCAGCGACCAGAACGTGGGCTTCCACGCGGCGGACCAGGAAGCGTTTGCCAGCCGCAAGGTGGTGATACGCGAAGAACTGGTATGGAATGCGCAGCTGCAGGAAAATCGCCTGCTGCAGACGCACAAGAAACCCATCTTCGATGCCGAAGGGCGGCCGCAGATGATCATCGCCATGGCCATCGACATCACCGACAGCAAGCGCAACGAGGAAAACCTGGAACGCACCCTGGCCCAGCTGCGCGAACTGAGCGACCACCAGCAAACGATCAAGGAAGAGGAACGCCGGCGCATCGCGCTCGACATTCATGACGACCTGGGCCAGAACCTGATGGTGCTGCGCATCGATGTGTCGCTGCTGCACGCGCGCACGGCCAAGACCCATCCGCGCCTGCACCGCCACGCGCAGCGCGTGCTCGACACCATCGACACCACCATCCGCTCGGTGCGCACCATCATCAATGACCTGCATCCCAGCACCCTCGAACTGGGACTGGGTCCGGCGGCCGAATGGCTGCTCCGCCAGATGGAAAGCCGCGGCGCCATCCGCTACCGGCTCACGCTCGACAGCGAGGTGCCGGACCTGGGCCTCGATCAGCGCCAGACCTCGGCCATCTTCCGCGTGCTGCAGGAATCGCTGTCGAACATCGTGCGCCACGCCCAGGCCAGCGAAGTGGAGGTGGCGCTGGAGCAAGATGCGGATTCCATCATCCTGCGCATCAGCGACAACGGCATCGGCATGCAGCCGGGCGACGACGGCAAGCGGGCCGCCTTCGGCCTGAAAAGCATACGCGAACGTGTCCACGCGCTGGGCGGCGAACTGCGCATCGACAGCCAGGCGGGCCGGGGCACGGTGCTGACCATCTACCTGCCCCACGCCGCCAGACGCGCCATGCCGGCCATGCCAGAACACAAACATTACCAAAAACAGTAGCGAATTAAATATGCATTTTTGGCAAATAAAAGTATAGTAAGTTTTTTCCTAGAGGAAACTATCATGCTGACACGGTTCTCCCGCCTCCCCGCCCCATTGCTCGGCCTGTGCCTGCTGGCCGCCGTTTCCAGCGCCAGCGCCACCATCTATGCCGAACGGGGCTTTGGAGAAAGGGATGGCAACGGCAGCATCGCATCCGACCTGAACCCGGCTGGCCTGGTGGCCGGCATCATCATGGAAGAGGAAGGACGGCGCCGCGCCGTGACGTATCAGCATGGCCGCCTCCGCGAGCTGGGCACCCTGGGCGGCGATGAAGGTTTTACCAAGGCCATCAATATCCATGGCGCGGTGGTCGGTTCGGCGCAAACGGCCAGCGGCGCCTGGCACGCCTTCCGCTACGACGCGGCGGGCGGCATGCGCGACCTGGGCACCCTGGGCGGTACCAGCAGCTATGCCACGGCCATCGCACAAGGCGGCCAGGTGGCCGGCTATGCCGACACGAGCGGCGGCGATTTCCACGCCTTTGTGACAAAAGCCGACCACAGCCTGCAAGACCTGGGCACCCTGGGCGGCGCCAGCAGCTATGCCAGCGGCCTGAACAGCCATGGCGTGGTGGTGGGCACGGCCCAGCGCGGCGATGGCTACCGCCGCGCCTTCGTCTACCACCCCGGCGCGGGCATGCAGGAAATCGGCACTCTGCCCGGCGGGCGCATCAGCTCGGCCACCGCCATCAATGACGCGGGCCTGATCGTGGGCGCCTCGGAAACGGAAAAACGCCGCTGGCACGCGTTTGCCTGGGATGGCAAGCGCATGCTGGACCTGGGCGCCCTGATCGGCCAGGGCGACAGCTACGCCACGGCCGTCAACGCGGCCGGGCACGTCGTCGGCAGCGTCAACATCAACGGTTTTGAACCGATGACCTTTGTCTACAAGGAAGGCGTGATGACGGTACGCCGCCGCGACGACGGCCTGTACCTGACCAACAAGATCACGGACGCCGGCCTGGTGGTGGGCGCCGTCTACACAGGGCATAAATTCCAGGCCTTCGCCGTGCCCTCGCAAGCATCGCCGCCGCCGCCGCGCCGCAACCCGCTGGACTGGTTCTTCCTGACCGTCATCGCCGCCGCCTGCGGCGCGGCCCTGTTCCGCGCGCGCCGGCACGTGCGCGCCGGCCTGCTGGGACAGCGCACGCATTTTCTATAAATCGGCACAGGTAGGGACGAAAAAAAAGAGGCTTGCGCCTCTTTTTTTATTGCCTGCTGACCGCTTAGTTTTGCGTCAGGAAAGTCTTCAGCTTGTCCGAGCGCGAAGGCTGGCGCAGCTTGCTCATGGCTTTCGCTTCGATCTGGCGGATGCGCTCGCGCGTCACGTCGAACTGCTTGCCCACTTCTTCCAGCGTGTGGTCGTTCGACATTTCCACGCCGTAACGCATGCGCAGCACTTTCGCTTCGCGCGGCGTCAACGAGTCCAGCACTTCCTTGATCACGTTGCGCATCGAGGCGTGCAGCGCGGCGTCCAGCGGCGCCAACGTCGTGTTGTCTTCGATGAAGTCGCCCAGTTGCGAATCGCCATCTTCGCCCATCGGCGTTTCCATGGAAATCGGCTCTTTCGCGATCTTCATGATTTCACGCACCTTGTTTTCCGGCATTTCCATCTTGACGGCCAGGGTCGCCAGGTCCGGCTCGCTGCCCGTTTCCTGCATGATCTGGCGCGAGATGCGGTTCATCTTGTTGATCGTTTCGATCATGTGCACCGGCACGCGGATGGTGCGGGCCATGTCGGCGATCGAACGCGTGATCGCCTGGCGTATCCACCAGGTGGCGTAGGTCGAGAACTTGTAGCCGCGGCGGTATTCGAATTTATCGACGGCCTTCAGCAGACCGATGTTGCCTTCCTGGATCAGGTCGAGGAATTGCAAGCCGCGGTTGATGTATTTCTTCGCGATCGAAATCACCAGACGCAAGTTGGCGACCGTCATTTCGCGTTTCGCGTGACGCGCGCGCTTTTCGCCGGCAGCCATCTGCTTATTGATCTTGCGCAAGTCCGCCAGCGGCAGGGCCACGCGCGCTTGCAGGTCGATCATCTTCTTTTGCAGTTCCTTGACGGCAGGCACGTTACGGCTGAGGATGGCGCTGTACGGGTACTTGCAGTCGACTTCGCGGTCGACCCATTCCAGGTCGCATTCATTGCCCGGGAACACCTTGATGAAGTGGGCGCGCGGCATGCCGCATTTGTTCACGCACAGTTCCAGCACGGCGCGCTCGATGTGGCGCACTTCTTCCATCTGGCCGCGCAGGGTGTCGCACAGCTTTTCGACGACCTTGGCCGTGAAGCGGATGCCCAGCAATTCCTGCGAAATGGCTTCCTGCGCCTTGATGTAGGCTTTCGAGTTGTAACCCTCGGGCGCCTTGCGCATCTTGTCGTACTGCGTCGAAATGACGTTGAATTTCTCCAACGCATTCTTTTTCAGCTGGGCCAGTTGCTCGCTGGAGAAACCGGCAGCGCCGCCATTGGCGTCACCGTCTTCTTCCTCGGCTTCTTCTTCCTCTTCCTCGTCGTCACCGCTGGCGGCGGCGGGAGCGGGCGCGGCGGCTGGCGCCGGGGCATTGCTTTCGTTCAAATCCACAAAGCCGTCGACCACTTCATCGACCTTGATTTCATCGCGCGCAATTTTTTGCGACAGCGCGACGATTTCGCCGATCGTGGTGGGGCAGGCGGAAATGGCCTGGATCATGTCTTTCAGGCCGCCTTCGATGCGCTTGGCGATCTCGATCTCGCCTTCGCGCGTCAGCAGCGCCACGGCGCCCATTTCACGCATGTACATGCGCACGGGGTCGGTGGTGCGGCCGAAGTCGGAGTCGACGGTCGACAGGGCCGTGGCGGCAGCCGCTTCCACTTCATCGTCGCTGGTGACGGTGGCGACGTTGTCAGTCAACAACAGGCTTTCCGCATCAGGGGCGCGCTCGTAGACGGCGATGCCCATGTCGTTGAAAGTGGCGATGATGCCTTCGATCGCTTCCGGATCGATGATGTTTTCCGGCAATTGGTCATTGATCTCGGCGTAGGTGAGGAAACCGCGTTCCTTGCCCATGTTGATCAAGCCCGTGATCTGCTTGCGGCGGCGTTCCAGGTCCGCTGCCGATGCTTCCGGATCGCCCAGCGCGTCCGCCAGGCCGCCCTTGGCCTTGCGGTCGCGCGCCTTCGACACGGCCTTCAGTTCGGCGCGCTCGACGGCGTTCAGTGCCGCCACTTCATCGTTTTCCGGCGTGAATTCGCTCGGCTTGCGGCCGCGGCGGCCTGGCACCTTGACGGTCGGCAGGAAGTAATTCGAGGTGTCGATGGCGGCCAGGGCATCGGCGTCCGTGGTCTTGCTGACCACTTGCGCGCCGGTGATGATGGTCACGGGCGCTGCCTCAGGCTTGGCGCGCACGACTTTCGAGCGGGCTGCCGTCACCACCTTGTTCGTGGCGGCGCTTTCGCTGACCTTGCGCGGCGCGGCCGGGGCCTTGGCGCCGGGGGCGACCTTCACGCTTGGCGTTTTGGCCGGTGCGGCGTCGGCCACCTCGGCCACGTCGGCAACGGCGTCGACAGCCGCCGCTGGCGCTTCGGCAGCCGCATCAGCCGGCGGCACGGCAGCCAGGCGCGAGCGGCTTTTCTTCACCACGGTGACGACGGTCGGTGCCGTCGTGACGGTCGCTTCCGGATTCGCTTGCGCATTATCGATGAAGTAAGATAAAGTCGTTTTGGGTACGGCAAGTGGCGCCGCGGCTGGGCGTGGCGCCTTGGCGGACAACGTTAAAGTTTTTGGCGTATTCTTCATGAGATATCTCTTAATGCGAGACCAGATGGTGTCGGCGCGAAGTGAATGATTCCACCTAAGCCTGCGAAACCGGACTCGATGGAGCGTATTGTTGCGGCTGCCGTGTTAACGGCAGCGGCGCCTGTCTATCGGGACGTTCAAAGCCCGCGCATCCGTCATGCGGAGCGGCGGGGCCGAAGCCGGGTCAGATAAATAAGCGATGTACATTGCGGAATGAAAAAAAGCCCGTACCAGAACGGGCTTGAATCTATTGTTGTTCAGTGAAGACACAGCGGAGAGCAAGATTATGCACGAAGGCCAGTTATCTGGATAATTGATAAGCAAAATATCTGATATCAAAAATATCAATAATGATGGCCCTGCACCGCACTGCTCCTATCCCCTGCACACCTGAGCCAGACCATCAAAAACGGGGTCCAGTCATCAGCGCAAGCCGACATTATACACATTTCCCGTATTTCGCGCTGTGTCCGCTGTAGGGCGGACCCGCTTGTTGCAGCGCAAGTTGCCAAAAAAGACAATGCACTTGCCTGTGGCGCGTGCTATGCTCCCCTTTTATAGCCCAACCAATGATGTCGATGACCAGCTCCACGCCAGACCAGCAAGCCACCACTCCTGACACGCCAGTCGATGCAGCCCCAGCGGCGGCACCGGCCGCAGCGACCACGCCGGCGCCTGCCGGCCTGACCGCACGCGCGCTGCTGAAGCAGTTCCAGGAGCAATTCCCGCCATTCCGCGATTGCCTGCCCTTGTCGATCGGTATCGACAAGCAGATCCTGGCGCGCCTGCCGGACCTGGACCGCAAGCTGATGCGCACGGCGCTGGGCATCCACACGGGTTCGCTGCGCTACCTGCGCGTGATGGAAAAAGCCAAGATCCGCTACGACCTCGACGGCACGGCCGGCGCGGAAGTGACGCAAACGCACCGCGACCACGCCACGCAAGTCTTGCAGCAGCGCTTCAAGAAGGAAGCCGAGCGCAAGAAAGCCGAGCGCGACGCGGCGGCCGCCGAAGAAGCGAACCGCTTGCGCCTGGAAAAACTGAATCAGCTGACCGCGAAATTCTCGCGCAAAGGCTGATCCGGTTTCATGGACACAGCTGCCGTACCGCCACTCCCCCCGTATCAAGGCATCGCCCTCGACCACGTCAAGCTGGTACGTACCAGCGATGATGCACAGGCGGCCATGGCCGCCCTGCTGGCAGCGGACGCCATCGGCTTCGATACGGAGTCGAAGCCTACTTTTGTGAAGGGCGAGTCCTCCACGGGGCCGCATCTGATCCAGCTGGCTACCGACGACATCGCCTACCTGTTCCAGGTGGGCAGCACGCCGGCGCCGGCCCTGGCCGAACTCAAAGCCATCCTCGAATCGACCACCACCCTGAAGGTGGGCTTTGGCCTGTCCGACGACGTCAAGCGCCTGCGCAACAAGCTGGGCATCGCGCCAGCCCAGGTGCTCGACCTGTCCGTCGCCCTGCGCGGCGGCCAGCGCAACGACCTGGGCGCGAAGACGGCCGTGGCCAAATTTTTCGGCCTGCATCTGCAGAAATCGAAAAAGATCTCCACCACCAACTGGGCCACGTCGCGCCTGACGGAAAAGCAGATCCTGTACGCGGCCGACGATGCGCAAGTGGCCCTGCGCGTGTACCGCCGCTGGATCGCCGAAGGCGGCAAGGTGGCGCCGCAAAAAGCGCCGCGCGTCAGCACCCCGCCTGCCCCGCCGCCAGTCGCCGCCTGAGCCGGCGCCTTCCTGCAACATGAGCAAGAACAAGTCCATCGGCACCACGCCTGACGCGATCACCGCCGCCGAACAGGCGCTGGGGCGTGGGCTGCCCGCGTCCTACGTGCAATGGTTATTGGTCAACAATGGCCGCGCGCTGGGCGCCTTGAGCATCTTTCCCGTCTACGACGCGGCCAATGCGCGCAAGACGTGGGAATCGATAGAACGCCATTACCGCACCGATTGGCAAGAGTGGCTCGAGAATACGGATGACGGCGATGCCGCATCCCTGCTGCCCTTTGCCCAGTTCGGCACGGGCGATTACTATTGTTTTGACTATGCGCAAACGGGGCCATCGGGCGAGCCGGTGGTCGTGCTGTGGTCGCACGAAACAGGGACTGCCACCACAGTGGCGCCCGACTTTGCGTCATTCCTGATACTGCCCGGCCGCCCGGGCTGACACCCGGCGGCCGGCGCAGCCTTATTTGACCAGGCGCAAGGTCAGGGGATAGCGGTAAGTGACGCCATTGCTAGCCTTGACGGCAGCGACGATCGAGCACACCAGATTGGCCAGCGCCACGATCCAGAACAGGAACAGGCCGATCAGCACGAACGACAGGATGAAGCAGGCGAAATACCAGATGATCAGGGTGATCTGGAAATTGAGCGCCTCGCGGGCGTTCTCGGCCGAGAATTTATCCGCATCGTCTTTCTTGATCAAGTAAATGATCAGCGGCGCCACCCAGCTGGTGAACAGGCCGCCAACGTGGGACAGAATGGCCAGCGTCGTATCTTGCGTACGACCCAGTTCCGGCTGCGTGTTATCCATTATCATTCCCATCATTCGTTATAGATACTTCAATATAACAGCAATATTTCCTTTTGGAATGAAACACTTGCTGGCGCAAGGACTTTTTTTCACGTGCCGCTTGCCGCCCTCTGCGCCAGCCGCCCCAGGGTGGCGATGGCCTCTTCCAGCTGCGGACTCCACGGGTGGCCATAATTGAGGCGGATGCAGTGGCGAAACGCGCGCGTGGCGGAAAAGATGGGGCCGGGCGCGATGCTGATGCCGGCCGCCAGCGCGCTGCGGTGCAAGGCCAGCGCATCGATGCCCGCCGGCATTTCAACCCAGACGAAATAGCCGCCCTGCGGCCGCGTTACCCGCGTGCCGGGCGGAAAATGCACGGCGATCGCTTGCAGCATGGTGTTTTGCTGCGCCGCCAGGGTCAAGCGCAGCTGGCGCAAATGGCGGTCGTAGCCGCCCTGCGCCAGATAATCGGCCAGCGCCATCTGCAGGGGGATGGGTGCCGACAGGCTCGTCGTCAGTTTCAAGCGCTCGACCTGTCGCGCATAGCGGCCCGCCACGGCCCAGCCCAGCCGGAAACCGGGCGCCAGGGTCTTGGAAAACGAGCTGCAATGCATGACGAGGCCCGCGCTGTCGTGGCTTTTCGTCAGGCCCGGACGCTGCTTGCCGAAATACAGCTCGCCATACACATCATCCTCGATCAGCGGCACGCCATGGCGCGCCAGCAGTTCGACCAGCGCGCGCTTCTTTTTCGGCGGCATCAGGCTGCCCAGGGGGTTCTGGAAACTCGTCATCAGCCAGCACGCCTTGGGCCGGTGGCGTTGCAGCAACTCTTCCAGCGCGGCCAGGTCGACGCCGTCACGGGGGCTGGTGGCAATTTCCACCGCCTTCAGTTCCAGCCGCTGCAGCGCCTGCAGGCAGGCATAGAAGCTGGGCGACTCGATCAGCACCGTGTCGCCGGGCCGCGTGACGGCTTGCAGGCACAGGTTCAGCGCTTCCAGCGCGCCATTCGTGATGACGATGTCGTCGCTGGAAACGGGCACGCCGTCAAGCTGATAGCGCAGGGCGATCTGGCGGCGCAGCTCGGCATTGCCCAAGGACAAATCCGTGACGGTGCTCCACGGGTCGAGGCGGCGCATGCTGGCCGACACGGCCCGCGCCAGCCTTTCCATGGGGAACAGCTGCGGGCTGGGAAAGGCCGAACCGAACGGCACGATATCGCGCGCGCCGACGGCGCCCAGCACCTCGAACACGAGGTCGCTGACGTCGACGGTGGTGCTGGCATCGAGCGGGTGGGAACTGTCCGGCTCGGGGGCCAGCGCGGCGCGCTGCGGCGCCACGTAATAGCCGGAGCGGGGACGCGAGACGATCATGCCGCGCGCTTCGAGCAAATAATACGCCTGGAACACCGTCGACGGGCTGACGCCCCTGCGCGCATGCTGCTGGCGTACGGAGGGCAATTTATCGCCAGGCAGCAACAACTGCGTGGCTATCATGGCGGCGACTTCTTCCGCCAATTCCTCATATCGTTTCAACCCTGCTCCTCAAACTGATCCGTAGTTTTATTGCACAACTGATCCTGTCACAGTGACAGCACCCGGTATATGCTAGGGTAACAACATCCGGGCAGCAACACCGGCACGGCATATCGACCGACGAGACAGGTTATTTCCCCATGCAACTCCCCATGCTACTGCATTCCCCTCCCGTGCTGGTGCTGGCCCTGGCGATCGCCTGGCCCGGCATGGCGCTGGCCGCGCCCGCCGCGCTGCCAGCCGGCCACGACAGCCTGGAACAGCGCATCAAGGCGTGCACGGCCTGCCATGCGCCGAAGGAACGCCACGACGCCTTCTTTCCCCGCATCTCCGGCAAGCCTTCAGGCTACCTGTACAACCAGCTGCTGAACTTTCGCGAGGGACGGCGCCAGTATCCGATGATGAACTATATGGTCGAACACTTGCCCGACGATTACCTGCGCGAAATCGCCGAGTATTTTGCGGCGCAGCACCCTGCACCGCCGCCGGCCCAGCCCAGCGGCGCCGGCACGATGGCCCTGGAGCGCGGCAAGCAGCTGGTGCTGCACGGCGATACCAGTAAAAAGATTCCCGCCTGCATCGCCTGCCATGGCGAGAAGCTGGCCGGCGTGGCGCCCGCCATCCCCGGCTTGCTGGGCTTGCCGCGCGACTATATCAACGCCCAGCTGGGCGCGTGGAAGAACGGCATCCGCCGCGCCCACGCCCCCGACTGCATGGCGCAAGTGGCGCAGCGCCTGTCGGACGCGGACGTGGGCGCCGTCTCGGCCTGGCTGGGCACGCAAGTGGCCAGCGCCGACGCGCGCCCCGCCAGCAGCATCGCCCTGCCCTTGCCCCTGCATTGCGGCGGCGTGCCGGGCTCCGGTGCGCAGGTGGCGCCATGAAAAAATGGATGATCGCGATTGCCGGCGTTGCCATCGTTGCGGCCGGCGCCAGATTCGTACTGTACCCAGACGACGACATGGGCCCGCCCGCCGTTGCCAGCCCCCTGAGCCAGGAACAGCTGGTCGCGCGCGGCGCCTACCTGGCCAAGGCGGGCGATTGCATGGCCTGCCACACGACGCGCGGCGGCGTGCCCTACGCGGGGGGACGGGCCCTGCAGACGCCGTTCGGCAAGGTGCTCTCGCCCAACATCACGGCCGACAAGGAAACGGGCATCGGCAGCTGGACGGCCGACGATTTCTGGCGCGCCATCCACAACGGCAAGTCGAAAGACGGCCGGCTGCTGTATCCGGCCTTTCCCTACACCAGCTACACCAAGGTGCAGCGCGAAGACAGCGACGCCCTGTATGCGTATTTCCAAAGCGTGCCGCCGCACAAGCAGGCGAACGCGCCGCACGCGCTGCGCTTCCCCTACAACCAGCAGATCGCGCTGGCCGCCTGGCGCGCCCTGTATTTCAAACCGGGCGTGTACCAGCCGCTCACAAACAAAAGCATGGAATGGAACCGGGGCGCCTACCTGGTGCAAGGCCTGGGCCACTGCAGCGCCTGCCATAGCAGCCGCACGACCCTGGGCGGCAGCGACGACGGCCTGTCGGGCGGCCTGATCCCCGTGTTGGGCTGGTATGCGCCGTCGCTGACGTCCGACGCGGAAGCGGGCCTGGGCGACTGGGACACGGCGCATATCGTGGAATTGCTGCAAACGGGCGTCTCGCCGCGCGCCACCGTCTTCGGCCCCATGGCGGAGGTCGTGCGGCAAAGCTTGCAGCACATGAGCGGCGCCGACGTGCAGGCGATGGCCGTCTACCTGAAAAGCCTGCCCGGCCCCTCGCAGCACGCGCAACGGGCGCCGCGCGACACGTCGGAGCAAGCCCGGCAGCAACTGGCGCTGGGCGCAAAACTGTATGAAGCGCAGTGCGCAAGCTGCCACCAGGCCGACGGCAAGGGTGTACCGCCCGGCTACCCGCCGCTGGCCGGCAACCGCGCGCTGACGACGGTCTCGGCCGTGAACGCCATCCGCCTCGTGCTGAACGGCGGCTTCGCGCCCGGGACAAAAGGCAACCCGCGTCCCTACGGCATGCCGCCGTTCGGTCCCGTCATGGATGATGCGGAAGTGGCGGCCGTGGTCACGTATCTGCGCGCGTCGTGGGGCAATGATGCGCCGGCGGTGTCGGCGCTGGAGGTAAACAAATACCGCAGCGTGCCGCTGGAATAATGCCGTTTGACGATTATCTCAAATTGAGATAATCTGCGCTCATGATATCGCTTCGTCACGGCATCGCTTCGGCATATGCGCATCGTCGCCAACAAGGCTTTGATCGATTTCGCCAGGAAACATCCCCTGGCGGGCGAGCCCATGCAGGCATGGCGCAAGATCATCGAATCGCGGCCTTTTGCCAATTTCGCCGTGCTGAAGTCGATATTTAACGCCACGGATCGCGTCGGTGATTACTATGTTTTTAATATTGGCGGTAACAAGTACCGGATCATTGCCGCCATTCACTTCAATCGCCAATTGCTGTTCATCCGGGAAGTGTTGACGCACAAGGAGTACGACGCATGGAAACCTTGATGCATCGTGAGATGATTACAGAAATCACTGTCCACTATCAGGCCTTGTCCAAACTGGTCCCTCTGCAGGCGATTCCTGATGCGCCCGCTTATGAACAAGCTGTCAGCGTATTGCATCAGCTATTGGACGCGGGGGCGGCCGATGAAAAACACCCGTTGGCGGGGTTGGTTGACAGTATCGGCCGGTTGATAGCCGATTACGATCAGGAGCATTTCCCGGCTGCCCCTGTTTCGCCTGCGGCCACGCTGCGCCAGTTAATGGAACAACATGCACTGACACAGTCCGACGTACCGGAAGTCGGCACACAAGGCGTCGTCTCTGAAGTGCTCAACGGCAAGCGGGATCTGAATGTGCGGCAAATCAAGGCCCTGGCACAACGATTCGACGTCCCTCCCAGTGTTTTTATTGCGTAATCCAATAAAAAACCGGCTCACGCCGGTTCTTTTCATGTCAAACAGCCGTTCTCAGCGGAACTTGCTCTTGTGCCCCGTTTTGAGGTCCAGCGCATAGCGCACGCCGTTGTCCGTCAGCATGACTTCATCGGGCGGTTCCTCGCCGGCCAAGGCGCCGTCGATCAGGGGCAAGCCTTCGCCCTTGCGCATCAGGTCGTCGCAGCGCTCGTACACGTTGACGCAGCCGGTGGACGCCATCAGCGATTGCACGATGGCCACTTTCCACGCGTCGACGCCGCCGGCGTTGAATTCGCAGATCAGATAGCCCTGCACGCCGCCAAACAGTTGCACCACCAGGCCCGGCAAGCCCTCGTCTTCACCCTTGATCAGGGTCAGCAGCTGGTTCTCGCCCGCTTTCTTGATGGCCGGCAGTTTTTTCTCGATGGCGGCCTTGACGCGGCGCTTGATCAGCGCGTGGTCGACCGGTTCGTCTTCCTTGAAGCTCCAGATGCGCGCGCGGATCTGCGACTTCGAATTGTAGGCGGCGCGGGCGATAAATTGTTTCGAAGAACTCTGCACGATGGCCGTCGAGCCGGGCTTCATTTTTTCCTGCGGCTTGCCTTCGACTTTTTCAATCGCGGACGCGTAAATCCACGATTGGCCCAGCAAGCTCTTTTCCTTGCCCTGTTTGATGGTGATGATCAGCATGTAATTCCAGTAGTGTGAGCGGCGCGTGCCCCTCGTCGTATGTCCAATACCGGCATGATACCTCATGCCATCCTGTCGCATCCTCCTGCATTCCATGCCGCTGCCGGCGCAGTCTGTCGCAACGCGCTACGCAGGCGCAGCAGGCTCGCATACCATGGCTGCAGTCCAATTCAAAACAGGGAGCAAGAATGACACCGACACTTTTCCACCGCCGCCGCGTCAGCGCCGCGACCGCCCTGCTGCTGGCCGCCTGCGCACTGGCCATGCCGGCCGCGCCGGCGCTGGCCTCGCCGCTGGACTGGATTTCCGGCAACAGCATCCAGGGCAGCGGCAAGCTGCAAAAACAGACGCGCGAAGTGGGCAGTTTCCATGGCGTGGCGCTGAACGTGCCGGGCACGGTCGAGCTGCGTATCGGCAACACGGACAGCGTCACCATCGAAGCCGACGACAATATCCTGCCGCTGATCGAGACAGCCGTGGAAAACGGCACCCTGCGCATCCGCCCCGCCAAGCGCAACGCGAATTTCCGCCAGAGCAGCCTGACCATCGTCATCCAGGCGCGCCAGGTGGAGCGCGTCAGCGTGGGCGGCTCGGGCAACATCACGGCAACGGGCTTGTGGGCCGAGAATCTGCGCTTCGACGTGGGCGGTTCCGGCTCCATCAACGCGCGCGAGCTCGACAGCCGCCAGGTGTCCGTGGCCATCGGCGGCAGCGGCAACTTCAAGGCCAGCGGCAAGACCGAGCAGCTGACGGCGTCGATCGGCGGCTCGGGCAATATCCAGGCGGGCAAGCTGGCCGCGCGCGACGTGCAGGTGAGCATCGGCGGCTCGGGCGAAGCGCAGGTATGGGCCAAGGATGACTTGACCATCAGCATCGGCGGTTCGGGCGAAGTGAGCTACTACGGCGACCCGCGCGTCAGCCGCAGCATGCAGCGTTCGAGCACCATCCGCCGGCTGGGCAGCGCGCCGAATTAAGCAGCCAGGCCGGCCAGCACGGCGGCCAGTTCCCCCGTGGCCGCCTCGCCCAGCGGCTGCAGCGGCGCGCGGGGCGTGCCCACATCAAAACCCCGCAGCGCCAGCCCCGCCTTGACGGTGGGCGGCAAGCCCCCTTTCATCAGGCATTGCAGCAATGGCAATTGCTGGAAGAATAATTCACGCGCCCGCGCCAGATCGCCCGCCTGCACGGCCGCATACAGGGCCAGCGGCAAGCCCGCATGCAGGTTGGGCGCAGCCGTGCACCAGCCGCGGGCGCCGGCCGCCAGCGCGGCAAAGGCCAAGGTATTGCTGCCGTTGTAGAACGGCAACTCTCCCCCGCTCAGCTGCGCCAGCCGGTGCATGCGCTGGATGTCGCCCGTGCTTTCCTTGACCATCGTCACATTCGGCACCTCGCGCCAGATGCGCACGATCAGCTCGGGCGACATATCGATGCCGCTGGTGGCCGGATTGTTGTACAGCATGATCGGAATGCCCACAGCGTCGCCGATGCGCGCCACGTGGCGCACGATCTCTTTTTCGCTCAATTTCCAGTACGACACGGGCAAGACCATCACCGCGTCGGCGCCCTGCTTTTCCGCAAAGCGGGCGCGGCGCATGGCGCCCGCCGTGGTCAGGTCGGAAATACCCACCACCGTGGGCACGCGCCTGGCGACGGCGGCCAGCGAGGTGGCGGCGACGGCTTCCCACTCTGCGTCCTGCAGGTATGCGCTCTCGCCCGTGCTGCCCAGCGGGGCGATGCTGTGCACGCCGTCGGCGATCAGGCGCTCGATCAGTTGTTGCAGGCGCGGCAGGTCGACGTCGCCGCCATCGGCCGTGAAGGGGGTGACAGGGTAGGCAATGATGCCGTGAAATGGTGTCTGCATGATGTTGCTTCCTTTTAATCAGTGTGTGTGTGGTTCAGGCCAGGCAGTCGGCGTGCTGGCGCAGGGCGCGCCGCGCGTAATAGGCGAAGGTCACCGTGTCGCGCCGGGCCGTGGAAATCCAGTCGTGCGCCTCGCGCGCCAAGGCCGGGGGCAAGGGCAGGATGGTGCCGGCCGCCATGGCCAGCAATTGCAAACGGGCTGCCCGTTCCATCAGCAAGGCCAGCATGCACGCCTCTTCCACCGTGCGGCCCACCACCAGCTGGCCGTGATGGGCCAGCAGGATGGCGCGCTTGTCGCCCAGGGCGCCGGCGATGATCTCGCCTTCTTCATTTCCTACCGGCACACCCGGCCACGAGGGCAGGAAGGCGCAATCGTCGAACAGAGGGCAGGTATCCATGTGCGACACCTGCAGCGGCTGCTCCAGCATCGACAGCGCCGCCACGTGCGTTGGATGCGTGTGGATGATGCAGGCCACGTCCGGGCGCTGGCGGTAGATCCAGCTGTGGAAACGGTTGGCCGGGTTGGGAATACCCTCGCCGTGCACCACGCGCAGGTCATGGTCGACCTCGAGCAGATTGCTGGCCGTGATTTCATCGAAGCCCAGGCCCAGCTGTTGCGTGTAGAACGTGGCGTCCTGGCCGCCACGGCAGCTGATCTGCCCTGCCAGGCCGGAATCATGTCCGCCATCGAACAGGATGCGGCAGGACAGCGCCAGGGTTTGCCGCGCCGACCAGGCACTGTCCTGCGTGACGCTGGCCAGGCGCCGCTCGGCGATGGCCACCAGTTCGTCTTTCGACAAGGCCAGGCTGGCGCCCGGTGCCGCTGCTTCATACTGAGTATTGTGTTGCATCGTTGATCCTTCACTCATGCTGACTACGCTTCCCGGCATGCACGGCAACAGCCGCGCAACCCAATCCGAGGAAACTAAGTGTATTTTAGGACACTTTGTGTCATGAGGTACAATAGTTTTTTTAAATCGACCGATGCAACCATGGCTATGCGTCTGAAACTGCTGAGAAAACACAAGGGCTGGACCCTGGAACAGCTGGCGGAAAAAAGCGGCTTGACGAAGAGTTACTTGTCCAAGGTGGAGCGGGGCCTGAGCGTGCCCTCAATCGCCGTGGCGCTGAAACTGTCGCACGCGATGCAGGTGGACGTGGAGCAGCTGTTCAGCGACAGCCACCGGCAGGCGGCCGTCACCATCACCCGCGCCGGCGATCCGGCCAGCGCGGGCGCGATGCCGCCGCTGCCGCATTTCGCCAGCATCGCCGCCGGCGTGGCACCGAAGAAAATGCTGCCCTTCATGGTGTATCCGGCGGCCGATTTCGCCGCCTCCGCCTTCAAGGAACATGCGGGCGAGGAATTCCTGTTCGTGCACCAGGGCACGATTGAAATCGAGTTTCCCCAGGAAACCGTGCAGTTGCACACGGGCGACTCCGTGTATTTCAACGCCCTGATTCCGCACCGCACGCGCAGCTTTGGCGCGCAGCAGGCGCAGTTGCTGGTCATCGTCAGCAACGACGAAGACGCGGCCCCGTAAAGCGGCGGCGCAATGCAAAAAGCCCGGAGCGATCCGGGCTTTTTGCATTTCAAACCGTCAACATCAGCGTGCCGGTTTCACCGGTTCGCGGTCGATCAGGACCGTGTTGACGCTGTCGGTCAGCCATATCTGGCCATCCTGGATCGTGCATTGCAGCTGCATGGTGCGCTGCGCCAGCTTGCTCATGTCTTGCGCCGCCTCGGACGGCAAGTTGATCACGGTCAAGTTCTTCGCCCGTTCCAGTTTATTCGCGATCTGCTTCCACCAGATGTGGCTGGTTGCGCCATAGCTGTAGACGATGACCTGTTCCGAACGGCCGCAGGCCTTCAGGATGCGCTTTTCATCCGGCTGGCCCACTTCGATCCACAGCTGGATGGCGCCCGTCAAATCCTTCTGCCACAGGTCGGGCTCTTCCGTATCGAACAGGCCCTTGGTGAAGGTCAGCGCCTCGTCCGCATGGATGGCGAACGCCAGCAGGCGCACCATCATGCGCTCGTCCGTTTCGGACGGGTGGCGCGCCAGGGTCAGCGCATGATCCTGGTAGTAATTGCGGTCCATGTCGGCGATCTGCAGATCGGCTTTGAAAATTGTTGCTTTGAGGGCCATCGTGTTTCTGTCTCGGTAAAGTAAATAGTGAAGTCGGTATCAGCGGAAAACCACGGTCTTGTCGCCATTTTTCAGGATGCGATGCTCGACGAACCATTTCACGGCGCGCGCCAGCACCACGCACTCGACGTCGCGGCCGATGGCCGTCAGCGTTTCCGCATCCATCGCATGGTCGACGCGCTCGACGTCCTGCTCGATGATCGGGCCTTCGTCCAGGTCGCCCGTGACGAAGTGGGCCGTCGCGCCGATCAGCTTGACGCCGCGGTGGTGCGCCTGCGCATACGGCTTGGCGCCCTTGAAGCTGGGCAGGAAGGAGTGGTGGATATTGATGGCGCGGCCGTCGAGCGCCTGGCACAGGCCGGGCGACAGGATCTGCATGTAGCGCGCCAGTACCACCAGGTCGATCTTGTGCGACTCCATCAGCTCGATGATCTTCGCTTCCTGCGCCAGCTTGGCCGCTTCCGGCGCACCGGCCGCCAATGGCAAGTGGTGGAAGGGAATATTGTAGCTGGCCGCCAGCTGGTAGAACTCCATGTGATTCGACACGATGGCGGGAATTTCCACGTTCAGCAAGCCGCTCTTGTAGCGGAACAGCAAATCGTTGAGGCAATGGCCGATCTTCGACACCATCAGCATCACGCGCGGCTTGACGCGCGCATCGTGCAACTGGCCATGGAAGGGGCCATTGCGCTGCATGACTTGCGACAAGTCGGCGAAGTCGCTGCGCAACTGGGCGTCGCTGACGGCGCCGTCTTCCAGCGCGAAATGCACGCGCATGAAGAACAGCTGGGATTCCTGGTCGCCGAACTGGGCGGAATCGAGGATGTTGCAGCCGTGATCGGCCAGGAAGCCGGACACGCGGTGCACGATGCCGCGCTGGTCCAGGCAGGACAGGGTCAGGATGTATTCGGGATGCGTCATGGTCGCGGAAATAGGTAAAAAAGTAAGGCGATGCTCGGCTCAGCCACGCGCGCCGGCCATCGGCTGCGCTGCCGCGAGCCGGCTATTGTCGCACGGCCGGGCCGGTAAGCCGGCATTTTCCACACAAACAGCATGGCTGCCAGCAGCAGCGAGCTAACTGGCGTTCATTTGATCTAACACAAAGCCATCGCGTTTTTGTGCCTGCCAGCTCCCATTCTCGCGCCAAACCGGTAACTGGCGTGGAACCTGGCACGCCATCCGGCGTCTATCTCTTTGCTTGTTTCACCATACGCCGCATCCGGTGCACCGGATGTTTTCTGGATCAGCTTTTCATTGAGGTAGAACATGTTCACAAACAGTATTTTCCCCAGTCTCAGCCCGGCCCTGAAGTCCCATCTCGAGGCCCAGTGCAATTTCGCCACGGAACTATCGCGCAAGATGTTCGATACGGCGCAGCAATTGAGCGAGCTGCATCTGCGGCTGGCGCAGGACTTGCTGCACGAGTGGAGCAACGCCAGCCAGCAACTGCTGGGCGCGCGCGACACGGGCGAGTTCATGTCGCTGGCCGCTGGCCAGTTGCAGCCAAGCAGTAACAAGCTGCACCAATACCAGCAGCAGCTCGGCAATCTCGTCGCCAATGCCAATGTCGAGATGAACCGCACGGCAGAGAACCACCTGCCCGAAACGAGCCGCACGGCCGTGGCCTTCGCTGACGAAGTGGTGCGCAAGACAGCGGAAGAAACGGAAAAAGCCACGCAGCGCCAGCGTGAAATGATCGAAAAAATGCACGCCATAGGCCACCGCGACGGCGCGGGCCGCAGCCACGATAACAGCAGGCAATCCGATCAGGCGCATTGAGCGCCTGCACAGACCACTTGACCCCCACTCGACAGCAAGGAGAGCGACATGGCTAGCAATCAAGGTAATGAACAGGGCAAAGGCACTGGCAGCAGCCAGAAAGCCAGCGAATCGGGCAGCGCCAAAGGCACGAGCAAGCGCGGTTTCGCCGCCATGAATGAGGAACAGCAACGCGAAATTGCCAGCAAGGGCGGCCAGGCAGCCCATCAAAAAGGCACGGCGCATGAATTCGACTCGGAAGAAGCACGCCGTGCCGGGCAGAAAGGCGGTGAAGCCGTCAGCCGCAACCGCGAACACATGGCGGAAATCGGCAGGAAAGGCGGCGAAAGCCGGCAATCGGCCCAGCGCGCCAATGAAAACCGCAGCAGCACGGCGGGGCGCAGCGGCGGCACGGGCCGTCAGGGCGGCAAGGACGAAGACGACAAGGGCTGACCGGGCTGCGGGACTTGCCGGGCCGAGCGAGCGGCTTAGCCCGGCAACGCACGGCTTGGCGCGCGAAGGCACGGGGCGGCCCTGGCAGCTTCGTGCAAGGGGTGGCGCAGCGCGGGGCGCGGCGGTATGGTACATTCTCGCCTTACCGACACCTCCGCGCCACGTCCCGCCCCTCCCCGCATGCAGCCATCCCTGAAATACCTGAGCGCCTATTCCGAACAAACGCAAGCGCAAGTGCAGCAACTGATCGCGCAAGACAAGCTGGGCGAAGTGTTATTAAAACGCTACCCGAACGCGCACGATGTGCGCAACGACAAATCGCTGTACCTATATGTGCAGGACTTGAAGAATGAATTCCTGCGCAATGCCGAGCCGATCAACAAGGTGGCGTTCGACAGCAAGATCCATGTGATCCAGCATGCGCTGGGCTTGCATACCTCGATCTCGCGCGTGCAGGGCGGCAAGCTCAAGGCCAAACATGAAATCCGCGTGGCGACCATGTTCAAGGAAGTGCCGCTGGAATTCCTGCGCATGATCGCTGTGCACGAACTGGCGCACGTCAAGGAAAAGCAGCACGACAAGGCCTTCTACAAGCTGTGCACATATATGGAACCGCAGTACCACCAGTACGAATTCGACGTGCGCCTGTACCTGACCCAGCTCGACCTGTCAGGCCAGCGCCTGTGGTCATGAACTGCTGCGCATGACGGTCTGCGCATGAAGTCCACGTGAAAATGCCGCCCGGCATACACTGGGCGGCATTATTCGAGTGCGCTGGCTAGTCAGCATGGCCGCCCGGTAAAACGGGCGGCTTTTTTACAGGCGCGCCGGCATGGCCGGCACCATGTTCAGGCTCAGGCGGCGTTCTTGCGGCGAAGCATGAAGCCCAGCAGGCCCAAACCGCCCAGCAGCATGCCGTAGGTGGCCGGTTCCGGCACGGCGCTCACGCTGGCGGCGATATTGTCGACCTGGAAGGTATGCAAGGCGCCTTCCTTCCACGTTGCCGACAGCAGATTGCTGAAACCCGTAAACGTGTAGTCGGCGAAGGTGTGGCCGCCGCCGAGGGTGAAGGTCTGGCTCACCGTGCCGCCGCCCACCTGGTGGCCGACGAAGGTCACGTCAAAGGAACCGGGCAAGCTCACGAAGTCGGCCAGGCTGATCGAGCTCAGCGAGAAAGCGCCGCCATCGGCACGGCTCAGGGTAGTCGTCGACAGGAGCGTCGCGCCGAGACCGGCCGAACCGGCGTAGGCGAGGCTATTCTGGTGTGCCGAGCTCAGCAGCCCGAAGCTGCTGTCGAAGTTGTAGCCGCCTTCGGAGTAGGACTTGAACACGGAACCGAAGTAGCCGGGTTGTTCCAGCGGATCGAAGCCGATGATGGTGGTTTGTGCGTGGGCGCCGCCAGCGCTGGCCAGAATGGCGGCGACAGCGGTCGCTCGCAAGAGGGTCATAGGTTTCAAAATAGCATCCTTTCGAGATGATGAAGTAGCGTGGTTATGGCAACTTGAAATGGACCGGCACCTTTTTTTTGGGAGTCTGTACAACGCTCGTCGGTGTCCGATATTCCTAACTTTGAACCATGCCAGTAGACCACAGCCATGCTTAAAAATCATCTTCATTTTCAAAAAAACATGCTATCACTGCAATTTTTTTGCCATATTTTTATTAATTAACTCATCAGGCCCGATCAATTTTCCCATGCGGAAATAAAAAGCCATGCAGTGCGTACTGCATGGCCCTTGCAAGCGACAGGGAAAATAGTTGCCTGGCGGCATACGCACCGCCAGGCGAAAACGGCATTACGGCGCGCACTCCTTCAGGCGCTGCACCAGCGCTGCAGGATCGGCGTCGGCATTGAGGAACGCCGCGTGCTGCGGGCGGATGAAACCCTGCTCCTTGCCGTTTTGCACGAAAGCAATCAAGCCATCATAGAAACGGTCGACATTGAGCAGGCCGATGGGCTTGGCATGCAAGCCCAGCTGGGCCCACGTGAGCATCTCGAACAGTTCTTCCAGGGTGCCATAACCGCCGGGCATGGCGATGAAGGCATCGGACAGGCTGGCCATCATCGCCTTGCGCTCATGCATGTCCTTCACGATGAACTGGCGCGTCAAGCCCATGTGGCCCACTTCGCGTTCCACCAGCTGGGTGGGAATCACGCCCGTTACCTCGCCGCCCAGGCGCAGCACTTCATCGGCAATCACGCCCATCAGGCCCACTTTTCCGCCGCCATACACGAGCGAAATATTTTCCGCCACCAGCACGCGCGCCAGTTCGCGCGCCGCCACGGCATAGTCCGGCGAGACGCCCGCGTTGGCGCCACAGTACACACATAAAGCCTTGATCACAGTCGTCCCTACCCTTTCAATTCATCGATCGCCGCCTCGACTTCGAGACGTTCCTTGGCGTCCAGTGCCACGCACTCGGCCGCCTTTTCATACAAGGCCAGCGCTTCCGCCAGCTTTTTCTTTCCATCGAGCATATTCAATGCGCGCGCATATTCGCTGTGCGCGAGCGCCGAATACGGCGTCAGGGCCAGCGCCGTCTTGAAGTGCTGGTAGCCATCTTCCTTGTTGGCGCCATAGGTCAGCCCTCCTATCATGACGCCGACCTTGTCGATAATTTCCGTATGATAAATCCCAAACGCGATATGCGCTTCCGCATGCATGGGCGCGATCGTCATCGTGCGGTCCAGGCTGTTGCGCACGCGCGCCCCCATGCCCTGCGCCAGCGCCTTGACGACGGAAGTGCCGAGCGCGTAGCGGCCCAGACTGTAGGCATGCCAGTAGTAGCCGGCCGGATTGTCCGGCTGCTCGCTCTGCTGGCGCTCGCAGCGCTCGGCCACTTCCTCGTACATGTCGAGTTTCTGGCTGTCGTTGCCTTCCAGGTGCGTGGCGTAGATGCAGGTGGCCTTGTGCGCCACCGCATAACCGGGCACGCCGACGGCCAGGCCCAGCTTCACGGCGCGCTCGAAGTCGCCCGCATGGAAGGCCAGCCAGGCTTGCACCAGCGCAGGGTGCGTGGGAAACGGTTCCACGTCGCCCGCATGCAGGCGCGACCAGGCCGCTTCCAGGGTTTGCGGGGTGTAGACATATGCTGCGTCCGGATAGGGAAATTGTTTCCAAGCCATATATCTCTCCTGTAATTGACGACGTGGCGCCAACAGCCGCATCAGTCGTTCTTGAGTTTGGTCACATACTCTTCCGACAGCTTGCGAAACAGCAAATGCGTTTCATTGCGCAAATAGGGTCCGATCAGGGACAGCACCTGGTAGCAGCCGCGCGCCAGCGCATCGGACATCGATTGCTGCTCGCTGTACTTGCGCGGATTGCGCACGTATTCGTACGACAGCCAGTAGGTGGCGACGACCACCATATTCGTCGCCATGGCGGCCACTTCCATGTCCGACGCCTCGAGCGACTGTTCGCTGCGCAAATCTTCGCACAGCTGCGTGGCCACCTTGATCTTGTGCGCCAGGATCAGTTTGAAGTGCAATTCCAGCTTGCGGTTGCGCGACAACAAATCGTTGAGGTCGCGGTAGAAAAAGCGGTAGCGCCAGATCAGTTCGAACATCAGGTGCAGGTACAGCCAGACATCCTCGATATTCGAGCGGCGCCCGTCGGGCACGGTCAGGATGCGTTCGATTTCCGCCTCGAACTGGACGAAGATCGAGTTGACGATGTCGTCCTTGTTACGGAAGTGGTAATACAGGTTTCCCGGCGAAATATTCATCTCTTCCGCAATCACGGTCGTCGTGATATTCGGCTCACCAAACTCATTGAACAGGCGCAGCGACAACTCCAGGATGCGTTCGCGGGTACGGCGTGGTGCTTTTTGTAGCATGGCGGGCAATCTCTCTGTGTTCTGCCTCAAGCATACCACCTAAGATAGCCGTAATGAAACACCGCGCCCCACGGCGGCGGCGAATAAGGCAGGCAAAAAAAAGCCTGCGCGAGCAGGCTGGAGGAATGCTGCGCCAGCTCAGGCCGGCGATGCTTTTTTCTTCGCCGCCGGCCTGACGGCTGGCTTGCTGGCGGCTGGCTTGGTCACGGGCTTGGTCACGGACTTGGCGGCGGTGCGCGGCACCGCCTTGGCTGTCGTCTTGGCCGCCGGCTTGGCCGGGGCCTTGGCGGCGGCCGCCTTCGGTGCCGTTTTCGGCGCCGTCTTCGCGGCAGGCTTGACAACGGCCTTCGGCTTGCCCGCCGGCGCGGCCTTGCCCGACAGGGCCGCTACCTGCACGCTCAAGGCATCGATCTTGGCGTGCAGCGCGGCAATGTCGTTTTGCATGGGCACGCCGATGGTGGCCAGGGCCCGCGCCACACGCTCCTCAAACACCTGTTCCAGCTTGTCCCAGGAACCGCTGGCCTGCTTGCCCACACCATCGGCCAGCTTGCTGACGCTGCCGCTGACATCGGCCACCTTGTCTTCGGCGCGCTTCTGGAATTCCGTGCCCTCCTTGACCAGCTTGGAAAACACGCGTCCGCCCTCTTCCTGCGCCTTGGCGAAGGCGCCCAGACCCGCTTGCCAGATCTGCTGCGCCGACGAGCGCACGGCGCTCGCCAATTCCGTGTCTTCCGCCAGTTCCTTCAATTTCTTTACCATCGCCCGCTCCCGTCATGTGAAAGGCCATGCCACTACATGGATGTTTTTATTCTAGAGAGCAAAACTAGAGACGGGAGTCTAATTCGATAGCGAGCTGCGCCCCAAGGTGCGCCAGCGCACGCGGCGGCCGGTCGCTTGCGAGCGCCTAAGCCGCCGCTTTCACGGGGCCATGCAGCAGCTTGTGCAAGCGAAAGCCTTCGCGGATATTCTCGCGCAGCACGGCGCCTTTCCACGGCTTGGTGTAGAAGCGGTCGACGGCGCCGCGGTTGATGGCCGCCATGATGGGCGTCAGGTCGGCAAAGGCCGACAGCATGATGCGGAAGGTGTCGGGGCACAGGTGCTTGACCCGCTCCATGAATTCGGTGCCGCTCATGAGCGGCATGCACTGGTCGCACAGGATCACCTGCACCTTGTGGCGCGCCAGGATGTCGAAGCCCTCGGCGGCCGTCTGCGCCGTCAGGATGCGGTAGCCGTCCTGCGCCAGGAAGTCGCTGAGCACGTCGAGCATGAAGACATCGTCGTCGACGATCAGCAAGGTTTGCTGCTCTTCGCTGCCATCATCCTGCGGCGCCTGCAGCAGCTTGCCCCCCATCAGCATCTGCTCGAATTCTTCCTGCGGCACAGGGCGGCTGAAATAATAGCCCTGCATCTCGTCGCAGCCGTGGCGCCGCAAATAAGCCAGCTGCGCATCGTTTTCCACGCCTTCGGCAATCACCTCCAGTTTCATGCTGTGCGCCATGCTGATGATGGCCAGCACGATGGCCGCGTCGTCCGGATTGCTCGTCACTTCGCGCACGAAGGCGATGTCGATCTTCAGCTTGTCGATGGGGAAGCGCTTCAGGTAGGCCAGGCTGGAATAGCCGGTGCCGAAATCGTCGATGGAAATCTGGATGCCCAGCGCCTTCAGGTTGCGCAGCACGGAGATGGTCTCCTCGGCGTTCGACATCAGCGAGCTTTCCGTCAGCTCCAGTTCCAGCAGGTCGGGCGCGATATCGTACTTGCGGATGGCCTTGAGCACCTCCTCTTCCAGGCCCCCGACGAAGAACTGGATGCCCGACACGTTCACCGACAGGTGCACGGGGCCGATGCTGCTGGCGCCCCACTCGCTGATCTTCTTGCACGCCTCGTCGAGCACCCAGTTACCGACGCGCACGATGAGGCCCGTTTCTTCCAGCAGGGGGATGAACAGGGCCGGCGAGACCATGCCGTGGCCCGGACGGCGCCAGCGGATCAGCGCTTCGGCGCCGCTGATGCGCCCCGAGATGATATTCACCTTGGGCTGGAAGAACAGCACGAATTCCTCGTTGTCGATGGCGCGCCGCAAGGCATTTTCCATGTCCAGCCGCGCCATCGATTGCGCATTCATTTCCGCCGTGAAGAAGCGGAAGGCGTCGCGCCCCGCTTCCTTGGCGCGGTACATGGCCGTGTCGGCGTATTGAATCAGGGTGTCCGCATCGACCGCATCCTCGGGGAACACGGAAATGCCGATGCTGACCGTCACCGTCACCTCGTGGCCCTGCAAGTCGAAGGGCTTGCGCATCGCCTCACGGATCTTGTCGACCACGCCCACGGCATGCTGGGCGCCTTCGGGCAGCACCAGGATGGTGGCAAATTCATCGCCGCCAAAGCGGCCGATGGTGTCGCGCACGCGCAGGCAATCGACGAGGCGGCTGGAAAACTGCCGCAGCAGGTCGTCGCCGATGGTGTGGCCCAGGGTATCGTTGATATTCTTGAAGCGGTCGACATCCATGAACAGCACGGCCACGGCCCACTGGTGTTCGGCCGCCTGGGACAGCGAATGGGTCAGCGAAGCATAAAACTGGCTGCGGTTCGGCAAACCCGTCAAGGTATCGAAATGGGCCAGCTTCATCAAACGCTGCTCGGCATCCTTGCGCTCGGTGATGTCGCGCGCCACGGCCACCAGGATCCAGCTCTGCCCCGAGCGCAGGGTGCGCCGCTGCACTTCCACCGACAGCGGCGAGCCGTCCTTGCGCTGCAGCTGCAATTCCGTCATGGGGCCGCCCTGGTCGCCGGCCAGCAGCTTGTTGTACAGCTCTTCGAGCTGGGATTCGCCTTCGTGCGCGCGGCCCGGCCCCACGCGCAGGAAATCCTCGCGCTCGAAACCGAGCATGCGGCAAGCCGTCTGGTTGACGTCGACGAAGCACATGCCGGCGCGGTCGACGAGGAAAATCGCGTCGGCCGTGGCATCCATCGCCAGGCGGAAGCGGCGCAAGTCTTCATCGAGGCGGATGCGCGCCGCCATGTCCAGTGTCAGCTGCTCGTGATGGCGCTTGATCTCGTCGTACAGCAGCAGATTGTCGTAGGCGACGGCGATCTGCGCCGCCACCGTCGCGGCGACGCGCTCGTCGACTTCGGAAAATTCATTCGCCCCCAGCTTGTCGACCAGGTACAGCCAGCCGTGGCTGCGTTCGCGCGAAGCGATGGCCACGCCCAGGAAGGAATGCACGGGCGGGTGCGTGTCGGGCAAGCCGAGCGCGCCGGGATCGCCCTTCAAGCCATTGACCCGGTAGGGCTGGCGCTGTTCCAGCAAGCGGTTCAGGATGCCCGTGCGCGGCGCGCTGGCGATGCGCTCGAGGTTTTTCTCGGCGCCGCACGAGGAAAAATAGCTGAGCTTTTCGGCGCCCTCTTCCAGCACGCCGATGCAGGCGTACTTGGAGACGCAGATATTCTGCGCCACCTTGCAGCCCGCCTCGATCAGGGCGCGCGGATCGCGTTCGGCGCCCAGCTCGATGCCGAGTTCGATCAGGGCCGTCAGGCGCAGGCTCACCGCCTGCAGGCTCGACAGCGAGCGCGACAGGCGCTCCGTCATGACGCCCAGGTCTTCGGGAAGCGCGGCCTGGCCCTCGCGCTGGCTGGCCAGCTGCGAAATCTGCTGGCTGCTCGATTCGAGTTCGTCGAGGTAGCCGCTGACCTGATGCTCGATGCCGGCCAGCTTGCCCGTGACGGGAAGCGCCGCCCCGCCGCCCGCGCCGGGCCCCGCCGCCATCTGGGCCGCCGCCGGCATCAGCCCCAGCGCCTCGTTGACGGTGCGCACGATAACCTCGGGATCGGACGGCTTGGGCAGCACCCAGCGCACGCCGCATGCCTGCGCCAGCAGGATCGCTTCCTGCTCGCGGTAGGTGGCCGTATAAAAGATGATGGGCACGTCGGTCAGCGCGGGATCGGCGTGCACGCGCGTGACGAATTCGTAGCCGTCCATGTTCGGCATGAGGATGTCGGAGATGATCAGGTCCGGCCGCTCGGTGCGCAGGATTTCCAGCGCGTCGGCGCCATTGGCCGCCTCCAGCAGGCGGTGGCCGCCGTAGCCCAGCAGAGCGGTGAGGAATTCGCGGTTCAGCACATGATCATCGACGATCAGGATGGTGGCTATGTCGTTTTTAACTGGCGTCGACGGCGCCCCGGGTAAAAAAGACTCCAGCTCCGCCACGAACAGGTCGGGTTCGATCGGCTTGCCGATGTAGCCATTGAAGCCCGCTTCGAGCAGGCGTTCGCGGTCGCCCACCATGGCCAGCGCCGTCACGGCCAAGGCAGGAATCTTGCGCAGCAGCGGGTCTTTCTTCAGCTCCGCCACGACGCCATAGCCATCGAGCTTGGGCAAATGCACGTCGCAAATGATCAGGTCGGGCAATTCGCTGCGCGCCATGCGCACGCCCTCTTCACCGTCATAGGCGGCCAGCGGCGTGTACCCGAAGGCACGCAGCAAATACACCATCAATTCCATATTGGTGGCGTTATCTTCGATAATCAGTATACGTGCGGACAATTAGCGCCCCCAATAAAAACTGCATGGACTCATTTTCTGCCTGCGTTCAACTTTCCGCTTGCGCGGCCACCATAACAATCCTACAACATCTTGCCATATATCGAGAGAAATAGGTGGCCGTCGTCAGGCTGCGGAACGGGGCAAGCGGCCTCAAGAACAAATTTCCACCGCCTGTCTTCCGATGCTAGCTTAATACAGTACGCCAGTGGAAAACAGCATTATCTGCCCCTTGCGTTGTTAAACAGGGGCAACAGCAGAGTCAAAACAGACAGTCTTGCCATGCAGACAAAACACAACAGGACTCAGGCGAAATGGGGGGCCGAAGGGGGCTCCGTGACTTCGTTCTTGATAGTGATTTCTGCCAGCAGCTGGCGCAGCACGCGCGCGTCGCTGGCCAGCGCCACGTGGCCGATGCCGCCAAAGGCGAGATTGCGCGCGCCCGGCAACTGCGCGGACGCTTGCGGCGCGACGATATTGTCGTGATGCGAATACATCGACGTGATCAGCGCGCGCAGCGCCGGCGTCTCGCTGGCGGCCAGCTGCGCCAGCCAGCCGCTGGGCGCATCGTCGATGCGGCTCATCTGCCGCGCATTCGTCCCCGCCGCCAGGTTGGCCAGCGCCGTGCCGTGGTGCGGCGTGCCGATGGTGAGGATGCGCGCCACGCGGGCCGCGCCGTAACGGCGCAGCCAGGCGCGCGCCACCAGGCCGCCCATGCTGTGGGCGACGATAATGACGCGGTCGCTGCCCGTGCGCGCGCACAACGCCTCGATCGCTTGCTCGACCTGCGGCACGAAGTCTTCGATGTCGGCGCCTATCGGCTCCAGGTCGACGCCGTCGTGCGCGATGCCGGCGCGCGCCAGCTGCCGGCTCAGCTGCGTCCAGTAGCCGCGGTTGCACACATAGCCGTGCACCAGCAGCACCGGCAGACCCTGGCCAGCGACGTTGTCGGCCGCATGCAGGCGCGGACGCAGCATGTCCCACGACGAGGACCGCAGGGTGGCGCGCAGCTCGCCGAAAAACAGGCGCGCGGCGCCCCCGGCACCCAACTGATATTGCTCTGGTACGGGGCTGCCCAGGCGCCGGCTCTGCCAGAAATTGCGCGCCACGATGAGCGTGCGCACGGCCAGCAGCATGGCGCCCGCCAGCAGCAGGGCCATGGCGGGCGAGGCGACGCCCCACGCGTGCATGGCCAGGTACGCAAAGCCCAGCACGGCCAGCACCTGCAGCAGCATCAGCCACTTGAGGATGCGCGCGATCATGCAGCGCCTGCAAGAGGAACGGGCGCCGGCTTGCCCGTTAATTGCTGCGCCAGCCCGCTGGCCAGGCGCGCGGCCAGCGCATAGATCGTCAGTTGCGGATTGGCGCCTATCGACGTGGGAAACAGCGAGCCGTCGTGCACGGACAGGTTGCGCACGCCGTGGTAGCGGCCGTCGGCGCCCGTCACGCCCAGGCGCGCATCGTCCGACATGGCGCAGCCGCCCATCACGTGGGCCGATACCACGCGCGCCAGCAGCGCCTGCATCGGCAAATCGCCGATGGCCCGCTTCGCCTGCGTCCAGCTCGTGTAGTGGCTGGCCATCTCGTGCACGGGATACACGGTCCTGGCGCCGGCGGCGAACTGGATTTCCGCCATCGACAGCAGCGCGCGCCGCACGCCATCCCAGATGAACGGCGTGAGCGGATAGTCGAGCACGGGCGCGCCGAAGCTGTCGATGGAGACGCTGCCGCCGACGGCCTCATGGTGAAAGCCGTCGCGCAGCAGCGCCAGCAAGGCGTGCGCATGGGGGAAGTCGCGCATGGTGCGCGCATGCTCGTCGCCGAAGCCACCCATGGTGGTGGCCATCAGCAGCGGGTGCAAAGGCGGCGCTTCGAGCTTGTAGCCGATGGGGCCGTCGATGGGCGCCGTGTGCAGGAAATGGTCGGAATAAATCGTCTGCGGCGCGCCCGCGTAGGCGTCGACGCGCTGCGGGAACAGGCCCGCCGACACCACGGTCGGATGCAGGAAAGTGCGCCGGCCCAGCAAGCCGTGCGGGTCGGGCGCCTGCGAGCGCAGCAGCAGGGCCGGCGAATTGATGGCGCCGCCGGCCAGCACAAAATGTTTCGCGCGCAGCGTCAGGCGCACGCCCGTGGGTACTTGCCCGGCCGCGTCCAGCGCAGTGACTTGCAGGCTGTCGATGCGCTCGCCCTTGAAGCTGAAACGCTCGGCGCGCGCATGCACGAGCAACCCCGCGCCCAGCGCCAGCGCCGACGGAATCGTCGTCACCAGCATCGACTGCTTGGCGTTGGTCGGGCAGCCCATGCCGCAGTAGCCGAGGTTCCAGCAGCCGTTCACGTTGCGCCGGATGGCGGCCGTCGGAATCCCCAGCGCCGCGGCGCCACGGCGCAATAAGTCGTTGTTTTCATTGGGCGGCGCGGCCCAGTCGCTCACGTGCAGGCGTTTTTCCATCATGGCGAACCACGGTGCCATGGCGTCCACCGAATAGCCGGACAAGCCGAAATGCCGGCGCCAGTATTCGAGCGTGCCGGACGGCGTGCGAAAACTCGAAGTCCAGTTGACGGTGGTCGAACCGCCCACCGTGCGCCCCTGCAGGATATTGATCGCCTTGTCGCGCGTCTTGCGCGCGGCCGATTCCTGGTACAGCGCGGGATAGGCCTGCGCTTCGCGCATCTTGAAGTCCTTCGAGGACTTCAAGCCGCCCTCTTCAACGATCAAGACTTTCAAGCCGGCCAGCGCGAGGATTTCCGCCGTCACGCCGCCGCCGGCGCCGCTGCCGATGACGACGACGTCCGCCTCGAAGGTACGGTCGGTGCCAAGGGTGCTGGCGTCGGTGACGTTCCAGCCTGCCGCAATGCCGGCGGCGATGGGATCAGGAATGGTGGATGTGCTCATGGATGCCTTATGCGCTCAGTTCGGGCAGCGGCCCCGGATAGCCGATGGCGGCCCAGTGGGCGGCATCGGCGTACCAGGCGCCGAGGATCAGGTCATGCAGGGCCAGGTAGGCCGTCTGCAGGGTGGCCAGGCGGTGCATGCGCCACGCCTGCAGAAAGGCGGCCACCTGGGCCGGATCGGCTGCGTGCCAGCCACCTGTTACACCTGCGACGAAGCGCCGCGCGGGCGCCAGCGCCAGCAAGCCAAACAAATCCTGCACTTCCTGCTGCGCCGCCAAGGGCAAGCCATGGATGGCCGTGTCCACGCCGGCGATGGCGCCATCGAGCGCCGCGGCCCGCGCGGGGGCTTCCTGCGGCAGCGCGCTGCCCAGCATGGCCGGCACGATGGCCGCCAGCGCCGCGCGCGCTTCGCCGTCGAGCACGAAACGGCCAGGAGGCGCCGGCCCGCGCACCAGGCGGTAGGCGGCGCCGCCGGCGGCCAGCGCACAGGCGCCCAACACGCCCAGTTTCAAGAACGATCTGCGTCGCATTCCCATGTCTCCCCTTGTTTTGACCCGCCTTTTGCAGGCCAGTGTACGCCAAAGGAAGTGCGCTTCCGCGCGCAAAAACTAGAGCGAGCCGTCTAGTTTGCGCGACTGTAACCACAGCGGCAGCATGGCCAGCAGCGCCGCCAGCGCGCCGCCGACGGCGATGCCTGGCAAGCCGAAGGCGACGATCAGCACACCGCCCAGCGCCCCGCCGGCAGCCGTGCCCGCATTGAAGGCGGCGATATTCAGGCCCGCCGCCACCGCATCGCTGCCCGGGCAATGCTGCTGCGCCAGGCGCAGCAGCCGCATGGTCGACAGGGTGACGAGGGCAAAGAACAGCAAGCCCAGGGTGCCGCACAGGGCCAGCATGGCCAGGGGATGCGTGCGCAGCGCATAAAACCCCAGCAGGTTGAGCGCCAGTGCGGCCAGGGCCAGCACGGTGCAGCGCAGGGCGTGGGGACGGTCCGCGCACCAGCCGCCCAGCAGGTTGCCGCCGATGGCGCACGCGCCAAAGCACAGCATGGCGGCACTGAGCCAGCCCGCATCGAGCCCGCCCAGCTGCAGCAGGAACGGCGAGACATACGTGAAAAAGCTGAAGGTGGCCACGCTGACCAGCGCCGCCACGCCGGCCGCCAGCAGCAGGGACGGCTGCAGGATGGCGCGCAGGCTGGCCAGGGCCGAGGTGGCGGCGGCCGGCTGGCGCGCGGCGGGCATGGCGCAGCGCAAGCCGGCGCCGCCGCACAGGGCCAGCACGCCGATGGTGAAAAAGACCCAGCGCCACGACGAGACGGCGCCCAGCCACGTCCCCAGCGGCACGCCGCCCGCCAGCGCCAGGGTCAGGCCCAGCCAGACGATGGACAGCGCCCGTCCCGCGCGGGACGGGTCGACCAGGCTGGTGGCCGCATGCGAGGCGACGGCCATGAACACGCCATGCGCGAGGCCGACGGCAAAGCGCACACCGAGCAGCGCACCCAGCGCCGGCGCGGCCGCCATGGCCATGCTGCCGGCCGCCAGCACGAGCATGGTGGCCACCAGCACCTGGCGCACGGGCCGGCGCGCCAGCAGGGCCGTCAGGATGGGCGCGCCGATGGCCGCCCCCAGCGCATACGTGGCGATGGCGCCGCCGGCCGCCGCCACGCTCGCGTGCAGGTCGCGCGCCATGGGGGTCAACAGGCCGGCGGCGATGAATTCAGACAAGCCGAAGGCGAAGCTGCACAGGGAAAGAAGATAAATGGAAGATGGCAGCGTGGCGGACGGCAGCACTGTGCGTGAGGACATGGTAGACATGACAGCTCCTGACAATCAAAAACGCCATGCTGGCCCCTGCACCACCATCTGTAAAATATCTTATTTATCTTGAAACGAGACGCTCAAAGTCTTATTGAGCAGCAGACAGCCGCAGCTGCGCCAGCAGCCGCTCGCGCACGGCGGACGTGCGTTGCGGGTCCCTCGCCATGTACAGGTCGAGCTGGCGCAGCGGCGCGGGCGCGCTGCTTGCCAGCGGCAGCATGACGACGCCGGCAGGCCTGGACGCCGCCAGGCTGGCTGGCAGCAGGGCCACGCCGAAGCCGGCCGCCACCATTCCCAGCACCGTTTGCAAGCGGCGCGCCTGCTGCACCACGCGCGGCACGAAACCCGCATGCAGGCACAGGCTGGCCAGCTGGTCGTGGAAACCCTGGCCCAGCTCGCGCGGCGAGGCGACGAAATCGTCACCGGCCAGGTCCGCCAGGTCCACGCGCGCCTGGCCCGCGCAGCGGTGATCCGACGGCAGCGCGATCACGATGTCTTCGCCGGACAGGCGCTCGAAGCGCAGGCCGGGCGTGCTGCGGCCGGGCGCGCGCAGCACGGCGATATCGACCTCGCCCCGTTCCAGCCACTCGACCTGCTGCTGCGTCGACGCTTCGCGCAAGGTGAATTGCACGGCGGGCGAGGCGGCGCGGAAGGCGCGCAAGGCGTCCAGCACGTGGGCGTACGGCGTAATGTGGATGAAACTGAGGCGCAAGTAGCCTTCGATGCCCTGCGCCACGCGGCGCGTGGCGGCCACGCCCTCTTCCAGGCTGGCCAGCACCTGGCGCGCTGTGGCCAGGAAAGCATCCCCTGCCGGCGTCAGGCTGACCTTGCGGTTGGTGCGCTCGAATACGGGGTAGCCCAGCGCCTCTTCCAGCCGCAGGATCGCCTGCGACAACGGCGGCTGCGCCATGTGCAGCCGTTCGGCCGCGCGCCGAAAATTGAGTTCCTCGGCGACGGCGATGAACTGGCGCAGCAGCCGCGTCTCGATCATGGGCCTTTTTTGGCGACCGCCAGGATATGCCGCGCGATGCCGCGCAGGATATTGACTTCTTCCGTTTCCAGCCCCGTGCGCGAAAACAGACGTTTTAAGCGCGGCATCAGTTTTTTCGGGTTGTCGGCGTCGAGGAAGTCGATGGCGACCAGCGCCTGCTCCAGGTGCGCATACATGCCGTCGACCTGCGCCAGGCTGGCCGCGTCGCCATGGAAGCCGACGGGGCTGGCCGCTTGGGCATCGCCGAGCGCCGCCACGCGGCATTCATAGGCGACGACCTGCGCCGCCTGCGACAGGTTCAGCGAGGAATACTCGGGATTGGCGGGAATGTTGATCAGCACATTGCACTGCTCGACGATCTCGTTGGGCAAGCCAAAGCGCTCGTTGCCGAAGATGACGGCCGCGTGCAGGTCTTCGCCGGCCGCCAGCTGGGCCGCGATGGCGCGCGGGGCCGTGACGGGCGGCGAGAATTCGCGCAGTCGGGCCGACACGGCCGCCGCGTAATTGCAGCCTTCGAGCGCCTCGGCGATCGAGCCGACGATGCGCGCGCCGGACAGAATATCCTGCGCGCCGCTGGCGAAGGCCACCGCTTCCGCATCCGTCAGGGCGTCGGGAAAGCGGGGATTGACCAGCACCAGATCGGAAAAACCCATCGTTTTCATGGCGCGCGCGACGGCGCCAATGTTGCCAGAGCGACTAGTTTCGACAAGAATAAATCGCAGGCGTTTGAAAAGAGACGTGTTGATTTCGGGCAGATTCATTTAAAATAGCGCTATTGCGCGGTATCGATACAGGAAATTTCGGGAAACGGAGTCACAAAACGCTGACGCCAGGCCGGGATTTTAACCACTTCGGCACCGCTCCGCTCTTTAATTCATTCTTGCACTCTATCGTACCGGCGCCGCAAGGCGGCCATGGGCGGTCGCGTGCTTTTAACGGAAGCTCACATGCACCCAATGCTCAACACGGCGATCAAAGCCGCCCGCCGCGGCGCCGCCGTCATCAATCGCGCCTCTTTTGACCTCGACCGCGTCGTCGTCACGGAAAAACAACATAACGATTTCGTCACCGACGTCGACCAGGCGGCCGAACAAGCCATCATCGAGGTGCTGTCCAAAGCCTACCCGGACCACGCGTTCCTGGCTGAGGAATCGGGAGCTTCCGCCAACTCGCACGACGAGAATGAATATCAGTGGATCATCGACCCGATCGATGGCACCACCAACTTTATCCACGGCTTCCCGCAATACTGCATCTCGATCGCCCTCGCGCATCGCGGCGTCGTCACGCAAGCCGTCATCTACGATCCGGTCCGCAACGACCTGTTCACGGCCACCAAGGGCGCCGGCGCCTACCTGAACGAAAAACGCATCCGCGTCACCAAGCTCGACCGCATTTCGAATGCCATGCTGGGCACCGGCCACGGCGCCGGCCCGCGCGCGCTCGACGAATACCTGAAGATGTACCAGATCATGGCCGAACGCAGCCAGGGCGTGCGCAGTGCCGGCTCGGCCGCGCTGGACCTGGCCAACGTCGCTTGCGGCCGCCTGGACGGCTTCTACGAAAAAGGCTTGAAGCCTTGGGATATCGCCGCCGGCGCCCTGATGATCACGGAATCGGGCGGCATCGTCGGTGAATTTTCCGGCGAATCGGACTACCTGTACAAGGGCGACGTCATCGCCGCCAGCCCGAAGATCTTCGGCCAGATGATCCCCCTGCTGGCACCATTCGCCTGATCGCCAGACGCGCCCTGATGTAAAAAAGCTGCCGGAGGAAACTCCGGCAGCTTTTTTTGGCCCCGGCCAGCCCTCAGCCGCCCCGCATGGCCGGCAGCAGCACGCGGTAAATCTGCAGGAACGCCGGTCCCATCAGCACCACCATCAGCGACGGGAAGATAAAAAAGATCAGCGGGAACAGCAGCTTGAGGGCGATCCTGGCCGCCGTTTCCTCGGCGCGCTGGCGCCGCTTGGTGCGCAGCTGATCGGACTGCACGCGCAGCGACGCGGCGATGCTCGTGCCGAAGCGCTCGGCCTGGATCAGCAAGGTCACCAGCGCATCGACATCTTCCACCCCGGTGCGCAGGGCCAGGTTGCGCAAGGCCTTGTCCTTGGCGCTGCCGGCGCGCAGTTCCAGCGTCACCAGTTGCAGCTCTTCGGCCAGGACCTTGCTTTTCAAGCCGATTTCCTGCGCCACGCGCGCCAGCGCCGCATCCATGGCCAGCCCCGCTTCGACGCACACCGTCATCAGGTCCAGCGCATCGGGAAAGGTTTCGAACACTTCGCGCTGGCGCTGTTTCAGGCAATGCGACAGCCAGAGATTGGGCAGGTAATAGCCGAGGGCGGCCGCCGCGACCAGCCACAACAGCATATTGTGCCCGCCGTGGCGCAGCAGGAAGTACGCCAGCAGCGGCAAGCCCACGAACAAGGCCGTCTTGGCCGCGTAAAACAGCGCGGGCGCGGCCTGGCTGCGCCAGCCGGCATGGACGAAGCGGCTGCGGATGGGCGAACTTTCCCAGCCCTCGTCCGGCAGCGACAGCCTGGCCAGCGGGCGCGTCAGGCTGACGGCATGCGCCAGCCAGCGCCGCCTGGCATGGCGCCCGCTATCGCCGGCCGCGCCGGCATCGCCCAGCGCCTGCAGCCGCTCCTGCACGGCGCTGCCGGCGAATATGCGCAGCACCAGCAAGGCCAGCGCGAAAACGATCAGGAACAGCAGGCCCAGCAAAGCCAGCTGCGCCGCGCTCATGCCGCTCATCGTGTTTTTTCTTTCATGTCACACCCGGATATGGATAATTTTTCTGATGCAGAGCACGCCAACCATCAGCAAGCCCAGCGCCACGCCGACCATCTTGCGCCCGCCCCCATCCGTGTACAGCACGGCGATAAACTGCGGATTCATCACGTGCATCATCAGCGCCGCGCCGAACGGCAGCAGGCCCAGGACCCAGGCCGACATGCGCCCTTCGGCCGACAGCACGCGCACCTGTCCCAGCAATTTCAGGCGGTCGCGGATGATGGCGCTGATGCTGCTCAGCAATTCAGTCAGGTTGCCGCCCGTTTCGCGCTGGATCAGCACGGCGATGACGAAATAGCGCAAGTCCGTGCTGGGCACGCGCGCGGCCAGGTTGCCCAGCGCATCGGCCATCGCGACGCCGAAACTGACTTCGTCGAACACGGCGCGAAATTCCTCGGCCAGCGGCCCCGTCATCTCCTCGCCCACCATTTTCAGCGCGGTGGGAAACGCATGGCCGGCGCGCATGGCGCGGCCCATCAGGTCGAGCGCATCCGGCAGTTGCTGCTCGATGCGCACCAGCCGCCGGCTCCTGGCGCGGCGCACCAGCAGATACGGCAGCATGGCGCCGCCCGCGCCCAGGCCCAGGCGCACATACCAGGGCAGCGGCAGCGCGCCGGCCAGCAGCAGGCCGGCCAGCGCGCCGAGTGCGCAATAGCCGAGGAAGCCGGCCACGAGCCAGCGCATGCCCGCCTGCAGCAATAGCTGCTCGATGCGCCCCGCGCCGGGCAAGCCTTCCAGCACGCCTTGCAGAAACGGATGGACGCTCAGCGGGCGCTGCTTGGTGATCGACAGCGCCTGTTCGCCATCGCTGGCCGTATACATGGCTTGCAGGCGCCGCGCCACGCGCGCCGCGCCCGGCCCCCGCGCCGCCTGCCACGCCAGCCAGGCGCCAGCCACCAGCAGCAGGACGGCCAGGAAAATAAACAGATAGACAAGGTAGGAAAGCATGGCGGGTCAGCGCCCCGCCGCGGTGGGTTCGAACAGCGAGGCCGGCACGCCGATGCCGAAGCTGTTCAGGCGTTCGAGAAAGCGCGGGCGGATGCCGCTGGCCGAGAAATGCCCGACCACCGCGCCGCCCTCGGCCACGCCCGTCTGCCGGAAACTGAAGATTTCCTGCATCGTGATGACCTCCCCTTCCATGCCCGTGATTTCCTGGATCGACGTCACCTTGCGCTTGCCGTCGATCAGGCGCGACACCTGCACCACCACCGACACGGCCGAGCTGATCTGCTGCCGGATGGCCTTGCTGGGCAGGTTGGCCGCCGCCATGCTGATCATGTTTTCCAGCCGCGTGATGGCGTCGCGCGGCGTGTTGGCGTGGATGGTCGCCATCGAGCCTTCATGGCCCGTGTTCATGGCGCCCAGCATGTCGAGCGCCTCGGCGCCGCGCACCTCGCCCAGGATGATGCGGTCGGGACGCATGCGCAGCGCATTGCGCACCAGCGCGCGCTGGCTCACTTCGCCCTTGCCTTCGATATTCGGCGGACGCGTTTCCAGCCGTACCACGTGCGGCTGCTGCAACTGCAGTTCGGCCGCGTCTTCCACCGTGACGATGCGCTCGGTCTGGCCGATAAAGCCGGAAATCACGTTCAGCATGGTGGTCTTGCCGCTGCCCGTACCGCCGGAAATGAGGATATTCATCTTCGCCTTGCCCAGGCCCTGCAGCACCTCGGCCATTTCCGCCGTCATGCTGCGGTAGGCGACCAGGTCGGCCAGGCGCAGCGGATCGACGGAAAAACGCCGGATCGACATCACGGGGCCGTCGATGGCCAGCGGCGGGATGATGGCGTTGACGCGCGAACCGTCGGGCAGGCGCGCATCGACCATGGGGCTCGATTCGTCGATGCGCCGGCCCACGCGCGAGACGATCTTGTCGATGATTTTCATCAGATGGGCGTCATCGTCGAAGCACACGTCGGTCAGCTCGAGGCGGCCGCCGCGCTCCACATAGACCTGCTGGTGGCCGTTGACGAGGATGTCCGACACACTGGTGTCCGACAGCAGGGTTTCCAGCGGGCCGAAGCCCAGCATCTCGTGCTGGATGTCGCGCGTCAGGCTCCTGCGCTCGGCCTCGTTGATGACCACCGCCTCTTCATCCAGCAAGCGCTCGACCAGGCCGCGCAATTCTTCGCGGATGCGCTCCTGCGACAGGCGCTGCATGCTTTCCAGGTCGACCCGTTCGAGCAGCAGCCCATGGATGCGCAGCTTGAGGTCGCGGTAGCCGCGGTTGTCGATGGCCGCCATGCGTTGCGGCGCGAGCGCGGCGATCTTGGCGCTGCCGAGCCGTTCGCGGATGGACAAGGCGGCGATGGGGGAACTAGCCATGAAATGCTCCTGTTCTGGGATGTGGATCAGGCGCGCCGCAGGACGCGGCCCAGCCAGCCCTGGCGCGCCGTGCCGGCCGCGCCGCCGGCCAGGCTGGCGGCGAATTCCTGCAGCGAGCGCGTGATCGGGCTGGCTTTGTCGAGCTGTAAAATCGGCACGCCCTGGTTGACCGAGGCGGCCGCCGAGGCGTAGTGATTGGGCACGGTGCGGTAGACGGCCGTGCCATACGCCGCTTCCAGGTCGCGCAGGCGGATCTCGCCGCCCTTGTCGTGGCGGTTGACGATGATATGCACCTTGTCACTGGCGTATTCGAGCGAGCGGAACATGCCCAGCAGGCGCTTGCCGTCGCGGATGTAGGGCAAGGTCGCCTGCAGGACGGGAAAGATCATGTCGGCGTGGTCCAGCGCGCGCACGCTGACGGCGTCGAGGTTGCGGCCCACGTCGAGCACGATGAAATCGTACTGGCGCCTGGCCTGCCGGATGATGGCGTCGATGTGTTCGGGCGCCACTTCGCTGGCGTGGGCGGGATCCTCGGGCGCGGCCAGCACGCTGTAGTTGGGCAGGATGTGCAGCATGCTCGATCCCAGGAACGAGGAATCGAGCCGGTGGATGTCGCGCGTGACGTCCGACAGCGTGGCCAGCGGCTTGTTCTCGGAGACGAACAGCGAGGCGTCGCCAAAATGCAGGTTCATGTCGATCAGGGCAACGCGCTGCTGGCCGCCGGCGGCCAGCGCATAACCGAGGTTGCTGGCGATGAAGGTGGCGCCGCTGCCGCCCTTGCACGAGATGAAGGCCAGCACCTTGCCGTTGCCATGCTCGCGCCGCTCCAGCTTTTCCTCGATGCGTTCGAGCGCCGCATACAGGCTGGCCGGCGCGGCGGGAAACGGCAGCACGTCGCGCACGCCCGCGCGCATGGCCTGCAGCAGGAATTCGGGCGGCTGCTGGTGGCACAGCACGATGAAAGCCATGCGCGGATGCAGGTTGCTGAGGCGCTCGATGGCGGCCAGGTCGGCGCCGTCGTTCGACGGGCGGTCGAAGATCAGCACGTCGGGCGGCGACTGCGCCGCCTGCAGCGGTTCGAGCGTTTCGCCGCCCGCATCGATCTCGTCGAGCCGGTTGCGGCCGCGCAGCAGCTGGCTCAGTGCGGACAGTGTTTTTTCATCCCTGGAATTGATGGCGATTTTCACGATAGGCCTTGCTGGTTCTGTGGTGACGGTGCCAGCTTCACTTGCGCGCCCCGACGCCGATGGTGAAGGCGGCCGCTTGCGGCGCGGGTGCGGCAAAGCTTTTCTGGTACGCCGCGTAGGCGGCTTGGGCGGCCTTGCCGTCCAAGCCGGCCACGGGGTCGCGGTTCGCGCCCGCCTGCGGCGACAGCATTTGGCGCTGGCGCAGCTGCGCGACGCTGTGGCCGAACTGGCGGTCCAGATTCGGCGTGGCGGCGCAGCCGCTGGCGGCCAGCGCGGCCAGCAGTACGGGGAGGAAAACGGGATGCTGCATGATGTGCTCCTATTGAATGTCCGCGCCGGCCGGCGCTGTCTGCGTGGCCGCGTCCTGCCGCGGCCGTGGCGCGGCGGCGCCTTCCATTTTTCCTTGCAAGAAGAACTCGCCGCGGCTGGGTGCCACATAGGCATCGGTCGGCAGCACGATCTCACTGTCGAGCGGCTTGACCAGGTGCGGCGTGATGATGAAGACGAGCTCGGTGCGGTCCGTCTGGAAATCGCTGCTGCGGAACAGCGCGCCCAGCACGGGAATCTCGCCCAGGAAGGGCAAGGCCTTGATATTGGTCGTCACATTGTTCTTGATCAAACCGCCGACGGCAAAACTCTGGCCATCGAACAACTGCACCGTCGTGGTGGTGCGCCGCGTGGTAAAGGCCGGCAGCACCGCGTTGGCGGCGGCGCCCCCGCCGGTGGTGATGCCGATGCCTTCGCGGTTCAGCTCCGACACTTCCGGCGCCACCTTCAGGTTGATGCGTCCGCCTTCGAGCACGGTGGGCGTGAACTTGACGGCAATGCCGAATTCCTTTTCCTCCAGCGTGATCTTGTTGGTGGTGCTGTCTTGCGCGACCGGAATGAAAATCTTGCCGCCCGCGAGGAAACTGGCTTCCTGGCCACTGATGGCCATGATGTTCGGTTCGGCCAGCACCTTGACCAGGCCGTCGCGCTTTTGCGCATCGAGCGTGAGACCGTTGCCATTCTTGCCGTTGACGGCGCCCAGCTGGCTGGGATGGCCGCTGAGCAAGTTCGACAGCAGGCCGTAGCTCCAGTTGCCGCGCGTGCCGCTGATGCCCACGCTGGCGCCCAGCTGGTCGACCAGGGTCTTCGACACTTCGGCGATCTTCACTTCCAGCATGACCTGCTGCGGCGCCGCGACCGTCAGCATATTGATGACCTTGACGCCGCCGCCGGCATTGGCAGTGCTGGCGGCGCCGTCGGCCGGCGCCGCCGCTTCGCCCGCGCCGCGCTGGGCATAGGCTTGCGCCATCTCGAGGATCTGGCTGGCCTTGACGCTGTCGCTGACCTGCCCCGACAGCACGATGCTGCCGCCGGCCGCGCCCGCCTTGACGGCATGCTCGCCGGGGAAGACATAGGCCAGCTGCGCCTGCAAGCCCTCGACATCGATCTCGACTTCAATATCGACGATCACGGGGCGCTGCTGCCGGTCCCACAGGATCAGGTTGGTGCTGCCCGGGGCCAGGCCCCAGACGAACAGCTGGCTGGACGAGCCCAGCATCCTGGCGCCGGCCACGCGCGGATCGTTGACGGCGATCTGCGACACCGGCAGGCTCAGGCTGCGCAAGGTGGACTTGCCCACGGCGATGCGCACTGGCGCGCCCAGGCGGGCGATATCGGCGCCCAGCGACATGGGCGGCGCCGCGACTGGCGCCATGACGGCCTGCCGGGAAGGCGCCGCCGCGCCGGCGCTGCCGGGCCAGGCCAGGCCCGCGGCCGCGCCGCCCAAGGCCAGGGCCAGGCGCATGCCCGCACTCGAGGCGTGCTTACGAAATGTATTCATCGATCATCCTTGCTTGCCTGCTGATTTAAAATTGCTGGACGCTGGTATCCATGCCCTTGATGACGGTGACGCTGTCGCGCGCGGCAGCGCGTGCCGGCGCCGTCTGACGCCGCGCCGCGCGCACGGGCGCCGCCGCCGGCGCCAGCGCCTTCAATTCCAGCAGCGACTCCTTGGTGGCGCCGCCCGTGTCGGCGGGCGCCGGATCGACCTGGTTGCGCAGCACCAGCGACAGGCTGCCCACGCTGCGCGCCAGGTCCAGCTTTTCCACCTGCTCCGGCGTCAGCTCCAGGGTCACGGCGTTGACCACCTTGGGCTTGTTGTCGTCGCGGCCGGATTCCTGCGCCACGGCCAGCACCAGGATGCGTTCCAGCACGATCTTGGAAATGGCCAGCGGCCCGCCGCCCGCCGGTCTGGCGCGGTCATCCTGCGTATGCACGAGAATGTCGACGAAGTTGCCCGGCAGCGCGAAGCCGGCCACGCCCACCACGTCGTTGACGCGCACGGTCATGGCGCGCTTGCCGGCAGCGACGATGGCCGACAGGCCACCGGTGGCGCCGGGCGGCGCGAGCTTGCTTTCCAGCACAGGCTCGCCCCTGCTGACGGCGCTGCGCGTGATGCGCCCGTCCAGCGCGCCGGCCTCGCCAAACGCCCCCGGCGGCATGGCGCCCGCCGGCCAGTCCATGCCGCGCAGCATGGCCGGCGTCACCTTCGCGCCCACGCCGATATCGACCAGCGCGACCATCACCGTCTGGCTGGCCGGCGCGCCCTGCCCTGACATCCAGCGGGCGGCCGCCAGCACGGCGCCGCCCGCCATCAGCAACGCCAGCAGCAGCACGATCGCAACGCGGCTATTTCTCATGATTTATCCTCTTGGTGAAACATGGGTTTCCGCGCGCACGCGGCCATATGCTGCCCGGCGCGTCATGCATGGCCGCCGGCCGCCAGGGCCAGGCTGATGGCGGTGCCGGCGGCAATGGCGATCGCGTACGGCAGGCTGCCGCTTGCCAGCGCGGGCGGGCCGACCTGCGGCGCCTCGCCTGCCGCGGCGCGCAGCCAGCCTTGCAGCAGCAATTGCCGGGCATTGGCCAAGGCCTGGCGCAGCGTGCCCTGGCACAGGGCGACGGCCAGCGCCAGCACGCCGCCAGCAAGCAGGCTGCACAGCACGGCAAACACGGCGGGGCGCGGGCCCAGAAACGCCCCCACCATCGCCATCAGCTTGACGTCGCCCGCGCCCAGCGCCTTCAGCGCATACATGGGCAGCAGCAAGCCCAGGCCGACGGCCAGGCCGCCCAAGGCCAGCCACGGCCCGGCCGGCGTCAGCCCTGGCAACGCCAGGCTGTTGAGCAGCACGCCGAGCAAGGCACCGGAAAAGACCAGCCGGTTGGGAATGCGCCGGCGGCGCACGTCATGCCAGACAGCGGCGGCCAGCAGCCCCCACAAGACTATGGCGGGGCTGAACGTCCAGAAAGAATGAGGGTCCATCGTGTACCTGATGCAAGCCGAGCGCATGACGGCATGCGCATCGTTGGGCGGGAAGCCGGCAGGCCAGTGCGCATGGGCAGCTGGCATGCCGGGGTGCAGCGCGGTGGGCGGGCGTCTTAGATCGCCGCGCCCGTCAACTTGGTGCCGATGGCCTTGAAGGCGCCATCGAGGCCGGTGGTGAAATAGCCGACGGCCGTGACCAGCGCCGCCGCCACGAGCGCAGCGATCAGCGCATATTCGATGGCGGTCACGCCATCTTCTTCGGCGATAAAGTTTTTAATGAAATTCATATTATTCCCTTTCAGGTCAAGTTTTAAACATGATAAAAACTGAAAATACAGTCTGAAAATAAAAACATTCACCTTGTTTTTATTTGCCAATTTCTGATGCGTGTATTTTATATAAACAAACATTAAATCGAATCAGAGAAAAGTCATTTTATGCACAGTACAAACCATCTTAATTTTTTGTCCACAATCAGGACATATGTACTATCCCTCCGCAGGCAGGGACTCGGCCAGCCGGTTGCGGGTGGCGTACACATATAATTCCAGGCGGTTGGTGACATCGAGCTTGCTGTAGATCGATGTCAGATGATTACGCAAGGTTTGCTCCGAGATAAAAGCGCGCTGGGCTATTGCACGGTTCAGCGCGCCATTTCCTTCCACCATCATGGCAACGATCTTGCGCTCCTTCAGCGTCAGCCTGGCGATCCGCTGCTCTTCCGGATCGGGTGCCGCTTCCGGCTTGTTGAGCACCCCCAGCATGCTGTCGAGCAGCGCCGGAGCCAGGCACAACTCGCCCTGATGCAGGCGGGCGATGGCGTCGACCATTTGCTTGACGGGCGTCTCCTTGCCCACCACCGCGCGCACACCGCTGCGCACGGCGCGTCCGCACTCGGCCTGGTCCTGCGTGCCGCTGAACAGCAATACGCGCGAGACGCCATTGCCGAGCAGCTGCGGCAGATAATCGATGGCGCAGGCGCCGCCGCAGCCCAGATCGGCGTCAAGCACGATGACGTCGGGACACAGGGTCCGGGCCAGCAGCAGCGCGCCGTCGATCTCGGTGGCGCTGGCCACCACCTGCATTGCCGGCTGGGCGGCGGCGAGCAGCTGCTCCAGGCCCCACAGCCAGGTTTTGTGGTCCGACACCAGCATGACGCGTATGACATTTTTTGTTGACATGCTTTACCTCTTAACGTGTAACCCATCCCCTTCGGGGAATATTGTTGATCCGAATCGGATTGCCAGCCTCGCCCGCGCGCACCTCTGTTGCCGCGCGCAGGGGAGGAAGTCATGGGGGCACGAAGGAAGAGGCCTTGGGCCGGCACGCGCAAACGCGGTGCGTGACCCACGCCAGCGGTCGCCGCACGCCGGGCGAGTGCCGATGGATGGGCAGCGCGGCCAGGGCGGGCGCGCCGCCGGCGCGCCATCGCTGCTGCCATCGCTGCTGTTGCTTACATTGCAGCATTTTTATTGCATCACCTTGCAAAACAAGTCTTTGCCTGCACGCAGGACAATCCTGACACCAAGCCTGTTTTCATACCCGCGCATATTACTCCCGGCCCTGTAGGGACGGGGGCCGCACACTTGAAATAAGGCGCTTAATTACGATTATCTTGACCTGTAATAATTTAATGGGAAGACATGCCCTTGAAAATCGATATAGAATAATCGCCAGTCAAATGGCGTAATACCATCCGCCCGACATTCTTCATCGCGGCACCTAACCGGATTAATCCCATGCGTTTAAAACAGGCCGATTCCCCTATATTCCGCAAGCAAAGCGGACAGGGCGGCGCCACCTTGCTGGAATTGGCCCTGATAACGCCGGTCTTTCTCATGCTGATAATCGGCATCATTGAAATGAGCATGGCGTATTTTGCCAATATGACCATGCAGCACGCGGTGCGCGAAGGCGCGCGCTATGCCGTCACGGGGGCAAAAGACCTCGACCCCGACAGCGCCAACCAGCAGCGCTACCAGGCCGTGATACAAAAAATACGCGACAGTTCCATGGGCATGTATGACAAGGTCAGCCCCGTGATCTCCGTCAACGGCAGCGATGCGGTCGGCGCCGCCATGTTCGGCCAGGCCGGCGATATCGTCGTCATCTCCGTCGATTGCCGCTGGGCGTTTGCCACGCCGATGATCCGGGCCCTGTTCCGCGACGGCCAGGCGCATTTCGTGGTGGCCGCCACCATGCGCAATGAAAGCTTTGGCGGCCTGTGATGCGCGCCCGCCCTCCTGCGCCGCGCGCCGCGCGCGGCATCGCCGCCGTGGAATTTGCCATCGTTCTGCCGCTGCTGGCGCTGCTGCTGTTCATGCTGGCCGACCTGTCGCGTGCCATCCAGGCCAAGACCATCCTGCTCAACATCAGCCGCGAAGGCGCCAACCTGGCCTCGCGCTCCACGTCCGACCTGAGCGGCTCGGGCCAGGCCATCATGAATGCGCTGGCCGCCAGCACGCCGCCGCTGGACATGAACAAGCGCGGCATGATCTACATCACCAAGATCATGGGCTACACGGCAAAGAACGGCTTGCGCAATATCGTGCTGGAACAATACCGCTGGGATGCCGGCGCCAGGGCCAGCGGCTACCTGCCCGCCAGCCAGGTATGGCAATGCGGCAGCTGGAGCAACGGCACGTGCACCGGCATCGCCAAGGACGAGCATGCCCCCACGGTGGCATTGATGCAGAACCAGCTGGCCGATGGCGAACTGATCTACGCCGTGGAAACGTTCTACGATTTCGACATGCTGTTCGGCACCCTGAACTTTGGCAACAGCACGACGCCCGTGCTGGGCCCCAACCTCACTTCGATGACGGTATTCTGATGCGCATTCCACACAAGCGGCAAGGCGGCCAGGTGCTGATCATGGTGGCGCTGTCGGCCGTCGTCCTGATCGCCTCGGTGGGCCTGGCCGTCGATTCCGCCCTCGGCTACTTCGTCAAGGCCAAGCTCAATGCGGCCGTCGACTCGGCCAGCCTGGCGGCGGCGCGCGGCATTACCGCGGGCAATTCGGAAGCGGAACAGCGGGACAGCGCGCGCCAGGCGGCAAGGGAGTTTTTCGACATTAATTATCCGGACAACTTCCTGCTCTCGACGCCGGTCCTCGATCCCGTCGACGTCACGTTCGACAGGGGCACCGTCACCATCGACGTCTCGGCCACCGCCTCGCTGCCCGTCTCGCTGATGGGCATACTCGGCTTCAAGACCCTGAACGTGGCGGCCAGCGCGCAAACCATCCGCAAGGACCTGGACATGGTGCTGGTGATGGACACGTCGCGTTCGCTGGAAAACAATGCGGACGCCGTGCGGGCGGCAGGCAAGTCCTTCCTGAACAAATTCAATTCCACGGTCGACCGGGTCGGCTTGCTGCATTTCGCCTCGGAAGCGCAAATCGACGTCCCGATCAGGCAGGTCGAGCGCGGTTTCGACCGCGACAGCATGACCATGAAAAATGGAAAGATCGATCAATTCACGTTTGTCGGCGGCACCAACTCTTCCGCCGGCATGTTCCAGGCACGCAAACAGCTGAACGACATCGCCCAGGTCAACCGCTCCAGCCTGCGCGTCATCGTGTTTTTTTCCGATGGCTCGCCAGCGGCATTTTCCGCGTACTTTCCCAACAAGGACAACAAATGCAAGGATGCAGGCGGCCTCGCCACCTTTCCGAAACTGCAAAACCCGGCATTGGCGGGCCTGTACAGGATGAAAGTGAGCGACTCGCTCCAATACGGCGATTGCGCCGCCAGTCAGATCACCGGACTTCCCGCATGGTATAACGCGAATAATGACGCGGCGCTGCGCGAGTTTCCCATCGTCACCAATACGCCCCGCGTCGTGACTTCTTCCACCGCAACGGCGCAAGCGCAATGGACGAATGTGCACCGCGCCTCGCGCAACCTGGTTGAAGCGATGGCGGCAAAAGCGCGCCAGGAAGGCATTTTTGTCTTTACTCTGGGCATGGGCGCCTCGCTGAAAACCAAGGAAGGGCCGGACAACGAGCTGGGCGAAGACTTGCTGCGCTGCCTGGCCAACACGACCGACGCAAAAGCGGCTTGCCGCAAGCCGGCCGAGCCCGTGGGCCTGTACTGCTATGCGGCCACCGAAAGCGAGCTGAGCCCATGTTTCACGCGGCTCGCCTCGGCCATCCTGCGCATTTCCAAATAAGGCCAGGCCGCCCTCTAGAAGGCGAAACAGCTGCAGCCCAAGGCGCCCCAGAAGCCGGAAAAGTCACTGATCGGCACGGCCGACTTGCGCGCCCGGTCATGCGCATGCGCATGCACGCCGCAGGCGCCCGCGCACTGGTGCGGCAGCATGGCTTGCGCCGGCCTGGCCGCGGGCCGGTAATGGCCGGGCACCGTGCGCACGGGCGACCACTCGGGCAGCACGGGAATGGGCGGCGGCGCCAGGGTCGTGAATTCCGCCTGGCCGTAGACGACCTTGCCGCCCACCATGGTCAGCACGGATTCGATGGACTTGATCGCCTCTTCCGGCACCGTAAAGTAATCGGCCGACAGCACGCTCAAATCAGCCAGCATGCCCTCGCGGATGCGCCCCTTCTTGCCCTGCTCGCTGGAGAACCAGGCGCTGCCCGCCGTCCACAGTTCCAGCGCCGTGTCGCGCGACAACCTGCCCGCCGCATCCGTCAGGGCCAGGCCGCCCACGGTGCGCCCCGAAACCAGCCAGTACAGCGCAGTCCACGGGTTGTAGCTGGCGACCCGCGTGGCGTCCGTACCGCCGCCGACGGGCACGCCCGCGTCGAGCATGCGCTGCACGGGCGGCGTCGCCTTGGCCGCGTCGGCACCGTAGCGCTCGACGAAGTACTCGCCCTGGAAGGCCATGCGGTGCTGGATGGCCAGGCCGCCGCCCAGCGCTTTCACGCGGTCGATATTTTTCGGGCTGATGGTTTCCGCGTGGTCGAACAGCCAGTGCAAGCCGCCGAACGGCGTGTCGCGGTTGACCTTTTCAAACACGTCGAGCATGCGGCCGATCGATTCGTCATAGGTGGCGTGCAGGCGGAACGGCCAGCGCTGCTCGACCAGGTGGCGCACGACCTTTTCCAGCTCATCCTCCATGCCGGCCGCCAGCTCTGGGCGCGGTTCGAGGAAATCCTCGAAGTCGGCGGCGGAAAACACCAGCATTTCGCCGGCGCCGTTGTGGCGATAGTAATCGGTGCCATCGCCGGGTTTCACCATGCCCGTCCACTTCTGGAAGTCCTGCAATTCCGCGCCCTTGTTTTGCGTGAACAGGTTGTAGGCGATGCGGATGGTCAGCTGCTCCTTTTGCGCCAGTTCCTCGACGACGGCGTAATCCTCGGGATAATTCTGGAAGCCGCCGCCCGCGTCGATGGCGCTGGTCAGCCCCAAGCGATTGAGTTCGCGCATGAACTGGCGCGTGGAGTTCACCTGCAATTCCAGCGGCAGCTTGGGGCCTTTCGCCAGGGTCGCATACAGGATCATGGCGTTCGGCCGGGCGATCAGCAAGCCCGTGGGATTGCCCGATGCATCGCGCACGATCTCGCCGCCGGGCGGGTTCGGCGTATTTTTATCGTAGCCGACGGCGCGCAGGGCGGCGCGGTTGAGCAAGGCGCGGTCGTACAGGTGCAGGATGAAGACGGGTGTGTCGGGCGCAGCTGCATTGATCTCATCGAGGGTGGGCATGCGCTTTTCCGCGAACTGGAATTCCGTCCAGCCGCCCACCACGCGCACCCACTGCGGGTTCGGCGTGCGCAAGGCCTGTTCCTTCAACATGCGCAAGGCATCGGCCAGCGAGGGCACGCCTTCCCAGCGCAATTCCAGGTTGTAGTTCAAGCCGCCGCGGATCAGGTGCAGGTGCGAGTCGTTCAGGCCGGGAATCACCGTGCGGCCACCCAGGTCGATCAGCTGCGTGGCGGGACCGCGATGACGGATCACGTCTTCGACGTCGCCCACGGCGAGAAATTTGCCATCGGCGATGGCGACGGCGGACGCCAGCGGCTGCGTCCTGTCGACCGTGTGGAAACGGCCATTGAGCAAGATCGTGTTTGCGTGCATGGGAACTCCCGGATCATGTAAAAACACGGCTCTGCCGACGGGCGGCGGAGCCGGAGTCAGTGAAAAATCAATGGCCTTCGCTGGCGTTGAACATGGATTTGGCGTAGATCAAGCCCAGGCCATAGCCGCCGCCGTGCGCCACGGCTGTCGCCACCGTCTCGTTGTAAGTCTCGCCGCGTGCCCAGTCGCGCTGCAGTTCCAGCAGGTATTGCACGGACGTCATCGGCTGCGCGCCCGCCTGTATCATGCGCTGCATGGCCATCGCATGGGCTTCGTCGGAGACGTCGCCGCTGGCGTCGGCGATCACGTACACCTCGAAGCCCTGCTCCAGCGCCGACAGCGCAGGGCCCACGATGCAGACGGATGTCCACAGGCCGGCCAGCACGATCTTGCCCTTGCCGTAGCCATTGACCTTGTCGGCGATGCGCGCGTCTTCCCAGGTATTCATGCTGGTGCGGTCGATCGGCGCCTGCCCGGGGAAGACGGACTGGATCTCGTCAAAAATAGGGCCGGAGAACGATTTGGCGGCGACCGTCGTCAGAATCGTCGGCACCTTGAATTGCGCCGCCGCCTTGGCCACCAGGGCCGCATTGTTGCGCAGCAAGGCCAGGTCGATCGAACGGGTGGCGAACGCCATCTGCGACTGGTGGTCGATCATGATCAGGGTATGATCGTTTGGAGTCAGCAGTTTGTGGGCGGCTTGGGCGATGGCGATCGGCATGATGTTTTCCTTAGTGAAAATAATTGAATATGAAAAAAGAGAGGTCCTTGTACGGCATTTGTGCTCGTGCCCTTGCGTCACGCTGTGTGTGCCGGGCCAGTGCTATGCAGTATGGACGAGATACTTTGAAAACAAAAACGGAAAGAATGCCAAGCTATGTGCAATTTTTTCGATAATGAAAAATAGCCGCTGCGGCGGCCTGTCAATCAAGGAGAAAACATGGGATTTGAATTCAGGATCGCGGCCAGCCTGGCGCCGCGCCAGCGCCAGCATCTCGAACAGCTGCTGGCCGCACTGCCGCAGGCGCCGCGCGCAACCGGCGCCGCCATGCGCGACACCGACGCCAGGCTGACGGATGCGGGCCTGTATATATGCCAGCACCTGCGCCCCGACCCGTGGCACGGCCTGGACGCCGTGCGCGGCTACCTCGAGGCGCAGGGCGTCAGCTACACCGTCGACGAGATCGACGACTAGGCTGGCTACAGCTGGCTACAGGGTTCCCTCGAGCATCAGCCGCCAGGTGCGGTAGCTGCCCGTATCGACCGTGCGCAGCAGGCTGCGCGCGCCATCCGCATACAGGTTGCGCGTGCGGTAATCCTGCCCCAGCAGGTTGGCGCCCGACAGGCGCAGGCGCAGCCTGTCGCTGACTTTCCATAGCGCGTACATATCGAGTTCGCGCTTGCCGCCCTGCCAGGCCAGCAGCTGGCCGGACTCGCGCGAGCGCCCGCCCGCCTGGTAATTCAGGTCAGCGCCCAGGCTCAGGGGCAGGCGGGCCAGCTGGTAGTCCCCTCCCACGTTGGCGCTCCACGGCAGTTGGCTGTCGAGGCGGCTATCGGGGCCGGGCACGGCATCGAGCCTCGACCAGTTGCGCGCCGCGTTGGCCCGCAAGTCCAGCGCGGGAGCGCCCGCCCACAGCGCCGTCAAGGGCAGCTTCGCTTCCAGCGCGATCGAGCGCACGCCGGCATGGCCATGGTTGACGGGCGTGCTCACCCAGCGCCCGTTGTCCTGGTACAGGCGCTCCAGCGTCACGTCGCTGATGCGCCGCAGCGAGGCGCTGGCGCCCAGCATGGCGCCCGCGCCCGGATAGTATTCATAGGCGGCATCGAGCCCCCACGCCAGCTCCGGGCGCAGCGCCGGATTGCCCTGGGTGTCGGGATTCGTGGGACTGTTGCCATTGTCGACCGTGTACGGGCGCGGGATCAGTTCGAAAATCTGCGGCGCCTTGTAGGTGCGCGTAACGGCCAGGCGCACCTGCTGCTTGCCGCCGGACTTCCACAGGCTTTGCAGCAAGGGACTCCATACCTGCGCGCGCACGTCGACCGGCTCGCCGCCGCCCGTGGCGCTGGCCGTGCGCCAGGTTTCCCAGCGCAAGCCCAGGTACAGCGACCAATGCGCGGACAGTTCCCATTCATCCTGCGCGAACAGTGCCAGGCGCCGCACCGTGGCCGCATAGTCTTCGTCGCTGAGCACTGGCCGCCCGCCCGGCTCCAGCTGGCGTTCGCGGCGAAAATCCGTGCGCCGCCGGTGCCCCGCATCCCAACCCGCCGCCAGCGTGTGGTGTTCGCCCAGCGCGCGGCGGTAGGTGCCGCTCGCCTGCACGCCCACCTCGTCCAGGCCCGAATCGACCAGGCGCGTGATGCCCTGTCCCGGCGCCGCGCCGCGGCCCAGGAACTGATAATCATTGGCGCGGTGATTGATGCTGGCGCCCAGCTTCACGTCGAGACTGGCGCCATGGTCGAGCTTGCGCAGCCAGTGCAGGTCGCTGCGCACGGTGCTGCTGTCCTGGTTGAAATTGGCCTGGTTCTCCGGATAGGCGGTCGTGCCGCCCAGGTAAGCCGTTTCCTGCGCGTGGCGGCGACTGGCCAGGCGGCGCACGTTGACCAGGCTTTGCCAGGCCAGGCTGCCCTCGCCCGCCAGCGCCCATTGTACGCGGGGCGCCAGCTCGATGGCGTCGCTCGTCACGCGCTCGGTGAGCGGCACGTGGCGCACCACCGTGGGCGCGCCCGCTGCGTCGAATTCGCGGCTCCACTCGTCGAGCAACGCTTCGCGTCCCGTATGGCTGAGCGTGCCGGCCAGCGCGTACGACCGGCGTCCATCCTTGTCCGACCACTGCACGGTGGCACTGCCGGCGGGCATGCCGTGACTGGCGGACGCGCCCAGCTTGAACGTGCGTTCGCGCCGCCCGCCCGACTTTTTCAGCACGATGTTGATGGAACCGGCGATCGCCTGGGTGGAAAATTCCGCCGTGGCGGCGCGCATGATTTCCACGCGCTCGACCAGTTCCGGGTCCAGGGCGTCGAGCGAAAAGCCGGGCGCCACGGGCACGCCATCGAGCATGATCAAGGTATAGCCCTGGCCCAGCCCGCGCATCTGGATTTGCCCGCCAGCGGCGCCCGCAGCCGCGCCGGATGGCCCGCCGATGGAAATGCCGGGCAGGCGCTTCAGGGCGTCGGACAGCACGCGGTCGCCCTGGCGTATCAATTCATCGTGGCCGACGACGATGGCGGCGACGGTGTCGTTGCGGCGCTGCTCCACTTTACCGGCATGGACCGTCACGGAAGGGAGAATGTCTTCGGCACGGACGTGCGCCGTCAACGGCAGCGCGAGGCTGCACAACAAGATACTCAATCGCATGGGGATTCCCGAAGAAAGGATATTTCAGTGAAAACCAAGAGCCTCACGCCGGGGCAGACCCTGCCGAGTCCGCCCCCGTTTGTTGTTCCTGGGTGACAAAATACCGTACGGCGTCAGCGGCCGAACTGCTCCTTGCGCATGCGCAAGGCCCGTTCGCTGGCGTTGGCATCCAGGCCGGCCAGCCAGCGCTGCGGATCTTGCACGCGGCCGTCCTGGCGTACCTGGAAGTGCAGGTGCGGCCCCGTCGCGCGGCCCGTGTCGCCCACCGTGCCGATGCGCTGGCCGGCCTCGACGATGGCGCCGTCTTCCAGCGCGACGCTGTCGAGGTGGACGTATACCGATTGCAGTCCGCCGCCATGGGCGATGTGCACGGCCTTGCCCAGCCAGTCGTCCTGCGTCACCGTGGCGATGCCATCGGCCACTGCCTGCACGGACGTGCCGCGCCGCGCCGCCAGGTCAATCCCGCGCAAGCCCTTCTGCGTGATGGGGCGCACCACGCCAAAGAAACCCGTGACGCGCATGGTGGCGAGCGGATTGCGCCACGGCGCATGGGCAGGTGCCGTGGCCGGAAGCGGGGCCGGGCTGGCAAAGGACGCGGCCGATGTCCAGGCCCGTGCGGGCTGTAAGGCCGGTGCCGGTTGTAAAGCCAGTGCCGGCTGCAAGGCCACGCTGGCCGCACCCAGTGCGCACAGGACCAGGCCCATGGCCAGCCGGGCGCGCCAGTGCATACTGGCGGCGCTGCTGTCGCGCATGCGGGCCACGCGCTCCAGCATGCTGTCGGGTTGGCCGCCAAACGCCAGGCCGGCAGGGGCACGGGTTTGCAGGCCCAGCTGGCGCACCAAGGCGGCCGCATATTCGCGGCGCTGCTGCTGCGAACGTCCAGCCAGCACATGGCGGTCGCAGCCCAGTTCCTGCGCCCAGGCCAGCTTGCCTGCGAGCCAGCGCGCTGCCGGGTTGAACCACAACAGCAGTTGCACGCCGCTGGCCAGCAGCTGGAGCATGGGATCGCGCCGGCGCGCATGCGTCAGTTCGTGTTCGATGACCAGTTGTTGCTGCTCGGCCGTAAATTGCCGCAAATGCGCGGGCAACAGCAAACGTTGCCGCCACACGCCCACCAGCATGGCCGAGATGGGCGCGTCGATTTCCAGTACGGCGGTGCGCTGGGCTTGCAGCTGGCGCAGTTGCGCCGGCGCAAACGCGCCATGCGCGGCCAGGGCTGCCGGCGCCAGCGGCTGCGCCGCCTGGAGCAAGGCCCGCAGTGCGCTGCGGCTACGCCAGCGGCGCCACGCCAGCACGGACAGAACCAGCGGATACACGCCCAGCCAGATCGTGGCCAGCATGCTCAGCCAGGCCGTCACCGATGGCGCTTCGACCAGCGGCGCGGGGAAGGGCGCGGGCGCGGGCGCGGCCATCGGCAAAACCGCCTCGGGCGCTGCCTGCGCGGCGGCGGGCAAGCTGAACTCGGGTACCACGCTGATCTGCTGGCCCTGCGGCAACAGCGGCAGCAGGAACACGGCGGCCAGCACCAGCGCGGCCGCCAGCCATGCGCTGCGCTGGGCGGCCAGCGCGGGCCAGCGCCCCTGCGCCAGGTGCAGCAAGCCTTGCAGCAGCAAGCCAGCGAACAGGCAGGCGGCCGTCGCCTGCAACAAGGTCAGGGCGAACAGGGTCATGGCCTATTCCTTCGCGTCCGCAGGCCAGTCCTGCAGCAGCTGCTCCAGCGCCGCCAGCTCCTGCTGGTCCACCAGTTTGCTGCCCGTAAACATACTAACCGGCAAGGGACTGTCGATTTCCATCACGCGCCGGCCAAAGTCGTGGGCGAACGCGGCCAGGGTGGCCACTTTGTCCACGTTCGCTTCATACACGAGCACGCCGTGCACGCTGCGCTGCAGCAGCATGCCCTTGTCCAGCATGCGCTCAAGCGTCTTGCGCGTGGACGAAAAAGACCAGCCCAGCTCTTCTTCCACGCGGGCATGCAATTCGCGCGCGGACAGCGGGTGGTCTTTCCACAAGGCTTTCAATAACGACAGTTCGGTGACGGAGGGCGTGCTCATGGTGCATCCTTTGAGTGACTGTTGACACAATTATGCGACAACAGTCACACGCATGCAAGCGGTATTTGCGACAACTGTCGCATGCACTGGGCGCCTGTGCTAAAACTCGTCCCACTCATCGTCCCCCGGACGCTGTTTGCCGGCTGGAACTTGCCGCGCATGGGGCGCTGCGGGCTTGACGCTCAGGCGGGCAGGCGCGCGCGCCGCCTTGGGCGGCACGGGACGGCGCACGGCGGGCCGGGGTGCCGGCGCCGCGATGGCGTCCACCTGCGCCGTCCTGAACACGCTCACCGCATCGGCCAGCCGCGCCGCCTGCTCCTGCATGGCTTCCGCAGCCGCGGCGGCCTCTTCCACCAATGAAGCGTTTTGCTGGGTCACATGGTCCATTTCGCTGATCGCCTGGTTGACTTGCTCGATACCGGCCCGCTGCTCATCGCTGGCAGACGAGATATGCCCGACGATGCTGCTGACCTTGTGCACGCTGTCGACGATCTCGTGCATGGTGTGGCCCGCCTCGTCGACCAGGCGCGCGCCGCTCTCCACCTGCGCCACCGAGTCGTTGATCAGGGCCTTGATTTCCTTCGCTGCGCCGGCTGATCTTTGGGCCAGGTTGCGCACTTCCGTGGCGACGACGGCAAAACCGCGCCCCTGCTCGCCCGCCCGGGCCGCCTCGACGGCCGCGTTCAGGGCCAGGATATTCGTCTGGAAGGCGATGCCGTCGATCACGGCGATGATGTCGACGATCTTGCGCGACGAGTCGTTGATCGAACCCATGGTATCGACCACCTGCGCTACCACGCTGCCGCCCTTGCCCGCCACGGTGGAAGCCGACGCGGCCAGACCGTTGGCTTCATGGGCATTCTGCGCGTTCTGCTGTACCGTGCTGGTCAGTTCTTCCATCGAGGACGCGGTCTCTTCCAGCGAACTGGCCTGCTGTTCCGTGCGCGCGGACAGGTCGAGGTTGCCCGAAGCGATCTGGCGCGAGGCCGTGGCGATGGCCTGCGTGCCGCCGCGCACCTCGGTGACGATGCGCAGCAGGCTGGCCGTCATGTCTTTCAATGCCTGCATCAGCTCGCCCGTCTCGTCCTTCGAGCGCACTTCCACCTGTACCGTCAGGTCGCCCTGCGCCACCTGCCTGGCCACGTCGATGGCTGAACGCAGCGGCCCGCTGATGTTGCGCGCCAGCCACCAGGCGATCAGGGCGGCCAGGATCAGCGCCGCCGCGCCGCCGCCCAGCAAGGTCCAGTGCGTGCGCGCCTGCAAGGCCGCCGCCGCTTCCGAGCGCTGCGCCAGCAGCACCGTTTCCGCCTGGCCGATCTCGCCCAGCAATGCGCGCATGGCATCCATGCCCTGCTTGCCCCGGCCCTCCTTTTCCAGCGCCAGCACGGGCTCGATGGCCGCCGTGCCCTGCGCCACGGCGCGCCGCATGGCGATCACGGGTTCGAGCGCGCCGGCCAGCCAGGCTTGCTTGGCGGCATCGAGCTTCGCCAGGCGCTCCTGCTGGGCAGGATTGTCGCTGGTCAGGGCGCGCGCCTTGTCCAGATGCGCGCCGAACGCGGCCTGCCCCGCCTTGTACGGTTCCAGCGAGGCCTCCGCGCCCGTGATCACATAGCCGCGCTGCCCCGTTTCCATATTGATCAGGCTTTCCAGGATTGCGCTGTTTTCAGCGAGTACCTGGTAAGTGTGGGTATTGATGGCATTGGCGTCGGCCAGCCGCGAGACGTTCAATGTGGCGACGGTGACCAGGGCGGCCAGCAACAGGACGATGGTGGCAAAACCGCCGTACAGGCGGGTGGCGATGCGAAGATCGGCAATACGCATGATAGTCCTCCGGGAGTGAACACCCCGGCGCCACGGCGAGTCCCGCAGATGGAGTGCTACAGGCAATAATAATGAAAAACGGCATGCAAAGGCGCACCGTGGCCATGTATTTCTTTTACCTGTGGCATTGCATACTTTAAACAAACTCGGCGGTTTTTTGCCATGCTGTTATACTTCGCGTGTGCGGCACATATGACCAGTCCCCTTGCCGCTGTCTTTCGACCCCTAATCTGATTGCCTGCGACTGGCGCCCCACGATGGCGACAGGCCGATCTCACAATAAAGTTACCATGTCCTTTTCCTCCCTCGGATTGTCCGACGCTATCGTACGTGCCGTTACCGAACACGGCTACACCGTGCCGACCCCGATCCAGTCGCAGGCGATTCCCGCCGTGCTCGCTGGCGGCGACTTGCTGGCCGGTGCACAAACCGGTACCGGCAAGACGGCCGGCTTTACCCTGCCCGTGCTGCACCGCCTGTCGACCGACACGAATGGCGCTGCCATCACCAGCAACACCTCGACGCGTCCGATCCGCGCCCTGATCCTGGCACCGACGCGCGAACTCGCCGCGCAGGTCGAGGAAAGCGTGCGCGCCTACAGCAAGTACACCAAGCTGAACTCCACCGTGATCTTCGGCGGCGTCGGCATCAACCCGCAAATCAAGCAGCTCAAGCATGGCGTCGACATTCTCGTCGCCACGCCGGGCCGTTTGCTCGACCACATGGGTCAGGGCACCGTCGACCTGTCGAAAGTGGAAATCCTGATCCTGGACGAAGCCGACCGCATGCTCGACATGGGTTTCATCCGCGACATCAAGAAAGTGCTGGCCGTGCTGCCGCCGAAACGCCAGAACCTGCTGTTCTCGGCCACGTTCTCGGAAGAGATCAAGGCCCTGGCCGACGGCTTGCTGAACAAGCCGGCCATGATCGAAGTGGCGCGCCGCAATTCGACCGTGGAAGTGATCAAGCAAAAGATCCATCCCGTCGACCGCGACAAGAAGCACCCGATGCTGTCCTACCTGATCAAGTCGAACAACTGGACGCAAGTGCTGGTCTTTACGCGCACCAAGCATGGCGCGAATAAACTGGTCGAGCAGCTGGGCGCGGACGGCATCGGCGCCCTGGCCATCCACGGCAACAAGAGCCAGTCGGCGCGCACGCGCGCCCTGTCGGAATTTAAAGATGGCACCCTGCAAGTGCTGGTCGCCACCGACATCGCCGCGCGCGGTATCGATATCGACCAGTTGCCGCACGTCGTCAACTACGACTTGCCGAACATTCCGGAAGACTATGTGCACCGTATCGGCCGCACGGGCCGTGCCGGCGCCAAGGGCGAAGCCGTGTCGCTGGTCTGCGTGGACGAGCACGAAATGTTGAAAGACATCGAAAAGCTGATCAAGCAAACCCTGCCGCGCGAAGTCATCCCGGGCTTCGAGCCGGATCTGAACGCCCGCGCCCAGCCTGTGCAATTGCGCAGCGGCACCGGCGGCCACCGCAACAACAGCCGCGCGCCAGCCGGCGCCGTGGTGCGCGTGAAAACGGGCGGCAGCGGCGCCAAGCCACGCAGCGCCGGCCCATCGGGCGGCGGTGGCGGCGGCAACCGTTCGGGCAATGCGCCGCGTTCGGCCGCCTCCCACCGCTCCGGCGGCCGCGGCCGCTAAAACGCGGCCTGAAAGCTACTGCGCGGGGCGCTATTGCGTTTGCGTTGCTCGCCGTACTCCAGTACGGCTGCGCTACTCGACGCAATATCACTCCCGCTCGCTACGCTTTCAGGCGGCGTTTGTCTTTGTCAAAAAGACGACAAAAACCGTTCCAGGACTTGCTTCTGGAGCGGTTTTTTCATGCACGCCACTGATTGGCAATTTGGGCTAGGATAGTATCCATCTTCCTCACCTGCGTGCCGCCATGCCGAACTTCGCTGCCAACCTCAGCATGATGTTTACCGAACTGCCTTTCCTCGACCGCTTTGCCGCCGCCAGGGAAGCGGGCTTCGATGCCGTCGAGTTTCTGTTTCCCTACGCCGTCGAGGCGCGGCAGATCGCCATGCGGCTGGAACGCCACCATCTGCAGCTGGCCGTGTTCAACTTTCCGCCCGGCGACTGGGAGCACGGCGAACGGGGCATCGCCTGCGATCCGCGCCGGGGCGAGGAATTCCGCACGAATGTGCAGCTGGCGCTCGACTATGCGCTGGCGCTGGGGGCGAAGCAGCTGCACTGCATGTCCGGCATCGTGCCGCCCGGCATGAGCCTGGAGCGTGCGCGGCAAAGCCTGATCGGCAACCTGCAATTTGCGGCCGACGCCTGCCGTCCGCACGGCATCAACGTGCTGATCGAGCCGATCAACCGATTTGACATGCCCGGTTACTTTCTGAACCATAGTCAGCAGGCGGCCGACGTCATCGCCGACTGCCAGCGCAGCAATATCTTCCTGCAGTACGACATTTATCACATGCAGCGCATGGAGGGCGAGCTGAGCAACACTATCCGCGCCCTGCTGCCCCTGATCCGCCACATCCAGATCGCCGACACGCCGGGCCGCCACGAACCGGGCACGGGCGAGATCAATTACCGCCACCTGTTCAAGCTGCTCGACCAGGTCGGCTACGTGGGCTGGGTCGGCTGCGAATACCGTCCCGCCAGCGACACCGTGGCCGGATTGGGCTGGCGCGAACAATTGACGGGCACGACAGGCGCCTGATCGCAGCGCGCTTGCGCCCGCACAAGGCGGGCAACGCAGGCCGGCACGACAATACCTTTCCATACAGTATTTCCTGTCGAGAGGTGACGTGTCCGCCCTGCCCGCCCGCCATCGCCGCGCCCTTTGCCATAACCTGTACCTGAGCCTCTTCCTGGCCGTCGCGCTGTGCGGCTGCGCCAGTGCGCGCACCGACCTGGCGCAAGTGCGCGCCCTGGCCGCCGGCACCGATGCCTTGACGGCCTTCGGCGAACTGTCGCAGCGCCACGTGGACAGCTACCAGCGCGCCCGCCCCTATCTGTCGCCCGCCGAAGACGCGCGCGAACGCCTGCTCGATGCGCAGCGCCGCGCCGCACAAGCGGACGTCGCGCGCCTGGCGCAGGCCGTGCGCCTGTATCTGCAGGCGCTGGGCCGGCTGGCGAATGCCGATGCGTACGACGTGCAGCCGGAACTGGCCGGCGCCGGCGCCGCCATCCGCGCCTGGCCCGGCAGCGGCATCGACGACCGCCATGTCAGCGCCTACACCCTGTTGCTGCAGCAACTGTCGCGCCTGGGCGGCGCGGCCAGCCAGCAGGCGCACCTGGCGCAAGTGCTGCACGACGGCGACGCGCCGCTGCAAGCCCTGCTGGCAGCGCTCGACAGCTTGCTGGCGCTGTACGACAAAAGCGGCGACAACGAGCGCGACATGGTGCTCGGCCTGCTCGACGTGGAAATCGCGTTTGCCGACACGCCGCAGCAGCGCCTGCTGGCCGTGCTGGCGAAAACCATGCAGCAAAGTAAAACCGAAGAATACCGGCTGCTTGGCCTGCGCCACACGCTGGCGCGCCGGCAACTGGCGGCACTGGCGCGCGACCACGCACAGCTGGCCGCCGCCCTCACCACCACGGAGGCAAGATGGACGGATCGGTAGGCAGGAGCAGCGGCAGCGAACGCCGCGAAGCGGCTCTCAGCAGCGCCATGCGCGTCGAGCAACTGGCCGACAGCCTGTCGCAGGCGGCCGTCACCTTGCACGGCGCCGTCATGCGCGCCATCCGCAAGCGCGCCAGCCAGGGAGAAAACGGCATCAGCCACAGCCAGGCACAAGCCGTCTTCGCCCTGGAAGTAGCCTTGCGCCAGCAAGCCAACCAGCTGTATGCCGATGCCGCCGGGCATACGGTAATGGGCCTGGAAACGGCGCAGCGCCAGCTCAGCGGCCTGCTCGACACGGTGCGCCTGCGCATCGCCCGCAACGACGATGTGCGGCACTGGATCAGCCTGTCGACGAGTTTGTTACATCTGGGCAGTGCCGTCCTGGCCGGCAATCCCGAGCGCATCCTCAGCACGCTGGGCAAGGTGCGTGAGCGGCTGCAAGAGATGGCGCCGGACTGATTGAAATCGGCCGGCGAGCGCCTATACTGGGACGTCCCCGCCTGGCAATCGTGCCTGCGGGGCGATTGCCAGAGGAGACCAACATGCGTATCGAACCGTATTTGCAATTCAATGGAAACTGCGCGCAAGCGCTGGAATACTACCGGCAGCACCTGCATGGCACAGACCTGTGCCTGATGCCGTATCGCGGCACGCCGATGCAGGAGCAAGTCAAGGAAGACTGGTATGACAAGATCATGCACGGCTCCGTGCAGCTGGGTCCCACCATGCTGATGGGCTCGGACGGCGGCTGCGACGAGGGCGCCAAGGGCATGAGCGGCAGCTCGATCTGCCTGACCGTCGACACGCCGGAGGAGGCGGAACGGGCCTTCGCCGCGCTGGCGCGTGACGGCGCCATCCAGATGCCCATGGAAGAAACGTTTTGGGCCAAACGCTTCGGCATGCTGAAAGACCAGTTCGGCGTGGCCTGGATGGTCAACTGCCTGAAAGAGCCAGCATAGAACGGCCCGCGCCTGCCTGCGCCGCGTCAAACGCGGCGCGGGTAGTAGCGCAAGCAGAAGCGCCCATCCTGGACTACCATAGAGGAGAGACTCCTATCGGGGACAGCCATGAATGGATTGCCGCAAGACCAGCTACAGCGCCTGCAAGGCGTGCTGGAGCAACGCAAGCTGGCGTTGCTGGAACAGATAGAGAACGAAGCGGCCGAAGCGGACGCGCGCGCCTCGCTGCTCAATGAAATCGAAGCCTCGCCGGCCGACAACGCCAGCGTGCGCACCTTGAACGCCCTCGTCAGCGAAGCGGCCGAGCACAATCAGGCGCAACTGGCCATCATCAAGCACGCGCTGGCCAAGTTTGCCGACGGCAGCTACGGCCTGTGCGACAACTGCGGCGAAGCCATCGGCCTGTCGCGCCTGAACGCCCGCCCCGAAGCGCGCCTGTGCATCGATTGCCAGACGCGGCTGGAAAAGGCCCGGCGCGCCATACCATGACCCTAGCTTAACGGCGGCACGACAACAAAGGGCAAGGCATCGCTGCCCTGCCCCCCTGTTTTCCGACGTGACGACCATGCTGCCTGCCGTCCTCCGCCAGCGTCTATGCGCCGGCTGGGTGGACGGGTCTCCTCTACTGCCATTGCCTCTATGCAAGCTGTACGCTTGCTTAACTCATGTGCTGTCCGCCATTGATGGCGATGTTTGCCCCCGTGACGAATGCCGCCTCGTCGGACGCCAGGTAAGCGACCAGGGCCGCCACCTCGTCCGGCTCGCCCAGGCGGCCCAGGGGGATTTGCGGCAGGATCTTCGTTTCCAGGATATCGGCCGGCACGGCCGTCACCATCTGCGTGCGCAGGTAGCCGGGCGACACGGTGTTGACGGTGATGCCGTGGCGCGCCACTTCCAGCGCCAGCGCCTTGCTGAAGCCATGCACACCGGCCTTGGCGGCCGCGTAGTTGCACTGGCCAAACGCGCCCTTCTGGCCATTGACGGACGAGATATTGATGATGCGTCCCCATTTCTTTTCCAGCATGGGTTCCAGCACCTGCTTGCTCATGTTGAACAGGCTGTCGAGATTGGTCCGCATGACCTCGGACCAGTGCGGCAACTCCATCTTGCGCATGCTCTGGTCGCGCGTGATGCCGGCGTTATTGACCAGCACATCGATGCGGCCGAACTGCGCCAGCACCTTGCCGACGGCTTCGCTGCAGGCAGCAAAGTCCGTCACGTCAAGGGCCAGCGGGTGAAAATAATACTGCTGCGCCTGCTGCTCGTCGAGCCAGCTTTCCACCCGCGTGTTGCCCGGCGTATGCGCCGCCACGACGGCAAAGCCCGCCGCATGCAGGCGCCGGCACAAGGCCGTGCCCAGGCCGCCCATGCCGCCCGTGACCAGCGCTACCTTTTGTTCCTTCATGACTGTCTCTCCCCGCTTGTTATGGTTGTTCTGCGTGGCATCAAGTGTAGGAGCAGTTTTTATTGCCAGCCTTGCGCCAGATCAAGTGCCCAGCCTGATGCAGTCGTGCGCGGCCGGCGCCCCGGACTGTGCCAGAATAGCCGCTATTGCACAGCGAGAGGACAGGCCATGACGTACAAGACCGTATTGCTCCACATCGACGACAGCGCCGGGCGCGCCGCCCGCATCGAAGCGGCGGCCAGCATCGCCCAGGCGTGCGGCGGCCACCTGACGGGCGTGGCGCTGACGGGCGTGTCGCGCCTGCTGTACCAGCACCAGCCCGACCTCGATGCGGACCCGAACCTGAGCTTGCATCTGAATTTCCTGCGCGACCGCGCCACGCGCGCCCTCGACGGTTTCGAGCAACAGGTGCGCGCGGCAGGCGTCGCCTCGTTCGAACAGCGCGTCGTCGACGACGAAGCGGCGGGCGGCATCAGCCTGCTGGCCCGCTATGCGGACCTGGTCGTCATCAGCCAATACAATGCCAAGGATAAATCGCCGTCCGTGATGCGCGACTTTCCCGCCTATGTGCTGCTGCATTCGGGCCGGCCCGTGCTGATTGTGCCGTATGCGCCGCCGCTGCCCCTGCTGGCGCCGCCGGCAGCGGCGCGCAATGTGCTCATTTCCTGGAACGCCAGCAAGGAAGCGAGCCGCGCCGTGACCGCCGCGCTGCCCCTGCTGCAGCGCGCCGGGCAAGTCCACGTGGCCATCTTCGACGCCCAGGTGCATGCGGCCGAGCACGGCGAACAGCCGGGCGCGGAACTGGTGCACTACCTGGCGCGCCACGGCGTGGAAGCGCGGCTGCATTTGCTCGACGGGGGGGGCGTGCGGCGCGGCGATATCGGCGAAGCGCTGCTGTCGCAGGCCGCCGACCTGTCGGCCGACTTGCTGGTGATGGGAGCATATGGCCATTCGCGCCTGCGCGAAACCATCCTCGGTGGCGTCACGCGCACGATTCTGCAGAGCATGACGATCCCCGTGCTGATGGCGCACTAGGCCTATGCTAAAACGGTCGGGCTAGCCGCCCTGCCAGGGCTGGCTGCGGATCTTTGCCACCTGGCGCTGCGCCAGCCACTGCCACAGCTGCAGCGCGTCGTCCTGCGGCAGCGCCGACATGTGGCGCGGACTGGCCAGGGCAATTTCGCAATCGCGGTCCGACCATTCCTCGAAAGTGACTTCGCCTCCGCTAGCGACTTCGACCTGATACATCAAGCCATCGTCGTAGCCAAAGCGCAACAAGACGGCGGCCGGGCTGCCATCCGGCGTGACGGCGCCGCCGCGGTACACCTCGGCCAGCGCATCGGCCAGCTGTGCCGGTGAGGGCGCGCAGATGTCGCGCCCATCGGCCCGTGTCAGAATGAACCATGCCTGTGTCATGACGCGCCCTCCTATCCATACTCGTTAGCATGCGAGGCAAGTACTACGGGCAGTCACCTTGGTCCAGTGTCACTTCGGGCGCGCGGAAACTATCCCTGTCGGCATTGTTTACCAATAATTACTCATACTAACAAGGATCATACCTAAATTTCGTGCAGCGCGGAATTTATGCATATGGCACCACAAAGGCGCCGATTCAGGCCACCAGCACGGGAATGCTGAGCGGATCGAAGTCATGCCAGTCGCCATTGGCGATCGTGCCTTCCGCTTCCTCGATATGCTCGGCGCCCAGCCGGTGCAGTGTCTCGAGCGCCCGTTCGCGCTCTTCGAGGCCGCCCAGCGCCACGGCGATCAGCATGCCCGGATGGCGCGGCTGGCGGTGGTTTTCGCCATGTTTCTCGGGCTCGCCCGCCTCCTTCATCTTGTTGAAACTGTAGAGTGAGCCCACATGGGCGCCCACCAGCGCGCCCACCACCGGCCCCAGCGGCCCCGTCGCCAGGGTGGTGGCCGCGCCGATGCCGGCACCGACGGCGGCACCGACGGCCACGCCCTCGACCACGCCTTCCGGCGTCTCCTTGGCGCCCGGCGAGACGTCGCGGTCGCCGCCGAGCGCATGCAGATCATGCTGGCCCGGCTGGTTGACAAAGAAGGCGCTGATGCGGCTGTCAGGAAAACCCGCCTGGTTCAGGGCGGCGCGCGCGGCGTCTATATGCTCCTGCAACTGAAAATGACCTGCGATGATGCGTGACATGATACGGCCCTCCTGGTCGGCTGCGGGCGCCCCGTGCGCCACTCCGATAGCGTGCGCCGGACAACGCCAACAGACCGTTCGCTTGCGCACACAGCCCAGAAATCCTCAGGCCGGTGCCCCATATGGGCTGCGGATATCGGACAGGAATTGCTGTGCGCGCACATGTTGCGGCCGCGCAAAGAATTCGTCGGGCGTGGCCCGTTCCAGCACTTGCCCGTGGTCCATGAACCAGACGCGGTCCGCCACTTCGCGCGCGAAACCCATTTCGTGCGTCACGCACACCATCGTCATGCCGCCGTGCGCCAGGTCGCGCATCACGTGCAGCACCTCGCCCACCATTTCCGGGTCCAGCGCGCTGGTCGGCTCGTCGAACAGCATCAGCGGCGGCTGCATGGCCAGCGCGCGGGCAATCGCCACCCGCTGCTGCTGCCCGCCCGACAAGGCCGCCGGCATGGCGCGCGCCTTGTGCGCCAGCCCCACGCGCTCCAGCAGGGCCAGCGCCCGCTCCTCGGCTTCGCGCCGGGTGAGGCCGCGCAAGCGCTGCGGCGCCAGTGCGCAATTGTCCAGCACGGATAAATGGGGAAACAGGTTGAATTGCTGGAACACAAAACCGATATGCGAGCGGAAGGCATTCACATCCAGCCCCGGCGCGTGGATATCCTGGCCCGCCACCGCGATGCGCCCTGAGGCGATCGGCTCCAGGCGGTTGATGGTGCGGATCAGGGTCGACTTGCCGGAGCCGGACGGCCCGCACACGACCAGCACCTCGCCCTTGGCGACGTGTTCATTGATCTCGCGCAAGGCGTGATAGTCGCCATAGTATTTGTTGACGTTGTCAAAGGTAATCATGCTGCCGCTTTCAGGAAACGCGCCTGGCGCCGCTCGAGCCAGAAGGCGGCGCGCGACAGGCTGAAACACAAGACAAAATACGTCATGCCCAGCAGGAAATACACTTGCACGGGCTTGGTCAGCACGAGGCCGTTCACTTGCGACGCGATGAACGACACCTCGGCCAGGCCGATGATGTACCCGAGCGAGGTTTCCTTGATGGTCGAGACGAACTGGTTGACCAGCGAGGGCAGCATGTGGCGCAGCGCCTGCGGCAGCACCACCGAGCGCATGCTGTCCAGATAGTTCAAGCCCAGCGAGCGGGCCGCCTCCACCTGCCCGCGCGGCACGGCTTGCACGCCGGCGCGCACAATTTCCGCCAGATAAATGCCGTCGAAGATGACGAGGGCGGCCAGCATGGTACCGAATTGCCCGCTTTCATGTCCCGTGATGCTGGGCAGGAAGAAATACGCCCAGAAAATCACCAGCAGCAAGGGGATGCCCCGCACCACGTGGATCAGCGCGGCGACGGGCCAGCGCAGCAGCCGCCAGGGACTCAGGCGCGCCAGCCCCAGCAGCAGGCCGAAGGGCAGGCTCAGCACCAGCGCCAGGCTGGCCAGCACGACCGTCAGCGCCAGGCCGCCCAGCGGCCCCTCGGGATAGCGACCGACGAGGAAATACAGCCAGTAATCATGGAGGAGTTCCAGCATCAGGACACCTTCCTTTGCAGCATGGCCGCCACGCCGGCGATCAGCAGCGAGACGGCCAGGTAGGCCGCGCTGGCAAAGACGAAGGCCTCGACGCTGCGGAACGAGGCCGCTTCCACGCGCTGCGTCTGGTACATCAGCTCGGCCACGCCGATGACGGTGGCGATGCTGGTGTTTTGCCACAGGGTCAGGGTTTGCGACAGCAGCGGCGGCGCGGCCAGCCGCAGCGCCTGCGGCACGATGCACAGGCGCATGGTGGCAAGAAAACTGAAACCCAGCGCCCGGCCCGCCTCGAATTGCTGGGCGGGTATGGCGCGGATGCCGCTGCGGATGTCTTCCGCCATGTAGGCGGCCGTATATAAAGTCAGGGCCGTGACGGCGCTGACGGCTTCGATATTGCCGGCATACAAACGCTCCTTCCACGCATCGGGCAGCAATTCGGGCGCGCCGAAATACCAGAACAGGAAGTGGGCCAGCAGGGGCACGTTGCGGATCAGCTCGACATACGCGGCGCCCAGGCCATTGAGCAGGCGCGACGGGGCCAGCCGCAGCATGGCCACGCCGCAGGCCAGCGGCAAAGACAAGAGCAAGGTAATGCCCATCAGTTGCAGGGACAGCAGCAAGCCGGAAACGAGCCAGTCGCGGTAGTCGCCGGACAGCAAAAAGGTCAGATCAAATTGGAACATGATGGTGAAATATCATTGATGCCTAAGAAAACCGTAGCGAGCGGCAGTGATTTGTGGCTGAGAAGCGCAACCGTGCTGGAGCACGGTGAGCATCGCAGGCCGCAAAGCGCGCCGCGCAGTAGGTTTGCTTAGGCGTCAATCTTGTCCGATTCGATCTTGAAGGTCCGTTTTTGAAACTTGACGTTGCTCGTCGGGCCATACCATTTGAAGAACAGTTTTTCCGCCTCGCCCGATTTTTCCAGTCCGCGCAGCACCTGGTCGACGGCTGTTTTCACGCCCGTCTCGCCCTTGCGGATGCCGAAGGCAAACACTTCCTGGCTGATGTTTTGCGGCAGCACAAGGTAATCGTTTTGCGCGGCGCCCAGCTTGGCGTAATTGTTCAGCAAGGAGACTTCATCGTCGACATAGCCAACGCCTTTACCTTGCTGCAAGCCCAGATAAGCCTGGCCCGCCGTCTCGAACGTCACCACCTCCACGCCGGGCACGGCTTTGCGGATATTCGGTTCCTGCGTGCCGCCCTTGACGGTCAGCACTTTCTTGCCGGCCAGTCCCGCGACCGTCGTGATGTTGCTGCTCTTTTTGACCAGCACGCGCTGGCCCGTGTAAAACGTGGACAGCGAAAAATCGACGAGCGCTTCGCGTTCCTTGTTGTGCGTCAAGGACGCCGTCAGGATATCGATGCGGCCCTGCTGCAGTTCGGGAATGCGGGCGGCCACGGCCAGCTGCTTGATCACGGGCTTGACGCCGAGGTCCTGGGCGATGGCGCGGCACAGGTCCACTTCATAGCCGACCAGCTGGCGCGACTTGGCGTCGATGAAACTGTTCGGCTCGTCCGTGCCCAAGGTACCGCAGACCAGTTCGCCCTTCGCCTTGATCGCGGCCAGCTGGTCCGCTTGCGCCACTTGCGTGAAAGCGATGGAAGTGAAAAGAAGCGCGGCGAAATGAAGGCGGGTCTGCATGGGATTCCTCTGGTGGATAACGAATGCCGCCATTAGACCGCAACGTTATTATTTCCAAAAAGGAATCTTTTCAGCCTTGCTTATGAGTAAATCATGTAAGGCGCTGCCGCCTACCAGTGGGGCGCGTAATTGGGAAACGGCGAGGCCATGTGTTCGGCTTCCACGGGCGGCGCCATCCAGTCGCGCGGATCGACCTTGTAGTACTGCAAGAATTGCGCATACAGCTCTTCGTGGTGCTCGGCCATCTGGTACGGCTTTTCAAAGAAGGTTTCCGTCGCCACGGCAAAGAATTCGGCGGGATTCGTGGCGCCGTAGTGGTCCATCACGCTGTGCTGCTGATAGATGGCATCGTGGCGCAGGTTGTCGAAGTCGCGCGACAACACGGTGGCCCAGCTGCGGTAGCTCGACACGCTGGGCAGGTAGGGCGCGCCATTCGCGGCGCCCGATTCGCTGTCGAGCTGGTGGGCGAATTCATGCAGCACGACGTTGTGGCCATCGGTCCAGTCGGCCGCACCGCGCTGCACGTGGTCCCAGGCCAGCACCACGCGGCCATCGCCCCAGGATTCGCCCAATAAACCATTGGCCGATGGCGTGACGACGCCGCCCGGCCCCACTTCATCGCGCGTAACGATGAATTCCGTGGGATACACGAGGATCGTGTCGAGTTCCGGATACACCTGGGTCTGGCGATTGAGCAGCAGCAAACACGCCTGGCCGGCAATCGTGTAGCGCATCTCGTCCGTGATCTCCAGGCCGCCGCAACCGACGAATTTCTTCTGGTACAGGAATTGCACGACCAGACGGCGCAACTGCTGCTGCAGCGGCGCCGGCATGCGCGGATAGACGGGGATATTCTTTTCCAGCACGGCCAGGCCTTCCGGCGGCAAGGGCCTGGACAGGGCCCGCTTCAAGCGCCAGCGGGGGAACCATAATGAAAAGACGATGGCCGCCGTGACGAGGGCGATCCACAGCAACGGGTTCATGCGGCGGCCCGTTTCAGGCAGCGCAATGGCGGGGACGATAACAGGGCGGCGTAGGCAGACAAGGACAAGCTCCTTCAAGTGAACCCGCGCGTTGCGGGCAGCAGTCCAGCCCACATGGGGTTGATTAATATCTTTTCAATCCGCCAAGCTCAAGGGGCTTGCCCAACGCCAAAAGCCGGGTTGTCACCCGGCTTTCGACATGCATCTGAGAATCGAAACAACAAGCATTCCGCCTGCCAGCCGCCAAGCGGCCCCGCAGGCGCGAAAATTACTCGGCCGACTTTTGCTGTGGCGCGCCAAACAGGGCGGCGACCAGCGGATCGCGCGTCACGGGACCGCGGTTGACGCGGATGGCGTAATGCGTGTCATCGGCCAGGATGTGGAAGTGGCGGCCGCTGCCTGCCATGCTTTGCTCGCGCAAGCCGGGACGGTCCTTGCGCGGTGGCGCGCCTTCGCGTTTCGGCTGGACGATGGCGGCCAGGAAGGCGCGCACGCGCTCGGGATCCGGCGTCAGCTGGTACACTGCCTTGCCCAGGTAGGTGGCGGTGCCTTCGATGTAGCGGGCCAGTTCGATCACGCCCGCTTCACGCAGGTCGCGGATGTATTTGCGGGCGCCCGATGGCGAAAACTTGAGGAACCAGGCGATTTCGTCAGCCAGCATCTCGTGCAGCGACAATTCGCCGATCAGTTTTTGCATGTTTTCGATGCGGCGCAGGGTGGCCGACGTCGAGCGCACGCGCTCGATCGGTGCCATGGAAATAGGATTCATGCGTTCCGGGGGGATAGGTGCTGCGCGTTCGACCATTTGCGAGCCTTTTTCGGGGCTACGAAGTTCCTGGTGCGCTGCCTTTAATTCGCTCTTCACGTGAGACTGAGTCATTGCATGCATTTGAATACTCCTTTTAAACGATTGCCGGTAGCCCGGATTGTTAAGTTCTTGGCAATTTTTATACCAGAACACCACGAATCCTGAGCGTCTGGACACAGAATGCCATCCTGCTCCGCACTGGTCTGTGCGTTAACGAACATTAGAAGCAAGAAAGTGAAAAATATTGCCTTACTGAATTATTTCTCTTGAGGCATCTATAAAAGACATTTAAACCGCTGTGCCTCGATGCGCGCACAAAGTGAAATAGCGAACAGAAGCGTCGGCATTCTTGCAATAAATTCAAGCTTCGCGCGCGGCACCCGCCGTCCGCATCGCGCCAATCTTGATACTTTGCAAAGGAACCATCATGAACATGCCTACTCTGCTGGCCGCCGCCGCCCTGATCACCTTGTCCGCCTGCAAAAAACCGGCCGAAGCACCGCTGCCTGAAACGGCGCCCAACCCTGCTTCCGCCCCACAAGTGATGCCCCCTCCCGTCACGCCAGCCGCGCCGGAAACGGGCCCGGGCAGCACGACGCCGCCTGCCCCGCTGACCGATCCGGCCACCGCGCCGGCCCTGCCGCCCGCCACGGCGCCGAAATAAGGCCCGCCAAAGGCGACCGATCAGGCGCACCTGCGGCGCCGCCCCTACTCCACGGGGGAGTTACGCGTTGCCAGCCTGTTTGCAACGCGTTTTTTTACGATTGGAGTCGGCCGCGCCCTGAAGGTTCACCGGCATGCGGCACCGCAAGCCGGCACCGGACCAGCCAATCAAAATGCGGCAATCCGCACAGTCTTTCCCTTCGCCGTGCGGAAAGACGGAATCTCGTCATTTCCCATTTTCAATAGATTCAAATTAAACCTTTATAAACAATCACTTGCAATAAACGCCAAAATGCGCTCCACTGGCACGGAAGATGCTTTTATATTTTCATAACCGCCACCAGAGCGGCAGCCTTACCCAATATAAAAACCATCTACCTTTTTTTGGAGACAACAGCATGGCACGCACCTTCCGCATCTCGTCCTTCCTCAACACCAAGGCACTGGCCGTGGCCGTCGCACTGGCCGCGCAATTCCCGCTGGCCGTCCATGCGGCCGACCTGGTCCGTCTGGGCAACCTGAAATTCGCCCATTACGGCGCCGTCGCCTACATGAAGGAAATCGCGCCGAAGTACGACCTGAAAATTGAAGAACGCATCTTCGCCAAGGGCCTCGACATCGTGCCGGCCATGATCGCCGGCGAAATCGACGTGTCCGCCAGCGCGCTGGAAGCGGCCATCACGGGCCGCGCCACGGGCTTGCCCGTGTACCTGGTGGGCGGCTTCGCCAAAGGCGGCGTGCAGATCGTCGGGCGTCCCGACCTGAACATCAAGGATATTGCTGGCCTGAAAGGCAAGAAAGTCGGCGTCACGCGCGGCGGCCCGCAGGAAATCCTGCTGTTTGCCGAATTGACCAAGGCCAAGCTGACCTGGTCCGACAAGCCGGGCAAGGACGTGCAGATCCTGTACATGGGCTACCCTGACCTGAACCAGGCGCTGCTGACCAAGGATATCGACGTCATGAGCCAGTCCGAACCGTACTCGACGCAGGCGATCCACAAGAAATACGGCGCGGCCATCATCAAACCGTATGACACGCCGCTGGGCGAGCCCGTGCGCGCCCTCGTGATGACGGAAAAGATGTACAAGGAAAAGCCGGCCGTGGCCCAGCGCTTCATGGATTGCTTCGTCGCCGCCACGCGGGCGTTTTTGGCCGACCCGAAACTGGCGGAAAAATACGTGCGCGAATCGATGTTCAAGAATCAGATCACGACCGAGGATTACCGCGATGCCATCGACAACGCCATCTTCACGGAAGACATCACGCAAAGCCACGTGCAGCTGACCACCGACTACATGGTGAAATTCGGCGTGGGCCGCATGGCCAAGGCGCCTGCCGCCAAGGATTGGGTCAAGCTGGACCTGCTGGAAAAAGCCAAGAAGTCCTATGTCCCACGCTAACCACGGCCACGCTAATCTGAAAGTATCACAATGAATATGCAAATGATGAAACGCTTCGCGCACGGCGCCGCCGTGCCCGCTGCTGCATTGCTTCTTTGGCAAGCCATGTCGACCTTCGGCTGGATCAACCCGCAAATCCTGCCCTCGCCCGTGGCCGTGCTGGTGAAGTGGTATGAATACCTGATGCCGATGCAAGCGTACACGCCCGAAGCGGGCAACTACCTGGTGTGGATGTTCTCCGGCGAATTGCCGCACGACGCCTGGGCCAGCCTGTCGCGCGTGCTGGGCGGCTTCGCCATCGGCGCCGGCCTGGCCTTGCCGCTGGGATTGCTGATGGGTACCAACAAGACCATCTACAAACTGTTCGACCCGCTGGTGCAAGTGCTGCGCCCGATTCCGCCGATCGCCTACATTCCGCTGGCCATTTTGTGGTTCGGCCTGGGCAACCCGCCCGCCTTCTTCCTGATCAGCATCGGTTCCTTCTTCCCCGTACTGATGAATACCATCGCCGGCGTGCGCCAGGTCGACGGCATTTATATTCGCGCCGCGCGCAACCTGGGCGCCAGCCAGATGACCATGTTCCGCCGCGTCATCTTGCCGGCCGCCACGCCGTATATCCTGGCCGGCGCGCGCATCGGCATGGGCACGGCCTTCATCGTCGTGATCGTGGCCGAAATGATCGCCGTCAATAGCGGCCTCGGTTTCCGCATCCTCGAAGCGCGCGAGTATTTTTGGTCTGACAAGATTATCGCCGGCATGTTTACCATCGGCCTGTTCGGCCTGGCCATCGATATGGCCATGAATGCCCTGAATAATCATTTGCTGCAGTGGCACCGCGGCCTGGAACACTGAAAGGAACGGCCATGACCACGATCAATATCAATGCAGTCAATAAAATCTTCACCACGGGCGGCGCGGACGTCATCGCCCTGAAGGACATCAACCTGGAAATCGCCAGCGGCGAGTTCATCTGCCTGCTGGGGCCGTCCGGCTGCGGCAAGTCGACCTTGCTCAACGCCATCGCCGGTTTTTCGCAGCCGACGTCGGGCCAGATCCTGGCCGGCGGCAAGCTGATCAGCGAGCCCGGCCCCGACCGCGGCATGGTGTTCCAGGAATACGCGCTGTTCCCATGGATGACGATTGAAAGCAATATCGCTTTCGGCCTGGAAATCGCCGGCAAGACGCCGGCCGAGATCAAGGAACGGGTCGACATGCTGCTGAGCATGCTGGGCTTGACGGAATTCCGTGCCCGCTACCCGAAAGACTTGTCCGGCGGCATGCGCCAGCGCGTGGCGATTGCCCGCGTGCTGGCCCTCGATTCGCCGATCATGCTGATGGATGAACCGTTCGGCGCGCTCGATGCCTTGACGCGGCGCAACCTGCAAGATGAGTTGCTGAAAATCTGGAAAGTCTTCGGCACCACCATCGTGTTTGTGACGCACTCGATCGAGGAATCGATCTACCTGGCCGACCGCACCATCGTCATGACCTACCGTCCCGGCACCATCAAGCGCGACGTGGCCATCGACCTGCCCCGCCCGCGCGACCCGAGCGACCCCGAGTTCAACCGCCTGAAACGCATGCTGGGCGAGATGGTGATGGAAGAGCAACAAAGGCATCATAATGCGGAGACGATGGCAAGTACGGCAGACTAAGTAATGGGGTCAGACCCGGCGGGTCTGACCCCAGATTGACCACACGGGCATAAACATACACACGGAGCACCATGGCATTCGGCAAATGGCCCCTGAGACAGCTGCTTGCCCCCCTGCTGGCCGTGGGCTCGCTGGTCGTGCTGACATGGGCCTCGTATGCCTGGGTCAGGCAGCGCCAGCTCGATGAATTGCACCGCACGCTAGATTCGCGCGCGGAACTGTATGCGGCGTCCATCGGCGGCGCCCTGAACAAATACGAATTCCTGCCCCTGGCCGTGGCCCAGAGCGATGCCGTGGCGCAATTGCTGGAGCAGCCCAGCGCCGATAAAGTCACGCAGATCAACGCCTACCTGGTCGACATGAACCGCCGCGCGGGCGCCTTTGCCGTCTACGTGCTCGACGACAAGGGCACGACCCTGGCGTCGAGCAACTGGCAAGACCGCAGCTCCTACGTGGGCGTCAACTACGGCTTCCGCCCGTATTTCAAGAACGCCATTGCGGGCGGCATCGGCCGCTTCTACGGCATCGGCTTTTCCACCTTCGAAGCCGGCTACTTCATTTCGCAGCCCGTGCAGCGCGACGGACGCATCATCGGCATCGTCGCCGCCAAAGTCAACCTGGACTGGATCGAGCAATCGTGGCGCACGCCGGGCGCGGGCGAACAGATCTGGGTCAAGGATGCGAATGGCGTGATCATCCTGGCCACCACCCCCGCCTTCAAGTTCAAGACCCTGGCGCCTTTGTCGCCGGCCGCCAAGAAAGACATCAGCGAACAGCGCCAGTTCCTGCAAGAAAATCTGCCCATCCTGCCGCACAAGGTGCAGCGCCAGTTCGCCGATGGCGCCAGCGTGATGACGCTGGAACGCCCGCAGACGAATGACTCCCCCGCCCTGTCCGGCAGTGCCGACAAGGTGAGCTATCTGGCCGTGAACCGCGCGCTGGGCCCGCTGCAATGGCAAATTACCGTGCTGGCCGAGCTCGACCAGGTCGATGAGGCGGCGCGCAACGCGGCCATCGCCGCCGCGCTGGGCTGGGCCTTGCTGCTGCTGGCCCTGATGTATGCGCGCCAGCGCCGGCGCCGCATCGCCGACAAGCTCAATGCGCAGCAGACGCTGGCCCGTGCCTATGAACAGCTGGAAATCAAGGTCGAGCAGCGCACGGCCGACCTCGTCCACGCGAACGGCCGCCTGCAGGCGGAAGTGGCCGAGCGCGAGCGGGCCGAGCAGACCTTGCGCTACGCCCAGGCGGAACTGGTGCAAAGCGGCAAGCTGGCGGCCATCGGCCAGATGGCGGCCGGCGTCACGCACGAGCTGAACCAGCCGCTGGCCGCCCTGCAAACGTTTTCCGACAATGCCAAGGTCTTTTTGGCACGCGGCCAGATCGACGACGCGCTCGACAACCTGTCGACCATTTCCGACCTCGTCAAGCGCCTCGGCTACGTGACTTCGCAATTGAAAGGCTTTGCGCGGCGCAGCGACGATGCCCGCAAGCCCGTCAGCGTGCGCCAGGCGTTTGCGCAAACCATGCTGCAGATCCGCACGCGCAAGGGCTCGCAGCGCCTGACCCTGCATGAAAGCTGGCTTGAGGACGACATCATCGTGCTGTGCAACGCCATCGGCCTGGAACAGGTATTTACCAACCTGATCACGAACGCCATGGATGCCGTGCCGGAAGGCGAGCCCGTGCAAATCTGGTTCCAGGTACGCCGCGAAGGCGGCCTCGCCGTGCTGCATATCACCGATAATGGCCCCGGCATCCCGCTGGCCTCGCTCGACAAGATCTTCGACCCCTTCTATACCACCAAGGAACACGGGCTGGGCTTGGGATTGTCGATCAGCGCTGGCATACTGCGCGCGGCCGGCAGCGCCCTGGCCGTGCGCAACCGCAGCGCGCAGGAAGGGGGCGGCGCACAATTTACCATCACCCTGAGCTGCGCCCCGGGGGGAGAATAAGATAGAGACGAAGGAATAGGGAATGCACGAAAATAATTTTGAAGGCATGCAAGTGCTGCTGGTGGAAGACGATGCCGTCGTGCGCAAGGGCGCCCGGCAATCGCTGGAACTGGCGGGCCTGCAAGTGACGGCCGTCGCCACGGCCGAGGAAGCGCTGCCTTACCTGGTGCCCGAATTTGCCGGCATTTTATTGAGCGACATCAAACTGCCCGGCATGGATGGCTTGAAACTGCTCGATATCGCCGTGGCACAGGATGCCAGCCTGCCCGTCATCCTCGTCACGGGCCATGGCGACGTGTCGATGGCCGTGGGCGCCATGCGCCGTGGCGCCTACGATTTCATCGAAAAACCGTTTTCCGCCGACTTGCTGGTGGAAGTGTGCCGCCGCGCCCTGGATAAACGCCACCTGGTGCTGGAAAACATGAACTTGCGCCGCCAGCTCGAGCAGCGCGTCGGCATCGAGGCGCGCATCGTGGGGCGCAGCGCAGCCATGGCCAAGGTGCGCCAGCTGGTGCTGAACCTGGCGCCGAAATCGGCCGACATCATCATCCTCGGCGAAACGGGCACCGGCAAGGAACTGATCGCCCGTTGCCTGCACGACTTCAGCGAGCGGCGCGACCACCCGTTCGTGGCGATCAACTGCGGCGCCCTGCCCGAATCGATCTTCGAATCGGAACTGTTCGGCCACGAGGAAGGCGCGTTCACGGGCGCGCAGCGCCAGCGCATCGGCAAGATCGAATACGCGAACGGCGGCACCCTGTTCCTCGACGAAATCGAAAGTATGCCGCTGGCCCTGCAAGTGAAACTGCTGCGCGTGCTGCAGGAGCGGCAAGTCGAGCGTCTCGGTTCCAACAAACTCATTTCCGTCAATTTCCGTGTCATCGCCGCCGCCAAGGAAGACTTGAATGTGCTGGCCGAGCAGGGAAAATTCCGGCCCGACCTGTATTACCGCCTGAACGTGGCCAGCCTCACGCTGCCCGCGCTGCGCAACCGGCGCGAGGATATCCCACTGCTGTTCGAATTTTTCGTGCTGCAGGCGGCGCTGCGCTATGGCCAGCCGGCCGCCCTCGTCAGCGGCGAACTGATCGCCTCGCTGATGGCGCAGCGCTGGGCCGGCAATGTGCGCGAACTGCACAACGTGGCCGACCGCTTCGTGCTGGGCTTGCTCGACGACACCCTGAGTCCCGCCGGCTGCCGCGAGGCATCGCTGGCGGAACAGGTCGACACCTTCGAGATTTCCATCATCGAGGAAGCCTTGCGCCGCCACAATGGCAACGTCATCGATGCGGCCGCCAGCCTGAATATCCCGAAGAAAACCCTGTACGACAAGCTCAAGCGATTTGATATCTCGACGGAGCAGTTCCGTTAATCTGAAGCAAATGGCCGACACAGCCATGCGGCGGCGTCCTACCCGTGCGGGCGGTCTCCTGTGTGAGAATGCAAGCTCTTATTCATTTCTGCACAGGACACTGCCATGAAAACCGCCGCTCTCTTGCTGGCCGCCACCCTGATGACCGTCGGCGGCGCCTGGGTACAAGCCCAGTCGACGACGAACGTCAACCAGACGGGCAACCACACCAACAATGCCAACGATCCGGGCCAGCAATCGGACCAATCCGACAAACTCGACAACAAGGGCAAGCTGATCCACGACGGCAAGCCTGCCAAAACGCGCACCGACAAGCGCACGCGGCGCGGCAAGCCGACGGCGCCGACAACGCCGCCAGCGTCCACACCCGCTGTGCCCAGCATCCCCATCGCCCCCGCAGAATAAGATCAGCGCTGCGCCACATTGCTCCAAGGCACGCTATCATCACGCCTTTACAAGATAGCCGGGATGACAATGAAAGCAGCATGGCAAGTGTTGGTGGCGGCAGCCGTATTGGCGGCCGCAGGCGTACAGGCGGCGCCAACGGTGGGCGAGTGCATGGAACTGACGACGGGTGTCAAGTTCAGCAAGAACAATGGCGACGCGCAAGTCAACGTCGAGGAAGTCTTCGAAGGCAGGAAACTCAAGGGCATCCAGCTGATCCTCGACGGCGGCGTCTTGCTGGCCACGTCCTACCAGGACATCCGCGACGGCCAGGTCTTCCTGACGGGCACGGTCCATTACAACGAAGACGGCACCGTGCGCAGCAAGAACGTCTACGCGCCGCAGTCCGCCATCCCCGCCAAGATGCGCCCGGGCCAGGAAGTACGCGTGCAGTTCACGGACACGCAAACGAGCACCCACTACCCGCTGGCGGGCCTGTCCGACAAGATCACCACCTCCACGCGCACGGACCAGCGCGATTTCTCGATCACCTTCCTGGGCTGGGAACGCCTGGAACTGGGCGGGCGCCGCTTCCCCGACGCCTGCAAGTTCGAACTGCACGATGTGGGCGGCAAAAGCAAGGGCAAGAGCGGCGAATACGTGTGGTATGCGCAGGGTTTCGGCGTGATCATGACGGACAAGCTGGACCAGGATGGCGACGTGCAGCCCGCGTACCGCATCGCGCTGACGAAGATCATCAGCGCGCCGTAAGACCGCATTCTTTCCCGCAAAGTTTGCGCAAGCACAACTAATCCGCCATCGCGCCCCTCTACACTGTCCTGTCTGGTCAGCATGGAGCGGCGATGGCGTATCCCAAACTTCCCTACACCAGCGGCAAGAGCACCGCCCTGCTCCATTGCGGCCGCTTAAACGACGCCATCGTGCGCATCCGCCCTGAGCTGCCCGGCAACGTCATCGTCATCCATGGCGTCAACGACGTAGGCACCAGTTTCGGCGCCGTGGAAAAGGGTTTATGCCAGGGACTCGATGCACGCATGTATGGCGGCGGCCACGTGTTCATGCCAGCCGCCTACCGCATGCCGCAGGCGTCCGACAAGAAGGAAGCCCTGGCCGACCCGGACGACGTGTTTTTCAAGCGCCAGCCTGATGAGACCACGTACAGCCCGGTGATCCCGTTTTACTGGGGCTTTCGCGAACGCAGCAACGCGAGCAAAGTGGTCAACGGCCAGAACACGGACCGCTACGGCAACCGTCTGGACAAGGACATGTCGAAGAACGGCGGCCCGTTCGGCAATGCCACCAACACCCTGCCCGACATGTGGAACAAGGGCTTGTTTTCGCCATACGACGTGGGCGGCGACCCCGTACGGCCCCTGATGACGGCACCGGGCCGCATGTACATGGTGCTGGCCGCCAAGCGCCTGGCAGCCCTCATCGCCATGATCCGCGATTACGACAGCAACGACGTGGTCTCCATCGTCGCGCACAGCCAGGGCTGTTTGATCTCGCTGCTGGCGCAGGCCTTCCTGCTCGACGAGGGCAAGCGGCCCGCCGACACCTTGATCCTCACGCATCCGCCCTACAGCCTGGTGGAGGACACCACGATGTTCTTCGGCGCGGCGGAAGCTAGCCGCATCTTCGGCGGCGGCCGGGATGCGGTGATGGAGGAGCAATACGATGCCATCGACAACCGCCAGACCCTGCATGCGCGCCTGCAGACGCTGGTGCAGATCGTGCAGGGCGTGGTGGCAAAAAAGCATGCCAGTCCCGCCTTTGCGCAGATCAAGGATCACGCCGTCTGCCATGGCATGGCGGGCGCGGCATGGCGGGCGGAAGCGGACCGCGACAACCGGGGCAAGGTCTACCTGTACTTCTGCCCCGAAGATATGACGGTAGCGCTGGACAATATGCAGGGCATCGGCTGGCAAGGCATACCCGACTACATCGACGGCCATGGCCTGTCCAAGACCAAGGGCAAGACGGACAAAAGCATCTGGGGTGACGGCCCCACCTGCTGGGAAAAGGAATCCCAGCGCCGGCAACCGCTGGCGGAACTGGGCAAGGGATTTTACCAGCGTGTCTTTACCAGCAGACAGCGCCTTGACGCGGCTGGCAAGAACAACGGTCCGGTACTGGTGGGCCAGCCGCCGCACGACTTCGCCCTGCGCCTGGAAGGCGAGGACGACCACGCCCATGTGGCCGGCGCCAATCGTGGCCATCGCGGCAGCCATGCCGAGGCACCATGGCCGCCCGTCAAACCCGGCAAATGGAATATCTTTTCAACGGAATCAGGTCGGCGTGAAGGCTTGCGCACGATCAATGGCGAAGCGCTGCGCGCGCCCAGGGCGGCCGTGCTGGACGGCGGCGAGATCCGCCCTGGGCAATTCCCGAAGGATTCCGACCAGGCCAGGCTGCCGCGCGACCAGCAAGGACCGTGCGAAGAAGTCGACCCCATCGATGCGGCCATCGCGGTGACCAGCACGAAAGGTTTGCGGATGCGCAAGCAGGAAATCATCGCCGACCCGCGGCCGAAGCAGCATCGCATCCCCGAATTCGGTGCCGGCATGTTCGGCGCGGGCGAGCGCGAGCAGGTGGAAAAAGCCCTGAACCTGGGCAAGGAAGCGGGCGACCAATGCAGGATAGACCGCGTTTCGCGCCATCCGGGCAGTGGCGACAAGCTGATTGTCGACCGCGAAGAGACCCCGAATGAGGCGCGCAAGCGCTGGCAGAACGAGGTCAGCCCCAAATCCTTCCACGGCGCCATCATCGGCAGCGCGGAAAACCACCGTAACGTGACGGCGTATGACGTGGCTATTGGTGGAGGCAAGGCGAGCAGCGATCCGAAGTTTTATGCATATTTGTGCGCCGTTGCCGACTGGCGCTTGCAAGGCGATATCCGTAATCCAGTGCGACCATCCATCCCCCGATGGAATGACTTCAAGAAAAAATTTGCAATCTACCTGGCGGCAGAACCGGCGCAGCGCCAGCTCATTATTAAGGGCAACGCCGACTACTACAGCTCGGGAGTGTTGCCAGCCTTCGTGCCTGCCTTGCAGGCGGGTCTACCATCCACTGTTGTGTGTGAAACAGTCAACGGCAGGCGTACCGAATCGGTCGTCACGCCAGTCGTCCACAAACCAAGCGACGACATCCCAAAATGAAAAGCCCATTTCCACGCTTGCGATATCCAATCGGTGCCGCTCTCATCGTACTGGTGCTGCTTGGGTCTTTGCTGATCAGTCCGTCACATTTCTTATTGGAGTCCACGATGAGCAGCAAAATATGGCGCCACCTGCAATGGCTGTTGCTGATCCCACCCATTGTAGCTGCCACATTGCTCGGTTCTCGCTGGCTGCATTCGTCCAGGCCTGTGGCCGTCACAACGCCGCAAGTACAGCAGGCGGCGCCCAGCGAACAGGACAAGCGTGAATATGTGCTGGAAGTGATCGGTCTCGGCGTCACCCTGGACAAATACCGGCAGGGCAAACTGTGGGAAGCGCTGCAACAGGGTAATGCCTATGCCAGCATCCGTGAACAGGACAAGGAAAAATATACCTGGGATGCCATGCAAAGAGCTGGGATAGCAGGTGGCCGCGGCGGCGACACGCTGGAAAATGGGGCGAGGGACATTCCCATGTATTTTGGCGTCCCTGTGTTCAATGCAGAACCGCCGATCTTTAATTCGCGTATGCTGGACAGCCCCGACTCGCCGGCCATAGGCCTGGCCGGTGGTGCTGCGTCATCCGGCCTGCACTGGCATCTGTTCGCCAGTGGTCCGCGCCGCCTCAGTGAACATCCGGACCGCATCCTGGAAGACGTGTTCGCCTTTTTTGACGCCAACCCTGACGTACCGTACATCGTGCTCAATTCCGAGGACAGCATGCCCACGCGCGACCTGTACAGCCCGGACAACTCGCCACCGCTTACAAGAGACGGCCGCTACATCCCCGAAATGCCCGACGCCTCCGCCCTGTTCGTGCTGGCCCGGCGTGAACGCATCAATGCCGTGCGCAAGTTCGCCTACGATGACGCTCCGCCCGAAGACAGCGTCGACGACTTGAATACCTACGGCGTGGCGCGGCGCCTGTATCTGGCATATGACGAATTGATGCGGGCCGTGCCCCATCCAGACAAAAAAGAAGATCCGAATGCCTTTACGCAGCGCCAGCCCAGCATCGCCGAATGGCTGCCCGTCGCCGCGCAATTCGCCCGGCGCCCCGACATCCGCGGCACGGGCAGCTTCAGCATGCTCGACAGGCTCCAGCACAAGACTTATCACCCGCCGAAAGAGTGGCAGCCCACGCCCTGGTTTCCCCTGCCGTTCAACAAGGAACAGCTGGCGCAGCTGGACCGCCTGCCCACCTTCGGCTTCCTCCACCGGCCCACTTTTATCAGGTTGACGGATGAACACGGCAAGCCGCTGACGCGGCGCGACCAGCGCGAACGTGCCTTGCAGGCGGGCTGGCAGCAAGCCTTGCACAGCTTGCCGGAAACCGACCGTCCCGCCGCACCGGCGCGCCTCATCGCCGCCACGGGCGGCAATCAGGCGCAGCTGCTGGCACTGCACAAGACCTTGCTGAAACATGCGGAAGATGGCGGCACGGAACTCGACAGCGGCAACGTGGCGCAATGGATCGATACGGACCGGCGCCTGGGCAACACGGGCGCGGCCACCCTGTTCGTACAGATGGCCATAGCCGTGATGGGCAGCTACCGCGATGGCGGCGTCAGCGCCGTGGTGAATTTGCGCAATCCGGATGAGGCGACCATCGTGCTGGTCAGCCCGCCATCGGAAGAAAAACGCCGCACGCAGCAGCATCCGCACGGCGGCGATGTGCTGCGGCACTACGTCACGCCGGCCATCGACCCGGCGAATTATCCATCGAACTGATTATTTTTCCTGTGCGGCAAGCTGCGCCAAGGCATTCCCCCGCACCTGAAACGCCACCCGCGCCACCGTCTTGCCGGCGTCATCGACGAGGGCCAGCGCGTGCTTGCCCGGTACGGGGCGCCAGCTGATGCTCTCGGCTGCACCGCCCATATCTTTGCCGTCGAGCACCCAGCGCAAGGCATGGCTGCCCTGCGCCTGGAAGAACACGCGCTGCAGGGCGGGCGGGATGTCGGGGTCGATGGCGAGGATGCTGTCCTCGGCCGGATACACGATGGCGGGCGGCTTCACGGTGTCGCCCAGCACGGCGATGACGGGGCTTTCCGTGCCCGCGATAAACCATTCGCGGCGCGGCGCTTCCAGCGCGGGCTGGTACGCCACCATCTGCTGCAGCACGCCTGGCGGGGCTTTGGGCGCATGGCTGGGCACGTTCTTGTGCAGATAATCCATCACGTCGCGCCACACGGGCGCGGCGCCCGTCACGCCCGACACGTCCCACATGGGCTTGCCGTCGAAGTTGCCCACCCAGACGCCCACCGTGTAGCGCTCCGAGTAACCCATGCACCAGTTGTCGCGCATATCCTTGCTCGTGCCTGTCTTGACGGCGCTCCAGAAATTCGTCCCCAGCTCGTTGCGCAAGCCAAAGGTCATGCTGCGCGCGGCGCGGTCGGCCAGGATGTCGCCGACGATGAAGGCGGCGCCCGGCTCCATCACGCGGCGCCGGTCCTTGCCCGCCTGCCCCGGCTGCAGGCTGGCCGTGCTGTACAGCCCGCCATTGGCCAGCGCGCGGTAGGCGTTGGCCAGTTCCAGCAAGGTCACTTCCGACGAGCCCAGCGCCAGCGAGGGGCCGTAGTATTCGGCCGGTTCCGTCAGGCTGGACAGGCCCACGTCCTTGAGGCGGTTGTAAAAGCCGTCCTGTCCCGTCAGCAGCACCGTGCGCACGGCGGGAATGTTGAGGGAACTGGCCAGGCTGGTGCGGGCGCTGACGTAGCCCTTGAAATTGCGGTCGTAGTTTTGCGGCGCATACATGCCGGACGCCGTGGCGACGTCCAGCGGCGAGTCGTCCATGACGGAGGCGGCCGTCATCAGACGGCGCTCGATGGCCAGTTCATATAAAAACGGTTTCAAGGTGGAACCGGCCTGGCGCAGGGCCGTCACGCCATCGACGTGGCTGCCGCCCGCATTGCCGACATAGGCGAGGATCTCGCCGCTGCGGTTATCGAGCACGATGATGGCGCCGTCGTTGACATTGCGCTCGCGCAAAGATCCCAGTTGCTGGCGCAGGTTTTCCTGTGCGAAGCGTTGCAAGGGACCATCGAGCGTGCTGGCGACCTGGGCGCCCGGCTGCTTCAGCAGTTGCTGCGCCACTTGCGGCGCCGGCGCCAGCTCCGCATACAGCGCATTGCGCTGCAAGGCCGTCTGCACGCGCTGGCCGATCAGCTGGCAGCTGCTGTCCATGCGCCATTCCTTTGCCAGCGCGCAGGCGCGCCGCGTGACGGCGGCCGGCGGCGCATTCGGCGAGCGCACCAGGCTGGCCAGGATGATGCCGTCCGTCTGGTTCAGGCCCGACGGCGCCTTGCCGAACAGGCTGTACGAGGCGGAGGCGATGCCTTGCAGTTCGCCCCGGAATGACACGAGATTCAAATACGCCTCGAAAATCTGCGCCTTGCTCCAGCTGGATTCTAACGCTTGCGCCGCGCGCATCTGGTCCCATTTCTGGCGCAGGCTGCGTCCGCCCGAGGACGCCTGCAAGTCCGCATCGAGCTGGCCCGCCAGTTGCATGGTGATGGTCGAGGCGCCCCGGGCTTTCTTGGCAAACAGATTGTCCCAGGCGGCCGTGGCCAGCGCGGACACATCCACGCCGCCATGGCGCATGAAGCGCTGGTCTTCCGCCAGCAGCACGGCCCGCTGCACGGCGGGGGAAATATCGGCCAGCGGCACCCACGGCAGGCGCCGTACCTTCATGTCCACGCGTAACGATTGCAGCGGCGCGCCGCTGCGGTCCAGCAACTGCGCTTCGGAACTGCGGTAGGCGGCCTGCACCTGGGCCGGCGTCAGGACCGCCTCGGCGAAGACCGGGCTGGCAAACAGGCCGCCCATGATAAAAATCAAACTCTTCACTGCCCCACCTTCACATTCGCATTCGGCGCTTCGCCAAACATCTCGGGCGAATACATGGCCTCAATACGCGTGGCCGGCAGGCTGAAATCCCCGGCATTGTTCAGGCGCACCGTGTATTCCACGCTCCAGTTACCTTTCGGCACGAAGGCGTAATAGGCGCGGAAAGCGTCAAACGCCCGCTCTTCGAACGTGGGCCAGACCCAGCCCGTGGATTTTTCGCCGGCCGTCAGCAGCTGCGAATCGCGCCCCAGGCCATTGCCCAGCACCGTGGCGCTGGCCGGTATCGGGTCGTCGACCACTACCCAGCTCATGTCCGCCTGCGCCGACAACTCCAGGCGCACGCGGTAGACGTCGCCGCGCGACCATTGGCCTGTGGTTTTCTGTTCCACCGGCGTTACGGTTTTCTTGATCGTGTAGCCGCTGGAGACGGGCGCCTTGAGCGGAATGGCCGCCAGGCTTTGCACGGTGGCCCACGGCTTGCCCGTGCCGCTGTGTGCCAGGCCCAGGGTATCCATACCCTTCGGCCACGCCTGCAGCACGGGGCCCACTTTCGCCGCGCCATTCCACACGAGCGCTTGCGTATCGCCGCCCAGCTTGACGGCACTGGCGCCCGTCACGGGCGTCGACTCGAATTTGGCCGAGAATTTGGCGATGGCCAGGGTGCCCCAGGCATTGGCCACCGTCGTATCCCAGCGGCCCTTCTTCTGGCGGCCCATGCTGCCGCGCACCAGGCGGCCGATATCGTCCTTCCACGCCGGGTCGTCCATCACGGCCAGTAATAAACGGTTGGCGTTGACGTCGCCGGACACCATCAGCCACCACCAGTTATCCTTGCGCTCGGTGGAAAAGCCCATGGTGGTGCCCTGGAAATTCAGGCGCGAACGCAAGATCTGCTGCGCCTCGGCCAGCAGCGCATCGCGGCGCGCCAGGCCAGGCGTGCGTTGCAGCAGCAAGCTCCAGTCGATGACGGCGGAGGTCGGCCACAGGTTCGGGCTGATGCTGATGCTCTCCAGCGCATCGGGCGGCACTTTATTCGAACGCGACAGCGCTTCCAGCGCGGCCAGCTTGCGCACGGCCAGGTCTGTCGTGGCCAGCGCGGAACGGCGCACGATCTTGCCCTGCACGAAGGCCGTCAAGGCTGCTTCCATGCGGTTCTTCGTCTGTTCCGGAATCGCATAGCCCGCTTCCCTGGTGGCCGACAGCACGTAGGCCGTCAGGCTGTCGCTGCCCTGCTCCATGATGGGGAAATATTTCAGCAAGCCGTCGCCGTCCAGGTAGGCGGGCAGGCTGGCGGCCAGCTTGTTCCACGCGTCCTGGTCTTGCAGGGCGATGGCCTTCGACGTGTTTTGCTCGAAGCAGGTGTACGGGTAGGCGGCCATGTACTCGCGCACGCCGGGCAGCTCGCCGCCCAACTTGGCGACAAAGCTCGTCTGCAGGCCGCCCCGGCCCGGCAAAGCGCCGGCCGGCATTTGCACGGACATATTGACGGGTTTGTCGATCTGCATCAAGGTGGCCTGGTACGTGCGCACGGGCGTGGCCTGGCCGACTTTTTGCGTGATTTTCAGTTTATCGGAGGTGTTGCCAAGCCCGCTACCCGCCTTGGCGCTGATCTCCCACACAACCGTTTGCGCACCGAGCGGCACCTGGTAATCCCAGCCCGTCTCGCGCGCTTCGCCCGCCGCCAGGGTCAAGCTCTGGCGCGGCAAGGCCATGCCAGCCGCCGTGGCATTGAGGTCCACGCTCAAGGATGCGGCCGAGGTGTTGCGCACCGTAAAGCCCGCGCGCAACTGGTCGCCTTCACGCACGAGGGACGGCAAGCCCGACATCAAGATCAAGTCTTGCGAGCTGCGGATATCCGTGCTGCCCGTGCCAAACAATTCCTTGCCGGCACTGGCAATCGCAACGATGCGGAAGCCCGTCAGGGAATCGTTGAGCGGCACCTGCACCGTCGCTTCGCCCTTGGCGTCGAGCTTGACGGTGCCTTTCCAGAACAGCAGGGTGTCGAACAGCTCGCGGCTGGCGCCCTTGCCGCCGCCCCCGCCGGCCGGAAACGCCTTGCGGCCGAAATGGCGCTTGCCGATCACCTGCATCTGCGCCGTCGCCGTTTCCACCTGCAAGCTGCGCTGCGCCATCATGGTATCGAGCAACTTCCAGCTATCGTTGGGCATCAGCTCCAGCAAGCCCGTGTCGACGGCCGCCAGCGCCACTTCGGCACCGGCCGGCAGCGGTTTTCCGTCAGCGCGGCGCACGCGCACGGACACTTCCGCCTTGTCGCGCGTTTTATATACTTCCTTGTCGGACACGACCATGACGTTCAGTTCATGCGCCTGCCAGCCCACGTTCAGCGGCGCGATGCCCATCTTGTAGGCCGGCTTGCCCAGGTCGACCAGCGCCGTCGGCTGCACGCCATCGACCCGGCCCCGCACGACAAACACGGAGACATACACATTCGGTGCGTAATTCGGTTTGACCGGGATGTTCACCACAGGTTCCCGGCCGTTCAACTGGCGCACATAGGTGTCGAGGATGCCTTCGCGCTCGACCGTGATCAGGGCCGTGCCCGAACGGAACGGCATGCGCACCTGCAAGCTCGCTTCCTGGCCCGGCTCATAGCGTTTCTTTTCAGGCAAGACGTCGATGCGGTCATTGTCGCTGGCGTTGAACCACCAGTCGCCGCTGCCGGCCACCCAGGTTTCGCGGTTGGCGACGGCCGCATTGCCGGCACTGTCCTGCGTGCGGGCGCGCAACACCAGATTGCCGCTGGCGGGCGCCTTCACGTCGCAAGTCAAGAGGCCCTTATTGTCCGTCTTGCCCGAGCACGCTTGGCCCAGCTTGACGACTTCGCTGCTGTTTTCATACGCATAGAAGCCGCCGATCAGCCGCCGGCGGTGCGAATAGCTGTTGCGCTGGAAGAAGTCGACGGCGACCGGGGCGTTCGCCACGGGCTTGCCATTGGTACCGAGCACGGCCACCGTGAACTTGAAGGCATCCTTGCTCAAGGCCCAGGCATCGGGCTTGATGCCGATCACGTAGTTCGACGGCCACAGCGGCACGCGCGTGGCGACGGATGCCGTCTCGCCATTCGCATCCTGGAAAGCCATTTCCGCCACCAGGTCGCGCGGCACGGACAGCTGCGGCAACTGGTCGATGACGATGCGCGCGCCGCCCGCCTTGTCGAGGGTCAAGCTTTGCGTGCGCGCGGCAGCCGCGCCGGCGCCGGCACGCCCGCCATTGCCTTCGTCCTGCCACTCGCCCTCATCGTCGTCGTAGCCCGTGCCCTGCTTCACCAGGCCTTCCTTCACGTCTCCATTGCTGAAGCTGAAATCGGGATAGTCGGCAAACGTCACGCTCTTGTCTTGCAGTACCGTGCGCAGCTTGACGGGCGCGTTGGTGGCGGCGCCGCCGGCCAGATACGTGATTTGCGCATCGAGGGCCAGCTGCTTTGCCTGCACGGCGGGCGCCTTCGGTCCCTGCAGCACGGCTTTCATGGTCGGTACGCGAAACGCTTCCACGCGGAAACTGCCGGACGGGCGGCCCGCCATCGTCACGCTGTATTCGCCCTGCTTGGCGTCGGCGGGGATGAGCCAGTCGCTTTCCGCCGTGCCGCCGGCGGACCAGCGCAGCGGTAATTGATAGTTCTGGTCGCTGCCCTGGTGCGTGATGACGACGGAGGTGGCGCTGCCGGGACCGTTGTTCTTGTCGACCAGGCCCATGCCTTCGGCCGTGTGCTTGCGGATGAAATGCTTCATGTGCACGGTTTCGCCGGCGCGCAGCAAGGTGCGGTCGAATACCGTGGCCAGCAAGGTGTTGTCGGCGCGCGTGTCATCCGTGGGCAAATTGAAACGCCAGGCTTCGATGCCGCCCACCCAGTCCGACAGGGTGAACGTCATGTCGCCGCCGCTGCGCGCACTGATAAAGTAGCGGCCATTGTTCTTGCAGCTGGAATTGGCCAGCTCGCCGGGAATGTGCGCCACGCCGTCCGCGCCCGTGGCGCCTTGCCACAGCAGCTTGCCGGCGCAGTCGCGCACGGCCACTTGCGCTTTCGCAACAGGCGCGCCCTTGTCCAGCGAGGTCACCCACACGAGCGACGATTGCGCGCCATGCTTGAAGTGGGCGGCCAGGTTCGTCACCAGCGCGGCCGTGCGGATATACGCGGTCGTCGGTTTGCCCAGCAACGCCTTGCCGAGGATGGGGCTGGCCAGCTCGACCACATAAAAGCCCGGCTTCTGCAACGGGATGCCGATCACTTCAAAGGTTTTCCTGCCATCGGGACGCGGCAGGCTGATGGGGCGCGTGCCGGCAGCGCCCGCCAGCACGGATTTGCTCATGTTGCCCGCATACTGGGCATACGGCTGCCAGTACTCTCCCCCGTCGCCATTGCCGGCCAGGCGCTGCATCCACTCGATGATGAACTTGTCGTCATTGTCGGGCACGCGCAAGGTGGCGCCCGTGGCGGCGGCCGAGGCTTGCGCGACTTCCTTGCCCGACAGCACGGGCTCGATATTGCGCACGGTGACGGGCAGCAAGCCGTCGCCCTTCGCTTCGATGATGCCGAACGGGGCCGGGAACTTCAGCAGCGGCGGCTGTTCGCCCGTGCGCACCGTCATGGGGAAGCGCGCGCGGTTGAGCAAGGCGCGGCCCGCATCGTCCTTCAAGCCCGGCGGCAAGTTCAGCACAAAACTGGCCTGCACGGGAAATGGACCATTGAAGGTGGCGCCATACAGGAATTCCGCCTTTTCTTCCTCTTTTGAAATCGTCGGCGCATAGGTCTTGCCGCCGCCCTTCAGGGTCATGGCGCGCACCTGCGCCGCGCTCACGGGCGCGGAAAACTGCACGCGCATGGGCAGGAAGGGAATGCATTGCTCCTTCGGATTGCTGCGCTCGCAGCTGAACTTGGCCGTGAAGTCGGGACGCGTCTTGAACTGCAGGGTTTGCGCCTTGTCCGTGGCGATACCGCCGGCGCTGGCGATGCCCTCGCCCCACACCAGCGACACCTTGGCGTTGGCGGGGAAGCTGCGCTTGCATTGCAGCACGGTGACGGGCAAAGGCGGCGCGCCCTTGCTCGCGACGGGCATGCCCGCTTTCCACACGACGCCCCGCTTCTTGAAGTACACGGTCAGGTAGCGGTCGAGAAAGCTCTTGCGCAAAGTCAATACCTGCTCCAGCTCCTTGCCTACAAGCCGCCGCACGGGAATCTTTTCATTGATGCCATCGGCGCGGCAATACGCATTCGCGGCCACGCTGGCCTCGTTCGGCGCGGCGTCCAGGCCCAGCACGAAGATCTGGTTTTCGTCGATGTAGGGCTGACCGTCATACGGTACGGCCTCGACGATGGCCGGGCCGCCCGTGGAAAAACGGTAGGACGTGCTTCCCTGCAGGGTCTGGCCCGCCAGGTCCTTGAGTCCCGGCTTCAAGGTAAAGCTGCAGGCCACGCCGGCCGGCAAGTCGCGCTCGAAATCGAAGTTCCAGTTGCGCTCGTCGGCCCAGCGCCCCGCGCCCGCCACGACGGCCGGCTCGGCCTTGCCGCAATCGATGGCGAACGGCGCGGGCAAGCCCATGTCGCCGAACGGCACCATCGGCGTGGCGAACTGGGCCCGCACCTGGCGCACGGCCTTGACCGTGCCGCTCGGTGAAAACAGGGACACGCCGCTATCGGCCCAGGCTGGCGCCGCCAGGCCCAGCGACAGCAGCAGGCACAGCGGGCCCAGCTTGCCGGCCAGCGGGGAAGTAAGAACACGGGACAGGTCAGGCACGGATGACTCCTTGAGGAAAAGTGGCGGAGCTGGCTGCGGCGCGCAAAAGTTGCCTGGCGGAAGCCCAGAAAAACAACAGAACGCGGCCGGAATACAACATCAATGTATTATTAGTTATCAAGCTCATCATTGTTGCTAATATACAGTGGCATGCAGGTGACAAGTCGTACGATTGCCTGTCGCTGCGGTGCCAGGAAATGACCGTGCTTGTAAAAGTTTCACCAATAACATTAGTTTTTTTCAACACCACAATCTTTGTCGTGAATCTGCAACACTATTGATATACCGCAATGCTTTGTGCGCCAGCGCACCGACCACCAGAACCTGCAATCGTATTCTCTAGTCCAACAGCAGTGCATTTATCACAAGAATGCGCACCTGGAAGTGTGGTCTATATCTAGCAATAGCACGTGTAGCAAGATGTGTCTTTGATGCCGTAGAGAAAATCTCTTATCAACGTTGGGAGTTACTTGTGAATAATCTAAAAAAAATCGCCGTTGCCGCCGCAGTCCTGTGCTCCGCCCTCGGCGCACAGGCCCAGGAAATCAATCCCTCCTGGTATATTCAACCTAGCATCAACGCACTCAAGCCAGATTCCGACTTCGCCACGGATAAAACCGGTTATGGCGCAGGCTTGCGTTTCGGTAAGCCTGTTTCCCAGGACTGGGATATCCAGCTGGGCACCACGTATGCCCGTTCCAAGGATGGCGGTCAGCGCTACCAGCAAAATACGCTGGGCGTCGACGGCTTGTACATGTTCTCGCGCAAAGCCTTCCGTCCTTTCCTGCTGGTCGGTGCCGGCATGCAGCGCGACAAGGACACCAGCTTCGCCTTCGGTGAACGCACGAAGAGCTCGCCATACGCGAGCGTGGGCCTGGGTTTCCAGTCCAGCATCACCGAGCAGCTGTCCCTGCAGGCTGACGTGCGCAATGTGCACGGTTTCCTGCGCGGCAATACGTTCGACCCGAGCAGCAAGTCCAACAACTACTACGTCACCGTGGGCCTGAACTACGCGTTCGACAAACCGCCTGCACCGCCGCCACCACCGCCACCGCCGCCAGTGCGTGAAGAAGTCGTCGTGGTCGTGCCGCCACCACCACCGCCACCGCCGCCACGCTTTGAAAAAGTGACGATGTCGGCAACGGAACTGTTCGCGTTCGACAGCGCCAAGCTGGGCCCGACGCAAACCAAGCTCGACGAAATCGCACGCGTGCTGAACGCAGCGCCGGACGTCAACAACGTCGTCATCAGTGGTTATGCCGACCGCATCGGTTCGCCCAAGTACAACCTGAAACTGTCGCAGCAGCGTGCTGACGCAGTCAAGGAATACCTGGTCGCCCACGGTGTTGCCGCCAACCGCCTGACGGCTGAAGGCAAGGGTTCGACCAATCCGGTCGTGGAGTGCAACAACAAGAAACGTGCCGACCTGATCAAGTGCCTGGAACCTAACCGCCGCGTTGAAGTGGAACAAATCACCATCGAACGCCGCGTGCAGTAAGCTCGACAGTGGTACGCCACTTGTGAATTAAAAAAAAGGGGCTCGCGCCCCTTTTTTGCATTGAAAGCCATCATGAATTTCTTTACCCGCTATCCCAGACTGGCCGGTCTCGCGCCGTTAAGCAAGCAGATGCGCAGCGTCGTCTACTGCTCCGTCACCGAATGGCTGGAACACCGCGCCTCGAGCAAGGGCGCCGCCCTCGCCTATTACACCCTGTTTTCCATCGCCCCCATCCTCGTACTGGTGATCGCCATCGCCGGCTTTTTCTATGGTCCGGCCGCCGCGCGCGGCGAGCTGATGGGGCAACTGCAGGGCTTGCTGGGCACGCAGGGCGCCGAAGCCATCCAGCTCGTGCTGGCCGGCGCGAAAAACCATGAACAGGGCCGCATCGCCACCCTCATCGCCAGCGCCCTGCTGCTGTTTGGCGCCACCAGCGTATTTGCCGAACTGAAAGCCAGCCTTGATGAAATCTGGCAAGTGCCACCCTTGAAGGAAGCGGGCGCCTGGGACATGGTGCGCACGCGCTTGCTGTCGTTTGGCCTGGTACTGGTGCTGGCCTTCCTGCTGATGGTGTCGCTGGTGGTCAACGCCGCCATGGCCATCCTCGCCAACTTTTGGGAAGGCGTGTGGAAAGACACTGCCGTGCTGTTTACCATCCTGTCGAACCTGATCGGCTTTGCCGTCATCGCCAGCCTGTTTGCCGTCATCTATAAAATGCTGCCGCGCGTGCGCCTGTCCTGGCGCGACGTGCTGATCGGCGCCATCGGCACGGCCTTCATGTTTTCACTAGGGAAATATGCGATTGGCGTGTATATCGGCAATAGCGGCGTGGCCAGCAGCTATGGCGCCGCCGGTTCGCTGGTCGCCCTGCTGCTGTGGGTGTATTACTCGGCGCAAATCTTCTTCCTGGGCGCCGAATTTACACGCCAGTTCGCCTTGCAGCTGGGCAGCATGAAGGATATGCCGAAGACGGAAGACGGCGACGTGCAAGTGAAGATACTGAAACGCCACCAGTCGTAAGGTGTCGCTCCGGATGCAGCAACGGCGCCCGCGGGCGCCGTTGTTCTTGGCCTTGCCGCAAGCTATTCGCCCAGCAGTTCCGCCACCACTTCCATGCCTTGCACGCGCTCGGCCACGACCTTCACCATGACGATGATGGGCACGCCCAGCAGCAATCCCCAGACGCCCCACAGCCAGCCCCAGAACAGCAGGCTGACGAACACGGCAGTAGGATTCATGCGCGCGATACGCCCCGTCATCCAGGTGGTGACAAAGGTGCCCACCAGGGTGGCGATGGCCATCGACGTGCCCGTCACCAGCAAGACCATTTCCAGCGATTCGAACTGCAGGAAGGCGACCAGGCCCGTGGCGATGGTGATGAGCAAGGGGCCGAAATACGGCATGATGTGCAGCAAGCCGGCCACGATGGCCCAGGCGCCCGCGTTTTCCAGCCCGATCACGCGCAGGGCGATCCACATCAGGACGGCCAGCAAGACATTCGTGACGAGCAGCATGAACATATAGTTCTGGATTGAAGTGTTGATGTCTTCCAGGATGTGCACGGTGACCTTCTTGCGGCTCAGCGACGGTCCCGTCAGCTTGACGAGCTTGCGCTTGAAGGTGTCGCCCGACAGCAGCAGGAAGAATACGAGGAAGATGACCATGGTGGCCTGGCTGAGGAAGCCCACCAGGCCCAGCGAACCGGCCCAGACCCAGTCCATGATCTTGAAGTTGGGCGCCTCGGCCGCGGCGGCGCGGCGGTTGTTGCGGCGCGCTTCGGCGCCGGCGGCCACTTGCTCGATTTCATTGGCCACGGCCTGCATCTTCTGGAAGGTGCTGTTCTTGCCGCCCGTATTGGCGGCGATCAGCCGCGACAGTTTATGCGTGGCGGCCGGCAACTCTTCAACGATGGATTCGAATTCGCCCTGCACGCGCTCGACCACGACGATGGAGCCGAACAGGATCAGGGCCGTGACGGCCGTGGCGCCGATGGCGCGCGGCAGGCGCAGCTTTTCCAGCCAGGCGACAACGGGATTGAGGGTGTAGGCAATGAAAATGCCGAAGATGACGGGAATGAGGAATTTCTGTGCCCACTGCAGCGCATAAATAAAGCTGACGGTGGCGATGATGCCCAAGGCCATGCCACGCGCATTGACATGCAGCGGCAAGCGCAAGGTTGAGTCTGGCTGCTCCACGGGCGCGCCGGGAGGTGGCCCGGCAGGCTCGGTGGAGGCAGCCGCCACCGGATCGGGCGGGGTATCTGAAGGCTGGGTATGCATGCGATTCCCGCGACGGTCGGTGGAAGGCCACAGGGCCAGCCGTGAGGCTGGCCGCTGCGGCAGGTCAGGCCATTACTTGACGCGGATGTCGTTTTTCACCGACTTCACGCCCTTGACGCCACGGGCAACTTCACCCGCTTTGGCGGCATCGGCTGGCTGGGCAACGAAGCCGCTCAGCTGAACCACGCCCTTGAAGGTTTCAACGTTGATTTCCGTCGATTTCAGGGTAGGCTCATTGAAGATGCTGGCTTTCACTTTGGTGGTGATCGCGGCGTCGTCGAGGTATTCGCCCGTGCCTTCCTTGGTTGGGGTCGAAGCGCAGCCTGCAACGGCGAACAGGGAAGCGACGAAAAGGCCAGTAGCGATAGATTTAGTGAATTTCATGGTTTTTTCCTTAGGAGTGGTCAATCAATGTGCTCACAATGAGCTTCTTATACCAGTGTGGTGACTGCGCGCCGGAGGGAGCTCAGTAGCCAAACTGGGTTTTTGCAGCCTTGATACAGTCATCCTTGGCTGCGCCGGCCAATGCATCGCATTTTTCTGTCGCGACCTTGTACTCGGCTTTTCTTTTTGCTTCACGCGCATCGCTGCGCGCTTCGATGACTTTCTTGTCCGCCTTGGCGTCGGCCAGGGCCGCCACCTTGGTGGACTTGGCCAGCTTGACGCAGACATCCTTGTCGTTGCCCGTCAGCGCATTGCAGCGGGCCAGATCGACATCGTAATTGGCATCGGCAATCTTGATGCGCGCCTTCGTGTAGGCACGCAGCGTATTCGTGTATTGCGCCTGGGCCACGGCTTCATCGTAGGTGCGCACGGCCTTCGCTTCGGCGATGCAGACATCCTTGGGGTTGCCCGTGATTTTTTCGCACTCGGCATGCGCCAGTTTGTAATTCAGGCCAGCCTGTTCATTGGCCGCCTTGTACGCTGCTTTTGCTTCCGGCGTGGCCGCCACTGCCTGGCCGCCCCATGCGGCGCATGCCAGGCTGACGACGATGGCGGTGAAAAGCTTATTCTTGTTCATGTTGTATTTCTCCCTGGTGGTAGCAAGCATGTCTGCTTGGCATGACTACCGTTTTACGTGGATAGTCGCCGCTCTTCTGTACGCTGCCGTACACAAGTAATTTATTTTGAAAGTGGAAGGGCAATATGGAGAAATAACAACGTTTTTGCCGGATCGCTCCAGCCCGCACTACCCTTTTCGACTGCAAATAAGTACGTGCGGCAGCGTACAGACCGGGGACAGGGGCATGACTAAGATGGCTCTACACCCTCACCTCGTCAGGAGAATAAAATGAAAACCAACGCCACCTTGGCTGCACTGATGCTCGCCGCCACCGCCGTACTGAGCGGTTGTGCCACCGGCCCTACCCAGTCGCAACAATATTACCCGGCCAACCAGCCTGAGTCCGCCATGTACGGCACCGTCGACTCCATCCAGATCGTGCAGGGTGGCGGTCAAACCAGCGGCGCCGGCGCCGTGGTCGGCGGCATCGCCGGCGCCCTGCTGGGCAATACCATCGGTTCGGGCAGCGGACGCACGGCCGCCACCGTGGCGGGCGCCGTCGCCGGCGGCGTCGTGGGCAACCAGGTCGAAGGCCGCAGGCAGCAGGCGCAGGCCTACCAGATCAGCGTGCGTCTCGACAACGGCGAATACCGTACCGTAGTGCAGGACAACGCGAATGATTTGCGCCCGGGCAACCGCGTGCGCGTCGTCGACGGCCGCGTCTACCGCTATTAATTCTCGGCGGAGCTTGTCAGCAGGCATCCGCCATCTCGCATGAGTCGTACCATAACAAGGAGTTGCCATGGGCACCATCATTCTGATCATCTTGATCCTGGCCCTGGTCGGCGTCCTGCCTACCTGGCCGCATAGCCGCAACTGGGGTTACGGCCCCAGCGGCATCGCCGGCCTGGTCGTAGTGATACTGATCCTGCTATTACTGACGGGCAGGTTGTAAAAAAAGGCGCTACGGCGCCTTTTTTATTTCAAGGAGGAAATATCATGACTATCCACAATACACTCTTGGCCACCCTGCTCGCCTGCAGCCTGGCGCCGATGGCACTGGCGCAGACGGCCTCGCCGCAGCCGGGCGACCCGCAACGCTGGTACCAGGAGGACAGCACGGCGCAAGCCCAGCTGCGCACTTTGCGCAAGGAAATCGCCGCCGCCCTGGCCGAGGCCAAAAAAGCGTGCCGCCTGGAGCCATCCGCCACGCGCGCCAGCTGCCTGAAGGACGCGCAGGATACTTACCGGCAAGACATGGCGAATGCGGAAAAACTGCGTGCAGCGGCGCATCCGCAGTGATGCGCCGTGCTGTTGCGACGCTGAACAACATTGCAACACCTGACAAAACCGTCGCGAGCGGAAGGGAGAGGTGGCTAAGAAGCGCAACCGTACGGAAGGTACGGTGAGCATCGCAGGCCGCCTATACCGACGCGCAGCAGGTTTTGACAGGCGTCACTAAGCCGCATCGCGCTCATAGGGCGGGAGTTCGTGCACCACGAGCGGCGTGTCTTCCGTGACGAAGGCCAGCCAGCCGGCCGCCTTGATCGCGCGCAAGCCATCCTGGTAGCCCTGCTCCCAGCGCCACTCGATGGAGCCCTTGGAGAAATTGATATCCTTGGCCGCCATGTGCCAGTCGCGCCCCGCATACGGCAGGCGCACGATGTGCATGGTGCTGTCGCAGCCCAGCGCTACCAGCTCTTCCGTCTGCTGGCGGTTGTGCTTTGTGTCGGGCAGGCCGGCGTACAGCTCGCGCAATTTGCGCTGCAAGGTGTGCGTATTGACATAGTCGGCGATATGGCGTTTCGAGCGCGAGGCGAAGGTGACGTCCTTTTGCCGCGTCTGCACTTCGTCGAGGGTGGTCGGTTCCGGCCCTTCCGAGCTCCACAGGTCGACCATGAAGACCAGGGTGTCGACGTGGGGCGTGTCGTCGAGCACGGTTTCCAGCGGCGTGTTCGAGTACAGGCCGCCATCCCAATATAAATCGCCATCGACACGCACGCCGGCAAAGCCGGGCGGCAAGGCGCCGCTGGCGCGGATATGGTCCGCCGTCAGGGGCTGCTGCTGGCTGTCGAAACTGGTGAGGCTGCCGCATTTGACGCGCAGGGCGTTGACCGTCAGGCGCATGCCGCCGGGCTGGTTCAGGTAATCGAAATCGACCAGTTCCTCGAGGGTGCTGGCCAGCTCACTGGTGTCATAAAAGCTGGCCTCTTCCGGCTTGACGGCGATTCCTGCGGAGAACAGGCTGAAAATGCGCGGCTTGAAGAAGCCGGGCACGCCGCGCAGCACCGTATCGAGCGTGGCCAGCCAGATGTTCGAGCGGCGCTGCTGGTCCGAAACGAGATTCATGTCGACGCTGTCGCGGTGCGCCACGCGCTGCCAGAACTGTTTTAAACGCACGAGCCTGTCCTCGTGCTTGTTGCCGGCCAAAATGGCGGCATTGATGGCGCCGATCGAGGTGCCCACCACCCAGTCGGGTGCCAGGCCATGTTCGTGCAGCGCATGGTAAACGCCGGCCTGGTAGGCGCCCAGTGCGCCGCCGCCCTGCAGCACCAGCACGATGCGCAGGCGCGAGGGATTTAACTGATTGATCGGTGTCTTCGAATTCGTCATCAAGATGGCCCCTCTGTGCGCCGCGCAAAATGCGGCGTGAATCATTGTAAGGGATTGCGCCTGCCCGTGCCGGACGTTGGGTACGGGCAAAAAAAAACGCCGTCAATGACGGCGTTCCTGTGCAACACGGCTGGCGTTCAGCGCTTGCGGCGCAGCCAGCTGGCGGCCACGGCGGCCACGGCCACGAGGACCAGGGCCGGCTTGACCAGCTTCTTGCGCCCGATAAACGATAACGCCGTCAGCACGTAGGGCATGGCGCCCTGCAAACGCATGCCGCCCGGCGCCAGCAAGGACTCGACGCGGTGGCCGGCAAAGCCGACCGCCGTTTCGACCACGCCCTGCAGCAGCGATTCGGGACGCAGGGCATAGCCCACATTGGCGCGCGCATGCACGATGCCCACGCGATACATTTCGCCCTGGGCGATCAGCAGGCGCTTGCGGGCGGCTTGCGCCGCCAGTTTGTCGGTTTCCGACATGAATTCTCCTCGTGAGCCCGCTTACATCAGCATGTCGCGGTCGGCCTTCAATTCCGCCATGGTGGCAGGCATGGACAGCTTTCCTTGACGCAGCATGGCGCGCGCATACATGACCAGCGCGATGGCCAGCATTACGAATACGACCGTCATGATCGCCAGGATCTTCCAGCCCAGGCTATCCCAGGCCAGGAAAACGATCAGTACGCTGCCGTAAGCGATGGCAAACAAGCCCGCCACTGTCGCCAGGGCGAAAATGACCACGAGCTGCAGCATGTGATTGCGCACTTCCGACAGTTCGATGGTGGCCAGTTCCAGCCGCGACAACATCAGGCCGACGGCGTTTTTGGCCAGGCCGGCGACCGAGCCGATCAATCCCGGCCCCTGGTGAGACGAAGCAGACTTGTCCATATCGCTCCTGACAATGGATTACTTGCGGCCCAGGATGAAGCCGACCAGTACGCCGACGCCAGCGGCGACGGCTACCGTGCGCCATGGGTTTTCCTTGACATAACCGTCCGCCTGGGAGGCGAGCTGTTTGGTAGCAACGATGGCCGACGCTTGCGCTTCGTGCGCCTTGGCCAGGGCAGCGTCCAGGGTTTTCATGCCCTTGATGCGCACTTCATCGGCTTTTTCACCGGTCAGGGCGGCAGCGGCGCTGAACAGGGCTTGCGCATCCTTGACCAGGGTTTTGACATCGTTATTGACGGTGGTGATATTGTTTTCCAACATGGTTTAGCTCCTTAGCTGTGGATGAATGTAGTTACTATACCTACTTTACTCAAAAACACTATTCCATTAGATCGCGCATGTCATCGGCGTGCTCTTCTTCGACAGCCATGATTTTGATCAACAAATGGCGTGTGGTCGGGTCCTTGTCGCCAATTTTGACGATCATCTGGCGATACGACTCGATCGCTACCCGTTCCGCGATCAGATTGGCACGCACCATGCTTTGCACGTCTTCGGAGTCATCATACTCGGCATGGCTGCGCGCAAGCAATGTTGCAGGATTAAAATCTGGCTTGCCATTGAGTTGCACGATGCGTTCGGCCAGCCAGTCGGCATGTTCCTGCTCCTGTTGCGCATGCTCAAGGAACTCGGCCTTGATGGTGCCATTGTCGCGCCCGCTCACGGTGTAGTAATGGCGTTTATAGCGCGCAATACACACCAGTTCGGTGGCCAGCGCCCCATTCAACAGGGTGATCAACTCCTGGCGGTCGCCCTGGTAGCCGGCCGTCACGGCGCCGTCATCGAGGTTTTTGGCGGCGGCGCGGATGGCGGCCGTATCGATGCCAGCTGGAATCTCAACAGATGTTTGGGTCATAATGCTTCCTTTCAAGTATTACATGGGTATCCACCGGCCAAGTAGCGGCCGGTGCTGCCTACTAATAAATCAAACGCCAGGCAAAAACCGTAGTTTGGCCTGGTGTTTTAACGGCGGGCGGGAATGGCCGTGTTATCTTCCGACAAGACGATTTCCACACGGCGATTCAGCTGGCGGTTTGCCGCAGTATCGTTGCCGGCGGCCGGATAGGCGGCGCCATAGCCTTTCGTGGCGATGCGGTCACGGCTGATGCCTTGCTCCAGCAGCGCATTGCGCACGGATTCGGCGCGGCGTTGCGACAATTCCAGGTTGTGCGCGGAACCACCCGTGCTATCGGTAAAGCCTTCGATCAGCACGGTGCGCTGCGGGTTGTTTTTCAGCACCTCGGCCAGCTTGCGCGCCGTATTCACGCCATCGGCCGTCAGGTTCGCCTTGTCCGTGCCAAACAGCACGTCGCCCAGGGTAATGACCATGCCGCGTTCGGTTTTCTTGGCGGCCAGGTCGGCCAGCTGCGCTTCGAGTCCGGCGGCGCGCGCTTGCGCATCGCGGGCCGATGCTTCGGCAGCCTGAGCCTGGGCCTTGGCCGCTTCCGCATCCGCTTGCGCCGTCTGGGCGCGGGCCGTGGCCTGGTCAGCCTGCTGCGTGCGCGCATCGAGGCGCAACTGGTCGCGCTGCTTGCCCGCGTTGGCGATATCGGCTTCGGCCGCTTTCTGCTTGGCGACTTCTTGCGCCGTGGCTATCTTTTGCTTGGCCAGGTAGGCCAGCTTGTCGACTTTTTCGCTATCTTCCTGGCGCGTGGCGGCGGCGTTTGCCGCTTCCAGCGCAGCGCTCGCTTCGCGGAATTCGCGTGGCGCATAGGTCGATACCATCGGGTTCGATTGCGCCGCCATGTAGTCGCCGCGGGTCTGGTCGAGCAGGCTGGTGGTGGTCGGTGCGGAACTGCAGGCGGCAACGAGGGCGGCCATGGCCAGCAGGCCGGGAATGGTGGTGTAAGTAGCTTTTTTCATGATGGAATCCTGTTCTTATTCTTGGTTATTGTTTCGGGGCTTGCTGATTGGCACGGTCGAGTTCTTCGCGCATGACGCGGATGTTCTCGTTGATTTCATCGGCGGCGCTGGTGGCCTTGGCCGAGTTGGCCTTGCTTTGCGCCAGCTTGGCATCGGCTTGCGCCTGGTCGGCCAGGTCGCGCGCCGTTTTGTAGTCACGGTCTTTCAGGGCCTGGTTAGCCATGCGCATTTTTTCGCGGGCCGAACGCATTTCATCGGGTGCCAGGTCGGCAGCGCCGGCGCTGGCGGCGTTATCGACGGCGGCGCGCGACACGGCGACATCGGCCGTGGCTGGCGTTTTCAGGCTCGAGCAGCCCGTCATCAGGACAACGGCCGTGGCGCAGGCGGCCAGGGCGGCCAGTGGGGAAATCTTGAAATCTCGGTTTGTCATTTTTTTTCTCCTGGAGAATGTGTAAGCGTTAGGGTTCATACGTCGGTGCATCTGGAATCAGGAACGGCGTTTGATGTAGACGTTATAGGCTCCGGCTCCCCGCATATCCGTTCGGTGCCGCACATAGAGTAAGAAATCGACAATACTTGCATCGGCAACGTGCGCCAGCGCACGTGCCGGACCGTAAAAGCGAGAAACGGGCCCGGCTGAGGAGCGATTCCTGTAGCATCGTGAATACTTGTCCAGAAAGAATCGTCTACCATGCAACTGTCCCGCCGTCAGAAAATCTCCCTCGCCAGCGCCGCCGTGCTCATCGCCCTGCCCGTCACCGCCTCCATCGTCCTGATGAATATGGACTGGAACCGCGCCAAGCCCTGGCTCAATGCGCGCGCCAGCGAAGCGCTGGGGAGACCGTTTGCCATCGAAGGCGACCTGACGCTGACGTGGCAGCAGCCCACGACGGGAGGCAAACAAGGCTGGCGCGACTATTTGCCATGGCCGCACCTGCAGGCAAAGGATGTGCGCCTGGGCAACCCAAGCACCATGTCCGGGACGGACGACGGGGCGCAGCTGGCCACCGTCAGCCAGCTGGCGTTCTCGCTCAATCCCCTGGCCCTGCTGGACAAGAAAATCATCATTCCGCAATTGCGCTTCGACACGCCGCAGGTGCGCTTGCTGCGCAACAAGGACGGCAAGAACAACTGGACCTTCGACAAACAGGAGCAGCCATCGCCGTGGCAGCTGGAATTGCAAGGCGTGGTCTTCAGCAAGGGCACCGTGTATCTGGACGATGCTGTCACGAAAACGGCGATGCGCGCCGATGTCGACACCATCGCGAACGATGCGCGCTACGGCATCGCCTGGACGCTGTCGGGAAAATACCATGGCGAAAGCGTCAAGGGCGGCGGCAAGGCCGGCGGCGTGCTGTCGCTGCAGCAGCAAGGCACGCCCTTCCCCATCCAGGCCGACATGCGCGCGGGCGGCAGCAGCATGGCCATCGAAGGCACCCTGACGCGTCCAGCCAAGCTGGCCGCGCTCGACGTGCGCCTGAAGCTATCGGGACCCAGCATGGCGAGCCTGTATCCATTGACGGGCGTGCTGCTGCCGGAAACGCCGCACTTCAGCACGGAAGGCCATTTGACGGGTACCCTGGCGCCGCGCGGCGGTGAATGGGTGTATGACAAGTTCACCGGCAAGGTGGGTTCCAGCGACATCAGTGGCAAGCTGGCCTTTTCCGCCAGCACGCCGCGCAAGCGCCTGACGGGAGAAGTCCACTCGCGCCTGCTGCAATTTTCCGACCTGGGCCCGCTGGTGGGCGCCGATTCCAGCGCCAGCAAGAAGGAACGGGGCGTGGCATCGACGCAGCCGGCCGGCCGCGTGCTGCCGGTGGAAACGTTCAAGACGGAGCGCTGGACCAGCCTGGACGCCGACGTGCGCTACACGGCCGACAAGATCACGCGCGATGCCGAGCTGCCAATCAGCAAGCTCGACACGCATGTGGTGCTGACGGATGGCGTGCTGTCATTGACGCCGCTCAACTTCAACGTGGCGGGCGGCACCCTGACGTCGCAAATCAAGCTCGACGGCAGCGGCAAGGTCATCGCCAACGGCATCGCGGCCGAACTCAAGGCCAGCGCCCGCCACCTGCACATCCAGCAACTGTTTCCCCGCCTGCCCGCCCTGCAAGCGAGCGTGGGCGAAATCAATGGCGACGCTTCGCTGTCGGCCACGGGCAATTCCGTCGCCACCCTGCTGGGCAGCTCGAACGGCGAAGTGCGCGCGCTGATCAACCGGGGCAGCATCAGCAAGCTGCTGCTGGAAGAAATGGGCTTGAATATCGGCAGTGTCGTGCTGGCCAAACTGTCTGGCGACAAGCAGGTCAAGCTGAACTGCATGGCCGCCGATTTCGCCGTCACCAAAGGATTGATGCAGACGCGCCAGTTTATCGTCGACACGGATGATGCCGTCCTGCATATCGATGGCACGGTGAACCTGGCCGATGAACGGCTGGACCTGACCCTGCGGCCGGACAGCAAGGGCTTGCGCGTCTTTTCGCTGCGCTCGCCCCTGTACGTGCATGGCACTTTCAGCAAGCCCGACGTGAGCGTCGACAAGGGCGTGCTGGCCTTGCGCGCCGGCGGCGCACTGGCGCTGGCCGTGGTGGCGCCCGTGGCGGCGCTGCTGCCGCTGGTCAATACCGGCCCCGTCGAAGATAGCGAGTGCGCGGCCCTGCTGGCCCAGGCGCGCGTGAAACCGGTGGCGCCCAAGCCGGGGAAAGCCGTGCGCAAGGGGCGCTGAGCGCGGCGTGGGCGCCTTTACAATTGTTACACCCCTATGTGCGTTGCCGAACAGACCCTGCCTTGCCGCAATCCTATGCTGTGATCGTGCCTGAAACACACGGCGTCACGAAGTCATCCGGCCCATACCATGCCGGCGCCACGAGGTCTGAATTCATAGGAGAACTATCATGCAAATCATTAAAAAAATCGCCGCTACCACTTCCGTTGCCGCCCTGCTGCTGAGCCTGACGGCTTGCGCCAACATGTCCGGCCAGGATAAAAACACCGCCATCGGCGCTGGCGTCGGCGCCGTTGCCGGTTCCGTGCTGACCGGCGGCAGCGCTGTCGGCGCAGTCGGCGGCGCCGCTGTCGGCGGCGTGATCGGTAACCAGGTCAAGCCGAAGTAATTATTGCTCAAGAAAGCGGGGTGGGTGCGCAGGCGCCCGCCCCGCTTTTTTGCGTCTGCGGCACAAGGATAAAAGCAGGCGGGATGAAGGCAAGCCTGATGCAAGGCAAGCGAGGAAAGTCAGACGAAGACGTTTGCCATGCCGATGGTGCCGCTGTCCTTGACCAGCTCGTAGCAGCGGCAGGAGACAGCTTCCAGGCCGGCGGAATCAAGGATTTCTATATTGCCGCGGCTGTAAGTGATGAGTTTTTGCTGTTGCAGCGCGCTCGCTGCCTTGGTCACGCCGACCCGCCGCACACCCAGGGTATGGGCGAGGAATTCATGCGTGAGGTGAAATTTTTCGGATTGCAGGCGGTCGCGCGTGATCAGCAGCGAACGGGCCAGGCGCGCCTCGAGCACGTGGAAGCGGCTGCACACGGCAATCTGGATGGCTTGCGCCAGCAGGGTATCCGTGTAGCGGTACAGCAAGCGCTGCAGGGACTCGAGCTGGGCGAACTCGGCGCAGAAATCGGCCCGCGCGATGCGGCTGGCCATGCCGGAACGTTGCACCACGGCACGCACTTGCGCCAGCTCATGACCGAGCGCGACGGACGCGCCCAGCACGCCTTCGCGGCCGACCGAGCCCACTTCCAGGGTCATGCGGCCTTCCGCCACGGCCAGCAGCGAGATCAGGCAGTCGCGGGGGAAATAAATGTGGCCGATAGGCTGGCCCGGTTCGTACAGCACCTCGCCTACCTCGACCGTGACCGTATCGAACAACGCCGTCAAGTGCCGCAAATCGTGCTCGGGCAGGCTGGCCAGCAAGCGGTTGCCGGCGTCAGGCGCGCCCACGGACGACCCCAGGCCGGATCGGCCTGTATCGCGGGACAGGGTCATGCTGGCGTTCGTTAGTGGCATTGCTTTTCCTTGGTGTCGTTACAACTCGACATAATTTTTACTTAGCCTACGGTGCAGTACCGCCCATGTATGTACGGTGACGCACGGAAGCGAAGCAAGCGGCACAGCACACTGGCAATACACGCGAATCGCACGGATAACACGCACTACCCATTTCATTATTTTAAAAAACAGGAGCTTTCCATGACCACCACCACCAAATCCCTCCATCCTCTGGTACTTGCCGCCGCCGTCGCCGTCCTGCTGTTCTGCGGCGTGGGCACGGCGGCCCTGATGGGCTGGCTGCCTTCGTCCCAGAGCGACAGCCGGCCACTGGCGGCCGGCACTTCGGCCGAACAGATGGCCAACCTGCAGGCGAACCAGCCGCCAGCGAACCTGCAGCCTGCCGGTGCGCAGCCGCTGGCCGCCCTGCCGCCTCAGCAGCAACAGCAGCAACAGCAGCAACAGCAGCAGCCAGTGCGCCAGCCGCAGCCCCAGCAGCAACCACAACAGCAATACGCGGCTGCCCCGACGCCGCAAGTGTGCAGCAACTGCGGCGTGATCGAAGCCATCCATGAAGTCAATACGCGCGCCGAAGGCAGCGGCGTGGGCGCGGCCGGCGGCGCCGTCGTCGGCGGCTTGCTGGGCAACCAGGTCGGCGGCGGCCACGGCAAGCAGCTGGCCACCGTGCTGGGCGCCGTAGGCGGCGCCGTGGCCGGCAATCAGATCGAAGGCAGCGTGCGCGCCACGCGCAGCTACAACATCGTCGTGCGCCTCGATAACGGCAAGACGCGCACCGTGCACCAGAGCGCCGCGCCGAACTGGCGCCAGGGCGACCGCGTGCGCGTCGTCAACGGCGGCTTGCGCGCCATGGGCTAAGCGGAGCGCGGCGGCGCCGCTGCCGCGATGAGTTGCAAATTCAACACACGCCCGGCCTGTCCGGGCGTTTTCTTTTTGACAATGTTCGTTGGCGTACAGATGAGTTTGCCGTCCCGCGAGATGATGCATTCAAGAAAGTTCAACGAATATCTTCAAGGAGGTGCGATGGAAAACGACAAGACAAACAGTCACCGGATCTGGCTCGGCTTTATCGGTGGCGGCATATTGGCCACGGCGCTGGGCTTTTGCGCGCTGGATCTGGCGCCCGTGCAAACAAGCGCGCCCGTGTTTGGCGTCATGCTGCTGTTGACCGGCGGCATGGTCAGCTGCCTGGCCGGCGCCGTCGGCATGGCCGGCATGCTGGCCTGGATACCGGGCATGGCCGATGAACACGCCGACCGCTCCCGCTAGTTGAGCCTTGTGTACGACAGCGTACAGAACACAATGAAAACAAAGTAGACACTTAGTCATGGCATAAGCGTTCAGCGACCCGGTCGCTGCGCAATGACAAAAACTGATGACGGCGCAAGGCCAAGGCAGCCGCCGTCATCCACACATTACTCTCGGAGGACACATCATGCTGTATACAATCGCCGTCGTACTCATTATTCTTTGGCTGCTGGGCCTGGTAACTTCCTATACCATTGGCGGCTTCATTCACATCCTCCTGGTGGTGGCAGTCATCATGATCCTGTTGCGTCTGATCAGCGGGCGCGGTTTATAGAGGCCAATCCATTGGCCAGACAGGGGCGGCGCGCGTGCAAACGGGCGCCGCCCTTTTTCCGCCTTTTGCGTACAGTGCGCGCGCACTGGCACACTGCGGCATTTTGCAGTAACGTGTGCAGGTAATTCCTGGGTATGTCCCAATAACAAAACAAGGAGAAAATCCATGAAAGAAGCATTCAAAAAAGGCCCTGGCACCACATCCCTGATCGGTATGCTGGTGATCGCACTGGCCGCCACCGGCTGCGCGGATATGTCCTCGACGCAACGTGGCACGGCCACGGGCGCCGGCATCGGCGCGGGCCTGGGCGCCTTGATCGGCGGCACCACCGGTGGCGGCAGCAGCGGCCGCACGGCCGGCGGCGCGCTGATCGGTGCCGCAGCTGGCGCCGTGGTCGGCAATATCTGGTCGAACCGCATGGAAAACCAGAAGCGCGCGATGGAGCAAGCGACACAGGGCACCGGCGTGCAAGTGTCGCAAACGGCCGATAACCGCCTGAAAATGGAAATCCCCAGCGACATTTCCTTCGACACCAACCGCGCCGACATCAAGGGCAACTTCCGCCCCATCCTCGACCGCTTTGCCGCCACCCTGAACGAAAACCCGAACACCACGGTCAGCATCATCGGCCATACGGACAGCACGGGCAGCGATTCCATCAACGAACCGCTGTCGGTGGAACGCGCGGCCCACACGCGCGACTACCTGGCCATGCGCGGCGTCTCGCCGACGCGCGTCGTCACGGAAGGCCGCGGCGCCCGCGAGCCGATCGCCTCGAATGCGGATGCGGCCGGACGCGCACGCAATCGCCGCGTGGAGATCTACGTAGCCGAGCTTGCTCCGCGCTAAGCTGACACGCATCAATAAAAAACCCGCTGGCAAGTGACCTTGCCAGCGGGTTTTTTCTATGTGAAACGGATTATTTCGACGTCGTTGCCTTCGCGCCGCTTTCGCCCTCTTTCGCCACCTTGGCAAAGTCGCCCGCCGTCACGATCGAGACGGCCGATGGCTTCAGGTACTCGCGCAGGCCCTGGTTCACTTGCGCCAGCGTCAAGGCGGCCACTTTCGCTTCCAGGTCCTTGTCGTAAGCCATGGTACGGTCTTGCGCCAGGTAGCTGGCGAGGCCGCTGGCCAGAGCGCTGTCCTGCGTGCGGCTTACTTCTTCCGATTGCAGCCAGCCCTTTTTCGCCTCGGCCAGTTCCGCTTCCGAGAACCCGTCGGCCAGCGCCTTGGCGATTTCCTCGCGCAGGGCCGCTTCCACCTTGACCGTGTTTTGCGGCGCGCTGATGGCATACGCCATCCAGTAGCCGGCCGGCTCGCGCGACGGCACGCTCACTTGCGAACCGACGCCGTACGACAGGCCTTCCTTCTGGCGGATGCGGTCGGCCAGGCGGCTGCGCAAGGCGCCGCCACCGAGCATGTGATTGGCGATCAGCAAGGCCGGATAGCTGGCGGCGTCATCCTTGAGGGGAATCGGCTGGATGGCGAACAGCACGCTGTTGGCCTTGTCCGGCGTTTCCAGCGTGACTTTCTCGCCGCTCACAGGCTTAACGGCATCGGGAATGCGCACATACGGCTGCTGCGTCTTCCAGCTGCCGTACAGGCTGGCCACTTGCGCCTTCAGCGCGGCCGGGTCGAAGTCGCCCACGGCGGCAAACGTGGCGTTCGACGCGCCATAATAGGCGCCATGGAAGGCTTTCACATCGGCAACCTTGATGGCTTTCCATTGTGCCAGTTCGGCCGGCAAGGTGGCCACGTGGCGCACATGGCCTTCCGGCGTGGCGTCGAGCAGGCGGCGGAAGGCGTTCACGGCCAGCGGCTGCGGCTCAGGCAATTCCTGCTCGGCGCGGCCGACGCGCTCGCGCTGCAATTCCAGAAATTCCGTTTCGTTCAAGGCCGGCTTTTGCAGCACTTGCGCCAGCAGGTCCATGGCGGCAGGCAACTTCTCGCGCTTGCCCGTCAGCATGGCGGTCACGCCTTCGGCGCCGCCGGAGATGGCTACTTGCATGCCCAGCTGGTCGAACTTGTCCTTTACTTCCTGGCGCGACAGTTTATCCGTGCCGCGCGACAACAGACTGGCCGTGTAGCTGCCCACTTGCCCCTTGCCGCGCAGGCTCTCTTCGCTGCCGAGCTGCAGTTTCAACACGACGCTGACGGTATTGCCCTTGGTTTTCTTCGGCAGCAAGGCGCCCTTCAAGCCGTTCGGCAAGGTAAAGCGCGTGGTGCGCGCTTCGATATTGTCGGGACTGGGGTCGAACGCTTCGCCCTGCGCCACGACGGCGCGGCCCGTGTAGCCGGCCAGTTGCGGCGCCACGTCGGCATAGGCCGGCACAACGGTACGGTCCGGCGCATCGGTGGGGATGAAGCGGCCCAGGGTGCGGTTCGAGCTCTTCAGGTATTTCTCGGCCGCCGCCTGCACCTGCGCCGTCGTCAGCTTGTCGAGCTGGTCGCGCTGCAGGAAGAACAGACGCCAGTCGCCGGCCGCCAGCGACTCCGTCAGGGCGATCGTCATGCGCGCCGTATTCGACGTGATCAGTTCGACCTGCTTGTTCAGCTGCTGTTTCACGCGCGCCACTTCCGCATCCGTGACCGGCTGCGATTTCAGTTCTTCCAGCACTTTCAGCATGGCCGCTTGCGCCGCGTCGAGGTTGCCATCGACGGGCACCAGGGCGCCGAACAGGTTGTAGCCCGGCTCCAGATTGCTCACCGAGTTGTATTCGATCTTGCTGGCCAGCTTGGTTTCCACCAGCGCCTTGTGCAGGCGGCCGGCGGGCGCGTCCGTCAGCACGTGACCGAGCACCTCGATGGCGACAGCGTCCGGGTTGCCGGACGGCGCCACGTGGTAGCCGGCGCCGACGAACTGCGTGCCGCCGCTGCGGCGCACCGTCACGGCGCGCTCGCCATCCTGCACGGGTTCGGCCGTGTAGGTCGGTTCGATCACGCGCGTCGGTTTCGGGATCTTGCCGAACAGTTCATTGATCTGCTTCAACACCTTCGCTTCATCGAAGCGGCCCGCCACCATCAGCACGGCGTTATCCGGCTGATAATATTTATGGTAGAACGCGCGCAGGCGGGGAATGTTGACCTGTTCGATGTCGGAACGGGCGCCGATGGTCGACTTGCCGTAGTTGTGCCAGTCGTAGGCAACGGCCTGGATGCGTTCGCTGGTCACGCCGATCGGGTCGCTCTCGCCCATTTCGAACTCGTTGCGCACGACCGTCATTTCGCCCTTCTGCGTCTTCGGATTCCACAGATCGTTCTGGTCGATGGCCGCGTTGACCATGCGGTCCGCTTCCATGGCCAGCATCTGGCGCAGGTTGTCGTCGTTGGCGGGGAAGGTGGCGTAGTAATTGGTGCGGTCGTACCAGGTGGTGCCGTTGAAATCTGCTCCTGTCGAGTTCAGGATCTCGACGGGAGTTTTCGTGCCCTTCCTGACGCCGAAGTTGGCGCTGGGCTTGAACAGCAAGTGCTCGAGCAAGTGGGCCATGCCCGTTTCGCCATAGTTTTCATGGCGCGAGCCGACCAAGTAGACGATGTTGGTGGTCAGGGTCGGCTTGCTGGCATCGGGAAACAGCAGCACGCGCAAGCCATTGGCCAGGCGGTATTCGGTGATGCCTTCGACGGACGTGACTTTGACGGCGGCGGCACGGTTCGATGCGGCCTTGCCGGTTTTCTGAATCGGCGCGGCTTCGACCGGGGTGGCGGCCAGGATGAACGACGGCGAGAGGATGCCGGCGGCAAGCAGGAGGGCGGTAATTGGTTTCAAATCGGAGTCCTGGTAGCACTACGTTATTAGACAAGCGCAAAAGCGGGCGCAATGGAATACGAATGCAAGAATTGCCATGGACCCGCGCTGCGTCTTCGCTGCCCAGGGAAATCATTGCTCTCGCAATTTACGTCATGCTTGTCAGTTACGCAAGTGCCTGTCATCGGGCTGTTATGTGCGCGTGTTATACTCCACGGTTCCGGAACTATCTGCCTGTATATGAGACGAGCTCTCGTCCTGCTCTGCCTTTTTGTCTTCATTGCCTTACCCCAGGCGTTCGCCAGCATGGCTGACGCCAGCCCTTCCCCATTCCAGCATGCAGTCGCGGCCGGCACTACTGCCACGCCTGCCTTCGTCGCCGATTGCCTTGACCCCGGCGCCCATGCGGGCTTGACCGGCGACAGCTGCGACGCCGACGAATGCGACAACGACCCCATCACGCTCTACCCGACCTCGCGCCAGGGGGCGCCGTTTTGCGCCATCATTTGGCAAGCGGGACCGGGGGCACTTGCCGAAGCGGACGCGCGGCAGGCCACCCGGCCGCCGCGCGTCCGCCGCCACATCACGCACTCGCAACACGATTCCCTGGGGCACTGGCCGCCAGGCAAGCTTGATACTTACTGACTTTACAAGGTTACACACATGGAATGGTTATTTGACCCGACAATCTGGGTCGGCCTGCTGACGCTGGTCGTACTGGAAATCGTACTGGGTATCGACAACCTGATTTTCATCGCCATCCTGGCCGAAAAGCTGCCGCCGCACCAGCGCGACAAGGCCAGGGTGCTGGGCCTGACCCTGGCCCTCGTCATGCGGCTGGGCCTGCTCTCGCTGATTTCCTGGCTCGTCACCCTGACGACGCCATTGTTTTCCATATGGGCCTTCTCGTTTTCGGGGCGCGACCTGATCCTGCTCATCGGCGGCCTGTTCCTGCTGTTCAAGGCCACCAGCGAGCTGCACGAGCGCCTCGAAGGCGTCACGCATGCGCAGACGGGACCGAAAGTCTACGCCGGCTTCGGCCTCGTGGTGGCGCAGATCGTCGTGCTCGACGCCGTCTTTTCGCTCGACGCCGTCATCACGGCCGTCGGCATGGTGGAAAACCTGTACGTGATGATGGCGGCCGTCGTCATTTCCATCGTCGTCATGATGCTGGCCTCAAAGGTGCTGACGCGCTTCGTCAACGCCCATCCCACCGTCGTCGTGCTGTGCCTGAGCTTTTTGCTGATGATCGGCCTGTCCCTGGTGGCCGAAGGCCTGGGCTTCCACATCCCGAAAGGCTATCTGTACGCCGCCATCGGTTTCTCGATCGTCATCGAGTTCTTCAACCAGCTGGCGCGCCGCAACTTCCTCAAGCTGCAGTCGAATGCGCCGCTGCGCGACCGCACGGCGCAAGCCGTGCTGAGCCTGCTGGGCGGGCGCAAGGGCCGCGAAGCCGTGGAAGAGCACGAAGTCAAGGAATTGCCCGACGTCTCCGCCTTCGGCGTGGAAGAGCGCAACATGGTCAGCGGCGTGCTGACCCTGGCCGAACGCTCGATCCGTTCCGTGATGACGCCGCGCGGCGACGTCTCCTGGGTCAACCTGAACGACAGCAGCGAGAAGATGCTGCAATTGCTGCGCGACACGCCGCACAGCATGATTCCTGTCTGTAATGATGACCTCGACAATGTGGTCGGCATCGCGCGCAGCAAGGACCTGATCGAGGACCTCGTCTCGCGCGGCAAGATCGACCCGGCCAGCATGCGCGAAGCCGTCGTCGTGCCGGAAGCGGCCGGCGTGCTGAAAGCCATGGAGACCTTGAAGCGCTCGCGCGGCCAGCTGGTGCTGGTGGTAGACGAGTTCGGCACCGTGCAAGGCGTGCTCACGCCGATCGATATCCTGGAAGCCATCGCCGGCGAATTCCCCGACGAGGACGAGCAGCCGGACGTGGAAGTGCTCGGTCCCGGCCACTGGCGCATCGACGGCGCGACGGACCTGCATTACCTGGAGCAAGTATTCGAGACGGAAACCCTGGTCAGCGAAGACGGCGAGTACAACTCGCTGGCCGGCTTCCTGCTGGCGCATTTCGAAAACATGCCGGCCGTGGGCGAAGTGCTGGAACTCGACGATCTGCGCTATGAGATCCTCGAGGCCGACGAGCGCCGCATCGCCAGCGTGGACGTGCGCCGCATCGAGCCCGATCACAGTTTGTAACACAATGGCAAGCGTGCCCCGCTTGCCATGCCGTATGCTGGGGTCTGCCTTTTCCGGAGACGCCCACATGAAACATTCTTTGCTACGCCTGACCCTGCTCGCTTGCGCCGCCTTCGGCAGCCAGGCCATGGCCGCCGCGCCATCGGCCACCATCAAGCCTGGCCTGTGGCAAGTCGACAGCAAGATGGCGTCGCCCGACGCCGCCACCGACAACGCCATGTCCATGGTGCTGCAGCAACTGGGCAACCTTCCTCCCGATCAACGCAAGCAGCTGGAAAGCATGGCGGCCAGCCGCGGCATGGCCATGCCCACCGTGGGCGCCGACGGCGCCGTGCGCGTGACGGCGTGCGTGACGCCGGACATGGCGGCGCGCAAGCAGATTCCCACGGGCCAGCCCGGCGATTGCACCTCGAAGAACAAGGACATCGCGGGCGGCATGCAGGTGTCGTTCACGTGCGCGAATCCGAAATCGAGCGGCGAAGGCCAGGTGCTGTTCTCGGGCGACCAGGCGTTCAGCATGCAGCTGGCCGTGACGACGAGCGCGCGCGGCACGCCGGAACAGGTGAATGTGACGAGCAACGGCAAGTGGCTGGGAGCAACGTGCCCTGCCCCATCCGCCGCCGCTCAGAAACCGTGACGGAAGCCCATATTAAAAGCCGCGTCGCCGCGCCCCGCATCGCTGGCATTGCCCACCGTGTAGCGGGCGCCGTTCTTGTTGTGGATCTTCGCGTAGGACGCGTAGAAATCGCTGCGTTTTGACAGGGAATACGTGAGGCCGACGGCCACCTGTTTGGCGTCGCGGTTGGCCAGGTCGCGATCATCCTTGCGCACGTACGAGGCCAGCAGCTTGAAGCCGCCCACGGGCACGGACACGCCCAGCAGAGTGTCGCGGCTGTCCGACGACGACATCGACAGGGCCAGCGAGCTGTAGGCATTGTTCGGGTCCCACGGCGAGCTGCCATAGCCCTTGTTCACGCCCACGGCGGCAAAGGCGGTGGCCACTTTCAGGTCGATGTTCGCCGCGATCAGGGTGTTGCGCGACGACATGTCGATGGCGGGCAAGGTGCCGGAGGCGAGGATGAAGTTGTTCTTGCGCTGGTGCGACACGCTGACATTCACGGCGCCGGACGAATAGCCGAGGGTGGCGCCATACGCGCGGTTGTTGGCGCTGCTGTACGGCGACTCGCCGAAGCTGTAGATGGCGCTGGCCGTCACGCCGCGCAAGGCGGGCGTCACGTATTTGACGGTATTGTCGTAGCGTTTCACGCTGTAGCCGGCCAGGTTGCTGGCGCTGCCGGCCATGCCGCCCTTGAACGGGTCGGCCACGTCGGTGAGCGCCAGGTATTGCAGGTTGTACTGGCGCCCCAGGGTCAGCGCGCCCAGGCGGCTGTCCAGGCCCACGTAGGCTTGCCGGCCGAACAGGCGGCCATCTTCCGACTGGCCCGTGTCGTTCTGGACGCCCGCTTCCAGGGTAAACACGGCGGAAACGTCGTTGCCCAGCGCTTCGCGCCCCTGCACGCCCAGGCGCGAGCCGGAGGCGACGCCGCCGGACACCTTGGTGCCGGCGCAACCGGCGGCGCAGCCCTGCTCGGCCACGATGCCCGCGTCGAGCACGCCGTACACGGCAACGTTGGTGGATGCGGCACTGCCCGCGCCATCGGCAGCCTGGGCCGTCGCGCCCAGCGCGAAAGGCCCCATCCCTATCACAGCAAGCGCAAAATACGAGGTCTTCATGATAAATATCTCGGTGACGTGAAAAGTAAACTACCCGGTATTGATCAGGACATGCGCTGTGTGTCTGATCCAAGTGTTACCTTATCCTCGCTTTTTGTCCAGCCATCCGTGCGTTGTACAACAGAAACTTCAGCTTAGTCCCAAGAAACACGTCGCACACTGACAACACGCAAGTTTGACCATGATTGTGGCAATTTGCGGCAAAATGGCGTGAATTGCAGCCCCTGCCGTAAAGCAATGTTCGGTGGCGAACGTTGCGCGATCTGACGCAGGCGGTACACTACTGGTTTTACCGACAGCGGCTCGCCCGTTTTTTCTGCATGCTAGCTATCCTCGAACGCATTGACCCCAACTCCAGCAATATCGACTTGCTGGTGGAATTATTCAACTCATTGCGTCCCAAGCGCCCCCACGACAGCGCTACCGCGATCGCCAACGTGCGCACCCTGCGCCAGCTTCTCAAAGGTAATCCCGCCCAGGCGCGCGCCCTGCACGAATACGTGCTGCGCGTGCTGGCCGCGCGCCGCCACGCCAGCCTGTACACGGATATCGGCGTGCTGTCGAACAGCGGCTTCTTTACAGAATTAAAACGCCGCATCGCCTACCGCATGCTGCCGCCCGCCCTTGGCGATGAATACCTGAACGACGCGCTCGATCAGGTGCTGTACCTGAAGACCGATTATTTGTGGATCAGCAACGTGCCTGCCACGGACTGGCTGGAACTGTTCGACGTGCTCACCAGCGACGAGGTCGAACTGGCCGTCGGCGACGGCAATATCATGTTGCCAGGGATGCTAGACGCCATCCGCACCTTGTCTTACCGCGTCTGCGCCATGGGCCTGGAGCCGGAACTGACGCGTTTCCACAATGAAATCGAAGTGTTCCAGTCGCCGTTCATGGTGCAGAACACGGAAGTGAACGCCTACCTGGATGCCTATTCGAGCCTGCTGCAAGGCGACATCGAGCACATCGAGGACGCGCGCCATTTGCTGGTGATGCTGGACCAGTGCGACGCCGTCATCGCCAAGATCCGCAAGAAGGCGCTGTACCAGGGCACCAGCATTCCCCTCACGTATTTACTGGTGGCGCTGGCGCAGAGCATCGACCGCCTGCGCAAGCTGCTGTTCCTCGTCGACACGAGCGGCGAGCTGCCCGCATCGAACAACGTGGACATTGACGCCATCACGGTCGACGCCACGCAGGACTTGCTGCACCCGCAGCCCGTCAGCCGCCGCCGCGCGGGCGCCGTGGGGCTGGCGCTGGAACTGATACGCGCGCATAACCACAAATACAAGGTCAGCGACCTGTTTTCCGACAATATCAACTTGCTGGCGCGCAATGTGACGGAAAACGCCAGCCGCACGGGCGAGCACTACATCGCGGAAAACCGCCGCGAAATGGGTGCCATGTTCCTCTCGTCCGCAGGCGCGGGCGTGATCATCGGCTTCATGGCCCTGTTCAAGATATTGATGTCGTATTTGCGCTCGGCGCCGCTGGTCGAAGCGTTCATGTTCAGCATGAATTACTCGATCGGCTTCATGTTCATCCACTTGCTGCACTTCACGGTGGCCACCAAGCAGCCGGCCATGACGGCCTCGCGCATCGCCGCCGGCCTGCACAGCAAGGATGGCCGGAATATCGACCTCGACAGCATGGCGGAACTGATCAACAAGGTCTTCCGCACGCAAAACATGGCCGTGCTGGGCAACCTGGCGACGGCCATCCCCACGGCGTGGCTGATCGCGCTCGGCTACAAGGCGATCACCGGGCACAACCTGGTGTCGCCGGAAAAAGCCATGCATCTGCTGCACGATATCGATCCCATCGGCAGCCCCGCCATCTTTTACGCCATGATCGCCGGCGTGTGCCTGTTCGTGGCCGGCCTGATTTCCGGCTACTACGATAACCAGGCGCTGTACACGCGCTGGGCGCAGCGCATCGCGCAATTGCGCGGCCTGGGCCGGGTGATCGGCCAGGAGCGCTTGCAGCGTCTGGGCCTGTACCTGGAAAACAACCTGGGCGGCCTGATGGGTAACTTCTATTTCGGTATTTTGCTGGGCTCCATCGGCACCCTGGGCTTTTTGATCGGCTTGCCCATCGATATCCGCCACATCACCTTCTCGGCCGCCAACTTTGCGACAGCCCTGGTGGGACTCGACCACAACATGAGCTGGCAACTGGCCGTCAAGTCGCTGTCGGGCATCTTCGCCATCGGCACGGCCAACCTGCTGGTCAGCTTCGGCCTGGCCCTGTGGGTGGCCCTGCGTTCGCGCCAGGTACGCTTCAAGCACGGCATGCAGTTGCTGAAGATTCTGGGCAAGCGTTTCCTGCGCTCCCCCATCGTCTTCTTCTTCGGTTCGAAAAACCCGCCGCCACTGGCACTGGCCGATGATACGGCAAACCTGTCACTGACAAACAAGGCTCAAAAATGACCGCTAGGCGCATGCAACCCTGTCTCACCGCCCTCCTGCTGTGCTGGACCCTGGCTGCATGCGCCTCGCTGCCCAATGTCAAGAACCTCAACACCACCCTCGAACCCGTGGCCAAGCCCAAGGTGATCACGGGCAAGGGCGCCGTGCTGAACGTCAACAGCCGGGCCGCCCTGCTCAACAAGCGCTGGGCCAAGTCCGGCATGGACTTGAAGACCCAGGCCGCGCTGGAAGAGGCGGCCACCGGCGTGCCTCTGATCAAGGGCAACAAGGTAACCCTGCTGTTTGACGGCCCGCAAACCATGGCCGCCATGTTCCAGGCCATCAGCGACGCCAAGACCAGCATCAACCTGGAAACGTACATCTTCGACCAGGACCCGCTGGGCCTGAAGTTTGCCGACATGCTGATCGAAAAGCAGCAGGCGGGCGTGACGGTCAACGTCATCTACGATAGCGTGGGCACCATCGGCGTGCCGCAGGCGTTTTTTGAGCGCATGCGCGCGGCCGGCGTGCGCCTGGTGGCCTTCAACCCCGTCAATCCGGCCAAGCTCAAGGGCGACGACTGGAAGATCAACAACCGCGACCACCGCAAGGTGCTGATCGTCGACGGCAAGACAGCGTTTACGGGCGGCATCAATATCAGCGATACCTATGCGAAAAGCTCGCTGTTCCGCTCGAAATCGAAGCCCACCGACAAGAAGGACGTGGGCTGGCGCGACACGCACGTGAAAGTGGAAGGCCCGGCCGTGGCCGCCTTCCAGTGGCTGTTCATCCGCACCTGGGCCCAGCAAGACCAGGCCGACTTGCCGGATGCCAATTATTTCCCCGTGCTGTCCGAAGTGGGCGACAAGCTGGTGCGCGTGGTGGCCAGCGAGCCGGAAGGCGGCTTTGAAATCTACAAGGCCTACATCCTTGCCATCCAGGAAGCAAAGAAATCGATCCACATCACGTCCGCCTATTTCGTGCCCGACCAGCAGACGGTCGACGCGCTGGTCGCGGCCGCCAAGCGGGGCGTAGACGTCACCGTGGTGCTGCCCGGCGTGTCCGACAGCGGCCTCGTGTTCCATGCGGGACACGCGCTGTACGACCAGCTGCTGGCCGGCGGCATCCGCATTTTTCACTTGAAACTGGCCGTGCTGCACGCCAAGACGGCCGTCATCGACGGCGCCTGGTCGACGGTCGGCTCGACCAACATCGACATGCGCAGCTTCCTGCACAACAGCGAGCTGAACGTGATCGTGCTGGGCGACAGCTTCGGCAGGGAAATGGAAAACGCCTTCCAGGAAGACTTGCGCGACTCGGAAGAGATCACCAAGGCGAAATGGGAAACCCGGCCCATCTCCGACCGCATGAAGGAATGGGCGGCCCGTTTCATGAATTACTGGTTATAAGCACCGATCAGGCGACTGGATATCTGCACAAATATGCACTATATTGCACCAATAGTATGACGATCGTCGTACTGCTCATATCTGGAGTGAACCATCATGGGAACCGTGCGCAAGACCATTACCTTGACGGACCAGCAGGACGACTGGATCAAGGCGCAAATTGACGCCGGGCGCTATACGAACGACAGCGAATACATCCGCGACCTGATCCGGCGTGAACAGGAACGCAGCGCCGAACTCGATGCGATCCGCGCGGCGCTGGTGGAAGGCGAGGCCAGCGGTGAACCCCAGCCTTTCGACGCCAGGGCTTTCAAGCAGAGAATGCTGGCAGCGCATGGCTGAATACCGGCTGACGCCCGCCACCGAGCATGATCTTGAGGCGATCTGGGCGTACACGTCGCAGCGCTGGAGCGTGCAGCAGGCCAGTCTTTATCTTGACAACATGACGGCAGCCTTCGATGACCTGGCACGCGCGCCCGAGACGGCACCGGCATGCGAGCAGATTCGGCCCGGCTACCGGCGCCGCAAAGTGGGACGGCACATGATTTATTTCCGCATCACTCACTATGGCATTGCCATCGTCCGCATTTTGCATGACCGCATGGATGCGGCACGCCATCTGTAATTAAAACATCATCGATCACAGCGGTCGCAAGCTGGCCCACACGCCGCCCTGGCGTTCGAACGCTTCCGTGCTGACCTTTTCAAACTCGGCGCTGTCTTCATTCCAGCTGTAGCGCTCGACCCGGATACAACTGTTTTCCACGCGCAGCACATTGAACGAGTTCGACTCGCCCCTGCCCCGCGTGGACGTGGCCGTGCCCGCCTGCACCATCAGGGCCGCGTAGCCGGCGATCTTGTAGCGCTCGGCCGTGTTGCCCGCCACGCTGGCATGCAAGTGTCCCGCCAGCAATAAATCCACGCCGCATTCGGAAAACATTTGCAGCGCCTGCGGCGCGCGGTCCACCAGGTCATCCTCGTCGAAGTGCTCGGGCAAGTCGAATGGATGGTGCGTGACGATGATGCGCGTCAAACCGGGCGGCAAGCGGCCCAGGCGTTCACGCAGGAAATCGATCTGCTCGTGGCTGATGCGCCCATCCTTGAACGTCAATGAACGGGCCGTGTTGATGCCCAGCACGGCGATTTCCTCGTCCACGTATTCGGGCGACAAATCGTCCGTCACGTGGCGCCGGTACTTCACCAGCGGCGTCAGGAAGCGGGAAAAGACGTTGTACAGGGGTACGTCATGGTTGCCCGGCACCACGATCTGCGGCCCCGGCAAGCTGTCGAGAAAGTGCCGCGCCGCCTGGAACTGGGCGCTGCGGGCCCGCTGGGTGAGGTCGCCCGAGACCACCACCACATCCGGTTCCAGGCGCTCGACCAGCGCGCGCAAGGGCGCCAGCAAATCCCCGTCGACCCGGCCGAAATGCAAATCCGATAAATGCACGATGGTACGCATGGCGTTCTCCTAGCTGGCGGCGGGCACGGACGCCGGCACGATCACTTCGAGCGCGGCCGTGCGGATGCGGTAGCGCAGTGGCGTATTCATGACGGTCACTTCGCCATCGGTGGCCACGCGCAGGCGGCGGTGTTTCGTGGCGATCTCCAGGTCGGTGGCCGTCAGCACATCGAAATCCTTGGCCTGCGACAACTTGCCGAACAGCGCGTGCAGGGCCAGGCGCACGAGGCCCAGGCGGCCCGGACGCTGCGCCACGTACAGGCTCAGCTGGCCACCGTTGAGGCGTTCGCGCTCGCCGATATTCAAGCCTTCCATCAGGTATTCATTATTGCCGATGAAGACGAAGGGCGTGCGCCGCGCATGCACGGCGTCGTTGAGTTTCAATTGCACGCTGAGAAACGGATAGCGGCGCAATGCGGCCACCAGCGCCCAGCTGAAGGCCAGCCACTTGCCCCGTCCCAGGCGGCGCTGCTGCTTTTCGCGGTCGCGCACGATATCGGGATACAGGCCCAGGCTGGAATTATTCAGGAAGATGCGGCCATTGACTTCCCCCACGTCGACCTGGTGCGGCACGCCCTGCGCCACGTTGGCAATCGCCGCATCGAGGTCAAGCGGGATATTCAAATCCTTGGCGAAGTGGTTCAAGGTGCCCAGCGGCAAGACGCCAAACGGCGTGCCGCTGCCGACGACGACGGACGCGACGGCATTGATGGTGCCGTCGCCGCCGCCGGCCACGACGATGGGCGCGCCATCGCGCAGGGCCTGCTCGGCCGTGGCGATCATCTCGGCCCCGCTTTGCGCCAGGGTGATGGCGGCGTCGAGACCCACGGCCAGGAATTGCGCTTCGAGCTGCTGCGCCCAGTCCGGCGCATAGCCGCAGCCGGCGCCCGCGTTGATGATGACGGCGATTTTGCTCAGGATCGTTCCCCTTATTTCGTTTGCCGGATATGCCGGCGGCGGCGCAGGGTCGACACGCCGGCGATGCAGATGGCGAGCCAGCCATAGCTTTCCGCCATGGCCGCCAGCACATCGCTCAGGTAATGCGCGCCCAAATAAATGCGGCTGAAGCCCACGAGCGACGCCATCAGGAATGCGCCCAGCGCGATGCCGATGCGCTTGCCCCAGGCGCCCGGCGCCGTCTGGCAAATCAGGTAGGCGGCCAGCAAGCCGTACAGGGCTGTCGAGGTGGCCGTATGGCCGCTGGGAAAGCTGTACGTGCTCAAGGCCGTCTGCAGGATGGGCTCGTCAAAGCTGGGCCGCGCGCGCACAAAAATGTACTTTAACAGCAGGTTCAAAAACATGACGCCCGGCATGGTGATGACCAGGGTAAACAGCCAATAGTCAGCGCCCTTGCGGTGCAGATACCAGCCCAGCAAGACGGCCAGGGTGATGGCGCCGATCACGCCATGCATATGCGTAACGACCAGCAGCACGCTGGTGATCCACGGCACGGCATGCCGGTTGAACCACTGCGCCACCTGCAAGTCGATCACGGTGATCTGCTCCATGCCCATCACGGCTTCGGCGATCTCGTGGAAGACCACGATGGCCACCAGCATCAGGGCCACACCGACCGTCATATGCAGGCCCAGTTCGCCTTCGGGCGACAGGCGCGCCTCGACGAAGCGGCGCAGTTTCATGGTCCAGCCCGTGGTCACGCCCATGTCATTATTCTCTTGCAAACTGATCTCTCTTTCTTGTTCCTGGCGATGATCAAAAAAACCACACCAGCAAAAAAATACTGTTTATTCATACAGTAGCTGTGTATTCATACAGTAGTTATGCTATTCTGATGACTCGTTCAACACATCTCCCTCAAAGGAATTGTCATGGCAACATTGAATAGCGGTTTTGGCTCACGGTTCGGCCTGGAATACGCCCCAAGCTCTTTCCTCGTCCGCATGGGCAAGCGCGAAATCCTCGTCTGCCGCGACTTCCGCAAGCGCTACTACACCGTCAATCCCTTGATCGAGTGCGGTACGGGCATCGAGCCGGGCTATGTTGAAGTGCTGCTGATGCGCCGTTGGCTCCTCATTTTATCCAAGGCGCATTAAGAATGACTTTAAAACAAGGTGCTTGCACTCTGTTTTGAAGTCTGCTCCGCCCGGCCACGCCGGGAGCGCGCCAGTACCGGCCAGCGGCAACGCTGGCCGACCCCTCATTACTGCGTGCGTTCCGGTGCGGCCGGGCTGGCAGGTGTATTCGCGCTTGTCTTGACAGGCGCCGCCTTGTCGAACACATTCGCCTCGTACCACAAGGTCACGAACAGCACCATCACGACGGGGCCGATGAACAGGCCCACGAGGCCCAGAGTTTCCACGCCGCCCAAAATGCCGAACAGCACGGCCAGGAAAGGCAAGCGGGTAGCGTTGCCGATCATGCCGGGACGCACGAAGTGATCGGCCACGAACAGCACCACGGTGCCCCAGGCGGCCACGCCGATGGCGGCTCCTACATTACCCTGGAACACCAGCAAAGCGGCCGCGCACAGGTAAGCGAGCGGCGCGCCGAACGGGATGATGGCCAAAATACCGGTGGCGAACGCCCACAGGGCCGGCGACGGCAAGCCGGCAATCGCATAGGCGAAGCCGATCAGCACGCCTTCGGCCAGGCCCACGAGCACCAGGCCATTGACGGTGGCGCGGATGGCCGTGGGGATCTTTTGCGCATAGCGGCCCCAGCGTTCAGGACGCAAAAAATGGCTGCCGACGGCCGTGATCTGGCGCGTCAGCGCTTCGCCATCCTTGTAAAAGAAAAACAGGCATAGAAAGGCCAGGCCGAAATCGACCAGGCGGTGGAAGACGTCCGCGCCCAGCACCTTGAGCATGTCGCGCGCGGAATGAAAACCGCCCACGGCGCTGCCCGCAAAGAAGTGACCGAGGCCGTGGGGCTGGCTCAGGGTGGCTTGCCACCAGTCGCCGATGGCGCTGCCGGCCAGCGGAATATGCGCCACCCAGTCCGGCACGGGCAAGCCGTCCGTATTCGCATGGACGACGAAATTGGCCAGCACGGGCACTTCGCGCGCCGCCTGCGCCACGCCGAACAGCACGGGGATGATAAAGATGCAGGCGAACGCCAGGGTCAGCACGGCGGCCGCGATGATGGTGCGCTGGCCCAGCGCCGCGCGCACGCGCAGGTACAGGGGCCAGGTGGCCACGCACAGGATGCCGGCCCACACGAGCGGCAAAAAGAAACGCTGCATGACGAAGGCCGTCACGGCGATCAGGGCCAGGGAAAAGCCTGCGCTGACGATGTCGCGCTGGGTATCGGTCATACCACTCCATTCGTGCCCGGCGCCGGGAAGCGCGACGGGACTTAGCTACGCGCCAGTTGCGCAGGCGTAGCGTAACACGGAGCCATGGCGATTTATACGAGGCCCAGCTCCACCGGTTTGACGCCGGCAAACACGTGCTCGAGTTGCGCCGGCGTCAAACCGAAGGTGCGGCGCAGCAAGCCGCCCAGCACGGCGCGGTATTCATTGAGCACGGGCATGTCGCGGTTCTGGAACAGCGTCGCCTGCGACATCGCCACCTGCTCGCCCGCCACCTGCTTGCCCTTGATGCCGCCGCCGAGCACCCAGAACACGCTGCCGTGGCCATGGTCCGTGCCGCGGTTGCCGTTTTCGCGGAAGGTGCGGCCAAATTCGCTGACGACGACGACGACGGTATTGCGCCACTCGCTGCCCATTTCCTGCGAAAACGCGGCCAGGCCCCGGCCCAGCTCATCGAAGCGCCCCGCCAGGTAGCCATTCGCGCCGCCCTGCCCCACGTGCGTATCCCAGCCGCCCACGTCGACGAAACCGAGGTTGTATTTGTCCTTCATCAAGCGCGCGATGCGCTGCGCTTCCAGTTCAAAGCCCTTGGTACTGATGGCGTTGCGGTTGGCCGCCTGCATTTCTCCCGTCAATTCCCGGCTCACGTCCTCGCGCACGGCAAAGCCCGCGCTGACCGGTTGCTGCAGAGGCGTGCCCTTGTACATCGCCGCGATGAGCTGGCTTTGACGCGCATCGATACCGGACTTGCCCACGGAACGCAGCCCCATGTTCGGCACTTGCACGTCGCCCTGGAAGATCAGGGGCAGCTGGTCCGTGAAGGAAATGGCGTGCTTGCCGCTATTGAGGCTTTGCGCCAGCCGGTTCAAAAAGCCCGAACGGAAATCGCGGCGCCCGCCCAGTTCCTGCCCCAGTTCGATGCTGTCCTGCGTCTCGAAATGGCTGCGCGTCAAATCCGTCGTGCCGGCAAACGGAATGAAGGCCGCCTCGCCGCCCGTGAACATCGGGTAGATGGTCTCGCGCAAGGCCGGATGCAGGGCCCAGTCGGCGTTCAAGGCCAGCGCGCCGTTGTCCGCACCCGGTTTCGCGATGGCGATATTCGGCCGCGATGCATAATAAAAATCGCTGCCGATGGGCACCAGCAGGTTGTTCGCGTCATAGCCGCCGCGCAGGAAGACGAACAGCAGCTTCGCATTCGTGGCGGGCGCGGCCAGCAAGCCGCCCGCGTGCGACAACAGGGGCGCGGCGGCCAGGGCTTTCAACAAGTCACGACGGTTCATGGCGATCCTTTCAATCTAGCGGTGCATCATTTCCGGCGAAGAGAGCAAAAATGTATTCCACTCCTGCGGCGAGGCGGCCTGGTCCAGGGCCTGGCGCGTGGCGGCACTCAAGGTCGGCTGTAGCGACTGGTAGTACAGGGCGCTGGCCAGCTGGGGAAACGCGACCTTTTCCTGTGGCTGCGGGCCGTCCGTCTTGAACAGGCCGGCGCTGCCCGAACCGATGGTGCGGGCGATATCGAAACGCGTCGTCATCTGGCCGGGGCTGGCCCAGGACGCATCCGTCAGCGGATAGCCGTCCGGCGTCTGGCGCCCGTACAGGGGCTGTCCCATGCGCGCGAGCCAGCTCAGCATGGGACCGGCGTTCAGGATGGGCTTGTCGTCATAGCTGAGGCGCACGGCCGACACCACATAATGCATGGGATCCTTGAATTTCTTGCCCAGCGACTGCCTGAACTCGGGACTGCTGAACATGGTCTGCAACACGTCGGCGATCATGCCGTCGCTGTGCTGGAAGGTGGCCGCCATGCGCGCCACCAGCGCTTCGGGAGGGTTATCTCCCACGAAATACTGGGCCAGCTTGCCGCTGATAAAGCGCGCGGTGGCGGGACTGCGGCTCAGGCGGTCCAGCGCTTCATCGAGTTCGGCCAGTCCCCGCCCCTTCACCGTTTGCCCGAGGAATTGTTTATCGCCGTAATCGTGGCGGTTCGGATTGAATTCGAACAGGCCCCGGCGCACGTATTGCGATTGCAGCGCCGGTTTCACCTTCGGCATATCCGTGCCCAGGTTGACGCCCACGCCGGTGAGGATACGCGCCAGTTCCTGCACGTCGGTCTGGCTATAGCCGCCGTTCACGCCCAGGGTGTGCAGCTCCATCAGCTCGCGCGCATAGTTTTCATTGATGCGCTTGACGGCATTGGCTTCATTATCGAGGTAGCGCAGCATGGCCGGGTGGTGGACGGTCGCGCCCAGCAAGTCGCGGAATTTCCCCAGGGCATGCGGCGCGATGGCGTTCGCCTCGTAATCGCCGACCATGGCGCGCAAGTTGTGCTTGCCCTGGTGCACGCTGAAATGGTTGAGCCAGAACCAGCTCAGCTGCTGCTGCAGCTGGTTCGGCGAATACACGTCGAGCAACAGCGAGCGCGTGGCCGCCTCGCGCGCCAGGCGGTTCAGTTCCTGCTGGTACTCCTTTTGCGCTTGCTGCTTCGCCATGTCGTCCATGACGCCGGCCGACTCCTTGCGCTTTTGCTCCACGGACATGACGAGCTGATCGAGCGGCACCTGGCTGATGGTCATGGCGTCGATCTGCGCCTGCACGGCGGGCGGCAGGCTGGCTTTGCCTGGGTGTAACTGCGCCTGCAGGTAAGCGTTCCAGCCTTCCTTTTGCAACTGGCGCACGCTGCCGCCGTTCACGCCCCAGCTGACGCGCTCGAGCATCGCGATGCCTTGCGCGGCATTGTCGGGCGCGGCGATGGCATGCTGCGCGGCCGGCGGCGCCGTCGCGGCACAGCCGGCCAGCAACAGCAGGGACATCAAGGTCGTCGGCAATAATCGGTTCGGGGTCATGGCGGTCCTTCAAGCGGTTTCATGCAGAATGCCTGAGGGTACGCCCAGGTTGACGTGCGCATGATTGCCATTTGCAACGAGTTGTAATCAAACGGGCTTGTTCGCCAGCCGATCGCGCGCGGGCGCGGGCACGTTAGCAATGAACAATCTCGGATAAAATGTTATCGAGAGAATGGCGCACTGCAATGGCAGCTGCGTATTTTCTCTTAAACCAGACATTATCCATACAATACGTCCACATTAAAAAGAAATGAAAATATTATTTATCGCCGCATTGGGAATCTTATCGTTCATTCAAACGCCCTTATCCTTCGCCGAGAATCTGAATGGAAAAACCCTGTATGTGCAGCGATGTGCCGTGTGCCACGGAGCAGAGATCAAGGGAACCGGGCCATTGGCGAATAAAAGCAATCCCCCTACACCGGATCTGACGACGGCCGCTTTTAAAAAACGTCTGAAGGATTATCCGGGTGTGATCGTATCGTCGGTCATACTGCGCCCGAATGGCGATTTGATTCCAAAGACCTTGAAAGAGAATGGCGTCAAGATCGCGCCATACGCCTGGCGGGTAAAGGATTTTCGCGATTTGAATCAATACATGAGTGATGTGATTTTCAAAAACCGCTGATCTTGAAATCAGCGGAGTACACCTCGCGCAGGAATACTCCGAAATCAATTATCCTGTTTGAATAACTCCACGCACTGATCCCGCAGGAAGTCGCGCAACTGCAGCACCAGCGGCGTCACCTGCGCCCGGTGCGTGCAGACCAGGTGCAGGGGCGTCGCCTCGCCCGCCACGTCGGGCAACAGCGCTTGCAGGCGGCCGGTGGCCAGGTCGCCAGCCACGTCGAGCCGCGATTTGTAGGCGATGCCCAGGCCCGCCACGGCCCAGCGGCGCACGAGGTCGGCGTCGTCGGCGCTGCGGTTACCGCTGACGGCAATCGTCACCTGCTCGCGCTGGGGCAGGCGGTAAAAAGTCCAGCGGTCGTGCAAGCCGTCTTCCAGCGCGAAGCGCAGGCAATTGCGCTGCGACAAGTCTTGCAGCGCGAGCAAGGGGCCATGTTCGCGCAGGTAGCCGGGCGAGGCCACCAGCACTCTGTCGTTGGCCGGGGCGATGGGCATGGCGATCATGCTCGAATCATCCTGCTGGCCATAGCGGATGGCCACGTCGACTTGCTGGCGCACCATGTCGGCCACCCGGTCGCTGACGCTGAGCTGGTAGTGCAGTTTCGGATGGCGCGCCTGGAATGCGTCCAGCCAGCCCAGCATCAGGTTGCGGCCCAGGTCGGAAGGCATGGCAATTTTCAAGGTTCCGCCGAAACTGTCCTTGCCGGCCAGCAGTGCGTCATGGCCCGCGCGCAGCAGGCGCAGGGCTTCGCGCGCATGCTCGAGATATTGCGTGCCTTCCGGAGTCAGGCTCAGCGAACGGGTCGTGCGGGCCAGCAGGCGCAAGCCCAATTCCCGTTCCAGGCGCTTGACGGCGGCGCTGGCCAGCGCGGGCGAGATGCCGATCTCGCGCGCGGCCGCCGACAAACTGCCCCGGTCAGCCGTGCGGACAAACACCTGCAAGTCATCGAGTCGCAGCAATTTTCAGCATTCCTTTGAAAGTGTTTCGGTACGCGCCCTCTTTTTCGCTGGCGAGAAAATGGCCATGATACGTCATCAAGCCTGTATGGCGTAGGTCGGATGAGGTCCAAAGGACCGTAATCCGACAACATTGTTGGCGTGGCCGATGGTGGTGTCGGATTACGCGCGGTACAGCCGCGCTAATCCGACCTACCCGACTCCATCACTGTTTTACCAAAGGAAGAATATGAAAGCCATCGCCTACCACCACAGCCTGCCCATCACGGATGCCGACGCCCTGCTCGACATCGAGCTGCCCGTGCCCGCCGCCACCGGACGCGACCTGCTCGTCGCCGTCAAGGCCGTCTCCGTCAATCCCGTCGACACCAAGGTGCGCCAGAACCGCGCGCCGAAAGACGGCCAGCCCGAAGTGCTGGGCTGGGATGCGGCCGGCGTCGTCACGGCCGTCGGCCCCGACGTCACCCTGTTCCAGGTGGGCGACAAGGTCTGGTACGCGGGCGCCATCAACCGCCCCGGCAGCAACAGCGAATTTCAATTAGTCGACGAGCGCATCGTGGGCCACATGCCGGCCAGCCTCGATTTCGCCCCGGCCGCCGCCCTGCCGCTCACGGCGATCACGGCGTGGGAATTGCTGTTCGACCGCCTGCAGATCAGCCGCGACAAGAGCCTGACCGGCAAGTCGCTGCTCGTGATCGGCGCAGCGGGCGGCGTCGGCTCCGTGCTGGTGCAACTGGCGCGGCAGTTGACGGGCGTCACCATCATCGGCACGGCCTCGCGCGCGGAAACGGCCGATTGGGTCAAGCAACTGGGCGCCCACCACGTGATCGACCACAGCCTGCCGCTGGCCACCGAAATCACGCGCCTGGGCTTGCCGCCCGTCGATTACGTGATCAGCCTGAACCAGACGGACAAGCATTTCGAGCAGATCGTCGAACTGATCGCGCCGCAGGGCAAATTCGCCCTGATCGACGACCCCGAGCACATCGACGTGCGCAAGTTCAAGGGCAAGAGCGTGTCCTTGCACTGGGAACTGATGTTTACCCGTTCGCTGTTCCAGACGGCGGACATGGTCCAGCAGCACGCCTTGCTCGAGGAACTGGCGCAGCTGGTGGACGCCGGTATCATCAAGACCACCGTGGCCGAGCGCTTCGGCACGATCAACGCGGCGAATCTGAAGCGCGCGCATGCCCTGCTGGAAAGCAATACGGCCAAAGGCAAGATCGTCCTTGAAGGGTTCTAAACTCAGGTAATCAGAATGGCCCGGAAATCATTGACATTCGTCAATGTCGGGCCCGTGATCACACTATCTCCCAGCGCCTGGAAGAAGCCGTGTCCATCGTTGTTGTCGAGGCTATCGCGGGGCTTGATGCCCTGCGCCCAGGCACGCTGCAGGGTGTCGGGCGCGAGATAAGCGCCGGCGATGTCTTCCTGGCCGTCGACGCCATCCGTGTCGCCGGCCAGCGCGTGGATGCCCGCTTGCCCATCCAGCGCGATGCCCAGCGCCAGCAAAAATTCCACGTTGCGCCCGCCGCGGCCCTTGCCGCGCACGGTGACCGTCGTTTCGCCGCCCGACAGCAGCACGCACGGGGCGGGAAACGGCTGGCCCCGCATCGCCGTTTGCAGCGCGATGCCGGCCATGACTTTGCCCACGTCGCGCGCCTCGCCTTCCAGGCTGTCGCCCAATATATACGGCGTGACGCCGGCCGCGCGCGCCACGGCGGCCGCCGCCTCGAGCGCCATCTGCGGCGTGGCGACCAGGGTCGTGCGCGTGCGCGCCAGCCGTGGGTCACCGGGTTTCACGGATTCGCCGCGCCCGCTTTCCAGCGTTTTTCTTATGCTGTCCGGCAAGTCCATGCCATAGCGGCGCACGATGGCCAGCGCGTCCTCGCACGTCGTCGCGTCGCCCACCGTGGGGCCGGAGGCGATATCGCCGAGCTTGTCGCCAGGCACGTCGGAAATCGCCAACGTCACCACTTGCGCCGGATGGCAGGCAGCCGCCAGCCGGCCGCCCTTGATGGCGGACAAATGGCGGCGCACGCAATTCATTTCGCCGATGGTGGCGCCCGACGCCAGCAGCGCGCGGTTCAACGCTTGCTTGTCTTCCAGGGTGATGCCGTCCAAAGGCAATGCCAGCAGCGACGAGCCGCCGCCCGAGATCAGGCACAGCACCGTGTCGTCCGCCTGCAAGTTGCCCACCAGATCCAGCATGCGCCGCGCGGCCGCCATGCCGGCCGCATCCGGCACGGGGTGCGACGCTTCCACGATCTCGATGCGTTCACAGGGCACGGCATAGCCGTAGCGCGTGACGACCAGCCCCGACAGCGGCCCCGGCCAATGCCGCTCCACGGCTTGCGCCATGGCGGCCGACGCCTTGCCGGCGCCGATGACGATCAGCCGGCCCCTGGGCGCGGGCGGCAGGTGGGGTGGTATGCAGTGCGATGGCTGCGCCGCCTCGACGGCGGCATGGAACATGGCTTGCAGCAAGGCGCGCGGCGCGGGGGGCGTCGTCATGGTGTTCTCCTCGGGTATCCGAACCCGATCATAGCAGGGACGGCGCTGCCCGGAGACTACAATGGCGGCTTGATCACGAACAGGAATGCAATGAGCGACGCCATCGAATGGACCAGTCTTGCCCGCACTTTCGGGCTGTTTACCGTCACGGCCGTGGCTGAACTGCTGGGCTGCTACCTGCCCATGCTGTGGCTGAGCAACAAGGGCAGCGCCTGGCTGCTGTTGCCGGCCGCCCTCAGCCTGCTGATCTTCGTGTGGCTGCTGACCCTGCATCCGGCCGCCAGCGGCCGGGTCTACGCCACGTATGGCGCCGTCTACATCGCCACGGCGCTGGGATGGCTGTGGCTGGTGGACGGCGTCACGCCCGCCTGGACGGATGTGACGGGCGTGGGCCTGGCCCTGGCCGGCGCCGCCGTGATTGCCATGGGACACAAGGCAGCGTAATTACGCCGCGTGCTGGCGGAAATTCGTTTCCGCCGACCACGCCGCGCTGGCGCGGGCCAGCAGTACGGCTTCGCCATCGGCCAGCCAGTCGTCCGCGTCGGCAATCTTCCACATGGCTTGCAGCAGCTTGCGGCGCAAGTCCGGGTCCGTGATTTCATCGAGCAGGCTGTCGATCACGCCATGGGCCAGCTGCACGGCGCCATGCACGGTCGACGTCAGCATGTCGTCGCACAGGTCTTGCAACAGCTGTTGAAAAGCGGCCGGCGCCAGGTCGATATGTTCGAGGATCTTGCTGCGGTGCATGGCTTGCAGCTCGGCGCTGGCCAGGTTGCCGTCGACCACCATCATCAGGGCCAGGATACGTCCCGCTGCCTGGGGACTGTTCGTTTCATAGGTACGCATAGTTTTTACTTTCCATTGTGAGTTTAAAAAGCGCGCCACCGCCTTGCGGGGCGCGCCGTACTGCAGTTTTACTTTTTGTCGCTGCGGGTGATGAATACGCTCGCCACGCAGCTCGACACGATCAGCACCGCCACCACCAGCAGCGACGCTTCCACCGGCACGTGGTACCACGGCATGATCAGCATCTTGGCGCCGATAAACACGAGCACCATCGCCAGGCCATACTTGAGCATGTGGAAGCGGTCAGCCACATCCACCAGCAGGAAGTACAAGGCGCGCAAGCCCATGATGGCGAACAGGTTCGACGTGAAGACGATGAACGGGTCCGTCGTGATGGCGAAGATCGCCGGGATCGAGTCGACCGCGAACACCAGGTCCGTCACCTCGATCAGGATCAGCACGAGGAACAGCGGCGTGACATAGCGCAAACCGCCCTTGGCCACGAAGAAACGCTCACCGTGGTCGCCATCGGCCACCCGCAAGTGGCGGCGGGCAAAGCGCAGCACGGGGTTGTTCGCCACGTCGGGCTCCGCGTCGGCCGCCACCAGCATGCGCATGCCGGTAATCAAGAGGAAGGCGCCGAACAGGTACAGCACCCAGCTGAACTCGCTTACCACCCACGCGCCGGCCATGATCATCACGGCGCGCATGACGATCGCGCCCAGCACGCCATAAATCAACACGCGGCGCTGGTACTGGATCGGCACCTGGAAGGCGCTGAAGATCAGCAGGAAGACGAACACGTTATCGACCGACAGGGCTTTCTCGATCAGGTAGCCGGAGAAAAACTCCAGCGCCTTCTGGTTGGCGATCTCGGGTCCGGCCGTGCCGTTCAGATACCACCACAGGCCGCCGTTGAACAGCAGGGCCAGGCTGACCCACACGAGCGACCACGTCGCCGCTTCCTTGACACTGACCTTGTGCGCCTTGTTGCCGCCGAAGACGAACAGGTCCAGCGCCAGCATGAACAGGACGAATACGATGAAGCCGGCCCACATGGGTGCCGTTGCAATACTCTCCAGGCCGTTCATCGGCGGCCTCCGCAACCGTCTGTCTCTATCCTGATGCCCATGGCACTCTCCTTGCATGAATTGAGCAGTCATCATAGGCTGAATATAAACATCGAACAAATCGAATATAATTTACGAATACATCGAAAAAATCGATGTAGTAATTTTGCCGGGAACAAACATGTCCACACTCAACTTCAAGCACTTGCGCTATTTCTGGATGGTGGCCAAGACGGGCAGCATCGCCCGCGCGGCCGAGCAGCTGCACCTGACGCCGCAATCGATTTCCGGCCAGCTCAGCGACTTTGCCGACACCCTGGGCGTGGAACTGTTCCGCCGCAGCGGGCGCAAGCTGGAATTGACGGAGACGGGCAGGCGCATCCTCAGCCATGCGGAAGAGATTTTCAGCACGGGCGACGAATTGCTGGAAATCGTGCGCGACCAGTCGCGCACGGCGACGACCACGTTTCGCGTCGGCTGCGCCGATTCCGTATCGAAACTGATCGCCTGCCGCCTGGTCGAACCGGCGCTGGGCCTGGCCGAACCGCTGCGCATGATCTGCCGCGAAGGCCGGCTGGCCAGCCTGCTGGCGGACCTGGCCGTGCACCGGCTGGACCTGATCATCGCCGACCGCCCCATGCCGTCCCACTTGAGCGTGCGCGGCTACAACCACCTGCTGGGCGAAAGCGGCATGACCCTGTTCGGCACGCCGGCCCTGGCCGCCACCCTGGAAGGCGGCTTTCCGCTATGCCTGAACGGCGCGCCGCTGCTGCTGCCGGGCGAGGATTTCGCCATCTACGGCCGCCTGCTGCAATGGCTGGGCGACAACCACCTGCACCCGCGCATCGTGGGCGAGTTCGACGACAGCGCCATGATGCAGGCCTTCGGCCAGTCCGGCGCCGGCCTGTTCTTCGCCCCCACCGTGATCGCGCCCCAGGTGTGCGAACAGCATGGCGTGGTGGCGCTGGGCCGGGTCGACAGCCTCGTCGAGCAGGTGTATGCGATCACCACGGAGCGGCGGCTGAGCCACCCCGCCACCATCGCCATCAGCCAGAGCGCGCGGCGCGAGCTGTTCGTGTAGTAGTTCCACAACTGAAGTTCCACAATTAAAACCCCGCAAATACATTTGAGCAAATACATCTATATAATGACAAGCCTCCCCGACGCCCTGCGCGCCCCTTCCTGGACTTGCCGCAATGAAGCACTTGCACGACATCCCCTCTGCCTTCAAGCATGAATTTGCCAACCCGCGCCTGTGGTGGTCGCGTGCCGTCGTCGTCGGCATGGCCGCCGTCGCGGGCCTCGTCGTCGTGGGCTTTACGTGGCTGGCGGAAACAGCGCTCGATTGTTTTCTCTTTTTTAACGGCAAGGCCTGGTGGTTCGCCCTGCTGTGGACACCGGCTTGCGCCGCATTGCTCGTCTGGCTGACGCGCCGCTATGCCGTGGGCGCGGCCGGCTCCGGCATCCCGCAAGTGATGGCCACGCTGGATCCGGCCGTGGCGCCCGAGCAGCGCTCCTTGTTCGTGTCCCTGAAACTCAGTGCCGCGAAGATAGTCCTGACGGCGGGCGGCTTGCTGGGCGGCTTGTCGCTGGGGCGCGAAGGGCCGTCCGTGCAGATCGCCGCCGGCGTGATGCTGGCCGCGCGCCGCTGGCTGCCGCGCCATTCGCAGGTGAGCGCCCATTCGCTGCTGGTGGCGGGCGGCGCGGCCGGCATCGCGGCCGCCTTCAACACGCCGCTGGCGGGCGTCATGTTCGCCATCGAAGAATTGTCGCGCTCGCCCGAGCAGCGCAACAGCGGCCTCATCGTCGCCGGCATCGTGCTGGCCGGTATGATGGCCGTGTCGATCCACGGCAACGCCACCCATTTCGGCATCATCCATCCCGGCCCCATCGGCCTGGCGCTGGCCCTGCCAGGTTTATTGGTCACGTTGGTGGCGGGCGTGGCCGGCGGCCTGTTCGCGCGGCTGCTGCTGGCGTCCGCCCGGGGCAATCCGCTGGGGAAATTGTCCGCGTGGAGAACAGGCCGGCCCGTGCTGTTTGCCGCCGTCTGCGGTTTGCTGGTGGCGGCCATCGGCATCGCCAGCCACGGCGCCACGTTCGGCAGCGGCACCGTGGCCACGCGCGCCATGCTGGAAGGTTCCAGCGACGTGGCGCCGGCCTTTGTGGCCTTCAAATATGTGGCAACGTGGCTGACCGTGTGGTCGGGCGTGCCGGCCGGCATCTTCGCGCCATCCCTGGCCATCGGCGCCGGCATCGGACATGACATTGCGCAATTGCTGCACTATCCGCACGCGCCCGCCCTGATCGCGCTGGGCATGGTGGGCTTCCTGGCCGCCGCCACGCAGGCGCCGCTGACGGCGTTTATCATTGTCATGGAAATGGTCGATGGCCACGGCATGGTGCTGAGCCTGATGGCCTGCGCCGTGGTGGCCAGCACCGTCTCGCGCGTGCTCAGCGAGCCGCTGTACGGGGCGCTGGCGCAACTGCAGCTGCAACGGTTGCCGCAGGCCAGCCGGGACACTACATCGTAAACGGAAACGGCTGCATGCCCGCCTGCCTGTCATCGGGGGAGACGACGGCCAGCAAGGCGTTCAAGCCCTGGTTCAGGTGCGCCAGGCTGTCGGGGTCCAGCTGGGCCAGCGCGCTGGGCAGCAAGCCGCGCGCCGGCTGCGGCGCGCCGGCGATCACGGCTTGCCCTTCCGCCGTCAGGGTGAGCGTGACGACGCGCTGGTCGGGCTGGTCGCGCGCCTTACGCACATAGGTTTTTTTCACCAGCGCCTCGACCAGGTTGCTGGCCGTCGTCTGGTGTATCGACATCTTGCCGGCCAGCTCGCCCATGCGCAGTCCCGGCCGCTCCAGCAATTCCTGCATCACCCACAGTTGCGCGCCAGACACGCCGCATTGCTTCTCGATCTGCGCCGAGTGCCGCTGCGCCGCGCGCATGACGACGCGCATGTTTTGCAAGGCCATGCCCTGCGCTCTGGCCACCGCCGAAATGTCCGCTTCCACCACCATTGCCTCCGTTATCGTACCGGCTGCGCGCCTGCTGGCGGGCCGGAATCCCTGCATGATACCTGCAAAGGCGGGGGGATTCCTAGCGCATGGGGACTGACTCTCCAGCTTGCCAAGCCTGCTCCAGCACCAGCTTGCCAGCCTGGTCCCACTGGCGCTCGATGCCCTGTTTCTTGTCATGTTCATACGGCACGACCTGCTGCGGGCTGCCGTCCGCGTACCAGGTCTGCAGCAAGCCATGGCGCTGGCCGTCGCGCATGGGCGTGACACTGGCGCGCGCGCCGTTGTCATGCCATTGCGTCACGTCGCCCTGCTCGCGCCCTTGGGCATCCTGCTGCCAGGCAACGGTCGGCCGGCCATTGCTGCCCCACTTCTGCATGCTCAGCAGCTTGCCCTTGCGGTACAGCGCTTTCTGCGCCAGCTGGCCATTGTCATGACTGTCGAACGACCAGCCGTCGGGCTCGCCATGGCGCCACATCGTGCTGGCGAGCACCTTGCCGTCCGGCGCCAGGGTGACGGCCTCGCCATCCTGCTCGTCATGGATGAAATGGCTGCGCTGGAACAGCTTGCCGTCGGCGTAAAACACTTGCTGCAGCCCATGCATCCTGCCGCCTTTCAGGAAGGCGCGGCTGCTTACCTTGCCATTCGGGCCATACGACACATACTCGCCATCGGCCATTTGCTGGCCGTGGTAGCGGATGCGGTTCATCAGCTGGCCATTCTCATGGTAAGACTCGACAATACGGTCGCGTCCGTTCGGCAGCCGGGTCACCTTTTGCTTGAGCTGGCCGTTGTCATAGAACGACGTGCCGCGAGCCGGCGCCTGCGCCTGCGCGGCCACCGGCAGCACCGTCATGAGCGCTGCCAGCAGCGCCAGGCGCATTTTCTGTGCATACCGCATGCCGCCCCCCCTACTGCGCGGCCACCGGCTGGCCATCGTGCCACGCCTGCTCCAGCACCAGCTTGCCCGTCTTGTCCCACTGGCGCTCGATGCCGTGCTTCTTGCCGTGTTCGTACGGCACGATCTGCCGCAGGCTGCCATCGCTGTACCAGGTCTGCAGCAAGCCGTGGCGCTGGCCTTCGACAAACGGCGTCACGCTGGCGCGCACGCCGTTGGCATGCCAATCCGTCGTGTCGCCATGGTCGCGCCCCTGCGCGTCTTTTTGCCACGCAAACACGGGCCGGCCATTCGGGCCCCACGTTTGCAAACTGAGCACGGCACCTTTCTGGTACAGCGTCCTGTTCGACACGACGCCATTGCCATGGCTTTCAAACGACCAGCCGTCGGGCTGGCCGTGCACCCAGACGGTCCGGGCCAGCACCTTGCCGTCCTCGGCAAGCATGACAAACTCGCCCTCGCGCTGGCCATCGACGTGCCGTCCCCTTCGGAACAGCTTGCCATCCGGATAAAACGATTCCTCCACGCCATCCATCTGGCCATTGCGGCGATACGAGCGGTTGCTGACGGCGCCATTCGCGCCATACGACACGTGCTCGCCATCGGCCATCTCGTCGCCGTGGTACAGCGTGCGGCTCATCAATTGGCCGTTCTTGTGATACGTTTCCGAGATGCTGTCGCGCCCGTTCGGCAGCGGCGTGACCTTCTGCTGGATCTGGCCATTCTCGAAGTACACGCAGCCGCCCAGCAGCTCCTCGCCCTGGGCATTGAAATAGGTTTCCCGTAACAGCTGGCCATTCTCGTAGTAATACTTGCGAAACTTTACGAACCTGATCTGACTCAGGTCCAGATCCGTGGCATAGGTTTCAAAGGCCAGCACGCCCGGCGTGTCGGGAAATTCGAGCCGCACATGCCAGGCGCCCAACGCCTCGTCGCGCACGGGCGGCGTGCGCAGCGCATACACGGCGCGGCGCTGGTTGCTGGGCATGAAATTTTCATCCAGATACATGGTGTGGTCTTCCTCCTGCAAGGTTGGCGTTGGCATTTGCCCTTCGGGCTGTTCCTGAGCCGCCAATGGCAGGGCTGCGCCCATGCCCAGCGCGGCGGCCAGCAGCCAGCGCATCGTCTGTTGATTCTTCATGTTGCTCCATTGTTCATGTTGCTTTGCGGCCACTATCATAAAGGCAAGCGCCGTTCGCCATGGGCACGATTGCCGCCCCAACAATAAAAAACCGGGACCAGACCTGCTGGTCCGGCCCCGGTCCGGGGACATGCGCTGGCGCGGCAAGCGTGCCACACATCAGCCCATGCCATCCTTGACAGGCGACAACTGGCTCGCATGCAGCCGTGCATACGCGCCGCCCTGCTGCAGCAAGGCGGCATGGCTGCCCGACTCGACCAGGCGGCCGCCCTGCATGACGACGATGCGGTCGGCGCTTTCGATGGTGGATAAGCGGTGGGCGATGACGATGGTGGTGCGGTTGCGCATCAGCACTTCCAGCGCCGCCTGCACGGAGCGCTCCGACTCCGTGTCCAGCGCGCTGGTCGCTTCATCGAGCAGCAGGATCGGCGCATCCTTGTACAGGGCGCGGGCGATGGCCAGGCGCTGGCGTTGCCCGCCCGACAGGCGCGAACCGTTCTGGCCCGCCTGGGTCGCGTAGCCTTGCGGCAGCTGCATGATGAAGTCGTGCGCATACGCGGCGCGCGCCGACGCTTCGATGCGGGCCATGTCCGGCGCCGGGTCGCCATACGCGATATTCGCCGCCATCGTGTCGTTGAAAAGGATCACGTCCTGGCTGACGAGGGCAAACTGGCGCCGCAGGGCCAGCAAGGCGTAGTCGCGCACGTCGACGCCGTCGAGCAGTATCCGGCCGCCGCTGACGTCATAGAAGCGCGGCAGCAAGCCCAGCAAGGTCGTCTTGCCGCCGCCCGAGCCGCCCACCAGGGCCACCGTTTCGCCGGCGCGGATGTCGAGCGTGATATCGCTCAAGGCCGTGGGCGCATCGGGATCGTCGCTGTTGTAGCGGAAGTGCACGTTCTGCAGAGACAGATTGCCTTGCACGGTGGCCGGGGCGATGGTGCCCGGGTCCGGTTCCAGCGGCGTGTCGATCAAACCGAAGACGGACTCGGCCGCAGCCAGGCCCCGCTGCAGCGGCTCATTGATCTTGGTCAGGTTCTTGATCGGCGACTGCATGGCCATCAGCGCGCCCATGAAGGCAACAAAAGCGCCCGGCGTGATGGCGCCGCTTTGCGCTCGCAGCATGGCGAAATAAATCACGGACGACAGGGTAATGCCGACGAGCATCATGATGAAGCCGGAATTCATGGCCGAGGTGGCCGCGTGCTTGACGGCCAGCTGGCGGTTGCGCTTGACGACGTTGCCGAAGCGCGCCTGTTCATAGTCCTGCCCGCCGAAGATTTTCACCACGCGCTGGCCGCCGATGCTTTCATCGAGCACGGATGTCAGCTCGCCCACGGCTTGCTGCGAACTCTTGCTCAGGTGGCGCATGCGCCGTCCCGCCAAGGTCACGACGATGGCGACGATGGGCATCGAGGCCATGCAGAACAGGGCCAGTTTCACGTCGATGCTGAACAATAAAATCAGGTAGCCGACGGTGGCGACGGAATCGCGCACCATCACGTTGAGCACGTTCAAGCCCGCCTGCGACACCTGGCTGGCGTCGAAGGCCACGCGCGACTGCGTCAGGCTGGTGGTGGTGGTATCGAAGAAGCGGCTGGGCAGGCGCATGATGGTGGCGAACATCTTTTCGCGCAAATCGGCCTGCACCCGGCTCGATAGCCAGACGGAACCGTAATCGCCGGCAAAGCTCGACACCATGCGCAGCACGGCCAGGCCCAGGATGGTGGCGGGAATCACCCACAGATCCACCTGTCCCGCCTGTGCCGGCAAGAAACGATCAACCCAGCCCTGCAGCATGCCCATCACGCCGGACACGGGCGCGACCTGCGTGCTGGCCGTCGTGCGCATGGCGTCGACGACGTTTTGCAACTGGCGGATTAACAACACATCGGTGGCGGACGCCACGCCCACGGCCAGCAAAGTGGCGGCAACGATGGCGCCATAGCGGCGAAACTGGCCGGCCAGGCGGAAGAACAGGAGGCGACTTTGCTGCATGCAGGTGAGAAAAGTAAGGGTAAAACGTGATTCTAACCGCTGCCAGACTCACCTATGAGAAAGTCGTCACCTTGCCGGCGCAGGACCGGCAAGGAAAACACGGACGATCAGCTCTTCGCCACTTTCCACGCGGCCGTGCCAGCCTTGCAGACTTTCAGCTTGAGGGTCTGTTCCTGGCCCTTGGCGTTCAAGCCCACCTGCACCTTGCGGCACGTTTGCACGTCCGTCTTTTCCGTGTCGCTGGCCGTGATGTCGGCGGCGATGCGCACGGAATTGCGCAAGCCTTCATTGCTCCATTGCACGGTTTCGCCATCCTTCTTGTCGTTGAGCACGTCGGTGACGGCTTTCACGAAGACGGGCTTGTCGTTCTTGTTCAGGTAAGCCATCGGCGTATCGGCCAGGAAACCCAGGCCGACGGCGGAAGCGGAAGCGCTGAAGACGGCGCTGCCCATTATCAGGGTGGACAGCAGTGTGGCGGGACGAATACGCATGGAAAACTCCTAGTTAAGTAAAAATAGGGGCCGCCGGGGCGGCCCTTAGCCGGGATCCGCCGGCGAAATACCCACGGCCAGCAAGGCGTCGATGCTGGGCACGAAATAGATCGCCGACGACAGCGCCGTGGAAAAATCCAGCAGCCTGTCCGTCTTGGTGACGCCATCATAGCCTACGCCGTACATTTGCCGCAGCATGCCCATGGTCACGGTGATGTCCTTGCAGAAACCGACAAACATGACGCCCGCCTCGGTCGCATTGGCGTAATTGGCATTGCGGCGCACGATGTCGACTTCCTCGCCATCGCGGATAAACTGGTTGCGGCCCACGTGAGAATCGACGGGCAGCGGCGACAATTCGTGGCTGCCGGCCTTGGTGCGGCCCCACACCTGCTCCGCCGCGTGCACGGGCAAGGCGCGCAGGCGCTCCACGTCCATGCGCCATTTCTGCAGCAGCACGGTGGAGCCGCCCGCGCCCGCCTCGCCGTCCGGGATGATGGCCACGCCGTTGGCGCGGAACGGATTCGGATTCGCGACGCCGTCGGCAAAGCCGTCGAAGGTCACGTTATTGTGATACGGAAAACACACCTGCTCGCTGGCCAGATCGGCGTAAGGGCTCAGCAAGGTGAGCGTCGTGCGCATGCTGTCGTACAGGGTGGCCGCGTTCGATTGCGTGATCCAGACCCAGAAATCGTGCTGGGTGGCCGGCGCCGTCTTGCCATTGGCGCCCACGAGGTCTTGCGCGAACGATGCCATGTTGTCCGGCACGCAGCCGGGGCAAGCGGCGCGCCACAGCTCGGGCTTGAATCCCAGCACCACATTGGCCGTGCCGCCTGTTAACTGATGGTGGCGGTTCAGGGTGGGATCCAGGATGCCCGTGACCTGGGATTCCCACAGTTTGCCCAACACCCTGAACAGCTGCTCCGGTTTAACGCCGGCCTTCACATTGAACTGCAAATGCACTTCGTCGCGCGCGACGACAGACAGCATGCTTTGTGGAATTGCCATGACAGATGTTCCTCTTTTAGTTTTCTCTATGAATATTAAACCAGAAGTGCAGCCTGGGAGTTTCATTTAGGCAACATGCGATAACTGTAACTATAGGTCGTCATGAATTGGACGATAATGCAATGACGTAGAGCAAGATTCAAGAATGGATACCAATGAAATTGTATGAAAAGCTCGTCAGCGACATCGAGCAACTGGTGACCAAGGGCGTGCTCTTGCCCGGCGAACGCATACCCTCCGTGCGCCAGACCAGCCAGCAGCACAAGCTGAGCATCACCACGGTGCTGCGCGCCTACGTCAAGCTGGAAAGCATGGGCGTGATCGAAAGCCGGCCCCAGTCCGGCTACTTCGTGCGGCCTCGCGCCGACGGCGATGCACAGCCGGCCGACCTGTGCATGCAAGCCTCCCAGCCAAGCACCGTGCCTGCCGAAGTGCACGTCAGCCGCCTGGTGCTGTCGACCCTGCGCTCGATCGGCTTGCACGACGCCATCCCGCTGGGCTCGCCCTACCCCGACCCTTCGCTGTTTCCCTGGGAACGCATCAACCAATACGCGGGCGCCGTGGCGCGCCGCAACCGCGAGTGGAACATGACGGACGACCTGCCGCCGGGCAACCCGCAGCTGATCCGCGAAATCGCCCGCCGCTACATGGAAAACGGCCTGGCCGTCGATCCCGACGAAATCATCGTCACCGTGGGCGCCACGGAAGCGATCAACCTGTGCCTGCAAGCCGTGGCCAGGCCGGGCGACACCATCGCCGTCGAGTCGCCCACCTTCTATGCCATGCTGATGGCCGTAGAACGGCTGGGCATGAAGGTGGTGGAAATCTCCACCGATCCGTACGACGGCATCAGCATCGAAGCGCTGGCCGACATCATGGCCCGGCAACCGATCGCCGCCGTCATGGTGATGCCGAACTTCCAGAATCCCCTGGGCTTCCAGATGTCCGACCAGCGCAAGCGCGCGCTGTATCAGCTGCTGGAACAGCACGACGTGCCCGCCATCGAAAACGGCGTCTACAACGAGCTGTATTACGGCGACGCCCACCCGTCCTCGCTCAAGTCGTACGACCGCAAGGGCCTGGTGCTGCACTGTTCCTCGTTTTCCAAGAGCCTCAGCTCGGCCCAGCGTGTGGGCTGGGCGCTGGCCGGGCGCTACCGGGGCAAGGTGGAGGAACTCAAATTCCTCAACACCCTGGCCACGTCCTCGTTTCCGCAACTGGCCATCGCCGAATACCTGCAAAACGATGGCTACGAACAGCATCTGCGCCGCACCCGCAAGGCCTACGCCCAGCAGGCGCGCATCATGGCGGCCGCCGTGCTGCGCTTCTTTCCTGCTGGCACCAAAGTCTCGCAACCGCAGGGCGGCTACGTGCTGTGGGTGGAACTGCCCGGCAACGTGGATTCGATGCAACTGTACCGGCGCGCGCTGGAATGCAAGATCACGGTGGGCCCGGGGCGCATGTTTTCCGTCAGCCAGGCTTACAAGCATTGCATCCGCCTCAACTACAGCTATCCGTGGAGCGTGGAGGTCGAGCAAGCCATTATTCTGCTCGGCAAACTGATCACCGAATTCTTGTAGACCATTCACCCACCCACCAGCGACATGCGCACGGTGGGATACTGCTTGCGCTGGGCGCCGCCGGCCTGGGCCAGCGCGCCGCGCACTTCCGAGTAGCGGTCGCCACGGCGCTGCCAGTGCCGGCGCAGCACGGTTTCCAGCCCTTGCTCGGTATCCAGATGGGGCCGCAGGTCGAGGCCGTCGTGGGCGAACAAACAAGTAAACAGCTTGCCATCGGACGACACGCGCACGCGGCTGCAGTCGCCGCAGAACGGCTGCGACACGCTGGAAATGAAACCCACTTCGCCGCCGCCATCGAGGTAACTGTAGCGGCTGGCCGTTTCATGCGAGATCGGCTTGCCTTCGCCCAGCGATACAAGGGGAAATTCTGCCGCGATCAGCGCGCGCGCCGCGTCCGACGTGACGACGTGCGTGCGCGACCAGGCGCCGATGCCGCCCACGTCCATGAATTCGATCAGGCGCAGGATCACGCCCGTGTGGCGGAAGTGGCGCGCCAGCGGCACGATCTGGCTGTCGTTGACGCCTTTCTGCACGACCATGTTGACCTTCACGGGATGCAAGCCCACGGCTTGCGCTACCTCAATCCCGTGCAGCACTTTCTCGACGGGAAAGTCGACGCCGTTCATGCGCTGGAAGATGCCATTATCCAGACTGTCGAGGCTGACGGTGACCCGGTCCAGGCCCGCCTCCTTCAGCGAGCGCGACTTGGCCGCCAGCAAGCTGCCATTCGTCGTCAGCGCGATGCTCACGGCGCGCCCGTCCGGCGTGGTGAGTCTCGCCAGCATCTCGATCAGCTGTTCCAGGTTCTTGCGCAGCAGCGGTTCGCCGCCCGTGATGCGGATTTTATCCACGCCCAGGCGCACGAAGGCGCGCGCCATCGTTTCGATCTGGTCGAAAGACAGGCGCTCGCTCGATGGCAGAAACGGGTAATCGCTGGGGTACAGCTCGGCCGGCATGCAATAGGTGCAGCGGAAGTTGCACTGGTCGATGACGGAAATGCGCAAGTCCGTCAGGGGACGGCCCAGCATGTCCACGCACGGCGCGATATGGTCTGGCTGCCGGAGTGCTGGCTGCGGATACAGGATGGTGTTCATTGTGCTTCCCCCTTGATGTGCATTCGTCAGGACGTAGCATAGGGCGAATGGGGCCAGGCCAGCAGGTACAGTCCGGCGCCGGGCGATAGAGTACAGATGCGGCTTTACTCTGCCGGCGGCGGCGCGAACACGCTGGCGCACAGCTGCGCCCCCGCTTCGCTGAGCAGCGCGCTGCCGCCGCCGCTCTCCGCCGTCGTCACGTTCACCAGTTGCGCGCTGGACAGCGCATTGAGCTGGCGCAACAAAGTGCTCATCTGTACCCCTGCCCGCTTGGCCAGCTTGGCCAGCGACCACGGTTTCTCGGACGCTTCCTGGCGCGCCTCCCACAGCAGCGCCAGCAGGGCTATCAGCGCCGCGTCGACTCCGTCTTCATGTTGCATATTGTTCCTCGTTGAAGGCTGGAAATGCGCAATGCACTTCCCTCGTTTGCATCATAAGTCAGCGGCATGGCGGGTGCGATGCAAATCGGCGCATGCCCATCTGTACTCTGTTTTTTTGTCCGGAACTGTGCGCCTACGGGACGGTCCGCCGCCCCTACCATGTGATTGTCCCATCGCATATCACCAGGAGAGTCATCATGAGCAAGCCAAAGTCCGACGCGCGCATCGCGCCCTATACCCATGCCGCGGCCGGTTGGGGAGCACTCAAGTACGTGGCCATCAATCTGTTCAAGGAAAAAGTCAGCGCGGGCAATTACCGTTCGCTGTTCGAGCAAAACCAGCCCGACGGCTTCGACTGTCCCGGCTGCGCCTGGCCCGACCGCGAACACGCATCGACGTTTGAATTCTGCGAAAACGGCGTCAAGGCCGTGGCCGCCGAATCGACGAGCAAGCGCGTGCGTCCCGAGTTTTTCCAGGAGCACACGGTCACGGAATTGATGGAACAGTCGGACTATGATCTGGAACAACATGGCCGCCTGACGGACCCCATGGTCTACGACGCGGCCAGCGACAAATACCAGGCGATAGCCTGGGACGACGCGTTCGCCCTCGTGGCGCACCATTTGCACGCGCTGGACGACCCGAACCAAGCCGCCTTCTACACGTCTGGCCGCGCCAGCAACGAAGCGGCCTTTTTGTATCAGCTGTTCGTGCGCGCCTACGGCACGAATAACTTCCCCGACTGTTCCAACCTGTGCCACGAAGCGACGAGCCGTGGCTTGCCGGAAACCGTCGGTATCGGCAAGGGCACGGTGCTGCTCGACGATTTCGAGCATGCGGACACCCTGCTGCTGTTCGGCCAGAACCCGGCCACCAACCACCCGCGCATGCTGGGCGAATTGCGCGAAGCATCGCGCCGCGGCGCCACCATCGTCTCCATCAACCCGCTGCACGAACGGGGCCTGGAGCGTTTCACCAGCCCGCAGCATCCGCTGGAAATGCTGACGGGCGGCAGCACGAACATCTGCTCGCTGTTCATCTGCCCCACCCTGGGCGGCGACTTCGCTCTGATCAAGGCCATGGCCAAGCGCGTCGTCGAGCTCGATGATGACGCCATCGCCCACGGCCAGGAGCGCGTGCTCGACTGCATCTTCATCGCCGAACACACGAGCGGCTTCGACGCCTTCGCCGCCGACCTGCGCGCGGAAAGCTGGGACTTGCTGCTGGCCGAATCGGGCGTGGCGCGCGACAAGATCGAAGAGCTCACGCAAATCTACGTGAAGGGCAAGGCCGTCATCGCCACCTGGGGCATGGGCGTGACGCAGCACAAGAATTCGCTGGCCACCGTGCAAATCCTGTCGAACTTGATGATGATGCGCGGCAATATCGGCAAGCGCGGCGCGGGCCTGTGCCCCGTGCGCGGCCACTCGAACGTGCAGGGCGACCGCACCATGGGCATCGAGGAACAGCCGACCAAGGAATTCCTCGACCGCCTGGGCCTGGTCTTCGGTTTTGAACCGCCGCGCCACCACGGCTACGACGCCGTCGGCACCATCGAAGCCATGCTGGAGAAAAAGGTGAAAGTGTTTGTCGCCCTCGGTGGCAATTTCTCGATGGCCACGCCGGACACGCCGCGCACCTGGGACGCGCTGCGTTCGTGCGACCTGACGGTGCACATCGCCACCAAGCTCAACCGCAGCCACCTCGTGCACGGCAAGGATGCGCTGATCCTGCCTACGCTGGGCCGCACGGAAATCGACGTGCAGGGCGGCGTGGCACAAGGCGTGACGGTGGAAGACTCGATGAGCATGGTGCACATCTCGTTCGGCATGAACCAGCCCGCCTCGCCCAATCTGCGCTCGGAAATCGCCATCGTGGCCGGCATGGCGCAGGCGACGCTGGGCAGCGACAAGATCGACTGGCTGCGCTATTCCGGCAATTATGCGCTGCTGCGCGATTCCATCGAGCAAGTATTCGATGACTTTTTCGACTACAACTTGCGCATCGCCAAGCCGGGCGGTTTCCACCTGAAAATCGCCTCGCGCGAACGCGTGTGGAAGACGGCAAGCGGCAAGGCGCAATTCCTCGTCAACGCCGTCGAGCTCGACACGCCGATCCATCGCGCGCGCCAGCAATACGGCGAGCGCCTGATGGTGCTGATGACGACGCGTTCGCACGACCAGTACAACACGACGATCTACGCCATGGACGACCGCTACCGCGGCGTGTTCGGCCAGCGCCGGGTCGTCTTCATCAACAAGGACGACCTGGCCATGCTGGGCTTTGCGGCCGGCGACTGGGTCGACCTGATCGGCGTGTGGCATGACGGCATCGAACGCCGCGCCGACCGCTTCCTGCTGGTCGAGTACGACATTCCGCGCGGCTGCATCGGCGCCTACTACCCGGAAACCAATCCGCTGGTGCCGCTGGGCAGCGTGGGCGAAGGCTCGCGCACGCCGACCTTCAAATCCATCCCCGTGCTGCTGGCGCCTTCGGCCGCCGCCAGCTGAACAGGAGAACGCCATGTTCGGTTTCGATACCCTGGACCTGTCGCGCGCACAATTTGCGATGACGGCCATCTTTCACATCCTGTGGCCCATCTTGACGATCAGCCTGTCGCTGTTCCTGTTCGTCGTCGAGGCGCTGTGGCTGCGCACCAGCGACCCCGTCTACTACCGCCACGCGCGCTTCTGGAGCAAGCTGCTGGTGCTCAACTTCGCCGTCGGCGTCGTCAGCGGGATTCCCCTGGAATTCCAGTTCGGCACCAACTGGGCGCCGTTCTCGCACCATTCGGGCCAGTTCATCGGCAACATCCTCGGCTTCGAGGGCGCCATGGCCTTCATGCTGGAAGCGGGTTTCATCGGCGTCATGATGTTCGGCTGGGGCCGCGTACCGAAGGGCGTGCACCTGTTTGCCACCGGCATGGTGGCGCTCGGTTCCAGCATTTCCTCGTTCTGGATCATGGTCGCCAATTCCTGGATGCAGACGCCGGCCGGCGTGCGCGTGCTTGATGGCAAGATCATCGTCACCGATTACGTGGCCGCCATCTTCAATCCCGACATGGCCTGGGCCGTGGGCCACATGTGGGTGGCCGCCGTGGAAACGGGCTTGATCGTCATCGCCGGCATTTCCGCCTGGTATATGTTCAAGCGCCGCGAGCCGGCCTTCTTCGCCCGCTCGTTCAAGCTGGCGCTGATGCTGTTGCTGGTCATCGCACCGTTGCAAGTGTGGCTCGGTGATTCGAGCGGCGTCGACGTCTTCAAGACCCAGCCCGCCAAGGGCGCGGCCATCGAAGGCCACTGGCACACGAATCGCGATGGCGAAGGGGCGGCCTGGTCCCTGCTGGCCTGGCCCAACCAGGCGGAGCAGAAGAACGACTGGTCGCTCGAAGTGCCCGGCATGCTCAGCGTGATCGCCACGCATAGCGCCACGGGCAAGATCACGGGCCTGGCCGACATCGCCCGCGCAGACCAGCCGCCCGCGCTGCCGCTGCTGTACTACGCGTTTCGCGCCATGGCCGGCATCGGCATGTGGTTCGTGCTGCTGGCGTTCTGGACCTTTGTGGCCTGGCGCAAGGCAGGTGGGCGGGTGCAGGAGTTCGTGCGCAACCGCAAGCTGCTGCTGGCCTGGGTGCTGACGATACCGCTGCCGTATATCGCCGTCGAATGCGGCTGGATCGTGCGCGAAGTGGGACGCCAGCCATGGGTCGTGTACGGCCTGCTGCGCACGCGCGACGCCGTCTCCGACGTGGCCGCTCACGCTGTGGCCGGCAGCATGCTGATGTTCTTCGTGTTTTACATCGTGCTGTTCGTCACTTTCTTTGTATTTGCCAGGAAATGGCTGCAACAAGGCCCGGACGTGACGCTGCCCCTGCCGGACGCCGCCCATGCCGCGGGGTATTGAGATGCGCCCCCATCAATCAAGGAGTATGTAATGGATATCAATTCGCATGCCATGCTGGGCAATGCCTGGTTCGGCCTGATCGGCCTGATGCTGGTGTTTTACGTGGTCACGGACGGCTTTGACCTGGGCGTGGGCATCCTCAGCCTGTTCACGCGCCGCGAGCAGGAACGCAACCTGATCTTCCAGTCGATCGAGCACGTGTGGGACGCCAATGAAACCTGGCTGGTGGTGGTGGGCGGCGCCCTGTTCGGCGCCTTTCCCAGCGCCTACGCCACCCTGCTGGAACAATTGTACATTCCCATCATGCTGCTGATCGCCAGCCTGATCATGCGCGGCGCCTCGATCGAGTTCCGCCATGCGGCCGGCAACAAGCGCCTGTGGGACCTGGTCTTCGGCGTGGGCAGCCTGCTGGCCGCCGTGGCGCAGGGAGTGGTGCTGGGCGAGGTCATCACGGGCTTGCAGCCGGGCCCGCTGAGCGGCACCTTCACGGCGTGCACGGCGCTGGGCGTGGTGGCCGGCTATTGCCTGCTGGGCAGCACTTATCTGATCAAGAAGACGGGCGGCCAGCTGGAAGCGGCGGCGCGCCGTTACGCGACCACCAGCGTGCTGGCGACGGTCGCGGCCGCCATCGTGCTGTCAGCCGGCACCATGGTCTTCAGCGCCATCGGCCACGACCGCTGGGCGCAGCCGGGCGTGTTCGGCGTGCTGCTGGCCCTGGCCGCCGTCGCCGCCAGCGCGTTTATTTACATCCTGTGGGCCGTGCACGTGAATGGCGTGCGTGGCCCCTTCCGCGGCGCCATCGTGCTGTTCCTGGCGTCGTTCGCGGGCCTGGCCATCAGCTTCTTCCCCGACCTCGTGCCGGGCAAGCTGAGCATCGCGGCGGCCGCGTCCGATGAGCCGACCCTGATCTTCATGCTGATCGGCATGGGCACGATGCTGCCGATCATGATCGGCTATAACCTGTTCCAATACTACGTCTTCGAGGGCAAAGTCGTGCCCCGCAAGCATTGATCGGCATCAGATCATGATCATTCGGCCTACCACCAACTGGTTCCGCATGCTGTTCGTCTGGAACGGCTCGGTGCTGCAAGCCATCATCCCGCAACTGCTGCTGATGCTGGTCGTCAGTTCGCTGGCCTTGCTGACGGACGGCCGCATCTTCGGCGTCAAGATTCCGCTCGATACGGCGCCGTTCCCCATGGTCGGCATCAGCCTGGCGATCTTCCTCGGCTTTCGCAACAACGCCAGCTATGCGCGCTTCGTCGAGGCGCGGCATATCTGGGGGCAATTGCTGATCGCCGCGCGGGCCCTCGCTTCGCAGGCGCTCACGTATCTGCCGCAGCAAACGAGCGGCCTGGACCACCAGTTGCTGCTGCGCCGCCTGATCGCCTTCGTCTACGCGCTCAAGCACCAGCTGCGCCAGACCGACCCGCAGCAAGACCTGGCGCGCTACCTGCCGGCCGAAGAAGTGCAGCGCTTGCAGGGCGTCAACTTCAAGCCCATCGCCATACTGCATGCGGTGCGCGCCATGCTGCACGACGCCGTGCAGCGCCAGCCGGGCCAGACGCAGCTGCTGTGGATGCTCGACACCCAGCTCAACGACCTGGCCGCCACCGTGGCCGGCTGCGAGCGCATCAAGAACACGCCGATTCCGTATCCGTATGGCGTGCTCGTGCACCGCACCGTCTACATGTACTGTTTTTTACTGCCGTTGGGCCTGGTGGACGCCATCGGCGTGGCCACGCCCCTCATTTCCGTCTTCGTTGCCTACACCCTGTTCGCGCTGGAAGCCATCGCGCAGCAGATCGCCGAACCGTTCGGCCTGGCGCCCAACTGCCTGGCCCTGAACGCCATGACGCGGGAAACGGAACGTTCGCTGCTGGAATTGAACGGCGACCCGCTGCCGCCTTCGATACGGCCCTGCCCGCGCTATCAGATCGATTAACTGGAGGAAAAATCATGGAATGCGACATCGGCATCACCACCATCGAACGCGACGGTTTCCTGGAAGTGCCCATGGTGCGCCACCAGGCCGGCGTGGCCACGGCGGGCCGCGACATGGTGGCCGAGGAGTATCCGGTGGCCCTCGTCTACAACGGCATCGCGCATGCCGTGATGATGGCCACGCCGCGCGATCTCGAGGAATTCGCCGTCGGCTTCACCTTGACGGAGGGCATCGTCGGCAGCGTGCGCGACATCTACGACCTCGACGTGTGCTGCGGCGCGGACAGCGCGGAAGTGCGGCTGACCATCGCGCAGCCCGATTTGATCAAGCTCAAGGCCCGCCGCCGCGCGCTGACGGGGCGCACGGGTTGCGGCGTGTGCGGCATCGAAAGCCTGGCCCTGCTGGACCTGGTACCGGAAAAGATTACGCGGCCCCTGCCGCCGCTGGTAGCCAGCAGCGCCATCCTCGGCCGGGCCGCGCGCGAACTGCTGCCCTACCAGGAACTGATGCACAAGACGGGCGGCGTGCATGCGGCCGCCTGGTGCACGGCCGAGGGCGCGGTGGTAAAAGTGTTCGAGGACGTGGGCCGGCATAACGGCCTGGACAAATTGATCGGCTACCTGGCGCTGCACCGCATCGCCATGCACGACGGCTTCGTCTTCCTGTCGAGCCGCGCCAGCTATGAACTGGTGCGCAAGTCGGCGCGCATGCATATCGGGCTCGTCGCCACCATCTCGGCGCCCACCTCGCTGGCTATCCGCATCGCGCGCCAGGCCGGCATGCAGCTGGCCAGCTTTTGCCGCCGCGACGGCTTTGTCGATTACACGGCGGGCGAAGGGGAAAATAGCGGCCAGCATGCACCTTGAACAGCCGATGCTACATTTTTTTCCGCAAAGCAAGTGCACGCTTGACTTGCCGCCGCTGCGGGCATTCAATGGTAATGGTTACTAATTATTAACTTTGCCTGCTGCCACGCTCCCGGCGCGGCAGCGATGAAAGGATGGCGCGATGGCCCTGGCACACGAGCAGCATCTGGCAGATACCTGGCAGACGGGCGGCCTGAAGCCGCGCGCCTGCGACTGCGGCGGCACCGTCTTCACCATCCTGCACCAGCGCGTGATGGCGGACATGCGGCGCCGGCAATTTCTCGGCGGCACGGCCGCCATGCTGGCGCCGTTCATCGGCCTCGGCCTGTCCAGCGGCAACGCCATCGCCCAGCAGCCGCAAGCAGCCAACCGCCCCCTGTTGCTGACCAATCTGCGCCTGTTCGATGGCACGGGCAAGGCGCCGCGCGCAGGCATCCACGTGCTGGTGACGGGGGCGACAATTACCGCCCTGCTGCCGGCCGGCGAGAAAGTCGAGGGCGCGCAAGTGATCGATTGCCAGGGCAAGCTGGTGATGCCGGGCCTGATCGACGCCCACTGGCATACCATGCTGGCCGCCATCAATCAGGTGACGGCCATGACGTCCGATGTCGGCTATTTATATCTGGTGGCGGCGCAGGAAGCGCGGCGCACCCTGCTGCGGGGGTTCACGTCCGTGCGCGATCCCGGCGGCCCCGCGTTTGCATTACAACGCGCCATCGATGAAGGCATCGTCGACGGTCCGCGCATCTTCCCGTCGGGCGCCATGATTTCGCAAACCTCGGGCCACGGCGACTTCCGCATGCGTTCCGATATCCCCCGCGCGGCCAACGCGCCGCTGGGCATGGCGGAAACGGCGGGCATGGCCATGATCGCCGACGGCGAAGCGGAAGTGCTGCGCCGCGTGCGCGAGCAGCTGATGCTGGGCGCGACGCAAATCAAGATGATGGCCGGCGGCGGCGTCGCCTCGATGTACGACCCGCTCGACAGCACCCAGTATTCGGAACGCGAACTGCGCGCCGGCGTGGAAGCGGCCGCCGACTGGGGCACGTATGTGATGACCCACGTCTACACGCCGAAAGGCATCCAGCGCGCCATCCGCGCGGGCGTGCGCAGCATCGAGCACGGCCAGCTGGCCGACGACGAATCCGCGCGCATGATGCGCGACACGGGCACGTGGTGGAGCTTGCAACCGTTCCTGCAAGACGCGGATGCAAACGTGTATCCCGACGCGGCGCGCAAGGCCAGCCAGGCCATCGTCTCGGAAGGCACGGTGAAGGCATATGCGCTGGCGCAAAAGTACGGCATCAAAACCGGCTGGGGCACGGATATCCTGTTCAACGCGAAAAACACGCCCACGCAGGGCCGCCAGCTGGCCAAGCTCACGCGCTATTACGATCCCCTGACCCTGCTGGCGCAGGCGACGGGGCAGAATGGACAATTGCTGGCCCTGTCCGGCCAGCGCGCGCCCTACCCGGGCACTTTGGGCCGCCTGGCCGTGGGCGCCCTGGCCGACTTGCTGGTGGCCGAGGGCGACCCCGCGAAGAATCTCGATTTCCTCGCCCAGCCGGAAGAAAACCTGCTGCTGATCATGAAGAACGGGCGCATCTACAAGGACAAACTGGGCGCGCCGCTGGCAGGCTGAAGGCGGGCGCGTTGGCAACGGCGGTGGCTTGCCGCATAATGCGCCCATGTTCAAACTGACTTTTCTCGGCACGTCTTCCGGCGTGCCCACGCGCCACCGCAACGTCACCTCGCTGGCCCTGCAAACCACGCACAACCGCGACTGGTGGATGATCGATTGCGGCGAAGCCACGCAGCACCGGCTGCAGCGCCTGCCCTTGTCCGTACACGACCTGGTGGGCATCTGCATCACCCACGTGCATGGCGACCACAGCTATGGGCTGCCGGGCCTGCTGGCCAGCGCCTCGATGACGGGGCGCAAGAAACCCTTGCTGCTGATCGCCCCGGCCGCGATCAAGGCCTGGATCGACGCGACCCTGCTGCACACGGAACTGTTTTTGACGTACCCGCTGATCCACATCGACGTGGACAGCGCGCCAGTCGTCCATGCAGCAGCGGGCTTGACCGTCTCGCGCCACGCGCTGTCGCACCGCGCACCGAGCGTCGCGTATCGTTTTGCGCTGGAAACGAGCAGATGGAAACTGGACAAGACGGCCCTGCAGGCGGCCGGCGCGCCGCCCGGCCCCGCCTGGGGGCTATTGCAGGCGGGCCAGGATGCGCTGCTCGACGATGGCACGGTCTTGCGCGCCGCCGCTTTCCGCCAGACGGAAACGCAGCGCGCCACCGTGGTGATCGGCGGCGACAACGACACGCCGTCCTTGCTGACGGACGCCTGTGCCAATGCGCAACTACTCGTGCATGAAGCCACCTACACGGAAGCCATGCTGCAAAAAGTGGGACCCGGCCCCACGCACAGTTCCGTGCAGCGCGTGGCGCAGTTTGCCGAAGCGGTCCGCTTGCCAAACCTGATCCTCACGCACTTCAGCGCCCGCTATCACAATGCGGAAGGCATGGCCGAGCTGGAAGCGGAAGCACGGCTGCATTACTCGGGTAAACTGTTCCTGGCGCACGATTTCGACAGCTATGAACTCGATGCGGCGGGCGTGCTGACCAAGGTGCCGGCGAAATCGTCGTTCAGTGGGGATTGACGCCGTACTGCGCCGCATATTCAGCGGCCAGCGCGCGCGCCGCCTGCTGCTGTGACGGCGTGAGTATCTCCAGCAACTGGTCGCGGTTCTTGATCGATTGCGTGCTGCCCGCCTCGGCCGGCATGGCGATCCACGCGTACGCCTGCACGTAATCGAGCTCCACGCCCTGCCCTTGCGCATACAGCAAGCCGTATTCGTTCTGCGCCGACAGGGAACCGGCTTCGGCCGCCTGCTTGTACCAGAAGGCCGCCTCGGCGTAGTCTTGCGGTACGCCATCACCCTTGCGGTAGGCCTGCGCCAGGTTGAATTGCGACTGGCCATCGCCCGCCTCGGCCGCCTGGCGTCCGTACGCGAGCGATTGCGCCATGTCTTGCGCGACGCCGTCGCCGCTTGCATACATCAGGGCCAGGTTGGCCAGCGACGGGGGAAAGCCCGCCTGCGCGGCCGCCGTGAACAATTCCACCGCTTTCGGCAAGTCTTGCGTCACGCCATGGCCCTGGTAATACAGGCTGGCCAATAAATGCTGGCCGGCGGGATCGGCGGTGCGCGCGGCGGCATCGAATTGTTTAAAGGCCTCGGCGTAATTGCCGTCGTTATAAGCGAGGATGCCCGCTTCATTAAAAGATGCACTGGAAACAGTCATGAAGATTCCTTGTTCGGGGATTTTTGGCATTGTACACAGCACTGTTACTGGCAGAATGCACAATAGAAACCGTGTGGCGCATTGCCCATATCCTGCGTTATGATCATTCTCCACCTGATGCAATCGGGGCATTGTGACCGAAGAATAACGCCATGAAATTGATTGTTCTGCTTTTATCCCTGCTTTCCACCTCCGCTTATGGCGGTACGCTGCATCTGGACAAAGCCGCGACAGGGAAAGTACGGCAAGCGGCCGATATCCGCTATGCGAATCACGATGAAAAACAGACCTACCAGCTGAAAATCGGCAAGCAGTGGATGACTGGCAGTTGCAGCACCAGCGGCACGGGCAATTTGCACGCGCTGCTGGCCGACATGAATTTCGATGGCCATGCCGACCTGTGGGTGACCGGCTATACGGATAGCCAGGGACGCATCCGCTGTTCCGATGTGTGGCTGTGGGATGCGCAAGCAAAACAATACAGTTTCAACAAACCCTTATCCGCGATTCCAAATCTGAAAATTAGCATCGCCGGGCAAAGAATCGAAGGCGGCATCGCCAATTGCGGCTGCGCGGCGCAATGCTTTTATGAAGACAGCTATAAGTGGCAGGCTAACAAATTAATCACCGTCGCCCGGCGCGCACAGGATTGCGAGCGCTACCGGGAATATGGATTGAACGATAAAAACGACCTGGTCATCGTCAAGGATGAAAAAATCGATAGCGGCAATCCCGGCCAGCAAGCCATCGAACATACCCAAGCCTATGACTGGCAGCGCCACGCGCAGATCATGCGCAAATCCTGGGAATAAATCCTTCACTACCATCGAATAATTCACTTACACATGACGACACATTCAGCATCAATTACTTTCCATGCCGCCAGGGCGGAAGATACCGCGGCCTTCATCGCCTTGCGCGGCAAGACGCGGCAAAACGCCGTTTCCAAAGAACGCCTGGCGGAAGTGGGCATCACGGCCGACACCTGGGCCGATATGATGCGCTCGGGCAGCCTGCCCGGCCAGGTCTGCCATCACGATGGCCAGCTGGCCGGCTACTGCTTCGGCGAGCGCGACACGGGCGAAATCATCGTCCTGGCGCTGCTGCCGGAATTCGAAGGCCTGGGCATCGGCAAGACCTTGCTGGAACTGGTGATGGCCGAGCTGCGCGCGCAGGGCCACCAGCGGCTGTTCCTCGGCTGCTCCAGCGACCCCGCCTCGCGCTCCTACGGCTTTTACCGCTACCTGGGCTGGACGGCGACGGGCGAGACGGACAAGTATGGCGACGACGTGCTGGAGTTCGTGCTCAACTGACAGCAAGGGACGCCGTCGCAGCGCTTTCGTCGTCCCCTGTCATGCGCAGCTCCATCGTATTTCCCGCCGCCACCCGTGCTGTCGAGCATGACGATTTCGCGTATTGGCGACAGCCACGCCACCGTCATCAAAAAAACGCCTGTTGACAATTTCCTCCATGCATGAATTACCCACAAGGCAATCGCCTTGAAGCATGGGATTTCCGTCTGGAGCGGCATGTTCTCTCATGTCCACCGCCTCGTTGCCTCACGCTGCGCGCGTTTCCTTCCGATCATCATCTTCCGAAAACACGGAAATTTCAGCAGCATCCATTTGTAAAGAAAATCTTTACTGTTGTAAATAAGAGCAACAGTGATAGATAAAATTGACATTTCCCATATGGAAATGTTTTTATGTGTCTTCTAGGTAAAATGAATATCACATTTTACAAAAAATGACTGCAATTGAACGGTCAAACTAGATCGAGTTGGCAGGCGCGTGCCTATCGCAAGGTGCTTGTTTCAACAGTTTTTCACATATAACGGGTCCTGAGAATGACTCGTACGGAGAAGTGAATTGACTAAGAAGTTTGTTTTGAAGCGCAGCGTCGTCGCTGTCGCATTGACATTGTCCTCATCCCATATGGCGTTTGCCCAGGAAGCACCGGCAGAACCGGCATTGCAAAAAGTCCTGGTGACCGGTTCGAACATCAAGCGCACTGAAAAAGAAGGCTCCTCGCCTATCCAGACCTTGAATGCCAAGCAGATTGCCGCTACCGGCGCCAATACTGTGGCCGAACTGTTGCACTCGATTCCTGCCTTCGGATCGGGCTCGTCGGTGGACGTGACCGACGGCGGCTTTGCCCGCGGTGCGGCAACCGCCTCCATGCGTGGCCTCGGTTCGTCTTCCACGCTGATTTTGCTCAATGGCCGCCGTATCACCGCATCCGCCTATGCCGACCCGAATCAGGGAAAATCGGCCGTCTATGACTTGAACAGCATTCCCGTCTCGGCCATCGAACGCGTCGAAGTATTCAAGGATGGCGCATCGGCCGTGTACGGTTCCGACGCCATCGCCGGCGTCGTCAACTTCATTACGAAAACCAAGTACACTGGCGCCGAAATGAGCGCCAGCATCAGCGCCAACGACGACGGCGAATTTGCCCGCAAGAGCGCCAGCGGTATCTTCGGCTTTGGCAAGGACCGCTTCAATGCCTTCGTCAGCTTTGACGTAGCCAAGCGCGACAGCACCATCATCAAGAACGAAAATGACGTCGAGAAAGGCATGTATGCCGACATCAACGGCCGCCTGAACCCTTTCTCCAGCAGCCTGACCACGTCGCCTTTCTTCTACGCTGAAACGAAGCCTGGCACGAAGAACTTCGCCACCACCTACGCCCAGCGCGCGCAAATCATCAACCGCCTGGACTGCCCGGCGTCGCAGCAAATCACCGGCAACATGGCGGCGCATAACATGCTGGCAAGCGACCCGCTGGTAGGCCGCACCTTCTGCAACTTCAACATCGACGATTACGCCGAAGTGCAAAGCGCCGGCAAGGATGCCAACGTGCTGTCGCGCGCCACGTTCGAGATCAATGACGACGTGACCGCCTTTGCCGAAGCCGGCTACAGCCGTTCGGAGCGCACCTATCTGCGCGTGCCGACGGCCTTCCGCAGCACGGCTTCGACTACCGTGTATCAACTCAACGGCGCACCGCAGCAGTTCCAGATGATCTTGCCGGTAGGTCATCCTGACAATCCATTCCCGACGCAGCGCGCCGCTGTCGGCTACCGCGTCAGCGCCCCGGGCGGCGCCTCCAATCTGAACGAAAGCTATCGCTTGCTCGCTGGCGTGCGCGGCACGACAGGTGCGTGGGATTGGGAAACGGCCGTACTGTGGAACCGAGCCGAACGCACCGAAAACTGGAACGGCATGCTGTATCGTCCGACCCTCGAAAAAGTGATGACGCAGAACTGGACCCTGGCGCAGGTCAATGCCGACCCTAGCGTCACGCGTGACCTGGAAAACCGCGGCTTTGCCCAGGTAACGCAAGTCGACGCCAAGGCGAGTACCGCATTTGGCCAGCTGGCCGGCGGCCAGGTCGGCGTGGCGTTCGGCGCCGAATTCCGTCAAGAAAAAATCGGCCTGACGCCAGACATGGCGACGCAGCGCGGCGACATCATCGGCCTGGCCAACTCGTCGGCCGATGGCCAACGCAATGTCAGCTCGACATTCATCGAAGTACGCACGCCGTTTGCGAAATACTTTGAAATGGACTTTGCCGGCCGTTACGATAAATACCCTAACCTGAAGGGCAACTTCGTGCCGAAAGTCGGCGCCAAGTGGACCATCAGCGACCGCGTAGCCGTTCGCAGCACCTATGCCGAAGGTTTCCGTGCACCAGCGCTGACCCAGGTTTCGCCTGGCGGCGTGCAATCGTTCAGCAACGTGGTTGACCCGCTGCGCTGCCCGGACGGCGTCAATCCGGCCACCGGCGCGGATAAAACTGATTGCAAGAAAGGCATTTCCAGCCTATCCGCAGCCACGCCTGATCTGCGCCCTGAAACATCGAAGAGCTACTCGCTGGGCCTGATTCTGGCGCCGACCAAGGAAATCGACGTGCTGGTCGATTACTACCGCATCAAGAAAGTGGATGAAACCGCTTTGTTCAGCGCGCAGTACATGGTGGATCGTCAAGAACGCTATCCTGGCAGCGTGATACGCGATAACAATCCGGCCAATCTGGTGACCGATGCCAATGGCAACGTGGTGCCTAACTCGGGTCCGATTTCCCAGGTCAACCGTTCGTATGTGAACCAGGGCAGCACCGAAGTGCAGGGCATCGATTTCGAAGTGGCGTACCGCAAATCGCTGGGCGATCTGGGCCGTCTGACCGCCAACCTGAACTGGAGCTATCTGATGAGCTTCAAGCGCGCCGAACGTCCTGGCGAAGTGGCAACCGATACCTCCGGTGCGAACGGCGGCCTGTCCGACTATGCCACCTCGGTCGGCGACAATCCCAAGAACCGCGGCAACCTGTCGGTCAACTGGACCCGTGGCGACCACTCGCTGACGACATCGGTAGATTTCGTCGGTCCCGTATCGTTGCTGCGCCGTAGCGACAACAATGTGGTCTACGAGAAACCATACTGCCAGTACGGCGTGGGTCAGCCGAAGTCGGCATATGGGCTCGGTGGTCTGCCGAAGTACAGCAACTACATCAGCAGCTGCGACGTGAAGAGCTGGACGACGACCAATATGGCGTACTCCTACACGGGCTTCAAGGATCTGACCCTGTCGTTCAATATCAAGAACCTGTTTGATATCAAGGCGCCATATGATCCACGTTACCCAGTGGAAGGCTTCAATCCGCAGTTGCACAATGGTCAAGGCCGCTACTTCCGCATCAGCGCCAACTACCACTTCATGTAATCCTCTGCTGCCGGCGTGATGGTGCGCCAATAGCCAAGGGCTGAGTCCTGTGCTGCACAGGACTCAGCCCTTTTTAGTTTCAGATGGGGAATGCCGAAGGTCAGCCCATGCACCAAGCCCGGAATCGACAGTTTCCGCCAGGTTTCAGCCGCTGACAAGCAGTGTGCTGCCCGGCCACCGCCGGCTCAAGGCGTCTTCGTATCCTCTTCCTTGTCGGCCGCCGCCAGCCCCCAGTCATTCCAGCCTTCGCCAAACAGCTCGACCGGATGCTGCGTACGCTCGGAACCATTGCCGCAGCGCATGGCGTCCGGCGGACAATACTTGTCGCAACCCCAGCAGATGCGCTCGGGGTTCTTGGGGTTCAAGGGAAAGGGCTTGGCCATGGGGGCGATGGGGTCGGTTGAGGTCTCGTTGACGACTCTAGACCTGGCGCGGAGGACGGTCAAACGAATTTCGGTTGGGAATTTGCTTAAGTCAATTTTGCGAAGATTACTGCGGCGGCAGCTTGCACCCTGCGTGCCCCCAGAAGACCAGCGTATGTCATTCCCCCTCATAACTGCTTACCGCATCATTGGCATGACTCTTGATGACCTTCATTATTTTGGCATTGCCTTTATATTTCACCTCAAGAACTCTCTGCTGATTTTGCGCCACCTTGCAGTATTGATGTATGTTCTTGAGGAGATCATCCTGCTGCCGCTTAGGTAGCTCTCCATCAAATTCTCCCGCCAGGTGCTCACATGCTTCGGCGTTATAGATAAATCTGCTGACATCCTTAGGGAGTGGCTCGGCTGAAAAGGCAAAAGGAAGAACAAAGCAAATAGGCACTATCAGAAGAAATTTTCGCATGACTTTCCTTTAATAGCCATTATTGGACCAGTGTGGCCGGTCGCTTCCAGGCCCGCTGTATTTCTTTACCCCATATGTTGCAGCGACCGCAATAAGTTGCCTGTTCATGCCCGTCCTAGGCAAAGTGGCAATCCTCACCAGATTGCCGCTCGCATCTTTCACCTCAACCGCTCCGCTCCACAGCAAATCCATATCAATCGCCAGACCAGAATTGTGTTGCGAGCGCAGTGCGGGTTTGATGGGTAAATGATTAATCTGCAAGACAATCAACATTGCCTTTGCAGCCTTGACAGATGCGTCAATTTCGCCGTGATCCCATTCTATATGCACACCCGCCATTTTCGGGATGTGTTGGGGATCAAGCTGTTTTCTTGCGATTCTCCACGCATAATGCATCAGGTAGGAGCGCTGCGACGGTCTGTAGGTGGCATTGATTGCAACCCTGATCCCCGCCTCTTTCATTGCATATAGAAAATCTTCTACTGCCAAACGAAAATTTCCTGACAAATCCCTGGTGTTGGTGCTGCCTGGAAATTTTCGCCCCCATTTCTCACCACTGAGTTCGTCGTTCATCTCGCCTCCATCATCATCAAATACCCTTAATTTAATGCAAACCTGGAGGGATGTTGTTGACAGAGAACAGGAGGCTTATGGCAGCGGTATCAAGTGGATATAAGCGCCTTATGACGCAGAAACGGACACTTCCAGCACGATCCGCGCGTAGCAGGCACCACCGTCAGCCGCCTGCGCCTTCATCTCGTCCAGCGCATACACCATCGTCACCGTGGCGCCGGGCACGAACAGCTTGATGTCCTGCTTCCGATGCGTGTAGATGCTCTCGTCGACTGTCGAGCCATCGGTCAGGCGCAAAGTGAAGCTGTTGACTTGATCGCCGCGCCGGCTATCCTGGCCCGCGAAATACGTGCGCTCGATACAGCCCGTCAACGTTTGCGTCTGGATACGGCCGGCTTTGATGCTTTCCCACCATGCTACGGAAGCGAACAGGCCGTGCCTGCCTTTCAGGCCCATGTGGGGCCGGGAGCTGTCGAGGGTAAGAGCCTGGGTCTTGGCCACGCGAGCGGGGTCTTGCGCCAGGGCTTCGGCGAGGGTATAGACGGGTTTCATACGGGCACAAGCGTTCCTGGAAGCGCTCACTTAATGTTTGCGCCGAATGATAAAAGCATTGGCGGCAGGTTCAAAACCGAGCGTCGGATAGTAGGACATGGCATCAGGGGCGGAAAGCAATATCAGGGACACTTCGTCGCCGATGACGGCCTGGGTGCGCTGGACAAGCGCTTTGCCGATACCCAGGCCCTGGTATTGCTTGTCTACCGCCAGATCCGAGAGATAACAGCAATACGCATGGTCGGTCAACGACCGGGCCAGCCCCACAAGCTGGCCATCCACCCATGCCGACAGCACCAGACAAGGCGCGGCAAACATGCGCGCGATTCGCGGGAGGTTGCTGGTGGGCCGCTTGATGCCGGACTGATCGAAGACGCGAACAACGTCCAGTGGATCAAGAGGAAAGTTATGACGATATTCGACAGTGGTGTTTTTCATTGGTTCACGGGTGTAAGGAGATGGCGCATGGGAAACCTCTGCCATGCACCTAGTATAAGCAGCGATGATCGCGGCATGTGGACGATACGGCATCGGTGACGGGGCGCCAGGAGTGCGTGCCAGAGGCGCCATGCTGCCAGCGGCCACATCGCCGGCATGCCCGTTCAGTGATTAAACCGCCTCCGATCTGCTAAAATAGTTGAAAATTTTAATGATCCGTGAATAACCTGTATTTTCCGACACAAGGAATGTGTTTAGCAAATGAAAGCCATTATATTCTGCACCAGCTTTATAAAAGATGCACCATCATGGGAAAGCCGGTATCAACGGTGGCTCGATTACTATAAAGACATTCCAATCGATGCAGTAAAGAAGATAATGATTGACGATGGGTCGCCATTTCTTCCACCTGCCGACATTATCAAGACAGTTTCCCATAGCGCTCCTCTGGCTTCGAATGACGATAAAAATCTCATCATTCGCTTCGACAACAACCTGGGACGGCAAAGCGGGGCTGACTACCCTGGCTGGTGGCGCAGTTTTCTGCACTCGGTCAAGGTGGCCAATGAATTAGGCGTGGATAAAATCATCCATATCGAGTCGGACGCCTATATCATGACGCCGCGCCTGGTAAAATTCATCAATGAAATCGAATCAGGCTGGAATGTCCTGTGGTCCCCGCGCTATCGCATGCCAGAAACGGCCATTCAAGTCATCTGCAGAGATCAATTTGGAATTTTCGAGAAATTCAAGGATAACCACCCAGATTATTCTTTCCCGGATATTGCGGAAAAGTTGCTTCCTTTTACAACTGTACATAAACAGTTCAAGGGCGACCGTTACAGCGATTTCACGAAAAACAGATGGATATTTCGTTCGAAAAAATTCAACAAAATCCCCATTTTTAAACATGTTTTTTTCTGGGAAACAATCCCGCCCGATGCGGACTTCGTCACGCAAGGCATTCAGCGTCAACAATTCATGTTCAGGCGCGATGAAGTGGCTTGATTTTGTGATGGCGGGGGATATCAAACAGCCTCGGCAAGGAGTGTAAAGATGCAGCTACCGTTACGATGGAATCAACGCATGTGCGCCGCCCTTGCCGGCGCTCTTTTTCTTGCCGCTGGCATCGCCTCGGCAATCGCTGCCACGCTTGACGAAGATAGAACCCGCGGTGACATACATGGCTTGTTTGAGATCAGGGAGGCCGCAGTCAAGTTCATGGCAGCAGAAAATGCCAAAAACGGCACACGGTGGCAAGTATTGGAGCCGAACCGGAAGATTCTGGTGACGAAATGCGCGCTACCTTTGCATGTGGCATGGGTGCCGAAGAGCCATGGCCTTTCTGGACCGAATGTTGCTGTGAGTTGCGCCAGGACCGTAAAGCCGACAATACAACATAAATGGGAAGTGTTTGTGCCGGTCGACAAGAGGCCACAACGCGCCGCAGGTATGCCAGCAAACTCCTGAGATTCCCCAACGCGACGGGCAGTTCCGTCATTTGGACACGAACGGATGCGTTGGGCGTCGTAGAAGCCGGCTCGGCGCAAAAGCTACGCAGGCCGACTCGTCAGAGGCTCGATACAGTCGATACGGTGATGACGCGGACTGATGGTTACTCTCGCCCCATGCCGCTCGGTCAACGTCTTCCCAAACGGTCATGTAACGCACAACTCGTCCCTGCCCGAGTCAAGCTCCGCCAGGGACGAGACTCAAGTACATTGGCGGCGGAACTACTCTGCCGTAGTCGGATCAATGACTGAGATGACTTCCGACACACGGTTTGCAGGAAAGCCACCTTGCTGGGCATGTTCGCGAACCTGCGCTTCATTTTCAGCGATGTAAACGCAATAGATTTTATCGCCAGTAACATAGCTTTGCAGCCATTGAATTTGTGGCCCCATCTTGTTTAAGACACTGCAGGACTTCCGCGAAATGGCTTGAAGTTCTTGCTCAGACAACTTCCCGGCCCCGGGAATATCACGCTCGATAACGTATTTTGGCATAGCGGTCTCCTTATGAGGTTTCCTGGCGAGCACCACACTCGCCGGTTCTGTGCGTCACACATGCAGTGACATGTATTCGTTATATACCATGCTGGTGGGGTGATGTTGTTGGAATTGCTACAAAATACACTGGAGTTTGGTCTGACATTCAGGCACGGGCTTAGGCGTGGATGCTGTGAGAGCTGGTTCGGTCGAAAAGCTGAAAAGTCTTTGTATACCTGCACCAATGCAATTTTTGCTATGAAAATCAAATGTAGACTGAAATGGCGCGCAGCCGCATGCTCTCGCGCACGCTAGCCGCATGGCCGCGCGCATGGCATCATGCGCGCAGAACATTCACTATGGTGACACATGGAGCAATTTCATTTCCTTGTAGGCGAATTCAAAAAGAATAGCCCATTTATTCCTGCCGCCGCCAGCGCGCAACTGTTTGCCTGGTTTGAGCAGGTGGGCGAGCGCGTCGATCGCTACGGCAGCAAGACCGGCAAGGTCGTCAAGTTTTCGCAGAAAAACTACGAGAAAACCCTGTTCGCACCTGATGCCGACAGCATCAGCCTGTATTCGCCTCGGGTCGTACCACCCGACGATATAGACGAGTGGGCGAACTGCGACGTTCTCGCCCTGTATTCAAATAGCTGTTCGCTGATGCTGGCTATCAACGCCAGCAAACTGTCGCTGGCACAGCTGTTTCAATGCGCAGAGGGCATATCTGGCTTGCTCGATCATTGCGATTATGTGTACGGCTACAGCGAAACGCTGGGCTATGGTACGGGTTACGCAGGCGGCTATCGGATAATCGATGAAGCCCATCCGTTTGTACCGGCCAGTTCCGATCCTGGCAATAATTGGGGCGCCATCAAGCGCAACGGGCTGCAGTATGAGCATATACGCGACGTGTATCCCATCAATATTTTCAGCCAGTCCAGGCTCGACGCGCTACCGCCGGAGCGTCAACAGGCATTGCGCAAGGCGATGCAGGCATATGGCAGCAGTAATACGCAAGACGGCAGGACGCACTGGATTTTAAGCGGCGAGGAAGAGGCGGCGGCCCGTAGTGACCTTCAAGCGCACGCCATGCTGGGTTCCTTGATCGACCGTTAACCCCATGAGCACGCATCCTCGCGCACGCATCCGGTAAGGGCCGCAACCTGTTGCCGCTTGCATTCTGAACCGGTAGCCCTAGACTGGTCCAAAGTGGACTTCGTGCGCGGCTGGTTCGATTCCCGCCGTCTCCACCACTGAATTCTTTAAAATCAAGTAGTTAGCAAGAAGAAGCCTGTCATTATTTGGGTTGTTTTTGGGCTGTTCTAGCCTAAGAATGACAACAAAATGACAGCTTTTTTTCTGCGTGCAAGCCTAACACACTGATCTGGCATCGGCACTTCAATCATGCCCCTGCGAGACAACGATGATGCAATAGCGTATCTCACTATGAATCTAGCCCACAGAACATAAAAGTTACGCTAGTTACGCTATTCTTTTCGTCGTTTCCTGTTCGACTTGAGTTCTCCAGGAGCATTCAAAACATCCCGGATCGACTTGAGTTCCTGAGGAGCATCTACACCCTTCCGGTTCAACTTAAGTCCCCTAGGAGCATCAACAACGTTCCGGATCGACTTGAGTACTCCAGTAACATCAAGGCTTTCCCCAATCGACTTGAGTCCCCTAGTAACATCAAGGTCGTGATATGTGTAGAGTATACGTTGCAGTACTCCCAAAATAACCTGCAACGCAACTGTCAAATCCAGATATAAATCGCGTACTCTGGAACCTATCACTATGTTTCATTCCACTTTCCAAGGGGAAACTTATTCCGTTTCAGGCAATGATGAGTAAAAAACAAATTGGATTAGTTGGTATTTTAAGCGCTACAACGAGTATCGGTGCTGCTTTTCTGGCGTATATGTATGCTGAATCGCTCCCTGACGTCCTAAAGGTACTGGCGGTCATCGCGGCGGGGCTTTTAACAGGTATCCTTCAAGGTATAGTTTTAGGAAGCTCCTGGCTCAAAACCATTGGCATCAGTGCATTCCTTGGTGCGTTGGTACTATGGACACCTGTCGTCCTTGTTACTTACGGATTCGCGGTGGTGGCACTTCCGCTACTTGCTGCTTTCGCAGCTATAATTTGGTTAGGGGGCAAACTAGGTGCCAGTATTGCAATAAAACTCAGGAGGCGGGTCGGTGGCGCCGACTTATAATGGCTACTGGTGTTGCTTGGCAGCGAAATCAGCCTCACTTTGCCGGGGCGCGAGGGTCAGGTCCGCTATTCGGACACGAACTGATGCGTCGGGTGCTGTGAAAGCTGGCTCAGTCGCAAACCTAATTAGAACCACGAACGCGCGCCCTCGGCGCGCGGGGCTGCCGCGCAGCGGCAGCGGTTGGAGGATTCGGGGCGGGCTGGGCCCGTAGGCCCAGCCCTTCGAATCTCACACGCAGGGCGCGAAGGCGCCCGGGCGCGGGGGTCAGGTCCGCTATTCGGACACGAACTGATGCGTCGGGTGCTGTGAAAGCTGGCTCAATCGCAAACCTAATTAGAACCACGAACGCGCGCCCTCGGCGCGCGAAGCTGCCGCGCAGCGGCAGCGGTTGGAGGATTCGGGGCGGGCTGGGCCGGTAGGCCCAGCCCTTCGAATCTCACGCGCAGGGCGCGCAGGCGCCCTGCTCGCTTCCGCCAGGAAATAAAAAAAGCCGCCCAAGGGGGCGGCTCTTCTTTTTATTTCCTGGCGGAAGCGGTGAGATTCGAACTCACGAACAGTTTAACCCGTCGCTAGTTTTCAAGACTAGTGCCTTCAACCACTCGGCCACGCTTCCAGATGGCAGCATTATACATAAAGGTCACTGGCTTACCAATGGCTAGTACTGTCGTGGCCTTACTCCCCCAACGGCAAGGGCTGGGGCAGGCACCTACACACCCCAGTTTTCCCGCAGCGCCCGCTCGAACTCCCTCGCCGGCAGCGGGCGCGAGAACAGGTAGCCCTGCACTTCGTCGCAGCCGGAACTCTTCAGGAAGGCCAGCTGCTCGGCCGTCTCCACGCCTTCGGCGATCACCTTGTGGTGCAGCTGCTGGGCGATGCTGATGATGGTGCTGGCGATGGCGCAGTCGCTGGCGTCGGTGGGGATGCCGGTGGTGAACGAACGGTCGATTTTCAGGGTATCGATGGGAAAGCGCTTCAAATAGGACAGACTCGAATAGCCGGTGCCGAAGTCGTCCAGCGACAGGGCCACGCCCAGGGCCGTGATGCGGTCCATGATGGCGATGACCCTCTCGATGTTGTGCATCAGGGTGCTTTCCGTGATTTCCAGTTCCAGCCAGGCCGCTTCCAGGCCGTAGCGGGCCAGGGTCGCCGCCACCCTGGCGGGCAAGGCTGCCGTGAATTCGCGCGCGGAAACGTTGACGGCCAGGCGGATCGGCGGCAGGCCAGCCAGCTTCCATGCTTGCGCCTGGGCGCAGGCCGCTTCCAAGACCCATTCGCCCACCTGCACCACCAGGCCCGTCGATTCGGCCAGCGGGATGAATTCGGCGGGCGGGATCATGCCGTGCTGCGGGTGATGCCAGCGCACCAGTGCTTCGGCGCCGATGATGCGCCCGCTGCCGAGCGCGTACTTCGGCTGGTAGTGCAGCAGCAGTTGCTGTTCCGACAGGGCCTGGCGCAAGCCCGTTTCCAGGCGCATGCGCGCCTGCATGCCCTGGTTCATGTCCTGGCTGTAGAAGGCCACGCTTTCCGCTTCGCCGCCGCTATCCTGCTTGGCGCGGTACATGGCGATGTCGGCCAGGCGCAGCAGGGTTTCCGCGTCCTGCCCGTCCTGCGGATACACGCTGATGCCGATGCTGGCGCCCACGCGCAGGTCGTGGTCCTCGATCAGGAACGGCTCCACCAGCGAGGCGAGAAGTTTTTGCGCCACCATGCTCGCTTCGAAATGCTGGCCGATGTCGAACAGGCCGACGGCGAACTCGTCGCCGCCCAGGCGGGCCACCAGGTCCTGGTCGCGCAATACTTGGCGGAAACGCAAGGAGACCTGGCGCAGCAGTTCGTCGCCGATGCGCCGGCCCAGGGTGTCGTTGATCAGCTTAAAACGGTTCAGGTCGATGAACAGCACGCAACCGAGCATCTTACTGCGCTGCGCCACGCTGAGAGCCTGGTCAACCAGCTTGGCCAGCAAGGTACGGTTGGGCAGGCTGGTCAGCGGGTCGTAGTAGGCCAGGTGGTGCAGCCGCTCTTCGGCCAGCTTGCGTTCCGTGATGTCCGTCAGGTAGGCGATGAGTCCGATGGGCTTGTCGTCCAGGTCTTGCAGCGGCGACAAGGACAGGCTGGCCCAGAAGACCTCGCCCGACTTCTTTCGCCGGCGCACCTCCATCAGGCGCCCTCCCTGTTCCAGGAAGGCGTCGTGGAAGCCCGTGTCTTCGTCGTCGTACAGGAACAGGATGTTGCGCCCCACGGCTTCCACCGAGGTGTAGCCGAACAGGCGTTCGGCGCCCTTGTTCCAGCTGGTGATGTAGCCCGTCAAGTCCATCGTCAGCACGGATTCGTGCAACTGGTCGAGGATTTGCGTCTGCTGCGCCAGCAAGGCTTCGACTTGCGCGTAGGCATGGGTCGAGCGTTGCGCCAGCGAATGCACCTGCAAGACGCCGGCCGTCAACGATGCCAGGCTGGCCAGGTGGCGGCGGTCGGCATCGTTATACAGCGGTCGGCCGGCCACGCTGTAATGACCGAAGCAATGGCCGTCGAAGCTGACTTCCTGCAACAAGGCGGGCATATCGCGGGGAAACGGCACGGCTGGCGCAGCGGCGTCCGTACTGGCCGCGGGCAGGAACTGGCCATGCGGGCTGGCCATCACGGTGCTGGCGATACGGCCCAGCTCAGCTACCAGCGCGGAGCCGCGCAAACGCACGACGGCGTCGCACAGGGCGGCGCTGTCAGCGAGGAAATCCGACACCGGAAACAGGGTCATGCTAGAGATTCCGGCTGACCTGGATGGCCCATTGGTAGGCCTGCAGCAGGCTGCGCCAATAGGTTTCTCCATCGATGCCGGCGCGGCGCAAGCCGTCGGGCGGCGGCGTGGCGCTTTCGACCAGCGCCAGCAAGGTGCCCAGCTCGCCATTACGTTCGAGCAAGGCCGTGCTCACTTCGGGCGCCAGGTTCAGGGTGGCGATGATGTCTTCCATCGGCATGCCCAGCAGGACGTCGAGCAGGGAAAACACGCCTGCCATGAAGGCCAGGTCTTGCGCGTCGCGGTCGCCGCCGCGCAGCTGGCACAGCGCTTCCATCTGCGCCGCGCGCACGGCCGCCAGCGGCAGCAGCGCGTGGATCTTGCCATCGTCTTGCTGGCGCGCATACAGCAGCAGCTGCAGCCAGCGCTGCAGCTGGCGCCGGCCCAGCAGGGTGATGGCCTGGCTGAAGCTGCTAATCGGCGCCGTGAAACCGAAGGCGGCGGAATTGACCAGTTTTAATAGATGATAGCTGAGCGATGGGTCTTGCTTGAGCGGCACTTCCAGCTCGTGCGCGTCGGCATCGCGGGCCAGCAGGCCCAGCAGCGCCAGCACGCGGCGGCGCGACGTGGCGTCTTCCGGCTCGCTTTGCTGGCGCGCATGGTGCAGGGCGTAATCGCCGGCAAACCAGCTCACGCCGAGTTCTTGCAATTCGGCAATCTGCCCCGCGTCGGCGATGTTGTAGGCCAGGTGCGGCCCCGGCAAGGGCAGCAGCTGATGCAGGGCCGGGCGGGCGCCGGCCGCGTCAAAGCTCAGCGCACGCGCATCGACCTGCGCCGCCGTCACGGGACCGGCCTCGGCGCCATCGAGCAGGATGCGGTAGCCGGCGTCGCGCCATTGCCGGCATTTTTTCTGCAGCGCTTTGTCGTCGGCAAGATGGGCAGGCAAACGGAAGATGGTGCGTTGCGGCGCCAGTTGCGCCAGCACGGCCTCGTCCACGCCATGCGGGTCGGCCAGGGGAATGATGCAGTCGAGCGGCGCCAGGAAGGCATACGCATCGGCGGCGGCCAGCGCCGCCAGCAACGACGCCGTCGAGGCCTGCGGTACATGCAGGGTAACAGCGACCCACTCGTTATGAGCATTGGCTACTGCTTGTAATCCCACCAACGGAAACAGGTTTGATTCAGACGCTGACATCGGTATCTCAGTGTGGGTAGGGCGCCATAGTAAATAAACTGACCAGCATTGGCAACCCTGGCCCGACAGGGATGCCATTTCGACAGCGAGATTCATTCTATCCGAATCTCACCCATGAAACAGTTTAATTTTGGCAATAAATATTCAAAAAGAACATTCCCCCGCGAGACCCGCCTGGCATGCGGGTGCCGCCGCGCGCGCCTTCTCAGGCGCTGCCGCCCTGTGCATGCTCGACCGCATATTTGATCAATTCGGCCTGCCCTTCGATGCCGAGCTTGCGCTTGATGTTCAGCCGGTGCGTCTCCACCGTGCGCACGCTCAGGTCCAGCACGCGGGCGATCTGCTTGTTCGACTGGCCCGCCGCGATGTGCTGCAGCACTTGCTGCTCGCGCGTGGTGAGGAAGGAATCGTGGACTTGCGGGCGCGACAGCTGCCGCGCCAGCGCCGCACTGTAATAAATGCCGCCGGACATCACCGTCTCGATGGCAAACACGATATCTTTCCCTGGGGCATCTTTGAGTACATAGCCGCGCGCGCCCGCGGCGATGGCTTGCGACACGTATTCGAGCTTGTCGTGCATGGACAGGATCAGCACGGCAATCTGCGGAAACGCCTGCTTGAACTGCGCCGTCGCCTCGATGCCGTTCGTGCCGCGCATATTAATATCCATCAACACGAGGTCCACCTGGTGTGCGCGCGCCTGGGCCAGCGCTTCGTCGGCGCCGCCCGCCTCGGCCACCACGTCGAAATGCGCCACCGCTTCCAGGCGCGCGCGCAAGCCGTCGCGCACGAGGGGGTGGTCGTCCACCAGCAGGATGTTGATCTTCTCGGTCATGGTTGCGTATCTGTTCTTAGTGGGTGGATGAAAGGGCGAGCCGCGCCAGCACCACGGTGCCGGCCGGGGACGAGGTGATGTGCAGGCTGCCGCCGATGGCTTCCATGCGTTCCGTCATGTTGCGCAGGCCGATGCCGCGCTGCGGATGCAGGGCGATGCCGTCAAAGTCGAAGCCGCCGCCGTTATCCTCGATGCGCAATTCCACGGCCTTGCCCGCCTCGCGCAGGCTCACTTCCACGCCGCGGGCGTGGGCATGGCGCTCGCAATTGGTCAGCGCTTCCTGGGCGATGCGGAACAGCACGGTATTCACCATGTCGGGCAAGCCCTCGCCCGCCGCCGCCGGACTGGCCGTGAAACTGGCTTGCGCGCTGCTGCTGTCGTTAAATTCATGCACCAGGTGGTCGAGCGCGGCGGCCAGGCCCAAGTCGTCGAGGATGGCCGGGCGCAGGTTGTGCGAAATGCGCCGCACCTCGCCCAGCACCTTGTTCAGCTGCTCGGCGGCACGCTCGAACGTGGCCGGCGCCTTGTCTTTCTGTTCCGCATTGCCGGCCAGACGCGCGATGCCCGCCTCGATCTGCAGCTTGATCGACACCAGCCACTGGCTGATGCCGTCATGCAAGTCACGCGACAGCCGCGCCCGCTCTTCTTCCTGCGATTCGACCACCCTCTGCGCCAGCACTTTCAGCTTGGCATCGGCCACGCGCAGTTCGCGCAAGTTCAGCACGAGGCCGCAGGCGGCGACCAGCAGGGAGCCGAGGATGGCGATGGCGGCGATCAACTCCATGGTCGAGCGGATATTGCGCGACTGCTGGGCGTCGACCTTGGCCAGCGCCTGGTCCACGTCGTCCATATAAATACCGGTCCCCATCATCCAGCCCCACTCCGGCATCAGGATCACATAGCCGAGCTTGGGCGCGGACTTGTTGGTCGACGGCTTGATCCAGTTGTAGCGCTCGAAACCACCGCCGCTCTTCGCCCGCTGCATCAGGCGCTGGATGGTCAGATTGCCCTCGGCGTCGCGCAGCTCCCACAGATTCTGCCCCACCAGCTCGGGCTGGCGCGGATGCATCAGCGACTTGCCCTGCAAATCGTAGATGAAGAAATAGCCGTCGTCGCCATAGCTGAGGGCGGACAGGATGCGCTTGGCCTCCTCTTGCGTGGCGTCATCCTTGCGGCCAGAACCATATAACGAGGCGATGGAATGGCTGGCCAGGGTCACGTAATGCTTGAGCTCGGCTTCCTTGCTGGCCAGGTACGCTTGCTGGATGGTGGCGCGCTGCTGCTCGGCCAGGGTGATCGCCTGGTGCCGCACGGCAAACGCAATGGCGCACAGGGCGAGGATGAGCGGCGTGAGGGCCAGGAAGATGACTTTCTGTCTGAGTTTCATGGCCTTGCGCGCTCCGGCGGCGTCGATGCTGGTGGGAATGGGTGATTTTACGTCGCGGCGCGGCGATCGGTCTGCGTAGTAATACTGAGCGTTACTGCGTAGTGCTGCGCTTGCGGCAATTATACGATTCCTGAATACTCGCCATAAGCTGCAGATACACCAAAAGTAACATCCAAACTGGCGACGACCAGGCTCGGCAGCACACATCATCGCACGGCACAGCGCCCGTCAATCTCTGGAGGAAGCATGAACCGCATTTTCAAACAGCTCGGCTGGGCAGCGCTTGCGCTGGCAGGCGCCGGGTCCCTGGGCGTTGTCGCCCTGCAACGTGGCGAACCGATCAGCGCGATCTGGATCGTCATCGCCGCCGTCTGCGTCTATCTGATCGCCTACCGTTTCTACAGCCTGTTCATCGCCGACAAGGTGCTGGGCCTCGATGCACGCCGCATGACGCCCGCGTTCAAGCACAACGATGGCCTCGACCACGTGCCGACCAACAAATATGTGCTGTTCGGCCACCATTTCGCGGCGATTGCCGGCGCCGGCCCCCTGGTCGGGCCCGTGCTGGCCGCGCAGATGGGCTATCTGCCCGGCATGCTGTGGATTTTGGCGGGCGTCGTGTTTGCCGGCGCCGTGCAGGATTTCATCGTGCTGTTCATTTCCATGCGCCGCGATGGCCGTTCCTTGGGCGACCTGATCAAGGCTGAACTGGGCGAAATTCCCGGCATGATCGCTCTGCTCGGCTGCTTCATGATCATGGTCATCATCCTGGCCGTGCTGGCACTGATCGTCGTCAAGGCTCTGACGGGCTCGCCTTGGGGCAGCTTCACCGTGATGGCGACGATTCCCATCGCCCTGTTCATGGGCGTGTACTCGCGCTTCATCCGCGTGGGCCGCATCGGCGAAATCTCCATCATCGGCTTTGTCTTGCTGATGCTGGCCATCATCGGCGGCCAATACGTGCAGGAACATGCCGTTCTCGGCCCGATGTTCACGTTCACGGGCACGGAACTGACGTGGATGCTGATCGGCTACGGCTTCATCGCTTCCGTCCTGCCCGTGTGGCTGCTGCTGGCGCCGCGCGACTACCTGTCGACTTTCCTGAAAATCGGCACGATTCTGGGCCTGGCCATCGGCATCATCGTCGTCGCGCCTTACCTGAAAATGCCGGCCATGACCAAGTTCATCGACGGCTCCGGCCCCGTCTGGTCGGGCAATCTGTTCCCCTTCCTGTTCATCACGATCGCCTGCGGCGCCGTTTCCGGCTTCCACGCGCTGATTTCCTCGGGCACCACGCCGAAGATGATTGAAAACGAAAGCCACGCCCGCTTCATCGGCTACGGCGCCATGCTGATGGAATCGTTCGTGGCCATCATGGCTCTGGTGGCCGCCTCGACCATCGAGCCGGGCATCTATTTCGCCATGAACAGCCCGGCCGCCCTGATCGGCACCACGGCGGAATCGGCCGCCCAGGCGATTTCGCAGTGGGGCTTCTATGTCACGCCGGAAATGCTGACGCAAACGGCCAAGGACGTTGGCGAGCACAGCATCATTTCGCGCGCGGGCGGCGCACCGACCCTGGCCGTGGGCATGGCGCAGATCCTGTCCGGCGCCATCGGCGGCAAGGCCATGATGGCCTTCTGGTACCACTTCGCCATCCTGTTCGAAGCGCTGTTCATCCTGACGGCCGTCGATGCGGGCACACGTGCCGGCCGCTTCATGCTGCAAGACTTGCTGGGCAGCTTCGTGCCAGCGCTGAAACAGACGGAAAACGTCATCGCCAACCTGCTGGCCACGGGCCTGTGCGTGGCGGCCTGGGGCTACTTCCTGTACCAGGGCGTGGTCGATCCATTGGGCGGCATCAACACCCTGTGGCCGCTGTTCGGCATCGCCAACCAGATGCTGGCGGCGATTGCACTGATCCTCGGCACGTGCGTGCTGTTCAAGATGAAGCGTGGCCAATATGCATGGGTCACCATCACGCCGACGATCTGGCTGCTGCTGTGCACCTTGACGGCGGGCTGGCAAAAGATTTTCGACGCCAATCCGCGCGTCGGTTTCCTCGCGCATGCGAAGAAATACTCGGCGGCCCTCGATGAAGGCACCCTGCTGGCGCCGGCCAAGTCCGTGGCGCAGATGCGCCAGATCATCTTCAACGACTACCTCGACGCCGGCCTGGCCGCCTTCTTCGTGGTGGTCGTCGTCAGCGTGCTGTTCTTCGGCATCCGCACCATCATGAAGGCGCGCGCCGACAGCAAACCGAGCACCAAGGAAACGCCGTTCCAGGCCATGCCCACGGTGCAATGATGATCGATGAAATCATCAAGGCTGGACGGTATCTGGGGCAAAGCATGCGGCTCATGTGCGGCTTGCCCGAGTACGACACCTATGTGGCGCACCGGGAAGTGACCCATCCCGGCGAGCCGATGATGACGTATGAAGAGTTTTTCCGCGAACGGCAGGAAGCCCGCTACGGCGGGGCGGGAAAACGTGGAGGTTGTTGTTAATAGTATGGTCAGTCCCTTCGGGATCGGCATGTGCCCCATTGGGACACATGCCCCCTCCTGGGTCTGCCCCCGGCCTTTCAGGGGTTTAATTGCATCCCCAAAAGCAAATACCGGGGTCAGTTGCGTAGGTCGGATTAGCTCGTAGAGCGTAATCCGACAACATCGTTGGCGCGGCCGGTGGTGGTGTCGGATACGCGCGGCTTTGCCGCGCTAATCCGACCTATGTGCTGCCCTCCGTTGTTTCATCTCGTATAAGTTCCCCTCCCCTCTCCTCCATTAGACCCACATCAATATCGGGATGTGTCTTCGCGTCTATATTTTTCCAATAGGAAATTAAAAAACAGTCAACAGGCCGACCGGAGAAGCGCCACAACCATGTTCAATTTCCAACGCTCCAGCATCAGCCAGAAGCTGACCATGATTTCGGTATTGTCGTCGGGCTGCGCGCTGCTGCTGGTGTTCGTGGCGTTTGCGCTGACTTCCGTGCTCAACCACAAGAACGATGAAGGCAAGCAACTGCTGTCGCTGGCGGGCGTGATCGGCGCGGCCAGCGCGGCGCCCATGCTGCTGGGCAAGCCGGCGCAGGCGCAGGCGGAACAGGTGCTGGCGGCACTGTCCGCGCGCGACGAGGTCGCCCAGGCGGCCCTGTTCGACAAGGGCGGGCGCCTGTTCGCCCTGTACCGCGCGCCGCAGCATGCGGACGGCCTGGCGGCGCCGGAAGACATGGACCCGGCCCTGCTGGCCGACATGGCCGTGCAGCCCGTCACGCAAGGCTCGGGCACGACCCTGGCGCCCGCCATGCGCTTGTACCGCCCCGTCTACCGGCCAGGCGAGCCGCAACAGATCATCGGCGCCGTGCTGATCGAGGCGGACCTGAACCACATGTGGCGCGACATCGGCCGCCACGTGGGCGCCATCGGCGGCGCCACCGTGCTGTCCTTCCTGATCGCCGTGTTCCTCGCGCGGCGCTTCAAGAGCGTGATCGCCGAACCGATCACCAAACTGATCGATACGGCGCAAAAAGTATCGAGCAGCCAGACCTACAGCCACCGCATCGCGCACCAGCGCAGCGACGAGCTTGGTGTGCTGATCGACAGTTTCAACGATATGCTGGCGCAGATCGACAGCCGCGACAGCACCCTGGCCAATTACCGCGACCAGCTCGAGCGCCAGGTGGGCGTGCGCACGGCGCAGCTGGAAAAGGCCAAGGATGCGGCCGAGGCGGCCAGCCAGGCGAAGAGCGCGTTTCTCGCCACCATGAGCCATGAGATCCGCACGCCCATGAACGGCGTGCTGGGCATGACGGAGTTGCTGCTGGCCAGCCCTTTGAGCCCGCAGCAGCGCCACTACACGAGCATGGTGCAGCGCTCGGGGCAGAATCTGCTGGTGATCATCAACGACATCCTCGACTTTTCCAAGATCGAGGCGGGCAAGCTGAGCGTGGAATACATCCGCTTCAATTTCCGCGAATTGCTCGACGACATAGAACACGTGTTCGCGCCGCAGGCGGAAGCGAAGAATATCAGCCTGGAATTCGACATCGCCTACGACATTCCGATCGCCATCTGCGGCGACCCGAACCGTTTGCGCCAGATCATCGTCAATCTGCTGGGCAACGCCATCAAGTTTACGGAAACGGGCAAGGTCACCGTGAAGGTGACCGTGTGCAGCGAAGACGCGCCCAGCGTGGGCTTGCGCTTCGAGGTACACGACACGGGCATCGGCGTATCAAACGAGGCGCAGACGCGCATCTTCGAATCGTTCTCGCAGGCGGACGGCTCGACCACGCGCAAGCACGGCGGCACGGGCCTGGGGTTGACGATCTCGAAACAGCTGGTGGAACTGATGGGCGGCACTATCGGCGTTGATAATGCTTTAACGCAAGGCTCGATCTTCTGGTTCGAAGTAAATTTCGATAAGCGGCGAGTCGACAGCGACGACCCCTCCTTCAACCTGAAAACCACGCGAGGGTTACGCGCCTTGATCGTCGACCACACACCCGCCACGCGCGCCGTGCTGGAGCGGCAACTGGCCAGCTGGCACATCGTCAGCGACAGCGCCGGCACGGCCAGCGACTGCCTGGCCAAGCTGCGCGCGGCGGCCCAGGCGGGCACGCCATATGGCGTGGCGCTGCTCGACATGGAATTGCCGCGCACCAGCGGCCTGGCCCTGGCCGCCACCATCAAGAGCGACCCGCTGCTGGCCGACCTCAAATTACTGCTGCTGAGCACGGAACAGGCGGCGGCCGACCCCGTGCAGCGGCGCGAGGCGGGCGTGGCCTTCCAGCTGATCAAGCCGGCCCGCGAATGCGATTTGTTCGACTGCATCGTCACGCCGCCGCGCGCCAGCGATAGCCTGCGCATCCATCCGCCGCACGCGGCGCGGCAGGTGGGCCGGCGCCAGCGCCGCCGCGTGCTGCTGGCCGAAGATAACCCCGTCAACGTGGAAGTGGCGCTGGCCATGCTCGACAGCCTGGGTCTGGACGTGGTCTGCGCGCGCAACGGCGAAGAAGCCCTGCAGGCGGCGCAGGCCGAGGATTTCGATCTGATCCTGATGGATTGCCAGATGCCCGTGATGGACGGCTTTGCCGCCACGGCGGAAATCCGCCGCCACGAACAGCAGTGCGGCCACGCGCGCGTGCTGCCCATCGTCGCCATCACGGCCAATGCGCTGCAGGGCGACCGCGAAGCATGCCTGGCGGCCGGCATGGACGATTACCTGAGCAAACCGTTCACGCAGCTGGACCTGGGCCACACGATTGCGCGCTGGATCACCCTGCCGCGCGCGGCCACCGTGCACCACAGCGAAGCGCCGGAGCCGCAGACGCCGCAAGAAGCGCCGCAGGAAGCGCCGCCCGGGCCGCCGCCCGAGGTGACGCCGCCATCCGCCGCCACGGCATCGGTCCAGCCGCTGAACCGGCAAGCGCTGGAAAACATCCGCGCCCTGTCGCACGCCGACGGCGATGCGCTGCTGGAACGGGTCATCCAGGCCTTTACCGGCGAGACGCCGCGCCAGTTGAGCGCCATGCGCGAAGCGATCGCCGGCGCGGACGCGGAAGCGCTGCGCAAGGTGGCGCACAGCCTCAAATCAGGCAGCGCCAACGTGGGCGCCGACGGCCTGGCGCAGCTGTGCAAGGAGATGGAAAAACTGGGCCGCGCCGGCAGCACCGAGGGCGCGGCTCCCCTGCTGCTGCAGATGCAGCAAGCCTTCCTGACCGTACGCGAATCGCTGAACGCCATCCTCGTGAAGGAACACTGACATGACAGCGCCCCTCTCCCCTCCCCGCGGCCTGGTGCTGGTGGCCGACGACGATCCCGTGATGCGCTTGCTGATGCGGCAAATGCTCACGCAAGTGGGCCTGGACGTGATCGAGGCCGAAGACGGCGTGCAGGCGCTGGCCAGCTACAAGCACAGCGGGCCGGACCTCGTCATGCTCGACGTCGACATGCCGGCCATGGACGGCTTTGCCGTGTGCCGCGAAATCCGCCACCAAGAAGTGGGCGGCACGGTGCCCGTCATCATGGTCACGGGCGGCGACGAACTGGAAGCCGTCACGCGCGCCTACGAGGTGGGCGCCACCGATTTCATTTCCAAACCCATCAACTGGCCCATCCTCGGGCACCGCGTGCTGTACGTGCTGCGCGCCAGCGACGCCATCGCCCGCCTGCGCATCGCCGACGCGCACAACCGCGCCGTGCTGGCCGCCATCCCCGACACCTTCTTCCGTCTCAACCGCGAAGGCTTTTATCTCGACTACGAACAGGGCCACGACGCCAGCGCCGGCTTTTCCATCAGCAACTGCGTGGGCAGCCATATCCGCGACGTGCTGCCGCCCGAAATCGCCGCGCGCCTGCTCGACAAGGCGCACGCGGTGCTGGCCACGCAGCACATCGGCTCGGTCGACTACACGCTCACGCACGAGGACAGCACGCGCCATTTCGAGGCACGCCTGGTGGCGACGGGGGCCGACGAGGTGCTGGGCCTGGTGCGCGACATCAGCGAGCGCAAGCGCACGGAAGAGCAGATCCGCCGCCTCGCCTATTGCGACAGCCTGACGGGCATCCCCAACCGCCAGGCCTTCCTGGAAACCCTGGAACGGGAACTGCTGCGTTCGAAAGAGCACGACAAGAAATTCGCCGTGCTGTTCATGGACCTGGACGCCTTCAAGCGCATCAACGACACCCTGGGCCACGACGTGGGCGACCATTTGCTCAAGGTGGTGTCCGAGCGCCTGCGCGAAACCATCCGCCCCAGCGACCTGGTGCTGCGCGCCGAGCACGAGTTCGAGGCGTCCTCCGGCGGCAGCAACCTGGCGCGCCTGGGCGGCGACGAATTCACGATCCTGATCCCCGACCTGGAGCGGGTGGAAGACGCGCTGAACGTGGCGCACCGTGTCAAGGAAGCCATGCGCCGGCCTTTCATGATCGAGGGGCACGAGATTTTCGTCACGGCCAGCATCGGCATCTCGCTGTATCCGGAAGATGGCGAGGACTGCAACTCGCTGTTGAAATATGCGGACACGGCCATGTATCACGCGAAGAACTGCGGCAAGAACAACGCCAAGCTGTACAGCTCCTCGCTGACGATGGAAATCATGAGCCACGTCAAGATGGAAGTGGGCTTGCGCAAAGCCTTGCAAAACAACGAACTGTATCTGCTGTACCAGCCGCAGATCGATGTGCCCAGCACGCAGATCGTGGGCGTGGAAGCGCTGGTGCGGTGGCGCCATCCGGAGCGGGGCATCATCTCGCCCACGGAATTCATCCCGCTGGCCGAAGAGACGGGACTGATCGTGCCCATCGGCGAATGGGTGCTGCGCACGGCCTGCAACCAGGCCAAGGCCTGGCAAAGCCATGGCGGGCGCGCCATCCGCATGGCCGTCAACCTGTCGGCCAAACAATTCAAGGATGAAAACCTGATGCAGATCGTGCTCTCGGCACTGGCCGACACGGGCCTCGATGCGCGCCTGCTGGAACTGGAATTGACGGAAGGTACCCTGATGGACGATGCGCGCGCCACCATGGTGACCCTGGAGCAATTGCGCGGCATCGGCGTCTACCTGTCCATCGACGACTTCGGCACGGGATATTCGTCGATGAATTATCTGAAGCGCTTCGACGTGCGGGCTTTAAAAATCGACAAGAGTTTTATCGCCGGCTTGCCGCAGGATACGGAAAATGCGGCCATCACGCGCGCCATCATCGCCATGGCGCACGGCTTGAAAATGGTGGTGGTGGCCGAGGGCGTGGAGACGGACGAGCAACTGCTGATGCTGGAAGAATACGGCTGCGACATGGCCCAGGGATACTTTTTAGGCCACCCGTCGCCGCACGACACGATCACGGCCATGCTGGCCAGGCAGGCGGGCCAGCTGGCCAGCCTGGAAACTAGAGCACTTCGAAGGCAAGGATTTGCGTGACTTGCTGCGGATTGAAATTGTCGTCGGAAATCACCACCAGGCTGCGGCGGCCGTTTTCCAGACGCGGCCCCCAGCTGATGCCTTCGATATTGTCGACCCGGGGCAGGCCGGTCTTTTCCAGGTCCAGCAGCAATCGCTTGCGCGCCGGCACATAAGCCGCGCCCGCCAGGGCCGGGATATCCCGGATATCGGTGGCGCCATCCGTCTCCATTTCGTAGATGCGCACGTGATTCGTGTACAGGCCGTTCGCGTTGGCCACGCCGGCCCGCTCCACCACCAGCACCTGATGGCCGTTCACCGCGAGGATTTCCGACACGCCATTGTCCGCCTCGCGCCCCGGTGCGGGCCGCGACGCCACGGGCTCAATCGGATACGCATACTGGCCCAGCACCTTGCCCGCGCGGTCCAATCGCGTGATGCGCACCACGGAGCCGTTGTCGGGCGTGGCCAACGGGCCGTCCTGGTACAGGGCCGCTTCCATGCCCAGCCACAAGCTCTTGCCATCGCTGGCAAACGACAGCGCTTCAAACGTCATGTTGTTGCGCGAGCCGATTTCTTCCTTCGAGACATTGAACATGGCGGGCGTGGGCAAGGTGGCGAGGAATTTTCCATCGCGGTCCGCATGGCGCACGAACGGATGCAAGCCCACTTTACGGTTGCCTTCGCTGCCGTACCACAGGCTGCCGTCCTGCGGATCGACGCGGATGGTTTCGATGTCGGGCACCTGGTCGCCCCGGTCCAGTTTTGCATGGGCCAGGTTCGGGTAGCGGCTGCCGTCGGGCTGCGTGAAGAAATGCACACTGCTCAAGGTCACGCCGGAGAACGCCTTGCTGTCGTAATTCAAGGCAGCACGGTAGAAGCGGGCCGGATTGATTTCCGAGCGGTCATCGCTTTCCATCACCCAAGTATTGCTCGCCGCATCGTAGTCGATGCCGGACAAGCCGCCCACCGTGGTGCCCTCGAACGCGTACTTAAGCGCGATGCGCTGCTCGCCGATCAGGCGCAGGCCGGTAATCGGCGCGTCGTGGGGAAAGCTGGCGCAGGCGGAGAGGAGGATAGTGCTGGATGCCAGGACAAGCGCGGTACGGAAAATTCGATGCATGACAGGTATCAGTGAGTTGCGTAGGTCGGCTTAGCGCGAAGCGCGTAAGCCGACAACATTGTTGGCTTGGCTGGTGGTGTCGGTAACGTGGCGTGGTGGTGTCGATAACGTGACGTGGTGGTTGTCGGATTACGCAGCTACGCCGCTAATCCGACCTACCCGACCTACCCCACCTAGCCGTCACTCATCTATCTGATCCTATCTATACCACCCCATCGGCCTTCAGTTGCGCGATGGCGGCGGCGTCATAGCCGAGCGACGCCAGCACCTCGTCGTTGTGCTGGCCCAGGGCCGGCCCCAGCCACTGCGTCTTGCCCGGCGTGGCCGACAGTTTCGGGCTGATGGCGGGCAATTTGACGGGCGTGCCGTCGGCGAAATGGTGCTGTTCGAACATGTCGCGGGCGAGAAATTGCGGATCGCTCATCATGTCGCGCACCGAGTAAATCTTCCCGGCCGGTACGTCGGCGGCCTTCAGCACGGCCAGCGCGCTGGCTATCGTGTGCGTGGCGCACCAGGCGCCGATGGCGTCGTCGATTTCCTGCGTGCGCGCCACCCGGCCGTCGTTGCGCGCCAGCTGCGGGTCGCCCGCCATGTCGATGCGGCCCATGGCCAGCATCAAGCGCTTGAAGATGGCGTCGCCATTACCCGCAATCACGATGTTTTCGCCGTCGCCCGTCGTGTAGGTATTCGAGGGCACGATGCCGGGCAGCGAGCCGCCCGTGCGCTCGCGCACCACGCCCGCCTGGTCGTATTCGGGCACCAAGGACTCCATCAGGTTGAACACGGATTCATACAGGGCCACGTCGACCATCTGCCCTTGCCCGCCGTCCCGCCCGCCCGTCACGTCGCGGTGGCGCAGCGCCATCATGGCGCCGATCACGCCGTGCAGGGCCGCCACCGAGTCGCCGATCGACACGCCGACCCGCACGGGCGGACGGTCGGCAAAGCCGGACACATAGCGCAAGCCGCCCATCGATTCGCCAATGGCGCCGAAGCCGGGCAAGTCCTTCATCGGCCCCGTCTGGCCAAAGCCGGACAGGCGCACCATGATCAGAGACGGCTTTTCCTTTTTCAGCTGTTCATAGCCGAGGTCCCACTTTTCCAGCACGCCGGGGCGGTAGTTCTCGATGATGATGTCCGCTTCCAGGGCCAGCTGGCGGGCGATTTCCCGCCCTTCCGGCGCCTTCAGGTTCAAGGTCAGACTTTTCTTGTTGCGCGCCTGCACCGACCACCACAGCGAGGTGCCGTCCTTCAGCACTCTCCAGGTACGGATGGGGTCGCCGCCATCGGGCGACTCGATCTTGATCACGTCGGCGCCGAATTCGGCCAGCATGCGGGCGCAGAACGGCCCCGCGATCAGGGTGCCCAGTTCCAGCACTTTAATGCCTTGCAATGGACCAGTGGTCGCGGAGGATTCTGTCATGTTGTGCTCAGGTTGCCCTGCGGTCGAGCATCGCGCGGGCAATCGTGCCCGCGTCGACGTATTCCAGTTCGCCACCCACGGGCACGCCGCGGGCCAGGCGGCTCACGCGCAAGCCCCGCGCCTTCAGCATTTCGCTGATGTAATGGGCCGTCGCTTCGCCTTCATTCGTGAAGTTGGTGGCCAGCACCACTTCACCGACCACGCCATCGTTGGCGCGGTTTAATAGTTTTTCGAGGTGGATATCTTTCGGGCCGATGCCGTCCAGCGGAGACAGTCGTCCCATGAGGACGAAATACAAGCCCTTGTAGGTCAGCGTCTGCTCGATCATCAGCTGGTCGGCGGGCGTTTCCACCACGCACAGCAAGCGCTTGTCGCGCTCTTCGTCGAGACAGGTCTCGCACACTTCATGTTCGGTAAAGGTGTTGCACAGGCCGCAGTGATGCACGGCATCGACGGCCTGGAACAAGGCGCGCGACAGCATGGCCGCGCCTTCCCTGTCGTGCTGCAACAAATGAAACGCCATCCGCTGCGCCGACTTGGGGCCGACGCCGGGCAGGCGCCGCAGCGCCTCGGTCAAAAATTCAAGCGACTTGGACATGGATCAACCCTGCCCCGTGCCATCGATCGGGCGCATGCGGTATTGCATCAGAATGGCATTTTGAAGCCGGCTGGCAAGTTCATGCCGCCGGTCAAGCCTGCCATTTTTTCCGCGGACGTCGCTTCCGCCTTGCGCACGGCGTCGTTGAAGGCGGCAGCCACCAGGTCTTCCAGCATGTCCTTGTCGTCGGCCAGCAGCGACGGGTCGATGGACACGCGCTTGACGTCGTTCTTGCACGTCATGACGATTTTCACGAGGCCGGCGCCGGACTGGCCTTCCACTTCCACCAGCGCCAGTTGTTCCTGGGCCTTTTTCATGTTGTCTTGCATTGCTTGCGCCTGCTTCATCAGGCCAGCCAGTTGATTTTTCATCATAAGAATGCTCCGTTAATTCAGTTTGTGAGTGTGTTAATCATCAATGCAGGGTCGGCGCGGCGGAGCCGGCCGGTGCAGGGGTAATCGTTCCCGGCACGACAAAAGCGTCGAATGCACGCTTCATGTCGAGCACAAAGGGATCGCTGGCGATGGTTGCTTCCGCGGCAAGCTGGCACGCCTCGCGGTGGGCCTGCGCTTCCGCGCTGGCCGTGTACCAGACGGCGCCCAGTTCCGTATCGACATTGACCTTGCGGCCGAAGCGCTCGCTCAGCGCGGCCGCCAGTTTTTCCACGTTGGCCGGGCTGCGCCACGTGTCGATCGGCACGCGCAGGCGGAACGTGGTGCTGTGGCCGTCGTGCAGGCATTCGATCAGCTCGGCCTGCACGGCCAGCTGCTGGGCCACGCCGCGCAGAGGCAGCACGGCGGCCACGGCCGGCCAGTTGCCGTCCCAGTCCAGGCCGGGAACGGGCGTGATCACATACGGCCCGCTGGGCGCTGCTTGCTTGGCGGCACGCTGCGGCATGACGACGGCGGGTTGCTCGCTGCCCTGCGCGGCGGGCGCGGACACGGCGGCAGAGGCGCTGTCGTCGGAAAATTCGGTAACCCACGGCGGCAAGTCGTCATCTGCTTGCTGCTGTGGCGGCGGCGCGGCAGGACGCGCAGGCGGCACCGGCGCGGGCGCTTCCATCACGGCCACGGGCGGCGCATCGTCCCACGGCGCCGGCGCTTGCGCGGCGGCCGGTGGCGGTGCCGCCTGGACGGGCGCGGCCGGGGCTGGCGCGGCGACTACGGCGGCCGGTGCCGGAGCGGCCGGCTTGGGCGCCGACGATGGCGCCGACGGCGCGCTGCCAGGACGGCCTTTCGAGGCGGCGCGGGCCGCTTCCAGCGCCGCATTGATGGCGGCGCGGGCGGAACTGATCGGGGCGCCCGATGCTGCCGGGGCAGCCGCAGGAACAGGAGCGGCGGGCGGCGGCGCCGCTGGTGCGGCTGCCGGGGCTGCTGCAGGTGCGGGTGCGGGTGCCGGTGCGGGCGCCGCTGCGCGTGGCGGCGGCGCTTCGCTGCGGGCCATGCTGGCGGCGGCTGCGGCCACAACGGCGGGCGGTGTCACGGCGGCATGGCTGGCCACGCTGTTCGTGGCGGCGCGGGCGGCCGGTGCGGATGCGCCGGCGGCGGCGCGCGCGGCGGCCACGGCGGCGGGACGATTGCCAGGAGCCGACGCAGGTGCGGCAGCCGGCACGCCTTCGGCGCCGCCTATGCCGGGCCGAAAGGCCAGCATGCGCAGCAAGGTCATGGTAAAGCCTGCGTATTCATCGGGCGCCAGGCCCAGTTCATTGCGGCCATGCACGGCGATCTGGTAAAACAGCTGCACTTCTTCCGCGTCGAAGGCGGCGGCCAGACGCACGATGTCCGCGTATTCGGGCAAATCCTGCGGCAAGGCAGCGGGCACGGTTTGCGCCAGCGCAATGCGGTGCAATAACGTGCCCAAATCCTGCAGGGCGCCGTTGTAGGACAGGCTGCGCGAGGCCATCTCGTCGGCCACGGCCAGCAAGTCGGCGCCATCCTGCTGCGCCAGCGCGTCGAGCAGGCGCACCAGGTAGGACTGGTCGAGCGCGCCCAGCATGCCTTGCACGGCGTCGAGCGTGACTTCGCCGGCCGCATACGCGATGGCCTGGTCCGTCAGGGACAGCGCGTCGCGCATGGAACCGTGGGCGCCCTGGGCCAGCAGGCGCAAGGCCGGCTGTTCGAAGGCGATGCCTTCCTGCCCCAGGATATTGTCCAGGTGGCTGATGATGTGGCCGGGCGGCATCTGCTTGAGGTTGAACTGCAGGCAGCGCGACAGCACGGTCACGGGTATCTTTTGCGGGTCCGTCGTGGCCAGGATGAACTTGACGTGCTCGGGCGGCTCTTCCAGCGTCTTCAGCATGGAATTGAAGGCGTGATTGGTCAGCATGTGCACCTCATCGATCATATAGACCTTGAAGCGCGCATTGCTGGGCGCGTAGACCGCCTGCTCCAGCAGTTGCGCCATTTCATCGACGCCGCGGTTCGACGCCGCATCCATCTCTATATAGTCGACAAAGCGTCCCGCGTCGATCGCCGTGCACGCTTCGCACACGCCGCAAGGCTGAGCCGTGATGCCGCCCGTGCCGTCGGGACCGATGCAATTGAGCGATTTGGCCAGGATGCGCGACAGGGTCGTCTTGCCGACGCCGCGCGTGCCCGTGAACAGGTAGGCGTGATGCAAGCGGCCGCTGTGCAAGGCATGCGTGAGCGCGCGCACGACGTGCTCCTGGCCGACGAGCGTCTCGAAATTCTTGGGGCGGTATTTACGGGCGAGGACTTGATAGGACATGCTGAGATTTTACCATGCGATTTTGCGGGTGATCCTGCGCGGCGGGCGCAAGCCTCATGGCCGGGCCAGGCAAACCTGGCAAACGCGGCAAAGCAGCAATTGTATAACATGGCCAGCTGGAAATATGGAAAACACGGCAAGCCCGGCAATGCTGCGGCGTCGCAGGAAAATGGCGCCGTAAAAGCAAAAAAGCTGCCCATGGCAGCTTGATTGTTGATCCTGATAAAACATTCCCGAAGGAGGCGAGCCTGATCTGCGGCACTCATGGTTAATAGCCGTGGCTGCTTCGTTCCCGACCTGACCAGGTTAGCCATGCCACGATGCGCAGGGGCCCGCCAGGGACAATTATAACCGACCTGCGCAAGATTGGGAAATTGCCGTCTCAATGCTGTGTACGTCGGCGCAGGTCGGCGTAGGTCGGCTTAGGCCGCAGGCCGTAAGCCGACACTGCTGAATACGCGGCCGACACTGCCAAGCCGCAACGTCGGGTTACGCGCCAGCGCTAACCCGACCTACCCCGACCTACCCAATACCTACAAACCCAGCTCTTGCCAGATGCCGTCCACCCTGGCCTTCACTTCCGGCGTCATGGCGATCGTCGTGCCCCACTCGCGCGTCGTTTCGCCCGGCCATTTATTTGTCGCATCGATGCCCATCTTGCTGCCCAGGCCGCTGACGGGCGAGGCAAAGTCCAGGTAATCGATGGGCGTATTGTCGACCAGGGTGGTGTCGCGAATCGGGTCGACCCGCGTGGTGATGGCCCAGATGACTTCTTTCCAGTCGCGGATATTCACGTCTTCGTCGACGACGACGATGAACTTGGTATACATGAACTGGCGCAAAAAGCTCCATACACCGAACATCACGCGCTTGGCGTGGCCCGCGTACTGTTTCTTGATCTGCACCACGGCCATGCGGTAGCTGCAGCCTTCGGGCGGCAGATAGAAATCCGTGATTTCGCTGAACTGCTTTTGCAGCAGCGGCACGAACACTTCGTTCAGGGCCAGGCCCAGCACGGCCGGTTCGTCCGGCGGTTTGCCTGTATACGTGGAGTGGTAGATCGGGTCGCGGCGCATGGTGATGCGGTCGATGGTAAACACGGGGAAACTGTCCTGCTCATTATAGTAGCCCGTGTGGTCGCCATACGGTCCTTCCAGCGCGTGCTCGTAGCCGCTCGGATGATTTTCGTCCGGGTAGATATGACCTTCGAGCACAATTTCGGCCGAGGCGGGCACGCGCAGCTCGCTGCCGATGGCTTTCACCAGCTCCGTGCGGCTGCCGCGCAGCAGGCCGGCGAACTGGTATTCGGACAGGCTGTCCGGCACCGGCGTGACGGCCCCTAATATAGTAGCGGGATCGGCACCGAGGGCGACGGCGATCGGATACGGCTTGCCCTTGCTCTGGATCGCATGCTCGCGGAAGTCCAGCGCCCCGCCCCGGTGCGCCAGCCAGCGCATGATGACCTTGTTACGTCCCAGCACTTGCTGGCGGTAGATGCCGAGGTTTTGCCGCTTCTTGTTCGGACCCTTGGTGATCACCAGGCCCCAGGTGATCAGGGGAGCGACGTCGCCGGGCCAGCAATGCTGGATCGGCAGGCGCGCCAGGTCGACGTCATTGCCCTCCCAGACGATTTCCTGGCATTTGGCGCCGCGCAACTCTTTCGGCGACATATCCCACACGGATTTCACCAAGGAACCCAGGCCCAGCAGATCCTTGAAATCCTTCGGCGGCTCCGGTTCCTTCAGGCGCGCCAGCACATGGCCGATCTTGCGCAATTCGCTGACGTCTTCCGCGCCCATGCCCAGCGCCACGCGGCGCGTGGTGCCGAACAGATTGCCCAGCACCGGCATGTCGTATCCCGTCGGATTGTTGAACAGCAAGGCCGGTCCGCCCGCGCGCAGGGTGCGGTCGCACACTTCCGTCATCTCTAAAATCGGTGAAATGGGGGTCGAAATGGGCTTAAGTTCACCCATTTGTTGCATTTGAGAAATAAAATCTCGTAAATCTGAATATTTCATGTGTTTTTAATTTTTTTTGACGTCGGACGCCGTTGCTGAAGGATCTATGCCAAGTAATTGATTTTATTGGCTTTTGGCACAATGCAAGTCAAAAAGTAAGACATAAAAGTAATAAAGAAACGATTCGTTAGTATTGACTTGATATAAAACGGCTTCTACAATTCGCCCAACTTGAAAGAGCACGCCGGCCCAGAGCTTGATTTTAGCGTTTCTCTTTCATTCACGGAGTCGGGGCTCCACATGACATTTTAAGGAGTGTTTTCAAAAGGCGTCTGCCTTACCCCCGGTAAAAGTTGTATTGCGACTGATCCAATACCAGCATGGGACCGATCAGCTCAAGCAAGCAATGACGGCGTTTCTCGCACGCATCCATACGCGGCGGAAACGATGATATTTCTGATGCACGGCATTGGCAGTACCCACAACACCGCGACACCGCGGAGGGACCGCCTGTTGACGCGACATTTCGGGGAACTCTATGACTCATCGTAGCACTGAAGCAGCATTGCCTGCTTCAACCGTGGCTGGCCAGCCAGCGTTGGCGCGTTTGCGCGCCCGCGCACAAGCCATTTCGGCACGTGGTGTTTTGACCACCGCGCAACACACACTGACAGTCTTCGGCATTTCCGCCCTGGCACTGATCGCCCTGCTGATGTTCCGCCCGGACCTGGGCAAGCAACTGACGCACAGCCTGTTCCCGCTGCCGATGGCAGAGGCGCAAGCCGTTGAAGCGCCGGCCCTGTCGGCCCTGATGGAAGCGCCGGCATCCGTGCAAACGGCCGCCGCCAGCGAAGCACCTTTGACCAAGGAAGAAAAAGCCTTGCTGGGCACGCAAAAGCAGCAGCAATGGGTCACCAACTGGCTCTCCAAGCGCTACCGCGTGGCCAACGATGCGACCAATATGCTCGTCTCGACGGCATACCTGACGGCCCGCGAAATCAAGCTGGACCCGCTGCTGATCCTGGCCGTGATGGCCATCGAATCGGGCTTGAACCCGTTCGCGGAAAGCCCCGTCGGCGCGCAAGGCTTGATGCAAGTCATGTCGAAAGTGCACCATGAGCGCTTCCAGGAAATGGGCGGCGTGCAGGCAGCCCTGAATCCCGTCGCCAACATCCGCGTCGGCTCCCTGATCCTGAAAGACTACGTCACGCGTGGCGGTTCCGTCGAAGCGGGTTTGAAAACCTATGTGGGCGCCGCCAACTTCGCCACCGACTCGGGCTACGGCTCGCGCGTGCTGGCCGAATACCGCCGCCTGAAACAAGTATCGGCCGGCCAGCGCGTGCCGACCACGACGCCGGTGATGGCATCGAACACGCCGGCGCCAGCCAAGGCGCCTGCAGCGGAAAGCGGCAACATTACCATCAAGATTGCACAGCACAACGAGATCGCCGGCCTGTGACCCTTTAAAAGCCCTCACAGGGGCATCCGAAAAGCAGCATCCAATGAAAAAGCCACCGCACGCAAGTGCCGGTGGCTTTTTTATTGCCCTGCGGCATCAGCCGCAGGATCTCCTACGTTATTACTTGCGCTTGTTGGCGTTGACTTCTTCCTCACGGAATTTCACTGCCAGCTTGTCCAGCACGCCGTTCACATATTTGTGACCGTCGATGCCGCCAAACGACTTGGCCAGCTCGACCGCTTCGTTGATGACGACGCGGTACGGAATTTCCATGTTGTTCTTCAGCTCGAACGCGCCGATCAGCAGGATGCCGTGTTCGATGGGCGACAGTTCCGCGATATTGCGGTCGATCAAGGGTGCCATGCTGTCGCGCAGCGCCAGCGAATCCTTGATGGCGCCGTACAGCAGCACCGTGAAATGATCGCCATCGGCCTTGTCGAAGCCGTGGGCCGCGCGAATATTGTTCACGACGGTGGTCGCGTCTTCATTGTTCAGCAGCCACTGGTACAAGCCCTGCAGCGCGAACTCGCGCGCGCGGTGACGCGGCGTGCGGTTCTTGCTGGGGTTGGCGAGCAAATTTTTCTCAGTCATGATTGTTACCTGTTCTTAAGTACGTGTTCACTACAAATTCCGGCGAGACAGCACGGCGCGCTTTTCAACGCGCCGCAGCCAACCGCGTGTCAGAACGTTCGAGAAAATGCTCAGAGCAAGGCGCGAGCCCGAAGACAGTACGAATGTACGACGAGGGCTTGCAACGCAGCTATGGGCGTTTTATCGGACGTTCACTACACGGCTAGTCCTCCTCGGATTCTTGCAACTCTTCTAGCGCTTGCGCTAAATTAGCCATTTCCACTGCCACGCGTGCCGCTTCAGCCCCTTTGACCAGCATGCGCACTTCCGCCTGCTCGTCGTTTTCCGTCGTCAACACTGCATTGGCGATGGGGATGCCGTAATCGAGACCGACGCGCGTGATGCCCGCGCCCGATTCGTTCGATACCAGCTCGAAGTGGTAGGTTTCACCGCGAATCACGGCGCCCAGTGCGATCAGGGCGTCGAATTGCTCGGTTTCTGCCATTTTTTGCAGAATCAGCGGGATTTCCAGGGCGCCCGGCACGGTCACGTGCAGGATATCTTCATCGGCCACGCCCAGCTTGCTCAACTCTTCCAGGCATGCCGACAGCAAGCCACCGCCGACGATTTCATTGAATCGTGCCTGGACGATACCGACGCGCAAACCTTCGCCGGCAAAATTGGTTTCATAGGTTCCTACGGTCATCATATGCCTCTTTAATCTGGTGGTTCAGGGCGGCATGCACATGCCGCCATCGTTTACTCTCACATCGACGTCTGGCCAGGATGGCACTGAAAACCCGTGACTTCCAGGTCGAAACCGACCATCGACGGCATCTTGCGGGGGCTGGCCAGCAATTGCATCTTGCTCACGCCCAGGTCGCGCAGGATTTGCGCGCCGATACCGTAGCTGCGCAAGTCCATGCTGGCGGCACGGCCTTTCGGCTTGGCTTGCGGCGTATCGAGCGCGGCGAACTGGGCAAACAGCTCGCTCGAGGTCTCGCCGCAGTTCAGCAAGACCATCACGCCCCGCTCGGATTGCTTGATGGCGGCCATCGAGGCAGCCACCGTCCATGAGTGGGTGGTCGCTTCGCTTTCCAGCACGTCCAGCAGGGAAACGGGCTGGTGCACGCGCACCAGCGCTTCCAGGCCGGGCGCCAGGTCGCCATGCACGAGGGCCAGGTGGGCCGACGCGCTGGGCTTGTCGCGGAAGGCGATCAGGCGGAATTCGCCATGCGCCGTGTGCAGGGTACGCTCCGCAACGCGCTCGACCAGGGACTCCGTCTGGCTGCGGTAATGGATCAGGTCGGCAATCGTGCCGATCTTCAGGCCATGCTGCTCGGCAAACACCAGCAAGTCCGGCAGGCGCGCCATGGTGCCGTCGTCCTTCATGATTTCGCAAATCACGGACGCGGGCGTCAGGCCGGCCATGGCCGTCAGGTCGCAACCGGCTTCCGTATGGCCTGCGCGCATCAGCACGCCGCCTTTTTGCGCTTTCAGGGGGAAGATATGGCCAGGCTGGACGATATCGCTGGGCTGCGTGCCCTTGGCCACGGCTACCTGGATGGTCTTGGCGCGGTCGGCGGCGGAAATGCCCGTCGTCACGCCTTCGGCCGCTTCGATCGACACGGTGAAGTTGGTGCCATACGCGGTGCCGTTGCGCGACGTCATCATCGACAGGTTCAGCTCGTCGCAACGCTCTTCCGTCAGGGTCAGGCAGACCAGGCCACGCGCATGCGTGATCATGAAATTGATGGCTTCAGGCGTCACGAAATCGGCGGCAAGCACCAGATCGCCCTCATTTTCCCGGTCTTCTTCATCGACCAGTATCACCATGCGGCCGGCGCGCAATTCAGCGACGATCTCTTCGGTGCTCGATATAGACATTATTCATCCTCGTATGACGCCAGTCAAAACCTGCTGCGCGACGGTTTTGCCGGGCGTTGTTAATGTAACTAAAAACTGAAACTAAAACTGAACGTCGAGCGCGAATATTCCTCGGATTTCCGGGAATTTTCTTATAACCCGCTATTTTAAAGGATTTAGCGCTTGCAGACCTGAAATAAGACAGGTTTGCGGCATGGGTGCCGCAGCCTGCCCCGCAAAGCGCCGATTCCGCGATCCAGCGCACACGGCGGCGGCAAGGCGCGCGCCGCCGGCCTTGCAAAGAGCATAAGATCAGCCAGTCACCGCCACGGCGCTGACACCCATTCGCAGCGACACCCCACACAGGAGCGGCAACATGAAAACCAACGGATCGGCCATCTGGTCAGGCGGCATCAAGGACGGCAAGGGCGCCATCAGCACGCGCAGCGGCGCCTTGCAGGAATATCCCTACGGCTTTGCCAGCCGCTTCGAAGGCAAGCCCGGCACCAACCCAGAGGAACTGATCGGCGCCGCCCACGCGGGCTGCTTCACCATGGCCCTGTCGCTGATCCTCGGCGAAGCGGGCCTGACGGCGGAAAAGATGGAAACGACGGCCGAAGTGACCCTGGACAAGGTGGACGACGGCTTTGCCATCACGGCCGTCCACCTGATCCTGAAAGCGAAAATTCCCGGCGCCGACCAGGCGAAATTTGCGGAATTGACGGGCAAGGCCAAGGCCGGCTGTCCCGTGTCGAAGCTGCTTAAAGCCAACATTACCCTCGACGCCACCCTGCTGCCCTAGATTTTCGTCACGGGCTTGACGGGTTCCACGGGCGCCACCGGCGCCACCAGCGGCAGGCGCGAGTCGCTGGCCGGCAATGGCCGGTTCATCAAGCCGGGATTCAGGGCCGCATTGTTCAGGTTATACGCGGCGATGGCGGCCGCCACGGACGGGTCTTGCGATGACGGTGGCGGCACGGCCTGGCCCGCCGCTTGCGCCGCCATCTCTTGCGCCTGCGCATTTTGCTGGGCCAGCTGGGCTTGCGCCGTCGCCAGGCCCGCATCGGCTTGTCCCTGAGCGGCGCGCGCCAGCAATTGCGCCCGCTCGCTGGCCGCCTGGGCCGCCATTTGCGCATCGCTGGCGGCCAGCTGCGCCCGCGCCGCATCGTCCGCCGCCGCTTGCGCCTGCTGCTGCAAGCCCTGCTGCTGTACTTGCCCCTGGCGCAGCTCGGCCAACCGCGCGGTTTCCTGCTGCTGTGTCTGCTGACTGGTATTAATACGTTCGCTGTCGAGGCGTTCGTCGTCAACACGCTGGGCATCCACGCGCTGGCTGTCCGTGCGCTGCACCTGCAGCAAGTCCGCGGTATTGTCGGCTTGTTGCGCCGTCGACGGGGGCCGCAATTCCTGCAAGTCCAGGTTCAGCTCTTGCGCTTCCAGTTGCTGCTGCAATTCCAGCTGTCGCTGTGCAATCGCGGCCGTTTGCGGCGGCGCCTCGTCGATGGCTTGCGGCTGCGCGGCCTGCGAGTCCTGCGCAGCGCTGGCCGGCAGTGCGTCGCCCGTCAAATCCGCCTCGACAGCAGCAGCCAGCGGCGCGCCCTGCTGCTGGGCCAGCACGGCGCCCACCTGCGCCAGCACGTCCGTTCCCTGTTGCAGGGCATCCAGGGTGGCGTTGCTGTCGGCCGCATACGCGGCCTGCAAAGTGATGGGATCGACATCTTCATTGCGCAAGTCGATGCCGATGCGGGCCAGTTGCGCTTGGGTGAGCAGGCTACCGTCCTGCGCCAGTGCGGCCGCCGCATCCGTCGTACCGTCGCCCGACAGCAAATCGTAACGCTGCGCCAGGCTGCCCGGGGTGTCGCCGGCCGTCGCCAGCTGGCTCGCGTCGATGCCGCTCGTTTGCAGCTGGGCGAACGATTCCGTCAACTGCCGCGCCAGCGCCAGCAAGTCGTCATTGACATTCACGGGGGTATTGGCCGCCCTGGCCTCGTCCGTGGCGCCCTGCAAGGCCAGCAGTTGCCGGCGCGACAAGGCCACGCCGGACAGGAACTGGCACAGCGGAGAGATGTCGACCTGGGTCGATGACAAAGCGGCAAGGGTCGCCGCCGCGCTGGACGGCGGCACGGGCAGCGCGGGCGCCAGCGGCGCCGTCTGATCCACGCGGGACGTGGCCGGAATGGTGTTGGGCACGGTTGCGCGCGAAATCGGGTCCATGGCTAGCCTCCACTGCGGAAAGCTTCATAGTATGCGCGTCTGAAAGAAAAGCAACACACGCTTGGCAAGGCGAGAATGTGTTGCGGTGTTCTTGTATCAGGCGGCAGCCTTGTCCAGCGACAACATGCGCTCGACATAGCGGGCGATCAGGTCGATTTCCAGGTTGACCTTGCCATTGACCGTCAAGTGTTTCAGGGTCGTCATGGCGATGGTGTGCGGAATCAAATTAATCGAGAAGCGGCAGCCGTTGACGGCGCCCGCGCCCAGGTCTTCCACTCTGTTGACGGTCAGCGACACGCCATTGACGACGACGGAACCTTTGAAGGCCAGGTATTTCGCCAGTTCGTGCGGCGCTTCGATCACCAGTTCCCACGATTCGCCCACGGCTTCGAACTTGCGCACGATGCCCAGGCCGTCGACGTGGCCGGACACCAGGTGGCCGCCCAGGCGCTCGGCCAGGGTCAGGGCTTTTTCCAGGTTCACTTCCGTCGTCGTATCGAGGCCCACGGTGCAATTGAGGCTTTCGCGCGAGACATCGACGGCAAAACCCGTGTCCGACTTTTCCACCACCGTCATGCAGGCGCCATTGATGGCGATCGAATCGCCGAGGGCCACGTCGGCCAGCGGCAAGCCGCCCGCGTGGATGGTCAGGCGCACGCCTGCGTCGAGGCCGCCTTCGAGTGCTTGCACGGTTTCAATCTTGCCGATGGCGGCAACAATTCCTGTAAACATGAACTAACCCTATAAAATGTGAGTATTAATTATTGCGCTGGGCGAATCTTGCAAGGATACGCAAATCTTCGCCCACTTGCTGAACCTGGTGAAATTGCAAGGTGCGCTGCTGTTTGATATCCGTCAATGCGGGCAAGGCAAACATCCCTTGCGCGTCGCCCAGCAAGGTGGGCGCCAGGTAGACCAGCAACTCGTCGACGCAGCCTTCGCGGATCAGCGAGCCGTTCAGCCTGGAGCCAGCCTCGACGTGGACTTCATTGATTTGCCGGCGCCCCAGTTCCAGCATCAGCGCGGCCAGGTCGACCTTGCCGGCCGCGTTCGGCAACATGATGACTTCCGCGCCCAGGGCGCGCAGCTGCGCTTCCTTTTCCGGGTTGGCCACGGCCGCCACGATCCACGTGCCGCCGCCCTGCAAGATGCGCGCGTCAAGGCTGATGTCGAGCCGGCTGTCGACGACGATGCGGCGCGGCTGGCGCGGCGTCTCGACGGCGCGCACGTTCAATTGCGGGTCGTCGGCCTTGACGGTGCCGATGCCCGTCAGGATGGCGCAGGCGCGCGCGCGCCACGCATGGCCGTCGGCGCGCGCCTGCGGCCCCGTGATCCACTGGCTCTGGCCATTGTGCAGGGCCGTCATGCCATCCAGGCTGGCCGCCGTTTTCAGGCGCACCCACGGCTTGCCGCGCTGCATGCGCGAAAAGAAGCCGATATTCATTTCATACGCCTCGTCGGCCAGCACGCCCGTCGTGACGGCGATGCCGGCCGCTTCCAGCTTGGCCAGCCCCTGCCCGGCCACCAGCGGGTTCGGGTCCGTCATGGCGGCCACGACGCGCCCCAGTCCCGCGCGCACGAGCGCATCGGAGCACGGCGGCGTGCGGCCATGGTGGTTGCACGGTTCCAGGGTGACATAGGCCGTGGCGCCGCGCACGTCGTTGCCGCGCGCCGCCGCATTGGCCAGCGCTTGCACCTCGGCATGATCCTGCCCGGCCGCCTGTGTCACGCCAGCGCCGATCACCTGGCCATCCCGGACGATCACGCAACCGATGCGGGGATTGGGCGAGGTCGTGTATAAACCGCGCGCCGCCCATTCCAGCGCCAGGCGCATGCCATCGATATCGTTGAGTATTTCCACGGTCTTCTTTGAGAGTGAGTAATAGATAAGTCGGGTTACGAACTGTCGGCCACGCCGCTGCAGTTGGCCGCCTGCTGCGGGTCGCACACGCGCACCCTGCCCAGCATATTGATTTTAATATGGCGCACCTGCTTTCCCAAAGTCAGGGACAAGGTACCCCAGCGCGCCGCCAGGCTATTGGTCGCGCTGCAACTGCGTCCTGCGCCATTGTAGGCGATATAAAACGGCGCCGTGGCAGACGAAAACGCAAACTGGGCCGTGATGCCCGGCGGCAGCGGTCCCTGGCGGAACAGCAATTCGTCGCCGTCGTCAAACGCCAGGTTGGCATTACGGTCGATAAACACCAGCCAGCCCGTGCGCCAATCCGTGCCGCCCGGCCCGGCCGGCATCAACAGCACGCGCTGTCCGCGCGCCATCGCCTGCGCCCGCGTCAATTCGATCGCCGAGAACAAGTCCATGGCCGCCGCGCGCACCTGCTGGCGCGCCAGCACCTGCTGCAAGCTGGGCATGGCGGCGGCCGCCAGCAGCGCGGCAATCGTCAGCACGGCCAGCAATTCGAGCATGGTGTGCCCGAAGGCCCGCCCAAAGGTGCGCCCGGTCCGCGGTGGCCGCTTGCGCGTGGCCATGGCCTAAGTAATCCTCAGGAAATTATTGTGAATTTATGACGAACAGAACCGGATGCTATGCAAGGCGCCCGCTGCGACGCAGTGCGAGCACTGCTAGCAGCGGGCAACGCCGCAGAGGGCCGGTTATGGAAGTCAGAAATCACAATAATTTATTGGGGGTTACTTAGCGCCAGCAATGGCTGGCGGGGCCGCTGCTGCCGCGCTGGCCCGTGCTGCTCAAGGACAGCACGCCGCAATCGGCATCCTGGAACTGCGCATCAACCTTGGACGTGCCCGGCGTGGCGCGCAACAGCACGCATTGCCCGATCGCCAGGCCGGGACAGGCCAGCGCCTCGATTTCATACGCACTGCCGGCCGCGCCCCCTTCGCCAGACCACCATGGAAACGCTTGCGCCTGCGGCGCCGGCGAGGCCGAGGAAAACGCCAGATAGCGGTTGTTTTGCGAGTAATAGCGCTCCTGCTGCTGCATCAGCCGCAGCAGGGCCGCCTGCCCCTGCACCCGCTTGGCGCGCACGACATGGCCGTGATAAGCGGGCACGGCCAGCGCCAGCAGCAGGCTCATGATCGCCAACGCGGCCAGCAGTTCGATCAGGCTGAAGCCCGGGACGGCGGCAGGGGCGCGACCGTTTGCAGCGGCCCAGTTCCGGCTTGCCAGCATTTCCATCTGACCTCCCTTCTTCTCAAAAACCGCCAGCCGATGCGCGGCGCCGGTCTGCACGCCGGTCACTTGCGACACGCCAGCCATGCCCCTCTCTTATTTCTTCTTGGCCGCCTCATGCAATTCGCGCCAGTTCGCCACTTCGCGCCAGCTGAGGCGCCGCGCCGGCAGCGGCGCGCTGACGACCTTGAGTCCCGCCACGCTGGCCGCGCCGGGCAAGCCCGGTTGCAGCACGGCCAGCTCCTTGCGGCCCTCGGCCCGCCCTGTCGCCGTTGCTGCGCCCACCGTGCTGTTCAATTCCAGCGCCAGCGGCGGCGCGCGCGCCAGGCCGTCGAACAAGCGTCCCGTCTGCTCGCCCGCCTGCACCACACCGGCGCCATCGGCGGCAAAGCCGCTGAGCACATCGAGCACGTACAGGCGCGTGACCGGCTTGGCGCAAGCGTCGCGCCCCGGCAGGACGGTATTGAACAGTACCTTGCCGGCGGCCAGTACGGGAATGCTGATGCTGCGCTCGCCCGTCTGCGCGGTATCGAGAAAGTCGAGATACCAGCCGCGCATGGCGTCGCTGCCCGTGTAGCGCAGTTCGGCGCCGTCGACGCGCACGCCGCCCGTCGTCTCGCCCAGACTGCGCTGTTCCAGGTCGGCCCGGCTGCGCGTAGGGGATGTTTCCCGCACATCGTCGTGCACGGCATAAAACGACTGCGACAGAAAGGCGGAAGGCCAGGTATCGCCCGCTTCGACCAGCTTGCCCGTGCCGAACAGCAGCAGATAGCCGCCACCGGGCGCATACGCCACGCTCAGCTGCTGCGTCACGGGCTGGCGCCGGCCCTGTACATCGCGCGCGACAAACACGAGCTTGCGCCCCTGGCCCTCCTTCCAAGGCGGGCCGCCAGTCATGTCGAGGCGCCAGATATTGCCCTGCAAATCGCCCGCATAGATATACGCGAGCGCGCCATCGCGGCCCGGCACCACGGCGGGCGGGCCCAGCGCGTGGGGCATGGCGTCAATGACCGCATCAGTGTCGTGGCCGCCATCGCCACCACCGTTGGCGTCGGCCACAGGCACCTTGAACCGGAAGTAATTACTTCCTATCACCCATGGCGTGCCAGGCGCCTTGTCCAGGGCCAGCAGGAAGATGGCGGCGGCCGATGCGGGCGCCGTCGTGTCCTTGCCGTCATTAACATGGTTGTTGTAGCCGCTGGCGACGATGGCAAAATCGCGGTAGGCCGGCGCGCCCTCCTTGCCGCCCATGTTGATGCGGGCAAAGGCGGGCGGCGCGCGCACACTGCCCATGAGCTTGTCGTCGCGGTCCGTGAATTCCCACAACGCACCGTCTTGCGCAAAACGCATCGGATCGGTGATGTCGAGCGCAAACACGCCTTGCGCCCCGCCGCCCATGCCCGACACCAGCACCGTCTTCCAGTGTCCCAGCGCCAGCACTTCCGCCGTGGCCGCCGCGCCATCGAGCAGCGGGCCGGGGCTGTAGTGAGTGCTCGCAGCAGCTGGCGCCGCGCGCAGCAGCGCCTGCGGCAGATAGGCAAATAATTCGCTGCCCGTGCGCGCATCGAACGCATGCAGCAAACCGTCGTTGGCGCCCAGGTACAGCATTTTCCGCCGCTGCAGCAGCGCCTGGCGATGCACGCCATAGCCGGCCCCCGGCATGCCCAGACCCGGCGCGCCCACGTACAGCAGGTTGCCGTGCGGCGCCGCGCCCAGGCTGCCGGACCTGCGCCGCAGGAAGCCGCCGGGCTGGCCCACCTCGTGCGTACGCTGGCCCAGCAAATATGCCAGACGCGCCTCGCCTCTGCCATCGCCGCCGTCGAATGCGCCGCGCTGTGCTGCATCGAGCGCCTTCCAGGCCAGCGGCATCAGGGCGCCCTTGGCGTCAAGCGTGTAGACGGGACGCAAGGCCGTGGATGGTCCATCCGGCATGGTCTTGGACTGTCCGCCAGCAGTCCACAATGGCTTGCCGGGAAGCAGTGCGCCATCGGCGCCCACGGCAAACGCGCTGCGCGACAAGATCATGCCGCCATCGGCCAGGCGCATCCGCGTGCGAAACCAGTAAGCCTCTTCCGTACCGCTGGCCAGCGCCATCAGGGCCGGCCCCGGCAGCGTCGCCGCCAGCGTGCCCTTGTCGGCGGAGACAAAGGCCGCGCGCAGTCCCGCGATCAGGGCGGCCGGATCGCTGCCGGGCAAGTAATGGGTGGGCCAGCGGCCGTCCAGGCTCCATTCATCGAACGCGCTGCCCGTTGCGCTCTTGAATGGGTTGGCGTCGCCGTTCGCATCAAGAAAACCGCCATACTTGGCCGCCAGCAGCAAGGGAGTAGCGGCGGGAGTGGCTGCAGATTCGCCGGCCGGGTCGCCCTGGCGCAAGTCGCCCGCGTAGTGCTCGACCTTGGCAAGGCCGTCGTTCTTGCCGCCAGGACGCAGCGCCTGCACATGCGACCAGTAGGCCAGCCCTGCCGCATGGTAGCTGGCGCCGCCCGCGCCGTCGGCCAGCAATTCCAGTCCCGCCAGGTCGGGCCGTGGCGCGGGATTGCCCTGCGCGCCGCCGCTTTCCAGGCTGCCCACCGCATGCGTCCAGGCCATCGCATCGAACGGCGGCGGCGCAAAGCCATCGGCGGCGCGTGCGCGGTCACCGGCCGAGGCAGGCACAACAGGGACGTTGCCGGGCACGTAGCGGTCCCCCGCCATGCCCGCATCGCCGAGGCTGACGACGACGTGGCGCTGGCAATTGGCCGTTTGCGGGTCGCTCCATGGGGTCACGACCGGCAAGCCGTCGTCGATGGCAGGCGGAGCCGTGGCGGGCGGCACGGCGGCGCTCGCTTGCCGCCCCTGCAGGTAGCGCAGCGATTCGTACAGCAATTCAGCCAGCGGCGCGGCCCTCGCGTACGCGCCCGGATGCCCGGCATTGCTGCGGCCCAAGCCGTTGATGTAAGCGGTCACCCCGCCGCCAGGGCCTGCGCCCTGGTCAGCGCCTTGGACGGCAAACACGCCATTGACGGGATTCCACTCGGCGCCGGTATTGTCTTGCGGCAAAAAGTCGGGCGCCGTCCAGCGTTGCCTGCCCATGTGGGCCAGCGGCGCGCGCAGCACGCCGCCATACACGGGGCCGGCACTGGCAGAGACGCCGTTCAAATGGCCAAACACGCCCACGCGTACCCTGCCGCCAAGGCGCTGCACGGCGCCCACCGGTTTGTAGTTCTTGCCGTACGCGAGGCACAGGTCGTCGCGCAGCGGCCCCTCATCGGCATCGCAAACGCGCACGCGCGCGAGGAACACGCCGTGCGTGGCGGCGATGCCGGGCGCGTCGCAACTGCCGCCCGGAGGCACGCTGGCGTCGCCGAACAGCAGGCGATTACGGCAGGAAACGATGGCCAGTTGTGCCAGCGCAAACGGCGTCGCCGCCGCCACGCCGGTGTGCAAGACCTTGCGCGGGAAAAAGACGGGGTGGGCATAGAAATCGACGGGACCGTCGGCATCGGGCAGCCAGGCGCGCTGCAGCACCGTCTTGCGCACTTCGTCGATGACGCGGTCGCCGCCCGTCAGGGCATAGCGGACGATGTCGAGCATGCTGGCGCTGGCCCAGTTCAGAAAGTTGCCGCTAAAACTATCGCCGCCGCAGCCGTGCAGCGCGTCCGCCGGTTTCAGTACGGAGAAGTAAGCGGTCGCTACGCGCAAGTCCGGCAGCATGACGCCGTCCTTGCTGCGGTAGGGATAGCTGTAGCACATGCGCGCATGGAAGTACCCCAGGTACTCGCGCTGCGGCGCATACTCGCCGCCATGCGCGGCGGCGGCCGCCGCATGCGTGAGCGACAGATTGAGCAGCAGGTTCGGCGGCACTCTGGCGCCGTGCAAGCCAGCGTCGGCCCGCGCCAGCGTCACGGGAGGTGCGGCCGCAACAGCGGCGCCGCAAGCCAGGCAAACCAGGCTGATCAGCAGCAGCCAGGCGGACCACCAAGCGGATGGCAAAGCAAACGACCAAGCCCTCATGGTCCCGCTCCCGCCGCCTGCTTGCGGTAATAACTTTGCAACACGACTTGCGTGCTTTCCTGCGCGCCAAAACCGATGGCCGTGATGCGGTACACATAACTTTCCGTCGCCAGGCCGCCGGCCACTGCCGCCGCCTGCGCGCCGGGCGGGTGAAACGGCAGCAATTCGATCAGATAACGGGGCCGGCGCGACGGCAGGAAACCCTGCCCCGTCTGTATGACGGCGCCCGTAAACTGGCCATACGGCACGGTGTGGCTGCTGCCTTCAGGACCGTCGAGGTCCATGCTCAGCCAGAGCGCCGGCGCCTCCGGGGCTGCGGGCAGGCACAGGCCCAGTGCGCCTGCCTCGCCGCAGCCGTCCGCGAACCCGGCCGCACTGCCTGGTGCGAAGAGGCTGCTACGCCCCGGCGCGCCGGGCAAGCCTTCGATATCGTTCTGCGCATCCATCAATGCTTCCTCCGCCGCCTGAAACGCGATCTGCCGGTCGCGCTCGCCGCGTGCCGCCTTTTCGCCCTGCAAGGCCATCTGCGCCGCCGATATGCCCAGCAGCAAGATGATCACCAACAGGCACAGCACATACACGAGGGTGGCGCCACTGTGGCGCGCGCAAGGTGAACAAGGCACGCAACGAGGTAGGCAGCAGCGGACGCCCGCGCCAGCCATCGTGCCGCCCGCCTAGGCCGGCCCGTTGCGCAGCATGATGCTCGTCTGCACCAATTGCCGCAGCCGGGAGCGCGTCGCGGCGGGCAAGGACGCGCGCGCGATGCGCACGCCCGTGTCGCCGGCGCCGTGCGTCTCGGCATATGCCTTGCCGAACAGGTCGAACTGCGCCGGCCCCAGCTCCGCCATCTTGTCCGCCTGGTCCGCCTCGCCATGCAGCAGCAAGGCCACGCGGACGCTGGCCACGCGCTTCCAATGCGTGCGGCGGCGCAAATCGCGCTGGCGCGCGGCCGCATCGGCGCCCACCAGCACCAGCGCCGCATCGTAGGCGTCGAGCGCACTGGCGTTGACATAGCGGTTCGCCACGCCGTCGGGCGGCGTATCCGTGTCGAGGCCATACAGCACCTGGAAACCGTCGACGCCGCGAATGACGGCATCCGCGCCCCAGCCGTTCGCGCCACGGTATTTACAGCGCAGCTCGCCATCGCCATCGGCGCCGTGCGCCACATAGAAAATGCTCCAGCCCCGCTGCGCCTCCGTTTGCGCGGCACCCACGCCAAAGCCGGCGCAATTGAGCACGGAACCGTCGCCACCCTCTTCCTTGCCGGCCCCGTAATAGCGCAGGGCCAGCACATCGCTGCCATGCAGGGCGCCGGGCAACGCGCCACTGATGCCTTCGCTGTTCTTGCCCAGGCTGCGCGCGTCGAGCCCGGCGACATTGGCGCTGTCGTCATCGGCATGGGCGACGGGCGCGGCGCTGCTGTCCCAATTCACGTACGCCGTCTGGCGCACGGCGCGGGCGATGGTGTCGAGCGCATAGCGGCCATTGTCGTCCAGGCGCGCGCTGGCGGACTGGTCGCCATAGCTGCCGCTGGCCGCCAGCAGCACGCTACTGGCGGCCAGCATCAGCAGCGCGCCCAGCGACAGGGCCACCAGCAATTCGACGAGGCTCATGCCGCGCCGCCAGCGCCACGCGGCATGCACGCCGTTCATGCGCCGCCTCCGCCCAGCTGGAATACCAGCCTGGGCAGCGACTCGCCTGCCGCATTCACGGCGGGCGAGCCATCGGGCAAGCGGCCGCGCCAGCCCAGCTTGATGACGATGGGCGCGCCCTTGCCGCCGCTGCACGCCCAGTGCAAGCCTTGCGCGGCGGCATCCCAGACAGAGGCATCGCGGCAGATATGCAGGCGCGCGCCGGGCAAGGCCGCATGCAGCGATTGCTTCCATTCAGCGATGTCGAATTGCGCCAGTTCGGCCGCGCTGCAGGCGCTAGCGCCAAAGCACTCCGGCGCAGTGCCGCCTGCTTCGGCGTCGTCCGCCGCCGCGTAGGCCACGTTCAAGTAGGGATTGCCCGCATCGGGTCCATTCATGAGCACGCCGTTTGCGCGCATGCGCTCGGCCATGCCGGCCGCCAGCTGCGCGCCCGCCGACAACAGCGCCGACTCATGGCGCGCGCGCAGGGAGTGCAGTTGCAAAATGCTGGCACCGAGCAGGCCCAGCGCCAAAAGCAGCAGCGACACGAGCACCTCGACGAGGCTGCTGCCACCCGCTGGAAACATAGTGCGACCGCTCATGTGCATGCCTTGCTCCCTTCCGCAGAAAGAGTCGCAAGAACAGGCGGCCCAGCTACACGATAGGCGCACGCAAAAACCAGGATCTGCGCTAGCGCAAACAGCGCAGCGATAAGGGGAGAGGAATGGCGTAGTTATTGATCAGACCGCTTGCCAGGCGAGCGTTGGCGTGGTGAACACGGGGCGCAAAACGGGGCACATGAGCAGCCCCGTCGTCGAACAAGAGGCTTCGAGCAGGCGTCAGGGCTTGCGCGCCTGCCCCACTTCGGCGATCGCATCCTGGAACTCGGCCAGGTCTTCGAAATTTTTATACACTGAGGCAAAGCGGATGTAGGCGATCTTGTCGAGGCGCTTGAGTTCCTGCATGACGAGTTCGCCGATATAGCCGGAATCGACTTCGCGCAAGCCGCTCGTCAGCAGTTTTTCCTGGATGGACGCGATGGCCGTATCCACCGAGGCGGCCGCGACGGGACGCTTGCGCAAGGCCAGCATCAAACTGCCGCGCAACTTATCCGCAGCGAACTCCGTCCGGCTGCCATTCTTTTTGACGACGGCCGGCATGATAAGTTCAATGCGCTCGTACGTGGTAAACCGCTTGTCGCATTTGCCGCAGCGGCGGCGGCGCCGAATGGCATCCCCTTCCTCCGATACGCGCGTATCGAGAACCTGGGTGTCGCCGTGCTGGCAAAATGGACATTTCATGGGCTGGTTACAACTTTATAGTAATAATTACGGGAAATCGCCGCCCTTGTACAAAGGGCGCCCGAATCACTCCGGGCGCCCTTGGGCACGAAGGAATGTGTCATACGGAATCTTACTCCGTATGACACATTCTGGACAAATAATTATGAGGCGTACACAGGGTGCGCGTCGGCCAGCACCTTCACGGCCGCTTTGACGCGCTCGATGGTGGCGGCGTCATGCGGGTTATCCAGCACGTCGGCGATCAGGTTGCCCACTTCTTCCGCTTGCGCTTCCTTGAAACCGCGCGTCGTCATCGCCGGGCTGCCCAGGCGGATGCCAGAGGTGACGAAGGGTTTTTGCGGGTCGTTCGGGATGCCGTTCTTGTTGCAGGTGATGTGCGCGGAACCGAGGATGGCTTCGGCTTCCTTGCCCGTCAGGTTCTTGGCGCGCAGGTCGACCAGCATGACGTGCGATTCGGTGCCGCCGGACACGATGCGCAAGCCGCGCTTGATCAGGGTTTTCGCCAGCACGTCGGCGTTCTTGATCACTTGCTTCTGGTATTCGACGAATTCAGGGCTCAGCGCTTCCTTGAAGGCGACGGCCTTGCCGGCGATCACGTGCATCAGCGGGCCGCCCTGGATGCCAGGGAAGATGGCCGAGTTGATGGCTTTTTCGTGCTCGGCCTTCATCAGGATGATGCCGCCGCGCGGACCGCGCAACGATTTGTGCGTGGTCGAGGTGACGAAGTCGGCGAACGGCACCGGGTTCGGGTACAGGCCGGCGGCGATCAGGCCCGCGTAGTGGGCCATGTCGACCATGAAGTAGGCGCCCACTTCCTTGGCGATCTTGCCGAAGCGTTCGAAGTCGATTTTTTTCGAGAACGCGGATGCGCCGGCGATGATCAGTTTCGGTTTGCGTTCGCGGGCCAGGCGCTCCATCGCCTCGTAGTCGATGTCTTCTTCCGCCGTCAGACCGTAGGAGACGACATCGAACCATTTGCCGGACATGTTCAGCGGCATGCCGTGGGTCAGGTGACCGCCTTCGGCCAGCGACATACCCATGATCAGGTCGCCTGGTTTCAGCATGGCGAAGAACACGCCCTGGTTCGCCTGCGAGCCGGAATTCGGCTGCACGTTCGCGCATTCGGCGCCGAACAGTTTCTTGACGCGGTCGATGGCCAGTTGCTCGGCCACGTCGACGTATTCGCAGCCGCCGTAGTAGCGCTTGCCCGGGTAGCCTTCGGCGTACTTGTTCGTCAGCTGCGAGCCTTGCGCTTCCATTACGGCTGGCGACGTGTAGTTCTCCGAGGCGATCAGTTCGATGTGATCGTGCTGGCGCGTGTTTTCTTTTTGAATGACGGCGAACAATTCAGGATCGACGTTGGCGAGGGTGTGATCTTTTGCAAACATGTAAAAACTCCAAGTATGAGGGTGCTTGTACTGGCAGGTTGGATCGAATGAGGGGAGCCGGCGTTAAGTGAATAACAACATTGGACGGGCAGCCTCTTCGTGCTTTTCCATAGTGGCTACCCAGGCGAACGGCTGATGAAAAATCTCACGTTTCCCGGTGGGTGCCCACCTTTCGCCGGTTTGCCGATCGCCACTCAGGGAGATCGCCCGACTTTTCGCCAGTCACGTGAGACGTAATGGAAGTCAAATTGTAAGTTAAGTGCCCAAATTGAGCAAGGAATGCAACCGTGCGGCTATAATCGCCGCGCGCCGCCGCAGCCCGGACAGGGCCGCGGGCCGCCCCGGGGCATGGCTGCCGCTCTTAAGCTGGACTTAAACCTGGCCATGGCATGTAAGCGTATGTTACGAAGCTTGCCATTGCACACGCCGGATTTATAATGCTGCGGTGCAACTTATATGCAGCTTTTGCATGGCTTTCCAGCAAGCGCCCACAGTCACAAGAAGAAAAATCGCGTAAAATGTTGCTCAATCTCACTACTGGCGCAATAAACATGCCTTCAGTCTTTACCTGGAACGTACGTGTCTACTATGAAGACACCGACGCCGGCGGCATCGTCTATTACGCTAACTACCTCAAATTCTTCGAGCGCGCACGCACGGAATGGCTGCGCGCCATCGACGTGGGCCAGCAGGAACTGCTGGAACAGCATGACGCGATGTTCGTTGTCAAAAGCGTCAACGCCGACTATCATGCGCCAGCCAGGCTCGATGACACGGTAAGATTAACCTTAAGCATAGAAAAAATGGGGCGCGCCTCCATCGTTTTCCTGCAACAAGCCTGGTGCGGCGACCGCCTGCTCAACACGGCCCGCGTCAAGATCGGCTGCGTCGACTCAAGCATGCGCCCGCGCGCCGTGCCTGATGCAGTCGCGGCCCGCATGCGCGCCACCTGAGCCCTACCGCCACCCCCGGATAATTCACCCAACAGACTGCCTGCCAATGAACGTTACACAAGATCTTTCTTTCCTCGCGCTCATCACCAATGCCCACCTGATCGTGCAACTGATCATGGCCCTGCTGCTGCTGATTTCCCTGACCAGCTGGACCTACATTTTCCGCAAGATGTTTGCCGTGCGCCAGGCGCGCAAGCAAACCATCGAATTCGAACGCAGCTTCTGGGCCGGCGGCAACCTGCATGCGCTGCACCAGAACGCCAGCGGCAACCGCGACCAGAGCGGCGCGCTGGCCCGTATCTTCGACGCCGGCATGGGCGAATTCATCAAGGGCAAGGCTTCCTACGGTTCGCGCGAAGCGCTGGACGTGGGCGCAGTGCTCGACGGCGCACGCCGCGCCATGCGCGCCGCTTTCCAGCGCGAAATGGACGTGCTCGAATCGCATCTGGCCTTCCTCGCGTCCGTCGGCTCCGTCTCGCCGTACATCGGCCTGCTCGGTACCGTCTGGGGCATCATGAACGCCTTCCGCGGCCTGGCCAACGTGCAGCAAGCAACCCTGGCCGCCGTCGCGCCCGGCATTGCCGAAGCGCTGATCGCCACGGCCATCGGCCTGTTCGCGGCCATTCCCGCCGTCGTCGCCTACAACCGTTTTTCGCATGACATCGACCGTCTGGCGATCCGCTTCGAAAGCTTCGTCGAGGAATTCTCCAACATCTTGCAGCGCCAGTCGCGCTAAGAGGGAGCAGCGTCCATGGGTTCCTCATTCAATAGCGGCGGCATGCGCGGCGGCCGCGGCCGCAAGTTCAAGTCCGAGATCAACGTCGTGCCGTACATCGACGTGATGCTGGTGCTGCTGATCATTTTCATGGTGATGCCGTCGTCGAACAATCCCAGCGTGGTGAACCTGCCCAACGCGGAAAAGTCGGCGAAACCGCCCGATGACTATATTCAGATCGTGCTGAAACCGAATGGTTCGCTGTCGATCGGCGTCATCGGCAAGGAACAGCTGGCGCCGGAAACGGAACCGAACCGCGACGCCCTACTGCGCAAGCTGCGCGGTTTGCACGAGAGCAATCCAGACTATCCCGTGATGATCGCGGGCGACAAGGAAAGCAAGTACGACGATGTGATCCAGCTCATTTCGGAAGCGAAAAAGATGGGCATTACCCGTGTCGGCCTGGCCACCAAGTAAGCGCAGCATCCTGTTTCCAGACTTGACCGTTTTTAGATAGACTAGACTTTGCAGAACAAACAAATCGACCATGTACTCGGCAAGCCCTACAGCGTGCCGCGCGAACGCAGCCGCTGGCCCTCGCTGGGCCTGGCGCTGGCGATGCACCTTGGCCTGCTGTTTTTCCTGTGGGTGGGCGTACACTGGCAAAATACGGAACCTGTCGCCGTCGAAGCGGAAGTGTGGGACATGAAAGTACAGACGGCCGCGCCGCCGCCCGAAGTGGCGACGGAACCGGAGCCGACACCCGCCCCGCCGCCGGAACCGCAAGTGGAACAGCCGGCCCCGCCGCCACCGCCGCCCGTGGCCGCGCCCGAGCCGAAGGTCGACCTGCGCGAGGCGGAGATCGCCCTGGAACGCAAGAAGGCCAAGCTGAAGGAAGAAAAAGAGAAAGCGGCAGAGCAAGAACGCCGCAAGCAGGAACAGAAGGAACGCGAGGAAGAAAAGCGCGAACTGGAAAAACAGAAGCAGAAAGAAAAAGACAAGGCTGAAAAGCTGGAAAAAGAAAAGGCCGACAAGCTGGAGAAAGCCAAGCTGGCCAAAGAGAAAGAAAAAGCGGCGGAAGAAAAAGCCGAGAAAGAACTGTCCGAGAAAAAAGCGGCGGCGGAAAAAGCCGCCAAGGCAAAAAAAGCAGCTGCGGAAAAAGCGGCGGCAGACAAATTGCGTGCCGATGATATGAAGCGCCTGATGGCGCAGGCAGGCAACGGCACAACGGGCACGGCCGCGAAAGCGACCGCGCCACGCAAGGACAGCGGCTATGTCGCTGCCCTGACGAGCAAGATCAAGAGCAATATCGCGTACAGCGGTAGCACGGAGGTGCCGGGCAACCCGCGCGCCGTGTTCAAGATCGAGCAACTGCCAACTGGGGAAATTATTTCGGTCCGAAAGATTAAAAGCAGCGGCCTGCCGGCGTATGACAGCTCGGTGGAAAACGCCATTAATAAATCGTCGCCACTGCCGAAGAAAAAAGACGGCACCGTGGAACGCGAGATTGAACTCATATTCGAGATGAAGGATTTGCCTAAATGATGACCATGAAAAAAATGAGCTATGTCGTGCTCTGCGCCAGCCTGATGCTGGGAGCGTCAAGCGCCCAGGCGCAGCTGCGCGTGGAGATTACGGGGATCGGCAGCAACCAGATCCCGGTGGCTGTGGCCAGCTTCGTCAATGAATCGGCGGCGCCGCAATCGCTGTCGGGCATTATCAAGGCCGACCTGGCGCGCAGCGGCGTGTTCAAGCTGATCGACGCCGATGCGCCCGTGGCGGAAACGGCGCCCGTCAGCTACGAGCAGTGGAAATCGCGCGGCGCCGACGCGCTGGCGGCCGGCAGCGTGCAAAGCATGGCCGATGGCCGCCTGGACGTGCGCTACAAACTGTTCGACACCATCAAGGGCGCGCAGATTTCCAGCATGAACAATGCGGCCGCGCCGCAGTTCAACCGCCTGCTGGCGCACAAGATCGCCGACGACATCTATGAAAAGCTGACGGGCGTCAAGGGCGCGTTCGCCACCCGCATCGCCTACGTCACGCAATCGGGCCGCGAATACCGCCTGGAAATCGCCGACGCCGATGGCGAAGGCATTCAGGTCGCCCTGCGCTCGAACGAGCCGATCATTTCGCCATCGTGGTCGCCGGACGGCACCAAGGTCGCGTATGTGTCGTTTGAAAAGAAAAAGCCCATCGTCTACGTGCAAAACCTGGTGACGCGCCAGCGCACCATCGTGTCGAATGAAAAAGGCAGCAATTCCGCGCCGAGCTGGAGCCCGGACGGCTCGCGCCTGGCCGTGGCCCTGTCGCGCGACGGCCATACCCAGGTCTACACCGTCAATGCCGACGGCAGCGGCTTGCGCCGCGTCAGCACCAGCAGCGGCATCGATACGGAACCCCAATTCTCGGCCGATGGCCAAAGTATTTACTTCACCAGCGATCGCAGCGGCGGACCACAAATCTACCGCATGTCGACCAGCGGTGGCGAAGCCAAGCGCGTGACGTTTGGCGGCTCCTACAACATCAGCCCGCGGATTTCGTCCGACGGGAAGACACTCGCTTATATTTCCCGTCGCGACGGCAATTTCCAGCTCTACGCGCTCGACCTGGCTAGTGGCCAGGAACTGCGCCTGTCGGACACCGCCAACGACGAATCACCGAGCTTTTCGCCCAACGGGAAATATATCATGTACGCGACCGAATCCGGACGACGCAAGTCGCTGGCAGTGGTATCGGTGGATGGCCGCGTCAAACAGCGTTTGACTACGCAAGCTGGCAATATCAAGGAGCCCACCTGGGGTCCTTTTATGAAGTAAATGCTGTACAGTTTCACCTTTAACCATGACCCGGAGAATAAAAATGAGTAACTTTAAAAGTTTGGCTTTCATCGCCGCTACCGCAGCCCTGCTGTCCGCCTGCAGCACCCCAGTCAAAGTTGCAGAGACCCCAGTGGTTGAGCGCGCTCCTGAAAAAGTCGCAGCTCCAGTTGACACCCGTCAAGTTCAGCCAGTAACGACCGCATCAGTCGATCCACTGGACGATCCAAAAGGCGTGCTGGCTAACCGCAGCATCTACTTCGACTTCGACAAATACGTCGTACGCGAAGCGGACACCCCAGTCGTGCAAAACCACGCTGCTTACCTGGTGAAAACCCCATCGCGCAAGATCCTGATCCAAGGTAACACCGATGAACGCGGTGGCGCTGAGTACAACCTGGCCCTGGGCCAGAAACGTGCTGAAGCCGTGCGCAAGTCGATGGCTGCCCTGGGCGTGCCGGAAGGCCAAATGGAAGCCGTGTCGCTGGGCAAAGAAAAGCCTAAAGCACAAGGCAGCAACGAAGCAGCATGGGCTGAAAACCGCCGCGCTGACATCGTTTATTGATGTTGACGGGTGAGCGCGGCAGCATTGGCGCTTACCTAACTGGCCAGTCATAGGCATAATAATGGGGCGCAGCGCGGTGATTCACCGCCCGGCGCCCCGTTTGCATGTTTTGCGTAACCTTAGAAAGCCCGACCCATGATGACATTCTCGAAAGCCGGCGTCGCCGCCGCCTTGATGGCCGCGTTTGCCTACCTGCCCCTGCACGCCAACGCCGCCCTGTTCGACGACGACGAAGCACGCAAAGCCATCCTCGAGCTGCGCGCCAAGGTCGACGCGATGGCGCGCGACCTGAACGGCCGCATCGACGCCAAGGCGGACAAGACCAGCACCCTGAGCCTGCTCAACCAGCACGACCAGACCATGCAGGAGATCGCCCGCCTGCGCGGCCAGATCGAAGTGCTGGGCAACGACCTGGCGAATGTGCAAAAGCGCCAGAAGGATTTCTACACCGACATCGACGCGCGCCTGCGCAAGCTCGAACCGCGCCAGGTCACCATCGACGGCCAGGAAGCGGCCGTGGGCGTGTCCGAGCAAAGCGCGTACGAGTCCGCGTTCGGCCTGTTCAAGTCGGGCGACTACAAGGGCGCCGTCACGGCCCTGGACGCCTTCGTCAAGCGCTATCCGGAATCGGCGTACGCAGCCAACGCGCAATACTGGCTGGGCAACGCCTATTACGCCCAGCGCGACTGCAAAAACGCCATCACGGCCCAGCAGGCAGTGCTGAAACACTACGCGGACAGCCCGAAGGCGCCCGACGCCATGCTCAACATCGCCAGCTGCTACACGGAGCTGAAAGACAAGCCGAACGCCACCAAGACGCTGAACGCGCTGATCTCGCGCTACCCGGACTCCAGCGCGGCGCAAGCGGCCAAGGAACGGGCCGGCAAAAAGTAAAAGCGGGGAAAAAGTTGCCCGTTAGGTTTGACAGAATCCCGGGCACCCCCTATAATCTTTCTTCTTCGGGTCGTTAGCTCAGCTGGTAGAGCAGCGGACTTTTAATCCGTTGGTCGCAGGTTCGAATCCCGCACGGCCTACCACGAATACGCAGTACTGATCTGCTTGCGAGTTGTTATAGCAAGCATTTTTTTACGGCACAGTGTTACCGAAGTTGTTGTAAAAAGTTTTTGGGTCGTTAGCTCAGCTGGTAGAGCAGCGGACTTTTAATCCGTTGGTCGCAGGTTCGAATCCCGCACGGCCTACCAAATACTACAGAGAAGCCAACCGTTCGCGGTTGGCTTTTTTGTTTTCGGCAGCATCACCTGCGCGGGATGCCATCGCTGACTCAAAGTTCCCTCCCCCGCATATCGAAAACCAGTCGTTAACGCGACGCCAGCGCCGGCCTTCCAGCCAGATGCGCGACCACCGCGCCCACGACCCGCCCCAGCGGCACCTCCACCCAGCGGTAAAACGCGGCGCCGGCCGCCAGGCTGGCGCCCCAAGCCGTCAGCATGCCCAGCGCCTGCCACTCCGGCTCGAGCGGGACATAGCTGATAAACAGCGCATTCACCAGCAGGCTGACGGGGAAGTGCACGAGGAAGACGGCATACGAGATGCGGCCCAGAGTGTTGACGATGTTCCAGGCACGGCCCTGCGACGGGGTGCGGGCGCGGCCGAACAGGAACAGGGCGCAGGCGACGATCAGGGCCAGGGCGATCCGGCTGCGGTAGTCGACGGCCAGGGCCAGCAGGACGGGCACGGCGGCCATGGCCATGAGCGCGGTCATGGCGCCGGGCTTGCGGGCCGGGTCGCTGGCCCACCAGGCCATGAGCCCCAGGCCATAGCTGCCGAAGAAATACGGCGCCCAGTTATCCCAGCCCGCATCGAGGTTGAAATACAACAGGGAAAAAGTGATGCCCACAGTGATGGCCAGCGGCATCAGCCAGTGCCCGCGCCGCTGGCCGGCCAGGCGGCCGCCCAGCCACAGCAGCAATACCGTCAGCAGGTACAGCTGGAAATCGATGGCCACATACCAGGCGCCGGCCGACAGCGACTCATAGCCGAGCACGCCATGCAGCAGCAAGGCATGGGCGCTCAGCTGGCCCAGGGTGACGGCGGCCGACATGGAGTCGTGCATCATCCAGATGCCAGCCACAGGGGTGATGATGGCCGCGAGCAAGGTGGCCGCCAGGAAAGGCGGCGCCAGCTTGGCATAGCGGCGCCAGACGGCCTGCAAGGGCGTGGCGATGCCGGGACGGCCTGCGGGAGAGAGCGACTTGGCGACCAGGAAGCCGCCGATGACGAGAAACACTTGCACGGCGATGCGCGCGCTGCCGCCCAGCCAGCCCAGCAACTCGGGCCACAGGGGCTGCACGTAGTCGGACATGGGCCCGTAAAACGCCAGATGGTGCAACACGATCAACTGCGCCGCGCCTGCCTTCAAACCATTGATCCAGCCAAACTGCGGACGATTTGCCAGGTCCGCCTGTGATACCACTGCTGCTGCCGTCATTCCCAATCCTTGCCGTGCCAGGTAGTGTCGCCAGCCCATCGCGCAACAGGCGCGCGGCCGAGGATTTACCGAAAGGCCGACATCATAGCCGAGCCTGGCACTTTGGTGACGCGCGGCAGATGAGCTGCATCAGTCCTTACGCGACAAATCGGCGCGCAACAGGGTCTGGATCACGCTGCCGCCCTGCGCGTTCGCGCGCACCGCGACCACCATCGACGGCATGACGAACAGCACGCCATCCCGCTCCTCCCAGGTATCGAGCAACTGCTCCAGCTCGCGCCCCAGCGATTCCGGCCGCTTGAGCTGCTGCGCCAGTTGCGCCGCGCACTTGCCGTCATTGCCAGTGCGGCGCGGACACTCATCGACGCGCACGAAAGGCGTCTTGCTCTCGCGCAAGCGCGCGGACAATTGCGCCGTCACCGCTGCCGGCGCGCCATCCAGATACAGATGGTAGGACGGCACACGGCAGCATTCCCTGGACAGCAACAGCACACCGACCGCGGAGCCAAAAGCGGCCGTTGGGGCTGATGGCACGTAGGCAAACGGCGGCGCGTCGCCGTCCCGCACAAAAGTCCTGGCCTGCTCGGCGGCGTTCGCGGCGCGCCAGCCCGGCAGACAGGCGGCATTGGCGGCGGCAAAACAGCGACGGTAGCCGGTTTGATCGCTGATAAACAATTCCTCGACCGCATTGCGCGCGCCGGCAGCGCCCGGCGCAATACCGTCCGGACGGACCTCCCAGCTGCCCGTGCCGTTCCTGTGCCATGCAAACGCCGTGCGCGACCAGGCCCACAGCCGCTCGTAGGGGTTGAATTGATAGCTGGGTGCGTCCGCCAGGTAGATTCTCGGCAAGGGAATGGGATCGCGCCGCTTGCCGTCCGCATCGACCACCAGCACCACGGACGGCGCATATTCGCTGTCGACATAGGCAAACGATGCCCCGTCGGGCGAGATGGCCGCCAGAACATGGGCTTGCAGGTGGCCGTCCCCTTCGGGCGGACTGGGCAGCACGGTGGTTTTCAACGGCAGGCCACGCAACAGGAAACCGGGACGCTGATCGACGGGAAAATAGCGCACGCCGGGAGACAGGGGGAAGCCATGCATGTACGTCTCGTTACCACGGTAGCCGTATTCCGACGCCGCAATCTTCTCGACCACGGCCTTGCCCGCCTGCTCGTGGACCAGCGCCAGCATGCCGTCGTCTTCCTGCCGCTTGACGAAATACACGGGCTGGGCGAAATCGGTCCAGCGTTCGATGCCATCGGTGGTCTTGACGACGATTTTGTCGTTATGTATCAGCCGCATGGAGTGGTTCTCGGTGGACATCAGGGAGCCGCCGCCCTGGCGGTACTCGACCGACAAGGCGGCAAACCGCCCGTAGGTATCGGCCTTGGTCACCTTTTCGCCGCGCCGCAGCACGGCCGCATATTCGCCCGTGGCCGGCTCCGTGTAAGGCCAGCAGCCAGTCAGCAATACGAAAGCGGCGGCGCACCACCAGCGGTACCGTGCGAAAATTTTCATGCGTCGTCAGCCCTTCAGGTCAGGACTGCCCGCCCATGCTGCAAATTCGGCAATCTTGCAGGCATTCTACGGCAGATTCAGGACTGGCTCAGGACTGATTCGCTTGCGGCTGCTGCGCGAGGATGGCGTCGAGCAAGCCGGGGAAACGGCTCTCGATATCGGCGCGGCGCAGCGTATTCATGTGCGTCGTGCCCGCGTTTTCCGTGTAGACGAGGCCCGCTTCGCGCAAGACCTTGAAATGGTGAGAGACGGTCGATTTCGGCCGCCCGCCGTCGAGGTCGCCGCAAGCGGCCGCGTCGACTCTAGCCAGGTGGCGCACGATGTCGAGGCGGATCGAATCACTCAAGGCGTAGAGCACGCGCTCGAGGACGAATTCGCTGGCGGGAGGATGTTTGTGTGGACGCATGTGCAGAATCATACAGCATGCGCTATACTAATTCCATTCTTCGAATATTTACGAACTACCGAATCAGAATCTCCCCCTACTTTTTCATCAACACACACAAAGGCCACCATGTCCGCCCTCTTCCAGCCCTACACCCTCAAAGACATCACCTTGCGCAACCGCATCGCCGTGCCGCCCATGTGCCAGTACATGGCCGTCGATGGCCAGGCCAACGACTGGCATCTGTCGCATTACGCGGGCATGGCCCGTGGCGGCGCCGGGCTGGTGATCGTCGAAGCGACGGCCGTGGCGCCCGAAGGCCGCATCACGCCCGGCTGCACGGGCATCTGGAACGATGACCTGGCGCAAGCCTTCGTGCCTGTCGTCAAGGCCATCAAGGCGGCCGGCTCCGTGCCCGGCATCCAGATCGCCCACGCGGGCCGCAAGGCCAGCGCCAACCGCCCATGGGAAGGCGACGACCACATTGCTGAAGGCGACGCGCGCGGCTGGCAAACCATCGCCCCGTCCGCCATCGCCTTCGGCGGCGGCTTGGGCAAGATGCCGCGCGCCATGGACCTCGACGATATCGCCCGCGTGAAACAGAACTTCGTCGACGCGGCCATTCGCGCCCGCGAAGTGGGCTTCGAGTGGCTGGAACTGCACTTCGCCCACGGCTACCTGGCACAAAGCTTCTTTTCCGCCCATTCGAACCAGCGCGACGACATCTATGGCGGCAGCGTGGAAAACCGCAGCCGCTTCCTGCTGGAAACCTTGAAAGCCGTGCGTGAAGTGTGGCCCGAGCACCTGCCGCTGACCATCCGTTTCGGCGTGCTGGAATTCGACGGCCGCGACGAGCAAACCCTGCTCGAATCGATCGGCCTCGTGCGCCAGTTCAAGGATGCGGGCATGGACATGATCAGCGTCAGCATGGGCTTTACCATTCCCGACGTGTCGATTCCGTGGGGCCCGGCCTTCATGGGACCGATCGCCGAGCGCGTGCGCACGGAGGCGGGCGTGCCCGTCTCGTCCGCCTGGGGCTTCGGCACGCCGGCCATCGCCGAGCGCGTCGTCAAGGAAGAACAGCTCGACGTGGTGATGGTCGGCAAGGCGCACCTGGCCAATCCGCACTGGGCATACTTTGCCGCCAAGGAACTCGGCGTCGAGCGCGCCTCGTGGACCCTGCCGGCGCCGTACGCGCACTGGCTCGAGCGCTACTGATCGGTCTTGGGCTTTAACGTTGCCGGATGCCCCTCCAGGGGCAGTTCCGGCAAGAACAACAGGAAGACCAGTCCCACCAGCAGCAGCACGGCGCCGGCGCCAAACACGCTGGCGATCGCATGGCGGTACACTTCCACCGTCTGCGCCGCAGCATGCGCGCCCAGCGCCGACACGGCTTCCACACCATGCTGGTGCAGCTGGTGCGCGAGGATGGCGCCGGACGCCGTCACGCCGAGCAAGCCGCCCAGCGAACGGAAAAAGGCCAGCATGGCCGTGCCCACGCCGCGGCGCGCCAGGGGCAAGGCATTTTGCACGGCGATCGTCATGTTCGGCATCACCAATCCTAATCCCGTGCCGAGCAGGAAGATGGCCGGCTCGATGATCCAGTAACCGCGCGACGTTTCCATGGCCCAGGCCAGCACGGCAAACGCCAGCAGCGCCACGGCCAGCCCCGCCACCTGCACCATCTTGTACTTGCCCGAGCGCGACAGCACCCGGCCGTTGAACATCGACGACGCCACCAGGCCCACCATCATCGCCACCGTCATCACGCCCGATTCGGCGGGACTCGTGCCCATCACCAGCTGGAAGAACAGGGGGAAGAAGACGCTGGCGCCCATCAGCCCCATGAAAGTCATGGCCATCACCAGGCTGGCGATATTGAAAGTGCGGTTCTCGAACAGGTCGGGCGGCAGCACGGGTTCGTCCACCCTGCCCACGTGGAAGGCCAGCCAGGCGCCCAGCAACAGGGCGACGCCGCCGCACACCTTGACGGCGAGAGAGTCCCACGGCCACTCCGTGCCGCCCAGCGCCAGCACCAACAGGGCCGCCGTGATGGCGCCCGTCAGCAAGGCGGAACCCAGGTAATCGATCTTGTGCGCATGCGTGCGCGCCAGCTTGCGCATGGCGCGCGCGATGATGACAAAGGCGGCCGCGCCGATGGGCAGGTTGACATAGAAAATCCAGTGCCACGACAGGGCATCCGTGATGACGCCGCCCAGCACGGGCCCCAGCACGCTGGTGACGGCAAACACGATGGGCACCATGCCTTGCCGCTTGCCCCGCTCGGCCGGCGGCACGATGTCGCCGATGATGATTTGCGCCAGCGGCATGAAGCCGCCCGCCCCGAGGCCCTGGATGGCGCGGAAGATGATCAGCTCCGTCATGTTCTGCGCCAGCCCGCACAGCACGGAACCGAGCAAGAAGGTCAGCAGCGCCGTGAAGATCATGGGACGGCGGCCATACTGGTCGGCCAGCTTGCCGTACAGGGGCATGGTGGCCGTCGACGCCAGCACATACGCTGTCACCACCCACGACAGATGCGCCATGCCGCCCAGGTCGTCGACGATGCGCGGCAGGGCCGTGGCGACGATGCTCTGGTCCAGCGCACCCAGGCCCAGCACGGCCATCAGACCCAGGTAGATGGCGCGCACTTCGCGCTCGGTGACGGGTTTCGCTGCGCCTTTGTCTGCGCCTGCGGCGTGATCGTGGCCGCTCATGCTTGGCCGATCTCAAGCAGCGGCTGCATGGCGGCTTCCAGCGCATCGACCTGCTGCGGCGTCAGACGGGCGATGCGGCGCGCCAACGCATCGCGGCGCCGCGCGCGCAAGGTTTCGAGGATCGCCAGGCCTTGCGCGGACACGTGCAGGCCCGAACGCCGGCGGTCCTGCGGATCGGGCGCACTGCGCTCGACCAGCCCCGCCTCTTCGAGCGACTTGACCTGGGCGCTGACGGTGGGCCCGCGCACATTCTGCAGCCGCGCCAGCGCGGCCACGCCGATGCCGGGCTGCTCATGGATCAGGGCCAGCAGCATGTACTGCATCATCGACACATGGGCATCCAGCTCGCCCCCTTCGCGCTGCATGGAGCGCAACAGGCGCTTGAACGCCACGCGCAAGTCATCGGACAGCGCCAGCGCGCGCTCGGGGATGGGAAAGTCTTCGGTATTGGGCATGAGATCACATAAATAGGTAGGCTATCTACTTATATTAGTCCGTCCATGACCGCGCTGCAAGGCTTTTTTTCCATCTCGGCCCTTCCCAAAACCGCCATTGGCCGTCATAATAGCCGCCCTTGGGTCGTTAGCTCAGCTGGTAGAGCAGCGGACTTTTAATCCGTTGGTCGCAGGTTCGAATCCCGCACGGCCTACCAAGAATTTGCAGTTCGTTTGCCTGCCGCCATGGCAAGTGCCGTACCGCACAGTGTTACCGCAGTAGTAGTAAAAAGTTTTTGGGTCGTTAGCTCAGCTGGTAGAGCAGCGGACTTTTAATCCGTTGGTCGCAGGTTCGAATCCCGCACGGCCTACCAAATACTTCAGAGAAGCCAACCGTTCGCGGTTGGCTTTTTTTTGGCCAATTTGCGCCTTATCAAGAAAAAATTACTATAGCAACCAAAGTAATAAATAAGCAACGTTAGCTGATATACTCCATTTTCCAGCTATTCCAACACGTTAAAAACATGGACTCGAGTCAGCTATACATTCTAAAGAACAAGTCTTTCCAAAGAAACATTTTAAAGATTGGAATGACAAAAAAACAAACCAACTCCCGAGCAAAACAACTGTACTCAGGAGCCACTGGAGTACCAGAACCGTTTGATGTTCTATTTGCATGCAGTGTTGCGGACTGCAGAATTGCAGAACGCATAGTACATCGCCGCCTTGCTGCTTTCCGCGTAAATAATTCCCGAGAATTTTTCCGAATTCCGGCAAAAATAGCGCGACATATTGTTCTTGAGGTCTGCTCCAATTTAAATACTGAGCATCAGCATGACCGGCCTATTATTTCGGTTGATCTAATAACAACCCAAGAACCAGAACCTCCAATAAATGATCAATACCAAGAGAAGTATGGTGAAATTATTTCAATCCCTCTTGAAGAAATAATACAGCTACCCATTGGCACTAGCACTTTAAGCAAAGCTCAAAAAGAAAGAATATCTATCGTCAGCCATATTCTGCATGAAGTTTTTCCAGAAGGTGAGGAAGGATGGCATGAATCTTTCTCTCGCGACAAGAAACCAGAAATAGAAATACGAATCTGGGAACATATTGCAAAAGCTTTTCTGAAAATAGATGAGATCGATTATTTAAATACTAGCGAAAAAGAAGAAGCCTATGAACTTCTGTTCGCTAGATCCCTAAGTCCAACCAAAATTGTTATGCAACAACACACGCTCCGTTACTTCACAAAAGAAGCTGCCCTGAAAATTATGGCTGGTTATGAGTTATCGCCAAAACCCATTACGGTATCAAGGGTGCCCCCTGAAACCTGGGTCCCTAACCCACCAACCTTAAAACCAATCACATCAGTGATATCAGAAATATTCGCATCGCAGCGAAAGAGAACCTAGCACACAAGGACAATCAGCGCTTTACAACTCAGAGTTCAACAACTATTCCTGAAAAATTCCGCAAGGGGCCGGGGTCACGCAAGGGGCCGGGGGCAGGTCCGGCATTCGTACACGATTTCAGCCTTGGCCGCCTCTATCAACAGCCAGTTGCGCTTTATCCAATACCGATATTTCCCGATTCATTGCCTTCCCCATACCTCCCCGGCGTCACCCCCATCACCCTCTTGAACATGGCGATGAAGGCGCTGACGTTGTCGTAGCCCAGGTCCAGCGCAATCGTCGTCACGGGCTGGCCGGCGGCCAATAGTTCCAGGGCGCGCAGGATGCGGGCGCGCTGGCGCCAGGCGGAGGGCGTAAAGCCGGTCTCCAGCGTAAAACGGCGCGCCAGGGTGCGCGGCGAGACGCCGGCCCAGGCGGCCAGTGCTTCCACGCCACGCTCGTCGGCCAGGTCGTCAAGCACGGCGCGCGCCACGCGCAGCAGGCGCGGGTCCGTGGGCAGGGGCAAGCCGAAGGATTCGTGCGGCGCGGCGGCGATCTCATCGAGGATCACGCCCGCCACCCGGGCCTGACGCGCGTCCAGTGCCTCCAGCGCGCCCTCGCCCCAGGTGCTGGCGCGGCTCACCGCCTCGCGCAGCAAGCCCGAGACGCGCATCACGCAAGGCGCGGCGGGCAAGCCGGCGCAGCTGGCCTCATCCACATATACGCTCCAGCCCGCAAACGGGCCGTGCGAACGCAGCGCGTGCACGTGATGGGGCGGCACCCACACGCAGTGACTGGCCGGCACCACCCACTGTCCGCTGTCGGCCGTAACGGAGAGCAAGCCCCGCATGGCGCCGAACAGCTGGCCGCTGGCATGGCGGTGCGCCCCCGTCACCCTTTCCTGCGGCTGGACAATGCGCATGGCGCGCAGCGGCGGTGCTGGCGGCAAGATTGGCGGATTTGACGTATCGAATGACATAAACAACGCAGGCAAGACAGTCCGGCCATCATACAGTGAAGTCTTTCCAACCTTCAGGAGTTCAGCATGCGTGCAGAAGACGTGTTACCGGATCAACAAAACCAGGGCCAGTTCAATGGCGTCACCGTGCGCAAAGGCACGGTGGGCGCTTTTCTCGCCAATGCCCGGCTGTGGCTGGACGACGCCAGCAGCATCGAGGACAAGGCCATCGCCGAGCGCGACATTGTCGACGCCCTGCCCGCCCTGCACGCGCTGGGACTGTTCGAGATCCTGCAGGTGCGCGATGCGGCGCTGCGCGAACTGGTGGCCGTCGCGGCCGCGTGAGCGGGCTGACTCGTCCCCGGCGCGCATTTCCTCTATCATGCTGCTTTGCCCGCCTTCGCACCCGCCATGCCGTTTACCATTGCCGCCCCCGTCCACAGCGAACTGATCATCAAGAAAAGCCGTTTCATCGGTTGCGTGCAGCCGATGACGGACCGCGCCAGCGCGCAGCAGGTGGTCAATGACTTGAAGGCGCAGCATCCGGGCGCCTGCCATGTGTGCTGGGCGCTGCTGGCGGGCGGGCAATCGGCGGCCGTCGACGATGGCGAACCGAGCGGCACGGCCGGGCGGCCCATGCTCGACGTGCTGCGCCACCAGGACCTCGAAGGCGTGCTGGCCACCGTCGTGCGCTATTTTGGCGGCATCAAGCTCGGTGCGGGCGGCCTCGTGCGCGCCTACACGGACAGCGTGGCGCAGGCACTCTTGCAGGCGGAAAAGACGGCCATCGTGCGCCAGCGCACCCTGCGCTGCACGGTACCGTATGCGATGGAAGGCATGCTGCGCCGCGAACTAGATGGCGCCGGCGCCACCCTGCTGAACGTGGCGCATGGGGAAGACGTGCTGTTCGACTTCAGCCTGCCTGAAACGGCGGCCACCGCCCTGCTCGCCCATCTGCATGAGGCGGGCAATGGGCGGATAGCCTGGCTGAAGGCAGAAGCCGAAGAGGAAGAATAAACCCTACAGGTCGCGCGGCCGCTTGATCTGCAACAAGATGAAATGCGTCCACGCCAGCGCCGGCAGCACCAGCAACAGCAGCATCAGTCCGGCCGGCATGTCCGGCACGAAACGTACGAAGCAGGCAAGGAAGCCGGCGATGGCCAGCCAGAAGCGCCAGTTGAATGCATAGGCCTTGCGCGCCACCGTCGCCAGCGCGATGCGCCAGAATTCCAGCAAGGCCCACAGGCCGCCCGTCAGCAGCAGCGCGGCCAGCGCATTGGCGCCGGGGGCGTCGGCCCAGGTGCGCACCAGGTTGTACAGCAGCAGGGGATAGCCGGCCGTGATGGCCAGGGTGGCGGGGCCGGCGGCGATGACAGCTTCAAACAGCTGCCCTTTGGAACGATGATCCACTAAACCGTGCTCCTCAAGCCACGACGCCCGAATGGGCGGCGATCACTTGCAGCGCGCCGGCCGCATCCTGCGCCCACACGCGCGTAAAACGGAAGTCGCCATGCGTTTCCACGTCGTGATACTTGCCCGTCAACTGCATGCGCACGGAGACCACGGCCACGTTGCCGTTGATGCGCACATGGCGCTCGGACGCGCGCAAGTCCGTGATGGCCAGCAGGCGCTGCTCGTGCGCAGCCAGGTCCGCATGCTTGCTCAGCAGATGACCCAGGTGATTCGTAAACAGTAGCTCGTCGGCCAGCAAGACATTCAGCGCGGCCACGTCGGACGCCATCATGGCCAGGCGCAAGCGCTCTTCCGCATCCAGCACTTGTACTTCCGTTAAAGCATTCATTTTTTTCCTTATTAAAATCACGCGCGCATATTAACAAACGGGAAAACCATGCTGGCACGAAATAGCCAATTTCACAATCATCCTGAAGGCTTATGCCTGTGGAGCATATTTATATAGCGTAATATTCGCAGCAGTATCGCGTAAAACACCCCCATAGTACTGTACAGTGCTTGCCCTTTCGCCCCAGGCTGGGGCAGCAATGACTTGTAGTAAAGTGCTCTCCGCAGTCTCGAATAAAACCAAGATAAGGCCCCTTCATGGCAATTAACATCATTCTGAACCTGCTCGTTGCGCTGATCGTCTTCGCCTTCATGTTCCACCAGCAACGCAAACACGCGACGTTCACCGTGCGCGTCTTCACGGGCCTGGGCCTGGGCGTGCTGCTGGGCGCGGCCGTGCAGTGGCTGTACGGCGCCGGTTCGCCCGTCATCGCGGGCACCAATGAATACATCGACATCGTCGGCAGCGGCTATGTCAAACTGCTGCAGATGATCATCATGCCGCTGATCATGGTCTCCATCATCTCCGCCATTTTAAAGCTCAAGGATGCGAGTTCCCTGGGCAAGATCAGCGCGCTGACCATCGGCACCCTGCTCATCACCACCACGATCGCCGCCGCTCTGGGCATTTTGATGGCCAAACTGTTCGGCCTGACGGCAGTAGGCCTGACCTCGAGCGCGGCCGAAGTGGCGCGCGGCGTGCAGCTGCAAGGCTCGCTGGAAACGGCGAAAGCCCTGTCCCTGCCGAAACTGCTGGTCAGCTTCGTGCCGACCAACCCCTTCCTCGACATGACGGGCGCGCGCAAGACGTCGACCATCGCCGTGGTCGTGTTCTCGATCTTCATCGGCATCTCGGCCACGGGCATCGCGGCGAAGAAGCCGGAAATTTTCGCGTCCTTCGAGCACTTCATGAAAGTGGCGCACGCCATCGTCATGCGCATGGTCACCCTGGTGCTGCGCCTGACGCCGTACGGCGTGTTCGCGCTGATGTTTGAAGTGGTGGCGTCGTCGAGCTACACGGACATCTTGAAATTGATCAACTTCGTCGTCGCCTCGTACAGCGCACTGATATTGATGTTCCTCGTGCATCTGGCCATCATCGCTGGCGTGGGCCTGAACCCGCTGCGCTTCGTGAAAAAAGTCTTCCCCGTGCTGGCCTTCGCCTTCACCTCGCGCACCAGCGCCGGCTCGATCCCGATGAGCGTGCAGACGCAAACCCAGCGCCTGGGCACGCCGGAAGGCATCGCCAACTTCGCCGCCTCATTCGGCTCGACCATCGGCCAGAATGGCTGCGCCGGCATCTATCCGGCCATGCTCGCCGTCATGATCGCCCCCACCGTCGGCGTCGATCCGTTCACCATCAGCTTCCTGCTGCCCTTGCTGGCCATCATCACCATCGGTTCCGTCGGCGTGGCCGGCGTGGGCGGCGGCGCCACGTTTGCCGCCCTGATCGTGCTGTCGGCGATGGACTTGCCCGTCGCGCTGGCCGGCTTGCTGATCTCCGTCGAACCGCTGATCGACATGGGCCGCACGGCCCTGAACGTGAGCGGCTCGATCACGGCCGGCACCGTCACCAGCCGGGTCATGGGCGAAACCGACCTGGCCGTCTACAACAGCGACGACGCGCCTGACTTGGATGAGGCGGAACACGCGGCCTAAAAGCCCAACGAGTTGCGCGCCGCGCCTTGCCGCTTTCGTCTATATTGGATCGCAATCAATACGGAGGAAGGCGCAAGGCGATGGAACAGAAATGGCCGCAGCAAATCTGGATCGTGCGTCACGGCCAAAGTGCCGGCAACGTGGCGCGCGATGCCGCCGAAGCGGAAAAACAGTTATTAATCGCCATCGCCGAGCGCGATGTCGACGTCCCCCTCTCCGAGCTTGGCGCGCGCCAGGCGCAAGCCCTCGGCGACTGGTTCGCCACCCTCCCCCCTGAACAACAACCGACCGTCGTGCTGTATTCGCCCTACGTGCGGGCCCAGCAGACGGCGCAAGCCGTGCTGGCGCGCATCGATGCGGACAGCTTGGGCGCCGTGGTGGCCGACGAGCGCCTGCGCGAAAAGGAATTCGGCATCCTCGACCGCCTGACCGTGCACGGCATCGCCAGCAAGTACCCGGAATTGCACGAACAGCGCCAGCACGTCGGCAAGTTTTATTTCCGCCCGCCGGGCGGCGAAAGCTGGTGCGACGTCATCCTGCGCCTGCGCAGCGTGCTCGACACCATCACCCGCGAATACCGGGGCGAACGGGTACTGATCGTCGGCCATCAGGTCATCGTCAACTGCTTCCGCTACCTGCTCGAGCGCTGCGACGAGCAAGCCATCCTGGCCATCGACAAGGCGGCCGACGTGCCCAACTGCGGCGTCACCTCGTATGCCTTCAATCCCGCCCTGGGCAGACACGGCAAGCTGCAGCTGGACCTGTGCAACTTCGTCGCGCCGCTGGAAGCGGCCGGCACACCCGTCACGGCACAGCCCGACATGCCGGCTGCGCCGAAATCCTGATCTCTCGGAGCTCATCCATGGACGCCATCGACATCACGCCTTCCCTGCTGCGCTCCTGGCCCCTGCCCATGCCCCAGCCCGATGGCGACAAGGAAGTGCGCGGCCATCTGCTGATCGTCGCCGGTTCCGAGGAAATGCCGGGCGCCATTGTGCTGGCAGCCACGGCCGCCCTGCGCGCGGGCGCAGGCAAGCTGACCCTGGCGACGGGCGCGTCGGTGGCGGCGCAAGTGGCCGTCGCCATGCCCGAGGCGCGGGTCATCGGCCTCGATGAAACGGTGCAGGGCGGCTTCCGCCACGAGGCGCGCCACCAGCTGGCGCCGCTGGCCGGCAAGGTCGATGCCGTGCTCGTCGGGCCCGGCATGTGCGACACAGCCGCCAGTTGCGAGCTGATGCGCCACCTGCTGCCCCTGTTTGCCGGCAGCCGGCTGATTCTCGACGCCTGCGCCATGCAGGTCGTGCGCCAGCCGCCGCAGTTTCATTTTGAGCAGCCCGTGCTGCTGACGCCGCACGCAGGCGAGCTGGCCCAGCTGATGGGCCTGTCGAAGGATGCCGTGCTGGCCGACCCGCATGCCTGCGCCATGGAGGCGGCGCGGCGCTGGCATGCCATCGTCGCGCTGAAAGGCGCGCTGACCGTCATCGCCATGCCCGATGGCAACACCTGGACGCATGCGGGCGGCAATATCGGCCTGGCCATTTCCGGTTCCGGCGACACCCTGGCCGGCATCATCACGGGCCTGGCCGCGCGCGGCGCACCGTTGGAGCAAGCGTGCGCCTGGGGCATCGCCCTGCATGCGCTGGCGGGTGAACAGCTGGCCTTGCGCTTCGGCCTCCTCGGCTACCTGGCGCGCGAAATCCCGGCCGAGATTCCCGCCCTGCTGCGCAATCTGGCGGCATAAAAACAACAGCATAAGCATATCCAGAAAGAATCGTTAGCGCACACCGCCACCTCCCTTAAGCTCATTGCAACTGTTTCCGTACCAACACTAATCGAGCCCAAAGGACACCGCCTTGTATCCGCGCCACTCATCCGCCACGCCTTCCCTTCCCGCCACGCCGCTGCGCGCCATCGTGCTGGCCTGCGCCATGCTGGGCGCCGTGCCCGCGTGGGCCCAGACTGACGACACCGCCACCGGCGCCGCCACGCCAGCGAGCGCCAGCATCGACCAGGTCACCGTCGTCGGTTCGCGCGCGCGCAACCGCACGGTGTTCGACAGCAGCGTGCCCATCGACCGCTTCGGCGCGCGTGAAGTGAGCAATGCGCTGGCCTCGGGCGACGTGGGCGCGGCCCTGCAAAACCTGTCGCCGTCGATCAACTTCCCACGCATTGAATCGAGCGGCGCGTCGGACTCCGTGCGCGGCATCCAGTTGCGGGGCCTGGCGCCCGACCAGGTGCTGGTGCTGATCAACGGCAAGCGCCGCCACACGAGCGCCGTGCTGGACACGGAAAGCAGCTTTGCCGGCACCGTGCCGGTCGACATCAACGCCATTCCACCGAACGCCATCGACCACATCGAAATCCTGCGCGACGGCGCCGGCGCCCAGTACGGCAGCGACGCCGTGGCGGGCGTCATCAACATCGTGCTGAAAAAGGCGCGCACGGGCGGCGCCGCCTCCGTCAGCTACGGCGCCAACCACACGCATTTCGAGCCCACCGATCAAACCCTGACGGATGGCCAGACCGTCATCGTCAACGCCGACTACGGCGTGCCGCTGGGCGAAGCGGGATTCTTCCGCTTCGGCGCTGAAACGCGGCGCCGCTCGCCCACGGAACGGGCCGGCCCCAGCGACGCGGGCTGGACGTCCTACAACTTCACGCCGGCCGACCAGGCGCTCGACGGCAAGGTGGTGTTCAAGTCGGGCGACTCGCGCCAGCGCAACAACTATTTGTTCTACAACACCCAGCTCACCCTGGCCAGCGGCCTCGACCTGTACTCGTTTGCCACCCTCAACGAACGCACATCGGACGGCAGCGCCTACTTCCGCTATCCGGGCGACCCGTCGAACGTGCCGGCCCTGTATCCGCACGGCTACCGCCCCGTCACCAACGGCGACAAGCGCGACCTCAGCATCGTTGCCGGCGTGCGCGGCAGCGCGGGCGCGTGGAACTGGGACGCCAGCGCGCGCCACGGCAGCGACCGCTTTGACTACGGCGTAAGCCACTCCGTCAACGCTTCGCTGGGCGCGGCCAGTCCCACGCGTTTCAATCTGGCCGGTTTCGACTTCCGCCAGAATGCCTTGAATATCGATGCCACGCGCAGCATCGACATCGGCTTGCCCGCTCCGTTCAGCGTGGCCGTGGGCGCCGAGTGGATGCGCGAAACCTACACCAGCTCGGCCGGCGATGCTGCCTCGTATGCGGCCGGCAGCTTCACCGATGCGCCACCGGGCGCGCAGGCGGGACCGGGCCTGCGCCCGTCGGACGCCTACGATGGCAGCCGGCAAATCCGCTCCGTGTATGCGGACGTGGAAAGCGACCTCACGCCGCGCCTGCTGGTGGGCGCCGCCGCCCGCTATTCCGACTACAGCGACTTCGGCAGCGCCAGCACGGGCAAGTTGTCCACGCGCTATAAAGTGACGGACAATTTTCTTGTGCGCGGCTCGCTGTCGAACAGCTTCCGCGCACCGGCCCTTGTGCAGACGGGTTTCCGCTTCGCCACCTTGAACTTCAACGCCGATGGCACGGCCCTGCAAACGGCGGCCCTGCTGCCGGCCAGCGACCCGCTGGCGCGCAGCTTCGGCGCACAACAGCTGAAACCGGAAAAATCGGCCAACGTCTCGCTGGGCCTGGCCTGGAAACCGGCAGCCGCCACCAGCGTGACGGTGGACGCCTACGTGATCCGCATCCGCGACCGCATCACGCGTTCGAGCGACTTGCAAAGCGACGCCGTCACGGCCTACCTGGCCGCGAATGGCCGCGGCGATATCCAGTCCGTGGCCTACCTGGCCAATTTGCTCGACACGCGTACCAAAGGCCTGGACGTGGTACTGAACCACGATCTGGCCTTCACGTCAGGCAAGCTGAACCTGAATGCGGCCCTGAACCTGAACAAGACCAGTCTCGACAAGGTGCGCCAAAGTTCCACCGCGCTAGCCGCCATCGATCCGAGTCTGACCCTGCTGACGGAGACGAGTTTGTTCCGCATCAAACATGCGTCGCCCACCAGCAAATTGATACTCGGCGCCGACTGGCAGGCGGCAGGCTGGGGCGTGCAGGCGCGCGCCACGCGCTTTGGCGAGCTGAAAGATTTTTCCTACGACAGCGATGCGCCCCTGATCGACGGCATTCCCGCCCAGCGCTTCGGCGCCGTCTGGTCGCTGGACCTGGAAGGCCAATTGAAACTGAGCAAGCAACTGACGGTGAGCGTGGGCGGCAACAATATCCTCGACCGCTATCCGCAGCGCGTGCGGGAAACGAACAACGCCACGTATGGCGGCGCCCTGCCCTACAATTTCATCAACCCCATCGGCGTCAATGGCGCCTACTTTTACGCTAAATTAAGCTACACGTTCTGACACGGACAAGGATAAATCATGATCATCAAACGAATCTCCCATCTCGCCGCCGGCGCCTGCCTGAGCGCCCTCCTGTTATCCAGTGCCCAGGCTGCCGCGCCGCTGGTGCTGATGACGGACTTCGGCACGGCCGACGGCGCCGTGTCCGCCATGCATGGTGTCGCCTATGGCGTCGATCCCCAGCTCACCATTTCGGACCTGACCCACCAGATTCCCGACTACGACATCTGGCTGGGCGCCTACCGTTTGTACCAGACGGCCAATTACTGGCCGCAAGGCACGGTGTTTGTTTCCGTCATCGACCCGGGCGTGGGCACGGCGCGCAAGTCGGTGGTGCTGAAAACCAAGAGCGGACGCTACTTCGTGGGTCCGGACAACGGTCTGTTCACGTTGATCGCCGAGCGCGACGGCGTGGCCGAACTGCGTGAAATCGATGAAAAGGTCAACCGCCTGGCGGGCTCCGCCGAGTCCTACACTTTCCATGGCCGCGACGTGTACGCGTACGTGGGCGCGCGCCTGGCCTCGGGCGCCATCACCTACGAACAGGTGGGCCCGTCATTGCCCAGCGCATCCGTGGTCAAGATCGCGTACCAAAAACCCGTACGCGACGGCAATACCATCCGCGGCATCGTGCCCGTGCTCGATGTGAAATATGGCAATGTCTGGACGAATATCCCGAAATCGCTGCTCGACGAATTGCAGGTGAAACTGCACGATCCGCTGCAAGTACGCATCCTGCACAAGGGCAAGCAAGTGGCCAAGGTCACGGCGCCGTTCGAGCACACGTTTGGCGGCGTCGCCAAAGGCAAGCCGCTGGTTTACCTGAACAGCCTGCTCGACGTGGCCGTGGCCATCAGCCAGGGCGACTTCGCCGCCAAACACCACGTCGCGTCAGGCGTGGATTGGGAAGTGGAAGTGAGCAAGGCCCCTGCCGTCAAATAAGGCCCTCGCCCGCGGCCGGGACGTCCTGTCCTGGCCCTTTCTTTCTCGTTCACGTGGCGCGTTTGCGCCATATCAAAACGGATCGCCGATCCTGCTGCCGATAGCCGTTGATTTGTAAATCCGGTGAACCTGCGCGCACCTGCCCACTCTAATTTTTTGCAAGCGATGCCAGCCTTGCTACGACGGCCTGCCCGCACCGTGGCAGGCAGTTGGCAAGGTATGACTACCCACGACAGCTTTCCAACGAGAAAGGAACAATCATGACGGCCCCACTCCCTAGCACCAGCAAGCTTGTCCTCGGCACCGCCATCGTCTGCGCGCTGCTGGGCGGCTGCAACAAGCATAACGAAACCACCACCGCCCCGGCCACGCCAGCTACGCCCGCCACCACGCCCGGCACAGGCGGCAGCGGCACCTCGGGCACCAGCGGCACCACCACGCCGGACACCACCACGCCCGCTACCCCATCCGTTGCACCGGGCACGACCACCAATCCCGACGGCACGACCACGCCGCCGACCACCACGCCCAACACGACGCCGGGTACCGGCACCGGTAACGGGACAGGGACCGGAACCGGCACTGGGACCGGAACTGGCACAGGGGGCGGGACGGGCACAGGGACCGGCACCACCCCACCACGCGGCAGCTAAATACCGCCTGCGCTCCGCCCCGACGACCGGCCGGGCTGCAAGCCCGTAGCAGAATACGCAACAAAGAGCCTTCCGATGAAGGCTCTTTTTATTGCAGAGCGCAATATCTCGCAGCCACCGCGCGTCAGTGGGCCGGAACCGCCTTGCCAGCCGCCCGTGCGCTCAGCGCCTGGTGGTCCGCCGCCAGGAACAGATACATGGCCGGCACCACGAACAGGGTAAACAAGGTGCCAATGGACAGGCCCGTGAAAATCACCAGCCCCATCGCGTGGCGCCCGGCCGCGCCCGCGCCCGAGGCGATCACCAGGGGCAGCACGCCAAACACCATGGCGGCCGTCGTCATCAGGATGGGGCGCAGGCGCACGGCAGCCGCTTCTTCCACCGCCTCGCGCTTGCTCTTGCCTGTCTTTTGCAGCTGATTGGCCACTTCCACGATCAGGATGCCATGCTTGCTGATCAGGCCCATCAGGGTCACCAGGCCCACCTCCGTGTAGATGTTGATCGACGCAAAGCCGAGGAAGATGAACATGGTGGCGCCAAACAGGGCCAGCGGCACGGAAACGAGGATCACGACGGGATCGCGGAAGCTCTCGAACTGCGCCGCCAGCGCCAGGAAGACGATCACCACGGCAAACAGCATGGTGACGATGAAGCCGCCCGATTCCTGCACGAACTGGCGCGACTGCCCCGCATAATCGGCCGTGTAGCCGCTGGGCGCCACCTGGGCCAGTGTGTCGCGCATGAAGCCCAGCACCTCGCCCTGCGAGGCGCCGGACACGCCGGCAAGCGTCACGGAATTGAGTTGCTGGAAGCGGTTGATCGACTCGGGAACGACGTCGTACTGGATATGCGCGACGGTACTGGCCGGTATCATCGTGCCGCTGGGCGTCTTGATGTGGAAATCCAGTACTGCCGACGGGTTCAGGCGGTCCACCTGCAGCACCTGCGGGATCACTTTATACGAACGCCCGGCGATGGAAAAATAATTGACGTAGTTGCCGCCCAGAGCAGCGCCCAGCGCCTGCCCCACATCCTGCTGCGTCATGCCGAGCGCGGCGACACTATCGCGGTCGATCACGACGGTCGCTTGCGGCTTGTCGATTTTCAAGTCCGTATCGATGAAATAGAACTTGCCCGATGCGCGCGCCTTCTCCAGCACCTGCTGCGCGATGGCATCGAGGTTTTCAAACGGTTCCGTGGTGGCGATGACGAATTGCACCGGCAAGCCGGAGGAACCGGGCAAGGCGGGAAACTGGAAGGCGGCCACGCGCGCGCCGGCGATCTTGTTCCAGCCCGCCTGCAAGTCTTGCTGCACCTCCTGGGCGCTGCGCGTACGCTGGTCCCAGGGCGTCATCAGCATGCCGCCAAAACCCGAGTTGACCGTCGGCACGCCCGTGATCTGGAACATCTGGCTGTATTCGGGCATGGCCTTGGCCACCTGGTAGATTTGCTCCGCATACACTTGCATCTGGTCCGACGTGGCCGTCGGGTCGCCCACCACCTGCGACAGCACGACTCCCTGGTCTTCCTCGGGCGCCAGCTCGGACTGCGACATCCTGAACATCAGCCCCAGCACCACCATCAATAGCGCCGCCATGACGATGAGCACCACCCAGGTGTCGAGCAGCGCATGCAGCAGGCGTTGATACGTGTCGTGCACCTTGCCGAAGACGCGGTCGATGGCTTGCACGAAGCGGCCGCTGTCCTGTTCCGGACGGAAAAAGCGCGAACACATCATGGGCGACAGAGTCAGGGCCACCACGCCCGACACGGCCACGGCGCCGGCCAGGGTGAAGGCGAATTCCGTGAACAGCGCCCCCGTCAGGCCCCCCTGGAAACCGATGGGCACGTACACGGCGATGAGCACCACCGTCATGGCCAGAATCGGACTGCCCAGTTCGCGCGCCGCCAGCAGGCTGGCTTCCAGCGGCGGCTGGCCCTGCTTCATGTGGCGGTCCACGTTTTCCACCACGATGATGGCGTCGTCGACCACCAGGCCGATGGCCAGCACGATGGCCAGCAAGGTCAGCAAGTTGATGGAATAGCCGAGCGCCAGCATGGCCGTAAACGTGCCGATCAGCGATAGCGGCATGGCGATCACGGGGACGATCACGGCCCGCAGGCTGCCCAGGAACAGATAGATGACGATGGTGACGATCAGCAGCGCCTCGACCAGGGTCTTGATGACCTCCTTGATCGAGGTATTGATGAAGAAAGTCGAGTCGTACACGATTTCGCCCGTCAGCCCGGCCGGCAGCTGGGACTGGATGTCGGGAAAGCTGGCGCGCACGCGCTTGGCCACGTCGAGGATATTGGCTTCCGGCGCCACCTTGATGCCGATGAAGACGGAGCGCACGCCGCTGAAGGCCACGTTGAAATCATAGTTTTCCGAACCCAGCACGACGGTGGCCAGGTCTTCCAGCCGCACGATGGAGTCGCCGCTGCGTTTGACGACGAGCTTCCTGAATTCCTCGACCGAATGCAGGTCCGTGCCCGCCGTCAGGGGAACGGTCACCATCTGCCCCTTGCTGGACCCCAGCGCGGCCAGGTAATTGTTATTGCCCAGGGCGGTACTGACCTCGGCCGCCGTCACGCCGAACGCGGCCATCTTGTCCGCATCGAGCCAGGCGCGCAGCGCGAACAGGCGTGCGCCCAGCAGTTCCGCCGTCTGCACGCCGCTGATGGAATCGAGCTTGGGCTTGACCACGCGGCTCAGGTAATCCGTCACATTATTCGTCGGCAAGGTCTTGCTGTAAAAGCCCAGGTACATCGCGTCCGTCGTCTGCCCCATCTGCACCGTCAGCACGGGCGTCTGCGCCTGGGCGGGCAGCTGGTTCTTCACGGAACTGACCTGGGTGTTAATTTCCGTCAAAGCCCGGTTCGCGTCGTAATTGAGGCGCAGGGTGGCCGTGATGGTGGACACGCCGCTGCTGCTCGACGAGGACAGGTAATCGATGCCCTGCGCCTGGGCGATGGCCGATTCCAGCGGCTGCGTGATGAAACCGGCCACCGTCTGCGAGTCGGCGCCGTAATAGGTGGTCGAGATCGTCACGACGGCGTTCTGCGTCTTCGGATACTGGTTGATGGGCAGGCTGAACAGGGAGCGCAAGCCCAGCACCACCAGCAGCAGGCTCACCACCATCGCCAGCACGGGCCGGCGGATAAAGAGATCGGTGAAGTTCATGGCGGCGCCTCAATGTTCTTGCGGCGTGGGCTGCGGATTATTGCGCGGCTCGACGACGTTGCTGATCACCACGGGACTACCGTTCTTGAGCTTGATCTGCCCGCTGGTGACGACTTGCTGCCCCTCGGTGAGCCCGGTCAGCACGGCCACCTGGTCGCCGCGCGTTTCGCCCGTCGTGACGAACACTTGCCGCACCACCAGCTCGCCCGCCTTCGGCGGTGGGGCGGCGGGAGCGGCGCTGCCCGGCGCGGCGGCCTTGGGCGCCTGCTGCGCCGGCTGCACGACGAAGACGGTGGAACCATACGGGTTGTAGGTGATCGCCGTCTGCGGCAAAGTCAGGTACTGTTTCTTTTCTCCCACCTCCACCTTGACGTTGGCAAACATGCCCGGCAACAACTGCCGCTGGGGATTGGCCACCGTGGCCTCCACCTGCACATTGCGCGTGGCCGGGTCGACCTTGGAACTGATGGCGCTGACCTTGCCCGCAAACGCCGTGTTCGCATGCGCATCGCTGGACAGGTTCAGCACCTGTCCCACCTGCAGCCCGCCCAGCTGCTTTTGCGGAATATAAAAGTCCACATAGATGGGATCGATGGTTTGCAAGGTGACGATCTTGTCGCCGGGATTCAAATACTGGCCCGGGTTGACCGTGGTGATGCCGAGCTTGCCCGCGAACGGCGCGCGGATGGTTTTCTTGTCCACCAGCGCCGCCTGCTGGGCCGCCAGCGCCTTGCGGCTTTTCAGGTCGGCCACGTCGTTGTCGACCTGCGCCTGGCTGATCGCCTGCACGGCAAATTGCTGGCGGTCGCGCGCCAGCACGGATGCGGCCAGTTCAGCCGCCGCCTCCAGGGCGCGCAGCTGCGCCAGGTCGGCGTCCGCATTCAGCTGCAGCAGCACTTGCCCCGCCTTCACTTCCTGGCCGGACTTGAAATGGATGGATCTGACGAGACCGGCGATTTCGCTCGTCACGTCGACACCGCGCACGGCCACCAGGGTGCCCACGGAAGCCAGGTGCGGCTGCCACTCGACCTTGCGGATGACGGTCGCCGACACCGTTTCCGGCGCGGGCTTGGGCGAACTGGCCATGAGCTGGCGGATGTGCAGGAAAAATCCCAGCGCCAGCAGGGCAATCAACAGCACCACCGCCCCCAGCATGATGAGCATGCGCTTATTGCGTTTCGTCATGGATGCCCTCCCCGTTTATGCCAGCGTCCAACAGTCAATCCGTGCCTGCCGCCACCGGCAAGGTGGTCGTGGCGGAAACGTTATCCAGCGCAGGACGGTTCCACCAGCCGCCGCCCAGCGCCTGGAACAGCGCGGCACTATCGGCATAGCGGGCCGCCTGCGCCTGCACCAGCCCCACCCTGGCCTGCTGGTAGGTGCGCTGGGCGTCCAGCAGGCTCAGGTAGCTAATAGCGCCCAGCTTGAATTGCTGCGTACTCAGCGCCAGCGATTCGCTGGCCAGCGCCTCCACCTCGGCTTGCTGCTGCAAGGCGGCGGCATCGGCCTCGAGGGCGCGCAAGCTGTCCGCCACATTCTGGAAGGCGGCCAGCACGGTGGCGCGGTAATCGGCCGCCGCGCCCTCGTAGGCGGCGATGGCGGCACGCCGCTGGGCGCGCAATGCGCCCCCATTGAAAATAGGCTGTGCCAGCCCGGCCGCCACGCCCCACACGGCAGAACTGGCGTGCAGCAGCGCGGGAACGCTGGTGGCCAGCGCGCCGGCATTGCCCGTCAGGGTGAACTGGGGATACATGGCTGCCGTGGCGACGCCGATCTGCGCGCTGGCTTGCTGCAGCAGCGCTTCGCTGGCGCGGATGTCGGGACGCTGACGCACCAGGGCCGACGGCAGGGAGACGGGCAAGTCCTGCGGCAGGTGCAGCGACGCCAGGTCGAATTCAGGCATGCCGGGCTCGCTGGGCAAGCGGCCCGCATACACGGACAGCTGGTGGCGCGTCAGGGCCAGCGCCTTTTCCAGCGGCGGCACGCTGGCCCGCGTCTGCGCCACCGTGTTGCGCTGGACCAGCACCGTAGCGCGGCCGATGGCGCCGAAGCGCAATTGCTGCTCGATCAGGTCCAGCTGCTTTTGCTGCGCGTCGAGTATTTCTCCGGTGGCCTGCAGCTGGGCGCGCAACGACGCTTCGCGGATGGCCGCCGTCACCAGGTTGGCCGTCAGGGCCAAGTACACGGCTTCGAGCTGATACTGCCGATAGTCGACCAGCGCTTGCAAGCCCTCCAGCTGGCGCTTGTTGCCGCCGAATACATCCAGCGCATACGACACATTCACCGAGGCATTGTACAAATTGAGGACGCCGCCCGCCCCTTCCAGGCTGCTGTTTTTTTCGCGGCTGACGCCCAGCCGGGCGCCCACTTCGGGATACAGCAGGCGGCCGGACAGGGTGCGGTAGTTTTCATCGGCCTGGCGCAGGGCCGCCTGGGCCGACGCCAGGCCCGGACTGCGCGCGAGGGCGCCGCGCACGAGCTGGTCCAGCGCCGGCGACTGGAACAGCGACCACCATTGCGCGGGAATATCCTGGCCCGGCACGAAGCGCTGCGCCTGGCCGGCGGGACCAGGGGCCGCCACGGTGTGCGCCGGCAACGGTGCCGGCGTGTAGCGGTCGCCGCCAGGGGCGGCGGGAGGCCGGAAGTCCGGCCCGACGGCGCAAGCGGCCAGCAGGCATGCCATGAGGATGCCGAGTATGGGCTGCCGGATGCTGAAGAACATGGTGCTGGTCCGTTACGTTGCCGTGCCACATTGCCGTTGAAAAATATCGCAAAAGTATCGCGATACCAGGCTGGCGATCCTGCCCACCCGTCCTACGATTGTAGAGCACCAGACGTAAAAAGAGCCTTCCGAAGAAGGCTCTTTGACCTGGCACAAGGATTGCGCAGCCGAGGCTGCCTGACTTACTTTTGCAGGCTGACCGACGCCGCTTTCGACGCGCGGCGTCCCATCAGGAACAGCACGGCCTTCTTCAGCATGCGGTAGACGAAGCGCACCATCAGCAGGGTCAGCACGCATTCGATCAGGGTCAATATCATGGCCACGACCACGGGCATGCGCGCGGCGCGGCGGTGGAACTTGGCCACGGCGCCATCGCGGGCGATTTCGATGCTGTCATAGAAGGTCGGCACGACGAGCAAAGTCAGAATCGTCGAAGTGATGGTGCCGCCGATGATGGCGATCGCCAATGGACGGTAGAACTCGCCACCCTCGCCCAGGCCCAGCGCCACGGGGAACATGCCGGCGATCAGCGCGAACGTCGTCATCAGGATGGGGCGCAGACGCATGCGGCCCGCATACATGAGCGCATCTTCGCGGCCATGGCCCTCTTCCTCGCGCTTGCGCGCCGCGTCGAGCAGCAGGATGGCGTTCTTGGCGACCAGGCCCATCAGCATGATGATGCCGATAAAGCTCATCAGGTTGAGGGTGTTGTTCGTGATCACCAGCGCCACCACCACGCCGATCAGGCTGAGCGGCAAGGACATCATCACGGCCACCGGCGCCGTGAAGGAACCGAACTGCATCACCAGGATCAAATACATCAGGCCGATACCCATCACCAGCGCGATCAGCATTTCCGTGAACAGCTCTTGCTGATCCTGGCCAGCGCCGCCCAGCGCCAGGCCGTAGCCGGGCGGGAAGTCGATGGAGTTGGCCAGTTTCATGGCATCGCTCGTCACTTCGCCGTTCGAACGGCCCTGCGCATTGGCCGACACGGTGATCGTGCGCTTGCCATTCTTGTGCTCGATACCGGACGGGCCCTTGCCCATGGTAATGGTGGCGATCTGGTCGAGCGGCACCATTTGCGAGGTGCCCGTCACGCTGATCGGCAGGCGCTCGATGTTTTCCGATGCCACGCGGTCGTCGGGATGCAGGCGCACGGCCACGTCGCGCGTTTCGCCCGTCGGATCGACCCAGTCGCCCACTTCCACGCCGGCAAAGGCCACGCGCAACGATTGCGCCGCATCATTGACGGAAATGCCCATGGAGTTGGCCAGGCCGCGGTTGAGCTCGATCTGCAGCTCGTTCTTCGGGTCCTGCTCGGACAAGCCCACGTCGACGGCGCCGGGAATGGCGCGCAGCTTGTCCATGTAGGCGTTGGTAATTTCCATGAGTTTACGCGAATCGGGACCGGTGAATTCCACCTGGATCGGCTTTTGCGAACCGTTGCTCAAGTCGTCCTGCACCACGTATTCGGCGCCCACCAGGCGCGACATCTTCTCGCGCAGCTCGACGGCGATTTCCTTGGCCGAACGCTTGCGCGTGTTGCGCTTGCCGATATCGACATACACACGGCCGCCGCCCGCATTGATGGAGCTGTTGGTATCCTTGGTTTCAGGCAAGGTGCGCGCCAGCACGGCCGCCGCTTCCAGTTTCAGACGCGAATACTCGATGCTGCTCGACGATGGCGTGCGCACATTGATCATCAGGTTGCCCGAATCGGATGCAGGCAAGAAACTCGTGCCGCCGTGCGTGATGTGCAGGGCTATGGCGCCCGCCAGGCTGATGACGGCGATGAAGGCCATCCAGCGGCGGTGGTGCAGGGCCCAGGCGATCACGCGGCCATAGCGGTCGGCCTGGTGGTCGAACCAGTGGTTGAATTTATCGAGCACGCGGCCGATGCCTTTTTTCGGCGCCGAGTGTTCCTCGACCGGATCGCCCCAGTAGGCCGACAGCATCGGGTCGAGCGTAAACGAAATGCCCAGGCTGACCAGCACCGAGCACGTCACCGTCAAGGCAAACGGACGGAACCATTCGCCCGAGATCCCCGGCATGAAGGCCACGGGAATGAAGACGGCAATGATCGAGAAGGTCGTGGCGGCCACTGCCATGCCGATCTCGGCCGTACCTTCCAGCGCGGCCGTGCGGCGGTCCTTGCCCATCTGCATGTGGCGCACGATGTTTTCACGCACGACGATGGCGTCATCGATCAGCACGCCGATGGCCAGCGACAGGCCCAGCAGGGTCATGAAGTTCAGGGTAAAGCCGCACAGCCACACGGCGATGAAGGCGGCAATCACGGACGTGGGCAGGCTCAGCGCCGTGATCAGGGTCGAACGCCACGAGTTCAGGAAGGCGTAGACGACGAAAATCGTCAGCACGGCGCCCAGGACCAGCGATTCGATCACATTGTTCAAGCTATGCTGGGCGTTTTCGCCGCCATCGCGCGTCACTTGCAACAAGGTGCCTTTCGGCAAAGTCTTGTTGATGTCCGCCACCATGTCGCGGATCTTGTTGGCCACGCTGACGGTGGACGCGTCGCGCACGCGGGTGATCGAAATGCCCACGTTGGGCTTGCCGCTGCGCATGCTCAGGCTGTTGACTTCGGCAAAGCCGTCCTCGATGGTGGCCACTTGGGCCAGGCGCACGATTTCCTCGCCGCGGCGCTTGATCACTACTTTCTCGAAGTCGCTTGGCGACTCGATGCGGCCCACGAGGCGGATGCTTTTCTCGTCCAGGGTGCCGCGCACCTTGCCGACGGGGGCATTCGTGTTCTGGTTGCGCAGGGCGGTCACGACGTCGCTGACGGACACATTGTATTCACGCAGTTTCTCCGCCCGCAGCAGCACGGACAGTTCGCGCTTGAGCGAGCCGCCCACGTTGACCAGCGCCACGCCATCGACGGTGCGGAAGCGGTCCGACAGCACGTCTTCGGCCAGGCGCGAAATTTCCGCATGGCTTTGCGAGTTCGACGACAGCGCCAGCTGCATGATCGGCTCGGCAGCCGGGTCGATGCGCTGCAGGATGGGCTCGCGCATTTCCGTCGGCAACTTGTAGCGCACGGCGGCAATCGCATTGCGGATATTGTCGGACGCTTCGATCAAATTGGTATTGAAGGAAAACTTCAGGAAGATGCTGGCCGCACCTTCATTTGAATCGCTGTTGACCTCGGTCACGCCGGAAATGCTTTGCAGCGACTTTTCCAGGCGGTTCACCACTTCGCGCTCGACCGTGTCGGGAGATGCGCCAGGGTAAGGAATGCTGACGACGATGAACGGCACTTCGACGTCCGGATTCTGGTTGACGCGCAGTTTCTTGAGCGCCAGCAAGCCGACGCACATCATCGCCAGGATCAGGACAATGGTGGCGGTGGGCCGCTTGATACTGAAATCGGAAAGGAACATGGCTTAGTTTCCTTTACCGGCAACGGCGGCGCTGCTGCTGGCCATGGCAGCGGCGGGCACGGCCTTGGCTGCCGTCAATTCCACTTTCTGCCCATCCTTGAAGGTCGAACCGGGCGTGCGCAGCACGGTGTCGCCGCTGGCCAGGCCGCTTTGCACTTCCCACTGGCCCGTGCGCACGTCGCGCGCGCCGATGCGCAAGTTAGTTTTATGCAAGGCCTTGTCCTTGACTTTCCACGTGTACGTGACGTCGCCCGCCTTCACCAGAGCCGAATCGGGGATCATCAGCGCGCTGACGGTTTCCGTCTCGATGCGCCCTTCCGCGTACAGGCCGGCCACGCGCGGCTGTTGCTTGTCATTGAAATCGACGAGCACGGCCACCTGGCGCGTGACGGCGTTGGCGGCAGGATCGACGCGGCGCACCTTGCCCGCGAAATCCTGGCCGGGATAGCCATTGATGCGGAACAGCACGGGCTGGCCCACCTTGACGACGCCGATCTTGTCGGCCGATACCAGGCCCTCCAGGCGCATGCTGGTCGGATCGATGACCTTGATCAATTCCTTGCCGATTTGCGCCGTATCGCCATTCGATACCTTGCGCTCGCTCACGATGCCGTCGAACGGCGCGCGCACGAGGGTGCGCTGCAGTTGCTGGCGCGCCTGGGCGGCGCGGCTCTTCGCGGCGGACAAATCGCTTTGCGCATTGTTGCGGCGGATTTCCGCGTCTTCCAGCGCCTGCGTCGACGTCATGCCCGAGGCGCGCAGGGTTTTCATGCGCTGGAACATGCGTTCGGACTGCTCCAGCACCTGGCTCGAGGCGCGGCTGGCTTCCTCGGCCGAATTGAGGCTGTCGCGGATGGCCGTTTCGTCCAGGCGCACCAGCACGTCGCCCCGTTTGACGATTTCGCCGTTTTCCTTCATCACCTGGATCACCACGGCCGACACTTCGGCGCGCAAGTCCGCGTTGCGCTCGGGCTGCACGGAACCGGTGATGACGGGGCCCGATGCCAGCGCATTGCTCTGGATGGTCAGCAAGTCTTCCGGGGACACCAGCAGATTGACGCTAGCGCCCGCCTGTTCCTTGCCATCCTTGCCGCCCTTGCCGGGATCTTTGGACTCTTTGCCACAGGCGGCCAAGGCAGAAGCAATTGCCAGAACAAACAGGGTTTTGCGCAACATGGGTAATTCTCCGGATAGATAGCGCCACGGCCGTCCCGGCGGCCCGGATAGGACTGCAGGCGATGGCAGGCATATATTTTTATTAAAACCACAAGCGCCAAAGTATCCATGAGCGCATCCGGCCATGTCAATCGGCCGTTTCCTGTAATGCTTTAATCAGTGGATGAAACGTAGTTTTTGCGCCCTGAAACGCAAAACCCCGCCTTGAAGCGGGGTTTTGACTAGAAGAAACGAGTGCTTAGCGGGCAAACACGTAATTGATCAGGAAACCGATGGCCACGCCCGTGCACAGGCCGCCGGCGATTTCCACCAGGGTATGGCCCATGCGCTCGCGCAAGGTCTTGTGCGCGGGGCTGGCCACTTCCCCCGCCAGGCGGTTGATGGCGGCCGCCTGCTTGCCCACGTGCTGGCGCAGGCTGTTGGCGTCGATGATGACGATGAAAGCCAGGGTCACGGCCACGCCGAAGGCGGGATGGCCTATGCCTTCGCGCAAGGCGATCAGGGTGGCCATGCTGGACACGACGGCGCTATGGTTGCTGGGAAAGCCGCCATTGCCGACCAGGCCGAACGCCCATTGCCGCGTGCGGACACTGTTGATCAGGAATTTGATCGGTCCGACCAGGATCCAGGTGATCAGGGGCGTGACGAGGTAAGCGATATCCACGGGGTATTCCTTCTTCTATATATGTCGAGAGTGTGCAAGAGACTGCGGCAGCCGGATGGGCGCGCCGCAATTATCGCAGATCGTCCGCGCCAGCAGAACTGTCTGTCGCCGGTCTATAAAACGCCGCCCCGGGCGGCAACTAATATAAAATCATGGCATATACAACAATTGACGTATATCAACACTGAGCGCGGCGCGCACAGCGGCGCGGATAATCAAACGTCTTTCACTTGCAACGGGGTACTCATGCGGCATTTCAGAATTTCCTTTTTAGTCACTTTTATCCTGATGGCGGTGTCGGGCTGGTGGGGTTACAGCCATGGCGGCATGCCCGGCCTGATCAATGCGCTATGGATCACGGGCGTGCTGGGCGTCATGGAAGTGTCGCTGTCGTTCGACAATGCCGTGGTGAATGCCTCCGTCTTGCGCCACTGGAATGAATTCTGGCAAAAACTGTTCCTCACGGTCGGTATCCTCGTGGCCGTTTTCGGCATGCGGCTGCTGTTCCCGCTGGTCATCGTTTCCGTCGCCACGGGCCTGGGCCTGGTCGACGTGTGGACCATGGCGACCACGACGCCGGACGTGTATGCCAAGCACCTGACGGACAACCATGCGCAAGTGGCGGCCTTCGGCGGCGCCTTCTTGCTGCTGGTGTTCCTGAACTTCCTGTTCGACGACGAGAAGGAATTGCACTGGCTGGGCTGGGCCGAGGAAAAAGTCAACGCGCTGGGCACGGAAAGCCTGGCCGTCCTGATCACCATGGGCGCCGTGGCCGCCTGCGTGGCCATGGGTCCTGCGGAAGCCAAATACAGCGTGCTCGCCTCGGGCATCGTCGGCATCGCCGTCTACATCGGCGTGAACTGGATCAGCGGCTTGCTGGAAGAAGGCGAACCGGACTTGCAGGATGACGCAGAAGAAGGCGCCGCGCCAGCCAAGAACGGCAATGGCGACCTGGTAAAGACGGTGGCGCGCGGCAGTATCGGCGGCTTCCTGTACCTGGAAGTGCTGGACGCCTCGTTCAGCTTTGACGGCGTGATCGGCGCGTTCGCCATCACCAACGACGTCGTCATCATCATGCTGGGCCTGGCCATCGGTGCCATGTTCGTGCGCTCGATGACAGTGTACCTGGTGCACAAGGGCACGCTGGACGAATTCGTCTACCTCGAGCACGGCGCCCACTATGCGATCGGCATCCTCGCCTTGATCATGCTGGCGTCCGTCAAGTACCATATTCCGGAGTGGTTCACGGGCCTGTCGGGCGTGGCCTTCATCCTGGTCTCGCTGTGGTCGTCCTTGCGTTACCGCAAACGGCACGCGGCACAAGCTTGAAATCGGGGGTTCCGCCCCCAATTGAGAGAGTGATGGCACGAGCGCCTGGCGCTCATCCCATGAAGGCATGATCAAGTTTAATTATTTAAGGAGCACCACATGGCAATCAGTTTGCAAAAAGGCGGCAACGTCAACCTGAGCAAGGAAGCACCGAACCTGAAGAAGATCATCGTCGGCCTCGGCTGGGATCCTCGTTCGACGGACGGCGCCACTTTCGACCTTGACGGCAGCGCGTTCCTCCTGAAAAACGACGGTAAAGTCCGTGGCGACTCTGACTTTATCTTCTACAACAACCTGAAGTCGACCGACGGTTCCGTCGTGCACACGGGCGACAACACGACCGGTGAAGGCGAAGGCGACGATGAGCGCATCGAAATCGACCTGACCCGCGTGCCTGCCGACATCGACCGTATCAGCATCACCGTCACCATCCACGACGCCGATGCGCGCCGCCAGAACTTCGGCATGGTCTCGAAAGCCTTCATCCGCTGCCTGAACGCGGAAGGCGAAAAAGAAATCGCCCGCTACGACCTGTCCGAAGACAGCTCGACGGAAACGGCGATGATCTTTGGCGAAATCTACCGCTACAACGGCGAATGGAAGTTCAAGGCCATCGGCCAGGGCTTCAACGGTGGCCTCGGCCCCCTCGCCCGTTCTTTCGGCGTCAACGCTTAAATTCACGCTCGTTAAACCTGCTGCGCCGCTCACTTTCGGGCCTGCGTTGCTCGCTGTACCTCCGTACAGCTGCGCGACTTAACCCGAAATCGAGCTTGCTCGCTACGGTTTTCCGAGGTGAATTATCTTAATGTCATATCATTACTGCCGCCTGCACAGATCAGGCGGCTTTTTTTTGGAGATTTATCATGCCAGTATTTAGTGTCACGGGCGACGTCGATCCCTTCCTGCACGTCAGCATGAAGCAGGGCGAAACCATCTATTGCGAATCCGATGCGATGGTGATGATGGAAACGGCGCTCGATTTGAAGGGCAAGATGACGGGCGGCCTGGGCAGCGCCATCATGCGCCGCTTCGCCAACGGCGAATCATTCTTCCAGCAGCACATCGAAGCGGTGCGCGGCAGCGGCGACTGCCTGCTCTCGCCCACCCTGCCGGGCGCCATCGAAGTGGTCGACGTGGGCGCGCGCCAATACCTGCTCAACGACGGCGCCTTTGTCGCCGCCACCTCGGGCACGGAAATGAAGGTACGCACGCAAAGCATCGGCAACGCCTTGTTCGCGCAGTCGGGCGGATTCTTCGTCATGGAGACGGCCGGCACGGGACAAGTGGTGGTGTCGGGCTTCGGCTCCATGTTCCAGCTCGACGTCGAGCCGGGCAAGGACGTCGTGATCGACAATTCCCACGTCGTGTGCTGGGACAACAGCCTGAAGTACGAGATTTCCGTGACCACGGGCGGCGGCTCGGGCGGCGGCGGCATCGGCGGCTTCCTCGGCAATATCGTCAACAGCGTGACCAGCGGCGAAGGCATCGTGCTGCGCTTTTCCGGCTCGGGCAAGGTGTTCATCTGCTCGCGCAACCGCGACGCCTTCCTCAAGTGGACAGCGAGCGGCAAGGCCGGCTGATTCCCAAACGCCCGCCAAAACCGTCGCGAGCGGATGGGGACGTGGCCGAGAAGCGCAACTGTGCGGACGCACAGTGAGCATCGCAGGCCGCGTCCACGACGCGCAGCAGGTTTGGGCTGGCGTTTTTCTAAGGCCATGTTAAGTTTTTCTGGCTACACTGCCCGCGCGCGCACCTGCGCGCGGCTTCTCCTATTTCCACCCGGTCCCCGTACATGCAAAGAGTCTGGTTCAACAAAACATTTTCCTCGGTCGGCACGGCCATGCGCCTGATCCGCGAAGCCGATAGCGCCGCGACCAGTGGCGCGCCCCGCTATCACATCGTATGCAGCAATACGAACGCCCATGCGGCCGCCTTTTTGTCGGCGCACGAATACGCGGTCGAACCGTCGGGCCTGACGGGACACAACTATGTCGAGTGGTGCCTGGAATTTTGCCGCGACCGGGGCATCACGATTTTCTGGCCCGGCAAGGAAGCGGGCCTGATCGGCAGCGCCAGCGCGCGCTTCGCCGCCATCGGCACGCGCGTGCTCAGCGTGGCCAGCGAAGACACCCTGACCCTGATGCATGACAAGGCGCGCTTCTGCGAGGGCCTCGACCTGCCCATGGCGCGCCCGGCCGACTACCGCGCCGTCACCACCATCGCGCAATACGACGCCGCCTACGCCGAACTGCGCCCCCTGCACCGCAAGCTGTGCATCAAACCGTCCGAATCCGTGTATGCCCTGGGCTTTGCCATACTCGATGAAGAACGCACCAGCGCCCAGCTGCTGCTGGCCGGCGCCGCCTACCAGATCAATGCGCAGGAGCTGCGCGCCGGCCTGGCGCAGATGGGTACATTTAAAACCCTGCTGCTGATGGAATACCTCGACGGCCACGAATACAGCGCCGACTGCGTCGCCGACCAGGGCACGCTCATTTGCGCCGTGCCGCGCAAGAAGCTGCATGGGGGCGGCAGCGGCCAGCTGATCGAACTGCGCGCCGACCTGCTGGCGGCCTGCGACAAACTGGCGCGCGACTACCGGCTCAATGGCGTGTTCAACATCCAGTTCCGCGAAGGGGCGAACGGCCTGGCGCTGCTGGAGATCAATCCGCGCATGTCGGGCGGCATCGGCATGGCCTGCGCGGCCGGCCCCAACCTGCCCTACCTGGCGCTGGCCGGCTTCGACCAGGGTTTCGACAAGCTCGCCGTGCCCGCCATCCGCGATGGCATGCGCGTGGGCGAAGCCGCCTACGCCGTGGAGCTGCCATGAACCTCGTCAAGCAGCAAATGCCCACGGGCGAACTGACCCTGAAAGTGGACGAGGCGCGCTTTCCGCTGGACTGGCTGATCGGCTTTGCCGCGCGCGCCAACGCCAAGCGGGGCTTTTTGTTCCTCTCGAAGGTGCTGGGCAAGCACTGGCCCGTCACGCCGCGCGCCATGCAAGCCATCCACGACGACCTGGCCGCGCAGATTCCCCCCAGCCTGCCCGGCCCCGTCGTCTTCATCGCCATGGCGGAAACGGCCGTCGGCCTGGGCCAGGGCGTGTTCGAGGCCTGGCTGCGCGCCAACCCCAATGGCAAGGCCTTGTTCCTGCACAGTTCGCGCTACCGCGTGGGCACGGTGCCCTTCTTCGAATTCGAGGAATCGCACAGCCACGCGCCGCGCCAGTTTTTGCATTTGTCGGACGCGGCTAGCGCCCTGTTTTCCACGGCCCGCAGCCTGGTGCTGATCGACGATGAAGCGTCGACCGGCAACACCTTCGCCAACCTGGTGCAAGTGTGCCGCGCGCGCTATCCGCAGCTGGAAAAGCTGCACCTGGGCGTGATCACCAATTTCATGGGCCAGGCCGCCAACGCGGGCTTGAGTGAGCGTTTCGGCCTGCCCACGACCATCGGCGCGGCGCTCTCCGGCCACTACGCCTTCCAGGCCGGCGCCGCGCCCGCTCCCGTGGCGGCCAGCGCGCAGCGCTTCGAGGCGAATGAAGAACGGGGCGCCAGCCCCGCCTTTGGCCGCATCGGCGTGGGACGCGCCCTGGCGCCGCCGCAAGGCCTGGCCGTGCAGCTGGCGCAGGAAATCGGCGCCGGCGACTCCGTGCTGGTGCTGGGCACGGGCGAATTCATGCACCCGTCGTTTTTGCTGGCGCGCGAATTGGAAAGCCTGGGCAAGAACGTCGTGGTGCAGTCGACCACGCGCTCGCCCATTTTGTCGTGGGGCTCCGTCAGCCATATCGTCCACTGCGACGACAATTACGGCGAAGGCATCGCCAATTACCTGTACAACGTGGCGCCGGGCCAGTACCAGCACGTGTTCATCTGCCATGAAACCCCGGCCAGCCCCGCCCTCATGCAACTCGCCGGCCAGTTGAACGGCCGCCTGTTCCACTTTCAGTCAGAGACCAAAATTGAAGAAATTCCTGTTTGTTGATCTGGACGACACACTGTTCCAGACCCCGAAAAAATGCCCTGGCGAGACCGATTTGCAAGCGGCCGCCTATCTGAAAAATGGCGACGCCTGCTCGTTTACGACGGCGCGCCAGCGCGCCTTCTTTGAATTCGCGCAAAGCGGCATGACATTGATCCCCGCCACGGCGAGAAATGGCGATGCGTTCCGCCGCGTCGACCTGCCGTTTACCAGCTACAGCGTGCTCGATTACGGCGGCATCGTGCTGCAGCCGGGCGGCGCGCTCGATGCGGGCTGGCTGGCCCTGATGCAGGACGACATGCAGACGGCCCTGCCCGGCCTGCGGGACGCCATGCGTATCATCGACGATTTTCAAATCAAGACGGGCATGCCTTCGCGCGCGCGCCTGATCGAGGACTACAACACGCCGTTCTACATTGTCGTCAAGGACCATGAAGCGCGCGGCGAGCGCCTGGCCGACATCGAGGAGCAAGTGCTGCAGCAGTGGATCGCCGGCGAAGGCGCCGACTACTTCATCCACCGCAACGGCAACAACCTGGCCGTGCTGCCGAAAACCTTGAACAAGGCGCGCGCCGTGGCCTACCTGCGCGCGGAACTGGAAGCCGAACATGGCCCCATCGTCAGCTTCGGCATGGGCGACAGCCGTTCGGACGCCCGCTTCATGGCCGCCTGCGACTACGCCATCATCCCCAACGGCACCCAGCTGGCGGCCCTCACGGTGGCGGCGCTATGACCCACAGCACGCAGCATTTCAGCGGCAGCTACCGCCAGGAAGACGTGGAGTTTCTGTTGACGCCGATGGCGCTCGAACCCATCCTCGACCTGGCCGAAAAAGAGCGCTTGATCCAGTCGGGCCAGCGCCACTACAGCGAGATGCTGTCGCCGGAGTCCCTGCCCTCGCCCGCCTACCTGGCCCTGTTCCAGAGCGCGTTCGCGGCCAACCGCCTGCAGATGGCGCGCGACTGCCTGCGCCTGGCCGCCCTGATCGCGGCGCGCCGCACGGGGCCCATCACACTCGTGTCGCTGGCGCGCGCCGGCACGCCCGTGGGCGTCATCCTCGGGCACTTGCTGCGCCAGGTCTTCCAGCGCGAGTGCAGCCATTATTCCGTCTCCATCATCCGCGACCGCGGCATCGACGCGAATGCCCTGAAACATATCATGGCGCAGGGTCATGCGGCCGACTCCCTCGTCTTCGTCGACGGCTGGACGGGCAAGGGCGTGATTTCGCGCGAACTGCGCCAGACGGTCCACGATTTCAACGCGGCCAATGGCACGGCGATCGATGGCGGCCTGTTCGTGCTGTCCGACCTGGCCGGCACGGCCGCCTGCGCCGCCTCGTCGGGCGACTACCTGATCCCGTCGAGCATCTTGAATGCCACCGTCTCGGGCCTGGTCAGCCGCTCCGTATTGAATGATGCCATCGGCCCGGACGACTTCCATGGCTGCGTGTACTACGCGCAGTTCGAGCAGCACGACCAGTCGCGCGCTTTCGCCGACGGCCTGGTGGCCGACGCCATGGCGATTGCCGCCAGCAGCGGTATCCCGCTGGCCGAAGCGAGCGATGCGCCAGCCATGGCGGCCCGCTCGCAAGCCTACATGGCCGCCGCGCAGCAGCAATACGGCATCAGCGACATCAACCTGATCAAGCCAGGCATCGGCGAAGCGACGCGCGTGCTGCTGCGCCGCGTGCCCGAGCGCCTGATCGTGCGCGACACGAATGCGCCGGACGTGGCACATTTGCTGCTTCTGGCGCAGGAAAAAGCCATACCCGTCATAGTAGAACCGGCGCTGCCTTACCAGGCGGTCGCCCTTATCAGGAGCGCAGTCGATGGATAACAACTCCCTACACCCGCAAAGCGAACATAAAGCGGCGCTGGGCGCCTCCATGTATGTGCCGACCACGCACAAGGACTTGCTGGCGATCGCCAATGGCGACAAATTCAGCCATTTGCGTTCGGTCATCCTGTGCACCGAAGACGCCATCGCGGAACGCGACCTCAGTTACGCGCTGTTCAACCTGTCGCTGGCGCTGCAAAACATGGCCGACGAATCGGACACCTTGCGCTTCGTGCGCGTGCGTAATCTCGAGGTGCTGGCGCGCGTGCTGGCCATGCCGGGCGCCGACAAATTGAGCGGCTTCGTGCTGCCGAAATCCACGCGCCACAATTTCGCCACGTATTTCGACCTCGTGCGCCACACGCATCATTTGCTGATGCCGACCCTGGAAACGGCGGAAGTGTTCGACGACGAGGAAATGAAGCAGTTCCGCCTCCTCCTGTCGGCGCCGGAAGTGCGGCGCCGCATCCTGGCCCTGCGCATCGGCGGCAACGATTTATTGGCCCTGCTGGGCCTGCGCCGCCCCACCAGCGGCACCATCTATCAAACGCCGCTGGGCCAGGTCATCGGCCGCCTGGTGACGATCTTCAAGCCGCACGGCTTCCAGCTGACGGCGCCCGTCTTCGAGCACCTGTCGCAGGGCAGCTGGCTCGATGCCGAAGTGGCGCAGGACATGGCGCACGGCATGATCGCCAAGACGGCCATCCACCCGGACCAGGTGCCGCAGATCGAGCGCCACTACCAGGTGGCGCAGTCGGACATCGAACTGGCGCTGCGCATCATCGACCCGGACAGCCCGGCCGTGTTCCGCATGCAGGAATCGATGTGCGAAGTGGCCACGCACAGCAGCTGGGCGCTGCGCATCATCGAGCAGGCGCGCCTGTTCGGCATCCGCCATGCGGCCGACAACGCCGCCGCGCACGTGCCGACTATCTCATTGACTCAACTCTCAAGCGACGAAGGGATTGCACGACCATGACCAATTTCACACGCGGACAAAAAGGCAAACTGGCTGACCTGGGCTTGAACGGCCCGTTTGCCGTCACGCTCGATATCGTTTCGGGCTCGATGGAAGTGGACGTCAGCTGCTTCGGCGTCGATGCGGCCGGCAAGCTGTCGGACGACCGCTACATGGTGTTCTACAATCAGAAAAGCGCGCCGGACAACGCCGTCACGGTGGAATTGAACGGTCCCCGCTCCACCTTCCAGGTCGACCTGTCCCGCCTGCCCGCCTCGATCGACAAGCTGGTCTTCACGGCCGCGACGGAACAGGGCAGCATGCGTGCGCTGGGCAACTCCAGCATGGCGCTGGGCCAGGCGGCCACGTTTGCCTTCACGGGCAATGACTTCCAGGACGAAAAAGCCGTCATCATCGGCGAACTGTATCGCCGCGACGGCAGCTGGCGCTTCGGCGCCGTGGGCCAGGGTTTCGCGGGCGGCCTGGCGGCGCTGCTGAAGCACTTCGGCGGCAGCGAAGCGGCTTCGTCTTCCCCTGCTCCCGTGCCTGCGCCAGCGCCAGCGGCCCCGCCAGCGGCGAATAAAATCTCGCTCTCAAAAATTCGCCTGGAAAAGCGCGGCGACAAGATCTCGCTCGACAAGCGCGACAGCGGCGGCTATGGCCGCATCCGGGTCAATCTGAACTGGAACCAGAACGCGTCGCAAGGCCAGGCGCCCGCCTCAAAACTGGACACGGGCTTCCTCGGCAAGCTGTTCAACAAGCCGGCCGCCCGTTCGGGCGGCATCGACCTCGATATCGGCTGCCTGTTCGAGATGAGCAATGGCAGCAAGAGCGCCGTGCAGGCGCTGGGCAACAGCTGGGGCGCGTATGACAGGCCACCGTACATCCACCTGGAAGGCGACGACCGCACGGGCAGCGTCAGCAGCGGTGAAAACATCTTCATCAACGGCACCCATTTCGACCAGATCAAGCGCGTGCTCGTGTACGCGTTCATCTACGAAGGCGTGCCGAACTGGGCCGCCACGGATGGCGTCGTGACGATCGAGATTCCCGGCCAGCCGACCGTGGAAGTACGCCTCGACACAGACAGCCCGCACGCCATGTGCGCCATCGCCATGCTGGAAAACCACGGCGGCAACCTGCAGGTGACAAAATTGGTGGAATACTTCGGCGGCCAAGGTAAAATCACGGCGCACCAGGCCATGGACGAGCGATACAATTTTGGCCTCAACTGGAAAGCCGGACGGAAAGACTAACTCTTTCTCCAACTAAACAATTCACCCCTTAACATGACCCCTACGACCAAAAAAGTCACCTTCGCCTTCGTCATCTTCCTCGTAGCCGGCTTCCTGCTGCTGGCCGCCTACACGTGGATGGCCCTCAGCTTCTCGTACTCGGAAGGCGAACGGGCGGGTTACCTGCAAAAGTTTTCCAAGCGGGGCTGGATTTGCAAGACATGGGAGGGTGAATTGCTGCTGACGGCGCTGCCGGGCACCATCCCGGAAAAATTCCAGTTCAGCGTGCGCGACGAGGAAGTGGCGAAGCAACTGTCGGCCGCCGCCGGCAAGCGCATCCTCGTCACCTACAGCCAGCACAAGGGCGTGCCCACGCAATGCTTCGGCGAGACGGAATACTTTGCCGACAAAGTGATCTTGAGCCAGTAAGAGAGACACAAGAGAAAGTAATACAACCGCAGGTCCAGCAATCCCGCGCCGGCCAGTCATACTCGCGCCGGCGCCCCTCCCCGCTCTCCAGCCGCATGGCGCGCCTCACACATTCTCACTTTCTTATACACTCGCAATTAGTTCTGACTGGAACTGTTCATTGCTGTAGTAAAAACACACAATGCTTGCGCTAGCGCAACACGTTCAGCCAGCCCACCATTAGCGTGTATCACCACTATCGGAAATACCATGCGCATATGCCCCGCCGCCCTGACCTTGCTGGCCGCCTCGCTCGCCCTGTCCGCCCAGGCACAGGATATCTCCGGCATGGCCGGCGCCCTGAAAGTGAACTCGACCAACGAGCATACCTTTGTCGCGGCCATCAGCTACACCCAGCCGGTGGGCGACTACAGCGCCGTCAGCCTGTCGTACATCAATGAAGGCCACCCGCAAGACCATCACCGCGACGGCATGGCGGGCCAGGTCTGGCTGCGCACGAAAAAAGTGGAGCAGGGCCTGATGCTGGGCGCCGGCGCGGGCCGCTACTTTTTCTTCGACACGGCCAAGACCGACGACGGCCTGCACAACTTCGACAATGACCACGGCTGGGGCTCCATCGTCAGCCTGCAGGCGCGCTGGCAGTTCGACAACCGCTGGTATGCGCAAGCGCAGCTCAACCGCATCCGGCCCAGCGGCAAGGACAACACCACGCACCTGCTGATCGGCGCCGGCTACCGCTATGACGGCGTGCCGGGCGCCAAGCTGCACTTGCAGAACTGGGCGCACGACGACACCTTGACCTTATCGACCGGCCACACCATCGTCAACAGCTTGCGCTCGGAGTCCTCGCGCCCGTTCACCCTGGAATACCGGCGCGCGGCGGGAAAATACGTGGACTGGACGGTCACCGCCCTCGACGAAGGCAACACCGACCTGGCGCACCGCCGCGGTATCGCCGCCCAGCTGTGGCTGATCCGCTCACTGAATGAAAAGGTGGAATTCGGCATGGGCGGCGGGCCCTACGTGGCGTGGGACGGCCGCGACACCCAGGGCCACAGCACGCGCCTGACGGGCTTGCTGTCGGCCGTGGCCCGCTACCACGTCGACCGCCGCTGGGTGACGCACGTGGCGTGGAACCGGGTCATCACCGATTATCACCGCGATGCGGATGTCATTTTGGTGGGAGTAGGACGCAAGTTTTGATGGGAATACAGATGCAACCCAAACCTGGGACTGGGGTCGGACCCTGAGGGTCCGACCCCGGCTGTTATCGGGTTTTCAGGCTCTCAGCGCGAACGCCAGACGGCGCCAGCGTCGTTAGGCTGCGTCAGCCGCTCGATCACTTCGCGCGTCAGACTGGCCGAGCTCACCTGTTCGGCTTTCGCGCGGGCGGCGGTCAATGAACTGGAAAACGCGCTTTGCGGCTGCTCCAGGCTGGCGCGCAGGGCCGCCAGTTCGCGCTCCTGCTGCTGCGCGCGGGCCGTATCGCGTTCCAACAACTGCTGTTTGGCAGCCGCCATCGCGCGCGTCGTCTCGGCCGCCTTGCGCTGCAGGGCGGCATGGGCCTGGGCGCTGGCCAGCAAGGCTTGCTGCGCGTCGAGTTTCTCGCTGGCGGCCTGCTGCGCCGCCAGTTCCAGCTGCTCGCGCTGGCGCACGGCTTCCAGCGTTTGCTGTTCCATGGCGGCGCGCGCTTCGGCTGCCGCCGTCGCCTGTTTTTCCGCTTCCAGGCGGCCGGCGATCGCTTGCGAGGCACGCTCTTCGGCGCTGCTGGTCTGACGCTGCTGCACCAGTTTTTGCGCGATCAGCGCCAGCGACTCGCGTTCGGCCGCGACGAAATCGCGCTCGGACGCCAGCAGCGCTTCGGCAGCTTGCGCCTTGTCTTCCTCCACGCGGGCGCGCTCGCTATGCACTTGTCCCAGTTCCACGGCCAGGCGCGCCTGCGCCTGCACGGCTTGCGCGGCAGCGGCCTTTTTTTCGCCCTCGACCAGCGCCTGGTCCATCAAAATGCGGATGGCATCGGCTTCCTTTTGCGCCGCCTCCCGCAAAGCCTGTTCGGCCGCCTGCTGGCCGCGCAGCAGTTCCGCTTGTGCGCCTTCGGCGACGATGCGCTCCTGCGCCGCGTGGCACGCCAGCGCTTCCGCTTCCAGTTTTTCTTTCAAGGCGGCGATGGCGGCCTGTTCGGCGGCCAGGCGCTCCTGCTCCGCCTGCAGCAGCTGCGCTGCCTGGCGCGCTTTTTCCTGCGCCAGCTGCGCTGCCTGCTCCTGCGCGGCCAGTGTCGCCTTGCCGGCATCGACCTCGGCCTGCTCGGCGTCGTTCTGGCTGGCGGCCAGTTCCGCCGCCTGGCGCGCCAGTTCGGCGCGTTCCTGCGCCAGACTGGCGGCGCGCTGCTGCTCTTCCAGTTCGCGGGCCGCTGCCACGGCCGCCGCCTGCTCGGCCGCTTCGCGGGCCTTGGTTTCTTCAAGGGCCGCCGTTTCCGCTTCCAGCTTGGCGTGGCCGGCGATTTCCGCATCCTGTTCGGCGGCCACGCGGGCCAGGGCCACGGCGCGCAGCTGGCGGTCCACCTCGATGCGCGCCTCGGTGGCGGCCAGGATGCGCACGTCGGCGTCGCGGCGCGCCTGCGCGCTGGCCACGGCGACCATTTCCAGGCGCTCGCGGTGGATGGCCGCGTCGCGCAATTCCTTTTCCGTCTGCAGGCGCAAACGCAGCGACTGCGCCGCATGGCGTTCCGATTCGGCCTGCGCCAGCGCGATGGCTTCGCGTTCCTGCTCCAGGTGCGCCAGCGCGCGCGCTTCTTCCAGGGCGCGCACTTCGGCGGCGGCGCGGTTGAAGGCCGATTCCAGCGCGATCTGGTCGGCGCGCTCGCGCTGCACCGTCAGATCCAGCGCTTCGCTTTCCGCTTCGGCCAGCATCTGCGCCGTCTGGCGCGCGCCGTGCGCATGGCGCTCGCGTTCGCGGGCCAGCACGGCGACACGGGCGTCGGCCGAGGCGATGCCCACCATTTCCTCCTTGGCCGCGTGCACGGCGGCCACGCGCTCGACGGCCTGCAAGCGCGCCTGCTCCGTCTGCACCTGCAATTCCTCGGCGGCGCGGGCGGCCTGCTCGGCCAGTTCCGACTGCACCGCCACCTGTTCGCTGGCACGCAAGCGGCTTTCCTGCTCGGCGCGGGCGCGCTGTTCCGCGGCCAGGCGGATTTCATTGTCGGACTCCACGCGGGCGCGCAGTTCGGCCGTCTCCTGCTTGACGGCTTCCAGGCGGGCCACGCTGGCTTGCGCGGCAGCGCGCATGGTTTCCAGGCGTTCGCGGTTGGCGGCGATCGCTTCTTCGGCCGCCTGCGCATTTTGCTGCGCGGCGGCGGCGGCGGCCGCATCGATGGCGGCGCGGTCCTCGGCCAGCGAGCGCACGCGCGCCTCGGCCAGGGCACGGCTTTCGGCGGCGCAGGTGGCCTTCGCTTCCGCTTCCACGCGGGCAATCGCCTCGTGGATGGCTTTCAATTCCATTTTCTGGCGTTCGGCGGCGGGCGCCTTGCTGTCGGTTTCCGCTGCCGGCTCGGCTTGCGGCTCGGGCATAGGAGTGGCAGGAGCGGCTGGAACCGGCGCTGGCGCTTCCGCCTTGCGCTCCAGGTCCTTGAAATCATGCAGCGAAACGATGCTGTCCTGGTCGAACTCGTCGTCGGCGGAATACGCGACGGTGAGGGAGGCGGCCTGGCGCTGATTTTGCTGTGCTTGCATGATTTCTCGCTTATTCGGGTGAATTCCGTTGCTTATGGGAATTTATTACCACCATTATCGAACAGGCATGCACAAATCAGCGCGGCAAGAAGAGCCTGTTTTACCGCCCTTTTCATCATTTCACCAATCAAACCTACTGCGCGTCGCGCTTTGCGGCCGGCGATGCTCACTGGGCGTCAGCCCAGTTGCGCTTCTCGACCACAAATCACTGCCGCTCGCTACGGTTTTATTGGCAAAATACTCATTCAGATGGGCCAGAGGGGCGCCTCATCCATCAAGGCCACCTGCTCCCTGAGTTCCAGGATGCGGTCCTGCCAGTAGCGCTGCGTGTTGAACCACGGGAAGGCGACGGGGAAGGCGGGATCGTCCCAGCGGCGCGCCAGCCAGGCCGAATAATGGATCAGGCGCAGGGTGCGCAGCGCTTCGACCAGGTACAGCTGGCGCGGGTCGAAATCGCAGAAATCTTCGTAGCCGGCCAGGATGTCGCTCATCTGGCGCACCTGGTCGCCGCGCTCGCCCGACAGCATCATCCACAGGTCCTGGATGGCCGGACCCATGCGGCTGTCGTCGAAATCGACGAAATGGGGGCCGGCGTCCGTCCACAGCACGTTGCCGCCATGGCAATCGCCATGCGTGCGCAGCACGGCCACGTCGCCCGCGCGGTCATAGCAGCGCTTGACGCCGTCGAGCGCCTGCTGCGCCACGCTGGAATACGCGGCCAGCAGTTCGGGCGGCAGGAAGTTACCCTCCAGCAAAAATTCGCGCGGTTCGACACCGAACGTCTGGTGATCGAGCGCCGGGCGTTCCTTGTACGTGGACAGCGCGCCGACGGCGTGGATGCGGCCGATGAAGCGCCCTATCCATTCCAGGGTCGCCGGATCGTCCAGTTCGGGCGCGCGGCCGCCGTGGCGGGGGAAGACGGCGAAGCGGAAGCCCTGGTACTGGTGCAGGGTGCTGCCGTTGATCGCCAGCGCGGGCACCACCTGGATTTCGCGCTCGACCAGCTCGGACACGAACGCGTGTTCTTCCAGGATGGCCGCATCGCTCCAGCGCGCAGGACGGTAAAACTTGGCCACCAGGGGCGCGCTGTCTTCGATGCCCACCTGGTAGACGCGGTTTTCATAGCTGTTCAGCGCCAGCAGGCGGCCATCGCCGCGCAAGCCCACGCTGTCGAGGGCGTCGAGCACGCAATCGGGACTCAGGGCGGAAAAGGGATGGACGGGCCGGTCGTCCTCGTGCGGCTGGTTTTCATTGTGCATAAGCGACATTGTAAGGCGCGCGCGGGCCGCCGGTGCAAACACTTCGGTGATGAAGCGCCGCAAGGCGTATACTGGCGCCTTACATTTTATCAAAGAGCAAGCCATGTCACTCGAACAGCCATTATCAGAAAAAGAATTCGACGAATTAGACCAATTCCTGTTGTCGGAGCGCTGCTCCGAAGACGCGATGACCATGGATATGCTGCACGGCTATCTGACGGCCGTCGCCATCGGCCCGGAACCGATCATGCCGGCCGAGTGGTTGCCGCGCGTGTGGGGCGAAGATGCCGAGGATGCGCCGAAATTCAAGAACAGCAAGGAAGAAGAGCGCATCGTCAACCTGATCATGCGCTTCATGAACGAAGTGCTGGTGACGTTTGAAGTGGCACCCAAGGAATTCGAAGCCCTGTTCGTCGAACACGACTACGAAGGCCAGACCCTGATCGACGCCGAAGCGTGGTGCTGGGGCTTCTGGGACGGCATGGAACTGCGTCCCGGTTCGTGGAACGAAATCTGGGATTCCGAAGTGGCCGCGCTGATGCAGCCGATCTACCTGCTGGGCGCCGACGAAATCAAGGAAGAAGAGCTGAAACTGGTGGAAGACCCGGTCAAGGCGCACAAGCTGGCGCAGGAACTGGAAGCGAACCTGCCGGCCATCCACCGTTTCTGGGTCCCGCGCCGCAAGGCACCGGTGCAAACCCTGAAGCGCGAAGAGCCGAAAGTGGGCCGCAACGACGACTGCCCTTGCGGCAGCGGCAAGAAGTACAAGAAATGCTGCGGCGCCGAGCCGGCAGCCGAGTAATACCGCAATAGCATCCCCACTGCGCCGGCGTCCTGCCGGCGCAGCGCTGGCGCTGGCCCCCGGGCTATAATCGCCGCATGAAACTCCCAGACCTGAATCTGCTCGTCGCCCTCGACATCCTGCTCGAGGAAGGCAGCGCCGTGGCCGCCGCGCGGCGCATGAATCTGAGCGCGCCGGCCATGAGCCGCACCCTGGCGCGCATCCGCGACGCCATCGGCGACCCCGTCTTCGTGCGCTCCGGGCGCGGCCTGGCGCCCACCCCGCGCGCACTGGAATTGCGCGAACAGGTGCGCGGCGTGGTGGAGCAGGCGCACGCCGTCTTCACGTCCGGCCGTGAAATCGACCTGCGCACCCTGGAACGCACCTTCAGCCTGTGCGCCAACGACGTGTTCGTCGGCGCCTACGGCGGCAAGCTGCGCGACCTGCTGGCCAGCCATGCGCCGAACACGGTGCTGCGCTTCGTGCCCGAAGGCGATGGCGCCACGGAAAACGACGCCCTGCACGCGGGCCGCATCGACCTGTACATCAGCGCGCGACGCGCCTTTGCGCCCGACATCAAGCTGCAGCAGCTGTTTAGCAGCGGCTTTGTCGGCATCGCCCGCAGCGACCATCCGATCTTCGACGGCCCCATGAACCTGGACAGCTTCACCGAGTACGAACATATCAGCGTGTCGCGGCGCGGCCTGGCGCGCGGCCCGTTCGACACGGCCCTGGCCGAGCGGGGCTACATGCGCCGCGTTTCGCTGATCACGCCCAATTTTCAGTCCGCCATCTTCGCCGTGGCCGATTCGCGCCTGCTGCTGCCGCTGATGCCCACGCCCCTGCTGCCCATCGTCGAGCGCCTGGGATTGAAGCTGCGCACCTTCGCGCTGCCCATTCCCGTCGACAACGTCGACGTGTTCCAGGCCTGGCATCCGCGCCTCGACCACGACCACGCACACCGCTGGCTGCGCGCGACGATCAAGTCGCTGTGCGGCAGCGCGCCGGGCGCGTAGGCGCTGAACCCAATATCATTGCGCCAGACGCAATCGAGACTTCATCAATTATCAATTTTCACAAGATTAACGGCTACCTATACTGCGTGGACTGATTCTCATCCACGGAGTTCCCTGTGTCCGCTGTATTACTTCCTGGCGCCATCCCGACGATGGCGCCGCCTCCCCCTTCACCGCCGGCGCCACCCGTCTTTGGTCCGCGCCTGGCCACCGGCCTGGCCGGCGTGCTGCTGGCCGTGCTGGTATCGGGCCTGAATGAAAACATCACCAAGGTCGCGCTGGCCGACATCCGCGGCGCCATGGGCATCGCGCGCGACGACGCCAGCTGGCTCGTGGCCCTGTATGCGGCCGCCTCGGTGTCGGCCATGGCGTTCGCGCCGTGGTGCTCCGTCACCTTCTCGCTGCGCCGCCTGACGGCCGCCGCCATCGTCGTCTGCATGGCCGCCGGCGTGCTGTGTCCGTTCGCGCCGAACCTGCCCGTGCTGATGTTCCTGCGCGTGGTGCAGGGCTCGGCCGGCGGCGCCCTGCCGCCCATGCTGATGACGGTGGCGCTGCGCTTCCTGCCGCCGAACATCAAGCTGTATGGCCTGGGCGGCTATGCGCTGAGCGCCACCTTCGGTCCCAGCCTGGGCACGCCGCTGGCCGCCTTCTGGACCGAGTACCTGGGCTGGCGGTGGGCCTTCTGGCAAGTCGTCCCGGGCAGCATCGTCGCCCTCTTGATGGTGTCGTGGGGCTTGCCGCAAGACCCGCTGCGCCTCGAGCGTTTCCGTCAATTCGACTGGCGCGGCCTGCTGCTGGGTCTGCCCGCGATCAGCATGCTGGTGGTGGGCTTGCTGCAGGGCGAACGCCTGGTGTGGTTCGCCTCGCCGCTGATCTGCGTGCTGCTGGGTGGCGGTCTATTGCTGCTGGTGCTGTTCTTTGTCAATGAATGGTCGCATCCGCTGCCGTTCTTCAAGCTGCAGCTGCTGTCGCGGCGTAACCTCAGCCACGCCCTGCTGACCCTGGGCGGCGTGCTGTTCGTGCTGCTGGCCGTGATCCTGATTCCCTCGTCCTACCTGGCGCAGGTGCACGCCTACCGCCCGCTGCAGACGGCGCCCGTGATGCTGATGGTGGCGCTGCCGCAGCTGGTCGCGCTGCCGCTGGTGGCCGCCCTGTGCAATCTGCGCGCCGTCGACTGCCGCTGGGTGCTGGCCATCGGCCTGACCTTGCTGGCCCTGTCCTGCGTGCTGGGCGCGCGCATGTCGCCGGACTGGATACGCACGCACTTCTACCTGCTGCAGGCGGTGCAGATCTTCGCGCAACCGATGGCCGTGATTCCCTTGCTGCTGCTGGCCACCACGGGCCTGGCGCCGCAGGATGGCCCTTTCGCCTCGGCCTGGTTCAACACCATCAAGGGCATGTCGGCCGTCGTCGCCACCGGCGTGCTCGACGCGCTGATCACGCGCCGCAACCATTTTCATTCGACGGTGCTCAGCGAGCGCCTGGGCAACCTGCCTGGCGTCGTGGACGTGCCGGGCCTGAGTGCGCGCATGCATGCGCAAGTCATCACCCTGACCTCGTCCGACCTGTACCTCATTGTCGCCGCCATCGCGCTGGCCATGATTGTGATCATTCCCATCCTGCCGACGCGCGTCTATCCGCCGCGCGCAGCCTGACTTTTATTTCAAGAAAGAGCATCCCCATGCAAACAACCATACTGCGCTCACGCGCATTTCTTCTCGGCCTGGCCCTGCTGGCCTGCGCCCTCGCCTTTTGCGCCTGGCAACTGCTGTTCGCCCGCGGCGACGAACAAGGCACCGACGACGCCTTCGTCAGCGCCGACTACACCGTGCTCTCCCCCAAGGTGGGCGGCATCGTGCGGGAAGTGCTGGTGGAAGACAACCAGACTGTCAAGGCGGGTCAGCTGCTGGCGCGCATCGACGACCGCGACTACCAGGCCGGCGCCGCCTCGGCCCGCGCCGAGGTAGCCGGCGCCGAGGCGCAGCTGGCCAATGCCCGCGCCACCTTGCAGCGCCAGCAATCGGTGATCGAGCAAGCCACGACCCTGGTCGACGCCAATCAGGCGGAAGACAAGCTGGCGCAGCAGGAACTGGCCCGCTCAACGCACCTGGCCGGCCAGGGTGCGGGCAGCGTGCAGAACGCGCAGCAGGCGCAATCGCGCTTCGACGTGAGCCGGGCGCGCCTGGCGCAAAACCGCGCCGCCCTCGTCGCCACCCGCAAGCAGACGGACATTTTGCAGGCGCAGCAAGGCGCGGCCGAAGCGGCCTTGCTGCGCGCCCGCGCCAGCCTGCAGCGGGCCGAACTTGACCTGTCGCATACGCAGCTGCGCGCCCCCATCGACGGCATCGTGGGACGCCGCGCCGTGCGCGTCGGCGCCCTGGTGGCGCCCGGCGCCAGCCTGATGGCCGTGGTACCCCTGAACCGCAGCTTCGTCATCGCCAACCTGCAGGAAACCCAGCTGACCCACGTGCGCCAGGGCCAGCGCGCCAGCATCGCCGTCGACGCCTATCCGGGCATGCTCCTGCGCGGCACGGTGCACAGCATCGCGCCCGCCACGGGCGTGACGTTTGCCGCCATCGCACCGGAAAACGCCACCGGCAACTTCACCAAGGTGGTGCAGCGCATCCCCGTCAGGATCGCGCTCGATCCCGGCCAGGATGACGGCAGCCGCCTGCGCGTGGGCATGTCGGCCGAAGTGCGCATTAGTACAGCTGCGGCCATGCGCCGTCAACTGCTGCAACAGGTGAGCGCGCGATGAAAGCACTGATCATTTTCACGGCCCTGGGCCTGGCCGGCTGCGCCAGCGTCGGCAGCGATTTCCAGCATCCGCAAGCGCCGTTGGGGCAGCAATGGCGCCAGGCGCAGGATGCCCGTTTCGCCGCCCAGCAGGACGCCGCCATCGAGCAACGCTGGTGGGACGGCTTCGGCGATGCCACCCTGTCTTCCCTGCTGCAGCGCGCCGCCGGCGCCAACCTCGACGTGCGGGCGGCCGGCAGCCGGCTGGAACAAAGCCGCGCCGCGCGCGGCGTGGCGGGCGCCGCGCAAGGCCCGTCCCTGGGCGCAAATGGCAGCTACGGCCGCGCGCGCAACAGCGAGCAGGGTTTGAGCGACCCGTCGCGCAACAACGGCCAGTCAGCCTACAACCTGTGGCAAGGCAACCTCGACGCCGCCTGGGAGCTGGACCTGTGGGGCCGCGTGCGCCGTGAAGTGGAAGCGGCTGACGCGCGCGTCGACGTGGCGCTGGAAACGCAGCGCGGCGTGCTGCTGGCCGTGCTGGCCGAGACGGCGCGCGACTACATCGAGCTGCGCGGCGCGCAGCAGACGCTGGCCATCACGCAACAGCTGCTCGATATCGCCCGCCATACCCTGGACCTGACCCGCATCCGCCTGCGCGAAGGCGTGGCGACGCAACTCGACGAAGCCGAGGCGGCGGCCCACGTGGCCGCCATCGAAGCACGCCTGCCGCCGCTGCAGCAGCGCGAAGCGCGCCTGGGCAACGCCCTCGCCCTCTTGCTGGCGCTGCCGCCGCAAGCCTTGCAGGCGGAACTGGCGGCGGGCAAGGACATTCCGGCCGTGGCCATGCAGGTGCAACTGGGCGTGCCGAGCGGCCTGGCCGAGCGCCGTCCCGACATCCGCCGTGCCGAAGCGCAGCTGCACGCGGCCACGGCCGCCATCGGCGTAGCGCAAGGCGATTTTTATCCGCGCATCACGCTGTCGGGCAGCATCGGCCTGCAAGCGATGCAGCTGTCCGACATCGGCTGGGACGCCAAACGCTTTGCCTTCGGCCCCGGTTTCAGCGTGCCCCTGTTCGATGGCGGTCGCCTGCGCGGCAAACTGCAATTGCGCGAGGCGCAGCAGCAGGAAGCGGCCATCGCCTACCGCCAGACGGTGCTGGCCGCCTGGCACGAAGTGGAAGACGCGCTCTCTGGCTACCAGGCCAACGCCCGCCGCCAGGCCAGCCTCGATGAAGCCGTCAGGCAGGGACGGCGGGCGCTGGGCAGCGCGGAACTGCAGTACCGCCAGGGCGGCACGGACTTGATCAACGTGCTGCACGTGCAAAACACCTTATTGAACAACGAAGCGGCGCTGGTCGACAGCCGCGCCACCGCCTCGCTGTCGCTGGTCCAGGTCTACAAGGCGCTGGGCGGCGGCTGGCAAGCATTTTCAACCACCTCGCAAGGAAGCGCTCCATGAAACCGAATCCCGCCCATTTCTCCATCCACGACGTCAGCGACTTTCCCATCGTGCGCTTTCGCCCTGAAACGGCCGTCACCGGCTATGCCCCGCTGTGGGAAAACGACATGGACGCCCTGCTGCGCCACGGCGAACCGTTCGTCATGCTGTTCGAAGCAGAGCGCAGCGACGAAGCGCACATCGACCGCAAGCGGCGCGGCCTGTGGCTCAAGCATAACAAGGTGACGCTGGCCGCCCTTTGCCGCGGCCTCGTATCGGTCGAGGCGGACGCGGAGCAGCGTGCGCGTCTGCAGGCGCTGGCGGCCGGCGCCATGAAAGCCTTCGGCATCGTGCAGGAAGTGGCGGCCACGCGCGAACAGGCCGAAGCGCTGATGGTGTGGCTGCTGGGCAGCGGCCAGATGGCGCGGCCGCGCGCGGCGGACGTGTGGTAAGTGATTGATTGAATGAGTGAGTCAGGCGGCCCTGCGTACCGCGCTTCTGGCGGGGATGACGCACACGTCGCCGTCGCTGCTGGTCGCCGTCGTCAGGGCGATGCCGTACAGCGCGGCCAGCGCGGGCACGGCGCCGGCATCGCTGGCGATATCCGCCACCAGCTGGCCCGAACGCACCAGCAGCAAGCGCTCGAAGCCCAGCAAGGCGTGGTTGATGTCGTGCAGGATGGCGACGACGGCGTGGCCGCGCGCGGCGCAAAACTGCCGCAGGCTGTCGAGCAAATCGAATTGCAGGCCGGGATCGAGCGCCGCCAGCGGTTCGTCGACGAGTATCAAGCCATCCTGCACATCCCACATCTGCGCGAAGATGCGCGCCAGCTGCACCCTGGCCTGCTCGCCGCCGGACAGGGTGTCCAGGCGCCGCCCCAGCAGATGCGCGGCATGCGCCAGGGCGGCCGCGTCCTGCACGATCCGTCCCAGCTGCGGGTCGGCCAGGCGCGCCACCCGCCCCAGGCCGATCACCAGTTCGCACGGCAAGCCGAAGGCCACGTTCGAACCTTGCGGCAGGACGGCGCGGCGCAGCGCCAGTTCCGCCAGCGGCCACTGCGCCAGCGGCCGGCCGGCGAAGACCACCTGGCCCGACTGCGGATGCAGTTCACGCGCCATCAGTTTCAACAGGGTCGACTTGCCCGCGCCGCTGGGGCCGAGGAGGGCGACGCGCTCGCCGGGTGCCACCTGCAGATTGAACGGGCCGAAATACTGCTGGCCCAGTTGCGTGGTGGCGAAAGAGAGTTCCAGCAGGGGCGTCATGCGCATCCTTTCAGGCGGTGCCGTGGCGGAAGCGCCGCAACAGCATCAGGAAAAATGGCCCGCCCAGCAAGGCCGTGAAAATGCCGACGGGGACTTCCGCGGGAATGGCGACCGTGCGCGCCAGGGTGTCGGCCGACAGCAGCAGCAAGGCGCCCATCAGCATCGCCAGCGGCAGCACCTTGCGCTGGTCGGCGCCCAGCCAGGTGCGCACCAGGTGCGGCGCGATCAGGCCGATGAAGCCGATGCCGCCGCACCAGGCGACGGCAAACCCGGTCAGCACGGCCACCAGCACGATCACCTGCGTGCGCAGGCGGCCCACGTCGACGCCCACGTGCAGCGCCTGCGCCTCGCCCAGCGCCAGCGCGTTCAGGGGCCGCATCAGGAAGCGCGTGGTCCACAGCGCGCCCGCCAGCACCAGCAGCAGGGCAGCCACCTGGCGCCAGCTGCCGGCCGACAGCGAGCCGAGCGTCCAGAAAGTCAGGGTGCGCAACTGGTCGTCGCTGGCCAGGTAGATGCACAGGCCCATGACGGCCACCGTGATGGCGTTCAGCGCCACGCCCGTCAGCAGCAGGCCGACGATGGAACCGGGCGTGGCCCAGCGGGCGACCCGGTCGAGCAGCACGCAAATGAGCATGGCGCCGGCAAACGCGGCGGCAGGCAGCAGCCACACGCGCAGTTCGGGCGCCACGTGCAGGCTGGCCGTGAAAACGATGGTGGCCGCGCCCGCGCAGGCGGCGCCGCTGCTCACGCCCAGCAGTCCCGGGTCGGCCAGCGGATTGCGGAACAGCCCTTGCGTCAGGCCGCCGGCCAGCGCCAGCGCGGCGCCGATCAGGGCGGCGAACAGCGCGCGCGGCAAACGGATATGCCACAGCACGTACGCGCCGCCGGACAGCCCCTCGTCGCCCGCTTGAAACGGCGCCAGCCAGTCGGCCAGGGTCACGGGCACGGCGCCCGCCTGCACGGCGACGAGCAAGCCGCCAGCGAGTGCGGCGGCCAGCAGCCCGCCGGCGCCCCAGCGTGGCCAGCACCAGGGCGCGGCGGAGACCAGGGAGGCCACGTTCATGCGGCCATGGCTTTGGCGAAAGCGGCGTCGAGTTCCGCCAGCGCCTGCGGCATGCGCGGGCCAAAGCCCAGCAGCAGCATGGCTTCCTGCGAGACGATGCGGTGCTTGCGCCCGGCCGGCGTCTGCGCCAGGCCTGGCAGTTTCAGGATGCCGTCCACGCCGCCCGAAGCCTTCAAGCCCTGGTCGGTGACGAGCACGATGTCGGGCCGCGCGGCGATCACGGCTTCCGGCGTCAGCGGCTTGTAGCCGGCGAATCCGCCCTGCCCGCCCATCACGTTGACGGCGCCCGCATACGCGAGCATGGCGTCGGCGCCCGTCTCGCGCCCGCCCACCATCACCTGGTTCGGCGCATGGGCGAGGATGAACAGCACGCGCACGGGCGCATGCTGGCGCTGCTGCACCTTGGCCAGGGCGCCGCTCCACTGCTGCTGCAGGCTTTGCGCCAGGCGCGCGGCGGGTTCGGGGCGGCCCGTGATCCGGCCCACCTGCTTTACCCGTTCGAGCAAGCCTTCGAATTGGTTGTTCGCGCTGAGCACCGCCACCGGCACGCCCGCCTCGCGCACCTGGCGCAGCACCGCTTGCGGCCCCGCTTCCTCGGTGGCGATCAGCTGCGTGGGCGCCAGCGACAGCACGCCCTCGGCCGACAGGGTGCGCGCATAGCCGACCTGCGGCAGCTGCTGCGCCACGGCCGGATACAGCGACGTCGTATCGACGCCCACCAGTTCGCCCTGCGCCTCGAGCGCGTAGACGATTTCCGTCAGCGCGCCGCCCACGCTGACGATGCGCCGCGCCTTGGCCAGCGGCTTGGCCGCATCGGTCACTGCCGCCAGCACCTGCATCGGCGCGGCCAGGGCCAGCGCTCCCGCCCCCATTTTTTTCAGCGCGATGCGGCGCGCCACGCTGGCGGCGATCATGCGGCGCATAGTTCGCCCTCCCGCGCCACCCTGTCGACGATATGGCGCCATTCACACAATTCATGCACGCCTGGCTTGCGTTCGCCGAAGAACATGACGATGGTGTCGCCCTTCGCGTCGAACAGTTCCACGGACGTCACCAGACCGTCAACGGTCGGCTTTTTCACCACCCAGGCGCTGGCGATATGGTCTTCGCGCAAATGCAGGTTGAAGCGCTGGTCGAGCACATTGATCCACGGCCCCATCACGGCGATCTTGTGCACGGGACCCGAGTGGATCTGGATCATGCCCGCATTGCCGACGAAGGCCATGATGGACACTTTTTCCAGCGCGGCATCGTTGAGCAGGTCGAGCACGCAGGATTTGTCGATCTGCTGCACGAAGCGCGCTTCGGCCAGGCGCAGGCCCTGCAGACGCGAGACCGCATATTTTTTCAGCAAGGTGAAAAATTCATGCGTGTCGCGCAAGTCGGCCCAGGCGGCGCGAAAGCCGGCCACGTCGATCTGCGCATCGGGCAGTTCCGCCGGCGCCGGCGGCGGCGCCGTCACGGCGATGCCGGCCGCCTGGTCCGCGTCGGCAAACTGCGTCACCAGCGCGTCGTAGGCGGCCAGGTCGCTTTGCGGCTTGAGGAAAATCTTGTGCACGGCGTGGCCGGCCGCATCGAAAAATTGCAGGCTGCGCTGCACCTCGTGCTCGCCCATCTCGCGAACGGCAAAGCCATGCGCCCACTGGCGGTAAAACACGCGCAGGTCGATGTCGCCACCGAGCACCAGGCCCACATGGTTGTTGTGACTGGCTTTTCGGTAGACGCCCGTCTTTTCATGCACGCACGAGGCGTTGCGCGTCAGCGCCATGACTTCGCCCAGCGGCTCCAGCGCGGCGACGATGGCGGGCCAGTCGGCCTGCAGGCGCTCGGCGCCCAGCAAGGCGCCATCTGCCAGCGACAGGCCCGCATGCGCGGCGATCAGCTCGCCTTCGGCTATGCCCAGTTCCTCGGCGATGTCGCGGTGGCGGGCCTTCTTTTCGCGGCGCAGGCGGGCAAATTCACTGGTGACCAGCTCGATATTGCAAATGGGGAACGTGCTCGACACGGTGTCTCCTTTCAAGGCGAACACTGGCTGGCATGGGCTGGCTGGTGGTGGGGAAATTGACGTTAATTATAAATGAGAATCATTCGCAATCAAGTCTTATTTGTGTGCGCATAAAAAAAGCGCCGCGACAGGAAACCCGTCGCGGCGCCAAAGGAGACCGATCGAGACAACCGATCAGTTCGGGAAAAACAGGATCAGGCGCTGGCCTGCACGCCCGGCATGGAAACCGGCTTGGCAGCGGGCCGCTGCGCCAGCAAGACCACGGCGGCCAGCACCATGGCGCCGCCCAGCAATTGCGTGCCGCTGACGGATTCCTTCAGCAAGGTCACGCCGAACGCCATTGTGATGACGGGTTCAAACGTGGAAATGATCGACGCCTTGGCCGCGCCGATCTGCGCCACGCCGGCAAAGAAGGCGGCGATCGCGATGGCCGTCGAGAACAGGGCGATGGCGCTGACGGCCAGCCAGCCCGTCGCCGTGCCCGGCAAGGACACGCCCTGCCACAAGGCAATCGCGCTGTTCGACAGGCCCGCCGTGCCCAGAATCACGACGCAAGCGGCCAATGGGTGAATATTCTCGCGGCTTTTCGACAGACTGTTGCCAAACAGGATGTACACGGCGTACACGCCGGCCGCCATCAAGGCCAGGGCGATGCCGATGGGCTGGCCCTGCAGCTTGCCGCCCAGGGTGATGGCCATGCCGGCAATGGCCAGCGCCATCAGCACCAGCATGCGCCGGTCCAGCTTTTCCCAGCCCAGCGCCAGCGCGAGGATGGTGACCAGCACGGGATACACGTACAGCAGCATGCCGCACAGGCCGCTGCTGGCATACATGAGGGCATTGAAATAGCCTTGCGACTGGGCCGTGTACATCAGGCCCATCAGCATGTAGCCGGCCAGCAGGCGGCCACGCGGCAAGCGCCAGCCGCCCAGCCACACGAGCGGCAGCAAGAGCATGGCGGCGATGACGAAACGCAAGGCCAGCATGGTCGACGGGTTGACCCCGGACGCATAGGCCGCCTTGGCAAACACTGCGGAACTGCCGAAACCGGCGGCCGACAGCAACACCAGCGCAACGGCGCGGCGATCAGACATGACTAAACCTCTTTGAGTACGCCAGGGCAAACCTGCTGCGCGTCGCGCTTTGCGGCCGGCGATGCTCACCGTACTGAAGTACGGTTGCGCTTCTCAGCCACAAATCACTGCCGCTCGCGACGGTTTTCCCAGGCGTTGTAAATATTAATGCCAAGCAAGGCTGGAAGATGATGCATGCGTGAATCCTGTTGCGGGTCGTTTCACGCATGAGCGGCATCATATTCGCTTGCGCAAAATGAAACAAACCAATATTCTTCACGGATAGGCCGAATATTACTGAGGCTCAATTCTATTAAGAACGCCATGTCACGTCCCTTGCCACCGCTCGCCGCCCTGCACGCCTTCGAGGCGGCCGCCCGCCATGAAGGTTTCCAGCGCGCGGGCGAAGAATTGCACGTCTCGGCCGGCGCCATCGGCCACCACGTCAAACAGCTGGAAGCGTGGCTCGGCATCGTGCTGTTCCAGCGTCTGCCGCGCGGCGTGGTGCTCACCAGCGCCGGCCAGCGCTATGCGGCTTCGCTGGGGCCGATACTCAACCAGCTGGCCGACGTCTCCGAGCAGGCGCGGCGCCAGGGCGACGACAAGGTCGTCACGGTGACGGCCACCAGCTCGCTCGTCTCGCGCTGGCTGATGCCGCGCCTGGGCCGGCTGCGCGACCGCTACCCGCAGATCGAACTGCGCGTGCTGGCGTCCATGCACCCGGTCGACCTGGCGCGCGATGGCGTGGACGTGGCCATCCGCCTGGGACCAGGCCGCTATCCGGGCCTCAAAGTGGATTTATTGATGGAAGAATGGTTTTCCGCCGTCTGCAGCCCCGGTTTCCGCGCCAACGCGGCCAGCCTGCGCCAGCCGGCCGACCTGCTGCGCTATCCGCTGCTGCACGACGAGCCGGAAGTGCACCTGCCCGGCGAAATCGACTGGACGCGCTGGCTGCACAGCTGCGGCGTGCATTACAGCGGCAATAGCGGCAACAGCGGCGCGCGCTTTTCGCACACGTATCTATGCCTGGACGCAGCCGCCAGCGGCCAGGGCGTGGCCATTGCCGCCAGTCCCCTGATCGGCGACGACCTGCGCTCGGGCCGCCTGGTGCGCGTGTTCGAACACGCGGTGCGCGGCCCCCACTGCTATTATCTGCTGCGTTCGCCCCAGGCGGAAACGCGGCCCCTCGTGCACGCGTTTTGCGAATGGCTGATCGCCGAAGCGCGCGCCGACCAGGAAACCGTCTGGCCTACCGTGGAGACAGCATGACGACACACGAACTGGCGCGCAGCGCCGACTATATTGTCCAGCACGAATACGAACATGCCAGGGTGACGGCCGCCGATGGGCGTCACGCCAGCCTGGGCGAATTCTATGGCGACCCGGCCGTGGCCTTGATCGATGACCATGAGCAATGGTGCGCCGTGGCGGGCGAAGGATTGGTGATTTGCCGGCTGGAACAGGGGTTCGGCCAGTGCGCGGAATACTACCGCCAGCCTGGCGAAGTGCGCTGGATTACGGACTTGCGGCAAACGGGAGCGTTTGCGCTGGAGTGGCGGGGTGAGGATGGGGTTTGGCACAGCCTTGCCTTTGAGGCGGCTGTGTCGGGTTACGCGCCAAGGCGCTAACCCGACCTACGCCGACCTGCGCCAGCGGTTGCAATGCCCCGTAGCTGTGTCGGGTTACGCGCCAAGGCGCTAACCCGACCTACGCCAGAGGTTGCAATGCCCCGTAGGTCGGCTTAGCGCGCAGCGCCTAAGCCGACAACCCCATTACAATTTAATGAAATGCTCGCGGTAGTACTTCAATTCTTCGATCGACTCGAGGATATCGGCCAGCGCCGTGTGCTTCTGGTGTTTCTTGAAACCGGTGGCGATTTCCGGCTTCCAGCGCTTGCACAGCTCTTTCAATGTCGATACGTCAACATTGCGATAGTGGAAGAACGCTTCCAGCTTCGGCATGCCGCGCACCATGAAACGGCGGTCCTGGCCGATGGTGTTGCCGCACATGGGCGACTTGCCAGCAGGCACGTATTTCTTCAGGAATGCGATCAGTTCCGCTTCCGCCTGGGCTTCCGTCACGGTCGACGCCTTGACCTTGTCGATCAGGCCCGAGCGGCCGTGCGTGCCCTTGTTCCAGGCATCCATCTTGTTCAGGGTTTCATCCGACTGGTGAATCACGAACACGGGGCCTTCGGCCAGCAGGTTCAAGTGCATGTCCGTCACCACCACCGCCACCTCGATGATGCGGTCGGTATCAGGCTCCAGGCCCGTCATTTCCATGTCGACCCAGACCAGGTTCATCTCGTTGGGACGTGCTGGCACGACGGGTGCGGGGGTGGATGCGGTTAAGTCGGTCGCTTGTGACATAATTCTCTCTTGGCCTAATCAAACTAAATAATCAGCCATTTTCTCACAGGCACAGAATGTATTCACTCGCGTTTTCGATTTTGTTTGTATCCATCCTCGTTTTGACCCTGGCCGTGCGCTTCTGGCTCGCTTCGCGGCAGATCCGCCACGTGCTGGCGCACCGCGCGGCAGTCCCGCCCGAATTCGCGGAAAAAATCCCCTTGGCGGCGCACCAGAAGGCGGCCGACTATACTGTGGCGAAGACCAAGTTCGGCCTGCTGACCCTGCTGGTCAACTATGCCGTGCTGATCGGTTTTACCCTGCTGGGCGGCCTGCAATGGCTGGCGCTGCACCTGAATGACTGGATGGGTGCGGGTTCGCCCATGCTGTACCAGATCGGCCTGATCGCCGCCTTTGCCGTCATTTCGGGCCTGATCGACCTGCCCTTCGATTACTACCGCCAGTTTGTGCTGGAACAACGCTTCGGCTTCAATACCATGGCGCGCAAGCTGTTCTTCACGGACATGCTCAAGGGCGTGGGCCTGGGCGCGGCCATCGGCTTGCCGCTGATCTGGGTCGTGCTGACCCTGATGGCCAAGTCGGGCGGCCTGTGGTGGCTGTACGCGTGGTTCGTCTGGAGCGGCTTCCAGCTGCTGATGATGGTGCTGTTTCCCACCGTCATCGCGCCCCTGTTCAACAAATTCACGCCGCTGGCCGACGAAGCGCTGAAAAGCCGCATCGAAGGCTTGATGCAACGCGTCGGTTTCGCTTCGAAAGGCTTGTTCGTCATGGACGGCTCGAAGCGCAGCGCCCACGGCAATGCGTATTTCTCGGGCTTTGGCGCCAACAAGCGCATCGTCTTCTTCGACACACTGCTGTCGCGCCTGGCGCCGCAGGAGATCGAAGCCGTGCTGGCGCATGAACTGGGCCACTTCAAGCTCAAGCACATCGTCAAGCGCATCGCCATGATGTTCGTCATCTCGCTGGGCTTTCTGGCGCTGCTGGGCTTCCTGAAAACGCAGCCATGGTTCTATGCGGGCCTGGGCGTCGACCCTGTCGCGCTGGCCTTGACGGGCCAGCCGACGGACGCGCTGGCCCTGCTGCTGTTCATGCTGGCCTTGCCCGTCTTCACCTTCCTGCTGGGACCGTTGACCTCGCTCAGCTCGCGCAAGCACGAATTCGAAGCCGACGCCTTTGCCGCCACGCACACGCAGGCGGACGACCTGGTCTCGGCCCTCGTGAAAATGTATGAAGACAATGCGTCGACCCTGACGCCCGACCCGCTGCACTCGGCCTTTTACGATAGCCACCCGCCGGCCAGCGTGCGCATCCGCCACCTGAAAGGGGCTACGACATGAATACGCCATCCACACTGCAAGAGCTGGCCCAACTGTCCTGCGCGCCGCGCCAGCACGCGCTGGGCGACACCGGCGTCGCCACCCTGCACGCGCTGCTGCCGCAATGGACAGTACAAAATGGCAAGCTGTGCCGCGACTTCGGCTTCAAGAATTACTACCAGACCCTGGCGTTCGTGAACGCCCTGGCCTATATGACCCATACGCAAGACCACCATCCGGAGCTCATCATTACTTACAAAACCTGCGCCGTGCGCTACGACACGCACTCGGTCAACCAGGGCGCCGGCGGCCTGTCCGAAAACGACTTCATCTGCGCCGCCAAGGCCGACCTCATTTACCAGAGCAGCCAGGTGGCCCCATGAGCGAAGGCAAGTTGACGGGCGTCATCATTGCCGCCCACGGCCGCCATTACCTGGCCGACGTGGACGGCGCCAAGCTGCAATGCGTAACGCGCGGCAAGAAAACCAATGTGGCCGTGGGCGACATCGTGCACCTGACGCGCACCTCGAACGACCAGGCCGTCATCGACCGCATCGAGGAACGCAAGACCCTGCTGTACCGCTCGGATCAGTACAAATCGAAGCTGCTGGCCGCCAATTTGACGCAGCTGTTCATCGTCGTGGCGACGGAACCGGGCTTTGCCGATGACCTGATCTCGCGCTCGCTGGTGGCGGCCGACGCGGCCGGCATCGAGGCGCGCATCATCCTGAATAAAACGGACGTGACCGCTTCGCTGGAACGGGCCCGCGAGCGCCTGCTGCCGTATTCCTCGATGGGCTATCCCGTCGATGAAGTGTCGGCGCGCGCCGAGCCCGAGCACGCCGTGGCCACCCTGGCGCCGCTGCTGGCGGGCCAGTCGTCGATCCTGATCGGCCAGTCGGGCATGGGCAAGTCATCCTTGATCAACCTGCTGGTGCCGGACGCGGACATCGCCGTGCGCGAAATCTCGGCCGCGCTCGACACGGGCAAACACACGACGACCTTTACGCGGCTGTACAAGCTCGATGAACTGGGCGCCAACAGTTCCATCATCGACTCGCCCGGCTTCCAGGAATTCGGTCTGTATCACCTGTCCGAAGGCATGCTCGAGCGGGCTTTCCGCGAGTTCCAGCCCTACCTGGGCGGCTGCAAGTTCTATAACTGCCGCCACCTGATCGAGCCGCAATGCGCCATCCTGCAAGCCTTGTCGGAAGGCAAGATCGCCAAGATGCGCCATACCCTGTATGGCCAGCTGCTGCACGAATCGGCGCAGACACTGTATTAAGAAAATGCCGCAGCACGAATAAAGCCACAACAAAACCTCGGCCGGCAAAATTTAATTTTGCGGCCGAGCTTGCTTTTCGACTTTAATCCCAAAACCGTTCATCCGCCGTTTTAGGCATTTCAGCGCGTCAAACCTGCCGCCCGTCGCCTGCCGCTGGCGATGGCCAGGCGCGTTTGCTAACTTGACACCAGTCGCTGCCGGAAACCCGTCAGCGACCACACGATCTAACTACTCTCCATCCTGCCATCCTGATCGAAGGTGAATGTCATGCTGACCAAACGCTTACTCCCCCTCCTCGTCGCTATCTTTGCCCTTGCCGGCGGCACGGCCCAGGCCCAAACCGCGATGACGCCGCAAGCCGCAGACAGCGTGCGCGTCACCTCTGGCACCTACTATCACGTCACGGCACAGGAAGCCTTAGACATCGAGCAGCAATACCGCCTGTCGAATGGACAACGGCTGGAAGTCCAGCAGCAGGACACCCATTTCTTTGGCCGCCTGATCGACGACAGGGAATTGCATGCAAAGCCCAGCGTGGAAATCTATCCCACCGGGCCGGGCCAGTTTGTCAGCAAAAAGGGCTCGACCTTCGTTTTCAGCAATACGGGCGAGCGCGTGGTGATCGACGACGCCCAGTTCCTGCCCGGCTTGCGCATGCCTGCCGACATGCGCAGCGCCAGCACCATGGACGGCAGCGCCCGCATCCGCCTCGTGTCACGCTAGACGCCTGCGGCCGGCCGTAGCACGGCCGGGGAAACGCCCTGCCGTGGCGGCCGGGCGGGACGCACAATTCTGCCCTGCGGACTGAACAATTCCCCTGAATGCAGCTTACAATGCGATGACGCATGGCCTGTGCGGTCGCAGGCTGGCGCCACTGTTTGCGGGGAGAATGCTTGAATGGAAATGTTCGCGCTCGAACATGACGTAGCGCAGTGGGAAAGCGCATTGCTGCCGTTGCGCGGTGCCGGGCGCGTACCGCTGCTGCTGTTGCTGGCATGGCATTTGCGCCAGCGCAACTGCGCACAGGCTCTGCACCATGCAGCCGAAGCGGCAGCCTTGTTGCCCCACGCCCAACTGCCGCCCCCCGCCTTGGCCAGCGCCCAAGCGCGTCTGCAACTGGTGCAGGCGGAAGTGGCATGGCTGCAAGGCGCACTCGATGCGGCCGAAAGCCTGGCCATGGCGGCGCACGCCATCCTGTGCGCGCATGGCGACGGCGCCGGCTGCGCCGACGCCCACTGGCTGCTGTCCTCGATCGCCGTCGACCGGGGCGACCATGCCCGCTGCGACGCCGAACTGCTGGCCGCGGCGCAGCAAGCGCGTAGCGCCGGCGATGCGATGCGCGCCGGCCTGGCCGACGCGGCCACGGCGCGCTGGGCCGTCTTGCACGACGCGCCGGCCGCCCAGGTCCGATGGGGCGGCCACTTCCAGACCGACGGCGCCAGCGGCAAGCTGCCCGCGCCGCTGGCCGCCTGGGTGCACGACTTTCGCGGCTTGCTGGCGCACACCTCGCGCGACCTGGGCACGGCCGCCGGCCACTACATGCAAAGCTATGAGGCGGCCCTGGAAAGCGGCCAGCTGCGCGGCGCGATCACGGCCGCCATCAATATCGGCGACTGTTTCTCCAGCCTCAACGACAACGAATCGGCCCTCGAATGGATGCAGTGCGCGCTGGACCTGGCGCGCCCCACCGGCTGGCCGCGCAGCATCGGCGCCTGCCAGACGCATACGGCCGAAACCATGCGCAAGCTGGGGCGCCTGGCCGACGCCGAAACACTGCTGCGCGAAGCGCTGCACATCCTGGCCCCCGTGGCGGGCGCGCGCACCTATGCCAACGCCCTGTTCCACCTGGGCGAACTGAGCCTGGACAAGGGCGACTACGACACGGCGCTCGACGCCTTCAGCCGGCTGGCGCAGCGCGCCGAAGCGCTGGGCCAGGCCGATTTCCGCAGCATGGCGCAGCGCGGCAGCGCCCACGCGCTGTCCTACCTGGACCGTCCGGACGAGGCGCTGCAGGCGGCCGAACGGGCTTGCCAGCTTGCCACCGCGCAGGGCGACGCCATGCACCAGGTGGCGGCGCTGCGCGTTTTGTCCATGCTGCATGCGCGCCACGACTTGCCGCCGCCCGCAGGCATGCAGGAACGCAATCCCGCCCTGCATTTCCTGCACCAGGCACTGCAGGTGGCCGACTCCATCGAAGGCTATGTGCCGCCGGGCGAACTGCTCGATGCGCTGGCGCGCGAGTACGCGCATGCGGGCGACTATGCGCGCGCCTACGATATCGCCCTCGATGCGGGCGTGGCGCGCGAAAAAAGCCACACCCAGCAGGCGAGCAACCGCGCCACCGCCATGCAGGTTTACCACCAGACGGAACATGCGCGCTCGGAAGGCTATCACCACCGCGAACTGGCCGCCTCCGAAGCGCGCCGCGCCGAAGTATTGCAGCAGACCAGCGAGACCCTGGAGCGGCTGTCGGCCATCGGCCAGGAAATCACCACCCACCTCGACGCCAGCGCCGTGTTCCAGGTACTGGATCGACACGTGCATGCCTTGCTGCCAGTCAACACCTTCGCCGTCTACATGCTCGATGCGGCGGGCACGGCGCTGCGCCGCGCGCACGGCATGGAAGCGGGCCGCCCCCTGTCCGACAACGCCATTCCACTGAGCAACCCACGCGCCTATTCCGTGCGCTGCCTGCTGGGCCGGCGCGAAGTGTATATCGACCAGGTACCGCCCAAGCGCCACGCCTACACCGTGCCCGGCACGCTGCATAACCAGAGCGTGCTGTACGTGCCCTTGACGGTGGGCGAACGCGTGCTGGGCGTGATGACGGTGCAGGCTTGCCATGCCCATGCCTACGGCGAACGCGAACGCCTGATCTTCCGCACCCTGTGCGCGTATGGCGCCATCGCGCTCGACAATGCCAGCGCCTACCGGCAACTGCAAGACGCCCAGGCGCAACTGGTATCGCAGGAAAAACTGGCCGCCCTCGGTTCGCTGATGGCCGGCGTGGCGCATGAACTCAACACCCCGATCGGCAACAGCCTGCTGATCGCCAGCACCATGCTGCAAAAGACGGAAGACGTGGAACGCCTGATGAACGGTCCCGGCCTGCGACGCTCGGACCTGGCCGCCTACATCGACGATGCGGGCAAGGCATCGGCGCTGGTCATGCGCGGCCTGCACAGCGCGGCCGACCTGGTCAACAGCTTCAAGCAGGTGGCCGTCGACCGCACCACCGAACAACGGCGCCAGTTCGACCTGCAGCAGGTGAGCAATGAAATCATCGCCACCGTCATGAACCGCATCCGCAGCTCGGGCCACCGCATCGAGACGGATATCGCGTTCGGCATCTCGCTGGACAGCTATCCGGGCCCCTTCGGCCAGGTGATCACCAATCTGATCAACAACGCCCTGCTGCACGCCTTCGCTCCCGCGCCCAATGACGGCGCCGCCGGCAAGGGCTGCATGCGTTTGTCCGCCACGCCCGATGGCGCGCGCGTGCGGATCGTCTTCGCCGACAATGGCGGCGGCATCGCCGAACAGCATTTGTCGCGCATCTTCGACCCGTTCTTTACCACCAAGCTGGGCCAGGGCGGCAGCGGCCTCGGTTTGTCGATCAGCTACAACATCGTCACGGCCCTGCTGGGCGGCACCATCCAGGTGGCCAGCAGCCCCGCCGGCACGCATTTCACGCTGGACTTGCCCCTGGTGGCGCCGCAGATCGATGCGGCCAGTCCGGCCAGCATCTATTGATGCCGGCAAGACCATGGCTGGACGCGGATACTTGTCTACACAAGTACCCGTCCGGCCAGTCTTTCCAATCTAAAAGCAAAACCCTTATAATTGAATGGCTGAAGTCCCTGCCATTGCATGATTTACAACTTGGCAAACCGCATCGACCCGCGCGACAAACAGGCGCGGGCACCGATCAACACAGCAGCGCGCCGGGCGAGGCAGTCATCAGACGAGATGTTGTACGCTGATGCAACCCGGCGGGAAAGGCACGCCGCCGGCGGCCTGCGCATCTTCAAGTGGTCATTATGTCGACAAAAAAACCGATCAAGCACTACCTCCAGTTCTCCGATTTCACGTTGGAAGAGTATGAATATGTGATCGAACGCGCCCATCTGATCAAGCGCAAGTTCAAGAATTACGAAATCTACCATCCACTGATCGACCGCACCCTGGTGATGGTCTTTGAAAAGAACTCCACCCGCACGCGATTGTCGTTCGAAGCCGGCATGCACCAGCTGGGCGGCGCCGCCATCTACCTGAACACGCGCGACTCCCAGCTGGGCCGCGGCGAGCCGGTGGAAGACGCGGGCCAGGTCATGTCGCGCATGTGCGACATCATCATGGTGCGCACCTTCGGCCAGGAAATCATCGAGCGTTTCGCCGCCAATTCGCGCGTGCCGGTGATCAATGGCCTGACCAATGAACACCACCCGTGCCAGGTCTTTGCCGACATCTTTACCTACATCGAACACCGCGGCTCGATCGCCGGCAAGGTCGTCGCCTGGATCGGCGACGCCAACAACATGCTGTACTCGTGGCTGCAGGCGGCCGAAGTGTTCGGCTTCCACGTCAACGTATCGACGCCGAAGGGCTACGACATCGACCTGTCGCAAGTCAAGACGGAGCGCTACACCTTCTTCGCCAACCCGTCCGACGCTTGCGAAGGCGCGCACCTGGTCAACACGGACGTGTGGACCAGCATGGGTTACGAAGCGGAAAACGCGGCCCGTATCGCCGCCTTCGACGGCTGGATCGTCGATGGCGCGAAGATGGCCCGCGCCGCGCCCGACGCGCTGTTCATGCACTGCCTGCCCGCCCACCGCGGTGAGGAAGTGGCCGCCGAAGTGATCGACGGCCCGCAATCGGTGGTGTGGGACGAGGCGGAAAACCGCTTGCACGTGCAAAAAGCGCTGATCGAATACCTGTTACTCGGTAAAATCCAATAATTCGCCCGGCACTGCATAAAAAAAACCTGGCAGCATCGCAATACATACATCGACAACGACAACTGGAAGCAATATGAGCGACATTAAAAAAGTAGTCCTGGCCTATTCCGGCGGACTCGACACCTCCGTCATCCTGAAATGGCTGCAAGATAACTACCAGTGCGAAATCGTCACCTTCACGGCCGACCTGGGCCAGGGCGAAGAACTGGAACCGGCGCGCGCCAAGGCCATCAAATTCGGCATCAAGCCGGAAAACATCCATATCGAAGACGTGCGCGAAGAATTCGTGCGCGATTTCGTCTTCCCGATGTTCCGCGCCAACACCGTGTATGAAGGCGAATACCTGCTGGGCACCTCGATCGCCCGTCCGCTGATCGCCAAGCGCCTGATCGAAATCGCCAACGCCACGGGCGCCGACGCCATCTCGCACGGCGCGACCGGCAAGGGCAATGACCAGGTGCGTTTCGAACTGGGCGCCTACGCCCTGAAGCCAGGCGTGAAGATCATCGCCCCATGGCGCGAGTGGGATCTGCTGTCGCGCGAAAAACTGCTGAAGTACGCGGAAGACGCCGGCATCGAAATCGACATGAAGCACAAGAACGGCGGCGCGCCGTACTCGATGGATGCCAACTTGCTGCACATCAGCTTTGAAGGCCGCCACCTGGAAAACCCGAGCGCCGAAGCGGAAGAAACCATGTGGCGCTGGACCGTCAGCCCTGAAAAGGCGCCGGACGAAGCGGAATACCTGGACATCGAATACGAAAAAGGCGACATCGTCGCCATCAACGGCGTGCGCATGTCGCCGGCGACCGTGCTGGCCGAACTGAACAAGGTTGGCGGCAAGCATGGCGTGGGACGCCTGGACCTGGTGGAAAACCGCTACGTCGGCATGAAGTCGCGCGGCTGCTATGAAACCCCGGGCGGCACCATCATGCTCAAGGCCCACCGCGCCATCGAATCGATCACCCTGGACCGCGAAGTGGCCCACCTGAAAGATGACCTGATGCCGCGCTACGCGTCGATGATCTACAACGGCTACTGGTGGGCGCCCGAGCGCGTTGCCCTGCAAACCCTGATCGACCACACGCAGGAAACCGTGAACGGCTGGGTACGCATCAAGCTGTACAAGGGCAATGTCATCGTTGTGTCCCGCGATTCGAAGACGGATTCGCTGTTCGACATGAACATCGCCACCTTCGACGAAGACGGCGGCGCCTACAACCAGGCCGATGCCGGCGGCTTCATCAAGCTGAACGCCTTGCGCATGCGCATCGCCGCCATCGCCCGCGAAAAACGGGGCCAGAAGTAATTAGTTAGCCAGGGGGCACCTGCTCCCGCGCCAGCTCAAGCCGCCCACGGGCGGCTTTTTTGCGTTTGAAACGCACTCGTCCGCGATTTACGGCCCTGCGCGCACCCGGATCACCCCCATTTTGCTGTCCCCGTGGCAAAATGCTACAGTGCAATTTAGAGCACCTAACATAACCTACTGCGCGGCGCGATTTGCGGCCTGCGATGCTCACTGTGCATGCGCACAGTTGCGCTTCTCAGCCGCAACTCGCTGCCGCTCGCTACGGTTCTGTTAGGCGACTCTTAGTCGAAAACTTCCCGCTTCCGGAGCCACCATGTTCAAAGACCTGAGTATCAAGAATAAACTGTACCTGGGCTTCGGCTCCATCGTGGCCATCATCCTGATCCTGCTGGGCGTGGCCTACAACAGCTTTTCGCGGCTGTCCGAGGCTAATGCATGGGACCGCCATACGATGGAAGTGCTGGTCGAGATCGACAAGATCCACAATTCCATCCTGCAAATCCAGGTGGAAGCGCGCGGTTTCATCCTGACCGGCAACGAAGCCTCGCTGACGCCGGAAACCGATGAAACGGCAATGCTGAGCCAACACACGCAAAAAGCCATCGCCATGACGGTCGACAACAAGCTGCAGTCGGAACGCTTCCGCAAGATCGACCAGCTGACCACCACCTGGGTCAAGGAATGGATCACTCCGCTGATCGAGAAGCGCCGCGCGCTGGGCAATGCGCCGGGCGCCACGGAAGCGGTGGCGCGCTCCATGCCGCCAAGCGGCTACCCGGCTGTCGCGCAAGCGAACAAGCTGCTCGACGAAGTGGCCGCCGAGGAAACCCGCTTGCTGGCCGAACGCACGGCCACCACGGCAAAATTGCAGGAAACCATGATGTTGACCCTGGCCCTGGGCGGCCTGCTGTGCGTGGTGCTGGCGCTGGGCATTTCCTACCTGCTGGGCCGTGCCATCCTCGGCCCGCTGAACAGCCTGACGGACGCCGTCGGGCGCATCGCCGGCGGCGAGCAAGGCGCGCGCGCCGCCATCCTCTCGCGCGACGAACTGGGCAAGGTAACGGAAGAGTTCAACCGCATGGCGCAAACCATCCAGGACAACCAGGCCAACGAATTGGCCGCCACCAACACTTTGCGGGCCAAGGTCGATTCCCTGCTGGAAGTGGTGTCCAAGGCAGCCTCGGGCGACCTGACGGGCAAGGTCGGCATCACGGGCAGCGATGCCATCGGCCAGCTGGGCAATGGCCTGGCGAAGATGTTCGAAAACCTGCGCAGCCTGCTCAACAATGTGCAAAAGGCCGGCATCCAGGTGACGACATCCGCCACCGAAATCGCCGCCTCGGCGCGCCAGCAGGAAGCCACGGGGATTGAACAAGCGCAAACGAGCGTGGAAATTCTCAGCACCACCAAGGAAATCTCGGCCAACACGAGCCAGTTGCTCAAAACCATGGAAGACGCTACCGCCGTGGCCGACTACACGACGAATGCGACGGCCGAAGCGCAGAACAACCTCAAACGCATGGATTCGACCATGCAGCACATGGTCTCGGCCACCGATTCCATCAACGCCAAGCTGGCCGCCCTGTCGGAAAAAGCCAGCAATATCAATAGCGTGCTGATCACCATCACGAAGGTGGCCGACCAGACCAACATCCTGTCGCTGAACGCCGCCATCGAGGCGGAAAAGGCGGGCGAGGCGGGCCGCGGCTTTTCCGTGGTGGCGACGGAAATCCGCCGCCTGGCCGACCAGACCTCGGTGTCCACCTGGGATATCGAGCAAATGCTCAAGGAAATGCAGTCGGCCGTGTCCGCCAGCGTGATGGGCATGGATAAATTCTCGGAAGAAATTCGCCGCAGCGTGGGCGAAGTGCGGCAAGTGGCCGAGCAGCTGTCGTCCGTCATGGACCAGGTGCAGAAACTCACGCCGCAGTTCGACGCCGTGCTGCAAGGCATGCAGTCGCAGGCGATCGGCGCGTCGCAGATTTCCGACACCATGATGCAGCTCAACGACGCCACCCAGCAAACGGTGGAGTCATTAAAAGCCACCAGCGAGGCGGTGCACCAGTTGCAATATGCGGCGGGCGACCTGCAGTCGAGCGTGTCGACCTTCGCCGTCACCATCTGATCCCATGAAAGTGCTGCTCTTTCACATCGGACGCGACCGCTACGGCCTGCCCCTGGCCGGCATCGTGCGCGTGCTGCCGCTGCTGGAGCTGAAGCAGTTGCCGCTCACGCCAGACTACGTGGCCGGCCTGATGGACTTGCACGGCACGCCCGTGCCCGTGATCGACCTGTCGCGCCTGGCCGGGCTGCCGCCCGCCGCCGCGCAGTTCGACACGCGCATCGTCATCGTCGACTACCGCGCGCCGGACGGCGCCATGCATGCGCTGGGCCTGCTGGCCTCGCAGGTGCGCGGCATCGCCGATATCGACCCGCAAGGGCTTGAGGACAGCGGCGTGGCGACGGCGCCCTTCCTGGGCCAGGTGGCCAGCGACGCCGACGGCATCGTGCAGCTGGTCGAGCTGGAACACCTGCTGCCGCCGGACATGCGCGCGCTGCTGTTTCAAGACGCGAGCGCGGCATGACGGCGCAAGCCCTGCTGCGCCGCGCGACCGGCCTGTCGGTGTCCAAATCCGTGGCCGAGCGGGCCGTCAATCAGCGCATGGAGCGGACGGGCTTTGCCGATAGCCAGGCTTACCTGCAGGCGCTCACGCCGGCCGAAATGACGCAATTGATCGAACTGGTGGTGGTGCCCGAATCGTGGCTGTTCCGCGATCCGCAAGCGTTCTACGCCACCGTCGAACTGGTGCAGGAGCGCTGGGCGCGCGGACGCGCCACGCGCATCCTGTCGATCCCGTGCGCGGGCGGCGAGGAACCGTATTCGATGGCCATGGCGCTGCGCGACGGCGGTGTGCCGAAACAGGCGTTCAGCATCGACGCGTATGACTTGAGCCCCGGCTGCATCGAGCGGGCGCAGGCCGGCGTGTATGGCCGCAACGCCTTCCGCGCGCAGGACGTGGCCTTCCGAGAACGCTATTTCACGCACGTGGCCGACGACGCCTACCGCATCATCGACGCCCTGCGCGACCAGGTGACCTTCAGGCAGGGCAATCTGCTGCAGTTCGATACCGCCAGCTGCAACAAACATTACGACGTCATCTTCTGCCGCAACCTGCTGATTTACTTCGACAAACCGACCACGCGCGCCGCCATCGCCAACCTGTCCGCCCTGCTGGCCGACGACGGCATGCTGCTGGCCGGTTATGCGGAAGTGCCGTCGTTCTGCCAGAACGGCTTTGCGCCGCTGCAGTTCCGCCAGGCTTTCGCCCTGAAGAAGGAAACAGCGGCGCCGGCCAGCCCCGTGCTAGTGGCGCCGCTGCCTGTCGCGCGTCCCCTGCGCAGCGTGCCGCCCGCGCCAGGGCGCGCTGCAGTAGCAGCCCCCTCTTCCGCCGCGTCGGCGGTGCCGCGCACGCGCCCCGTGTCCGTGCCATCGCCCGCGCCGGCAGCGCAAGCCGATTTGCTGGCAGAGGCGCGCCTGCTGGCCGACCGCGGCCAGTTGCGCGAGGCCGGCGACAAATGCCACGCGCACCTGGCGAAAGTGCCCGAGGCGGCGGAAGCGTATTTCATGCTGGGCATCATCAACGAACTGGCCGGCAAGATGGACCTGGCCGACGACTACTGGCGCCGCTGCATCTACCTGCAGCCCGACCATTACGAGGCGCTGTGCCATCTGGCCCTGCTGGCCGAACGCAATGGCAACCAAACGGCCGCCGCCACCCTGAAGGCGCGCGCGGCACGCATTTACGAGCGCCGCCAGGCGTCCAACTAAGGGGCAAGCATGACAAATCTCATCGCCACCGAGTCCCCCGCCACCATCGACGACTGCTGGAACCATATCGGCGTGGTCGGCGACCAGAGCTGCCCCAAGCTGCCAGCCAACGTGCATTGCCGCAACTGCGACGTGTACGCGGGCGCCGCCCGGCGCAACCTGCAGCGGCCCGTGGACGAACACTACCGGCGCGACTGGGCCAGCCACTTCCGCCAGATCGATACGGGCGGCGAAGTGCGCGACAGTTCCGCGCTGGTGTTTCGCATCGGCCGCGAATGGCTGGCGCTGCCCACGCGCGTGTTCGACGCCGTGGCGCCGCAGGCCAAGCCGCATGTGCTGCCGCACCGCAGCGGGCGCGGTCTGGCGGGCATCGTCAATATCGGCGGCAAGCTGTATCCGTGCATGTCGCTGGCCAGTTTGCTGGGCATCGACGAACAGGGTGCGCCAGCGGCCCGCGGCCGCCACACGTTTGCACGCCTGCTGCTGCTGCGCTGGGAAGAGCAGGCTTACGCGCTGCCCGTGGCCGACCTGCACGGCATCGTGCGCTATGCGTCGGGCGCCGTGCAGGCGCCGGCGGCGACCATCAACAAGGGCCTGTCGCGCTTTTTGTCCGGCGTCATCACCGAGGGCGACATGCGCATCGGCTGCCTCGACACGGCGCTGATCGGCTTTCAACTTGCGAGACTATTACGATGAGCCAGGACCAGCACGGCGACCTGAGTGCCTTTTCCATGCTGGACCTGTTCCGCATGGAGGCGGACAGCCAGACCCAGATTCTCACCGACGGCTTGCTGGCCATGGAGCGCCATGCGGGCGACGCGGCGGCCGTCGAGGCGATGATGCGCGCGGCGCACTCGATCAAGGGTGCCGCCGCCATCGTCGGGCTGCAGGTGGTGGTGCAGCTGGCGCACGGCATGGAAGACAGCTTTGTCGCCGCCCAGCACGGCCGCTTGAAGCTGACGCCGGAACGGGTCGACGTGCTGCTGTCGGGCGTCGACCTGATCGTGCAGCTGTCGCGACTGGACGACGCGGGCGCCGAAGCGTGGCTGGCCGCGAATGCGGCGCAAATCGACCAGACCCTGAACGCCATCGCCGGCATCGCCGACCTGCCCGAATTGCCGGCCCTGCCCTCGTTGCCTGCCTCCGCTCCCGCCCCCTTGCCGCAGGAAACGCCCAACCCGACCGAACTGCAGGCTCCCGTGGCCAGCGGCCTGGCAGGCGAAGAGCCTGAATCGGCGGCCGCGCCTGCCCCGCGTGCGGGTGCCGCACCGGCCAAGGCTGTGGCGCAAAACTTCGACAAGCTGCTGTCGCTGGCCAGCGAATCGCGCATCAATGCGCACCAGATGCACCCGTTCGTCGGTGCCCTGCAGCGTTTCAAGCGCAACCAGAGCAGCCTGTTTTCCGCCATCGAGCACCTGCACGAAGCCATTGCCCGCTTGGCCGACCCGGGCCTGATGGAAAAGTCCCTGCTGGCGCTGCAAAAGACGCAACCGCTGAAGCAGTTCATGCTCGAGCACATCGCCGACATCGAAACCTATGAGCGGCGCCTGCTGGCCGTCTCGCAAGGCATGGTCGACGAAGTGCTGGCCCTGCGCATGCGCCCTTTCCGCGACGGCATCCATGCGTTTCCGCGCATGGTGCGCGACCTGGCGCGCAGCCTGGGCAAGGAAGTGCAGCTGGAGATCGAAGGGGAAGACACCCTGGTCGACCGCGACATCCTGGCGAAGATCGAAAGCCCGCTGAACCACATGCTCAGGAATGCCATCGACCATGGCATGGAAGGCCCGTACGAGCGCATCGACGCGGGCAAGGAAGCGATGGGCACGATACGCATGGAAGCGCGCCACCGCGCCGGCATGCTGAGCATCGAGATCAGCGACGACGGGCGCGGCGTCGACCTGGAAAAAATCCGCCAGTCCGTCATCGAGCGCAAGATGGCCAGCCCCGCCATGGCCGCCGCGCTGTCGCCGGGCGAGCTGCTGGAGTTTTTGTTCCTGCCCGCCTTCAGCCTGAAGGCGACGGCCAATCAATTGTCCGGACGCGGCGTGGGCCTCGACATCGTGCACGAGACGATACGCCAGCAAAACGGCACGGTGCGCCTGGAATCGGAGCCGGGCCGCGGCTTCCGCGCCCTGATCACCCTGCCGCTGACGCAATCGATCGTGCGCGCGCTGGTGGTCGACGTGCACGGCGAAGCCTATGCCATCCCCATCGTCAAGGTGGAAAGCGTGGTGCGCGTGCCGCAAGCGGCCATCCATACCCTGGAAAACAAGCAGTTCTTCGAACTCAAGGGCGAGCATCTGGGCCTGGTGTCGGCCGCGCAGGTGCTGGAACTGGGCGAAGCGGCCAGCCAGGCCGAGGACTTGCCGGTGGTGGTAATCGGCCGCGGCAAGCAAAGCTATGCGCTGGTGGTCGACGCCATCCGCGGCGAGCAAAGTCTGGCGGTGCAGGCCATCGATCCGATCTTCGGCAAGATGCGCGACATTTCCGCCGCCGCCCTGCTCGACGACGGCGAGCCGGTGCTGATCCTCGACGTGCCCGATTTGCTGCTGTCGATCGACAAGCTGCTGCACGAAGGCGGCCTGCACCAGCTGGCGCAGGCCGGCCACGCGCAGCAGCGCCGCGCCAAGCGCATCCTTGTCGTCGACGATTCGCTGACGGTGCGCGAGATGGAGCGCAAGCTGCTGCTGGCGCGCGGTTTCGAGGTCGACGTGGCCATTGACGGCATCGACGGCTGGAACGTGGTGCGCAGCGGCGAGTACGACCTGGTGATCACCGACGTCGACATGCCGCGCATGGATGGCATCGAACTGGTCTCGCTGATCAAGAAGGACCTGCACCTGCACAAGCTGCCGGTGATGATCGTCTCGTACAAGGACCGCCCGGAAGACCGCGCGCGCGGCCTGTCCGCCGGCGCCGATTATTATCTGACCAAAGGCAGCTTCCACGACGAGACCTTGCTCGACGCGGTGGCCGACCTGATAGGAGATGCCCGCTTATGAGCCGTCATTCATGAAAATTGCCATTGCCAACGATGTCGCCATGGCCGCCGAGGCCCTGCGCCGGGTGGTCGCCAGTACGCAGGAACACCAGGTGCTGTGGATCGCCCGCACGGGGCTCGAGGCCGTGCGCATGTGCGAGGGCAACCGCCCCGACCTGATCCTGATGGACCTGAACATGCCGGAGATGGATGGCGTGGAAGCGACGCGCCTGATCATGGAGCAAAGCCCGTGCGCCATCCTCGTCGTCACGGGCCGCCCGCAGGACAATGTCAACCAGGTCTTCCGCGCGCTGGGCGCGGGCGCGCTCGACGTCACGGCCACGCCGGTGCTGCAGGGGGAAGTGGGCGGCGACAGCGAACTGCTGGCCAAGATCAAGACCATCGGCAAGCTGATACGCCACAGCGCCGAAGCACCGCCGCCGCGCCCGGCGAACGGCAATAACGGCGAACGGGGCGACGGCCAGGTATCGACCCTGGTGGCCATCGGCGCCTCGACGGGTGGCCCCTCGGCCGTGGCCAAGGTGCTGGCCGGCTGGACGGCGCCGCCCGGCTGCGCCATCGTGGTGGTGCAGCACATCGATGAAACCTTCGCCTCGCACTTCGCCAAATGGCTCGATGACCAGCTCAGCATGCCCGTGCGCGTGATCGCCGAAGGCGATGAACTGGTGTCCGGCACGGTACTGATCGCCAAGACCAATGACCACTTGCTGCTAGATCAAAATTATCGTTTGGGTTACGATGCAGCACCGCGCGACTATGTTTACCGCCCGTCCGTCGATGTCTTCTTCAACTGCGTGGCGCAGCACTGGCGCGGCGACGCCATCGGCGTATTGCTCACAGGCATGGGGCGCGATGGCGGCGACGGCTTGCTGGCCATGCGCCGCGCAGGCAAGACGACGATCGCGCAAGACCAGGCCAGCAGCGCCGTGTATGGCATGCCGCGTGCGGCGGCTGAACTCGATGCGGCGCAGCAAATCCTGCCATTGGATAGAATAGGCGCCAGCCTGCGCGGCCGCCTGGGCGCCAAACTCAACAATGGGTGGGAGCCCTCCCCTAACATCTGAAAAGAATGCAATGCCAGAATTCTCCTCCAGCTTCACCCAGCATGAACCCGCATTGACCGAATTCAAGGTCAGCGTGCTGCTGGTGGACGACCAGTTGATCATTGCCGAGGCAGTCCGCCGCATGCTCAGCGACCAGCAGGATATCGAATTTCATTATGTGACCGACGCCACGCAGGCGCTGGACACGGCGCAGCGTTTGCAACCGACCGTCATCCTGCAAGACCTGGTGATGCCGGGCATCGACGGCTTCGCCTTGATCCAGCAGTACCGCGAAAACGAGGCGCTCGCGCACGTGCCGGTGATCGTGATGTCGGCCAAGGACGACCCGAAACTGAAGGCCCACAGCTTTGCCGTCGGCGCCAACGATTATGTGGTGAAACTGCCGGACCGCCTGGAGCTGCTGGCGCGCATACGCTACCATTCCAACGCGCACATCAGCCGCCTGCAGCGCGACCAGGCTTTTCGTTTCCTGCGTGAAAGCCAAAAGAACCTGGCGGACGCGAACATTGAATTGCAGAAACTGGCCGCCCTCGATGGCTTGACGGGCATCGCCAACCGCCGCCGTTTCGATGAAACCCTGCATTTTGAATGGCAGCGGGGCCAGCGCGACAAAGCACCGTTGAGCCTGCTGTTCTGCGATATCGACCATTTCAAGAGCTATAACGACCATTTCGGCCACCTGGCGGGCGACCTGTGCCTGAAAAAAGTTGCCGCCGTGCTCACGGAACATTTGAAACGCCCGGCCGACCTGGCCGCCCGTTACGGGGGCGAGGAGTTCGCCCTGATCCTGCCGGAAACGGAAGCGGCCGGCGCGCTGCTGATCGCCCAAGCATGCCGGCGCCATCTGGAAGGCTTGCAGATCGAGAACCCGGCGGCAGGCACGGGCATCGTCACCATCTCGATCGGCGTGGCCACCGTCGTGCCTTCGCCCGACTCGACGGTCGAGCAACTGATCAACCGCGCCGACCAGGCCCTGTACGCGGCCAAGCGCGGCGGACGCAACAGCGTGCTGAGCGCCGATGACGTCCAGGACTGATTTTTAACAGCAAGGAAAGTGAAGCATGAGCACACAACTGGACAATGTCAGCGTCGTCAAGAAGTCGAATATCTACTTTGACGGCAAATGCGTCTCGCACAACGTCATCCTCGCCGATGGCACGAAGAAAAGCGTGGGTGTGATTTTCGCGTCATCGCTGCGCTTCAACACGGGCGCGCCGGAAACGATGGAAATCGTCGGCGGCCTGTGCAAGGTGCGCCTGGCCGACGCGACGGAGTGGAACAGCTATGGCGCGGGCACGGAATTCAAAATCCCGGGCAATAGCTATTTTGATATTGAAACGGTGGAAACACTCGATTACGTCTGCCACTTCGGCTAATCCACGCAGAAAAAACGTCCATGGCTGCGTTGCACTGCCTCGCCGTACTATGCGTACTGTCTTCGGCAATGCGCCTTGCCCTGAACATTTTTTCAAGCGCGGATTGACTATTTAGATAAACACAGGCTCGGGCGACAGGCGCACGCCGTATTTCGCCTCTACATCATCCTGTATCGCTTCCGCCAGCCGGGTAATGTCCGCGCCACGAGCGCCGCCATTATTCACCAGAACCAGCGCCTGCTTGGGATACACTCCCGCGGGCCCCAGGTTTTTCCCCTTCCAGCCACACTGATCGATCAGCCAGCCGGCCGCCAGCTTTTCCGTGCCATCGGGCTGCGCATGGTGCACCAAGGCGGGGAAACGTTCCAGCAAGGCAAGACATTGCTCGCGTGACACCACGGGATTCTTGAAGAAGCTGCCCGCATTGCCGATCACGGCCGGGTCCGGCAATTTTCTCCGGCGGATCGCCATCACCGTGTCGGCCACCTGTTGCGGCGTCGGTTCGGCAAGATGGCGCTCGGCCACGGCCTGCGCCAGTTCCGCGTAGCGCAAGTTCGGCTGCCACTCGGCGGGCAAGGCAAACGTCACTTCCAGCACGATCAGCTCGCGCCCGTCCGCCTGCTTGAAGATGCTGTCGCGATAGGCGAAACGGCAGGCGTCGCGGTCCATGTCGAAGACGATGCCACTGGCGCTGTGCATGACGCTCACCTTATGCAGATAATCCTTGATTTCCACGCCATACGCGCCGATATTCTGGATAGGCGCCGCACCCACCGTGCCGGGGATCAAGGACAGGTTTTCCAGTCCGCCCACGCCTTGTGCCAGGGTCCACTGCACGAAGTCGTGCCAGTTTTCACCGGCCGCGGCCGTGACGAGTATCGTCTCGAAGTCCGCCTGCGCCAGGCGCATGCCGCGCGTGGCCATGTGCAGCACGGCGCCGGGAAAATCACCCGTCAGCACGATGTTGCTGCCGCCGCCCAATATCAGGCGCGGCATGGCGGACAGGGCGGGATCTTGCAGTGCGGCCTGCAGCTGGGCCTGCGAAGTAATGCGTACGTAGGCGGCCGCATGGGCCGCGATGCCGAAGGTATTCAGGCGCTGGAGGTTGTAATTGTGTTCGATGGTGAGCTCTGGATGCATGGGATAGGGAAATTTTGCTCGATTATAGAGCGAAAGCGACAAAAAACCACCTCAGGACAAGGGCGACTTGCCCGTTGTCCGTTAAAATGTCGCATCTTTAACAGGGCCGTCCCATGGCGCAGAATCAGCCGCCAAGGCCCAGCGCGCCGAGCGCGCGCTCGCTTTAACAAGAAAAGGAACAGACCATGCCGTCATTTGATGTAGTCTCCGAAGCCGATATGATCGAAGTCAAGAATGCCGTCGAGCAATCCAACAAGGAAATCACGACCCGCTTCGACTTCAAGGGCAGCGATGCCCGCGTCGAACACAAGGAAAACGAATTGACCGCATTCGCGGATTCGGAATTCCAGCTCAGCCAGGTGCGCGACGTGCTGACCAATAAATTGACCAAACGCAAGGTCGATGTGCGCTTCCTCGACGAAGGCGACATCAAGAAGATCGGCGGCGACAAGGTCAAGCAGATTATCAAGATCAAGAATGGCATCGAATCGGATGATGCCAAGAAAATCGTGCGCGTCATCAAGGACAGCAAGATGAAAGTGCAAGCGAGCATCCAGGGTGAAGCCGTGCGCGTCACGGGCGCCAAGCGCGACGACCTGCAAGCGGCCATGGCCATGCTGCGCAAGGACGTGCCCGACATGCCGCTGGAATTTAACAATTTCCGCGATTAATTTCGATGATGCGCACGCTCCGGCCTGCGCTTGCACCGGCATGGCGGCAAGCTGCCTCGGAGCACCTGCCCGCTTGGGGTAGAATTGAAGCTGCGCACAGCTACATGCGCCCGCGCGCCTGACCGGCAGCGGGCTTGACCGTACATCTGGCTCAGTGATAACCACGGTAGTCTAAGGATAGCAATGAAACGTGTTGATGATTTCCGCCTGCGATTTGGCAAAAAAGAATATGTGCCCATCATGATAGGCGGAATGGGTGTGGATATTTCCACGTCGGAGCTGGCCCTGGAAGCGGCACGGCTGAACGGTATCGGGCATATCTCCGATGCCATGGTGGAAGACGTGTCGGATCGCCGTTTCGACACCACCTTCGTCAAAGACAAGACGAAACTGTACAAGTTCAACATCAATAACAGCGACAAGGCCGTGGTGCAGTTCGACTTGGGCCGCCTGGCGGAAGCGCAGCGCCTGCATATCGGCCGCACCATGGAAGCGAAAAAAGGCGATGGTTTGATCTTCGTCAATTGCATGGAAAAGCTGACCATGAACGGCCCCCGTGAAACCTTGCGCGTGCGCCTGAATGCGGCGCTGGACGCGGGCATCGACGGCATCACCCTGTCGGCCGGTCTGCACTTCGGTTCGTTTGCCTTGATGGCCGACCATCCGCGTTTCCGTGACGCCAAGCTGGGCATCATCGTCTCGTCCGTGCGCGCCTTGCAGATTTTCCTGCGCAAGAACGCCAAGCTGGACCGCTTGCCCGACTTCATCATCGTCGAAGGACCCTTGGCCGGCGGCCACCTGGGTTTCGGCATGGACTGGGCCAATTACGACCTGCACACGATCACGGCGGAACTGCTGGCCTACCTGAAAGCGGAACAGCTGGACATCCCGCTGATCGCCGCCGGCGGCATCTTCACGGGCAGCGATGCCGTCTCCTTCCTGGAAGCGGGCGCGGCCGGCGTGCAAGTGGCGACGCGCTTTACCGTCACCGAGGAATGCGGCTTGCCAAACAAGGTCAAGCAGGAATACTACAAGGCCTCGGAAGAAGACATCATCGTCAACGGCGTCTCGCCGACCGGTTACCCGATGCGCATGCTGAAAAACACGCCCGCCATCGGCGCCGGCATCCGTCCAGGCTGCGAATCGTATGGCTACCTGCTCGATGCGACGGGCAACTGCGCGTACATCAACTCGTACAACCGCGAAGTGGCGGCCCATCCGGAACAAAAAACCGTCGTCGTGATGGACAAGACTTGCCTGTGCACGCACATGCGCAACTTCAACTGCTGGACCTGCGGCCATTACACGTATCGCCTGAAGGACACCACGCATAAGCTCGACAACGGCGAATACCAGATCCTGACGGCCGAACACGTCTTCAAGGATTACCAGTTCAGCGTCGACAACCAGATCGCCCTGCCGGAAAAAGAAATCCTGGTAGCGGGCTGAATCTTGTCAGCCTGACATGAAAATGGCGCAGCCTGCGAAGGCTGCGCCATTTTTTTATGCGGGGAGCATCTGCCGCAATGCCCGTTCGATCACGTCGAACTTGGGCCGTCGCAATACTTCTTCCTGCAGGCAAGCATCCATCATGGCCTGCAGGCTGGGCATCGACGTCGCGCAATGCGCGATCAACTCGCCCAGCAGCACGCCAAAGGCGCGCGCCTCCATGCCTTGCAGTACCTCCCCTTGCGGCGTGCATGGCGCAAACATGGACGCCGCGCCGAAGTCGCCCAGCAGGCAGGCGCCACCGTCCGCATACAGGATATTGTGTGCATACAAGTCGCCATGCACGATGCCGTGCGCATGCAGCTGGCACACGGCCGAGGCGATGCCGTGGGCAATGGCCAGGGCTTGCGGTGCCTCAAAGCGCACGCCTTCGGCATACACATCACGCGTGCATGATGACAGGCTGGGCGGCCCGGCGAGGTTGCGGTAGGCAACATCGATCAGCGGCATGACCAGTCCCAGCGCCCCTTGCGGATGCGCATCGAGCGTCCCGAGGATGGGGATCAGGCCCGGATGGGCGCCGGCGCCGACACAGGCAGCCATTTCGCTGCGCGGCAAGCCGTCGCTGGTTATCGCCGCCTTGAACACTTTGACGGCAACATCCTCGATACCATCGAGGCGGGCGCGGTAAATCACGCCCGATGCCCCCTCGCCCAGCGGCTGCGCCAGTTGCAGGCGCGGCCAGGCCAGGCCCGCCGTCCCGGCGCCGCTCAGGGCCGCCAGTTCACGCGCTTCCGTAAAGGGATTGCCCGCATATGAGAGCCAGCTCAGGCGTGGCAAGGCCAGCAGGCAATCGGGGAGCGCCGTGAAGCGGTTGGCGGCGATGCGCACCAGTTCCAGCTTGCGGCAGTTCACCAGCGATACCGGCAAACTGCTCAGGCAATTTCCCGCCAGCATGAGTTTCTGCAATTGCCCGCACTTGCCGAGTTCATCAGGCAAGACTTCGATGGCATTGTCGGTCAGCGTCAGCCAGCGCAGAGCCAATGGCAAGGCTGCGGCCGGCACGTGGCCGATCCGGTTCGCCTTAAAACCGATCATTTCCAGCCCAGGACAGGAACCGAGCACGGCTGGCAAGGTGGTGAACAGATTATCCGAGCAAAATATGATGCGCAGCTTGTGCAGGCGCGGCAGATCGTCGGGCAGCGAGGACAGCGCATTGCCGGACAGGTCGAGGATTTCCAGGCTGTCGGCCAGGTCGAATATCTCGCGTGGGAAATCCGTCAAGCCGCACGACAGCTTCAGGCGGCGCAGGCCGGCCAGTTGGCCGGCGCGTAATTGCTCCAGTGTAAGCAAGGCAGACAAGATATTCCTTTCAAGGTGGCACCCGGTCGATGCCATGCATAAATCATTGGACGTAAAAAAACCCCAACCGGGTCACCGGAAGGGGTTTTTTCGAATAACAAGCCTGACGATAACCTACTTTCACACTGGTTGCAGCACTATCATCGGCGCAAAGTTGTTTCACGGTCCTGTTCGGGATGGGAAGGGGTGGGACCAACTTGCTATGGTCATCAGGCATAACTTGTACCGGCGTTTGTCTCCTGTTGGACGACAAAGCCTGAATCTGGAAGAAGCAAAGATTGGGGTAATGAATTGGTGTATCAACACACACGCAACGTTGTACCGTCTTATCCTCTGTACCTGCTAAGGTTATAGGGACAAGCCGTACGGGCAATTAGTACTGGTTAGCTTAATGCATTACTGCACTTCCACACCCAGCCTATCAACGTCCTGGTCTCGAACGACCCTTCAAAGAGCTCAAGGCTCTGGGAAATCTCATCTCAAGGCAAGTTTCCCGCTTAGATGCTTTCAGCGGTTATCTCTTCCGAACTTAGCTACCCGGCAATGCCACTGGCGTGACAACCGGTACACCAGAGGTTCGTCCACTCCGGTCCTCTCGTACTAGGAGCAGCCCCCTTCAAATTTCCAACGCCCACGGCAGATAGGGACCAAACTGTCTCACGACGTTTTAAACCCAGCTCACGTACCACTTTAAATGGCGAACAGCCATACCCTTGGGACCGGCTACAGCCCCAGGATGTGATGAGCCGACATCGAGGTGCCAAACTCCCCCGTCGATATGAACTCTTGGGAGGAATCAGCCTGTTATCCCCAGAGTACCTTTTATCCGTTGAGCGATGGCCCTTCCATACAGAACCACCGGATCACTATGTCCTACTTTCGTACCTGCTCGACTTGTCAGTCTCGCAGTTAAGCACGCTTATGCCATTGCACTATCAACACGATGTCCGACCGTATCTAGCGTACCTTCGAACTCCTCCGTTACACTTTAGGAGGAGACCGCCCCAGTCAAACTGCCTACCATGCACTGTCCCCGATCCGGATAACGGACCAAGGTTAGAACCTCAAACAAACCAGGGTGGTATTTCAAGGTTGGCTCCACGAGAACTAGCGTCCCCGCTTCAAAGCCTCCCACCTATCCTACACAGATTGGTTCAAAGTCCAATGCAAAGCTACAGTAAAGGTTCATGGGGTCTTTCCGTCTAGCCGCGGGTAGATTGCATCATCACAAACATTTCAACTTCGCTGAGTCTCGGGAGGAGACAGTGTGGCCATCGTTACGCCATTCGTGCAGGTCGGAACTTACCCGACAAGGAATTTCGCTACCTTAGGACCGTTATAGTTACGGCCGCCGTTTACTGGGACTTCAATCAAGAGCTTGCACCCCATCATTTAATCTTCCAGCACCGGGCAGGCGTCACACCCTATACGTCCACTTTCGTGTTTGCAGAGTGCTGTGTTTTTATTAAACAGTCGCAGCCACCAGTTTATTGCAACCCTTTCACCCTTCTGGAGTAAACCAGTCAAGCTACCGGGGCGTACCTTTTCCCGAAGTTACGGTACCAATTTGCCGAGTTCCTTCTCCCGAGTTCTCTCAAGCGCCTTAGAATACTCATCTCGCCCACCTGTGTCGGTTTGCGGTACGGTCTCGTATGACTGAAGCTTAGAGGCTTTTCTTGGAACCACTTCCGATTGCTTCGTGCACAAGTGCACTCGTCCCACTCCCTTGAATTCCGCGCCCGGATTTGCCTAAGCGCCTTCTATGAAGCAGAAACTGACTATTCCAACAGTCAGACAACCTTCCGCGATCCGTCCCCCCATCGCATCATACGACGGTGCAGGAATATTAACCTGCTTCCCATCAGCTACGCATCTCTGCCTCGCCTTAGGGGCCGACTCACCCTGCTCCGATGAACGTTGAACAGGAAACCTTGGGCTTACGGCGTGGAGGCTTTTCACCCCCATTATCGCTACTCATGTCAGCATTCGCACTTCTGATACCTCCAGCATCCTTTACAAGACACCTTCGCAGGCTTACAGAACGCTCTCCTACCATATGCTTACGCATATCCGCAGCTTCGGTGACTGGCTTAGCCCCGTTACATCTTCCGCGCAGGACGACTCGATCAGTGAGCTATTACGCTTTCTTTAAATGATGGCTGCTTCTAAGCCAACATCCTGACTGTTTTAGCCTTCCCACTTCGTTTTCCACTTAGCCAATCTTTGGGACCTTAGCTGGCGGTCTGGGTTGTTTCCCTCTTGACGCCGGACGTTAGCACCCGACGTCTGTCTCCCAAGCTCGCACTCATCGGTATTCGGAGTTTGCAATGGTTTGGTAAGTCGCAATGACCCCCTAGCCATAACAGTGCTCTACCCCCGATGGTGATACTTGAGGCACTACCTAAATAGTTTTCGGAGAGAACCAGCTATTTCCAAGTTTGTTTAGCCTTTCACCCCTACCCACAGCTCATCCCCTAATTTTTCAACATTAGTGGGTTCGGACCTCCAGGGCGTGTTACCGCACCTTCATCCTGGCCATGAGTAGATCACTTGGTTTCGGGTCTACACCCAGCGACTGATCGCCCTATTCGGACTCGATTTCTCTACGGCTTCCCTATCTGGTTAACCTTGCCACTGAATGTAAGTCGCTGACCCATTATACAAAAGGTACGCAGTCACGGAACAAGTCCGCTCCTACTGTTTGTATGCACACGGTTTCAGGATCTATTTCACTCCCCTTCCGGGGTTCTTTTCGCCTTTCCCTCACGGTACTGGTTCACTATCGGTCGATTACGAGTATTTAGCCTTGGAGGATGGTCCCCCCATATTCAGACAGGATGTCACGTGTCCCGCCCTACTTGTCGTACGCTTAGTACCACCGGTCCGATTTCACATACGGGGCTATCACCCGCTATGGCTCCTATTTCCAGAGGATTCTGTTATCGGTCCGACTATCACGTACAGGCTCTTCCCATTTCGCTCGCCGCTACTTTGGGAATCTCGGTTGATTTCTTTTCCTGCAGCTACTTAGATGTTTCAGTTCGCCGCGTTCGCCTTGCATACCTATGTATTCAGTATGCAATACCCTAAAAGGGTGGGTTGCCCCATTCGGAAATCTGCGGATCAAAGTGTGTTTGCTCACTCCCCGCAGCTTATCGCAAGCTACTACGTCCTTCATCGCCTGTAATCGCCAAGGCATCCACCATGTGCACTTATTCGCTTGTCCCTATAACGTTAGCCTCTTCATTCTTTCAAACGAAAAGAGCGCTACAGGGATAAGAAAGTACAACGTTGTTGCTTGTTTGTTGATACATACAATCATTACCCATCGATTTGCGTTTTACGGCAAACCGATCAATAAATAATCTTTACTTCTTCCAGATTGTTAAAGAACATACAGCACTTGATCTCGAAAAGACCAAACCTAAATCCCGGCGCCATCTGCGCTGATTTACGTTTGAACTTTTGGTGGAGGATGACGGGATCGAACCGACGACCCCCTGCTTGCAAAGCAGGTGCTCTCCCAGCTGAGCTAATCCCCCTATGGGTATTTCCAGACTACAGAAACTGGTAGGGCTGGTTGGACTCGAACCAACGACCCCCGCGTTATCAACACGGTGCTCTAACCAGCTGAGCTACAGCCCCAAATGCTGTTCTTCTTTATTAACAGCCGATAAGTGTGAACATTTGATGCGTGAATCATTACTGATTCGTGCAAACTCTAGAAAGGAGGTGATCCAGCCGCACCTTCCGATACGGCTACCTTGTTACGACTTCACCCCAGTCACGAATCCTACCGTGGTAAGCGCCCTCCTTACGGTTAAGCTACCTACTTCTGGTAAAACCCGCTCCCATGGTGTGACGGGCGGTGTGTACAAGACCCGGGAACGTATTCACCGCGACATGCTGATCCGCGATTACTAGCGATTCCAACTTCATGCAGTCGAGTTGCAGACTACAATCCGGACTACGATACACTTTCTGCGATTAGCTCCCCCTCGCGGGTTGGCGGCGCTCTGTATGTACCATTGTATGACGTGTGAAGCCCTACCCATAAGGGCCATGAGGACTTGACGTCATCCCCACCTTCCTCCGGTTTGTCACCGGCAGTCTCATTAGAGTGCCCTTTCGTAGCAACTAATGACAAGGGTTGCGCTCGTTGCGGGACTTAACCCAACATCTCACGACACGAGCTGACGACAGCCATGCAGCACCTGTGTACTGGTTCTCTTTCGAGCACTCCCCAATCTCTCGGGGATTCCAGCCATGTCAAGGGTAGGTAAGGTTTTTCGCGTTGCATCGAATTAATCCACATCATCCACCGCTTGTGCGGGTCCCCGTCAATTCCTTTGAGTTTTAATCTTGCGACCGTACTCCCCAGGCGGTCTACTTCACGCGTTAGCTGCGTTACCAAGTCAATTAAGACCCGACAACTAGTAGACATCGTTTAGGGCGTGGACTACCAGGGTATCTAATCCTGTTTGCTCCCCACGCTTTCGTGCATGAGCGTCAATCTTGACCCAGGGGGCTGCCTTCGCCATCGGTGTTCCTCCACATATCTACGCATTTCACTGCTACACGTGGAATTCTACCCCCCTCTGCCAGATTCTAGCCTTGCAGTCTCCAATGCAATTCCCAGGTTGAGCCCGGGGATTTCACATCAGACTTACAAAACCGCCTGCGCACGCTTTACGCCCAGTAATTCCGATTAACGCTTGCACCCTACGTATTACCGCGGCTGCTGGCACGTAGTTAGCCGGTGCTTATTCTTCAGGTACCGTCATTAGCAAGAGATATTAGCTCTCACCGTTTCTTCCCTGACAAAAGAGCTTTACAACCCGAAGGCCTTCTTCACTCACGCGGCATTGCTGGATCAGGCTTTCGCCCATTGTCCAAAATTCCCCACTGCTGCCTCCCGTAGGAGTCTGGACCGTGTCTCAGTTCCAGTGTGGCTGGTCGTCCTCTCAGACCAGCTACTGATCGATGCCTTGGTAGGCTTTTACCCTACCAACTAGCTAATCAGATATCGGCCGCTCCACGAGCATGAGGTCTTGCGATCCCCCACTTTCATCCGTAGATCGTATGCGGTATTAGCGTAACTTTCGCTACGTTATCCCCCACTCTAGGGTACGTTCCGATATATTACTCACCCGTTCGCCACTCGCCACCAGAGCAAGCTCCGTGCTGCCGTTCGACTTGCATGTGTAAGGCATGCCGCCAGCGTTCAATCTGAGCCAGGATCAAACTCTTCAGTTTAATCTCTGTTACTTTGCCGTTTTACCGGCACCGTCATTGCTGACGGGTCGCTCACTCAAAAAACTGACAGGCCACTACTTTCGTAGCGCCTATTTCATTATTTCTTGTGAACATTTGATATTTTAAGTTTTACGCTGCTTGCGCAGCGCTGCACTTACATCAAATGCCCACACTTATCGACTGTTAATTGTTAAAGAACGGTATTCGGTACTGCTTTCGCGCCCTCGACAAAGCGTTGTGTTTGTCAGCTGCGAAGAAGGAAGAGTATGAAGCATTTTACTACATCCGTCAACTCCTTCTTTTTCTCACCGTACTCAGCATTTGCATGCGTCGTTCAGCGAGGGGGCGAATTATAGCCCTGCGCCGCGCGCGCCGCAAGCGCTATTTTCACGCGCTCACCGCCCAGCAAGCCTTGTCTTCACTTCAAGCGCCTTTTTGTGCAGCCTGTCGCAATCGGCTGGCGTAGTTCGTGGTCTTTAGGCACAGTGGCAATATCAGACTCTGACGCTACTCAACAAGGGGTTAAACTTGCCCGCTGCGTCGATTAAACTCTAGTACTTGAAAGTGCCCCCTCATGCTTCCGATTTCCAGCCTGCCCCAATTGTTGAAAACCATCCTCGCTTGGTTACAACGGGCATTCGACGCGACGACGACCTGGGTCACCCAACTGTCTTGGTGGAAATTCTTCCTGTTCGCTGCGCTGGCTCTGATCGCCGGCTCCATTTTGCAAGATGAGCTGTTCTCGTCCAGCCCGGACGAAGAAGTGGTCATCAAGTCGCATAAACGCAGCAGCAAGGGTTCGGGGGAAACCAATATCCTGATCGACGATACGGGCATCCATTTCAATCCCCGCAACGGCAAGAATCGCCGCAGCAGCGCGGCCGAGGCGGCCAGCGATCCAGCCGATGCCGCCGAGGCGGACGCAAAAGCCAGCGCCGTGCCGCCGGAACCGCCGCAGCCACCAGCCGCCCCCGCCAAGCCCAACTATCCGGTGACCACCAATGCTTCAGGGGAAGAAGTCCATATCGAATTGCCGCCGCAAATCGGCGAAGAGCTGTCGAATGCCATCGAAGAAGCGGTCGATGATGCCGCCGAGCAAAAAGTGTCGCGCTACCACCAGCAAGCCTCGACCTGGTTCAAGAGTTTTGTGTCCTTGCTGGTACTGGCCCTGTTCGCCATGAAGGCCCTGGTCGGCGGCAAGAAACGCGCCGAAGCGGAAACCGTCACGGCCAACGAAGCGGCTGAACGGGAATCCATGCAGCGCCAGCTCAGCGAAGCGAAGATGCAGATGATGCAGGCGCAAGTCGAGCCGCACTTCCTGTTCAACACGCTGGCCTCCGTCGAACACCTGATCCAGGTCGATCCGCCGCGCGCAGCCAAGATGCAGCGCAGCCTGATCCAGTATCTGCGCGCCGTGCTGCCGCAAATGCGCGACAACGCCCTGATTACCAACCTGGGCCGTGAAGCGGACATGGTGCAAGCGTACTTGAACCTGCTGAAAATGCGGATGGAAGAACGCCTGACCGTCGACTTCCAGATTCCCGACGGCCTGCGCAGCGCCGCCTTCCCGCCCATGATGCTGCAATCGATGGTGGAAAATGCCATCAAGCACGGCCTGGAAGTCAAACCGGAAGGCGGCACCCTGCGCATCGTGGCCGAAGTGGCGCACAGCAAGCTGCGCGTGACCGTCACCGATGACGGCCTGGGCTTTGGCGTAGTGCCCAGCGATGGTACGGGACTGGGTTTGCCCACCATACGCGAACGCCTGAAGCTGCTGCATGGCGACGAGGGCAGCCTGACCATTACGCCAAATCAACCGTCCGGCGTGTGCGCCGTGATCGAAGTGCCATATCAATTGTCCAAGTAAGACAGAGTAGTTGATAAAAACGCTAAATCATTGAATAATCAATCTTCGCCTGTTCACACTTGAGACCTATGCCTACCGCTATTATTGCCGACGACGAAAGACTGATGCGCGACCAGCTACGCCTGCGCCTGGGCCAGGCCTGGCCTGAACTGGAAATCATCGGCGAAGCCAAGAATGGCGACGAGGCGATCGAACTGGTGGAACAACTCAAGCCCGATTTTGCCTTCCTCGATATCCGCATGCCAGGCAAGACGGGCATGGAGGCGGCGCAAGCAATAGGCAGCAAGACGCATATCGTCTTCGTCACGGCCTATGACAGTCACGCCGTCGAAGCCTTCGAGCGGGGCGCCGTCGACTACGTGCTCAAGCCGCCCGAGCATGAGCGTCTGCTGGTGACGGTGGAGCGCCTGAAAACGCACTTGAACAAGCCGGCCCTGGACGTCAACAGCAGCGTCACGGCCATGCTGTCGCAACTGGCGGAAAAAATCACGGCCAAGCCCACCTACCTGCAATGGATACAGGCCAGCATCGGCCAGGACTTGCGCATGATCCCCGTGGAAGAGATCCTGTTCTTCCGTTCTGACGAGAAATACACTTGCGTGCAGACGGCCAAGTATGAAGCGCTGATCCGCAAGCCCGTGCGCGACCTGGCCGAAGAGCTCGACCCTTCGCTGTTCTGGCAAATCCACCGCGCCACCCTGGTCAACGTGAATGCCATCGAAGGCGTGACGCGCGACATCCGCGGCCGTCACCTGGTACTCATCAAAGGCAAATCCGACAAGCTCGAAGTGAGCCGCAGTTTCCTGCACCTGTTCAAGCAAATGTAAGACTCCGCCGCCGCCCGGCCCAGGCCGGTGCGGCGCCTTGATCTCTTCCTTTCCCCTTCCTGCGCCACATCAAGCCGCGCCGCACCAGCAGGCATAGGCTAGATAAAGTCCAACTCTCCATCGCTGTCCTGTCTGCCTTCGTACACGTTCGCAAGGAGAAGCCCCATGCCCGACCGAGGCAGTCCTGCACTGCTGCGCATCTTGCCGCTGGGTATGGCGGCAGCGCTTTTGCTGTGCCTGTTTCCGCCACTGAAAGCCCGCCGGCAGCAGCAGGCGCGCGGACAAGCCATCATCGACAGCGCCAGCGACGCCATCATCAGCATCGACAGCCAGCAAATCATCCTGCATGCAAACGCGGCAGCGGCCAGATTGTTCGACGACACGCCGGCCGGCATGCGCGGCATGCGCCTGGGTCACTACATCCTGCGCGACTTGCGCACCCTCGGCGGCCTGGGCCAGCACGATGGCGAGCCGCCGTTTGGCGATATCAGCCAGGAACTGCGCCTGACGGGCCGGCGCGCCACCGATTACACCTTGACGGGACGGCGCAGCGATGGCGTCATGTTTCCCCTCGAAGGATCGCTCTCGGCCATGCAGGAAGACGGCCACAGCGTCTTTACCATCATCGTGCGCGACATTACGGCGCGTCAGCAGATGCATGAACAGCTGGCCCGCTCCTTTTCGCAATTGCGTGAATTGTCGAGCGCGCTGCAAACCATCCGCGAAGAAGAACGCAAGCATATCGCGCGCGAACTGCATGATGACCTGGGGCAATTGCTGGCCACCTTGCGCGTCGACCTGACCCTGGTGCGCCAGCACACGGACACCACCGCGCCCCTGCATGCCCTGCTGCAAAGCATGGACGGCTTGCTGGTGACGGCCATTACCTCGCTGCGGCGCATCGCCAGCAACCTGCGCCCGCGCGCGCTCGATGAAGGGGGATTGTATTTTGCGCTGCAAAAACTGCGCCACGACTTCCTGCTGCGCCGCGCCATCCATTTCGACTTGCTGGCCGACGAGGCTGACCTCGTGCTCGACGACGCGCGCAGCACGGCCATCTACCGCATCGTGCAGGAAGCACTGACGAATATCGCGCGCCATGCCGAAGCGAACCACATCACCATCGCCCTGCACCGCATCGATTCCTCGCTGGCCATCACCATCCAGGATGACGGCCGCGGCATTGCCGAACACGACCTGGAAAAAGCCACGGCACTGGGGCTGCTGGGCATGCGCGAGCGGGTCTGGGGCTTGAACGGCAGCATCCATATCGGCGCCGATAGCGAGCTGGGCGGCACACGCATCGACATCTCGCTGCCCATGAATGCCGAGGCGGCATCCGCAGCGATGCAATAAAAAAAGGCGCCCGCAGGCGCCTTTGCTTCGTCACATCGACTGATGCTTAGAATTTGTGTGCCAGACCGATCTGGTACGAAGTCAGCGACTTGACGCGCTCGCGGCCAGCGTAAGCGTACACGTCGGTGCGCTTCGACAGGTGGTAGTCGTAACCGACGCCGAATTCCTTGATGGTGTCCTGATCCTTGAACTTGTTGTTGCTTTGCTCTTGCTTGCCATACGACACTTTGGCATCGCCGCCGCCCACCGTGTAGTTCAGGCCGATCAAGTAGGACTTGAATTCGCCAGTCGTCGCAACCTTGGTGTCGCCTTTCGAGTAGGCGGCCGTGATCTTGGCCGGGCCGAATTTATAGCCACCACCGATGGACCACAGGTCAGGCTTGGCGGCCGTTGCCGTTGCTTGCACGGCTTTTTCGTAGCCGGCGTGCAGGCTGATCGGGCCATTGTCGTAGGTTGCCAGGCCGATCACACCCGCGTCAGCGCTGTTGACTTCGCTCAGCACGTATTGCAGGCTGCCCACGAAACCTTCAAAGCTTGGGCTGTTGTAGGTTACGGCATTGTTGACGCGCGACGTGCCGACGCCCGAACGCAGCAGGGTTTCATTGTTCTTGCCGACCACGCCGTAGGTGTTGAATGGGTCGACGCGGGCGATGGTGCCATCGACCAGATTCTTGGTGCGGCCCAGGATGGCGGTACCGAAAGCGCCTTTCAAACCCACGTACGCTTGACGGTCGAATAACACGCCTTTTTGCGCACCGGTGTCAGCCAGGAATTCACTTTCCAGGTTGAAAATTGCGGACAGGCCGCCACCCAGATCTTCCGTACCCTTGAAACCGAGGCGCGACGCATTGTTTTCGCGTTGTACCGTCGGCTGGCCAGTGGTCTTGGCAATACCGAGGTCAACCAGGCCGTACACGGTGACGTTCGATTGTGCTTGCGCCGTAGCTGCTGCGAAGGTGCCGATGATCAATGCTGCCAGAGTAATTTTTTTCACTTGAGATTCTCTACATTAGGTTGGACAAGAATGGTGCTGCTTAGCTGCTGAACCGAATCATGCCCACGAAATACTTCAACAATATGACATCGACAAGATGTTGTTTTTTGGAACAACATCTTGTCAGATAAAAACAACAGGCGAAAAAAAACCGCCCGGAGGCGGTTCATGCGGCGGCAAGGCCTATTTACCGTAGGTCGGATTAGCGGGGCAAGGCCACGCGTAATCCGACTAGCACCTTTGGCAACGCCTGTCGGATTACGCCCTACGGGCTAATCCGACCTACCGCTACCATATAGACAGATCAGCCTTACTTCAGACGGCAGCTCAACAGCCAGTAGTATTCCAGGCGCTTCATGCGGATTTCGCGGGCCGAGTGGGCAAACTTCTTGCGCAGATGGCTATCCGATGGGAAATTCTTCAGCACTTCATAGCGCTCGCCCGCCTCCGTCGTGCGGAACTGGTGCGTATTGCCTTCCAGGTCGGTGCGCGCGATCACGGTGCTGCTGCCATCGACATACGAGTTGTCGATCAACACCAGCAGGATGTCCTTGCCCAGCTTCGTGCGCAATTGCTTCAGGTATTTGTCCTGGTCTTCGCGCTTGACGTGCGACCACCAGAAACCCGCGAACACGGCCGTGAACTTGCCCAGCATGTCGTCGGGCAAATTGAAGGCATCGAGCTTGGCGAAGGTGACGTTGTCGGGCAAGCCGCGCTTTTGTGCCAGCGCCAGCATTTCATCGTTGATATCGGTGGCCAGTACGGACTCGGCCGACTCGGCGACCACTTCCGTCCAGTAGCCGGTGCCGCAAGCCAGTTCCAGTACGGTGTGGCCTTCCAGCACGTCGGCGACCTTGTCGCGCAACACTTCCAGGTCTTCCTGGCGTTCGGGCTTGTCATAGACGCGCTCGTACTGCTGCGCGATGGTGGCGTAATATTTGGCAAGCTGATCGGTAATCATTGTTTCTTCTCTTCTTAAATAATCTTGGCCAGGCACCTCGCCCGGCCGACTTCCTGCATTGTTATAGTTCGTAGTGCTCTTTATCACCGCTCATCGCCTGCTCGATGAGCTTGCGGTTCAAGGTCGGCGTCAGCAACTCGATAAAGGTATAAATATAGCTGCGCAAATACGCGCCCTGCTTGACGGCCACGCGCGACACATTCATGCCGAACAGGTGCCCGACAGGGATGGCGCGCAAGCCTTTGTCGCGCTCGGCATCGAAGGCCATACCCGCTATGATACCAATCCCCATGCCCAACTCGACATAAGTCTTGATCACGTCCGCGTCGATGGCCTCGAGCAGGATGTCCGGCTTCAGGCCGCGCAGCACGAAAGCGTGGTCGATCTTGTTGCGTCCGGCGAACGCGCTGTCATAGGTAATCAGGGGGAAGGCGGCGATTTCTTCCAGGGTCACGGACTTCGATTTGAGCAGCGGATGGTCGACGGGCACCACCACCACGTGTTCCCATTGATAGCATGGCAAGGTGATCAGGCCATCGATGGCGGCGATCGATTCCGTGGCGATGGCGAGATCCGCCTGGTCGCGCTGCACCATCTCGGCGATCTGGCGCGGATTTCCTTGCAGTAAAGATAATCGCACCTTGGGGAACTTCAGCATGAAGGCTTGCACCACCTTGGGCAAGGTGTAGCGCGCCTGCGTATGCGTAGTGGCAATGGTAAAGCTGCCGCTGTCCTGCGCCGCGAATTCCTTGCCGATGCGCTTCATGCTGTCGATTTCCTGCATAATCAGCTCGACGGACTCCAGCACCAGGCGGCCCGGCTCCGTCAAGCCGCGGATGCGCTTGCCGTGGCGCGTAAAAATATCCACGCCCAGCTCTTCCTCCAGCTCGATGATGGCTTTCGATACGCCCGGTTGCGACGTGAACAAGGCCTTGGCGGCGTCCGTCAGGTTGTAGTTCTGCCGGACCGCTTCGCGCACGAAGCGCAGTTGATGGAGATTCATTGCTGGTTTGCCCTAGATTGCCGTGATTTGCCGAGTTTCCGCCCCACCCATGATTTTGCATGCATGCATATACGCATATCGCATATAAGCAAATGCGTACTTAGTAGTTTGGAATAAACACTAAGTTTATTACTATTGCGAGTACTTTGGGGGTGCAAGCATGACTTTGTCTTATATAGTCTCAGGATTTGCCGTAGGATTACTCGTAGGAATGACCGGCGTGGGCGGCGGCTCGCTGATGACGCCGCTGTTAACCCTGCTGTTTGGCGTACCGCCTTCCGTGGCGGTGGGTACCGACCTGGCCTTCGCCTCGATCACCAAGAGCGCCGGCACCCTGACGCACCGCCTGCGCGGCACCATCCGCTGGGATATCGTCAAGCGCCTGTGCATCGGCGCCCTGCCCGCCGCCGTCATCGCGACCCTGGCGCTCAAATCGTTCGGCACCCTGTCGCCGCAAATCGGCCAGATCATCCGTTACTCGATCGCCGGCTCCGTGCTGCTGACCGTCGTGGCACTCATTTTCAAGGGCCGCATGCTGGCCTGGATCAATGCCCACCCTGAGAAACAATTGCAAGGCAGCAAGCTTGCCGCCGCAACCATCATTGCCGGCGCCGTGCTGGGCGTGCTGGTGACGGTCTCGTCGATCGGCGCCGGCGCCATCGGCGCGACCTTGCTGGTGATGCTGTATCCACGCATGAGCTCGGCCGAAGTGGCGGGCACCGACATCGCCTACGCCGTGCCCCTGACGGCCATCGCCGCGCTGGGCCACTGGTGGCTCGGCTCCATCCACTGGGAATTGCTGGCCTCCTTGCTGGTCGGCTCCCTGCCCGGCATCACGCTCGGCTCCTGGGTCGCGCGATCCGTGCCGGAACAGTTTTTAAGAGTCTTACTGGCGATGACCTTGACCGGCGTGGCAGTGAAGCTAATCTATTAATGACCGAACAAGTGACAAGAGCAGTATCAAGAACATCATCCCAGGCAATCTTCAAGCACCCCGGCTTTTTTAGGAATTGATATGTACCATTACGATCAGTACGACCACCTCATCATCAAAGAACGCATCGCCCAGTACCGAGACCAGGTTGCGCGCCGTATCGCCAATGAACTGACGGAAGAGGAATTCATTCCGCTGCGCCTGCAAAACGGCCTGTACATGCAACGCCACGCCTACATGCTGCGCATCGCCGTGCCGTACGGCTTGCTGTCGTCCAAGCAGATGCGCATGTTCGCGCACATCGCGCGCAAGTATGACCGCGGCTATGGCCACTTCACGACGCGCCAGAACATCCAGTTCAACTGGATTGAGCTGGAACAGACGCCCGATATCCTGACGGACCTCGCTTCCGTGGAAATGCACGCGATCCAGACGTCCGGCAACTGTATCCGTAATACAACATCGGACCCGTTTGCGGGCGTCGCCGCCGATGAAATCATCGATCCGCGCCCGTACGCGGAAGTATTGCGCCAGTGGAGCACCTTCCACCCCGAGTTCATCGCCCTGCCCCGCAAATTCAAGGTCGCCATCAATGGTGCCGAGGAAGACCGCGCCGCCATCGCCGTGCACGACATCGGCTTGACGGCCGTGCGCAACGAAGCTGGCGAAGTGGGCTTCAAGGTGATGGCCGGCGGCGGCATGGGCCGCACGCCGATCCTGGGCAGCGTCGTGCGCGACTTCCTGCCGTGGCAGCACTTGCTCACGTATATCCAGGCGATCATGCGCGTGTACAACCTGCACGGCCGCCGCGACAACAAATACAAGGCGCGCATCAAGATTTTGCTGAAAGCCATCGGCGTGGAAGAATTCACGCGCCAGGTGGAAGCGGAATGGGTCGATTTGAAGGATGGTCCGGAAACCTTGACGGCCGAGGAAATGCGGCGCGTGGCGGACTTCTTCAATCCGCCCGCCTACCTTGCCCTGCCAGAACTCGACTACCAGGCCGAACACGCGGACAACAAGGCGTATGTGAACTGGCTGGCGCGCAACGTCAAGCCGCACCAACGCCCAGGCTACGTGGCCGTGGTACTGTCCCTGAAGAAAACGGGCGTGCCGCCAGGCGACGCGACGGCCGAGCAGATCGACTTCGTGGCCGATCTGGCCGACCGCTACAGCTTTGGCGAACTGCGCGTGACGCATGAACAAAACCTGGTGCTGGCCGACGTGGAACAGTCGAAACTGTTCGCACTGTGGCAGGAAGCCAAGGCGCACGGCCTGGCCACGCCGAACATCGGCTTGCTGACGGACATGATCTGCTGCCCGGGCGGCGATTTCTGCTCGCTGGCGAACGCCAAGTCGCTGCCGATCGCGGCCGCCATCGCGGAACGCTTCGACAGCATCGACTTCCAGCACGACATCGGCGAGATCGAACTGAATATTTCCGGCTGCATCAATGCCTGCGGCCACCATCACGTGGGCAGCATCGGCATCCTCGGCGTCGACAAGGATGGCAGCGAATGGTATCAAGTGTCGATCGGCGGCGCGCAAGGCAACAACGCGGCCATCGGCAAGATTATCGGACCATCGTTCTCTTCCCTGCAGATGCCTGAAGTCATCGGCCGCCTGCTGCACGTCTACGTGCGCGACCGCCATGAAGGCGAGCGCTTCGTCGATACGGCCCAGCGCCTGGGCCTGGCGCCGTTCAAGGAACACGTATATGCAACGCCGATCACGGTCGGCAACCTGGTGGGAGAAGACGAATATGTTTGAAGTACGCGAAGAAATCATCAAGAACGCCGCCGTGGTGCCGAATACCTGGGGCTTGCTGCGCCTCGATGAGACCGACACGCCGGAAACGGTGGTTGTGCCTGCCGGCAAGGTCATCGTCCCCCTGCCCGTGTGGCAAGCCCAGCGCGAAACCCTGACGGCGCGCCTGCCCGACATCGGCGTGTGGCTGGCCAGCGACGAACGGCCGGAAGAACTGGCGGCCGACGTGGCGCAACTGCCCGTCATCGGCGTGGACTTTCCGAAATTCACGGATGGCCGCGGCTATTCCATCGCGTTCAATTTGCGCGCCCGCCTGGGTTTCCAGGGTGAATTGCGCGCCATCGGCGACGTGCTGCGCGACCAGCTGTTTTCCATGCACCGCGTCGGCTTCGATGCCTATGCGACGCGTCCGGACCGCAGCATCCATGACGCCCTGAAAGGTTTGTCGGTCTTTTCGGAAACCTACCAGGCCTCGTGGGATCAGAAATCGCCGCTGTTCCGCCGCCACCACCGCGAAGGCCAGAATCCTGACCTCGACAACGCGGCCGGCATCTGAGGACCCATCATGAGCGATCTGACTTCTTTGATTCACGCCACCGAGCAAACGCTGACACGCATCGCCGCGGATTTTTCGCCGGCCGTGTTCGCGTCCAGCCTGGCAGCCGAAGACATGGTGCTGACCGACATGATTCTCAAGGCAAAGCTGCCGATCGGCATCTTTTCCCTGGAAACAGGCCGGCTGCACCAGGAAACCCTGGCCGTGCTCGACAAGGTGAAAACCCGCTACGGCCACGACATCACCCTGTACCGCCCGCAGCCGGAGCTTGTCGCTGCCTACGTGGAACAGAACGGCCTCAACGCCTTCTACAACAGCGTCGAGATGCGCCGCGAATGCTGCCGTATCCGCAAGGTCGAACCGCTGGGCCGCGCCCTGGCCGGCAACAAGGCCTGGGTCACGGGACAGCGCCGCGCCCAGTCCACCACGCGCGCAGAATTGCACGTGCAGGAAGACGACGCGGCACACGCGATGACGAAATTCAATCCGCTGGCCGACTGGTCCGAGCAGGATGTGTGGGACTATATCCGCGCGAACGACGTGCCGTACAACGCGCTGCACGACCAGGGCTACCCGTCCATCGGCTGCGAACCGTGCACGCGTGCCGTGCAGCCGGGCGAAGACGTGCGCGCCGGGCGCTGGTGGTGGGAAAACCCGGATTCCAAGGAATGCGGCCTGCACATGGTGGACGGCAAACTGATCCGCATCAAATCCGTGGCAGCCTGAACAGACACACAGAACAAGAAAGCATCCTATATGAGCAATATTTTGAACCAGCGTCACCTCGACAGCCTTGAATCGGAAGCCATCCACATCATGCGCGAAGTGGCGGCCGAATCGGCCAATCCCGCCCTGCTGTTTTCCGGTGGCAAGGATTCCGTCGTCCTGCTGCGCCTGGCCGAGAAAGCCTTCCGCCCGGGCAAGTTCCCGTTTCCCCTCGTGCATATCGACACGGGCCATAACTTCCCGGAAGTCATCACTTTCCGCGACAAAAAAGTGGCCGAGCTGGGCGAGCGCCTGATCGTCGGCTCCGTCGAAGACTCGATCCAGCGCGGCACCGTGCGCCTGCGCAACCCGGCCACGGATTCGCGCAACGCGGCCCAAGCCGTGACCTTGCTGGAAACCATCGCCGAACATGGCTTTGACGCCTGCATCGGCGGCGCGCGCCGCGATGAAGAGAAGGCCCGCGCCAAGGAACGCATTTTTTCGTTCCGCGACGAATTCGGCGCCTGGGACCCGAAAGCCCAGCGTCCGGAACTGTGGGACTTGTATAACACGCGCGTGCATCCCGGTGAAAACATGCGTGTCTTCCCCATCTCGAACTGGACGGAGCTGGACGTGTGGCAATACATCGCCCGCGAAAAACTGGAATTGCCGCCGATCTACTTCGCGCACGAGCGCCAGGTGATCCCGCGCAACGGCCTGCTGGTGCCGCTGACGGATCTGACGCCGCCGCGCGAAGGCGAAACGGTGGAAACGCAAGTCGTGCGCTTCCGCACGGTGGGCGATATCTCGTGCACCTGCCCCGTGTCGTCCGATGCGGCCACCGTCGACGCCATCATCGCCGAGACGGCAATCACGCAAATCACGGAACGTGGCGCTACCCGCATGGATGACCAGACTTCCGAAGCCTCGATGGAAAAACGCAAGAAAGCAGGGTATTTCTAATGAACGCAGCAATCCAGAACACCACTCTCACCGACAGCCTGGAGCGCGGCATGTTGCGCTTTATTACAGCCGGTTCCGTCGATGACGGCAAGAGCACCCTGATCGGCCGTTTGCTGTTCGACAGCAAGGGCATCTTCGCCGACCAGCTCGACGCCATGTCGCGCTCCAAGCACAAGCGCACGGTGGGCGACACGGTCGACCTGTCCTTGCTGACGGACGGCCTGGAAGCGGAACGCGAACAAGGCATCACCATCGACGTGGCCTACCGCTACTTTGCCACGCCGAAGCGCAAGTTCATCATCGCCGACACGCCGGGCCACGAGCAGTACACGCGCAACATGGTCACAGGCGCCTCCACGGCCGACGCCGTCATCATCCTGATCGACGTGTCGAAAGTCAAACTTGGTGACGACGGCAGTGTGGAACTGCTGATCCAGACCAAACGTCATTCGACGATTGCCCATTTGCTGCAGATCGAGCACGTGGTCGTGGCCGTCAACAAGATGGACTTGGTCGATTATGATGAAACGGTGTACAACCGCATCGTCGCCGCCTACCGCGAATTTGCCCAGTCGCTGGGCCTGAAGGACATCACGCCGATTCCATTGTCCGCATTAACGGGCGACAATGTCGTCGAGCGCGGCGACAAGCTGGGCTGGTACACGGGCCCGACCCTGATCGAGCTGCTTGAGTCCTTGTCCGTCTACGACGAATCGCACGACACGCCATTCCGCTTCCCCGTGCAGCTGGTGGCGCGCCACAACGGCCACGAAGCGAACGACTTCCGCGGCTACATGGGCCGCATCGAGGCGGGCAAGGTCAGCATCGGCGACACCCTGGTGGTGCAGCCATCGGGCCAGACGGCGACAGTGAAAGACATCGTCACCCTCGACGGTTCGCTGCCGACGGCCGTGGTGGGCCAGTCCGTGACCCTGCTGCTCAATGAATATCTGGACATTTCGCGTGGCGACTTGCTGGCCAGCAGCGAGCGCCCCGCCACCTTGCTGAAACAGGTAGTGGCCGACGTGTGCTGGCTGTCGGAAGACGCGCTGGACCTGCGCCGCAAGTACTGGATCAAGCACGGCACCAAGCAGACGGCGGCCAAGGTGACGGCGATCGAGTCGATTCTCGACATCAATACGCAGCAGCGCCATCCTGCCGAAGGCTTGAAGCTCAACGACATTGCCCGCATCAGCCTGAACGTGCAGCAGGCGCTGGCGGCCGATGCGTATGCCGATATCCGCGCCACGGGGGCATTCATCCTGATCGATGAAGTCACCCACCAGACCGTGGCCGCGGGCATGGTTCGGCTGTAACCCGTATCTCGACTGAAGAAGGCTAGCATGAACAACTCCGCATCTCTCCCCGGCAAGGTCTACCTGATCGGCGCAGGCCCCGGCGCGCAAGACCTGATGACCTTGCGTGGCGCCCGCCTGCTGGCGCAGGCCGACGTCGTGCTGCACGACGCGCTGGTCACCGAAGAGATGCTGGAGCTGTGCCCGCAGGCGCAAAAAATCCTGGTAGGCAAGCGCTGCGGCCAGTTGTCGACGGCGCAGGCCTTTATTAACAAGCAACTGGTCGACAACGCGCGCAAGCACGCCGTCGTCGTGCGCCTGAAAGGGGGCGATCCCATGCTGTTCGGCCGTGCCGACGAGGAATTGCGGGCGCTGGAAGAAGCGGGCATCGCCGTCGAAGTGGTGCCCGGCATTACCACGGCGCTGGCGGCGGCGGCCGCAACACAGCAGCCGCTGACCAAGCGGGGCGTGTCGCGCAGCGTGGCCTTTTTCACGTCCAGCACGGCACCGGGCGAACCGGACCAGACGCGCATTCCCGACTGCGACACCCTGGTGCAATACATGGGTGGCCGCGAAGCCATTGCCACGGCGCAGCGCTTGCTGGCCCTGGGCCGCCGGGCCGATACCCCCGTGGTGGTGATAGAAAACTGCAGCCGCCCGGACCAGCGCATCGTGCGCCTGACGCTGAGCGCCCTGGCGCACGGCCTGGGTGACACCCACGGCCCCGTGCTGGTGATGCTGGGCGACGCCATGGCCGCGCGCACGCACCAGGCCATCGAAGAAACGGCCGCCATTCTGGCGCGCCATGCTTGAATAAACACAGCGTATTTTACCGACTTTAAAGTCAGTAACCGACGTCTTCCAGGGAAACATGATACGATGCTCACGCATCTTTTCTCGAGAAGTTGTTGCGTGATAGCAATAAATTCACGCTTCGCCCCGCCATAGCGCTTGCCGTGCGGTATCCCGGCTGACCCTCCCCGAAAAAAGCTGCGCCCGCAGGCTGCAATACCGCGCCGCGCAACTTTAGCCTTACGACCACACATGAATTTCACCTCCATGCGCGAAGCCCTGACTTCGCTCAGCCGCAGCAATGTCGGCGTCGCCAGCGCCGTGCTGCTCAGCATGCTCGCCTCCATCGCCCTGTGGACGGTGTTCCCGAATATCGACGACGAAAACCATTTGCTGGAATGGCTGCAGGCGCTGTTCCTGGCCCTGGCTTGCACCGTGCACGGCGTGCGCGCCTGGCAAGAGACTGACCGCCAGTCCCTGCGCTTCCTCATGCATGCGGGCCTGTGCGCGCTGCTGTTCGGCTTCCTGCTGCGCGAACTCGATATCGATCAGTTCGGCACGGCGCCCGCCTGGGCGCAGCTGGAAAAAGCCCTGCGTCTGGTGGAGTTGCTGATCCTGATACGCTTGCTGATCTTCTTCGCGCCGCGCGCGCGCAAGGTGTTTGCCCATGCGCCGCAGATTTTCAGCATGCGCATCACCATCCTGACGGCCATCGGCGGCTTGCTGATGGTCGCTGGCTGGCCTTTCGACAAGAAGGTCTTTCATGGCATGCCGGACGCCTACGCGCTGCTCGGTGAGGAAGTGCTCGAATTGGGCGCCTATTTGCTGCTGTTCCTCGCTTCGCTGTCCGACAGCACGGCCGCCGCCCGCATCAGCCTGGCGCCGAAGAAGAAAGCGGCTTAAGCAACTTCAAACGATGACGGCAGCGGCAGCAGCCGCTGCAAGGTAGCGGCCACGCGCAGCAGGCGCGGGTCGTCGTCCCCGGCCTCGTCGCAGGTATCGTTGATGCAGAAAAACGGCAAGCTGCCGAAACGCGCCGCCAGTTCCTCAAGCTGCTGCGGCGCCTGCGCATCGCCGCTGGCGATATGCAGCGGGTCGAGCATGCGCGAGCGCGCAATCCCCTGATGCACCATCCAGCGCGGCACCAGGTCGGGCAGCAATGCCGGCACCTGCCACGAACGGAACACCGTCTCGCGCACAGCGGCAAACATGGCCGGCGCCAGCCCTTCCAGCGCATGCAGCGCGCTTTTCAGCATGGGCCGCGGCGCATGCGCATACAGGCGCGGTTCATGCAGGTAAGCGGGGTACTGCGACGACAGCCATTGCCGCGACAAGGTCGCGCAATTGACGGGCGCAGCCACGTCGGCGCGCAAGCCCGGCACATCATCGTGCAGCGCGCTCTCCGTGAAAACACTCAAACGCCGGTCCCCTTCTCCGCCAAACCAGAATGCAGGCTCGAACGGCGCGCCGAAAAATACGTCGTCGTTCAGATACAGGAAGCGTTCGGACAATCCCGGAATATGGTGCAGGTACGATTCGATATGACCGGAGTCGAACACCGGCAGGGAGGCATCGGGCATCAGGCTCGCATGGTCGATCACCGTCAGGCGCTTTGATGCGCGCAGCCAGTGGGGCACTTGCCGGTCCGTCAGCAGGTAGATGTGGCCATGGCCGGGAAAGAAGCGCTCGAGCGCGCGCAGGTTGTAGCGCAGTTCGCCGTTGTCGCGGTAGCGCCCCGCCACGTTGCCGTGCAGGGCCAGCTGGCCAGGATGCGCCTGCGCCCAGGCGGCATAGGCGTGTCGCCGGCGCGCGCGCCAGGCGGGATCGGCGCCGTCTACCCACAGGTAGACGATGTCGATGCCGCTCAAGGCAAAGGGCTGGAACCTGGCGCCGCCACGCAGTAATCGGCGATGGCGGCGAGCACGCTGGCGTTCTCGCCCACCGCCTCGACCACCTTCAGGCGCAGTGCCGGATGCTGCTGGCGCAGTTCTTCCAGCAGCAACGGCAAGTCGCGCAGCACATGCCCGCCCTGCCCCAGGAACACGGGTACCACGGTGACGTCGAGGATGGCGCCGGCGGGCAGCTCGGCCAGCAGGCTCGCCACCAGCTCGGGCAGGCGTGGCGTCATCAGTTCCAGGAAGGCCAGGTGCACGCTGGCGCCGGGCATGCGCGCCTGGGTCAGGTCGCGCAGCCGCTCGAAGGGGGCGGCCCACGATGCGGCGCGCGCGCCATGGGCAAACAAGATCAATGCCTGTTTCACGTTCGTCTCCATCAGTGCCGCTCCACCCACCACAGGGCGCCCAGCGCCAGCAGCAGATACAGGGCGCTCGGCGCCACCGCCGTCAGGAAGGCGGGCCAGGTGCTGAGCAAGCCAAGATGCGAGAACAGGGTGTTGACCAGCATGAAGCTCACGCCGATCATGATGCCGATGAAGATCTTCAGGCTGATGCCGCCGCTGCGCGTATGCATGTAGGCGAACGGCAGCGCCAGCGCCATCAGCACGAAGATGGCCAGCGGATCGATCAGTTTTTTCCAGAAAGCGATGCGGAAACGCTCGGTTTCCTGCTTGTTCTCGGCCAGGTGGCGCGTGTACACGGCCAGTTCGCTGGCCGACATGCGCTCGGGGTCGGACGCCGACACCGTCAGGATCTTCGGCGTCACCTCCGACGTCATGTCCTTGCTGGCGCTCTGCACCGTGCGCACCAGGCTCGTTTCCTGCCCATAGTAGTTCGCCAGCTTTGGCTCGAAGCCGGGCGAGGTGGCCGCGCTGTTCGAGAACGAGGTTTCCGTCACATCGGTCAGACGCCAGATATTATTGCCCTGATACGTCGCGCCTTTGGCCACGGTCAGGGTGCGCAAACGCATATCGGTGTCGAATTCATACAGCTTGACGTTTTTCAGCTGGCCGTCCGCACGCGCTTCGCCCACATTGAAAAAGCGCGAGCCGGTGACGGTACCCGTCAGGCCGTCGCTCTTGACCATGTCCTTGGTCCACAGGCCCGAGCGAAACTCGCTCGACACGGCCGCGCCGCGCGAGGTCAGCTTGAGGCGTTCGGCCAGCGGCTCCGTGCGCGGCGTGATCACCTCGCCGAAGATGAAGGTGATGACGACGAAGACGATACCGATGCGGAACAGGAAACCGGCGGCCATCGCCGTCGACATGCTCGATGCGCGCATGATGGTAAATTCGGAACTGGCGGCAAACTGCGCCATCGTGTAGATGGTGCCGATCAGCGCCGCGATCGGCATCACCTCGTACACGTGCCCCGGCACCAGCACCAGCACATACAGGAAGGCATACTGGATGGTGTAGCCGTTGCGGCCCACCTTGGGCAACTCGCCCGTCAGGTCGATGAAGGCTTGCAAAGCCAGAAAGGCCAGCAGCACGAACAGCACCGCCTGGAATATCGAGACCGCAAAATAGCGCTGTAAAATCTTCATTTCGATACCGCTTTACTTGGTTTGCCGGCGCGGCGCGCGCGCTTGAACGCCGCCAGCAGGACCAGCGGATGATAGCGGTGGTTCACATTCAGGCGCCACGCAAACAGCGCCACCACGGCCAGCGCCGCCAGCAGGTGCAGCGGCCACCAGGCCAGACCGAAGGTCAGGCGCCCCTGTTTCACGCTCGCTTCGACGACCTTGATCAGATTGCTGTAGGTGAAGAAAATCAGCAGGGCGATGATCAGATTGGCCGAACTGCCGGCACGCGGATTGACAAAGCCCAGCGGAATGGCCAGCAGGATCAGCATCAGGCCGATCAACGGCGCACTGACCCGCCACAGCAACTCGGCCATGGTGTAGGGATTCGGATCGGCGACCAGGGCCATGGTGCTCATGGCGCGCACGCCCAGTTCCGCGCCCAGTTCCTGCTGCTTGCTCTCGATGCGCATGATGTACTGCTCGAATTCCATGGTCTGGAAGTCCGCCTGTGTCGGCACGCCCTGGTAGCGGCGGCCGCTCTTGAGCACCAGGAAGCGTTCGCCCTTGGCGTCGGTATTGATCACGCCTTCCTTCGCGACGACGACGACGGCGCTGCCTTTTTCATCGACGGTATTGACGAAGACGTTCTGCACCACGTTCTTTTCGCCGCTGGCGCCCTCGACGAAAAAGATGCGGTTGCTGCCGGCCGATTCGCGGAACTGGCCCGGCGTGACTTTCTGCAGGTCTTCGCGCTTTTCAAAGCGCGCCACATATTCATCGCTTTTCTTTTGCGCCCACGGCGTGGCGTACAAACTCAGGACGCCGGTGGCCAGCACCAGCGGCAGGCCGAAGCTGAGCACGGGCCAGATCCAGCGCGACAGGCTCAGGCCCGAGGCGAACCACACCACCATCTCCGACTCCTTGTAGCTGCGCGTGACGACCATCAGCACCGAAATGAATCCGGTGAGGATGATGATGGTGGGCAGCTGCATCAGGGCGGAAAAGACCATCAGGGACATGACGTCGGCCGACGCGATCTTGCCGCCCGCCGCCTTGCCGAGAATACCGATCAGCATCCAGGTGAGCAGGATGCTGAACAAAACAGTGAAGGTGGCCCCGGCGGCACTAGCCAATTCACGTCGAAGGGCGCGTTGAAAGATCATTCGGAGTTTATAATTCGGGTCAGTTAGTTGAGTAACACGTTACTAGTAAATGAAAACGGAGAACCAAATGGACTTTAGCATAAAAGCATTCGATACCAAGAGCACCCTCGGCACGGCCAAAAGCGGATGCATCGCGGTTGCGGTATTCGAAAACAAAAAACTGTCGCCAGCGGCAAAATCGCTGGACAGCAAGGGTGCGATTTCGGCTGCGCTGAAGTCCGGCGACATCAGCGGCAAGCCTGGCAGCACCTTGCTGCTGCGCGCAGTCGATGGCGTCGCCGCCGAACGTGTTCTGCTGGTAGGCATGGGCAGCGATGACACTGTCAGCGAAAAAAGCTTCGCAACCGGCGTACAAGCCGCGCTGAAGGCCTTCGGCTCGCTGGGCGCTGCGGACGCCATTATCGCATTACCGCTGGCTGAAGTGAAAGAGCGCGACGTAAATTGGGCAATCCGTTGCGTGGTGCAAGCAGCACATGACAGCGAATACCGCTGCGACTCGCAAAAAAGCAAAAAAGATCCGGCGCCGGCAGGCGTGCGCAAGATCGTCCTGGCAGCGCCAGCAACGGCAGGCACGCGCGGCGCGCTGGCACAAGCCATCGCCATCGCCAACGGTTCCGACCTGACGCGCAAGCTGGGCGACCTGCCGGCGAACATCGCCAATCCGACCTACCTGGCCAGCACGGCCAAGCAGCTGGCCAAGGATTACAAGTTCGAAGTCGAAGTACTGGACCGCAAACAGCTCGAAGCGCTGAAAATGGGCAGCTTCCTGTCCGTCACCAACGGCAGCGAGCAGCCGCCGAAATTCATCGTCCTGAAACACATGGGCGGCAAGGCCAAGGATGCGCCGGTGGTCCTGGTCGGCAAGGGCATCACCTTCGACACGGGCGGCATTTCGATCAAGGCCGGTCCTGGCATGGATGAAATGAAGTACGACATGTGCGGCGCCGCCTCGGTACTGGGCACCTTCCGCGCCATCGGCGAAATGAACCTGAAGCTGAACGTCATCGGCGTCATCGCCGCGTGCGAAAACATGCCGTCGGGCCGCGCCACCAAGCCGGGCGACATCGTCACCTCCATGAACGGCCTGACCATCGAAGTGCTGAACACGGACGCCGAAGGCCGTCTGGTGCTGTGCGACGCGCTGACCTACGCCGAACGCTTCAAGCCGGCAGCCGTGGTCGATATCGCCACCCTGACGGGCGCTTGCGTCGTCGCCCTGGGCCACCACAACAGCGGCCTGTTTACGCGCAGCGATGTGGCGCATGACCAGCTGGCCAATGAACTGCTGGCAGCGGGCAAGCAATCGAGCGACACGGCATGGCGCATGCCGATCGAAGAGGCGTACAACGAACAGCTGAAGTCGAACTTCGCCGACCTGGCCAACATCGGCACGCCAGGCGGCGGCTCGGTGACGGCAGCGGCCTTCCTGGAAAACTTCACCAAGAAGTACACCTGGGCGCATCTGGACATCGCCGGCACGGCATGGAAATCGGGCGGATCGAAGGGCGCGACCGGCCGTCCAGTACCACTCTTGACCACGTTCCTGATCAACCGCGTCTAAGTTGACGCCGGCCGGTAGCGCCCAGCGCTACCGGCGTCGCGAAGCAGCCGCCACGGTCACTGACCCTGGCGGTTTTTTCATGCGTGGGATATTAATCAGTAGACGACGGGATTGGGCAACGGCGACGGTGCCACCTTGGGCTGCACCACCGTTTCCGGCACGGCGGCCGGCGGCGGCTTCACGGCGATGGGTGCGGGCGGCGGCGCCAGACGGGCCGGGTCTTGCATGACGATGGTCAGGATCGATGGGTAGTCGAAGCCGGCGCCCGTGTTGCGGTCGACGAAATAGCCGACGCCCAGGGTCAGGATGACATTGCCCCATACGCTGCCATTGAGCTTGGGATCGATGTGGTCGTCCGTCGCGATGGCGGGAGAGCCATGCTTGCGGCAATCGACTTTCAACGGTTCCTGGCTCTTGCGGATGGTGATGCGTCCCGGCGTGGTGACGAACCACTTGCCCACGTCGTTGCTGAGGATGCAACCGGCGCCAGTCAGCTCGCGGTTGTCCTGGATGGTTTGCACCAGCACCATCTGGTCCGTGTTGCCCGTCAGGGTAGCGCAGCCGCCCAGACCAAACAGCAGCGTCCCGGCGGCAAAGGCGGCAAGGGCGGCAGACGATGGCACGCGCATGGGAAGCTCGCTTAACGGACGGGAATCGGCTGGTCGCCAGGCACGGCGACGGCGGTGACGCTGTTTTTCGGGCTGCCCTCGATCAGGCGGTCGGAATACACGAGGTAGACCAGCGCATTGCGCTTGCTGTCGACCATGCGCACGACGCGCACGTGCTTGAAGAAGATCGAGGCGCGCTCGGTGAACACTTCTTCCTGGCGCGGCAGCTTGCCCTTGAATTGCAGCGGCCCCACCTGGCGGCAAGCCACGGCCGCATCGGCCTTGTCTTCGGCCAGGCCGACAGCGCCCTTGATGCCGCCCGTCTTGGCGCGCGACAGATAGCAGCTGACGCCGGCGACGCGCGGATCATCATACGCTTCAACGACGATTTTATGGTCAGGGCCGATCAGTTTGAAGACCGTATCGACCGAACCGATGGTTTCGGCATGCGCCGCGGCGCAGGCAAAGCCCAGCACCAAAGCGGCAGGCAGCAATTTACGCATTAAATAATCCCGGGCACGCACGCAGGCGGCCATCAGTTGATGGGAGCGAAACGCTGGACCATGACGCCTTCGACTTCGATCAGTTGAAAAAACACGTCTTTCGGACGGGTCCAGATGGAACCGTCGGCGGCGCGATAGACGATCATCGGCGTCAGATCCGCTTCCAGCGTGGCTTCGCACACGAGTTCGTAAATGCCGCCCTTATAGTGCCGATAACGCATCGCCGTCCCCTCAAGCCGTTGAATCTTCGCTCTTGTCGTCGGCCAGCGCCTTCTGCTTCTGCTTCAGGCCCTGGATCACTTTCAGTATGCCTTCCATGCCGGCCGCGCCATCGGCGCCGCTGAAGGCGTCGAGCACCTCATTGAGCACCTTGTTGCGTACGGTCGCTTCATCGGAGGACATTTCCAGCGCGCGCTGGGCTTTCGCCGCCTTTTCGGCCGCGCTCACGCGCGGCTTGGCCGCCGTCTTGCCATGCGTCAGAGCTGCCTGCCAGATAACCCAGCGGCGCTGGGTCTCGAAAATCAGGTACTCATCCGGTTTGTCTTCTCTTCGCCGCACAATGTGGCCGTCACGCTGCGCCCACGCTTCAAATGCAGTTCGCATTTTCTTCCTTTGCAAATGCTACGCGCAAGTCTCACTATTAAAACTGCAACATTTCAAAATAGTACCATCTATTGATGTCGTAAAACAGTCTCATAGATACAGTACTGCAATTTATATAACAAGTCTGGCGGCGCCAGGGACGGAATTAACGTTCCGTCCCCGGCACAGTGGTCATGTAATCGGAATAGCAATTACAACTAATTACAACTGCTTCCTGTTCGGTTCTTAACTTGGCTGTAACAAAGCCGTGTGACACAGTTGTTACATTGTGCCATTTTAGTAGTTTTTATCGCGTTTTAGCGAGAAACTTTACACCTTTGTCGCGCCCAACGGCAAGACGCAGCCTGCCATGCCAGCCACTTATGCCAAATCAAACATAGGGGTTGATCAATGATACACAAAAACATAATATTCATGCGCCACGATTGGTTAAATGCAAATACTTTGTTAACACCGCTTTTTCCCCGCCCGTCAATCAAGCCCATGCCCGACAAGCGGGGCAGGACGCCATCGACACGCATGCGGTAAGATTCGCGCCTATCGACACCCAATCGTCACCTACTCAAGCAAGGATTTTTCCCATGAAACTCGCCACCTGGAACGTCAACTCGCTCAAAGTGCGCCTGCCGCAAGTGCTGCAGTGGCTGACCGACAACCCGGTCGACATACTGTGCCTGCAAGAAACCAAGCTCACGGATGACAAGTTCCCCGTCGCCGAGATCGAGGCGGCCGGCTACCAGGTGGTCTTCAGCGGCCAGAAGACTTACAACGGCGTGGCCATCCTGTCGAAGCTGCCGATTACCGACGTGGTAAAGAACAACCCGCGCTATGACGATGCGCAGCAGCGCATCCTGGCCGCCACCATAGGCGGCGTGCGGGTCGTCTGCGCCTACGTGCCGAACGGCCAGAGCGTCGACTCGGACAAATACGGATACAAGCTGGGCTGGCTGTCCGCCCTGCACGACTGGCTGGCCGAAGAAGCGCAGCAGCACCCGCAGCTGGCCGTCGTCGGCGACTACAATATCGCGCCCGACGACCGCGACGTGCACGACCCCGTCGCCTGGGCAGGCCAGGTGCTGGTCTCGGACAAGGAACGCGCCGCCCTGCAGCGCCTGTTCGACATCGGCTTGACGGACGCTTTCCGCCTGTTCGAACAGGCGGAAAAATCGTTCAGCTGGTGGGATTACCGCCAGCTGGGCTTCCGCCTGAACAAGGGCCTGCGCATCGACCACATCCTGCTCTCGCCCGCTCTCGCAGCCCGTTGCACGGCCTGCGTGATCGACCGCGTGCCGCGCAAGTGGGAACAGCCGTCCGATCATGCGCCGGTGGTGGCGACGATTGATTGAGCACCTAACATAACCTACTGCGCGTCGCGATTTGCGGCCTCCGATGCTCACTGTGCATTCGCACAGCTCCGCTTCTCAGCCACAACTCACTGCCGCTCGCTACGGTTCTGTTAGGCGCTCGAAGTCTTAACAACGCGTTCCAGCAAGGCCTGCGCATTGACCGCCGGCACGGGCGCGGAAAACAGATAGCCCTGCGCATAGCGGCAGCCGTTCGCCTGCAGCAGCGCGAACTGCTCCTCCGTTTCCACGCCCTCGGCCACGGCCGACAATTGCAGGCTGTCGGCCAGCGCGATGATGGCCGACACGATGGCGCGGTCTTCCGCGCTGTGCTCGAGGTCCTTGATGAAGGCGCGGTCGATCTTGACCTTCTTCACGGGGAAGCGCTTCAGGTAGGCCAGGCTGGAATAACCGGTGCCGAAATCGTCGATCGACAGGCGCAGGCCCATGCCATTGATCTGCCGCAGGATCTCCAGGGTATGCTCGCCGTGCTGCATCAGCGCCGTCTCGGTGATCTCGAATTCCAGCAGCGACGGATCGATCCCCGTTTCCCGCACCACGGCGCCAATCGCCGCCACCAGGCCCTTGTGCATGAACTGGCGCGGCGACAAATTCACGGCCAGCGGCACCGGCTGCAAGCCCTGGCGTTGCCAGGCCATGCTTTGCTCGCACGCCTGGCGCATCACCCACTCGCCCACCGGCACGATCAAGCCGTTTTCCTCCATGATGGGAATGAAGCGGTCCGGCAGCACCAGGCCGTGGCCCGGACGGCGCCAGCGCAGCAGCACTTCCATGCCGTGCAGGCGGCGCGTGGCGATATCGATGACCGGCTGGTAAAACAGTTCGAACTGCTGCAGCGCCAGCGCCGTGCGCAAGCTGCTTTCCAGATCGAAGTGCAGGGCCGCCGCCTGGTTCATCGTCTGCGTGAAGAACTGGTAGTTGTTGCGGCCGTTGCCCTTGGCGTGGTACATGGCCGCATCGGCATGGCGCATCAGGGCATCGACATCGCCGCCATCGTCCGGATACACGCAGATGCCGATCGACGGCGTCACGTGCAGCACGTGGCCGTCGAGCGGAAAGGCGGGCGTCAGCGCCTCGATGATCTTCTCCGCCACGCGCGCCGCTTCCTCGCCGCCACGAATGCCCGGCACCAGCACGACGAATTCATCGCCGCCCAGGCGCGCCACCGTGTCGCTGGCGCGCACGGCGCCGCACAGCCGCGCGGCCACTTCCTTGAGCAGCAGATCGCCCGTCATGTGGCCCAGCGAATCGTTGATGGTCTTGAAACGATCGAGGTCGATGAACATCACGGCCAGCTTGCGCTCCGAGCGCTGCGAGGCCAGCATGGCCCGTTCCAGCCGGTCCGACAGCAGCGCGCGGTTCGGCAAGCCCGTCAGGTTGTCGTGGTAAGCCATGTGGTGCACCCGCGCCTCGGCCTGGCGCCGCTCGACGATTTCGCCCTGCAGCAGCAGGTTGGCACCGGCCAGTTCGGCCGTGCGTTCCTGCACGCGCAATTCCAGTTCGTCGCGCGCGCGGCGCACCGCCTCGGCCGCCTCGCGGCGCGCCGTCACGTCGTCGACCAGCCACACGGAACGGCCATGCGCATGCGCCAGGTCGAACGGCCGGCCGGACAGGCGCGCCCAGAAACGGCTGCCATCCTTGCGCACCAGCTGGTATTCCGACATGTGCACCCTGCCCGCATCGAAATCGCGCGCCGTCTCGCCGCGCGCCACCTTCCACGCGGCCACGTCCGGATACAGCGCCTGCACCGACAGGCCGTTGATCTCGCCGGGTCCATAGCCGAACAGCTCTTCCATCTTGCTGTTGGCGCGCAAATTGTAGCCCCCCTCTATCACCGAGATGCCCAGCACGGCGCTGTCGAGGATGGCCTGGTTTTCCAGCAGCGCGTTGCGCAGCGATTCTTCGGCGCGCTTGGCTTCCGTGCGGTCCTCGATGATCCAGATGGTGCCGGCCGCGGGATCGTCGGGATTGACGACGTAGGCGATCAGTTGCGCCCACAAGGTCGTGCCGTCGCGGCGCATCATTTCCACTTCCGTCTGGAAGGGCTTGCCCACCGACAGGAAGGGAAAGGCTGCCGCGCCCAGCAGGTCGTAGGATTGCTGCGACACGTACAGGGCGCGCCCGGGCAAGCCCAGCGCCTCGTCGCCGCTGTAGCCGAACATCGCGGCAAAGCCCAGGTTGTAGCGCGTGATCTGGCGGTTCTTGGTGTACAGGATGCTGACCGAGGCATTCGTCATGATGGCCGCCACCTCCATCTGCGCCTGGCGGCTGGCCGTGATGTCTTCGAGGATCCAGATGGCGCCCTGCTCGCTGTGCGCCTGGTCAACGGCCTTGGCGCGGATGCGGCACCAGAACAGGCTGCCATCGCGGCGGCGGAACAGCGATTCGTCCTGCTCGTACGGCAAGCCCTGTCCCAGCAGCGGCGTCGCTTGCACGCCGAATGCCTCGTAGGCGGCCGGCGAGGGAAACAGTTCGGCGGCGGGCATGCCCGTCATCTCTTCCTGCGCATAGCCGAACATTTCGGCGAAGCGGGGATTGCAGCGCAGGATCAGGCGCGAGCGCGAAAACAGGATGCCGACGGAGGCGTTGTCGAGGATGGCCTGCTGCTCGAGCATCAGCTGGCGCGTCGCCTCTTCGGCCGCCTTTTGCGCGCTGCGGTCGTCGAACAGCCAGATCGTGTCGCGCAGCGCGCGGTCGGACTGGCTTTCGGGATTCAGCACATAGCCATACGCCAGCGCCCAGAACGTGGAGCCGTCGCGGCGGCGCATCTCCATCTCGCCCTGAAACGGCAGGCCGCGCCGCAGCAGAGGCGCAGCCTGCCGCACGACGTTCTCGTAGGCCGCGCGCGACGGATACAGGTCGGCGACGGCCAGGCCCACGCCGCTGTCGCCATCGAAGCCGAAGCATTCGGCGAAGCGCCGGTTGTAGCGCAGCACGCCCTTGTCGCGCTGGAAGCCGATGGCCAGCGGCGCGTTGTCCATCACGGCCTGCATTTCCAGCATGGCACGGCGCAGCTGGTCTTCATCGCGCCGGTGGTCGCTGATATCCTCGATGATCCAGACCGTGCCGTCATGCGTATTCAAGGGATCGACGGCGCGCCCGTGCAGGCGGCTCCAGAACAGGGTGCCGTCCTGGCGCCGCAATTCCAGCTCCGTACGGTACGGCTTGCCCTTCGACAGCAGCGGCGCCGCTTCCAGTCCCAGCGCGCGGCAATGCTCGGCGGAGCGGTACAGCACCGCGCCCGGCATGCCCGTCAGCTGGTGGCGCGCATAGCCGAGCATCTCGGCGGCGCGGATATTGCATTCCTCGATAAAGCCGCCCTTGGAAAAGATGATGCCGACGGCCGCGCTTTCCAGGATGGCCTGCTGTTCCAGCAAGGTCTTGCGCAGGGCTTGCTGGTCGCGCTGCTGCACGCGGATGTCGGCAAACACGAGGGTCGCGCCCGGCAAGCCATCGTCCACCAGCAGCGGCCTCGACCATACCTGCACGGCGATGGCGCCCGCCTCCCCTTGCAGGCTGCTGTCCCACTGTCGCTCGCGCCCGGCCGCGCCGAGCGCGCCGCGCAGCATGCTGGTGCTCGACGCGCGGTAGGCGTCCGTAAAACAGTCGGCCAGCAACCAGCCCGATATATCCCTGCCCAGCAAGGACTGCAAGGCGCCATTCGCGGCCACCACCATGCCGCAGGCATCGCAGGCGCAAGCAGGCAAGGCGATCAGCTGCAAGGCATCGGCGATGAAATCGGGACTGGTCGGTACGCGGTTCATGGACACCATGGTTCGGTTGTTGGCGGTCGAAATGCACCTGGGCAATATATTCATCAGGCATCATAGTGCTGTTAGATCATAAACCAGTTTCCCGGGGTTTTTTCATATTCCTTATTGGCAATATCTGAAACGCCACAGACCACTTGCAACACGCTTGTTGCAACGCCGTTGCACAGCAAAAATATGAAACAAATCGTTTAGAATAAAGCATGCGCCGCCCTCCCCAACCTCCGCTCGACCACCGCGACAAACCCGTCATCTGGACCGTCTCCGTCTCGCGGCTGTTCGACCTGTTCCGCGACATCACGCTCGAATACGACGACCTGGCGACGATCGAGCCGATCAACCTGGGCTTCGACGACGCCGTGCGCCACATCCGCGAACGCATGGCCACGGAGCGCTGCGACGCCGTCATTGCGGCCGGTTCCAACGGCGCCTACCTGAAAGGCCGGCTGTCGGTACCCGTCATCATCGCCAAGGCCAGCGGCTACGACGTGATGCAGGCGCTGGCGCGCGCGCGGCGCATCTCGCCGCACATCGGCGTCGTCACCTACCAGGATCCGATGCCGGAACTGGGCGAATTTGCCGCCACCTTCGGCTTCCAGATCGCGCAGCGCACCTACGCCACCGAGGAAGACGCGCGCGCGCAGATCAATGAACTGAAGGCCGAGGGCGTCAAAGCCGTCGTCGGCGCGGGCCTCGTCACCGACCTGGCCGAGGAAGCGGGCCTGGCCGCCGTCTTCGTGTATTCGGCCACGGCCATCCGGCGCGCCTTCGACGACGCGCTGGAACTGGCGCGCCTGACCCAGATCGAATCGAACCGGGGGCGGCGCGCGGTGGTGGCCGACACCCTGCGCGCGCGCCACGGCCTGCACGATTTGCGCGGCGAATCGGAGGCGATGGAAGCGCTGCGCCAGTCGGTGGTGCTGTATGCGCGCTCGCCGGCGACGGTGCTGATCCAGGGCGAGACGGGCAGCGGCAAGGAACTGGTGGCGCAGGCCATCCACCGCGAAAGCCCGCGCAGCCTGGGCGCGAACCGGCCCTTTATTGCCATCAATTGCGGCGCCATCGCCGAGTCCTTGCTGGAATCGGAACTGTTCGGCCACGAGGACGGGGCGTTCACGGGCGCGCGCCGGGGCGGCCATGCGGGGCTGTTCGAGGCGGCCAACCACGGCACCCTGTTCCTCGACGAAATCGGCGAAATGCCGCTGGCCCTGCAAACGCGCTTGCTGCGCGTGCTGGAAGAGCGCGAAGTGGTGCGCGTGGGCGGCACGCGGCCCATCGCCATCAATGTGCGCATCATCAGCGCCACGCACTGCGACCTGGAGCAGCGCATCCGCGAAGGACGCTTCCGCGCCGACCTGTTCTACCGCCTGGCCGTGCTGCGCCTGCATTTGCCCGCCTTGCGCGAACGCGCCAGCGACATTCCCGGCCTGGCCGAATGGTCGCTGAAAAACGCGCTGGCCGCGCTGGGCGCCCGCCCGCACCCCAACCTGCACGCGGAAATCCAGGCTTGCGCGCCGCTGCTGCGCCGCTACGGCTGGCCCGGCAACGTGCGCGAACTGCGCAACCTGGCCGAGCGCCTGGCCCTGTTCCTGGCAGCCGAACCGCTGCAGGCGCTCACGCCCGCCTTCGTGCTGGGCGTGGCGCCGGAACTGGGCAATGCTGCCGGCACGGCCGCGCCGCAGCCGGCACCGGCCGCCACCGCGCCGCCGCGCCTGGAAGACGAAAGCGCCAGCGCCGTACTGGCGCGCTTCGGCGGGCGCCGCGACGCCGCCGCCCAATACCTCGGCATCAGCCGCACCACGCTGTGGCGCCGCCTGCGCGCCGGCTGATTTTTCGGCCATACAAAAAAACCGTGGACGGCAGGCCTCACCCGCACGATCTATGGCAGCGCGGCACGGGACACGGCGGCGCGGGCGGCACCAGCGGACTGCCTTGCACCAGGACGTGCCGTCCACCGCCGACCTGCGCCATCACGAGCAGTACGGCTATCTGGTGCCACGCGTCAAGACCGCCTGCAGCCTGTAACGGAATTACTTCAGCGCGGGGATCGGCTGCGCCTGGAACGCGGGGCGCGGCTGTTCCTTGAGCTTTTTCGCCAGCATGTCGAGCGCCACATCCAGCTGGCGGTCGGCGCCATTGAAGGTGGCGTGCGGCGGATTTTCCACCTCGACGTCCGGCACCACGCCCACGCCTTCGATCAGCCACTGGCCGTCGATGCCGAACTGGCCGTTTTCCGCCACGCGCGCCATGCCGTTATCGGCCAGGCGCGTATTGTCGCTCAGCCAGACGCCGGCGCCGGCCGTGCGCTTGCCCACCAGCGGCGCCAGTTTCAATGCCTTGATGCCTGCGGCGAAGGTCTCGCCATCGGAATACGTGAGTTCATCGACCAGCACGACCAGATGGCCGCGGAAGGTGTTCTGCATGTTCGACGACGGCTGCACGCCCGGCGGCGCCCAGTAGGCCCAGGCCTTGCGCAGCAGTTTTTCGATGATCCAGCTGTCGATATTGCCGCCGTTATTGCGCCGCACATCGATGATCAGGCCTTCGCGGTTGATGTTGGCGTAAAAATCGCGCGCGAACGAGGCGATGTCGTTGGCGCCCATGGCGCGCAGGTGCAGGTAGCCGATGCGCCCCTGCGAGGCGGCGGCCACCTGCTCGGCGCGGCTCAATTCCCAGTCGCCATAACGCAGCGCCGTCTGTTTCGCCATGTTGACGGGCGTGACGATGACGGCGCGCGGCGCGCCCTTGCCATGACCGCGTTTGACCTGCAGCAGCACCTGCTTGTCGGCCTGGTTCAGCAGCAGGTCGCTGATGTCGCGCACGCCCAGGACGTCCTTGCCGTTGACGGCCGTGATCACGTCGCCCTCCTTCACATCCACTTCGGGCCGCGACAGCGGTGCGCGCGCCGAGGGCAGTTCCGCCTCGCTGCGGTAGACATGCTCGACCCGGTAGCCCTCGCTGGTGCGCGCCAGCACGGCGCCCAGGCCGGCCGGCGCGCCTTCCTGCTCCGTGCGGCGCAATTCGCCGGGACGGATCTGCGAATGCAGGGCGCCCACTTCGGCCACCATCATGCCCAGCACGTCATTGAGCTCGGCCCGGTCCGTGACCCGCTCGACCAGCGGCGCATACTTGTCGCGCGCCGCCTTCCAGTCCACGCCGCGCATCTTCGCGTCGTACAGGAAATCGCGGTGCAAGCGCCAGGCATCGTTGAACATCTGCTTCCATTCCAGGCGCGGGTTCGACACAAACGTCCAGTCGTCGACTTTTACTTTCGCCTTCGACAGGTCGGCCGGCAGCTTGGCGCCCGCCTCGATCACCAGCATCTCGCCCGGGCCTGTGGCTGCCGCGCTGGTTGCTGTCCTGTAGTACAAATGCTTTTTATCTTGCGCCAGGTCGAATTCGCGCACATTGGCCACCAGCAGTTCCGGCTTGGAGCCGGTATTGCCAATCGCTAAGGTCTTCAGGCTGGACTTGTTCTCGCCGCTGTCGCGCTCGAGGAAATACAGGCGCTTGTCATCGATGGCCAGCGCACTGTAATTGCCGGCCGCTAGCGGCACTTCGTACAGGCGCTCGGCCAGTCCCTTGAAGACGACGTCCGGCAGGGCGGCCGGCGTTTTCTTCACGGCCGACTTGCCGCTGGCCTTTTCCAATGCCTTTTCCGCCGCCGATTCGGCCGCCTTTTCATCGTCCGTTTCGGCCGGTTTCACTCCCGGACGGCTCAGTTCATCGTCGGGCTGGAACGGGAAACGGTTGCCCGGCTGCAGCGCCAGCGCATACACGCCGATGCGCTTGTCGAACACGGGGCCCATGTTGCGATCGCCCCAGGGCGAGCCATTGGCCAGCTGAAAATTGCGCGCCGACATGAAATACAGCCAGCGCCCGTCCGGCGAAAACACGGGCGAGCCGGAGGTATAGCGGTCGCTGGTGACGAACTGCAGCTGCTTCGATGCCAGGTTGTACAAGCCGATCTGCTCGCGCTGCTCGTTGCTTGCCACGCGCACGATGGCCAGGTTGCGGCTGTCGGGCGACCATTGCACTTCGTCGTGCTTGTCCACGCCCGCCTTGCCCGCATCGTCGATCAGCTGATTGCCCCTGGTCGCCAGGTCCAGCAACCAGAAACGGCCCTTCTTGTCCGTGTGCGCCAGCCAACGCCCGTCCGGCGACGGATACAGCTTCCAGCGGTGATTATCTCCCTGCGTCGTCAGCTGCTCGCCCTTGCCCGAGCCGTCGGCCGCGTACTTCCAGATTTCGTTTTCTCCGCTCGTGTCGACGATGGCGAACACGGATTTCTCGTCGCTGGAAAAGACGGCATCGCGCGCCCGCGCTCCATCGGGAATGGCGATGTCGACCCGGCGCAGGCTGCCCGTGCCGGCGATGCTGACCTTGCCGCGCGCCGTCAGGATGATGCGCTCGTCCTTGCCCGATAGCTGCACGTTCGAGAGGGTGTCGAGCGGCGAGCGGATCTGGCGCGCGCGCTGCTGGTCGAAGTCGGAGACAAGGCTGATCGGCAATGGCGATGAATCCGTCCCTGCGACCAGGTCCAGCACCCGCAGGTCTGCGCCCAATTGATACACAATCTTGCCGTCGCCCAGCTGCGCGTTGCGCACGTCCCACTGCGTGTGGCTGGTCAAGGCACGGCGGTCGGAGCCGTCGGGCAGCATGCTCCACAGATTGTCGCTGCCGCCCTCGTCGCTGATGTAATACACGCGGCCCTGCCACCACATGGGGCGCTTGTTGTTGCCTGCCAAAACGCCGGCATCCGTGTGCATGCGCACGGCCTCGCCCTTGCCGTCGAGCTCATAGCGCCACAAGGTGGCATGCGCGCCGCCCCGGTAGTTGCGCACATTGTCATTCGTCATGGCCAGGCCGAAACGCGTGAAGAACAGGGTCTTGCCCGCGTCGTCGAGCACGGCGTCGTTGGCGTCGGCCACGGGAAACACGCGCCGCGTCTGTTTCACGGGATCGATGGCGGCGACGATGCGGCGCGAGGCGGGACCGTCCGTATTTTGCGTGCTGACCAGCACCTCGCCCTGCGCCGTCCAGCCCAGCACCAGCACGCCGCCATTGTCAAAGGAAATACGGCGCGGCAAGCCGCCGGCCAGCGGCATCACATACGCTTCCTGCGCCCCTTCATAAGCGGCGGAAAACGCCAGCCACTGGCCGTCGCGAGAAATCGCCGCGTTCGTTTCATAGCCGGGATGCGTGGTCAGACGCTGGGCCGCGCCACCGCGCAGATTGCTTTTCCACAAATCGCCTTCGGCCGTGAAGACGACGGTATCGCCGCGCACGGCGGGAAAGCGGAAATAACTGCCGGCGGGCGCGGCAGCGGCGGCGTTGCCCAGCAAGCCGGCGGACAACAGGAGCAAGGAGAGATTGCGGGAAATTTTCATGTGGCATCCAGATAGCGGTCAGGTGGCATGGACATCATGTCGATACCGGACAGCAATTCTGGCATAACTACGACCAAAGAAAACCTTCTTAAAACCTTCTTTATTGCCCATAAAAACGTAAAAAAACCCGCGCCACTTGCGTGGGCGGGTTTTTCGTTGACGGCAGGAAGCTTACTCGACTTCCACCGTTTCCGGTGCTGCCGTCGGCGCCGCGTCTGGCGGTTCCGGGAATTCCAGCAAGACCTGGTCCTTGTCGTCGAGGTCGACGGTGACCCGTCCGCCAGTGACCAGGCGGCCGAACAGCAGTTCGTCGGCCAGCGCCTTGCGGATCATGTCCTGGATCAAACGCGCCATCGGCCGCGCGCCCATCAGCGGATCGAAACCTTTCTTGCCGAGGAAAGCACGCAGCTTCTCGGTAAATACGGCTTCGACCTTTTTCTCGTGCAACTGCTCTTCCAGTTGCATGAGGAACTTGTCGACCACGCGCAGGATGATTTCCTGGTCCAGCGCGCGGAAACTGATGGTCGCGTCGATGCGGTTGCGGAACTCCGGCGTGAACATGCGCTTGATGTCGGCCATCTCGTCGCCGGCCTGCTTCGAATTGGTGAAGCCGATCGACGTCTTTTGCAAGCTTTCCGCGCCCGCATTCGTCGTCATGATGATGATCACGTTGCGGAAATCGGCTTTGCGGCCATTGTTGTCCGTCAAGGTGCCATGGTCCATGACTTGCAGCAGGATATTGAAAATGTCCGGATGGGCTTTTTCAATTTCATCGAGCAGCAAGACCGCATGCGGCTTCTTGGTGATCGCTTCCGTCAGCAAGCCGCCCTGGTCGAAACCGACATAGCCCGGCGGCGCGCCGATCAGGCGGCTGACGGCGTGGCGCTCCATGTATTCGGACATGTCGAAACGGATCAGCTCGATACCGAGGATGAAGGCCAGCTGTTTCGCCACCTCGGTCTTGCCGACGCCGGTCGGACCGGAGAACAGGAAGGAGCCGATCGGCTTGTCCGTCTTGCCCAGGCCGGCACGGGCCATCTTGATGGCCGAGGCCAGCGCATCGATGGCGGGATCTTGCCCAAACACGACATTGCGCAAGTCGCGGTCGATCGTCTGCAGCTTGCTGCGGTCGTCCTGGTTGACCGTTTGCGGCGGAATGCGGGCGATCTTGGCGATGATGTCCTCGATCTCGGCCTTGCCGATGGTTTTCTTTTGCTTCGACTTCGGCAGGATGCGCTGCGCCGCGCCCGCTTCATCGATGACGTCGATCGCCTTGTCGGGCAGATGGCGGTCGTTGATGAAGCGCGCCGCCAGTTCGGCCGCCGTCGACAGGGCCGAAGCCGAGTATTTCACGCCATGGTGCTCTTCGAAGCGCGATTTGAGGCCGCGCAAGATCTGCACGGTTTGCTCGACGGTCGGCTCGTTGACGTCCACTTTCTGGAAGCGGCGGGAGAGCGCATGGTCCTTCTCGAACACGCCGCGGAATTCCGTGTACGTGGTCGCGCCGATGCACTTCAATTGACCGTTGGCCAGTGCCGGTTTCAGCAGGTTGGACGCATCAAGGGTACCGCCCGACGCCGAGCCCGCACCGATGATGGTGTGGATCTCGTCGATGAACAGGATGCCGTTCGGATTGTCCTTCAACTGTTTCAGCACGGCTTTCAGGCGCTGCTCGAAGTCGCCGCGGTATTTGGTACCGGCCAGCAAGGCGCCCATGTCCAGCGAATACACGACGGCATTCTGCAGGATTTCCGGCACATCGCTTTGCGTGATGCGGTAAGCGAGGCCTTCGGCGATGGCCGTCTTGCCCACGCCCGCCTCGCCGACCAGCAGCGGATTGTTCTTGCGGCGGCGGCACAGGATCTGGATCACGCGGTCGACTTCTTCCTCGCGCCCGATCAGCGGGTCGATCTTGCCTTCGGCAGCGGCCTTGTTCAGGTTTTGCGTGAACTGGTCGAGCGGGCTTTCCTTCGGCTGGCCGTCGACGGGCGCTTCTTCCACGCCTTCGGAGGCTTTCGCGCTTTCCGTCGACTGGTCCTTGCGCACGCCGTGCGAGATGAAATTGACCACGTCCAGGCGTGTCACGCCCTGCTGGTGCAGGTAGTAGACCGCATGCGAATCCTTTTCGCCGAAGATGGCCACCAGCACATTGGCGCCCGTGACTTCCTTCTTGCCGTTCGAGGCGGACTGCACGTGCATGATGGCGCGCTGAATCACGCGCTGGAAACCAAGCGTCGGCTGGGTGTCGACTTCGCCCGTGCCAGGCACGGTCGGCGTGTTATCGCCGATGAAATTGGTGAGGGTCTTGCGCAGGTCTTCTATATTGACCGCGCAGGCACGCAATACCTCGGCAGCGGAGGGATTGTCCAGCAGTGCCAGCAGTAAATGCTCAACCGTGATGAATTCGTGCCGTGCCTGCCGAGCTTCGACAAACGCCATGTGCAAACTTACTTCTAATTCCTGCGCAATCATACTTCCTCCATCACGCACTGCAGGGGGTGCCCCGCCTTGCGCGCATGCGTTAAAACGAACTCCACTTTGGTACACGCTATATCTTTAGAGAACACGCCGCACACTCCTTTGCCGTAGCGATGAACACTGAGCATGATTTGCGTCGCCGTTTCACGGTCCTTGTTGAAATACTCCTGAATGATGGCCACCACAAATTCCATCGGGGTGTAGTCGTCATTGAGCAAGGCTACCTGATAGAGCGGCGGCGGCTTCAGCACTTGCCGCTCCAGCAGGGTTTCTGAGTCGTGCTTGGTTGCCATACGCTTATTCTAATGCTTTCACAGTGGTTGTCATGCGCAATATCTACGCCTTTCCAATTGTTTTCAATCTTACGCGTTTTCTTAATAGTGCGCAGATGGCGACCTTGCTGTCAAAATCAAGAGTTGCTTTTTTGGTCGTCGTGAAGAATTTGTCAATATCGATGGAAAAGCGCTTGACTTCATTATTTATTCCGCCAACAATGCTGTATCGACTGTTGCAGTAATGTACAGCTTGATAAGAAGTGAGACGTCGAGGAGGGGGCAAGAAGCTTCTTGCTTTTATGGCTCGTGTGATTTGTTTTAATTTTGAAAGTTCTTTTTATGGCAACAGGTACAGTTAAGTGGTTCAATGATTCCAAAGGTTTTGGCTTCATCACTCCAGATGATGGCGGCGAAGATTTGTTTGCTCATTTCTCCGCAATCAACATGAACGGTTTCAAGACCCTCAAAGAAGGTCAAAAAGTTCAATTCGAAGTCACGCAAGGCCCTAAAGGCAAGCAAGCTTCCAACATCCAAGCAGCCTAAGCATCGCCGGCCCTCAGATGTGAAAAGCCCCGTTGTCAAACGGGGTTTTTTTTCGTCCGCAGGGTGCGCAGCACCCTGCCCCCGCTTATTACATGTGCTCGATCATCACGTCGCCGAAACCGGAACACGACACTTGCGTCGCGCCTTCCATCAGGCGGGCGAAATCGTAGGTGACGCGCTTCGAGGCGATCGACTTTTGCATCGAAGAAATGATCAGGTCGGCCGCTTCCAGCCAGCCCATGTGGCGCAGCATCATTTCCGCCGACAGGATCAGCGAACCGGGGTTCACGTAATCCTTGCCCGCGTACTTCGGCGCCGTGCCGTGCGTCGCCTCGAACATGGCGACGGAATCGGACAGGTTGGCGCCCGGCGCGATGCCGATGCCGCCCACTTGCGCCGCCAGCGCGTCGGAAATGTAATCGCCGTTCAGATTCAGGGTGGCGATGACGCTGTATTCGGCCGGACGCAGCAAAATCTGTTGCAGGAACGCGTCAGCGATCGAATCCTTGACGATGATGTCGCGGCCCGTCTTCGGATTCTTGAACTTGCACCATGGGCCGCCATCGATCAGCTCGGCGCCGAATTCCTTTTGCGCAAGCGCATACGCCCAGTCGCGGAAACCGCCTTCCGTGTATTTCATGATGTTACCTTTGTGCACGATCGTCACGGAAGGCTTGTCATTGTCGATCGCGTACTGGATGGCCTTGCGCACGAGGCGCTCCGTGCCTTCGATGGACACGGGCTTGATGCCCAGGCCCGACGTGGCCGGGAAGCGGATTTTCGTCACGCCCATTTCATTGACGAGGAAATCCATCAGTTTCTTCGCTTCGGGCGAACCCTGCTGGTATTCGATGCCGGCGTAGATATCTTCCGAGTTTTCGCGGAAAATCACCATGTCCGTCTTTTCCGGCTCTTTCACGGGCGACGGCACGCCTGTGAAGTAGCGCACGGGACGCAGGCAGACGTACAGGTCGAGCTGCTGGCGCAGGGCCACGTTCAGCGAGCGGATGCCGCCGCCGACGGGCGTCGTCAGCGGGCCCTTGATGGAGACCACGTAATCTTTCAGCACTTGCAAGGTTTCTTCCGGCAGCCACACATCGGGGCCGTACACATTCGTCGATTTCTCGCCCGCGTAGATTTCCATCCAGCTGATCTTGCGCGCGCCGCCGTAGGCCTTGGCCACGGCAGCGTCGATCACCTTGATCATGACCGGGCTGATATCGATGCCCGTGCCATCGCCTTCAATGAAGGGAACGATGGGATTATCTGGTACATTCAGCGAAAAATCGGCGTTGACGGTGATTTTTTGGCCGTCAGCAGGTACAGTGATATGTTGATACATCGTGATCTCCGAAGTGGGACACACCGCTGGCGGGTAACACTGGCCGGCGACGCGCTCTGCGGTTGCAGAGTTTACAAAAACAAGTCCGAACAGGGCGGCAATAACGCACTTTAGCAGGGAAAGAACAGCCGGGCCATCTGCGGCGCCAAAGAACTTCGTTGCCATATCGCCCATGTCTTCTATAAGACATAAGACTAACGTTTCACATTATGCACCAGTATCTTACAGGGCGCCACGCTTTTGCGGCGCCGACCAGCAGCCACCCTCGTTTGCATCAATTTATCCAGCATGCCACTCATTCTCTTCAATAAACCATTCCAGGTCCTGTGCCAGTTTTCGCCGCAGGAAGGCCGCGCCACCCTGGCCGACCACCTCACCATTCCCGGCATCTATCCGGCCGGCCGGCTCGACGCCGACAGCGAAGGCTTGCTGCTGCTGACGGACGACGGCCGCCTGCAGCACGAGATCAGCCACCCGGACCGCAAGGAAGCGAAAACCTATCTGGTGCAGGTCGATGGCGTGCCCGACGCGGCCAGCCTGGCGCGCCTGCAGGCGCCGCTGGACCTGGGCGACTTCATCACCAAGCCGTGCAAGGCCGTGCGCATCGCCGAGCCCGACTGGCTGTGGCCGCGCAACCCGCCGATCCGCGCGCGCGCCGACAAGCCCACCTCCTGGCTGGCGATCACTTTAAAAGAAGGAAAAAACCGGCAAGTGCGGCGCATGACGGCGGCCGTCGGCCTGCCCACCCTGCGCCTGGTGCGCAGCGCCATCGGCCCGTTTTCTCTGGCCAGCCACCCGCTGATGCCCGGCGAATGGTGCGAAGTGCCGGCCGAGAACATTGGGAAAACGTGAACGGCACAAGAAAAACGGTTTTCCTTGCTAAAATTTTGCCAATAAGCACTATTTATTTTTAGATAATGCATTAAAATCATCTGACCTTCACATGACGGAAAGGAAAGATGATGACAAAAGTAATATTCACGCTGGCCGCCTCCCTGCTTGCCGGCGCCGCACTGGCCCAGTCGGGCGCCCAGGTGCACGCTTCCGCCGCGACCGATGCCGTCAAGCCGCCACCCGCATCGGCAGCCAGCCAGGCTTCGGCCGCCACCGATGCCAGCAAGCCCGTGCCGCCGGCGTCGGCTTCCGTCAACGCGTCCGCCGCGACGGACGCGTCGCGCCTGATTCCCCAGGCGCGCAAGACGAAGCAGCCGGCCGCTGAAACAGGCAAGCCGGTGAAATAACGGTCGTTCCCGGGGTGACGGCAGCGACTATGTTGCTGTCACCCCACGCTTTTGGCGCGGCCAGACCGCATGCTTGACCAGGCGGCCGCCAGCATGGCTTAATCGCCGCTTCGCAGTCATCCATCCCGTCCCATGAAAAATCCCCTTCGCCGTCTCTGCCTGTCCATCGCCCTGCTGTCTTGCGCCAGCATGGTCCAGGCGCAAACAAAAAGCGTGCAGCTGTCGGCCGGCATGCATTTGATCCAGGCGGAAGTGGCGGCGACAGAAGAGCAACGCGAACAGGGATTGATGTACCGTGAAAAAATGCCGGCGAATGCGGGCATGCTGTTTGTCTTTGGCAATCCCTCGACGCAATGCATGTGGATGAAAAACACGCCGCTGCCCCTGTCGGTGGCCTTTCTCGATGCCAGCGGCAAGATCGTCAACATCGAAGACATGCAGCCGCATACGCTCGACAGCCATTGCTCCACGAAGACCGTGCCCGTGCGCTATGCGCTGGAAATGCACCTGGGCTGGTTCAAGCAAAAGAACATCAAGCCGGGCATGAGCATCGGCAACTTGCCAGCGCTGCGCTAGCCCGTGGCGGCCGGCAGCAAGGCGCTGCCGGAAAACGACTGCCGCGGATGGCTGAAAAAGCATGCGCGCACGGGAAAAAACCCGCCAGAACGAATCTGCGGGTTTTTGCTTTTCAACCAGTGCCAGCGTACCGGCACAGGCAAGGCCACCGTGGTGGCTTGCCTGCTGGCGAATATTAAGCGGACAGTGCTTTCAAAGCAGCTGCCAGACGGCTCTTATGGCGAGCTGCCTTATTTTTGTGGATGATCTTCTTGTCAGCGATACGGTCGATGGTCGACACGGATGCCTGGAAGATTGCAGCAGCAGCTGCCTTGTCGCCGCCCTGAATCGCTTTGCGAGCAGCTTTGATAGCCGTGCGCAAGGTCGAACGTTGGGACGAATTGTGTGCGTTTTGCTTAACTGCTTGACGAGCGCGTTTGCGCGCTTGTGCGGTATTTGCCATGGAATTTCCTAAAACAGGGTCAAAGTGCGTTTGCAAACATTAGTGTTTGCCAACCGGTGCGTTCTGTGCGTCTGCCGAACCATGTGTGCCAAACCAGTGCCTGTCAAACATTAGTGTCTGCGTAACAGAATTCTGTACAGCCTTCGATTATAGCGATATTTTCAAGCGGGGGCAAATCAAAAAACCGTGTATCACGCCAAAAACACCTGAAAATGGGGCTGGCAAGGGCGAATGCGCAGCGAATCGGCAGCGTTTGTTACCATATTTTAAGCGTTTAACGGTACCGCGCCCGGCTATAATCTGCCCCCATGAACTTGCTTAAAACCCTCGCCGCCATTTCCAGCATGACCATGCTGTCCCGTGTAACCGGATTATTGCGCGAAAGCCTGTTCGCGCGCGCCTTTGGCGCCGGCGCCTACACGGACGCTTTCATTGTTGCCTTCCGCATCCCCAACCTGTTGCGCCGATTGTTTGCCGAGGGGGCGTTCTCGCAAGCGTTCGTGCCGATCTTGTCTGAATACAAGAACCAGCACGGCCAGGAAGCGAGCAAGCAATTGGCCGACCATGTGGCCACGACCCTCGTCTGGGCCACCCTGCTCGTGTCCGCCATCGGCATCGTCGGCGCGCCGTGGTTCGTCTACGTGATCGCCACGGGCCTGTCCAAGGACCCGGGCGCTTTTGACGCGGCCGTGTGGATGACGCGGCTGATGTTCCCTTATATTACCTGCATGTCGTTCGTGGCCCTGGCCGGCGGCATCTTGAATACCTGGCGCGAATTCAAGATTCCCGCGTTCACGCCAGTGCTGCTGAACCTGTCCTTCATCGCCGCCTCGCTGTTCCTCGCGCCATACTTGAAACAGCCGATCTACGCCATGGCCATCGCCGTGTTCGCCGGCGGCCTGCTGCAGGTGGCCATCCAGATTCCCGCGCTGATCAAGATCGGCATGCTGCCGCGGCTGTCGATCAATCCCGCCATCGGCCTGGCCGACGGCGGCGTGCGCCGCGTGCTGAAAAAGATGGGCCCGGCCGTGTTCGCCGTGTCTGCTGCGCAGATCAGCCTGATGATCAACACGAGCATCGCCTCGCGCCTGGCCGAAGGCAGTATTTCCTGGCTGTCGTATGCGGACCGCCTGATGGAGTTCCCGACCGCCATGCTGGGCGTGGCCCTGGGCACCATCTTGCTGCCCAGCCTGTCGAAAGCGAACGTGGACGGCGACAAGACGGAATACTCGGCCTTGCTGGACTGGGGCTTGCGTTTGACTTTCCTGCTGGCCCTGCCCGCCGCCGTCGGCATGGCGACCCTGGCCACGCCGCTGATCGCCACTCTCTTCCACTACGGCAAGTTCACGGCCGAATCCGTCACCATGTCGACGCAGCCGCTGGTGGCCTACAGCCTGGGCCTGATCGGCATCATCCTCGTCAAAACCCTGGCGCCCGCCTTCTATGCGCGCCAGGACATCCGCACGCCCGTGAAAATCGCCATCGGCGTGCTGATCGCCACGCAGCTGATGAATCTGCTGTTCGTGCCCTACATCGCCGTGGCCGGCCTGGCCCTGTCGATCGGCCTGGGCGCCTGCCTGAATGCCAGTTTCCTGTACTGGGGCTTGCGCAAGCGCGGCATCTACCAGCCGAAACCGGGCTGGGCCAAATTCTTCGCGCGCCTGCTGCCGGCACTCATTGTGATGGGCGGCGTGGCGTATGCTGGCGCCATGCGCATCGACTGGATCGCCATGCAAGCCCATCCGCTGCTGCGGGCCGGTGCGCTGGCCCTGGTGGTGGCCCTGTGCGGCGTGGCGTACTTTGCCACCTTGTTCCTCGTTGGCTTCCGCTTCCGCGACTTCAAGCGCCACGCGTGACAAGCTGCGCAGGACGTTGTTGCCGGCGTCTCGCCGTACTGGCGTACTGTCTTCGACTTGGCGCCTAGTCCTGCGCAGCTTGTCCAGATTGCGCAGGACGTTGATGCCGGCGTCTCGCGTACTCGCGTACTGTCTTCGACTTGGCGCCTGGGCCTGCGCAGCTTTTCCCGATTGCGCAGGACGTTGATGCCGGCGTCTCGCCGTACTCGCGTACTGTCTTCGACTTGGCACCTGGTCCTGCGCAGCTTGTCCAGATTGCGCAGGATGTTGTTGCCGGCGTACTGCCTTGCACAAATGATCCAGACGAAAAAAAACCCGCCGGAGCGGGTTTTTTTCATTGCAGCGAAAGCTTAAGCAGCTTTCTTGGCGCGGCGGCGTGCCACGGCGCCAACCAATGCCAGGCCGCCCAGCAGCATGCCATAGGTTTCTGGTTCTGGTACTGGCAGGGCCGAAACCGTGCCTACGTACTGCACATTTTTCACCAGGGTCAGACCCGTGACTTGCACCGTGTAGGTGCCAGCGGCCAATTCGCCTGCCCAGCTCAGATTCTGGATACCGCTAGCCGTGCTCTTGGCCAGGTCGCCATAGCCGACCAGGGTAGCGGCGAAATCCTTGATCGCGCCGTTAGCAACGGAGAACGTTTGCAGTGCACCGAACGAAGTCGACGATGGAGCCAGCAACTGGAAGGTCCACGAATCATTGATCTGCGAATTGATCGCGAACTTGGTCGTGAAAGCCGACAGGGTATCGGAACCGGCTGGGTCCAGAATGCCCAGGTCGTAGGTTGCTGCCGACGCGCTGAACGATGCTGCTGCCATGATGCCTGCAGCGATAAATTTCAATTTCATAGCTTATCCCTTAAAAAGTAATCTATGGCTGCAATGCGCAGGCCACCAATAGTTTATTAGTACCGGAAGTACTGAACAGAATGGTAACATAATTGCATTGAATTACTTATAAATTTTTTATCTAAGTTTCACCAAGGATAACTATTTTCGAAATGAACTATTTGCCAGTATCTATGAATTTCCAGGGAAAAATAGTTACCGAGGCATACATTTATTTTTTCCATGTTTTAAGGTAAAACCGTCTATTCGGCAGTGTTTTCGGCGGAATTTTGCGGTTCAAGCTGTTCATTTGGCTCTGGTGGCGTTTGTTCTTGCGGTGGGGTAACAGGGCGAAAAAACAACGGTGACGCGGGCAAGGCGGGCGCGATGCTGTCCTCATCACTCGCTGGCACAGCTGCCGGTCCCGCAGACGGCACGGATGACACCCGTGCATCGACCATGAAGCGCCATTCCGAGAAATGCGCCTTGCCTTCGAAGCCGGCGAACCGGGCCTCGAAGTTGCCAACCTTTAATGGCGCAGCCTGGGACAGGCTGTACACGCCGATGATGCCGTTGCTGCCCGGCTGATACAGCAAGCCCCACTCGGCGCGGCCCGTGATGGGATCGACAAACAACTTGCGCAGGTGCCGGCGCAGCTGGGGCGTACGGGGATCGCGCAGCAAGGCGGCCAGGGTCGGCGGCTGTTGCGGCTGGCCCGGCGGCGTGGCCGCCGCATAACTGTACAGGGCGTCTGAAAACTGCGCGCCGATATCGAGCAATTCCTGCTCGGCCGCCTGGCGCTGCAGCAAGGAGCCCATCTTCAGCCCGGCCGCCCCTACCAGGCCCAGAATAGCCACCAGAATGATCAGGCCCAGGTAAGTAAAACCGCACTGGCGGCGCGCAGAACGGTACATGGCCGCTACCAGTCGGCGAACGGCGTGCCGCTGCGGTCCTTGCCGGGCGCGCCGCTTTTCACGTCATACACCTGGCCCGGCGTGTCGTCCGGTGGCGGCACGATCAGCCAGCTGCTGTCGCTGTCCGTGATGGGATCGATGGGCATGGCGCGCAGGTATTTCTTTTCCACCAGTTGCTCCAGCGAATCGGGGTAGCGCCCCGTATCGCCGTGGAACTGGTCGATGGTGGTGCGCAGGTTGCGCAAGTTATCGGCCAGCACGGTTTCCTTCGCCTTGTCGAGACTGGGAAAGTAGCGCGGCACGGCCAGGGTCAGCAGCAGCGCCACGATGCCGAGCACCACCAGCAATTCGATCAGGGTAAAGCCGCGCCTGCGGCGTGGGGCGTTTTCAGCGGGCATGGTTCACCATAAACGGTAAGGCACGTTGTTCAAGCCCGTCTTGCCGGATGTGCAATACACATCGTAGACATCGTCGCCCTCGCGCGGCTCGGCCGCTTCGCTGGCGTAGCTGCGCTTGCCCCACGTTTGCGCGTCGCTCAGACCAGCGTCGCCGTTGAACGGGTCGCGCGGCACGCGGCGCAGGAAAAACAGTTTGCTGCGCTTCGGGTTGCGCTGGTCCGGCACGCCCTCGACCAGCAGTTCCAGGCTTTTCGGATAACCGCTGGCGTCGGGCGCGCGCAGGATGCGGCCCTCGTCGCCAGCCCGTTTATAGGCGTCGAGCCCCTGGCGGATGTCGCGCAGCGCGCGCCGCAATTCCTGCTCCTGGCGCCGCTGCACCGTCACCTGCGTGACGGGGATCACCAGGGTGGCCAGCACGCCCAGGATGGCCAGGGTCACCAGCAGTTCGATCAGGGTGAATCCGCCGTGCGCGCGCGTCACGCTCATTTGGCGGGCGGCGGCACCACCGGCACCGGCTGGCTCGACGACAGCGGCAAGGGTGCCGCCTGCAGCGGTACGGGCTGGCCCGACGATATCGGCAAAGGCGACGCGACCGGCTCGGGCGACGACGCCACTTCCGGCGCCGCCACGCTCTGCGGCAAGGTCGATGGCACCTGGCCCGGCGTCATCATCGGCTGCGCCGGCGCTGGCTGCATGCCGACGGCCGACGGGCCGGAACGCACGATGACCGTGCCCGGCATCTGCGTGGGCGCCTTGGCCGCCATGTCGGGACGGCGGCGGAAGCTGCCTTCCGTGCCGGCCGAGAATTCCGATTCCTTCGCTTCCGGACGCTGCACGGTGCGCACCAGGTGCGGCGTGATCGACAGCACGATTTCCGTCTTCTGGCTGTCGTCCTTGCTGCTGCCGAACAGCCGTCCCAGCACGGGGATGTCGCCCAGGCCCGGCACCTTGTTGCCCGAGCTGCGCTCCTCATTGTTGATCAGGCCCGCCAGCACCTGGTTTTCGCCATCCTTCAATTGCAGCATGGTCGAGGCCTGGCGCGTGCCGATCTGATACAGGGTCGAGCCGCTGCGGGTGGTGGTGGCCGCCCCCAGGTTGCTCACTTCGAGCGAAATGCGGATGCCCACTTCATTGTTCAAATAGATGGTCGGCTCGGCGTTCACCGTCAAGCCCACGTCCAGGTAACTGATCGACTCGGAAGCGAAGCCGCCCGTGCCCGGCGAAATGGTGGTGGTCACCACGGGCACCCTGTCGCCGATGACGAACTTCGCCTTTTCCCGGTTGCGCACGCGGATGCGCGGATTGGCCAGGATATTCGCGTCGCCATCCGTCTTCTTGGCATTCGCCGTCACGGACAGGTCGCTCACGCCGATGGTGCGCTGGTTCAGGTTATTCAGGTCGTTGATGGTCAGCCCCACGCCGCCCGAGGTGGAAAGTGGCGTCAGGGTCAGGCTCGATGGCCAGGCCACGCCCAGTTCCATCAGGCGGCTGCGCTTGACTTCGAGGATTTCCAGCTCCAGCACCACTTCCGCCTCGGGTACGTCCTGCAGCGCGATCAGGCGCTCGGCCAGGCGGATCGCCTCGGGCGTGTCGCGCACGATGACGAGGTTGAGCTTTTCATCGGCCACCACGTCGCGCGTCTTCAAAATCGTCTTGAGCGTGTTGGCCACCTGCTTGGCGTCCGCGTTCGCCAGGAAGAAGGTCTTTACCAGCACTTCCTGGTACTCCTTCAATTTTGCCGCCACGTTCGGGTAGATCAAAATCGTGTTCGCATCCATCACCTGCTGCTCCAGCTGATTCGTCACCAGCAGGAAGTAGACGGCCGATTCCACCGTACTGTTTTTCAGGAAGATCGAGGTTTTCGCGTCCGCCTTGACGTCCTTGTCGAAGACGAAATTGAGTCCCGAGCGGCGCGCGATCAGCTCGAACACCTGTTTTAACGGCGCGTCGCGGAACTCGATCGTGATCGGCTGCTTGTACGATTTGGCCAGGCCCGATTCGACCACGGGCGGCGCCGTTTTTTCATCGACCTCGCGCAGCAGCGCGCGCGCGCCGGCGTGATTCGGCTGCTCCGTGAGGATGGCGTTCAGGCGCTGGCGCGCGGGGTCGTAGCGCTTGGCGTCAAGATCCTTCTGCGCTTCGGCCAGCAGCTTGCCCTGGCGCTGCTCGCGTTCGAGCGCGCGCAAGCCGCTGCTGGCGCGTTCGTTCTGCGCATCGATTTCCAGCACGCTCATGAAGGAGGTGCGCGCCAGGTCGCCCTGTCCCGCCTGCGCCTGGCGCTCGGCCTGCTGCAAGCGGCTGCTGGTGGCCCGTTCGCGCGCCTGCAGATACGCGCTGCGGTATTGCGCGTTGCCGGGGTCCTGCTGCAGCGCCTCCTGCAGTTTTTGCAGGCCGGCCGGGATCTGATCTTGCGCAATCAGCTCGCGCCCGTCGCGGTAAGCTTGCTGCCCCGCGCAGCCGGACAGCAGCACCAGCAACGCCAGCAAAGGCGCCGGTGAAAAGGAACGAGACATCACTCGAGTACTCCAATGTTGAGCTGCTGAACCTGGTTCAACGGCAGATAGGTGAGCGTCATGACGGGCGGCGCGATCGTCACGACCTTGTAGGCGCCATCGATGACGGTATTGGCGCGCACGATATACGTCTTGTCGGCGCGCGACAAAAACACTTCCCAGGCACCGTCGGCGGCCGCCTTGCCCAGGTAGACGAAGGGCAGCGGCGGCGCCGTCGGCGGCGGTGGCGGCGGCGCAGCCGTCACCGCCGTTTTCGGCGGCGGCGGATTCCAGTTCTGGCTCTGGAAGACAGCGCCGGCGCCGCCAAAGGTGTCGCCATCCTCGCCCGCCACTTCGCTGCGCGGCAGCAGGGCCAGGATGGCCGGCTGCGCTGCCTCCGCTTTGCCGGCCGGCTTACGCGCGGGCGCGACGGCCCGCTCCACCGCCTCGGCCACGTCGGCCACGGGCTGGCGCTCGCCGAACAGCAGCAAGGCGCCCGCGCCCAGCACGCCGGCCAGCATGAGCCAATGGCGCAGGGTCATGGTGTTTCTCCCGCAACGCCAGGCGTATCGGTCAGATAGAAGGTCAGGCGCAGGCGCGCCTCGAGTTGCGTATCGGCGATCTGCTCGCGGCGAAAACTCAGTTCGTCGAGCGAGGCAAAGGGGACGGCGCGCAGCGCTTGCAGCGCGAACTGCCATACGGCCGCATAACTGCCCTTCAGCGGCAAGGTCACCTGCCAGGTGGCGACACGGCTGGCCTTGTCGTAGCCGCTCTTGTATTCGCCCTGCGTTAGCAGCAAGCCGTTTTTCGCGGCCAGGTCGAACAGCTGCTTGACCTGCTGCTCCGCGTGGCGCTGCTGTCCCAGGATGGCATAAAAGCGGGCCAGGTTCTCGCTGGCCGTCGCCGGCGGCGCCAAGGCCGCCACGGCCAGCGCCGGCTGCGGCAAGGGCCGCGCTTCCAGCTGCGCCGCCACGGCGCGCTGCTGCCAGGCCCATGCCCAGGCGGCGATCCCCAGTGCGAGCAAAAGCACGGCCAGGCAGGCGGGCACGCCCAGGCGACGCAGCAGCAGTTGCGCGCGCAGGCGCAAGATATTGATATCGATGGCCGTCATGGCGTACCCCAGCGCGCTTCGAGCTGGAAGCGCAAGGGCTTGTTCGGATCGAGCGCGTTGATTTCATGGCGCAGCAGCTGCACGCGGGAGCCGAACAGCTCCTGCTGCTTCAATTGCGCGATGTAGGCCACCATGGCGTCGCTGCCGGTCGTTTCGGCCGTGATCTTCAGCACACGCTTGCGCGCGTCCGGCTCCAGCGCCAGCAGCGCGATGGCGGGCGGCGTGGCGCTGGCCAGCGCATCCTGCAGGTCGCGCCACGGCAGGTTCAATTGCAGGATGGCCGCATTCACGGCCGCCGCCTGCGCCGGTGCGATGGCCATTTGCGGCGCAGGCGCCGGGCCCAGCGTGGCGGCCAGCACGCGTTGCTGCGCGCGCTGCAACTGCCCCTCGCGCAGCTGCTGGCGCTGCAGCGCAGCGCTGCCGCTGTACGCCGCCGTGACGACCAGCACCATGCCCAGCGCCCCCGCGCCCCATGCCCAGGCGGGCACGCGGTGCAGGCTGCGGCGCCAGCCGGGCGGCGCGAAATCGATATCGAGGCGCGTCATGCCACGCCTCCGCTACGCGCCAGCCGGGCGGCCGGCGACAAGGCGCCTTCCGCGTCCGGCGTGGAAAAAACCTGGCAGTGGAACTCTTGTGTCGGCGTCAGCCATGCGGGCGGCGGCGTGCCGCACAGCTGCAGCAGCGCCGGTGCGGTCACGCCTTGCAGCAGCGCCTCGCGCGCCAGCGTCTGCACCAGCCAGTCCCTGCCGGCACCAGCCGGCACGGGCAGCGCGCGCACGGCGCACAGGCGGCCATCGTGCCGCACGCCCAGGGTCAAGGCGTTTTCCTGCAACTGGCCGAACCAGGCGCCCGGTTTCAATGCGCCGTGCCAGCGGTTCCAGTGGCGCGCGAATTGCGGCGTAATAAAAATCAGAGCCAGCTTGCGTTCGGCCGCCACGCGCGTCAGCTGCGCCAGCAGCGCACGCGGCACGGCGCAGAAAAACGGCATGCGCGCATCCCAGGCACTGCTGCTGTGCCACAGGCCGGGCGCATCGCCATACAGCGACTGGAAGCGCAGCGCGGCGGCCGCCTCGATGTCGGCCAGACGCGCGGCGCCCTGCGGCAGGTCCACCTGCCACAGGCGCGCCAAAGCGTCGTCGAGCACCACGGACAGGGGCCAGCCCGCGTATTGGTCCGCCGGCAGCAGCCGCTCCAGCAACTGCGCCAGCGCCTGGCCCAGGGCGGAAAAATCGCCATGCAGGCCATGAGCGGCGTCCGGCACATACGCGGCTTCGCCCAACGGCGTCCAGGCGGGCGCGCGCCAGCGGCTGCCGCGCCACAAGCTCAAGCCATCCGCCGCCACGCCCAGGCGCAATCCCTGTCCAAATCTCCCAAATCTCAACTTCGCAAAACCGCTACGCATGCAGGGTGACCCTCTTGATTTCCGTGATGGTGGTGGCGCCCCGCTTGACCAGTTCCAGCGCCGCCAGGCGCAGGCTGCGCGTGCCGTTCGCATACGCGGCCGCCTTGATCTGGCGGATCGGTTTTTTATCGACGATCAGTTCGCGGATTTCATCGGTCAGCACGAGAATCTCGGCGATCGAGCGGCGTCCCTTGTAGCCCGTTCCGCGGCAGTCGCCGCAGCCCTTGCCCTGCTTGAATTCATAGCCTGCCACGTCGGCGCGCGCCAGGCCCACGCTGGCCAGCTCCGCGTCGTCGGGCGTGTACTCCGCCGCGCAATGGGGGCAGTTGGTGCGGATCAGGCGCTGTGCCCAGATGCCATTCAGGGCCGAGACGAAGGCATACGGATCGATGCCCATGTGGGTAAAGCGGCCAAAAACGTCGAACACATTATTCGCATGCACGGTGGTGAGCACCAGATGGCCCGTGAGGGCCGATTGCACGGCGATTTCCGCCGTCTCGCGGTCGCGGATCTCGCCCACCATGATTTTATCGGGGTCGTGGCGCAGGATCGAGCGCAAGCCCTTGGCAAAGGTCAGCCCCTTCTTTTCATTCACGGGGATTTGCAGGATGCCGGGCAGCTGGTATTCGACGGGGTCCTCGATGGTGATGATCTTTTCGCGCCCGTTATGGATTTCCGTCAGCGCCGCGTACAAGGTCGTCGTCTTGCCCGACCCCGTGGGGCCGGTGACGAGCAGCATGCCGTAGGCTTCCTGGGCCAGCGCGCGCAGGGCTTCGAGCGACGGCGCGTCAAAGCCCAGCGCTTCCAGGGTCAGCGCGCCGTAGGCCTCGATCATGGCGCGCTTGTCGAGGATGCGGATGACGGCGTCCTCGCCATGGATGCTGGGCATGATGGAGACGCGCAAATCGATTTCGCGCCCGCCCGCCTCGACGCGGAAGCTGCCGTCCTGCGGCACGCGGCGCTCGGCGATATCGAGTTCGGCCAGCACTTTCAGGCGCGAGATGATGTGCTCGGCCACTTCGATGCCGTTGACGGACGTGGCGTGATCGAGCACGCCGTCGACGCGGTATTTGACGGCCAGGCCGCCGGCCGTGCTTTCCAGGTGGATGTCCGAGGCGCCCGCCTTCAGGGCGTCATACAGGGTCGAGTTGACCAGCTTGACGGCGGGGCTGGCCGCTTCCGACACGCTGGCGAAGGACAGCACGGCCGCCGTCTTGCCATCGCGCCGCGCGTCGGTGGCGGCGCCGGGCAGCAGGCTGTCGACGGCGCGCGCCGATTCTTCCTGCTTCGACAGGTAGGCGCCGATGTCGGCCTGCAGCGCCAGGCGCACGTGCAACACGCCCTGCCCCGCGCGCGCGCTCAGCCAGGTTTGCAGGTCGAGGTCGAAGGGGTCGGCGATCACACCCAGCAGCTGTCCGTCGGCGCCGCGCAGCAGCACGCTGTGGCGCGCCAGTGCCTGCGACAGGGGCAGCACATCGAAGGCGGGAGACAAGGCCAGCATGTCGGCCGTTTCCAGCACGTCCAGGCCGAACGGGCGCGCCAGTGCGCGCACCACGGCGCGCGCCTCGATGCCGCTCAGCTCCTGCAATTCCTCGACCAGGCTGCGCTTCGATTGCCGGCTCAGGATGCGCGCATGCTGCAGCAGCGCGGGGTCGATGGCCGCGATGGCCGCGGTGGATTCGGCTGCGGATGGCATCATGAAATGTCGCCGGCAAGGTCAAAGATGGGCATGTACAGCAGGATCACGATGGCGCCCACGACGAGGCCGATGGCGGCCATCAGCAAGGGTTCGAAGGTGCGCGTAAACCGGTCGATCCAGCGGCTGATTTCACCGTCATAAAAGGCGGCCGACTGCGTCAGCATGGGCCCCATGTCGCCCGTGCGCTCGCCCACGCGCAGCATGCGCAGGGAAATCGGCGTCGTCAATTGATGTTGCTCAAACGCTGACGACAGCGGCTGGCCCGCCTCGATGGCGCCGCGCGCGCCTTGCAAGGAGGCCTGCATGCCCGGCGAGACCATCGCTTGCACGGTGGCAATCGCCTGCACGATGGTAATGCCCCCTTCGGCCAGCATGCCCAGGGTCAGGTACAGACGCGACAGTTCATAGATGCGCACGCGCTCGCCGATGCCCGGCAACTTCGCCAGCAGGCGCGCCACGCCGCCATGGCGCAGCGCGCGCCGCACGGCAGTGAACACGCCGCTGCCGGTGATCAGCAGCCCGAGCAACAGCAGCACGCCATGCTGCGTGACGAATTGCCCCCAGCTGAGCATCACTTGCGACATCCACGGCAGATTGCGCCCGGCGCCCTGGTAGACCTCGGCGAAACGGGGCACCACATAGCTGATCAGAAAGGCGCTGACGCCGCCGCCCACGGCCAGCAAAATAGTCGGATAGATGGCGGCGCTGACGATTTTACTGCGCACCGTATCGATGCGCTGCTGGTAGTCGATGTAGCGCGACAGCGCGCGCGGCAAGTCGCTCGTGCCCTCGGCCGCCTTGACGATGCCGATATACAAGGGGGGAAACAGTTCGGCCTGCTCTGCCAGCACGGCGGAAAAGCGTTTGCCTTCGCGCAAGCCTTCCAGCAGACGCGTGAGCACGCTGCGCGTGGCCGGCGACGCTTCCTTTTCCAGCAAGGCTTCCAGCGCTTCGACGATGCCCAGGCCCGCTTGCAGCAGCGCCAGCAATTCCTGGCTGAACAGCAGCAGGGGCAAGGCCCGCGCGCGCTGGCGCCCGGCCGCGCTGAACGGCGTGGCGCGCACGGGGCGGATGGCGCTGACGAACAGGCCGCGCGCCTCGGCCTGGCGGCGCGCGTCCGCCTCGTCGCGGCCGTCGATCACGCACGTCGTCAGGGTAGCAACGGCCTGGTCCGTGGAAAGCGCGCGTACTTCAAACTGCATGATGGCTTGTCCGTAGGAAAAAGAATGGCGCTGGCGTTATTGCGAGCTGATGTCGGCGTTTTCGCCGCTGCCGCCGGGCTGGCCATCCTTGCCCATCGAGACGATGTCGTACTCGCCCTTGCTGCCGGGCGCGCGGTATTGATACGCATGGCCCCAGGGGTCGAGCGGCACGGCTTTTTTCAGATAGGGGCCATTCCAGCGCGTGCCGGCGGCGGGCGGCGCGGCCAGCAGCGCGGCCAGGCCTTCTTCCGTGGTCGGATAGCGGCCCACGTCGAGGCGGTAGGTGTCGAGCGATTTTTCAAACGCCTCGATCTGCGCCTTGGCCACCGTCACTTCGGATTTGCCCAGCTGGGCGAAATACTTGGGGCCGACATACGCGGCCAGCAAGCCGATGATCACGATGACCACCAGCAGTTCGAGCAAGGTAAAGCCGCGCGCATGGCGCGTTGCCGCAAGGTTCTGCCTGTGTGCTGCATGCATCCGGTAACTCCTTATTGCCTACCTTCAATACATTGCGTCGCTGTGCGCGGCGGATGGCCACGCACGGGCGACACGCGCTTGCCTGATGCTTATCAGCCTACCATGCCGGTTATGGTTAATACAATCTTTTCTTTGCTCTGTGAACAACAAATTCCTGCGGAAACCATCCAGTGTGTACGAAAGGGCCACGGCGCCGCGCGCGCCTGACTGGCTAGTCAATTATTCAACTATTTTCAATGCGGAAACTATCTACTTTTGGTTGTCAAACCATAGTAAATGATGAATTTTATTCATTCATTATTTGTAACTTTCAAATTAAATTTGAAAGAATATCAAACAATGTAATTGCCTCTTTTGCTATAGTAAAAATCAATTTTCTACGCATGGGTCCGCATTGATCCTATCCGGCCGCGCAGGAGAGAGCATCCAAGACAGCATCCAAGACGCAAAACATATTGCATCCGACATAATCACCAAGGGAAAATTCATGACTCGTATTGTGCATCCGAAGGCAACTGCCGCAGCAAGTCCTTTCTCGGCCAAGCAGTGGACCGGCGCCGCCATCCTGGCCCTGTCCGCCGCCTGGGCTCCCGCCGCCGTCGCGGACGTGATCAACTTCGATAATCTCGACAGCCAGTTCGTCGGCCACGGCGACTCGCTGGAATTCAAAAATTTCCTGCTGACGGGCCTCTCAAATGCCGACGGCGCCAGTAATGGCGACCTGGTCGGCGCAGTCTTCGACGGCACGGACCCGGCCGCCTGCGGCATGGCGTGCCCGACCAACAATACGAGCAATTACTATGCGGCCCTCAACGACGGCATCGTCTACCTGGACCCGCTGAAGACGGGCGGCAGCGTCAGCCTGCAAGGTTTCGATGCCAGCTTCATCGGCTATGCCCAGGGCGTCACCTATCCGGCCGTGGCCGGCCTGCTGCGCGTGCAAGGCTTCTATGCGGACGGCTCTTACATGTATGAAACGTACCAGCTGGGCGGCCCGCTCGGCGGCAACTTCCAGTTCCAGCGCTACAACACCAGCGCCAACTTCGGCAGCCAGCAGTTCGCGTCGCTGGCCTTCTTCGGTTTCACTTGCAACACGGCCGGCAGTTGCAACGCCTTCAACAGCAACAAGGGCCAGTTTGCGCTCGACAATATCGTCGCCTCGGTACCGGAGCCATCGACCTACGCGATGCTGCTGCTGGGCCTGGCAGGCATCGGTTTCGCGGCGCGCCGTCGCCAGCAAGCCTGATTTATCCCTTTCGATTCCCGCTACCGTCACCAGGAAACCCGACATGACATTCCGTCCCGCCTTGCGTCCCATTTCGCTCGCCGTGCTGAGCCTGTTTGCCAGCCTCAGCTTCCAGGCCCACGCCGACGACCTGCGCCGCCCCTACATCGTGCAACTGACCGACAAACCGATCGCCTCCTACACCGGCTCGGTGGAAGGCCTGGGCGCCACCCAGCCTGCCGCCGGCGGCCGCCTCGACTTGGCCAGCGCGCAAGTGCAGCTGTATGGCGACTACCTTGAGCAGAAACAGGCCCGGGTACAAGCCCTCGTCGCCGCCGCGCCCGTGCAATACCAGTACAAGATCGTCCTCAACGGTTTCTCCGCCCTGCTGACGGACGCCGAAGTGCGCCAGCTGCAAGCGAGCGGCGAGGTGGCCAGCATCGCTCCCGACGAGCCGCGCGCCCTGCAGACGAACTATACGCCCACCTTCCTGGGCCTGGACCAGCCGGGCGGCCTGTGGAGCCAGCTGGGCGGCAAGCAGCATGCGGGCGAAGACATCATCATCGGCATCGTCGATGGCGGCGTGTGGCCGGAAAACCTGTCGTATGCGGACAAGGTCGACGCCAACGGCGCACCGACCTTCGATCCGAACGCCACCCTGGCCTACGGCGCTCCGCCAGCCGCCTGGAAAGGCAGCTGCCAGACGGGCGAAGGCTTTACGCAAGACCATTGCAACAACAAGCTGCTCGGCGCGCAGTATTTCAACGCCGTGCGCCTGACCGAGACGGACAAAATCCAGCACTGGAGCGAATACACCTCGCCGCGCGATTCCATCGGCGACCCGAATGGCGAAGGCGGCCACGGCACGCATACCTCATCCACCGCGGGCGGCAACGCGGGCGTGCCCGTCACCGTCGGCGGTTCGCCGCTGGGCGCCATTTCCGGCGTGGCGCCGCGCGCCCGCCTGTCCGTCTACAAGGTGTGCTGGTCGTACAACCTGGCCACCCAGCCGACCGGCGCGAAAAACGGCTGCTACGGCGGCGACAGCGTGGCGGCGATCGAAAAAGCCGTGCAGGACGGCGTACACGTGATCAATTACTCGATCAGCGGCGGCGGCACCGTCAACGACCCGGTCGAGCAAGCGTTCCTGCACGCGTCGAACGCGGGCGTCTTCGTTGCCGCGTCCGCCGGCAATGCGGGGCCAGCCAATACCGTGGCCCACGTCAGCCCATGGATCACCACCGTGGCCGCTTCGACGCACAACCGCGCCAACCAGGCCAAAGTGACTCTCAGCAACGGCGCCAGCTACACGGGCGCCTCGCTCAACTACAACCCGCTGCCCGCCACCACCCTGATCCGTGCCCAGGATGCGGGCTTGCCCGGCGCCGATGCGCAAAAACTGGCCCTGTGCTACCGCGCCGGCGACAACGGCGGCGTGGCCCTGCTGGACCCGGCCAAGGTGGCCGGCAAGGTCGTCAGCTGCCTGCGCGGCACCACGGCGCGTACCGACAAGGGCGTCGCCGTGCTCGAAGCGGGCGGCGCCGGCATGGTGCTGGTCGATACGGGCATCGGTCTGGTATCCGACCCGCACGTGCTGCCGGCCCTGCACGTGAGCGCCGCCGATGGCGCGCTGATCAATGCCCAGGCGCAAACGGGCACGGCCACGGCCGCCATCTCGCGTTTCGTCACCAACGGCAACGGCCCCGCCGCCCCCGTGGTGGCCGACTTCTCGTCGCGCGGCCCGAACCTGTACGACGCCAACCTGCTCAAGCCGGACGTCACGGCCCCTGGCGTGGACATTCTGGCCGGCGGCACGCCTGCCCTGTCGCGCGCCCAGCGCGACGCCGTGCAGGATGGCAGCCTGGTGCCGCCGCAAGCCTACATCTTCCTGCAAGGCACTTCGATGGCCAGCCCGCACGTGGCCGGCCTGGCCGCCCTGCTGCGCCAGCAGCACCCGGACTGGAGCCCGGCCGCCATCAAATCGGCCCTGATGACGACCGGCAGCACCACCCTGCCCGACGTTCAGGCGGGCGACGCGCGCGGCATCCTGCCTTGGGGCCAGGGCGCCGGCCACGTGACGCCGAACAAGGCGACCGATCCCGGCCTCGTGTATGACGCCAGCCTGGCCGACTACAAGAAATACATGTGCGGCGTCGGCATGACGGCCGAATGCGCGGGCGGCACCCTGGCCGGCTACAACCTGAACATGCCGTCCATCACCATCGGCAACGTGCTGGGCACGCAAACGGTGACGCGCCGCGTCACCAACGTGGGCAGCAGCAGCGCCACCTACACGGCCAGCGCTTCGGTCAGCGGCTACAGCGTGGCGGTTTCGCCTGCCACCCTGCTGCTCGCGCCCGGCGAAACCAAGTCCTTCACCGTGACCCTGACGCGCACCACGGCGCCGGACAATGCCTGGCAGTACGGCGCCCTCGTGTGGAGCGACGGCGTGCACACGGTGCGCAGCCCCGTCACGGCCCGCTCGGGCCGCGCGGTACAGTCGCCGGCATTGCTGCAGGCCGACAAGGTCAGCGGCCTGCGTTCGCTGACGCTGTCCACCGGCTTTGCCGGCAAGGTGGGCGCGGCGACGGGCGGCCTGAAGGAAGTGGCGCGCAGCGAGCAAACCATCAGCCAGGCCGCGCCGGGCAGCGTCGACACGCTGGAACAGATGGCTGCCGCGTGCAAGGCGGGCGGCAGCGGCGTGCGCGCGGTCAATGTCAGCATTCCCGCCAGCACCGTCGTGGCGCGCTTCGAAATATTCGACCGCGACACGACCGAGGGCGCCGGCAATGACCTCGACCTGCTGCTGCTCAACAGTACCGGCGCAACCGTCGCCACCTCGGCCACGGCCGGTTCGAACGAGTCCATCACCTTGACCACCCCGGCGGCGGGCAGCTACAAGGTGTGCGTGATCGGCTACGAAGTGGCAAATGGCGTGTCGACCGGCTTCGGCCTGTCGTCGGCCGTCGTCACGACAGCCGACAAGGGCGGCAACCTGAAAGCCACCCTGCCCAGCAAGGTGTACGTGGGCGGCAGCGCCACGGCCGGCGTCAGCTGGTCGGGACTGGAAACGGGCAAGCGCTACCTGGGCGGCGTAGTCTTCCTTGATGGCAACAATGCGGCCGCGTCCACCACCGTGCTGTCGGTGGAGACCAACAACCCGCTGCCGCTGGCCGTTCCCAGCCAGCGCAACGTGAAGGTGGATGCCAAGCTGTAACGGTGTCGCTCCAGGCAATAACACGGCGCGCCCTGCGGGGCGCGTTTTTTATACGCGACGCGCGTACAATCGGCGCATGGGCGCCATGCGCCAAGGGAGCTTGCATGTCCGCATTTCGCCTCAGTATTGCCATCCTGGCCAGCGTCCATGCGCTGCCTGTCGCGGCGCAGGCCGCCGCGGCGCGGCTATCGTATCTGGTGCAATTGCGCGCCCCGCCGCTGGCCTCGCAGGCGGACGGCATGCATGGGCTCGATACGAACAGCGACGCCGCGCGGCGCTACACGGCCCAGCTCGAAGCGCAGCAGCGCGCCGTGCTGGCGCTGGTACCCGATGCTCCCGTGCAATATCGCTATACGACGGCCTTCAATGGTTTTGCCGCCATGCTGACGCTGGACGAAGTGGCGCGCCTGCAAGCGAGCCCCGACGTGGCGCGGGTGTCGCCCGGCAGCATCGAACACACGCAGGATGGCGGCGGCAACGGCAAGAATACAATACAGGATCAGCGTTAATGGCTGAGCAGACGCAGCGCGATGCCGCGCAAGACGGCTTGCGTGCGGTTGCTCACGCCCAATAATTTATAGATGCGCTGCAAATGGCTTTTCACGGTGGTGCCGCTGATGCCGAGGATTTGCCCCACCTCGTCATTGCTCTTCCCCTCGCGCACCCAATGCAGTACTTCCAGCTCGCGCGCACTGGCCGCGCGCGTGGCGCCCGGCCCGGCCAGGGGCGCACGTGTACTGCCTGGCAGCGCCAGCCAGTGCAGGTGCAGGTAGGGCAGCAGCAATTCCAGCGCGTATGCCTGGCGTGCCGCGTCCACGGTTCCCATGGCGAACAGGGCAAAAAAGCTGCCGCCCCCCTCACCCACGCTGCCGTGCACCAGCACGCCGTCGATGACGCCCGCCCTTTGTCCGCCCGCGCGCCAGACCAGCGCCAGGCGCGCCAGCTGGCCGTGGCGCTCGCGCAGCTGCGCGTGATCAGGCACGATGCTGTGCCAGGCTTCGCTGCGCAGCACGGCCCCGTCGGCGCCCAGCTGCGCGCACATTAATAAGTCGTGCGGCAACAGCGTTTGCAACGGCCCCTGGCTCCACAGAAAGAAATCGCCGGACTCGGCGATGCCATGCGCGCCGAGTATGGCGTGCAGCAGGTATTCCTGCTCCCGCCCCGTCAGCAGCATCATGCGCGCACGGCGGCGTTGGCGGCATCGGCGGCCAGGTAACGGTAGCCGCTGCCGCGCACGGTTTCGATGCGGTGGCCGCAGCCGCCCGGCTGCAGCGCGTGGCGCAAGCGCCCAACGTGGGCATCGACCGTGCGTTCGTCAAGATACGCCGCATGGCCCCACACCTGGTCCAGCAGGTGCGCGCGGCTATGCACGCGTCCGGGATGGTCCATGAGGAAATGCAGCAGCTTGAATTCCACGCGGCCCAGGCTGACGGGCACGCTGCCGGCCGTCACGCGCTGGGTATGCGGGTCGAGCCGCAAGACGCTGGCGCCGGCCGTGTTTGCGCCTGGGCGCCAGGCCGATGGGGTGCGCCGGCGCAGCAGCGCGTGCACGCGGGCCAGCATTTCACGGGGACCGAAAGGCTTGCACAGATAGTCGTCGGCGCCGCTTTCCAGCGCCAGCACCTTGTCCTGTTCGCTGTCGCGCGCGCTCACCATGATGATGGGCAGGTCGCACAGCTGGCCATCCTGGCGCACCTGGCGCAGCAGCGCGATGCCGGACGCATCCGGCAGCTCCCATTCCAGCAGCAGCACGTCGGGCGCATCCACGGCCATCAGCGCCTGCGCGCCGCGCGCGTCCGGGGCGCAGCTGACCCGGTAGCCGGCACCTTCAAGGTTATGCAGCAACAAGGCTTGCATGGCGGGCGCGGGATCGAGCAGCAAAATATGACGGCGCATGATGCATCCTTCCGAAAAAGTTGGCGGCCCTCCATGAAAAACTAGACGGCCCGACAAGTTTTTGACTATGCATCAAGCGTAAAACGCTGACCAATACAATTTAGTTTCCTGATTTATAGCTATTGCGACTAAATAGGCGAAGCACAGCGGCCCGCAGGCGCGCTGTGTTCCGACTGGAAAAACTAGGCGCGCGTGACAGGCTGGCGGCGGCGCAAGGCAAAACCGATCAGTGCCAGGCCGCCCGTCAGCATCATCCACTCCGACGCTTCCGGCACGGCCGAGATCGACGCGATGCTCGCATACGTGCTGCCGGCGATGCTCGCCGGAATGCCCCCATTGAGCGGCGTCAATTCGAATTGCACGAGGTTGCCGTTCGCATTGCCCAGGTAGGACGTGCCGGTGTAGTCGAGCAAGCCCACGCCAAACGTCGTGCCCGCGTTGCCGGCCGTGTTCAGGAAGTCGCCGCCGAAAACGACGTTGAAACCGAATTTGCCGCCCAGGGTCACGTTGTGAAACCAGTCGTTGTAGGCGCCACTATTGCCGAAGGTCAAGGTGCCGGGCAAGCTGCCGCTGACGTTGCCTTCCTGCGATGCCAGCGCGCCGAACGCGCCCGAGAAATTGCTGAGGGTGGCTGTCGCGCCCGGCGCCGGGCTGTTGCCGGCGATAAAGGCGAAGTCGAGGAAACCGGCGCCCGAGAACTGGCTCGTGTCGATTTCCACGCGGTAGGCTAGCGGGTCCGCCAGCGCCAGGCTGCTGCTGCCAGCGAGCAAGGCGGCCAGCACGGCACGGCGCAGGGTAAGATTGAATTTCGTTGTCAACATGGTCAAGTCCTTAGAAGTTGCCGGCAAAAATGCTGGCCGAGTAATTGATCGTCACTTTCGACGGATTGGTGAAACTGACGGCGAACGAGGCCGTCGCACCGGGCGCCAGGCTGGCCGCGTTGACGGTGACATAGGCGGCGCCCGCATGGCTGCCCGTGGCATTGGCCAGGGTCACGCCGGCCGGCAAGCCGCCGAACACCACCTGGAACGGGCCGCTGATGGCCGCCGTGCCCGTGTTGGTGAACGAGAACGTGCCCGCGTACTTTTGCGTCGCGCGGTTGAACGTCAGTCCCGAGCTGGCTTGCGCCACGCCGGCCGTGATGTCGCGGTAGGCGGGCTGCAAGTCCAGGCTGATGACGACGGGGTCGTGGTCCGAGGCGCGGTAGGGCAAGGCGTTGTACAGGTCTTGCGGCTTGGCCGAGTCGATGTTGTAGTCGATCACTTCCGGCTCATCCGCATTCACATGCCACTCGGCCACGCCGGCCACTTGCGGACTCAGCGAAGCGCTGGCCAGGGCATGGTCGAGGTAGCCGCTCTGGCCGCCGAATACGTACGAGTACGGCATGCCGGACGGCCGCACGAAACGCTCGAGTTCATTGACGAATCCGGCGCCCGTGATGACCTGGATCGGGTCTTCCGCGCCATACGAATTCAAGTCGCCGATGACCAGCACGTCCGCGTCGCCGGCGGCGGCCGCCACCTGCGGCACGAAGCTGCCCACCAGGCGCTGGGCCTGCTGCACGCGGGTGGCGTTCCAGCAGCTCTGGCTATCGTTCTGGTCCGCGTCCAGCCCGCTCGACGGGCAGCTGCCCTTCGATTTCAGGTGGTTGACGACCAGCGAGAATTTCTCGCCGTTGGCGGCCTTGAACGTTTGCGCCATCGGCGGACGGTTGTTGATGGCGTTGGCGTCCGACAGGGCGCCGCCCACCAGGCCCAGCTTGGCAGGCTTGTAGATCATGGCCACGCGGATGGCGTCCGTACCCGTGGCGGCCGGCTTCGGCACCACGGCGTAGGTGACGCCGCCGATGGCCGCGTTCAGCTGCTCGACCAGGTAAGTGACGGCCGTTTCGCCATTGTTCTGGATTTCCATCAAGCCCACCACGTCCGCATCGATGGCTTTCAGTTCGGCCACGATCTTGTCGCGCTGGCGCACGAATTCGGCCAGGTTGTCGGCGCCGCGGCAGTTCGACTTGGTGGTCGACGCACCCACGGTGCAGCCCTGCCCCGTCTGGCCAAACACGTTATTGCCATTGGTAAAGGTCGTAAAGAAATTGAGCACGTTGGCGCTGGCCACCTTGACGTTACCGGATGGCAGTTCCGGGCTGCCCGTGCGCGGGTTGTCGCGCGAGAATTGCGGCGTCTGCGTCGGCTGCAATTTGTAGGCGGCGCCGCCACCGCCGATGGCACCGAAATCCACCACGCCCGTCAGGTCGGCCACCGTGTCGCCGCTGCGCACGGTGTTGTCCTGGCCGATATACGGTATCGTCGGCGGCGTGACGAAAATGCCATCATCGAGCACGATCAGGTTGTTCGCATTGGCGGCGATCAAGGCTTGCGCTTCGGCGGAGCCTGCCGGATAGCGGTTGGTCGGCACTTCGCGCCGTCCCGCCGACAGGGTCAGTTCGCCGCGCGCGCCCAGGTAGGCGTTTTGCGAGACGGTCAGCGGTTGCGTGAAACGCACCAGCATGCCTTCCACGGCAGCCAGGTTGTCGTTCGGCAAGGTCACATTCACCGGCACGATGCCGTGGCCCGCGCTTTGCGTGAGGATGGCCGTCACGTCCTTCAGTTCCGTATAGGAATTTTTCGCGCCCGACGGCGTGTATTCGAACACCGTGCCCGTCACGCGTACCAGCTCGCCCGGCTGCACGGTGATAACGGCCGCGCCCGTGTACACGAAGATGCCGTCCGAGGTCGACGGGTCGCCGTCGCCGGCCGCGTCCTGCATGAAGAAACCCGTGCCTACTTTCAGGGTGACGACGCCCTCGGTCGTCTGCACGGAATTGGCGTAGGGGCTGGCCGCACCGCTGCCCTGGATTTGCGGGATCGTGTGGCTGACGGCGGCCAGGCCTTGCACGGCCACGTCGACCTTGCATGACGCCGTTTGCTGCTGGTCGTTGCCGAACTGGACGACGACGGGATAATTGCCCACCGGCACGCCAGCGGCCACCAGCAGGTTCACGCTGGCGCTCTCGCCCGCCACGCCGGCCGCGCTGAAGTTGGCCAGGCTGATGCCGGCCACGGCCGGCGAGCTCAAGATAGCAGCATTCACCACGCCATCCACGTCGGACGCGCGCAGCACGGCGCTGCCGCCATTGCCCAGCGCCAGCGCCAGGCTGGCCGGGCAGCTGGTGATGATCTGGTGCACGACGGGGCCGCCGCAGACGTGGCGCTCGAAAGCCGTGTTGCGCGGCGTCACGCTGCCGGCGGTAAAGTCCACGCTGTTATCGTCCGTGTCGCCGCAGCCGCCATTCGCGCGCGCAATCGACAGGGTATTCGATGGCGCGGGCGCGACGGCGCCCTCAAAACCGTTGGCCGTGCCGAAACCGACGAGGTCGACGACGGCGGCGCCCGTGGGGCTGGTGCCCGTCTGGGCCGTCTTGTTATTACTCAGCAACACCTTGCCGGCCGTGCCGGACATGGCCAGGCTGCCCGAGGCATCCGGCGCGGGCAAGTCCTGCGTGCCGCCCGTCCCCTTGGCTTGCTGGACCAGCAAATACTGGCCCGGTTGCAAATCGATAGCCGGCAAGGCCGTCACGGCCCAGCTCGAACCGGCGGCGGACGCGTATTGCACGCTCCAGTTACTCAGGTTCACGGGGCTGGCGCCGCGGTTGAACAGTTCGATAAAATCGTTGCGATACAGCGCGCCGTTGTTGCCGCCACCGCCATACACCTGGCTGATGACAATATCGGAAGCCGCCAGGGCCGGCACGGACAGGCTGGCCAGCAGGGTAGCCATGACGGTCAGGCGCAGCGGCGTGCGCAAGGGGGAAAACGAGGTGTGCATGAGGATCCCGGTCGGTAAATAAGTGACGCCGGTCCCGCATGATGGGCCGGCGCGCCACAATTAACAAAAGTATTTCAGACTTGTTATTTGCATATTAAAGGCCGGGGATGACGACTTGATGACATTTGATTAAGCCGAATGGAGTAAAGCCTCGTCCGTCAGCTATTTCCGATGCCTGCTGAAACGTATTTTATGAACAACATATGGCACCGTGTGGCAAGTCAAAAAGACGCCGCCAGGAAAAATGTGATATATTTCAGGCAAATAAATTTTGTTCCTGACAACAACAACCAGCTTCGCAACAATGAGAGCAGGCCCCAGCCTCGCTTGCCTCTTGGGATGCACATCCGGCCATGCACACAAAGGTCGCATTACCGGTAGCAATATTAATCGCATCACGAACGGACAGCGCACGGCGCGACGCTCGCATGCATTCTGAAGAGATAGACCATGTTAAAACCACGCAAGCAATACTCCGTTTTCTGCGCCGCCATGGCGGCAGCCCTGTTCATGACGGCCGGATTGGCGCAGGCACAGACAGTTGCGGCACAGGCCAATGCGGACAGCAAGCGCTGCGAAGCGGGCAATGCGGATGGCGGCGGCAAGGGCGCCGAATTCAACCCCGACAGTTCAAGCAGCGCCTGCAGCCTGGCGAATGGTTTCGTCAACTTTGGCGCGCGCAGCAATGACGGCGTTGGCTCGACGCCCGAATTTGGTACCGGCGAGTCAGACCAGGTATTGCGCACGCCTGCATTTTCCGGCAATGGCCATCGTCTGGCCAACGCTCTGGGACAGCCTGCCGATGCAGGATACGGCGCCAATGCCAGCCTGCTGGCCAGCACCGGCCAGCACCATTTCGGCAGCCGCGATTTCGTGTATGCGCAGGAAGAACCAGCCATCGAGGGCCGTGGCTATCAAGCTGGCCGCAGCCTGCGTGCCGGCGACGTGTATGAACCGCTGCTGGTCTCGTCTGGCGGCGGCATCGCGCCGCCGGCCGGTGGCGGCGGTGTCGGCGGCGGAGGCGCCAGCGGCGGTTTCGACCGCAGCGGCGGCGGCGCGATCGGCACGGGCGGCAGTGGCGTCGTAGTGCCGCCGATTCCTCCCGTACCGGAACCGGAAACCTATGTGATGTTGCTGGCAGGCCTGGGACTGCTGAGCTGGATCGGCCGCCGCCGCAACGGCAAGGCATAAAAAAAATGGCTCATACGAGCCATTTTTTTTGCCTTCAATCACGCCAGCATGCCGTCAGCGGCGGAAGCTGGCGTAGGGCGCCGCCAGAGGATCGCCGATGAACAGCCCCTGCGCCGGCCAGGCGACGCTGCCCCAGTACGCTTCAAGCGCCGTCATGCCGCTCAGGTAGCGGCGCAGCAGCACCGTGGGGTTAGGAAATTTCTGCCAATAATTACAGGGCTCGCTGACGGTGCCGTAACTGGCGGTCGCGCCCGCTTCCAGCCAACGCTGGCTGCTCATCTGCGCCGTGCCCTGCAAATCGCCGCCAAACGACGTCAGGTGGTCGGCCAGAGCGCCCGGCAGAAAACGCAAGGTATCGAGCTTGTCCACCTTCGCCATGCCCGTCTGGTACACCATGATGTCCTGTGCGCCTTCCAGCACATCGGCCTTCATGTTCTTGATCGTCAGCTTGCGTTGGCGCACCACTCCGGCCGGTGGAAAAAATGCCGCGCGGCTGTTGCGCGCGCCTTCGCTCGTGTTCAGGTAATAGGCACTGGCGGCCGGCACGGCAAAACCGCTGGCCGTGCCGCGATCGACGACCGCCTTGGCCTCTTCGACAAAATCGATGGGCAGCAACATCGACAGACGCATGCCCAGCTGGCTGAATGGCTGGGCCGTATCGCTGTTGAAATAGGTACTGGGCTTGCCGGCGCCGCAGCTCTTCGAACACTGCCCGGCGTCATATCCCAAGGTAAAGGCCGAGGTGATGGAATTGCATTCGACCGCATACGGCGCGCTCCATACCATCAGCACCGCCTGGATACCTGGCTTCAGCTGGCCGTCGATGCGCTCCTTCAGTTGAGCGAACTGGTCCATGCTCAGCTTGCGCGGCCGGTTTGGAATATGCACATGCACGATATTGGCGGCAGGAATGGCATGCGCCTGGCGGTAATACTCCCCCACCTCGATACTGTTCGGTTCAGCATCATTGATGACGATGGCCAATTGTGACGGCTGCAAGCCGGGTGCGGCGCCATGGGCGCTACTGGCCAGCAATGCCAGCGACAGACAGAATGAAATACGCAATGGGGTACCGGGAAAAAATACACGTGCGATTGATCAAAACGGCCGTTTGCCGGCCGCCCATGGTGCCAACAATTATAGCCTTGAAAATAGCCGCGGAAGCGCTGCAAAAAAAAACGGAGGCCGAGGCCTCCGCTTTTCCGTTCACGCCACGGCCATCACGCCTGCTGCTTGCGGCGGCGCGCCATGAAACCCACAAGGCCCAGACCTGCCAGCAACATGGCATAGGTTTCCGGTTCCGGCACGGGATTGACGGACACGTTGCCGCTATAGCTGCCGCCGGCCGCCGAGGCCACGTAGCCATTCACTTCCAGGAAGTAGTCGCCGGCGCCCAGCGGCGCTGTGTTCGACGACAGGACCCAGGCCTGGTCCGCCGCCGTGAAGTTCAACAGGTCCAGCGTTCCTTGCAAGACGACGCCGCCGGCATTCTTCAGACTGAAACCCGTCAAGGTCAGGCCCGAGTTCAGGCTGGGCTTCAGGGAAGTGGCCAGGCCGCTAAAATCATTACTACCGGTCAAGGTGAACAGGAATTTGTCGCTGAAGAAATTGTGCTCGACGCCGGCCAACTGGCCCGGTGCCAGCGTAAACGAGCCGAACAGGTTGCTGCCCGAATAATCGAGCAAGTCCTGCGTCAGGTCGACAGGCGCGTGGCTGATGTCGACGGGGGCGGCTTGCGCGCCCAGGCTGCTGCCGGCCAGCATGATCGCCAGGAACAGGGATTTGAGAATTTTGTTCATACTTTTCACCAAGGAAACAGCGGCCGGCACAGGCTGGCCGCAAGATAAAAATGCGGAAGGAAAGCGGTGCAGCGGTGCTCAGGCAGACTTCTGGCGGCGGCGCGCCAGGAAGCCCAGCAGACCCAGGCCACCCAGCAGCATGCCGTAGCTTGCCGGTTCCGGCACAGCCGACACCAGACTGCCGTTGCCGCTGAAGGTGGCGCCCGCGCCCGAAACGAGGTTGCCGCTAACCTTGACGTAATAGGAACCGGCCGCCAGGTTGGCAAAAGACAAGGTCCACTTGTCATCCTTGCCCGTCAATACCTGCGCGCCCTGCAACAGGCTGTGATTGGCGCTGTCGTACAGGCCCAGGCCCGTCAGGTTCAAGCCATTCGCCGCGCTCGTGCTGGTCGACGTGACCACCAGGCTCACATTGCTGAACTGTGCCACGTTGAACGTGAAGTGGTCGTTGAAAAAGTTGTCTTTATTGCCGGATTTAAACTTGTCGCCAAAGGTCAGCGATCCGCCATTCGCCAGCGTCACGGCCGTCGGCACGGAGCTGATGTCGACAACGGCGGCGGCTGCTGCCTGGGAAAACAGGGCGGCACCGGCAAATGCCACGGTGGCCACAGCTGAGCAAATATGTTTCTTCATGCGATTCCACCAAACGTAATTGCAGACAATAAATTGCCTACGGGAATTGAATTAATTTAACCAAGGAGAATAGTATCATAAAGCAATTTATTTGATTATTCTTTTTTTAATAAATAGTTTCTTTATAGCATCAAATTCGGATGCCGGCTTGTTACCGTGGCGTGCGCAAACATAGTAAAGATATAATCAGTACCAACGACAACAGGAGGGGAAGACGTGGTGAATGTATGACAACCTGGACAGCATTAAAGGCAGACACGTATCGGCTATTCGGTCGCAGCAGCTGGCCCTTGACCTTCAAGGAAATCTTGCGCAGTAGAACCTTCCGTGTCGTCGCCACCGCCCGCCTCTGCCAGGCGGTATCGCAGGCGCGCGGCCTGTGGCCCGTATTTCTTCCATTCTGCAAGCTCGTGCATCGTTATGCGGCCAGCCAGGCGGGGGTGGATTTCCCTTGGAGGGCGCAGATAGGCCCCGGATTTGCCCTCACGCATGGCTGGGGCATGGTGATGAGCCCGGGTGCCGTCATCGGCCGCAATGTCACGCTGTTCCATGGTGTCACGCTGGGCCGTCGCGACCGCATTGCCAGGGATGGCCAGCGCGTCACCGGCTACCCGACCCTGGAAGATGAGGTGTGGGTCGGCCCGCACGCCATCATCACGGGCGGCATCACCATCGGGCGCGGCAGCCGCATCGGAGGCGGCGCCGTCGTCACGGAAGACATCCCGCCGTATTCCATCGTGGTGGGCAACCCTGGCAAGGTCGTCAAGAGCGGCTGCACGCCGGACGTAATGCACCGCGTGCCCTGAGCCTCAGGCGCGCTGGTAGGCATCGGCATAGCGCACGATATCGTCCTCTCCCAGATAACTGCCGGTCTGCACCTCGATCAGGTGCAGCGGCAGCTTGCCGGGGTTTTCCAGGCGATGCGTCATACCGATGGGAATGTAGGTGGATTCGTTTTCCGTCAGTAATTTGACAGTCTCGCCACAGGTGACCCGGGCCGTGCCGCGCACGACTACCCAATGCTCGGCGCGGTGATGGTGCATCTGCAGCGACAGTTGCCCGCCGGGATTGACGACGATGCGCTTGACCTGGAAGCGCTCGCCCATATCGATGCCTTCGTAGCTGCCCCAGGGCCGGTACACGAGGCGGTGCTGGACGTGTTCCGTGCGCGCATGCCGCTCCAGGTGCTCGACCACCTGCCGCACGCGCTGCACCTGGTCGCGGTGCGCCACCAGCACGGCGTCATCGGTCTCGACGATCACCAGGTCATCCACCCCGAGTACCGCCAGCATGCGGCTGCCGGCACGCACCAGGCAATTGTGCACGCCATCGAGATAGGTATCGCCGCGCACGACATTGCCATGCTCGTCGCCGGGCAAGGCTTGCCACAAGGCCGACCAGGAACCGATATCGCTCCAGCCGATGGCGGCCGGCACGACCACGGCCCGCTGCGTGTGTTCCATCACTGCATGGTCGATCGAAACGCTGCGGCAGCGGGCAAAGGCGGCAGGATCGAGGCGAAAAAAGTCGAGGTCGCGGCAGCCGTGCGCGACGGCCAGCTCGCAGTCCCCCAGCATGGCAGGTTCCAGCATCCGCAACTCGCCGAGACAGGCGGCGGCGCGCAACAGGAACATGCCGCTGTTCCACAGGTAACGGTCATCGGAAAGAAATGCGCGGGCTGTGGGCAAGTCCGGTTTTTCCACGAAGCGCTCGACCTGCCGTCCTTGCGCCGAACCAGGCAGGGAGGCGCCGGCAAGGATATAGCCGTAGCCCGTCTCGGCGGCGGTCGGCAAGATGCCGAAGGTGGCCAGCGCGCCCGCGTCGGCCAGCGGCGCGGCTTGCGCGATCGCCTGGTGAAACGCGGCCACGTCGCCGACCAGATGGTCGGCCGGCATGATCAGCATCAGGGCATCGGCATCGTGCGCCAGCAGATATTGCGCGGCGACCGCCATGGCCGGTGCCGTGTTGCGTCCCAGCGGCTCCAGCAGAATGGCCAGCGGCGCGACGCCGACCTGGCGCAGCTGTTCAGCCACCATGAAACGGTGCTCATTGCCGCACACCAGCAGCGGCGGCATGACCGCCAGCCCGACATCGCCCAGGTCCCGCACGCGCAACACGGTTTCCTGCAGCAGCGTCTGGCTTGATACCAGCGGCAACAATTGCTTGGGCAGCGCCTGGCGCGACAGCGGCCATAGACGGCTACCGGAGCCTCCCGACAAGATCACTGGATAGATGTTCATGTCGGGGCTCCTGGTTATTTGACTGCGCGCAGTTGCGTGGACATCTCGGCACGCCGGCGGTTGCGCCGGTCGCGCGCATTGGCCCAGGCATCGGGCTCATACTGCGATGCGTGCCGCATCTCGCCGGCCCGGTCGACGCTGTAATCCTTGAAGACGATCATTTCATCGAGCACCACGCCGGGCAGCACGCGCGTGTACTCGAACAGCACGCTGCGCACCACTTCGGCGCCCGCGCACACGTGACTGCCGTGGCCGATCCACGTCGGCCCGATGATCGTCGCGCCCGCCTCGATGCGGCTGCCCGAACCGATGTAGACGGGGCCTTCGATGCGCGTGCCGCCACTCCAGTCGATGCTGGTATTCAAGCCGACCCACAGGCCGTCGTCGATCTGGATACCGGGCACGTCCAGCTGGGCCACTTCCCCCATCAGCACGCTTTGCAGCACTTCCCAGTAATCCTTGACGCTGCCGATATCGATCCAGTTGTAGTTGCGTTTTTGCGCATAGAAAGGCAATCCCTTCTCGACCAGCAAGGGGAACAGTTCCGAGCCGATATCGAACGGCCGGTCACTGGGAATCAGTTCCAGCACTTCGGGTTCGAAAATATAGATGCCCGTGCTGACGCAATTGGACAACGCATCGGCCTGCGCCGGTTTTTCCTGGAAGGCGCGGATACGGCCGTCGGCATCGCTGACCACCACGCCATAGCTCGACACCTTGTCCCACGGCACTTCGAGCGTGATGACGGACGCCAGCGCGCCCTTGCGGCGGTGTTCGAACAGGGCAGACTTGATGTCGAGGTCGATCAAGGCATCGCCGCACAGCACGATGGTGGTTTCATCGAAAAAGTTACCGAATTCCTGGATCTTCTTCATGCCGCCTGCCGACCCCAGCGGCTCGGGCACGACTTCGCCTGCGTCATTCGTGTAACCTTCGAAGGAATAGCCGATCTGCACGCCGAACTGGTGCCCCTCGCCGAAATACTCCTCGATTTTTTCATGCAGATAGCTGACATTGACCATGATTTCGGTAATGCCGTAACGGGACAGATGCTCGACCAGGTAAGCCATCACCGGCTTGCCCAGGATGGGTATCATCGGTTTCGGTAAATCATAGGTCAGAGGGCGCACGCGAGTGCCCTTGCCTGCAGCCAGTATCATTGCTTTCATCGTCGATCGCTTTCCATCGTTGTTTGGGGTGGATGCGGCGCCCGGCCGGCGTATCGCCAGCCATCGGCCATCTTGCAAGCGCATGGGCGGCGCTATCCATGTCCGCCCTGTGCGCCCGTCCAATCCTCTTTCAGCCTATCCCTTGCCTGCCGCTGCCTATGCCAGTTCCTGGTCCAGTTGCGCCACGATGCGCTGCGCGGCCTGTCCATCCCACAGATACGGACGGCGGCCCTGCTTGCCTTCGCCGCGCAGCACCTTGCGCGCCTCGGCCACGATGCGCAGCGGATCCGTGCCAGCCAGGACATTGCTGCCCTCGTCGACGGTGACGGGACGCTCCGTGGTCTCGCGTATCGTGATGCAGGGCACGCCCAGCGCCGTGGTTTCTTCCTGCAAGCCGCCGCTGTCGGTCAACACCAGCGCCGCATCCTTCCACAGGTCGAGGAAGGCCATGTAGCTTTGCGGCCCCACCAGCGTGATGTTCGGCCCCAGGTCGATGCCAAACTTGTCGAGGTTGGCGCGCGTACGCGGATGCACGGGAAAGATCAGGGGTAGTTCTGCGGCGATCTCGACCAGCGCGCCAGCCACCTTGCGCATGTCTTCGGCGCTGTCGACATTGCTCGGACGATGCAGGGTCACCACGCCATAGCGGGCTCCAGCGCCGCTGTGCGCCGCCTTGAAGGCCGACGCCTCGAATTGCCGCGGCGATTCGCGGCCCAGCTTTTCAGCCTGGTACAGCACGTTGTCGACCATTACGTGACCCACGTAATGCACGGCGGCATCCGGCTTGCCTTCGCGCCGCAAATGCTCGACGGCGCTCGGCTCGGTAACGAAGAACCAGTCCGAGATACTGTCCGTCACGAGACGGTTGATCTCTTCCGGCATGCCCATGTCGCCGCTGCGCAGGCCGGCCTCCACGTGTGCCACGGGAATGCCGAGCTTTTTCGCCGCGATGGAGCAAGCCAGCGTGGAATTGACGTCGCCCACCACCAGCACGGCGGCAGGCCGTTCGGCCTTGCATAGCTGTTCGAAGGCCAGCATGATCTTTCCCGTCTGTTCCGCGTGCGTGCCGCCGCCTGCCGCCATGAAGACGTCCGGTTCGGGAATGCCCAACTCTTCGAAAAACACGTCGTTCATCTCGCGGTCATAGTGCTGGCCCGTGTGGATGATCTTGAATGCCAGGCGCGCATGGCCTTGCAACGCGCGCACGATAGGCGCGATCTTCATGAAATTGGGCCGTGCGCCGGCCACCAGGTAGACCGTCTTCATGATGCCTCCCCCTGTGCCACTGGCCAGTAGCGGTCCACCAGTTCGCGCGTATTGCGGATATTGCCGCGGCTGGAGGCGCCAAAGACGATGGATTCGATGTTCGGCTGCTGGCACACCCATTCGATCGCTTCTTCGGGAGCGATCGCGCCCGAGGCGAAGACGGACATGGCGATCGCGCGGAACTTGCGGTCGCGCAAGGCGCTCTGGTAGGCATCGAAGCCGCCGGACATGCGGAAGCCCACCTTGTTGATGTTCGAGCAGACGATGGGGTTGTCGATGCCCTGCTCTTCGAGCACGTCGAGCAGCATCGGCAGGTTCATCGTGATGAAGCCGGGCTCGGCGTTGTAGCGCTTGCGCACGTGGTTGGCGAAGATCGAGAAGGCGTCCTTGAAGCCCAGGCCCAGCAGCAGGTCGACCACCACGTTCTGCAGGAAGATCACGGGCGTATTCAGGCCGGCAAACATCTTCATTTCCGCATCCACCAGCAGGGTAATGATGCCTTCGATATCCTTGGTCGCCAATGCCTTGCCGCCACGCAGGGCGGCATTCAGGAAGCCTTCATCGGGCGTAAAACGCTTGAGCGCGCCCATGATGCCGTCTTCCGTGACGGCATTCGCATATTTGTGGGCATACGGCATGCAAGGCATGAATTTGAAGTCCTTGTAGCGCACCGGGTCGGCACGCATGTGATCGCACACCTGTGCGATACGGTCATGGGTCGTGCACATGAAGGATTTCACCCCTTCATCGTAGGCATTATCGAGCACCTTGATAACGGCCTTGATATCCTGGAAACGCATGGCCTGGGCCCGCGCTTTTTCCTCCGACATATGATTCACACCGAAGAACTGATTATCACCAAATAACAAACGATCGAGTTGATCCATTTCCTGCTCCATTCATATTTCGTATCGAAATCCTGCTGCGCGGCATGTCAGCGGCCAAAAAAGAAACCTTTTTTCTTTTTCGACTGTTCTGGCAAGGCATCGCCGGACAGCACGCCAGGACCTTTTTCCGCGTCGGCGATCAGCATCGAGATCACGCGGTCGGTCGCCAGCGCCGAGGCGAACGAGTTGACATTGTCGTCCGCGCGCTTGTCGACGATGCAACGGACGAAGTAATCGAGCTGGGCCGAGTATTCCTCGCCGCGCAGGTAAAAGTCGACCGGTTCCGTCAATTCCGTGGTATTGCGCACGGTCCAGCCTTCGCCATAGCCTTCCGGTGCGCCGCTGGCGTCGCGCAGGTAGACCTGGACTTCCTGGCGGTCGGCGGTGATGCGGCCATTCTTGCCCCACACGCTGATCTTCGTCGACATCTTGCGGTAGGATTCGTCGCTCCAGTTGACGGACAGCTGGGCGCTCTTGCCATCGGCGTAATACAGGGTGGAAAACACTTCATCGTCCGTGTCAGCGGAGAAAATCTTGTTGAGTACGGAGCCGCCCACGCCGCGCGGCGCGCCGAAATACCAGTTCAGCAGGTTCAGCGGATGGGCCGCATAGTCATACAGGCAACCGCCGCCTTCCGAACGCTGGGTACGCCAGGTGGAGCCTTTCGGCTTCAGCACTACCGGGCCATAGGCCTCGGCCAGCATATGCGTCACTTCACCGATCACACCCAGGTCCAGCAGGCGCTTGACCTCCTGGAAGGCGCCGACGAAGCGGTAGTGGTAGCCGACCTGGTTGACCAGGCCTTTTTCCGCCGCCAGGCGGGTCGCCTGCTCGCCTTCCTCGGTATCGAGGCAGAAAGGCTTTTCGCAAAACACATGAATATTCTTGTTCAGCGCGGCCAGCACCATCTTGCCGTGCATGCTGGACGGCGTCGCGATGATCACGGCATCGAGTTCCTGTTCATTGAGCATGAGGTCGAAGTCCGTATAGGTCTTGACGCCCGTATATTTACCCAGGATGTCGAGCATGTAGCCGGTGGCGTCGCAGACGGCCGCCAGCGTGACACCGGGATGTGCATTGATCATCGAGTGATGGGACAAGCCCATCTTGCCCAAGCCTACTACTGCGAGGCGTATCATATTGTCCTGTCCTTTAGCGCTGCCGGGACGCTGACGGCCCGTGCCGCCATCGTCCCGTATGTTGTTAATCAAATTTAGCCGTTGACGAGCTGCCGCTTGACCAGGTCATACGCGGCGCGGCCCTTTTCCAGCAAGCTGCGATTCGGTGGTTGCTGCGTGGCGCTGTCCAGGTAGGCCAGCGCCTGCGCAGCCGTCAGGTCGGGCCGGTGTTCGAAGGCACCTACCTCCAGCAGGTGGCGGTCGACGTCGAGCAAGGCATCCTGGTAAACGGAGATGGTGGGAATGCCCAGCACGGCCATCTCGCGCGTCATGGTGCCACCGGCGCCGATGAACAGGTCGCAATCGGGCGCGATATCGGCGATGTCGAGGGCAGTGGTGACCACGCGCACGCCAGCAAACTTGGGATCCTGGTAATGCACGCCCTGCTCTTTTCCTCGCGGCAATAACACGATATCGACCCGGTCTTTCATACCCAACAGCAACTCATCAAGGAAGTTGCGGCTGCCCTTGTAATATTGGGCCGTCCATGGTTCCGGACGGATATACACCACGTGCCGCGCGCGCCCTGCCCGCTGCTGCACTCCCTTGGCGCCGAGGCGCTGATCAAGTTCCCACAGGTAAATCCCTTCCTTGACGCCCGGATAATGCAAGACCTTGCGCGGATTGGCCCACTGCTTCTTGAGTTTTTCCATACCGAGAAACTCCGGCACCATGATGCGGTTGGCAAACAAGAACGCCGGGATATTGCCTGCCGCATGCTCGTTATCGTTCATGTAGATGGAGCGGATGCCCATCAGGCGTGCCGCCACCGGCGAATGGAAAGAGCTCTGCGAGATCGCCACGTCAATTTTCTTGCCGCTCAAAAAGCGGCACAGCTGGTAGACGCGCACGGGGAAACCAAACAGCTTGGCCGACAGCTGGCCGCCGTAATGCTTGCCCACCACCGTGTACTTAAAGCCATGCAAGTCGAGCAGCTCGACCGTATTGGCCAGCGGCCGGCACGTGATCACGACCTCGTGTTCGCGTTCCAGTTCGCGGATCATGGCCGCAAACATATTGATGTGCGGCGAGTTGGTCAGTTCAAACCAGATACGCATGAATTACCCTTGCAACAATGAAAAAAGATGCCGCGCTGCTGCGCGGCGCCGGCCCTTACAGGCGCCAGACCTTGATGCCTGCCTCTTCCAGCGCCTGCTGGTCGAAACACGCCTTGACGTCGATGAAGCAGCCGCTCTTGATCAGCTTGCGTTGCAACTCTTCCACCGGCAGGTCGAGCAATTGCTGATGCGATACGGCCGCCACGATCGCGTCGGCGCGCGGCAGTTCTTCCCAGCTGAACAGGCGCACGCCATACTCGTGCATCGCCTCTTCCTGTTCCGCATATGGATCGTGCACGAATACTTCCACGCCGTAGGTTTTCAGTTCGCGGATGACGTCGCCCACCTTGGAATTGCGCAGGTCGGCGCAGTTTTCCTTGAACGTCAGGCCCAGCACGTTGACGCGGGCGCCCTTGATGTAGCTGCCCGAGGCGATCATGTTCTTGATGGTCTGCTCGGCGATATACTTGCCCATGCCATCGTTGATGCGGCGCCCGGCCAGAATCACCTGCGGGTGATAGCCGAGCATTTCCGCCTTGTGCGTCAGGTAGTACGGGTCGACCCCGATGCAATGGCCACCCACGAGGCCCGGCGAGAACTTCAGGAAATTCCACTTGGTGCCGGCCGCCTTCAGCACTTCCGACGTATCGATGCCGATTTTGTCAAAAATGATCGCCAACTCGTTCATCAGCGCGATATTCAGATCGCGCTGGGTGTTTTCGATCACCTTGCAGGCCTCCGCCGCCTTGATGCTGGAGCAGCGGTGCACACCCGGCTCGACGATGCTTTCATACATGGTGGCAACGCGTTCGAGCGTCTGCGGCGTATCGCCCGAGACCACTTTGATGACATTCGTCAACATATGCTTGCGGTCGCCCGGATTGATACGCTCGGGGGAATAGCCGACAAAAAAGTCCTGCTTCCACTTCAAGCCGGAGACCTCTTCCAGCACGGGGATGCACACCTCTTCGGTCGCGCCCGGATACACGGTCGATTCATAGACGACGATGGCGCCCTTTTTCAGGTACTGGCCCACCGTGCGGCTGGCGCCGATCAAGGGCGAGAAGTCCGGATTATGGGCCTGGTCGACGGGGGTCGGCACGGCCACGATGATAATATCGGCCTCGGCCAGTATTTGCGGCTCGGACGAATACTCGGCCTGCACGGCCGCGGCCATTTGCTGGTCGCTCAGTTCGCGCGAGGGATCCGTGCCGCGCTGGCAAGACTGAACTTTCTCGACGGAAATATCAAAGCCAATGGTACGCCCCAGCTTGCCAAACTCCACGACCAAGGGCAGGCCTACGTAGCCCAGGCCAATCACTGCAATTGTTGTCATAACAAAACCTTCAAAAAATTCAATATTTGCCAGGCAGATACCTGGCCATCCTGACAGCGGCATTACGCTCCAGCAGCAAGCCTATCCATCACCTGGCTACGGCGCCGCCGGTCCTTCCAGCTCCCGGTAAAGGCTGGCCAGCTGAGCCATTACCACTTGCGTACTAAAACGCTCGGCGACGGTGGCACGCGCCTGCTCTCCGATGCGGCGGCGCAGCGTGATATCCGTCAATAAACGGCTAAATGCCGCGGCAAGCGCCTCAACATCGCCCGGCGGCACCAGCAAGCCATTGACCTGGTCATAGACGGCTTCGGGAATTCCACCGACCGGTGTCACGACTATCGCCTTGCCAGTGGCCATCGCTTCCAACATCGACATAGGCAAGCCCTCGTCGTGCGATGGCAGGGTAAATACCGCCGCGCGGGCCAATTGCTCGTCGCGTTCCTGCGTGCCAATCCAGCCGAGAATGCTCACATGCGCGCCGATCTGCAAGCGCTCTACCGTCAGCGCGATCTCCTGGAGGTCGCCGTCACCGCCGATCACCAGCATGACTTCAGGATACTCCTGCTTCAGCAGCGCAATAGCGTCGAGCAATTCAAAGATGCCTTTGCGCTTTTCGGCCCTTCCCAGAAACAGAATGCGTCCCGCCTCTTCCCGCGCCGGCTCCTGCAGCACCGGCATGGAGACCGAATTGGCCACCACCCGCAGGCGGGCCGTCGGCGCCAGTTCACGCAAGAAACCGCTCCAGCTTTCCGACAGGGTCACCACCATGGAACTGCTGGCCAGAGTGCGGCGTATCCACCAGCGGGCCAGCGGGCCCGATTCGACATTCGCAAACTGCCGAAATTCGGCGCCATGCAAATGAAAGATCGTCTTGCGGCCCAACAGCCTCGCCGTGAGCAATATCAATGATTTCCGGTAAAAGCTGGCGCGCGACGCAGAATGCACATGCACGATGGCCGGACGCTGCGTCAGACACAGCCAGGCTACCGTGCACACGGCGCCAATGGCCGTGCCCAGCTTGCGCACGCCCCCCCCTTGCGCATGCGTGGCGATATAGCGCACCGCGTTCTCTTTAAAAAAACCTTGTTGTTGCAGCACAGCGACAACGGTGGCGATGCCGCCCTTTCCGCCAGGATGGGTGCCTACCATCAGTACCTTGCATCCAGCCTTCATCCAGCCCCCAAATTTTTTATCCAGTACATGTCGGACTACGACAACCATTGCATTTTTTTTATTCTCACATATTCCCGTAGCGCGCACGCGATACATTTTGCACCACAGCAAAACTGTTATTGTTGTGCTTATAAAGAGTGACTATTGTACAACAAAAATACTTCTTTAAAATTAACTTTTTCAATCGAATCGCGGAACGCGACATCTTTGCCTGGATACGTCAGAATGCGTACAGCAGTCAAAAAAATATTGTATTATGAATAATTGTCATGCCATGCACGGAAGAATCACAGGTTCGGCGTGCAGACTAGCAACACCCGACCCGAGACACGCAATTAGCTGCACATACGGGGACAGCGTTCCCGTGCGGCGCAAGAATAGAGAGTACAAGAATGACTTTAGCGTTGCGCTACAAATTGATCGACCTTGCACGCGGCACCGATTCGATCGGCTTGCTCAAGACACTGCGCCACTGGCAATACGATGACCATACCACCATGCAGGCCAGGGAGCGCAGTCAGCTCAATGACTACTTTGATGCAATGCGGCACGCCCTGCCCCTATTCCGCGACGTCAGCCATTTTGAAGCGCTGCCCGTGCTGGACAAGCGTTTTATCAATACCCATCGCGAACAACTGATCAACCCCCACTACAAGGGCAAGGTCGTGCGCAAGAAAACAGGTGGCTCCACGGGCGAACCGCTGGTGTACTACACAGGCAATGAAGCCCAGTCCTACCTGTGGGCCGGCATTTTCCTCGCCTGGGAAGCGGCCGGCTACCAGTTGGGCGACAAGGTGGCTTTTCTTGCCGGCTCCTCCCTGTTTGGCACCGGTTACAAACAGCGCATCTACTACCGCTTGCTGAATGTCAGCGTCCTGTCCGCGTTCGACATGTCGCCAGCACGCATGGATGAATATGATGCTAACCTGAGCCAGGGCGGCTTCCGGCTGCTGTACGGCTATGCCTCGGCCGTCCACCGGTTGGCCCGGCACAGGCTGGCATCTGGCCAGCGCCTGCACCACGTGCTACGCGGCATTGTGTGTACGGCAGAAGTACTGACGCCGGCCATGCGGGCCGATATCGAAGCCGCCTTTGGCGTGCCATGCTACAGCCAGTATGGCTGCAACGAAGCTGGGGTTTCAGCCTTCGAATGCGAGCACCGTGACGGCTTCCACCTAATCTCGTCGCGTAGCCACGCGGAAATCTTGCCTGATGGGCGGCTGATCTCGACGGACATGGCAAATCGCGCGATGTTTCTGCCGCGCTGCGATACGGGGGATCTGGTGCGCATGTCAAGCCGGCTGTGCGCGTGCGGCCGCAGCCTGCCACTGATCGATGAAGTCGGCGGGCGGCAGAACGACATGGTGGTCGACCCGCACGGCGCGGCCGTCCATTCAGAATTTTTCACCCACCTTTTCCGCGAAGACCCCCATATTCACGCGTTTCAAGTGGTGTTCGACGAGCAGCGCCTGGAAATCAACCTGCATGGCACAGCGAATGGCAGGCAGGCGCTCGACGACGAGTATCGCCGACGCATCGGCGCATCGCTGGCATTTGAGCAGCTGGACTTCATTCACAACGCGCCCTTCCTGGTGCAGGCGAACGGCAAGCACCGCTTCGTGATCCGGCGTCCCGCTGCCTGAAGTAACGCTAGCGGCGCACCAGGCGCCGGTACTGTGCGGCAACGGCCGACGCGATCACGCGATAGCTGCGCGTCGCCTCGATATACCCCGGGCCGCTGGCCGCGCGGGCACGCGCCGCTGCCGGATCGGCCAGGATGTCGAGTAGTCCCTGCGCCATCGCCGGCGTCGAACTGTCGACCAGCCAGCCAGCGCCACTCTCCTTGAGAACGCGTACCTGATCGGGGTTGTCGTTGGCCACCACCGGCATTCCCAGCGCCATGTATTCCAGCAACTTGGTGGGCGAACAGGTGTCATGGATCAAGCCACGGGGAAAATAGGATACGGCGGCATCGGCGCTGGCCAGCAAGGCCCAGGCTTGCCGCGATGGCAGCCAGCCGGTAATGCGCACGGCGGCGCCCAAGCCGGAAGCGTCCACCTGTGCCTGCAGCGCAGCCGTTTCCGCTGGCGAACCGGCGCTGCCGATCAGTAGCAGGCGCGCATCAGGATAGGTGCCGCGCACGCTGGCCAGCGCCTCGATCATGCGTCCGATCTGGCGACTGGGATCAAGCGTCCCAAGATAGGCGATCAACGGTCCATGCTGCCACCCTTGCGGACGCTCCGCCTGCACAGGCGCAGCGGCCAGCACCTGCGTGTCGACGCCCATGGGTACCGCGCTCAGGCGCGATTTCGGGATGCCCTTCTCCAGCATCATCTCCAGCATCGCCCCGCTTTGCACGAAGACGTGTTGCGCCCTTGGTAACACGACGCGGTACAGCAGACACTCCTCCAACAAACCTTTAAGTAATATCAAGCGATTGCGCAAGCCGCCATGCGCCGCCAATTGTGCCCGCGCCCTGGCAATGCGCGCCTCGCACATGAGGAAGGAAACCCAGAAGACAAAGGGAATGCCCTTGAGGCGGGCAATGACGAGCGCCAGCAAGCCGATCGACACCATGTCGCGCACCTGGATGACGTCGCAGGTCGCGCGGTTGACCTTGAGCAAGGCACTCAGGCAGGTGAGTAAAAAAGCCCCTTCCCTCCGCAGCCGCCCGCCCTGCGCGCTACTTGTCCTGACGCGCGCGAATCGGGTTCCTTCGCTGCGGTCCGGCAATACGCCAAGCACGGGCTTGCCAACCAGCTCGCATTCGATGCCGTGGCGCGGCAGGTAGTCGCCAAACAAGGTAGTGACGTCCACGCGGAACGTAGGCAAGGCTTCGGGAACCAATTGCAAGAGACGCAGCGTCGAAGCATTGTCCTGGGCTGCAGCTACCGGTGTACTCATCAAGTGAACCTCTTCATAACATAAATGCATTTATTGCAATAATACCATGATTAACTGATTTTCCTGCTTGCATCGCTATGAACAGGGCATAAAAAAAGCCGCCTGCCTTGAAGGCAAGCGGCTTACTGGACATGCCGGCAGGTAATCAGTTGGCGATGGTGATTTTCTGCGTGCCGACTGTCAATTGCCTGCCGGTTGCCGTTGCAGTGATACTTACGGGCAAGTTCTTGCACCCAACGTCGAGCAGGACGAGGAATTCGCCGCTGCTGGCACTGGTCGTGCGTACCAGGGCGCCGTGCTCTTCGTAGCTACCCGCCTTTGGTGGCGGCCCTGTTCGTTTCTCATAGCGCACCCCCGGATCGGCTATCGGCTTGATGCACACGGAGCGGCCCTGGTTGACGATGGAAATATTGCCGCTGCCATCTACCAAGATTGGTGCTGCCGCATGAAAATTCCATTCGAAGCTGCGCTGGACAGGCGCAGCCAGCTTGTCGCGCACGACGATGGCATCACTGTCGCGCAAGTACCACAATTGCCGTACCGCCAGGCTTAACGCACCGCCATAAGCGGGGGTCGCATTGCCTTCCACGTAGTCCACCGACGGTGTCGTGGAAAAGGCCGTAATGGCGCCGTTGCGCACCAGGGTTTCGCGGTAGCCATCCACCATTTGACCGACGCCGCCATCGAAAGTAATCGTGTTAGCCGACTTCGACTGGCGATACCATGTCGTGTGCATGGGCGAACCGAACCAGTCATACCAGCCCGTCTCGATCAGCAGGGGAACATTGGCGCTCGTCAGCACGAAGGAATTTTGATTGCCATGGCTATGCGAGAACGAACCATAGGGCGTAGATTTGAAATACACGGAAGTGCGTTTCAAATCAGCAAGATTGCTGTGCATCGCGCTCCAGCCGATGCTGGGAAAAAGGGCGCCATTGGCCGGCGGCCGCGGCGTTTCCGTCACGGTCGATACAGGCATAGGATACGGCGCCTGCAGCAAGGTCAGCATGTCCTCGTTCACAGTGATATTCTTGACGTACCAGGCTGCTTCCGGCGTGGCAAAGCGCGATACATAGGCCTTCAGCAAACGGTACACCGGCTCAATCTCCTGCGCATCGCCGAACATATGTGTCTTGGCGCCGGGCGGAACAAATTCCATGAAGAAACGAGCCAGCCCTGCGGACCACGGCTTGGCAAACAAATCGATGCCGCTGGCCTGCAGCAAGGGCTGCCATATCTGCAAGGCGTTATCCGCGCTGAACTCCGCGTAGGCCGTACCTTCCGAAAAACCGCCCTCCGGGCCGCTCCATACCATCAAGGAACCCGAGAAGTAGCGTACGGAAAAGTCGAACCACGTGGTCGCTTCCGGGATTTCGCCCAGCACCAGCGCGGAAATACCGGCAAGAAAACCGATATTGGTAGCCGTGAAGGCATCGTAAGGTTTCTGTTCGATACCACCATTGTTGCTCAGCAGCTCTTGGTAGATAACGGCCGTACGCGTCTTGACCATCGCCATCCAGACAGCACGCCGGGTCGCGTCGAGGTTGGAACCGAGGCTGTCAAGCGCCTTGCTCAACGCCAGGGCAATAGAGCGGCTGCCCTGCGCCTGATTGACATAGCTGGTCGGCCCATTGGGATTGAGCGCCGTCAGGGCATCCCCCCGCCGCAAGGCCTCAGTCAGAAAGCGTTGCTCGCCCGTCAGGCGGAACATCAGCGCGGCGGCCTCGAGCTGGCGGCTGTTCAAGACGATCGAAGTACGTACCGACGTCATCTGCGCCGCATAGGCAGCAGTCATGACGCTGCTGGCAACCAGGGGCCAGTTGGCGTCGGACGGCAGCGCGACATTGGTCGTTTGCAGGACAACTTCATTGCTCATCCCCTGCAAGGCCGGGCCCCGTTCTGCCTTCATGGCAGCGGTCCAGGCGCTCGCTACCGGCAAGCTGGCAGGCAAACCGCGCGGACGCGGACGTTTCAGGATATTGGCGCGCAAGACATCATTGGCCGGCAAAATGAATTGCTTGGAACTGCCACCGATCTCGAAGGCGCGGTCATCCGACCATGCCGAGCTGACGGTGGGGCGCACGCGCCAGGTATAGCTGCCGACAGGAAGCGGCTCGCTGGGCAAATACCAGTTGCGGCTGCTCGTATAGGTGCGCACCACGGTGGTGCCGATGCGGATCTCGAGCGTATAGGAAGTGGTAGTCGCCGAGTAGGGCGCCCACGTAAATGTCGGCGGGTTCTGCGCCTGCAGCTGGCGGTTCGTCGGCATCGCCTTCACGACCAGTGCATCCGCCGACTGGGCCCAGTCGGCACGCGCATAATGACTATAAGGGAACAGCAGCCAGGCTGCGCTGCATAGCAAGGTACGTTTAGCGGCTTTCATGCTTATAGCCTCCATGAGATAGGATGACATCTTTTCTGGGGCAGCTTCATTTTGCATAATCGCCTTCCCTCAAGACGGAGCGGCGCGCCTCGAGCAAAAGGACTCGTGAATTGCAAGTCCTCAACACTGCATGGGCGCAATGTCCATTATACCGAAAGTACTTTCGGTTACTATGACTTTAGTTGCTCTGCTTCAATTCGCGCCACAATTCCCACCGTTTTAGCAAAGAAGCGTTGCCAGCGGTACACATGACGAAAGTCACCAGCCAGCGCATCGACATGCCGCCGCGCAATGCCTTGCATAATTCCACCAAGGCATCGCCACGGCGCCCATCCTGCAAAGCATAGCGCGCCACCTTGATGCGCGCATCGGCGACGATGCTCAAGGCGCCCGGGCGCGATGGGTCGCCGGCAGGCAAGCTCAGGGCGCGCTGCTCCAACCGAAAAAATACCTGTGGCAAGGTGCGCAAGTCATGCACGGCACACAGGCTGCCAGCCACATCCGTGCGATATGCTACAAGTCTGGCAGGCGTGAAGACCAGCTGCAGGCGCTCGGCCAGGCGGAACCATAAATCCTGGTCCTCGCCAAACTGATCGCCTTCGGGAAAACATTGAGACATGGACATTAAATGGCGGCGCGGCACGGCAATCGAGTTAGTGCAATAGAACACTCCGTGGGCTGCCCGGTAGGCATAGAAATTCTTAATCGGCTCAAACCGCGCATCGGCAACCTGGTCGAGCAGGCCATCGGATGGATCGTTCATGCATAAAAATGATGTAGAAAAAAAACTGTTTTCCGGATACTTTTGGTACATGGAAACAATTGCCAATAAAAAATCTGCAGCATACCAATCATCGGCGTCGAGGAAGCAAACCAGCTCTCCTCGCGAGGCCGCGATACCCACGTTGCGCGCGCGTGACACGCCTCCATTCGCTTGTCGGATCAAGCGTATGCGCGGATCGTCCATCGCTTCCACGAGAGCGGCGCCGCCATCGCGCGAGCCATCGTCGACGACCACAATTTCAAAATCCTGGTGGCTTTGGGACATCACAGAGGCGATCGCCGAGACGATATATTGTTCCTTGTTATATAGTGGGATAATGACGGAGCACAACATCAAGACAAACTCCCTTCCATCATATTGCGCCGTGCCAAGGCTTTCTCACGCCGCTGCTGTGCAGCCGGTACATAGTAGCGGACGAGCACCGCCAGCTGCAGCATATGAATCGGCAAATCAGGGCTCATGCTGGCTAGCGACAGAGGCACTTCACTGATCGACTTGCAAATGAGTAGGATAAACAGCGCCAGCGACAGCCCCTGGCTGGCCCGGACGGTATTGGCGACGAAATAAGCGATCACCAGCGTGTAGAAAAGCAGGCCAAACGCCCCGACGCTGCCGGCGCTCGACAGGCTCTGGAAGAACTGGCTGTGAGCATGGGTGGCGAACGGCATGCCGATGCTGTTGCGGAAAGCCTCATCGAAGATATTCAGTCCGTAGCCAAACACAGGATTCTTGCGCCACTCTTCGACGGCGATCTGCCAGATCTGATCGCGCCCCATAAAGGTCATCAGTTCGGCGCCGTCGCGGGTCGTGAAGAAGCGCGCAATCTTGTCGCCGCCGCCGCCAAACATGAAAATCAAGCATAGCAGGGCGCCGCCAAACATCATCATCAGTATTAATAATACTGGTAGATGGGGGCGCCGGAAATCCTGAATGCGGGCGTTGATTTCATCGCGGCGGCTATACCAGGCCAGCACCACCACCGACAGGATAAAGGCGATCCAGCTAGTCTTCGACTGCGTCAGCAGCAGGCTGATGCCGCCCAGCATCCAGCCACCGCGCATCAGCCAGACATTTTTGAAAGGCCGATACCAAAGGCACAGCATGAACAGCACACACAATGGCCCCAGGCTGTTGGCGTGGCTGGTCAGCCCAGCATAGCGCAGCTTCAGGCCTGGTACCAGACCGTGGTAGTTCGTGCTCATTACCAGACCGTGCTTCCATACGATGCAAGCGGCACTGGCGACAAGCAACGCCAGCAGGGCATTGCGCAGCACAACCGTCATGGCGTCCACGTCGGCCTTGGTATTGGCCATCAGGGCCGCCTGGCAAGCCAGCAGCGCATACAGGAATTCATGGGAAAAATATGGATACATGCCGAACAGGGCGGGGGTCAATGTATTGCTCGCGTAAAAAATCCAGAAGCCAAACAGCAGCATGCCGGGCATGCGTTTGTGCTCGCTTCCAGAGTTCAGCACGTAGCGCAATATGCGCTCGCCACATGAGAAGATCAGAAATACCGAACTCAGGCGGCCCAGCCAAGAAACGATGGAACTCTTGTTGACGACAATGGCCAGCACATCATCTGGAAAAGCCAGGTCGCGGCCCGACAAGAAAATGGTCAAGGCATAGGTCAGGAAAATCGGGTACGCAATATATTGCATCAACCCCAATTCCCGCTTGTGTCCCCAGTGGGCACTCAAAGCCATGCCCGCCACGACCAGGATTGCGGCGATCAACACCACCAAGCCGCCAATAAATTCAATCATATCAATCTCATCATACTGAACATTTACTACGAAGATAAACACCGACCCGTGCCGGCACCGGCGGACTGAAGCGTCCAAGCAGGTCGACGATACGCCGTCCCAGCAATTGTGGCTGAAGCAAACCGGCCAGCAAACACAGACCGCCGCCGCCTAGAGAGCCAAACAACAAGGCAGGCAGCGGCCCGTGGCCGATGGCATGCCCCAGCAGTGAGCCGCCATGGGCGCCGGCCGCCGCCAGCAGCATCAGCACGACGGAGCGCCAGACGCTGGGCCACAAGTCGATTATGCCCAAATGCAAGCGCAGGCATGCCGTCATGCCGATCACCAGCGCGCGCGCCAGCAAGGTACCTGACGCGATGGCGGCCACCACCACTACACCCAGGCCGGAAAACTGCCAGAGTGCGATACCCGCCAGCACGATCAGCGGCATCTGCAGCAGCGCTTCCAGGTGCTTGCCGCCCGTATTCCACAAGATGGGCGTCGACATGCCCCACGTGACGTAGGCGGGCATGCCCAGCGCCAACACCGTCAGCACGCGGCTCGATTCGCGCCAGGCATCGCCGTACAGGGTGGCGATCAGGTCGCCGGCGAGGCAGGCCAACACCACGAAGACGGGACCGATGACGATCCAGGTGGCCGCGATGACGGACAGGTACGCCTGCCGCAAGCCGGCCACGTCGTCCTGCAAGCGCGCACCGGCCGCCAGGAAGGCTGGCTGCAGGGCGCTGAGGAACAGCGAATTGGGCGTGTTAGCCAGGTTGTAACCCACCGCATATACCCCGACCGCGTGGGCATTGAGGATGCGCCCCAGGAAAACCCGATCGAGGTTGTTCAAGAACCAGTTGCTCAGGTTGGTAATAAATACTGTACTGCCCGTATGCGTCGAGCGGCGCGCACCCGCGTACCACAGCAATGGACGCAGCGTATGGGGATTGCGGCAATATGTCAGGATCAGCAAGCTCAGCGCCTGTACCAGCCAGGCACTGACCAGGGTCCAGACACCAGCGCCCATCAGTGCCAGCGGAATGCCCACACACAGGTAGCCCAGCGCATAACTGAGGATCTGCGCGATATTGAGCCAGCGGAAATTGAGCTGGCGCCGCAGCAGGTTGCTGCTGGGCGCCGTCATCGCGCTGAGCAGGCACGTCAGGCTCAGCCAGCAAACGATGGACACCAGCCGTGGCTCCTTGAAGTAGGCGGCGATCCACGGCGCCAGCAGGTACAGGCCCAGCATGGCCGCCGCGCCGGACAAGCATTGCCACGTGAAAGCGAAACGGATGTCGTCGTCATGCAATTGCTGGTTTTGCACCAGGCCCCAGGCAAAGCCGAAATCGGCAAGGAAGGTACTCAGTGTCATGACCAGCAAGCCCATGGCGAACAGGCCGTAGATTTCCGGCCCCAGCAGGCGCGCCAGCACGATCTGCACGCCCATCTGCAGCACGAAGCGCGTCACCGTGCCGAGCGCGGCCCATTTGACGGCGCTTACCGCGCGTGTCTTGACGTCAGCGCTGGCAGACATGGCGCGACGCAGGACAGGAGGAGGCGCACTGGCGCTGCAACGTAAGGTTAATGGCAATTCCTATCGACAAAAATATCGGGGCTACGGCCAGGCAGCGCCGGCGCGCTCCGCTTAACCATGGAAGTTGCCGATGATGCGCGCACGGTCCTGCGCCTTCATGCCCGACAACATGGCGCGCACAAAGCCTTCCTGTATTGCGTAGGCGGCGCCCGTATCGCTGTCGATGCTCGACACGCGCACCAGCATGGCATCGGGAATCGCCCCGCTCAAGCCATAGCGCAATTCCTGCATGCGCTGATCCAGGCCCGGCGTGAGCGCCTTGTCGCCGACGGTAATCCAGTAGGTGATCGGTTCCTGGCGCGGGCCATTCGTCGCATACAGATGTTTCACCGGCAAGGTCCCGTAATCGGTGCGCAGCTCGCTGCGGCCCGACTTCTGCACCTCGTAGCCCTGTGCACCATAGCAGACTTCCGGCAAGTGGACGGCCATATTGCTGCTCTGGTCGCCACCATAGGCGATCGACAGCATGACGCGGTTTCCTTGTGGATCGACATACGTGCGCGACAAGGTCTGGTTGTATATCTTGTCCAGACGCGCCTGGGTTTCCGGATCGACTTGCAGCGGAATGATGGTGGTGTCGATGGTCCAGCCGCCAAAGGCCACCGGGATGATGTCCGCGAGTTGGAACTGGCTCTTGCTGTCGGCGATCTTGACGCTGGGCGTCAAGTGCTTGGCCAGCCCGGCCGACGCCACCATCAGGATGCCGGCCAGCACACTGACCTTGACGGAATTGATCATCGATTTCATGCCTGGCTCCCCGACACTCTACGCTCACGCAATTTAACGATCCATTGCAGCAGGGTATCGGCAGAAAGGATCAGGATCAGCGCCGTAATGAACAGCACCATGCCGGCGAAACCGTGCAGGAAGCCCTGCCCCGCGGCATCGCCGAAATAATAGGTAATCAGGGTCAGCACGATGACGCGCACGACGTTGGCCGAGAACGAGATCGGGATGATCAGGATAGCCAGTGCGATATTGCGCAGTGCCGACGTGTGGCGCACGACATTCAGGTAAAACAGGCCCAGCGCCTCCAGCGACAGCAAGGTCTGCAGGCCGGCGCACGCGTCCGCCACCATCAGCTGGTACTGGCCGATCTGCAGGATCACGCCCGTGCGGGCGATCGGATAGCCGGCAAAAAACAGCAGGTGCTCGACCACGTACGACACGGCCATCTTCATCGGCATCGTCAGCATGATGACGATCTGGGCCGGCAAGGGCACCATGAACAGCATGAAGAAGAACGGGAACCACAATATTTTCAAGGCACGCAAGCCCCGCTTCAGCAACAATACGGCTGCCAGCATCCAGATGAAGGAGCCGATTTCAAAGGCGATGATATGTTGCGAACGGCCCAGCACGTACAGCACCAGGGCGATGGCCAGCACCACCCAGCCCAGCGCGCTGGGTTCGCTGCCACGGGTTTTTTCCAGCATGTCGGGCCAGTTGCGCCAGATCAGCCACAGCGACAAAAACAGGATGATGGGACCGTGCGCCTGCTCTTCCGTCGCCCAGATGCCGCCAAACAGGCCGGCAAAGGACGGAATGTACATGGCCAGCAGTCCGACGGCCAACGGCAGCCATTCTGGCAAGTATTCCTTGCATTGCTGCAAGTTCAGGCCCGACCACCGCTTGGCTTGGGTATTCATTTAGAAATCCACCATCACGGAACCGACCACCTTGGCACCGCTCTGCACGATCTGCTCGGCCATGGCGTTGATGTCGCTCAACAGGGATTGATTCTTGCGCGCCACGATCAGCACGCCACCGGCACGGGCCGCAATGGCCATCGCGTCGGAACCGAGCGCATACGCGGCCACGTCATAGATGACGATGTCGAACAGCGACTCGAGTTCCGTGTTCAGGTTGGCAAACGAGCTACGGCTGAGCAGCTCTTGCGGATTCGGCGGCAGTGTACCGGATCCCAGCACGGACAGATCGACGAACGATTCGACCTTGGTGATGGCGTCGAGCTGAGCACGGCCAGCGAGTATGTCGGACAAGCCCTGGCGCGTCTGAACATCGAAAATTTCATGCTGGCGCGGATTGCGCAAGTTGGCGTCGACCAGCAGGGTGCGTTCACCCAGCTGCGAAAACACGACAGCCAGGTTGGCCGCAAACAGGCTGGCACCGTCGCCGGATGCACCGCCCAGCACCACCAGCGCCTTGTGCCCACGGGCAAACCAGCGCAGCATGACCTGGCTGCGGATCGCGCGCAGCGTTTCCACTTGCGGGCTGAACGGTTCATAAGCAGCCACCAGCAGCTCCGAATACTTGCCCTCGCCTTTTTGCAGGTAGGGATAATCGAACTGGCGTGCCAGCACTTGCTGGATGTCGGCCTCCGTGATCAGGCCCAGGCGCAGGGCCGCTTCGCCGAAGCGGATGCCGAGTTCCTTTTGCATGCGCAGCACGCGCTCGGCGTTCTCGGGCGTGATCTTGCCCGACTCGAGCAGCAGACCGCCAATACTGGAGTCGCCGGTACGTGGCACGGTGTTCATCGAAATGGGGAGCGCGGCTTGGTTCATCGTCATATCCATGTTTTAACGTAAGCGCAGGCGGCGCGGCAGAATGCCGTTCAACACACCTTTTTTGCGCGGCGACTTGCGGGCATTCCAGTCGATGGCGCCGAAGACGGGAATCTGCAGCGTTTCTTGCAAGTCGGCTTCCGAACGCACGCGGCGGTACAGCATCTCGATCACGATGGCCAGTCCCACGCCCAGCAAGGTGCCGAGGAAAATCGACAGCAAGGTATTGAGCAGCACGCGTGGACCGGCAGGATCGATCGGCGGCACAGCCGGATTGAGCACGGAAATATCCGACTGCTCCGCCTGGCCCTCGATGCGCGTTTGCGACAGGCGCTGCGACGTCACGTCAAAGGCGCGCTGGGCGCTCTCGACATCTTTCATCAATACGCCCATCTCATCGCGGGTACGGTTCAATTCCAGCACCTTGGCTTTTTGCGCCTGCAGGGCGGCGCGCACCGCCGCTTCGCGCTGCTGCAGGATCTGCGCATTGTTGCCAACGCTGCTGGAGGTATTGGCCAGCTGCTCGCGCAGGTCGGCGCGCAGCTTGTCGACTTCCGCCTTGGCGCTCTCGTATTGCGGGTGGTTGCGGCCCAGGCGCTGGGCGATTTCGGCCAGCTTGCCTTCGGCGTTACCCAGGCCAATCTTCAAGTTCTGGATCAGCGGATTGGACGACACGTCGGGCGAGGCCATGCCATTGCTGCCCTGCGCCATGCGCTGGCGCGACGACGCTTCCATCGTCTGCCCTTGCGCCATGACCAATTGCGCCGACAAGTCATTCAGGCGATTCGATTCGACATCGAGACGGTTGTCGACGCTGACGATGCCATTGTCCTGCTGGTATTTGGAGAGCTTGCTTTGTGCCACTTCCAGGTTATCGCGCAGCAACTTGGTCTGTTCGCTGAAATACGTCGAGACGCGGCGCATCGGATCGACCTTCAGCTGGATGCTGGTCTTCTGGTACTCGTCCGCAAAGGCATTTGCCACGGCGGCAACGAACTGCGGGTCGCTGCCCTTGAAGCTGATGTCGACCACGCTGCTTTCGCGCGATGGCACGATTTCCACTTTTTTCAGCAGCAGATCGGCCAGCCAGTCGCGCACGGTGCCGCCCTTGCCTTCGGTCGCCTCATTGAATTGCGCAATCACGGCCGGGCTTTCCGCCAGTTTCAAATGGTCGACGACGCGCAAGGCAACGTTTTTGCTGCTGATGATGTCGATTTGCGTCGCCATGAAACCAGGCAACAACTGGCCCGGCATGGCCAGGCCCGTCAGCGGGTCGACCCCTTTGTAGTTCAAGAGCAACGAACTTGTCGCCTTGTATGTTTTAGGCAAGAGCAAACTGACCGACAGCGTGCCGAGAACAGTGACCAGCAGCGTGACCAAGATCAACTTCTTGTGCGCACGCAGGATCAGTAGGAGCTGTGACAAATTCATGGGAAAACCTCAACACAGAATGAAAAACATCCGGCTTGCGCCGGAAAGATACGGACACAGGCTTAAAACAGGCTTTCCTGCACGTACACCATATCGTCAACTTGCAGCAGGTCATCATGCTTGGCGTTGATGATTTCCAGCTTGCCAGCCTCGTCGCGGCGCTTGATGCGAATGCCGCGCTCGGTGCCGCGCTGCGTCAGGCCACCGCCGACGGACAAGGCCTGCAGCACCGTCATCGATCGCTCGAGGCGGAAGGCGCCCGGACGCTGGACTTCGCCGTAGATATAGAAGCGCGGCGCGCGCTCGACAAAGATCACGTCGTTGCCAGCCACGTCCAGGTCGCGGTTCAGGTCAGCCGAGCGCACCATCTCGACGATATCGACGATTTCGCGCGTCGTCTTGCCGTTACGCTTGCGAATCAGGTTGACGGCATCTCCGCCGTCCTGGCTGACGCCGCCAGCCATGGCCAGCATGTCCATCAGGCTGCGCTTGCCTTCAATCGGATAGCGCCCGGGACGGTTGACCTGGCCGAGCACCGACACTTGCTGGCTTTGCAGCTGCGTCACGATGATGTTGACCTGTGCCTTGCGCAGGAAGCCGCCGCTTTCCAGCAAGCCGCCCAGTTTTTTTTCCGCTGCCGAGACCGACAAACCGCCCAGGGCCACATTGCCGACCAGGGGGAAGGTGATTTCACCCGCCTCGCTGACGCGCGTTTCGAGCGCCAGGTCGGGATTGCCATAGACGGAAATTTTCAATACGTCGCCGGCGCCCAGCTGTACATCGGCAGCACCGGCAAAGCCTGCGCTCAGGGCCAACAGGGTGGCCATGCACCACATCAAAAGTCGTTTCATGATTCGCTTATTCCATTGATAGAGTTACTTACCTAAAATGCTGCGACTTACTTCAAGCCAGCAACGCCACGATCATTTGCTTCCGAGGAACTCTTCGCCGGTGCTGCCTGGGCCGCCGAAGCAGGTGCAGGTACCGGAGCCGCGGCGCTGGCCGCTGCCGATGCGGCGGCCGGGGGGCCGTCCTTGCCCAGGTATTCGATCTTGGCGGCGGCACGCAGACGCTTCAGTTCGGCATCGGCGGCATCCTTGTTTTTCTTGTTGAATAAAAATTGTTCGATCTGCGGCGCAGCCTGTGCCAGGGTCGCGGGATTGTCGCGGATATCGGCCAGGGAAATGAGCAAGGTGCGGTCCCCTTCGCGGATAATGAACAACTGGCCCTTCGGCATCGACAGCAATTTCGCGCTCAGCTCGGGCGCCAGGTCGGCGCTGGTGCGCGACAACTGTGTACGGGCGAACTTGACCTTATGCGCCTCGAGCCAGGCAGCCACGTCGTCGAGCGTCTTGGCACTATCCATGGCCGCCTTCAACTGGTCGTTCATGTCCGCGCTGGCAATCACCAGTTCGCGCATGTCGAATTGCTTGCGCTCGCTGAAAAATTGCGGGTTCTTCTGGAAGTACTCTTCCACTTCCTGCTTGGTGGGGCGGGCGATCGTACCGATGCGCTTTTGCATATAGGCTTGCGCGACGATCAGCGCCTTGGCGCGTTCGATCGCTTGCACCACCTTGGGATCGCGGTCCGTCTTGTCCTTGGCCGCCTCGTTCTGCAGCAACTGGCGGTCGATCAGCGATTCGAGCAACTGTTTGCTCGCCGCTTCCTGCTGCGGCGCCTGAACATTGGCGCGCTGCATCTCTTCATTGAGCTGCAGGACGGTGATTTCTTCCCCATTTACACTCGCCAGCGCCTGGCCGGGCTTTTTTTCTTTATTGCCACAAGCAGACAATCCTGCGACGGCCAGCACAACCAGGCCTGCGCACAGCAGACGGGAAGGCATGGCGGACGTGCTCGAAGACACACGGGCGATTTGCACTTGGTTCAAAATGACTCCTTCAGTTCAGGTAAGGAAATCCGCTGATAATTTTGTGAACGTGATGATAACTCACTTAGCAACAAAACATTGTCAAAAAAAGCAGATTTCGATTGAAATTATGGGCTTGCGACCACATGATTGTCAATATTATAAATATGATACACAGTGTACTAGCTTACTAGGGAAATATTTGCTTAAAAAACTATTAAAAGATCTTAAAAACAACTGTTTCATCAGAAACACAAGCCTTGCAATAGCGATGCCTCAATAAATAATTTCCACAGGAAAATATTTATTGCGTAGCGAGGGGCACTTGCACTACGCCGCACAATAATCGGAGGCGGGCAAACATGGGAAAGCGGCAGGAATGGGGCCGGTGCCTTGAGGTCTGCCGCTGTTCAACAGCAGACCGACGCCATGCTGGCAGGGCGAGGTTCCAGCGGGCATGTCGCGCATGCCATGGTCGACTAGCTGGCCCGCCGTCAGGCAGGCGGAGCATGTCACCGTGCACATCATGTCGCCGTGCTTGCCTCATAGGGTCGTCTGGCTCATCGAATCACTGTTCGGCCGGCTCCAGGAACCGGCTATTGGACATCTCGCATGATTGCGCCATTTTAACGCGTATTAAATCTCTGCAAAAAATATTCAAGTCCGGTGTGGCGGCCCGCCATCAATGCGCGCTCAATGCGCATTGTCGCGCTTCAGCACCACCTTGACGGTGCGCAAAATGATCCATAAGTCCAACCACAGCGACCAGTTGCGCAGGTAGTCAAGGTCGAAATGGATGCGCGCCTCCATCTTGTCGAGCGTCTCCGTCTCCCCGCGCAAGCCATTCACCTGGGCCCAACCGGTAATGCCCGGCTTGACCTTGTGGCGCAGCATATAGCCCTTGATCAGCTTGCGATACTGCTCATTGTGCGCCACGGCGTGCGGACGCGGCCCGACAATGCTCATGCGTCCCTGCAGCACGTTAATGAACTGCGGCAACTCATCGAGTGAACTGCGGCGCAAGAAGCTGCCCACGCGCGTCACGCGCTGGTCGTTCTTGGTGGCCTGCACTACCTTGTCGCCATCCTCGCTGACCGTCATCGAACGGAATTTATAGACGATGATTTCCTCGCCATACAGGCCGTAGCGGCGCTGGCGGAAGATCACGGGGCCTTTCGATGTTACCTTGACTGCAATGGCGATGACCAACATCACTGGTAACAGCATGATCTGGATCAGCAAGCCCAGCACGATGTCACTGCCACGCTTGACCATGCTGTTAAAACCGGTAAACGGCGACTCGCGGATGGCGATCACCGGCATGCCGCCCACATTGTCGAAACGCGCCTGCATCAGGTCGAAGATATAAATATCCGGCAAGAAGTACACGGACGCCGTCGTATCCTGCAGTTCATCGAGCATTTTACGGATGCGCGGCTGCGCCGAAATGGGCTGACTGATGAATATCATCTTGATATTGTGTTCGCGCACATAGGCGGCGATATCGGCCATCTTGCCCAGCATGGGCTCACGCATTTTCTCGGGCCAGCGGTCATCGGTACGGTCGTCAAAAAAGCCCCGTACGCTCATGAACAGATTCGGATTGCGCTCGACGGTGGCGGCAAATTTCAGGCTGGCATCATTGGCGCCAATGATGACGACGGAGCGCACTTCGCTGTCGCGCCCGGGATCGGCCACCATGCGCCGCGCAGCCAGATGGCTGAGCAGCAATATGAATGGCGTCAGCAGAAACCAGGCCAGCACCAGTTCGCGGTCGAAATGAAACGCCAGTCCTGTCGCCGAACCCAGGAATACCAGAATCAGGGCTGTGATGCCCCAGCTGACAAAAATATCGCGGGTATAGGCCAGCATCCGACCGCTGCGCCAGGTACGATAGGGATCGACATACTGGAATACGGATGATGAAATAAAGAACGCAAGGATCATCAATACCAGCGAATAGCCAGTAAAGGGGGAACCTGACAAGGCGGACAACAGATACAGCGTACCCATGATAATCAATGGGTCGAGTATGCGCTGAAAGAACGAAATCAAGGGTATATCATTAACCGTCATAGTGCTCTTCAGAACTGGACACTGGCGCTGAACGACACGCCTTTGGCGCGGAAACTGCCAGTATTAATAATAGGTGCGCCCTTGCGCGTGTCGCGGAAGGCGTTCAGACCCAGCTGGATATTCGGCTGCGGAGCATAGGTTAGTCCCAGAGATTCGGTATGCGAGGTGTCGCTGACATCGACGGGCAATACGAGGCCGCTGGCGGCCGAAAAGTCGCGCTTCTCGCGGCGCAGTTGCGCATCCATGCGAACCTTGGACGTGATATCCCAGGCGGCGGCAACACTGGCGCCATTATTCAGGCTGCTCGAAATCAGCGCATTTTCCACTACTCCATACTCATGCCACAGGGAACCGGTGAAACGCACCTTGCCCAGCGGCGCCCAGTTCACCACGATGCGCCCGTTGGCGCCGCTCGAATTGCGCCCCGAATAAAAGGAATGGCTGCGGCGCACCCATCCACCCAAGAGTTGCACTTGGGTAATCGCACTGTAATTCCAATAAATATTCGCCTTGATCTCATCCTGGGTATAGCCATCGTCGACGCCGAACTGGCCGCCGTTGACGCGATTCGGATAGCTGCCATTGATATGCCGCAACTGCACGCCGACACGACTATTACTTGCAGGCAAATAATCAAGCCCCAGTTCCGTCGCTTTTTCTTCACGGTTGGACACGCGCTGCGACAGCAAGTCATACGAGTAGCGCTCACGGCTGTAAGCGCCACGCACGCGCCAGCTCGGATGGAAACGCCAGCCGCCATCGACGTACTCTCGCTGACGCGTACGCAAATTGCGTTCAGTGCTCTGGAAATCGCTGAACGGCGTCAGGGTTTGCGAATACAGGGCGCCCGCATGGCCATCGAGATGATTGCCTAGATGCCATTCAAGATCGGCCAGGAAATCCTTGCCGCTGTAGTTGAACTGGTCAAAATGCTGGAACGACACGCGCGACCACTTGGCCTGTCCCGTCAGCACCTGGCGCCCGATTGGCCGGTTGACGAGAAAACCCGCCTGTATCTGGCGCGACGTATCGGAACGGGGACCGTTATAGCCGGGAACATTGTCGTCGAGGCGCAACAGATTGTCGTCATAGGAATACGAGGTCGCCAGGAACGGGGAAATGGTATCGCTCCAGGCGGCCATTGCCGACGAGCTGGCCACACCTCCGACCACGAGCACGCAAGCGGCACGCAAGATAGACATGAGCGGCATGCCAGGCGGCAGACATGGGTGGCTACGGAGGCTTTTTGGCGGGGAATTCAACATGGGCATTGTCTTTGAAAGAGCAAACAGTTAGTTGGCAATATTACCAGTAAGTCCAGTGTCCACCGGAAACAATCCAGAGGCCCAGCACGCCATTCGTCACGCCATGCGCGAGGATCGGCGACCATAGGTTCTGGCTGCGCATGTACAGCAAGCTATAAGCAGCACCGGCAACGATACCGGCCAGCCACAAATTGTGTTCGAAGCCAAACAGTACCACGCTGACAACAAAGGCCTTTGCACTCGCCAGACGCGGGTTAAATTTCAGAAAGTCCGGGGCATCGATCCAGCGCAGCAGGAAGGAGCGCCAGAACAGCTCTTCCATCACAGGCACCACGAGCGCCGCGCCGGCGATGCGCAGCACCACCAGCGTCCACTCGATGCTGCCGTCATTGCGGGGATCGAAACCGTCGGCGCTGCCGATACTCATCCAGCCCGCATTCAAATTAATCCACAGCAAAAAAACAACAAGTCCGGCGGAGATGGCGACGGCAATAGCGCGCGCACCCAGCCCTGTCCAGACCAGTTCTGTATAGCTGCGGCGCCAGTACAACAACATGCCCAGCACGACGCCGATCTTGACGGCGTACAGCCAGCGCAAATCCTGCGCGGCAAAGCCGGCCCGGCCCAGCATGTCGGCGATGAAGATAAAGGAGAGGTAGGCCAGGAATGGCGCTACCCGGGGCAAGGCGGCGCGGTCAAACATGCCGATGCGCACCGGAGGTGGAACCACGCGCCGGACGCCGTGGTCCGGAGCGCGTGTTTTTGATAACAAACATGCATCCCCCGATGTAAAAAATATAATTATATAATTATATCAAGCAGAACCGTTGCCGTGGCAAGTAATCCTAACTTAAATTACAACAGGGTATGCAAGAAACTAATCAGGCATTGCTGCGCGCCTCGATCTGCTCCCACTTTTCCAGCGCTTCCAGCAGTTCGCCTTCGATCTCGGCCACGCGCGCATTCAGGCGCTTGCCTTCGGCCGGCGTCTTTTTGTAGAAGTCCGGATGCGACAGTTCGGCGGCCAGCACCGATTGCTCGTCTTCCAGCTTGGCGATCAGTTTCGGCAACTCTTCCAGTTCGCGCTGCTCCTTGTAGCTGAGCTTTTTCTGCTTGGCAACGGGTGCGGCAGCTTCGACCTTCACGGCCGGCTTGCTGGCAGGCGCCGTGGCGATCGGCAAGGTGCGCACGCGCTCCCAGTCCGTGTAGCCGCCGACGAATTCGCGCCACTTGCCCTCGCCTTCGGCGACGATCACCTGCGTGACCACGTTGTCGAGGAAGGTACGGTCATGGCTGACGAGGAAGACGGTGCCGGTGTATTCTTCCAGCAACTCTTCCAGCAATTCCAGGGTATCGATATCCAAGTCATTGGTCGGCTCATCGAGCACCAGCACGTTGGCCGGCTTGGCGAACAGGCGCGCCAGCAGCAAACGGTTGCGCTCGCCACCGGACAGCGACTTGACGGGCGAACGGGCACGTTCCGGCGCGAACAGGAAGTCGTTCAGGTACGTCATCACGTGACGGCGCTGGCCATTGATCTCGACCCAGTCGCTGCCAGGCGCGATGGTCTCCATCAGGTTCGCCTCTTCGTTCAGCTGCGTGCGCATCTGGTCGAAATACGCGACCTGCAGCTTGGTGCCCAGGCGGATGGTGCCCGTGTCCGACTGCTCTTCACCCAGAATCATTTTCAGCAAGGTGGTCTTGCCGGCGCCGTTGGCGCCGATCAGGCCAACCTTGTCGCCGCGCAAGATGGTGGCGCTGAAATCCTTGACGATGACCTTGTCGCCGTAGATCTTCGAAACGTTTTCCAGGTCCGCCACGATCTTGCCCGAGCGTTCGCCGGCCGACACGTCCAGTTTCACTTGGCCCTGCTGCTCGCGGCGCGCATTGCGCGTCAGGCGCAGCGCTTCCAGGCGGCGCACGCGGCCTTCGTCGCGCACGCGGCGCGCCTTGACGCCCTTGCGTATCCACACTTCTTCTTGCGCCAGGAACTTGTCGAACTTGGCGTTTTCCACTTCCTCGATTTCCAGCTGCTCCGCCTTGCGCGTCTGGTAAGCCGTGAAGTTGCCCGGATACGACAGCAAACGGCCGCGGTCGAGTTCGATGATGCGCGTGGCAACGTTGTCGAGGAAGGAGCGGTCATGGGTGATGAACAGCACGCTGCCTTTGAAGTCGCGCAACAAGCCTTCCAGCCACAGGATGGAACTGAAGTCCAGATGGTTGGTCGGCTCATCGAGCAGCAGCACGTCCGGTGCCGACACCAGCGCGCGCGCCAGCGCCACGCGCTTCTGCATCCCGCCCGACAGGGTTTTCATCAGCATGTCGCCCGTCAGGTTCAAGCGGTCGAGCACGGTTTCCACCTTGTTCGGCAAGCTCCACGCATCGGCCGCATCGAGTTTGACCTGGATGTCGTGCATGCGTTCCATCAGTTCGTCGTCATTTCCCTGGCCGAACTGGCCCGTCAGCGCATCGTATTCCTTCAGCCATGCCTGCGATTCGCCCATGCCGGAAGCGACGGCGTCGAAGACAGACATGTCCGGGTCAAATTGCGGCTCCTGCTCCACGTACGCGATCTTGATGCCTTGCTGCATCACCAACAGGCCATCATCGAGCTTGAACTTGCCCGAAATGACTTTCAATAAGGAGGATTTGCCTGTGCCGTTGCGGCCGATCAAGCCGACCCGTTCCGAGGTTTCCAGTGAAAATTCCGCGTGATCGAGCAGCGCGACGTGACCGAACGCAAGTTGCGCCGATGAAAGAGAAATGACAGCCATAATGAGTAAAGGTGTACGGGCGCCGCCTCGCGCGCACCGCGTGGTGCGCCAAACAGCTGCCGATTGGATGAATGAAGCACGCATTGTACCGACAACTCGGCACCACCAGTACATTGCAGCCAGCATGAACTCAGGCCACCGGCGCGCGTTGCGTGGAATGTGGTGTCGCCAGCAGGAATCGAACCTGCATTTAAGTCTTAGGAGGACCTTGTACTATCCATTGTACGATGGCGACACGCGCAGCGGCATTATACAGGGTGGCGCGCACCGTGGACATAGCGGACGCTGGTACGCAACGGAAAATCCGGCTGGCGTGGCGCGCGGCTCCCGGCTATGGCTGCCCGGCCGGCAACAGCAAGGGCATGACATGCTGCGCCGCCAAGCCATGCGCCACCTTGTTCCAGTGGCCATCCATCGGCAGAAAATCGAGCCGCTCGGCATGCTCGCGCCAATGCTCCTCGAACACGGGCTGCATGTCGACCACGACGTGGCCATGCTGCCTCGCCTGCGCCATGAAAACTTGGCGGTCATCGCCGTGCCACGACGGTTTGCCCTTCTTCGGCTCATACAAGGTGTTGCGCTCCCCATCGACCACAAAGACCATTTGCCTGTCGGCGGCGCCGGGAAGCGCCTTGATCTGCGCGAAATAGTAGGCCAGCATCTGGTCGCGCGCCGCCGCCCCGGTATCGTCGGCCACTGGCGCGTGAGCTGCGCGTCGCAGCGACGATATCCAGTCCGGCAGCTTCAGGTTGTAATAGGTATAGCGCACAAGGGCCGAGTGCGCCAGCCAGCGCTTGAGCTTTGATTCGACATAGTCGACATGGACCGTCCGCACACCATCAGGGCCGGCCACGAACTGGTTGTGGCTGCGTGGTGCGGGCAACAGCAGGTTGTTCAGATTTCCCGAATCGATCAGAACGACCACGTTGCGTGGATGCAGGCGCGGCGCATAATGGCGCAGCATCTCGAGCGTATCGGCCAAGCCGTTGCCCGAACTGGCGGCCGACACCACGGCCCCGCCCAGCATGCGGTCCAGCTCCCCCTGCAGGGTGTCGGGGTAGTCGAGCATCAGGCTTTCGACAAAGCTGTCGCCCAGCACCAGCACGGCGGGATCCGGCTTGAACTCGGCGGAATTGGCAAAACCCTGCCCGTTGGTGACACCGCGGCGCGCGTTCGACAATGCCCAGCCATGCGAATACACATACTCCTGCCGGGGCAAGTAACGGCTGAGCGGCATGCTTGCACTGCTTTGCGCGAGGCGCAAGCCGGACGACACCGGCAGGCACTGCAACACAGCCTCGAGCACCAGCGCCATCAGCAGCACACCGATTCCTATCGTAATGGATGAACGCATGATGATTTAAAAGTTAAAATACAGAAATTCGGATACGCCACGGGTCTCGCTGATCGACAGCAAGAACAGGCACAACAACAGCAAGGCACCCAGCAACAAGTTGCCGCGCCCGCCTTCCAGACGGTTTTCCTGCTCCAGACGCAAGCCACGGCCCAGCAGGTCATAGGCATTCGGCAAAAAGAAAGCGATAACGGCGCAGGCGCCCAGCCACCACAGGCAACTGCCAAGCTCCATGATGCGGTTCATGCCCAACACGGTCTCGCGCATGGCTGGCGTCAGAGTGCCACCCCACATCGCATGCAGCACTTCCAGCGCCACACCCACCGAATTGGCGCGGAAGAAGACCCAGGCCACAACCACGGCCAGGAAGGTGGCGCAGGCGCCGCCCAGGCGCAGCGCCCAGTTGCTACGCCCGCCCAGCATGTGCCGCAAGGCATGGTTAATGATCAGATAAATACCGTGCAACATGCCCCACAGCAAGAACGTCCAATTGGCGCCGTGCCACAGTCCACCCAGCAGCATCGTCAGCAACAGATTGCGGTAGCGCAAGAACGCGCTCTTGCGATTGCCGCCCAGCGGAATGTACAGGTAGTCGCGCAGAAAATTGGACAGGGTGATATGCCAGCGGCGCCAGAAATCGATGATGGACGCCGCCTTGTATGGCGAGTTGAAATTGATGGGCAAGACGATGCCGAACATATAAGACAAGCCATAGGCCATGTCGGAATACGCCGAGAAATCGAAATACAACTGGAAAGTATAGGCCAGGGCTCCGGCCCAGGCTTCGAGCATGCTCAGGTGCTGATGATGCAGGTCAAAGACGGGCCCTACGAAGCGGGCCACGCCATCGGCCAGGACGACCTTCTTGAACAGGCCGATGGTAAAGAAACTCAGGCCCACCACCAGCCGCCCGCGATGCGGAACGTGCCGGGCCGGTTCCGAGAACTGCGGCATCATCTCCTTGTGATGCAGAATGGGGCCGGCAATCAGGTGGGGGAAGTACGTAACGAACAAGCCGTAGCTTTCAGGTTGATAGTCCTTGACCTTGCCGGCATGGCAATCGACTAGATAGGCGATTTGCGTGAAGGTGAAGAAGGAAATACCGATGGGCAAAGTAATCCCGATGGGCTCTATGGGCGCCCCCGTGAGCGCGGCAATATTGCTCAACAGGAAGTCAAAGTACTTGAAAAAGACGAGCAGGGACAGATTAAAGACGAGTCCGCCGATCAGCCACAGCTTTGCCCGGCGCAGGCGGCCCTGTCCATGGTGCAGCGAAATGGCGCGCCCGACGGCAAAGTTGGTGCAGATCGACAAGGCCAGCAAGGGCAGGAAGGCGATATCCCAGTAACAATAGAATGCAACCGATGCCAGCAATAGAAAGATGATGGACAGGCGCAGCGAATAGCGTGACAGGACAAAGTAGCCCAGCAGTGCCAGCGGAAGGAAAATGAGGAAAAATGAAAAGGTATTAAATAACACTACAAAATCCCAAGCGTGGGTGGTTGCTCATACGACAACATCAAGCCTCGGCGACTGCCGATGAGCTAATGGCCATCAATCATTTTTCCGGCAACGAGGGCGCGGCAGGCGACATGGCGCACCGCTCCTGCGGCACGCGCAAGCGTATCCGATATCGGCGCGACTGCAGCATTCAGCTGCGGGCGCGCAAGCTTGTCCGCTGCTGACGCAAATGCATGCCAGCGAGCAAGATCAGCCCCGCCAGCAGCACGCCATAAGTGGTAGGCTCCGGCACCGCACTGATGGTAAACACCTGTATCGCGCCGTACGTAATGTTCGGTACCGTAAAACTGGAACCATCGATCAGGCTGATCCCGCTCGCCGGGTGTCCACGGTAATTGTAGGTGTAAAGGGAAGAATAGCCGCCGTGCGTCAAGTCCTGCGGTACATACAGATCATGGCCGACACCAAAGGTGGGACCATAATTTTCCTGATTGTAGGTCTGATCCTTGCCGATGCCATCGCCGCTGAAATACTGCTTCAATTGCGGCAGCATGAAACCCGCTGTCAGATTAAACAGGAAGCCTGTGCGCTGGCTATCTTCCATGGTCACATGCATGCCGTCGGTCGAACTCCAGCTTTGCGGGTTATAGCCACCGACGAGCCAGGTTTGCCCCGAGGCATTGGTCGCTTCCATGACGGAAAACGTGCGCCCCTTGCCATCGGAGGCCTTGTGAAAATCCAGCGAGGTGTCGCCCGCCGCCTTGCTGTAGATATTCGTCAGCGCCAGGCGGCCTTCGCCAAGCCAGCTTTCCAGTTGCGTTTGATAGCCGGGAGAGAGTAGCGACGTGCCGGTTCCGGCCTGCGCGCCCAGGCAAACACCCATACCGGCCACGGCCAGCACCACACTTCTTACCGCCTTAAAATTATTGTGCATCATCTGCCTCGACTGTCAGTATTTGAAGCCGGCGTATTTTCCGGTTGCCAAATATAACATAGCAGATATTGTTTTTATATTTCTTATTTTAGCGCAAAAAATATAATTTTGACAAAAACAATTCATTCAGGCAACACGGCCGTCACTTCGATCTCGACCTTCGCTCTGTCCTCGATGAGTCCCGCCACCTGCACGGCCGTCATGGCTGGAAAATGCTTGCCGATGATTTCCCTGTAGGCAACGCCAATGTGTGGATATGCCGCCACATATTCCTTCTTGTCCAGTACATACCAGGTCATGCGCACGATGTGCTCGGGCAAGGCGCCCGCCTCGGCCAGCACGGCGACGATATTCTGCAAGGCCTGGCGCACCTGTCCCGCAAAATCGTCCGTATGAAACTGGCCCTGCGCATCCCAGCCTATCATGCCGCTGACGTACACCGTGCGTCCGCTGGCGGCAATACCGTTCGCATAGCCGCGCGGTCTTGCCCATCCCGCTGGTTGCAGCACTTGCATCGTGTTCTCCTCGTTGTTCTTGCCGTTCATGCGTTCCCCGCCTCGCGCAGCAGTTCGCGCGCGATGATCAATTGCTGCACTTCGCTGGCGCCCTCGTAGATGCGCAGCGCGCGGATTTCGCGGTACAGGCGCTCGACCGGGTGCCCGCTGACGACGCCCATGCCGCCAAACAGCTGCACGGCCGCGTCGATCACCTGCTGCGCCGTTTCCGTGGCCGTCAGCTTGGCCATCGCGGCCTCCTTCGTCACCTTGCGGCCCTGGTCGCGCTGCCAGGCGGCGCGGTAGGTCAGCAGCGCGGCCGCGTCGATGCCGGTGGCCATCTGCGCCAGTTTCGCCTGCGTCAACTGGAAGTCCGCCAGGGTCTGGCCGAACATCTGGCGCTTTGTCGCGTGGCGCAGCGCCTCGTCGAACGCGCGCCGCGCAAAGCCCAGCGCGGCGGCGGCCACCGACGTGCGGAACACGTCGAGCGTGGCCATCGCCACCTTGAAGCCCTGCCCCGCCTCGCCCAAGCGCTGCGACACGGGCACGCGGCAATTGGCAAAGCGCAGGCGCGCCAGCGGATGCGGCGCGATGACGGCGATGCGCTCGGCGATTTCCAGCCCCGGATTGTCGGCGTCGACGATGAAGGCGCTGATGCCGCGCGCCCCTGGCGCCTCGCCCGTGCGGGCGAACACCACGTAAAAGTCGGCGATGCCGCCGTTCGAGATCCACGTCTTTTCGCCGTCGAGCACATAGTCGTCGCCGTCGCGGCGCGCCGCGCACGCCATGGCCGCCACGTCGGAGCCGGCCTGCGGCTCGGACAGGGCAAAGGCGGCGATACGCTTGCCGCTGGCCACGTCCGGCAGATAGCGCGCCTTGTTCCCGGCGCTGCCGAACAGGCCGATGGCGCCGGAGCCGAGTCCCTGCATGGCGAAGGCGAAATCGGCCAGGCCGTCGTGGCGCGCCAGGGTTTCGCGCATCAGGCAAATGGCGCGCGTGTCGATCTGGCCATCGGTGCCCGTGGCGTAGGTCAGCCAGCCGCCCTGCCCCAGTTGCGCCACCCGCGCGCGGCAAGCCGCATCGACGTCGCCGCCATGCTCGTCGTCCAGGTGCTGCGTCGCCCACGCATCGAGGTCACGCTCAAGTTCCGCATGGCGCGCTTCGAAAAACGGCCAGTCCAGGTAAGTGGTGTCGCGTGTCTTGTTCATCTTCTTAATCGCCCTCGAACTGCGGTTTTTCTTTCGCCACGAAGGCGTGATAGGCGCGATGAAAATCGTTGGTGGCCATGCAGATGGCTTGCGCCTGCGCTTCCGCCTCGATGGCCTCGTCGACGCCCATGTTCCACTCCTGCTGCAGCATTTTTTTCGTCATGCCGTGCGCGAAGGTGGGGCCGCTGGCCAGGCCGGCGGCGAACAGCTGCGCCGCCTCGGCCAGTTCTTCCGGCTCGACCAGGCGGTTAAGCCAGCCCCAGCGTTCGGCCTCGGCTCCGGCCAGGGAGCGCCCCGTGTACAGCAGTTCGGCGGCGCGGCCCTGGCCGATCACGCGCGGCAGCAAGGCGCAGGCACCCATGTCGCAGCCGGCCAGGCCCACGCGGGTAAACAAAAAGGCCGTCTTGCTGCGCGCCGTACCGATGCGGATATCGGAAGCCAGCGCCAGCATGGCGCCGGCGCCCGCGCATATGCCGTCGATGGCGGCGATGATGGGTTGCGGGCAGGCGCGCATAGCTTTCACCACGTCACCCGTCATGCGGGTAAACGCCAGCAGGCCGGGCATGTCGAGCCGCGTCAGCGGGCCGATGATGTCGTGCACGTCGCCGCCCGAGCAGAAATTGCCGCCGCTGCCCGTGATGACCACGGCCTTGACGTCGTCCGCATGCGCCAGCGCGCGGAACAGCGCGCGCAGCTCCGCATACGAATCGAAGGTGAGCGGATTCTTGCGCTCGGGCCGGTGCAGGGTCAAGGTGGCCACGCCGCCTTCGACGGAAAACAGAAAATGCCGCGCGGCGTAGCCGGTCAGGCTGGCGCGGTTGCCTGGCAGGTCTTGCGGCTGGCCCGGTAGATGGCGCATGCTCAGTCCTTTAGAGGGGTGTTATTCAACTGCTGCTTCATGTGCGACAGCAGGTCGATCAAACGGGTTTTGTCATCGGGCGTCACGCCGTGCAGCAGTTCGGCGATCCAGCCCTCATGCACGCGCGCCATCTCGTCGAAGGCGCGCCGGCCGGCCAGCGTCAGCTTGACGCTGTACGAGCGGCGGTCTTTCGGGTCGACCACGCGCACCACGAGTTTTTCCTGCTCCAGCTGGTCGGTGATGCCCGTGATATTGCCGCCTGTGACCATCATGCGCCTGGACAGTTCGCCCATGCGTAAACCTTCGGGAAAGCGTTCGAGCTGCGCCATCAGGTCGAAGCGGGGCAAGGTGATGCCGAAGGTGGCGCGCAGGCGCGTGCGCACTTCGTTTTCGATTTTCACTGTGCACGAGAGCATGCGCAGCCACAGCTTGAGCGACTGGTGGTGGTCCTGCGTCAGCCGGCTGGCCAGATCCAGCACGGGTTCGTCCTGCACATTTTCGTTTTCTTTGTCCATGATCTTCATTCTGTTACATGACTTCGCCGCCGGCGACGGCGATCGATTGTCCATTCATGGCGGACGACGCGGGCAGGCAAAGCCAGGCCACCGCATCGGCCACTTCGCGCGGCTGCACCAGCCGCTGCTGCGGATTGGCTGCCGCCAGTTCCGCGCGCGCAGCGTCTTCGCCGCGCCCCGTCTTGCGCACGATGTTCTGCACGGCTTGCGCCACCATGTCCGTTTCCGTGTAGCCGGGGCAGACGGCGTTGACGGTGACGCCGCGCGGCGCCGCTTCCAGCGCCAGCGCGCGCGTCAGGCCGATCACGCCATGCTTGGCGGCGACATAGGCGCTGACGTAACGATAGCCTTTCAGGCCCGCCGTCGACGCCACGTTGACGATGCGCCCCCAGCCCGCGTCCAGCATGGCCGGCATGGCCGCCTGGCAGCAGTGGAACACGCCCGTCAGGTTCACGGCCAGCATCTGCTGCCAGATGGCGGCGTCCGTCTTGCCGAATGGCGCAGCATGCGCCTGGCCCGCGTTATTGACCAGGATATCGATGCGGCCGAAATGCGCGGCGGCCTGCGCGAAGCCCGCCTGCACGGACGCTTCCACGCTCACGTCGAGCACGCAGATGGCCACCCGGCCCGAATGGCCCGCCTCTTCCAGCTGCATGCGCGCGCGCGCCAGCCGCGCGCCATCGCGCCCGGCCAGGGTGACCCTGGCGCCCGCGTCCAGCAAGGCGTGTGCGCAGGCCAGGCCGATGCCGCTGCCGGCGCCCGTCACCAGCGCATGTTTTCCTGATAATGCGTCCATCGATGCTTCCTTGTTCATGTCATCCCTCCAGCAGCCGCGCGGCCACCTGTTGCGGGGTGAGAACCGTGTTGGCGGCCGCCAGCTGGCGCTCGCGCTGCAGATTGCGTTCCAGCTGCTGCTGGCCCGGCCGGTACTGTTTCGGCCAGACTGCGCCTGCGCCGCTGTAGCCGATGCGCGCCATTTCCGTCAGGGTCCAGGCCGGGTTGGCCAGGTGCGGACGGCCCACGGCGCACAGATCGGCGCGCCCGGCGGCGATGATGCTGTTGGCGTGGTCGGCTTCGAAAATCGAGCCGACGGCCATGCTGGCAATGCCCGCCTCGTTGCGCACGCGGTCGGCGAACGGCGCCTGGAACATGCGCCCGTACACGGGCCGTTCGAGCTTGCTGACCTGGCCCGAGGAACAGTCGATCAGGTCCGCGCCCGCCTGCTTGAACAGGCGCGCGATGACGACCGCATCGTCGGGCGTGATGCCGCCTTCGACCCAGTCGTGGGCCGAGATGCGCACGCTCATCGGTTTATCCTGCGGCCACGCCGCGCGCATGGCGCGGAACACGCGCAAGGGATAACGGCAGCGGTTTTCCAGGCTGCCGCCAAATTCGTCCGTGCGGCGGTTGGTCAGCGGCGAGATAAAACTCGACAGCAGATAGCCGTGCGCGCAATGCAACTCCAGCCAGTCGAAACCGGCGACGGCGGCGGCCAGGGTGGCGCGCACGAAGTCCTGCTCGATGCGCGCCAGGTCGCTTTCCGTTGCCGCGCGCGCCACCTGCGACACGCCGGCCAGGTACTGCTGCTCCGAGGCCGAGATCAACGGCCAGTTGCCCTCCCTGAGCGGCTGGTCGATGCCGTCCCACATGGGCCGCGTCGAGCCTTTCGCGCCCGCGTGGCCCAGCTGCAGGGCGATCTTCGCATCGCTGTTCGCATGCACGAAATCGACGATGCGCCGCCACGCCTGCGTATGCGCTTCGCTGTACATGCCGGGGCAGGCGGGCGTGATGCGCGCATCGGCCGACACGCACGTCATCTCGGCAAACACGAGACCGGCGCCGCCCATGGCGCGCGCGCCCAGGTGCATCAGATGGTAGTCGCCCGCCACGCCATCGACGGCGCTGTACTGCGCCATCGGCGAGACGGCGATGCGGTTTTTCAGCAGCACGCCGCGCAGCCGGAACGGCGTGAGCATGGGTGGCAGAGCCGCTTGCGGCAATGCCACTCCGGCCTGTTCGCCGGCGCGCCGCGCCAGCCACAGTTCATAGCCGGCCACGTAGGCGGGATCGCGCAGGCGCAGGTTTTCATGCGAGATGCGCTGGCTGCGCGTGAGCATGGAATAGGCAAACTGCGGCGCCTCCATGGCGCTGTAGCGCTCGACGTTTTCAAACCACTCCATGGAATTGCGCGCCGCGCTCTGGATCTTCAGCACCTCGATGGCGCGCAGCTGCTGGTAGGCGGCCAGCGCGGCATCCGTATCCCCATGCTGGCCGAAGCAGCGCGCCAGCTCGATCGCGTCTTCCAGCGCCAGCTTGGTGCCGGAGCCTATCGAATAATGCGCCGTGTGGGCCGCGTCGCCCATCAGCACGACGGGCACGCCGTCCTGGCGGTGCACCCATTGCCGGCAGACGATGCGGGGAAAGGTGATCCACTGTGCCGAGCCGCGCAAGTGCGGCGAATTGCTCAGCAAACCGTGGCCATCGAGTTCCTCGGCGAACAACGCTTCGCAAAAGGCGATGCCCTCTTCCTGGCTCATGGCGTCCAGTCCCGCCGCGCGCCACACGTGTTCGGGCGTTTCGACGATGAAGGTCGAGGTCTCGCCGTCATACTGGTAGATATGCGCCTGGAACCAGCCGTGCGGCGTCTGGCGGAAGGCAAACGTGAAGGCCTCGAATTTCTTGCGCGTGCCCAGCCAGACGAAGCGGCAATGGCGCTGGTCGATCTCGGGCTGGTAGCTGGCCGCATAGCGCGTGCGGATGCGGCTGTTCAAGCCGTCGCTGGCGAGCACCAGGTCGGCGCCGTACTGCTTCGCGATGGCCTGGTCGTCCAGCACTTCCGTCTCGAATACCAGCTGCACGCCGAGTTCCTCGCAGCGCGCCTGCAGGATATTGAGCAGGCGCTTGCGGCCGATGCCGCAAAAGCCATGGCCGCCGGAGCGCACGGTCTGGCCCTTGAAGTGGATCTCGATATCGTCCCAGTGGTTGAACGCCTGCAGGATGGCGCGCGCCGTCGGCTCGTCCGCATTGGCCAGGTTGCCCAGGGTCTGGTCGGAAAACACCACGCCCCAGCCAAACGTGTCGTACGGGCGGTTGCGCTCGATGACCGTGATGCGGTGATCCGGGTTCTGCTTTTTCATGAGCAGGCTGAAATACAGGCCGGCGGGGCCGCCGCCGATGCAGACGATATTCATGGGGTGTCCGTGCGAAGTTTGAAGCGCTGCAGCTTGCCCGTTTCCGTGCGCGGCAAGGCAGGCAGGAAACGGATGGCGCGCGGGTATTTATACGGGGCGATCTGCTGGCGCACGAAGTCCTGCAGTTCGGCCGCCAGCACGTCGCCGGGCTGGAAACCATCTTTCAGCACCACGTGCGCCTCGACGATCTGGCCGCGTTCGGCATCGGCGCGCCCGACCACGCCGCATTCGGCCACGGCAGGGTGGCGCAGCAGCGCCTCTTCCACTTCCGGGCCGGCGATGTTGTAGCCGGCCGAGACGATCATGTCGTCGCTGCGCGAGCGGTAATAGAAATAGCCGTCGGCATCCATCTCGAAGGTGTCGCCCGTCAGGTTCCAGCCGTTCTGCACGTACTCGCGCTGGCGCGGATCGGACAGGTAGCGGCAGCCGGTGGGGCCTTTCACGGCCAGGCGGCCCGTCACGCCGGGCGGCTGCGGCACGCCCGCATCGTCAACGATGCATGCCTGGTAGCCGGGAATGGCCTTGCCGATGGCGCCGCGGCGGATGCCCTCGCCCGTGGCGGAAATGAAGATGTGCAGCATTTCAGTGGCGCCGATGCCGTCCGTCATGGCCAGTCCCGTCACCGCCTGCCAGGCGTCGCGCGTGGCCAGCGGCAGCGCCTCGCCTGCCGACACGCACAAGCGCAGGCTGCTCAAATCGTGGCCGGCCGCCAGGGGCGCCATCTGGCGGTAAAAAGTCGGCGCCGTGAAGCAGATCGTGGCCTGATAGGCAGCGATGGCGCGCAGCAGGCCGTCGGGCGTGAGTTTTTCCAGCAGCACGGTGGCCACGCCAAAACGCAGGGGAAACAGCAGCAGGCCGCCGAGGCCAAAAGTAAAAGCCAGCGGCGGCGTGCCGATGAAGATATCGTCGGCGCGCACCTGCAGCATGGAACGGGGAAAGCAGTCGCAGATGGCCAGCAGGTCGCGGTGCATGTGCATGGTGCCCTTGGGGACGCCCGTCGTGCCCGAAGTAAAGCTGATCAGGCAGACGTCGTCGGCCGCCGTGTCGTGCGCGGGAAATGGCGCATCGTGGGCCGCCATGCGCCGTTCCAGTTCCGCATCGGCGGCGCCAAAGCACAGCATGGCCGACAGGCCGGGCAAGCCGTCGAGCTCCGCGCGCAAGCCCTGCGCGCACAGCACGGCATTGACTTGCGCTTTGGTCAGGATGGTGGACAGTTCGCGCGCGCGCAGCAGCGGCATGGTGGGCACGGCGATGCAGCCGGCCTTCAGCACGGCCAGCAGGCAGGCGGCCATCATCGGGGTATTCGCGCCGCGCAGCAGCACGCGGTTGCCGGGGATCAGGCCCAGGTCGGCGCGCAGCACGTGGGCGATGCGGTCGACTTGCCGCGCCAGATCGGCGTAGCTCCAGCGCTGGCCGTCGGCAAGGATGGCGGTGCGCTCGCCGCCGCCTTTGGCCACGGCCGCATCGAGCAGCGCGGCGACGCAATTGAGGCGCGGCGGATACTGCAGCTCGGGCAAATCAAGGCACAGCTGCGGCCAGAGTGCGCGCGGCGGCAGGTGCGCGCGCGCAAAGTCGTCCTGGGGAGATGCGGTGGTAGGCGAAGGGTCGCTGCTCATGCTCATCCTGGCTGGTGACGGGCGCGTGCACAAGGCCCGGAAGCAGATACTTTAAACCTAAAGTATTTTTCCAGCAAGCAGAAAACGGCAATTTCAACACACCTAACAAAACCGTAGCGAGCGGATGGGAGGCTCGGCGCCCCCGTTGACCCGAGAAGCGGAGCTGTGCGGATGCACAGTGAGCATCGGAAGCCGCAAATCACGACGCGCAGTAGGTTTTGTTATGGTGTATCAGTCGGCGCCGTCCTGGCGCAGCAAACGCGCCTGCTGCGCCGCGCTGCGCGCCAGCGCGGCCAGGGCCGCCTGTATCTGCTCGCCATCGAGCACGGCCGACTGCAGCAAGGCGCTCATGCCGGCTTCCGCACCATGCAAGCCCAGGGTGCGGCAACCGAGGTGCAGCCGTTCGAGCTGCTGGCGCGCCTGGGCCGGTTCGCCGCGGGCCAGCAAGGCGTCGACCTGTTCGCTGGCGGCGACTATCTGCCCCTGGAAGCCCGTCAAGTAGGCCAGCAGGCGTTCGCCGTCGATGCCCAGCCGCTGCAAGGTGTCGCGCGGCGCTTCGGCCGGCAAGGCGCAGACGTCGAAGCAGGCGTCGATATGCTGGCGCACCTGCTCCGGCTGAAAGGGCTTGACGATGTAGCCGGCGGCGCCGGCCTGCACGGCGTCGCGCACCGTGTCGTGGTCATTGGCCGACGAGACCAGCACCAGCGGCATGGCGTCGAGCGCGCTGTCGGAGCGGATTTTCTGCAGCAGCTCCATGCCTGACAGGCGCGGCATGCGCAAGTCGCAAAAGCACAGCGCGGGGCGCAAGCCGCCTTCGAGCTGCTCCCACGCCGCCGCGCCATCTTCGGCTTCCACGATATCGTGCACGCCGCAGCTGTCGATCAGATGCATCAATACCATGCGCGACACGACATCGTCGTCAACCACCAGTACTTTCATTGCTTTCTCCATTGGCGGCAGCGTCAGAGTGCCTGGCCGCATTCTACCCAGTTTCGCCGCGCGCTCCACGGCAGGAATTGCCTATTTTACATTTCCTTGCCCGAAACGGCTATTTGCGTCAACAGTGCGCGCAATTGCGGCAAATGCAGGGCCACCTGCGTCCAGCGCCCGCCATCGGCCGCCTCCTCCATTTCCGTGCACAGCATGTGCAGCTGCGTTTCGTCGAGATAGGCGGCGCTGCCCTTCAATCCGTGCAACAGGCGCCCGGCGTTGTCCTGGTCCTGCGCCGCCAGGGCATCGTCGAGTTCGCGCAGGCGCCCTTCCAGGTCGGCGACGAAGGCGACGCGGATGCGCCGCTGCAGTTCGCCACTGCGGATGGATTGGGCGGACGCCGCCGCCGGGATGGCCGGCGCGACGCCGAACAGGGCGTCGAGTTCCGCCTGCCCCCGCGCGCTAGCGCGCGGCGCGTTCGATGGCATGCGCGGCAACATGAAACCGCGCTGCAGCTGGCGCTCGATGGCGCGCGCCAGCAAGCCATGCAGCGCCGCCTCGTCCACCGGTTTGCTGAGGAAATCATCCATGCCGACGCCCAAGTAGCGGCTGCGGTCTTCTTCGCTGGCGTTCGCCGTCAGGGCCACGATCATCAGTTCCTGGTCGCGCACGGGCTGGTCCGGCCAGCCGCCCACGCGGATCAAGCGCGTCGCCGTGGCGCCGTCCATCTCCGGCATGCGCCCGTCCATCAGGATCAGGTCATAGCGCGTATGCACGCAGGCCGCCACCGCCAGCACGCCGTTGGCGACCACGTCGACCCGGTGCCCCAGTTCTTCGAGCATGACGCGGATGATGATCTGGTTGGTGGGGAAGTCTTCCGCGCACAGCACGCGCAGCTGGTGGCTGTGCGGCGCCAGCGCCACCTGCGGCACCAGCGGTGGCGCCACGCCGTCGGCCAGCGGCAAGGTGAAGGCAAACGTGCTGCCCTGCCCCGGCGTGCTGGCCACCTCGATCTCGCCGTCCATCAGTTCGACCAGCTGGCGGCAGATCGCCAGACCCAGCCCCGTGCCGCCGTAGCGCCGCGTGGTGCTGGCATCGGCCTGCTCGAACTTCTGGAACAGGCGCGCCATCGCGTCCGCATCGATGCCGATGCCGCTGTCGCTGACGCTAAAGCGGATCAGGTTGACACGGCGTCCGCCGCTGCCGCTGGCCACGCCGGCCCGCTCGACGCACACGCTGACGCCGCCGCGCTGGGTGAACTTGAAGGCATTGCCGACCAGGTTGACCAGCACCTGGCGCAAGCGGGTCGGATCGCCCACCACGAAGGGCGGCAGGTCCGGCGCGAAATCGATGGAGAAACCGATGCTGCGCGCGGCCGCCTGCTCCTCGAACAGGGTCACGACCGTCTCGATGGCCGCGCCGAGCGCGAAATCGATGTTTTCGATACTCAGCTTGCCCGCCTCGATCTTGGAAAAATCGAGCAAATCATTGATGATCACCAGCAGCGATTGGGCATTGGCCTGGCCGCGCAGGATCTGCTCGCGCGTGGCGTCGTACAGCTGCTCGTCGCGCAGGGCAAAGCCCAGCATGCCGATCACGCCGGCCAGCGGGGTGCGCATCTCGTGGCTCATATTGGCCAAAAATTCCGACTTCTGGCGCGTCGCATCCTCGGCCTTGCGCTTGGCCTGGCGCAGGCTTTCCTCGTTTTTCGTCAGGCTGCTGTTGACTTGCGCCAGCTTTTCCGACTGGGCCAGCACCTCGATTTCCTTGCTCTGCAACTCGGCCGTGCGTTCGCCGACCAGTTTTTCCAACTCGTTCTGCTGGCGCCGCAGCGCGCGCACGCGCTGCCGGTACGCGCCATACACGGCGCCCAGCAGCAGCAGCGCCATCAGGGTGCGGAACCACCAGGTCTTCCAGAACGGCGGCAAAATCGTGATGGCCAGCGTGGCGCCGCTCTCGTTCCACACGCCGTCCTTGTTGGCCGCCTTGACGCGAAACACATAGTTGCCCGCGTCGAGGTTGGTGTAGGTGGCAAAGCGCCGCCCCGCATCCGTCATGACCCAGTCCTGGTCGAAGCCTTCGAGCCGGTAGGCGAACATATTGCGCTGGGGCGCGGCGAAATGCAGGGCCGCGAATTCCAGCGAAAAAACGCTTTCACGGCTGGTCAGCACCAGCTCGCGCGTATGGTCGATGGCCTTCTTGAGCACATGCGCGAACTCGCCGCGGCCGATGGCCACCGGCTTGTTGAAGATCTGCAGTTCCGTGACGGCCACCAGCGGCGGCACGCGGTTGTCGTGGATATCCTGCGGCATGAACGCCGTCATGCCGTTGAAGCCGCCGAAATACATGGTGCCGTCCGACGCGCGCAGGGCAGCACCGTCAAAGTACGAGCCTTCCACCGTGCCATCGGCGCTGTCGTAGTTGCGAAACAGGCCGCTGCGCATGTCGAGCCGCGTGATGCCGCTGTTCGTGCTCAGCCAAAGCTGTTCGTTGTCGTCGCCGAGGATGCTGGCGACGGCGTCATCGGCCATGCCATCCTTGCGCAGGAAGCGCCGGAAGCGGATCCCGCCCTTGGCGTCGACGTCCATGCGGTTCAAGCCATTGGCCGTGCCCACCCACAGCACGCCGCGCTTGTCTTCGTGCAGGAAATGCACTTCATCGTGGCTCAGGCTCTGCGGGTTTTGCGGATCGTGGCGGAAATGGCGGAAGCGGCCGCTGGCGCGGTCCAGCAAGTCCAGGCCGTGAAAGGAGCCTATCCACAACCGCCCCTTGCCGTCTTCCAGCACGGGCCGCACCATGTTGTCGGACAGGCTGTTCGGATCGGCCGGGTCGTGGCGGTAAGTGGTAAAACGCTTGCTGGCCGGGTCGAAACGGTGCACGCCGCCCCGCGTCGACACCCACAGCATGCCGCTGCGGTCGCTCACGACATTGCGGATGGTGTCGCTGTTCGGGTCGCCGGCGGCAAAGCGCATGGTAAAAAAACGCCCCAGTGCCGGATCGAAGCGGTGCAAGCCCGTCGAGCCGCCCACCCACAATACGCCGTCCGGCGCCTTGTACAGGGTCGTGACCTGCTCGTCGCGCGACATGCCGGGTGCGCTGCGCAGGTCGAACAGGCGCGAGCTGCCGTCGCGCGTGTCGTACAGTTTCAGGCCGCCCTTGGTGGCCAGCCACAGCTTGCCATTGCCCGCGTCGGCCACGGCGCGCACTTTCTTGTCCGCCAGCGCGCCCACGTCGCCGGGCGCGCGCGCCATGCGCGCAAAGCCGCCGCTGCCCAGGTCGACCCGGCTCACGCCGTTGTACCAGGAACCGACCCAGAAGGTGCCGGCGCGGTCGCGGTAGAGCGACGACAGCTGGTTGTCGGCGACGCTGAACTTGTCGCCCGTCTGGTGCCGGTACTGCAGGAAGGTGTCGCTGTCGGGCAGCCAGCGGAACAGGCCATCGGCATTGCTGCCCAGCCAGACGGTGGCGTCGACATCCTGGTACAGGCTGGCCACGCGGATGGCGGAAAAGCCATGTTTCTCGCCGAAGCGCACTCTTGCCTGCGGCGGCTGGCCGGCGCCACCCAGACGCCAGCGCTCGGCGCCGGCCATGGTGCCGATCCACAGGTTCTGCTGGCGGTCGACCAGCAGCGACTGGATCACGTTGTACTTCGAGCCGGGCGTCGCATCGACGGCGAAATGCTCGAAGCGCTCGCTGCCCGGCGCCAGCATGTCCAGGCCCGTTACCGTGCCGATCCACAGGCGCTGTTGCGCGTCCAGCGCCAGCGCCTTGATTTCATTGTCGCCCAGGCTGTGCGGGTTGCCTTCTTCATGGTGCCAGGTGCGGAAGGCGCCGGTGGCGGGGTCGAAATGCTGCAAGCCGTCCGAGGTGGCGATCCAGAAGCCGCGCGCGCCATCGTCGAGGATGGCGTGGATATGCCGGTTGCCGTTGCCGCGCTTGCTCTTTTCGCCGGGACCATAATGGATGAAGGTCTGGCTGGCGGCGTCGAAGCGGTCCAGCCCATTGTCGGTGCCCACCCACAGCTGGCCCTGGCTATCGACATGCAGCTCGCCGACCCAGTTGTCGGCCAGGCTGGTCTTGTCGCCCTCGATATTCTTGTAGACGACCATGCGGTAGCCGTCGTAGCGGCTCAGGCCGGACTGGCTGCCGAACCACATATAGCCCTGCCGGTCCTGGGCGATGGCCAGCACCGATTCCTGCGCCAGGCCCTGGTCGACGCTGAGCTGGTCGAAACGCAGGGTGGGCGCAGGCGCCGCCATGGCCCAGCCGCCCAGCAGTAAAATTAACAGTGAGGCAACATCGCAAACACGTCGAAATACCAGCACAATCGTCCTGTCAAAAAAAACGCGAAACTCCGGCAACTGTTCCGGGGGCCGTCTCAAGAACCAAAAAACGCCAGTACATCGTCCTTGCGGGCCTGCGTATCGCGCTGTCCAAGACGGATCAGCTCGTTAGTATACGTCGATTCGAACAATAAATACGATGCCAGCGCCGCGCCGCGCGCTTCGGCCGCGCCGATGCCCGACAACATGGTGCGGATGGGACGCGGCAAACTGCCGATATGCCGGCTGGCGATGGCGTCGAGCCGCTCGGACGGCGCGATGACCAGCAATTCCACCGGCCGCAAGGCCGTCTTGCCCAGCAGCTCGGGCGGCAGCATCGACAAGGTCAGGTTGATGCGGTTCAGACGCTCGATGTCGACAGCCAGGCCGTCGAGGAAGATCGACGACAGCGCGTGGCCGGCGATCTGCGCCAGGCTCGGGTAGCGCGCCGCTTCCGACGCGGCCGGTGCCGGTTCCGTCATGCGTCCCGCGCCCACCACCAGCACCTTGTTCGCGCCCAGGTGGATGGCCGGCGAGATCGGCGCCAGCTGGCGCATGGAGCCGTCGCCGCAGTATTCGCGCTGGCCGCCCACGTACAGGGGCACGGCGGGAAAGATAAAAGGGATGGCGGCCGAGGCGAGCAAGTGTTCCACGCCGATCTGGTCGGGCAAGGCCAGGCGCTGCGTGCGCACCCAGGGCGCGATATCCCCGGCCGTCTGATAAAACGTCATGTGGCGGCTGCCCGAATACGACGACGCCGTCACGGCCAGCGCATGCAGCAAGCCGTCGGCCAGGGCCGCGTCCAGGCGCGGCAGGTCGAGCATGCGGTGCAGCAGGCTGACCAGCGGGGTATTGTCGAGCAGGGAATTGGGCGGCGACGCATGCCACTGGCGCAGCAGCCAGCCGAACGACAGCAAGGACAGCCAGCGCGCGCCCGAGCGTATCACGCCCAGCGAATCGGCACGGTAGACCTGCTCGACTTCGATGTGCTGCCACACGTCGAGCAGCTTTTGCACGCCTTCGCCGAAGTTATCGGCGCGGCAAGCCAGCGCCGTGGCGTTGATGGCGCCGGCCGAGGTGCCGCAGATGATGTCGAACGGGTTGCGCGCCGGCGCCCAGCCCGCTTCCCACAGAATCGCCGAAATCGCCTGCAGCACGCCCACCTGATAGGCGGCACGGGCGCCCCCTCCCGTGAGTATCAAGCCTGTTTTATTTTGCATTCCCATGCCGGCAGATTAGCAGGGTCTTGATACTTTGTGGAAAAGTTTCAATCTCCCTTGACCATGCCTTCACGACGCGGATCGGCGCCGCCAAACCAGAAATCCTTGCCATGCGCGTTCAGCCGCATGATGCCCTGCAAGCCGGAATTCTGCTCAATCACGCGCACCTCGTGGCCCATCGCCTGCAGCGCCTCGACCTGGGCGGCCGGCGCGCGGCCCTTTTCCAGCTCCGTCGGACCGTTGCGGCTGCCGAAGTTCGGCAGGCTGATGGCCTGCTGCACGTTCAAGCCCCAGTCCATGGTGCCGACCAGGACCTTGGCCACATAATTGATGATGGACGAACCGCCCGGGGAACCCGTGGCCAGCACCAGCTTGTGCGTGCCCTTCTCGAACACGAGGGTGGGCGACATGGCGCTGCGCGGACGCTTGCCCGCCTCGACCCGGTTGGCAATCGGACCGTCGGCATCGCGCGAATCGAACGAGAAATCCGTCAGCTGGTTATTCAGCAAGAAGCCGTCGACCATCTGGCGCGCGCCGAACGCGTCTTCCACGCTGGTGGTCATCGACAGGCCGCCCCCAAAAGCGTCCACGGCCACCAGGTGCGACGTCGACGGACGCTGCAGGGCATTGTCCATGCCCCACGCCACCTGCATGCCGGGCGGCGTGCCGGGCAAGGCTTTACCCATGGATTTGTCGCCGATCAGGGCGGCGCGCTGCGCCAGGTAGGCTTTGTCGAGCATCGAAGCGACGCCATTGCCCGGCAGCGGCACGAAGTCCGTGTCGGCCACGTAGCGGTTGCGGTCCGCGTAGGCCAGGCGCCCCGCTTCCGAAAACAGGTGGATCGCCTGCGCATCGGGCACGCCGTCGACGGGCGCATACGGGCGGATGTCCTTCACTTCCAGGATGCCCAGCATCTGCGCGATGGCGATGCCGCCCGACGATGGCGGCGGCATGCCGCACACGGTCCAGGCCTTGTAATCGCTGCAGACGGGCTCGCGCACCTTGGCCTTGTAGCCGGCGATATCCTGCGCAGTCAGCTTGCCCGGATTGGTCGGGTGCGACGCCACCTTGGCGGCGATGTCGCGCGCGATGCGGCCCTGGTAAAAGGCGTCGGCGCCGCCGCGGGCGATCTCGCGCAAGGTGCGCGCCAGCTGCGGATTTTTCAGCACGTGGCCGACGGGCCAGGCCTTGCCCTCGCCGTCATAAAAATACGCGGCGGCGACAGGGTCGCGCTTCAGGGCCTGGTCCCAGGTCAACAGGCCGTTGAGGCGCTGGCTGACGGGAAAGCCGCCGTGCGCGAGGCGGATGGCGGGACCGAACAGGGTCGCCCACGGCAGCTTGCCATGCTCCTTGTGTGCCAGCTCCAGCATGCGCAGCACGCCCGGCGCGCCCACGGAGCGCCCGCCCACCACGCCCGTGGCACGCGAGACGGGGCTGCCGTCCGCATTCTGGAACAGGTGTTCATCGGCGGCGGCCGGCGCCGTTTCGCGCCCGTCGAACGCCTGCACGCCCTTGGCCGTGGAGTACAGCAGGAAGGCGCCGCCGCCGATGCCCGACGATTGCGGCTCGACCAGGGTGAGCACCAGCTGCGTGGCGATGGCCGCGTCGATGGCGCTGCCGCCTTTTTTGAGCATCTGGTAACCGGCATCGGCGGCCAGCGGATTGGCGGCGGCGACCATGAATTTCTGCGCCGCCCAGCCACTTTTTTCCGCATACGCGGTGGCGATTTCCGGCGCCTTTTGCGGCACTTCGGCAAATACGGGACTGGCGGCCAGCGCCCCCAGCAAGGTCAGGCTCAGCGCCAGCGGCTTCAATGCGATCATGGATTCTCCGATAAAAAAAGGGCGCACAGCCAGGCAAGGCTGTACGGCCCATACGGGGGTATCCTACATCAAATCACGCCACGCTTATTTGGGCTGCATGCGGATGGCACCATCGAGACGGATGGTTTCGCCATTGAGCATGACGTTTTCCACGATGGCCTTTACCAGTTGCGCGTATTCGCCGGGCTTGCCCAGGCGCGAAGGGAACGGCACCATCTTGCCCAGCGCATCCTGCACTTCGGCCGGCATGCCCAGCAGCATCGGCGTCTCGAAGATGCCGGGCGCCACCGTCATCACGCGGATGCCGTTGCGCGACAGGTCGCGCGCCATCGGCAGGGTCAGTCCCACCACGGCCGCCTTCGACGAGGCGTAGGCCGCCTGGCCGATCTGGCCATCGTAGGCCGCCACGGAAGCCGTGTTGATGATGATGCCGCGCTCGCCTTCCGCCGTCGCGTCCTGTTTCGCCATGGCGTCGGCCGCCAGGCGGCACATATTGAAGGTGCCCACCAGGTTGATGTTGACGACTTTCTGGAACAGGGCCAGCGGATGCGGGCCATCCTTGCCCACGGTTTTCACGGCCGGCGCCACGCCGGCGCAGTTGACCAGGCCGCGCAAAGTACCGAGCTTGGTGGCCGCAGCCACCACGGCCAGGCCGTCCTCTTCCGACGTCACGTCGCATTGCACGAACACGCCGTTCAGTTCAGCAGCCAGCGCCTGGCCCGCCTCCGTCTGCACATCGGCCAGCACGACCTTGCCGCCTGCTGCCGTCAGCATGCGCGCCGTGGCCGCGCCCAAACCCGATGCGCCGCCCGTGATGATGAATACATTGTCCTGAATCTGCATGAAAACTCCTGAGTGATAAGGGCCGTGTTCCCGGCGCCTGATGGTTGCATGGTGCCATAGTTACGTTTACGTAAACGTAATGTCGGCGACAATTGTAGCCATTTTTTGCGCAACACAGCCAAAAGTTATGGATAAACGGAGCAGGCCGGCGTTGGAGCGCTCAGCGGGACAGGACGAAAGCACCCGCCGTGATCAGCAGAATGCCGATCACTTTCGGCATGGTGAGCGCTTCCTGCAGCACGCAGCAGCCGATCAGGGTCACCAGCGCCATCGTGATGGCCGTCATGACGGGATAGGCCAGGCTGATTTGCAGCTTTTCCAGCGCCACCGCATAGCAGATGAAACCGAGGGCATAGGCTCCCCCTGCGCCGCCCAGCCACAGCAGGCGGACGATATTCAGGCCGCTGCCATACTGGCTGGACATTTTGATCAGCAAGGTGGCCGCCGCGCTGGCCACTGAGGCCAGCGCGCACCATAGGAAGCCTGCAGAAGCGGAAGTCATCATCGGTAGCAGTTCGGGTACGGTTTCGGGAGAGGGTGCGACATTCTACAGGCTGGCGCCGACCGCCAGCGCCATGCAGGCGGCGATGACCACGAGGCTGACGGGATCTTTACTCACATACAACACGGGATCCTCGTTGACCTCGCCCCTGAAGGCCAGCGTCCACAATCGTCCCAGCCAGAACACCAGCAGGGGCACGATACCCAGCAACAGGTAAGGGCGCGCATACAGCACCAGGATATTTTGGGAATTAAAGTACAGCATGAACACCAGCAGCGAAATGAATCCGCTGTTCACGCCCATGATGCCGATCGGCGCCTTATCGGCCGTCGTATAGCTGCGGCCGCGCGTCTTTTCCTTGCCTTGGCGCTCCAGATTGAATAACTCGCTATAGCGCTTGAGCAGCGCCAGGCTAAGGAAAATAAAGAAGGAAAAGGCCAGCAGCCAGAACGACGGTTCGATATGCGTCGCCGCGCTGCCCCCCAGTATGCGCAAGGTATACAGGATGGCGAGGGTGACGATATCGACCATCAGCAAGCGCTTCAGGTAAATCGAGTACGCGAGGGTGGTGGCGAAGTAAATCGCCACGGCCAGCAACAGCAGCGGATCGAACAGTGCGCAAATGGCCAGCGCCAGGATGGCCAGCAGCGGACTGGCCAGAAGGGCAACGGGCAGCGGCAGGCTGCCGGCGGCTATGGGCCGGCGGCACTTGCTGGGGTGGCGTCGGTCATCGGGCGCATCGAGCGCATCATTGAGCAGATAGGCGCTAGAGGCGCACAGCGAAAAAGCCACAAACGCCACCAGCGCCTGCAGGAAAGTCGGCAGATTCAGCGCATGGCCGGCCAGCATCGGCACAAAGACCAGCAGATTCTTCAGCCACTGGCGGGGCCGCATTGCCTTGAGCAGGGGCGCGCCCCACCCGGTGCGCGGCGTGCCCGCTGGCTGCGTGGCGCCGCCACCCGCCAGCCGGAACGGCGTGCGCGTGACGGAAAGCGCCACGTTGCTGGCATTCCATACCGCGACGTCAACACTGGCATTGCCTATGTAATCAAACCCCCTGGCACCAAACAGTTCGCTCAGTTGATGCGCCTTGTTGTGCGAAGTGAGATTGATCCCGCCCTCGGTGGCCAGCACGCGGTCAAACAGCCCCAGGTGGACGGCGATGGCATCGGCGAAACGGCGCTGCGAACCTGTCGCCAGAATGATCTGGCGCCCTTCGCTGCGCTGGCGCGCAAGGTCGGCCAGCAAAATCTGATCATACGGCAAGGCTTGTGGATCGATCTCCACCATGTCCGCCATTTTTTCCTTGAAGCCAGCCTTGCCGGAAAATAGCCAGAACGGCAAGCGCCAGAGCTGCAGGAAGCGCACTTTGATAAAGATGAGAATCGCTTCCCACAGCAAGTCCGAATGGATCAGCGTACCGTCGAGATCAACCACCAGCGGTACACTCTTCTGTTCACCCTGCGCGTGCAACATCGGTTCGGCCATGATATTACCTTCCCGTGCCGGATGCCGGCATGCGTAACAGCAACCAGGCGCTGTCCCGATCCAGCGTGGGCATGGCTGGCGCACCGACACGCGCACTCAGTGCGCACAACATGAATGCCACGGCAACGGGGATGAACGCGTCAAACTGGCGCCCTTCATTGAACTGTCCCACCATAAAGGTCATGGTCAGCAAACACGGCAGGATAATCAGGCAGCGCCGCAGCGGCGCCGACGCATAGCGCCAGCCGCAGGCGGCCACGAGATACCACAGCAATAAAGGGCCAACGTTCTGTACCAGCGTACGCGGATGGTGCAGGAAGAGATTGATATTGTTGTCAATCTTGCCGCCCTCCCATGCCTGATGAGCTGGCAACACATAAAACATCAGTACGCGCACCAGGCCGTACAGCAGCAGTTGCAGCAAGATCCATCCCGCCAGCGAGCGCAGCTTCATCTGTCCAAGCAAGACAAAGCCGCTCGTCACGATCAGGAAAAGCGTTATCTCGTGATTGAACGTTCCCGCCACCAGCATCGCCACATAGGGCAGCATTTCACGGCGCAGCAGGTGGTAAAGGCAAAAGGAATAGACAAAAATAATACCGATATCGTAAAACGTGTAATAGGTGACCGTGGGCGCCCACATGCACAACACCAGAAACTGCGCCACGAAGGCCAGGTCTCGTCGGATGAAGAGAGCCGCAAAACGCCGGACCGACCACAGCATCAGCACAATGGCCAGTACCTGGGACCAGAGAAAACACTCGATAGCGCCCAGGCGGGGGAACAGGTACTGCAGGACCTGTGCCGGGAAAATGAACATGACGCGGTGCTGGAACGGCGGCGTACCTTTGAATGCCATAATGTCATCGATCATGTACCAGCTTTCCTGCGTGCCGAAACGCAGGAGCATTCCGGCAAACACTGCGGTGTAAATGGCGAACAACAGGTAGTCGAGCCCATCGTCGCTCTTTGCTGCGGGCCGATGCAAGCGATACAGGAACACTGCGGCAGTGACGGTGAATGCCAGCCAAAGCAACAGGTAAAAGCTTACCAAGGCATCCATTTTCTGAATATAGAATGCCAGCGGGTGGCGGTCAGCGTGTCCCAGTACCTTATTGAGGACCGACCATGAGCGCCCGTCATAGGCCGCCTCCAGCAGTGCGTTTCCTGCCAAAAAATACCAGGAAAATACAGCCAGGGCACAGATGGAAAACGTGACGAACAAGAGACGAAGATGGGCTGGTTTCATTGTGGATTGCTAACAATACGATGACAACAATAAATTATTAAATATTTATTGTTATTGTTTCATGATATATACAAAAAAGCAATAATTAAATCCCGGCCACTCATCCTTGATATTTGTTTTTTATCAATATTTAGAAAATGGAGCCGTGGCAGCATGCATGGCGCCCGGCGGCAACGCACAGGGCCTGCCTATTGCTTCCGGCATGGCAGCGCGATGCGCTGGCACCGACTCCTTAGAAACACTGCATGAAAGCGCCGTTGCGGTGGCAGATGCGCCCGTTGGCATCGAGCGTGGCGTTGCCCGCGCCGTTGTAGCGCGTGCCGGCAGCGTCGCGGCAGCCGCCCGTGTCGCAGGCACCGATGGGCTGCGGCGCGCGCGGCATGGGCACGGCCGGGCTGGGCGGCAGCGGCGCCATGGGCACGACCGGTGGCGCTGGCTGGGCCGGCATGCGGCCGATCACCTGCGCCACGGAACGGCGCGGCTGCACGGGCGGCGCCGGGCGGCACGGTTCCACCGCGAGCTTGCCGCTGTCGCGCGGGTCGAGCTGGCACACGGGCAGTTGATCGGACGCAGCAGGTTCCTGCGCCCAGGCATCGCCGCCAGCGAGCAGCAGGGCGCCGGCCAGCGCCAGCATGGTTTTTGTCATCGTCTTCATGCCCCCTCCCCAAGCATCGATCATACCGCTTTCATTATTGGCACACACGGCGCCAGATGCCAGCGCGAGTAACACGCACACGCTGGCAGCCGCCATGTCCACGCTGCAACGGTGTTTTATTTCCTTTCAGCACTTTCCTTCTTGCCAGGATGGCATTACAATAAGAACGATTCTTATTCTCATTCGCGGAATAGGAGCGCAGTTTATTGCATTTTCAATCATTCATACCCGAGCCACCCGGAAGGCAGCCAGGAAAAAACAACATCCGGAAAGTTCACCATGACCAAGCGCAGTCCCGCCTTCATTCATCCTGTTACGCCCGCCCGCCCCATCCATTGCGCCACTCTGCTTCTGCCCTGCCTGCTCTCCTTGGCCGTCAGCAGCGCCTGGGCCGAAGGCAATGCGGCCGCCGATCCCACCATGAACACGGTGGTCGTCACGGCATCGGGCACGGCCATCGACATCAAGGATGCGCCGGCCAGCATCAGCGTCATCACGCGCGAGGAAATCGAGCGCCAGCCCGTGTATGACTTGAATACCCTGCTGCGCCGCATCCCCGGCGTGACGGGCGGCACCAGCCCCGTGGGCGAAGAGTCGAAGATCAAGCTGCGCGGCCTGCCAGACAAATACACCTTGATCCTCGTCGACGGCAAGCGTGTCGGCAGCTCGGCCGACACGGCCTACCGTCCCGACCTGGGCCGCCAGGACTTGAACTGGATCTCGCCCGACATGATCGAGCGCATCGAAGTGGTGCGCGGCCCCATGTCGTCGCTGTACGGCTCGGACGCCATGGGCGGCGTGATCAACATCATCACGCGCAAGGTGCCGGGCAAGTGGAACGGTTCGGCCACGGCCAACTACACGCAGCCGCAGGACAGCGGCCGCGGCACGGCGCACCAGTTGGGCGTGAACCTGGCCGGCCCCTTGTCGGACACGGTGGGCATGCGCCTGGGCGTGGGCCAGACGCGCCAGAATCCCGATGAAAAAGCGATCGGCAAATCGGGCGGCATCGGCGGCGAACGCAACCAGACTGTCTCGGGCCAGCTGAACTGGGCGCTGGACAAGAAGCAGAACCTGTCGCTGGACGCCAGCTACGGCAAGCAGCAATCGACGGATTCGACCACGCTCGACGCGGACGGCTACCCGCTGTTCGGCGCCTGGGGCGCGAGCAAACTGATACGCAAGAGCGCCAGCATCGGCTATGAAGGCCGCTGGGACTTCGGCAAGGCCGTGGTCAACCTGTACCACAACGATTTCGACAACGAAGTCGTCGGCACGGTGGCCAAATCCAAGGACAGCACGCTGGACGCCAGCCTGGAAAAACGGGTCGGCTGGGGCGGCATCGAGCAAATGCTGGTGATGGGCGGCCAGTGGAAGCACCAGGAATTGACGAACACGGACACCATCGGCACCGTGCCCACCGATTACCTGGGCAACCCCGTGAGCGGCGCCACCCTGTCCGGTACCACCTCGGCCCTGTTTGCGGAAGATCAGCTGTTCCTGCGCGACAACCTGACGGCCACGGCCGGCCTGCGTCTCGATCACCACAGCAAGTTCGGCAACCACTACAGCCCGCGCCTCTACCTCGTGTACCACCCGGCCCCCGCCTGGACCATCAAGGGCGGCATCTCGCAAGGCTTCCGCGCCCCCAGCCTGAAGGAAAACTCGCCGGCGGCGGCCACGCAGTCGGGCGGACGCGGTTGCGGCAGCCTCAAACCGCTCGGCTACATCACGGGCGGCTGCTACATGGCCGGCAATGCGGACTTGAAGCCGGAAACGAGCACGGCCGGCGAGATCGGCGTGGCGTGGGAACAGAATGGCTGGGACGTGGGCCTGACGTACTTCCACACGGATTTCAAGAACAAGATCGACTACGCGCCGCTGGGTTTTTACCAGAAGCAGTGGTGGACCAAAATGACGAATATCCAGAAAGCGCGCACCAGCGGCCTGGAAGCGACGGCGAATATCCCGCTGACGAAAAACCTGAACTGGCGTAACAACGTGACCTACATGGCCGAGGCGAAAAACCTGACCACGGGCGCCAACCTGCTGTCGACGCCGAAGCTGTCGTGGTATTCGGCGCTGGGCTGGCAAGTCAACGACCAGCTGTTCGGCGAAGTGTCGGCCCAGTACACGGGCAAGGAACTCGACGCGGGCAAGCTGGCCGACAAGGCCTACACCATCGTCGACACCGTCGTGTCGTACAAGGTCACGCCCCAGTGGACCGTGCGCGGCGGCGTGCAAAACCTGTTCAAGAAGGGACCGATGGCCGATGGCCTGGTTGACTACTACGTGCCGGGACGCCGCATGTTCGTCGGCCTGACCTCACGGTTCTAATAACGGGGCGGCGGCGTATCGGGCGGCGGCGTGGCGGCATTGGCCGGGACGCTGCTCAGCATCTGCCCGGCGACGGGCACCTTGTGGCCGCTCGCATACATGCATTGCTGGTAGGCGTAGTCATAGCGGCGCTGCATGCCATACGCGGAACTGTCCGCCGCGCCCGTGCCTGCCAGCGCGCCGAACAGCAAACCCGTGCCCGCGCCCACGCCGGCGCCATGGCCGCCATCGATGGCGGCGCCGGCCGCCGCACCGAGCACCGTACCCAGCGCCGCGCTGCGCACGCCGCTGTCGACGCTGGCCTGCTGCGCCGAACTGCCGCCCAACTGGCCTTGCGCATAGCCGCGGCACTGCAGATCGTCGCGGCGGAATTGTTCGAAACTCTTGCCCGTGCCGGGCAAGACCATGGCCGACGGCCCTTCCGGCATCACCGTGCAGGCAGCCAGCAGCAGCGGCGCCAGCAGGCCGGCACGCCCCATTAACGCTCTCGTATTCATGTTGACCTCCCCGTCAGCGCACGCTGGTCGGCAGCACGGCACGCCATGCCGTACTGCAATTTTTCACGTAGGGATAATAGCCCTGCGGCCGCGCGCAGTAGTACCACATCTGCGCCGTCGGCTCGCCGCCCTGCTCGATGTAAACGGGAGGCACGACGGGCGGCGGCTGCACGACCACCGTGCGCCCATACGGATAAGGATAGCCATACCACGGGTCGCCATACCAGCCCGGCCCATAGCCATACAACAAGGGCGCTCCCACCCAGACGCCCACGTGCGAATGGCCATGGAAGTGGCCGTGATGGCCGTGGAAACCGCCGTGCCGGCCCGGCTCCGCCTGGGCCAACCCGGCAACACCGCTCAATATCAGCAACGCCAGCAGCGCGCCGCCCTTCCTGTTGATGCTGTCCATGACATCCTCCCGCCTTCCCTGCCAGACTGTGAAGCTCACCTTTTCACTCCATTATTGGCAAGGGGCCGGCACAAGCAAAGGCGCCGTAACAATTGCTCACTTTTGATACGCCGAGGATATGGAGTGCAGGAAAGTTTCACCTGCAGAAAATGCAAACAGCCCCGCGGCGCGGGCCACGGGGCTGCATGGAGTGGCGCGGTCTATTGCGCCGGCAAGCTTTGCACGGGTGTCGCCGGCGCCAGGATGGGCGGCACGGGCGCGTGGACAGGTGCCGGCGCCTTGACGGCCAGCCAGCCCGTGGCCGGCAGCAGCGGCACCAGCAGCAGGGCCACGATATTGATGATCTTGATCAAGGGATTGACGGCCGGTCCCGCCGTATCCTTGTACGGGTCGCCCACCGTGTCGCCCGTGACGGCCGCCTTGTGCGCGTCGGAACCCTTGCCGCCGAAATGGCCATCCTCGATGTATTTCTTGGCATTGTCCCAGGCGCCGCCGCCCGTGGTCATGGAAATAGCCACGAACAGGCCCGTCACAATCGTTCCCATCAGGAGGCCGCCCAGCGCCGCCGGCCCCAGCAGCATGCCCACGACGATGGGCACCACGACGGGCAGCAAGGAGGGCACGATCATTTCGCGGATGGCCGACGCCGTCAGCATGTCGACGGCCTTGTCGTATTCGGGCCGCGCCGTGCCTTCCATGATGCCCTTGATGTCGCGGAACTGGCGGCGCACCTCGACCACCACGGCGCCGGCCGCGCGGCCCACGGCTTCCATCGCCATGGCGCCGAACAGGTACGGTATCAGGCCGCCGATGAACAGGCCGACGATCACCATGGGGTTCGACAAGTCGAAGGTGATGTGCTGGCCCACGGATTCGAGCGCATGCGTGTAGTCGGCGAACAGCACCAGCGCGGCCAGGCCCGCCGAGCCGATGGCGTAGCCCTTGGTAACGGCCTTGGTCGTATTGCCGACGGCGTCGAGCGGGTCGGTGATGGCGCGCACGGAGTCGGGCAGGCCCGACATTTCCGCGATGCCGCCCGCGTTATCGGTGATGGGGCCATACGCGTCGAGCGCGACGATGATGCCCGCCATCGACAGCATCGAGGTGGCCGCGATGGCGATGCCGTACAGGCCCGCCAGCTGGTACGAAACGAGGATGGCGACGCAGACGGCCAGCACCGGGTAGGCGGTGGACTTCATCGACACGCCCAGGCCGGCGATGATATTCGTGCCGTGGCCCGTCGTCGACGCTTCGGCGATATGGCGCACGGGCTTGAAGTCCGTGCCCGTGTAGTACTCGGTGATGTAGACCATCAGGCCCGTGAGGACGATGCCGACGACGGTGGCGCCCAGCATCTTGTAGCGCATGGCGTCGTCGGGCCACAGCAGCCACGTGACCACGGCAAAGCCCACCAGCGACAGGCCGGCCGCCCACCACAGGCCCGTGTACAGGGCCGACATGATCTTCTTCCCGGGTGCCGTCTTGACCATCGAGCAGCCGACGATGGAGGCGAGGATGGAAACGGCGCCCAGCAGCAGCGGATAGAGGATGGCCGTGCTGCTCGCTTCGGCCATCAGCAGCGCGCCCAGCAGCATGGTGGCGATCAGGGTCACGACATAGGTTTCGAACAGGTCGGCCGCCATGCCGGCGCAGTCGCCCACGTTGTCGCCCACGTTGTCGGCGATGACGGCAGGGTTGCGCGGATCGTCCTCGGGAATGCCCGCCTCGACCTTGCCCACCAGGTCCGCGCCCACGTCGGCGCCCTTGGTGAAAATGCCGCCGCCCAGACGCGCGAAGATGGAAATGAGCGAGGCGCCAAAGGCCAGGCCGATCAGGGGCTTGATCAGGTCATGCTGGGTCAGGCCTGGCGCGCCCGTCGTCACCAGCAGCCAGTAGAACAGGGTCACGCCCAGCAAGCCCAGACCGACGACCAGCATGCCCGTGATCGCCCCGCCCTTGAAGGCCACGTTCAATGCCTGATTGATGCCCAGGGTGGCCGCCTGCGCCGTGCGCACATTGGCCCGTACCGAGACATTCATGCCGATGAAGCCGCAGGCGCCCGACAGCACGGCGCCGATCAGAAAGCCCAGCGCCGTATGCAGGCCGAGCAAGATATAGATGGCTATCAGCAGCGCCACGCCGACGATGGCGATGGTGCGGTACTGGCGTGCCAGGTAGGCGGCCGCGCCCTGCTGGATGGCCAGCGCGATTTCCTGCATGCGCGCGTTGCCGGGATCCTGGCGCAGGATCCAGCTGCGCGACACCAAACCATAGATGACTGCGACCACGCCGCAGGCTACCGCAAACCACAAACTGGCTGCCATATCGTCCCCTTCTGTTTTTATCCGACGTCATTGCCGACAGCTGCAGACCGCACCGGGTAGGCGCGCGCAGCCAGGAAAACACGACCTGCAAAAAACTTCAACTACGAAAACGTAAGACATACAGCCATGCTTGCAGTCTGCCTGAAAAGCGGGCACAAAAAAAGCGGACACTGAGGTCCGCTTTTCAATACTGCTTATTCCGCCAGGGCGGCAAATGCGCTGTCGCGGATTTGCTCGACCGGACCGACGCCGGCGATGCGGCGGTATTTCGGCGCGCCCGGCAGGCCGGATTTGGCCCAGTCGTTGTAGTAACCGAGCAAGACCTTGGTCTGGTTGTGGTACACGTCCAGGCGCTTCTTGACCGTTTCAGCCTTGTCGTCGTCGCGCTGGATCAGCGGCTCGCCCGTGATGTCGTCGACGCCGTCGACCTTGGGCGGATTGAATTTGACGTGGTAGACGCGGCCCGAACCCGGGTGGCTGCGGCGGCCGTCCATGCGCTCGATGATCGACTCATCCGGCACGTCGATTTCCAGCACGTAGTCGACATTGATGCCGGCATCCTTCATGGCGTCCGCTTGCGCGATGGTGCGCGGGAAACCGTCAAACAGGTAGCCATTGGCGCAATCGGCTTCCTGCAGGCGGTTCTTGACGAGGCCGATCATGATGTCGTCCGACACGAGGCCGCCCGCATCCATGACTTTTTTGGCTGCCAGGCCCAGTTCGGTGCCTTCCTTGATCGCCGCGCGCAGCATGTCGCCCGTGGAGATTTGTGGAATATTGTATTTTTCTTTGATGAAGTTAGCTTGGGTGCCCTTGCCGGCACCGGGTGCTCCTAAAAGTATCAGACGCATTGAAAAGTTCCTAAAAAACAGATTTTGGATGGTGGTATGTGTAATTATTTTTAGATGATGTTGCTATGGCTATCTTTCCCTACGAAACTTACCACAAAAAATCCCCGGAACGCCAGTTTGCTGTCGAATTGCTATGCCCTGATTGATCAAAGCCAGCAATTAGCGAAGCAGGTGTTTCAAAATGTGGTTTTTTGTGGCAGGCCCCGCATAAAGTTTTTCTCGCGCACGCACGACGCCTGAAAAACGTTCAGGGCAAGGCAGCCATGGACGTTTTCTCAGGTGGCGTGGCGGTAGTGCGCCTGCACGCGTTCCAGATCTTCCGGCGTGTCCACGCCGGCGGCCGGGGCCGAGTCCGTGACGTGCACGGCGATGGCATAGCCGTGCCACAGCACGCGCAACTGCTCCAGCGCCTCGATCGCTTCCAGAGGCGACGCGGAGAGCGTGGGATACGTTTGCAAAAATGCATTGCTGTAGGCATACAGGCCGATATGGCGCAAGGGCACGTAGCCGGCCGGCAAGCTGTCTTTCGACTGCGCGAAGCCGTCGCGGTGCCAGGGGATGGTGGCGCGCGAAAAATACAAGGCGCGGTTTGCCTTGTCCAGCACCACCTTGACGACATTCGGATTGAAGGCGTCGACCACGTCATGCAGCGGATGGGCGCACGTGGCCATGGGGACGGCGGCGCTGATCTGCGCCGCGCAAGCGGCCAGCAGGGCCGGATCGATCAGCGGTTCATCGCCCTGCAGGTTGACGACGACGGCGTCCGGCGGCAACGCGAGCGTACGCGCCACTTCGGCGATGCGGTCCGTGCCCGACGGATGGTCGGCAAGCGTCATGCACACTTCCACGCCATGCGCGGCGCAGGCGTCGCGGATCGATGCATGGTCGGTGGCGACGATGACGCGCGCGGCGCCGGACAGGACTGCCTGCTCGGCCACGCGCACCACCATGGGCTTGCCGCCCAGGTCGGCCAGCGGCTTGCCCGGCAGGCGGGTCGAAGCCAGGCGGGCCGGGATGATGACGATGAACGCCATCGTTATTCCACTGCGTCTTGCAGGGTGCGCGCTTCGTCCGCCCACATGATGGGGATGCCATCGCGGATAGGATAGGCGAGGCGGTCGGCGCGGCAAATCAGTTCCTGCGCCTTCTTATCGTGTTCAAGCGGACCCTTGCAAACAGGGCAGACCAGGATATCAAGCAGTCGAGCGTCCACGACATTTCTCCACAATTTGTTGGGCCAGCGCGCTATCGATGCGCGCACTGACGGGGACGACCCACAGTCTCGGGTCATCTTTGAGATATTCAATTTGCGCACATTTTACTGCATCCTTCTCGGTGATCAAGATCACATCCGTGTCGAGGGCCGCAAATGGCTGGTCGAGAAAGTCGTGATGGTCGGGCAAGGGCAGCTCCGCGAAGTCCAGTCCGGCCCCGCGCAGCATGGCAAAGAAACGCCGGGGGTTGCCGATGCCGGCCGCCGCCACGATGCGCTGGCCGCCGGCCGCCAGGGTTTCCAGGGGCATGCGTTCGCTGCGGTCCGTCAAGCGCTCAGCCACGCCGCCATCGAGCCGCATCTGCACCACCAGCCCGCCCTTGGGCGCGACCTGGTCCACCAGCGCCGGCGCCAGCTCGGGCGCATTGATCACCGTCACGTCGCGCCGGCGGCGCGGCGATTCGCGCAAGGGGCCGGCCGGCAGCAGCCAGCCATTGCCCGCGCCGCGGCCGTCGAACAGCACGATTTCCACGTCGCGCCGCAAGGCGTAATGCTGCAAGCCGTCATCCGTGACCAGCACGTCGACGTCCGGGTGCGCGGCCAGCAGCGCCCTGCCCGCTTGCGCGCGGTCGCGCCCCACCATCACGGGGCAGCCGCCGCGCTGGAAGATCAGCAGCGGCTCGTCGCCCACCTGCTGCGGCGTGGACGCGGCGGTGACGGCGCGCGGCGAACGGTCGGCGCTGCCATGGCCGCGCGAAATGACGCCCGGGCGCATGCCCGCGTCGCGCAAGGCTTGCACCAGCCAGATCGTCAGCGGCGTCTTGCCCGTGCCGCCGATAAAGATATTGCCGACGACGACGACGGGCACGGGCAGGCGCGCGGATGTCAATACGCCGGCGCGATACAGGCCGCGCCGCACGGCGCTCAGGGCGCCGAACAGCAGCGAGACGGGCCATAGCGCGCACGCCAGCGGCCCGCGCGTCAACCAGGCGCGGGTCAATGTGGTTTCAAGCTTGGCGGGGGAGGATGTGGGCATGCGGTGAGGAGTAAAGGGCTGGGGTCTGACCCGGCGGGTCAGACCCCAATTATGTTGCCGGTAACGGTGGGAATTTACTTGCCGCCCGCCTGCGCCGCAAACGTCAGCTTTTCATAGCCGGCCAGGCGCGCCGCTTCCATCACGTGGATGACCATCTGGTGCATGGCGAACTGGTCGGCGTTGACGACGACCACGGGCGTCTGCGCGGGCGCCTTGCCGCCGTTGGCCGCCTTGGCCGCGTTTTGCAGGGCGTCGGCCAGGCCGGCCACGTCGCGGAACGAGACGGGTTCGCGGTTGACCGTGTAATTGCCCTTGGCATCGATGGTGACGTCAATCTGCTGCGGCTTCTCCTTGGCTTGCTCGGCGTCGGCCGTCGGCAAGGTGATCTGCAGCTCCGTAAACTTGCTGTAGGTGGTGCTGACCATGAGGAAGATCAGGATCACCAGCAGCACGTCGATGAACGGGATCAGGTTGATTTCGGGGTCTTCACGCCCCTTGCCTTTGCGGAAGTTCATTTGCGGCCACTGTGGACGATGTCGACGAACTTGACCGCTTGCTGCTCCATGTCAATGACGAAACTGTCGACGAGGGCGCGGAAATGGCGGTAGAAGACGAGGGTCGGCATGGCGATGGCCAGGCCGAAGCCCGTGTTGTACAGGGCCACCGAAATACCGTGGGCCAGCTGGGCGGGATTCGAGCCGCTGGCATTTTGCGAGCCGAAGATTTCGATCATGCCCACCACCGTGCCGAACAGCCCCATCAGCGGGGCCAGGGTGGCGATGGTGCCCAGGGTCGTCAGGAAACGTTCCAGCGTGTGGGCCACGCCGCTGCCGGCCTCCTCGATCGATTCCTTCATCACTTCGCGCGGCGCGTCGACATTGCGCAAGGCGGCGGCCAGCACCACGCCCAGCGGCGAATTGTCTTCCAGCTTGGCCACCGTGTCCGGCGTGATCTTGCCGCTGCGATATACCTGCACCACTTCATCGAACAGCTTGCGGGGCAGTATCTTGGCGCGTCGCAAATACAGCAGGCGCTCGATGATCAGGGCCAGGGCGACGATGGAAGCGATCAACAACAGCCAGATGGGCCAGCCAGCGGCTTGAAATATAGCGAGCAAAAGAAACTCCTGGTAAAGGGAAGGCGGTGAACCGCCCGGACAGCCTGTATTGTACCGAGCGCCGAAGACCGATGGCACGTGCGCGCAGGAATGGCGCAATGTAGCGCGTTGCCGCGCCGGCGGCAAGTGGCGCCTGCATGTGCCCTTATCCACATCACGCTCCGGGCTGCGGCTCCAGCGCACAGTTTTGCACACTTTGTGTGGATAAGATTGTGAGCAAGCATGAAGTCCAGCGCACAAGTCCTTGATTTACATGGGAATTATCATGCTGCGCAAAATACAGGCATAGCAGCTTATCGGCAGTAATCAATGTCAATAAATTAATACTTGCAGAGTTCTGCACATTTACTGTGGACAAGATTGTGCGCAAAGCCGTGAAATTCAATTAAGCCATTGATTTTAAAAGAAATTAAATCAATGAGTAAAAAAGTGGCAGACGGCGCACAATCGGCGGCAGAGGGACCGTCAAAGTTCTGCACACAATCTGTGGACAAGATTGTGCGCAAGCGCAAAGATACGCGCTAAGTACATTGATTTATATCGTTTTTATTGCCGTGCATAAAAATGTAGCAAGGGCTGGAAAGCGCGATTTTCAGCGTCACATTTCACGGCAAAAAGGCAGTTTTCCACGGCGAACGCAGTTCCACACATAAAGTGTGGATAAGATTGTGAGCAAGCCGATTGACTCCATGCAAGAGCATTGATTTTAAAGGAGTTTTTTTCGATGCTGAAAAATAAGGCAGCGCAAGCATCTGCTCGCGCCGTGGAAAGCTCCCGGAAAAGACGAAACGATTTATGCGGTTTTGCACATATTCTGTGGATAAGATTGTGAGCAAGGCGCACGGTCGAACGCTAGGCCCTTGATCTATATGGCTATTTTTATGCTGCGTAAAATTCAGGCAAGCCATGCCATGGGCATTCCGGTGGATAAATCCGCTGCCGCGCGGGAGTTCTGCACATTTTTTGTGGATAAGATTGTGCGCAAGGCCATGCATGGCATACTAAGCGCTTGATTCCTATGCACTTTATTTCCGTGCGCAAAAATGTAGCAAGGCACTTTTATCGTTCAATCAGGGCCAGCCCGGCCATGTTTGTCCAAGGCAAAAAGTTCCGCACACTTTCTGTGGATAACTTTGTGCGTAAGTGGCAGGGGCTGCACTGATGTGCTTGATATTAAAGGATTTTTTCCCTGTGCACGCAAATCAGGCATACGGGAATTCATCATGAAATCAATTACTTAGAAATAGAACTTGTTGTTTTGCACGATATATGACATAAGCATGACCTCGCCGATAATATGTGGACAGTTCCCTTCCCGCTCCCAGCTTTATGATGACAGACACCCCGACTGACAGCGGCTTTGCCGTCCCGCCCGTGCTGACCGTCAGCGCCCTGAACCAGGCCGTCGCGCGCCTGCTCGAGCGCTCGTTCCCCCTGACCTGGATCGCCGGCGAGATTTCCAACTTCACGCGCGCCGCTTCCGGCCACTGGTATTTCACCTTGAAGGACGATGGCGCCCAGGTGCGCGCCGTGATGTTCCGCGGCCGCGCCCAGTACGCAGGCTTCACGCCGCGCGAAGGCGACAAGGTCGAAGTGCGCGCCCTCGTCACCCTGTACGGCGCACGCGGCGACTACCAGATCAACGTGGAAGCCATCCGCCGCGCCGGCGTGGGCGCCCTGTACGAAGCGTTCCAGCGCCTGAAGGAAAAGCTGGCCGCGCAAGGCCTGTTCGACCAGGAACGCAAGCGCGCCATTCCCATGTTCGCGCGCAGCATCGGCATCGTCACCAGCCCGCAGGCGGCCGCCCTGCGCGACGTGCTGATCGCGCTCAAGCGCCGCGCGCCGCACGTCAACATCATTCTGTATCCCACGCCCGTGCAGGGCCAGCAGGCGCCGGAAAAAATCGCGCACGCGATCCGCACGGCATCGGCCAGGGCCGAGTGCGACGTGCTGCTGGTGTGCCGTGGCGGCGGCAGCATCGAGGATTTATGGTCGTTCAACGATGAAGCCGTGGCGCACGCGATCGCCGACTGTTCCATGCCCGTGATCAGCGGCGTGGGCCACGAGACCGATTTCACCATCGCCGACTTCGCGGCCGACCTGCGCGCGGCCACGCCGACGGCGGCGGCCGAACTGGCGGCCACGCCGCGCGCGGACTGGATGGCTTCCCTGCGCGCCGATGCGGCCGACCTGCGCCGCGCCATGCGCCGCCGCCTCGACGACGCGGCGCAGACGCTGGACCGCCACAGCCGCCGCCTGCTCAACCCGAAGGCGCAGCTGCAGCAGCAGCGCTTGCAGCTGCTGGCCCTGTCCACGGCCATGACGCATGCGGCGCGCGCGCCCGTGAACCAGTCGCAGTACGCACTGGAACGCCTGCGCAACCGCTGGGCCGCCTTGCGGCCCGACGTCACGTCATCGCGCGCGCGCCTGCTGGAAGCGCAGCGGCGCGGCGGCGCGGCCATGGCGCAGCTGCTCAGCCAGCGGCGCCACCGCCTCGACGGCCTGGCGGCGCAGCTGGAGCTGTTGAATCCGCAGCGCACCCTGGAACGCGGCTACGCGATCCTGCGCGACGAAAAAGGTGCCATCGTGCGCTCGCCGGCGCAGCTGCAGGCGCGCCAGAACGTCAACGTGCGCCTGGCCGAAGGCAGCGCGCAGATCGGCATCGCCAGCGTGCAGGCAACGCTGGAATAAGCGCTGGAATAAAAAAGGCCGGGGAAGCTCCCCGGCCCAACACCTTCCCCTACTGAGTGGACTGCGACTGCAACTGCTCTTTCACACTACCTCATCAAAACTTCATCGACACGCGCGCGCCAAACGTGCGCGGCGCGTTGTAGAAAGCGCCGTAGATCTGCTGCGTCGGCTGGCACGGCATGCCCACGTCCGTGCAGATTTCATTGACGTCCAGCTTGACCGCCTTGTCGGTGGCGTTCTGCACGAACGCTTCCACCGTGTACGCCTTGTTCGCCGGCTGGAAGCGCAGGCTCAGGTCCAGGGTCGTGTAGGCTTCCTGGCGCTTGACGCCCGCATGGCCCGGCACGTCGCCGTTGAACGCGCCCGCACCCACGTACGACATGGTTTCATAATGCACCGAGGCGCGCGGCGTGAGCTGGCCGCCGGCCACCGTGAAATCATGCTCGTACTGGACCGTGGTGGAAAACTTCGGCGCGTGCTTCATGGTGCTGCCGCCCACGTTCACCAATGGCGCCGTCGAGCCGCAGGACTGGCCATTCGCGCGCGCCGCATCTACGTCGCACGACATGAAGTCGTCATACACGGCTTTGAGCCAGGTGGCGTTGCCCGTCAGGCGGTCGACCTTCGTCGGCCGCCACACCCATTCCGCTTCCAGGCCCTTGACGGTGGCGCCGGCCGCATTGAAGTTGGCCAGCACGCTGTTGACCACCTGCGATTCGAGCTTGTCCTTGTACTTCATCAGGAAGGCATCGAGGTTCAGGGTCAGTTCGCGGTTCAGCAAGTCCGACTTGAAGCCGATTTCATAGCTGGTCAGCTTTTCCGGCTTGGTCGTGGCGCCGCCGTCGCCGATGGCCGGCGAATGGAAGCCCGTCGTCACGGAGCCGAACAGCAGAATGTCCGGACGCAGCTTGTACTCGATGCGGCCCAGCCAGGTGGCCTGGCCGTATTTCAGGTCGGCCGTATTGTCGCCCGGCGTATTGCCGCAGGCGGCCGCCGTGATGGCGCCACCGGGGCCGATATTGTGCGTGTTGGCCAGGCCCGTGCCCGGCGTGACCAGCTGGCGCAGCTGGTCGGCAGTCAGCACGGTGGTGCCCAGCGGCGTGTTCGCGGGCCAGTTCGGGCACGCCCAGTTCTGGCCGCCGATGTCGAATTTATGGTCTTTCGTGTAGCGCGCGCCGGCCGTCAGCTTGATCTGGTCCGTCAGCTGCTGGCTGACCTGGCCGAACACGGCTTTCGATTTGAGCTGGCGGTCGCCCTGGATGAAGGACATGGACGACGCATACTGGCCCACGGTGGGCTGCACGAAAATCACGGCGCCGTTGGCGATATCCTGCTGCACGGCCGCCTGCGAAATCTGGCTGCGGTCGATATCGAAGCGCACCTTGTTCTTTTCGTTGAACAGGAACAGGCCGGCCACCCACTGGAATGGCGCATCGTCGTCCGAGCGCGCCTGCAGTTCGTGCGAATAGCTGTCGAACTGCGCCCAGTCGGTGCGGTTTTCCGACTTGAAGCCGGGGAACAGGCCCGCATCGGCATCATTGCTGTTCTGGCGCTTGTAGCGGCTCCAGCTGCCCAGGTACGTGAAGTCCAGCGCATCCGTCGGCTTGTAATTGAGCTTGCCCTTGTAGGTCAAAATCGACTGGTCCAGGGTGCCCGGCGTGTCGATCAGGGCCGAGCGCAGCTTCTCGCCCGTTTTCGGTTCCGCCGCCAGGTAGACGTTGCCGGCGCCCTGGTCGAGGAAGTAGTCGGCGATGAAGGTGCCGCGCAGCTGCGGCGTGAACTTCCACAGCAGCGAGGCGCGCACGCCCATCTGGTCGCCGGCGCCATACTTGGCCGTGCCCGGCATGACGTTCGAGCCGCGGCGGAAGTCCACCGTGCCGTCGTGGCTATCCTTGATGGCGGCGATGCGCAGCGCCACGTCGTCGGAGAACGGGATATTGATCATGCCCTGCGTCTGCAGGTGGCGGTAGTCGCCGACGGTGATGCCGGCCGAGCCCATGAACTTCGATGTGTTTGGCGCGGCGGAGACGAGATTGACGGCGCCGGCCGTCGAATTGCGGCCGTTCAGGGTGCCCTGCGGTCCGCGCGCCACCTCGACGTGGCTCAAGTCGTACATCAGCGCCGTGGCGCCCTGGGGACGCGGCGAATACACGCCGTCGACATAGAAGGCGACGGCCGGGTCGCCCAGCTCCGTGTGGTTGGCCGAGCCCACGCCGCGCATGTAGACGTGCACGCCGCCCGAGTCGCCATGCTGCTCGACGACGAGGCTGGGCACCATCGTGGCCAGCGACGCCAGATCCTTGACCTGGTTGTTTTGCAGGGTGTCCTGGTTGAAGGCGGTGACGGCCAGCGGCGTCTCCTGCACAAAGGTATTGCGGCGCGTGGCCGTGACGACGATGCGGTCCATCTGTTCGGCTGCCGGTGGTTTTGCCGCGTCCGTGGCTGCAGCCTCCTGGGCCATGGCGGCGCCGCTGCCCAGCAAGATGAACTGGGCGAAGGTCGCATGCGCCAGGCTGAGGGCGATGGTATTGCGTTTGAGCTGTTGCATTGTTGTTGTCTCCTGTACCGCTGGTTGAATGATGATCACATAGCTCTTTGGCTATTGCTGCACATTTTTTGGGTGTCAATCTGAAGTCATGTCGCCTCCGTGCGGGGTCAATGGGTGGCCACGGCGCGCCCGGCCGTGTCGAACAGAAAGGCATGGCCTTCTTCCGGCGCGAAGCCGATGGCGCTGCCCTGTGCCAGCGCGTGGCGCGCCTCGCCGTGCAGCTTGATGGCCACCGCATGCGAACTTCCCTCCAGCGTCGCGTGGATGATCTGCGCATCGCCCAGCTGCTCGATCAGGGTCACCGTGGCGCCGTAGCCCTCGTTGCGCGGCACCAGGCGCAGGTGTTCCGGGCGTATGCCGACCAGCATGCCCGCCGCGCCGCCAAGCTGGCTGGCCAGGGCCGGGACGGCGGCGCACGGCAAAAAGTTCATGCGCAGCGCGCCGATGAAACCGGCCACGAACTGGCTGGCCGGATGGCGGTACAGGGCCAAAGGCGCGCCCACCTGCTCCAGGTGGCCGCCATGGAAGACGGCGACCCGGTCACCGAGGGTCATGGCCTCGACCTGGTCGTGCGTCACGTAGATCATCGTCGTGCCCAGTTCCTGGTGCAGCTTGGCCAGCTCGATGCGCGTCTGCACGCGCAAGGACGCATCGAGGTTGGACAGCGGCTCATCAAACAAGAACACCTTGGGCTGGCGCACGATGGAGCGGCCGATGGCCACGCGCTGGCGTTCGCCGCCCGACAAGGCCTTGGGTTTGCGGTCGAGCAGGTGCGTGATCTGCAAAATCTCGGCCACCTTGCCGACGGCGGCGCGCACTTCGGCTTCCCCCTTGCCCGCCAATTTGAGGGCAAAGCCCATGTTGTCGCGCGCCGTCATGTGCGGGTACAGGGCATAGCTCTGGAAGACCATGGCGATGCCTCGCTCGGCCGGCGCCACGTCGTTGGCCAGCAGGTCGCCGATGCGCAGCTGGCCCGCGCTGATGTCTTCCAGTCCCGCGATCATGCGCAGCAGGGTCGACTTGCCGCAGCCGGACGGCCCGACGAAGACCATGAATTCGCCGTCGTGGATATCGAGATCAAGGCCCTTGACGATTTCCGGGCCGTCGCCGTAGGTCTTGCGGATGCCGCGCAGCGAGATGGCGGCCATGTCAGTGCTCCCCGGCCAGGACCAGCTGGGCCGGTGCGTGGGATGCGCGCTGCGCGGCGATGAAATCGCGGTACCACAGGGCGCTGTCCTTGAAGCTGCGCTGCTGCGTGGCGTAGTCGACGTACAGCATGCCGAAGCGCTTGGCGTAGCCCGAGTTCCACTCGAAATTGTCCATCAGGCTCCAGTAGAAATAACCGCGCACGTCGATGCCCTGCGTGATCACGGCGCGCAGGGCATCCAGGTGCAGCCGCACGTACTCGATGCGCGGTTCGTCGTGGATCTTGCCGCCGACGGGCTTGTCGGCGACGGCCATGCCGTTTTCCGTGATGTAGACGGGCGGCAGCCGGTACTCGCGGTGCAGGCCCACGAGCAGCTCCGTCAAGCCTTGCGGATAGGTTTCCCAGCCCATGTCGTTGACACCGAGCTTGCATTCGGGCTTGCGCGGCGGCGTCTCGGCGCTCATGTAAGCGCGCGTGTAATAGTTCACGCCGAGGAAATCGATGGGCTGTTTAATATCGATGAAATCGTTTTCAAAGATAGCCAAAGCAGAAGCGTCGGCGTGTTTCAGGGCCAGGGCCGGGTAGCGGCCCTTGAAGATGGCGTCCATATACCACTGCACCGAGCGCGCATATTCGAGTTCGGCCAGTTCGCGGTCCTGGGCGCTGTCGGTGGCCGGCGTGGCCGTCCACTGATTGAGCACGATGCCCAGTTTCGCCGGCGCATTCACCGTGCGCATCGCCTGTATGGCCAGGCCGTGCGACAGCAGCAGGTGGTGCGACACTTGCACGGCGGCGGCCGGATCGGCCATGCCGGGCGCGAACTGGCCCGTGCCGTGGCCCAGCACGGCCGTGCACCACGGCTCGTTGTGCGTGGCGATGCTGGCGACCTTGTGGCCGAAGCGGCGCGCCACCTCGGCCGCGTAGGCGGCGAAGTGATAGCAGGTGGCGCGGTTGAGCCAGCCGCCCTCGTCCTGCAAGGCTTGCGGCAAATCCCAGTGGTACAGGGTCAGATGGGCATCGAGACCCTTCGCGGCCAGGGCGTCGAGCAGGCGCGCATAGAAATCGAAGCCCGCCTCGTTCCAGGCGCCGGAACCCGTCGGCTGGACGCGCGACCAGGACATGGAAAAGCGGTAGGCGTTGACGCCCAGGCTGGCGATCAGCTCCACGTCCTCGGCATAGCGGTGGTAATGGTCGCAAGCCACGTCGCCATTGCTGCCGTCGATGATCTTGCCGTCCGTGTGGCTGAAGGTATCCCAGATGGACGGGCCGCGGCCGTCGATGGCGGCGGCGCCCTCGATCTGGTAGGCGCTGGTGGCCACGCCCCAGGTGAAGGTGGCGGGGAAGTTGGTGTCGATGTCGTCGTTATGCATGGTGGTCATGTCAGTGTGAGGGGTTGAGATAAATGTGTGGATCAGCCTTTGACGGCGCCCTGGGTCAAGCCTTCGATCAGGCGCTTCGAGGCGACAAAAAACATCAGCAGCAGCGGCAGCACGGCGATGGCGGCGCCCGTCATCAGCGCGCCCCACTCCGTGTTGTTCGGCGCCTGCATGCTGCGCAGGGCCAGCGGGATCGTGTAGTTCTCGACCGAGCGCATGACGACCAGCGGCGTGATGAAATTGTTCCACGAGTTGATGAAAGTGATCAGGCCCAGGGTGCCCATGGCGGGGCCGATCAGCGGCAGCACGACCCGCCAGTAGATGGCGAATTCGCCGCAGCCGTCGATGCGCGCCGCCTCGATCAGGTCCTTCGGTATCGCCGTGCCGATGTACTGGCGCATCAGGAAAATCCCCAGCGCGCCGGCCGCTCCCGGCACGTACAAGGCGCGCGGCTGGTCCAGCCATCCGAGGAAATCCATCAGCATGAAGGTCGGGATCATGTTCATGAAGGACGGGATGATCATCGAGGCCATCACCAGGGTAAACAGGGGCCGCTTGAAGCGGAATTCGTACATGGCGAAGGCATAGCCGCCCAGCGAGCAAAAGAACAAAGTCAGGGCGGTGGTCATCAAGGCCACGTAGAGGCTGATGCCGATATTGCGCCAGAACGGCAGGCGCTCCTGCAGCAGTTCGAGGTTGTTCAGCAGGGCCGTGCCGAACCAGCGCGGCGGCGGCAGGCTGTAGATCTCGGCGCTCGTGTGCGTGGCGAAGACGAACATGAAGTAGAACGGCGCGACCATGATCAGGGCGCCGATGGCCACCATGGCGTAGGCCGTCCAGCGGGTGGTTTTCATCGGGCCTCCTTGCGTTCATGACGTTCATTGCGGCTGAAGATGCGGTTATTCACCCAGGTGGTGCTGGCGATGATGAGGAACAGCAGCCAGGAAATGGCCGACGCCGTGCCGAAGTCGCCTGAGGAAAACGCCGTCTTGTAGACGAAGATGGCCGTCGTCATCACCGACTGGCTTACGCCGCTCGATTCGGCCACCAGCACGAACGGTTCCTCGAACAGCTGCAGATTGCCCATGATGGTCAAGGTGACGGCCAGGTAGATCATGGGGCGCAGCTGCGGCAGGGTGATGTACCAGAACTGCTGGCGTGTCGAGGCGCCGTCGATGGTGGCCGCTTCATATAAATCCTTCGGTATCACCTGCAGCGCGGACAGGTACAGCACCAGGTTCCAGCCCAGGTAGCGCCAGAAAATCACGAAGGCGACGGCCGGCTTGATGAACAGCGAGCTGCCCAGCCAGTCGATGGACTCTGACGGAAACAGGCTTCCCACCAGCGGCAGGCTGGCGCACCACTGGAGCAGCACATTGATCTGGCCGTAGTCGCGCGAGAACAGGGTGTTGAAGACCATGGCGATGGCCACACTGGAGGTGATGAACGGTAAAAAGTAAATGCCGATCACCAGGTTGCGCGAGCGCTTGAAGCTGTTGTGGATGAACGCTGCCAGCGGAATGGCGACCAGGTGCTGCGGCACGCCCGAGGCCAGCGCCAGCCACAGCGTATTGCCCAGCGAGCGCAAGAACCACGGGTCGCTCAAGGCGTATTTGTAGTTGTCCAGGCCCACCCACTGCATGGCTTCCACGCCGCTGGCCGCTTCCCACTGGTTGAACGACAGATAGATGGAAAACAGCAGCGGGAACAGGCTGAAGACGGCGAACAGGATGAAGAAGGGGCTGATGAAAATATATGGCGCCCACTGCTTCATGTTGAAACGCTTCCTGGCGCGCCGCGCCGGGACGGCGGCGCGCTCGGTACAAGGCATGGAGGTAGTCATGCTGCTCCTAGCGCCGCGCGCGGTGGGTGATCAGGGCCTTGGCGTCGGCCAGGGCCGTCTTGATATCCTTGTTTTGCGCCAGCACGCTTTCCAGTTCCATGTTGACGATGTCGCGCGCCACGGCGTCGAACTTGTCGACGCGGATGACGGGAATCTTCGCCGCCGTGTCGCGCGCCAGCAGGCGCGTCTTCTGGCCGCCGAAATACGCTTGCGGCTCGTCCATCATCGGGTCCGCATATGCCGCTTTCAGGGCGGGGAAGGCGCCGATCTCTTTCAGCGAGTGCAGCTGGATATCCTTGTTGACGGTCATGAACTTGATGAATTCCCAGGCCTGGATTTTATTCACGGCCTTTTTCGGGATGCCGTAGAAGGAGCCGCCGTAGGACGCCAGCGCGCCGGCCGGCAGGTTGGCCGCGCGCCACTGGCCCTTGGAATCGGGTGCCAGCCATTTGGCCAGGTGGCCGCTGAGCCAGGAACCCATCATCTGGCTGGCCACCTTGTCGCGTTTAAAACCTTCGGCCCACTCGCCCGTCCAGGCCACGGTGCGCGCGTCGATGCCGGCCACCCGCGCCGCCTTGGCCAGTTCGAAGGCCTTGACGAAACGGGGCGAGTCGACCAGCACCTGACCCTTGTCGCCAAAGTAAATGCCTTCGCCATCCTTCAGATTGGCGCGTATAACAATGTCGGCCAGGTCGCTGGCGCCGGCCAGCAGATAGGTGCCCGTGGCGGCCTTGAGCTTCTTGCCGGCGGCGATATACGATTCCCATGAAGCGGTCAAGTCGGCTTCCTTGATGCCCGCCTTGTCCATCAAGTCCTTGCGGTAGAACAGCGTACCCGGTCCCAGGTCGGCCGGCATGGCGCCCAGGGTGCCGCGCGAACTGCTCGCCTGCACGAAGGTGAACGGCACGAACTGGGCGCGGTACTGCCCTGCCCCGTATGGCGGCTGCAGCAAATCCTCCATGCCCTTCGACTCGGCGAAGCTGCCCACGTAGCGGAAGTCGATGGCCATCACGTCGGGCAGGCGCGCGCCGGCCGCCAGCGCCGTCGTCATCGAGTTATGGTGGTCGTCGATCTGCAGGCTGACCAGCTTGACCTTCACCTGCGGGTACAGCTTTTCCCACAGGGGCAAGGCCGTCTTGACGGCGCGGTCCAGGTCGGGGAACGAGGCGACGGTAATCGTCGCCGGGGCCAGCGCCGGCAACGGTGCGGCCGGCGGGATGGCGGCGGGCGCGGCGGCCACGCCACAGGCCAGGGTCAGCGCGGCCAGGGGGGCGGCGCCAAGGATGCTTGACTTCATTATTTCATCTCCGATTATTGAGCGTCTTCTATCTTGAAAACGTTTTCACAACATGTGTCCATTTAACACCGCAAAGAAAATCAAGTCAACCGAAAAAGTTGTCATTTTTATTGAGGGTGGCATGGCAAGCTGCACGCCGTGGCGTGTGTTCTCCTATGAAAAAGGGCAAAAATTCGTCATTTGAGCCGCCGTTGTTTTTTGTGAAAACGTTTTCAAGCGTAGGTCGGATTAGCGTTTCAACGCGTAATCCGACATGCACGGCCAACAATATTGTCGGGTTACGCCCGCAGGGCTAACCCGACCTACGCCGACCTACCCCGATCTGCGGCGCTATCGGCCATTTATGGTAATCTTTCGATGAAAAGGTTTTCAGAGCACTGACGACCAGCCATCTTGACACCCAGGAACCGCCTTGAACGATAGCGCCCACGCTGCTCCCCCTTCCACCCTGCTCGACGTGGCCCGCCAGGCCGGCGTGTCGCCCAGCACCGTCTCGCGCATCCTGAACGGCACGGCCAGGGTCTCCGATGACAAGCGCGACGCCGTGCTGGCGGCCATTGCGCACATGAAATTCGCGCCGAACCAGATGGCACAGGGCTTGAAGAAGGGCCGCTCGATGACCATCGGCATCGTGGTGCAGGATATTTCCAGCCCCTTCTTCGATGAAAGCCTGCGCGGCGTCGACGATGGGCTGAAGGACACGGGCTACGCGTCCGTCATCGTCAGCGGGCACTGGAATGCGCAGGAAGAAGCGGACCGTATCCGTCTGCTGTTGGCGCGAAAGGTCGACGGCATCATCCTGCTGTCGGGGCGCATCTCGGACGAGAGCGTGCTCGATTTCTCGCAGCAGCGGCCCATCGTCTCGACGGGCCGCCTGCTGGCAACGAAAAGCGCCATCGGCTTCAAGCTCGACAACGAATACGGCGCCTACCTGGCCGTGCGCCACTTGATCGAACTGGGCCACCGGCGCATCGCGTTTGTCGCCGGCCCCGCCAACAACACGGATGCGGCCGAGCGCCTGACGGGCTACCAGCGCGCGCTGCGCGAAGCGGACATCGCCATCGACCCGAAACTGATGGCGGAAGGCGATTTCCACGAGGCAAGCGGGATGCTGGCCATGAACCACTTGTTTGATACGCAGCAGCAATTCAGCGCCGTCTTCGCCGCCAACGACCTGTCCGCCTATGGCGTGCGCCTGTGTTTGTACCGCAAGGGCATCCGCGTACCCGACGATATCTCGCTCGTCGGTTTCGATGACTTGCCCGGCTCGTCCTACACGACGCCGCCGCTGACGACCATCCACCAGCCCCTGTACGACATCGGCCGCATCGCCACGGAAGCGCTGCTGGGACTGATCAACGGCGAAGCCGTGCAGGCGGCGATACCTCCTCTGGAACTGATCGTCAGGGAAACTACCCGACGTGTTCGCTAGGTCTGACGCTGAACGAGAATCACTACGCCACCCGCATCCGCGACGCGTGGCGGAATCTGCAGCAATGGCGCATCCGCTTTACAATAGTGGCTCGTTCAGCAAGAATGCCTGCTTCAAGCAAGCTTGGCTCAACCCTCCGGCCGCAGGCCGGTAGACTCCGAATACTCACCATAAAGGGACATCACATGGAACATACTCTGCCACCACTGCCGTATGAAATGGACGCTCTGGCGCCGCATATTTCGAAAGAAACCCTGGAATACCACTATGCCAAGCATCACCAGGCGTATGTCACCAACTTGAACAACCTGATCAAGGGTACCGAGTTCGAGAACCTGTCGCTGGAAGAGATCATCAAGAAATCGTCGGGCGGCATCTTCAACAATGCAGCGCAAGTATGGAACCACACCTTCTACTGGAACGGCATGAAGCCGGCCGGCGGCGGCGCGCCTACGGGTGCCGTGGCTGACGCGATCAACGCCAAATGGTCGTCGTTCGACAAGTTCAAGGAAGAATTCACCAAGTCGTGCGTGGGCAACTTCGGTTCGGGCTGGACCTGGCTGGTGCAAAAAGCCGACGGCTCCGTCGACATCGTCAACACCTCGAACGCCGGCTGCCCGCTGACCACCGGCGACAAGCCGCTGCTGACCTGCGACGTCTGGGAACACGCCTACTACATCGACTACCGCAACCTGCGCGCCAAGTACGTGGAAACGTTCTGGGGCCTGGTCAACTGGGAATTCGTTGCCAAGAACTTCGCGTAAGCGGTCCTTGTCAACGTAGGGCGAAAAAAGCCTGCGCCATCCCGCGCAGGTTTTTTTTCGCCTGCTGAAAAGCAGGACGCTGCGCTACAATCACTGCCCTGCCACCGCTATCTCCCTCTGCACCGATGTCCGCTCGCCTGCTGCGCCGCCTGTTGATGTTGCCCCTGCTGGCGTGCCACCTGCACGCGTGCGCGGCCGCCCCCCTGCTGTCCGACTACACCCACAATGGCTGGGGCGCCTTGCAAGGGGCGCCCGTCGACGTGCTCAAATTCGCCCAGGGCAAGGATGGCTGGCTGTGGATCGCCACGGCCACCGGCTTGTACCGCTACGATGGCGTGCGCTTCGACCGCGTCGACAGCGTGTACGGGCACCGCCTGCCATCGAGCAATGTGCTGGGCCTGGCCACGCCGCCGGACGGTGCCGTGTGGGTCGGCTACCGTCTCGGCGGCGTCAGCGTCTTTCGCCAGGGTGGCGCGCGCACCTACCGCGAAGCGGACGGCTTGCCGCCGGGCGCCGTGTTCCATATCGAGGCAGCGCCCGACGGCGCCATCTGGGTCGGCACGCGCGATGGCGCGGCGCGCCTGGCGCCGGGCGCCGACCGCTTCGTCGCGCAAGCGGCCAACGTGGGCCTGCCCGACAAGCGCGTGTACCAGATCCTGTTCGGGCGCGATGGCACGCAGTGGATGGGCACCATGCATGGCGTCTTTTTCCGCAAGCCGGGCCAGGCGCGCTTTTCCCATGCCTGGCCGCGCACCATGCTCACCAGCATGGATGAAGCGCCCGATGGCGCCATCTGGGCCGTCGACACGCACAGCAATTACTACCGCGTGCGCACCAGCGCGCCGCGCGGCGATGCGCCCATCCGGCCCGACGCCAGAGGCAACGGCATCCGCTTCGACCGCGCCGGCACCATGTGGCTGATGACACCCGATGGCATCGAACGCAAGTTCGACCCTGCCGGCCCCAGTCTGCCGGCCCAGCGCCTGACGCGCCAGAACGGCATCAGCGGCCCGCTGCCGCAAACGTCGTTCCAGGACCGCGAGGGCAATCTGTGGTTCGGCACCTCGACGGGCCTGGACCGGCTGCGACCGAACCGCCTGCAGACCTTGCCCGTCGCCGTGCCCTTCGACCACCCTGGCATGCTGCCGGGACCCGATGGCGACGTGTGGATCGGCGACTACGTGAGCGACGTGCGCAGCTTTACGGCCGACGGGATGAAAAAAGTGATCTTGAAAGGGGCGCTGGCGGCCAGCCACTGGGCGCCCGACGGCACGCTGTGGCTGGGCAACGAGCAGGAGCTGCACCATCGCGCACGCGACGGCACGATGACGCGCGTGACAGCGCCCGTGCAAGGACTCGATCCGCAGGCGCTGCAGCAGGACCGCTCGGGCGCCCTGTGGGCCTCGTTTTCCGGCGGCGGCCTGTTTCGCCTGAGCGAAGGAAAATGGATCGCGAACGGCGGCCTGTCCGGCCTGCCGGCGGTGCTGACCACGGCCATGGCGATCGATGGCGCCGGCACCGTCTGGCTGGGCCATGCCGACAATACGGTCAGCCTGGTGGCCGACGGCCAGCGCGCGGGCGCCGTCAGGCGGCTCGGCGCGGCCGAGGGCCTGCAGGTGGGCACCGTGCTGCAGCTGTACCGCGATGGCGACGCGATATGGGCCGGCGGCGAAAACGGCGTGGCCCTGTACCGCGCCGGGCGCTTCCACACCTTGCGCGGCGCGCGCGGCGCGGCGTTTCGCGGCGTGTCGGGCATCGTGCGCCTGCCGGACGGCGACCTGTGGCTGCATGGCGCGGACGGCATCGACCATATCGGCGCCGCCAGCCTGGCCGCGTGGATGCGGGACGGCAGCGCCGTCGTCTCGGAACACTTCGACGCGCTCGACGGCTTGCAGGGCCATGCCTCGCAGCTGCGCCCCGTGCCTTCTCTGATCCATGCGCCCGATGGCAAGCTGTGGTTCTCCACCTCGGCCACCATCGCCATGCTCGACCCGCTGCATATCCGCCGCAATCGCCTGCCGCCGCCGGTGCAGATCCACAGCTTGCTGGCCAATGGCGCGCGTTACGCGCTCGACGATGGCAAGCCGCTGCAGCTGCCGCAAGGCAGCAAGACCCTGCAGATCGGCTTCACGGCGCTGAGCCTGTCGATGCCGGAACGCGTGCGCCTGCGCTACCGGCTGGCGGGCGTGGACGCCGGCTGGCAAGAGGCGGTCGGGCGCCGCGAGGCGTACTACACCAACCTGGCACCGGGCAGCTACCGCTTCGACGTCACGGCCGCCAACGAAGACGGCGTGTGGAACACGCAGGGAGCCAAGCTCGACATCGTCATCGCGCCCGCCTTCGTGCAGACGCCGTGGTTCGTCGTGCTGCTGGCGCTGGGCGCCGCGCTGCTGCTGTACGGCGGCTATGTGCTGCGCATCCGCCATCTGACGCGCAACATGCAGGAACGGCTGCAGGAACGCTTGCAGGAGCGGCTGGCCGAACGCTCGCGCATCGCCCGCTCGCTGCACGACACCCTGCTGCAAAGCGTGCAGGGCCTGATCCTGTCGTTCCATGCGCATGCGGACATGCTGCCCAAGGGCACGCGCGAACGGGCGCGCCTCGACGGCACCCTCAACCTGGCCGACCAGCTGCTGATCGAAGGCCGCGACCAGATCATGGATTTGCGCGCCTCGGCCGAACCGGACGAACTGCGGCTGGCGCTGCAGCAATTCGGCAAGGGCCTGGCCGAGCACCGCGCGCACGCCTTCACCGTGCACGTCAGCGGCAGCTGCCGGCGCCTGCAGCCGCGCGTGCATGACGAGGTCTATGCCATCGCGCGCGAAGCGCTGTTCAACGCCTCGCGCTATGCCGAGGCGGCAAACATCGTGCTGGAACTCGACTATGCGGAGCAGGCATTCACCCTGCGCGTGCGCGACGACGGCTGCGGTCTCGATGACGCCGTGGCGCAAACGGGCCAGCGGCCCGGCCACTGGGGCCTGGTCGGCATGCGCGAGCGCGCCGCCGGCATCGGGGCCAGCCTGCGCATCGACAGCCGGCCCGGCGCCGGCACGCAGATCGAAGTGAGCGTGCCGGGCCGCCAGGCCTACTGACGGTGCCGGCGGGGCTGACGGAGCACGCCCGCAAGCGTCCGCGGGCGGGAGAGAAAATGTTATACGATGCGCAAGAGCGCCGTCTTGCTCACCGATCCTGCCCCACCACTTTCTGAAAGCCCGCCATGAAAAAATGCATGCTTGCCCTGCTCGTGTTTGCTTCCGGTTCCGCCTTCGCCAACTCGGCCTGCGACACGCCGCGCAACGACTTCGACGGCCTGTATTGCCTCAACAAGGTGTACCAGGAAGCGGACAAGGAACTCAACGCCAACTACAAGACACTCGCCGCCAAGCTCGATGCCGGCGGCAAGCAGAAGCTGAAATCGGGCCAGCTGGCATGGATCGCCAACCGCAACGACGCCTGCTCCAAACGCGAATCGTCGGGCTTCTATGTGAATCTCGATTGCGCCACCAAGACCACCATCGAACGCGCGCAATTCCTGCAGGACCGCGTGCGCGAATGCGTGAGCGCCGGCTGCCAGAACAGCAAACTGTGATGTAAGTCTGCGCCAGCGCAAACGGGAGCGGGCGGCAAGCGCCCATACTGGCCGCTCCGATGTTTCCCCGTTTGTGCCATGAGCAAACTCATCGATATTTCCCTGGACCGGTGGGACGCCAGCGGCAGCGCCGCGCAGCAGGCGGCGGCGCTGCAGGCACTCGAAGATGGGCAAGTCGTGCTGCTGCCCCGCCTGGGCTTTTCCCTGCAACCGGAAGAGCATGCCCTGCTGAACGGCGCTGTGGGTAGCGCCAGCAGCGCCAAGAACATCAGCTGGGAACCGTCACGCGGCGTGCGCGGCCACGGCGATGCCTGCGATGCGGCCCTGCTGGCCGCGCTGATGCAACGTTATGCGCAGCACACGCAGCGCTTGCTGGCCGGCTTGCTGCCCGGCTATGTTCCCCATCTGCAGCAAGGCAAGGGCAGCTTTCGCCCCGTGGAAATCGCCGGCCGGGTGACGTCCTGGCGCAAGGACGATACGCGCCTGCACGTCGACAGTTTCCCCTCCTCACCCACGCAGGGCCGGCGCATCCTGCGCGTCTTCACCAACATCGATCCGCGCGGCGCGCCCCGCGTGTGGAAACTGGGCGCGCCGTTCGAACAGGTGGCGCAGCATTTTTTACCTCTTGCAAAGCGTCCGCAGCCCGTGCTGGCGGCGCTGCTGCACCGGCTGCGCATCACCAAGTCGCGGCGCACGGCCTACGATCACTACATGCTGCAGCTGCACGACGCCATGAAGGCCGATCTCGCTTACCAGGCGCAGGCGGAGCAGCACACCCATGCATTCGCGCCGGGCCAGACGTGGATCGTCTTCAGCGATGCCGTATCGCATGCCGCCCTGCGGGGACAGCATGCGCTCGAGCAAACCTGGCTGCTGCCCGTGCGCGCCATGGCCGCCCCCCACAAATCGCCGCTGGCCATCCTCGAGCGCCAGTTGCAGCGGCCGCTGGCCTAGCCTGGCCTGGGCTCGCGCCCCGATAAAAGCGGATTCAGGCCGGCAAGCGGGCCGCCTTGAAGCGCCGCCAGGCCTTGTGCATGCGGCCATCGCTGCCATCGGTCTGCGCGCGCGCCGCCAGATAGCCGCGCACGAAGGCCGCGTGCAGCCGCAAGCCGTCCTGGGCGGACTGGTCAGCCTCGTCGGCCTGGCCAGCCTGAACTTCGGGCAATTGCTGCAGCAGCCGGTCGGCCACCTGCACATCGTTGAGCCAGCCCAGTTCATCCTGCAAGGCCGACAAGCGTCCCACATACGGTTTCACGGCCCGTCCCGCAAACAGCGAGGCAAAGAATTCCGTCGCATAGCGCGTCTTCTTGGCCGCGATGCGCACTTGATGGCGCTGCTGCGGCGTGGCATGCAGCAGGCGCTTGCCGCGCTTCATCAGGCGGCGCTGGTCCTTGCGCAGGGTGGCGCGGGCAAACGGCGACACGCGCGCATCGAGGCGCCGCAATTGGCGCGCGGAACAGCCATCGCGCCAGGCGCGCGCCTGCAGCCAGCGCTGCAAGCCCAGCATGCAGGCCGTGTAGCGCGCCGAGGTGACGGCCTGGGCGGCTTGTTGGTGCTTGAGCCGCGCCTGCGCGTGCGCCGCCTGTGCCAGCGCCGCCGCATCGGCCTGCGCCTCGCCATCGAGCTGCGCCAGGGTATTGCCAGCCAACACATCCCAGTCGCGCGCCTCGCCCAGCGCGCCGCCCAGCCAGTCGAGTTCGGCCTTCAAGGCGTCCGGCAAGGCCAGCAGGGACTTGAACATGCCCAGCGCCGAGCGCAAACGGCGCAGTCCCACGCGCATCTGGTGCACGCTTTCCACATCCTCGCCCGCCGCCACGCCATCCTGGTTGCCGCTGACCTGTTCCAGGCAATTGCCGGCGATGGCCACAAACACTTGCTCCACCGACATGGCCGCGTCCAGCGCCAGCGGTTGCGCCTTGACGGCTTGCAAGGGGGTCGATGCCGCCAGCCGGTAACCGCGTTCCGCCTTGCTCATGTGGCCCAGCTGCAGCGGCACGTCCTGCAGCAGCGCCAGCGCCACGTCGAACAGGCTGGAAGCTTGCCCCTGCTTCAATTCCAGTTCGACCTCGCTGACGGGCACGCTGTATACGGTACCATCGGCACCATCGGCACCATCCGCGCCGCTTTCAATGACACCCTGGTCCAGCACGCATTCGATCTGGTCGCCCTGCGGCGTGCGCAGCTGCCAGACGGTGCGCTCGATGCGTGTGGTAAACACGGGCTGCAAGGCGTCGCGGACGGCGTCCCGGCGCAGCAGCGCGCGGATGGGCTGCTTGCGGCCGATGGCCGAGTCGAGCGCGGCCAGATCCGGCTGCGGCCCCGGCACGTCGCCTTCCCATTCGTGGCGGCTGTGCAGGCCGCCGTTGACGGTGCCGCCCGCCTTCAGCGTTTGCACCCAGCGCCCGTCCACCTGTCGCACGCGCAAGCCCGCGTGGTGGCGGCACAGCTGCAAATCGGGCGTATCGACATAGATATCGTGCATCTGCAGCACCTGCGGCGCACCTTGCGCAGCCTGCGCCAAGAGCGGGTGGGCGCGCAGACGGGGCGCGTCCTGCGGCGCCAGCAGCAATTTCAATTCGATTTCCATGTCCGCTCCTTGCGAGATTCCTGAACGCCCATTGTAAGGCGCGTCCCGCCGCGCGCAAGGCGCACGCACGCACACCTTGATTTTGCGCCAAAATAGGCGATTCATTTACAAGGAGACGCCATGACCTATCACGCCGCCGAGAACCGCTACGACAGCATGCCATACCGCACGTGCGGGCGCAGCGGGCTGAAATTGCCGCTGCTGTCCCTGGGACTGTGGCATAACTTTGGCGACAGCAACAATCTGGCTTCGCAGCGCGATATGCTGCGCACCGCGTTTGACCTGGGCATCACGCATTTCGACCTGGCCAATAACTACGGCCCGCCGTATGGCAGCGCGGAAAGCAATTTCGGCAAGCTGCTGCGCGACGATTTTTTACCGTACCGCGATGAGCTGATCATTTCCACCAAGGCGGGCTGGGACATGTGGCCGGGTCCGTACGGCCAGGGCGGCGGTTCGCGCAAATATGTGCTGGCCAGCCTGGACCAGAGCCTGCAACGCCTGGGTCTCGACTACGTCGACATCTTTTACTCGCACCGCTACGACGCCGACACGCCGCTGGAAGAAACCATGGGCGCGCTGGCGACCGCCGTGCAGCAGGGCAAGGCACTGTACGTGGGCCTGTCGTCGTATTCGCCGCAAAAGACGGCCGAGGCGGCCGCCCTGCTGAAGGAATGGAAAGTGCCGTGTTTGATCCACCAGCCTGCCTACAATATGCTCAACCGCTGGATCGAGGAAGACGGCTTGCTCGACACGCTGCAAGAGCAGGGCATGGGCTGCATCACGTTCACGGCGCTGGCGCAGGGTTTATTGAGCGACAAATACCTCGATGGCGTGCCGCAGGATGCGCGCGTCAACCGCCCCGGCGGCGGTTCGCTGACGCAACAGCACTTGAGCGCGGAAAACCTGGCCCGCGTGCGCGCCCTGAATCAGATCGCCGCGCAGCGGGGCCAGACCCTGGCGCAGATGGCGCTGGCCTGGGTGCTGCGCGATCCGCGCGTCACTTCGACCCTGATCGGCGCGAGCAGCAGCGCGCAAATCCGCGAAAACGTGGCCGCGCTGCAGCAGTTGTCATTCACGGCCGACGAGCTGGCCGCCATCGACGTGCAGGCGCGTGAAGGCCATATCAATCTGTGGGAAGGCCCGTCGCGGGCCACCTGAGGATCGTCCCCCGCTTGTGGCGGCGGCAGCCAGCAGGTAGACTGCCGCCTCCCACGACATCCGCGACAAGGTTCCATGCAAGTCATCCCTGCCATCACCGTCTGTTTACTGCTTTCCTGTACGGCCCCTGCCAGCGCGGCCAATTATTGCGACTCGCCGCAATGGTCGATCGTGCATAACAAGAGCTACGACGAGGTCATGCAGATTGCCACGAAGCGCGACAAGATCCGCGACGCCGAATGCAGTTTTACCGATGTGATCCTGCGCATCCAGAACGAGGAGGCCGGCATCGGGCGCTATCCGGGCATCCTGCTCATCGCCGACGCGCAGGATGAACGCTTCGTCGTCACCAGCCGCGTCGGCGCCTACACCATCTTCAGCTACCGCTATAACGACAAGCGCCTGCTGCAGTTTGCCATGAAGGATCACAGCTGGGAGGAAGGCGAAGCGTTCCAGGCCGGCGCCTACAAGATTACCGGCGTCAAGGAGTTCAAGACCATCACGGGCTTTCCCGCCACCTTGCTGGTAGTACAGACTTTCCAGTTTTACGGGCCCAAATAGGGCGGCAGCAGCGCGCCCAGCTCCTGCGCCACTTGCCGGCGCCGCTCGGGCGTGGCGAACACGCCCACCGCCACATGACGGGTAGCATCACACATATCGTTGATGTGTATCAATTGGTGCGGCCCTTGCGGCACTTCGACGCGCGTGCGCCATGGCGAAAAGTGGTGGCGCCGGCAGCGGCCGGCGCTGACCTGTTCGACGATCAGCTCGCCGTCGCGCAGGGCGATGTGTTCATAGTCGCGCGCGTGGCGCAGGTAGTGCAGCAGAGCGGCGGCCACCAGGCCCAGTTCGGCGAACGAAAAGACGGGAATGGTCCAGAGGCCGCGCAGCGCAAAGGCGGCGGCAATGACGAGGGAAAACAGGCATAGCAAGCCATAGGCGCGCAGCAACTGGCGCGCCGTCAAGGCACTGTGGCGCGCGAGCAGCCATTGCGGCTGCTCGCGCGAGTGATCGCGTGGCATGGCGCCTCCCGCACTATCGCTCCATCACCGCGGCGGCCTTCGCCGCCGCCAGGTTCCGCCAGATCGTTCAGCCAGCGTGCGCCCGGGTCAGGCGCCCATCCTCACCAGCGCGTGGCCCACGTGCTGCCACCAGTGATCGCGCGACTTGACCTGTTTCAGGCAAGACGTGTCGATTTCCGTCGGAAACACGCGATCCTGGCACGCCTTCGTTTCCAGGGCATAGCGCTGGTTTTCCGCCGCCGCCAGGGCCACGACCAGCCAGAACGCCAGCGCCAGCAAGACCACCAGCGCACTCCAGGCCAGGTGATTGGTGTTACTTTTTTCGCCAAAAAACTCGCGCGGCCGCGTCTCGCGGTACATCGACATCAAGCCTTTTTCTTTCTCTTCCGACATCTGCGTTTGCATCCTCTGACATCCTATCCTGTGCCGGCCGGCTGGCCATGGCGGCGCGCACGCCGCCTTGCCAGCATTTTACGCTGATGGCGCCAGAACGGCGGCAATTTGCGGCCGGCCGCCGGCATCAGGGGCGCGGCGCTGGCGCCTGGGGAACGCCGGGTTCGCCATCGCCCTCCTCTGCGGGCCGCACGGGCGCCAGGCTTTCCACATGATCGACATCGATATCGCCGCCGTCGGGCGCCGTACTGCGCGGCTCCACGCCGGCCCGTTCGCCCGTGCCGGCCGCATCGCTGTCGTTATCGAGTTCTTCCCCATCCTGGCCGGGCACGCCCTGCATGTCGCTGCCGCTGTCGGAACTGTCGCTGGGACCGAGCGCGCCCTTGCCATGGCCGGAGCCCAGAACGCGGTCGGGCGTGACGGGCAAATTGTCCGGATCGAGTGTGCTGCTGCTCATGGCTGACTCCCGTTAACAAAAAAACCAGCTTACTCTCCTGGCCAGTCCAGTGGCGCACGGCTGCCCGACCTTTTCCGAGGGGAAAATGCGGCGGCGCACAACTATTTTCATAAATTAATTCACAAATGTACTATTCATTGCTATAGTTAATCCAAGTAAGCATCTTCTCATCCAGAAATTGCTTCATCGGCGGCACGGCGCCCACCAGCGCCATGCCGCCGAACCGACCGGTACGTGGCGATCCGGCCCATCCACCCAGCCATCATGCACATTTTGGAGTCTTCTCATGCAAGCCAAATCACTCATCGCAGCATTGTTTGCCATTACCACCGCTACTTCGGCGTTTGCCCAGAGCGCCGCGCCTGCCGCTGCCAGCCAGCAACTCACGCGTGCTGACGTCACGGCCGAATACATCCGTGCCCGCAACGCCGGCGAAATCGCCACCAGCGAAGTCGACTATCCGAAAACGCCGTCCACCGCCGCCAGCAAAGTGACGCGCGAACAAGTCATGGCCGAGTTCTACGCCGCCCGCAAGGCTGGCCTGATCCCGCAAACGGAAGCGGACTTTGATGTCGCGCAAACGGCCAAGCACGTCGTGCAATAAGAAACCAGTCAGCCGGTTTCAGTCAGTAACAACTCAGTTGCGGCGCAGCACTCGGGCCACTCCCGAAGCTCCCCGCGGCGAGCTGTGATACCCCAGCAGCCCCCCCAACACTACCTCTCCCGGAGTCCCTGCATGTCCCTGCACCGCCGTTTGCTTGCCGCCAGCCTGATCCTTGCCTTGAGCGCTTGCGCCGACATGGGCCATATCGCGCCGCAATCGGCCATGCTCGACGCCAACAAGCTGCAGGCGAGCCAGGCCATGGATGCGGCCGCCAGCGCCGCCATACAATGGCCGCGCACGCAATGGTGGCAAGACTTGCACGACCCGCAATTGAACCGGTTGATGGACCAGGCGCTGGCCGACAGCCCCACCCTGCGCGGCGCCCAGGCGCGCGTGCGCCAGGCCGAGGCGCTGGCCGGCGCGGCCGAGGACAAGACCCGCCCGCAGGCGGACGCGAACGTCTCCATCAACCGCGAACTGTATTCGCAGCACGGCAGCACGCCGGCGCCGCTGGCCGGCAACTATGCGTGGCGCAACCAGGCCACCGTCACGGCCTCGTACGACTTGGACCTGTGGGGCCGCAACCGCGCCGCCCTGTCCGCCGCCCTGGGCGACGTGCAGATGGCGTCGGCCGAATCGCAGATGGCCCGCCTGGCCCTGGAAACGGCGCTGGTGCGCACCTACATCCAGCTGTCATACGAATTCCAGCTGCAGGACGTGATCGAGCGCAGCCTGGCGCAGCGCGTCCGCATCCTCGACATCACGCGCCAGCGCAAGGCGGCCGGCATCGGCACGGACATTGACGTGGCGCAAATCGAAACCACCTTGCCTGCGGGACGCCGCCAGCTGGAGCAGTCGGCCGAATCGCTGGCCCTGCTGCGCAACCAGCTGGCCGCGCTGGCGGGCAAGGGTCCGGCCGCGGGCGCCGCGCTCACGCGCCCCGTGCTGCGACTGGACCAGCCGCTGGCCATTCCCGCCGCCCTGCCGGCCGACCTGATCGGCCGCCGGCCCGACATCGCCGCCCAGCGCTGGCGAGTGGAAGCGGCGGCGCAGCGCATCGACGCGGCCAAGGCCGAGTTCTACCCGAACGTCAACCTGGTGGCGTTCGCCGGTTTCCAGGCCTTCGGCTTCAGCCACTTTCTCGACGCCAACTCGGAGATCCGCGGCGCCTCTCCCGCACTGAGCCTGCCCATCTTTGCCGGCGCCCGTTTGCGCGCCCAGCTGGGCAGCCAGACGGCCGTGTACGACGGCGCCGTGGAGCAATACAACGCCACCGTCATCAACGCCATGTCGGATGTGGCCAACGCCGTCACCCGCGCCCAGTCGCTGGCAAAGCAGCACCAGCTGACCGTGCAGGCGCTGGCCACGGCGCAGCGCGCGCGCGACCTGGCGGAAAAAGCGTACAAGGCGGGCATGAGCGACGCCATCAACATGCTCAACACGCAAGTGGCGCTGCTGGCGGAAGAACAGCAGCAGGCGCAAAATGGGGCGCGCGAGCTCGATCTCTACGTTTCCTTGATGAATGCATTGGGAGGCGGTATCTAGACTCGCGTTGCCATAGCCCAACAAGATACAATCGGAACTTTATTGACACATGAAGGAATATGACATGACCGCTTTTGACGCCACCTCCAAGCGGCTGCAAAACATCCGCACGCGCATGCCAGGCTTCCCCATGGAACTGATGCGCCTGTTGCGCATGACGTACCACATCCAAAAAGGCATGAAGGACTTGACCAATGCCGCGCTGAAAAAGCACGACTTGGTCGATGCCAGCTACATGGTGCTGGCCGTGCTGTACGGCACGGACGACGAAACCTCGAACGCCTGCACCCTGGGCATGGCGTGCCATGAAAAGCCGGCCAACCTGACGCGCGTGTGCAACGACCTGGAAACGCGTGGCCTGATCCACCGCGGCACGCGCCCCGGCGACCGCCGCTCCGTGATGATCTCGCTGACCGACAAGGGCCGCGCGCTGATCGAAACGGCGCTGCCCGACGTCTATCAGGAAACGTCGGCCCTGTACGAAGGGTTCACGGAAGAAGAGCTGCAAGTGCTCGACAAGCTGTACATGCGGCAGCTGCGCAACCTGAACAATCTCAACAACCAGAACTGATAGCCTATCGATGACGCCAGCCACAGCAACAAAACCCCTATATGGCCCCCTGAGCCGGGCGGCCCACTGGCTGGCGCTGGCGCTGCAGGACTGGCGCGCGACGGAAGGCGAACGCTGGATCTACGTCGGCAAGAACCTCATCGCATCGTTCTGCGCCCTGTGGCTGGCCTACCGCCTGGGCCTCGACTCGCCGAGCACGGCGATGACCACCACCATCATCCTGGCCCTGCCCAGCAGCGGCATGGTGCTGGAAAAAAGCTTTTACCGCCTGTGCGGCACCCTGCTCGGATGCACGGCCGCGCTGACCCTGATCGGCCTGTTCCCGCAGCAGCCCGTGCTGCTGTTCGCCGGCCTGGCCCTGTGGGTGGGCCTGTGCACGAGCGGCTCGGCGCTGCACCGCAACGCGCAATCGTATGTGTACGTGCTGGCCGGCTACACGGCCTGCATGATCGTGCTGCCCGCCATCGAGCAGCCGATGCAGGTGTTCACGCTGGCCGTCACGCGCGTGGCCGAAGTCGGCCTGGGCATCATCTGCTCGGCGGCGGTCTCCAGCGTGCTGCTGCCGCGCCACCAGGGCACGCAGGTGATGCGCACGGTGCAGGCCCGCTACGGCAAATTCCTCGCCTTCTGCCATGACGTGCTGCAGCAAAAGCTCACGCCGGCGCAGGTGGAACTGACGCATCTGCAGTTCGCCGCCGACGTGGCGGCGCTGGAACTGGGCCGCTCGGCCGCGCTGTTCGAAGTGACCAGCAAAGTGAGCCACGTGCGCGCACAGAACCGCAAGCTGCATGCCTTCAACGCCACCTTCATGACGGCGCTGACCACCTTCTATACCTTCCACCGCCTGTTCGACCGCCTGCAGCGCGATGGCGAAAACCAGGTCATGCAGGCGTGCGCGCCCCTGTACGCCATCGTCGCCGAGGCGCTGCAAACGACGCCGTCGCAAGACTCGCTCGACACCATGCAGCGGCATTTGCAGACGGCGCTGGCGCAGGCGCGCGCGGACATCGACGGCGCGGCCATCGTGCATGCGCAGCGCATCGACTTCGACACCGTCTGCGAGCTGCTCGAGCGCTTCGCGCGCGACATGAGCCGGTTTCACGAAGTGTATTTCAGCCTCGTGCACGACACGCCGCTCGACGTGAGCACGCCGCAGGCATATGCGCCGAAGACGCCGCCCGCGCTGGTGCTCGCCAGCGGCGCGCGCGCCGGCATCAGCCTGGCCCTGCTGGCGCTGGGCGCCTACTTCCTCGCCTGGCCCTACGCCAGCACGGCGATGCTGATGGCGGCCGTGTTCTGCGCGCTGGCCTCGTCCTCGCCGCGCCCCATCATGATGATCCGGCAAGTGCTGACGGGTTTTTTGATCGCCATGCCCCTGTCGCTCGTCTGCGTGTACTTCGTGCTGGTGCACGGCGACGGCTTCCCCATGCTGGTACTCAGTTTTGCGCCCTTCCTCGCCGTCGGCCTGTACCTGATGACGAATCCGGCCAAGCTGGGCGTGGGCCTGGGCGTGTCGACTTTCATCACGCAGATGGCGCCGACGAATCTGATGCACGTCGACGGCGCGGCCTTTTTGAACACGGGCATGGCGCTGATCGTCGGCCTGATGCTGGCCGCCCTCGTGTTTGCCGTGCTGCTGCCCGAGCACACGATGGGGCACAAGGACCACATCGGCCCGGCCCTGTGGCGCGAAGCGCTGCAGGCGTGCACGGCGCCGGCGCGACGAGTCAAGCACCGCTTCGACAACCGCGTGCGCGACCTGCTCAGCCAGCTCAATGCGGCGGCCGGGCCGGCGCCGGGCGAGGCCACGCGCGCCGTCGTGCGCCAGGCCCTGACCCTGCTGGAAATCGGCCATTCCGTGATCGAATTGCGCGAACTGATCGCGACCGCCCGCCCGGGCGCCACGCGCCATGCGCTGCAGCAGTGCGTGGACGGCATCGCCGCCTGGCTGCGCACGCGCGGCGATGCGCAACTGCAGGCGGCGCTGGCCGCCACCCTGCAGGCGGGCGCCGTGGTACGCGCGGCGCAAACGCAAGCCGATGCGACAGCCGAACGCAGCGCACGCCTGCAGACGGCTTTGGCCGACCTGCATTCGATCTACACCTCATTACTCGACCACATGGCGCCTGGCGCCGGAGACCACCATGCCGCGTGAATTCGCCCTGTTCGGAATTCTGATTCCTACCCTGCTGCCCCTGTTCATCCTCAGCATCGGCCTGCAAACCCTGCTCGACCGCGTGCTGGGCTGGCTGGGCGTGTACCGCATGGTGTGGCACCCGTCGCTGGCGCGGCTGTGCATCTTCATCGCCATCTTCGGCGCGCTCGCTCTATCGCTTTACAAATAAAAAAAACTGTTCAACCCCATCAAGGAAAGGCTGCCGACATGGTAAGCAAACTGACACGCTATGCAATCACCCTGCTGCTCTTGGCAGCAGCCCTGTGGATAGGCAAGACCGTCTGGGACCGCTACATGGAGTCGCCGTGGACGCGCGACGGCCGCATCAAGGCCGACATCGTCAACATCAGCGCCGACGTGGCCGGCACCGTCACGGACGTGCTGGTGCGCGACAACCAGGTGGTGCAAAAAGGCGACGTGCTGTTCGTCGTCGACAAGGAACGCTACACCAGCGCGCTGGCCCAGGCCGACGCCGTGCTGGCCGCGCAAAAAACGGAAATGGGCCGCCGCGGCAAGGAAGCGCAGCGCCGCGCAGGCCTCGACGCCAGCATCATCTCGACGGAAAGCCGCGAAAGCGCCGCCTACGCCGCCAGCTCGGCCTCGTCGCAAGTGCAGGCCGCCGTCGCCGCGCGCGCGCTGGCCCAACTGAACCTGGAACGCACCACCGTGCGCGCCCCCGTCAGCGGCTACGTGACGAACCTGAACGTGCACAAGGGCGATTTCGCCGCCGTCGGCGCGCCCAAGCTGGCCGTCATCGACAGCGCCTCGTACTACGTCGTCGGCTACTTCGAAGAGACCAAGCTGGGCATGCTGGCGCAGGACGACAAGGCGGAAATGAATCTGATGAGCGGCGGCACCCTGCACGGCCACATCGAGAGCATCGCGCGCGGCATTACCGACCGCGACGCCGCCACGGGCCGCGAACTGCTGGCCGACGTCAATCCCACCTTCAACTGGGTGCGCCTGGCGCAGCGCGTGCCCGTGCGCATCCACATAGATGAACAAGACAGGAATCAGGTCCTGGTAGCCGGCACCACCTGCACCGTGGTGATCACGCCCCATTCGGCACCGGCGCCGAAACCGGCGGCGGCGCACCCCGCATGATGCGCGGCGGCGCCGGGCGCCTGGCGGAAATCGCCCTGTTCCTCGACGCTGCGGTGCTGGGCAGCTTTTCCGCCGCCGGCCGCAAGCACGGCCTGTCGCCGGCCGCCGCCAGCGCCGCCATCGCGCGCCTGGAAACGGCGCTGGGCGCCACCCTGTTCGAGCGCACCACACGCCAGCTGCGCCTGACGGAAGAAGGTTTGCACTACCGCCAGTACAGCGAACAGGCGCTGGACTTGCTGGCGCAGGCCGAAGACGGCTTGCACGCGGGCGGCGGCGCCGTGCGCGGCATGGTGCGGATCTCCGCGCCGTCCGACATCGGCCGCCAGCTGCTGCTGCCCATGCTCGACCGCTTTGCCGCGCTGCACCCGCAGCTGCGCCATGCGCTGACCCTGACGGACATGACGGCCAATCTGGTGCAGGACGATATCGACCTGGCCATCCGCTACGGCGAGCTGCCCGACAGCGACATGGTGGCGCGCCTGCTGCACCCGGGGCGGCGCGTCGTGTGCGTGGCGCCCGCGCTGGCCGCCAAGGTGGGCGTGCCGGCCGCGCCGCGCGACCTGGCACAGCTGCCGACGCTCGTGCTCACGGCGGGCGACGGCGCGCCGCAGGAATGGCGCTACCGCGAAAACGGCAAGCGCCACAGCCTGCGCCTGGCGGGGGACTGGCACAGCAACGACGGCGAAATCATCCGCCGCTGGGCCGTGGCCGGCCATGGCTACGCCTACAAATCGCTGCTCGACATCGGCGACGACCTGCGCGCGGGGCGCTTGCAGACGGTGCTCGACAATTATTTTGCCGACAGCGTCCCCCTGAACCTGCTGTACCGGCGCAGCCGCTTCCAGCCGCCGCGCGTCGCCCTGCTGGCCGACTTCCTCGTGCAGCAGTTCGCCGCGCTGCAAGCCTGACGGCCGCCCTTACTGCGGCAGCACGCCCAGCTGGCGCAGCAGGGTCAGGTTGTCTTCCAGGTGCCAGTTATCGCTGATGCGCCCCTGCGCATCGACACGGTACAGATCAAACGCATGGAAATCGATGGCCTGGCCCTGCCCCTGCAAGGGTCCCTGCGGCGTGGGGAAGACACCCGTGAAGCGGCCCGTGAAATGCAGGCGCAAAGTCACCCGGTCGCCCGCCACCAGCATCTCCTCGATGGCCACCTTCAAGTCCGGCACGGCCGCGTGAAACACCTGCGACGCCTGCAGCGGGCCGGCCAATCCCTGCGGGCGGCCGGCAGGCAAGGTGCGGTCCGTAAAATCGTCGGCCAGCGCCAGGCGCGCCAGGGCCGGGTCGCCGCTTTCCCAGAACGCGGCATAGCGGCGCGCGGCCAGCGCCACCGCGGCGTCGGCTTTCGCGCCGGACAAGTGGGCGGGCAGGGGCAGATTGGTGGCGGCATGGGCCGGCGCGGCGGCCAGCAGGGACAGGGCCAGGATGGCGGGAGCAAAAGTGGACATGGTGGTTCCAAATGAGTTGATCGGCGTGCATATGGCACACCGCCATTCTGGACTCGCTTGCCCTGCTTGATAATTGGCCCCGCACTTGAAGCAATTGCTTGCAAGGGTTGAAAATAAGTTGAAAATGCGTTGAAAATCAGCGCCCGCCCGCCACGTCGAGGATGCTGCCCGTCACATACGTCGCCCCTGGCCCCAGCAGGTACAGGATGGCGTCGGCGATTTCTTCCGGCTGGCCGCCGCGCTGCATGGGCACGCCCGATGCCAGGCGCGCCACCCTGCCCGGTTCGCCGCCCGAAGCGTGGATGTCCGTGTAGATGATGCCGGGCCGCACGCCGTTGACGCGGATGCCTTCGGCCGCCACTTCCTTCGCCAGGCCCAGGGTCAGGGTATCGACGGCGCCTTTCGAGGCCGCGTAGTCGATGTATTCGTCCGGAGAACCGATGCGCGCCGCCACCGACGAGACATTCACGATGCGTCCGCCCTGCCCGCCGCTCGCCGTCGACATGCGCCGCACGGCCTGCTGGCAGCACAGGAAATAACTGATCACGTTGGTGCGCAGCACGCGTTCGAGGCGCTGGGCGGACATGTCGATCAGCCGGCATTTCCGCTCCAGCACGCCCACGTTGTTGACCAGCGCCGTGAGCGTGCCCAGGCGCGCATCGACTTCATCGAACAGGCGCGCCACGTCCGCTTCCTCGCTGACGTCGGCCTGCACGGCGATGGCCTCGCCGCCCGCCGCCGCGATGCGCGCGCACAGTTCCCCGGCCGCCTGCGCATCGCGCACATAGTTGATGCAGACGGCATAGCCCTGGCGCGCCGCCAGCAGCGCCGTCGCCGCACCGATGCCGCGGCTGCTGCCCGTAATCACGATCACTTCCTTCATCGTCCCTCCTGAATAGTTGTGGCTGCTTGTGGCTGCATCATACGCGGCCGAAAAAAAACCCGCGCGCGGCGGGTTTTTCGTACTGACACATTCAATTTCGGAAATGCGTCATGGCATAAGTCAGGTGCTGCCACCAGTGTTCGCGCGACTGCACGGACGCCAGGCATTTCGCATCGACCTCGTTCTTGAACGCGGGGTCCACGCAAGCCTTGCTGGCCAGCGCATTGCGCTGGTTTTCCACGTTGACGATGGCAATCGACAACCACGCCACGAGGGCGAGGGCCAGTACGCACAGGGTCCAGGGCAGCTGTTTCATGGTGTTCTCCGGTGTTACTTCTTCGCTGGCGCGGGAGCGCGCTCTTTCAGGACGCGCGCCACCAGTTCATCCATCACGCGCAGGGTCGCGGCCTGGGTTTGCGGCTCGGACTGGCCAGGACGCGACAACTGCGCCGGCGACGTCACGAAGCGGCCGTCGATGACGATGGTCGGCGCGCTGTCGATCTTGCTGGCCGCGATCAGTTGCTCGTTGCGTTTCAGCTTGGTCTGCACGCCGAAGGAATTGAACATGTCCAGGTATTTCGCCTTGTCGATGCCGTTCTTGACCAGCAGGTCGAGGATGGCGTCATCGCGGTTCAGGCGGTTGCGCTCGACGTGGATGGCGCGGAAGATCTTGTCGTGGAACTGGTCCAGCTGGCCCATCGCTTCCAGGGTGGCATAGGCGTGCGCCTGCGGATCCTTCGGACCCGAGAAGGCCAGGTGGATGCGGCGGAAGGCGATCTTGTCGCCCTGCTTCTTGACCCAGTCGTGCATCAGCGGATCGAGCGCGTAGCAATGCGGGCACGAGTACATGAAGTACTCGACCACTTCCACCTTCTTGCCCGTGTCCGTGCGCACTGGCGTCGGGAGCGTGGTAAAGCCGGTATCGGCCGCCATGGCGCCGCCGGTGGCCGCCACCAGGGTGACGGCGGCAAGCAGGGGACGCAAGAAACGCAGAAAACGCATAATAATCCTTCATCATAAGTGGTCGTGAACGGGGCGAGATTACCACTTTTTGCGCCGGGCGATGAACCCCGGGCGGAAAAAAGGCGCTTTTGCGCGCTCCGTTTGCGCCCGATTAAGCCGCTCTTAAGCGCCGCCGTGCCGCTGCCTCAGAAATGGTAGCGCGCGGCCACGCGCAACTGGCGCGCATCATTGAGGTAAATGCTGGAGCGGCAGCCCGGCGCATCGCCGTAATGGCGGCGGTTGGCCAGGTTGCTGCCGGCCAGCTCCAGCTCCCACGCGCCCAGCTTGCGCACGTAACGCCCGTCCACGGTGGCAAACGCAGGCACTTGCGCCAGGCAGCTGCCGGCGAAATCGGGGCCGTAGCGCAGGGCGCGCAGCCATTGCACGCCCACGTCGGCACTGGCGCCGCCCTGCCCCGTCCAGTACAGGCGCAGACTGGCCAGGGTTTTCGGCACGAGCGCGATGTCCGGGCCGTCATAGGCGTAATCGTCATAGCGCGCATGCACCTGGCGCAGCTGAGCGTCGAGGCGCCAGTCGCGCGCCAGCGCCATGCCGGCCTCGATGGCGATGCCTGCGCGGCGCGAGGGGTCGAGGTTGCCCGCAAAGCCCAGCTGGCCCAGGTTCTGGTCGAAGACGATCTGGTTGCTCAGGCGCTCGCTGAACACGCGCACGGAAGCGCTGCGCGCCGCGTCGCCGAAGGTGGCACCCACTTCCATTTCGCGCCGCAACTGCCCCGCCAGGGGACGGTAGCCGGCGCGGGTATAGCCATCGTCATCGATGCGGTAGCTGCGCGCGGCCCTGGCGTACACGCTCAGCTGCGGGCGCAGCTGCAGGCTGCCCTGCAAGTCCCACGCATTCTGGTTTTCCCAGTCGCTGCCGCTGGCGGGCATGTCGGCCGGGTCGAGCTGGAACTGTTCATGCCGCAGTCCCAGCAGCAGGCGCGGCGCATACAGGCCGCCGAAGGCCAGCTCTTCGCGCAGCAACAGCGCGCGCGAGTACTGGCGCCGCTGCGCATCGCCCGCGCGGCCCGAGCGCCGCTGCCACTGCATCAGGTCCAGGCCCACTTCCGTGTCCGTGCCCACGCCAGCCACCTTGCCGTAATGGCGCAGGCGCGGCGCCAGCTGGCGGCGGCGGCTGCTGTACGTCGATTCGATGCTGCCGTCCTCGCCCGCATAGTGGGCCGTAGCGCGCTTTTCCCGCTGCGACAGTTCCACGCCCAGCTCGAAACTGCCCACATAGCGCTGCACGAAGGCGCTGGCGCGCCGCACCTCATAGCGGTACAGGTCTTCCGGGCGGGCCGTCAGCAAGGCCAGGAACGGTGCTTCGGGCGCGGGATAGCGGGTGTCCTGGTTCAGCTGGTCGGCGCTGAAGCCGAAGCGGCCCTGGCGCAGCTTCCATTCCGCGCCGCCGTTGAAGCCGCGCTGGTGAAACACGCTGCCATCGCGGTAATTGCCATTGCGCAGGCCATCGATGGCCACGTCGAGCGACATGCCGCCCTGGTCGCGCGACAGGGCGCCGCGCATGCTGTGCTGGCCGCCCTGCGCCAGTTCGGCGGACAAATCGCCGTGCGTGACGCCGGCCGCGCCACCATCCGCGCCGTCCTGTGCGCGCGCAGGCATGGTCAGGGTGCACAAGAGCAAGATGCGCGCGGCGATGGTCAGGGCGGAAGGGGCAGGCATCATGGCGGAAAGCTGGGTGCGCTACCTGGGCGCGAACGCACGGTAGTAGGAGGATGGCAAAAGCGAATCATTATACGCACGGCGCGCGGCGCCGCAACAGCGAGCTGGGCTGCCAGCACAATCCATTGCTTATTTGTAATTTTTACAGGTATATTAACGAGCACCCGGCGATCCTGGGCGCAGCCGACTGCATTTGAAAATCAACAAGTCACTGTGGGAGTCACGCATGGAAAGTCGTAGCACGCCGCGCCGCCGCATTGTCCCCCTCGAAGGCAAGCTCAAAGCCCTTGCCATCGCTGCCCTGCTGCTGGCCGGCCTGGCCCTGCAGGCCGAGCTGTTCGCCCAGCCGGACCAGGGCAAGCCGGCCAGCGCACCCATGCCGCCGGCGCCGTCGGCCGACGGCATCGCCCTCGCTTCGCCGCATGCGGCCGCCGTGGCCACGCCCAGCGCCAGCAACGCCTGGGGCGGCGCGCGCACGGGCGCGCAAGCGACCCTGTCGGACCGCGTGGTCGACTACCAGATCGAAGCGACGCTCGATCCCGTCAAGCACACGATAGACGGCCGGCAGAAACTGCGCTGGCGCAACCGCAGCGCGCAAGCCGTCAGCAGCGTGTACCTGCACCTGTACCTGAACGCGTTCGAGGGCGAGCATTCGACCTTCTTTACCGAGAAGCGCAAGCTCGATACGGGCTTTCGCTCGGGCGTCGGCACGCGCGACGGCGAGTGGGGCTACATGGAACTGCGCAGCGTGACGCAGAACGGGGCCACGGCGCCCTGGCATTTCGTCCAGCCCGACAACGGCCCGGCCACCGACCGCACCGTGGTGCGCGTCGACTTGCCGCAGGCCGTCGCGCCAGGCGCCGAGACGACGCTCGACATGCGCTTCTTCGACCAGCTGCCGCGCGTCATCGCGCGCACCGGCTATTTCGGCAGCTTCCACCTGGTGGGCCAGTGGTTCCCGAAGATCGCCGTGCTGGAACTGCCCGGCGAACGGGGCGCCACCGCGCCGCGCTGGAACGCGCATGAATTTCACCTCAATTCGGAGTTCTACGCCGACTTCGGCCGCTACGACGTGAAGCTGACCGTACCCAGGGAGTACACGGTGGGCGCCACCGGTGAATTGCAGGGCGCGCCGCAGGAGAAAAACGGCATGCTCACGCACCACTATGTGCAGGGCGACGTGCACGATTTCGCCTGGACGGCCGACAAGCGCAGCGCAGCGCCATTGACGGGCAGCTGGAGCGCCCCTGGCAGCCCGCCCGTGGCCATCAAGGTGCTGTACCCGCCCGAGTATGCGTCGAACGCGGCGCCCGCGCTGCAGGCGGCGAAAGACTCGCTCACGTATTTCTCGCGTACCCTGGGTCCGTATCCGTACAAGACCCTGACGGTGGTGATCCCGCCGTTCAATGCGGCCGAAGCAGGCGGCATGGAATACCCGACCTTCATCACGGCCTCGAGCTTCGCCAGCCTGCAGCCGAAGACCATCGCCGGATTCGGCCTCGACTTCGTCACCATCCACGAATTCGGCCATGGCTATTTCTACGGCATCCTGGCCTCGAACGAATTCGAGGAACCGATCCTCGACGAAGGCTTGAACGAGTACTGGGACCAGCGCATGCTGCGCGCGCGCGGCCAGGACATCCACGCCACCACGCCCCTGCTCAAGCGCCTGGGCTTCGCTCCCGCCTTCAAGGTCTTCGAGGCCGAACGCATGGCCGCGCCACGCCAGGATGCGGCCGACCCGCTGGGCCAGAATGCGTGGGACCGCCTGCAGGGCGTGGGGCCCGTCTACAGCCGCACGGCCACCACCCTGCGCGACCTGGAAGCGCGCATCGGCAGCGAGGCCATGGAACGGGGCTTCAAGGCCTATTACGAACAATGGAAATTCCGCCACCCCAGCGTGGCCGACCTGCGCGAAGCGCTGGCCGAGGCGACGGGCCAGCGGCGCATCGTGGAACAGGTCTTCGCGCAGCAAGTCCATGCCAGCGCGAATATCGACGACCGCATCGGCAGCTTCACCAGCGAAGAGCAGACGCCGCTGGCCGGCCTGGCGCTGGTGAACGGCAAGCGCGTGGAACGCACGCCCGAGGCGCTGGAAAAAGAAGAGGACAAGGTGCGCGCGGCATGGGACAAGGCGCACCCGGAAGCCAAGCCCGGCACGGGACCGTATCCCTATCTGACCAGCGTGGTGCTGCGCCGCCGCGGCGCGCCCGTGCCGCAGGTGCTGCTGGTGAAGTTCGCCGACGGCAGCTCCGAACGCGTGGTGTGGGACAACGGGCAACTGTGGCAGCGCTACACCTGGAGCAAGCCCGTGAAGGCCGTCTCGGCCGAACTCGATCCCGACCGCGTGCACTACCTCGACGTCAACAAGCTCGATGACAGCCGTACCCTGAAAGCCGACACGTCCGCCGCGCGGCGCTGGAGCCTCGACATCGCCGCCGCCTTCCAATACCTGCTTTCCCTGATCGCCATCGTATGAGCGCCACTTCCACGCCACGGGCCAGCGGCCTGACCCTGACCACGCGCGCCAGCCGCGCCGCCCTGCAATGGCGCTTGCTGCTGCTGTGGGCCGGCCTGCTGCTGATCCCGACCATCGTTGCCGTCATTCCCGTCTGGCGCACCTTGAGCGCCAGCCTCGACCAGGCCGTGCATGCGGCAGCGCTGGCGCAGCGGCTCGACCTGATGACGGTGGCCGACCTGGCCGCCAATGCCAGCCGCAACGGGGCCGCCATCAGCCAGGCCGCCATCGCCGCCATCGCCCTGACCCTGCTGCTGTCGCCGCTGCTGAGCAGCCTGGTGGTGACGGCCGCGCGCGCCCCTGCACCGCCCGGCTTCGGTGCCCTGCTGACGGGCGCCTTCAGCGAATACGGCCGCATGCTGCGCATGCTGTTGTGGAGCATCGTGCCGCTGGGCGTGGCGCTGGCGATCGGCGCCGGCGCGCTGAAACTGGCCGACAAGCATGCGGCGACAGCCATCCTGGAAGCCGACGCCGACCTGGCCCGTCACCTGGCCTTGCTGCTCATGGGCGTGCTGCTCCTGCTGGCCTGCGCCACGCTCGACGCGGGCCGCGCGGCGCTGGCCGTCGACCGGCGCCGCACGTCGGCCGTCAAGGCCTGGTGGCGGGGCCTGGCCATGCTGCGCCGGCGTCCGCTGGCCTGCCTGGCCATCTACCTCGTCATCACCGTGCTGGGACTGGCGCTGTATGCGCTGCTGGGCGTGGCCCGGCTGAACCTGGCCGGCCCCGGTCCGCTGGCCATCGCGGCCGGCTTGCTGGTCACGCAGCTGGCGGCGCTGGCGCTGGCGTGGATGCGCAGCGCGCGCCTGTTCGCGCTGATCGACGTCAGGCGTTCAATCGCCTAGTCAGGCCCCCAGGCGCCCTTCATCGGCGAGGAAGTCGATGAAGGTGCGCACCTTCGAGGACAGGTAGCGGCGGCTTGTATAGACGGCGTACACCTTGCCGCCCGCCAGCTGGTAGCCGTCGAAGAGGCGCACCAGCCGCCCCGCCGCCAGGTCGTCATCCGTTTGCCACGACGGCAGCAGGGCGATGCCCATGCCGTCGAGCGCGGCCGCGTGCAGCAGGCTTTCGTTATTGCATTGCAGCACGGGCGTAAACTTCACCGTCTCGCGTCCCTGCGGCCCGTCGAAGGCCAGCTCATTGCCGTTCGCCAACAAGGAATAGCTGATCATGGCGTGCTGGGCCAGGTCTTGCGGCAGCTGCGGCCGGCCCGCGCGCGCCAGGTAGGCGGGAGCGGCCACCAGGTGAAAGGCGATGCTGCCGATGGGCCGCGCGATCAGGGCCGGCGACGGCGCCTGGCTCACGCGCAGGGCCAGGTCGAAACCCTCTTCCACCAGGTTGACCACTCTTCCGCTCAAATCGATGTCGAACGTGACTTCCGGGAAGCGCTCGCGGTAAGCCACCAGGGTGCGCGTAAAGATGGCATTGGCGAACCAGACGGGGGCGCTCAGGCGCAGCATGCCGCGCGGCACCACCGTCGTGCGGCCGACCGTCGCTTCCACTTCGTCGAGGTTGTCGAGCATGTCGCGGCACTGTTCAAAATACACCTTGCCTATTTCCGTCAGGCTCAGGTGACGGCTGCTGCGGTTCAGCAAGCGCGCACCCAGGTGGCGTTCCAGGTGCATCACGTGCTTGCTGACCATGGCCGGCGACAGATCGAGGCGCTCGCTGGCCCGCACGAAACTGTCCAGTTCCACCACGGCGCGAAACACGCGCATGCTGCGCAAGGTATCCATGACTGTCCCATCATCAACAAAATGGAAATGATATATCAATAATTGCGATCTTGATCAACTGAGCGCGCATGACTATCATCGATAGCATCAGTCATTCCACTCCGGAGCCGCCATGCAAGAGCACACATTTCCCACCTATTTCCTGTCGCACGGCGGCGGCCCTTGGCCGTTCATGAAAGACCAGTTCGGCGGCCGCTACGACGTGCTGGAAGCGTCGCTGCAGGACATCCCGCGCCAGATCGGCGCGCGTCCGAAAGCCGTGCTGGTCGTGACGGCGCACTGGGAAGGGCCGCAGTTTCTCGTCTCGGGCAGCCCGCAGCCGGGCATGATCTACGATTATTCGGGCTTTCCGCCGCACACCTATCAAATCCAGTACCCGGCGCCGGGCGCGCCGGAGCTGGCGGCGCAGGTAAAACAGTTGCTCGATGCGGCTGGCCATCCGGCACGCCTGGACCACGAGCGCGGTTTCGACCACGGCACCTTCAGCGCCCTGTTCCCCATCTACCCGCAGGCGGACGTGCCGCTGGTGCAGCTGTCGCTCAAGCACGGCTACGACCCGCTCACGCACGTCGAGGTGGGCCGCGCGCTGGCCGGCCTGCGCCGGCAAGGCGTGCTGATCGTCGGCAGCGGCCTGAGTTACCATAACCTGCGCCAGTTCGGCCAGGCGGGCGCCGTCGCCTCGCACCAGTTCGACGCCTGGCTGCGCCAGACGATGGCCTTGCCGCCACAGCAGCGGCTGGAACAGTTGCTGGCCTGGGACCGGGCCCCGGGCGCGCGCCAGGCCCATCCGCAGGAAGACCATCTGCTGCCGCTGATGGTGGCGCTCGGCGCGGCCGAGCAGGAAGCGGCCCACGTCGTCTACCACGAAGAGGATTTCTTTGGGGCGCTGGCGGTGACCAGTTTCAGGTTCGGGGCGGCGAGCGGAAATGAGCAGCAAGCAGGGGTCTGACCCTCAACACCGCTAACGGCTGGTTCAGCGTCAACGTAACCGGGGGTCTGACCCCAGAATTTGCTTTGGGGTGAATTCGGAAGCCGGGGTCAGACGGGGACGCCGAGTCCCCCAACACCGCCAACGGCAGGTTCGACGCCTGCGTCACCGGGGGTCTGACCCCAGAATTTAAAAAAGCCGCTAGCTAGCGGCTTTTGTTTCATTACGTGCCGCGCTTGCCCCGCGCCGCATTCTTCGCCTTTTCAGCGGCAATTTCCGCCGCCTTCGCCGCTTTTTCCGCCATCTCGGCCGCGTGCTGGGCCATCAGGGCCGCGCGCGTGTCCGGCGTTTCCAGCGAGATGCGGCCCAGGATGCCGCTGCGGTAGTCGAGCAGCAGGGTATGCGAGGCTTTCTCGAAATCGTAGTCGCCGCCCTTGATGCGGAAGCCGCGCTTGGCGGCGATGCCCTCGACCACGCCGATGGCGTCGACTTCGCCGATCTTGGTGCCGTAGCGGGTTGCCAGCAAGTCGGGGTAGCGCTTGAGCAATTCCTCTGCCAGGAAGACGGCCACTTCCTCTTCGATCAGCGCGTTCGAGCCGATCGCGTGGCTGGCCGCCAGCATCAGGCCGTCGCTGGGGATGGCGATCTTCGGCCACAGCATGCCGGGCGTGTCGACGAGGATGGTGTTCTTGTCCAGGTACAGCTTTTGCTGCATTTTCGTCACGGCCGGCTCGTCGCCCACCTTGGCCACGCGTTTTTTCAGCAGCGCGTTCATCAGCGTCGACTTGCCCACGTTGGGGATGCCCATGATCATGATGCGCAGCGGCTTGGTCGGCACGCCGCGGTGCGGCGCCAGCGATTTCGCCAGGTCCGGGATGCGCGCCACGTCGCCCGGCTTCTTGGTCGTCATCGCATACGCGGTCACGCCTTCCTGGGCATTGAAATAGGCCACCCAGGCGGCGGTGGCGGCAGGGTCGGCCAGGTCGGTCTTGTTGAGGATTTTCAGGCAAGGGCGCTGGCGGAACAGGCGCAGCTCGTCCACCATGGGATTGCAGCTGGCTGCCGGCAGGCGCGCGTCCACCACTTCAATCACCAGATCGGTGTTTTCCATGGTTTCGGCCGCTTTCTTGCGGGCCGCGTTCATGTGTCCTGGGTACCATTGTATCGCCATGCTCTTGCTTTCAAAATCGTTCGGTCAATCCGCTATTTTACGTGGTTGCCGCCGCGACGTCCCATTTTCCGCCGCCAGCGCCAGCCGTGCGACGCGAACGAGACAATTGGTGATAATTTGGCAGTTACACGAATGATAAGATCCGCAGTCCGTCCAGCCTGGCCGGTTTCCACATTGCAAGTACAACCTGGCACGCATTCCATGCATCTTCCCCGTTTTTTCCTCCTCGTCCCCCTTTGCGCCTGTCTGCTGCCCGCCATGGCCCAGGAACAAGCGGCGGCGCCAGGCGACGCAGCGAACCAGGAAATACAACAGATTGTCGACGTGCAAGGCACGCGCGATCCCGACCTGCGCCCCTACCGCACCATGCTCAAGGGACTCGATGCGTACGCCGACCACCAGCGCCTGGCGCCAGGCGCGCCGCTGCGCTTCATGCTGATCCCCGCCACGCCGAAGGCCAGGCTCGAAGGCGTGACCCTGCACCTGTCGGCCGACAATCTGTCCATCCCCGTGCCGCTGGCAGCGGACGGCGGTTTCACCTTGACGCGCGACAAGACCGCCTACGATGCAAATGCCGACCTGGTCAGCAACAAGAAGCGCGACACCGTGCGCTGGCGCGCCGACATTCACACGCCAGGCCTGCCCCAGAACGTGCGCCGCCTGGGCGACTTGCGTCTGGAATGCGAAATCCGCTGGGCCGTCGAGCAGGATGACCTGCCGTTTGTGCGGCGCAACCTGTTCCGTCTGGCGGGCGGGCCTTGCCACTCGTCGCTGATCCACGTGCCGTTTCCCGTATTCCGCAAGCTGCTTGCCGTGCAGGCGCGCTCGGGCGAGCGCACGCTGGATATCCGCATCACGGAAGACCGCCAGCGCTACGTGCCTCCGCTGCATGACGTGAACTGGGACGACAATACCCTGCTGACCCTCACGTATGCCGATGACGGCAACATGGCGGAAGCCGCCCCGGCACCACCCAAGAAGGCGGCGCTGCGCCAGTGATACGCGCGCGGGAACCGGGTCAAATATTTCTACGCAGACTTTTATATTTACTGAAAGAAACAAAAAAGTATGCTCTAATATCGCCTCTTAAATGAAAAGCAATGTTTTCCGGACTGGCTGGCACAGGCGCAGGGAGACAGGCGATGGGATAGCTCGATATGATGATGGAACACACTGGCATGGCGCCCAAACGCGTGCCGCGCAATGACTGGAAGAAGGAATGCCGGCAGCTGCAGGGGCAAGTGGCGCAGCTCGAGGAGCGCTTGAAACGTCAGAGCGCCGACAGTTATGGCTTGCAAATGCTGTATGACCAACTGGTCAATGAAATCAAGCATCACCGCGACATGTTGCAGCTCGACAGCTTCGATGCGGATAAATCATCGCTCGTCTACACGCAAGCATGGCGCCGCTTCATGGCCGGCGACGCGCTCGACTATCAGACACACCGCCACACGCATTCCAGCCGCCGTCCCACCTTGCTGTAGTGCGCTGCGCCCTTACAGTTCCGCCAGCGCCTTCACGTGCGCCGCCACGCTGCGGCCCAGGGACGACAGGTTGTAGCCCCCTTCGAGACAGCTGACGATGCGGCCCTTGCCATACTGATGGGCCACGGCCATCATCTGCTGCGTCATCCATGTGTAGTCGGCCTCCACCAGGCCCATGCCGCCCACGTCGTCTTCGCGGTGGGCATCGAAACCGGCGGAAATGAAAATCATCTGCGGCTGTTGCCGGTGCAGCGCCGGCAGCCAGTGGTCGAGCACCAGCTGGCGCACGGCATCGCCCTTCGAGCGGGCCGGCACGGGCACGTTGACGCGCGTGTCGGTGTAGGATTCGACATCGCTGTACGGATAGAACGGGTGCTGGAAAAAACTCACCATCAGGATGCGCGGGTCGTGCGCCACGGACTCGGCCGTGCCATTGCCATGGTGCACGTCAAAGTCGACGATGGCAACGCGCTCGAGGCCACGCACGTCGAGCGCATGCTTGGCGGCGATGGCGACATTATTGAACAGGCAGAAACCCATCGGTTCGCTGGGCCGCGCATGGTGGCCGGGCGGGCGGATCGCGCAGAAGGCGTTGCTGATCTCGCCATCGATGACGGCATCCGTGGCTGCCACGGCCGAGCCGGCCGCAGCCAGTGCCGCCTCATAGCTGTGCGCATTGAGCAGGGTGTCGCCGTCGAGCGGATAGTAGTCGCCCTCCTGCGGCACATTGTCGCGCACCAGGCCGATGGCCGTGGCGCTGTGGTTGCGCTCGATATCGGACAATTGCGCGCGCACGCCGTCACGGTGCTCGACCAGGTCGCTGATGTGCGCGAGGATCAATTGATCGTTGATGGCCTGCAAGCGGGCCGGTGATTCTGGGTGCCAGTCGCCCATTTCATGGCGCTGGCAATCGGGATGGGTATAAATGGCTGTGCTCATGCGCTGTACTGGTTACCTCTGTCTCTGTCCATTCTCCGGGAACACTGCATGGCATTCCTGTTCGCCCTGCGCGTTCTCGCATAAAATCACTGGCTGGTCTGTGCCGCCGTCGCTGCCTCTCTAATCTACCACGTGCGCGCAACGGGCGGGCGGCACGACTTGACCTGGCCAAAGCGATTGTAAATTAAATAATCCGACTTACTGTGATAGAAATAGCATGTTTTCGAAAATACACCAGGCCGCACAGCAGATCGGCGAAGTTCTCGTCGGCAAACACTTGCAGATCCGCCAGGCCCTCGCCTGCGTGCTGGTCGGCGGCCACCTGCTGATCGAAGACGTGCCCGGCGTGGGCAAGACAACCCTGGCCCATGCGCTGGCCATCTCGCTGGGCCTGCAATGGAAGCGCCAGCAATTCACCAGCGACCTGCTGCCCGCCGATGTGGCCGGCATGAGCGTGTATGACCGGGGCAGCGGCAGCTTCCTCTTTCATCCCGGCCCCCTGTTCACGCAAGTGCTGCTGGCCGACGAGATCAACCGCGCCACGCCGAAGACGCAATCGGGCCTGCTCGAAGCGATGGAGGAGCGGCAAGTGACGCTCGACGGCGTCACGCATGCGCTGCCGCAGCCGTTTTTCGTCATCGCCACGCAGAACTGCGCGCACCAGCTGGGCACCTTCCCCCTGCCCGAATCGCAGCTCGACCGTTTTCTCATGTGCGTCACCCTGGGCTACCCCGATGCGGCCGCCGAACGGGCGCTGCTGCTGGGCGCCGACCGCCGCGCCATGCTGCACACCTTGCCTGCCGTCATGAACGCGGAAGAATTGCTGCAGGCGCAAGCGGGCCTGCGCGCCATCCACGCCTCGGCCGCCGTCGTCGACTACGTGCTGGCCCTCGTGCATGCCACGCGCGCGCCGGGCGTGTTTGCCGATGGCCTGAGCCCGCGCGCCGCATTGGCGCTGCTGCAGGCGGCGCGCGCCTGGGCCGCGCTGGCCGGACGCGACCACGTCACGCCCGACGATGTGCAAGCCGTGCTGCTGCCCGTCTGCGCCCACCGCCTGCATGCGGCGCAAGGCTCGCTGGATAGCCGCGCGCTGCTGCAGCACATGCTGTTGAGCATTCCCGTCTGAGCGGCATGCGCTGGCGCAATATCTCTTGGCTGCCGGCGCGTCCCTGGCTGGGCGCGCAGCGCGTGCACATCCGCCCTTCGCGCGCGGGCCTGGCGTTTGCCGCGCTGCTGCTGGCGCTGTGGATCGCCGCCGTCAATTACCGCCTGGGCCTCGGTTATGCGCTCACGTATTTCGCCGCCGCCTGCGCCATCGCCGACATGCTGTTTGCCAGCCGCAACCTGGCGGGCCTGGCGCTGGCCGCCACGCCGGGCAGCCCCGTGTTCGCGGGCAGCCACGCCTTGTTCACCTTGCGCCTGATCAACCGCAGCGCGCGCCCGCGCCATGCGATCCACCTGGCCATCAGCGGTGTAGAGGCAGCGCCCAGCCTGGCCGACATCGCCGCCCACGGGGAAACGGCCGTCAGCATCGTCGTAACGGCGCGGCAACGCGGCTGGCTCGATGCGCCCTCCGTGCGCCTGTCCGGCAGTTTTCCGCTGGGCCTGTTTGTGGCATGGTGCCACTGGCAGCCCGACGCGCGCGTGCTCGTGTATCCGCAGCCAGAACAGGGCGCGCCGCCGCCGCCCTTGCCTGCCTTCACGGTGCGGCCGACAAAGCAGGCATGGCAGCCAGACTCGCCCGATGGCACCCTGGAACTGGCCGGCGTGCGCGCCTACCGGCCAGGCGACCCTTTGCACCGCCTGGCCTGGCGCCAGATCGCCCGCCACGACGGCGAGCACGTATTCAGCAAGCAATTCCAGCCTGCCGCCGACGCGCCGGCAGGCGCAGCCCATGGCAGCATCGTGTTCGAGCACGCCTCGCTGCACGCGCTGGCGCCGGAAGCGCGCCTGGCCGCCTGGGTGCTGCAGGCGGAGCGCACGGGCCTGCCATATGGCTTGCGCCTGGGCGCGCTGACCTTGGCGCCGGCCCTGGGCGCCAGCCACCGCGACGCCTGTTTGCGCGCACTGGCCCTGCACGACTTACCTCCCAGCAAGGAGTCAACATGATCCGCTGGTTCAACAGCTTGCCGCGCGAGAAAGCCGACATTGTGCTGCTGTTGCTGGCGGCCGCCATGGTGCTGGCGCCGCACGCGCTGCACCTGCCCCCATGGCTGTCGATGGCAAGCGCCGCCCTGCTGCTGTGGCGCGCCGTCATTACCGTGCGGGGCAGGCGCCAGCCGCAGCTAACCCTGCTTGCGCCGCTGGCCCTGCTCGGCATTGCCGGCGTCTACGCCAGCTATGGCACCGTGCTGGGACGCGATCCCGGCGTGGCCATGCTGGCCTTGCTGCTGGCCTTGAAATCGCTGGAAATGCATGGCCGGCGCGACATCTTCGTCTTCGTCTTCCTCAGTTTTTTCCTTTTGCTGGCGAACTTTTTCCATACGCAAGGCATCCTCAGCGCTGCCTGGATGCTGGCCACCGTCATCGTCCTGCTGGCCGCCCTGCTGTCGGCCCAGTACGGCACCGTGCAGCCCCGCCTGGCGCAACGGTTAAATTTGCTGGGGCGCATGCTGGCACTGGCCGTCCCCCTGTCAGCCGTCATGTTTCTTGCCGTGCCGCGCGTCGACGGCCCCCTGTGGGGCGCCGCACCAGAAGACGCGCAGGCACGCACGGGCTTGTCCGACAGCATGCAGCCGGGCGCCATCGCCTCGCTGGCCCTGTCAAGCGACCCTGTCTTTACGGCCCGTTTCAGCACGCCGATCCCGCCGCAAGACCAGCTGTATTGGCGCGCCGTGGTGCTGGGCGACTTCGACGGCGCCACCTGGACGCGCAGGGGGGCAAAGGGGCGCGCGCCTGCCAGCGACAGCCGCATCGACATCGCGCTGCAAGGCCAGCCCAGCCAATACGAAGTCACCTTGCAGGCGAGCGGCCAGCGGCGCATCTTCGCGCTTGACGTGCCGCGCAGCATCGAACGCTTGCCCGGTAACCCGTATGTCGTGTCGTCGGCGCTGGAAGTGCTGACCATACAGCCCATTACTTCGACCGTGCGTTACCGCGCCAGTTCCCAAGCGCGCTACCGGCTGCAGGCCGGCTTGTCGGCCGCGCAGCAACAGCCATGGCTGGCCTTGCCCGCAGGCAGCAATCCGCGCAGCGTGGCCTGGGCCCGTGCCCTGCGCGGCAGCGGCGCGCATGCGCTGGCGCCCGCCGACGCCGTCGCCGCCGTGCTCGAGCACTTCCGCCGCGCGCCCTTCCGCTACACCCTGCAGCCGCCGCTGCTGGGCAAGCATGGCGTCGACGACTTCCTGTTTCGCACGCAGGCGGGCTTTTGCGAACATTACGCGGGCAGCTTTGTCGTGCTGATGCGCGCCATGGGCATTCCCGCGCGCGTCGTCACCGGTTACCAGGGCGGCGCACGCAACAGTGACGGCGCCAGCCTGACGGTGCGCCAGTCCGACGCCCACGCCTGGAGCGAAGTGTGGCTGGCGGGCCGGGGCTGGGTGCGCATCGATCCCACGGGCGCCGTCGCGCCCCTGCGCACGGAGCGCAACCTTGACGCCGCCCTGCCGCCGCCCCCGTCGCCGCTGACGGCGTGGCGCGCCCTGGCCGGCCTCGACGGCGGCGCGCACGGGGCGCTTGCCGCCTGGCGCCAGCAATGGCAGCAGGCCGAGCACGCCTGGAGCAGCTGGGTACTCGACACCACGCCGCAGCGCCAGCGCGCCATGCTCGATCACTTGAAAAACTTGCCAGCGAAGCAGCTGGCAGTCGCTTGCGCCGTGCTGGCCGTGCTGTCCGCCGTGGCCGGTGGTCTGGTCTGGTGGCGGCAGGCGCGGCAAGGCGATCCGCTCGACGCCCTGTACGCACAATTTTGCCGCCAGCAGGCGCGGCGCGGCTACAGCCGTGCGCCGCATGAAGGTCCGCACGGTTATGCTGCACGGTTGGCCGCAGGCAAGGCCACACAAGAGGCGCACGCCGCCACCGCACAGTTTCTGGCAATCTATGCCGCGATGAAGTATGGTAATGCCCACCCAGACGAACAACTCCGCGCGCGGCGCAGCTTGCGCCGCCTGTTAACCCAATGCCGATGAGACGCTCCTTGTTACCGATCAAAACCTCCGCCCTGTCCCTGCTCCTCTCCCTTCCCCTGTGCCTGACGACCGTGCACGCTGGCGAAAACAGCCATATTTCCGCTGCCGACCGCGCCCGCGCCGTGCGCGCGGCCAAGGCCCCGCCCGCCAAGGCGACAGCCAAGAAAGCACCGGCAAAATTCGACTTCGAAGGCGAGTTTGTCGACTATGCCAACTGGAAAGAAGTACGCGCCTTCCTCGACGACATGTCCGCCAAGCATGGCTTTGACCGCGCCGGGCTCGATACCCTGATCGGCAAGGTGCGCTATGTCGAATCGACCGTGCAGCTGATGAAGCCGGCGCCGCCCGGCAAGCCGAAGAACTGGCAAGCGTACAGCGCCCGCTTCATCGAGCCGGTGCGCATCAATGCGGGCGTGAAATTCTGGGAAGAGAATGCGGAAGCGCTGGCGCGCGCCGAGCGCGAATATGGCGTGCCGGCCGAGATCATCGTCGGCATCATCGGCGTGGAAACCGTGTACGGACGCAATACGGGCCGTTTCCGCGTGCTCGACGCGCTGACGACCCTGGCGTTTTCCTATCCGGACAGCCCGACCCGCGCCGCGCGCATGGAATTTTTCAAGGGAGAACTGGAAAACGCGCTGTTGTACGCGCGCAAGGATGGCATCGATCCCTTGACCCTGCTCGGCTCGTATGCGGGCGCCATCGGCCTGCCTCAATTCATGCCCAGCAGCATCATGAAATATGCGGTGGACTTCGATGGCGATGGCCATATCGACCTGCGTAATTCCACGGCCGACGCCATCGGCAGCGTCGCGCATTTCCTCGTCGAACATGGCTGGCGGCGCGACGACCCGGCCATCAGTACGTATCCCGTCACCGTGTCGGCCAGCCGCACGTGGGAAAAGTTCGTCGGCCAGGGCTTGCAAGCCAAATACCGGCTGGGAGAATTGCAGGAAGCCGGCGTGAGTACCGTCGTGGCCACGCCCCAGAACATGTTGTTTGGCTTGATCGATTTACAAAATGGTTCAGAAGCAACTGAGTATCACTTGGCAACCAATAACTTCTTTGCTATAACTCAGTACAACAGAAGTTATTTTTATGCCATGTCAGTGATTGACCTGGGCAAGGCCATCAGTCAAGTGCGCGCACGCTAACCGAAAGTCAGTGTAAAGTTATAATATTACTTGTAAGAAAGCGTAAGCGATGTTGAAGCGACCGGCAAACAGGTCTATGGTGGGGCCGATAACATGTGCCAGCCTCGCTCGCCAGCCTTTGTGCGGCACGGGATGCAGTAGTGGTTTTATACTTAACTTTTGTCAAAGTACAATTTTTGCTCTATCATAGAGCATAATAAAGAATAAATAGGTGTTGCAGCTAGACAACACCGATTCTGTACAAAGCAAGATTAGCGGGCTTTCCCGCCTGAAATTGAATCCTGTTGTACAATTGTGTATATATCATGAAAAACTGTATCCCGGATCGTACCGTGTGTGAATTCGTTCCTTTTAGTAAAGAATGAACATGAACGCAGCAAGAGCGAGCTCCGAGTGTTTTTTACTTTGCAGTGCAACTACAGAAGGAACAATAACATCATGACAAACCAAGTCGGCATTGATATGAACAGCGATTCGGACTCCGACGATCTGCTTCAGTACAACCCAAACAGACTGCTCGATACCCTGATCGAAAACCTGCGCCTGAAAAACGACGCAGCCTTGTCCCGCGCGCTGGAAGTGGCGCCACCGGTCATCAGTAAAATTCGCCACCACCGCCTGCCGGTCGGCGCATCGCTGCTGATCCGCATGCACGAAGTCAGCGACCTGAGCATCCGCGACCTGCGTTACCTGATGGGTGACCGTCGTAACAAATTCCGCATCAGCGACAAGCAATTCAAGCCAAAAGAAGGCGAAACGCCACAAGGCTGATCCTGCCAGTTCGCAGGTTTTCCCTCCCCGCCATGGGGAGGGGGTATTTCCAGCAGTTCTCAGGCCGTTCTGGCCGACCTCACTTCACATCCTTCCCCGTTACGCAGGGAAAACACCTGTGGACAGATATCTGTCGCCACGGTCGCAGACGACGAACACGATGGTCGCGTTTTCCACCGTTTGCGAGATGCGCAGCGCGATTTCGCACGCACCGGCTGCCGAGATGCCGCAAAACAAGCCCTCTTCCGCCGCCAGGCTGCGCGCCATGCGCTCGGCCACGCCCTGGCTCACGTACTCCACCTGGTCCACGCGCGACTTGTCGTAGATTTTCGGCAAGTACGCTTCCGGCCATTTGCGGATGCCGGGAATCTGCGAGCCTTCCTCGGGCTGGGCGCCGATGATCTGGATGGCGGGATTTTGCTCCTTCAAATAGCGCGACACGCCCATGATGGTGCCCGTCGTGCCCATGGCGCTGACGAAGTGCGTGACCTGGCCATTGGTATCGCGCCAGATTTCCGGCCCCGTGCTTTCATAGTGGGCGCGCGAATTGTCTTCGTTGGCGAACTGGTCGAGGATGACGCCGCGGCCATCCTTCTGCATCTGCTCGGCCAGGTCGCGCGCATACTCCATGCCGCCCGTCTTCGGCGTCAATAAAATGTCGGCGCCGTAGGCGGCCATGCTCTGGCGGCGCTCCACGCTCAGGTTGTCGGGCATCAGCAACAGCATCTTGTAACCGCGCAAAGCGGCGGCCATGGCCAGCGCGATGCCCGTATTGCCGCTGGTCGCCTCGATCAGGGTATCGCCCGGCTTGATGACGCCGCGCTCTTCAGCGCGCTTGAGCATGGACATGGCCGCGCGGTCCTTCACGGAGCCGGCCGGATTGTTGCCTTCCAGCTTGCCCAGGATGACGTTGTTGCGCGCAAGCGCATCGGCACCCGGCAAGCGCGTCAGTTGCACCAGCGGGGTATTGCCTATCGTATCTTCAAGTGTCTTGTAAGCCATCGTGTCTGTTTGAGTAGATTCAACAAAGACCCATTCTAATATGAGATGCTGGACGGCGTATCGCTGATCGGCGGCCGCTTCCGGGCCCGCGTATGCATGCGGCTGCGCCGCGACGCGCCGCATGGCGCCTGCCGCCCCGCCATTTCCGGGCGTGCGCAAGGGGTATTGCGGCAGGCGCGCGCCGCATGCGCTAGACTCGTCACTGTTAGTTATTTTTGTTATTTGCTTATTCAGCCTCCGAACGGACCCGCCATGGCCAGCAGCACACCCGAATTCATTCCCGAAACGACGCAGGACGATCCCGTCCAGTTCGCCACGCTCGACTTGCAGGGCCGCAGCCACCAGATCTCGCCCGTCTTCAATGCGCTCGAACTGCAGCGCTTGCAGCGCTACGGCACGCGGCGGCGCTTTGCCGACGGCGAAACGCTGTTCGAAGCGGGCAGCAGCAGCTTCGGCATGCTGGTGATACTGTCCGGGCGGGTCAGCATCACGCGCCACGAAGTGCTGGGGCAGGCGTCCGTGCTGCGCGAAGTGGGCGTCGGCCACTTCATTGCCGAGGTGGCGCAATTGTCCGGCCGCCCTACCCTCGTCAATGGCAGCGCCGTGGGCGAGGTGGAATTGCTCGACATCAGTTCGGAATCCTTGCGCGCGCTGATCGTGGCCGAGGCGGAGATGGGCGAACGCATCGTGCGCGCCCTGATCCTGCGCCGCGTGGCGCTGATCGAATCGAATTCGGGCGGCCCCGTGCTGGTGGGCCCGCGCGGCAATGGCAATCTGTTCCACCTGCAAAGCTTTTTATCGAGCAATGGCCATCCGCACACGGTGCTCGATCCGGCCACCGATACGTCCGCCGCCGCGCTGGCCGGGCGCTACCAGCCCACGCCGCAGGATTGGCCGCTGGTGGTCTGTCCAGACGGCAAGATCATGAAAAATCCCGGCAATGCGGAACTGGGACGCTGCCTGGGCATGCTGCCCGATTTGTCCGGCGACAAGATCTTCGACGTGCTGGTGGTGGGCGCCGGTCCCGCCGGCCTGGCCACGGCCGTGTATGCGGCCTCGGAAGGGCTATCGGTGCTGGCGCTCGAGCAGCGCGCGTACGGCGGCCAGGCGGGCGCCAGCGCGCGCATCGAAAATTATTTGGGCTTTCCCACCGGAATTTCTGGCCGCGCACTGGCAGGACGCGCCTACGTGCAGGCGCAAAAGTTCGGCGTCGAGATCGCCACCCCGGCCAGCGCCGCCAACTTGCTGTGCGACAGCTGGCCGCTGCGCGTCAAGCTGTGCGACGGCACGCAGGTGCGCGCCCGCACGGTGGTGCTGTCGTGCGGCGCGCGCTACCGCCGCCCCTCGCTGGCCAACCTGAAAACGTATGAGGGACGGGGCGTGTATTACTGGGCCTCGCCCATCGAAGCCAAGCTGTGCCGGCAGGAAGAAATCATCCTGGTGGGCGGCGGCAACTCGGCCGGCCAGGCCGCCGTGTTTCTCTCAAGCCACGCCGCAAAGGTCCACATGGTGATCCGCGGCGAGGGACTGGCGGCCAGCATGTCGAGCTATTTGATCGAGCGCATCGCCGCCACGCCCAATATCACCTTGCACACGCACACGGAAATCATCGCCCTCGAAGGCGACGACGACGGCTTGACGGAGGTGCGCTGGCGCAACAACCAGACGGGCAAGGAGTGCGATTGCGCCGTGCGCCGCGTATTCCTGTTTGTCGGCGCCGATCCGAACACGGACTGGCTGCACGACTGCGCCGTGGCCGTCGACGAGCAGGGTTTTATCCGCACGGGCTTCGACGTCACGCGCGCCGAATGCCGCGCCCATGGCCACGGCGCGCATTTAGCCTACCCGCCTCCGGACTTGCCGGAACGGGCCGCGCTGGAAACGAGCGTGCCGGGCGTGTTCGCCATCGGCGACGTGCGCGCCGGTTCCACCAAGCGCGTCGCCGCCGCCGTGGGCGAAGGCGCGGCCGTCGTTTCCCAGATTCACGGTTTCCTTGCCCGCTTGCCTGTCAACAGCGCCTAGCGCAAGGGCATGGGATACGTGGCCACGCTGACATTGCCGTCGCGGTCGATGGCCTGGACGCCAAAGAAATAGCTGTCTTTCGATAGCTTGACCTTGGCCTCGGTGACATTGCCCACATCCTGCGCGCCCTGCCACTGGTCGGCCGTCGTGGCGCGCCAGACGATGCGGTAACCGGCCAGGTCCGGTTCCGTGTTCGGCTGCCAGACCAGTGCAGTGGCGTTTTCCAGCTGGGCCGTGCGCACCTGCACGCCGGCGGGCGCGGCCGGCGCCAGGGCCAGCGAAGCGAGCGCCGCCGCATTTACGCGCGCCACTTTCGCCACGTAGTCATAGTCGACGAATTGCGGCAAGTCGCCGTACTGCACGCCATTTTCCACGCGCACATCCTGGTGCTGATGCGCAAAATCCTCGTGCGGTTCCGTGAAACGCAGCGCCGCGTAGCCTTGTGCCAGAAACGGCATATGGTCGCCGCCGCGCAGGTAACGGTCGGCGCGCTGGATGACGTTGACCTTGAAACCGGGAACGTAGCGCTCGCCCACCTGTTTTACATGGCGCGCCAGCTGGCGCGAGAGCGAATCGTTTTCGCCGCCCGTCGCCACCAGGGCGCGCACGCCGTCGCTCATCTCCTTCACGGCCGGGATACCCTCGGCAAACAGGCGCACCTGGCCGCCATCGACGGTGCCGTCGTCGGCGCGCGAACTGCCGATGATGTCGTTATTGAGCATGCCGGCGATGTTGAGTTTATTCAACTTTGCCTGCTGCGCCCAATGGCCGGAACCCAACAAACCCTGTTCCTCGGCCGCCACGGCCATGAAGACGAGCGTGGCGTCGAACTGGTGGCGCGCCATCGCGCACGCCATTTCGATCACGGCCGCCGTGCCCGAGGCGTCATCGTTGGCGCCGGGCGCGTCGCCCTGCGCATCCATCACGTCGGTGGCGCGCGTATCATAATGGCCGCTGACGACATAGATGCGCCCGGCCGACTGCGGCTGGCTGCCCGGCAAGGTCGCCACCACGTTGACGATTTCCGTCGGCCGCGCAATGCGTTTCGACACGGGCGCCACATGGCTGTCGAACGCCACCTGCAGCCGTCCGCCCGCCTGCGCGCCGCAGCGCTCCAGTTCCGCCTTGATCCAGCGCCGGGCCGCGCCGATGCCGCGCGTGTCGGACACGGTATCGGACATGGTGTGGCGCGTCCCGAAACTGACCAGCTTGCGCACATGCGCCTCGATGCGCTGCGGCGAGATGTCGGCCACCAGCTGCCGTATCTGCTGCTGCGCCGGGTCGGCGCCCGGCGCCGCCGCCACACTCGCCGACAGCATGGCTGCCGTCATTGCCGTCATTGCCGTCACAATCCCTGCCATGCCGCCGTCTCCCGATGATTGATTGAGCTGACCATTCTCGCATTTTTGACGGCAGGCAAGGATGTTCCAGGTCGAAAATCGTGCATTGTAGAAACTGCTACAATCGGCCACTCCCCCGTTCACGAAAGGCACGCATGCGCCAGACCGCCCTCCATCCCGCACGCCGCAGCATGCGCGCGGTCCGCTGACGGTGCGCCGCATGCTCGTCAAATTGCTGCTGCTGGCCACCTTGTTTGCCGTGCTCAGCATCGCTGCCCTGTACAGCTACGGGCGCTTCGCCGAACGCTCGCTGGGCGCGCCGGGAACGGCCTTGCCCGTGGCGACGGATGCCACCCTGCTCGACCGCGTGCTGGCGCCGCAGCTGGCGCAACGCCCGGGCCACAGCGGCACGGCCCTGATCGACGACAACCTGGAAGCGTTTGCCCTGCGCGCCCTGAGCGCGCGCGAAGCGGGCCGCAGCATCGACCTGCAATACTACATCTGGCATAACGACGTCACGGGACGCCTGCTGGTGCGCGAACTGCTGCGCGCGGCTGACCGCGGCGTGCGCGTGCGCGTGCTGCTCGACGACATCAACGCGCGGGGCCAGGACGCCGCCATCCTCGCGCTCGACAGCCATCCGCTGATCGACGTGCGCATCTTCAATCCAAGCCGCAACCGCGACGGCATCTGGTGGCGCGCCGTGGAAATGGCCTTGCGCGCCGTCAGCCTGAACCGGCGCATGCACAACAAGGCCTGGATCGTCGACGGCAGGGTGGCCCTCGTCGGCGGGCGCAATATCGGCGATGAATATTTTGATGCCGCCGAGCAAGTCAATTTCCAGGATGCCGACTTGCTGCTGGTGGGACCCGCCGTGCAGCAGACGAGCGACATCTTCGACCGCTTCTGGAACAGCCGCGCCGTCCTCCCCATCGGCGCCTTGCACGCCGGCAAGGACGCGGGCGCGCCGGAACTGCAGGCTGTGCGCGCCCGCCTCGATACGCTCACGGGCGAAGTGGGCGCTTCCCCCTACCTCCAGCAGCTGACCGATGCGGGCCAGCTGCAAGCCCACCTCGATGGCCGGCTGCGCCTGCACTGGAGCGGGCAAGTGCAGGTGCTGTCGGACCCGCCGGAAAAAGCCGCGCCCGTGGCCAGTTTGCAGCGCAGCGAGCACTGGCTCATGCACAGCCTGCTGCCGCTGCTGACGGACGCGCGCGAGGAAGCGCTGCTGACCTCGCCCTACTTCGTGCCCGGCGCGGCGCTGAGCACGATGCTGGCCGACAAGGTCGCGGCCGGCGTCCAGGTCCAGGTGCTGACCAACTCGCTGGCCGCCACCGATGTGGCCCTCGTGCATGCGGGCTATGCGCGCTACCGCCAGGCGCTGCTCGATGGCGGCGTCGCCCTGTTTGAATTGAAGACCCAGCACCGCAAGCGCATCAGTCTGATGGGGTCGAGCCGCGCCAGCCTGCATACCAAGGCCGTGGTGGTCGACGGCCAGCGGGGCTTCGTCGGTTCCTTCAACCTCGATCCCCGCTCGGCCCAGCTGAATACGGAAATGGGCGTGCTGTTCGACGATACCGCGCTGGCGGCCGACATGCGCGCGCTGTTCCTGCATTCGACGGCGAGCGACACCAGCTATCGATTGTTCCTCGACAACGGCGCCCTGCGCTGGTCCGACGCCACCGAGCAGCCCGCCAAAGTGTGGACGCACGATCCGGAGTCCGGCTTCTGGCGCCGCCTGCTGGTGTCCGTGATGCGCTGGCTGCCGATCGAATCGCAGCTGTAGGTGTATAAAAAAAACCCCGCGCGGCCGGTACCACGCGGGGTTTTCTTCTCGTGCTGCGCGGCACCACCACGCAACACGCTTTACGACAAAACGCTTATTTTTTCTCGGCTTCCGCTTTCTTCGCCTCGGCGGCAGCCAGTTTCGCTTCTTTCTTCGCGGCAGCGGCAGCAGCCTTCGCTTCTTTCTTGGCAGCGGCAGCTTCCTTCTTCGCTTCGGCAGCCGTTTTCACGGGAGCGGCATCGGCCGCTGCAGCGGCAGGCGCGGCGGCAGCTTCTTTCTTGGCGGCAGCGGCGGCAGCCTTGGCTTCTTTCTTCGCGGCAGCAGCTTCTTTTTTCGCTTCAGCGGCTGTCTTGGCTGGCGCCGCAGCGGTGTCGGTCGCAGCAGCTGGCTTCGGTGCGGCTTCTTTCGCTGCAACTTCCTTCACAGCAGCTTCCTTTTTTACCGGGGCAGCTTTCGCCGCCGGAGCGGGTGCCGCCGGCGCGCCGGACTTGGCCTGGCCATTCACTTGCAAGCCCGCTTCCGACAACTTCACGGAACTTTTCGGACCGATGCCCTTCACGCGGCTTTCAAAATCGGCCCAATCCTTGAAGGCGCCGCCCTTGGCACGCTCGTCGATGATGGCTTTCGACGTGACGGGGCCGATGCCCTTGACGCTGTCGAGTGCCGCCTGGTCCGCCTTGTTGACATCGACCTGGGCAAAGGCAAAGCCCATCGTCGCGATCAAGGTGGCGATGGCCAGCAGTATTTTTTTGAACATGGGTATCTCTCCGTGGTGTGGTTTCAAGATGACTCGAACGCAAGGGAAGAGCAGCGCCTTAACGGCTTTAACGGCTGTAGCGTGATACGGTTGACAAGACGGGACGGCGGAAGGATGGGAAAACCTGCGCCAGATCAAACGCTCCGGCGCAGGTGGTACAGCATGGTTACTGGGAGAACAGCTCGTCGCGGGTGACAGTGGCCGTGCCCAGCTTGCCGACGACGATGCCGCCGGCCCGGTTGGCCGTGCGCACGGCGTCGCCCAGGCCCATGCCGGCGCCCAGCATGGCCGCCATGGTGGCGATCACCGTGTCGCCGGCGCCCGAGACGTCGAACACTTCGCGCGCATCGGTGGGCATGTGCAGCACCTCGTCGGCCGTGTACAAGCTCATGCCTTCTTCGGAACGGGTCAGCAGCAAGGCGTCCAGGCCCAGCTGCGCGCGCATCTGCTGCGCGCGTTCCGTGAGCTGCTCTTCCGTGCTCCAGTTGCCGATCACGCGGCGCAGTTCCGACTTGTTCGGAGTGAGCACTGACGCTCCCGTATAGCGGCTGAAATCATCGCCTTTCGGGTCGACCATGACGATTTTTCCGGCCGCCCGTGCCGCCTTGATCATCTCGGCCACGTTCACCAGGCTGCCCTTGGCGTAGTCCGACAGGATCACCACGTCGTAGTGCGGCAAGAGGGCATTGAATTGCTTGAGCTTGTCGCGCAGCACCGTATCACTCGGTGCATCCTCGAAGTCGATGCGCAGCATCTGCTGCTGGCGGCCGATCACGCGCAGCTTGATGATGGTGGAAATGGCCGCATCGCGCTGCAGATAGCTGTGGATGCCGCCGCCTTCGAGCAGGCGCTCGACCTGGCTGCCGGCCTCGTCGTCGCCCACCACGCCCAGCAAGCTCGTCTTCGCTCCCAGCGCGGCCGCGTTGCGCGCCACGTTGGCCGCGCCGCCCAGGCGCTCTTCGCGCTTCTCGATGCGCACGATGGGCACGGGCGCTTCCGGCGAAATACGGCTGACATCGCCGAACCAGTAGCGGTCCAGCATCACATCGCCCACCACCAGCAGGCGTACCTGGGCCAGCGCGGCCGGCGCCGTCAAGGCGACTACCTCCTGGGCGCTCATGCGCGCGTCAGGATCGAGCGACCGATCCCGTGGTATTCGATGCCGTTCTCGGCCATGACGGCCGGCTCGAACAGATTGCGTCCGTCAAAGATCACTGCCTGCTTCAGGCGCGCCTTGACCTGCTCGAAGTCGGGGCTGCGGAAGGCTTTCCACTCGGTCACGATGACCAGCGCATCGGCGTCCTGCAGCGCATCCTTCGGACTGTCGGCAAAGCGCACCCTGGCCAATTGCTCCGGCGTCAAGTCCAGTTGCAGCACGCGGCGCGCCTCGGCCATGGCGACGGGGTCGTACACGGCCACCGTGGCGCCGCGTCCCAGCAAGTCGGCCAGCAGCACGCGGGCCGATGCTTCGCGCATGTCGTCCGTATTCGGCTTGAAGGCCAGGCCCCACACGGCGAAATGCCGGCCCGTCAGATCTTCGCCGAAGCGAGTGACCACTTTGCGTCCCAGCACCTGCTTCTGCTGGTCGTTGACGGCTTCGACGGCGCGCAGGATCAGCAATTCCTGGCCGTGGCCGCGTGCCGTGCGCTCGAGCGCCTGCACGTCTTTCGGGAAGCAGGAACCGCCATAGCCGCAGCCCGCATACAGGAAGCTGTGGCCGATGCGCGGGTCGGAACCGATGCCGTGGCGCACGGCTTCGATATCGACGCCCACCTTGTCGGCCAGGTTCGCCAGTTCATTCATGAACGAGATGCGCGTGGCCAGCATGGCGTTGGCCGCATATTTCGTGAATTCGGCCGAGCGTACATCCATCCAGTAGGTGCGTTCGTGGTTGCGGTTGAACGGCGCGTACAGGCTTTTCAGCAATTCGCGCGCGCGTTCGCCGTCCGGCGTGGCGTCGACGCCGATGACGATGCGGTCGGGGCGCATGAAGTCTTCGACGGCCGCGCCTTCCTTGAGGAATTCCGGGTTCGATGCCACCGAGAACGTGGCGGCCACGCCGCGCGCGTCGAGTTCGCCCTGGATGGCGGCGCGCACTTTTTCGGCCGTGCCGACGGGCACGGTCGACTTGTCGACGATGACCTTGAAGTCCGTCATGTACTTGCCGATGCCGCGCGCGGCGGCCAGCACGTATTGCAGGTCGGCCGAGCCGTCTTCATCGGGCGGCGTGCCGACGGCGATGAATTGCATCGCGCCGTGCGCGGCGGCCGCTTCGACGTCGGTGGAAAAGGTCATGCGTCCGGCGGCGCGGTTGCGCGCCACGACTTCTTCCAGGCCCGGTTCATGGATGGGGATGCCGCCGCTGTTGAGCAAGGCTACCTTCTGTGCGTCCAGGTCGAGGCAAAAGACGTCGTTGCCCAGCTCCGCCAGGCAGGCGCCGGTCACGAGGCCAACATAGCCGGTGCCGATAATAGTGATTTTCATGGATGTACCGTATGGATAAAAAGCAGGTCTTACATAGAAGTACACGCCACATTGCTCAGGGCAAGGTGACGTGTACGAATCAGTTCATGACGTTAAGTTCTTCTGTGCGGCGCGGTGGATACGTTTCCCACTTGTTGCAGCCAGGGCAGTGCCAATAGAACTGGCGTGCCTTGAAGCCGCAGTGGCTGCACTGGTAGCGGGCCAGCTTCTGCGTGTAGCCGTGCACGAGGTTTTTCACCATCGACAGCTCGGACCAGATGGCGGCCGGGGCGTCCATCATGCGCGCTTCCAGCAGTTTGTCGAGGCCCAGCAGGGTCGGCGTGCGGCGCAGCTCGGCGCTGACCAGCTGCTTCGCCGCTTCCACGCCGTCGAGCTCGATAACGGCCTTGAAGACGACTTCGATCAGGTCGATCGACGATGCTTCTTCCAGGTAGGAACGCAGCAGGTTGACGCCTTCCTGTGCACGGCCCAGCTTGGTGTAGCCATCCATCAGGCGCTGCGCGACCAGGGCCACGTGCGGCACGCTTTGCTGTTCCACGCGGCGCCAGGTGGTCAGCGCGCCTTCCACGTCGCCGCGCGCCAGCAGCACGTCGCCCGTCAGGATGGTGGCGCGCACGCTCTTGCGGTCCGTCTGCAAGGCTTTTTCCAGCAGCGGCATGGCGTCGTCCGGCTTCATGTGCACGAGGGCGTCATGCGCCAGTTCGCAATAGAACTGGGCGATTTCCTTCTGGCGCGCGCCGGCGCCCGATTCCTGCAAGCCCACGGCCGCTTCGATGGCGCGTGGCCATTCCTTTTCGCGCTGGTAGATTTCCAGCAGCGCGCGGCGCGCCTGGGCCGCATATTGCGTGTCGACCAGGCTGTTGAAGGTTTCTTCGGCGCGGTCCAGCAGACCTGCTTTCAGGTAATCCATGCCCAGCTCGTAGGCGGCGTGGCCCTGCTGTTCCAGCGGCAAGTCCGGACGGGCCAGCAAGTTCTGGTGCACGCGAATGGCGCGCTCCGTTTCGCCGCGGCGGCGGAACAGGTTGCCCAGCGCAAAGTGCATATCGGCCGATTCCGGGTCCAGCTTGACGACTTCGATGAAGGCGTCGATGGCCTTGTCATGCTGCTCGTTGAGCAGGAAATTCAAGCCCTTGAAGTAATTGCGCGGCAGGCTGCGCGATTCCGACACCAGTTGATGAATGTCCACGCGCGCGGCGATCCAGCCCAGCGCGAAAAACATCGGGATACCCAAGAGCCACCAGAGTTCAAAATCCATGCGATTGTTTTTATTCGAGTAAGAGAGATAGGAGCGACGGCGCCGCTTACTGCGCGCTCACGCTGTCCGGTTGCGGCTGGACATTGCTGGCCACGCCAACGGTCTGCAGCGCGGCAATGGTGGTCTTTTGCTTGTTCGCTTCGCGGCGGTGACGGAACACGGTCGGCGTCAGCGCCAGTACGCCCAGGCTGGCGCCGGCGACAAAAAAGCCCAGCAGCATCAGGACCAGGGGGCCGCGAATTTCATAATTGAGGAAAACATGCAGGTCGACAACCTGCGCATTCTTCAGCGCAAAACTGAAGAACAGGACGAAAAGAACACAGCCAACGATGGTGGAGATGATTTTCATCGATAGGTCCAGAGTGAACAAAAAAATGCCCGTACCACATGGCACAAACGTAGAGTGCTGATCAAACCGTAGCGAGCGGCAGCGATTTGTGGCCGAGAAGCGCAACCGTACTGAAGTACGGTGAGCATCGCCGGCCGCAAAGCGCGACGCGCAGTAGGTTTGAGCAGTGCTCTACAGCATATTAACAAAAAAAAGCGGCATCCAAGGACGCCGCTCTTTATGTCGCCTTCCAGCAGACGATTAATCCTCGATGATCGGTTGCCCGACCATCGCGTCCACCCGCTCGCGCAACTGTTTGCCCGGTTTGAAGTGGGGTACCCGTTTTTCAGGAACCATCACCTTGTCGCCGGATTTCGGGTTGCGGCCGATGCGCGGGGGCCTGCTGTTCAGGGCAAAACTGCCAAAACCGCGGATCTCGATACGCTGACCGGTCGCCAGGGCGTTGGTCATCGCATCGAGAATGGTCTTGACGGCATACTCCGCATCCTTCGCCACCAGCTGAGAATAACGCTCAGCGAGGCGGTTGATCAGCTCGGACTTTGTCATCTGCCGTATCCGCAGTCTTAGTTCTTGTTATCGAACTTAGCTTTCAACAAGGCGCCCAGGCTGGTGGTGCCCGAAGCTGCGTTGTTGTCGGTAGCTGCCATCTTCTGCATGGCTTCCTGGGTTTCAACGTTGTCTTTCGCTTTGATCGACAGTTGGATACCACGGGCTTTGCGGTCGATGTTCAACACCATCGCTTCGACGGTGTCGCCGACTTTCAGGTGCGTACCAGCATCTTCAACGCGGTCGCGCGAGATTTCGGAAGCGCGCAGGTAGCCTTCAACTTCTTCGGACAGTTGGATCACGGCGCCTTTAGGCTCAACCGATTTAACGGTACCGGTGACCAGCGAGCCTTTGTCGTTCATGGCTGCGAAGTTGTTGAATGGGTCACCTTCCAGTTGCTTGACGCCCAGGGAAACGCGCTCGCGCTCAACGTCGATGGCCAGAACGATGGCTTCCAGTTCGTCACCTTTCTTGAAGCGACGCACGGCTTCTTCGCCGGTTTCGGTCCAGGACAGGTCGGACAGGTGCACCAGACCGTCGATGTTGCCGGCCAGGCCGATGAACACGCCGAAGTCGGTGATCGATTTGATCGCGCCGCGGACTTTGTCACCTTTCTTATGGGTAACACCGAAGTCATCCCATGGATTGGCTTTGCACTGTTTCATGCCCAGCGAGATACGACGACGCTCTTCGTCGATTTCCAGAACCATCACTTCTACTTCGTCGCCCAGTTGGACAACCTTGTTAGGAGCAACGTTTTTGTTCGTCCAGTCCATTTCGGAAACGTGTACCAGACCTTCGATACCCTGTTCCACTTCAACGAACGCGCCGTAGTCGGTCAGGTTCGTTACTTTACCGAACAGACGGGTGCTTTGTGGGTAACGACGGGACAGACCGGTCCAAGGATCGTCGCCCAGTTGTTTCACACCCAGCGAAACACGGTTTTTCTCTTGATCGTATTTCAGGACCTTGGCGGTGATTTCCTGGCCAACCGTCAGTACTTCCGACGGGTGACGTACACGGCGCCATGCCAGGTCGGTGATGTGCAGCAGGCCATCGATACCGCCCAGATCCACGAACGCGCCGTAGTCGGTGATATTTTTGACGACGCCGGTCACGACCGTGCCTTCTTTCAGCGTTTCCATCAGTTTCTGACGCTCTTCGCCCATCGAAGCTTCGATGACGGCGCGGCGGGACAGAACCACGTTGTTACGCTTGCGATCGAGCTTGATCACTTTGAATTCGAGGGTTTTGCCTTCGAATGGGGTGGTGTCTTTGACAGGACGGGTATCAACCAGCGAGCCCGGCAGGAATGCGCGGATGCCGTTGGTCAACACGGTCAGACCGCCTTTGACTTTACCATTGACGGTACCGACGACGATCTCGCCCGATTCCATCGCTTTTTCCAGAGCCAGCCACGAAGCCAGACGCTTGGCTTTATCGCGCGACAGGATGGTATCGCCGAAACCGTTTTCCAGCGATTCGATCGCCACGGAAACGAAGTCACCAACTTTGACTTCCAGTTCGCCGTGGTCGTTCTTGAATTCTTCGACAGGGATGAATGCTTCGGATTTGAGGCCAGCGTTCACGATCACGAAATTGTGGTCGAGGCGCACGACTTCAGCGGAAATAACTTCGCCGGAGCGCATATCTTGACGCGACAACGATTCCTCGAAGAGCGCAGCAAAACTTTCCATACCGGTAGATTCGTTAGTTGTAACAGTAGACATAGGGTTCACACAGGTTATCCAGCAGAGATCGCACGATGCGACTTAAACTGGGTTAGGTTTTTGACACACCCGGACAGGCCAGGAGCCGTCAACGGGCACCACATAGCATAGAAATCACACTATTTTGCTGCAGCTGCATACCATTTCAACACGGTTTCAACGGCATCATCTGCCGTCATTGCCGACGTATCGAGGACATGCGCCCCTTCCGCGGGGACCAGCGGCGCAATCGCACGGTGAGTATCACGTTCGTCCCGCGCCTGCAAATCCATCAGAAGGTCTTCCATATTAGCAGAAAAACCCTTGTCTATCAATTGCTTGTAGCGCCGTTGCGCGCGCGCCTCGACGCTGGCCGTGAGGAAGACCTTCAATTGGGCATGCGGGAAGATCACCGTGCCCATGTCGCGCCCGTCGGCCACCAGGCCCGGCGTCTTGCGAAAACCCAGCTGCAAGCTGACCAGGGCATGGCGCACAGTTGGCAATACGGCAATTTTCGACGCCGTGTTGCCCACCTCTTCGGCACGGATCTGCTCGGTGACGTTTTCCTGCGCCAGCAGGATCTCGCCATTGGCGAAGTGGCAAGGCAAGTGCTCGGCCAGCTTGGCCAGCGCGTGCTCGTCGCGCAAGTCCGTGCCGCGGCGCAGCGCGCTCAAGGCCGTCAGGCGGTACAGCGCGCCCGAATCCAGGTAATGAAAGCCCAGCTTGTCGGCCACGCGGTGCGCCACCGTGCCTTTGCCGGAAGCGGTGGGGCCGTCGATGGCGATGACTGGGATGGTGGATGTTGGCATTATTTTGTCACTTTAAAAAAACTAAACCCAAAAGGGCTGGGGTCAGACCCCCGCTTGCATCAACGCCTGAACTGGCGTTGCAGGTGGAGAGAGCCTGACCCCGGATTTCGGTTAAATAAGAGTATCTTTGGCAATCCCCGCGAAGGCGGCGAAATACTCGGGGAAGGTCTTGGCCACGCATTTCGGGTCGTTGATGCGCATCTCGTTGCCGCGGCGGGCGGCGCCGTCCAGCGAAGCGAGCGAGAAGCACATGGCCATGCGGTGGTCGTCATACGTGTCGATGGTCGCTGCCTGGATTTCGGCCGGCGGCGTCACGCGCAGGTAGTCCGCGCCCTCCTCCACTTCGGCGCCGAGTTTACGCAATTCCGTCGCCATGGCGGCCAGGCGGTCCGTTTCCTTCACTCGCCAGCTGGCGATATTGCGCAAGGTCGAGGTGCCGTCCGCGTACAGGGCCGCCACGGCGATCGTCATGGCCGCGTCGGGAATATGGTTAAAGTCCATGTCGACGGCTTTCAGCACGCCGTTCGAACGCGCCTCGATCCAGTTCTCGCCCATGGTGATGGTCGCGCCCATCTGCTGCAAGGCTTCGACGAAACGCACGTCGCCCTGGATGCTGTCGCGTCCCACGCCTTCCACCCGCACGGGACCGCCGCCGATGGCGCCGGCCGCCAGAAAATACGAGGCCGACGAGGCATCGCCTTCCACGTGGATCGTGCCCGGGCTTTGATACTGCTGGCCCGGCTGCACGGTGAACGACTGCCAGCCGTCATGCTCGACGGTCACGCCGAAACGGCGCATCAGGTTCAGGGTGATCTCGATATACGGCTTCGAAATCAGCTCGCCCGTGACATCGATGGTCACGGCATGGTCGCGCGCCATCAGCGGCGCCACCATCAGCAAGGCCGTCAGGAACTGGCTCGACACGTTGCCGCGCACGGCGATGCGTTGTGCGTGGATGTGGCCGCGGCGGATGCGCAGCGGCGGGAAGCCCTGCTCGCCCGTGTACTCGATCTGCGTGCCGACGGCATTCAGCGCGTCGACCAGGTCGCCGATCGGGCGCTCGTGCATGCGCGACACGCCGTGCAAGGTGTAGTCGCCGCCGATCACGGCCAGCGCCGCCGTCAGCGGGCGGATCGCCGTGCCGGCGTTCCCCATGAACAGGTCCGCCTCGTGGTGCGGGAACACGCCGCCGCAGCCTTCCACGTGGTGCACCTGGTGGGCCGTGGCCGGGTCGCCCGTCAATTCATCCTGCGTCCATTTGACGCCCAGCGACGTCAGGGCAGTCAGCATGACGAAGGTGTCGTCGGAGGCGAGCAGGTCGATGATCTTCGTCGTGCCCTTGGCCAGCGCGGCCAGCAGCAGCACGCGGTTGGAAATGCTTTTCGAGCCGGGCAAGCGCACCGTGCCTTCGGCGTGCATCACCGGCTTCAGATCGATATGGTGGGGATAGTGCTTGGTCTGGGTCATGCTGGAATCCTTGAGTATTTATCGTGGGGGCGCGGCCGGTATTTCCGCCGTTTCGATCGCCTCGATCCATTGCTGGCGCGCGTGCTGGGCGTTCGCATACACGCCCTCGATGGCGGCGCCGTCGTGCGCGGCCAGATGGGCGCGCAAGGTCGTCAACTGCGCCAGGTAGGCGTCCAGTTCATGCAGCAGCGCCGGCTGGTTGGCCAGGCTGATGTCGCGCCACATTTCCGGCGATGAGCCGGCGATGCGCGTGAAGTCGCGAAAGCCGCTGGCCGCGTATTGGAACAGCAGGCCCGCGTGCGGTTTCTTGGCGATGTCGTCGACCAGCGCAAAGGCCAGCAAATGCGGCAGATGGCTGACGGCGGCAAACACCTTGTCATGTTCTTCGGGGCTCAAGGTGTGCAGGATGGCGCCGCAGGCGCGCCACGCGGCCGCCACGCGTTCCACGTCGGCGGCGCTATTTTCCACCAGCGGCGTGAGCACCACTTTCTTGCCTTGATACAGGTCGATGATGGCCGCATCGGGGCCATTCGTCTCGCGTCCCGCGATCGGGTGGCCGGGCACGAATTGCGCCACCTTGCCACCGAGCGCTACGCGCGCGGCCGCCACCACGTCGCTTTTCGTGCTGCCCGCGTCGGTGACGATGGTGCCGGGCTGCAGGTGCGGCGCGATGGACGCCAGGATGGCGCCCGTCTGCGCCACGGGCGCGGCGACCAGCACCAGGTCGGCGCCAAGCAAGGCAGCAGCCATGTCGCCGCCGATCTCGTCGATGATGCCCAGCTCCAACGCGCGCGCCATCGAGGCCGGCGAGCGGCCCATGCCGACCACCGTGCCGACCGCGCCCGCATGTTTCAAGGCGCGCGCGAACGAACCGCCAATCAGGCCCACGCCAAAGATGACTACCTTGTTCAGTGCAGGCGTCATCATATCGTCAGGCCAGCGCTTTCGTCAGCGCGGCGATGAGGATGGCATTTTCCTGCGGCAGGCCGATGGAAATGCGCAGCCATTGCGGCAAGCCATAGCTGCCGACCGGACGCACGATCACGCCCTGCTTGAGCAATGCCAGGTTCACGCGCGCGCCCGCTTCGTCATCGTCACCCACCCTCACCAGCACGAAATTGCCGTGCGACGGCACGTATTCCAGGCCCAGGGCATCAAACGCTTGCGTGAACTGCTGGTAGCCGGCCGCGTTGTTGCGCGCGCTTTGCTCGAGGAATGCCTTGTCGTTCAGGGCGGCGATCGCGGCGGCCTGCGCCAGCGAGTTGACGTTGAACGGCTGGCGGATGCGGTTCATCAGGTCCGTCAGCACCGGCTGGGCGATGGCAAAGCCGATGCGCAAGCCGGCCAGGCCATACGCCTTCGACAAGGTGCGCGACACCACCAGGTTCGGATACTGGCGAACCCAGGCCGTCGACTCGTACTGGTCGTCGGCCGACAGGAATTCGTTGTAGGCTTCGTCGAGCACGACGACGACGTGCGCCGGCACTTTTTGCAGGAAGGCTTCCAGCTGCGCGGCCGACAGAAAGGTGCCGGTCGGGTTGTTCGGGTTGGCGATGAAGACCAGACGCGTGTCATCGGCAATCGCCGCAGCCATCGCGTCGAGGTCATGGCCGTAGGCTTGCGCCGGCACGACGATGTGGCGCGCGCCCAGGCCTTGCGTGGCCAGCGCGTACACGGCAAACGAGTACTGCGAGTAGACGACGGATTGGCCATGCTGCACGAAGGCGTGCGCGGCGATTTCCAGGATGTCGTTGCTGCCGTTGCCCAGGGTGATCCAGTCGGCCGGCACGTCGTAGCGCTTCGACAGCACGGCTTTCAAGTCGAAGCCGTTGGCGTCCGGGTAGCGGCCCAGGTCATCGATGGCGGCGATCATCGCCTGCTTCGCCGATTCCGGCATGCCGTACGGGTTTTCATTCGACGCCAGCTTGACGATGGCTGCCTCGTCGAGGCCGAATTCGCGCGCAACTTCCGCGATCGGTTTGCCGCTCTGATAAGGGGCGATGGCGCGGACGTATTCTGGACCGATATTTTTAGACATGGTGTTCTTTAAAAGTTGGTGAATGATTAGGCTGGTGGCTGTTGTTGGGTTACGCTGCGCTAACCCAAGCTACGGCTTACCGTGGTTGTTTGTTGGGTTACGCTGCGCTAACCCAACCTACAGCTTACCGTAGGTCGGATTAGCGCAGCGTAATCCGACACCAGTCAACGAAGTCACAAACTGACCGGATACGACCCCAGCACCTTGAAAAACGCCGCATTGCTCTGCAGCTCGGCCAGCGCCTGGGCGACGGCCGCGTCGTGCACGTGGCCCTCCACGTCGACATAGAAATAATACTCCCAGCTGCCCATGCGCGCCGGGCGCGACTCGAAGCGCGTCATCGACACGCCGTGCCTGGCCAGGGGCGCCAGCAGCTGGTACACGGCGCCCGCCTTGTTCGGCACGGCCAGCACCAGCGAGGTCTGGTCCTTGCCCGATGGCGCCGTCTGCAAGGTGCCCACGACGGCAAAGCGCGTGCGGTTGTGCGGATCGTCCTGGATATGGCCCTTGACCACGCCCAGCTTGTACTGCGCGCCGGCCAGTTCGCTGGCAATCGCCGCCACCGTGCCGTCTTCGCCGGCCATGCGGGCCGCCTCGGCATTCGAGGCCACGGCGCGGCGCTCGATATGCGGGTAGTTCTGGTTCAGCCACACCTGACACTGCGCCAGCGCCTGCGAATGGGCGCAGATGGACGTGACGCCATCCATGCTGCCGCTCTTCGTCATCAGGCTGTGGTGCACGGCGATCGCCACCTCGCCGCTGATGATGAGACTGGTCTGCAGCATCATGTCGAGCGTGCGGTTGACGGCGCCTTCCGAGGAATTTTCGATCGGCACGACGCCGAAGTCCGCCGTTCCCGCCTCGGCGGAACGGAATACTTCATCGATGGACGCGCACGGCAAGCCTTCGACGGCGCTGCCGAACTGCTGATACACGGCCTGTTCGCTGAAGGTGCCGGCCGGGCCAAGGTAGGCCACGGTCACGCGCTTTTCCAGCGAGCGGCAGGACGACATGATTTCGCGGAAGATGGTCTGCACTTCGCGGTTGCCCATGGGGCCGGGATTACGCTCGGCCACGCCGCGCAGCACCTGCGCTTCGCGCTCGGGACGGAATACGGGCGCCTGCGTCTCGGCCTTCACGTGGCCCACCTGCTGGGCGATTTGCGCGCGGCGGTTCAGCAGTTCGAGGATTTGCGCGTCGATCGCATCGATCTGTTCGCGCAGCGGTTTCAATTTATCGGTCATGGATGGTTTGTTTCGTCAGCTGTACTTCAATCATGGCCGCGCGGCCTGCGCCGGCGGCGGGCCGGCGCGGTCGGTTAAGCGACTCAGCGTCCGGCAAACTCGTTCAGATAATTCACCAGGGCTTGCACGCCCTCGATCGGCATCGCGTTATAGATCGATGCACGCATGCCGCCGACGGACTTGTGGCCCTTCAGTTGCAGCAGGCCGCGCTGCTTGGCGCCGGCCAGGAATGCGTCGTTCAGACTTTCATCGCGCAGATAGAACGGGATGGTCATGCGCGAACGGTATGCGGGGTCGACCCGATTCTGGTAGAAGTCGTCCGCGTCGAGCGCCGCGTACAGCAGCGCCGCTTTCTCAATATTACGCTGTTCCATGGCTGCAACGCCACCCTGGCGTTTGAGCCACTGGAAAACCAGGCCGGCGATATAGATGCCGTAGGTGGGCGGCGTGTTGTACATCGACTCATGTTCGGCCACGATGGTCCAGTCGAACGCCGACGGGCAGATCGGCAGCGCCTTGCCCAGCAAGTCTTCGCGCACGATGACCAGGGTCAGGCCGGCCGGGCCGATATTTTTCTGCGCGCCGCCGAAGATCACGCCGTATTGCGACACGTCGATCACGCGCGACAAAATGTGCGAGGACATGTCGGCCACGATGGTGGTGCCTGGCGGCACGCTTGGCGCCTGCTGGAACTCCACGCCGTCGATGGTTTCATTGGTGCAGAGGTGCAGGTAGGCGGCGCCTGGCGTCAGCTTCCATTCGGCGACGGGCGGCACGCCAGTGAAACGGGCAGCCTTCGAGGACGCGGCCACGTTCACATTGGCATACTTGGCCGCTTCCTGGATCGACTTGCCCGACCACGAGCCCGTGTGCACGAAGTCGACGGTGGCCGGCTGCTGCGCGGCCAGGCCCACCAGGTTCATCGGGATGATGGCGTTCTCACCCAGGCCGCCGCCCTGCAGGAACAGGATTTTGTAGTTCTCGGGCACGGCCAGCAGCTCGCGCAGGTCGGCCACGGCCTGCTTGTAAATAGAGATGAATTCGGGACCACGGTGGCTCATTTCCATCACCGACATGCCGCTGCCGTGCCAGTCCTGCATCTCGGCGGCCGCTTGCGCCAGCACTTCCTTGGGCAGAACGGCGGGGCCGGCGGAGAAGTTGTAAATAGGGCTTAAGGCTTGATGGGTCACGATACAGTCCTTGGCGAAAATGAGAATTATTGGGGCGATTGCGTGGCCGCCCGCATGACCTGATCAAGCACGGCGTTCACGCGGGGGATCAGCACGCGCTGGCTGATGGCCATCGATTCGGCCGACAGCTGCGGCATGGTGGCCAGCATCTTGCGGCCCAGCGGCGTCTTGTAGAAGGCCGTCAGCTGCTCGACTTCCGGCACCGTGTAAAAACGCGCATACAGGGGCACCATTTCGTCGCCCAGCTCGTCGATCAGGGTCGGGTCGGCCAGTACCTGCGTCAGGGTGGCGATGGCCAGGGGGATTTCTTCCTCGGCGCTGGCCAGCGCGCGCGCCTTGCGCTGCTCGTCCAGTTTCGGGTTGCTGTTGATTTGCTGCTGCGCCGACTGGCGGATCATGGCGGGCACCGATTGCAGCATCTGGTCGAAGATGCTGCGCGTCAGTTGCGGGAACTGCATCGCGTCGAGCATGCGCCGCACGGCCACTTTCATGGCGGGGCTTGGCGCCGCCTGGCGGGCGGGCGTGGCTTGCGTGCTCTGGGCCAGGGCCGGCAGGGTCGCAAGGAAGGCCAGCGAAAACGCGGCGAAGAAGGTGGCAACGATTTTTCTCATGGCATGCGGGATGTTGAATGACTGGTAAAAGGGCACTGCCGGATGCATGTCGGCTTACGCCCGACGGGCTAAGCCGACCTACGAAATTCTGCTGGCAGCACCACGAAAAGACGCGCCAATAGCAATTGGGGCTCCCGAAAGAGCCCCAATCATCTTACTCCGGCTGGGCCGGGTCGACAGGATCGGCTGGTTCGGCCGCTGCCGGTGCGGCATCCGTGCCCGCCTCCGTCGTCAGCTCGACTTCGTCGATATCCGTTTCCACCACGCGCTGCAGGCCGGACAGCTTGGTGCCGTCTTCCACGGCGATCAGGGTCACGCCCTGCGTCGCGCGGCCCATCTCGCGGATTTCCGACACGCGGGTGCGGATCAAGACGCCGCCGGTGGTGATCAGCATGATTTCATCGCTGGCATCGACCAGGGTCGCGGCAACCACTTTACCGTTGCGCTCGCTGGTCTGGATGGCGATCATGCCTTTCGTGCCACGGCCATGACGCGTGTATTCGGTGATCGGCGTACGCTTGCCGTAACCGTTTTCCGTGGCCGTCAGCACCGACTGCTGCTCGTTCTCGGCCACCAGCAGGGCGATCACGTGCTGGCCTTCTTCCAGGTTCATGCCGCGCACGCCGCGCGCCGTGCGGCCCATCGGACGCACATCGTTTTCGTCGAAGCGCACTGCCTTGCCCGAATCGGAGAACAGCATCACGTCGTGCTGGCCGTCGGTCAGCGCCGCGCCGATCAGGAAGTCGCCGTCGTCCAGGTCGACCGCGATGATGCCGGCCTTGCGTGGATTGCTGAAGTCCTTCAGCGGCGTCTTCTTGACGGTGCCCAGACTGGTCGACATGAACACGTAATGGTCTTCCGGGAACGTGCGGTTCTCGCCCGACAGCGGCAGGATCACGGTGATCTTTTCGTTGTCCTGCAGCGGGAACATGTTGACGATCGGCTTGCCGCGCGAGTTGCGCGAGCCTTGCGGCACTTCCCACACCTTCAGCCAGTACATGCGGCCGCGATCCGAGAAGCACAGGATGTAGTCGTGCGTGTTGGCGATGAACAGCTGGTCGATCCAGTCTTCCTCTTTCGTCGCCATGGCCTGCTTGCCGCGTCCGCCGCGCTTCTGCGCGCGGTATTCGGTGATCGGCTGGGCCTTCATGTAGCCGGTGTGCGACAGGGTCACGACCATGTCCTGCGGCGTGATCAGGTCTTCCGTTTCCAGGTCGGTCGCGTTCAACTCGATCTGCGAGCGGCGCACGTCCTTGTTGCCGGCGCCGTATTCGTTCTTCGCCAGGGTCATTTCATCGGTAATGATGACGGTGACGCGTTCCGGCTTGGCCAGGATGTCGAGCAAGTCGGCGATATGTTCCATCACGTCCTTGTACTCGTTGACGATCTTGTCCTGCTCCAGGCCGGTCAGGCGCTGCAGGCGCATCTGCAGAATTTCCTGCGCCTGGTCGTCCGACAGCTTGTACAGGCCATCCGTCTGCATGCCGTAGTGCTTCGGCAGGTTTTCCGGACGGTAGGCATCGACGCCGCCCGGCGTCGTGCCGTCGCCCGTACGGGCCAGCATTTCGCGCACGACGGACGAATCCCAGGCCTTGGCCATCAGCTCGACCTTGGCGATCGGCGGCGTCGGCGCGGCCTTGATGATGGCGATGAAGTCATCGATGTTGGCCAGCGCGACCGCCAGGCCTTCGAGCACGTGACCGCGTTCGCGCGCCTTGCGCAGTTCGAACACGGTGCGGCGCGTGACCACTTCGCGGCGGTGCGACAGGAAGCATTGCAGCATCTGCTTGAGGTTCAGCAGCTTCGGCTGACCATCGACCAGGGCCACCATGTTCATGCCGAAGGTGTCTTGCAACTGGGTCTGCTTGTACAGATTGTTCAGCACCACTTCCGGCACTTCGCCCCGCTTCAGCTCGATCACCACGCGCATGCCCGACTTGTCGGATTCGTCGCGGATGTCGGAAATGCCGTCGAGCTTCTTGTCGCGCACGTTTTCAGCGATGCGTTCCAGCAAGGATTTCTTGTTGACCTGGAAGGGCAGCTCGTCGACGATAATGGCGATGCGGCCGCCATCCTTGCCGTATTCCTCGAAGTGGGTCTTGGCGCGCATGACAACGCGGCCGCGGCCCGTGCGATAGCCGTCGCGCACGCCGGACACGCCATAGATGATGCCGGCCGTCGGGAAGTCCGGCGCCGGGATCAGCTCGATCAATTCATCGATCGTGCAATCGGGGTTGCGCAGCACGTGCAGCGCGCCGTCGATGACTTCGGTGATGTTGTGTGGCGGAATGTTCGTCGCCATGCCGACGGCAATACCGGACGAGCCATTGATCAGCAGGTTCGGGATACGCGTCGGCAAGACCGTCGGTTCCTTTTCCTTGCCGTCGTAGTTGGGCTGGAAGTCGACGGTGTCCTTGTCGATATCAGCCAGCAGCTCGCCGGCGATCTTGTCGAGGCGGCACTCGGTGTAACGCATCGCCGCGGCGCCGTCGCCGTCGACGGAACCGAAGTTGCCCTGGCCATCGACGAGCATGTAGCGCAGCGAGAAATCCTGCGCCATGCGCACCAGTGTGTCGTAGATCGAGGCATCGCCGTGGGGATGGTATTTACCCATGGTTTCGCCGACCACGCGGGCGCACTTGACGTAAGGGCGGTTCCACACGTTATTCATTTCATGCATCGCGAACAAGACGCGGCGGTGCACTGGCTTCAAGCCATCGCGCGCATCGGGCAAGGCGCGACCGACGATCACGCTCATGGCGTAATCGAGGTAGCTCTTGCGCATCTCTTCTTCGAGGGAAATAGGAATTGTTTCTTTTGCGAATTGATCCATTGGCGGTTCGACTGATCTCAGGCTGTGGTTAACTTATCTGTTACGCAATGTATGACGCAATACTGCATATCCTGGGTGGCTGTCGTCGTGGACGCCGCGCCGCGCGCTGCTGGCGTGGCCCGGCTTCCATGTCGCAGAGTGCCAAAACAAATCGGCGGGCTGGCGGCAAGGCCAGTACGGGTACCGCAAGGGTACGTGCTGGCCATGCAGTGCCGCCGTGGGCATTTGCCCGGCACTCTTAACAGTCAAGCGCACGATTTTAGCATGCGCGCCCAGCTACCTGTACAAATTGGCCAGACCAGCAACATTGGCGGTTTGCACCGGGGTCGTGCATGTTGCTCTGCCGATAATGCACAACGGCAATGTCAGTTCAAGACACCTGCCCTTAAAAGTGGCAAGAAAAGCGATCAATTGTTACAGATGCGTTACAAATGGGCATTTTCGTTGCGCAAAAACAACGCACGGTCTAAAATCGGGCAAGCTTTGATTTAACCACGGTCGTGCGCCCCTGATGCGTGTGGCAAAATGACTGGGAAGTTAATTGCTAGTTTCGCAATCTGAAACGAGCGCATATGGTCTACATGATAAAATCTTGGCACGTAGCACCAGTAGCGCAGTGTTGTTCTGCGGATATCACCCCCCGAAAGGAAAAAAGAATGAATAAATTTGTAACGCTGTTTTTCGCTGCATCCGCAGTGATTGCTGGCTCGGCTTCGGCCCAAACCCCAACCTCCCCACCATTCGCGCCAGTTACCACTGACATCCAAGCACCAAGCCCAAAAAGCGCTTACGTGCAAGATGCCCGCGGCGTGATCGTGCGTGACCCATTCGGCCTGTGCTGGCGCACCGGCTACTGGACACCTGCTGACGCAGTGCCAGGTTGCGACGTACCACTGTGCGTAGAGCCAGAAACCCTGCAAGACGGCAAATGCGTAGCACCTCCAGCGCCAGTCGTACCTGCACCAGCACCAGCACCAGTCGTGCCAGTGCCAGTCGTCGTTGCTCCTACCTCGGAAAAAGTCAGCTTCGCCGCTGATGCATTCTTCGATTTCGACAAAGCTACGCTGAAGCCAGAAGGCAAAGCCAAGCTGGACGAGCTGACCGCACAACTGGGCGGCATCAACCTGGAAGTCATCATCGCTGTGGGTCACACCGACTCCGTCGGCACCGATGCTTACAACCAAAAACTGTCGGTACGTCGTGCTGATGCTGTCAAAGCCTACCTGGTTACCAAAGGCGTTGAAAGCAACCGCGTGTACACCGAAGGCAAAGGCGAAAAACAACCTGTTGCTGATAACAAAACTGCCGAAGGCCGTGCGAAAAACCGTCGCGTGGAAATCGAAGTTGTTGGTACCCGCAACAAGTAATAGCTGCCCCCTCGACTCGGCGCAAATCATCGCGCAAGTCAAGAACAGCTGAAAAACCCCGCCACGGCGGGGTTTTTTTTCGTCCGTGGCTGCCCAATTGTAAAATTGCCGCTATTATTCGACCTATGAACGCCGACCCTCTCGAAATCCAAAAATTCAGTGAGCTGGCCCACCGCTGGTGGGACCCCACTTCCGAGTTTCGTCCCCTGCACGAAATTAATCCCCTGCGCCTGGAATGGATCAACGCGAAAGTGCCGCTGGCCGGCAAACGCGTGATCGACATCGGCTGCGGCGGCGGCATCCTGGCCGAATCGATGGCCCGCAAGGGCGCCGACGTGACGGGCATCGACCTGTCCGACAAGGCATTGAAAGTGGCCGACCTGCACAGCCTGGAATCCGGTGCCAAGGTACGCTACAAGCTGATCGCCGCCGAAGCCATGGCCGCGGAAGAGCCGGGCCAGTACGACGTCGTGACGTGCATGGAAATGCTCGAGCACGTGCCGGACCCCGCCGCCATCGTCAAGGCTTGCGCCACCCTGGTGAAACCGGGCGGCCACGTTTTTCTGTCGACCCTGAACCGCAACCCGAAAGCGTATCTGTTCGCCATCCTGGGTGCCGAATACCTGCTGCGTCTGCTGCCGAAAGGCACGCACGACTATGACAAATTCATCACCCCGGCCGAACTGTCGCAATACCTGCGCAGCGCCGGCCTGGACGTCAACAGCATGCGCGGCATGGGCTACAATCCGCTGACCAAGATTTACTCACTTAATAGCGATACCAGCGTCAATTATCTGGTGGCCTGCACCCGGCCGCTGTAACCATCACGCACAATACAAGGCGGCTGCGGCCGCCATTTTTCATTCCTACTTGACACACTTTGCCCGCCATGATCACTGACCATCTGCCAGCCCCGCGCGCCATCCTGTTCGACCTCGACGGCACCCTGGCCGACACCGCGCCCGACCTGGCAGCGGCCATCAACCTGCTGCGCGCGCGCGCCGGCCTGGCGCCGACTCCGTATGACATCCTGCGCCCCACGGCCTCGGCGGGCGCGCGCGGCATGATAGGCGCATCGTATGGCATCCAACCGGGCGAAAGCGGCTACGAAGCCCTGAAAGACGGTTTCCTGAACAATTACGAAGCGGCCCTGGCCGTGGAAAGCCGTTTATTCGACGGCATCCCCGCCATGCTGGAAGGCTTGAGCGCCTTGGGCCTGGCCTGGGGCGTGGTCACCAACAAGGCCGCCCGCTTCACCGACCCGCTGGTGGGCCAGATCGGCCTGGGCGGCGCCGGCTGCGTGATCTCGGGCGACACCATGGCGTACCCGAAACCGCACCCCGCCCCCCTGCTCGAAGCGGCCCGCCGCCTGGAGCTGGCGCCGGAAGACTGCTGGTACGTGGGCGACGACCTGCGCGACATCCAGGCCGGCCGCGCCGCCGGCATGCGCACGGTCGCCTGCGCCTGGGGCTATTGCGGCCCCGTCGAGCCGCAGCACTGGAACGCCGACCATTTGCTCGATACGCCGCAAGCGTTGCTCGAGCTGGTGACTGGCGTGGTGAAGGCGGCGCAGGAGCGGCAGCTGGCGGCTTAATGGCTTGAAACTGCATCTGCCTGGCCTTCTATCCATTACTGCGAATGCATCATGCAAGAGTGTGAAGATTGCGCTACAATGAAGGTTCTGTGGGGACGACCTGGTTTCGACGTGGGTTGCAAAGCAGTGCAGGGCATACCGAGGGCGGGCTACCTCGTAAATACAACCTGAAAAAACTTAACTGCAAACGATAACTCGTACGCACTGGCAGCTTAATCGCTGTTAGCTCTAGAACACCTCGTCCCTGGGGTGGGCCGTCAAAAGCTCTAGAGTCATTTACAGGGACTCGTCGTATGCTGGGTTACTTAGCGTCCGACTAAATAATAGGTAACTCGCTTGCCCATAACGTGCACATCCGTGCTGGCTGAGTTAAATTAAATGATAGTGCTAAGTATGTAGAACTGTCTGTGGAGTGCTTGCGGACGCGGGTTCGATTCCCGCCGTCTCCACCACTGAATTCTTTAGAATCAAGTAGTTAGCAAGAAGAAGGCTGCCATTATTTGGGTTGTTTTTGGGCTGTTTTAGCCTGGGAATGACAACAAAATGACAGCCTTTTTTTCTGTGTACACGCCTCGTACCCTGATCTGGCATCGGCACGTTAACAATACCTCACCACGCACATAAGAAACAACGCTCGCCTTCGCTATCCCATGTCAGCGGGGCGGCGAAGTAAGTTCATTCGCTGACTTAGTGAGCAAAGAGTCAATTCGATGTTACCAGGCCAGACGATTCCGACGCTCAAGCGCCGACACTCAACAGTCCGAGTATGTCGTCCAAGTCTGCCGGCTTGACCAAATGATGATCGAAACCCACGGCCTTAGTCTGCATCCGAGTGACGTCATCACTCCACGCAGTAAGGGCAATCATTTTGATGTGCTGGAAGCGAGACGCCTGCCGGAGGGTGGAGGCGACCTCCAAGCCGTTCACACCAGGCATTCCCAAATCAAGGAAGACCACATCAGGGATAAAACTATCGGCCGTCTGCAGTGCCTCGGCGCCGCCATATACCGGGACAGCCTCATGGCCACACATCACAAGAAATTCCGCGACAAGATCGGCGGCATCACGATTGTCATCAACAATCATGATTCGCAAGGGGTAGAGTTGGTTTGCCATACAGCACCTGCCGTTCGTTCTGATGCATCCAAATGTAAGGACACATATTGAGCCGGCAAGTTCAAGGCGGCTGAAATTTTGAACAGTCAGGGGTGAGGACTGAGGATAAGATTGCCTGATTGAGATTATACATAACTTTCAGAAAAACATGCAAAAAATGAAATAATGTCATTGGTTTCCACTGGACCAAAACGCATATTAGTTGCTGACTGTAGTGTGCTTTTCAATTTCAAAAAATGCTCTAAAATACAAATTCGAAATTGACTACCCAACATCTTTCATAGCGGAGGCGTAAATGGGAAATGACCAAAAATTGCAACATGGTGACTATGAGTACCAGATAGTTGCCTACAGGAAAGTGAACGGCATGTATCAGGGCATGGTCCTCTTAACCGCTCATGCAGGGATTCAGTATTCCCCTATTGTTGAAATCCCAACGCCAAGTGTATTTAAATCGGAGCATGCGGCACGGATCGAAGCTTCTGCGTTAGCATGTCAGCTCATAGAAACAGGCGGAGTGGTTGCACTTGTGCCATAAGATGGCAAATCCACTTCCTGGCCGAAGGAGTCTCAACCGACTCTCTAACGTCAGTTTCTCGTGATGTTAGTACTTCTAGATATAAAGCGAGAGATGAAAAAATGAATATTGTTTTTTTATCCCCAGACCCCGCGAACGAACGCAGAATTGACGCTCTTTCCGAGTCGATCGTCAATTCAGCCATCGATATGGAAGAACGATTAGGATCTCTACATGCCATCCTCTACATGCGTCGCCATAACATTGACATGTCCGTGGCGGTAAGGGTGGTTTTAAGGCGCGCCGAAAGGAGAAACAACATAGCTTGGTCAACCTGTGAACCTGGCGGCTTCGCTGATTTTGAGGCCAGATCGAATGTTGCACACTGCACAGCCAGAGCCGTAGTCCAGAGCGGCAATCAAGACTGACATTTGGACACGACCTCTGCTTTTATAGAACTGGCGTGGTGAAATTTGCACTGCGTTGAAGCACAAAGCTGTTAAGCTTTTGTCCGATTGTCTGACCGGCCCCTAGCTCGCAAGCGCCCAGCGCGTGTTCATTTTTTCACACGCGGCGGAAGCGGATCAGCTACAGCTATTAGGCGTTCTGCTGGATACTGCTGGAACAAATCCTCTTGGCTCACAAGGGAACCATCGAGCCAGCCGTGATACTGGTCCGGGTCGAGGATCATCACCATCCGCTTTTCATCGTCCGGCTTGTGGAAACGCTGCATGAGCGGGTGGCCATCGGCGTTTATCGTCAGCATCGAGAACGACAGCAGGAAGTCTTGCGGCCGGAATTCCCATATCCCGGCGATGGCGGCCGGCATGCCATCGGCGCGCTCGATGCGCCAGCGGACCGGCTTCCCTGTTTCGTAGCAGGGTTCAAAGAAATTATCTGCAGGAATAATGCAAAACTGTTTGCGCTTCCATGCATTGCGGAAGGATGGTTTCTGCGCCACGGTTTCGGTGCGGGCGTTGTAGGTCTGGCGCGCCAGCTTCATATCGGCCCAATGGGGCACCATCCCGAAACATGCCGGCGTGACTTCCAGCTCACCGGGCACGTCGTGCGACGCTCGAATGATCGGCGCCATGTAGCCTGGCCAGGCTTCCGGCGGCAGGTCAAATTGAGGGGAACGGACAGCAAAATGCTGTTCGATTTGATCGCTACGGCTGGGGGTATAGTCGGCGCACATGCAAATTATTCTACCTGCCTTCCGGCATTGGCGGCGGCTCCGTCCCGACAAAACACAGCCAGGACTGCGCATAGTCGCAAAATTGCATATCTTTCTTGCTGCGCTCAAACCCTGACAAGACCATGCGCCCGTCCCGATACCAGAGCAAATTCACATCGAAAAGTGTGTCAACGTATTTGCCGCTATCCCCGTAAGTGAAGCGGGCCAGCTTTACCAAACGGTGCAAGCCCTGGTCTGTCGTTTCCACGACTTCCAATGTGCCAGACCGGGCCGAGTGGTAGCGATCATTCAACCTTCGCTTGGGCACCTCCACTCCATCAAGGCGCATCTTTAACATTTTAACAATCATTGTGACACCCAAGTAAAATACTGTACATACATACAGTATATCAAGAGTTCTTGAGGTCGCAATACTTGGCAATGATGCGACGGCGTGAAGATGAATGATCCTCAGAATAGAGACGCCCATACATAGCCCATAACCGTGCCAGGACGCCGCGCAGCGCGAAAACAACACTACCCCCACGTCGCAACACCACCAGCACGAAAAACCGCTCAAAGTGCGTCAAAATGCGTCAAATCGCATGCCCCCTCTTCGCCCCGCCGCGCCAGTCCTCATGCGCCTTCGGCCATGGCGCAAATTTGAGTCAAAAGAGCCCTATATAGCGGGCAGGTGTGGAGGGGGGACAACTGCGCGCGCCGGGCCGAAATGGGGCTTTTTCGTGCTTCTGGAGCAACATCATTCCTCCGGACGTGAAAAAGCCGCCTCGTGGGCGGCTTATGCGGTGGCTGGGGCGCTCTGGCGCGGCTGGGCTGTCGCGGCCCTGCCCTGCCGGCTATCGCGGCGTGGCAGTCATCCTGGGCGGCCGGCGCGGATCATCGCCGCCTGCTCCTTGTCGTAGTCGTCGCGGCAGTCCACATCGCAGAACAGCAGCGCGGGCGCCAGCGCCTCGTCGCAGTAGTGGCAGCAGCCGTGCGGCGCCAGGGCGGGACGGCCGCGCACGGCAGCCAGGCCGCGCGCCACTTCGGCGAAGATGATCTTGTCCGTGTTGTCGATGTGGTCACTCATTGCGCGCCCTCCTTGCCCAGGCCCAGGTCATACGGGGCGAACCTCACCACTTCCACGCCCGCCCACTCGTTGATCGCCATGAACTGCGCCTGCAGCGGCACCAGTTCATTGCGGGCGAAGACGCGCGCAGCGGGTTCCACGGCGCCGAAGCCGCCGGCATTGTTCGGCAAGATGCCCATCAGCTGCGGCGGCACGCGGTGCGCAGCCAGCTGGTCGTCGCGCGTGACGCTCTTGATGTTGAAAAACTCGTCTTTCGCGGCCACGTCGGAGACGGGCAGAATCTGGATGCCGTCCTTCTTGCCGTTCGGCGCGTACATGAACAGGTTGCGAAAGTTGCCCGGCCCCTTGCTGTCGCGCATGGCCTGGCGCAGGTTGTCCACGTCCTGCGTGTTGGCGGCCGCGTCCGTCATATAGAACACGAAACCCGCGTGCGAGCCGTTCTTGTAGTACTTGCGGCGGAACAAGGTGGCCGCCTCGTTGAGCCAGGCCGATTGCAAAGCGCTCAGGTACTGCGGCACGCCGTACAGCTCTTGATTGACGTCCGGCTCCATCAGGTGGAACACGCGGCCCTTGTCGAACTGGTGCACGGCCTGGTAGCCGTTCACAAAAAATACGTGTCCAGGTCGACGCCGCGCCGCATGTACTTGGCCAGGGCGTGCTGGTATGCCAGCGCCTTGCCGCTGCGGCTGGGCCGGTCTTCCAGGTAGGCATTGCCGAACGTCAGGAAGTCCAGGGCCATGCGCTTGAAGGCGTCGCGCGACAGGTACTTGCTGGGGATCAGCGTAGACGCCAGCACGTTGGCCTTGAAGTGGATGGCGCTGCTGTGGTGCACGCCCGCGTTGAACGACTTGGCCAGGCCGGCCAGATTGACGGGCGGCTCATACCAGTGGCCGTTCTTCCAGCATTCGAAGCAGTCGAGAATATCGGCGTGCTCGAGCACGGGCGTCGGGTCGCCGAAAGAAAACGCCTCGATGCCGGCGGCGGCCGGCGCCGTGGCCATGGCCGCTGTTGATGGTGCGCCCTCGGCCTGCCGGCCGCGCGCGCGCAAGTGTCGTGCTTTGCTCAAGAATAAATCTCCATGAAAGAGTGGTGGTTGTCGGTGGTGCCTTCGAACGGCTCGTGATCGAGGGCGTGCATGCAGGCCCACGCCAGATCGGCGTGGCCGGTTTCATCGCTGCGGCCAGCCACATAGGTCACGTGCCGCCCGCTGGGGGTGAGGGTCTTGTGGATGGCCATGAACGATTGCGCGATATCCGTCCAGCCGGCGTCAAACTCCAGCCGGCCCTTGCTGATGATGTTTTTGGCTTTTAGCACCATGCGGGTTTTGACTTCGGGCGAGTAATTCAGGGCTGTGACGGCCGGGAAGAAGCCGCGCACGATCGGCAGCACGCCGATGCCCATGCCCGTGGTATCGATGCCGATGTATTCGACGTTGTAGCGCTGCGTCATCTGGCGGATGGCGTCGGCGTGGTCTTCGAAACTCTGCCCGCGCCACTGGTGGCGCTCCAGGATGCGGAACTTGCCGCCGGCCGTCATGGGCGGCGCCAGCACGACGCACCCGGCGCTGTCGCCGTTCAAGGCCGGGTCGTAGCCGATCCACACGGGCCGGTTGCCGAACGGGCGCAGGCCCAGCAAGGGCTTGTAGTCGTCCCACTCGACCCAGGAATCGACCATGCAGCGCTGCAGCTCGGCCAGCGGGAAGACCGAGGCCGAGTCGTCGATAAAATTGCACATCAGCAAATTGTCGAACTGGTCCGGGCTGTATTCGAAGTTGCGCAGCTCGTCGATGTCAAACAGGTTGCAGCCGCCGCGCTCGGCGTCGAGGATGGTGACGATCTGGCGCCAGATCTTGTCCTCGCCTGTGAAACCCGACGACAAGCGGCCATGGCTCACATCGATGTTGACCTGGTCGGCCTTGGCGCGGCGCTTGTTGAACAGTTCGCCCGTCCAGAACGGATAGGCCTGATGCGTGGTCGAGGATGGCGTTGAAAAGTAGGTCTTGCGCCACTTCTTGTGGATGGCCATGCCCGAGGCCACCTTGTTCAACTCCTGGAAATTCTGCGTCCAGAAGAATTCATCAAAGTAGAAATTGCCGTGGTAGCCCTGTGCCGTGCGCGCGTTGGTGCCCAGGAAGTACAGATGCGCGCCGTTCGGCAGCACGATGGGGTCGCCCGTCAACTCGATGCCGGCCGCCTCGCGCGCGAATTGCACAATGTATTGCTTGAAGACGTGCGCCTGGCTTTTTGAGGCGGACAGGAAAATCTGATTGCGGCCCGTCGCCATGGCGTCGGCCAGCGCCTCGCGGGCGAAGTACCAGGTGGCGCCGATCTGGCGGCTCTTGAGGATGGCGCGCGTGCGCTGGTCGCCGTTGCGATACCAGACTTTTTGATAGTCGAAGAGCGAATCCTGGAAGGCGTCGAGCAGCTGGATTTTCTGTTCTTCGCTGAAATCGTTGCGCGTCGGCTTCTTCTTCGGGCCGGCATTGCGGTTCGCCAGTTTGGGGTTGAGGTCTACCTCGTTGCCGCCCGGTTGCTCATAGCGGCGCACGCGCGCCATCTGCACGATGGTGCGGGCCAGCAGATCAATTTCCTTGTAATCGCTGCCGCTCTTGACCTCTTTTTCGATCAGCTTGACCAGGCGCAGCTCGGCCGACGCCTCAACGTGCTCGATGGCCTGCGCCTTGTCCCATTCGTCGCGCGCCTTCCAGCTATTGATGGTGCTGCGCTTGAGTCCCAGGTGGCGGGCGATGGACGAAATGCGCCAGCCCTTCCAGTACAGGGCGCGCGCGGCGCGGCGTGGCTCAGACTCAGGCACGGCCAGTTCGGCGATTTTCTCGTCGGGAGTTTGTTCGCTTATTTTCTCGATTGTCAGCATGCCGCCAGCGTAGGCTGCGCGCGCGCGGAACGGGGAAAGGCAAAAGTCGCTATGGCCCATAGCAACCCGCAGCGCATTGAGTCGCAGCGCCAAGACGTTGACCATGGCGTTATCCGATCAACCGAGACACGCCACCATGCCTAAATCCCAATTCTTCCGCGTCGCCACCGAAGGCGCCACCACGGACGGCCGCAACATCGACCGCGCCACCATCGAGCAGATCGCCGCCAGCTACAACCCGAAAACCTACGGCGCGCGCATCTGGCTGGAACACATTCGCGGCATCCTGCCCGACAGCCAATTCAAAGCCTACGGCGACGTGATCGCGGTGAAAGCCGAGGAAGTCGACACCGACAGCGGCAAGAAACTGGCCCTGTTCGCGCAGATCGAACCGACGCCGGAACTGGTCGCCATCAACAAGGCGAAACAGAAGCTGTACACCAGCCTGGAAATCCAGCCCGACTTTGCCGACTCTGCACAACCCTACCTGGTCGGCCTGGGCGTCACCGACAGCCCGGCCAGCCTGGGCACCGATGCGCTGAAATTCTCCGCCAGCCGCAAGCAGCAAAGCGCCAACCTGTTTACCTCGGCCGTCGAGGTGACGCTGGAGTTTGACGAGCCGCAGGGAACCAAGCTGGCCGACGCCGTGAAAAACCTGCTGTCGCGCTTTTCGAACAAATCCGGCGCCGACGCGGCGCAGTTCGCCGACATCAGCGAAGCCGTGCAGGCGCTGGCCGGCCACGTCGTCACCGCCAACGATAACTACACGGGCACCCTGGCGCGCCTGGAGAAAACCGAAACGGCATTGAAGGCCACGCAGGACGAGCTGGCCGCCTTCAAGGCGCAGATGGACGAAGCGCCCGGCAACGGCCCGCGCCGCCCGGCCGCCACCGGCAACGACGGCGCCGTGCAGACCGAGTTTTAAGCGCCCTCGCCCTTTCTTCCCCCCATTCAACAACGGAGCACTGATTTATGAAAAAGCAAACGCGCCAGGTCTTTGGCCAATATGAAACCCGCCTGGGCCAACTGAACGACACGGACAATGTGGCCAAGACCTTCAGCGTCACGCCCAGCGTGCAGCAAAAGCTGGAAACGAAAATGCAGGAATCGAGCGAGTTCCTGACGAAAGTGAACATCATCGGCGTGACCGAGCAGGAAGGCGAAAAGCTGGGCCTGGGCGTATCCGGCCCGATTGCCGGCCGCACCAACACCAAGGACAAGGAACGCAAGACGCGCGACCTGTCCACCCTGGACGGCACCAAGTACCGCTGCGAACAAACCAACTTCGACACGCATCTGAACTATGCCAAGCTGGACGCCTGGGCCAAGTTCCCCGATTTTCAATCGCGCGTGGCCAATGCCATCCTGACGCGCCAGGCGTTAGATCGCATCGTCATCGGCTTCAATGGCGTCAAGGCGATGGCCGACACCGATCTGGACGCCAACCCACTGCTGCAGGACGTGAACAAGGGCTGGCTGCAGCACCTGCGCGAGCTGGCGCCCGAGCGCGTGCTGGGCCTGGTCGCGGCCGGCATGCCGGGCAAGGTCGTCATCGGTGACGTGGCCGATGCGGATTACGCCAACTTGGACGCGGCCGTCACCGATGCCGTCAACCTGCTGGACCCGTGGTATCAGGAAGACACCAATCTGGTGGCCATCGTCGGGCGCAAGCTGTTGAACGACAAGTATTTCCCCCTGGTCAACACCAAGCAGGCGCCCACGGAAACGCTGGCGGCGGACATCATCATCAGCCAGAAACGCATCGGCGGCTTGCCGGCCGCGCGCGTGCCCTACTTCCCGGATAACGCCATCCTGATTACCCGTTTCGACAATCTGTCGATCTACTTCCAGGAAGGCGCGCGCCGCCGCCGCGTCGAGGACGTGCCCAAGCGCGACCGCATCGAGAACTACGAGTCATCGAACGACGCCTACGTGATCGAAGACCTGGGCCTGGCGGCGCTGGTGGAAAACATCGAGCTGAAAGACAAGTGATGGGCAATCTTTCCCCCGCCCTGCGCCACCGCGCGCGCATGCTGGCCGAGCGCACGGCCGGCGCCGCCGCGCCGCAGGGCGTGACCACCGGCACGGCCTACGAAATGATGCTCTACAAGCTGGCCGATGACCGGCGGCGCCTGAAATCCATCCAGTCGGTGGAACGCAAGATCGAGGTCAAGGCCACCATGCTGCCCGACTATGCGCAGTGGATCGACGGCGTGCTGGCCGGCGGCAAGGGCGCCCAGGATGACGTCTTCGCCACCCTGCTGGTGTGGCACATCGACACGGGCGAATACGACCGCGCCCTGGTCATGGCCGAGTACGCGCTGGCGCACAAGTTCACCCTGCCCGACACCTACAGCCGCGACATCGCCACCCTGATGCTGGACGAATTTGCCGAGGGCTTCCTGCACGGCAAGCTGGCCGCCGATCCGCAGCACGCGGCCCAGGTGCTGGGCACCGTCGAGCAGCTGACGGCTGCCAGCGATGCGCCCGACCAGGCGCGCGCCAAGCTGCACAAGGCCATCGGCCTGGCCATGATCGCCGTGCTGGACCAGGCCGACGACGCGGAGATTGCGCCGGCGCTGGTGGCGCAGGCGGAAACGGCCATGGCCCAGCTGAAGCGTGCCCGCGCTTTATCCGAGTCGTGCGGCGTCAAGAAAGATATGGAACGGCTGGAGCGGCGCATCAAGCGCGCGGCCGGTTCCACGTAAAGAGCATCCCCCGCAGCACGGCGGCACGGGGGGATTCTGGTCATACCCTTGACCTGATGAACCCCGTCCACCGCCCCATTTTGAAAGCGTCCCGTATGTCCTTCATGGCCCTACCCCCGTCCACCCCGCCTGGCACCACCCCGGCGCCACCTGCAACGGTCCCCGGCATCATCGAGAACGACGGCTGGTTTCCCGATATTGCCCTCACCGACATGCGCGACGCTATGCGCCTGGACGGCACCGTCACCGACGCGCGCCTGGTGCAAGCCGTGGTGGACGCCATCCTGCAGGTCAACCGCGAGCTGGCCGACTGGCAGGGAATGCAAGCCGCCGCCGGCATCGCCACCCTGGTGGACGTGCCGGCCGCGCGCATCAACCGCGAATCGCGCCTGCTGGCGCAGTACCGGCGCGCCGTCTACAGCACGGCGAAAGCCGATCTGATCGAGCGTTACCGCGACTACGACAGCACGGCCACGTCCGTCAGCGACAAGAAAAGCATGGAGTGGCTCGACGAGGCGCCCGGCGCGCAGCGGCGCAATGCGCAATGGGCGATTGCCGATATGGTCGGCCGCACGCACCTGATCGTCGAGCTGATCTGATGCAGGTGCGCACGCAGCAACACGACACGGTGGACGCCCTGGTGTGGCGCTACCTGGGCGACGGCGCGGGATACGTCGAGCACACCCTAGAAATGAATCCCGCGCTGGCGCGCCATGGCGCCGTGCTGCCTGCCGGCCTGCTCGTCTCCCTGCCCGAGCCGGCACCCAGCACGGGCCAGGCGGCGGACATCGTGCAGCTATGGGACTGATCCTGGCATTTAACCTTTATCCATCATGAAAAATCTTTCATCCCTCTTACCGGAGAATCAAGCAATGTCCGCAGAATCGTTTGGTGGTTTCGCCACCCTGGTCAAACTGTACGGCTTCAAGGCGGCGCTGGGCATGGTCGGCGCCGCCATGCTGTACATCGTGCTGCCGCCCCTGAACAGCGACGGCACCTTCAACAAGGGCGAATTCGTCGCCCGCCTGGCCTGCGCGGGCGTCTTCTCCTGCCTGCTGGGCGGCACCGTCTACCAGCTGCTGTGCGCCCAGCTCCCGGCCATCGGCGCCATGGTCAACGCCTCCGCCATCGATCTGATCGTGGGCGCCCCCGGCTGGTGGGTATCGCGCGCCGTGGCCCTGTGGTTCCAGCGCCGCAGCGACAAGGACATCGCCGAGCTGGTCAAAGACGCGAAGGAACATTGATGGCCACCGTGGAAAATCCCCTGATCGCACGCGTCATCGACGCCATCCTGCGCGCCGAAGGCGGCTATGTGAACGACCCGCAAGACAAGGGCGGGGAAACCAATTACGGCATCACCGTGGCGGTGGCGCGTGCCAACGGCTACACGGGGCCGATGCGCGACCTGCCTGTATCGGTGGCGCGCGCCATCTACACGGCCCGCTACATCACGGAACCCAAGTTCGACCAGGTGCTGGCCCTGCATGCCGGCATCGGCGCCGAAGTCATCGACACGGGCGTCAACATGGGGCCGCACCGCGCGGCCGAATTCCTGCAGCGCTGGCTGAACGGTTTTAATGACACGGGCGCCCGCTATCCCGCCCTGTTCGTCGACGGCCGCCTGGGCGCGCAGTCGCTGGGCGCGTTGGCCGCGTTCCTGAAATGGCGCGGCCAGGAAGGCGCCACCGTGCTGCTGCGCGCCCTGAACGGCCTGCAGGCAGCGCGCTACCTGGAAATCACCGAGGCCAACAAAACCCAGCGCCGTTTTCTGTTCGGCTGGATCAAGGAACGGGTGGCCATGTGACAGCACCCACCTGGCGCCCACTGGCCGCTGTTCTCCTGTGCGGCGCTCTGGCCGGCTGGACGGTGCAGGGCTGGCGCAAAGACGCCAGCATCGCCGAACTGCAGCGGGCGGCCGCTATCCAAACAACCACCTCCGCCACCGCACTGGCCCAGGCCACCGCCCGCGTGCTCACCTTGGAGCGCGCAGCCGGCGCCGTCCTGGCGCAGCGCGCCGACCACCTCACCCAGGAACAAACCCATGCGAAAACTGAACGTGACCGTTTTAACGATGACGTGCGCAGCGGCGCTGTGCGCCTGTCAATCCCCGTCGCCGGCGGCCAGTGCGCCGCCACTGCAGATACCTCCGCTGCCGCAAGCAATCGGCATGAAACGCGCGCCGAACTTGACCCAGCGACTGCGGCAGCTCTTGACACCATTGCCGGCGACGGCGACGACGCCGCCCGCCAGCTGAACGCCTGCATCGACGCCTACAACCTAGTACGAGACGCCTACCATGTACAAACCGAATAGCCTGCGCCAGCACCTGGCCGCCGCCATCCCCGACCTGCAGCGCGATCCCGACCGCCTGCTGGTCTTCGCCGACGAAGGCAACGTGGTGGCGTCGGCCACCGCCTCCCTCTCCTTCGAATACCGCTTCAAGCTCAACCTGATCGTCACCGATTACGCGGGCGACGCGGACGCCATCATGGTGGCCCTAATCGCCTGGCTGAAAGTGCATCAGCTCGACCTGATGGCCAACGAGGAAACGCGCAGGCACGGTATCGCCTTCGAGGTCGATTTTAATAACCACGAAACGGTCGACATTTCCATCAAGCTGGACCTGACCGAACGCGTGGCAGTCAAGGCCGGCGAGGCGGGCCGCCTCGACATCAAGCACCTGGCCGAGATACAGCACATGCCCGCCTATGCGGACGAGTTCTGGAAGTTGTACGCCGGCGAGACGCTGCTGGCCGAATGGCGCACGCCCGAGGCCACGCCATGAGCGACGACCTGCATGCACTGGAAGCCTGGGCCGGCGCCCTGCTGGCCAAGCTGCAGCCGGCCCAGCGCCGCGCCATCAACCACAAGGTGGCCATCGACCTGCGCCGCAGCCAAGCGCAGCGCATCAAGGCGCAGCAGGGGCCGGATGGCACGGCCTATCCAGCGCGCAAGCGGCGCAAGGAATTCAAGGGGAAGAATGGAAGGATCAAGCGGCAGAAGGCGGCCATGTTCGCCAAGATTCGCACTGCCAAACACCTGAAAGTAAAGGCAACCGGCGATCAGATCGAGGTCGGGTTCTTTGGCTGGGTGGCGCGCGTGGCGCGCGTCCATCAGTTTGGGCGACCAGATCGGGTATCAAAAAAGGGGGCGATATACACCTATGTAGCGCGGCCCCTTATTGGAATCAACGAACAGGATCAGAGCTTAGTACGTGAATCCTTATTACGATATCTATGTCAAATCTAGAATCCGAACAATGATTCTTGCTGATATTAGTTGCCAAATGAGTTAGAGTCCAGCGAGCACTAATTGTCACATATTGATCAGGTCAAATATGTACACGATCTTTGCTTGCCTATTATTCTAGTCATCACAACACTCATTTGGAGCAACAATGCGTCACTTTCTTTCAATCACCCTGCTTGCTATTCCTCTACTGGTCAATGCGCAAGAACAAGCCGACGCAACCAAGGCCCCCCCAGCAACGAAACTAGAAGCATTTTCAGCAAGAACTGGTATCGTAATCGTAAAAGGCTTCTCGACTATAGGTGTTGTCAATGGCATGGGACGAGTATCAATAGACGTACGCGAGTTTCGAGACGCGAGTAACCCAAAATCTGTCCAATACGGAGTTTCGTTTGAAGTCAAAGAATCGGGAAGGCTTGAACGCCAAAGTACTTCATTCATTGACGAGGAAGAAATTGATTCTCTTATTCGGGGCTTGGACTACATCAGCAAAATAGAACGAAATGTGACTACATTGGGTAACTTTGAGGCCCAGTATAGAACAAAAGGCGACTTATCCATGACCGTATTCTCCGGCACAAATGGCGAAGTAAGTTTCGCAGTGTCGAGTGGCAGAATTGGTAAGACCTCAGCATTTCTCAAGCTGGCCGATGCTGAAAAAATCCGTTCTTTATTGAACGAAGCTAAGGCCGCCATTTCAAAGGCAAAGTCGTCTAGCGTGAAATCTTGATCGCTCAGAAATAAGACCTACCAACCTCAAATTTAGCCCCTGATCACAAGCCAGCAGAAGCCCACGAAGAACCGCAAAAGTCACTAATCCGCTTATCAACCCGCCCCCGCGTGCATCCGCACGCGGACTTCGGCAACATGCATTGCATGAACGCCGACCTGTCCGACCTCCTCCGCTTGCTGCAAAACCTGATCCGCCTGGGCACCATTGCCGAGGTCAAAGGGGCCAAGGCGCGCGTGCGACTCGGGCCAACCCTCACCACCGAGTGGCTGAAATGGGCCACGCGCCGCGCGGGCAGCACGCGCACCTGGTCAGCGCCCACCGTCGGCGAACAGGTCATCGTCTTTTCCCCGGGCGGCGACCTGACGCGCGGCATCATCGTTCCGGCACTGTACTCGCAGGAATTTGACGCGCCCGAAACCAGCGACACCATCCACACCACGCATTACCCCGACGGCGCCGTGGTGCAGTATGACCACGCGGCCCACGCCCTGACGGCTACCCTGCCTGGCGGTACCGCCACCATCACGGCCGACAAGGTGACGTCGAACGCGCCCAGCACCATCTGCACGGGCGACCTGACCGTCATGAAAAACCTGATCGTCATGCAGTCCACCACTGTGGAAGGCACCACCACCCTGAACGGCGGAGTGAACGCCAAGGCCGGCGCCGCTGGCGGCGTGGCCATGGCCGTGCAAGGCAAAGTCACAGCCAGCGAGGACGTGCTGGCCGGCGCCATCAGCCTGGCCAAGCACCCGCACGGCGGCGTCAAGGCCGGCGGCGACCAGTCGGGCGGGCCGCAAGCATGATGGGCATGCACGCCGCCACCGGGCGCAGCCTGACGGGCCTGGATCACCTGCGCCAGTCCGTGACCGACATTCTCACCACGCCCATGGGTTCGCGCATCCGGCGCCGCCGCTATGGTTCCGAGGTGCCCGAGCTGATCGACCAGCCCTTAAATAGCGCCACGCAGTTGCGCATCTACGCCGCCACCGCCTTTGCCCTGCGCCGCTGGGAGCCGCGCCTGCAGCTCGCCAGCGTACAGCTCACGCGCGACACGGACGGCGCCATCACCCTGCTGCTGGACGGCACGGCGAATAGCGAGGGCATCACCTTGGCCGTGCCCGTCAAGCAAGGCGGCATCGTATGAGCACGCCCATCGACCTGACCCAATTGCCCGCGCCAAGCGTAGTCGAGGTGCTGGACTTCGAAGCCATCCTAGCCGGCCGCAAGACGCATCTGGTCAGCCTGCTGCCGGAAGCCGAGCGCGCGGCAGTCACGGCCCTGTTGGAACTGGAATCGGAACCGGCCACCAAGCTGCTGGAAGAAAACGCATATCAGGAAACCATCCTGCGCAACCGCGTCAACGAGGCGGGCAAGGCCGTCATGCTGGCGTTTGCCCTCGATGGCGACCTCGATCAACTGGGCGCCAACGTCAACGTGGCGCGCCTGACCATCACGCCAGCCAATCCCAACGCCCTGCCACCTGTGGCGGCCGTCATGGAAGACAACGACGCCTACCGCCTGCGCATCCAGGAAGCGCCGGACGGCCTGTCCGTGGCCGGCCCGAAAGCCTCCTATGAATTCCACGCCCGCAGCAGCGACGGCCGCATCAAAGACGCAAGCGCCACCAGCCCGGCGCCGGCGCACGTCACCGTCACGGTGCTGGCCAACAACGCCACCGGCATCGCCGACGCTGCACTGCTGGCCACCGTGGCGCGCGCGCTCAACGCCGAGGACGTGCGCCCCCTGGGCGACCGCTTGAGCGTGGAAGCCGCCCAGGTCGTCGATTACCAGATCGAGGCCACCTTGTTTATCGGCGTCGGCCCGGAAGTGCCGATTTTGCTAGCCGCCGCGCAAGCCAACGCCGCGCGCGTGTCGCAGCCACGCCGCCCGTTGGGGCACAGCATCTACCGTTCCGCCTGCAGCGCCGCCGTCCACGTCGAGGGCGTGCGCAAGGTCGTCTTGACCAGCCCGGCCACCGATATCGAGCTGGACGCCACCCAGGCCGCACGCTGCACCGCCATCAACTTGAACGTGGTGGTGCTCGATGAATAAGACTGTGCCCACCCTGCCGTCGAATACCACGGCGCTGGAACGCGCCATTGCCGTGGCCTGCGCCGAGCTGGTCAACGTGCCCGTGCCGCTGCGCGACCTGTGGAATGCCGACCGCTGCCCCGTTGCCTTGCTCCCATTCCTGGCGTGGGCGTGTTCCGTCGACCGCTGGGACGACGCCTGGCCCGAGTCGATCAAGCGCGGCACGATCAAGGCGTCCTACTTCATCCACAAGCACAAGGGCACGATTGCCGCCGTGCGCCGCGTGGTCGAGTCCCTGGGCTATTTGATCCGCATCACCGAATGGTGGCAAACCTCACCGCCCGGCGTGCCCGGCACTTTCCGTCTCGATGTCGGCGTGCTGGACTCGGGCATCACAGATGCCATGTTTCAGGAAATGGAACGCCTGATTGCCGACGCCAAGCCCGTCAGCCGTCACATGACGGGCCTGGCCATTTATCTGGAAAGCCGTGGCAACGTCTACGCGGGCGCTTGCGCCTACCACGGCGACAGCATGACCGTGTATCCCTGGATCGCGGAAACCATCGAAGTGCGCGGCACGCTGTTACAAAGCGGCGCATCCCATACCATCGACACTCTCACCATCTATCCATGAGCACATACTTTGCCATCCTGACCGAAGTGGGCGAGGCCAAGCTGGCCAACGCCATCGCCCTGGGTCAAACCCTGAAACTGAAAAATCTTGCCGTAGGCGACGGCAACGGCAACCTGCCCATGCCTGTGCGCACGCAAAAGGCACTCGTCCACGAAGTGCGCCGCGCTGGCCTGAACCAGTTGACCATCGACCCGGCCAACAGCAGCCAGATCATCGTCGAGCAAGTCTTGCCCGAGGACGTGGGCGGCTGGTGGATACGCGAGATCGGCATCTTTGACGAGGCCGGCGACCTGTGTGCGGTCGCCAACTGCCCGCCCAGCTACAAGCCCCTGATGGCCGAGGGTAGCGGGCGCACGCAAGTGGTGCGCATCGTGCTGATCGTCGCAAGCACGGCCGCCATCGAGCTGAAAATCGATCCGTCCGTCATCCTGGCCACCCGTAAATATGTCGATGATCAAGACATTACCGTGCGCGCCTACAGCGACGCGCAACTGGCCAAGCACCTGGCAGCTGTTGATCCTCACCCGCTGCTGGCAAAGGTCGCTTATGTCGATCAGCAGGACGCCAGCGCACGCGCCTATGGCGACCAGCAACTGGCCAAGCACCAGGCGGCCGCCGATCCGCACCCGCTCCTGGCCAAGGTCGCCTATGTCGATCAGCAAGACACCAGCACACGCGCCTATGGCGACCAGCAACTGGCCAAGCATCAGGCGGCTCTTGACCCGCACCCGCTGCTGGCCAAGGTCGCCTATGTCGATCAACAGGACACCAGCGCACGCGCCTATGGCGACCAGCAACTGGCCAAGCACGCAGCGGCGGCAGATCCGCATCCGCAATACAGCATGAAGGAAGTGGCGACACTGCCGAAGTTTGACGCGTCAAGCAAGCTGGTCAATGCCGACTTTGTGCAGCGCGCACAAGGAAACATGGTGCGCTATGCCGGCGTCACTGAAAGCCGTTCGCTCACCGCCGAGGATATGGGCTGCGCCCTGTACTTCCCGACTGCGGGCAAGGCCATCACCATTCCTGACCCAGTATCGCTTGGCATTCCCCACAATTCCGGCAAGTGCGTCAAGTTCTTCGGACTTTTCAATAGCGGCACCATCCTTGCCGCGCCAGGCGTGAACATTGGATTTGATGTTGGCAGCGTGCCGAGCATCACGATCAAGGCGGGACAATTTCTCACCCTCATGGCGACCGGGACAAACGTCTGGCAAGTCATCGACTCGACCGCCGAGCTGTGGCGCAATGCCGACTTTGCGGCCATGTTGTTTTCGAACGGCTTCAAGCAAATTTCCGGCGACTTCATTTTCCAGTGGGGCACCGGCACAACGACACAGGCCACCGGCTACGCCGATGTGATCTTTCCCATTCCGTTTCCGAACAAGTGTTTTCGCGTCTTTGGGGGATATGACGGGCAAGCCGGCGCCGGGGCCAGTGCGCCCAGCAATATCAATGCCGGCATGCAAACCAAAACGGGCTGCCGCCTGTTCACCTACAACGGGACAACGCTGTCGGGCGGCATCACCCCATCCTATTTTGCGATTGGAAACTAATCATGGCCGTCAGATATTCACCGAGCACAGGTTTTTTTTACCCCGTCAACATCGAGTACCAGGACATCCCGTCCGATGTGTTTGAGGTATCCGAGGCTGACCACCTGGCCGCCCATACCGCCCGTGCATCCGGCGGATCGTTCAAGTTTGTCAAAGGGGCGCTGCGCATCACGCCGGCCCCTGCCATTCCCTATGGCCAAGTGTGCGCCTTCTACCTCGATACCGTTCGCGCGCGCCGTGACGGGATTCTCAACCGCCTGGCCGGTATCGGCTTTGCCGCCATGGCCAGCGGCGACGCGGCAATCGCGCAAGCCATCGCCACGGCGCGCACCTGCCTGCTCGACATCACCATCTGCGCGACGGTCGTCGCCGCACAGGATGTGGACGCCCTGCAGGCGGCCGTCAGCGCCGAATTCCAGCGCATCGCCGACGCCTTGCCGCAAGAGGCCCGGCGCGCCTTCGATGATGCAGGCAACACCCAGTAACACCCCCGACATTCACTACCTACCAGGAGAGCCAGCAATGCCCACCGACTACCACCATGGCGTGCGCGTCATTGAAATCAACGAGGGTTCGCGCCCCATCCGCACCGTGTCCACGGCTGTGCTGGGCCTGATCGCCACGGCCGACGATGCCGACCCGGCCGTTTTCCCGCTCGACACGCCAGTGCTCGTCACCAACGTGCTGGCCGCCATGGGCAAGGCCGGCAAGACCGGCACCCTGTATCGCGCGCTGGAAGCCATCGCCGCACAAACCAAACCCTTGACCGTCGTGGTGCGCGTGGCCGAAGGCGAGACGGAAGCGGAAACCACCACCAACGCCGTGGGCGGCGTGTCACCGGACGGCAAGTACCTGGGCGCCCAGGCGCTGCTGGCCGCGCAAAGCAAGTTGGGCGTGAAACCGCGCATCCTCGGCGCGCCGGGCCTGGATACCCAGGCCGTCACCAACGCCCTGGTCAGCGTGGCACAGCGCCTGCGCGGCTTCGTGTATGCGTCGGCCTATGGCTGCGCCTCCGTCACGGCGGCCACCACCTATCGCGGCCAGTTCGGCCAGCGCGAAGTAATGGTGATCTGGCCGGATTTTGTGAACTGGGATACGGCCACGGACGCCGAGGCCAGCATCTCGGCTGTCGCCTTCGCCATGGGTCTGCGCGCCAAGATCGACGAGGAAACGGGCTGGCACAAGACCCTGTCCAACGTAGTCGTCAACGGCCCGACCGGCATCACCAAGGACGTATTTTTCGACCTGCAAGACCCGGCCACCGATGCCGGCGTGCTCAACGCCAAGGAAGTGACCACCCTGATTAACATGGGCGGTTACCGCTTCTGGGGTTCGCGCACCTGCGAGGCGCCGGGCGGCTTCTTCTATTTCGAAAGCTACACGCGCACGGCCCAGGTGCTGGCCGACACCATCGCCGAAACGCACTTCGCCTATGTCGATGTGCCCCTGCATCCGTCCCTGGTGCGCGACCTGCTGGAGAGCATCAACGCCAAGTTCCGCGACCTGAAATTGCAGGGCTACATCATCGACGGCCACGCCTGGTATGACGAGCAATACAACGACAAGACGGCGCTGAAAGACGGCAAGCTGGCCATCGACTACGACTACACGCCCGTGCCGCCGCTGGAAAACCTGAAATTCCAGCAACGCATTACCGACCGCTACCTGGCCGACTTCGCCTCGCGCATCGCCGCATAGTCGTACTGGCGCCGCCATCACCACCCTGCCCGCGCCAGCGCGGGCGCATTGAATAACTGGAGAACACCATGGGCCTGCCCCGCAAACTGAAAAATTTTAACTTGTTCCAGAACGGCGTCTCCTTCATGGGCATGGTGCCGGAAGTCACCTTGCCCAAGCTCAGCCGCAAAATGGAAGAGTACCGCGCCGGCGGCATGAGCGGCCCCGTGTCCGTGGACTTCGGCAACGAGGCGCTGTCGCTGGAATGGAGCGGCGGCGGCCTGATCGCCGAAGCCCTGAAACAGTACGGCGCGCACACGCACGGCGCCGTGCAACTGCGCTTTGCCGGCGCCTATCAGGAAGACGATGAGGGCACGGTCGCCGCCGTCGAGGTCGTCGTGCGCGGCCGCTACAAGGAAATCGACATGGGCGGCGCCAAGATGGGCGACGACACCACGCACAAATACACCATGGCTTGCAGCTATTACAAGCTGATGATCGACGGCGCCACCGTCATCGAACTGGACTTCATGAGCGGCACCGAGAACTTTGGCGGCGGCGACACCAATGCGGCCATCCGCAAGGCCATCGGCCTGTAATCCCCTTTTCTATTCACCACCACCCTACAAGGACAACACCATGCACAACGATACCCAAAACAGCGCCGTCATCGAACTGGACGACCCGATCAAGCGCGGCGATACCTTCATCAACTCGCTGACCGTGCGCAAACCCAAGGCGGGCGCCTTGCGCGGCATTTCCCTGATCGAGCTGGCCAACCTGAACGTGTCGGCCTTGCAGATCGTGCTGCCGCGCATCACCGAGCCGACCTTGACCGCGCACGACATCGCCAACATGGACCCGGCCGACCTGCTGGCCGTGGGCGCCGAGGTTGCCGGTTTTTTGGCGAGCAAAGCAGATCGCCTTTCGGTATCCCCGGCGAAGTAGAGGACGCCATGGCCGACATTGCCGGCGTCTTCCACTGGACGCCGGCAGCGATGGACGGTTTTACCATTGATGAACTGATGGCCTGGCGCGAGCGCGCCCGGCAGCGAAGCGGAGCGGAATAGATGGCTGGTCGGGATCTGAAATTACAAGTGGTATTTGCGGCACTGGACAAGATTACCGGCCCGCTGAAAAAAATCATGGGCGGCTCGAGCGATACGGCCAAAGCGTTGAAGGCCACCAGTGACCGCTTGCGCGAACTGAACACCCAGCAGAGAAACCTGGGGAAATTCCGCGAACTGCATAGCGGTATCAATGCGACGCGTACCAAGCTCAAGGAAGCGCAAGACAAACTGAATGATCTTGCTGCGAAAATGAAGCAGACCACGACGCCCACGCGCGCCCTGACGCGCGAATTTAACGCAGCAGTCAAAGTCACGCAGGCATTGACGCTGAAAGGCCGCGAACAAAGCCAGCAATTCCGCGTCCTGCGTACCAGCCTCAAGGAAGCCGGCATTGACACGCGCCAACTGGGCAAGGCCCAGGAATGGCTTAAGAACAGTATCCAGTTGACGAACGTTGAATTGGCTTCGCAACAAAAGCGTCTGGCCGCGTCAGCCGACAAGCAGCAGCGCGTCACCAACGCCACCCAGCATGCCGACAAGCTGCGCAACAAGGCGGGCAACCTGGCCATGGCCGGCGCCGGCGCGACCGCCACGGGCGCCGTCATCGGCGCGCCCGTCGTCAAGGGGCTGAACGAGGCCAAGCACTATCAAACGGAAGTGGGCAGGGTCAATGCCCTGGGCCTGGGCGATAAAGTGTCAGCCGAGGCCGTCGCCTTCGCGCGCAACATGAAGACCTACGGCACCAGCCAGCTCGACAACCTGCAGTTGATGCGCGACGGCATGAGCGCCTTTGCCGACGTGCACCACGCGGAAATGGTCGCCCCTACCTTGGCGAAGATGAAGTTTGCCAATCATGCCTTCTTCGGCGAGGCCGAGGGCGCCGACAACGAACGCAAGTTCATGGACATGCTCAAGGTGATCGAACTGCGCGGCGGCCTGGAGAGCAAGGAAAAGTTCGAAGCCCAGGCCAATATCGTGCAGAAAGTGATTACCGCCACAGGCGGGCGCGTCGGGCCGAATGAATGGCTGAACATGATCAAGACGGGCGGCCTCGCTGCCAAGGGTTTGAAGGACGATGCGTTTTACTACCAGATGGAGCCGCTGGTGCAGGAAATGGGCGGCAACCGCGTCGGCACGTCCCTGATGAGCGCCTACCAGAACTTGTACCAGGGCCGTACCACGAAACGCTCGGCCAAAAAGCTGGAAGAGTTTGGCCTGATCGGCGACAAAAGCAAGGTCAAGCACGACAAGGCCGGGCAAATTTCCTTTCTCGATCCTGGTGCGCTGCTGGGTTCCGAGCTGTTCCGCGAAAACCAGTTCGAATGGATGGAAAAAGTGCTGTTGCCGCAATTGGCCAAGAAGGGCATCACGGAAAAGAAACAAGTGCTCGATGCCATCGGTAGCATCTTTTCCAACCGCACCGCGTCGAACTTGCATTCGCAAATGTATTTGCAGCGCGTGCAGATCCACAAGAATGAAAAGCTGAACCGTGGCGCGGCGAACATCGATCAGCTGGACAAGCTGGGCCGCAACTCGGCCGCCGGCAAGGAACTGGAAGCGCAGTCCAAGCTGGCCAACTTGAAACTGACTATGGGCGAAAAAATCCTGCCGCTGTACGCGCAGGGGCTGGAAATGGCGATTTCCGCCGTCACGCGCCTGAACGGCTTCATGGAACGCAACCCGACCGTGGCCAAGGTCATGATTACCGCCTTTGCCGTACTGGCCGGCCTGCTGCTGGTGCTGGGGCCGCTGATGCTGGGCATTGCCGCCATGATCGGCCCGTATGCCATGCTGCATGTCATGTTTGCCAAAATGGGCGTGACGGGCGGCGTGCTCACGCCCATCCTGCGCGGCCTGGGCGGCGCCTTCATGTGGGCGGGCCGCGCCGTACTGTGGCTGGGCCGTGTCCTGACGCTGACCCCGATTGGCATCGCCATCACGGTCATCGCCGGCGCCGCCTTCCTGATCTACAAATACTGGGAGCCGATCAAGGCTTTCTTTGGCGGCCTGTGGTCAGACGTCAAGGCGGCGTTTGCCGGCGGCTTCGTCGGCATCAATAACCTGATCGCAGACTGGTCGCCGCTGGGCCTGTTCTATCGCGCCTTCGCGGGCGTGCTGGGCTGGTTCGGCATTGCGCTGCCGGCCAGGTTCAGCGACTTCGGCAGCGGCCTGCTGCGCAGCATGGCCAGCGGCATCACCAGCAGTTTGAACGTCATCTATCAATGCTGGGAGCCGGTCAAGACGTTCTTTGTCGGCGTGTGGTCGCAGCTCAAGGCGACGTGTGCCGGTGGCCTGACGGGTATCAGCGCCCTGATTATCAACTGGTCACCGGTCGGCGTGTTTTACCAGGCGTTCGCGGGCGTCATGAGCTGGTTCGGCATCAAGCTGCCGGCCCAGTTCACCGAATTCGGCGCCAACATCCTGCGCGGCCTGGTCAACGGCATCACGGGTTCCATGGGCGCCGTCAAGGACGCCATCAGCAATGCCGGTTCCAGCACCATTGCCTGGTTCAAGGAAAAGCTGGGCATCCACAGCCCGAGCCGCGTGTTTGCCCAGCTCGGCGACTACACCATGCAGGGCCTGGCCGTGGGCCTGGACCGCAGCGAGGGCGCGCCGATTGCCAAGGTTTCGGGCCTGGCGCAGCGCCTGACGCAACTGGGTGCCGGCATTGCCATCGGCGCGGCAACCGCCCTGCCCGCCAGCGCCTTCGACACGCGCGCGCCGCTGGCACAAGGCGGGTTCGGCGCCGGCATGACCATCCAGGGCGACAAGATCGAAATCACTTTCAACGTGCAGGCCGGCACCGATCCCCAGGCCATTGCGCGCGCGGTGAGCGTGGCGCTCGATCAGCGCGACCGCGAAAAGGCGGCGCGCATCCGCTCGTCCTTGCGCGACCACGATTAAGAAAGAAGCACACCATGATGATGATTTTAGGAATGTTCGTGTTCAGCCTGCCGACGCTGGCCTATCACGAGCTGCAGCGGCAAACGGAATGGAAGCACGCCAGCACGGCGCGCGTGGGCCTGCGCGACGCGCACCAGTACGTGGGGCCAGGTGACGACACCATCACCCTGTCGGGCTGGGTGGCGCCGGAACTGACCGGCTCCCTGTATTCGCTCGATGCGCTGCGCATGATGGCCGACACGGGTAAATCGTGGATTCTGATCCAGGGCACGGGCCGCATTCTCGGCTCGTATCGCATCACCAGCATGACCGAGGGCCGCAGCGTCCTCGACGGCAGCGGTGGCGCGCGCCGCGTTGAGTTCTCCATTGCGCTCAAGCGCGACGACGACGGCGTGCTGGCCATGCTTGGCCTGGGCGACATCGGCGACCTGAAAAACATGCTCAGCATCGACGGCATGACCAGCAGCATCGCCGGCGCGGCCAGGAATGCCGTGGGCAGCGTGGTCGGCAATGTCGTCGGCGGCATCACGTCGAAATACGGTGGCGTGGTCAGCGAGATGAAAGACAAGATCGGCGGCAGCATCAGCGGCGCCATCGGCAGCGCGGCGGACAAGTTCAAATGAGCGAGCATATCCCCGCCTTCAAGGTCAGCATCGAGGACAAGGATTTGACCGCCATCGTCTCGCCGCGGCTGATTAATCTGACCTTGACCCTGTGCCGTGGCGACGAGAGCGACCAGCTCGATATCTCGCTCGACGACAGCGACGGCAAGCTGGCCCTGCCGCCGCGCGGCGCGCAGATCGCCCTGGCGCTGGGCTGGCAAGCCGCCGGTCTGGTGGATATGGGCAAGTTCACCGTGGACGAGGTGGAACACAGCGGCGCGCCCGACACCATCACCCTACGCGCGCGGTCGGCCAACCTGATCGACACCTTTAAACAGCAGCAGGAACACAGCTTTCACAAGACCACCCTGGGCGCGATCATCGAGGCAATTGCCTTTCGCAACGAGCTGGCGTCGGGCGTGTCGGCGCGCCTGCGCGATACCGCCGTCGAGCACATCGACCAGACCCACGAAAGCGATGCGGCCTTCCTGCGCCGGCTGGGCAGAAAATACGACGCGGTGGCCACCGTCAAGAATGACATCCTGCTCTTCATCCCCATCAACCAGAGCCGCACGGCCAGCGGCAAGGCGCTGCCCGTCATCCCCATCACGCGCGCCCTGGGCGACGGCCACCGCTACCACAGCGCCGAAAGCGACGCCTACACGGGCGTGCGCGCCTTCTGGCACGACGAGCGCTATGCGCGCCGCCGCAGCGTCGTAGCCGGCGTGCCGGGCAACAGCAAGCGCCTGCGCACCACCTTCGCCAACGAAACCGACGCGCGCGCGGCGGCCGTGGCCGAATGGCAGCGCATCCTGCGCGGCCTGGCCACCTTCGAAATGAGCCTGGCCCTGGGCAACCCGGCAGTGTTCCCGCAATCGCCCGTGACGGTGACAGGCTTCAAGCCTGAGATCGACGCCACCGAATGGCTATCGGTCAAGGTCACGCACAGCCTGGGCGGCAACGGCTTTACCACGCGAGTGGAGTTTGAAACGAAAACGGAAGCGGTCGAGGCCGAGCGCGAGGAAGAGAAAGACCCGGACGAAGGCATCACGGGCGTGGTGGCGAAGTGGAAGGATGTGGCGGCGAAGAAGAAAAAAGCGGGGCAGGAACAGGCTGGCGCCGCTGGCACGCTCAAAACGCTGGAGCATACCTACAAGAGCAAGCAGGCAGCGAAGCGGGCGGCGCTGCATGCGTGGAAGCATATTGAGGAAGTACGAGAAATCATTCGTGAAAATAAAGAGGACGTGGCCAGCGCTCAATAGGAGCTGGTTCCGCGCTGGCTTATTGTCCTCGATTTGCGTCCAGCCACATTGCTGGCATATCACCTACAGCACCGACACATTCCATCGCTTTGCCGCGTGATCGCTCAATATGCCCGGCGGTGTAAGCCTTTCCGGCAATGTAGCATTTCCCGTCTTTTGCCTGATTAACATCATGACCTACAGGTGCTTGAACTTTGTAAAGTAGCCAGCCACAAGCAATCAGGCATGCAATCAGGGCCGCAAGTTGCAAGCGAGCGGTGCGTTGCAGGCGTATAAAGCTCATCGTTTTTTCAGCACATGCGATGCAGGGGAGCGCAGTGTGCGCATGGTGAGCTATAGCTTGGGGGGATTTGACGGTAGAGGTCGGAGCATCAACAAGGGGCTTTCCGGCCTCTTCAATTCTTTGCTCTAGAGTAGTTTTCACTTCTTGATACTTATTCCTAGGCAATTCTTTAAATCTTTGGAGGCCGTAATCGGTAATCAGTCCTCGATATATCTTTACATCCTCAACGCCAATTAGGCTGGCAAGCCTGTCCACCAGCAATTTGATGTTTGAACGCTGATAGGAGGTAATCAGCTCAACTTCTTTTTCCTTGTCGCCGACATGTAGCGTGACTACGTTGCTCAAGCGCGGCGCCTCATTCACGTTTCCAATAACCGCTTGCCCTACTTCGCGCTTGAATTCAAATTTTTCAGACATCTGCTAACTTTACTTTCCACAACCAAAACTAATCTACGTTCATCGACTAAGGATGCTCAGTCGGTCTAGCCTTTGTAATCGCATTTGTTGGTCATCAGCCAGTAAGCCGTGCGCGTCTGCGGAATGATTTTCTTGCCACGTATGACATACGAAGCCTGGCCGCCGCTGATTGGGCAAATGGCTTTCACAATCTGATTCGGCTCACTTAGGAAAATGTCTATAATTTCATCCCCGGCAAGGATGTGCGGCGGTTCGTCCTCGCCTTTAGCGACCTTCGTTATCTTCACGAACTCCACGGCCATGCCAACTTTCGGGAGACGCACACTAAGGTCTTTATAGCCGAGGTCTTTATCCGTCACCGGAATGCGGACTAAGGCCAATTTGATTTTTTTTGCATCGGAGGTGGACTCGTTTGCGTAAGCAGATGAAATTGGCAATGCGGCCAAGAGCAACGATATTAAAATGGCCTTCATTTTCTCTTTGTGCCCACGTTGAATGTCTGCTTCCCCGTCACATCACCAGTTACTTGCTGGCCGACTTTGCCGTGGAAAATTACAGTGGGGGTGGCTGTATCCGCCTTTTGCTGCGCCGGCTTGGTCGCAGGAGCTGCGGTCATACCGTCTATCATCCCTAATACACCCGCCTTGCCGCGAATATCTAAACCACGATAACCCGACAGCAATTCCTTTTCGTCGTCTGTCAACGAGGCCGCTGCCTGATCGCCAGTAAGGATGAATTGGACATCAACACCAATAGCGGAAATAGCCCGTAGATAAACGGCGTCTGGAGACCGCTCATCCTGTTCGTACGATATTTGAGTACGTTTTTTCACGCCACCTGCAGCGCCAAAATCTTCTTGATTCATGCCCAAGCGGAGGCGCTCCGCCTTCAATGCTTCGCCGATGGTGCTCATATTTTCACTAAATCTCATTGACAGGTGTACATTCGTACACTATAGTTACGCCATCCTGTAGCGATTACACATCATAACATTATGAAAAACGTATCCAAAATAGGGCGCACTACCAAGGGCGTCACTTCTCAGCCTTTAGGTGTCCGCTTGGCGCCTGATGAAGTGCTGGAGGTCGAAGACTTTGCCGCGCAGCAAGAACGATCCCGCGCTTGGTTTTTGCGCTTCCTGATCTTGCGCGGCCTCGCCGATTACAAGCGCGAAATCGCTTCCCAAATCACCCACTAAGGACGACGCCATGTACCCCGATGCAAAACGTATCCGCAACCACCGCGTCATGTTGCGCCTGGACGATTACGAACACCAGCTTGTTTCCTCGCTCGCCGATTACCAAGGCGAAGCTCTTGCGGTGCTGGTGCGCCAGATTGTCATGCGTGAAGCCTTGGCCGTTGTTGCCGCAGATGACGCCAACATCGATAGCGTACAGCTTCGCAATGCTTAATCCGAGACGCTGAATAGTAACTTTTAAGCAACTGCAAAGCTACCCACATGCCAGATCACCAAATTAATCTCAATGACGACGAGCGCGCGCTGCTGGAGATCGTGCGCCAGCGCCAAGGACTGGCCGATATCGAACAGGCTGCGGAATGGCTCATCAAGTCGCGCTTGCGCAAGCAGTTGAAAAACATGACAGGTCGCGGTCGCGCCCTGTATCAAGTGGAAAGAAAGCTGAAATGAGAGTCATCGGCCTGCCCTGCCCGCATTGCGAATACACCGTCCGCGCCGTCAAAAGCCGCACGATGTCCGTCATGTTCAAGGAAATCACCTACATGTGCCAGAACCCCGACTGCGGGCACTCTTTCGTGGCAGGCCTGGAAGTGCTGCGCACCCTCTCGCTGTCCGCCATGCCCAAGCCGGATATCCGCATCCCGATGTCCCAGCATGCGCGCGCGGCAGCCACCAGCCAGCTGGCCCTCGACCTGACTGCGGGCTGCTGATGACTATCCCGATCCTCGCGCCGCCGTAGCCCGGCCGCCGTAACTTCCCCCTCTTTTGCTGTGCCCTGCAGCGCTCCGTTTTGAGCGTGCGGGATTCGTTCAACCTGAAATAAGGAAAACCGATGGAAAACACGCTGCACGCCACCCGTCATGCCGACCAATCCATGGCACCAAGCACGATCCGCCCCGCCTTGCAAAATTGCATTGTCCCCGTGGCGCCAACGTGTTTTCTGCTGCAAGCCAGCGCGGGCATCGGCATCGCGGCGCTGACCGCCCACATCCATGAGATCGCCAAGACCTATCACGCCTACGGCGCTGCCAATTTGACCTTCATCGTCAGCGATGGGCAGGCACTGGAGCGTGACGGCTTTTTCGCGCCAGCCAAGCAACGCGCCCTGGTCGGCAAGCTGCCCATCGAGGTGAACTACATTTTTGCCACTGAAGCGGGTTCCCGCCACTGCTGCGGCGCATCGCACACGCTCCCGTACTGGGCAGAACATTTTCTCAAGGCAGGGGCACGCTGATGCTGCGCTTGGCCAAAACCTGCGGAATCTGGTTGCTGTCACTCCTGATCGTCATTGCCCCCGGCGTGCTGCGGGCCATTGGCTTCATCAAGGACTGAACCATGCCGGCGTCCCTTATCGACAATCACCTGTCCTTCCAGCCTGTCGCCGAGATTCTGGCCGCGCGCGACAAGGACATGCCGACGCCACCGGGCGCCGGGCATGCGCTGGCCGCCATCGCCGAAGCCAAGGCCCAACTGCGCAGCATCAAGCCGCGCAACCTGGCGCCCTTCATCGCCCAGGCCTGGGGATTGTCGCCACGTGGCGCGCGCCGTTCCGTGTTGATTGCCGCCGGGCTGGACGCCGACCGCTGGGAATCGCCCATCCACTCATTTACCGAGGAAGAGCGCATCGAGCTGCGCGCCGCCACCTCGGCCGCTATCCGTGTGTACGAAAGACTGTTAAATGCAATCTAAACAAATCCTGCTACCTACCCCGCAGCGTCACGAAGCCTTTTTGCGCTCCACCCAGTTCGCGCCCGAGCTGGCCCGCATCCCGTTCAAGTGGCGCAACCGCGTCATCAACGCAGCCATGGCCAAAATGGCTTGGTCGTCCTGGTACAAAATTTATGAGTCCATCGCCACCAGCTTTGTGCGCGAATTCGCCGAGCAGTACGTGCCGGCCGGCGTCGACCTGTCGCAAAGCGATGCGGACATCGTGGCCACCGCCGAACGCGCGGCGGCCGGCGTGACCAAAATGCTGTGGATGGCCGTGTCCGACACGCACGCCCTGCAGATCATGGAAGACGAATGTGCCTCGTATGGCATCGAGCTGCCCGAGTTCGACACGATGACCGACACCATCGCCCGACTGGTGGACGCCCGCTGGTGGCGCCGCCAACTGCGCAAGCGCGTTAAGCGCGCCTTTGAAGCGGGCAATATCCGCCTGGGCTATGTGAAGTACAGCGGCGAACCCTACGCCAGCAACGACGCCGTGCTGTCGCGCCTGGCGCAAAACCGCCGTAACGCGGCAGCGCTGGCCGCCACGCTGGTGCAGAACGAGCACGGCCAGCAATTTAGCATCGCCGAGCTGGCCGAGAAAACCACGGCCAACAAGGCCATACGGCGCGGCGAGCTGATGCTGCGCATCAACGGCTTTGAGCAGATCGCCCGCGAATGCGGCGACCAGGGCATATTCATCACCTGGACGTGTCCATCGCGCTTCCACGCCATGCAGCACAGCGGCAAGCCGAACGACAAGTTCGACGGCTCCACGCCGCGCGAGGCGAATGCCTACCTGGGCAAGATGACGTCGCTGTGCCGCTCCGCGCTGGCGCGCCGGGGCATCGGCCTGTACGGCTTTCGCATCGCCGAGCCGCACCACGATGGCTGTCCACATTGGCATCTGCTGCTGTTCGTGCGCCCGACCGCGAAATACAAGACGACCCACCTGCAGGACGTGGCCGGCCGCGCCATCCGCATCATGAGGCGCTACGCCTGGCGCGTGGACCGTGGCGAACCGGGTGCCTTCGCGCGCCGCCTGGACGTGAAGCGCATCGACTGGGCCAAGGGCAGCGCCGCCGGCTACATCGCCAAGTACGTGGCCAAGAACATCGATGGCGTGGCCGAGCACAAGACGAAAGAAGGCTACGTCGTCACGGCCGATACCGAAGGCGATGTCGAGCTGACGCCATCGGCGCGCGTCGAGTCCTGGGCCGCGTGCTGGGGCATCCGTCAATTCCAGCAATGGGGCGGCGCGCCCGTGACCGTATGGCGCGAACTGCGCCGCATCGAGGAGAGCATGCTCAACGAAGCGCCGGCCGCCATGCGCCGCGCCTGGGACGCCGTACAAAAGATCGACGGCGAAAAGCGCGCCTGCTGGGCCGAATACCTGCGCGCCCAAGGCGGCGCCCTGGTGCCGCGCAAGGAATTGGTCGTCACGCTGGCCAAGGACGAAAAGACCGTCATCGGCCGCTACGGCGAAACGCTGCGCACTACGCCCTACGGCGTGCGCTGCAGCGACCTGATCGGGGTGGTCTTCAAGTCCGTGCGCCATACGTGGACGCCCGTACAGGCCACAGGCGCTCGCGGGGTGGCTGTTGGGGTTGCCGTTCCTCGGACTCGTGTAAATAACTGTACGCACCCCGACCGCCCTGCCCCGGCCACGCCGCCAGGGGCGCCCATACCTGACCTGCCCGACGAGGCAAAAACAGCCCTGATTGCCGCCTGGGCGGCCGTCAACGCCTGCCCGTGGCCCCGGCTGATCGTCCCCGACAACCCACCACAAGAAGGAAATGGCACATGAGCACTTATGCCGTGATCGTTCGCACGCAAACCGAACGTTTTGATTTTTTTGAGATTGCCGCATCCAGCGGCGACGTGATCGACGCCGCCATCGACCGCTACGGCGTGTGCGGCGTTACCGCCAAACTGAAAGGAGCACCGCAATGCTGACCACCCTGACCGATTCGCCGCGGCAAATCGCCCTGGGCGACAGCGTGACATTCGATACCGATGAAGGCTACCAGGTCGGCACCGTCAACGACCTGCGCCGCGACGTGGGCAATGGCGAGCTGCATGCGTGGGTCGAGTTGGACCACCAGTGGCCGGGCATGTTCCGGGCCGTGCCGCTGGGCGCCATCGAGGCGGTCAAGAAAGCAACCGCGCCTATCGGGTGTCCAGCATGACAGCGCCCTCCCCGGCCGAGGAAGCGGATTACAAGGAATTTTGTCGACTGCGAGATTACCGCAAGCCAGGCGCTGAGGTGCCGCAATACACGGAGGCTGAAGCGTTTGCTTTGGCGGTACAAACCGATTCCAAGAATAGGAAAAAGAAATGCTTCGCTACATGACCATACCGAAGTTCTCCACCGAGTCGGGTTACACGCCCGACGCGATCAGAACAAAGATCCGGGACGGGATCTGGCCGAAGGACGCCGTCTGGATCAAAGCGCCAGACAATCGAATTTTAATTGACGTGAAAGGGTATGAATCATGGGTAGAGACGGGCGAGGTGTTAAAGCTGCATCGGAAAGCAGCATCGAAATCACCTTCATGTATCGCGGCACCAGGTGCCGGGAAAGGATCGCGCTCAAGCCCACTTCCGCTAACCTGAAACGGGCAGAGAACCATCGAGCGGCGATCCTGCACGCGATTGCCACCAACAGCTTTGACTACACGGCCACCTTTCCGCAATCGTCCAATGCCGCCAAGTTTGCCGACCAGGTCGGTGACGTGCAGACCATCGAGGCGTTTCTGGATAAGTGGCTCGACAGGCAAAAAAAACACCTCAAGGCCAGCACATACAACGGCTATCGCAAGATCGTCGTTGGCCAGCTGATCCCCTGGTTCGGCACCATCATGCTGTCGGCGCTGCGCAAGAAGGACGTGCGGGCGAAGCTGGAGCCCATGAGCGCGACCAACAAGACCATGGCCAATATCCAGAGCGTGCTGCGCAAGGCACTGGACGACGCGATAGAGGACGAGTTGATCGAGGTGAACCCTCTGGCGCGCTGGTGCTATTCCAAGGTCGAGGGGCCGCAGTCGAAGGACGATATCGACCCGTTCACGAAGGAGGAACAGGCAGCGATTCTTGCTCAGGCAACCGGCCAAGGACGTAACCTGTTGCAGTTTGCCTTCTGGACCGGCCTGCGCACGTCCGAACTGGTGGCCCTGGATTGGGCCGATGTGGACTTCGTGCGTGGTGTGGTGATGGTAACGCGAGCCCTCACCCAGCATTCCAAAGTGGCAGAAAGCACGAAAACGAACGCCGGCCGCCGCGAAGTCAAGCTGCTGGAACGCGCCATGCACGCGTTGCAGGAACAAAAGGCCTTCACTTGGGCCAAGGGCGAGGAAGTCTTTCAAAATCCACGCCTGGAGCGGCGCTGGGAGGGTGACCAGCCGATCCGCAAGACACTATGGACCGGCATTCTGCAAAACGCTGGCGTGCGGTATCGCAACCCTTATCAGACGCGGCACACCTACGCCAGCATGATGCTGTCAGCAGGGGAGCACCCTATGTGGGTTGCAAAGCAGATGGGGCATGCGGACTGGACAATGATTGCGCGGGTGTACGGACGGTGGATGCCGGATGCAGATCAGACGGCCGGATCAAAAGCGGAAATTGTGTTCGGTCTTTAAGGATTAAGACTATCGGCTGCCTGTCATTCAACATTGCCTATCCTGACTGAGGGGCGGGAAACGCCCCAAAGCGGACGGAAAACACAGACCAGGTAACAGTCATTAATATGTTCCAGGCACGAGATTTGAGCATTCGGCACCAAGCTGATATGCCGACAAGTTTTCAAATGTTGTCGATGCAATCTCACGCATGGCTTCAATAGTAAAGAAACCTTGATGTCCGGTAACAAGAACGTTTGGGAACGTCATTAGGC